>CAWAGH010000001.1:0-758772 GCA_963781465.1 uncultured Actinomycetota bacterium
GGTTGCCGGAGATGATTTGCCACGTGGCCGCTAACGCCCCCCCGAGGACACCAACGGCGACTACCTGAACCCCACCTTTGGCCACTTCAAGCCAAAACTGGTCGAACCAGATGTCCTCGGTGCGAAACGCAAGCACCGCGCTCATGATGATTGCGGTGAGCCCAATCAGGGCCAAGAGCGCCAGGAGCCAACCGGCCGCCATCCGCTGTTCTCGCCTCTTGGATGCTCCCACCGAGGCTTCCGCGTTCTCGCTCTCCCGGACAGCTCCCACGCCTTGCCTCCTAAGCTCTGCGGACCCGAACCCGGTCCGAGGCCGCCTCGCCCTCACCTCAGCCTTCGGGGGCCACCCGACAAGCAGACGCACCCGCGAAGCCCTCTGATACATCCACGACGCATTACGCCTAGCTGTGTGCCCGGCACGCGGCGGAGTGACGCTGCCGCTTTCACAGCCGGATAGACGCAACCCGACCACCGTCCGACTGGCGTCCAACGGGATGTTGAAGGCCCCACGCGAGGCCCCTGAGGCCGGCCTGAACGTGCCGGTCGAGGCTGAGCTTCCGCGTCTCGCTTCGGCGGCGTAATGGCCAGGACGATCCCGGAGCAGGAAGCAAGACCACCCTTCCGAGCGTTAGGCGGCACTGGCCTCCTTGGGGTGCAAGCGGACCCAAACGTGAGGCAGCGTCCGACCCAGCTTCCCTGCCCTCGTGCATAATCGCCGAATGCCGGCTACGAAAGTCGTTGACGAAGGCGAGGTGCGTCGTTGGTTCGACGAGGGTCGCACGTACGCCTACATGGTGGAGCAGTATCGAGTTCGGTACGGGCTGAATGTCGTGGGATCAATGTTCTCCAATCTCCGTGCTCGCCGAGGCTGGGATCGCCGTATCGAGCGGAATGATGACTTGATCCCGTGGGCGGTTCGGCGCGAGCATCGGTGGCAGTATCAAGTCGCGATGTTGCGAGCTGAGGCGCGTCGACGCGCTGGGCGTTCGATGACTGCCGATGATGTGGACCGCCTCGCTGCCTGGAAAGCCGGCCTGGGTGACCGTGTAGTCGACTACGGCCCTGATGGGTTCACTTACGTTGCCCTCCGTCCCGGCGTCGACCTCGACCTGATCCGGGTTCCGCAGCGTAAGACGACGACGAGGCGTAACCGAGATCGCTGATCAACAGAGCGAGCACAACTCTCCACTCTGGATCCCCCGATGGGTCTTCACGCGGCCGTGTGACGCATGTCCATGAGTCCCACGTCTGACGGAGTGCACTGCGAAGATCGGTGCGCAAGAAGGACCGCGCCTTCGGCGCCGGCTCGGCCCGTGTCCCTATGAGCCGTTGCCAAATGAATCCAGAAGTTTAGCAGCAGTTACGGTGGTTCTGGGTGAAGACGTTCGAGGGCTTACTAGCGCAGCCCAACTTGAAGAGGTCAAAATCCGTTGGTAGTTACTTCACCCGGTGACAACGCGTGCGGCCTCCATCACTTTCCAGATGACAAACGCAGCCAGAGCAATCAGGATTACCGCGAAAACAAGGAAGGCACCATTCGACGTGCCACCACCAGGGCGATTCCGGCCGCACTGAGGACAGGAACCAGCCTGCTTCGACACCGGGGTCTTGCAGTCCTTGCAGGGTACCAATTGCTGGCTCACGCAGACAGTTAATCCAATCAGGTCGAGCGGCACATCCTACAAACAGCCATGATTAGGCGGCAAGCACGGCTTCGCGTGCCAGCTGAAATATTGGATCGCTCACCCGACGGTCGACGCCACCGTGACGTCGCATGGATAGAGACTGCAACCTGCCATCGGTGCAAGGACATTCTGGCTTGATCGCGTCCACGTCGCGAGCGAAGGTAAGCCTCCAGCCAGCCGACTTACCAACGTCCCTGGACACCTCACAGCCAGCGCGGGGACGAAGTCCTCTGGGTGGTGGCCCGTTCGCGGCTGCGAAGTGAGTCACGTCGGAGGCGGCGGCCTCGCGGCGTCGGGACGCTCATCGGCCTTCGGCCAGGTGGCTCCCACCTCTTCAAGATCGTCACCGATCGTCAACGCCAGGTGGTAGCCGGGCTGCGCGGCCCAGCGGTGTCGGTAGGAGGTGACACCCTCGCTAAATGCTTATTGCGGTGAAGACCTTCTTCGCTCTGCTGGTCGTGATAGGTACTGCCCTGCAGATGAGGTTGGCGTTGCTGGAGCTTCGCGAGTCGCGAAAGGACTCTCTCGCCTGGCTGCGGGCTGAAGATCAACTCGTCGCCGAGCAGGGAGACATGCGACGCCGTAGGAACGCTCGGCGTGAATTGAGGGTAGAGCGCACTCCTCTGGTGAAGCAGGATCTTCGGCAGATGAAACAGGCGGTCGTCTCCTGGGCCCTATTGACCGGCGCCGCCGCGGGCGCGCTTTGGGGTGCCGTGACCGGAGCAATCTAGACTCGCGGCGCATCCGATCTGCTCGCAGGACCCGTGGGGAGCGGGCGTCGGCCGTCGGATTGACGGAACACGTAGGACCGCTCGCTCGGCTCGCGAAGTTACCCACCTCGAAGGCAGCCGGCTCGCGGCGATGTGACGCAGGTCAAGGCGTGGCCTCTCGGGCGCGCCCGCATCCTTCCCCCGTTAAGGGAGGCGACGCTGAACAGTCGAGATCCGGCCAGAGCAACCATGAGCCGGCAGCGATGCCGTTTGCGACCGCACGGCTAGGGTCGTCGTGGCCGTGTCGCCGGTTGACAGAGGCCGCAGTTTGTACTCCATGCTCGGTGCCTGGAGAGTCACCGGCGGAGGAGACGCGATGGACGAGGGGTACGCACTGCAGCGATTGACCGAAATCGCGGACGAGCTAAGGGCGCTCAGGGAACGAGTCTGTGACCCGAGAAGCAACGAGAATCCCCGATACCACGGCCTGTCTCTGGCGGTCTCAGGCATCAAGAAGGCACAGGAGGACATCCGATCGGGACTCCAGGAGGAGGTGTTGCGCGCGTCACGCAGCGAGAGTATGCATGTGCATACGTCCCCTCAGCCTGGTGTAGCACCGCTGCTTGGGGCTGAGCTCGCCTCGACAACGAGCAGACGCCGGAAATCCTTGTCGCGGAAATCACCCAGGGTCGGAGTGGCTGAACGCCGGCGCATCCCCGTTCTGAAACGCCTTGACGCTAGTCAACAAACTTGCTCGTTGTCATCACCGAAGGGACTTTCCAACACCCGGCAGTGTCGATGCTGCCTTCGGATACTCACGTCAGCGACGCACTATAGGTGACACTCAACCCATCGCGTGAGAACCCGCGAAACCGAGAACAAGGACCCGCCGAGCAGCGTAGGGTCCGGACGGAATCGCATCGGATGGAAGGGGCCGTTGATGGCCGAGGTGCCTCACTCTCGCTTGGCTAGATTTTCCCGCGTGCTTGTCGCAGCATTGGCTGCCGCACTGCTGCTGCTGGTCAACGTTCAGGTAGTTCAGGCTTGGACCGGCCCAAACGTGCTGTGCGGTGATTCGAATAAGGTGTCACCGGCGAGTAGTTATGAGGATTGCGGCAGCAAGGGCTACTCGAGCGCGGGTTACGAGGCTCACAGCGGAACGACGTACTGGGGTCAGGACACAGGACACAACTGCACCAACTACGTCGCATACCGCATCTCCACCAACAATCCAGCCCTGGTGTTTGGACCGACAATCGGAAACAGCGCGAAGGATTGGGGTGACTACTTTACAACTCACGGCTATCCGCCGGACTCCAACCCGACCGTTGGAGCCATAGCCTGGTACAAGGCGTTCGAAGGGGGCGTCACTAAGTACGGTCACGTCGCCTATGTGGAGAAGGTGAACGCCGACGGGTCCATCGTGGTTTCGGAGGACAACTCCGGTGGCAACTTCGACTGGCGGACTGTGACTAGGACCAAGTCTTGGCCATCAGGTTTTATTCACCTGGCGGACCGACCGGCAGCCTTGCCAAGTCAGCCCTCTGGTCCGCGAGTGACCTCTACATCGGGTTCGACTGCGACGTTGTCGTGGGGTGACGCGTCGAACAACGAGACTGATTTCGTGTCGCAGTATCGGATCGGCACCGGTGGGTGGGTAGCCGGCCCCACGGTGGCGGCGAACTCAACGTCGATGACTATCTCGGGCTTGGCGTCGGGGACGAGCTACACCTTCCAGGTAGGGGCCCGCAACGCGGCCGGGACCCGCTGGTCGGCCTACTTCTACGGCACGACGGTCTCGCTTCCCGCCGAGCCGACGAGTCCGCGGGTGACCTCCACATCGGGTTCGACTGCGACGTTGTCGTGGGGTGACGCCTCGAACAACGAGACTGATTTCGTGTCGCAGTATCGGATCGGCACCGGTGCGTGGGTAGCCGGCCCCACGGTGGCGGCGAACTCAACGTCGATGACTATCTCGGGCTTGGCGTCGGGGACGAGCTACACCTTCCAGGTAGGGGCCCGCAACGCGGCCGGGACCCGCTGGTCGGCCTACTTCTCCGGAATGACCCCGCAGGTGCTACCGGCCGAGCCAACGAACCCGCGCGTAGAGTCGACAGGTGGGTCGTGGGCCACTGTCGCGTGGGGTGACGCGTCGAACAACGAGACTGATTTCGTGTCGCAGTATCGGATCGGCACCGGTGGGTGGGTAGCCGGCCCCACGGTGGCGGCGAACTCAACGTCGATGACTATCTCGGGCTTGGCGTCGGGGACGAGCCACACCTTCCAGGTAGGGGCCCGCAACGCGGCCGGGACCCGCTGGTCGGCCTACTTCTACGGCACGACGGTCTCGCTTCCCGCCGAGCCGACGAGTCCGCGGGTGACCTCCACATCGGGTTCAACTGCGACGTTGTCGTGGGGTGACGCCTCGAACAACGAGACTGATTTCGTGTCGCAGTATCGGATCGGCACCGGTGCGTGGGTAGCCGGCCCCACGGTGGCGGCGAACTCAACGTCGATGACTATCTCGGGCTTGGCGTCGGGGACGAGCTACACCTTCCAGGTAGGGGCCCGCAACGCGGCCGGGACCCGCTGGTCGGCCTACTTCTCCGGAATGACGCTCGTGCCACCGCCCCCACCGGCGTACCACACGGGTCGGCAGGTCACGGTCGATTCGCACGCCAACGGAGGCGTCTCCGGACATGAGGGGCCTGGGGACTCCTACGCAGCTGGCCCCACACATGCAGTCAACAGCCCTCTATGGATCGTTTGCTACGTGACAGGGCAGACGATTTCTGGGCCATATGGATCCACGAGCATCTGGGACCTTTCAGATGACGGCTTCTACTACACCGACGCATGGCTTTACACGGGCAGCAACGGCGCCGTCGTGCCTCCGTGTGCACTACGCACTGTCACGATCGACTCGCATGCCACTGGCGGTGTTTCAGGTCACACGGGACCCGACAACGCCTACGCCACTGGACCAACGCGGCCGATGAACTCCTCAGTCACCATTGCGTGCTACGTGGACGGGCAACCCATAACAGGCCCATACGGCACCACGACCATCTGGGATCTTGCAGACGACGGGTACTTCTACACCGACGCCTGGCTATATACAGGAAGCAACGGCGCGGTTGTCCGCCACTGTTGACCCACCCGTCCTACGGACTCCTCTGCATGCTGGGCGGTTCTCACGCTAGACGATTGTCATCAGGATCGGTGTCTGGCCAGACTCGGTCCAGGTGTCCGGCGGGAGGCTCTCCTCGCGGCTGCCCACCGGTTGATGGTGTGGCTCACTTCCGGTCTGCATTCCGTCGGGCACCGTGACGAGGCGTGGCTCGAAAGGGGACTGCCCAGCTCGTAGCAGCAATGCCCACCTCGCCGTCCCGTTCGGCACGAGGAGAAACGGGAGAAGGCCGTGGCGCTGGTGATCATCGGGGTCGATCCCCACAAGTTGTCGGCGACGATCGAGGTCGTCGATCGTCGGGAGAAGTTGCTCGGTACGGGGCGGTTCAGCACGGACCAGGCCGGTTACACCGCGATGCGGGCCTTCGCAAAGACCTGGCCCGAACGGTTGTGGGCGGTCGAGGGCAGCAACGGAGCCGGCCGCCCGTTGGCTCAGCGTCTGCTCGAGGCTGGCGAGCAGGTCGTCGACGTACCGGCCAAGCTGGCTGCTCGGGTCCGGTTGTTCGATACCGGCCACAACCGGAAGACCGACGCTCACGATGCTCACTCCATCGCGGTCGTCGCGGTCCGCACCAGAAACCTGCGGGTCTTGCGCCCAGATGGTGAGCTCGAGGCGCTGCGGATGCTCTGCGACCGCCGTGATGAGCTGACCCGGCTACGGGTCCAGACCATCAACCGGCTGCAGCGGCTGCTGGCCGAACTGATCCCCGGCCAAGCGAAGAAGGACCTGACCGCGTTGCAGGCCAAGGCAATCCTGGCGAGCGTGCGACCACGCGACATCGCCGGGAAGACCCGCCGCCGGATCGCCGCCGAGGAGCTGGCCGACCTGGTCGCGGTCGAGGCAAAGATGAAGAAAGCCACCGCCGAGCTGAAGGTCCTGGTCAAGGCCCGCGGGTCACAGACTCATGGACCTGCCCGGGGTCGGACCGGTCGTCGCGGCCCGGACCCTGGCCGACGTCGGTGACATCGCCCGGTTCGCCGACCGCAACCGGTTCGCGTCCTGGACCGGGACCGCACCCCTCGACGCCTCGTCGGGTGAGCAGAACCGGCACCGGCTCTCGCCGGGCCGGGAACCGGCGGATGAACCACATGATCCACATCGCCGCGATCAGCCAGATCCGCCTCGACACCGACGGCCGCGCCTACTACCGACGCAAGCGGGCCGAGGGCAAGAAGCCGCTCGAGGCGATCAGGTGCCTCAAGCGCAGGATCTCCGACGCCCTCTATCGCCAGCTCCTCGCCGACGCCCAACGCGCGGCCATGGCTGAGCTGGAGCGGGCCCGGGAGGGCACTGCGGGGCGTCTCAAGAATCCAGCGCGGCCGGCTTCCACCCGCACACCGGCACTTCACTATGTGTTGGTGAGCCCGTTCTGGTCTGGCTCCCCTTGAGGGACGTGACGGCTCGTCACGCGTCAGGATGCTGGCGTGGGTGGGTCTGACTCCCCGGCACTTCCGACGTCGCCTGCGGGTGGCTGTCCTTCATCCGACGTGTCGACCGGCCCGGCTCACGATCCTGTGTGGCCGGGCGGGCCGTCATGTCCTGATAGGGGTTTGACGAGGTCCCGATAGTGAACTGACTGACGCCCGCCCGGCTGCACCCAACCGGTACAGAAGGGCACGAGATCAATGATGCGACACGAGCAGGGACGGGGACAGCAACAGCGGCAGCGGTCGGGACCGACTGACCGAGCGGAGCCGGTGTACGCCGGGATCGATACACATGCCGACACCCACCACGTCGCGGTGATCGACGCGCATGGTCGTCCGGTCGACGACGTACGTGTCGAAGCCACCGCGCGCGGCTACCGCGAGGTGCTGACGTTCCTGGCGCGGTGGGCGGGCGTCGTCCTGGTGGGGGTGGAGTGCACCGGCAGCTACGGCGCCGGCGTCACCCGCACCTTGACCGAGGCCGGCGCGAGGGTCAAACCACAAAGCTGAATAGTTTCATGAAGACTGGGGCGCCGCGAGGACGCGTCCGTCATGACGGCTCCCTGGCTGTAGTCTGATGCGCCGCCGCTGGTCATTCGCTGTAACAGCAGGCGCTCGGAGGCAGCGTCACACTGGGCGGTGTGGGTCACGTCCGGGGGGGCTAAAGGATGCACCCAAAAAACGCCGGGGCAGCGCCAGGCGGTGCCACGTCCAATGTCCAACTCTGGGCAAGCGGCTTCAGTAGCCCCGATACGCCGAGACCTCGCGGATTGTGTGACGGCCGCGAGCTGACCCGGTCCGCACGGCACCCAGGAGTGACGGCGTGTTGCAGCGCTGGACTCAGAGGGGAATGGTGTCGGCGTAGACGGTGCGGCGGAC
The DNA here is from genome assembly GCA_963781465.1 of uncultured Actinomycetota bacterium. Taxonomy (GTDB): domain Bacteria; phylum Actinomycetota; class Actinomycetes; order Actinomycetales; family Dermatophilaceae; genus Lapillicoccus. The sequence continues at coordinate 7,892 of CAWAGH010000001.1, forward strand.
GATGACGGTCTGACCCTCGATGTTCGGCTGGTCGGGGTCGTCGGCGTCGAGGAGCTCCTGCTCCTCTACGACGACCCGCCAGGCGGACTTCGGCGTACCGGGCGTCCGGAGCTCCAGCGGCTCGGGCAGCCGCAGCTCGCCACTCCACGTGACCCGCATGGTGAACTCTGTCCCGGCACCGACGACCGGCAGCCGGCGGTACGTGACCGTCTCCCACTGCAGGTCGCTGGCGCCGTCGGGCAGGTGCTCCAACCGCGCCATGACGATGCGGGTGCCGGCGAGCAGGGCGTCGATGCGCGCCGCCTGGCCCATCGGCGTGTCGGCGTCGAGGTCGTCGCCGGCCACTCCCCCGACCACCCGCGGCACCCTGAGCAGGGCGATGACGCCGCTGACCGTCACCCGAACGCGGTTCTCGTCCGGCCGGTTGACCGTCGTGGTCCGCGTCGGCAGCGGCTGCACCCAGGACGTCAGGCCGACCGGCGACAGGCTGCAGCCGTCGATGGAGCTGGGCTGGTAGCGCGCGAGCGCCAGCCGGACGAACGGCCACAGGTCGGGGCCGTCGTCCATGGCGATGTCCGCGAACCAGTGGTCGCGCGCCGGGTGGAACTCGGGCTGGTACCCCAGGACCACCGCCGGCGGCGTCTCGGGAACGTCGGCCAACGCCACCCCACGGGCGGTCGCCACCGGACGGGCCGATCGCTCGACGGGCTGGTCGCTCACGGTGCCGAGCAACAGCTGGGTCGCGTCCACGAGCGGCGGCACGGTGCCGGCGGTGATCGTCGGGCCGGTGTATGCGGGGTCGCGCCCCCACAGGCTGACCGCGCCGTCCGGGCCGCCCTGGGCCCCGGCGAGGACGACCCCGAGGAGCTCGCCGTCACCCGACGAGTACCACGGGCGCCGCAGCCACACGCGTACACCGGAACGCCGGATCCGACGCAGGGCGAACGGCTGCTCGGGTTCGGTCAGCTGCTCCCACCGGATCAGCGGGACCGCCTCGACGATGTCGGCCGCCGCGGGCCGTTCGGAGCTCGGCACCTCGACGACCCCGGGCTGTCCGGCCACGTCGGGTGAGTCCTCGCCCGGCAGCGCGTCAGGGGCGAAGAACTCCGCGTAGCGCGTGGCTCCGCTCGGCGTGCAGGTCAGGGTGCGGTGGTGAGTGTCGGGGAAGGTCGCGATGGCCCGGTGCAGACCGATGTCACCGTCGACGAGCGTCGCGACGGTCGCCGACGGACCGAACGGCAGGAAGTCGACGAGGAACAGCAGGCCCCACCGTTCGGTGCCTCCGACCGGTGAGTCGACCACGACGTCGGTGCGCTCGACCTGCACCGGACCGGGAGCGGCGACGTCGTCGACCCACTCGGTCCACCGGGCGCGGACGACGAGCCGGTCGGTGCTCGCGCCGTGCACCTCCGCGATGCCGGCCAGCACCGCCACGGTGAGCCCGCGCGGACGCGGGCGGCAGGTCAGCGCCAGCAGCTCCGGCACCCGCGCCGGACCCGGGGTGGCGTGCACGAGGCGGAGGTCGACGGACGGGGTGAGCCACCACGTCCATCCGGACGCCGCGGCCCGCGCGATGACCTCGGCGGCGACCAGCTGCTCCGCGGTGTAGCCGCCGGCCGACTCGTCGATCCGCGCCGGGTGGGCCCGCCAGAGGCCGAAGTACTCAAGGTCGCGACGCCGCACGGACGTCGACATCGCCACCCGGACCTGCTCGCCGGGCGGCATGGTGACCCGGATCTCGCGGTCCTCCACTCGCGCCCCGAGGGTGTCCCCCGCCTCGACGACCAGTCGGAGTGGTTCGAGCCGCGGCCAGTCACCGGGGAACGGCACCACGACCGCCTGGAGTGCCCGCGGCTCGACCATGATGTGCGGCGCGCCGGCGTCGTAGAACACCAGCGCGACTCCCGCCGCGTGTGGGTCGGGGAGGTAGGGCAGCACGAGGTCGTCGGTCTGGTGGACGACGTACTGGCCCTCGCCGAGCGGCGTGTCCCGATGGGCGGTGATGGCCTCGAGGGTGACGGCGGCGGCCGGGTCGGCGTTCGCGCGCGAGGCGAGGACCATGTCCGGCTGGGTCCGGGTCGCGTTCGCGTCCTCCAGGCTCGGGATCACCTGGTCCAGCAGGGTCCCGCTCTCCGCGAGCGAGATCGCGTAGGCGATGCGCTGCTCGTCGGCGTCGGTCGACCCGATCGCCCGGTCCAGCCGGCCGGCGGTCTCCGCGTCGAGCTGGGTGGTCTTCGCCGGGACGATGTGGCGGGCCGACTCGGTGATCGCGTCCGGCGACTCGGGCGGCAGTCCGCTGCGAACGACCAGTCGCGACAGCTGTTCCCCGGTGGTCAGCAGGTTGCGGGCCACCAGGGTCGGCGGAGGCACAGGTGCCCAGCGCAGGTAGGGCCGGGGCGCGGTCACCGTCGTCCAGGCCGCCGGTGCCCCGTCCCGGGCGGCGCCGAGCACGGCCGCGAGGTCCTCGGCACTCCCCTGGAGCTGGGGCCGGACCCGCCACTGCTCGGTGCCGCGAAGAACGGTCGCGTTGGCCGCGGCCACGCGGTCGAACTCGGCCGCCGCAGCAGTGGTCGCGTCGGCGCGCCGCCGGGCGCCGTCGGCGATGCGGGCCGCGACGAACCCGTCCACCGCGTCCTCACCGGTCCGGAGCCACTCCGGCAGCGGCTCCGGCTCGACGTCGGCCGCAGTGGCCTCGGGCGGCGCCCCGTCGAGGCCGGGTGCCCATCCGTCCAGGTCACCGTCGAGCGGCTCGGGCGGGAGCGCCGCGAGAACCTGGTCGCGCACGGCGGTGAGGAGTCCCGCGGCGTCCCGGGACGCATACGTCTCGCCGAGCCGTTCGAGGTGCTCCCGGGCGGCGGCGAGCGCCTCCGGCGTCGGTGGCTCCCCTGGTCCAGGGTCGACCGGCTGGACGACCGTGCCGCCGGCCAGGTCCACCCCGAGGAGGCGGAACGAGTACGACATCCCCCAGCGGAGGCGGGGCAGCGACGCCGGCCTGACCCGCGTGCGGATCCGGACCCCGGTCGCGGGCTCGTCGTCGGGTTCGACGACCACCTGCTCGGAGCCGTCCTGACCGTGAACGATGGTCCGGCCGGGGCGCGGCGCGGACAGGCTCCACCCGTCCCACCCGGCGACGACCTCGTGCAGGTAGTAGGGGTTGGCGTCGGAGCCGGGTACGCGGTTCAGCCCACTGAGCTGGAGGAAGCCGGTGTCCGGGGCGTCGGCCAGGACGCTCCGCGTCCCGTCGCCGGGGTCGGCGTCGACGGTCACCAGCCGTTCGTGGAGGCTGTGCCAGCGCCTCGACCGGTCGTCCCAGACCTCGAGGCGCAGGCCGCGGACCAGGTCGTCGTAGGTCATCTCCGGCCCCAGCACGCCGGGCGCGTCGTCCGGCGCCGACATCGACTCGGCCTTGGTCGTGGCCGCCCGGGTCGCGGCGACCCGGTCGGTCCGCGCCAGCCCGAACCCGGACGTCCGCAGTGTGCCGGGAGCCGAGCTGACCGGGTCGCCGTTGACCTCGGTCGCGACGGCCCGGGGCAGCCCGCGCAGGAGCTGGTCGAGCTTGAGCCCGGACGCGTCGGGGTCGAGGTCGAGCAGGACCCAGCCGTCGGTCCCGAGCGGGACGGCGCCGGCCGCCCACGCGTCGGAGCTGCGGGCGTCGAACCGGTCGCCGCGGACCGTCACCAGCGTGCGCGGCGGCGCGACCCGGGTGACCTCGGCGCCGTCGGCCGCGGTGAACCGGACCGCGACCCACGTGGCGTTGGCGAGCGCGGCCCGTTGCCCGGGGTCGGTGAGCCGCAGGTCGACGACCAGTCCCAGCCGCTCGAGGAGAGCGGGCGTAGACCCGAACGACGCGACCCGGGCGTGGAAGTCGGGCATAGGGACGTCCGGCCGGGGCGTCGTGGCCCCCGGGGTCGGGCTGGGCTGGTACGGCGTCTGCTCCTCGGGTCGGTCGTAGTAGCGCCGGGTCGCGTGCGCGTCGGCCATCAGCCCGGTGACCGGGTCGCCGCGGTGGTCCTGGCCCAGCTCGGCGTCGAGCAGCCGGGTCACCCGGTCGTCGAGGCTCTCGTCGTCGAGCAGCACCTCGATCGGCGACCGCTGGGCGGCGACGCTCGACGCATACCCTCCGTCCAGCCGACCGGGGCGTACGCCGGTGTTCACCGCCGCCTCGGCGGTGCGCCGGCGCAGGATCGCCTCGGCCCGGCCGGCGCGCTCCTCGGCCATCCGGCGCAGCACCTGGACGGTGTCGGAGACCTGCGACATCCGGTCCAGCACCCCGGACACCGCCGGGTTGCCGAGGACGCCGGGCGGCGTCGTGGGAGCGGCGGCGACGGTGGCCATGTGCAGGTCGACCGCGCGGTCGCTGAGCCGGTTCGCGGGGTAGCTGTTCCAGGTGGCGTCGGAGACCTTCGGCGCCGGGAACCCGGCGACCGGTGTCGTCGGAGGGAGGGTCGCCGCCCACGCGCCGGCGTCGGCCGGCGCGTCCGGGTCGGGGACGACGGTGAGCGGCAGCGGCGCGGCGGTCGCGTCGGTGACCAGCTCCCACGACCCGGCCTGAAGCGTGCCGACCCAGTCGGCCGCCGCGGGGAAGTCGGAGAGCACGCCGTCGACCGCCCCTGGGTCGAGCTTCAGCGTGACGAAGGCGGTCAGATGTCGCGGGGCGTCGTCGGCGAGCGAGTAGGGCAGCGCGGTCGCCATCACGCGGGTGGTGGGCATCGAGCTCCTCGAGTCTCAGGCGAACGGGGTCGGCGCGAACGCCTCGCAGTAGCGGGACCAGTCGGCGTTGGTCCCGTCCGGTGCGGGCGGCAGGACGTCGCGGAACACGGGGTCGCCCTTGGAGCCGGCGAGCTTGCGCTCCACGGTGATCTCGACGCTGGCCGAGAAGAACAGCACCTCGACCTCGACGACGAGCGAGGCCTTGCCGATGAGCTTGCCGGTCTCGAAGTGGTAGGTGAGCGAGAGCTCGAGGGTGATCGAGGCCGAGATGAGCCCGAGGACGTCGACCTCGCCACGGATCCGGAAGTATGCGGTCAGCAGCCCCTTGTCCGCCTCCAGCCGCAGGTAGACCCCGACCGAGATGGACACCGAGCCCGACGCGACGCCGAGGTCGACCGAGAGGCAGGCGCACGCCTCGAGGCCCATCTCCAGCAGTACCAAGCCTTTCGGGCTTGCCCGCAGGCCCACCCAGCCACCGCCGCCGATGCACATGACGGTGAGCCGGAACGGTGACTCCTTGGTGCAGAAGTAGAAGCCGACGGTGACGGCGTCGCCGAGGAACGGCACCCGGGCATCGGCCCCGAGGGCGATATTCTCCAGACTGAAGACGCCTACCGACACGTTGGGCAGCGCGAGGTCGAACCCCGCGGTGACGCCCTCCGGTGACACGTCGACGAACGGCGGGTCGGCGAACCCGTCGAACGGGATCATCCGGCGGAGCGTGTCGATGAAGGAGAGCGGCCCGAGGAACTCGATGCCGTCGAAGACGACGTCGACCTCGGGCTTGCCACCGGAGGCGACGCGGAACCCGATGCGCGAGAAGGCCAGCCCCATCAGCGGGGCCCCCGGCATCAGCTGGAGGCCGAACTCGGTCAGCTCGGCGACGACGTCGACCTTGGGCGGAGTCGTCGCGCTGGCCCGGACCTCGACCGCGAGGCGCAGGCTCTTCTCGGGCTGCTTGATGATGATGACCTCAGCCCCCGGCGGGAACGAGCGGAGCACCGGCCGCCACTCGAACCGCGCGGTGACGGCGGTGCCGGGTGACAGCAGGTTCTGAGCGAAGTCGGTGACCGCCTTGATGGTGTCGGCGGCGGCCGCCAGGGTCGCCAGCGCCTGGGCCGGCCGGTCGAGGGTCGCCCGGACGGCGGCGGGCAGCTGCGGGGAGCCGAGGGCGCCGAGCAGCCCGTCGATGTCGGTGGCCACCTGGACCAGCGCCGAGGTGACCCGGTCGGCCGCTGCGGGCAGGGTGCCGCCGGGCAGGTCGGCGACCGCGTCGACCAGCTCCAGCAGGTCGGTGACCAAGGGTCCGGTGACGGCGTCCATCTGGGCCTTGAGCGTCGTCAGCGCATTTCGCGCGCCGTCGTGAGCGGCCCGGGCGATCTCCTCGTCGAGTCGCGGGCCGACGGCCAGGGCGGAGGTCCGGAGGCGGTCGGCCTCGCTGACGACCGCGCTCACCGTGTCGAGGGCCTCGGTGACGAACTCCGGCGCCTTGCTGAGGTCCAGCCCCGCGGCGTCGAGCAGGTCGACCAGGCTGAACAGCCCGAACAGCTTGGGCAGCGCGCCGTCGAGGAACGTCTTGGCGTCGAACTTTCCCTGCGCGAGACCGCCGGGTGTGGAACCGTTCTCGCCGACGGCGCCGAGGGAGCGGGAAACGCCGCGTACCAACAGGTTCGGGGTGAGGAACCCGCCCGAGCGGTCCGACCCGCCGGAGAAGTCCACTGCGGGCGGCGGGCTGGCCAGGGCCAACAGCAGCTGGCTCGGGTTCCCCGCGCCGAACCCGTCGGTGTCGTCGAGGAACGCGTTGGCGTAGACCAGGTCGACACCCGGCGCCTGGGGCGACAGGTGGCGCATGGCCGGGACGACGGCGTTGAACCGCGACAACGACGGCCTCGAGGTGAACCGGGCGGTGTCCACGTCACCGTGGAAGACCAGGTTGTTGACCTCGAACGCCGTGTCACCGGCGACCGCCGGGATGGCGAACGAGATCTTCTGTCCCCCACCGGGGATGTGGTCGTAGGGCGCATAGGCCGCCTCTACCCGCGCTTGGATCGTCGCCTTCTCGTCGGCGGCGTCGTAGGCCTGGTCCGGCACCCACACCAGCGGCGCGGGGTGGGTCGAGGTGACGCCGGAGCGGTCCGTGGCGATGACGGTGAACGCGTAGGCCGGTCCCCCGCGCGTGGGCACCCACGGGTTGTTCTTGTCGGGATGCGGGTCGAGGTCGGGGGTGACGACGGGTTCGATGATGACCTGGGTGAACGGGCTGTCGTGCCCCGTGTAGGTCAGCAGGCGCTGCTTGCGCAGGATGAAGCTGCGCTGGAACAGCGCGGCGACTGCGTTGCCCCGGTCCTTGACCTTTCGCTCGGTCAGCGTCACCCAGTCCGCCCGGTGCCCGAACGGGTAGAGGTGACCCGGGAAGCTCACCCACACGTACTGGTCGCGGCCCATGAACGCCTGGTGCCGGTAGGACGCGAGGAGGTCGGTTCCGGGGGGCGCCGGGTTGGTCGGGGTGGTCACCTCACTGGTGAGCCAGCCGCCCCTCCAGTCCAGGAAGGCGCCGAGACTGGACAGCGACAGGGCGCGAACGTCCAGCGGGCGGGGTGGTTTCGGCAGCCGGGCGTCGGAGGTCTGTCGCACGATGCCCCGGCGCTCGGTCGGCCTCAGCGACTGCGGCGACAGCCCGGGCGGGTCGGCGACGGCCGCCGCGTCCGCCGGGTCGAGGTCGCGGGACCAGATGGCGCGGACGATGCGCTGGGTCTCGTCGGTGTCGTCGAGCCCGGTGAAGGTCCCTTCGCGGTCCTCGGTCCGGACCGTGAGGTGGGTCCGCCAGAGCTCGGTACGCCTCGGGTCGACCGGCGAGCGGGTCGGCGCCGGGTCGTGGGTGAACGCGCCGTACCGGCTCGGCGACACCTGCAGGCGGTACGGCGCCTCGATCGAGGTCTCGAGGTCCGTCGGTGGCCGAGGTCCACGCTTCGGCCGGACGATCGGCCCGATGCGGCCGGGGCGCAGGACGATGCCGGTATGCCCGCCGGCCCGGCCCAGGCCGCCCTGGCCGCCTCCCTGCCCGACCTGTCCGACCTGCCCGGTGTCGTCCCGGGCCAGCACCGAGACCACGGAGACCGGCCGGTTGAGGGCGCCGACCAGCCGCCCGGCCTGGGCCCGCTGGAGGATCCGCGCGGCCGAGTCACTGAGCGCGGAGCCACGCAGGGTGTCGGGCCGGTCCACCCCGAAGACGAGGTCGCCGAGGTCGGCCGCCTGCCCTGCCGCGTCGGTGCGGTCGAGGAGCCGCTCCCAGCCGCGGACGAGGATCGCGTCGGTCCAGCTGACGTCGAGGCGGCGGGACGGGTCGGCCGGGGTGGCGTGGCTCGCGACGCGCAGTGGCAGGGTGGGGAGGACGGCGAGGATCCCCTCCAGGGTGAAGGGAATTCGGGCGCCGACGGTGAGCGCGAACACGACACGGCTCGGCGCCGCAGCGCGGTGCGCGGCCAGTCCGCTGGGCGTCTCGGTCTCCAGCCACGCGTGCTCGCCGAGGTGCTGCGGCGGCAGCTCCAGGACGAGGGACGCCGGCTCCGTGTCGGCGACGAGCTCGGGCCCGGACTGACCCGGCTCGCCGGGCTCGACATGGCAGCCGGGAGCTCGCAGCTGGGCGACGACGAGGTCCTCGGTCCGGAACAGCCGGACGTCGACGGGATCGCGTGGGTCCGGCAGGTCAGCACCGCCGGGCTCGTGATGGCGAGGCGACGGCACGATCAACCTCCAGTCCCCGACGGCCGAACTTTTACGAGGCTAGCGTGCGGCGGCCGCCCACGGGAGGGGTTGTCGGCCGTTCACCCGACTCCGTCGGACGACGGCCTCGCGTCGACCCGCGCCTCCTTGCGCTGCTGCGCGGTGATCGGCGCGGGAGCACCCGTCAGCGGGTCGTACCCGCCACCCGACTTCGGGAAGGCGATGACCTCGCGGATCGAATCCGAACCCGAGAGCAGGGCGCAGATCCGGTCCCACCCGAAGGCGATCCCGCCGTGCGGCGGTGCGCCGAACTGGAACGCGTCGAGCAGGAACCCGAACTTCTCCTGCGCGTCGGCCTCGCTGAGCCCCATGACCGCGAAGACGCGCTCCTGGACGTCGCGACGGTGGATACGGATCGACCCCCCGCCGATCTCGTTGCCGTTGCAGACCATGTCGTACGCGTACGCGAGCGCCTTCCCCGGCTCCTGGTCGAAGGTGTCGAGGAACTCCTTCTTGGGGGAGGTGAACGCGTGGTGCACCGCCGTCCACGCGCCCGAACCCACCGCGACGTCGCCGGCGGCGACCGCTTCGCTGGCCGGCTCGAACAGCGGGGCGTCGTGGACCCAGAGAAACCCCCACGAGCCGGGTTCGATGAGCCCGCAACGGTGCCCGATCTCGAGGCGCGCGGCGCCGAGCAGGGCCCGGGACGACTTGACCGCCCCCGCCCCGAAGAAGATGCAGTCGCCCGGAGTGGCGCCGACGTGGGCCGCCAGTCCCGCGGCCTCGGTATCGTTGAGGAACTTGGCCACGCCGCCGCCGAGTGAGCCGTCCTCCTGGACCAGCACGTAGGCCAGCCCGGGAGCGCCGCGCTGCTTGGCCCACTCCTGCCAGGCGTCGAGCTGCTTGCGGGACTGCGAAGCACCGCCGGGCATGACGACCGCGCCTACGTAGTCCTGCTGGAAGACCCGGAATCCGGTCTCAGCGAAGAACGAGGTGCACTCGACCAGCTCGTGACCGAAGCGGGTGTCGGGCTTGTCGCTGCCGTACCGCGCCATCGCGTCGGCGTAGGTCAGCCGCGGCATCGGGGTCGGCACGTCCACCCCGATCAAGCGCCACAGAGCCACCGCGATCTCCTCGCCGAGCGCCAGGACGTCGTCCTCCTCGACGAAGCTCATCTCGATGTCCAGCTGGGTGAACTCGGGCTGGCGATCGGCCCGGAAGTCCTCGTCCCGGTAACAGCGGGCGATCTGGTAGTACCGCTCCATCCCCGCGACCATGAGCAGCTGCTTGAACAGCTGAGGGCTCTGGGGCAGCGCATACCAGGACCCCGGCGCGAGCCGGGCCGGCACGATGAAGTCGCGCGCCCCCTCGGGCGTCGACCGCGTCATCGTCGGCGTCTCGATCTCGACGAAGTCGTGCGCGTCCAGGACCGACCGCGCCGCGGCGTTGACCTTGCTGCGCAAACGGATGGCGGCTCCCGGCGCCGGCCGCCGCAGGTCGAGGTAGCGGTACTTGAGGCGCGACTCCTCGCCGACGTTGACCCGCTCGTCGATCTGGAACGGGAGCGGCGCGCTCGGGTTCAGCACGTCGATGGCCGACGCGACCACCTCGACCTGGCCGGTGGGCAGGTCGGCGTTCTCGTTGCCCTCCGGGCGTCGGCGCACCTCGCCGGTGACCTGTACGCAGTACTCGTTGCGGATGTCGTGCGCGCCGCCCTCGGCCAGCACCTCGTCGCGGGCGACCACCTGCACCACACCCGATGCGTCGCGCAGGTCGAGGAAGGCCACGCCGCCGTGATCGCGCCGCCGGGCGACCCATCCCGCGAGGGTGACGGTCTGGCCGGTCTGGTCGGCGCGCAGCGTGCCGGCCTCGTTGGTGCGGAGCACGGAGGGTCCTTCGGTGGGGAGTGGCGAACAGCCCGGTCATCCTACGGAGACCGACGGTTGCCTTACGAATCGATGGCGACCGCGCCGTCCCACAGAACGCCGACGTACGTTGTCGCGATGAGAGCGGGCTGGCGGTGGGCGGTCTGCGCCGTGACGGTGGCCGTCCTCGTCGCCGTGCCGTTCGCCGTCCGGTATGCGCCGGTGTCGGCTCCCGCCGCCGGGCCGGCCGCGCTCCTGGCCCGCATACAGGCCTCCTCGTCCACGCCGTACCAGGGGTACGCGGAGAGCAGCGGCACCCTCGCCCTTCCGGCGACCGACCAGCTCACCGACCTCAGCACGCTGCTCAGCGGCCGGACCCAGATGCGCGTGTGGTGGCGGTCGGCGACCGACTGGCGCTCCGACACGATCAGTCCGGCCGGGGAGCGCAGCACCCGCACGACCGTCGCCGGCTCCCTGGTGTGGGACTACGAGGACAACCGGGTCGGCGTGGCCGCGCCCGACGCCGACAACCCCGTCCGGCTGCCGCGGGAGACCGACACCCTGCCGCCGCAGCTGGCGGCCCGGATGCTCAGCGAGGCGACGGCGGACGAGCTCGGCGCCCTCCCGGCCCGCCGGGTCGCGGGCCGGCCGGCCGAGGGCCTGGAGCTGAGGCCGAGCGACTCGCTCAGCAGCGTGGGCCGGGTCGACGTGTGGGCCGACGCGGTGTCCGGGGTCCCCGTCCTCGTCGAGGTGTTCGGTCGGTCGGACGCCCTCCCCGCCATGTCGAGCACCTTCCTCGACTTCTCCGACGCCGATCCCACGACAGCGGACCTGGCGTTCGTCGCGCCTCCCGGCGCCCGCATCCGGTCGGTGGCCCGCACCGACTTCGTCCGGGAGATCGCCCGGTTCGGTGGACCACGGCCGCCGGACACCCTGCTCGGCTTCACGCGGTCCCGACCCGGCGCCAGAGTCCAGACGATCGGCGAGTACGGCCAGGGCGTCACCCAGCTCGTGGTGAGCGCGGTCTCGGCCCAGCTGGCGGGCTCGCTGCGCGACTCGCTCCGACTCGCATCCGGTGCCCGCGAGCTGCCGGAGGGGCTGGTCGTGTCGGTCGGCCCCATCGGGCTGCTGCTGACGACGTCCCGGGGCGGCACCACCTGGCTGGTCGCGGGAACCGTGACCGCCGACGGCCTGGCCCGGGCGGCCACCGAGCTCGGGGCGGTCGCCGCGTGATCCGTACGGAGGGGCTCACCAAGCGGTTCGGGTCGGTGACGGCGGTCGACGACGTCGGGCTCGACGTCGGCGCCGGCGACATCTACGGGTTCCTGGGCGCGAACGGGTCCGGCAAGACGACGACGGTCCGCTGTCTGCTCGGGCTGGTCCTGCCGACCCAGGGTCGGATCGAGCTGCTGGGCCGCCCCATGCCGAAGTCCGGACGCGACGTGCTGCCCAAGGTGGGGTCACTGGTGGAGGGGCCTGCCGCCTACGGGCATCTGTCCGGGCAGGCCAACCTCGTCCTGCTCGACGCGAGCGGCCGGCACCCCGGCGGTCCCCTGGGCGGCGGTCGGCGCGACCGGGCCGACCGGGCCCGGCGTGCCCTCGAGGTCGTGGGCCTGGGCGACGTCGGGCGGCGACCGGTCCGCGCATACTCCCTCGGTATGCGTCAGCGGCTCGGCCTCGCGGCCGCGATGCTGCGCCAGCCCGAGCTGCTCGTGCTCGACGAGCCGACGAACGGCCTTGACCCGCAAGGGATCCGTGAGATCCGGACCCTCCTCCAGCAGCTGCACGCGGCGGGCACGACGATCTTCCTGTCCAGCCACCTGCTCGCCGAGGTCGACCAGCTGTGCACCCGGATCGGGCTGCTCGACCGCGGCCGGCTGGTCATCCAGGAGTCGCTGTCCACGCTGCGGGCACCCACCGGGCGGACGGTCGTCGAGACGTCGGACGTCGCCGTGGCGAGAGAGATCCTCGGGCCGGCGGTCGAGCTGGTGGACGGCGAACGGCTCCTGGTCCGGTCGGGCGACCCGGCCCGGCTGAACGCCCGACTGGTCGCGGCCGGCGTCGCGGTGCGTGAGCTCGGCCCCGAGCGGCGGACGCTGGAGCAGGTCATCGAGGAGCGCACCTCGGCCCGACGTCCCGGGGAGGTGGCCCGGTGATCCGGGTCGAGCTGGTCAAGCTGTTCGGGCGGCGGCGCACCTGGGTGGCGATCGGCCTGCTCAACCTGCTGCCGACCCTGGTCTGCGTCCTGCTGGCGTGGACCCGGATCGCTCCACGCCCGGGACAGGGGCCGGCCTTCCTCTCGGCGGTCATCGCCAACGGTTCGCTGTTCGCCATCGCGGCCCTGGCCATCGTGCTCCCGCTGTTCCTGCCGATCGCCGTGGCCGTCGTCGCCGGCGACGCGGTGGCCGGTGAGGCACAGGCCGGCACCCTGCGGTACCTCCTGGTCCGCCCGGTCGGCCGGACCCGGCTCCTCGTGGCCAAGCTCATGGCGATCGTCGTCTTCGTCCTCGTCGGGGTCGTAAGCGTGACGGGGATCGGGTTCGTCGTCGGGCACTTCCTGCTCGGGGACGCGCCGCTCTCGCAGGCGATGGTGAGCATCTCGGGGTCGCTGCTGACGCCGGGGCAGGTCGCCTGGCGGACCGTGGCGGCGGTCCTCCTCGTGACCTTCTCGATGCTCGGCGTCGCGGCGATGGCGCTGTTCCTGTCCACGACGACCGACTCGCCGCTGTCGGCGACGCTCGGGGCGCTGGCGTTCCTCATCGGCTCGTCGCTGCTGCTGACCATCGACGCGGCGCAGTCGCTCCAGCCCTACCTGCCGACCCGGTACTGGCTGTCGTTCGTGGACCTCTACCGCGACCCGATCCTCTGGAGCAACGTCAGCCGGGGCATCGCGCTCCAGGCGGTCTACGTCGGGGTGCTCCTGCTGGCCGCCTGGGCGAACTTCACGACCCGCGACGTCACGAGCTGAGCCGGGCGCAGTCGCCGGGCTGCCACGTCGGGATCGGGCCGGTTCCCAGCGCCTCGAGGACCATGGCCTGCACGACGCGGTCGTTCGGCAGGCCGCCGTGGTTCACCTGGCTGGCCGTGCAGACGCTCTGCACCGACGGGCTGGGTACGTCGTCCTCGACCGACGAGGTCGGTGGCTGGACGACCTCGTCGCTGGTGGTCCACAGCGACAGACCGAGTACGCCGGTCGGTAGCGGCTCGTTGTCCAGGCGCGACAGGACGGGGCTGTCGGGAGCGAGCTGCTGGCAGGCGGTCGGACAGGTTCCGGAGACCAGGGTGCCGAGCCGGGCGACGTCGGTGCCGTGCAGCGGCGATCCGAGTGTGACGAGGCGCCGGACCCTGCCGGGACCGTCGCCCTCGGTGGCCCAGAGCCGGGCGACCACCCCACCGGCCGAGTACCCGACGACGTCGACCGACCGTGCTCCGGTGCGGGTGAGGACCTCGCCCACGGTGGTCCCGAGCGCGTCCGACTGGGCGGTCAGGTCACCCTGGGCCCGGTCCGGCAGGTCGACCACGGTGACGTCCCGACCGGCGTCGCGCAGTCGGGTCGCGAGGCTCTGGAGCGAGGCCGCCGAGCCGCCGTACCCCGGCACCAGCAGCACCGGCCCGGCGGTGCCCTGGTCGACCGGCGACACCAGTCGGCCGCGGAGCGCGGTGAGCACGACGACCCCGACGATCATGGCGAGCGCGACGAGCACGGCGGCGACGACCAGGACGAAGGTTCGCCGCGCCGGGGACAGTCGCGAGAGCACGCCCCATCATGCGCGAGGCCACCGCCCCATCCCGGCGAGAGGCCAACTTCCGCTGTCAAAACGCCCGAATGACGACAGAAGTTGGCCTCTCCACGGCTGCGCCGCGGCTCCAGCCAGGAGGTGGGCGGTGGGTCAACGAGGCGGCGGCGTGCGACGCGCCCGGCGGCGCGCCTCGGCGAGGCAGCGGGCCAGCATCACCCGCGCGCGCAGGATGGCCGGCAGCGAGCGCCAGCCCAGCGGCGTCTGGTTGGACCCGTGCAGCCGCCGCTCCACCGAGGGCTTCTCGAGGTGGCGGATCTCGTGCGTCACGTTGCCGACCAGGCCGATCCACAGGTCGTGCGACTCGGTCAGCCACGGCGGGAACGGCAGCACGACCGGGAGCAGGTCGCGCCGCAGGCCCATGGCGCAGCCGAAGTACCAGCGCACCCCAACCAGCACCGCCGCGACGTTCGCCGCATACCGGTCCGAGTCCCGGGCCCACAGCGGCCAGCGCGGCGGTCCCGGCGGGTCCCCGAGCACCGCGACGCTGGTCGCGACGACCCCGTCGGACTCGAGCGCGGCGACCATCGCCTCCAGGCGGCCGGGCACCCAGACGTCGTCCTGGTCGGCGAGCAGCAGGTATGCGCCACGCGCCAGTCCCAGCGCCCGCTCGAAGGTCCGCACCGACCCGACGTTGACCGCGTTCCGGTGCACCGCGACCCGCGGGTCGCCGAGCGACGCCACGATGCGCACGGTGTCGTCGGTGCTCGCGTCGTCGACGACGACGAGCTCGTCGGTCGGGCCGAGCTGGTCGAGGATCGACCGGACCTGCTCGCCGACGTACTCGGCACCGTCGTGCGCGGCGAGGCACACGCTGACCCGCACCGGCGAGGCGGGCTCAGCCGCCGGCATACCAGGGCCAGGGTGCGTCGGCAGGCCGCAGCGTCGACCACTCCCGCTGCCGCGCGCCCCAGGTCGCCATCAGGCCGATGACCGCTCCGGGGTTGTGGATCCGGCCGGTGAGGACCGCGGCGTAGGCGTCGTCGAGCGGCACCCAGAGCCCGGTGATGCCCGCCTCCTCACCGGTGCGCTCGAACGTCGCGTCGGTGACGGTGGAGACGTCGCGGGCGAGGAAGACCCGCAGTGTCTCGGAAGTGCTCCCGGGTGAGGCGAAGAAGTCGATGACGACGTCCCAGCGCTCGGCCTTCAGCTCGACCTCCTCGGCGAGCTCGCGAGCCGCGCTGAGCGCCGGTGCCTCGCCGTGCACGTCGAGCAGGCCCGCCGGCAGCTCCCATTCCACGGCGCGGACGGGGTGGCGGTACTGGCGGATCATCGCGACGTGGTCGACGCCGTCGATCTCGCGCAGCGCCACGATGACGACGGCGCCGGGGTGGTCGAGGTACTCGCGGGTCACCTCACCGTGCTCACCAAGGTCGACGACGTCGCGGCGCAGGTCGAAGATCCGCCCCTTGACCACGACTTCGGACGACCGGACCTTCGGTTCGACCACCTCGGAGGAGAGGTCCGCATAGGACCCGACCGGGAGGTCCACCTAGGTCACGGGTGGGCGGAGACGGGCTCCGCGATCGCGTAATCCTCGGCGAAGGTGCCGCGGGGAACCTCGACGAGACGCTCGCCCCGCTGCCGGTCCAGCGCCGCCTCGACGAGCCCGGCAAACAGCGGGTGAGCCCGGTGTGGCCGCGAGAGGAACTCCGGATGTGCCTGTGTCGCAACGAAGTACGGGTGCACATCGGACGGCAGCTCGATGAACTCAACCAGCTCGTGGTCCGGCGAGAGGCCGCTGAACACCATGCCCGACTCCTCGAGCCGGCCTCGGTACGAGTTGTTGACCTCGTAGCGGTGGCGGTGCCGCTCCTCGACCTCGGTCACACCGTAGGCCTTGGCGATGATGCTGCCCTCGGTCAAGGACGCGGGGTAGAGACCGAGGCGCATCGTGCCGCCGAGGTCTCCGGCGCCCTCGACGAACGCCTTCTGCTCCTCCATGGTCGCGATGACCGGCGCCGTCGTCTCCGGGTCGAACTCCGACGACGAGGCGCCGTCGATGCCGGCGACGTTCCTTGCATACTCGATCACCATGCACTGGAGGCCCAGGCAGATGCCCAGCGTCGGCACCTGACGCTCGCGCGCCCACCGGATCGCCCCGACCTTGCCCTCGATGCCGCGCACGCCGAACCCGCCCGGAACGAGGACGGCGTCCACGCCGCCGAGCGCCTTCTGGGCGCCGGCCTCGGTCTGGCACTCGTCGCTGGCCACCCAGCGGATGAGCACCTTCGCGTTGTGCTGGAAGCCGCCGGCCCGCATGGCCTCGGTGACCGAGAGGTAGGCGTCGGGCAGGTCGATGTACTTGCCCACCAACGCGATCTCGACGACGTGCTCGGGGTCGTGGACCCGCAGCAGCATCCGGTCCCAGTCGCGCCAGTCCACGTCGTGGAACGGCAGTCCCAGCCGGCGGATGACGTAGGCGTCGAGGCCCTCCCGGTGGAGGACCTTCGGGATGTCGTAGATGCTCGGAGCGTCGACGGCGGCGGCGACGGCGGCCGTGTCGACGTCGCACATCAGCGAGATCTTGCGCTTGATCCCGTCGGGGATCTCCCGGTCCGCGCGCAGCACCAGGCCGTCGGGCTGGATACCGACCTGTCGCAGCGCCGCCACCGAGTGCTGCGTCGGCTTGGTCTTCAGCTCGCCACTCGGGGCCAGGTAGGGCACCAGCGAGACGTGCAGGAAGAAGACGTTGTCGCGGCCCACGTCGTGGCGGACCTGGCGCGCCGCCTCGAGGAACGGCAACGACTCGATGTCGCCGACGGTGCCGCCGATCTCGGTGATGATGACGTCCGGGGCGTCCTTCTCACCGGTGGCGGTGGCCCGCATCCGCGCCTTGATCTCGTTGGTGATGTGCGGGATGACCTGGACGGTGTCGCCGAGGTACTCGCCGCGCCGCTCCCGGGCGATCACCCGGTTGTAGATCTGGCCGGTGGTGACGTTGGCGCTGCCCTGGAGGTGGACGTCGAGGAACCGCTCGTAATGGCCGATGTCGAGGTCGGTCTCCGCCCCGTCGTCGGTGACGAACACCTCGCCGTGCTGGAACGGGTTCATCGTTCCGGGGTCGACATTGAGGTACGGGTCGAGCTTCTGCATGGTGACGCGCAGGCCGCGCGCCCGGAGCAGATGCCCCAGGCTGCTGGCGGTGAGCCCCTTGCCCAACGAGGAGGCGACGCCTCCGGTCACAAAGATGTGCTTGGTCTGCTGCGCCACGGGATTGCAGTCTATGTCACGCACCGGTGGGGCCCGGCACATCGGGCCCGACGGCGTGGCTCCGGCTGTGTCGGGTCACTCGGAGTCCTGAGGGGACGGCCGGAGGACGCCCGACAGCTGCCCCGCGGTGGCGCGGTCGGCGACCGCGAGGAGGCCTCCGGTCACGGCGGCGCCCAGGACCGCGAGCGCCACCGCGGCCCCCGCGTTCGCCCACGGTCCCTCGACGACCCACCATCGGCCGACCAGGACCCCCGCGCCGGCTCCCCCTGCCGTCGCCGGCACGGCCACCGACAGGGTGCGGCCCAGACCGGCCAGGGCCCCAGGTCCCCACGCGCGGGAGGTCGCCGCGAGCAGGTCCATGGTGGCCAGGGTCAGCCCCGCGAGGGGGGCGATGCCGAGGACCACGAGCGCCCACGTCGGCGTGGCGCCCGGCATGACCGCGACGAGGGGTACCGCGCCGGCCAGCAGCCAGGCCGCGGCGACGGCGCCGCCCGCGACGAACGGCCGGCCCCGCACGTAGAGGGCGGCGCACAGCACTCCGACGAGGCCCAGCAGAAGCAGGCTCGGCGCGCCGGCCCAGAGTCCCGGCGTCAGCGCGTCGAGGGCGGCGCGGCCCTGTGTGGTCTCCCGGGCCGCGTCGATGGCGGTGAAGAACGCGCCGACGGGGATCGCGGCCGCCGCCAGCGCCGCAGCGGCCACCGCTCCGAAGGCGGTCGCCACGCGAGCCCTTCCGGCCAGAGCGCCGACCGACGGTGCCCGACGGTGCCGCGCCGAGCGGGTGAGCACCGTCGTCGCCTCCGGATCGAACGGGGCCTCCGGGTCGGCGGCGATCGCCGGGGCCGCCGGAGCCGCGGCGGCCGTGGGCACGCCGGCGAGCCGGGGCAGGGCGTCGGACACCACCGGGAGCAGCAACGCCGCATACGGGACCAGGAGGACGCCCTGGAGGTACGCCAGCACCGGCAGGACCCCCACGCCGGACCGGAACGTCACGACGACCGCCACCACCGTGGCGAAGACCAGCCCGAGGGCGGTGAGCACCAGGGCCTGCGCCACCCCGCGGGTCTCGGCGGCCAGCGCGACCGGTGCCCGGACGGCGGGGCGGAGCGCGACCCCCGTGCGCCAGACCAGGACCGCGGGAACCGCGACGAGGACCAGCGCGGCCAGGGTGGTCCCGCCGGCCAGGACCGCGAGATGTCCCTCCGGGACGCCGGTGGCGTCACTGACCGCGGCCAGCTGGTGGAACCACACGAGGCTGCCGACGACGACCAGCGACGCCAGTGCCGGTCCCGCCACCGCGGCCAGGGGGCGACCGTGCGCCCGCAGGATCCCGCCGAGGACCACCCCGGCCCCGAGCAGCAGCGGCTGGGGCGCGAACCAGCGCAGCAGGTCGGCGGCCACGTCCACCGCTCCGGTGCACCCGCTCTCCCCCACCAGGACGCCGGCGAGGGGTTCCGCAGCGAGCCCCACGGCGACCGAGCACGCCCCGAGGACGACGACGGTCCAGGTCAGCACGGCGGAACCGAGGCGGGCGACGTCCCGCGGCCGGCCGTGCCCCAGGGCGCCGACGAGCATCGGGATGCTCACCGACGCCAGGGCACCGCCCGCCGCCAGGTCGAACAGGACCGTCGGGACGGCGTTCACCGCCTGGTAGACCGTCCCCAGGCAGGTCGCCCCGACCGACCACGAGAGGGCCGGCCAGCGGGCGAAGGTCACCACGGCCAGCAGCAGCCCCCACGCGCCGACGGCAGCCCCGACCGCGGTCGCGGTCCTCTCGGGAACCACCGGTGGTCGCGCTGGGCTCGACGACATCGCCGTCCATCGTGCCATGCGGGCCTCGACGGTCGGTCCAGGCTCAGCGGCTCCGGCGCGGTGAGGCCCGCAGGGCCGCCGCCTGGTCGAGCAGCTCGCGGGCGTGCTCGAGGCCGGCAGCCGACGTCGCGTCGCCGCCCATCATCCGGGAGAGCTCCTGGAGCCGTTCGTCGCCGTCGAGGACCGCGACGTTGCTCGACGTCACCACCCCGTCGTCGCTCTTGCGCACCACGAGGTGGCGGTCGGCGAACGCCGCCACCTGAGCGAGGTGCGTGACGACGACGACCTGAGCCTGTCCGGCCAGCATCGCGAGACGCGCGCCGACGTCCATCGCGGCCCGGCCACCGACGCCGGCGTCGACCTCGTCGAACACGAAGGTGGGGACCGCCGCGGTACGGCTGACCACCTCGATGGCCAGCATGACCCGGGACAGCTCGCCGCCCGAGGCGGCTTTGGCCACCGTGCGGGCGGGGTTCCCCGGACCCGAGGCGAGCAGGATCTCGACGTCGTCGACGCCCGACCGGGTCCAGCGCAGCGTCCGGTCGCCGACCTCCAGGCCGTCCATGTCGTCCCGCGAGGTGACCGCCACCGTGACGACGGCGCCGCCCATGGCCAGGTGCGCCAGCTCGCCGGTCACGCGCCGACCGAAGTCGTCGGCCGCCGTCTGCCGCGCAGCGCTCAACGTGGCGGCAAGCCCGCCGAGCTCACGCCGCAGCCGCGCGGTCTCGGCGTCCAGCTCGTGCACACGGTCGTCGGCCCCCAGCAGGTCGGTCAACGTCGCCGCGGCGTCCTTGCCCCAGGCCAGGACGTCGTCGACGGAGTCCCCGTAGCGGCGGGTCAGGCCGGCGAGATCGGCCCGTCGTTGCTGGACCGCGGCCAGGCGGGCGGGATCGACGTCGACGTCGGCGAGGTACGACGACAGGTCGGCGGCCAGGTCGTTGGCGAGGTAGGCCAGCTCGGCGACGCGGCCCTCCAGCTCGCGGAGCTCGGCGTCGTGGTCGGTCACCGGGGAGAGCGCCGACCGCGCGGCGGACAACGCGTCGGCCACGGGCACGGCGGCGTCCGACGCATACCCGTCGTCGCCGACGAGGTGCGCGTGCGCCTGCGCTGCCGCCAGCCGCAGGCCGTCCGCGTGGGCGAGCCGCTCGTCCTCGGCACGAAGGGCGATGTCCTCGCCCGGTTGCGGGTCAAGGGCCTCGATGCGCTCCAGACCCGCCTGGAGCACGTCGATCTCGCGGGCGCGTTCGTGGGCCAGCTGCCGCAGCCGGTCGCGCTCGGCACTCGCGCGGGACAGGGCGTCGAACGCCTCTCGGTATGCCTGCAGGGCGGCGGCGACGGGCTCCCCACCGAACCCGTCGAGGACCTCGCGGTGCTGGTCGCCCTGCCGAAGCCGCCACTGGTCGGCCTGACCGTGGACCGCGACGAGGGTCTCGCCGATCTCGGTGAGGACCCCGACGGGGGTGCTGCGGCCGCCGACGTGCGCGCGAGACCGCCCGTCCGCCCCGACCGTCCGCGCGAGCAGCAGCCCCTCGCTCACGTCCGCGCCGGCCTCCTCGGCCCGGGTCAGTGCCGCGTGGCCCTCGGGGACCCGGACGACACCCTCGACCACGGCCGACCGGCGACCGGCGCGTACCAGTCCCGAGTCGGCGCGCATACCGAGCAGCAGACCCAGCCCCGACACGACCATGGTCTTGCCGGCGCCGGTCTCGCCGGTGACGACGTTGAGGCCGGGGCTGAGCTCGAGGACGGCGTCGTCGATGACGCCGACGCCCTGGATCCGGACCTCCTCGAACACGCCCTCAGCGTAGGGCGCAGCAGCGACCGGTCAGCGCGACCGGCCGTTGCCCCGCCACCCCGCGACGCTGAGGTCGAACTTCGCCACCAGCCGGTCGGTGAACGGGGACGCGTTGAGCCGGGCGAGCCGGACCGGGACGTCGCTGCGGGTGACCTCGATCCGGGCGCCCGGGCGCAACTCCACCTGGCGGCGTCCGTCGCACCACATGATCCCGTGTCCCTCGGCCTCGGGGATCACCTCGACGGCCAGCCGGGAGGTCGGGCTCACGACGATCGGCCGGGAGAAGAGTGCGTGAGCAGCGTTGGGAACCATGAGGATCGCCTCGACGTCCGGCCAGATCACCGGACCGCCCAACGAGAACGCGTAGGCCGTCGACCCGGTCGGGGTCGAGACGACGATCCCGTCGCAGCCGAACGCCGACAGCGGCTTGCCGTCGATCTCGACGGCCACCTCGAGCATCCGTTCGCGAGCGGCCTTCTCGACGCTGACCTCGTTGAGGGCCCAGCAGGGGTACGGCTCGGCGCCCTCCTGGTGGACGGTCACGGCGAGGGTCATCCGCTCCTCGACCTGGTACGCCCGGCTGACAATGTGGTCGACGGTCGCGCTCGCGTCCTCGCGCTCGGCCTCGGCCAGGAAGCCGACGTGGCCGAGGTTGACCCCGAGCAGCGGCACGCCCGTACCCCGCGAGTGCTCGGCACCGCGCAGGATGGTCCCGTCCCCGCCGAGGACGACGACGAGCTCGCAGCCCGCTGTCGGGTCGTCGGCGTCGGCCTCGACAACGGGCCCGATGTCGATGGCGCGGAACATCCGCGTCTCGTCCGGGGCGAGCGCCACCTCGACGTCGGCGGCCCGCAGCTGCTTGACGACGCCGCGGGCGATGTCGACGACCTCGGGTCGCGTCGGGTGCGCCACGAGCAGGATCCTGCGGGTCACGGTGCTCCTGTCACTCGGCGCTTCGGCGGACCACGGCGGCGACGGCGCGCTCGTCGAGCGGTTCGCCGGGACGTGTCCTCACCCAGAGTAGGTACTCCCGGTTCCCCGTCGACCCCCGGATGGGACTGGGTTCGAGTCCCCACGGGTGCAGACCGGCGGTTCGGGCCGCTTCGAGGACGTCCACGAGCACCCGCTCCTGCTCGTGAACGGACGTCACGACACCGGTTCGGGCCAGCCTCTCGCGCCCGACCTCGAACTGGGGCTTGACCAGGAGCACCGCGTCCGCGGTCGGCGTCATCACCGAGGCGACGACGTCGAGGACCAGCCGCAGCGAGATGAAGCTGAGGTCGGCGACGACGATGTCGAAGTTGTCACCGAGGTCCCCAGGCCGCACGTCGCGGATGTTGACACCGCAGCGCTCGTCAACCCGGCCGTCCTCGGCGATCTCCGGGACCAGCTGGTCGTGGCCCACGTCGAGCGCGGTCACGTGCGCCGCACCGGCCTCGAGCAGCACCTGCGTGAACCCGCCGGTACTCGCCCCCACGTCGAGGCAACGCTTGCCGGCGACCGTCAGTCCCACCCCCTCGAACACTCGAAGAGCCTCCAGCAGCTTGTAGGCCGCCCGCCCCACCCACCGGTCGGGCTCCTCGGCGAGGGCGATCGCGCTCGCTGGGCTGACCGGCGCGCTCGGCTTGGTCGTCGTCGCGCCGTCGACGAGGACGGCGCCACGGGTCACGAGCTCCCGAGCCTGGGCTCGGCTGCGGACCAGGCCGCGCCGCACCAGCTCGGCGTCGAGGCGGGCCTTCCCGGCCTGGGGTCCGGGGTGGTCCGGGTCAGTCGCCACCGAGGTCGGCCAGCCGGTCCTGCAACGCCCGGTGCGCCGCCTCGCCGGCCTCGGCCTGCTCGTCGAGGGACCCGGACTCGGCGCTGTCGTGGAGCCGCCCCAGCGCGGCGTCGACCTGGGCGTCCCCGGTCAGGGGTGCCTCGTCGACCTGGGTGTGGGCCGCCGATTCCGGCGCCCACTCCCCCGATTCGTCGATACCCGCCGTCATGCGCCGCTTCCCGTACCGGGCGTCGCCGACTTCTTGGCCGCGGACTTCTTGGCCGCGGACTTCGTCGCGGCCGCCTTCTTCGTCGTCACCGCGCCGGACGGCCGCGCCGGCGTGGACGCCGCCTTCTTCGTGGTGGTGGCGGCCTTCTTGGCCGGCGCTGCCTTCGTCGTGGCAGCCTTCGCCGCCGGCGCCTTCTTGGTGGATGCCGCCTCTGTGGTGGTACTGGCCTTCTTGGCGGTCGTTGTCGCCGCCGGTGCGGCCTTCCTGGTGGCGGCCTTCTTGGCCGGCGCTGCCTTTGTCGCAGCCTTCGTCGCCGGCGCCGCCTTTGTCGTGGCGGCCTTCTTCGTCGCGGCCTTCTTCGCGGGTGCCGCCTTCCTTGTCGCAGCCTTCTTCGCAGGCCCGGCCGTCGTGGCGGCGGCGGGTGCACTGACCGCTGCCGTCTCCGTCGGGCGCTCGGCTCCGTTGTCACCGGCGTCGGTGGCCACCGGACGGGTCGACGCCTGGTCGGCGATCTGCTTGCGCGGCGGACGTCGTCGTGGCGGGGTGGCCACCGGCTCGTCGACGGGGCTGGTGAAGGCGGCGTCGACGACGACCCCTTCGTCGGTCGGCCGGCTCACCCCGTGGCCCGTCAGACCCAGCTTCGCGGCGACCTCGCCGACGGCGGGGTTGGTCAGGAGCTGGGCCTGGAGGGCTTCGACGTCGGCGGAGAGCTTCGCGACCGCGGCGCGGGCCCGGTCCAGCTCGTCCGGCGGGATCGGCGACCGGGCGACGGCCCGCTCGACCTCGCTGCGTACCAAGGCGATGAGGCTGCGCCGGTTGGCCGCCGCGGCAGCGAGCAGCTCCTCGGCCAGGTCTTGGACCTGCATCTGGACGTTGCTGCTCGACCGACCGCCCGTCAGGCTGCTCGACAACGACAGCAGTGCTGACGCCGCCTCGGTGGCCTTGGCCCTCGACGTCTCCGCCAGGCCGGAAGCGAGCAGTAGGTAACCGCGAAGCCCGTCCATCGCCATGACCTGTGTCTCCTTCGCCGCGCGTCGCCGGTGTCGACGCTGTTGCCGGTCCACGCTACTGCCCTACCGCCTCCGGGGCCGGTCGGAGACTCAGCCCAGCCGGGCGGCGGCCGCCTCGGCCATCCGCACCAACGCGTCGACCGACGCGCCGGCGTCGTCACGGCCGTGCACCAGCGCCGCCGTGGTCGCCGCGACGAGCGCGTCCGGGTCGTCGCCGCCGGTGACGCGAAGGTCACCGCCGGCCCAGTCGACCGACAGGCTCACCGACTCGCACCGCACGGTCTCACCCTCGACGGAGGGCACCATCGGCGGGCGGTCCAACGCCCGGAGGTCTCGCGCCGCATACGTCGGTGCCGGCCGTCCCGGCGACCGGGCGAACGACACGAGATCGTCGACGCCGGTGAGGACCCAGAGCGAGTCGAGCCCGGCGTTCATCGCACCGAGGATGTCGGTGTCGAGACGGTCGCCGATGGCCAGTACGTCGGCCTTGGGGACGCCGAGGCGCCTCACCGAGAGGTCGTAGAGCGGCGGTTCCGGCTTTCCGGTGGCGGCGCTCGGCTGCGCACCCGTCGCCACGGCCACAGCGCCGATCAGGGCTCCGTTGCCCGGGGCGATCCCTCGGGCGGTCGGCAGTGTCGCGTCGCGGTTGGTGGCCACCCACGTGGCGCCGTCCTCGATGGCGTAGCTGGCTTCGGCGAGCAGCGCCGCGGTGACGTTCGCGCCGTAGCCCTGCAGCACGGCGACCACGTCGGGATCGGCCTGGTCGACCGGTCGGAGTCCCGCCTCGGCCAGCGCCGCGGCCACTCCGGGGCCGCCGACCGCCAGCACCAGCGAGTCCGGCGGGAACAGTGTGGCGACGTAGGCGGCGCCGGCCTGGGAGCTCGTGACGACGTCGGCCGGACCGACAGGGAGTCCAAGGCCGAGCAGCTGGTTCGCGACGTCCTGCGGGGTCAGAGAGGCGTTGTTGGTGGCGTAGACGATCGGAACCTGGAGCGCGAGCAGCCGCTCGACCGCATACGGAACGGCCTGGGCTCCCCGGCGGACGACACCGTCGAGGTCGCAGACGACCCCGGCGTAGCGCTCGGCGAGGGTCTCAGCCACGCGCGCCGGTCTCGTCGCCGTCCTCGTCATCGTCATCGCCGAGGAGGTCGACCTGCTCGACGCCGTCGAGCTCGTCGACCCGCTCGGCGGCATCCGTCTCGAGCGCCTCGTCGGCGTCGACGGCGTAGCCGAACCACTCCCGCGCCCCGGCGCGGTCGCCGAGGGCCAGCAGGGCCTCGGCGTAGGCGTAGAACAGTCGCGCGCTCCAGGCCTTGCGGCGGCGCGGGTCGAGCTCGGGGAGCTTGAGGCCGGCGACCGCGGCTTCGAGCTGCCCCTGGTCCCGCCGGATCCCGGAGACGACGATGGCCAGCTCGACCTTCTCGTCACGAGCAAGGGTCCGGGCCTCGGGGGTGGACGCGAGCTCCAGGGCCCGGTCCGGCCGGCCGAGCGCCCGCTCGGCGTCGACCATCAGCGGCAGCAGGTGTGAGGACCCGGAGAGGCGACGTACGGTCCGGAACTCCGCGAGGGCCTTGGCCCAGTCCCCCTGACGGTAGGCAACCAGCCCGAGCGCCTCCCGCGCGGCCGGAACCCGTCCGGCCCGGCGGACCGCGGTCTCGGCGTGCGCCTGCGCGCCCTCGAGGTCGGTGTCGAGCAGCAGGGCCGCCATGACGAGGTGCTGGGCGACGCCCTCGGCGTTCTCCTTGCTCAGGGTCCGCAGCTGGGTCCAGACGGCCCGGTCCAGCTCCTTGCCGGTGATCCCGTCGGCGATCGCCGGCTCCGGCTTCCGAGGGCTCTTCGGGGTGAGCCGCTGACCGCTGCCACGCTCGGCCTCCGCAGGGCGACCGGCGCCCCCGCGAGGAGGCTTGCTGGTGTTCCCGCCGCGCCGGGGGGCACCTGGCCGGCTTGACCCGCCCTCACGGGGCGCGCGGCGGTCGGGCCGGCCGGCGGACCGGTCCTGAGGGCTCATACGCAAACCTTAGTCGGCCGGTATGCGACGAGGTACCCGGCGCCCGGGCATGACAAAGCGCCCCGCCCGAATTCGTGAATTCAGGCGGGGCGCTTTTGAAAGTATGTCCGGCTGCGTCCTACTCTCCCACACCGTCACCAGTGCAGTACCATCGGCGCTGAAGGGCTTAGCTTCCGGGTTCGGAATGGAGCCGGGCGTTTCCCCTTCGCTATGACAGCCGAAACTCTATGGAGATATGTGTGCTGTTGATACAGCACCGTCGTTCACCGACCGTATCTCGGGAACAACACAGTGGACGCGAACATCAGAAAGATGATGATGTAGTCAAGTTATCGGCTTATTAGTACCGGTCAGCTTCATGCATTACTGCACTTCCACATCCGGCCTATCAACCCAGTCGTCTGGCTGGGAGCCTCTCGGGGTAAACCCCATGGAAACCTCATCTTGAAACGTGCTTCCCGCTTAGATGCTTTCAGCGGTTATCACTTCCGAACGTAGCTAATCAGCGGTGCCCTTGGCAGGACAACTGACACACCAGAGGTTCGTCCATCCCGGTCCTCTCGTACTAGGGACAGCCTTTCTCAAGTTTCCTACGCGCACAGCGGATAGGGACCGAACTGTCTCACGACGTTCTAAACCCAGCTCGCGTACCGCTTTAATGGGCGAACAGCCCAACCCTTGGGACCTACTCCAGCCCCAGGATGCGACGAGCCGACATCGAGGTGCCAAACCATGCCGTCGATATGGACTCTTGGGCAAGATCAGCCTGTTATCCCCGGGGTACCTTTTATCCGTTGAGCGACGGCGCTTCCACAAGCCACCGCCGGATCACTAGTCCCGACTTTCGTCCCTGCTCGACATGTCTGTCTCACAGTCAAGCTCCCTTGTGCACTTACACTCGAAACCTGATTGCCAACCAGGCTGAGGGAACCTTTGGGCGCCTCCGTTACTTTTTAGGAGGCAACCGCCCCAGTTAAACTACCCACCAGGCACTGTCCCTGATCCGGATCACGGATCGAGGTTAGATATCCAGAACGACCAGAGTGGTATTTCAACGTTGACTCCACACACACTGGCGTGCATGCTTCACAGTCTCCCACCTATCCTACACAAGCCGTACCGAACACCAATACCAAGCTGTAGTAAAGGTCCCGGGGTCTTTCCGTCCTGCTGCGCGTAACGAGCATCTTTACTCGTAGTGCAATTTCGCCGAGTTCGTGGTTGAGACAGTGGAGAAGTCGTTACGCCATTCGTGCAGGTCGGAACTTACCCGACAAGGAATTTCGCTACCTTAGGATGGTTATAGTTACCACCGCCGTTTACTGGCGCTTAAGTTCTCAGCTTCGCCGTGAGGCTAACCGGTCCCCTTAACGTTCCAGCACCGGGCAGGCGTCAGTCCGTATACATCGTCTTGCGACTTCGCACGGACCTGTGTTTTTAGTAAACAGTCGCTTCTCCCTGGTCTCTGCGGCCGTTCAGGCTAGGGAGCAAGTCCCTTCACCCTCTGGGCCCCCCTTCTCCCGAAGTTACGGGGGTATTTTGCCGAATTCCTTAACCACGATTCACTCGATCGCCTTGGTATTCTCTACCTAACCACCTGAGTCGGTTTGGGGTACGGGCGGCTCGAACCTCGCTAGAGGATTTTCTTGGCAGCATAGGATCACCCTGCTTCCCGCATTCGCGGTCACTATCAGGTCTCAGGCTATGTGAGATGCGGATTTGCCTACATCTCGCCCTACACCCTTGGACGTGGACTACCATCGCCACGCGGAGGCTACCTTCCTGCGTCTCCCCATTGCTTACCTACTACTAACTAGGGTCGCGCGCTCCACTCACCTTGGTCCGAAGACCGCCGCGAGTTTCAGGCGCTTAGCATCACTAGGTTCGGTATGGGCGGTTCTTCGCCGGTTCCGGAATATCAACCGGATGTCCATCGACTACGCCTGTCGGCCTCGCCTTAGGTCCCGACTTACCCAGGGCAGATTAGCTTGACCCTGGAACCCTTGGTTATTCGGCGGACGGGTTTCTCGCCCGTCATTCGCTACTCATGCCTGCATTCTCACTCGTGTGGCCTCCACGGCTGGATCACTCCGCCGCTTCCCTGGCCACACGACGCTCCCCTACCCATCAACACGCTTGGACCGTGGATCCTCGGATGTCACGGCCGGGCAAAGTGTCAATGCCACAGCTTCGGTGGTGTGCTTGAGCCCCGCTACATTGTCGGCGCGGAATCACTTGACCAGTGAGCTATTACGCACTCTTTAAAGGGTGGCTGCTTCTAAGCCAACCTCCTGGTTGTCAATGCAACTCCACATCCTTTCCCACTTAGCACACGCTTAGGGACCTTAGATGGTGGTCTGGGCTGTTTCCCTCTCGACTACGGAGCTTATCCCCCGCAGTCTCACTGCCACGCTCTCACTTACCGGCATTCGGAGTTTGGCTAACGTCAGTAACCTGGTAAGGCCCATTGGCTATCCAGTAGCTCTACCTCCGGCAAGAAACACGTGACGCTGCACCTAAATGCATTTCGGGGAGAACCAGCTATCACGGAGTTTGATTGGCCTTTCACCCCTACCCACAGCTCATCCCCTCAGTTTTCAACCTAAGTGGGTTCGGTCCTCCACGCAGTCTTACCTGCGCTTCAACCTGGCCATGGGTAGATCACTCCGCTTCGGGTCTAGACCCAGCGACTCAATCGCCCTATTCGGACTCGCTTTCGCTACGGCTTCCCCACACGGGTTAACCTCGCCACTGAGCACTAACTCGCAGGCTCATTCTTCAAAAGGCACGCCGTCACCCCACAAGGAGGCTCCGACGGATTGTAGGCACACGGTTTCAGGATCTATTTCACTCCCCTCCCGGGGTACTTTTCACCTTTCCCTCACGGTACTTGTCCGCTATCGGTCACCAGGGAATATTTAGGCTTAGCGGGTGGTCCCGCCAGATTCACACGGGATTTCTCGGGCCCCGTGCTACTTGGGATGACTCTCTGGAGTTCGCGCCATTTCGTCTACGGGGGTTGCACCCTCTGTGCCGGGCCTTTCAATGCCCTTCGACTATGACGCGAATTTTTGACTCCATGCCGGCTTGTCAGCACCGGCCAAGAGGTCCCACGACCCCGAACATGCAACGCCTGACAGCTATCACACATGCTCGGTTTAGCCTGATCCGCTTTCGCTCGCCACTACTCACGGAATCGCGGTTGCTTTCTCTTCCTGTGGGTACTGAGATGTTTCACTTCCCCACGTTCCCTCCACTCGCCCTATGTGTTCAGGCGAGGGTGACTGGACTTGCCTCCAGCCGGGTTTCCCCATTCGGAAATCCTCGGATCACAGTCTGGTTATCGACTCCCCGAGGCTTATCGCAGATTCCTACGTCCTTCTTCGGTTCCTGGTGCCAAGGCATCCACCGTGTGCCCTTAAAAACTTGGCTACAAATAAAAGATGCTCGCGTCCACTGTGTAGTTCTCAACATACGGGCGGTCCCCCGTCCTCAGGAGTGGCGCCTGCGACGCATACGGGCTGGTTGTCCAGCGGTATGCGGCGTGGTTCGTCCACGAGGAGGGGTCCTGACCGGCGTATACCGATCCAGAAGGAGTCGAGCTCATCGCCCGAGCCTTCAGGACCCAACAACGTGCCAGGCGCTGCCACCGGCCGCCGCTTTCCACTCCCCTGTACCTCCGAAGAGACACTGACCAATGAAGGCCGGGGTTGTACTTGCTGCGCGAGCTGATGTCAGCGCCAACTAATCGATGTTCCACCCTTGAGCACCTGCCGTAGAGCGTTCGTCCACGGCCAGGCTCTGGACCAGCGTGAGCCGGCCAGTGCTCCTTAGAAAGGAGGTGATCCAGCCGCACCTTCCGGTACGGCTACCTTGTTACGACTTAGTCCCAATCGCCAGTCCCACCTTCGACGGCTCCCTCCAAAAGGTTGGGCCACCGGCTTCGGGTGTTACCGACTTTCGTGACTTGACGGGCGGTGTGTACAAGGCCCGGGAACGTATTCACCGCAGCGTTGCTGATCTGCGATTACTAGCGACTCCGACTTCATGGGGTCGAGTTGCAGACCCCAATCCGAACTGAGACCGGTTTTTTGGGATTCGCTCCACCTTGCGGTATCGCAGCCCTTTGTACCGGCCATTGTAGCATGCGTGAAGCCCAAGACATAAGGGGCATGATGATTTGACGTCATCCCCACCTTCCTCCGAGTTGACCCCGGCAGTCTCCTATGAGTCCCCGGCATTATCCGCTGGCAACATAGAACGAGGGTTGCGCTCGTTGCGGGACTTAACCCAACATCTCACGACACGAGCTGACGACAACCATGCACCACCTGTATACCGACCTTGCGGGGCATCCATCTCTGAATGTTTCCGGTATATGTCAAGCCTTGGTAAGGTTCTTCGCGTTGCATCGAATTAATCCGCATGCTCCGCCGCTTGTGCGGGCCCCCGTCAATTCCTTTGAGTTTTAGCCTTGCGGCCGTACTCCCCAGGCGGGGAACTTAATGCGTTAGCTGCGGCACGGATCTCGTGGAATGAGACCCACACCTAGTTCCCAACGTTTACGGCATGGACTACCAGGGTATCTAATCCTGTTCGCTCCCCATGCTTTCGCTTCTCAGCGTCAGTAGTGGCCCAGAGACCTGCCTTCGCCATCGGTGTTCCTCCTGATATCTGCGCATTTCACCGCTACACCAGGAATTCCAGTCTCCCCTACCACACTCTAGTCTGCCCGTACCCACTGCAAGTCCGGGGTTGAGCCCCGGATTTTCACAGCAGACGCGACAGACCGCCTACAAGCTCTTTACGCCCAATAATTCCGGACAACGCTCGCACCCTACGTATTACCGCGGCTGCTGGCACGTAGTTAGCCGGTGCTTCTTCTGCAGGTACCGTCACTTTCGCTTCTTCCCTGCTGAAAGGGGTTTACAACCCGAAGGCCGTCATCCCCCACGCGGCGTCGCTGCATCAGGCTTTCGCCCATTGTGCAATATTCCCCACTGCTGCCTCCCGTAGGAGTCTGGGCCGTGTCTCAGTCCCAGTGTGGCCGGTCGCCCTCTCAGGCCGGCTACCCGTCGTCGCCTTGGTGAGCCGTTACCTCACCAACTAGCTGATAGGCCGCGAGTCCATCCCAGACCGAAAAACTTTCCACACGATAGAGATGCCTCTTCGTGTCATATCCGGTATTAGCTCCGGTTTCCCGGGGTTATCCCAGAGTCTGGGGCAGGTTACTCACGTGTTACTCACCCGTTCGCCACTGATCACCCGGAGCAAGCTCCGAGGTCACCGTTCGACTTGCATGTGTTAAGCACGCCGCCAGCGTTCGTCCTGAGCCAGGATCAAACTCTCCGTTGATGTTTAGCTCCTACCGGTCGAAACCGGCGGAAATCTAGACCCGTTGAAGGGTTGTATCACTGGCTGAGCAAGAACAACTTGCGTTATTCATTGTCAACCAAAGGATTTCGTTCGAGGTTTCGCTCACCACTGCCCAATGGACAACGGATCGCGACGCCCCTCGAGACGAGGTTATTGGCATCGATTTTTGGCACGCTGTTGAGTTCTCAAGGTTCGGACGCTCACCGAGTTCCGGTCCAGTGGACCAGGCGTCGGGGCAACCCTTCAAATTTACCCGCCTGCTTCATGGGCGTCAAATCCGTGACCCGCTCTCAGAGCGGCCGGATCCGATCGCGCTTGGCTCTCGGCGGGAGGACCCACTCTAGCAGGCTTCCGGGCCGGCTCCGAACGACCGACCGGGTCGAGCCCGGCTGGCGATCGGACCGTCGCGAGAGCGACTGTTCGAGCGGGGTCAGCACGTGGGACCGGCCTGCTTCGGGAGACGCTGTACGCGTCCACCCCGTGGTGTCCGTTCCTCCCTTTCGGGCTGACTCGGGAACACTAGACGGGCTCCGGCGTCCAGCACAAATCGGCTGCGTCCGGGCGTGTCGTCATGGCTCCAGATGGTCCGACAGCGGTGCCCCGCAGGACATTCCCGGCCTGGTCAGAGGTCGCGACGGGCTGCGGCGAGGGACTTCCGCCCGCGCCGGAGCAGCGCCACGCGGCCGTGCAGGAAGTCGCCGGCCTGTAGGACCTGCTCGGGGTCGGAGACCTTGGCGTTGTTCACGGAGGCACCGCCCTCCCCGATCGCCCGGCGGGCCGCGTTGCGCGACTCGAGCAGCCCGACGGCGACGAGGGCGTCGACGACACTCGTTCCGGTCTCCACGACCGCGCCCGGCAGCTCACCGGTCGCGTCCAGGAGTGTGCGCTCGTCGAGGGCCCCGAGGTCGCCCTTGCCGAACAGCGCCTCGGACGCCGCCTGAACCGCCGTGGTGGCATCCGCGCCGTGCACCAAGGTCGTGACGTCGGCGGCCAGCGTGCGTTGTGCGGCCCGACGGAACGGCTCCTCGCGGACCTGCCGCTCGAGCTCGTCGATCTCCTCCCGCCCGCGGTCGCTGAAGAACTTGAGCAGCTTGACGACCGAGGCGTCCTCGACGTTGAGGAAGTACTGGTAGAAGGCATACGGACTGGTCATGTCGGCGGACATCCAGATCGCGTTGCCCTCGGACTTGCCGTACTTCACGCCGGACGCGTCGGTGATGAGGGGCGTCGTCAGCGCGTGCACCGACGCGCCCTCGGCCCGATGCACCAGGTCGACGCCGGCGGTGATGTTGCCCCACTGGTCCGAGCCACCGGTCTGGAGCGTGCAGCCGTGGGCGCGGTAGAGCTCGAGGTAGTCCAGCGCCTGCAGGAGCTGGTAGCTGAACTCGGTGTAGGAGATCCCCTCCTGGCTCGCGAGCCGCTGCGCGATGGCCTCCTTGCGGATCATCTGGTTCACCCGAAAGTGCTTCCCGACGTCGCGCAGGAAGTCGATGGCCGACATCGGCGCGGTCCAGTCGAGGTTGTCGACCAGCCGCGCCGGGTTGTCGCCGTCGAAGTCGAGGAACGGCCGGACCAGCTGCTTGAGGCGGTCCACGTTCGCGGCCGTGTGCTCCTTGGTGCGCAGCACCCGCTCGGAGGTGGGCCGGGGGTCGCCGATGAGGCCGGTCGACCCTCCCACGAGGCAGATGACCCGATGCCCCTCGCGCTGGAACCGCCGCAGGACCACCAGCTGCACGAGGTTGCCGAAGTGCAGCGACGGTGCGGTGGGATCGAACCCGCAGTAGACGGTGATCGGCCCCTCCGCGAGGGCGGCGCGCAGCGCGGACTCGTCCGTGGACTGCTCCACGGACCCGCGCCAGGTCAGCTCGTCGAGAATGTCGCGCACAGCGGGACAGCCTGCCCTACGGCCTCGTCCGCCGGACACGGGGTTTCGCCGGCCGGTACACGGAAACCGTCGGCTCGCCGTCGAGCCAGAACCGCCAGGGGTAGGCGGTCACGTCGCCACCGGCGCCGGCCACCCCGACGCGGGGTCCGGTCCGCAACCGATCGCGGTCGTAGGCCGCTGCGAGCGCCCGGACCACGAGGTCCGACCGACCCTCTTCCGCGGCCACCGCCGGTGTGCAGAAGTCCCGCCCGGAGTCGGCACCCGTGAGTCCGAGCGTGCTGGCCAACCGGGCCGGTCCGCGGCACCAGTCGCGTGGCGTGACACCCGGGCGGCGAGCCGCCGCGATCTCGTGGCCGGCGACCACCTCGCCCGCGCGGAGCAGGACGGCAGCGGCGGCCCCGACGGGTCCGGTCACGAGGTTGAGGCACCAGTGCATCCCGTAGGTGAAGTAGACGTAGGTGAACCCGGCCGGCCCGAACATCGGCTCGGTGCGTGGCGTCCGGCCTCGATAGGCGTGCGACCCCGGGTCGTGCAGGTGACCGGCGTACGCCTCGACCTCGGTGAGCCGTACGACCACCCCGCCGCGCTCGACCGTGCAGCCGAGCAGGTCCGGCGCGACGTCGAGCACCTCGCGTGCGAAGAACGATCGCGGCAGCCGGCGAGGCACGTCAGGCGAGCGGCGTCGCGACGGCACGGGCCGCGGTCGCCGCCGACCGCGCCCGCTCGAGCTGCTCCCGGACGCGTACCGGCGCCGTGCCGCCGCGGGCGTCCCGCGAGGCCAGCGAACCCTCGACCGAGAGCACCTCGCGGACGCCCGGCGTGAGGACCGGGTCGATCGCGGCGAGGTCCTCGTCGGTGAGGTCCCACAGCTCGATGCCCTGCGCCTCGCAGGTCCGGACGCAGGCGCCGGCGACCTCGTGGGCCACCCGGAACGGGACCCCTTCGCGGACGAGCCACTCGGCGACGTCGGTGGCCAGCGCGAAGCCCTGGGGCGCGAGCGACTCCAGCCGATCGGTGTGGAACCGGAGGGTGGCGACCATCCCGGCGAACGCCGGCAGCAGGACCTCGAGGGTGTCGATCGCGTCGAAGACCGGCTCCTTGTCCTCCTGGAGGTCCCGGTTGTACGCCAGCGGCAGCCCCTTGAGCGTCGTCAGGAGACCGGCGAGGTCGCCGACCAGGCGACCGGCCTTGCCGCGCGCCAGCTCGGCGACGTCGGGGTTCTTCTTCTGCGGCATGATGCTCGACCCGGTCGAGTACGCGTCGTCGAGGGTGACGTAGGAGAACTCCTTGGTCGCCCAGAGGACGACCTCCTCGGCGATGCGGGAGATGTCGACCGCGGTCATCGCCGCCACGAACGCGAACTCCGCCGCGAAGTCGCGGCTGGCCGTGCCGTCGATCGAGTTCTCCACCGACGTCGAGAAACCGAGGTCGTGAGCGACCGCCTCGGGGTCGAGGCCGAGCGAGCTGCCCGCGAGCGCGCCCGACCCGTAGGGCGACACGTCCGCACGACGGTCCCAGTCGCGCAGCCGGTCCACGTCGCGCAGCAGGGTCCACGCGTGGGCGAGGAGATGGTGCGACAGCAGCACCGGTTGGGCGTGCTGGAGGTGGGTCCGTCCGGGCATGGCTACGCCGAGGTGCCGGGTGGCCTGGTCGACGAGCGCGTCCACGACGTCCAGCACCAGGCCCGCGATCGTGCGGGCCTCGTGGCGCAGGTACCGCCGGAAGAGGGTGACCACCTGGTCGTTGCGCGACCGCCCCGCGCGCAGACGGCCGCCGACCTCGGCGCCGGCCCGCTCGATGAGGCCGCGCTCCAGCGCCGTGTGGACGTCCTCGTCGGAGGGGTCCGGCCGGAAGGCGCCGCTCGCGACGTCGGCGTCCAGCCGGTCGAGGGCGTCGAGCATCGCCGCGAGCGTGGCGTCGTCGAGCAGCCCGGCGGCGTGCAGGACCCGCGTATGCGCGCGGGACCCAGCGATGTCGTGCCTGGCCAGCCGCCAGTCGAAATGCGTGCTCCGCGACAGCTCGGCGAGCGCGTCGGCCGGTCCACCGGCGAAGCGGCCGCCCCAGAGGCTGACCCGCGCGTCGGTCGTGGGTTCGGGGACCCCGGTCATGCTCCGGCGCTCCGTGACGGTTCCAGCTGTCGCACGAACCCGCGCGCCGCGGCGGGCGAGGTGCCGATGACGAGGATGGTGTCGTCACCGGCGATGGTGCCCAGGACGTCGGTGAGGTGCGCCTGGTCGATGCACGAGGCGAGGTAGTTCGCCGCCCCGGGCGGTGTGCGGAGCACGACCTGGTTGCCGGCGCAGCGGGCACTGACCAGCAGCTCGTCGGCGGCGCGGTGCAGGCGCACCGGCAGCTCGTCCGGGTGCTCCGCGGAGGCGAGCGCGCCACCGGCGTCCGGCAACGCATACACGAGCTGGCGTCCCTTGCGGACCTTGACGGCGCCCACCTCGACGAGGTCGCGCGACAGGGTCGCCTGCGTCACCTCGACGCCGTCCCGTGACAGCAACGAGAGCAGCTCGCCCTGCGACCGCACGTCGTTAGACCGGAGCAGGTCGACAACGCGAGTCTGACGCGTCGTACGGCTGGTCATGCGGGCACCGCCGCGTCGAGGATTCCGGGCAGCGCGTCGACGAACGTGTCGGCCTGCACCTCGGTGAGGATCAAGGGCGGCGCGAGGCGGATCGCGTCCGGTGCCACCGCGTTGACGAGGAACCCGGCCTCGCGCGCGTGCGCCATCGCCGACGCGGCGACCGGCTCGGTCAGGATGATGGCCAGCAGCAGCCCGCGGCCGCGTACCCCGCTGATGCGCTGGTGTCCGAGCCCGGTCACCGCCGCAGCGAGGTGGGCGCCGAGCTCGCTCGCGTGCTGCAGCAGCCCGTCAGACTCGATGGTGCGCACGACGGCCAGCCCGGCGGCGCAGGCCAGCGGGTTACCGCCGAAGGTCGACCCGTGCTGCCCGCCGGTGAGCAGGCCGGTGACGTCGGGTCCGTAGGAGATGAGCGCGCCGATCGGCACTCCCCCCGCCAGCCCCTTGGCCAGTGTCACCGCGTCGGGCACGACGTCGGTCGCGTGGTGGGCCAGCCAGTGTCCGGTCCGGCCCATCCCCGACTGGACCTCGTCGAGGACGAGCAGCGCGCCTGCGTCGTGGGTCAGGTCGCGGGCCAGCCGCAGGTATGCGTCGGTGGCGGCCAGGACCCCGGCCTCGCCCTGGATGGGTTCGAGGACCACGGCCGCGAGGTCGTCGCCGGCGTCCGCGACGGCGGCCCTGAGCGCGTCCTCGTCGTTGTACGGGACGTGGGTGACGCCGGGCATCAGCGGTTCGAACGGCGCGCGGTAGGCCTCCTTCCACGTCAGCGCGAGAGCGCCGGTGGTACGCCCGTGGAAGGCGTTCTGGGCAGCGATGATCCGCGAGCGACCGGTGCGGCGGGTCAGCTTCACCGCGGCCTCGAGCGCCTCGGCCCCGGAGTTCGCGAAGAACACCCCGGAACCGGCGGGCGCGCGGCATACCTCGAGGAGCTTCTCGGCCAGCTCGACCTGTGGCTCGGAGGTGAAGAAGTTGGAGATGTGGACGACCTGGCTGGCCTGCTTGGTGATCGCCTCGACCAGCGCGGGGTGCCCGTGCCCGAGGGTGTTGACGGCGATGCCGCCGAGCAGGTCGAGGTAACGCTTGCCGTCGACGTCGACGACGTAGCAGCCGTCGCCGTGGGACAGCACGGTCTGCGGGACTCCGAACACCGGGATCAGCGCCGCCCGGTAGCGGTCGAGGATCTGCTGACTGTGGGTCATGCCCGCACCACTCCTTCCGGGTCCGGGACGACCATGGTGCCGATCCCCTCGTCGGTGAAGACCTCGAGCAGCAGGGAGTGCGGCTTGCGGCCGTCGATGACGTGCGCCTGCGGGACCCCCTGCTGGACCGCGCGGATGCAGGCCTCGAGCTTGGGGACCATCCCGGAGTCGACCTTGCCGAGCAGGTCCTGGGCGTCCATGAGGGTGAGGTACGAGAGCAGCGAGTCGGGATCGGGCCAGCTCGCGTAGATCCCCTCGACGTCGGTGAGCACGACGAGCTTGTGCGCGTTCAGAGCGACGGCCAGCGCCGCTGCGGCGGTGTCGGCGTTGACGTTGAGGACCTGGCCCTCGACGTCGAGGTCGGGGGCGACGGTGGAGACGACGGGAATCCGTCCGGCGTCGAGGATGTCCATGACCGCCGAGGGGTTCACGCTCTCGACGTCGCCGACCAGGCCGAGGTCGAAGTCCGAGCCGTCGTCGGACACGGCCGCCCGCTTGCGCGCACCGAACAGCCCGGCGTCCTCGCCGGAGAGGCCGACGGCCAGCGGGCCGTGCTGGTTGAGCAGGCCGACGAGCTCGCGTCCGACCTGGCCGGTGAGGACCATCCGGACGACCTCCATCACCTCGGGCGTCGTGACCCGCAGGCCGTTCCGGAACTCACTGGTCAGCCCGAGCCGCTTCAGCATCTGCGCGATCTGAGGACCGCCGCCATGCACGACGACCGGACGCAGACCCGCATACCGGAGGAAGGCGACGTCCTGCGCGAAGGCGCGCTTGAGGGTGTCATCGACCATGGCGTTGCCGCCGTACTTGACGACCACGAGCGCGCCCCGGAACCGCTCGAGCCACGGCAGCGCCTCGACGAGGGTCTGCGCCTTGCTCGCGGCGACGCGGATCGCGGCCGCGTCGATGATGCCGCGGACGGTGGGGGACGCTCCGGAGGGCGTGC
Organism: uncultured Actinomycetota bacterium; assembly: GCA_963781465.1. Classification (GTDB taxonomy): domain Bacteria; phylum Actinomycetota; class Actinomycetes; order Actinomycetales; family Dermatophilaceae; genus Lapillicoccus. Next base: position 45,803 of record CAWAGH010000001.1, read on the forward strand.
TCATGTGCTGTAGGCCGAGTTCTCGTGGACGTAGTCGTGGGTGAGGTCGTTGGTCCAGACCGTCACCGTGTCGTCCCCGGCGTGCAAGTCGACGAGGACGTGGACCTCGCGGTCGGTGAGGTCGACCAGCGAGCGGTCCTCGCCGACGCCGCCGGCGCGGCAGACCTGGACGCCGTTCATCGAGACGTCGAGCGTGTCGGCGTCGAAGGCCGCGCTGGTGGTGCCGACCGCCGCGAGGACCCGGCCCCAGTTCGGGTCGGCGCCGAAGATCGCGCACTTGAAGAGGTTGTTGCGGGCGACGCTGCGGGCGACCTCCAAGGCGTCGTCCACGGACGCGGCCCCGCGTACTTCGATGGCGATGTCGTGGTGGGCGCCCTCGGCGTCAGCGACGAGCTGGCGAGCCAAATCGGCGCAGACGGCGGTCACGGCGTCGGTGAGCGCCGGCGGGTCGACCTCCACCGTCGAGGCGCCCGACGCCATGAGCAGCACCGTGTCGTTGGTCGACTGGCAGCCGTCGGAGTCGACGCGGTCGAAGGTCGTGAACGTCGCCGCGCGCAGCGCTTTGTCCACGGTGCCCGCGTCGGTCACCGCATCGGTCACGAGGACGACGAGCATCGTCGCCAGCGACGGGGCGAGCATGCCGGCGCCCTTGGCCATCCCCCAGACCGACCAGCCGTCGCCATGGAACGCGGCGGTCTTGGCATGGGTGTCGGTCGTGGTGATCGCCTCGGCCGCGGCGTCGTGGCCGTCGGTCGCCAGAGCCTCGGCCGCGGTCGTGATGCCGGCGCTGATCTTGTCCATCGGGAGCAGCTCGCCGATCAGCCCCGTGGAGCAGACCGCGACATCGGCGGCCGACAGCTCGAGCGTCTCGGCCACCTCCTCGGCCGTGCGGTGCGTGTCCTGGAACCCTTGGTGGCCGGTGCACGCGTTGGCGCCGCCGGAGTTGAGGACGACCGCGTCGACGCGTCCGTCGGCGACGACCTGCCGCGACCAGACGACCGGCGCCGCGACGACCCGGTTGCTGGTGAACACCGCGGCCGCGTGGTGGTCGGGCCCGTCGTTGACGACGAGGGCGAGGTCGGGCTTGCCGCTCACCTTGAGCCCGGCGGTGACGCCGGCGGCCCGGAAGCCTGAGGGGAGGGTGCTCACGGGGCGACTCCTGCGACGGGGAGACCGGTGGTCTCGGGGAGGCCGAGGGCGAGGTTCGCGCACTGGATCGCGCCACCGGCGGTGCCCTTGGTGAGGTTGTCGATGGCCGCGACCACGACGACCCGGCCGACCGACTCGTCGAGGGTCAGCTGGAGGTGGGCGGCGTTGGCACCGAGGACGTCCGAGGTTCGCGGCCACTGGCCCTCGCGCAGCAGGTGTACGAACGGCTCGCCGTCGTAGGCGTCCTGCCAGGCCTCGCGCAGCTGTTCGCTGCTGGTGCCGGGCCGCACTCGGGCTGTGCAGGTGGCGAGGATGCCCCGGGCCATCGGCGCGAGGGTCGGCGTGAACGACAGCGAGACCGGCTCGCCCGCGGCGAGCGCGAGGTTCTGCGCGATCTCGGGGGTATGCCGGTGGCCACCGCCCACGCCGTACGGCGACATGGCGCCCATCACCTCCGAGCCGAGGAGGTGCGGCTTGAGGCCCCTGCCCGCGCCCGACGTGCCGCTGGCCGCCACGATGACGACGTCGTGGGGTTCGAGCAGGCCGGCGACGAACCCGGGTGCGAGCGCCAAGGAGCAGGCGGTCGGGTAGCAGCCCGGTACCGCGATCCGGGTGGCGCCCTTCAGCTCGTCCCGGACGAACCCGCCGCGGATCGGCAGCTCCGGCAGCCCGTACGGCCAGGTGCCGGCGTGGGCCGTGCCGTAGAACGCCTGCCACGCCTCGGCGTCGGCGAGCCGGTAGTCGGCGCCGCAGTCGATGACGACGGTGGCCTCGGGCAGCTGGGCGGCCAGCTCGGCTGACGCGCCGTGCGGCAGCGCGAGGAAGACGACGTCGTGGCCGAGGAGCGTCGCCGCCGACGTGGGTTCGAGGATTCGGTCGCCCACGGCGGCGAGATGCGGATGGACGTCGCCCAGCCGCTTCCCGGCCTGGGAGTCGGCGGTGACGACGCCCAGCTCGATCTGCGGGTGACCGAGCAGGAGCCGGACGATCTCACCCCCGGCGTACCCGCTCGCGCCGGCCACAGCTGCGCTGATCATGCTGCATGACTATACACATCATGCATACACCCGCAACGGTCCGCGTCAGGTGCGCTGGACAGCCCCCACTGCGTCGCCGGCCGAGGCCACCGCGGCGTCGCGGAACTCGTTGACCTCCTCGGTCGTCAGAGTCCGGTCCGGTGCGCGGAAGGTCAGCCGGTACGCCAGCGACGTGCGCCCGTCCCCGACCTGCTCCCCCGCATACACGTCGAACAGCGCGACCTCCTCGAGGAAGTCGCCCGCGCCGGAGCGCAGCGACCGCTCGACGTCGCCCGCGGTCACCGTGTCGGCGACGACGAGGGCCACGTCGGTCAGGGCAGCAGGGAACGTCGAGATCTCGTGGTACCGCGTCGTCTCCTCGCTGGCCAGCGTGAGCACCTCGACGTCGAGCTCGAGCGCGACCGTCCGAGGCGGGAGCCCGAGGGTGGCCAGCGTCTTCGGGTGCAGCTCGCCGGCGTACCCCACGAGAGTGCCGTCGGTCAGCACCACGCGCGCACAACGACCGGGATGCCACGGCGCGTGGTTGGTCTCCGGCTCGACCTCGACCGGTACCGCGACCGCCCGGGCCACGGCGAGCGCCGACTCCACGGCGTCCTCCCACGAGGCCGCTCGGCCCGAACCCCACCAGCCGGAGCGCTCGGCCTCGCCCGCCATGACCGCAGCCACGTGCCGGGGCTGCAGGGGCACGGCGCCGTAGATCGCCTCGATCGTCGCGTCGTCGGGGCGGCGCTCGACGCCAGGGACGGGAGCGGTATGCGTCGCGTCGGCCCCGGGCAGAGTCACCATCCCGAGCTCGAACAGGGCGATGTCCTTGCGGCCGCGAGAGACGTTGCGGCGCAAGGCCTCGACCAGCGTCGAGAGCACCGACGTCCGCATCAGCGGCGCCTCGTCGGACAGCGGGTTGGCGACGCGGACGGCATGCCGGCGTTCGTCGTCGGCCGGCAGCCCGAACGCGTTCGCGACCCCTTCGCCGACGAACGGGTAGGTCAGCACCTCGACGAAGCCGCGGGCGGCGAGCGCATTGGCGATGATGCGCCGAACGCGCTGCCCGTGGGTCAGCCCCCGACCCGACGGTGGCGTGCGCACGATCGAGGGGATCTTCTCGTACCCGTCGATCCGGGCGACCTCCTCGGCGTAGTCCGGGCCGTCGACGAGGTCGGGCCGCCACGTCGGTGGTGTCACCCGGATGGTTGGCCCACCAGCGTCGTCAACCGTGCAGCCCTCGGCCCGGAGGATCTCGACCACGCGCTCGCGCGGGTAGTCGACGCCCACCAGCCGGGTCGGCAGGGCGACGTCGAGCTCGTACGCGTCGCGCGGCCGGGTCTCGTCGACGTCGGTCACGGCCGAGTCAACCGTCCCGCCGCCGTGCTCGACCAGCAGGTCGACGCAGAGCTGGGCGGCGGCCGGTGGCAGGGCCGGGTCGGCACCGCGCTCGAACCGCTTCGACGCCTCGGTGACCAGCTTGTGGCGCCGCGAGGACCGGGCCACCGTGACCGGGTCGAAGTGGGCGGCCTCGATGAGAACGTCGGTCGTCGTCGGGCTGACCTCGCTGGTGGCGCCACCCATGACGCCGGCGATGCCGAGCGGGGCGTCGCCGCCGTCGGTGATGAGCAGGTCCTCGGGGTAGAGCGTCCGCACGACGTCGTCGAGAGTGGTCAGGGTCTCCCCCGGCCGGGCCCGGCGAACCTCGATCGAGCCGCTCAGCTTCGCGATGTCGTAGGCGTGCAGCGGCTGGCCGAGCGCGAGCATGACGTAGTTCGTCACATCGACGGCCAGCGAGATCGGCCGCATCCCCACCTGGGTCAGGCGACGCTGCATCCACGTCGGTGACGGCCGGGTCGGGTCGATGCCGCGGACGATCCGCGCCACGAACCGGTCGGAGCCGGCCTGCCCGTCGATCGGCGCCGCGTCGGCGAGCCGGACCGCATACCCGTCGGCCGTCGCCGCCGGCACCGACAGGAGGGCCGGGTCACGGAACCCGCCGTCCGGCGATCCCTGCGAGTGCCAGTACTCGCGGGCCAGGCCGCGCATCGAGAAGCAGTAGCCGCGGTCCGGCGTGACGTTGACCTCGACGACCTCCTCGCCGAGCCCCAGCAGGGCGATGGCGTCGTCACCGTGCTGGACGCCGTCCAGCTGCTCCGGCGAGAGCAACCGGGTCAGGACGATGATCCCGGTGTGGTCGTGGCCGATGCCGAGCTCGTCCTCGGCGCAGATCATCCCGTTGGACATCCGGCCGTAGGTCTTCCGCGCGGCGATCTCGAACCCGCCGGCCAGCACCGCTCCGGGCAGCACGACGACGACCAGGGCGCCGACTTCGAAGTTCGTGGCGCCGCAGACGATCTCCTGGTGTGTGCCCTCGGTCTCCATCTGCCCGTGCGGCCCGACGTCGACGACGCAGTAGCGGATCGTCTTGCCGTTCTGCTGGACCTGCTCCTCGAAGGACAGCACGCGTCCCACGACGAGCGGACCCTTGATGTCGCCGCCGTGGATCGCCTCCTCCTCGAGACCGACGGCTACGAAGGACGCCGCGACGTCGGCACCGGTGGCGCCCGGGGCGAGGTCGGTGTACTCGCCCAGCCAGCTCAGTGGTGCGCGCATCTCAGACCTCCATCCCGAACTGCTCGGAGAACCGCGCGTCGCCCTCGACGATGTCGTGCATGTCGGTGACCCCGTGGCGAAGCTGCAGCGCGCGCTCGATACCCAGCCCGAACGCGAACCCGGTGTAGACGTCCGGGTCGATCCCGCAGGCGCGCAGCACCTTGCGGTTGACCATCCCGGAGCCGCCGAGCTCGATCCACCCCGAGCCGCCACACGTCCGGCAGGCCGGGTTGTCGCCGCGGCACACGAAGCAGACGAAGTCGGTCTCCATGCTCGGCTCGGTGAACGGGAAGTACGAAGCCCGCACGCGCGTCCGCGTGCCCTCGCCGAACATCACGTTGACGAAGTGGTCGATGGCGCCGCGCAGGTGCGCCATGGTCAGGCCCTTGTCGACGGCCAGCGCCTCGATCTGGTGGAAGACCGGGGTATGCGTCGCGTCGAGGTCGTCGGTCCGGAACACCTTGCCCGGGGAGACGACGTAGATCGGCGGCGTGCGCTCGAGCATCGTCCGGATCTGCACGGGCGAGGTCTGGGTGCGCAGGACGAGTCCGCCGTCGGCCGGGTCGACGAAGAAGGTGTCCTGCATCTGGCGGGCCGGATGGTCCTTGCCGAGGTTGAGGGCGTCGAAGTTCATCCACTCCGACTCGACCTCGGGCCCCTCGACGACCTCCCAGCCCATGCCCACGAACGCGTCCATCAGCCGTTCCTGGGTCAGCTCGAGCGGGTGCCGCGCGCCGGGCGGGCGCCGGTACACCGGCCGAGTGACATCGACGGCCTCCTCGACGAGGATCCGCCGGTCGCGCTCGTCCTCGAGCTCAGCCTGACGGTGCGCGTGCGCGCGGCCGAGCTCGGCCTGCGCCGCCCCGACCCGCTTGCCGGCCTCGGCCTTGGCGCTCGGGGGCAGGGCGCCGATCTCGCGCTTCGCGAGCGCGACGGCGCCGCGGTCGAGGTGTGCGATCCGGGCGGCCTTGAGCTCGTCCAGGGTCGTCGCCGCGCCGAACGCGGCGGTCGCCTCACGCACCGCGGCATCGAGAGCGGCCGGGTCGAGAGCGGCGACCTCGACAGGGTCGTACTGGGTGTTCGGTCCGGACATCGCCTTCGTTTCCTTGTCGGCCGGGCGGCCCGGCGAGCGGGCCCGAGTCTAGGCGGAGGGGTATGCGTGCGGTCGGGGGTCCGCACTGCGGACCAGCCCTCGGTGTGCGGCGGAGCGTCCTCTGGTGGGGTGGCTTAGAGGACGTGCTCGGGCGCGCCCGAGGGCAGGGTAAATCGGAAGTCCGCGCCGCCGGACGGCGCGCGACCCACGGTGATGTGCCCGCCGTGGGCCTCGACGAGGCCGCGGACGATGTAGAGCCCGAGGCCGGTGCTGCCGCGCCGGGTGCCGTGCCAGAACCGGTTGAAGACGAAGGGCAGGTGCTCGTCGCGGACGCCGTCGCCCTCGTCGGCCACAGACACGCAGACGTTCGGCAGGTCACCGCTCCGGGGCGTCGCGCCGTTCCCGCCGCTACCGTCCTTCAAGACGCCAACGGTGACCGTGCCGTCGCCGTGGCGCACGGCATTTTCCATGAGGTTCGCGAGGATCTGGTTGACCCGGTCGGGATCCGCCCACACCTCGGGCAGGTCGTCTCCGACCTCCACGACGAACCGGTCGTCGGGCTGGCCGCCCGCCTTGAGGCGTTCGACGTGGCGCAGGACCATGGCCGGCAGGTCGACCGGCTGGAGCCGGACGTCGAGACGGCCCGCGTCGAGCCGGGAGACGTCGAGCAGCTCGGTGATCAGCCGCGACACCCGGTCGGCGTCGGTCTCCATCGTCTCGATCATGAACCGCTTCTGCTCGTCGGTGAACTTCTCCCACCCGCGCAGCAGGGTGGCCGAGAAGCCCTTGACCGAGGTCAGCGGCGAGCGCAGCTCGTGGGCGATTGTCGAGATCAGCGCGGCGTGGTCCTGCTCGGCCCGCTGCCGCGCCGAGGCGTCGCGCACCGACATCAGCACCCGGCGTACCGGGCCCTTGGTCGGCTTGCGCAGGTAGCGCGCGGTGACCAGCAGCTCGACACCGGTCGAGGTCCAGAGCAGCTTCTCGCGGTGACCGGTGACGGTGTGGAGGCTGTGCCACGGGTCGGCGTAGTCCCACCAGGACCGGCCGTCGCTGTCGTGCAGCGGGAGGGACTCCCGGACGGGTCGGCCGAGGATGCCTTCGTAGTCCACGTCCATGAGGCGCCCGGCTCGGGCGCTGCAGAAGACCAGGGTCGCCTGCCCGTCCACCACGACCAGGCCGTCGGGCAGGACGTCGGCCATCTCGGTCACGCCGGGGGGCGGGTTCGTCACGTCCACGGCGACGGCCTCCGCATTGGCCCCATGAATCGCAGTCTAGGGACCTGTCGCGCGGTCCGCCGAGCCGGCTCGGTGGCGGGCCGACGCATACAGGCAGACGGTGGCGGCCATGGCGAGGTTCAGCGACTCCGCGCGGCCGTGGATGGGCACGCGGACGACCTCGTCGGCGAGCGCGCGGTCCTCTTCCGTCAGCCCCCACGCCTCGTTGCCGAACAGCCAGGCGTGCGGCCGTTCGAGGTCGACCTCGTCGACCGTATGCTCGCCGGCGCCGTCCGCCGCGAGGACCGTCAGACCCGCGGCCCGCATCCGCTCGACGACGGTCGCCACCGGCATACCGGAGATGACCGGCAGGTGGAACAGCGAGCCGGCGGTCGAGCGGACGACTTTGGGGGCGTAGGCGTCCACGCTGCCCTCGCTGACGATGACCGCGTCGGCGCCGGCGGCGTCGGCCGCGCGGATGACCGTGCCGGCGTTGCCGGGGTCGCGGACATGCGCGAGCACACCGACGACCCTGGGGCCGGCGGCGAGGACCTCGTCGAGGTCGGCGACGGGGATCCGGCAGACGGCCAGCAGGCCCTGCGGGGTCTGCGCGTCGGCCATCGCCGCCAGCACCTCGCCGGTGACGAGCTGGACGTTCAGGCCCGCGGCCGCCGCGGCGGCGACGATGTCGGCATACCGCTGGGCCGCCTCGTCCGTGACGTAGAGATCACGGACGAGGTCGGGCCGCCAGCGGACCGCCTCGCGGACGGCCTGCGGCCCTTCGGCGAGGAACAGTCCCTGGCGAGCGCGGACGGACCGCTGGGCCAGTGCGCGGACCGCGCGGACGCGCTCCGCCTTCGCGTTGTTCAGCGTCAGGCGCTGCTCAGGCCGCGTCGCTGGCGCCGGCCGCGACCGGGACGTTGGCCCGGGCGATCTCGACGAGCGCGGTGAACGCCGCCGCGTCGGTGACGGCGAGGTCGGCGAGGATCTTGCGGTCGACCTCGACGCCCGAGGCCTTGAGGCCCTGGATGAACCGGTTGTAGGTCATCCCGTTCGCGCGGGCCCCGGCGTTGATGCGCTGGATCCACAGGCGACGGAAGTCACCCTTCTTGGCGCGACGGTCCCGGTACGCGTAGCCGAGCGAGTGGGTGACCTGCTCCTTGGCCTTGCGGTACAGGCGCGAGCGCTGACCGCGGTAGCCGCTGGCCCGCTCGAGGGTCACCTTGCGCTTCTTCTGGGCGTTGGCCGCCCGCTTCACGCGTGCCACGTGAGTCTCCTTTGTTACGTCTGGTGCGAAGCCGCGTCAGCGGCCGAGCAGCTTGCGGGCGGTCTTGGCGTCGGGCTTGGACAGCTCGACGTCGTTGGCGATCGAGCGCATCTTCTTGCTCGACTTGCGCTCCAGAAGGTGGCGGCCGCCGGCCTGCTCGCGCATGACCTTGCCGGTCCCGGTGATCCGGAACCGCTTCTTCGCACCGCTGTGCGTCTTCATCTTCGGCATGGTGATCCTCGGCCCTGCGGCCGATGCTCCTTTGGGTGTGGCGTTCGTGGTCGCCCGCACGGCGTGCGGGCGACCCGAGCGGTAGGCGTCAGGCCGACTCGGCTGACGTGGTGGTCTTGGCGGGTGGTGCGGGTCGCGGGGCCGGCCGGGGGGTCGGTCGCGGGGTCGGGGTGGCGGGAGCCGCCGGGGCCGGAGCCGGGGTGGCCGGGGCCGCCGGGGTGGCCGGGGCCGCCGGGGTGGCCGGGGCCGCCGGGGTGGCCCTCGGGGTGCTGGCGGCCGGCTTCGGCGACGCAGCCTTGGCCGGAGTGGCCTTGGCCGGGGCGCTGGGGGCCGGGGTCGGTGTGCTGGGCGCGGGGGTCGGGGTGCTCGGAGCCGGGGTGCTGGCGGCCGGTTCGCTGGCGGCGGGCTCGGCCGCCGGTTCGCTGGCGGCGGGCTCAGCCGGCGCGGGCGCGTCGGCGACCTCCGTCACCTCGGTCACCTGCGCGACCTCTGGCTCCTGGATCTCCTCGATCTCCTGGACCTCGATCACCTCGGCCACGTCGGGCTCCTGGACCTCGGTGGCCAGATGGGTCAGGTCGCCGAGGTCCATGGGCTCGTCGTGCGCAACCGCTACCGATCCACTCTCCCGACGACGGCGCTGTTCGGCGCGGGCGTCGGCCTTCTTCTTCGTCGGGCCGAGGACCATGACCATGTTGCGGCCGTCCTGCTTCGGGCTCGACTCGACGTACCCCAGCTCGTTGATGTCCTCGGCCAGTCGCTGCAACAGCCGGAAGCCCAGCTCGGGCCGCGACTGCTCGCGACCGCGGAACATGATCGTCACCTTGACCTTGTCGCCCGCCTTGAGGAACCGCTCGACGTGGCCCTTCTTGGTGCCGTAGTCGTGCGGGTCGATCTTCGGGCGGAGCTTGATCTCCTTGATGACCGTGTTGACCTGGTTCTTGCGTGCTTCCCGGGCCTTGAGCGCGGCTTCGTACTTGTACTTGCCGAAGTCCATGAGCTTGGCGACCGGGGGGCGGGCCATGGGGGCCACCTCGACCAGGTCGAGGTCTGCCTCCGCGGCCAGTCGCAACGCGTCTTCGACGCGGACGATGCCCACCTGCTCACCGTTGGGACCGACCAAGCGCACTTCCGGGACCCGGATGCGCTCGTTGATGCGAGGCTCGCTGATGTGGTGCTCCTTCTGTGGGGTCAGTGTGAGCGACGTCCCGGGACGGAAAAGGCTCCCCGTCACCATGGGTGCGCGAGGAGCCTCGGGGTGTCCGGTATGCGACGCAGTGGCCTCCGCATTCCTTCCCGCGTCTCACGCTTCGCGTGATTCCCGGGTGGCTCCACGACCAGAGCGGGTGGGCCGCCGTGTCGCCACGAGGACCGTCCGCCGGACCGTGTCCGGACCATACGACCCGGCGATCTCTCGATCGGCGCGGGTGGAAGCCGAGGGCTTCTCTTGCACGACGGACGGCCCGACTCGGCTCGTAAGCCGGACCGGACCGCCCGTCAGGTCCCCACCAGGATATCAGTGCGCCGTCGCGACCCGTGAATCGTCCACCGGCGTGGGCTCCCCGTCGCCCCGCCGTCCGACGACCACGCCGCAGACGACGGCGATGAGGAGTCCGACCGCGCTGACGACGACGAACCCCCACTGCCAGCCCCCCGCGTCGATGGCGAACCCGGCCAGCGGGGCGCCCAGCGCGATGCCGAGCGTCATCGACGAGCCGTGCCAGCCGATCGCCTCCCCACGCGCTCCCAGCGGCACCAGGCGGCTGAGGGTGTCCACGGTGGCCGTGATCGCCGGGGCGCAGAAGAGTCCCGAGACGAAGAGCAGCACCACGGCCAGCGGAAGGTTGGTGGCCAGCGCGACCGGGGCGGTCACCAGGGCCAGGCCGCCGAGCAGCCAGTATGCGGCGATGGAGCGGTGCCAGGCGCCGTAGACCAGGCCGCCGACCATCGAGCCGGCGCCCCAGATGGCCAGCACCCAGCCGATGTGCTGCTGGGCGTTCATCGCCCGCAGGGTCGCGACGATGGCCACGTCGGAGCCGCCGAGGACGATGGTCGTGGCGGCCGCTGCCGCGAGGACCGTGACCACGGGAAGGCCGAACCACGAGCGCCGGGGCGGCGGTGCGACCTGCTCCTCCTGGTCGTTCCCGGCGCGGAGCGCGGGGTTGAGGACGAACAGCACCACGCCGGCGATGATCGACAGCCACTCGAAGACGAAGATCGAGATGGCGGTGTCCCAGACCGTTGCGACCCAGACCCCGAGCGCGGGGCCGGCCATGAACGAGAACTCGGTGCAGACCGAGTCGAGCGACAGGGCCGTGCGGCGTTGCTCGTCGGGAACGGCGACCATGAGCACCTGGCGCACGATCGAGAACGTCGGCACCGCGAAGAGCCCGCCGAGCGCCGCCAGGCCCATCAGCCACCAGTAGTCGACCCACGGCGCGATCGACCAGCAGACCGCCTGCACGAACAGCGAGGGCAGGACCACCCGGCGCAGGCCCTTGCGGTCGAGCAGCCGGCCGCGCCACGGGCTGGAGACAGCGAGCGCGAGGGTCGCGGCCGTGGCGAGGATCCCCGCCGCACCGTAGCTGCGGTGCAGCGCGCTGACGACGTGCAGGGTAAGGATGACGCCCGCGGCGAAGAGCGGGATCCGGATGAAGAAGCCGAGCAGCAGCGCCGCGCGGGCCGCCGGGAGGGCGAGCACGGGCCGGTACGCGGAGAACTGCACCGCGTCAGACTGCCATCCGGTGACGACACCCCGATACCAGGTTTTCCACTCGGCTCGACGCAGCGTCAAGCGACTCGACTCCCCGTACATGGTGCGTCGAGTAGCCCGACTCAGCGTCAAGCCGGACGGCAGGGGTGCGACACGCCGTTATTTTGACTCGTTCCAGAAAAGGTGGTTGCGTGGGAGCCATGTCGTCGACGACCGCCGGAACCCTCGAGGAGCGCCTCCGCTCCGTGGGGCTACGCGTCACGGCACCCCGGCTGGCCGTCCTGCGCGAGCTGGAGCACCACGCCCACGCCGACGTCGACACCCTCGTCAGCGCGGTTCGCGAGCGCCACCACACCGTCTCGACCCAGGCGGTCTACGACGTGCTGCGCGTCCTGACCACCCACGGCCTGACCCGCCGGATCGAGCCGTCCGGCTCCCCCGCCCGGTTCGAGAACCGGGTCGGCGACAACCACCACCACGTCGTCTGCCGATCGTGCGGCGCTATCGCCGATGTCGACTGCGTCGTCGGTCAGGCGCCCTGCCTGCAGCCGAGCGACGCACACGGTTTCACCGTGGACGAGGCAGAAGTCGTGTTCTGGGGTATGTGCCCCACATGCCGCGCCCACCCGCATACCCCTCAGCCACCGATCGAGAAGGAGAAGCGATGACCGAGTCCATCCAGACGGCACCGAGCAGTGAGGCCGAGCTCGGCTCGACCACCGACACCGGAGCGCCCGCGGTCAGCGACCGCAACAGCCTGACCATCGGCCCCGACGGCCCGATCCTGCTGCACGACGTGCACTTCCTGAACCAGATGGCGCACTTCAACCGCGAGCGCATCCCGGAGCGCAACGTCCACGCCAAGGGCTCGGGCGCGTTCGGCGTCTTCGAGACCACCGAGGACGTCTCCGCCTACACCAAGGCCGCCCTCTTCCAGCCGGGTGCGACGACCGAGATGCTCGCGCGGTTCTCGACCGTCGCCGGCGAGCAGGGCTCCCCGGACACCTGGCGCGACCCCCGCGGCTTCGCGCTGAAGTTCTACACGTCCGAGGGCAACTACGACCTCGTCGGCAACAACACTCCGGTGTTCTTCATCCGCGACACGATGAAGTTCCCGCACTTCATCCGCAGCCAGAAGCGGCTCGGCGGGTCCGGCCTCCGCGACAACCACATGCAGTGGGACTTCTGGTCGCTGAACCCCGAGTCGGCCCACCAGGTCACCTACCTCATGGGCGACCGCGGCATCCCGAAGACGTTCCGCCACATGAACGGCTACGGCTCACACACCTTCCTCTGGATCAACGAGGCCGGCGACAAGCACTGGGTCAAGTACCACTTCCACAGCGAGCAGGGCGTCGAGAGCCTCACCGGCACCGAGGCCGAGCGGATCGCCGGGCAGGACGCCGACCACCATCGCCGCGACCTCTACGACGCCATCGAGTCGGGCGACTTCCCGAGCTGGACCCTCTCGGTCCAGGTCATGCCCTACGAGGACGCCAAGACCTACCGGTTCAACCCGTTCGACCTGACCAAGGTATGGCCGCACAGCGACTACCCGCTCATCAAGGTCGGCACGATGACCCTCAACAAGAACCCCGACAACTTCTTCGCGCAGATCGAGCAGGCGGCCTTCGAGCCGTCGGCGCTGGTGCCGGGGATCGGGTTCTCCCCGGACAAGATGCTGCTCGGCCGGGCCTTCGCCTACTCGGACACGCACCGTTACCGGATCGGCCCGAACTACCTGCAGCTGCCGGTCAACCGCCCGCGCGTGGAGCTCAACACCTACACGCAGGACGGCCCGATGGCTTACGACCACAACGGGAACGCCCCGGTGTATGCGCCGAACAGCCAGGGCCGCGGGTACGCCGACGTGGTCGGCGAGGTCGAGGACGGCTGGGAGACCGACGGCGCCATGGTGCGACAGGCGTACACGCTGCGTCCCGACGACGACGACTTCGGCCAGGCCGGCACGCTGGTCCGTGACGTGTGGACCGACGAGCAGCGTTCGGCGTTCGTTGACACGGTTGCCGGCCACCTGCTCGGCGGTGTGAAGAGCCCGGTGCTGGAACGGGCGTTCGAGTACTGGAAGAACGTCGACGCCGACACCGGCAAGCAGATCGAGGAGATGGTGCGCGCCGGAGTCGGTGAGCCCAACCCCGGTGGTGACGCCGACGACGCGAAGGTGGTCAACGACCCGATCGTCGAGACGGCCACCAACGCCGCCCACTGAGGCGAATCCCGCTTCCAACCCGGAGTTGTCTGCAGTTTCGCCGATCAGAACCGGCTGAAACTGCAGACAACTCCGGGTTGGAAGCGGGAAACCGGGGTCAGCCGACGAGCACGACCACGGCGTGGATGATGAGCCCGACCAGGCCGCCGACGATGGTGCCGTTGATCCGGATGAACTGCAGGTCGCGCCCGACGAACAGCTCGACCCGCGACGCGGTCTCCTTGCCGTCCCACCGGTTGATGGTGTGGCTGATGACCGCGGTCAGCTCGGTGCCGTAGCGGTTCACGGCGAACGCGGCGAGGTCCGCGACGTAACCGTCGAGACGCTCGCGCAGATCCTGCTCGGAGACCACCCGCTGAGCGAACTTCTCCAGCTCGGACTGGATCCGCGTCCGCAGCGGACCCTCCGGGTCGGCGAGCGCCGCGATGAGCGCGGACCGGAACGCCCGCCACAGCGACAGGACCGTCTCCATCAGCTGCGGGTGGTCGAGGATCCGGACCTTGAGCCGCTCGGCGCGCTCGATGGTCGCCTCGTCGTGGAGCAGGTCGTCGGCCAGGTCGGCGAGCAGGTCGTCGAGGGCGATCCGGGCATTGTGCTCCGGGTTGTCGCGGATCTCCGAGACCCACTTCAGGGCCTCCTTGTGCATCCGCGTGATAACGAGGTCGTTGACCTGGTGCGGCGCCCACCACGGGGCCCGCTCGGCGAGCACCCGCGCGAACGTCTCGGGGTTCTCGGTGAGCCACCGGTGGAACTCGCCCAGCGCCAGGTCGACCAGCCCGTAGTGCGCCTTGTCGCGGACCACCTCGCCGAGCAGGCTGCCGGCGATCGGACTGATCGGCTCCTCGCGCAGCCGCGGGATGACCGCCTCCTCGACGATCTCGGCGACCGCCTCGTCGCGCATCCGCTCCAGGCCCATGGTGGTGACGTGCGAGGCCTCGTCCACGACCCGCCGCGCGTTGGCCGGCTCGAGCAGCCAGCGGGCCAGCCGGTCACTGATCTGGGCGGACAGGACCCGGTCGCGGATGATGTCCTCGCGCAGGAAGTTCTCGCCCATGAAGTCCTGCAGGCTCTGGGCCAGCATGTCCTTGCGCCGTGGGATCAGCGCCGTATGCGGGATCGGGAGTCCCAACGGGTGCCGGAACAGCGCAGTCACGGCGAACCAGTCGGCCATCGCGCCGACCATCGAGGCCTCGGCCCCGGCGTTCACGAACCCCCAGAAGCCCTCGTCCCTGACCCGCAGCGTCGCGAGGAAGACGACCGCGGCGAACACCAAGAGCGACAACGCCACAAGCCGCATCTGGCGCAGCCCGCGCCGGCGCTCGGTGTCGAGAGCGGGGTCCGACGCCAAGGACAGGGTGAGAGACGGTTGCGACACGCCCCCTCCTTCCACCACGTCCGGGCACGGGCCACGACCCTAACCCGCGAGGAGAACGGAGGACGGGGCCCTCTCGGTTCCGTTCGTGGTGTCTCGCGCCGGATTTCCGTGCGGTCCAGAGCACGACCCGCCTACACAACCCGAACACGAGGGTGACCTGGCTGTCACCGGCCGCGACGTAGGCTGCTGCACGTGACGTCGGACCCGCGAGCGTCGCTGGTCATGGTGGTCGAGGACGACCCGGCGATCGCCCAGATGGTCAGCCTGCAGCTGGAGCTGTCGGGCTACCGCACCCACGTCGAGCGCGACGGCCTGGCGGCCCTCGACGCGATCCGCCGCGACCGGCCGGACGTGATCCTCCTCGACATCGGGCTGCCCGGCCTCGACGGGATCCAGGTCTGCCGCCGGCTGCGAGCCGAGGGCGACTGGACGCCGATCCTCTTCGTCACCGCGCGCGACGACGAGGTCGACCGCGTGGTCGGCCTCGAGCTCGGCGCCGACGACTACGTCACGAAGCCGTTCTCACCGCGCGAGGTCATCGCCCGCATCGGCAGCGTGCTGCGCCGTACCCAGCACCACCAAGGCGGTGAGCCGGTCAACGAGCTCGTCTGTCGCGACGTCCGGCTCGTGCCCGACGAGCGTCGCGCGTATGCGGGTGACGAGGAGATCGCTTTCACGGCAACGGAGTTCGATCTGCTGGCCTACCTCATGGGTTCGCCCGGCCGCGTCTACAGCCGCGAGCAGCTGATGCGGCAGGTCTGGGGGTACGACACCGCGGCCGGCCAGCGCACCGTCGACGTGCACGTCGCGCAGGTGCGCGCGAAGCTCGGGAGCCACGACGTCATCCGCACGGTTCGCGGCGTCGGGTATGCGGCTCAGCAGCAGCCGGACCGCGCGTCCGGTCGGCTGCGCCCGTGAGGAAGCGGCGGCTGCGACCCACCCTGGCCACGCGGATCGCCCTGCTGGCGGTGTCCGTCGCGGTCCTGACCTCGGTGGCCGGCATCGTCATCAGCGTCAACCTGCTCCAGCGGGCCGGCGAGCAGACGGCGCGGGCAGCGCTCGTCGCACTAGCGGACCAGGCCGAGGCGACGGCCCAGGTGGGCGTGAGTCCGGAGGCGGCCCAGGCGCGGGCCCGGAAGGCGCTGCAGTCGATCAACGTCCAGATCGCGGTCGTGCGCACTCGCGCGAACGGCGACCCCACCCTCGTCGGCGACCAGGTCGCCGTGCGGTCGCTCACCCCCGACCAGACGCAGCGCCTCTCGCAGGGTGAGTCCCTCTCCCTGCGACTCCCCCGCGACGACGGGATCCTGCTCGTCGAGGCCCGGCCGACGCCGGCGGGTGGGCTGGTCCTCGCCCAGCGCCGCGGCGATGCCCTGGCGCTCGGTGGCCAGGCGTTGCAGCAGCTGACGATCAGCCTGGTCATCACCGGGCTCATCGCGGTCGCCCTCGGGCTCCTCGTCGCGTGGCGGCTCTCCCGCTCGCTCAAGCGCACCGCGGCCGCGGCCACGGCGATGGCCCAGGGGTCGCGCGACGTCGCGATCCCCGAGGAGGGTCCGCGCGAGGTCGCGGAGGTGGCCGCGTCGGTCAACCGGCTGGCCGGCGCCTTGTCCCACTCGGAGGCCCGGCAGCGCGAGTTCCTCCTGTCGGTGTCCCACGACCTGCGGACCCCGCTCACCGCGATCACCGGGTACGCCGAGTCGCTGGCCGACGGGGTCGTCCCGCCGGACCGCCTGGCCGCGGTCGGGACGGTCATCGGTGACGAGGCGAAGCGCCTGGAACGCCTCGTCGCCGACCTGCTCGACCTGGCCCGCCTCGACGCCACGGAGATGCGGATGGACTCGGCGCCGGTGGACCTGCGCGGCGTCGTGGACGGCGCCGCCGAGATCTGGCGGTACCGCTGTGAGGCCGCGGGCGTGGACTTCCGCGTGGAGGCGTCGGAGCCCACCGTGGTCTTCGGCGACGCGCAACGGCTGCGGCAGGCGCTGGACGGCCTGCTGGAGAACGCCCTCCGGGTCACCCCGCAGGGGGCCCCCATCGTCGTGGCGACGCGTACCGAACCGGGTAGGTCCGCGGTCCTCGAGGTCCGCGACGGCGGACCGGGTCTCACCGACGACGACCTGACCGTCGCCTTCGAGCGCTCCGCGCTCTACGAGCGGTACCGCGGCATCCGTCAGGTCGGCACCGGTCTGGGGCTGGCCATCGTCCACCGCATCGTCGAACGGCTGGGCGGCACGGTCGAGGCCGGCCACGCTCTCGAGGGCGGCGCGCGGTTCACCATCCGGATGCCCCTGCTGACGCCCACGGCCGCGACGGCACCCCCACCCCCGACCCCGGATGCCTGGACCAGAACGCCAACCCACCCGTAAACGGCTCCGAACACGGCTCGAACATGGCGACGCCAGGGTGGTCGCATGACGTCGACAGCCGGCTGGTCGGCCGCGGCCCACCTCGTGCGGTCCACGGGCTTCGGGGCCTCGGGGGACCTCGTCGACGCGGTCGCGGCAGCGGGACCGTCGGCGTGGCTGCAGGCGTCGCTGCGCGCCGCCCCGGAGTCCGACCCCGGGGCGGCCGCGGCACCCGCGCCGACGTTCGAGACGTTGCCACCGGCGGGCCAGGTCGCCTCGACGCAGGAGAAGCAGCAGCGCCGCAAGCAGGCGGCCGACCAGGTCACCGAGCTCACCGCCTGGTGGATCCGCCGGATGGTCGCCGTGCAGAACCCGGTCGTCGAGAAGCTCACCTTCGGCTGGCACAACCACTTCGCGACGTCCGCGACGAAGGTGCGGTCCGCGCCGATGCTGATGGCGCAGAACGCCACCCTGCGCGCCAACGGCCGCGGCTCCTTCACCGACCTCGCGGCGGCGATGGTCGTCGACCCGGCCCTGCTGTTCTGGCTGGACGGTCAGCAGAACACCGTGAAAGCGCCCAACGAGAACCTCTCGCGCGAGTTCATGGAGCTGTTCACCCTCGGCCGGGCCGGCGGGTACACCGAGCAGGACGTGCGCGAGGGGGCGCGGGCCCTCACCGGCTGGACCCTCGACCGCTCGACCGGCGCGGTGGCGTTCGTCGCCAAACGCCACGACGCCAAGCCGAAGACCGTCCTCGGCACCACCGGCAACCTCGACGCCGCCGCGTTCGTCCGGGTCCTGCTCGACCAGAAGACCTCGGCGCCGTTCGTCGCGACCCGGTGGTGGCAGCACCTCGCCGGACCCGAGGCGCCGCCGGCCGACACGCTCGCCCGCCTGGTCGCCGCCTACGGTTCGACCCGGGACCTCACAGCGCTCTTCCAGACGATGCTCACCGACGACGCGTATGCGACCACCGGCGGTTCGCTGGTCGCCTCGCCGGTCGAGTGGGTCGTCGGGGCGATGCGCTCGCTCCACGTGACAACCGACGACGACACCGTCAAGAAGGCAGCCGGCGCGATGCGCGCCCTCGGCCAGCTGCCGTTCTTCCCGCCCAACGTCAGCGGCTGGCCGTCCGGTCAGGCCTGGCTGTCCACCGCGTCGGCGACCACCCGGGTCCAGACGGCGGCGTTCCTCGCCCGAGCCGGCGACCTCCAGGCCGTGCAGTCCGCGCCCGCCGCCGGGCGGGTCGACGCCGTCGCACACCTGCTCGGCATTCCCGCCTTCTCGGACCGCACCCTGGCCGAGCTGAAGACGCATACCGACGACCCCCAGCGCCTGGTCGCGATGGCGCTGGTCGCTCCCGAGAACCTGGTGATCTGATGGCCAACCTCCCGCCGCTCGACCCGAGGAAGCCGATGGACGGCCTCACCCGGCGGACCTTCCTGAGGGCGTCCGGCGTCGCCGGCGCGACCGCCGTCCTGGCCGGTGCCGCTGGTGTGACCCTCGAGCACGTCCTGGCCCGCGGCCAGTCCGACCCGCTCCCCACCAACAGCCCCATCCTGGTTCTCGTCACGATGTACGGCGGCAACGACGGGCTGAACACCGTTGTCCCGTATGCGGATCCGGCCTACCACGACGCCCGACCCGAGCTCGCCTACACCGCCGAGGAGGTGCTCCGCCTCGACGGGCAGCTCGGGCTCAACCCGGGCCTGACCGGGATGGCCTCGCTGTGGGGCCAGAAGAAGCTGGCCATCGTTCGCGGCGTCGGCTACCCGAAACCGGACCACAGCCACTTCCGGTCGATGGACATCTGGCAAACCGCCTCGCCGGAGACCCCGGTCGCCTCGGGATGGGTCGGTCGCTGGCTCGACACCGCCGGGGACGACCCGTTGCTGGCGCTCAACATCGGCGAGGTGCTGCCGCCGCTGGCCGTCGGCGCCAAGGCGACCGCCGCCGCGCTGTCGGTCGGGAAGTCGACGTCGTCGGCGTTGACCGCCGCCGTGCTCAAGGGGTTCGCGACGCCGGACGCCGCCGACGGCCCGGCCGCCAAGCTCGTCGTGGCGTCGTATGCGGCCCAGCAGCGGTGCGAGCAGACCTTCGGACCGATCACGTCGGACGCCGGCGACGAGGCGGGAGGGGACGCCGCGGGAAACGGTCAGCGGGCGGCCCTGACGGCGCAGCTCGACGTCGTGGCTCGGTGCATCAAGGCGAACGTGCCGACGCGGGTCTACGCGGTGTCGGCGTCGGGGTTCGACACCCACGCGGACGAGAAGATCGCGCAGACGTCCCAGCTGACCCAGGTCGACAAGGCGATCACCGCCTTCCGGACCACGCTGGCCGGGTCGGCACGCGAGAGGGACGTCGTCGTCATGGCGTACTCGGAGTTCGGCCGCCGGGTGAAAGCCAACGCCTCGCAGGGCACCGACCACGGCACCGCCGGACCGGTGTTCCTCATCGGCGACACGGTCCAGGCCGGGTTCCACGGGGACCAGCCGTCGTTGACCGACCTCGACAACGGCGACCTCAAGACGACGGTCGACTTCCGGTCGGTCTACGGCGAGGTGCTGGACAAGGTCCTCGGTGCCGACCCGGCCCGGGTCCTCGACAAGACCCCGGCTCCGCTCGGCCTCATCGCCTGACCGTCTCCACCGCGAAGGTCAGCTCGTCGACCCGCGCACGGAGCTCGCCGTCGGTGGCCAGCTGCTCACCGACCCGAGTGGCCAGGGCCTCAACCGACTCGGCGGGCATACCCGCGGCGAGGCCCAGGACGACTCGGAGCACGCCGCTCCCCGGCGGCTCGCCCTCCTCCAGCCGGTGCGTGAGGACGTCCACCTCCTGGGCGACGGCCCGCGAGACCGACTGTGCGACAAAGGGATCCGTATGTGCGGGGTGCCATTCAGCTTCCTGCGCCAGCGCCCACAGCATGCTCGGCCGCAGCTCGGTGGGCGCAGCGCCACCGAGGTCGACGACGGCGACGTGGCACCCCTCGGCCACCGCTGCTCGGGCGGCCTTCGCCGCCGACACCGGCACCGGACGTGCGGTGGTGTCCCACGCGGCGAGGACCGCCACGCTGGTGAACACCGGCAGCGCCCGGCGCCCGTCCGGACCGGTCAGCGTCACCAGGGCCATGTCGGTCTGCTTGTCGACGGTATGCCCGTCTTCCCCCTCGCCTTCTTCGTCGAGGACCGCAACGACGGGCACCAGCCATCGGGCCGCGGCGGCCGCCCGGACCAGCAGCGCGTCGGCCTCTGCCGACGGTCGCCGATGGGCCTCCGCGAGGGCGGCCAGCCACTCCGGATCGGCGGCGCCGTCGTCCGCGTCGAAGCCGGTGCCCGAGAGCGATCGCCCCGCCCACGGCGTGCCCGCGCTGTCCGTTCCCGTCATTCGCCCGCGACGTCCGGCGCGTCCGGCAGCACGGCCTCGACCTCGATCTCGACCCGCATGTCGGGGTGCAGCAGCCCGGACACGATGACCATCGTCGCCACCGGTGGGTGCTCGCCGAAGACCTCCGCGTGGACCCGGCCGACTGCGTCGCAGTCGCGCCGGTGCGTGACGTACATGCGCGTGCGCACCACGTCGGCGACGCTGGTCCCGAGCTCGGCCAGGGCGTTCTGCGCGGTGTCCAGCGCGACACGGACCTGCGCGCCCGGGTCGGCGGGGTACCGCACGCGTCCGTCGACCATCGAGGTGCAGCCCGACACGAAGACGAACCGTCCCACCCGCATGGCCCGGGCGTACCCGTAGGCCGTCTCCCAGATCCCGCCGGAGAAGTGCCGTTCCCGGTCGGCCGCCGCCTCGCTCACGGGCGCCCCGCCAGGTCGAGCGCCTCCGGCAGGGTGAACGCGCCCCGGTAGAGGGCGGACCCGATGATGGCGCCCTCGACCCCGGCGTCGACCAGCGTGCGGAGGGCGCGCACGTCGTCCAGCGTCGAGACCCCGCCGGAGGCCACGACCGGACGGGAGGTCTTCGCACACACCTGCTCGAGCAGCGCGAGGTTCGGCCCGGCCAGCATGCCGTCCTTGTTGACGTCGGTCACGACGTAGCGGGCGCAGCCCTCGGCGTCCAGCCGCGCCAACGTCTCCCAGAGGTCACCGCCGTCGCGGGTCCACCCGCGCGCTGCGAGCGTCGTGCCGCGGACGTCGAGGCCCACGGCGATCCGGTCGCCGTGGTCGGCGATGGCCTCCGCGGTCCACTCCGGTGTCTCGAGGGCGGCCGTGCCGAGGTTGACCCGGCGGCATCCGGTCGCGAGCGCCGCAGCGAGGGACTCGGCGTCCCGGATCCCGCCGGACAGCTCGACCTTGATGTCGAGCTGGCCGACGATCGCATCGACGAGCGCGCGGTTCGACCCGCGCCCGAACGCCGCGTCGAGGTCGACCAGGTGCAGCCACTCCGCGCCCTGCTCCTGCCAGGCGAGGGCCGCGTCGAGCGGGTCGCCGAACTCGCCGCCGCTGCCGGCCACGCCCTGGACCAGCTGGACCGCCCGGCCGTCGGCGATGTCGACGGCGGGCAGCAGCTCGAGCCGGGACCCGCTCACAGCGACCTCACCCAGTTCTCCAGCAGCTGCGCGCCGGCGTCGCCAGACTTCTCCGGGTGGAACTGGGTCGCGCACAGCGGTCCGTTCTCGACGGCCGCGACGAAGTCGGCGCCGTGCGTCGACCACGTCACGACCGGCGCGACCACCGCGAAGGTGCCCACCGGGTAGAGCGACCACTGCTGCGCCGCATACGAGTGCACGAAGTAGAACCGTTCGTCCTCGACGCCCGCGAACAGCCGCGTGTCGGCCCCGGGCTTCACCGTCGACCAGCCCATGTGCGGGACGACCTCGGCGGGGAGCCGCTCGACCAGTCCAGGCCACTCGCCCAGACCCTCCTCCGGCGGACCCGAGAACGGCTCGGTCGAACCGTCGAAGAGCACCTGCATACCGACGCAGACCCCGAGGACCGGCCGCCCGCCGGCGAGGCGCACGTCGATGAGGCGAGCGCCATCCGCCTGCCGGAGGCCGCGCATACAGGCGTGGAAGTTGCCGACGCCGGGGACGAACAGGCCGTCCGCCGCGAGGGCCGCCCGGTGGTCGCCGGTCAGCGAGACGTCGGCTCCGACCCGCTCCAGCGCGCGCACCGCCGAGTGCACATTGCCGCTGCCGTAGTCGAACACCACGACGGTGGGCGGGGACGTCATCGCGGCTTGTCCTCTATCTCGTCTCGCCAGCTCACGTCATCGTGCACCGCCTTGTCGTAGCGGCGCACGGCGGCCGGTTTCGGCGCCACGACGGACGCCCCGAAGGCGTCGGCCGCCACCGCCGTGCCCGCAAGGTAGGTGCCACCGGGGAGGCCGAGCACCTCGAGCAGGTCGCCCATGACGGCGCGCGCGTCGCCGGCCGGGTCGTGCAGCACGCCGGCCAGCTCGCCGACTGCACCCGGGTCGTCGATGCCGGCGGCGGCCACGACATCCGCGAGGCGAGCCACCGGCAGGCCTCCGGGGTGAACGACACCATGACTCGGCTGCCAGACCAGCCAGCGGCGGACCGCCCGCCATCCGCCGGGGGTCACGCAGAGCACCGCCCGACGACCCACCACGCCGACCCCGACGGCCGGCCGCAGCTTGTGCGGCACGGGCCGGTTGAGCAGCATCGTCACGACGTCGTCGTAGGGGCGGCGCACAGCCGTGGTGTCCCCGGCCGGCAGCACCGCGGTCCAGCGGCCGTCCTCGGGGACGACGGCGAGCGGCGCGACGCCGCTTTCGGCCCAGGAGACAGCCGAGTCCAGGCCGCCGTGCACGAGGAGGATGCCTCGGGGAGGCTCGCGCAGGGGTGGTTCGCGCAGGGCCACCTCTAGAGGGTGCCCTTGGCGCTGGGTATGCCGGTCACGCGCGGGTCGATCGCCACCGCGGCCCGCAGCGCGCGGGCCACCGCCTTGAACTGGGCCTCGACGACGTGGTGGGGGTCGCGGCCGCCGAGTACCCGGATGTGCAGGGCGATCCCCGCGTGGTGCGCGAGGGTCTCGAAGACGTGCCGGGTCAGTGAACCCGCATACGCGCCGCCGATGACGACGTACTCCTGGCCCTCCGGCTCGCCGGTGTGGACGCAGTAGGGCCGGCCCGCGACGTCGACGACCGCCTGGACGAGCGCCTCGTCAAGCGGCACGGTCGCGTCGCCGAAGCGGGAGATACCGCGCTTGTCGCCGAGGGCTTCGCGCAGGGCATCGCCGAGGACGATGGCGACGTCCTCGACGGTGTGGTGGGCGTCGACGTCGACGTCCCCGCTGGCCGACACGGTGAGGTCGATGAGCGAGTGCTTCGCGAAGGACGCGAGCATGTGGTCGTAGAAGCGCACGCCGGTGGAGATCTCGGACTCGCCGGTGCCGTCCAGGTCGAGCGTGAGGTCGACCTTCGACTCGCTCGTGGCCCGGCTCAGGCTGGCTCGCCGGTTCGGTCGGATCTGGTCGATCATGCCCTCGCCTCCCATGCCTGCGGATCAGTGTCGCGTGCGTGCTGCCGGTGCGAGTCTGGCAGATCGGCCATCGCGCGCAGGAACGTCGACGTCTCCTCGGGCGTGCCCGCGGTGACCCGGAGGTGGTGCGGGATGCCGACGTCACGCACCAGGACGCCACGGTCGAGCAGCGCCTGCCACGTCAAGCGGGCGTCGGCGAGGCCGCCGTAGAGGACGAAGTTCGCGTCGCTGGGGACCGGTGGGTAGCCGAAGGACACGAGCTCCGCGACGATCCGGTCGCGCTGGGCCTTGATGGCCTCGACCGTCGCCAACAGGCTCGCGTCGTGCCGAATCGCGGCGAGGGCGACGGCCTGGGTGGGGTCGGACAGGTGGTACGGCATCCGTACCAGCCGGAGCGCGTCGACGAGGTCGGGGTCGGCGGCGAGGTACCCGACGCGGGCGCCGGCGAGGGCGAACGCTTTGCTCATGGTTCGGGTGACGACCAGCAGCGGCCGGCTCTCGAGCAGGGTCATCGCGCTCGGCGTGCCGGGGCGGGCGAACTCGGCGTAGGCCTCGTCCACGACGACCAGCGACTCGGGGGCCGCCTCGACGACCGCCTGGACGACGTCGAGGGACAAGGCCGTGCCGGTCGGGTTGTTGGGCGAGCAGAGGAACACGATGTGGGGCTTCACCTCACGGACCTGACGCACCGCCAGTCCCGCGTCGAGGTCGAAGACCCCGCTCGGCGTGCCGCGCAGCCCGTCGACCCACGTCGTCCCGGTGGTGCGGGTGATGATCGGGTGCATCGAGTACGCCGGCGTGAACCCGAGCGCGGTGCGCCCCACTCCCCCGAACGCCTGGACCAGGTGCAGCAGCACCTCGTTCGAGCCGTTGCCGGCCCAGACCTGCTCGGGGGCGATCCCCACGCCGGTCTGGGATCGCAGGTATGCGGCCAGGGCCTCGCGCAGCTCGGTGAACTCTCGGTCGGGGTACCGGTTCAGGTGTGTGGCGGTCTCGGTGACCGCCGCGGCGATGGCCGCGACGACGTCGTCCGGCACCGCATACGAGTTCTCGTTGGTGTTGAGCCGGACGGGGACGTCGAGCTGCGGCGCGCCGTAGGGCGTCCTGCCCCGCAGGTCCTCGCGGAGCAAGTTCGCGACGAGGGGGTTCACGGGACGGTGTCGCCGAACCGAGCAGTGACGGCCTCGCCGTGGGCGGGCAGGTCCTCCGCCTCGGCCAGCGTGACGACGTGCGGCGCGATGTCGCGCAGGGCGGGCTCGTCGTACTCGACGACGTGGATGCCGCGCAGGAACGACTGCACCGACAGGCCGCTGCTGTGGCACGCGCAGCCGGCCGTGGGGAGGACGTGGTTCGACCCGGCGGCGTAGTCGCCGAGGGACACCGGCGCATACGGGCCGACGAAGACGGCACCGGCGTTGCGCACGCGTGCGGCGACCGTTGCCGCGTCACGGGTCTGGATCTCCAGGTGCTCGGCGGCGTAGGCGTTGACGACGTCGAGGCCGGCGTCGAGGTCGTCGACGAGGACGACGCGGGACTGGGTTCCGGTGAGGGCCTCGCTGACCCGTTCGCTGTGCTTGGTGGCGGCGACCCGGCGGGTCAGCACCTCAGCGACCGCGGCGGCCAGCTCCTCGCTGTCGGTGACGAGGACGGCGGCGGCCAACGGGTCGTGCTCGGCCTGGCTGACCAGGTCGGCGGCGACGTGCTCGGCGTCGGCGGTGTCATCGGCGAGGACGGCGATCTCGGTCGGGCCGGCCTCGGCGTCGATCCCGATGAGGCCCTTGAGGAGCCGCTTGGCGGCGACCACCCAGATGTTGCCGGGGCCGGTGACCAGCGACACGGGCACGCAGTCCTCGTCGCCCTCGGTGTAGCCGTAGGCGAACATCGCGACCGCCTGGGCGCCGCCGACCGCGTACACCTCGTCGACGCCGAGGAGGGCGCAGGTGGCGAGAATGGTCGCGTTGGGGTACCCCGAGAGCTCGCCGGTGTTCTCCTTCTGCGGCGGGCTGGCGACGGCGAGGGAGCCGACGCCGGCGAGCTGCGCCGGGACGACGTTCATGACCACGCTGGAGGGGTAGACGGCCAGGCCGCCGGGCACGTAAAGGCCGACCCGGTCGACGGGGACCCAACGCTCGGTAACCGTGCCGCCGGGAACCACCTGGGTCGTGGTGTCGGTGCGCTGCTGGTCGGCGTGGACCAGCCGGGCGCGACGGATCGACTCCTCGAGGGCGGCCCGCAGCGACGGGTCGAGCCGGTCGAGGGCGTGCTGCAGCACCTCGGCCGGGACCCGCAGGTGCTCCGGCCGGACGCCGTCGAACTTCTCGCTGAGGTCGCGCAGCGCCTCCGCTCCGCGATGCCGCACGTCCTCGACGATCGGGCGGACCTGGTGCAGCGCCGCCTCGACGTCGAACTCGGCGCGAGGCAGCGCGGACCGGAGGGCGCGTACCTCGAGTGGGCGTCCCCGCAGGTCGAGGGTGGACATCATGGCGTGAAGTCTAGGTTCCGGCCGGACCCGCGGCCGGGGCGGTCTCAGCGCATCGCCCGTCGCTCAGCGCACGGTATTCCGTGTGCTGAGCGACGCCGCGTGTGCTGAGTCAGCGCTGGAGCAGCAGGAAGTCCTCGAAGCCGAGCCGCGGGATCATGAACCGCTCGAACCGGTTGGCCAGCGGCAGTGCCACGTCCGGGCCCACCAGTCGCGGCGCCATGACGTGGTGGACGGCGCCCTTCCAGCGCACGTCGCAGCCGTCCGCGGCGATGACGTTGCGGGCCCAGTTGGTCCCCCGCCCGAACGGTAGGCAGACGAGGAACTGGGTCGGCGTCGCGATCAGGGCGATGGGGACCTCGTACGCCTGGCCCGACTTCCGGCCGCGGTGCTGCACCACGGCGTACAGCGGGAACCAGCGGTGGCCGGCGATCGAGAGCGCGAACCGGTTGAACCCGGCGGCCCAGCCCGGAGGACGGCGAGCAGCGGTGGTGGCGGAGGTCATGCAGCCAGCATCCACGGACTCTGTGCCACGGGGATCCCGGCAACCCGGCAGACCGACTGACGGGTTCCCCGCGGACCCGGCCCCAGTCAAGCCAGGCCCGCTCGGACGGCGTACGCGGTCGCCTCCGCCCGGCCGCGCGCCCCGATCTTGCGGTAGAGGTTCGCGACGTGCCGCTCGACGGTGTGCTCGGTGATGTCGAGCGTCCGGGCGATCGCCGCGTTGGTACCGCCCCCGGCGAGCAGCCGCAGCACCTCTAGCTCCCTCGGCGTCAGCCCGCTGCGGTCCGTGGGAGCGGCAGGCACTGCCGGCTCGACCACCGTCCCGTCGGTGACGAATCGCGCCACCAGCTCGACGTCGGACTCCAGGTCCTCGAGGAACAACGCGGGGCGGTCCCCCGGCGGCTGCACCAGTCGGCCTTCCGGAAGCGCCGCGGCCAGCCCGGCCGAGACCTCCGGCGGCATCTGACGGTCCGACTGCCGGTGGACGACGAGCGTGGGGGCTCGCACCGACCCGAGCAGGTCGTGGACGTCGGTCCGCGCCGCCTCGCGGAACATCGCGGCCACCACGGTCGGACTCGCAGCGGTGCGGAACGACTCGGCCAGCAGCCGCCCCGCTTCCCCCGCCTGCCAGCCCAACCACGTGTTGGCCGCGGAGTCTGCGAAGAGGTCCCAGTCCTGCTCGACGAGGGAGAGGAGCGCCTGCGTCTGGCTGGGACTCATGACGTCCCGTGTGCGCGTCGATCCGCCGAACAGGACCATCCGGGTGACTTGGTCCGGATGCGCCGCGGCCTGCGCGACCGCGGCGGGGACCGAGTGGTAGTACCCCAGCAGCGAATAGTGCTCCAGCCCAGCCGCATTCAGCACTGCGTCCAGATCGCGCAGCTGCGCGTCGACGCCGAGGTCGTCGGGGTCGACCTGCCGGCTGGAGCTGCCGGTCCCCCGGCCGTCGTAGAGCACCAGACGCAACGAACCGGCCAGCGCCTCGTAGGCCCGGCGCAGGAACGGGATCCGCCACTGGGCGACGAGGTTCCCCAGGGACGGCATCCAGACCAGTGCGGGACCGGAGCCCACCGACTGCCAGGCGATGGAGACGCCATCGGCGGTCGTCGCATACCGGATCGGCGGGGGCGCTTCCACGGTCAGCGCTCCGCCAGCAGGTCCAGCAGGACCGCGAGCTCCCAGGCCGTCTCCCGCCAGGCGTCGTACCGGCCGGACTGCCCCATGTGCCCGGCAGTCATCCACGTCCGCAGCAGGACCGGGTCGCGGTCGGGGTCGCTGGTCGCGCGGTCGCGCAACCGAGCCACCCACTTGGCCGGTTCGGTGACGTAGACGCGGACGTCGTGCAGGTTGGTCGTGACCAGCAAGGCCGGGTATGCGTGCTCACCCACGTTGTCGTAGGGCGAGTAGGCCTCGAGGTAGGCGTAGGCCTCCGGGTCGCGGATGGGGTCGCCCCACTCCTCCCACTCCCCAGCGGTCAGCGGCAGGCTCGGGTCGAGCATCGTCGTCAGCACGTCGACGAACGGGACCTGTGCGTGCAGTGCCCGAAACAACGTCGGCGCCTGGTTCGCCACGGCGCCGATCAGCAGGCCGCCGGCCGAACCACCTTTGCCCGCAAGGCGATCCGGGTGGGCATACCCCTTGTCGACCAGGAGCGAGCCCGCCGCGACGAAGTCGTCGAAGGTGTGCTGCTTGTTGCGGAGCCGGCCGTCCTCGTACCAGGGCCGGCCGAGCTCGTCGCCGCCACGGACGTGCGCAACGGCGAAGACGACACCGCGGTCGAGCCAGGACAGCCGGGCGATCGAGAACCACGGGTCGGTGCTGATGCCGTAGGCGCCGTAGGCGTAGAGCACGGCGGGCGCCGTCCCGTCCACCGCGGTCGAGGCCTTGCGCACGATGGACACCGGCACCCGCGCGCCGTCCGGCGCGGTCGCCCACTCGAGCGTCTGCACGTAGTCGGCCGGGTCGTAGCCGCCGCGGACCTCGGTCTGCTTCAGCAGCCGCAGCTCCCGCGTAGCGAGGTCGTACTCGCCGACCGACGGGGGCGTGACCATCGACGTGTAGAAGACCTGCAGCGTCTGCGGGTCGGTCTCCGGGTTGTCCCCCACGCCGACGGTCCGGATCGGCTCGTCGAACGCGATATCCCACGGTGTCCCGAAACCGTTGGGAGACAGAGGATCTCGAGGAACCAGGCGGATCGCCGTCTGGCCCTCGGTGCGCAACGACACGGCGAGGAACGAGGCGAACGCGTCGACCCCGGTGACGAGCTCGTCCTCAGCCGTGAGCCCGAGGGGCTCCCAGGGGCCGACGATCCCGTCACGGACCACGGCCCTCGACACCTCGAAGTTCACCCGGTTGCGGTTGTGCAGGATGAAGAGCTCGTCGCCAAGCGGCTCGATGTCGTACTCGACCTTCGGCTCCCGCGGGGCCACGAGGATCGGAGCATGAGTCGGGTGCGCCGCGTCGACGAGGCGGTACTCCGTCGAGGTGGAGGACCCGACCCCGATGACGACCCAGCGGTCGTCGCGCGACGAGCCGACGCCGACCCGGAAGACTTCGTCGGTCTCCTCGTGGACCAGGACGTCACCGTCGGCGGGGGCGCCGACCTCGTGCCGCCACACCTGGAACGGGCGCTGGGCGTCGTCGTAGCGGGTGTAGAAGATCTGCCGACCGTCCAGCGAGAAAGCGACGCCGGCGCCGATGTCGGTGACGAGGTCGTCCAGCTCAACCCCGGACACGAGGTCGCGCACGTGCAGGTGGTACCGCTCGTCCCCGGTGACGTCGACCGCATACGCGAGCCGGTTCCCGTCCGGGGAGACGTCGCTGGCGCCGAGCGAGAAGAACTCGTGCCCCTCCGCCTCGACGTTCTCGTCGAGGACGATCTGCTCCCCCTGGGGCGGGCCGTCGGTGTCGAGGACCGGCCGCTCGGGGAACGTAGCGAGGTCGATCCGGCCGGCGATCCCGTACTGGAGCCCCTCGACCGTGCGCCCGTAGTACCACCAACCACCGTGGCGCACCGGGACGCTGAGGTCGGTCTCCTTGGTGCGGGCGCGGATCTCCTCGACGATCTGGTCGGCGAGTGGCTCGACGTGCGTGGTGCGGGCCGCGGTGTAGGCGTTCTCGGCCTCCAGGTAGGCGGTGAGCCGGGGGTCGTCGCGGTCGGCCATCCACGCGTAGCCGTCGACCACGGTGTGTCCGTGGACCGTTCGGGTCGAGGGCTCCCGCGGAGCCCGGGGCGGTGGGGTCACGCTCACGAGCACGACAGTAGGCGGTGCCCACCGTCCCCCTTGCGGTGGCCACCGCCGTACTGGCTCAAAGGACCGGCTCGACCGGCTCCTGATACGTGACCTCGGCGGGACTCCCGAGATGGCGGCCGTAGGCGGCTGCCGCGCGCTCGATCTCACGGCGCCGGGTCGCGCTCAGGGTCCCGAACGGGGTCACCGTGACGACCGTGCGCTTCGTCGTCGTCTTGCGGTTCCAGGTGCCGACCACGAGGCCAGCCACGACCACGGTGCCGAGGAACATGCCGTTCTTGCCGGGGACCACCCGCAGCTCCTCCTCGGGTGTGAGGATGGCCGACCGGTCCTTGTAGCCGAGCACGTACTCGTCGAAGCCGGGCAGCATCCGGACCGGGGTGCCTGCCGCCGGTTCGGGCCGGTCGGCGGCGACGAGGTATGCCTGTCCGCCGATGGTCTCCGCGGTCACCGCGTCGCCGGCCAGGGCCACGGCCTCGCGGGCGAAGGTGAGGGTCTGGTGGCACCAGCCGGCGAAGTCGCGCTCGGTCACGGGTCCGTGGCTGGCGACGTAGCGGGCGGCGAGCGCGGCCATCGCCTCCTCGCGGTCCGGGGCCCACGACCGCGGTACCCAGTCGTCGATGAGCACGAACGTCGGCTGACGGCCCTCGGCCGGGCCCTGGCAGAGCAGGCCCTCCTGGCAGAACCGGCCGATGAGGTGGTAGGCCCGCTGTCCGCTCGGGTCGACGCCGTTGGCCTCGAGGAGCGCGATCGCGGCGGGCCGGCTGAGCGCGACGCCTCCGGTGAGGGCCTCGAGAAGGACATCCCGCGCGCGGTCGACGATCGCGTCGGTCAGCCCCTCCGCCTCGAATACCCGCCGCGTGGTCGCGACGATCCGCGCGTTGAGCAGCCGGCACATCCAGCGCACGTCCTGGGTGGCCATGAGGTGGAGGGTGCCGCGCATCGGCCAGCTCCGGGTGACCAGCCGCGCCTCGATGGCCGCCTCGACGTCGGCCCGGGTCGCGCCGGTCCGGACCCCGACCGACCACATCCCGCTGCCGACGTCCTGCGCCTGCATGGCCAGGTGGTGGTGCACGGTCTGAGCGATGGTGTCGACGATGGACCCGTCCGGCTCGGCCGCCGGCGCGATCCGCATAGCGGCCAGGCGTTCCGCCGCGATCCGACGGCGGTCGCTGAGCAGCATGGTGGGTCAGGGCCGCTTGGTCAGCTGAGGCAGGACGGGCCGAGCAGAGCCTTGAGGTCGCCGAACAGCGCCGGGGATGCGCTGACCCGCAGCCGGTCGTCGACCTTCATGAGCACCGAGCGGCCGGGCTGGGTGAGCTTGAGGTGCACCTCGGTGGCCCCCGGGTGCTCGCCGAGGACCTGCTTGATCTTCTCCGCCAGGGCGTCGGTGGCCCGCACGAGCGGAAGGTTCACCACGACCGGACCACGGGGTCCCTCCTTGATGTCCGGGAGGGTGAGCTCCTGCGCGTAGACCGAGACCGAGTCGTCCCGGCTGGACACCCGGCCCCGCACGACGCAGACGACGTCGGTACGCAGCAGCGGGGCGACCGTCGCATACGAGCTGGGGAAGAACAGGCACTCGATGGCGCCCTCGAGGTCCTCCACCGTGGCGATCGCCCAGAGGTCGCCCTTCTTGGTGCGCTTGATCTGCAGGCCGGTGATGAGCCCGGCGATGATCACCTGGGTGCCGTCCGGCTTCGGCTCGTCGCCCATGAGGGCGGCGATCGAGGTGTCGGCGTGCTGGGTGAGCACGTGCTCGATGCCGAACAGCGGGTGGTCGGAGACGTAGAGCCCGAGCATCTCCCGCTCGAAGGTGAGCAGCGTCTGCTTGTCCCACTCGTGGGTGGGCAGCTCGGGCAGGCCGTCGAACGCCGCGCCCTCGTCGACGTCGGAGGCGTCGGACATCAGCGCGTCGAAGAGGCTGTCCTGCCCGAAATCGGCCTGACGCTTGACGTCGGCCAGGGCGTCGACGAACTGGTCGTGCTTCTCGACGATGCCCCGACGCGAGTGACCGAGGTTGTCGAAGGCTCCGGCCTTGGCGAGCGACTCGATGGTGCGCTTGTTGCAGACCACCGCGGGGGTCTTGCGCAGGAAGTCCTTGAAGGACGCATACCGGCCCTTCTCCTCGCGGCTGCGGACCACGGCGTCGACGACGTTGGTGCCGACGTTGCGGATCGCCGCCATCCCGAACCGGATGTCGGTGCCGACCGCGGCGAAGTTGGCGACCGACTCGTTGACGTCGGGCGGCAGGACCTTGATCCCCATCCGGCGGCACTCGTTGAGGTACAGCGCCGACTTGTCCTTGTCGTCGCGCACGCTGGTCAGCAGCGCGGCCATGTACTCCGCGGGGTAGTTCCCCTTGAGGTAGGCGGTCCAGTAGGAGATCAGCGCGTAGGCCTTGGCGTGCGCCTTGTTGAAGCCGTAGTCCGCGAAGGGCATCAGCGCGTCCCACAGGGTCTTGATCGCGTTGGCGCTGTAGCCGTTCGCCTGCATACCGGCCTCGAAGCCGGCGAACTCGGCGTCGAGGACCTCCTTCTTCTTCTTGCCCATCGCCTTGCGCAGCAGGTCGGCCCGACCGAGCGTGTAGCCGGCCACCTTCTGCGCGATCTGGATCACGTGCTCCTGGTAGACGATGAGGTTGTGCGTCGCCCCGAGGATGTCCTCGAGCGGCTCGGCCAGCTCGGGGTGGATGGGCGTTGCCGGCTGGCGGCCGGTCTTGCGCATCGCGTAGTTGGTGTGGCTGTTGATGCCCATGGGGCCGGGCCGGTAGAGCGCGATGGTGGCCGAGATGTCCTCGAACGTCGTCGGCTGCATCTGGCGCAGCAGGGTCCGGGTGCCGCCGCCGTCCAGCTGGAAGACGCCCAGGGTGTCGCCCTTGGCCAGCACCTCGTAGGCCTTGGGGTCGGTCATGTCCTTGGAGAGGGCCTCGAGGTCGACGTCCTCACCGCGGTTGGCGCGGACGTTGGCGATGGCGTCGTCGAGGATGGTCAGGTTGCGCAGGCCGAGGAAGTCCATCTTGACCAGCCCGAGCGTCTCGCAGCTCGGGTAGTCGAACTGGGTGATGATCTGGCCGTCCTGCTCGCGGCGCATGATCGGGATGAGGTCGATGAGCGGCTCGCTGCTCATGATGACGCCGGCCGCGTGGACGCCCCACTGGCGCTTCAGGCCCTCCAGGCCGAGCGCGGTCTCGACGACCTCCTTGGCCTGCGGGTCCTCGTCGTGGACCCCGCGGAACTCGGTGGCCTCGTGGTAGCGCGGGTGCTCCTTGTCGAACACGCCGGACAGCGGCATGTCCTTGCCCATGATCGGCGGCGGCATCGCCTTGGTGAGCTTCTCCCCCATCGCGTAGGGGTGCCCCATGACCCGAGCGGCGTCCTTGACCGCCTGCTTGGCCTTGATGGTGCCGTAGGTGACGATCTGGGCGACCCGCTCCTCGCCGTACTTCTCGGTGACGTAGCGGATGACCTCGCCGCGGCGGCGCTCGTCGAAGTCCACGTCGAAGTCGGGCATCGACGGGCGCTCCGGGTTGAGGAACCGCTCGAAGACCAGGTCGTGCACGACCGGGTCGAGGTCGGTGATGCGCATGGCGTAGGCGCACATCGAGCCGGCTCCGGACCCGCGGCCCGGGCCGACGCGGATGCCGTGATCCTTGGCCCAGTTGATGAAGTCGGCGACGACGAGGAAGTACCCGCCGTAGCCCTTCTTGAGGATCACGTCGGTCTCGTAGCGAGCCCGCTCCGTCGCATACGCGGGAACGCCCTCGGGGTAGCGGACCTCGAGGCCGCGCGCGACCTCCTTGATGAACCAGGACTCCTCGTTCTCGCCCTCGGGGCAAGGGAACCGCGGCATGTAGCGGCCCTCGCCCTCGACGAACGAGACGTCGCACCGCTCGGCGATGAGCAGCGTGTTGTCGCAGGCTTCGGGCAGCTCGCGGAACAGGTGCCGCATCTGCTCGGGGGTCTTGAGGTAGAACTCCTCGGCGTCGAACTTGAACCGGTTCGGGTCCATCAGGGTCGAGCCGGACTGGACGCAGAGCAGCGCCGCGTGGGCCTGGGCGTGCTCGGCCTTGGTGTAATGCAGGTCGTTGGTCGCGACGAGCGGGATGTCGAGGTCCTTGGCGAGGCGGAGCAGCTCGCGCTGGGTCTGCCGCTCGATGGGGATGCCGTGGTCCATGACCTCGGCGAAGAAGTTCTCCTTGCCGAACAGGTCCTGGAACTCGCCGGCGGCCTTGCGGGCCTCGTCGTACTGGCCGAGCCGCAGCCGGGTCTGGATCTCGCCACCGACGCAGCCGGTGGTCGCGATGAGGCCGTCGGAGTACTGGGAGAGGAGCTCGCGGTCGATGCGGGGCTTGAAGTAGTGGCCCTCCAACGAGGCCAGCGAGCTCATCCGGAAGAGGTTGTGCATGCCGCCGGTGGTCCGGGCGAGCAGCGTCATGTGGGTGTATGCGCCGCCGCCACCGACGTCGTCGCGGCCGGCGCTGTCGTCGCCCCAGCGGGTCCGGGTCTTGTCGCGGCGGTGCGTGCCGGGGGTCAGGTAGGCCTCGACGCCGATGATCGGCTTGATGCCGTAGGTGCGGGCCTTGGACCAGAACTCGTAGGCGCCGAAGACGTAGCCGTGGTCGGTCGTCGCGATAGCCGGCATGCCCATCTCGGCGGCGCTCTTGAGCAGCTCGTCGATGCGCGCAGCGCCGTCGAGCATCGAGTACTCGGTATGCACGTGCAGGTGCGCGAAACTCGGTTCTGAGGCGGGGGCGGCGGTCATCGAGAGGACCCACTTTAAAGGCCACGACCGACCCACGCCGAAGCGGCACGCCAGCGTGCGCGCCCGCCGAACAGGCATCGTCGCGATGGCCTCGGCGACACGCCGCCGGATTCGTCCGACACGCCGTTCGCGGCGGTGGTCGTGCCTGTTTGACCGGCGGTCAGGCCAGGGGGAAGCGGGCGATCACGTCCCAGGAGCCGCCGACCTCGGGCCGCCCGACGATGACCTCGACCTCGGTCACCCGCTTCTGGACCGGAAGGGCCGGCTGGACCTGTCGCTCGACCGCCCGGAGCGTCTCGAGGCCCGCGTCCTGCCCCACGGTCAGGTGCGGGACGACGTCGGCGTGAGCCCCCTCGTACGGCGGGTGCCCGGGGAACGCGGCGGCCACCGACGTCGTCAGCGCCCGGAACGGCTCGGCCGGGTCCGGCGCCAGCCACAGGACCTTGTCCTCGAACCAGGCGGTCGAGCCGAACGTCGCCGTGAACTCCGGCACGGTCGCGACCGCCCGGGCCAGCTTGGCGTGGACGTCGTCGTCGAGGTCGGTCGGGTGCATGAACGGGAACAGCACCGTGACATGAGCGGGGACGCCCCACGGAGCCGACTCGTCGAGGACGCGCCGGTGGTGGCCGACGACCGGCTCCGCTTCGGGGACGCTGACGATCACCGCGCTGTGCGTCGGAGGTCCGAGCGGCGAGGGCGACGCGGCGGCGAACGGCATACCGGGATTCTCGTCTCCGGAGCCCGCGAGCGGACCTGCCTGACCGGTTGAGATCAGGCCGGGATCAGGCCGAGATCACGTCGAGGGCGTGCTGGAGGTCCGCGGGGAACGGGCTGGTGTAGGTGACCCACTCGTGCGTCCCCGGGTGCTCGAACCCGAGGCCGGAGGCGTGCAGCCACTGCCGTTCGAGCCCGAGCCGGGCGGCGAGGGTGGGGTCGGCGCCGTAGGTGAGGTCGCCGCAGCACGGATGGTGCAGCGCCGCGAAGTGCACCCGGATCTGGTGGGTGCGCCCGGTCTCCAGATGGATCTCGAGCAGGGACGCGTGCCGGAACGCCTCCACGACCTCGTAGTGGGTCACCGCGCTCCGGCCGGAGTCCAGGACGGCGAACTTGTAGTCCGCTCCCGGATGCCGCCCGATCGGGGCGTCGATGGTCCCGACCAGCGGGTCCGGCAGGCCCTGCACCAGCGCGTGGTACGTCTTGTCCACGGTCCGGTGCTTGAACGCCCGCTTGAGCACGGAGTAGGCGCGCTCGCTCTTGCAGACGACCATCAGTCCGGACGTGCCGACGTCGAGCCGACTGACGACGCCCTGCCGCTCGCTCGCGCCGGAGGTCGAGATCCGGTACCCCGCAGCGGCCAGCCCGCCGAGGACCGTCGGGCCGGTCCACCCCACGCTCGGGTGCGCGGCGACCCCGACCGGCTTGTCCACCACGACGATGTCGTCGTCGTCGTGGACGATCGTCATGCCGGGAACCGGTTCCGCGACCACCGCAATCCTCGGGCTGTCCTCGGCCCGCGGCAGCTCGACCTCGAGCAGGTCCCCCGCCGAAACACGGTCGGACTTGACCGCCGGCCGGTGGTTCAGCGAGACGCTGCCGGCGGACGCGAGCTCGGCCGCCTTGGTCCGGGACAGCCCGAACAGCCGGGCGATCGCCGCGTCGACGCGCTCACCCTCGAGCCCGTCCGGGACGAACAGCGTCCGCGCGTCAGGCGTCATCGTCGGTCGCCTCGTGGCGGCCGGCCTCCCGCGTCTCGCGCGTCCCGTCGACGCCCCGCCCGGTCAGTGCGAGCAGCCCGATGAGGATCGCGGCGCTGACGATGGCGATGTCGGCGACGTTCCCGATGAACCACCCGTTGTAGTTGAGGAAGTCGACGACGTGACCTCGGCCGAAACCGGGATCGCGGACGACGCGGTCGGTGAGGTTTCCCAGCGCGCCGCCCAACAGCAGGCCGAGGGCCCACGCCCAGCCGCTCGACCCGAGCCGCCGGCTGACCCGGATCACGACGACGAGCA
This sequence comes from uncultured Actinomycetota bacterium, assembly GCA_963781465.1. Lineage (GTDB taxonomy): Bacteria > Actinomycetota > Actinomycetes > Actinomycetales > Dermatophilaceae > Lapillicoccus. The sequence continues at coordinate 82,510 of CAWAGH010000001.1, forward strand.
CCACCACGGCGATGATCGTCAGCACCCAGGTGTTGCCGGTCCCGATCGAGAACGCCGCGCCGGCGTTGCGGATGAGGTCCAGCCGCAGGAACGACCCGATGAGGTTGCGCGGCTCCTCGTCGGTCAGCGCGCTCACCGCCCACCACTTCGACAGCTGGTCGAGCAGGTACGTGACGACGGCGATCGACGCCAGCAGCAGGAACAGCCGCCGGCGTCGGGCCCTCGGCGGACCGGTGGCCGGGACGTCGGTAGGCGTCGGGTCGCTGTGCGCGGAGTCGGTATGCGTCGGCTCGGCCGGTTCCCTCGGGTCGCGCTGTGCAGGAGTAGCGGGGATCAGCGGTGCTCCTGCCTCGTCTTGCACGTCATGCACAGGGTCGCCCGCGGCGCCGCCTGCAGCCGCAGCTTGCCGATCGGGTTGCCGCACGACTCACAGACCCCGTACGTGCCGTTGGCGAGCCGCTCCAGCGCGTGCTCGACCTGGTCGAGCTTGTCGCGGGAGTTGGCGACGAGGCTCATCTCGTACTCGCGACCGAAGATGCTCGCCCCGGCGTCCGCCTGGTCGTCGCCGGCCCCCTCACCCGCGTCGCGCATGAGGCCCTGGAGGTCGTTCTCGGCGATCGCCAGATCGGCCATCGCCCGAGCTCGCTCGGAGTCCAGCTCCTCGCGGATCTCGCGCAGCTCCTTGGCCGTCCACGGCTTCTCGGTCGTCGCGACCCGCAGGGTGGCCGTCGGCGTGGCCGTGGCACTGGCGGCCTTGGTCGCCTTCGTGGCACGGGCCGGTGCGGCCTTGGTGGCGGTGGTGCTCTTGGCGGGCGCGGCCTTCGCCGGTGCCACCTTGGTGGCCGTCTTGGCCGGTGCCGCCTTCGTGGTCGCCTTGGCCGGTGCCGCCTTGGTGGCAGCGGTCTTGGTCGCGGCCTTGGCCGGAGCCGCCTTCGCGGTCTTCGCGGGAGCCGCCTTCGCGGCCTTGGCCGGAGCCGCCTTCGCGGTCTTCGCGGGAGCCGCCTTCGCGGTCTTGGCCGGAGCCGCCTTCGCGGTCTTGGCCGGAGCCGCCTTCGCGGTCTTGGCCGGAGCCGCCTTCGCGGACTTGGCCGGAGCCGCCTTCGCGGACTTCGCCGGAGCCGCCTTCGCGGACTTCGCCGGAGCCGCCTTCGCGGACTTCGCCGGAGCCGCCTTCGCGGACTTCGCCGGAGCCGCCTTGGTCGTCTTGGCCGGCGCGGACTTCGTGGCGGCCTTCACCGGAGCCGCCTTCGCGGACTTCGCCGGAGCAGCCTTGGTCGTCTTGGCCGGCGCGGACGTCGTGGCGGCCTTCACCGGAGCCGCCTTCGCGGACTTCGCCGGAGCAGCCTTCACGGTCTTGGCGGGTGCCGCCTTGGACGTGGTTGTGCTCGGAGCAGCCTTAGTGGCCTTCGCGGTGACGGCCTTGGCCGGCGTGGACTTCGCCGGGGTCGCCTTGGCGGAAGTCGCCTTCTTCGCGACCGCCTTGGTGGTGGTGGTGGTGGTGCGGGTCGTCGACGTGGCGGCCGGAGCCGCAGCCGGCCGCGCCGCGGACGTCGTCCGTCCCGCCCTGCTCGCGGCGGGAGTCCTTGTGGCTGCCATGGCGTACCGGCCCCTTCTGGGGTAGCGATCCTCGAAGATGGTCGGGGCGAGGATAAGCCCCGCACACGCCGACTCCAAACCCGGCTCACCGCACGGGACGACCCGTGTCGAACCCGTGTCGACCCGCATACCGGCCGGTCAGCCGGGACCTACCGACCCGACGCCTGCTCGAGCGACGATCGGATCTCGCCACGAGGCCTCAGGGTCAGGTGGAGGGTGAGGCTCTCGCCGCACCCTCCGGCCACGGTCAGTGGTGCTCGGCCTGGCTGGCGACCTGGCCGTTGGCCTCGGCGTTCTCCGCACCGTCGGCGGCCTCGTTCGGCTCGACCCCGGTGTGGTCGAGCTCCTCGAGCTGGCCCTGGAGGTAGGACTTCAGCTGGGTGCGGTAGGTGCGCTCGAAGCCCCGCAGCTGCTCGATCTTCTGCTGCAGAACGCCCTTCTCCTGGTCCAGCTCGGCGAGGATGGACGCCTTCTTCTGCTGGGCCTCGGCCACCATGCCGGTGGATCGCTCGCGACCCTCGGTGATGAGCTGCTCGTGACGCTCCTGCGCCTCGGCCATCAGCCGGTCGTGCTCGGACTGTGCGGTACCGAGCAGCTCGTCGTGCCGGCTCTGCGCCGTGCCGAGCAGCTCGTCGTGCTTGGCCTGACCGGTGGACAGCAGCTCGTCGTAGCGGCTCTGGCCCTCGGCGAACAGCTCGTCGCGGCGAGCCTCGCCCTTGCCGACGTGCTCGTCGTGAACCCGCTGCGCGAGCTCGATCAGCGCGGCGGCGCTGGCGCCACCGACGGCACCTCCGGCCACGGCCCGCATGACCCCGGTGTCGCTGCCCTCGGCCGCTGCCGACGCCTCGGCCGCGACCGGCACAGCCTTGGCCGCCTCGGCGGCCTCCGCTGCGCGACGCTCGGCCTCACCCGCGCGGGCCTCGGCATCCTCGGCGCGACGGCGGGCTTCCTCGACGGACTGCTGGGCCTGCTGCGCGTCGCCCTGCGCGTCGGACGCGGACTGCTTGGCGTCGGCCAGCTCCTGCTCCAGCTGCGCGACCCGCTGCTCGGCGGCGGCCTTGGCCTCGGCCTCCTCGCGGGCCCGGCTCTCGGCGGCGTCGAGGCGCTCCTGGACGGAGGCGTCGATGGCACCCTGGCGGTCCTTGACCTGCGCCTCGGCCGCGGCGACGTCGGCCTGCGCCTTGGACAGCCGCTCGCTGACCTCCTTCTCGCGCGACTCCGCGTCGGCGAGCCGGCTCTTGACGTCCTCGAGGCGCTTCTCGTGCTCCTCGACGACCGCCGGGTCGAGCGTCCCGCGGTCCTGCACGCTCGAGCTCGTGCGGGACTGGCACTCCTCGAACTGGTGCTTGTAGTCGTCCCGCTGCGCCGTCAACGCCCGCATCTCGGCCACGACGTCGTCGAGGAAGTCGTCGACGTCACGCTCGTCATAGCCCTTCCGGAACTGAGTCGTCTGGAAGTGCTTGTTGAGGATCTGCTCGGGCGTCAGAGCCATGGGGTACCACCTTGTTTCTCAGGACCGCGGCCGGCTTGTGGGGGTCCGTTCTCGAGCAACGTTATCGAACCGCAACGGCACGACCAACATCGCGGACCCACGGCCATGCTTTGCGGAGCGCTTCGACGGCGCCCGGAGGCGGCTCAGGCGATGCGAATGGTCATCAACAGAGACGTGATGACCATGAGGACGAGGAAGGCGATGTCGATGCGCATCCCGCCGAGGTTGATCGACGGGATCACCTTGCGAAGCAGGCGCAGTGGCGGGTCGGTGACCGTGTAGACGAGCTCAGCCACCACAAGCACCGCGCCCTTGGGCCGCCAGTCCCGTGACAGCACCTGGACCCAGTCGAACACCAGGCGTCCGATGAGGGTCAGGAAGAACAGGAAGACGACGGTCGAGAACACCGTGCCGATGGTGCGCATACGTCAAGTCTCGCTGATGGTTCCTGTGAAACCCGACTCCGGGGGTTGTCGGGGGCTGTGAACGGTCTGCGCGGGCCTACGACTGGTTGAAGAATCCGCGGGTCGTGGGGCCACCCTCGACCTCTTCGGTCGCGACCTCGACGTGCACCGGGGAGAGCAGGAAGACCTTCGAGGTGACCCGCTCGATGGTGCCGTGCAGGCCGAAGACCAGACCCGCGGCGAAGTCGACGAGACGCTTGGCGTCGGCGTCGCTCATGTCGGAGAGGTTCATGATCACGGGCGTCCCGTCGCGGAACGACTCCCCGATGGTCTTCGCCTCGTTGTAGGTGCGCGGGTGGATGGTCGTGATCCGGTTCAGCGGACCCACCTCCGGCTCGCGGACCAGCCGCGCCACGGGCGCCGGGCGCCGGGGCAGCTGGGTGACCGCCGCGCCGGTCTCGGAACGCTCGGCGAGCGGACGCTCGGAGCGCTCAGGGGTGCGGCGCCGCTCGTCGTCGTAGTCCGCGACGTCGTCGCGGTGCTCGTCGTCGTCGTAGCGGTCGTCGTCCTCTGCAAGCCCGAGGTACACCATCGTCTTGCGAAGCGCCCCAGCCATCGTGGAACTCCCTTGGTAGTGCAATGAAACTGCGGTCAACCGTCGTCCCCAGCGACGTTAGCGAAGCGTCGGACGCGATCCCAGGATTGCGCTCCCGACACGCAGGTGTGTCGCCCCGTGCCGGATGGCGGCCTCGAGGTCCCCGCTCATGCCCGCGGACACCCAGGTGGCCTGCGGATGGTCCGCCCGTATGCGGGTCGCCACCTCCCACAGCCGGGCGAACGCCGCGTCCGGGTCCGCCCCCAGCGGGGCCACCGCCATGACGCCGCCGAGCTCGAGGGCGGGTTCCGCGGCGATGGCGTCGGCCAGGGCGGGGACCTCGTCGACGTGGGCGCCGCCGCGGTCCGGTGCGTCGTCGAGGCTGACCTGGACGAGGACGCGAGGGGTTCGGCCCTGGTGGTCCGCCGCCCGAGCGAGGGCCGCGACGACCTTCGCGCGCTCGGCGGTGTGGACGACGTCGGCGTAGGAGACGACCGAGGCGGCCTTGTTGGACTGCAGCTGCCCGATGAAGTGGCGGGTGAGGCCGGTGCCGTCGAGGAGCGGGTCGGTGAGCTTCTCCCGGGCCTCCTGGTCGCGGTTCTCCCCCACGTCCCTCACTCCGAGGTCGGCCAACAGCCGGACGTCGGTGACCGGGAAGAACTTCGTCACCACGATCAGCTCGACATCGCCCGGGTCGCGTCCGGCCTCGGCGCACGCGGTGGCGATGCGGGCGCGGACAGCGTCGAGCCCGGCGGCGATCTGGTCCCGGCGGACGTCTTCGGTCACGAGACGACCGCCGGGAGGAGCCGGACGATCCCCGCGAAGCGTCCGGTGGAGCCGTCGCGCCGGTACGAGTAGAGATCCGGGCTCTCTCGGGTGCAGCCGGGCACCCAGGTGACCCGGATCCCGCGCGCCGAGAGCTGGTCGACCACGCCGGCGGCCACGTCGATCGCCGGGGTGCCGGTCCACGACACCGTCGCGCTCGGCGGGCTCACCGTGGCGGCCTCGGCGCGCATACCCTCCGGTACCTCGTAGCACCGGCCGCACACCGACGGGCCGACGACAGCGATCGTCTCGTCGGGGTCGGCTCCGGCCTCGACGAGGGCGTCGACGGCGCGGTCGGCGACCCGCGCGACCATCCCGGGCCGGCCCGCGTGGACGGCTCCCACGACGCCGGCGACCGGGTCGGCGAGCAGGACGGGTATGCAGTCGGCGGACAGGGCGGCGAGCGCGAGGTCGTCCCGGGTCGACACGAGGGCATCGACCCGCGGCGCCGAACCCTGCCATGGCCCGTCGGCCCGGGCGACGTCGGCGCTGTGGCACTGGTCCATGAACAACAGGCGTTCGCGCGGCAGGTCGAACGCCTCGGCGACGGCGGTGCGGTTGGCCTCGACGGCGGCCGGATCGTCGAGCCGGCCGCCGAGGTTCAGCGCGTCGAACGGCGGCTCACTGTGGCCCCCGTGGCGTGAGGTGATCGCGAACCGGACCCCACGACGCCCCGGTGCGGCGACGACGTCGTGGGTCCAGAAGAACACGCCGGTCATCCTCGCAGGCCCCCGCCTTCCGCCTTCCAGACGCCCGTTGTTGTCAGTTCCGAGCGGCCCGCGGCCGCCGAACCGACAACAACGGCGGTCCGGAAGCGGGGCACAACGAACGGAGCGCCGGACCCGTTCGGGCCCGGCGCTCCGTTTTCGCGCTGCTACTTGAGGAAGTCCGGCACGTCGAGGTCGTCGGCGTCGTCGAAGGTCACCGTGTGCGGCGGCTTCTGGACCGGCTGGACGGCCGGCCGCGGGCCGTCGCCCGACGACCCGTTGGGAACCCCGGCCGGCACCGGCTCCTCGCGAACCGGCTGCACCGCAGGCCGCGACTGGGCCGGAGCCGAGTGCGAGCCGTTGGTCGAGGACCCGTTCGTCGCGCCGTTGGTCCCGCCGTTGGTCGACGAGGAGCGACCGGTCTGGATGGTGCCGAGCGCCCGGTCGTCGCCGCGCTTCACCGGACCGCCGCCGTCGAACCCGGCGGCGATGACCGTGACCCGGACCTCGTCGCCGAGCGCGTCGTCGATGACCGCGCCGAAGATGATGTTGGCCTCCGGGTGGGCCGCCTCCTGGACCAGCCGGGCCGCCTCGTTGATCTCGAAGAGACCGAGGTCGGACCCGCCGGAGATGGAGAGCAGCACGCCGTGTGCGCCGTCGATGCTGGCCTCGAGCAGCGGCGAGGAGATCGCCAGCTCCGCCGCCTGGACCGCACGGTCCTCGCCCCGCGACGAGCCGATGCCCATGAGGGCCGAGCCCGCGCCCTGCATGACCGACTTGACGTCGGCGAAGTCGAGGTTGATCAGGCCTGGCGTCGTGATGAGGTCGGTGATGCCCTGAACGCCGGAGAGCAGCACCTGGTCGGCGCTGCGGAAGGCGTCCATCATCGAGACGCTCCGGTCGCTGATCGACAGCAGCCGGTCGTTCGGGATGACGATGAGAGTGTCGACCTCCTCCCGCAGACCGGCGATGCCGGACTCGGCCTGGTTGGCCCGGCGACGGCCCTCGAAGGTGAACGGGCGGGTCACGACACCGATGGTGAGTGCGCCGAGGCCGCGGGCGATCCGCGCTACGACCGGCGCGCCACCGGTACCGGTGCCGCCGCCCTCGCCGGCGGTCACGAAGACCATGTCGGCCCCCTTGAGGACCTCCTCGATCTCCTCGGCGTGGTCCTCGGCGGCCTTCTTGCCGACCTCGGGGTCGGCGCCGGCGCCGAGCCCGCGGGTCAGCTCGCGGCCCACGTCGAGCTTGACGTCGGCGTCGCTCATCAACAGCGCCTGGGCGTCGGTGTTGATGGCGATGAACTCGACGCCCTTGAGCCCGACCTCGATCATCCGGTTGATGGCGTTGACACCGCCGCCGCCGATGCCGACGACCTTGATGACGGCCAGGTAGTTGTGCGGGTCTGCAGCCACGAGCGTGGGCCTTCCTCAGCGAGAAATGTGTCTGGTGGTGTCCGGTGCGGTGTGTCGCGAAGCCTAAATGTCTACCTGATGGTTAGATCACGTACGGGTCTCGCTGGTGCCCGACGGTATGCGGAAGCCCCACCCCGATCAAACAACGCGGCGGCGTGTCCTCGACCTTCTCCGCAGATTCATGCTGCCCGGGCCCGGATTGGTGACGGACGGGGCGAATGGGGCTGGTGGGACTCGAAATCCTCAGCCGGTCAACGGGTGATGGGCGTGTCCGGCGCGCTGACGTCGACGACTGCGGGGTTGGTCTTGAGCAGCGCCTCGAGAACCGCTAACTTCTTCGGCCCGTCGGCGATGCCGCCCCAGACCACGCTCACCTGGCCCAGCTGGAGGGTGACCAGGTCGGCGCTCGTCACGGTCATCGCCGAGACCTGGGCGCGCCGCTCCGGCGGCAGCAGCTGGAGGATCGAGATGGCGGCCTTGATCCCCTCGGGGTCGGGCACGTCGGACGCCGCGTTCACCTGGGCGACGCCGGCCGGCAAGGCGCTGACGACCTCGAACGGAACGCCGGAGGCATCCACAACCTGCAGTTGACCTTGAGGGTTCTTGATGGCCAGGACCGGGACCTTGCGCTGTACCGAGACGACTACCGTCGACGGCCACGACCGGCTCACCGACACCGAGGCCACGGTCGGGATCTTGGCGACCCGGTCGACAGCTCCGCCGGTGTCGACACGGGCCAAGGGGGTACCGATCGGCACTGCCGCGGCGGCCGCCACCACCTCCTGCTCCCCCGGGTCGCCGAGGCCGGTCACGGTCACGGTCCGGGTGGCCAGAACCGAGCTGAACCACACCAGCCAGACCAGCCCGCCGAGGAGGACGACGAGGCCGGCGACGACCGCGACCAGGGTCTTGGGGCGACGGCGCACGGAGGCGGCGCGCCGCTCGAAGCGCGAGCGGGGGGTGTCCCCACGTGACCGCCGGGCGGCGCCGCGCCGGAGCCGTCCCAGACGTCGCGCCGGCCCCACGCCGCGGCCTCCCGGCCCGGCTCCCGGCCGCGGCTCCGGGACCTCGTCGACCGCCGAGCCCGAACGGGCCGCCTCGGTGAGCCATCTGGGTCGCTCGCTCATCGCTGCTGTCCTTCCCTTCCCTGCCCCGACCGCGCGGGACCCCCGTCGACCTCGTCCACCTCGCCGTGCTCGAGCCGGTAGAGCACCTCCGGCCCGATCATCGTCACGTCGCCGGCGCCCACGGTGAGGAGCAGGTCGCCGGGCCGGACCAGTCCCGCCACCACCCCCGGCACGGAGGCCCAGGACGGCACGTAGTGCACGTCGGCGTCCGGACGCGCCGCCCGGACCGCCTCCGCCACCAGCCGCCCGGAGACGCCCGGCTCTGGGTCCTCACGCGCGGCATACACGTCCATGACGACGACGACATCGGCGGCGGCGAGGCCGGCGCCGAGCTCAGCGGCGAAGTCACGCGTCCGCGAGTAGAGGTGCGGCTGGAAGACGACGACGAGCCGGCCGGACCCGGCGTCCGCGACCAGCTGGGTGGCCGTCTCGACGACCGCCGCGACCTTGCCGGGGTTGTGCGCGTAGTCGTCGACGACCTGGACCCCCGCCGCGCGACCCTTCGGCTCGAACCGTCGGCGCGTACCGCTGAACGACGCCAGCCCGTCCAGCACCGGTTCGGGGTCCTGGCCGAGCCCGGCCGTGGCGGCGACGAACGCGGCGGTCGCGTTGAGGACGTTGTGGTGACCCGGCACGAGCAGCCGCAGCCGGTGCTCCACGCCGTCCACGGTGACGACCGCGGACCAGGCCAGCCCGCGGTGCACCTCACCGGACAGCCGCGCGTCGGCGTCCGGCGACGTGCCGTAGGTCAGCACCCGTATCCCCTGCGACCGCGCGACGTCGGCGAGTGCCCTGGCCCCCGGGTCGTCGGCGCACGCGACCAGGAGGCCACCCGGGACGATCGTGCCGACGAAGGCCCGGTACGCCTCCTCGACCGTCGCGAGGTCTCCGTAGAAGTCGAGGTGGTCGGCCTGCACGCTGGTGACGATCGCCACCTCGGGCCGGTAGACGAGGAACGACCCGTCGCTCTCGTCCGCCTCGACGACGAACACGTCGCCGGTGCCGAGGTGCGCGTTGGTCCCGTGCTTCGCCAGCTCGCCCCCGACGGCGAACGACGGGTCGATCCCACAGGCTTGCAGGGCGACGGTCAGCAACGAGGTCGTGGTGGTCTTCCCGTTCGCTCCCGCGACGGCCACGCGGCGCGACGCGCCCATCGTCGACGCGAGCGCCTGCGCGCGGTGCAGGACCGGCAGTCCTTTGGTATGCGCGGCCCGCAGCTCCGGGTTGTTGTCACGGATCGCGGAGGAGATGACGACCGTGTCGGCGTCGTCGACCAGGGCGGCGTCGTGACCGACGTGAACCGACGCACCCTCGGCGGCGAGCGCATGCAGGAGGGTCGACTCGCGGGCGTCCGAACCACTCACCGGCACGCCCTTGGCCAGCAGGATCCGCGCGACGCCGGACATCCCGGCGCCGCCGATCGCGACGAAATGCACTCGGCCCAGATCCTCCGCCGCAGGGACGTCGGCCAGGAAGTCGAAGCGGGTCGGTGGCAGGGTCATGGCGAGCCGCCTTCTCCGCCAACCTCATTCGCGCTAGGAGTCGGATGCGACGCGTACGCCCGGTGCACCATGTCGGCCAGCGCATCGTCGGCGTCGCGCTGTCCGACCGACGCCGCAGCCGTACCCATCGCGAGCAAGCGCTCGCCGTCGCCCGCCAGGGGGACGACGTTGTCGGTGATCCAGTCCGGCGTGAACGACGCGTCGTCGACGACGAGACCGCCGCCGGCCGCGAGGACGTCGGCCGCGTTGAACCGCTGCTCCCCGTTGCCGATCGGCAGGGGCACGTAGACGGCGGGCAGGCCGACGGCGGTGAGCTCGCAGACGGTGTTGGCGCCCGACCGGCAGACGACGAGGTCCGCGGCGGCGTAGGCCAGCTCCATGCGGTCGGCGTAGGGCACGACGACGTAGGGCGCGCCGATCTCGGGCCGCTCCGGCTCGAACTCCTTGCCCGCTCCGGTGACGTGCAGCACCTGCAGGCCGGCCGCACTGAGCTGCGCCGCCCGCGCGGCGAACGAGGTGTTGAGCCGTTGCGCGCCAAGGGATCCGCCGGTGACGAGGATGGTGGGCCACTGCGGGTCCAGGCCGAACGCGGTCATCCCCTCGTCGCGCCGCGCGGCCCGGTCGAGCTGCGAGACCTCCCGGCGCAGCGGCATACCGAGCACCGAGGCGTGCGGGAGTGCCGTGCCCCTGAACGTCGTGGCGACGAACGGCGTCATCCGGGCCCCCACCCGGTTGGCCAGGCCGGGGCGCGCGTTCTGCTCGTGGACGACGATCGGGATGCGCCGCTGCCGGGCCGCCAGGTAGGCGGGCGTCGACACGTAGCCACCGAAGCCGACGACCACCTCGGCACCGGTCTCGTCGATCGCCCGCCGCGCGGCCGCCACGGCTCCGCGGAGGGCGCCCGGCAGCCGTAGCAGGGCCGGGTCGGGGCGGCGAGGCAGCGGAACCCTTGGGACGTAACGGAGCTCGTACCCGCGCGCCGGGACGAGCCGCGCCTCCAGCCCCGTCTCGGTACCGAGGGCCGTCACGGTCACCTCAGGGTCGCGTCGGCGCATCGCGTCGGCCAGGGCGAGCAGCGGGGAGACGTGACCGGCCGAGCCTCCACCGGCCAACAGCACCGACGAGGGCCCGGGAGCGGCGCCCATCAGCGCTTCCTGCGACTCGGCAGTACCGCGAGCGACCGGCGAACGACGCCCGGACGGGCCGCGAGGATCGCGCGGGCGCCGGGTTCGTTACGGGCGAAGGAGAGGAGCATGCCGAGGGCGAGCAGGGTGGTGACGAGGGCCGAGCCGCCGGCCGAGACGAGCGGCAGTGGGACTCCGATGACCGGCAGCAGCCCGATCACCGCGCCGATGTTGATGATCGCCTGCAGGAGGATCCAGGCCATCACGCCGGCCGTCGCGACGCGGACGAACTGGTCGCGGGAACGCTGGACGAGCCGGTAGCAGGCCCAGCCGAGCAGGGTGAACAGGACGAGGATGACCAGCGTGCCGGGCAGCCCGAGCTCCTCGCCGATGATCGCGAAGATGAAGTCGTTGTGGGCCTCGGGGAGCCAGCTCCACTTCTCCTTGCTGGCCCCGAGACCGACGCCCCACCAACCCCCGTCGGCCAACGCGTACAGACCGTGGACGGACTGGTAGCAGGTGCCGTCGGTCGTGTCGCAGTTGCCGAGCCACGAGGTGATCCTGTCCATGCGGTTCTGGTTGGTCACCACGAACCCGCTGGCGACCGCGGCGAACACCGCTGCGGCGAGGACGAAGAACCGCGCCGGGACTCCGGACACGAAGAGCAGCGCCGCGACGATCCCGATGAGGATCAACGCCGTTCCGAGGTCGTGGCCCATGAGAACGAGCCCGACGGTGACGACGACGATCGGGATCAGGAACGGGACGACGACGTGTTTGAGGCGGCCGAGCAGCTTCCGCTTGCGCGACAGGATGGCGGCCCCGACGAGGATGAGCCCGAGCTTGACCAGCTCGGACGGTTGGAGCTGTACGCCGGGCAGGAGGCGGACCCAGTTGCGGTTGCCGTTGACCGAGACGCCGAACGACGTGAACACCAACACCTGCAACGCCAACGCGCCCAACAGGGCGGGCAGGGCGAGCCGGCGGTACCACCGCACCGGGACGTGGGCCGCGACGATCGCGCCGACGACGCCGATCGCGGCGAACTTGGCCTGGTCGAGGAACACGCTGAACGTCGAGCCGTCGTCGCGGTAGGACGTGATCATCGACGCGGACAGGACCATGACGAGGCCGATGACGACGAGGATCACCGTCGTGCCGAGCAGCACGTAGTAGGACGTGACCGGCGACTCCAGGCGCGCGAGGAACGGCAGCGCCCGGTGCAGCAGGCCCGAGCCCTGGGCGCCGGCTCCGCTCGAGCCGCTCGACACGGGTTTGACCGACCGCGCCCGCGGGCGGGTCGTCGTGCTGGTCATCGACGCGGGCCCTCGGCCCAACGACGCACGGCCGCCTCGAAGGCGTCGCCGCGAGCGCCGTAGTTGGCGAACATGTCCATCGACGCCGCCGCCGGAGCGAGCAGGACGACGTCGCCCGGAACGGCGAGCTCGGCGGCCCGGACGACGACGTCGTCCATCACGTCGACACCCGGGCTGAAGGTCACGTCCACAGTCTCCGATGAACCGACGTCGACGACCGGGACGTCGGGCGCGTGTCGGGCCAGTGCCTCGGCGATCCGCATCCGGTCGGCGCCGATGAGGACGACTCCGCGCAGCCGGACGCGCACCGAGGTGACCAGCTCGTCGAGCTGCGCCTCGGTCGCGCCCTTCAGCAGACCGCCCGCGATCCACACGACCTTGTCGAACGACCGCAGCGAAGCAGAGGCGGCGTGCGGGTTGGTGGCCTTGGAGTCGTTGACGAACCGGACGCCGTCGACGGTCTCGACATCGGCGATGCGGTGCGGGTCGGGACGGAAGGAGCGCAGCCCGTCCCGGACCGACAACGGCCCCACGCCATATGCCCGGGCCAGCGCGGCGGCGGCCAGCGCGTTCGCCACGTAGTGGGGTGCGATGCTCGGCGAGTCGCCCCGGAGGTCGCGCAACGTCCCGAGCTCGGCGGCTGAGTTCTGCCGTGCCTCGACGAACGCGCGGTCGGCCAGCACGTCGTCGACGACGCCCAGCATCGAGATCGCCGGGACGCCCAGGGTGAACCCGATCGCGCGGCAGCCCTCGACGACCTCGGCCTCCATGACCAGCTGCTCGGTCAGCGGGTCGGCGACGTTGTAGACGCACGCAATGTGGGTGTGCTGGTAGATGCGGCCCTTGGCCCGCAGGTACTCCTCGAACGAGCCGTGCCAGTCGAGGTGGTCGGGCGCGACGTTGAGGCAGGCCGACGCGACCGCCGACACCGAGCGCTGCCAGTGCAGCTGGAAGCTGGACAGCTCCACGGCGATGACGTCGAAGGGCTGCGGGTGCAGTACTGCCTCGAGGATCGGCGTCCCGACGTTGCCGGCGCTGGTGGCCCGCAAGCCGGCCGCCCGAAGGATCGACGCGAGCATGTTGACGGTCGTCGTCTTGCCGTTGGTACCGGTGACGGTGAGCCACGGCGCGGCCCCGTTCTTGGCCCGCATCCGCCAGGCGAGCTCGACCTCGCCCCACACCGGGATGCCCCGCGCGGCCGCCTCGAGGAGCATCGGCTGGTCGGGCCGCCACCCCGGAGAGGTGACGACGAGGTCGACGTCCTCTGCCGGCATACCCGCCGTATGTCCCTCGCCCTGCCGGACGGTGACGCCGAGGATGTCGAGGATGTTGGCTCGCTCGTCGTTGGCCTGCGACTCCCCCGAGCCCTTGCCGTCGACGACCGTGACGATCGCGCCCCGTTCGGCGAGCGCGTCGGCGGCCGCGAACCCGCTGACGGCCAGCCCCGCGACGAGGACCCGAAGCCCGGACCAGTCGGCGTCGCGGTGGGTCAGCCCGGGGCGCGGTTCGTAGTCGTTGGAGTCCGTCTCGTCCGGGCGGTCGGACTGGTCGCCGTTCACGACGACCCCACCACCCACTCGGCGTAGAAGATCCCGAGCCCGAGGGCGGCGAAGAGCCCGGCGATGATCCAGAACCGGATCACCACGGTGATCTCGTTCCAGCCGACGAGCTCGAAATGATGATGGAGCGGGGCCATGCGCAGGACCCGTTTACCGGTGAGCTTGAACGACGCGACCTGGGCCATCACCGAGACGACTTCGAGGACGAAGAGGCCGGCCAGGACGACCACGAGCAGCTCGGTGCGCGTGCAGATCGCCAGCCCGGCGATGAGGCCGCCCAGCCCGAGCGACCCCGTGTCGCCCATGAAGATCTTGGCCGGCGAGGCGTTCCACCAGAGGAACCCGAAGCAGGCGCCCATCCCCGCCGCAGCCACGACGGCGAGGTCGAGGCTGTCGCGGACCTCGTAGCACTTGATCCCCGGGTTGGTCTGGCAGTTCTGGTTCTGGGTCCAGATGCCGATGAGGACGTAGGCGCCGAGGACCATGGTCGAGACGCCGGCGGCGAGCCCGTCGAGCCCGTCGGTGAGGTTCACCCCATTCGATGTGCCCGCGATCATGATGTTCGCCCAGATGACGAACAGCAGGACCCCGCCGATAGTGCCGGCGAACGCCAGGTTGATGTGGGTGTCGCGGACAAACGAGATGAACGGCGAGGCGGGAGTACGGAACTGGTCGTTGCGAAAGTTCAGGGCGAAGACCGCGAAAATGACGCCGACGGCGACCTGGCCGGCCAGCTTCTGTTTCGAGCGCAGGCCGAGGCTGCGCTGTTTGGAGATCTTGATGAAGTCGTCGAGGAAGCCGATGATCCCGAGCCCGGTCATGAGGAAGAGCACGAGCAGGGCGCTCATCGTCGGCAGCTGCAGGGTGGCCAGGTGGGCGGCGAGGTACGCCACCAGCACCGCGCCGAGGATGATGGCGCCGCCCATCGTGGGCGTGCCGCGCTTGGTGTGGTGCGACGTCGGACCGTCGTCGCGGATGAACTGTCCGTAGCCCCGCTTGACGAGGAACCGGATGAACATCGGTGTCCCGAGCAGCGCCGCGATCAGCGCCACCGCTCCGGAGATGAGGACACCCTTCACGCGGGCACCTTGATCCCGACCAGCCGGTCGCCCAGCCAGCGCAGGCCGGCGTCGCGGCTGGACTTCAGCAGGACGACGTCGCCGGCGACCAGCTCCGACTGAAGGAGCGCGTATGCGGCGTCGGCGTCCTCGACGCGCGTCACCTCGGTGCTTGCGCCAAGCGTCGCCGCCGCGCCGTCGGCGATGCCCGCGGCACCCGGGCCGACGACGACGAGCCGGTCGGTCCCCGACTCGGCCGCCCAGCGGCCGACCCGTTCGTGCTCGGTCCGCGACAGCTCGCCCAGCTCGAGCATCTCGCCCAGGACCGCCCAGGTGCGGCGCGGCCCACCCGGCCCGTGGCCGATGGCGCGCAGGGCCTCGAGGGCGGCATGCATCGAGTCGGGGTTGGCGTTGTAGGCGTCGTTGATGACGGTGACACCGTCCGGGCGCTCGTGGACCTCCATCCGCCAGCGGCTGGTCGGCCGAGCCGCGGACAGGGCCGCCGCGACGGCCTCGATGTCCAGGCCGCACTCGAGGGCCGCGGCGACGACCGAGAGGGCGTTACCGACCTGGTGTGCGCCGGAGACGAGCAGCCGGACCTCGGCCCGTTCATCGGGTGCCTCGACGGTGAAGGTCGCGCGACCGAGGGCGTCGAGGCGGACGTCGACGGCGCGGAGATCCGCATCCACCGACGCGCCCACCGTCACCACGCGAGCCTGGGTGCGGGAGCGCATCTTCGCGACGTTGGGGTCGTCGGCGTTGAGGACCGCCAGTCCGTCCGGCCGCAGCGCCTCCACGAGCTCGCCCTTCGCCTGGGCGACCGCCTCCCGCGAGCCGAACTCACCGACGTGGGCGACCCCGACGTTGAGGACGATCGCGACGTCCGGCGGCGCGATCGTCGTCAGGTAGGTGAGGTGCCCGATCCCCCGCGCCCCCATCTCCGCGACGAGGAAACGCGTCTCGGGCGTCACGCGGCACACGGTGAGCGGGACGCCGATCTCGCCGTTGAGCGAGTTGACCGGCGCGACCGTCGGTCCGGCGCTACCGAGCACCTGGGCGAGCAGGTCCTTGGTCGAGGTCTTGCCGGACGAGCCGGTGACCGCGACGACGGTCAGGTCGGTCGCCCGGTCCACGACGCCACGAGCGACCCGACCGAAGGCGGTCTGGACGTCCTCGACCACGACGCCGGGCAGCTCTTCGACGGCGCGGCTGCTCAGGGCGGCCACCGCCCCGCGGTCGCGCGCGGCGCCCGCATATGCGTGCCCGTCGGCGTGCTCGCCGACCCGGGCGACGTACAGGGAGCCGGGGCCGGCCTCCCGGGAGTCGGTGACGACCGGCCCGTCGACGACCATGTCGCCGGCTGTGCTGGCGTCGGGATGGAGCGAACCGCCGGTGAGCATGGCGACATCCCGCAGGGTGATCGGGATCATTCGATCGCTTCCGGTCGGTAGACGAGGCCGTCCAAGGCTGCCCGGAGAGCGTCCCGGTCGTCAAAAGCGTGCACGACGCCGCCGATCTCCTGGCCGGTCTCGTGCCCCTTTCCGAGCACGAGGACGGTGTTGTCGGCGGCGCGTCCGGTGCGCCGGGCCAGCCGCACGGCCTCGGCGATGGCCTCACCGCGACCGGCCCGGGAGCGGGCCGGGGCGGGCGTGTTGCGGACGCCGTGGTCCGGACGCCCACTCGCCCCGGGGCCGACGCTGGCGCCCGCCAGGACCTCGGACCGGATGCCGGCCGCGTCCTCGGAGCGGGGGTTGTCGTCGGTCACGACGACGTCGTCGGCCCAGGAGCGGGCGGCGGCGCCCATGGCCCGCCGCTTCCCGCGGTCGCGGTCGCCGCCGGCACCGAGGACGACGACCAGCCGACCCGGCGTCGACGGTCGGAGGGCGCGCAGAGCGGCCTCGACGGCGTCGGGGGTATGCGCGTAGTCGACGACGCAACGCGGGTCGCGGTCGATGTCGGGATGCGTGCCGGTGACGACCTCCATGCGGCCGGGCACCAGCGGTTCGTGGCGCAGCGCCTCGGCGACGCGGTCGAGGGGGTGGCCGAGCTCGAGCAGGCAGACGGCGGCCAGCGCCGTGTTGACGATGTTGAAGTCGCCGGGCAGGTGGCACTGGAGCTCGACCCGGCCGGCGGGTCCGGAGAGGGTGAAGAGGGGCCAGTCCCGATGGCGCACAACCCAGTTCGCCTGCGACCCGAGGTTCGACCCGACGGTGACAACGGGCACCGCGGCCTCGCGGGCCAGTCGCGCGCCCCACTCGTCGTCGACGCAGACGACGCCACGACGGGAGTGCGCGGGCGTAAACAGCGAGGCCTTCGCTCCGAAGTAGTCCTCCATCGTCTCGTGGAAGTCGAGGTGGTCCTGCGAGAGGTTGGTGAACAGCGCGACGTCGAAGACCGCGCCGTCGACGCGGTGTTGGGCGAGCGCGTGGCTGGAGACCTCCATGACGACGTCGGCGGCGCCCGCCTCCCGCATGACGGCGAACAGGGCGTGCAGATCGGTCGCCTCGGGTGTGGTCCGGACCGACTTGATCCGGGTCTCCCCCACCCGCGTCTCGACCGTCCCGAGGAGACCGGTGGTCTCGCCGAGCGCGCGCAGCCCTGACTCGACGAGATAGGCAGTCGTCGTCTTCCCGTTGGTGCCGGTGATCCCGACCAGGGTGAGGTCGCGCGCGGCCTGCCCGTAGACGAGGGCGGCCACGTCGCCGAGCACGGCCCGTGGGTCGGCGACCACGAGCACGGGGACGGTGACGTCACCGGCCAGCTCGGCCCCCTTGGGGTCGGTGAGCAGGGCCACGGCGCCGGCGTCGACGGCCTGCCGGACGAACGAGGCGCCGTGGGCGACGAAGCCCGGCAGGGCCGCATACAGGTCGCCGGGCTGGACCGTGCGCGAGTCAAGGCTCACCCCGCTGAGCCGAACTCCTTCGCTCGTCCTCGGCTCCGCCGAGTCCGACCGTGGCTCCACTTCCAGTAAGGACGCCTCGACCAGCGCGGCGACCTCCCCCAGGGCCACCGCCGCGACCGACGTGGGGCGGGGGGACGGCACGCTGGCGAGGCTACCGGGTGCGCTTCTTCTCACCGTTGAGGACCGCCGGGTCGTTGGGGTCCCAGGCCGCGTCCGCCGAGTTGAGCGGGATGACCGGGGCGGCCGAGTTGGTGGGCGGGATCTGCGCCTTCTGGAGCGCGTAGGTCATGACGTCCTTGAACACCGGAGCGCCGAGCTGACCGCCGAAGTGGCCCTGGACCGGGCGCTGCAGCGTGACCGCGACGACGTACTGCGGGTCGTCCGCGGGCGCATACCCGATGAACGAGGCGGTGTAGCCGCTGTAGCCCCCGACGGCGGCGTCGTAGCGGTCTGCCGTGCCGGTCTTGCCGGCGACGCGGTAGCCGTCGATCTTGGCCTTGAGGCCGGTGCCGTGCGGGCCGACGACCTCCTCGAGCATCTGGCTGACCTTGGTCGCGGTGTCCTTGGAGACCACGCGGACGCCCTGCTGCTGCGCGGCCGGAGTCTCCTTGCCGTGGGCGTCGGTGGTGCTCTCGACGAGGCTCGGCGGGATGCGGACGCCGCCATTGGCGATGGTCTGGTAGACCCCCGCGGCCTGGATCGCGTTGAGGGAGTAGCCCTGCCCGAACAGCAGCGTGTAGCGCTGCGAACCGCTCCAGTCCTCGGGCTTCGCCAGGAGGCCCGCGGACTCACCCGGCCAGCCGACCCCCGACTTCGACCCGATGCCGAACTTACGGAAGTAGTCGTACATCGTCTGCGGGGCGACCTTCTCGGTCGCCAGCATGGTGCCGATGTTGCTCGACATCGCGAGCGCGCCGGCGACCGTGAGGTTCAGCGTCGGGTGGTCGACGTCGTCCTTGAACGACGTGTCGGAGCGGGGCAGCCGGTTGGGGACGATGAGCTGCGTCGTCGGCTGGACGACCTTCTCCTCGATGGCCGCCGACATCGACATGACCTTGCCGGTGGAACCCGGTTCGTACACGTCCTGGAACGCGTGGTTGGCGAGCGCGTCGGCGCCGGTCTTGCCGACGTCCACCGGGTCGTAGGTGGGGTACGACGCGACGGCGCGCAGCTTGCCGGTCTTGACCTCCTGCACCACGACGTAGCCGGACAGCGCCTGGCTCTGCGTGACCATGTTGGCGATCTGGTTCTGGGCGTACCACTGGAGGTCGGCGTCGATGGTCAGCCGCACGTCGGCGCCGTTGACCGTCGGCTGGTCGACCTCGTCGGTGCCGGGAATCGCCGTCCCGTCCTGGGCGCGCTGGTAGACCACCTTGCCGGGGGTGCCCTTGAGGGCGCTGTCGGTCATGACCTCGACGCCGCCGCCGGCCGTGCCGTCCTTCTGCACGAACCCGACCAGCGGAGCCGTGCTCATTCCGGCCGGGTAGACGCGGCTGGTCGTCGGCTCGCTGTAGATCCCCGGGATGCCGAGGGCGGCGATCTGGCGCCAGGCGATCGGCGTGATGTCCTTGGCGATGATGCGGTACTGGTTGCCCATCAGCTGGGGTACCAACGCTTCCGGCGTCGTGCCCAGCAACGGGGCGAGCTGCTGAGCGGCGCCGACGACGCCGACGACGGTCTTGGCGTTGTCGATCTTGCGCGAGTAGGTCGGCAGCACCTTCTGGTCGGCGTAGATGGTCTTGCGCTCGACACTGGAGGCGAGGACGACGCCGTTCCGGTCGAGGATCTGGCCGCGCAGCGCCGGTTGGACGTCGGTGACGACGCGCTTGTCGAAGGCCGCCTCCTGGACGCTGGAGGCGTCGAAGGCCTGCACCCGGAGCAGCTGGGCGGCGAACACCGTGAAGACGAACATCGCCGCGACCAGCATGAACCGGACGCGGCGGTGTGGGTTCGCGACGAGGGCGCCGCGACGGCGCCGTTCTGCCGTGGTGGACGTCTTCGGCGCGGCGGACGGCGTCCTGGCGACCGGCTTCCTCGGCGGGGCCGGCCGTCGCGGAGCGGGCTTCCGCGGCGTCGACCCGGTGCCGGGAGCCTTCGGTGGCGTCACGGGTTCACCTTCGTCACGGGGTCGGGTTCGGCGGCGGTACGGGTGCGGTGGCGGCGGGTGTGGCGGCGGTGGCCGCCGGGTCCGGGGTGGGCGCGGGCGGCGGTGCCGGCGGCGGCGCCACCGGGCTGGTCACGACGTTAAGACGCTGGTCGTCCTTGGCCGGTTGTGCCACGCCGATGATCGAGCCGTCGGAGATCCGGACGAAGGCCATGCTCTTGGCCGGCACCATGCCGAGCTGCTGGGCCCGGTCGGCGAGGTTGCGCGGTGAGCGCAGATCGTCGACCACCTGGGTCAGCTGCTCCTGCTGGTCGGTGAGCGTTCCCGACTGTCCCTGAAGGCTTTTCACCTGGTAGATGCCGGACGCCAGCGCGGTGTTCATCATGAGCAGCGCGACGAGGCCGGCCGCCAGCAGCGTCATGCAGATCACGGCGAACACCCCGTTGCCGGTACGCCGGATCGCGGCGGGCACCACCCGCAGCGGCGCGAGCGGGGCGGCCCGCGGCATACCCCGCCGGCGGCTCACGACGCGCGCCGGCGCCGCCGCCGTGGTGAGCTGGCTCTGGCTCATCCCCGATGTCCCCTCGTCGCCCGCGCGGTACTCGTCCGCCGCACGCGTTCGGCGGCCCGCAGCCGCGCCGACGCCGCCCGCGGGTTCTCGGCGACCTCGGCCGGGGTCGGCTCCTCGGCACCTCGGGTCAGCAGCCGCAGGTATGCGGCGTGCTCGGGCAGCTCGACCGGCAGGCCCGGCGGGGTGCTGGACTGCGCACCGGCGGTGAGGGCGCGCTTGGTGATCCGGTCCTCGAGCGAGTGGTAGCTGAGCACCGCGATCCGCCCGCCCACGGCCAGCGCGTCGATCGCGGCCGGCAGTGCGGTCTCCCAGGCGGCCAGCTCGCGGTTCACCTCGATGCGCAGGGCCTGGAACGTCCGCTTGGCCGGGTGCCCGCCGCTGCGCTGCGAGGCGGCGGGGATCACCGAGCGCAGCAGCTCGACGAGCCGGCCGGAGGTCGTGAACGGCTCGGTGACGCGGTCCTGGACCACGGCGCGGGCGATCGGGCGGGCGAACCGCTCCTCGCCGTACTCCCGCAGGATCCGGGTCAGGTCGTCGACGTCGTAGGTGTTGAGGACGTCGGCCGCGGTGGGCCCGTCCGCCTGGTCCATCCGCATGTCGAGTGGCGCGTCGACGCGGTAGGCGAAGCCGCGGTCCTCCTCGTCCAGCTGCAGGGACGAGACACCGAGGTCGAACAGCGCGGCGTCCACGGTCTTCAGCCCGAGTGACGACACGACCGCGGCGAACTCGTCGTACACCGCGTGGACCAGGGTGAGCCGGTCCGCATACGGGGCGAGGCGCTGCCCCGCGAGGTCGAGGGCCTGCTGGTCACGGTCGATCCCGACGAGGCGGGCCTGCGGGCAGCGCTCGAGGATGCCCTCGGCGTGGCCGCCCATGCCCAGGGTGCCGTCGACGCAGACGGAGCCGGGTTCGGCGAGGGCCGGCTCGAGCAGGTCGACGACCCGATCGCGCAGGACGGGTCGGTGTCGCTGCGCGGGTGGGGGTTTCGCCATGCCGGTGCTCTCTGGTCGTGTCGGGTATGCGTCGGTGCGGGTAGGCGTCGGAGTCGGTCTGCGCGGGTGTGGGTCTGCGTGGGTGTGGGTGCGGGACCTGGGGTCTGGTCCCCATCCGCTGGCGGGTTGTCTCTCCCGGTGGCCCGGGACGGGGGAAGTCGTCCCGGGACGGCAGCGGCTGGAGGCCGGAGCACAGGTCCTGCGCGGCAGCACGGGGCCTCAGAAGAGGCCCGGGACCACCTCCTCGGACTGCTCGGCGAAGGCTTGCTCGCTGGCCTCGAGATAGCTGGCCCAGGCAGCGCTGTCCCACACCTCGACACGGCTGCCGGCGCCGATCACCGTGCACTCGCGGGTGAGGCCCGCGTAGGTGCGCAGCGGCGGCGGGATGGTGAGCCGGCCCTGGCGGTCGGGGGTCTCGTCGTGGGCGCCGGCGAGGAAGACGCGCAGGTAGTCACGGACCGCCTTGGACGACGTCGGTCCCTGCTGCATCTGGGTGGCGAGGCGCTCGAACTCGTCGGTCGGGTAGACGAAGAGGCAGCGCTCCTGCCCCTTGGTGACGACGAGGCCGTCGGCCAGCCGGTCGCGGAACTTCGCGGGGAGGAAGAGCCGGCCCTTCTCGTCCAGACGCGGGGTGTGGGTACCGAGGAACACGGACCTCGCCACCTCCCCTACTCGACCCTGCTCGACCCTGCGGCGTATCGGCGGCTCCCGTCGGCTCCGCGTTGCCCCACCGTACTCCACTTTCCCCCACATCGACAGCAAAACACCGAGCGCCACCGCCTCGTCCGCCACAACAGTGCAGGTCAGGGGCAGTGGAGCGCAGTGGAGGGCCGTCACTGCTCGTCAGCCATTGCGGACCCCGCCGCCGAGCACCCGAGGAACCCTCGAGGACCCGGCCTGCCGCATACCGGAGCCCTGCTGGCCCTGCGCGACCCCTGTCGACGATTTCGGTCCTACGGGATCCGTTGGGGAAGTGGGGCGTTGTGGGGGAAGATCCTCGGGGGAACCCCGGACGCGACGGTCCAGGGTCATCGATGGTGCTGAACCTGTGTGCACAGACCGGCGGAGGACGCGTGACCAACGTGACGGACCAGACCGACAGCGGGACGGGAGTGGCCGCGACGCGATCCGTCGCGAAGGACACCGCCTACCGCAGCACCCCTGAGGCGCTCGCTGAGGTGCGCGCCGAGGTGCGCAAGATCACCGAGGCGATGACGTCGGTCATCGAGGGCAAGCCGGACGTCGTCCGGACGGCGATCACCGTGCTCCTCGCCGAGGGACACCTGCTCATCGAGGACGTACCGGGCGTCGGCAAGACGATGCTGGCCAAGTCGCTCGCGAAGTCGATCGACTGCACGGTGCGGCGCATCCAGTTCACGCCCGACCTGCTGCCGAGCGACATCACCGGCGTCAGCGTGTTCAACCAGGACCTGCGGGACTTCGAGTTCCGGCCGGGCGCGATCTTCGCGAACGTCGTCGTCGGCGACGAGATCAACCGCGCGTCGCCCAAGACCCAGTCCGCGCTCCTGGAGAGCATGGAGGAGGGTCAGGTCACGGTCGACGGGCAGACCTACGAGCTGCACAAGCCGTTCATCGTCATGGCCACGCAGAACCCGATCGAGATGGAGGGGACCTACCCCCTCCCCGAGGCGCAGCGCGACCGGTTCATGGCGCGGATCTCGATGGGCTACCCGGCCCCGAGCGCCGAGGTCGCCATCCTCGACACCCACGGCGGCGCGTCCCCGCTGGCGACGATGCAGCCGGTGACCGACGGCGCGACCATCGCGCGGCTCATCGACATCGTCCGCGACGTCTACGCCAGCCCGGCCATCCGTCAGTACGCCGTCGACATCAGCACGGCCACCCGCTCGAGCGGCGACCTGCGGCTCGGGGCGTCACCGCGGGCCACGCTGCACCTGCTCCGGGCCTCCCGTGCGGTCGCCGCTATCGAGGGCCGCGACCACGTGCTGCCCGACGACGTCCAGGGCATCGTCATGCCGGTCCTCGCGCACCGTCTCATCCTCAGCGGCGAGGCCCAGCTGGCCCGACGGTCGGCGCAGGACGTGCTCGGCGAGATCCTCCGCCGCGTTCCCGTGGCTCCGTTCAACCGCTGACGCCGACATGGCACGGCTGAGGGACGTCCTCACCGGACGGGGTCGCGCGTTCGTCGCCTCGGGCACGACGCTGGCCGCCGCCGGATGGGGTCTGGGGTTCCCGGACATCAGCAGGGTCGGCGTCCTGCTGCTCGTCCTGCCCATCGTCACCGGCCTGATCTCCCGGCGGCAGCGCGCATCGCTGCGGGTCGAGCGGCACACCTCGCCGTCCCGTGTCGCGGTGGACGAGCGAGCCATCGTCACGGTGACGATGACCAACGCTGGCACCCGCCGGACGCCACTCCTGCTCGCCGAGGAGCGGCTCAACCTCGCTCTCGGCGACCGGCCGCGGTTCCTCCTCGGCCAGCTCGGTGCCGGTGAGGTGCGGCAGGTCGAGTATGCGGTTCGCTCGCACCTGCGCGGCCGGCACCCGCTCGGTCCGCTCACGGTGGTCCTGCGTGACCCGTTCGGCCTGACGAACCGGTTCGCCGAGGTCGGCGCGACCGGCGACATCGTCGTGCTCCCCCGGATCGACCCGTTGGTCGGCGGTCGGCCGCCCGGCAACGGGGTCGGCGCGGAGGGCGAGATCCCGTTCATGGTCGCGCTGCACGGCGAGGACGACCAGTCGATCCGCGAGTACCGCGACGGGGACGACCTGCGCCGGATCCACTGGCCGGCGACCGCCCGCACGGGCGACCTGATGGTCCGCCAGGAGGACCGGCCCGCCCGCCGCCGGGCGATGATCCTCCTCGACCCCCGCGCCGGCGCCCACCAGGGTCACGGCGCCTCGAGCTCGTTCGAGTGGGCGGTCTCGGCCGCCGCCTCGGTCGTCACGCACCTCGCCGGGCTCGGCTACGCCACCCACCTCATCTGCTCGGAGACGGTCCACGACGGCCAGGCCGCCATGACCACCGACGCCGACCACGCCCTCGACCTGCTCGCCGAGGCGGAGACCGGTCCCGAGCTCGAGCTCGCCGAGCTGGTCCGCGCGGCTCACCCGGTCACCGCCTCGGGGGGCCTGGTCGTCGCCGTGCTCGCCGACCGCGACGAGGAGTCGTTGCGCCAGGTGGCCTCGCTGCGACAGCCGGGCGGGAGCGGACTGGCCATCGTGCTCGACACGGCGACGTTCGCGGACTCGCCCGGCGGCGCGCATACCCCCTCCGGCCGCGGCAGCGGCAGTGGTGCGAAGCGTCGAGCCGTGGGCCCGTCGGCGAGCGCCTATGCCGAGCTGCTGCATACCGCCGGCTGGTCGGTGGCCGTGGCCCGGCAGGGCGACAGCGTCCCCGAGGTGTGGTCCGCGCTGACCACCCGGGGGGTGCTCGTCGGATGATCTCGCGCGCAGTCGACGCTCTGATGGCCGCCGCGGCCACGATTGCGGCCATCCTCGGCCTTACCACCCTCACCGAGAACGCCTCCTGGCTGGGCCGGGCGATCTGGGCGTGCCTGGTCGTGGCGGCCGTCGGCGTGCTTATGCGCCGGCTCACCTCGTTCCGCCTGCTGGTCCTGTTGGGGCAGCTGGTGGCCACCAGCTGGGCCGTCGTCGCCATGTTCGCGGCCGACCGGCTCTGGTACGGCCTGCCCGGGCCGGACTCCTGGAACCGCGTGGTCGAGCTGGCGACCGACTGCGCGGCGGTGATGCAGCGCTACGCGGCGCCCATCCCCGCCTCCGAAGGCGTCCAGTTCGTCCTCGTGGCGGCCGTCGCCGGTCTGGCGATCCTCGTCGACTTCCTCGCCGTCACCGAGGAGATGCCCGGGGTGGCCGGGCTCCCGCTGCTCGCGGTCTTCCTCACGGCGGCGGCCAACGGCGGCTCGTCGCTGTCCCCGTGGTTCTTCGTCATCGCGGCGGCCATGTGGCTGGTCCTCGTTGCCCGGCAGGGTCGGGGCCGCGTCCAGCGCTGGTCGACGACGGTCGCCAGCCGGCGTACCCCGGTCGCGCAGACCGACGTGGAGAGCCAGGTCATGTGGGGCTTCGGCAACGTCGCCCGGCAGCTGGGGTTCGCCGCGGTCATCGCGGCCGTCGTGCTGCCGGCGGTCATCCCGCACCTGCCGACGCGGTACATCCTCGACGGGCTCGGCCGCAGCGACGGCAGCGTCGGGCGCGAGGGTCGGGTCGGCTTCAACTCGACGGTCGACCTCACCCGCAGCCTGCAGAGCGGTGACGACAACATCGTCATGACCTACCGGACGTCCGCGCCGACGGCCCCGCCGCTGCGCGTCGTCGTCGCCTCGAACTACGTCGGCGGCGAATGGGCGCCTCGCCCGGTGGGCGCGCCGACCCAGCAGCTCACCCAGAGCCGCGTCATCTCCTCCCAGGTGCCGGTCACGGACCGCCAGCTGGAGGTCGAGTCGAACTACCTGAGCCCGCCCAACGTCGCCTCGGTCTCCCCGGTGGTCGCGACGGACTTCGGCGGTGCCCAGTGGTACGCCGACGGCTCCACCGGCGACCTGTATGCGCGCGCCCGGCCCGACTCGTACTCGCTGACCTACCGCGAGGTCGACGCCACCTCTGAGCAGCTGCAGGCGGGCATCCCCGGTGCCTCCACCGGTCGCGGGGATCCCGAGGTCCAGCTCTCCTCGAACGTGGACGCCGGGATCGCGGCCCAGCTGACCGCCCTGACCGACACCGTCACCGAAGGGACGACCACTACCTACGCGGCGGCGGCCGCGATCCAGAAGTGGCTTCGCACGGACGGCGGCTTCAACTACTCACTCCAGCTGCCGGAGTCGGTGCTCGACGAGAACGCCCAGCAGATCCGCGACCCGATCCTGCGGTTCCTCAAGTCCAAGACGGGCTACTGCGTCCAGTTCGCCTCGACCATGGTGATGATGGCGCGGACCAAGGGAATTCCCGCGCGGATGGCGATCGGGTTCCTGCCCGGCACCCAGGACGAGGGCCTCTTCACCGTGCGCTCCTCCGACGCCCACGCCTGGCCTGAGCTGTACTTCCCGGGCGTCGGCTGGCTCCGGTTCGAGCCCACACCGGCCGTCCGCACGGGCTCCGCGCCGACCTACACGATCCCGGCCGCGGTCCCGCTGCCCGGGGCGACGACGGCGCCGTCGGCCGACCCCGGCGCCACCGGTACGGCGACCAGTACCGCCCGCGACCCCGGCGCCCCCGAAGTCGACGGGCTGGCCACGGCCGACACGAGCTCGGTCAGTGACCGCGTGCGCGAGTGGCTGGGCGAGCCGTGGCACCTGCTCCTTGTCGCGATCATCCTCGGTCTGCTGGGCAGCCTCGTCCTGCCGCTCACTGCCTTCCTCGTCAACCGGCGACGTCGCTCCAGAGCCGCCAGCCCCAGCGAGCTGGCCGAGGCGCAGTGGGACGAGCTGGTGTCCCGGCTCGGCGATCTCGGCGTCGCCCAACCCAGCAGCGGCGGGACCTTGCGCGAGTGGCGCCAGCACTACGTCCGCGAGGCCTTCCTCGACAAACGCGCCAACGAGGCGATCGGCCACGTCGTCGCCACCCTGGAACGCTCGCGGTACGCGCGGCCGGGCGGTGCCCCCACGGAGCTGGCCGGCGACATCCGCACCGTGACCCGGACTGCCGCGACCAACCGGCCCTGGCCGCAACGGCTTCGAGCGTTCCTGTTCCCCCAGGACGGGGTCCGGTGGTGGACCCGCACCCTGACCGCCATCGCCGACGCCCCCGGGCGGTGGATCGACGCGGCGGCCGACCGCTTCCCCCGTCGCGGCTGAGAGGTTCACATCGACACGAGCGACGGCGAACGGACCATGCGGCTTCGGTATGCGGGTACGTGCGCCGTCTGCGGCACCGCTCTCGCGGCGCGGACGACGGCGGTCTACTCGGCGTCGACGCGCAGCGTCCGGTGTGTGACGTGCGAGGTGACGACGCCGTCGGACGAGGTGGTTGTTGGTCCCGAACCGCCCGTAGCGGGCGTGACGCCCGAGGTGCTCGAGCCCGGCGTCGCGGGAGCCTCGGCGCGGCGCATCTACGAACAGCGGAAGGCCAAGCGGGAGAAGGGCATCCGTGACGCACATCCGCGCATCGGTGGCCTGATCCTGGCGCTCAGCGACGACCCGCAAAGCACCCGGGCCTGGAACGGCGGCGCCCTCGGGGAGGAGAAGCTGGGGGCCCTCCTGGACAAGGCGGCGTCGCCGACGATCCGCGTCCTGCACGACCGTCGGATCCCGAAGAGCCGGGCCAACATCGACCACCTGGTGGTGTGCCCGTCGGGCGTCCTGGTCGTCGACGCCAAGCGGTACGCCGGCCGGCGCCCCACCAAGAAGGTCGAGGGCGGCTTCTTCGTTCCTCGGCGAGAGCGACTCCTCGTCGGCGGACGCGACTCCACCTCGCTCGTCGAGGGGATGAAGCGACAGGTTGCTGTGGTCTCGGACGCGCTCGCCGGTGAGATCCCTGAGCCGGTCGGGGTCCGCGGGTTCCTGTGCTTCGTGGACGCGGACTGGCCGCTGTTCGGCGGCGACTTCGCGGTCGACGGGGTCGAGGTGCTCTGGGCGAAGCGTCTCCTGGGCATGGCCGCCGCGGCCGGCCCGCTCGCCGAGGCGGACGTCGACCGGGTGACCCGGCGGCTGGCCGCCGTCCTCGCACCGGCCTGACCCGACGCATACCGAAACTGCGTCGGCGCGGCGGGAAGGCTAGCCTCGTCGGGCCGCCAAAGGCGCGGCTGCTCGGGGGAGCCGAAGCGAACCATCGTCGGAAGGACCACCTCGTGCTCCGTCGCACCACCCTTGCCATCGCCACCGCCCTCGGCGTCGCCGCCCTCATCGCGGGCCCTGCCGAAGCCATCACCAACGGGACGGCGGACGGCAACGCCCACCCGAACGTCGGCGGGCTGGTGGCCGACGAGGCCTACTCCGACGGCACGTGGATCTACTGCTCCGGCACCCTGATCAGCCCAACGGTCTTCCTGACAGCGGCCCACTGCGCCGAGGGCGGCAGCGACCGAGTGCGTGCGACCTTCTCGTCCGCGTACCACGACGGCGACACCGTGTATGCAGGGACGTTCCACGGCGACCCGCTGTACGGGAAGAACCAGAACGACCCGCACGACATCGCCGTCGTCGTCCTCGACCGGGCCGTCACGGGGACCACGCCGGCCCCCCTGCCGACGGCGGGGTCGCTCGCCAACCTGCCCAAGTCCCAGCGGATCACCTCGGTGGGGTACGGCGCCTACGACGTCGTCAAGGCTCAGGGCGCGGGCGGTCACGACTTCCTCTACAACGACGTCCGCAACCAGGCGGTCGGGACGCTCAACGCCACCACGCCGTCGTGGCTCCGAGTTTCGATGAACCCCTCCACCGGCAACGGCGGCACCTGCTACGGCGACTCCGGCGGCCCGAACTTCCTCGGGACGACGTCGACCCTGGCCGCGATCACCATCACCGGAGACTTCACCTGCCGTGCGACGAACGTGACCTACCGCCTCGACACCTCGTCGGCCCGCGACTTCCTCGCCGGGTACGTCACGCTGCCCTGACCCGACCCCGAACAGCGGTATGCCGCGCCACCCCTGGGTGACGCGGCATACCTGTCGTGTGCGGCCCGGCAGGCACGCCGGTCACGATCGCCGTAGAACGTGATCGCCGGGACCCAGTCCCTGTTCCGCCTGCGAGACCTCGGGTCACCCGTGTGCGTGTGAGAGGTCGGGGTCGGCAAAAACATTCTCCACGTCGCGGTCAACCTTTCGGCTGTTCTGGCGACTTGTATGCGTGGACGATGTCGCTGGAGGGGCCGCGATGGGCAACACACCCACGTCATCCGCACGACACATCCGCGGCGAGGCCGAGGCCTCGCGCGACGAGATGCTCGACGCGCTGTTCCGGACGCGCTGCCCGTCGCTCGTGCGGCTGGCGATGGTGCTCCTCGGCGATCGCGAGGAGGCGGAGGAGGTCGTCCAGGAGGCGTTCGTCTCGTTGCACCGGCATTGGAACGGCCTGCGGGACGTCAACGCGGCCGGCGCCTACCTCCGCTCAGCGGTTGTTCGCGGGTGTCGGTCGCGACAACGACGGTTCGTGCGCGCTCGCCGCGCCACGACGAGGCTAGCCATCGTCCCGGCCTCCGGGAATCTCGAAGACCTAGCCATGGAGGGTGCCGAGTCCGCGCGCGTCGTGGCCGCGGTACGAGCCCTCCCGACCCGTCAGCGCGAAGTCGTGGTCGCCCGCTACTACCTGGGCCTGACCGAAGCCCAAACCGCGTCCTTGCTCGAGATCAGCATGGGCTCTGTCAAACGGCACGCCCATCGTGCCCTGGCCTCGCTCCAGCACGGGATCGAGGTGTCCTCATGACCGTGGACGAACGAACGGTGCGCGACTCGCTCGCCACCTATGCGAACGGAGTCGTCGTGACCGTATCTGATGTCGACCGCCTGCACACCGACCTGCACGACCGGCTGGGGACCAGACGACCAATGCGGAGGCGTCGTCTCCCGATCGTCGCCGTCCTGCTTCTCGTGATCGTGATCGTCGCCGCCGCGACACTCTGGCTTCGGCGACCGGAGCCAGCGATCCCCGCCAACCCTCAGGGATTCGGCCCGATGCCGGCGATCACCCTCGACGTCGACGCGACCGGTTCGAACCTCACGGGGTGGAACCCAGACCAGACATGGCGGAACCTCTTCAACCCGGCCGAGATCGTCCACCCCCCACAGCGACCCTCGCTGACCTGGCAGCTCCAGCCGACGATTCTCGATCTCTACTTCGTCGATGGGCAGGGCCAGACCTGTCACGCTGCCAAGCCGTGGAAGGCGCAGTCGGCCGGCGTGGTCAGCTTCGACTCCGGACCGATGGTCGGCCCCGTCTGCGATGCCCCGGAGTCGCGACCCATGATCTCGACCTGGGTGTCCCCAGCGTCCGAGGCCGGCCGGAAACTAGTGCCGGACACCAGCCGCCCGACCCAACCGGTTACCCAGGCCGCGCAAGTCGACGGAGTCTGGCTGTTGCAGGGCACCGGGCTTCTCCTGGCCTTCGATGATGTGCCCGGGGCCACAGCAGGCTCCGACTACGTCCTCGACGACGACGGCGACATCGACACGGCGCCGGATGTCAGAGGCACGCTGTCGGTGGCGGCCGGCGGGCAGATCAGGATGACCAGCTCGGGATGCGACGACACCCTCTTCGGCAACGCGATGACCAACGGGGTGGACCGGCTCAGTATGTTGACGGTGCGAGTGATTGCCGACCCGTGTCAACGTTTCGGTTCGGGGACAGTGCTCACCTGGATCAGGGTGCTCTGACGACAGCCGCCGGGGGCAGCGGTGTGCCGCGCCAGCCGTGGGTGACGCGGCATACCGGCTGCGCTTGGGGTTCTCGACCTCAGTCGAGGTAGTCGCGCAGGACCTGCGAGCGCGAGGGGTGACGCAGCTTGCTCATCGTCTTGGACTCGATCTGGCGGATCCGCTCGCGGGTCACGCCGTAGACCTTGCCGATCTCGTCCAGGGTCTTGGGCTGCCCGTCGGTGAGACCGAACCGCATCGAGACGACGCCGGCCTCCCGCTCGGAGAGCGTGTCGAGCACCGAGTGCAGCTGCTCCTGGAGGAGCGTGAAGCTCACCGCGTCGGCCGGGACGACCGCCTCGGAGTCCTCGATGAGGTCACCGAACTCGCTGTCGCCGTCCTCGCCGAGGGGCGTGTGCAGGGAGATCGGCTCGCGGCCGTACTTCTGGACCTCGACGACCTTCTCGGGCGTCATGTCCAGCTCCTTGGCCAGCTCTTCCGGCGTCGGCTCACGGCCGAGGTCCTGGAGCATCTGCCGCTGGACGCGGGCCAGCTTGTTGATGACCTCGACCATGTGAACCGGGATCCGGATCGTCCGGGCTTGGTCGGCCATCGCGCGGGTGATGGCCTGCCGGATCCACCAGGTCGCGTAGGTCGAGAACTTGTAGCCCTTGGTGTAGTCGAACTTCTCGACCGCACGGATCAGACCGAGGTTGCCCTCCTGGATCAGGTCGAGGAAGAGCATCCCGCGGCCGGTGTAGCGCTTGGCCAGCGAGACGACGAGCCGCAGGTTGGCCTCGAGCAGGTGGTTCTTGGCCTTCTTGCCGTCCTGGGCGATCCACCAGAGCTCGCGCTTGAGCTTCATGTCGATCTTGTCGCCGGAGTTCAGGCGCTCCTCGGCGAAGAGGCCGGCCTCGATCCGCTTGGCGAGCTCGACCTCCTGCTCGGCGTTCAGCAGGGCGACCTTGCCGATCTGCTTGAGGTAGTCCTTGACCGGGTCGGCGGTGGCACCCGCGGTGACGACCTGCTGCGCGGGGGCGTCCTCCTCGTCGTCGTCGCGGATGACGAAGCCGGCGTCGTCGGACTCCTCCTCGGCCGCGGCGGGCTTACGAGGCGTGACGTTGCCGTCCTCGTCCTCCTCGTCCTCGGCGTCGGCATCCTCGACCACCTCGACAGCAGCGACCTCGGCCACGACGGCCTCGACGTCGACCAGCTCGACGTCCTCGATCTCGACGTCCTCGCCCGCCTCGACGGCGTCGTCAGCCCCGGCCTTGCCGGCGGCCTTCGTCGCGGTCTTCGCGGCGGTCTTCTTCGCTGCGGCCTTGGTGGCGGTCTTCGCCGGAGCAGCAGCGGCGGCGGCCACCGCAGCGGTGCCGTTGGCGGCGGGGCCGGCCTTCTTCGCCACGGTCTTCTTCGTCGCGGCGCCGTTGCTGGCCGCCGGGGCGGCGGCGGGCTTCGCCGCGGCAGTCTTGCCGGCCGCGCTCTTGCTCGCCGGGGCCGCCTTCGCGGTCTTGGCGGCGGCGGGCTTGGCGGCGGTCTTCGTCGCCCGAGCCGTGGTCGTCGCCCGGGTCGCGCTCGCGGCGACCGCACGCTTAGGTGCGCTCACCTGAACCTCGACGCCGGCGTCCTCCAGCGCGCGGAGAACCGCCTTCTGGCGGGCACCGGAGATAGTGCTGCGCTCGAACGCGTCGCGCACCTCGTCACCGCTGAGGGGTCGGACGGAACCGGCCGACATCAGCTGCTGGATGGCGGGGTCCGAGAACTCCGAGGGAAGTGCCGCGCCGGAGCGCGTGGGGGTCGTGGAGCCCGTTGACACAGATACCGACTACCTTTCGAGACCGAGACATGCGACATCGACGCCCATCGAGGTCGCTCATGAGTCAATGCTGGGAATGAGGGGATCATTCCTCGGGACGCTTGGCTGGGGCGGGAGAGGCGTGCTGGTCGGCCCTTCTCCGGGTCTTGCGCGTCCGTGCTCTCACCATTATAAAACCCTGCGAGGCCCACCGGCGCCATTCGTCCGCGGCGGGCGGGCTTGATCGGCCCGAAACCCGGTCGACCGGCCGCTCCCCGGTACTCCTGGTGCTGGTGGTGCTCGGTGGTGCTCGGTGGCGTCAGTCGTCCTCGCTGGTGGCCTTGACGGCCAGCACGGGGCAGGTCGCGTCGAGCAGGATGCGCTGGGCGTTGGACCCGAGGATGAGCTTGCCGACGGGGGTCCGCCGGCGCAGGCCGATGACGATCAGCTCGGCGTGGCTCGCGTCGGCCGCCTCGATGAGGTCCTCGGCCGGTTCCTTGCCACGGACCAGCTGGCGGACCTCGACGTGAATGCCGGCCAGGTCGAGCCGGCCCCGAACGCCTTCGAGTGCGGCCTCGAAGCGGACGGTGTCCTCGGGGTCGAAGTTCTTGCCGCTGTCGCTGTTGATGACGATGAGCTCGGCCTTGCGCAGCTCGGCCTCGGCGGCGGCCCGCCGGAGGGCCGCGCGGCCCTCTCGCGACGGGATGTAGCCCACGACGATGGACATTCGACGAACCTCCTCGACGTGCGACAGTGCAGCTCGGGTCCCCTCGCGCTGAACCTACCCGAAACCGAACCCCTCTGCGCCAGGTGGACGCGCCCACGCCCCGATGGGCCGGCAGTCAGCCGCCGATCAGCGCAGCGCGTCGCGGATGTGCTCTCCGACCTGCTCGATCTCGATGAGGAACCCGTCGTGTCCGTAAGCGGACGAGACGGTGTGCTGCGTCGCTCCGAGTATGCCGGCGGTGATCTCGTCGCTGAGCCGCACGGGGTACAGCCGGTCGGAGTCGACGGCGACCACGGTGGTCTGTGCCGTGACCGTCCGCAGGGCAGCAGCAACCCCGCCGCGGTCGCGGCCGACATCGTGCGAGTTCATCGCCTCGGTGAGGACGAGGTAGGAGTTCGCGTCGAACCGGCGGGACAGCTTCGCCGCGTGGTGGTCCAGGTAGGACTCCACGGCGTAGCGGCCCCCGTCTCCGAGCGGCTGCTCCCGACCCTGCGCCTCCCGGCCGAACCGGTCGTCCAGCTCGGTCCCGGCCCGGTAGGTCACGTGCGCGATCCGGCGAGCGATCCCCATGCCCGCCTCGGGACCGGCGAACCGGTCCTGGTCGTCGTAGTAGTCGCCGCCGAGGAACCCGGGGTCGGACCGGATCGCGAGCAGCTGGGGCTGCGCCCAGGCGATCTGGTCGGCCGTCGCATACGCCGTGCTGGCGAGCACCAGGGCGCGGTCGACCTGGTCGGGGTGCGTGACCGCCCACTCGAGGACGCGCATGCCGCCCATCGACCCGCCCAGGACGGCCGCCCATCGCGGCACCCCGATCTCGACCGCCAGACGGGCCTCGACGGTGACCTGGTCGCGAACCGTCACGAACGGGAACCGACTCCCCCACCGACGCCCGTCGGCGGCCAGCGACGAGGGCCCGGTCGTGCCCTGGCATCCGCCGAGGACGTTGGACGCGACGACGTACCACCGGTCGGTGTCGAGCGGCCGACCCGGACCGATGAGCCCGTCCCACCAGCCGGGCGAGAGGTGCGCCTCGTCCTGGGGGCCGACGACGTGGCTGTCACCGGTGAGGGCATGCTCGACGAGGATCGCGTTGTCGGCCCGCTCGTTGAGCCGGCCCCACGTCTCGTAGGCCACCTGCACCCTCGGGATGACCCCGCCACGCTCTAGTGGGACGTCGCCCACCTGCACGAACTGGCGGTGCCCGACCGGGTCGCCCTCGCGCCACGCTCCGGATACGACAGCGGGCCTCACCGCACCTCCGGACGCGCTCGTGGACGGCCTCGCGTCGTGAGCTGATGCCGACGGCCGCGTCGTCGCCGACGGGGTACTTCGGGTCCGATCCACGATGGTCATCCGGCCTGCTCCTGGAGCTCGCGCTTGCCCGATCCGAACGGTCGGGCCGTGTCATCACCCGGGGCACCCCACCGCAGAGATGGAGGGTTGCCGCCCAGCAAGCCGGGGCTACGCGCTGGAACTCATGACCTCCAACCATCATACGGGCCGCCTCCCGCCCCGAACCGGTCCTGTTCCACGAGATGGACGTGACGCCGTGGACGTCATGCCGTGGCCCTCGGCCGCGCCGCGACGTCGACCATCCGCTCGAGCAGGGCCGCCAGCCGGTAGTCGGGATCCACCGCCAGCGCCCGGTCGAGCGCGGTCCGCGCGAGGGCGCCGTCGCCCTGCCACCAGACGACATGAGCGAGCACGGTGAGCGGCCCCGGCGACAGCTCCGGAGGCGCCGCGCGGCAGACCATGGCGAGCCGGTCGACCAGCCCCTCCTCGACCGCGTCATCGACCGCGTCCTCGGCCGCGTCCTCGGCCACGTCCTCGGCCACGTCCTCGGCCACGTGGTCGACAGCCGGAGAGGCCCGGGCGTCCTGGCCCGGCGACGACGGGCGCGGCGGGAGGACGGACTCGGCCAGCCGGCGCAGCGACGCCGGGAACACCTCCAGGTCGAGCGTCCCTGGACACAGCCACGCGATGAGCAGGTCGCGCACCGCTACGTCGAGCAGGGACACGACGGCCCACGCCCAGGCCTCGTCTTCGCGAGGCGGGGGCGCCGCCACGGCGTCGGGTCCGGACGGGGTGAGGTCGAGGATCCGCGCCCAGTCCTTGAGCATCCGCCGCCGGCGTCGCTGCAGCGCGCTCCGCGAGCGCCGCGCGGTCGCCAGGTCGTTGATGAAGGCGGCGCAGCGGCGGTCCTGCTCGGGCCCCCGCTGGTAGGCCAGGCGCGTCGCCAGGTCGGCTCGGGACCCGGCTGGGCGCCGACCCCGGACGATGTAGTCGGACACCGCCGGAACCTCGTCGTCGGCCTGGACGGGCTCCCCCTCGGCCGGACAGCAGTCACGGTCGCAGTCGAGGCTCCACCATCGGCCGTCGCGGACGACGAGCCGCTCGACCACCCGGATGCCCGCACCCTCGATCGCGTCCCGCATCGCTACGCTGGCCGGCTCCGCCTGACCGTACGTGCTCTCGAAACCGACGAGCACCACCGCATCGGGCCGTTCGCGGCGCACCACCGGCAGCAGCTCGACGGCCACCAGGTCGGGGTCGACGTCGGGCGGCGGGAGGTCGATCCGGCCGACGACGCCGATCCGGTTGCGCATCAGGCAGACCACGACGAGCGACTCCGCCGGGCGGTAGCCCAGGTGGTAGGGCAGGACGGTGATGATGTCGGCGGGCCCGCGCAGGCGGATCGTGGTCGTCATGCCGACGATCGTCGGCGCGCTCACCAACACCGCGACAGGGCCAGTTGCCAATCTGTGGACAACGGTACGAGCCGCGCACACCCTGTTGACGACGGACCCGACGACAGCGACGACACCCACAGCCCGGACGTTCGGAGGGTGGTGGCCCTGGTCAGGGCCACCACCCTCGGGTGTGACGAATCCTCAGCGGCGAGCTCTGAGCAGAGCTCTCACCGGCACGACGTCAGCGGACGACCTGCGACTGCACCGTCCGGTACCACTCGTCGGTCGGCGCGTCCTGCGGACCAGCCGTCGGAGCGTCCTGGCGGGCGCCGGCGAACCCCTTGGCCCGGCCACCGCTCCGCTCCCACTGGATGAAGTCCTCGGTGTCGTTGACCAGCGCCGCAACCAGCCACGTCACGACGACCGCGTCGTCGGTGAGCCCCAGGATGCCGAACAGCGCCTCGGGCATGAAGTCCAGCGGCGAGACGATGTAGAACGCGGCCGCGGCGAGCATCGCCACGTGGCCGAAGGTGGTCCCGCGGTACTCGCCGCGCGTGATAGCCGAGAGCATCCGCGGAAGCGCCTGGACGCGCTCGACCAGACCGGCCGATCCCGGCCGAACGGCCGTGCGGACCGACTGGGCGATCATCGTGACCATCCCCATGCGGCTCGTGTGTCGTGCCATTGGCGTCCTCCCCTGTCCTGCCCGAGGATCTCCCGGACAGTCCGCCCGATGTCTCGAGCTCGCATACCCACTGCGTGGTCGTCCGAACCCGCACCGGCAGGTTCCCGCACACCAGCAAACGACCGGAATCCGCCCACGATTCCGTCGCGGACCGGCATACCGCCGGTTGTTACGAGGGTGTGACCTGCCCGGCGGCCGCCGACGCAGCGGACCCGATCCCCGCCGCACGCAGGGGGAACTCCTCCTTGGCGTGGTCGGCGATGCGCTTGAGCATGTAGGCGTCGACCGCCGCGCTGACCCCGCCCCCGACGAACGGCAGCCCGCGACCGAGGCGGGCGAACGTCGACCGGCCGACCGTGCCGATGAGCTTGAACGCAATGCCCTTGTTGACCATCATCAGCGCCGGGCCGGGCAGCTGCTGCGCGGCCATGTCGGTGAGCTTGCCGGTCGGCGAGATGATGCCCGCCTTGCGGATCAGGTCGTCGGCGTCGGCGCCGACGAGCGCCAGCAGGACGGCGGTGCGGATGTGCTGCTGGGTCAGGTCGTACCCCCGCAGCGCCGCGATCGCCGCGGTCATCCGGGTGGCCACGAAGTAGAACTCGGCCACGTTGACCGGCAGCGCGATCGGCATCGTCACGAACCCGCCGAACCCGGTGACGAACCCACCGGTCCCGGCCATCGCCAGGTGCATCCGGATCACGTGCTCGACGGCGGCCTCGACGCTGTCGTTCTTCAGCCGCGCCTGGTCGGCGACGTGCCGCGCCGACGGGAGCGGTCCCTTGCCCTCGATCCCGACGTCGAGGATCGGCTGAAGCACCTTGGAGACCATCGCGGAGGCACCCCGTGGCTGGGCGTTGGCCTGCTCGAGCGCCGTACCCGGCGCCTGCTTGTCGTCGTCTCCGAAACCGAAGATCCCCACGTGTCCACCTCTCATCGTCCAGCCGAGCGCGGCTGGGCCGGCCCATCATCGCGGGACCGCCGAGGCCCTGCAACACGGCAACGTCACCGTACGACGGCACGTTCCCGCGTGCGGTTCCACCCCTGACGTCGCCCCGCAGCCCGTATGCGGGACCCCGCCACCGCGGGCCCGTCACCGTCGTCGGGTTGGATGAGGTCGTGCTCCCCCTGGTCGTCGTCGGCGACCGCGCCGCCGTGGGACCGCGCGAGCCGGGCGGGCCGGTCGTCGTCGGCGACCTGGCGACGGTGGTCCGGCAGGCCGCCGAGATCGAGCTCCAGGAGCACCCGCGGTGGCTGGTCGCGTCCGCCGGCGGGGCGCTCCAGCCGCTCGTCACCGCGGGCGTGCGGGTCCAGCGGTGCTGGGACGTCGCCGAGGTCCACCGGCTCCTGCACGGCGGCTGGCGGGCCGATCTCGCGCGAGTGTGGGCTAGCGCCCAAGGGCTCGATCCGGACCGCGCGCCGAAGCCGGCCGGGGACGACCTGTTCGACCTCCTCGACGGCGGCTCGGCCGCCGGCGGAGACGGAGCCGACCCGGATGCCGCGGTCCGCCCCGACGGCTACCTGCGCCCGGACGTCCTCGACCCGTCCTGGTCGACGTCGGAGAGCCGGTTCCGGGCCGTCGCGGCTGCCCTGACCGAGCTGGCCGCCCGCCAGGAGCAGCAGCTGAGCGAGCTCGGACCGCGGGCCGTCGCCGCGGCATACTCCGAATCCGCCGCGGCCGTGCTGTGCCTGGAGCTCGAACGCGACGGGCTGCCGGTGGACCGCCAGGCGGCCGAGGACCTCATCGCCGCCTCCGCCGGCCGGCGACCCGACAGCGAGTTGGACGCCGACCGGATCCGCGGCGAGCGCGACGGCCGGGTCCTGGCCCACGCACCGGGTCGCGAGGGCACTGACCTGCGCAACCCGGCTCAGGTGCGCGACCTGCTTGCCGCGTCGGGTGTCTCGGTACCGAACACCCGCAAGTTCGTACTCGAGCCGTTCCGCCTCACGCATCCGTTGGTCGACGCGCTCCTGGAGTGGCGCAAGGAGGAGCGGATCGCGACGACCTATGGGTACCGCTGGCTCGACGAGCACGTCGGCCCGGACGGGCGGCTTCGCGGCGGCTGGACGGCCTGCGACGGCGCGGCGGGCCGGATGACCGCCCAGAACGGCCTGCACAACCTGCCCGGCCCGCTGCGGCCGGCAGTCGTCGCCGAACCCGGGCACGTGTTCGTCCGCGCCGACCTGGGCCAGATCGAGCCGCGCGTGCTCGCGGTCGTCTCGGGCGACCGGGCCTTCGCCGAGGCGACCCGGGCCGACGACCTCTACGCGCCGGTGGCCGCGAAGCTCGGCATCGAGCGCAAGGTGGCCAAGGTGGCCGTCCTGGCCGCGATGTACGGACAGCGCTCCGGCGCCGCCGGGAGGGCCCTCGGGGATCTCGAACGCGCCTACCCCGTGGCCATGGGGTTGCTGGACGAGGCGTATGCGTCGGGCGTGGCCCGGCGGCCGCTGCGCACCTTCGGGGGCCGCCGGATCAACCTCGACGCCGCGTGGGCGGGCAGCGACGACGGCGGGCGCGGCCGATTCGCGCGGAACGCGGTGATCCAGGGCTCGGCGGCCGAGCTGTTCAAGGCGTGGGCCGCGACGGTCCGGCACGTCACGGCGCCGATGGGCGCCCAGATCGTGCTCTGTCTGCACGACGAGTTGCTTCTGCAGGCGCCGGAGGACCGAGCCGACGAGGTAGCGGCCGCGGTGGGCCGCTGCCTGGACGACAGTGCCCGCCGGTGGGCGGGCACCGAGGACGTCCGTTTCGTCGCCGACACCAGCATCATCCGGCGCTGGTCCGACGCGAAAGAATGAAGTCAGCCGGAGCCGAAGCCGCCGCTGTTCTCGCCCTTGCCCTTGTCGTCCTCGACGACGTCCTTGAGGAACGCCTCGAACTCGGCCCCGATCTCGTCGGCCGACGGAAGCTCAGAGACTCCCGTGGCCAGCAGGCTGGGCCGCTCGCGACCCTCCATGAACGTGTCGTACTGGCGCTCCAGCGCCTCGACGACGGCCTTGACCTCGTCGGAGCCGTCGACTTCCCGAGCGATCTCGGCGCGGTTGAGGCCGGCCGCGGCGGCCAGGTCGGTCATCGACAGGCTGAGGCCGGTCACCCCGCTCACCGCGCCCAGGCCCGCGAGCGCGGCGTCCGCGAACTCGGCCTGCGCGAGGTAGTGCGGCACGTGCACGGCGAAGCCGAGCGCGTCGTGGCCGGACTCCCCGAGCCGCAGCTCGAGCAGCGCCGACCAGCTGGCCGGGACCTGTACCGTGCCGAACACCGGCTGGTGCTGGGTGATGAGCCGCGGGTCGGTGGCATGCGCCGTGACCCCGAGCGGCCGGGTGTGCGGCACCGCCATGGGGATGCCGTGGACGCTCACCGTGAGGTCGACGCCGAGGGCCTTGTTCAGCTCCATGACGGCCTCGACGACGCGCTCCCACTGATAGTCCGGCTCGGCGCCGGTCAGCAGGAGGAACGGGTGGCCGTCACGGTCGGTCAGGCGGTAGAGCAGCAGCGACGGGTCCTCGTAGGAGGTGAACCGGTCGCGGTCGAACGTCATCATCGGCCGCCGGCCGCGGTAGTCCAGCAGCTGGTCGAGGTCGAAGGAAGCGACGACGGTGTGGTCGTGGGCGGCCAGGAGGTGCTCCGTGAGCAGCCGCTGCGTGCGGCCCGCGTCGATGAAGCCGCCCATCGAGACGAGCATGACCGAGGCCCGCGCGGACGACTGGTCCGTGTCGGTCTCGAACCGGTAGAGCTCTGACGGGTCTTGCACGATGATCCTCCGCAACGATGGTGGCAGGCGCTGACGCCTGTGCCGATGACAACGCGCCGCTCGGGCTGGTGATTCCGCCGACCCTCGACGACCGTTCGGTCACACCCGGTCGATCGCCTCGATGGCCCGGAGAACCCGCTTCACCGACACCGGGTATGCGGTGCCGAGGCTCTGCGCGAACAGCGAGACCCGCAGCTCCTCGAGCATCCAGCCGATGGCCACCACGTCATCGGACGCCCGGCGAGCCGGGCGCAGAGACTCCAGCAGCCTCGCGTAGGCATCCTCCGCCAGCAGGACGTCGTCGGTGGCCCGAGCGTCCCGAGCCAGGTCGGCGGAAGCGCGGTCGAGCCGGTGCAGGACGGCTCGCAGGTACCGGTCCAGGTCGCGCAGTCGGCCGAACCCCGCATCGGCGACGAACCCCGGTCGGACCAGCTCCCGCAGCTGCGCCCGCACATCGGCCACGAGACCCGCGAGCGGCGGCGCCGTCATGGCATCCAGACGCCGGGCCGCCTCGAGGTCCTTGGCGAGAACCGGCTCGACCAGCCCGACGACCTGCACCACCCGTGCCGCGAGATGGGTCCGGACCGCGTCGAGCGCCTCGGCGAAGGTCACCGCCGACCGGACCTCCCCCGGCAGCCGTTCCGCGGCGATCGCGTCGACCGCGCAGGCCAGGCAGTCGTCGAGGAGGGCGGGCACCGACCCGTGCGGGTTGTGCGCGAGGGCGAGCTTCTGAGCGTTGGTGAGTCGGGCCAGCACCTGCTTCCACGGGGGCGCGACGTTGAGCAGCAGCAGCCGGCGGACCCCCAGCCGGTGCTCGGCGACCGCCTCGGCCCGGGTCGGCAGGACCCGCAGCGACACGGAGTCCCCGTCGTCGACAAGCGCGGGGTAGCCCTGGACCAGGCGCCCGGCCGCCGACGTGGTCGCCACCTCCACCGGGATCTCGCCGAGCTCCCACGTCCGCAGGCCCGAGCGCTCCAACGACGACCCGGCGCGGGAGACCTGGCGGCGCAGCTCGGGCTGGGCCGCTTCGCGCAGGGCGTCGAGGTCCGGCCCGCGGGCGATGACCCGCCCGCGCGCGTCCTCGACCGAGAAGTGCACCCGCAGGTGGGACGGGATCCGCGCGACGTCCCAGTCCTGAGGACCGACGGCGACACCCCGGGTCTCCCGGACCACCCGGCCGAGGACGTCGGTGAGCAGCCCGTCCGACGGACCGAGGCCGCGCTCGCGCAGCTCCCGCACGAGGGCCCCGGCGTGCTCCGGTGCGGGCACCAGCAGTCGCCGGATTCCTTTGGGCAGGCTGCGGATCAGGGCGGTGACGAGATCCTCACGAAGACCGTTCACCTGCCAGTCGAAGCCCGCAGCGGTCACCCGGTTGAGCACCTCGACCGGGAGGTGCACGGTGACGCCGTCCTCGGGGCTCCCCGGCTCGAACCGGTACGTCACGGCGAGGTCGATGTCCCCCTGCCGCCAGACGGTGGGGTACGCGTCGGTGTCGACCTGGTCGGCGCGGTCCGACAGCAGCAGGTCCTCGGTGAAGGTCAGCAGCGTGGGGTCTTCGCGCCCGGCCTTCTTCCACCAGGAGTCGAAGTGTCGCGCCGACACGATCTCGGCGGGAATCCGCTTGTCGTAGAACGCATACCGCGCCTCGTCGCCGACGATGAGGTCGCGGCGCCTCGTCCGCGCCTCGAGCTCGGAGAGCCGTTCGACGAGGGCGACGTTGTCGTGGAAGAACCGGTGCCGAGTGGTCCAGTCACCCTCGACGAGGGCCCGCTGGATGAAGAGGTGCCGTGACTCGGCGGCGTCCACCCGGGCATACCCGACCGTCCGCGCGAGGACGATCGGCACGCCGTACAGCGTGACCCGCTCGGTCGCGACGGCACTCCCCTGCTTCGCGGACCACCGCGGCTCCGAGTATGACCGCTTGACGAGGTGCTCGCCCGCCTCCTCGGCCCAGAGCGGGTCGATGCGCGCGATGTCCCGCGCCCAGAGCCGGGAGGTCTCGACCAGCTCGCCGGCCATGACGAACTGCGGTTGCTTGCGAAACAGGCTGGAACCGGGCGAGATCCCGAACCGGGCGCCTCGCGCGCCGAGGTACTCACGCTTCACCTCGTCGCGCGACCCGACGTGCGACAAGAGGCCGGCGAGCATCGCACGGTGCACCGTGTCCAGGTCGAGCTCGCCCTGGTGGGCACTACGCGAGGTGTCCAGTCCCGCCTGTTTGCAAGCCTGCCGGAGCTGCTGGTGCAGGTCCTGCCACTCGCGGATCCGGAGGTAGTGCAGGAACTCCGCCTTGCACATCCGGCGAAAAGCACTGCTGGACAACGCCTTCTGCTGCTCCTGCAGATACCGCCAGAGGTTCAGGTATGCGGCGAAGTCGGAGTGCTCGTCGGCGAACCGCTTGTGCGCCGCGTTGGCCAGCTCCTGCCGCTCGAGCGGGCGTTCGCGCGGGTCCTGGATGCTCATCGCCGACACGACGACGAGGACGT
The DNA here is from genome assembly GCA_963781465.1 of uncultured Actinomycetota bacterium. Lineage (GTDB taxonomy): Bacteria > Actinomycetota > Actinomycetes > Actinomycetales > Dermatophilaceae > Lapillicoccus. The sequence goes on from CAWAGH010000001.1 coordinate 125,214, forward strand.
CGCGCAGGCAGCCGATCCGGTCCGCCTCGAGCAGCATCCGCCCGAGCCGCGGGTCGACCGGCAGCTGCGCCAGTCGTTTCCCGTATGCGGTGAGTCGCCGACGGGCCTCTCGCCCTTCGGTGTCGGGGCTGGTCTCGACCGCCCGCAGCTCCTCCAGCAGCCGGACGCCGTCGGTGATCTGTCGCGAGTCCGGCGGGTCGATGAACGGAAAACGCGCCACGTCGCCGAGACGCAGGCTGGTCATCTGGAGGATGACCGAGGCGAGGTTGGTCCGGAGGATCTCCGGGTCGGTGAACTCCGGCCGCGCGAGGTAGTCGTCCTCCGCGTACAGGCGGATGCAGATGCCGTCGGCCAGCCGACCACACCGGCCGGCGCGCTGGTTCGCGCTGGCCTGGCTGATCGGCTCGATCGGCAGCCGCTGCACCTTGGTGCGCTGGCTGTAGCGGGAGATCCGCGCCGTCCCCGTGTCCACGACGTACCGGATGCCGGGAACGGTGAGGGAGGTCTCGGCGACGTTGGTGGACAACACGATCCGCCGACCGTCGTGCCGGGCGAACACCCGGTGCTGTTCGGCGGCCGAGAGCCGGCCGAACAGCGGGAGCACCTCGGTGGCGGGGAGGTTCAGGGCGCTGAGCGCCTCGGCGGCGTCCCGGATCTCCCGCTCGCCGGACAGGAACACGAGGATGTCCTGGCTGCCGCCGTCGCCCCGCGACTCGGTCCAGAGCTCCTCGACGGCCTCGACGATCCCGGTCACCTGGTCGACGGGCTCGGCGTCCTCCTCCTCGCGCTCCAGGGGGCGGTAGCGGACCTCGACCGGATAGGTGCGGCCGGACACCTCGACGACCGGCACCGGACGTCCCGGCACCGTGAAGTGGTCGGCGAACCGCTGCGGGTCGATGGTCGCGGACGTGATGATGACCTTGAGGTCCGGGCGGCGGGGCAGCAGCCGCTCGAGGTAGCCGAGCAGGAAGTCGACGTTGAGGCTCCGCTCGTGGGCCTCGTCGATGATGATCGTGTCGTAGCGCAGCAGGTCGCGGTCCCGCTGCAGCTCCGCGAGCAGGATGCCGTCCGTCATCACCTTGACGAGCGTGTCCCGTGACGAGTGGTCCGCGAACCGCACCTGGTAGCCGACGGCGCCACCCAGCTCGACCCCGAGCTCCTCGGAGATCCGCTCGGCGACGGCCCGGGCGGCGATCCGTCGAGGCTGGGTGTGGCCGATGGTCCCCTCGATGCCGCGACCGAGCTCGAGGCAGATCTTCGGCAGCTGGGTGGTCTTGCCCGACCCGGTCTCGCCCGCGACGACGACGACCTGGTGGTCGCGGATCGCCGCGGCGATGTCGCCGCGACGGTCGCTGACCGGCAGCTCCTCCGGGTAGGTGATCTCGGGGACGAGCGCGCGGCGACGCGCGAGCTGCTCCTCGGACACGGGCGTACGCCGGCGGTCTGCAGACTCCCCAGGAGCTCGCCGAGGCGAACGGCGCGGGCCCCGACCGGTGCGTGGGGAGGAGCCCCCGCGGCGGACCGCGGGCTCCTCGGACATGGGTTCCACCCTAGGCGGGCCCGCTCGGCCGAAAACTCCTGGATATTTCCTCGCGCCGGCTGTCGATCCGCGAAGGTGGGCCGCGTAGATGTGGTGTCAGCGCACCACTCGGTGCATCGCACGTCATCAGGAGAGCAGCCCCATGAAGTACGTCCTCATGTACAGCAGCCGCCCCGACCTCGACGCCGCCGTTCCGGAGGAGCGCCGTGCCGAGGTCTACGGCCAGATCTTCCAGTGGTTCGAGACGCACGCCTCGGCCTTCGTCGACGCCGGTGCCGAGCTCCAGGGCCCGGAGACCGCCACCACGGTCCGCAGCGGCGAGAACGGCTCCCCCGTGGTCGTCGACGGCCCGTACTCGGAGGCCAAGGAGGCCATCGGCGGATTCAGCGTCATCGACGTCGAGAACCTCGACGCCGCACTCGAGCTGGCGCGGTCGTGGCCGTCGCTCGGGTTCCCGGGGATCGCCGTCGAGGTGCGTCCCATCGTCGAGCACCGGATGGACTGACCGCCGACCCCTCGGCGGAGCCCACGATGACCGTCACCGGCCCGGATGGGGACCTCGTGGACACCGTCCTCGTGGATGCCGTCCGGCGCGAGGCCGGCCCGGTCGTCGCGGCCCTGCACCGCCTCACCGGCGACTTCGACGTCGCCGAGGAGGCGGTGCAGGACGCGCTCGTCTCGGCCGTGGCGGCGTGGCGCCGCGACGGCCCGCCGCCCAACCCCGGTGCGTGGCTGACCCTGACCGCGCGGCGCAAGGCGGTCGACCGGCTCCGTCGTGAGGCCGCTCGAGGCCGGCTCGCCTCCGCGGTCGCCGCGGCCCGGGTCGAGGAGGCCGGGCCGCCGCAACAGGCCACCACCTGGTCCGACACCGACGAGCGCGTCGCGATGCTCTTCGGCTGCTGCCACCCGGCGCTGGCCGTCGAGGTCCGGCTGGCCCTCACCCTGCGGTCCGTCGCCGGCCTCACCACCGAGCAGGTCGCGCACGCCTTCCTCGTCCCCGAGGCCACTCTGGCCCAGCGGATCGTCCGCGCGAAACGCAAGATCGTCGCGAACGGCATCCGCATGGAGGTGCCCGAGACCCGGATTCCGGAGCGCCTCGACGACGTCCTCACCGTCGTCTACCTCACCTACAACGCCGGGTTCGTGGACGCCGCCTCGCGCGGCCTCGCCGAGGACGCGGTCTGGCTCGCCGAGGTCCTGACGACCGGCCTGCCCGCCGAACCCGAGGCGTGGGGTCTGCTGGCCCTGCTCACCCTCCAGCAGTCGCGGGCGGCTGCCCGGTTCGGACCGGAGGGCGAGCTCGTGCTGCTCGCCGACCAGGACCGCGGCCGGTGGGACCACCCCGCCATCGCCCGTGCCGAGCGCTACCTCGAACGCGCGGCCGTGTGGCGGCGGCCCGGCCGGTTCCAGCTCCAGGCGGCGATCGCCGCGTGCCACGCGAGCGCCCCCTCCTACGGGGAGACGGACTGGCTGCAGATCCTCACGCTCTACGACCTGCTGTTGCGCCACGACCGGTCGCCGGTCGTGCGGCTGAACCGGGCGGTCGCCCTGGCCGAGTGCGCCGGGCCGGCTCCGGCCCTCAAGGAGGTCGAGGCACTGGCCGGCGCGCTCGACGCCTACCACCTCTGGCACGCGACGCGAGCGGACCTGCTGCGTCGCGTCGGTCGGCTCGACGCGGCGACCGAGGCGAACCGGCGGGCGTTGGACCTCGCCGCGCTGCCGGCCGAACAGGCACTGCTGCGCGAGCGGTTGACGACCTAGGGACGCTCCGCCGTCGCCCGCACCGTGGCGTCGCCCATGTGCCGGTGCCCGACCGTCTCGTACCCGATGACCGGGACGAGCAGGGATGCCGCGACGACCAGGAGGCATACCGGCATACCTACCCCGACGGCAGCCAGGAGCACGGCGACGGCGAGGACGGCGAGGGTCCCGAGGACCACCCAGAGGTGCAACGCGTCGACCTCACCGACCAGGAGCGAGTAGACCGCGAGGACGGCGACGAGGAACAGACCCACCGGAGCCGCGACGGAGAGCACCGCCCCGAGCGCGCTGATGTGGCTCTCGTCCTCCAGACGAAGGGCGGCGACATGGAGCCCGGCGCCGGTCGCGATGATCGCGCCGAAGACGAACATCTGCCCGTAGCCCCAGACGAACCCGCGCTCGCGATGAGCGTGCAGCACGTCACCCGAGGGGACGGTGAAGTAGGTCCACCACATCCCGAAGGTCAGCGCGATACCGGCCGCGCCGACTCCGAGGACGTCGGCGGTGAGGCCGCCCGAGACCTCCTCGGCCGACGAGAGCGCGGCCACCGTGCCGACGACGCCCTCGCCGAGCGCGATGATCGCGAACAGGGCGTAGCGCTCGGCGATGTGGTGCGCGTGCCAGGGAGTGCCACCGCCCTCGAGATGCTCGGCCCGCCAGGGGCCGTAGGCCTCGATGAGGTTGAGGACCACGATCGCGGCGAGGGTCGGCAGCAGCGACAGGTTGAGGATCGCCAGGACCACCCAACCGACCTGTGCGGCGGTCACCCCTTTCGCGTAGGCCAGGCAACAAGCCCGACGCGCCGGCGACTGACGCGCCGCGCGCAGCCACTGGCTGACCATGGCCAGCCGCATGATGACGTACCCGATGACGAGGACGCGGTTGTCGACGTGGCCGCCCTCGTCGATCGAGTGGAACAGGCTCGGCAGGCCGAGCGCGGCGATGCAGACGCCGACCATCTGGACCATCGTCACGACCCGGAACACCCAGTCGTCGGTGTCGAAGGCCGAGGCGAACCAGGAGAAGTTGATCCAGGCCCAGATGATGGCGAAGACCGCGATGGCGAAGGCGATGAGGCCCGTCCACGCGTGACCCTCGAACACGCTGTGCGCGAACAGGTTCGCCGCCTGTCCGACCGCGACGACGAAGGTCAGGTCGAAGAGCAGCTCGAGCGGCGTCGACGCGCGTCCGTGCTCGTCGGGGTCGCGCCCGCTCATCCGGCGCAACCGGTGGGCGAGGGTGCCGGCCTCACTCATGCCGATATCCTGCCAGCCGGATGCACTGGCCCGGACGGTCGTGCTCGTGGTGTCACGGCGGATCGCGGTGACCATTGCCCCCCAGAGGGGGTAACAGTCACCGCGATCCGTGTGTGGCCCCTCCCGCGGCCCGGCGCTCCGTCAGTCGACCTTCGCGGCGGTGAAGCCCTGCTCGAGGTCGGCGATGATGTCGTCGATGTGCTCGATGCCGACGGCGAGGCGCACCAGGCCGGGCGTGACGCCGGCCAGCAGCCGGTCCTCGTCGCCGCCCTGCGAGTGCGTCGTGGACGCCGGGTGGATGGCCAGCGACCGGACGTCGCCGATGTTGGCCACGTGGCTGTGCAGCGTCAGCCCCTCGACGAACTTCTTGCCGGCCGGAAGACCACCCTGGATCTCGAACGCCAGCACCGCCCCGGCCCCGCGGGGCACGTACTTCTGGGCGAGCTCGTAGTTCGGGTCGCCCTCGAGCGACGCCCACACGACCTTCTCGACCTGCGGGTGCGACGACAGGTACGCGGCGACCTTGTGGGTGTTCTCGATGTGCCGCTCGATGCGCAGCGACAGGGTCTCGATGCCCTGCGCGATGAGGAAGGCGTTGAACGGGGAGATCGCCGCACCGATGTCGCGCAGCAGCTGGACGCGAGCCTTGAGGATGAACGCGAGGTTCGCCCCGAGGATCCCGTTGACGCCGAGGTCACGGGCGAAGACCAGCCCGTGGTAGCTCTCCTCCGGCGTGTTGAAGTTGGGGAACTTCTCCGGGTCCTTGCCGAAGTCGAACGTGCCGCCGTCGACGATGACGCCGGCGATCGTCGTCCCGTGGCCGCCGAGGTACTTCGTGGCCGAGTGCAGCACGATGTCGGCGCCGTGCTCCAGCGGGCGGAGCAGGAACGGCGTGGCGATGGTGTTGTCGACGATCAGCGGGACGCCGGCCTCGTGGGCGATGGCCGACACGCCCTCGATGTCGAGGATCTCGGACTTCGGGTTGGAGATCGTCTCGCCGAAGAACAGCTTGGTGTTGGGCTTGATCGCGGCCCGCCACGAGTCGAGCGAGGTCGGGTCCTTCACGAAGGTCGTCGAGATGCCGAACTTCGGCAACGTGTGCTTCAGCAGGTTGAACGTCCCGCCGTAGAGGGACGGGCTGGCCACGATGTGGTCGCCCGCCTCGGCGACGTTGAGGAAGGCCAGCGTCTCCGAGGCCTGCCCGGACGCCACGAGCAGCGCCCCCACGCCGCCCTCGAGCGACGCGATGCGCTGCTCGACCGCGTCCTGCGTCGGGTTCATGATCCGGGTGTAGATGTTCCCGAACTCCTTGAGCGCGAACAGGTTCGCCGCGTGGTCGGTGTCCTTGAACACGTACGACGTGGTCTGGTAGATCGGCAGCGCCCGCGCGCCGGTCTGGCTGTCGGGCACCTGCCCGACGTGGATCTGACGGGTCTCGAAAGACCAGTTCGGGGTGTCACTCATGACAGGGCTCCTCAGTGCTCATGAACTGCTCATGAACTGCTCGTCGACAACGACGCGCGAGCGATGGTGCTGCGCGCTTGCCAGCACCCACGTCGAGACGGGTATGCCGGCCCGGTCCTCACCCGGGGCACCCCACCGCGGAGGAGGGTTGCCGGTCAGCGAGCCGGGGCTTGACGCTGACACTCATGACCTGCCCGTCAGAATACGCGCCGGCGTCCACGAGCCGGAACGATTGTCTCTTCATCCGGACGGCACTCTCAGGGTTCTCCCAGCCTTCGTCCCTACCGTCCCCAGGCGGCGGAAGGGGGCTTCCATGACGTACGACGTCGAGACCGCGCGCATGGCCAGGGCGCGCGAGGACGTGGTCGCCATCCACGGCGAGCTGAGCAAGGACTACACGACGCTGAGCACGAGCGTCGAGGCCCTGCTCGCCGGCGGCTGGCGGGGCCAGGCCCGGGACTCGTATGCCGACGGTTGGGCGGACTGGCTGGAGGGCGCCGGCGCGGTGCTGGCGGGGCTGGAGGAGATGGGGACGCTGCTCGGCGTCACCCGCGCGACCTACGTGCAGAACGACGACACCACGGCGGCGCAGATGGCGGCGGCGGCCCAGCGAGTGCGGACCCGCCTGACATGACGACCTCCTACATGGTCGACCTGGCGAAGCTCGACGAGTCGGTCGCGGACATGGCGACCTTCGACGCGCGCGTCCAGAAGCACCTCGAGGCGCTCGACCGGGTCATCGCCCTGCTCCACGGCGAGTGGCACGGCGACGCGGCCGCGACGCAGAAGGACGCGCACACGAAGTGGATCACCGGCGCCGAGGAGATGCGGACCGCCCTGGCCCAGATGCGGGCGGCCGCCAAGGTCGCGCACGAGAACTACACGTCGGCGGCGACGGCGAACCAGGGCATGTGGAAGCAGGTGCGGTGACCCGTGACGGGTGACGGGGCATGAGGATCGACGTCGACACGACGACCTACGAGTCGGCGTGCACCGACTTCTACGACTGCAACCACGGGATCATCGACGCGGTCTCGACGCTCAACTCCGCGCTCGGCAGCGGCTCGGCGATGGCCGGGTCCGACACCGGCGGTGCGGCGTGGGCGGCGCAGTACGACCAGGTCGCGGGCAAGCTGGTCCAGGCGGGGTGCGACCTCGGGCAGGCGATGGGCCAGACCGCGAACCTGCTCAACGCCTCCCTGACGAACCACGACGGCGCGGACTTCGGGGCCCGCCTCGACACGCCTCCGCAGTACCAGACCGCCGCGAGCGACGGCGACCCCGACCCCGACCACTGGACCGAGACCCTGTCCCCCGCCGGCCTGCCGTCCGCGACCGGCGGCGTCGGCGGCGAGCCGGGCTGGTGGCACTGGATCGCCTCACATCTCGAAGGGCTGTTCTGGCCCGACGCCGACACCGGAAAGCTCCGGACGATCGACCAGGCCTGGACCACCGCGGGGACCACGGTCGACGTCTACACCTGGACCATCGACAGCGCCATCTGGCAGCTGAAGACGCAGGAGTCCCCCGAGATCCCCGACGCCGTCGCAGCCTGCTCCGAGCTGAAGCAGCACACGAGCGACCTGGCCGACGCGTACCAGCAGATCGGCAAGGCCTGCAGCGACTACGCACAGCACGTCGACGACCACCACCAGATGATCGAGGACGAGCTGGCCTCCTTCATCGAGTGGACGATCGCGATCGAGGTCGGTGGCGCGATCGTCGGCTTCTTCACCCTCGGCCTCGGCGAGGGCGCCGCGCAGGCCGCCGAGGCCGCCGAGGTGGCCAACGCCGCGACGAGGGTGGTCCGGATCCTCAAGGCCCTGGTCGAGCTGGCGAAGACGGTCGCCGAGACCATCGGAACCCTGCTGACGAAGGTCACGCAGATCCTGGCCGACCTCAAGAAGTTCCTCAACGTCAAGGCGATCGCGGCCCTGGAGAAGATCGCGCCGGTCCTGCTGCGCAACAAGCTGCTCGACGAGCTGGCCGCCAAGGGCGTCAAGTTCACCCGGGACGACGTCGTGGCCGTCTGGAAGGACGCCGAGGGCAACATCGTCTTCCTCGAGAAGGGCACCGACAAGGCCGGGCTCGCGCACATCGTCGGCGAGCACGGCCCGGAGTTCGTTCAGAAGGGCATCGCCGAGGGCGACATCCCGGCCTTCCTCCAGGAGGCGCTGACCAACGGGACCCGGGTCGGCTACCAGGGCAAGGGCCTCGGCCGACCGATCTACGAGGTCCTGTGGCACGGCACACTGGTCCGCGTGGCGGTCACCGTCGGAAGCAACGGCTACGTCGTGGGGGCGAACATCAGTGGCTGAGCAGACCCGACTGCGGATCTCCGCCGAGTACCAGTGCTACCCGACCTGGGTGTCGCTGCCGGGGGGCGGGGTGGACAACCCGGCGCCCGCAGATCTCGGGCTACCCGTCGACCTCGCCACCGCGCTGGATGCCTGGTCCGACGAGTTCGACGCGATCTTCCCCGCCGACGACCCGGGGTCGGCGGCGTTCGACTCGCCCGAGGACGAGCAGGACTTCTACGTGCGTGGCCGGGCGCTCGCCGAGCTGGTGGCAAACGTTGTTGGCGACCGCTACCACGTCACCTATCTCGGCCGCATGGCCGACGGCGAGACCACGTTGAGCTGACGACGGGTGCCGTCGATCCCGACCCGACAGCCGTCGCGGTCACTAGCCTGATCGGGTGGCCTCGACGGCGCCCCGATCGGCAGGCGGGCGAGCGCTCCACCCGTCGCCGCTCGTCGGCCGGGAGGATCTGCGCGCGACGCTGGTCGACGCGGTGGAGGCGGCGGCCGGAGGCCGAGGTGGCCTCGTACTGCTCACCGGCGAGGCCGGCATCGGGAAGACCAGGCTCCTCGGGGAGGCCGAGGGCGAGGCGACGAACCGGGGTATGCGGGTCGTCCGGGCCGCGGGGTGGGACGACCCGGGCGTCCCGTCGTTCTGGGTGTGGACGCAGGTCGTTCGCGGGCTGGCCGACGGCCGCGACCCCGACCACCTGCGCGGGGTGTGGGCTGGACACGCGGAGCGGGTGCTCGCGCTGCTCCCCGAGATGTCGGACCGAAGCAGCCGACCCGAGATCGACGCCGACGACGGCGCGGCGGCGACGCGGTTCCCGCTGTTCGACGCGGTCGCCTCGGTGGTCGCACTGACCGCTCGCGACCGACCGCTGCTGCTGGTCCTCGACGACCTGCACTGGGCGGACCGGGGTTCGATGCGGCTGCTGCGGTTCCTCGCGACGACGACCGAGGCCTCGCCGGTCCTCGTCCTGGGCGCGTTCCGCGAGCACGACGCGGACGCGGCGGATCTCGACGCGCTGCGCGACCGGGCCACCGTCCTGACGGTCCCACCGCTGACCGTCACCGAGGTGCATCGGATCCTCGAGACGCAGCACCAGCTCCACGCGACGCCGGCCGACGCGCAGCGGGTCACCGACCGCACCGGCGGAAACCCGTTGTTCGTCGGCGAGATCGGCCGCCTGGCCGCGGCGCGGGGGCTCGACGTCGTCGGCGACGCCCTGCCCGCGAGCGCCGTCGCGACCATCGCCCGCCGGGTGGCCCGGCTCAGCCAGCCCGCCGCGGAGGTCCTGGCAACGGCGGCGGTCGCGGGTCCGGTCGTCGACGTGAGGCTGCTGACCCGGGTGCTGCCACTGACGGCCTCGGACGTCCAGCGTCTCCTGGATGATGCGGTGCAGGTGGGTCTGGTCGTCGTCACCGGCGACCAGCGACTCGGGTTCTCTCACGCGCTCGTGCGTGACGCGCTGGAGGCCGGGCTGCCCGACCCGACGCGCCGTGAGCTCCATCTCGACATCGCCCGCGCCCTCGTCGCCGGCGGGGGCCCCGTCCCGGATGCCGAGGTCGCCCATCACTTCAGCGCCGCGGGACCCCTGGCTCCGCCCGGAGCAGCCGCCCGCCACTGGGCCGCCGCCGCCGAGGTCGCCGCCCGGACCCAGGCGTACGAGGTCGCTGCCGCCGCTTTCGGCCGGGCCCTGGTCGGCATACCGCCCGACGACGCCGAACGTCCGCTGCTGCTGCGCCGTCACGGCGACTGTCTGCTGCTGAGCGGAGACCTCGCCGCGGCCCGGGTCGCGTTCGCCGAGGCCTGCGATCTCGCGCGGGCCGCCGGACGTCCCGAGGACTTCGCCGGCGCGGCGCTCGGCTTCGCGGCGGGGCTCTCCGGCTTCGAGGTGCGGCTGTTCGACCACGCCCAGATCGACTTACTGGAGGAGGCGCTCGCGCTGCTGCCCGAGGACGACGGCGAGCAGCGCGCCTACCTGCTGGCCCGGCTCTCCGTCGCGCTGTCGTTCCTCGGCACCACCGAACGCCGGGTCGCCCTGGCCGCGGAGTCGGTCGAGATGGCCCGCAGGCTCGGCTCGCAGCCGGCCGTCGCCCACGGGCTCGCGGCGCACTGCGACGCCATCGCCGGTCCGACGTACGCGGAGCAGCGCGAGGTCGAGTCGGGGGAGATCGTCGAGATCGCCTCTGCCCTGGGCGATCCGGCGCTCGAGCTCTTGGGACTCCGGCTCCGGATCGTGGCGCTGGCGGAGCAAGGCCTGCTCGAGCGCGTCGCCGACGACGTCCGGGCGTTCGCCATCGTGGCCGTCCGACTGCGTCAGCCGTTCTACGGGTGGTACGTCCCGTTGTGGCGGGGGTTCGCCGCGCACCTCGTCGGGGACCTCGAGGAGCTGCGCCGCCGGTCCGAGGAGGTCATCGCGCTCGCCGGTCCCGCGGACAGCCAGAACGCGCAGATCCTCGGTGACGTCCTCCGCATCTGGTACCACCTCGAGTCCGGCAGCCGTCCCGACGCGATGGGTGCCCTGCTCGACCAGGTGGCCGATATCCCGGAAATGCACCCCTCCGGCGACAGCATCCTCGCGATCTTTCCGGGGCAGCCCGACGATCTTCGACGGCGGGCGGCGGCCCAGATCGGACGGCTGGTCGGCGAGCTGCTCGTCGACGCCGAGTGGGTCTCGAGCGTCTGCTTCGCCTCCTGGTCGGTCATCGAGCTGTGGGAGCGAGGTGAGCCGTGCCGGGTGCTCTACGACCTGCTCCAACCCCACGCACACCGGTTCGCCGTGGACGGGATCGCGGCGGGGTTCCACGGGTCGGTCGAGCGCTACCTCGGGTCGCTCGCCTGGCTGGCCGGCGGCTCCCGAGCGGAGTCGGCGGACGGGCACTTCGAGCGGGCCCTCGCCGCGAACGAGCGAGCCGGCGCCCTCCTGGCGGCCGCCCACACGCGGCGAGCCCATGCGACCGTGCTCCTCGACCGCGCCGGGCCGGGTGATCACGAGCGGGCCCTCGCCCTGCTCGCCGAGGCCGGAGCCGCCTACGAGCGGATGGGCATACGCCACCGCATCGAGGAAGCCCGTCGGCTGGCCGAGTCGACCGCGACATCGGCCCCCGGACCGGGCGCGGACCGGCCCGACTCCGACGACCCGGACGACGCGGTGTTCCGGAGGTCCGGCGAGGTCTGGGAGATCGCGTTCCGCGGCCGCCGCACGACCGTCCGCGACAGCAAGGGTATGCGTGACCTGGCTGTCCTCCTGGCCCGGCCGGGAGCCGAGGTGCACGCGCTCGACCTCATCAGCGACGCCGGGTCGGTCCGCCACGAGGGTGACCTGGGCGACGCCCTCGACGAGACGGCACGCGCCGCATACCGGCGCCGGATCGGCGAGCTCGACCAGGCGATCGCCGACGCCGAGGACCTGGGACACGCCGAGGCCGCGGACCGGGCCCGGACCGAACGCGAGGCGATCGTCGCCGAGCTGACCCGCGCGTACGGGCTGGGCGGCCGGCCACGGCGCGTCGGCGACCCGGCGGAACGCGCCCGCACCAGCGTGACCTGGCGGATCCGGGATGCGATCGGCCGGGTCGAGCGGGTCCATCCCGAGCTGGGCGCCCACCTGCGCAACGCGGTTCGCACCGGCACCTACTGCCGCTACGACCCGGAGGTCCCGCCCGGCTGGGTGCTGTGAGGCCTCCACGCCGGTGCCTCACACCGTGAGGCCTCACCTCACGCCTTGAGGACGTCACCGTTGTCCAACCACCTCCAGGAGCACGCCATGTCGTTCGTCCAGCTCGCCGCATTCCGCGCCGACGACGTCACCTCGCTGATCGAGAGCGAGACGGAGTGGCTCGCGTCCACCGCGGGCCGTCGCACCCTCCAGCACAGCGCCATCTACCGGGACGTCCACGACCCGAACCACTACGTCGCCTACAACGCCTTCCCCGACCGGGAGAAGGCCGCCCTGAACTCGGCCCTTCCCGAGACCGACGCGCTGGCCCGGCGCCTCGGCGAGACGTTCGGCGACCCCACGTTCACCGATCTCGAGCTCGTCGGCGACGTATGGAACGCGACCGACGAGGTCGCGGACGCCTTCCGCACGTTCCTCGAGACCAGCGGGGAGCGCGCGACCGAGGTCGTGTCGCCCGACGCCACCTTGACCACCCTGTTCCCGCACGCCGTCGGCGAGCTCGCGGGTCGGGACGCCTTGGTCCACGGACTCGTGGAGGAGGCACCGGCGCGGTCCTTCGACCGGTACGCGCACCAACCCACCCGCGACGGGTTCCTCGTCGACTACGCCTACCGCACCGTCGCCTCCGACACGCAGCCCAGCTTCCTCAGCGTGGGGCTCATCGCCGTCACCGTGGCCGACGGCCGGGTCACGCACGCCACCATCACCTGCGCCGGGTCGTGGGACGCCGAGCACGAGGCCGCGATCTACGGCCGGACGCCGGCGGTGGTGTCGTGACCACGGTGACCGCGCCGCCCGAGCCTCAGACTCTGGGAGCCGACGAGGCCGCCGGCGCCCTCGCCGAGCGGATGTTCGGGGGCGTCATCGCGACCATGGAGATGCTGACCGTGCACCTCGGGTGGCGGTTCGGGTTCTACGAGCGGCTGCGGACTCGGCACACCGCGGGCGAGCTCGCGGCCGCGACGGGGATCCTGCCGCGCTACGTCCGCGAGTGGTGTGAGCAGCAGGCGACTGCGGGGTTCCTCGAGGTGGACGACCCGTCCGCCGCTCCGGACGAGCGCCGCTTCGTCCTGCCGCCCGGCCACGCCGCCGCCCTGCTCGACCAGGACCATCCCGCATACGTCGGGTCGGTCGCCGCCCTCGCCGGCGGCATCGGGCTCTCCTTCGCCCCCCTGCTCGACGCCTACCGGGACGGGACCGGCCTCTCCTTCGGCGGGTATGGCGACGAGGTCCGGATCGGTCAGGGCCTGTTCAACCGGGCCGGCTTCCTCGGGCAGCTGGCCGACACCTGGGTGCCCGGGATGCCGGGAGTCGCCGAGCTGCTCGGCCGGCCGGGTGCGGTCGCCCTCGACCTCGGTTGTGGCGTCGGCTGGTCCACGATCGCGCTGGCCCGCGCGTACCCGGAGATGACGGCCGTCGGCATCGACAGCGACGAGGCCTCGGTCATGGACGCGCGCCGCAACGCCGCGGGCGCGGACCTGGCCGGCCGGGTCCGCTTCGAAGTGGCCCGGTCCGACTCACCCGCTGCGCCGGGATCGGCCGACGTCGTGTTCTTCTTCGAGGCGCTGCACGACATGGCGCATCCGGTCGCGGCCCTGGCGTCGGCGCGATCGGCACTGCGGCCCGGCGGGCGCGTCGTCGTCCTCGACGAGAACGTCCTCGACACCTTCACCCCGAACGGGCCCGAGGTCGAGCGCCTGATGTATGCGTCGAGCGTCCTGCACTGCCTTCCCGTGGGGCTGTCCGAACCGGACTCCGCCGGCACCGGGGCGATGATGCGGCCGGACGTCCTGCGTGGGTATGCGACGCAGGCCGGCTTCGCCGCGGTCGAGGAGGCGGACGTCACCGACGGCGCGTTCCGCTGCTGGGTCCTGACGCCCTGATCCGCGTGGTCGTCGGCCGCGCTGCCCCTCCCGGGCGGTGCGGTCGACACGGCCGACACGGCAGGATGGGGCGCATGACCCAACACGCGGACGACTACCAGGCCCTGCGCTCCCGCTACTCGTCCATCCCCTACCGACGCTGCGGAGCGAGCGGGCTGGACCTGCCCGCGGTGTCTCTGGGGCTCTGGCACAACTTCGGCGACGACGTGGCGATCGACAACCAGCGCGCGACGCTGCGACGGGCCTTCGACCTCGGGGTCACCCACTTCGACCTGGCCAACAACTACGGCCCGCCGTACGGCTCGGCCGAGCGCAACTTCGGCACCGTCTTCCGCCAGGACTTCCGGCGCTACCGCGACGAGATGATCATCTCGTCCAAGGCGGGCTACGACATGTGGCCGGGTCCCTACGGTCAGGGCGGCGGCTCGCGCAAGTACGTGCTCGCCTCGCTCGACCAGTCCCTGGAGCGGCTGGGCCTCGACTACGTCGACATCTTCTACTCGCACCGGTTCGACGACACGACGCCGCTCGAGGAGACGATGGGCGCGCTCGACACCGCGGTCCGGCAGGGCAAGGCGCTCTACGTGGGCATCTCCTCGTACTCGGGCCAGCGGACCCAGGAGGCGGTCGACATCCTCCGCCAGATGGGCACCCCGCTGCTCATCCACCAGCCCTCCTACTCGATGCTCAACCGCTGGGTGGAGGAGGACCTGCTCGACGTCCTCGGCGTCAACGGCGTCGGCTGCATCGCGTTCTCGCCGCTGGCCCAGGGCATGCTGACCGACAAGTACCTCAAGGGCATCCCCGCCGGTTCCCGTGCGGCGCAAGGGAAGTCGCTGGACCCGTCGCTGTTGTCCGAGGCCGCGATGAAGCACATCCGCTCGCTCAACCGGTTGGCCAAGGCCCGCGGCCAGTCGCTCGCGCAGATGGCCCTCGCCTGGGTCCTCCGCGACGTCCGGGTCACCTCGGTGCTCATCGGCGCGTCCAGCGTCGCCCAGCTCGAGGACAGCCTCGCCTGCACGCAGAACCTCGAGTTCTCGTCCGAGGAGCTGCGCAAGATCGACCGGTATGCCGTCGACGCCGGCATCAACCTCTGGCAACGGTCGTCGAGCCTCTAGGCCGCGGTCCGCGTTCGAGCTGACGACGCGGCCTCACTCCTCGTCGAAGACGTCGAGCGTGGGAACGAAGAACAGGTTGCCGGTGAGCGCGGTCGAGAAGTCGAGGATGCGGTCGGTGTTGCCGGTCGGCCTTCCCAGGAACATATTTCGGAGCATCTGCTCGATCACCGCGGGCGTGCGCGCATACCCGATGAAGAATGTCCCGAACTCGCTCGCCCCCACTCGCCCGAACGGCATGTTGAACCGCATGATGTCGTGCTCGACGCCCTCGTCGTCGACGACCGTGTTGAGGGCGACGTGGGCGTTCGCGGCCTTCTGGTCGTCCGGGATCTCGATGTCGGCGAGCTTGGTGCGCCCGATCGCGTGTTCCTGCTGCTCGACGGTCAGCGTGTCCCAGGCCCGGAGGTCGTGGACGTACTTCTGCGTAACCACGTAGCTGCCCCCGGTGAAGGGGGTGTCCTCGGCGCCGACGACGACGTCGTCAGCGGCGGCATCGCCCTCCGGGTTCGCGGACCCGTCGACGAAGCCGAGCAGGTCGCGCCCGTCGAACGAGCGGAACCCGTGCACCTCGTCGACCACCTGCGCCGCGTCGCCGAGCCGCGCGGTGATCTGTTGGGCCAGCTCGAAGCACAGGTCGAACCGGGCGGCCCGGATGTGCAGGAGGACGTCTCCCGGCGTCGCCGGCGCGGTGTGCCGCGGACCGTTCAGCTCGACGAACGGATGCAGGTCGGCGGGTCGCGGCCCGGGGAACATCCGGTCCCACAGGGAGGAGCCGATCCCGACGACACAGGTGAGGCCGGCCTCGGGCACCCGGAAGCCCACCGACTTGCGGAGGTCGTTCACATCGCCCAGGACCTCGCTCACCACGTGCTCTCCGCCCGGTGGGACGACGAGCACGAGGAAGATCGCCGCAGAGGTCAGTGGGGTGAGGACCGCCTGTGGGTCGGCCGTCTGACGGGTCCTGCTGGCCTCCTGAGCATGATCGGTCGGTGCTTCCGCATCAGGGGTCATGGTCCACCTCGTTCGTCGAGTCGGGATCGGCGACGGGCTGGTCATTCGTGAGGTGGAGCAGCCAGTCCTCGCCGGTGTGGATGAGGGCGTAGCGGTGCGAACCGTTTCGCCCGTGGAGGACGAACACGAACCGTCGGTCGTCGCGTGACTCCTCCTGCCACCAGCCGGTGTCGGCGATGAACTTGTGGTCGTCCGTGTAGTCGACGTGGTCGAGGTCGTGGTCGGGCACCGCGATGGCCAGCCGGTTCTGTCGCGCGGTCGTGGGCAGCCCGCGCGGGACCGCCCACGACCGCAGCACGCCGTCCGCCTCCAGCCGCAGGTCGAAGTGCGGGCGCGGCTCGCGGTGGTCGTGCAGGACGAAGGCCGGACGGGCTTCCGGGAGGGTCACGCCGTCAGGCCGGCGGGGTGTACCGGCCGTCGACCGCGGTCCAGCCACCGTCGACGAAGATCTGCGAGCCGGTGACGTACGACGACGCGTCGGACGCGAGGAACACGATGGCGCCGGCCATCTCGTCCGGGGTCGCCCACCGCTGGAACGCGTTCTTCTCGGCGTAGGCCCGCTCCCAGTCGGGATTGTCGAGGATCGGCCCGGTCAGCGACGTCCGGACGACGCCCGGGGCCACCGTGTTGGCCCGGACCCCCTGTGGCCCCAGCTCGGCGGCCACCGTCCGGAGCATCTGCAGCAACCCGGCCTTCGTCGACGCATACATGCTCTGCCCGGGCTCGACCGTCACCGACCGGATCGAGCCGAGGCCGATGATGCTGCCGCGACCCCGCTCGGCCATGCCCGGGGCGAACGCCCGCACACACGTGAACGCCGCGCGCAGGTTCAGCCCGATGACCAGGTCGAACTCCTCGCTCGAGTAGTCGAGGACGCGCTTGCGCACGTTCCGCCCCGCGCTGTAGACGAGCACGTCGACGACGCCGAGCTCGGCGGCCGCCCGCATGACGGCCGGTTCGTCGAGGACGTCGAGCTCGTATGCGGACAGCTCGCCGCCGCCGGAGGTCGGGGCGACGGCGACGGTCTCCTCCGCCGCAGCGAGGTTCTTGTCGGCCACGACCACCGTCGCGCCGTTGGCGGCCAGGGCCAGGGCGCCCTCTCGGCCGATGCCGCTGCCGCCGCCGACGACCAGGGCGGTCCGCCCGTCGAGGCGGAACAGCCGGCTGTAGTCGGGTCGGGGCGCACCGGGCGCGGTTTCGGACATGAGGTCCTCCTGTCGTGGGTGGTGGTCAGGCGTTGGAGATGTGAGCGAGCTCGGTCGCGGCCAGCTCGGCGGTGGTCTCACCGGCGAGTGCCCGCGCCATGGTGGGTACCGCGGCGAGCAGCCGCTGGGTATAGGGATGCTGCGGGTCCCGCCAGATCTCCTCGACCGACCCGGTCTCGACGATCTCGCCCTCGTTCATCACCGCGACGCGGTCGCAGAGGTGGCGGACTACAGAGAGGTCGTGCGAGACGAACACCAGGGTGAGGTCCAGCTCGTCGACGAGGTCGCTGATGAGGTTGAGCACCTGCGCGCGCACCGAGACGTCGAGCGCACTGACCGGCTCGTCGGCCAGCAGGATGCCCGGGGACGGCGCAAGGGCCCGGGCCATCGAGATGCGCTGACGCTGGCCGCCGGAGAACTGGTGCGGGTAGCGGTGCACCGCCGCCTCGGACAGCCCCACCTCGGTCAGCAGCTCGATGACCCGCGCCTGAGGTGCCCGGCTCCCTCGGGCGACAAGGGGTTCCGCGACGATGTCGCGGACGCGCATCCGCGGGTCGAGGGAGCTCATCGGGTCCTGGAACACCATCTGCAGGCGGTCGCGCAGGAACCGCAGGCGCCGCTCGGGCAGCGGCGCGATGTCGGTGCCTTCGACGACGACCCGGCCCGACGTGGGCCGGTCCAACCCGGCGAGCAACCGCAACAGCGTGGACTTGCCACAACCCGACTCCCCTACGATGCCGAACCGCTCCCCCGCCGTCACCTGGAAGCTCACGCCGCGGAGGGCATGGACCGTCTGTCCGGGCCGGGTCAGGGAGGTCCGTGGCCGCTGGTAGTCCCGGACCAGGTCCTCGACGACGATGACCGGCTCGCCGGTCCCTACCGGTCGGTCCCGCGGAGTGCGTTGCGGCGCAACGGCATCCGACGACGGAGGCGTGTCATCCGCCGGCGATCTGTCGCCTGCCGGGTGGTGGCACGCATACCCCCTCGACGGGTCGGGGCCGGTCCAGGCCGGGCGCACGGCGCACTCGTCGGTGGCGAACGTGCACCGGTTGCGGAACACGCAGCCGTCCGGGAACTCGCCCGCAGGTGGCACGGAACCCGGGATCGTCCACAGCCGGCGGCCGACCCCGCTGGTGAGGTCCGACGCCGCGATGAGGCCCTGCGTGTAGCGGTGCCGCGGACGGCGGAACACCTCCTCGACCGGACCGGCCTCGACGATGCGCCCGCCGTACATCACGAGGACCCGCTCGCACGCCGTGGCCACCACGGAGAGGTCGTGGGTGATGAGCAGCAGCGCCGCGTCCCGGGCTTCCACCCCGCGCACGATGAGGTCGAGCACGAGGGCCTGGACGGTCACGTCGAGCGCGGTGGTCGGCTCGTCGCAGACCAGCAGCGCGGGGTCGTTCGCCAGGGCGATGGCGAGGACCACCCGCTGGCGCTGACCGCCGGACAGCTGGTGCGGGTAGGCGCGGGCCGTCTCGGCCGGGTCGGGCAGGCGGACCTGGGCCAGCAGGTCCACGGCGCGCTGGTGCGCGGCCCTACGGTCGGGCACGGTGTCGTGGATCAGCAGCGCCTCGGCCACCTGGTCCCCGACGCGCATCGTGGGGTTCAGCGCGGTCATCGGCTCCTGGAACACCATCGCGACGTCGCGCCCCCGCACACGGGACAGGGCCGCGTCGCCGGCGCCGACCACCTCGAGGTCCGAACCCGGCAGCCGCACCGAGCCGCTGGCCACGAGGTCCTCGGGCAGCAGGCCCAGCAGAGAGAGCCCGGTCAGCGACTTCCCCGACCCGGACTCGCCGATCAGCCCGACCCGCTCCCCCCGGCCGATGGAGAAGGTCACGTCGGCCACGAGGTCGGTGTCGTTGACGCGGACACCCAGGTCGCGGACGTCGATGACCGAGTCCTCCGGCGGCGCGAGCGGCAGGGCGCTCATCGCCTATCGTCCAGTCGCGGGTCGAGGTAGTCACGCAGACCGTCGCCGAGCAGGTTGAACCCGAGCACGGCGATGGCGATCGCGATACCGGGGATGATGCACAGCCGGGGCGCGATGAACAGCAGCTCCTGGGACTCCTGCAGCATCCGGCCCCACGACGGAGTCGGCGGCGGAGTGCCCAGGCCGAGGAACGACAGGGCGGCCTCCGCCAGCACGGCGATCGCGAACGCCACCGAGGCCTGGACGATGACCAGGCTGCCGACGTTGGGCAGCACGTGGCGCACGCCGATGGCGAAGGGCCGTCGCCCCGCCGCGCGCGCGGCCAGCACGTACTCCGAGTGCATCACCTGCATCGACCCCGACCGCACCAGACGCACGAAGCTCGGCACCGTGGCGATGCCGATCGCGATCATGGCCACGAGGGTCGACCCGCCGTAGATCGCACTGAACATGATGGCCAGCAGCAGCGCGGGGAACGCGAGCAGCAGGTCGTTGCCGCGCATCAGCGCCTCACCGGCCCACCGCGAAGCCATCGCCGCGACGATCCCGAGGGGCACGCCGATGACCGCGGCCACCCCGACCGCGACGACGCCGACGAAGAGGGTGGTCCGAGAGCCCATCAGGATCTGGGAGAACACATCGCGCCCGAACTTGTCCGTTCCCAGCCAGTGCCGCGAGGAGAACCCCTGCAGCCGGTCCGCCGCGTTGACGAAGGTGGGGTCCCAGGGCGTCCACACGTATGACACGAGGGCCATGAGGACGACGAGCCCGACGAGCACCCCGCCGACAACCAGGCTCGACCCGAGCG
Source organism: uncultured Actinomycetota bacterium (assembly GCA_963781465.1). GTDB lineage: Bacteria > Actinomycetota > Actinomycetes > Actinomycetales > Dermatophilaceae > Lapillicoccus. Next base: position 145,182 of record CAWAGH010000001.1, read on the forward strand.
GGCGGCGACGCTGACGCCGGTATGCGCGCGGAGGCGTCCCCGAGGCCGGCGACGGCTGAGGACCCACCTCAGGACCCATCTCAGGTCCGGTCTCCGGGACGGCGCTCATCGCTGACCCACTCGCAGCCGCGGGTCGATGAGCACGTAGAGCAACTCGACGACGACATTGACGATGAGGACGGCCACGACGATCACCATGACGACGTCCTGCACCATCTTCAGGTCCCGCTGGGCGACCGCGTCGAGGAGCAGGCTGCCAAGGCCCGGGACGACGAACACCCGCTCGACCACCACCGCGCCGACGAGCAGGGTGGCCAGCTGGAGCGCCAGCACCGTGACCACGGGGATCGCCGCGTTCCGCAGCCCGTGGCGCCGCATCGCCGCCATCGGCGAGAGCCCCTTGGCGCGGGCGGTCCGCAGGTAGTCCTCCTGCTGGACGTCGAGCACCGCGCTGCGGACGTACCTCGTCAGCACCGCGCCCTGGACGATGCCGAGCGACAGCGCCGGCAGGATCAGCTGCTTGACGAACATCGCCGGGTCCACGACCGGCGGCGTCCAGCCGTTGGCCGGGAGCCAGCCGAGCTGGACCGCGAAGACCGTGATGAGCAGGATCCCGGCGAGGAACGCGGGCACCGCGACGCCGATCTGCGAGATGGCCGAGATGACCAGCCCCGACGGCTTGCGGTGGCGCACCGCCGCGAGCACGCCCAGCGGGATCGCGATCAGGGTCGCGATGACAATGGCCGTGACGACCAGCCAGAGGGTCACCTGGAGCCGGTCCGCGACCTGGGGCCCGATGGCCGCGCCGCTGATGTAGGAGTTGCCGAGCCGGAAGGTCAGCAGCCCACCGACCCAGTCGACGTACTGCACGACGAGCGGCCGGTCCAGCCCGAACTGCTCGCGGAGCTGAGCCACCGCCTCGTCGCTCGCGTTGACTCCCAAGGCAACTCGGGCGGGGTCGCCCGGCAGCACGGCCATGAACGCGAACACCAGCACCGAGCTGACGAGCAGGCTGACGACGAGGATCCCGAGCCGTTGCAGGACTCGGAGGATCACGTCCCCGACCCTACGCGTCCGCCTCCCGGTCGCGACCGCTCGCCGGACCTCACGCCTTCGCGAGTGCCGATAGGTCGAACGACTCCGTGATCGCGTTCTTCGGGAGCCCTGTGACGTTCTTGTCGGCGACGATGAGGTTGGGCAGGAGGAACAGGAAGTCCGATGCCGCGTCCTGCGACAGCGTCTGCGCCGCCTTCTTCATGCCGGCGACCTGCTCATCCGTCGTGCCGGCGTCGGCCGCCGCGATGTCGGCCTGGACCTCCGCGTTGTTGTACTGCGGGTAGTACTGCGGGTTCCCGAACACCGCCGGCAGGTCCCGCGGCTCCACGTGGGCGACGATCGACATGTCGTAGTCGTGGTCCTTGAACACCGTCTGCAGCCACGCGGCCGGGAACTCGAGCTGGTCGAGGTTGACGATGATGCCGACCTGCTCGAGCTGGCTCTTGACCACCTGGCCGCAGGCGACCGCATACGGCAGGTTCGGCACCCGGAGCCGCAGCGTCGGCGTCGCGGTGCCCGACTCGGCGAGCAGCTGCTTGGCCTTGGCCTGGTCGTACGGGAAGTCACCCGTCCGATCCTCGTACCAGGGGTCGGTCGGCGGGACCATGCTGCCGATCAGCGTGCCCTTGCCCGCCCAGCAGGTGTCCATCAGCGCTCTGTGGTCGATCGCCGTCCGAATGGCCTGGCGCACCTTGACGTTGGTCAGCGGGGCCTTGGCGTTGTTGAACGACAGCACGACCTCACCGTTGGTGGTGCCCTCGATGACCTGGTACTTGCTGTTCCCGGTGAACTGCGCCAGCGACTCGGGCGCCTGCACCGTCCCGATGACGTTGATGGTGCCGGTCAGCAGCGCGTTGTTGAGAGCGGTCGCGTCCTTGAAGTACTTGAGGACGACGGTCGAGTATGCGGGCTGCTTGCCCCAGTAGGCCGGGTTCGCCTTCAGCGTGATCGAGTCGCCGCGGTTCCACGTGTCGAAGAGGTAGGGCCCGGTGCCGACCGGCTTGGTCGGCAGCGCGTCCACGCCCTTCGGGTCCATCATCGCGCCGATCCGCGTCGTCATCCGGAACAGCCAGTCGTTGCTCGGCTTGCTCAGCGTGACCTGCAGCTGGTTCGGGCTGACCGCCTTGGCGTCGGCCACGACGTTCATCGCCGCCTTGAGCGAGATGGTCCAGTCGGTCTTGACCCGGTTGATCGAGAAGACCGCGGCGTCCGCGGTGAACGCGTCGCCGTTGGTGAACTTCGCGTTCGGCGCGAGGTCGAACGTGTAGGTCTTCTTGTCGTCGGACACCTTCCAGGCGGTGGCCAGGCTGGGGACGATCTTGCCGTCCTGGTCCTGCTTGACCAGCGTCTCGTAGACGTTGGTCAGCAGCACCTGCGGGATCGCCGCGCCGTCGACCTTGGTGAAGTCCAGGCTCGCGGGTTCCGCGACCAGGCCGATGGTGATCGACCCGGCGGAGCCTCCGCCGGACCCGCCGCTCGAGCCTCCCGCCGGCCCGGGGTTCGTCGACGACCCGGCGGTGCAGGCGCTCACCGCGAGGGCGAGCAGCGCGACCCCGGTGGCGATTCGGCCTGTGCGAGTGAACATCACGTCTCCGTCCGTCAGCGGCGGTCCCTCCGCCGGTGGAGGTATAGCCGAACCCTAGAGCGCTCGGAGATGCCTCCACCGGGCCGGGGGGACTCCGAGAACGCATCGTTACAGTGGCGCGGGTGACCGTCAGGGCGAAAGGGGTGTGAGTTGCGCGACGCGTGGGAGATCGCCCGGCTCACTGCTGCCGAGCTCGGCACCGCATTCGCCGACGGCAGCCTGACCCCCACGGAAGTGCTGGAAGCGGCGCTTCTGGTCGTGGACGACGCCGAGCCCGAGATCAACGCCCTGTGGGACCGCGCCGACGAGTCGGCCCGGGTCGCCGCCCGGGAGAGCACGGAGCGCTGGCGGCGAGGGGAGGCCCGCGGACCGCTCGACGGGGTGCCCGCGACGGTCAAGGAGAACCTGGCCCGGGCCGGCGTCCCCATGCCGGCCGGCAACGCGGGCGTCGTCCCGGTCGTGCCGGAGCGCAGCTCGCCGGTGGTGGAGCGGCTCACCGAGGCGGGGGTGGTGATCGTCGGGTCCACGGTCATGCCGGACTGGGGGATGCTCTCGTCCGGCGTCTCCAGCCTGCACGGCATCACGCGGAGCCCTTGGGACCCGGCGCTGACCACGGGCGGGTCGTCGTCCGGCGCTGGTGCGGCCACCGCGGCGGGCTATGCCCCCCTCAACGTCGGCACCGACATCGGCGGGTCGATCCGGCTGCCCGGTACGTGGCTCGGCCTCGCGGCGTTCAAGCCCAGCTCCGGTCGGGTGCCGCTCGACACGCCCTACCTCGGGCGGGTGGCCGGTCCGATGACCCGGACGGTCGAGGACGCGGCCCTGATGATGTCGGTCCTCAGCCGCCCGGACAGCCGGGACTGGACCGCGCTCCCGCCCTCGGACCTGCCGTGGGACGACGTCGGCCGGTCGACAACGGACGTCCGCGGGCTGCGCGTCGGGCTGCTGCTCGACGCCGGCTGCGGGATGCCCGTGGATCCCGAGGTCGCCGAGGCCGTGGCCGACGCGGCTCGGGCGTTCGAGGAGGCCGGGGCGGTCGTCGAGCCGCTTGCCCCCTTCCTCACCCACGAGCTGCTCAGGGACCTGGACACGTTCTGGCGGGTGCGCTCGTGGAAGGACTTCCACGCGCTGGCGCCGGAGGGCCAGGCTCGCGTCCTGCCGTTCATCCGGCGGTGGGTGGAGGCGGCGGCCGACGTGTCCGGCCGCGAGGTGCTGGCCTGCTACCAGAGCATCATGGACATCCAGAAGCGTGCGGTGGCCGCCACTCTGCCGTTCGACGTGGTGCTCTCCCCCGTCGCTCCCGTCGCGGCGTTCCCGGCCGAGTGGCCGATGCCGTTCGGCGACCACGACCGCGGCATGGTCCACATCGGGTTCACCGCGCCGGCCAACCTGTCGGGCCAACCCTCGATCTCGGTCAACTCCGGGTTCACCGACGACGGACGGACGATCGGGCTCGCCGTCACCGGTCGCCGGTTCGACGACCTCGGAGTGCTGCGGGCGGCGGCCTGGTGGGAGGCAGCCCGGCCCGCGTCGGCACGACCGGACTGGCCGATCCGGCAGCGGGCGACGACGGCACGGATCAGGCCGACCGACGCTGGGACGCGCGAAGGGGCAACGGCCGGATGACCTCCGGCGTCACCAGCCAGACCCCGAGCAGCGCGACGCCGTGGTCCAGACAGCTCCGCACCGCGGTCTCGCGCCACCGCAGGTCACCCGGAGTGGCCAGGGCCGGTCCGGGACGGGCGATCGCGACGAGCATCCCGAGGCCTGAGTCCCCGCTGTCGGCGCCGGGTTCGCTCAGGTGACAGAACGCCGCGCAGAGGTTGTCGAAACCCTGTCGCCGCTCGGCCGCGCTCGCCTGCACGTCGGGCGCCTCGACGACCACCGGTTGGAGCAGCCGTTCGTCGCGGCTGCAGAGCAGGATGCCCAGTGCGCCGACGGCCCGGTCACGATCGCCCACGATGAGGTCGAGCAGGTCGGCGGTGATCTCGGGGTCGGTCACGGGTCGCCGCGGCCAGTCGGCGGGAAGGTCCTCGAAGCTCATGCCGACCAGCCTGGCGAACGTGCGGCGCATACCCCTCCGGTTGTCCACAGGCACTCCGACAGGGCGCGGTGGTTGGATGACGCCATGACCCTCGAGAGCGACTACGTCCCCAGCCCCAAGGACTGGGTGCGCGACGACGTGGCCAAGATCGAGCAGGCCGGTGACACCAACGTCGTCGAGCGGCTGGGCCGTCCGGTCATCCTCGTGACGATGCGCGGCGCCAAGACCGGTGCCGTGCGCAAGGTGCCGCTGATGCGGGTCGAGCACGAGGGGGCGTTCGTCCTGGTGGCCAGCCAGGGCGGCGCCCCGGAGCACCCGAAGTGGTACTGGAACCTCAAGGCCGATCCCGACGTCGAGATCCAGGCCGACACGACGACCTTCGCCGCACGGGCCCGCGAGCTGGAGGGCAAGGAGCGGTTCGACTGGTGGGTCCGGGCCGTCGAGGCCTACCCGCCCTACGCGGAGTACCAGGTCCGCACGCAGCGCCTCATCCCGCTGTTCCTGCTCGAGCCCCGCTGAACCCCCGCCCCGGCGGGGTCAGACAGTGGTGGGTCAGCGCTCGGATTCCCGAGCGCTACTCCACCACTGTGCCGTAGCGCTCGACCGTCGGGCGCCGGGTCAGCTCGCGGTCGTCCCGACGGCTTTCTTCACCTTGGCCACCGCGGCCTTGGTCAGCGCCTCGCGCTGGTCCTCGGTGGCCTTGAGGAAGGTCAGCGAGACCAGGGTGTCCCCCACCTGGGCGTTGACGATGCGGGCCTCGTACCCGGACAGCCCACCGCCCTGAGCGGCCAGCCGGATGCCGCTCGCGGGGACGTCCAGCGTCGGCGCCGGCTCGCTCGCGACCGACACCGGAGACGTCCCGCCCTCGACGGTGTAGGTGACCTGGGCGCAGGACGCGGCGTCCTGCTGCTGCTTCGCGTGCTGGGACGCCGCGGCGGCCTCCGAGGGGTATGCCTGGAGGGACTCGACGACGTACGGCGGCTTGAGGTCGCCACCGTCGAGCTCGACTTCGGCCTGGTTCGCCGGCAACGGGTTCGGCGGGTCCTTCACCAGCTCCAGGAAGCCTGCGCACTTCGGGTCGGCCGCCGTGACTGATGAGGTGGCCGTCGCGGCGCCGGTCGGCTGGCCGGCATACACGGTCCACCCGGCCGGGACGTCCGTTGCGGCGAGCAGCGCACCCCGGAGGGCCTCCGGCGACCGCGTCACCGTGCCGGCCGGAGGGCTGGAGGCGGGCGAGGTGGCCGGCGACGAGGTGGCTCCGCCGGTCGACGGCGCCGGGCTCGAGCACCCGGCCACGACGCAGGCGGCGACGGCGACAAGCAGGGCTCCCCCGGATGACCTCACGCGGTGACGCTACCCCGAGTGATGTCCCTCAACCCGTCGGCGACCGTTCTCCGGCAACGGTTTCGTAACCCCGGTTGACAGGCCGGGCCGGTCATTGGCACACTCGATCCGGACGAACTGTAAACGTTTACAGTAACGGCGACGACGACGGGACGGGAACGCATGGCTGCGGTCACCCAGGCTCCTCGGCCCACCCGCACGCGTCCACCGAAGAAGCCACCGACCCAGGCGGCAGCGAACCGTCGAGCGCTCTGGTTCCTGCTCCTGCCGAGCCTGGTGCCGGTGGTGCTGTTCAGCGTCTACCCCCTCGTGAACGGGATCTGGCTGGGCTTCACCGACGCCGAGGCCGGGTTCGCGGTGCAGTACCGCTTCAACGGCTTCGAGAACTACGCCCGCCTCCTGCAGGACGACATCTTCTGGAACTCGTTCAAGATCGGGCTCATCTGGGCCTTCTCGGTGACGATCCTCCAGTTCGTGCTGGCCCTCGGGCTGGCCCTCCTGCTCAACTCGGGCCTTCGGTTCCAGTGGCTGGTGCGCCCTCTGGCCCTGGTGCCGTGGGCCATGCCGTCGGTCATCGTCGCCATCCTCTGGAAGCTGATCTACAACCCGGACGCGGGCATCCTCAACGCCGCTCTCAAGGGCCTCGGGATCATCGACTCCAACATCAACTGGCTGGGCAGCTTCGAGCTCGCGCTGCCGGCGGTGATCGTCGTCGGAGTCTGGGCGGGGATGCCCCAGACGACGATCACGCTGCTCGCCGGCCTGCAGAACACCCCGATGGAGCTCCACGAGGCCGCCGCCCTGGACGGCTGCAACGCCTGGCAGAGGTTCACCACCGTCACCTGGCCGGCCCTCAAGCCGATCGCCATCGCCATCAGCTCGCTCGACTTCGTCTGGAACTTCAACTCGTTCGGCCTGGTTTACGTCCTCACCGAGGGCGGACCAGGAGGCCGCACGCAGCTCCCGATGCTCTTCGCCTACCAACGCGCTTTCGGCAGCGGCGAGTTCGGGTATGCGGCGGCCCTCGGCAACGCCATGGTCATCGTGATCATGACCATCATGGGCGTCTATCTCTGGCGCCAGCTGCGGGAGGCGGTGTGATGAGGACCGGTCCCGTAACCCGAACCGCCCAGTACATCGCCCTCTTCGGCTACGTCGTCTTCCTCGGCTTCCCGCTGCTGTGGCTCTTCTCGACGGCCTTCAAGTCACCGGCCGAGCTGACCCAGCTGATCCCCACGATCCTGCCGACCGACTGGACCCTGGCCAACTTCCAGGTGGCCCTCGAGCAGAGCCAGCTCCCCGGCGCGCTGCGGAACTCGTTCGTCGTGGCCGTGGCCACCGCGATCATCACCACGGTGGTCGCCCTGCCCGCCGCATACGCGATCGCCCGTTACCGCAGCGCGGTCCGCAACGTCACCATCGGCTGGATCCTCGTCAGCCAGGTCTTCCCGTTCATCCTCATCGTCATCCCGGTCTTCATCGTGCTCAAGCAGATCGGGCTGATCAACACGCTGCCGGGCCTCGTCATCATCTACGTCGTCTGGGCCCTGCCGTTCACCCTCTGGATGCTCCAGGGGTACGTCGCGGCCATCCCCCGCGACCTCGAGGAGGCGGCCGCGACCGACGGGGCGAACCGGTTCGTCATCCTCCGGTCGATCATCTTTCCGCTGCTGCTCCCGGGGCTCGTGGCGACGTCGATGTTCGCGTTCATCAGCGCCTGGAACGAGTTCTTCTTCGCGCTGGTCATCATCCAGGACCCGGCACTGCAGACCGCTCCCCTGCTGCTCGCCCGCTACGTCGGAGCGGAGGGCTCGGTCAACCTCGGCCCGCTCGCCGCCACCGCACTCATCACCACCCTGCCCAGCCTCGTCATCTTCGCGATCATCCAGCGCAAGCTCGTGTCCGGCATGTTGTCCGGCTCGGTCAAGGGCTGACCCACAGAAAGGAACGCCGTGAAGCGTCGTCTCACGACACTCTCCATCGCCACGGTCACCTCGGCCGTGCTGCTCACCTCCGGCTGCATCAGCGGCAGCGGTGGCGGCTCGGGCGGTGATGCCCCGCAGACCGCCGCCCCCGGCGAGAAGGTCGCCCTGACCTTCTCCTCGTATGCGTTCCAGGACCTCACGGTCAAGGCGACGCAGAACATCGTCGACACGTGGAACGCGGCGAACCCCGACATCCACGTCGACTACCAGAAGGTCGACCCGGGCTCTGTGCACGACAAGCTCGTCACGCAGTTCGCCGGTAACCAGGCGCCGGACATCATCCACGACGAGTCGGCCGACATCGCCGGCTTCAGCGCGCAGGGCTACCTCGCCGACATGACGTCCCTGCTCCCCGCGGACCTCAAGGCGGACGTGCCCGCATCGGTCTGGCAGACGGTGACGTTCGGCGGCAAGATCACCGGCGTCCCGACGATCGCCCAGGTCTACAACCTCTTCGCGAACACCGACGCGCTCCAGAAGGCCGGCGTCAACCCGCCGACCGCGGACGCGCCGTGGACGTGGGACGACCTGGCCACCAACGCCAAGAAGCTGACGACCGGCGGCGACGTCTACGGGTTCGCGTGGGGCCTGAAGTCCCCCACCGCCGGCCTCATGTCGAGTGGCCTCTCCTTCGACGGCAAGTTCTTCTCGGGTGACGAGGCGAAGCCGACGATCACGGTGGGCGCCAACGAGATGGAGGTGCCCAACCGCGTCAAGAAGATGATCGACGACAAGACCATGGCCCCCAACTCCATCTCTCTGTCCGGCACCGACGTGCTGCCTGGCTTCTTCGGTGGCAAGTACGGCCTGGTCATGGCCGGCAACTACGTCGAGGCCCAGATCGAGGCCAAGGCACCGCAGGGCTTCAACTGGACCATGCTGCCGCTCCTCAAGGGCACCAGCCAGAACCAGGCGGCCGGCCCGCAGACGCTGAGCATCGCCCGGCAGAGCAAGCACCCGGCCGAGGCCATGAAGTTCATCGCGTACTTCATGAAGGCCGAGAACCTCGCCAAGGTCGCCGAGGGCGACGCCCTGATCCCGGTCACGACCTCCGCGTCGGCCATCGTCAAGAAGGACCTGGCCGGCAAGCACGGCTGGGACGCCATCCTCGGGTCGTCCGCGAACCTCGTCGACTCGCCCTGGAACAAGGCGACCAAGTTCCCGCAGTGGAAGTCGGAGACCGCGACCCCGGCCTACCAGGAGTTCCTCGCCGGCAAGATCGACTCGGCCACCCTGCAGAAGCGGCTCACCGACGGCTGGACCAAGATCAACAGCTAGGTGTATGCGTCGGGACGGCCGGTCCGTGCGACCGGCCGTCCCGTCCACCACGCCCAGATGTCACGTGCGAGCCGCAAGGGATGCGCAGGATGAATACGTTGCAGGACAAGGCGATCGGCACGCTGATGGGCGCCGCAGTTGGCGACGCCATCGGCGGTGCCACCGAGGGTCGCAGCACGCAGGAGATTGTCGAGCGCTACGACGGCTACGTCGACGGGATCGTCGACTACTTCATGCCGGACTGGCGCACGGCCAAGCCGATGTCGCCCTATCACAAGGGTGAGGGCAACGTCACCGACGACACCCTCATGACCAACCTGCTGGTCGCCGTCTACGCGAAGAACCGGCGCCACCTCACGGCGTTCGACATGGCCGACGACCTCGTCCCGCTGATGATGAACGACGTCACGTGGATCCCCGAGCTGGAGCGCGAGACCGTCCCGCTGCTGCGGGTGTTCCTCGCCGAGAAGTGGCTGGTCACGCGGCTGCACTACGGCCACGTCGACCCGCGCGAGGCCGGTGTCGGCAACATCGTCAACTGCGGCGCCGCGATGTACATGGCGCCGGTAGGCATCGCCAACGCCGGCGACGCGACGGGGGCCTACGCGGAGGCGATCGAGGTCGCGGGGGCGCACCAGTCCAGCTACGGCCGCGAGGCGGCGGCGGTGTTCGCCGCCGCGGTGGCCGCCGCCATGGCTCCCGGCGCAACGGTCGACGGCGTCCTGGCCACAGCAGCGGGCATCGCGCGCGACGGCACCCGAACCGCGATCGAGGCGTGCGTGGGCGCCGTGGAAGCCGGTATCGACTGGCGCGAGGCGATTCCCTTGCTCCGCACCGCGGTCACCCCGTACGACTCGGTGGGCGAGACCTATCGTGAGCCGGCCCAGGACTCGCGCCGGCCCAGCCGGCTGCGCTCCATCGAGGAGCTGCCCGTCGCGCTCGGTTTCCTCAAGGCCACCGGGGGTGACGCGCGCGGGACGATCCTGGGCGCTACGAACTACGGCCGCGACTCGGACTCGATCGCGACGATGGGTGGTGCCCTGGCCGGCGCGCTCGGTGGCGAGGCCGCGATCCCCGCGGAGTGGGCCGAGACCGTCGGCACGGCGTCGCGGCTCGACCTGCGCGCCGGGGGGCGGACCATGGCCGCCGTCGCGGCGGAGATTTTCGCCGCCGACGAAGCTGCCTGGCACCGGCGCCACGAGGCCTTCGGCGGCCTCCTCGAGGACCGGGCCGGGGCCTGACGGATGCGGGTCACCTGGGTCCAGCCGGAGGACCTCCTGCGCCACGAGCTGTGGCAGTCCGCCCGGGAGGGTCGTGACGTCGACGCGGTCCACAGCCGCTGGGTCGCCGCCGGCGGAGTCGCCGAACCGCCTTACGCCGGAGCGTCTCCGGAGATCGCCACGAGCGAGCAGCGGGCTCTGGCCGAGGAACTGCTGGCGGAGCTCGACGCCCTGCCCGAGCCGGGCGTGGCCGACGAGCCGAGTAACTGGGAGGCGATCGTCGCGACGCTGCCGGCCGCGACCCACCCGCGCGCATCCGCATACCCGCTCGACCCCGACCGGGTGCGCGGCGCCTGGATGGGCCGGGCGGCTGCCTGTGTCCTCGGCAAGCCGGTGGAGAAGATCCCCCGACGTGGCATCGAGGAGATCCTGCGGGCGACCGGCCGCTGGCCGCTGGAACGGTACTTCACGGCCGTCGGCCTCGACCCGGCCGTGTCGGAGCGCTGGCCCTGGAACAAGGCCAGCCGACCGACCAGCCTCGAGGAGAACCTCGCCGGCACACCGGAGGACGACGACCTCAACTACACCCTGGTCGCGCTGCGCGTCCTCGAGCGGTACGGCGCCGGCTTCACCTCCGACGATGTGGCCCAGATGTGGCTCGTCGACCTGCCCGCGGGACGGACTTTCACGGCGGAGCGCGTGGCGTACCGGAACCTCCTGGAGGGGATCTCACCGCCACAGACCGCGAGGATCCGCAACCCGTTCCGCGAGTGGATCGGAGCCCAGATCCGCACGGACCTGTACGGCTGGGCCAACCCTGGAGACCCGCTGAGAGCCGCCGAGTGGGCTTGGCGCGACGCCGCCGTCAGCCACACCCGCAACGGTCTCTACGGCGCTATGTTCGTCGCGGCGATGGCGTCCGAGGCGATCAGCGGAGGCGACATCGGTACCGTTCTCGATGTGGGCACCAGCGTGGTTCCGCCCAACAGTCGGATGGCCCGTGCCGTCGCGCTCGGGCGCGAGCTCGGCCGGAGCGGCGGTGACCCCACCGAGGCGTATGCCGCGCTCGAGGCGGAGTTCGCCGGCCATCACTGGGTGCACAGCCTCAACAACGCGGCGCTTGTCGCCTACAGCCTGGAGGCGGGCGGCGGGGAGTTCGACCGGTCGATCTGCCTGACCGTCATGGGCGGCTGGGACACCGACTCCAGTGGCGCGACGGTCGGCGCCATCACCGGCGCCCTGACCGGTGCCGCCGGTCTCGCGCCACGGTGGACCGACCCGCTACAAGGACGCCTGGTGACCTCGATCCCGGACGCCGGCGACCTGACCTTCGACGCGCTCACCTCCCGAACCCTGGCCGTGGCGGACGCGGTTCGGGAGGTCGGGGCTCCGTGAGCCGGCGGCCGACCGTCGTGGAGGTCGCCGATCGGGCCGGCGTCTCCATCGCGTCGGTCTCGCGCGTCCTCAACGGCAAGCCGGCCCGTCCGGACACCGAGGTGCGGGTTCGCGCGGCCGCGGCCGAGCTCGGCTACGTGCCCGACGCCACCGGCCGGGCGCTCAAGCTGGGCGCGACGATGCAGGTGGCGTTCGCCGTCGACGACGTCGGGAACCCCGTCTACACGGAGATGATGCGCGGGGTCGAGGAGGGGATGGCCGGCTCGGGTGCACGGCTCCTCGTCTCCTCGACCGGGCACGACCTCACCGATCTCGTCGCCCTGGTCCGCAGCCTCTCTCGCGGGTATGCGGACGGCCTCATCATCAGCCCGCTGCGCCGCTCCCCCGAGCTCGTCGACGCCCTGGTCAACGCGCCCGTCCCCGTGGTGGTCGTGGGCGACATCGGTGAGGGCACTCCCCTCGACACGGTGCGGACCGACTCACGCCGCGGCGTCGTCATGGCCCACACCCACCTGCTCGAGACCGGGCGCCGGCGCATCGCGTTCGTCAACGGTCCGGCCGACACCGCGCCCGGTCGCGCTCGTAGCGAGGGTTACCAACAGGCCTGTGCGGCAAGCGGTTCCACCGGACCGGTAGTGGAGGTCGACGACTTCACGGTGGGCGCCGGCGAGGAGGCGTGGGCCACCCTCGCCGCCCTTGACCCGCGGCGCCGGCCGGACGCGGTGATCGCCGCGAATGACCTGCTCGCCTTCGGCGTCATGCGCGCCGCCCACAACGCGCGGCGGCGCGTCCCACAGCAGCTCGCCGTGGTGGGCATCGACGACACCCAGTTCGCCCGGGTGTTCAGCCCGTCGCTGACCAGCGTGTCGCTGGGGGCGCGAACTCGTGGCCACGAGGCGGCTCGGCTGCTCCTCGGACGCATGGAGGCACCCAAGACTCCGCCGCGCACCGTCCGGGTCGAACCCCGACTGGTGGTGCGCGAGTCCAGCGCCCCGGCTCGGGAACGGGTCGGCTCATGACCGGGCGCGTCGTCGTCGTCGGTTCCGTGAACATGGACGTCGCGGTTCGCACCACGCGGCTGCCCAAGCCGGGCGAGACCCTGCTGGCCGAGTCCCTCCAGCGCAGCGGTGGTGGCAAGGGTGCGAACCAGGCGGTGGGGGCGGCCCGGGCCGGTGGCGCGGACACCGCGATGGTCGGCGCGGTGGGCACGGACGGCGACGGGGACACGCTGCTCGCCGACCTCCGCCGGGACGGGATCGACGTCACCGGGATCCGCCGGGTGGAGGACCATCCCACCGGCGTCGCGCTCATCACCATCGACTCCGATGCGGAGAACACCATCGTCGTGGCGGCCGGGGCCAACGCCGCCGTACAGCTGAGTGACACCGATCGCGCGACGATCGGCGCCGCCGACGTGCTCCTCGCCCAGCTGGAGATCCCGCAGCGGGTCGTGGCCGACGCCGCGTCGGCCCGGCGGGACGGCGCCCGGTTCGTCCTCAACGCCGCGCCGGCCGCGGCCCTGATCCCCGAGCTGCAAGCGCAGGTGGACGTGCTCGTCGTCAACGAGCATGAGGCGGTCGAGCTCGCTCACCTGGCCGATGTCGACGACGCGGTGAGACGGCTCCTCGACGACGTACCGGCGGTCCTCGTCACCCTCGGTGCGGACGGCGCCCGCCTCGTCACCCGGGATGGCGGCGACGTCCGGGTCGCGTCGCCCAAGGTGACCGCGACCGACACCGTGGCGGCCGGCGACACGTTCTGCGGGGTGTATGCCGCGTCACTCGCCCAGGGCCTCGACGAACGCACCTGCCTCGAACGGGCCTGCGCCGCAGCGTCGCTGGCGGTCCAGCGGGCCGGCGCCCAGGCGTCGGTCCCGAGCGCCGCGGAGGTCCACCGCCAGGCCCGCGCGGTCTACGGCGGGACGCATGGCTGACGACTTCGACCCGTTGGTCCCGCGCCCTCTGGACCTACCGCGTCACGTGCCGCTCGACCCGGGCGCGGACCTCTCGGTCCTCGACGGCGGCAAGATCCTCGCCGCTCCCGACGACCCGGCCGACTGGCCACGCTGGCGGGAGCAGCTCATCCGCTGGCGGGCCGAGGCTCGCGAGCGGTTGGCCTTCGACGACGCGCTCTACCACCGGCCCGGCCTGGCCTGGGCCTCGCGGTGCTACGTCGTCAGCCAGGTGTGGCTGTGGGACGAGCTGCTCTACGACGGGGACGCGCATCGGTTCACGCCCGAGCGGCTGTTGGACGACGCGCGGGAGCGGTTCGGCGGGTTCGACGCAGTGGTGCTGTGGCACGCATACCCCGTCATCGGGATCGACGACCGGAACCAGTGGGACTTCTACCGCGACGTCGACGGCCTCCACGAGCTCGTCGCCGACCTGCACGCGGCCGGGGTCAGGGTGTTCGTCGACTACAACCCGTGGGACACCGGCACTCGACGGTCTCGCGACGACGCGACCGAGCTGGCCGCGCTCGTGGCTGAGTTCCAGATCGACGGGGTCTTCCTCGACACCCTCAAGGAGGGTGGGTCCGAGCTGCTCGACGGACTGGCCGCCGCGCGCGCCGGGGTCGCCGTCGAGGGCGAGTCGACCCTGCCCCTCGAGCGCCTCGCCGACCATCCGCTCTCGTGGGCGCAGTGGTTCGCCGACTCGCCCACTCCCGGCGTGGTGCGCTCCCACTGGTTCGAGCGCCGGCACCAGATGCACCACGTGCGTCGCTGGCACCGCGACCACGCCGAGGAGCTTCAGTCGGCCTGGCTCAACGGGATGGGAGTGATGGTCTGGGAGGTCGTCTTCGGCGTCTGGGTGGGCTGGTCCGACCGCGACGCCCAGACACTGCGTCGGATGACCCGGGCGCAGCGGGCGCTGCACGACCTGTTCGTCGATGGCGACTGGACCCCGCTGTCCGACCTCGGTGAGTCGGTATGCGCCGCACGGGTTTTCGGCTCGACGTTCACCTCCGCCGCGCAGCGGGTCACGGCGCTGGTCAACCGGTCTGGAACCGAGTCGTCGGTGCCGGTGACGGTGTCCGGCGAGCGGACCGCATACGACCTCTGGACCGGACGTCGGCTGGAGGTCGCAGACGGTTCGGTGCACGCGACGGTGCCGGCTCATGGGGTCGGCGGCGTGTGGGAGGCGCCCGCGGACGCGGATGTCTCCTGGCTTTCGGCGGACCCGCCGGTGGAGGCCTCCGCCGAGTTCGTGCACCGGCCGGCTGAGCGGGTGGCGGTGACGCCGACCAGTGACGAACCGGCCGTCCCGCACGTGGTCGTCGCGGCCGGCGACTACTCGTGCACGGTGCGCTACCGGAGTCGCGAGACCGGGATGTACGCGGGCGCTCCGTTCGTCGACGAGTGGAAGCCCCTGACCCCGCGGCTGCACGACCAGCGCACCCTCGAACGCCGCATCCAGGTCACGCATCCCGTCGCGGTCGCGGCTCGTGAGGTGTCGGTCGCCGAGTACGGGCGGTTCGTCACGGAGGCGGGCTACCGGCCGGCGTACCCCGGTGGCCCGGTCCCGAGCTGGCTGGACCACGCGGCGAACGAGCTGTCCAGTGACTTACCCGTCGCCGACGTGGACCTCGCCGACGCGCGGGCCTACGCCCGCTGGGCCGGTGCCCGGTTGCCCACCGAGGACGAGTGGCAGGTGGCGGCCGGCTTGCCCGGATTCGAACGGCTGCGCCCGGAGGTCTGGAACCTCACCGAGAGCGAGCACAGCGACGGTCGGACTCGGTTCCTCATGCTCAAGGGCGGGTCGGCGCACCGCAGCGAAGGCTCGCCCTGGTACTTCGACGGCGGAGTACGGGAGCCGGAGTACGCCGCCAAGTACCTGATCCCCGGGCTGGGGCTCGGGCGCTCGGCGAGTGTCGGCTTCCGGCTGGCGTGGGGCCTGGCCGCCGACGGAGGCCCGACATGACCGGCGCCCTCGACGACCTGCTCGTCGTCGACGCCTCGACCCTCTTCGCGGGCCCGATGACGGCGATGCACCTCGGCGACCTGGGTGCTCAGGTGGTCAAGGTCGAGCACCCCCGCCGTCCCGACCCCGCGCGGGGCCACGGGCCCGAGAAGGACGGCCACAACCTCTGGTACAAGACGCTGGGCCGCAACAAGCGCAGCGTCCAGCTCGACCTGTCGTCGACCGGCGGGGCGGAGGCGTTCCGCCGGCTGGCCGCGCGGGCGGATGTCGTCGTCGAGAACTTCCGCCCGGACACCCTCGAGCGCTGGGGGCTGTCCTACGAGCGGCTGAGCGAGGACAACCCGGGCCTCGTCCTCGCCCGGATCACCGGCTTCGGCCAGATCGGCCCGTACCGCCGGCGGCCCGGCTTCGGCACGCTGGCCGAGGCGATGAGCGGCTTCGCCGCGTCGACCGGTGAGCCGGACGGGCCGCCGACTCTCCCACCGTTCGGCCTGGCCGACGGGATCGCTTCTCTGGCAACGGCGTTCGCGATCATGTCGGCGCTTCACCAGCGACAGTCGACCGGGCGCGGCCAGGTGGTCGACGTGGCCATCGTGGAGCCGATCATGGCGCTGCTCGGGCCGCAGATCTCGCGCTGGGACCAGCTGCACACCCTCCAAGAGCGCCTCGGCAACCGGTCCTCCAACAACGCCCCGCGGAACACGTACCAGACGTCCGACGGCCACTGGGTCGCCATCTCGACCAGCTCGCAGAGCATCGCCGAACGCGTCCTGCGCCTTGTGGGACGGGAGGACCTCGTCGCGGAGCCGTGGTTCGCGAGCGGCCGGACCCGGGCCGAGCACAGCGACGTCCTCGACGACGCCGTCGGCGGCTGGATCGCCGCTCACACGCGGGCCGAGGTCATCGCCGAGTTCGAGCAGGCCGAGGCCGCAGTGGCGCCGGTCTACACCGCGGAGGACATCGCCGAGGACCCGCACTTCCAGGCGCTCGGCACCATCCGGCGGGTCCCCGACGACGACCTCGGCGAGCTGGCCATGCAGGGGCCGCTGTTCCGGATGGCCGACGGCGACGCGCCCACCCGGTTCGCCGGGCGCTCCCCCGGCGTCGACACTTCCGCCGTCCTGCGCGAGCTCGGCTACAGCGACGACGAGGTCACCGCCCTGGTGGCCGACGGTGCTGCCGGCGCTCCGAAGGACCGACCATGAGCGCGCGGCCCGCGCTCACCTGGCTGTACGTCCCGGGTGACCGCCCGGACCGAGTCGCCAAGGCCCTCGGGTCGGCGGCGGACGTGGTCATCGTCGACCTCGAGGACGCGGTGGTCGCCGATGCCAAGCCGGCCGCCCGGCAGGCGACGGCTGACGCCCTCACGGGCGCGTCCCGCGCGCTGCAGGTCCGCGTCAACGCTCCGGGAACGCCCTGGCACGAGGACGACGTCGCCATGGTCGCCCACCTGCCCGGTGGCGTCGGCCTGCGCCTGCCCAAGGCCGAGTCGGTCGACGCGGTGCGTGATGTCTCGGCGGCGGCCCCGGACCGCGCGGTCCACCTGCTCGTCGAGTCCGCCCTCGGGCTCGAGCGCGCCTACGACCTGGCCACCGCCACCTCCGACGTGGGATCCATCGGCCTGGGCGAGGCCGACCTGCGCGCCGACCTCGGCGTGACCTCCGAGGACGGCCTGCTGTGGGCTCGAGGTCGCATCGTGGCAGCGGCCTCCGCCGCCGGTCTGCCCTCGCCCGCGATGGCCGCCTACACCGACGTCCGCGACCTCGACGGCCTCGCCGCCTCCTGTCGACGCGGGCGGACGCTGGGCTTCCTCGGGCGGACCGCTATCCACCCGAACCAGCTGGACGTCATCCGCGCCGCGTTCACGCCGACGGAGGCCGAGATCGAGCGGGCCCGTGAGCTGCTCGCGGCGGCCGAGAAGGGCGCGTCGGCAGGTCACGGGGCTGTGGCCCTCTCCGACGGCCGATTCGTGGACGCCGCGGTGATCCGGCAGGCGCAGCGCGTCGTCGCGTTCGGTGACTGAGCCGCGGAGCCTCGAAAAGCGTCAGGCGGCGTCCCGGGTCTCCACGGTGACGTTGGACGTGGCGACGACGGCGGTCTCGTCCGCGGCCCCGCTGGGGCCGAGCAGCAGGTAGCCCTGCGCGACGAGGATGACCACCGCGGCGACCCACTTCCCCGGAGCCAGCTGCACGCCGTAGTGGAACCGGTCGATGAGCAGCAGCCCGACCTGCAGGACGACGATCCAGCCCATCGTCACGAGGGCGAGCTCGGCGTACTGGAGGGCGGAGGCATACACCCAGAACAGGGTCAGGAAGGCGGCGACGCCGAGCAGCAGCGGACCGACGTGTGAGGTCGCGGCCCACTGCTTGGCCGCGAGCGCGCCGGCCACGTCGAGCGCGGCGAGGGCCACCATGGCGATCGCTCCGACCAGCCAGGTCGGCCACGACTCGGGGGCCTTGAGCAGAGGGAGGAAGTCCAACGTCGACATGAGGCGTCCTTGCAGGGGTGGGGGCGTCCACCCCTGAAGAGGGCCCCGCTCCGCCCGGTGATACGCCTCAGTGCTGCGCGACGTCCGCCTGTCGGGCGATCGTGGCGGCGGCCCGACGGACCGCTCCGCCCGGGACCTGGGGCACGATCTCGTCGAGGAAGGCGTAGCGGCGGCGGAGCGAACACGCATACGACGACTCGTCCGCGGCGTCGCGGATGCCGCGCCACCAGTCGACGATGTCGCCCCAGCCGGGCGCGGCGAGCGACCCGCCGAACTGCTGGACGGCCAGCGACGAGCACAGGGCCGCGAAGGAGAGCCGGTCGTGCAGGGACCACCCGGCGAGCGTGCCGACGACCAGGCTCGCGCCGAAGACGTCCCCGGCCCCGGTCGGATCGAGGGCCGGAACCCTCAGGGCGGGTACCGAGACCTCCTCACCGGTGGTGTTGTCGATGGCCAGGGCGCCCAGGCTGCCGTTGGTGACGACGGCGAGGGGTACGCGGTCGGCGAGGGCGTAGAGCGCGTCCTGGGGCGTGTCGGTGCGCGTGTAGGCCATGGCCTCCTCGGCGTTGGGCAGGAACCCGTGGCAGTGCTCGAGGAGGTCGAGGGTGGCCACTCGCCACTCGCCAGTGGAGTCCCAGCCGATGTCGGCGAAGACCAGGGCGCCATCCTTCTGGGCGCTCTGGATCCAGGTCCCCGCCTCCTCGTCCCGGACCACCTCACCGAGGTCGACGAGGATCGAACGCGTCGGTGGCGGCGGCCCCATGAGCTGCGCGGTGCCGACCGGAGCGGCGTGTCCGTGGGTCACCATGCTGCGGTCACGGCCGACCGACATCGACACGGTCACCGGCGAGTGCCAGTCGTCGAACCGGCGCGAGAGGCTGAGGTCGACGTGCTCCTGCTCCTCGAGGGTTCGCCAGCAGAAGTCGCCGTAGTCGTCGTCACCGAACGCCGCGACGAGGGCCGTGCGCAGGCCGAGCCGGCTGGACGCCACGGCCAGGTTGGCGATACCGCCCGGGCAGGAGCCCATGCCCTCGGCCCACACCTCGGTCCCCGCGCGGGGGACCTCCGGGAGGCCGGTGAAGATGATGTCGAGGAAGACCGTGCCGGCCAGGAGCACGTCGAAGGGAGGGTCGCCCTCCTTTCGGTGGGCGGCCAGGGGGTCGTATGCCGTGCCCACGCCTGTCGTCCGCCTCCCGCCGTCGTCATCCCGCTCGACTTTCGGCAACCCCAACGGTCCCATGCCTCGCGACCGGATGCCACGAGTTTAGGCAAGGGGACCGTCACTCGTTGATGCCGCTGCGCTCCACGCCCTGCACGATCCAGCGTTGGAGGAAGAGGAACATCACGAGCAGCGGCAGGATCGAGATCACCGCGGCGATGAACAGCTGGTGCAGGTTGCTGGTCTGCTGGGTGAGGAAGGTCGACAGGGCGATCTGGACCGTCCAGGAGCTCTGGTCCTGGCCGATGACCAGCGGCCAGAGGAACGCGTTCCAGCTCCCGATGAAGGTGATCGTCCCGATCGCCGCCACGAACCCGAGCGAGTTCGGGACCACGACGCGCCAGAACGTCCCGAGGTACCCGAGCCCGTCGATCCGGGCGGCGTCCTCGAGCTCCTGCGGGAACCCGAGGAAGTACTGGCGGAACAGGAACGTCGCGAAGGCCTGGAACAGCCCGGGGACGATCAGCCCGCGCAGACTGCTGACCCACCCGAGCGTGGAGACGAGGACGAAGCTCGGCACGAACGTCACCGCGGCCGGGATGAGAAGCGTGGCCACGGTCGCATACAGGACCACGTTGGACCAGCGGTACGGGATCCGGGCCAGCCCGTACCCCGCCATCCCGCTCACCGCGAGGACCAGCACCGTCTGGGTGACCGCGATGACCGCACTGTTGGCCAGCGACCGGGCCATCGGCACCGACCGGCTGTCGAACAGCTCGGCGATGTTCCACCACTGGAGGCTGCTCGGGAACAGCGTCCAGTCCGGGGAGGTGATGTCGGCCTCGGTGGAGAGGCCGTTGCGCAGCAGCAGGTAGAAGGGCACGAGGAAGAGGACGGCGCCGAGAACCAGGACGACGTAGCGGGCACCGCTGCCCACCTTGTCGACCGGCCGCCGCTGGATGGCCACTCAGTCCTCCCGCCCGAACCGCATCAGCCGGCCCTGCCCCAGCGCCACCACGGCGATGACGAGCGTGAGGATCACCGCGCCGGCGCTGCCGTGCCCGAAGTCCTGACCGCTCCCGAGCGCGGTGTAGTAGAGGTACACGAGGGGTGGACGCGCATACGGCGGGTACTGGCCGGTGGACGAGAGCAGGTTGTAGAACTCGTCGAACGCCTGGAACGCGTTGACGAGCAGGAGCAGCAGGACCGCACTCGACGTCGCCGCGAGCTGCGGGAGGGTGATGTAGCGCAGCACCTTCCAGCCGACCGCGCCGTCGATGGCCGCCGCCTCGTACAGCGTCGGCGAGATCCGCTGCAGGGCGGCGAGGAACAGGATCATGTAGAACCCGACCTGCAGCCAGAGGCGCACGGTGACGATGACCAGCCAGTACCAGGGCGGCTGCGTCACTGACAGCCACGGCGTGGGCTCGACCCCGAACCAGGCGAGCACGGTGTTGGCCAGCCCGAACCGGACTCCGGAGAAGATCGACATCTTCCACACCAGCGACGCGACGACGTAGGAGCAGGCCGTCGGGAGGAAGAACACCGACCGGAAGAACGGCTGGAACCAGCGAGCGCGATGGACCAGCAGGGCCAGCCCCAGGGACAGGGCGAACGTCGTCGGCACGATGAACGCCGCGAACACGACGAAGGTGAGCATGCTCGAGCGGAACGCCGGGTCGGAGAGCATGTCGGCGTAATTGCCCAGCCCGACGAACTTCGTGGGGGTGACGGTGTTGCGGGCCTCGAAGAAGCTGAGCCAGATGCTCCAGAGGATCGGAACGTAGACGAAGACCAGCAGCCCGAGGAAGAACGGTCCGACGAACACCCAGAACCAGAGGTTCCGGTCCTGAGTGCCGAGCAGGCGTCGCCGTCGGGTCAGCCCTGGGGCCGGCTGCGTCACGACAGCAGCGTCAGCCGTTGACGCGCTTGAGCTCGGCGTCGATGGTGGTCTTCATCGTGGCGATCTCGGCCTTGGGGTCCGCGCCGTCCTTGACGATGCGGGTCAGGCCGTCGGAGAACGCCGTCGCGCACTTCGGCGTCCAGAGCAGCGGCGTCTGTGCGTGGCCGTTCTCGTTGACCAGCTTGACGGCGTCGGCGGCCGGCGGGTTCTTCAGCTTGTCGGCCTTGGCCGCGACGCTCTGGCGGGCCGGGATGTGGAACCCGAACGACTGCGCGAAGTCCAGCTGCTTCGCGGTCTGGTCGACCCAGAGCCACTTCACGTAGCCCTTCGCGGCGTCGACGTTGCGGGTCTTCGCACTGACGCAGGACCCGTATGCGCCGACCGGCACCGACGGCTTGCCCTGGACGTCAAGGGCCGGCCACGCCATCACGCCATAGTCCCCGCGGAACGCCTTCTCGATGACCGGCAGGGTCCAGAGGCCGGTCCACTGCATCGCGCACAGGCCCTGGACGAACGCCGACGGGTCCGACCAGTCGGCCGGCGCTCCGAGGAGCAGGGCGTTGCTGGTGAACAGGGTGCGCAGCCGGCCGAGCGCCTCGGCGCCGCGGTTGTCGTCGAACCCCATCTGGGTCTGGTCGTCGCTGAGGTAGTCCTGCCCGGCGGCCCAGAGCATCGGGCCGCCCAGCACACCGATGCCGCCGTCGTTGCCCGCGAAGAAACCCTTGACCTTGTCGGTCGTGAGCTTCTTGGCGGCGGCGATGAGCTCGTCGACGGTCGCCGGTGGGTTCACGCCGGCGGCCTGGAGAAGGCTCTTGCGGTAGACGAGCAGCTGCATGTCGGTGACCTGCGGGACCGCATACAGCTTGCCCTTGTAGGTCATCCGTTGCACGAGGCTGCGGGTGAAGTCCGACTCCGCGCCGCCGAGGATCCCGCTCATGTCGACGACCTGGCCGCCCTGGATCATGTCGATCGAAGGCCCGTTGCCGAACTCGAAGATGTCCGGACCGCCGTCGGTCAGCAGGGCGCTGGCGACCTTCTGGTCGTAGTCGCCGGGGTTCCACTGGACGGTGACGCTGGCACCCGGGTAGGCCTTGGCATACCCCTCGACCGCCTGCTGGGTGCCCTCCTCGCCGTACTGGTGGTACCACTGCGAGAGTCGCAGCGAGCCACCGGACGTGGACGAGCCGTCGCTCCGGCCGGTGTTGTCGCCGCACGCGGCAAGCACGCCCGCGCCCAGCGCTCCTCCGGCCAGGCCGAGGAACGACCGACGGCCGAATGCCGTCGTCGGATGTGTGTCTGCCACGGCCTGCCTCCCGAGAACCCGCGCGCCCGAGCGCGCTCCGCTGCTGCCGACCTTTGCACCATATGACTCATCCGGCGCTCCGGCCACACCAGATTCACCGACGAGACTGGTACCGCAGCCAGAGCAGGCCGAGAATCGGCAGGATGAGCGGGAAGTACCCGTAGCCCGAACCGAAGTGTGACCAGACGGTCTTGTCGGGGAACTCGGACGGAACGAGGTACGAGACCAGGCCGACCGTCAGGACGCCGATCAGCTCGATGGTGATGGCGATCCGGGCCACCCGGATCGAGGTCCGGTCGCCGCGGGCCAGCGCAACGGTGGCGACGAGGTAGATCACCGCGGCGAGCGCCGAGAGCAGGTACGCGACCGGCGCCTTCTGGAAGTCCGCGATGATCTGGTAGGTCGCCCGTCCCGTGGCCGCGAGCGCGAACAAGCCGTAGAGGGCGACGAGGATGATCCCCAGGCCCCGTCGGGTGCTGCCCTTCTCCGGGGTCGTCTCAGGCACCCGCGCTCCAGATCTGGACGAGGCGCGCGACGAGCACACCGACGACCGCCGCGGACCCCAGGACCACGAGCATCGACGACCGCGTCTTCTCCTTGAGCGCGAGGAACACGGCGACCGGCGCGATGAAGGGAACCGTGAGGAGGTAGGCGAAGAACACCGCCTTCTCGAAGTCGGTGGTACGCCCGAGCCCCTCCCCGAGACCGACGAACACCTGCGCGAGCAGGGCGATCTCGAGGGCCCCGAGGACGAGTAGGAGGCGGTCGTCCACGGTCCGTCGGGTCAGCGCATACATGAGGGCGAGAACGCCCAGGGCGACCGCCGCCACGAGGACGACCACCGTCAGCCAGGAGACCACGTCGTCAGGTTAGACGGGCGGTCCGGCGCTGCGGATGCCGAGGTGGCGGTCGAGGTTCGTGGCGAAGCGGGAACCGGTCACGGCCATCGACGTGCGGATCACCGTCTCGACGGCGGGAGCGGCGAAGCGCGCGAGGGGGAGCTCGACGGACAGGGTGATCTCGATGGCCAGGTGGGTGCCGCGTGGGTGATCCTTCAGCCGATAGGACCCCTCGGCCCCGGCCCACTCGTGGGCGCCGGTCGGCGGCTGGTGCGTGTAGCCGATCCGCTGGTTCGGGACGAACGTCATCAGCTCGGTGAAGCTCGGGTCGACGACGATGCCGAGGATGTTGATGCGGGACAGGTCCCAGCGCCACACGTCGCCGTCGGCCTCGATGTGCCGCAGCAGCGGCGTCAGCTCCGGCAGCACGTCGGGGTCGGTGACGGCGGCCCAGATGTCCTCGGGGGGCGCCGCGACCACGGCCTCCGACAGGGTCGTGGCGGAGAAGCGGTGCACGTCGGCCAGTCTCACACGGTGTTCCGGGTGGTGCCCGCCGGGAGGCCACGCCACGATGGGTCGATGGCCTCCTACACCGTCAACCAGGCCGCGGTCGCCTTCGTGCGTGAGCTGATCGACAAGAAGCGCTACGTCCTCGACAGCGACTGGGGCGAGGTGCAACCCACTGCCGACGACCAGAACGCGTACCTCGAGAAGCACTCCTGGGACGAGTACGCGGCGTGGCACCTCGGGTTGACCGAGGGCGCCAACGACGAGACGAAGGCCCGGTATGCGTTCGTCGTCGGGGACTTCTCGCGGGTGCACCGGGTCGGGCTGATCGCCTGCGTCTACCGGGCCTCCGAGTGGCGGCACAAGGAGGTCGAGCTCGCGGCGCACAACCTCCTGCAGCACCTGGACAAGGTCAGCGGCTGACTTTCGGGCTCTGTGGTGGGCTGTGGATAAGTCAGCGGCCGGGGCGCGCGCCTCTGCTCTGATCGAGGAGTGACCGACCGCTTCCTCGTCGTCCTCGACAGCCTCGTGCAGGCGGCGTCGGATGTTCGGCGCACCTCCGATGCCGTGCGGGACGGTCTCGTCGGGGCCCTTGACGACGAGGTCGCGGTCGGTCACGACGTTCTCCAGGGGGTGCTGGGCGAGTTCGTCGAGCGGTGGCAGCTCGGCCTCGACGCGTTGATCGGTGGGCAGCACGACATCGCCGACCGGTTGGACGCGTGCGTGGCGTCCTACGCGTCGACCGACCGGGCCGCTGCTGCTGGGTACGTCGCCGCGATGACGGGCCCGCCGTGAGCGCTCTCTCGGACCTTGCGCACGGGTACACCGCCGAGCGGCTGGTTCCCGGCTCGCCTGGGGCTGTCGCTGGTCTCGGGGACGCGCTGGGGGGGTACGCCGACCTCCTGGCCGACGCTGCGCGCGCTCTCGGACGGGTCGAGGTCTCGTGGGACGGCGCCGCTGCTGGTGGGTTCCGCGAGGAGTTCGGGCTACAGCCAGGGCGTTTCAGCGCTGCGGCCGGCTGTTTTGACGCGGCCTGCGCGGCCTTGGGCCGGTACGCGGCGACGCTGCTCTCCGCGCAGCTGGCGGCTTGCCGGGCCCGTGACCTGTTCGCTGAGGGTATCCGCGCGGCGGCGGCTGCCCTCGGCGGGCCGCTCGGCCTCGATGCCGGACCGCTGGATGTTGTCTTGTCCCCGGTCGGACGCGAGCAGCGACTAGCGGCGGTCGAACTGCTGGAACGGGTCCGCGCCGACGTCGACCGAGCCGGCCACGAGGCCGCCGAGACGCTGCGCGACGCCATGGCGTCGGCCCCCGAGCCGATGTCGGCGTGGCAGCACGCGTGGAACTTCGTGCTGGCGCCGCCGTGGGAGCTCAACCAGGAACGTCGCGACTGGGCGGCCGGCGCCGCGGTCGGGATCCTCGACACGGTCGTGCTGGCCACCAATCCCCTGCCGGTCGCGCTGTGGGTCGGCGCCACCAGCAAGCCTCAGATCAACGCGTTCGAGTGGCGCCTCGGAGTTGACCCCCGCAGCGGCCTCCACACCGCCGGCGCCGTCGTGGTGCCCACCGTCCTCGCGGGCGCTGTTGCCTCGGCGGCGCCCGCCAGGGTCGGCATCACGCTCCGGAGCTGCGAGTCGGAGGCGCGCCTGACAAGGGATCAACGTGTTCCGAGGCAGACGTGCAGCCCCTCGGCGACGTCTCCCCGAGCTCGGCGAGACCGCCAAGACCTTGCGTGTGCGACGAGGACGGGGATGACCCAATCTCGACAGCGTCGTGGAGCCGCACACCGGCGGCATGTCGTCAACACGACCACCATGGGATACCGCCGTTCAGGAAGCCACACGCATTCCTGAGGGGACGCCAAGGACACCTGGGTGTTCTCAGATCCGATCCGACCAGATGGGCCGACGTTTGGCCGTCATCCCGACAGGGACGACCTTGCACGGTGAGCCAGCCACGAGCATGTCCGCCGACTTTACGGAAGCGTCCTCCAGGAGCTCCCGGCAGCTACTGGGCGCGGATGGACCCAGTGAGAACTGACTCGAGCGCCGGGACGCGATGCTCGAAGCCGTGGAAGGGAAGCGGCTACGACGCCCGCCGTCGGTGGTCACAGGCACTGCTGACGACGGAGTCGGTCTTCGACGCTGTTTGAGCACCTCGATCGGTCCGGGCTACTCGATGCGCATCAAGCGGAGGACGGCGCGATCGACAGACGTCATGGACCTTCCGTCCCCGATCTTCGACATGCGCACCCATCTGCACGGAATCTCGAGTTCGCCCGCGACCTCATTGAGAGACTTGACTCTGGAATGGCTCTACGTCGCGCTGAGACCGTTGATCCAGGCTCGCCTGGACGCGCTGGTAGCGGTCGGAATACGACCGATACCAGCGCATCGCCGGAGGCGGCCTGCGGCCGTCAATGACCATGCCACCTCGATGCGAGGTCGACGCGATGCGCCAGAACGAGGCTCGTGACCGAGTCGACGAGATCCTGAGGGACTTCGACGAACGCCTCAGCGACGAGGACCGCGAAGCGATGTCGATCGACGGCCTCATGAGGTGACGCGCGCAGGACCGACCCAGGGAGAAATCCCAGCACCGGAACGCCGAAAAGGCTCCTGAAAGGGCCTCGATGAAGGTCCGCTCCGGGAGCGGGTGATAGCGGTCGGAATTCCGACCGATATCAACCGGAACCAGGGACCGCGGGCGCGCGGGTGGCGAGCTTCGGCTCTTCCGGATCCTGACGCATACCGGGCTGCAGGCGGTAGACGATCTCGATCACGGCCGCACCCACGGCGCCCACCGCCAGTGACTGCCACACCATCGCCGCCGGTGCGGAGAACTGGAAGAACTGCTGCGCCAAGGGAATCGTGAACGCGCCGACCGCGATGAGGATGCAGACCGCTACCAACGCCGTCTTCCACAGCCGGAACGGGCGCGCCAGCACGATGAGGATCCAGAACGCCGCCACGAGCAGCGAGATCGTGGCCGCTGTCGACGGTTCCCAGCACTGCGACGAGATCTCTTGTGGCGTCGTGCCCTGCGACACGCCGGCACACTCGCCCGCCGTCGGGGTCGCGAACACGGTGTGCGCCAGCACGTACGACGCGATGACGACCACACCGCATACCGCTCCGGCCGGGACCGCGAACCGAAGGACGCGACGCAGGAATCCGGGGTGGTACCGCCGCTTGTTCGGCCCCAAGGCCAGGACGAACGCCGGTATGCCGATGGTCACCGCCGAAACCAGGGTCAGGTGCCGCGGGAGGAACGGGAACGGCAGGGCGAACGCGGCGGCCGTGACGATCGCGATGAGGCTCATGACGTTCTTCGCGACGAAGAGGTTGGCCACGCGCTCGACGTTGTTGATGACCCGCCGGCCCTCAGCCAGCACCGACGGCAGGTGCGAGAACTTTCCGTCGAGCAGGACCAGCTGCGCCACCGCCTTGGTGGCCTGGGCGCCGTTGTTCATCGCGACGCCGATGTCGGCATCCTTGATCGCCAGCGCGTCGTTGACACCGTCACCAGTCATCGCCACGACGTGTCCGTCGGCCTGCAGCGCATGGACGAGGGCCCGCTTCTGCTCGGGACTGACCCGGCCGAAGACCGTCGTCTCCCGGACGACCGCCCGGAGCGCCTCGACGTCGGTACCGATGGTCCGCGCGTCGCACAGCCGGCTGTCGGGGATGTCGAGGCCGACCCGGCGCGCGATCGCGGCGACGGTCTGCGGGTTGTCCCCGGAGATGATCTTGACGTCGACGCCCTGCGACGCGAAGTAGTCCAGGGTGTCCTTCGCGTCCGGCCGGACCTGCTCGCTCAACGACACCAGGGCGAGCGACCGCATCCCGACGGGCAGGACCTGTCCGTCCAGCGCGGCGTCGCTGTGCCCCAACAGC
Organism: uncultured Actinomycetota bacterium; assembly: GCA_963781465.1. Lineage (GTDB taxonomy): Bacteria > Actinomycetota > Actinomycetes > Actinomycetales > Dermatophilaceae > Lapillicoccus. The sequence continues at coordinate 173,101 of CAWAGH010000001.1, forward strand.
ACCACTCGCAGACCGGTCCTCGCCTTCTCGAGGACCTGCGCGCGGAGTGGGTCGTCCACGGCGAGGAGCACGTCCGGCGCGCCGAGGACGTAGGACCCGCGGTCGGCGAACGACGCGGCACTCCACTTGCGGGCCGAGTTGAAGGCGATGGTCTGCGTCCGGTCCCAGCCCTGCGGACCGTCGAGGGCGGCGGCCAGCGCCTTGAGCGTTCCGTTCGCGTTGGGGTCGTCGGCCATCGCACCGAGTGCGGTCTCCACGTCCCCGACTGGGAGTGGCTGGTCCCCCACCGGGTCGCAGCAGTCGTACGCGATGTCACCCACCGTCAGCGTGCCGGTCTTGTCCAGGCAGACGACGTCGACGCGAGCCAACCCCTCGACCGCCGGCAGCTCCTGAACCAGGACCTGCTGGCGCGACAGTGAGACGGCCGCGAGGAGGAAGGCCACCGAGGTGAGCAGGACGAGCCCTTCCGGCACCAGCCCCACGAGACCGCCGGTCGACCGCACGATGACGGTGCGCCAGTCGTCCGCGCCGTACACCTGGACCTGCGACCAGATCTGTAGCGGCAGGGCCAGGACGATCACCCAGGTGATGTACTTCAGCAGCGTGTTGACCGACGCCTGGATCTCGGAGTGCGTCTTGGTGAACGTCTTGGCTTGCGCCGCAATGGTGTTCACGTAGGAGTCAGCACCAACGGCGGCGGCGACGAACCGCCCGCTGCCCGCCACGACTGTCGTTCCCGATCTCACGTCGTCGTCCGCCTGCTTGGGCATCGGGTCCGACTCACCGGTGAGGTTCGACTCGTCGACCTCGAGTCCGCTGACCGAGTGGAGATGTCCGTCGGCCGGCACCTGGTCGCCGGCGCGCAGCTCGACCAGCTCGCCGAGGACGACGTCGCTCGTCGCGATCTCGGTCATCTGTCCGTCCCGAACCACCCGGGTGGTCGGTTGGTTGAGCAGGGCGAGCTGGTCGAGCTTCCGCTTGGCGAGGTACTCCTGAACGATCCCGATGCCCGAGTTGATGATGAGGATCCCGCCGAAAAGGCCGTCGGCGAACGACCCGGTGCTGAGGACGAGGACGAACAGCACGCCGAGGATCGCGTTGAAGCGCGTGAAGACGTTCGTCTTGATGATCGTCCAGAGCGGCCGGGAGGTCGCTTGTTCGGTGGCGTTCACCTGACCGCGCGACGTCCGCTCCGCGACCTCCGCCGAGGTCAGCCCGGTGTCCGGGTCGGTCGACGGTGCGACGGCTATGGAGGTCGGCCCGGACGGTGGCGCATCGGTCACGGGCCCACTGTTCCAGACACCGCGCATACCGGGTATGCGTTCAGGCGAGCGAGCCGACGACCCCCGCCTTCGTGAGGAGGTCGGTCATCTCGAACGCGCCGTCGGTCCCGTAGGTGGGCGTCCAGGTGGGGTCCTGGGTGAGGTACGACTGGCTGTCCCCCTCGATGAGGCCCACGATGACCTCGCCGACGATCCGCCCGCCCACCGGACCGAGGTGCTCGCCGCCGGCCTTCACCTGCGCCTCGCGCAGGATGTAGAACCACAGCGGTGTCCGCTCGTCCAGGTGGTGCGGTGCGAGGTCGGCGAGGTCGCTCTTGGGCAGGACCGGCAGCTTCATGGCCTTGGCGACCGACTGGCCCGACGGGACCTCCATCGTGAGGTTCCGCACGAGGTTGCGGATGGCCAGCGAGTCGGGCGTACCCGTCGACTGGCCCATGAGATGGAACAGGATGCTCGACAGCGCGGTGTCGATCATCTTGTTGGGTCGCACCTTCCCGTCGCCGAAGTCGAAGAACGTCTGCCAGTCGATGAACCGGCGTGGGGCCCGGCACCCGCCACGGAGGTCGTCCGGGTCGGCCGGGTTCGGGTCGCCGGGCTTGAAGACGAGGGCGAAGAACTGCTGGGTCGGGTCGGCCGCGCTCGTCCCGAAGTTGCCGCGGTAGCTGGGCCGGATCTGCGAGTGCCCGAACCGGTATGCGGCGACGGAGAACTCGACGGGGATGTAGGGGTCGTTGCGCCAGTTGTAGAACGTGCGCCCCTTGGTGAGGATCTTCTGCGTCATCGAGCTGCCGATGGTCTTGGGCAGGAACTCGTGGATCACCATCCACTGGTAGTGCCAGCGGACGATCCGCTGGGCCTCCGCGAAGATCTCCTCGAGCGTGTATGCGGAGCCGAGGTCGGTCCTCACGTCGGCGACGACGGCGTTGTGGAACCTGAGGAAGGCCAGCTGGATCTGGCTGACCATGAGGTTCTCGTCGTTGCGAGGGTCGGCGATGAGGGCGACGCTCTGGCTGTTGCGCGGCAGGTCGTACCGGACCTGGCCGTCGCAGGTGACGGCAGCTGAGCCCGGGATCTCCTCGACGAGCATCGTCGTCCGGCCGCGATCGACGCTCTGGTCGTAGAGGTGCGGGCTGACGCCAGGACCGCCGCCGTACACGCTGTCGAGGTCGAGAGCGGGGATCCGGAAGTTCCGGATCGACTCCGGGTCCTGTCGGCGGGCGAGGCTCGAAGTCGGGTCGAACGTCATGTCGTGGTCGAGGAACTGACCGAGGAACGTGAAACCCGCGGTCATCGTCGGGTTGTTCGGGTTGTGCGCGCTCTTGGCCGGGTCGGTGATGAGGGTGATCGGGTCGGACAGGTCGTCCTGGGCGTCCATGATCCCGCCGGGCTGGCCGATCTCGACGAGCGCCTGTCGAATGGTCGGGGTGTCCGCCGCGAACGGCGGGAGGGTCGGGAACATCCGACCGAAGCGTCCCTGGTCGTAGAACGTGGACCGGGGGGTGGTGACACCGTTGTCAGCATTTCCGTGGCTCATGTTCCCGTGGAGGGTGCCAGAGCACCTGCTGATACCTGTCGAGGCGGCCGACGATCTGAGAGTGCGTCACTCGACGCCGAGCATGACCTCGGTCGACGTGATGAGGACCGTGGCGGGCTTGCCGGCCTCCAGGCCCAGCTCCTCGACGGCCTCCGTGGTGATCGACGCCGTGACGACCTGGTCGCCACCGTCCAGCTTTACCTTGACTGACGCCATGACCGCACCGACGGAGACCTCGGTGATAGTACCGGCGAGCTGGTTACGGGTGGACAGACGGATGCGAACTGCTCTGTTGGCCAATGGTTTTCGCTCACGACAGGTCAGCCCTGCACGCACCGAAAATCGCGCCGCAGGTGCGCTCGGACTCGCCGCGATCACCCTCAGGTGAGCCCGCCAGCTCGAACGACTCTCGAACGTCATGGCGCTGGCCCAGTTCGCAGCTGGACGTCGTGGTCGCGAGTCGCTGTGATACCCGCAGCCCAGCATGCACTGAACTCGGGTGGGTGGCCACGCAACGGGGGGCAGCGGGTCGAACCGGCGGCCGCTCCGCCAGACTGGGTCTTGTGGATGAGCTCCTCATCGCTCGCAACCCGGACCCCGATTCCACGCTGCCCTTTCTGCTACGCGTACCTCTTGGGGTAGGGCTCGTGTTCCGAACCTCCGGTACGTGGCCACGGACCAAGGCACTGTTCTGCTACCCGGTGCATGTGCGCGAGTGGCCGGACGAGCCGGAGATCGTCGAGCGGGTGGCGGTCCGGTCCTGCGCGCGCCGGGGTGCGGCCATCGACCTGGTCCTCGCACGCTCCCGCGAGAACCGGTCGCAGATCGTCTACACCAGGGCCCGCGGCCGGGACATGGTGTTCTGGCAGTCGGCGCGGACTCGGAGACAGGCCCGACCCAACGTCAGCCTCCCCACGGCAAGGGCGGCCGGCATACCTGATATTCCCATCGTCGTGGACTCCCACGAGCGGTATGCGTACCGTTTCGCTGCCCAGCAGGTCCATACGCGAGTCGCTCCCCTCGCTTGCGGCGACTACGGACTGGAGATCGAGGGGGTCCTTGTCGCGTCGGTTGAGCGCAAGTCGCTGCCGGACCTCGTGTCGAGCGTCACCGACGGGCGGCTCCGCTTCGCGCTGGGCGAGCTGGCTGCGCTGCCGCGGGCGGCGGTCGTGGTGGAGGAGCGCTACTCGCAGCTGCTGAAGGTTGACCGGGTACGACCGGCGGTGGTGCTCGACGGGTTGGCCGAGCTGCAGGTTCGCTATCCCAACGTGCCGATCGTGTTCTGCGAGACACGCTCACTGGCCGAGGAATGGGTCTACCGGTACCTCGCGGCGGCGCAGCTCTGGGCAGAGACCGAGACCGCAGCGATCGAGCGAATGGAGCGGATGATCGACGAGGTGCCACATCGACGGCCGCAGCCGCGTGGCGTCGATCTGGCCGATCAACCAGCCTCAGTCGCCGAGGTCCGGGAGTGGGCGATTGGGGAAGGTATGCCCGTGGCGGATCGGGGCCGCCTTCGGCCGGAGATCTGGAACGCCTGGCGCGACGCTCACCGGGGCGCGTGACGCCCGGCGCCACGTGCCGACGCCCGGGCGAGTTGCCGAACCTCTCGCCACCCCCAATGATCGGGAGACCCCGCGTGCGCTCGCCGATGCGCGCACCAAAGGAGATCCGATGCCCGCCCCCGACCGTTGCCGTCCTGTCGACGTGAACAACCGTCGACCCACCCGGCGACAGGTCATCGGCGCTGTCACCGGCGCGGCCGGCCTGATCGCGGCCGGTGGGTTCTCACCCGCGGGCGCCGCCGCCGCCGGCGGCCCGACGGTGTCCGCGCGCCCTCGGCCCAGGGACTCCAGCCGCGTTGGGCGCTGGGCCCGGGACACGTGGCACTGCCTGGACGTCATGACCGACGAGCGGACCGGCCTGGTCGCCGACAACTCCTCCGACCGCTTGGCCGCCGGCGACCGCTCGGGGTGGACCTCGCCGACGAACATCGGCGGCATGCTGTGGAGCATCGTGGTCGCCCGGGAGCTCGGCCTGATCTCCCACGGGTGACGCCACGACGCGCCTGATCCGCACCCTGCGGACGATCGACCGGATGCCCCGGCACGAGCCGAGCGGCATGTACTACAACTGGTACTCGCCGGCGACGGCCGCCAAGCTCACCGCCTGGCCAGTCGGCGGCGGAGTGCTCTACCCGTTCCTCTCCAGCGTCGACAACGGCTGGCTCGGTGCCGCCTTGCGGGTGGTGATGAACTCCGACCGTGCCGCCGGCGTGATCGCCGGCCGCATCTTCCGCCGGATGCGCTGGGACATGTTCTACGACCCGGGCACGACGAGGCCGGGCGGGCTGATCCACGGCGGGTTCTGGGACGCGGCACCACCGCCCGATCAGACACACGTCCTGGGCAACCACATCAGGGTCGGCCCGGACGTCTACTACACAACGAACTACTACGACACGACGGTGTCGGAGACGCGGATCACCAGCTACCTCGGGATCATCACCGGCCAGATCCCGAAGCAGCAGTACTTCGCGATGTGGCGCACCTTCCCCGACACCTATGACTGGCAGGAGAGCAAGCCAGCCGGCGTGACGCGCACCTACCTGGGCATCGACGTCTACGAGGGCGCGTACGCCTACCGCGGGATGCGCATCGTGCCTGGCTGGGGCGGCAGCATGTTCGAGGAGCTGATGCCGGACGTCTTCGTACCCGAAGCGACGTGGGCACCGCGCAGCTGGGGGCTGAACCACCCGCTGCACATCCGGGCCCAGCGGGAGCACGGGCTGCTCGAGGCTGGTTACGGGTATTGGGGCTTCTCACCGTCCAGCGACCCGTTCGGCGGCTACCGGGAGTACGGCGTCGACCGGCTCGGGATGAAGCCCGATGGGTACTACTCCGACGAGCAGAACACCAACGTCGACATCGGGTTCGACGGCGTCCGGCCGGCGACGAACCCGACCCCGACCTTCGGCGACGGCGTCGTGACGCCGCACGCGTCGTTCCTCGCGATGATGCACGAACCCGACCAGGCGTACACGAACCTCGTCAACATCGAGGACCATCTCGGCGCGTATGCGCCGGGTGGCTTCCTCGACGCGGTCGCCACGCGTTCGGGAACGCTCTCGCACTACTACTTCTCGCTCGACCAGGCCATGGTCATGGGTGCGCTGGGCAACGTGCTCGCCGGAGACGTCGTGCGAAAGGCGTTCTGCGGCAGGGACGCCGAGGCGGCGCTTCGTCCGGTCATCGGCCCGGAGGAGTTCGGCGCCTCAGGCTGACCAACACCCGTCGCATGAGCCGGTCGCGTAACCGCAGCGGTGTAAAACGGCGAGGGCTCCCGGGGCGGTGTGCCTCGGGAGCCCTCGTGTCGTTCAGGTCAGCTGCAGCCGCTGGTGCTGCCGCAGCCCTCGCAGACGTAGCAGGAGCCAGCGGGGCGCATCTTGGTCCCGCAGGTCATGCAGATCGGTGCGTCCGCGGCCTTGCCCTGGAACTTCTCCAGCAGCTCAGCCGACGAGTGGATCCCCGTGACCTCGCGGGCCGACGCCGCTCCGGCGCCCGACTTGACGTCGTCGACCGAGATCGTCGCGGCGTGCTCGGCCGGTGCTGTGGACTCGGCCGGCTTCGTCACCTTTGCCTCCGCCGGCGCCTCGACCGGCTTGGGCCGGTTGATCGGAGCGGACTGGGCGTAGGTCTCCAGCTCGTCCTCGACGTCCTCGTCCGACTCGGACTCCGACGGCGCATACGAGCCGGTCTCGAGCTGCCGTGACCGCTCGTCGGCCGTGTGGATGCCGATGTAGGAGCGCGTCTCGAAGTCGAGGTAGTCCAGCGCGAGCCGTCGGAAGACGTAGTCCATGATCGACTGCGCCATCCGCACGTCCGGGTCGTCCGTGAGTCCGGCGGGCTCGAACCGCAGGTTGGTGAACTTCTCCACGAACGTCTCGAGCGGGACGCCGTACTGAAGCCCTATCGAGACGGCGATCGAGAAGGCGTCCATCACGCCGGCCAGCGTCGAGCCCTGCTTGCCGAACTTGAGGAACAGCTCGCCGAGGCCGTCGTCCGGGTAGGAACCGGCGGTGAGGTAGCCCTCGGCCCCGCCGACCGAGAACGACGTCGTCTGCGACGGCCGACGCTTCGGGAGACGCTTGCGAACCGGGCGGTACTCCACGACCTTCTGGATGACCGGCTCGGCGGCCGCCGCGGCCTTGTCCGCGGCAGCGTCCTTGGCCGTCGACCCGCCGTCGGAGAGGGGCTGGCCGACCTTGCAGTTGTCGCGGTAGACCGCGAGCGCCTTGAGGCCGAGCTTCCAGCCCTGCAGGTAGACGTCGGCGATCTCCTCGACCGTCGCGGTCTCCGGCAGGTTGACCGTCTTGCTGATCGCGCCCGAGAGGAACGGCTGCGCGGCCGCCATCATCCGCACGTGCCCCATCGGCGGGATCGCACGAGCGCCCATGGCCGTGTCGAACACGTCGTAGTGCTCCGGCTTCAGGCCCGGGGCGTCGATGACGTGGCCCTTGTCGGCGATGAACTCGACGATCGCCTCGCTCGTCTCGGTGGTGTAGCCGAGCTTCTTCAGCGCCCGCGGGATCGTCAGGTTGACGATCTGCATCGAGCCGCCGCCGACGAGCTTCTTGAACTTGACCAGCGAGAAGTCGGGCTCGATGCCCGTCGTGTCGCAGTCCATCATGAAGCCGATCGTCCCCGTCGGGGCGAGGACCGAGGCCTGCGCGTTGCGGTAGCCGTTCTTCTCCCCGATCGACACGACGTCGGCCCACGCCTTGGTGGCGAGCTGGTGGATCGACCGGTCCATGGCGTCGAGGGTGCGGATCTCGTCGTTCGCGGCCTGGTGCTTGCGCATGACCCGCTTGTGGGCGTCGGCGTTGCGCGCATACCCGTTGTAGGCACCGACGATTCCGGCGAGCTCGGCGGACCGCTTGTAGGAGGCGCCGGTGAGCAGCGAGGTGATCGAGGCAGCGAGCGCGCGGCCGCCGTCGGAGTCGTACCCATGACCGGTGGCCATGAGCAGGGCGCCGAGGTTGGCATACCCGATGCCGAGCTGGCGGTAGTCGCGGGTGGTCTGGCCGATCGCCTCGGTCGGGAAGTCGGCGAAGCAGATCGAGATGTCCATCGCGGTGATGACCAGCTCGGTGACCTTCTGGAAGGTGACCGCGTCGAACGTGTCGTCGTCGCGGAGGAACTTCAGCAGGTTGAGCGACGCGAGGTTGCAGGAGCTGTTGTCGAGCGACATGTACTCCGAGCACGGGTTGCTGGCCGTGATGCGGCCGGTCTCCGGGTTCGTGTGCCAGGCGTTGATCGTGTCGTCGTACTGGATGCCCGGGTCGGCGCACTCCCACGCGGCCTTGGCGATCTTGTCCCACAGCTCGCGAGCGTCGACCGTGTCGATGACCGAGTTGTCGAGGCGAGAGCGCAGCCCGAACTCGGCGCCGTCCTCGACCGCCTTCATGAACTCGTCGTTGACCCGGACCGAGTTGTTGGCGTTCTGGTACTGGACGGAGACGATGTCCTTGCCGCCGAGGTCCATGTCGAAGCCGGCGTCGCGCAGCGCGCGGATCTTGTCCTCCTCTCGCGCCTTGGTCTCGATGAACTCCTCGATATCGGGGTGGTCGACGTCGAGGACGACCATCTTGGCCGCGCGACGGGTGGCGCCACCGGACTTGATCGTCCCGGCGGACGCGTCGGCGCCGCGCATGAAGCTCACCGGACCGCTCGCCGTCCCGCCGGAGCTCAGCAGCTCCTTGGACGAGCGGATGCGGGAGAGGTTGAGGCCGGCACCGGAGCCGCCCTGGAAGATCTTCCCTTCCTCCTTGTACCAGTTGAGGATCGAGTCCATCGAGTCCTCGACGGCCAGGATGAAGCAGGCGCTGACCTGCTGGGGCGAAGCCGTCCCGACGTTGAACCACACGGGCGAGTTGAACGAGAAGACCTGGTGGAGCAGGGCATACGTCAGTTCGTGCTCGAAAAGGGTGGCGTCGTCCTCGGTGGCAAAGTAGCCGTACTCACGGCCGGCCTTCACGTAGGTGAGGACGACACGGTCGATGAGCTGCTTCAGACCGGTTTCGCGCACCGCCGTGCCGAGGGCGCCACGGAAGTACTTGGTGGTGACGATCGTCGAGGCGTTGACGGACCAGAAGTCGGGGAACTCGACGCCGCGCTGCTCGAAGATCGTCTCGCCGGTCTTCCAGTTCTGCTGGACGACGTCGCGCGTCTCCCAGGTGACCTCGTCGTAGGGGTGCACACCGGGGGTCGTGTAGATCCTCTCGATCGTCACGCCCTTGCCCTTGCCGTTCCTGCCCGGCTTGGTGGACCCGGCACGGTTGGCGGTCTCGGTCATTGGTGGCTCCCCTTCCCCGGTTGTCCCGGGCCTCTGGTGTCTGTTGTATCGCTGAGGTCTGACACTCGAACGCGACGTTGCGCTGGTGCCAGTGGTGCTGGTGTTACTCGGTATGCGTGGAGGCCGGCTGTGTGTGTCCGGCCGGCTGTGTGTGTCCCGCCGGCTGTGTGTGTCCGGCCGGCTCCTGGCCGGTCGCGTCGCGCTCGGCGCGCAGCAAGGTGATGGCGGCCTCGAAGTCCTCGAGGCTGTCGAAGGCCTGGTAGACGGAGGCGAACCGGAGGTAGGCGACCTCGTCGAGCTCCCGGAGCGGCTCGAGCACGGCCAGGCCGACCTCGTGCGCCTCGATCTCGGCGCTCCCCTGCGCGCGGATGCTCTCCTCGACCCGCTGCGCGAGCACGGCCAGGTCGTCCTCGGTGACCGGGCGGCCCTGGCAGGCCTTGCGGACGCCGACGAGAACCTTCTGGCGGCTGAACGGCTCGGTCACGCCGGACCGCTTGAGGATGCTCAGGCTGGCGGACTCGACCGTGGTGAAGCGGCGGCCACACTCAGGGCACTGACGGCGGCGGCGGATGGCGGTGCCGTCGTCGGTGGTACGGGAGTCGATGACCCGGGAGTCGTTGTGGCGGCAGAAGGGACAGTGCATGGTGCGTGACTCCCTTCTGGGGACGGTTCGGGGGACATCATGTGAACAATCTGTGGAGAAGGGCTCTTCCCCTGGGGACTAGATGTGGACGACTTACATCCGTGTAACTACTACATCTAGGGGTAGAGGTAACGCCCTCGCAGGGCCGGCTGTCAAGAGGGCGTCGACCTCGGCGTGTCGTGGCGGAGGGGCGCTGGGTGGCGGGCCGGCTGGCCGCTGTGTGGGCCCGGCGTCCCCGCTTCACGTGGAGGCCCGACAGGAGATCGTGGTCGATCCTTGACCCCAGGGGGTACAGAAGTCACCACGATCTTGATCCGACCGCCCAGCCCGCCGCACTCAACGTGCGAGCGCCGCCGCGGCGCCTTGTCCTGAGTGGAGCGAAGTCAGCGTTGGGGCACCAATTTCGCTCCATCGAGAGGCGTCTCCCGAGTCGATCAGCCCTGCTCGAGCCACATCGTGGAGCGTCGACCACAGTCCGCTGTGGTCAACGCTCCTCGTGACCAAATTGCCTGTGGAGGACGGGGTAGACGACGTCGTTCACTCAGGCATACTGGCCAGCGTTTGGTGCGGGAGAACCGCAAAAGCTTGGTTGAGGGGATGTCAGAGTGCGCCGACGGATGAAGGGCTACGCCGCAGCCCTGGCTCTGGGAGCGGTGTCGCTGATCGGCGCCTGTACAACCCCGCCCGCGACCGACCCACCCAGCTCGTCGTCGACAACAGACGCACCCGTCAGCTCGACAAACACCACGTCGTCCCCCTCCACCACCACCAGGCTCCCAATCGACGACCAGCTTCCGGACAGGCCCAGATCCCGAGGCCGCCAGAGCGAACACCCCTCAAGGCGCCGAAGCGTTCACCCGATACTTCTTGCCGAAGGTTGAATCAGGCATGTAAAACGCATTGACGCCAGACTAGATCTCTGGCTTCAGTTATCAACGTGTGAGTCATGCGCTGCGCACAATCACATCCATTCAACGAGCTGGAAGCAGAAGGTCAGCGACTACGTGGGGACGATTCGTGATCGCCGGTCTACTTGACCGTCTCAGCACGTTTCGCAGCGCACGGCACGGCCACAGGTGCTCGTCACTACGCAGACGGGGCGCAAGGTGTCGACGCTAGTGGCGCCGTTGTAACGACAATTCCTGCTGAGTCGCGGGAACGTCATCCGTATGCAAGTTCGATGGCCAGATGAGCGTCAGGATGGCGGAAGTTCAGGGGTCCGCGTGAGAATCGCCAGTTCGCGGACTATGAGCCATTCACACGTGTGCTACTCCTGTCACGGTCACATTTGGCTGTCTCAAGCTGCTCGGAGCTCAGGTGTCGCGAATCCGGCTCCGACGACTCCACGACAGTGCGGACGCTTCTGGGTTGTTCAGCACGGACGAGGGCATAGATACACGTCTAACGCGCAAGACGTCGTTGACCTTCCCGAAGGGCCAGGTGACGACGGCAAGAGCGATATTGCAGCCTGCTGCTGATGCTCCTCGATACGAATACGGATCAACGACGGCGTGCCCGACGGGCGCTCGCCGGGGGAACCGGGCGCGGACGTCATGTGCAACGGAGCGGTCAGTGGCCTGCTCCAACCCTGCGAATGGGCCTGGGCCCCTGACTCGCATTTGGCGCCGAACCTTCCAGGACGGCCAGCCCCCACCGCCTGGCAGCTGATCGGGACGACGTGTTGGGCCGACGCGGTCCCTGGAAGCCGGCCCCCGCTGACCATGGCGATGATCCAGGACGCCTTCAACCACACGCCTTGGGCGAAGCCGCAGATCTCGACGCAACCCAAGGGGGACGTGACCTTGGTCGGCCTGGACACCTTCTACAAGGTGAACTGGACGCCAGAAGGGTTCCAGCCCGGTGAGGTCGACGCGATCGACCCGGCGAGGATGAACGGGTACCACGTCGACGTGCGGGTGAAGCTGGTCAACTTCATGTGGCAGTTCGGCGACGGCCAGACGTTCGGGCCGACGAGGTCGGAGGGTGGGGTGTACCCGTCCGGCAACATCACGCACCAGTACCTCAAGGGGGGTGCCTACCCCGCCAGCGTCAACACCATCTTTGGCGGCGAGTTCCGGATCGACGGCGGCGACTGGGCTCCGATCCCAGACACCGTGACCGTTCCAGGGCCGGCGACCACCGTCACCGTGCGGACGGCTCAGGCCGAGCTCGTCAGCCACTGACCAGGGCCGCGCCAGGCACAACAGAGCAGAGCCCGGCAGCCGAACTGCCCGGCAGCCCGGCAGCCAGCAGTCGGCGGCGCAGCCGCGGACGCGACGTACGACAGCGGCTCACTTTCATTTCTCCTTCGCTTATTGCGCCTTCGCTTACGTTCCCTTACGCTCGGGCCACCGAGACCGGGACGAGGAGGGCAAGGGTGGCGTCGCTCAGCGAGTTCGACCGCGAACAGGCGATCCTGCTCGACCTCGACGAACACGGCCGCGTCGAGGTCGGTGAGCTGAGCACCCGCTTCGGCGTCTCCACCGTCACCATCCGCAAGGACCTCGAGAACCTCGAACGCCGCTCCATGCTCCGTCGCATCCGCGGCGGCGCCCTGGTGGCCCAGCGCTCCGACGAGGGCGCCTTCGAGTTCCGCCAACGCGTCGCCGCCAAGGCCAAGCGGGCCATCGCCAAGCGCGCCGCGCAGCTCGTCAGCCCCGGCGACGTCATCGCCATGGACTCCTCGACGACCTGCTTCTACCTCGCCAACGAACTCGTCGACATCGCCCCGCTGACCGTCGTCACCAACGGGCTCCGCACCTCGGCCCTGCTGCTCAAGGAGTCCCGCGCGACCGTGATCATGCCCGGCGGCGTTCTGCGACGGGCCAGCGAGTCGATGGTCGGCTTCTTCGGCGATGTCCTCGAGGGCCGCGGCCAGGTCGACAAGGGGTTCTTCGGCGTCGTCGGCCTCAGCCTCCAGCGCGGCCTGCTCGACCTCACCCCGGAGGAGGCCCGCGCCAAGGAGGCGATGGCCGCCGTCTGCCGCCGGGTCTACGGCATCTTCGACTCGTCCAAGATCGAGCGGTTCGGCACCCACCCGTTCCTCCCGGTGGACCGGATCACCGCCCTCATCTCCGACACCGGCGTGCCCGCGGCATACCGGCAAGAGTGGGCCGACGCCGGCGTGACCTGGGATCTCGTGGACCCCGACCAGACCCCGACCGTGAGCCGCCGCGCATGACCGCCAACAACGTCCAGAACGCCCAAAAACCCAGAGCCACCGTCGCCGCCGTCGACCTCGGCGCCGAGAGCGGACGCGTCGCCCGTGTCGGGTTCGACGGCGAACGGCTCGAGCTCGACGTGGTCCACCGCTTCACGCATACCCCGCGCGACGTCGACGGCGTGCTGCGCTGGGACCTGGCCACCCTCGAGGGCGGCATCCGCCAGGGCCTCGCGTCCTTGGCGAACGGCGACACCGACATCGACAGCGTCGGCGTGGACGCCTGGGGCGTCGACTACGGGCTCCTCGACGCAAGCGGCCACCTCGTCGACGAGCCCACCTGCTACCGCGACGCCCGCCAGGTCGTCACCTACGACGAGGCCCTGGACACGATCGGCGCCCGTCGCCTGTACGACGCCACCGGCGTCCAGGTCCATCCCATCAACACCGTGTTCGCCCTGGCCTCCGACGCCCGTGTCCTGCCGCGAAGGCTCGAGGAGGCAGCGAGCCTGCTCATGCTTCCCGACGTCTTCCACCACCTGCTCTCGGGCAGCCGCGTCACCGAGTACTCCGCGGTCTCCACCACCGGCTGCTACGACATGGCCCGCAACGCCTGGGCCACCGACCTGCTCGACGAACTCGGCATCCCGACGCACATGCTGCCCGAGGTCGTCCAGCCCGGCACCGACGTCGGCCCCCTCCTGCCGGACCTCGCCACGGGACGGCTCAGCGCCACCCGCGTCGTCATGCCGCCCGGCCACGACACCGCGAGCGCCGTCGTCGGCACCCCCCTCGCGCATCCCGACGGCCTCTACATCTCGTCGGGCACCTGGTCGCTGGTCGGCGTCGAGGTCCCGAGGCCGGTGATCAGCGACGACACCCAGGCCCGCAACATCACCAACGAGGGCGGGTATGCCGGCACGATCCGCCTGCTGCGCAACGTCGCCGGCCTCTGGCTCCTCCAAGCCTGCCGCCGGGTCTGGGCCGCGGAGGGCCGCGACTACAGCTACCCGGAGCTGGTCACCCTGGCCGACCAGGCCAGCGGGTTGGACAGCATCGTCAACCCCGACGCCCCCGAGTTCCTCGACGGACGGGACGCGCCGGCCCGCATCCAGGCCTACTGCGCCGCCACCGGGACGACGGTCCCCCAGACGCCGGGCGAGATCGTCCGCTGCACCCTCGACTCCCTCGCCCTCAGCTACCGCGCCGTCGTCGACGACCTCACCGAGGTCACCGGCCACGCCATCCCCAGCGTCAACATCGTCGGCGGCGGCTCCAACAACGCCCTCCTCTCCCAGCTCACCGCCGACGCGACCGGCCTGCCCGTCCACTGCGGCCCGGTCGAGGCGACCGCGCTCGGCAACGCCGCCACGCAGCTCGTCGCCCTGGGCGAGCTCGGTGGCCTCGCCGACATCCGCCGGGTCATCGCCGGGACCGCCGACATGACGACGTATGCGCCAACCCCCCGAACCGACCGCTGGGACGACGCGTCCGCCCACTTCGCCCGACTGCTGGCGCGCGACCGCGAGCGGCACGACCTCGCCATGGACTCATGACCCACACCACCTGGGAGCCCGATCTCGTCTCCCCCGCTCTCGTCGCCCTGACCACCCTGCTCGGCGAGCCGGCCCGCGACCTCGCGGTCCTCGCCGAGGGGAACACCTCCGAGCTCCTCGACGACGAACGTCTCGTCGTCAAGGCCTCGGGCGCCGGGCTCGCCGTCGCGACTGCTGAGGACTTCGTCGTCGTCGACGTCGACGAGGTGATGGCCGTCGTCGACGACCCGGCGACCACGCAGGCGGACCTCAGCGCCGTCCTCGTCGCCCCCGGCACCGACCGCCCCGGCGGTGCGGGACCACGGCGTGGCTCCATCGAGACCGTCGTGCACGCCGCGATCCATACCGTTGCGCGCGACGCCGGCATCGTCGGCGCCGCGCGGTTCGTCGGCCACACCCACCCGACCGACGTCGTCGGGCTGCTGGCCAGCGTTCGCGCGGAGGAGGCCTGGTCCCGCATCGTCTACTCCGACGAGGCCGTCGTCATCGGTCGCCCCCTCTTCGTCCCGTATGCGACGCCGGGCCTCACCCTCGGCCGCCTCTACGCGGTGGCGCTGCGTGAGTACGTCGACGCTCACGGCTCGCTCCCCCAGCTCGTCCTCCTCGCCAACCACGGCATCGTCGCCATCGCCCCGACCGCCGCCGGTGTCGAGGCGGTCTCGACGATGGCGGTCAAGGGGGCTCGGGTCCGCGCGACGGCCTATGCGGTCGGCGGCGTTGCGCCGCTCTCCGACGAGGACGTCGAGAAGTTCTTCGCGCGCGACGACATCGCCGAGCGCCGTAGCAACCTCGCCCGGGGCCGGTGACCGTGGCGCTCCCCGACCGGATCGAGGCGGTCTTCTGCGACGTCGGCGGGCCGATCTACTCCGACGACAACTTCGCCAACGCCGTCCGTCGCGGGCTCGACGAGCTCCGCGCCGAGCAGGGCCGACCGCCTGTGGACCCGACCGACTTCGACCGGATCTACGACCGCGGCCGGGCCGCCCAGTCCGGGAGTCTCCGACGCGCCCTGGCGAGCGAACTGCTCGGAGACGAGGCCTACCGCGACGAGCTCCACCGCCGGCTGGCTCCGTACTGGACCCACCCCGAGGGCACGGTCTACCCGGACGCGCTCGAGATGTTCCGCCGCCTGCACGGCCACGTCCGGCTCGCGATCGTCGCCAACCAGGAGGCCGCGACCGTCGACGCGCTGACCCGGGACGGCTTCGCACCCTACGTCGACGTCTGGGGCATCTCCGCGGTCGTCGGCCACGAGAAGCCGAGCCGCGAGTTCTTCGAATGGGCGCTGCGCGAGTGCGACACGACGCCCGAGCACACCGTCCACATCGGGAACCGGCTCGACACCGACGTCCGCCCCGCCAAGGCGCTCGGGATCGGGACCATCTGGGTGCTGCGCGGTGAGGCTCCACCCGACCCGACGCCCGAGCAGCTGGCCGAGCCCGACCTGGCTGTCGCCGACCTCACGACGGTCGCCGACATCATCCTCGAACGCGCCGCGTCATGACGCCGCTCACGCTCGGCATCGACCTCGCCACCGCCTCGGCCCGCTGCGTCGCCCTCGACACTGACACGGGAAGCGTTGTGGCCCGGTCGGATTCGGCACTCTCAGCTCCCGAACGCCAGCCAGGGGGCGGGTCGCGTCAGGCAGCGACCTATGCGCTGGTCGCCCTCGAGCTCGTCCGGCAGGTATGCCAGCAGCTCGGCCCGGACGCCGCTCGCGTGGCCGCGGTGTCGGTCACCGGCACCTCCGGGACGGTCGTGCCGGTCGACGCGGGCGGGTTGGCGGTCGGTGCCGCCCGCCTCTACGACGACACCTCGGGGAGCGAGGTCCTCGCTTCGGCCGGCATGGCGGGCGCCTCCTCCCTCGGGCGGATGGTGGCGATCCGTCGAGAGTTCCCGGGAGCGCGCTGGGCCTCGACGCCCGACGTCGTCAACGCCGCGCTGGCCGGTCGCGCGGTCGCCGCGGACACCTCGCACTGGCTCAAGGCCGGGATCGACCTCGTCGCCCGGCGGTGGCCGGTCGACGCGATGTCGGCGATCGGATTCGACCGAGCCGACACACGACGGCTGCCCGAGCTCGTCCGCCCCGGCACGCGGCTCGGCACCGTCGCCACGGAAGTCGCGCGCAGTCTCGGCCTCCCGGACAACGTCGAGATCGTCGCGGGGATGACCGACGGCTGCACGGCCCAGATCGCCGCCGGGGCCGTTCACGACGGCGACACCATGGGCGTCCTGGGAACCACGTTGGTGCTCAAGGCGGTCAGCGAGACGCCGGTCGAGTCGGCGGACGGCGCGGTCTACTCACACCTCGCTCCCGACGGTCGCTACTGGGCCGGTGGAGCGTCCAACGCCGGCGCCGGAATCCTGGCGATCGAGTTCGCCCGTGAGGACCTCGCCGCCTTGGACCGGCAGGTGGCGGACACCGTCGCCGGTTACGTCCGCTACCCGCTATCCGTTGCGGGAGAGCGGTTTCCGGTCGCCGACCGCAACCTGCCCCCGCTGTCCGACGGCGAGCCCCGCAACCGGCTCGACGCATACCGCGCGTTGCTCGAGGGCGTCGCCTTCGTCGAACGGCTGGGTCTCGAACGGCTCCGGCAGCTCGGTGTTACCCCACGGCACCACGTCATCGCCGGCGGCGCCACGGCCAGTCCGGTCTGGAACCGGATCCGGGCGACCGTCCTCGCCCCCCTCGTCCTGGTGAGCGTGACCCAATCGGCCAGCAGCAGCGTCGGCGCCGCAATCCTCGCGTCCTGCGCGCTCACCGACCGACCGCTGACCGAGGCCGTCGACCGCCTCGTACCTCAACCTGTACCCGTCGAAACCGTTGCCACGCAACGTCACTCGCTCGAAGCCGCCTACCAGCGCTTCGTCGACCTCGTGGAAGGATCGCTCCACCATGCCTGACCCCACCGTGCTCCCCGAGGAGGTCCGCGCGCTGCTGGACCGCAGCAACCGGCTCGGATCGGACCCGGCCGTCACGAACTACGGCGGCGGCAACACCTCGGCCAAGGTGACCGTCACCAGCCCGGCCAGCGGCGAACCGGTCGAGCTGCTCTACGTCAAGGGCTCCGGCGGCGACCTCGGCACCCTCACCGCCGACGGCCTCGCCGTGCTCGAACGCGACCGGCTGGTTGGCCTGGACCAGGTCTACCGGGGTCTCGAGCACGAGGATGAGATGGTCGGCCTGTTCGCCTACTGCGGCCACGGGACCGGCGGTGCGGCCCCCTCGATCGACACGCCCATGCACGCGCTCGTCGAACACGCGCACGTCGACCACCTCCACCCCGACAGCGTCATCGCCCTGGCCTGTTCCGCCGACGGCGAGAAGCTGGTCCACGAGATCTGGGGCGGAGCCGTCGCGTGGGTTCCGTGGAAACGACCCGGCTGGGAACTGGGACGGAGCATGCGCGAGCTGTCCGGCCAGGACGGGGTCATCGGCGCGGTCCTCGGCGGGCATGGGCTGACCGCCTGGGGTTCGACCAGTCAGGAGGTCGAGGAGCGGAGCCTACGGATCATCCGGGAGGCCGCTGCGTACCTGGGGGAGAAGTCCATCGACGAGCCGTTCGGGCCCCTCGACGACACCCGCGCCTCACTCCCCGCCGACGAGCGCCGACGCCGCGCCGCCGCCCTCTTCCCGCACCTGCGCGGAGTCGCCTCCCGCGACAGCCGCCAGGTCGGCCACTTCACCGACAGCGACACCGTGCTGGACTTCCTCTCCCGCGCCAAGGCCCACGACCTCGTCCACCTCGGGACCAGCTGCCCCGACCACTTCCTGCGCACCAAGGTGCGGCCCCTGCTGCTCGACACTGCGCCGGACGCGCCGCTCGACGAGGTCGCCGCGCGACTGCACGAGCTCGAGGAGGAGTACCGCGCCGAGTACCGCGCCTACTACGAGCGCCACGCCACGCTGGACTCCCCCGCGATGCGCGGCGCCGCGCCGGCCATCGTCCTCGTGCCCGGAGTTGGGATGTTCTCGTTCGGCGCGGACAAGCAGACCGCGCGGGTGGCCGGCGAGTTCTACGTCAACGCCATCAACGTCATGCGCGGCGCCGAGGGCGTCTCGACCTACGCGCCGGTCGACGAGGCCGACAAATTCGCGGTGGAGTACTGGATCCTCGAGGAGCAGAAGCTGCGGCGGCGACCCAAGCCGAAGCCGCTCGCCGGCCGGATCGCCCTCGTGACCGGCGCGGCGTCCGGCATCGGCCTCGCGACCGCCCGCGCTCTGGCGGCCGAGGGGGCCAACGTCGTCATCGCCGACCTCGACGAGTCGAAGGTCGGCGAGGTCGCCACTGAGCTCGGCGGGCGGGACCGCGCGGCCGGCGTCGTCGCCGATGTGACCGACGAGACCGCGGTGGCCGCAGCCGTGGATGCCGCGGTCCTGGCGTTCGGCGGCGTCGACCTGCTCGTCAACAACGCCGGCATCACCCGGGCCGGCTCACTCGGCGACACGACGTTCGAGGACTGGGACCTGCAGTACCGGATCATGCCGCGCGGGTCGTTCGCCTTCGCCAAGGCCGCCGAGCCGGTCCTGCGGGCACAGGCGATGGGCGGCGACATCGTCAACATCTGCTCGAAGAACGCCGTGTTCGCCGGCCCGAACAACATCGCGTACTCGTCGGCCAAGGCGGCGCAGGCACACATGGTCCGGCTGCTCGCGGCCGAGCTCGGCGACATCGGCGTGCGGGTCAACGGGATCAACCCGGACGGGATCGTCAAGGGCTCGGGGATCTTCGCCGGGGGCTGGGGCGCCTCTCGGGCCAAGACCTACGGTGTGGCGGAGGAGGACCTCGGCAAGTTCTACGCGCAGCGGACCGTGCTCAAGGAGGAGGTGCTGCCGGAGCATGTGGCCTCGGCGGTGGTCGCCCTGACGAACGGTTCGCTGCCGGTGACGACCGGGCTCGTGGTACCCGTGGACTCGGGAGTGCCCGCGGCCTTCCTCCGATAGCCCCTAACCAACGAAGGAGCGCTCATGACGACGAACCTCATCGGGATCCACGCGCTGTGCTGGGTCGGCGGCTGGTCGCCGGAGGAGGCGCGACGAGCGATCGCCTCGTCCAAAGAGGCGGGGTACGACCTCATCCAGCTGGCCGCGCTCGAACCCGAGACGTTCGACGCGGACATGACCGCGAAGCTCCTTCAGCAGCACGACATCCTCGGCGACGTCTCGCTCGGACTCTCCGAGGGGACCGACATCTCCAGCGAGGACCCCGACTGCGTCGCTCGCGGGCGCCAGCTGCTCGACACCGCGGTGAAGCTCACCCGCGACATCGGCGGGGCGTACCTCGGCGGCGTCCTCTACTCCAAGCTCGGCAAGTATGCGGCGCCGGTCACCGAGCGCGGCCGGGCCAACTCGGTCGAGTCGATCGCCTGGGTCGCCGATCGCGCGGCGGAGGCCGGTGTGACGCTCGGCCTGGAGTTCTGCAACCGCTACGAGACCAATGTCCTCAACACGACCGAGCAGACACTGGCGTTCATCGAGGACGTCGACCGTCCCAACGTCATGGCCCACCTCGACGTGTACCACATGAACATCGAAGAGGTGTCGTTCGCGGGCGCCGTCCACGCCGCCGCCGCAGCGGGGCGGTTCGGCTACGTCCACCTCGGCGAGTCCCACCGTGGGGCGCTCGGCACCGGGTCGGTGCCGTTCGCGGAGTTCTTCGCCGCGCTGCACGACGTCGACTACCAGGGCGTGCTCACGTTCGAGTCGTTCTCCTCCGAGGTGGTCCACCCGACGCTGTCCTCGAACCTCGCCATCTGGCGCAACACCTGGACCGACTCGATGCAGCTGGCCAAGGACGCGCGAGCCTTCATCCGCGAGAACTACGGCTGCTGAGCCCGTCGCCGGTCGCCGAGCCGGACCCGAGGCCGATGCGCTGCGATCCCGCGAGGAGATCCTCGCGATCCTCGCAGCGTGAGCGAGAGAGTGTCGTCATGACCCGGATCTTCGACGACCCCGCCGAGTTCACCGCCGACGCCGTCGAGGGCTTTGCCGACCTGTATGCGTCGCACGTCCGGGCGGTTCCCGGTGGCGTCGTGCGGCGGGTGAAGCCCCGCTCCCCCAAGGTCGCGGTCATCGTCGGGGGCGGCTCGGGGCACTACCCCGCGTTCATGGGCGTGGTCGGCCCGGGCTTCGCGGACGGCGCGGTGGTGGGCAACATCTTCACGTCGCCCTCCACAGCCCAGGCCTACTCCGTAGGTCGCATCGCCCACAGCGGCGCCGGCGTGATCTACGCCTACGGCAACTACTCCGGCGACGTCATGAACTTCGGGATGGCCGGTGAGCGGCTGCACGCCGACGGCATCGACGCGCGCCAGCTCATCGTCACCGACGACATCGCCTCGGCATCGCCGGCTGAGGCCGCCAAGCGCCGCGGCATCGCCGGGGACTTCGTCGTCTTCAAGGTGCTCGGCGCGGCTGCGGAGCGCGGGCTCGACATCGACGAGGTCGAACGGCTCGGCCGGCTCGCCAACGCCCGGACCTACACGCTCGGCGTCGCGTTCTCCGGGTGCACGTTCCCCGGCGCCGGGGAGCCACTGTTCTCGGTCCCGGACGGCCAGATGGGGCTGGGCCTCGGGATCCACGGGGAGCCAGGGCTCGAGGACGTCGACAGCCTGCCCGCGCCGAAGCTCGCGCGGCTCCTCGTGGACAAGATCCTCGGCGAGCGTCCGGAGGGATCCGGCGACCGCGTCGGCGTCATCCTCAACGGGCTCGGCGCGACCAAGTACGAGGAGCTGTTCGTCCTCTGGAAGTCGGTCTCCGGGCTGCTTCGTGGGGCCGGGCTCACGATCGTCGCGCCCGAGGTGGGCGAGCTGGTCACCAGCCTCGACATGGGCGGCGTCTCGCTGACCCTGACCTGGCTGAACGACGAGCTCGAGCCGCTGTGGCTCGACGCCGCGTCCACACCGGCGTTCCGGCGCGGGGCGGTCGCCGAGAGCCTCGGCATCGAGGGTTCCGCGGACGACGACGTGGTGGCCGTCGATACCCGTCCTGTCGAGGGTGACGCGGCGTCGCAGCGCGTCGCCGCCGTCGTTCTTTCGGCGCTGACCGCCGCCCAGCCCATCGTCCACGATGCCGAGCAGGAGCTCGGCCGGATGGACGCGGTGGCCGGTGACGGTGACCACGGACGGGGCATGGTTCGGGGTATCGACCACGCCGTGACGGCGGGTTCCGTTGCGGCCGAAACTGGTTGGGGCGCGCGTGGCGTGCTCGAAGCCGCGGGCGACGCCTGGGCCGAGTTCGCCGGTGGTACGTCCGGCGTGCTCTGGGGTGCCGGACTTCGCGGGTTCGGGGCGGTGCTCGGCAACGCGGGACGACCCGAGCCGACGCGGGTCGCCGAGGCCGTCCGCGCATACCTGCAGTCGATGTTCGACCTCGGCAAGGCGTCGGCGGGCGACAAGACCCTGCTGGATGCGGTCATCCCGTTCACCGAAGCGCTCGAGAGGGAGACGGCCGACGGTCGCGACCTCGCCTCGGCGTGGGAGACGGCCGTGGCCGCCGCGCTGGCCGGGGCCGAGGCGACCGCAGCGCTGTCGCCGAAGGTCGGGCGGGCTCGACCGCTGGCCGCACGTTCGGTGGGGACCCCGGACCCGGGCGCGGTGTCGTTCGGGATGTGCGTGCGCGCCATCTCCGGTGTGCTCGCCACGACCAGCTGCGCGGACGGTGAATGACGTACGCGTCCGCGCCGAAGGTCGCGGCCCTGGAGGACTACCAGGTGGGCGGGGGTCGGCCTTCCGGTACGACGGGTGCCCCGGCGACGACGGCGGCGACGTTCCACTGACTCGTGGTGCCGGGTACGAGGTAGCCGCTGTGGCCGACGCTCCGTTGGCCGGGGCTGCCGTCAGGCAGCTCGACGTTCTCAGTGCTGAGCCGGTCGACGCCGGGTAGCCCGCTGGGGTCCCGCCCGAACCAGCCGAGGTCAGCGACCGGGTCGTCGTCGGCCTCGAGGACGTGGACGCGGCGGGACGGCAGACCGAGCTCGGTGGTGGTGTCGGCACCGAGGCCGGGTGAGCCGAGAACCACGAGATCGTCAACGCCGGTGTCGCCGCGCGCGACGGCGAGGCCGGCGGTCGTCGAGCCGTAGGAGTGACCGACCACGGTGACGTGCCGGTCCGAGGGCAGGCCACGCAGGAAGCCGGCCAGGCTTCCGGCGCCGGCTTCGGCGCTCTCCCGGAGGACCACCGAGTGGCCGGAGCGAAGGGTGTCGGCGGTCTGCGGGATGTCGTAGCCCAGCCAGCTGACCACCGCGACGTCCCGGTGGTCACCGACCAGCGTCGCGGCCCGGCGCGACTGGTCGGCGAGGTCGGCCGAGACGCGGTCGGCGCCGGCGAGGTCGCGCTGCACCGTTGTGGTGAACCCGGGGACGACGACCGCGACGTGAGCGGCCCGATCGACATCGCCCACCGCGACCGCGACACGGGCGGTGCGTCCGGAGACGTCGACCGTGAGCAGCTGACGCGCCCGGGCGTCGCCCTGGTCGAGGACCTGGCGGGTGGCCCGGACCGCCGCCAGCTTGGCGACCGCCTGCTGGTAGGCGACGCGGCCGGTTCCGCCGCCGAAGGTCCCGATGGTCACGGCCGTGTCGAGACCGCCGGCGCTGTCGAGAAGGTCGCGCCAGGTCCGGGCCTTCGGTTCGAGGGTGGCCACCTCGGCGGTGAGGGCGGTGTCCGCACGGTCGAGCAGTATGCGGTTCGCGTGGTCACGCGCCCAGCCGGGCAGACCGTCTGCGGGACCGACGAGCTCGGGGAGGTGGTCAACGGCGGCCTCCCGCTGGGCCGACGAGAGGGCGTCCCACCACGCGACGAGATCGCCGCCCGGCGGTGGGGTCGGGACGGCCGTGAGCGTCGCCGCAGTGCCGATCCGCGCCATCGCCCGTCCCCCAGCGGCCGGTTCGACGAGTGGACCCACGCCGGCCCAGCGACCCGAGGCGGCGGAGCCCGCCGAGCCCGCAGAGTCCACAGCGCTGGCCAGACCACCGGAGCCGGCCACGCCGGACGACGGTCCCGTCAGTGAACCGAGCCGGTTGATGACCTCAGCCAACGCGGCGGCGAGATCGGCATCGATCTCGTCGGCCAGCGCCACGGCGGAGGCTGACTCGTGTGCTCCATCAAGGCCGAGAGGGACGCGCCCGCCCCCCACTGACGCCAGCTCGGCCAGCCGGACCGTCGCCACGAGCAGGGCCAACCGGTCGACCGCGTGGCGGAGAGCCGGTTCGACGGTGCGGAGCGCGTCGCCGAGCCGGTCCAGCCGCGCAGTGAGCTCGGCACGCCGAACCGCGGCGGTCTCGGCCGCATCGCCGGACCAGGTCCCGCCGGCGACCGTCCGCGTTGCCAGCGCTGATGAGGCGTCGGCGACCAGCGCACCGGCAATGGCTACGTGGGCTCGCGCCGTCGTCAACGGACCCGGGGTCCACGCCGCAGCGTGGCCGGCCACGCTCATGCTGCTCCGGCAGCTCGCGCCGAGGCAGCGACGTGGGACTCGGTGTCGGCGTAGCGGATCGACGCCGTACGCAGGTCATCAGCGTGCACGGCTAGATCCCGCGCCATACCCAACACCACGTCATTGACGATGTCGGCGAACTGAGCCGCGAGGGCAGCGCTCCGGCTGCCGGCCATTGCGAGAGCGACGGCCGTCGCGAGATCACCCAGGCGAACGGCCGCTACCAGCGTCGCGGCGCGGTCCGTTGACTCGGCCGCGCCGGCCAGCGCCGCGTCGTCCACCCCGATCCGCACGTCCACCTCCTCAGACGAGCCTAGGAAGGCGACCGGCGGTCCCTGTCCGGTTGTCCACAGGTGGACACGTCCGGCGGACCCGGCGACCAGGGAACGTCCCCCATGTCGAACGCCGCCCACCGAAGGGGTGGGCGGCGTTCGCCTCTTCTCGAGGTCGGCGGCCAGGGGGTCGAGGCCTGGCGCCGTTCTGTCCGCCGGGACGGCCGCGGGGCGAGTGTGCTCGCCGGACGCGTCAGCCGTGGGCGGGAATCTGCAGGACCTGGCCGGCGTGGACGTCGCTGGTGCTGAGGCCGTTGGCCAGTTGCAGGCGGGCGACGCCTTCCCGAACCGGCATCTCGGGCAGCTCGCGCGCCGCGATCGAGGACAGGGTCTGGCCCGCTTCGACCGTCACCGTGTGCACCGGAGCGGCGGCACCGGCAGCGACAGCGGTGGCTGCGCCCCAGCCGAGCGCGCCGACGAGGGCGATCGCCCCGGCGGTCCGGACGAGGCGTCCGCGACGGCTGAGCCGGACTGATCCGCTGTCCGCCTCGATGTCGGCTCCGGTCGGCACGAGGCGCAGCCGGGGCTGGGGCGGCGCCAACGGGCGCTCGGGAAGAGCGACGGGGTCGAGAGCGAGCGCTGCGCTCATAGAAGCCTCCACGGGGGTCACGGGCCAGGTCGTCGGCCGGGTAGCGGTCGAACCTGTGTACGAACCGATGTTGACGCCATTATTAGCACGGATGTTCGACGAACGGAAGACACGCCTCGAACAGATGTTTGGTACTGACGTTCGAGAGCCGTAGTCTGTGGGCATGTGAGAAGTGCAGCACCTGGCGCCGACAGGCCTCCTGACCTGCACCGATGCGCACCCACCACATCCAAGGCACACGCAGCACGCACGCATACACCGATCGCATACACCGATCGCACGGGCAGGTCCGACGAAGGAGTGGTGACGATGGCCGAGGTCCGCGAGATGCCGGAGCGGGAGCCCGAGGGCGGACTGGGGGCCGGCCTGACGGTCCGGCAGCGCCGGGTCCTCGAGGTGATCCGCAACTCGGTCGACCGCCGTGGCTACCCACCCAGCCTTCGCGAGATCGGCGAGTGGGTCGGGCTGACGAGCCCGAGTAGCGTCGCCCATCAGCTCACGGCCCTGGAGCGCAAGGGCTACATCCGGCGTGACCCCAACCGGCCGCGCGCCATGGAGATCGTCTCGCCGGACGGCGACCCGCAGGCCCGGGGCTACCGGTCCGGCGACAGCCGAGCCAGCGAGATCATCGAGGGGGTCTACGACGAGACTGGGTCCGGCGACGCCCGGCCCGAGCCGTCCTACGTCCCGCTCGTCGGCCGGATCGCCGCCGGCGGTCCGATCCTCGCCGAGGAGGTCGTCGAGGATGTCTTCCCCCTGCCCCGGCAGCTCGTCGGCGAGGGGTCTCTCTTCCTCCTCAAGGTGGTCGGCGACTCGATGGTCGAGGCGGCCATCTGCGACGGCGACTGGGTCGTCGTGCGGCAGCAGCCGACGGCTGACAACGGCGACATCGTCGCGGCGTTGCTCGACAGCGAGGCGACGGTCAAGACGTTCAAGCGCAAGGACGGGCACGTGTGGCTGATGCCGCACAACGCGGACTACTCGCCGATCGACGGCGACCACGCGACCATCCTCGGCAAGGTGACCGCGGTCCTGCGCCGGGTCTGAGGGTCAGGCCGGCAGGGCCCACGCGTCCTCGCGGATGATCGGGACCGCACGGCTGTCGGGGTAGAGCCCGTCCACCTCGACGCCGGGTCCGCCGATGACGACATCGGTGTGGACCGACGACGCGTTGAGGCCCGCGGCCGCGCGCTCGTCGAGGCTCATCGACTGCCCGTTCTCGAGACAGTGGGGGAAGCCCTGACCCCAGGCGACGTGGCACCCGGTGTTCTCGTCGTACAGCGTGCCGTGGAACACCACTGCGGCCGCGCGCACCCGGGACGAGCCCTCCACGAGCGACACCTCGCCCAGGCTCCGGGCACCCTCGTCGACCTCGAGCTCCGCGCGTACGGCGTCGAGCCCCCGGCTCGCCGTCACGTCGACAATCCGTCCGTCGGCGAACGTCACCACGAGGTCCTCGACGACCGCTCGAGCCCGGGGCATGACCAGGGGGCGCGTGAGGCGGATGACTCCGTCGGCGCGGTGTCGGTCGGGGCTGGTGAAAACCTCCTCGGTAGGAAGGTTCGGGATGAACTCGACCCCCGCCGTAGTCGTGGTCGCGCCGCCGATCCAGCGGTGCTGCGGGTTCAGGCCGACGGTCGGGTCCGTGCCCTCGCCGTGGTACCGCACGGCGTCGAAGCCCTTCGCCGTCAGCTCTCGCGCTCGGGCCTGCAGGAGCGCGGAGTGCTCCCACCACGTCTGGCACAGGCCGGCGTCGTCGAGCCGCAGGGCGGTCCCGACCCCCGACCAGAGGCGCTCGACGTCCGGCGTCCCGAACACCTGGCGGGCCCAGCCCGGGTTCGGCGCGGCCACGATGGTCCAGGCCAGGCCGCCGCCGAGCAGGTGCCGTCGCCTCTCGGACGCGGAGGCCATGTCGACCAGGGACATCCGTCGGGGGTCCAGACCCTCGAAGAGGTCGGGTTCGGGGCTCCCGGTGAGGCGGATGTATGCGCCGCCGGCGGCCACCAGGTCCGCCAGCTCCTGGTACTGCCAGGGCTGGTTCGTGCTGAGGACCTCGTCCGGCGCGTACGCGATGGTGGACCGTCGGACATGGTCGTCGTCGTAGGCGACCACGACCCGCGAGGCTCCGGCCCGGTACGCCTGTTCGGCCACGGCTCGAGTCAGCTCCGCGTGCTCGACGAGACAGCTGATGTGCACCAGCTGGCCGGGTTGGACGTTGACGCCGACCCGGACGACGAGCTCGGCGTAGCGGTCGATCCGGCTGATGGGTTCGGCGTCGACGGGCACGCGGGGCTGGGTACGCCGCCGAGTTGACCTGCGGTCAGGTGAGGTTCAGGTCCGCGCAGAGGTGCTCGAGGGTGGCGCCGAGGGGTGTGTGCAGGCGGAGCGTCGCCTCCGGGTCGCCACGGCTGGCGCTGGCCGTGACGATGGCGACCGGGATGCCGTTGCGGGCGGCCCGTCGCACGAAGCGGTACCCACTCATCACAGCGAGCGAGGAGCCCAGGACGAGCAGCGAGGCGGCCTCGTCCACGATGTCGAAACACCGCACGACCGTGTCCTTGGGGACCGACTCGCCGAAGAAGACGACGTCGGGCTTGAGGGTGTCGGCGCCGCAGACGAGGCATACCGGTAGGTGGAAGCGGCTGGTCACGACGTCGTCGAGGACGATGTCGCCGTCCGGGCGGATCTGGCTGGTCACCCGGGACCCGTCGGGCGCGACACCCAGGACCAGGTCGACGAACCCGGGGTTGGCCTCCGCCAGCCGCTCGTGGAGCGCCGCCCGGCCGACGACGTCTCCGCAGGTGAGACAGACGACGCGGTCGAGGTTGCCGTGCAGTTCAACGACGTCGTGAGCCCCGGCCGCCTGGTGGAGTCCGTCGACGTTCTGGGTCACGACCGCGTCGAGCAGCCCGGCTCGTTGGAGCGTGGCGACGGCGCGATGGCCGCGATTGGGATCCGCGCGGTTGAACCGCTGCCACCCGATGTAGCTCCGGGCCCAGTAGCGGCGGCGGGCCTCGGTCGAGCCGATGAACTCGGCATACTGCATCGGGGTCACCCGACGGGTGCCGTCCGGGCCGCGATAGTCGGGGATCCCGGACTCCGTCGACAGCCCGGCGCCGGTGAGGACCATGACGCCGCCCCGGACGACCAGGCCGGTGAGCTCGTCGATCCCGGCGTCGGTCGACCCGGTGGCCGCCGTCGCCGCTGCCGCGGGCACCGACGGGACGGACATGCCTCCAGTATGCGTCGGCGTCCGGCCCGCCTCAGAGTCGCGTCCGCGTGTTGGGTAAAGGACAGTTTCGATAACAGGACGTTATACACTCGCGTCATGATCGACGCTGCCGGACTCCGGGTCATGAAGGCCATCGCCGAGGAGGGCAGCTTCACCGGCGCTGCCGTCGCCCTGGGCTACTCGCAGCCGGCCGTCTCCCAGATGGTGCGGCGCCTCGAGCAGCGCACCGGGACCGTCCTCGTCGAGCGCATCGGACGCAACGTCCGGCTGACCGAGGCCGGGAAGGTGCTGGCGCGTCACGCGGTCGGCGTCCTCAGTGCTCTCGACGCCGCGGAGGAGGAAGTGGCCGCGATCGCAGGACTCCGTGCGGGCCGGGTTCGCCTGATGGCCTTCCCCTCGTCCTCGGCGTCCCTCGTGCCGCGCGCGCTCGCGCTGGTCAAGGAGCGGTTTCCCGACATCTCGGTGACGTTCAGCGAGGGAGAGCCGCCGGAGTCGCTGGCCGCGCTCCGGGCGGGCGAGTGCGACATCGCGGTGGCGTTCGCCTACGAGGGCACCGATATCGGACGCGGCGAGGACCTCGCGGACTTCGTCACCATCAAGCTGCTCGACGACGAGGTTCGGTTGGCCGTTCCGCTCAACCACCCTCTCGCCGGCCGCGGTGAGGTCGACCTGGTCGACTTCACCGACGAGAACTGGATCGCCGGCTGCCCGCGCTGTCGAGGCCACCTCCTGTCGCTCACCCGTCGTGCAGGCTTCGCCCCGACCGTCTCGTTCGAGACCGAGGACTACATCGCAGTGCTCGGCCTGGTGAGCGCCGGGCTGGGCGTGGCCCTCGTCCCGGACCTGATCCTGGCCGCGGCGCACACCAGCGACGTCGCCACGCTGTCGCTCACCCCGGCCTCCCGGCGCCAGATCCACGCGGTGACGACCGACGACCTCCAGCGGGTGCCCGCGGTCCGCGCCACGCTCGAGGCCCTCGAGGAAAGCGCCCGCAGCCAGTCCTTCGTCCCGGCCTGACCCACCCGGCGCGCGGCCGCCCCGCACGCGGCACCGGCACCCGGCACCGGCACGCGGCATTGACGCCGGGCATCGTTCACCCGCCCAGATCACCGCATGGTCGCCACCTCGACCGACCCGTCGTCGCCCTTCCGGACGGCGATGTCGCCCACGAGATCCGTTCGGTAGACGCGGAATCCGTCCTCGGCCAGCGTCGACAGGGTGGACGGCGCCGGGTGCCCGTAGTCGTTGTCCGCGCCCACGCTGACCACCGCGACCGGCGCCCGGGCGAAGGCCAGGAGCGCGTCGTCGCGGTTGGCCGACCCGTGGTGCGCCACCTTGACGACATCGAGCACCGGCGGTGCGCGGGCGTCGTGCTGCAGGGCCTGGAGCACCTGACGCGCCGCCTCGCGTTCGACGTCGCCGAGCAGCAACAGCCGTAGGCCGGCCGCCTCGACGGTGAGGACAACTGAGGCGTTGTTCGGGACTGACCCGTCGTGAATCACCCGGGCCGGCCACCAGACGTGCGCGGAGAGTCCCGGCCACGCGAGGTCGTCACCGGCGTAGAGCTCGCTCACCGGCACACCCGCTGATGCCGCCCAGTCGGACACCTCCTGCCACTGATACGGCGGGTCCCGGACCGGCGACGCGAGGATCTGGCGGACGGTCCGGCCGTGCAGCACGCCGGGGAGTCCGTCGACGTGGTCCGCGTGGAAGTGCGTGAGCACGACGGCGTCGACGACCTGGATCCGGAGCCGGCTCAGGCACGAGTCGATGAGGGCCGGGTCCGGCCCGGCATCGACAACGACGGCCCGGCCCGGTCCGGTCGCGAGCACCAGCCCGTCACCCTGCCCGACGTCGCAGGCGACGAACCCCCAGCCCGACAACGGCCAGGTCAGAACGTGGGTCGGGACAGCGGCGCCGACGGCGAGAACCACGACGCCGACCGGCAGCAATGGACGTCGACGGGCCTGATGGCCCAGCCAGGGGCCGGCGACCACGATGCCGACACCAATCAACGCCAACAGGGCGGCGCCGGCACCGGTACCTGGCCAGGGAACCGTCGCCAGCGGGGCGTCCGCCGCGGAGCGGGCCACCCGGGCGATGGCGAGGGTCGGCAGAGCGGCCAGCCAGCCCAGCCATCCGGCCACGGTCGTCGACACGACCGAGATCAGCGCGGTGGCCACCCCGAGCACGGTGGCCGGCGCGACGAACGGGGCCGCAACGAGGTTCGCGACCACCCCGACCACCGACACCGAGCTCTGCAGCAGCACGATCACCGGCGCACACATGAGCTGAGCCGCCACCGGGACGGCGAAGGCGGGTCCCCAGCCGCGGATCCGCGTCGGAAGCACTCGGCCGATGGCGGCTCCCCATGGTCCGGCGAAGAGCAGCAGCCCCAGGGTCGCCAAGGTCGAGAGCGCGAAGCCCGCGGAGCGAGCCAGCCACGGGTCCCAAATCAGCAGCACGAGGACGGCCACCGAGAGGGCGGGAAGGCCGGCGCGGCGGCGGGAGGTGCTGAGGCCGAGCAGTCCCACCGCACCCATCGCCGCCGCGCGGACGACGCTTGGCTCGGGCCGGACGAGAACGACGAACGCGAGGAGAAGCACGGCGGCGAGCGGCGGACGCCATCGACGTCGCAGACCCAGCAGCCCGGCGAGGCCGAGAGCCGCGGCCAACACGATGGCGACGTTGCTGCCGCTCACCGCGGACAGGTGCGTCATGCCCGTGACGAGCATGGCCTCGTCCAGGTCGTGAGGGGTGCGCGAGGTGTCGCCGATGACCAGCCCGGGGAGTAGCCCGCGCGCATCGGCGGGCAGCCCGTCGGTCGCCTCGGCGAAGCGATTCCGGACGACGTCGGCTGCCCGCGCGACCCAGCCGGGCTCAGCCAGGAGCGTCGGTGGACCGCGAGGGGCGAGGACAGCGACCACGTCGTCGGCGCCGTCCTGAGGTGGCGCCAGCCGACCGATCGCCTCGACCCGTGACTGCCATGACAGCTCGAGCCAGGTGCGGTCGGCGAAGACGAGCACCGGCGAGGCGACCGCGGTGCGGATACCTCGTCCGTCCACCTGCTCGACGTCGAGTCGCAGCACCACGCCCGCGGCGCTCTCGGGACGACCACGCGGTGGGTCGACGGCCCGCGGGTCCGAGGACACGACGCCCACCACTGAGACGGTCGCTCGCTGGTCGGCCAGGTCGCGGATCGGTCCGGCGTCGCGAACGCCGGTCGCGGCCGCCAACGCGGCCAGGGCCAGCGCCGTGGCCAGCGCCGCCAGCGTCATGGTCCCGAGCCAGGCAGCGGCACTACGCGCGTAGCCAGGGCGGGCTCGGGCGAAGGGGCGCAGCCAAGGGACGACGGCACGCGCGACGGGGCGGCGGCCGTGGGTCACCGTGCGCCGCCAGGCGACGGCGCATGCGCCCGCGACAACCAGCGCTCCACCAGCCACGGCAACCACCTGCTCTGATGGCGCGCCCAGGAGCACCGCCACTGCTGACCAGGCGAGCAGGGCGGGTACCAATAGACGCAGATCGGCCGCGC
This sequence comes from uncultured Actinomycetota bacterium, assembly GCA_963781465.1. Classification (GTDB taxonomy): domain Bacteria; phylum Actinomycetota; class Actinomycetes; order Actinomycetales; family Dermatophilaceae; genus Lapillicoccus. The sequence goes on from CAWAGH010000001.1 coordinate 204,755, forward strand.
GGGTCACTGGCGCTGAAGCGGCCGGGAGCCGGGTCGGCGGCGGTGACGGCGGTGACGGCGGTGACGGCGGTGAGTTCGCTGTCGAACCGGCGGCACCCCTCGAACGGCCGCGCATCAGACCTTGACCTTCGGTCGGATCTGCTCGAGCAGCTTGTCACCGATCCCGCTGACCTCGCCGAGCTCGTCGACGGTGGCGAACCGGCCGTGCTGCGCGCGCCAGTCGAGGATGCGTTGCGCGAGAACGGGGCCCACGCCGGGCAGCGTGTCCAGTGCCGCGAGGGTCGCGGTGTTGAGGTCGATCACCGCCCCGGCTACGGATGCCCCGCCGACCCCCGACCCAGCACCGCCGGCGCCCGCTCCCGAACCGGCACCACCCAGCCCACCGACGAGAACCGGCGGGGTCTCCCCCGGCCGCGGGACGAAGACCTGCTCGCCGTCCGCCACCAGCCGGGCGAGATTCAGGCGCTGGACATCGGCGCCGGGCAGAGCACCGCCGGCCGCGGTCAGGACGTCGACGACCCGAGAACCGTCCGGGACCGTGACCACCCCAGGTCGGGCCACCTGCCCGACCACATCGATGATGACGAGCCGCCCCGGGGAGCCGCGAGCCGATGCTCCGGAGCTCAGAGGGTCGGTCCCGGTCGCCCCGCCGCCGGCGCCCGACGCCGTTGCCCCAGCTCCTCCGGTCGCTTCCGTCGCGAAGGCGGCCGGCAGGGAACCCCGCGCGACCAGACCCTCGCCGGTCGGTATCGACTGGGGCGCGGCCGCCTGCTGAGCTCGGGCCACCCGAACCGCGAAGAACACCACCGCTACGACGAGCACCAGGACGAACGCCACCACCGCGCGGACCGACACCGCGACGCGGGCACCCCGGAAGGCCACAGGCACGGTGAGGACCCGAGGCGGCGGCCGGTGCCTCCCCTCGCCCGCCGAACCCGAACCCCCGGCACCCGAACCCCCGCCCGTCGGACCCTCGCCCGCCGGACCCTCGCCCGCCGAATGACCCCCGTCGCTCTCCTCCAGCGGCCGCTCGTCCAGCCACGCCAGGTCGGCCGACTCCATCGGCGCGGGCGCTTCCTCGGGAACCCACCCGCTCGGACCCGTAGGCGCAGGCCGAGGCCGCGCCGACGCCAACAGCGAGCGGAGGCGGTCGGGGTCGACCTCGGGTGGTGGGCGGCGACGCATACGAGTGACCGTAGGAACCGGTCACCCTGCAGGCGACACCCGACCGGCCGCCTGTGGACCGCGGGACGAACCGCTCAGAGCCTGTGGATCAGTAGGGTCGCGGCGACGCGACCGCGGCCAGCGTGCCGGGACCCACGTGGGCCCCCACGACCGCGCCGAGCTCGGCCACCACGACGAGCCCCGCCTGCGGAACCCGCTCACGCAGCGACGCCGCCAGGGACTCCGCCCGGCCGGCCGAGTCCAGGTGCTGCACGGCGATGTCGACCTGCCCACCGGCCGCGATCACGTCGTTCGCCGCCGCGGCGGTCAGCTCGGTCAACCGCGCGAGCGCGCGACTCGACGTCCGCACCTTCTCCAGCGGACGGATGGCCCCGTCCACCAGCGTGAGGATGGGCTTGATGGCGAACGCCGACCCCAACAGCGCCGATGCCGACCCGATCCGGCCGCCGCGTCGCAGGTATTCCAGGGTGTCGACGTAGAACGCCACCTTGGCCCCGACCGCCCGGACCCGCGCGATCTCCGCCACCTCCGCCGCCGGCAGACCGTCGCCGGCCGCCTCGGCCGCCGAGAGCACCCCGAACCCCATCGCCATGCCCAGCGACCGCGAGTCGACGACCTCGACGGGGATCGGCGCCTGCTCCGCGGCGAGCCGGGCCGACTGGCACGTCCCGGACATCTCCGACGAGATGTGCACCGACACCACCGCCGAGGCACCCGACGCCGCCGCCGCCTCGTACGCGTCGAGGAACTCCTGCGGCGAAGGCCGCGACGTGCTCAACGGCAGGAACGCCCGCAGCGCCTCCGACAGACTCTCGAGCGTCACGTCGACGCCCTCGCGGTGGGCCTTACCCCCCATGACGACGTGAAGCGGCACCACGGTGATCGGCACCGGGCCGGCCCGAACGAGCTCCGCCGGCAGGTACGCCGTGGAGTCCGTCACGATCGCGACGCTCACCCGATGAACGCTAGCGCCTTCCGTCCGCGCACAGCGGTCGCCGCAACCTCAGACCGGCACCACGTTCACGAGCCTCGGCGCGCGCACGATCACCGTCCGGACCCCGTCGGGCGTCGCGGTGACCACCTTCTCGCGCGCCAGCACGAGGGACTGGAGCTCGTCCTCGCCGATGGTGGCCGGCACCTCGACGCGGTCGCGCACCTTGCCCTTGATCTGGATCACGCAGGTGACCGTCTCCTCGACGAGCAGCGACGCCTCGGCCTGCGGGAACGGCACGAACGTCACGCCGCCCTCGTGACCCAGCCGCAGCCACAGCTCCTCGGCGATGTGCGGAGCGACGGGTGCGGTCATGACCACCAGGGCCTCGACGACCGCGCGCGGCGCCGCGTCGAGCTTGGTCAGCACGTTGTTCAGCTCGATCAGCTTGGCGATCGCGGTGTTGAACCGCAGGTTCTCGTAGTCCTCGCGGACACCGGCGATGGTCCGGTGCATCGCGGTCAATGTCGCCGCGTCCGGGGTCTCGTCGGACACGATCACCGCGCCCGTCGTCTCGTCGATCACGTTGCGCCACAACCGTTGCAGGAACCGCTGGCTGCCCACGACGGCGCGCGTCTCCCAGGGTCGGCCCAGCTCCAGCGGGCCCATCGACATCTCGTAGACCCGGAACGTGTCGGCACCGTAGGCGTCGTACATGTCGTCGGGGCTGACGACGTTCTTGAGCGACTTGCCGATCTTCCCGTACTCCCGGTTGACCGGTCGGCCCTGCCACGAGAAGGTCGGCTCCTCACCGTGATGGCCCGGAGTCTCGTCCACCTCCTCGGCCGGGACGTACTGGCCGCGCGCGTCGGTGTAGGCGTACGCCTGAATCATCCCTTGCGAGAAGTACTTCCGGAACGGCTCCTCGCTCGACACCAGCCCCAGGTCGAAGAGCACCTTGTGCCAGAACCGGGCGTACAGCAGGTGCAGCACGGCGTGCTCCACCCCACCGATGTAGAGGTCCACGCCGCCCGGGTCGGTGACGCCAGCGGGGGCACCCTCCACGGTATGCGTGTGCCTGGCCATCCAGTACCGCTCGTTCTCCGGGTCGCAGAACGTGTCGTGGTTGGCGGGGTCCAGGTATCGCAAGTAGTACCAACACGATCCGGCCCAGTTGGGCATCGTGTTGGTCTCCCTGCGGTACTTGCGCAGCCCGTGCCCGTCCCCCAGGTCGAGCTCGACGTCGACCCACTCGGGCACTCGTGACAGCGGCGGCTCCGGTGAGCTCTCGGAGTCGTTCGGGTCGAACGTCTTCGGCGAGTAGTCGGGCACTTCGGGGAGCGCGAGGGGCAGCATCGAGTCCGGCAGGGCGTGCGCGGTCCCGTTCTCGTCGAAGACGATCGGGAACGGCTCACCCCAGTAGCGCTGCCGGCTGAACAGCCAGTCGCGCAGCCGGTAGTTGACGGTCCCGTGGCCGATGCCCCGCGACTCGAGGTGGTCGATGATCCGTTCCTTGGCCTCGGCGACGCCCAGACCGTCCAGGGAGATCTCGTCGTTGGCGGAGTTGATCGCCGGACCCTCGCCGACGTACGCCGCGTCGTCCGGGTGCCCTGCTGACGGCTGCACGGTCCGGATGATCGGCAGGTCATAGGCCTCGGCATAGGTCCAGTCGCGCTCGTCCTGGCCGGGCACGGCCATGATCGCTCCGGTGCCGTAGCCCATCAGGACATAGTCGGCGACGAAGACCGGAATAGCTTTCCCCGTCAGAGGATTCGTGGCGTACGCGCCGGTGAACACACCGGTCTTGGAGCGGTCGTCCATCTGCCGCTCCACCTCGCTCTTGCGGGCGGTGGCCTTCCGGTATGCGTCGACCGCGGACCGCGGGTCGCTGGCCTCACCCGTCCACCCGGGCTTGGTGCTCTCCGGCCAGGCGGCAGGAACGATCGTGTCCAGCAGGGGGTGCTCGGGAGCGACCACCATGAACGTCGCGCCGAAGACCGTGTCGGGTCGGGTCGTGAACACCTCGATCCCCGAGGCCGCACCCGTGGTCGTCACGACCGGGAAGGTGATCCGCGCGCCCTGGCTGCGCCCGATCCAGTTGCGCTGCATGATCTTGACCTTCTCGGGCCAGTCCACGCGGTCCAGGTCGTCGGCCAGCCGGTCGGCGTACGAGGTGATCCGCATCATCCACTGGCTCAGGCTGCGCCGGAACACCGGGAAGTTACCGCGTTCGGAGAGCCCCTCGTTGGTGACCTCCTCGTTGGACAGGACGGTGCCCAGCCCCGGGCTCCAGTTGACCGGAGCCTCCGACGTGTACGCGAGCCGCTCCTGCGCCAGCAGCGCCTCCTGCTCGCCCTCGCTCAGGTCGGCCCAGGACCGGCCGGTCATGCTCTCCGGCAGCGGCCGGCGACCCGACGCATACGCCTCCGCCAGCGTCTCGATCGGCCGTGCCGCACCGCGAGAGCCGTCCGGTCGCACCGCCTCCGGGTCGTACCAGGAGTTGTAGATCTGGAGAAAGATCCACTGGGTCCAGCGGAAGTAGTCCTCGTCGATGGTCGCGTAGCTGCGCCGGTCGTCGAAGCCCAGCCCCAGCCGCCGCAGCTGGCGGCGCATGACGACCATGTTGTCCTCGGTCGTCTTGCGCGGGTGCTGGCCGGTCTGCACCGCGTACTGCTCGGCGGGCAGCCCGAACGCGTCGTAGCCCAGGCAGTGCAGGACGTTCTTCCCGAGCATCCGGTGGAAGCGGGCATACACGTCCGTACCGATGTAGCCCAGCGGGTGGCCGACGTGCAGGCCCGCCCCGCTCGGGTACGGGAACATGTCGAGGACGACCAGCTTCTTGCCGCGACCGGCGACCTTCTCGGGCTCGGCCCAGGGGCCGGCTGGGTTCGGCGCCTCGAACGTCCCCGCCTCCTCCCAACGGTCCTGCCACGCGAGCTCGATATCGCGCGCCATCGCCGCCGTGTAGCGGAACAGGTTCTCGTCGCGGGCTGGGGAGTCGGTCATCGTTCGTCCTTCGTGGGGAGCACGGGTCGGTGGACCACGCAGACATGGAAAAGCCCCTCGCACAGGAGGGGCGCCGCGCTGGTCTGGGTGCTCAGCGCGGCGGGAGAAGGAGGAGCTGGTGGGCCACGACCACAGGTTATCGCAGCGGCCGGTCAGGGGGCGACGAGGTCGGGGCGCAGTACGCCGAGCACGAGGAACAGCAGCGCAAGGTGGTACGTGACCATGACGACCACCGAGAGCCCGCGCACCTCACGCCAGAACCGGCCGAGCGCCAGCAGGCCGTCGCTGACGAGGAACAGGGACGCGCCGATGCCGACGAGGAGCTGCCCCGACCACCAGGCGACGGCCACGAAGGCGCCGAGGACGAACGCGTAGATCGTCGGCGGCAGCCCCTCGGCCATGTCCCGGCGCGCCAGCGGCCAGAGCACGAACGCCACGACGACGGCCACCACTGCGACCGTCGCCACGACCCCGACCCATACCGGAGGCCGGCGACTCATCGTCATGACCGCGCCGATGAACGCCACGTGGGCCAGCAGGAACGTCACCAGGCCGAAGCCGAAGGCCCGGTCGGAGTCGGCGAGAAGCAGGATGTCGCCGCCGAGGCACAGCGCCAGGCCGACGAGCAGCCACAGCCCGGAGACGGTCTCGTCCGCATGGAGCAGCCACGCGAAGGCGCCCAGCAGCACCACGTATGCGGGTTTGGCCACCCGCTCGACACCGCGACGCCGGGTGGCCACGGCGAGCCAGTCGGCCAGGGCCGCCGCGGCGACCGCCGCGAGCAGGACCCAGGCATACATGTTCACCGCACCGAACTGTGACAGACGAGAGGACTCTCGCCACGCGCGGCGCGCCTATCCTCGTGGAATGGAGGTCAGCCATCACACCGTGACGGAAGCCGACACCGCCCAGACGCTGGGCAGCGGTGACATGCCGGTCCTCGCCACGCCACGGCTCATCAACTGGATCGAGCGCGCGGCCTTCGGCACGGCGGCGGAGGACCTTCAGCCGGGCCAGACCACCGTCGGCACGATGGTCAAGGTGGAGCACATCAAGGCGGCGCCGGTGGGCACCACGGTGCACGTCAAGAGCTCCCGACCGGTCAGCGACGGACGTCGGCTCATCTTTCACGTCCGCGTCCTCGACGACACCGGCGAGGAGGTGGCGATCGGCGAGGTGCAGCGCGCGGTGATCGACCGTGACCGCTTCATGCGCCGCTTCGGCTGCGAGCCCGACGGGACAACGAAGACGCAGGACGCCCCGGCCTCCTGACCGGGACGTCCTCGCGTATGCGGATCAGCGGCTGGTGCCCTGGGCCACTGAGCCCTGCAACTGACGCTGGAAGATGACGTAGACGATGAGCACCGGCAGCACGGTGATGACGACGGCCGCGAACAGCGCGCCGTAGTCGACCGAGTAGCCGGCCTGTGACGCGAACGACGCCATGCCTTGCGACAGAACGTATTTCGCGGGATCGGTGTTGAGGGCGACCGGCAGGAGGAACTGGTTCCACAGCCCGAGGAAGTTGAAGATCGCCACCGACGCCATGCCCGGACGCGCCATCGGGAGCATCACCTGGAAGAACGTCCGCCACTCCCCAGCACCGTCCATCTGTGCCGCCTCGTAGATCTCCTCCGGAAGCGACTTGAAGAACGCGAAGAGGAAGAACACCGTGAACGGCAACGCGAACGAGACGTAGACGGTGATGAGGCCCTGCAGCGTGTTGAGCAGGCCCAGTCCGCGCAGGATGAAGAACAGCGGGACGATCGCGAGGAAGACGGGGAAGGTCAGGCCCGCGAGCATCAGGTAGTAGATCGCCCGGTTGCCGAAGAACTGGAACCGCGCGAGGACGTAGGAGCACATCGCGCCGAGCACCATGACGAGGACCAGCGAGACGCCGACCACGACGACGGTGTTGAAGAACGACGTGCCGATCCCGGCCGTGCTCCACGCGGAGATGTAGTTCGCAAAGCTCAATGCCTTCGGCAACGTGAACGGCGAGCTGAGGATCTCGTTAGTCGTCTTGAACGACGACACCAGCGCCCACAACAGGGGCAGCATGACGACGATCGACCAGATGACGAGGATGACGTGCGAGACGGCCGTGGCCCGGCGGTCGCCGGCGTTGGCCTTCTGCGGTCGCTGCGTCGCGGCGTCCTGGACGCCGGCCCGGCTGACGGTGCCGGCGGTCACAGTCGACCCCCTGCGTCACGACCCGCGGTCAGGCGGTTCACGGCGAAGACGCACGCCGCGAAGAGGAGCGTGACGAGGGCCAGGACGACACCCATCGCCGTCGCATACCCGAACTGGCCCTTCGCGAACGCGGTGTTGAACAGCTCCTGTGGCATGACCAGCGTGCTGTTGTTGGGGCCACCGAACGGGTTCAGCGCCTGCATCCACACGAACGCGTCGAGGGCGGCGATGCCAAGGTAGATCCACGCCGTCTGGACGTTGTCGCGGATCAGCGGCAGGGTCACCGACCAGATCGTCCGAAGCCGCCCGGCGCCGTCGAGACGCGCGGCCTCGTAGATCTCGGCGGGCACGCCCTTGATCGCCGCGACGAAGAGCACGGTGTAGAAGCCGACGAAGGCCCACACCATGACGAACATCGAGGCGGGCATGGCGGTCGAGACCTCGCCGAGCCAGGCGAACGACTTGAACTTCTCCAGCCCCACCCCGGTGAGGATCCCGTTGAGGAGCCCCGCCTGTGGGTCGTAGACCTGCGCCCAGATGATGCCGATGACGATGGCCGGAACGGTGTAGGGGAAGAACGAGACGACCCGGTAGAAGCTGGAACCGCGCAGTCCGCGGATGCCGCCACTGGCACCGCCGGCGACCGTGACGAGGCTGGCGAACAGCAGCGCGATGGCGATCGTCGCGAAGGGGACGACGATCGCGAGCAGGACGCTGTTGATCACCGACTTGCGGAAGTTCTCGTCCTGCACCAGCTTCCCGTAGTTCTCGAAGCCGACGAAGTTGAAGTTCGGCGAGAAGCCGGACCAGTCCGTCATCGCGTAGTACAGGGCCTGCAGGAACGGGGAGATGACAAAGACCAGGAACAGCACCAGAGGTACGCCGAGGAACACGACCATGAAGCTGATGCGGTCGAACGTCAGTCGACCGCGTGGGCCCCGGGCCTTGGGCTTGCGCCCAACGCCCGGAGCCACCGCGGGGACAGGTGCGGTCACGAGGTGACCTTCTCCTTCTGGATCGACGAGTCAGCGGCAACCTTGTCGGTGATGCCCTGCAGACCGCTGGTCAGCCCGGCGACGTCAGCCTGCCCGGACAGGAACGCGTTCCACACGACCAGCATGTCCTTGTTCATGCCGTAACGGGTGACGAACTTGTAGTCGAAGACGTTCTTGCCCGCGGCGTCGAGCATCTTGGACTGCGAGACCAGAGCGCTCGAACCGAAGCCGTCGGCGGGGACCAGACCCTTGACGATGGTCGGTGCGAGCTTGGTCTTGCTGAAGTTCGTCGCCGCGTCCTTGGAGAGCATGGTGCGCAGGATCTCCTTGGCACCGGCGACGTTCTTGCCGGCCTTGGGCACGATGAACGGCTCGCCGGAGGCGCTGCGCAGCGTCTCGTAGGGCATCTTCGGGCTGCTGGTGACCGTCATCTCCGGGACACCGGTCATCTTGAAGCCGTCCTTGGTGGCCTTCTTCATCTCGTTCTCGATCCACGAACCCGAGGGGTAGAGCAGCGCCTGCTGGTCGTTGCTCCACTGGGCCTGGGCCGCGGTGAACTGGGTGCCCGCGCCGCCCGGGACGAAGTAGCCGTTCTTGACGCACTCCCCCATCGCCGCGAAGACGGACTGGATGGCCGGCTGCGACCAGCACTTCGGGTCGAGGTTCTCGAGGGCGATCCGCACCTCGGGGCCGCCCTCCTTGATGGCGGAGTCCATGGCCAGGGTGTTGTAGTACGTCGCCGCCTCCTTGCCCCAGACGAAGAGGTACTTGCCCTTGGCCTTGGCCTTGGCGCCGAGATCCTTGGCCTCGTCCCAGGTCTTCGGCGGCGTCCAGCTGTTCTCGTCGAACAGGCTCTGCGAGTACCACACGGCGTAGAGGGTGAGGACGTAGTTGATCGCGAGGAACTTCCCGTTGTAGGTGCCGGGAGCCTTCACGCCGTCGTAGAGGGTCGACTCGATCTTGGTGCCCTCGAGGTTGTTCGCCGCGAAGACGTCGTCGAGCTCGGAGAGCTGGTCGATGATCGTGTTGAACCCGATCGAGCCCGCACCCGAGTTGTCGATGAGGTCGGGCGGGTTGCCGCCGACGAAGCGCGGCTGCAGCTGCTGGGCGATCTGCGTCGAGGGGGTGACGTTGGGCGTGACCGTCGGGTGGTTCTTCTTGACGATGTCCGCAGCGAAGGTCACGTAGTCGTAGCCGTAGCCCCCGTTGAAGATCACCGCGTCGATGGTCGAGCTGTCGGCGAGCCCGAAGGGGTTGTTGCTCGAGCCCGCCGCCGTGGTCGCCGCGCCGCCGCCGGTCCCGGTACCGGTGCCGGACGAGGCGCACGATGCGAGTGCCCCGCCGAGCGGGACAAGAGCCGCCGCGGCGAGGGAGCCGCGCATGAAGGTCCGACGGTCGAACGTCGAACGAGGGATGCTGCCTGTCTCGTTGGGGGTCATCGTCAGGTACTGCCTTTCAGGGTGGTGATCGGTGCGAGGGACGGTATGCGTGGTGCCGGGTTCTCCGGCGGGATTTTCTGGGGTGTGGGGCGAATCAGTGCCTGGATCGTGATGTCGGGTCCGTGCCGTGCGGGTCGTGCGGGTCGTGCGGGTCGTGCGGTCGTGCGGTTCGTGTGGTTCGTGTGGTCGGGACGTTCAGGGCTGGCGGGTCAGGCGCCGCGGCGGATCCGGTCGCCGTAGCGGTCTTCGAGGGCGTGGTTGTGCTCGTCGCCGCCGGGAATGTTGGCGGAGAGGTAGATGGGCGGGGTGTCGCCGAGAGCGGCGATCCGCTCCGCGGCGCCGATGGTGATGAGCTGCGCGATGTAGGCAGCGGTGAGGGAGGAGACGGCACCCACGCCGACGCCCCCCGGGACCTCGATCGTCGTGTCGCCGTAGGGAGCCCGGTTGTCGATGACGACGTCGGCGACCTCGCTGAGCCGCTGGCCGCTCGGGTGCTTGGGCGTCACCGCGTTGGTGTGCTCGAGGCTGGTGACCGCGATGACGGGGTGGCCCTCGGCCTTGGCTCGCAGGGCGACACCGACGATCGACCCGTTGACGCCGGAGTTCGACGCGATGAGGAACACGTCGGCCGGGTCGAGCGGGGAGAGGGCGAACAGCTCGTCGACGACGCTCTCGTCGCGCTCCAGCGAGGAGCCGGTGAGCACCGAGGCGTCGCGCGACCCGCGCAGGACGATGTCGCGCAGCGCCATCATCTGGGTCGGGATGAAGCCACCGGCGCGGCCGGCGATCTCCATGGCGAAGGCCTGCGAGTGGCCGGTGCCGAACGCCTGGAGCACGCCGCCGCGCCGGATCGAGTCGACGACGAGGTCGATCGCCGGATCGAGGCCTCCCCCTGCGGCGTCGTCGGCGACGGCCTGCAGCCGGGACGTCACCTGCTCGTGGAAGGCCGCGAAGGCCTCCTCCAGCGTGGCGGCGGGGACGGTGCTCGAGGTCATCGGCCTGCTTCCTCAGCGTTGCGGTCCAGGGTGGTGGCGACGGTGGGAGTGACGGTGGGGGCGACGGCGGCGACGGCCGGGCGGCGCCCACGGACCGCGCGGCGGTCGCGGCTCGGTGCGCGGCGGTGCGGGGCGACGGCGGCCGCGGAGGCGGCCAGGGTGGTCGCGGTCCGGGCGAAGTTGCGCTGCGCCACGATCAGGTAGAGCAGGTCGAGCGCGAACAGCTGGGCGTGCTTGGCCGACAGATCGTCGGGCTGGAGGTACTCGTCCGGCGCCACGGTGACGAGGTGGACGTCGGCCAGCGCAGCGAGCGGCGAGTCCGCATGGCTCGTGATCGCGAGAGTGAAGGCGCCGGACGACTTGGCCTGGGCGAGCATCTCGATGGTCTCGATGGTGCGGCCGGTGTTGGAGATCGCGATGGCGACCGACTCCTCGTCGAGGAGGGCGGCGCTGGTCAGTCCGTCGTGCACCTCGCCCCAGTGGTGGGCCTGGATCCCGATCCGGTAGAGCCGCAGCTGCATCTCGCGGGCCATGACCGCGCTACCGCCGATGCCGTAGATGTCGACATGGGCGCAGGTCGCGATGGCCTCGGCGATCCGGACCACCTCGACGATGTCGATCGAGTCGGCGGTGGCCTGCAGCGCCGCCTGGTGCGACTGGGACAGGGTGCGCAGCACCTGCTCGGGGGTGTCGTCGGGGTCGAAGGCCCGGCCGATGTCGACCCGCCAGGTCTCGTCGGCGCGCAGCCGTCCCGCGTCGGCGGCCACGCCGACGCGGAAGGGGAGGTACCCCGCATACCCGATGAGCCGGCAGAACCGGGTGACGGTCGCGGCGGAGGTGCCCGCGCGGGCCGCGAGCTCGGTGATCGACATCTCCAGCGGCGCCAGCGGCTCCTCCAGCAGCAGGGTCGCCAGCTTGGTCATGGCCTCGGACATCTGCGGCACGTTGGCCTGGATCCGGGTGCGCACGCCCAGGGGCGGGGCTGCTGTCGTCGTCACGGTGCCTGAAAATCCATCTCAGCCGGAGGGGCGTTTACTGAAAAGTATTCTCACCATTCTGGAGCCCCGTGGGGTGACAGGACGGTAACGATGCGGCGGGTCGTACCCCGAGTTCTGGCAGGAAAATCCCAGCAACCTCCCAGCGTCGAGGTCCGCCGATCCCCCGAGGACCGACCTACGCTGCCCGGCGGGGGACCGTACCGCGGTCCCCGTCGTACGTCTCGGGGGAGATTCGAACGCCGAAGGGATCCCTGCATGTCCAGACGTACCTCCCTGCCATCACGCGTGACCACCGTCGCGCTCAGTGGCACTGCAGTCCTCGCACTCAGCGCGTCCGTCCTCATCGGTGCCTCCGGGGTCTCCTCGGCCGCACCGGCGAGCCCGTCCGGCAGCTCGGGTGCGGTCTCGTATGCCGCGACGAAGGCCGCCGAGTCGGCCTTCCAAGCGGCGGGGACGAATGCCGACCCGGTCGCCTGCCAGCGGCCCGCGCCGGACAACCGGGTGTCGACGACCATCCACTGCTACACCCCCAACCAGATCCGCGCGTTCTACGGGCTCGACCCGTTGACCCCGCAGACCACGCAGGGTGAAGGCCAGACCATCGTCCTCGTCGACTCCTACGGGACGCCGACCGGCGCCGAGGACCTCGCCTTCTTCGCGAAGACCTTCAACGGGCCGACCCCGGACTACGAGGCGGCCTACCCCTTGGGCAAGCCGGGGTACAAGGACCCGCCCGGACAGGGCAACGGGACCTCCGGACCGACGGCCGCCGACGGCTGGGCCGGTGAGGCCACCCTCGACATCGAGTGGGCCTACGCCATCGCCCCGAAGGCGCACATCGTGCTCCTCGCCACGCCGCCGGCGGAGACCCAGGGCGTCCAGGGCCTTCCGAACCTCATGAAGGCCATCGACTGGGGCATCGACCGCTACCCGTCGGGCACGGTGTTCTCGATGTCGTTCGGCACGAACGAGGCCGCTTTCGCGTCGCCGGCCGCGGCGAAGAACGCCTTCGCCCGGTTCGACCAGACGTTCATCCGGGGCCAGGCCAAGGGTGACACCTTCCTCTCCAGCTCCGGCGACAACGGCACCCTGGGCGTGACGCGGGCGCACAAGCAGACCGCCACGGCACCCGACCCGGAGGTCAGCTACCCGAACGTCTCCCCGTACGTGACGTCGGTCGGCGGCACCCAGGTGCAGTCGGGCTGGACCTGGAACCCCAGCCAGGACAAGCCGTTCAACGACGACGGCAGCCGTAACCCGCTCTACTGGGCGTGGACCTCGGGCGGCAGCTCCGAGGCGGTCTGGAACGAGAGCTGGGCGTCCATCGCCACCGGTGGTGGCCTCTCCACGGTCTACCCCCGGCCGGCATACCAGGACTCGGTCGCGAACGTCGTCGGCACCCACCGGGGTGTCCCGGACGTCGCGTGGAACGCAGCGGTGAACGGCGGCGTGCTCGTCTACTCGTCGTACTACCCGCGGATCAACGGCAGCCCCCTCTGGGGCGTCTACGGCGGCACCTCGGCCTCGTCGCCGCAGGTCGCGGCACTGACGGCGATCGGCAACCAGTGGCGTCGCGAGTTCGGCAACAAGGGCCCGATCGGTGACCTCAACAAGGCGATCTACAGCGCGTCGTTCGTCAAGAGCGCGGCGTTCACCGACATCGTCGCCCACACCTACGGGTCGACGCCGAGCGGTGTGCTGCAGAACAACCGCATCTGGGACCTCGGGGCGGACGGGTTCGTCACGCCCGACCCGGTTCCCGGCTACCCGACGACGCCGGGCTACGACCTCACCACCGGGTGGGGCAGCCCCCAGGGCTTCGGGTACGTCGACAACCTGCTGAACCAGCCGTAACCGGCTGACCACCACGCGAGGCGCGTGACCCCGGTGTGGGGTCACGCGCCTCGTGCGTGTGCGGACGCATACCGGGTATGCGCCGGGTCACTCCCCGAAGCGGCCGCGGGCGTCGTGCGGGATGAGCGGCTTCTCGCCGCGGACCTTGAGCTGCTGGACCGCCCAGGTGTTGCCGTCCGGGTCGGCGAACCCGAACAGGGTGCCGCCGTCCCGCTCGTCGAACACCTGGATCTCGCTGCACTCGACACCGCGGGAGGTGAGCGCGTCGCGCGCCGCCCTGGCGTCGGCGACGCAGAGCTGCAGCCCCTTGAGGGAACCGGGCGCCATCTCGGTCTGGGACGGCAGGTTGCCGATGACGATCGAGCAGCCGGAGCCGCGTGGCGTCAGCTGGGCGACGTCCATGAAGTCGTTCGCCGTGTGGTGGTCGAGGTCGAAGCCGACCTGGTCGCGGTAGAACGCGATGGCCTTGTCGAGGTCGCTCACGGGAAGGATGACGACCTCGAGGGTCCAGTCCATCGCGCGGGTGGCGTCGCTCACAGCGCCCCCTCGATGTCGTCGAGGACGTCGAGGACGTCGTCGAGCTTGGCGTAGCCGGCGTTCATGCCGGTCTCCATCCCGCTGCCGACCATGCCGTCGCGCGCCTCCATGGACGGGTAGACGGCGTGGCCGCGCAGCCGGGTCCGGCCGCCGTCGAGACGCTCGAAGGCGATCGACTCGATGCTCACGACGTCCGGGAAACCCTCGAACTCGAAGGTCTGGATGGCGAACTCGTTCTCGCGGACGACGTGGTAGACGCCGTTGAACGCGTACTCGACACCGTCCTCGCCCTGCTGGACGAACCGGAACCGGCCGCCCGTGCGGAAGCTGAACTCGGTGAGCTCGAGGTCGTCGCTGCCGGCACCGATCCACTGGCGGTACAGGTCCGGGTCCTGGTGCGCCCGGAACACCTTCTCGACCGGGTGGTCGAACTCGCGCTCGAAGTCGATGAACGGCAGACCCTCGGGTGCGGTGACGGTGAGGGCGTTGGTGGTGCGGCTGGTGCTCATGGTTGGTGCTCTCCTGGTTTCCGTGATCGGTGCTGCTGATGCGGGCGCTTATGTCACTCGTCGGGCATGGCGTCGAGCAGGGCGTCGAGGGACCGGAACCGCCGTTCGTGGGCGAGGCGGTAGTGGTCGATCCACCCGGTGAGCTCCTCGAGCGCGCTGGGGTTGAGGTGCACGGGGCGACGCTGGGCGTCGCGAGAACGGGTGACGAGATCGGCCTGCTCCAGCACCTGGATGTGCTTGGAGACGGCCTGCTTCGACATGTCGAACGGTTCCGCGAGCTCGTTGACGGTGACGGGCCCGGTGCTCAGGCGGGCCAGGATCGCCCGCCGGACGGGATCGCCCAGTGCGGTGAACGCCCGGTCCATCCTCGCCGCGTCCATCTCGTCATCAACCTTTCGTTTGATCAACCGATAAGTTGATTAAACCCGACGGCGATACCGCCGTCAAGGGGCCGCGCACGCGAAAGGGTCGTAGCGGTCGGAATTCCGATTGCTACGACCCCTTTGCGTTGTTGTTGTGGAGCTGAGGTGGGCCCACGATGGTCCACAGAAAAGTGCTGGCCACGCCGCGAAGGGCGTGGCCAGCACTGTTGTTGTGGAGCTGAGGGGACTCGAACCCCTGACCCCCTGCATGCCATGCAGGTGCGCTACCAGCTGCGCCACAGCCCCGGATCCCCGTGGGGGGACTGCGGAAGTGTAGCGGTCGCCGTCGAGGCCTCCCAAATCAGCCCGGCGCCGCGGGATCGGTGTCGAACCGCGTCGCGTACGGCGCGTTTCGACACCGGTCGGTAGCGCCGGATCAGGTCAGGCGCCGAGGTTCCAGGCGTCGATGCGCCACCGCGTGGGCACCGGCGCACCGGAGACCAGCGACGCCTCGGCCAGCACCGCCCAGTGGCAGTTCTCGAGCCCCCAGAGCACCTGCAGCGCCTGCATCTGGTCCAGCCCGACCAGGGACGCCACGCCGGCGCGGGCCGCGACACCGTGACAGACGACAACCGCGACCCGACGGGGCGAGAGCCCCGCGATGACGTCGTCGAGCCCCGCACGCACCCGGGCTGCGAGCTCGGCCACCGTCTCCCCCGTCCGGCCTCGCCGGATGTCCTCGCCACGGCCCATCTCGGCCAGAAGCTCAGGGTCGCGGTGGCGGACCTCAGCGGTCGTCATGCCCTGCCACTCCCCCACGTCGATCTCGCGCAGCCGCGGGTCGAGGCGAAGCGGCATACCGGCCGTCGCGGCGACCCGCTCGGCGGTGACCCGGGCCCGCGCGAGGTCCGACGCGACGACGACCTCCGGCTCGTAGGCGGCAATGGCCGGCGCGGCCTTCTCGGCCTGGGCCCGCCCGACCGGCGAGAGCTCCGAGTCCTTGAGCCCCTGCCAGATCCCCGTGGCGTTGTCGACGGTCTCGCCGTGGCGGACCACGACGAGCCGCCGCGTTCCGGCGTCGGTCATGGCGGAGCGGTCACGGCGCCGGGACCGACGCGAGGTCGATCTCCGGGCAGTCCTTCCAGAGCCGCTCGAGCTGGTAGAACTCGCGCTCGTCGGCGTGCTGTACGTGCACGACGATGTCGCCGAAGTCGATGAGGACCCAGCGGCCCTCACGGGCCCCCTCACGGCGGAGCGGCTTGACGCCGGCGTCGCGCAGCCGGTCCTCGATCTCGTCGACGATGGCGCCGACCTGACGTTCGTTGCCGGCCGACGCGATCACGAAGACGTCGGTCAGGGCGAGCTGGTCGCTGACGTCGATCGCCATGACGTCCTGGGCGATCTTGTCCTCGGCGGCCAGGGCGGCCACGCGGGCCAGCTGCAGTGCTCGGGGTGTTGCGGTCACGAATCTCCTACTGAGGACGGGGCGTACAAGCGGTACTTGTTGATGTATTGGACGACGCCGTCAGGCACGAGGTACCAGACGGGCTGGCCGCCCTCGACGCGGGCCCGGCAGTCGGTCGAGCTGATCGCCATGGCCGGCACCTCCATGAGCGTGATCCGGTCGGTCGGCAAGCCCCTGTCGGACAGCTCGTGGCCGGGCCGGGTCACGCCGACGAAGTGTGCGAGGTCCCACAGCTCGTCGACGTCCTTCCAGGTGAGGATCTGCTCCAGGGCGTCGGCCCCGGTGATGAAGAACAGCTCGGCGTCGGGGTTGGCGTCGCGCAGCTCGCGCAACGTGTCGATCGTGTAGGTCGCTCCGGTCCGGTCGACGTCGACGCGGCTGACGGTGAACCGCGGGTTCGACGCGGTGGCGATGACGGTCATGAGGTACCGGTGCTCGGCCGGGCTGACGTCGCTGTCGTCCTTCTGCCACGGGCGTCCGGTCGGGACGAAGACGACCTCGTCCAGCCCGAACCGGGCCTGTACCTCGCTGGCGGCGACGAGGTGGCCGTGGTGGATGGGGTCGAACGTCCCACCCATCACGCCGAGCCGGCGGCTCAGCGGGTCACCTCGGAGCCTCGAACGTCACCCGTGGATCTCGGCGTCGTTGCTGCCCTTGGTCGGCACCTTGGCGGCCGTGTTGCGGAACGTCCAGAGGACGCCCAGCCCGAGCAGGAAGGCGACGAAGGCGATGACGCCGTACGCGATCGGCGGCATGGGCAGCGAGCGGTGCTGCTCCTCGGCACTGACGAGGCCGGTGACGACAAGAGGCAGAGCGCTCGCGGGCATGCCCCCAGCCTAACGCGACGCCACCCGCATACCCCCGGTATGCGGCGCCGCCCGTTTCCGGTCGAGGTTCAGGCCTCGTCGGCCCAGGACGGGAGCGGTGCTAGTGCCAGGTCGACCGCCTGGTCGCACCAGCCGTGGCCGACGGTCGCCCACGGCTCCTCCCCGCCCGCAATGGCCGCCACCAGGGCGTCGCAGGACCGCTGGGCCGCCTCGACGACCTCCACGGGGTAGCCGAACTGGACCTGGTGCTCCGCGAACTCATCGTCATCGTCGACCAGGACGGTCCCGTCCCACCGACGGATCACGTCGAGGTCGAGGTCCACGGCTCGGACGGTGTCGCCGTCCCAGCGCGGCGTGTCGGTCACGTCGACGTAGATCGCCGTCGGGACGCCGGGGCCGTTGAACGAGGCCACGAAGTCGCCCTCCCTGGGGACCAGGAAGGCGCACTCGGCGTCGGTGGCCGTCGTCCACCCGGGGCGACGCATCGGCATACCAGCCGGCGAGCCGAGCCAGTCCCCGAATCCGTCCGAGCCCAGGTAGCGCAGGTCCATCTCCCAGTGCGGGCGGCCACCCCACTTGCCGAACCGCACCGGCACGACGTCACCACGCTCCATCCCGCCAACGTATCCAACGCTCCCGGTAACAGCATGAGCACGTTCATGGCTCCCGGACATCCGGCGCACAGCAGACCGGGGGTGGCCGCCGTAACCTGGAGAGCATGCATCCGGTCCTGTCCGTGGTCATCCCCATGTACAACGAGGAGGACGTCCTTCCGCTCCTCGTCGACCGGCTGCGCCCCGTACTCGAGGGGATCGACGCGACGTACGAGGTACTCGCGGTCGACGACGGCAGCACCGACCTGACTCCTGCGATCCTCCAGCGGCTGCACCGCGAGTGGGACCGGCTGCGCGTCGTCCGCCTGCGCGCCAACGCGGGCCACCAGGCGGCGATCTCCGCCGGGCTTCAGCGCGCCCGGGGCGACTTCGTCGTCACCATCGACGCCGACCTGCAGGACCCGCCCGAGGTCATCGCCCAGATGCTGGCCAAGGCCCGCGGCGAGGGCGTCGACGTCGTCTACGGCGTCCGGAGCGACCGCTCGTCCGACTCGTGGTTCAAGCGTTTCTCGGCCAAGACCTTCTACACGACGATCCGCACCATCTCCGGCACCGAGGCGATCAGCGACGCGGGCGACTTCCGGCTGATGTCGCGGGCGACCGTGGACGCCATCAACGACCTGCCCGAGCACAACCGGGTGCTGCGGTTCATCACCCCGGCGCTGGGGTTCCCCTCCGACGTGGTCGAGTACCGCCGTGACGAGCGCGCCGCCGGTGCGTCGAAGTACCCGTTCTTCACCATGCTCAAGCTCTCGCTCGACGCCGTGACCGGGTTCTCGATGGCACCGCTACGGCTCGCGACCTTCCTCGGCCTCGGCGGCGGCGTCCTCGCCGTGCTCCTGGCGCTCTATGCGATCGTCGCCGGCGTCAGTGGGCACACCGTCGCCGGCTGGACGTCGACCGTGCTCATCGTGGCCTCTGTCGGCGCCGCGCAGCTGCTCTGCCTGGGGCTGCTCGGCGAGTACATCGGCCGTATGTACACCCAGATGCAGGGCCGTCCGACCTACTTCATCGCCTACGACTCGTTGACGGCGACCAAAGGCCGCCACGGCCCAACGGACACGGCGCTGCCGCCTGACGCCCGGCTTGTCGCGGGCAGCCCGCCACTGGTCGCCCGCACTCCCGACGGCTGGCCCGAGCCGGACGAGTCCGTCCCGGCACCAGCCGCGATGTCCGCAGTCCCGACCGAGCCGGTACCCTCCGCGCCAGAGGTGTCCGGGGTCCCCGCGTCAGCGGCGCGGGTGCGCCGTGACGAGGAGGCTCACGCCGGGGAGCTGCTTGACCGGTAGGTAGCGCTCCGCGGTGATGATCGCGGTGAGCGCCGTGTTGACGACGGGGTGGAGGTCGTCGAGGTCGCTGCCGGACGCCTTCTTGCGGCGCATGGCGACGACCGGCCGCAGCAGCACGTTCCACGACGTCATCGCGGTGATGTCGAACCCGCCGCGGTGCAGCACCGACGACAGCGTCTCGCGGGTGTAGCGGCGCACGTGGTCGACGGCGACGTCGTGGTCGGACCAGAGCCTCGGATCGGCCGGGACCGCGACGAGGAACGTCCCGTCGGGGCGGAGCACCCGGTTGATCTCGGTGACGGCGACGTCGTCCTCCTCGATGTGCTCGAGGATGTCGAACGCCACGACCAGGCTCAGCGAGGCGTCGGCCAGCGGCAGGTGGCGCGCGTCGGCACGGACCGTGGCGAGGCCCCGCTCGTGGGCGACCTCCGCCCCCTCCTCGCCGTACTCCATCGCGACGGGAGTCCAACCGAGGTCACGCAGCACGCGGGTGTTGCCGCCACCGGCGGCGCCGATGTCGAGGGCGCGCCCTGGCGTGACCCCCTGCAGCGTCTTGCCCAGCAGGTGCCGACGCTCGCGGTACCACCAGTGGGTGTCCTCGAGCGCGGCCAGCTTCCGGACCTCGGTGCCCTCCACGGTCGGTCATCATGCCAGCGCGGCCACCGGCACCACGAATCCGTGTCAGCGTCGGGGCCCCCGCGAAGTATCGGAGCGGAGCGCAGAACTTCGTGGGGTGTTAGTGGCGAATCTGGCCGTCGCCCTCGACGATCCACTTCGTCGTCGTCAGCTCGGGCAGGGCCATCGGGCCGCGGGCGTGCAGCTTCTGGGTCGAGATGCCGATCTCCGCCCCGAACCCGAACTCCGCACCGTCGGTGAACCGGCTCGATGCGTTGACCATGACGACAGCCGCGTCGACCTCGGAGGTGAACCGGCGAGCAGCCGAGCGGTTCTCGGTGACGATCACCTCGGTGTGCTGGGTGCCGAACGTGCTGATGTGGTCCAGCGCCGCGTCGAGGTCGGGCACGGTGCGCACACTCATGTCGAGCGAGTACCACTCGGTCCGGAAGTCCTCGTCGGAGGCGAGCGCGTATGCGGCACCCGCCGCCTTCGCCTGTTCGGCCAGCTCGGGGCCGGCGTGCACCACGACGCCGGCGCCACCGAGGCCGGCCAGCACCTTGGGCAGGAACGCGTCGGCGACCGACTCGTGGACCAGGAGGGTCTCCGCCGCGTTGCAGACGCTGGGCCGCTGGGCCTTGGCGTTGACCACGATGCGCTCGGCGACGTCGAGATCGGCCGCCGCGTCGACGTAGATGTGGTTGACGCCGATGCCCGTCTCGATGACCGGAACCGTGGACTCGGTCACCACGGTCTGGATCAGGTTGGCGCCACCACGGGGGATCACGAGGTCGACGAGGCCGCGAGCGGTCATGAGCGCCCGGGCGGCGTCGTGGCCGCCGCCGTCGAGCAGGCATACCGCGTTCTCGTCGATCCCCAGGGACACCAGGGCTTTGCGCATCACGCCGACCAGCGCGCGGTTGCTGGACGCGGCCGCCGAACCGCCGCGGAGGATCACCGCGTTACCGCTCTTGAAGCCGAGCGTCGCGGCGTCCACCGTGACGTTGGGCCGGGCCTCGTAGATCATCCCGACGACGCCCATCGGCACCCGCATCTGGCGGATCTGCAGGCCGTTGGCCAGCGTCGAACCCCGCACGACCTCGCCGACCGGGTCGGGCAGCGACGCGATGTCCCGGACGGCCTGGGCGATCGCGGCGATGCGTCGTTCGTCGAGGGTGAGCCGGTCGAGCAGTCCCTCGGAGAGGCCCTTGTCGCGGCCGCGCTCGAGGTCCTCGGCGTTCGCGGTGACGATCTCGTCGGTCACCGCGACGAGACCGTCGGCGATCGCGTGGAGCGCCTCGTCCTTTGCGGTCCGCGGGAGCAGCGCGAGCTGTCGGGACGCCCGTCGGGCACCCTCCGCAAGCGCTTTCACCTGCTCGACCGCGGCAGGGTCGATAGTCTCGGCGGCCATGTCCCCAGAGTACGGCGCGCCCGTGCGGCGCCGCCCCTGGGTTACCGCGTGAAGGGCCTCTACGCGCTCAAGCCCTGGTACAGCCGGCGCCTCGGCGTGGTCGTCGACCTCGCCGTCCGCCGGGGCGTCTCACCGGACGTCTTCACGGCGCTCGGCGTGGTCGGGGCGGTGTTGGCCGCCGTCGCCATCTGGCTGGGCTGGTGGCCGCTTGCGCTGCTGTTCCTCGCCGTGCGGCTCGGCGGCGCCAACCTCGACGGTGCCGTCGCCCGGGCGCGCGACGTGTCGCGACCGTGGGGCTTCGTCCTCAACGAGGTCGGGGACCGGGTCAGCGACCTGCTCATGTATGCCGGTCTCGCCGGGCTCGCCGCTCGGGTTACGGGTTCGTGGACGTCGGGTCCGGTCGTGTGGACCCTGCTCGCCGCCCTCGCCGCGACCCTGCCGACGTTCGCCTCGCTGGCGGCCGCCGGGGCGGGCGCGACACGGCGCAACGGCGGCCCGTTGGGCAAGACCGAACGCTGCGCGCTGGCGGTACTCGCGACGGCGGTCCCGGGCTGGCTCGGCTGGCTCGGGGCGCTCGTCGTCCTCGGGTCGGTCGTGACGGCGGCGCTCCGGCTGCGCGCGGCCCACGCCGAGCTGGGGGCGGGGGGTCGGACACCGTGAACGACACCCTGACGCAGGTCTGGGTCCGACTCGTCTCCGGCGACCGCGGAGGCCTCGTCCTCGACGTCCCGCTGGGTCCGTGGCGGCTCTACGCCGAGGGCCGCGCGGTGTTCTTCCTCTGGGTCGTCGTCGGCGTGCTCGCACTGGCGGGCGTCGCCGTGCTCTTCTCCGGTCAGGCCGAGCTGCGTCGCCGCTGGATGACCTGGGTCCTCGTAGCGCCTGTGGTCGGGATTCCTCTGTGGCTCGGGCCGGGACCCACGGCACTGCTGGCCGCGCTGTTGGCCGTCCAGGGGGTTCGGGAGTACGCGCCGCTCGTCGGGCTTCCGTCGGTGGAACGCATGATCCTGTTCGGGCTGGCCGTGGGGTACCCCCTCGCCGCCTGGCTGGCCCCGTCGCTCCTGGCCCTCGCTCCCCTGCTGGCGCTGCTCTGCGCGCTGCCCGCCCTGCTGGCGGGCGACACCGCGAACGGGCTGCGCCGCGCGAGTCTCACGGCGTTCGCGTCGATCTGGATCTGCTGGTCGCTGGCCCATCTGGTCGTCCTCGGTGACGACGCGTTCCTCGTCTGCTTCGCCGCGGCGGCCGCCGACGTCGCGGCCTGGTGCGGCGGTCGAGGGCTGCGCCGGTTCGGCTGGGCCCGGCGCCCGCTGTCCCCGCTCTCTCCGAACAAGACCCTGGGTGGCCTGGTCGGCGCCGTCGTCGGCACCCTCGTCGTCCTCACGCTCCTGGGGACGATCTCGGTCGGTCTCGTCGTCGCGGTCGCGCTTGGCGGCGTCGCCGGCGACCTGCTCGAGTCGATGGTCAAACGGCAGGCCGGTGTGAAGGACGCGGGCGCGTGGCTGCCCGGGTTCGGCGGTCTCCTCGACCGGGTGGACTCGCTCCTGCTGGTCCTCCCGCTGGCGGCGGTCCTCGGATGAGCGCCGAACCCGTCGACGACCCGCGGACGACCGGAGCCTCGCGGCACGGCGCCTACCTGCGTCACCACCTCTGGCGGCTGGTCTACGGCAGCACCGGAGGGCTCACCGTCACCGGTCCCCTGCCGAGCGGGCCGGCGGTGCTCGTGGCGAACCACTCGTCGCACGCCGACACGGCGGCGCTCATGGCGGCGGTCCCCGCCGCCGGACGACCGGTCTTCGCCGCCGCCGCGGACTACTGGTTCGCCACTCCGGTGCGTACGTTCCTCGTGACAACGCTGGCCGCGGCGGTGCCGGTCCAGCGGCACGCGGACGGCGCGTACGCGGCCCTGCTGGCGGCCTGCGAGCCGGTCGTCGCGTCCGGCGGGATCGTCATCGTCTACCCCGAGGGGACCCGCAGCACCGACGGCTCGGTCGGCCGGTTCGCCTCAGGCGCGGCCCGCCTCGCCGCCGATCTCGGAGTGCCGCTCGTGCCCGTCGCCCTCCTCGGGACGCGCGACGTGTTGGCGAAACACGGAACGTTCCAAGCGGTTCCGGTCGAGGTGCGGTTCGGGGCGGCCGAGCCGGCCGGGGACCGCGAGGCCGCGTCAGAGCGGTCGGCGGCCCTCCGCGAGCGGGTGGCCGGGCTTGTCGGGTCGGCACCCCTGGCCGACCCGCGGTCGCCGTCGGGGGTCCGGGTCGAGCGGTTCGTCGAGGGACCGGGCGGGCTGGTGGCCGGGTTCGCGTGGGGGTTCGCCGAGGCCGTGAGCTGGCCGGTCATCGCGGAGGTCTCGATCGGGTTGTTGGCCGTGACGGTGCCCCGCCGGATGGTGCGATTCGGGTTCGCCGTGGCGGCGGGCTCGGTGGCCGGGTCGCTCACCACGTCGGCCCTCGCCCGGCGCGGGATCCTCGCGCCGGCCCCGCTCACGACGCCGCGGATGCGGGATGAAGCCCGCCGGCACCTGTCGAGCGAGGGCGTCGTCGGCGTGCGGCACCAGGCGTTCAACGGCATCCCGATCAAGGTGTATGCGCGGGAGGCCGGCCTGCTCGGGCTGCCGTCCCCGTCGTTCGGAGCGGCGGTCGCCGTCGAGCGGACCGCGCGGATCGTCGGCACCGCGGTGGTGGGCTCGGCAGCGGCGCGGCTGATCAGGGCGCCGGTGCGACGTCGGTACGGCACGTACGCATCGGCCGTCGCCGCGGTGTGGGGCGTGGGCGTCTGGGCCACCCGGCGCCGCTGGCTCTGACCGCGGTCAGAGCCGCGCGAGCTCGAAGGCCGCGCGATCCCAGCTGAACTCGCGCGCACGCTCCCACACCAGGCGGCTCCGCTCGGCGTAGGCGGCCGGGTCCTCCGCAAGCGATGCGAGGGCGTCGGCCAGGGCCTCGACGTCCTCGCGGGGTCGGGCGAGCACCGCGTCGCCGCCGACCTCACGCATACCGGGGATGTCCGAGCAGACGACCGGGACCGCCGAAGCCATCGCCTCGAGCGCCGCCGTCGGCAGCGTCTCGGCCTCGCTCGGAAAGCAGGCGGCGGACGACTCGCGGAGCAGCGAGGCGACGCGGTGACGGTCGACGTGAGGGACGAACTCGACTGGGGTGGCGAGGGTTTCGCACTGCTCGCGCAGCCAGGACTCGTAGGGCGAGACGCCGCCGCGGCCGTACCAGGCGTCCCCGACGACCCTGACCCGGAACGGCCGACCGGTGAGCCGCGCCGCGAGGTCGGCGGCCTGGCACACGAGGTGCGGCCCCTTGGTCTCGACGACGTTGCCGACGAACGTGACCACGAACTCGCCGTCGGTCGCCGCGCGAGGTCCGGGCGCTCGGAACAGCTCGTCGACGCCGTTGTGGACGACCGTCAGGCTCACGTCGTGCCCGCTGCCCAGCCGCTCCTCGGCCTCAGCCCGCTGATGCTCCGCGACGAAGACCACGTTGTCCGCATGCCGGAACAGGCGTCTCAGCTCGGACCGGCCGTAGCTGCGGGAGAGCCGGTTGTGCACGTAGAGGCTCACCCGAGATCCGTTGCGGCGCAATGGCTCCCACTGAGGCAGGCTGGACGCCGCGTAGTGCCCTTCGTAGAGCAGCACGAGGTCCGGACGCTCGCCGCTGACGACCTCGACGGCGGGGTCGTAGACGTGGCCGAAGTGCGGGCGCAGCCGTCCGAGCCGCCCCCAGACGACGTCCTGCCGAACCGCCCGCTCATCGAACCGCACGGCGCCGTACGGCACCGCGAGAACGCGAACCTGCTCCGTCACCAGTCCCGGCGCGAGAGCGATGGCCGCGACGCCGCCGGTTCCGGTATGCGCCTCGCTGAGGCGCTCGGCCACGCGCAGCAGCGTGCTTCCCTGGGTTCCCTGCGGCATCGGCACGTGCACGACGCTCCGCACTGCGGCCCCGGTCACTGGCCCAGCAGCACCATGGCGTCGCGGTGGATGACCTCGCGCTCATACTGCGGGCCCAGGTCACGGGCGAGGTCGTGGGTGGTCCGCCCGAGCATGCCGGGCAGCTCGTCGGACGAGTAGTTGACGAGACCGCGAGCAACCGGTCGGCCCTCGGGGGTGCAGACGTCGATGGGGTCGCCCTCGTCGAACCGGCCCTCGACCGCGGTGATCCCGGCCGGCAGCAACGACTTCCGGCGGTCGACGACGGCGCGCACGGCACCCGCGTCGAGGAGCACGCGGCCCCGGGGTTCGGTCGCGTGGGCGAGCCAGAGCAGCCGCGAGGCCCGGCGCGACCCGGTGGGAGTGAAGAGGGTGCCGACATCCTCCCCCGCCAGGCCCTCGCGCACACGGTCGGCCGAGGTGAGCAGGGTGGCCACCCCGGCGGCGGTCGCGATGCCGGCGGCCTCGAGCTTGGTGCCCATGCCGCCGGTACCGACGTTCGACGCGGATCCCTTGACCACGACGTCGGCGAGGTCGGCGGCCCCGCCGACCTCCGGGATGCGACGGCTACCGGGACGGTGGGGCGGCCCGTCGTACAGGGCGTCGACGTCGGACAGCAGCACGAGCGCGTCGGCGTTGATGAGGTGCGCCACCAGGGCGGCCAGCCGGTCGTTGTCACCGAACCGGATCTCGTGGGTCGCGACGGTGTCGTTCTCGTTGATGACGGGCACGATGCCGAGGGCCAACAGCCGTTCCAGGGTCCGGCGCGCGTTGGCGTAGTGGGTTCGGCGGGTGACGTCGTCGGCGGTCAGCAGGACCTGGCCGACGGTGAGGTCGTGGGCGCCGAACGCGTGCTGGTACGCGGCGACGAGGGCGCCCTGCCCGACGCTGGCCGCCGCCTGCTGGGTGGCGAGGTCGCGGGGGCGGCGGACGAGGCCGAGCGGCGCGAGGCCCGCGGCGATCGCCCCCGAGGAGACGAGGACGACCGACGTGCCGGTGTGCCGGCGGGCGGCCAGCACGTTGACCAGGGCGAGGAGCCGCCCTGCGTCGAGCCCGCCGTCCGGCCCGGTCAGCGAGGACGACCCCACCTTGACGACCAGCCGGTCGGCGGCGGCGATGGCGGCTCGCGTCGACACGAGGAGCGAGTCTATTGAGCCGCCTGCTCGGCGATCCGACGCGTCCGCCGCAGCGAGATCGTGGGAACTAGTTGACCCCCTGGGAGCAATTAGTTCCCACGATCTGCTCGATCAGAATCGTGGGACTGCCTGCGCGGCCGCTCAAGCCTCGTCGGTCTCGTCGCGGGCCGTCGCCCAGTGGCCGGCCCGCCGCTCGGTCTCGAGGTCCGCCTGCGTGGCCTGTCGTGCGACGTAGCGGTCGTGCGCCGACTCCCGCTTCTCGTCGCGGGTCGCCCGCTGCGACTCGGAGAGCCGCAGGTCGCTCCCGCGCTGGCCGAGCAGCTCGGCGCCGCTGATCAGCGTCGGCTCCCAGTCGAAGACGACCGCGTCGTCGGCTGCCCCGATGAGTACGGTGTCGCCGGCGACGGCCCCGGCCTTGACCAGGGCCTCCTCGACACCCAGCCGGCCGAGCCGGTCGGCGAGGTAGCCGACGGCCTCGTCGTTGGCGAAGTCGGTCTGCCGGACCCAGCGGGTCGGGCGCTCCCCCACGACCCGGTACGCGGGTCCGTCCGGGGTGTCCTCGCGGCGGATCACGAACCCGGAGTCGTCGACCGCCCGGGGGCGCAGGACGATCCGCGGCGGCACGATCTCGGCGAACTCGGCCCGGGCCGCCGTCACGAGCCGACCGAGCGCATACGTCAGCTCGGTGAGGCCGATGTGCGCGACGGCGGAGACGATATGGACCTCGTAGCCCCGCTCCTCGAGGTCGGGCTTCACCATCTCGGCGAGCTCGCGGGCCTCGGGGACATCGGCCTTGTTGAGGATGATGACGCGGGTGCGCTCGGCCAGCGGTCGGCCGCCGAGGTCGGCGTCCGGGACGTAGGCCGCGAGCTCCTCCTCGATGACGTCGAGGTCGGTGAGGGGGTCGCGACCGGGTTCGAGGGTGGCACAGTCGATGACGTGGGCCAGCACAGAGCAGCGCTCGACGTGCCGGAGGAACTCCAGGCCCAGCCCGCGGCCGAGGTGGGCGCCGGGGATCAGGCCCGGGACGTCGGCGATGGTGAACCGCATCTCGCCGGCCGTGACGACCCCGAGGTTCGGGACGAGGGTGGTGAACGGGTAGTCGGCGATCTTCGGTCGCGCCGCGGAGAGCACGGAGACCAGCGAGGACTTCCCCGCCGACGGGAACCCGATGAGGGCGACGTCGGCGAGCGACTTCAGCTCGAGGACCACGTCGAGCGCGTCTCCCGGCTCCCCCAACAGGGCGAACCCGGGTGCCCGCCGACGCGGTGACGCGAGCGCCTTGTTGCCGAGGCCGCCGCGGCCGCCGCGGGCGATGACGTGCTCCTGACCCGCAGCGACGAGGTCGACGACCACGTGGCCCATGGCGTCCTTGACGACCGTGCCCGGGGGCACCGGTAGGACCAGGTCGACGCCGTCGGCGCCGTTGCGCTCGTCTCCGGCTCCGGGCTTGCCGTTGCCGGAGGTCTGGTGCGGGTGGTGGTGGTAGTCGAGCAGTGTGGTCGCCTGGGGATCGACGCGCAGGATGACCGAGCCGCCCTTGCCCCCGTTGCCGCCGTCGGGACCACCGAGCGGCTTGAACTTCTCCCGCTTGACCGAGGCGACACCGTGGCCGCCGTGGCCCGCGGCGACGTGGAGGACGACCCGGTCGACGAAGCTCGCCGCTGGCATACCGTTCCTCCCGTTAGAGCCCTACTCGTGAAACAGAAAGGGCGGACCGGATAGGTCCGCCCTCTCCTACGTCAGCCTTCGCCTCAGGCGTCGGCCGGCTGCTCGATGTTGACGACCTTCCGGCCGCGCTTGTTGCCGAACTTCACCGCACCCGCGACGAGCGCGAAGAGGGTGTCGTCCTTGCCACGGCCGACGCCCTCGCCGGGGTGGAAGTGGGTGCCGCGCTGGCGGACGATGATCTCGCCGGCGTTGACCTTCTGGCCACCGAACCGCTTGACGCCGAGGAACTGCGCGTTGGAGTCGCGCCCGTTACGGGACGAGGACGCGCCCTTCTTGTGTGCCATGTCTAGCCAGCCCCTCAGACGTCGATGGTGGTGATCTTGACCTGGGTCAGGGGCTGGCGGTGCCCCTGGCGCTTGCGGTACCCGGTCTTGTTCTTGAACTTCATGATGGTGATCTTGGGGCCCTTGGCCGGCTTGACGACCTCGGCCGTGACCGTGACCTTGGCCAGCTTGGCTGCGTCGCTGGTGACCGTGCCGCCGTCGACGACGAGCAGCGGCGTCAGGTCGATGCTGTCGCCCGGCGCACCTGCCACCTTGTCGATCAGCAGGACGTCGCCTACCGACACCTTCTCCTGGCGTCCGCCAGCGCGAACAATCGCGTACACAGGTCACTCGCTCTCAATGGTTTCCGAAACGCGCGCACTCTTGAACCGTCACGTAGATCCCGCGGCTTCGCGGGGCACAGATCGGTGGGCGCACCAACGCACGATCGTACCGGTTCGCCGGTTCCCCGCCCAAATCAGCCGTTGGCGTCGCCGCCTGCGCCGACGCTCCGCGGCGGACCGGCCGGGGCGACGACCCGACCGCGGTGCCGGCGGGCCCGGGGCGGCGGGCCGCTGACGCGGGCGGTGTATGCGGCTTCGGTCTCGTCGGCCTCGGCCTGGGGCGGCTCGGGAGCCGCCGGCGGCTCCGGGTCGACCTGGGGCTCTTCTGGTGCCGAGGGCTCGGTCGCGTCCTGGCCGGACGACTCCTCGTCGCCGTGCACGTCGGCCTGGTCGTCGGCCTGGTCGTCGGCTTCGGCGGGCTCAGAGAAGTCCGTGGACTCCGCGGTCTCGGCGGCCTCGGGCTCTGCCGCGTCCGGGGTCGCGTCGACGGCCACCGGAGCGTTCTCGGTCTCCTCGAGGTCGAGCTCGAGGACGATGTCGAGCGGCCCGTCCTGACCTGGTTCCCCGGTGACGGAACCGTCCTCGGGGGTGCCGTCACCGGCATACCCGCTCGACTTCATGGCGGCGGCGTGGGCCGCCGCGGCGATCTGCGCGGGCGTCGGCCCACCGTGGTGCTGCGCTGCCGGCGGCTCGGGCGATCGGCTGCGTCCGCGGCTGCGGCCGTTCGACCCCCGCGCCTGGCCGGATCCGCCATTGCTGCTGCCGCCGTTGTCGGCGTGCTCGTGACCGTTGGCGCTCTTGTCGACCGGGTCGCTGTGGACGATGATGCCGCGCCCGCCACAGACCTCGCAGGTCTCGGAGAAGACCTCGATGAGGCCGGACCCGACCCGCTTGCGAGTCATCTGGACCAGGCCGAGCGAGGTCACCTCGGCGACCTGGTGCTTCGTCCGGTCACGGCCGAGACACTCCAGGAGGCGGCGGACGACGAGGTCGCGGTTGGACTCGAGGACCATGTCGATGAAGTCGATGACGATGATCCCGCCGACGTCCCGCAGCCGGAGCTGGCGGACGATCTCCTCGGCGGCCTCGATGTTGTTCTTGGTGACCGTCTCCTCGAGGTTGCCCCCCGAGCCGATGAACTTGCCGGTGTTGACGTCGACGACGGTCATGGCCTCGGTGCGGTCGATGACCAGCGAGCCGCCGGACGGCAGCCAGACCTTGCGGTCCATCGCCTTGGCGATCTGCTCGTCCACCCGGTACTCGGTGAACAGGTCCTTCTCGCTCGTCCACTTGGTGATCCGGTCGGCGAGGTCCGGGGCGACGCTGGTGACGTACTCCGAGACCTCCTGCCAGGCCTGGTCGCCGGCGACGACGAGCTGGGCGAAGTCCTCGTTGAAGATGTCACGGATGACGCGGACGGTGAGGTCCGGCTCACCGTGCAGCAGCAGCGGTGCGCCGCCGCCCTTGTTCTTCTTCTTGCCGCCACCGCCGGTCGCCGCCTCCGCCTTGGCCGTGATGTCGGCCCAGGTCGTGGTGAGACGCTCGACGTCGGCGCGCAGCTCCTCCTCGGAGGCTCCCTCGGCCGCGGTGCGGACGATGACGCCGGCCGTGTCGGGCACGACCTCCTTGAGGATCTTCTTCAGCCGCGCGCGTTCGGTCTCGGGCAGCTTGCGGGAGATGCCGGTCATCGAGCTGTTGGGCACGTAGACGAGGTACCGGCCCGGCAGTGAGATCTGCGACGTGAGCCGCGCGCCCTTGTGCCCGATCGGGTCCTTGGTCACCTGGACCAGCACGCTCTCGCCCGAGGTGAGGGCGTTCTCGATGCGCTTGGGCTGGTTCGCCTCGAGCCCGGCGGCGTCCCAGTTGACCTCGCCGGCGTAGAGGACCGCGTTGCGGCCCTTGCCGATGTCGACGAACGCCGCCTCCATCGACGGGAGCACGTTCTGGACGCGGCCGAGGTAGATGTTGCCGGCCATGGAGACGCTGGTCTCCTTGGAGATGTAGTGCTCGACGAGGACGCCGTCCTCGAGGACGCCGATCTGGGTGCGGTCGCCGACGTGGCGTACGACCATGACGCGGTCGACGCTCTCGCGACGGGCCAGGAACTCGGCCTCGGTGATGATCGTCCGGCGCC
Source organism: uncultured Actinomycetota bacterium (assembly GCA_963781465.1). Lineage (GTDB taxonomy): Bacteria > Actinomycetota > Actinomycetes > Actinomycetales > Dermatophilaceae > Lapillicoccus. The sequence goes on from CAWAGH010000001.1 coordinate 235,513, forward strand.
GTCCGGCCTCACGGCCCTCACGACGGCGCTGCTTCTTCGCCTCCAGGCGGGTCGAGCCCTTGAGCGCGGTCACCTCGTCACGGCGCGACTCGCGGACCTTGGTCGTCACGCCCGGCTGGTCCTCGTCACCGTCCGAGCCACCGCTGCGCCGCCGGCGCCGAGTCCGGCGACGCGACGAGGAACCGCCACCGTCGTCCTCGGTGGTGTCGGCCGTGTCGGCGGCGGGCCGGCCCCGGCCGCCGGTGTCGCTGTCACGGCGGTCGTCCGCGGGCTTCGCCTCGGACGCATCCGCGTCGTCCGTGCCCTCGGAGCCGTCGGTGGCGGATCCGCCCCCGGAGGAGCGACCGCGGCGGCCCTTGCCGCCACGACGGCGGCGACGGCGCGGAGCCTCGGTGGACTCGCCGTCCTCGCCGGTCTCGCTCGAGGTGTCGTCGGGTTCGGTATGCGTGTCGGTGCCGGTCTCCGGCTGGTCGCCGGGGCCCTGGTCGGCGGGACTCTGCACGCTGACGTCGGGGGCGGCGGAGGGCGAGGACGCCCGGCGGCGGCGCCGGCTGGGCGCCGTCGGAGCCTGGAACAGCGGTCCGTACGCACCGGGAGCGGCCTCGTCGGAAGCCGCAACCTCTGCGCTCGTCGAGTCGGCGGCGGCGTCCGTGTCGGTCGCGAGGGCCGGCTGGTCGTCGGTCTCGTCCTCCTCATCGGGCGCGGTGACGGCCGCGACCTCGAGCCGGTCGAACCGCAGCGCCTCCTCGTCGACCAGGCTGCGAGCGTCGGTGGTCGGCTCCTCGGCCGGGCGGGCCGACCGACGACGGGCCCGCTTGGCGGGGGCAGCGGTCTCGGTGGCCGTCTCGGTCGTCGACTCAATGGCCGTCTCGGTCGTGGCCGTGGCTTCCGGCGCGTCGGCGGGGGCGGCGGTCTTCTTCGCGGCCGACTTCCTCGTCGTCCGCGTGGCCTTCGTCGCCTTGGCCGCCTTGGTGGTGGTGCTGGTGTCAGCGTCGGTGTCAGAGTCGGAGTCCGGAGCGCCGGCGGCGGCCTTGGCCGCCCGGGACGCCCTGGGCGCCGTCGACGTGCTGGTCGTGGCCTTGGCGGTCTTGGCGGCCGTCTTGCGGGTGCGGGTCCGGGAGGCCGGTGCAGCGTCACTCTCGGCCGGGGTGCCGGCGCTCTGGGCGTCCGGTTGCTCGGTGCCCTGGTCGACCCCCACGACGCCCTGGGGCGCGGCGGTGTCGCTGCCACCGGAGTCAGTGCTGCCGGTGTCGGTGGAGTCCTGCTGGTCGGTGTGGTCGTACTCGGATGCCATGTCGGCGTCCTCTCCGTCTCCACGGGAGGTGCCACACCGGCCCTCTCGGGCCCAGATCTCTCGTGCGCGGTGTTGGTGTCGTCGTCACCAGGGTCCTGGTGCGACGGAAGTCGTCGTCCTACAGCGGGGTCGGCTCGCGCGACTGGCGCGGCACCGTCTCAGCTGCCGCCGACCTTCCCGTCGGTGGCCAGTGGATCAGCCACCGCCGCGACTCCGTGTACGAGCGGACCCTGCGCCAGCCGCGTCACCAGTGGTGGCGCCGGCGGCACGAGATCCGCAACCGCACGCAGCGCGGACAGAATGTCGTCGGGGCGTACAGCCGGTGTGGTGTGCCGTACGACCATGCGAATTATCGCACACCCCGCCTCTCCGGCCGGCACCGCGTCCGGCACGGTCTGCGTCACGCTCGCGGGGTCGACCACGCGCATGTCCAGCACGGCCTCCCGGGTGTCGAAGGTTCGAGGTCCCGTTTTGAACGTTCGGGTCACCTCGGCGCGCTCCACGGCGAGGAACGCGTCGACCGCCGCCTGCAGGGTCTCGGCGTCCACCCGAGGCACGGCGATCACCCAGTCGCTCGCCTCCAGCCGGTCGGCCAGCGAACCCGGTCCGGCCTCGACCACCTCGAGCACGTCGAGTCCCGCCGGCAGCGCCTCATCCAGGGCGGCCCGAACCGCCTCCGGGTCGACCCGTTCGTTCACCGCCAGCTCGACGTACTCGGCCTCGCTGGCCGTCCCCGTCGGGGCGGCGTTCGCATACGAGATCCGCGGGTGGGGGTGGAACCCCGCACTGAAGGCCATCGGTACGTCGGCGCGGCGCAAGGCCCGCTCCAGCGCGCGCTGGAAGTCGCGCGTGGACGAGAACCGGAGGCGTCCTCGCTTGGCGTAGCGCAACCGCAGCCGCTGCACGACCGGTGCCGGCGCCGGACCCTCGGGTACGCGGCGTCCGGGCATGCGCGGCAGGCTACGCGACTGGCGAAGGGCCGGCTCACGGCCACGAGCCCCAGGTTTCAGAGGGTGCGCCGGGCGGTGTCCGTCGGTCGTGTCGTTCGGTTTGACAGGCCTCCTACCGGACGGGAGCATGCCAGCGGAGGCCATGCCCGGGGGTACGGAATCTGGCCCAGTGCCGAAGGACAAGTGTGACGAATCGCCATACCCCCGTATCCCCCTCCATCCACCTCCCCGGTGGAGCGGTTCGGTGAACTACGAGGCCGGCCTCCTGCTGGCGCAGCGCTACCGCCTGGAGGGGGTCATCGCCGTCGGCGGCATGGGACAGGTGTGGAGGGCCCTCGACGAGACGCTGCAGCGACCGGTGGCCGTCAAGGTCGTGCGTCCCGGTGCCACCAACCAGCAGACGTTTCTGGAACGGTTCCGGGCGGAGGCTCGCAACAGTGCGGCGCTCCAGCACCCCAACATCGTCACGGTGCACGACTTCGGCGAGGGCGAGGAGTCGGCGTACCTCGTCATGGAGCTGATCGACGGCGAACCGTTGTCCGCCATCCTCGAAGGTCGCGGGCCGCTGCCGGCCTCGGAGGCTCGAGACATCCTGTACCAGGCCGCGCTAGCCCTCGGGGCCGCTCATGACGCCGGCGTGATCCACCGCGACGTCAAGCCGGCGAACATCGTCGTCGACGCCAGCGGCTACGCCCGGCTCACCGACTTCGGCATCTCCAAGGCCACTGCGGGATCCGACCTGACCCAGACCGGTGAGGTACTCGGAACGGCTCACTACCTCTCGCCGGAGCAGTTACAGGGACAACCGGCCGGTCCGTCTAGCGACATCTACTCGCTGGCGGTCGTGGGGTACGAGCTGCTGACGGGAACACGGCCGTTCCAGGGCGAGTCGGTGGTCACGACGGCCCTCGCACACGTCGTCCAGCCGGCCCCTGACCTCCCGGACTCCGTCCCCGAGCCGCTGCGGACGACCGTCATGGCCGGACTCGCGAAGCGGCCCGAGGATCGGCCGGCCGACGCCGCGGCGTTCGCCGAGGCCCTGATGCTGCCGCTCGGAACCACTCCGGAACACCTGCTGACCGGGGCCATGTCGGCGGTCAGTCCGGTAGTTGCGGGGCCGGGCCTCCCCGCGCTCGCCGTGCTCCAGGACCCCGACACCGAGACCGCGACCGCTGCGTGGGCCGGTCCGCAGACGGCCTGACGATCCCGCCCGGCGGTACGCCTCGGCGTCAGATCGCCGTGGCCTCCTCCGACTCGGCGTCGCCGGACCGCACCTCGAGGCCGTCGAACACGTCGGGCGGCTCCCGCCAGATGTCCGGTAGCGAACCGTCGCGCGCCTGCTGGATCGCGCGGACCACGCGGTTCGGCGTCAGCGGCATGTCGAGGTGACGGATGCCCAGGTGGCTCAGCGCGTCGACCACGGCGTTCTGCACCGCGGGCGTCGAACCTACCGTGGCCGACTCGCCGATTCCCTTGGCGCCCAACGGGTTCATCGGCGTAGGCGTCTCGGTGTTGGACACCGTCACGCTGGGGACCTCCGTCGCCGCCGGGATGTTGTAGTCCGCGAACGTCGCCGTGAGCGGGTTGCCGTCGGCGTCGTACTCGAAGTGCTCCCAGAGCGCCTGCGACATGCCCTGGGCGATGCCACCGTGCTGCTGGCCACCGACCAGCAGCGGGTTCAGGACCCGGCCGCAGTCGTCGACGGCGATGTGCTTGAGCGGCGTGACCAGGCCGGTCTCGGTGTCGACCTCGACGACCGAGACGTGCGCCCCGAACGGGAACGTCGCGTCGGCGGGCTTGAAGTCGTGCTCCGCCTGCAGCGGCTCGTCGTCCTCGGTCGCCCGACTGGCGACGTCGGCCCACGACACCGACTGACCGGGTACGCCGGCCACCGAGAACGTCCCCTCGGTGAGCTCGATGTCGGCCACCGACGCCTCCAGCAGGGTGCCCGCGACGCGCCGCGCCTGCTCGAACACGATGTCGGCCGCGCCCGAGACGGCGCTGCCGCCGACCTGGAGCGAGCGGGAGCCGCCGGTGCCGGCCCCGCGCGGGACGATCGCGGTATCGGACTGCTCGAACCGGATCCGCTCCAACGGGATCCCGAACCGGTCCGCCACGAGCATCGAGAACGCCGTCGCGTGACCCTGGCCGTGGGACGACGTCCCGGCACGGACCGTCACCATGCCGTCGTCAGCCACCCCGACGAACCCCCACTCCCCCGACCCACCACCGGTGATCTCCGCGTACACGGCGATCCCGATGCCGAGCAGCCGGGTGTCTCCACGCGCGAGGCGCTCGGCCTGCTCCGCCCGCAGCCCGTCGTACTCGGCGATCTTCAGCGCCTCGCGCAGCGGCAGGTCGTAGTCGCCGGAGTCGTAGGTGAGCCCGGTCAACGTGTGGAACGGGAAGGCGTCGGGCGAGATGAAGTTGCGCCGCCGGATCTCGACTGGATCGAGACCGAGCTCGTCAGCCGCGACGTCGACGAGTCGCTCGAGCATCGCAGCCGCCTCGGGCCGCCCGGCCCCGCGGAACGCCCCGATCGGCGCCGTGTTGGTCAGGGCGGCGATGCCCGCGTAGCTGAGCTTCGGGATGTCGTAGACGCCGGTGGCCATGATGTACGTCGTCGAGTAGGCGAACGTCCCGCCGAAGCCACCGTATGCGCCGCAGTCGCCCACGATCCGACAGCGCAGCCCGGTGAACCGCCCGTCCTCGGTGAGGCCCAGCTCGACGTACTCGACCTGCCCCCGGCCCTGCATGGAGAGCATCGCCTCGGACCGCGTCTCGGTGAACTTCACCGGCCGTTCCACTCGTCGGGCAACGGCGATCGCGACCGTGTGCTCGATGGGGAGACCGGCCTTGCCACCGAAGGCGCCGCCGACGAACGGGGCGATGACGCGGACCCGCTTCTTGTCGAGGTGGAAGTTCCGGACGATGGAGGCCCGCGCCCCGTGCGGCATCTGGGTCGAGACGTAGGCGGTGACGTCGTATGCGTCGCCGTCCTGCCCGGGGATGACGAGGACCGCGTTGCCCTCCATCGGCGCGACGGCCAGCCGCGGGTTCTCGATCCGCACCCGCACCACGCGGTCCGCGCCGGCCAGCGCGTCCTCCGTGTCGTCGGGGTCGCGCTCGCCGCCGACGACGTTGCCCGGCACCGCGTCGAACTGCAGCGGCGCGCCGGGGGCCAGCGCCGCCTCCATGTCGACGACGACCGGCAGCGGGTCGTAGTCGACGTCGACCAGCTCGACCGCGTCGACCGCCTGCGCGCGCGTCTCGGCGACGACCACCGCGACCGGCTCGCCGACGAACCGCACCCGGTCGGTCGCGAGCGGTGGCCGGGCGCACGCGGCATTGACCTCGAAGAACAGGTACCCCGGCGGCAGGTCCAGGTCGGCGGCCGTGAAGACGTCCACGACCCCGGGAGCCGCGCGAGCGAGCTCGACGTCGGCGACGTGGATTCGCGCGTGCGCGAAGGGACTTCGCACGAACGCCAGGTGGAGCGCGCCGTCCACGACGACGTCGTCGACGTAGTCGCCCTTGCCCTGCACGAGATCGGGGTCCTCGACGCGCGGGACCGCGTTGCCCATCAGTGAACCGGCCACGCTCGCGACTCTAGGACCCGGCGCTGGTCTCCGCCTGAGGGGGTGTGCGGGCCGCACCGGGGCGGTCAGGCCTGCGGACCGGCCTTCGCCGCCGCCGCGGCCCGCTCCGCTTTGCGGGCGGCGCTCGCCTTGCGGATCGCGTCGCGGCGCTCCTCGTCGTCCAGCTGGTTGGCCTCCTCCAGCGTCGGCGCGGTGCCCCCGAGCCGGGCCGGGAGGAAGACCAGCTCGTCGCCGGTGAGGGGCTCGTAGGACTCCTGGAGCGCGTGGAGCATGTCCTCCATCACCGCGTGGACCTTGGTCGTGGCCTCGTCGATGCTCTCGCCCGGCGCCACGGGCACCGGCTCGCCGACGGCGATGACGATCGGGACGTTGGTGCGCCCGAGGCGCTTCGGGTGACCCTTGGTCCAGACCCGCTGCGAGCCCCACATGACGACTGGGAGCATCGGCACGCCGGCCTCCTGAGCCATGCGGGCCGCGCCGTTCTTGAACGCCTTGAGCTCGAACGAGCGAGAGATGGTCGCCTCGGGGAACACCCCGACGATCTCGCCGGCGCGCAGGAACCGCACCGCGTGCCCGTAGGACGCGGCGCCGGCGGACCGGTCGACGGGGATGTGCTTCATGGCCCGCATCAGCGGGCCGCTGATCTTGTGCGTGAAGACGCTGTCCTTGGCCATGAACCGGACGTAGCGGCCGGCCGGACGCGCGGCATACCCGGCGTAGGTGAAGTCCATGTAGCCGGTGTGGTTGATGACCATCACCGCCCCGCCGTGCCGTGGCACGTGCTCGGCTCCGGTGATGGTGAAGCGGATCCCCTGCGCTGCGAAGACGCCCCGCGCGACGGTGATGACGCCCGAGTAGACCGGCTCCATGAGGACAACCTACGGGACCGTAGCCTTCTCGGCCACGCCTGAGGTCGTTCAGCTGCGGTGACCCCGCGTGCGAGGGTCCTCGCCGTCCGCGACCAGCGAGCGGAGGATCCGCTGCAGCTGCTCGCGGTCGTGGGGCGAGAGGGTGTCGAAGAGGGTGCCGGCGACCTGTTCGCGGGACTCCTGGATCGCGCGCACCTGGGCGTGCCCCTCGGCGGTGAGGTCGAGCGAGACCGCACGGCGGTCGCGGGGGTCGGGCGTGCGTTCCAACAGGCCGGCCTGCACCAGCCCGTCGACCACCTCGGTCACCGAGCGGGGCGAGATCCGGAGCCGGGAGGCGAGGTCGGTCGGCCGGAGACCAGGCATGAGCGCCACGACGAGGAGCGCCCGGCCCTGGTGGGGCGACAGTCCCCATGGGGCGAGCCCGTCACGCCAGGCCGACCGCAGCCGGCCCGCGACGGCCGTCACGAGCTCGGCCAGCGTGGGCTCTGGGGGACTCGGGGAATTCACGGGCGAAGTCTAGCGTTGACACGGATGCCTCATTATGAGGTAACCTCATTATCTTGATACCTCACTGAAAGGAGTGGTGCGCATGGCTCGCCTTCCAGAGTCCTCCTCCACCCGCATCGGTATGCCTGACGGCCTCGGTGGCGGTCCCGGCGGCCCCGGCGGTGGCCGCGGCCCACGCCGCGTCGACCCCGCCGACCGTGCCCAGCTGGCCGAGTCCCCCGTGAGCTGGCGCCGCGTCGGGTCGCTCTTCGCGCCCTTCCGCGGCCGGATCGCCATCGTGGTCGCCCTCATCGTCAGCTCCTCGCTCGTCTCCCTCGCCTCGCCGTTCCTCCTGAGGCTCGTCATCGACGACGCCCTCCCCCAGCAGAACGTCCGGCTGCTCCTCCTCGTGGTCGGCGGCATGCTCGCCGTCACCGTCGCGACCGCCGTGCTCGGCCTCGGCCAGACCCTCATCTCCACGCGGGTCGGCCAGGAGGTCATGCACCGCCTGCGGACCGACGTGTTCAGCCACCTCCAGCGCCAGTCGCTCTCCTTCTTCACCCGGACCCGTGGCGGCGAGGTCCAGTCCCGTCTGACCAACGACGTCGCCGGTATGCAGTCCGTCGTCACCTCGACCGCGACCTCGATCGCGTCCAACGTCACGACCGCCGTCGGAACGGCGATCGCGATGCTCGCGCTCAGCTGGCGGCTCAGCCTCCTGTCCCTCCTCGTCATCCCTCCGGCCATCTGGCTGACCCGCCGGGTCGCCCTGCTGCGGCGTGACGTCACCGCCAAGCAGCAGCGCCGGATGGCCGACATGCTCACCCAGGTCGACGAGGGCCTCTCGGTCAGCGGCGTCCAGCTGACCAAGACCCTCGGCGCGACCGAGACGACCTCCTCCCGGTTCGCCGCGACCTCGCGCGAGCTGGTCGATCTCGAGGTCCAGTCCCAGCTCGCCGGCCGCTGGCGGATGGCCACGATGAGCGTCGTCTTCGCCGCGATCCCGGCCCTGATCTACCTCGCCGCGGGCTTCCCCGCGACCTCCGGTGGGATGACCATCGGCACCCTGGTCGCCTTCACCGCGCTCCAGTCCGGCATCTTCCGCCCGCTCATGGGCCTGCTCGACGTGGGCGTCTCCATCGTCAGCTCGATGGCCCTGTTCAGCCGGATCTTCGGGTATCTCGACCTCGAGGTCGAGGTGAAGGCACCGGCATACCCTGTGGCCGTCGAACCGGCCGCGGTGCGCGGTGAGGTTCGGATCGAGGGCGTGACCTATCGCTACCCCGACGCCGACCGCGACGCCCTGGCCGAGGTCGACCTTCTCGTCCCCGCGGGCACCTCGCTGGCGCTGGTCGGCGAGACCGGTTCCGGCAAGACCACGCTGGCCAGCCTGGTCCCTCGGCTGCGCGACCCGTCCGTCGGGCGGGTGCTGGTCGACGGCATCGACCTGCGCGACCTGTCGTTCGACGACCTGTCCCGCATCGTCGGCGTGGTCTCCCAGGAGACCTACCTGCTGCACGCGTCGATCCGCGAGAACCTCCTGTATGCCAGGCCGGAGGCGACCGACGCCGACCTGTGGCGCGCCCTCGAGGCGGCCCAGATCGCCGACCTGGTCGCGACGCTGCCGGACGGGCTCGACACCGTCGTCGGAGCGCGCGGACTGCGGTTCTCGGGCGGCGAGAAGCAGCGGTTCGCCATCGCGCGGACCCTGCTGCGTGACCCCCGGGTCCTCGTCCTCGACGAGGCCACCAGCGCCCTCGACAACGAGACGGAGCGCGAGCTGCAGGCGGCCCTCGACGAGGTGTCCCGCGGCCGGACCACCATCACCATCGCCCACCGCCTGTCGACCATCGAGGCCGCCGACCAGATCGCCGTCCTCTCGCACGGTCGGGTCGTCGAGCGCGGCACGCACGAGTCGCTCCTGGCCGACGGCGGCCGGTACGCCCGGCTGGCCGGCGAGGCCACGCATACCCCGTCCCTGGCCGCCCTCAACGCCTGACCCGGCCCCCTCCATCCTGCCGAGAGGCCAACTTCTGCTCTCATTCGCGCCGAATGAGAGCAGAAGTTGGCCTCTCGGCGCGTGCGGGGAGGGGTAACGCGTTGGAGGACGCCCCTTCGGGTCTGGGAGAATCCCCGACCATGACCACCTCCACACCCGCCCGTGCCACGACGGCACCCCAGATCCCCGAGAGGCCGTCCGTGGACGGCCTGGAGGAGAAGTGGGCGCAGGTATGGAAGGAGCAGGGGACCTATACCTTCGACCGGGAGCGGGCGCTCGCCGGAAGCCGCGACCAGATCTGGGCCATCGACACGCCCCCGCCCACGGCCAGCGGGTCCCTCCACATCGGTCACGTCTTCGGCTACACGGAGGCCGACTGCATCGCCCGCTACAAGCGGATGGCCGGCCTCGAGGTGTTCTACCCGATCGGCTGGGACGACAACGGCCTGCCCACCGAGCGCCGGGTGCAGAACTACTACGGCGTCCGCGGCGACGCGACGCTGCACTACGACCCCGACTTCGTGCCCCCGCACGAGGGCGGCGCGTCCGACAAGGTCGCCGACCAGGTGCTCATCAGCCGGCGCAACTTCAACGAGCTGTGCGAGACCCTCACGGTCAAGGACGAGGTCCTCTTCGAGGACACCTTCCGCTTGCTCGGCCTCGCCTACGACTGGAACATCAGCTACCGCACCATCGACGACCGTTCCCGCGCGGTGAGCCAGACCTTCTTCCTGCGCAACCTCGACCGCGGTGAGGCCTACCAGGCCGAGGCTCCCGGCCTCTGGGACGTGACGTTCCAGACCGCCGTCGCGCAGGCCGAGCTCGAGGCCCGCGACTACCCCGGTGCCTACCACCGTGTGGCCTTCCACCGCCCCGACGGTGAGCCGGTCTACATCGAGACGACCCGACCCGAGCTGCTCCCGGCCTGCGTCGCGCTCATCGCCCACCCCGACGACGAGCGGTATGCCTCGCTCTTCGGGACCACGGTCACCTCACCGGTGTTCGGGGTCGAGGTGCCGGTGGTGGCCCACCCGCTGGCCGAGATGGACAAGGGTGCCGGCATCGCCATGTGCTGCACCTTCGGCGACCTCACCGACGTTCAGTGGTGGCGCGAGCTGCGGCTGCCGACCCGCTCCGTCGTGACCCGTGACGGCCGTATCCAGGCCGACACTCCGGCCTGGATCACCAACACCGCCGGACGCCAGACGTTCGCCGAGATGGCCACGAAGACGATCTTCTCGGCGCGCACCGCCGTGGTCGAGGCGCTCAAGGCGTCCGGCGACCTGTCCGGCGATCCCGTTCCCACGCAACGCAAGGCGAACTTCTACGAGAAGGGCGACCGCCCGCTCGAGATCGTCACGTCGCGGCAGTGGTACATCCGCAACGGCGGCCGGGACGAGGCGATCCGCGAGCAGTTCCTCGAGCGCGGGCGCGAGCTGGACTTCCACCCCGGCTTCATGCGGTCCCGCTACGAGAACTGGGTCGGCGGCCTCAACGGCGACTGGCTGATCAGCCGCCAGCGGTTCATGGGTGTGCCGATCCCCGTCTGGTACCCCGTCGACGACGCGGGCGAGGTCGACTACGACCACCCGATCGTCCCCGCCGAGGACGCGCTGCCGGTCGACCCGGCCGCCGAGGCCCCGACCGGCTACGACGAAGATCAGCGCGACCAGCCGGGCGGGTTCCACGGCGACCCCGACGTGATGGACACGTGGGCCACGTCGTCGCTGACGCCGTACATCGCCGGCGGCTGGCAGAAGGACCCGGAGCTGTTCGCCGCCATCTTCCCGATGGACCAGCGGCCACAGGGCCACGACATCATCCGGACCTGGCTGTTCTCCACGGTGGTGCGCGCGCACTACGAGTTCGGCTCGCTGCCCTGGCGGCACGCGACCCTCAACGGCTGGATCCTCGACCCCGACCGCAAGAAGATGAGCAAGTCCAAGGGCAACGCGACGACGCCCCTCGACATGCTCCAGGAGCACGGCAGCGACGGCGTGCGCTACTGGGCGGCCTCCGCCCGGCTCGGCATCGACGCGGCCCTCGACACCGCGCAGATGAAGGTCGGCCGACGGCTGGCCATCAAGGTGCTCAACGCCAGCCGGTTCGCCCTGTCGTTCGGCGACGTCGGCGAGGCGCTCGACACCAAGGGCCTCTCCGCGCTCGTCACCGAGCCCCTCGACCGGGCCATGCTGGCGAGCCTCGGCGAGGTGGTCGACCTCGCGACGGCGGCCAACGAGGCGCTCGACTACACCCGGGCCCTCGAGGTGACCGAGTCGTTCTTCTGGGCGTTCTGCGACGACTACCTCGAGCTCGTCAAGGACCGCGCCTACGGCTCGGACACCGACGAGGGCGACGGGGCGGACCCCGGCGCCGTGTCGGCGCGGGCCGCTCTCCGCCTCGCACTGGACATCCAGCTGCGTTTGCTGGCACCGGTTCTCGTGTTCGCGACCGAGGAGGTGTGGTCGTGGTTCCACGACAGCACCGCGGGCTCCGTGCACCAGGCGGCGTGGCCGACGACCGCCGAGCTCGGAGACGCCCGCGGCGCCGACCCGGCGGTGCTGGCGGCCGTCGGTGAGGCGCTCAGGGGCATCCGCAAGGCCAAGTCGGACGCCAAGGTCGGTATGCGCGCGGAGATCACCTCGATGACCCTCGCCGGGGCCGCGGCCCAGCTCGACCGGGTGCGCACCGCGGAGGGTGACCTGCGCTCGGCCGGCCGCGTTCGCGACCTCACCTACGTCGTCGAGGAACCGTCGCCCGCGCTCGTCGTCCGCGACGCCGAGATCATCCCGCCGGAGCCCCGTCAGCGCGGCTGACGGTCGCGCCCTGCCGTCACCAGCCGGGGGTAGCGTGCCTGGCATGGGTGGCGGTGGGACGCGGGAGGTCCGCCTGCCCCGGCCTCCTGGCGGCCCGGCTCCGTGGCTGGTGGGAGCGGGGCTGGCCGGGCTGGCCCTGCTCACCGTCGTCACGGCGTCCGGTCCGGTCGAGGTGCTCAGCTCGACGGGGTCCGCGACCGGCACCGCCAGCCCCTCGCCGCCGCCGAGCCTCCCGCCGAGCTCGCCGACCGCGACGACGCCGACCACGGGCCCGTTCAGCGACCTGTCGAAGCTCCCCAACCTCCCACCGGTGGTGGTGGCGCTGATCCAGCTCGTGGTGTTCGCGCTCAGCCTCTGGGTGATCTACCTGATCCTGCGCTACGCCTGGCGCAACGCCCCCCGGATGCGCAGCCGCACCGTCCCCCGGCGGCCGCTCCAGGCGCTGCCCGCCCTGCCCGACGAGCTGGTCGAGACGGCCGAGGCACGGCTTCAGCTGCTCACGTCCGGCGAGCCGCGCAACGCGATCGTCGCCTGCTGGGTCGACCTGGAGGACTCCGCCTCGGCCGCGGGCCTCCCCCGGCATCCCGCGGAGACGGCCGCCGAGTACACCATCCGCGTGCTCCACACCTGGGACGTCGCGCCGGCGGCACTCGGCGGGCTCGCCGAGCTCTATCGCGAGGCGCGCTACTCGCGGCACCCGATCACCGAGGAGCACCGCGCGCAGGCCATTGCGCGGCTCACCACGGTCCACGAGGATCTGCAGCGAGTTGCCGACGAAGCCGCGGCTCGGGCTGCGCTCGCCGAGGCCGAGGTGGCCGCCAGGCAGGCGAGCGACACATGACGCGTGCGCGAGGGCTCCCCAGCGGCCGGCGGCTCGTGGTCCGGGTCGTGATCCTGTATGCGGTGACGATGCTGTTCCTCGTCCTCCTAGGGGTGTCGCCTTCACCGGTGCTCGTTGCGGCGTTCTTCCTCGCTGCTGCAACGGTTTTCGCGGTCTTCAGCGAGCGGTTCACCAGCAGCCACAGCGAGCCTTGGATCGTCAACCCACCGTCGACGGCCGGGCTCGGGCGCGGCTCTGACCACCGCACTGCTGCGCTGGCGCGGCGCCTCGAGGCCCGGGTCCACGAGCCCAGCCAGCGGCGCAACCTCGCGGGTGACCTGCAGCGCCAGCTGAAAGTCGTTCTGGCCGACCGGGTCCGTCGCGAGCGCGGGTGGGACATCGTCGTCCACCCCGAGCTGGCCTACGAGGCCCTGCCGTCCGACCTCGCCGACCTCGTCACGCGTCCACCGGACCTTCGTCTGGCCGACGTGCAGTACCTGTCCGTACTCCTCGACAGAATCGAGTCGCCGTGAGCATGCCCCTCGCGCAGGTCTCCGAACAGGGCCAGCGCATCCTCGACGAGGTCGAGCGCGCCGTGGTCGGGAAACGGCAGCCGCTCACGCTGGTCCTCAGCGCGATCCTCGCCGGCGGTCACGTTCTCATCGAGGACTTCCCCGGGCTGGGCAAGACCCTCGCCGCCCGGTGCTTCGCGACCACGCTCGGGCTGGAGTTCACCCGGGCCCAGTTCACCCCCGACCTGCTGCCGGGGGACCTCACCGGGTCGTTCGTCTACGACCAGCGCGCGCAGGAGTTCGCCTTCCGGCGCGGACCACTGTTCACCGGGCTCCTTCTGGCCGACGAGATCAACCGCACGCCGCCCAAGACCCAGTCGGCGCTGCTCGAGGCGATGCAGGAACGCCAGGTCACCGTCGAGGGCCAGACCTTCCCACTCGCCCGCCCGTTCCACGTCCTCGCGACCGCGAACCCCGTTGAGTACGAAGGCACTTACCCACTTCCCGAGGCCCAGCTCGACCGGTTCCTCATGCGCGTCTCCTTCGGGTACCCGTCGGAGTCGCAGGAGCTAGCGGTCCTGCGCAACCGCGTCGCGCGCCAGCGCGAGGAGGTCTCGCTCGACCGCGTCACCGACGCCGCCGGGCTCCTCGCCATGCAGGACGCGGTCGAGACGGTGGCCGTGGACGACACCGTCGCCGCATACTGCGTCGCTCTCGCGACGGCGAGCCGCGATCACCAGCACACGATGCTCGGCGCGTCGCCGCGCGGGTCCCTGGCCCTCATGCTCGTCGGCCGGGCGCACGCCGTCCTGCGCGGCCGCGACTACCTCACCCCCGAGGACGTCAAGGCGGTCGCGATCCCGGTCCTCTCGCACCGGATCACGGTCCGGCCGGAGCTGTGGATGAGCAACGTGTCCGGGCGCACCGTCGTCGAGAGCATCCTCGCCACCGTCCCCACCCCCTCCGCCCGGGAGGCCCGACCGTCGTGAGCGATGCCACGCGGCCGACCGTGCTACCGGCGTGGCGGCCGACCGCCGCCCACTTCCGCGCGACCCTGCTCGGGGTCGTCGGTGCGGTCGTGGCGGTCGGGATGAACCGACCCGACCTCCTCGTCCTCATCACGCCGTGGCTGGTGGTGACGACCTGGGCGTGGCTACGTCGACCCCAGGAGCGGGTGAGCGTGAGCACCGCCGTAGGGCACGGCACGCTGCGCGAGGGCGAGGCGACCGTGCTGCGGGCGACGGTCACCATCCCCGACGGCGTCGACGACGTCGTCGTCGCCGTGTCGCCGTCGGTGTTCATGGAGCAGGACCCGCCGCTCGGGATCCGGGTGATCGGCCTGTCCGAGGGCCGCCCCGTGGCCGGCGACGAGTCCACCCGGCGGGCCGGAGCGGCCGTCGTCGTCCGCTCGACCCGGTGGGGCGCTCGCACCGTCGGTCCCGTGCGCTGCGGCGCGTGGTCGACGTGGGGCGCCTACCGCAGCGGCCCGGTCGACTCGGAGCCCCAGCGCCTGGTGACGTTGCCGTTGCCCGCCGTCTTCGCCCCGACCGCCCCCATGCCGCACCCGGAGGGGCTCGTCGGCGCCTACCGCTCCCAGCGACCCGGGAGTGGGAGCGAGTTCGACCGGCTCCGGCCGTTCCAGGTCGGCGACCGGCTCCGCCGGATCCACTGGCCGGTGTCGCTGCGCACCGGAACCCTGCACGTGACCTCGACCTACGGCGACGAGGACTCGCAGGTCGTCCTCGTCGTCGACGGGACCAGCGACCTGGGTCCCCGCGAGGGCCTCGACGGCCGGCCGACCAGCCTCGACCTGACGGTCAGGGCGGCCGGAGCCATGGCGGAGCACTACCTCGGCGTGGGCGACCGGGTCGGCCTGCGCGTAGTCGGAGCGGCGCGCGTGCCGCGGGTACCGGTCGGCAGCGGCCGGGCTCATCTGCGCCGCGTGCTGGGGTCGCTAGCCCTCATCGAGCCGGCCACCGACCGCGACGACGACGGCGAGTATGCGATCGCCGGCATCGGGGCCGGCGCCGTCGTGTTCGTGCTGTCGCCGCTGGTCGACCCGGCCATGGTCGACGTCGTCGCCCGGCTCGGCTCGCGAGGGCTCACGACCGTGGTCGTGGACACCATGCCGGAACACCTGTGGCGCAGTGAGAACGACCCCTACACCGCCCTCGCGTGGCGACTGCGGCGGCTGAGCCGGTCGGTCGACGTCCACCGCCTGACCTCCGCCGGCATCCCTGTCGTCGCGTGGCGAGGGCCACAGAGCCTCGACCAGGTGCTCCGCGAGCTGACCCGTCGCGCCCGCGCTCCCCGGATGGCTCGCCGATGAGCGCGCCGGCCACACCACCGCCAGCCCCCGCCCGGCAGCTCCGGCTGGTCCGCCTGGGGCTCTCGGAGGAGTACGGCGCACCCCAGCTGCTGCTGTGCGCGGTGGTCATCCTGGCGCCGGTCGGGTTCCTGGCGGCGATGATCCTCGCCGGAGCCGGGTTCACCTGGTGGTTCCTGGTCCTCACGCCGCTGGCCGGCTTGGGCGCCGCTCGGCCGGAGTCGACCGGGCATCTGGTCCTGTGGACCCTGCTGCTCGTCGTGTGGGTAGCGGGAGTGCCGGGACCGTTCACGTGGTGGTCGGTACCGGCGGCGCTCGCCGTTGCCGCGTCGCATACCGCGCTCGTCCTGCTCGGTGGACGGCCGATGTCCGGCGACCTCGCGGCGGACACCTGGCCGCGGGTCCGCCGCCGGCTGGGGACCGTCGGGGCAGTCACCGTCGGCGTGGCCGTGCTCGCGCAGCTGGTCCGCTCGATCCGGGTACCGGGTCAGGTGGCCCTGGCGGCCATCGCGCTGGTCGCCGTCTGCGTCTGGCTCTGGTGGGGCACTCGACCGACGGGTCCGGACACCGACCTGAAGGCCTAGGGGCGGACGTCCGCGTGCCGGACGCAGTAACGCGCGGTCGGCTTGGCCTCGAGCCGTTCCGCATCGATGGGCAGCCCGCAGACCGCACAGATCCCGTAGGTCCCGGCCGCCAACCGCTCGGTGGCGGCCTCGATCTCCTGGAGGCTCGTGCGCGCCCGGCGGATCATCGCCGACAGCTGGGAGCGTTCGTAGGCGATCGTCTGACCCTCGGGGTCGTGTTCGTCGTCGGCGTTCGCGTCGCGGGAGGCGGCGAAGAGCTCGGTCAGGTCCTGCTCCATCCGTGCGAGCTGAGCACTCACCGCGGCCCGCTCGTCGGCGAGGCGGGCGGCGGCGGCCTCCGGCGACGTGGACACGTCGCAGGATCCTGCCCCACGGTGGTGTCGGCCCTCGCACCGCCATCCGCCCCCCGCGTCACATCCCGGGGATCTCCATGAACCGCTGGGTCGTGATGGTTCCGCCCGCCGCGGTGTGCGGGTGTCCCTCGAGGAGCCCATCGAGGTGCTCCTGCGAGTCGGCGTCGATGATCGAGTAGCCGGACACCTGGACGTCGTCGTCGGCCTCGTTCACGAGGGGCGACCCCATGTCGACGAGCCGGTCGCCCACCTGAGCGCCCCAGGTCATCCAACCCTCCATGCCGGCCGCCGCCTGCTCCGGCGGGATCTCGGCCATCTGCGCGCGCATGGCGCTCGTCGTGTTGTAGAAGACCATGTACTTCGCCATGACCACTCCTTCGACAGTGCGAACCGGCACCGATCGATGCCCGGCCTCCTCGCCGATCCTCCTCCGGGGCGGGAGCGCCCACAGCCGAATGGTCCAAGCAGGCGAAAGACGCCCACGGCCGTGTGGGGTCCGCCCCACACGGCGGTCCGCCGGGCGGCCGTTCGGCGTCGTCCCAGCAGTCCACCTTCCGGTCGACGGCGCGGCTGCCCACTTCACGAGACGCTCTTGGTGTCAGCAAAACCATTGCACATCAAGGAGATTCGCTCATGAACACGCTGTTGGACCGACTTCGCCGCACCGCCCGCGGCTCGGAGCGTGCTGCCCTCCGGACCGCCTCGTACCCGCGTCACACCACCCGTGGTCACCGCCCGCTCGACCCCGAGCTGCACATCGTCCCGCCGTTCGCCCTGCTCAGCTCCGGGCCCCGCTGAACCGCTAGCCGGCCACGACGGAGGCCAGCTTGTCGAAGGCGCTGAGCCAGCCGCGCTCCGCGTGGACGCCGAACCCGGTCGGGTACGGACCGTCGGTGAGGGTCATCCGCGTCCGCGAGCCCTGCGCGGACGCCTCCTCGTGCAGCTCGATCCGCACCATCGTCGGCTCGGGCATGCCCGCATCCGGCATCGGGTCGGACCGCAGCACGAGCAGGCCCGGCGGGTCGAGCTCGACGATCTCGAACCCGAGCGGTGAGGCGGCGCCGTCCGGCATCACCATGGTCAGCTCGTAGCGGCCGCCCACCCGCAGGTCGATCCGCACGCTCTCGCGCGGGGTCGTCAACGGCGCCGGGCTGAACCACTCCGCGATGTCGTCCGGGTCGGTCCAGGCCTTGAACACCCGCTCCCGCGAGGCCTCGAACACGCGGGTGATCCGGACCTCGGCATCACTCTCCGTGGTGGTCGCGTCAGTCATCGTCTTCTCCTGTCCGGCGCAGGTGCGCCTCGAGCCGGTCCATCCGGGCGTCCCAGGTGCGACGGCGAGCGAGCAACCAGTCGACCGCCTCGTCGAGCGGGTCGATCTGCAGCCGGCTCGGTCGCCACTGCGCCTCGCGCGTCCGCACGACCAGCCCCGCCCGCTCCAGCACCTTGAGGTGCTGCGAGATCGCCGGCAGGGACACCGCGAACGGCTCGGCCAGCTGGCCCACCGTGGCCTCTCCCGCCGCGAGCCGCGCCAGCATGGCCCGCCGGGTCGGGTCGGTGAGCGCCGCAAAGGTCCGCGTCAGCGGGTCCTGCAGGTCGGTCGGCACGTGAGCTCCTTCGTCCTGAGACTTTACTTAAGTACTTAATTAAATGCTGAGGTATGCGGGAGGTCAAGGTCTCTTCGCGCCCGGGTTCTCGACATCGACTCGTACGTGTGTTCGAATGTCGGCATGCGATGGCAGGGCCAGTCGATCGGCGCGCAGCTGCCTGGCGCCCTGCCGGGCCTGGACGCCAACGACGGGCTCGTCCGGACCGTCCGCACGCCCGAGTTCGCCGGGATCACCTTCCACGAGGTCCTCTCGAAGTCGGCACTGAACCGGATCCCGGCGGCGGCTCAGCTGCCGTTCGAGTGGACGGTCAACCCCTACCGCGGCTGCACGCACGCCTGCGTCTACTGCTTCGCCCGCAACACGCATACCTATCTCGACCTCGACGCGGGGGCCGACTTCGACAGCCAGATCGTCGTCAAGACCAACGTCGCGGACGTGCTGCGTCGCGAGCTGCACCGGCCGAGCTGGGCCCACGACGCGGTGGCCCTTGGCACCAACACCGACCCGTACCAACGCGCCGAGGGTCGCTACCGGCTGATGCCCGGGATCATCGAGGCGCTCGCGGGGTCCGGGACGCCGTTCTCGATCCTCACCAAGGGGACGATGGCGAAGCGCGACCTCCCGTTGCTCACGGCGGCCGCGCGTGACGTGCACGTGGGGTTCGGCGTCTCGATCGCCATCGGGGACGAGGCGCTGCACCAACGGCTCGAGCCGGGGACGTCCTCCCCGCGAGCCCGGCTGGACCTCGTCCGGGCGGTCACCGACGCGGGACTCCCCTGCCACGTCATGGTCGCCCCGATCATCCCGCATCTCAGCGACGACGACGAGGCCGTCGATGGGCTCCTCTCGCGCATCGCCGCGGCCGGCGCCACGTCGGCCACGGTGATGGCACTGCACCTGCGCCCCGGCACCCGCGAGTGGTGGTTCGCGTGGCTGGAGCGCGAGCATCCGGAGCGGCTGCCCGCATACCGCAGCCTGTATGCCCGGGGCGCGTTCGCGACCCCGGCCTACCGCGACGACCTGGCCCGGCGGGTACGGCCGCTGCTCGAGCGGCACGGCCTCAGCGGCCACGCGCGAGCCCAGCACCGAGACGTCGGAACCGTGACCGCAAAGCCCGCGGTCACGGTCCCGACGTTGTTCTAGTCACCCCACGAAGTTCTCCCCTTCGCTCCGATACTTCGCGGGGACCCCGACGAGGCGCGTCAGCCGAGGTGCGGTCCCGCGACCTCTTCGCGGGAGGCGAGCTCCTCGTGCTTGACGTTCAGGCCGAGGAAGACCACCAGCGAGCCGATGAGGATCATCCCGGCGCCGACGAGGAAGCCTCGCGTGGAGCCGTCGGTCTGCGCGACGAGCTGGGCGTGGGCCATGGCGGCCTTGGCCGCGTCGGCGCTGATCGCCCCGGACTGCGCCTGCGCCTGGATCGGCCCCGCGAGGGTGGCCATCTTGTCGGCGAAGGCGTGCGTGAACACCGTGGTGAGCGCGGCCAGGCCGATGGCCCCACCGATCTGCTGGGCGGTGTTGAGCGCGGCCGAGCTGGCGCCCGAGTCCTCGCCCCGCACGCCGGCGACGGCGGTCAGCGTGAGCGGGACGAAGGTCAGCCCGAGCCCGAAGGCCAGGACGATGATCCACGGCAGGAGGTGGCCCGCATACGTGCTGTCGACGGTCAGCTGGCTGAAGCCGAACATGCCGATCGCGGCGATGAGTGCACCCGGACCGGAGATCCAGCGCGGGTCGATCTTGCTGGCCAGCGTGGAGGCGATCCCAGCGCCGGCGACCATGCCCGCCGAGAACGGCAGGAACGCGAACCCGGCCTGGAGCGGGCCGTACCCGAGGACCTGCTGGATGTAGAGGCCGAGGAAGTAGAACATCGCGAACATCCCCGCACCGACCAGCAGCATGACGAACAGGCTGATGCCGCGGGTGCGGTCGGCGACGATCCGGATCGGCAGGAGGGCGTGCGGGTTACGGCGCTCGTAGAGCACGAAGGTGACCAGCAGGACCACGCCAAGCGCGAGCGAGGTGAGGGTCATCGAGGACCCCCAGCCGCCGGCCGGGTCGGCCGCGTGGGTCAGGCCGTAGACGATGCCGACGAGGCCGGCGGTACCGGTGATCGCCCCGACGAGGTCGAAGCTGCCTTCCGACCGCTCGCTCTCGACGAGCACCCGCGGAGCGAGGGTCGCGACGAGCAGGCCTATCGGCACGTTGATGAAGAACGTCCAGCGCCAGTCGTACTCGGTCAGTGCACCGCCGAGGATGAGACCGACGGCGGCACCCACACCGGACATGGCCGCGTACACGCCCATGGCGCGGTTACGTTCTTTGCCGGCCGGGAAGGTCGTGGTGATGAGCGCGAGGGCCGCGGGTGAGGCGATCGCGGCGCCGGCGCCCTGGGCGATCCGGGAGGCGATGAGCATGGCCTCGTTGACGGCCAGGCCACCGACGAGCGACGCACCGGCGAAGAGCAGGACGCCGATGACGAACATCCGGCGGCGGCCGAGCAGGTCGCCGAGCCGGCCGCCGAGGAGCAGCAGGCTGCCGAGGGCGAGGGCGTAGGCGTTGACGACCCAGGACAGGCTGGCGTTGCTGAAGCCGAGGTCGGTCTGGATGTGCGGCAAGGCGATGTTGACGATGGTGCCGTCGAGCACGATCATCAGCTGCGCGCCGCCGATGACGGCGAGAGCGATCCCAAGGCCGCGCGGGCGGCGCCGGACCTCGGGTTCGGGGAGGACGTCCTCGACGGGGACGTCGGAGATCACGGACATGGTGAAGCCTTTCGTGGACAGGGGCGGTAGACCGTCTCCGTCGACGGCAGGGGGTATGCGGGTGGGGCGGGCCTCAGGCCCGGCGCGTCAGCGCAGGGTGGCCCGACACGCGGGGAGGACGACGTCGTCCACGATCGCGGTGATGTCGGCGACGTTGCAGTCGCGGCCGAAGACGACGGCCTGGTGCACGGCCATCGCCGGCAGGATGGAGGCCAGCCGCTCGAGGTCGGCGTCGGGGCCGATCTCGCCGCGCTGCTGGGCGCGGCGGAAGGTGCCGACCGACTGCTCGCTCATCGGTCCGAGGAACCGCGCCTCGAACTCCCGGAACAGCTCCTGGTCGCGGTGCAGCGCCGGCATGACGGCGGCGAGCAGGGCTGGAAGGCCCTCGGTGAGGCCGCGGTCCTGGCAGCCGCCGAAGAGCAGGTCGCCTCGCAGCGACCCGGAGTCCGGGCGCTCGAGGACGGAGGGACAGATCGTCTCGACGACGGCCTCGACGACGAGCGACGCCTTCGTGGGCCACTTGCGGTAGAGGGTGGCCTTGCTGGCCCGGACCTCGGCCGCGACCGCGTCGAAGGTGAGCCGGTCGTAGCCGTGCTCGACGAGCAGCCGGATGACCGCCTCGTGGATCTCAGTGGCCCGCTCCCCTTCGACCCGGGGGCGGGTGGCGGTGACGGTCGGGCTCACAACGGGTCCTTCGTGACGCTGGTGGAGGCTGGATGAAACGAAACTGTTTCGTTCCATCCGGACAGTACGCCGCCGTTTCATCCGGGTCAAGTCCGCGCGGGCTCGCGTTGCTCCTTCCGCTGCGGGACCGGGGGGTCCATGGTGGGGCGGAGCGGGATCGTGGTGCATTGTTGACCCCCTGGGGTCGAGAATCGCCCACGATCATCCCGGGCTGGGGGTGTCGGTGAGGTCTGTCACGATCGACCCATGAGCAGCGAGACCGACGACGTCGTCCTCACCGACCAGCGCCACTACCCCCACGGGGTGCCGTCCTGGGTCGACGTGACCCAGACCGACCTCGACGCCGCCCGCGGGTTCTACGGCGGGCTGTTCGGCTGGGAGCTGACCGACGTCATGCCGCCCGACGCCCCTGGGGCCTACCTCGTCGCCACTCTCGACGGGCACGACGCCGCAGCCCTGGCACCGGCCGACGACGCCGGGGAGACGAGGTGGCGCACCTACCTCGCCTGCGACGACGCGGACGCCACCGCATCCGCCGTCTCTGAGGCCGGAGGCACGGTGCTCGTGGCGCCGGAAGACGCCGGCCCGGGTGGCCGGACGGCGACCTGCGCCGACCCGCAGGGCGCGGTCTTCCACCTCTGGCAGGCGCGCCGGCGCCTCGGCGCCCAGGTCGCCAACGTGCCCGGCGCCTGGAACTTCAGCATCCTCCACACCCCCGATCCGGGCGCGGTCCTCCCGTTCTACGCAGCCGTGTTCGGCTGGGCGGTCGACCCGGAGCTCGGCGCGGGCATGATCCGCGTACCGGGGTACGGCGACCACCTCGCCGCGACCGTCGACCCGCACATCCACGAACGCCAGCAGTTCGCTCCGCCCGGGTTCGCCGACGTCGTCGCCGGCGTCGCGCAGGACGCCGACCCAGCACAGTCAGGATGGCAGGTGACCTTCACCGTCGCCGACCGCGACGGCAGCGCCGCGACGGCCCAGCGGCTGGGCGCGACGGTCCTCTCCTCGACGGACACCGAGTGGACCCGCGAGGCGGTCATTCGAGACCCGCAGGGCGCCACGCTCACGGCGAGCCAGTTCGCCCCGCCGGAGTGGTGAGCCCGGCGCGTCGGCGCGGCTCGGCGCATACCTGCTGAACGCCCGGAGGGCGTGTCGTCAGGCGCTTTCCTTGCGCTGCTGGCGCTTGGCGCGGACCGGGACGTCGCGCCGCACGATCGTCGGCAGGACGTTGTCGAGGACGACCTCGCGGGTCACGACGACGCGGGCGATGTCGTCCTCGCTCGGCACGTCGAACATCACCGGGAGGAGCACCTCCTCCATGATCGCGCGCAGGCCGCGAGCGCCGATGCCGCGCAGGAGGGCCTGGTCGGCCACTGCCTCGATGGCCTCGGTGGTGAACTCGAGCTCGACGCCGTCGATCTCGAACATCTTCTTGTACTGCTTGACCAGGGCGTTGCGCGGCTCGGTGAGGATCTGCACCAGCGCGTCGCGGTCGAGCGGGCTGACCGTCGTGATGACGGGCAGGCGCCCGATGAACTCCGGGATGAGCCCGAACTTCATGAGGTCCTCGGGCATCACCTCGTGGATCGAGTCGGCGAGGTCCTTGGGCGAGTGCAGCTCGCTGCCGAACCCGAGGCCCTTCTTGCCGTTGCGCGACTCGACCAGCTTCTCCAGGCCGGCGAACGCGCCGCCCACGATGAACAGGACGTTCGTCGTGTCGATCTGGATGAACTCCTGGTGCGGGTGCTTGCGGCCGCCCTGTGGGGGAACCGACGCGGTCGTGCCCTCGAGGATCTTCAGCAGCGCCTGCTGGACGCCCTCGCCGGAGACGTCGCGGGTGATCGACGGGTTCTCGCTCTTGCGGGCGATCTTGTCGACCTCGTCGATGTAGATGATCCCGGTCTCGGCCTTCTTGACGTCGTAGTCGGCCGCCTGGATCAGCTTGAGCAGGATGTTCTCGACGTCCTCGCCGACGTAGCCGGCCTCGGTGAGCGCCGTGGCGTCCGCGATGGCGAACGGGACGTTGAGCATCTTGGCCAGCGTCTGCGCGAGGTAGGTCTTGCCGCAGCCGGTCGGGCCGATGAGCAGGATGTTGGACTTGGAGATGTCGACGTGGTCGGAGTCCTTCTTGACCGGCCCCGACTCCCCCGCCTGGATGCGCTTGTAGTGGTTGTAGACCGCGACGGCGAGCGCCTTCTTGGCGGTGTCCTGGCCGACGACGTAGTTCTCGAGGAACTCGAAGATCTCGCGCGGCTTGGGCAGCTCGTCGAGGCCCAGCTCGGAGGACTCCGCGAGCTCCTCCTCGATGATCTCGTTGCAGAGGTCGACACACTCGTCGCAGATGTAGACGCCCGGACCGGCGATCAGCTTCTTGACCTGCTTCTGCGACTTGCCACAGAAGGAGCACTTCAGGAGGTCGCCACCGTCTCCGATGCGGGCCACGTGGTTCCTCCTGCGGTTGGGTCCTGCCGGTGGGTCCTGCTGGTGAGTCTGACCGGGCGCGGTTCGTCCGACGCTACCGGTCGGATCGGTCGTCCGCCCCTATTACACGCGTAGACCGGGCCGCGTCGCACTCCTCATTCGCCCGTTCCGCTCTCGGCGGACAGTCAGCGACCCGCTATATGTTCGAGGGATGCGTCGCTCCAGGGCTGCTGCGCACGTGCTGGTCGGCGCCCTCGTGGGGGCCGCACTGCTCACCACCGGCTGCACAGGGCCGCCCCGGAGAAGGGCGCGGACCTCGTCGTCACCACCGCGTCGCGGGCAGACGAACCGATCACCCTGCAGCTCCAGGGGGTGGCCGGCGGTACGCCCGTGACCGTCCGTGTGTCGTCGACGACAGCGAGCCCCTGACCTTGGCGCAAGGTGCTCCAGACCGTGTCGATCAGCTGACGGTCCGCTGGTCGCGGCGCGCTCACACGGCGATGAGCGCAGCCCCCGGTTTCGGCGGCTGCGCTCATCGGCGTGTGGTCGAGCTGACGGTCAGCTGTTGAGGGAGTTCTTGCGGGACAGCAGCACCTCGTCGATCAGGCCGTACTCCTTGGCGTCCGCCGCGGACATGATCTTGTCGCGCTCGATGTCCTCGTTGACCTGCTCCGGGGTACGCCCGGTGTGGCCGGCCAATGTCTCCTCGAGCCAGGTCCGCATCCGAAGGACCTCGTTGGCCTGGATCTCGATGTCGGACGCCTGGCCGTAGTCACCACCGCCCAGGGCGGGCTGGTGGATGAGGATCCGCGCGTTCGGCAGCGCGAACCGCTTGCCCTTCGCTCCGGCGGCCGTGAGGACCGCGGCCGCCGAGGCGGCCTGGCCGACGACGAACGTCTGGATGTCGGGCCGGATGTACTGCATCGTGTCGTAGATCGCCGTCATGGCGGTGAACGAGCCACCCGGGCTGTTGATGTACATGAGGATGTCGCGGTCCGGGTCCTGCGACTCCAGCACGATGAGCTGGGCGATGATGTCGTCCGCCGACGCGTCGTCGACCTGGACGCCGAGGAAGATGATGCGGTCCTCGAACATCTTCGTGTAGGGGTCGAGGCGCTTCATCCCGTAGGACGTCCGCTCCTCGAACTGGGGCAGGATGTAACGGCTCGACGGGGCAGGCACGGGGGCGCCGCCTCGCACGAGGGGGCTGCCGAACGGGTTGATGGTCATGTCTGCTCTCTCCGTCACTTCTCGGTCGTCGCGTCACCGGTGAGCGGTGCGTCCCCGGGGGCGTTGCCCCTCTCGGCCTCCGACGCCCGACTGGTGACCTTGTCGACGAAGCCGTAGGCCTTGGCCTCCTCGGCGGTGAACCAGCGGTCCCGGTCGGAGTCGCGCTCGATCTGCGCGAGCTCCTGGCCGGTGTGCTCGGCGATGAGCTCGGCCATCTGCTTCTTGATGTGGAGCATCTGCTCGGCCTGGATCTTGATGTCGCTGGCCGTCCCGCCGATGCCGCCCGAGGGCTGGTGCATCATCACGCGGGCGTGGGGCGTCGCGTACCGCTTGCCCGGGGTACCGGCGCTGAGGAGGAACTGCCCCATCGAGGCGGCCATCCCCATCGCGACGGTGGCGACATCGTTGGGCACCCACTGCATGGTGTCGAAGATCGCCATCCCGGCGGTCACCGACCCACCCGGGCTGTTGATGTAGAGCCAGATGTCCTTGGTGGGGTCCTCGGCGGCCAGGAGGAGCATCTGCGCGCAGATGGCGTTCGCGTTGTCGTCACGCACCTCGGAGCCGAGGAAGATGATCCGCTCCTTGAGCAGGCGGTTGTAGATGTGGTCGTCCAGGCCGCCGGTCATGCCTTCGCCGGCGGCGACGATGTCGGTACTGCGGGCCACTGTGGCCTCCAGGTCTGGTCTCGAGTCGGGGTCTGTCGTGCTTCGCAAAGACCCTAACGTCGGCACCCCACGCGGGAATCCCGCTCGGGACGGTGTTCGCCGTGAGCGCATCTCACGAGGTCGCACCTCAGCGCGGAGTAGCCGCCACCTGCCAGCGCGAAACGGCCGCGACCCAGCCGCGGGCGGCCGGGTTGGTCACCGGCGGGTATGCCTCGAACGAGCCGGTCACGTCGACGGTGATCCCGGTCGGGGCGCTGCCCTCACGGACGCGAAGGCCGAGCCCGCGGGCGGCGCCCACCTGGGCCTGGACCGGCACCGTGGTCGTCCCGTTGGCCACCTCGAGGTCGGAGGCCGTCGTGGCCTCGGGGGCGCCGACGTCGATACCCGCCGGTCCGCCCGATGCGGTCGCGGTGACCACCCCGACCAGCGCGAACGTGCTGTCCCCGACCACGGCGTCGCTCGGTGTCACGGTGGCGCGCCGGCCGGGTTGCAGCGCGGTCGCCCCGACCGAGGTCGAAGTGTCGACGACGCGCGTCTGCGGGAGCGGGCGGAACCGCAGGTTGGGGCCGAGGGCTCCGTCGTCGTAGAAGCCGACCAGGTCGAGGGTGACGCCGGTCGCGCCGCTCGACGCGTTGGTCACGGCGACAACGAGGCGCCCGTCGGCGTCGAGGGTCGCGGGGACCACGGCGAGGTTGGAGGACGTCGCGCCCGCCGCGAAGGCGACCGAAGGAACGGTCGCGGCAGCGCCGACCGAGCCGACGGCCAGGGTGCCCGGGGCCGCCGCGCCCGTCGCCGTGGCGCGGACGAGCAACGCCGTCGTATGCGGGCTTGCGGCGGTACCGAGGTCGACGTCGACGAGCTGACGCGCGCCGGCGGCCAGCGGTTGGGCGCTGTCGGTGGCGAAGAGCCGGGTGACGTCGACGGGCTGGTAGCCGCCCGAGACGCCCTGGCTGCCGAGGACGGTGTCGTCGGCGGCGTAGAAGCCGACCAGGTCGACGGACACGGTGGCGGCGCTGGTTGCCGACAGCTGGATCACTCCGGACGCGCCGATCGGAAGGGTGAGCAGGGCCGAGCGGGTCGCACCGGCCGGGGCCACCAGGAGGGGTGCCCCCGCCGGTGCGGCGAGCGGCCCGAACGACAGGGCCGCATCTGCGGCTCCGGCCACGGCGACGACGTTGACGACGACGGCCGAGATCCCGGAGCTCGGCAGGCCGGAACGACCGGCCACGGCGACCGCCGCCCCGGAGGCGGGCTCCACCGCATACCCCGCGTCCGGCGTGCCGAGGAGGCGGAAGGGCGTCGTGGGGTAGAACGTGCCCGCCGCCGGAACAGCGCGCGGTAGCGCCCAGCCGCCGGGCTGCGGGTCGGCCTGCTTGGTCGGCAGGGCGGCTGCCGACGACGCGCCGACGCCCGTCACGGCGACCATTGCCGCGACGATGGCCGTGGCGTGGCGCCGTGGGTGCATCGTGCCTGCTTCGTGCTGGGAGCACAGTAGATGGGCTCGGCGGGGTCCGAGCCGAAAAGCCCAGTCTAGGCCGGTTCTCGCCGGCCGCCAGGCCTGTCCCCAACTCCCCTCGGGGTCAGGCCTTGGCGGTCGCGTCCTCGTCGGCGGGCGCGTCCGCGGCCGTCACCTCGACGACCTCCGTCTCGAACACCGACTCGGCGTCGGCCTCCTCGTCGGACTCGCTCAGGGGCACGGCCTGGTCGAGGTCGATCACGGTGCCGTCGGTGTCGACGACCGACGCCTGCTCCAGGACGTAGGCGAGCGCCTTGCGACGCGCCACCTCCGCGACCATCGCCGGGACCTGGCCCTGCTGGTCGATGTTCTGGGCGAACTCGTTGGGGTCCATGCCGTACTGCTGGGCCGACATGACGATGTACTCGACGAGCTCGGGCTGCTCCACCCGGATCTCCTCCTTCTCGACGATCGCGTCGAGGAGGAGCTGGGCGCGCAGGGCCTTGCGGGTCGACTCGTCGACCTCGGAGCGGTGCTCGTCGTCCTCGAGGCGGTTCTCGCCCTCGAGGTGGGAGTGGACCTCGGCCTCGACGATCCCCTCGGGGATCGGGACCTCGGTGGCCTCGAGCAGCTGCTCGAGGACCTTGTCGCGGGCCTGGACGCCCTGCTCGAACCGCTTGGCCTGCTCGACCTGCTGGACGACGTCGGCGCGCAGCTCCTCGAGGGTGTCGAACTCGGAGGCCAGCTGGGCGAAGTCGTCGTCGAGCTCGGGCAGCTCGCGCTCCTTGACCGACTGGACGCTGACGACGCACTCGGCCACCTGGCCCTCGCGGTCGCCGCCGGCCAGCGGCGCGGTGAACTCCTTGGTCTCGCCCGCGGACATGCCGACGAGGGCCTCGTCGATGCCCTCGATCATGTTGTTCGTGCCGACCTCGTAGGAGACCCCGTTGACCGAGTCGATCTCCTCGCCCTCGATCGTCGCGGACAGGTCGATGGAGACGAAGTCGCCCTCCTGCGCAGGTCGCTCGACGCCCTTCAGCGTCCCGAACCGCTGCTGCAGCGCGGTGATCCGCTCCGCCACGTCGTTGTCGTCCGCGGTGACCGGGTCGACCTCGACGGTGATGTTCGCGTAGTCCGGCAGCTCGATCTCGGGCCGGACGTCCACCTCGGCGGTGAACTTGAGGTCCTGGCCCTCCTCGGCCGGCACCTCGGTGATGTCGACCTCCGGCTGCCCGAGCGGGCGCACGTTGTTCTCGTCGACGGCCTTGCCGTAGAACTGCGGGAGCGCCTCGTTGACGGCCTCCTGCAGCACGGCGCCCCGGCCGACCCGCTGGTCGATGATCCGCGTGGGGACCTTGCCCTTGCGGAACCCGGGCACCTGGATCTGCTGGCCGATGGTCTTGTATGCCGCGTCGAGGCTGGGTTTCAGCTCCTCGTACGACACCTCGACGGTCATCTTGACCCGGGTCGGGTTCACGGACTCGAGGGCACTCTTCACTGCGGATCTCCGGGCATGTCGGCGGACGGTGTGCGCTGGTGGGTCGCTGGGCGCTGTGGCGTAGGACTCAGCGCGTGCGCGGGGGATGCCCGCTGGCACGCGGCGTTGGCGCCGGCGACCAAGGGTCCATGCTAGCCGCCTCGCGCCCTGCGGCTTAATCGCGCGGATACGGTGGGGGCGTGAGCACGCCAGCGAAGAGGCCGCAGAAGAGTCCGGCCATGCAGACCCTGCGTTTCCTCGTCGGCGCGGTGATCGGCGCATTGTTCCTCATGGCGGTTGCGCTGATGTTCGTCCTCGGCCTCGGGGCCCCGCCGATGCTCTCCGTCGCCCTCCTGCTCCTGCTCGGTGCGGGGGCGTACTTCCTCCTCGAGAGCGTGGGCTACCGGGTCAAGGCGGTGGACCCGAACCAGAGCGAGGACGCGGCGCGCCAGGAGGGGATGAAGCAGTTCCAGTCGTCCCTGATGCGTCGCCTCGCCGTCGCCGAGTCGGTCGCGGTCATCGGGATCCTGCTGGCCTTCCTCGCCAAGACCGTGATCATCTACGACGTCGGCGCCTCGATCTCGATCCTGTTGCTGATGATCCACGTCTGGCCGTCGGAGCGCTCGGTCGACCGCGTCGTCACCAGCCTCGAGCGAAGCGGTGCACGAACCGGTCTCCGCGAGATGCTCGGCTTCCGCGGTCCGCAGGACGGCCCGGTCGCCGACCTCGGCTGAGCGGGTTGAGCCGTATTCAGGTAAGTCGGGGTAACAGGATTTGAACCTGCGGCCTTCCGCTCCCAAAGCGGACGCGCTACCAAGCTGCGCCATACCCCGTCGCCCCGCGGTGCGGTCCGACGATTCGGTGCCGTGCGAGAGCGGGCATTAGGCTAACGCCCCGAACCCGCCGGTCGAGCACGCTGCACGCCTCGCGGGACGCCGCGCGGGCGTAGCTCAATGGTAGAGCCCCAGTCTTCCAAACTGGCTACGCGAGTTCGATTCTCGTCGCCCGCTCCACCCCCTCACGCAGAACCGCCCAGATCCATGAATGCCGGCGCCCACCAGAAGTGGCGGCAGTTCTAGAGTCACCAGCGTGACCGGGACCTCCTCCGCGCTGCCCATCCTGCCGACCTCTCTGGTCGGCAGCTACGCCCAGCCGGACTGGCTGATCGACCGAGCCAAGCTCGCCGGCCGCTTCCCTCCGCGGGTGCGGGCGAGAGAGCTGTGGCGCGTCGACGAGGAGCACCTCGAGCAGGCCCAGGACGACGCGACGGTCCTGGCCATCCGCGCCCAGGTGGAGGCCGGACTCGACATCATCACCGACGGTGAGATGCGGCGGGAGTCCTACAGCAACCACTTCGCCACCGCCCTCGAGGGCGTCGACATCGACAACCCCGGGACGGCCCTCGATCGCAGCGGGCACCCGAACCCGGTCCCCCGGATCGCCGGCCCGATCGTGCGGCCGAACGCCGTCGGTGTCCGCGACGTCACCTTCCTCAAGGCGAACACCGACCACACCGTCAAGATGACCGTGCCCGGTCCGTTCACCATGTCGCAGCAGGCGCAGAACGACCACTACCCCGACCTCGAGTCGGCGGCCATGGCCTACGCCGCGGCGGTCAACGCCGAGATCAAGGACCTCCATGCCGCCGGCGCCGACCTGGTCCAGATCGACGAGCCGTACATGCAGGCCCGGCCCGAGGCGGCCCGCGAGTACGGCCTCGCCGCACTCAACGCCGCGCTCGAGGGCGTCACCGGCCGCACCGCCGTGCACATCTGCTTCGGGTACGCCGCGATCATTCACGAACGGCCCGAGGGGTACTCGTTCCTCCCCGAGCTAGCCGGCTGTTCGGCCGACCAGATCTCGATCGAGACCGCCCAGTCGGGTCTGGATCTCGGCGTCCTGAGGGACCTCAGCGAGAAGACCATCATTCTCGGCGTCATCAACCTGTCGGACCACGAGGTCGAGTCCGCCGACTTGGTCGCCGATCGCGTACGCCGCGCCTTCCCCTACACCTCGCCGGACCGGATCACCATCGCCACCGACTGCGGGATGAAGTACCTCCCCCGCGCGAGCGCGGAGGGAAAGATGCGGGCCATGGCGGGCGCGGCGGCGATCCTGCGCGCCGAGCTCTAGCGGGCGGGACCTCCACAGCCGCGCACGACCGAGACGGCCGGCGCGACTCCGGTTCCGTGTCGCTGACCGTCGAGACCAGGCGCGGCAACGGTTCCCGTGACCAGGGCCCGACGCTGTGCGGATGCGTCAGTGGTGCGCGGCGTTCAGGCAGTCCATGACGCGTTGGGCTGCGCGCTGACCCGCGGCGAGGGTGTCGCCGGTCCAGCTGACGTTCGCCCAGTTGATGGCCGAGCCTTTCTGGGGGCTGCTACCACCCAGAACGATGAGCTTCTTCTCTGCCTGGTGGGGGCCGACGGCGTTGATCAGTGCGAGATCCTGGGAGCGCTCCCCGTCGTGCTCCCGTTGTCGTACGCGTACTGCCGGTCGATGCCGATCACGTACCACTCGCCGGTACTCGTGGAGGCCGCGTGCGCCAGGGCGGCCGCCTCGATGCTTCCCGGGTGGGTGGAGATGGACAAGCTCGCCCAGTCCAGGACCTCCTGCGACGGGGTCGTGCAGGCCGCATCCGTCGGGCTTGCGTTCCCCGTGCCATCAGCGGTCGGTGTGGACACTGCCGGCGGACGGTCATCAGTCGGCGATGTCGTGCATCCCGACATGACCCCCGCCACCGCCAGGGTCACGCCGAGGACTGGCCACGGGCGAGATGCATGGCGAGCCTCTATGAGGGGGACTGCGTCTGGTCCATCAGCCTGGATACCAGTCCAGCGGCGGAGCTCGGCGTCAGCGGACGGACTTGATCGGCAGGACCGCGAGGGCCGCCAGGGCCGCCATCACGGCGGCGAACGCATACAGCATCGGGTAGCCGGCAAACCCGATGACCAGGCTCGCCACGAGCGGCGCCACGATCTGTCCCCCGGCTTGGGCGATGTTCAGCACGCCGAGGTCCCTGCCGGCGTCTGCCGCGTTGGGAAGCACCTGAGTCATCAGCGCCTGGTCGACCGCGAGATAGATCCCGATCCCGACTCCGCCGATGGCGACGGAGAGGAGCGCTCCCTTGACTGTCGGCGAGATGATCGGCACGACGGCGCTGGCGGCGACGACCAGCGACGCCACGATCACGAAGGGCTTGCGGCGGCCGATGCGATCGGAGAGGAGCCCGGACGGCACGAGCGCCAGGATGATGCCGACGGCCAGGACCGCGGTGGTGAGCGGGAACAGCTCGTTGGCCTTGTCCAGACCGAGTCCGATGTAGTCGTCGAGGATGTAGAGCTGGAACGAGACGATCGACCAGTACCCCACGATCAGGACCAGCCGGGCGACGAACGCCCAGAAGAAGTCGGGATGCTTGCGCGGGTCGACGACGAATCTCCGGAGCGTCTCCGCCCACGACACCCGCTCGGTCGGAGCAGCTGAGCCGAGCGATCTGCCACGCTCCGGCGTGAGCTCGGCGACGCTGAGAGCCCTGACGCCGCCGCGATCGCCTATGCCGAGCTGGCGCAGTCCATCTCGAGCCGGATCGACCCGCTGCTCAGGGTCATCCTCGGGGCGGGCGACACCGACAAGGCTCTCGCCGAGTTCGTCACCACGACCAACACGGAACGACACGTCGGTAGCCAGTTCTACGTCCGCCACTGGGCCGCCAAGGGGTGGCTGCGCACGGACATCACCGTCGATCACGCGATCGACACGGTGTGGGCTCTCAACTCGACCCCACCTCGCTGGCTCCTCCTCGATCACGGTTGAGCGAAGACGAGTACACCCACTGGTTGGCGGAGCTGATCCGCAACGCCATCTTCCGCGAGCCCCTGCAACGCTGAGCACGGGTATGCGGGGTCCTTCCCCGCCGTGCCACGGCCTCGGTCAGGACAGTCGGCTCAGGGCGTGGGCCAGGCCGGCGGCGTGCCTGGTCCGCACGTCCGCTGCGCTCAGGGGAAGACCGGTCTCCGTCCAGGCGGTCAGCCAGTCCGCCGGGTCCCGTGGGAAGCGCAGATAGCCGGCCACTTCCCACCAAGCCCGGACCGCGCAGCTCCTCGTACGCGTCGATCGCGGCCTCATGGACGTCTTGCGAGCCTGTGGCGACCCGAAGGTCGGCCGCGAGGGTAGCCGACCTCGTAGGCGGGGTGGCCCACCCCCGCGTCTCCCCAGTCGACGATGCCGGTCAGCCGGTCGGCCCGGATGAGCAGGTTGCCCGGCCACAGGTCGCCGTGGACGAAGGTGAGTGGAGCCCGTGGGATCCCGATCTCCCGCAGCCGGGCCCAGGCCGGACCCTTCCCGGCCTGCACGCGTCTGGCGAGGTTGGCCACCCCGTCATGCCACGGCCACCCGAGTTCGGGCATGGGCTGGGCGTGGACCATGGCGGCCGCTCGCGCCATGCGCTGTCAATCATGGCTCTTTGGGACGTTGCGTCGAATCGGTAGCGTGCATCGCATGCCCATCAAACTCGAGAACGTCGGCATCGCCGTCCACGACCTTGACGCGGCGATCGCCTTCTTCACCGACCTCGGCCTCACCCTGCTCGGTCGAGACACGGTCAGTGGCGAGTGGACCGACACCGCAGTGGGCCTCGACGGCAACCACGCCAACATCGCCATGCTGCAGACGCCGGACGGCCACGGTCGCCTCGAGCTCTTCGAGTACATCCACCCCGACGCCATCGAGACGGCACCCACCCGCCCCAACGAGATCGGTATGCACCGCGTCGCGTTCTCGGTCGACGACATCGACGAAGCGCTCGAGATCGCCGCGAAGCACGGATGCCACCCACTGCGCGGGGTGGCCACGTACGAGGACGTCTACAAGCTCACGTACGTCCGCGGACCCAGCGGCATCATCGTGATGCTCGCCCAGGAGCTCACGGCGAAGTAGGGCAGCGCCACACCGGTGCGTTAACTGGGCCGGTGAGGCATCCCGTGGTCCGGCCTCGGCAAGGAGGCGGGAACCGCTTCGGCGATCACCGTCCCCCTGACGTCGGGTGAGGTACGAGATCTGGACTCTCCTCCCGACCGTTCGACAGGCTTACCCGAAGCCTGGAGATATCCCGGCGGACCCGCACGATGGCCCGATTCGGGCCACCCTCATCGTCCCAACCGCCGTACCAGGCGACCCGCTGCCCCGGCCGAACCGAGCGATCCCCGTAACCCCCTTGCGAGGTCCGACCTTGAGGGGACACGACCCTGATGGACGTGACCTGGTTGTCGACCAACAGCTGCCAGTGAGACTCTCCCCGCGAAATCGCTTGTCAGTCAGCTGGTTTCGATGCTGGGATGCCGGAATGGATCGGGATGCGGTGCTTGCGGCCTTTGACGAGCAGCTCCGCCGTCACCCGGAGTCCGGGCCGGGGGTCGTGGTGGTGCATAACGCCACGACGACCCGTGTTGTCGCCACCTCCGACGGCTGGAGCGGGGTCACGTGGAGTGACCTGGCGGGTACCGACGTCGACGTGGCGATCAGTGCCGAGCTCGCAGCGTTCGCGGCGGCGGGTCGACGCTGGGAATGGAAGTACTACTCATACGACCAGCCGCCCGCGCTGCCCGAGCGGCTGCGCGCTCACGGCCTCGTCCCTGACGAGGTCGAAGCGGTGATGATCGCGAGCGTCCGCGACATGGACCTGCACGTGGCTCCACCTCCAGGCGTCGACATCGTCCAGGTGGTCGACGAAGCAGCCATCGAGGCGCTGGTGTCGGTCCACGACCAGGCCTTCGGCGGTGACCACAGCGCGATGGGACGCAGCATCCTCGCCGACCTGTCGAACCGGCCAGGTGCCCGCGAAGCGTTCGTCGCGTATGCGGGCACGACCCCCATCTCGGCCGCTCGGGTCAGCTTCCACGTCGGCACCGACTTCGCCAGCCTGTGGGGTGGAGGCACGATCCCGGCCTGGCGCGGCCGCGGAGTCTTCCGTTCGTTGGTGTCGCGCCGCGCCGCTCGCGCGGCGGCAGGTGGGTTCCAGTATGTGCAGGTGGACGCATCAGCGGACAGTCGCCCGATCCTCCAGCGCCTGGGCTTCGTCGAGGTGGCCACGACGACTCCCTTCACCATGCCGACGCCTCAACCGAGCTGACGACATTCGTAGAGCGCACGTAAAGGTGACGATTCTTGTCACCCGCGATGTCCCGAAGGACGTCTGTCAGGTTGAACCCGCCTTCGGCGGGGTGCATCGCAACCTTTGACATCTGCCGCGAATGCGCCGATGTCGTCATGTGTCATAGCAACAGGGAGATCAGCCATGCTCGCTTTCCTCAGGAGTCGTTACCGCGGACCGTATGCCGTCATCGGGTGATGGTGGCTGCCGCGCTCACTATGAGCGCGTGCAGCACGGAGGACGCCCCAACCCCGTCACCGTCAACGCGATTCACCACGTCGCCGGGTCCACCGGCCACCACGGCGACGTCGGCAAGGCCGTCTCCAAGGTCTCCAACGACGAGTCCAACGGTCCACCCGCCCGCGTCCCCTACGACGACGAACAGCCCGACCCTCGAGGCACAATGTGCGAGTGGCGGCTACACCGTGTGCGGATCGGTGACCAAGAACGGAGCCCCCGTCTCGGGCGTGACGATCGAGTTCAAGCTCGGCAACCAGCACCAGACCACCACCAGCAACAGCCGCGGGCTGTACGCCATGCGGGTGACTATTCCGGTCACGACCGCGATCTGCATCGAACCCGGGGCTTTGCTCGACGCGCACATGACCTGTGGGGCCGTCGGTGGTGACGGGACCCCCGTGAGTATCGACTCCGCGAAGGTGGGCCGGATCGTGAACTTCATGTTCTGCCCTGGCAACACCTATCCCGCCTGCCTGCGCCGCTCCTGACTCAGGGAGCGACGCCAGGGCGTTCGTCGTCCCAGGCCACCGCGCTGATCCGCCACCGGTCGGCAACCCTGACCAGCTGGATGGACTTCATCCCCCGCCCACGGTGTGCTGTGCCGAGCTCAGTCCACGACTTGGTGTAGCCACCGAACCATTGGGCGATGTCGCCGAACACGTCTACCCGGCCGCCTGCCGCTCGTTCGCTGAAGTCCGTAAGCGCTCCGGAACCGAGCAGCTCCTGTCGGGGCTGAATGAAGTCGTCGACGCCGTAGCACGTCGGGTCCGCACCGCCGGCCCGAACGATCAGGGCACCGGGGATGAACAGGTCCTCGAGCTCGCGCATGCGTTCGTCGAGCGAGGGGTCGCTAACGAAGGCGGCGAAGAAGGAGTCGACGACCTCCATGACCGCGACCCGGTCGGGGTCATCGGACATGCGCACCGCGGTCCTCGAGGAGCTCATGTCCTGGTGAGGCCGGCGAACCGTCAACCGGTGTTCGTGGTTCGGCGATGGTGGCGCGAAAGGCGTCGACGAGGCGGGTGGCCTCGGCAGCGTCGCCGGTGGACCAGACGCCGAACTCGTCGAGCGTCGCGTCGTTGAACAGCACACGGCCCCACGCGCTGGAGTCGGCGTGCACGACAACCGCGGGTCGGTGGGAGGCCCCGCGGGTCGCTGACAGTCCGGTCCGAGACCAGCGAATGTCGTACAGGTACGCGGGAGCACGTCCGGTACGCATGTCGGTCAGGTGGAGCTCGGCGGCGAGCGAGGGCCTCAGTGGCGTGTCGCCCGCCATGGTCACCATGGCCTGCGCTGCGGCGTCTGGTGTCAGGCCACCATCCCGTGGTCGAAGGGGAGAGCCCTGCGCCCAGCGGCCGAGGTCACGCAGAATCGGGCCGAGGGCCAACGCCCACTCGGTCAGCGCGTAGACGCGCACCGGTGCTGGTGCCGGCAACGTCTCGGTGGTTACCAAGCCGGCCTCGGTCATCTCCCGAAGTCGACTGGTCAGGACCGCCGGGGTGAGTCCGATGACCCCGCTCAGCAGGTCGCTGAACCGCTTGGGACCGAGCATCAGCTCCCGCAGGATCGGGTACGTCCATCGCTGCCCGATCAGCTCCATCGCGTGCGCCGTCAAGCACCCGTCACCGAGCTCGGCATACGTCGCTCTTGTCATGGCCCCCTCCGGTGTGACTATGCTCCGCATACTAACAAGTATGAAAATCGTACTAGATAAGGATGATGCTCATGACGAACGGTATGTCGGGATCGCTCGAGTCCACGGACGGAACGCGAATCGGCTGGACCCGCCTGGGTAGCGGACCACCGCTGGTCATGGTCGCCGGGGTGATGGCGTCGCGCGAACGCGCCCAGCAGCCGGCCCTGCCCGCAGCGCTGGCCGAGCATTTCACGGTCTTCACCTACGACCGCCGCGGCACCGGCGAGAGCGTGACGCAGGCCCCGTATACGCCGGAGCGGGAGTTCGAGGACCTGCACGAGGTCCTGAACCTGGCCGGCGACGGCGCCTGCGTGTACGGGTTCTCCTCAGGGGCGACGCTGGCCCTCCTGGCCGCCGCGCACGGCGTTCCCATGGGCCGACTGCTTCTTCTCGAGCCACCCCTGGTGCCCGACCTGGACACCAGTGTCCGCGTGGAGGCCGAACGCCGGCTCGGACTGGACCGCGCCGCCGCGCGGCGATGGTTCGACGTGGACGTCACCGGGATCCCCGCCGAGATCCGAGCACAGTTCGCCCCGCCGACCGAGGCCGACCTGGCCAACGCGCCCGCCATGCTGCACGAGCTGACCTTTCTGCCGGGGACCTCCGCCGACCGGTTCTCACCACTGCGCACTCCGACACTGGTGATGGTCAGCGACCACACTGCGCCGGTGCTTCTCGACTCGGCCCGCCGGCTCGGGCAAGCCATCCCCGGAGCCCTCCTGCGCGAGCTCCCCGGAGGGTGGCACGGCGTCGACGACGGACTCGTGGTCGCCACCATCCGCGACTACCTCGCCGCCAGCCTTGCGTCCCTTTCGACCGCGCGGGAGTCATCATGACCGGTCGACGCCTGCCCACCGAGCCCGTCCACGTCACGTCGCTCCCGCCGGTCGTCGACCGGTCCACCTGGCAGTCCGAGGTCGACGATCTGCTCGTCCGCGAGAAGGCGCATACGAGGCAGGGAGACGCCTTGGCCGCCGCTCGCCGAAACCTGCCGATGGTGGCGGTGCCCCGGGAGGCGACGGTGGACGGGCCGCAGGGTGCGGTACCCATCGGGGAGGCGTTCGAGGGACGCCGGATGCTGGTGGCCTACTTCCACATGTGGCACGACGGCCTGCCCTGGCCGCAGCAGTGCGAAGGCTGCACCTTCTCCGCGTCCCAGATCCAACGCCCCGTGTACCTCCACTCCCGCGACATCACCCTGGCCATCTTCTGCGAGGGCAGCTACGCCGAGAGCCGGCCCTACGCCGACTTCCTGGGCTACGAGACGCCCTGGTACTCGGCACGAGACAGCACCGCCCTGGTCTGCGGACGGCACTTCGGGTTCTATGCCTGCTACGTCCGCGACGATGACGGCAACGTCTACGAGACCTACTGGACCTCCGACCGCGGGACCGAAGGCCCGCTCTGGAGCTACGCCCTCATGGACATGACCGTCTTCGGCCGCCAGGAGACGTTCGAGACCAGCCCGCCCGACTGGCCGCGGCTGCCCCGAGGCCAACACCAGTGGCGCGTCGACGGCAGACCCACAGCACAATGGGCTCATACCGATGAGGCAGTACCAGCCCACAGCCACCCCACCCACGGTTGAGATGGACGTCAGCGCGCAGCCTCGCGGAGTTCCCGACGTCCGAAGAGGCTCGCCGCCGCTACCGGGGTCGGTGGCCGGCGCGCCAGGTTCCAGTTCAGTCGCGCGGGCTCGCGACCACCTCGCGGATCATCACGCAGTTGCCCAGCCCCTTCGGCCGGTCGTACGTGAAACCCTCGCGCTCGTACATCGTGCGGGTGCCGTTGTAGAGGAACGACGAGTTCTTCTTCCGGACACCCCCGGTGTCATGGGGGTAGCCCTCGACCAGGCCGCCGCCGGCCTGCGCGATCAGCTCGACGGCTCCGCGCAGGGCGGTCGCCGCCAGCCCCTGACCGCGAAGGCCCCGCTCGACCAGGATGCAGGTGACCCGGTAGTCGGGCACTCGCTCGGCGGTGGCGAGGTACTCCTTGCGATGATGGATGCTGGGCAGTTCCTCGGGTGACCCGTACTCCGCCCACGCGACCGCCCGGTCGCCGTCGTAGACCAGCGCCGCGTGCGCGATCCCGTCGGCCACCAGGCGTTGCTTGAGCGCCCGTCTGGTGGACCTCTCTTCCTTCTCCGCGCAGTCGGGATGGAACGCCGTGCACCAGCAGTTGGCGAACATGCCACCGTTCCGCTCGACCAATGCGGCGAAGTCGTCGAACGTCTCCGTCGTGAGCGCCCTGATCACGAAGTCGGACATCCCGGCAACGTACCCGGGATCCCGCGGTGTCGGCGGGTAGGGCGGGAGGCTAGTCCTGGAGGAACGCGAGCAGGTCGGCGTTGATCGTCTCGGCCTGTGTGGTTGGCATGCCGTGGGGGAAGCCGGCGTACGTCTTGAGGGTGCCGTTCTGGACGAGCTTCGCGGTGAGGGGCGCGGAGTCGGCGTAGGGGACGACCTGGTCGTCGTCACCGTGCATGACCAGAACGGGGACGGTGATCTTCTTGAGGTCCTCGGTGAAGTCGGTCTGGGAGAAGGCGACGATCCCGTCGTAGTGCGCCTTCGCGCCGCCCATCATGCCCTGGCGCCACCAGTTGGCGATGATGGCTTCCGAGGACTCCACGCCCGGGCGGTTGAAGCCGTAGAAGGCGGTCGAGGGCAGGGCCCGGTAGAACTCGGACCGGCCGGCGGCCACCTGGGCCTGGAGATCGTCGAAGACGCTCTTCGGGAGGCCGCCGGGGTTATTCTCGGTCTGCAGCATCAGCGGTGGGACGGCGCTGATGAGGACGGCCTTGGCGACCCGGCTGTCTCCGTGTCGGGCGATGTAGTGGACCACTTCGCCGCCCCCGGTCGAGTGCCCGACATGGACGGCGTCACGCAGGTCGAGGTGCGCGGTCAGGTCGGCCAGGTCGTCGGCGTAGTGGTCCATGTCATGGCCGTCGGCGGTCTGGGTGGACCGTCCGTGCCCGCGCCGGTCGTGCGCGATGACGCGATAACCGTGGTGCAGGAAGAACAACATCTGGGCGTCCCAGTCGTCGGCCGACAGCGGCCACCCGTGGCTGAACACGATCGGCTGGCCGGCGCCCCAGTCCTTGAAGAAGATCTCGGTGCCATCGCCGGTGGTGATCGTCGGCATACGTATCGCTCCTCGCGGTTCAGTGGGTTGGCCTCGTCCGATGGAGCCTAGCCACGGGCCTGGTCGACGAAGAGCCCGCGGGTCGGCGGGATTACCGCATCAGGCGTGGGTGGTCAGGGGCCCGCCGTTGAGGGTGATCATGTCGCCGAGGGCGGCGGCGAGGTCCACGTCGGTCCGGCCGTGGAGATCGGCGTACGCGCGGTGCAGGTTTCCGACGATCCGCTCGCTGTCGAGCAGGTCGGCGAAGACGCCGAGGTCGCTCTCGCGGGCCGTCCCGAGCGGTGTCAGCCCCGCCGCCAGTCCTGACTGAGCAGCGTCGAGAACGAAATCGAGGTAGTCCGCACACTGCTGGAGAACCTCGGGTCCGCAGACCTCGCCGTGCCCGGGGACCACGATCTCCGGTTCGAGCGCGAGCAGCCGCTCGACGGTTCGTCTCGCTCCGGTCACCGACCCTTGCAGGAGGAACGGGGTGCCGCCGTTGAAGGCGAGGTCGCCGCTGAACAGCACGCGCCGCTCGGGGATCCAGACTACGGAGTCGTTGTCGGTGTGGGCGCGCATACCGAGGTGGCGGATCTCGCACCGGAGGTCACCCGACCACACGTCCACCCCGTCGGTGAAGGTGAGCATCGGTGGAGACAGCCGGATCTCGCCCCAGTCGACGTCGGTCCAGAAAGGCGTCGATCGTGGCAGACCCCAGCCGCGGATTCCGTCGCGGACCCGCTCGTGGCCGACGATCGTGGCGGGTTCGAACAGGTAGTTGCCGAAGGTGTGGTCGCCGTGGTGGTGGGTGTTGACGAGGGTCCGGACCGGCTGCGTCGTGACGGTCTTGATGCCCTCGAGCAGCGCCCGGGTGCGTGCCTCGGTGGAGCACGCGTCGACGGCGACGACACCGTTGTCCGCCACGAGGAAGCCCGCGTTGTTGATCCACCAGGTCCCGTCGTGTTGCACCCAGGCGAAGATCCCGTCGGACACCTCGAGAGGCTGTGTGGGCGGCCGGTAAGACGTCATCCTCCGATGATCGCGCCTTGCCGCCGATGAACCGCGGTCAACCCCACCACTCCACCGTTCTGCGAGCTGCACTTCGCGTTGCTACCGGTCACGAAGATGGAGGGTCGATGGCACGCCGGCCGCCTGCGTACGATGCCGCGATGGAGATCGACGGACCGCCCCTCGCGGAGCCAGCGGGGCCGCTCGACCAGCTGCTTCGCCGCGGTCTGGACGTGGACCCCGACGGGGTCGCGATCGAATCCATCTACCGGCGTCTTACCTGGGCGCAGCTGGAGCAGGAGAGCGCCCGCCTCGCCGCCGGCTACCTCTCGATCGGACTCGAACCCGGCGATCGGCTCGCCTCGCTGATGCCGAACCGGGTAGCCCTTGCCGTGCACTACCTCGCCTGCTTCAAGGCCGGACTGGTCGCGACCCCGTTGAACTACCGCTACACCCCTCGCGAGATCGACCACGCCCTGTCGGTCTCGACGGCGGCCGCCCTGGTCGCTCACGCCGAGCGGACCGCGGACATCGCTGCATCGACCCTCGCCGGCTCCCTGCCGCGCGGCACTGTCGTCTTCTACGACGCGCCCGAGGAAGTGGTGCCGGGCTCGGCGCCCATCACCGCGGACCCGATGAGGCAGGGGGCCGACAACAGCGGCTGGGACCACCGCTTCGACGACCTTCTCGCCTCCCAGCCGTTGGTCCCCGGTCCGGGGTTCGACCCTGACGCTCCGGCGGTCATCCTCTTCACCTCCGGCTCGACCGGTCCGGCGAAGGGCGTCACGCATACCCACCGGTCGCTGCGCTGGATGATCGCGAGTGCAGTCTCCGCGTTCGAGCTGACCAGCGACGACGTCTTCCTCCCCGCCTCCTCGATGTCGCACCTCGGATCCCTGCTCTGGACGCTGTCGACGCTCGCGGTTGGCGGCCGCGTGGTCGTCGCCCGCACCACCGACGCCCACGAGCTCATGCCGCTGTTGCGCGACCACCAGCCGACCCTCATGGCGATGATCCCCGCCGCGCTCTGGGCGCTCATCCACGACCACGAGCTGCGACCCGGCGACTTTTCCTCGCTGCGGCTCGTGCGGTCCGGCTCCGACAAGGTGTCGACCGAGCTGCTCGCCGAGTTCGCCGCCGCCGCCGGTTTCCCCATCGTCGAGGGCTACGGGATGACCGAGGTCGGCCTCGCCACCCTGAACCCGGTCTCCGGGCAGAACCGGCAGGGTTCCATCGGCATACCCGTCGGCGGGCTCACCATCGCCCTGCGCGACGACGATGGTGAGCCGGTCGGCGTCGAGGACGTGGGCCGGATCCTCATGAGGACTCGGAGCCAGATGTCCGGCTACTGGCAGGCACCCGAGGCGACCGACCAGATCATCTCCGACGGCTGGCTCGACTCCGGCGATCTGGCTCGCGCCGACCAGGACGGCTACCTGTGGTTCTTCGGTCGCAAGAAACAGGTGATCGTCCACGATGGCTCCAACGTCAGCCCGCTCGAGGTCGAGGGCGCACTGGTCGAGCACCCGGGCATCGACCTCGCCGGTGCCGTCGGCGTCCACGACGAGGTCCACGGCGAGAACGTGCGCGCCTACGTCACCGTGCGCAAAGGCGCCGAGCGGCCCGTCGTCGCGGACCTGATCCGCTTCTGCCGCGAGCGAATCGGCTACAAGGCCCCGGAGGAGATCGTCTTCCTCGACGAGATGCCGCTGAACGCAACCGGCAAGATCGACCGCGTCGGCCTCAAGCGGATGGCCGAACACCACCTCAACCTGAACCCCGGGACCGACTAGCGCCCTAGCCTGGCTGCGTGCGACGCTTCGACGACGAGGACCTCACGGGCGCAGAGTTCCGCGAGTGTGACCTGAGTAGAGCTCGGCTGGTCGGCGTGGTCATGCAGGACGCCGAGATCGACGGCCTGGTCACCAATCTCGTGGTCAACGGGGTCGACGTGATGCCGTATGTCGAGGCGGAGCTCGATCGCCGCCACCCGGTTCGGTTGCTGATCCGCTCGGATGATCCGGCCGACCTGCACGAGGCCTGGCGGCAACTGTGGGACGACTGGGCCACGACCACCGAGCGAGTCCGGTCCATGCCCGAGAACAGCGAACATCGCGGCGTCGACGGCGAGTGGTCGATGGTCGAAACGTTGCGCCACCTGGTCTTCGTGCACGACTCCTGGTTCCGACGCTGCGTGCTCGGGCTCACCGAGCCGTTCACGGCCCTGGGACTGGGGCCACCGGTCGTCATGGACCGGCATGACGGGCTCGACCCGTCCGCCCAACCGAGCCTCGACGAGGTGCTTGCCGTGCGCACCCGGCAGGCTGCCGAGATCGAGACGTGGCTGGCCGGGGTCACGCCCGATGAGCTCGCGCAGACCGCGCCGGTGCCCCACGACGAAAGATGGCCGACGTACGCCAAGGGGCGGACGGTGCGGAAGTGCCTCGGCACCGTGCTCGACGAGGAGTGGGCTCACCACGGGTTCTGCCGACGCGACCTGGACAAACTGTCGCGTCAGGTGACCGCGCAAGGTCCGTGAGCGACGACTCTGAGCCTGCTACGACACGGAGAACACAGCGGCGTAGTGCCGGGACCACCTGGGCGGCCAACCGCTCGGCGTACTCGGCGCTGCGTGGATTCATCCAGCCGCCTTCCAGCGTCGGGGCATCACCGACCTCGAGGGTCATCCGCAGTTCCAGACACGCCAGCCACAACGGCCGCAGGTTGAGGATGCCCGGCAGCCGATCGAGCTCGTCCTCGGTGAGCTGGACGTGCTCG
Source organism: uncultured Actinomycetota bacterium (assembly GCA_963781465.1). Lineage (GTDB taxonomy): Bacteria > Actinomycetota > Actinomycetes > Actinomycetales > Dermatophilaceae > Lapillicoccus. The sequence goes on from CAWAGH010000001.1 coordinate 279,425, forward strand.
CGGTAGCCGCGCAGTACCGCGTCGACAAGGTGCGGGCCCCCCTGGGCGGCGGTCCGCAGCAGCCACGCCAGCGCGGGCAGCCGAGGGCCTCGTCCCGAACCCGCCCAGCCGACGATGGTGAGGCCACCGGGCACTCCGACCGCCGACCACAGGTGGAAGTTGCTGTGGGTCAATGCCTCGGGCAGTCCCTCTGCGTCGTCGGCAGTCTCGACCTGCGCGCGCAACCAGTCGAACTTCTCCCGGCCCGCGTCGGGTACGACCACCTCGCCGGTGGCGAGAAAGCCCATCGCGGCGGCCGCGAGATCGCGACTGGGTCGGCCCACGTAGAAACCGCCGTCCGCCTCCTCGGCACCGCCGTCGCGGGCGATGGCGCCACCCGACGCGGGGAGCGCATGGAGACGGCCCAACAGACCGCCGAGCTCGGCCAGCACCGCAGGGTCGTCGCTGCGTCCGTCGGCGTCGGTGGGACGCCCGCCCTCGACCGCCTGGGTGATGATCACCGCGCTGGTCTCGAACACCGACACCGGGTCGTCCACCGCCAGTCGCTCGGCCGGGAACTCTGCTCGGCGAGGAACCTCAGGATCTCGGCGTCTCCCTGGACCCGGTCGAGCCGGTCGGCGGCCGAGGAGAAGACCCGGGCAATCCAGGACGGCCCGTCGGAGCGCCGCACGTACAGCGTCGACGGGTAGTGGCCCGGCCAGGATCCGCGGGGTCGCGTCGCGAGGTCGTCGTCGATCGGCGCCACCGAGCTGATGGTGGCGCCGTAGCGCTCGGCGAGATGATCACCCAGACCCACCGGCTGGGTCGGACGCGTCCGGGCGAACGGCGAGCGGTTGATCTGCTCGTGGTCGGCCAGCGCCTGGGTGTAACGCTGCCCGGTGGCCGCAGCCCGTTGCCGCACGGCACGCTTGAAACCGCCTTGCTTGGTCATGCTCAGCCTCCAGCGGGGCATCCGTCCCCCAGCGACGCGACACCCGGACAGGCCAGCATGTGGATTGTGACCTTGAGGGCAAGTTCCCTTCGCCCGCGCGACGACCCGGCTGGGGCGGATCGTCTGAGGCTGGGCGTCGGTCGACGCCGTCCGCTCAACCTCACCGCTGAGCCACTGAGGTGTCAACCGTTGGGTCGTGCACCCGTGGCAAAGGAGGCAGTTGCCTACGCGGCCGGGTGTGCCCCTGCCCAGGCGACGATCTCGTCAGGCTCGTTGAGCGCGCTCCCGTCATCGAGCACCAGTACCGGGACGAAGAAGGAGCCCGTCAGAGCGTGAACTTCGCGACGGACCTTGAGCTGCAGGAACCTCGGCAGGTGTTCCTGTCCTCTCGCCCTCACGATCTCGGGGTTGTAGCCGGCGTCGACCAACGCCTGATGGGCTTTGTGACAGTCGTGGTGAGCGCCTCCGTTGGTGCTCCAGCAGACGTAGAGCTTCATATGCTTCCCTCTCCGCGGAGGCCCGTGCGCCGTCACCGACGATAGGCCGAAACCGTTGTCAGGTAGCCAGAACGACGAATTCAGCCGGGTCCGCCCGACACCTGCTCGGCGATCGCCATCAGGGACTCGGGTAGAACCTGGCCGCCGTCGACGACGAGCGTCTGGCCGGTGATGTAGGCGGCCTCGTCCGTGGCGAAGAAGAGTGCCGCGTTGCCGATGTCGGCAACGCTGCCGAGCCGGCCAGCGGGAATCGCCGACGCCATCGAGTCCATGTACTCCTGGCCCATGTCGGCGAGACCCTCAGTCACGATGTTGCCCGGGAGCACGGCATTGATGGTGATCTGACTGGGCGCGAGCTCCATGGCCGCGGTCCGGATGAAACCGAGCTGTGCGGCCTTGCTGGCACCGTAGTGCGACCACCCCGGGTAGCCGGTGATCGGTCCGGTGATGGACGACGTGACGATCACTCGGCCGTGGCCGCTGGCCGTCAGTGCCGACAGCGCTGCCTGCACGATGAAGAACGTCCCCTTCACATTGACCCCGATCACCTGCTCGATGTCCTCGGGTGTGAGGTCCTCGATCCGACCCGAAGGGTAGATCCCGGCGTTGGCGCAAACAATGTCGAGGCCATCGTGGCGCTCGAGCGCAACGGCGACGACGCGCGCGCAGTCGTTGGGGCTGGTGACGTCGGCCGCCAGTCCGCTCACAACGCCTGGGCGGCCCGCGAGTTCGGCAACGCACGCGTTGAGGTTGTCCTGGTCGCGCCCGGTCACCAGCACGTTGACGCCCGCCGTCGCCAACCGGTCGGCGATGCCGCGACCAATACCCCTGCTGCCACCCGTCACAATCGCCGAGCGCCCAGCAAGCGAGTTGAACAGGTCAGGGTCCCTTCCGAGAGTGGAGATCAGGCCGCAGGCACCGTCACGAGTCAGGAGCGCTGGCCCTGCTCACGCTCGACGATGCCGGTGATCCGGCGGTGGCATGGGAAGGTCACCACGTCCCGCGGTGCACGACCTCCTCGAAGGGGCGCCGGTTCAGCCGCTGGATGACGGCCAACGGCTTGTCCGAGGGGTAACCGACGGCGAGGACGTAGGCCAGGAACCGTCCGTCTGGGAAGCCCAGAACGTCTCTGGCTTGGTCCTGATTGGCGGCCGCGGCGTGGCCGGTGCCAACACCAAGGTCGGCCGCGGCGACGGTCATCGCGTAGGTGGCCTGGCCAAGGTCGTACTGCAGGAGCGCCGACTGCCGATCGTCCTCCGGTTCTGGTGCGACGATCGCGATCGCGGCCGCCGCTCCGGCGACGTGCGTGGCGAACTGCCAGACCTTGGCCAGCTCGCTGAGCTGCGCCCTGTCCGTGACGAGCACGAAGTCCCACGGCTGCCAGTTGCTCGCCGACGGGGCGCGTCGCCCAGCCTCGAGAATCCGGTCGATCGCGTCGTCAGGGACCGGCTGGTCAGTGAACTGCCGAACATTTCGTCGCGTCCGCATGGCGTCCCAGGTCTCCACGAGGCCATCTTGCGCCTCCAGCGACGCTCTGGCGATACTCCGCCGATTCGGCCTTCACCAAGCCGGATCAACGTTGAAGGTCTGGAGCTGGGACACCTTCGAGGACGATGACGGGAAGACCGGGTGCTCCCGCTGGCGTGGTCGGACGCGCAAGGACTCGTCCCGCGTCGGTCCCGTAGCCAGCGGGACGCTGGTGCGACGTCCGGTTCGGGCTGCTGTGAGCGCCCTCGCGGCATGGGACTGCTGAGTAGCGGTGCCTCAGTCGGTGCGAACGGGCTGGTAGCGGACGTTCACGGCCGCGGACGAGCCCGCTGGTCCCATGCTGCGTAGTCGCAGCGGTAGACCGCCCGGGGTCATCGAACAGGCGGATGCGGTCGCCCAGGAGAACTGGTGCGATGTGCAGATCGATCTCGTCGCCCTCGGAGTGCCGTGTGTCCTCGGGGTGGTGTGTGAGCACGAAGATCGGTCCCCGCCAGGCTCCGCCGTACGGCCGTGCGTCGCCGATCGCGCTGTCGAAGCCGGCCCGGCCGGCGAGGACGGAGCCGGTGGTTGTCACGTACTCCTGGATCAAGCCCGGGCGGAAGTCGAAGCCGGTGAGCCAGCTCATGTCGTGGTCGGGACCGGCGACGAAACCGTCCAGGGACATCGTGAAGTGCCAGAGCACCTTCCCGGAAGCGGTCTGGGGCGTGAAGTCGTCCATGCCGCATCAGACCTGAGACGTAGACGGAACTCATCCTTTGCCCCAACCACTCCTCGCCAGATCCAGTGACCACAGGGCCGACGGGCGGCGGAGTGGGTCACTGTGGCAGGCCAATCAGCGACCGCCGAAGCCCGGGAAACGAGGATGCTGAGCTACAGCCTGGGAAGGCGGGTCAGTAGCGCCCGGCCGGCGAACCCGACCGTGCGGTCGAGGGTGGTCAAGAACGACCCGGCCAGCCATGGGTCGTCACGTAGCCGCCAGAGCACCTCACCGTGCGTCCAGGCCGCCTCACGGGCCGCGGTAATGCTGAAGTTGTCGACGATGTTGTCCAGTCCCGCAAACTGCCGGTCGAGCTCGAGCAGGACGCCTTGCTCGAACGACTCGCGGACGTGTGGCTCAAGCGCGTTGAGGGTCTGGTTCACCTTGTAGAAGTCGAGGTGGTGCGGATCTTGGTTCGGTGAGGAGGCACAGTCCATGCAGGTCTGGACGAGCGCGGGAGCCAGGTCGTAGTTGATGTGCGCGTTCATCCCGGCCAGAGCGAACTGCAGCGGAGCCAGACCGGGGTCTGCGCGCTGGTCGAGCAACACCCTCCACGAGCGTGGAGCGTTGCCAGGTGTCACCCGGTACGCGCCCACGGCGGCCAGGAAACGATTCACGAAGTTGACGTCCAGCGTGGCCATGAACGCGGCGTCCGCAAAGAAGCCGGCATCCACCTGGCTCTGCACAGCCTTCGTCACGGTGAGATACATGCGGTTGAAGCAGGCCAGACCATCGACGGGAGGCAAAGCCTCAGCGATCCCTTGCATCCGGTCGATGGCGTCCCCTATGGACGTCACTGGATCAAGCGGAAGAGTGGCGATCGATGCGGACGCGGCCACGCCAGTGATGGTACTCAGAAGCCCTGGAGTGTTTCTGAGCTGAACGGCGCGCCCACCCACCGCGGACAGACGCACCTGTGGTTCGGCTGACTCGTGACCGATGAGGGCGCGGCTGGCTGGCTTCTCGCGCCCTGGCCAGCACCGTTGTCGCGCGGCTAGGTCGTCGCTGTGCTCACCACTGCCAGGCTCGAGCTACGACTGCTCGACGAGGCCGCGCTCCGGGCCGTTGTCGCGGCCGATCGCGACACGCGGCGGTGGAGTCGGGACTTCCCTCGGGAAGACGATCAGGACGCCGCGAGGATGGCCCTCGGCAACGTTGATCAGATCTTCGGCTGCTACGCGATCGTCGAACAGTCCACCGGGCTGACCGTGGGCACTATCGACTTCTTCGGGGCGCCCGACGCGGCTGGCACCGCAATGATCGGGTACGGACTCGTGCCTTCGGCTCGGGGCGTGGGGTATGCGACCGGAGCGCTGCTGGAGATCGTCGCGTTCTCGTTCGCGCAGGAGGACATCGTCAGACTCGAGGCGGACCCGGATCGCGACAACGTCGCTTCACACCGGGTACTGGAGAAATCGGGGTTCGTGCGGACGCGCAGTACTCCAGACGCCTACGTCGACTCGGGCGGCAGGTCGACGTCGCAGCATTCACCACCCGGGCGCAACCCCAGCATGCCGCGAGTATTCCAACCATCGGGCGAGTCGGCGGACGGCGGCGAGATGCACCGTCGGGCGTCCCGCCCTCACCGCGGAAAGAGCGGCTGGAAGTGCTCTGACGGTTCAGGGTGAGCAGGATGGGTGGATGGCGACGCAGGGGTGGCTGGAGCGATATCGCAACGGGGAGCGCGAGCAGGTTTGGCACGAGTTGCGGCAGGTCGGCGAACGGGTGCGCACACCCGGGGTTCGAGACGAGGCGCAGTCCGTGTGTGACGAGATGGCGCGCCGTGCCCGCCAGAATGTCGACGTCATCGTGGGACGGCTCAAGGAGCAGGGGTATCGCTTCCACGTCAACGATGACGGGCAGCAACCGGTCGAGCCGATCCACGAGCCGGGGTCGGACGCCGCCGATCTGGCGATCTGGCTGGAGGAGCGGTTCGGGAACCTCCCGATGGTGGTGTCGTCGTGGCTGCGTCTCGTGGGCGACGTGTGGTTGGTGGGGACCCATCCCGTCTGGTCGCAGTCGGCGGGGGCAGACCCGTTGGTGATCGAACTGGAAGGGAGCCGCTACCCGGATGTCTCGATTCGTCAGCACTACGAAAATGAGTTCGACGCGTGGAGGGAGTGGAGTGGGGACAATCTTGAGGCGGGTGCGTTCGTCCTGCCGGTAGCGCCCGATCGTCTTCACAAGTCCAACGTCAGCGGCGGCGATCCGTATGGGTTCCGCCTACCGGACGCGACCGCGGAAGGCCTGTTCGTCGGCGACGTTGCGATGCCGTTCGTGTCTTACCTGAACTGGGTCTTTCGTCATGGAGGGTTCCCTGGAGACGCCCCAGGTGATGAGCAGTGGGCGATCAAGCGGGACCTCGCCGATGGCCTGCACCCGCTCTGAGACCGAGCGACTCGCCTCACCGTTACGCCTTCGGCGCTACGGCACGGGGCTCCACCCGCTCCCGCCTCCGTTCCCGCCGGGCCAGGCCGCGATGCACCGCAAGCACTCGACGAGCTGTGTGCGGATTGCTGGCCGGCGTCGGTCAGGGCCGAACCGGCACTCGCATGCGTCGGGTGACGACCAGGAGGGCGACGGATCCGACGAGGGCGAGGGCGTCGAAGATGGACGCGGTCCGGAACGCCTCCTCGACCCCCGGGAGGAACTGCCCCGGGGCGGCGTGCGCCGCATACACGGAGACGATGACCGCGAGGCCGACGGCACCGCCGAGCTGCTGAACGGTCTGCAGCAGGCCAGAGGCCGCCCCCGCGTGTTGCGGCTCGACGCCACTAAGCACGGTCGCCGTGACCGGCATGAACACCAGCGCCGCGCAGATCCCGTTGAGGATCAGCGGCCCGAACAGCCCGGCCGCATACCCGCTCGCGTGCGGCAGGAAGGTGAGCCACACGAACCCGATCGCCAACCCCAGCGTGCCGGCCACCATCATCGGAGCCGGCCCGAACCGGCCGAGCAGCCGTGGGGTGACTCGCGACATCGTGAAGATGGCGATAGTCAGCGGCAGGAAGGCCAGGCCGGCTAGGAGTGCGTCGTACCCGAGCACGTGCTGCACGTACTGAACGCCGAGGAAGAACAGCGAGAACTGCGCGCCGACCACGAGCGCCATGACCGCCAGGGACAGCACCCGCGCGGGGTTGCGGACCAGGTCCGGCCGGATCATCGGGTGCGACACGCGGCGCTCGACGACGACGAGGGCCGCGATCAGCGCCAGGCCGCCGAGTAGCCCACCGAGGGTGCGCCACGAGAGCCAGCCCTGCTCCGGGGCGGAGATCAGCGACCAGACGACGAGGACCGACCCGGTCGTGGCGAGCAGCGCACCGACGACGTCGAACCGCCCGGGACGGCGCTCGGTCTCGTCGACGAAGCGGCGCAAGATCGCGAGCACGGCGATGCCGATGGGCACGTTGATGAAGAACGTCCAACGCCACGAGCCCAGGTCCGTGACCACGCCGCCGAGCAGCAGCCCGACGGTCGCGCCACCTGAGGTGACGGCTCCGAAAAGCGCCAGGCTGCGCCGGCGGGCGGCCTCGTCGGGTGCCGAGGTAGTGAGCAGCGCCAGTACGCCGGGCGCCGAGAGGGCGGCGCCGACGCCCTGGAGAGCCCGGGTGGCGATCAGCATCGCTGGGGTCGTGGCGAAGCCGCCCGCGAGCGACGCGAGCGTGAAGACGGCCAGCCCGATCTCGAAGGTGCGGCGGCGACCGAAGACGTCACCCAGCCGCCCGCCGAGTAGGAGCAGACCACCGATCGCGAGCGTGAAGCCGTTCATCACCCAGGACAGCGAGGCAGCGGTAAAGCCGAGGTCGGTCGCGATGCGGGGCAGGGCGACGTTGACGACGGTGGCGTCGAGCATGAGCATCAGCTGGGCCACCAGAACGATCCCGATGCCGATGGAGGCGCGGGGGATGCGGCCCGTGGGCGGGGCGCTGGACGTGGTTCGGGAGTCGGGGAGGGAACGGGTCAGGGACATCGACCGGATCCTGTTCTGGCGTCGGTGGTAACGGCCGTCGACGACCGGTTAGACTATTCGGAGAGGACCTCCGCTTCGTCAGACAATACGGAGACACTCTCCGTTTAGCAAGCCGGTATGCGCCTGCGTTCCGGACGCCGGTCCTGCGCCGGTTGGATCCACCCGAGAAAGGAGCCCGTGAGGTGCGTGCCGACGCCGCCCGCAACCGGGCCCGGCTTCTCGAGGTCGCCTCGCAGGTCTTCCGCGAGCAGGGCTACGACGCATCGCTCGATCTCGTCGCCAGACGGGCGGGGGTTGGAGCCGGGACGCTCTACCGACACTTTCCTGATCGGGAGAGCCTGGTCAACGCGCTCATGGAGCGTTGGGCGGCGCGGATCCACGACGTCGCTGTGGCCGCGGTGGCCGCCGGGGGGTCACCGCGGGAGGTCCTGCTGCGCTGGCTGACCGAGTACGTCGGTCTCATCACGTTGCACAAGGGCGGTGCCGCCAAGCTCACCTGGGCGCTGGACCATCCCGACTGTCCGACCTACCCCAAGGCCGTTGGACTGCGGACCGCCTCCGAGCTGGTTCTCGCGTCGCTCGCCGCCCAGGACGCGCTTCGCCCCACCGCGGATGCGACGCAGCTCTGCCGGCTCGTCGGAGGCGTCGCCGCCGTCGCCGATCAGTCCGACCTTGACCCGGCCGCCGTGCGAGCCATGCTCGAGGTGATCGCCGACGGTGTCCTCCGGTCGGCCGGCGATGCCCTCGCGACCCGGTAGGACCCCCGTCCCGACACCTGAGCGGGCGAGCGTAGCCGCCCTCAAGGCGGCAGAAGAGGACGCCTCTCGTGGGGGCCGCGCCGTCCGGACGCCGGTAGACGCGGATGACTCGGCAAGATCCGAGCTGCGCTGGCAGGGTCCGCGGCGTGTCGGCGGAGTTGCCCTATCAGCAGGGCTTTGTGCGCTCATCGACCTGGGACGCGGCATCCGTCGACCCGGAAAGGATCCACCGATCAATTTCTGTTCGGCACTGGCCTCCTCTAGAGACCTGGTACCTGGTGGCTGCGGAGGTTCGCGGTGTCAGGTCAGCGCTTGGTACTCGACGGATTTGAATCCGAAATATTGAATCCCGGCTTTGAGCGTGATGGCCACGAAGGTCGAGGCGGCGATGTGCGGCCGCACGACCAGGTCAAAGGTGTGCGACCCGAAGCCGGTCATCGGGAAGCTGCGGGTGGCCGCGTCGGAGGCCTGGATGTCGATGGTCGACGAGACACCGACCACCGTGTACGGATTGACGTCGGCCGTGATCGTCACGAGAGCCGGCACTGTGGGATCGACGTTGCGGAAGGTGAACTCGATCATTCCATAGCGCCTGGGGCTTCCACCGAGCTCAAGCCAGGCGAGGGTGTCGTTCTGAGCGCCCAGTGACCAGGTGACTCCGACGGCATCGAGATAGGACAGCGGCGACATCTGGTACGGCCGTCGGGGGGTGAGCCGCCGCTCGGGGGCCTCGAAGAGCCAGGCGGGCACGGTGACGTCGACAAGGTCGGACAACATCCGTTGACGGGCCAGCAAGGTGAAGGGCCGTGGTGCGGTGACAGTCCGGACCTCCGTGTCTCGATGTAGGTCCGCGCTGTGCAGAACCCAGGACTTGCTCCCCTGCATGCGCAGGATGTCGAGCCGCTGCTCGTCGAAGTCTTCGGCTCCTTCAGGTCGCCGTTCCATCGAGATGCCCCCGCCCATCAGCTCGTCGAGTCGCCTGCCGTATCCGCCAACGTACCGCCGCAGTGGCCTGCCGGCATCGAGCGAATGAGCAGATACGAAACGCGCGACCCTCGGCACCAAAGAGCGCACGGTGGTGGGCATGTCGGGCGAGCGTAAGCGCCCTCTCCGCGGCACAGGAACGAATGACGAACCCGGTCCCGCGCGAGCAAACTAACCAAGCGCGTTCCGGCGAGACTGTCGACGAACGGCGATCAGAGGCAGGGACTGCAGTGGGCGGCAAGGGTCGACATCGAGCCAGCGACCGTGATCGGAACCGGGCGTTTCGGACTCTCGGAAAGAGACCGTTCTGTCAGGTGTGTGGTTATGACGACCGGCCCGATGTGCGCTGGGGTGACGGCGACCCGCTGTATGTCATCTGTCCCTGTTGCGGCAGCGACTCAGGAGTCGACGACCTGAGCTCGGATGCCGCGCAGAGGGCTCGGCAGCGTTGGATTGGCGGGAGCTTCGTCTGGCATGACGAGTCGGTTTCGCCTCCTAGGATTGGGACCCTGGATCTCAACTTGAGCACGTGCTTTGGCACTTTCGTTGAGCGACTTGGCCGTGTGGGCCGTCGTGGGCGGCGCAGCAACGGCCGGAGCCCGGGTCGCGGCCAAAGTCGGACAACCATGACCGCCCTCACTGCGGCAAAGTCGGGCGTCGTCCTCACCGCGGCAAAGTCGGGCGCCGCCCTCACCGCGATAAAGTGGGTCGTCTTCCAGACACCGGCAAAGTGTCTCTTCGGCTTTAAGCGAGGGTGGGTGCTCGGCGGTAGGGGCGGTTTCCTGATGCGGCGAGCAGGATCCTGAGCCGGTAGTGCTCGAAGGTGCGGGAGCCGTGGGCGAGGCGGCGGGTCTTCTCGATGAGCAGGTTGACGGCCTCGGTGCCGCCGTTGGAGATGCGGTGGGTCTCGAACCGGGCTAGGACGTGGCTGCGCCACATCTTCAGGGTGCGGCCGAGGCGGGCGACTTCGGGGATCGGGCTGTGCGGGAACGAGCTGATGACCTGCTCGGCGATCCGCTTGCCCTCGGTCGCAGACTCGGCCTGGTACATGGAGCGGAGCTGTTGGTAGGCGTGCCAGGCGAGGGTGACTTCCCAGCCGGGGTCGCCGGCGATCAGGCAGGTGTTGAGCTTGGCGACCTGCCGTTCGTTGAGGTGTTCGCGTCCGCGGCGGAGCAGGCCGCGGATCTTGTACAGGGGTCGTCCTTGTGGCCGCGCTGGCCCAACGTGTCCTGTTGGACTCGGCGGCGGGCTTCGTCGACGACCTGGGTGCCCAACTTGACCACATGAAACGCATCGAGGACCGCGACCGCGTCCGGCAGCTCGTCACGGATCGCATTGGCGTAGCCACGGAACGGGTCGAGGGAGGCATGCTTCACGCCGGAGACGAACGCCGGGTCCTGGCCCTTCAGCCAGCGGGCGTAGGCGGTCCCGGTCCGGCCGGGGACCACGTCCAGCAGCCGCCCTGCACCAGGTTGTCGAGAACGATGCCTCCGCGGACCTCACCCTCTGGGTCGAGGTACCACCAGCCCCCCTGGAACGCGACCACCGCGGCCGCCGTCGACGGGTCCTGCCCGGCCGGCACGTGCACCCAGATCCGCCGCGTCGTGCCCGGGTAGACCGCGCTCGCGGAGAGCTCGAGCGCGACGGTCTCACCGGGGGCCTACCCCTTGCCGGTGCGTCGAGTCGGGACCGTACTCGTACCTCACGTCGGACTGGTCGATCGGCAGCGGACGGTACGCGACGGTCTCCATCGTGGAGACGACGCTACGGATGAGATGCCGGCCACCCAACCGATTTCCTCGGCCCCAGCGGCCTTTGAACTACCGGTCGTAGCGTCGGTTCGCCAGACGAACCCGCCTCGATCGGGGTGCCCAAACCGATGTCGCCGAACCTGCTCGTACCGCTCGTCCTCCTCGGGCTCCTGCTGCTCACGGTGTCGTGGGTCTACCAGGATGCGGCGAACCATGCCGCAGCGGGCGAGCCGGTCGTCCTGTGGTTCCGGGCATTCCGCCTGGAGACGCCGTCGGCGTGGGCAGCGGTATGCCTGGTGCTCTGGGTGTTCTTCTTCCCGCTCTACCTCCGGGCCCGACAGCAGACGATCTAGCGCCGGTCGAGGCGCAGGTCGAACACGGTCCGCCCCGCAGCCAGGCCCTTGGGCTCGAACCCGTCCAGCGGGCGCCATGCCGGCCGGGGCACGTCGCGCACGACGAACCCACCGTGGGCGGCCACTTCGGAGCGCACGTGCTCGGCGTATGCGGACTGGTCGGTCGCGACGAGCACGTGCCCGTCCGCGACGAGCCGGGACGCCAGCAGGTCCAGGGTGGACGCCTGGACGAACCGTCGCTTGAGGTGGCTCCGCTTCGGCCACGGGTCCGGGAAGAACAGGTGGACGGCCGCCAGTCGACCCGCACCCACCCGGTCGGTGAGTAGCTCGACGGCGTCGCCGATCTCGACCCGGAGGTTCGGCACACCGGCCGACTCCGCCGCCGCAAGCAACCGGGCGACACCCGGAACGTGGACGTCGACGGCCAGAACGTCGTGGGCCGGATGCGCCGCCGCATACGCGATGGCCGCCGCCCCGTGTCCGCAGCCCACCTCGAAGACGATCGGTGCCTCGCGCCCGTACGCCTCGCTCGGCACCAGCGGCCCCGGCGGCAGCCCCCGCGAGGGGAGGTACCGCTCGAGCCGCTCCCGGGTGAGCGCGGACCTACTGCCCTGCCGACCCGCATACGTGCGGATCCGGACCGAGACGGGGACCGGCTCGGCCCTGTCCCCCGGTGGTGTCATGTGCCTACAGTGGCGGAGTCGAACCCCTCGGGGTCACCCAGCTATCGAAGGAGTCGGGTCATGACCATGTTCGACAACATCAAGGACAAGGTCCAGGGACTGGTCGACGAGCACGGCGACAAAGCCGGCGAGGGCGTCGACAAGGCCGGCGACTTCGTCGACGAGAAGACCGGAGGTCAGCACTCCGCACAGATCGACGGCGGGGTCGAGCAGGCCAAGAACGCGCTCGACGGCCTCGACGGCCAGGACGACGACATCCCCTGAGGCACCCCGCGCTGAGGGTTCAGCCCGGAGAAGTCAGTCCCGCCAGATCATCACGACGGCGCGGTCGTCGGTCTCACCGGCGCGCGCCGACGCACAGAGCCGCTTGGCTCCCCCGGCGAACCCGCCGCGGACGAGGCGCTCCGCTGCGCCCAGCATCCGGTCCACCCCGACCGTGAGGTCGCGGAAGCGGGACTCGACGACACCGTCGGTGTAGAGCACCAGCGCGTCGCCGCGGCCGAGCCGGCGGTAGGAGCGGATGTAGGTCGCGTCGTCGATGACGCCGAGCAGTGGCCCGGCCGCCTCGCCGAGCACCTCCCAGCGCCCCGAGCCGTTGTTGAACTGGACGGCGGGTGGGTGTCCGGCGCTGCCGATCGTGTAGTCGCCGGTGGCGAGGTCGATCGACACGTGGACCGCCGTGGCGAACCCCTCGTCCCAGTTCTGCCGGAGCAGGTAGTTGTTGGCGGCCGTGAGGAACCGGTTCGGCTCCTGCTCGCCGAGCAGACCGCCGAGCGCGCCCGAGAGGAGCAGCGACCGGGTGCCCGCCTGCACGCCCTTGCCCGACACGTCGACCAGCACGACCTCGAACCACCGGCCGTCCGGGGAGCGGGTGGCTACGACGAAGTCGCCGGAGAACGACTGTCCATAGGCCGACTCGACGGCGGTCTCGGCGTGCCATCCGCCGGGCAGCTCGGGCAGCTCACCGAACGCGCGCAGCCGGTCGCGCAGGTCCACGAACATCGACTCGCCACGGCTGCCCTGGACACCCAGCCGCGCCCGGGACCGCGACGTCGCCGACATGATGATGATGACGATGGCCAACGCGGTGATGGCGAGCGCCTGGGGCGGCTGGGGCGTGCGAAACGTCAGCACCAGCATCTCGGCGATGAACGTGGCGCCCACGAGCAGCAGCGCGACGGGGGTCAGGTAGAGACCCGCGATGACGACGAACGGCGCGTAGATCGAGTACGGCAGACTCGGCCAGTACCAACCCCACCAGAAGATCAGCAGGCCGATGGCGGCCAGCACGGCCGACCACGACAGCACCGTGGTCCGCGAACGCCCGGCGTCGGCGGTGAAGGCAGCCCCCAGCAGCCGAGACGCACGGCGTCGCGGAACGCTGCTGGACCACGTCATGATCCCGCCAATCTAGGTGGCCGCCAAGCGGAGCGTGGGCATCTTCCCCCAAACGGGTGAGCCCCGCATCCGCTGAGCGGCCGATCCCCGGACCTAGGCGGTCGCGGGCTCCGGGGGGAGCGTGCCGTCGTCCTCGAACCGCGTCACCATCTCCAGCCGCCGCACGTGTCGCGCCACCCCGGAGAACTCGGTGGCCACGAACACGTCGACGATCTCCTTAGCCAGCTCGGTCGCCGTGAACCGGCCGCCGATCGAGACGACCTGGGCGTTGTTGTGCTCGCGGGCCAGCTGGGCCAGCTCGGCGGTCCAGCAGAGCGCTGCGCGGATGCCCTTGACCTTGTTCGCGGCCATCTGCTCACCGTTGCCGGAACCGCCCAGCACCACCCCCAGGGACCCCGGATCGTCGGCCACGGCCTGGGCGGCCCGCAGCACGGCCACGGGGTAGTCGTCCTCGGAGTCGAAGACGTGCGGCCCGTGGTTCGTCACCTCGTGGCCACCCTCCTGGAGGTGGCTGACGAGCGCCAGCTGGAGCTCGTATGCGGCGTGGTCGCCGCCGATGTGTACGCGCATGGGGGGAGTCCTCTCCGGAGAACGTCAGTCGAAGATCGGACCCTGTGTCCGGGTCCGCTTGATCTCGTAGAACCCGGGCGTACCCGCGACGAGGAGGCAACCGTCCCACAACCGGCCCGCCACCTCACCCTTCGGCGCGGGGGTCACGACCGGGCCGAAGAACGCGATGTCGCCGATCGCGATCACGGGAGTTCCGACGTCGGTTCCGACGAGGTCGATCCCTTCGCGGTGGCTACGACGCAGGGCCCGGTCGTACTTCTTCTGGTGGGCGGCCTCGGCCAGCTCCTCGGGCAGGCCCACCTCCTCGAGGGCCTCCGCGATGATCGCGTCGCGGTCGCGCCGCTTCTGCAGGTGGATGCGGGTGCCCATCGCGTCGTAGAGCGGCTTGACGACCTTGTCGCCGTACTGCTCCTGCGCCGCGATGATGACGCGGACCGGCCCCCACGAGACGTCCATCAGCTTGCGATAGCCCTCGTCGAGGTCGCGCTTCTCGTTGAGCACCGACAGGCTCATCACCCGCCAGTCGACCTCGATGTCGCGGACCTGCTCGACCTCCATCAGCCAGCGCGACGTCATCCACGCCCACGGACAGGCCGGGTCGAACCACATCCGGACCGCGGCCTTCTTCGCCGACTTTCCCCTCCCGCGTGCTGTCGCCGTGCCCGGTCGTGTTGCCGTTGCCGTCATGGTCGGCATCCTTTCACCTCGTTCTGAACGGTCTCCGAGCGTGAGAACATGGACGGCGGTCCGGGGCTTCCCGCATACCGGCCCGCCCCCAGACCCCGATCCCCAGGGAGCCTCCTCGTGCCCGGCCAGAACCTCACCCGCGAGGAGGCGGCGACCCGTGCCGACCTCATCGCGGTCCACTCCTACGACGTCGTTCTCGACCTGGCCACCGGGCCGGCGACCTTCGCGACGAGGAGCACGGTCCGGTTCACCGCGACCGAGGGTTCCGCAACCTTCATCGACTTCGTCGGTGAGTCCGTCAAGTCGGTCGTCCTGAACGGCGTGGCCCTCGACCCAGCCGCCCAGTGGGTCGACTCGCGGATCGCCCTGCCCGGCTTGGCCGCCGAGAACGAGCTCGTCGTCGAGGCCACCGGGGTCTACACCAACACCGGCGAGGGCATGCACCGGTTCGTCGACCCGGTCGACGGCGAGGTCTACCTCTACAGCCAGTTCGAGGTGCCCGACTCGCGCCGGGTGTTCGCCGTCTTCGAGCAGCCCGACCTCAAGGCCACGTTCGCCTTCACCGTCACGGCGCCCGACCACTGGACGGTGCGGTCCGTCTCCCCCACGCCGGAGCCGACACCAACCGGCGACCGCGACGGCACGTCGCTCGCGACGTGGACCTTCGCGCCGACCCCGGTGCTCTCCTCTTATGTCACGGCCATCGTGTCCGGGCCCTACATCGGCGTCACCGACACCGTGCAGAGCCGCCGCGGCCCGGTCGAGCTCGGGGTGTATGCGCGTCGCTCGCTCTTCGAGTACGTCGACTCCGACAACGTCATCGACCTGACCAAGAAGGGCTTCGAGTTCTTCGAGCGCGAGTTCGACTCCGCATACCCGTTCGAGAAGTACGACCAGATCTTCACGCCGGAGTACAACGCCGGCGCGATGGAGAACGCCGGCTGCGTGACCATCACCGAGATCTACGTGTTCCGCGGCAAGGTCCCGGAGCCGCTGGTCGAGCGGCGTGGGCTGACCATCCTCCACGAGCTCGCGCACATGTGGTTCGGCGATCTCGTGACGATGCAATGGTGGGACGACCTGTGGCTCAACGAGTCCTTCGCCGAGTGGGCTTCGACGCACTGCCAGGCGGAAGCCACCCACTGGACCGGAGCGTGGACCACGTTCCAGAGCCACGAGAAGACGTGGGCCTACCAGCAGGACCAGCTGCCCTCGACGCACCCGGTCTACGCCGACATCCGCGACCTGGACGACGTCCTCGTTAATTTCGACGGGATCACCTACGCCAAGGGTGGCGCAATCCTCAAGCAGCTCGTCGCCTACGTCGGCATCGAGCCGTTCGTCTCCGGGCTGCGCACGTACTTCGCGAAATACGCGTGGGGCAACACCCGGTTCGCCGACCTGCTGGTCGAGCTCGAGGCCGCGTCCGGCCGGGACCTCGGCCCCTGGACGGAGCTGTGGCTGAAGACGGCCGGGGTCAACACCCTGACCCTCGACGTCGCCACCGATGCCGAGGGTGTCATCACCTCGGCCGCCGTGCTGCAGACCGCCGCCGACGCCTACCCCACCCTGCGCCCGCACCGCATCGCGATCGGCCGCTACGCGCTCGAGGACGGCGCGCTGGTCCGCGTCGGCCGGCACGAGCTCGACGTCGACGGCCCGCGCACCGAGGTGCCCGACCTGGTCGGCCTCGCGCAGCCGGATGTGCTGCTGCCCAACGACGACGACCTCAGCTACGCCAAGCTGCGGTTCGACGAGCGTTCGTACGCCACGCTGCTCGAGCACACCGCCGACTTCGCCGAGAGCCTGCCCCGGTCGCTGGTCATCGGTGCGTTCTGGGAGATGGTCCGCGAGGGCGAGATGCCTGCCCGCGACTTCGTCGACCTGCTGCTGGCGTCGCTGGCCACCGAGACCCACCCGACGGTGCTCCGGACGATCCTCCAGACGACCAAGCAGATCCCCTCCCAGCTGCTGACGTCGGCCACCTTGTTCTCGGCTCGGGAGCACCGCGAGGAGACCCAGGCCAAGGTGGCCGAGGCGCTGCGCAAGATGGCCGAGGACGCGGAGCCGGGCAGCGACCGCCAGCTCCAGATGGTCGGCGCGTTCGGACGGGCGGCCCGCAGCCAGGACGACATCGCCCGGCTGCGTGCGGCGTTCGACGGCAGCCAGCCCTACCCGGGTCTGGAGCTCGACCAGGACATGCGGTGGGCGCTGCTCTCGGCGCTCGCCGCGCTGGGCGACGCCGGCGACGAGGAGATCGCGGCCGAGCTGGCCCGCGACGACACGAACGCCGGCCGTGAGCGGGCCTTCCACGCCCGCGCCGCCCGCCCGACCCCGGAGGCCAAGGCCGAGGCCTGGCGGCTCGCCATCGAGGAGGACGGCCAGCCGAACGCCGTGATCGAGGCGCTGACCTCGGGCTGGAACCGCGCCCTCGACCAGTCGATGCTCGCCGACTACGTGCCCCAGTACTTCGACGCCCTGCTGCCGGTGTGGAACTCCCGGTCCGCGGCGATCCGCGAGCGGCTCATCGGCAAGGAGTACCCGCTGGCGTTCTACCCGCTCGGCCTCGCCGGGCCGGAGCTCGTCGCGACGACTGAGGCGTGGCTCGACGCGAACGAGGACGCGCCGCAGGCACTCCGCCGGCTGGTCCTCGAGAAGCTGGACGCCGCGCAGACCGCCGTGGTCGCCCAGCAGTGCGACGCAAAGCGTGCTTGACCGGCTGAACGCACTGGCGTCGCACCTGGTCCCGACGGCCCTGCCCGAGCCCTGGCAGACGCTGGTCGGGGTGCCGCTGCGCATCGTCGTCATCGTCCTGGGCGCCGCGCTGGTGCGGTTCGTTGTGCATCGGCTCGTGACCCGCTACGTCCGCAAGGCCAACGAGCGGCATGACAACCGCTTCCGCCTGCTCGGCCCCATGGGCGGGGTCCTGGCCAACGCGACCGGGTACGCCAACGAGCGGCACGAGCAGCGCGTCGCGACGGCCGCGACCATCGTCAAGAGCACGGCGAGCGTCCTCATCATCGGCACCGCGCTGCTGATGATCCTCGACCTGCTCGGGATCCCGCTCGGCCCGCTTCTCGCGTCGGCCGGTGTCGTCGGCCTGGCCATCGGCTTCGGCGCGCAGAGCCTGGTCAAGGACACCCTGTCGGGCGTGTTCATGATCGTCGAGGACCAGTACGGCGTGGGCGACGTCATCGACACCGGCACCGTCGTCGGAACGGTCGAGGAGGTCACCCTGCGGATCACCCGGATCCGCGACGGCGACGGCGTGGTCTGGTACCTCCGAAACGGCGAGATCCTCCGGCTGGGCAACCGCAGCCAGGGCTGGTCGGTGGCCGTCGTCGACGTGCAGCTGGCGTACAACGACGACATCGCCCGGGTCACCGGCATCATGACCGGCGCGGTCGAGCCCATGGCCGACGAGGAGCCGTGGTCCGACGTGCTCATGGAGACACCGCACGTCACCGGGATCGAGGCCATGACCCAGGGCCTCGTCACGCTGCGGGTCACTGCCCAGGTCCGCGCCAACGAGCGGGACGGCGTCCAGCGCGAGATGCGCCGCCGGCTCAAGATCGCCTTCGACGCCAACGATGTCCACATGCCCGTCCCGTTCGCGGGCCCGACCGCTTGACCCGCGCCTCCGAAGGTCCGGTGAGGCCGGTCAGGCGGGCGGGATGTTGTGGTTGCGGCGGAACAGGTTGCCCGGGTCCCACGTCCGCTTCACCTCACGGAGCCGGGCGAGCGTCGCCGGCGGGTACATGCGCTCGACGACCTGCGGACCTACGTCGTCGGTGAACGTGCCACAGACCAGCTCGGCACCGTCGGCCGACCGGTGCCCACGCGGACCTCGCCGCCTCGACGTCCGCGTCGGACGCGTCGGGGGGCAGGAACGCGATCCAGTGGACGAGCGCCTCCGCGTCTCGCCAGGCCAGAGCCGTCTCGTCCGGGGCGACATCCGCGAGCGCGCCGCCGAGGAACCGGACCTCGAACATCGACTGCGGGTGAGCATCCAGCGTCGAGGCGGCGACCTCGACCGTCGCGTCGGGCAGCCTGGCGAACAGCCCGTTGGTCCCGGCCATCCGCGGCGGCGGGCCGGGCGGCATGGGCGGCGCCGGGGCGAGGGTCGCGCCGTAAGGGACCACCTCGAGGTGGGCCTCGCCCACCCCTTCGGCGGCCAGGACGGGCTCCAGCGCCCCGCGGGCCGCGTTCTCGTCGGCACCGGCCCAGACGAAGGTCACCACCGGCGGCATCGGCGGCCCGAGTGGCGGGGGCTTGACCACGGTGACGCCCAGCTCTCGGGGCGCGTGACGCATGGCGTCCCGGACACCGCAGACGGCCGACGCCAGTCGCGCAGGGTCGATCGGAGCCGTCCCGAAGACGACATCCGAGACGCGTGACGCCCGGAGGTCGAGCCGAATGGCGACCCCGAAGTTGCCCCCACCGCCGCGGATCGCGAAGAACAGGTCCGGGTTCTCGTCGGCGCTGGCCGTGACGACCCGCCCATCGGCGGTGACGACCTCGGCCGAGACGAGCTGGTCCACCGCGAGACCTACCGACCGGACGAGCCAGCCCAGCCCGGCACCGAGGGTGTTGCCGCCGACACCGACCGAGCGGTTGTCGCCGGAGCTCAGGGCCAGGCCGTGGGGGTCGAGCACATCGGCCACGTCACCCCATAGAGCACCGGCCCCGATGCCGACGACGCCGTCGTCGCCCACGTCGACCTGCGTGAAGGCGCCGAGGTCGAGCAGCAGTCCCCCGGGCATCGGGACCCAGACGCCGTGGCCGCCGCTGCGTACCGCCACGTCGACCCCCTCGGCCGCCGCCCAGCGAAGCGCCGACCCGACCTCCTCGGGAGAGCGGGGCCGTACGTAGGCGTCGGGCGACACGGGCGGTCCGGGCAGCCGGGTGGCCTCGGCGAACCCGGGGTCGTCATGAGTCAGCACGACCGACAGGGTCGCGCGGAGGTCGTCGATGGTCGGCATGGTCACCTCGTAGTCCGGGAAGCCGGCGGACCGTGGGGCGAGCCACCCTAGCCGGCCTGCGGCTCCTCGAAGGTGTTGACCATCGAGTGGGCCGCCCGGACAAGGTAGTCCCGAAGGACGACATCGTGGGTCTCGTCGAGGATGCCGTCGTCACGGAGCTGGTCGACGGCGGCGAGCATGTGCGTGAGCCAGCGGTCGCGCTGGGTGGGAGAGACCGCGTAGGGGGCATGCCGCATGCGCAGGCGCGGGTGACCGCGCTGCTCCGAGTACGTCGTGGGACCGCCCCAGTACTGCTCGAGGAAGCCGAGAAGGCGCTCCTCGGCGGGGCCGAGGTCCTCCTCCGGGTAGAGCGCGCGCAGCTCGGGGTCCTCGGCGACGCCCTGGTAGAAGCGGTGCACCAGCGCGGCGAACGTCGGATGTCCGCCGACCTCGTCGTAGAAGCTCACCGCCTCATCCTCGCAGGCGCCCGGTGCCGTCACGGACGCCGAGGCTTTCGAGCACTGAGACGGAGTGGAAGAAATTTGCATGTGGTTCGGGGCTGGCCTCAGGCTTGAGCGTGTGACGACCTCGTCCCTCCTCGACCTCGCCCCTGACCGCTCCGCTCACCGCGACGACGCCACCGACTGGTGGCGCAACGCGGTGACCTACCAGATCTACCCCCGCTCGTGGGCCGACTCCGACGGCAACGGGATCGGCGACCTGCCCGGCATCACGGCCCGGCTGCCGTACCTGCGCGACCTCGGCGTCGACGCCGTCTGGATCTCCCCGTTCTACCGCTCGCCGATGGCTGACGCCGGGTACGACGTCGCCGACTACGAGGACATCGACCCGGTCTTCGGGCGGTTGGCGGACGCCGACGCCCTCATCGCGCGGGCGACCGTGCTCGGGCTCAAGGTCATGGTCGACCTGGTCCCCAACCACACCTCCGACGAGCACGCCTGGTTCAAGGCGGCGCTGGCGTCGGCCCCCGGTTCACCGGAGCGGGCGCGCTACATCTTCCGTGACGGCAAGGGCCCGAACGGCGACCAGCCCCCGAACAACTGGCCGTCGGTGTTCGGCGGCAAGGGCTGGACCCGCGTGGTCGAGGCCGACGGGCAGCCCGGCCAGTGGTACCTGCACCTCTTCGACATCAAGCAGCCCGACCTCAACTGGGCCAACCCCCAGGTCCGCGCCGAGTTCCTCGACATCCTCCGCTTCTGGCTGGACCGCGGCGTCGCCGGCTTCCGGGTCGACGTGGCCCACGGGCTGGTGAAGGACCCAGCCCTGCCGGACTGGGACGGGGCGCTTCGGCTGCTCGACTCCGGGGACGACGACGCGGCCGACACGGACGGCGTCGACGACGCGGACGCGCCGCGGCACCCCTTCTGGGACCAGGACGGGGTCCACGAGATCTACGAGGACTGGCGCAAGGTCCTCGACGGGTACGACCGGCCGACGCGGATCCTCTGCGGCGAGGCCTGGGTCCAGCCGGTGGAGCGGCTGATGCGCTACGTCCGCCCGACGGAGATGCACCAGTCGTTCAACTTCGAGTTCCTCGACGCCCACTGGGACGCCCAGGAGCTGGTCTCGACGATCGCCCGCTCGCTGGCCGCGTCCGCGACCGTCGGAGCGCCGACGACGTGGGTGCTGTCGAACCACGACGTCGTCCGGCACGCGTCCCGCCTCGGACTCCCCCAGGACGTCCCGCGCCCCAACGGGATCCGGGCCGAGGACGTGCAGCCCGACGCCGCGCTCGGACTCCGACGCGCGCGGGCCGCGACGACGCTGATGCTCGGGCTTCCTGGCGCCGCCTACCTCTACCAGGGCGAGGAGCTCGGCCTGCCCGACGCGACCGACCTCCCGGACGAGGTCCGGCAGGACCCGGCGTTCATCCGGACCAACGGCGAGCACACCGGCCGGGACGGCTGCCGCATACCGTTCCCGTGGTCGGCCTCCGGTCCGTCGCTCGGGTTCGGGCCGACGGCCGCCACGTGGCTGCCGCAGCCGGCCGCCTACCGAGACCTCGCCGTCGACCGCCAGGAGGGCGTGCCGGGCTCGACCCTCGAGCTGTACCGGCACCTGCTCGAGCTGCGCCGGGCGTACGCGCTGGGTTCCGGTTCCCTGGAGTGGCTCGAGGCCTACGTCGACGACCCGGACGTGGTCGCGTTCCGGTCCACGAACGCCGACCGCGCGGAGGTGACCGTGCTCGTCAACCTCGGTACGGCGCCGGTGGCGCTGCCGGCCGGCGCTCAGGTGCTGGCCGCGTCCGAGGAGATCACGGACGCTTCCGTGCCGACCGACACGGCGGTCTGGTTCACCGCCTGAGGGCTGTGGACAACGAGAGGGGCGGTCCCGGCGCGGTGTCTAGCGTCGGGACATGCCTCGGTATGCGGTCCGCCCCGACGACCTCGAGGACGCCGCTGCGCTGACCGCGGGTGACCAGCCCGCGCTGGCGGTTGCTGGGCGGCTCCTGGCGGCGGCGGTCGCCGAGGCGGTCGCGGCCCTCGGGGTCAGTGCGGGCCCGCTCGCGGCGGCCGTCGAGGGGTTCGGCCAGGTCGAGGGCGCGGCCGCGGCGGCGTTGGGCGACGCGGCCGCGATCCTCTCGGCGGGGCTGGGCACCGCGGCCGTCGAGTATGCGCGGGCGGACTCGGTGGCCGGCGCGAGCTTCGGCGGTTGGTCCGATGGCGCCCTCGGCGGCGGTCGATGAGGCCGGCACCTGGCGGGGGCCTGGATGCGCTGCCGATGCCACAGGGCGAGCCGAGTGGCATCTGGTCGGCCGCCGCCCTGCTGCGGGCGGCCGCCGCCGCGATCGGGGGCGCGCCGCTGGCCGCCGGCGGCGGTCGGCTTCCGGTCCTCACCGCTTGGGCGGGCGACGCGGCGACGGCGGCAACGGCTGAGCTCGCGCAGGTCGCGGGACTCGAGGCGGCGATGGTGGACCGGCTGACGCGGGCGGCGGTGGTGCTGTCCGGCTACGCCGACGAGCTCGACGCGGCGCAGCGCAGTGCCGCGTCGCTGCAGTCAGCGTGGGACGCGAGCCTGCCGGCGGACCCGCTGGCGCTGCTTCCCGAGACGGCGCTGGCCGCCGTGGCCGGGACCTACGGCGTCGTGTCGGCCGATCTCCAGCTGGCGGCCGACGTCGCCGCGCACCGGCTGCGGGCGCTCACCGGGGAGGTCGTCGCGGTGGACGGCCCGGGACGGCCGGTGGTCTCGACCCTGGGGTGGGCCGATCCGCCGCCGTCGGAAGCGGCCGTGCGGGGAGCCGTGCTGGCCGGGCTTCCGGTCGTCTCGGGTGTCGTAGCCCACCGGGAGGCGGCTGACCTGGCCGACCTGACCGCCCGCGACCTCGCGACGGTCGCCGACGGCGACGTGGGTGCGGCGGGCCCGGCGCTCGCCCGGTTCGGGGCAGGCGGTTGGGACCCGGTCGCGGCTCAAGCGCTGTGGGAGCGACTCGACCCGTTGACCGCCGGCCGCGCGCTCGACGCGCTGGCGAGAGCGGGCGACGGCGACGCCTACGTCGGCCTGGTTGTCACTCTGGGCGCGGCGCTCGCGACGGCCGCCAACCCGCGCTACGCCGCCGGGTTCGACGCCGCCACCCGATCCCGCCTCGACGCCTGGCGCGAGCCGTGGCTCGTCGCGCTGGCCGCGTCGATCGCCGTCCCGCCGCCGCGTTCAATCGGTGGCGGGGTGAGCCGGGCGGGGGTCCAGGGCACGCTGCTGTCCGGCGCCCGACAGGCCGGGCTCAGTCCCGGTCCTCGGTATGCGGCCACGGTGGCGGTGGCGGTCGTCGCCGCGGACCGGGCGCTGCGGTCCTCTTCGACCGTGCGGCCCGCCGCGGCTCTGACCGGGGCGCGCGGCACCTCGGACGACCCGGTTCTCGCCGTGGCTCGGGCCCTGGACCACGACGCCGAGGCGGCGCGGGCCTGGCTGCTGGCACCCCTGCCCGGCGCCGACGGGCGACTGGTCGTGGAGCATCTCGTCGCGGGTCGGTACCGCACCATGGACCCGGGCGCGGCGGCGACGTCGATGGCGGCCACCGCGCAGCTGGTCACGGCGACGGGCGGGGACCCGACCCGCCGCGACACCGTCGTCCTCGACGCGGCGTTCCTCGGCGCCGTGGGAGCCGAGGCGCGATCGACGCCGGAACCCGACGCCTACCGGGCGGCGCTGGCACCGGCCCTGAGCGACGTCGGCACGGTGCTGGCACGCCACCCGGATGCGCTCACTGCCGTGCTGGACGACAGCGCGGGTGCCGGTGTGGATGCGGGCTCCCTTGCGGACGCCGACCGCCTGACCCGCCCAGGCCGGTCGGCGCGGACCTGGGAGGCCGTGCTCCCGGACCGACCGACGACAGCGGCCCTGCTCGGGGTGATCGCCCTTGACACCGGGGCGACCGGCGACCGTGGCCCGGACCTGGAGCCTCGGAACCCGGCCGCGGCGCCTGCGCTGTCCCAGGTGCTCTGGGCGCTCGACTCCCGGCTGGAGCTGGACCTCGTCGACGCGGTACGGGCCGACCGATCGGGTGACGCGCACGCCCTGGACGCCGTGGCGCGACGGCTCGGCGAGACCGTCGGGTTCACCCTCACGAGCGCGGGCGAGGGGCTCGCTCGACGTGACGCGGACGTCGACGACCGCAACCGGGTCGTCGCCGGGCTGGTCGAGGCCGCCGCCGGCAAGGTCGTGCTCCCCGGTGCCGGGCGCGTCGCGACGCCGCTGGTCCGGTTGGCGGCTGACCGGCTGGTCGACGCCACCCTGCCTACCGGCATGGCGGCGGCCCAGCGCCGCGCCACGACGGACGCGACCGAGCGCGCCGCGGACGCCGCGAACCTCGAGGTCCGCTCGCTGGTCAGCCGGGCCCACCCGTGGACCGACGACCAGTCACCGCAGCGGTGGCCAGCCGATCACGGTGGCGTGCGGTTCTGGGACGACACCGGGACGCCCCTGCCCGAGAGCGCGATGACGACCGAGCAGCGCCGGGCGTTCACGGCCTGGCGGCGAGAAGTCGGGCTCAGCGTCTACGACACCGCGCCGGCCGCGGTCCGCGATGGCGTCGAGGCCGGGGTACGTGCGGCGGCGAGAGTCGTGCGGTGAACACCGGACCTTGCAGACGTGGGCGCCGGCTCCGTCGTGGCGGCTCCGTCGTGGCGGCTCCGTCGTGGCGGCTCCGTCGTGGCGGCTCCGTCGTGGCGGCTCCGTCGTGGCGGCTCCGTCGTGGCGGCTCCGTCGTGGCGGCTCCGTCGTGGCGGCTCCGTCGTGGCGGCTCCGTCAAGTCGGGCACCGTCAGGGCCAGCGGGCACCGTCAGGGCCAGCGGGCACCACCGTGGGGACGGCTGAGGCCAGGTCGCGTACCCGGTCGTGTACCCGATCACGTTGTGCCAGCGACCGACCCGGGTACACGACCGGGTATACGACCAGGGGCCTCCCTCGCAGCCGTCGCGAAACCGGCCGCTGGCTACACCTCGCGAGCGCGCTCCGCCTGGACCGCCTCGGGGACGACGCCCTGCCAGTCCACCGGCGTCCAGGCCTCCGACGCGACCCACTCGCTCCCGCACGCCGAGCACGCGAACAGGAGGTCCTCGCCGAGCCGTTCGCCCGACGTGGACCAGGAGCATCGCGCCTGACACGGCGAGATGACGAGCTCCCGCATCCCGTTCATCCCTCGGATTGTTGCACCACCGCAGGGGTGGCCCCGTCGGCCGAACGGCTGGGAGCCCCGCACCGGCCGGCCGATCGGACCTTCCTACACTCGGGTCGGTGAGCACCACCGGGGATGCCGAGCGGACCACCGCTGGCGATCCGGGGACCCCCGTAGCGGCTTCGGCGTCGACCCAACCCCCGGGAGTGTTCGCCCCCGCATACCGGCTGATCTCGGTGGCCGTCATCGCGATGGTGACGATCGTCGCGTTCGAGTTCATGGCGATCTCGACCGCCATGCCGGCCGCGGCGGAGGAGCTGGGCGCGATCCGCAGCTACGGCCTCGCGTTCTCGGTCATGCTCACCGCCCAGCTGCTCGGCATCGTGCTGGCCGGGGTGTGGTCGGACCGGTCCGGACCGATCCCGGGTCTGGTGTCAGGGCAGCTGCTGTTCGCCGGGGGCGCGGCGATCTGCGGACTTGCCGGGTCGTTCCCCGTCCTGCTCGTGGGGCGGGCGGTCACCGGGCTCGGCGCCGGCCTGGTCGTCGTCGTCCTCTACGTCGTCATCGGCCGCGTCTACCCCGCCGAGCTGCGCCCGAGGGTGTTCGCGTGGGTCTCGGCTGCCTGGGTGCTGCCGTCGCTGATCGGCGCGCCGCTGTCCGGCTGGCTGACCACCGCGTTCACGTGGCGGCTGGTGTTCTGGGTGGTCGTCCCGCCGGCGCTGCTAACCCTGGCCATGATCCTCAGCCAACGCCGGGCCATCGCGCGGACCGGGGACACGGACAGCGACCCGAGCGAACGCGCCTCGCACCGACGGACCGCCGGCGCCGGTGTCCTGGTCGCCCTGGCCGCGGGCCTGCTCCAGCTGGGTACGTACGACCAGGTGCGGTTGTTCTCCTGGGAGACCGCCGCGGCAGCGTTGGGCGTGGTGGGCCTGCTCGTCGTCACGCCACGGTTGCTCCCGCGTGGGACGCTGCGTATGGCCACCGGCCTGCCGTCGGTGATCCTCAGCCGGTTCTTCCTCAACGGGGCGTTCAACGGGACCATCACCTACGTCCCGCTCATGCTCACCCAGGAGCGCGGCTCGACGGTGTCGCTCGCCGGGATCCTGCTGGCCGTCGGCTCTCTGGGCTGGTCGGCGGGGTCGTGGATCCAGGGCCGGCCGACCTTCACCGGGCGGCGGTGGGTGCTGGTGTCTGCGGGCGGAGCTCTGGTTGCAGCCGGGGCCCTGATCATGGTGCTGCTCACCGCCCTCGGACTGTCGGTCTGGTTCTTCGCCCCCGCCATGGTCTTCGCCGGCCTCGGCATGGGGCTGGGTTCCACCAGCCTCTCGGTGATCCTGCTCGACCTCGCCCCGGTATCGGAGCACAGCTCGGCCTCCGCGTCGCTGCAGCTGTCCGACGTCCTCGGCAGCGTCATCGGCATCGCGGTCGCCAGCGCCCTCTTCGCGACGCTGCACACGAGCGGCGGCGACCGGCACACCTACATCGCCATCTGGTCGCTCCTCGCGGCCGTGGCCGCGCTCGTCGTCCTCAGCGGTCGCCGCTGCCGCGCGCCGTCAGCGAACCAGGACGTGGCCGCGCGGTGAGCTGAGCCGGGTCCACCGGCCGTGGGCGACCACGTCGCAGCGCACCGTCAGGTCCAGGAAGCCCAGCGCGTATGCGGCGAACGCCGCCCCCGCGGGGACCGGCGGCACCGTTTCGGTGAGCCGGCCCCAGACCCGCTGCCGCAGGTCGGCCACCGCGTGTCCGCCGGCACCGGCCGGCGCGCCGTGGGCCACCTCGGCGATCCCCGCCTTCGCCACCTCGACGAGCGCTGCGGCGTCCAGCGACCCGACCGGCTCCCAACCGCCGCGCGGCGGCGTCAACGCCGCCCACGCCGTCTGCACGGCGACCGGCGGCAGCTCCAGCCCGTCGGCGGTGTCCCGAGCCAGGCGGTCGGCCAACGCCGCGAGCGAGACGGTCGTCTCCACGCTCGCCGCAGCCGCGAGCCGCATCGTCCGCAGCCCGACGACCGCCCCGTCACCCATCAGCCCCCGCCCGGGCAGCACGCCGACGTAGGCCGCGAGGACGGTGCCGTCGGCCTGGAGCCGCACCGCCCCGTCCTCGTCGAGCTGCCGCGCCCGCGTGACGAAGGTGCGCAAGTCCGCATACCCCTGCGCGCCATCGAGGACGATCCGGCCCTCTGCGGTCACCGCCCCCGCCACCGGAACGGAACCGGCGCACCGCGCAGCTCCTCGAGGATCGCCTTCTCGTCCGGGCGGATCCGGCGCGGCCGGGAGTCGGCGAAGTCGTAGACCACGAGGCTCGTCTCGGCCCGCGCGTAGTGGCCGGAGCCGACGTCCTCGGGGTCGCGCACGTCGTACCCGATGTCGAACCCGGCGCCACCCATCTTCGTCACCCACATCTCCACGGCGATCGGCGCATGCCGGAAGGTGAGCGGCGCGATGTACTCGATCTCGTGCCGCGCGACGAGGACCCCTTCGTCGAGCAGGGACCGGTCCTGGCCGAACCACTCCTTGAACCCGGTCACGCGCGCGTCCTCCAGCAGGCGGAGGAACTGGACGTTGTTGACGTGCCCGTACGCGTCCATGTCGGACCATCGCAGAGGCACGCTGACGCAGTAGGGGCGGGTCGACACGGCGCCCAGTCTGGCAGCCGGGGCGCGGCGATGATCCCTGCAGCTCGTCTGACAGACTCGACGGCCGTGGAGGTGCGGGTTCTCGGCGAGCTCGAGGTGGTCGGTCCGGGGGGCGTCGCGATCGACGTCGCCGGCTCCCGGCTGCGGCGCCTCGTCACCCGGCTGGCCGTGGACGCGGGTCACGTCGTCACCAGCGCCGAGCTCGTCGACGCGGTCTGGGGCGAGGACCCGCCCGCCGACCCGTCGGCGCCCTCCAAACCCTGGTCTCCCGGCTCCGCCGCACCCTGGGCAACCCGGCCCTGGTCCAGCAGTCACACCAGGGATACCGGCTCACCGTCGCGAGCGACGCCGTCGACGAGGAGCGGCTCGACGCCCTCGCCGCCCGCGTCGACGCCGACCTGGCCCTGGGTCACGCCGCCGACGTCGTCGCCGAACTCGAGGACCGCACCCGCGCGAACCCCCTGCGCGAACAGCTGGCCGCCCAGCTGATGCGCGCCCTCGCCGCCTGCGGCCGCACGGCGGAGGCGCTGGCGGCGCACGAGCGGCTCCGGAGCACCCTGGCCGACACCCTCGGCACCGACCCCTCCCCCGCGCTCCGTGAGCTCCACGTCGCGCTGCTGCGCGAGGACGTCCCCGGCACGCCGCCCATCGGCCGCCGACCCGGCCTGCGCGCCGGTCTGACCAGCTTCCTCGGGGGGAGGCCGAGACCGAACGCGTCCTCGGCGTACTCGCCGGCAGCCGGCTGGCGACGGTCGTCGGCCCGGGAGGCGCCGGCAAGACCCGGTTGGCCACCGAGGTCGGCCGCGCATGGCAGTCCGCCCACGGCGGCGGCGCCTCGCTGGTCGAGCTCGCCCCGGTCCGCGACGAGAGCGGCGTCCTCCCGGCGTTCCTCGCGGCCCTCGACCTGCGCGAGGCCGTCGTCCTCGAGCGCACCCGTGAGGCGCGCCGCGGCACCGACGACCTGCCGCTGCTGGTCGCGACATTGAGCGCCGGCCCCTACCTCCTCGTCGTCGACAACTGCGAGCACCTGCTCGACGCCGCCGCACGGCTGGTCGAGGAGCTCCTGGCGTCCTGCCCCGCGCTGCGGGTGCTGGCCACCAGCCGTGAGCCGCTCGGTGTGGACGGGGAGTCGCTCTGCGTCCTCCCGCCGCTCGAGCTCCCGCCGTGGGACGACGGGCTCGACGAGGCGATGTCGTATGCGTCGGTGCAGCTGTTCGTCGAACGCGCTTCCGCGGTCCGCTCCGGTCTCGTCCTCGACGAGGCGACGCTGGCCCCGATGGTGGGGATCGTTCGCCGCCTCGACGGGCTGCGCACACGGCGCTGTCACCGGCTGACACGGCCTGACACGCACTGACCAGCACCGACAAGCATCGGCAGGCGATGACACGCGCTGGTCAGCACCTCGCGGCGACCGGGTGCATCGTGTGAGAGTTGGCCCGTGCTGGCCCTGGCGGCGTTGATCCTCATCCCCCTGGCGTGGGGGTTGGTCGCCGGCCACCTGGCGCGCTGGAGCATCACGGCGCCTATCGCGATGGTGGCCGCCGGCGTCGCCCTGACCGCAGGATCGGAGCCGCTCTATCAGCTGAATCTCGACACCGCCGCCACCGAGCACTTCGTCGAGGTCGTCCTGGCCGTGGTCCTGTTCGTCGACGCCACCGAGGTGGAGGGCGGCTTCTTCGGCAAGGAGCCGCGAATCACCGCCCGGCTGTTGCTGATCGCGCTTCCGCTGTCCTTGATCCTCGCGGTCGTGTTCGGGGCGCTGACCTTCCCGCACGCGAACTTCTGGATCCTGGCGGTCATCGCGACGGTGGTCATGCCGACCGACCTGGCCCCGGTGGTCGCTCTGGTAAGAGACCGCCGGATCCCGTCCCGCCTACGTGACCTGCTCAACGTCGAGAGCGGCTTCAACGACGGCTTCGTCGCCCCGCTGTTCCTCTTCGCCGTGGCCGCCGCTCACGCCAGCACGGACGACTCCACGCCGGACGTGGACGGCCTCGTCGGGGCCGTGCCGGCCTTCCTCATCGCCATCGGGGTGGGCGCCGCCATCGGCTTCGGCGGCGGGTGGCTGATCACCCGGGCGCACACGGCCGGGTGGACCGAGCCACCGGCTCTGCGTATCGCGGTCCTCACCCTGCCCTTGCTCTCCTACCTGCTGGCGGTGGGGTTCAAGGGCAACGGGTTCGTGGCGGCATTCGTCGCCGGGCTGTTGTTCCGGCGGGCGGCGAAGCTGCTGCCCCACGACGCCCTCCATCTCGTCGAGGACACCGGCGTCCTGTTGGGCCTGCTCGTCTGGTTCCTCTTCGGACAGCTCATCACCCAGACGCTCGACGACGGGACCGACTGGGCGATCGTCATCTTCGCCGTCCTGGCCGTGGTCGTCGCCCGCACGGTCCCGGTGGTGCTGTCCCTGGCTCGCACCAACATCGAGCGGGCGGACCGCTTGTTCCTGGGCTGGGTGAGCCCGCGGGGACTGGCGTCCATCGCCTTCGGGTTGCTGGCCTACATCGAGCTGGACCCCCCGGACAACGAGCTCGTCGGCGAGGTCATGGTCGTGACCGTGCTGGTGAGCGTCCTGGTTCACGGAGCCAGCGTGGTGCCGTTGGCCAGCTGGTACGGCCGCCGGAGGGGAATCCCGGCACCGGAGCGGAGCGAGGTACACCGAACGTCGCCGCCCGACGAGTGAGTGGTCAGTCGAGCGGGGCGGTCGGCGCCGCGCCCATCGGCTGGTCCTCGCGGCGGTGCGTCTCCGCCAGCGAGCGCAGTTTGTCGACGTCGATCGCCGCCCGGCTCGCCACGGCGACCCGCAACGGCGTCGTCGCCCGGACCGTCGACGTACGCAAACCCTCCTCGAGGATCGCGCGCTCCCCCACGACGGCGCCCGGCCCGAGCTCGGCCACGGCGTGCCCGTCGACCTCGACGACGGCGACCCCGTCGAGGATGAGGTAGAGCTCGTCGCCCGGGTCGCCCTGTCGGGTCAGCAGCGCCCCGTCCGGCAGGCGACGGACCTCCGGCCTCGCACCACCGCGCATGATCTCGGTCGACAGCTGCCGCTCGGTCTGCGACTCCACCTCGGTGACGAACGCCTCGCGGTCGCGGTCGCTCCAGGGCGTTCGTCCCCCGAACGAGTGGCGCATCCAGGTGCTCTCGTCCGTGAGTGCCGACTTCCAGGCGACCTCGCCGTCACTCCCGTAGACCCAGTGCCGCGGGAACGCGCTCGCCCCCACCATCCGTGCCTGCGACCTCCCGTCGGCGCGGATCGTCAACGCCAGCGTCGTCCACACGAGCGGTGCCTGCCACCGCACGAACGGTGGGTGCGGGACCGGCCGGGGCAGCGGGATCGCCGTCCGGCCGCCCGCGGTCTGCCGGAACACCACCGAGCCGCCACCCGCGCCGTCACCCGAGACCTTGGCCGTCCGGAGCACCGGCAGCCCGACGGCGGCGAACGTCACGCCTCCGCGCGCCAGCCGGACCGTCGTCTCCCCCATCAGCAGGCCCGACCGGTCACCGAACCCGTGACCGACGATCCGCCCGTCCTCGACGTCGACCCAGCCCTGAAGGATGTTGGCGAACCGGAACCGCCCAGCGTCGTGCAGGGCCTGGACCTCGTCCACTCCGGAGATCCGGTCCGGCATCGGCTCGTCCCAATGTGACAGCCCGAGGTCGAACCCGAGCTTGAGCGGTCCCCACACCGACTCCGAGGGGATCCACG
Organism: uncultured Actinomycetota bacterium; assembly: GCA_963781465.1. Classification (GTDB taxonomy): domain Bacteria; phylum Actinomycetota; class Actinomycetes; order Actinomycetales; family Dermatophilaceae; genus Lapillicoccus. The sequence continues at coordinate 311,192 of CAWAGH010000001.1, forward strand.
AGAGTGACGTGGTCGTGGCACTGAACCGCATACACAAACCCCCTGGGTTCCCACGGCCGCTTCCCGACGGCCGCGTCCGGATTCGTGGGGCCATGACACCACGAACCCACCGCGTACGCCCGTGGAACCGACCGCGTGCCGTGCGTTCGGCGGCGTCCGGAGCGAACCGCGAATTACGGTATGCGGCATGGGTGCGAGCGCGTCGACGTCACCCTCGCCGGGGGCCGGCCCGGCGAGCGGCGACCTGGCCGCGGTCGAACGCGCGATCGCCGCCCTGGAGACGCAGCGCTCGGTGCTCGGCGACGAGGTCGTCGAGACCGCCCTGGCACCGCTGCGGGAGCGCCAGGCCCAGCTCGTCTCCGGGCAACGCGGCGAGCAGCGCAAGCTGGTCAGCGTGCTGTTCGCCGACCTCGTCGACTTCACCGTCCTGTCCCGGCAGCTGGACCCCGAGGACACCCGGTCCGTCGTCGACGCCTGCTTCGCCCGCTGGCAGGCGGCCATCGTGGCGCACGGCGGGGTGGTCGAGAAGTTCATCGGCGACGCGGTGATGGCGGTGTTCGGCCTGCAGCGCTCCTACGAGGACGACGCCGAGCGCGCGGTCCGCGCCGGGCTCGCCATGACGGCCGCGACCGCCGAGCTCAGTGACGACGTGGAGCGGCGGTTCGGGGTGACGCCGCGGATGCGGGTCGGCGTCGACACCGGCGAGGTCGTCGTCAGCACCCTGGGCGAGCGGGCCGGTCACGACTTCGTCGCGGTCGGGCCGACGGTCAACCGGGCCGCCCGGCTCCAGTCCGCGGCGCCCGTAGGCGGCGTCCTCGTCTCGACCGAGACGTACCGCCAGGTCCGGCGGGCGTTCAACGTGCACCCGGTGCCCGGCCTGGAGCTCAAGGGACTCGACGCGCCGGTCGACGCATACCTCGTGGTCTCCGAACGTCCGCGGGGCTTCCGGCTCGACCAGCTCGGCGTCGTCGAAGGCATCGAGGCGAGCACCGTCGGCCGGGCGGGTGAGATCCGGTTCCTCCAGGAGCGGTTCCTCGACGTGGTCGACGAGGGGCGCTACCTCGTCGTCGACATCGTCGGGGACGCGGGCATCGGCAAGAGCCGGCTGCTGCGCGACTTCGACCTCTGGCTGGCCGGCCAGCCGCAGGTGGTCTGGTGGTTCCGCGGTCGCGCGTCCCACGTCGAGCAGAACCGGGCCAACTCCCTCACCCGCGACGTGATCGCCACCCGCATGGAGATCGCCGAGAGCGACCCGCCGGGGGTGGTGCGGGAGAAGCTCGAGGCGGGGTTCGAGATGGCCTTCGGCGCCGGCGAGGAGGCGGTCCGCGCGGCCCACGTCGTCGGAACCTGGCTGGACTTCGACCTGGGGACCGACGCGGCCGCGCGCCAGGGTGTGCCGACCGAGCCCCAGAGCGTCCGCGACCAGGCCACCGTCGCGCTGGGCCAGTACTTCGCCCGGCTGGCCGCCTCGCAGCCCGTGGTGATCCTCCTCGAGGACCTGCACTGGGCCGACACGACCTCGATGCGGCTCCTCGACGACGCGGAGCGGATGTGGCGCGACGCCCCGATCATGGTCGTCGCGACCACCCGGTCCACCTTGTTCGAGGAACGTCCCCGGTGGGGCTCCGGGCTGGAGCACCACGTCCGGCTCAACCTCGGCGCCCTGTCGCGCCGGGAGAGCCGCACCCTCGTCCTCGAGCTGCTGCAGCGGGTCGACGACCCGCCGCCCGACCTCGTCGAGCTGGTCGTCAACTCGGCCGAGGGCAACCCCTTCTACCTCGAGGAGCTGGTCACCTGGCTGATCGACTCCGGCGTCGTCGTCCCCGAGTCGCCGCGGTGGCGGATCGTCGACGAGCTGGTCGGCCGCCTCGTCGTGCCACCGTCCCTCAAGGGCCTGCTCCAGGCGCGCCTCGACGCCTTGACCTCCTCGGAACGCGCTGCGCTGCAACGGGCCTCGGTCGTCGGCCGGATCTTCTGGGACGACGCGGTCACCCACCTGGCGGCGGATGGCGAGGACCGGGACGCGGCCCCGTTCGACCACCTGCTGGCGCGCGACCTCGTGTTCGAGCGCGAGCTGTCCGCGTTCGAGTCGGCGCGCGAGTTCCTCTTCAAGCACGCGTTGCTGCGCGATGTCGCGTACGAGAGCGTCCTGCGGGCACACCGCCGCGAGTACCACCGGCGCACGGCCCGCTGGCTCGCGGACGTCACCGCCCGCACCGGCCGGGTCGAGGAGTATGCGGCGATCGTCGCCGAGCACTACGACCAGGCCCACGACCCGGCGGCCGCGGATTGGTACCTGCGCGCCGGGCGTCGGGCACGACGGATGTTCGCGTTGGAGGAGGCAACCCACCTCCTCGAGCGGGCGCAACGGCTCGCCCCGGTCGACGACCCGGCGCTGCGGTTCGACGTCTTCGCCGAACAGGAGCAGGTCCTGGACCGTCAGGGCGACCGGACCGCCAGAGCGGAGGTCCTGCGCCGGATGGTCGAGCTGTCCGATCGGCTGGGCGACCCCGACCGCACGGTCACCAGTCTGCTGGGCCAGAGCCGGCAGGCGTTCGAGGCCAGCGAGTACGACCCGGCGGTCGACCTCGCACGGCAGGCCGCGGACACGGCTCGCGCAGCCGGCCTCAGCGCCCGGATCGCCGAGGGGCACCTCTGGGCGGGGAAGGCGCTCACCTGGCACGGCGAGGGCGCGGCCGCTCAGACCCAGCTGAACACCGCGCGGGAGGCTGCTCGCGCTGAGGGGCAGACGGCGCTGGTCGCCGAGGCGCTGCGGTACCTGGCCATGCTCGCCAGCAACGAGGGCCGGTTCGCCGACGCGCTCGAGTTCGGGGTGCGGGCGCGGGAGGAGTTCGCCAAGGACGGCGACCTCGAGGCCGAGAGCACCGCGCTGGCCCAGCACGCGGTCACGCTGTTCAACCTGGGCCGGGTCGCCGAGTCGCGCGACATCTTCGAGCAGGTCCTTCCGGTCTTCATGGCGTCCGGCCACCTCTACCGTCAGTCGGTCGCGCTGGGGAACCTCGCGTCGAGCTCGCTCATCCTCGGGGACTTCGCCGCGGCGGAGCGCTGGTGTGAGCAGGCGATCGAGCGTTCCCGGACCCTCGGAGACGTGGAAGGAACCGCGACCAACCTGACGATCCTCGGCCTCACCCACCTGTGGACGAACCGCTGGGCCGAGGCCCGCGAGAACTTCGAGTACGCCTGGCGGACCGGCCAGGAGGTCGGCTCCAGCCTCGTCGCCCTGGACGCGGGCTTGTGGCTCGGCGTCGGGATGCTCGAGTTCGCCGAGCCGCGGGACGCGACGCTCGCGCATGCCCAGAGCCTGGCGGCGGACGCCACCGTCGAGGCGGCCGGCCCGCAGACCGCCGCCCACGCGCTGTTGGTCCTGGCCCAGGCCCTGCTGTCCACCGGGGAGGACGGCCGGCTCGCCGAGGCGGACGAGGCCGCCCGCCAGGCTGCAGCGGTGCTTCGGGACAGCGGGGTCGAGGCGTCGATCCCTCAGTGCACCGCCCTCCGCATCGTCATCGCGCGAGCCGGCGGTCTCGACCCGACCAGGGCGGCGGTCGAGGCCGCCGCCCTGGTCGCGGAGCTGGATCGACCGGCCATCGACGTCTCGATGCGGTCGGCACACCTCCTGGGCCAGCTATGGGAGCTGCTGGCCGGTTCACCGGGCCACGAGGCGGCGCAGGAGCAGCTGCGGGAGGCCGTGCGGGCCTATGTCGACCGGCGCATCGTGGGCGCGGAGGATCCGGAGCGACAGGCCGGCTTCCTCGCCGTCCCTTCGGTCGCCCGGCTGGTCGCCCTCCTCGACGCGCCCTGACGTGGAGCTCCATCTGAGTCTCTCCGGCGGCGGGGACCTCACCACGCGGCTCTACCGCGAGCTGCGGGAGGCCATCCGGGACGGACGCCTACGCCCCGGCGACCGCCTCCCGCCGACCCGCGAGCTCGCCGGCCGGCTCGAGCTGGCGCGCGGCACCGTCGCTACCGCATACGAACGCCTCGTCGCCGAGGGCTTCCTCGTCGCCCGGGTGGGCGCCGGCACCTACGTGGCCGACTGGGGGTCCCTCCCGCTCGCGGGGGACGTGCCGCACTCGGGCCCGCGCGGGCGCCGACGCGCGGGTGCCGTGCGACCCCGGCGCAGCTGGACGGCGACGCCGTCGCCGGTGTCGACGGAGGGGGTGCTGGCCTACGACTTCAGCGTCGGCGTCCCCGACCCGGGGCTGTTCCCGTTCGACACCTGGCGGCGGCTGCTGGCGTCGGAGCTGCGAGCCGGCGCGAACTCCCCTGGGCGGTATGGCGATCCGGCCGGTCTTCCCGGCCTGCGGCAGGCCGTGAGCCGCTACATCGGCGTCTCGCGGGCCGTGCTCTGCGACCCCGAGGACGTCCTGGTCACCAACGGCACGCAGCATGCGCTGGACCTCGTGAGCCGGGTCGTTCTCGAGCCCGGAGACATCGTCGCCGTCGAAGATCCCGGATACCCGCCCGCCGCAATGCTGTTCGCGGCGTTCGGTATGCGGGTGGCGCCGGTGCCGGTGGACGAGGAGGGGCTCGTCGTCGACCAGCTGCCGGCTCGGGCGCGGCTGGTCTACGTCACGCCGTCCCACCAGTTCCCGACCGGTGCGGCGATGTCGCTGCGGCGGCGAGTCGCCCTGGTGGAGTGGGCCCAGGAGCACGACGCGCTGGTGGTCGAGGACGACTACGACAGCGAGTTTCGTTTCTCGTCAAGGCCGTTGGAGCCGCTCGTCAACCTCGATCCGAGCGGGCGGGTGTGCTACGTCGGCTCGTTCTCGAAGACCATGCTGCCCGCGCTGCGGGTGGGCTTCGTCGTGGTGCCGCCGTCGCTCCGGTCGGCCCTGCGCGCCGCCCGCCAGCTGTCCGACGGGTTCGGAGCGGTACCGACGCAGGCCGCGCTGGCCCGGTTCATCGACGAGGGGATGCTGGCGCGCCACGTCCGCAAGGCGTCCGGCGTGTATGCGACGCGGCACTACGCCGTGTCCGCCGCCCTCGAGCCGGTTCCCGGCCTCGAGCTCGTCCCCTCGTCGGCGGGGCTGCACGTGTGCGCCCGACTTCCCGGGGCTCGGCCGGGCGAGGGGCGCAGGGTGGTCGCGGCGGCCCGCCGGGTCGGGGTCGCGGTCGAGTCCCTGGACGGCTACTACCTCGGCGCGCAGGGCTCCACGTCGGACGACACCGCGGCGAGGGAGGGCGTGGTGGTCGGGTACGGGGCCGTCGCCGACGACCGGCTGGCCGAGGGGCTGCGCCGGCTGGTGCGCGTCCTGCGCCGCGAGACCACCGTCTCGTAGCCGACCGCGGCCGCGGCGACCGCCAGCGTCCAGAGGGCGTGGCTGCCGTTGACGAGGAGCAGGGCGACGACGCTGACGAACGACACGACGGCCCCGCGTCGCGCCCACGTCCTGCGGGGCAGCAGCCGGATGGCGGCGGCGGTACCCACGACGTAGACCACCGTGAACGCGCCGGTCGCGAGGAGGACCGAGGCCGTCAGGTCCAGGTGGAGCGCGGCCGTGGCGAGGAGGGACACCAACGACAGGCCGGTCGTGACGGCCAGCGCCCGCCGCGGCACCTGGCCCGCCTGGCCGCCCTGCGCGAACCACGCCGGCAGCGAGCCGTCGCGGCCGAGCGCTGCGCCGAGCTTGGCGCCGCCGGCGAAGTAGGCGTTCATCGCACCGACGGTCAGCAGTAGCGCGACCACCGTGGTGATGACGCGACCCGGAGCGCCGAAGGCGACACCGAGGAGCTCGGCCAACGGCGCCTGGCTGGCCCCGACCCGCGGGCCGAGGACGAGGATGCTCGTCGCGACGACGCCGAGGTAGAGAACGCCGACGACCACCACCGCGACCGCCGCGGCGCGCGGCACGTCCCGCGCCGGGTTGCGATAGTCCGCGGTCAGCGAGGTGACCGCCTCCCACCCGGCGAACCCCCACACCACCACCGCGGCCGCCGGGGCGATGGCCGCCCAGCCGTTCGGGGCGAACGGCGTGAGATGGCTGAGGTCCGCGTGCGGCAGGGCGGCGATGGTGGCGACGGTCAGCAGCGCGGCCAGCAGGATGGCCATCCCCAGCTGGACCCGGCCGGAGATCCGGACGCCGAACCAGTTGAGCACCGCGACGCCGGCGATGATGGCTCCCGCCGCCCACATCGTCGTCGTCCGCGACCCGCCGACCAGGTCGGCCACGTAGCCACCGGCGAACGCGGCGGCCGGTGGGGCGCCTACGGCGACGACGACGTAGAAGAGCCAGCCCACGGCGGTGGCCACCCGGTCGCCGAAGGCGCGCCGCGCATACGTCGACACGCCGCCGGCGTCCGGGAACCGTGCGCCCAGCGCCGCGAAGGTCAGCGCGAGCGGGGCGGAGAGGATAACGAGGGCGAGCCACGCGAGGATCGACGCCGGGCCGGCGATCCCGGCGGCCATCGCCGGCAGCGAGATGACACCGGTGCCGAGCACGGCGCCGATGGTGAGGGCAGCGCCCTGCGCGACGGACATCCCGGAGGTCTGGAGCTGTGGCATACCTCGACGGTAGGTTCCATTGGCTCCAGCGTTCGGACCAATCGGGGAGTCACTGACTGGACCAATCCCCGTCGTCGGTGAGGCCGCATACGGTGGGGCGCATGGCTGCCCCCTCCCTGACCGTCGTCGCCGCCGAGGCGACCGAGGCCCTGCACCGCCTGGTCGGGCGCGAGGCGGACTTCCGGCCGGGGCAGCTCGAGGCGATCGAGGCGCTGGTGGCCGAGCGACGCCGGGTGCTCGTCGTCCAGCGCACCGGATGGGGCAAGTCGGCGGTCTACATCGTGGCCACCGCCCTGCTCCGGGCGGCCGGCGCGGGTCCCACGGTGATCGTGTCGCCGCTGCTGGCCCTGATGCGCGACCAGGTCGCCGCCGCGGAGCGAGCGGGGATCCGGGCCGTGACGATGAACTCGGCCAACGCCGAGGACTGGGGCGATGTCGGCCGGGCGCTCGCCGCCGACGAGGTCGACCTGCTGCTCGTCAGCCCCGAGCGGCTCAACAACCCGCGGTTCCGCGAGGAGCAGCTGCCCGGGCTGGCCCGGCGATGCGGGCTCCTCGTCGTCGACGAGGCGCACTGCGTCAGCGACTGGGGGCACGACTTCCGGCCGGACTACCGGCGGATCCGCGACCTGCTCACCACCCTGCCGGCCGACACTCCCGTCCTCGCCACGACGGCGACCGCGAACGCGCGGGTGGTCACCGACGTCGCCGAGCAGCTGGGGGCCGGAGGCCACGACGTCCTCACCCTGCGCGGCGGGCTGGCCCGCGACTCGTTGCGGTTGGGGGTCCTCCCCCTCGGCGCGCCCGAGCAGCGGCTGGCCTGGCTGGTGGCCCACCTCGGCGACCTGCCGGGCAGCGGGATCGTCTACACGCTGACCGTCGCGGGCGCCGACGACGTCGCGTCGGCGCTGCGCCGGGCCGGCCACGACGTCGCCTCCTACACGGGACGCACCGACCCGGCCGATCGGCTTCGGCTCGAGGAAGCATTGCGGGACAACGGGATCAAGGCCCTGGTGGCGACCAGCGCTCTCGGGATGGGCTTCGACAAGCCGGACCTCGGCTTCGTCATCCACCTCGGCGCACCGTCGTCACCGGTCGCGTACTACCAGCAGGTGGGCCGCGCCGGGCGGGCCACCGAGCGGGCCGACGTGCTGCTGCTGCCGGGTCCGGAGGACCGTGACATCTGGCGCTACTTCGCCTCGGCGTCGATGCCCCGCCAAGAGCAGGCCGACGCCGTGCTCACCGCGCTCGCCGAGTCCGGCCGCCCCCTGTCGACCCCCGCCTTGGAGGCGGCCGTCGACATCCGCCGCACCCGCCTCGAGCTGCTGCTCAAGGTCCTCGACGTCGACGGCGCGGTCGCCAAGGTCACCGGCGGCTGGGTGTCGACCGGCGTGCCGTGGGCGTACGACACCGAGCGGTATGCCCGGGTCGCCGCCGCGCGTGACCGCGAGCAGGGGCTGATGCTGGACTACGAACGCGGCGACGGCTGCCGGATGGAGTTCCTCCAGCGGGCGCTCGACGACGAGACGGCAGCACCGTGCGGTCGCTGCGACCGCTGCGTCGACGCCTGGTTCGACTCGACCCTTCCGCCGGCGGCGCTCAACACCGCCCGCGACCAGCTGGCGCGAGTGGGGGTCGAGATCGAGCCGCGCGGCCAGTGGCCGACGGCGATGTCGCGGCTGGGCGTGCCGGTGTCCGGCCGGATCGGCGCCGACTCGGCGATGCGGCCCGGCCGGGCAGTCGCGCGGCTCACCGACCTCGGCTGGGGTCAGCGACTGCGCGGCGTTCTCTCCAGCGACGCACCCGCGTCCGAGGACCTGCTCCGGGCGTGCGTGGAGGTGCTGCGGGACTGGGGCTGGGACGAGCGGCCGGTTGGCGTCGTGGCGATGCCCTCGCGCGGACGGCCGGAGCTGGTCGCGTCGGTGGCGCAGGGGATCGCCTCCATCGGGCGGCTGCCGTTCCTCGGCACGCTCGACCTCGTGGACGGCGGCCCGACCGGGGAGCCGGGCGGTAACAGCGCGTTCCGCCTGGCCGGCGTCTGGGACCGGTTCGCCGTCGGCCCCTCGTTGGCCGCCGCGCTGCGCGACGCCGACGGTCCGGTCCTGCTCGTCGACGACCTCGTCGACTCGCGCTGGACCCTCACCGTCGCGGCCCAGACGTTGCGCCAGGCCGGTGCCGACGCCGTGCTGCCCTTCGCGCTGGCCACCCAGTCCTGACCCTCCTTGGGCGGGTAGAAACGTCTGGTACCTGACACGGTGTCAGGTCCTACGGTGAACGAACCATGCTGGGAATCGGAGAGTTTGCGCGCCGCGGTCGGATCAGTGTGCGCATGCTGCGGCACTACGACGCGATGGGGCTGCTCACCCCCGCCCACGTCGACGAGGGGACCGGCCGGCGCGGCTACGAGGTGTCGCAGCTCGCGCGATTGAACCGGCTCGTGGTTCTCAAAGAGCTGGGATTCTCGCTGCAGCAGGTGAAGACGATCCTCGACGAGGTCGACCCTGTCGAGCTGCACGGCATGCTGCGGCTGCGGCGGATGGAGCTCGAGGCTCGGATCGATGCCGATGTGGCCCGCCTGGCCGAGGTCGAGGCGCGGCTTCGGGCGGTCGACGAGGCGTCCGGGTCCGACGATCTTGACGTCACGGTCCGGACCGTGGATCCGCTGCGCGTCGCCGTCCGATCGGGCGTCGCGGCGAGCTACGACCCCGCGAGCATCACCCCGGTCGTCCAGCCGTTGTTCGACGAGATCATCGAGGCGTTGGGAACCGCCCGTCTGCGTCCCGTGGCCCCGGCGCTGGTCCGGTACGAACGGGGTCCCCGCGACCGGGTCTGCGTCGACGTCTGCTTCCCGGTGAACGCCGACCTCGGCCCGCGCGAGGGGTTCTCCGTCGTCGACCTGCCGCGCATCGACCACGCGGCGATCGCCCTGCACCACGGTCCGCCGGAGGGGGTGATGGCGACGATCCAGGCGTTGGCCTCGTGGATCGACCGGTCGCCCCACCAGTCGACGGGCGGCAACCGCGAGGTCTACCTCGACTGCGTCGGCCCCCGTGACACCTGGGTCCTCGAGATCCAGGAACCCCTTCTCGCCGGGCCGTCCCGGCGTTGACCGATCACTGCACCGACCACCAGACCGACCACGAGACCGAACCCAGGAGGTTCCATGCCCCACGTCGACTCCTACCCCGCCGGCGTCCCTTGCTGGGTCGAGACGCTGCAACCCGACCTGTTGGCGGCGACGCACTTCTACGCCGGCGTCTTCGGATGGACGATGGTGGCCGACGATGACGACCGCCCGACGTATGTCGTCGCGACCCTGCGGGGCCGGGAGGTGGCCGGTCTCGCGAGTGCCACGGACCTCGGCGTTCACGAACCAGTCGCCTGGTACACGCAGATCCGCGTCGACGATCTCGACGAGGTACTGCCGCGGGCGGTCGAGGCGGGAGCGACGGACGTCGTCGGACCGGTCGACGCCAGCCCCGCCGGCCGGTTGGCGGTCCTCACCGACACGGGCGGCGCACGACTCGGCCTCTGGGAGGCGGCGGCCCGTGAAGGAGCCGAGACCGTGAACGAGGCGAACGCCTGGGCGATGAGCGTCGTCCAGACGCCGGACCCCGACCGCACCCACGCGTTCTACCGGGAGGTCTTCGGCTGGCAGGCCGATCCCCTGGGACCCGCCGACCTGTTTCGGCTCCCCGGGTACGTCGGCGGCACCGAGCACCAGCCGGTGCCTCGAGACACCGTTGCGCTCGCCTTCCCGGCCGCCGACGCCGCCGCCGTCGGCTGGCATGTCGACTTCTGGAACGACGACGTGGCCGCCCTCGCAGACCGGGTGCGGGACCTGGGCGGCAACATCCTCTCCGGACCGGCCGAGGACAATGGCTTCCGGCGAGTGGTGGTCCGCGACACGGCCGGAGCGACGTTCTCGGTCAGCCAGCTGCTGCTGCCCTGACGCGCCGTCACACGGCAAGTGGGTGATACCGGTCGGATTTCCCAGCGGTATCACCCGCACCCGTAAGAGGAACATGGCGCCATGGAAGCCGCCGTCTCCCTCTTCTGGATCGCCCTGGTCGCCGTGGTCGCGCCGCTGCTGTCGGCGCTGGTGCCCCGCAAGCTGGTCCCGGAAACGGTGCTGCTGCTGGCGTTCGGCGTCGTCATCGGTCCGCACGTCCTCGACATCGCCAAGACCGGCGAGGCCGTTGAGGCGTTTCGCGAGCTCGGGCTCGGGATGCTGTTCCTGTTGGCCGGCTACGAGATCGAGCTCAAGGAGCTGACCGGACGCGGCGGCCGGCGGGCCCTCGCGATCTGGATCTGCTGCTTCCTGCTGGCGCTCGGGTTCGTCGCCCTCCTCGGCCGGTCAGGGCTGGTGACCGCCGAGATCGCCGTGGCCATCGCGCTGGTCTCGACGGCGCTCGGCGTGCTCCTGCCGATCCTGCGGGACAGCGGGCAGCTCTCCACGCCGTTCGGCGCCACGATCCTCAACCACGGAGCGTTCGGGGAGCTCGGGCCGGTCATCGCCATGGCGGTGCTGCTCGGCACGCGCGGCGCGGTCAAGTCGCTCCTGGTCCTCGCGCTCTTCGCCGTCGTGGCGGTCGGCGTCACGTATGCGTCCACCCGCGTGCTGCCGGGCAGCCGCCTGCACCAGCTGATCTCGGCGAGCCAGGAGACCACGGCGCAGCTGACCGTCCGCCTCGTCGTCCTGCTGCTCATCACGCTCTCGCTGCTGGCCGCGGCGTTCCAGTTCGACGTGGTGCTCGGGGCGTTCGCGGCCGGGTTCATCCTGCGGCGGCTCCTCCCGAACGGCCACCGGTCCCTGGAGCACAAGCTCGACGGGCTGGCGTTCGGACTGGTCATCCCGATCTTCTTCGTGACCTCCGGGATGGGGATCGACCCCGCCGTCGTCGCGTCCAACCCCCTGGTGCTCCTCGCCTTCGTCGCGGCCATCGTCGTCGTGCGGGGCGGCCCGATCCTCGTCGCGACCATGGCCGAGCGGAGTCCGGACGGGACCGGCCGACGGTTCTCGCGGCGGGACAGCGTGCGGGTGGCGCTCTACGGGTCGACGGGCCTGCCGATCATCGTGGCGGTGACGTCCGTCGCCGTCTCCAACGGCCAGATGAGCCAGGCGAACAGCTCGCTGCTGGTCGCCGGGGGCGCAGTGACCGTGCTCCTGCTGCCGATGGCGGCCACCCTGCTGGGCGGCCGCACCTCGCCGACGGAGGCCGCACTTCCCCTCGCTGAGTCCCCTGACAGGGGATAGGAAACCGGCCACGTCGGCCCGGGTCGCGGCCGGACCGACGTGGCCGGAGTCAGTGGCGCCGAACGACGCCGGCTCAGGACGCGAGCGCGTCCGGCGGGCGGCTGACCGACGCCGGGCCGGGACCGTGCTGCTTCTGGACGCCCTTGCGGACAACCGGACGAACTTGCAGCTCGGAGGACAGGATGTCGACGACCTGCGCCGCATACCCGTCGGCCGCCTCCTGGATCTGGTCGGCGGACCTGCCGGACCGCGCGAGGCGGAACAGCGCCAGGTCGATCCGCGCGAGCTTCAGTCGACCGGCCCACGTGATGGAGGCGTCGCCGTCGAAGGCGAGGACGAACTGGTACGCGAAGGCGTCCGCCTCACACGACGCGCACCCCTCGTTGTTGGCGTAGGCGACGTTGCCCACGTCGATCGAGGTGGGCGACTTGTCGGCGACGACGACCTGGAACGAGATCGCTGTGGCGTGACACCCGTCGCACGACGACGTCGCCACCGCGGCGTTGCCGGCGGACACCGTGTCCTTGGACGTCATGTGGAAGGCCAGTCCGCCCTTGCCGCGCTCGGCACCCGGGCGCAGGAGCTGGACCACCTTGCGGTCGTCGAAGGAGGCCGAGCTACCGGCCGACTTCGCCTCGGCCGGCGCCTGCTGGACCGCGACGAACCCGGCGACCAGCGTCGCCACCGCTCCGAGGCGGACGGACGTGCGAGAAATCATGACTGCTCCCTGGTCGGTGTGTGACCACTGCTACGGAACCCCTCGGCGACGGCGCCGGCCAGCTCCAGGTAGGCGGCTCGCGTCTCGGGCCGCAGGTCGGCCAGGGCGGAGTGCGCGCCGGCCTCGAGTACCGGGTCCCACGGGATCCGGTGGACGGAGGCGCAGCGGGACGCGAAGTGCTCCTCGAGCCGGTCGAGCTCGAGCGGACCCGACCCACGGACCGCGTTGACGACGGCCACCGCGTTGGCGACGAGGTCGTGGTGCCCGTGCTGGTCCAGCCAATCGAGGGTCATCGCCGCGACCCGTCCGCCGTCCAAGGCCGGCGGCATGACGACGACGAGCTGGTCGGCCTCCTCGAGGATGCCCTGGATCGCGTCGTCGAGGATGCCGGTCCCTGTGTCAACGAGGACGAGGTTGTAGTGCCGGTCCAGTGTGTCGACCAGGTGGCGGTAGTCCTGCGAGCCGAGGGCCAACGTGATCCGCGGGTCGTCGTCGGACGCGACCACCTCGAGGCGGCTCACCGGATCCTGCGAGGTGAACGCCCGGATCTGCGAGTACCGCTCGACCCAGGTGCGCTCGGCCAGCAGGTCGGTCGCCGAGTACTGCGTCTCGCGGGGCAGCCGCATACCCAGGCTGCCGGCGTCGGGGTTCGCGTCGAGGGCGACGACCCGGTCGCCACGATGGGTGGCGAAGGTGTGGCCAAGCATCAGCGTGGTCGTCGTCTTGCCCGCGCCGCCCTTGCGGGAGAGCACGACGATCCGGCGGGACCCGTCGATCCGCGTCCGGACCCGCTCGAGCAGGGCGTCCTCGCGGCGCTCGCGGTTGCTCGGGCCGGGGTTCACGTGCCCTCCGGTCAGGGCGAACACCCCGCGGCGCCACCCGTGTCGAGGAGTACGCGGCTGGGCCCGCAGGAGGAAGCGCTCGGTGAGCTCGTCCGCCGTACGGGTGAACACCGGGGCCGCCAGGGAGTTCATCGGGGCAACCACGGCCGGGGCCGCGGAGGCGACGGCCGACGCATACGGCATGGGCAGGCCGGCGGTCGCCGTCGGCTGGGTGGCGGGATCCGATCCGGACATCGGGATCTCCTCGGGCTGGGGACGGTACGGGGTTCCCACGGTCGGTGAGTGGGTTCGGTGACGCCGGAGCGGTCGGACCGCGGCGGCGACGATGCGGCGAAGGATGCCGCCGACCAGCCAGGCGAGGCCCAGTAGAGGCAGCGGCAACAAGACGAGGGACAGAGCGGCCAGGGTGATACCGGCGGCGTCGCGAGCGTCGATCGAAGCCTGCAGTAGCGTCCATTCGCGGCTCATCGCCTCGATCACCTGCGCCGTGATCGAGGGCGCGCTCCACAGCATGAACGCGAGGATCCCGACCATGATCGGCCCGGTGATGACCACCCAGAGGGTGACGACGACCCGCGCCGACCGGCGCAGCTCGGCGACCTTCGGGTCGGGCTGACGCCCCGGAACGGCACTGCGCAGGATCGGGCCGATCCGCCCGAACAGGTCCGGCACGCCGACGAGGTCCGCGACGACGAAGTAGCCGTCGAGGCGACCGAGCGGAAGCAGCTGCTGGAGGGCCTCGACGTGGACGAAGACGATGGCGAGCAGGACCGCCGGCGAGTGCGTCTGCGCGTACACCGCCGTGAGCCCGGCGATGGTGAGGGCGTTGAAGTAGACGCCGCCGAGGTCGGTGCGAACCCGGCCCGCGCGCCCGAGCCGGTACGACTGCGTGACGTCGGTGAAGAAGGCGGGGTAGACGATGTAGACGGCGACGCCGATCTTCCCGGGGGACGCGCCGCCGTAGCGGCAGGCGGCCGCGTGGCCGAGCTCGTGGATGACCGTGGCGCCCAGCAGGATCCCGATCACCGAGAGCAGCATCGGCGGGTCGACGAGGATCGAGTCGACGGCGCCGGTCAGGCTGGCCTGGCGCAGCAGCCAGACGTCCGCGACGACGAGCCCGACGATGCCGAGCACGACGACGGGTGCGGAGAACAGCGGCGCGAGCAGGCGCGCGAGGAACCGCGTGGCCGAAGCGGGGATGAGCGTGCCGCGGAACCGGAGCGCCAGCAACGGATTCGCGCGGGGCAGAAGACGAGCGGGAGACGCCGTCGGGGCGGGGGGAGCGGGCGGCGGCGCCTCCCGCGGTTCCGGTGCCGGCCGCGGTACTCCGGCTGCGGGCGCGGGACGGACGGGTTCGGGGGCGGTCGCGACGGGGAGCCCGAACGCGACGTGCTTCGAGCCGTCCGTGGCCACGGCTTCCGTGGCCACGGCCTCGGCGGGTGCGGCCTCGGCCGCGATGCCCATCGGGCGCAGCTTGGCGGTGACGAGGAAGCGGACTCCGTCGTCGTCGAGCGTCCGGCCGTACTCCTCGCTCACCCGCTCGGCGATCTCCTCCATGCTGCTACGGCCGTCGAGGTGCGACGCGACGACGAAGAGCAGCCGCGACACGTGCAGCACCTGCTGGTCCGCGCGCACGATGAGGTAGTGCGGCTCGGTGAACCCCGAGCCCTGATACTCGCCGAGCAGCGAGACGCCGGGCGCGAGCGCGGGCGCCAGGAGTGTGGGGTTGGTCATCGGCGTCGAGTCCTTCGTGCTGGTGTCGAGGTGGCGTCGAGGTTCGGTATGCGTGGGGCAGCGGTGTGGGTGCCCGCCACGCGAGCGGAGGCCGAGCCATCTCCCGAACGGCTCGGCCTCCGCCATGGTGCGTGCGCTGAAGCGCCGGGTCAGCTCTGGCTGACGCCGATCAGCTGGTTGGCCGACGCGTACGCGACGGAACCGTACGTGCCCGCGTTGACGGCGAGCGCGAGGTTGACCGCGGTGATGTTGGCGATGTTGATCCACGCCAGGGTCTCCCGCGACGGCAGGAGCTCGACCGTGGTGGCCTCGAGCTCGGCAGCGGTGATGATGCCCATGTTTCCCCCCTTCCGAGGTGTTCAGAGTGGCCGGATGACCGGCCGGTCGGACCTGCGTGACGCAGCCGCATACGGGCTCGTCGTCAGGACTGGGAGACCAGAACGGCCTGGTTCGCCGAGGCGCCGGCGGCGCTGAGCAGCGTGTAGGTGTTCTGCGCGAGCGCGACGTTGGTGGCGGAGACGTTGGCCCAGTTGAAGAAGGCGAGCGTCTCGCGCGACGGCAGCAGCTCGACCTCCTCGCGAGCGAGCTCCTCACGGGTGATGAAGGTCATGGTGTTCACCTCCTTCCGGGACCTGGTGTGGCGGATGTGTGTCGATGTCGACGTGTTCCAGGAAACAGGGAGCCCGTCACCGGACCGTGGACCGCGACGCGACGGTGCCGCGACCGCGCCGCGTCGGTACCGCTGCCGTTCCGCTTCCCCGTCGTCACCGCGGCGCGGACCGCGGCGTGCGCTCGTCGGCACGCGGCTGTGACCAGGACGTAGTCCCCACGTCACCGCGGTGTGTCGGGATCGTCACGGTCGCGTGAGCACGGCGTCACCAGGGCGTCACGGCGTCCAGCCACCGTGCGGGAAAGTCGCATCCGGCGCTCGTATCTCCGCTCGCGCTCACGGCTCCTGCTTCACGTGTCCAACCCGGTCGACCACACTCCTCGAGACGGCGCACGTACGGCCGAGCTCGCAGGTCGGCATCGCCGGGCGGCACGAGGTGATCACGAGACCTGAACCACAACGACTGGGCCAGACTCACCAGACCGGCGCGGAGATCGGTGGGGTGGCCAACACGGAGCGGCGTGGCGACACATCGCTCGGGGACCCGTCGAGGACTGAGAATGCCTGTAGTTGACCTATCCGCGAACTTCCACTGGTCGATCCGCCTGCTCGGCGGCTTCGGCCTCTCCGGGCCGAAGGGACGGGTCGAGGTGCCGCCCGCCGGCCAGCGACTCGTCGCCTACCTCGCCATCCAGGGCCATCCGGTGCGGCGCTCGACCGTCGCGGCCGCGATCTGGCCGGACGTCGACGAGACCCGGGCCCGGGCCAACCTGAGGTCCACCGTCTGCCGGCTGGGCGCCCTCGCGCCCGTCGTCCACGCGACCGCCGCTTCGCTGACCATCGGGCCCGAGGTCATCGTCGACGTCGACGACCTGCAACAGCAGGTCCGGGCGGCGCGGGCGGGTACCGACCACCCGAGCGGTGCCCATCCGGGGTTCGACCTCGAGCTGCTGCCCGGTTGGGACGAGGAATGGGTCGAGCTGGAACGCGAGCGCGTACGCCAGCTGGAGCTCCACCTGCTCGACGTGGTCGTCAGCACGAGCGTGCAGGAGGGCCGTCACGGTGACGGAGTGGACGCGGCCCTGCGGGCGATCCGCCTCGACCCCTGGCGGGAGTCCTCGCACGCGGGCCTGCTCCGCGCACTGCTGGCCGGGGGCAACCGGGCCGCGGCCATCGCCCACTTCCGCCGGTTCGCCGCGCAGATGCGCGAGGAGCTCGGCCTGTCGCCGTCGCGGGACCTCCTCGAGGTCGTCGGCGAGATCCTGCCTGCCCGCCCGGCCCGCCGCGCGTGACGTCTGCCGCGGCGACGCCGCTAGAGTCCCGCGGGTGGACTCGCCCGAGGGAACGGCGTCGCTGGGACCGCTCGAGGAGCTGCTCTCGGTCCTCGAACTGACTCACCTGGGCGAGGCCCACGTCCGGGTCGACGGGGTCGAGGGCGACGAGGAGAGCGACCTCGGCGAGTCCTCCGCGGACGTCTTCGTCGGGGCGAGCCAGAAGATGCCGCACGGGCGGGTGTTCGGCGGCCAGGTACTCGCGCAGGCGGTCGTCGCTGCGGGGCGCACGGTCGCGGGCGTGGGTCACGACGCGGCGCGGCCGATCCACTCCCTGCACGGGTACTTCGTGCGGCCGGGCGACGACAGCCACCCGATCCGGTTCGCCGTGGACCAGATTCGCGACGGGCGTTCGTTCTCAACCCGTCGGGTCCAGGCGATCCAGTACGGCGAGCCGATCCTGTCGATGATCGCCTCGTTCCAGGAGCCGGCCGGCGGGCTGGACCACCAGGAGTCGATGCCGGCGGCGCCGGACCCCGAGGCCCTCCCCCCGGAGGATGTGGTCGACCTCGACGGTGTTGTCCCGCGCGGGTACCTGCGCGTCCGCCCGGTCGACCTGCGGCACGTGGAGGGCCCGATCAACATCGCCCCGGGCCGCCAGCTCGCCGCCCGCCAGAGCGTCTGGCTGCGCACCATCGGCCCGCTCCCCGACGACCCACTGCTCCATGCCGCGGTGCTCGCGTATGCGTCGGACTACGCCCTGCTCGAACCGGTGATCCGCCGGCACGGGCTCGCCTGGTCCGACCCGCGCCTTCGTCCCGCGAGCCTGGACCACGCGATGTGGTTCCACCGGCCGGCACGAGCCGACGAGTGGATCCTCTACACGCAGTCGTCACCCACCGCCCAGGGCGGCCGCGGCCTCGCCTTCGGCCGGATGTTCGCCGCCGACGGCCGGCTGGTCGCCTCCGCCGCGCAGGAGGGCATGATCCGCCTCAAGGAGTAGCCCTCCCGAATCCGGCCGCCTCCGTCGTCGGCACGGCGTAACCTCGCGCCAGGGAACGCACGACTCCACCGGACGGGGGTGACCGTCGATGCGGACGGCGATCATCGGCGCCGGTCCGGCCGGGCTCGTCCTCGGCGCGGCGCTGGCCCGACGAGGTGCCCAGGTGACCCTCGTCGACCGGGACCCGGGCCCACCCGCCGACGGAGCCTGGGCGCGCAAGGGGGTCATGCAGTTCCACCACGCGCACGCGATACGCACCCAGGTCGTCGAGACGCTGCGGCGCGAGCTCCCCGAGGCCTACGACCGGCTCCTCGAGGTCGGCGCCGAGCCCGTCGAGCTGCCGCTGCCGGACGGCCGCATCGCGGTGGCGGGGCTGCGGTGTCAGCGCAGCACCTACGAGCAGGGCGTCCGCGCCGCTGTCCTGTCCGTGCCCGGCCTTCGCCTTCGGACCGGCCACGTCGACCGGGTCCTCGAGACGGCCGACGCGGCGGGTCACCACGCCGGCGGGATCGTCGTCGACGGTGAGGCCCTCGAGGCCGATCTGGTCATCGACGCATCGGGCCGCTCGGGGCGGGTCAACCGCGACCGCCGGGCCGACGTGTCGGCCGGCGGGATCTGCGGCATTGCCTATGTGGATCGGGTCTACCAGCTCGCACCCGGCGCCGAACCCGGCCCCATGGTCAACCCCATCGCCTGGCAGGCGAACTGCGACGGCTACCAGTGCCTCGTGTTCCTCCACGAGAAGGGCATCTTCTCCGCGCTGGTCATCCGCTCGACCGACGACCGTGACCTGATCGGGCTGCGGCACAACGCGGCCTTCGACGCCGCCGTCGCCGCCATTCCCGGGCTCGCCGACTGGACCGCTCCCGAGCGGTCCCGGCCGATCACCGACGTCCTCCCCGGCGGCACCCTGAAGAACGCGTACCGGAGCCAGCGCGGCCCCGACGGCGGACTCGCCCTGCCCGGCCTCCTGTTCGTCGGCGACTCGGTCTGCACCACGACGCCGAACTTCGGCCGCGGCCTCGCCACGACCATGCTCCAGGTGGACGAGGTCCTCCGGCTCCTCGACACCACCGTGGACGTCGGGGGGTCGGTGGCCCCCGGGCATCTCGCCGGTCTCGGTGAGGCGTTCGACGCGTGGACCGAGGCCAACATGCGGCCCTGGGTCGAGGACCACGCGGTCATGGACGAGTCGCTGCGCCGCCGGTGGGCCGGCGAGGACCTCGACCTCTCGGGCCCGCGGCTGCCGTCCGACCTGGTCCTGGAGGCCTCCCGGGTCGACGAGCGGATCGTGCCGGCCATCGGCCCCTACGTCGCCATGCAGGCGCTGCCCGCGGTGCTCGACCCGGTCGAACCGTTCGCCCGGGCGGTCTACGAGACCGGCTGGCGCGCACCGTTGTCGCCCGGACCCAGCCGTCGCGAGCTGGTCGAGATCGTGGATTCCGCAGCGGCCTGACCGCTCGGCCGACCCGCATACCGTCCTCGTAGACTCGCGGCGGCAAACCCGCCCCGCGCCTACCGTGTCTCGTCCGGTATGCGTCCGCTCGCCCGCCGCAGGAGTCGCCGTGCCCGCACCCACCACCCCCAGGACCGCCATCGTCACCGGAGCCGCGCGCGGCATCGGCGCCGCGACGGCGAAGCGGCTCGCCGCCGACGGTCACCGGGTGGCGGTGCTCGACCTCGACGCGGCCAGCTGCGCCGACACCGTCGCCGCGATCACCGACTCCGGCGGTCAGGCGATCGGCGTCGGGGTGGACGTCGCCGACGCCGACCAGGTGGCGGCCGCGGTCGCCCAGGTCGCCGAGGCGTTCGGCGCTCCGACCATCCTGGTGAACAACGCGGGCATCACCCGCGACAACCTCATCTTCAAGATGACCGAGCAGGACTGGGACTCGGTCATCGGGGTGCACCTGCGCGGCTCGTTCCTCATGACCCGCGCGGTGCAGGGCCACATGACACAGGAACGGTTCGGCCGGATCGTCAACCTCTCCTCGACCTCCGCCCAGGGCAACCGGGGCCAGGTCAACTACTCGGCGGCCAAGGCGGGCCTCCAGGGGTTCACCAAGACGCTCGCCATCGAGCTGGGCAAGTTCGGGGTCACCGCCAACGCCGTGGCGCCCGGGTTCATCCAGACCGACATGACCCGCGCCACGGCGGAGCGGCTCGGGGTCTCGTTCGAGGACTTCATCGCCTTCAGCGCCAAGGAGATCCCGGTCCAGCGGGTCGGCCAGCCCGACGACATCGCCGCGACGATCTCGTTCCTCACCAGCGACGAGGCCGGCTTCGTCAGCGGCCAGGTGATCTACGTCGCCGGTGGTCCGATGGACTGACCGGCTCGAACCGGCTCGTCCCTTCGGCCCTGTTTGCCTCCGGACGGTTTCCTCCGGCCGCTCCGGACGGGCACACTTCCCGCGACACGGCCGCCGCCATCGCAGGGGATTCCGCTGACCGCTCATTCGTACTCACAGCCGCCGACCGGCGAGGTGGACCCTCAGGTTCCGCTCACGCACGTCATGCTGGCCCGCGAGGAGACCCCTCGGTTGCTGGCGCGGGCGCTGTTCCGCTACTGGATCACGTCACGTACCTACCTGGTGCAGGTCGGGGTCCTGCTGGCCGCCGCGGTCGTGGCGGCCGCCATCCTCCGGTCGGTGCTCAGCGCCGCGCTGGTCGTGGCCATCCTCGTCCTCACCCCGGTCCTCCTCTACGTGCGGTGCCTGCGGTCCTCGCGGGCCTACGCACCGCCCGGCTTCACCCTGGGGCTGGGGCTCGGGGCCACGCACCTGGCCGTGCGGCACGCCGTCGCGACGACGGTCACGCCGTATGCCGGCTGGCAGTCGGTCGCGCGGCAGGGGGACACGGTGATGATGCGTACCCGCCGCGGCGGAGTCCTGCCGCTGCCGGTGGAGCTCGTCCTGCCGGCCTTCGAGCAGCTGCAGGCCCTGGTCCAGGGCGCGGCCCATGACAAGCCGCCGGTTCTGGCGGCCGGGGACGCCTCACTGCCCTACACCTTCGAGTGCACACGGTCGACCCGCAGCCAGCTGGCCTGGGCGGCCACGATCCGGCAGCTGCTCACCCCGAGCATGATCGCGCTCGTCGCCGTCGACCTGCTGCTGCTGGTCTCACCGATCGTCCTGCGTGGGATGCCGTGGATCTGGACGGTGCTCCCGATCGGTCTGACCCTCGTCGGTATCGCGATGACCTGGTGGAGCGCCCGGCGCCGGGAGGGCGTCTGCGCGATGCCCGGGATGGTCATCAGCGCGGGACTGCGTGACGACGCCATGGTCCTCGAAGACTCGACCGGCCGGGCCACCATCTCCTACCGGGGGGTGGACCAAATGTATGTCATGAGGCACGCCGTCCTGATCCGGTCCCAGCTGCGCAGCAGCGTCCTCTTCCCGAGGGCGGTCCTGCCCGACGCCGAGCTCCGCCGCGCCCAGAGTGCGGTGGACTGGTACAGGAGCCGCCGATGAGCTCGCCCCGGAACGACACCGCCCACCGTCGGCCTCCGGAGGCCCGGGTCTGCCGCGCGCCGGGCTCCCCGTTGCGGGCCGGTCGGCATCCCGGTCCCGGACGGCCGTGCCGCCGCAAGCACCTGTGCGGCGGCGGCTCGACCTGCTAGACGGGTGACGGGGCCGCCTCGGGGCTAGAGCCCCAGGTCGCGGCCGATGAGCTCCTTCATGATCTCGTTGGAGCCGGCCCAGATCTTGGTCACCCGCGCGTCACGCCAGGCACGGGCCACGCGGTACTCGTTCATGTAGCCATAGCCACCGTAGAGCTGGACGCACTCGTCGAGCACGTCGTTCTGGACCTGCGCGCTCCACCACTTGGCCTTGGCGGCGTCCACCGCCGTCAGCTGGCCCTTGGTGTGGGCGATGACGCAGTCGTCGACGTAGGCCTGGGTGACCTCGACCTTGGTGACCAGCTCCGCGAGCTTGAACTTGTTGTGCTGGAACGTCCCGATCGGCTGGCCGAACGCCTTGCGCTCCTTGGCGTACTCGATGGTCTCCTGGAGGATCTGGGCCGCGTTCGCGGTGTTGGAGACGGCGCCCCCGATCCGTTCCTGCGGCAGCCGCTGCATCATGGCGATGAAGCCCATGCCCTCGCCGCCGAGCCGGTTCGCGTCGGAGACTCTGACGTTCTCGAAGAACAGCTCGGCCGTGTCGGACTCGTCCTGCCCGACCTTGTCGAGCTTGCGGCCGCGGCTGAACCCGGGTGTCCCGTCCTCGATGACGAACAGGGTGATGCCCTTGGCGCCCTTGGTGGGGTCGGTCCGCGTCGCGACGATCACCAGGTCGGCGGAGTAGCCGTTGGTGATGAAGGTCTTGCTGCCGTTGACGATCCAGTCGCCGGAGTCGTCGCCGGCTCGGACGGCGGTCGTCTTGAGGGCCGCGAGGTCCGACCCGCCCGACGGCTCGGTCATGGCGATCGCGCTGATCAGCTCACCGGACGCCATGCCCGGCAGCCAGCGCTGCTTCTGCTCGTCGGTGCCGAGGTCGACGATGTAGGGCGGGTTGACGTCGGAGTGGATGCCGAAGCAGGACGACACGGCCGCGCTGAAGGCGGCGACCTCCTCGGCCGCGACCGCGTTGAACCGGTAGTCGTCCGATCCCGCGCCGCCGTACTCCTCCGGGATCCCGAACCCGAACAGGCCCTGCTTGCCGGCCGCCTGCCAGATGTCGCGGGCGATCGACTTCTCGCGGACCATCTCCTCGGCGCGGGGCTTCAGGGTCCGTTCGACGAACTCGCGGACGGTCGCCCGGAACGTCTCGTGGTCCTCGTCGTAGATGTGGCGCGGCACGGGGGCTCCTTCGATCGGTGCTTCTGTCGGACGGGCTCAGTCCGCTACTGGCCGGTAACTAAGCGCTTGCTTAGTGTCGCGAACGTCCGGCATGCTGTCAACGTGACGACGGGTGCCCTCGCCGGGCAAGCCGCCTCCTCCACGGTCGAGCGGCTGCTCGACGCGGCGGCCGGCGCGTTCGCGGACCGGGGCTTCCACGCCACCACCACGCGCGACATCGCCTCCCGGGCCGGGCTCTCCCCCGCCGGCGTCTACGTGCACTTCGACTCCAAGGAAGCGGTCCTGTATGCGTTGAGCCGCCGGGGCCACGAGGCGGCACTGGACCTGGTCCGCGGGTCCGCGACGGGACCGGGAACGCCGACCGAGCGGGTGGCGCGGGTCATGTCCGGGTTCGCCACCTGGCACGCGGAGCACTACGAGGTGGCCCGGGTGGTGCAGTACGAGTTCCCCCACCTGCAGCCCGAGCACCGGGACGAGGTGCTGACGCTGCGCAAGGACATCGACGAGGCGGTGCGCGAGCTGCTCGAGGAGGGTGTGGCGTCGGGCGAGTTCGAGGTGACCGACGTGCGGGAGACGGCGCTCGCACTGATGTCGCTGTGCATCGACGTCGCCCGCTGGTACAGCCCGGGCGTCCGCCGCACTCCCGACCGGATCGGGCCCACGTATGCGTCGCTCGGCCTGCGCCTCCTCGGCGCCCGCGGCTGACGAGCCGATCGCCGCGCGCCTGCCCAGCCCTGCCCCCGCGAACGGCTCGTCGGCGGTCAGTCCGGCTGGTCGAGCCCGACGGCGACCGCGGCCAGGTGCTGGTCTGGGTGCCACCGGAACTCCAGCCGGGTACCGGTCTCCTCGTGTGCGTAGCCGCCGAGCCGGACGGCGCTGCGGTGCATCGCCATGCCGAGCCGCCCGAAGTCGCCGCTCCCCGTGCCATGGCACAGCACCACGGTGTTGTCCGCGAAGACCACCCGGACCGCCTGACCACCCGGCGCGCGCCGGATCGCCCGGACCGGCACGCCACGCTGGACCAGCTGGTGCAGCCGCGCGTAGAGAAGGGTCTCGGCGCTGTGGGAGTGCTCGGCCCACACCCGCTCGAGGGCCTCGTGCAGCGACCCGTCCATGGTGGCGGGCCCCTCGCCGGCCTCGACCGGCCCGCTGTGCTCGATCGAGTCGAGGCGATCGAGGGGGTCGACGTCGCTCGCGGCCGGTGGTCGCCCCGCAGATCGGTCCGTCGGGCTCCCCGTCGTGAGGTCGTCCCGACGTGACGTCCGCTCCGGCGGCTCGGGTGTGCGACGGCGCCATCGAATGGCCGCCGCGGCCGCGACGACCAGGGTGAGCAGAACCCACCGCCCGTCCACCTGACAAGTGTGCGCCACGACGCCGACAACGTCTGCATCGTTTCGCAATCCGTGACCAGGCCCACTCCCCTGCTCACGACACCGACTGCGTGGGGGCCGCGCCGGCCATCGCTCGCTCCGAGGTCGGCGAGGAGTGGACCGCCGCCTCGGCCTGAGCTCAGTCGCGAGTCAGCTTGCGGTAGGTCACCCGGTGCGGCCGGGCCGCGTCGGCGCCGAGTCGTTCCACCTTGTTGGCCTCGTAGGACTCGTAGTTGCCCTCGAACCAGTACCAGTTCGACGGGTCTTCCTCGGTGCCCTCGTAGGCGAGGATGTGGGTCGCCACGCGGTCGAGGAACCACCGGTCGTGGCTGATGACCACCGCGCAGCCCGGGAACTCCAGCAACGCGTTCTCGAGCGAGCCGAGCGTCTCGACGTCGAGGTCGTTGGTGGGCTCGTCGAGCAGGAGCAGGTTGCCGCCCTGCTTGAGCGTCAGCGCGAGGTTCAGCCGGTTCCGCTCGCCGCCGGAGAGAACCCCGGTCATCTTCTGCTGGTCCGGTCCCTTGAACCCGAACTGCGACACGTACGCGCGCGACGGGATCTCGACGTTGCCGACCTTGAGGAAGTCGAGGCCGTCGGAGACCGTCTCCCAGAGGTTCTTCTTCGGGTCGAGCCCGGCCCGCGCCTGGTCGACGTAGGAGACCTTCACCGTCTCGCCGACCCGCACGGCGCCGTCGTCCGGCTCCTCGAACCCGACGATCGTCTTGAACAGCGTCGTCTTGCCGACCCCGTTCGGGCCGATGACCCCGACGATCCCGTTGCGCGGCAACGAGAACGAGAGGTTGTCGATGAGCACGCGCTCGCCGAAGCCCTTCTTGAGGTCCTTGACCTCGATGACCGTCGAACCCAGCCGAGGACCCGGCGGGATCTGGATCTCCTCGAAGTCCAGCTTCCTGGTCCGGTCGGCCTCGGCCGCCATCTCCTCGTAGCGCTGGAGGCGGGCCTTGGACTTCGTCTGCCGGCCCTTGGCGCTGGACCGGACCCACTCGAGCTCGTCCTTGAGGCGCTTGGCCAGCTTGGCGTCCTTCTTGCCCTGGACCTGGAGGCGAGCGGACTTCTTCTCCAGGTAGGTCGAGTAGTTGCCCTCGTAGGGGTAGAGCCGGCCGCGGTCGACCTCCGCGATCCACTCGGCGACGTTGTCGAGGAAGTACCGGTCGTGTGTCACGGCGAGGACCGCGCCGGCGTAGCCCGCGAGGTGCTGCTCCAGCCACTGCACCGACTCGGCGTCGAGGTGGTTGGTCGGCTCGTCGAGGAGGAGCAGGTCCGGCTTCTGGAGCAGGAGCTTGCACAACGCCACCCGACGACGCTCCCCACCGGAGAGCACGGTCACGTCGGCGTCCGGCGGCGGGCAGCGCAGGGCGTCCATAGCCTGCTCGAGCTGGGCGTCGAGGTCCCACGCGTCGGCGTGGTCGATCTCCTCCTGGAGGGTGCCCATCTCGGCCAACAGGGCGTCGTAGTCGGCGTCCGGCTCGGCCATCTCCTCGGAGATGGCGTTGTAGCGGTCGAGTTTGGCCTTGATCTCGCCCGCGCCCTCCTCGACGTTGCCGAGGACGGTCTTCTCCTCGTTGAGCGGCGGCTCCTGCAGCAGGATGCCGACCGTCGCCCCAGGAGCGATCCGGGCCTCGCCGTTGGACGGCTGGTCCAGCCCGGCCATGATCTTGAGGATCGTCGACTTGCCCGCGCCGTTCGGCCCGACCACGCCGATCTTCGCTCCAGGGAAGAACGACATCGTGACGTCGTCGAGGATGACCTTCTCGCCGACCGCCTTGCGAGCCTTGGTCATGGTGTAGATGAACTCGGGCATACCAAGAGGCTATCCAGGCGAACAGGGCCGCTCCCAATCGGCGTCGGGCCACCGTCCCCTCACCCCCGCTCCCGCTCAGCGCTCGTCGACCGCCGGGACCTCGCTCAGCCGCCGTTGACGACCACGTAGTCGTCGGTGTCGGCGTCCTCGACCCGCCGCCCGAACCCGCTCTGGCCGAACCCGCTCGTACCGAAGCCGCCCTGCACGACCACGCCCTCGTCGGTGGAGCCGGGACCGGTCGAGTCCGGGTCGGAGACACCCTCGTCGCCACCGCGCATACCGGACTCGTCCGACCCGTCAAGCCCCTCAGCGTCGCCGTGGAACGTGTCCTGGATCGCCGGGTCGGCGAGCCGGTCGTTGGTGTCGAGCTGGATCCGCGGCGGCCGGGTGAACTCGACCTGGCCACGCGTGAGGTCGTGGCCGATCGTGAAGGCGTCGATCTCGGCGCTGGTGCGCGGCTCGCCCTTCTCCGTCTCCCACTGGTTGACGCGCAGCCGCCCGTAGACGACGACCGGGTGCCCCTTCTTGACACTGGTCATGACATTGGCCGCGAGGGCGTTGAACGCCACGACGTTGAGGAAGTTGGTGCTCCCGTCGACGAAGGCCCGCTTCTCGGCGTCCCACCGCCGCGTCGTCGACGCGATGCGCAGGCTCGCGAACGGCCGGCCCACCTTCGTCGGCCGACTGATCGGGTCGCTGACGACGTTGCCCACGACGGTCACGAAGCTCTCGTTCATGTGTTGTTCCTCCACCCGGTTCCCATGTGAGCGGTGCCCTTCGGCACCACCGGAACCGAGCATCGGACCACGCGACCGCGCCGACCAGACCTCACCCCGCCGCTGTGGACGACGGGACGAAACGTGCAGGCCATGTGGACAACGCCGCGACATCCAGCCCCGACGCCCCCCGTCAGGTCAGGCGCGCGGTGTCCAGGCTCTCGCGCGTCTCGCGGTGCCGGTCCAGCACGTCCCGGACCGGGACGACGAGCTGGTCGGTGGCCACGTCCGCGATCGCGGTCCGCAGCCGACCGTCGACGAGCTCCCGGCGCCGCCGACCGCCGGCTCGGGCCAGAACCCTCGCCAGCCACGCGCCGAGCCAGCCGAGCACGAGCCCGCCCACCAACAGCAACGTCGGCAGCGGGAACGGGCCCACCTTCAGGGTGTCGATCTCCGGCAGCTTCAGCCAGCCGATCACGCCGAGCACGATCAGCCAGACGAGCCCGATGATCGCGGCCACGCCGAACACCCACTGCAGCCAGCCCATCAGCCGCCACCACATCGGCGGGTTGCCCCGCAGCGGCGTGGTGACGACGATGCGGTCGAGGCGCTCATAGAGCCGGTCGTCGGTGGGCGCGGCGGCGTCGGACACGGCCTCGGCCCAGAGCACCGGAAGGCCGTCGGCGGCCCGCTCGGTGAGCGAGAGGGCGGCCAGCTTGACCGCCGACCGGGCCGACGCCGAAGGGGCCGGGATCGACGACCGCCCGACGATCTCCCGCACGTCGAGCGGGTCGACCTTCTCGAGCACCTGGGACGGCACCCGGTCCAGCCGCAGCCGGCGCAACGGGTCAGGGCGCAGCTTGCGACCCCATCGCGTGAAGATCCACCCCGTGCGTCCGAGCGCCTCGCGTCGATAGTCCTCGTCGACCGCGCCCAGGACCACCGGGACGCCGGACGCGCGTGACAGGGCGTCGATCAGCCGGTCGTCGGCGGCGGCGTCGAGGGACGCCTCCCGCTCGGCCACTCCTCGGCGCAGCCGCCCGGCGACCGTCGTGAGGTCCGCCGAGAGCCGCTGACGCGCCGCCTCGTGACCGGCGACGGAGTTGGCCAGCCGCTGCCGCAGCTCGGGGATGTTCTGACCTGTGAGGACCGAGGTGGTGAGGACCTGGACGCCGTCGACCCCGTCCAGCCTGAGCAACCGGACGAGGTCCTCCCGACAGGCCTCGACGGCGCTCTCCGAGAGCAGCCGGTCGACCTGGTTGAGCACGACGAGCATGACCGCAGAGTGCCCCGCCAGCTGCTTCACGTACTCGTCGTGGAGGAGCGCATCCGCATACTTCTGAGGGTCGGTCACCCAGACGAACACGTCACAAAGCGCCAGGACCCGCTCCGCCTCCGCCCGGTGCGAGATCTCCCGGGAGTCGAAGTCGGGCAGGTCGAGCAGCACGAGGCCGTCCAGCGACCCGGCCGGCTCGTCGGTCGGGTCATCCGACGGCGTCGACACCCCGTGCCGACGCGGGACCGCGAGCCAGTCGAGCAGGGGCCCGGCCGGGTCGTCGCCCCACACCGCCGCCGACGGGGTCGACGTGGTCGGACGGGTTGCTCCGATCTGGGCCAGCTCCTGGCCGGCGAGCGCGTTGAAGAGCGAGGACTTGCCACTCCCCGTCGCCCCGGCCAGCGCGATGACCGTGTGGTCGCCGGCGAGGGCGTTGCGCTGCCCGACCTTGGCGATGATCTGGCGGGCGGACGCCACGTCGTCGGCGTCCAGCTGGTCGCCACCCGCAGCGAGAGCGGCGTCGAGCGCCTCGGCCTGGGCGCGGACGATCTCCAGAGTGGCCACGGCGATCTTGGCCCGGCCCCTGAGCAACGGACTCACCGCGAAGCCCTCACGGCGGCTGCGGCGGCCCCGAGGGTGCGCGCCTGGTCCGGCCTCAGGTCGACCTGGTCCAGGACCGCCGTGAACCGCTCGCGCTCCTGCGCGAAGGCGGCCTCGGCCCGGTCCAGCAGGGCCTCCTGGGCCTTGGCGGCCATCGACCGCACGGCCTGGTCGCCGAAGATCGCCTCGAGCAGCTTCTGGCCGAGGACCGCGGTGCCGCCGGCGATGCCGACCTCGGCGCCGGTGATCCCTCCGGTGTAGGCGAAGGTGACGAGCATGAGGACGGTGCCGACGGCGTTCACCCCGTATGCGGTGATCTTCGCCGTCGTGCGGCGGTCCTTGCCCTCGCCGCGGACGAGGTCGAGCACGTCGCCCTGCCAGTCGTGGACCAGCGAGGAGACGGTGCGGTCGAACTCCGCGGAGACGCGGGTGAGGTCGGGGTGCGCCTGGAGCAGGGTGGACCCGCCGGCCAAGGACCGCCAGGACCGGGACGTCGTCGTGGCCGCACCCTGACCCTCGGCGCGGATCAGCTCGGCGACACCGCTGTGCAGCGCCTCGTCGAGGTGCGCGGACGGCACCGGTTCGCCCTTGAACCCGGCCACGATCCGGTCGCGGACCTTGGAGACCGTGGTCTCGACCTGCCGGAAGAACTCGCCCGTGCCGACGAACTCCTGCCACCGAGCAAGGACCTCGCCGCGCAGGAGGGAACCGTCGCTCATCCCGGTCTCCACGCCGGAGGTCGCCGACGCATATGACGTCAGGGCCGCCTTCTCGAGGGCCTTGCGGGCACTGACCTGGGCCCCGGAGGCGTCGACCAGCGACTGGATCCGAGGGTCCAGCGAGTCGAGCGCGCCGGTCAGGGTCTGGCGGACCACGAGGGCGCGGGCGCGCGCGTCCTTGGCCAGCGCCGAGAGCCACGAGTACAACCGGGCCACCTCGTCGCGCGGCAGCATGCCGTCGTCCTCGAGCGCCGACTCCGCGACCGTGAAGATAGGGGCGGCGCCGAGACCCTGCTCCTTGAGCATCGACCCGAGGTGCTCACGGATGACCGGGATGGAGCCCTTGGGGACCCGGTTGAGCACGACGGCCACCGAGGTCCCGCGCTCCGACGCCTGGCGGAGCAGCTCCCAGGGCACCGCGTCCGCATACCGGGCGGCCGTCGTGACGAAGAGCCACAGGTCCGCGGCGCCGAGGAGCTGCCGGGCCAGCTCACGGTTGCCGAGGACGACCGAGTCGATGTCAGGGGCGTCGAGCAGGGCGAGCCCGGGCGGCAGGGTCGAGGAGGTGACCAGCTGCATGGTCGCCTGGCCCTCGACCGCGTTGCCGCCGGTCGCCCGCGCGAGGTCCGGAAGGATCCGCGTCGGGGTGAACCAGCGCTCGTCGTCGGGGTGGTGCACGAGGACCGGCGACCGGGTGGTCGGGCGGAGCACGCCCGGAGCGCTGACCACCGCCCCGACCAGGGAGTTGACCAGCGTCGACTTGCCCGCGCCGGTCGATCCTCCGACCACGGCCAGGAGGGGCGCGTCGAGGGACGCGAGGCGCGGCAGGATGTAGTCGTCGAGCTGTCGCAGCAGCTCTGTACGGCCCCGCTCCGCGGCGCGGACCCCGGGGAGGTCGAAGGGCAGGCTGGTCGTCCCGACCTCGTCGCGCAGCGACGTCACGGCCGGCAGGAGGTCCTGCGTCTCCGGCGCGGCGGTCAGGGTCACGCCCGAATCCTCTCCTGTGACGCGCTCGCCTCCAAATGGGCGGCTCGGCGCGTCATCACACGCCATCGCAGGCGAACTCACCCGACGTCGCGTGCAAACCCATGATGTCCCTCGTTGACCTTCTCGCGGCGTTCGGCGTGGTGCCCCCGCCGGCGCTCTCACGTCGTTCCGAGCGCCTGTTGCTTCTGCCGGGGGCACGCCCAACGCGCTTCGGGCGTCCTGGCGTGCCCCCGGCAGGACTCGAACCTGCAACCTGCGGATTAGAAGGCCGCTGCACTATCCGTTGTGCTACGAGGGCCGGTGGCGTGTGAACCGGGCGGCCTGCGCCCGGAACCGGTGCCAAGTCTAGGTGGCCGGTCGGGTCCTCACGGCGCAGTCGGCGGGGCCGAACAATCAGTATGCGAGGTTCCCGACGAACGCTCTTCGGTGCGCGACGATCGACTCGAGGAGGGTGCGTTCGTGGGCGGCGGCGTCGCGTTCGGCGCTCCCCCTGACCATCCGGGCGCGTAGCAGGGCGAGGTCGCTGGCCCCGTCCTGGAACGCCCGCATCGAGGCGACCGCGGCCTTGCCGCCCTGCTGGTTGGCCCAGATCCGGGCCTGTCGCCGGGCCGGCAGCGACGAGAGCATCGCGACCTCCTGGTGGCTGAGCCAGCCGGCATCGGCGTACTGGCTGAGGTAGGTCCGGATCAGCCGACCCTCGCGGTACCGCAGCCCGATGACGAGGGCGAGGAAGCAGAGGAACAGGGGAACCTGGAACAGGACGTAGGCCCCGATCAGGTGTCCGGTGGCGGCCGACAGGTTCCAGATGCCGTGGAGGAGTGCGGCGATCAGGAAGCCGCCGAGCGCGACGAGGATCCGGCTCCACGCACGGCGCATGACGGCGACGGCGAGCCCCAGCCCGATCCCCGTGAACGCGGTGAACAGCGGGTGCGCGAACGGCCCCATGATGCAGCGCAGGATGAACAGCTCGGTCAGCCCCTGCTGGCCGTACTCCACGAACTCACGGCCGAGGTAAAGGATGTTCTCGCTGAACGCAAACCCGGCGCCGACCAGGCCCGCGTACACGATGCCGTCGACGACCCCGTCGAACTCGCGCCGCCGCAGCAGCACGATGAGCAGCACCCCGAAACCCTTGAGCCCCTCCTCGACGAACGGGGCGCCGAAGACTGCCGTGACGACGTCGGGGTCCTCGGCACCCGCCAGCCGCATGGCGATCGCGATGCCGGTGTTGAGGAACAGCGCTCCGGCGGGCGCACAGACCGCACCCCAGGCGAAGGCCAGGATGAGCATCCGCGTGGGCTCGACCTCGTAGCGGTCCAGCCACAGGAACGTCGGGACCACGACGAGCAGCGGGAGGGCCGCAAACAGTGCGGCGAGCAGCGTGACCTGGACGCCGAGCCCGGTCTCGAACTCGACCGCGAGCACCGCGGCGCTGAGCAGGAACCCGGTGGCGACGAGCCCGCCGACGATCACCGTGCGCAACCGTGGTCGCGACGTGCGGTTCGGCGCCGGCGCGTAGCCCGGGAAGGCCGGCCCGGAAGACGGCCCACCCGCGCCGGACGGGGTTGGTGCGCCGAAGGACATGCACGGCAGGCTATTGCAGTCGCCGGCCGCGAGCGGCCTGGGGATTGTCGGGCGTGGGCAGCGGTTCGCGGCTTAGGGTGAGCCCGTGACGAGCCCAGCAGGATCGACGAACCGGTCGACGGGTGATCGGATCGTGTGGATCGACTGTGAGATGACCGGGCTCTCCCTCACCGACGACGCGCTCATCGAGGTCGCAGCCCTGGTCACCGACTTCGAGCTGAACCAGCTCGGCGACGGCGTCGACGTCGTCATCAAGCCGCCGGCGGCGGCGATCGAGCAGATGGACCCGTTCGTCCGGGACATGCACACCAAGTCCGGGCTGCTGGTCGAGCTCGACTCCGGGATGACCATGGAGCTGGCGCAGGAGCAGGTCCTGGCCTACATCCGCGAGTGGGCGCCGGAGCCGCGTAAGGCCCCCCTCGGCGGCAACACCGTGGCGACCGACCGCGGGTTCCTCACCCGGGACATGCCCGAGCTCGAGGCGTGGCTGCACTACCGGATCATCGACGTCAGCTCGATCAAGGAGCTGTCGCGCCGCTGGTACCCGCGGGTCTACTTCAACGCTCCCGCCAAGTCCGGCGGGCACCGCGCGCTGGCCGACATCCGTGAGTCGATCGCCGAGCTGCGCTACTACCGGGAGGCGGTGTTCGTGACGCCGCCCGGGCCGGACAGCGTCACCGCCCGCACGCTCGCGTCGCGGCACGTCATCGGCGCCGCCGACGAGGAAACCGCGACCCACTGACGACCGGTGGCCTGCACGCCGAGCGTGCAGGCCACATCGGGGTGAGTGACGGGACTTGAACCCGCGGCCCCCTGGACCACAACCAGGTGCTCTACCAGCTGAGCTACACCCACCAAGCGCTGCACCGTCTCCGGCGCAGCGGCGCACCATGCTACCCGAGCCGTGCCGGTGCCCCAGACCACCGCGGGCATGGGCGACAATGCACGGCATGTATGCGGGGAAGGAGCGGCGCAACCGCACCGTCGCCCTCGTTCTCACGCTGGTCCTCGTGGCCGGCGTGGTCCTCGCGCTGCTCGCGACGGTACTGCAGCCCGGCCCGGCCCGGGCGCTTCCGGCTCACGCGTCGCTCGTCTCCATCGCTCCCGCGAACGGCGAGAAGCTCGCGACCGGCCCCACGCAGATCACGCTCACCTTCGACGACACCATCGCGCCACAGTTCGCCAAGGTGCGGCTCACCCGTGACGACGCGGTCGTCGAGACCGCTCCCCCGGTCGTGGCCGGCACCGTCGTCACCGCCGCCGTGACCGAGAAGGCCGGCCCCGGCGCCTACCGGGTCGCCTGGCAGGTCACGAGCGACGACGGGCACCCGGTGTCCGGTGAGGGGTCGTTCACGGTGACGGGCGGCGCCGCGGGCTCGACGCCGAAGGTCACGCCGACCTACAAGACGCCGCAGACGCAGCCCACGACGTTCGGCCACCCGGACCACCTCCCGGGCCTCATCGTGGCCGGCATCCTGCTGCTCGGTGGCGTCGCACTCCTCGTCTACGAGCACCGCCGTCGCGCCCACCTGGCCGCTCCCGACGCGACGCCGGGGCCGGACCGCAAGGACCGGCAACGGATTTCATGAGGGCCGCGCCCCTGGTGTAACCTCGACCCTCGCTGCGCCGCTAGCTCAATGGCAGAGCAAGTGACTCTTAATCACTGGGTTCGGGGTTCGAATCCCTGGCGGCGCACCACCAGCAGCACCACCGAAAGCCCCGGCATCACGCCGGGGCTTTCGCCATTCTTCAGCCGGCCGAGGCGGGCCCACGCTCCGTGCGACGTCGGCGTCATAGTGCGCGTCAGAGTGCGGTCGGTGCTGTCATGACGACACTTGACGCACTCTGACGCGCACTCTGACGACACCTCGCCGTGGGGCTCAGCGGGTGACGAAGCCGGTGGTGCCGTAGCGATCCCCGGCCGTCTGAGCCAGGGTGGTCACCATGGGCCGACCCACGATCGCGATCATCGGCGCCGGCTTTGCGGGGTACAACGCCGCCCGGGTCCTGGCCCGCCGGATGCCCGACAGCCAGGTCGTCCTGGTCAACCCCACCGACTACTTCCTCTACCTCCCCCTGCTGCCCGAGGTGGCCGCCGGCATCCTCGACCCGCGCCGGGTGACCGTCTCCATCCCCGGGACGCTGCGGAAGGTACGCCTGCTGCTGGGATCGGTCGAGTCGGTCCGGCTCGAGGAGAAGCAGCTCACCTACGTCGACCCGGAGGGCGACCGAGGCGAGCTGTCCTTCGACCGCGTCCTGCTGACCACCGGAAGCGTCAACAAGCTACTGCCCATCCCGGGCGTCGCGAAGTACGCACACGGGTTCCGCAACGTCGCCGAGGCGCTCTACCTGCGCGACCACATCACCCGCCAGATCGAGCTGGCCGACAACACCGACGACCCGGACGAGCGGGCGGCGCGGCTGACCTTTGTCGTCGTCGGCGCCGGGTATACCGGTACCGAGGTCACCGCCCAGGGCGTCCTCATGACCCAGGCCCTGTGCAAGGAGCATCCCCGGCTCGCGGGGCAACAGGCCCGCTGGCTGCTCGTCGACACTGCGCCCCGGGTGCTGCCGGGCCTCGGCGACAGCCTCAGCCGGACCGCCGACCGCGTGCTGCGCCGGCGAGGGGTGGAGATCCGGACCCAGACCTCGGTCACCGAGGCCATGGACGACCGCATCCGGCTCAGTGACGGCACGGTCGTGCCCACCCGGTCGCTGATCTGGTGCGTCGGCGTGCGGCCCGAGCCGCTCATCTCCGGGCTCGGGGCACCCACGACCAAGGGCCGGATCAACGTCGACGAGTACCTCCAGGTGCCCGGCCACGACCACGTGTTCGCGTGTGGCGACGTGGCGGCCGCGCCGGACCTCACCCGGCCCGGTGAGATCACCCCCATGACAGCCCAGCACGCGCAGCGCCAGGGCGTCCGCGCGGCGCTCAACATCGCGGCCTCGTTCGGGATCGGCGAGCGACGTCCCTACGAGCACCACGACCTCGGCTTCGTCGTCGACCTCGGCGGCTGGACCTCGGCGGCCGACCCGCTGCACATCCCGCTGTCCGGCCTGCCGGCCAAGGTCGTCGCCCGCGGATACCACCTGTACTCGTTGCCGGGCAACCGCGGACGGACGGCGGCGAGCTGGATCACGGAGACGGCCTTCGGGCGTCAGGGCGTCCAGCTCGGCCTGGTGCGCGGGAGCGACGTCCCACTCGACACCGACACCCCGATGGGAGCGGTGCGCCCGAACCCCTGAGGTCGCGCGAGCAGACGAACGGGCGTTGGTCATCCTGGACGCGCCGAAACCGCTTCGGCGGGTGACCAAGGCCCGTCGGTGTGCTCAGGGCTTCGGCGGTCGGCTTGACGAGCCAGTCAGTCGATCGCGGCACCACGCCGCGATCCGCCGCTGGGCGGCCCGAGCCTCGGGCGTGGGGTGGAGCGGGTAGTCGTGGATGAGCCCCGGCTCCTCGACGAGCTCGATCCCTCCGCCGACCTTCGTCACGGCATCGACCAGGCGATGTGCGTCGGCGTTGAGGATGTCGTGGGTGCCGCTGAGGACCAGCATCGGCGGTAGGTCGACGAGGTCCCCGTGGAGGGGGCTGACCCACGGGTGATCGGGGTCGAGCGGGCCCCGGTAGGCCATGCCGGCCTCGCGGAGCCCGGGCGCCTGGAGCCACGGGTCGAGAGGGGCACGAGCGGCCACACCCGGGTCGTCGCAGGTGATGTCGACCCAGGGCGAGACGAGCACCAGGCCCGCCAGGTCGCGGTCTTCCGACCGCCGGAGCTCCTGGGCGACGGCCAACGCCATCCCCGCGCCGGCCGAGTCGCCCGCCAGCAGCACTGGCCGCCCGGGGTACCGCAGGACGTCGCGGACCAGGTCGACCACGCTGGGGACCACGATGTCGGCGGTCCCGATCGGCGCCAACGGGTACACGGGGACGAGGACGGTGAGGCCGGTCTCGCGAACCAGCCGTTCGACGAACCACCAGTGCCACGAACGCAGCTCGCGAAAATACGCCCCACCGTGGAGGAACACGAGATGTCCGGTCGAACGGCCGCGTGGGGCGACCTCGTACACCGGCCAGCCGTCCGAGCTGACGCCGGCGACGACACTCACCCGCCAGCCGAGCCGGGACGGCGGCTCGTAGGTCGGGGGCCCAGCGCGCAGGGCGTTCATCGTGGCCCGGGTCGCCGGCCCCGTCGCATACTGCTCGTGGGCGCGGCGGATGCTCGGCGCATACCGGACCAGGCGGCTGGCGAGACTCACAGGTAGAGACCCGTCGTGCCGTCCTCCTCGACCCGGCGCGCCGCGATGGCGTGGATGTCGCGCTCGCGGAGCAGGACGTAGTCCTTGGACTGCAGGTCGACCTCGTGGCGGTCCTCCGCGTCGAAGAGCACCCGGTCGCCGACCTCGACCTGACGAACCGCCGGTCCGGTCGCGACCACCTCGGCCCAGGAGAGCCGCTTCCCGACCGCGGCCGTCGCGGGGATGAGGATGCCGCCGCCGGACTTCCGCTCGCCCTCGTTCTCGAGGGACACGAGCACCCGGTCGTGCAGCATCCGGATGGGCAGGCCTTCGCCGGCCTTGGCCCGCTTGGCGGACACGGCCGAGGTCAGCGGCGGTTGCGGCGCAGCAGTCCGGCGCCGACGAGCACGACCGACACCGCACCGAGGACAGCGGCGACCAGCTCGGTGCGGATCTGACCGTCGGGGGTACGCGTGGCCTCGGCGATTCGGATCTTCACCGACTCGACCTCACGCCGGACGATCTCCTTGGGATGCAGCCGGGTGACCAGCTCGTCGACCGTCGTGCTCAGGTGCGCGCGACGCTCGACCAGCTCGGCCTCGAGGGCGGCCACCTCCGGCGTCGGAGGGACGGGGACCGCCGGGGTCGAGCTGCTCATCGCCTGACTCCTTGATCGCGCCGTCGTCCTGTCGGGGCAACCCTACAGACCGAGGTCCTTGCGCAGCTTGGCGACGTGACCGGTGGCCTTGACGTTGTAGCGCGCGTCGGAGACCTTGCCCTCCTCGTCGACCACGAACGTCGAGCGGATGACGCCCTGGACGGTCTTGCCGTAGAGCTTCTTCTCGCCGTAGGCGCCGTAGGCGTCGTGCACGTGCCTGTCGGGGTCGGAGAGCAGCGTGATCGTCAGGCCGTCCCGCTCGCGGAACTTGGCCAGCTTCTCGGGCTTGTCCGGGCTGATCCCGAGCACCTCGATGCCGCGGGCGTGGAGCGCGTCGATGGAGTCGGAGAAGTCGCACGCCTCGGTGGTGCAGCCGGGGGTCATCGCGGCCGGGTAGAAGTACACGATGACGCGCTGGCCCTTGAGGTCCGACAGCGTCACGTCCTCACCCTTGTCGTTCGTCAACGTGAAGTCGGGGGCGGCGTCCCCGGGCTTGAGAGTGGTCGTCACAGGTCCCAACCTAGCCTCGGCCGGTTCGCCGAGACAGACCCGGTATGCGGACTGCTGGGTCGGTCGTAGGAGTCGGACAACCCGGTGCGGAAGGCGGGACTCGAACCCGCACGCCGAGGCACAGGAACCTAAATCCTGCGTGTCTACCAGTTCCACCACTCCCGCAAGGTGGCCCAGTCTACGAAGCCGGTCGCTACGTGACGTCCACCTGGACCGTGTGCCAGCCGGTCGAGCCGTCCGGGTCGGGCGGAGCGTGCTGCTCCGTCTGCGTGGCCCCGGTCGCATCGGTCGCGCGAACCCGGATCTCGTGGGTACCAGGGGTCGCCGCCCACATGAGGACCCACTGGCGCCACGCGTCGACGGTCGGCTCGGCCGCGAGAGTGGCCTGCTGCCACGGACCGTCGTCGACCTGGACCTCGACCTTGCTGATGCCACGGTGCTGGGCCCACGCCACTCCGGCGACGGCGACGGTCCCGGCCTTGACGCCTCGGCCGGCCCGGGGCACGTCGATGCGCGACGCGGTCTTGATCGGGCCCTTCGCCGACCAGCCGCGCGGCGTCCAGTACCCCTCGTCCGCCGAGTACCGCGTCACCTTCAGCTCGGTCAGCCATTTCGTCGCCGACACGTACCCGTAGAGCCCCGGGACCACGAGGCGCGCGGGGAAGCCGTGCTCGAACGGCAGCGCCTGACCGTTCATGGCGACCGCGACCATCGCGTTCCGGTCGTCGGTGAGCGCCTCGATCGGCGTCCCTGCCGTGAACCCGTCGCTGCTGCGCGACAGGACCATGTCGGCGCCGGCCTTGGGCTTGGCCATGGCCAAAAGGTTTCGCACCGGCCAGCCGGTCCACATCGCGTTGCCGGCCAAGTCGCCGCCGACCTCGTTGGACACGCAGGTGAGCGTGACGAGGTGCTGCTCGAGGGGCTGCTTGAGCAGGGTGGCCCAGTCGATGGTGACCTCCTGCTCCACCTCGCCCCACACCCGCAGTGACCACGACGCCGTGTCGAGCTGAGGCACCACGAACGCCGTGTCGATCCGGTAGAAGTCGTCGTTCGGCACGATGAACGGCGTCACGCCCTGCACGTTCACCGACGCCCCGTCGATCGACGGCGTGAGGGTGGGGGTGGGGATCACCGTCTCGGCCCGCGCCTCGCGCGCGGAGCCTCGTCCGCCGTCGAGGCGCATCCCCAGGAAGCCGGCCACCAGCGCGCTGCCACCGGCGATCACCCGTCGCCGGGTCAGCGGGCTCCACGCTCCGCGGCGCAGGTCGTCGCTGGGTCGCGGCCGCAGCCGGAACAGGGTGTCGATCCCGACCGCGGTACCGATCAGGGTCGGGAGCACGTCCGGTCCCGACGCGTCGGGGCGCGAGATGACCGCGGCCATGCCGAGCGCACCCACCACGCCGAGCAGGACGGCCGCCAGGAGGACCCGCCGCCGGGAGAGCACACCGATCCCGGCGCACCCCGCGATGAGGACGACGACCATCCCGACGGTCAGGGCCAGCTTGTCGTTCGTCCCGAACGTCGAGACCGCGAAGTCCTTGAGCCACGGTGGGGTCCGGTCGATGAAGGCCCCCGCGACGGCCGGGATCGGTGAGGGAGTTCCCCCGGCGATGCCCAGCCACACGAGAACACCGGCCAGCAGGGTCGCGACGCCGATCGACATCGCGCCGGCGATGACCCCGTTGAGCGCGGCTCCCCAGGTCGAGACAGACGGTTGCTCGTCGACCCGTCGGTCGGTGGGAACCGCCGTCGAGCCACCGCCGAGCGGCGACGGGACATTCCTCGTCGCGTCGGTCTTGGCCGGACGGGGGCTCAGATCGGTCATTCGGTCAGCCGCTTCCTCAGGATCGGGGCCATCTCACGGAACGCGCGACCACGGTGTGAGATCGCGTTCTTCTCCTCGTCGGTGTACTCGGCCAGCGTTCGCTGGTCGCCATCCGGAGACGCGACGAGGAAGATCGGGTCATACCCGAAACCGTTGTCACCACGCGGTTCTCGGGCCAACGTCCCGTGGACGCGACCCTCGGTCGACTCGACCGTCCCGTCCGGGAGGGCCAGGACCGCGGCGCAGACGAACGCCGCCGACCGGTTCTCCGGCCCCACGCCGGCCACCTGTTCCAGCAGCAGCCGCAGGTTGGCGCGGTCGCGGTCCGCCCGCGCCATGTCGGTCCCACCGATCGTCCCGGACCACCGCGCGCTGAACACTCCCGGTGAACCGCCGAGGACGTCGACCGCGAGGCCCGAGTCGTCGGCGACCGCGGGGATACCCGTCGCCTCGGCGAGGGCCACCGCCTTGAGCCGCGCGTTCCCCTCGAAGGTGACCTCCGTCTCGGGAACGTCCGGCCCGTCGACCTCGGCCGCGCTGACGATCTCGAGGCCGAGCTCGTCGACGAGGTCGGCGAGGATCTGGCGCAGCTCGTGCACCTTGTGCTCGTTGCGGGTTGCCAGGACGAGGCGCCGCGCCGTCACGTGCGCGACCTCGCGGGCGCCTCGAGTGCGGACTGCTGCAGAGCGGTGAGGTCGGCGCACCCCTTGGTAGCCAGGTCGAGCAGCCGCCCGAGCAGCTCGCGGTCGAACGGCTCGGCCTCCGCGGTGCCCTGCACCTCGACGAACCGGCCGTCACCGGTCATGACGACGTTCATGTCGGTGTCGGCGGTCGAGTCCTCGGGGTAGTCGAGGTCGAGGACCGGCTCCCCCTTGACGACGCCGACGCTGATGGCGGCGACCGATCCGGTCAGGGGCTGGGCCTTCGCCGACAGCAGACCCCGGCTGCGGGCGTCCTCGACCGCGTCGACCAAGGCGACGTAGGCGCCGGTGATGGCCGCGGTTCGCGTGCCTCCGTCGGCCTGGAGCACGTCACAGTCGAGGACGATCGTGTTCTCCCCCAACGCCTTCGTGTCGACGACCGCTCGGAGGGAGCGGCCGACGAGCCGGGAGATCTCGTGGGTCCGGCCGCCGATCCGGCCCTTGACCGACTCCCGATCGGAACGGGTGTTCGTCGAGCGGGGAAGCATCGCGTACTCCGCCGTGACCCACCCCGTGCCCTGTCCCTTGAGCCACCGGGGCACGCCCGCGGTGAACGACGCGGCGCAGAGCACCCGCGTGCGCCCGAACTCGACGAGCACGCTGCCCTCGGCATGGTCGAGCCAGTTCCGGGTGATCCGGATCTCGCGCGTCTGGTCGGGTGAGCGCCCGTCGTGCCGGGTCGTCGGAGCGGGCGTATCGCTGGTGGGATCGGTCATGGCCGCAAGGCTAACCACGGCCCGAGAGTACGTCGGCGACCTGTCAGGAGGCCGACGTCGAACCTCACGAACCCCTTACAGAAGGTATGCGGCGCCGGGCTCGGCGAGCTCGACCTCGCCGGCCCAGTGGGCGGCCGCCTGGGCGCGGCACAGCTCCCGGTCGTTCCAGGCCGGGATATGGGTGAGCATGAGCCGCCCGACCCCACCAGCCAGGGTCGCGACCTGGGCGCACTGGGCGCCGTTCATGTGGATGCCGGGGATGGTGTCGCGGCCCTCGACGAACGCGGAGTCCGCGAGGACCAGGTCGGCGTCGCGCATCAGCGGGTGGAGGGCGTCGCACTCGTCGGTGTCGCCGGTGTAGGCCAAGGTCACCCCGTCGGTCTCGACCCGCAGGCCGTAGGCCTCGATCGGGTGGCGGACCGCATACGGGGTGATCGTGAACGGGCCGACGACGACCGGCTCCCGGTCGACGTGGTCGCGGTAGTCGAACTCGGTGTCCATCGCGTGCACGTCGTCCAACCCGTAGGCCTCACTCATCCGCTTGCCGGTACCGGTGGGGCCGTAGACGACGACCGGCTCGGACTGGCCCTCGGGGTGGTAGCGCTGGACGACGTAGAGACCGCACAGGTCGATGCAGTGGTCCGGGTGCAGGTGGCTGAGGAAGATCGCGTCGAGGTCGCGCGGGTCGATGTGCTGCTGGAGCGTGCCCAGCGCGCCGGCGCCGATGTCGAGCACGACGTTCCAGGTCCGGCTCTCGTGCTCGGCCTGGACCAGGTAGCAGGACGCCGGCGAGCGCGGCCCGGCGAACGACCCCGAGCAGCCGACGACGGTCACCTTCACGAGGCCCACCTCATGGGGCCACCGCCATCGGCGCCGATCCGAGGTTGCCGAACACCGTCTCGACCTCGGGTCCGAGGAACCGGCGGGCCAGCCCGCGGAACTCGTCCGGGTCGCCGGTCGTGCTGAACGCCAGCGTCGGCGCGGGCAGGTCGTCGGGACGCAGCATGTCGCCGTCGGCGAGCACCCGGTAGACGTCCTTGGCCGTCTCCTCGGCCGACGACACCAACGTCACGTCGTCGCCCATGACGTAGGAGATGACGCCGGTCAGCAGGGGGTAGTGCGTGCACCCGAGGACCACCGTGTCGACGCCGTGCTCGGCGACCGGCTCGAGGTACTCGCGGGCGACGTCGAGCAGCTCCTTGCCGCCGGTCACCCCCGCCTCGACGAACTCGACGAACCGCGGACAGGGCTGGCTGAACACCTCGATCTGAGGAGCCGCCGCGAACGCGTCGACGTAGGCCTGCGACTGGTGCGTACCGGTCGTGGAGATCACGCCGACCCGGCGGTTGCGAGTGGCCGCGGCTGCCCGGCGCACCGCCGGCCGGATCACCTCGATGACCGGCAGGTCGTACCGCTCCCGAGCGTCGTGGAGCACGGCCGCACTCGCGGTGTTGCAGGCGATGACGAGGACCTTCACGCCGTGGTCGACGAGGCGGTCGAGGCACTCCAACGCGTACTGACGGGTCTCCGCGATCGGGCGCGGTCCGTACGGCGCCCGAGCCGTGTCCCCGAAATAGACGACCGACTCGTGCGGCAGCTGGTCGAGCACCGCCCGGGCGACGGTGAGTCCACCGAAGCCCGAGTCGAAGATGCCGATCGGCGCGTCCGTCACCCCTGAAGGATAGGTATGCCCGTGTTGGCCGACCGAATCAGCGCGCCGTCTCCTTGGTCACAGCGCGCTCGACGGCCGGCACCACTTCGTCCAGGAACGCCTGGAGGAACCGCGCGTCGTCGTCGTCGCCGTCGTGCGGGGCGTGGAAGCGCACCGCGTACTCCGCGACCTCCCAGAGCCACGACTCGAGGTCGAACAGCTCGACCATGTCGTCGTCGAGCTCGGCGGTGCCGCCGTGCGCGACGTAGGCCGACAGGGGCTCGGCACCGTCCGCTCCCCGCAGCACCGTCCGCAGGTCGCGCTCGCGCGGCGCGACCCGCAGCGACTCCCAGTCGACGAGCACCGGACCGCCCAGCTGCCACAAGATGTTCGCGGTGTGCGGCTCGCCGTGCGTCGGTACCCACCGCTCGCGCTCCTCGAGCGCCTGCGCGGCCAGCTGGTCGAACCGCCGGTAGAGCCGGCCCAGCTCGGGTCCGCTGCGGCGGAGCGCCTTGCGCACGGACTCCCCGAACGGGCCGGCGTCCCAGCGTCCGCCGAGGCGCGTCAGGAGCACGCCCAGCTCGGACCGCCGCGGCGGGCCGGGCGTCCAGGGTCGTGTCCGCGCGGGCGGCCGCTCGGCGTGCAGGCTGCCGAGTGCGCCGGCGATCAGGGCGCGCTGGTTGTCGTCCGCGTAGTCCCCCGGTCCCGACTCGCCCTCCAGGTAGGGCGTGACGGTCAGCAGGTATGCCCCCAGCACGACACCGACTCCTGTCGGCTCGGTCCGCGGGGGCACCGTCGGAACCACGACGTGATGGCCGCGGGCCGCGAGCTCCCGCGCCGCCGCATACGTGTCGAGGAGCTCCTCGAGCCGGCTCTCCCCCGCAAGCGGTGGGGGTCCCCCCACGTCGTGGGGGAGGTGCCCCCAGGCGGCGACGTGGTCCGCGGTGACGAACCACCTCGGCCGGTGTCGCCCGCTGCCGACCCAGTGATGCGCGCCGGCGCCTCGCGGGAGGTAGGCGGCCGAGACGACACCGGCGTCCCAGTGCTCGCGCAGGACGTCGAGGACGGTGTCGGGCGACAGGTCCGCGGGCTCGGTCAGCATGGGCTCAGCGAAAGAGTCCGCGGCCGAGCAGGGCGGTGGTCAGCGACTCCTGCATCCAGGTGAGGAAGTCGTAGAACGACGCGGCGTAGACCACCGGGTCCTCCGGGTCCATGGTGGCGACGAGCTCGTCGAGGGCCAGCGCGTCCTCGTCGGTCTTCAGCCCGAGCCGCTCGCCGAGGACGAGCCTCGCGTCGGTGAGGGCCACCACGACGGCGTCGGCCTGCTGCCTCGTCAGCTCCAGCTGGTCGCCCTCGGTACCTCGCAGCGCCTCGATCGCCACCGTGAGGTTGGCCGCCTTGCGGTCGCGCAGGTCGTGCTCGGTGAGCCGGCGGAACTCGGCCGCCACCTTCTCGTCGCCACGGTGTGCGGTGGGCAGCAACCGCTCCAGCGCCGGGTCGCGGTCGGCGAGCTCCTCAGCGCTGGCGACGTGGTCCTCGGCGCCGACCGAGACACCGGCCACGATGTCGTCGAACGCGTCGGGGTTGGCCACCCGTGGCTCGCCCGTGTCGGTCGGCGCGACGATGTCGCGGGTCTGCTCCAGCAGGCCGGCGACGACGCCCCGCTCCATCTCGTCGAACTTGGCCACGTAGCGCTGGCCCTTGCGCCGGAACGCGCGAGCCACCCTCAGGCGTCCTTCTCGAAGGTCGCCCAGAGCCCGAACCCGTGCATCGCCTCGGTGTCCCGCTCCATCTCCTCGCGGCTGCCGTGGGCCACGACCGCCTTGCCCTTGGAGTGGACGTCGAGCATGAGCTTCTCGGCCTTGTGGCGCGAGTACCCGAAGTAGGTCTCGAAGACGTACGTCACGTAGGACATGAGGTTCACCGGGTCGTTCCACACGAGCGTGATCCACGGGACGTCAAGCTCGAGCTCCTCCACGACCTCGGTGCTGCGCTCCTTGACAGGAGCCAGGGAGGCCGAGATCACCACTGCCCCACCATAGGCTGTCGCCCGTGGGCAGGACGTCCCGGAGCACAGCACTCCTCACCGACCACTACGAGCTGACCATGCTCGAAGCGGCGCTCCGCAGCGGGGCCGCCGAGCGGAGGTGCGTCTTCGAGGCGTTCGCCCGCCGGCTGCCGGAGGGGCGGCGCTACGGGGTCGTCGGCGGAACCGGCCGGTTCCTCGAGGCGCTCCAGGAGTTCCGGTTCGGGGACGCGGAGATCGAGGACCTGCGCCGG
The DNA here is from genome assembly GCA_963781465.1 of uncultured Actinomycetota bacterium. GTDB lineage: Bacteria > Actinomycetota > Actinomycetes > Actinomycetales > Dermatophilaceae > Lapillicoccus. Next base: position 355,599 of record CAWAGH010000001.1, read on the forward strand.
CGCAAGGTCGTCGACGAGGCGACCTGCGACTGGCTGGCCGGCTACCGCTTCTCCGGCGACGTCAGCGGGTATGCGGAGGGGGAGGTCTACTTCCCCGGCTCACCGGTGCTCGTGGTCGAGTCGTCGTTCGCCGAGGGTGTCGTCCTCGAGACGCTGGCCCTCTCGATCCTCAACCACGACACCGCGATTGCCTCGGCGGCCTCACGAATGACCGCCGCCGCCGGCGACCGGCCGTGCATCGAGATGGGCTCCCGCCGGACGCACGAGGAGGCGGCGGTCGCGGCCGCCCGCGCCGCATACATCGCGGGCTTCTCGACGACGAGCAACCTCGAGGCGGGCCGTCGCTACGGGGTACCCACCGCAGGCACCGCGGCGCACGCCTTCACCCTCGTGCACGACTCGGAACGCGAGGCGTTCGAGGCGCAGGTGGCCAGCCTCGGCCCCGGGACCACCCTGCTCGTCGACACCTACGACGTCCCCGAGGGCGTCCGCACCGCCGTGGAGGTGGCCGGGACGTCGCTCGGCGCGGTCCGGCTCGACTCGGGCGACCTGCTGGAGCAGGCACGGCAGGTCCGGGTCCAGCTCGACGGGCTCGGGGCCACCGGGACGCGGATCATCGTCACGTCCGACCTCGACGAGTATGCGATCGCCTCCCTCGCATCCGCTCCCGTCGACGCGTACGGGGTGGGGACCCAGCTGGTGACCGGCTCGGGCGCACCGACCGCGAGCATGGTCTACAAGCTCGTCTCGCGGTCCGACGGCAAGGGTGTGATGCGACCGGTCGAGAAGCGGAGCGCGTCGAAGACCTCGGTGGGTGGCCGCAAGTGGGCGCTGCGCCGACTCTCCCCGGACGGAGTGGCGGAGGCTGAGATCGTCGGCATCGAGGAGCGTCCCACCGACGACGGGGACGACCGCGCACTGATGGTCGACCTCGTCCGCGCGGGTGAGCTGACGGCCCGGCCGGACCTCACCGCCGCTCGGGAACGGCACCTGGCCTCGCGCGCCGAGCTGCCGGCCAGCGCCCTGCGGCTGCAGCGCGGCGACGTCGCCATCCCGACGGTGTTCGAGGACCGGGACAACCGCTGACGCTTGCGGCTGATCCTTTTGGGCCACAGAGCGTTTCGGAGGCAATCCCACCAAACTACCCATATGCGGCTGGTCACTGATGGTTACTTCTGGCTAGTCACATCTGACCATTGACTCAGTCAATTCACAGCGATTCATTGGGATGCCTCGGGGGTGCAGGTCCATACCCGCACCAGGGAAAGTCATCAGACCATGCTCGCAGGGGAAGCTCGACGCCGTCCTTTCACGTTCCAGAACAGCGTCGCCAGGTGGCTGACGGCTGTCGTCGGGGCGCTCCTCCTGGTCCTCGCCGGACCACTGGCCGCGCCGGTCGCGGCCGACCCGGCGAGCCCGCTGGTGGTGGCCAACGTGGCCAGTCCGAGCCCGGTGACGTCCGGGACCGAGATCACGTACACGATCACCGCCACCAACAGTGGCGGTGCGAAGGCGTCGAACCTCGTGATGTCGGACCAGCTCAACGGCGTGGGGACGATCCAGAGCCCGCCCGCGGCTCCGCAGTTCGTCATCACCAGCACCAAGGGCACCTGCACCCAGAGCGGCCAGCTGGTCACCTGTAACGGCGGCACGCTGAACGGCGGCGAGACGTGGACTGTCACGATCCGAGGCGTCGTCACCGCGCCTGGTGGCACGACGCTCAACAACGTCGCGTCCTTCACCGGGACGAAGTCCGCGCAGAACTTCACGACCACCGGTACGGCACAGACCCAGGTGCTCGCCGGCGGCGGGAGCGGCAACCCCAAGCCGGACCTCACGCTGAACAAGACCGGCCCGTCGACCGTCGTGGGCGGCGCGAACTTCGACTACATCCTCACGGTGAACAACCTCGGCGGCGTCAACGCCAGCGGCGTCACCGTGCGCGACACACTGCCGACCGGCGTCGTCGTCAACTCCATCGACCAGACCAGCCTGTTCACCTGCTCGACCTCCGGCGCGCCCACCGTCGTGCTCTGCATCGGCGGCGCCGTCAACCAGGGCCAGAACGCCTCGATCACCCTGCACGTCAAGGCGCCCCCGACCGGACCGCTGACCAACACGGCCGTGGTCGACCCCGACAACACCATCGCCGAGTCCAACGAGCTCAACAACACCTCCGCGACGGTCAACACGTCCGTCACCGCCAGCCCCCAGCCGCCGGCCATCACCATCGTCAAGACCGACGACCCGGCGGTCATCGCCGGGGCCGGTCCCGACCCGGTCAGCCCGCTGCAGACCCTCACCTACAAGATCCGCGTCACCAACACCAGCACTACCCGCGCCGACGACGTCGTCGTCACCGACGGGACACAGGGCCTGGAGGCCGCGAGCGTCCTCGCGACGCAGGCCATCGTGAACGGCTCCCTCGGCACCGGTAACGGCTGTGTCGTCAGCGCGCCGACCGTCCGCTGCACGATCAAGTCGCTCAACGCCGGCGGCACACTGAACATCACCATCAGCGGGACGGTCATCGCGCCGGCCGGCACCGTCCTCATCAACACCGCGACGGCCACCGCGAACATCAAGAACACCGGCGTGACCGCGACCGCCACCGAGCGCACCACGGTCAAGCCGGGTGTCGACCTCACCATCACCAAGGCGGCGTCCCCGGACCCGGTGTGCGCATCGTCGTTCCCGGCCCCGTCCGGTGAGGTGTGCGCAGGCGGACTGAAGTACACCTTCGTCGTCGGCAACTCCGGAATCCAGCCGGCCACCACCGTTCTCGTCCGCGACGTGCTGCCGCCGGGAACGATCTACGACAGCTTCACCAACGGCGCGGGCAGCGACTTCGCCTGCGTGCTCCAGGCCGGCAACGTCCTCGAGTGCACCAACCCACAGATCGGCCCGCAGACGACCGAGTCGTACTCGATCATCCTCGTCGCCCCGGCGGCCGCCGGTCCGATCAGCAACACGGCGACCGTGGACCCGGGCAACGCGATCTTCGAGTCCGACGAGACGAACAACACCGCCACCGTGACCAGCCAGGTCAGCACCGGCATCGACCTGACCATCTTCAAGCTTGACGAGCAGTCGACCGTGGTCAACCCGCCGGGCACGCTGATCCCGAACTACCCGACCGCGACCGCCGGGTTCGACCCGATCGCGACGAGCGGTACACAGACCTACACGATCTACGTCGACAACCTCGGCACCCAGGACGCTAACAACGTCCGCGTGAGCGACACCCTGCCCGCTGGCACGAAGTTCCTGGGGGCCAGCGGCAACGCCGGGTTCACCTGCAGCCACGACGGAGCGGCCACCGGCGGCGTCGTCACCTGCGTGGGCGGCAGCCTGCTCGGGACCAAGGCCGAGTTCTACAACCCCGGCGCGCAAGGCAACCAGTACGCGACCATCACCATCACCCTGTCCGCGACCCCGTTCGTCCAGCCGGCTATGCACAACGAGGTGCGCGTCGACCCGCTCAACGAGATCGCCGAGGTCAACGAGAACAACAACATCGCGACGGCCGACACCGTGGTCAAGACCACGGGCGGCGGCGGTCAGAACGCGTTCAACCAGCTGACCATCACCAAGACCGCCACTCCGGAGGTCTCGACCAGCAGCGTCATCACCTACGGCGTGACGATCGGGAACACGGGGACCGACCCGGCGGTCAACGTGACCTTCCGGGACGTGCTGCCCGCCGGCACCGCCTACATCTCGGCCAGCGACAACAACCCCGGCCCGAACCAGTTCACCTGCTCGGCAGCCGCGGGTGTGGTCACCTGCATCGGCGCGACCCTGAGCGGGACGGTCAACACGATCGTGGGCGCTCCGGCGACCCGCACCGTGACGATCAAGGCGTTCGCGCCGACCCAGCCGGGGAACATCACCAACACGGCGACGGTGGACCCGAACAACGCGATCCCCGAAGGCGATGAGACCGACAACAGCTCCGACGCCACGACCAAGGTGGTCGTCGGGGCCGGCTACATCGACCTCCAGGTGACCAAGTGCGACGGCGCACCGTGCCCGAGCATCAACAACCCGGTGGCCATCGGCCACGAGGTCACGTACGTCATCACGGCGACGAACGCCGGTACCGACCCTGCCTTCCAGGTCGTCGTCCGCGACGAGCTGCCGGCCGGAGTGACCTTCCTCTCGGCGAGCGACACCACCCTGGCCAACGGCGCCTTCCTCTGCGGGTACGCGTCGGGTGTGGTCACCTGCACCGGTGGCGCCCTCGACGGGACGGCCAACCTCATCCCGAGCGTGCCGTCGACCCGCACGATCGCCATTACCGTCCGGGTGCTCGGACCCAAGGATCGGACGCTGACGAACCAGGTGTTCATCGACCCGGCCAACACCATCGCCGAGTCCGACGAGACCAACAACAGCGCGACCGACACCAGCCTGGTGGTCTCCCCGTTCAACGCCAAGCTGACCAAGACCGGTCCGTCGACCGCCACCCAGAACGACATGGCCGACTACACGATCAAGGTCGAGAACACCGAGACCGACCCGATGAACGACCTCGTCGTCACCGACCCACTGCCGGTCGGCCTGATCCCGCTCGGCGTGACGGCGGACGGCAACTGGCAGTGCACCGTCGAGGAGAACCCGGTCAACAACGTCCGCTGTGTGGGCGACCTGGCGCCCGGGGCAACGGCGACCATCACCGTCCACACGTTCGTCACCCAGGACGGCGGGACGCTCGACAACGAGGCCTGCGCCGACCCGGACAACGTCTTCGACGAGACCAACGAGGGCGACAACTGCAGCACGCAGACCACCGACACCACGAAGCGTCCCGACATCACGGTCCAGAAGTCGGCCGACTCCGGCACCGTTGGGCGCGGCGAGACCCTGAGCTACACCATCAGTGTGTCGAACGTCGGCACCGGTGACTCGGACGCCTTCAACGTCACCGACCAGCTGCCCTCCTCGGTGAGCATCGTCGGAACGCCGACCGCCACGAACGGGGTCACGTGTACCCACGACGGGGCGGCCACCGGTGGCACCGTGACGTGCACCTTCGCCAGTGGGTTGACGGTGGGCGCGAGCTCCTCCATCACCATCCAGACGACGGTGACCGACAACGCGAGCAACGCGTTCACCAACACCGCAGCGGCCAACGGCGGCGGCCCGGTGACGGCGAGCTGTGGCGGCTGCGGCTCGGAGGTCATCATCAACAACAACACCTCGAGCGTCTCGACCTCGGTCCAGGGCTCCGCCATCGACCTCTCGGTCGGGGACATCACCGACAACCCCGACCCGGCCGGACAGGGTGCCGAGGTGACGTACACGACGACGATCACCAACGGTGGGAGCCAGAACGCGCTCACGGCGGACGGCAACCAGGTGGTCATCCGCGCCGACCTGCCGAACGTCGGGGTGACCCTCGGGGTCTTCGCGGCATCGCAGGGCTTCAGCTGTGTGGCCTCCAACGCCAACGCCGTCGTCACCTGCACCGGTGACCTGTTGGCGGGTGCGTCCACGACGTTGACGATCCCGTTGACCATCCAGGCGGGGGCGCCACCCAAGCTCACCGTCAAGGTCACTGCCGACCCGCTGGACGCCATCCTCGAGACCAACGAGGCGAACAACGCCCAGCAGGAGGAGACCACCGTCGTCCTGGCCGCGTGCACCAGCTGCATCGACCTCGTCGCCGGGCAGGTGATCGCAACCGCCAACCCGACGCCGAACGACTCCGACGTCACCTTCCAGTTCGTCGTGACCAACGTCGGCGACCTGCCGACCGAGGCCGACCCCGACCCGAACAACGTCGTCATCGCCGTCAACCTCGACACCGGCTTCAACGAGCTGACCAAGGTCTCCATCGCCGCGACCAACGGGTTCACCTGCGTCGCGAACGGGGCGTTCCCAGGAAACCCGGCCGCGCCCGAGTACCTGTGCACGAGCCCGGCCGCCGGCCTGGCCCCCGGCGCAGGCACGCTCGTCACAGTCGTCGGACACGCCAACACCGGTGGGGTTCCCTCGTTCGTCGCGTTCGACGTCGTCGTCGACCCCGCCAACGACGTGGCGGAGTTCAACGAGGCCAACAACGCCAGCGGCCTCATCGTGGACACGGTGGCCCCGTGAGGTCACGGCGGGGACGTACGGTCGTCGCCGTCGTGGCGGCCATGGCCATGGCGACGCTCGGGGTCGCCGTGTCCATGCCGCCGGCGACCGCCGCCGCCGGTTGTCGGATCTACGTGGCCAGCGGGGACGACATCCCGAACGGCAACAAGCTCGACGACAACGCCTCCCGGTTCCCGGAGCAGCTGCTGGCCGACCATCTCGTCTCCCCCGGCTGGTGCCTCTACAACCAGGGGAAGAACGGCACCACCTCGTCGAGCTTCATCTCGGGCGGGGGAATGGCGACCGCCTACAACTCCCGCCCGGACCTGCACACCATCACCCTCGGTGAGCAGAACTCCACGGTCGTGGACCTCATCACGTCCTGCTTCGACAAGGTGAAGGACCACGACTTCGCCGGCGGCGCCGCCTGCGCGTCGGCGGTCCTCGGGAACTCGTCCCTGTGGACGAACATGACGAACAACTACACGACCCTGCTCCAGACCGAGCGGATCATGGCCTCCCAGCGGCCCGGGCTGGTCGTCGCCGTGACGAACTACCCGAACCCGTTCCCGCGGGCGGAGGACGTCATCGACGAGATCGTGGAGCTCTGCGTCCCGCTCATCGACACCATCCCGACCTGCACCGCGCGGTGGGCCCAGCTGCCCGCGGCCCTGCTCGTCATCGACCAGGCGTTCCAGAAGCTCAACACGACGATCAAGAACGCCATGGCCCCGTTCCAGCAGGGACCGAACGGCTCGCGCTACGTCTACGTGGACCTCTACCCGAAGTTCGAGGACCACTGCATGACGATGAAGGTGCAGATCAAGACCAAGGTCGAGCACCCCGAGGAGAGCGGCGCCGTCCACCAGCACGACTCCCCCGAGGTCAACTTCGGCTGCTCGACGACCTGGTTCGTCGAGGGCTCCGACGGCACGGCGAAGCCGAACTACCTGCTGCCGGCCGCGCTCGGCGTTCTCACCGACTGGAGCCAGACCACCAAGGGCATGGGCGTCTACCCCAACAAGGACGGCCACCAGTGCATCGCCGACGCGATCTGGGACGCCGACACCATCGACCCCGGGACGACACCACTGAAGTGGAAGCTCGGCTACGGCGAGGCCGCCAAGACCGACGTCTGCTCCAGTTGACGCCGAACGACATCAGGAGGACCCATGCGCGCATCCGCTGTCGGAACGGTGGCCACCGTCGCCGCCGGACTGCTCCTCGTCGCCACGGCCGGGGCGGCGCAGGCCGGCACGGCGAGCGGCACCACCACGCTGGTCGGCGCCGCCGTGTCGGGGCAGCCGCTGACGATCACGGTCAGCCTCAAGGGCGTCTACCCCGTCGTCCCGTACGACTTCCTGCTGGAGAACCGGTGCTGGTTCAGCGGCCGGTATGCGGGTCCGGTCTCGTCCACGGAGACCTACCCGCTGCTCGGGCCGTGGTTCGCCGGGAGTGGCGGTAGCGCGACCAGCTCGCAGGTCGTCGACCTGACGCCGGTGCCGGCGGGCGCGGTCTGCAAGGTCGCGATCACCCGCGGGTCGACGCCGGTGAAGGGGTCGAGTACGCCGTACAGCGTCGGCTGACCCTTCGCGCGATTCCGGCGCTTGGGGAGGCGAACTCCCAGCGCTGCAGCCTAGGTTCGGCGCATGCATACCCTTGCCGCTGCAGGCGACTCGATCTGGTCCGACATGTTCACCTTCCAGATCCCGGCGACCGAGAAGATCGCGCGTACGATCCTCGTGTACGCCGCGGTCGCGCTGCTCATCCGGGTGTTCGGCCGGCGGATCCTCGCCCAGCTGAACCTCTCCGACCTCGTGGTCGTGCTGCTGCTGTCCAATGTCGTGCAGAACGCGATCATCGGCGACGACAACTCACTCTCGGGCGGCTTGGTCGGCGCGCTGACGCTTGTGGTCGTCGACTACCTGTTCGACCGGGTTGCCTTCATGATCAAGGGATCCGAGCGGTTCTTGGATGGCAAGCCGATCACTGTCGTCCAGGACGGCCGGGTCGACTCGAAGAAGCTCTACCGGCTCGGGATCCGGGACGGAGAGCTCCGGACCGTCCTGCACCGGCTCGGCGCCGACCACGTCACCGAGGTCGAGTACGCCACGCTGCGGCCGGGCGGTGCCTTCGACATGGCCCTGAAGCGCGAGGAGCAAGACGCCAGCGCCGGCGAGCTGGAGGCCGCCGTGCGCCGGATCGAGCAGCGCATCGACGACCGGTTCGAGGCACTGGAGGCCGGCATCCGCGACGTCAGCCGGTGATGACTACGGGCTGCCCGTTGGCAACGAGCCTCCAGTCCAGCGTGGAGAACAGCGACGAGTCGATGACCTTGTTGGCCGTCACCCAGTCGATGAGCAGCTGCCGGATCTCGACCTGGGCGTTGTAGACGACCGGAGCCGTCGTCACACCGGGGAAGTTGCCACCGCCGGACTGCCGGTAGTTGTTGATGGCGACGATGAACGCCTGGTTGGCCGTCACCGGAGCACCCGCATACTGAAGGTTCTTGATACGGGAGCCGACCGGCTGAGCGATGTCGATGTCGTAGGTCAGCGGCGCGTCGAGCCCGCCCATGATGTCGTAGTTGTAGTCCGGGGTGCCGTTCGGTGCCGTCCCGGTCGGGGCGTTGGTGACGGCATCCGCCGGGAACGGTCCGGCGCTGGCGACCTTCTTGAAGTACGCCGCCGAGAACTCGAGGTAGGCGAGCACCTGGGCGCCGGTGAACTTGATGCCCAGCAACGTGTTGTCGAAGATGTACAGCCCGGCCACGTCGCGGACCGTGACGTCGCCGGCCGGGATCGCCGCGGCCTTGTTGAACGGTGCCGCGATCGACAGCATCGGCGTGGTCGCGTCGGCCGTGCCGGCCAGCGCCTTCCGCACGGCGTCACCCTGGACGTAGTTGATGAAGTCCATGGCCGCGGTGTCCTCATAGCGGGACGTGGCGGCCGACATGGCCTGCTTGGAGGTGCCGATGACGCCGTTGACGTAGGCGAGCACCTTGGTGTGCGCCGGCCGGATGATCCGAGCGATCTCGGCGTCCTCGGGCACGGTGTTGGCGTCGTAGACCGTGCCGACCAGCGCCGTGTCGTCGACGACCCACTGGCCCTTGACCTTGGCCATCGGGATGTCCATGCGAGCGACGCGCATACCCCAGTACAGCGGTTCGACCAGGAGCACCTGCTTGCCGGTTGTCGTGTTGGTGACGAGCTGGTTGAAGTCGATGTGCGCGTGGCCGACGAGGATCGCATCGATGTCGGCGACCTGCTCGGCGAGCAGACGGCTGGCGTTCTCGGGGTACGGGAGGGCGTCGCCGTACGACGACGAGGTGATCGGGCCCGAGTGGCAGGACACGACGACGACGTCGGCGCCCGCGGCCTTGAGGCGCGGCACGTAGACCTTGGCCTGCTCGACGATGCCGGGGAACTTGGCCTTGCCCTCGACGTTGGCCTTGTCCCAGATCGCCACGCCGGGCGTGACGAGACCGAGGATGCCCACGCGGAGCGGCTTCTGGCCGGGGACCTTGACCGTCTTGATGACGTAGGGCGGGAAGAGCGGGGCGCCGGTGTTCCAGTCGACGGTGTTGGCGCTGAGCAGCGGGTGGTTGCACTGGGCGTCGAAGGCCCGCAACACGTCCAGGCCGTAGTTGAACTCGTGGTTCCCGAGGGCGGCCGCGTCGTAGCCGACGGAGTTCATCGCCTGGGCCATGGGGTGCATGGTGCCGCCGGTGATCGGCTCGATCTTGGCGTAGTAGTACGCGAGCGGGGTGCCCTGGATGGTGTCGCCGGCGTCGAGGGTGAGGGTGTTGCCGGCGCCGACCTCGGCGCGGACGGCCTTGATGAGGGTGGCCGCCTTGGCGACGCCGATGTCGCGGTGCTGCGAGTCGTCGTACTCGGCGTTCTTGTAGTAGTCCCAGTTGTAGATGTTGCCGTGCAGGTCGGTGGTGCCGAGCACGGTGAGCGTGTACTCGTGCTTACCGGGCTTCGCCTGCTGGCTCGAGGCGGCCTGCGCCGGGCCCGCGGCGGCGACGCCGGCCACGCCGACGCTTCCCACGGTGGCCATCGCCAACAGCTGGCGGCGGGTGGTCTGAGCGTCGGTGATCGTGCTGAGGGTTCGGGGCGCGCGGCGCGACATGTCACTCCAGGGGTGTCGGGGTGGGTTCCGAGGCGCCCGGAATCATGTGACGCCGGGGCCGTCCGCCCTGCACGTTTCCGCCTTTTCGAGTCGAACGCAACCTCGCGGGACTGGATCGGGCGTACCACTCCCCTGACCCTGGTCGGCTCGCAACAACCGACGGCCCTGTCACTCGTTGCGGCCAAGGTGCTCGAATCGTCACCACATCTGCCGCTGTTGTCAGTACTTGCGGCGGCAGACGTCATTGCCGACATCGCGGCAGTGATCAGGCGTGACCCGCCGGGCCCCGTCGAGTGCTCAACGCCAAGAGCCTGGTCCAGGCGGTCAGGAAACGCGGCCGTCCTTCGCTCGAGGTGAGCCCCAATGCCCCGGTCGCGACGCCGGCAAGAAAGCAAAGAGCCGCCGGGACAGGTTGCTCCTGACCGAGGTGGTCGAGGCCACTGACGCAACACGCGATAGCGGCGATAGCTCCTGCGGCAGCGAGGCTCGACTCACCTCGTCGAGTAAAACCGCGCCGTCTGAACCCTCTGGCGAGCGTCGCGCCCACTGCGCTCAGGGCGAAGAGGGCCGTTGCCACGCCGAGCGCCATATGGACTCCCATCGCTACTACCGCACCGACAGCCAGGACCAAGGCCACAGAGGCGGTGGCTGCGGCCCGGAGGACGTCGCCATCCGTCAGTTCCCCGATTCCCCAGGTTGTGAGCGCTGCGCCGAACCCGAGGACCATCACGGCGAGAGGCGCCTCGACAATGCCCGAAGACCAAAGGCCGGAGCTGCACAGGACGAAGGCTGCTCCCGCGGCGGTGAAAGCCTTGGCCTGCACACGCGAAGCGGCTCGAGTGATCGCGATTCCCCCGACGACAAGCGCGAGAGCAAGCGCGAAGCAACCCAGTCCCAGAATGAATGTGGGCAGAGAAATCTTGAGAGTGACGACGCGCGCGGCCACACCTCCAACCATGACGCCGATCGTGATCAATGCCATGCCGATCCCAACCTCACCCCACGACAATGGATGGCCGACCGACTGCCTCATCAACGTGGTGGCCGTGAGCCACAAGGACAGTACGACGACGAGGGCCCCGACGGCATCGAGCGTCGAGATCGTGCCTCGCGCAACGAGAAACGACAGGCCCAGTACGACGGCTAGGGCCGCGGCCATCAACCATGGTTCGCCGCCATGTCGGTCCGCGCTCAACCAAGCCTTCCTGGTGGTCAGGCTGATCACCGAACACGCGATGACGACGCTCACCCCGCCGGTGAAGCGCCACCGGTCAGGTCCCCACCCGCCAGCGAGAAGCGGCTCAACGATGACAGGGAACATCAGGGCGGCGAGGTGAAGGGCGATTCGGTCACCCGATGCGAGATTTGCCATGCTTCCTCCCGAGTTGTTGCGATGTTCAACGGTGAGGGCTAGCACCGACACGTCCATTCGCCTCGGCACCGGTGACCTGTGGATAAAGACAGACGGGTGAGGCCAGGGTTGGGCAGCATCGGGGGGTGAACGAGTTCTCGAGGTTCGACCCGCTGCGGCCGTTCACGAGAAGTGAAGCGTTGGCCGCGGGCATCACGCCCTGGCAGTTGCGGAGCCGGGACTTCGTCCGCCTGCACCGGAACGTCTACGTGGACCGGCACACCCCCAGGACGCTGGCGGTGCGGGCGGTGGCGGCGCTTCGGCTGGCTCCGTCCGGAACCGTCGTCTCCCACGAGACCGCTGCCCTCCTCTGGGGTGGTTCGGTGCCGTCCTCCGCGCCGATTCACGTCCGGATCCCGCCGGGCGAGACGCTCCGGGTCGATGGTGTGCGCACGCATCACGGATCTGGTCAGCTCGATGTGAGGTGGCGTCGAGGCGTACCGGTCACCAGCCCGGAGACGACGTTCTGCGATCTCGCAGAGTCTCTCGACCTGGTGCAGCTCGTCGTCCTCGGCGATGGCTTGGTGCGGCGCAGCGTGACGTCGCCGACCGGACTCGTGGCGGCCGCGTCCGAGTTGTCAGGTCGAAGGGGTGCTCTGGCTCAGCGGGCAGCCGGCCTCGTCCGCGCCGGCGTGGACTCGCCGCCCGAGAGCCGACTGCGGATGCTCGTCGTCCTCGCGGGTCTGCCCGAGCCTACCGTGAACCACATCCTGCGCGATCCGTATACCGGCGACTGGCTTCGTCGTTTCGAGCTCGCCTACCCCGAGCTCCGGATCGCCATCGAGTACGAGGGCCGCCACCACCGCGACGATGACGAGGTCTGGGAGGTCGACATCGACCGCCGGGAGGACCTCGACCGGCGCAGCTGGCGCATCGTGCAGGTGATCTCGAAGGGCTTGTACGACAATCCGCTGCGAACCCTTCACCGCATCGATCAGGCGCGCGTCGACCGGGGGGCGGAGCCGATGACGGCGTTCGGCGAGGAGTGGCGGCGGTACTTCCCGGGCCGAGACGTGGCCTGAGCCGCAACAACTGACAACGATGGCTGTCGTTGCGCCGTCGCGGGCCGATCGGCCGCGACGACTAACGTCGTTGTCAGTTGTTGCGGCGGTGCCGAGACCTCAGCCGTGGGACGGGGGTTCGGTGGCTGCTCGCCGACTGGAGCCACGGAGCCAGCTGAGGGCGTACTGACCGTCGTCGACCTCGCGTCCGGCCTCGCCGAGCTCGAGGGGACGGAACGTGTCGACCATGACGGCCAGCTCGTCGAAGTACTGGACGCCGATCGAACCCTCGGTCGCGCCGGGCTGCGGGCCGTGTGGGTGGCCGCCCGGGTGGACCGAGATCGAGCCCTTGCCGATCCCGGAACCCTTGCGCGCCTCGTAGTCACCGTCGACGTAGAACATGATCTCGTCGCTGTCGACGTTCGAGTGGTAGTACGGCACCGGGATCGACAGCGGGTGGTAGTCGACCTTGCGGGGCACGAAGTTGCAGATGACGAAGTTCCAGCCCTCGAACACCTGGTGCACCGGCGGCGGCTGGTGCACGCGTCCGGTGATCGGCTCGAAGTCGGCGACGTTGAAGACGTACGGGTAGAGGCACCCGTCCCAGCCGACGACGTCGAGGGGGTGGAACGGCAGGGTATGCACCGTGCCCACCACGCCGCCGGGTCCGGACCCGCGGTGCTTGATGAACACCTCGGTCTCGTCCGACGCCCGTGCCCCTACGTCCTCGGCCAACAGCGGCCCCGCCGGGAGCCGGAGGTCGCGCTCGCAGTAGGGCGCGTGCTCGAGGAGCTGCCCGTACTTCGAGAGGTACCGCTTCGGCGGCGCGATGTGCGAGTTGGCCTCGATCGCATACGTGCGCAGGGGATCCCGCGGCGACCGGCGCGGGATCCACCGGTGCGTCGTCGCCCGCGGGATCACCACGTAGTCGCCCCGACCGACGTCGAACGCCCCGAACACCGTCTCAACGCGCCCACGGCCACGCTCCACGAACACGCACTCGTCGCCGATCCCGTTGCGGTACCAGGGACTCGCGAGCGCCGACACCGCATACGAGATGCGCACGTCGCCGTTCCCGAGGACCAGCCGCCGTCCGGTGACGGGGTCGGTCCGTCGCACCGAGGCCGCGTCGAAGAGGTCGTGCAGGCGCAGGTGCCGCGGGACCAGCGGATGGTTCGGCGTGGTGGACAGGTCGCCGATCGACCACTCGCGGGAGTCGGCGATCGTCGACGGGATGTTGCGGTGGTAGAGCAGCGACGAGTCGGAGGAGAAGCCTTCCTCCCCCATCAGCTCCTCGTAGTAGAGCGCGCCCTGCTTGCCGCGCGACGCCGGCCGCCGGTGCTGGGTGTGCCGCTTGTGAGGGACGCTGCCCATCCGCTGGTAGTGCGCCATCGCTGCTCCCGTTCGTGACCACGAGCGTCCGATAATCGGACAGTTGTGTAGCGATATTCTAGCGAACATGACGAGCTGGCTCGACCTCGACGCGACCGACCCGTTCGGCCTCCAGACGCTCCCCTACGGCGTCTTCTCGACCCCGGACCGGCCCACGCCGCGGATCGGGGTGCGGGTCGGCGCGTTCGTCCTCGACGCGGCGGCGGCCGCGGAGCAGGCCGGCATGGAGTCCGGCGAGACGTGGGCCTGCTCCAGCCTCAACCGGTTCCTCGCCCGTGGCTCGCAGGCCTGGGCGGCGGCCCGCGAGTGGCTGACCATGGTGCTGAGCGACGACGCCTACCGCGACGCGGTCGAGCCCCACCTGCATCCCCTCGACACCGTGACCTTGCACCTGCCGTTCGAGGTCGCCGACTACGTCGACTTCTACGCCGCGGAGCACCATGCCACCAACGTCGGCCAGATCTTCCGGCCCGACAGTCCCGACCTCCCCGCCGCGTGGAAGCACCTGCCCATCGCCTACCACGGGCGTGCCGGCACCATCGTCGCGAGCGGGACCGACGTCGTCCGGCCCAGCGGTCAGCACCGCGCCCCGGGCACGTCCTTGCCGTCGTTCGGGCCGAGCGCGCGCCTCGACATCGAGGCCGAAGTCGGTTTCGTGGTCGGAGGATCGACGGACCTCGGTATGCCCGTACCGCTCTCCGAGTCCCGGGACCATCTCTTCGGGGTGGTTCTGCTCAACGACTGGAGCGCCCGCGACATCCAGGCGTGGGAGTACGTGCCGCTCGGCCCGTTCCTCGGCAAGTCGTTCGCGACGAGCATCTCCGCGTGGGTGACGCCGATGGCCGCGCTCACCGACGCGCGGGTCGACCTGCCCGGACAGGATCCCGAGCCGTTGCCGTACCTGCGCGGACCAGACGCGCGCGGGATCGACCTCCATCTCGAGGTATCGGTCAACGGGACCGTTGTCGCGCGGCCCGAGTTCAGCCACATGTACTGGTCCCCCGAACAGATGCTGGCCCACCTCACCGTCAACGGCGCCTCGCTGCGCAACGGCGACCTCTTCGCGTCGGGCACCGTGAGCGGTGCGGAGGCGCACACGCGCGGGAGCCTCCTCGAGCTGACCTGGAACGGTCGGGACCGCCTCGAGCTCGACGACGGGACTCGCCGCGGGTTCCTCGAGGACGGTGACGTCGTGACGATGACGGCGTGGGCGCCCGGACCGGGCGGCTCGCGTGTCGGGGTGGGCGAGGTGACCGGGCGGATCGTCCCGGCCCCGTGACGCGCCTGAACCCCTGACGTCGGGTCGGGTGGAGGTTACCGAGAGCGCTAGGGCGCTCGGGTTTACCTCCACCCGGACAGGGCGTCGCCGACCTCGCGGGCGGCGGCCACGACAGCCGGTCCGACGCGCTCCTCGTCGAGGTCGGTCAGGGCGACCACGCCGACCGACCCCTCGACGTCGCCGTCCGGCAGCGGCGCCGCCACTCCGTACGCCCCCGGCTGCAGCTCGCTGCGGCTCGTCACCCAGCCGTCGCCGCCCTCACGACCACGGACGATGGCCCGACCCGCGGCGCCGCGGTCCAGGCCGTGCCGTGTCCCGGGCCGGTACGCGACGTGCACGTCGGTCCAGGTCGGCTCCACGACGACGACGGCGAGCGCCCCGTCACCGTCGACCAGGGTCAGGTGCGCGGTCGCACCGAGCTCGTCGGCCAGCCGCCGGAGCACCGGCGTCGCGGCGGCCCGCACCAGCGGGGCGACGGCCGCGGCCAGGCGCGTCACCGCATACCCCAACCGCACCCGGCCGCCCGGCAGCCGGACGACGTACCCGTGTGACTCGAGCGTGCCCAGCAGCCGGTATGCGGCGGTGCGGCTCATCCCGAGTCCGGCGGCCAGCGCCGTGACGGTCATGCCCGCCGCGTTCTCGGGGCGGGCGAGCAGGTCCAGGAGGCGCAGGCCCCGGTCGAGGGTCAGCGAGAAGGAGCCGGACGGGTCGCTCCGGTCAGCGACCACGACGCTTGACGACGACGTTGGTCTTGGCGATCTTGTCGTGCAGCGCCTGCCTCTTGTCGTCCCACAGCGGCCAGAGGAGGTTGAGGATCTTGATGATCACCGACGAGGCACCGATCCCGGGGATCAGGCTCAGCAGGCTGGTGCCGAGGTAGAGCGCCTGCCGGGTGAGGGCCACGAGGAACGTCGGGTTGCCCGGTCTGTCGCGCAACCGGACCGAGATGCCGACCGCCATCTTCCCGGGCGTCGCACCGCGCCAGGTCAGGAAGGCGACCTGGTAGATGATCGTCACAGCGAAGCTGACCAGGGAGATCGGCAGGACGTACCCGGTGATCTCGCCCGACAGCTGCGTCTGGTCGAAGGTCGGGGAGCCGCCACGCTCGGCCTCGTTCATGATCTGCGTGAACCAGGCGGTGTACCAGGCGACGAACTGCGACAGCCAGTACCAGCTCGCCGCCGTGGTGATGGCGAGCAGGATGACGAAGTCGATGAACCACGCGCCGACGCGCTGCCCGTAGCTGGCCAGCGGCACGCCGTCCGGTGTCGTCTTCACGCCCAGAGCGGTCGCATAGGCCGGCGGCATCTGGTTGTACGCGCCCTGGGGCGGGTAGCCGGGCTGCCCGTACTGCGGAGCCTGCTGGTACTGGCCGTAGGGCTGCTGCGGCCCGTACGGCGGCTGCTGGCCGTAGGGAGCCTGCTGACCGTTCGGCTGTTGCTGACCGTACGGAGGCTGCTGACCGTACTGGGGCGGCTGGCCGTAGTGCGAGGAGTCCTGCTGCTGCCCGCCGTAGGGCAGCTGCTGGGTCGGCGCCTGCGGGACCTCCTGGGTCGGCGCCGACGGAGCCTGGCGGGACGCCGCCTGCTGGGCCGCCTCCTGTTGCGCGGCCCGGGACTGCGCCAACCCGATCGTCGACTGCCCCGCCGTCGGCGAGGTCCGTGGCGTGGTGTGGCTGGTCCACAGGACACCGTCGAAGTACCGGAGGTTCTCAGAATTCTCCGGGTCGTCGTACCACCCGGCTCGCTGGCTCATACCTCGGAGTTTCCCATACCGGCCGTGGTCAGCCGACCAGTGCGGGCGAACCTCAGAGGTTGCCGCGACGCTCCTGCTCGCGCTCGATCGCCTCGAAGAGGGCCTTGAAGTTGCCCTTCCCGAAGCCGAGCGAACCGTGGCGCTCGATGAGCTCGAAGAAGACGGTCGGCCGGTCGCCGAGCGGCTTCGTGAAGATCTGCAGGAGGTAGCCGTCCTCGTCGCGGTCGACGAGGATCCCGCGCTTCTGCAGCTCCTCGATCGGGACTCGGACCTCACCGATCCGCGCGCGGAGGGCCGGGTCCTCGTAGTAGGAGTCGGGCGTGCTGAGGAACTCGACACCGTTCTCGCGCAACGCATCCACGGTCCTGAGGATGTCGTTGGTCGCGACGGCGAGGTGCTGTGCGCCCGGGCCCCGGTAGAACTCCAGGTACTCGTCGATCTGGCTCTTGCGCTTGCCGACGGCCGGCTCGTTGAGCGGGAACTTCACCCGGTGGTTGCCGTTGGCCACGACCTTGGACATCAGCGCCGAGTAGTCGGTGGCGATGTCCTCGCCGACGAACTCAGCCATGTTCACGAAGCCCATGACCCGGTTGTAGAAGCCCACCCACTGGTCCATCTGGCCGAGCTCGACGTTGCCGACGATGTGGTCGAGGGCCTGGAAGAGCCGCTTGGGCTGGCCCTCGCGACGCGACACGGTCGACGCCGCCGCTTCGAAGCCCGGCTTGTAGGGGCCGGCGTAGCGGTGGCCTCCGACGACGCGCTGCACGAGGGTATGCCGGGTGTCGCCGTAGGTGGCGATGGCCGCGGTGCGGATGGTCCCGTGCTCGTCCGACTCGTCGTGGGCCTCCTCGAGCACGGTCGCGCCCGCCCGTCGGGCCTGGGCGATGCACCGGTCCACGTCGGGGACCTCGAGGGCGATATCGACGACGCCGTCGCCGTGCTTGCGGTGGTGGTCCGCGTGCAGGCTCTCGGGGTCGACCGCGCCGCAGATGACGAACCGGATCGAGCCGGACTCCAGGACATACGACTTGTGGTCGCGGTGCCCGGTCTCCGGCCCGCGGTAGGCGATGAGCTGCATACCCCAGGCGGACTGGTAGTAGTGCGCGGTCTGTGTCGCGTTCCCGACGACGAAGACGATGGCGTCCCAGCCGGTGACCGGGAAGACGTCCTTGGCTTCGTCGTAGGCGACCAGTCCGACGAGCTGCTTCAGCTGGTCGACGTCGAAACCGGCGTCGCGTTCCTGCTGGGTCAGATCGTCGGTCGGTTCGGTCGCGTCGCCATCGAGCCGGGACACCATCGTCGTCGTCATGTCCGAAGCATCCGGGGCGGCGGTTCGCTGGTCAACCGGTACCCGACACGGTGGTCAGGGTGCGCAGGTTGTTGCCAGTATGCCGGTCAACGCTGGACACTCTGTCTATGCCCCCGCCGAACCTGGACGAACTCGACGCCCGCATCGTGCGCCTCTACACCGACGAGCCGAACGTCGGCGTCCTCGGCGCCTCCCGCCGGCTGGGCGTGGCCCGGGGCACCGTCCAGGCCCGGCTGGACCGTCTCACCGAGCGGGGGGTGATCCGCTCGTTCGCGCCCACCGTGGACCCGGGGGCACTCGGCTACCCGGTGACCGCGTTCTGCACGTTGGAGATCCGGCAGGGCCGCGGTCACGGTCCCGTCGTCGAGCACCTGGCCCGGATCCCGGAGGTGCTGGAGGCGCACACCATCACCGGATCCGGTGACCTGCTGATCCGCGCCGTCGCCCGCGACAACGCCGACCTCCAGCGGGTCATCGACCTGGTCGTCGACGACTCGCACGTGATCCGCGCGTCGACCGCCATCTCGCTGGCGACCCGGATCGAGTACCGGACCGCCCCGCTGGTCACGGCGGCTATTTCTAGTTAAACTAGAACTATGCTCCTCCGAGTGGACCCGGCGTCCTCGCTGCCGATCTTCGCGCAGATCGCCGCGGGCGTACGGCGCGAGGTCCTCGAGGGTCGGCTCTCGACGGGCGACCGCCTGCCCGCGGCCAAGGAGGTCGCCCGCTCCCTCGACGTCAACCTCCACACCGTCCTGCGCGCCTACCAGGAGCTGCGCGACGAGGGCCTGGTCGACCTGCGCCGGGGACGCGGTGCCGTCGTCACCGGGGCCCAGCCCACGGCGCTCGTCGAGGTCGGCGAGGCCGTGCGCGCGTTGGTCCGCGCCGCCGCCACCGCCGGCCTCAGCAAGCAGGAGACCGTCTCGCTCGTCACGAAGGAGTGGTCATGATGACGACCCAGCACCCCACCTCGACCCGGCGCCCACGAGTTCCCGGAACCGGACGCTACGTCGCCACGGTCCTCGCGTTGCCCGCTCTCGTGGTGGTCATCGGGCTAGCCCTGGTCGTGGCGTCCTGGTCGCAGCTGCCCGACGTCGTCGCGACCCACTGGGGCCCGAACGGGGTCGACGGCACCCAGACCCGGGTGGCGTTCACCGTCTCCGCGAGCGCGTTCGTCGTCGGCCTCTCGCTGCTGCTCGCGCTGGTCGCCTGGGTCATGCCCGGCGACGGGCGCCGCATCATGGCGACCACCGTCGGCGTGATGAGCGGCTTCCTCGGCACCGTGCTCTACGGCGCCCTGTTGGGCCAGCGCGGGGTCACCGATCCCAGCGCCGCGACCCTGTCACCGTTGGTCTTCCTCCTGGCCGCCCTCGTCGGCGCGGCGCTGGGCGCGGTCGCGTGGATGCTCAACCCCGTTCTCCCCCGGCCCGACTCGGTGGCGCCCGCCGTCCCGGTGGATGCTCCGCGCATACCTCTCGCCGAGGGCGAGCGGCTGGTGTGGTTCGGGTGGACCTCCGCGGGCGCGTGGGTGGTGTGGCTCGCACTCGGCCTCGCCGGGCTCGGGTGCTTCGTCGCGGTCGTCGCCGCGCCGTGGGCGGCGATCGGGCCGGCCCTCGGGATCGTCCTCCTGCTCCTGACGGCCCACGCCCGGGTGGTCGTCGACGCCGACGGGCTGCGGGTCACCTCGGCCGGGATCGTGCGCTGGCTTCGGGTCCCCCTGTCGTCGGTCGCGTATGCGGAGCGGTCCGAGCTGCACGCGTTCCGCGAGTTCGGCGGGTTCGGGCTCCGGTTCAAGGCGGACGAGAGAGCCTTCGTGACGCGTACCGGCGAGGCGCTGCGGGTCGTGCAGCGCGACGGGACGAGGACCTACGTATCCGTGGACGGGGCCGAGGAGACGGCGGCCGTGCTCAACGCGCTCGTCACGCGGGCCGTGGATGCCTGAGCGCGAGCCGGTCGCTCCTCCGTGTGCCGGTCGGACCACAGTGCGGCGAGGTCGCGCAGCCGGGCCTCGGGCAGGTAGGCCCGAGCCAGGGCCACCATGATCCGGGGTAGGGCCACGTCGACCGGGTAGACAAGGTAGAGGGGTTCCAACCTCGGTGAGAACTTGGCCTTGAAGGCGTGCAGCGACCGGAACCCGTAGAACGGCTCGAGCCGGGTGGCGAGCCGCTGCACCGCGAACTCGAGACGGGCCGCGCTGCCCGAGACATCGTCGACGCGGCCGGAGGCGGCGAGCGGGGACGCCGACAACGAGGCCCACGCACACCCCTCGTCGCGGAACCTCAGCAGCGACGTGGCGATGAGCAGCTCCATCACGGGACGGAACGCGTCGCTCCCCTCGCGACGCCGCATGACGTCGAGGGTCCAACCCTCGACCGTGCCGTCGGACGGGCGGTGCGACGGCAGCCACGACGTGACGCCGTGAACGACGCCTTCCGGATCGACGGCGACCGAGACAACCACCTCCGGGTCGGCGGCCTCGTCGAGACCGCCGAGGGTGAATCCCAGCTCGGGCAGCCGTCGGGCCGTGGTCCAGCCGGACGAGATCTCGGCCACCTGGAGCCGAACGCGCTCGGGCAGCTCGTCCAGCCTTCCCATCTCGACGCTGATGCCGTGGCGGGTGGCGTGGTTGAGGGCGGTCCGGACGTCCTGCCAGGCCCGCCCGTGGAAGGCGAGGCCGGGTAGGTCCACGACGGCCTCCTCGCCGACGGGCAGCACCCGCCAGCCCATCGCCACGGCGGAGGCCGCGGTCTCGGCGGTGGCCGCGAACACACAGGGGACGAGGCCGCGCCGGCCGGCGCGTACGGCGAACTCGTGAAGGAGCAGGCCTCGCCCCGCCTCGTCGACAGCGACGGGGTCGCACAGTCCGACGGCGACGCCGGCGTGGACCCGGTGGGCCAGGTAGCCCTGGGCGGCGGTGCTGTGGAACCACCGGTTCTGCGGCCAGGTGGTCATCCAGGCCAGCCGGTTCGTGGAGCCGACCGCCCGTAACCGGTCCTGGACCAGCTGGCGCTCTCCGGACGGCTCGGGCGAGGACGAGCCGCGAGCCCGGCGACGCCCGGGCCACGCCACCAGGAGGACGGCGGCCACCAACAGCACGATGTCGGCGACGACGGCGAAGCCGGCCGGGGACCACCCCAGGGCTCGCCGCTCCATCGCCCACGGCAGGGCGACCGCACGCGGCAGGGTCACCAGCGCGGCGACGAGCAGCGCGAGCGCGACGACGAGGCGGCGCTCCGCATGGCGGCCCCGACCGTGTCGCTGTGCGGCAGAGGCGAGCACCGGACCGAGGGCGAGCCCGGCGGCCACACCGAGCAGCCGTTCGATGTCGGCGAGGCCGCCGGCGACGACCAGCGCCAGCGCGGCGTACCCGACCAGCAGCGCGCGGAGCCGCAGCCGCCATCCTGGCGAGAGGGTCGCGGAGGCGGCCGCGGCCGCCCCGAGTAGGGCCGTCGTCATGCCCAGGTCGCTGTGGTGAGCGAGTCCGGTGGGCCAGTCCCAGCCGTGGTCGGCGGCACCGAGGACGAGGCCCATCGCTCCCCCGACCGCAACGAGGTGGACGAGCAGGCTGGCCACCAGGGCGCGCCCGGTACCCAGGCGCCACTCGGCGAACCCGCCGCCGAACACGACTCCCAGCAGGAGGGCCACGTAGGCGACCGGGTGGTCCGCGAAGAAGGCGCCGGTGACGAGGCCCCACCAGTGACCGGCGTGCATACTTCCCGGTCCGTAGCCGACGGCGTCGGCGAGCGGTTCACCGGCGACGGAGGTCCAGAGCGCCCCGCTCGCGGCCCCGAGAAGGAGAACGGCGAGCGTCAGCGTCGCGGTGACAGGCAGGCGGCGGCGCGTGAGGTGCGCGGCAGCCCGGCCGAGGAAGAGGGCGGTGGCCACACCCTCACAGAGCAGTGCGTCGAACCCGCTGATACGGCCGCGGTCAGCCGAGCCGGACGGACTTAGTCGTGGTCCCCGCGAAGTATCGGAGCGGAGCGCAGAACGTCGTGGGGTGGTTAGTCGTCGTTGCCCTCGGCCTTGCGCAGACCCTCGTAGATCTCCTTGCAGACCGGGCAGACCGGGAACTTGTTGGGGTCGCGTCCAGGGACCCAGACCTTGCCGCAGAGCGCGACGACCGGGTCCCCGCTGAGCGCGCTCTCGAGGATCTTCTCCTTGCGCACGTAGTGGGCGAACCGCTCGTGGTCGCCCGGCTCGGCGACCTGTTCCTGGGTCTCCTCGCGCTCGAGCACGGACGTCGCCGTGCGCGGCGCGTCGGGCTCCCGCAGAGGTTCGGGGTACGGCTGGCTCATCCCGCGAGTGTATGCGGGGTGCTCAGCGGTCACGCCGACGCCGCCACCAGGGCCGTGCCGGTGTCGGGGGCGGCGTTGTGTCGGGTTCCGGCCGCGGCGGAACCAGCGACTCGCGGAGGCGACGCCACCGCTCGACCACCTCGTCGACGTCCACCGTGCGCGCGAGCAAGGGCGGCATGTTGCCCACGGCGGGGCGGAGCCGGTCGACCTTGACCCGGTGGTTGAAGTCCTCGAGGATCTCGCGGACCTCGGCCTCGGTCCGGACGTCGGCCAACGAGTCCGGGAAGGACGCGGCCTCCTTGCGCAACATCAGCGGTGTGGGGAGCGCGCCGGACACGTCGAGCTGCTCGCGTTCGATGTAGCGGCGCACCCACCACTCGGAGTCGTTCGGGTCGCCGAGGTCGCCGAGTGGCTTGCCGGCACCGGGCAGGTTGTCGAAGTCTCCGCGTTCCTGCGCCTCCCGGATCTGCCGGTCGACCCAGGTTTCCCGGAACTGTCCAGGCTGCTGGCTCATCGATCCATGATGCCGCGTCAGTTGAGGTTCGGGTCGTCCGGGTAGCTCGCGACGAACTTGAGGCTGTCGTTCTGGCGCAGCAGCACGTCGGACCACAGTCGCTCTGGGGCCACCGAGAAGGCGTCGCGCGACTCGCTGTCGACGACGTACCAGTCGCCCCGGAGGATCTCGTTCTCCAGCTGCCCTCCGGACCATCCCGCGTAGCCGGCGAAGATCCGCATCCCGGCGACCTCAGGGGCGACGAGGTTGGGCGGGGCGTCGAGGTCGACGAGGCCGAGGCCCCCGAACAGGTGCTTGACGCCCAGGGGTTCCGGCTCGTCACCGGGAACCGTGACCAGGCCGATCGCCGAGTTCAGCTCGACCGGGCCGCCCTGGAACATCGTCTGCGGCGTCGAGGCGATGTCCTTCCAGCCGGGAAGGACGGCGTCGATGTCGGCCTCGATCGGCCGGTTGAGGATGACGCCCTGCGCGCCGTCCTCGTCATGGTGCAGCAGCAGCACGACGGACCGCCGGAACGTCTCCTCCTCGATCTGCGGCGAGGCCACGAGGAGACGGCCGGCGAAGAACGCCCGCGCGTCGTCGACCACGGCGCCAGTCTCGCATCCGACGACGCTCGCCCTCCGCAGGTATGCGGTCGGCGAGCGTCGTGGGATCGGGGGGTGTGGCCTACGGGCGGGGGCGGCGTCCGCGCATACCGCCACCGCGGTGGTCGGCACCGCCACGCGGGCCACGGGCACCGCCGGGGCTGCGCCGCGAGCGCTTCTCCGCCTCGAGGAGGCGGCGGTAGACGTCGTCGGCGACCGGGACGCCGGTCGGCGTACGACCGCCGGTGTCGGCGATCACCGAGTCACCCGGCACGGCCTTGACCGGTGCCGCGTCGACACCCGCGTCGCGCAGCTGACGCTCCATGGTGCGGCGCTGGTGCGGCAGGGCGAGGGTAACCACGGTGCCCGCCTCGCCGGCCCGCGCGGTGCGGCCCGAGCGGTGCAGGTAGTCCTTGTGGTCCGCCGGCGGGTCGACCTGGAGCACCACCGAGACGTCGTCCACGTGGATGCCGCGCGCCGCGACGTCGGTCGCGACGAGCACCGGGAGGGTGCCCTCGCGGAAGGCGCCGAGCACCCGGTTACGGACGCCCTGGCTCAGCCCGCCGTGCAGCGCGGCCGCGAGGACGCCCTGCTCGCGCAGCTGTTGGGCGACGCGGTCGGCGCCGAGCTTGGTGCGGACGAAGACCACGGTGCGGCCCGGTCGGTTCGCGACCTCGGCGGTGATGACCTTCTTGTGCTGCGGGTCGACGAGGAGCACGTGGTGGGCCATCGTCGTGATCGAGGCCTGGGCGTCGTCGGCGGAGTGGGTGACCGCGTCAGTGAGGTAGCGCTCGACCAGCCCGTCGACGCCCCGGTCGAGAGTCGCCGAGAAGAGGAGCCGCTGGCCGCCCTCGGGGAGCAGGTCGAGGATCGACGTGATCTCCGGGAGGAAGCCCATCTCGGCCATGTGGTCGGCCTCGTCGAGGATGGCGATCTGGACGTCGCCGAGCTCGATGGCGCCGCGCTCGATGAGGTCGTTGAGACGGCCCGGCGTGGCGATGAGCAGGTCGACGCCACGGTTGAGGGCGGCGATCTGGGTGGTGTAGCTGAGGCCGCCGGCGACGAGCTTGTGACGCAGGCCCATGACGTGGACGAACGGCTCCAGCGCGTCGGACACCTGCATGGCCAGCTCACGGGTCGGCACGAGGACCAGGGCCCGCGGTCGACGCGGGGCGGAGGTCGGCGCGTCGTTGGCCAGCCGGGTGACGGTGGGGAGGCCGAAGGCCAGCGTCTTGCCGGAGCCGGTACGGCCACGGCCGAGCACGTCGCGACCGTCGAGGCCGTCCGGGATCGCGGCGGTCTGGATCGGGAACGGCTCGGTGATGCCGTCGCGGGCCAGCCTCTCGACGAGCCGCTCTGGCAGGCCGAGGGCGGCGAAGGCGTTGTCGGGCGCGACCTCGACCGGGCCGGTGCTCACCGAGCGACGGGTGGACTTGGTCCACGAGTCGGCGGCGATCCGCTCGGCCTCGGGGTCGACGCCGCCCGAGGCGTGACCGGGCACATGGCTCCGGCTCGAGTGCGGCTGGTATGCGGCGCGGTCGCGGACCGGGGGACGGCGCCGTTCGCCGTCGTTGCCGAAGCCCTCGCGGCGGGCGGGGCGCTCATAGCGCGAGCGGTCGCCGTCCGGCGAGGACTCGCGGCGGACCGGGCGCTCGTCACGCGAGTACTCGCGATCGCGGGCGGGGTAGCTCGAGCGCTCGGTGCGCTCGGTGCGCTCCGGACGGGTGGTGTACGAGCCGCGGTCGGGACGCTCGGTGCGCTCCGGACGGGTGGGGTACGAGCCACGGTCGGGACGCTCGGTCCGCGCCGGACGCTCGGAGTACGAGCCGCGGTCGGGACGCTCGGTGCGCTCCGGACGGGTGGTGTACGAGCCACGGTCGGGACGCTCGGTCCGCGCCGGGCGCTCGGAGTACGAGCCACGGTCGGGACGCTCAGTGCGCACCGGCCGGTCCGAACGGTCGGAGCGAACCGGACGCTCGGGGCGGTCCGAACGCTCGGGACGGTCCGCACGCACGTAGCGCTCCGAACGGTCCGGGCGGTCCGACCGATCGACGCGGTCGGGTCGGCCGGCGCGAACCGGACGGTCTGAGCGGGCGGGACGGTCGGTACGAGCGGGACGGTCGGGGCGACCCGGACGGTCGGTCCGGCTCGACGGCGACCCCTTGCGGGCGGCCGCCTTCTGGGCGGTGCTCCAGCGAGCCTTCTTGGGCGCGCTGGAGGAGGCAGTACGGGTTTTGGGCACGGGGAAGTTCAGCTCTTTCGTCTGTGACAACAGTGACTCGGGCTAGACACGCCTCGAGCCGCCTGGCGAGAGCGACCGTGCAAGACGTACCTCAGGCGTCGGCTGGCGGCGCCCGGTGGACCGGGATCCGGGCGGGTGCCCGGTCGGTCAGGGACCGGCTTCGTCTGGTCACCTCCCACATCCGTGGGGAGTGGGGCGCAGCCTTGCGCCCAGGAAGCCTGGTTCGAACCCGGATTCTATCAGTAGCCGCCGAAAGCCTCGACCAGGCCGGGGAGGGTGGCCCGGCGCCAGCCCACCCTCGGCCCGACGTCAGCCCGTCGTCGTCGGCGGGTCGGTCGGCGTCGTGGTCGGCGGCGGGGTCGTCGTTGTCGTTGTCGTCGTCGGCGGGACGGTGGTCGTCGTGGCCGGTGGCGGCGTCGTGGTCGTCGTCGAGGGCGGCGGGGGTGGTGGCGGCGTGGAGGCCGGCGGCGGGGTGGGCGACGACGAGGGCGGAGGGGTCGAGGCGGGCGGCGGCGTCGCACTCGGCTTCGCCGGGGCCGGAACCGAACCCGTGGAGTCGGCGGTCGGCGTCACGCCGTCGCGGTAGGCCGCGGCCCAGGTCAGCACGATGTTCACGTAGGACGCCGAGTGGTTGTACCGCAGCAGGGCCTTGGCCATGGTGGCCGGGTCCGACAGGTCGCCGACCGAGCAGAGCACGTAGCCCGCCGCCGTGGCCGCGTCGAAGACGTTGTTGGGGTCGGCCACCCCGTCGCCGTTGCCGTCCTTGCCCCACTCGGTCCACGACCCGGGCAGGAACCCCATCGGGCCGATGCCGCGGTCGAACGTCGCGTCACCGTCCCACTTGCCGCCGTCGGTGTCGCGGATCACCGCCGTACCGGGCGACGAGCCGTCGAGGAGCGGGCCCATGATCCGGCCGCGGGTGTTGCCGTTCGCGTCGACGCGACCCCCGAACGCGTGGCCGGTCTCGATCCGGCCGACGCCGGCGACGAGCCACCACGGCAGGTGACAGGACGGCTTGGCCGCCGCGAGGTTGGCCTCCGCCCTCCGGTATGCGGCGAGCACGGTGACCGGGATGCCCGTCGCCCCGTCGGTGACGCCCGGAGCGCCGGACAGGGCCGACTGCGCCTGGGCCTCGACGGCGGCCTCGTCGACCGGCGCCGCGTCGGGTGGGGTGGCGACGACAGCCGTCTCGGTCGGGGCCGAGGTGGCCGACGGCGTCGTGACGACGAAGATCCGGGTCGGGGCCCGGTCGTCGAGCTCGGCCAACGGAGGGTCCACCTTCGTGCCCGGCGGCAGCACGACGGCGGCGACGCCCCGCGCCGCTGGGGACTCGGCACGAGTCGCATACGGAACCGCGACCGCGACCGGAAGAGCCAGGGCACCGAGGCAGCCGACGAGGAGGATGGGGAGCACGACGGTCCTCGTGGCGCGTCCGGTGGGCACCGCGTCGGAGGTGTAGGGCGTCAGCTCGACGAGGTCGTCGGCCGGCGCGACCGGCACGCTCGGCGCAGGGGACTCGGGAGTCCGCACCACTCGTAACCGCCGCACCGCTGGCCCCTGCTCGATCTCCGTGCCCGGGCACTCACGCCCAGGCGCCTACCGTCGTCGGTTCCCCGAGATCCGACCGGCTCCACGGTACGTCGGTATCGCCGAGTTCGGGAGGGTTCCGCCCGAACGGACAGGTACCGTGACCCGCATGTCCAGACACCGTCGCCGTCACGGTCGGTACGTCCAGGTGACCGGCAGCGGCAGGGCTACGGCGACCCCGGACGTCGTGCGCCTCGCGCTCGGCGTGACCTGCGACGGCGACGACGTCTCCTCGGCGCTGCGGCTGGTCGGCGAACGCGTCCAGGCGATCGGGGCGGCGGCACGGTCCCAGGACGTGCGGGCCGCCGACATCAGCTCCACCGGCGCGGGCGTGCACCCTCGGTACGACCGAGACGGGCAGCGGGTGGTGGGGTACCAGGCCTTCCACCGCCTGGGCGTGATGGTCCGCGACGTCGACCGGGTCGGCGCCGTCGTCGACGCGGTCGCGGGCGTGGCCGGCAACAGCCTGTCGGTCGACTCGATCCAGCTCGACCTCAGCGACGTCTCCGCGCTGCAGGACGAGGCGCGGTCGTCGGCCTTCCTCGACGCGCGGGCCAAGGCCGGCCAGTACGCAGCCCTGTCCGACGCGGTCCTCGGCGAGGTCCTCTCCGTCATCGAGGGAGCTGTGGCCGGTGGGGGCCCGCGCCCGATGATGGCCATGGCGATGGCGGCTCGGGACTCGGCGATGCCGGTCGAGGCCGGCGAGCAGACCGTCACCGCCACGGTCACCGTGACGTGGGCGTTGGACGGGTCGTCCGCCGACGACCCCGACCGAACCGCCTCGGAATAGTCGCCACACCTGGTCCGTTGGAGGAAATATGGCCACGACTGAGCTGACCGCAGAGAACTTCGAGCAGACCGTGCTCGACCATGGGACGGTCTTCGTCGACTTCTGGGCTGAGTGGTGCGGGCCGTGCCAGCGCTTCGGCCCGGTCTACGAGGACGTCTCGGAGCAACACGACGGCATCGTCTTCGCCAAGGTGGACACCGAGGCCGAGCAGGCGCTCGCCGCCGCCGTCAACATCACCTCGATCCCCACGCTGATGGCGTTCCGCGACGGGATCCTCGTCTTCCGCCAGCCCGGCGCGCTGCCCAAGGAGGCCTTCCAGTCCCTCGTCCAGCAGGTCGGGGCACTGGACATGGACGCCGTCCGCGCGGAACTGGCCGAGAAGAAGGTCGAGAAGGTCGAGCAGAGCGCGAGCTGAACCGCGTACGCAACCGCCAGACCAGAAGGGCCCGACCGGAGACCGGTCGGGCCCTTCTGTCGTGACGACCAGCGTGACGTGGGTGCCGCATGGTGGAGGTGGCGGGAATTGAACCCGCGTCCGATGACGAATGACCAGGACTTCTCCGGGCGCAGTGCGCTATGGATTTTCTCGGCCCCGGAGCTCGCACGCACACGTTCTCCGACAGGCCCAGCCGAGTAGATGTCCCCCGCGGCCCCTCGGCATGACCGCGCGGTGAGTTCCCTAGCTGACGCCAGGCACTGAGTCGGGAACTACCTCAGGCTGACGGACCTATGCGCTCGCTCAGGCGGCGAGGGCGAGGTCGGTGCTCTTGGAGTTGGCACCTATTGGTTTGCACGGAGCGTTAACGAGATAACCGCACATCCTCGGCCCGCTTCTCCTGGTGAGACGACCACCGTCGAAACCGATCACCCCCGTGTGGGGGCACCAACGTCACGCTGTTCAGTTGTCGCTGGACTGCCCAGCACTTCAGTATGGGGGTCAACGCCCACCCCACCAACTCCGATTCCCAGGGCCCGAGGCAGGATGCGGGTATGCCACCAGCCAGTGCCCGTGTCCCGCCAGCCCCCGGTCAGGAGTCGGTCTGGGACTACCCGCGGCCGCCGCGCGTCGAGCCCAACGGCGAGGAGGTCGTCGTCGTCCTCGGCGGCGAGGTCGTCGCCTGCACCCGCTCCGCGCTGCGGGTGCTGGAGACCAGCCATCCTCCTGCCTTCTACCTGCCGTATGCGTCGTTCGCCGACGGGTCGCTGGTTCCGGTCGGCGGGACGACGTACTGCGAGTTCAAGGGGACGGCGTCGTACTTCGACGTGGTCGCGGGTGGCCGGCGTGCAGCGCGCGCGGGCTGGACCTACCGCCAGCCCTCCCCCGGCTTCGAGGCTCTGGTCGACCATGTGGCGTTGATGCCCGGTGCGATGGACGAGTGCACGGTGGGCGGTGAGGTCGTCGTGCCGCAGGCGGGTGGGTTCTACGGCGGCTGGATCACGTCTCGCGTCGTCGGCCCGTTCAAGGGCGGTCCCGGAACGACGGGGTGGTAGGCGAGATGAGCGCCTACGGAGCGATGGCCGAGTGGCGACTGGTCCGGCGCCCTGTCGGTGAGCCCACGGCCGAGGACGTCGATCTGGTCGAGACGTCCCTGCCGCCCCTCGACGAGCGCGAGGCGCTGGTCCGCAACACGTTCCTGTCGGTGGACCCGTACATGAGGGGGCGGATGAACGACGCCCCGTCATACGTGCCGCCGTTCCCGCTGGGTGCGCCGATGGACGGCGGTGCGGTCGGCGTCGTCGAGTCGGTCCGCGGCGAGGTGACCGACCGGTCCGGGCGAGCCGTCCGGCGCGGCGACACGGTGCTCCACGACGCCGGATGGCGGACCCACGCGCTGCTGTCGGGGCGGGCGATGCGAGTGGTCGACGCCAAGGCGGCGCCGGCGCAGTCGTACCTGGGGATCCTCGGCATGCCGGGGCTCACCGCCTACGCAGGGCTGTTGCGGGTTGGCGAGTTCCGTTCTGGGGACAGGGTTTTCGTTTCGGCAGCGGCCGGTGCGGTGGGCTCGCTCGTGGGCCAGCTGGCTCGGCTGAAGGGTGCGTCCCTGGTCGTCGGGAGTGCCGGCGGTCCTGAGAAGGTGCGCTGGTTGCTGGACGACGCGGGCTTCGACCGGGCGATCGACTACAAGGCCGGGCCGCTGCGCAAGGCGCTCAAGGTGGCGGCGCCCGAGGGCATCGACGTCTATTTCGACAACGTCGGCGGCGACCATCTGGAGGCGGCGATCTCCAGCCTGCGCCAGGGCGGCCGGGTGGCGATGTGCGGCGCGGTAGCGCAGTACAACGACCCCGAGGCGCCCGCCGCGCCGCGCAACCTCTCGCTCGCGATCGGGAAACGGCTCACGCTGCGCGGGTTCATCGTCGTCGACCACCGCGACCTGCGACCGCAGTTCGAGGAGGAGGTCGGCGCCCTGGTTCGCGACGGCCGGATCGTATGGCGGGAGACGGTGATCGACGGGATCGAGCGAACTTTCGACGCGTTCCTGGCGGTGCTCTCCGGGGGCAACACCGGAAAGATGCTCGTCCGTCTCTAGGCCGCCGGCGCCGTCACCGGGCGGTGGGTGGCGTACCGGCCGGCCACCACACTGACGACCACGACGCCGAACGCAAGCACCGCGGCGCCCGCACTGAGCCAGCCGAACCCGACCGTCGCGACGACGATCCCGGCCACCGCCCCGCCGGCGGCCGCCGTGAACCCGGTCGTCATATCGACCGTCCCCTGGACCCGCGGCCGTTGACGGGCCGGCGTCGCGGCGACGAGCAGCGTGGACGACCCGACGGTGCCGAAGGACCAGCCCAGTCCCAGGAGGAACAGCCCGATCCCCAGCCCGGGGCTGGCGCCCGGCGCGGACAGGCCGGACAGGACGAGCGAGGCGAGCAGGATCAGGCCGCCGATCCCGATGACGAGCGGGCTACCGGCCCGGTCGGCGAGCATCCCGACCAGCGGCGAGAACGCGAACATGCCGAGGATGTGCCCGCTGATGACCAGCCCGATCACCTCGAGGCTGGCGCCGCCGTGGTCCATGTGGATCGGCGTCATCACCATGACCGACACCATGACGGCGTGGCTGAGGCCCATCCCCACCGCCGCGGCGAGGACCAGCGGTGTGCGCCGGATGACCGCCCACGGCCGGTCGTCGTCGCCCGGTTCCGGGTCGTCGCCCTCGTCCTGCTCCCTGACGGAGCGGGCCAGCAGCAATGGGTCGGGGCGGAGGCGGGTACCCATCACGGCGGAGGCGGCCAGCAGCGCCACGATGGTGAACACGAACGGCCCGGTCCGCTCGGGGATGTGCAGCCATCCCGCGACCGCGGCGCCGGGTCCGCTGAGGTTGGGCCCGAGGACCGAACCGATCGTCGTCGCCCACACCACTGTGCTGAGGTCGCGCCCGCGGCGGTCCGGCAGCGCGAGGTCCGTAGCCGCATACCGGCTCTGGAGGTTCGTGGCGGTGACCGCCCCGAGGAGAACCATCCCCACCAGCAGCAGGGGGAAGAACCGGATCACCCCGGAGACGAGGCACAGCCCGCCGCCGACCGCGCCGGCCAGGTAGCCGATGGTCAGGCCCGGGCGACGCCCATGGCGGGACATGAAGGCGGCCAGGATCGCCGCGACGACCGCCGCACCGAGGGTCTGCGCCGTCTGCGCCAGCCCGGAGAGACCGTCGGACCCGGTGACGTCCTTGGCCAGCAGCGCGCCGACGGCGATGGCCGCGCTGAGGCCGATGCCGCCGATGGCCTGCGTGGTGACGAGGGTTCGGACGGTGTGCCGCTGAGCGGCGGCGACGTCGGCGATCGTGGTCATCGCCCCCGAGTCTAGGGACGAGCGGTGACGCCGATCAGCCCGTGTTGCGCAGTCCTGCGGCGATCCCGTTGATGGTCAACAGCAGCGCGCGCTGCAGATCGCTGTCCGGTGCCTCGCCGTCGGGGACCTCACGGACCCGAGCCAGCAGGCTGGACTGGAGCGCGTGCAGCGGGGCCAGGTAGGAGTCCCGCAGCTCCAGGGTCCGCCTCAGGACGGGGGCCGTCTCGAGCAGGCTGGACTGCCCGGTCACCGCGAGGATCTCGTCGACGGTGCGCTGGTGCTCCTCGCGGATGCGGTCGAAGAGGCCGGCCGAGTCGTCGGCGACCAGGGTGCGCACGTAGCGCGCG
Organism: uncultured Actinomycetota bacterium; assembly: GCA_963781465.1. Lineage (GTDB taxonomy): Bacteria > Actinomycetota > Actinomycetes > Actinomycetales > Dermatophilaceae > Lapillicoccus. The sequence continues at coordinate 388,113 of CAWAGH010000001.1, forward strand.
GCGATGTCGAGGTCGGTCTTGGCCAGGGTCATCTGGACGTTAGAGAGGAACGTCCGGAAGAACGGCCAGGTCCGGTACATCTCGGCCAGCGCCTCCCCCCGCCCGTCCTCGCGGGCGGCGGCCAGGCCGCTGCCGACGCCGTACCAGCCGGGCAGGATGAATCGCGACTGCGTCCAGCCGAAGACCCACGGGATGGCGCGCAGGTCGTCGAGGCCACCGGCGCCGCCGGGACGCTTGGCCGGACGGGAGCCGATGTTGAGCTTGCCCAGCTCGTCGACGGGGGTCGCGGCGACGAAGAAGGGCACCAGGGCGGGGTCGCGGACGAGGGCCCGGTATGCGGTCTGTCCGGCCTCGGCGACGACGTCCATGGCCTCGTCCCAGTCCGACAGCACCTCGCGTTCGAGCAGCGGCGTCCGGTGCAGGATCGACGCCTCGACGACGGCGGCCAGCGCGCTCTCGAGGTTGAGCAGCCCGAGCTTGGGCAGCGTGTACTTGTCGGAGAGCACCTCGCCCTGCTCGGTGATCTTGATCGGGCCGTCGAGGCTGCCGTCCGGCTGCGACAGGATCGCCTCCGCGGTCGGACCGCCGCCCCGGCCCACCGACCCGCCACGGCCGTGGAACAGCCGCAGGACGACGCGGTGCTCACGGGCGACGTCGCGCAGGGCGCGCTGGGCCCGGTGGATCTGCCACTGGGACGCGGCGATACCCGCGTCCTTGGACGAGTCGGAGTAGCCGAGCATGATCTCCTGCACGTCGCCCCGAGCGGCCACGACCCGGCGGTAGGACGGGTCGCTCAGCAGGGCCGCGAGGAGCGGACCGGCCGCCTCGAGCTCCGCGACGGTCTCGAACAGCGGGGCGAACCCGATCCTCGCCACGGCCGGCGCGTCGGGACCGCCGGGGTCGACGAGGCCGGCCTCCCGGGCGAGGACGACGACGGCGAAGAGGTCGTCGATGTCGTGGGTCATCGAGACGATGTAGGTCTCCACGGCGTCGCGGCCGTAGGTGTCCAGGGCTACCCGGATGGCGTCGAAGACGTCGAGGATCGCGGTCGCCTCGGCGGCCAGGTCGTCGCGGACGGCCCCGACGAGCGGGCGTCGGCTGGCCATCTCGTGGGAGAGGTAGGCCGTGCGGGCCGGGCGGTCGAGGTCGGCGTAGGGCTGGTCGAGCTCGCCGACCCGGTCGACGAGGACGGCGAGCGCGGCGTGGTGGCGTTCGCTGTGCTCGCGGACGTCGAGCGTGGCGAGACCCAGGCCGATCGCCCGGGTCGTGCGGATCAACCGCAGGATGGCGCCGTCGGCACTGAGCCGGTCGCTGTTGGCCAGCATCGACTCGCGGATGAGGGTGAGGTCGGCGAGCAGCTCGTCGAGGTGCCGGTAGTCACGGCCGGGCTCGTGTGGGGTGCCCGAGGCGAGCCGGTCACGGGTGCGCTGGAGGCGTACCCGCACGAACGAGAGCTTGAGCCGGTACGGCTCCTCCGCGTTGAGCCGGCGAACCGCCGCATACGTGATCGGGAGGGCCTCCGCGTCGGCGTCGAGGCTGGCCAGCAGCTCGTCGGTGACGGTGACGACCCGAGTGGAGGCGGACGCCTCGGTGAGCAGGTCCTCGACCTGGTCGATGAGCACGCGGAGTCCGGCGAGGTGCTGCAGGCTGAGCACGTCGAGGGTGACCTCGGGGGTGACGTTCGGGTTGCCGTCCCGGTCCCCGCCGGCCCAAGTGCCGAACCGCAGCGGCCGCGCGTCGAGGGGCAGCGTGATGTCGATGGTCGCCAGCTGCCGGTCGAGCTCCTCGAGCAGGTCCGGGACCACCGACGTGGCCAGCGAGCGCAGGTAGTAGGTCGCGGTCCGGGCCTCGTCGGTGGGCTGGGGGCGGACGATGCGCAGCTCGTCGGTCTGCCAGAGCAGGTCGACCAGCTCGGCCAGCCGACGGTCGCGCTGGGCCCGGTCGAGACTCGGCCGGCGCGGATCCTCCGAGGCGTCCACGACGTCGGCGATCTTGCGCAGCAGGGTGAGGACGGTGCGGCGGGTGGCCTCGGTGGGGTGGGCGGTGAAGACCGGCCGGTACTCCACCCGCGCCAGGACCGACTCCACGAGCTCGCGGTCGACCGAGCCGTCCTTGAGGGCCTCGCCGATCCGCCGGACGGTGCCCTCCAGCGGGCCCTCCTCGCCGGTGGTGAGCTCCTGGTAGCGGTGCAGCTGCTCGGTAACGTTGACCAGCTGGAAGTATGCGGTGAAGGCGCGGGCGAGCACGACGGCCGTGGCGTCGTCGACGCCGGCCAGGAGGCGGTGCAGCGCCTCGTCCCCCGGTTCGCGGGCCTTGGCCCGTACCTCCTCGACCAGGGCAAGGAGATCGGCCCCCTCGTGCCGGGTCAGCGCCTCGCCGAGGAGCTGGCCGAGCTGCCGGACCGACGCGCGCAGCGCCGTGTGCTGCGAGTCGGACGCCACACCCCCGCCGAACCGGGACACGTCGGGCGAGCGGCGCTCGGAGTCGCCGCCCAGCTGCGTCGCCACACCGGGTGCGGTGGTCTCGCGAGCCGTCATGCCCGCAAGTCTGACCCGCCCGTGTTACAGGCGTGTGGCGTGGTCGCGTGGTGGACGCGTCGTGACGGCCTCCGGTCGACCCCTCAGCCACTCCTCACCAGCGCCGCGATGTAGGCCTGGAGCGTCGTGGAGCCGCGGGTCGGCGACTGGGGGAGCTCGATCTCGTCGCCGGTGACGAGCGCCGTCATCCCGGCATACGACTCCGCCGCCTCGGCGAAGAACCCCATCTCCCGGAAGGCCGGCAGCCAGCCCTCGCGCGGCATGACGGTGACCTCGACGTGGCGGCCGAGGGCCGCCCCGAACGCCCGCGCGACGTCGGTTGGCGAGTAGCGCTCGGGCCCCTCGACAAAGTGGAGGCCGGTGGCCGGTTCCGGTCGGGTCAGCAGGTCGGCCACCGCGACGCCGACGTCGACGGGGGCGACCATCGGGATCGACCCACGCTCGTCGGGCATCGTCGGGAGCACACCGTCGTCGCGGGCGGGGGCCAGCAGTCCGTCCCAGTTGCTGAGGAGGTAGGCCACGCGGACGACCGCGACGGGGATGGCCACGTCGGCGAGGTGCTGCTCGAAGCGGTGCAGCGTCCCGAGGTCGCCGATCCGCTCTCCCGTCTGGGCGCCGTAGGTGGACAGGGCGACGACCCGCCCGAGACCGGCATCCTGGATCGCGGTGGCGATCGCGTCACCGGTGGCGTTCTCCTCGGCGTCGGTGTCGCCCGCAGTCGGGTCGGCGGGCGGGTTGAGCGCGAACAACCGGCCACCCTCGGGCAGCACCGCCCGCAGCGCCTCGGTGTCGTGGACATCCACGACGGCCGCGGTGGCTCCGTCGGCCTCCCACGTCCGGGCTTTCTCGGGGCTGCGGGTGACGACGGTGACCGGTTCGCCGCGGTCGAGCAGGGACCGGGCGACGGCGGACCCGAGATGACCGGTGGCTCCGAGGACGACATGCATACCGGCGACCCTGCCAGCCACGACCGACACCAGGACGGCACCGCAACCGGGCGGCATCCGTGGACGGGCCTGCCGTCGTGGCCGTCGGCAGCAACCTGTTCGTCGCCAACCTGTCGGGAAACAACGGGCTGGGCGAGATCGTCGCTCTCGACATCGGCACCGGACTGCCTCAAACCGCGATCGACCCGTTTTCTCCCCTCGGCGAGACTCCCTTGACCGCCAGCCCCGACGGCCGGTACCTCTACCTGGGGGACCGGGTCGACCGCGCCTGGGGCGCGACCGCTACCGGCCGGCCTCAGATTCGACCCGAGCACCACAACCCTCTCCGGCACGCCGACCACACCGGGGACCTCGTTCTTCACCGTTCTGGCCACCAACGCCCTCGGCCAGGCCCGGTTCCCGGTCCAGTTCGTCGTCAACCCACCCAGCCTCGGCACGGTCACCCCGACCCCGACGACGAGCACCTCACCGACTCCGACAACGTCTCCGACACCGACGCAGTCCGGGACGACGCCACCGACGTCCTCGAATCAGCGAGCCACCTCGGCCGGGAGCTCGAACGGCCTGGCCAGCACGGGTATGCGGTGGCGACGATCGTGGTCGTCGCCGCCGTCCTGCTCCTGCTGGGTGCGCTCCTCGTGGCGACGACTCGCCTACGTCGCCGCTCCTGATCTGGTCAGGCGTCGGTCACCAGGAGCCGGAGCTCGACCCGCCGACGCCGCCACCACCGCTGAACCCGCCACCACTGAACGCCGAACCGCCGGACGACCCGGAGCTGGCCGTGGCGGCGAACGTCCCGCCCGCGGAGGACGCGAAGCTGCCCGCGCCGTCGGCGATGCTGGTGAAGTCGGGGAACATGGCGCCGCTGTAGAGGTACCAGGTGGGCATGATCAACGGGCTGCCCGTCGCCGCTGCGGCTTCGGCGACCTTCTGGAACGTGCCCGCCCAGCGGTCGGCGACCCCGAACACGATGGCGTACGGCAGGTACCGGCTGAAGATCGCCGACGCCTCCTCGAACCGGATCTGGCTCGCCTCGGCGGTCTCGAGGTACTTGCGGAAGCCGAGCGACTGCGCATACACCGCCGAACCCGCGGCGGTCTTGGCGGCCATCCGCTTGCCGAGGATCCGGAAGATGAGGCCGGCCACGATCAGCCCGATGCCGAGGACGACTCCGGACGGGATGCCGATCCCGATCCCGCCGGTCTGGTCGATGGCGCGGGTGATGACGCCGAGGTAGAAGCAGCTGACGACGCCGGCGCCGATGAGCAGGAACCCGAGTGCCAGCCAGCCGGCCCGCTGCGTCTGCGGCGACCGACGGAACCAGCCGCGGTCGACGACCTCGGTGTACATCTGGCGGATCGCGAGGTTCAGCGTGGTGTGGAACTTGTACTTGAGCTCGGACAGCTTGATCTCGGAGCCGGTCGCGAAGATGCCGTCCAGGACGGTGGCCTCGTAGGGGCGCAGCGTCTGGCCCGCCGGCGGGGGGAGCTGCACGAGGTTCCAGTCGGTGCGGGAGAAGACCGTCCCGTTCTGGATCTCCTCGATCCGCAGGAACCCGCGCACGGCGAGATCCATGACCGTGGCCGAGACGTCGATGGTGTCGGCCGACTCGTCGATGATCGTGCCCACCATCCCCGGCTGGACGCCCGGCGGAGGGTTGAACTGGACGGCGATCTCGGGCTTGCGGCCCCGCATGGTCGGCTGCGGCGGCGGGGGAACAGTCCCGGGAGCGACGGCGTCGGCCGCGCCGGGGCTCAGGCCGGGCGTTACACCGGCGTACCACTCGTCCCGACCGCGCGTCGCAACGAGGACGCCCATGACCCCCGCGGCGAGCAGCGGCGCACCGATCCCGCCAGCCAGGGCCAGCGAGCTGAGCACCTTGGCCTGGCCAGCGTCGTAGGCCGACCCGTAGGCCCGGATGTCGGGCTTCAGCTCGCCGAACCCGGCGCGGGGCAGCGTCGTCGCGATGGTCAGGTCCTCGTTGCCGAGCAGGTTGTCGACCGTGAACAGGGCGGTCTGCCCGGCTTGCGCGAGGTCGCACGGCTTGCCGGTGCCGGAGCCGCGGATGCAGTTCACGTCGGTCACCCCACCGGGACCGGTCACGGTGATCTTGACGTGGTCCTTCGGGATCGCGTCGCCGAGGAAGACGTTGTAGTAGAACTCCGCGTGGTCGGGGAACGCGTTCATGACGTTGGCCAGGTGGTACCTCAGGACATAGGTCTCGGAGCCGCTGACCGTGACATCGGGGTCGCCGATCCGGATCTGGGTCTGGCCGCCGTTCTGGTCGGTGAGCTTGGCCTGGGTCGGCGCGCCCGTCGGGCTCGTCACGCTCTCGAGGTCGAGGGCGTAGTACCGGTAGGTGTCCTCGTCGGACTTGTCGTTGGGGTCCGTGACCTGCTGGCGCGTGACGATGTTGCGGTAGATGCCGTGTTTGGCCCCGCTGCTCGTGCCGAAGACGTAGTCGATCGTCTCGGTGACCGTCGCCCCGCCCTCGGCGTCGAGGACGTAGTTCGCGGTGAAGGACGACATCCGGTCGAACGACCCGCTCGCCGCCGGCGCGGCGACCGCGGGCGGCGACGCGTACGCCGTGGCCGGCAGCCCGACGAGGACCGCCCCCGCGAGGAGGAGAGCGAGGACGGCGGGTATGCGGCCTCTCACCGGTTCTCCCGGTGCCCTATCGCGCGGTCGGCCTCCCGCCGGTCCTGGCGCTCGCGCAGGGACTGCCGCTTGTCGTACTCGCGCTTGCCCGTGGCGAGCGCGATCTCGACCTTGGCGCGGCCGTCCTTGAAGTACAGCTGCAGCGGCACCACCGTGCGCCCGCGCTCGCGGGTCTTCGTCGCGATCTTCTCGAGCTCCTCGCGGTGCAGCAGCAGCTTGCGACGCCGACGCGGGGCGTGGTTGGTCCACGTGCCGTTGAGGTACTCCGGGATGTGCACGCCCTCGAGCCACAGCTCGTTGCCGGAGAAGTGCGCGAATCCGTCGACGAGCGAGGCACGCCCCATCCGCAGGGCCTTGACCTCCGTGCCGGTCAGCGCGAGGCCCGCCTCGAAGACGTCCTCGATGTGGTAGTCGTGACGCGCCTTGCGGTTGCTCGCGATCACCGATCGACCGCGTTCCTTGGCCACCGCTCCGCCCTCCCCGCTCGTTCCCGACTGGTCGTCGTTCGACGCGCACGGGTCGACCCGTGCGCGAGGCCACGCTACCGGGCCGACCGGCGCGACTCCTGCGAGATTGACGTCGGCGCGCGGCGTGCGGTTCCCGAGAGCGCCGCTACAGCCACTTCATCGGGTCGACGAACTGCCCGTTCTCCAGCGTCTCGAAGTGCAGGTGGCACCCGGTGGAGTAGCCCGTCGTGCCGGAGTAGGCGATGAGCTGGCCACGGGTGACCCGGCCGCTCTTGACGACGAACGAGGTCAGGTGGTTGTAGGTCGAGGCGAGGTCGACCCCACTGACGATGCCGTGGTCGATGACGATCCGGTTGCCGTCGCCGCCACCCCAGCCGGCGCTGATCACGGTGCCGTCGGCCGCCGCGAACACCGGCGTGCCGCACGGGACCCCGAAGTCGGTGCCGGAGTGGAGCTTCCACACGTGCAGGATCGGGTGGTACCGCAGGCCGAACGGCGACGTGATCGGCCCGTTGGCGGCGTGGCTGAGGAATCCGGTGCCCCCGGTGACGGGTGCGTATGCGCGTCCGGCCGCCCGCGCGGCGGCCGCCCGCGCCGCCTCGGCCGCGGCCGCGGCCCGCGCCTGAGCCACGAGGGTGGCCTGGAGCTGCGCCGACTCGGCCTCGGCGTCAGCGAGCCGCTGGAGCTCGGCGGCCTTCTTCGACTCGACCTGAGCGGCGTAGGCGGACTGCTGCGACAGGAGGTTGTCGAGGTTGGTCTTCGCCGCCGCCGCCGCGGTGCGGGCGGCCTGGGCCTTGGCCAGCGCGTCCTCGGCGTCATGCTTGAGCTGGGTGACCTCGGCCTCGACCGCCTTGAGGTAAGACTCCTGCGCCGTGGCCTCGGCGCGGGCGTTCTGGAGCTCCTTGATGGCGTTGTCGGTGAGCGAGGTGACCTGGTCGGCGAGCACGACGCGGGTCGCGAAGTCGTCGGCACTGGTCGCACCCAGCGCGACCGACATCTGCGAGCCGCCGCCGCCACCCTGGAAGAGGTCGGCGGCGAAGTTGTCGAGGACCGACTGGGTCTCATCGAGCTTGGCCTTGTTGGAGGTCTGCGTCTCGACGGCGCGCTGCTCGTTGGCCTGCGCCACGGCCAGCTGCGCGGCGATCTCGTCGTTGTGCTGGTTCGCCGTGTGCTCAGCGTCCTCGGCCTGGGTCAGCGCGGCCTGCGCGGCCGGGAGCTGCGACTGGGTCGCCTGGAGGGCGTTGTAGGCGGTGGCCAGATCCGCGGAGGTCTCGTCGAGAGCCCCCTTGATGTCCTGGATCTGCTGGTCGACGGCGCGCTTCTGGTCCCCCGTGTCGGCCGCGGAGGACACCGCGCCGGTGACCCCGAGTGCGAGGGCGCAGGCGGCGGCCACCGCGGCGGTCACCGCGCGCCTGGGGAACTTCGTGCGGTGGCGGGTCGGGGCCCCCGCGAAGTATCGGAGCGAAGCGGAGAACTTCGTGGGGTGGCTATACACGCAGGTACCTCCGGAGGGTGAATCCCGAGGTGAGCACGGCCAGCCCGACGACTCCGCCGATGACCCACGGCGCGATGGCGACGACGTCGGGTACCCCGATGAAGGCGGTGTCGATGAGCGCGGTGCTGAGGTAGCCGGAGACGCCGTAGCGCACCGTCGCATACAGGAGGGTCATCGCGAGCCCGGCGCCGACGACCGCGGCGACGACCGTCTCCATGATGAACGGCAGCTGGATGGTCGAGTTCGAGGCGCCGACGAGGCGCATGATCCCGGTCTCCCGGCGTCGACTGAACGCGGTCTGCCGGATCGTCGTGGCCATCAGCAGGGTGGCGCACAGGACCATCAGCACCGCCAGCGCGATGGCCGACCAGGACACGACGTTCATGAACGTGAAGAACTTGTCGAGCAGCTGCTTCTGGTCCTGGACCTTGCCGACGCCCGGCGCGCCCTGGAACGAGCTGGCGATGACGTCGAACTTGCTGGCGTCGGTCAGCGAGACGCGGAACGAGTCGGCGAACGCGCGCTCGGTCGCCTGCTCCCCGAGCGGGCTGTTGCGGAACTGGTCCTTGAACCGCTGGTATGCCTCGCCCTGGGTCTCGTAGAAGACCTCCTTGACCGGGGGCTTCATCTGCTCGAGCTGGGCCTTGAGCGCGTCCCGCTGGGCCGGAGTGGTCGCGGCGCCGGCGCAGTTGGGGTACAGCGACTTGTCGACGCAGAGGAAGACCGACACCTGGACGCGGTCGTACCAGTAGTCCTTCATCGTGTCGACCTGCCGCTGGGCGAGCAGGCCCATGCCGAGCAGGTACATCGAGATCATCGTCACCAGGACGACCGAGACCACCATCGAGACGTTGCGGCGCAGACCGTTGCCGATCTCGCCGAGCAAGAATGTGAGCCGCATCCGAGTCCCCTTGCCCTACCGGCCTCGGCGGAGCTTCAGCCGGGAGGTCCGGGGCTCCTTGGCCGCGGCACCGACCGCGACGAGCTCGTCGGAGTCGGGCCCGTCGGAGTCCGGTCCGTGGCCGGTATGCGCGGAGTCGCCGGACTCGGATGCGGACGCGGCCTCGGCCACGGCGATCGCGTCGAGGGCGTCCAGCGACGGGCGGGTGTCCCAGCCGGGCATGACGATCTCGCCCGAGTTGTACTCGCCGCGGGCGTCGTCGCGGACGACCCGGCCCTCCTTCAGCTCGATGACGCGCTTCCGGTAGGCGTTGACGATGTGCAGGTCGTGGGTCGCCATGACGATCGTCGTGCCGGAGCGGTTGATCCGGTCGAGCAGCCCGACGATCTCCAGGCTGATGCCCGGGTCGAGGTTCCCCGTGGGCTCGTCGGCGAGGAGGATCGCCGGCTTGTTGACGATGGCGCGGGCGATGGCCACGCGCTGCTGCTCACCACCGGACAGCTCGTGCGGGAGTCGCTTCTCCTTGCCCTCGAGCCCGACGGTGCGCAAAGTCTCGGGGACCGTCTGGCGGATCACCGAGCGGGACTTGCCGATGACCTGGAGCGCGAAGGCGACGTTCTGGAAGACGGTCTTGTTGGGCAGCAGCCGGAAGTCCTGGAACACCGTGCCGATCTCGCGGCGCAGCTGCGGGACCTTGCGGTCGGGCAACCGGGACAGCTCGCGGCCGGCGACGAAGACCGACCCGGACGTGGCGTTCTCCTCCTTGAGCGCGAGGCGCAGCAGGGTGGACTTGCCGGAACCGGACTGGCCGACGATGAAGACGAACTCGCCCCGCTCGACCTCGAGCGACACGCCGTCGACAGCGGGCCGCGTGGTCCGCGGGTACTTCTTCGTCACGGTGTCGAACAGGATCATGTGAGCGTGGGCCTTCGGCTCTCGGTGGGGACCCTCGTCGGGCACCCTCGGGGGCTGTCGCGCATGCGAACGTCCTTGGGAGCGTAAACCGGGCACCCGTGAAACGGGTGTTACTGATGTGACTCGGGCGTGGCGGCCCCGGCCCCCCGTGCCTACCCGGCTCTGGCGTGGACCGGGCACCAACACGGTAAGTCGGCTCAGCGGTAAGGGGAAGGCGTTTGCGGGGATGTCACCCGGATGTCACCCGTTCGGGTCAGTTCCCGACGATCCAGGGGCAGCGTGAGAGGTCAACGCGGGCTCGGCGTCGTGCTCGTCGAGGCCCTCGACATTTTCGACACCGTCGAGCATCTCCGCCGCCGGCGGCTGACGACGCAGTGCGACCCCGCCCGTGGTGGTGCCCTGGAGGAACGCCCACCAGCTCATCAAGGTGCTCCACCGGCCGAGCGTGGCCACGCGGATCGGGTCCTTCTCGCGGTCGAGGTCGCGGTCGTGACCCATGGCGATCCAGGTCAGCGCCAGCGCAGCGGTCACGCCGAGCGCCAGGGCGCCGTTGCGGAACGCGGAGTCGACCGTGCTGTAGACGACCAGGCCGGCGGTCACCCAGACCATGATGCGGCTCGGCCAGAACCGGAGGCCCTCGGTGACGCCGAGGAACAGACCGGCCCAGATGAGGTACCAGGGGTGCACGACCGGACCGGTCAGCACGATGATCGTGACCACCCAGGCGAGGGCCCGGAGCGGCGCGACGGGCCCGAGGCGCCAGGCGATGCGGGCGCAGACCAGGATGCCGAGGACCTGGCCGATCCGCTGGACCACCACGGTCGTGGTGTCGAGCGCGTTGGGCACCTGCAGCCAGATGAGGACGTGCTCGAGGCCCATACCGACGACGGTCACCGGAGACAGGACCGATCGCACGGCGCCAGGCACACCCAGCGCCCCGAGCCATCCCAGCCCGAGACCGCAGGCGACGGTGATGGCGAGGAAGGCGGCGACACAGGCGCCACCGGTGCGGAGGAGCTCGCGGAACACCTCGGGGATGGTCGGTACGCGGCCCTGGCGGCGACGAGCCTCCAGAGCGACCACGACGAGGATGGCCGCAAGCCCCGGAGCCTTGATCGCCCCGGCGAGGGCGATGGCGATGACCGCCAGCCAGGTCCGCTTCTCCACCGCGAGGTAGATGCCGAGGACCATGAGGCCGAGCATCAGCGCGTCGTTGTGCGCGCCGCCGACGAGGTGCATGACGACGAGGGGGTTGAGGACGACGAACCACGTCGTCATCCCCATGTCGTAGCCGAAGCGGCTCGCGATCTTGGGCAGCAGGAAGGCGATGAGCGCGACCCCGAGGATGGCCGGCAGGCGCATGGCGACCGCCGCCGCGTACGGGTGGCTGGGACCGGCGATATCGACGATGAGGTGCTGGATCTGCAGCTGCAGCGGCCCGTAGGGCGCCGGCGTGTAGAGCCACATCGGGTCGACGTTCTGGGAGTACTGCTCCGCGATCGCGGCGGGCCCGTAGCGGTAAGGGTCGATGCCGACGTGGACGAGGCGGCCCTGCCCCACGTAGCTGTAGGCGTCGCGACTGAACAGCGGCGGCGCGAGCAGCAGGGGCAGTGACCAGAGCCAGAGAATGTGGCGGGTCGGCTTCACTCCGGCCCGCGGGCGCAGGCGCAGCCACGAGTCGAGCATGAGCAGCACGCCGGCCATGAGTACGGCAGTGGCGAGGATGCGACCCGGCACGGTCTGCAGCCAGCCCAGCACCGGGACGTCGGTGAACGGGTTGACGTCGGGAAGGAAGGCGGGGGTGAGGCTGCCGACGAGGATGAGCAGCCCGGCGAAGGTGCCGCGGCGGACGGCCGGCATGCGCCAGGCGTCGGCCACTCCCGCGATCTCGCGGGCGACGGCGAGCGCGACGGGACTGGCGGCGGGCCTCGTCAGCCCTTGGTCCACCGTCATCGCGTTTCTCGCTCCGTTCGCCGTAACTAGTTTCGTTCCACTACCGTCTCGATCCGACGCATCATCCTCCGACGACGTCGTACCTGGGGTACGACCACATCGGCCGCCGACGGCCTCGTCGGTGACGGATAGACACGCGTATGCCTGCTCGTCGCGTCACCCGATCCGTCGGCGCTGTTGCCGAGAGTACGGGCTGACGGCGACACACTGCGGGAGGTGAACGCCAGCCGGACGCAGATCGAGATTACATCGAAACCTTTGCGGACGCCCACTCGTATCGTGGCTGGAGTGACTGGCGTGGCCCGTGGGGCCCATGGTGTGACGGGCGTGTAACGACTCGGCCTCAGTGGGGTGTGAGAAGCGCCACCGGCATCGGCCGGCCGGCCTTCGCCTCGTACTTGCCGAAGCCGGGCGCCGCAGCGACGATTCCCGCGAAGGCGACGTCGCGCTCGACCCCCTCGAGCAGGCGCACCGCCACGTCGTGACGAACGTCACCGACCAGCACGCCCGCGTGATCGGTAGCGCGCAGATGGCGGAACCACTGTGGCTCGGCAGCGTCACCGCCGGCGGAGCCCACGACCACCCAGCCGTCCCCCAGCGGGAAGGCCGCGACGGGCACGGTGCGCGGGGTGCCGGTCTTGCGCCCGGCCACCGTCAGCAGCGCGACGGGCGAGCCGTTCACGGCCTTGGCGCCCAGCCGGCCCTTGCTGGCCCGGTAAACGGCGGCGTGGAACCGGTTGTTGACCCGGAACACGGTCTTCTGGACGACGTTCACGCGTTCTGCTCCTTCTCACCGGTGCGGCGCCATCGGATGCCCGCCTCGATGAAGTCGTCGATGTCGCCGTCGAACACTCCGCTGGTGTTGCCGACCTCGTGCTCGGTCCGCAGGTCCTTGACCATCTGGTACGGGTGCAGGACGTAGGACCGCATCTGGTCGCCCCAGCTGGCCTTGATGTCGCCGGCCATCTCCTTCTTGGCCGCGTCCTCCTCGGCCTGCCGGACGAGCAGCAACCGCGACTGGAGCACCCGCAGGGCGGCGGCGCGGTTCTGGATCTGGGACTTCTCGTTCTGCATCGACACGACGATGCCCGTGGGGATGTGGGTCATCCGGACCGCGGAGTCGGTGGTGTTGACCGACTGGCCGCCGGGACCGCTGGAGCGGAACACATCGACCTTGATCTCGTTCTCGGGAATCTCGATGGAGTCCGTGCTCTCGATGAGCGGGATCACCTCGACGGCGGCGAAGCTCGTCTGCCGGCGGCCCTGGTTGTCGAACGGGCTGATCCGGACCAGGCGGTGCGTCCCGGCCTCGACGGTGAGGTGCCCGAACGCATACGGCGCCTTGACCTCGAAGGTCGCGGACTTGAGTCCCGCCTCCTCGGCGTAGCTCGTGTCGAGCACGGTCGTGGGGTACTGGTGGCGCTCCGCCCAGCGCAGGTACATCCGCATGAGCATCTCGGCGAAGTCGGCGGCATCGACCCCGCCGGCTCCCGAGCGGATCGTCACGACCGCCTCGCGCTCGTCGTACTCGCCGGACAGGAGGGTTCGGACCTCGAGCTCGCCGACGTCCTTCTTGAGGGCAGCGAGGTCCCGCTCCGCCTCGGCCATCGTCTCGGCGTCGCCGCCGTCCTCGGTGCCCATCTCCACGAGCGTCTCGATGTCCTCGACGCGCTGGTCCATCCCGACGACCCGCTCGAGCTCGTTGTTGGCCCGGGACAACGACGAGGTGATCTGCTGGGCCTTCTCTTGGTCGTCCCACAGATCCGGGACCGAGGCCTGCTTCTCGAGGTCGGTGATCTGGGCGCGGAGGGCGTCGAGGTTCGTCACCTCGCGCACGGAGTCCATCGTCGCGCGCAGGTTCTTGATCTCCTCATGGAAGTCGACAGCCACGACTACCCAGCCTAGTTCGTCCTCGCCTGGTCCCTGACCGAGCGGGCGGCCGGGGTCGCGCGGGCCAGGATCGGCCGGAACGCCAGGGAGTGGCCGACCGGCGCAAGGCGGGCGGCCAGATCGGGGATCCGCGCGCTGGCGCCGATGAGGAGTCGCGCCTTGCGGCGTTCGACGGCCCGCAGGATGAGCTCGGCCGCGCGCTCGGGCGGGATCCGGAGCATCCGGTCGAACGTCGCCCGCCCTGCGGCCACGTCCTCCTCGCGGACGCCGGACGCGGCCCTAGCGTTGCGGGCGATTGCCGTCCGGATGCCGCCGGGGTGGACCGTCGTCACACCGATCCCCTGCGGCCGCAGCTCGGACCGGAGCGACTCGCTGAACCCGCGCAGCCCGAACTTGCTCGTGCTGTACGCGGTCTGGCCCGGCGGCGCGATGATCCCGAAGATGCTGGAGACGTTGACAACGTGCGCGTTCCGGGCCTCCAGCAGCGTCGGCAGCAGGTGGTGGGTGAGCCGGATCGGGGCGCGGAGGTTGATGTCCACCAGCCACTCGAACTCCTCGAGCGACGTCTGCTCGAACATCCCCGCCAGCGCCACGCCCGCGTTGTTGACCAGGAGGTGCAGCTGGGGATGGGTCGCCCGGAGGCCCTCGGCCACGACGGCGAGTCGTTCCGCGTCGGCCAGGTCGACGATGATCGTCCCCACCTCGATATCGGCGTTGAGGAACCGCACCTCGGAGGCCACCGCCCGCAGCCGCTCGACGTCGCGGTCGAGCAGCACGAGGTTCGTGCCCCGTCGCGCCAGCGCGTGGGCGACCTGTTCGCCGATGCCGCTGGCGGCACCGGTGACGACCGCCGTCCGACCGCGGAAGACGAACCGCGGGAGCCCGCTCACGACGCCCGCCCGACGGTATGCGCCGAGCGCTGGTCCGTGGGACGGCGTCGGCGCGCCACGAACGTCATGTCCTGCTCGATCCGCGCGCGCCGCACCGCCCGACGGTCCACGAACCAGTTCTGCGGGATCGTCCACGCGTCCCGGTCCCCCTGCTTGGGGAACCGGTCCTGGCCCCGCCGGACGTACCCCGAGGTGAGCTCCATCACCGGAGTCCGACGCATACCGGCTGGGGCGACGGGCGTGGCGGACTCCGCGTCGTGCTCGTCGAGGTAGTCCAGCACCCGGCACACGAACGCATGGGTCACCTCGGCCCGCAGCGTCCACGAGGAGTTGACGTACCCGAAGCACATGGCGAGGTTCGGCACACCGCTCAGCATCGCTCCCCGGTAGACGAACGTCTCGCCCAGATCCACCGCCTGACCGTCCACGAGCAGGTCGACGCCGCCCATGGCCAGCAGGGTCAGCCCGGTCGCGGTCACGACGACGTCGGCCTCGACCACGCGTCCGGACCCCAACGCGAGCCCCTCCGGAACGAACCGGTCGATCCGGTCGGTCACCAGCTCGGCGCGTCCGTCGGCCACGGCGTGGAGGAAGTCGTTGTCCGGGGCGATGCAGAGCCGCTGCGCCCAGGGCCGGTAGCTCGGCGTGAAGTGCTCGGCCACGGCCGCCTCGCCGACGACCGCGCGCATACCGCGACGCAGGTATGCGGCGGCGACCCGCGGAGCGCGGCGGGAGATCTCGTACAGCCCGATGCTCACCGCGGCGCTCTTGGTGCGCAGCGCCGAGGCGACCAGCCGATCGGGCAGCCAGGCGCGCAGGCGAACCGCGGTCGGGTCCTGCCGGCCGACGCCCGCCACCCAGCTCGGCGAGCGCTGGACCATGGTCACCTCCGCGCCGGCGTCGGCGAGGGCGGGTACGAGGGTGACCGCGGTCGCGCCGCTGCCGATCACCGCTACGCGCCGTCCCCGGACCTCGAGGTCCTCAGGCCAGAACTGCGGGTGCACTACTCGGCCCTGGTAGTCGTCCACGCCTGCGAAGTGCGGCGTGTACCCGGCCGCGTAGTCGTAGTAGCCGGTGCAGCTGTAGAGGAATGCGCACGTCCACGTCTCGTGGCTCCCGTCGGCGACGACGTCGAGGGTCCACCGTGCCTCGGCGGACGACCAGTCGGCCCGAAGCACCTTGCGGCCGAACCGGATCCGCGTGTCGATCCCGTAGGCGACGGCGGTCTCCGTCAGGTAGTCGCAGATCGCGTCGCCGTTCGCACGGGCCTCGGCGCCGAGCCAGGGCCGGAACGGGAGGCCCAAGGTGTGAATGTCCGAGTCGGAGCGCACCCCGGGGAACCGGAACAGGTCCCAGGTGCCGCCGATGGCCGCCCGCGCCTCGAGAATCGCGAAGGAGGTCCCGGGTCGTTCGTGCTGCAGGTGCCACGCCGCGCCGATCCCGCCGAGACCGGCCCCGATGACGAGGACGTCGACGTCCCGCGCGGACATCAGCGGCGGCTCAGAGGGAGGACAGGATGGCCGGCGTCGCGCGGTCGACGATGTCGGCCTCTTCCGGGTGCCGCTTGACGTAGGCCGCGACGAACGGGCAGACCGCCACGGCCCGGCGCCCGGAGGCGCGGACGTCGGCGAGCGCGCCCTTGACGAGGACTCCGCCGAGGCCCTGGCCCTCGTGGTTGGGGTCGATCTCGGTGTGGATGAAGACCCGCCGCTGGCCTCCACCCTCGCCACCGGGCCGGTCGAGGTAGGCCGCGAACCCGGCAACCCGGCCCGCGACCACGATCTCGTAGCGATGCTCGGCGGGGTTGTCCCGGACGGACGTCGTGCTGGTCTGGACGCCTCCGGCCGCCTTGGCCGGGGCTGCGTGCTGGTCGGTCACCGGAAGACCGTACTCGACCGTCCCTGTGTTTCACCCGTGCGCTGATTGCGCTCAGGGCGTGGAGGCCCGGCTCCCGGGGTTTGTCCGTCGTCGCCCCTATCGTCGGGGCATGTTCGGGTCGCAGGCGCTGGACACCGCCATCGGGCTGGTGCTGATGCTGTTCATCCTCGCGACGGCCACGTCGAGCATCCTCGAGCTCATCAACCGGCTCGCCCGCACCCGGTCGAAGAACCTCCAGTCGGCCCTCGGCTCACTGCTCGGCGGCACCGGCAACGGCGGGGCGGACGCCAAGGCGGCTCTCACGGCCCTCCAGCGGACCTCGGTGTATGCGGCGGCGACCGACTCGTCGGGCGGCAAGGCACCCGCATACCTGTCGGCGAAGTCGTTCGCGGACGCTGTGCTCGAGCTGGCCTCGGACGCCGGCTCGTCGCCGGATGCCGTCCTGCCCGGGCAGCTGCGCGACCGGCTCCTGACGCTGCTCCAGGAGTCGAGCAACGACGCCCTCGAGCTGCGGGCCGGGCTCGAGCGGTGGTTCGACGAGGCGATGGGCCGGCTGTCCGACTCCTACAAGCGGCAGGCCACGCTGTGGCTGGGCGCGCTGGGGTTCGTGCTCGCGGTGGTGGTCAACGCGGCGACGCCGGACGTCGTGGCCCGGCTGTGGACCGCGCCGGTGACCCGGGAGGCGGTCGTGTCGGCGGCCCAGAACGTCGGCCAGACCGGCAACGCCTCATTGCTGCGCGACGTCGCCGGGATCACCAACACGCTGACCGAGGTGTCGATCCCCGTGGGCTGGATGGGGGTGGGGCCCGACGGTTTCGGCTGGTGGGTCGGTCACGTGCTCGGGTGGGGGCTGACGGCGGTGCTCGTGATGGTCGGGGCGCCGTTCTGGTTCGAGCTGCTCGAGCGGCTCATCACGTTCAAGTCCGGCGGGTCCGGTGGGCAGCCGGCTCGAGCCGACCAGGACCCGGCTGCGGCGACGCCGCGGGTGCTGGCGCGCGACGCCAACCCCGCCTACATCGCCTCGGCGCTGCGGGTGGTCGGAGCGGCCGGGGCTCCGGGCTCGCCGGGTACGCCCGGCGAGGTCGAGGTGTCGGTGCCCGAGAGCGAGCTGCTGAAGAACATCAAGCGCGCGATCGAGCGGAGTGCGCCGGGGGCGGCGACGCTTGCGTCGTCGCCGTCTGGGTCGTCGGCGACGCCCTGACCGGTCAGCCGGACGGGGTGACGGTCACCGTCCACTCGCCGTGGTTGTTGTCCACGCCGCTGTCGTTCGGGCCGAGGAACAGCTCACCGGCGGCCCCGCAGGTGTAGGTCGCGGAGTCGCCGACGACAGTGAACGGCGCCTTGGCGTCGAGGCTCGCGACGAGGGCGCCGTGGTTGGCGTCCGAGAGGCCAGGCAGGTTGAACTGGCGCAGGCTGGCGTTCGTCGAGCCACCGGGGCCCACCCCGTTGGTCGGGTCGTGGAAGACCGTGCCGGACGCGACCAGCTGGACACTCTTGCCGGGCTCGCAGGCGACGCGGGCGTCGGTCCATGCCGTGGCGCCCGCGACGGTGACCTGCTGCGACACGACTGCCGGGGCGTCGCTGGTCGTCGACGGAGCGGTCGTGGTTGTCGGCGGCGGGGTCGCGGTGCCGTCGTCGTCGGTCGGCCGGTTGGCGAACCACCACCCCAGGTAGCCCAGCAGCGCGACGACGAGGACGAGCGCGATGATCCGGCCGGCGATCACCCCTGACGCGGGGTTGGTTGCGGGACTGGTTGCGGGGTTGGTTGCCGGGCTGGTTCCGGTCGGGATCCGGACCGTGTCGGGCGGCAGCGTCAAGCCCGAGCCGACGAGCGGCGTCGGCGTGGGGGCCGGGGCCGGAGCACGGGCCATCGGCACCGTGGCGGCTGCGACCGTAGCGCCCGCGGTGCCGGCCTCCTCAGCGGTGGCACCGTCGGTCGTGGACACGCGAAGCGCGGCGAGCACCTCGGCCGGGTCGCCGGTGGGGACCTCGGGGGCTGGCGGAGCGGGTTCGCTGGGCACCGCCGACGGAGGCACGGACTCGGGTGCAGGCTCCGCGGCGTTCTCCTCGGCCGCGGCGATCTCTCCCGCGCTGGCGACGGCAGCCACACTGGCGACGGCCGCCGCGGCGACACCAGCGGCGGCCGGAGCCGTTGTTCCCATATCGTCGGCACCGGAGGAGAGGTCCTCCGACAGCGGCACGATGTGGTCGAAGACCTGGCCCTGCGGGTCGCGGAGGAAGAGGACCGGCGTCGCCCACTCCGACGCATACGAGGCGAGCAGGGCCTTGCGGCCACTGCTGACCGACTGGTCGACCCCGAGGCCGTCGGCGAGCGCCCCGTAGAACTCGCCGGTGAAGGCGGCGGCGGCGTCCCCGCTGATCGGGAACTGCATGGTGACGAGCGCGACGCAGTCCTGCTGGACGAGGGCCTGAGCCATCGCGTGGACGGGTTCCGTGCTGTCCATCCGCGCGGCCTGGCAGGCGTTGAGGACGATCAGGCGCAACGGGTCGTGGTCGCGCAAGTAGGGGCCGAGCACGCCCGACGAGACCGGCGCGGGGCGCCCGTACTGGTCGCAGAAGTACAGGACGCCGTCCTGGGCCTGCCGGTCGTACTCACCGTGGCCGATGAAGTGCAGGACATGAACGTCGTGCCGGCGGATCCACGTCGAAAGGCCTTGCAGCGTGGGCTGTTCGAGCCGGTCGAGCTGCACCGTCCCCTGCGAGACCCGGTCGGCCAGGGCGGCGTTGACGCGGTTCCACTCGGCCTCGACGTCGAGCTCGGGCATGTCGGTCGGCGACGCGATGACCACGAGGATGCGCAGGGGCCCGTCGATGTCGAGAGTGCGCGGGGTGTCGGCGACCTCGAGGTAGCGGACGACGGGGGTGCGTTCGGACTGGGCGATGAAGCTGTTCTGGCGACGGTCGTGGAGCAGCTCCCAGGGCAGCACGGCGATCGCCGGCGCCTCGGTCAGCCGGAGGCGTAGTCGCAGGCCCCGTCGCGCGTCCCGGACCGTGTCGATGCTGCGTGCCCAGGCGAGCCGGATGTCGCTGCTGAAGACGGCCTCGAACAGTCCGCTGCCGAGCTCCAGGGCGGCCTGCGACTGCGGGTCGGCGGCGACCCGGCGGGTACCCGAGCGGCCCGGGTCGAGCTTGAGCATGAGGTTCTCGAGCTGGGTCGGTTCGAAGGGGATCCGGAAGGTCCCGGTCGGGGCCTCCCCCGTCGGCGCTCCGATGACGCGCGCGCGGTACTCACCGTCGCTCTCCGTCTCGATCAGGAGGTCGAAGTTGTCGTACTCCCAGGCGGCCATGAGCCACCTCCCCGCGTGGTTCCCTCGACTAAGAGTGCCGCAGCCCGCCGCTGAATACTTGGCACCACCAGCAAGACCCCGTGACGAGGACCGTCATTGCAGAGGTGCGCGAGCGCGCGACTCGACGGTGATGGTGACGGACCGGCCCAGCGCCGCCAGCAGCCCGCCGGTCATCGGTAGGTCGGCCGTCCCCTGGAGAACGACCACCGCAGTGCGGCCGTCGGTCGTTCCGGTCCCGCGCGCGACCTCCCAGGCGCTGATGCCGTACGGCATCGGTCGGGCACCGAGGTTGTCCGCCACCGCCCGCTCGACGGTGCCGTTGCTGACGACCACCGAGTCGCCGATCCCGCCGGAGTACGCGGCCGCCTCGTCGAGGGCGTTTGCCGCCTCCAGGGCGGCTGAGTCGGAGGCGTCGAACAGCCGGGCCCGGGCGATCTGGGCCGCGGTGACGTCCACCCCTCCGATGAGGAGGAGCAGGACGACGCCGAGCAGTCCGAGGATGAGGATCGACACCTGGCCGCGGTCGCGGCCGGCTCCGCGCCGGCGCCGCCGCCACACCGCCGTCGGAACACGACGCATACCGAACCTCACCGGCCCCGGAACCGGTCGACCGTCGCGACATGGGTCGCCGAGACCGGCAGGACCGCGGGGATCGCGCCGCTGAGGATGTCGGGGACGAGCGGCAGCCGGACGTCGACGGTCGCGACTGCCTCGACGCGGCCCTGGGGTCGCAGACACGGGGAGCCGTCGCACTCCAACCGGATCGCCCCGTCGGCGCCGAAGTCGTAGTCCTCGAACGCGATCCGTGCGGCGGCCTGTGCCCGCGCGTAGGCCGCCTCGTCGTCGGTGGCGGTCGTGAAGGCGCGGCCGGCCTCCCGTGATGCGGTCGACACCGCGAAGGCGGCCGCCTGGACCCGTGAGAGCGTGACCACGAAGTAGACGACAGGAACCAGCAGGAGCAGGCCGACGACGAGGAACTCGACGATCGCGCGGCCGCTGTCACGCCGCGCCAGTCGAAGGCTCAGACGAGGGATCACTGGCCCTCCTGGAAGGCGCGCCCGGTGACGGTCATGACACCGGTGGCGCCGACCAGACCGATCACCGGAACCGGCGACGACACCTGGATCTCGACCACCTGCACTCCGGCGGAGGTGATCTGCCGAGTCGCCGTCACGCGCTGCGCATACGAACCGTTGAGATCGCGCGTGATCAGGTCACGCGTCCTCACGGCGCCCTCGTCCAACGAGGCACCCGCCCGCGCACCGAGGCGCGCGCCCTCCGACGCGTCCGAGATCAGCGCGTTGCGAACGTAGAGGACCAGCGCGAGCTGGAAGATGCCCATGCCGAGGAGCACGACGAGACCTCCGACCATGGCGAACTCCGCGATGGCCGACCCACGGTCGCGGCGGACCCTCAGCGCGTCAGGACGACGCACCGGTGGTCATTTCCCGGTGACCTTGGCCAAGGCCTCCTGGAACATCGACGTCAGGGCGGGTCCGGCGAGCAGCCAGATCGCGGAGACGAGTCCGGCGGTCATCACGGTGATGAGGACCCAACCGGGGACGTCGCCCCGGTCACGCCGGTCGGTGCGCTGCGCGTGCGCAGCGGTGTACGCGACCGTATGCGCCGTGGCGGCAAGGCGGGTCAGGCTTCTGGTCATGTGCTCTCCTCGGGTGCTGGAGCTCCGGTCTCAGACGGCGAGCCGCAGGAACGCGACGCCGGGGTAGATGGCGAACAGGACGGTGACCGGAAGGACGAGGAAGACGACCGGGATCATCATCCCGATCTCCTTGCGTCCCCCCTCCTCCATGACGGCGCGGCGGCCGGACTCGCGGACGTCCTGCGCCTGTGCGCGGAGCACATCGGCCAGCGGGGTGCCCCGCTCGACGGCGACGACGATCCCGTCGACGAACCGCGACAGGCTGGGCAGACCGGTGCGGTCGGCCAGACCCTGCAGGGCGGTGGGCAGGTTCGCGCCCGCACGGGCCTCGGCGAGACACGCGCCGAGCTCCGACGACAGCTCGCCGCGGGAGAGACGGCAGACGCGGTCGAGTGCACCGATCGCGCCCTCGCCGGCGCTGACCGCGAGCGCCAACAGCTCGGCGATCGTGGGGAACTCGGCCAGCATGCGCCGCTCCCGCTGGTTGGCGGCTCGGGTCAGCCAGAGGTCGCGTCCGACGATGCCCGCCCCCGCGAAGCAGACGACCAGCAGGACGACCGGGAGCGCCGACGCACCGCGGAACAGCATCGCGAGCACGCCGAGGACGACCCCGACCAACGCGCCGACCGCGCCCCAGACGACCTGCTCGGCGCGGAACCGCTCGACGTCGGGCGGTTGACCCGCGCGCAGCAGTCGGCGGCGCACAGACGCCGCACCGCCGAGGAGTCTCTCGACCGCGCGGGCCAGGTCGGTCAGGAGGGGCCGCACGATCCGGGCAACCCCGGCGACCGATACGGACTCGGCGCGGTTGAGCAGACGGGACGGCCGCGGGGTGTCGCGCAGGTACGGCTCCAGTCGCTCGGTCAGCCCCGGCCGTCGTGACACCGGAAGTCCGACGATGACGAGGAAGAGGCCGACCCCGACCGCGGCACCCGCGAGGGCGCCGAGCCAGCTCCAGCTCGACGGGCCGAACGAGGAAAGCCAGCTCATCGCAGCACCCGCTCTTCCTGCGGCAGCCGGCCGATCCGGACCATGAGCCGGTATGCCACGACGGTCACGGCCGCGCCGACGAGCAGGACGGCGACACCGCCGGGCGAGCTGTAGGCCTGCAGCGAGTCGCGTTGAAAGGACATCATCGCGAGGACGACCCACGGCGCCGCACTGGCAAGGCGCGCCGCGTTGACCGTCCACCCCTGGCGCGTCTCGAGCTCTGCACGCGTCCGCGCGTCCTCGCGCAGGAAGGTCGAGAGTGTCCGCAGCAGCCGGCCGAGGTCAGAGCCACCGACCTCGCGGGCGATCCGCAGCGACTCGACGAGCCGGTCGCCGACGGGGTCAGCCAGCCGCTCCTTGAGCCGGTCGAGGCAGCCGTGGAACCGGCCCGTCGTGCGGTAGTCCTCGGCGAACGCCGCGAACGCGGGCCGCAGCTCCTCGGGGCCCCGGATCGCCAACTGGCTCAACGCTTCCGGCAGGGCCAACCCGGCGCGGACGGCCGAGGCGATGTTGTCGACGGCGTCGGGCCACAGGTCACGAAGGTGAGCACGACGCGAACGAGCGCGCATCCGCACGAGGGCGAACGGCGCATACGCGGCCATCACCCCGAAGCACAGCGCAACGGGAACGACGCGCGTACTCGCCTGCATGAGGGCGAAGACCAGCAGGCCGGCCAGAACGCCTGCGGTGAGGACGTTTCCGGGGCTGACGCTGGTGTAACCGGCCTGGGTGATGTCGTCCTGGAGCCGGGCCCTGAGGCCTGCTCGACGGGGCTCGACCGCGTGCTCCTCACGCGGCCAGAACGACCACCAGATGCAGAACAGACCGATGCCGACCATGAGTCCGACGATGACACCCCGCATCAGGTCTCCTGGGCCAACAGCACGCTGAGGTCGTACCCGCTGCGCTCGAACCGCTCGGTATGCGGCGGGAACCCGTCCGCTCGCGTGAGTCGCCCACCCCGGCTCACGAAGAGGTCGGCGATCTCCACGACGTCGCCCTCGATCCGACCGGGGACCCCGACGATCTCGTGGACCCGTCGCACGCCGTCACGGTCGATGGCCTGGTGGACGACAATGTCGACCGACGACGCGACCGTGGGCACGACGAACCTCGATCCGACGTTCTCCCCGGCGAGCAGCGGCAGAGTGCACATCTTGACGATCGCCTCGCGCGCGGAGTTGGCGTGGAGGGTACACATCCCGGGAACTCCGCTGTTGAGGGCGATGAGCAGGTCGAGCGACTCCGCCTGTCGCACCTCGCCGACGATGATCCGCGACGGCCGCATCCGCAGCGCCTCCTTGACGAGGCGGCGCAGCGGTACCTCACCCGTGCCCTCCAGGCTTGGCTGGCGGCACTGCATGCTCGCGACGTCGCGCAGCGGGATCTTGAGCTCGAACACCTCCTCACAGGTGACCACCCGCTCACGCGAGGGGATCGAGGCGGCCAGGCAGTTCAGGAGAGTGGTCTTGCCGGCTTGCGTTCCGCCGGCGACCAGGATGTTGAGCCCGGCCACGACGCAAGCCTCGAGGAACCGGGCGGCCTGAGCGGTGAGCGTGCCGAGTCGGACGAGGTCCTCGAGGTGGTCGGCACGGACGACGAACTTGCGGATGTTGACGTGCCAGTGGTCGCGTGTGATGTCCGGGATGACGACGTGGAGACGAGATCCGTCGCTCAGGGTGGCGTCGACGAACGGCGAGGACAGGTCGACCCGGCGGCCCGAGGTGCGCAACATCCGCTCGACCAGGTCACGCACCTCGTCGGGCGTGAGGATCGTCGTCGTGAGCTCGGCGACCCCGCGCCGGGCGATGAAGATCTTCGACGGCTCGTTGATCCAGATCTCCTCGACGGTCGGGTCGTCGAAGTACGGCTGCAGCGGCCCGAACCCGGCCACCGTATCGAGGACCTGCTTGGCCGCCTCCTGCCGATCGACGAGCACCGGCATACCGCCGTGCAGGGACCGCTCGTCGTAGTCCGTGATGACGTCGTGGACCAGACGGCCGACCTCGGCGGGGTGGCGGGCGGGGTCGAGCCCCGAACGGCGGATGAGCTCGCGGACCTCATCCTCGACGACGCGCACGGCATCCGTCATCGATGTCCCCTCTCCAGCGACCTCGGGCCGTCGCCGTACCGCCTGTCAATGCCGGTCATCGTAAGGGCACGTCAAGGGCCGCAGGACCACGCAAGCACAGGTTCTCTCGGCCTGTGGATAACTTCCGACGGGTGTCACCGGGAAACGGTGTGATGCCGTCAGGAGGTCACATGAGGATCCAGCTGACGGTTCGGGTGGCGAGCTCCGCGGTGCCCGACCGCGTGGTCGCCGTCGAGTGCGCGCCTGGTGCGCGGGCGGGTGAGCTCGCGCGGGCCCTCGAAGCGCCGGGCCTCTGGGTCGCCGGCCGGCCCATCCCCGACACCTCGCTCGTGGGCATGCCGCCGCTGCTCCATGCCGCGGTCGTACAGCTCGACGGACCGCCGACCGCATCGCCACCCCGGTCGCCCTGGGAGCTGAGGGTGCTGGACGGTCCCGACGTCGGGCTGCGCGTCCCCCTGCCCTTCGGACGGTCCCTGCTGGGCCGCGCCGACGGCACGACGGTTGCGCTGACCGACCCACGTGTGTCCCGGCGGCACGCGGAGCTCGAGGTGCGACGCACCTCTGAGATCACCGTGCGGGACGTCGGAGGAACGAACGGCACGTGGGTATGCGGCGCACGCGTCGACACGTCCCCGCGGGCGCTCGAGGAGGGAGACGTCGTCGAGGTCGGGAGTACGCGGCTCCAGGCTCGGATGAGTCCTCGAGGCGAAGGCGGGCTGGAGCCCGATGGAGCCGGGCACCTTCTCGTGCCCGGCGCCGATGTCACGCGCCCGGTCGAGCCGGAGTGCGTGCGGTTTCCCGACGCTCCTGCTGCGCGCCCGCGAATGCGCTTTCCGTTGATAGCGCTCATGGTTCCGTTGCTCTTGGCGGGTGCGCTCGCCGCGGTGATGCACTCGCTCACCATGCTGCTGTTCGGGCTGACCGGACCGGTGCTGTCGTTGACGACCTGGCTAGGTGAGCGGCGGCGCCGTTCAGGCGCGGTGTCCGAGGGCGAGCACGCGGCAGCGGTTCAGGAAGCGTCTGCAACGCTCGGCGACGCCCTGCTCCGCGAGCGCCAGAGGCTGGAGCGGTCGCATCCCCCGCTCGCCGAGGTGCTGGCCGTCGCGGAGACGCGGGGAGCCGCGTTATGGCGGGGCAGCGGCGCAGAGGTTCGCCTGGGCGTCGGAGCACGGCGGTCCCGGGTGATGGTTGACGGTGGGTCGACGCCCGCGCCGACCTGGCTGCACGACGTCCCCGTCACGGTGGACCTGGCGGAAGTCGGGGTTCTCGGCGTATGCGGCGAACGCCGGGTCACGGTGTCCTCGGTCGCTGCCGTGATGGCGCGACTTGCGACCGCGGCCCCGCCCAGCCGTCTTGAGTTAACCGTGGTCGTGGCCGATCCGACTCGTGGCGGTGACTGGGACTTCGTCGGCTGGTTGCCGCACCTCCGGGCGATGGCGGTGGCCGGGGAAGCCGGTCCGCACCTGGACCGGCTGGTGGCCGAGATCGGCCGGCGCGAGGATGCCGACCGCGTCCGCGCCCCGCCGGAGCGCTCCCTCGTGGTCGTGGTGGTCGACGGGTGGCCGGTCGCCCGCAACGCCGTCGCGCTGGACTCCATCGTGCGCCGCGGGCCGGCGGTCGGTGTCGTGGCCGTGGTTCTCGCGACGTCTCGGTCGCAGCTCCCTGCTTGTGGAGCGGTGCTGACGCTGGCGTCGGATCGTGCGACCCTCTCGAGCGAGGACAGCGGATCCTCGGGTGCTCTGGTCCCGGATCGTCCCGGTCGCCTGTGGGTCGACCGCACGTCCCGTGCGCTCGCTCCGCTGCGCGAGCTGTCGGTCGCCGCGGTGGCGGCGACGACCGACCTTCCGATGTCGGTCCGCCTGCTCGACCTCGTCGGCGAGGTGGACGCCGCGTCCGTCGCGGCGCGCTGGCAGCGACGATCGGCGTCGACGCGCGCGGTGCTCGGGGTGACGTCGGCCGGAGCTCTGGCCGTCGACCTCGCCGTCGACGGCCCACATGCCCTCATCGCCGGGACGACGGGCGCAGGGAAGTCCGAGTTGCTCCAGACGCTGGTCTGCTCACTGGCCCTGGCGAACCGACCCGACGAGATGACGTTCCTCCTCGTGGACTACAAGGGCGGGGCGGCGTTCCGTGACTGCGCGCGGTTACCGCACGTCGTCGGCGTGGTGACCGACCTCGACGGGCAGCTCACCGCGCGAGCGCTGACGTCGTTGACGGCCGAGCTGCGGCGCCGCGAAAGGCTGTTCGCCGGCGTCGGGGCGGGCGACATGGACGCATACCGGCGGGCACGAGCCACCGCCGCGGACCTTCCCGCCCTGCCGCGGCTGGTCATCGCGATCGACGAGTTCCGGGTCCTCGCCGAGGAGCTGCCCGACTTCGTGCCTGGCCTGGTTCGGCTAGCGGCGGTCGGGCGTTCCCTGGGCGTCCACCTCGTCCTGGCGACGCAGCGTCCTGGCGGCATCCTGTCGGCCGACATCCGCGCGAACGTCAGCCTCCGCATCGCCCTCCGGGTCCGGGACCGAACCGACTCGGTCGACGTGCTGGACGACCCGGACGCCGCCTCGATCGACGCCAACACGCCGGGACGAGCCACCCTGCGCGGAGCGGCGACCCCCCTCACGCGGTTCCAGTCAGCGCGGGTCACCGTAGCGGCAGGCCCGATACCGCGGCTGACGGTGACCCCGCCGCCTCGCGTCTGGCCCGGCCGCCCGGAGCGGGAGGCCGCGGCACGCAGCCGGGTTGCGACCTCGAACGACCCGACCGACCCTGCTCACGCCGCCGAGCCCGCGACGGGCCCCCGCGACCTCGACCGCATCGTCGATGCCGTCCGAGGCGCGACCCGCATCCTGGGTGTGGCAGAACCGCAGTCGCCATGGCTGCCACCCCTTCCGGACCGGCTCGTGGTCTCGTCGCTCGGAGCGGGGGAAAGCCTGGAGTCGGTTCCCCTCGGGCTGGAGGACGTCCCGGCCGAGCAGGTTCAGAGGCCCTGGTACTGGCAGATGGCCGACGGTCATCTGGGGGTCGCCGGCGGGGGACGGAGCGGTCGGACCTCTGCGGTCCTCACGATCGCCGCCCAGCTGGCCTCGGCCCAACCCGCCAGCCGGGTCCACCTGTATGCGATCGGTCCGCGGTCGCTATCGGCGCTGGCGGTTCTGCCTCATGTCGCCGCCGTCGCCGACGTGGACGACGCAGACCACATCCGGCTCATACTGGAGCGGCTCGCCGCCCTGAGGCCTGAAGGCCTGTCGCCGTCCGAGCCCAGGGCTGAGTCGCGACGCGGGTCGATGTCGTGGGTGGATTCCGTGCCGGAGTCGGGGCCGGGCTGGGCGACTGCGCAGCCGGTCCTCGTCGTCGACGGGTGGGAACGTCTCGCCGGGCACGCGCACGGGTCGTTGGCCGCGGACCTGCGCACCTTGGTCGAGACGTCAAGCGGTTCGGGGCTGCGAGTGGTCGTGACCGGTGGGCGCGCGGTGCTGGCTGGTCAGCTCGCCGGGCTTCTCGGCCAGCGCCTCGTGCTCGCGCTGGGCGACCCGGTCGAGCTCGCCCTGGCCGGGATCCCGGCGCGCGCGGTCCCAGGCCATCAGCCTCTCGGGCGTGCGCTGGACGCGAGAACCCATCACGAGGTCCAGCTCGGCTGGCTCGGGCCCGATCCGACGTCGGTTCTCGCGGACCTCTCGGCAGGGATGCCAGCTCACTGGGCGGCCCGCGCACCGTCACGGGTTCGCCGACTGCCGACGACCATCGACGTGCCGGTAACGCGCCATCAAGCGGACGTGGTCGTCGTCGGGGTACGGGACGGCGACCTGGAACCGGTGGGCTTCGCGACGACCGGCGAGCGTCGGATCGTCGTGCTCGGTCCCGCAAGGTCGGGCCGGACCAGCGCGCTGGTCACGTTGGCCCGGGGCTTCCGGGCCAAGGGGCACCCCGTCGCCGTCGTCGGCCGCGGTCTCGACCCGTGGCCCGCAATCCGCGCCAACGGCACTGGCGGCACGGACGACTGGGCGGCCGACGCCACCGACAACAACGACGGGGCCGTGATGGCCCTCAGCGGCACCCAGCCTGCGGACCTCGAGCGCCTGGTCGAGGCACGGCGACGGCATCCGGACCTGGTCGTCCTCGTCGACGACGCCGAGCGGCTGGCCGGGCTGCCGCTCGAACCGGTCCTGCTCGAGATCGCGCGACGCGTGGACGAGGACCGAGGGGTGGTGGTCGTCGCCACGTCCATCGTGGCGTTCGACGCCCGCATGGGCGCACTGGCCCAGGACCTCGCCATCGCGCGAACGGGCCTGCTGTTGCAGCCATCCGCCGGCACCCGGGTGTTGGGGGCAGCCGTCATCGGAGAGACGCCCCGGATACCCGGCCGCGGCGTCCTCGTCACCGCGCGTGCGACCCACGTCGTCCAGGTCGCGGATCCCCGATGATCGACGTGCGAGCAGGCATACCGGCACGCCTACCGATGGGCGGACCGACACGCATACCGACCGCACGACGACCTGCGCAAACGCGTTTAGACTCCGCGCGTGCCCAAGAACGAGTGGCCGCAGGGGCAGCCACGCATCGGGGTGCTCGTCGTGGCCTACAACGCCGAGAGCACGCTCGAGCGGACGCTGGACCGGATCCCCCACGACTTCCGCGGCCGGATCTCCGAGCTCATCGTCGCCGACGACGCGTCAGGGGACGACACGTACGGCGTCGGCAAGCGCTGGCAGTCCCTGAACCCGCTGCTGCCGACCACGGTCGTGCGGCACCTGGAGAACCGCGGCTACGGCGGGAACCAGAAGTCCGGATACCGGATGGCCATCAGCCGCGGCCTCGACATCGTCGTGCTGCTCCACGCCGACGGTCAGTACGCGCCGGAGATCCTCCCCGAGATCGTCGCGCCCATCGTCGACGGGGAAGGGGACGCCGTCTTCGGCTCCCGGATGATGGTGCCGGGCAGCGCCCGCGCCGGCGGGATGCCGCTGTACAAGTACGTCGGCAACCGGATCCTCACCGCGTCGGAGAACCGCATCCTCGGCACGTCGCTCTCGGAGTTCCACTCCGGCTACCGCGCCTACTCGGTCGCCGCGCTCGCCGAGATCCCGTTCGAGGAGAACACCGACGACTTCGACTTCGACACCCAGATCATCATCCAGCTCGTCGCGGCGGGGAAGCGGATCGTCGAGATCCCCATCCCGACGTACTACGGCGACGAGATCTGTTACGTCGACGGCGTCAAGTACGCGAAGAACGTCATGCGGGACGTCGTCGTCTACCGCACGTCGCGGATGGGCTTCGGCACCCAGAAGTGGATCCCCCACCCCCACGAGTACGGCCTGAAGTCCGAGGAGGGCAGCTCGCACGAGACGATCCTGCGCCTCCTCGGCGACATGCCCCCGGGCAAGGTCCTCGACGTCGGCTGCTCCGGCGGGCTGCTGGGCGAGAAGATCCGCGCGATGGGGCACCACGTCGTCGGCGTGGACAGCTACGAGGAGGACGGGGTCCGCGACCGGCTCGACGACTTCGTCCAGGCCGATCTCGAGCAGGGGCTTCCCGAGGTCGGCGACTCCTACGACGTCATCATCGCCGCCGACGTCATCGAGCACGTCCGCGAACCCGACCGGCTGCTCCGGGACATGGCCTCCCGGCTCGGCGCCGGAGGGCGGCTCGTCGTGTCGACGCCGAACTTCGGGCACTGGTACCCGCGAGCACGAGTGGCCACCGGCACCTTCGACTACGACCGCCGCGGGATTCTCGACGAGACCCACCTGCGGTTCTTCAGCCGACGCGGGCTCCTTCGGACCTTCGCCGCCGCCCGGCTGCGCGTCGAGAGCCTCGACTACACCGGGCTCCCGCTCAGCGTCTTCCGCGAGGGCGACGAGAAGCGGTCGTCGCGGTACCTCTCGAAGGCGGATCGCTTCCTCGTCGACCTGAGGCCGACGTTCTTCGGGTACCAGTTCGTCGCCGTCCTGCGTCCGAAGAACTTTGCGTCCCACTCCGAGTAGGAGCGCGACGAGACCGCCCGAGCAGGACCGCCCCGTCGACGCGGACCTGCCCGAGGAGCCGGAGCCACCCGTTCGCGCCGACGTGCCACCCGAGCCCGACCAGCCCGACGAACCCGGCGGGCGCCCTGTCCCCCTCCGCGCATACGTCGTCGTCGTCGCTGGCGCGGTGCTCGTCCAGATGTTCTGGGCCCGCAGCGTCTTCCTGTTCTCCGACGACTACATCTTCCTGACCCAGGGCCGGGACGCCGAGCTCACCTGGGACTACCTGAAGGAGCCCCTCTTCGGGCATTTCTCCCCCGTCTCCCGCCTGACCGACCTGCTCGTGGCGCCCGCCATCCGTGACCACCCGCAGGTGATCTACGTGGTCCTCGTCTGCGCCGCGGCCGCCGTCGTCGCGGCGACCGCGTTCCTCATGACCGGAGCCCTCGGGCGGACCCGGCTCGCCCTGCTCGGGACCGCGCTGGTCGGGACGTCGCTGACCATCGTGCCGCTGACCAACTGGTACACAGCCGGGGTCAACATCCTGCCCGCCGTGACCGGAGCCTTCGTCTGCCTCGGCGCCTCGGTGCGACTGCTCCGGTCGCCACGCTGGTGGTGGACCGTGCTCGCGGTCCTGGGGTACGGCCTGGCGGTGCTCGCGTGGGAGCTGGCGGCGATCATCCCCCTCTACGTCGTGGTGTGGGCGGTGCTGTTCCGGTCGCGCATCGGGAACCCGCGCTACCTCACCATGCTCCGCCGTGGCGCGGTGGCCTGGGCCGGGCTCGTCCTCATCGCGGTCGCAGTGGCCGTCAACTACCTCGGCGGCTACTACGCCGCTCAGCCGTCCGGCTCGGCGTCGGAGATCGCGGCCGCGGTCGCGGTCTCCCTGGCCCAGACGCTGGTCCCGCTCGGCATGGGTGTGTACCCGGCCTCGTGGGGTGTCCTCGCGTTCGTGGTGCCGGTTCTCACCGCGGCACTGATGGTCCTTCTCGTGCGCGCCAGCCTCCGTCGGGACCGCCAGGCCTGGCGGGGGTGGATCTTCGCCGTAGTCGCCTGGCTGGTGCCGGCCGTGGCCCTCGTCCTGAGCCGGGTCGGCATCTTCGGCGTCTCGGTCGCTCAGCAGCCGATGTACTTCCTCCTGCCGGTGACCCTGGCGACCCTTGGCGCGCTGCTCGCCTGGTCGTCGGCGCAACCGCCGCAATCGCCGCAACCGCCCCGGACTCGTCTCGACGTCCGGCGCGGCAGAGTGACCGCGGGTGTCGTCGCGCTCCTCGGCATCGGCTACGTCCTCAGCGGCCCGGCCGTCGTCAACACCCTCTTCACGTATGCGTTGGCCAAGTACGGCGGCCCGCACCCGGACTACACGTCCCACCTGCTCGCCTCCGTGGACCGGCTCCGCCCCGGCCCCCCGTTCAGTGTGCTCGACGGGGACCTCCCGGGCAGCCTGGTCCCGCCGACCTTCTCCCCCTACAACCGGGTCAGCACGGTGCTCGACCTGTATGCGCCGGACGTGGCCCTCGACTCCCCCACACCCCCCTGGTACGTCCCGGACGGCACCGGCGAGCTACGACCCGCGACGATCGACTGGATCGGCACCGCGGCCTTCGGCAGCATCGCCCGCACCAGCGTGTTCTCGTCGGGCGTCCGGAACCTGACCATCGACCCACGGCGAGGGCTCTGCTTCGACGTGGAGACGAGCAACGCCGTCGTGGTCGTCCCGTTGCCCTTCCCGGTCTCGTCGCAGGTCGGGCTGATCCGGACCCAGGCGTCATCCGACCAGCTGACGCCGGGCCGAGTCATCTTCCTGACCTCCCGTGGTTGGGCGGCCGCGAACGAGGACCCACAGGGCTGGCCGGCCGGAGCGTCCACCCGGTTGGAGACCGTGGCCGCCGCCGGGAGTCAGAGTGTCGGCTTCGACTCCCTGCACGCCGGCACGAGCTTCTGCGTCACGAGGATGGAGTTCGGGTCGGTGTCGACACCGTCTCGGTGACGCCATCGACCGGCTCGTCCTCGAGCTCCCCAGTCGGCTCGAGCGGCACGAGTGGGTCGTCCTCCTGGGCGAGGGTCCACCGCTCGCGCAGATGGTTGACGTGCAGCGCGCTCAGGCCCGCGGTGCCCAGGTCGCAGACGATCGAGACCCCGCGGGACAGCACCGCGAGCGCCAGACCCTGCTGCGCCGGCAGCACCGCTGACAGGGCGATCACCAGCGACAGATCGCGGGCTCCGGCCCCGGCCGGGAGCACGAAGAACAGCAGACCCGCGACCCAGGCGAACGCATACCCACCGACCGACACCCCGAGCGTCCGGGGAGTGCCGTACTCGGGCCCGAAGCTGGCCATGAGGATCCAGATGTGCAGGCCGTAGAAGGCCCAGCCCAGCAGGGACGTCACCACGGCGAGACCGATGTCGCGGACCCGAGGGGTAGGCCCGAGGGCCAAGGAGGGGCCCAGGCGGGGCACGAGACGGAGCACCCGCCACAGCAGCGGAGGGTAGAGGACGGCCAGCAGCGGAGGCAGGGCGAGCAGCAGCCACACCGACCGGTGCGCCGTGGCGGGGTCGAGCAGCGGGATGGCGCCGAGCACCACGGCCACGCCGGTCGCCATGGACACACAGATGGCCAGCAGGATCGACGTTGCGGACCGCGACCGCGAGATGCGGTAGTGCTTGCCCAGCTCCATCTGTGCCGCCACCGGCCACAGCGAGCCGGGGACGTACTTGCCGATCTGGCCCATGAAGTACATCGAGGCCGCGTCGAGCAGTGGCAGCCGCGAGCCCATCGCGCCGAGCAGGATCTTCCAGGAGACCATCCCCATCGCGAGACCGAGAAGCATGAACGGGGCGCTGGCGAGCGTGCGCCACACCCCGATCTCGGCGAGGCCGACGGTCACCTCGGACCACTGAGAGGCCAGCGCCCACGCGCAGAGCGAGAAGGAGGCGACGGCGAAGGCCCACTTGGTATAGCGGTGGCCGGAGACCTGCGTCAGCCAGAACCCGCCGGATACCCCCTGCACCCGGCCGATGCTAACCGCTGCGCGCGCCCAAACCGGTCAACTCGGGCTCAACCCAACCCTCAACCAGCGCTCAGCCGACGCTGATGACGACCTTCCCGAAGACCTCGCCGTCGACGATCCTGGCGAACCCGTCGCGCGCGTCGGCCAGCGGGTGGACCGAGTCGACGACCGGCTCGATACCCCGGTCCGCGACGAACCGGGCCAGCCGTTCCAGCTCCGACCGGTTCCCCATGGTGGAACCCACGACGTGCAGCTGGCGGAAGTAGATCTTGGTCAGCTCGGCCTTGGGCGGCGCGTCGCCCGAGGTCGCGCCGCAGATGACGACGCTCCCGCCGGGGCGGAGGCAGTTGATCGAGTGGGTCCAGGTCGCCGCGCCGACGGTCTCCATGACCGCGTCGACCTTGTCGGGCAACCGGGCGCCGGACTCGAACGCCCGGTCCGCCCCGATCTCGACCGCCCGCGCCCCCTTCGCCGCGTCGCGCGAGGTGACCCACATCCGGTACCCCGCCGCCGAACCCAGCTGGACCAGCGCCGTGGCCACCCCGCCGCCGGCGCCCTGGACGAGGACGGTCCCGCCGGGCTGCACGCCCGAGTTGGTGAACAGCATCCGGTAGGCGGTCAGCCACGCCGTGGAGAGGCAGGCGGCCGTCTCCCACGACATACCCTCGGGCTTCGGCACGACGTTGCCCGCAGGGACGACGACCTGCTCGGCCAGCGTCCCGTCGTGGAGCTCCGACAGGAGCGTCCGTCGCGGGTCGAGGGTCTCGTCCCCGGTCCAGCCCTCGCTGGGGACCACCGCGTGGACGATGACCTCGTTGCCGTCGGCGTCGACGCCGGCGCCGTCACAGCCGAGGACCATCGGCAGCCGGTCGGCCGGCAGCCCGACGCCCTTCAGCGACCAGACGTCGTGGTGGTTCAGCCCCGCCGCGCGAACCGAGACCGTCGTCCAACCGGACGGCGGCGCGGGGTCCGGGCGCTCGCCGACCTCCAGCGCGCTCAGCGGGTCGTTCGCGTCGATGCGGGCGGCGTAGGCGGCGAGCATCCGCCCACCCTACTGAGCCGCTCGAGCCGCTCGGGTCACGCCTTCCGCGTGGGCTGGGCGCCGTGCACGACGCGCCGGACCCGCCGGGAGAGCTGGTACCGGCCCCAGAGCCCGGCCCGCAGGACACCGCGGACGGGAGCCCACGCTGGCCCGGCGTAGCGACGGGAGAGATAGCGGTAGGCGCTGGCGTGGTGCGCCTTGGACATCTCGTCGAGGTGCAGCGAGGTCGCATGGCCGCCGTGGTGGACCACCGTGGCGGACGGCGCGTAGACCACGTCCCACCCGGCGGCGCCGAGCCGCGCGCAGAGGTCGGTGTCCTCGAAGTACATGAAGTAGCTCTCGTCGAACCCGCCCACCGCGGTGAACGCCTCCCGCCGCAGCATGAGGCAGGCGCCGGACAGCCATCCCGCCACCCCCTCGGCCGGCGTGCCCCGCTCGCGACGGTAGGCGGCGGTCCAGGGGTTCGACGGCCAGACCCAGCCGAAGAGGGCGTGCCCGACCCCCCGCCCCAGCGACGGCAGCTCACGGGCCGACGGGTAGAGCAGGCCGTCCGCCGTGTGGATCCGCGGACCCAGCGCCGCCGCCTTCGGCCACCGGCCCGCGACGGTCAGCAGCTGGTCGATGGCCTCGGGCTCGAACTCGATGTCGGGGTTGACGACGAGGACCCACTCCTCGCCGGCGGCGGCCACGCCGAGGTTGGCCGCGCCGCCGTAGCCGCGGTTGCTCCCGCTCTCGATGACCTCGACCCCTGGATGCGCACGGAGGGACTCCACGCTGCCGTCGGTAGACCCGTTGTCGACGACTGTGACGGGTACGGGGCTCGACGAGGCGGTGGCCAGCGAGCCGAGGAACCCCGCGAGGAACTCGCCCGGGAAGTACGTGACGACGACGACGCGGACGGCCGCAACCCCGGTCACCGGGCCACCACCGACTCGTAGACCTGCTCGTGCAGTCGCGCCGTCGCGTCCCAGGTGTAGGCCGCCGCTCGGGCGAGCCCGGCCACCCCGAGGCGCTGCCGCTCGGCCGGGTCGGACAACAGCTCGGCCAACGCTTGAGCGAGGTCCGCGGCGTCCGGGCTTCGCGCATACCGGACCGCGTCGCCACCGACCTCCGAGAGCGAGAGCCGGTCGGTGGTGAGGACGGCGGCCCCACAGGCCATCGCCTCGAGCACCGGCAGTCCGAACCCCTCACCGAAGGCGGGGTAGGAAACGACGGCCGCACCACCGAGCAGCGCCGGGACCAGCCCGTCGGGGACGAACCCCGGTCGGAGGACGGTCAGTCGGTCGGGCACCTCGGCAAGCGCCGGGTCGATGCCATCGTCCCAGCCGGCCCCGCCGGCGAGCACCAGCACCGGCGGGTCGGCGGCGTCTCCGAACGCCCGGCAGAACGCCCGCACCAGCGCCGGCACGTTCTTGCGGGGCTCGAGGGTCCCGAGGAAGGCGATGTAGACCTGCTCCGGGGAGAGGCCGAGCCACTCGCGCAGCTCGGTGACCTCGCTCGGCGTCGGCGGCCGGAACCGGTCGTGGTCGACGCCGTGCGGGATCACGCTGAACCGCGCCGGGTCGGTATGCGTGTAGCGGAGCACCTCGCCCTCGGTCGCCTCGCTGGGCACGATGAGCGCGTCGGCGAGGCGGACCGAGATCCCGGTCCAGGTGCGGAAGAACCGGGCCTTGACGCCTAGGTGGAGCTCCGGGTCGCTGAAGAACGTCGCGTCGTGGAGGGTGACCACGTGCCGCAGCCGACGACGGACCGCCGACACCAGGGGCAGCGTGTAGTGCGGTGAATGGAGGACGTCGGGGCGAACCGTCCGGACCAGCCACGGCAGCCCGGTCTGCTCCCACCCCAGCCGCACCGCGGGACGGTCGGCCCACGCCGGAGACAGGTGGACGTGGTCCCGGCCCAGCGCGGCCGCATACCGGTCCAGGTCCCGCGGTTGGGCGGCCACGTGGGCGTCGACCCCGAGGCCCGGCAGCCGCGTGACGACCTCGTCGACGTACCGGCCGACCCCGCCCCGGTTCGCCGGCAAGGCGGTCGCGTCGATGAGGACGCGCACCACTGGTAACTCCTTCGCCGCACCGCGTGTGTGCCCAGTCGGACAGGTCGCCTGAGTCTACGGTGGTGCCTGTGACCAACGGCGGAGCCAGTCGAGCGACGGCGCGCCACAGAGGGTTCGGCCCAGGCGGGCCCGGTCCCCGACCTTCGACGTGGCTGGGGTTGGCTGCGACGGGGACCGTCCTGGGATCGGACGAACCCGGGTCGACTCCGCCGGAGAGGAGAACGCCATGACTGCCGAGCCCGTGCCGGAACCCGTGCCCGACCCCGTGCCCCAGGCGACCGTCGCCGTGGTCATCCGCACGAAGAACCGCCCGCTGTTCCTCACCCGGGCCTTGGACAGCGTGCTCGCCCAGACCTACGACGACTGGGTGGGCATCGTCGTCAACGACGTCGGCGACCACGACTCGGTGGACGCCGCGGTCGCCGCCGTCGCCGACCGCGCCCACGGCCGGTTCCACGTCGTGCACAACGCGGTCTCCCGAGGCCGCGAGGCCGCGATGAACACGGGGATCCACGCGAGCGCGTCCACGTTCGTCGTCATCCACGACGACGACGACTCCTGGACGCCGACCTTTCTGCAGGAGACCGTCGGGTACCTCGAGGAGCACAAGGTCAGCGGCGTCGCGACCCGGACCGAGGTGGTCTACGAGCACGTCGAGGACGGCGTGATCGTCACCGAGCGCCGCGAGCTGCTCGCCACCGACAAGCACGACCTCACCCTGCTCGACATGATCGGGCGCAACTACGCCCCGCCGATCTCGGTCCTCTACCGGCGCGAGATCCACGACGACATCGGCGACTACGACGAGTCGCTGCCGGTCCTGGCCGACTGGGACTTCATGCTCCGCCTGCTCGCGCGGTTCGACATGGGGTACATCGACGGTCCCCCGCTGGCGTTCTGGCACCACCGGCCGACGTCCGTCGGGGACGAGGGCAACAGCAGCCTCGCGGGACGCGACGAGCACCTGCGGTGGGACGGCCTGATCCGCGACCGCTACCTGCGGGCCGACCTCGACCGGCAGGGCG
Source organism: uncultured Actinomycetota bacterium (assembly GCA_963781465.1). Taxonomy (GTDB): domain Bacteria; phylum Actinomycetota; class Actinomycetes; order Actinomycetales; family Dermatophilaceae; genus Lapillicoccus. Next base: position 425,791 of record CAWAGH010000001.1, read on the forward strand.
GCCTGGGCTACCTCCTCTACCTCAGCGAGGTCCTCGACCGCGACCGCCAGGTCGCCGCCGTCCGGGGCGGACACCTGGCCGGCCTCATCGAGGACATGGCCCGGACGACCCGCGAGCGGGACGAGGAGATCCTCCGGCAGCTGGCCGAGCTCAACGCGAACATGGTCAGCCAGAACAACCGGCTGGTCGCCCAGTTCGACCGCCTCGCGCATCGTGTCGAGGAGCTCTACCACGCGGTCCGGGCCCGGTCGGCCCGGGCGCGCATCGACCGGGTTCGGCACGCGACGGCCGACGGCCTGCGCCGGGCCACCGGCAAGTCGGACTAGGCGACCGAGGACGTGTCGCGACCCCACGACGTGCCCGGACCCGGGACGTGACCCGTCCCGCCCGGTGCTCGGTTGGAGTCGGGCGAGACCGCTCTGTACCCTCACGGGAGGATTTCAACGTGACGGTCGTGAACAGATGGCGCCGGGGCGTGCCCCGATCGTCGGGCGCGTCGCGATCGGAAGGAACGCAGTGAAACGGGTGATCTTCTACCTGTTCTACGACCCGCAGGGCGTGGTCGACGAGTACGTCCCCTACAAGCTGCGGGCTCTGCGTCCCTTCGCGGACCACATCTTCGTCGTCTCCAACTCGACGCTGACCCCCGAGGGCCGCGAGACCCTCGAAGGCGTCGCCGACACCGTCTGGGTCCGCGAGAACGTCGGATTCGACGTCTGGGGCTACAAGGAGGCGATGGAGACCTTCGGGCGGCACCGCCTCGAGGAGTACGACGAGCTCATCCTCATGAACTACACGTTCTTCGGGCCGATCTACCCGTTCGAGGAGACGTTCAGCCAGATGGACGTCCGGCGCGACATCGACTTCTGGGGCGTCACCGCGCACAAAGAGGTCGACCCCAACCCGTTCGAGGGGGCCACCGGCATCCTTCCGGCGCACATCCAGTCGCACTGGATCGCGGTGCGCAAGCAGATGTTCACGTCGATCGAGTTCCAGCAGTACTGGCAGAACATGCCGATGATCACGTCGTACGACGAGTCGATCCTCCAGCACGAGTCGAAGTTCACGAAGCACTTCGCGGAGCGCGGCTTCCGCTACACCGTCGTGTGGGACCCCGACCGGTACCCGTCGAGGCACCCGGTGTTCGAGAGTGCCGTCCTCATGCTCGACGACCGCTGCCCCCTGCTCAAGCGCCGGATCTTCTTCCACGAGCCGACCTACCTCGACCGCAACGCGATCCTCGGCAAACGGGTCATGGAGAAGATCGCCACGACCGGCTATCCCACCGACCTGATCTGGCGCAACGTCGTCCGCTCCGCCGAGCCCCGCACGCTCTACACCAACATGTCGATGGTGTCGGTCATCCCCGACGTCGACAGCGGCTACCGGCCCGACCCGCTGCCCCGGATCGGCGTGATCGCCCACATCTTCTACGAGGACATGGTCGACGAGATCATGGCCTCGCTGGGCAACATCCCGGTCCCCTACGACCTCGTCGTGACGACGACGACCGAGAAGAAGCGGGCGTCGATCCTCGCTTCACTCGAGCCGTACGGCCTGCCGTCCGTGGACGTGCGGGTCGTGGCGTCGAACCGGGGGCGCGCCGAGAGCGCGTTCATCGTGGCCTGCCGCGACGTCCTGGTGTCGGGCGACTACGACCTGATCCTCAAGATCCACTCCAAGAAGTCGCCGCAGAACGGCCACAACGTCGGGTCGCTGTTCAAGCACCACACGGTCGACAACCTGTTGTCGTCACCGGGCTATATCGGCTCCATCCTCGAGATGTTCGCGACCCAGCCCAGCCTGGGCATGGTGTTCCCCCCGGTGGTCCACATCGGGTTCCCGACGCTCGGCCACTCGTGGTTCACCAACCGCGAGGCGGCGTTCGAGCTGGCCACCGAGCTCGGGATCCACACGGTCTTCGACCGGACGACGCCGGTCGCCCCCTACGGCACCATGTTCTGGGCCCGCCCCGAATCCCTCGCCAAGCTCGCCGGCCACAAGTTCACCTTCAAGGACTTCGCCGGCGAGGAGGAGGGCTGGGGCGACGGCATGCTCGGGCACGTCCTCGAGCGGCTCTACGGGTATGCGGTCATGGACGCCGGCTTCACGGTCCGGTCCGTGCTCAACACCGACTGGGCGGCGATCAACTACGCCTTCCTCGAGTACAAGCTGCAGCGGATCTCCTCGATGCTCCCCGCCTACACGCAGGAGCAGGTCGACTACATCGAGCAGATGACCGCCGACGGACCGCTCCTGCACCAGCTGAAGCTCGCCGTCGACGACCAGTACCCGCGGCTGGGCAAGGTCCTGCGCCCTGGCTACCGCGTGGCCCGGGGTGCGGCCCGCCGGGCCCGCGCCATCCGGGGGCATGAGTGAGGCCATGGCACTGACTCTCGACAAGGCGTTCAACCCGAGGCACAACAGCATCGGGTTCCTGCGGTGGCTCATGGCGTTCGCCGTGATCTTCTCGCACGCGGGTCCGCTGGCCGGGTTCTACGGCAGCAAGAACCTCGGGACGCAGTGGTCGGACGAGCAGTCCTTCGGAGGTGTCGCCGTCGGCGGCTTCTTCTTCCTCAGCGGTTTCCTCATCACCAAGTCCCGGATGGGTCGCTCGACGATCTTCCGGTTCTTCTGGCGCCGGACCCTGCGCATCTTCCCCGCCTTCTGGGCGGCGCTCCTGCTGACCGCGTTCTTCCTCGCCCCGATCGCCTGGTGGTACGTCCACGGCACGATCCGCGGCTACTTCAGCTCACCGGATCAGTCGCCGCTCACCTACTTCGCCAACAACATGTGGCTGCGGCTCCACCAGGACAACATCGCGGGACTCGGGGAGGGGCTGCCCCTCGCCCAGTGCTGCGGCTACGACTGGAACGGGTCGGCCTGGACGCTGCTCTACGAGTTCAAGGGTTACCTCCTCGTCGGCGTGCTGGGCCTGTTCGGCGTGCTCGGCTACCGCCTCATCGGCTCGCTGTCGTTCCTGCTGATGCTGCTGCTCAACACACTGACCTTCCTCTCGGTCAACGCCAACATCTCGATCCTCGACCCGCTGATGAAGAACTTCTACAACATCATGGTCCTCACGCCGTTCTTCTTCGGCGTGATGTTCGCGCTCTGGGGCGACAAGATCCCGATCGACGACCGGCTGGCCATGGTCGCCGGTGGCATCGCGTTCTACACGTACTTCATCGCCTCCGGTTGGAACATCTACGGCCAGTTCGCCTTCCTCTACGTCCTGATGTGGGCGGCCGTCCGGCTGCCGCTGCAGAACTGGGAGCGGTTCGGCGACCTGTCCTACGGCATCTACATCTACGCCTGGCCGATCCAGCAGTTCGTGGCGTTCTTCGGGGTCTACAGGCTCGGCTGGATCGGCTACCACGTCATCGTCGTCGCGCTGTGCCACCTCGCCGCATACCTCAGCTGGCACCTGCTCGAGAAACGCGCGCTGAGCCTCAAGAACTGGACACCGCGCTGGCTGGCCTACCTCCTGGTGAGGCTGGACCCGTTGCTGATCAGGATCAAACGAGTCATCGTCAACCCCGACTACTCCTCGACCCACTACGCGCACGTCATGCGGCACGACGCCGCGGCGTTGGCCGAGGACCGTCGGGAGGACGCGCTGGTCAGCCACGACCCGGCCGAGCGGGTCCACCGCGACGACCACCACCACCGCGAGGGTCATCGCGACGACCAGAACGGCGGCGGCGCAAGCCCGGCCGGTATGCCGGCCGCTCCTGCCGCTTCGGAGCCGCCCTCGTCCTCGTCCCCACCTTCCTCGTCCCCACCGTCCTCGTCCCCACCGTCCTCGGCACCAGGGAAGGAGGACGATGGCAGTCGCACCGACGGCGCCCCCGACAAGGAGCCCGAGCTCCAGTCCCGAGGCGCCCCGTAGGCGTCGGGTCCTCCACTGGGTCGTCGGGGTCATCGGGACCCTGGCCTTCGTCCTGGTGGCGTGGGTGTTCCCCGCCGTCTACGACAACCGCTACAACCCGGCCACCAAGGCCGGGGCGCCCCCAGCGGTCGTCAACGACCCCGCGTGGCACCCCGTCCCGACGCCGGAACAGGACCAGGTCTACCTCCAGCAGACCCGGACGTCCGCCGCTCACCCCGGCGCGGCCGTCGAGGGGCGCGACGGGTTCCTCTTCCTCGGCGACGACTACATGGCGAACTTCGCGCAGGCCATGGGCCGTCGGTACTACTCGCGCGAGGAGGTCCAGACCACCGTCGACGCCGTGAAGAACCGCAACACCTGGCTGGCCAAGCGCAGCATCGCCAGCGAGTTCTTCGTGGTGCCGGCCAAGTGGAGCATCTACCCCGACAAGCTCCCCGCCTGGACCGACGGCCAGGTGCTGCCGCACGTCCTCGACCAGCTCGTGACCGCGGACGCCGCGAGCTTCCCGGACCTGCGGCCCGCCCTCAAGCAGGCCCGGTCGACGGCGGACACGTACTCGCGCCTCAACAGCCACTGGACCCAGTACGGGGCATACGCCGGGTTCCAGGCCATCGCCACGCAGCTGCAGAAGGATCACCCAGAGGTGGGTCAGCTGGCGGTGCCGACCCTCAGCGGCACGACGACCGCGGACGCCAACAACGAGTTCGCTGCGATCACCGGAGCCCCCGGCCCGAACAACTGGACCCAGCCGACGTTCGCCCAGCCGTTGCCCTCCTACACGGTGGTCAAGCCGGACGGCTCACGCACCACGGTTCCTGGGACGCAGCTGCTCGATATCACCCAGATGCCGCTGCAGACCGAGAGCAGCGCGGCGGGCAACAAGCACCGTGCCCTGATCCTGGCCGACTCAGCGACGACGTCCCTGTCCCCGTACCTCGCTCACGCCTTCGGGACGACGATGATGGTGCGGCACTGGATGGACGTGCCCGCCCAGGCACCCAACCTGGCCGCGCTGGTCGAGTCGTTCCGTCCCGACGTGGTCATCACGCTGCTGAGCGAGCGCAACCTCAACATCATCACGCCCGACGCCGCCACCTGGCAGGCCGCCACCGCCTACGACAACGGCAAGCAGCCCGACCTCGGCTCCTGGAAGGACGGCAGCGCCAACGGCCTTACCCTGAGCGGACGCGACCTCGGGACCCCGGTCACCGCCGCCCTCACGACGCCGCCGACCGCGGGGCTGGTGGTCCGTCTCGAGGCCGACGCCACCGCACCCGGCACGGTCTCCGTCTCGGGCACGACGACCACCCCGTTCGAGCGCACCCTCATCGTGGCCGCCGGCCACTCCGACCTCTTCGTGACGGTGCCGCCGGGTCTCGCCGACGGGACGCTCACCATGCAGCGCAACGGTGGCACCGGGACGCTCACGGTCACGTCCATGTCCGTGCGGGCGCTACCCTAACGGGGCTGTCCGCAGCGAGGCCGACCGTGCTCGAGCACGCTGTCCTGACCCTGATGTCGACCCCCACACGCGAACGAGGATGACTTCACTGTGACCACCACCTGTCTCGTCACTGGTGGCGCCGGCTTCATCGGCTGCGCCCTCTCGGAGAGGCTGCCCGACCACTTCGACCGGGTCGTGGCGATGGACAACCTGCACCCGCAGGTCCACCCCCGCCAGGACCGTCCCGCCGACCTGGACGAGCGCGTCGAGTTCGTCAAGGCCGACGTCACCCACGCGGACGACTGGGACCGGCTGCTCGCGGACGTCACACCCACCACCGTCGTCCACCTCGCCGCGGAGACCGGGACCGGTCAGTCCCTCACCGAGGCCACCCGGCACGCCATGGTCAACGTCGTCGGGACGACGGAGATGCTCGACGCCCTCGTCCGCCACGACTCGCTGCCCGAGCGAATCGTCCTCACCTCCAGCCGCGCCGTCTACGGCGAGGGCAAGTGGGTCGACAGCGACGGTCGGGCGACCTACCCGGGCCAGCGCTCGCGGGTCATGCTCGAGTCCGGCGTCTGGGACTTCCCCGGTCTGACTGCCACCCCGTTCGAGTCGAGCAGCGTCCAGCCGATGCCGACGAGCGTCTACGGCTCGACCAAGCTCGCGCAGGAGCACATCATCAGCTCCTGGTGCCTCTCCATGAACGTCGTCCCGGTGCTCTACCGGCTCCAGAACGTCTACGGCCCCGGTCAGTCGCTCATCAACCCCTACACCGGCATCGTCTCCCTCTTCGCCCAGAAGGCGAAGGCCGGAGAGGTCATCCCGGTGTACGAGGACGGCGACATCATCCGGGACTTCGTCTTCATCGACGACGTCGCCGACTCCATCGTCGCCGGCATACTCCGGTCGCCGGCCACGACGAACCCCTACGACATCGGGTCGGGCGAGGCGACGAGCATCATGCGGCTCGCGCAGATCACGGCCGACCACTACGGGGCTCCGGCTCCGACGGTGAACGGAATGTTCCGCGACGGCGACGTCCGGCACGCCTCGTGCACCATCGACGGGTCGGAGGCCGCCCTCGGCTGGGCGCCCCAGGTCATGGTGGAGGAGGGCGTGCGCCGCCTCTGCGACTGGATCGACGGGTCCGACCGGGGGTGAGCGCGACCCGCGTCGACGTGAGCGCGGACGAGGCCACGCCGGGACCGGTGAGGCCGTCCACGGCCGGCCGCGTGGTAGCCGTCGTGTTCGTCGTGGTCGGGTGCGGGTTGATGTTCCTCCGGGTACGCGAGCGGCTCGCGACACCGGGAGTCTTCGCCGAGGACGGCGTGATCTTCTTCTGGCAGGCCCAGTTCGACGGGTTCGGCGCCTTGCTCTCCCCGTATGCGGGGTACGTCCACCTGGTCCCCAGGCTGTTCGCGGCGGCGTTCTCGCCGTTCGGGCTACCGGTCGTGCCGCTCGGGTACGCCGTCACGACGACGGTCGTCTCGCTGCTGTGCTTCGCGACGGTGCTCAACCCGCGCCTCCTGCGGGTGATCCCGTCGGAGTGGGGCCGGGGTCTGGCGTTCCTGGCGGTCTGCCTGGTCCCCCAGTACCTCGAGTCGGCCGGTTCCGTCGCCTACCTCATCTTCATCGGCGGGGTCGCCCTGCTCGCCATCGGCCTGGCCGAGGCTCCGCGCAGCCGGCTGGGCCGGGTGGCCGAGCTGGTCGTCGTCGCCCTGTTCGGGCTGAGCGGCCCGCTCATCGTCTTCTACTCCCCGCTCTACCTGTACCGCTGGGTGCGGACCCGGACGTGGCCCAACTTCCTGGTCCTCGCCGTCGCCGGCGCCACCGCTCTGGCCCAGGTGGTCGTCTACTTCACGTACGGACGCACCACCCAGAGTGCCGGGATCTCCGAGGCCCCGAAGATCTACCTCGAGCGGGTCGTCGGCGAGCTGCTGGCCGACCCCGGAAGTGTGGAGAGCAGTTTCGTCCCCTTCTGGGAGGCGCCCCGAGCCGGCAACGTGCCCGGGCTGGTGATCGCCTCGGCCGTCTGGCTCGCGGTGGTCCTCGTGGTGGTCCTGGTCGAGGTCCGGCTCGACGCCGTCATGGCCCTCGGCGTGACCGCCGCCGCGCTCGCCGGCGCGGCGAACGCCTACGGGGAGGGCCTGCTCCACCAGTGGTCCGGCGACCGGCACATCCTCGTCCCGGCGGGGGCCCTGCTCATCCTTCTCGCGGCCGCCGTGGCCCAGGGGGTGGTGCGGAGCCGACGGTCGTCGCGGCTGTTTCATCTGGCCGCCGCCGGCGTCGCCGTCGTCGCCCTGGTCGCCACCGTGGGAGGGGTCCGGTCGCACTTCACGACCCCGCCCTACGACAGGATCCCGACGTCCGCGCAGCTGACCGACTTCCAGTCGTGCATCGACCAGCGCCGGCTCGACTGTGTCATCACCATCTCCCCGGGTGGCCGGCAGATCGACTCCGGCCATCCCTGGGTCAAGGAGTAACGCCGGTTCCCACGCGCTCGTACAGCGTCCACATCCGGGCCGCCGCCACGTCCCACGACAACTCCGCCGCGCGCGTCCGACCGGCCGCCACGAGTCGCTCCCGCTGCGCTCCAGGAGCCGCCGCGGTGGCGATCGCCTCGGCGAGGGCCTCGTCGTCCTCGACCGGCGCGACCAGCGAGGCTCCTCCGCCGACCTCCACGAGCGCGGCATCGTCGCTGGTCACGGCCGGTACGCCGAGGCTCATCGCCTCGACCACCGGCAGGCCGAAACCCTCCGCACGGCTGGGCATCACCAGCGCCGCCGCTCCCGCGTACAGCGCGCCGAGCGTCGGGTCGTCCACCCGACCGGCGACCAGCACCCGGTCCGCGACGCCGGCCCGCTCGGCGAGCCCCGCCACGTCGACCTCGCCCCAGCCCGGCGGCCCGACCACGACCAGCGAAAGCCCCTGGGTTGCCGGTCGAGCCATGGCGCGGACGAGCACGTCCAACCCCTTCCGGGGCTCCGCGGTGCCGACGAACAGGGCGTATGCGCCGGGCACGCCGAGGCGGTCGCGGCGCGCCTTCGCGTCGCTCGGGACCACGAGCGTCGGCGTGCCGGACAGCACCGCGACGACGGAGGCCCGCGGGGCCAGCGTCCGGCGCACCGCCGACGCCACGGCCTCCGTCGGGGTCACGACGAGGTCCGCGTCGCGCGCGAGGCGGGTGCCCATGCGGTGGTGAAAGGCCACTCCGCGAGAGGTCAGCGTCTCGGGGTGGGTCCACGGGACGACGTCGTGCACCGTGACGACGAGTGGGACGTCGCGCCGGCCCGGGGGTACCAGCATGGTCGGCGCGTGGACGACGCCCGCCCTGGCCGCCACGGGGGGCCAGCCGCGTTCCCACAGCAGCGGCAGCACCCGGCCCGGCACGGCGAGGGTGTCGACCTGGACCGGCAGCGACGCCGCCTCCGCGCAGCCGCGCGGCGCGATGGCATACACCTCTCGTCCCGGTCCGGCCGTGGTCGCGAGCGCGGCGACGAGGTCCTTGGTGTATCGCGCCGTCCCACCGGGGACCCGGGCGCAGAGCTGGGCGGCGAGGACGCCGACGCGGACCCCGGACTGGGTGGTCAGGAGCGCCTCCTCGGGCCGGTACCTCGTCGGGTCGCGCGACGGCCGCGGCGCCCGGCGTGCCGGTCGGACCGTGCCGCCCGGGTATCGTGAGCCTGCCACACGCACACGTGCGGCGACTGCGGGGAAGGACACGGAGGGCCTGGATGCCGCTTGCGACACGCGGCGGAAGTCGGCAGACACGGCTACGCCGGGAGCTCATCAGCCAGCTGGTCCGCAAGGACCTCAAGGTCAAGTACCAGGGCTCCACCCTCGGCTTCGTCTGGTCTCTCGCCAACCCGCTGCTCCTGCTGGTCGTCTACACCTTCGTCTTCGCGGTCGTCTTCAAGTCGCAGGTACCGAAGTTCGGCCTGTTCCTCATGTCCGGCCTGCTCATCTGGACGTTCTTCACCATGGGGGTGAGCGGGTCGGCGACGTCGATCCTCGGGAACGCCGGCCTGGTCAAGAAGGTCCCCTTTCCGCACTCCGCGCTCCCCCTGTCGGCCGTCGGCTTCGCCGGGGTGCAGGTGGCTCTGCAGTACGCGGTGCTGATCGTCGCCCTGTTCGTCTTCGAGATGCCGCCGATCCGGGTCGAGCTGCTGCTGCTCGTTCCGGCGCTGCTCATCGCCCTGATGATGACCATCGGGCTGGGGTTCTTCGTCGCGGCCTCGACCGTCAAGCTGCGCGACACGCAGCACATCCTCGAGGTGGCCCTGTTCGCCTGGATGTGGGCGACGCCGATCATCTACCCGGCCACCCTGGTCCACCAGTTCACCGGGGACGGGTTCCTGCAGTGGGCCTATTACATCAACCCGCTCGCCGGCGTCGTCGTGTCGTTCCAGCGGGCCCTCTATGGGGTGGTCTACTACCCCGGCACGCAGACCCTCCTGCTGCCGAGCGACTCGATCGGGTTCTACCTGGGCGTCCTCGGGATCGGGTTCGTCGTCAGTGCCGGGGTGCTGGCCCTCGGCCTGTGGCAGTTCAAGCGGCTCTCCGCCGACTTCGCGGAGGACCTGTGACCACCCAGTCGGACGGCCGCTCGGAGACCGCGGAGCAGGCGGTGGCCCCCGAACCTGTCGATGCAGTGGACCCCGCTGACGCGCTGGCCGGCGCCCCGGTGCTGATCAGCGCGCGCGGGGTGAGCAAGCGGTTCGCCAGCTACCAACGCCGCGCCACCAGCCTCAAGGAGCGCCTGGTCCGCCGGGAGCAGTCGGAGTCCGACGTGTTCTGGGCCCTGCGCGGCATCGACGTCGACGTCCGTAGCGGCGAGACCGTCGGGCTGATGGGACCCAACGGTTCCGGCAAGAGCACCCTGCTCAAGGTGCTGAGCGGCATCCTGCGGCCCAACGAGGGGACCGTCAACGTCGTCGGGCGGGTCGCGTCCCTGCTCGAACTCGGCGCCGGGTTCGACGGGGAGCTCACCGGCCGGGAGAACATCTACCTCAACGCCGCGCTGCTCGGAGTCCCTCGTGAGGAGACCGAGCGCCTGTTCGACGAGATCGTCGAGTTCAGCGAGCTGGGCGAGTTCATCGAGTACCCCGTGAAGCACTACTCGTCCGGCATGTACGTGCGGTTGGGCTTCGCCGTGGCCGTCCACATCGACCCGGACATCCTCATCGTCGACGAGGTGCTCGCGGTCGGCGACGCCGCGTTCCAGAAGAAGTGCCTCACCCGCATCGCCGACTTCCAGAAGCGCGGCAAGACCATCCTCTTCGTGTCCCACTCCGCGGGCCTCATCGAGGAGCTGTGCACCCGGGCGGTCGTCCTCAGCCACGGCCAGGTCGTCTTCGACGGTCGTCCCGGCGAGGGCGTCACCCGGCTCAACGCGATCATGGGCGTCGACCGCTCCTCCAGCGAGGAGCAGGGGTGGGCGGCGATCCAGGACATGCGGGTGCTCGACCCGGCCACGTCCGAGACGCTGGAGGAGTTCCACAGCGGGGCGTCGGTCCTCGTGACCGCGACCGTCACGTGGAACCACGAGCTCCCGGCCGGGGCGAAGATCTCCCTGCACCTCACCCCGTCCAACAGTGACGAGACCGCCGTGCAGGTCGAGCCGGTCTGGCAGCGCGTGCCGCAGGCCGAGCTCGACCGTGGCCTCTCCGAGGTGTCGTGGGTCATCGACGCCCTCCCGGACCTGCCCGGCACCTTCACCCTGCACCTGGGCGTGTTCACCGACGAGGTACTCATCGCCAGCGCCCGCATCGGTGGGGTCCGCATCGAGGGTTCGACCGCGCATACGGCGAGGGGGATACTGCGGTTCGGCGGCGGCCAGACCTTCGTCTAGTCGACCGGCTGCTCCGCCGCACTACCCCACAGCGCTATTCCACGGCACGGAGGTATGCGGCGTGCGTCGCCTCCGCGCACCGGGCCCACGTGAACGTTGCCGCCCGGGCGCGACGGGAGGCGATGTCGCCGGCGGGCGCCGTCAGGACCTGCGCCACGGCCGCGGCCAGGGCTTCGGGGTCGGACGCGTCGCAGTACAGCGCCTGGTCACCGAGGACCTCGCGGGTGACCGGCAGGTCGTTCGCCACCACCGGCACCCCGCAGGCGAGCGCCTCCAATGGCGGCAGGCCGAACCCCTCGTCCAGGGACGGGAAGACGAGCGCGCCTGCGCCCGCGACCAGAGTGCGGAGCTCGTCGAGCTCGAGGCGGCCGGTCAGGAGCACCTGCGATCGGGACGCCTCGTCGAGTGCGTCACCCCAACCGGTCCCGCCCGCGACCACCAGGGGTGGCGTCGAGTGGTCGGTCGCGCTGAGGATCCGGTAGGCGTCGACCAGCCGGCGGAGGTTCTTGCGCGGCTCGAGGGTCCCGACGGCGAGCAGGTACGTGGTCGGCAGGCCACGGGTCGCCAGCCAGTCTCCTGACGGAGGCGCCCCCCGGTGCCACGCCGCGTCGACGCCGAGCGGAGTCACCGCCATCCGGTCCGCCGGGAGCCCGTACGCGTCCTGGACCTGCTCGGCGACCGCGGCGCTCGGCGTCAGGACCATCGCGGCTCGCGCGATCCCCCGGGGGACCAGCTCTCGGTACGCCAGGGACTCGCGGGAGACCGTCTCCGGGAACGAGAGGTAGGCCAGGTCGTGGATCGTCAGTACCCCGGCCGCCCGGCGGGTCGGAGGCAGCACGAAGTTCGTCGCGTGGAACACGTCGACCGGCCCGCAGAGGCTCTCGACGGGCGGGAAGTCCCCGGCGCCCCAGGCCAGTCGCAGCGCCCGGGCCGGGTAGGGGCGGGCCTGTACCGCGACCCCGGCGGGAACGACGGCCCCGAGGTCGCCCCGGCCCCGCAGGCTGAAGGCGGTCGCGACGAGGTCGTCGTCCGGATAGCCGGCGTCGAGCGCGGCCAGGAGGTTGGCCGCATACGTGCCGACTCCCGTCATGGCCCCCAGCAGCGGCGTGGCGTCGAACCCGATTCGCATGTCAGCCGGCCCGACCGATCGGCCGGGAGTCGACCCCGGCCCACTCCCGGAGCACGTCGGCCCGCCGGCGTGTCCTCGGAACCAGCCGCCGCTGGCGCACGGTGGCCGGACCGCGGCCGAGCGCGTCCCGGAGAACCCGAACGCGCAGCCGGGTGTCGAAGACCGGGTCCGGCGCCACGGGGCGGCCCCGCAGCCGGGTCACCGCGAGCGAGCCGGTCGTCAGCCCGAACCGCACTGTGCCGCGGAGGAGGGCCGACACCGGGGCGTCGCGCAGGAGCATGAGGAGACGGTTCCGTTCGTTGTGGAAGGCGAAGAACGACGACGCAGGATCCGAGCTCGCGGCGTGCCGATGCCGGACCACTGCTCCGGGCTCGTACACGATGCGCCACCCCGCGAGCCGCAGTCGCCAGGACAGGTCGGTGTCCTCGTAGTACATGAACCAGTCGCTCGCGAAGCCGCCGACGGCTCGAACCGCGAGCGTCCGCAGCACCGCTGCGCCTCCGGAGAACCCGAAGACCTCGACCGGTTCGTCGAAGCGGCCGGCGTCCGGCTCACCCAGACCGCGGTCGGCGCCGTAGCCGCTGTCGAGGAGGACGACCCCAGCGTTGTTGACGGTGCCGGCCGTCCCCGCCAGGAGCAGCTTCGACGTCACGGCGGCGACCGTCGGGTCCTCGAGGGCGCGCAGCGAGGCGGCCAGCCAGCCGGGTTCGGCGACGGCGTCGTTGTTGAGGAGCGCGACGAAGCGGGTCCCGACGCGGCCGATGGCCTCGTCGACGCCGCCGGCGAAGCCCCTGTTCTCCGGGAGGAGGACGAGCTCGACGTCGGGGAAGCGGGAACGCACCGCCTCGGCGGTTCCGTCGGTGGAGGCGTTGTCCACGACCAGCACCCGGCACGGGACGGTCTGCGTCGTCACGGAGTCCAGGCAGTCGAGAACCAGGCCGCGCTGTTGCCACGTGACGACGACGACCGTGACGAGAGGAAGCGGCACGAGGTCAGGCCGAGGCACCCACAACGGCGGTCAGCGACGTCCCGAGGGCCGTCCGCCAGTCCGGCAGAGGGTCCAGGCCGGCCGTTGCCCAGGCGTCGTGGCCGAGGACGGAGTACGCCGGACGCGGAGCCGGTCGGGGGAACGCCTCGGTCGTCGTGGGCAGCACGCGCTCGGGGTCGAGCCCCAGGCTGCCGAAGATCTCGCGGGTGAACCCGAACCAGGTCGTCTCGCCCGAGCTGGTGCCGTGGTAGACGCCGAAGGGCGCCTCCGCGGCGACAAGCCGCTCGATGCCCTCGGCCAGGTCGCGGGTCCACGTCGGCTGCCCGCGCTGGTCGTCGACGACGCTGACCGTGTCTCGCTCGCCCGCCAGCCGGGCCATCGTCTTGACGAAGTTGGGACCGTGCTCGCCGTAGAGCCAGGCGGTGCGCACCACCCAGGACTGCGGGCAGGTGGCCCGGACGGCCCACTCACCCGCCGCCTTCGTGCGGCCGTATGCGGACCGCGGGGCGAGAGGGGCGTCCTCGGCGTAGGGCGTGGTGGCGTCTCCGGAGAACACGTAGTCGGTCGAGACCTGGACCAGGCGCACCTGGGCCTCGGCACACGCACGGGCCAGGTTGGCCGCGCCGGTGGCGTTGACCGTGAAGGCCTGCGCCTCGTGGGTCTCCGCGTCGTCCACGGCGGTCCAGGCGGCCCCGTTGACGACGACCTCGTGGCCGGCCACCGCCTGACGGCACGCCTCCAAGGACGTCACGTCGAGGTCCGCCCTCCCGGCCGCCGTGACCTCGTGGCCGGCCGTCGTGAGGACGTCCTCGAGGTCGCGCCCGAGCATGCCGGCGCCGCCGGTGACGAGGAATCGCATGGCGGCGAGGCTACCGGCTGACGACGGTCGTCCGGGTACGTCGACCTCGCCGCCGGGGTGGCCTCCCCCGCGATTGGTGGCTTTTATGGTGATACTGGCGTGACTGCTGTGACACCAATTGACTCATGACCGTTTTCGCCCGGGAGCCTGACATGAACTCAATCCGTATCGGTGCTGCCGTCGCGCTGGCGGCCGGCCTGATCGCCGCCCCGGTCATGACCCCGGCGTGGGCCGCGCCGAAACCGGTGGCGCCGGTCACGCAGACGACGGCCATCGGGGGCGTCGACCCGACCGCGCTCGGGCAGGCGCCACCGGCGTTCGACCCCCAGGCGCTCGCGGCGGCCGACGCCGCGTCCGCTGCCAAGTCCGCCAAGTCCGCCAAGTCCCCCGCCGGGCCTGGCGCCCCTGCGGCTGACTCCACGCCGTCGGCGCCCGCGGCTCGCGCTTCGACCGCCGCCCGCCCGGCGGTCCTCACCCGCGAGCTCGACGCGGACCGCTTCACGGCGGCGGGCATCACGTGGAAGCGGGCCGGCGCGCCCAAGACCGTCACGGTCCAGGTGCGGGTCCGCCAGGACGGCCAGTGGAGTGACTGGTTCCACCTGGAGCGCGAGGGCGGTCCGGACTCCGGGTCCGCCGAGGGGAAGCGCTCAGCCGCCAAGGACTCGACCGAGCCCATCACGGCCGCTCACGGCGAGGCGATCCAGGTCCGCGTGGACACCGACAACGGGGCCGTCCCCGCGGGACTCTCCCTCGTCACCGTCGACCCCGGAACCTCCCCGGCGGACGCGAACCTCGCTGGCGCTCCGGTGAACACCGCCCGCGCCGGGACGCGGAGCCCCAACATCATCAGCCGCGCGCAGTGGGGAGCGGACGAGAGCCTGCGGCCCTCGGACTGCTCACCTGAGTACTCGTCCACCCTCAAGGCGGCCATCGTCCACCACACCGTCAACGCGAACACCTACACCGCCGCCGAGTCCGCCGGTCTGGTCCGCTCCATCTACGCATTCCACGTCCAGGGTCGCGGCTGGTGCGACGTCGGCTACCAGTTCCTCGTCGACCGCTACGGCCAGATCTTCGAGGGTCGGGCCGGCGGCGCGGACCGGCCCGTCATCGGCGCACAGGCCGGCGGCTTCAACACCTACACGGTGGGCGTCTCCGGCATCGGCGACTTCACCTCGGCCGCCCCCACATCCGCCATGGTGGCCTCGGTCAGCCAGGTCGTCGGCTGGAAGCTCGGGCTGCACAATCGCGACCCCTTCGGTCGCGTGACCCTCGTCTCGGCCGGGGGCGACGCGACCGGCTACCCCTCCGGAACCCCCGTTCCCGGCAATGTCGTGCTCGGCCACCGTGACGTCGACCTCACTGGCTGCCCCGGCGACGCGTTCTACCCGTTGCTGGCCACGATCCGCAGCCAGGCGGCCAGCTACCGCTCCCAGCAGACCTACCTCGACCAGGACCTCTACGGCGTCTGGGGTACGACCATCTGGCCGCCCGCCGGCCGAGTCGAGATCCACGCCCAGGGCTCCGCGTCCGGCTACTTCTGGCGGATGACCGACGTCGCCACCACGTGGGCGTCGGGCAAGCCCGAGGACTGGCGGTTCTTCCTCGGGAGCGCGTCGGGCGACACCCGACCCGACCTCATCGGGGTGCACGCCACCAACACGGCGTCCGGGTTCGTCGAGGTCAAGGTGGCCAGCTGGGCCAGCTACTACCAGGAGACGACCGTCAACACCGTCACCCCGGCTCGCACGTTCAAGCCCGACCAGACCACGCAGCTGGCGGTCGGTGGCCCGTCGGGCGGGGACGTCTACATCATCGCGATCCAGGGGACGGGCACCGGACGGGTCGAGCTGCACCGCCTGTCCGCCGAATCGCAGTACCGCCAGTGGAGCCTCAACACCGCGACCGGGCTCTCCAGCGGCTACAACACGTCGCAGAACCGGTTCCTCATCGCGCGGGGCAGCGGCGACCTCTACTACGTCGCCCATGGCTGGACCGGAACGGCCCGCAGCGAGGTCTGGGCGCTGAGCGCCAGCAGCGGCTTCACCCGGTACATCTGGGGAGCGGCGACACCGGTGGGCTACACGAGCGACGCCGACAGCCAGTGGGTCCTCGGTGCCGGGTCGGTGCCCGACCTGTTCTGGGTGCAGGCGAGTCGCACCGGTTCCGGCCGCGTCGAGATCCACGCCCTGAGTCCGTGGTCCCAGTACGGCTCGTGGACCCTGCACGCGGCGACCAGCCTGCCCGCGCTCGCCCCGCCCGGCTGGCAGTTCAGCGTGGGTTGAGACCCCCGATAGGCTCGCGGGCCATGAAGGGAATCGTGCTGGCCGGAGGCTCGGGTACGCGGCTGCACCCGATCACGCGGGCGATCAGCAAGCAGCTCATGCCCGTCTACGACAAGCCGATGGTCTACTACCCGCTGTCGACCCTGATGATGGCCGGGATCCGGGAGGTCCTCATCATCACGACGCCCCAGGACGTGGACCAGTTCCAACGGCTCCTCGGCGACGGCAGTGCCTGGGGCACGGAGATCTCGTATGCGGTCCAACCCTCGCCCGATGGGCTCGCCCAGGCGTTCATCATCGGGGCGGACTTCATCGGCGACGACAGCGTCGCGCTGGTCCTCGGTGACAACATCTTCTACGGCCGCGGCCTCGGCACCTCGCTGCGCGGCAACACCGAGCTGAAGGGCGGACACGTCTTCGCCTACCACGTGACCGAGCCCTCCGCATACGGCGTGGTGGAGTTCGACGACGAGGGGACCGTCATCTCCATCGAGGAGAAGCCGCAGCGGCCGAAGTCCAACTACGCGGTGCCGGGGCTCTACTTCTACGACAACGACGTGGTCGACATCGCCCGGAACCTCAAGCCCAGCGCCCGGGGCGAGCTCGAGATCACCGGGGTCAACGACGCCTACCTCTCCCGCCGCGCGTTGTCGGTCAGCGTGCTGCCGCGGGGCACGGCGTGGTTCGACACCGGGACGTTCCAGGGTCTGCTGGAGGCGAGCCAGTTCGTGCACGTCATCGAGGCGCGACAGGGCCAGAAGATCGGCTGCGTCGAGGAGATCGCGTGGCGCAACGGCTGGCTGACCGACGACGAGTTCGACGCCCTGGCCGAGCCGCTCGTCAAGAGCGGCTACGGCGCCTACATGAAAACCCTGCTCGCGGAAGGCAAGGACCACACCTGATGGAGTTCCGACCCCTGTCGATCGAGGGCGCCTGGGAGGTCACTCCTCGGCTGTTCCCGGACCCGCGCGGCGTCTTCACCGAGGGGTTCCGGGCCGACCACCTGGCCAAGCACATCGGGCACGAGATGGCGGTGCGGCAGACGAACATCTCCGTCTCGACCGCCGGAGCGCTCCGCGGGATCCACTACAGCGACGTCCCGCCCTCGCAGGCCAAGTACGTCACGGCGATCAGCGGGCTGTTCGTCGACTTCATCGTCGACCTGCGCGTCGGCTCACCGACCTTCGGCCAGTGGGACAGCGTGCTGCTCGACACCGTGGACCGCCGCGCGGTCTACCTCTCCGAGGGCCTCGGCCACGCACTCGCGTGCGTCGAGGACGGCGCCTGCGTCTACCTCTGCTCCGAGGTGTTCGCGCCCACCCGTGAGCACGGGGTCACCCCCGCCGACACCAGGATTGCCCTGGGCTTGCCCGAGGGCTTCGTCCCGCTGCTCTCTGACAAGGACGCCGCAGCGCCCACCCTCGCCCAGGCCATCGAGCAGGGGCTGCTGCCGACCTACGGGGCGGCCCAGGCCTACCGTCAGTCGCTGGCGTAGTTCGACGAGCGGGCACCCTCCACGGCGGAAGCCCGCCGTGCTGAGGCGAGCCGCCGGAGCTGCTGCCAGCGGTGCGCGGCGCCCCAGCGGGTCACGCTGACCATCGCCTCGGCGACGATCGCGCGGCTCATCTTGGAGACGCCGATCTCTCGCTCGTGGAACTCGATGGGGACCTCCACGACGGTCAGCCCGCGACTGATCGCGCGCCACGTCATGTCCACCTGGAACCCGTACCCGACGGAGTCCACCGTGTGCAGGTCCAGCTGCTCGAGCACCGAGGTCCGGTAGACCCGGAAGCCCCCCGTGGCGTCCTTGACGCGGATGCCGAGCATGACCTGCGTGTAGGCGTTACCGGCCAGGCTGATGAGCTTGCGATGGAACGGCCAGTTCACCACGCGGCCGCCACGCACCCAGCGCGAGCCGATGACGACATCGGCGTCGGCCGCGGCCGCGAGGAGCCGAGGAAGGTCCTCCGGGCGGTGCGACCCGTCGGCGTCCAGCTCCACCACGGCGTCGTAGCCCCGGTCCAGTGCCCACGCGAACCCGGCGAGATAGGCCCGGCCGAGCCCCTCCTTGCCCCGGCGGTGGAGCACCGTGACCTGGGAGTCCGACTCCGCCAGCTCGTCGGCCACCTCACCGGTTCCGTCCGGCGAGGCGTCGTCGAGGACGAGCAGGTCGACCGCCGGCACGGCACGACGCACCCGCGCCGTGATGATCGGTAGGTTCTCGCGCTCGTTGTAGGTCGGGACGAGCACGACGACCCTGGTCAACGGTGCCCTGGGGTCGGCGACCACGTGGTCTCCTTCTCGTCGGCGGATGCGGGCTGCGAGCATATCGGGGAGGGTTCGAGCGGTCCGAATGTCTCACTTCCGGGAAACGGACGCGGCGTGTCGACTGGACATGCAACCGTTTCGTGCCCTCGCGGCCCTGTTGCCGGTGGGGCTGGTGTGACAGGCTCCACGCGTGATCCGAGGTCAAGTCGACGCTGTCGGGAGACGACGCACGCGTCAGCGCACCCAACAGCGCACGCGACGGCGCGTCGTCGCCGGTCTCGCCCTGCTCGGGCTGACCGTGGTCGCCGGGTGGGTGGTGGCCGCTCCGAGCGCCCACGCCGACGAGGTCTATCCGCGGCCGGCCAACGGCCAGGTCCAGCTCCAGGGTCACGGCTTCGGGCACGGCATCGGCATGTCCTCGTACGGCTCCTACGGCGCCGCGATCCAGGGCGTGACGTGGCCGGCCATCCTCGCCCACTACTACCCGGGCACGGTCCAGTCGGCGTTCGGCAACCCACCGATCCGCATCGATGTGCGCGGCGACCTCGGCAGCCAGATGGCGTTCGCGCCGGCCGGCGGCCTCTGGGCGTCGTTCGGCCCGGACCACACCGGGGGCTACCCGCTCGGGACCAGCGGCGCCGACGGCACCTCGGTGGTGGCGTTTCAGGCGGTCACGGCGGGTTCGGGCATGGTCCAGCTCGCATACCTCACCCAGGCCGGCCACTGGTACTCCTGGGGTCCGGCGACCACCCAGCTCAACATCACCAACCCGTCGAGCGGACGCATCACGGCGTGGGGGGCCGGCGGAGGGGTCGCCACGTACCCCGGCGAGTTCCGAGCGGTCCCCGTCTCCGGCGTGATCGTGCCGGTGGCCGTCGTCCCGATGGAAGAGTACGTGCGGGGCGTCGTCTCGCACGAAGCGATCCCCTCCTGGCCGGCGGCGGCGCTGGCCGCGCAGGCCGTCGCGTCCCGGACCTTCGGTGCGTACGCGCTGAACCACCCGCGGGCGAGCGCCTACGACATCTGCGACACGACTTCGTGCCAGGTCTACAAGGCCAGCGGGTACTACGCCTCCACCGACTCGGCCACCTCGTCGACCGCCGGCGTCGTGCTGACCTATGCCGGCAGCCCGATCGTGGCCTATTTCAGTGCGTCGACCGGCGGGTACAACGCCGGCGGCGGTGCGGTATACCTGCCGGCCCAGCCCGACCCGTGGGACGGGGTGTCGGCGAACCCGTACCGGACATGGACCGCGACCGTCACCGCCGCGGCCATCGAGGGCGCCTGGCCGTCGATCGGGCGGTTCACCCAACTGCGGGTCCTGGCCCGCGACGGCGCGGGCGACTGGGGCGGGCGGGTCACGTCGATGGCTTTCGACGGCACGAGCGGCTCCGTCACCGTCTCCGGCGACACTGTGCGCGGCCGGTTCGGTCTGCGCTCCACGTACTTCACGCCGCTCAGCGGCTCGACCACCCCCGGCTTCCCCCGCGACTACTCCGGCGACGGGCGGGCGGACCTGATGTGGATCGACCCGGCCGTCAACGGCGCTCAGCTGTGGCGAGCCACGGGTCAGGGGCCGGGCGCCTTCGACTGGTCGCAGCCGTGGGCAAACGTCGGTTCGGTCGCCGCGGTGTTCTCACCGGGCACCTGGGACGCCGACCGCATTGCCGACGTGATGACCGTGGACGCGAGCGGCCGGGTGGTGCTGTGGCCGGGCGCGACGCCGGGCCAGAACAGCCGTCAGGTCGGGTCGGGCGTGGTCGGGTACGACTCGTTCTTCCCCATGGGCGACTTCAACGGCGACGGCCGGGCGGACTTCTTCGCACGGCGCAGCTCCGACGCCACGCTGTGGATGTTCTCGGCCGCCGCCGACGGCGCGCTCACCGGACCCACGCAGGTGGCGCCGTCGATGGGCCAGGTGCGGACCTTCTTCAGTCCCGGCGACTTTGACGGCGACGGTCGGGTCGACATGGTGGCGGTCGACGCCGGCGGGCAGATGACTCTGTTCAGCGCGGTCGGCGACGGGCGGTGGCTGCGCAACCTCCACATCGGTACCGAGTGGTCCGGGACGACCAGCTGGTTCAGCGTCGGCGACACCAGCGGGGACGGCCGGTCCGACATCAACTTCACGACGAACGACGGAACCCTGTGGCGGCTGACCGGCACGGGTTCCGCCTCGTTCGCGAGCGCCGACGTTCTCGGCCGCAACTGGCCGACGTCGGTCCGCTTCCTCAAGTAGGGCCTCCCCACCCAGTAGCCCCGACCGGTGCCGCCCCGCCGGCCGAATCCCTACGAATCGATGACGACGTAGTCGCCGTAGCAGTGCACGGGCCCGAAGGTGCTCGTGGCGTCGGAGCTCGGCCAGAACGCGCCCGCCATCATCCACACCTGCACCTTGTCGCGGGTGTTGTTCGGGTCGTAAAGCACGACCGACATCCCGTGGTTGCCCGGGAAGGTCCGGCTCACCGTGAACGTCACCGAGCCGTGCCCCTCGACCACCGAACCTACGGCGGGGTACTCGTCGCCCGGGAGGAACGGGCCGACCCGGGTGTTGTGTCCGGACCCGTCCGTCGCGAAGACGTTGCTCACCACGAGGTCGCAGTCGCCGAAGTTGGTGACCTTGACCTCGAAGGTGCTCGCGGTCGTCGTGACGACGGCGGTGTCGGTCGCCGGGCGCTCCGTCGAGGAGGCGGCCGTCGCCGCACCCGCGCCGGCGAACCCGACCAGGGCGGAGGCGGTGAGAATCGTGCCAATGAGCTACGTCGTGGTTGTCATGGGTATCGAGCTTCCTGAACATCTCACCGGCCGGTCCGGCACCATCGGTTCGTCTTCCTCCACGATGCCGCGAATCCCCGTGGGGCGGACTCCACCAGGCGGCCCTCCATCGGGGGGACCACGGCGTCCCCCGATCGGGGCGGTCCGCCACCCGCGGGCGAGCGACCTAGAGTGGCCCGGTGCTCCCGCTGGTCGTCGTGACGCCCTACGGGCGCGAGGGCGGAAGCAGCCGGGTCCGGGTCTACAACTGGCTCGACCACCTCGGGCTGGTTGCCGACGTGCACGACTACCGTGGGGCTCCCTCGAACCAACCCAAAACCTTGGTACGCCAACCGTTCTCGACGCTACGAGCCGAGTCCGCGACTCGTTCGGTCGACGTCACTGGTCGCCGCCTGGTGCTCTCCCGGGAGGCCTCGCCGATGAGCGGAGGAAAGTTCGAGGCGCGGCTGCTCAGGTCGGCGAGCCACGGTGTCTACGACGTCGACGACGCGCTGTTCCACGACACCGGCACGGGTGTCGGTCGGGCCGTCAGCAAGGCCGCGACGTGGACCCGCGCCGTGGCTGCGGCCGATGTCGTCCTCGCCGGCAACGACTACCTCGCCGAGCGGGCGTCGCGCACCGCCCGGACCGTCTACGTGATCCCCTCGTGCATCGAGCCCACCGCGTACGCCCCGAAGTCCTCCTACGACCTCAACGACCCGCCCCGGATCGTCTGGGTCGGGTCGCCGTCCTCCGAGGCGTACCTGCTCTCGATCGCGCCGAGCCTGCTCGAGGTCCACAGCCGGACCGGTGCGCGGCTGGGAGTGGTCAGCGCGGGATCCGCGTCACTCGGGGTCCTCGACCCGATGGTGGACCGAGCCACGTGGACGCTGGAGGGGGTCGGGCCGATCCTCGCCGCGGCTGACGTCGCCATCGGTCCGCTCGTCGATTCCCCGTACGCGCGCGGCCGAAGCGCCTACCAGCTGGTGCAGTATGCGGCGGCCGGGCTGCCGATGGTCGCCTCCCCGGTGGGGGCGAACGCGGCCGCGCTCGAGGCCCTGGCCGGGTTCGCCGAGCAGTCCGAGTCCGGGTGGACGGAGGCGATCATCGGCCTGTTGGCCGCCGGCGACGACGTCCGGGCCCGGCTGGGCGCCATGGCCCGGCGCGGGGTCGAGCAGCACTACTCGTTCGCCCGCTGGGCCGCGACCTGGCGAGCCGTGGTGCTCGGATGACGGTGGACCCGGTCGTCCTCTCGTTGCCGTTCACCGGGCGCTGGTTGACCCAGAACAGTCCGGCCCGACGGGTGCCGAGCCACGGAACCCACCTCCTGGCGTCGACCTACGCCATCGACTTCGTCGGCGTGGACGAGCGCCACCGAACCGCCGATCGCCGGGACTGGCGCACGTTCCTCGCCACCGAGCCGGTGGAGCGCTACGTCGGCTTCGGACGGTCCATCCTCGCGCCCGCCGACGGGGTCGTCGCGCGCACTCACGACGGCGAACCCGACCACGACGGGCGGCGTTCGCAGCTCGCCCTGCTCCCGTACGCCCTCGGCCAGGCCGCACGACTGCGGGCCGGTGTCGAAGCGATCGCCGGCAACCACGTTGTCCTCGCACTGCGCGACCGCGAGGACTTCGTGGCGATGGTCCACCTGCGGCGTGGATCGCTGCGGGTCTCCGTAGGCGACGAGGTCATGGCGGGCCAGGCGCTGGCGCAGTGCGGCAACTCGGGCAACTCGACCCAGCCGCACGTGCACGTCCAGGTCGCCGACGGACCCGACATGACTACCGCACAAGGGCTCCCGATGTCGTTCCGACCGTTCCGGGAGTGGCCGCGCGGGGCGCGCGAACCCGCCTTGCGCGAGTCCGGCCTCCCGGTCGAGGGGTCGGTGGTCGAGGGCCTCCGCGTCGACTGAGCGCCGGCACTGACGTCGACGCGTCGCTCGTAGAGTGGCGCGATGGCCACGCACTGGACGCTCGGCTGTGACGCCGTCGACCCGCAACGGCTGGCCGCCTTCTGGGCGGACGCTCTGGGCTACGTCAGGGAGGACGGGTTCGACGACCCGGACAACGCCTCGATCGTCGACCCCCTCGACGTCGGTCCGGCGATCGGCTTCCTGCGAGTACCCGAACCCAAGACGGCGAAGAACCGGATACACGTCGACATCCGCGTCGCCGGGAAGGGTCCGTGGGACATGGCCGACCGGGAGCGCTTGATCCGCGCGAAGGTCCCTACTCTCGTGGCGGCCGGCGCGACGGTGGTCCGGGAGGAGCACTACGACGGCGCCCTCGGCCACGTCGTGATGCTCGACCCTGAGGGCAACGAGTTCTGCGTCGGCTGACGCGTTCTCACGAGGGCTGACGCGTCAGCCGTCGAGCCGGGTCATCACCTCGTCGTGGAACCGGTGCAGCTGCTCGAGATCACTGCCAACGCCCTCCCCCACGGGCCACACGAACATCCACTGCGCGCCGGCCTCGCGGAACGCGGTGACCTTCTCGCGCACGGCCTCACGCGGCCCGAACGCCAACCGCTCGCGCAGCTGCTCCACCGGCCGGTGCATCACCGGGGCCAGCCGTTCGGACAGCACTTCGTCGCTCCGGCGCGGGTCGACGTGGAACCACATTGGTGCCGACGGCGTTCTCGAACGTCTCCGGGTCTCGCCCAGCAGTCTCCAGCCGGTTCCGCAGGCCGGCCCAGGCCCGGCCGAACTCGCCCGGCCCGATGTTGTAGGCGGACGCCAGCCAGCCATCGCCCAGCCGCGCGACCCGTCGCATACCGGAGTCCGACCCCCAGCTGCCGACCCACAGGGGCGGTCCACCCGGCTGCGCCGGCAGCGGGGTCTGTGGACCCGCGACGGCGTAGAAGTGTCCCTCGAAGGGGTCGCCACGCAGCACCGCCCGAAGCGCGCGCACCGCCTCATCGAAGTGCGGCCACCGCTCGTCGAACGGCACCCCGACGCTGGCGTAGTCGCGGTCCGAGGAGCCGGGCGCCAGGCCGGCCACGACCCGGTCACCGGACAGCACGTCGAGCGTGGCCAACGCCTTGGCCAGCACCGCGGGCCCGCGGACCACGGGTTCGCCGCCGTCGTCACGAGGCGGGCGCTCCCCGAACAAGACGCGACCGCGGCGAGCGCCGTCGGCCCGTCCAGCCAGGGCGAGCCGAACACGACATGGTCGTTGGCGCGTACCGCCTCGAACCCGAGAGCCGTCGCGGTCTCGACGTAGCTGACGAGGTCCTGAACCGCGTAGGGCGCCGCGCCGAACCCCATCAGCGGCAGGTGGACGCCGAACCTCATCCGCCCAGCATGACGGTCGAGGGCTCCGCCTGTGGCGCTGCGCAACACGTCGTGAACTCTGTGTTAACTGCGAGCGTTCGGACAGCCCGGTCCGGCACGATGGTGCGGTGAGGATCGACCTGAACGTGACGCCGGACGGCGTGGCGTCCCTCGACATCGACGGGACGCCTACTCGTGCGCGTCCGGTGAGCTGGCTGGACGGGATCCATCAGCCGCATCCGCTGGTCTGGCTGTCCCGCGAGCGCCAGTACGACGTCGAGCTCTGGGTCGGTGGCGTGCTCGTGGGCTACGTGCCCGGTCCCGACCCGGAGGTCGAGGCGGCCTACGAGGACGCGGAGCGACGGATCGCCTGACCCGCCACCGGCCGGCTCCTCGGTCCAACGTCCCGACGGCACGGCGGCGGGCACCGGCGATCAGGGCGGCGGTTCGCTCAGCGGCCGGAGCATCGAGACGGGTACGACGACGTAGAGTCCCTTGCTGTCCACGACGCTGGCCCGCTCATGGTCGTCTGACCTCAGCAGGACGACCTTGGTTCCGGCCGCGAGCGATCCGTCCTCCGAGTTGGAGGCCCGAGTTCCCGCATACGAGAACGGTGTTCGGCCCACCGTCTCGTGAGTGAACCGGTTCGGCGGCGGATGGATGAGGCTCTCCGGCGGGACCAGGCTCTCCTTCGGGAGAACCTTGGCCTCGGGTCGGATGAACCCCTCGCTCACGGATGACGCCTAGACGAGGCTCTCCCGTGGAAGGACGACGGGAAGGTTGGTGAGCACGACACCGTCAGCGAACGGGCCACGCGGCGTGACGAGCCGGCCCTCCTCGGCGAGGGACAGGAGGTCGGGCAGCGTGAAGGGTTCGGCGGCGTTCGGGTCGACGGTGTAGCCGAGGTCCTGGAGGCTGCTCACGGTGACCGCGCTCATCGGGTTGCCCGGGGCGGCGATGAAGCCGGACATCAGCTCGTTGCGGAAGACGGTCTCGCGCCAGTGCCCGCCGGCGGTCCCCGGACCCCCGATGTTCTCGACGGGGACCCTGACCGCGCGGCTTGCCCCGCGCAGCTTCTTGTATGCGGCCATCGCCGCCTTCCCGGAGAACGTCGGGTTGTCGGTGCCCTCGCCCTTGAGCAGCTTCTTCAGCGGCCAGATCGTGCCGATGCCGAGGACGTGGCCCATCTCGTGGGTGATGACGTCGTTGAGGGTGCCGTCCGCCTGCATCTTCTTCAGGTCGTCGGTGTCGAACGTCATGATCCCCTTGGCCGGGAGCAGCGCAGCCGGGCCCGAGCCTTCGGGTCGCACGTGCGTCGGGCCGGCCTGGCCGAGGATCTTGCCGGGTCCGTCGATAGGACGGCCCTGCGCCTCGATGAGGATGTCGTCGATGACGTCGTCGCCGATGCGCACGGGCGGTAGGTCACCGACGATTGCCTTGACCCAGCGATCGGCGGCGGCCGTGAAGGCGGCCTTCTGGCGTGTGTTCAGCCCCCCGAGGAAGCGCACCTCGATGGTGAACGGTGAGTCGGTCGCAGCCAGGTCGCGTGCCCGCGCCTTGCCGGCAACCGCCGTGTAGGTCTCGTAGGCCATTCCAGATCCTCCCCTGAAGGTTCCTGACGGCTGGGCGTCAGGCCGAACATGACGGACGGGCGTGACGACACACAGATCGCGGTCCGTACATGATGCTCCTGTCGCCGGCACCCGTGGCGGGGATTGGCGATGATCCCGGCCGCGGGCTACGGCTCAGGGCCCCGGAAAAGCTCTCACGGTGCTGGTCCGGGTGAGGGTCCGCGGGCAAGGGCCCGGTCGTAGCTGCCGGGAGTGCAGTCCCACACGACCCGGACGCCGCTGCCGGTGCCGTTGTTGCTGGTGGTGAGGGTGGCGGCGAGTCGGTCGCGGTGGACGATGGTGTGGTGCCGTTCGCACAGGAGGGTGCCGTTGGTCAGGTCGGTGGGTCCGCCGTCGACCCAGTGCCGGATGTGGTGGGCGTCGCACCAGGTGGCGGGGGCGTGGCAGCCGGGGAAGGTGCAGTGCCGGTCCCGGAGCCAGAGGGCCTTGGTCTGGGCGGTGGTGAAGTACCGCTCGTCTCGTCCCCAGTGCAGGATGTGCCCGTCGGGGGCGAGGATCGCGGCGATGACGCTGCCGTCGCAGGCCAGCTTCCGCACGGTCTCCGGGCCGAGGAGGGTGCCGGCGTCGACGCCGCCGACGAGGACGCCAGGACGGGTCCGGTTGCGCAGGTCGTTCAGGCCGATGGTCACGATGACGGTGGACTTCCCTCCGCCGGGCCGCGCCGCTGCGGGGAGCCCCGCTGCTGCGGGGAGCCCTGACCCGTCGGTCCCGTCGGTCCCGTCGGTCCCGTCGGTCCCGTCGGTCCTGTCGGTCCTGTCGGTGCCAGTGGCCTCGGCAGCGGCGGTGGGGTCGGCGGAAGCTGGTGGGAGGAGGCTGACGGCGCGGCGGCAGACCTGGACGAGGGCGTCGCCGCGGCGTTGGTCGATGGTCCGAGGGTCCTTGACTCCGTCGACCACGGCCGGTCTGGAGAGGACGTTGATGGCGGCTTCGACGACGGCGCGGGCTTCGGGGTTGAGCCTCAGCCGGTACTCGGTGATCCCGCCGCCGATGTCGTGCCCACACGACAGGACCGTCAGTCCGCGGTGCCGGTCCTCCAGGTCCTGAAGCTGCATCCCGAGGCCGTACCGGGCCAGCATCTCGGGTCGGATCCGGCGGACTCCGGTGGCGCCGTCGACCTCTCCCATCGCCACCAGGCCGGCGGCGACGGCGTCGACGGCGCCCGGCTCGAGCAGCGGGGTCAGCTGGCGTAGCTCGGAGGCGACGACGCAGCCGGCGGACACCGACAGCCGGCCCTCCTGCACCGCCACCCGCGCACCCGCCAACGCCTGCGCCTGCCCGGCGCCGGACTGGTCGGTGAGCTCGCGGACGGCCTTGGCCACCAGGCCGGCGTCACGGGCGTCCAGGGACGGGCACCGGTCCGCGACCCACTGAGCCGTGGACCCGGCCTGAGACGAGGCGACCTCACCCCGCGCGACGGCGTCCGCGGTAATGGTGAACCGGCCCGCCGCAGCGACCGCGGCCAGTCGGTCGACCAACGGCAGGACCGCGTCCAGGTCCGACCCTGCGAGCCGGTGCACCCGCGCCGGCAGGTCGGACAGGACGGCGGTCGCGGCGGACAGGACGGCGACCAGCTCGTCGCCGTAGGTCCGCATCCCCGTGTCCATGAGAAGACCCTAGAACCGGCCACCGACAGCCCCACAACAGTGAGAACCCTTTATCCACAATCGAATTCGCGCCGACCTATCCACATGGTCCGTTCACTTCGCCCCACCAGTCCCACCAGGCTCACGTCACCTCGCAGAGTCACGCAACGCCAACAGCTCCAACAGCCTCGTCGCCTCGTGCGCAGCAGCGTCGCGCCCAGCGCCCAGGTAGCGGCGGGTGTCCACCACGTCGGGATGCGACGCGAGGTAGTCCTTCGCCGCCGCGGTGAACACCGCATTGAGGTGCGTCGCGATGTTGACCTTCCGCATACCGGCCCGTACCGCCGCCACGATGACCTCGTCGGGCACCCCCGACGACCCGTGCAACACCAGCGGAACCGGCACCGCCTCGTGGAGCCGCGCCACGAGGTCCAGGTCCAGCTCCGCGGTCCGGCTGGTCATCGCGTGCGACGAGCCGACGGCCACCGCCAGCACGTCCACCCCGGTCTCTGCGACGAACGCCGCTGCCGCCTCCGGGTCCGTCCGTGCCGAGGGCGAGTGGACCCCGTCCTTGCCGCCCACCTCGCCGAGCTCCGCCTCGACACTGACTCCGGCGGCGTGACACCGCTCGACGACGGCTCGGGTCACGCGCCGGTTGGTCGCGTCGTCGAGCCGTGACCCGTCGTACATCACCGAGGTGAACCCCAGCGCCACCGCCTCGTCGACCAGGGCCTCGTCCTCAGCGTGGTCCAGATGCAGAACGCACAGCGCAGACGACCGTTCTGCAACAGCCCTGGTAGCCAACGCGATCGGTGCGAGCGCCCCGTGATACCGCACACAGTTTTCGCTGATCTGGAGGACCACCGGCAGTCCGGTCGCCTCGGCGGCCGAGACCAGCGCCTCGGCGTTCTCCAGGTGCACGACGTTGAACGCCCCCACGGCACCGCCCTCGCGGTCCGCCTCCGCGAGCACCACGTCCAAGCGCGCGAGGGTCATGACTCGGTCACCGTCGTCCCCTCACGCAGCCGCACGACGTCGCCCCAGTGCACCGCACCGGCCACCGGCTGGAGCACCGCTGCCCCGGACCAGGCCACCGCGTCGCGGAGGAGGTCGGGCCAGCGGCGCCTCGTCATCAGCCCGGAGGCGACGGCGGCCGTCGCGGCGTCGCCGGCCCCGGTGGGGTTGCCGTGCAGCCGCTGACCCGGACGAGCGACGAGGATGCGGCCGTCGGCCAACATGGCCCGCATGCCCTCTGGTCCGGCCGAGACCACAACGTGCCGAGCGCCCAACGCCTGCAACGCTTTCACGCCCGCGCTCTCCTCGCCGGTGTCGGTCGACGCGAGCAGCTCCGTACGGTTCGGCATGGCGATATCCACTCCGGCGGCGCACGCCGCCCGGAGCGCGGAACCCTCCGCGTCGACGATCGTCTGGGCCCCCGCGGCGCGAGCGGCAAGGACGACCAGCGCATAGGCGTCCGACTTCACGCTGTGCGGGAGGCTGCCGCACACGGCCACCACGGTCGCTCCCGCCAGGACGTGCTCCTGGACGCGCGCGACCACTTCCGCCACCTCGGCCGCGGAGGCCGACGGACCCGGCTCGTTGAAGATCGTCGCGTCGCCGGTGTCCTTCGAGACGACGTTCACCGTCCGCCGCGACTCCCCCGCACCCAGGACGACGTCGTGCGCGATCCCCCGCGCCTCCAGATCATCGGTGATCACCTTGCCGTTCTCCCCGCCGGCCAGCACGAGCGCGACGCACGGGATCCCGACGTCATGCAGGACGGAGGCCACGTTGACTCCCTTGCCGCCGGCTCGTTCCACCACGGAGCGCACGCGGTGGCTGCCGTTCGGGACCAGTCGATCGACGGTGTACGTCTTGTCCAGGGCGGGGTTCAGCGTGACCGTGAGAATCACGTGGCCTCCCAGGCCACGCAGGCCGCTCCGAGACAGCCCGCCCAGTCGGCCAGATCCGGCGTCACGATCCGGGCCGGCCGCTGGAACGTGCGCAGCGACTCGATCTCGGCTCGCAGCGGGCCGAGCAGTGTCTCGCCGCTCTGGGCCAGGCCACCGCCCACGAGTACCAGGTCGATGCCCGTGAGGGTCAGGGTCGCGTGAACCGCTCGGGCCAGGGCCGACACGGCTCGGTCCCACACGGCCACCGCCACCGGATCGCCCTCAACCACCCGCTCCGCCACGTTCTCCGCATCGACGAGCTCGCCCGTACGAGAGGAGTATTCGCGCCCAACCGCCGCAGCCGACGCGATCACCTCGAGGCAGCCGATGCCGCCGCAGGGACACGACGGACCGTTCGGGTCGACGCTGACGTGGCCGAGCTCGCCGGCCCAGCCACCGCCGCTCAGCACGTGACCGTCGACCATGAGGGCAGCGGCGATCCCGGTGCCGAGCGGAAGGAACAGGACGTCCCGCGCCCCCACCGCGGCCCCCAGCCGCGCCTCGGCCACCAGCCCCGCACGCACGTCGTGACCGACAACGGCGGGGACGCCGACGGCCTCCTCTACGCGAGAGCGGATCGGCAGGTCCCGCCATCCGTGGTTCACGGACAGGACGCCGATCCCCGTCTCCTCGTCGACCAGACCCGGCACCACGACACCGCAGCCGACCAGTCGCATACCCGGCGTGGTGGCCATCAGCCGCCCGACGACGGAGGCAACCGTCTCGCCGATCCGAGCGCCCAGGTCGGCCGGCGTCGGTTCGACGACGCGGGCGATGACACCGAGGTCGCGGTCGACGAGGGCCGCCTTGGTCCGGGTGCCACCGAGGTCGACCGCAGCGACCACCTCGCGTTCCACCGTGTCGGTCATGGCTGCTCGAGGACCACCGAACGGGTGAGGTGTCGCGGGTGGTCCGGATCGACATCGGCCTGGCGGGCTTTGGCGATGCAGAGCCGGTGCACGCGCACGAGCTCGGCCAGCGGGTCGAGGTCGCGGTGCTCGAAGTGGGCGCCGGTCGCCGCGACCTGCTCGGGCAGCCCGTCCGGGACGGGACCGAAGGCCCAGGTGGCACGCCCCGGCGCGGCGATGGCGATCGGCCCGTGCCGGTACTCCATGGCGGGGTACGACTCGGTCCAGAACTGCGCCGACTCGCGCAGCTTGAGGGCGGCCTCCTCCGCGAGGCCGACGCTCCACCCGGACCCGACGAACGTGACCTGCTCGACGTCGGCCAGCCCGGCCAGCGCCGACTCTTCGAGTTCCGCCAGCACCGCGCGGGCGTCGGCCACGGCCGAACCCAGGTCCTCGCCGAGCGAGGCTCGCAGCAGCGCCAGCGCCGATGTCGCGAACCGGGTCTGGACGACCGACTGCTCGTCCACCTCGGGCAGCAGCACGACCTGGTCGGCGAGCTCGGCAGCCGGGCTGCCGGGCACCGCGGTGACGACGGTGGTCGGAACCCCCCGCTCGCGGAGAGCCCGCAGGACGTCGAGCACCTCGGTGGTGGTCCCCGAGCGGGTCAGGGCGAGAACGTGCTCGTATGCGCGCCCCAGCCGGTTCTCGCTGGCCGCGAACGCATCCGTCTCCCCATGCCCTCCGGACTCGCGCAGCCACGCATACGACTGGGCCATGAAGTACGACGTACCGCAGCCGACGACGGCGAGCCGGACGCCACGTGGCGGCAGAGCCGGAGCCATCTCTCCGAGCCGGGTGACCACCGCCGCCCAGTCGTCGGGCTGACCGGCCACCTCACGGTTCAGGTGGCTGTCGGCCACGAAGGGCATCGGTTCTCCTCGGAACGGGGCGAGCGCCGGGAGCCAGGTCGGCGGCGGAGCGCGACCACCCTACGGCCCGGCGTCCGCGGGCGGTCCAGCGGACATCCGGAAGTCGTAGGCGTAGGGCAGCGCAGCCTTTCGGCGAACCTCCGACAGCAGGGCGTCGTCGAGCGTGACCCCACGTTGCCGAGCGATCCGGGCGGCCTCCACGCGGTACCAGAGGTCGTCGACCGACCTGGACCCCTCTCGCACCCAGGGCATGGTCACCTCGGCGAGGACATGCTCCGCGCGCTCGAACGCACCGATGTCGACGGCCGCCCGCGCCTCGAGGAACCGAACCAGCGGGTCCTTCCTCACCTCCGGCGGCGCCGCATTCACCACCTCGAGCGCTTCGGCTGCCCGGCCGTCTCCCAACAGTGACTCGACCAGCTCGACGAGCAACGCCGGCTGGTCGGGGGCCACCGACCCGGCGCGCCGCAGCAGGTCCGCAGCCACTGCGTCGTCCGAAACGACCGCGAGGTTGCGCAGCGCCCAGGCGTTGGGCGCCGCCTCGACCGACCGACGCCACGCGACCGTGGCTCCGTCGATATCACCGGCGTGATGCCGCGCCACCCCGCGATGAAGCCAGGACTGCCAGTCGTCGGCCGGCGAGTCCTCCAGCCGATCGGCCCACGCCGGCGCCACCAGGTAGGACGAGGGCGGAGTGCTGGGGTCGGCCGACGGAAGCCGCCCGGTGTCGAGCAGCGCGACCCAGGCCGACTGCTCGGGTCCAAGACTCTCCGCCGCGAACGGGGTTGCTGTCCGGTCGAATCCGCTTCCCTCGCCGCGGATCCGCAGCTCCAGGGCACCCCAGCCGGATCCGACGTGTAGCAGCTCGGCAGGGGCCCGTCCGGCCAGCTCCACCGCCTCGTCCCGACGGTCGGCCAGCCATGCGTCCGACACCGACGCGAGCAACGCCCGCTCGACCGCGCCGCGAGCCGCCGCCCAGTCCGTGCCATGCACGACCTCGGGGTCGGCCTGCACGGGACCGTAGGTCTCGACCCAGGACCACTCGGTCCGCGCCGGCATGGCGACGTGCTCCAGCTGGGTACGCAGCAGACCGGCCTGGATCTCGAGGTACCGGCCGCCGAGGGGCGAGAGCCACTCCTGCCAGTGCCGTCCACCCGTCCCGCCGCCCCAGACGAAGAGCTTGCGGCCGCGCAGCTCCCGCGTCGAGGACTGGACCAAGCCGAACCCGTTCCCGTCGACGGCGGCGACCCACGGCCGGTGTCCCGGATCGAGCCGCACGAAGTAGTCGGCCGCTCCCGGTGAGGCGGCCGGGTAGGTCCGGTCCGTGCCCTCGGCGACCGGCAGGTCCACCATGCCGACGGTCGCCGTCTCGTCGAAGCGCCACGCCGCGTCCCCCGGTGCGAGCACGCGTACGTCCTCCGACTCGGGGACGGCGATGTTGGACCACCAGTACATCGGCACCGCATGGTCGTTCCGGTTGACGATGCGGATCGCGACGACCAGCGCGGGCGACCCCTCTGGGAGCCAGCAGTCGATCTGGTAGACGACCTCGCGGATCCGCTCGTACTCCCACATCCGCAACACCGGCACACCGCCCGGCCCGTCGACCCGCGCCGCGAAGACCGGCGAACACGTCAGTGGCGTATGCCCGCGAATGCCGATGTTCCACTCGACGCCGCCGGCGAACCAGGCCTCGCGCAGCGCCAGGTTGGCGGGCTGGAAGGCCGGGTTCGCATACAGCAGCTCGCGTCCGCTCGAGAGGTCGACGAGCGAGCGCAGCCGGCCGCCGAGGTCGAGGAGGAACTCCGCGCGCACCCGGTTGTTCTCGAGGACCGCGACCCGGTGGTCCTGCGGGACGAGAGTGCGGTCGTAACGGTCCTGGACGAGGTACGGGAGCAGGCTCGCGACGCGGCCGTGCTCGAGGTTCGTGCGCATCTCGTCGTCGAGGTCGGCCCCCTCGACGTTCGTGTGCAGCTGCGGGGCGCCGGTCAGCGGGGGCAGCGGGTTGACCTTTCCGAGCGAGGCGCTGGGCAGCGAGGTGGTCCCGAGGCGGAGGCTGGTCATTCGGCGGCGTGAGGGAGCCGGGTCCAGGTGCGCTCGTCGAGCAGTGGCACCACCTGCGCCTCGATGATCTCGCGGAAGTGCGGTGTGCGCCGATGCGCCTGGAACGCCTCCTCGTCCGTGTACTCCTCGTAGAGCAGGATCCGCCGCGGGTCGTCGGCGTCCTGGAAGACCGAGAACTCGAGACAGCCCGGTTCGCCGCGACTGGCCGCGGCGTTGGTCCGGAGCAGCCGGACGACGGTATCGGCGTGGCCATCCGCCACGACGTAGCGGGCGACGACGATGAGCATGCGCCCTTTCTATCCCAGGGTCACGCCCAGCCAGCGAGCCAGGTCCGCGAGCTCGGTGCGCACGCCGGACGTCATCGCCGCCGTGAACGGAACGTCCTCGTGGACGGCGGCGACGCGCAGCACGCCCGCGGCACGGTCGGCCGTGGCGTCGACCTTCCCGACCAGCCGGTCGTCGTGCAGGACGGGAAGCGCCCAGTAGCCCCAGCGCCGGGTGGCGGCCGGCTTGTACATCTCGAGCTGGTAGTCGAACTCGAACAGCTCGGCCATCCGTTTGCGGTCGAAGACCAGGCGGTCCAGCGGCGAGAGCAGTGCGGTGCGACCCTCGAACTCGTCGTCGAGCTGCATCGGGTCGACCCGCCAGACGCCCGGAACCCCTTGAACGACAGCGGGTTCGCCCGCGCCGCCGACGGCACCGGCCCGCGCGATGCCGAGGGCCCCGAGCAGGCGTTCGTGTCGCAGGTGCACCGCGTCCTCGGCCGGAACGATGTCGTCGTGCGGGAAGACCCGGTCGGCGAGGTCCCACAGTCGTTCTCGGCCCCGACGGCCGGACACCGCCACCTCGCCGCGACGGGCGAGCTGCGTGAGCATCCGGCCGACGTTGCGCTGGTCGTTCCACCCGCTCGACCGCCACGGCACGACGCAGGTGTCCGGGAGACCGCGCGACGGGAGCGGGCCAGCCGCCGCGAGTCGTTCGAGGATGTCGCGGCGGCAGGCGTCGTTAGCCTCCACCCACGCGACGACGTCCTCCATCCACCCCGGGAGCGGCCCCTCTCCCGGCCAGTCGGCCATCTCCGCGCGGTAGAGCGCGAGGTCCTCGCTCGGCCGGATCATCATGTCCAGCTCGATCAGTCGGCGGTCGGCCAGCGCTCCCTGCAGGTCCTCCGGCCGGTATGCCGACCCCAGCCGGCTCCACAGCACGAGGTCGGCGCTGGGCGCGACGGCCGCCGTCTGGTCCACCTGCAGCAGCGTCAGGGACCAGACGACGTCGAGCAGGTCGGTATGCGTGGTGTCGTCGAGCAGCTGGGCCCGGATCGCGATCCGACGCGCCTGTCGCCGCGAGAGCTCGTGGGTCCGCACGGGTCATGACTACCAGCGACGAGGGACATCAGGGTCGTTCGGCTCTTCGCCGTCGGAACGCCCACCCGCCGAGGGCGAGCAGAACGAGTCCGCCGACGACGACCACCGCGATGGCGGCGCCGGGATGCCCCGCGGCCTGGGGGGTGGCCGCGGGCGCCGACGTCGGCGTGGAGGTGGGTGCGGACGTGGGTGCGGACGTGGGCGCCGTGGTCGGCGAGGTCGTGGTGCCGGTCGTCGCCGTCGGCGAGGTGGTGCTGCCCTGTTGGGTGGCGAACGCGAAGGTGCCGGAGACCGGGTGCCCGTCCGCGGAGGTGACCCGCCAGAGCACCGTGTAGCGACCGGCCGGACCCGCCCGCACCGGTTGCCGCACCTCCGCGTCGACCAGCTGGGGCGGCCCCTCGGACACCGGTCCGGCGGGACCCGTCACGACGACCTCGGTCCCGATCGCCAGGGCCGGCTCGTCGAACGTCAGCACGACCCGGTCGGGGAGCCGATCGACGACCGCTCCATCGGCTGGGTTCGTCGAGCGGATGACGTCGTGCGCGGAGGCCGAGGTGGCCGTGCCGATCAGCGTCACCGCTGCCGCGGTCAGGACGATGGCCAGGACGGAGGCGACGGTTCGACCGCGACTCCGCCCAGGGGGCGTCATCGGACTCCGGCAGGTCGTCGTCGTCGCAGGGCAAGGACGGTCCCGACCAGAGCCACGACCAGCGCGGCACCGCCGAGCACGCGGGCCACCGGGTCGCTGGTGTCGGCTGGGGCCGACGGTGAGGTCGACGCGGCCGCGGCTGGGGCGGCGGTCCCTGCCCCGGTCGACGAAGCCGCCGCGCTGACGACGAGCGCGGGGGCCGGATGCTCCGGTTCCGCGCCGCCGGCCGGCGTCGGCTGGTCCCACCTGACGACGGTGCCGTCGGAGTAGGTCTGGGTCGCCGGGAGGAGCACGGTTCCCGCGGCGGGCAGGGGCCCCGCCGAGATGTCGAAGTCCTGGTACTGACCGGGCTCGATCCGGGTTCCGGCCTGGGCCTGCCACGTGACCGTGCGGGGTGCCTTGGTGACCGTGGTGCCACTGACGGTAACCGGTGCGGGCAGGGGCTGCTCGGTCACGGTCGCCGTCCAGCCGGGCAGCGGTTTGGTGCTGACGTGGAGGAATGGGGCGTCCTGCGGCAGCGTGACCTGGACGGTGACGGTGCCGGCCGAGTCCTCCTCGTTCGGCACGCGGAAGGTCAGCTGGCTGAACGAGCCCGACTGCGTGGAGTCGGCCTGCACGCGGACGTGGGCCTGCGCGGCCTGGGCCGCGATCCCACCGAACGCGACCGCGACGGCCGCCGCGAGGGTGAACCGCCTGGCGGCGACGGCCGCTCGCCGGGTGGGCGGGGATGGGTGATGACGCATGCGAAGAGTCCTCTCGGACGGGTGACACGACGACAGGGTCCGGCCGGAGGCCTGCGCGCGGCATACGAACGGCGCGCGGCCGTCGCCGGCCAGCGGGTCGGGCCCAGAGGCCCGGACAACGGGGTCAGATCGCGAGGAGCGCCGGCTCGGGCGGACCGCGCGGTGCGTCCGGCCGGGCCCACCGGATGGGCGTGCGCACCACCTCGCGGTGGAGCACCCACACCCGTGGCGCCGCCGTGATCCGGACCGGTACGGTCGCCGCCAGAATGCCCCGCACGGTTCGCCACAACCACGCCTCGCCCCGCGCGAGCACCCACGCCGTCGCGGCGGTAGCGGCCAGGTGGGCCAAGACCATCGACACGCTCGGCATGGCCATCGCCGCCGAGCCGGCCGTCGCAACCGATGGATCGCAGGACGCGGTCGCGGCGTGGTGACCGACGCTCACCACGCTGCAGGAGGACGCAGGCGTGTCCAGGAGCGAGAGGAGGACGTGCAGGACCAGCTGAGCCGCCGTCAGCACGCCGAGCACCGCTGGGAGTCGACGTCGCCGCGTGGTGAACGCGACCCCGAGCACGCCGAGGAGTGCTGCGAGCATCACGCTGACCGGCCACCCGGGCCAGCCACCGCCGGCGCCGACGTGGGCGCCGACCGCCAGCCCGTAGCTCGCAATCCCCAGGCCGGCCACCCTCGCCAGCCGCCACCGGCCCGAGGTCGGGTCCGTGGGCGGCCGCGTCTCGGCCCGTGCGCTCACGGACCGATCATGCCAAACCCGGCAACCCGCCTTCACCGCCTTGGGGTGGCTGCGAAACTCGGCCAGCTGCGCTCGTGCCAAAGACCCGCGCATACCGACAGCTCGGCCGCGAGATGAGGCTCAAGAGTCGAGGACCTCGATGGCGCGGCGCTGGGCCTTGTCGGAGTCCGGGTGCGTGTAGAAGGCCAGGTGCGTACCGGTCTCGAGGGACAGCAGCTCGGCACCGGGAATCTGCGCCGCGGCGAACTCCCCGTGTGAGTAGGGCACGTCGGAGTCCGCCGTCCCGTGGACCACGAGGGTCGGAGCGGTGATGCGCTCCAGCTCGAGCGTCGTGATGTCGTTGAACTGCCGGATGTCGTTGTCGTAGCCGATCCGCCGTTCCGCCGTCTGCTCCGCGGTCAGGCCGAGCCCGACCACGAAGTCCCGCTTCTCCGCATTGGCCATGACGTGCGCGACGCGTTCCTTGAGCATCGGCTTGCTGAGCGAGCCCTCCGAGGACAGGACGCCCGTGACGAACTGCTCCGGCTGCTTCGCCGCGAGGTAGCTGAGCAGCTTGTTGCCCGGCCGCGTCTGCAACAGCAGCCGGTCGATGAACTTCAGCCTCGGCGTCGGGTACGACTCGCTCACCGAGGCGAAGGCGACCAACGACTGCACCCGTTCGGGGTACCGGACGGCGAGCCGGTATGCGGACGGTCCCCCACCCGACCAGGCGTGCACACCCACCCGGTCGATCCCCAGCTCGTCCAGCAGCGCGACGAGCAGGTCCGCCTCGGCGTCGATCGACGGCGGGTCACCGAGCGGGGTGTCCATGTAGCCGGGGCGCGACACGAGGACCGCCGAGAAGTCCGCCTTGGGAAGGAACTGCCCCATGAGGTGCGCCGCGTCGATGCCGCCGGGGCTGCCGTGCAGGAGCAGGACCGGAGTTCCGGTGCCGATCACGGCGTACTCGATGCGTCCGCGCGCGGTCCTGGCGACCGTCGACGAGACGCCCAGCGGCATACCGACCTCCTTGTTCTGCCGACTGTAACCGAGCGTGGACGCGGCTACTCGCCCTGCGCGAAGGTCTCCTGGATGGTCTGGAGGTCGCGCCGCAGCTGGCGCACGCGGGTCGCACCGAGCGTGTCGGCGAGTCGCTGTTCGAGCTCGGGGATGAGCTCGGGGATGAGCTCGCGGACGACGGCGTAGACCTCGCGGCCCTTGGCCGTCGGGCGCACGAGCTTGGCCCGCCGGTCGTTCGGGTCCGGAATGCGGTCGACGTAGCCGCGCTCCTCGAGATAGGTGACCAGCTCGCCCATCGCCTGCTTCGTCATCTCGGCTCGCTCGGCCAGGGTGCTCACCGTCGTGCCGGACCAGTCGAGGTACTGGAACACCGCGTCGTGCGCCGGCCGGACGTCGGGAAAGCCCCGCTCCGCCAGACGCGGCACGACCAGCCCGTTGAGCGTGACGAAGGCCTCGCGCAGGAGCACGGCGGTGTTGGTGGTGTGCACGTCGGGGGCCTGTCGATCGTGGCCACGCCGCGCACCTCTTGCTCGGCACCGACGAGATCACCGTGCTCGCCACCGGAGACCAGACCGGTGGGGCCATCCTGGCCGTCGAGATCCGGATCCCTCCCGGCGGGGGGCCACCGGTGATGCACCGCCACGCGCCGTCCGAGATCTACCGGGTGTCGAGCGGCGAACTGGCCTTCTACGTGGGCGAATCGGATGGATCGGTGCGTCGTGTCGTCGCCGGCGCCGGAGACGTCGTCTGGATGGCCGGGGGCACTCCGCACACGATCCGCAACGAGGGCGACGAGGACGCGGTCGCGTTCGGCGTGCACTCCCCCGCCGCCGTCATGGAGGGATTCACCCGCGCGGTCGTGGCGATGGCCGCCGAGTCCCCGGGTGCTCCGCCGAGCATGACTGACGTCCTCGCGGTTGCCGAGCGGCACGGTGTCGAGCTGCTCGGGCCGATCCCGGTCTTGACATGAGGACGGGCACGAGCCGCGTCGCGGTCGTCACGGGCGCGACCGACGGGATCGGCCGCGCGGTCGCAATTCGCCTGGCCACGCAAGGCTTTCGGGTCCTGGCCGTCGGTCGGAACCGGGAACGGGGTGAGTCGGTCATCGCGGAGCTCACGGCCGCCGGACCGTCCCTCCCGTATGCGACACCGCACCGCTTCCACCCGGCCGACCTCGCGTCGATGGCCGGAACCGCGGCGCTGGCCGAGGCGGTCGGCGCGGAGGCCGACCGGGTCGACGCGCTGGTGTGCTGTGCCGGGATCTTCGCGCTGCGGCCCGGGTGGACCGACGAGGGGTTCGAGCGGACCTTCGCGTTGAACTACCTCAGCCGGTTCCTCCTCGTGCGGCGATTCGAGCCGTCGTTGAGGCGTGCCTCGTCAGCACGAGTGGTCCTGGTCGCGAACGCCGGCAAGTACCGGGACACCCTTGATCTCGACGACCCGCACTACCGGCGCGGACGTCCGGGGATCCGGGTCTCGGCCCGGACCCAGTTCGCCAACGACCTGCTCGCGGTCGAGCTCGTCGAGCGGTACCGGGGCACCTCGGGTGCCGCCACCTCCGTGTTTCCCGGGGTGGTTCGGACCGACATGTTCCGACACGGGACCGGCGTGCCGAGGCCACTGGCCGCCGTGATGGGGGCAGTAGCGCGACGTACCGGGCTCAGGCCCGAGGCCCCGGCCGACACTCCCGCCCGGTTGGTCGACTCGGCGGGCTCGCGCGAGGTGTCGGCGTCGTTCTTCGGACCTCACCGCAGCGTGCGCGGCATACCCGAGCGGGTTAACCGACCCGACCGAAGGGCGCAGCTGTGGGCGGTCAGCGAGCGGCTGACCGCGCCATGGCTGGCGGGGATACCCGCCGACCGCTGAGCGCGCGGCTGGTCGCTCAGTGGCCCCGGACCATGGCGACCACCTCGCGGCGGCTGCGCGTCGAGGTCTTGGCGAACACCGACTTGAGGTGGTCCTGGACAGTGTGCGGCGAGAGGAACATCCGGGCGGCGACCTCCTTGCCGTCCAGTCCGTCGACGACCAGACCGACGAGCTCGGCCTCCCGCGGAGAGAGACCCGTGGCCCGGACGAACACGGCCAGCCGGTCGGCCGGGGCGGCCAGCTCGATGGTGACGGCGATGCCGCTCTCCGCTCCGGACCGGCCCCCGATCCGGTCGGCGCGCAACCGGACCCATCGTCCACCGTGGAGGTGGACGCGCGAGGACGCCGGGTGCGCATCGACACCGGCCTCGACGGCGAGGAGCTGAGCAGCCACGTTGAACGCGCCGGCCGGGATCGGCGACTGGCCGGCCGCCGGCGGGACGAGGAGGCGTAGGTACTCCGTGGTCTGCGGCGTCTGGGCCAGCACCTCGAGGCCCTCGGACAGCATGAGCACGGCGACACCGTCGGGTGCATCGATCGGTTGCGACTGCTCGGCCGGCGGGACGAAGTTCCTCGCCTGGGCCCGGCGCAGCGCGAGGGTGACGGGGCCGGCGCACTCGTTGAGGTGGCGGAGCTCGTCCGTCGTGAAGGGCGGCGCATCCGCCGACCTCCAGAGGTCGACCCAGCCCCACAGTCCGACCCCGTCCCGGAACACGACCGTGGCGATGTCGCCGACGTCGTAGTGACGGAGCATCTCGCGCCAGACCAGGCTCTGCGCGAGGTCCCCGCCGGTGGCCTGGACGAGCGAGGCCGCCCCGGTGAGTGAGGTCCATCGGTTCACCATCGTGCGGTACCTCAGCCCGATGAGCCGCGCCAGCTCGGGCAGGCAGCGGACGTCGGCCAGCGGTGCCGAGCCGACCGTCGTCTCCGGGTCGGTCAGCAGCCAGGCGTAGTCCTCGAACGGCACCGCCGCCCTGAGTGCCGCGATTAGCTCGATGCGCAGCGTCCGCTCGTCGAGGTCACGCTCGCAGAGCCGCTCGACGGCTGCTGTCGCGGACCGAGGAAGCCCCACGGGTGGATCCTCCTCCCCCTACGGGCGCGCCCTGACCCGCGTCGACGCGGAAACCCCAGAAACCTGGGATGGGCCGAACCGCCCGGCGTGCCTAGCGTCGACACCATGACGACACTGCACATCGAACACCCCATCCACGACTTCGCCATGTGGAAGGCCGCCTTCGACCGCATGGTCGACGCCCGCGACCGCGCCGGCGTGCTGTCCGCGCGAATCGCCCAGCCCGTCGACGACGCTCGCTA
This sequence comes from uncultured Actinomycetota bacterium, assembly GCA_963781465.1. GTDB lineage: Bacteria > Actinomycetota > Actinomycetes > Actinomycetales > Dermatophilaceae > Lapillicoccus. Next base: position 467,234 of record CAWAGH010000001.1, read on the forward strand.
CGTCGTCATCGACCTGGACTTCGACGATGCCGAGCGCGCGACCGCGTTCCTCGGGTTCCTCCGGGCCAACGTCTGGAACACGCCCGAACGCTCGCCCGCCCTCGCCGGCGACATCACGACGCGCATCCTCGAGCCCGCGCGAGCCTGAGCCGGTTCAGACCGCCTCGAGGTGGAGCAGGACCAACGTCGCCGGGTGGAGGTGGGGAGCCTGGATCCCGTGCTGTGACAGCACCCGCCCGGGCAGCAGCAGGCCCGGGCCCTCCAGTCCCGCTTCGGCGGCCCACGGCGGCAGCATCCGCGTCGGCGTGAGCCGGTGCCCCGGGGGTAGCAGCCGCACCCGGTAGGTGCGATCCGGGTCGAGCGCGGGCAGTCGCACGAGTCCCGGCGGCTGCGTCAGTCCGGTCTGCATCGCCACGAGGGCGAACAGCGCCTCGCCCCCGTCCGACGAGACGACGCCGTGCACCCAGAGCGCGGGGCCGGGATGGTCGCCGCGAACGCTCCGCCCGGAGTGCACCAGGCCCCGCACCCGCTTCGCCAGCGCGACCCAGTCGCCGAGCTCGGCCAGCTCCTCGTCCGACATCGCCGTGAGGTCCAGCTCCATGCCGAAGTGGCCGAACAGCGCGGTGCCGGCCGCGAACGCGATGGTATGCGTGCGGTGCGTGGTGTGCGCGTGCGCGGCTCCGACGTGGGCACCCAACAGCTCCGGTGGGACGAGCAGGGAGGTCCACCGCTGGATCTGCTGGCGTTCGAGCGGGTCGTTGCTGTCGCTGGCCCAGACCCGGTCGGTCCGCTCGAGGATGGCGAGGTCGATGCGACCGCCACCGCCGGCGCAGCTCTCGATCTCGACGCCGGGGTGCCGACGACGGATCTCGTCGAGCAGCGCGTACAGGGCGACGGTGCTGCGGTGCACGTCGGCTTCGCCTCCGGGGCTTCGGCCACCGTCGACGACGTCGCGGTTGTTGTCCCACTTGAGGTAGTCGATCGGGTACTCGGTGAGCAAGGCGTCGAGCCGTTCGAGCAGGTACGCCGCGACGTCCGGGTTGCCGAGGTCCAGGAGCTGCTCCAACCGCGCCAGCGGCGGCAGCCGTCCTCCGGTCGCGAGGACCCAGTCCGGGTGTGCGCGCGCTAGGTCGGAGTCGGGGCTGACGGCCTCCGGCTCGACCCACAGCCCGAACTGCATCCCCAGCGAGCGGACGTGCTCGACGAGGGCGCCGAGACCCTCGGGCCAGACGTCCTCGTCGACGTACCAGTCGCCGAGGCCGGCCGACTCCCCGCGCCGTCCGCGGAACCACCCGTCGTCCAGCACGAACCGCTCCGTACCGACGGCCGCCGCGCGGTCGGCCAGCGCCCGGAGCGTGTCGAGGTCCTGGTCGAAGTAGACGGCCTCCCAGGTGTTGAGGATGACCGGCCGCGGCGTCGTCGGGTGGCTCGGCCGTGCCCGCAGCCAGTCGTGCAGGCGACCGGACAGCTCGTCCAGGCCGGACGCCCCATAGGCGCCGACCACCCACGGGGTCGCGTAGGCCTCACCCGGCGCGAGGCGCACCTCGCCCGGCATCAGCAGCTCTCCTCCGCCGAGCACGGCGTGCCCGCCGGTCGGCAGGCGCTCCGCGTAGACCCGATGGTTGCCGCTCCACGCGACGTGCAGCCCCCACACCTCGCCGGACCGGAAGCCGAACCCGCTCACTCCGGCGACGAGGAGCAGCGAGGCGTCGTGGCCACCGTGACCACGTCGGCTCTCGCGCAGCCGGGTACCGACGTGGAACGGCTGCCGCTGCGGCGCCCGTTCGCGCAGGTGCCGGCCCGCCAGGTCCAGCAGCTCGTCGGCCACGGGTGGCACGGGCAGGGCGACGTGGACCGCGTCCACGACGTAGGGCTCGGAGGTATGCGTGTTGGTCAACGTGGCGCGGGCGCGGACCAGTCCTGAGGGCGTCAGCTCGACCTCGACCACGACGTCCAGCTCCGCGTCCACGTCACTTCCCCGGACGACCACCGCCTCCGAGCCGGTCACGCCGTTCGAGACCGGTCACGGTGAACAACGGCGACCAGCCGCGGCCGTTGCGGTGCCCCGTGACGCCCGGCCAACCCGCATACCCGAGCCCGTGCTCGGGAAGGATGGCCGCGGGGACCGGCTCGTCGAGGACGTACGACGTCACCGGCGCGACGGAGACGACGGCCAGCTCGCGGAGTGCGTCGTCGGACAGCTCACCGAGATCGGCCCCCCAGTACAGAATTCGGGGCAGTCCGACCTCGGAGTCAGCGGCGATGACGACGCTGACACCCCCTGCGCGGAGGTGGTGGAGCTGAGGTCCAGCGGAGTCGCGGTCGCCGTTCACAGCGCACATCGTGCCCTAGTCACGCCGGCACGGAAACGGTCATCCGCAGACCGCGCGGCTCGACCGCGCTGGCGACCAGCCGGCCGCCCGCCGCCTCGACCCGCAGCCGCTGCGACGCCAAGCCGATGTGCCCCGCAGCCAGCCGCTCACCGGCTCGGGTCTCGTCGAAACCGGTGCCGTCGTCGGTGACGCTCGCGACGATCCGGTCGTCGAGCGCCTGGAGCTCGAGCACGACGGCCGTTGCGCCGGAGTGCTTGACGACGTTCGTCACGAGCTCCCGGACCGCACCGAAGACCACCCGGTCGGCCTCGGTGGCCGGACGTACCGGCATACCCTCCGCCCGCAGGTCGACCTCGTAGCCCCGCTGCCGCAGCCCCTCGGCGAGGTCCTCGACCGCCCGGACCAGACCGGCATGGTCGAGTACGGCGGGATGCAGCTCGCTGACGGTCCGCCGCAGCAGACCGGCCGACGTGGTCAGGGCGTGGTCGACGCGCTCCACGGCCTCTGGGTCGCCGTCGCGCACGTCCTCCAGGTCCATCCGGGCCGCCAGGACGTACTGCAGCGCGCCGTCGTGCAGCGCCTCGGACAGCTGGCGCCGCTCGCGCCCCTCCACGTCGGTCAGCTCGGCCAGCAGGCCGGCCCGCGCGATCGCCAGGCCCGCGATCTCCATCACGCGGGACCGCTGGATCCGAGAGAGGGCGATCGACCCGAGAGACACGCCGATGAGGACCAGCACCCTCAGGCCCAACGACTGCCACGGCTCGTCGTTCGCCTCCCGCGTGGTGACGCTGGACAGCAGGTAGACCCCGACGGTCGGGACGGCCATGACCACCCCGACCGTCGGACTGAGCTGGGTGGCGGCGAGGATCGGCAACAGGAAGAAGCCGTTGACGACGACGTAGGCGGTCCAGCTGTCGTCGGCCGAGAGTCCCGCGAGCAGGGTGACGGTGCCGAGCACGACGATGTCGAGCAGGAGCGGGACCCAGCCGAGGTCACGCCCGCCCGGCCGCAACCGGCTCGTCAACGGCATGGTCAGAGCCCAGAGGACGGGGTACGCCACCGCGGTCGCGTAGCACCAGCCGGCCTGGTCGTCCGGGGGGACGAGCAGCAGGCAGGCCCACACGAAGACGATCACGCCGACGCGCAAGCCGGCCTGGAGTCGGGCGCCGCGCGCTGCGTGGGTCGCCATCACCTCCGCGACGACGTCCTGGACGCGCGCCACACCGGCGGCGGTCTCACTCATCGGCACCTCCGGGACGGGTCAGGCAACTATTGTCGTGGTCGCCGGCTCTTCAGGCCGGGAAGGAGTCGCGTCGTGGTCTCGTCGGATGTTCGCGTCCGGGTCGTCGTCATCGACGACCACCCGTTCTTCCGCGACGGCCTGACCCGCGGCCTGACCAACAGCGGCCGGATCGAGGTCGTCGGCGAGGCCGAGAACGGCCGCGACGGCCTGGAGATCATCGCCCAGCTCAAGCCGGACGTCGCGGTGGTCGACTACCAGATGCCCGACCTCGACGGGCTCCAGGTCCTCTCCGCGGTCGTACGGGACGGGCTGCCGACGAAGATCCTCATGCTGTCGGCCCTGGTCGAGGGCAGCATCGTGTATGCCGCGGTGGAGGCCGGTGCCGCGGGGTACCTCTCCAAGGACGCCCGCCGTCAGGAGATCGTCGAGGCCGTCATCGCGGTCAGCAAGGGCCGCACGGTCGTGCCCCCGGAGCTGGCGACCGGGCTGGTCAACCAGATCCGGATGCGGGCCGAGCCCAACCGGCCGGTCCTCAGCCCCCGCGAGCTCGAGGTGCTCCGTGGGTTCGCCCGTGGGCTGTCGATCCCGGAGCTGGGCCGGGAGCTGTTCCTCGGGTCGAGCACCGTGAAGACCCACGCGTCGCGGCTGTACCAGAAGCTCGGCGTCTCGGACCGCGCCGCGGCGGTGGCCGAGGGCATGCGCCAAGGGCTCGTCGAGTAGGCGCTATCTGCGCTCAGGCGGCCCGACGCACCGCCTCCGCCACGGCGGGCGCCACCCCCGGGTGGAAGACGCTCGGGACCACCTCGTCGGCGGTCGGGTGCTCGACGAGGGCGGCGATCGCGTAGGCGGCGGCGAGCTTCATCTCCTCGGTCACCTTCCGGGCGCCGCAGTCCAGGGCGCCGCGGAAGATGCCGGGGAAGGCCAGCACGTTGTTGATCTGGTTTGGGAAGTCCGACCGCCCGGTGGCGACGACGCGGGCATACCGGTGGGCGACGGTCGGGTGGACCTCGGGGTCCGGGTTGGCCAGGGCGAAGATCATCGCGTCCGGCGCCATCCGGGCGAGGGCGCTCTCCGGGATGGTGCCGCCGGAGACGCCCACGAGGACGTCGGCACCGACTAGGGCCTCGGCGATGCCGCCGGCGACCCCACGCCGGTTGGTGAGGGCCACCAGCTCCCGCTTGTGCGGCGGCAGCGCGGGCCGTCCGGCGTGGAGGGTGCCGGCCGAGTCGACGACGACGACGTTGGCGACGCCCGCGAGCAGCAGGATCTTGGTGACCGCGACGCCGGCCGCGCCCGCCCCGGACACGACGACGTCGAGGGTGGCCAGGTCGCGGCCGACCACGCGAGCAGCGTTGACGAGCGCGGCCAGGACGACGATTGCGGTGCCGTGCTGGTCGTCGTGGAAGACGGGGATGTCGAGCCGCTCCTGGAGCCGGCGCTCGATCTCGAAGCACCGGGGCGCGGAGATGTCCTCGAGGTTGATCCCGCCGTAGGTCGGCGCGACGCGGACGATGGCGTCGACGAGCTCGTCCACGGTCCCGGTCTGCATGCACAGCGGGACCGCGTCGACACCGCCGAACCGCTTGAACAGCACCGCTTTCCCCTCCATGACCGGCATCGCGGCCAGGGGTCCGATGTCGCCGAGGCCCAGGACGGCGGTGCCGTCGCTGATGACCGCGACGGTGTTGCGGATGCTGGTGTAGGTCGCGGCGAGCTTCGGGTCCGCGGCGATCGCGCGCGAGACCTCGGCGACGCCGGGCGTGTAGAGGAGCGACAGGTCCGCGGCGTCGCGCAGCGGCTGGGTCGCGAGGGTGGCGAGCTTCCCGCCCAGATGGGCCCGGAACACCGGGCTGGAGGGGTCGACGAGCGGCGTGGACTGGCGGTCCATGGGATACACCTCGAATGGCTGGCGGTCGAGATCGGGGTCCCCGCGAAGTATCGGAGCGAAGCGGAGAACTTCGTGGGGTGATTCGACGGACCGCGGTTCGGCTGAGGAAGGCAGCCGAGGTGGTGGCCACGAGAAACGAGGTCCGGCGGAGGGTGTCCCGCCGGGTTCCGCCACTGTGGCACGCGGTCGTTACCCGTGGGTAGTGAATTTCGGTGTGCCTCGGTGTGGGCCGCGTCACACGCCAGCTCGCCGCCGCTTCTACACTCCGGAGCCTATGGAGGCTCCTGCGTCTGCGCCCGACACCGCCGTGCTCATCGTCGGCGGAGGGCCGACCGGACTGCTGCTGGCCTGCGGGCTGCGCCGGCGTGGCGTCGAGTGTGTCCTCGTCGACGCCTACGACGAGCCGCTCGGCTGGGACCGGGCGACCGTCATCCACCCTCGGTCGCTGCAGATCTTCGAGGCGCTCGGGATCGTCGACGAGTTCACGACGACCGGGGTGCAGATCCGCGCGTGCCGGATCCACGCCGACGGCACGGTGCTCGGCGAGATGGACTACCGCCAGAACCGGACGCGGTACCCGTTCGACATCGGCCTGTCCGAGGACCGCACCGAGCAGATCCTCACCCGCTATCTCGAAGGGGCCGGTGGGCGGGTTGTGCGCTCCACCCGGCTGGTGGACCTCGACCAGCAGTCCGACCGCGTCGTTGCGACCCTCGAGTCCCATGGTGAGCAGCGCGTTCTCACGGCGTCGTGGGTGGTCGGCTGCGACGGCTATCACAGCACGGTCCGTGACCTCGCGGGCATCGGCTACGAGGGCAACGTCCCCGATGAGCCGTGGGCCGTGTTCGACGCGGGCCTGACGGGATGGGACGGCGAGTGGGACCTGGTCCAGGCGTTCTTCGACGACCCGCTCGTCATCATCACGCCACTGCCGGGCCGGCGCTTCCGGGTCTACAGCCGCCCGCGGTCACTCGAGTCCGATCTCGAGGCCGAGGCCCGCGCCGTCCTCGAGCGGTACCGCCCCGGCGTGACGTTCACCGACGTCCGGAACCCCACCCGCTTCCTGTGCCACGCGCGCGTCGCCGAACGCTTCCGCTCCGGCCGCGTGCTGATCGCCGGCGACGCCGCCCACGCGTGCTCGCCGAGCGAGGGACACGGGATGAACACCGGCCTGCAGGACGCTTACAACCTCGGCTGGAAGCTGGCCCTCGTCTGCCGGGACAAGGCGGGCGAGGTGCTCCTCGACAGCTACGACGCCGAGCGGCGGCCGGTCGCCCGGCGCATCGTCGAGACCGGCGCGGCGGCGGACGCCGCCCAAGCGCGGCTGGACCAGCAGGTGCGAGCGAACCGCAACGCCGCGCTCGCCGCGACGTTCAGCGACCCAGACGCGATCCAGCTCGAGCTCGCGTCCGGTGCGGAGGTGGACCGCTACTACGACCGGTCACCCGTCGTGTCCGGAGTCGCGCAGCCGGGGATGGCCGGACCGGCGGCGGGACGGCTGCTGCCCCTGACCGCGCCGGTGCAGCTGCCGGACGGCCAGGCCGGTGCCCTGCACGACGTCGCCCGGCGCCTCGGCCACACACTCTTCGTCCTCGGTGGATCTGGAACCTCGGCCGCGGAGGTCGCCACCGTCCTCGACCGTCTCGAGCCGACGCGTCACCGCGAGCTCGTCGACGCCGCATACGGGTTCGTCGTCGACGGAGCCCAGGACGGCGCGGTCTCACGGGTCGGCACGATGGCGGCAGAGACCGCCGCACAGATGGGCATCGACGGTCTCACGGTCCTCGCGGTCCGCCCGGACCGCTTCATCGGTATGCGCCGTGACGGTGCCGAGACGGCCGGCGAGGCGTACCTCACGGACTACCTCGCGACGCTCTCGTCGTGAGCGGGCGGCGGCTCGGCGTCGCCGTCGTCACCGGCCGCTCGATGGAACCGACGCTGCACGAGGGCGATCGGGTCCTGGTGCTCTGGGGCGGTCGGCCGCGGGTCGGGCGGATGGCCGTGGTGCGACTTCCGCCGTCGGAGCAGGGGCCGCGGCCCATCTCGGTCAAGCGGGTGACCCGGCCGGCACCCGGCGAACCCGGAGCGTGGTGGGTCGAGCGCGACAACCCCGCGGAGGGAGTGGACTCCTGGCACGTCGGCGGCATACCGGAGTCCGACGTCCTGGGGCGGGTACTGGTCCGCCTGCCCGCCTTCACCCGCGGTGTTCGGCGGGCGTAGGTTGAGGCACCAGGCTGCCGCAGACCGGTCTCCACTCAACGAAGGGATTCCCCCATGCCCCGCGTTTTCGCTCCGACCGTCCTGATCTCCGCGCACTGCGACCTGCCGTGCGGTGTCTACGACCCCGCGCAGGCGCGGCTGGAGGCCGAGTCGGTCAAGGCGTGCATGACCAAGGTCGCCGACAACGACGACCCGGACTTCAAGGCCCGCGCCCTCGCGATCAAGGAGGAGCGCTCCGACCTCGTCAAGCACCACCTCTGGGTGCTGTGGACCGACTACTTCAAGCCGCCGCACTTCGAGAAGTACCCCAACCTCAACGAGCTGTTCAACGAGGCGACCAAGCTCGCCGGCGCCGGCGGCACGAAGGCGTCGTGGGACCCGAAGGTCGCCGACAAGCTGCTCGGCAAGATCGACGAGATCGCCGAGATCTTCTGGGAGACCAAGGCCGCCTGAGGGCCGGATCGACGTAGAACGCCAGGGGCGGCGGCCGGTCTCGGCTGCCGCCCTTCGGCGTCTGGTGACCACACCGCGGGCCACCGTTCGGACACACTTTCCGCGCGTCGCTTCCACACCGACGGTGTGACGTGCTACCCAAGGGCGTGCAGTCACGACGGCCGTTGTCCCGGGCCCTTGCCGTGGGCGCTGCCGTCGTCGGGCTGGCCACTGTTGGGGGCTGTGTGGCCGTCCCGGGCGGAGGGGCGATCCCGGTCGCCGCGACGACCGCCTCCTCGACGACGGCCGACCGCCGCACCGTGAGCCCGCTGGACGAGCCGACCGGCACGGTCACCGCTCCCGCTCCGACCACGACGTCGCCGACGGTCACCGTCACCTCGATCCCACCCGCGAGCCCGACCACGACTCCCGCACCGACGCCCACGACGACCCAGGCCACGCCGAAGCCGACGGCCACCCCTAAGGTGACGCCGAAGCCGACGCCCAAGCCTGCGCCGAAACCCCCGACCACCGCCCCCCAGACGCCGGTCACCGGGTCGGCGGTGTCGGGCTGCGGGAACCCGAACCCGGGCAAGGTGCTGCTCACCTTCGACGACGGTGGCCCCAAGGCCGGCGCGATCCTCGCCGTGCTCGACCGCTACGGCATCAAGGCCCGCTGGTTCCCGACCGGTCAGTGGGCCAACGCCAACGGGGCGATGATCCAGCGGCTGCTGGCCGACGGCCAGATGATGGGCAACCACTCCTATTCGCACCCGCAGATGCTCGCGTCGCTGGGCACCGCCGAGCTGGCTCGGCAGGTCGACCTGGGCTACCACCCTACGAAGGTGTTCCGGTTCCCCTACGGCGCCAGCGACGCAACCAGCCGGGCGGTCGTCACCGCTCGCGGCTACTCGATCTGCGGCTGGAGCATCGACACCAACGACTGGCGCGGCAACTCGGCCGACACCATCACGCAGATCGTCACGAGCCAGGCCCGGCCCGGCTCGGTGGTCCTCATGCACCAGTCGTTCCAGACCGACGTCGACGCCCTTCCCCGGATCATCGACAACCTCCGCAGCCGCGGCCTGATCTAGCCCGTCGCAGCGGGTCAGGGCACCCAGGTCGTCAGGTCCCGCCAGCCGAGCCGGTTGCGGCGGCGCACCGGCTGCGGCTGGGCCGGCGCCGGACGCCCGAGGCAGACGAGGAGCTCCGGTGTCCACCCGTCGGGGAGTCGCAGCACGACACTCACCGCCGCGTGGCTGAACGACGTCACCGGTCCGGCGCCCACCCCGACCGCCTGCGCGGCCAGGAGGATCGTCGCCGCGGCGGTACCCACGTCGACGTACGGACCGGTCGCACTCGCGGGGAACCCGTACGCCGCGGCGAGCGGGCGGTTCACGCAGATGGCGATCACGGCGGCCGGGCGCTGGACCATGCCCGGCGACACCATCCGCAGCGCCCGTAGCGTGCCGGGGTGGTCGCTGACGACGTAGCGCTGTAGGTGCCGGTTACCCGCGGTGGGCGCCCACCGCGCGGCGTCGAGGATGGTCTCGATGAGATGCCGGTCGAGCGGCTCGGACGTCATCGCGCGCGTAACGCGCCGGCGGCGGATCGCCTGGAGGACCGGGTCGGACGGGTATGCCGCGTCGATCACGACGGGTCATCCGGGGCGTAGCGATCGGTCAGGAGTCGCGCGACAGCGGCGCACAGCGTATCCAGCCGGGCGACGTAGTCGGCGGCCCCGTCGTCCGTCGGGAGGGCGATGACCGGCACTGTCGGCAGGTCACCGGCGATGAGCGCCTGGGTCGCGGGCGAGCTCCGCGGACCCATGGCGTCAGCCACGCGATGCGCCGCCATGATCAGTCGCAGCGGCCCGTACTCGCGAGCCTCGTCGACCTGCGTACGGGCCGAGGTGACGAGGAAGGCCAGCAGGTCCAGGGCGTCGTCCTCGTCGAGGACCCAGGGTGACTCCATGCCGCCCATTGTCGCGACCCGGCAGGCAAAAGTGGTCAGCCCGCGTCGACGACCGCCGCGCGACGGTCGAGGACGCGGATGAGCGCCTCGACGACCCGGGGGTCGTACTCGTAGCCCAGTCCGAGGTGGATCCGCTCGATGGCCGACGCGTGCTTGCGAGCCCGCCGGGCGCGAGCCTCGCCGACGAGGTCGTCGTAGGCGTTGGCCACCTTGATGATCCGGCTGGCCAGCGGCAGGTCCTCACCGAGCTCGCGCACCTGGCGGTAGGGCTTGGACTGGGACTCGAGGATGACGGCGACGTGGTCGAGCACGCCGGTCTGCCGGACGATGCCGGCGCCGTCGCGGGCGATGCGGTCCTGGTCGGCGGGGGCGGCCATCATCGTGGCGCCGCCCGGGATGGGTTCGCGCAGGGCGACCTGGCCGATGTCGTGCAGGAGCGCCGCGTACTCGAGGTCGAGGGTGTCGCGGTCGGACATGCCGAGGTCGCGGCCCATGGCCACGCTGAGGGCGGCGACCCGGGCCGGGTGGTCGCGACGGGTGTAGCCGCCGATCTCGGTCAGCCGGGACAGCGCCCGGATGGTCTGGCCGTACGTCTCGCGGATGCCGGCGAACCTCCGGATGGCGAACTGGGTGAGCACCAGCGGGATGAGGAACACCGGCAGGGCGACGACGCCCATCGGCCGCTCCGCGAGCGCGATGAGGGTTCCCGACGCGGCCAGCGCGGCACCGAGACCGGCACCCTGGCGTACCTCCTCGACCAGCGAACGCCAGAACGGCCGGTGGTCACGCGAGGCCGTGGCCAGCGCCACGCAGAACGCCTGCACGAACAGGGCGATGCCCGACACGAGGACCATCGAGATCGCCGTGACCCACCGCGTCGACGCCCACGAGTCCTGGAGCGTCAGCAGGGGCTGTCCGTTCCACACCACGAGGTGGCGGAACAGGAGTGCGGCCACGGCCACCGAGAGGAAGCGCGCGGCGAGGTCGTCGGCCCGGACCGGTGACCGACGGAGCAGGGCCGGCACCGCCCCGGCGAGCATGCCGACCGTCGTGACCGCCACGACGACGCCCGCGCCGAACTCGACCCGGTGGCCCTCCCCGACCCCCGAGGTCATCGCCAGCGCGTAGCCCGCCGCCAGCGACATCGGGGCGGTCTCACGACCACCGGGAAGGACGATGCGGTTCACCTCGCCGACGGCGATGACCACGGCGAAGACCAGGAGGATGACCCAGTCCCCAAGGGGTACCTGAGGGCTCGCCACCGCGGCGGCGACGGCGCCCGCCGCCACGGCGATGCTGACCACCGGCAGGAGCCGGTGCAGCCGCAGGCGGCTCGGCAGGTCGCGCAGCATCGACCTCACGGTGCCCTCACCTCCTCCGCGACGGGAACGTCGTCCGGTATGCCGACCGCCGAGTGCGGGGGCGACGGTTCGTCGGCCACGGGGTGGGGTGTCGGGCCGGGCACGGACACGACCGGCCGCGGCGGCGGCGTGGTGGCCCAGACCTGCTCCCAGGCGATCGGGTCGTCGTGGTCGAGATAGCCGCGCATCCGGTCGAGCTCGTCCTCGTCGGCGGTGGTCACCGGCCAGTCGTGCCGCTCGAGCACGGTGGCGAGCGCGGCCACGACGTGCGGGTCGAACTGGCGCCCGCGCCGCTGCTCGATCTGCCGGAGCGCCTGGGGCGGGGTGAAGGCGGGCCGCTCGGCGCGGTCGGTGGTGAGCGCGTCGAACGCGTCGGCGACGGCGATGACCCGGGAGATGAGGGGGATCTCGTCGCCCGCGAGGCCGTCCGGGTAGCCGAGGCCGTCCCATCGTTCGTGGTGGTGCCGGATCCCGTCGAGCGAGCCGCTGAGGAACTCGATCTCGCGCACGAGAACCACGCCCAGCGCCGAATGGTGGGTGAGCGCCTCGACGTCCGCCGGCGTCCAGGTTCGTGGACGTCGAAGGAGGCGGGTCGGGACCCCGACCTTGCCGACGTCGTGGAGCATCGCCGCATACCGGAGGGCCTGGACGTCTTGCGTCCCCATCGACAGGTGCTCGGCCATCCACTCGGCGAGCCGAGCGATGCGAGCGCTGTGCCCGGCGCCGTAGGGGTCCTTGGTCTCGACCGCGGTGACGAGCGCGCTGAGCGTCCGCTCGTGGGCGCGCTGCTCCTCCCCGTACTGGACGAAGGCCCACCGCGCGACGTAGAGGGGCGCGAGGATGAGCACCGCGCTGAACCGGCCCACCTCAGCGGGGCCCCAGAGGATGACGAACAGGAACCCGATCACTCCATAGCCGATGTACGCGACGCCCGAGTTCGTCACCATCTGCACGATGAACCGGCGTGGCGGCAAACCGGTAGCTGAGTCGGACGACCCCCGCGAGCAGCACCGCGTTGACGAGCATCTGCGCCACGTCCGCGACCATCAGCGGGATGCCGACGTGCATGATCAGTGCGGCCGCCCCGTCGGCGTCCTCCAGGTCCAAGCTGCCGCCGACGGCTAGGTAGACCTTGCCGCCCACGACGCCTTGAAGCGCGAACATGCTCGCATTGAAGAGGCGTGCGTGAAGGGTGCGCGTCCCTCGTTCGAGGCCCATCGAGAGGGTCCCGACGAGCGCACTGCCGACCGGACCCACGAGCACGACCGACGCGATCACGATGATGCTGAGGAAGGAGAAGGTGATATTGGCGCCAACGTCTCGTTCCCGCACGAGCATGCTGAGGACGCCGAGGACCAGCAGCGTGATGAGGGCGACCGGGTTCTCGAAGGGCGATGGCAGGCCCCCCAGGCCCACCACATACCGGCGACGGCGGCGAGGGTTGTCGCGGCGATGTAGAGCGGCACGGCCCGTGAGGCAGCCCGGCTCCCGCACGGCGCCGGCCTTACTCATATACCTACGGTACGGCTCAGCGCCAGCGTCACCCACCCCATCCCCAGCCGGCCTCCGGGCCGATCTGCGGCTTGAGGGCCGGACTTGCCGCGTTCCAGGAGGGGGTGGCGGGCTTGGACAGCATGGTCTCGAGGACCTTGGCGATCGTCTTCATGACAGGGGCATTCCTTCTAGCCGCTCGGGGCGTGCGGCCTGACGGGGACACGCCGCTGACCTGCGGCGTTGCACGAAATCGTGCATCAATCAGGGTCACACAACGCGGCGTCGCAAAGCGCCGAAGGCGGCTGCGGGAATGGCTGTCTTTACCAAGATTTGAACCGGTTGGCGGGCAGCCGCCACCCGAGGCTCGTGGTATGGGCCTTTCGCGGCCCCGGGCGGAGGACCGTCACCCCTGTGGGAGACTGGTTCCAGAGCGGGTCAAAACCGGCGAATGGGCCGGTTGACAGCCCTCGCAGACCCGGAAGGAGCCCAATTGAGCAAGCGGTCCAGGAAGCGGCGCAGCCGAAAGAGCAACTCGGCGAACCACGGTCGGCGTCCCAACGCCTGACCCGGTTCACCCCCAGAAACAGCAGTGGAGCGTCCGGTGATCCGGGCGCTCCACTGGTATGTGGTGGCCGAGGCAGCAGAAGGGACGTAGCAGGACGGACCTGGCGGTCAGTCGCTGGTCTGGATCCGGACCATGGTCAGCCGGCGCAGGATGGTGGTCCGCAGCTCGACCGGGGCCGTCTCGGAGCCACAGGAGCGCTTGATCACCATCTTCAGCGCCTGGTCGACGTGGTACTCGCGAAGGCACGGGCCGCACTCGTCGAGATGGGTCTGCATCCGACGGCAGTCGTCCGCGCTCATCTCCCCGTCGAGGAACTCGAAGATCCGCATCACGGTCTCCGAGCAGTCCGTGACCTTGGCTGCCGCAGTGGCCTGTCCGCGCAACCCGTCGACCGAGGAGGGAGGCTCCTGCTCGCTCATGAGTCCGATCCTTCCGTGGACGTGCCGGCGCCGCTGCCGGCCTGAGGTGAAGGGGCGCCCGAGATCCCACGGTCGGACGCATACTCGCTGAGCAGCTCGCGCAACTGGCGCCGGCCGCGGTGCAACCGCGACATCACGGTGCCGATCGGCGTGCCCATGATCTCGGCGATCTCCTTGTAGGCGTAGCCCTCGACGTCGGCGAAGTAGACCGCCAGCCGGAACTCCTCGGGAATCTCCAGGAGGGCACGCTTCACGTCGCTGTCGGGCAGGTGCTCCAGCGCGACGTCCTCAGCGGAACGCAGGCCCGCCGAGCTGTGCGACTCCGCGCGGTGCAGCTGGTAGTCCTCGACCTCCGCGGCGTCCGACTGCTGGGGCTCGCGCTGCCGCTTGCGGTAGGTGTTGATGTACGTGTTGGTGAGGATGCGGTACATCCACGCCTTGAGGTTGGTCCCCGGGCGGTACTGGTGGAAGGCGGCGTAGGCCTTGGCGTAGGTCTCCTGGACCAGGTCCTCCGCGTCGGACGGGTTGCGCGTTGTGCGCAGCGCGGCGGAGTACATCTGGTCCAGCAGCGGCATCGCCTCGCGCTCGAAGCGCGCGCGCCGCTCGTCGGTGGTCTCGGTAGCGACGTCCACCGTGGCGTCGTCCACCCCGAGCCCCTGCTCTGTGTTGGTGTCGGTCATCCCTCCCCAGCCTAGTCGCGGGGCCGGAATGGTCTTGACGGCACTGGTCCCCGGGCTGATCGGGCCGCCGACGGCGGGGACGGAGAGCATGAGCACGATCGCGTCAACACCGCCGACGTCACGGCCCATTCCCAGCGGCCCATTCTCTTGTGCGGGACCTACCGCAGCGGGCCTGTGAAGTGGAGCACCGCGGCTGCCACCGAGGCGGAACTCCCCCGCGGAATGCTGTGGGTGCCGGTCACCGCGTAGACGGCGCCGTCAGGCAGGTATGCGGTGAGCTCGGCCGCCGTGCCGAACGGGTCGTTCTCGCCCTGGACCGACGCGATCGGTCGTCCGGCGTCGGTGACCAGCCGCAGCTCGGGCGCCCGGGACTTGTCCGGCCGGTCCGCATAACCGGGCAGGTGCAGCGGGAACGACAGGCAGAGGACCGCGTCGGCGCCGAGGACCTCAGCCGTGCGGCAGGCGACCCGAGCGCCGGCGCTGCGGCCGCCGAGGACCAGCGGCCCGCGCACGGTCGCCAGCGCGCCGCCGCGGACCCGCAGCGCCTGAACGAGTGGGACCCACGCCGCGTCGAGGGTCGGCGGTGGGCCGGCGACACGGCGGCCGGCGACCAGCCAGGGCTGCTCGACCAGTCCGGTCGCCCAGCCCTCGGCATCCAGCAGGGACACCGCCGCGGTGAGGTCCACCGACGTCAGCCCGCCACCCGCGCCGTGACCGAGCAGCACGGTTCCGCGGGCCCCGCGGGGCCGGCGGACGTGCACCCGCGCCGGACCACCCGGGGTCGGGACCTCGACCACGACCGGACCCGCACGCATACCGGCCGTCATCGGGCGCCGATGACCTCCCCCGTCACGATGTCGACGACGCCGTGCAGCTCCTCCGCGGCCAGCGGCAACAGCAGCTCCGCCCCGTTGTTGCGGGTGTTGTTGACCTCGGTCGAGATCGGGTAGGCGTCGAACCGGCCGGGTTCCTCGAACGCCAGCAGCCGTCGCACGGTCTCCTCGTCGGTCTCCGGGTCGAGCCAGGCCGCCCAGTCGGAGCGCTCGAGCACGAGGGGCTGCCGGTCGTGGATCCGGTCGAGGCCGGGCTCGGCGTCGGTCGTGATGATGGTGAACGAGGTCAGCCACGCCTCGGGGTCGTCGGGGTCCTCGATCGCCTTATCGCGCCAGAACTCGTAGAGCCCGGCGAACGCCATGACGTCGCCGTCGGCGCGATGCGTGTAGAACGGCTGCTTGCGCGGCTTGCCCTTGGCGTCCATCTCGGTCGGGGACTTCTGCCACTCGTACCAGCCCTCGGCGGGCACGAGGCAGCGCCGGGACTTGGCGGCCCGCTTGAACGCCGGCTTCTCCAGCACCGAGTCGGCCCGGGAGTTGATCATCCGGTTGCCGACCTTGACGTCCTTGGCCCAGCTCGGGACCAGCCCCCAGCTGACCAGCCGGAGCTGGCGGACGGGGGCCGCTCCGTCCTCCCCGGCTGCGCCGTGGGCCCTCGACCCGCGCGGCGGACGAGACATCACGACGGGCGCCCTCTTGGTGGGCGCCACGTTGTAGTCGGGCTGCCCGGCGGGCGGGTTCTGCTGGTGCGTCATCACCGCCCGGGTGGGCTCACCGGTGGCGTCGACCTCGACCTCGAACTCTTCGACGAGGTCGGCCTGGTTCTTCGTCGCGGCGTACCGACCACACATGGGCAGCCACTGTAGGGGCGGCCTCCGACGGCGCCGACCTGCACCCCGGCAGGAACCAGCCGGAGCAACTACGGTGGACCCCACACCCGACCCCGTGAGGAACTGCCGCTGCGATGAGCATCGTCCGACGTGTCGCCCGCCCCATGATCGCCGCCATCTTCATCGTCCAAGGTCTCGACGCCTTCCGGCATCCGGGTCCCCTGGCCCAGCGGTCGTCGCCGTTGCTGGACAAGGCAATCCCCGTTCTCGGCCTGCCGGACGACAAGGAGCTGCTGGTCCGCGCCAACGGGGTCACCCAGATGGTCGGCGGCGCCATGCTGGCCGCCGGCTTCCTCCCGCGCGTCGGCGCGCTGGCGATCGCCGCGACGCTCGTTCCGACCACGCTCGCCGGTCACCCGTTCTGGAAGGAGGAGGACCCCGCCAAGCGCAAGGCGCAGCGGATCCAGTTCCTCAAGAACATGGCGATGATGGGCGGCGTCATCCTCGCCACCGTCGACACCGCGGGGAAGCCGGGCCTGACCTGGCGCGCCCAGAACCTCGCCAACCGGGGCCAGCGCGAGGCCAAGCTCGCCCTGAAGTCCACCGCCCGCGAGGCGAAGATCGCGAAGCAGGGGGCCCAGATCAAGGTTCAGGACGCCCTCAGCTGAGCCGGGACCCGCAACCGTGACCGCGTCCGCGACCACCGCCACCGGCGACCCCAGCCATCCCGGCGACTGGGCCGCCCCGACCGCGCACCGGCCGGTCGAGGCGACGGTCGCGCTGCCCGGCAGCAAGTCGCTCACCAACCGGTTCCTCGTCCTCGCCGCGCTGGCCGGCGACTGGTCCCGGCTCCGCCAGCCGCTCCGCTCGCGCGACACCCTGCTGATGGCCGCCGGGCTCCGCGCGCTCGGGGTCGAGATCGAGGACGTTCCACCGGAGGGCCACCACGGCGCGGGTATGCCGGCGCACGAGGTGACGGGGGTCGCGGACTGGGTGGTCCGGCCGGCGACGCTGCGCGGTGGGGTACGCGTCGACGTCGGCCTGGCCGGCACGGTCATGCGGTTCCTCCCGCCGGTCGCCGCCCTGGCCCACGGCCGGGTCGAGTTCGACGGCGACCCGCAGGCCCGGATCCGGCCGATGGGCCCGGTGCTCGACGCCCTGCGCACCCTCGGCGTCGCGCTCGACGACGGCGGCACCGGCACCCTGCCGATCGTCGTCGACGGAACCGGTTCGGTCCGGGGCGGCACGGTGACCCTCGACGCCTCCTCGTCGTCGCAGTTCATCTCCGCCCTTCTCCTGGCCGGCGCGCGGTACGACGAGGGCGTCACCGTCCACCACGACGGCAAGCCGGTGCCGAGCGAGCCCCACATCGCGATGACCGTGGAGACGCTGCGTGACGCCGGGGTGGTCGTCGACGACGCCGAACCGAACACGTGGCGGGTCGAGCCCAGCGAGATCAGCTCCCTCGACGTGCTCATCGAGCCGGACCTCTCCAACGCCGGGCCGTTCCTCGCCGCCGCCCTGGTCACCGCCGGCCGGGTCCGGGTTCCCGACTGGCCCCAACACACCACTCAGGCCGGCGACGCGCTGCGCGACATCCTCGACGGGATGGGCGCCGACGTCAGCCTCGACCGGAGCGGCCTCACGGTCACCGGGACGGGTGACATCGAGGGCATCGACGTCGACCTCCACGACGCCAGCGAGCTGACCCCGGTCGTCGCCGCCCTGGCCGCTGTTGCACAGTCCCCGTCGTGGATCCGCGGCGTGGCCCACATCCGCGGCCACGAGACCGACCGGATCGCGGCGCTGGCCACCGAGCTCAACGCCTTGGGCGGGTCGGTGACCGAGACCGAGGACGGGCTCCGGATCACGCCGAAACCCTTGCGCGGCGGGCGGTTCCACAGCTACCACGACCATCGGATGGCCACCGCCGGCGCGGTCCTGGGTCTGCGCGTACCGGGGATCGTCGTCGAGGACATCGCGACGACGGCCAAGACCCTGCCCGACTTCACCGGCCTCTGGGCCGCCATGCTCGGCGCCAACGTCGCCCGAACCTGACTCGCTGATGAGCTGGCAGCACCTCGACGAGTCCGACATCCGCGTCCGCCCGAACCCGCGAGGGTCGCGGCGCCGCACCAAGACGCGACCGGCCCACGAGGACGCCGTGCCCGGGTTCGTCACCGGCGTCGACCGCGGCCGGTATGCGGTCCTGCTCGGCGCCGGCGTGGGCGGCAAGAGGGCCCCCGAGCGGATGATCACCGCGATGCGCGCCCGCGAGCTGGGGCGCAAGAGTGTCGTCGTCGGCGACCACGTGGCCCTGGTCGGCGACACCGCCGGCGGCCCGGACGCGCTGGCCCGCATCGTCCGCGTCGAGCCGCGACAGTCGACGCTGCGGCGCAGCGCCGACGACACCGACGCCGTGGAGCGGGTCATCGTGGCGAACGCCGACCAGCTCGTCGTCGTCTCCGCCCTGGCCGACCCCGAACCCCGGCCACGGCTGATCGACCGCTGCCTCGTCGCCGCCTACGACGCGGGCCTCGACCCGCTGCTGGTCCTCACCAAGGCCGACCTCGTCGAACCGGACGCGTTCCTCGCCGCCTACGCCACCCTGGCCGTCCCCTACGTGGTGACCCGGCGGAACCCCGACGACCCGGCCGACATCGTCGGGATCGAGGAGGTCCGCGAGCACCTGTCCGGCCGCGTGTCCGTGCTCATCGGTCACTCGGGAGTCGGCAAGTCGACGCTCGTCAACCGGCTGGTCCCCGACGCCGAGCGGGCGGTCGGGGTCGTCAACACCGTGACCGGCCGGGGGCGGCACACCTCGACCTCGTCGGTGGCGCTGCCACTGCCCGGCGACGACGGCTGGGTCATCGACACCGCCGGCATCCGGTCGTTCGGGCTCGCCCACGTCGAGCCCGCGCGGATCATCACCTTCTTCCCCGACCTCGAACCCGGAACCGAGGAGTGCCCTCGCGGCTGCACGCACGACGAGGAGGAGTGCGCGCTCGACGCCTACGTCGCCACCGGAGCCGCCGGTCCCGCGGGGGTCTCGCGGCTCGACTCGCTGCGCCGGCTGCTGCGCGCGCGTCTCGGCACGGACGAGTGAGCCGGCGGGTGAACCGACCTCCCTAGAGTGTCGTCACCTTGACAACGAACCCCATCAGGCGTCCACGACGAGGAGCGACCCATGTTCGACACGATCACCGGCCTGCCTCTCCACCCGCTCGTCATCCACGGCGTCGTCGTCGGCATCCCGCTGATGGCCGTCCTCACCATCCTGGTGGCGGTTCGGAAGAACCTTCGCGAGAAGTTCAGCTGGTGGGTCGCCGGCGCGAACTTCCTGCTCTTCCTCGTCACGCTGGTCGCCAAGGAGAGCGGTGAGGCGCTGCAGGAGGCCAGGGGTGGCCAGCTGGCCATCGAGCACGGGCAGCTGGGCAGCGTCCTGCCGTGGTTCGTCCTCGTGCTGGCGGCGGCCTCGGCGGCCGTCGCGGGCACCAGCCGGAACCGGGCCCTCGGGCCGATCGCCGTCGTTGTCTCGATCCTCGCCGCCATCGCGTCGGTCTACTGGACGGTCCGGACCGGTGACGCCGGCGCACGCGCCGTGTGGGGGTAGTGGCACCCTGACCGGATGACGTCGGCCGAGGAGAGTCGAGCCGACCAGCCCGACCAGCCCGACCAGCCGGCGCCGGCGTCCCAGGTGGGGGCGGGCAAGGCGGCCCCGGAACCCGTCGCAGGCGGTCTCAGCCTGCTGACCGCCGCGGCCGGCGCCGTCCTGCTGACCGTCCTCATCGCCACTCTCGACGAGACCTACGAGTCGGTCCAGGAGAACGACGGCCTGGCTCGCGTGGACCAGCCACTGCTGGACTGGATGGTCGGCCACCGCTCGGCCGGGCTCGACAACGTGGTCTCGTACTTCACCAACATCGGCGGCACGACGATCCTGCCGATCCTCGTGACCCTCGTCGTCGCGGGGTTCGCGTGGTGGTGGCGCAGCTGGACGCCGATCGTGCTCATGGCCGTCGCGGCCGCCGGGTCGATCGCGATGACCGAGGCCGGCAAGGACCTCGCCGGACGGGCCCGGCCACCGCAGGCGCTCGCGGTGCCGCCGTACGAGACGAGTCCGTCGTTCCCGAGCGGCCACACCCTGAACTCGACGGTCGTCGCCATCGTCCTGGCCTACCTGGTCCTGCTGCACGTGAAGAGCCGGACCGGGCGCGTCGTCACCGTCTCGCTGCTGGCCCTCTACGCGCTGGCCATGGGGCTGAGCCGGGTCTTCCTCGGGCACCACTGGTTCACCGACGTCGTCGCGGGGTTCATCGCGGGGACGGCCTGGGCGATCGTCGTGATCCTCGCCCACCGGGTGTTGCTGCGCGTCCAACACCGGCGGGCGCAGCGCGCCAGGACCGGTTCGATCGGCTAGGTCTGGTCTGGCTCTCGTCTAGGTTGTCGTCTCGTGCCCTCAACTCCCCACTACGACGACGACCTCCGCCTCGCCCACGT
Source organism: uncultured Actinomycetota bacterium (assembly GCA_963781465.1). Taxonomy (GTDB): domain Bacteria; phylum Actinomycetota; class Actinomycetes; order Actinomycetales; family Dermatophilaceae; genus Lapillicoccus. The sequence goes on from CAWAGH010000001.1 coordinate 488,006, forward strand.
CCTCGCCGACGCGGTGGAGCGCGTGACGATGGCCCGGTTCCGCGCCGAGGACCTCGTCGTCGAGAGCAAGCCCGACCTGACCCCCGTCACCGACGCCGACCGGACCGCCGAGGAGCACATCCGAGCGCAGCTCAAGCGGACCCGCCCACGCGACGCCGTCGAGGGTGAGGAGTTCGACACGACCGGCCACGGTCCGCGTCGCTGGGTCATCGACCCCATCGACGGGACCAAGAACTTCGTCCGCGGCGTACCCGTCTGGGCGAGCCTCATCGCCCTCGTCGACGACGGTATGCCGGTGGTCGGGCTGGTCTCGGCGCCGGCCCTCGGGCGGCGCTGGTGGGCGGCCACGGGCTCCGGCGCATACTCCGGCCGGTCGTTGTCGTCGGCCAAGCCCATCCACGTGTCCAAGGTCGCCTCGCTCGAGGACGCGTCCATGTCGTACTCGTCGACCGGCTCGTGGCGGAAGGTCGACCGGTACGACCAGTTCATCGGCCTCGCCGACACCTGCTGGCGGACCCGCGCATACGGGGACTTCTGGTCCTACATGCTCGTCGCGGAGGGCGCCGTCGACATCGCCGCGGAGCCGGAGCTCGAGGTCTACGACATGGCCGCCCTGGTCCCGATCGTCACCGAGGCCGGCGGCCGGTTCACCTCGCTCGACGGTAAGGACGGCTGCTGGGGTGGCAACGCGGTGGCCACGAACGGCCTGCTCCACGACGTGGTCCTCGGCCGCCTCGGCCCCGCATAGCTGACCCGTCGCGTCACTCGGGCGGGATGTTCTGGTTCCCACGAAAGACGTTGTCCGGGTCGAACGCCCGCTTCAGGGCTTGGAGCCGGGCGAAGGTCGTCGAACCGTACGCTCGGCGGATGCCCTCGAGGCCCTCGTCGCCGAGGAAGTTGACGTAGACACCGTGGTGCCACGGCGACAGAGCCGCCCAGTACTCCCGGACCCATGCACGCTCGGCCTCGAACCCCTCGGCGGACTCCGTGGACGCGATCAGGTTGACCGTGAAGCCGGCCGAACGGCCGTGGAAGGCGGTGTCGTCGTGACCGACGCGGGCGACGGCTCCGCCGCCCTGCCAGATCGCCGTGGACGAGAAGGGTGAGCCGCTCCGAGTCGCGTGATCGACGATCGCCGCGACGACATTGTCGTCGAGATCGGCCAGGTCGGAACTCTTCGTGTAGTACCAGCGACCGTGGGGATACGACGCGTCGAACATGGCCTGATGCGCCGCAAAGGGCTTCATGTAGCAGAGGTCCAGGAGCGGCGACGCGAACGCCCGTAGCGGGCGCAGGAACCGGCACCCTTCGTCGGGATCGTCGGCCCAGCAGCAGACCACCATCACGACCGGCGTTCCGTGCAACGAGACCGGTATCGACGGCACGGAGGGCAACCTACGGACAACGACGACGGTCATGAGACCGTCGGGCGCCTCAGCAACCCAGTCACGATAGAAGCGCAACATCTCGGGGAGGTGCTCGACTGCCCAGACGACCGGTCCGGCCAGAACCTGTGGGCCACGTGGCACACACCGGAACTCGAACTCGGTGACGATGCCGAAGTTCCCGCCGCCTCCCCGCACCCCCCAGAACAGGTCCGGGTTCTCGTCGACATCGGCTCGCAAGCGCCCCCCGTCGGCCGTCACGAGGTCGACGCTGAGCAGGTTGTCGATGGTCAGGCCGTGCTTGCGCATGAGCCAGCCCAGCCCGCCGCCGAGAGTGAGCCCCGCCACGCCCGTGTGCGAGACGATGCCGGACGGGACCGCGAGGTGATGGCTCTGGGTCTCGGCATCGAGCTGTCCGAGCAGAACGCCCGAGTTCACGCGCGCGATCTGCTTCTCCGGATCGACGCGGACCCCCTTCATCGGCGACAGGTCGATCATGACCGCGTCGTCGGCGACCGAGAGCCCCGCGAAGGAGTGGCCCCCGCTTCGCACGGTGACCGGCCAGCCCCCGCGACGCGCTGCTGTCACTGCCTCCATCACGTCGGTCCGACGGGTGCAGCGCAGGATCGCGGCGGGGCGCCGGTCGATCGAACCGTTCCAGACCTGTCGGTGCTGCTCGTAGCCCGAGCCGCTCCGGCTCACGACCTCTCCCGAGAAGTGCCGCTCGTCGAGGCGCAGGTCGAGGCTTCGGGCCGTGGCCGTCACCCCTCGCTCGCCAGCGCGAACGGGCTCCACGAGCCGCCGCTGGTGCCTCCGGCACCGACTGGTTCGCCGCGCTGCGCGGCACTCAGCGCACCGTTGCTCGTGCCGGCCCCGCCTCCGGGGTAGTCGGAGAGGTCGGCGCCGCGCTGGGCGGCGAAGGCTTCCGCCCTGGCCCGACGGCTGAGGTACGGGAGGGCGTGCTCGCCGGTCAAGACCACGTCGGTGGTCGACGCGGACTGCGGGGTGGTCGCGGCGGGCTGTGCCCGGCCGGGCTCCGGAGCGACGGCCGCGGTCGCGGACGCGGCGGTGAGGAGGGCAGCCGCGACGGATGCGGCTGCAGCGGCGAGGGTTCGATGAGTGGACATGGCTCTCTCTTTTCGAGGGTTCGACGAGCCGGTTGGTTACCGGTCACACCACCGTCGGCCAGAGGCCCACGTCAGGGCATGCGGAGTTCCACCGAGCGCCGTCCGTGTTTCCCCGCGCGTTCTCGGAGCCGGAGCCGTTGGAATCAGGAGGAACTCGCCGAGAGCGTGCCTGTCCTCAGGGGTGATGTCCCGGTGACGGGCCGGTCGGTCGAACCTCGGGTCACGGAGAGTTCGGGTGCTCCTGGAGGAAGGTCAGGACGGCGAGCACTCGGCGGTTGGAGGTGTTGTCGGCGGCGGCCAGCGGCAGCTTCGTGAAGATCGTGCCCACGTGCGCCTCGACGGTGCGGGAGGAGACGAAGAGCTGCTTGCCGATACCGACGTTGCTGCGTCCCTCAGCCATGAGCTGGAGCACCTCGCGCTCTCGCTGCGACAGTGCATCGAGCGCGGAGTGCCTGGTGGTCGACGTCAAGAGTCGCGAGATCACCTCGGGGTCGACGACGGTGCCGCCTTCCCGGACCCGTTCGATGGCGTCCTTCAGCGACGTGACGTTGTCGACGCGATCCTTCAATAGGTACCCGAGGCCCGACGTGCCGGCGTCGAAGAGCTGACGCGCCCAAACCCCCTCGGCGTAGGTGCTCAGGACCAGAACGCCGATGTCGGGATAGCCCGCCCGCACGGCGAGCGCGGCGCGAATGCCCTCATCCGTGTGCGTCGGCGGCATTCGGATGTCGAGGATGACGACGTCCGGCCGCTCCGCTTCGATCACGGCCGGCAGCGCGGCCGGATTGCCGAGTTCGCCGACAACCTCGAGCCCGGCGAGAATGAGCAGGTTGGCGACGCCCTGACGGAAGAGCACGGAGTCGTCCACGAGCACGACCCGCGCCGGTGCGCCCGGGCGGGAGGGGGCCTCGGACGCAGGCGGCCCGGTCATGAGGATCCCGGCACTGCGGGAAGGGACACCACGACCCGCGTCCTGTGCGTCTGACGTTCGAGGGTCAGGGTCCCGGACAGCGCCTCTACCCGGTCGCGCAAACCACTGAGGCCACCACCCGGTACGACGTGCGCGCCGCCGACTCCATCGTCGCTGACGATCACGCAGACCGAGCGGTGCGAGGGAGGGTCATCGCTCGAGATGCGGACCGTGATGGACGCCGAGCTCGCCTGAGCGTGCTTCGCGGCATTCGTCAGCAGCTCCGCGACGACGAAGTACACCGCGGTCGCGGTGTTGTCGTCGAGGTCCCCGACGGCGGGGTCGACACGGAGTCGGACCGGCCAGGGCGCCCGCTCGCACAGGGATGGCAGGGCCGCGGCGAGTCCGCCCTGGCTCAGGGCCGCCGGGTGGATGCCACGGGCCAAGGTGCGCAGCTCGGCCAAGGCTTCCTTCAGACCGGAGCGCGCTTGCGTGACCACGTCGCGGATCTGGTCGTCCTGCACCAGGTCGGCCTGAGCCAGGGTGGCAGCGACACCCAACAGCTGCTGTTGGGCGCCGTCGTGCAGGTTGCGCTCGACTCGCCGGCGCTCCGCGAGCCCGGATTCGACGATGCGGGCCTGAGACCGCCGCAGCTCGGCCATCGAGGCGAGGAGATCCGCGTGCAGTCGGGTGTTCTGAGTTCCGACCCGGATGGCTGCGGCGGCTGAGGCGACCAGCCCGTCGTCCTCGACCGCGGCCGCGTCCAGGTTCAGCCGAAGCAGGACGTCGTCGTCTGCGTCACCGGAGATGACGACCAGAAGGCGGTGCGGGGTGATGTCGGCCGAGCCGGACGTCGGGACCTGGCGACCCGTGGTGTCGAGCCAACCACTCCGCCCGTCCGGGACCTCGATGGTCGCGCTGGGGTCGACGAAGACACCGCGGACGGCCTCCTGGAGTTCGTCGACGTTTCCCGTCAGGGCCGCCGTGAGGATCCGCCGTGACACATCAGCGCCGGCGGCTCGCCGGCGCAGCAGGTCGGCCAGCAGGGCGAACGGGAGCAGGGCCGCCGTCAGGTTGCGGACCAGCGCTCCGGGCACGTCGATCACGTCGGGACCGAGGGCCCAGACCAGCTGGTCGGCCGCTGTCGCGAGGGCGCATACGAGCCCAACCAGCAGGAAGGGGGCCTGGGCCTGGCGTGACAGTCCATGGGCGAGCAGGAGGCGGCCCGTGATGACGGCCGCCACCAGGAGCAGCAGCAGCACGGTCAGTCCTCGTCCCGCGTGCACCGCGAGCACGTCATGCGCGAGCGCCGAGTCCGCCACGGTCGTCCATCGCGTGGGCCGCCAGAAGTTGTCGGGCTGCGGCCCGGTCGTCACGGCGGCGACAACCCGGCTGACGAGCCCCACGGCGAGCAGCCCCCACACCAGCAGCCGCTCGAGCGGAGTCAGCCGAGCCCGGGGATAGCGCAGGATGAGCGCTACCGCGGCGACGAGGTACAGCGGCTCGAGGACGAACCCGAGAGCGGACAGCGCACTGTCGGTGTAGTGCGAGTCGTTGAGGTCTCCCGGCACGATGGAGAACGCCACCAGCAGGCAAGCCCATCCGTTGATAGGAGGCACATCGGTGGCCATCAGTGCGAGTCCGATGACGACGAATGCCAGGACGACGAGCCAGGTGATAGCCACCCCGGCTGCCTGACCGGCCAGCTGCGGCGCGGACGTGACGACCTTGAGGATCACGATCGCAGCTCCGGCCAGTACAGCGAGACTCGAGATCCGCCGGACCGGCATGAGGGGATTGTCCCGCTTCGCCGACTCCGTGTACCGAAAAGTCGGAACTGCCCGCCGCGCATCCCTCCCGCTCACCCAGGCGGCGTTCGCACCGAGCGGGCCCGTAACGTCGCCGACGGAAGGTGGCGGCCTTGTGGTGACGGTCCAGTAGTGGCGCCCGGGCGTCGCCCTTCGAACGGGTAGCCCGACCTCAGCATCGCGGCATGAAGCTGATCGAGCGTCCGCATCCGCGTCGGACCGATCGAGCCGATGGGCATGTCGAAGGTCGATGCGATCTCGGCGTACGCAGGACGGTGTGTGTCGATCAGGGCGCGGAGAAGGCGTTGGTTCCGCGGCGGCAGCGTCTCAACGCAAGCCCTCAGCTGTTCGTCCCGTTCCGAGGTGAGGAGGTCGACGTCGACCTCTGGGCCGTGCCCGCTGGCGATGCTGATGACCTCGTCGCTGTCGTCGACGAGAACCTCGCGACGACGCTTCTTGATGATCGCCAACGCCTCGCGCTGGGCGGTGGTTGACAGCCACTTCGGCAACCCCTGGGGGCTGTCGATCCGGTTCACGTTCTCCAGCAGGCGCAGCCAGGTCATCTGGACGACATCAGCGGCATCGCTGTCGTTGAGGCGGTACGAGCGAGCGACCGACCACAGCAGGCGGGTGAACCGATCCACGATCTTGTCCCAGGCCTGAGCGTCGCCCTGTGCCGCGGCGTTCACCAAGACCACCAGATCGTCGGCGGCCGGGATGGTCTGACGGCTCGTCGTCGACGGCATCACTGCTCCGTTCTTCCCTGTGGCAGGTGGGCGAACCGGTCGCCTACCCGCAGCTCCAACGGCTGTCGATGAGCAGCTGGATCAAGTCGTGATGGATCTGCCGGCGGACGGCCACGTCACGAGTGCGGCGACCCTCGTCGGCGAGGCGCCCCAGCTGGGCGGCGACGTCGCAGTCGATGGACGCTGAGGTGAGGTGGGGTTCGGGTGGGACCTGCGCCTGTGCGGTGGCGCTGAGCGTCCCCAGCCCGACCAGGACGAGGGCCACGACGGGCGCTGCGGTTCGAATGCCAATTCTCATGACGGCTCCTCTGACGAGATGACCGGCGGGTCGGCCGGCTCCTCAACCGTCCCGTCGCACCGGAGTGCAGACATGCGGGCGATCACCGAAGCCGGTAAGTGTTTGCCCGCGCCGACGCCGGTCATCGACGCCCGGCGCCTCTCGCGCAGCTCACCCTTCGACCGGACGGGTTCACCCCCTCGGGGGGTATGCAGCGCGGCGCAGCGCGAGTGTGAAGGCATGGCTTCCACAACCGTCTCCGCTCCCTCGACGCCCTATCCACCGGTCGGGTATGCGCGTCGAAGCCCGCCTCTCGGGGCCTGGACCAGCCGCCCTCGCTGGCGTCGCGGACCGCATACCGGATCGTCTCGGAGGCTTTGACCACGCGCAGCGTCACAGAGGTGACGGCGATGTGGAGCTGCGAGTCGACGGGAGCGCCGGGCTGGTGCGGATCGACGTGTGGAACCCCACCCGCTCCGCCGCCGGACCGACGTCGCGCGGCGGCCACGGCCTGGACAGGGTCCGGGAGCGAGGCCGGCTGTTCGGCGGCACGGCGGCGTCCGGCCCGGACGGACGGCGCCGGACCTCGTGTGCGTGGATCAGCGCATGCCCGACGTGGACGGCATCCGTGCGACTGAGCTCGTCCTGGCGCTGCCGAACCCGCCGCACGTCCTCGTCGTCACCGCGTTATCGTCGGACGACTACGTCTTCGGGGCGTTCCGAGCCGGAGCCTCAGGGATCGTGTTGAAGCGACATGTCCCTCAGATCCGCTGTGCCGGAACGCTATTCGGGTCAGGCGCTCACCGTTCGGGAGCAGGAGGTGCTCGGACTCGTCGCGGCGGGACTCGGCAACGCGGCCATCGCGGAACGGCTCAGAGTCGGCGTGGAAACCGTCCGGACCCACGTGGCCGGCGTGCTTCGCAAGCTCGGGGCCCGTGATCGCACCCATGCCGTCGTGATCGCCTACACCCAGGGCCTGGTCCCGCTCCGCCCGTCGCCTCCGTGACCGGTCAGTCCGCCGGCACCCGAGCCCGTGCCGCGTTGTCGCGGAGGTGTCCGACCAGCGACGGCCAGAGCGGGCGTGGCAGCTCGTGCCCGACGCCGGGCAGGATCACGAGGCGGGCGCCGGGAACCTGCCGCGCGATGGCCCGGGCCGCCGACGGGCGGCCCACCGGGTCGGCGTCGCCGTGCAGGACCAGCGTCGGAACGGTCAGGGTACGCAGCTTCGGCCCGCGCCACGGCGCCCGCAGCTGGCGCGCCTGGGCGGTTCCGTCCCGGACGCCGTCGACGGGCGTCTGCTCGAGCCAGGCCCGCATCTCCGCCTCGTCCAGCGGGTATGCCGGTGACGCGCAGAGCCGCGCGACGGCCATGGCGGTCTCGACGTCCCCTTCGGGAGTGTCCGGGAAGTGGAGCCTGCTGGTCGCGCGGATGAAGCCGAGGTGGAGGTAGCGCAGGCTCCCGAGACCGCCCGCGTCGCTGGGCATCGCGCTCATCGTGGCGAGCGAGCGAATCCGGTCGGGGTGGCGCAGGGCGATCCGCTGGGCGAGCAGGCCGCCCATCGACAGGCCGAACACGTGGGCGCTGGTCCAGCCGGCGGCGTCCATCACCGCCACGGCGTCGTCGGTCATGTCCTCCGCGGAATAGGCCGACGCCCCTCCACCGATCAGGCCCCGGAACGGGCTCTGCGCGGCCACGGCGTCGGTGAACCGGGTCGAGGCGCCGACGTCACGGTGGTCGTAGGTCACGACGTGGAACCCGACCTCCACCAGCGCGGCGATGAACGGCGGCGGGTAGGAACCGCGACCGCCGCCGAGACCGGCCACCAACAGCAGGGGCTCACCCTCGCTGTCAGCTGGACGCCCCCAGTCCACGTAGGCGAGACGGACATCGCCGTTCTCGGCGAGCTGAACCGTCGGCTCGGACATGACACTCTCCTGGAGCTCTCTTAGTTCGCTAACAGTGTTCGCGAACGTTGTACGCATACAATAGCGACATCGCACACCTCACCACAAACCGCTGACTCGACCGACCCGATCGACCCGACCGGAAGGAGTGGCCCTGAGCACCGTGTGGCTTCGACCCGAACAGGCCGGCGTCGGGCGCCCGGCCCGCCGCAGCCGGGCCGAGCTCACACGGGCCGCCGTGGAGATCGCCGACCACGAGGGCCTCGACGCCGTGACCATGCGGCGGGTGGCGACCGAGCTGGGGACCGGCGCCGGGAGCCTCTACCGCTACGTGGAGAACCGCGAGGAGCTCCTCGATCTCATGGCCGACCACGTCGCGGGCGAGTACCGGTTCGCCACGCCGACTGGCGACTGGCTGGCCGACCTCGTGGACGTCGGCCTCCAGGCCCGCGAGATCCACCGCCGGCACCCGTGGTTGCCGGACCGCGCCATGACCGCACCCGGTGTCGGTCCGAACGCGGTCGACCTGGTCGAGCACTACCTCACCGTCCTCGACGACCACCCGGCCGACGACGCCACCAAGCTCGTCGCGCTGGGCGCGGTCAACGCACTCGTCGCCGCGATCGCGCGCAGCGAGCAGTCCACGGTCCGGCTGGAGCGCAACGCCGAGTACCTGGCGCACGTCGCATCGTCGGGAACCCACCCTCACCTCAGCGCTCTCACCCCGCCCACGGGCGGCAAAGACCTGCTCCCGGCCATCCTCCGGGGCGTCCTCGTCGGGCTCCTGCCCGAGTAGACGACCGGTCAGAAGCTCAGCGACTCGTCGTGCAGCTGCCGGGCGGGAAGCCCGGCGGCGCGTAGTGACTCGCGGACCGCGGCGGACAGGCGCGGCGAGGCGCAGACGAAGACGTCGTGGACCAGCAGGTCGGGCAGCAGGGCGGTCAGCGCCGCCGGAGTCAACGCGTTCGCCGGGTCGCTGGACGGACCGAGGACGTAGACGACGCGGGCGTGGTGACGTGCGGCGAGCTCGTCCAGCTCCGAGCGGAAGATCACGTCCCCGGCCGAGGAGGCCCGGTAGAGCAGCGTCGTCGGAAGTCCGTCGACCGCGTGCGCCTCGAACAACGCACGGAGCGGTGTGATCCCGACACCGCCGGCGATGAGCAGCGTTGGCCGCCAACCGGACTCGGCCCGACCATATGGTCCCTCGGCGAGCACCCGGACCCCGCTCTCGAGCGCATGGAGCCGGCGGGACCCGTCACCGAGCGCCTTGACCGTGATCCGCAGCCGGTCGCCCTCGGGCAGGGCGGAGAGCGAGAACGGGTGCGACGACATCCAGGTCGTCGCGGTGAGGAAGCGCCAGCGGAAGAACTGGCCCGGGCGGGCCGCCAGCTCGGTCAGGTGCCGGCCGCGCAGCCAGATGCTCGCCGTGTCGTGCGACTCCCGCTCGACCCTGTCCACGACGAGCCGGTGCCGACGCGCCTGGCGTAGCGGCTCGACGAACCGGTACCGCAGGGACAGGAAGAACGCGAGGCAGTAGAGCTGCGCCCACGCGACCTGGGCGATCCGGTTGCCGGCGAGGTCGGGGCCGGCGAGCTGGTGGACGAAACCGAGCGCGATCGCGACATACGTGAGCAGGTGGAGGGCGTGCCACCGCTCGTACGACAGCCGCCGACGCAGCCACGGCACGACCGACAGCGCCACGACGAGGAACAGGACGACGGCGACGATCGCCGCGAGCATCCCCGGCATGGACACCAGCCCAGGAAGGCCGCCGCCGATCTGCAGCCAGGCAACCGTCGCTCCGGCGGCGTGAGCGAGGATCAGGGCGACGATGATGCGCCCACCCATGGTGTGCCACCGGATCAGCGCGCCGGTGCCGACCCGCCGTTCGAGGCCCGGCGCCCGTGAGGTCAGGACCAGCATCACCGCGGCGCCGTACCCGGCGAGCATGCCGGCATCGTGAGCGATGAGACCGGCGAGCCCAGGATTCGGCTGTCCCAGAAGGGGAACCAACGAGAGGGCAGCCCCGACGAGGATGACCGAGCCGACGGACCGGTCAGCGGGCATCGGCCGCAGTGTCGGTCGGGGCGGTGGCCGAGAGCTCGGTGCCGGACGTCGTCATGACCGGCGAGACCGGGGGCGCCGTGAGGCCCAGGTGAAGACCGAACACGGCGGCGGCCGCCGCCATCGTCATCGTGATGGCCACGTGGGTGGGTCGGTTCCGGACAAGGGTGCGCCGGCGCGGAGCGCCGATCTTCGTGAGGAGGACAGAGACGGAGAAGGCGGACGGCATGCGGGAGTCTCCTGAGCGTCGACACCGGTTCTCCAGCGAGGAGGTTCACCCTCGGCCGGAGATACCGAGCGCCCGTTCGGTCCGCCGGTCGAGATGCGTCAGTCGAGGGCGTCGGCCAAGAGGCGTCGGTCGAGAGGCGTCGGTCGAGGCGAGTCAGTCGAAGAGGACCAGCTGGTCGCGTTCGGTCGGAACCCCTTCGATCCGCAGCAGCGCCGACTTCCGCGGCAGGCCGCCGCCGTAGCCGGTGAGAGTCCCGTCCGCCCCGATCACGCGGTGGCACGGCACGATGATGGAGATCGGGTTGGCACCGTTCGCCGCGCCCACCGCCCGGGACGCGGACAGCGGCATCCCCAGGGCCGTGGCGATCGCGCCATAGGTCGTCGTGGTCCCCCAGGGGATGGCCGACAGTTGGTCCCACACCGCCTTCTGGAACGCGGTTCCCTTGGCCCGCAACGGAAGATCGAACGACCGACGCTCGCCGGCGAAGTACTCCGCGAGCTGCACGGTGGCCGCCCCGAGCACCTCCGCGTCCTCGCGTGGCAGGTCGGCCTCGTCGGTCGACGCGCGCCCGAGCCCGTCGAACCAGACATGGGTCAGCGCCCCCTCGGAGGCGACGAGGAGCAGCGGCCCGATCGGCGTGTCGACGACGACCTCGGCCACCGGGCTCACCCCGTGACGACGGTGACGTCCTGCGCCACCGGATGGGCCAGGGCTCGGATCCCGTCGGCGTGCGCCGCGGCGTCGCCGACGACGATGACGGTCCACGAACCGTCGGCGAACCGGCCGTAGGCGTCGACCATGCGATCCGGGTCGACGTCGGCCAGGTCGCGCAGTGTCGCCGTGGTGAACTCCGTGGTCAGTCCCTCGAACGCCAGCGTGGCCGCCTCGTCGGCGATCGCGTCCGCCGTCGCATACCGGCTCGCGGCGGTCATGGCGATGTAGTCGACGCCCTGCTTGGTCTCGACGTCGGTGAAGCCCTGCCGCGCGCCGTCGAGGATGGTGAGCAGGATGTCGAGCGACTCCACCGTCACGTCGCCACGAACGCTGCCACTGGTGAGGAACAGCCCCCCGCGGCGGCGCGGCCGGAACACCGACCGGATGCCGTAGGTGTAGCCCTTCTCCTCGCGCAGTACCGCGTCGACGCGGGCGTTCGGGGACCCGCCGAGGACGAACCCCAGCACGGGGTACGGGGCCCAGCCGCTGTCCACCCGCCGGTCCGGGCCGGGCGTCGCCACGATCAGCTCGGTCTGGACCGAACCGGGCCGGTCCACCAGGACGACCCGGCCCCGGTTGGCCGCGGTGCGCGCGGCGACCGGCTCGGGCGGAGCCTCCCAGCCCTCCGGCGCGGACCAGCCGCCGAGGGCCGCCTCGATGGCGGCGAACGCGTCGACGTCGTCGAGGTCGCCGGCCAGGACGAGGGTCGCCCCGACGGGGGAGACCTCGCGCGCGTGGAACGAGGCCACGTCGTCGCGGGTGATCGTCGCCACGGTGTCCCGTGTGCCGGCAGTCGGTCGGCTGGAGCGCTCGTCAGGGTCGAAGAACGTCGCGATCAGCTCGATGGCGCCGCGCTGCGCGGCGACGGACCGCTCCTGCTCGATCTCGGCGAGCCGCTGCTTGACGTGCCGGGCCACCTCGGCCGCGGGGAACGCCGGCTCCGTGAGGGTCTGGCGGAGCAGGTCCAACGCATACTCGAGGTGTCGTTTGGCGACGTCGACGTCGACGCTGATCCCGGCCTCCGACGCCCCGGCCCCGAGCGCGACGCCCTTCCGCTCGAGCAGCAACGCGAACTCGCTCGACGACTGGGTTGCGGTGCCTTCGTCGAGGGTGCGCGCCATGATCGTCGCGACGCCCTCCTGCGGGCGCGGCTCGCGAAACAGCGGGAGCGGAACCGACAGGCGTACCGAGTGCACGTACTGCCCTGGCACGTCGTAGACGACGACCTCGAGCCCGTTCGGCAGGGTGCGCCGCTCGGCCACCGGGAAGGTGTAGGGCTCCGGGGGGACGACGTCCGGGCGCGGGATGTCCACGATGGGCGCGCTCATGCCGCCGCCTCCTGCTCGTCGACGAGGTACGACACGACGGCTCGCGAGCGCGGCTGCAGGAAGGTCGCGGCAGCGGCCTTGATCCGGTCGCGCCCGATGGCGCCGACGCGGTCGAGCAGCGTGTTGACGTAGTGGCTGTCGTCGGCCAACAGCGTGTAGTGGCAGATGAGGTCGGCGCGCTCCTCCTGGCTGGCCAGCGAGCTGAGCCAGGAGCGCTCGGTCTCGGCCAGCGAGCTCTCCAGCTCGACCTCGGTCGGACCCTCGGCGATGAGCCGCTCCAGCTCCTCGACGACGGCGGCCTCCACCGCCGACGCCTCGGTGCCGGCGGCGACGTCGATGATGAGCAGCCCGAGCGAGACGCCGTCGACGAAGCCCATGGTGTGCGCGTGGACGGCGGTCGCCGACTGCTCGTCGCGGACCAGCCGTTGCACCAGCCGCGAAGTGCTGAGCCCACCGAGGACGTCGAAGGCCAGGGAGCAGGCGAGGTAGTCCTCGTCGCTGTCGACGGGCAGCCGCCACGCGAGATGCAGCCGGTCGTTGGGGACGTCCTCGAGACGATCGAGCCGGATCGGCTCGGTGAGCGGGTCGAGGTGATGGAGGTCGTGCGGTGGGGGCTGGGCCGAGGCCGGCAGCGACCCGAAGTAGGTGTCGACCTTGGCGAACGCGTCCTCCGGCTCGATGTCGCCGACGATGGTCAGCACCGAGTTGTTCGGGCCGTAGTAGTGGCGGAAGAAGGCGTGGACGTCCTCGAGGCTTGCGGCGTCGAGGTCCTCCATCGACCCGATCGTCGGGTGGTGGTAGGGGTGGCCGTCGGGGAAGACGGTGGCGTAGACGTCGGTGAGGGCGTTGCCGTAGGGCACGTTGTCGTACCGCTGCCGCTTCTCCTCCTTGACGACGTCGCGCTGGTTGTCGAGGTTCTCCTGGGTGACCGCGTCGAGCAGGTGCCCGTGCCGGTCGGCCTCCAGCCAGAGCGCGAGCTCCAGGGCGCCCTTGGGGATCGTCTCGAAGTAGTTGGTCCGGTCGAACCAGGTCGTCGCGTTGAGGCGCCCGCCCTCGGCCATCAGCGCGCTGAAGTGCTCACCGCTCTTGACGTTGCGCGACCCCTGGAACATCAGGTGCTCGAAGAGGTGGGCGAACCCCGTCCGGCCGGCCGGTTCGTGCCGCGACCCGACGCCGACCCAGAGGTTCACGGTGACGGTCGGGACGGTGTGGTCCTCGGAGACGACCACCCGCAGGCCGTTGGCCAGTGTGCGCTCGGCGATGGGGTACGCGATGTCAGCCACGGGGCGACGATACGCGACCCCGCCGACCCCGCCGTTGCCGACTTCCAACCCGAGGTTGTCTCACGTTTTCGCCGCCGGAGAGGTCGGAAACTTGACACTTCTCCGGGTTGGAAGCGGGGGGGTATGCGCGGGGCTAGGGGAGGTGGGGTTGGTGCGCGTCGCCGAGCCGCTCGATGGCCTCGCGGGCGAAGACCTGCTGCTCGGTGATAGCCCGCTCGGACCGGCCACGGCCCAGGAACGAGATGAACCAGTGCAGCAGCGTCGTGATCCGGGACTTGAACCCGATCAGGTAGAAGAGGTGGATCACCAGCCAGACCATCCACGCGATGAACCCGCCGAACCGCAGCTTGCCCACGCTCGCCACCGCGGAGAACCGCGAGATGGTCGCCATCGAGCCCTTGTCGAAGTAGTGGAACGCGGGCTCCGTGGGCTGGCCCTTGAGGCGCCGCTTGAGCTGCTTGGCCGCGAACTTGCCGCCCTGGATGGCCACCTGGGCCACGCCGGGCAGGTTGTCGAGCGCGATCATGTCGCCGAGGACGTACACCTCGGGGTGGCCGGGCAGGGTCAGGTCGGGGTTGACCTTCACCCGTCCCGCGCGGTCGGTCTCCGCGCCCGCCTGGTTCGCGACGGACCGCCCCAACGGGCTGGCCTGTACGCCGGCGGCCCAGACCTTGGCGACGGCCTCGATCCGGCGCACGTAGCCGGACGGGTCGTTCACGTCCTGCACCTCGATGCCGGTGGCGTCGACGTCGACGACCTTGGCGCCGAGCTGGACGTCCACGCCCATCTTGGTCAGGCGGCGCTGAGCGATCTCGCCCAGCCGGTCGCCGAACGCGGGCAGCACCTGGGGTGCCGCGTCGACGAGGGTGATCTGGGCCATGGCCGGGTCGATGTGGCGGAAGTCCGACTTCAGCGTCCGCTTCGACAGCTCGGCGATCTGACCGGCCATCTCGACGCCGGTCGGGCCGGCCCCGACGACGACGAACGACATCAGCCGGCCGGCCTCCTGCTTGTCGCCGCGGAGGGCGGCCAGCTCGGCCTGCTCGAAGCTGCCGAGGATGAGACCGCGCAGCTCGAGGGCGTCGTCGATGTCCTTCATCCCCGGCGCGTAGCGCGCGAACTGGTCGTTGCCGAAGTAGGACTGGCCGGCGCCGGCGGCGAGGATCAGCGTGTCGTAGGGCGTGACCGCCGTCCGGCCCAGGCTGTCCGACGTGACGGTCCGGGCGGCGATGTCGATGTCGGTCACATCGCCGAGGATCGTCGTGGCGTTGCGCTGCTTCCGCAGGATCTCGCGGGTCGCCGGCGCGATCTCGCCCTCGGAGAGGATGCCGGTCGCGACCTGGTAGAGCAGCGGCTGGAAGAGGTGGCTCGTCGTGCGGGCGATCAGGGTGATGTCGACGTCGGCGTGCTTCAGGGATCGGGCCGCGAAGAGGCCTCCGAACCCGGATCCGATGATCACGACACGGTGCCGGTCGACGCTGCTGGTGGGAGGGGTGGTGGTCTGCGGCATGACGCTCACATCCAGGGCAACCGCGGTCGTAAACCGGTCATTCCGCAACGGTATGCGACCTCCGTCACCTCCCGAAGACGGTTTTCTTCCCGCCTTCAGGAGGGCCGGACACCCCGTCGTCAGGCGCGGACGAGCGGCGGGTCGGCGGGCAGGACGTGCTCCGCGTGCTTGTCGGTGCTGAGGCACAACGAGCAGATGTGCGCCTCGTGCGCGAAGCACGCGACCATGTCGGGCCGCTCGTAGTCGTGGTGGCAGACGTGGCAGGTGAGGTGATCGCCAGAGGGGTTGCCGAGCTCGTCGTCCATCGGCAGGTCGATGCCGTCGTCGCCGCGGCGCAGGTAGTACCGGCCCCTGGTCGCGAGCGCGATGACCGGCGGGAGGACCAGTGCCAGCCCGATCGCGACCAGCGGCGAGTACGGCCGGATCCCCGAGCCGAGCAGCCCGAAGAACGCGGCGATCGAGACCCCCGCGGCGATCAGCATCGAGCCGAACCCGACCGGGTTGACCGCGTACAACATGCCGCGCCGGAACTCCGGCCGCTTCGGCGAGATCTTGAGCAGGTACTTGTTGATGGCGATGTCGGAGGCGACCGCCACGACCCAGGCCATGCCGCAGTTGGCGTAGAAGCCGAGGATGGTGTTGAGGAAGTCGAACATGTTCGCCTCCATCAGCAACAGCGCGATGAGCAGGTTGACGCCGAGGAAGACCAACCGGCCCGGGTAGTGCTTGGTGATGCGAGTGAACGAGTTGGTCCAGGCCAGCGAGCCGGAGTAGGCGTTGGTGACGTTGATCTTCACCTGGCTGATGACGACCAGGCAGACCGCGAGCGCCAGAGCGGCCCAGTGCGGCATGAAGCCCTGGTAGATCTCGAGGAACTGCTGCACCGGCTGGTTGGCGAACGCCGCGCCGCCGGCCACGTTGGCGATGAGGTAGACGGCGAGGAACAGCCCGATGACCTGTTTGATGGCGCCGAAGATGACCCAGCCAGGTCCGGCCAACAGCACGGCGCTCCACCACTGCCGGGCGTTCTCGGGCGTCTTCGGCGGCATGAACCGCAGGTAGTCGATCTGCTCGGCGATCTGGGCGATCAGCGACAGGCAGACTCCGGCGGCGAGGAAGACCGAGCCCAGGCTCGGTGCCCCGTTGCCGTCCTCGCCCTGGTAGGCGAAGAAGGTCGCGACCGAGTCGGGGTGGCTGAGCAGCAGGTACCCGAACGGCAGGACCATGAGGATCAGCCAGAGCGGCGTGGTCCAGAGCTGCAGCTTCGACAGGACCTTCATGCCGTAGATGACCAGCGGGAAGATGACCAGGGTCGACGCCGCATACCCCGCCCAGAGCGGAAGCCCGAGCCCGAGCTGCAGGCCCTGGGCCATGATCGAGCCCTCGAGGGCGAAGAAGATGAAGGTGAACGTCGCGAAGATGACGTTGGTGACGACCGAGCCGTAGTACCCGAACCCGCTGCCGCGGGTGATGAGGTCGAGGTCGATGTTGTAGCGCGCGGCGTAGTACGCCACAGGCAGGCCGGTGATCATGATGACCACCGCGAAGACGAGGATTCCCCAGAGGGCGTTCGTGGTGCCGTAGGAGATGCCGATGTTGGCGCCGATGGCGAAGTCGGCGAGGTAGGCGATGCCGCCCAGGGCCGACACCGCGACGACGCCGGTGGACCATTTCCGGTAGCTCCGCGGCGCGAACCGGAGGGTGTAGTCCTCCAGCGTCTCCTTGGTGGCGGTGAGCACGTCGTGCTCCACCGCCTCGGCCACGTTGTTCTCGTACGCGTTCTGGGTCATCCGGTCTCCCGAGGGGGTGTGGCACGCGCTCGGGCACCGCGCCCGGCTCCGCCACCGACCCTAGGAATCGCCCGTTTCGAGCGTGTATCCGTCGAGTTACGTGTGGTGGCGCCTCCTGACCGGGGTCCGAGGCCGGCGCACTAGCGTGAGCGGCATGCCGTATGCGGGTGTGGTGGCGTGGCTCGACGTCACGGCCGGGGTCGCCGGGGACATGCTCCTCGGGGCGCTCGTCGACGCCGGCGCCGACCTCGCCGAGGTGCAGCGGCTGGTCGACCTTGTGCTCCCGGAGACCGTGCGGCTGGAGGCGAAGCAGGTGCTGCGCGCCGGCCTGCGCGCCGTGAAGGTCGAGGTGCTCTCGATGGTCGAGGACCACCCGCATCGCCGGTGGCCCGAGATCCGCGCCCGCATCGAGAACGCCGATCTCCCCGGGCCGGTGGCGGATCGCGCGACGGCGGTGTTCCGCCGACTGGCTGAGGTCGAAGCGTCCGCCCACGGAGTGCCGGTCGAGGACGTCGAGTTCCACGAGGTCGGGTCGTGGGACTCGGTGGCCGACGTGGTCGGGACGTGCGCGGCTCTCCATCTGCTCGGCGTCAAGGACGTCGTGGCGACGCGGATCGCGTTGGGGTCAGGGACGGTTCGCACCGTCCACGGGCTGTTGCCGGTGCCCGTTCCCGCGGTACTGGGGCTGATCGACGGGTGGCAGGTGGAGGCCGGCGGCGCCGGCGAGCTGGCAACGCCGACCGGGGCGGCGCTGGTGACCACGTATGCGACGGCGCAGGGTCCACTGCCCGCGCTGGACGTCGTCACCTCGGGGGTGGGGGCGGGCACGCGCGACCCGGCCGGTCGACCGAATGTCGTCCGCGTGGTGCTGGGCACCCGGCCGGCGGTGCCCGACGCCTCTCAGTCGATGGTCGTCATCGAGGCCAACGTCGACGACCTCGACCCTCGTGTGTGGCCGACCGTGCTGACCGCGCTGATGGCCGCGGGCGCCGCCGACGCATGGCTGACGCCGATCCTCATGAAGAAGGGCCGACCGGCGCACACGCTCTCGGTCCTGGGCGGCCCGGACGAGGCGCCGGCGCTGCGCGACCAGGTCCTCAGGCTCACCAGCACGATCGGCATCCGCCAGACGACGGTCGAACGCTGGGCCCTCGACCGAGGTTGGACCGACGTCTCCGTTGACGGGCACGCGGTGCCGGTCAAGGTCGCTCATCATGACGGCAAGGTCGTCCACGCGACCCCGGAGTTCGAGGACGTCGCGGCGCTGGCCGACGAGCTCGCCCAGCCGGTCGGAGTCGTGCTGTCCTCCGCGGCGGCGGCCGCCGAGCGCGGCGGACTCACAGCAGGAGGCGATCTCCCCGCGGACCTGCGCTCGACGCATACCCGCGAGCCGGAAAGCTAGGAGGGCGAGGCGGATTCGTCGTCCGAGAGGGCAGGCAGTGCGTCGACGATGACGGCCGCTCGACCGGCGCGGATCGACGCCGTCGTCGCCTCGCCGAGGAAGGTCAGGGCATAACGGAGCTCGGCCTCGTCGAGCGTCGTCAGGTCCCTACGCCGGTCGCGGGCCAGCGCCGTCAGGTCGTCGGGCGGGCTCAGGGTCCGGGCGCCGTGCGACAGGTGGAGCGTGCCCTCCCAGTCCGTCGTGGGCGCCCCCGGCCGCCCACCGCCGAGGCGGAGCACGGTGACGTCGTCCATCGTGAGGATCCGGACGGGGTACTCCTCGCCATGCACCTCGAGGGTCCCGGTGAGGAAGGTGTCGTAGCCGTCCAGGCGCTCACTGAGCACCAGCATGTCGGCCCTGCTCTGATGGGGCGCGCCGCTGACGGCGATCCGCGTGACGGGAGCCGGCACCGGTCACCCGGCCCGCGGTTCAGGCACGGGGAAGGAGCTCCTCGTCGGCGAACGTGTAGTACCAGAGCGACCGGTAGCACTGCCACGCCTTGGGCCGGAGACCCGTGTCGGACATGGCTTCCTCGAGGGCGTGTCGCGCCTCGAGATAGAAGTCCAGCTCGTCGGCGTCGGGCACTCTCAGGTGGGACATGATCCGGTTGTGCGCCTGGTAGATCTGGAAGCCGGGGAACTCGCTCACGTAGGGCATCAGCTCGGCCACCCCCCGGCGCATCTCGTCGAGCGGGTCCAGCCCGACGATGTAGGTGAACGACGTCCCGAGCCCGTGCGCCTGGGCGCGGCGCAGGACGTCCGGCATCCTCCGGTTGCCCAGGCTGGCCTTGCTCGCCTTGAGCAGCAGGTCACGCCGTGAGAAGCACTCGACCGTCAGGCGAAGGATGAACGGGGCCACCCGGTCGGCGAGCTCGGCGAAGCCCTCGTCGGTGCGGACCACCGACGACAGGAAGCCGATCCGGGCCTCCACGTCGAGGCTGTCGAGCACCGACCGCAGCCGGACCAGGTGGCTGACGGCGAGGTCCTCGCGTTCGAAGCATCCGGTCGACACCGTGACGTCGATGAGGTCCGACAGGTCGTGCCGGGGGTGTTGGGCCCGCAGCGCGTCGAAGAGCTCGGCGAGCTCCATCTCCTCGGAGAGCCGGGGGTCGGCCGCGGCCTCCAGAGTGTTGGGGCAGAACGCGCAACCGACGCAACGGCTCCGGGCGTTGGGGTTGAGCGTGGCCGCGCGCCCGCCGTCGCGGAAGTAGCCACCGAGCGCCTCGTCGTTGTCGACCGTGAGCACGGTGCCCACGAGGGCGTCACCCAGGAGCAGGTCACGGCCCACCATCCGGAACGGTGAGTCCGTGGCGTTGAGCGGCCCGACGATGTTCCAGGTGGTGCCCGGCGCCGAGGCGAGCACCAGCGACAACCGGGCCCGGTGACGCGGGTCGCTCGAGGTGACCCCGTAGAGGTTGAGGGCGATGAGCAGGACGTCCTCGGGCGGCACGCCGTGCTGCTGCGCGAGCGCATGCAGGTCGGCGACGTCGAGCAGGCTCGGTCCCCAGGCCGGTGACACCACAGGCGCGAGTGCCACGCAACGACCCCTCCTCCCCGCCACGGAAGTTCCCATCTTGCTGTCCGTCGCGGACCGGGTCAACGCTCAGTTCGGTGCGGCGATCTGCGCGGCCAGGTGGCCTGCCCCATACCCGTTGTCGATGTTGACGACCGCGACCCCGGGAGCGCACGCGTTGAGCATGGCCAGCAGCGCCGCGAGCCCCTCGAAGGCCGCGCCGTACCCGACCGACGTGGGAACCGCGACGACCGGCGCCGACACCAGCCCGGCCACGACACTCGGCAGAGCGCCGTCCATCCCGGCCACCACGACGATGACGCGGGCCTCGCGCAGCTGCTCCAGCCGACCCAGGACGCGGTGCAGCCCGGCCACCCCGACGTCGACGACGAGCTCGGCATCGCGGCCCAGGTGCTGCGCCGTCAGCAGTGCCTCCCGCGCGACCGGCAGGTCGGACGTCCCCGCGCACAGGACGAGAACGCGTCCTCCGGTTGGCTCCGGGGGTACGGCGGGCCAGGCCACCAGCCGGGCCACCTCGTCGACCGCCGCATCGGGGAGTACCTCGCGAAGAGCATCGACCTGCTCCGGCGAGCACCGCGTGAAGAGCACGGGGCCGCCGGCCGTCCGTAGCGCCGTGGCGATCGCCCGCAGCTGCTCGACCGACTTGCCCTCCGCATACACCGCCTCCGGGTACCCGCGGCGGGTCGCGCGCCCGAGATCGAGCTCCGCGATCCCGTCCAGGTCACCCATGCGATACGGCGACCAGCGGAAGGGTGAACGCCCCGGACTGGATCCCCGCCAGGTCGACGGTCACGAACCGGAACCCCGCGGCGCGCACCCCGTCGACCAGCAGGCGACGCACCTCGGACACCATGACCCGGTCCAGGTCGGCCTCCAGCAGCTCCACCCGGGCCACCTCGCCGTGGTGGCGCACGCGGCAGTCGGTGAACCCGAGCGCCCGGACGGCGTCCTCGGCGGCCTCGACCTGGGCCAGCTTCACCGGGTCGACCTCCGAGAAGTGGGGTATGCGCGAGGCCAGGCATGGCGCGGCCGGCTTGTCGGCGTTCGGGAGCCCGAGCTGCCGGGCGAGGTCGCGGACGTCGGACTTGGTGAGGCCCAGGTCGGCCAACGGCCGCAGCACCGCGTGCTCGGTCGCTGCCCGGCTGCCCGGGCGGTCGGGTCGGCGGGCGTCGTCGGCGTTCTCGCCGTAGGCCACCGCGTCGAGCCGCAGCCGTTGCACCACCTCGTCGTCGATGCGGCTGAACAGCTCGTCCTTGCAGTGGAAGCAGCGGTCAGGACCGTTCGCCCGGTATGCGGCGACGTCGCCCTCGTGCGTGGCCACCTCGACCACCCGGACGCCGAGCCCGGCGGCGACCGCGTGGGCCGCCTCCCGCTCCGCGCCCGCGAGGCTCGGCGACACCCCCAGGATCGCCACCACGTCCGTGGTGCCCAGGACTCGCGCCGCCAGGCCGAGCAGGACCGTCGAGTCGACTCCGCCGGAGTAGGCGACGCCGAGGCGATGCACGCCGGACAGCAGCCCGGTGAGCCGGGCCAGCGTTTCGTCGAGCGTCATGCGCCCGCCTCACGAGGCTTCGGGTGGGCGTCCGCGTCGATCTCGGTCCGGTCCCCCGACCACAGCGTGTGGAAGCTGCCGTCCCGGTCGGTCCGCTGGTACGTGTGCGCGCCGAAGTTGTCACGCAGTCCCTGCACGAGGGCAGCCGGGAGGCGGTCCGCCCGGACGGTGTCGTAGTACGCGAGCGCCGACGAGAACCCGGGCACCGGCACCCCGGCCGTCGTCGCCGCCCCGACCACCCGGCGCCACGCCTCCTGCCGCTCGCCCAGACCCGAGGCGATGCTCGGGGCGACGAGCAGGGTCGCGAGCTGTGAACCCGCGTACTCGTCGCTGATCTGGGCCAGCAGCCGCGCGCGGATGATGCAGCCGCCGCGCCAGATCCGGGCCACCGTGGCGATGTCGACGCCCCAGTCGTAGCTCTCGCTGGCCTTGCGGATCATCTCGAGGCCCTGCGCGTAGGCGACGACCTTCGACGCCCAGAGTGCGTCGCGCACGTCGTCGACCAGCCGCTGCCGTTCGTCGGCGGGGATGCGGCGCTCCGGCCCGGTGAGCACCGGCTGGCTGGCCTCGCGGATGCCGGTGTCGCCCGAGGCGGACCGGGCGAAGACCGCCTCGGCGATGGACGGCACGGGGACACCGAGCTCCAGGGCGATCTGGACGGTCCAGCGGCCGGTGCCTTTCTGCTCGGCCCGGTCGAGGATGCGCTCCACCAAGGGCGCGCCAGCCGCGTCGACCTGGTCGAGCACCTCCGCGGTGATCTCGACGAGGAAGGAGTCGAGGTCGCCCTCGTTCCACTCGCGGAACACGTCCGCGCACTCGTGGGCCGACAGGCCGGCTGCGGTCAGGACGTCGTAGGCCTCGGCGATGAACTGCATGTCGGCGTACTCGATGCCGTTGTGGACCATCTTGACGAAGTGGCCGGCGCCGTCCGGACCCATCCACGCGCAGCACGGCTCGCCGTCGACGTGGGCCGAGATCGACTCGAGCAGCGGTCCGAGCGACGCATACGACTCCTTCGAGCCGCCCGGCATGATCGACGGACCCTCGAGCGCGCCGACCTCACCCCCGGAGATCCCGCTCCCCACGAAGTGGATGCCGTGCTCGCGCAACGCCTTCTCGCGTCGCCGGGTGTCCTCGAAGTGGGCGTTGCCGCCGTCCACGACGATGTCGCCGTCCTCGAGGAGGGGGACCAGCTCGTCGATGACCGCGTCGGTGGGGGCGCCCGCCTTGACCATGACGACGATCCGGCGCGGCTTCTCCAGCGAGGCGACGAACTCCTCGGTGGAGGTGCTCGGCACGAAGGTCCCTTCGTCTCCGAAGTCGCGGACCAGGTCGTCGACCCGGCTCTGGGTGCGGTTGTGCAGCGCGACGGTATGCCCGTGGCGGGCGAAGTTGCGAGCGAGGTTGCGACCCATGACGGCGAGACCGGTGACGCCGATCTGGGCGGTGGCGGACGTGTTCACCCTGGCAGTCTCTCCCTCCCTCCCGTGAGGACACAGAAGGCAAGACAACAAATGGCAACTCATTGTTGCCCGTGGTGGCGGCGCGGAACCATCCGGTAGCGCCCTACAGATGGCCGGATGTCATCTGTTACCGCAGGGCCTTTGCTTAAAGGAGAGCAGACCCATGGTTCACACGACGATGCGCTCGGTCGCGGTTCTAGGGAGCGTCGGCCTCGTGGCCGTGGCCCTGGCCGCCTGCAGCAGCAGCGGGGGCAGCAGCTCCGGAGGCGACACCAACTCCGGCGCCGGGAAGACCCTCAACGTCTTCATCAACACCAACGCGCAGTACCCGAACGAGCAGAAGGCCTGGTTCGACTCGACGGCCGCGAAGTTCAAGGCCCAGACCGGCGCCGCCATCACGTGGGAGACGTTCGCCTCGGCGAACGACGAGCTGACCAAGATCCAGACGTCCGTGGTGTCCGGTCAGGGCCCCGACGTCTACAGCCTCGGCACCACCTTCACGCCCACGGCCTACGGCACCGGAGCGTTCGTCAAGCTCACCGACAAGGAGTGGACCGCGCTCGGCGGCAAGGACAAGTTCGTCCCCGCCACGCTCGGCATCTCCGGCCCCGACGCCAACAGCCTCGTCGGGATCCCGTTCGCGAGCCGCCCGTTCGTCATGGCCTACAACAAGGACCTCCTGAAGGCCGCCGGCATCGACAAGCCGGCGACGACGTGGGACGAGCTGACCGCGCAGGCGAAGAAGCTCACCACCGGGGGCACCTACGGGCTGGCCATCGCCTACAAGGACGGCTTCGACCCGTGGAAGTTCGCGTGGGGCATGTCGATCCAGGCCGGTAACCCGCTCATCGACGGCAAGACCGCCAAGCTCGACGACCCGACGACGAAGAAGGCGTACGACACCTACTTCGGCTGGTTGACCAAGGACAAGTCGGTCGACCCGGCGTCCATCGGCTGGGCGAACGCCCAGGCGCTTGCCGCGTTCTCGTCGGGCAAGGCGGCGTACTTCCCGATGACGACGTACACGTCCGCGCCGACCCTGGACAAGAGCGATGTCAAGGACAAGTACGCGTACGCCCTCATGCCGACCGTGCCTCCGGGCGCGACCTCGCTCCCCTCGGGCGGCAAGGACGCGGCCAGCATCCTGTCCGGGGACAACATTGTCGTCGCCGACTACAGCCAGAACAAGGACCTGGCCTTCCAGTTCGTCAAGCTGATCACCGACCAGGCCGCGCAGGACGAGTACTTCAAGATCTTCGGTCAGCTCCCGGTCAACGCCAAGTCGGCAGCCGCCCTGAAGTCGGACCCGAAGCTCTCCGTGTTCGCCGACGCATCGGCCAAGTCCGTCGCAACGCCGTTCACCGGCGCGTGGGGTGACACCCAGCTGGCGCTGACCAACGTCGTCGTCCAGTCGATCCCCGACCTGTCCAAGGGCTCGGTGTCCGACAGCGACCTCAGCGCACGCCTCGCCACCGCTCAGAAGGCGGCCCAGTCGGCCGTCGACCGGGCGAAGTAGGAAGTAGAACCGCCATGAGCAGCGCCAAGGCGCCCGTCACCGGGCAGGAGGTGTCGGCCTCCCCGGCCGGCACCTCCGGCCCGGCCGGGGGGACACGAGGAACCAAACGAGTCAAGCCGCTCTCCCAGCGGCAGCGTCCGCTCTGGATGCTGACGCCGGGCGGGTTGTTGATGACGCTGATCATCATCATCCCGTTCCTGATCGGCGTCTGGATCTCCCTGACCGACCTCGACCAGTACTCGCTCCGCCGCTGGCTCAGCGCTCCGTTCGTCGGGATCGCGAACTACATCGAGGCACTGAGCGCCGGACTGCCCGCGGCGATCTGGATCAGCATCTCGTTCGCCATCATCAGCACCATTGTCACGGTCCCTATCGGGGTGGCCGCGGCGATCGTCACGCAGAACAAGTACCGCGGCCGCGCGCTGATCCGCGCGATCTTCCTCATCCCCTACGTCCTGCCGTCCTTCGTCGTCGCGACGGTCTGGCGGACTATGCTCCAGCCCGACGGCATCGTCAACATCCTGCTGAACAAGGTGGGCATCGGTGACCAGCTCTGGCTGAGCGGCCCGACCTCCTACTGGACGCTGATCCTCGTCGAGATCTGGGCGGCCTGGCCGTTCATCTACCTGCTGGCCCTGTCGGGGCTGCAGTCGGTCGACGGCGAGGTCCACGAGGCGTCGGCTCTCGACGGTGTGTCGTGGTGGCCGAAGCTGCGCTACATCGTGCTGCCCTACCTGAAGGGCCCCCTGGCGCTGGCCTTCCTGCTCGCCACCCTCAACCACATCAACAACTTCACGTTGCCGTTCGTCCTCTTCGGCGCACCCGCCCCGGAGTCCGTGAACGTGATGCCGATGCTCGTGTACGTCACGAGCTTCCAGAGCCTGCGGTTCGGCCTGTCCGCCGCCATGGCCATCGTGTCGTTGATCATCATCGCCATCCCCCTGTTCATCTACCTGCGAGCGGTCCGGCTCGATGTCCACGAAGAGGGAGGAAAGTGATGGCCACCGCCACCGCCACTGCCACCGTCGCGCCTGGGCGGCGCAAGGGCAAGGGGAGAGCCGGTTCCGAGGAGGCCCACCGGCTGATGCCGACGCCGCTCTTGGCGACGCTCACCACGCTCCTGTGCCTGATGGTCCTCATCCCCGTCGCCTACATCCTGCTGGCGTCGCTCAACACCGACGCCGGCGTCGCGTCCGGTGAGTTCTGGCCGAGCAGCTTCTCCGGCGAGAGCTACACGAAGATCTGGTCCACGGTGGGCCTGGGCAAGGCCCTGGTCAACAGCCTCGTCGTCGCCGGTGCCGTCGCGATCGCCTCGGCGCTGCTCGCGGTGCCCACCGCCTACGTCCTGGTCCGCTACGCCTTCCGGGGCCGGGTGACCATCCTCCGTGGCCTGCTCGGGTTCCAGAGCATCCCCGGCACCCTGATGCTGCTACCCGTCTTCGTGCTCTTCTCGTCGGCGGGCAGCTACATCGGAGTCACCATCATCGGCACCCTGTGGGGGCTGTTCATCGCCTATCTGACCTTCGCCATGCCGTTCTCGACGTGGGTCATGGTCACCTACCTGCGAGGGCTCCCCCGGGAGCTCGAGGAGGCGGCTCGCATCGACGGTGCGTCCAACGTGCAGATCCTCGCGCGGATCATCTTCCCGCTCAGTGGGCCGGCCATCGTCGTCTCCGGGATCTTCGCGTTCCTGCTCGGGTGGAACGACGTCCTGTTCGCCTCCGTGATGACCCGGCCGGATACGCATACGGCCGCTGTCGCCCTGCAGACCTTCGGCGCCAGCCTGGAGGGCGGGGCCATCCCCATCTACTCGCAGTTGATGGCCGCCGCCCTGGTCTGTGCGGCACCTGTCGTCATCCTCTACTTCGTCTTCCAGCGCTACCTGGTCGGCGGACTCACCGCAGGGAGCGTGAAGTAACCCGATGTGGACACTGTCCGGATTCGTCGACGAGATCTCGGAGGACTTCGAGACGCAGTGCTTGGTGGCGGCGGGCCTCGGCCTGAAGTACGTCGAGATCCGCAGCGCCTGGGGTGTCAACATCCTCGACCTCGACGACGCCCAGCTCACGACGGTGCAGGAGACCTTGGACCGGCACGGCCTCAAGGTCTCCAGCATCGGCTCGCCGATCGGCAAGATCTTCGTTGACGAGGACTTCGAGCCGCACCTCGAGCGTGCTCGACACGCGGCCGACGTAGCGAAAACCCTTGGCGCGCCGTACATCCGACTCTTCTCGTTCTTCATCCGCCCGGGTGACGACCCGAAGGACCACCGTGACGAGGTGCTCCGCCGTATGCGTGCTCTCGCCGACGTCGGCAAGGCCGCCGGCGTGGTTCTCGTGCACGAGAACGAGAAGGACATCTACGGCGACATCCCGGACCGCTGCCTCGACATCATCGAGACGGTCGGGTCGCCTAACCTCCGGGTGGCCTGGGACCCGGCGAACTTCGTCCAGGTCGGGGTTCGCCCGTTCAGCGAGGGGTATGCCTCGCTGCGCCCCCATCTCGAGTACATGCAGATCAAGGACGCCCACGCGGCCGACGGGACGGTGACGGTCGCCGGTGACGGCGACGGCCAGCTCGTCGAGACCATCCGGGCGCTCCGCGAGGACGGCTTCGACGGGTTCTTCTCGCTCGAGCCGCACCTCGGCGACGTCCACGCGCTCGGCGGGTTCTCCGGTCCCGAGCTGTTCACCCGTGCGCATGCCGCCTTCACCGGGCTGCTGCATACCGAAGGGATCGAGTACGCATGAGCAACGCTGCACCCGACCTGCACGACCGTCCCACATTCGCCATCGTCGGCGCCGGTGTCATCGGCAAGCAGCACGGCAAGGTGATGACGGAGCTGGGTGACCAGGTCGAGCTCGTCGCCGTCGTCGACGTCGACCTGCCCCGAGCCGAGGCGTTGGCCGTCGAGCGCGGTGGCCGCCCCTACGCCTCCCTCGCGGAGGCGTTGGCCAACGAGGAGATCGACGTGGTCTCGGTCTGCACCCCGACCGGGCTGCACGGCACCGTCGCCATCGAGGCGCTGAAGGCCGGCCGGAACGTCATCATCGAGAAGCCGGCCGAGGTGACCGTCGAGAAGACCGACGAGATCATCGCGGCCCAGCGTGAGGCGGGCACGCTCGTGTCGGTCATCTCGCAGCACCGGTTCGACCCGGCCACCGACATCGCCGTCGCGGCGATCGAAGCGGGCGAGCTCGGCCGGTTGACCTCGGGGATCGCCTCGATCGACTGGTGGCGCGGACAGAGCTACTACGACTCCGGCGACTGGCGCGGGACCTGGGCGCTCGACGGTGGCGGCGCGATGATGAACCAGGGCGTCCACACCGTGGATCTCCTCATCGCCGCGATGGGTCGGCCGGTCGAGGTGTTCGCCTACACCGGCACGCTCGCTCATGAGCGCGTCGAGACCGAGGACGTAGCGGTGGCCGTCGTGAAGTTCGAGAGCGGGGCCCTCGGCGTCATCCACGCGACGACCGCCGCGTACCCCGGCCTGAGCGCCCGGGTCCAGGTCCACGGCGACAAGGGCTCCCTGGTCATCGACAACGACGAGCTCACGTACATCCACCGGGCGGCCTACGCCGGCGACCAGCGGGACGTCTCCTACGGGGCCAACTCGGCGACCGACAACCAGAAGGACAGCCTCGACCTGCCCGAGAAGGCGACGGCCGCGGCTGGTCGCGACCCTGGCCAGCTGTCCGACGCGCACCGAGCCCAGTACCTCAACATCCTCGCCGCGCTCCAGGGGCGCGAGAAGCTCCGGGTTGACCTCGAGACCAACCGTCAGGCCATCTCGGTGATCACCGGCGCCTACGAGTCGGCCCGGACCAACAAGCCGGTGGTGCTCTCGTGAGCGCTTTGCGCATCGCGGCGAACCCGATCCCCTACTGGTCCAAGGCCGGCAAGTCGCGCGAGGTCTTCGAGCAGGCGTTCAGGGACTTCTCCGACATCGGCTACACCGCCGTCAAGGCGGACATCCCCGAGGGGATGGAGGCAGGCGAGTACCTCGACTGGATCGGCGGCTACGGCCTCGCTCCGGCGCTCAGCCTCTTCAGCTCGGCGTTCGACGAGACGGTCGACGCGGCGCAGGAGCTCGAGTCGGTCAAGCGCTTCGCCGACGACCAGGCGTCCCTCGGTATGGACCGGACCATGGTGTCCTCGATGGCCGTGCCGGCCCGGATGGCGCGGCCCGCGGTGGGCGCGGACTTCGACGAGGGCCGGCTGTCCCGCGCCATCGAGCGCGTCGGGCAGGCCTGCGCCGCACTGCAGTCGGCCGGTATCCGACCGCTGCACCACTCCCACGTCGGTGGGGTCTTCGAGACCGAGGCGGAGATCGTCCGGCTGCTCGACGACCTCGGGCCGGACGTCATCGGCGTCGGTCCCGACACCGGACACCTGCGGTGGGCCGGGATCGACCCCGCAACGTTCATCGCGCGGTATGCCGACCGGATCGGCGGCATTCACATCAAGGACTGCTTCCCCGACTACCTCGACCACGCGGACGAGCGCAGCTACCACGGGCTGGCCGAGACCAAGCGGCTCTGGGCCGAGCCGGGTCGCGGCGTCGTCGACTTCGACGCGGTGCTCAGGGCGCTCCCGGCGGACTACGACGGCGACCTCATGATCGAGATCGACGAGCCCAGCGTGGACTCGCGCTACGAGTCGCACCGGATCGCGTTCGAGTGGGCCCAGCACGGCCTGGCCCCGCTGACGGCCTGATCCGCAGCCACCGCCGGTATCCGGTTCGGTCGCCGAATCGCCTTCAGCCCCGGGGGACCTAGGTCCCCTGGGGTGGTCCACCGGTCGGTGGACGGCATTGTCGTTCGTCGTCCCGGATGATCAGCGGACCCTGCGTATGCCCGCGAGCCAGGAGTCTGGAGACCGCACCGGGAAGCACCCGGACCGCGCCGGACCCGACTCCGGCCGGGCATACCCGAAGGAGTCCCCGACCATGGTCAAGGCCGTTACCGTCGCCGTCCTGTTCACTCTCGCTACCGCCGGACTCGTCTACGTCGGCGTCCTCTCGCCGGCCGGCGTGGCCGTCGTCGCCGCCCTGGGGCTGGTCGTCGTTCTGCTGGATCGCACCCACCGGCGCGCGTCGGTACCGGCCCGGATCACCCACGCCGGAGTTGACCGCGACGTCGCTCGCACGCTCGACGACCTGCGCGCTCTGGGGGTCACGTCCGGCGGCGCTCCGTCCCGTTTCCCAGCGCTTCGCGCGATGTGAGCGATCAGCTGGGTCGAGGGGTTCCTCGCGCTGCGTCGACGACCTGGGTGATGGCGTCGACGACCAGCTGTGGCTGCTCGACGTGGATGTAGTGGCCGGAGTTCGTCCTCGTGATGTGCGTCGCGCCCGGGAACTTGGCGGCGAGCTCGTCCTGCGCCGCGAGCTGCGCCGTCCACAGGGCGTCCGCGAACTCCTGGGTGACGAACGGCGGGAGCTTCCCCGTCGCGATGTCGGCGGAGGAGATGACCTTCCGGTCGGCGGTCAGCACGACCGTAGGCACGGTGGGACTGGTGGTGATCGCGCGAAGCTCGGGAAAGACGACGTCGAAGCGGAACTCCTCGGCACCGGCTGGACGCCCTTGTGCGCTGGGGCTGTTCAGCTTCTCGAGGCTTGCCGACTGATCGGCGGTCAGGCGCTTGGGCAGGTCCTCGCTGAGGGCGTCGACGAGCACTATGCCGGCGACGTTCTTGGGCTGCGCGGCCGCGAAGAGGCGGACGATGTCACCGCCGTACGAGTGGCCGACGAGGACGTAGGGCCCGATCTCGCCGGAGGCGGCGAGCACCGACCGCAGGTCGTTCGCGGCCTGCGTCCCGCTCGTGGGTTGGGGCACCACCGTGGATCGGCTCTCCTGCCGGCCACCAGCGGTGGTTGTCTCCGTCCCCGGGCGGTCGTAGGCGCATACCCTGCTGACCTGCGCGACCCGGGGGAAGACGGCCTGCCCGGGGGCGTTGGGATCGGTGGTGATCGCCCAGTTGTCCGCGCGCTCGCCCAAGCCGCTGACGAGAACGACCGTCGGGCTCCCGCTGCCCCGACAGGTCAGGTAGATGGTGCGGCCCCCGCCGATGTCGACCGACCGGTCCAGGTTTGCGGTCGGAGCGGCTGCTCTGACGGTGAGCTCCGGACTACCCGGAGAACTGGACGAGCCGGTGGTACAGGCGACGGCCGACGCCGACACCGCGAGAGCGAGTGCAGCCCCGCCGAGCCGTCGTCGTGCGGCTGACGAGGTGATCGACCACTGGTGGGAGGGGCTCATTCGACCCCCCTGCCCGTCTGCTCGTTGCTCCTGGGCCGCCGTGTCGGTGGCCGTGTCCACACTGACGGTATGCGTGCCGGCGTCACCGCGAAGGACGTTCCTGATCGCCCGACACTCCATCGAGACATGGGGGCGGACAAGTTCCGGCGCTGGTACTACCTCAAGGCCGAGCTGAAGACGTTCGCTCGGGAGCTGGGGCTGGCCACCGGTGGCTCCAAGGAGTCCGTTGCCGCCCGCATCGCGAGAGCGCTGGGCGGCGACGAACCACCGCGCGACGAGACCGTACGTGGTGGCGGGCCTCGGCTGGAGCGACCGGTCAGCCGGGCGACCGTGATCCCGCCCGGGCAGCGGTCCAGCCAGGTGCTGCGAGAGTTCTTCACGGCGGAGGTGGGTCCGTCCTTCCGGTTCGACGCTGCCATGCGCGACGTCGTCGCGAACGGCGCGGGGAAGACCCTCGGCGACGCGCTCGACCACTGGTGGGCGAGCCGGGATCGCGACGAGGCGCCGATCGGCCCTCAGTTCGAGCTCAACCGCTTCACCCGGGAGTGGTGGAGGGCCAACCCGGGTGGAAGCCGGGACGAGCTGCGAGCGGCCTGGCTGGCATACCGGAACCAGCCGGCGGACCAGCGCCAGGCCAGTTGACCCGCGCTCAGCAGTCGGGCCGTCCTGGCCCTGACAGTCCTACGACCAGCAGACGACTGGCTGATCGTGCGTGCGGCGCCGAGCCTGGGTCCATGACGACAACGCTGATCACCGGGGCGAACAGAGGCCTCGGCAAGGAAACCGCACGACAGCTGGTCACGGCCGGACACACGGTCTTCGTCGGCGCCCGCGACGAGGAACGCGGACGAGCCGCCGCCGAGGAGGTCGGCGCGCGCTTCGTCCGGCTCGACGTGACCGACGACGCCTCGGTCGCCCCGCCCTCGCGCAGATCGAGGCGGACGGCGGGCTCGACGTCCTCGTGAACAACGCGGGCATCGCCAAGCGCACCCGAGAGGGTCGCGGCGAGGCGCTCGACAGCCCCAGCGCCCTCGCGGGGTTCGACACCAACGCGGTCGGCATCATCCGGGTCACCGAGGCGGCCCTGCCGCTGCTGCGCCGCTCGGAGAACCCCAGGTGGACGTCATCGCGTACGCCTGCCTCGTCGCCGTGATGGTGCAGGGTCGCGGCGCGCACCGGGCCGCCGAGCAACGGCTGTCCGACGCGGCTGGTGGCGTTCCGGTGGTCTCCAGCGCCGGTGCGCTCGTCGTCGCTATCCAGGCCCTCGGTGTCGAGCGAGTGGCCATGGTCACCCCGTATGCCCCCGCGCTCACCGCCACCGTCGTCGGCTACCTGGCCGCCGAGGACATCGAGGTCGTCGACGCCGTCAGCCTGGGTGTGACCGACAACTGCGCCGTCGGTCGGCTGGACCCGGCGAACCTCGTGAACATCGCCGCCCGCCTGGACCGGTCTCGCGCACAGGCCGTCGTCGGCTCGGCCTGCGTCCAGATGCCGTCGTTACCCGCGATCGCCGGCATCCGCGCCATGACCGGCCTGCCGACCCTGTCCGCCGCCACCGCCACCGCACGGTTCCTGCGGCTGGCGTTGGGGCTCCCGCCTCTGGTCACGGACCAGCTCGAGGACGTCGCCGCCAGCTCGGTATAGAGGTCCCGACCTGTTGAAAAGCGGCATCCAGAGGGGCCGATCGGGTTGGACCGGCGACCTCGGGGTAGGAACGGTGGATGCGCATCTTCTTCACCGGCGGCAGCGGCAAGGCCGGCCGGCACGTCGCCCCGTACCTCGCCCTGCAGGGCCACCACGTCACGAACGCCGACCTCGTCCCCCTGGGGCACCCATCGGTCACCGACCTTCGCGTCGACCTGACCGATGCCGGGGAGACCTACTCCGCGCTGGCGGGGCTGGCAACGTTCGCGGAACTGGACCTGCCCGAGAAGCCGACCTACGACGCGGTGGTCCACTTCGCTGCCGTGCCGCGGATCCTGCTCACGTCGGACGCGGCGACGTATGCGACGAACGTCCTCAGCACCTACAACGTGCTCGAGGCGGCGACCCGGCTGGGAGTACGCAAGATCGTTTTCGCCTCCTCGGAGACGACCTACGGGATCTGTTTCGCCCAGGGCGAACGGCGCCCGCTCTACGTACCCGTCGACGAGGAGCACCCCACGGTGCCTGAGGACGCCTACGCGATGTCGAAGGTCGCCGGTGAGGTGACCGCGCGCTCCTTCCACGCCCGCACCGGAGCGGACATCTACGGCCTGCGGATCAACAACGTCATCGAACCCCACGAGTATGCGGAGAAGTTCCCTCCCTTCCTCGCCGACCCGGCTCGGAGGCGTCGGAACGTGTTCGCCTACATCGACGCCCGCGATCTGGGACAGATGGTGCAGCGCTGCCTGGAGACCGACGGGCTGGGCTATCAAGTCTTCAACGTGGCCAATGCCGACATGTCCGTCGCGGCGACCGCTCAGGAGGTCCAGGACCGGTTCTACGACGGGGTGGAGGTGCGCCGCGAGATGGGCCGCGACGAGACCTTCTACGCCATCGACAAGGCGCGGGACCTTCTCGGGTACGACCCACGGCACTCCTGGCGCGACGTCCTGCCCGACCCCGGGGCCGGGCCCGCCTGAGCCACGTCGGCCACGACCTCGACGCGCCGGTGGCGCACACTGACGACATGGTCGTGCAGCCGGTGACCGCCCAGGCTCCGGAGCTGAGCGGGACCCAGATCATGAGCCAGGCCTGGCGCGACCTGACCTTCCTGCACTGGCGGGTCTCGCCGGAGGCGGTCGCGCCGCTGCTGCCGCTGCATACCAGGCCCGACATCCACGACGGGTCCAGCTGGGTGGGCCTGATCCCCTTCCGGATGGTGGGCGCGGGCGTCGGCAGGGGGCCGGCAGTGCCCTGGCTGGGGACCTTCGCCGAGACCAACGTGCGCCTCTACTCGGTCGACGAGCAGGGCCGGCGGGGCATCGTGTTCCGCACCCTCGAGGCGTCGCGGCTCGCCGTGGTGCTGGGTGCCCGAGCGGCGTTCGGCCTGCCGTACACCTGGGCCAGGATGCGGGTCACGGAGGTGGACGGCGTCCTGACCTACTCTTCACGCCGACGCTGGCCGGGTCCGCGAGCAGCCGGCACCCACGTCGTCGTCCGTCCCGGTGAACCCCTTCCGGCCGGTGACCCGCTGGCCGACTTCCTGACGGCCCGGTGGGGCTTGCACACGCGGGCGTTCGGCCGCACGCTCTACGTCGCCAACCGGCACGAGATGTGGCCTCTGCACCGGGCCGAGCTGCTGCACCTCGACGACGAGCTGGTCGGCGTATGCGGCCTGCCCGGGGTCAGTCTGCGGCAGCCGGACTCGGTGTTGTTCTCCCGAGGGGTCCGGACCAAATTCGTGGTTCCCTTCGACGCCGGGCGGCCGCTGGCGGCGGCCGACCCGGCGTCGCCGAGCGTTCACTGAGCGTCACCGGTAGGGGTCGGCGATGTCACGGAGGCTAGTCAGCGCGTCCCGGAGGTGGCCCATGAGCTCGGGGCCGAGATGCGCGCGCCACTCGGCCTCGATGCGGTCCTCCTCGGCCCGAGCGACCGGCAGCGCCGCTTCGGCACGGGGAGTCATCCGCACCAGTCGCGCCCTCCCGTCCGAGGGGTCGGGCACCCGCTCGACGTAGCCGGCCACTTCCAGCTTGTCGACCAGGGCCGTCGCGGTCTGCTTGGCGATCTGGGCCCGCTCCGCCAGCACGCTCAGCCGCGTGCCGTCGGTGTCGATGCCCATGAGTAGTCGGCTCTGCGCGATGGTCACGTCGTCGTAGCCAGCCTCGTGCACGGCCCGGAAGATCCGGTCCGCGGCGGCGCGGTACGCGATGAACATCAGCAGGCTGCTCGGCAGTTCTCGGCTCATCTGACCCTTTACATAGTCCCATGATCGAATCATAATAGTTCGATCATGGGACTAGCCTAGCGAGCAAAGGTGGCGCCATGGCCCCGGCACCCACGCCGAGCGTCGTCGACTTCTGGTTCGACCCGGTGTGTCCGTACTCGTGGACGGCATCGCGCTGGCTGCGAGAGGTAGGGCAGGGCAGACCGCTGCGAGTGCGGCACCACGTGATGAGCCTCTACCTGCTCAACGAGCACCGCACGGACGTCACGACCGACTACCGCCGTCAGGTCGAGGGCTCTCGCGGTCCGTCCCGCGTCGCGAGCGCGGCGGCGACGAGGTTCGGCGAGGAGGTCCTCGACGACTTCTACTCCGCCTTCGGAGAGCTCGTCTTCGACCACTGGCGGCACCCCAGCAGCGCCGAGTACCACGCGGCGATCCGGACGGCTCTGACCAGGGTCGGCCTGCCGGGCGACCTCGAGGACGCCATGGAATCGGACGAGCGCGACGAGGCCCTGCGGCGCAGCCACGAGGCCGGCATCGCCCGCGTCGGAGGCGAGGTGGGTACGCCCATCACGCACATCGACGGCGTGGCGTTCTACGGCCCGGTCCTCAACGCCATCCCGCGCGGTGACGACGCCCTCCGGGTCTTCGAGGGCGCGCGACTGCTCGCCGGCTACCCGCAGTTCTTCGAGATCAAGCGCACCCGCGTACGCCCACCGGTCTTCACCTGACGGAGGTTGAGATGACCACGATGACTCCGGCTCTCGCCGATGCCGTCTGGGGAGCGATCGACGACCAGCGAACCCGCACCACCGACCTGCTCGAGCGGCTTCCCGCCGAGCAGTGGGGCCACCCGTCGCTGTGCCGGCACTGGACGGTTCGGCACGTCGCCGCCCACCTGACCCTGCAGCACGAAGCCCTCCGGAACGTCATGGCGTTCATCGCCCGTAACCCCCGGATGCTGCGCAGCGTGACCCTCAACGCGACGATCCACGAATCCGCCGTGCTCCAGGCTCAGCTGCTGTCCGACCAGGAGATCATCGCGCGGATCAGGGCCATGATCGGCTCAAGACGGCACAACGCCTTCGTGACGCCACTGGAGACGCTGACCGACATCCTCGTCCACGGTCAGGACATCGCCATCCCGCTCGGCCTCGACCTCTCCATGCTCCCCGCCGCCAGCGAGCTCGCGGCCACCCGCCGATGGGACACCCGCGGCACCTGGCTCGCGAAGGTCAACCGCAAGCTGCCCCTCGACGGTTACCGCCTCAGCGCCACCGACACCAGCTGGACCCGCGGGCAGGGACCGGACGTCGCCGGGCCCATCGGCGCGCTCCTGCTCCTGCTCACCGGCCGGGATGCCGCCCTCGAGCAGCTCAGCGGCGACGGCGCCGAGCACCTGCGCTCCAGACCAGGGGTGGTCCGCCCGCGTCCGGCGGATTCAACGTGAACCGCTCACCACACAGCACACACAGGAGGTTCCCCATGTATGGAGTCACGACCACCGTGGCCGCTCCCGTCGAGATGTACGACGGTATGCACGCCGAGATGACCAGACGGAACGGCCCGTCCGTGGACGGTCTGCTGGTGCACGTCGGGCGGGCGACCCCCGACGGCTTCGAGGTGGTGGAGGTGTGGGAGTCCAAGGAGCACTACGACCGCGCCATGGCCGAGATCGTCTCCCCCCTGGTGCGGGAGCTGGCCGGCGATCGACTTGCGCCCCCGATGGAGCAGGCCACCGAGCCCTTCGAGGTCCACGGGCTGGTCATCCCGCGGGGAGACATCCTGGTCTAGCCGACGACGACGCCGCGCGGTCACAGTTGGGACAGCTCCTCGTGGTCCCCCACGTCCTTGACCGCGTCGTCGGCGTCCTCGCGGGCCCTGGACTTGTCGTCGCGCAGCACCGGCTACGGGATGGTCCGGCACCGCACGCCCAGCAGCTCACGCGTCACGTCGCCGAACGGGATCGTCGACCAGACCGCCGGGCCGTCCGCGAACGCGATCAGCACTCGGCCGTCGTCATCGGTCTCGACGAAGGTCAGCTCGAGGAGCACGTCGTCCCGGCGGTAGCCCGCTCCGATGGCCTCGTCGTCGACCGGAGAGACGTGCCAGCCCTCACCGAGCAGGAGCTGTCGTATCGAGGGACGGTCGGGCAGTCGCACCGCCAGGTCGGCGTCACCGTGCTCGCGCGTCACCCGCCCGACCCAGAAGTCGACCGCCCACCCGCCGAAGAGCCAGTGGTCGATGCCGCGCTCACGGAACAGCTGCGCGACTCGGGCGATCGCGTCGAGCTGCTCCCCCGCAGACGAGTCCATGCCGCAACGCATACCAGGTCGAGCGGGCCGATGGCGAGGACACCGGCGCGACTACCCTGGCGACCGTGGAGCGGGTGCGCTGGGGAATCATCGGCGTCGGAAGCGTGACGGAGGGCAAGAGCGGGCCGGGCTTCCAGCGGGCCGAGCGTTCCGAGCTGGTGGCAGTGATGCGCCGGAACGGTGATCTCGCCGCGGACTACGCCCGACGACACGGCGTACCGCGTTGGTACAGCGATGCGGACGAGCTGATCGACGACCCCGAGGTCGACGCCGTGTACATAGCCACTCCACCGGACTCGCATCGGGACTACGTCCTCCGCGTCGCGCAGGCCGGCAAGCCGGTGTACGTCGAGAAGCCGATGGCCCGCACGGCGGTGGAGTGCGAGGAGATGATCTCGGCCTGCGACGCTGCTGGGGTGGGCCTGTTCGTGGCCTACTACCGTCGCGCGATGCCGCGCTTCGCCACGGTCAAGGAGGTTGTGGACGGTGGGCGGATCGGCGAGCTTCGATCGGTTGCCATCCGTAACGAGCGGCCGCAGCCGGCGGAGGGGACGGGGTCGGAGGGGTGGCGCGTGGATCCCACGATCTCCGGCGGAGGGCACTTCGTCGACCTGGGCTCACACACCCTCGACCTGCTCGACTGGCTCCTGGGTCCGGTGATCCACGCGTCCGGAGTCGCGACCAACCGCGGCGACCGCTACCCCGCCGAGGACCTCGTCACCGCTGCCCTCTCTTTCCGCTCCGGCGTGGAGGGGGTCGGTCTCTGGAACTACGACTCGTCCCAGTACACGGATGAGGTCGAGATCGTGGGGACCGAAGGGTCGCTGCGCTTCTCCTGCTTCGCGGAAGAGCCGCTGCGGCTGGTGACCGCTCGCGGCGTGGAAGAGATCGAGGCGCCCTACCCGGAGGTCGTCCAGCAGCCGCTCATCCAAGCCGTGGTCGATGCCCTGACCGGGGTCGGCGCGTCGCCCAGCGACGGACAGACCGCCGTGAGAACGGCGCGCGTCATCGACACCCTGCTCGCGGGATACCGCGAGAGCCACAGGATCGCCTACCCGAACGCCTGAGGCCCCATCTAAAGCCTGGCCGCACGCGGCTGGTAGACAAGACTGTGCGCGCCGTTGTCTTCGACTCCACCGGCGGGCCGTTGCGCGTCGTCGAGGTTCCGCGGCCGGAGTGCGCTCCCGATGGGGTGGTCATCGACGTGCAGGCAACCGGGGTATGCCGCTCCGACTGGCATGCCTGGCGAGGGCACGATCCCGTGATGCTGCCGCATGTGCCCGGCCACGAGTTCGCCGGCGTGATCGCCGAAACC
Source organism: uncultured Actinomycetota bacterium (assembly GCA_963781465.1). GTDB lineage: Bacteria > Actinomycetota > Actinomycetes > Actinomycetales > Dermatophilaceae > Lapillicoccus. The sequence goes on from CAWAGH010000001.1 coordinate 526,347, forward strand.
GGTTCCCACGTCTCGCGTTTCGCCGTCGGGGACCGGGTCACGGTGCCCTTCGTGGTGGGCTGCGGACGCTGCGAATGGTGCCGATCGGGGCATGCGCAGGTGTGTCCGGACCAGGCCCAGCCGGGATTCACCCAGGCCGGCTCGTTTGCGGAACAGGTCGCGATCGGCGCCGCCGACTTCAACCTGGTTCGGCTGCCCGACGAGCTGGACTACGTCACGGCGGCCATGCTCGGCTGTCGCTTCGCCACCGCGTTCCACGCCCTGACTGCACAGGCGCAGGTTCAGCCCGGCGAGTGGGTCGCGGTCTACGGCTGCGGTGGGGTCGGCCTCTCGGCGGTGATGGTGGCCACCGCGCTCGGGGCACGGGTGGTCGCGGTCGACCCTTCGGCGGCGGCCCTGGCTCGCGCCTCGGACCTCGGCGCCGAGGCCGTGGTCGCCGACCCGGACCCGGTGTCCACGGTCCGCGCCGTCACCGGAGGCGGAGCGCACTGCACGATCGACGCCTTCGGGTCCGCGGTCGCGGCGGGCGCGGCGGTGCGGAGCCTGCGCCGCCGGGGCCGGCACGTGCAGGTGGGCCTGATGTTCGGCGACGACCGGCATACGCCACTGCCCTGGGATCTCGTTCTCGCCCACGAGCTGCAGATCCTCGGGGCTCACGGCATGGCCGCGCAGGACTACCCGCCGATGCTCGACCTCATCGCGACCGGCCGACTTCAGCCGCGACGGCTGCTCGGAGCGGTCATACCGCTGGACCAAGCCGGCGCGGCGCTGATGGCGATGGACGAACCCGTGCCGGCTCAGGCGGGGTTCACGGTCGCCACCGTATGACGGCTGCGACGAGGCATCGACCGCCGCATCTCGCCCGCGTGTGGGACGTGGCGTATCGTCGATGAACGACGGCTTCGGCTCGGGACGACACGTGTCCCGGCCGATTCCGTACCAGGACAAGCACGTTGGGTGGCTGGGCCATGATCATCCTCATCGTCGCCGCGCTGGTCATCCTCGCCGTGAGACTGGTCGTCACCTGCCTCGCCGCCGTCGTGGCCATCCGGATGTCGCTGGCGGGAGACCCCAACGCTGCGGTCCGCCGCCCGGGGCCTCAAGACGCCCCTCTGTTCGGCCCATGGGATCCCATCAGAGGGCCCCAGGATGCCCCGCGCCCACAGGACGCGAGGATCGATCCGAACCACCCGCGGATACAGGACGCGCCGGCCCTGGCCCGTCCGGTTCCGAAGCCGCAGCGGTCGCCGTCTGGGGACGTCGTTCCTCGTCCGACAACCGGTCCGGCCTACCTCGGCGGACGGGACGACGCCGAATACCTCCGCGGCTGGGACGACGGCGTCGACTGGATTCGGGACGGCAACCCGGAGCGGGCTCCGAGCTGGAGCAGCGCGGCGTACATGACCGGCTGGAACGACTCGATCAGGGCCATGGCGAAGGCCCGTTGGGACCGGCTGCCGGTGGCGGCCTAGGCCCGTCGCTCTCTGAGCCCACGACCTGTGCTCTGATCGGGCGATGGACATCTGGCAGCGCGAACGGGCGCTGGCGCGAACGACGGTGGCGTGGGGACTGGTGAGCTGCGTCGCCGGCCTCGGCCTGGCAGCGACGACGAAGGACCCGTGGCGGCGGTCTTGTGCGCTGCAGACCGCGGGATGGGGTGCGGTCGACCTCGGGATCGCGGCGCTGAGCTCACGGCTGCAGGATCGGCGGATGCGCAAGCTGCCCGACGCGTATGCGCCGCAGGCTCAGGAAGCCGAGCGGGTCTCGCTGCGACGCGTACTGCTCGTCAACGCGGCCGCGGATGTGGGCTACGTCGCGCTGGGGGTGGGACTGGCCCGTGACTCCCGGCCTCGTGTCGCGGGCGCCGGTGTCGCCATCGTGGTGCAGGGGGCCTTCCTGCTCGTCCACGACAGCATCCACGCCGCGGGCGCCCGGGCGGCCACCTGACGCCTGACCCGGCCCTCAGAGGAGGATCTCGACCTGCTGCTGGGCGAGCGTGAGGATGTCGTCGGCCAGCTGGATCAGGGTCGCCTGTTGCTCGCCCTGAGCGGCGAGGAGCTCGGTCATGTTGATGCTGTCGACGCATACCTGGCAGGCGGCGACCTCGACGAAGGCGTGGTACTGGCGCTGCTGCTCAGGTCCGAGATCGGACCAGCGGATCGCCGGCGTGGGGAGCTGGGCGTGCCACCGGCGCTGCGCGTGGCCGGCGTGGATCGCGATGTAGCCCATCAGCTCGGTCGCGCGGTCGAGGATGTCCATGACCGCGTCGAAGCCGAGCTGGGTGGTCGCGAGGTTCGCCTCGGCCTGGTCCAGCTCGATGCGCAGCTGCTCGTTCTGTCGGCGGCTGCGACGGGCGAGCCAGGCGAGGGTGCCGGCGGCGAAGAGTGGTGACGCTGCCGAGGCCACGAATCCGGTCAACAGCATCGTCCCGGCGGCGATGCCGGTCCGGCCGGAGTGGGTGGTGCCGCCGCCCAGCAGCGCCCGGGTGGCCCGTGCCGTCGCGCCGGCCCGCTGGTCGGGGGGTGCTGTTGCCGGGGCGGGAGTGAGCATGGCGGCCGCGACCACGGCGCTGTATGCGGACTCGGCGTCTTTCTCGTTCTCGGCCGCCGCAGCGCCCGCACCCGAGGAGAGCGAGGCGGCGATGCCGTGAGCCGCCACCTGGCGTCGCAGTGCCGCCTCCGTGGTCGGACTGAGACCCACCCCGTGCTGGACCGTGACGGCGTTCGGTGCCGCCGGCAAGCCGGGGATCGTCCGGGAACGGGCGACCAGCTCCAGGAAGAAGTCGTCGCGCGCGCTGTCGTGGGCAGCGTTGAACGCCAGGCCCTTCGTGACGGCCTGGGTGTTGCGTCGGTCGAAGTCGCCTTGGATGCGCCTCATCCGGTCCTTGGTGGACTCGCCGTCGCGGCCGGTGACCTGAGAGTCCGTATGAGGCGGGCTCTCACGGCCGACCCGCGGCTGGGACTCGCGCTGCCGGCCCGGCTCACCCGACCGCTGCGCGCCACGGGTTTCCAGCTCTCGCACCGTCAGTCCGAGCGTGCGCGCGATGCCCTCGAGGCGCTTGGGGCCGGGACGGGTCATCCCGTTCTCGATCCGGGACATCGACACTCCGGCACCCGTCCGGTACCCGGCCTTCCTCCCGAGCTCCTCCTGGCTGAGCTTGGGCGCCCGCGCTTCACGAAGCTCCCGGATCACCTGACCCAGCGCCTCCCGCGAGTAGTCCATAGCCTCGAAATCTAGCAGCGACCGACCCTAAGGAGCGACTTAGTGTTTATATATTGACTAAGTCACTAACAACGACGTATCGTCCCTCGGGCGGGGGGTGACCGGCACCCCTACCGACGGTGGGAGCACCGATGGCTCGGATCAACATCAACGAGTTCAGCGCACAGGCCGGAGGCTTGGCGTCCCGCGCGAACCAGGTTCGCACCGACCCGGCCGTGGTCAAGGCGGCGCAGGACGCCTGGGTCGACGTCAAGGACGCCAGGAACTCCTGCGCCGTCCTGGCCCGGGAGGCCAACGCCGCGTGGCAGCGCACGCGGACGGAGCCGAATTCGGCTGCGCACCAGGCATACCCGACCCCGAGCCACATCCAGGACCGGCCCACGGTGGTCGCCTCCTAGGAGTCAGGCCGCCTCCGGGACGTCGCCGGCCCGCCGACGTCGTTCCGCCCTGTCGCACTCGGCCGACGGACCCCCATCGCTTCGAGCGGCGATGGGGGTCCGACGTTTTGCGGGATGCCAGGCTCGGGCGTCGGCCGGGGTTGCTTGGACGGTCAGGCGTAAGAGCTCATGGGCGGCACAGCCGCACCCTCGATGCGGGCGGCGACGGTCGGAGGCACACGCGCGACGCCACGGCCGGCGCGACTCCTCACCCTTCCCAACCGGCCGCGTTCGCCCTAGGGTCGTTAGATTCTTACCTAAGGCACGATCCTGGAGGCACTAATGTTCCGTCGCACAGCATCCCCGATCGGTCGTGGTCGGATACCCCTCCGGCTCTTGGTCGTCGGCATCTGCTTGGCGGTGCTCGCGGCGTTCGGTCCGGCCGCGGCCGCGGCCGACGATCCGGGACACTCCGGCGACGCGCCCTACCGCGGCAAGGTCATCTCGCTGATGAGGCACATGACGCTGGAGCAGAAGATCGGTCAGCTCTTCGTCATCGAGGTGGCCGGTCGCGACGCCAACGCGGTGAGCGACACGGCCAAGGGGGTCAACCAGCGGCTGTTCGGCGTCGACTCGCCCGCCCAGGCGATCGCGAAGTACCAGCCGGGCGGCGTCATCTACTACACGACCCGCAACAGTGACGACAACATCGGTGACCCGGCGCAGGTCGCCACCCTGTCCAACGGCCTCCAGACCGCCGCCCTGGCCCAGCCGGCCCGCATCCCGCTGCAGATCTCGGTCGACCAGGAGGGCGGCGCGCTCGTGGCCCGGTTCGGCGCACCGGCGACCCAGATGCCCGGCAACATGGCGCTGGGCGCAGGGCGCTCCACGGCCGACGCCCGACGCTCGGCCCAGGTCATCGGCACCGAGCTCGCCGCGGTCGGCGTGACGCAGGATTACGCGCCGGTGTCGGACGTCAACATCAACCCCAACAACCCGGTGATCGGGATCCGCTCCATCGGGGGTGATCCCGGTCTGGTGTCGAACCTCGCAGCAGCGCAGGTGGCGGGCTACCACGACGGTGGGATCTCTGCGGTTGCCAAGCACTTCCCGGGCCACGGCGACACCGGCGTGGACAGCCACTTCGGCCTGCCTGAGGTGACCCACACGCTCGAGCAGATCCACCAGATCGACCTGCCGCCGTTCAAGGCAGACATCGCCGCTGGAGTCGACACGATCATGACGGCGCACGTCGTGATGCCCGCCATCGATCCCGGCGTGCCGGCGACCATGTCGCACAAGATCCTCACCGGACTGCTGCGCGACGAGCTCGGCTTCAACGGACTGATCGTCACCGACGCCCTGGACATGGCCGGCGCCACGGCCACGTACCCGCCGAACGTGGCTCCGGTCAAAGCGCTGCTGGCTGGTGCCGACCAGCTGCTCGTCGCGCCGCAGATGGACACGGCCTATGGCTCCGTTCTCGCCGCAGCCCGCAGCGGCGAGCTCAGCGCGAAGCGGATCGACGAGTCCGTCTACCGGGTCCTGCTGCACAAGTTCCAGCGCGGGCTGTTCGGCGACTCACTCGTCGACCCCGCCGCCGCCCGGCAGGTCCTCGGCGCGCCCCAGCATCTGGCGGACGCTCAGGCGATCACCGACCGCACCACCACCCTGGTGAAGAACGACGGACGGCTCCTGCCCCTCAAGCCCGGCTCCCGCAATGTGCTCGTCGCGGGCTGGGGCGTGGGCACAACCCAGGGGATGGCGGCCGCGCTCGCGGCCCGCGGAGCCACGACGCAGGTCCGCGAGTCCGGGACCACACCCTCGGCGACGGCTATCGACCTCGCGGTCGCGTCCGCGAAGAATGCCGACCTCGTGGTGGTCTCGACCAACAACGCCTACGCCGTCGATGCGACGACCACACTGCCGACCCCAGCCGCGGCAGCACAGACCAGGCTGGTCCGCGCCCTGCTGGCGACCGGGAAGCCGGTCGTGGTCGCGGCGATGCGCAACCCGTACGACGTTGCGTCGTTCCCCGAGGCGCCGACGGTGATCGACACCTTCGGCTACACCACCGACCAGGTCGAGTCCTTGGTGCGGGTGCTCTTCGGTGAGCTGAAGCCGGTTGGGCGGCTGCCGGTCTCGATCCCCGGTACGGATGGCACCGGCCAGTTGTTCCCGTTCGGCCACGGCCTGACGTACTGAACGCCGCACTTCTCTGGTGACGTTGTCCCGTGGCGTCGACCTCACTCGTAGCGTTGGCGCGGCGTCGCCTACCGGGGGCGGCATGACGATCACAGGAGACGACACGATGCAGCCTCGGGAGCCCGTCGCTCGCCGTCTCTTCCAGCTCACCGAGCCCATCTCGTTGGTCAACTTCTTCTCCCCCGAGCCCAACGACGCGATGGCGGCGATCGGGTTCCGCACCTATTGGGACGGCTACTTCGCGGGACGCGCTGCGCCACTGGGCCGGGTCCCGGCCGCGGTGGTCCACGCGGCCTTCTACAACTTCGCCGACGGCGAGGTGGCCCGCCACATCCCCAAGGTCTGGGAGAGGACCACGCCCGAGGCGGCCCACGCCGCTCGGGAACGAGGCTGCGTGGCGGCGCTGCGACGGATCCTCGACGACGTCGTCGAGACACCCGAGCTCGCTCTCGCCGCCGAGCTCCTCGCCACAGCCTCGACCAGTGCCCCGACCGAAGGACGGGTCATGTATGCCGCGCTCCGGACACTGCCCATGCCCGAGGATCCGGTGGCCCGGCTCTGGCACGCGGCCAACATGCTCCGCGAGCATCGCGGGGACGGCCACGTTGTCGCGTTGGTCTCCGAGCAGATCGGCGGGACCGAGGCCCACGTGCTCAAAGCCCTCGACAGTGGCATCTACCCGGCGGAGTCGTTCGGTCGGATCCATCACCTGCCCAAGGCTCGACTGGCCGAGGTCATGGAGGGGCTGCGGGACCGCGGTCTTGTCGATGCCTCCGGCCACTTCACCGACGCCGGACGCGCGACCAAGGACCGGATCGAGGCTCTGACCGACGTCCTCGCCGAAGCGCCGTACCGCGGGCTCGAACCGCTCGAGCTGGACCGGCTCATCGTGGTGCTCCAGCCCATCTCTCGAAGGCTCGAAGCCACCGGCTCGCAGTAGCGCATTAGAGTCGAGCCGTGACGCGACGATGAGCAAGATGGACGACACTCGCGCGATGCGGGAAGCTCGGCACGCGGCATACCGAGCACGGGTGGCAACGCCCGCCGGGGCCCCAGAGACGCCGCGGCGCGCTCCAGACCGGGCCGCCAGGGCCGAGGTGGCTCCCGTTCCGGCACAGTCACCGGCAACCGGCACCGGCCGAGGACGGGCTGTGCGGGCATCGAGCCATCAGCGGCCGCACGTGCACCCGCGAAAAGGGACACGCAGCCAAGAGCCACCGCTACTCCTAGGTCCCACTCCCACCATGCCGGAGCCGTGGCGCCCTCCTCAGCGGCGCTGCCGCTAGCGTCCGATCTCCAGGGGGTCTGCGTGCAGTTCGTCGTGCTGGGGGTGGACCATGACGGGGTCGAGTCGGACGACGACCTCGACGAGGCGCATCAGACCTACATGGACGGATGGGCGGCCGCGCTGGTCGCTCGGGGCCCGACCGAGGTCAGCCACGGCGAAGGGCACACGGGGAGCGTCCACGTGGTTCAGGTGCCGAACCGGAGCATCGCTGAACGGTTCGCCGATGACGAGCCCTACCACCGCGCGGGGCTGTACCGGGAGGTGTCGGTGACGGCGGCGGTCCCGTGTCTGGAAGGAACCATGTGGGACCGACCGGCGCCGCGCGCTGGCCAACCCGCGACCCTCGTGATCGCTTCCTTCGACGCACCGCACGTCGACGTGGCCGACCTGACGGGGGCGGTGCGATCACAGCTTGCCGAGACGGCTCCATGGATCTACGTCGGCGTCACCGGGGATGACAGCCCAGGCGGCCTGCTGGCGATGGCCGACGAGGACGTGGAGCGAGCCCGCCGACGTGCCGCAGATCTGCTGCACGCCGTCGGTATCGCCGACCCGAACATCCACGCCCAGCCCTGGCGCCGCGGCGGGCGCTAGCCCCAAACCTCACCTCCCGCGGGACGGACTTTTGCACCGCCAGGGGCACCGGCCGGCAGATTCCGCCGGAAATATTCCGTTGAACAGGACATTTCACGCGCCTGGGGTTTACTCTTCCTTTACCAAAGCAAGGACATTCCTTTACCTTTCGAGCCGGTGGGCTCGCGGATCCACCGACAGAACGGCGATAGGTCATGGCTAGCCCCAAGCACGTGCAAGAGACCCTGCTGACACCGGCGGAGGTGGCCGCGGTATTCCGAGTTGATCCGAAGACGGTCACCCGCTGGGCGGTGTCCGGCAAGCTGACAGCAGTACGCACTCTCGGCGGCCACCGTCGATACCGTGCCGACGAAGTCATGCGGCTCCTCCACAACGGAACCGCGTCACCGGTGGCCGCCACCTCGGCGGCCACGGATTCATGACCAGATCGGACGGCGACTCACCGGAAAGTGGCGGACACCGTGCCGACGGTCGCTGAGGCCCGCTACCTCACACCGCATCCCGCTCACCCTGACGGTCAGCCCGCGGACACCACGGCCGCCGGACGCCACCTGAGCGCGCCCGTCCGGTGCCTGCTGTCGGCCTCGCCCGCCGCACCGAGTCTCGCGCGCCGCTACCTCCGCCGCTGGGCGTGTCCGGAGCATCTCACCGACCCTGGAGACGCGCTGCTCCTGGCGTCCGAGCTGGTGACCAACGCGCTGCTCCACGGCGCACCACCGATCGAGCTGGAGATGCGATGCGCCGGCGATCGCACGATCGTCCGCGTCACGGACTTCGGCGATCCACCCATCCTGCGGCGCACTCCCCCGGCGGCTGACGCACTGTCCGGACGAGGACTGCGCTTGCTCGAGGCCCTCGCCATCGACTGGGGCGTTGACCACCACACGCTGGGCAAGACGTTCTGGTTCACGGTGTAGAGGAGCCGAAGGTTCTTCACCACCCCTGTCGGAGAACGGAGGCATAGGCGCGCCAACTCGGACAGGAGCAGTCAAGCGGAATCAAACCCGGGCGGGTCGCGAACGATGTACAGTCGGCCCGACTCCACGCCCGGACAATGCGTTGGGCTCTCGTCCCCCCATTCGGGGTGGCACATCCGAGAGGACTGCGCGTGCGCCTTAAATTCCGAGTCATTACCGTTCTCGAACGCGGCTGTGAGACCGTCGACAAGCTGCCCGACTGGACGTCTCCGCTGATCGGCCGTTGGCTGGGCTGCCCCCGGGGTCTGGCTCGGTGGTCCTGCGCGCTGGCGGATCGTTGGGGCATCGCCTACTGACCGTCCTCGAAGGCTGCTACCCGAACCTGGTCCAGTGGCCTTCGGAGATCACCTCGGTGGATCCGTCGACGACCTTGATGGCGGTCTGTTCGTCGATGGCGTCCTGCGCCGTCGGCCATGCGACGAAGTCGGCCCCGATCCGCGGCGTCAGCATCATGCTTCCGGCACTGACTCCCACCCAGACGAGGTCCGGCATCGATGGCAGGAGCTCGTGAAGCCCGGACGCCCGCATCCAGTGGCAGAGGTAGGTCGCGTCACCGCCGTCCACCAGAAGCACGTCGGCCTCCCGGACCCACGGGACCCATCTCTGCTCGCCGATGCTGGGCAGAGCGGTGAGCTCGAGGACACCGAGCGACGCCCAGCCCAGGCCCGAGAGGTGCCGAAACCGAGGATGGGCGGCGACGAAGCCCTGAACCGAGGTCGGACCACACATCGGGTGACCCCACTGTGCAGTCGGGACACAGAGGGCACGGGACTCGGCAATCGGCTTGCCGAGCAGCTGTACGAGCGCCGCGTGGATGCTCGGGTCGATCACGCCGCCTGACGTGAGGAGGAGTTTCACGGAGCCTCCGAAGCTGAGCGCGGAAGGGGAATGAGACGTAGACCGAAGTCCGCTCAAAAAGTCATCGCTCTTCAGCCTGAGTACGGTGCACGACCCACACGTTCGGCTCGATGTAGGCGGCGACCCCGTGTTCGACATCGCAGTGGACTGGGGTCAGTGCTCGAGGCACGAGGACCGGGCCGGTCTCGTCGAAGGGCAGTCCGGTCCACTCGCGCCACTCCTCGAGGGTGCCCGGAACGACCATCGACCGTGGGGCCACCTTGGCGATGCGACCACCGGCCCGCACGTGGACCCGAAGCCACGGATCGACCGGCAGGCCGTCGTCGCGTACCCGGAACGCGTACGTCGACATCGGCTCGTGGACATCGGACTTCCCGTTGGGACGGACCGGTGCCACGAGCTCCGCGAAACCACGCCGGGCCGCGTTGTCGCGCATCGCTGCGAGCATCTGCCGGGAGAGACCGCCGCCCTGATGGTCGGGACGGACGGCTATCTCGACCGCGGAGATCGCGTCGGGCTGCTCGCCCCTCAGGCTGGTCAGCAGCCCGTTGCGGATCACGAAGTCCCATCCGTGGTCGGGTAGCTCGCCGTCACCGAGCACGAAGGGAACGGAGTATGCGCAGGCGACCACCTCGCCGGAATCGTCCTGAGCGATGAGGACGAACTCGGCGAAGCGCGTTTCGACATTGCCGTAGAACAGGCCGCCGATCGGGTCGTGGCGCATGAACTCCGGCCACGAGTTCGGCATGTTCCACATCGCCGCGGCCAGGTCGGGCCGGTCGGCGAGAAGGGAGATCGTCAGCGGCACCTCCATATCGTGCCGGGTGCTCGGCTGTATTAATACATCATCCGTGGGTCGTCGTAGTGCTTGAACTCGAGCAGGTTCTGGGACGGGTCGGCCAGCACGAAGGAGTCGTGCGCCTCGACGCGGTCCTCGAAGCGGCGGAACGGCTCGGCGAAGAACGTCAGCCCCCGCGCGCGGGCCAGCCGGAGGAGCCGCTCGTAGTCGCCGCGCTCGGCGAACGTGACGCCGAAGTGGCGCGGGTACAGCTGCGGTTCGCGGTCCCAGTGCTCCGAAAGGTGGCACACGACCTGGTCGCCGAAGAAGTCCAGGGTGATGCGGTCGTCGTAGCGACGGGCGAGCTTGCAACCCAGCCCCGCCACGTAGAAGTCCTGCGCCTCGTCGAGGTCGGCGACGGGAATGGCCAGGTGGAAGGCGTCGTGCGAAGTCCGCATCAGAGCGTCCCGCACAGCATCGTGTCCGACCGCAGGCCCAGCCGCAGCGTCTCCAGCGCGATCACGTCGTCGGCCCGGATGTTGCCCAGGTTCACCGACGCGCCAAGGCGCTTGATGAAGAAGCCCTGTAGCTCCGTGGTGGGCGCCTCGAACAAGAGACGGTCGACATCGAACCCACCGTCCAGCACGTCGTCGACGACCTCGGCGCGCGGGGTGCCGTCGGGGTGGCACAGACCGCCGCGCCCGCTCTCCCGAGCCTCGGTGATCACCAGGGCCGCGCCGGCGGCCAGGTCTTCGCCGATGGCATCGACCCACTCGGCGGACGCCATCGTGGCCGCCCGGCCCGGGTCCTTGAAGCCGACCTCACTGACGACGGTGAACTCGCCCGAGAGCCGCGCGATCCAGCGCGCCTTCTCCGCGTTGGACATCGGGATGGTGCCGTTGGAGACCTCGACGTGGGTCGCACCCATCGTGCGGCACAGGGCGCGCCAGTCGTCGACCATGTCGGACATGGCGAAGCGCTCGAACAGTGTGCCGCCGAGGTAGAAGTCGATCCCGGCCTCGTGCAGGATGTCGACCTTCCGTTTGATGTCGGGCGTCACCAGGGCCGTGCACCAGCCGAACTTCACCAGGTCGACGTACTGGCCGACGCTCTCGACGGCGTCGGCGAACCGCCCGGTGTGCAGGCCTGGGTCGATCACCATCGTGAGGCCGCGCCGGCGCGGTGCGCTCTCACGCGCGGGCAGCTCCAGCCGAGTGTCCATCATCTGCTCCTTCGGACTCGCGCGCGTTCACCGGAAGATCCCAGGTCTAACCACGGTGGCTCCACCACACCTGTGGGCTCCCTGAGCGTGAGCCCTGCGACGCGGCGTTGGTGGACGTGCCCGTCGCGCCGGCCGAGGAGCTCGTGGTCGGTTGACCATGTCCGCCGAGCGGTCAGCATGGGCCCGTGGCGGTGCTGGAGGCCGACTATGTGGTGGTCGGTGCGGGCGCGATGGGGATGGCGTTCACCGACGCCCTGATCGCTCATGCGGACGTCAGCGTGATCCTCGTCGACCGCCGGTACGGCGTCGGCGGTCATTGGCTGAGCGCATACCCGTTCGTTCGGCTGCACCAGTCCTCCTCCACCTACGGCGTGGCGTCGACGCTGCTCGGTGGCAACCGGGTCCCGGAGAGCGGACCCGAAGCGGGCATGGATGAACGCGCTTCGGCGCCGGAGATCTGCTCGTACTACGCGCGGGTCCTGAAGGAGCGGCTGCTCGACTCCGGCCGGGTTTCCTTCTACCCCAACTGTGACTACGTCGGCGACGGGAAGTTCGACTCGCACGTCTCCGGAGAGCGATTCCGGGTGCAGGGCGCCCGTGTCGTCAACGCCCACTACCTCTCACCGATGATCCCGGCGACGAGCCCACCGCCCTTCGGGGTCGCGGAGGGGGTGCGAGTGGTCTCGGTCAACGACCTCGTCGACCTGGATGAGGCACCGTCGCAGTACGTGATCGCCGGCTCCGGCAAGACCGCAACCGACGCCTGCGTCTGGCTGCTCGACAACGGCGTCGACCCGACGCGATCGTGTGGGTCCGTCCGCGTGACCCGTGGATGATCAACCGGGCGGCCGTCCAACCGGATCCGGTGGTGTTCCTGACCACGGAGGCCGAGATCATGGAGGCGGCGGAATCGGCCACCTCTCCCGACGACCTGTTTCTCCGGATGGAAGAGGCCGGGGTGATGGTGCGGATCGATCGATCCGTGACTCCGACGATGGCCAAGATCGCCACGCTCGCCCACTGGGACGCGACCGGCTGCCCACCATCGAACGGGTGATCCGGCTCGGCCACATCGTGCAGGTCAAGCCCGGACGGCTGATGCTCGCCGACGGCGAAGTCGCGATAGCCCGTGACGCTGACGTCGTCCACTGCGCCGCACGCGGTCTGAGGTACCCGCCACTGGTGCCGGTCTGGGGACCGGAGGCGATCACCCTGCAGACGATCCGCAACACGTATGCCTGCTTCGGCGCCCTGCACTCGCCGGCTACGTGGAAGCGACGCTGGAGGACGACGAAGAGAAGAACCGGATGTGTCCTCGGAGGCCGTTCTCCAACACCACTGCCGACTGGGCTCGCCAGCAGGTGCTGGGTGCCCGTGCTTCGTTCACGTCGCACCCCGACGTCGAGGAGTGGGTCGACACCGTGTCGCTCGACCCCGCCCGCGTCCCACCGGCGCTGGTCGGGTCTCCGGCGGTGACCGCTGCCGCCCGAGCGGTTCCGTGAGCTGGAGGGTACGGGTCTGGCCATGCTGGCCACGCTCGCCGAGATGCATCCGGCCAGAGCCTGACCCGTTCACCACTCAGGGCATGGACCTAGGTCTATGGCCGACGCCCTTGCTGAATGCCACCGTTTTGGAGAAGTGGTATGCAGCAAGGAGGCAGATCGTGACCGAAGCACCAGCCGTGTCACCGCCTGAGCTGCGGGGAACGGCCCGCCGCGGGCTGGTCGTCTACTTCGCCGCCGTCATCGTGTTGTCCGGCGCGGTCGAGACGTACATCGTGCTCAATCCGGCCACCATCGGGACGATGATCCTCGTTCTGATGTGGACTCCCGCTGTGGCCTCGGTCATCGCGCGTCTAGCCCTGCGGGAGGGGTTCGCCGACGTCTCCTTCCGCTTCGGCGGGCGCCGGACCCTGAGGTGGTATGCCATCGGCCTGGCCATGCCGCTCGCCGTCGGCGTGGTGGCCTACGGGGCGGGGTGGATGACCGGCCTGGTCGGCTTCCAGGGCGACGCGACCACCGTGCTGCTGCAGCTGGCGTACGCCGCCACCGTGGCGACGTTCGTCAGTCTCTTCGGTACGACCGGTGAGGAGGTCGGGTGGCGCGGCTACATGCTGACGCGCGTCATCGACGCGGGCATCCCGCGGCCCGTCCTGGTCAGTGGACTGATCTGGGCCGCCTGGCACCTTCCGCTGATCTTCGCCGGCGTGTACGCGGCCGGCTCGAACCGCGTGCTCTCCGCCGTGCTGTTCGTGGGGTCGGTCCTGTCGATCTCGTTGGTGTTCTCCCGGATGCGGCTCGAGACGGGCAGTGTCTGGCCGGTGGTCTACGCCCACTCCGCCTGGAACTCCATCATCCAAGGCCCGTTCGACCGCGCGACCACGGGACCTGACGCCGCGCTCTGGACCGGCGAGTCCGGCGTCCTGGTCCTCGTGGCCCTGGCGGCGTTCGCCCTGGTCCTCTCGCGAGGGAGGTGGACGTACATCCGCAGGCTGCCGGGGGCCGGTGCGCCGCTCGCGCAGGTCGTCTCCAGGTCGCCTGCGAGGCCGATCCCACACTGAGGTGGGATCAGCGCGTGAGCGTCAGAGCTGGAGGATGCCCAGGACGTTCTCGTAGGCCAGGGCCACGCCGATCGGGTCGTGCAGGTCCGCGGGCTTCTCGGTGGCGTCGTAGAACCGGGTCATGAGCGCGGTCGTCGGGTCCGCATCGGTGAGGGCTGCGCACAGCTCCACGACGACGATCTGGGCGTCGTGGTCGTCCAGGTGGTCAAGGGCGAGTCCGTTGTGCAGCATCGTCGCCGCGTCGTCGAAGATCTCCCGGATCATCGCGGGATCCACCTGAGGGCGCGCCCTCGCCACAGCGACGGCGGTGGCCGCGAACCGGTCGAACAGCAGGTCGGCGGTGCTCGTGGGCATGTCGTGAGCGTCGCAGCGACCCCCGTTGCCCAGCAACCGGATTTGGCGCCGAGGCCCTAGCGGGGTGCGCGGGAGTCCGGCACGCCCTCGTAGTCGGGCAGCTCGGGCCCACCGACCGCTCGTTCGACCAAGGCGGTGAGGGCCTCCATGTCGGGCTCCGGGCTTGGCTGAGCGCCGGGGTCGGCGCCCGGGTCGGGCGCGGTGAGCATCTGGACGTGCAGGCGACCGATCTCCTGGTTGTCCTCGACGTAGGTGCGCATTCGCGCCTCGTAACCGGCGAATCCGGCCTTCGGGTCCCAGTCGGCGGCCGCGAGCTCCCCCGCCAGCAGGTAGGCGCCGACCAGGGCCAGCCCGGTACCCGCCCCCGACATCGGCGAGGCGCTGAACGCCGCGTCTCCGATCAGCCCGACCCGCCCGTCGGACCAGTGATCCATCACCACCTGGGCGACCTGGTCGAGGTAGAAGTCCGGAGCGTCGTCCAGGTGCGCCAGGATGCGCGCCGTCTCCCAGCCGAAGCCCGCCATCTGATCACGCAGCAGCTGCTTCTGGGCCGCGATGTCGCGGTAGTCGATGTCGAACTCGAGCGCGGGGAACGACAACATGGCGATCGCCTTGGTGGTGTCCCGGACCGGGCGCAGGCCGGCGGAGCGGCCCTCGTTCTGGTAGTCGGTCATCCACCCGTCCAGCCCGAACTCGTTGGGCACGGTGTAGAAGGCCAGCACCAGGCCGAGGTGCCGGACGAACTCCTCGCGCGGCCCGAAGACCATCGCCCGCAACGCCGAGTGCAGCCCGTCGGCGCCGATCACCAGCTCGAAGCGCCGCTCGTGGCCGCTCGCGAAGGTGACGTCGACGCCGTCCGCGTCCTGCGTGAGCCCGGCGATGCGGTCGTCGAAGAGGTATTCGACGTCGGCCTTGGTGTCGTCGTACAACACTTGTGAAAAGTCACCGCGCAGAACCTCGATCTCCGAGATGTACCCGTCGCCGCCGTGGTCCTCCGCGCGGAAGGTCTCCAGCACGTTCCCGTCCGCGTCGACCGTGTAGGCACCGGCGGTGTTCGTGTAGACCGCTCGCACTGCTGCGTCGAGTCCCATCCGCCCGATGACCTCCCTGGCCACACCGCGCGCGTCCACTGCCTGACCACCGGGACGCAGCCCGGGTGCCCGCTCCACCACGGTCACCTCGGCACCCCGTCGGGTCATCCAGTGGGCCAGCGCTGGTCCCGCGATACTCGCACCCGACACCAACACCCGGATCTCACTCACCATGCCCCCTGCTCGTCGTGCGCCGACTCATGCTGGTCTGACCTCGGACTCGACCGATTCTCATCGGTCGACGCTGTGGTGCATCACTGCCAGCGGAGCGGCCGGACCTCTAGGCTCCCCCTAGTCAGTCGACGGGAGGGCCGTCATGGGCCTAGGTGCTGCACGTGCGTTTCGTCCACTTCGTCTCGGCACGATGGCCATGGTCGTGTTGGCCCTCATCGCCGTGTCGCTGAGCGTGCCGAACTCGGCGGCAGCGAGTCCAGGCCCCCGGATCGGAAGCGCAGCGATCAACTGGACGGCGTGCGATCCGCCCGACAGCGGCCTGCAGTGCGCCCGAGTCCAGGTGCCGTTGGACTGGGACCGGCCGAACGGCAAGAAGATCGAGCTCTCGGTCATCCGACACCTAGCCAGTCGACCCGCGGAGCGGATCGGCTCGATGTTCGTGAACCCCGGCGGGCCAGGCGCCAGCGGCGTCAACTTCGTGAAGGGCCTCGCCAGCACGATCGACGAGTGGGGTGCGGGCCGGTTCGACGTGGTGAGCTGGGACCCCCGGGGCACGAACGCCAGCACACCGGTGAACTGCTTCACCAGCGACGCGGCTCGGGACCAGTTCTGGCAGGGGAGCACGATCCCCATCACCCGGTCCGAGTCGAAGGCGTTCCAGCGCAAGACCCTCGACCTGGCGCGACGGTGCGGCCAGGTGAACGGCGACCTCCTGGATCACATCTCGACCGCCGACACCGCCCGCGACCTGGACGCTCTGCGCGGCATGGTCGGGGACGACCTGCTGACCTACGTGGGCCTGTCCTACGGGTCGATGGTCGGCCAGACCTACATCAACCTCTTCCCCACGCACATCCGGGCGATGGTGCTCGACGGCATCGTGGACCCGGTCGACTACACCAAGAGCGCCGAGGCCCGCGTCAACAACCAGTCCGGCGCCTTCGACGCGGTGTTCGCCACGTTCCTGGAGCTGTGCGAGAGCGCGGGAGCTGGTCACTGTGCCCTGGCTGGGCACGGAGAGACCGTCGCGCAGCGGGTGGCCCGGGTGTTCGCCACGGCTCGGCAGTCCACGATTCCGGCGCCGCGTTCGGACCCGCCCGGCGCGCTCGACTATGCCGACCTGATCCTCGCCTCGTTCAACCCGCTCCGGGACCGAGCGACCTGGGCCGACTACGCCGCGGACCTCAACGCCGCGGCGGACGGCGACGCATCAGCGATGGAGGACATGGCGCGCGCTCTGCGAACCCCCGCCGGGTTCGCCGGCGCGACGACCTCGTCGTCGATCTCGTGCCTCGACGGTCCGGCCCGCAAGCCCTCGCAGTCGTGGCCCAGTGTGATCCCGAAGCTCACCGACACGAGCACCCTGTACGGACCGCTGCTGGGGTGGTGGCTGTGGGCACCGTGCGCGTCGAACTGGCCGGGGCAGAGTAACGATCGGTATGCCGGCCCGTGGGGCGCCGTCACCAAGACGCCGATCCTCCTGATGAACAATCGCCACGACCCGGCCACTGGTTACGCGAACGCCGTCGCCGCCGAAAAGCGGCTGGGCAACGCCGTGCTGCTGACCGCGGACGGCTACGGCCACCTGACGATGAACGATCACAGCCAGTGCGTCGACCAGGTGAGGACCCGCTACCTCGTGAGCCTCGTCCCGCCGGCCCGTGGCACCGTCTGCCAGCCCGACGTGCCACCGTTCCCGTGATGCGCCGGCTCGGTCAGGCGTACGACACGGCCACGTCCATGACCCACGTGACACCGAACCGGTCGTCGAGCATCCCGTAGAGCGGTGAACCCCATGGCGCCGGCCCCAGCGGCGTCCGGACCGAGCCGCCCTCGGCCAGGACCTCGAAGCACCTGGTGATCTCGGCGGGGTCGTCGCCGCGGACCGAGACGAACACCGAGTCCTCGCCGCGGCTGAACGGGCGTGCCGGCGGCACGTCGAAAGCCATGAGCCGCAGGCCGTTCGGGGCGTCGAACCCGCCCCACATGAGCTGGTCGGGGACGGCGCCGTCGGTCTCGACGTGAGCGTCGGCGTAAGTGAAGGCCACGACCTGCCCGCCGAAGATCGACGCATGCAGCTCGAGGGCCTCGCGGGCCTGGCCGCGGAAGTTCAGGTGGGTGGTCGTCGTGACGCTCATCGTCGGTCTCCTTCATCGTTCCTGCAAGGCGGTCCTGCGGAGGAATGTCATCCCACCGTGCCAGCAGTGCCGGTCAGGTTCTGGCCTACGTTCAGGTGAGTGTGAGACGCATGAGTGGGACCTCCGCCCCGCTCCTGTCGCTGCTGTCCCTGCTGCAGGCGCGCCGGGACTGGCCCGGGCATCTGCTGGCCGAACGACTGGACGTGAGCGAACGCACGGTCCGCCGCGACGTCGACCGGCTGCGCGAGCTCGGCTATCCGGTGCTCGCCACGATGGGCCCCGACGGCGGTTACCGCCTCGACGCCGCGGCCGACCTTCCGCCGCTGCTGTTCGACGACGAGCAGGCCGTCGCCCTGGCGGTGGCCCTGCAGCTGGCGGCCTCGACGGGCGCAGGCATCTCCGAGGCCGCATGGCGAGCCCTGGGCACGGTGCGACAGGTCATGCCCGCGCGCCTTCGGCACCGCGTGGACTCGCTCCAATTCGTGGCCACGACCCGACCAGGAGCACCGCAGACCGACCCGGCTGTGCTGCTCGCCGTGACCGACGCCGTCCGTGCCCACCACAAGCTGCGCTTCGACTACCGACCGCCGACCCCGCATACCGACGCTGCGGATCGGCCACCACGGCGGGTGGAGCCGCACCATGTGGTGAACCGCGGGGGTCGTTGGTACCTGCTGGCCTGGGACCTGGACCGCGAGGACTGGCGTACCTTCCGGGTCGACCGGATCGCTCCGCGCTCCCCCACCGGCCCACGCTTCGTCGCCCGGGCCGTGCCGGGCGGGGATGTCGCGGCCTACGTCGCCGCCCGGTTCCGCGGCAACACCGCGCCGACGGGCGGAGACCGCTGCCCGTGCGAAGGCACAGTCGTCCTTCATCGGCCGGCGTCCGAGATCGCCCCGTACCTCACCGATGGCACCGTCCATGACCTCGGGCCCGACCGCTGCCGCCTGGAGTTGGGGGCCTGGTCGTGGGCCGGGTTGGCGGCGTCCATCGCACGAGCCGACGCCGACATCGATGCGGTCCACCCGCCTGAGCTCGCGCAGGCCTTCGCCGAGCTCGCACGCCGCGCCGGAGCCGCGGCCGCGGCCTCGCGGACATCGTGACGGCGGGTCGCTTCCTCACTACCATCAGACCGTGTTGGACCGGCGGCGGCACCAGCCGCCGTCCGGCAGATGACCGGGCTCTTGTGACCCGGTCCAACCACGACGCCTGATCACCCACGGGTGATCCCGGGGGCTCGCGCACGAGGGAGATGCTTGGCATGAACCGAATCCTCCTGAGCGCGACCCGGCGCGGCGCCGTCGTGCTCACCGGCACCGGCCTGCTCATCGCGATGACCGCCGGCCCGTCCTCCGCCGCGACCGACCTGTGCATCTCGGTCAACGGCCAGGTGCGCGTCCAGATGGGCACCGCCACCTGCTCGTCCGTGGCCGGAGCCGGCAACGTGGCTATCGCCAGAGGCGCGAAGAGCTCCGCCACCGCGGGTGTGGTCGCCGGTGACACGCACAACCAGGCCCGGGCCACCGGGGCCAACAGCCTGGCCTACACCGGCAGCGGGAGTGGCAACACCGCCACCGCCACAGCCGACGGGAGCTTCGCCGAGGCGGCCCTCGGCGACGGCAACACCGCGACCGCCACTGGCACCGACAGCGGGGCCACCGCCGAGGGCACCAACCAGACGGCCATCGCCAGCGGCGACGGCGGCAGCGCGGTCGCCCGGTTCGGAAGCAACAGCAAGGCCACCGCCTCCGGCGACGACAGCTTCGCGAATGCCAACGGCGGCGATGGCAACGTCGCCACAGCCAGCGGCGACCACAGTGAGGCGCTCGCCGTCACCGGCCACCACAACACCGCCATCGCCAGCGGTTTCAACAGCTCTGCCACCGCCGACCTCGGCGACAACAACACCGCCATCGCCAGCACGCCCAACTGCACCGCGACCGCCACGGGTGGCGGGGCAACCGACAGCTGCTAGGCCGGCTGTCGGCTTGCGGTCCGATGGTCAGGCGTCAGTCTCCGACGGTGTTGGCCGCGGCGAGGATCGCGTCGATGGTCACCTGGGGGTGGGAGACCATGGAGACGTGGGAGCCGGCCACGGTGGTGATCGTGGCGCCGGCCCGTTCGGCCATGCGCTGTTGGGTCTGCGGAGGGATGACGAGGTCCTCGGTGCCCACGACGGCCCAGCTGGGGATGGACTTCCAGGCGGCCGCCGCGGACGGGGTGGTGTTCGCACTGAGAGTGATCGGTCGCTGGCTCGCCACGATGAGCCACCGGTCCCGCTCCGACAGGTCCTGAGCGAACGACGTGTGCACGGTGTCGGGCTTGAGGAAGGCCTCGAGGTCGCCCTCCGCGCTACCGGGGTAGGCCGCGAGGTCGAGGTCGGTCGTCGGGTCGGGAACGTCGAGCGCCGACCCGGACCCACCCAGGATCTCGAAGACGGTCTCGCCCTCATCGGGCACGACGGCGTCCACGTAGACCAACGCCCGCACGTCACCGCCGGCGGCGCCCGCGTTGGTGATGACGAAGCCGCCGTACGAATGGCCCACCAGCACAACGGGACCCGCGGTGCGCTGGGCGAGGAACGAGGCGATATATATATGCGGCGTCGGGGGTCACTCCGCGCAGCAGGTTCGGCGGCACGAAGACGGTGTAGCCGTCGTCCCGCAGGGTAGCCAGGCCTATCCGCCAGTCGTCAGGAGCCAGTCCGCCGGGCTCAGGCGCTCGGATCCGCGAGGACGCCGGCATCCCGATACACCCGGTCGAGGACGGTCAGCGCGGCCACTCCCTCGGCGGGACCGATCCAGAACGGCTCCGGGTCTTCGAGGGTTCGGTAGAAGTCGGCGACCAGCAGCTCGTGGGAGACGCCCCAGTAGGCCCGGCCCGTCGACGTCGCGCGGCGCTCCTCGACCACCTCGGTACGGCCGTCCTGGTGGAGAACGGTCAGGTCGCCCCGGATGAGAAGACGGGCACGCTCGGTGTCGATCTCGATCGTCACCGGTGAGTCCACGCTGTTGGCCAACGTCGCGAACAGCACACTGCGCGAACCGGATTCGTGGTCCATGACGAGCTGGGCGGTGTCCTCGACGTCGATGTACTCTGCGAGCGACAGGGTGCCGATCCGGCTGCCGACGTGGGCGACCGGGCCGAGAAACCACTGGACGAGGTCCAGCGTGTGAATCGCCTGGTTCATCAGGACGCCGCCGCCGCTCCGCCGGCGCTGCCCGCGCCACGGCCCGCGGGCGTAGTACTCGGGCGTGCGGTGCCAGGCAACGGTCGCGGAGGCGCCCCGGACGGCGCCGAGCGACCCCTCGTGGATCAGTCGGAACGCCTCCTGCGACGCCCGGTTGTACCGGTTCTGGAAGCAGACGGCCACCTTCACGGCGGGGTTGGCGAGGCTTGCGTCGAGCACCGGCTGGGCGTGCGTCAGGGTGTGCGCCACGGGCTTCTCGAGAACCACGTGGACGCCGCGCTCGATGCAGTCCACGGCCACCGGCGCGTGCTGGTCGTGCGGCGTGCAGACGTGAACGACGTCGGGACGGAGGGTGTCGAGCATCTCGCGGTGGTCGGTGTAGGCCGCCGTACTTTGCGCGTCCGCCGCCGCGGTGGCGCGGGCGGCGTCCACGTCGCACACGCCGACGAGCTCGACGCCATCGAGGTCGCGCAGCGCGGCCAGGTGCACCGCCGAGATGTCGCCACACCCGACGACCGCCGCGCGAACCGGCGCGGTCACGTGTTCGCGCTCCGAGCCTCGAGCTCGGTCACCTGCTGCTCGACGAGCGCGCTGACCTCGAGGTCGTCGATGCCCAGCCAGTCGAGCACGGCGGCCACGCCTTCGCGGATCGGTCCCTGAGCCAGTGCGGTCAGCGCCGCCCCGTCGACATCGTTCACCGGGGCACCGTTCCCGCGGAGATGTGCGATCCAGGCCGCCACGAATCTCGTTGCGCCGCTGGGCAGCTGGCCGTCAGCACGGGCGGCGCGCAGCACCGGAAGAGCGCGGATCGGGACCTTCTGAGACCCGTCGGCCGCGATCTGGGCCAGCAGGTGCCGGATGTTGGGGTTCGCGAACCGGTCGAACAGTGCCTGCCGGTATGCGGCGACCTCCTCCTCGGGGAGGGTGAGGTACTGCGCAGCACAGTCCCACCAGTCCTCGACCCAACCGAAGACCTCGGGATCCATGATCGCCTCGGCGACGGTCTCGTGACCGACGATCGAACCCGCATACGCCATCGTCGAGTGAGCACCGTTGAGCAGCCACAGTTTTCGCGTCTCGAACGGCTTGACGTCCGCGACGAAGCGAGCCCCTGCGGTCTCCCAGGCGGGCCGGCCCGCAGGGAAGTCGCCGGCCAGCACCCACTCGGTGAAGGGCTCGGTGACGACCAGCGCGGCGTCGTCGACACCGGTGAGGGCGCGGGCGTCGGCCAGGTCCTCGTCCGTCGCCCGTGGCGTGATCCGGTCGACCATGGTGGTGACGAACGAGACGTTGGCGTCGACCCACCCGGCCAAGTCGGGATCGACCTGTTGGGCGAGCTCGGTGACGACGCGCTGGGTCATGGCGCCGTTGTGGGGCACGTTGTCGCAGGAGACGACGGCGAGCGACCCGGCGCCGGCGTCACGTCGGGCCGACAGCCCCGCGACGAGCCGGCCGGGGACGGAGTCGAGGATCTCTGCGCCACCGGCGCGCAGCGCAGCGACATCGGCCTGCACTGCAGCGGACTCGAGGTCGAGGCCGCCGTTGTCGTTGCGGCAGTACCCCGCTTCGGTGACGGTGAGGGTGACGACGCCGACCTGGGGCGACGCCAGGTGGTCTACGAGCGCAGCGAGGTCGGACCCGACGTGGACGGCGCTGACGGAGGCGATGACCTCGGGAAGGCTCTCCGACTCGTGGCGCACGAGCAGCGTGTAGAGGCAGTCCTGCGAGGCCAGCTCGTCGGCGGTGCGACGCGAGTGACCGGTGAAGGCGGCGATCCCCCATCGGTCGGCGTCGTCGGAATGCTCGGTGTACCAAGCCTGATGAGCGCGGAAGAAGTTGCCGACCCCCAGGTGGACCACACGAACGGGGGCGGCCGGACGCCCGTCCGCGGCCCGGCTCAGGTGGCGAGCGGGAGCGATCGCACTCACAGCTTGAACACCTGACGCGGGATCGTCGTCACGAGGTCGACGCCGGTCTCGAACGCCTCGTCCTCGTCGAGCCGGTGCTGCACGACGAGCTCCGCGAGGTAGGCGCTGTCGAGGCGGCGTGACATGTCGTGCCGTGCCGGGATCGAGCAGAACGCCCGGGTGTCGTCGATGAAACCGGAGGTCCGGTAGAAGCCCAGCGTCTCGGTGACGGCACCGCGGTAGCGACGGATCGCCTCGGGCGCGTCGAGGAACCACCAGGGCACACCGGCATACACCGCGGGGTAGAAGCCGGCGAGCGGCGCGATCTCCCGCGAGAAGACGGTCTCGTCGACGGTGAAGAGGACGAGGTGCAGCCCAGGTGCGGTGCCGAACCGGTCGAGCAGCGGCTGGAGCGACCGGGTGAACTCGACGGCCACCGGGATGTCGTGGCCGGTGTCCGGGCCGAACTCCTTGAGCGTCGGAGAGTGGTGGTTGCGGTGCACGCCCGGGTGCAGCGTCATGACCAGGCCGTCGTCGACCGACATCTGCGCCATCTCGACCATCATGTGGCGGCGCAGGGCGGTCGACTCCTCGGTCGACGTCTCGCCGTGCAGCGCCGCCGCGTAGATCCTCGCGGCCTCCGACGGGGCCAGCTCGAGGGTCACCACGTCGGCGTGGCTGTGGTCCGCTGAAACGGCTCCGTGCTCCTTGAAGTGGCGACGCCGTTGAGCCAGCGCGCGAAGGTACCCGGGGAAGTCGCCGGTGTCCTCCCCCGACGCCTCGGCGAGGCGGTCCATCAGCTGGGAGAAGCCCGGACGGCCGGGCTCGAGGTAGCGGTCGGGGCGGAAGGTCGGCACGACCCGTCCGTCGAAGCTCGGGTCGGCAGCGAGCGCTGCGTGGTGGGCGAGGTCGGCACACGGGTCGTCGGTCGTCGCGAGGACGTCGATGCCGAAGCTCTTGAACAGCTCACGGGGCCGGTACTCGTCGGAGGTGAGGCACTCCGCCACCCGGTCGTAGATCGCGTCGGCGGACTCCGCACTCGGTCGTTGCGTGACGCCGAAGATGCTGCTGAGGACGCTCTCCATCCAGAACCGGCTGGGCGTCCCGCGGAACAGGGCCCAGTGCTCGCAGAACGCCCGCCAAGCGGCCCGGCTCTCCGCCTCGGTCAGCGTCTTGTCGCCGACGCCCAGGGAGCCGAGCGGAACCCCGGCGGCGTGCAGGAGCCGGAAGATGTAGTGGTCCGGCGAGAGGAGCAGGGCGGTGGGGTCGGTGAACGGGATGTTCCCCTCGAGCCACTCGACCGGAACGTGGCCGTGCGGGGAGATGATCGGAAGGTCGCGTACCTGCTGGTAGAGCCGTCGCGCGAGCTCGCGCACCGCCGGGTCGGCGGGGAGGAGCCGGTCGTCATGAGGATGGAGACCGGGGAGCTCGGGCATGTCAGTCATGCTCGGGGTCGGCCGAACGGGGTCGCCACAAGTTGCCACTAGTTGCCGTGAACCCTTGCCGGTGGGTGAGACTCACGGCCAGAGTGACAGGGTGAGCAGCACCGGCGCCTCATCGACCTCGACCCTGCCCGAGCCCGTGGTCCTGCCGGCCACGACGGTCGGCGACGCGACGGGGATCCTCTCCTCCGACGAAGTGTCGGCGTTCGTGCGTGAGCAGCTCGACGCCTACCCGGTCGACGGGCGCAGCGTCTGCATCCTCGTCCCCGACGGAACGCGCACGGTGCCGCTTCCCTTGCTGATCAAGGCGGTTCACGCGTCCCTCGCCGGCCGGGCCACACGAATGACCGTTCTGGTGGCGCTGGGAACCCATGCCGCGATGAGCGACGAGGCCCTGGCGCTCCACCTCGGCTACGCCGAGCAGGGTCTGGAGGCGACCTATCCCGGGATGACCGTCCTCAACCACGAGTGGTGGGACCCCGAGACGTTCGCCGACCTCGGGACCATCCCGGCCGCCAGGATGCGCGAGCTGTCGGAGGGCCGGCTGGACGTCGACGTCCCCGTGCACCTCAACCGCGCGGTGGTCGAGCACGACATCGCCCTCGTCGTCGGCCCGGTGCTGCCGCACGAGGTCGTCGGCATCTCCGGTGGAAACAAGTACTTCTTCCCGGGCGTCGCGGGCCAGGACATCATCGACATCTCGCACTGGCTGGGCGCGCTGATCACGTCGGCCGAGATCATCGGGACGACCGCGCAGACCCCGGTTCGCGCGCTCATCGATGAGGGTGCGGCGCTGATCCCGGCTGACCGTTTGGCGTTCTGCGTCGTCGGCGCGGCCGAGAGCGACCACGGTTCGCCGGCGCTGCACTCGGTCTCGTTCGGCGACACCATCGCGTCGTGGTCGGCGGCCGCCCAGGTCTGCGCGCAGAGCCACGTGACCTACCTCGACGCGCCGGTGCAGCGCGTGCTGTCACTGGTCCCGGCGATGTACGCGGACATCTGGACCGGCGCGAAGGGTTTCTACAAGCTCGAACCGGTGGTCGCGGACGGCGGCGAGGTCATCCTCTACGCGCCGCACATCACCCAGATCTCGGAGATGCATCCGGAGATCGTCGAGATCGGGTACCACTGCCGCGACTACTTCGTGAAGCAGTGGGACCGGTTCTCGCACCTGCACTGGGGCGTGCTCGCCCACTCGACGCACCTGCGGGGCGCCGGCACCTACGACGCGGAGACCGGTGAGGAGCGGCTGCGGGTACAGGTCACCCTGGCGACGGGCATACCGGAGCAGGTATGCCACGAGGCGAACCTCGGTTACCTCGACCCGGCCACCGTTGACGTGGGCGCCTTCGAGGCCGACCCGGAGACGTTGGTCGTTCCCAACGCCGGCGAGGTCCTCTTCCGCCTGCGCTGAGCGGTCGAGCCTCGGACGACCAGCTTGACCGGCAGGACGATGGGCTCGCGGCTCGGGGTGGCCCCGCCGATGGCGGCGATGAGGTTCTTGACGCCGGTGATCCCCATGGCCCGCAACGGCGCCGCGACGGTGGTCAGCTCAGGATCGACGATCTCGGCGAGGACCACGTTGTCGACGCCGATGACGCTGACGTCCTCGGGTACCCGGACCCCGGCGCGCCGCATTCCCTTGATGACGCCGATGGCCATCACGTCGTTGTAGGCGATGATCGCCGTCGGCTTCTGTGCGAGCACCTCGGCCGCGGTGGCGAACCCCGCGTGAACGGTGGGGACGTTGCACGGACCGACCCGGCGAACCTTCAGCTCCAGCTCGTGGCAGGCCTCCATGATCGCGACCCAGCGCATCCCGTCGGCCCAGCTGGCCTCCGGCCCGGCGACGTAGGTGACCGACTCGTGGCCGAGCTCGGCGAGGTGCTCGACGGCCCGACGCATACCCCTGGCGTTGTCGGTGATGACGCACGGCACCTCGGGAACCCGGCGGTTGAGCATCACCACGGGCTTCTGCTTGGCGAGCATCCGGATCGCGCTGTCGGACATCCGCGAGCTGGTCAGCAGCACCCCCTCGACCGCCCCGAGCTCGCGCTCGGTCCAGTCGCGCTCGAGCTGGGCATCCTCCTGGGTGTGCGAGAGCAGGATCGTGTAGCCCGACTCTCCCGCCGCCTCGTGCGCGCCCCGGATGATCTCCGAGTAGAAGGGGTTCGTGATGTCGGTGACGACGACGGCGAGGCTGCGGGTGCGCTGCCCGACCAGCCCGTGGAGGGCCTCGGAGCGGTAGCCCACCTCGCGCGCCGCGGTGAAGATGCGCTCTGCGGTACGCGAGTTGACCCGGCCGGGACGGGAGAACGCCCGCGAGACCGTCGACGGAGCCACGCCGGCCGCCTTCGCGACGTCGTAGATCGACGGGCCCCGTTGCATCTTCTGCACGCTAGGTGCGTTGGCAACGTCTGGCAACAGTGGCGAGGCCTCGGTTCGGTGACGGCTCCCGCCGAGGCTCCTCCGCGGCTCGTCGGTGGCGCCTCGTCCGCTCCTCGGCGGCGGAATGGGTGACAGCGGCCGGATTTCCGACCGATATCACCCGCACTCAGTCTTCGCAGCCGATCCCGTCGTGGTCCGCGTCCAGTCCGTAGATGTCCTTTCCCACCACCTCGACAGGACCGCGGACATATGCGGGACCGTTTCCTTTGCCGCCCTCGCAGTCCACATCGGTGGCGATCGGGACGCAGGCGCCGGCGTAGTTCGGGTCGCACTGACCGCTGGTGGGCGGCTTCGTGGCGCTGGGTGTCGGGGTCGGCTTCGGAGCGGCGCTTGGTGTGGTCTTGGGCGCTGGAGGCGCTGCCGGCGCCTTCGTGCCGACGACGGTGACCTCGTCCACCGGTTCCGCGGTCACCTGCTCACCCGTGATCACCCGGCTGACGTCGACGCCTCCGCGGCTCCGAACGGTCCAGGTGACCGTCTTGCTGCCTGCTTGGCCGGCGGTCCGCAGGAATGTCCTGCCCTGTTCGAGCAGCGAGTCGTCGACGCTCTGGGAGGCGAACGGCAGCGCAACGACCTCGGTCACGATCGTCGTCACCTCCGCCGGCGTGGTCGACGTCGGGCTGGGCGCGGCAGATGTCGTGGGAGCGATCGTCGTCGTGGTGGAGGACCTCGCAGCGGAGGCGGACGCGGTCACAGCGGTCGTAAGTGTGGGCGATGCTCCCCCCGTACCAGGGGACGCCTGCCCAGCAGAGCCGAACATCAGCGCCAGCACCAACGCCCCGAGGCTCGCGGTGCCGGTTACCACAGCGAACTCCTTGGCGCTCGCCTTGCCGACGCGACGGCCCTCGAACAACCCTGACTTCCCAGCGACCATGTCACGCCCTTCGTGGCGCGGACCGCGCCGGCAGCCCGGCTGTGCTTCCACCAACCGGTCGTGGCGAGAGCCTGCCCGGGCATCGTCGATGACACGCCGCATACGGGGTCATCCCGCGCTCAAACCAGCCGAACGGCCGATCCTTCGTCAGGGACCGCGCCTCGCCGGCGGGTGTGGGTGTTAACGGGCGGATTTCCGACCGTTAACACCCATACCCGCCCGACGACGCTGATCCGGGGACGACAGAAGGCCCGGACGAGATCGTCCGGACCCTCTGTGCGTGGTAGCGGGGGCAGGATTTGAACCTGCGACCTCCGGGTTATGAGCCCGGCGAGCTACCGAGCTGCTCCACCCCGCGTCGGTATGTCCTTAGTCTACGGACACCGTGCAGGGGATCCAAATCGGCCAAGCGGTCAGCCGGTCGGGGTCGCGCTGGGGGTGGCCGTCGCGGTGGTCGACGGCGCCGCACCAGGAGTCAGCGTCACGCTGCCCGACGGTGCCGCGGCCGCGGCCGCCGCGATCGCGGCCTTGAGGCGGGTCTGCGCGTCGCCGTACTTGGTGAAGTCGCCCGCCTTGAGCGCCGCGTCCGCGTCGTTGACCGCCTGCTGGGCATCGGACAGCGCCTTGGTCAGGGCAGGGTTGTCCGCCGGCGTTCCGGTACCCGTCGTCGGTGGTGTCGGTGTCGTGCTGCCGCCCGTGGTCGGGGTGTTGTCACCGGACTTCGCCCCGGAGTTGCCGCCGAAGAGCGCGTCGAGTGCTCCGTCCAACGTCGAGGCCCACGCCAGCTTGTCGCCGAACGCGGTGATGATCGCCCGGTTCAGCGGGTATGCGGAGGCCGTGTTGGCCTGCACGTAGATCGGCTCGACGTAGAGCAGACCGCCACCGACCGGAAGGGTCAGCAGGTTGCCGAGGACCACGGTCGAGCCCTGTTGTCGCTGGATGTTGAGGAACTGCGACAACCCCAGCGAGTAGTCGGTGGACTGGACACTCGAGGACGAGATGTCGTTCTGGACCTGCCCTGGACCTCTGACGTTGCTGTCCTTGGGCAGCTCGAGCAGCCGGAGCTGGCCGTAGCCCTCGCGTCGCTGCCCCGCCGAGGTCCCGGCGTTGGAGTCCACGGCGAGGAACCCGGAGAGCACCTCGCGGGTACCGAACGGCATGAACGTCGTCGTCAACGAGAACTGTGGGTCGGTGGTGCCGGGCATGGCGATCGACAGGTAGTACGGCGGCTGGTCGACCGGGACCCGCTGGTCCTTGGTCGGGTCTGCCGGGACCTTCCAGAGGTCGTTGCTGCCGTAGAACGTGCCGGGGTCGGTGACGTGGTAGCGGGCGAGGATGTCACGCTGCACCTTGAACAGGTCCTCGGGGTACCGCAGGTGGGCCATCAGGCTGGCGCTGATGTCCGACAGGGGCTGGACGGTGCCGGGGAAGGCCCCCATCCACGCCTTGAGCATCGGATCCGCCTCGTCCCACGCATACAGGTGGACCTCGCCGCTGAAGGCGTCGACGGTGGCCTTGACCGAGTTGCGGATGTAGTTGACCTGGCCGGCCGCGACCGCCTGCACCGACGTGCGCGTGGTCGTGATCGAGTCGGAGGTCGCCTGGTCGATCGAGGTGAGGTGCGAGTTCGGGTAGTCCGCGGTCGTCGTGTAGCCGTCGACGATCCACTGCACCTTTCCGTCGACGACCGCGGGGTAGGCGTTGCCGTCGAGGGTCAGCCACGGCGCGACCCGCTGGACCCGGTCGCGCGGGGTCCGGTGGTCGATGAGCCGCGAGTCGGAGTTGACCGCATCGGACAGCAGGAAGTTCATCTCGCGGTACTTGATGGCGTACGCCACCTTGACCGGGAGGTTCCCGATCGGGACCCCGCCCTGGCCCGCATACGTCGTGTTGGCCTGCCCGGCGGGCGAGCTGTCGGGGAAGTCGAACTCGCGCGGCGACGCGCCTGAGGGCGCCCCGACGATGGAGTAGTCCGGCGACTGCTCGCCGAAGTAGATCCGCGGCTCGAACTCGCCGAGGTTGCCGGTCGACGGGATGTTCTGCTCGAAGAACACCGGCTTGCCGTCGGCGTCCTTGCGGTTTCCGTATGCGGCGACGAGGCCGTAGCCGTGCGTGTAGACGGTGTGGTCGTTCAGCCAGTTGCGCTGGCCGGCGGGGACGCCGTCGAGGTCGAGCTCGCGCACCGCGATGACGGTGTCGCGCAGGGCCCCGTCGACGACGTAGCGGTCGACGTCGAGGGTGTCGGGGAACTGGTAGTAGCTCTTGCCGGCCTGGAGCTGCTTGTAGGTGGCCGCGACGACGTTGGGGTCGAGGATGCGGATGCCCGGGACCGTGGTCGTGTCGTTGCGGAGCTGGCCCTGGGTGGCGGTCGTGGCGGCGTTGTAGGCCGTGGTCGCCACGTTGGAGAGCCCGAAGGCGTCACGCGTGGCGTTGATGTTGTTCTGGATGTACGGCGTCTCCAGCGACTTCTCGCTGGGCCGGACGCGCAGGGACTGGATCAGCGCGGGGAAGATGCCGCCGACCACCACCGAGACGACGAGTAGCAAAACGACGCCGACGATCGGGAGCCGCCAGGATTTAGTCCAGATGACCGAGAGGAACATCAGCGCGCACATGATCGAGGCGATCGCGAGGATCGCCTTGGTCGGCAGCACCGCGTTGGCGTCGGTGTACTGGATGCCGGTCATGAGGTCGGTCGACTTGGTGGTGAGCGAGTAGCGCTCGAGCCAGTAGCTGGCCGCCCGGACCAGGACGATGGCGGCGAGCAGGATCGACAGGTGCAGACGGGCCGCGGGCGTCGTGCGTCGTGAGCGCGCCTGGAACTGCAGACCGCCGAAGATGTAGTGCGTGAACGCGGCCACGATGACGCCGATGATCAGCGCCATGCTGAGGAACGCGACCACGAAGGTCAGCCACGGCAGCGTGAAGACGTAGAAGCCGACGTCCATCCCGAACTGGGGGTCGGTCTTGCCGAACGGCTGCGCGTTGCGCCAGAGCAGGAACGTCTCCCACTGCCCCGCGGCGCCGAGGCCGGAGAGCAGGCCGATGAGGAGCGGGATCCCGATCATGGCGATCCGGCGCAGCGGCTCGACGGCGGCGCGGTAGCGCTCCAGGGCATCCTGGCTCGTCGACGTCGGGGCGTAGATCGGGCGGGTGCGGTAAGCGATGTAGAGGCTGGAGCCGACGATCGCGGCCGTGACGAGCCCGCCGACGACGCCGAGCAGGACCTTGGCCCCCAGCTCGGTGACGAACACGCGGCGGAAGTTGACCGAGTCGAACCAGAGCACCTCGGTCCAGAACTGCGCAATCAGCGACGCGGCGATGCCGACGACGACGAGGATCAGCAGCGTCGTGACCAGGGGGCTCCGCCGGCGATCCCGCGTCGCGGTTCGCTGTCCTCCCCCGGTCCCGTTGCCCTGTCCAGCGGCTTCAGGGTCCTCACCGAACCAGTCGCGTTCACTCACCAGTCGAGCCCGATCTGTCTGCAGTCGTCAAGCATGCCTACCCGCAGCACGCTGACCGGGGTACGGCCAGCATACGTATCTCCCAACGAGCGGCCCGCTCCCCGGTTCCCCTTCCACAGCGTCTGGTGGCCGAATCGTTGCCGCGTTCACAGGTAGCGGTGAGGTGCGGGCCTGGTGCGAGGATGCGGCGGGTGACTTCTCCCCGCCGTCCGGTGCTGGACCCGCTGTCGATCGTGGCGCTCGAGACGGAGCGCCACGTGGCCGGAGCGGGATGGGACCAGCCGCCCCGCCTCTTCGCCCTGGTCCGTACCGCGACGCTGGTCGAACAGGAACCACAGTTGCTCACCCGGCTGTCGATCTCCGACCAGGCGCCGGACGCGCTGACGGCGATCGAGCAGGAGGGGCTGCACCAGTCGTCGAGCCTCGAGTCGATCCTCGGCCGGATCGCCTGGCCGCCAGACGTCGACGGGTGCGCGTTCGTCGTCGAGCGGGTGGTCGTGCCGCCGGACGCGGAGCGGGACCTCCCCTCCGACTCCGATGCCGCCGTCGAGGCGCTGGCCCGGCACCCGGACCGTCAGGACGTCCGGCTGCTCGCCGCGGTGCTGCGGGACGGCACCTCGGTATGCCTCATCCGTCAGCGGGCGCACGACGCCGACGATGCAGTCGCCACCGGAACGGACCTCGCGCCCGGCCTGGTGGCGGCGTTACAAGCCACCTTCGACGACTGAGAGATCGTCCGCACAGCCGGCTGACGTCCCCCTCAGACGGCCGAGAGGCCAACTTCTGTCGCCAAAACGCGCTTTTGAGGACAGAAGTTGGCCTCTCGCCGGTCAGCGGGAGTGAGGGGCGGGCGGGGTGAGGGGCGGGTGGGGCGCCGGGCTCGGGTATGCGGGTCAGCAGGCGGGGAGGCCCTTGGGGTCGCCGGCGGCGATCTTCTCGATCGCGGCCCGGGCGTCGTCGAAGGTGGCGACCTTGATCGCCTGGAGACCGTCCGGGACCGCGCCGCGGACCTCGTTGCAGTTGTCGGCGGGGGCCAGGAAGTAGGTCGCGCCGCCCTGCTGGGCCCCGACCAGCTTCTGGCGGATGCCACCGATCGGGCCGACCTTGCCGGAGCTGTCGATGGTGCCGGTGCCCGCGATGTTCTGGCCACCGGTGAGCGCGCCGTTGGTGACCTTGTCGTAGATGCCGAGCGAGAACATCAGGCCGGCCGACGGGCCGCCGACGTTGCCGGCGTCGATCTTGACCGAGAACGGGAACTGGAAGTCGATCTTGAGGACCACGCCGAGCACGGTCCGACCGCCGGACGCGCCGGTCTTGGCCTTGAGCGCCACCTGGGTCCCGCCGCGCTGGACGACGACGTCGATGGTGCTGCCCGGCGTGGCCTTCTGGATGGCCTGGCGGGCGACGTCGGCGCTGGTCACCTCGGTACCGCCGATGGAGACGAAGACGTCGCCCGGCTGGAACGTCGCGCCGGAGGGAGCGTCGGGCGAGACCGCCGCGACGCTCACCTTCTCGGTGACCGCGATGCCGGCCCCCCGCAGCGCGACCGCGGTGGCCTCCTGCTGGGAGTCGACCATCTCGGCCTGGTTCTCCTGCTGGACCTGCTCGGCGCTCTGCTGCGGCGGGAAGATCGCGTCGACGGGGTAGACGTCCTGGCGCGGGTCGATCCACGCGCCGATCACGGCCCAGACGTTGACGGGGTACCCGGGACCGCCGTTGATCCGGACCGTCGTGAAGTCGAGCGAGCCGGTCGTGGGGTAGCTCTCGTGGCCGTTGACCACGATGAGGTCGCTGGACGTGCCGTCGCTGTGGGTCGTCGTGCCGAGGACGTTGGAGATCGGCCCGGGGCTCATCACGGCGTAGGGCAGGCGGATGAGCGTGCCGAGGGCGCCCAGGAGGAGGCCGAGGAAGACGACGACGAGGGCCGTCGCGGGTCCCCGGGACACCTTCATCGGGTCCTCGGCCGGTGGCGGCTGGTCGAGGACGCTCGGCGGGGTAGACCCGGTCCAGCTCACGGCAGCCCCACCCACTCGTCGGAACCGTCGGTGAACGTCTGGTGCTTCCAGATCGGCACCGTGGACTTGAACTCGTCGATCAGGGCGTGGCACACCTCGAACGCCTCGCGGCGGTGCTCGGCACTCACCGCGGCGACGACGGCGATGTCGCCGATGGTGAGGTGACCCGTCCGGTGGACGACGCCGAGCCGGACGACCCGACCCTCGGCCGCGAACCGCGCCGCCAGGTCGTGCGCGACCTGGTCGGCCGTGGGGTGGCTGGTGTAGTCGAGGACCTCGACCGGCTCCCCGTGGTCGCGTTCCCGGACGTACCCGATGAACGTCACCACGGCGCCCGCGCTGGGATGCCGGACCGCCTCCACGACCTCGTCGACCGACAGCGGGGTGTCGCGGATCTCGGCCAGCACCACGCCTGGCGGCACCGCCCCAGTGGTCATCCGGTTCCCGCTTCCGTGTCTTCCGAGCCCTGCCGAGTTGTCGTCTGTGCTGCTCAGTGGCGCCGGGCCCGGCGCAGCAGCGCGGCGGTCGCTCCGAGAGCCACGGCGGCGCTGGCCGCTCCGAGCGCGGCGTCCCGCCGGTCGACTCTGCGGCCGGCCACGGCGTGCCGCCCTCCGATCGCGTCGAGGAGCACACCGAGGCAGGTCCCATTGTCGTATGCCGGGAGCCACCCTCGCGCACGGAGGGTAGCCGACCCGACCACCCAGGGATGGGTCACATAGGCGAGCTCACTGGCCGGCACCGGCAGGACGCCGACCCGGTGGAGCTGGGTGGCCAGGTTCGTTGCCGTCGTCTCGCTCACCTCGATACGTCTCATCGTGGTGATCCGCTCGACCTCCGCGAGGCTCAGCGACCCGTCGCTGGCCACCGTCACGGCGCCGACCGGACCCAGGTCGTCGGTCACCGCGTGCCGGATTCCCGTGGCGAGGTCGTCGACGTGGCACAGCTGCCACGCGGGCGAACCGGTCTTGATCGAGAGCAGCCGCGGAGCCTCGAAGTACCGGGTCAGGGCGGTGTCGATGCCGGCGCCGACCAGGGCGGCCGGGCGGACCAGCGTGAACCGGACGTCCGGATGGTGCTCCCGGCTCTCCTCGACCAGGGCCTCGACCGCGAGGAGGTCGCCGACGAAGCCGTCGTCAAGGACGGCGCGAGCCGGCGCGTGGTCCGGCAGCGGCACCTCGTTGTCGGGGAAGGCGCCGAAGACCTCGGCCGACGTCACGACGAGCACGTGGCCGACCCCCGCCGCGGAAGCTGCCAGGGTCAGCGCCCGACCGGTACGCAGCAGCGCCGCCCGACGGTCGGCGGGCCGCCGGACCAGGGCCTGGGCGAGGTCGGTGCACGTCGCGACCCACACCAGGACGTCGACCCCGGCGAGCTCCGCGGACACCCCCGGCCCGTCGGTGTCGACCACCCGCCAGCGGGTGCCCTCGACCACCCCCCGAACCGGCGCGAGCACGCGTACCTCCGCGACGCCGTCCTCCTGGCCACGCGTCGCCGCGAGCAACCGGGCGATCCGCAGAGCCGGCACCCCTACGACCTCACCCGGTCCGGCGACGGCCACCACGGGCATACGCGACCCCCACGGTTCGCCCTGGGAGGAACGGAAGGGGGAACTCAGCGGGTACTCCTCGTGGTTGTCTAGTGGTACATCCTCCCAGAGCACCAGGAGCCACCATGGCCGAGCGACCCGATCGCGACGAGGCCGCAGAACCCGAGCGCGACGAGACCCCCAGCGCGGACGCCTGGAGCGACGCCGTCGACCGGCCCCATGACGGACCTCAAGACGGTCCGCAGGACAGCACATCCGGCCCGGCGGACCCATTCGAGGGTGCGCCGAACCAGCCGCGAATGGGCTTCTCGGGCACCTCGTCCGGTGGCTCGCAGCCGCCGGCCCGCCGGGACCCGTGGGACAGCGACGACGACGACGATGACGACGATGGGGACTTCGGCGAGCTCGGCGCGATGTTCCAGCAGCTCCTCGGCGGCGGCGCGCAGGGTATGCCCGACCTCGGTGAGCTCGTGCGCCAGCTCGGCGGCGCGGGCGGCCAGGGTGGCCAGCTCCCCGACCTCGACGCGTTGATGCGCCAGCTCGGCGGCGACCGCGGCATGGCCGGGGCCGGCGAGGCGATCCAGAACCTGTGGAAGCAGATGGGCATCGACCCGACCGACTCGGGCGTCATGGCCATGATGCAGAACCAGATGAAGCAGATGTTCGGCGCCCAGACGCCCGAGGCGCGGATGGAGATGTCGACCGACGTCGCCCGCAAGACGGTGGCGTCCGAGACCGACCCCACCGTGACCGCCGCGCAGCAGCGCGAGGTCGACGACGCCGTCCGCGTGGCGAACCTGTGGATCGACCCGGTCACCACCGTGCCCGCCGCGAGCGGCAAGGGCCTGGCCTGGAGCCGCGCGGAGTGGGTCGAGGCGACCATGCCGACCTGGCACCGCCTCGTCGAACCCGTCTCCGAGGGCGTCACGGTCGCCATGACCAACGCCATGGACGAGCAGTTCGAGCGGCTGAAGTCCGAGGGCCTCAGCGGTCTCGGCGAGGGCGCCGGCCTGCCCGAAGGGTTCCCGCAGATCCCCGGCATCGAGGGGCTCGACCTGAGCGGCCTCATCGGCCAGCTGCAGCCGGCGCTGCGCCAGATG
This sequence comes from uncultured Actinomycetota bacterium, assembly GCA_963781465.1. GTDB lineage: Bacteria > Actinomycetota > Actinomycetes > Actinomycetales > Dermatophilaceae > Lapillicoccus. The sequence goes on from CAWAGH010000001.1 coordinate 562,171, forward strand.
GCCGGGAGCATGTTCTCGGCGCAGCTGGGCACCGGCGTCGGGGCGCTCGCCGCCGACCTGCTCAGTGCCACCGAGGTCGGTCTGCCGCTGCTCGAGACCGAGGACGTGGCCCTGCTGCCCGCCAACGTCGCGGCGTTCACCGAGGGCCTCGGCATCGACCCGGGTGAGGTCCGCCTCTACCTCGCCGTCCGCGAGGCGGCCCGGGCCCGGCTGTTCGCCCAGGTGCCATGGCTCGGCCCGCAGCTGGAGGCCGCGGTCCGCGACTACGCGCGGAACATCACCATCGACACCGACGCGATCGAGGAGCAGGTCCGCACCATGGACCTGCAGAACCCCGCCCAGATCCAGGAGTCGCTGCGCGACAAGCTGTTCTCGCCGACGCCGACCGCTGCGCAGCGCGCCGCCCTCGGCCGCCTCGAGACGTCGCTGGCGCTCGTCGAGGGCTGGGTCGACCTCGTCACCGAGCAGGCCACGTCCGGACACCTGCCGCACGCGGATGCGCTCGGGGAGGCCCTGCGGCGACGGCGGGTCAGCGGCCCGGCGCAGAAGACGTTCAGTGGCCTGGTCGGGCTCGAGCTCCGGCCGCGCCGCCTCAAGGACGCCAAGAACCTCTGGGCCGCGCTGGAGAACGCCGGCGGGGCCGAGTTCCGCGACGCCCCCTGGGAGCACCCCGACATCGCGCCCACCGGAGCCGACCTCGACGACCCGCTGGGCTACGTCGAGAAGCGCCGTGAGGCCGGCGGCAGCGATGACGTGGACTCCGCCCTCGACGCGCTGCTGCGGGACGACGACCCGGACTCCGGACCCACCCGCGACGGGTGACCGTCCCCGAGACCGCCGGCGGCCCGCTGTATGCGGACGCGAACCGCGTCCTGCACGCCTACGAACCGGCTGACCGCCAGCAGGAAGCGCTGCGCCTGGAGTACCTCGCCTTCCTCGCCGACCGCCCGGACGGCGTCTGGAAGGCGGGGCCGCCCGAGCACCTCACGGCGAGCTGCCTGGTGCTTGACGAGGACCTCAGCCGGGTCCTGCTGACGCACCATCGCCGCGCGCGGATGTGGTTCCAGTTCGGCGGCCACCTCGAGACGGTCGACCGGTCCGTGCGGGCGACCGCGGAGCGCGAGGCAACCGAGGAGTCGGGGATCGCCGGGCTCCGGGTGACCCCGGTGCCGGTGCACCTCGACCGGCACGTTCTCGTCGGGGACTTCGGGCGGTGTCGCGAGCACCTCGACATCCGGTATGCGGCTATCGCTCCGGCCGGTGCCGAGCCTCGGGTCAGCGGGGAGTCGCTCGACGTGCGGTGGTGGCCGCTGGACGGGCTGCCGGAGGGTCACGTCGAAGAGCTCGACGGCCTCGTCGCGGCGACCCTTCGCGTCCTGCGCTGACGGCGGTCAGAACAGGGTCGTCGGCTCCGACACGAGGGCCACCGGCTCCGACACGAGGGCCACCGGCTCCTCGGGTACGCCGGGGCCCCACTCGACCTCGCCCTGGTCCCCGTCCTCCTGCCACGACGCGCCGAGACCGGCGGCCGCCGCGATCCCCTCGAGGTAGCCGCGAGCGCGCTCGACCCGCGGGTAGGTCGAGAGCAGCCGCCAGAACTCACGGTCGTGGGCCGGGCGCAGCAGGTGGGCCAGCTCGTGGAGCAGCACGTAGTCCAGGACGTAGCCCGGCATCCCCTTGAGCCGCTCCGAGACCCGGATCGTCCCGTCCGCGGGCGTGCACGACCCCCACCGGCTCATCTGGTTGCCCACCCAGCGCACCGAGGTAGGGCGGGCGGCGTCGGCGAGGTAGCGGGCGGACAGGGCGCGGGCCCGCGCCGAGAGCTCGGCGTCGTCGGGACGCCGTCTCCGGTCCCCGGCGGCGAGGCGGCCGAGCATGGTGTCGACCCAGTGCCGCTCCTCGGCCTTGGTGAACCGGGCGGGGATGAGGACGATCGTCCGCCCGCCCTCCCGGTAGGCGCTGACGGTGCGTCGCCGGCGGCCGCTGCGGCGAACCTCGACCGCGGGCGGGCCGCCGGCGGCAGCGCCCGGCGGGGCGTCGGCGGGGTCGTCCGGCGCCGGTCCCGTCCCGTTCCCGGATCGCGCCACGGCCATGAACCGAGGGTATGCCGAAACCTCCCGTTTGGAGCGCTGGATCGGGACCGCGCCGAGAGCCGATCCAGGAGGGCCAGAGAGCGCTCTCACAGGCGCGCGAACGGCGCGCCCCCGTGCTCACGATTCGTCGGTTTGTGCTCAGGTGGGGCTAGGGTGAACGTGGTCCAGCACCACCACCTGTGGCGCGGCAGACAAGGAGACAAACCCCTATGACGAGCAACGAGACCTACGCAGGCGAGTTCTACTGCGTCAAGTGCAAGGAGAAGCGCGAGGCGGAGGGCAAGGTCGTCGTCAGCGAGAACGGCCGGCGGATGGCCAAGGCCGTGTGCCCCGTGTGCGGCACGAACCTCAACCGGATCCTCGGCAAGGCCTGACACTCCCGGCCGCGGCCGGGGGTCGCGTCCGACAGCACCACGTCCGGAAGGGGCGGGACCATCGGGGTCCCGCCCCTTCAACGTGCCTGTGGACGACGCGTCGGCCGGGCGAGGCGGCTGTGCGAGATTTCCGGGGCTGACTCCTCCCCGACTCCACTCCCCTGCGCCCGCTCAGGAGGCCTCGCGCCGATGGCCGCGCATCCCCGCCTCGGTCGGTTCGTCGTCGTCGACGGAGCCGGTCCCCTGGCGTCGGCGGTGGCCGCCCTGCTTCGCGCGTCCGGCGTCGACCGGGTCCAGGCCGGAGCCTGGGCGGCGGACACCGCCGACGCGGAGCTGCGGCTGGGCGGGTCGGGAGCACCCGACCTCCTCGTCCACGTCGCCGACCGCTCGGTCGACCCCCGGGCGGCCGAGCCATGGCGAGGCCGCGGCGTGCCACAGCTGCCGGTCGTGTTGGACGCCGCCCGCGTGGTTGTCGGCCCGTGGGTCACCGGCGACCCGGTGCACCCCTGCCTGGGCTGCCTGCACCTCATGCGGACCGGCCACGACCTCCTGGGTTCCGTGGCGGCGCCTCCGGGCCCGACGTCGCCGATGATCGACGAGCCGCTGGTCACCATGGCCGCCGGGTTGACGGCGATGGTCGTGGTGGCCGGCCTCGACGGCGGGGCGATCCCCGTTGGGGTGTCGGTCGAGGTCGGTGGGCCCTGGCCGCGCGTCGAGCACCGCCGGTGGGACCGGCATACCGACTGTCCGAACCACGATGCCGGCGAGACACGGGTCGTCCGGCCTTCCCGGGAAGAAACCCCGTGGCATACCGGACGACTCCTGGACCGCGAGCCGGGTCAGGCCGTTCGCCTCGCACGGTGAGCGAGGAGCAGTCGCAGCGCGGTACCGACCAGCCACACCGAGACGAGGGCGTCGGCCGAGAACAGCGCGGTGAACGCGGGGTTCTGCGTGACGGCCACCAGCGGAGCGGCCGCACCGAACACGACGCCGCCCACGACTCCGACGACGGCCAGCAGCCACGCCGGGACCGTACGCGCCGCCCGGGCCACCGCACCGCCGAGCGCCGCGATGCTGAGGCCGAGCAACGGCTCGGTCACCACCGACAGGGTGAGGTGGGTCGTCAGCATGGGGGTCGCCGCGCCGGCCTCCAGCGCGTGGTGCTCCGAACCGGCGAGCAGGTGCGGGACCAGCTCCACGACCGAGATCGCCCAGCAGACGATGGCGACGGTGAGCCAGCCGCGGACCTGGTCCGGGAACAGCCGCTCCCGCCGAGCTCCGGCCAGACCCGCCACCACGAGGAGGACCCCGGCGAGGATCAGCACGTGGGAGGTCCCCCACACCGGTGACGAGAGCAGCCCGACGAGGGTGTCGTTCATGGTCTCCTTCGCGTCGTGCGGATGCAGCGAGCCACCGACTGCCGTGGCCAGGCCACCCAGGCCGAGGAGCACGGCGGGCCAGCGTCGCCCAGCCGCGCCGGGTACGGCGGTCGTCGGCGCGAGCCCGGCTGTCGCCTCGGCGGTCATCGCGCACCGACCAGGGTGTTCTGGGAGGCGGCGATCCGCCAGTCGTCGCCGGAGCGGACCAGCACCGAGGTCGACATCGCCGCGTGGACGCCGGCGAGCGGCCCGTGCGGTGCCTCCAGCGTGTTGCGGGAGGTGGCGATGATGACGTCGTCGCTGACCCGCTGTGCCTCGAGCAGCTCCATGTGGTTCGTGCTGCCCGCGTAGATCGACGTGAAGATCTGGGCGTGGCCGGTGCCGATCTCCGCGCCGTGCGCGAGGTCGCCGCGGATGGTCACGAACGACGCGTCGTCCCGGTACGGCGCTCCGAAGGCGTCGCCGTCGCCGGCGTTCCACGCCTGCTCCAGGCGGGCCAAGACCTCGCGGGCGATCTGTTCCGTGCTCATGATACTTCCTTTCGGTGAGTGGTGCACTTTTGATTGAGTGCTACTCAGTCAATATAGACACACTCAGCGGACTGGTACAATGGGTTTCGTGGACGAATCTCCAGCCATCTCCCGCCCGTACCGGTCGGCGCTGCGCGAGGAGCAGGCCGAACGCACGAAGCTGCTCATTGCGCGCGCTGCTCGCGAGCGGTTCGTGGACACCGGCTGGGCCGGCACCAGCGTCCGGTCGGTCGCGACGGCGGCCGGGGTGTCCGAGGCGACGGTGTATGCGGTCTACGGCACCAAGGCGGGGCTCGCCGTGTCGCTCGTCGACAGCGCCGACGCGGCGGCCGACGTCGAACGGCTGCTGGGCGAGCTCGCCAAGGCCACCGGGAACCCCCGCGGCCAGCTCGCCGCGTACGTCGCCTTCGACCGCCGGCTGTTCGAGCACGGCGGTGACGGCCTGCGGGTGATCGTCGAGGGGATGCGCAACGAGTCGGCGCTCGCCGCGGCCTACGAGGAAGGCCGGGGGCGTGGGGAGCGCGGCCGTCGCGAGACGTTCTCGACCTGGCCGGCGTCGGCCCGGCGGCGTGGCGTCACCCTGCAGCGCGCGCTCGACGCGTACTCGATCGTCGTGTCGATCCAGACGTACGACACCGCGGTCCTGGAACGCGGGTGGGACCCGGACCACCTCGAGCGCTGGTGGGTCGAGACCCTCGCCGAGCAGATCCTGGCCTGAACGTCGGCTGATCGTCGTCTGATCCTGGTCCGATCCGGGCCGATCCGAGGGGGTGGCGGCAACCGACAGTGGCGCGGGTGACAATGACCAGGTGACCGACCTCCCCCGCAGTGCCGTGGTCCGGGCGGCCCGGCTGGCCAGCCTGCCCGTGGGCATGGCTGGTCGCGCGGCCTGGGGGCTGGGGAAGCGGGTCGGCGGCAAACCGGCCGAGATCGTCGCCGCCGAGCTCCAGGCCCGCACGGCCGAGCAGCTGTTCAGCGTGCTCGGCCAGCTCAAGGGCGGCGCCATGAAGTTCGGCCAGGCGCTGTCGATCTTCGAGTCCGCGTTCCCCGAGGAGATGGCGGCCCCGTACCGGGCCATGCTGACCAAGCTGCAGGACAGCGCTCCCCCGCTGCCCGCCTCGACCGTCCACACGGTCCTGGCCGAGCAGCTCGGGCCGCGGTGGCGGCGCAGCTTCGTCGAGTTCGACGACGTCCCGGTGGCCGCCGCCTCGATCGGCCAGGTCCACCGCGGCACCTGGCGGGACGGCCGTACCGTCGCGGTCAAGATCCAGTACCCCGGCGCCGGGCCGGCCCTGCTCAGCGACCTCGCCCAGGTGTCCCGCGTGGCGCGCGTCGCCACCGCGTGGGTGCCCGGCATCGAGATCGGACCCATCCTGGCCGAGCTCAAAGGCCGGATGGCCGAGGAGCTGGACTACCGCCTCGAGGCGCGGTCGCAGGAGAAGTTCGCCAAGGGGTTCGAGGGCGACCCGCACTTCCTCATCCCGCACGTGATCAAGTTCGGCGAGCGCGTCATCGTCAGCGAGTGGATCGACGGCGAGCCCCTGTCGCGGGTCATCAACGAGGGCACCGAGGAGCAGCGCGACCTCGCCTCGCAGCGCTACATGGAGTTCCTCCTGGTCGGGCCCGGCCGGGTCGGGCTCCTGCACGCCGACCCCCACCCGGGCAACTTCCGGCTCATGCCGGACGGCCGGCTCGGGATCATGGACTTCGGCGCCGTCAAGCGGCTCCCCCACGGCCTGCCCGACGAGATGGGCCGGTTCCTGTCGCTCGCGGTCGACGGGGACGCCGAAGGCACGCTCGCCGGGCTGCGCGAGACGGGGTTCGTCCGGCCGGGCATGGAGGTCGACGCGGAGCGGCTGCTCGAGTACCTCGAGCCGTTCATCGTGCCGCTGCGCTCCGACACGTTCCGGTTCTCCCGGCCGTGGCTGCGCGACGTGTTCCAGCACATCAACGACCCGCGCCGGCCCAACTACGCGGTCGGTATGCGGCTCAACCTGCCCGCGGAGTACCTCCTGATCCACCGGGTCTGGCTCGGTGGGATCGGCGTGCTGTGCCAGATCGGCGGCGAGGTGCACGGCCGCGAGCTCGTCGCCGCGTACCTGCCCGGGGTGGACCTGCCGCCGCTGGGCGACCCGGTCGGCTAGCGCGTCACCACCAGTCGGAGTCGAGCTTCCCCTCCCCGAGGCGGCGACAAGCCGCGTCCTCGCGGCTCCAGATGCTGCGCAGGTACTGGCGGCTGCAGACGTCGCAGGTCCAGACGTCGCGGTCCCTCTCCCCAAGGCCGCGGCGAGCCGCGTCCTCGCGGCTCCAAACTCCTCGCGCCCAGGTGAGCAGGGCGGCCCCCTCCGCGGGTGCGGTCCGGCCGCACGTCGCGCAGACCAGCTGCTCGGGGGTGTCCGGCATCAACGGGCAGTGGCCGCCTTCTGCTCCTTCTTGAACGCCCGCACCTGGTCGAGCGAGTCCTGGTCCACCACGTCGGCCACGCTCCGGTGCGAGCCGGGTTCGGCGTAGGCGCCGGCCGCCTGCTCCCAGCCGTCCGGCCGGACACCGAGCTGCTTGGCGACGAGGGCGGTGAAGATCTTGGCCTTCTGCTCGCCGAACCCGGGCAGCTTCCGGATGCGAGCCAGCAGGTCGGCGCCGGAGGACGCCTCGGTCCAGAGCCGCTCGGCGTCACCGTCGTAGTCGGCGACGACCGCGCGGGCGACCTCCTGGACCCGGCCGGCCATCGAGCGGCCGTAGCGGTGAATCGCCGGCGGCGTGGCGCAGAGGGTGGCGAACGCCTCGGGGTCGGCGTCGGCGATCGACGCCGGGTCCAGGGTCCCGAAGCGCTCGAGGATCTTGGCCGGCCCGGCGAACGCGCGCTCCATGGGGAACTGCTGGTCGAGCAGCATCCCCACGAGCAGCGCGAAGGCGTCGGTCGACAGCACCTCGTCGGCCGCGGCGTCCTGGGCGATGTGCAGCGAGGCCTTCATGACGGCCACCCTACGACCGGTCTGCCAGCGGGCCCACAGTGGTCGAATACCCGGTCGTATGCCCGAATCGGCTGCCATCACGACCGAATCCGGCATACGACAGGGTATTCGACTCCCGTTGAGCAAGGAACGAGGAGAGCGGCCTCCGCGGCCACGACACGTAAGGATGCTTCATGGTGTTCTCGACGCTCACCCTCGAAAAGCTGGGCTGGTACGTCTACACACTTTCCGATCCTCGTGACGGTCAGGTGTTCTACGTGGGGAAGGGGCGGGCCAACCGATGCTTCCAGCATTCGGCTGAGGCCAAAGATCTGGCGGATCATCCCGAGCTACAGAGCGCCAAGCATCAGCGCATTCTCGCGATCGAGGCAAGTGGCGTGTCCGTCCAGGTAGACGTCTTGCGCCACGCGATCGACAGCGAACGTCAGGCCTACGTTGTGGAGTCGGCTGCAATCGACCTGATCAACCAACTGCAGCCCAAGACTCTCCTCAACGTCGTACTCGGACACCATCACGCACAACATGGCCTGATGGACGCGGCAGAGGTGGAGGTTCTCTACGCGGCGCCGGAGTCTCCTCCGCCGAAGTCGCCCATGATCCTGGTGTCTCTGAACTCGCTGTGGACGCCGACCGCGACGGGCGAGGCCTTGCGGGAGATGACAACGGGATGGTGGATTGCCAGCGGTGTGATGAGTCGGAAGCCCACTTACATCCTGGGGATCCACAACGGGGTTGTCCGAAGCGTCTATCGCCCCGGTGTCTGGCGACGACGCGCCGAGGGAGACCGGGGGTGGACACCCATCGACGACATCACAATGAACCGGTGGGGATGCGAGGGTCTGCCGGCTCCTGAGATGGAGCATTGGATCGGAACCAACGTCAAGCGATTCCTCACTGCGAAGCAATGGTCAGTGCGGTACATCGGCTGAGCCAGGAGCGCACCTCAGAGGAAGTAGACGAACCCGGGTCCCTCGTCGCGGAAGGGCACGCCCAGCGACTCCAGCGCCAGCCGCCACGAACCGGTCACCGTGGTGTCCGCCCCCTCGAACCCGTGGTCGGCCGTGAGGAGGAAGGCCACCTCGTCGAGCACTCCGAGGCTCTCGAGGTGGTCGAGGAACACCCCGAGCCGGGCGTCGGACTGGCGCAGTGAGTCGCGGGCCATCTCGGACCGAGGGCCGCCGCCGTGGTGACCGGCGTCGGTGACGACGTTCGCCCACCAGGTGAGCCGCGGCATACGGGACGCGTCGGCGAACAGCTCGCGAACCTGCGCGAGCCCGAGGTCGTCCACGCTGACGCCCCACCGGAAGTAGCTGTCGTCGAGGAACCCCCGGTCGCCCAGGAACGGCGACTGGTCGGCCGGCGGCAACCGGTCGCCGAGGCCGCCGGCACCGGTACCGCTGCCGCTCTCCCGGATCACCGACATCGTCGAGTAGTCGGACCCGCGGTCGATGGCCTCGTCGATGCACGCCGTACGCGGAAACCCTTGGAAGTCAACGTGATCCGCGACCATCTCGAAGACCGTCCGTACCGTGGGCCGCAGCCACTCGGCCGACCGGTGCCACGTCGTCTCGTCGTTCGGCACGACCCGTTCGCCGGTCTCGCGGTCGTAGAACACGTTCCCCAGGACCCCGTGCCGGCCGGGCCCGGTGCCCGTCAGGATCGAGGTGTGGTTCGTCAGCGTCACGCTCGGGAACTGCGCGACGGCCCCGCCCCGCAGCGCGACGCCCCGCTCGACCAGTCGCGCCACCGCGGGCAACTGACCCGCCTCGGCGAGGTGCAGGAGGTCACCGCAGTGGGCCCCGTCCCAGAGGATCCCGACCACCGCGCGCGGTGCCGCCGAAGAGTCGAGGTATGCGTCGAGCACCTGACCGTCGAGCGGCGCACCCGCCGCGTCGCGCAGGTCGTCCCGCGGAACCCCGGCCAGGGCGGCCAGGGTCGGTCCCACGTCGACCAGGTGTGCGTGCTTGTCGACGTAGCCGCGCCGCGCGACCCCGGCGCCGGCGAGGACCAGCGGCGCCCGTGACTGGATGACGTCGAGGGACCCGTGCTCACCGTGGTGGCCGCCCTCGTCCGGGAAGTAGTGCCGCGGCGTGTGGACGACCGCCAGGTCCGGACTCCGGGTGGGGTCGTCGAACAGCGAGAGGATCCGCTCGGCCGCATACGGGTAGGCGTTGTCGGTACTGACCCGCGGTCCCTCACCCTCGACCTCCCGCTCGTACGGCAGGAAGGCCATCGGGTCCTCGGACGCGATCGGGTCGGTCCCGTCGAGGACCTCGTGCTCGCCACCGGGGCGCAGGCGCACGGTGCCGAGGCGGTTCGCGGCGTGGGCGACCCGTTCACCGTCGACGAGGTCGACCCAGACGACGAGGTCGACGATGCCAGCCAGCTCGTCGGCGGTCAGGGCGTCGACCGCGCGGTCGCGCGTCTCCTCGCGGGTCAGCGACTCGGTCATGGCCGGACGCTACCTGTGCCGATGACGGGTCGCGACGTCCGGGCATGACGAAGGGCGGGGAGCCCCTTGCGCTCCCCGCCCTTCCGGGTGGGTGGATCGGTCTGCGTCGGCCGCCCCGTGACGGCGCGGGTCACCGCTCGCGCCGACCGTGGTCCGCCTGGCGCGACCGATGGATCTCCAGCGAGATCAGTCGGGCGGCACGGCGGACTCCGGTGTGCGGAGCTCGACGCAGTCGTTCGTCGATCGTGGCCTTGGCCAGATCGGGATACGTCTGGAACGTGTACATATCCGCTTCTCCTGTACGTGTGAAGGGTCGTTGTGGTGGTGGTGTCCCTGACGTCGTCAGGCGGCGATCTCGTTCTTGCGCGGACGTCCTCGCGGCCGCTTGCGCGGAACGACGATCCCCTGCACGAAGAGCTGCCCGCCCCAGACGCCCCAGGGCTCGCGCCGCTCGAGCGCTCCGGCGAGGCACTCCTGGAGTGCCGGGCAGGTCCCGCAGAGCGACTTCGCGAACTCGACGTCCGCCGGGCTCTCGGCGAACCAGAGCTCTGCGTCGTACTCACGGCAGGGCACGACCTCGCCGACGGCCTGCGCGTCGGAGCGCAGGTCGATGAGCTCGGTCAGGCTGAGCGTGGTCATCTCCATCGTCATCTGGTGCGTCACCTCCCTTCTGTTCTCCCTCTCCGGTCCGGCGTCACCGTGGTGTCGGTGGCGTCGGTCGTCCTCACGGTGCGGCGCGCGTCCCTGGTGGTGGTGGGTGCGCCGTGCGGTGCTGGTCATGTCGGCCCTTTGCTGCGTCTGGTGCTGCGGCTGGTTCGGTGCGGTGGTGTTCGTGATGCGGCCGGACAAACAGAAAGGCCGCGGATCCCGGATGTCGGGTTCCGCGGCCTGGAGGGAGACCGGTGTCTGGAGCTCAGACGGGTGGTCTACCGGTGCGGAACGGTGGGACATCCATGGAGTTGTAGGTCGTCGGGAAGGCGAACGCCGGGGCGATCCCCTGGACAGCGACTCGCCCGACAACGCCGGACTTGCCGGAGATGGGCAGGGTCGTCCCCTGGACCGGGATGACGAGGTCTGCGAGGAGGCGGGTGCCCGGCTGCAGACGGTCACGCCAGACGCGTGCGTGCGCGCAGGTCGTCTCGACCGCGCTGCTCGTCATCGTGCTGTTGCTCTCCATCAGGGTCACCCCTCCTTCCGCTGCTCAGGTTGTTGTGTGTGGGCGCCACACCACACTGGTACGACGAGAAGAGAGTACTAAGAGCCGCGAGATACCACCACACTATTTATTGCGGTTTCGTGACTTCTTTTCGACGGGCACAGCCTCGGACGTGGATTTCGTTGCGACAGAAGCGTTTTGGGCGACAAGTTCCGGGTCGGCCCCACCGAGAACGTCCAGGACGGCGGTGCCGTGGGTCTCGAGCTTGCGGGCCCCGACTCCGGAGATCTGCGACAGATCGGTCAGCGAGTCGGGGCGGGTCTCGGCGATCGCCACCAGGGTCGCGTCGGTGAAGACGACGTATGCCGGCACCGCCGACGCCCGAGCGACGGCCAGCCGCCAGGTGCGCAGGGCCTCGAACGTGGACTCGTCGTAGGTGGGCGGGCAGGTGTCACAGCGGCCGACCTTGCGCTGTGCGGCCGTGGAGAGCTCGGTGCCGCAGCTGCGGCAGGTGGCCGGTGTGCTGCGCCTGGGTGCGGCTTCCCGACGCCGACGGGACCCGCTCTCCGGGGCCTTGGCACCGGGCCCGAGCACCGCGGCCGCGGGGTCGAGGAAGCGGGACGGCCGTCGGCTGGCTCGGCCGCCGGGGTTGCGGGCGGTCGACCAGGACAGCCGCAGGTCGCGGCGGGCGCGGGTGACGCCGACGTAGAGCAGCCGGCGCTCCTCCTCGATGGCCGCGGGGCCTTCGGCCAGCGTGATGGGGATGAACCCGTCGCTGCAGCCCGCGAGGAACACGGTGTCCCACTCGAGGCCCTTGGCCGCGTGGAACGAGGCCAGAGTGACGCCCTGGACCGCCGGAGCGTGCTGGGCGGTGATCCGTTCGTCGAGGTCGCGGACCAGGTCGCCGACGCGAGCGCCCGGCGACACGACGACGAGGTCGTCGGCCAGCGTGGCGAGCGCCGTCAGCGACTCCCACCGCTCCCGGACGGCGCCCCCGGAGCTCGGCGCCTCGGGCGTCCAGCCCGCTCCGCCCAGGATGTCGCGGACCAGTCGCGGCAGCTCCACCGAGCCGTCGTCGCCGCGGACCGCGCCTCTGAGCAGGAGCACGCCCTGGCGGACCTCCGGGCGGGCGAAGAACCGCTCGCCGCCCCGGACGAGGTAGGGGATGTCGGCCGCCGCGAGCGCCGCCTCGAACGCCTCCGACTGGGCGTTGGTCCGGAACAGCACCGCGATCTCTGCCGCCGGGTGGCCCTCCCGGACCAACCCGGCGATGTCCGCGGCGACCGCCGCCGCCTCGCTCGGGTCGTCCGGGTGCTGCCGCAGGGTGGGGTTCGGGCCGGCCGGTGACTCGGCCACCAGCTCGACGTAGGCCCCCCGGTGGGCCCACGGCGAAGCTGGGGACGGTGACCCGGCGCGTACCGAGTGTGTGGCCTGCACCGACGCGGCCCGCGAGACGAGGTTGGCCAGGGCGACGACCTGCGGCGTGGACCGGTAGTTGCGGACCAGGGTGACCACCCGGGCGGCCGGGAACCGGCGCGGGAACCGCAGCAGGTGGTCGGGTGAGGCGCCGGTGAAGGAGTAGATGGTCTGGGCCGGGTCGCCGACGACACAGACGTCGTCGCGCTCGCCGAGCCAGAGGTCGAGGAGCCGCTGCTGGAGGGCGTTGACGTCCTGGTACTCGTCGACGACGAAGTGGCGGTACTGGCCGCGCACGGTCCGGGCGATCTCCTCCCGCTCGGCGAGAATCCCTGCCGTGAGGAGCAGCACGTCCTCGAAGTCGATGACGCCACGCTGGGTCTTGCACTCCTCGTAGGTCTCGAACAGCCGGGCCATCTCCCGCAGGTCGATGCCCGCCGGGTCGCGGCCGGCCGACCGGGCGTGCGCCGCATACGACTCGGGCGTGAGCAGCGTGACCTTGGCCCACTCGACCTCCGCGGAGAGGTCGCGGATGGCGGTCCGGTCGAACTGCATCCGCAGCCGCGAGGCGGCCTCGGCGACGACCGGCGCCTTGTACGGGAGGATCTCGGGGGCGGCTCCCCCCACTGCCTGCGGCCAGAAGTAGTGCAGCTGACGCAAGGCGGCGGCGTGGAAGGTCCGGGCCTGGACGCCGCCGACGCCGAGCGTCCGGAGGCGCGTGCGCATCTCCCCGGCCGCGCGGGCGGTGAAGGTCACGGCGAGGACCCGCTGCGCCTGGTAGGCCCCGGAGTGGACGCCGTAGGCGATCCGGTGGGTGATCGCGCGGGTCTTGCCCGTGCCGGCCCCGGCCAGGACGCACATCGGGCCCACGGGGCTGCTCGCGACCTCGCGCTGCTCCGGGTCGAGCGCGGCGAGGACCTCGTCGGCGCTGGGGACGCGGGAAGCGGTGGGGGCGAGCGCGGCGGCCTCGGTCATGACCCAAGCGAGTCTAGGTCGGGCCGCCGACGCCGCGGCGGGCGTCCCCAGCCGGCCTCAGCCCTCGTCAGGATCGGAGCGTCCCGTAGGCGTGGTCGACCACAAGCCGGGCGACCAGGCGGTGGTCCTCGACCATGGCCCGGCGGTAGTCGGCCCAGTCCGGGTGGTCTCCCGCCGCGTCCCGGTAGACCCGGATGAGCTCCTCGACGGCCTCGTCGTCGTGGAACGTGGCCACCGCCGACAGCTCGACCACGCCCTCCACCACGGCGTAGGACCACCCGGACTCGTCGCTGACGAGGAAGCTCGCGCGGGGGTCGCGCCGCAGGTTCGCCACCTTGGCCCGGCCGTCGACCGTCGAGATGCGGACGATCTCCCGGCCGTCGTCATCGGGGTACCACGCGTACGTGACCACCGACAGCTGCGGCCGGCCGTCCCGGCGGAGGGTGGCGAGGGTGCCGTTCTTGCGCGAGGCGAGCAGGCCGGCGATGTCGTCGGGGACAACTGGCATACCGGCATCACACCACGGGGAAGAACTCGCGCGTACAGGTGGTTGACCGTTCCATGACCGTCGCGAACCCCGAGTCCGGCACCATCACGATGTTCAGCACGTCGTGGTGCGGCTACTGCCGGCGCCTGAAGTCGCAGCTGGACCGCGAGGGCATCTCGTTCACCGAGATCGACATCGAGCGGGACCCGGAGAGCGCCCGGTTCGTGGAGAAGGTCAACCGCGGGAACCAGACCGTGCCGACGATCCTCTTCCCCGACGGCTCGGCCGCCACGAACCCCAGCGTCATCGAGGTCAAGCAGCGCCTGGGCGCCGCCTGACTGCTACGACGTCAGCTCGGCGGCCACGTCCGGCACGTAGCGCTGGGTGTCCTTCGGCGGGCGCGCGACGCCCTTGGCCTTGGGACGCTTCGGGATCTCGACCTCCGGCGGGTCGACGTCGGTGTAGGGGATCGAGCCGAGGAGGTGCGAGATGACGTTGATCCGCGCCGTCTTCTTGTCCTCCGACTCCACCACCCACCACGGCGACATCTCGACGTCGGTGTGGGCCATCATCTCGTCCTTGGCCAGGGAGTAGTCCTCCCAGCGCAGCAGCGACTCGGGGTCCATCGGGGACAGCTTCCAGCGCCGCATCGGGTCGGCCGCCCGGGACCGGAACCGCGCCTCCTGCTCCTTGTCGGAGACCGAGAACCAGTACTTGCGCAGCATGATCCCGTCCTCGATGAGCATCTGCTCGAAGATCGGGGCCTGGCGCAGGAACCGCTCGTACTCGGCGTCGGTGCAGAAGCCCATGACCCGTTCGACGCCGGCCCGGTTGTACCAGGACCGGTCGAAGATGACGATCTCACCGGCGGACGGCAGGTGGGCGATGTACTTCTGGAAGTACCACTGCGTCTTCTCACGCTCACTCGGCGCCGGCAGCGCGGAGATCCGGACCTGCCGCGGGTTGAGCACCTCGGTGATGCGTTTGATGGCCGACCCTTTACCGGCGGCGTCGCGCCCCTCGCAGACGACGACGACACGGTTCCCGGTGTGCTTCACCCACTCCTGCATGACGACGAGATCGGCTTGGAGCTTGCCGAGCTCCTTCTCGTAGGCCTTCTTGGGGAGCTTCTTGAGACCCGATGCGGTCTTCTTCGCCATGGGCGGATTGTGTCAGTCCGCTACCAGGAGACGTCGGCGATCTCCGCGATGCGCTGTCCCAGCCAGTGCTCGATGAGGCGCTGGGCGATCGAGATTCCGCTCGGTGTGCGAATCTCCTTGCTCGTCAACGCCTCTCGGTACTCGTCGCGGGTGAACCAGCGCGCCTCGGCCATCTCGACGGTGTCCGGATGCAGAGACGTGGTCGTGGCGCGGGCTCGGAACCCGACCATGTCGGAGGACGGGAAGGGCCACGGCTGGTTCCCGAGGTAGGTCACGTCGGTCACCGTGATGCCCACCTCCTCCTCGACCTCGCGGGCCACGGCGGCCTCGAACGACTCGCCCGGTTCGACGAACCCGGCCAGCACCGAGAACCGTCCTTCGGGCCACTGCGCGTTGCGACCGAGGAGCAGCCGGTCATCGTCGTCGACCACGGCCATGATCACGGCGGGGTCGGTACGCGGGTAGTGCTCGCTGCGGTCGCGGGTGCAGCGGCGGATCCAGCCGGCCTGCTCGGGGTCGGTCGCGGCGCCGCACCGCGGGCAGAACTGGTGGACGGCGTGCCAGTTCGTCAGGGCCTGCACCGTGGTGAAGATGCCGGCGTCGCGGTCGCTGAGGTCCACGCCCGCGTTGCGGAGGGTCTGCCAGTCGTCGTGCCCGCTCTCCGTGGGATCGCCCACGACGGCCAGGTATGCGGTTCGCTCGGTCCCGCTGTCGGGGTCGGTGGCGTCGCTGGTCACCTCCTCACCGAGGAAGAAGGCGAGCCGGTGCCGGTCGTCCGGGGCCGGCGGCCGGACGGCCAGTGCACCGTCGGGGAGGACCTCCATGCTCTCCGCGACGATCACCACCACCCGGGTGGCGGGGTCGGCCAGGAGCTTGGGCACGAGGTCCGGTTCGGCCCGGCGGTGGGCGGCCCGGTCGAGGCTTCCGCGCGAGAGCGGAAGGTCCCCCAGCGGCATCGAGGCGGTCGGGCGGGACACGCTCGTCACCCTACGCGCGGCCCCAGCGCCTCCTCCCCTCCGGCTTGACGCAGCGTCGAGCGGCTCGACGCAGTGTGCACCGTGGGTCGAGTCGCTCGATGCTGCGTCGAGCCGACCGGGAGTCTGGCCGAGCGGTCGATCCGGGCGCCCCGCGGGCCTGGTTGGACGCATACCCGCCGAACGGCGGCGAGGTGCGCGGTCAGCGGCGGCCGACCGAATACCGTGTGGGCGTGACGCGCACGCCTGCTTACCTCGCCGCGGTGGCGAGCTCGGCCGTGGCCGGGCTCGACGCGGTCGCGGTGCGGGCGGCGCGCGGCGCGCCAGGCAACCGGTGCGACGTCGGGTTCGTCACCGACACCCAGCGGCGCGCGTGGGTCGTGCGGGTGCCGACCACCTCGGCCATCGGCGCGCAGCTCGACACGGCGGCCGACCTGCTGACACTGCTGAACCGGCGGGTCCCTTACAGCGTGCCGCTCCCTCGCGGGTTCCTGGCGGTGCCCGAGGGCCGAGCGGTCGTCTACCCGTACCTCCACGGCCGCTCGGTCGTGCTGAGCGAGGTCGTCCCCGGTCCTGGCGTCGCCGCCGAGATCGGCCGGGCCGTCGCGGCGCTGCACAACGTGGAGCGCGCGGTCTTCGACGAGGCTGGCGTTCCGGTCTACGACGCCGAGACCTGCCGGACCCGCCACCTGGGCGACCTCGACCGGGGCGCCGCCACGGGACACGTGCCGACCGCCCTGCTGTCCCGGTGGGAGCGCGCGCTGGAGGACGTGTCGGCATGGCGGTTCGCGCCGACGCCGGTGCACGGAGACCTGAGCGGTGGCCGGTTCCTCGTGACGTTCGCCGACGACGAGAACCCCGAGACGGCGTCGGTCCGTGCGGTCACCGGCTGGGAGCACGCCAAGGTCGCCGACCCGGCGGACGACTTCGCCGTTCTCGTGGCGGAGTGCTCGCCGGAGACGTTCGAGAGCATCGTCGAGGCCTACTCCGTGGCGCGGATCGAGCGCCCCGACCGCCACCTTCGACACCGGGCCCGCCTCGTGTCCGAGCTGCGGCTGCTGAGCCAGTTGCTCGACGCGGTACACGCGGCCGAACCGCCCCTGATCACCCGGCGCGCGGCTGAACTCCGGGCCCTCGACGAGCGCACCGCCAACGAGCCCGACCTCGTCGTCACGGAGCCCGAGGCGGCCCCCCGGTTGCCGACCGGCGGACCGGTGGCCACGGTCGCTGCTGGTGCCGCACCCACCGGCGGAGTGGGCGACGTGCCCGACGTCCTCGAGGACGACACCCAGCTGCTCAAGACCGGCCAGGCGGCCGACGCCACCGCCGTCATCCCCGCCGAGGAGCTGGACCGCCTCCGGGCCGCCGAGCCGACCACGACCCCGGAAGTCGAGGCGGAGGCGATGGCCCGGACCGACTCCGGGTCCTGGTACGAGGTGCTCGAGCTCACCCCCGCTGAGCCGACGCCGGACTCCGAGGACCTCGTGCTCGAGGAGGTCTCCGAAACGCCGGCCGAGCCGGAGCACGCGCCGGAGTCCACGCCGGAGGCGGAGACCGAGCCGGACGCGGAGACCGAGCCCGAGCCCGCCGTCGAGGAGGTGCTCGAAGGCGCCGTCGCGGGTGAGGCGCCGGAGGTCGACGAGCCGACGCCGCCGGCCAGCGCCGAGCCGACCGCCGCCGAGCCGACCACCGAGCCGACCGCCGACGAGCCGGCCGACTCCACCGCACCGATCAAACAGGCCCGCCCCAGGGCCGACCGGCGCCGCCGCTGAGTCCGACCGGTCTCAGCCCTCGTCGGTCACCCGCGGGCCCTCGACGCGGTACCGCAGGTGTGTCACGTCGGGCGCCTCGACCACCCGAATGGGTGCGAGCCGCCACCCGACTGAAACCGGCGTGAACAGCAAGGTCCCCGCTCCGACGATCACCGGAACCAGGTGAAGCTGGACCTCGTCGACCAGCCCGAGGTCGAGGGCCTGGCGGGCGACGTCCGCGCCGCCGCCGATCGTCGCGTACCCGTCCCCCGCCGCCTCCTGTGCGGCCGCGACCGCCTCGCGAACCCCCTCGACGAACCGGAAGTCCACCGGACCACCCGCCGCGCGGGGAGGCCGGTGCGTCACGACGACGTGCGGCACCTCGTACGGCGTCTCGTCCCACCCGGTCGCGTCGTCGCCTCGACCGAAGACGCCGCGTCCGACGACGATGGCGCCGGTGGTCGCGACGGTCTCGGCGGCCACGTCGGCGTTCGGACCGGACGTCGCCGCATACCAGTCGTACAGCCCGACGTCGGCCCCCTCGGGCCCGTCGATGTACCCGTCGAGCGAGACCGCCAGGTCGAGCAGAACCTTCCCCATCGGGCGAGTCTCGCGCTTAGTCGGGGTCCCCGCGAAGTATCGGAGCGGAGCGTGGGGTCCCCGCGACGGATCGACGCGAAGCGGCGAACGTCGTGGGGAGAACTTCGTGGGGTGACTATTCGGGCACGGTCGCCAGCAGTGAGCGCAGCGCCTTCTCGCGCGGCAGCGTCGGCCGCACCGTCGTCCCGGTGGCCGCGTAGTAGAACGCGGCGTCCACGTCGCGCGGAGGGAGGTTCCTGAGCCGCGCAAACGCGAGGGCGTAAGCAGCGAGCTGCAGGGTGCGGTGCCGGGCGGAGCGAACGTCCGGCTCGATGCCGGTCTTCCAGTCGACGATGGTGAACCCGCCGCCGTCGCGGGGGAAGACCGCGTCGATGCGACCGCGGATCGCGAACCCGTCGAGCACCGTCTCGACGGCGATCTCGACCGCTTCGGGGACCCGGTCGGCCCACTCGCTGGCGAGGAACAGCTCCTTCATCCGGGCCAGCTCGGCGCCGGTGATGTCGTCCGGAGCGGTCTCGTCGGCGCTGCCGGGCAGGTCGAGGACGTCGACCATCGCCGCGCGGTGGTAGTGCTGCTCGACCCAGGCGTGGAAGGCGGTGCCGCGCCGGGCCGCGAGCGCCGGAGCGGCCGGCATCGGTCGCCGCAGCGACAGGGCGAACCGTGTCTGGTCGGTCGCCAGCTGGACGACGTCGGACGCGGACAGGTGCCGTGGGATCTCGACGACGACCTCGTGGTGGGCGGCAGCCTCGGCGCGTTCGGCCAGCAGGAGGTCGAGCTCCGCCGCGGTGGCCTCGTCCAGCGGCGCGGCGGACCCCGGCGACGCGAGGGCGGCCGCAACGAGCGCGACCCCGCCGGCCAGCTGTTCGCGGCGCGCCACCAACGGGTCGTCCGGCCACGGGTGGCGTACCGGTTCGACCAGCCGCGGGTTGACGGCGCGCCCAGCCTCGTCGGGTACCGGCATCTCCGCCCACGGACCCCGAACCAGGTGGGGCGAGTCCGCGAGCTCCTCGAGGAACACCGAGGTGACCTTCGGCGTCCCGGCATCGGCCCACACCGGCGCCGTGAGCAGCAGCTCGGACCGGGCCCGGGTGAACGCGACGTAGGCCAGCCGGCGCTCCTCGGCCGTGGCGTGGCGGCCGCCCTCCAGGGCGTACTCGGCGAAGTCCTTGGACAGCGCCTCCCAGTCGGGGGCGTCGTGCCAGTGCAGCCGCGGCAGTCCGTCGGCGTCGCCGCGCAGGTCGTAGGGGACGCCGTCCGCCCCGACGCACCAGCCCTTGTCCTTGAGCTCGGAGACCTCCCAGTGGTCGCCCTTCCACGAGCTGGCGGCGCCGCCCTCGCGGGCCGGGAACGACGCGTCGACCAGTCCGGGCACGGCGACGCAGTCCCACTCCAGGCCCTTCGCGGCGTGGACGGTCAGCACCTGGACCGCGTCGAGCGACGTCTCGATGGTCGGCGCGTCGAGGCCACGCTCCTGCTCGATCGCCGCGTCGAGCCACGCCAAGAACCCGCCGAGGTTGGGCCGGTCGGCCGACCCGGAGAAGGTCGCGGCCACCTCGGCGAACGCGTCGAGGTGGGCCCGCGCCGTGGCAACGGTGTGCTCGGGACGGGCCAGGACCTCGATGTCGAGCCCCAGGGCGCGCTCGCCCTCGCCGACCAGCTCGGCCAGCGGCAGGCCGGTGAGCCGCCGGAGGTCCTTGACCACCCGGCCGAGCGCCCGGAGTCGGTCGAGCGCGGCGTCCGAGACCCGCTGGCCGTCCGCACCGCGCCAAGCCGCCGGCGGCAGGTCGTTGAGCGCCTCGACGATGCTCGCCCTGTCGGAGCTCTCCGGGGCCTGGTCGCGTACCTCGCCCAGCGCCGGATGCCGAACGAGGCCCGACTCGTCGCTGCCCCGTGAGGCCGGGTCGAACTCCCCCGGCTCCTCGAAGTCCTCGTCCGGCGCCGTCTCCAGGCCGGGCAGCTGGAGGACCTGCGCCTCACCCGGCAGCGCCCCGGTGGCCCGCTGCTGCGCTCGGGCCCACGACGCGAGCCCGTCGAGGTCAGCCGGCCCGAGCCGGCAGAACGGTCCGGTGAGCAGCCGCATCAGCCGGTCGCCGCGCGACGGGTCCTGGACGACCCAGAGCAGGCTGACCAGGTCGTTCACCTCAGGGGTCAGCAGCAGCCCGCCCAGGCCGACGACCTCGACCGGCAGGTCGCGCGCCTTGAGTGCCTCGACGACGAGCGGGAACTGGGCCCGCTTCCGGCACAGCACCGCCGCGCTGAGGTTGGTGCGTCGCCCGCTCGGCGAGCGCCAGCGTCGGGCGACCCAGTCGGCGACGTAGGCCGCCTCCTCCTCCGTGGTCTCCAGCCGCGCCGCCTCGATCCGACCGGGGCCGGCGTCAGGACGGGTGCGCAACGGCGCGACGATCGCCGACCGCAACGGGGTCGAGGTTGTGTTGGCGACGTCGAGGATGGCGTGGTCGTTGCGCCAGCTGGTCCGCAGTGGCAGCACCTGCGCCTCCCCGAGTTCGTCCGCGAACTCCCGCGGGAACCGCGTCAGCGTCGTCGCACTCGCACCTCGCCAGCCGTAGATCGACTGGTTCGGGTCACCGACCGCGGTCACGCCGACGTCGCCGCCACCCGCGCCGGCCGCCCCGAACAGCGAGCGCAGCATCACCAGCTGAGCCTCCGAGGTGTCCTGGAACTCGTCGAGGAGCACCGCCCGGAACCGGGTTCGCTCCACCATCCCGATGCCCTGAACCGACCGCGCGAGCCGCGCCGCCAGCGCCATCTGGTCGCCGAAGTCCATCGCGTCGCGCGACCGCTTGAGGTCGAGATAGGCGCGAACCATCGGCAGGATCGCCCGCCGGTTGCGCAGTGCCGGAAGGACCTTCTCGGTCTCCATCGGGTGCACCCGCTTCTTCGTCACCCCCTTCGGCACCGCCTGCATCGCCACCTCGAACTCGTCGAGGTAGCGGCCGACGTCCTCCGGGTCGAGCAGGTGCTCCGCCATCTCCCCGGCCAGCGACACGACCGCCTCGGTGACCGTCGACTCCGCTGAGCTCAGCTCCTCGACATCGCCGTCGTAGCGGCTGACCACCTCGTACGCGTACTGCCACGCGGC
This sequence comes from uncultured Actinomycetota bacterium, assembly GCA_963781465.1. Classification (GTDB taxonomy): domain Bacteria; phylum Actinomycetota; class Actinomycetes; order Actinomycetales; family Dermatophilaceae; genus Lapillicoccus. The sequence continues at coordinate 583,590 of CAWAGH010000001.1, forward strand.
CGCCTCGGACAGCAGCCGCGACTCCGGCTCGTACCCCAGGCGCAGCGCGTGCTCGCGAACCAGGCGACCCGCATACGAGTGGTAGGTCGAGACGACGGGAATGCCGCCCAGCGGCTCGGCGCCGTCCTCCCCGGCTACGCCGTGGGCCCAGCCCAGAGGCTTGGGGGTCCACATCCCGGCGTTGGTGAGGCGGCGCAGCCGGCGGCCTATGCGCTCGGCCAGCTCGGTCGCGGCCTTGCGAGTGAAGGTGAGGCCCAGCACCTGGTCGGGCTCCACGTGGCCGTTGGCGACCAGCCAGACGACGCGCGAGGCCATCGTCTCGGTCTTGCCGGAGCCGGCGCCGGCCACGACGAGGACCGGCCGCAGCGGGTCGGCCTCGATGACCGCGCGCTGCTCGTCGGTCGGCGGTGGCAAGCCGAGGGCAGTGGCCAGCCCGACGGCGGAGTGGCTGGTCATCGCAACGTGCTCCCCTCGGGCATGGCCGGGCACGACGTCTTGACCGGGCAGAACGTGCACCACGAACCGGGCGTCGCCGCGAAATCGCCGCCGCCCATGCCCTCGGCGGTCTCCGCCACCAGCGCGGCCGCCCACGCAGGGTCGTCCTGCGTCTCCAGCGGGGGCTGCTGCTGGATCACCGGCTTTCCCGACACGCCGGCCGCCTTGCCGAGGTGCAGCAGTGCAGCGCCGGCCGAGGTCTGGCCCTCGCTGCCGAACGCCCCGTGCTCGACAGCCAGCTGGTAGGTGCCCAGCTGCGGGTGGGTCGCCACGTCGTCGGCCTTGGGCTTGCTGCTGCCGGTCTTGTAGTCGACCACCCGCAGGCCACCGTCGGGTTCGCGTTCGAGGCGGTCGACGCGGCCGCTGATCGTGGCCCGGCCGACGTCGACGCGCAGCGGGACCTCGGAGTCCACCTTCTCCGGACGGGTGGGGTCGGCGAAGTACGCCGCGAGCCGGTATGCCATCAGGTGCGCCTGTTCGCGCTGCCGGTCGGTGGCCCAGCCCGGGGGGAGCCCGAGTCGACCCCAGCGCCGCTCGACCTCGGCCACGAGGGTCTCGGCGTCCACGTCGTCGCCGAGGTCGTGGGCGATGTCGTGGATCAGGGTGCCGAGGTTGGCCGAACCCTGGCTCGGCGCGTCGCCGCCCGCGCTGGTCAGCGCCCAGCGCAGCCGGCAGTCGCCGAAGCTCTCGACCTTGGACGGCGAGAGTCGGACCTGCTGCTCGGGGCGCCGCAGCGGCCGGTCGTCGCTGAGAACGCGTTGGATCCACCACTGCTCGGGGTCGGCGCCGCCGACGTGCACCGCGGCCAACCGACCCAGCGCCGTGGCCGCGGCCGCTGCCCCCTCCTCGTCGTCCAGCACCAGCCGGCGACGGAGGTCGGCCACGAGCGACGGCAGGGAGAGCGAGCGGCCGAGCTCGGTGAAGTCGCGCTGCTCCGCTGGTGCCGGCTCGGGAACCCCGGCCGAGTCCGTCGGCACCACGAGGGGATCGACGAGGTCGAGGTAGACCGACGGCTGGTCGTCCTCACCGCGCACGGCGCTGACCAGCAGCCGCTCCGAGGCTCGTGACACCGCGACGAGGAACAACCTCGTCTCGTCGTACCGCACCGCCGTCTGCGCCGCCCGGAATGTCCGGTCGCGGCCGGTCACGACGGCGACCAGCTCCTCCGACCCCAGCAGCGAGCCGCGCAGCCGCAGATCGGGCCAGACGCCCTCCTGCACACCCGCGACCGCGACGTAGCGCCACTCCCGGCCGGCGGCGCCGGCCGGAGTCACCAGCGCCACGCCGTCGCCGGACTGCGCCCGCGCCGCGAGGGTGTCGCCGGGGACGTCCTGGCCCTGGATGTGCTCGAGGAACGCGTCCGGCCCCGCGGCGGGGAGGCGGTCGACGTAGCGCTGCGCCGCGTCGAACAACCCCACGACGGCGTCGAGGTCGCGGTCGGCGCGCGCGCCACGCTTCCCGCCCCGCAGCGCGAGCCGGTTCCAGCGGTCGGCGATGTCGAGCGCGTCCCACACCGCCCAGAGGACCGTCTCCGCGCTGACGCCTGGGGCCCACGTTCGGGCGCCGTCGGTCTCGATGGTCTGCGCGACGTCGAGCCCGGCGTCGATGGCGTGTGACAACCGGCGCAACGGCGTGGCGTCGTGGCCGAGCGCGGCGGCGTGGCCGGGTTCGAGCAGGACGGTGGCCAGCAGCTCGTCGCTCGACCGCTCGCCTCCGCTGTCCAGCTCCTCCCGGCGAAGCAGCCGACGGAGCCGTCGGAGGCCCACCGCGTCGCACTCCCCCAGTGGCGAGAGCACGAGGTCGATGGCGCGTTCCGGCTCGACCTGATGGTTCGGGTCCAGGGCCACCTGGAGCACGGTGTCGACGAGGGCCAGCAGCGGACGCACGGCGACCTCGTCGCGGACCGGGCTCTCGCTCGCCGAGGAGAGCATCGGCACGCCGTGGGTCATCAGGATCCGCCGCAGCGCCTCGTCGCGGCTCTCGCTGCGCACGATGACGGCCATGTCGCCCCAGGCGATCCCGTCGAGGAGGTGGGCCGAGCGAAGCCGGGCCGCGATGTGGGCCGCCTCCTGCGCCGGTGAGCGCAGCAGGGCGACCTCGACGCTGCCGCCCTCGCGGACCGGCCGGGGCGCCCGCTGCTTCCCGCCGCCGAGTGCACCGATGCGCGTGGTGATGGTGCGGCTGACCCCGATCAGAGCGGTCGGCTGCCGGTATGCGGTGGGCAGGAGGATCGTCGGCGGCTCACCCACGGTGGGGTCGGGCCGGCCGAGGTCGGTCCACCCGGAGGCCAGGATGCGCGGGTCGGCGCCACGGAAGGTCTGGACCGCCACGTCGGGGTCACCGACCAGCACGAGGTCCGGACCGGTGGAGGTGAGCACGCGCAGCAGCCGGGCGGCCGCGGAGGTGAGCTCCTGGGCGTCGTCGACGACGACGAGACGTACGTCCGCGCATACCCTCGCCAGCGCCCCGGGGTCGTCCCCGAGCAGGTCGGCAGCGGCGGTGAGGATCCAGGCGGGGTCGTAGGCGCCGGGCCGGGAGAACGCGGTGACCTGGTCGTACTCACGGAGCACCTGCGCCGCGGCGACCCACTCGGGGCGGCCGTGCTCCGCGCCGAGCGCTGCGAGCCGGTCGGCCTCGATGCCGTGCTCGACGGCCCGCATGAGCAGGTCGCGCAGCTCGGCGCGGAACCCCCGCTTGTCGAGGGCGACGAGGACGTGATCGGGCCACGGTGGCGCGGTCGCGTCGCCCTTCGCGTGCCCGGTCAGGAGCTCGCGGAGGATGACGTCCTGTTCGGGACCGCTGATCAGCCGCGGCGGCTCGTCGCCCCTCAGCGCCGCCTCGCGCCGCAGGATGCCGAACCCGAACGCCTGGTGGGTGCGAGCCAGCGGCTCGGTCGACGTGCGGGCCAGCCGTGCGGTCACCCTTTCGCGCAGTCGCGCGGCGGCGACCCGCGTCGAGGTGAGCAGAAGGCACTCGTCCGGTGAGAGGCCTCCGAACAGGACCCGGTTGACAACGAGCTCGACGGCCGTTGTGGTCTTGCCGGTCCCCGGTGCCCCGAGGACACGAACCAGTGGCCCGCGCGCGTCGAGCACGGCCTGCTGCCCGTCGTCGAGGCTCGGCGCGTCGACGACGAGCGCCGGGGCACGTCGTAGGAGGACCACGCCGTCATCCCACCACGCGCGGGCGACACGTCCCGGTCAGCTCGCGGGCCCGTCCCAGCGCGCCCTGGCCAGGTCGACACGCAGCCCCTCCAGCGTGCCGCGGATCATGGGCGTGCTCTCCTCGCGGTAGTGGTCGCGGGCGCGGTCCTCAAGCCCGCGCGGCGGCCACCCCCCGGAGCGGACGACGCGCCACCAGGGGACATCGCTGCCGTAGCGGCTCATGACGTTGCCGACGAACCGGGCGCCGCGGCTCCCGACCAGCTCGGCGACGTCGCCGTAGGTGAGCACCTTGCCCTCGGGGATCTGGTCGACGATCTCGAGGACCTCCTCGGCCTTCTCCGGCAGCTCGAAGACCGGGTATGCGTCGGGCACGGTCCGATCCTGCCAGCCCTCGCGGTCGGCCCGCGTGCGGGTAAGAACGCGTCGGTTTGCGCAGCGCCATTACCCCCAGGGTGGGTGTCGGCCGGCCGTGGCAGGGTGCCGCCATGGCGATTCGCGGACGGGAACGGCGCGGCTGGCTCGGTGTCGTGCTCGGCGCCCCCAAGGCGCGCGACCTGGCGTACTTCTACCGCGACCTGTTGGGCTGGGAGCTGGCCACCGACGAGCCGGACTGGTGCACGATCGGGATGCCGGACGCGCCGGTCAACCTCGCGTTCCAGACCGAGTCCCACCACGTCCGGCCGGTCTGGCCGGCCGGCCCCGGCGACCCCCAGATGCAGCTGCACCTCGACATTCAGGTCGCCGACCTCCAGGGTGCGGTCGAGGACGTGCTGGCGCTGGGGGCGACGCTGCCCGAGTTCCAGCCGCAGGAGGACGTGCGGGTTCTGCTCGACCCGGCCGGCCATCCGTTCTGCCTCTACCGCTGAGCGGCACGGCTCCGTGGCGGTACCCTCCGGAAGGAGCCGAACAGGCGGTTGCGGATGGACAGAGTCGACGCTGCCGGTCAAGCCGGGAACCCCGCCGTGCTCGACCTGCGGATCCTCGGCCCGCTCGAGGCGTGGCGAGGACCGGAGCGACTGATCCTCGGTGGTCGACGCCAACGCTCGGTGCTGGTGTGCCTGTTGCTCGATCCCGACCAGGACGTGTCCGCGGCCCGGATCGTCGAAGCGGTGTGGGGCGACAATCCGCCGAGCGGGGTCCTGACCACGCTTCAGGGCTACGTGTTCCACCTGCGCCAGGCCCTGGAACCCCCGAGGGCCAAGGGGGCCTCGCCGAGCCTCATCGTCACCGTCCCGGGGGGCTACCGGCTGCAGACCGCGTCGGTGGCGATCGACGCGGTCCGGTTCGAGCGCCTCGTGGCGGAGGGACGCTCGCTGCTGGCCGACAATCCGGGCGCGGCCGCCGGCCTGCTCGGTGACGCCCTCGGACTCTGGAGGGGCGACGCGTTGACGGACGTCGTCTCGTTGAACGGCTTCGCCGCTCAGGTGGCGACGCGGCTGGCCGAGCGTCATGCGGTGGCGAGCGAGCTGTGGGTCGAGGCGGAGCTGGCGCTCGGTCGCCCCGCCGCGATCGAGACTCTCGACGCCCTCGTGGCCCGGTACCCCCTGCGCGAGCACCTGGCGGCCCTGCGGATGCTCGCGCTGTACCGAGCCAGCCGGCAGGCGGACGCGCTCGCCGCATACCACCGCCTGCGGCGCACCCTCGACGACGAGCTGGGCATCAGGCCGTCGGCCGAGGTGGAGGCCCTGCATCAGCAGGTGCTCAGGCAGGACCCGGGCCTGGATCACACCACCGAAAGGACAGCAGTGCCGACCGCATCCGCGGCCGGTGCGGGACCCGATCCGGCCTACGACCCCGAGAAGGTCAACGCGCCGTCAGCGAACGCCGCGCCCCGAGCCGGACCTCGGCGGGGGTTCCTGCGCGGCACGAAGCGCCGGTGGTGGGCCGCCGCCACGGCCGTCGCCCTCGTCGCCGTCGCCGTCCTCACGGGCTGGGTGTTGTTCATCCGTCCGGCCGACGTGACACCGCTCCTCGCCAACAGCGTCGGTCCGATCGACAGCCGCGGCTCGCTCGGCGCCCCCGCGCTGCTCGGCAGCGCCCCATCCGCCATGGTCTACGCGAGCGGCGCGATCTGGGCGGCCGAAGGCGGCTCCGGCGCCGTGGTCCGGATCGACCCGGACGAACGCCGGGTTACCCAGACCGTGAGAGATGTCGGCCGGAACCCCCAGGCTCTGGCGGCGCTGGGCGAGGACCTGTGGGTCGTCGCCTCCGGCGAGAAGGTCGTCACCCGCGTCGACATGACCACCGCCCAAGCGGGGCACAAGATCCGGGTCGGCACGGACCCGGTCGCCGTCGCCGCCGGGCCAGGCGGCGTCTGGGTCGCCAACAGCGGCGACGGAACCGTCGTCCGGATCGACCCCGCCACCGAGCTCACTGACGCGCCGATCTTCGTCGGCGACGGCCCCAGTGCGTTGGCCATTGAGGGGTTGACCCTGTGGGTGGCCAACGGCCGGAGCGGGACGATGAGCCAGATCGACACGCGAACCGGAGACCGGACCGCCGCTGACATCCGGGTCGACACCGGCCCCGCCGCGCTCGCCGTCACACCCACCGACGTCTGGGTCGCCCACGAGGGCGGACAGTCGGTGTCCCGCATCGTCCGGTCGACTCGACAGGTGCATCGGATCGCCGTCGGCGACGGTCCGTCGTCGGTCGTCGTGCAGGACGACCACGTCTGGGTGACCAACCGCTACGGCGGTTCCGTCTCGCGAATCGACGTCAGCACCAACGCCGTCGAGACCACCGATCTCCGCAGTGCGGTCAGCGTGCTCGCCGCGGTCGGCCCAGAGATCTGGGCCGGTTCGGGCGGCCTCCCCAGCGCTGAGCATCGAGGCGGCACGCTGGTCTGGGAGGGGACGGGGAAGTCGCTGGAGCCCACCGTCGATCCTGCGTCGGCCTACTTCACCAACAACCAGTACCTGCTCCGGTCCGCCTACGACAGCTTGGCCGCCTTCCGAATGAGTAGCGGACGGTCCCCATGGGGCCTCGTCCCGGACCTGGCGACCGAGCTGACGGAGCCGACCGACGGCGGACGTACCTACGTGTTCTCGATCCGGCCCGGGATCCGGTACTCGAACGGCGCGATGGTCAAGGCGTCCGACTTCGTCCGGGGTATGCAGCGGGCGTTGCACCCGACGGCCTCGAACCCCGCCCTGCTCCGCGCGGTCGTCGGGGCCTCCGCTTGTCTCGACTCGGGGTCACTCGGGAAGGAGTGCGACCTCAGTCGCGGCGTGGTCGCCGACGACACGGCTGGGCGACTGACCATCCACCTCACCGACCCGGATTCCGAGCTGCTCGAGAAGCTGGCGCTCCTGGTCTACCCCGTGCCGCCCGGTACCGGGATCGGCGACCAGAAGTGGACACCGATCCCCGGCACCGGTCCCTACGTCGTCACGGCCGCGGGTCCCGACGAGGTGATCCTGAACCGGAACCCTCACTTCACACAGTGGTCCGCCGCGGCGCGGCCCGATGGGTATCCCGACGTGATCATCTGGCGTCGGGTGGCGTCGGACGCTCAGGCACTCGAGGACGTGCTCACAGGCAGCGCAGCCGTCGCCTTTCCAGGAGACTTCCCGCTGCCCGCCTCACTGACCAGTCGTCCCGCGTACATCCACCAGTTCGAGCTCCTCGACATCCAGGGGATCTTCCCCAACCCCACGGTGCCGCCGTTCGACGACCGACGGGTGCGGCAGGCGCTCAACTACGCGGTGGACCGGAACGTCGTCAGAGAGATGACCGGGGTGCAGCGCGAGTACGCGACGGCGACGTGTCAGCTGCTCCCGCCCGGGATCCCGGGGCACCGGCCCTACTGCCCGTACCAGAGCGGGCCCGCCGAGGGCCCCTACCTGGGCCCGGATCTCGCCAAGGCCCGCGCGCTCGTCGCCGAATCCGGGACGCTCGACATCCCCATCGTGCTTCGCACCCTCGCCCGTCCACAGGTTCAGGAAAGAGGGGAGTACACCGCGGGCGTCCTGCGAGACCTGGGTTACCAGGTCACCGTCGCCCCGGTCGAGGGCGATGCCCCCCGGTCCGTGACCGACGCGTACCAGATCCAGTCCCGGTTGGGCTGGGTTCCTGACTACCCCCAGCCGGGCAACTACTTCGACGCCACGGTGGGCTGCGGCGCGTCGTACTACATCCCCTACTGCAACCCGACCATCCAGGCGCTCGCCGACCGGGCGCGGTCGCTGCGAAGTACGGACCCGGCCGCGTCCCTGGCCGTCTGGGCAGAGGTGGACCGGATGCTCACCGACGACGCGGCCCTCGTCCCCATGATCAACCGGTTGGTCACCGTTGTCGTCAGCCCGCAGGTCGGCAACGTCATCAACCGCGACGGCTTCGGACCGCTGCTGGACCAGATGTGGCTCAGGTAGCGGCCGACTCACCGATCCAAGCGTTCTCGAAGCGACTTCCAAGGGCCCCCCTCTACTCCTGAGCCATGCGCAAACTTCGACGAGTCCTGCTGGGCCTGCTGGCCGTAGGCGCCCTGGGCAGCCAGTTCCTGACCGCGCCGACTGCCAGCGCGGACACCACGCACCAGGACAACGTGAGGGTCGTGCCCAGCCAACGGGTCTACGGCGAGACGCGCGGCGAGCTGATGGCCGAGCTGTGGACCTACTTCTACCAGCGCCGGATCGGCGACCCGTTCCCGGAGTGCCTCAGCACCGGCAAGGACGACAAGGTGCTGGTTGGTGCCGACGACTCGACCTGCACCATCAGGCACGGCCGGCCGGTCATGGTGTTCTGGAGCAACACCTGCGACACCAAGTCCCCACCGCCGTATTACGCCGTGACCGAGGCGGACCAGATCCGGTGCGCCCGGGAGGGCCTGATCCAGGACAACGACTACGTGAAAGTCGAGGTCGACGGGGTGGCCACGACGTTCAGCACCCCGGCTTTCGAGGTGGTCTCCCGGCAGTTCCCGTTCGACTCTCCGGTCGACAACCAGTTCGGGTATGTTCCGGGCGCTGGAACCGCCGCCGCGGACTCGTGGGTGGCGATGATCCACCTACCCCAGGGCCGTCACGTCCTCCGCCTGCTGGTGAAGTACGCCTACGGCCCCGGGTTCGCCATCTCCAGGACCGTCGAGGTCGTCTAGAGCCATGCCACAGCAGCAGTCAGACGTTGCCCGCCGCACGCTTCTCAAGGGTGGAGCCGCCGCTGCCCTGACCGGGTTGACCGTCGTGACGGTGGCCGGTCCGGCGCGAGCCTTCCCCGGGCATCCCGATGGTGGGGTGGTGATCCCCTGGCTCGACCAGCCGACACCGGTACCCCCCGACTTCGGGAACGTCCTCGCGCACCCGCTGGTGTGGGAGGACATCGAGTACCTCACCCCCAACGACGAGTTCTTCACCGTCAAGCACTACAACCAGCCACAGCTCTCACCGACGGCCTGGCGCCTGGACGTGACCGGACTGGTCGCACACCCGCAGCGTCTGTCGCTGGCCGATCTTCAGCGCCTCCCCCGGCGAGAGGTGACGTTCGCCCTCGAGTGCTCCGGCAACACCAACGGTGTCGCCGCCTTCGCCATCGGGCTCATCGGGAATGCGCGCTGGGCCGGCGCGTCGTTGCGCGAGGTCCTCAAGCGGGCGCGACCCCTGGACCTGGGGATCGAGGTGGTCTTCTGGGGAGACGACAAGGGGCCGGTGACGATCCGCGACAACACCGGTATCACGGGCGGCGGTGAGACCGGAGCGTTCGCGAACGGGGCGCTGACCGTGACGGAGCACTTCGCCCGCAGCATGTCCCTCGAGGACGCCATGAACGCCGAGAACCTGCTCTGCTACGAGATGAACGGGGTGCCGCTGCCCGCCGATCACGGCGCTCCGGTTCGGCTCATCGCTCCCGACTGGTACGGCGTGGCCAACGTCAAGTGGCTCACCGGGATCGAGGTCCTCGACACGCGCTACCAGGGACGCTTCATGGCTCGGGACTACGTCCAGGTCCGCGAGGTGGAACGAGCCGGGGAGACGGTGTGGACGTTCACCTCGGTGACCCACGAGCGGCTGAAGTCGGCCCCGGCCAGAGTCACCCGCATCGGAGACCACTACACGGTCCTGGGAGCGGCCTGGGGAGCACCCATCGCCAAGGTCGAGGCGCAGGTCGACGACGGCCGCTGGCGCCCCACCAAGCTCACCCGCAGCCAGGGTGACGACGCCGCATGGAGCTTCTGGACGCTGGACTGGGGGACGCCCACCCCCGGAGAGCACACGATCCGGTCCCGGGCGTACGACAAGGACGGCAACGTCCAACCCACCCCGCAGGACCCCTCGATCCTCAGCCGCCGGACCATCTGGGAGAACAACGCGCAGATCACCCGACGCGTGCTCATCCCCTGAGCGGCCCTCGCTCCGCTCGAGATCCGGTAGCGACTGGCGGCTACCCTCGACGGATGGGGGATCCGGCACTCCTGTACCCGTCCAGGGACCTCGCGGACGTCGAGATCCGCGAGCTGCCGATGGTCGACCCTGATCGTCTGGGACAGCCCGACCGTCCGATCCCCGTGGCCGTCCGGTTGTCCCCGTCGGCGTCGCAGCCGATGCCGGTCGTCGTGCTCTCCCACGGCGGTGCGCTCGGACACGTGAACCCTCGCGGCGCCCTGGACGAGTGGGCCGAGGTCGTCGCTCGGCACGGTTACCTGGCCGTGGCCATCGCGCATACACCGCGAACCGACATCGAACGGATCGTCCTCACGATGAACCTGGGCGGCACGCTCCCGCAGTGCCGTGAGTTCAAGCACCTCAACTACGACCGACCGTTGGACTTCGTGCACGTCGTCGGCGCACTCGCCGAGCTCGGTGAAACGCCCCGTGGGCCGGCGTGTTCGACCTCTCGTCGGTGGCCTACCTCGGGCACTCCTCCGGCTCGGGGTCGGCGATGATGGTGGCCGGCGCGGGTCGCGAGTACATGCCAGGCCTCGGCCTGGCCTCACCGAGGACCGGCGGCCCAAAGCATTCGTGGCGCTGTCGCCCGAGGGGGCCGGCGACGACGGCTTCCAGCCGACCTCGTGGGACACCGTCGACCGGCCGGTGCTCATGTGCACCGGGGCCCGCGATGGTGACACCCCGCACGAGCGCCGCGACCCGTTCGAGTACATGCCCGGCGGCGACAAGTACCTGTTCTGGATCGAGCACGAGAGAGCCCAGCACACCGTGTTCGAGGGGGACACCAGGGCCTGCGTCGCCGCCATTGACGACCAGGCCGTCTGCGACGAGATGCAGGCGTGGCTCGGCTCGGTCATCCGGGCCTTCCTCGACGCCTACCTGCGCGAGGACTCGGCCGCGGTCGCATACCTGGCCGGTGAGTCCGTCGTCGAGGCCTCCGACGGCGTCGTGGAGTGGGACCGCACGTAGGCGGCTGGGCCGAGGATGATGCGTGCCACCTTGGACTGCCGGTGAAGGGACGTCGGGATGACTGAAGTCGTGGTGGTGATCGGAGCCGGGTCGATCGGCCAGGCGATCGCTCGCCGGGTGGGGGCGGGTCGTCTTGTCCTGCTCGCCGATCGCCACGGGGAGGCGGCTGACGCGACGGCCCGCACCTTCGCTGACGCGGGGTTCGAGGCGAGCGCGGCCGAGGTGGACGTGACCAGCCGTGAGTCGGTGATCTCGTTGGCGCGTAGGGCCGCCGGTCTGGGGGACGTGGCTCGGTTGATCCATGCCGCCGGCGTCTCGCCGTCACAGGCACCGCCGCAGACCATCCTGCGCGTCGACCTCTACGGGACGGCGCTCGTGCTGGAGGAGTTCGGGCGGGTCATCGCGCCCGGAGGTTCCGGCGTGGTCGTCGCCTCGCAGTCCGGGCACGTTCTGCCCGCCCTGACCGCCGAGCAGGAGCGGCAGCTGGCGACCACGCCGGTGGAGGAGCTGATGTCCCTGCCGATGCTGCAGCCCGACAGCGTGCTCGATCCCCTGTATGCGTACCAGCTCGCCAAGCGCGGGAACGCGCTGCGGGTCCGGGCGGAGGCGGTGCGGTGGGCGCAGCGCAGCGCGCGGATCAACGCGATCAGTCCGGGCGTCATCGTCACCCCGATGTCGCGCGACGAGCTGCGGGCGCCCACCGGTGCCGATTTCCGCGCCATGATCGAGACGAGCCCGGCCGGGCGAGCCGGGACCCCGGACGAGGTCGCGACGGTCGGCGCCCTCCTCCTCGGCCCGGACGGTGCCTTCATGACCGGCAGCGACTTCCTCATGGACGGCGGACTCACCGCGGCATACTTCTACGGCTCGGAGAGGACAGCACCATGAGCGACGAACAGGTGGCACCGGCGACGCGGGGCGTCGCCGTAGAGCTGTTGGCCACGGTCGACCTCGGGCCCGAGATCCCGGGCATGGAGGGACGCCAGCTGCGGATGCGCATGGTGACCATGCAGCCGGGTGGCGTCTTCGGCCCGGTCCACGACCACCAGGGCAGACCCGGGACCGTCTACGTGCTGCAGGGGACGATCACCGACCATCGCGACGGGGTCACCACGGAGTACGGGCCGGGTGTGGGATGGCCCGAGGACCGGAACACCCTCCACTGGCTCGAGAACCGCGGAGACGTCGCGGCCGTGGAGATCTCCGTCGACGTCGTTCGGAGCGAGTAGTCCGCGTGGTCACGGCGGCGTGGCCACGACCCCTCGTCTGTGCAGCTCCACGACGAGATCGCGCTCGAAAAGTGCCGTCTCGGTGATCGGCAGCCGCGCCCGAGATCGCTCTCGGTGCTGGTACAGCACCTGCGCGAGTCGAAGCATCAGCCCCACCAGAGTTAGCTCCCCCACGGACTCGGTGCTCGAGTGACGTGGCTCCTCGGCGCCTGACTGGGGCACAACGGAGCACGATTGTTCCTGCTGGTTCACGGTGCCCTGCCTTGGGTCGCGGTCTGTGCGAGCGCGGTGCCGGGTCCGGGGCGACCGAGAGCGCCCACGCTACGTCCGAATACCCGCGTCGACCCGTGGAAGGTCATCCTGCGAGAACGGCAGCCCGCCGCACGATCCTCATCGACGCGCACGACCCGCTGGCTGCTCCAGGAGTGGCTCAGCCGGGTGGCCGAGCCCGGAGAAGCCGTCCGTATGCCGTGATGTCCAGCGTGCTTTGGCTCTCGGCCAGGATCGACCAGAGCAGGACCTGGTTAGCCTCGAGAACCAGGCGACCGGTGCGACGTTCGATCTCGTCGATCGCCCCCGCGGCGTCAAACCCGTTGCCACCGAGGAAGACCGCTTCGGCCCGGGCACTCAGGTGGCCGCAAACCCAGTCGGCGACGGGTCCGGGCCGCACCTGAGCGGGGTCGTCGGGAAGGGTGTCCGCCCGTGAGGCGACGGCATCGAACCCTTGGGCCCGGAAGTAGGTAGCGCCCAGCTCGCTGGTCTCGTCGTCGAACCAGGGTGGATGGACAACGTCGACCCGGTCGATCCCGTATGCGCGCAGGGCGTGCACCGCCGCCAAGCTGCTCGAGCTGACGGGGAGTGCCCACTCATCCTGGAGCCGCTGCACGAGGGTCGCCTCGGCGTCCGCACCGATCACGTAGCCGGAGCTGGTCGAGGCGTATGCGAGGGCGTCGATCGACCCGTCGGGGAACGCCGCTGCGGCCTCGTCGAGGGCTGACGGAAGCATCCCTCGTCGCAGGTTGTCCAGTGACGTCGCCTCCGCACCGCTCCCCGCGGCGGTGAGCGAGATCCGGGAGACCACGGTGGTGACGCGGCCCGCAGACATGACGGGGATCTCGATCTCCGGCCCGGCCGTGACGTGTGGGGTGAGCACGCCCACGGTCAGAGTGCGGTCGCCCATGTCTCCAGCATGGGCCTTCGGGGCCCACGGGGCTCGTCCGTTCGACTGCCGCACCTGGCTGGTTGCCCGATGTGTCCGTGGCGGGCGAGGAGTTGTATCGACACCGACAGTTCCGTCCTCTGTCCTCTGCACAGGCACATCCGGGGGATGGGTCGACCGGCGCGAAGCGTTGAACGGGATAGAAGCCGTACGGCAACTGGAGGAGACATGCGCGAGTACACCGCTGAGGAGAGCGCCGCTCTGGTAGCGGCGTGCACGGCAGCGGCCGCGCACCGCAGGGATCACCACCACGCGGCGACCGTGACCTGCCACCCTCACGCCGTCGAGGTCGTCCATCTCGGGCATCGTGCGGTCACGGTGTGCCATGACTGCGAGTCCGACTCCGGGTTCCTGCCGGAGCGGCAGGCCGAGGCGATGGCGCACGCTCACCGCGTTCAGACGTCAGGCGACGAGTCCGCCCGCTTCGGGCCGGCCGCCTGACCGTCCCGCCGCTCCGGGCAGTCAGTCCCAGTACTCGCCGCCCGACGGCAGCGCGGCGAAGTCGTCGACGTCGTGGGACAGGAACGGCTGGATGCCAGCTCGCCGCATCGCTCGTAACCGTTGGTAGGACAGCAGTTTCGCTTCCACGTTCCAGTCGCTGATCTGGGGTATGTCGGCATCGATCTGTTCGCGCAGGTGCGCCGCGTCGCCCACGAAGGCGATCCGGCCTCGATCGGGGAGGTCCACCACGAGACCCTGACTGCCCGGCGTGTGACCGGGGAGCCGGACCACGCGCAGGGAGCCGTCGTCGAACAGGTCGGCGTCGCCGGTGAGCTCCAGGTACTCGAAGCTGCGGGCGGGCAGGTAGTCGGCCAACGCATACCCGCGGGCCGACCACCGGTCCGGCCACCACGCGTGTCGCAGCTCGTCGTGCTGCACGACATGGACCGCCTGGGGGAAGTGCTCCATGCCGCCCGCGTGGTCCAGATGCAGGTGGGAGTAGATGACGTACGTGACGTCGGCGCACCGGTAACCCAGACGCTCCAGCTGAGCGTCTACGGCGTCCTCACGTCCGAATCCCGTTGCCCCGTATCGTTCCCGCAGCTCGGGACCCCACTGGGCGATCGCGCCCTCGCGGTCGGCAACGCGGTGGTTGATCCCCGTGTCGAACAGGATGAGACCGTGCTGTGCGTGCTCGATGACGACCACCGTCGAGGGCACCGTCACCGGCCCCGACTCCCCCACCATGAGGTCGCTGCGGTCGACCGCCAGCGGACCGGCGTCGCAGACCGTGAGTCGAACGCGAGGAGTCATGGTCGAATCCTTGCGATCCTGCTCACCGACCGCAATCACGCTCGAGCACAGCGGCGGTGTGCAGGAGCTGTCGAAGATCCGCGGCGAACCGTGTGGCCGGGCCGCCGTCGACGACGTTGTGGTCGATGGTCAGCGTGAGGTCGAGGACGTCGCGAATCTCCACTCGCTCACCGACGGCGCGAGGCTGCCGGCTGACGCCGCCGACGACGAGCAGCAGTGAGGCCAACGTGGGCGGGGCGATGGCATACCCGCCGCCGTTGCCGAACATGCCGATCGCGGTGACCTGGACCGTGCCGGTAGCGAGGTGGACTCGCCGGGATCGGCTCATGCCGGCGTACATGAGCGGGTACAGACCTGGGACGCGCCCAAGGGTGGGTGCGACGGTGTTGAGCAGGCGACCGCCGCGGGTCGACGTTGAGTCGGCCTTGACCGACCGGATCTCGGAGCTGATGTCGTCGACGCTACGGATGTCGGCGTCACGGACGACGTGGACGAGCCCGAACGGTCCGTCGCTCGTGGGTATCTCGATCAAGGTCTGGACGTCGACGTAGTGGTGTTCGACCAGACGGCCCCGCCAGTCACGGTATGCGTGCACCTCGGGATGCGTGGCAGCTGCCCTGCCGATCGAGGCTATGACGAACGCCGTCAGTGACAGCGGCGGTTCGTGCCGCTCGAGCAGCGCGCGTGCGGTCGTGATGTCGACGTCGAACAGCCCGTGCATGGGCATGATTCGGCGGCCGGCGCGGACGGCCGCTGTCACCAACCGTCGGCTGGGCGGGAACGGACGCACCGCTACGTCCCGCTGCCGGATCAGCACACGAGAACCTCTCCGAGCGTCATCGAACGCATCTTGGCCCGGGCTCAACGTATACCCGCGGCTTCCCACCTTTCGGGGTAGCCAATAGCGGCGCCGTCTCTGACGAAGAGGATGCGACCTCGCCGCCGATGCCGATCTCGTTGCCGTCGGCGTCATGGAAGACGTACTTCCAGACTCCTTCGTGCTTCTCGACGTCGACCGGTTCCAGCCCTCTGGCGGCGATGTCGGCCACCTCAGACGTGGGGTCGTCGACCCAGATCATGTTGACGGCGCCGCCGGCTCGGTCAAGGTCCTCGATGATGTAGACGTGGCAGTTGTCGGCCAGCTGCCACACGGCCTCGACGTCGTTCGGGTAGAACGCCGGTTCCGCGCCGAGCAGGCGCCGGTACCAGTCCAGCGCGACGCCGTAGTCGTTGACCGGGATCCCCGCGAAGACTCCTACCGCCATGTCTGCTCCCATCTTCCTGTGCCCCAGAACGGAACTGGGTCACAGGGTTACGACCGGGTTCGTCGGCCGAACTCATCGGTCTCGACGAGTGTCACCGCGGTCAGTTGTTGCGCAACGCGTGAATGAGCTGGGCCCGCTTCATCGTCGACCGTCCACTGATGCCCACCTCGGCGGCGCGTGTGCGGAGCTGGGCGACAGTCCAGTCGTCGTAGGAGCCGGAGTGACCGCCCTTGCTGCTCACCGCCTTGCGGGAGGAGTTGGCGGCCGCGTTGGCGATGCGGGCGGCCTTCTCCCGGCTGGCACCTTGGTCTCGCATCTTCTCGTACAGCTCGTCGTCACCAATGCTGGCGCCGTGGTCCTTCCGCGCAGCCATGTCGACCTCCTCGTCTTCTTGTCCGCTCGAGCGTTGGACTCACCCGCGCATCATGGATGCTCGGTTGGGAACGTTCCCTCAGCGACGGGTGTCCTCAACACATGACACGCCGGTTCGCCCGGACGTTGGGCGCAGTGGGGTTGGCGACTGCTCTCGTGACCGCCTGCTCTCAGTCCGTCTCCGAGCCGCGTCAACCGACGCCGACCAGCACCACATCAGGACTGACCGCCAACTACTACTCGCTGCTGATCCATTGCGGCCTCCGCTACGCCACCTTCGACGGCGTCAGCTGGGAGGTCGACCCACCGGTTCCGGACATCCCGAACACGATCGTCGATCCCCGGACCGCGGGCGCTCGCAGCCGCGACAGTGTCTCCGGCCGCATGGTCCGTATGTCGGACACCGCGGCGGTCTTCACCACCACCCAGGACCCCGTCGGGTTGGTCGTTCATTTCCACCAGTGGACGGGGACACCGTCGCCGTGCGCATGACCGAGCACGCATTCACCGCAGGGGCAGGGCGGAGCAAGCCGCGTCACGGAACGAACGCGGTCGTACGCCGTCGCGTTAGGGTCGGCGGGTGGCTGATCTGGGGGGGTCAAGGCGGATCTGGAGGGTCCGCCCGATCGCCGGTTGATCTGGGGGGCACCGACCGCCGACGACTCCGACGGCTGGCTCGCGACGGTGCGACACATCGCGATCGAGTCGGGTGCCTTCGTGGTGTCGGTGCCGCAGTACATTCCCGGTTCGGCGTTCCCGGAAGACTTCCGGGTGCCGGTGAAGCGCGACGTCGTGTACGGCCGCGGCGGCGCGGTCATCGTCGAGCCGACCGCCCTCGGGTGACGTGATCGCCGGCCCGCTCTACGACGAAGAGGGGTTCCTGGTCGCCGACTGCGACCTGCGTGCCGTGCTGCACGCCAAGCCGTGGTTCGACGCTGTGGGGCACTACTCCCGCGAGGACGTGCTGCTGGGGCTCAACCACACCGACGCACCACCATCTCGCCTCGACTGAGTGTCGCGAACCACGCGGAGTGAGCACGGCCACAGGTTGGCACCGTTCGCGCGCGGGTAGTCACTCAGTGCTGCGCCGACCTCGGCGCAGAGGACCCTTGCGGGATGGGTCCGCGCCGACAGGACCCTCGGCGCCTTCGCCCCGCTGTTCGACCAGGAGTCCGGTGACCGAGCTCGCCCCCTACATCGCCTGCACGGGACAGGCCTCCGAGGAGGATCTGACCGCGTCCCTCACCGGCATGATCGAGCACGAGGAGTTCCCTTGTCTCGGTGCGCGATCGGTGTTTCGCAGGGAGAACGCCACCATTCGCGTCTACGACGAGCTGGCCGGCAAGGAGGCCACGGCAGCACTGCTTCACGACCTCAGCACGTTCGCCCAGACGGTCGACCCGGCCGGCGGCTTCGCGTCCTTCGTGGCCATCTTCCGCGGCCCGACCGTGCCGGACGAGCACGCCTTCGAACGGCTGCTGTGGACCCAGCTGCGGCTGCTCAACGCCGACGACGACGCCGACTGGAACGACGACGTCTCCTCCGACCCGATGAACGAGCACTTCGCGTTCTCGGTCGCCGGTACTGCGTTCTTCGTCGTCGGCCTGCATCCCGGAGCGTCACGTGACGCCCGGCGCACGGTCTCGCCGACGCTGGTCTTCAACCTGCACGAACAGTTCGAGACGCTCCGCGCCAGCGGCAAGTTTGAGCGGCTC
Source organism: uncultured Actinomycetota bacterium (assembly GCA_963781465.1). Taxonomy (GTDB): domain Bacteria; phylum Actinomycetota; class Actinomycetes; order Actinomycetales; family Dermatophilaceae; genus Lapillicoccus. Next base: position 601,652 of record CAWAGH010000001.1, read on the forward strand.
AGGGACATCATCCGAGAACGGGACGCGGCCCTCCAGGGCAGCATCAACCCCATGGTCAGCGACCACGGCAACGGCTCCGAGGCCCGCCAGTACTCCGGCCGAGCCGTCGAGAGCGACTGGGTCGCCCCGTTCGAGACGACGGCATGACCAGGCTGGAGCCGCAGACCGGCGTGGGCTTCCGCCTCGAGGCCGGACAACGCCTCACGGTGCGCGACCCGAACGGCGGGCAGGTCAGCGACTTCTTCGCCGTCGCCGCAGACGACCCGGAGGAGTGGTTCTCCAGCGGCCGCACCATCGACTACCGCGGAGGCATCTACGTCTCCACGGGAGATCGGTTGTACAGCAACCGAAGTCGCATCATGGCGACCATCGTCGAGGACACCTGCGGTCGCCACGACATCCTGCTGACCCCGTGCAGCCAGGAGACGTTCGACCTGCTCTACCCGGACCTCGAGGGGGCCGCGCACCCCAGCTGCTTCGCCAACCTGAGCCGGGGACTGGCCCCGTTCGGCGTCCGTCCGGACCAGATCTCGACGACCTTCAACATCTTCATGAACGTCTGGACGGACCGGTCCGGAGACCTGAACATCGACCCACCGACCTCCGTGGCCGGCGACCACCTCACCCTGCTGGCCGAGATCGACCTCCTCGTCGGGCTCACGGCGTGCTCCGCCGAGAAGTCCAACGGCGGCCGGTGCAAGCCCATCGACTACGACGTTGTGGGCTGAGCTCGGTCTGAGCTGCTGACGGCGCGACGAGACCGCGCTCAGACGCGGTCCGCCGCGGAGGCGCGGGCCGGGTCCCCCGCCACGTCCGCACCGTCGACGTCAGCGTCATCGGCGGCCAGAGCCCGCTGGATGCTCTCGGTCAACGGCATCGGGTCGTGCGGTCCGAGGGCACCGACCGACTCGAGATCGGCGACCATGTCGTGTCGCAGGCTTGCCATCAACGACTGGACCGTCGGGGTGTCGACGTCGGTGAGCTGTCCCGCAACCCACCCCACGAGCTCCTCGGGCAGGCCAGGAACGGTGACCTGTATGCGCGTCAGGCCGGCGATGTCGGCGTACAGGTCCAGCAGCTCGGGGTAGGTGAGACGGTCCGGGCCGGCGACGTCGAGGTGACCGACGACGTCGACCCGTTCCACCGCCTCGGCCAGGTAGTGCACGGCGTCGGCCACGGCGATCGGCTGGACGACGGTGTCGCGCATCCAGGTGGGGATGGTCTGGAGGAGCGGGAGTCGCTCGGAGATCTGTCGCACCATCTCGAAGCTGGTCGACCCGGAGCCGACCACCATCGCCGCGCGCAGGGTCAGCGTCGACGCGGTGGACTGCGCGAGAGTCTCTTCCACCTCCAACCGTGACGCGAGATGCTCCGACAGGTCCGCGGTGGGCTCGTCGGGAATCAGGCCGGAGAAGTAGACGAGTCGTCGCACGCCCTCGTGGTCGACGGCGTCACGGAGGTTCTCGGCCGCCTCACGATCGGTGTGCCGGAACTCCGCATCCCCGAGCCCATGGATCAGGTAGACCACGGCCTCGACCCCGTCCAGGGCCAGCACGGTCTCCCGCAGGTTGAGCACGTCCATCCGACGCCACTCCACCCGGTCGGCCCACGACACCTCGGGCGCCTCGGGTCCGGTTCGGGTCGCGACGACGGTATGCCCGCGGCGGAGGAGTTCCGGAACGAGCCGGGAACCGAGGTACCCAGCCGCACCCGTGACCAGGACCCGCACCGGAGGCTCGCTTTCCGCGCCGACCTGCGCAGCCACCGCTGTGGCGCCGAGTCGGGGCCTGGCCAACTCTACGGTCCCCCGCCGGAGACGGCACGTCGGCCGTCATCCCGAAAGACCCGCGAAATGGTTTGCGGGTCAGGGCAACCGGGTAGCGCACAGTCAGGCTTGGTGCGCTGCGTGCGGACACGCCTTCCGCAACGAGAGGGGTGTCCGATGAGGGCTTTGACATGGCAGGGCAAGCGCGACGTCGAGGTCCAGCAGGTACCGGACCCGGTCATCCAGGAACCGACCGACGCGATCGTGCGGATCACCACGACCGCCATCTGTGGGTCGGACCTGCACCTCTACGAGGTCCTTGGCGCCTATCTCAACCCCGGCGACGTCCTCGGGCACGAGGCCATGGGCATCGTCGAAGAGGTCGGCTCGGAGGTCACCCACATCGCCCCGGGCGACCGCGTCGTCGTGCCGTTCAACATCTCCTGCGGGCGCTGCTGGATGTGCTCGCGCGGCCTCTACGCCCAGTGCGAGACGACCCAGGTGCGCGACCAGGGCAAGGGCGCGGCCCTCTTCGGGTACACCTCCCTCTACGGTTCGGTGCCCGGCGGGCAGGCGCAGTTCCTGCGCGTGCCACAGGCCCACTTCGGGCCGATCAAGGTGCCCCACGAGGGACCGGACACCCGCTTCGTCTACCTCTCCGACATCCTGCCCACCGCCTGGCAGGCCGTCGCCTACGCCGACGTCCCGGCCGGCGGAACCCTGGCCGTCTTCGGGTTGGGGCCGGTGGGCCAGTTCGCGACCCGGATCGCGCTCGCCCAGGGTGTCGAGAGAGTCATCGGGGTCGACCTCGTGCCGGAGCGCCTCGACCTGGCCGAGAAGCACGGCGTCGAGGTCCTGGACGTCCGGGACGTCGACGACGTCGCCGCCACCCTCCTGGAGATGACCAGCGGCCGCGGCCCGGACGCCACCATCGACGCAGTGGGGATGGAGGCGCACGGCTCCCCGCGCGCACAAGCCGCTCAGACCGCTGTGGGTCTGCTTCCGGACGCACTGGCCCGGCCCCTGATCGACCGGTTCGCGGTCGACCGCCTCGACGCGTTGCATACCGCCATCAAGTCCGTACGCCGCGGCGGGACCGTCTCGATCAGCGGGGTCTACGGCGGCGAAGCCGATCCGATGCCGATGATGGAGATGTTCGACCGGGGCGTGCAGCTGCGGATGGGTCAGTGCCACGTCAAGGCGTGGATCGACGAGATCATGCCCCTCGTCCTGGACGAGACGGACCCCCTCGGGACGAGCGACCTGGCCACCCACCTGTTGCCCCTCGAGCAGGCGCCACACGGCTACGAGATCTTCCAGGCCAAGCAGGATGCGTGCATCAAGGTGCTGCTCAACCCGTGACGGCTACGAGTCGGGTCGTCATCGTCACCGGCGCCTCGAGCGGCATCGGCCGGGCCACCGCTATCCAGCTGAGCCACAGCGGCACCGTCGTGGTGATGGCGTCACGGTCGGAGAGCGCGCTGCTCGCTGCCCAGCTGGACTGCGCACCCGGCATGACCACCGTGGTGCCCGCCGACGTGAGCCGCCGCCATGAGGTCGACGCGTTGATGGACGAGGCGATCCGGGTCCACGGCCGGGTCGACGCCGTGGTGCACGCCGCTGCCGTCCTCGCCTACGGGCGCTTCGAGGACGTCCCCGCCGAGGTCTTCGACAGCGCTCTGCAGACCACGCTCGTCGGCACCGCCAACGTGGCCCGGTCGGCCCTGCGGGTGTTCGCGGCTCAGGGCGGCGGCAGTCTCGTCGTCGTGGGCTCCCTGCTCGGCAAGATCGCCACGCCGTACATGAGCTCGTACCTCACCGCCAAGTGGGCGGTGCACGGGCTGGTGCGATGCCTGCAGATCGAGGCGCGGGCGACGGCCGGCATCGACATCAGCCTGGTGACACCGGGCGGGGTCAACACCCCCGTGTACCTCCAGGCCGGCACCTACGTGCGACGCCACGGGCGACCGCCGCCGCCGGTCGTCTCGCCGGAGCGGGTGGCCGCCGCCATCGTCCGACGGCTCGAGCGGCCGGCCCGTGAGACCAACGTCGGACCCGCCAACTCGATCACCGTTCTCGGGTTCCGTTTCCTTCCAGGGGTTTTCGATCGCATCGTCTCTCCGTTGATGCGGGCCGGTGGCCTGTCGCCGCAGGAGGTTGACCACACCGCGGGCAACGTCCTCCAGCCACAGCCGATCGGCGAGGCCGTCCACGGACCCTGGGACAACGTGCTCGGCATCGTCGGCCGGACCCACCCATCGGCCCCAGTTGAGCGAGACTCGATGGGGCCGCCAGTAGCAGCTGAGCGCCTCGACGGCCACGGCCGCGCGCGGGTATGCCGGTTTGTGTCGGCGCCGCCCGCGGCTGTCTGGGCGGTGCTCTCCGACGGTTGGCTGTATGCCAACTGGGTGGTCGGTGCCTCGCGGGTCCGCGCGGTGGACCCCAGCTGGCCCACACCGGGCAGCCGGATCCACCACTCCATCGGGGTGTGGCCTGCTGTCATCAGCGATGTCAGCCGCTGCCTGGAGGCCGAGCCGGACCGTCGGATGGTCGTGCACGCCAAGGGATGGCCGCTCGGCGAAGCCCGCGTCGAGCTGTCGATCGTCGCCCGGGAGGACGGCTGCGAGGTGACGATCGTCGAGGACGCCACCGCGGGACCCGGTCTGGCCATCCCCCGGCCCGCCCGTCAGCAGGTCATCGCGGCCCGCAACCGCGAGGCGCTGCGGCGGCTGGCGCTGATCGCCGAGGGACGGCATCGCGAGTGGACCGGTCCCGAGCCCGTGGGTCTGACCCGCGAGGCGACGTAGAACGGAACGGCCTTCCTCGACCAGGCGACTGGTCGAGGAAGGCCGGACGAGCTGCCTGCGTGTGCGGTCAGCGGATGGCGCTCACGACGTCGTTCAGGGTCCGGCGGGCGGCTCCGGTCAGGACCTGACCGGCCTTCTGCTGCTCACCCTGCTGCGCGCCGAGGACGACGATCGCTCCGGTGAGAGCGGGGGTCGCCCACTGCAGCACGCGCAGTCCCTGCTGGAGCCGTGCGGTGCTGGCCGGCGTGCGCTGGTCGGGCACCGTACCGCCCGCGGCGTGAGTGGGCGTGTGCTGCGCCAGCCGAGCACCCAGCACACCACTGGCCGCCGTGGTCGCCATCGCCGCGACGGTGAGGGCGGCCTTGATGGCCGTGTTGGCGCCCACCCCGTCCTGGTGGGCCACGCGGTTGCGGTTGGCGACGATGAGGCCGATCCCGCCGATGGCGTGGGCGGCGATGGCCGACGCCGCCACCGGGCTCCAGCGGGCCCAGCCCGAGGCGGCCACGGTGGCGCGCTCGCCGGGGTCGGACACGTCCTTGGACGCGCCGTTGAGGCCGACGGCGCCCATGAGGGAGCCGCCGAACCAGGCGGCGGCGCCGAGGTCGTGCAAGGTTCGGACCACGGTGTTGCGGTCGGAGGTCAGGAGGTTCATGGACTGCCTTTCACGGAACGGTCGATCGGATGTGACGAGGTGAGCGGCCTGAGCAGTGCTGGCCAGGCCGCTCACCACCGGTCAGTGCGCCTGGGCCTTGACCTCGTCGGCAGCGGACTGCGCAGACGAGGAGACGGACTGGGCGCTGGAGGTCGCCTCATCTTTGACGGTCGTCGCGGACTGGGCCGCGCTCTCCTTGACCTGGGCGACGGCCTCCTGCACGGGCTCCTGGAGGTTCCCGGCGACCTGCTTGGCCGCGTTGGTCACCTCGTCGGTGAGCGGCTGCGCCTTGTCCTTCAACGCGGTCGCCGCCTGCTGCTCGGCCGACGAGGCCGGGATGAGGGACGCGACCAGCCAGCCGACGCCGAAGGCCACCAGTCCGGCGGCGACGGGGTTGCCACGGGTGCGCCGGCGGACCGCCGACGGTGCGGAGCCCGCGGCGTCCTTGACGTCGCCGGCCGCGTCGCCGACGGACGAGGTGGCGTCCTCGGCGACTCCCATGACCCGGTCCTTCAGGTCGGAGGCGCCGTCCATGACCTTGTCCACCTGACGGCGGGCCACGTTGCCGGGGCGGACGCTGTCGGCCAGCGCGTTGACGTTGTCGCTCAGGTCACCTCGGGTGGCTTCGATCTCCTGGCGAATCTGGTCCGGGTCAGCGGTCATGATGTCTCCTCGTGTCCTGCAAGTGCGGGCGGAATCTGCTTGGTGGTTTCGGTGGTGCGGGGCAGGCCCTCGACCTGTCCCAGCTGCGTACGGCCGGACGTGTAGAGAACGGCCCCGACGATGGCCCAGAACGCGGCGACGACGAGCGCCGACCACGCGTTGCCGATGAACTGCCCCAAGCCCCACCATGCGGAGACGGACACGAACAGCAGGACCATGTGGCCGGCCACTCCGGCTCCGGCGAGCTTGCCGGCCGCGGCACCGGCCTGGGTGGCGCTCTGGCGGACCTCGGCCTTCGCCAGGGCGACCTCCTGCCGGATCAGCGTCGACAGGTCGGACGTCACAGCGCTGAACACCTCGCCGATCGGCCGGTCGTCGGACTCGGGACGCATGCGGGTCGCCGCCCCGTAACCGGACTCGTCGGTCATCGAAGGTCCCACGCGCGCTCGGACTCGGTGCGAGTCTCCGGTGCGGTGGAGAACTCGTCGACGTGGAACGGTTGGACCCCAACGGGATCGGACGTCGTCGCGGTGACGACCGGACGGGTCGACATCGGCATGGAGCCGGCATCGATGGCCGACGGCGACGCCGAGCTCGTGCTCGGCGACGCGTCAGCGGTGAGGCCGCGGGTGAGACGCCCGGCGACAAGACCCCCGACGGCGGCCAGAGCGAGGAACATGCCCGGACGCTGCCGCGCGAACCGCGACGTCTCCGTGAGCAGGTCGGCCGGCTCGTGGTCCTCGAGCCACCCCGCGGCGCTGCGAGCGCGCGAGGAGACCTGGCGGACCAACGAGGTCGCCGCACCGGACTGCGTGTCGCCACCCTCGGAACGGTCGACCATGCCGTCGAGCTCGTCGACGATGGAGCTGATCCAGGTGGCCAGGTTGTTCTGCTGAGTGGCGGCCTGGTCGGTCAGCTGGGTCCGTGCCTCGCCGAGCAGGTTCTTCGCCTGCGTACCGGCCTCCCCGACCACCGAGGACGCCTCGTCCGCGGCGACCTGGGCGACCTGGCGGCCGCCGTCGAGAGCCTCCTGACCGACCTGCTTGGCCTGGTCCGCGGCCACCTCGGGAGTCGAGGACGGTGCGGTGTCGTGCGAGGTGCCCTCACTGAGGTAGGGAGTGGTGATGGGGTCGGTCACGGGAAGCGGGTCGTAGCCGTTTCCGGACGCGGGGGGACTGTCGTACTGGGACATGGGTTCTTCCTTCGTCGGCGTCACCGAGAGGGGTGACGCGAGGAGACAACCCGGCGAGCGGCAATGCCGACCGGGAGAGTAGGGATGACCAGCAGACCTGCCGGTGCGCGATCCCGATTGAGGTGGGAGGCGCTGGCTTCACCTCTGGTGAAGGGTGAGTACCCGGGCCCGACGAGGCTGAACCCTGCCGACCGGAACAATCATTCGGAGAGTTCTCGCGACCGGTGGATTCCCTCGGACCCTTCGCCTGGACGAGGGTGCGGTCAGTACGCCGGTTGGGTCGGGTCCACCTCGCGGACCCACGCCAGCACGCCGCCGTCGAGGTTGACCACGTCGGTGTAGCCGGCCGCCTGAGCCAGTCGGGTCGCTTCGGCCGAGCGACCCCCGACCTTGCACATCACCACGATCCGCCGGCCGTGGGCGGCCAGCTCGTCGCGGGAGAACGCGGAACCGTCCCGGAACTCGTCCAGGTGGATGGCCAGCGCACCGGGGATCGAGGCGATCGCGCGCTCGTCCGGGCCGCGCACGTCGACCAGGAGCGGCGGCGCGTCCGACCCGAGCTCGACCGCCAGCTCCGGCGCCGACACCACGGGCACATCGGCGGCGGCGCCGAGCCCCGGCCCGCCGACCCCGCAGAACTCGTCGTAGTCGACCAACGAGGTGACCGTCGGTGACTCGCCGCATACGGGACAGTCGGGGTCCTTGCGAACCGTGAGCGCATCCCACGTCATCGACAGCGCGTCGTGGACCAGCAGCCGCCCGACCAGCGGCTCCCCCACGCCCAGCAACAGCTTCAGCGTCTCGGTGGCCTGGACCGAGCCGATCGCCGCACAGAGAACTCCTAGCACCCCGCCTTCCGCGCACGACGGCACCGCTCCGGGCGGTGGCGGCGTCGGGAACACGCACCGGTAGCAGGGCCCGTGCTCGGCCCACCACACCGACACCTGCCCGTCGAAGCGGTAGATCGAACCCCAGACGTGCGGCTTGCCCAGGAGGACGCAGGCGTCGTTCAGCAGGTACCGCGTCGGGAAGTTGTCCGTCCCGTCCAGCACGACGTCGTAGTCGCGCAGCACGTCGAGCGCGTTCGACGAGTCGAGCCACACGTCGTGCCGCACGACCGAAACCGACGGGTTCACGTGAGCAACCGCCTCGACGGCCGACTCGGTCTTCAGGCGCCCGACGTCGGAGTCCGAGTGGATCACCTGACGCTGAAGGTTGCTCGTCTCGACGACGTCCGCATCGACCACGCCGAGCGTCCCGACACCCGCGGCCGCCAGGTAGAGGAGCGCCGGTGATCCCAGGCCCCCGGCCCCGACGACCAGGACCCGTGCGGCCGACAGCCGCTCCTGTCCGGTCCTGCCGACCTGGGGAAGGAGCACGTGGCGCGCATACCGCTCGACCTCGGGGCGGTCCAGCGGGCGACCCGGCGACGCGATCGGCGGCAGCGGCACGTGAGCGACGTTACCCGCCGCTCGTGGAGCACCGTCCGAGGACCCAGCAACGTCCCGGAGCGCGTTAGCTACTCGTAGGTAGGATGACGAACGTGGAGGGACAACCGATGACGACGACGGCGAACGGCCCCGCGCGGGGCCAGCGACTGCCGAAGTCGGCGCGACGCGCGCAGCTGCTCGAGGCGGCCCAGGCCACGTTCGTCGAGTACGGCTACCACTCGGCCGCGATGGACGAGATCGCCGACCGGGCCGGCGTCAGCAAACCCGTTCTGTACCAGCACTTCCCGGGCAAGCTCGACCTCTACCTCGCCCTCATCGACCACCACCGCGGGCTCCTCGAGCAGGCGGTCCGCGACGCGCTGGCCAGCACTACCGACAACAAGCAGCGCGTGATCGCGTGCATCGACGCCTACTTCGAGTTCGTGTCGCGGCAGGGCGCGCCGTTCCGGCTGATCTTCGAGTCCGACCTCACCAACGAGCCCGCCGTCGCCGAACGGGTCGAGGGCGTGGCCCTCACCTGCGGCGAGGCGCTGGCCGAGGTCATCGCCGGCGACACCGACCTCTCCGACGCCGACGCCCACCTGCTCGGCATGGCCCTGACCGGCATGGCGCAGGTCTCGGCGCGGTACTGGCTGTCCCGGGGCGACTGGGGACCCGGCGAAGCCGGTGAGGTTCCCCGCGAGGAGGCGGCCCGGATCGTCGGCCAGCTGGCCTGGCGCGGCATCGGCGGTTTCCCCAAGAGCGAACAAGCGGAACAGGCGGCCCTCAGCCGCAGTTGACTGTACGCAACGTCACGGCACCGGAATGCGGGTGCTCATGACCGTCGGCGGCGTCATCCAGTCGCCGGCTCCCTTAACGAAAGGCACCCCCGTGGAGGTCAGGATCGGCGTCCAGAACGTCGCCCGCGAGCTGGGATTCGAGTCCAGTCAGAGCGTCGAGGAAGTCACCGCGCTCGTTGACGAGGCGCTGAAGAAGGGCGGGACTCTCGCCCTCAGCGACGAGAAGGGCCGCAAGTACGTCGTTCCGGTGACGGCGCTCGGCTACATCCACATCGGCGAGACCGAGAAGAGCCGAGTCGGTTTCGGGACCGACTGACCGGGGAATACCCTCCCTGCGGGACACGATCACCCCCCTGGTTATCGTCACCACATCGCAACCATTTCGGTCGCGTCAGTTAGCCCATCCGACACCCGGCAAGTGAGACGTTGGGTGGTGCGCAACAGTTGGTAACGCCCGGACTTCGAATCGGGCCACACGGTCGCCGCCCGCGACCAGAAGGAGTGCGGACATGATCGGAACAATCATCGGGGCCATCGTGACCGGTGTGATCATCGGCGCCCTGGGTCGGCTGATCCTCCCCGGGAAGCAGAACATCTCACTGCTCGTCACCATCATCATCGGCATCGTCGCCTCGCTCGTGGCGAACCTCATCCTCGGCGCGATCTTCGGATACAGCGGCGGCGGAGGGATCTCGTGGTGGTTCTGGATCGTCGGCGCCATCCTGGCCGCGATCGGGATCGTCATCTACGGACGCATGACGGCGGGGCGCTCGAACGTCTGAGCGCTCCACCCCACGAAGGAGCCCGGCCGCCCAGTGCGGCCGGGCTCCTTCGTGTCCGGCCTGGCTCGGGGCAACAGTTGAGGACAGCTCGGACCCGCCCCCTGGGGTCAGGTGTGGAGAGGATCCGGTCAGGCCCTGAGTGGAGCAAAGTCGCTGCCCTGACGCTCATTTCGCTCCATCGTGACGGTTCCGGATCCCGCGCGAGAGCAACTCGCCGGACATGTCTGAGTAGTCGCGCCCGAAACGGCATGAGGGTGACTACTGCGCGGACATCTCTGAGTAGTTGCGGTGAGCGCGGGGCGGCGACCGGCATACCCCGATCGGCTGGCTCGTCGCATACCTGGGTGGACGCCGGGCATCAACCGATCGGTGGATGCCCTCAGGCGGCGAGGCCCAGACGCCCCATGCGGCGGGTGTGCTCGTCGGTGAGCCGCGCGAACATCCGACCGAGCTCGGCGAGATCGGCGCCCGGACGGCCGGGCGCACCCACCAGCAGCGACGCGAGCGCGTCGCGCTCGACGCCGACCCGCTGGGCCTGGGTCAGCGCCTCGCCGACCAGGCGGCGGCCCCAGAGCGCCAGCCGGCCGCCGATCCGCGGGTCAGCGGAGATGGCGTCACGGACCGCCCGGACGACGTACTCGTCGCGGCCCATGTCCCCGATCACCGTCTCGACCAGGGCGCGGGTGTCGGCATCGACGTAGGCCGCGATCTCCCGGTAGAAGTCCTGCGCGATCCCGTCGCCGACGTAGGCCTTCACCAGGCCCTCGAGCCAGTCGTTCGGGGCGGTCCGCTCGTGGAACGCGTCGACGGCCCCGACGAACGGCGCGATCGCTGCCTGGGGGTCGGTCCCGAGCTCCTCGAGGCGGGCGACGATCTGCTCGTAGTGGAGGAACTCCGTGACGGCGAGCCGGGCGACCTCGGCCTTGTCGCGCGGGCTCGGCGCCGACTCCGCGTCGGCCGCGAGCTGGCTGAAGGCCATCAGCTCGCCGTACGCCAGCGCCCCCAGCAGGTCGACGACGGCGGCGCGGAAGTCCTCGGTCCACGCATCGGAGGCGGCGGGGACAACGGCGTCAGCGCTGGGGTCCGTCATGCGCTCACCGTAGCGGCGGTGGTATGCGGGCCGAGAGGTCACCGACCTACATTGAGGAGCGTGGAACCGCACCGTCACCGGGAGTGGGCGGAGTCGTTCGGCACCGACCCCGAGCGCTACCACCGGACCCGGCCGCGCTACCCCGCCGCATTCATCCGTGACCTCGTCGACGCCCTGCCGGGGCGGGAGGTGCTCGACGTGGGCGTCGGTACCGGCATCGTGGCGCGTCAGCTCCAGAGCGCGGGCTGCCGGGTGCTCGGCGTCGACGTGGACGCCCGGATGGCCGAGTCGGCGCGACGGCGTGGGGTCGACGTCGAGGTCGCACGGTTCGAGTCCTGGGACCCGGCGCGCCGGACGTTCGACGCCGTTGTGGGGGGCCAGACGTGGCACTGGGTGGACCCGGTCGCGGGTACCGCCAAGGCGGCCGAGGTGCTGCGCCCCCACGGGCGGCTGGCGGTGTTCTGGAACGGCGGCGACGCACCGCCTGAGCTAGCCGAGGCGTTCGCCGGCGTCTACCGCCGCCTCCTGCCGGAGCTGCCCATGCTGTTCACCGTCCGGTCGGCGGTGGACGGCTACGGCGGCTTCATCAGCACGGCCGAGGACGCCATCCGGCAGACCGCGGGGTTCGGCGAGCCGGAGCAGCGGCGGTACCCGTGGGAGCAGACCTACACGCGCGACGACTGGGTCGACCAGCTGCCCACGAGCGGGTTCTTCGGCCAGATCCCGCCGGACCGCGCCCAGTCCCTCGTCGAGGGCATCGGCGACGCCGTCGACGCGGCCGGCGGGTCCTTCACGATGCGATACACGACCGTCGTGGTGACCGCGGAACGGGCTCCGACACCCTGAGCCGGTAGACTCACGCATACCTTCGGTGCCCGGTCGGCACGAATCGAGAACCCGCTGAGAGACTCAGCCCGCCCCCACGGGGCGACGACAGACCTCCGATCGGCCCGCAACACCGCCGCAGCGACCTCTAGACCTCGGCTCGCGCGGCTCGATCGAGAGAACCTCATGACCGACACCTCCATCGAGGCCGGCGCGCCCGACGCCGCCGAGCCCGACCAGCCCAGCCAGCCGACCGTCGAGACGCCGCTGCCGACGTTCGCCGACTTCGACGTCCACCCCGACATCGTCGCGGCGCTGACCGCGATCAACATCGTCACCCCGTTCCCCATCCAGGCGATGACCCTGCCCGTGGCCCTCGGCGGCCACGACATCATCGGCCAGGCCAAGACCGGTACCGGCAAGACCCTGGGGTTCGGCGTGCCGATCCTCCAGCGCATCGTCACCCCCACCGACGAGGGGTTCGAGTCCCTGGCCAAGCCGGGAAAGCCCCAGGCCCTCGTCGTCTGTCCCACCCGTGAGCTCGCGGTCCAGGTGGCCGGCGACCTCGAGCGGGCCGGCACCCGCCGGGGCGCGCGGGTCATCACCGTCTACGGCGGCCGTGCGTACGAGCCGCAGATCGACACGCTGCGCAAGGGCGTCGAGATCGTCGTCGGCACGCCGGGCCGGCTCATCGACCTCGCCAAGCAGGGTCACCTCGACCTGTCGCAGGCGCGGACGGTGGTCCTCGACGAGGCCGACGAGATGCTGGACCTCGGGTTCCTTCCCGACGTCGAGACGCTGATGGCGCAGACCTCGCCGACCCGCCAGACCATGCTCTTCTCCGCGACGATGCCGGGCGCGATCGTCGCGCTGGCCCGCCGCTACATGCGCCAGCCGACCCACATCCGCGCGATGGGCGACCCCGACGAGAACGCCCACACGGTCAAGGCGATCGAGCAGTTCGTCTACCGCGCGCACGCCCTCGACAAGGTCGAGATGTTGGCGCGGATCCTCCAGGCCCGCGGCCGCGGCCTGACCTTGGTGTTCAGCCGGACCAAGCGCACCGCCGCCAAGGTGGCCGACGACCTGAGCGAGCGCGGGTTCGCCGCCGCGGCGATCCACGGCGACCTCGGCCAGGGCGCCCGGGAGCAGGCGCTGCGGGCGTTCCGCCACGGCAACGTCGACGTGCTCGTCGCCACCGACGTTGCCGCTCGCGGCATCGATGTCGAGAACGTCACGCACGTCATCAACTTCCAGTGCCCCGAGGACGAGAAGACCTACGTCCACCGGATCGGCCGCACCGCCCGCGCCGGCAACACCGGCATCGCGGTCACCTTCGTCGACTGGGACGACATCCCGCGCTGGGGGCTCATCAACCGCCAGCTCGACCTCGGCATCCCGGACCCCGAGGAGACGTACTCCTCGTCCGACCACCTGTACGCCGAGCTCGACATCCCGACCGACGTCACCGGTCGCCTGCGCAAGTCCCAGCAGACCCGCGCCGGTCTCGACGCGGAAGAGCTCGAGGACCTCGGCGAGACCGGGAAGGCCTCCGGACGCCGGAACGGCAAGCCCGCGGACGACCGCCGCGACGGTGGTCGTGACAGCGGTCGCGACGGCGGTCGTCGCGACCACGGCCGTGGCGAGGGTCGCGGTGAGGGTCGCGGTGAGGGTCGCGGTGAGGGCCGTAGCGCGGCTCCGGCCGAGAAGCGGGACGAGAACGGGTCCGAGGAGCGGCCGCGCCGCAACCGGAACCGGCGCCGGACCGTGAAGAGCCACGACGAGGCCGCCGGCGCGTCCGCCGCGGTCGAGTCCTCGGCCACGAACGGATCCGAGCCGGCCGACTCCAGCGGTTCGGCCGAGGGCGGTTCGCGCCGCCCGCGTCGCCGTCGTCGCGGTGGCGGCGGTGTCGAGTCCGCCGGTGCCGACAGGGCGGCCGCCTCGACCGAGGGCTGAGCCCTCCGTCAGCGCGTCGCGAGGAGCGCGGCGGCCACCTCCCGGTAGGCCGCGGCGCCCTTCGACGACGACGAGGTCGACAGGATCGAGCGACCGACCGCCGGCGCCTCGGCGAAGCGGACGGTCTTCGGGATCGGTGGCGACAGCACCGGCAGGTCGTAGCGCTCCCCCACGTCGGCCAGCACGGCCTGGGCGTGGTTGCTGCGCCCGTCGAACATCGTCGGCAGGATCCCGAGGATCCGCAGGTCGGGGTTGAGGATGCGCTGCACGTCCGCGACGGTGTCGAGCAGCTGCCCTACCCCGCGGTGGCTGAGCATCTCGCACGGCATGGGGATGACGAGGCCGTTCGCGGCGGTCAGGGCGTTGAGCGTGAGGACGCCGAGCGACGGCGAGCAGTCGAGCAGGACGACGTCGTAGTCGTCGGCCACCGTCTCGAGCGCCGTCCGCAGCACGTACTCGCGACCCGGCCGTGACAGCAGCTGCGCCTCCACGCCGGCCAGCTCGATCACCGACGGGACGAGGTCCAGGCCCTCCTGGCAGGACACAACCGCCGCGGCAACGGATGCCTTGCCGACGAGGACCTCGTTGATCGACGTCTCGACGGTGTCGGGGTCGACGCCGAGGGAGAAGGTCAGGCAGGCCTGGGCGTCGAGGTCGACGAGGAGGACTCGTTCACCCCGCTCGGCGAACGCCGCCCCCAGGCTCGCCACCGAGGTCGTCTTCGCGACCCCGCCCTTCTGGTTGGCCAGGGCGACCACCCAGCCGGACCGTGCCCTCGAGGAGCTCTTCCTCGGGGTACCTCTCGCCATCAGTGCACCTCTCGTCACCCGGCTCGAGGGCCGCCCACGAGGACTTCTCCGGCCCCATCCGCTGCCCCTCCGGACAGGCAGCACGGTAGTCGCACCAGGTGCAGAGCGCCGACGGCAGGGGTGGGAACGACGGGGACTCGACGCCGAGCTCGCGGTAGGACGCGTCGGCGGCGCGGGCATCCCGAGACAGCGAGTCGGCCTCGTCGAGCTTGCGACGCAACGACTCCACGGTATGCGTGTGAGCCGCGACCGTGCCGGTGGGCACGTGGTGGAGCTCGACCCGCAGCGTGCGGCGCCTGAACATCCTCCAGGCTGCCGCCGCATACAGGGCCAGCGGCAGCGACGTGCGCGCGTCCTCCTCGGTGCAGGTACGCCGACTGGTCTTGTAGTCGACGATGACCAGATCGGGACCGTCGACGCCGGGCCGCTCGTCGATACGGTCGACGCGACCGTTCAGCACCAGGCTGTCGGTACGCATCGCGACGGTGCGCTCGATCCCGCGCGGCTGGTCGTCGGGGTCGACGTCACCGAGGTAGGCCTCCACCTCAGCACCGACCCGGGAGCGCCAGCGGCCGCTCTGCTCGTCGTCGCGGAAGCCGGTTGCGATCCAGGCCTTGCGCAGCAGGGACGCACCACCGGCCGCGGTCCGCTCACGGCGTGGGAGGTCCCACCAGTCGCGCAGCGCGTTGTGGGTGGCGAGGCCGACGGAGGTGTGCGCGCGCTGCGGTCGCGAGGCCGGACGTGGGCGGTCGAGGTACTGGAACCGGTAGCGGCGTGGGCACTCGAGGTAGGCCAGGAGGCGGCTGGGCGACGCCGCATACAGAGGCGTGGGCATGCCCTCGAACACGCCCTGCGCCGCTGTCGGTCTCGTCACGATCGAACGGTACCGAGCCGCACCGACCGGGCCCGGGATTCCTCCACAGGTGTCAGACGCCGGTCGTCACGAACGCCCGGATCGAGCTCGCGACCATCTGCACGGCGATAGCGGAGAGCAGCAGGCCGGCGATGCGGGTCGCGAGCACCGTGCCGGACTCGCCGAGGATCCGCCGGACGACGGTGGCGAACCGAAGGAACAGGTAGACGACGGCCATCGTGCCGAGCAGCGCCAGACCGACCGCGATGTAACCGGCAACACCGGTCGAGGCACCGGCCTGCTGCACGGCGAGCATCATCGCGACGATGGCGCCGGGGCCGGCCAGGAGCGGGGTTCCGAGCGGGACCATGGCCACGTTGACGCCGGCGTCGGCCATCGACTCCTGCTCCTGCCCGGTGAGCAGCTGGAGGGCGACGAGGAGCAGGAGCAGGCCGCCGGCGCCCTGGAGCGCGGCCAACGAGACGTGCAGGTAGTCGAGGATCCGTTGACCGAACAGGGCGAACAGGGCGATCACGCCGAAGGCCACGAGGGACGCCCGCCGGGCCGCGGCCGACCGCTCGGCCGGGGTCATCCGGGCCGTGAGCGCGAGGAAGATCGGGACCGCGCCGGGCGGGTCCATGATGACGATGAGCGTGATGAGCGTCGAGACGAAGACAGTGAGCGCGGCGGAGAGGCTCTCGGTCATCGCAGCACCGGAACCACGCCGCTGGCCCGGCCCTCGATCTCGGCGAGGACCTCGGGGGCCGTGGTGTTCTCGCCGAGCCGGTTCTCCTTGCCGGCGCCGTGGTAGTCGCTGGAGCCGGTGACGAGCAGGTTGAGGCGTTCGGCGAGCTCGAGGCCGTGCTGTCGCGCGCCCTCGTCGTGGTCGCGGTGGTAGACCTCGAGGCCACCGAGTCCGGCCGCGGCCATCTCCTCGATCAGCGAGTCCCCCGCGCCGGCGCCGCGGCCGCGCCCGAACGGGTGGGCGTGCACGGCGACGCCGCCGGCGTCGACCACCAGCCGAACGGCGTCCACCGGATCGGGCGCGTAGTGGCGCACGTAGTAGGGGCTGTCGTTGCCGAGCCAGCGGACGAACGCCTCGTCGCGGTTCGGGACGGTGCCGTTGGCGACGAGCGCGTCGGCGATGTGGGGCCGACCCTCGGTGGCACCCGGAGGGACCTGCGCGACGACCTGCTCGTAGGTGAGCGGAATGCCGTCCGCGGCCATCTTCTCGACCATCCGCCGCAGCCGGCTGACCCGTGCCTCACGGGCATACCCGATCTCGGTGGCCAGGCCCGGGTGGTCGGGGTCGACGAGGTAGCCGAGGAGGTGGATCGACCGCCCGTAGCGCGAGCAGGAGATCTCCATCCCGCGGACCAGGCCGACGCCGTACCGCTCGGCGGCCGCAGCCGCCTCGTCCCAGCCGTGGGCGGTGTCGTGGTCGGTGAGCGCGATGACCTCCAGCCCGGCGCGGCGGGCCGACGTCACGACGGCGGCCGGCGACTCGGTGCCGTCGCTCGCGGTCGAGTGGGTATGCAGGTCGATGCCGCTCATCTGCCGCTCATCTGCCGCTCCCCGCGTCCGGGTGGCGCCGGTCGACGATGGTCATCCCTACGACGATGCCGACGGGGATGAGGCTCCACGCGATGAAGGCCCAGCCGTAGACCCAGAACGCCAGCGGGATGGAGCCGAGGAAGATCACCATGAGCACGATGTTGCGCACGTAGCCGCGCTCGAGCAGCCCGGCGGGCGTCTCCGGGGCGAACAGCCCGTTCTGCTCGAGGTATCGCTCGGCGAGGAAGAACGTCAGCGCGGCGAACGCCTGAACCAGCGCGTAGAAGCTGAACCGCCACGGGAAGTCGGTGTGCGAGATGTCGGTCCCGCCGTAGATCACCCGGGTCGCGTACGGCGTGAGGATCACCGTCAGCAGCCAGAAGATGTTGAGCAGGACCAGCCGGGGCGGGGCGTCGGTGACGTAGCGGTAGATCCGGTGGTGGCCGCGCCAGTACTGAGCGATGACGAAGAAGCTGATGAGAAAGGCGAGGCACTCCCCGTAGTGGTCGCCGACGAAGTCCAGCAGGCCCGACGCCGAGTCGGCGGGCGGGACGGGAAGGTCGAGGGCCAGCAACGTCATCGCGATGGCCACGACCGCGTCGGAGAAGAACATCAGCCGGTCGATCGACACCTTCGCGGCCTCGGCCGAGGTCGAGAGACCCATCCCGCCCGGCTTCGGCGGCGATCCGGTCGACGTCCCCCCACTCACGCGGGCCAGCGTAGCGACGGCGTATGCGTGGAAGCGCGCGCGGTTGTGGCCGGCTCGCGCGGAGCTGTCGGACCGGATCGTGGGCGGTTGTTGACCGCAGGGGGTGAACTATCGACCACGATCACCGCGCAATCCGCTCCGGTGGAGCGAAGTTGGTGTCCTGACGCTGATTTCGCTCCACGGGGAGCGTCGCCGCCGTCGCGCGCCCCTGAGTGGAGCGCCGTCACAGCCGGCTGTGGCTCGAGGTCCTCGGAGTCTCTGCCGCGCCGCGGGCCGGGAGCGTGGTCGGTTGTTGCCCCCAGGGGGTCGACGATCGACCACGATCACCCCTACGGACCACCTTGGGAGCAGCTCGACGGGCCGGCTAGGCCTGGGGGACCGGGCGGCCGGGGTGGTCGCCGCCGCGGGCGTCGAGGTAGGACTGCTTCGGCACCATGACCTTGCGGCGGAAGATGCAGACCAACGTCCCGTCCTGGTTGTACCCGCGCGTCTCCACGTGGACGATCCCGCGGTCGTCCTTGCTGGTCGACTCCCACTTCTCCAGCACCGTGGTCTCGCCGTAGATCGTGTCCCCGTGGAACGTCGGCGCCACGTGACGCAGCGACTCGATCTCGAGGTTGGCGATCGCCTTGCCCGACACGTCCGGGACCGACATCCCGATCAGCAGCGAGTAGACGTAGTTCCCGACCACCACGTTGCGCCCGAACTGGGTCGAACCCTCCGCGTAGTGCGCGTCCAGGTGCAGCGGGTGGTGGTTCATCGTCAGCAGGCAGAACAGGTGGTCGTCGTACTCCGTGACCGTCTTGCCCGGCCAGTGCTGGTAGAGAGCACCGACCTCGAACTCCTCGTACGTGCGCCCGAACTGCATGCCCGCATACTGCCCGAGCCGCCGGTATGCGCGTACCTCACGGACGCGTGCCGTTGCTCACGCTGGCCGAGACTCAGGAGCGCGTCAACCGGTCGGCGAGCGTGTGCGCGGTCTGGGTGGCGAGCCGGGCCGCATACGTACCGAGCGAGACACCGGCGGCGAGGCCCATCCCGACACCGACGGCGCCGAGCAGCGTCCCGAGCCCCTGGTAGAGCCCGGAACCGTTCTCGCCGTTGACGATCTCGAACAGGCCTCGGTAGACCGCGCGCCCCGGGAGCAGCGGCACGATGGCCGCGGTCGTCACCGCGAGCGCGGAGAACCGGAACCGCTGCCGGCCCAGCTGCGTCCCGAAGCCGATCACCGAGGCGGCGAGCGCGGCGCCGAAGGCCGCACTCGTTCCGGAGTCCGTGACGAGGAGGCTGACCAGCCAGCCCGTCGCCCCCGCGAGCGCGGTGAAGACGGCGCTGCGGACGTTGGTGTACGACGAGATCGCCCAGCCGGCGGCGATGATCGCGGCCGCGACCAGCTGGACCACCGGTCCGGCGAGGATCTGCGACTCGGGCGAGATCGCGAGGACCACGCCCAGCCGGCCGGCCACGCCAAGGACCACGACGATGCCGACGACGATGCCGAGGGTCAGCACGATCACCTGGAACACCCGTGCGCCCGCGGTGACGTAGAAACCCTCGATCGCGTCCTGGGCGGCCCCGACCAGCGACAGGCCGGCGAGCAGGACCACGATCCCGGACGCCACGACGAGCGAGGGCAGCACGCCCTCCAGCAGGGAGGTCGAGTCCTGCACCAGTGCGAGTCCGATGGCGAAGACCGTGGGCACGGCCGCGCCGATCGCCTGGGCGAAGAACCCCGGGATGCCGCGCCGGCCCAGCGCGGTGAGCACGCGGAAGATGACCGCCGCGCTGACGATGCTGGTGAGCACGACCACCCAACCGCCACCGGCGAGCAGCGACGTGCCGGCGCCCATCGCGCCGGTGGCCACCGTGGTGACCCACCGGCGGTACGGGTGCGGCGCGTGGATGACGGCGTCGAACCGCTCCCGGGCGTCCTGCACCGACATGGGGTCGGCGGCCACCTGGTCGACGACGTCGTGCAGGCGGGAGAGCCGGGTGAAGTCCTGGTTCCGCGCACGGACCACGCGCGTCATGGTGAGCGGGTCGGCGTTGGGCCCGCGGTTGTACGACACCGTGAGCGCGCTGAACGTCACGTCGACGTGCACCGACCGCAGCCCGTAGGCGGCGGTGAGCCGCAGGACGCTGGCGACGACGTCCGAGGCGGCCGCCCCGGTCGCCATGAGGGCGATCCCGCCGCGCACCGCGAGCTCGACGGCGGCCCGTCCGACCGCCACATCCACGCCGTCCGGCTGGGTCCAGACGGGGATCGCGTCGGTCGGCGGCTCGGTGGCGCGCACGACCTGCTGGGTGCGCCGTCGCAGTGCGGTACCCGCGATCCGGCCTCGGCGGGACGGCTGGGAGCGCCGGGGCGGAACGGCGTCGGGCACAGGACTACCCAACCAGACGCCAGGAAGAGCCTCGGATGTGAAAGCCTGACGACATGGCTGACTTCGTCGGTGCGGTCGATCAGGGCACGACGAGCTCACGGTTCATGGTGTTCGACCACGACGGCAACGAGGTCGGCCGCCACCAGCTCGAGCACGAGCAGATCCTGCCGCGGGCCGGCTGGGTCGAGCACGACCCGCTGGAGATCTGGGAGCGGACCAAGACGGTCATCGGCTCCTGCCTGACCAGCCTGCAGCTGACCGCCGCCGACATCGACAGCATCGGCATCACCAACCAGCGCGAGACCACGGTCGTCTGGGACAAGAACACCGGTCGCCCCTACACCAACGCGATCGTCTGGCAGGACACGCGAACCGACTCGATCGTCAAGGCGCTCGACGCCGACGGTCGCGGCGACCTCATCCGGCAGCGGTCCGGCCTGGTCCCGGCGCCGTACTTCTCCGGCGGCAAGGTCCAGTGGATGCTCGAGAACGTCGACGGCCTGCGCGCAGCGGCGGACCGCGGCGACGCCCTCTTCGGCACCGTGGACTCCTGGCTGGTCTGGAACCTCACCGGCGGCCCGAACGGCGGTCAGCACGTCACCGACGTCACCAACGCCAGTCGCACCATGCTGATGGACATCGAGACGCTCCAGTGGGATGACGAGCTGCTCGGGTTCTTCGGCATCCCCCGCGCGATGCTGCCCGAGATCCGGCCGTCGAGCGACCCGCGGCTCTACGGGCATACCGCGAACCGGGGCCCATGGAACGGCGAGATCCCGATCGGCGGGGCGTTGGGCGACCAGCACGCCGCGACGGTCGGCCAGGTCTGCTTCACACCGGGAGACGCCAAGAACACCTACGGCACCGGCAACTTCATGCTCCTCAACACCGGCGAGGAGCTCGTCCGGTCGCATCACGGGCTGCTGACGACCGTCGCCTACCAGCTCGGGGACGCCAAGCCGGTGTATGCGTTGGAGGGCTCGATCGCGGTCACCGGGTCGGCGGTCCAGTGGCTGCGCGACCAGCTGGGGCTGATCCGGGCGTCGGAGGACGTCGAGACGTTCGCCCGGCAGGTCGACGACAACGGCGGGATCTACTTCGTCCCGGCGTTCTCCGGGCTGTTCGCGCCGTACTGGCGGTCCGACGCCCGCGGCGCGATCGTGGGGCTGTCGCGGTTCAACACCTCGGCGCACCTGGCCCGCGCGACGCTCGAGGCGATCTGCTACCAGACCCGCGACGTCGCCGACGCGATGTGTGAGGACAGCGCCGAGGCCGGCCGCCCCATGGACCTGCGCGTCCTGAAGGTCGACGGCGGCGTCACCGCCAACGACCTCTGCATGCAGATCCAGGCCGATGTTCTCGGGGTCGAGGTCAGCCGCCCGGTGGTGGCCGAGACGACCGCCCTCGGCGCCGCATACGCTGCGGGTCTGGCGACCGGGTTCTGGCGTGACACCGACGAGCTCGCCGCCAACTGGCACGAGTCCCGGCGCTGGACACCGCAATGGAGTGACGACCAGCGTGAGGCCGGGTATGCGGGCTGGCGCAAGGCCGTCGAACGAACCCTCGACTGGGTGGAGATCTCGTGAACCCGCGTCCCCTGTCCTCTGCGTCTCGCGCCGCCGCCATCGAGCGGCTCGCCTCCGGCGACGAGCTCGACCTCCTCGTCGTCGGTGGGGGCGTGGTCGGCACCGGCTGCGCGCTCGACGCGGTCACCCGCGGCCTGACGACCGGGCTGGTCGAGGCGCGCGACTTCGCGTCGGGGACGTCGAGCCGGTCGAGCAAGCTCGTGCACGGCGGCCTGCGGTACTTGGAGATGCTGGACTTCCGGCTGGTCCACGAGGCGCTCACGGAGCGCGGGCTGCTGCTGACGAGACTGGCGCCGCACCTGGTCCGGCCGGTGGCGTTCCTCTACCCGCTGACCCACCTCGGCTGGGAGCGTGGCTACGTCGAGGCCGGCCTCTCGCTCTATGACAGCCTCGCCCGGACCACCGGCAACGACGGCGGCCTGCCGTGGCACAAGCACCTGAGCCGGCGGGCCACGCTGCGGATCGCCCCGGCGCTGAAGAGGTCCGAGCTGACCGGCGCCGTGCAGTACTACGACGCGAAGGTCGACGACGCCCGGCACACCATGGAGCTCGCGCGCACCGCGGCGACCTACGGCGCCCACGTCGCGTCGCGCGTCGCGGCGATCGGGTTCCTCCGGCAGGGCGAGCGGGTGACCGGGATCCGGGCGCTGGACAAGATGACGGGACGCGAGTTCGACGTCCACGCGCGGCAGGTCGTCAACGCCACGGGCGTCTGGACCGACGACACCCAGGCGATGGTCGGCGAGCGCGGCCAGTTCCACGTCCGGGCGTCCAAGGGCATCCACCTCGTCGTCCCCCGTGACCGGATCCACTCGCGCTCGGGCATCATCCTGCGCACCGAGAAGTCGGTCCTCTTCGTCATCCCCTGGGGCCGGCACTGGATCATCGGCACGACGGACACCCAGTGGGACCTCGACAAGGCCCACCCGGCCGCGACCTCGGCCGACATCGAGTACCTGCTCGAGCACGTCAACAAGTTCCTCACCACCCGGCTGACGCAGGCCGACGTCGAGGGCGTGTATGCGGGTCTGCGGCCCCTGCTCGCCGGCGAGAGCGAGCAGACCTCCAAGCTCTCCCGCGAGCACGTCGTGGCCCATCCGACCCCGGGGCTCATCGTGGTCGCCGGCGGGAAGTACACGACCTACCGGATCATGGCGCGCGACGCCATCGACGAGGCGGCGCGCACGCTCGGCGGATCGGTGCCCGAGTCGACGACGCAGGACATCCCGCTGGTCGGCGCCGTGGGCTACCACGCGATGTGGAACCGGCGGGCCGCGCTGGCCGAGGAGTCCGGGCTGCACGTGGAGCGGATCGAGAAGATGCTGATGCGGCACGGCATCCTCACGACCGAGATCCTCGACCTCATCGAGGCGGACCGCTCCCTCGGCGACCCGCTGCCCGGCGGCGAGGACTACCTGCGCGCCGAGATCGCCTACGCCGCGTCGCACGAGGGCGCCCTCCACCTCGACGACGTCCTCGCCCGGCGGACCCGGTTGTCCATCGAGACCTGGGACCGCGCGGTCGGCGCCTCGCGGCCGGCCGCGGAGATCGTCGCACCGATCCTCGGCTGGGACGCCGACACCGTGGACAACGAGGTCGAGCACTACCGCCAGCGCGTCGAGGCGGAACGCACGTCGCAGACGATGCCGGACGACGAGGCGGCGGATGCGGCCCGGCTCACCGCCCCGGACATCAACGGCTGACCGCCACAGATCGGGGCGACGCCGCCCAGCCGGCCGAGGACGACGACGCCGAGCCGAACGGTACAGCGGCAGCACCCAGGTCGATAGCTGGACAGTAGGCGTGCTCGGCAACTGGCCGAGCTTCTCGCGGTGCAATCGGGGCCACTCGCGACGCGTCCGACTACGACAACATCCTTATGCTGCAATGGTATTCGCTCGACTTGGAATACATAACGACGAGGCGCTGCGCGGCGAGGCACTGGTCCTCGCCGGCGACGAGGAGGACCGCACCGAGGCCCGGCTGATCCTCGCCGAGATGGACTTCGTCCGTGCGCGGTGACGTCCACGAGCTGCGGCCACCGCGAGATCGTCCCGGGCACGAGCAGAGGGGTCCACGCTTTGCGGTGGTGCTGCAGTCCGACCGACTCCCCCTGTCGACCCTCCTCGTCGCACCCACCTCGACCAGAGCGCGACCGGCCTCCTTCCGGCCCGAGATCGTCGTCGGGGACGTCACCACGCGAGTGATGGTCGAACAGACGGCCGCCGTCGATCCGAGCCGCCTCGGCCGGCTGGTCGGACACGTAGAGCGGCGGGAGCTGGACGCGTTGTCCCACGCCCTCGCGGTCGTCCTCGACCTCGACCGACCGGCGGTGCCACGTCGTCGCCAGGCGGCTGTCCGGTGAGGCTCGACCCTTCGACGTCCGACAATGCCCCGCCCTCGCCGGCCTGCGCCGCACCACCGCGGACAGATGGACTGGCACGACCCGGCCATGACGCCGGTTCGAAGCCGAAGTCACCGTTCGTGCCCGTCGACCTGTCCGCACCGACCGGCCCGCGGCGGTCCCTCACTCCTGGCTGCGCAGGACGATCCCGGTCAGCTGGCTCCGGGAGGTGACGCCGACCTTCCGGAAGACGCTCGCCAGGTGGTACTCCACGGTCCGGGGGCTGAGGACCATCTCGGCGGCGATCTCACGGTTGGAGAGGCCCCTGGCGACCAGTGAGGCGACGACCGACTCCTGGCCGGTCAGACCGGCCATCCCGCCCGAGCGCCGCGGGGAGACACCGCCGGCGGGCAGCTCCTGCCGGGCCAGCTCGCCGTACGACCGGGCCCCGAGCCGCTCGAATGTGGTCAGGGCCAGCGTGAGCAGTGGTTCGGCCGCGGCGACGTCTCCGGCACGGCGCCACGCGCTCCCCCAGCGCAGCCGGACGAGCGCGGTCTCGAACGGCATCTTCGCGTCCCGGTAGCCCTTCACCGCCTGGGTGAAGCTCTCCTGCGCGCCGTCGACGCCGTCGGTCCTCGCCAGGAGCACCGCCCTGGCGAAGGCCGCCTCCGCCCCGGCGGACACGTTCTGCGCGGCCGCGGCGAGCTGGTCGAGCCGGGCCACGTGGTCGGCGGCCTCGGCCACCTCGCCGAGCCCGACCAGGGTGTCGACGACCAGGCCCCGCCACTGCGAGACACCGGGAAGGTCGGCGGTCGAGTCGAGGGCACGGGCGGACAGGGCTCGGCCCTCGCGCAGCAGGGCGGCCGAGTCCGACCGCGCGTGGGCCAGCTGGATTCGCGCGGTTCGCAGGTAGATCCACGCGGCGGCGCCGCCCAGCTTGCGGCGAACCGCCGTGGTCGCCGCCGCCTCCTTGCCCGCGGCGGTGGCGAAGTCACCCTGTCGCGCGGGCACGCCGATGCTCAGCGAGAGGACCACGCCCAGTGACCAGTACTCCTCGAACGCCTCCGCGAACGCCAGTGCCTGCTCGAGCGCCAACGTGGCCTCGGGCCACCGGCCGACTCTCAGCTCGAGCATCCCGAGGTTGGCCAGCGGGACGCTGGCGAGGCTGAACTGGTTGTGGCGGCGCGCGGCGGCGATGGCCGTCAGCAGGACCGATCGAGCCTCGTCGGGACGGTCGAGGTGGATCAGCGCCAGTCCCCGAAGCCCCTCCGCCGGGACCTGCTGCGGGCCCGTCTCGGGGGGCGGCGGTCCGAGCAGGTCGAGGACCCCCGCCGGGTTGCGCTGGATGATCAGGGCGGCAGCCACACCGGCGCGGGCCAGTGGTCGCTCCATGTCACCGCTGAGCTCGAGCGCGCGCTGCGTCCAGCGGGCCGCCTCGTCCGGCTGGGCGCCGATGAGGGCGAGCTGGCTGAGGACGATCGCCGCTCCGGCCTGAGCGTGCGGGTCGTCGGACTCGCTGGCGGTGCGGGCCAGGACGGCCGCCTCCGCCGCGTCGCCCCGCAGCCACGCGATGCTCGCCAGCAGGAAGTCCCGGTACCCACCCTGCGGCGTCTGCGGGTCGGCGAGGGTTCGGGTCGCGGAGTACTGGAACCCTCCGGCCAGGGCGGCGTGGGCCGTTTCCAGGAGCAGGGGCCCGCGTTCCGGAGGGTTCGGGGTCAGGGCCGCGGCGTCGCCGATCCAGCGGGAGGCGTCGAGGAACTGACCCTCCGCGGCCCGTGCCCGCCCGTAGGAGAGGACGCGACCCGCGAGCTCCCCGTCCGGGCCCGGCGCGCAGGCGACCTCGTGACGGAGGGCCTCGGCCTTGGTGGTCGAGCTGCGGACCGCCGCCCGGTGGAGGGAGACGCGTTGCCCGAAGGTCAGCGACTCCACGATGGTGGAGGCGATGGCCGCGTGCGCGAAGGTGACCGAGAGGTCGGGCGGGGTGCCGACGCTCACCACGAGAGCCGAGTCGATCGCGGCGTCCACCGCGGCCCAGACGTCGCCCACCCCCGCCAACGACGCGACCCGGGAGACCGGCTGCGGCCCGTCGAGGATGGCCAGCGCCTGCACGAAGGACATGGCGTTGAGCGGACACCGGTTCAGCTGCCGTCGGACGCTGAGCGCGAGGCTCGGTGCGACCGGAAGCAGCGACGCCGTCGCGCGCAGGTCCTCGGCGGCGATGTCGTGGACGGCCGACCGGATCCAGAGCGGGTTGCCGTTGGTGACGTCGTGCAGGTGCTGCAGCTGGACGGGGTCCAGCCGTACCCCCTTGAGACCGAGGACCAGTTCGCCGGTCTCC
Source organism: uncultured Actinomycetota bacterium (assembly GCA_963781465.1). GTDB lineage: Bacteria > Actinomycetota > Actinomycetes > Actinomycetales > Dermatophilaceae > Lapillicoccus. The sequence goes on from CAWAGH010000001.1 coordinate 628,191, forward strand.
TCCAGGGTGAGCCCCTGCAGGTGGATCTCGGTGCCGGTCGGGTCGCGCGCGAGTCGGGTCAGCCCCGTCGCCTCGACGGGCGCCGCCCGGGCGGCGGTGACCACGAGGAGGCGGTCGCGGCGCAGCCGGCGCGCCGCGAACGCCAGCGCGGACAACGAGGCGTCGTCGGCCCACTGGATGTCGTCGACGACGACGACCCCGGTGTGGCTGTCGGCCTGACACTCGCTGAATGCCTGGAGCAGCGCACCGCCGGCCATGAGGACGTTGTGGAGGCCGTCCGGTTCCTTGGGCGTGACGTCCTGGTCGGCCAGGAGCTGGACCACGGTGGCGAAGTCGAGCGCCTTCTCCTCGGGATCGGCCCGGGACAGCAGCACGCGCACCGATCGTTGACGACCGACCCAGTGCTGGATGAGTCGCGACTTCCCGATGCCGGCGTCTCCCGTGATCAGCGCCACCTGGGGCTGCCCCGCAGCGGCCCTACCCAGCACCTCGTCGAGGGCTTCCAGCTGGGTCTGACGTCCGTGAAAGCTCGGGGAGGCTTGCACCTTCTGATGATGGCACCGCCGAACCCCCGAAAGCCCGGTAGTTCTACGGAAGCCCTGCGGACGCCCGTCCACCTACGCTCGCGGGCACGCTGCGATCGCTCAACCGGTCACGGGAGGCCCACGTGGACGACGACGGCACCGAGTCCCTCGAGCCTCCGATGCCGTTCGACGCCCAGCCCGGCCCGCGGGCACAGCTGGCCGCGATCGTCGAGGTGCTCTCGGTCCTCGCGCGCTCTGCATCCTCCCAAGAGGAGGTCTTCGACACCGTCCTCAACAACGCGCGGAGACTGTGCGGCGCCGATGTTGCGCAGATCCATCTGTTGATCGACGGCGCACTCCTCATCGGGCGGGTGGCCGGTGTCACCGAGGCCTACGTGGAGTTCTCGAAGAGCCACCCCACGCCGGTGGACCGCAAGTCGCTCGTCGGCCGGGTGACGCTGGATCGCTCGACGCAGCAGATCACCGACGTGCTGGCCGACCCCGCATACCGCCGCCGTGAGAACCAGCGCCTCGCCGGCTTCCGCACGATCATGGGCGCACCCATGCTCATCGGCGACGACGTCGTCGGCGTCCTGTCCGTGTGGCGTACCGAGGTGGAACCCTTCGACGCCCGAATCGCTTTGGTACTAGGCACGTTCGCGAACCAAGCCGCCCTCGCCGTCCGCAACGTCCAGCAGACCACCGCCCTGTCCCGCAAGGTCGACCAGCTCGAGGCGCTCTCCTCGGTCGGCAAGGTCGTCGGCTCCTCCCTCGATGTCGAGGAGGTCCTCTCCACCATCGTCAGCCATGCGGTGGGGCTGTCGGAGACCGACGGCGGCTCGCTGATGGAGTACGACCCGACGACCCGGCTGTTCCGGGTGCGAGCCGCATACGGCACCAGCGAGGCGACCCTCGACCAGCTCCGGCGCGCGCGGATCCACGCCGACGAGACGTGGGTCGGTCAGTGCGCTTCCGCGACGTCCTCGTTCCAGATCGAGGACCTCGACACGGTCGACCGCGACGCGCACCTCGAGATCCTCCACGCCGACGGGTGGCGGTCACTGGTCGCCGTGCCGCTGCGCAGCCACGACCGAGTGGTCGGGGCGTTCGTCGTGCGCCGCCGGCAGCCCGGCGTCTTCGACGACGAGGTATGCGACCTGCTCTCGGCCTTCGCCAGCCAGTCCGCCGTCGCCCTGACCAACGCCCGGCTCTATCAGGAGCTGGCCCGCCAGAGTCTCGAGCTGACCATCGCCAGCCAGCACAAGTCGGAGTTCCTCGCGAGCATGTCGCACGAGCTGCGCACCCCGCTCAACGCCGTCATCGGGTTCTCCGAAGTCCTGCTGGAGCGGATGTTCGGCGACCTCAACGAGCGGCAGGAGGACTACCTGCGCGACATCCGCGACGCCGGCCGGCACCTCCTGGCCCTGCTCAACGACGTGCTCGACCTGTCCAAGGTCGAGGCCGGCCAGATGGAGCTCGAGCTCACGACGTTCGACGCGTCCACGGCCTTCCACTACGCCCTGTCGCTGGTGCGCGAGCGCGCGGCGCAGCACCGGATCGACCTCGGCCTCGACGTCTCCGGCGACCTGGAGGTCATCCGGGCCGACGAGCTCCGGTTCCGGCAGGTGCTGCTCAACCTGCTCAGCAACGCGGTCAAGTTCACCGAGGACGGCGGCTCGGTGACCGTCTCGGCGTGGCTCGACGGCAGCGACCTCTTCGTCACGGTCTCCGACACCGGCGTGGGCATCCCGCACGCCGACCAGGAACGGATCTTCGACTCGTTCCAGCAGGGCGGCCGGTTCGTGGCCAGCACCGAGGGCACCGGGCTCGGCCTTACCGTCACCAAGCGGATCGTCCAGCTGCACGGCGGCCGGATCTGGGTCACCAGCTCACCCGGCGTGGGCAGCTCGTTCGGGTTCAGCATCCCCGGACAGACGGCCGGGACCACCCGCGAGGCGGTCGCTCCCGCCGACGCCGCCCTCGGCGACCCCCGCCCCACCGTGGTCGTCGTCGAGGACGACGAGCGGTCCGGCGAGCTCGTCGCGCTGCACCTCACGGCGGCCGGGCTCCGGCCGGTGGTGATCCGGGACGGCCGCGAGGGCCTCGCGGCGGTGCGGTCCCTGCGACCGGTGGCCGTCATCCTCGACATCAAGCTGCCCGGGATGAGCGGCTGGGAGATCCTCCACGCCGTGAAGTCCGACCCGGACATCGCCGGGACACCCGTCGTCGTCGTGTCCGTGCTGCCGGAGCGCGGCAAGGGGTTCGCGCTCGGCGCCGCCGACTACCTCGTCAAGCCGGTGGACAAGGAAGAGCTCATCCTCTCCGTCCGTCGCGTCGTCGCGGCCGCGACCAGCCTGGCGGAGGGGCGGACCATCGTCGTCGTCGACGACGACCCGATGGCCCTCGAGCTCGTCCGGGTCACCCTGGAGCCGCAGGGCTGGGCGGTCGAGGTCTGCGAGCGCGGTGCCGACGCGATCGAGCTCGTCGCGTCCACCCGCCCGTCGGTGGTCCTCGTCGACCTGCTCATGCCCGAGACCGACGGGTTCGCCGTCATCGAGGCCCTGGCCAACCGCCCCGAGACCGCCGACATCCCGGTGGTCGTCCTCACCGCGAAGTCCCTCGAAGCCGACGACCGCGAACGGCTCGACGGCCGGATCGCTTTCGTGGCCTCGAAGTCGGCGCTCGACCTCGACGTCCTCGCGCAACGCCTGGTCCGGGTCTCCCGGCCGGCCGCCTCGGGCGCACCATGAGCACCGATCGGGTCCTCCTCGTCGAGGACAACGACAAGAACCTCAAGCTGACCCGCGACATCCTCGAGTTCGCCGGTTTCACCGTCGCGGTGGCGACGACCGGTGAGGACGCCGTCGCCCAGGCCGAGCTGACCGTCCCGGACCTCATCCTCATGGACCTCCAGCTGCCCGGCATCGACGGCCACGAAGCACTCGCCCAGCTCCGCGCTAACCCCGACACCCGACAGGTACCGGTGGTCGCCCTCACCGCGTCGGCCATGCCGATGGACCGGGAGCGCGCGCTGTCGGCGGGGTTCGACGGGTTCCTGGAGAAGCCGATCAACGTCCGCACGTTCCCGGACCAGGTCCGGACCCATCTCCGGAAGGGGCGATGAGCTCCGAGCCGGCGGCAGCGGTCATCCTCGTCGTCGACGACCTCCCCGCCAACCGCCGCCTCATGCAGGCGATCCTCACCCCGCACGGCTACGAGGTGGTCGAGGCCGAGTCCGGGGAGCAGGGCCTCGAGCGGCTCGCCGAGGGCCGCACCGACCTCGTCCTCGTCGACCTGCTCATGCCCGGCCTCGACGGGCACGAGACCTGCCGCCGCATCCGCGCGAACCCCGACACCGCATACCTGCCGGTCGTCATGGTCACCGCGAGCGGCCCGGCCGAGAAGATCCGGGCCATCGACGCCGGGGCGGACGACTTCATCAACAAGCCGTTGGACCAGGCGGAGCTGCTCGGCCGGGTCCGCTCCCTGTTGCGGGTCAAGCGCTACCACGACACCGTCGTCGCGCAGGCCGCCGAGCTGGCGACGTGGAACCACGAGCTGGAGGCGCGGGTCGCGGCGCAGGTCGAGCGGCTGGAGCGGTACGGCGAGCTCCGAAGGTTCTTCTCCCCCCAGATCACCCGGCTCCTGCTCGACCAGGGCGACGACTCGTTCCTCACCAGCCACCGCCGCGAGATCACCGCCGTCTTCTGCGACCTGCGCGGGTTCACCGCGTTCGCCGAGACCTCCGACCCGGAGGAGGTCATGGCGGTCCTCGCCGCCTACCACCATGCCCTCGGCGACCTCGTCTTCGAGTACGAGGGCACCCTGGAGCACTTCGCCGGTGACGGCCTGCTGGTGTTCTTCAACGACCCGGTACCGATCCCGGACGCGCCGGCCCGCGCGGTGCGGATGGCGGTCCGGATGCGGGAGGCGGTCAGCGGGCTGGCCGAGGGCTGGCACCGGCTGGGCTACGAGCTCGGGTTCGGCGTGGGGATCTCGCGCGGGTTCGCGACCCTGGGTCGGATCGGGTTCGAGGGGCGCTACGACTACGGCGCCATCGGCACCGTCACCAACCTCGCCGCACGGCTCTCCGCGCAGGCGAACGCCGGTCAGATCCTCGTCAGCCAGCGCGTCATGGCCGGCGCCGAGGACGTCGCGCTGGCCCGCGAGGTCGGGCCGCTGACGCTTCGAGGGTTCTCCAAACCGCTGGTCGCCTACGAGATCGTGGGCCTGAGTGACGAGGTACGCGCGTGACCACTTCCCTGCTGTCCCCCACCGCGCCGGCGCGGCTCGACGACCTCTCCGAGGACGAGCGCAACGAGGCCTACGACCGCCTCCAGCAAGGACTGCCCGCCGTGTGGCGGGCGATGCGGGCCAACGACCCTCGGGAGTCGGTCGTCGTCGTCCCGTCGATGTCGATCGAACGGATGGTGCCCGGTTCCGGTGCGTCCAACCGCGCTCTGGAGGAGCGGTACCTCTTCATGCTGCTGCTGCTCCGACAGCCCCGGCTCAAGGTCGTCTACGTGACGTCGATGCCCGTCGACCCGGCGGTCATCGAGTACTACCTGTCCCTGCTCCCGGGGGTCATCCCCAGCCACGCCAGGTCTCGGCTGTCGCTGGTCTCCGTGGGCGACTCCTCGGCGACCCCGCTGACCGAGAAGCTGCTGGCCCGGCCGCGGCTGGTCGGTCAGATCCGTTCCCTCATTCCCGACCCGGCCTTCTCGCACCTGCTGCCCTACAACACGACCAGGCTCGAACGGGACCTCGCCCTGCTGCTCGGCATACCCATGTTCGGCCCCGACCCCCGCCACGCTCCCCTCGGCACGAAGACCGGCTCCCGCGAGGCCTTTGCCGCGGCGGGGATCTCGCACCCCATGGGGGTCAACGACGTCCGGACCGTCGACGACGTCGTGACCGCCCTCGCCCAACTGCGTTCCGCGCGTCCACGGGCGACCGCCGCCATGGTCAAGCTCAACGAGGGCGTGTCCGGGGCCGGCAACGCCGAGGTCGACCTCGCGGGCCTGCCCGCCAGCGGCGACGCCTCGGAGCGCCCCGCCCTGCGCGACCGCGTGATGACCATGACCCTGGAGAGCCGGAAGGCGGACCTCCCGATGTTCCTCGACCGGCTGACGACGAGGGCCGGCATCGTCGAGGAGCGGGTCACCGGCGAGGATCTGCGCAGCCCGAGCGTGCAGCTGCGGGTGACCCCGCTCGGCGTCGTCGAGCTGCTGTCGACCCATGACCAGATCCTCGGCGGGGCGACGGGGCAGTCGTACCTCGGGTGTCGCTTCCCCGCCGACACCGCGTACGCCGGCCTCATCTCCTCGGAGGCGATGAAGGTGGGCGAGGTCCTCGCGAGCAAGGGCGTCCTCGGCCGGTTCGCCATCGACTTCGTGGTCAGCCGCTCCGGCGCACAGTGGAGCTCGGACGCGATCGAGATCAACCTGCGCCGTGGCGGCACCACGCACCCGTTCCTCACCCTGCAGTTCCTCACGGACGGCCGGTACGACGCGGAGAGCAGCCGGTTCCTGACCCCCACTGGCGACGAGCGTCACCTCGTGGCCACCGACCACTTCGAGGACCCGTCACTGACAGGGCTGCGCATCGCCGACCTGTTCGACCTTGTCGCGGTCTCCGGGATCCACTACGACCAGGCTCGGGAGCGCGGGATCGTCTTCCACATGATGAGTGCCATCACCGAGCTCGGGCGGGTCGGGATCACCGCGGTCGGAGCCACCGCCGACGAGGCCGAGGAACGGTACGCGGACGCCGAGACGCGGCTGCGGGACGAGGCCCGGGTGTCCCTGGAGCCGCACACGATCTGGTAGCGCGGGGCCGGTCGGACCCCCAGCGGTCCGACCGGCCCCCGCCGGGACCACGCCCCGTGGTCCCGGCGATGCCGGGACGCCCCATGGTCCCGGCACCGGCTTGTGGGTGCGGCTACCCCCGGTCGGTCACGGCGCGATCAGCTGCGAGTGGAGGAGCGCCTCGACCACGGCCGCCGGCCACGCCAGCGGCTCGCTGACCGCCCGGCGCGACGCGCCTCCGCAGCTGCACTCCCAGACCCAGGTCGCCTTGCCGACCTTGCGGATCTGCGGGTGATGGTGGGACATGTCCCGGTGACTGCGACGAAGTGGAGCCATGACCGACCTCCGATCTGGTGGTACCGGGCGTTTCCGGCTCCCTCAACGGTCGGGGTTGGCGGCTTCCCGGTCTGTGTCCACGGCGACACAGCGGACGTCTCCCTGGCGACACCGGCGGTCCGGCCGCCGCTGCGCCGTCGTTGCCCCTGGCGTACGCGACGTGGTGCACTGCCCCTCATGGAGTGGCGGCTGCTCGCCTCGCTGGACCCGTCGGAGCAGCGCCTCGTGCTGTCCCGGACCCACCGTCATCGCTACGCCAAGGGCGAGACGTTGTTCCACGAGGGGGACCTGGCCGAGACGATCCACCTCATCCAGGAGGGACGGGTCGTCTCCCGCCGTACCACCCCACAGGGCGACGTGGTGACCTACGCGGTGCTCGGCCCGGGCGAGGCGTTCGGCGAGATGGCGATGCTCGCCGACGACCACCGTCGGTCCTCGACGATCGTCGCGATCGAGCCGGTGGTCACCCTCACCCTCCGGTTCGACGAGTTCCGGCAGCTGTGTGAGGAGTACCCCGGCGTCCAGGCCCTGCTGGTGCGGATACTCGCGCAACGGGTCGACCGCCTGTCGACGCACCTCATCGACGCCCTGTACCTGCCCGCGGACCGCCGGGTTCTGCGCACCCTGGTCGACCTCTGCGGCCAGTACGCGGACCGCGCCCGGTCGGGTGAGGTGACGCTGCCGCTCACGCAGGTCGACGTGGCCGAGCTGTCGGGCGCGTCACGGCCCACGACGAACCGGTACCTGCGGCGGCTCGAGGAGGACGGCCTCGTGCGCCTGAACCGTGGCCACGTCACGGTGCTCGACGTCGAGGCGCTCCGGGCGGTCAGCGCGCGCTGAGGCTCGACTCCTTGTGGGCCGCCTTCGCGCCGGTCTTGTCGGACTGCACGATCCAGTAGGGCTCGTCCTCGCTGGCGTCGAACGTCTGCCCGTCGAAGGTGAACTCCTTCGTACGCTTCTCCACCGCCTTGCCGTGCGTGCGGCCCTGCGAGGTGTTCCAGGAGACCTGGCTGCCGGTGCGGATCGTCACCTGCCGACGGTATGCGAGGGAGTTCCGAGGCGCCTCTCGGAAGGTTCCAGGCGCGATGAGGCAACCTTTGCCCGCACCGCGCGTCCTCAAGGGTGTGACCAGCGCACCTCTCGACCGCAGGCCGAGCCGCGTGGTGCCCGTCGACGGGAGAGTGAACGTGGCCGAGGCACCGGTCGACGTCGTCGGCCTGTACGCCGCCCACCGGCTGGGCCTCGTCCGGCTCGCTTATCTCCTCGTGGACGACCTGACCCTCGCCGAGGACCTCGTCCAGGACGCGTTCCTCGGCCTGCACCGGCGCCGCGGCGCGCTCCTGGACCCCGCGGCCGCGCTGGGGTACCTGCGAACCTCGGTCGTCAACGGCAGCCGCAGCGCACTGCGCCGCCGCCGCACCGTCCGCACGTATGCCCCTCGGCTCCGACCGGTCCCCGAGGACGCCGAGCCGGCCGATCGCCGGCTGATGCGCGTGGCCGTCCACGAGGAGGTCCTCACCGCCCTTCGGACGCTGCCACCACGGCAGCGCGAGGTCCTGGTCCTGCGGTACTGGTCCGACCTCAGCGAGCGCCAGATCGCGAACACCCTCGGAATCAGCGAGGGCAGCGTCAAGTCGGCAGCGAGCCGTGGCCTGGACCGCCTCGAACGGCTGCTCGTCCGGCTCGACGGGAATCTCGACGCCGACGGCTCCCGATCATCCGACGACCACCCCTTCCCGGGAGCGAACCGATGACCTCCGACCTCGAGTCCCGCCTCCGCGCGGCCCTGAACGACCAGGCCGACGAGGTGAGCCCGGCCACGCTGACGCGGACGCTGGACGACGTGCTGCGCGACGACCCCGATGGCCGTGCGCGCCGGCGGGGTGCCGGGCAGTCATGGCTCGTCGCCGCCGCTGCGGCGGTCGTCGTGGCCGCGGGAGCGTCCGGGATCGCGCTGGCGACGCGGCAGGGCACCCCGTCGCCGGAGCCGGTCGCGACCGTCACGGTCAGCCCGGCACCCACGCCCGATCCCACCCCCTCGGCCGCCGCCAGTGTGGCGCCGGGAACGGTCGCCGCCCACGAGGAGTCCCGCGGCGCGATCCCGTGGGCGCAGGTCGGCCCCGGCTGGAGCGCGTCCAGCTGGGCGACCTCGGCCCAGGCGACATCTGCCACCCTCTATCTGGTCAGTCCGGGCGGAACCCGATACGCCGTCGGGACGATGCCGCCAGTGGGGATCTACGACATCACGTCCGACGGTCGCCGGATCCTCACCGGGTCGAGCGACCCCTCGTCGATGCTGGAGTGGGACGTCGCGGCTGGGACGTCGCGAACGATCGCCCTGGGTCAGCAGGGGGCGACCTATACGAAGCCGGACGGCAAGGCCCTGCTCACGACCGACATGGGCAGCCGCGTCACGCGGACACAGCGCCGAGGCCTCGACGGGTCGGTCCAGCTCTCGTTACCCGCCGGAACCGGACTGGCCCGGATGACACCTGACGGGCTCGACCTCGTGGCCGGCACCACCTCGGGGCTCGCGGTGTACGGCAACGCGACGGGGACGCTGATCCGGACCCTCTCGGCGCCGCCCGGCTACGGCTCCTGTCAGGTGGTCTCGTGGTGGCCGGACGGGCGTGCCCTGACCCTCTGCGCGCTCGGCGGCAACGGGGTCGCGAACCTCTGGCTCTACCCCCTGGACGGCCGTCCCGCTACGGCTCTCACGGCCGCGACGCCCGGCTCGGCAACCCCGTTCGGCTACCAGAACGCCTGGCCGGTCAGCACCGGAACGCTGGTCCAGGAGGGCGTCGGCTGCGGAGTCGGACCCCTCGCCATGCTGACGTCGCCGGGCACCTCGAAGTGGATCGCGTTCACCCTCCCCGGGATCCCGGGGATCCCCGCCTCCGCTCAGGTCAACCCCGACCCCGTGGCGGTGGTGGGCGACGTCGCATACCTCCTCGTCTCGACGGCGGAGTGCGGCGGCGCGCAGTCGCGGTCCCTGGTCGCCTACGACGTCGTGACCGGCCGGTCCGGGGTACTCATCGGACCCGGGGCGAACGGCGGCACCGCGGGTCCGGTGGTCGTCATCGATCCGAGTCACTGACCGGATCCGAATGCGACGATGAACACCTGAACGCGCGGCTCCGGCCGCGCCACCCGTGGCGGGAGGTCTGCCGTGCGAGCTCGGTCCGCCCTGCCGAGCGACCTCGACGGCCTGTATGCGGCGCAGCGGCTCTCGATGGTCCGGCTCGCCTTCCTGTTGCTGGGTGACCGGTCCGTGGCGGAGGCGGTGGTCCAGCGCGCCTTCGCCGTCCTGGTCCGCCGCCACGACCGGCACCGCGACCCGGGAGCCGTGGTCGCGGACCTGCGAGTCCAGGTCGTCGCCGAGTGCCGCGCGGTCCGGCGCGGGCGGCTTCCCGTCGAACCGTTGCCCGGCGTGGTGCGGGACACCGTCGACGACGTCCTCGGCCTGCCCCAGCGGCCGCGCGAGGTGGTCGTCCTCGAGGTGTGGGCGCGGCTCAGCCGCTCGCAGGTGGCGGCGTCACTCCGGATGAGCGAGCGAGCGGCCGACTCGACGTGGCAGTCGGCCCTCATCGCCCTGCGGCGGCCCGAGGAACCGTCCGACGGGACCGAGACCCGCGAACGGCTCGCCGAGGCCCTGGAGCGCCGGGCCGACGCGATCGGCGCGGACGACCTGCGGCACCGGTTCGGCGAGATCCTGGACGCGGACACTCGCCGGACCGCGCGGCACCGACGCTGGTGGCTGCTCGCCGTCGGCGCGCTGGTGGTGATCGCCCTGGGCGTCGCCGTGACGCTCGGGGTCCAGCGCTACACCGCTCCCACCCTCCCGGCGCCGACGCCCTCCCCGGCGCCCACGTCGACGCCGAGCCCGACCGCGCTCTCGTCCCCCGCCCTCGCGCCGGGAGAGCGGACCCGCGACGCCATCCCGTGGTCCGAGGTCGGGGCGGGTTGGGCCATGGTCGCGACCGCGACCCCGCCGACAGCGGTCACGACGACGCTGCTGCTGGTGAGCCCGGACGGAACCCGCTACGCGCTGGGCAGCGCGCCCGACACCATCGTCATCCAGGACGTCAGCGCGGACCGACGGCACGTCATGGTCGCGGTCGGAGCGACCGCACAGGAGTGGGACCTCCAGGCCGGGACCGCTCGGGAGGTCCCGACGCCGTACGGGTGGAAGACCCTGATGTACGGGGGACCGGACCCGAGCTACGGCTACCTGGTCCTGTGGACCGACTCGACCTCCTCGGTCCGCCTCGAGCGGTGGACGTCGGACGGCATCCTGCGCACCGAGTACGACACGTCGCTGGCGAGCACCTCCGGCGGCCCGCGCCACCCGGGAGTCCTGGTCAGCGGCGACGGGTCGACCGCCCTGCTCTCGTCCCGCGACGGTCCCCTGCTGCTGCTGGACCTCAGCACCGACACGGTGGCCGGTCCCGGGGCGTTCACCCAACCCCCGTCCTGCGAGCCGCTGGCCCGCTGGTCGCCGACCGAGGCGGTGGTCGGCTGCGGCTCCTCGGTGCAGGTCAACACCTATGACGACCTCGTCGGTCGGCCCCTCCTCGTGACGCCCGTGGGAGCGACGCCTACTCGCGCGGCGGTGGTCTGGGCGACCACCGGCTCCCCCGTGGTGCAGATGGACAACCTCTGCTCGGGGGCGCTGGCGACGCTTTCGGCCGACGGTCACGTCACGCCGATCACGTTGCCGACGGCCGCGACCGGCCTGGTCCCCAACGTCGCTGTCGGGGGCACTCTCTACCTGGGCGGCACCCGCTGCGCGAGCGACGGCAGCCGGCTCGTGGCATACAACCTCGCCTCCGGCGCGGTCACCGAGCTGGCCGGGCCGGGCGCCGGAGGCCGAACAGTACGTCAGGCCATCGTTCTCACCACCGCCTCGTAGACCGGGGTCCCCGCGAAGTACCGGAGCGAAGCGTGGGGTCCTCGCGACGTATCGAGGCGAAGCCGAGATCGTCGTGGGGAGGACTTCGTGGGGTGGGTAAGTGCGACGATGGCCCGGTGAGCGAGGAGCAGAAGAAGAGCGAGAACCGCAGCAACCCCACGACCGACGAGTTCCGGGCGTTCGTGAAGTCCGGCTGGGCCCCGCGGCCCACGGGCAGTCCCGACCGCGCCGAGGTTGCTCCGTATGCCGCCACCCGGCGGGACGCGGTCAGCGCCCAGTTCCCGGGCGACCGGCTGGTGATCCCGGCCGGCGGCCTCAAGGTCCGCAGCAACGACACCGACTACGTGTTCCGGCCGCACACGGCGTTCGCGCACCTGACGGGGTTCGGCAGCGACCAGGAGCCGGACGCGGTACTGGTGCTCGAACCGCTGCCCGGCGGCGGCCACGACGCGGTGCTCTACTTCAAGCCCTGGGGCGGGCGTGACTCGGACGAGTTCTTCGGCGACACCCGGTACGGCGAGTTCTGGGTCGGCGGCCGCCCGACGCTGGAGGACATCGAGGCCGAGTACGGGCTGACCGCCCGCAACATCGACGAGTTCGCCGACGCCGTGGCCAAGGACGCCGGCGAGGTCACGGTGCGGGTCGTGCGCGACGCCGACCGCGACGTGACGGAGCAGGTCGAGCAGGCCCGGGCCGCCTCGTCGGAGGAGGCGGCGGACGCCGCGGCGGTCCAGAGCGCCGTGGAGGCCGACGACGAGCTGTCCCGGTTCCTGTCGACGCTCCGGCTGGTCAAGGACGAGTGGGAGATCGAGCAGATGCGGCTCGCCATCGCCGCGACGCAGGAGGGGTTCGAAGCGGTCATCGCGCAGCTACAGGACGCGGTCGCCAAGGGCCGTGGCGAGCGGTGGGTCGAGGGCGTCTTCGGCCTCCACGCGCGGCACCAGGGCAATGGCGTCGGGTACGACTCGATCTGCGCCAGCGGCGACCACGCGACGACGCTGCACTGGATCAAGAACACCGGTGACGTCGAGGACGGCGAGCTGCTGCTCCTCGATGCCGGGGTCGAGGTCGACTCGCTGTTCACCGCCGACATCACCCGCACCCTGCCGATCGACGGGACGTTCACCGAGGCGCAGCGGAAGATCTACGACGCGGTGTATGCGGCCCAGCAGGCGGCCATGGAGGCGATCAAGCCGGGGGTCAAGTTCAGCGAGATCCACGACACCGCCATCCGGGTGATCGCCGAGTACCTCCACGAGTGGGGGCTGCTGCCCGAGGGCGCCAGCGTCGAGGACACCCTCGACAAGGAGCACGGCCAGTACCACCGACGCTGGATGGTCCACGGCACCAGCCACCACCTCGGCATCGACGTCCACGACTGCGCGCAGGCCACGCGGGCCGACTACAAGGACGCCGAGCTCCGCGCGGGCATGGTCTTCACGGTGGAGCCGGGGCTCTACTTCAAGGCCGACGACGAGCTGGCGCCGGCCGAGTTCCGCGGCACCGGGGTACGCATCGAGGACGACATCCTCGTGACCGAGGACGGCTACGAGAACCTCTCCTCGGCGATGCCGCGCACCGCCGACGACGTCGAGGCGTGGATCGCCCGCATCACGTCCCGCTGACGGGAACCTCCGGGTCAGAGCTGGTTGGTGGGGGGCTGGCCGCCGGGGGTGTCCGACGCATACCCCGTCGTCGGGACGTACCCGTGGCTCGCGCCGCCGAGCCCGGAGCCGCCGAGGATGTCGCGCGCCTGCTGGGCGAACTTGTGCTCGACCAGCACCTCGTACCGGCTCGGCACGATGAGGCTGACCGAGCTGAAGTCGCGCTGACCGCCGGTCAACGCATACGTACCCGCCGCCCACGCCAGCCCGAACAGGGCGCCGAACAGCACCGTCGAGATCACGATCTGGATGACGCTGCCGCCCTGCGGCGCGAACAGCGCGAAGATCAGGCCGACGAACAACCCGAGCCAGACGCCCGAGAGCGCGCCGCCGAGCAGCACACGTCCCCACGTCAGACGCCCGGTGATGCGCTCCAGCTGCTTCAGGTCGGTGCCGACGATGAGGCAGTTCTGGACCGGGAACTCCTTGTCGGACAGCGTGTCGACGAGTTTCTGGGCCTCCTCGTACTTCTCGAACGTCCCGAGGGACATCGGGTACTCGAGGTTCAGTCGAGCGCGGACCTGGCTCAAGCCCTTGGGCTGCGTGCTCATGACCCGATTATCGCAAACCGCCGGCGAGGGGTCGGGACGTGGTCATCCCCGCGCGGCGTACTCCTCCAGGAGCCGCCGCCCGATGATCATCCGCTGGATGTCCGCGGTGCCCTCGCCGATGAGCAGCATGGGCGCCTCGCGGTAGAGCCGCTCGATCTCGTACTCCTTCGAGTACCCGTACCCCCCGTGGATCCGGAACGAGTCCTCCACGACCTGGGCGCAGTACTCGGAGGCGAGGTACTTGGCCATGCCGGCCTCGAGGTCGTTGCGCTCGCCGGCGTCCTTGAGCCGCGCCGCCTTGACCATCATCTGGTGCGCGGCCTCGGCCTTGGTACCCATCTCGGCCAGCCGGAACAGCACCGCCTGGTGCTCGGCGATCTTCTTGCCGAACGTCTCGCGCTGCTGGGCGTAGGCGATGCCCAGCTCGAAGGCCCGCCGGGCGACCCCGCAGGCCCGAGCCGCGACGTTGACCCGGCCCACCTCGACGCCGTCCATCATCTGGTAGAAGCCGCGGCCGGGCTCGCCGCCGAGGATCTGCGCGGTCGAGGTCTCGTACCCGTCGAGGATCAGCTCGGTGGTGTCGACGCCCTTGTAGCCCATCTTCTCGATCTTGCCGGGGATGGTCAGGCCGGGAGAGACCTCGCCGAAGCCGGGCTCCTTGTCGACGAGGAACGTCGTCATGTTCTTGTAGACGCTGCTCGCGCCGGTCTCGGTCTTGACGAGGACGGCGACGAGGTTCGACGAGCCGCCGTTGGTCAGCCACATCTTCTGTCCGGTGATCGACCACTGATCGCCTTGTGTGGGAACGGCTTTCGTGCGGATGGCGGCGACATCGCTACCGCAGCCGGGTTCGCTCATCGAGAAGGCGCCGCGGACCTCACCGGTGGCCATACGGGGCAGGTACCGCTGCTTCTGCTCCTCGGTGCCGTGCTGGAGGAGCAGGTACGCGACGATGAAGTGCGTGTTGATGATCCCGCTGATCGACATCCAGCCGCGGCTGAGCTCCTCGACGGTGAGGGCGTAGGTCAGCAGCGACTCACCCAGACCGCCGTACTCCTCGGGGATCATCAGCCCGAAGATGCCCATCTCCTGCATCTGCTCGACGATCTTGGTCGGGTACTCGTCGGCGTGCTCGAGGGCCATCGCCACGGGGATGATCTGCTCGTCGACGAACTCGCGGACCAGGCCGAGCAGCTCCTGCTGCTCGTCGCTGAGCCCCTCGGTCTGCTGCAACCGCGCCATGACACGCGAGTATGCGTGAGGGCGCCTCACCCAGCGACCCAAACGTGACGCGCGCCTCCCCGAGTTTTCCCCCGATTCGTGCTCTTAACCGCACCGAATTCCGGCTCCATCCACCACGAACAAAACCGATGGTCAGGCGTAGATCGGGCCCACCGCGGCGTATGCCCCCGTGAGCAGGCCTCGGATCGTCGACAGCGAAGGCGTCGGCGACGTCGCCGACGACTGGAACCCGTTGTCGAGGCGCATCGGCTTCCCCCACGCCACCAGGCTCTCGATGGTCGGGGACGCGGCGTTGCCGGACAGCTGGCCGAACCAGTCCTCCCGCGCATACGTGATGTCCCCGCCGATCGAGACCAGCTCGACCCACGACGGGTCCGCGAGGCAGACGCTCTCGTACGGGTCGGAGTGGTGCCGCTCGAGCACGAGGAGGTCGGCTGGACGCCCGACCGCGACCGATCCCAGGTGCTCGGACAGCCCCGCCACTCCGGCCGCCACCGACGTGACCATCGCGACGAGGTCGGCCGCGCTGATCGGGTGCCCCTCCAGCGCCAGCTGGCGTCGCGCCACCTTCATCTCCCCGAGCAGGCTCGTCGACCCCGACGGCAGCCAGTCGGCCCCGAGAGCCACCGGCATACCGGCCGCCCGAGCCGCCCCCGCCAGTGTCGTCGACCCGTAGAGTCGCAGGTTCGACTGCGGCGACCACACCAGCCGGCACCCGGCGTCGGCCAGCGTGTGCAGGTCCGCCTCCGACAGCGCCGAACCGTGGATCACGTTGGTCCCCGGCGTGGCCGCCCCCGACGCCAGGAACGCCTGGAACTCGCCGGCACTCCGCTGGTCACCGCGCACGCCCTCACACAGGTGCAGGTAGAAGGCGTTGACGTCCCCCGTCCCGAGATCGGTGACGATCTTCTCCAGCCGCGGCACGTCCCGCGATGAGCTCGACGGGAGGTCGATCATCGCGCGCGCCCTGTGGTCGCCGAAGATCCACAGATCCACGTTGCGTACCAACGGTTCCGCGTTCGTGCTGGTGCTCGCCGCCGACGACCCCTGGATCGCCGTCACGCCGCCCGCGAGGGCCCGCACCTCCGCATACCGGCTCTGCGTCTGCGGCGGCAGCGTGCTGAGGATGGTGTTCTGCGGATCCCGGACGAGCGCCTTGTAGGGGGCACTGGCCCGCCACCGGTACCGGTTCGCGTAGAGCTTCGGCGGCTCCCACGCGGCGAACACGTTGAAGTCCGGGTGGCCGTGCAGGTCGATCAGGCCAGGGAGGATCACGCCGTCGGTCTCGACGACCTGCACGTCGGTGGGCTTCCGCTTCGACACCGCGGAGATCGACCCGGCCGCGACGGTGACGTACCCGCTGGTAAACGCCTCGTCCGGTGTGATGACCGCGCCGTGCAGCGCGAACGGTGCCGGCGGCAGGGCGCGCGGCCGCTTCGGCGGCGGACCGACCTTCTCGGTGACGCCTCGCTTGTAGGCGGTTTCGAACGCTCCCATATCCGTTCAGCCTTCCGGGGTGGGTGGCGGCAGGACCGGCCACAGCCGGGCCTTTCTCGGCACGACGACGCTGATCGTCGCGCGCTTGGTCTGCACGTCGGCACCCGTACGGGTCGCCCAGGCGGCCAGGTCGAACCACCAGTCCGGCGACCCCGGCGGCAGGTCCGCGTGAGGGATCCGCACGAGGTCGCCGGCCTGCCAACCGGTCCCGTACAGGGAGTCCTGCGACATCCCGTCGGGCATGACGTGGTCGCGCAGCGCCGGCAGGTGCTCGTTCCAGTCGGCCAGCAGGATCGCCGTCGTCTCGGCCAGCGTCTTGTTGCCGGCCCGCGACGCGCTCTCGGGATACGTGGGATGCCGCAGGGGCGCGTGGTGCAGACCACCCGCCGTGGCCGGCTGGGTCTTCGCCCAGGCCTGGTACGCGGTGTCGGCCAGCTGGCCCAGGGAGATCACCGCGGTCACGCCGGTGCCGACGAGCAGGGCGTTGAGCCAGGCGTTCCGGTATGCGGCGATCGCCTCGTCGTCCTCGTGCCGGTTGCCGCCGCCCTGGCCGTACACGCTGTAGAGGAACGTGTTGACCATGACGTAGCTGTGGTCGACCCCCAGTTTGGCCAGGAGGCCCTGGACCCGTTGCCCCGCCTCGCCCACGAGGATCCGGCGGCTGATCGCCTCGTGGGTGGCCGGGTCCTGCCCGAGGACGACGACCCGCGCGGATCCGTCCAGCCGGCCGCGGTGGAAGACCGGTCCCCACTCGACGCGGAAGTCGGCACTCGGGTACACGTCCTCACCCGGATAGTCGGCCACGAGAGCGTCGAACGGAGCCGGGTACCCCGGGCAGAACTCGGTCATCCCGGTCCCCTACGCCAGCAGCCCGAGCGCGGCCTTCTTGGCCTTGGGCGACGCCTCCAGCTGGGCGCGCTGGGTGAAGTCACCGGCCCGGAGGCTCTGGCTCGTGGCGTTGAGCAGGGCGGTCCGACTGGCCGCACCGTCGGCCGCCAGCGCCTTGAGGAAGTAATAGGTGAACGCGCCGCTGTAGCGGCCGCTGAAGTAGGCGTCCGCGGAGGTCTGGTCCGCCTTGCAGCCGGCGAAGAGGACGGCACGGGTGGCGGCCGGCGTGGTCTTCACCAGCTCCTGGTAGCCCTTCGGGTCCGATTTCGCCGCGAGCCGCTGGACGCCCTTGCGACTGGGCGGCGGGAGGAACCGGGCCTTCTGCCCCGGCAGCAGGTCCTTCAGACCGGTTCCGCTGTGGCAGGTGTCGAGGAACACCTCGACGAGGACCTCCTTCGGGAGGTCCGAGAGCAGCGCGTGGAGCTCGTCGTCGATGATGACGGTGTCGCGGTCCCAGTCGGCACCCTTCTGCGCGATGTCGTGGCACGCGAAGGCCTCGTCGACGTGGTCGACGGTCTCGTCGCCGTTCTGGTCCGGCACCTGGGTTCCGTGGCTGGACAACGAGAACACGACGTGGTCGAGCTTGCCCGACTTGGCCTTCCCGATGATGTCGGTCAGCTTGGCCATGACGTTGGCCTTGGTGGCGTCCGCGTCGGTGAGCACGGTGATGTTGCGGCGCGAGAACCCGGGCTGGGTCCGCAGCATCGCCGCCATGTCGTTCGCGTCGTTGACGCAGCCGTTCAGCCAGTTGGCGTTCGGCAGGTGGGCGAACTCGTTGATACCGACGCACAAAGCCTGTGCAGCCATGGGTTTCGAACCTTTCGTGGGTGGTGGGTACCGCGGGTTGGGTGGGTGTGGACGGAGGTATGCGGGTATGCGGGTATGCCGGTCAGCCCCGGACGAGCACGGCGTCCGGACGCGCGTAGATGACGTAGGCGAGCCACGTGGCGTCGCCGGATGCCCGCGCTGCTTCGCGGGCGGTGAGAGCGGCCATGGCGACCGTGTCGCCGTCCAGCAGCCGCCCGTAGAACGTCTCGACGAAGATCCGCGCCGGCGTCTGGTTCACCGACCACAGGCATGAGACGAATGCCGACGCGCCCGCCTCGAGGAACGCACGAGCGAAACCGCCGAGACTGCTCAGCTCCTCGCCGGAGCGCCCGACCTGACAGGCGTTGAGGACGACGAGCGGCCCTGCGCCGGAACGGTTCCCGAGTTTCGCGTTCTCCGCGACCGTCGTGGACGTCAGGTAGTCAGACACCAGAGCGCCGCCGACGGTCCGTCCCGCGAGGACGATCTTGGCCTCGCCGATGTTGCCCTGGTCCGCGAGGCCGTGGCCGCTGAAGTGGAGTAGGTCGAAGCCGCCCCGCCGGCGCAGCAGCTGGCGCACCTTCTGCTCGGTGGCGTGGACCGCCGTCGCCCCGAACGTCGTGGAGAGGAACTGCGCCTCGGCCTGCACCTCAGCCAGATCCAACGTGGGGTCCTCGTACTCCGGGCAGACCGCGAACACCTTTCCGGCGCGCGCCTGGAGCTGCGGCTGCGGCGGGAACGGCGTGAACTGCCAGCGCACCAGGCCCAGCTGGCCGAGGAACCGGGGCGCCTTCTGCCGCGGGCCGACCGGTGGCTTGAGGTGGACCAGCTCCCACGGGATGAACGGTTCGTCGGCGATGAGGAACAGGTTGTCGAGGTTGTCGCGGTTCTTCCACAGCACGGCCTGGAAGTCCTGCGGGAACAGCTGCTCGAAGAGCGACGAGCCGAGATCCTGGAGGTCGGCGAGGTACTTCGCGGGCTTGTCGGAGTTGTCGAACCACAGCTGCTGGACCTCGCGGAACAGGCTCGACACGAACGCGTCCGCGTCGCGGATCGGGGGCGAGGTCCCGGTGATCCGGTCGGTGTTTCCCGGCAGCCGGAGCTCGTAGCGGAACCGCGTCTCGTCGTCGGCCTCGACCTGGGCGATCTCCAGCCACGCCACGTCGGCGAGCACCGGCGACGACGCGGACGCCACCTCGACCTGCGCCCGGGTCAACGCCTGTGCGCCCCCGATGACGGCGTCGGGGTCGACGGCGTCGGCCTCCAAGGTGACGCTGCCCAACAGCTCGCGGCCTTGCCGGGCCAGGACTTTCAGCTTCACGGGGCCGGCCGCGACCGCGTGCACCGCGAACTGCAGCTCCGACCAGCCACCGCCCGGTGGCAGCAACAGGCGATCGAGGTCCGGGCCGTCCAGTGCGACGTTCTTGCTAGGGATGACCTGGACGTCCACGGGGCTGTGCGGCCGTACGGCCAGCACGGTCCGCGCCGACGCGGTCCCGTCGGCCGCGACGAGGGCGGTGCGCGACACCCGGACGCGCAACGTCGTGGTGACCCCGACCGGCGGGTTCTGGGGAAGCTCGGCGACGAAGGTGGCCTGGATCGAGGCAGGAGTATGCGTCGGGGCGATCTCCGGCCGCGGCCCTGGAGGTCCGGGCTCGGGCGGAGGGGGTGGCGGCGGCTCCGCGCCCGCCGTGGGAGGCGGCTCCGCGCCGGATGTTGGTGGCGGCTCGGCAAACGAGTCGTCGGGCGGCGGCTCGGCCATCGTCGGCGGCGGCTCCTCCTCCGGTGGCGGCTCGGCCATCGTCGGTGGTGGCTCGACCATGGGCGGCGGCACCACCGGCGACGGTCCACGGGTCGGCCCACGCCAGCCGGGGTCACCGGCATCGCCACCCGTGTCCGGGACCGGAGCCGCCCGCTCCTCCCCCTCGAGGTGGTCGACCCGCTGGACCAGCCATGCGACCAGAGCCCGGCAGACGGACTCCTGGGAGAAGTAGTTCGTGTGGTAGACGGTCGAGTTCGCCCGCAGGGCAAGGGCGCTCCGCACGTACCCGCCACCGTGCTCGAGGTCGATGGCGCTCATCGACTCGTCGTCGACGACGAGGTCGTTCGGTCCGGTGATGATCTGGTCGACCACACCGTCGACGAGCCGGGCGACCACGGCCGCCGGCAGCTCCGGTGGGTGGTCGTCGACCGTCACCTCGAAGTCCGACGACACGACGAACCACGGCGTACCCGAACGGGGCTGGCCACGCTGGTCCCGGTTGATCTCGGTGACGAAGGGGCCGTCGGGCACCATCGCGGCGATACCGGGAACGCTGTCGGGATCCGTCGCATACGAGGCCAACCATCGGACCAGCGCACCTACCCCGCGGACCGCGTCGACGACGAGAGCGGCGATAGGTGCGCCGCCCGGCAGGGCCGCGATCGCCCGCGCGTTGGCCGCCACGAGGTTGGTGTAGACGTCGGCCAGGTCGGCCCAGCGGGTCTCGTCGGCGAAGTGGGTGCCCGCGTTGGTGGCGCCCACGAAGACCGCTCGGTCGACCTTGCCGCGCCAGGCGAGGCCGGGCAGGACGGACTCGACGAAGCTTCGCGCGGTCAGACCGCCTCGGCTGTGGCAGACGATGTCCAGGGTCACCTGTCGACCGCGGAACGGCGTCAGCAGGGCGGCGAGCTCGCGGGCGTTCTCGAGCGGGTCGACGCTCAACGTCTTGTGGTCGAAGCCGACGACGGCGTCGTAGTCACCGAGCGCCTGGGTGAGGAAGTCGCGGCCCGGCTCGGTGGCGGCGAGCGCACCGAACGCGCCCACCGTCGAGTCGAACGTCCCGTGGACGAGCAGGAGGACCCGGCTGTTCCGGTCCGGCGAGAGGCCCGTGTCGGCGAGCGAGCCGACATGCCGCCACTCGGCGGGGTCGACGCCGGCGACGTGCACGAGGCCGGGGTCGACGAACAGCTCGAGCGCCCGGATGGCGGCCTTGGAGAGCAGCGGCGACGCAAACGAGAGGACCGTCGCGCGGGCCGCTCCGGCGGGCAGGCCACCGAGGTCGCGGGTAGCCGTTCCCGCGGGTGGCACGACGAACTCGAACACGGCGACCCGGCCGATGACCTGCGGGTCGCGCGAGGTCTCGTGCCGCGGGCGCAGCCAGGTGTAGCAGCCCTCGTGCTCGAGGAGGACGACCGCGTCCTGGTCCGTCGCGACGTCGAGGGCGAGCGAGACCGAGGTGCCCTGGCCGGCACCGACATCGCGCGACTTGGCTCGGTCGGGCCCGACGACGACACGGTGAACCGCGTCAAAACCGTTACGCCGCAACGTATCCACCAGAAGAGCGTCCACTTCGCCGGCCGTCGTCAGGTCGATCGACCGCGTGCGAGACGTGGAGGCGCGGTAGGCATCGGAGAGCGTCACCCGAAGCCGGCCGCCGACGAACGACGTCGTCGCCACACTAGCCTCCCGGTGATGTCACAGCGCAGGTGGAAGCCCCCCAAAGACACCAGGACACCTAGGGTGCACCTCAGCGCCGCCCGGAGGGGTGAATTTCGGACATATCTGCTGCCTACGTGGAGCCAGATCCCAGCATTCCGATACGTCCGTCTCACCGGCGACCGAAAAACCCGTTGCCGGCCCCGTCCCGGCTCCGTCATCCTGGCCAGGTTTCCTGGGTCGCGCCACCAACCGCGCATACCCGCATCACCACGTCTCCGAGGAGGGCCGACATGTCTACGACTGTCCTGGGTGCTCACCGCACCCCATCCCTCACACCTCTGGAGAACCGCAGTGACGCACGAACTGACCCACGGCTGGGAGCCCGACAGCTTCGCCGTTGACACCAACCCCGACGGCCCGCCGGAAGGCGAACAGTGGTCGTCCTGGGACGGGTCGATGCACGGCCCGAAACCTCGACCCGACTGGGTCATCACCGCGCTCGGCGCGGTCGACGCCGACCTCGGCGTGCTGAAGACCGGCAAGGAAGCCGACGTCCACCTGCTCCACCGCTGGGTTCCCGGCGACCCGCATCAGGACGTCGTCCTGGCCGCGAAGCGCTACCGCGGTCACGACCGACGGTTGTTCCACCGGGACGCCGGGTACCTCGAAGGGCGCCGGGTCCGGCGCAGTCGAGAGACCCGGGCCATGGGCCGCCGCACTGAGTTCGGCAAGGCGGTCATCGCCGGACAGTGGGCGATGACCGAGTTCGACGTCCTCGGGAAGCTCTGGTCGATGGAGCTGCCGGTGCCGTACCCGGTCCAGCTCCAGGAGACGGAGATCCTCATGGAGTTCGTCGGCACCGGCGGGGTCGCCGCTCCGAGGCTGGCGCAGACGCGACCCGACCCCGCGTTGCTGCCCGAGCTGTTCGAGCAGCTGCGAGAGACGATGGCCCGGCTCGCCCTGCACGGCTGGGCGCACGGCGACCTCTCGCCCTACAACGTGCTCCTGCACGAGGAGCGGCTCGTCGTCATCGACTGGCCGCAGATCGTGGACATCATCGGCAACCCGCACGGGTTCGACTTCCTCGAGCGCGACGTCCGGAACATGTGCGACTGGTTCACGCGGCGCGGCCATGACGTGGACGCCGGCGAGCTGCTCGGTGACCTCGTCGCCGCAACCACCTCGCGGTGGTGATCCTTACGCGGCGATGACGACCGTCCGGAATCCGCTAACGCGGCGCTTACGGCGGCCATCCGGAGGGACTGTGGGACCGATGAATGGGCCTTGATGTGGAGGTCGCCGGCAGCGGTCGGCGACCATCCCGTCACGAAAGGCCTGACCCATGCACCGCCATCTCGCCCGCCGGACCCTCTCGGCCGCCGCCCTCGCCGTCGGCCTCGGCACCGCCTTCGCGGCCGCCGCCTCCGCCCACGGGGGTCCGTCGCACCAACCCGCCGGCCACGTCTACGAGACCACGAACGCCAGCAGTGGCAACGCGATCCAGGTCTTCGACCGAGCCGCCGACGGCCGCCTCACGGCCGCCGGACAGGTCGCCACCGGCGGGTCGGGCAGCGGCGGCTCGCTCCACTCGCAGGGCGGTCTGGTGCGTCAGGGCGATCTGCTCTTCGCCGTGAACGCGGGCTCCGCGACGGTCGCCGCCCTGGAGATCACCGATCACGGCCTCGTCCTGCGCGACACCATCGCCACCCAGGGCACCCTGCCGGTCAGCGTCACGGCTCGCGGTGGCGTCGGCTACGTGGTCAACCAGGGCAGCGACACGATCACCGGTTTCCGGTACAGCTCGCACGGCGACCTCTCGCCGCTGTCCGGCTCGTCCCGCCCGCTCACCCCGAACCCCGCCGGCGGGATCACCGACGCGGCGCAGATCCAGTTCACCCCCGACGGATCCTCACTGCTCGTCACCGAGAAGGCCAGCAACACCCTCGACACCTTCGCGGTCCGCGGTGGGTATGCGGGTCACGCGGTGCCGCACGCCGCCGCCGGGACCACGCCGTACGGCTTCGACTTCGACGCTCGTGGCCATGCGGTCGTCTCCGAGGCGGCCAGCGGCTCGGTGTCGTCGTACGACCTCGGGCGGCGCGGCTTCGGGGTCATCTCCCCGGCCGTGAGCAACACCCAGGCGGCCGCCTGCTGGCTGGTCGTGGCCCGTGGCTACGCGTATGCGGTGAACGCGGCCAGCGGGACGGTCTCCAGCTACACGATCGCCAAGGACGGCTCGCTGGCCCTCAGTGCGGCGGTGGCCGCGACCACCGGCGCCGGCGGCACGGACGCCGCGCTCTCGGCGGACCAGCACTTCCTGTACGTGCGCATGGGCGGCGGCCTCGTGTCCTCGTGGGCCGTGGCCCGCGACGGCTCGCTGACCTCGCTCGGGACGACGCAGGGTGCGCCGGCCTTCGGGACCGCGGGGCTCGCGGCCAGCTGACCCGACCGCCGGCCCTCAGCGGGACGTGATCGCGGCGTGCATCGCCAGCACGCGGTGAGCCGTGTCGACGTGGAGGCTCTCGACGAGACGTCCGTCGAGAGTCGCCACGGCCCGGCCTTCCGCCTGGGCCGCCTCGAAGGCCGTGATCGTCCGCCGAGCGGTGTCCACCTCGTCCTCGCTCGGCGCGAAGACGAGGTTCGCCGTCTCCACCTGGCCAGGATGGATCAGGGTCTTGCCGTCGAAGCCCAGCTCACGCCCCTGCCGGCACTCCGCCTCGAACCCGTCGGCATCACGCACGTCGTTGTAGACGCCGTCGAGGACCGCGACACCCGCGGCGCGGGCGCCGAGTACCGCCATGCTGAGCGCGGTCACCAGCGGCGTACGACCGGGGACGACCTGCGCCCCCAGCTCCTTGACGAGGTCGTTGGTGCCCAGCACGAGCACGGTGAGCCGCTCGGACGCCGACCCGATCGCCGCACAGTCGAGGATCGCCCGAGGCGTCTCGACCATGGCCCACAGTGCCGTATGCGCGGGTGCCCCGGCCGCCGCCATCGCCGCAGCGAGCGACCGCACCTCGTCCGTCGTGCTCACCTTGGGCACGACGATCCCGGCCGGGCCGGCCGCGCAGACCGCGGCCAGGTCGTCCTCGTGCCACGGCGAACCCAGCCCGTTGATGCGGATGGTGAGCTCTCGCATACCGTATACGCCGGAAACGGCTGCGGCACAAGCGAGTTCGCGTGCGGCGCCCTTCGCCTCGGGCGCGACGGCGTCCTCGAGGTCGAGGATGAGTCCGTCGACCGGCAGGGTCTTGGCCTTCTCGAGCGCGCGCTCGTTGGACGCGGGCAGGTAGAGGACGGACCGCCGAGGACGGACCTCGCTCACGATCCGGCCCCCGCCGCATACGCCTCGGCCAGCTCCGGGTCGAGGGTCGCGAGACGCTCGGCGAGGTCGAGGAGGACCCGGCACTGCTTGAGGCTGGCGTCGTCCTCCATCCGGCCGTCGAGCATCACCGCGCCGGTGCCGTCGCCCATCGCCGCGACGACGCGGCGCGCGTGCGCGACGTCCTCGGCGGACGGGCTGAACACCCGCTTCGCGATGGCGATCTGGCTGGGATGCAGCGACCAGGCGCCGACGCAGCCGAGCAGGAAGGCGGCACGGAACTGGTCCTCGCAGCCCAGCGGGTCGCCGATGTCGCCGAACGGGCCGTAGTACGGATAGATCCCGGCAACGGCGCAGGCGTCGACCATCCGGGCCACGGTGTAGTGCCAGAGGTCCTGCTGCACGGTCGCTCGCGGCGCATCGGGGTCGCCGGGGGTGGGGTCGGCGCGCACGACGTACCCCGGGTGGCCGCCGCCGACCCGGGTCGTCTTCATCCGCCGCGAGGCGGCGAGGTCGGCCGGTCCGAGCGACAGCCCCTGCATCCGGGGGGAGGCCGTGCAGATCTCCTCGACGTTCGCGACGCCGCGGGCAGTCTCGAGGATCGCGTGGACGAGGATCGGCCGGGTCAGCCCGGCCCTGGCCTCCAGCTGGGCGAGCAGCCGGTCGACGTAGTGGATGTCCTCGGCGCCCTCGACCTTGGGGACCATGACGACGTCGACCTTCCCCCCGATGGCCGGCACGATCGCGGTGACGTCGTCGAGGAACCAGGGCGAGTCCAGCGAGTTCAGCCGCGTCCAGAACTGCGTCGGGCCGAAGTCGACGCTCTGGCCGAGTCGGACGAGGCCCTCGCGCGCGGCGACCTTGCGGTCCGCCTTGACGCCGTCCTCGAGGTTGCCGAGGAGGACGTCGACGGTCCCCACCATCGCGGGGACCTTGGCGGTCATCTTCTCGTTGCTGGGATCGAGGAAGTGGATGACGCGCGACGGCGCGGCCGGGATCTCGCGCAACGGCGCGGGTGCCCCCACCGCCAAGGGCGCGAAGAAGTCCTTGGGGCTGCGCACGGGGCGAAGGTAGCAGCGCGGCGACTCGGGGGGTTATGACGCCGATCACCTGACGGGGTCGGCCGGCCAGGAGGACGCTGGACGGCTATGGAGGCCATTCGGGCGCCACACGCCTTCGACGGGTCGCAGTTCCTCCACGGCGGGGCGACGGTCCTCGTCGACGACGGCTCCATCGTCGCCGTCCTCCCGTATGCCGCGGAGGTCCCGGACGGGACCATCGCCCACGACCACCCCGGCGCCACCGTGCTCCCCGGGCTGATCGACTCGCATACCCATCTGGTCGGCGACAGCCGGCTTCGCGCCCTCGAGCGACTGCCGGCCTACACCGACGACGAGCTCGAGGACGTGATCTCGACGGCCCTCGCCCGACAGCTGTCCGCGGGCGTGACCACCGTGCGCGACCTCGGAGACCGCGGCTACCTGGCCGTGCAGCGACGGGACCGGGCGCGCGCCTCGGCGCCGTCGACCCCAGAGCCGCGGATCGTCGCGTCTGGTCCGCCGATCACCACGGTGGGCGGGCACTGCTGGTTCATGGGCGGCGAGGTGGATGGGCGGGACGCCCTCGTCGCCGCCGTCCGGGACCGGGTCGAGCACGGCGTCGACATCGTCAAGGTCATGGCGAGTGGAGGCATGGTCACCGTCGAGTCCGACCCGCTCGGAGCACAGTTCGATGCGGACGACCTGCGCGCCGCGGCCGCGGCTGCGCATCAGGGTGGGGTACCGCTCACCGCCCACGCCCACTCATTGCTCGCGGTCCAGTACGCCGTGGAGGCGGGCGTCGACGCCATCGAGCACTGCACGGGTATCACCAGCGCGGGCCTGGCGCTCGGCCCCGCACTGATGGACCGCATTGCGGCCGCCGGCATCGTCGTGTGTCCCACCGTCGGAATGGACCGCGAGGTGCTCGCCCAGATCCCGCCGCCGCCACCCGCGGTCGCCGCCGTGCTGGACCGGCTGGGGATGACCATGCCCGAGATGTTCGCCGCGCGATATCCCGTCATCGGCGGCCTGCACCGCGCGGGCGTGCGGCTCCTGGCGGGGGTGGACTCCGGCATCGGACTGATGAAACCGCACGGGTTCGTGGCCAACGCCGTCGCCACCCTCGTCGAGTGCGGGCTGTCGATCTCCCAGGCGTTGGCCGCGGCGACTGCGTCCTCGGCCGACGCCCTGGGGCTCGGCAGGGTGGCCGGTCGGCTGCGCCCCGCGCTCGCCGCCGACCTCCTGGTCGTGGACGGCGACCTCGAGACCGAGCTCGCCGCGCTACGGCATCCCGTGCGCGTCGTCCTGGCCGGCCGGACCGTCTCGTCGCCTACGCTCGGACCGTGACCGAGGCCCCGCGCACCGAGCCGGCCGAGGCGCCGGCTGTGGCGCCACCTGCTGCGACGGCGGCACCGGCGCCGCCCGCCACCAATGTCACCGCGCTCGTCGGTGAGGCGATGACCAAGTCCGGCGTGATCTGGATCGAGGTCCCGGGCGACCGGGCCTGGCCGGTCTGGCACGCCTGGGTCGCGCCGACCGCCTACGTCGTCAACGGACCCGGCGAGCAGAACCTGCCATGGCTGCCCGAAGAGGTCGTCCTCGTCCTCCGGAGCCAGGACACCGGCGGTCGGCTCCTACGTGTCCGCGCCCGCGCACGGGTCCTCACCGACTCCCAGAGCGAGTGGCAGACGGCGGTCACGGCGCTGCAGGCCGGACGCCTCAACGCCGTCGACGACGTCGTCGAGCGCTGGCGCACCGAGTGCGCGGTCACCGCGCTGACGCCGTTCGGCAACCCCGTCGAGGGACCCGGCTCGTATGCGGACGGTTCCGGAGCCGCGCCACCGCCGCCTTCCCGGGCGACGACCGTCCAGTGGCATCCGTGGCACCTCGGCGGCCGTCCGAAACGGCGCCGCGGGACCCGCTGAGCCGGGAAGGTCCGGTAGGGCGAGGCGACTGGTTCCGGGGTCCCCGCGAAGTATCGGAGCGAAGCGTGGGGTCCTCGCGACGGCTTTACGCGGAGCGGCAAAACGTCGTGGGGCGAACTTCGTGGGGTGATCTAGCCTTGGCCCCGTGGCTCCGGCTCCCCGTGTCTTCTGCGCGCGTCTTGCGGGACTGCGCGTCTTCGACCCGTTGGGAGATCCCGTCGGGAGGGTGCGCGACGTCGTCGTGACGTTCAGCTCGACGACCCTGCGGCCGAGGGTGATCGGGCTGGTTGCCGAGGTCCCGGGGCGCCGGCGGGTGTTCGTCCCCATGACGCGCGTGACCTCGCTCGACGCCGGGCAGGTGATCACGACCGGACTGGTCAACATGCGCCGGTTCGAGCAGCGCCCGAACGAGACGCTGGTCCTGGCCGAGCTGCTGGAGCGCAGCGTCACCGTGCACACGATCGACGGGTCGTTCCCCGGCACGGTCGAGGACATCGCCATGGAGCCCCGGGGGCGCAACTGGAACGTCACCAAGGTGTTCTGCCGCAAGGACTCCGTGTCGAGCGGACGCGGGCTGCACCTGCGGCGTCGCGGCGAGACCGTGCTGGTGGACATCGAGGACGTCGCGGGTCTGCAGGTCCACTCCGGCGCGCAGAGCGCGGCCAAGCTGCTCGAGAACTACGACGACCTACGGGTGGCCGACCTCGCCGAGGTCATCCACCAGCTGTCGCCGCAACGCCGCGGGGAGGTCGCCGCGGCCCTCGACGACGACAAGCTCGCCGACATCCTCGAGGAGCTGCCCGAGGACGACCAGGTCGAGATCCTTGCCGGGCTCGACACCGAGCGCGCCGCCGACGTCCTCGAGGCGATGCAGCCCGACGACGCGGCCGACCTCCTCGCCGAGCTGTCGTCGGACCGCCAGGAGCAGCTGCTGCGGCTCATGGAGCCCGAGGAGGCCGCCCCGCTGCGGCGACTGCTGGCGTACGACGAGAAGACCGCCGGCGGTCTGATGACCACCGAGCCGGTCATCCTCGGTCCCGAGGCCACCATCGCGGAGGCGCTCGCCGTCGTCCGCCGCGAGGAGCTCGCGCCGGCGTTGGCCTCCACGGTGTTCGTGTGCCGCCCGCCCCTCGAGACGCCGACCGGCCGGTTCATCGGGGTCGTGCACATCCAGCGACTGCTGCGCGAACCGCCGCACTCGTCGGTGGGTTCGGTGGTGGACCGGGGAATCGAGCCGATGCCGGTCGACGCCCCGCTCGAGCAGGTCACCCGGATGCTCGCGACCTACAACCTCGTGGCCGTGCCCGTCGTCGACCGAGAGGGCCGGTTCCTCGGAGCGGTCACCGTCGACGACGTCCTCGACCACATCCTCCCCGAGGACTGGCGCGAGGACCGCCACGAGGACCACGCGCATACCCATCCGACGGTGGGCCCGTCCGAGGTGACCCGTGGCTGACCGCCCCGACCGCCCGAGCCCTCGCCGGCGGTCGTCGGACGTTCCGCGCCTCGACCAGCCGCAGGAGTTCCGGCGGCGGTTCGTGCCGACGCCGTCGTTCTCGCAGGAGACCTTCGGCGCGCTGAGTGAGGCCTTCGCCCGGTGGATGGGCACTGCCCAGTTCCTGTTCGGCATGACGGTGTTCGTCGCGGTCTGGCTCGCCTGGAACACCTTCGCCAACCCCTCGGTGCAGTTCGACCCGCGGGAGACGAACTTCACCCTGCTGACGCTGATCCTGTCGCTACAGGCGTCCTACGCCGCGCCCCTCATCCTGCTCGCGCAGAACCGCCAGGCCGACCGCGACCGGGTCGCGCTGGAGCAGGACCGCGCCCGTGACGAGCGGAATCTCGCGGACACGGAGTTCCTGACACGCGAGGTCGCCTCCTTGCGAATCGCGTTACGGGACATGGCAACTCGTGACTTCGTTCGGTCCGAACTGCGACAGCTCCTCGACGAGATGGAGGAGCGCGGCATGACCTCCGCGCGGCCGTCCTCGGAGGACGACGGACGCCGCTGACTTCGGCGGGCGAACTTTTACCTCGGGCTCCGCTCATTTCCCGGAACTCGGGTACAGAATGGCGGCGTTACCTTCCGGCTCCAACGATGGCGTGAGGACGGGGCTCCATGTCTGAGACGAGTGCGGCACCTGGCGGCGGCGAAGCGGCCACACCCGAGGAACAGTTCCACACCGGAGCATCGATCAAGGTGGCCACGGTCGCCGCGCTCGGTGGGTTCCTGTTCGGCTACGACAGCGCCGTCATCAACGGTGCGGTCAGCGCCATCGGCGAGGTGTTCAACGTCGAGTCCACCACGCTCGGCTTCGCGGTCGCCTCGGCCCTGCTCGGTGCCGCCGCCGGTGCCATGTCGGCCGGCCGGATCGCCGACCGGTTCGGTCGTCTGCGGGTCATGCAGATCGCCGCGGTGCTGTTCCTCGTCAGCGCGATCGGAGCCGGGTTCGCCACGAACGTCGGCATGCTCATCGGCTTCCGCATCATCGGCGGTCTCGGCGTCGGCATCGCATCGGTCATCGCGCCGGCCTACATCGCGGAGATCGCCCCCGCGAGCCTGCGCGGACGCCTGGGCTCTTTGCAGCAGCTGGCCATCGTCACCGGCATCTTCGTATCCCTGCTGGTGGACTACATCTTCGCCACCGTCGCCGGCGGGTCGACGCAGGTCGTGTGGGGACTCCCCGCCTGGCGCTGGATGTTCCTCGCCATGTCGATCCCGGCCATCGTCTACGGCGTGCTCTCCCTGACCATCCCGGAATCGCCGCGCTACCTGATCGCGAACCTGCGCATCCCCGAGGCCCGCAAGGTCCTCACCACGATGCTCGGCACGGCCGGCACCGAGGTCCGGATCCAGCGCATCGAGCAGTCGCTGAAGTCCGACCACAAGCCGTCGTTCCGCGACCTCCGCGCCCCGAAGGGCGGCCTGCTGCCGATCGTCTGGATCGGCATCATGCTGTCGGTGTTCCAGCAGTTCGTCGGGATCAACGTGATCTTCTACTACTCGAACGTCCTCTGGGAGGCGGTCGGATTCAGCGAGTCCGACTCGTTCAAGATCACCGTCATCACCGCGATCGTCAACATCGTGACGACCCTCATCGCCATCGCCTCCATCGACCGCTTCGGCCGCAAGCCGCTGCTCATCATCGGGTCGGTCGGCATGACCATCATGCTGGGCATCATGGCGTTCGTCTTCGGCATCGCCAAGACGACGACGGACGCCAACGGCGCGGTAACCCCTGTCCTCGAGGGCTGGCAGGGTCCTACCGCGCTCATCGCCGCAAACCTCTACGTCGTCGCGTTCGGGATGTCCTGGGGACCGGTGGTCTGGGTGCTGCTCGGGGAGTCGTTCCCGAACAAGATCCGCGCCGCCGCGCTCTCGGTCGCCGCGATGGCCCAGTGGGTCGCGAACTGGTTGATCACCGTGAGCTTCCCCAAGATGAAGGACATCTCGCTCGCCTTCTCCTACGGCTTCTACGCAGCGTGTGCGCTGCTGTCCCTGTTCTTCGTCATCAAGTGGGTGCGGGAGACCAAGGGCAAGGAGCTCGAGGACATGGACGAGATGATCATCGCGCCCCACTGAGGTCGACGGCCGCCGTCCGGGTGGCCGTCATCCCCGACATACGATGGACGACGTGCCGACCATTGTGCTGCCGTCCCGGGACGAGCTGCTGACCGCGCTCTCGCGGGTCAACGACCCCGAGATCCGCAAGCCCATCACCGAGCTGAAGATGGTCAAGTCTGTCGACATCGACGACGCCGGTCGGGTGGCGGCGGCGATCTTCCTCACCGTCGCCGGCTGCCCGATGAAGGAGACGCTGACCCGCGACATCACCACGGCGCTGTCGGCCGTCGAGGGCGTCTCGTCGGTCGAGGTGACCCTCGACGTCATGAGCGAGGAGCAGCGCACCGCCCTGAAGACCCAGCTGCGCGGTGGCCAGGCCGACAAGGAGATCCCCTTCGCCCGGCCCGGTTCGCTGACCCGGGTGTATGCGGTCGCCTCCGGAAAGGGTGGCGTCGGCAAGTCGTCGGTGACGGTCAACCTGGCGGCGTCGATGGCGGCCTCCGGGTTGCGGGTGGGCGTCGTCGACGCGGACGTCTATGGGTTCTCGGTGCCGCGGATGCTGGGCGTGTCCGGGCGGCCGACCCAGGTCGACGACATGATCCTGCCGCCGCTCGCGCACGACGTGAAGGTCATCTCGATCGGGATGTTCGTGCCGGGCAACCAGCCGGTGGTGTGGCGCGGTCCGATGCTGCACCGGGCGCTGCAGCAGTTCCTCGGCGACGTGTTCTGGGGCGACCTCGACGTGCTGCTGCTGGACCTGCCGCCGGGGACCGGTGACATCGCCATTTCCGTCGCTCAGCTGATCCCGAACGCCGAGATCCTCGTCGTGACGACGCCGCAGCAGGCCGCGGCCGAGGTGGCCGAGCGAGCCGGCGCGATCGCGCTCCAGACCCACCAGCGGCTCGTCGGCGTCGTCGAGAACATGTCGTGGCTGGAGCTGCCGGACGGCTCGCGCCAGGAGATCTTCGGGTCCGGCGGCGGCCAGATCGTGGCCGACTCGCTGACCCGGCTGGTCGGTGCCCCGGTCCCGCTGCTCGGTCAGATCCCGCTGGACACGCGGCTGCGGGAGGGTGGCGACTCCGGTATGCCCGTGGTCCTCGGCGACCCCGACTCGGCAGCCGCGGTGGCGCTTCGGGCCGTGGCGCGGGGGCTCTCGACCCGTGCCCGCGGCCTGGCCGGTCGGTCCCTCGGCCTCACGCCCGCCGGCCGCTGACCGGTCGATCCACGCTGGGCTCACGAGGGAGCATTAGCCAACGCTCCGGGCGGGGATCGTGAACGCTTCCCGACTCCCTGGGGTACGGGATCGTTCACGATCTGGTGACCGGCGCGCGACCGTCAGGTGGCGTCGGCGTCCCAGGGGGTCGGCTTGGCCGGGTCGTGGAACGGCTGGGGCACCGGAGCCATCACCCCGGACTGCGGCTTCTCGGGCTCGTCGGCCGGGTCCGGCGCCGGGTCGTCCATCAGCGCCTCGCGCACGATCCGGCGCGGGTCGTACTGACGCGGGTCGAACTGGCGCCAGTCGACGTCCTCGAACTCCGGACCCATCTGGTCCTTGAGCTGGGACCGCGCGTTCGTCGCGAGATTGCGGACCTGACGGACCATGTTGGCGAGCTTGCCCGCATACTCCGGCAGCCGTTCCGGCCCGAGCACCAGGATGCCGACGACGACGAGCATGATGAGCTCCCAGCCGTTCACGTCCAGCATGTCGTCACCTCCCGCACCGTCTCAGCTCAGCTCGACGCCGCTTGCAGCGTCATCGTGACGTCCAGGGTCTGGGCGCCACGTTGGACCTTCATCTTGACGGTGTCGCCGACGTTCCGGGCCCGTATCGCCACGATCAGGGAGTCGGCGTCCGGGACCTTCTTGCCCTCGAACTCGAGGATGAGGTCGCCGTCCTTGAGCCCGGCCTGGTCCGCGGCGCTCCCGGCCTGCACGCCACCGGACGCGAGCTTGGCACCCTCGCCGGTGAAGCTCCGGTCGACCCGTACGCCCAGCGCGGGGTGGTCGGCTTTGCCGGTGGTGATGAGCTGCTGCGCGGTCTTGGACGCCTGGTCGCTCGGGATCGCGAACCCGACGCCGATGTTGCCGCCGGAGTCCGCCGTCGATCCGGGGATGCGGGCGATCGCCGAGTTCACGCCGATGACCTTGCCGTTCATGTCGAGCAGCGGACCGCCCGAGTTGCCGGGGTTGATCGCCGCGTCGGTCTGGATGGCGTTGATGAAGCTCTGGTCGTTGGGGTCGCCGGGGGTGACCGGCCGGTTCAGCGCGGACACGATGCCGCTCGTCACCGTCGCGTCCAGGCCGAGCGGCGCCCCCACCGCGATGACGCCGTCGCCGACGACGACGTCCTTGGACGCCCCGAACTGCAGCGGCGGGATGTCGGTCGCGTCGATCTTCAGCACGGCCAGGTCGTAGGACGCGTCCGACCCGACGATCGTCGCCGGCAGCGTCTTGCCGTTGTTGAGCTCGACCGTGATCGTGGCCGAACCCCCGCCGGCCGTCGCCACGTGGTTGTTGGTGAGGATGTGCCCCTGGTTGTCGATGACGAACCCGGAGCCCGTCCCGCTGCCGTCGGAGGTCTTGATCCGGATGGTCACCACGCTGGGCAGTGCGTCGGCCGCGATCTTGGCGATGCTGCCGTCCGGCCGAGCGGTCGAGCCTGGGCCGGGGGCCGGGACCGACGATCCGAGGGTGCCGGTGCGGTTCAGCAGCTGCTGCCCGCCGAGCACGACGGCTCCACCGATCAGCGCCGCCACCAGGGCGATCGCGGCCATCGGCAGCCAGGAGCGGCCGCGGCCGTCGGCCCGGGGCGAACCCGCGGGAAGTGCAGCGGTATGCGGCCCGCCGGGTCCCATGGGCGGCGCACCCGCCGGAGCCGTTCCGAAGGCCGACGAACCGGCGTCAGGGTGTGGGGCCCAGGGCGACGCATACGAGTCGCCGGTCGGGGCCGGGAGCAGGGGCCGTGCCGCCGCGGGGGCGGAGGTCTCCGGGGACTCCGTACCGACGTCGCCGGGGGTCGTCCACCAGGGTCGCGACTCGTCCGGTCGCGACTGCGGCTCCGCTTCGCGCCACGCCTCGGGCTGGACCTCCTGGGTCGACGACGTGTCGATCGGCTGCGTGAGGTCCCCTCGCGGCCGCTCGCGCATGGCCGGCGTGTAGGGCGGTGGCTCGGGCGCACCGCCATAGGGGACGCCGAAGCTGTGCCACGCCGGCGCGTCCTGCTCCGCCCGCCGGTCGTCGCCCTGGTCCGGCCGCGAGTCGGTCATGAGGTCTATTTCACCGCCCGGGGCGCTGAAGCGCCTGTCGCAGTGGTGACGCGGTGAGTCCGGAACCGATAAAGGTGGCGGGAACGGCGGTCACGGTCGCCCCCGACGTCCGGGGTACCGCCGACCGGAGCGAGGCCGACGCGCCGGGACCGGGGCCGACGACGGCGAGGCCGATCGCGGCCGCCGCCGAGGCGCCGGCGGCCAGACCCGCGATCGCCGCGGCCCGTCGAGGAGACCGGTGCAGCGCCGGCGAGGCCGGCGCGATGGTCCGGACGCGCAGCTGGCGCACCGACTCGGGAGCCCGCGGGATCGGGGGTGGGCCGCTCGGCCGGGAGCGGGAGCGCAGCCAGCCGGTCGGGACGGCGGACGCAGCGAACGTGTCGTCAGGAACCGTGGACATCGGGGCGGCCTGCGCCGCCGGAGCGGGCTGGGCCATCGCCAGCAGCATCGTCTGCAGGTCGGCGGAGAAGCCGGGGGTGGGGCCGGAGCGCAGCGACGTCAGCAGACGCCGCTCCTCGTCCGCGGCGTGCCGGCAGACGAGACAGACCGCGAGGTGCTGGTCGAAGGCATGCTCCGCCCGCGCGTCGAGCCGATGGTCGACGTACGCGCTGACCTGCATACCGAGGTGACGTGACATCCGGTCAGCGCGCCCCCGACAGCACACCGGAGGGACGGATCGCGGGACGGGAGGGGGAGCCCGCGGCGACGACCTCGCGCTGCGGAGCGCGGTGCGCGAGCGCCTCACGCAGCTGTGCGCGGCCTCGGTGGATGCGGGAGCGGACGGTGCCGAGCTTGACGCCCAGCGTCGCGGCGATCTCCTCGTAGGAGAGCCCCTCGATGTCGCAGAGGACGACGGCTGCGCGGAAGTCCGGCGGCAGGGCGTCGAGCGCCTTCTGGACGTCGTCGTCGAAGTGGGTGTCGTCGAAGGTCTGGGCCGGACCGGGCTCGCGGCTGGCCATCCGGCTGGCGGCGTCCTCGGGGAGGGCGTCGAAGCGGATCCGCTGCTTGCGGCGCATCTTGTCGAGGAAGACGTTGGTCGTGATCCGGTGCAGCCAGCCCTCGAAGGTGCCGGGCGTGTAGGAGTTCAGCGACCGAAACACCCGGATGAAGACATCGTGGGTGAGGTCCTCGGCGTCGTGCGGGTTGCCGGTGAGTCGGTAGGCCAACCGGTAGACGCGTGCCGAGTGCTGCTGAACGATCTCCTCCCAGGTGGGAGGGGTCCAGGCGGCGGTCTCAAGGGTCGAGTCGTCGGTGGAGTCGTCGGTCGTTGTGTCGGAGGAAGAGGCCGCATCCTTGAGGCCCGCGTGTGCGGTCAGGGTGTCGGTCACGTGATACGCCTTTCGAGAGGTATCCGGTCGTCTGACGAACCGGTATGCCTCAGAGTTCCCGAGGAGTTGATGAGTTTACTGTGCCTCCCCTAGGAGCCAGCCAACCATCGGGGCCGACCCTGACCCGCCCCTGATCTCGAAGGCCCGTCCCGGGGCTGAGTCGTGCTCAGGATGGTGCGGGTGCCCAGGATTGTGGCCGGTAGGGTCGAGCCATGAGCGCACAGAAGGCGGCCAGCTGGGGGTACGCCGAGGACTTCGTCGACGAGAGCGAGATCGCCGAGAAGGCGCGCCACCGCGGCGAGGAGCTGGGCTGCACGCCGATCGGCCCGGGCGGCGGCGCGGCGCTGCGGATGATCGCCGCGGCCATGGGCGCCAAGGCGGTGGTCGAGGTCGGGACCGGGGCCGGCGTCTCCGGGCTCTGGCTGCTCGAGGGCATGCCCACGGACGGCATCCTCACGACCATCGACATCGAGGCCGAGAACCAGCGGTCGGCCAAGGAGGCGTATGCGTCGGCGGGCGTCGCCCACCAGCGCACCCGGGTGATCACCGGACGGGCCATCGAGGTGCTGCGGCGGATGACCGACGGCGCCTACGACATCGTGCTCATCGACGCCGACAAGGAGGGCTACCCCGGCTATGTCGAGGAGGCCACCCGACTCCTGCGCTCCGGCGGCGTCATGATCCTCGACAACATGCTCTGGCACGACAAGGTGGCCGACCCGGCCTCGCGCGACGACACCACCAAGGTGCTGCGCGACCTGGGCAAGTCGATCCGCGCGGACGAGCGGTTCTACACGACATTGCTCCCCGCCGGGGACGGGCTGCTCGTCGCGGTCAAGCGCTGATCCTCGGTCCGGTTCGCCCGGCCCTTGCAGTTGGGTCCGGGCAGAGGAACGCCCCCGGACCGACGTCGGCCGGGGGCGTCGTCATGCTGACGGTGGCCTCAGGCCACGCCGTCGCACCCCTGGATCGCGTCGCGAAGGTTGGCGGCCTCGTCGGGCGTCATCTCGACCACCAGCCGGCCACCGCCCTCGAGCGGCATGCGCAGGACGATCCCGCGACCCTCCTTCGTCACCTCGAGAGGTCCGTCGCCCGTCCTGGGCTTCATCGCCGCCATGTTTGGCCTTCCTTCAGAATGGTCCGAGAGGTCGAGCAGATGCACCTGGAAACTGCTGGAGACCATTATCACCTGCCCGTTGTAGCGAGACGAAATCGGTCGTCGGGCACGATGGTCACCCCGGCAGAAACTGGCACCGAGCGGCCGGACAGCGCCCGGACGAATGGAGTTGAGGACCGATGACGACGACGTCGCAGGAGCAGGCACCAACCCCCGAGCCCACGGCCGACAGTGTCGATCGGACCGTCGATCGGACCGTAGAGCTGCTGGTCGACGGTGGTGTGGCGACCGTGGTGCTCAACCGGCCGGACGCCATGAACGCGGTCGACCTGGCCCTCAAGGTCCGACTGCTCGAGGTGCTCCAGCAGGTGGCCGACGACCCCGCCGTGCGGTGCGTCGTCCTGACCGGCCGCGGCCGGGCGTTCTGTGTCGGTCAGGACCTCAAGGAGCACATCGGTTCGCTGATGCGCGGCGACGAGGCGTTGGGCAGCACGGTCGTCGACCACTACAACAAGATCGCCGTGCTGCTCGCGACGATGAACAAGCCCGTCGTCGCGGCGCTCAACGGCGTGACCGCGGGCGCCGGAGCGTCGATGGCGTTCGCCTGCGACGTCCGGATCCTCGTCGAGGGCGCCGGGATCAACCTCGCGTTCGCCGCGATCGCCCTCTCCTGCGACACCGGGTCCTCGTGGTGGCTCCCCCGCCTGGTCGGCACCACGAAGGCCAAGGAGCTGCTCATGATGCCCCGCACCATCGCGAGCGACGAGTGCCTGAGCCTCGGGCTGGTGACCCAGGTCGTGCCGGCGGACCAGTTCGAGCAGACCGTCACCGAGCTGGCCCGGACCCTCGCGGCCGGCCCGACCCTGGCCTACGGGTCGATCCGCCGCGCGGTGGCGGCGAGCGCCGGCCAGGACCTCGAGACCGCCCTCGCGCACGAGGCGGAGCTGATGACGCTCACCGGGGCGAGCGCCGACCACCGGGCCGCCGTGGACGCGTTCCTCGCCAAGGAGAAGCCGGTCTTCGACGGCCGCTGACGCGCTCTGCCGGGGTCCCCGCGAAGTATCGGAGCGAGGCGTGGGGCCCTCGCGACGGATCGACGCGCAGCGGCGAACGTCGTGGGGAGAACTTCGTGGGGTGGGCTTAGGGCGGGAAGTCGGTCGGCGGCACGAACCGCCACAGGACGTCGATCCAGTACCACTGCCCGACCACGAAGGCGACGAGCAGCACCCCGAACCGGACCCAGGCCCAGCGTCGCCAGGTGCGCCAACGTGGGTAGCCCGCGACACCGATCAACACGGCCGCCAACGGGAACAGCGGGATGACGTAGCGGAAGATCGACGTGAACGGGTCGAGGACGACCAGCAGGTACACCGGGTATGCCAGTGACCAGGTCCGCAGCTGCGGTCCGAGGCGCGTCGCCCAGGGGCCGAGCACCATGACGGCGATGACGACGAAGAGGACGGTCAGCCAGACCGGGCCCCAGCTCTGGCCGAAGTAGTACCGCGACATGTCCAGCCACGGCTTGAACGGCACGATCTCCCGGCTCCCCCGCCAGGTCGACATGGTCACCGTGTACGCGTTGGCCTGGCCGGTCACGGCACCGGCGATCGCCGGCCACAGCAAACCGGACACGACGCACCCCGCGAGGGCGGCGGCGCCGGCCGCGATCTCGGTGGGCACCAGCGGCCGCTCGGACCTGACCCGCCACCGGCACCAGAGCGCCACGACGGTGACGGCGGCGATCGGCACGGCGATGGGCCGCGTCAGGCCGAGCAGCAGCGCGAGCGACATCGCCCAGAGCCACCGCTCCTTGCTCAGGGCGAGGAGGAACAGCGTGAGGAGGGCCATCGCCGTGGCCTCCGTGTACCCGACCTGGAGGACGACCGCGGCCGGCAGGCTCGCCCAGAGCACGACCGTGGCCACGGTGAACCGCGAGCCGATCCGGTCGCGGAGCAGCAGCGCCATGGCGCCCGCCGCCACGAACCCGAGCAGCAGCGACAGGGTCGAGCCCACCGAGTAGAAGTCCAGGTGCGTGAGGTCCATGACGATGCGGCTGAGGAACGGGAAGAGCGGGTAGAACGCCCAAGCGTTCTGCTGGACCAGGCCGTTCGCATCGGTGGGGAGCCGCTTCGGATAACCCTGCTCCGCGATGTGCAGGTACCACTGGCCGTCCCACTGGGCCGTGAACGTCAGGTAGCTGACGTCCGGGCCGGTCCATCCCGTCGGGACCTGCCGCATCGCGACGATCGCGAGGAGGACACCGCTGACCAGCCGACAGGCCGCGTACGCGAGGAGCACAGAGGTCAGGAAGCGCGCCGTCCCCAAGCGGGGGTCCGCGCGGGTCGCCAGCTGCGGGAGGGTCACGTCGCGGCGGCCCGGAAGCAGCCCGCGACATGGTCGTCGACGAGCCCGCAGGCCTGCATCGCCGCATACGCCGTCGTCGGCCCCACGAAGGCGAAGCCGCGCTGCTTGAGCCCCTTGGCCAGGGCCACCGACTCGGGGCTGGTGGCGCGGAAGTCCGCCGGGCTCCGGGGCGGATGGTGGTGCTCGGGGGCGAACGACCAGACGTACGCGTCCAGCCCGCCGTCGTCGCGCAGGTCGAGGACCGCCCGGGCGTTGGCGATCGCCGCGTCGATCTTGCGCGTGTTGCGGACGATGCCGCCGTCGGCCATCAGCCGGGCCCGGTCGGTGTCGTCGAAGGTCGCGACCTGCTCGGCGTCGAACCCGGCGAAGGCGGCCCGGAAGGCGGGTCGCTTGCGCAGGATGGTGATCCAGGAGAGGCCGGACTGGAAGGCCTCCAGGGTGAACCG
Organism: uncultured Actinomycetota bacterium; assembly: GCA_963781465.1. Taxonomy (GTDB): domain Bacteria; phylum Actinomycetota; class Actinomycetes; order Actinomycetales; family Dermatophilaceae; genus Lapillicoccus. The sequence goes on from CAWAGH010000001.1 coordinate 668,213, forward strand.
CTCGAAGAGGGCGGTCTCGCCGTGGACCGTGACGCCCCACTCGTCGTCGTGGTAGGCGAGGTACTCCGGGGCGGAACCGGCCCAGGAGCACCGGGGTACGCCGTCCGGGCCGACCAGGAGGCCCGCCGTGGTGGTCTCGCTCATGTCGACGGTGCCCGGGTCGCGGCGGCATCGAGCATGCCGTCCAGAGCGTCCGCGAAGAGCCGCGCGGTGACCCGGTCGGCGGCCGGTGCGGTCAGCCGGCCGAGGGTCTCCGGACGGGGCACGATCTCCTCCCGCCAGGCCACGTCGGTGCCGCCGGCATCGGTCGCCGCCAGGCGGACGTCGGCCCAGCCCCGCAGAACCCGGCCGGTCTTCCGGACCGCGAACCGGGCCTCACCGTCCAGCGGCGGTTCCCACTTCACGACGAGCATCGAGTCGAGGAAGCCGACCGGACCGAGACCGGTGAAGCCTCCGAACGCCCACCCGAGTCGAGCCGGTCCCGGGTCGGTCCGCATCGAGGTCAACGGGATCCAGCGTCCGTATGCGGCGAAGTCGGTCAGCGTGTCCCACACCGCGTCGAGCGGTGTGGGGACGGTGCGGCGAACCTCGACGGGGGCCACTCAGGCCCTCTCGGCCTCGGTGCCGCCGGGGCCGCCGGGGCCGCCGGGGCCGCTCGCGGGGACTCGGGGGACTCTGGGGACTCTGGGGACTCGGCGGAGATCGGCGTCGTCGCCAGCGCGCTGGTGGCCTGGCGGCCGCGGCCCAGCTCGTCGTCGAGGTCGCCGATCTCGCGGCGCAGCCGGTCGATGACCGCGTCGACCTGGCTCATCCGGTAGCCGCGCATCGCCGTGTCGAACCGCAGCGCGTCGATGTCGTCGGGCGTCAGCTGGTCGTCGGGCAGCGGGACGTGGCTCATCGTCGTCGTCGCGTCGGCCAGCGAGCCGTCGACCCGCCCGAGGACGGCAGCCGCAGTGACGACCGCCACGACGACCGCGACGAAGAGGGCCAACCAGATCACCGGACGATGGTGCCACGTCGAGTCGTCAGGAACCTCACCGAGCGACCGGCGCGGCCGATTCGGCCTACTCGGCCTGGTGCGGCTCGACGTCGGCGGCTCCCTGGGTGACGTGCCGGACGGCCTCGTCGACGTCGTCGGTGAGCCGCACGAGGTCGAGATCGGCGGCGTTGACCGTGCCGTTCGAGAGGGCGGTCGTGCGGAGCCAGTCGAAGAGCCCACCCCAGTAGTCGGTGCCCATCAACACGATGGGGAACGAGGTGACCTTTCGGGTCTGGACCAGGGTGAGCGCCTCGAACAGCTCGTCCAAGGTGCCGAAGCCGCCGGGCAGGACGATGAACCCCTGCGCGTACTTGACGAACATCGTCTTGCGGGCGAAGAAGTAGCGGAAGTTCACGCCGAGGTCGACGTACGGGTTCAGGCCGGACTCGAAGGGCAGCTCGATGCCGAGACCGACCGACGTCCCACCGGCCTCCCAGGCGCCCTTGTTGGCCGCCTCCATGGCGCCGGGGCCGCCACCGGTGATGACGGCGAAGCCCGCCTCCACGAGCGCGCGGCCGACGCGGACACCGAGCTCGTAGGTCGGGTGGTCGGGCCTGGTGCGCGCCGAGCCGAACACACTCACCGCCGGTCCGAGCTCTGCGAGCGTCCCGAACCCCTCGACGAACTCGCTCTGGATGCGCAGCACCCGCCACGGGTCGTTGTGTAGCCAGTCGGCGCGCTGGCCGGGCGGAGGGGCGTCGAGGAGCCGCTGGTCGGTGGTCGTCCGCGGGACCTGGTCGCCGCGGACGGTGACCGGTCCGACCTGCCGGCTCGGCTCGAACCCCGCAGCGCCTGCGTCGTCGGCCACCCCGTGACGCTTCTCGATCACGCGAGCCACCGGAGCATCGCCTGCTCCGCGTCGACGTACTGATGCACGGGTGCCCGCTCGTCGTCGGTGTGCGCGAGGTTCGGGTCGCCGGGGCCGAAGTTCACGGCCGGGACGCCCAGCTCGGAGAAGCGGGCGACATCGGTCCACCCCTCCTTGGGGCCGACCGGAACCCCGAGCGCGTCGACGAACGCCGTGGCGGCGGGCAGGTTCAGGCCCGGCCGGGCGCCGGGCGCGTTGTCGGCGACGACGATCTCGAAGCCGTCGAACACCTCACGCACGTGGGCCTCGGCCTCCGGGCCCGACTTGTCCGGCGCATACCGGTAGTTGACCGTGACGACGCACCGGTCGGGGATGACGTTGCCCGCGATCCCGCCCTGGATGCCGACCGCCTGCAGCGCCTCGTGGTAGTCGAGGCCGTCGACCGTGACGGTGCGCTGCTCGTAGGTGGTGAGTCGGTGGAGCACGGCCTCCCCGTCGTGGATGGCGTTGTGGCCGTTCCACGGGCGGGCGGAGTGGGCGGCGACGCCCTTGGTCACGATCTCGGCGCGCAGGGTGCCTTTGCAGCCGCCCTCGACGGCGCCGTTGGTGGGTTCGAGCAGGACGGCGAAGTCGGCGTGGAGCAGCTCCGGCCGGTCGCGGGCCAGATGGGCCAGCCCGTTGAACTCGCCGTCGATCTCCTCGCCCTCGTAGAAGACGTAGGTGACGTCGCGGGAGGGTTCTCGGACCTGCTGCGCGAGCTTGAGCTGGACGGCCACGCCGCCCTTCATGTCGACCGTGCCGCGCCCGACCAGCTCGTCCCCGACCCGCTGGGTGGGCAGGTTCGGGGGGTCGGTGAGGGGGACGGTGTCGATGTGGCCGGCGAGGACGACCCGCTCGTCGCGCCCCAGCTCGGTGCGGGCCACGACCGTGTTGCCGTGCCGGGTGACCGTCAGGTGGTCCAGCGGACGCAGGGCCGCGTCGATCGCGGTGGCGACCGCGTCCTCGTCCTGGCTCACCGAGGCGATGTCGCAGAGGGCGGCGGTGAGCGTGACGACGTCCGCGTCCAGGTCGAGGGTCGGCATGCTGCGCAGGCTATCGGCCACCCGTTCCAGCCCGCCGAGAGGCCAACTTCTGTCGTCATCGGACGGTTTTGAGGACAGAAGTTGGCCTTTCGGCGGGTCGGGGAGCGGCTGGCTAGGCTTCCGCCATGACCAGCGACGCAGCCCGCCGGGCCTGGGGTGACGGCGTCGCCACCACCACGACCGAGGCCTCCCCTCGTCCGGGCGTCGTCCTCGACACCTGGTACCCCACGCCCACCCTCGGCGACCCGCCACGTGACGACGCGGAGCCGGCCCTCGACCTCGGCGCCCTGGTCGGCGAGGACCCGGCGCGGCATACCCGCCGTGAGGTGGTCCGGACCGTCGTCGACCTGGACGCGCCTCCGGACGGTGCTGCCGACGCCTACCTGCGCCTGCACCTGCTGTCGCACCGGCTGGTGGAGCCGAACACCATCAACCTTGACGGGATCTTCGCGCAGCTCGCGAACGTTGTGTGGACGAACCGCGGACCCTGCCTCCCCGAGGGCTTCGAGGCCGTGCGCCTGTCGATGCTCGCCGACGGGCCGGTCGAGGTCCGCTCCGTCGACAAGTTCCCGAGGATGACCGACTATGTGCTTCCGACCGGCGTTCGCATCGCCGACGCCGACCGGGTGCGCCTCGGCGCCCACCTCGCCGAGGGCACCACGGTCATGCACGAGGGTTTCTGCAACTACAACGCCGGCACCCTCGGCGTCTCGATGGTCGAGGGCCGCATCGTCCAGGGTGTCGTCGTCGACGACGGCTCAGACATCGGCGGTGGCGCGTCGATCATGGGCACCCTCTCCGGCGGCGGCACGGACCGGGTCCGGGTCGGCAAGCGCTGCCTGCTCGGTGCCCAGTCCGGCCTGGGGATCGCCCTGGGTGACGACTGCGTCGTCGAGGCCGGCCTCTACGTCACGGCCGGCACCAAGGTCACTCTCCCGGACGGCGCCGTGGTCAAGGCCCGCGAGCTCTCCGGACGCGACAACCTGCTGTTCATCCGCAACTCGGTCACCGGCACCGTCGAGGCGCGCGACCGTTCCGGCTCGGGCATCAGGCTGAACGATGTCCTCCACGCCAACGTCTGACCGACGGTCCCGCGACGTCGACGAGCGCACCCGCCACCGCGAAGGCCGGCGCCGTCGGTGGGTCGCCCCGGTCACCATCCTCGTCGTCCTCGGGATCGTCGGGGGCTCGGTCTACGCCGTCTTCACCAAGCTGCAGAGCGAGCTGTTCTCCCCGAGCTGCACCGCGACCACGTCCGCCGGCTCGGTGACGTTCAGCCCGGAGCAGGTCGCCAACGCCGCGCTCATCGCGGCCATCTCCGACAAGCGTGGGCTGCCGCCGCGCGCTGCGTCGATCGCCATCACGACGTCGATCCAGGAGTCGAAGCTGCGCAACCTCAACTACGGCGACCGCGACTCCGTCGGCCTGTTCCAGCAGCGCCCGAGCATGAAGGTCTGGGGCACCCGCGAGCAGATCCTCGACCCGGTGCACTCGGCCAACGTGTTCTACGACGCGCTGGTCAAGGTCGACGGGTACGAGTCGATGGTCATCACCGAGGTCGCCCAGAAGGTCCAGAAGAGCGCCTACCCCGACGCCTACGCGGACCACGAGCAGGAGGGCCGGACCCTCGCCTCGACGCTGCGGGGTCAGACGCCCGCCGGTTTCGTATGCCAGCTGCGGCCGGCCGAGACCGTGTCACCCGCCGCGACGGTCGCCGCCGACCTGGACGCGCAGCTCGGGGTCAAGGCCACGGTCGACGGCACCACTCTGACCGTGTCGGCGCCGTCGGACCAGCTGGCCTGGGCAGCCGGGCAGTGGGGCGTGGCGCGGGCCGAGACCTACGGGGTCGACCGGGTCCAGGTCGGTGACCGCGCGTGGACCCGCGGCACCGGTGGCTCGGCCGAGTCGTGGTCGACCGGGGAGAGCGCCCCCTCCCCCACCACGGTGACGATCCGGTTGGCCAGCCCCGCTGCCTGAACGCTCCGGGAGTGAGACCCTGTCCGCGTGGCCGGCTCTCCTGCCCTTCCGCCGTTCGCGGGGTACCGTCCGGGCAGCTCCGGAGACCGTCGCGTCCGCGTGGCCCTGTTCGCCGGGGGTCTGGCCACGTTCGCCGAGCTGTACGCCACGCAGGCGGTGCTGACCGAGCTCTCTCACGAGTTCGACCTCTCGCCGTCGGCGAGCGCGCTGAGTCTCTCGACAGCCACGTTGGGGATCGGTATCGGCCTCATCGTCATCGGCCCGCTGACCGAGAGCCTGGGGCGCACCCTCCTGATGCGCACGTCACTCGTCGCGTCCGGCGTCCTCGGGATCTGCTGCGCCATCGCCCCGAACTGGCCGTTGTTGCTCGCACTTCGGTTCCTTCAGGGGGCGGCGCTCGCGGGGTTCGCCGCCGTCGCCGTGGCCTACCTGCGGGAGGAGCTCGACGCGGCGCACCACGGCCGGGCGACCGGGCTGTACGTCGGCGGGACCGCGATCGGCGGGATGATCGGCCGCCTCGTATCGGGTCCGGTCGCCGACGCCGCGGGATGGCGTTGGGGCGTGGCGGCGGTGGCCGGGCTGGGCGTGGCCTGCGGTGTCGTCGTGCTCCTCATCCTGCCGGCCTCCCGGCGCTTCCGTCCCTCGACGGCGGCCTGCACGCCGCCTGGACCCGGACTCGAGCCGTGGGCAGCGACCCGGGTCTGCTGCTGATCTACGCCGTCGCCGCCACGGTGATGGGCGGCTTCGTCGCGACGTACAACGCGCTCGGCTTCCGGCTCACCACGTCCCCCTACCTGTTGGGGGTGGGTGTCGCGAGCCTCGTGTTCCTCACGTATGCGCTGGGCTCGGTCGGCTCCTCGGTGGCCGGCACCCTGGCCGACCGACTGAGTCGGCGGGTCGTGCTGCCGCTGTGCATCGTCATCGCGCTCGTCGGCCTCCTCCTGACCCTGGCCCAGCCGCTCCTGGTCGTCGTGGCCGGCGTCGCGCTCCAGACCGTCGGCTTCTTCGCGACGCACAGCGTGGCGAGCGCCTGGACGGCCGCGCGAGCCGAACTCCTGGCCGGCGCGCCCGGACAGGCGGCCTCGCTGTACCTGCTGGCGTACTACCTCGGGTCGACGGTGTTCGGCACCCTGTCCGGAGTGGCATGGACCCGCGGCGGCTGGGATCTGGTCGTCGTCGTGGTCAGCGTCCTCTTCGTCGTCGCCCTGGCCTGCTCACTGGCGCTGCGTCGCATACCGAGCCTCCGCGACCGCCCCCGGGTGCCCGATCTGACGCTGGGCCACTGACGAATACAGGGGTCGCGCGAATAAATCGCCACCACGGGCGCTTGACGCCTGTATGACCGACACGATCGACATCGTCCGCCGCTCGCAGGACCGGTTCGCCGAGATCCTCGGCAGCCTCCCACCGGAGCAGGTCTCCGCACCCTCCTATGACGACGAGTGGAGCATCGCGGACGTCGCCTCCCACCTGGGCAGCCAGGCCGAGATCTTCGCCCTCTTCCTCGACGCCGGCATCGACGGGACCGAGCCGCCGAACCACGACGCCTTCCTCGCCATCTGGGACCGCTGGAACGCCAAGCCGCCGACCGAGCAGGTCGCCGACAGCGTCGCGGCCAACGAGAATCTCGTCGCCCGCATCGAGGACATCCCGAACGGCGACCGCAGCGCGTTCGCGGTGGAGATGTTCGGCGGGACCCAGGACCTCGACAGCCTGACCGCGATGCGCCTCGGCGAGCACGCCGTCCACACGTGGGACATCGCCGTCGCGCTCGACCCCGACGCAACGGTGTCACCCGAAGCCGTCGCGCTCCTCGTCGACGCGCTCCCAGCGACGGCGAACCGCGCCGCCAAGACCGTGACCGGTGCCACGCCGGTGGTCGTCGCGACCACCGACCCGGCCCGCACGTACCGCGTGACCTTCCAGCCGGACGTGTCTGTGCACCTGGTCGACGGCGTCGCCGCCGCGGACCTGACCCTCCCGGCCGAGGCCTTCGTCCGGCTGGTCTACGGCCGGCTCGACCCCGCGCATACCCCGTCGTCCGTCACCGGCGACACGGCGCGGCTCGCCGACCTCCGCAAGGCCTTCCCCGGCTTCTGAGCTGCTCGGCGGGGTGACTCAGCGGCTGTTCAGCTCGACGTAGTCGCGCTCGGTCGCGCCGGTGTAGACCTGGCGCGGCCGGCCGATCTTCGTCTCCGGGTCCTCGATCATCTCGCGCCACTGGGCGATCCAGCCCGGTAGCCGGCCGATGGCGAAGAGGACCGTGAACATCTTGTTCGGGAAGCCCATCGCCTTGTAGATGAGGCCGGTGTAGAAGTCCACGTTGGGGTAGAGCTTGCGCTCGATGAAGTAGTCGTCGGAGAGCGCGATGCCCTCGAGCTGCTTGGCGATGTCGAGCATCTCGTCGTCGCCGCCGAGCTTGTTGATGATCTCGTCAGCCGTCTCCTTGATGATCGCCGCGCGCGGGTCGTAGTTCTTGTAGACCCGGTGGCCGAACCCCATCAGCCGGACGCCGTCCTCCTTGTTCTTCACCTTCTTCATGAAGGTGTCGACGTCGTAGTCCGCGTTCTGGATCTTCTCCAGCATCTCCAGGACGGCCTGGTTGGCGCCGCCGTGCAGCGGGCCGAAGAGGGCGTTGATCCCGGCCGAGACGCTGGCGAACATGTTGGCCTGCGCCGAGCCGACCAGCCGGACCGTCGAGGTCGAGCAGTTCTGCTCGTGGTCGGCGTGGAGGATCAGCAGCAGGTCGAGCGCCTTGACGATGGTCGGGTCGATCTCGTAGGGCTCGGCCGGGAATCCGAACGTCATCCGCAGGAAGTTCTCGGTGAGCGATAGCGAGTTGTCGGGGTAGAGGAACGGCTGACCCACGGACTTCTTGTGCGCGTAGGCGGCGATGGTCGGCAGCTTCGCCAGCAGCCGGACCGTGGAGAGCTCGACCTGCTCCTTGTTGAAGGGGTCGAGGCTGTCCTGGTAGAAGGTCGACAGCGCCGAGACCGCGGACGACAGCACCGGCATCGGGTGCGCGTCGCGGGGGAACCCGGAGAAGAACGCCTTGAGGTCCTCGTGCAGCATCGTGTGGCGGCGGATACGGTCCTCGAACTCGGCCAGCTGGTTCTGGCTCGGCAGCTCGCCGTAGATGAGCAGGTAGGACACCTCGACGAATGAGGACTTCTGCGCGAGCTGCTCGATCGGGTACCCGCGGTAGCGCAGGATCCCCGCGTCACCGTCGATGTAGGTGATGGCGCTCTTGCACGACGCGGTGTTGACGAAGCCGGCGTCGTAGGTGACCGTGCCGGTGTCCTTGAGCAGGCTCGAGATCCCCAACGCGTCGGCACCGTCGGTGGCGTGGACAGCGGGCAGGGTCAGGCTCTTGTCCTCGACGGTGAGCTTGGCCTCGGCGACGTGCGTGCTCATCTGGGCTCCTCCTCGGCCGGCCCGCAGGGTGTGGCCGGCGTGTTGGCTCTCGACGCTACCGCAGAGTAGCGAGGGGTCTGTATGCGGCGTCCACCCGGTGCCGACGCCCTCCCGTGCGGGACGATCGACAGGAACGAACCCCCGAAACGCCCCGCACCGGCGGACAACCCAGACTCGTTCCTGTCCGTCGGCTCACCCGTAGTCGAACCCAGAACCTCACCAGCGGGTGGCGGCCGCCGCGATGCGCTCATCGGTCGCGGTCAGCGCCACGCGGACGTGCTGGGCCCCCGCCGCGCCGTAGAACGTGCCCGGCGCCACGAGCACGCCGCGCTCGGCCAGCCAGGCCACGCTCGCCCACGAGTCTTCAGCGCGGGTCGACCACAGGTAGAGCCCCGCCTCGGACGCGTCGATCCGGAACCCGGCCCGCTCCAAGGTCTCCCGCAGCGAAGTGCGCCGCGCCGCATACCGCTGCTTCTGCTCGGCCACGTGGGCGTCGTCGCCGAGGGCGGCGAGCATGGCGCGCTGCACCGGCCACGGGACGATCATCCCGGCGTGCTTGCGTACCTCGAGCAGCCGGCGCACGAGCGCGACGTCCCCCGCGACGAACGCCGCGCGGTACCCGGCGAGGTTGGACTGCTTGGACAGCGAGTACACCGCGAGCAGCCCCTCGTGGCTGCCGCCGCACACCTCGGGGTCGAGAATGCTCGGCACCGGGACGTCGGACCACCCGAGCTCGGCGTAGCACTCGTCCGACGCCACGAGGACGCCGTTGGCGCGGGCCCACGCGACGACCTTGGCGAGGTGCGCCGCGCCGAGGACCGCACCGGTGGGGTTGCTCGGGCTGTTGAGCCACAGCAGCTTCGGGCGGGTGGCCGTGGTCTGGGGGCCGTAGGCCGCGAGGCCGTCGACGACCACCGGGGTCGCACGGGCCAGGCGGGCGCCGACGTCGTAGGTGGGGTAGGCGACCGCGGGGATGCCGACGACGTCATCCACACCGAGGCCGAGCAGCGTCGGCAGCCACGCGACCAGCTCCTTGCTGCCCATCGTCGGCAGTACGCCGTCGGGGTCGACGTCCGGCACGCCACGCCGGCGGGCGAACCAGTCGGCGACCGCCTCTCGCAGGTCGGGCGTGCCCCAGGTCTGCGGGTAGCCAGGCGCGTTCGATGCCCCCGCCAGGGCCTCGCGTACCAGGGAGGGCGTCGGGTCGACCGGCGTACCCACGGACAGGTCGACGATCCCGTCAGGATGCGCCTGCGCGACCTTCTTGTACGGCTCGAGCGTGTCCCAGGGGAAGTCGGGGAGCTCCGCGGCGAGCTGGCGGCTCACTCGTCGTGTTCTTGTGGGGGCAGTGCCTCGATGATCGGGTGGTCCTTGGCGATGACGCCCATCTTCGCGGCGCCGCCCGGGCTGCCCAGGTCGTCGAAGAACTCGACGTTGGCCTTGTAGTACTCGGTCCACTGCTCCGGGACGTCGTCCTCGTAGTAGATGGCCTCGACGGGGCACACCGGCTCGCACGCCCCACAGTCGACGCACTCGTCGGGGTGGATGTAGAGCGACCGCTCGCCCTCATAGATGCAGTCGACCGGGCACTCCTCGATGCAGGCCTTGTCCTTCAGGTCTACACAAGGTTGGGCGATCACGTAGGTCATGGGACTGCAGTCCTCCTGCGGGGCGGATGTTCAGTGCCTAGTATGCCGAGTCGCCACCCTTCTCGGGGTGTCGGGGTCGCGAGGGCGACCGTGCTCATACCCACATCGACATCACCTACACGCAGAGGGACACCCCGTGACCGTGCCCGACCGTCCGGACCAGCTGGGGCGGCGAGTCGTCGTGCGCTACCGGCGTCCGGCGGGGTCGCACCCGCCCCTCACCGACGTCGTCGGCGTCGTCACGGCGGTCGACGAGGAGGGCGTCACCGTCGAGGCGTCGGCGGGGCCGGTCCACGTCCGGCGGGCGGACGTGGTCGTGGTCAAGGCGGTGCCGCCGGCCCCCGTGCGGCGAGGCCGCCCGCATACCGCCGTGTCCACGGTCGACCTCGAGCGGCTGATGGCCGACGGGTGGCGAGCGGTCGAGGAGGAGTGGCTCGGTGACTGGATGCTGCGCGCTTCCTCGGGCTTCACCGGACGCGGCAACTCCGTTCTGCCGCTTGGGGATCCGGACTCGACGATGGCGGCCTCGATCGAGCACGTCGAGGAGTGGTACGCGGCGCGCGGGCTGCCGTCGCAGTTCCACCTCGACCTCCCGACCAGCGGCGAGGCCGCCGACGACCCGCTCGGAATGCTGCTCGTCGACCGCGGGTACCGCGTGGTGACCCCGACCGTGGTCATGACGGGGGCGTGCGGCGACATCGACCCGTTGCGCGACGGCGCGGCCCCTGTCCACGTGTCGGCGTCGTTGGAACCGGAGTGGCTGGCCACCTACGCGAAGCAGCGAGCCACGCTGCCCGGCGTGACCGAGCAGCTGCTGACCGGGTCGCCGGGGCAGCTGTTCCTCTCGACGGCCGACCGCTCTGGCGCCCTCACCGCGGTGGCGCGGATGTCGGTCCACCCGGGCTGGGCCGGCTTGCAGGCGCTCTGGGTCGAACCGGAGCAGCGGGGGCGGGGCCTCGCGCGGACGGTCGTCCACGCCGCCGGACTGCTGGCCCGGCAACGGCGGATGCCGTCGATGTACCTCCAGGTCGAGACCGAGAACGAGACGGCGATCGGGCTCTACGAGTCCGAGGGGTTCCGCCCGCACCACACCTACGCGTACCTGCGCCGGGGTTGATCCCGCTAGTTCTGGTGGTTGGGGTTCGTGCAGACGACACGGTCCTCGGGCTGGTAGTTCGTGGAGTAGTTCTCGCGGCGAACCTCCGTGCCGCCCTGCTTGAGGACCCGCGTCACCGTGACGTCGAAGCCCGGGACCATCTCCGGCTGGGGCACGCAGGTGACCTTGTTGTCCGTGATGGTCTTGCCGGGCCGGACGTTGGTCCGCGGACCCTTGAGCGCCTCGACGTCGTAGACCTTGGTGCTCCAGACCCGCCCGTGGACCTGGCTGTCGGCCACCCACATCTGGATGAGCATGCCGTGAGGCGTGCTGTTGGTGAATGTGTTGTCGACGGTGGGCCAGTAGACGGTCGCCTCGCGGCCTTCGGGGTAGCGCGAGATGTAGAAGGTATGCGGGGTGTGCTCGACCAGCGTGGCGCCGGCGAACCACGCGAGGTTGTAGACCACCGTCGAGACCTGGGAGATCCCGCCACCGACGCCCTTGACCAGGCGGCCGCTCTCGATGACGTAGCCCTCGCGGTAGCCCTTGGCCTCGGTGCGTTCACCGAGAATCCCGTTGAGGCTGAACGTCTCTCCCGGTTTGAGCAGCGTCCCGTTGATGGTGTTGGAGGCGGTCACGAGGTTCGCCGTGCGCGAGGGGTTGTAGGGGAACCGCGAGTCGAACGAGGCCACCAGCTCCTTCACCCCGAGCGCCTGCGCGGCCGCCGTGGTGAGTGAAGGCGTGGATGTGGCGGTGGCGAGGCGGGCGGTCCGGTCGGCGGCCGTGAGCGCCGCGGCCACGACGTCGGCAGCGGCGGCCGGGTCGACCCCGACACCGTCGACCGCCGGGAGAACCGTCGGCGCGTCGTTCTCGATGACGATCCGGGCGTCCTGCGCCTTGGGCAGGACGCCGGCCAGCGCCTCGGCGACCAGTGCGCCGAGCTTCGCCTTGTCGACCGCCGGGCTGAGTCCGCCCTCGGCCGTGGGCGTCATCGAGAGCGCGGCCCCGAACGTGTCCGGAGCGAGGGTCGTCGTGGCCGTCCCGGCCACCAGCGTCACCGGCTCGGACATGGCCGGGCGGGCGAACGTCGTCAGTGCCGCCTCGACCTCCTCCTGCGTGACGCTCGGAGCGGTCGTCGTGACCTCGGCGGTCAGGGCGGTCGACCGCGGGTAAACGGTCGCCACCTGGCGCACCAGTGGGTCGACCGGCACGGTCACGCCGGTCACCGCAGCGACCGCGGTGGCCGCACCGTTCGCGAAGGAGACCCCGCCGTCCTTCGGCGCGACCTCGGACTCCTTGGCGCGGGCCGTCAACGTGCTCGTCAGCCGCTCCTCGTCGACGGTCGTCAGCACCCGTCGTTCGGCCGTGCCGGCCAGCTGCTGCCAGACCCGGACGGGGTCGAGGGTGAACCCGGTGACCGCGTCCAGCGTGCCGGGGATGTCCAGGGACAGCCCCGCCTCGGCGGGCTTCAGCGTGAACGATCGTCCCGTGGTGCCCAGCGTGACGACGATCTCGGCGGTACCCACACCGGCTAGCTCCTGTTCGAGCCGCGACACGGCCTCGTCCCGCGAGAGGCCCCCGACATCGACGCCCTCGACGGACGCGGTGCTCGGCACCTGACGTCCGACGACGATCGCCACGACCAGGTAGACGAGAGCCATGACCGCGAGCACTACCCCCGCCCACAGTGCTACCCCGGCTCGGCCCCTCGGCACGGTCCCGTCTCCCTTCGGCGGTCCGACCTCGCCCCCCAGCGCCGGCTCCTGTTGGCAGGACTTTACGGGCCGTCGGCGAGGCCCGGGATCTCGGGATGGGCCACGGGACGGTCCGACGCCGAATCGTTGCCGAACGACGCGGTATGCCCAGGCCTCGCCGCGAGCGCCGCCCGCCAGAGGTGCATCGTGGCGTAGGAGCGGAACGGCGACCACCGTTCGGACAGCGAGAGGTCCACGCCGAGCACGTCGGCGCCCTGCCGGACGACCAGGTCCGTCGTCAGCAGCACGTCGGTGTCATGAACGAGGCGCATGGCGACGTAGGCGGCGGTCCACGGTCCCACCCCGCGCAGCGCGAGGAGGTCGGCCCGCAGCGCGTGTGGGTCGCGGCCGGTCGACAGGTCGAGGGAGCCGTCGGCGACCACCGTGGCCGCCGCGACCACGGCCTCCACCCGGGAGCGTGGTCCGGTGAGCACCTCACGACCGCGCTCCGCGACGACCGCCGCGGAGGGCAGGAACCGCCAGTCGCCCATCCCGTCGACCGGCTCCCCCAGGGCCGCCACCAGCCGGGCCAGGTGGGTCCGAGCGGCGGCGAGCGAGATCTGCTGACCCACCATGGTCCGCAGCAGCAGCTCCCAGCCGTCGAGGGCCCCCGCCACCCGCACACCGGGAGCCGCCGTGACCGCCGGCGCCAACGCCGGGTCCTGGGCGAGGTGGTCGGCGACCGCGGCCGCGTCCGTGTCGAGGTCGAGCAATGACCGTATGCGGGTCAGCAGCTCGGGCGTCGGACGGCCGGTGCGCTGCGACGACACCGCCACCTCACCGGCCCGGGCGCCGAAGTCCAGTGAGACGACGTCGGGACCGTCCGGCGTCCGAACGGCACACGCATACCGGCCGTTCTCGTACCGCTCGGCGCCGGTGACCGCGTGGGCCGAGAGGTACCACGTCATCCAGGCCAGGTCGTACGGCGCCGTCAGCGCCAGCCGCACCGAGCCCATGTCAGACCACCTCAGGCCAGGGTGTCGTATCGGCCGCGGTAGTAGACCAGGGCGTCGCCCGCGTGGTCGCTGATCTCGACCGAGACGACTCGCCCGACCACGATGGTGTGGTCGCCACCGGGATACGCGTCCGTCGTCTCGCACTCCAGCGTGGACAGGGACTCGTCGAGGAGGGCCACCCCGGTGACCCCCCGGTGGGTGGGGACCCGCTCGAGCTGGCCGTGCAGCGGCCGGCCGCGGGTCGCCAGCCAGTCGGCGGTGGCCCGCGCCGTGGACGGCAGGATGCTGACGCCCCAGAGGCCACTCTCGACGATCGCGTCGTGGAACCGGGCCTCACGCTCGACGCACACCAGGACGAGCAGGGGCTCCAACGAGACCGACGCTAGCGCGTTGGCGGTCATCGCGTGGTCGGTCGTGCCAAGGCGGCTGGTGACGATGGTGACGCCGGTGGCGAGCCGCCCGACCGCCAGCCGGTAGACGTCGGACGACGGTTCGCGGTAGGGCTCGAGGTGGGCCGCGCTCACGACGCCGCCGCGACCTCGTCGCGGACCTGGGTGACCAACCGGTGCGCGAAGGCCATCTTGTCCAGTACTCGCGGGGACAGGGCGAACGGGTACAGGTCGCGGTGCCCCATCGAACGGTTGACCATGTTGAGCGCCCAGGCCAACGGGATCCAGAGCTCGACGAGCCTGGTGAAGCCGCCCGGGCCGCTCATCGGGCTGGCCGCCGTCGACCCTGCGGGCGCGAACCCGAATGCCGCCGCGGTGTCGACGGTGTCGCGGATGTGCAGGTAGTGGGCGAAGGTCTCGGCCCAGTCCTCGGCCGGGTGCATCGTCGCGTAGGAGGACACAAACTCCGACTCCCATCCGGCCGGAACGCCGTCCGCGTAGTGCCGGTCGAGGGCGTTCTGGTAGTTCGCGCCCGGGTCGCCGAAGAGGATCCGGAACTCCTGCCGCGCAGCAGCGTCGTCGACGAGCACGGCGAAGTAGTAGTGGCCGATCTCGTGCCGGAAGTGCCCGAGCAGGGTGCGGTAGGGCTCGTCCATGGAGATGCGCAGCTGCTCGCGGTGGACGTCGTCGCCCTCTGCCAGGTCCAGGGTGATCACGCCCGAGTCGTGGCCGGTGGTGACGGCGGTCTGGTGGCTGGAGAGCAGGTCGAAGGTCAGTCCCGAGTGCGGGTCGGCCCGCCGGTCGGTGATCGGCAGCCCCAGCTCGACCAGCTCGACGACGAGCCGGCGTTTGGCCCGCTCCGCCGCGACGAACGCGGGCATCTCGGGGTCGCCGTCGGCGGGCCGAGTCCGGGTCAGCGAGCAGGACCGGCAGAGCGTGCCGCTCGTGGCGACCACCCAGTTGCAGCCGGCGGTGTCCAGGTTCGTGCACATCCCACGCGACGAGTCACCGGCGACGATGCCGTCGCGGTCCACGACGACGAAGTCGAGCTGGTCGAGGTCGAAGCCGACGCCGTTCGAGCAGGACAGGCAGACCGAGTTCTCGAACGCCAGCCGCTGGCCGCAGTGAGGGCAGGCGAAGTCACGCACGACCGTCGAGCCTAGCCCGGCGGCAGCAGGCCGCTCGCCACGACCCCGGTCCCGATCCGCTCCCCCGTCGCGGGGTCGACCCGGACGAACGCCTCGTGCCCGGCGAGGCGGGCGGCGACGTCGTTGGTGAGGGCGTAGTAGCCGCCGGGCCACACCCGCAGCTGCGTGCGGTGCGCGTCGAGGGCGTGGACCTGAGCGGGCAGGTGCACCGGGTCGACGACCACGTGGGTGATGACGGCGTCGGCCACCGTCGAGGAGATCTCCGGGTCGTCGTCGGCGGGGTAGCCGAGGCCGAGGTCGGGGGGGACGTGCTCGCGCAGCCAACGGCGGTCGGGCCGGACCCAGGACCGAGGCGTGTGGATGTGGAAGGCGTATGCCGGTCGCTCTCCTGCCGCGAGCTGCCGCAGCGCGGCCATGGTGACGCGGTGCGTCTGCACGTGGTCCGGGTGCTCGTAGCCCCCGGTCGGGTCGTAGGTCACCACGGCGTCAGGGCGCACCGAGCGAATGTGGTCCGCAACCAGGGAGCCGACCTCCTCGACGTCCGCCGCCCCGAACGCGCTCGGGTGCGCGGCCGAGGGCATACCCACCATGCCGGTGTCCCGGAAGCGGGACAGCCGCCCGGCGGCCTCGTCGGCCCCGAGAACGGCGTGGTGCACGCCGAGGCGGTGCATCGCCTCACGGACCTCGCCGAGCCGGAAGGGGCCCAGCGGGTCGCCCTCCGCGCCCTGCAGGTGGGCGAGCTCGGGCGGGACGACCTCGCCCTCCTCACCGAGGGTGCAGGTGAGGACGTGCACCTCGTCGCCCAGGGCGACGTGATGGGCCATGGTGATGCCACATGTCAGGGTCTCGTCGTCCGGATGGGCATGGACGAACAGCAGCCGGTTCATCGCGCGAGAGTGAGGATGCGAGGCGCCTCAGATGATTTGGCGCTCCTCGGGGAAGTGGCAGGCCACCCGGTGGCCCGGCGCCTTCTCGACCGGCAGAGGCACCTCGTCGGCGCACTTCTGCTGCGCCTTGGGGCACCGGGTCCGGAACACGCAGCCGCTCGGCGGGTTCTGCGGTGACGGCAGGTCGCCCTTGAGGAGGATGCGGTCCTTCTTGGCCTCCTTGTTGGGGTCCGGAGTCGGAACCGCGGAGAGGAGGGCGTGCGTGTAGGGGTGCAACGGGTGCTCGTAGAGCGTGTCGCGTGGCGCCTCTTCCATGATCTTGCCGAGGTACATCACGACGACGCGGTCGGAGATGTGCCGGACGACCGACAGGTCGTGGGCGATGAACACGTAGGCGAGGTTCTGCTCGTTCTGGATGTCCTCGAGCAGGTTGATCACCTGCGCCTGGATCGAGACGTCCAGTGCGGATACCGGCTCGTCGCAGACGACGAGCTTGGGCTTGAGGGCGATGGCCCGCGCGACACCGATGCGCTGACGCTGGCCACCGGAGAACTCGTGCGGGTAGCGGTTGTAGTGCTCGGGATTGAGTCCCACCCGTTCCATCAGCCCCTGCACCGTCTTGCGAGTGCCGCCCTCGGGCTTGATGCCCTGGATGTCGAACGGCGCGGCAATGATCGAGCCGATGGTCTGGCGGGGGTTCAGCGAGCCGTACGGGTCTTGGAACACCATCTGCATCTGCCGGCGCAGCTTGCGCAGGTCGTTGCCGCTGATGTGCGTGATGTCGTTGCCGCCGAACTCGATGGTGCCGCCGGTGGGCTCGAGCAACCGCAACAGTGTGCGGCCGGCCGTCGACTTGCCGCAGCCGGACTCGCCCACCAGTCCGACGGTCTCCCCCGGCCAGAGGCTGAGGTCGATCCCGTCGACGGCCTTGACCGGCGCGTCCGCATGCCGCACCAGCGTCTGACGGTACTGCGGGAAGTGCTTCTGCAGACCGGTGATCCTCAGCAACGGGGGTCCGGTGAAGGTGGAGCCCTCGGCGACCTGGTCGGGCCGGACATCTCGCACGACCACCTCGTCGCGCTCCACCGCCGCCGTCTGCTGGGCGCGGTCGGGCACGGTCGCTGCGGTGTACTCCGCGGTCGTGCTGTCGGTGGGAAGGCTGTTCGGCGGATCCGCGGCGACCTCTGCGGAGACGCGGGCGGCCTCGAGCTCGGCGCTCGGCGCCATTCGCTCACCCGCGTGCTCGGCCTCCCTGGCCAGCTCGTCGGCCCGCTGCCCGGGCGTCGACTCGTTGTCGTCCGCTCCATCAGGCGTGGTGCGCGGGACGTTCCGACGGTCCTTCTCGGCCTGCTCGGTGTCGTCCCATGGGCCAGGGGTCGCGCCGATGAGGTTCTCGGCGCGAGAGTCCTCGCGCATCTCCGGGTTGTCGCTCACGGATTCCTCCCTCAGAGCCGCGGCTTGACGTCGGTCTCGTACAGCTCGCGCCGTCGTGGTGCGGGGATGTGACACCGCACCAGGTGCTCAGCGCCGGCGTCGTCGAGCCCGGGGACCTTGGTCTTGCAGTCGTCGCCCGGGACCTCCGAGCGGTATCCGCACCGCGGGTGGAACGCGCAGCCGGACGGAACGTTGATCAGCGACGGCGGGTTGCCCGGCACCGGGTCGAGACGCTCCTTGCGGACACGGTCGAGGCGCGGCATCGAGGTGAGCAGACCCCAGGCATACGGGTGCTCGGGCGTGTAGAAGACCTCCTCGACCTTGCCGTGCTCGACGGCCTTGCCGCCGTACATGACAAGGATCTCGTTGGCCATCTCCGCGACGACGCCGAGGTCGTGGGTGATCATGATGATCGCCGAGCCGAACTCCTGCTGCAGGTCGCGCATGAGGTCGAGGATCTGCGCCTGGACCGTCACGTCGAGGGCAGTCGTCGGCTCGTCGGCGATGAGCAGCGACGGGTCGTTGGCCAGGGCCATAGCGATCATCGCGCGCTGGCGCATACCGCCGGAGAACTCGTGGGGGTACTGGTCGTAGCGCTTCTTGGGGTTCGGGATGCCGACCCGGCCCAGCAGGTCGATCGTGCGCGTCTTGGCCGCGGCCTTGGACATATCCGAGTGGTGCACCCGGATGCCCTCGACGATCTGCACCCCCACCGTGTAGTACGGGTGCAGCGCCGAGAGCGGGTCCTGGAAGATCATCGCCATCTTGTTGCCACGCAGGGTGCGCAGCCGCTCGTTGTTGACCGTCATGAGGTCTTCGCCGTCGAGGAAGATCGATCCCGACGTCTTGGCCCGGCTGCGACGGTGCAGGCCCAGGATGGCCTGGCTTGTCACCGACTTGCCCGAACCGGACTCACCCACGATCCCGATGGTCTGACCGCGGTCCAACGTGAAGCTCAAGCCGTCGACCGCCTTCACGAGACCGTCGTCGGTCGGGAAGTGGACCTTGAGGTCGCGCAGCTCGAGGTACGCCGCCGCGGTGGGGGTACCGCCGGATGCGGGAGCGTGGGCGGTTGTCGTCGCGTCGCGCACTGCCATGGTGGTGCTCTCCTTCGACCCTGGGTGTCGGCCGGCGGTCAGATGCTGGGGTGTCCGCTGGGTTGCGGTCGTCAGGTCAGTCTGACCCGAGGGTCGATCACACCGTAGAGCACGTCGACGACGAGGTTCGCGATGACGATGAAGAACGACGCGACGACGACGACGGCGACGATGACCGATAGGTCGGTGTTCTGGATCGCCTGGATCGAGTTCCAGCCCAGGCCGGTGAAGTTGAAGACCTGCTCGCTGATGATCGCGCCTCCGAGCAGGCCGCCGAGGTCGAGTCCGGCCGCGGTGACGATGGGGGTCAAAGCGGCCCGCAGGCCGTGCCGGCGGATGACCGTCGTCTCCTTCACGCCCTTGGCCCGAGCGGTCCGGATGTAGTCCTCGGACATCGTCTCGAGCATGTAGGCGCGGGTCAGCCGGACGTAGCTCGCGCCGAAGACCAGCGCGAGGGCGACCGACGGCAGGAAGATGCCCTGGGCCCACAGGAGCGGGTTGTCGGTGAACGACGTGTACTGCGGCAAGGGCCACAGCTGCCACTTGATCGACACGAAGGTCAGGAGCAGCACACCGATGAAGAAGCTCGGGACCGAGAAGCCGATCAGCGCCAGACCGACGAGCAGACGGTCCGGCCAGCGCCCTCGGTTGAGGGCGGCGATGATGCCGAAGAGGACGCCGGTGAAGATCCACAGGACGAAGGCGCCGATCGCGATGGACGCGGTGATCGGCAGCGCTTCCTTGACGATGTCGGTGACGCACTTGGTCTTGACCGTCGAGTAGCCGAGCGACGGGGCGTCGCAGTGGGTGACGAGCTGGGGGCTCTGCGCCTTGACCGCGGGGTCGTCGGGGTAGTCGCGTCCGACGAAGAGACCTTTGAGGAAGTTGAGGTACTGCACGGGGACGGGCTTGTCGAAGCCCATCTTGACCCGGTTGCCCTCGATCACCGCGGGAGTGCAGCTCTTGCCGCACGTCAATGACGCGGGATCGATGGGGGAGGCGAAGAAGATGAGGAACGTCGTCGCGCTGATGACGAGGAGCATGACCAGGACCGAGATGAGCCGTCGGACGATGTAGAAGAACATGGCGCAGACCCCGTGGGGCCACTCACCTGCCTCTCAGAGACGTTCCGTGGTGACACGGTGCCGGACGGGAGAAGCACGTCTCCCGCCCGGCACGGCGTGTGGTGTCAGCAGCGTCGTGCCGCAGAGCCGTGCGGGTGGGCCGGAGCCCACCCGCACGGCCCTAGGTCACTTGACCGAGACGGTGGCGATGTCGATGTAACCGCCGAACTGCGCGTTGACCGCGGCGCCCTTGACGCCGGAGCCCTGGACGAAGGTGAACTTCTGGCTCACCAGCGGGATGACTCCGCCGTCGACACTGATCTGCTTGTCGATGTCGCCCCAGGCCTTCTCGCGAGCGTCTTCGTCGCCGACGAGGTAGGCAGCGTCGATCGCCTTGTTGACGGCGTCGCTGTTGTACCAGCCGTAGTCCTGGTTGGAGCTGGTCGGCGTCAGGTTGACACGACCGTCGAACAGGGGCGGGAGCACCGTCGAGCCGGAGGGCCAGTCAGCACCCCAGCTGGCGTAGAACGCATCGCGGTTCTTGAACGAGACGTTCGAGATCTGCCGGTAGTAGCCGGTGCTGGCGACGCCCTCGAGCGTCACGTTGAAGCCACCCTGGTCCCACGTCTGCTTGAGCGCAGCGAACGAGGCGTCACGAGTCGCCGTCTTGCGGTACGCCACCGTGATGTTGATCGGCAGCGTCTTGCCGGCGTCCTGCAGGACCTTCTTCGCCGCGACCGGGTCGCCCGCGGTGGGCGCACCGAACGGGTTGGTGTCCTTGTTGTAGCACTTCATGACCGGGTTGCACATCGTGTACGACGGGGTCATGACCTGCTTGCCACCGTTGGCCGTGACGTAGGCGTCACGGTTGGTCGCCATCGCGAACGCCTGACGGACCTTGGGGTCCTTCATGACCTCGGAGGTGACGTTCGGCTGCACGTAGTCGACGTACGGAGCGTCGGTGTTGATCGTGCGGCCGGCGGCCGACGGGTTGGACGCGATCTGCGGGAGAGCAGCCGGCGGGGCCGTCGTCCAGGTGATGGCTGTCTTGTCGTCGCCACCGTCGGCGATCAGCCGCTGGAAGACCTGCTCGCTCTGCACGCCCTCGACGTCGACGATCTTGTCGGGGTAGGCCTTGCGGACCTTGTCCGTGCTCTCGTCCCAGTTGGGGTTACGGACCCACGTGCCACCCTTGTTGGGGTCGAACGTGCCCTCGAGCATGTACGGGCCGTTGCTGAAGACGTCGAACAGGGACTTGTCACCCTTGTCCTTGTCCTTGCGGAACGGCGAGTACGCGGCGAGCGACGCCGTGGCGACGTTGAAGTCCGCCCACGGGGTGCCGAAGTGCAGCGTGAGGGTCTGGCCCGCACACGTGATCGCCTTGTCGAACAGGTCCTGCCCGGTGCCCTTGTAGGGGCCCTTGTAGGCGGACGAGCCGTCGGCGTCCTTCGGCACGTCGAGGTACTGAAGGATGTAGGTCGGGCCGTTGGAGATCACGTCGGTGGCGAACGTCCGCGACATCCCGTACTTGACGTCGTCGCAGGTGACCTTCTGGCCGTCCTGCCACTTGGCGGTGTCGACGAGGGTGAACTTCCACGTCTTGCCGCCGTCGGACATCTGGCCGGTGTCGGTGGCGAGGTCGGGGACCAGCTTGCTGTCCGCCCCCACCGACCACGTGACCAGGCTGCGAGCGTACGCGCGGGCCGCGAACTCGAGGTCCGCTCCGACGTAGCTCGCCTGCGGGTCAAGGCCGTTGTGCG
Organism: uncultured Actinomycetota bacterium; assembly: GCA_963781465.1. Taxonomy (GTDB): domain Bacteria; phylum Actinomycetota; class Actinomycetes; order Actinomycetales; family Dermatophilaceae; genus Lapillicoccus. The sequence continues at coordinate 689,767 of CAWAGH010000001.1, forward strand.
GGCCGAGGTTCAGGGTGTAAAGCGTCCCGCCCTTCTGAGGTGCGGCCGCAGCGCTCGACGTCGCGGACCCGCCGCCACCTCCCGAGCTACTGCACGCCGCCGCAGCGAGGGCAACGACCGCGCCAAGGGCGAGACCGGTCGCGCCCTTCCTGGTGCGCATCATGTGTTCTCCTTGTGTGCACTTTCCACCACGAACTGCGTGATGGACCTTCCCGAGACGATTGCCACGGGCTGAACATCGTGACCCGGGTCGGTCACCATGCGGATTGTGGACGGCGACATCGCAGCGTCACCGACGTGGGGGGACGCCTCACGAGCGTCCCGACTTGGGGTCGAGCGCGTCGCGCAAGCCGTCACCGAGCAGGTTGAACGACAGCACGACGAGGAACACCGCGAGCCCCGGGAAGAGGAAGTACGCGGGGTCCGGCAGGGCGTAGTTGACGGAGGCGTTGAGGATTGACCCCAGCGACGAGGCCGGCGGGTTGAGGCCGACACCCAGGAACCCCAGCGTCGCCTCGGCGGCGATGTTGGCCGGCATGATCAGCGTCGCGTAGACGAGGATCGGCGCCCAGAGGTGCGGGAGCAGCTCCTTGAAGTAGATGCGGCCGCGCTTGGCGCCGAGCGACTGTGCCGCCTCGATGAACTCGCGTTCTCGCAGCGTCAGGACCTGTCCTCGGATGATGCGGGCGAACAACGGGAAGCCGAAGAATCCCAGGACGACGATCATGAAGATGATCTTGGGCGGCGCCGCGCTGACCTCCTGGCCGATCGCGTTGGCGATCATCTGCACGAGGATCAGCTGCAGCGAGAGCAGCATGAGGGTGCTCGGGAAGCTGAGCACCAGGTCCATGAACCGGCTGATCCACCAGTCGGTGCGACCGCGGGCGAAGCCCGCGACGATCCCGAGGATGACACCCACGACCAAGGAGAACACGGTGGCCAGGATCGCCACGGTCAGCGAGGTCGTCAGCCCGGTGAGGATCCGGGAGAAGATGTCGCGTCCGGTGCCCGGCTCGACACCGAGGGGGTGGGACCAGCTCATCCCCCCGCCGAAGCCTTCGGGCAGCGACCCGAGACCAGTGACCAGGTCCGGGTTGTTGAGGTCCGGCTTCAGGATGCCGTAATGAGCCAGGATGGGCGCCGCGATGGCGAGGACGATGCAGAGCGCCGAGCCGAACAGCGCCACCATGGTGACCTTGTCGCGCCTGAGTCGGCTCCAGACGATCTGCCACGGGGAACGACCCTTGATGGCGACGGCACCATCGATAGCGGCGGTCTCGGCCGCTTCGAGGACCGCGCCGGTGTCTTCCTGACCCGGGGCAATCGTCATCCGTCGTCCTCACTGGTGGGGGCTGGGGTGCATCCCTGGGCGGTCCCGCAGCCGCCTGAGGATCACCTCCCGAACGTCGAAACCATAGACCAGCCCGTCCACGTACTGAAACGAGATCGCAATACGTCGCCGGATCGTGACCGAACCATGCCGTCCCTGAGACCCTCCTGTGAGGAGACCGCACAGGGGTGACTTCGGTGGCCGGTGGGGAAGGCGTCGTCAGCGGTTGACGGTGACACTGGCGAGGTCAGGGAGACCCCCGAGCAGGGCGCTCACGCGGTAGGCCTGGACGCCGGTTCCGCGCAGCAGCACTCGCTGCCGCTCGGCGAGCGGGACCACGTCACCGCCCGCGGTGAGGGTGGCGTCGAGGTCGCCCCACGACCGGTTGCGGGACGTCGTGTCGGATGTCCCCTCCGCGCCCGCGGCCGCCGCCGAGAGCACTGCGTCGCCGAGCCGCTCGACCAGCGCGGGCAGGACGGCTCCCCCGCTCGGGTAGGCGGCGGACACCTGACTCAGCTCGAGGTCGACGACGTCCGGACCGGTGGTCCGCGGGACCAGGCTCACCCAGAACCCGGCCTGCTCCCAGCCCGGCAGGAGTGCGGTCAGAGCGCGGGTCGCGGACTCCGACGGCGCATACCCGAGTCGCAGCGTCACCGGAGTCGCGACGCCGGCGGACGCCAGGGCGGCCTTGGCCGCGGCCGCGTCTCCCGCCGTGGTGATGCCGAGGGGATCGGCCACCGGACGACCCGGGATGGCCCGGGCGAGCACCGACGTGGTCGGCGACATCGGGGAACCCTCCGCCGACGCATACGCCTCTCGGCTCGTGGCGATGGCGAAGGCACGGCGCACCGCCGGGTTGCTCATCGCCGGCGTCCTGACGTTGGGCAGGAGGACGTCGACCACACCACTGTCCGGCCGGCTGGTCCGAGCGGCGACCGCCGGCGCCTCGAGCTGGCCGTCCATTGCCGCCGGGGCGTTCGCGAAGGTGATCGCCGTCGCGTCGTCATCACCCGTGCTGTCGAGAAGTCGCTGGGCGACCGTCGTGGTGGGAAGGCCCTCCTCGACCTCGATGACGTCGGGCCACGCGTTGCGGATCGGGTCGTCGCGGGCCTCCCACTTGCGGTTCCGCACGAACCGGCCGCCCTCACCGGGCTTCCAGACGCCCTCGAGCATGTAGGGACCGGAGCCGAACACCGACAACGGGTCCCGGTTCGTGCGGTCCGTGTCCTGGTCCTGACGGGCCGGTGCGAACGCCGGCAGGGAGACGATCTGGTCGAAGTCGAAGCGGGGCGCCTTGAGGTGGAAGGTAATCTCCTGCCCGTCGCAGGTGACCGCTTTGTCGTAGAGGTCCTGGCCGACGCCCGAGTACGGCCCCTTGTATGCCGACACGACGCGGCCCTGGGCGTCGGTGGTCGACGGGACGTCGAGCAGCTGCAGGGCGTACTGCGACCCGCCGGTGATCCGGTCGGTGGCGAAGCTGCGGGACACCCCGTACTTCACGTCCGCGCAGCTGACGAACCGACCGTCCTGCCACGGGGCGTCGCTGACGAGGGAGAAGATCCACATCTTGCCGCCGTCCTGCGCGACGCCCGTCGTCGTCGACAGGTCACCGACCAGCCCGGGGAGGAAGCCGGTGCCCGAGGGGGCCTGGGCGGTCAGGGTGCGCACGAAGGTCCGGACGGCGAACGCCGACGCGGTGTCGGTGCCGATCCGCTGGGGGTCCCAGGCCTCGACCCTCGAGTCGAGCAGGACGTGGAGGGTCCCGCCGCGCTCGGTCGGGATCCCGGTGGCGTCGGACTGCTTGGTCGTGCAGGCACCCAGTAGCGCGCAGCCCACCACCAGGGTGGCCGCGAGTCCCCGACGCGCTGCCCGTGCCGTCACCGGCTCATGCTCTCGCGGCGGCCTCGGACTTCAGCGCCGTCCGCGCCCGCGAGGCGGTCCGCGCCCGCTCGGTCGCGTCGAGGACCACCTTGCGGATGCGGATCGCCTCGGGGGTCACCTCGACGCACTCGTCCTCCCGGCAGAACTCCAGGGACTGCTCCAGGCTGAGCGCGCGGGGCGGAACGATCTTCTCGAAGTTGTCTGAGGAGGCCGCCCGCACGTTCGTCAGCTTCTTCTCCTTGGTGATGTTGACGTCCATGTCGTCGGCGCGCGAGTTCTCGCCGACGATCATGCCCTCGTAGACCTCGGTGGTCGGCTCGGTGAAGAGGCTCCCCCGCTCCTGCAGGTTGACCATGGCGTAGGCGGTGACGACGCCGGAGCGGTCGGACACGAGGGACCCGCTGGTGCGCGTGGTGATCGCCCCGAACCAGGGCTCGTAGTCCTCGAAGACGTGGTGGGCGATGCCGGTACCGCGGGTCTCGGTGAGGAACTCGGTGCGGAACCCGATCAGCCCGCGCGAGGGCACCAGGAACTCCATCCGGACCCAGCCGGTGCCGTGGTTGGTCATCTGCTCCATCCGGCCCTTCCGGGCGGCCAGGAGCTGGGTGATCGTGCCGAGGAACTCCTCGGGCGTGTCGATGGTCAGCCGCTCGACCGGCTCGTGGAGCTTGCCGTCGATCTCGCGGGTGACCACCTGGGGCTTGCCGACGGTCAGCTCGTAGCCCTCACGGCGCATCTGCTCCACGAGGATGGCCAGCGCGAGCTCGCCGCGGCCCTGGACCTCCCACGTGTCGGGACGCTCGGTCGGGAGGATCCGCAGCGAGACGTTGCCGACCATCTCCCGGTCGAGGCGGTCGAGCACCATCCGCGCGGTGACCTTGGAGCCGCGCACCCGGCCCACCATCGGGCTGCTGTTGGTGCCGATGGTCATCGAGATGGCCGGCTCGTCGACGGTGATGAGGGGCAGCGGGCGCGGGTCGTCCCGGTCGGCGAGGGTCTCGCCGATGGTGATCTCCGGTATGCCCGCGACGGCGATGATGTCGCCGGGGCCGGCGCTCTCGGCCGGCTTCCGCTCCAGGGCCTCGGTCATCAGCAGCTCGGTGATCTTGACCGGGCTCCGGGACCCGTCGTGGCGGCACCACATGACGGTCTGGCCCTTGGCGATGGTGCCGTTGTAGACACGGAGCAGCGCGAGCCGGCCGAGGAAGTTGGACGAGTCGAGGTTCGTGACGTGTGCCTGGAGCGGCGCCTCGTCGTCATAGACCGGGGCGGGGATGGTCGAGAGGATCGTCGCGAACAGGGCCTCGAGGTCGGTCCCGTCCGGCTGGGTGCCGTTCTCGGGCTGGGTGAGTGAGGACCGGCCGGTCTTGGCCGACGCGTAGACGACCGGGAAGTCCAGCAGGTCGGTCGCGTCGTCGGTGTCGTCCTCGAGCAGGTCGAGGAACAGCTCGGAGGTCTCCTCGACCACCTCGGCGATCCGCGAGTCCGGGCGGTCCACCTTGTTGACGCAGAGGATGACGGGCAGCCGCGCGGTCAGCGCCTTGCGCAGGACGAACCGGGTCTGCGGCAGCGGACCCTCCGAGGCGTCGACGAGCAGGACGACGCCGTCGACCATGCTCAGGCCGCGCTCGACCTCGCCGCCGAAGTCCGCGTGGCCCGGGGTGTCGATGATGTTGATCGTCACGCCGTCGGGGAGACCCGCCTCGGCCGCCGACTTGCCGCGGTAGTGAACCGCGGTGTTCTTGGCGAGGATGGTGATCCCCTTCTCGCGCTCGAGGTCGCCGGAGTCCATCGCGCGCTCGTCGACGTGCTGGTGCTCACCGAACGCGCCCGACTGCCAGAGCATCTTGTCGACCAGCGTGGTCTTGCCGTGGTCGACGTGCGCGACGATGGCGACGTTCCTGATGTCGTCGCGGGTGCGGGGAGCCATACCCCAATTGTCTCAGGGGTTGGGAGTGCTCCTGACCATCAGCCGTTCCAGGGCCTGGACGATGGGCAGGTCGGCGGGCAGCCAGCCGACGGCGTACAGGTCCGTCCGGTCCAGCCACTGCAGCGCGTCGTGGTCTTCGATGGGCTGCGGGTCGCCCTCGCTGACCACCGCGAGCCAGACGTGCATCCGGTAGCGGTCGCCGAGCGGCCAGCCACCGTCGCCGTCGGGCGCCGGGACCTGGACTCCGGTCCGGATAGCCACACCGAGCTCCTCGCGGATCTCCCGGTGCAGGGCCTCGGTGGCCGACTCCCCCGGGTCGACCTTCCCGCCGGGGAACTCCCAGCCACCCGCGAGCTCCGGCGGTTCGGTGCGCCGCGCGGCCAGCAGCCGGGTCGGCTGGTCGAGGTCGTCGACGATCGCTGCCGCAACGACCTCCAGCCGGTCCACGGCGCCACGGTATGCCGGACCCGCCGCGCCCGAACTCGGAAGTTTCTCCGGAACGCGTGGTCCGGACCGGAAATCCGCATACATCTGAGTCGGAGGGGCCGGTTTGGTGAGCCTGCCCTTGGATGACAACGTCGGGTCGGGCGGCGACCATGGTCCCGTGGACGCGACCGACCCCGAGGCCCTCGTGACCGACCATCACGAGCCGCACGGCGACGTGGGCGGTCGGCTGAACTGGCTGCGCGCCGGCGTCCTCGGCGCCAACGACGGCATCGTCTCCACGGCCGGTGTCATCGTCGGTGTCGCCGGGGCGACCACCGAACGTGGGGCGATCCTCACGGCCGGCATCGCCGCCCTGGTCGCCGGCGCCCTGAGCATGGGGGTCGGCGAGTACGTGTCGGTGAGCACGCAGCGCGACACCGAGAAGGCGCTGCTCGACCGCGAGCGCCGCGAGCTGGTCGAGACCCCGGAGCTGGAGCTGACCGAGCTGGCCGGCTTCTACGAGCAGCGCGGGCTCGAGCCCGAGCTGGCCCGGGAGGTCGCGGTCCAGCTGACGGCCAAGGATGCCTTGGCCGCGCACGCGGAGGTCGAGCTGCAGATCGACCCCGAGAGCCTGACCAGCCCGTGGCACGCCGCGTACGCGTCGATGGGCTCGTTCTTCGTTGGAGCCCTCCTGCCGCTCATCGCCGCTTTGGTCAGCTCGCCGAGCTGGCACGTGCCTCTCATCGTCGTCTTCGTGGTCATCGCCCTGGCCCTGACCGGGCTGCTGAGCTCTCGGCTCGGCGGGACGTCACCGGGGCGCCAGATCGCCCGTAACGTCGGCGGTGGCCTGCTGGCGATGGTCGTGACGTACGCGATCGGCGCCCTGGTAGGCACCCAGCTGTAGCGCCTCGTCGCTAGGCCAGCGTCGCGACCAACACGGCCTTGATGCTGTGCAGCCGGTTCTCGGCCTGGTCGAAGACGACCGAGGACGGCCCCTCGAAGACGTCGTCGGTCACCTCGAGGGCGGTCAGCCCGAACTCCGCGTGGATCTCGCGCCCAATGGCGGTGCCGAGGTCGTGGTACGCAGGAAGGCAGTGCATGAACCGCGCCGCCGGGTTGCCGGTCTGCTCCATGAGGTGGGCGTTGACCTGGTAGGGCGAGAGCACGTCGATGCGCTCGGCCCACACGTCCTTCGGCTCCCCCATCGACACCCAGACGTCGGTGTGGACGAAGTCGACGCCGTGGACGCCGGCGGCCGGGTCGTCGGTGACCGTCACGCGAGCGCCGGTGTCGGCGGCCACCGCTCGCGCGGAGTCGATGACCGCCGCCGCGGGTTGCAACGACACCGGAGCGACGATCCGCACGTCCATCCCCATGAGGGCGCCGAGGACGAGCAGCGAGTTGCCCATGTTGAACCGGGCGTCGCCGACGTAGGCGAAGGCGATCTCCGCGGCCGGCTTACCCGCGTGCTCGAGCATCGTCACCCCGTCGCAGAGGGCCTGAGTCGGGTGCCACTCGTCGGTGAGGCCGTTCCAGACCGGCACCCCCGCATACCGGGCCAGGGTGTCGACGGTCTCCTGGGCGGCACCGCGGTACTCGATCCCGTCGTAGAACCGGCCGAGCACCCGCGCGGTGTCGGCGATCGACTCCTTGTGGCCGATCTGGCTCGACGAGGGATCGAGGACGGTGACGTGCGCCCCCTGGTGGTAGGCCGCGACCTCGAAGCTGCACCGCGTCCGGGTCGACGTCTTCTCGAAGAGCAGCGCGATGGTGCGCCCGACCAGGCGCTGGACCTCGCGGCCCTCGGCGCGTTCGGCCTTGAGGGTCCGGGTGAGGTCGACGAGCGACGACCACTCGGTCGGCGTGAAGTCGAGCTCGCGGAGGAACGACCGGCCGGTCAGCGAGGTCGTCGTGGTGTGGGACACCGGCCCATGCTAGAAGTCCGGCGACCTCACAGGTGCGCGGTGATCGCGTCCGCGACCGCCTGCGGGTCCTCGAGGGGCACGCCGTGGGCGCAGCTCTCGAGGGTGACGACCCGCACCTCGCCGCCGTTCTCCGCATACCGGTCGAGCACCGCCTGGATCTGCTGGTGCATCGGCTGCGGCGGCATGGTCTCGGCACCGGGCCAACCGGGGACGGCACCGATCTGGCCGAGGAAGGCGAGGTCGAACACCGACGTGTCGGAGATGACCTGGTCCTCCATGGCGCGAACCCACGTGATGGCAGGCTTGTCCTCGACGTCCGGAAGGCCGGACGCGTCGAAGTGCCCCGGCGCCATCGCGTTGAGGACACCGCGGTCGCCGGGTCCGACACCGGGCCACGCCTCCGTCGCGGTCGACGTCCCGGGGTAGTAGTCGTCGCCGACCGCGGTGAGCAGCGTCTCGTCCAGGAGGAAGTCCTCGTCGACGTTGGCCGCGTTCCCCCGCGCCCCGAAGAAAGCCTGCAGCACGAGGCGGGGGCTGCCCTCCGTGTCGGAGCGGTCGTCGTCCTTGATCCGCTGCACGAAATCGGGCGCCGCCGTGCCGCCGCCGCTGCCGGAGCGCTCGGGGCCGGCGTGCTGACCGTCCGCGGTGGTCGTGCCGCCGAACCCGTAGGGGCTGACCGGGGCGACGAGCACGACGGCGCCGAGGTCGCCGGGGTGGTCGAGAACGTACTGCTGCAGCACCCCACCCCCCATCGACCAGCCGGCGGCGACGAGGTCCCCACGACCGGCGAGGCCGAGCGTCTCCAGCAGGCCATGGACGTCGTCGGCCATGTCGCCGAGGCCGCGGGTGGCGTCGACCGGCTTCTGCTCGGTCCGCCCGAAGGAGCGCATGTCGGGAGCGATCACCCGCACGTCGTCGGGGAGCAGGTCCGCGACGTAGCGCCAGTACCCGCCGGTGGTGATGTTGCCGTGGACGAGCAGAACGGGGCGTCCGTCCTCGGGTCCGCTGGTCCAGACGTTCATCGCGAGACGCGGCGTCTGCACCATCTGGGGGGTGAGCTCGGCCATCTGGGGGCTCCTTCGGACTATGCGGGTGGCGCCGTTCTAGCACCTGGACCCGACGGCCGGTCGGCCGTTCGGTCACGATTCGGTGGCGACGCGGCGTGTCTGGCCAAACCTTTCCCGCCGCGGCTACGTATCACCACATGCTTGAGGCACTCCTTCTGAACATGCGTTCGCGGGAGCGCAGCACCGAAAACTTTGACGGTTGGCCCGTTGTGGTACGTGAACCGTCGCCTACGCCCGGTCCCGGTGGGACCGGGCTTTTCGGTGTCCTCAGGTGTCCTCAGGTGTCCTCAGGTGTCCGCAGAGCGCTCCGCCAGCGCCGCGAGCCGGTCGACCGAGGCCTGGAGCCGTTCCGAGGTCGTCCACCGCGCCCGCTCGAGGCGCTTCTCGTCGGTGAGCCCCGACCAGTCGTAGGTGTGAGTGACGCGCGTATGCGTGTCGTCCACCGGGTCCAGCTCCCACCGCCAGAGGTGGCCTGGGGGCGGCTGCCCCGGTTCGGCCGGCAGCCACGCCACGCGGTGGGCCTCCTCGAACTCGACGACCCGGTTCTCCCGGGTCGCGCCCTTGGTGGTCGTCATGACGAACACGTCCCCTACGGCGTGAACCCGCTGATCGGACTCGGCCCGGGCGAGGTTGTCGTTGCCGTCCCACCGGGGCTGCTGGGACGGGTCCGCGATGAGCTCGAAGATCTCCGCCGCGCTCGCCCCGATCTCGCGGCTCGCAGAGACGACACGGGGCTGGTCGACGTCGGTGTCGGTTTCGGCCATGGCGCCAAGTATGCGTGGCACGCTGGGCCGTCATGTCCGACGCCGCGTCGCCGCGTACCTGGTTCGTCCTACTCCACACCCGAGGCTCTGCGGTCGCCGAGGGAGAGTCGGTGTTCGCGCACCCGGGGATCGCCGAGCACTTCGCGTTCCTCCAGCGCCGGGCTATGGCCGGCGAGCTCGTGGCGGCCGGGCCGCTGCCCGACGAACCGGGCAACGGGATGACGGTGCTGGCGGTCGCCGACCTCGACACGGCGACCCGCTTGGCCACCGAGGACGACCAGGCCGTGGTGAACGGCGTACTGGAGGTTCAGGTTCGACCGTGGCACGTCGTGATGGCCCGAGGCGACTGACCGCGGCGTAGTCCGGCCCCCCGGCTTGGGCCGATGAGCAGACAGGGCCGAGCGGACAGGGTAGGACTACTCCTGCGCCCGGGGGCGCATCGATCGGATCGTCGCCAGGCTGTCCCGACCCCTGGGAGTACCGCCGTGACCGGACCATTGCCTCGCCGCACCGTTCTTCGGGGACTGACCGCCGCGTCCCTGGCCGCCGCGACCGTGCCCTGGATGACGACGCCGGCCTCCGCGAAGCCCAAGGACCCCAACCCGACGACGGACTGGTCGGACTACGGCCGCAAGGTGGCCGCGGCGTTCGACACGCTGCACAACGTCGGTGGGGCCGTCGCCGTCGTCAGTGCGGACCAGGTGCTGCACATGGGGACGTTCGGCGTCCGGAGCCTCCAGGGGCGCAAGCCGGTGACGCCGTCCACGCTGTTCCGGGTGGGTTCCACCACCAAGTCGATGGCGGCCGCGCTGGTGGCGACATACGTCGACGACGGCTTGATCGGCTGGGACCAGAAGGTCATCGACGCCTGGTCGGGTTTCCGCGCGCCGACGGACGAGATGACCCGGAACCTGAGGGTGCGTGACCTGCTCGGCATGGGATCGGGAATCGGGGAGCCCGCCCGGGTGGAGTCGGGCCTGCACTTCGACGGCCTCAGCGCGGCGCAGATCGTGGAGTCGGCGGTCACCCTCCCGGTTGCTCGCCCCGCGAGTGGACGAGACGTTCTACTACGCCAACTCCGTCCAGACGGTGGGCGGCTACCTGCCGCTGCTGGCCACCGGAGTCGCTCCGGCCGATCTGGCGTCCGCCTGGGCCGTGGCGGTCAGGGAGCGGGTGTTCGAGCCGGCCGGAATGGCGGGTGCGCGGGTCCTCGGCGACCCACGGGGCCAGGTGGAGGACTACGCCACCGGCAACGCGTTCGACCTGGGCGGCACGGCGAGGTCGGTGCCGTTCGCGCCGATGGGTGCCTACGCCCCCTCCGGTGGGGCGATGGTGAGCGTGACCGACATGGCGGCCTGGGTTCAGCTGCAGCTACGTGGGGGTCGCTCGGTCACGGGCAAGCAGGTCGTGTCGGCGGCCAACCTGGCCGAGTGCTACGTGCCGCACGTCACCGTGCCGCCCGCCAGCAGCCTGCCGGGGGCCGTCTCCATGAAGTACGCGATGGGCTGGAACGACGTGGAGTACGCGGACGGCACCCACCTCATCGCGCATGGCGGCGCCATCGACGGGTTCAACACCTTCATGGCGTTCCTCCCGCAGCACGACCTCGGCCTCGTCGTCACGACCAGCCTCAACACCATGGTCACGGGCGACCTCTGGCCGTTCTACTCGCTGTCCCTGCTCCTGAGTCAACGGCTCGGCATCAACCCCGCCGGTCCGCAGGGTGTCCTCGACAGCAACGTGACCCGGTTGGCCACGCTGGCCGATCTCGACCGACGCGCCCGGCCGGTGGACCTGAAGCAGACCGAGCCCTATCTCGGATACTACGAAGGCGGCTGGTCGCTGGTGCGCCAGGGCCGTGAGCTGCAGCTGCGGATCGCCCCTCGTGTCTTCCCCCTCGAGGTCCTGCCCGACGGGAGCTACGTGGTGTCCGGTGGCTCGGGCACCACGATTCCGGTCAAGCTGGCCATCGAGGCCGACGGCACCCCGCACATCGAGATCCCGAGCGTCGAGACGGTACGCCGGACCACCGGCCTGTAAGCGCAGCCCTCGCGCAGTTTCCGTACTCCGCGCGCAGGTTGCACCGTGCGCGTCGCGTTCGGAACCTGCGCGAACCTTCGGTGGGGAGCTGCCGCGGTTTCCTACGCCCTGCTCACCAACGACCGCCAGCGTGGTCGTCCGACCCTCGGGTGGGGCGCAGCAGGCATCACACGTTGAAGCGGAACTCGACCACGTCGCCGTCGGACATGACGTAGTCCTTGCCCTCGATCCGGACCCGACCGGCCGCCTTGGCGGCGTTCATGGATCCCGCGGCGACGAGGTCGTCGTACGAGACCACCTCGGCCTTGATGAACCCGCGCTGGAAGTCGGTGTGGATCACGCCCGCCGCCTGGGGGGCGGTCCACCCCTGGTGGATGGTCCACGCCCGCGACTCCTTGGGCCCGGCGGTGAGGTACGTCTGCAGCCCGAGGGTGTGGAACCCCACTCGCGCCAGCTGGTCGAGGCCGGACTCCTCCGCGCCGACCGACTGCAGCAGCTCGAGCGCCTCCTCGGCGTCGAGCTCGGAGAGGTCGGACTCGAGCTTGGCGTCGAGGAACACCGAGTCGGCCGGAGCGACCAGCGCGGCCAGCCGGGTCTTCAGGGGCTCGTCGACGAGCTGCTCCTCCGACAGGTTGAACACGTAGATGAACGGCTTGGTCGTCAGCAGCGACAGGGCCCGCGCCTCGGCGAGGTCGACCCCGGCGGCCGCGCCCGACGCATACAGGGTCTCGCCCTTGTCGAGCACCGCCTGGGCCGCGACGGCGTTGTCGAGAGCGCCCTTCTTGTCCTTGGCGATCCGCGCCTCCTTCTCCAGCCGCGGGACCGCCTTCTCGAGGGTCTGCAGGTCGGCGAGGATCAGCTCGGTGTTGATCGTCTCGATGTCGCCCTCGGGCGAGACCTTGCCCTCGACGTGGACGACGTCGTCGTCCTCGAAGACCCGGATCACCTGGCAGATCGCGTCCGCCTCCCGGATGTTGGCGAGGAACTTGTTGCCCAGCCCCTCCCCCTCGGAGGCGCCGCGAACGATCCCGGCGATGTCGACGAAGGACACCGTCGCGGGGACCGTCTTCTCGCTCTCGAACAGCTTCGTCAGCACGCCTAGCCGGGCGTCCGGCAGCGGGACGACGCCCACGTTCGGCTCGATGGTGGCGAACGGGTAGTTCGCCGCGAGGACCGAGTTCTTGGTCAGCGCGTTGAAGAGGGTCGACTTGCCGACGTTGGGCAGACCGACGATGCCGATGGTGAGAGCCACGAGGCCGAGAGTCTAGGTCACCCCACGAGGTTCTCCCCACGACGTTCGCCGCTTCGCGGCGATCCGTCGCGGGGACCCCACGCTCCGCTCCGATACCTCGCGGGGACCCCGGACCTCAATTGGCTCGACGCGGTGCCCTGATCCCGCACAGCTGGCGGGACTGCGCGACGAACCGACCCTCGCTGTCCCAGACGACGGCGTCCTCCTCCATGAGCCCGGCCGTGACGTTCTGGCTGGACAGCGAGACCTGGAGCCAACCGGGCGCGGGACGACGACGAATGTGGCCGGTGAACTCCAACGTCGGCGCCCATCCGAGGATCCCGAGGTCGAAAGCCACCGGCGGCAGGGCATCCAGAGCGAAGAGCAGCAGGACCGGGTCCGGCTCTCGGCCGTCGCGCATCCGCACCCATCCGCGCATGGACCCCGCCCCGCTCGGGTGGCCAGCGGCCCAGCCGGCGGTGGCCGGGTCGATGCGCAGGTCGAGCCGCTCGAGCAGCGAGGCCGCCGCGAGAAAGGTGGGCGGTGCCTCCTGCGCCGAGACGCACTCCTCGGGCGGAGGCAGGTCCGGCGCCGGAACGGTCCGCAGGACGTCAGCCGACGCGTCGAGGTCGCCGAAGCTGGCCAGCGCCCGCATCCGCTCGACGGGGACACCGTCGGCGCCGGGTTGCCTGATCGAGACCTGCCCCGTCGACATGGTGCGGCCGACGCGCAGCACCTCCGTGGTGGCCTCGACCGGACCGGGACCCGACGGGGTCAGGAAGTAGCCGCTGAACGCCAGCAGGTCGCCGTGCGCTCCCTCGCGCTCGAGCCGGGCCTGCAACGCCGTCGTCGCCAGCGACATGATCACGCCGCCGTTGACGCCGTTGCCGATCCGCCATCCCTCGCCGAACGAGCCCGCATACGCGTCGGCCCGTCCCTCGACGGGCTCGACCGCGATCTCCTCGTCGAACTCGAACTCGAACCGCCCGCTCGCCATGCCGCCATCTCTACCAGAGCGTGTCGCCTGCCCGAACGGACGGTGACTGACCTCGCATACCCGAGTGCAATAGTCGGATCCGACACGACGACGTGAGGAGAACCGATGACCGATGCCAGCCAAGCCGTCGAGTCGTGGCTCGAGGCCTTCGACTCTGCACTCTCCTCGGGCGACGCCGAGGGTGCCGCAGCGCTCTTCACCGACGACGGCCTCTGGCGCGACCTCGTGGCGTTCACCTGGAACATCACCACCGTCGAGGGGCGCGACCAGATCGCCGACATGCTCCGCGCGACACTGTCGCGCGTACAGCCGAAGGGCTGGTCGCTCTCCGAACCGGCGTCCGGCGACCCTGGCGCCGAGGAGGCGTGGATCGAGTTCGAGACCGCCGAGGCGCGCGGCTTCGGACACCTCCGCCTCCAAGGCGGAAAGGCGTTCACCCTCCTGACGACGATGGTCGAGCTGAAGGGTTTCGAGGAGCCGCTCGGCGGCCGACGCGAGAAGGGCGTCGAGCACGAGATCGCCATGGGACGTCGGTCCTGGCTCGAGCGCAAGACCGAGGCCGACGCCGCCCTGGGCGACAGCGAACAGCCCTACGTCGTCATCGTCGGCGGCGGCCAGGGCGGCATCGGCCTCGGTGCGCGGCTCAAGCGGCACGGCGTCCCGACTGTGATCCTCGAGAAGAACGACCGGGCCGGCGACTCGTGGCGGAAGCGTTACAAGTCCCTCCACCTGCACGACCCGGTCTGGTACGACCACTTGCCGTACCTCAAGTTCCCCGACCACTGGCCGGTGTTCGCCGCCAAGGACAAGCTCGGCGACTGGCTCGAGCACTACGTCGCTCTCATGGAGCTCAACTACTGGACCCGGTCCGAGTGCCGCAACGCCCGGTGGGACGAGGAGGCCCAGGAGTGGGTGGTCACCGTCGACCGCGACGGCACCGACGTGGAGCTCCGCCCCAAGCAGCTCGTCATCGCGCTCGGGGTCAGCGGGTACCCGAACCGGCCGACGTATGCGGGTCAGGACGTGTTCCGCGGCGAGCAGCACCACTCCTCGGACTTCCCGGGAGGTGACGCCTACGCCGACAAGAACGTCGTCGTCATCGGGTCGAACAACTCTGCCTTCGACATCTGCGCGGCGGTGTGGGAGGCCGGCGGCCACCCGACGATGGTGCAGCGGTCGAGTACGCACCTCATCAAGAGCGAGTCGCTGATGGACCTCGCGCTCGGCGACCTCTACTCCGAGCGGGCTGTGGCCGGCGGAGTGACCACCGAGCGGGCCGACCTGATCTTCGCCTCGCTCCCGTACCGGATCATGGCCGGCGCGGTGAAGCCCGCGTACGACGAGGCCCAGGTGCGGGACAAGGAGTACTACGACGGGCTGCGCGCGGCGGGGTTCGACCTGGACTTCGGTGAGGACGACTCCGGGCTGTTCATGAAGTACCTGCGCCGGGGCTCGGGCTACTACATCGACGTCGGCGCCGGCCAGCTGGTCATCGACGGACGGATCCCCGTCGCCCACGGCCAGGTCGACCACCTCACCGAGGACGCGGTCGTGCTCGACGACGGCACGTCGCTACCGGCGGATGTCGTCGTCTGTGCGACGGGGTACCAGTCCATGAACGGGTTCCTCGAGACGCTCATCTCGACCGAGGTGGCGGACCGGGTGGGCAAGGTCTGGGGCTACGGCTCCGACACGCCCAAGGACCCCGGGCCGTGGGAGGGCGAGCTGCGCAACATGTGGAAGCCGACCAACGTCGAGAACCTCTGGATCCACGGCGGCAACCTGCATCAGTCGCGGCACTACTCGCAGTTCCTCGCGTTGCAGCTGCGGGCGCGCTACGAGGGCCTCGACACCCGGGTCTACGGGCTGCAGGAGTCGCACCACCGGAGGTAGTCGGGGTCCCCGCGAAGTATCGGAGCGAAGCGTGGGGTCCCCGCGACGGATCGCCGCGAAGCGGCGAACGTCGTGGGGAGAACTTCGTGGGGTGGCTAGATGCCGGGATCTGTCGGTGCGGGCTGTCACGCTCAGACACATGGAGGTTCTCGTCGCGTTGGCCGGGGTGTTGCTCGGTGCGCTGCTGACGTGGCTCGGCGTGCGCTCGCGGTATGCGGTCCGCCTCGCCACCGCGAGCGCGGAGCGCGACCTGCTGCGCGAGCGCGTGATCGACCTCGAGGCCACGCTCAGCGAGGACTCCGAGACGGCGCAGATGATCGCGCCGCTGCGGTCCAGCCTCGACCGGGTCGAACGACAGGTCCACGACCTCGAGCGCGAGCGGGTGGCTCAGTTCAGCGAGGTCGCTGCGGAGATGGCCCGCGTCGCGCGGACCACGACCGAGCTGGGGGCGCAGACCGCGTCGCTGGTCGGGTCGCTCAACGCCTCGTCGGTCCGCGGCATGTGGGGCGAGGTGCAGCTGCGCCGGGTGATGGAGCACGCCGGGATGCTGGCCCGCTGCGACTTCGAGGAGCAGGTCACCGGCACTGGCGCCGACGACCGACGGGTCCGCCCGGACGTGGTCGTCCGGCTCCCGGGCGAC
Source organism: uncultured Actinomycetota bacterium (assembly GCA_963781465.1). GTDB lineage: Bacteria > Actinomycetota > Actinomycetes > Actinomycetales > Dermatophilaceae > Lapillicoccus. The sequence goes on from CAWAGH010000001.1 coordinate 705,891, forward strand.
AAACGCCTGGTGGTCGACGCCAAGGCGCCGATGACCGCGTTCCTCGCGGCCCAACGGGAGGGGATCACGGCCGCCGAGCGCAGCGGCCGGCTCACGGCGCACGCCAAGGCATTACGGGGACACGTCGACACGCTGGCCGGGAAGGCGTACTGGTCCGCGTTCGAGACGACGCCCGAGATGGTCGTCTGCTTCGTGCCCGGGGAGACGATCCTCACCGCCGCTCTCGCCCACGACCCCGAGCTGCACGAGTATGCGATGCGTCGCCGGGTCGTCCTGGCCTCACCGGCGACCCTGCTCGCCCTGCTGCGGACGGTCGCGTTCACCTGGCAGCAGGACGCGCTGGCGGACAACGCGCGCGAGCTGCTGACCGTCGGCCGCGACCTGCACGACCGTCTGGGGTCGCTCGGCGCCCACGCGCAGACCATGGGCACGGCGCTCCGCCGCTCGGTCGAGGCCTACAACGGGTTCGTCGGCTCCCTGGAGCATCGGGTGCTCCCGACCGCCCGCCGGATGCGCGACCTCGGCGTGGTCGAGCGCGACATCGAGCGGCTCGTCCCGCTCGAGGCGACGCCGCGTCCGCTGACCGCCTACGAGCTGGTCGAGAGTGGGCCGGCCGATGAGGAGCCGGACGCTCCGACGCATACCCCGGCGGGCGACCTCGCCGCCCTCGACGCCGAGGTGCTTCGGGCCGAGCTCGACCTCGAGCCGGGCCACGGCTGCTCCCCTGACGAGCGGTCACAGCGCGACGGCGGAGCGCGGTCCGCCTGACGGGACCATGGCGGCGTCCGGGGTTCTTCCCAGAGCACGGCAGTAAAGTTCAGCACGTGGCTGAGGACACCGTGTTCTGGGTCGAGCGGGACTCGGGGCTCGCGAAAGAGGTCGTCGATGCCGACCTCGACGAGCTGCTGGGTCGCGACGACGGCTGGTTGTGGCTCGACGTCGCCGAGCCCACCGAGCAGACGGCGACGCTGCTCACGGACAGCTTCGGCTTCCATCCGCGAGCCGTCCAGGCGGCCATGGAACGGGCGCATGTGCCGCGGATGCACGGTTACCCCGACCACTTCATGCTGATCCTCCACCGACCACTGCGCGGCGAGGGCGGCCACGTCCATTACCTGGAGCTGGACCTCTTCGTGGGACCGAACTACCTCGTCACGGTCCACGGTCCACGCAACCCGGTTGTCCCCCTATCGGCGATGCTCACCGAGACCCACGAGGTGGCCAAGCGGCTCAGCGCGGGGCGGTTCAAGGCGACGTCACCGGTGATCCTCACGGGCTGGATCATCGCCACCCTCACCGCGGCCGAGGAGACGTCGATCAACCTGCTCGCGGAGGAGGTCGGCGGCCTCGAGAAGCGCGTGATGGCGCACATGGACGACAACAAGCCGCAGGCCTTCCTCGACGAGCTGTTCATGGTCCGCCACGTCCTCATCACCGTGCGCACCATGGCGTCGCAGAGCGGCGAGATCCTCAGTCGCTGCACGCGAGTGCTGAAGCACCTGCCGGAAGCGGATCTGGAGGTCCTCGAGGACCTGCGCGACCGGTACCGGCGGCTGGACCGGATCGCGACCAGCCAGCTCGACTTCCTCACCGGCGTCTCCGACTTCTACCGCGGGCGCACCGACACCCGGATGACGATCGCCGCCGAGCGGCTGGCGGTCATCGCCGCGGTCACCCTTCCCATCACCGCAATCTCGTCGGTCATGGGCATGAACGTCATCGCCAACGACCGCTCGGACCCCATCTTCCTGACCATCCTGCTCGTCATCATGGGGACCATCTCGATCTGGCTGCTGCGCTGGGCGAAGCGGCAGGGCTGGTGGTGACCGGAACGACGGTTCAGCCCACGGGCGACGACGCGTACGCCTCGAGCCGACCGCGCAGGGCGGCTCGCACCCGGGCGGCGGAGGTCTCCCGCGGGTAGAGGGTGAGGTGCAGCGAGAGGCCGTCGAGGAGGCCGTGGAGCTCGTCGGTGCGCGACCGCAGCACCGGGTCGCGTTCTGCGGCATCGGCCGGCTCGTCCGGACCGAGGTCGCGCGAGACCGCCAGCACCACCTGGCCACAGATCAGCCGTACCGCCCGATGGGCCTCGAGGGCGGGACCGCGCAGGCCGGGTGAGGTGCGCGCCAGCATCACCAGCTCGAGCCACACCTCGAACTCTGCTCGTCGCCGGGCATCCAGCGGCGCGACCTCCTCGATGACGGCGGTCAGCCGGTCCAACCGCTCCGGGCTGCCGACCTCCCCTGGATCGGCCGACCACCGACGCAGCCGGGTTTGGACCCGTCGCGCGACCTCGTCGTTCATCGAGGTGACGGCCAGGGCGAGCAGCTCGTCCTGGGTCGTGAAGTAGTGGCGCAACGCGCCCGCCGACAGGCCGGCCTCCGCTGCGACGGTGCGCACCGACGTGCCGGCGACGCCGTCGCGCCGGATCGCCCGCCACATCGCGGCGACGATGTGGGCGCGACGGACCTCGTGATCGACGACCTTGGGCACCATTCTTTTTACCACACGACTGTGCTACGTTGGTTTCAACACAGTCGTATTAATTAAGGAAGTGCACGATGTTGGTCACCGTCATCGTCGCCTGCGAGATCGGCTTCTGGGTCTTGCTGTTCAGCGGCCTGGCCGCGCGCTATGTGCTGCGCCACGGAACGCTCGGAGCCACGCTCCTCATCATGGCTCCGATGGTCGACCTCGTGCTGCTGACCGTCACCATCCTCGACCTGCGGGCCGGAGGCAGCGCCACCTTCGCGCACGCCGTAGCGACCATCTACCTGGGCATCTCGGTCGGGTTCGGCCACCGGATGGTCCAGGCGGCCGACGTGCGGTTCGCGCACCGGTTCGTCGGCGGTCCCAAGGTCCCCGCCGCACCGCGATACGGCGCGGCCCGGGCAGCGCGCGAGCGCGCCTCCTGGTACCGCCACCTCGTCGCGTGGGCCGTGGGCTGCACCCTCATGCTGCTCGCCGTCGTGGCGATCGGCGACCCGACGCGGACCGAGATCTTCCTTCGCACCGCGAGCATCTGGACCGTCGTCCTGGTCGTGGACGGCCTGTTCTCCTGGAGCTACACGGTCTTCCCGAAGAAGCCTCCCGCGTCGAGCCCGGCGGACTGCCGAGCCTGACGACCACAGGCCGGTATACGGGTCAGCGCAGAGCGGCCAGGCTGGACGGGTCGTGGCGGAGTTGGTCCGGCTCGTTCCCCGACCGGGCCTTGAGGTCGCGGCGCAGCTCCGTCGGCAGGGCGAACAGCAGCGACTCCTCCGCCGAGACCACGGTCTCCGCCTCGCCGAACCCGTGGTCCGCGAGATAGGTCAGGACGTCGCGGACCAGGACCTCCGGCACGCTCGCGCCGGACGTCACGCCCACCGTCGAGACGCCCTCGAGCCACGCCTCGTCGATCTCGTCGGCGAAGTCCACGAGGTAGCCGGCCTGGGCTCCGTGGTCCAGCGCGACCTCGACGAGGCGGACCGAGTTCGACGAGTTGCGTGAGCCGACGACGAGTACGAGGTCGCAGTCCGGCGCCATCTGCTTGACCGCGACCTGCCGGTTCTGGGTGGCGTAGCAGATGTCGTCGCTCGGCGGGTCCTGCAGCTGGGGGAAGCGCTCACGCAGCCGCCGCACTGTCTCCATGGTCTCGTCGACCGACAGCGTGGTCTGGGACAGCCAGACGACCTTCTCCGGGTCGCGCACCTGGACGTTGGCGACGTCGTCGGGACCGTCGACCAGGGTGATGTGCTCCGGAGCCTCGCCCGCCGTGCCGACGACCTCCTCGTGGCCCTCGTGGCCGATGAGCAGGATGTCGAAGTCGGCGTCGGCGAAGCGCACGGCCTCGCGGTGCACCTTGGTCACCAGCGGGCAGGTGGCGTCGATGGTCTTCAAGCTGCGGGCGCGGGCCTCGTCGTGGACGACCGGTGCGACGCCGTGGGCGCTGAAGATGACCGTGGCGCCCTCGGGCACCTCGTCGGTCTCGTCGACGAAGATCGCGCCGCGCTTCCGCAGGGTCGTGACGACGTGCTTGTTGTGCACGATCTCCTTGCGCACGTAGACCGGCGCGCCGTAGAGCTCGAGCGCCTTCTCGACCGTGACGACGGCCCGGTCGACGCCGGCGCAGTAGCCCCGCGGAGCGGCCAGGAGGACCCGCTTGGGAGTGGTCGTGGGGAGGCCGGACATACATCCATGCTACGGGGGCGGGACCGAGAACCTGGTCTCGGCTACTGCGGGACCGCATTTCACGCATACCCGAAGTTCTTTCAGTACCGCAGTTTGTGCGGTATGCTGACGCTCATGTCCACATCCGACGACCCCCGCTACGACGCGATCCGCGACGCCCTGGCGACCGCCGAGGAGAGGTCGGAACCGGCCGAGGCCCTGCCCCTCCTGCGGGCGGCCGCCGACCGGCTCACCGACCTCATCGACGACACCATGGCGCAGGCGCTCGTGACGGGCCGGACGAGCCTTCGCTCGGTCGGCGCCGGCGCCGGACTGTCGGAGAACGCGGTCGGGCCCCGGCTCGCCCGAACCCCGATGCTCGCCCCGTATGCGAACGAGAGCGGCCGCGTAACCGCCTCGGGCGTCGAGCGGGCGAGGTACGACCACGAGACCGGGCGGACTCCCGAGCCCGGTTCAGACAACACCGACCAGGAGCCGCGTTCACCCATGCGGTTCCGTCCGAGGAGGACGACATGACCCGCTCCGACCTGACCCACCTCTACGTCCTCCTCGACCGCAGTGGCTCGATGCAGTCCATCAAGGCGGACATCGTCGGCGGGTTCGACGCGTTCGTGGCGGAGCAGAAGTCGGCGACCGGTGAGTGCCGGATGACGTTGGCCCGCTTCGACAACGAGTACGAGCTGGTCTTCGCCGACCTGCCGATCGCACAGGTCGGGTCGCTGGTGCTAGAGCCGCGCGGGAGTACCGCGCTGCTCGACTCGATCGGCCGCCTCGTCGTCGACGCCGGCGCCCGGCTCGCCGCCCTCCGGGAGCACGACCGTCCCGGCACCGTCGTCGTCGCGGTCATGACCGATGGCTTCGAGAACGCCAGCCGGGAGTGGACGCACGCCTCGATCAAGGCGCTGGTCGACCAGCAGACCCGGGACTACGGATGGCAGTTCCTCTACATGGGCGCCGACCAGGACGCGGTCGAGGTCGGCAAGGGACTCGGGATCGCCGCGGACCACGCCATGACGTGGAGCCGCGGGTCGGCCAAGGCGGCCATGGGAGCCACGTCGGCGATGGTCGCCGACCTGCGCCGGGCCCGGGTCGCCAACCCCGCCGCGGGGATGCGCGCCTACACCGAGCAGGAGCGGGCCGAGGCCACCGCGGAGTGAGGGCGCCCGCCCCTAGGCGGGGTCCCCGCGAAGTATCGGAGCGAAGCGTGGGGTCCTCGCGACGCATCGAGGCGAAGCCGAGATCGTCGTGGGGAGAACGTCGTGGGGTGTCTAGGGTGTGGCGGTGACCGGTTCACCCTCGGGCGCGGCGCTCCCGGAGAAGGCGGCCGACACCAGCGCCGAGCAGCCCTGGCCGGTCCGGGTCCTCAGCCTCAAGATCGCCGACTACGTCGACAAGATGTCGCCGCTCTGGGTCGAGGGGCAGGTGGTGCAGATCAACCGGCGCGGCACCACCGCCTACCTCGTCCTGCGCGACCCGGACGTCGACATGTCGCTGTCGGCGTCGATCTCCGTGCACGCGATCGCGGCGATGGGCGCGCCGCTGGACGAGGGTGCCCGCGTCGTCCTGCAGGCCAAGCCGGTGTTCTGGCCCAAGCGCGGCACGCTGATGCTCGATGCGCGACAGATCCGGCCGGTCGGGGTTGGGGACCTGTTGGCGCGCATCGAGATCCTCAAGCAGCGGCTCGCCCAGGAGGGGCTCTTCGACGCCGACCGAAAGCGGCCGTTGCCGTTCCTCCCCCGACAGGTCGGTCTCGTCACCGGGCGCGGCAGCGCGGCCGAGAAGGACGTCGTCGAGAACGCCCGGCGCCGTTGGCCGTCGGTGCGGTTCGCGATCCGGGAGGTCGCCGTCCAGGGCAGCACGGCGGTGGCCGAGATCAGCGCGGCGGTCAAGGAGCTGGACGCCGACCCCGAGGTCGACGTCATCGTCATCGCCCGCGGGGGCGGTGCCGCCGAGGAGCTGCTCCCGTTCTCGAACGAGACCCTCCTTCGCGTGGTCTCGGAGGCGCGGACCCCCGTGGTCAGCGCGATCGGGCACGACGTCGACACGCCGCTGCTCGACTTCGTCGCCGACTGGCGCGCCTCCACGCCCACCGACGCGGGGCGTCGCGTCGTCCCCGACGCCGAGGGCGAGCGGCGTGGCACCGAGCAGTCGCTAGCCCGGGTCCACCGAGCGCTCTCGCGCCGGCTCGACCACGAGCGGCAGGTCCTCCGGGCCCTGCGGTCCCGGCCGGTGATGGCCGACCCCACGGCGCTCGTCACGAGGCAGCGCGAGCTCGTCGTGTCGCTCCGCGGCCGGTCCCGCGACCGGTTGCTCACCCGCGTCCTGCGCGCCGAGGACGAGGTGCGCCATCTCGGCGCCCGCGTCCGCAGCCTCTCCCCCCAGTCGACCCTCGAACGCGGGTATGCGGTGGTGCAGCACCGCGACGGCCGCGTGGTCGTCTCGCGCGAGGAGGTGCAACGGGACGAGCTGCTACGCGTTCGCGTCGCGCATGGCGACTTCGGGGTGCGCCCGGTCACCGGTCCGGACGGCGGTTCGTCCTCGCCGGCTGGTTAGGGTGGTCGATATGGCCGCACGTACCGAGCCCGGTCCGACGGAGGACGCCACCGAGGATGCTGCCGGGGACGCCGCTGAGTTCGCCGACGTCGCCGAGCTGTCCTACGAGGACGCGCGGGACGAGCTCACGGCGATCGTCGCGCAGCTGGAAGGCGGTCAGCTCCCCCTCGAGGAGGGGATGCGGCTGTGGCGCCGTGGCGAGGCCCTCGCCGCGCACTGCACCGCGTGGCTGGACGGCGCGCAGCGCCAGATCAGCGAGTCCGGCCCGGCCTAGTCCTCCGTCGGCGGCCCAGCTCGCATCAATGGGCCTCCGCGATCGGGTGGGATACCCGGTCAGGTGACCGGGCAGGTCGCGATCACAACCCGGCCGGTTACCCGACCGGTTACCCGACCGGGTATCCGACCCGGAGGTGGCCCCAGCGCCCGATCAGCCTGTCTGGGCCGACCTGAGCGACGTGGTGAACGTGACGATCTCGTCGTCGTCCGCGATGGCGGTGATGACGGTGGCCATCGAGGTCGCGGTGTCCGCACCCGAGGGCACCCACACGAGACTGGTCCGCTTGTTCTCGGCGTCGTAGTACCTCGTCCACGTTCGCCCGGCGATGTCGGTCGTCCCCGTCTGCCGGCCACCGCTCGTCGCGGCCTGGAGCCACGCGGGGCTGGCGGTCTTGGTCTGGCGGATCGCCACGTAGTCGCCCTTCGGCGTGCTCCATCCCGCCTGCCAGGTCGGCAACCCGTCGGTGCTCGACGCATACCGGGCGTTCGTGGCGGACCAGCCGTCCGGTAGCCCGACCGGGGCGTCGAAGGGCAGCCCGCTCTGCCGGGCCGCGTCGGTGACGACCGACAACGCGTCGACCGGCGGCTGCTGGACGCTCTGCGTCCGCGGGACGATCGCGACGAGGACCGCGACCATGCCGAGGATCACCAGCATGGACCGGAGCATGTTGCCGTAGGTCCCCATGCTGTAGCGGCTGCGAGGCGGCGGCGCCTGCTCCTCGGGAGTGGGCTCGTCGGGCGGCGTCACCGGGAGAGCATCCTGGGGGACGCTCGGCGGTGGCACCGGGCTCGGCGAGCTCATGGCCCCATCGTCTCCCGAGAGACTCGGGGAACCAAACGCCACATGTCACTCCCCTAGAGTTGGCGCGTGCCGATGGCGGACGAGAGGCAAGGACGAGCCGAGCGATGACCTCCACGAGCAGCCCCTTCAGTCCCGCACCACCGCCGGCATCGTCGCAGCGTCCGGACCGCAACCTCGCGCTCGAGCTGGTACGCGTGACCGAGGCCGCCGCCATGGCCGCCGGTCGTTGGGTCGGGCGAGGTGACAAGAACAGCGCCGACGGTGCCGCCGTCGAGGCCATGCGTCACCTCATCTCGAGTATCAGCATGAACGGAATCGTCGTCATCGGCGAGGGCGAGAAGGACAGCGCCCCGATGCTCTTCAACGGCGAGCTGGTCGGCGACGGCACCGGTCCGGAGGTCGACGTCGCGGTCGACCCCGTCGACGGAACCACGTTGACCGCCAAGGGAATGAGCAACGCCGTCTCCGTCCTGGCGGTGGCCGAGCGCGGCACGATGTACGACCCGAGCGCGGTCTACTACATGGACAAGCTGGCCACCGGACCCGATGCGGCCGACGTCGTCGACATCCGCCTGCCGGTCCGCGAGAACATCCGCCGGGTGGCCAAGGCCAAGAACGAGCGGCCCTCGGACGTCACGGTGGTCATGCTCGACCGGCCGCGGCACACCGGACTCGCACAGGAGATCCGCGACGCCGGCGCGCGGCTGTACTACATCAGCGACGGCGACGTCGCCGGCGCGGTCATGGCGGCCCGGCCGGGGACCGGCGTCGACCTCATGCTCGGCGTTGGCGGTACGCCGGAGGGGATCATTGCGGCCTGCGCCATCAAGTGCATGGGCGGCGTGATCCAGGGCCGGCTGGCACCGACCGACGACGAGGAGCGTCAGAAGGCCCTCGACGCCGGGCTCGACCTCGACGCGGTGCTCTCGACCGACGAGCTGGTCAGCGGCGAGTGCTACTTCGTCGCCAGCGGCATCACCGACGGTCAGCTGCTGCGCGGGGTTCGCTACGGCTCCGGCGGCGCGACCACCCACTCCCTCGTCATGCGGTCGCGCAGCGGCACGATCCGCACCATCGAGGCGCAGCACCAGTTCCACAAGCTCAACACGTACGGCCACCTCGACTTCGTCCACCCCACCTGGGACCGGTGACCCTGATGAGTGACTCCCCCGCCTCCTCCGCCTCGGTCCTCGTCGTCGGCGAGTCCCTCATCGACGCCGTCGAGCGGGGCAGCGAGCCACCCGAGCTGCACGTCGGCGGGTCTCCGGCGAACGTCGCCTTCGGGCTCGGCGCCCTCGACCACGACGTGTCGCTGGCCACCTGGTTCGGTCGGGACGACTGGGGCCGGCGCATTGCCGACCGGTGTGCGGAGAAGGGCGCCAAGGTGGTCGCCGGTAGCGACGGCGCCGCCCGTACCTCCGTCGCGCGAGCGGTGCTCGACGCCGGCGGAGCGGCCACCTACGACTTCGACATCACCTGGCAGGTCCCGGCCATCGCCGACCTCGCGGAGTACGGGCACGTCCACACCGGCAGCATCGCGGCCGTCCTCGAGCCCGGTGGCTCGCAGACCCTGGTCGATGTGCAGCGGGCCCGAGCCACGGCGACGGTCTCGTACGACCCCAACGCGCGGCCGAGCCTGATGGGCTCCCCCGACGAGGTCCGCCCGCGGATGGAGGCGTTCATCGCTCTCGCCGACGTCGTCAAGGCCAGCGACGAGGACATCGAGTGGCTCTACCCGGACCGGTTCGTCCCCGACGTGCTCCGCCACTGGGGCAGCCTCGGCGCGGCGCTCACGGTCGTCACCCGCGGCGGCGCGGGTGCCCTGTATGCGTTGCACCACGTCGGCTCGGTGGCCACCTGCGAGGCGCGCACCACCGGGCTGATCGACACGGTCGGTGCCGGCGACTCGTTCATGGCCGGGTTGCTCTCCGGTCTGCTCGACGCGGGCCTGTTGGGCTCACTCGACGCCCGCGAGCGGCTCTCCGCTGCCAGCCTCGAGGACGTCCGCCCGGCTGTCGAGCGCGCCGTGACGACCGGTGGCATCACCGTCTCCATGGCGGGTGCGTACAGTCCAGGTCGCGACGAGCTGGGCTGAAAATCCTGACCGCACAACGGTATGCCGCGTCCCCGAGGGGAACGCGGCATACCTGTTGGTCGTGAGAAGGGGCGGGTCAGCCCTTGACCGCCCCCGCCGTCATGCCGCGGATGAAGAACCGCTGCAGCGAGAGGAAGACGATCAGCGGGACGATGATGGCGACGAACGCCGCCGACGGGATGAGCTCGATGCCCTGGCCGGTCTGACCTTGCAGGCCCTGCAGCGCCACGGTGAGGATGGTGTTGTCACCACGGCCCAGGAACAGCAGAGCGACGAGGAGGTCGTTCCACACCCAGAGGAACTGGAAGATGGCGAACGACGCCAGGGCCGGCACCGACATCGGCATGATCAAGCGCCAGAAGGTGGTGAAGTGGCTGGCGCCGTCGATCTTCGCCGACTCGATGATCGCCCTGGGCAGGGTCGACATGTAGTTGCGCAGGATGTAGACCGCCAGCGGCATGCCGAACCCGATGTGGGCCAGCCATACCGCCAGGAACGTCCCGTTCAGGCCCGCGGCACCGTAGAGCTTCAGCAGCGGAACCAGGGCGACCTGGTTGGGGACGACCAAGAGGCCGACGATGACGATGAAGACGATGTCCCGACCCCGCCACTCCATGAACGTGAACGCGTAGGCGGCGAACGCAGCGATGAGGATGGGGATGACCGTCGCCGGCACCGTCACCACGAAGCTGTTGATGAAGGCCAGCCCCATGTTGGTGCCGGTGGCGTTCTCGCTCAGCACCTGCGCGTAGTTGCTGACCGTCCACTGGGTGAAGTCCAGCGGGTTGGCGATGGCTGACCACCAGCCGGAGCTCAGCTGCGCGTCGCGGGTACGGAACGAGCTGATCAGCAGGCCGATGACCGGGATCATCCACAACAGACACAGGATGCCCAGGAAGATCCGTACCGGCCAGGTGGCACTGCCCTGACCGCTGCCCGGCCTGCTCTGCCGCAGGACGTAGGCCGGCTTCTCCTCGGGCGCGCCGACCCCGGGCTGGAGAGTGGTGCTCATCGGTTGGCCTCCTCGGCCCGGAAGTGACGAACCTGGTAGACCAGGATCGGGATGATCGCGATCATGAGGATCACGACGATCGTCGACGCATACCCGTTGTTGCCCTGGGTGAACATCTCGTCGAAGAACCGCCGCCCGATGACATCGGTGTTGAAGGCGCCATTGGTTGCCACGTAGACGATGTCGAACACTTTCATCACCCCGATGAGCACGGTGATGAAGACGGTGATCACGGTCGCCCAGATCTGCGGGACGACGATGCTGAAGAAGATTCGCCTCTCACTCGCCCCGTCGATCCGCCCGGCCTCCACCGTGTCCTCCGGCACGCCCTTGATGGCCGCCGACAGCAGCACCATCGCGTAGCCGACTTGGGTCCAGATCATGATGATCATGAGGAACAGGCTGTTGACCTTGAACGTCTCGGTGCCGTACCAGAACACCGGTCCACGGTCGAACAGCCCGAGGATGGCGTTGAGCAGCCCCGTCTGTGGGGTGCCGGCCGGCTTGAACTCGTAGACCGAGCGCCAGATCGTCGTGGCTCCGACCGCGCTGATGGCCATCGGCAGGAAGATGAGGGTCTTGCTGAACTTCTCCCCGCGGGGTCTCAGCCGGTCGGCCAGAACGGCCACGCCAAGGCCCAGGGCGACGGTCGCGGCCGGGACGATGATGATCCACAGCAGGTTGTTGAACAAGACCTGGAGGAACGACGAGTCGGTCAGCAGGTTCGTGTAGTTCTTGAAGCCTACGTATGCACTGGAGTCCTCGTTGGCGAAGCTCAACTGGATGGTGTTGACGGCGGGGTAGATGAGGAACACCCCGATCGCGAGGATCGCCGGCCCCGCGAACATCCACGGCTTGACCCGGTCCTCCCAACGCCCCTTGAGCGACTCGGCGAGCTTGTTGAGGATCCAGAACAACAGCATGGCGCCGGCGATGCCGCCGATGATGGCGATCACCGCGTTGGCGATCTTCAATGCCACGGGACCCAGCCTCTCTAGACGTTAGTCTCAGCGTTGGGACGGTTGACGGAACGCTCACCGGCCGTGCTGCGGGAGAACCGGTCGGTCCTCCCGCAGCTCGGCGGTCAGGACGTCAGCTGCTGGCCTTGGGGAAGCTGGCGTCGATGTTGTTCAGCGTGGTGTCGAGGTCCTGCTGACCCGAGATCCACTTGACCGGCTCGGTCCAGAAGGTTCCGGCACCGACCTTGGCGGGCATGAGGTCCGACCCGTCGAACCGCACCGCGGATGCCTTGTAGAGCACGTCGCTGGCGATCTTCTGGAGCGTCTTGTTCGGGTAGAGCGTGACGTCGAACGACTTGTGCGGGGAGAAGTAGCCGGCCTTGCCGGCCTCGATCCCGTTCTCCTTGCTGGCGATGAAGTTGCGCAGCTTGAGGGCGTTCGAGTCGTTGTTGAACGCCGCGGCCAGGTCGCCACCACTGAGGACCGGGTTGTCACCCGCGGCCTTCGGCGGGAACGCCGTCACACCAACCGTGGAGTCCAGGCTCGCGAGAACCGCGTCCGGGAATCCGCCCTTGCCGGCGATGAACGTCGCCTGCTTGAACAGGTAGCACCCCGGCGGGGTGTCGAAGAGCGCGTTACCGCCGGTCTGGAAGTTGGTCGCGATGATGGACTTCGTGCCACCACGGACGTTGCCGTCGGTGAAGGCGATCTTCTGGAAGTACTCGAACGCCGGCTTGATCTCCGGGCTGTTGAACTTCAGCGCGCCGGTCACCCACTTGTCGTAGTTGTCCGGGCCGGCCAGACGCAGGACGAGGTCCTCGATCCAGTCGGTGATGGGCCACCCGGTCGCCTGACCGGACTCGGCGGCGATGCACCACGGGACCTTGCCCTGAGACTTCAGCTTGTCGGTCAGCGCCAGCATGTTGTCGAGCGTGGTCGGCAGCTGGTCGCCCGTTGCGGCGAAGTCGGCCTGGTCGGTCCAGATGACGCTCTTGACGCTCACCGCGGACGGCAGTCCGTAGACCTTGCCGTCGGCGCACGTGCCGGCGCCCTTGAAGCCGTTGACCATGTCGGCCGTGGCGGTCGTGACGTCGGCGTCGGCCCAGGCCAGGACCTTCTTCTGCTTGGCCAGGTCACACATCACACCCGGCTGCGGGAAGAGGCCCACGTCCGGCGGGTTGCCACCGGCGACCCGGGCGCGGATCTCGGTGTCCCACGAGGCGGCCTTCGTGAACTTCACGGTGAAGCCGTTCGCCTGGGCGAACTTGTCGAGGTCCTTCTTGAAGGCGGCCTCTTGCTCGTTGCCGAAGCCGTACATCACTTCGACGGTTCCCTTACCTGGGCCGGATGCGGTACCCCCACCGCCACTGCTTCCGCCGCCCGAGTTGGACGACAGGCATCCCGACGCCAGGCCAGCAACGGCCACGGCGACGAGAGCGGTCACGCTTGCCCTGCGAGTGATCATGTTCCGAACTCCTCCTTGGAGGTGATCCTTGGGGGCTTCTTTGGCCCCACGCGGGCCGGCCGCTCCCGGCCGGGCGACAGAAGAACCGGCTTCATCGCCGGTCCGTCTGGTTTCGAGGCGCTGGGTCGCCTCACTCAGGTCTTGCGTCAGCTCCTTCGTTGCTCTGCGGCCCATGCAACACCACAGGAGGTGATCTGCGCCACAGGCACCACGGGCTTTCCCATGTTGTGACCTGCACCGGTTCAGTCTTTCGATGACGTGGACGCCCTTGTCTTTGTTACTTATTCCCTTGCAACCCGTCATGTGTGAAGGTGTGCAAGCTGCCGGCGAACCCCGACTGCACGCTCACGCAACGGGATCGCCGGTCCGGGCGGTCTGAAAAACCGGGTCGACGCCCCCGCACCGCCTTCGCGGAATGTCGGCGGTGCGCCACTCGTCCCGACCGGCCGAACCACACCAACCCCGGGCCCCGTGTCCGCCTGCTGGACGGGAGGCGGCAGGCTGTCCCCTGTGACCGAGGACCACGGGTTCGACGACCTGCTTGCCGCGAACCGGACTTACGCCGAGACCTACACCATGCAGGAGTTCGACGGGGTCGCCCATGCGGGCGTCGCCATGGTGACCTGCATGGACTCCCGGATCGACCCGCTGCGCCTCATCGGCCTGAAGCCGGGCGACGCCAAGATCTTCCGCAACCCCGGCGGCCGTGTCACCGAGGCCGCCCTGGAGGCGATCGTCCTCGGAGTGCACCTGCTCGGTGTCGACCGGGTGCTGGTGATCCCGCATACCCGCTGTGCTGTCGCCACCAACACCCAGGTCGAGCTGCGCGACCGGGTGAGCAAGTCGGCCGGTGTGGACGCGACGTGGCAGGTGTTCCACGTCGTCGAGAACCAGGAAGCGGCCCTGCGCGAGGACGTGCGCAAGGTCCGCACCCATCCGTTGATCCCCGAGCACATCGCCGTCGGCGGGTTCCTCTACGACGTCGACACGGGACTGCTGGACCGCCTCGTCTGACCGCGCTCAGCGGTCAACGACGACGACCGCCCACGTGTCGAACTGGGGCACCTCGAGGTCGAGGTGGTCGCCCTCGACGGACGCGGCGAGGGGCCGGAGCTCCGGACCCGCCACCGGGTGCCCGAAGCGTGCCGATGGCTCCGCCGACGCGACCCGGACCCGGATGCGGATCCCGGCCGCCGTGCCGGTCGGGCGCTTCGCGACGTTCCAGCGCGGGTCCTCCTGGCGGCGCAGGTCGACCAGCGTGACCACCAGGCGGGTCCCGGACGCGGCGGCGCGCACCCAGACCGCGCCAGGCAACGGTTCGAGGGAGACCGACGCACCCGACACGACGAGGTCCTCGTTGACGCCCAGCCACAGGTGTCGGGTCGACCGGCGGAGCTCGGGCGTGAACAGCAGGTCGCCGTTGGCCACGGAGAAGTCCGCGAACCGGCGGAGCACCGCGACCGCGTCGTCGCCCATGGTCGCGTAGTTCGGGTAGTACGGGTGGGTCAGGGCGCCGTGGTGCTCGCCGAAGAGCAGGTACTGGCCGCCGGCGGACCAGACCGTCGACAGCGCGAGCTTCGCGGCGGCGATCTGGTCCGGGCCGGAACTGTCCGCGAACGGAGCGAGGTATGCGGCGAGGACCACCGGTCGTTGGGGTCCATGGTCGCGGGCGGCGTCGACCAGCCGAACCAGGTCCGCGTAGTCGTCGTGCGGCGACCAGACCTCGATGTAGGTCACGTCCTGCGGCGCCTCGGCGGTCGTCGCGGTGGGGAAATCGTTGACGTTGTTGAAGATCAGCGTCGAGTCAGGCAGCTCCGCCCGCACCGCCTCGATGATCGCCACGAACCCCTCCGCGAGGTCGACGACGGTCCCGGTCGCCGTCGCCGCGACCTTCGGGTCGCCGTACTGGTCGAGGTGCAGCCCGTCGAAGCCGACGCGCCTGACGGCCTCGCCCATCTGCGCCACCACGTGCTGCGACCATGCCGAGTCTCGCGATACGTCCATGATCCAGAGGAAGTCGCCGAGCATCCAGGGCCGGCCGTCCCGGTGATGGAGCACCTCCTCCGGGTGCTCGTCCGCGTACTCGCGGCCGGCGCCGTAGACGGCGGCGTAGGCGATCGCCTGCGCACCGGCGGCGTGCGTGGCGTTCACGAGCCGGCGCACGGTCGCGAGGGACATGGACCGGTCGAGCGCGTCGACGAAGTCCTGCGACGGCGGCAACAGGGACGCGTGCCGGTACATCCAGTCGTAGAACTGGACCGCGTTGAGGTGGAACGCCCGCAGCGAGTCGGCCACCTCGTCGCCCTCCTCGCGTCCGGGTAGGAAGTCCGTGACGAACCCGTAGCGCGGCCGCGCGAGGGGATCAACCGTCACGTCGAAAGCACTGGCGGCCGTCGATCCGTCAGCGGCGGTGAGGCGAACCGCGTACGAACCCTCGATCAGCGTCCCGAGCGACACTCGGGTGCGGCCGACCGCGACCTCGACGGCGGAACGCCGGACCTCGTCGCCGAGGTGCGTGAGGACCACGGAGAGTCGTTGTGACACAACGGAGTCCACCAGGAGGACGACGTCGTCGCCGGGCCGGTGCGACGTCCGCTCGGGGCGGGCGTCGAGCGTCACCGGCGGAACACCTCGTCCACCTCCGGGATGCGGTCCCGGTATGCGCGCAGCAGCTCGCGGGCCACGGTCACCGAGTCGACGAGGGGATGCCGGGCGAACGCCTTTTCGGCGAGGTCCGGCGACCCGGTGACGGCCGCCTCGATGGTGAGCCGTTCGACGTGCTTGACCTGGGCCATCAGGCCGAGCTGGTAGAGCGTCGGGGGTGAGATCGGCAGCGCAGTGGGGCCGCCGGATCCGACCGTGACGGGCACCTCGACGACGGCGTCGTCGGGGAGGCCGGGGACGGTGCCGCGGTTCGCGACGTCGAGGATCATCGTGGCCTGCTCGTCGCGGGCGATCGCATGCATCAGTGCGAGCGCGACGCCCTCGTAGCCCCCCACGTCGGCGATGCCCTCCTCCCCGCCGCGGGCCTGACCGGCGTGCTCGGCGGCCATGTAGGTCGCCTCGCGCTCGGCGCGGGTCGCCGTCCACAGCTCGTGGGCGCGGCTCGGATTCGCAGCAGCCGCAGCGTAGAAGTCGCCCTGCTGCCTCGCGAGGAACTCGCCGCGGGTGAGCCCACCGGAACGGATCGAGGCGACCGCATCGCGGGTGAAGTCGTAGTAGTAGAGGTACTCGTTGGGCAATGCGCCGATCTCCCGGATCCAGTCCAGCCCGAACAGCTGCCCCTCCTCGGTCGCCCCGAGCAGCGCGTCGTCGGCCAGCAGCGCAGGCAGCAGGTCCTCGCCGTCGACCCGCAAGGCACGCAGCCAGCCGAGGTGGTTGAGGCCGACATAGTCGAGACCGACAGGGGTATGCGGGTCGACGCCGAGAAGCCGGGCGGCCCGCTTCGCCATGGTGATCGGGGTGTCGCAGATGCCGACGACGCGATCGCCGAGGACGCCGCGCATCGCCTCGGTGATCATGCCGGCCGGGTTGGTGAAGTTGATGACCCACGCGTCAGGGGCGACCGCGCGGACCCGCTCGGCGACCCAGCGGGCCACCGGGACGGTCCGCAGACCGTAGGCGATCCCGCCCGGACCCGTCGTCTCCTGCCCGAGCACCCCGTGCTCGAGGGCGACCCGCTCGTCCTGGACCCGCGCAGCCAGGCCGCCCACCCGGATCGCCGAGAACACGAAGTCGGCCCCCTCCAGCGCGACGTCCAGCTCGGTCGTGACCGTCACCCGCGGCCCCGATTCTCCGGTGGAGGTATATCCGAGCGCCCTAGCGCTCTCAGCACCCTCCACCGAGGTAGCCGCGAGGACGTGAGCCATGACATCCAGCCGCCCGGCGTCGGTGTCGTAGAGCACCACGTCGGTGACGCCGGAGTCGGAACCGGCCAGGGCCGCATACACGAGGGGCGTGCGGAACCCGCCGCCACCGAGGATCGCGAGCCTCACGGAAGCACCGCCACCGTCACCGCAGGGCGAGGTGCATGCGGACCGAGTCCGCGAGCCGCTGCGCCACGGCCTGGGCCTGTGACTCGTCCGCCGCCTCGACCATGACGCGCACGAGCGGTTCGGTCCCGGACTTGCGCAACAGTACGCGCCCCGTGCCGTCGAGCTCGTCGGACGCCTTGGCGACGTCCTCGAGCAGCGCCTCGTGGGTGTGGACCTGCGAGGTGTCGACGCCGCGCACGTTGACGAGGACCTGTGGGAGGCGGGTCATCACGGATGCGAGCTCGGTCAGCGACCGGCCGGTCTCCGCCACCCGGGCCGCGAGCATCAGCCCGGTGAGCACGCCGTCGCCCGTGGTGCCGTGCTCGAGCATGATGACGTGGCCGCTCTGCTCGCCACCCAGGGCGTACCCGCCCGACTTCATGTCCTCGAGGACGTAGCGGTCGCCGACCGCGGTCTGGCGCACGGTGATGGCCGACCGCTCCATCGCCTGGAGCATCCCGAGGTTCGACATGACCGTGGCCACGAGGGTGTCGGACACGAGTCGGCCCTTGTCGCGCAACGAGATCGCGAGGATCGACATGATCTGGTCGCCGTCGACCGGCGTACCCGAACCGTCGACCGCGAGGCACCGGTCCGCGTCGCCGTCGTGGGCGACGCCGAAGTCGGCACCCTCGGCCAGGACCGCCTCGCAGAGCCGCTCGAGGTGGGTGGAGCCGTAGCCGTCGTTGATGTTGAGCCCGTCGGGCGATGCCCCGATGACCGATACCCGCGCGCCGGCCTGCCGGAACGCCTCGGGCGAGGCGACCGACGCGGCTCCGTTGGCGGTGTCGAGGACGACGTGGAGACCGTCGAGCCGGTTCGGGAGGGCGGCCATGAGGTGCCCGACGTAGCGCTCGAGACCGTCGCGCAACGGGCGCAGCCGGCCCACCCCGGCACCGGTCGGCCGCTGCCAGGGCTCCCGCATCCGCGCCTCGATGGCGTCCTCGACGTGGTCGGCGAGCTTGTGGCCGCCGCGGGCGAAGAACTTGATCCCGTTGTCGGGCATCGGGTTGTGCGACGCGGAGATCATCACGCCGAGGTCGGCCCGGAGGTCGGCCGTGAGGAAGGCGATCGCCGGGGTCGGCAGCACGCCGGCGTCGAGGACGTCGACGCCGGCCGAGGCCAGGCCGGCCACGGTCGCGGCGAGGAGGAACTCACCGGAGGCGCGCCCGTCGGTACCCACCACGGCGGTCGGGCGGTGCCCCTCGAACTCACCGGACTCGCCGAGCACGTGAGCCGCCGCGACCGCGAGGTCGAGAGCCAGCTCCGCGGTGATGTCCTGGTTCGCGAGTCCGCGAACCCCGTCGGTCCCGAAGAGTCGAGCCACGTCGCTTGGTCTGCCTCTCTACGTGACCTCACCGGTCAGCCCCAAACAGAGGGCCGACGGACGAACCTACTACGCCGCGAGGGCGGCCCCAGGCAAACCGGGACCGCCCTCGCGTTCGAGCAGGAGCGCGTCAGCGCTTGCTGTACTGCGGAGCCTTGCGGGCCTTCTTGAGGCCGGCCTTCTTGCGCTCGGGCACGCGCGGGTCGCGGGTGAGGAACCCGGCCTTCTTGAGCGCGGGACGGTTCAGCTCCTCGTCGACGCCGTTGAGCGCCCGGGCCACCCCGAGGCGAACCGCGCCGGCCTGGCCGGAGGGGCCGCCGCCGTGCACGCGGACGAGCACGTCGTAGGCACCGGTCAGGTCGAGCACCGTGAACGGCTCGCCGACGATCTGCTGGTGCACCTTGTTGGGGAAGTACGCCTCCAGCGTGCGGCCGTTGATCTGCCACTCGCCGGTGCCGGGGACGATGCGGACGCGGGCGATGGCCTGCTTGCGACGGCCGGTCGCGGCGCCGGGCGCGGACGCGCTCGGACGGCGGACGTCCTCACCGGCGACGGGAGCGGTGGACTCGGAGGTGTAGGTGCTCAGCTCCGGCTCGTCCGACTCCAGAACGGTGTCGGTAGTGATGTCAGTCAACTCAGGGTTCCTTACTGCGCGACCTGCGAGATGGTGAACGGGACCGGCTGCTGGGCCGCGTGCGGGTGGGTGCCGCCGGTGTAGACCTTGAGCTTGGTCATCTGCTGGCGGGCGATGGAGTTCTTCGGGAGCATCCCGCGAACGGCCTTCTCGACGGCCTTGGCCGGGTTCTTCTCGAGGAGCTCGGTGTAGGACGTGGACTTCAGACCGCCCGGGTAGCCCGAGTGGCTGTAGGCCTTCTTCTGCTCGGCCTTGGCGCCGGTCAGGACGATCTTGTCGGCGTTGACGATGATGACGAAGTCACCGGTGTCGACGTGCGGGGCGAAGGTCGGCTTGTGCTTGCCGCGCAGCAGGATCGCGGTCTGGCTCGCGAGACGACCGAGGACGACGTCGGTCGCGTCGATCACGTGCCACGTGCGATCGACCTCGCCGGGCTTGGGGGTGTACGTGCGCACAGGACTCAGCTTTCGTCAGCGGTATCTCGGGTATGCCTCGCCGCGGCTTTCCGGTCGACCGACCGCGCCGCGTGGCCCCGAGCCGGAACGCCCCGGGTGGCACAACCTCTCCAGTGTAGAGGCGGGTCGAGAGCCGGCCAAATCGCTGCCGGCGCCGCCGCATACCGGCCCTGACCTGCGACGATGCAGGCGCACATCATCCGTGCACAGTACTTGTGCAAACAGAGTATGCATAGGTATTGTGCAACTCATGGCCAGTATTCCACCCACCGGACCCGGCACCTGGGGCTCGTCCGAGAGCCCTTCGGAGCTGCACCTCGGGGCCGAGGCCGTCAAGGTCCTCGCCCATCCGCTCCGCTCGCGCATCGTCACCCAGCTGCGTCGGAGCGGGCCGCTCACGGCCACCGCCCTGGCCGCCCTGCTCGGTACGAACTCGGGCGCCACGAGCTACCACCTGCGCCGTCTGGAACCCGTCGGCCTCGTCGAGGACACCGGTACGGGAAAGGGCAAGGAGCGGGTCTGGCGGGCCGCGGTGGAGCAGCACTCGTGGACCCAGAGCGAGCTGGTCGACGACGAGGACGCCCTCACCGCCCTCAACTGGCTCGAGCGCGACTACATCCGACACTTCGCCACCAAGGCCGAGCAGTGGCTGGACGTGCAGCAGGACTGGCCGGTGGAGTGGGTCGACAACCTCGGGATCAACGACAACGTCGCCCTGGTGAGCCTGGACCAGCTCAGGGCCATGCGGGGCGAGATCGAGGAGGTCCTGCTGAAGTACCGCCGGGTCGGACAGGGCAACCCCCAGGCGAAACGCGTCGCGGTCTACACCTACGCCTACCCGGTCGACCTCGACCAGAGTCCGCGCGGTGACCGCTCGTGACCGCCGTCCTGTCCCCTCGCGCTGCCCGACGGGTCTTCCTCACGCTGACCATGACGCGCTGGTTCCCGGTGGGCCTGGTCGTCGGGATCCTCACGCTGTGGCCGCTGGAACGCGGCCTGACCATCCCCGAGGCCCTCTCCGCGATGTCCCTCACCGGGATCACGGTGTTCCTCCTCGAGCTGCCGACCAGCGGGTTCGCCGACGCCTTCGGGCGCAAGCCGGTCTACGTCACGGCGGCCGTCTTCCTCATCGCCTCGGCCGCCGTCTTCTACACGGCCATGGCCTGGTGGCAGTTCGCGCTGGCCGCCGTGCTGACCGGGGTCTTCCGGGCCCTCGACTCCGGACCGCTCGAGGCGTGGTTCGTCGACACGGTGCACGCGACCGAACCGGGGGCCGACGTGGACCGCGACCTTTCCCGCCAGGGCATGGTCCTCGGATCGGCGATGGCCGCCGGCGCGCTGATCTCCGGCGGCCTGGTCTGGTGGCACCCCATCGCCTCGCAGAGCGCGCTGCTGCTGCCCGGGCTGCTCTACCTCGGACTCGGCGTCGTCCATCTCACCGCGGTCCTCGTCATCCTCAAGGAGCCGGACCGTCGTGGGACCGGAGACCGCGTCGGTATGCGTCCGGCGGCAGCGTCGGTCCGCGAGGCCCCCGTCGTGGTTCGGGAGGGCCTGTCGCTGCTACGCCACAACCGGGTCCTCGGTGGCCTCGTGGCGGTCGAGCTGTTCTGGTCGGCCGGGATGGTGGTGTTCGAGACGTTCCAACCGATCCGGTTGTCCGAGCTGCTCGGCAGCGAGGACGCCGCGGCCGCGGTCATGGGCCCGGTCGCGAGCGCCGGATGGGGCCTGTTCGCGCTCGGCTCCGCGCTCGCCGCGGTCGGCAGCCGGCGCCTGGATGTCGCGCGGACGGCGATCCTCGCCCGGGTGCTCAACGGGCTCGGCGCGGTGGTCATGGGACTCGTGGCGGGACCGGTCGCCCTGATCGCCGCCTACGCGGTGACCTACACGCTGCACGGCGCGGGCGGCCCGGTCCACGGCGCCCTGCTCCACCGCGAGGCCTCCGCCCGCAACCGGTCCACTGTGCTGTCGATGAACTCGATGCTCTCGTTCCTCGGGTTCAGCCTCACCGCCGCGCTCGGCGGGCAGCTGGCGGCGCACACGTCGACCCAGGTGGCGATGGTCGTCGTCGGGGCGTTCAGCATCCTCGGGGCGTTCGGGTACCTGCCGGCGTTGCGGGCGGAGCGCGCGCGGCGGCGTGAGGCGGAGCCGGTTCACGTCGGCTGACCGGCTCCGCCCAACACACGAACGGGCGTTGGTCACCTGGGGAGCCGGATAACGGCCTCCACGGAGGACCAACGCCCGTCGGTGTGCCCGGTTCAGGCGGAGTCGCCCGGGTCCGGCTCCCACCGGAGCCGCCGGGTACCGCGGACCGCGAGCGGTCCCACCCCGGCGACCAGGATCACCGCCGCGCACGCGGTGAGCACCGGCTGGGTACCGAACCGGTCGGTGAGCACGCCGGCGAGGGCCTGGCCCACCGGCATACCGACGAACGAGGTGAGAATGTCCCACGACGACACCCGGGCCAGCAGGTCGTGGGGGACGTGGTTCTGGATCGCCGTCTCCCAGCAGACTCCGAAGAACATCAGTCCCGAGTAGCCGATGACCGCCCCGAGCAGGACGCCGGTGAGCGTGCCGGGCCACACGTAGGCCATCACCCACACCGGCATCAGTCCGAGCGCGACGAACCCGGCGACCAGCGGCCGGCTCGGGCGGACCCGCATGGCGATGACGCTGCCGATGACCCCGCCGAGGCCCTCCGCCGCGGCGATCACGCCGAGGGCAGAAGGGCCGCCGAGGTCGCGCAGGGCGACGACGTTGACCGTGACGAGGACGACCCCGTTGGCCACGTGGTAGACCCCGGCGGCGATGACGCCCCAGAGCAGCCAGTCGCGGGAACGCAGCGCCGCGAACCCGCCGCGGAGCTCGCTGAGGAACCCGACCCGCTCCGCACGGACCGCTCGCGCCCGGATCAGGACCACGGTCACGGCCGACGCCACGAAGCTGACCGCGTTGACGGCGAACCCGAACGGCGCACCGAAGGCGGCGATCAGCACGCCGGCGGCCGCCGGCCCGACGGTGAGCGAGGCGGTCTGGACCGCGTTGAGCGTGGCGTTCGCCGACCGGCGCTGCGCGAGCGGCACCAGGGTCGGCTTGAGCGACGACATGGCGGGGTAGAAAAAGGCGCCCGCCCCGCCGAACACGGCCACCAGCCCGCAGAGCAGCGGCAGCGGGTGGTGGTCGCCCATGTAGAAGACGGCCAGGGCCCCGGCCGCACCGGCCCGGACGAGGTCCGCCGCGACCATGATCGTCTGCGGCCGGAGCCGGTCGGCCCACACTCCTCCGACGAGGGTGCAGGCCAGCCGGGCGACGACCCCGCACGCGAGGACCAGCCCGAGGTCCGTGGCCGATCCGCCCGAGGCGATCAGCGCGAAGGACAACGCGATCGGCTGGAACGCGTCCCCCACCCACGACAGGCCCTGACCGCCGACCAGCAGGCGGAAGTCCCGGGTCCCCCATCGGGAAGCCGCGACGGTGCGGTCGTCGTCCACCACGGTGTTCATGACGGATCACATTAGTACGTCGTCTAACTATTTGTCATCAGACTTTCAAGCACTAGCTCTGTATGGCGGCGAATGGCACACTGGGAGCGTGACCAGACCCCGGGCGACGGACGCGGTCGACGCCCACGTGGCTCGGTGGGTGACCCAGATCCCCGATCTGGACCCGTCGGTTGAGGGCGCGACGACCCGGATGCAGGCCGTGGTCCGCCAGCTGCGCAGGTCGAAGGCCGATTTCCATGCGAACAAGGAGATGACCCTCGAGGACTCCGACACGCTGCACGAGCTGATGGTCCAGCCCTACCCGCTCGAGGCCACGCCCGCGCAGCTCGCCGACGCCTGCCACGTCACCCGGGCCGCCATGACCAGCCGGCTCGACCGCCTCGTGGAGGGCGACTACGTCACGCGCGAGGTCGATCCCCTCGACCGCCGCCGCGTCATCGTCCGGCCGACCGCCAAGGGCAAGGACACCTGGCAGGAGCACCTCCACGCCGGGATGGAGCGCGAGGCGAACCTGCTCTCCGTCCTCTCCCCGCGGGAGCTCGAACAGCTCAACCGGCTGCTCCGCAAGGTGCTCCTGTCCTTCGAGCAGGGTTGACAGCCGTGAGCGCGGATCAGGACGCTCGACGCGTGCCCGGCCCGCGAACCATCGACCTCAACGCCGACGTCGGCGAGTCCTTCGGACGGTGGCGACTCGGCGACGACGAGGCGCTCCTCGACGTCGTCACCTCCGCCAACGTGGCCTGCGGGTTCCATGCCGGCGACCCGGCCACCCTCGTCGCGACGTGCCGTGCCGCCGCTCTCCGCGGGGTGGCGATCGGTGCCCAGGTGGGCTACCGCGACCTGGCCGGGTTCGGCCGCCGCTTCATCGATGTCTCCGCCGACGACCTCTACGCCGACGTCCTCTACCAGCTGGCCGCACTGGACGGCATCGCCCGCACCGTCGGCAGCGCGGTGACCTACGTGAAGCCCCACGGGGCCCTCTACAACGCCGTCGTCCACCACGAGGTTCAGGCGGATGCCGTCGTCCGCGCGGTCGTCGACTACTCCGCTGCCCTGCCGCTCGTGGGGCTCCCCGGCTCGACCCTCCTCGCCGTGGCCGCGAGCGCAGGGCTGCGCACGGTGCGCGAGGCCTTCGCCGACCGCGGCTACACCGCCGCGGGCACGCTGGTGCCCCGCTCAGAGTCCGGTGCCCTCCTCGACGACCCCGAGGTGGTCGCCGCGCGCGTCCTGCGGCTGGTCCAGGAGGGCCGCGTGACGGCGGTCGACGGCTCCGAGGTCGAGCTCGAGGCGGACTCGGTATGCGTCCACGGCGACTCGCCCGGGGCCGTCGCCATGGCTCTCGCCGTCCAAAACGCCCTGTCGGGGGCGGGAGTTCGGATCGCGGCCTCCGCGCCACCACCATCCGCACCACCACCGACCGCATGAGGCTGCTCCCCTGCGGCGACCGGGCGATCCTCGTCGAGGTCGCCGACGCCGCCGAGCGCCGCCGCCTCGACGCCACCCTTCGGCGTCGCCCGCTCCCCGGAACGGTGGAACACGTCCCCGGCGCCCGCACCGTCCTCGTCGTGGCGAGCGCGCCAGACCAGCTTCCCGACGTCGCGGCAGCACTGCGCGACCTCGTCCTCGACGCGCCGGAGGAGACCGAGGAGATCGACGAGCTGGTCGTCGAGGTGCGGTACGACGGACCTGATCTCGACGGCGTCGCCACCCACCTGGGGATCACCGCGTCGGAGGTCGTCGCGCGGCATACCGGGCAGTCGTGGACCGTCGAGTTCGCTGGATTCGCACCGGGTTTCGCGTACCTGACCGGATCCGCAGGCGACCTTGACGTTCCCCGCCGCGAGTCGCCGCGCACCCGCATACCGGCCGGGTCGGTGGGGCTGGCCGGGCCGTACTCCGGGGTGTACCCACGGCCGTCGCCCGGCGGCTGGCAGCTGATCGGACGCACGGACGTGGCCCTGTGGGACGCCGAGCGGGAGCCGCCCGCCCTCCTCACCCCCGGGCGTCGCGTCCGCTTCGTCGAGGTCACCGCGTGAACGCCCTCGTGGTCGAGGCCGTCGGCCCGCTGGCGCTGGTCGAAGACCTCGGCCGGCCGGGACTTGCGTCGGTCGGGGTGACCGGGAGCGGAGCCGCCGACCGACGGGCCCTGCGCCTCGCGAACCGGCTGCTCGGCAACGCCGAAGGGTCCGCCGGTGTCGAGGTCCTGCTCGGCGGTCTCGCCGTGCGCGCCGACGGCGCCGTCCGGGTCTGCCTCACCGGGGCGCCGGCACCGGTCCTGGTCGACGGACGCGCTGCGCCGCTGGGCGCGCCCCTCGACCTCCGCGACGGTCAGCTGCTCACCCTGGGTGTGCCGCCCACCGGTCTGCGCACCTACCTCGCCGTCCGCGGCGGGCTGGCCGAGCCGCACCTCCTTGGCAGCGCCAGCACCGACCCGACCATGGGGGTGGGTCCGGCTCCGCTGACGCCCGGGCGTCGGCTGGCCGTGGGCCGCCCACCCGATCAGGAGTCCGCCGCCCCCCACGTCGACGTCGCCGCTTCCGAACCCCCGCCGGTCACCGACGTCGTCCTTCGCGTCGTCCTCGGCCCGCGGGACGACTGGTTCTCGCCGGGTGCCGTCGAGGCGCTCACCTCGCGGCCGTGGACGGTCACGGCCGACTCCGACCGGGTCGGCGTGCGACTGGCCGGGCCCACGCTCGAGCGGGCCGAAACCGGTACCGCGCGCGAGCTGCCCAGCGAGGCCGTCGTCCGCGGCTCGGTCCAGGTCCCGCACTCCGGCCAGCCGCTGGTCTTCCTCGCCGACCATCCGACCACCGGCGGGTACCCCGTGGTCGCCGTCGTCATGGACGACGACACCGACGTCCTCGCGCAGCTGCGGCCCGGCGAGCGGGTGCGGTTCCGACGGGTACCCAGAGGTTGGTGACCGGACCCCACCCGATCTGAGCACCCGCACTCATGCGCCCCTCCGGCGACCCGGAGAGGGTTGGGGGCAGGCAGCAGCCGGGTGCCGGACACCCGTGACACCGACGACAGGGGAACTCGTGTACGACCCGATGGAGGCCATCGGCCGCACCCGCGACGACATCGTCCGGGGCAGTGGCGCGTTCCGCGAGGCGACCGACACGCTGGGGCCGGTCACCGCCAAGGACGACACCGGGGCGGTCACGGTCACGATCGACGGGGACGGACGGATCTCCTCGATCCTCGTGTCGATGACGTGGAAGAACAGCTACACCGCGCACTCACTGGCCGCCGGCATCAACGACGCGGCCAACAAGGCGGGGATCGCCCGGCTCGAGCAGTGGGGCACTACGCTGGTCGAGGCCGACGAGCGCCCGAACGGACACGTCGTGGCCCCGCGGCTGGACGCCGACGACCTGTCGTTGCGGCTGTCCGAGGCGGTGGACCGCGACCGGTCCGGGTCGGTGGACTCGTCCATGCAGGTCATGCGCGATCTCCTGCACGAGCTGGTGGACAGCATCGAGGAGGTCCGGGGCGAGGTGCGCGAGCACCTCACCCGCGAGTACACCGGGCGCAGCGCCTCCGGTCACGCCAAGGCCACCATCGCCGGCAACGGGACGCTGCTCGACCTGACCTTCGACCAGACCTGGCTGGACTCCGCGCACCCGGCCAACATCGGCCGCGAGGCGACGCAGGCCCTGCACGAAGCGTACCGGCAGGCCGGTGGTGACGACGTCGAGACGATCGTCGCCCGCAGCCCGCTCGGCCGTCTTCAGCGGCTGTCCGAGGACCCGGTCGCGCTCGCGCGCGCCATGGGTCTGCGCAACTGACCGACACGAACCGGGGACGAAGGAGCGGACATGACCTACGAAGTACAGCTCGCGGCGCTGAAGAGCGACGCCGACACGTGGGACGAGACCTCGAGCACGCTGCTCACCGCCTGCAACAGCGCGTGGGGCCTGAGCCTCGGTGAGTACGAGCTGTCCTGGGCGGCCGAGACGGTCGGGCTGACCACGACCTACAGCTCGATCCAGACCAAGGTCGCCAGCCTGCTCACCGAGGGCTCCACGGAGACCGGGAACATCTCGAGCACGCTGATGACGATCAAGCACAACTACGAGCAGAACGAGGACAACGCCGAGCAGCAGTACCAGGGCGCCTGGGAGCCCATCGGCTGATCGCCGTCCCACCCATCCACTCTCACTGACTCACACGCAAGGGGACGACATGTCCGGTACCGCGAACGACATCCGAGATCTCGTCAACAGGTTCAACGGCCTCGTGCAGGACCTCCAGGACGCCATCAACGACGTCCTCGACTGGGTCCCGTGGGGCCTCGGCTGGCTGGCCGACAAGATCCGCGACCTGTGGAACGGCCTCATGGGCAAGATCAAGGAGTTCTTCGACCCGCTGGTCGAGATCCTCAGCAACCTCGGCGAGCCCAGCACCGTCTCCGGCAAGGCCGACCAGTGGAGCTCCACCGTCGGCTCCCCCGTCAGCGGGAGGGTGGCGCTCGCCGACGTCGGCTCGCTGGCCGTCGACGACAACTGGAAGGGCTCGGCGGCCGACCAGTACAAGCAGAAGGCCCCGCTCCAGAAGACCGCCCTGCAGAACATCAAGACCCAGTTCACCGACGGGATCAGCAGCGCCCTCAAGGACGTGTCGTCGGCGATCCAGGTGTTCTTCGGCCTGATGATCGCCGCCATCGGCGCGTGGATCGCGGCCATCATCACCGCCCTCGGCGCCACGGCGACGATCTTCGGCATCCCCGCCGGAATCCTCATCGCCATCGCGGCCGCCGCCGGGTTCGGAGCCGCGTTCTGGGGCGCCGGCGAGAACCTCAAGTCCCAGTGCCGCAGCGCGAAGACGCTGCTGGAGCAGAAGATGTCGGAGAACACCGCCTACCCGAACGGGACCTGGCCGGTGGTGACGCTGTGACGTCCTCCGGCGTGGAGGGGGATCGGGCCGCCATGACCAGGGGGACGGCCCGGTCCCTCGTCGCCGGGGTGTTCATCGTCGTGAACCTCACGCTCGTCGCGCTGTGGTCGTCGGTCGCGTCGACCCTGCCGGACCTGCGCGGCCTGGTCGTCGCGAGCATCGCCGTCCTGGCGATGGGGATCGTGTGTCTCGTCGGGGTCATCGTGCTGGGGACGCGCTGGCGCGGGCCGCATCCGCCGGCCGGAGCGACGGGGAGCACCGGCGCCACCGTGCTCGCGGCGGTCGCCGTGGCTCAGCTCGTGGTCGGGTTCGCGACGATGACGCTGCTCGGCGCCTTCAACGACCTCTTCGCCCTGCAGATCTTCCTCGCGACGATGGTCTCGTCAGTGGCTGTACTGGTCCTGGGGGTCGGCCTGTCCCGCCGGATCTCCACAACCGCCGACGGCGGCTGACCTCAGCCGCAGAGCGCCAGCACGCGCATCTGGTCGTCCTCGAGCCACCACGGTCCAGCGGCTCCACGGAAGACGGCCCGCTCCCCCGCGACCGGACGCCGTCCGGCGTCGAACCCACTCAGCAACAGCCCGTCCGCTCCCAGCGCGAGCAGCTCGTCCCCGAGTCGGAGCAGCACCGGCCCGGTGGGGTCGGCGCTGACCGCGGTGCGTCCCGCCGCGACCCCACCCAGGACGTCGTCCCCGTCGGTCAGCACCCACGTCGTCGGGGCACCGGGGAGGGCGTCGCTCCCGTATGCGTGGAAGTCGCTCCCGCCGATCGGGACGGTCCCCGCGTCCCAACCCAACCACCACGCCAGCGGGCCGCCCCAGTTGTGCAGCACCGGCAGCGCGTGCCACGACGAATGCCAGATCTCCGCGACCGCCGTCGGGTGGTCGAGCGCCATCCGCCAGCAGCAGTCGGTGGCCAGCGGGTGGTTCACCGACAGGACGCCACCCCGCGCCTCGACGTCGCGCTGCCACTGCGCGCCCGGGTTCCGGAAGTCGACGAACCCGATGTCCCCCAACGCGTTCGCGTGCCCGCGGTCGGTGGTGACCTCCTGACCGGGGATGAGCCGGATGCCGTAGCGCTCGCCCACCGACGGCAGGTATGCGTGGTGGCTCGTGGTGTTGTGGTCGGTCACCGCCAACGCGTCGAGACCACGGCTCACGGCGAGAGCGGCGAGCTCGTCGATCCCGAGGGCGCCGTCGGAATGGACCGTGTGCGCGTGGAAGTCCGAGGCCAGCCAGTGCATCCCGTCCACATCCGGGAGGTCGCGTCGCGGTCCGCGCTCGGGCACTGGAGGCGCAGCGGGCTGTGCGTCCCGCTCTGCCGCCACCTCGGCGGGCGTGGCGGGTCGGACGGTCAGCCGGTAGTCGACCCCCGGTGGAGGGATGCGGTGGAGCCCGACCAGCACCCGCCACGTCCCGCGGGAAACCGGGGTCGGGAGATAGCCGGGCGTCGACCAGTCCTCGCTGACCACGTAGTGCGACCGTGCTCCTCCGGACCAGCCGACGTAGCCGGCAGGTCCCTCGCATCCGAGGTCGAGCACGGCGCCGTCGCGTCGCGCGTACTCGAGCTCCACCCGGAACGCGCCGACTCCAGCCGGCACCTCGAACGGCACTGCGGCGCACTGGTTCTCGGCCCGGTCATCCGGAGTCCACGTGCCGCGCCGATCGAGCAACGTCACCGGTCGGCGGGCGTCGCCACCCGGTCCGGGTCGAGCAGCTCGCCGTCCTCCGCCCGGTAGCGCAGCACCCGCTTGTCGGTGGGGCTGACCGACACCTTCGCGTCGACCGGAGGCTCCTCGCCCTCGGGAACCAGCGCCTGCACGGAGTGGTCGCCACAGCTCACCGACACCAGCATCGAGGCGCCCAGGTTCTCGACGATGCTCACCGTGCCGTCCAGGGCGAACCGACCCGCGTCGTCGAGCTTGGTGTACTCGGGCCGGAACCCGACCAGCACCTCGTCGCCCTCGGGGACCCGCTCGCGTCCGAAGGCACTGCCGGGCACCAGGTTCATCGGCGTCGAGCCGATGAAGTTGGCGACGAACACGTTGGCCGGCCGGTGGAACACGTCCGAGGGCGTCCCGATCTGGCGGATGTGCCCGGCCTCCATGACGGCGATGGTGTCGGCCATGGCGAGGGCCTCGGCCTGGTCGTGGGTGACGAACACGGTTGTCACGCTCAGCTCGTGCTGCAGCCGCTTGAGGAAGGTGCGCGCCTCGAGCCGGAGCCGCGCGTCGAGGTTCGACAACGGTTCGTCGAAGAGGAACACCGCGGGCTGGTACGCGATGGCGCGAGCGAGCGCGACCCGCTGCTGCTGCCCACCGGAGAGCTGCCCCGGACGGCGGTCCATCAGCTTCTGCAGGCCGAGCCCGGCGCCCGTCGTCTCGGCCTTCTCGCGCCGCTCCGCCTTGGCCATCTTCTGGATCCGCAACGGGTAGCTGATGTTGTCGGTGACGTCCATGTGCGGGAACAGCGCGTAGTCCTGGAACACCATCGCGACGTCGCGCTTCCCCGGCGGCAGCTTCGTCACGTCCTTGCCGCCCAGGAGGAGCTGGCCCGAGGTGACCTCCTCCAGCCCGGCGATGGTCCGCAACAGGGTGGTCTTGCCGCAGCCGGACGGTCCGAGCAGCGCGAAGAACTCACCCTCTGCGATCGACAGGGTGAGGTCGTCGACAGCGGCGACACCACCCGCATACACCTTGGAGAGCCCGACGAGGTCGATGCTGGCCATCAGCTCTTGATCCCTCCATGGAAGCGAAAGCCGTATCGGCGGTTGACGAACAGGTACAGCGCGACCACCGGGATCGCGTACACCAGCGAGAAGGTCGAGATGAGAGGGAGATTCGCCTGTCCGCCCTCGGTGTAGAAGGTGTACATGAGGACTCCGGCGGGCGTCTTCTCCGGGTCGCGCAGCAGGATGTACGCGGTGAGGAAGTCACCCCACGCGTTGACCAGGGCCCACACCGCGATGGTCGCCAGGCCCGGTCGCGCGATCGGCAGGACGACGTGGCGCAGCACCTGCAACGGGCTGGCGCCGAACACCCGCGCGCTCTCTTCGTAGGACTTCGGCGTCGCGTCCATGAAGTCCTTGAGGATGAAGATCGCCGCCGGCAGCAGCCCGCCGGTGAGCACGAGGGCGACGCCGCTGCGGTCGTCGATGAGCCCGAGCTGGAACATCAGCAGGAAGATCGGGACCATCGCCGCCGTGCCGGTGACGATCGACGAGAGCAGCAGAAGCGCATAGAGGATGAGGTCGCGACCGGGCACGCGCACCCGAGAGAGCGCGTATGCGGCGAGCGCGGACAGCGCGGTCACCATCAGCATCGCGCCGCCCGAGATGAGGATCGAGTTCTTCAGCGACGACAACGCGTAGGGGTTCTTGCCGAGCTCGGCGAAGTTGTCGAGGGTGAAGTCCGGGATCTTCACGGTGAGCGTGGGCGTCCGGTCGAACGGCGCCAGCACGAGCCACAGCAGCGGCAGCGCGAAGAACAGCGACAGCAAGGTGATGAGGCCGTAGAACAGGATCCGTCGGACGACGGCGGCGGGAGTCACGTCACTGCCCCACGTTCCGGGCCTCGGCGGCGGTGAGGACCTCGTCGGCCCTTGCCTTGGCGCGGGCGGCGTTGTCGGCGTTGTCGGCGTCGTCGGCGTCCGCGGACCGTTTGTCGGCCCGCCGCTCACGCAACAGCCGGATGTAGAACAGCGCGATGGCCAGGTTGATCAGCAGCATGATGAACGAGATCGCCGAGCCGTACCCCAGTTCGCCGCCGTAGAGCGCGCGCAGGTAGATGAACACCGGCAGCGTCTCGGTCGCGTGGTCGGGGCCGCCTGCGGTGAGGAGGTACGGCCCGAAGTCGTTGAACGTCCAGAGGCTGATGAGCAGCGTGTTGGTGAGGATGTGCCCGCGGATGTGCGGGAACACGACGTCGCGGAACTGTTGCATCGTCGACGCGCCGGCCAGCCGCGCGGTCTCCAGCTGGGACGGCGGCACCGCGCCCAGAGCCGCCGAGAACAGCAGCATCGAGAACGCGGTTCCGCGCCAGGTGTTGTAGATGATGATCGAGGCCATCGGGTACTCGAGCAGCCACGCCGTCCCGGGCGTGTTGAGGATGGCGCTCAGCGTGCCGCCGTCCCGGTTGAGGAACGCCACCCAGAGGAACGCGACGATCGAGCTGGGCAGGATCCACGCCATGAGGACGAGCGTCTCGACGATCGCCTTGACCGCCTTGGGCACCGAGCGCATCGTCCACGCGATGAGGAACCCGAGGACGCTCTGGCCGACGATCGCCGACCCGAAGACGAACACGATGGTCAGCCACAGCGAGCTGCGGAACGACGGGTCGGCCAGCGCCGCCTGGTAGTTCGCCAGCCCGACGAACTTCGGGTCGGCCGCCTGCGCGCCGGTGAGCCGGAAGTCGGTCATCCCCAGCCAGATCGTCCAGACCGCGGGAAAGACGAGGAACGCGGCGATCAGGAGGAAGGCGGGCGTGACGAAGGCGACCGCCCGGGCGCGTCCGAGCCCGGCGGCGTCGGACGCACCCGCGTTGGCGCTCACCCGCTCCCTGCCCCTGTCCTCGGTTCGATGGGGATCACGACTTCTGGACCTTGTCCGCCCCGCCGGCCACCTTCTCCACCGCGCTCTGGTAGGTCGCGGCGGCCTCGTCGACCGACTTGCCGGACACGATGTCGGCGGTCGCCTGCTGCAGCGCCTGCGACACCTGCGGGTAGACGGCGAGACCCGGGCGGTATCGCGTGATCGGCAGCACCTTCTCGGAGATCAGCGACAACAGCGGGTCCTTGCTGAGGACCTCCTTGTTGACGTCCTGCCGCGCCGTGATGCGGGCCGACCCGGCCAGCGCCGCCTTGATGGCGTCGGGCGAGTAGATGAACTGGATGAGCTCCCAGGCCTGCTGCGGGAACTTCGTGTTGGGGTTGAGGAAGGTGCCGCCGCCTCCGGACATCGACACCAGGTCCTGGCCGCTCACTCCGGCGCCCTTGGCCTTGGCCGGGATCTCGGCGTAGCCGATGTCGGCGTCACGGGTGGCCATCGGCGCGGAACCCTTGTCGGGGTTGATGACCGAGCGCCAGAAGTAGTCTCCCTCGAGCAGGATGCCGATCTTGTTCGCGGCGAACGCGGCGAACGACTCGTCGCGGCCCTTGGCGGCCTGCTGGAAGTTCTTGTCCATCAGGCCCTGGTCCAGCAGCTGCTTGTAGAAGCCGAGGACGTCGCGGGTGTTCTGGGTGTTGCCCTGCCACTTGCCGTTCTGGTAGATCTCGGCCCCGGTGCCGACGAGCAGGTCGAGCGCGCCCTGCATCGTGGTGGCCTCGCCCATCGCCGTGCCGGCGTTGATCTGGATCGGGATGACCCCGCTGACCGCCTTGAGCTTGGCGCCGGCGTCGAGGATCTCCTGCCAGCTGGCGGGCTTCCAGTCGGCCGGGAGACCGGCCTGCTGGAACAGCTTCTTGTTGTAGTAGAGAACGCGACCGTCGGTGCCGCCCGGGACGCCGTAGATCTTGTCGTTGTAGGACGCGTTGGCCTGAACCGCCTTGGGGATCTGCGCCCAGCCGTCCCAGGACGTGACGTTCGGCCCGACGACGTCGGCGAGCGGCTTGATGTAGCCGGCCTCGGCGAACTCGCCGACCCAGATCCCGTCGAGGGCGATGACGTCGGCGCCGGACTTGCTCTTGAGGTCGAGGGCCATCTTGGCCTTGTACTGCTCGTCGTCCACGCCCGAGGGCTGGAACTTGACGGTGACGTTGACGCCCTTGGCCTTCTGGGCCTCGGTGAACTTCGGGATCAGGTAGTTGGCGTACCAGTCCGCCTCGGCGGCGTTCTTACCGCCGGAGATCGCGTTGGACGTCACCGTGAGGGCGACCTCGGTCGCGCTCGCGTTCTGGGTGGGGTTGGCGCCGCTGCTCCCGGAGGACCGGTCGCACGCCGCGACCAAGGTTCCGAGGAGCAGGATCGAGATCGCGGGGACGGCTCGACGGGCCAGTCGGGTCCGCGGCGGTCGGTTCACGGTGGTCATCGTTGACTCCCTGTCGTCGTCGCCGGTCGACCGACCCGTCACGCGGTCGACTCCAGCAGAAGTCACCTTAGTAGGAATGTCCTGACAAGGCGCCCCTGGCGTGACTTGTTGCCTGACGTTCACCAACGCGCGTGGTGGCGGCCCGCGGTTATGGTGGCCGGATGGGCCGACAGGAGCGCGGGCGCTGGCCGCGGCGCTCGCCGGAGCGTTACAAGAAGGCGATTCCGCCGGCGATCGTCGCGGTCGTCGGGTTGGCCCTCATGCTCGCCCTCCCCGACCTGCCCAACCTCGGGCTGGTCATCTTCCTCGGTGGCCTGGCGGGGGCGATCATCACGGCGTTCCTCGCGGGACTGGGCGACTGAGATGCTGGGGCGTCGTCCCGGTGGCGGTCCGGATCGGCGGCACGTCCTGGACGACGTCGCTGTTCCCGAAGGACGGCGGCTACCTCGTCCCGCTCAAGGACCGCGTTCGGTCCGCCGAGGACATCGCCGAGGACGACGTGGTCGAGGTGGTGCTCACCGTCTAGGGCGAGCGGGTCTGCGAGTCCGCCGGACTCGCAGACCCCTCACCGCGGTCACCGCTGGACGAGCACCGCCACCGTTCGCGCCGGGACGGTTGCGATGCCGGTCGCCGCGTCCCAACTCGTGCCCTTGACGACCGGGTCGCTGCCGGATGCCTGCACCGGCGAGAGGGCCAGCGCGGACCCGGCCAGCGCCGGTACCTTCTGGCTCACCGCGGCGGGCGAGGCGTTGATGACGACCAGCACGCCCTTGAGGGCCGGGTCGACGTTCGGTCCGACCGTGTCGTCGATGCGCATGACGACCACGCCCGGGTGTGCGTCCGGCGTCCCGGACACCGGGAAGCCCACCTTGGCGTTGATGAGGTCGGCCGATCCCAGCCGGAACAGCGGGGTCGAGAACCGCAGCTTCAGCAGGTCCTGCGCGGCGGCCGATGCCGTGGCGACGTCGGTCGCCGACGGCTTCAGTGCGGCGTTGCCGAGCAGGTCCTTCTGGTAGGGCAGGTCGCCGCCCGGCGGCAGCCCGTGCCCGAACCCGTTGTCCACGCCGGTCCAGTCGAGGCGGTTGAACCAGTCGCCGCTGTTGTAGGAGTCGCGAGCCAGGCTCTTGCTCCGCAGCAGGTCGGCGCCCGCGTGCCAGAACGACGGCGTCTGCGCGAGGGCCGTCGCGGACAGCGAGAGTGTGTTCATCCGGACCCGGTCCGCCATCGAGGTCGCCACGGGCAGCTTGTAGGTCAACGCGTCGAACAGCGTCTCGTTGTCGTGGGCGTCGACGTAGGTGATGACCTCGTCCGGCTGGTCCGCGTAACCCGCCGGCTGGCCCTTGTAGTCCACCCCGGCTCCGGTGACCGGCTGCCCGGTGACCTGCGAACGGAACTGGTACGCCTTGAGATTGCCGGCCAGGCCCAGCTGGAGCAGGTCGGTGTCGAGCTTCAGCGACGCGGCAGGGTCGTAGTCCTGGAAGGCCACGCCGTTGGAGTCGGTCCCTTCGCCGGTGCCGAAGCCCTGACGCCGTGGGTCGTCGAACGGACCACCACCTCGGACCGCATCACGAAGCCGGTCGCTGAAGGTGCCGATGCCGGTGCCGCCGAGCTGGCCCTGCGAGGCCTGCGTGAACAGCGCGTTGTCGGCGACCTCGCCGAAGTTCCAGCCCTCGCCGTAGAGGTAGACCGTCTTGCCGTCGACGCCGTCTCGCCGCATCGTCAGTGCGTCGAGCGCGGACCGCACGGCGAGCATCGTCTCGCGCGAGTGATGTCCCATGAGGTCGAAGCGGAACCCGTCGACGTGGTAGTTCTTCGCCCACGAGACCACCGAGTCGACCATGAGCTTCTGCGCCATCGTGTGCTCGGTGGCGATGTTCTGGCAGCACGTCGAGGTGTAGACGGCACCCTTCGAGTCGAGCCGGTGGTAGTAGCCGGGCACCACGCGGTCGAGGACCGACTGCGGGGCCTGTCCCGACGCCGGGGTGTGGTTGAACACCTGGTCGAGGACCACGCGGAGGCCGTCACGGTGGATCCCGCCGACCATCGTCCGGAACTCCTCGACCCGGCGGCCGCCGTCGGCCGCCGCGTTCGACGAGGCATACGAGCCCTCGGGCACGCTCCAGTGCAGCGGGTCGTAGCCCCAGTTGTAGGCGTCCGTGTCGGCAACGGCCTGGACGCAGGCGCGCTGCTGGTCGCCGTCGGGTGGGAGCGACGCGAGGTCACACGCAGGGGTCTTCTGCTGCGTGCGGTCCTCAGGGATCGAGGCGATGTCGAAGGTCGGCAGCAGGTGCACGGTGTTGAGGCCGGCCGCGGCCAGCGCCTTGAGGTGCTTCGTGCCGTCGCCGTCGTCGGCGAACGCGAGGTAGGACCCACGGTGCGCCACGGGGACGGTCGCGTCGTCCATCGAGAAGTCGCGGACGTGCAGCTCGTAGATCGTCGAGTCGACGCGCTGCTTGAGCGGGGGGCTCGACGTGGTGGCCCAGACGACGGGCATGTACGCGGGATCGTCCAGGTCGACGGCGACCGACCGCGTCGACCCCAGGGTGAGGGCGACGGACGCGGGGTCGGTGACCAGGTTCGTCTCGACCTTCCGCGTCGACGGCGCGTAGACCCGCACCTCGTAGAGGTAGCGCGCGTCGCGGG
The DNA here is from genome assembly GCA_963781465.1 of uncultured Actinomycetota bacterium. Classification (GTDB taxonomy): domain Bacteria; phylum Actinomycetota; class Actinomycetes; order Actinomycetales; family Dermatophilaceae; genus Lapillicoccus. Next base: position 742,737 of record CAWAGH010000001.1, read on the forward strand.
TGGTCTCGGGGCTGGCCGTCCACGCCCCCGACCGGTTGTCCCGAGTCATCGGTGTGCGCTTGGCGGTCGACGGGTCGGAGTCGGCCGTCCCCGCCGGCCAGGTCAGCAGCGTCACCTCCTGGGCGGTGGGAGCCCAGAGGCGGAACACCGGCCGCGGCCAGCTCCTCACGTAGCCGTAGGCGTCGCGGGTCGCCGCTGTGGCGTAGAGGTCGTCGAGGACGAGCGGGACCTGCACCCCCGTCGCGTCGAGGAGTGATCCGGTGGTCTCGTACATCGCCACCGCGACCTGCCCGCGCAGGATGTCGTCCGCCTGCTTGGCCGTCTTCGAGTCCAGCCGCAGCGCCAGGTAGCCCTTGAGCTCGGGATAGGCGGCGACGACGGCGGCCGGCAGCCCGGCGGGGTCACGGGTGAGGTCGGCGGAGGAGCCGCCGAGCGTCTCGGCGTCGATCGTGAGGTTCGCCGTCGGCGACCAGTGCAGCCGCCACCGCAGCAGCGCGGGGTCGGTCCCAGCCGGGATGCCCGTGGCCGGCCACGCGACGAGGTCCCGGCTGACCCAGATGGCCTTCTGCTGGGCGAGGTCGGGCGCCGAGCCGGCGGCCGACAGCTTCGTCGTGGTGCGGTGGGTCGCGAGGACGTAGCTGATGGTCAGGACGGTTCCGGGCTTGGGCACCGACACCGCCATGTTGCCTCCGTTCGGAACGCCGTCAGCGCCGTAGTTCTCGTCCCACGTGAGCCCATGGGCGACCTTGAACTCGTAGTCGCCCGCGGTCTCCACGATGCCGGACCAGGTGAACGTGCCGTCGCCGTCGGGGTCCTGCAACCAGGGCCGCATACAGGACGGGTCCCAGTCGCTGCCGCATCCGAGCTCGCTCTGGTAGCTGCCCGGCGCCGTGATGATCGGGCCCTGGGCGCTCGACGTGACGTAGTGCGTGCCGTGGTCGTAGTAGAACGAGACCGGCGTGCCCGGCGCGGTGTAGGGGATGTTGGGACCGTTGGACACGCCGGCGACGCCGTAGTTCTCGTCCCAGCTCTTGTTGATCGCGGCCTTGTACTCGTAGTTCTCCGGCGCGATGGAGGGGTAGGTGCCCTTCCAGATCTTGTCGTTGTTGTCGAGGGCCAGCTGGGCCTGCGCGCAGTCCGGCTGCCAGTCGCCCGAGCAGCCCATCTCGCTGTTGTGGCTGCCGGGAACGGAGACGTTGTTCGGCTGGGCGACCGGACCGACTCCCCCGCCACCGCCGCCCGCCGGCGCGGGGTCCCCGACCACGGCGTACGACGAGGTCGCCGACAGGTTCCCGTTGGCGTCCTTGAGGACGGCGCGGTACTCGACGAGGGTGCCCTTGGCGATCCCGGTGACGTCCTGGAACACCCGGAAGGGAGCGTTGTCGTCGGTGCCGATCTTTTGCCAGTCGGCCGTACCCACCGGGCGGTAGGCGAAGCCCACCTGGGCGAACCCGCTGCCCGGGGTCGCGGCACCGATCTCTGCGCGACCGCCGACGGTGCCGCCCGGTGCGGGAGTCATGAGGAAGACGGGCGGCGCGCTCTTGCTCTTCGCGACGGCACCGTTGGCCTTGAACACCTGCACCGAGAGTGGCGGGACGGTGACGGTCACCCGCGAGTCCTTGCCGGACTTGACGTTCGCACCGGCGCCGTAGATCGCCTTGAACGTCATGTTGTCGCTGTAGGTGGAGAACGTCGCCGACTGCGGGGTGGACGCGTTGTTCGCGACGACGAGGTACTCGACCTGGTCCTTCGCGTCGATCCGGCTGAACGCGTAGATGCCCGCCTGGTCCGACGCGTACCGGTGGACCTGAGCGCCGTTCGAGAGCGCGGGGTTGGCGGCGCGCAGCTTGGCGAGTCCCGAGATCTGTTGGTACAGCTCGGCGTTCGTGTCGTAGTGCGCGGCCGAGCCGATGGTGCCACCGGTCACGAGCGGGTCGTCGACGTAGTTCGGTGTCTGGGTGGCGAACATGTCCTGGCGGGACGCCTGGTCGGTGTTCTCGTTAGCCCCGTTGCCGCCGGTGAAGCCCTGCTCGTCGCCGTAGTAGGTGATCGGCTGACCTCGGGTGAGGTACATGAGGTCGTTGGCGAGGCGTACGCGGTTCTCGAGGTCCTGACCGGAGTAGCCCGCCTTGGTCAGCATCATGCCGATGCGGCCGATGTCGTGGTTCCCGAGGAAGGTCGGCAGCTCGTACGCGTTGGAGTCGGTGTCGGTGTAGTAGTCGTCCCCGGCGTAGAAGTTCTTCACGTTGGTAGTGGGCTTGGAGGACGCGAATGCCAGTGCGGTGCCTTGGAATCCGAAGTCCAGCGTGGCGGGCAGCTTGCCGGTCGTCGTGTACTGGGACATGAAGGCCGGGTTGCCGTCGAAGACCTCGCCGAACATGAAGAAGTTCGGCTTGCCCACCGCCTTTGCGTGGTCGAGGATCGTCGGCCCGAACCCTTGCCAGAAGGCCATGTTCACGTGCTTGACGGTGTCGATGCGGAACCCGTCGACGCCGAAGTCGACCCAGGACTTGTAGATGTCCTCCATCCCGGTAAGCACCTCGGGGCGCTCGGTGAAGAGGTCGTCGAGACCGAAGAAGTCGCCGTAGTTGCTGTTCTCGCCCTCGAAGGTGCTGTCACCGCGGTTGTGGTACATCGTGCGGTCGTTGAGCCAGGCCGGGGACTTGGCGGTGGCGTCGGCGGAGGTGGGGAAGACCGGCGTGTACGGGAAGGACTGCAGGTTCAGGGGCGGGAAGGCGGCCGTGTCGGCGATGGGGGCGTCGTCGAAGGCGGTGCCGTTCGCGTCGCGGTACGGCTCGGTCGCCTTGCTGATGTAGCTGTACTGGTTCTCTTGGTAGCTGATGACGTCGGCGGTGTGGTTGGTGATGATGTCGAAGAAGACCTTCATCCCCTTGGCGTGCGCCGCGGCGATGAGGCCCTTCATGTCGTCGTTCGTGCCGAGGTGTGGGTCGATCTGGGTGAAGTCGGTGATCCAGTACCCGTGGTAGCCGGCGCCGGCGTTGTCACCAGTGCCCTGGACCGGCTTGTTGGTGAAGGACGGTGTCAGCCAGATCGATGTGGTGCCGAGGCCCTTGATGTAGTCGAGCTTGTCGACCACGCCCTTGAGATCGCCGCCGTGGTAGAAGGACATCTTCGTCGGGTCGAGGCCGGTCTGGAGCGGGCCGCCGGTGAGGCCGCCCTGGTCGTTGCCGGTGTTTCCGTTGGCGAACCGGTCGGCCATGAGGAAGTAGAAGCGTTCGTTGGTCAGGCCGTTGCGCAGGCTGTCGCCGGCGATCGCCGTGTCGGCCGCCGTTGCTCCGGAGCCCGGCAGGTCGGTCGGCGTGATGCCCACCTTGTGCGTCGTGTCGTCGTAGGAGAAGCGCAGCGTCGCGGGCGCCGCCAGGCGGAAGGTGATGTTGGCGCTGCCGCCGTCCTTGCCGTACGCCTCGGCCCAGCCGTGGTTGATGGCGACCTTGATGTTCCACTCGCCCTGAGGAACGGCCACGTCTTTGGTGAAAGTGGTCGTCCCGGGCTGCTGGACGAGGTCGGTCGCGCGGCAGTCGGGCTGCCAGTCACCGGGACAGCCGGTCTCGCTCTGGAGGTCGCCGACCAGCGTGGCGGTGCGCTCGGCCGCCTGCGCCGTGGGGGCGAGCGCGACGGGGACCAGCGCGGTCGCCGCGAGGACGAGTCCGGCGATGGCGGCAGTGAGGCGACGGGACACGACAGCGGCTCCTTCGACGCAGCGGGCGCCGGCCCTGAATCCGCCGCCGGACGACACCGTAGGACGCCGAGAGGCCTCGAGGGCCCTCCGGTTTGCAAATTTTCTGCAAAGCCGTCAGGCGAACCGGCGGAACCGCTCAGTCGTCGTCCGACCTCCACACCACGACACCGTTGTGGCCGGTCATCACGGCCACGTCCGCCACGGGAGTCGCCACCCCTTCGGGTCCGTTGCCGAAGCCCGTGGTCTCCTCGTGCTCGCCGGTCAGCTTGACCAGCAGCTGCCGTCGAACGCCGCCGACTCTCGTCGACACGGCCGCCTGCCGGGGGATCTCGACGTCGACCAGGTGGCGTTCGAGGTCCTTGTCGGACACACCGGCTCGGCGCGTCACCTGTCGCACCTCGACCCGGGCCGGCCTCACGAACGAGTCGTCCCACTCCACGATCCACAGGTACGTCGCCACACCACTCATGCCGCGCCTTCTCTCGGGCCGTTGGCTGCCGGCGGACGCCCGGCCGTCAGGGCATGGTCCCACCACTCGCACCGCGGTGGGGGACGAAGTCGGCCGATGAAGTAGAGGAACGAAGGGATTCAGCGACGTTGCGAATTCGCTTAGTGCTGAATCGGCGTCAGCCCTTGATGGACCCCGTGCGCTGCGGGTTCAGGGTGGCGATGCACGTCACGGCACGGTCGCCCTAAAGCGCGGCCAGCTGCACGGATTCGTCGCTGGAGTCGATATTCGTGTAGTCGTCCAGGACCGGGTCGCACTTCTCGGTGTAGGCGTCGACCGCGGGTTCTCCGGGAAAGTCGCCGTCGGGCATGATCAGCACGACCCTCTTCGAGCTCGACCTCGATGGCGGCGACGGGGGATTCTGCTGCCAGGGTGGTGGCGACTGGGGCGCCGACGACGACGGCGGAATGTGGTTGGACGCCGACTCCGCGGATGGCGAGTGGTGCGGCTCGTCCGGCGAAAGAGGACCAGGCGGAATGGACATGGTCTAGGAGATGTCCCGGAGCTTGCCGCTCTTGGAGAGGTTCGGATCGGTGCACGAGGACAGGTCGAAACAGCACGGCCGCCGTTTCCCGTTGTCCATCTTCGAGATGCTCACCTCGACCCGCCGCTGCCGCGTCTCCGGGTTGCTCGTCGCCTGCACCCATCGAACCCATTCCCATCGCGCCATCGGGGTAATGTCCTCCCACACCTCACGGATCCTCGCGGGTGCGGCCGCCAAGGCGGCGGCGAGGTCGTCCGGCACGTCCGGCTCCGGCCAGTCACGCGTCACTTCCAGCGTGAGCTCGGCGGTGTCACCCGGACCGACGTCGGCGGCCCGCTGGAGGGCGTCGTCGACGCGGATCCAGTGGCCACCGCGGCCGTCCGGCTCGACGACCGTCTCGAAGTCGTGCGCGCCGAGCGAGGTGCGGACGGCGACCTGCCCACGCGAGGGGAGCCGCTCGCTGGCCTGCTGCGGCAGGCGCACCAGGGTCGTGTCGTCGATCGTGGACAGGTCGGCCGTGAAGCTGATCGGCCCCGCTTCGGAAGATCGGGCGGGCATGGACAACCTCCGTTGACGACTCCGCTCCTGAGCCCGGGCAACGATGCTGCCCGGGCCGGGATTCCAGCCTACGTCGGCCTCGGTTACCGCTCCTTGAGGGCGCAGCCGACCAGCGGGGTGGCGTGGCCGTGACCGAGACCGTGGTCGCGCTTGAGCCAGGCGACCAGGTCGCTGTGTCGCTGGAGAGGGGTGTTGGCGTTGATCAGGTCGATCCAGTAGGAGATCGGTTGCCCGTACTTCTTCTCGATCGAGGGGGAGTTGGCGGCCTCCGGGTGTTGTGCAGTCATCTCTCGGCTCCTGATGTTCTCGGTGGTCGGGTCAGTTGGTGACGACGCGGTAGCGCACGCTCAGCACGCCGGTGGGGAAGACGTCGCTGGCGGCGATGGCCAGCGGGATCCGGGGGCCATCCTCCTGGAAGAGGCGCTGTCCATGGCCGACCACGATGGGGTGGATGAACAGGTGCACCTCGTCGGCGAGCCCGGCGTCGAGGAGGGTTCGGGACAGCCGGATGCTGCCGTTGACGAGGATCGCGGCGCCTCGCTGCTCCTTGAGCCGGCGGACCTGGTCGACGACGTCGCCGTTGATGACGGTCGTCCGGGCCCAGCTCGGTTCGGTGACGGTCGCGGAGACGAGGACCTTGGCCGGCCGGTTGACCTCGGCGGCGACCGGGTCGTCCGCGGGGGCGTTCGCGAACGAGTGGGCGAACACCTGGTAGGTGACCCGCCCGAGCAGCATCGTGTCGCACTCGCTGTTGACCTGCCTGAGGGTCCGGAACATGTTGTCGTCGGCATACGGGAGGTGCCACTGTTCCGGCGACTCGACCACGCCGTCGAGCGACGCGTACTGGGCGATGATGAGCTTGCGCATACCGACTCCTTGGGCTGTGGCGGCTCGTTGCTCGACCCGCCTCACCTCCTGCAGCGAACGACCCGGCCACGGGTCGACATGCGCCCCAAACTTTCTTCGGCGACTTGTGAAGGAGCGGTGCGAGTGCGGTACCTGATGACGTTGAACGGCGGCGGCCCAGCCGCCGACGAGCAGCTGTACGCCGACATGGCGGTGTTCGTCGAGGAGCTGACCAGGGCCGGGGTCCTGTTGGCGACCGGTGGTCTCGACCCGCGCGGCACACACATCTCCGCCTCCGGAGGTCAGGCGACGATGATCGACGGCCCGTATGCGGAGGCCAAGGAGACCATCGTCAGCTTCGCGTTGATCGACGTCCGCTCCGACGACGAAGCGCGGGAGCTGGCCCGGCGCTTCTTCACGGTGATCAAGGACGGTGAGGGAGACATCCGGCGGGTCTACGGACGAGAGGGGTGACGGTGTCGCCCCGAGACGCACGGGCCGTCGTAGGTGCCGTGTGGCGACTCGAGTCGGGGCGGATCGTGGCCGGGGTGGCCCGGCTGGTCCGAGACGTCGGCCTCGCCGAGGACCTGGCTCAGGACGCCCTCGTCGCCGCGTTGGACGAGTGGCCCCGGAAGGGGGTGCCACCGAACCCCGGTGCGTGGCTGATGCTGACCGCCCGGCACCGCGCCATCGACCGGCTGCGACGCGACGACCGGCTGGCCGACAACCTTCGCCTCATCGGCCAGGACCTGCGCGCGCGGGCGAACGACGAGACCACCGCGGACTTCGACGAGGTCCTGACCGACGGCGTCGACGACGACATGCTCCGACTGATCTTCACCGCCTGTCACCCAGCGCTGACCATCGAGTCGCAGGTCGCCCTCACCTTGCGGGTGCTCGGCGGCCTGAGCACCGAGGAGATCGCCCGCGCCTACCTCATCGGCGAGGCCACGGTGGCCCAGCGGATCAGCCGCGCGAAGCGCACCCTGACCGAACGCCGGATCGGCTTCGAGGTGCCGCCCGCCGCGGAGCAGGAGCAGCGGCTCGCTGCCGTCCTGCGGGTGGTCTACCTGATCTACAACGAGGGCTACACCGCCACCAGCGGCGAGAACTGGAGCCGCCCCGAGCTGTGCTACGAGGCGCTTCGCCTCGGTCGGATGCTGGCCGGCTGGGCATCGGACGAACCCGAGGTCCACGGCCTCGTCGCCCTCATGGAGATCCAGTCCTCCCGGCTGACCGCCCGAGTGGGGCCCGACGGCGCGCCGATCGCGCTGCTCGAACAGGACCGGACCCAGTGGGACCCGCTGCTCATCCGTCGCGGGTTCCGAGCCCTGCTGCGGGCGCGCGACCTGGACGGGAAAGGGCCCTACGTCCTTCAGGCGGCGATCGCCGCCTGCCACGCCCAAGCCCGACAGCCGGGCGACACGGACTGGGTCCAGATCGTGGCCCTGTACGACCAGCTCGCCCTCCTGACTCCTGGTCCCGTCGTCCAGCTCAACCGGGCCGTAGCCGTCAGCTTCGTCGACGGCCCGGCCGCCGGACTGCGGATCGTCGACGAGATCGAGGGGCTCGACGGCTACCACCCCCTGCACTCCGTCCGGGCCGACCTGCTGACCCGCCTGGGCCGTCCGGACGAGGCGCGGGAACAGCTGCAACGGGCGGCCGCCCTGACGCGGAACTCCCAGGAGCACGAAGCCCTCGTCGCGCGCCAAAACCACCTCTGAGCTCGGCACCATACGGTGAGGGTGCATGAGCACGTCGCCCGACCTGCTGGCCCTGGCCCTTCCGCGTCTGGCCCGGCATCGGCTGCACCCGGTTGCCCCGGCCGGGACCGGAATGGCCGAGGTGGCCGCGGGGATGGCGGGCGTGCACGCCCAGGTGCTCTCCGCGGCGGAGGCGTCGCTGGCGATCCGCGTCGAGGGCGCCACTCGCGCCGACGTGCGAGCGGCCCTCTGGGAGGAGCGGTCGCTGGTCAAGACCTACGGGCCACGCGGCACGGTTCACCTGCTGCCCACGACCGACCTGCCCTACTGGTCCGCGGCGTTGAGCTCGATCCCGTGGCAGAGCCAACACGCTCTGGACGTGCGGATGGACGACAGCCAGACCGACCTGGTCGTCGCCGCCATCGACGACGCCCTGGCCGGCTCCGAGCTCACCGTCGACGAGCTCACCGAGGCGATCGTGCAGCGCGTCGGCCCCTGGGCCGGCGAGCGGGTGATGCCGGCCTTCCAGGACCTGTGGCCGCGATGGCGGCAGGCCACCGCCGCGGCGGCGCACCGCGGCGTGCTGTGCTTCGGGCCTGATCGTCGGCGCCACGTCACCTACACCAACCCTCGCCGGTGGGTGGCGGACGTCGAGCCGATCGGCGCGGAGGACGGCGCCCGTTGGCTCGCCGGCGAGTGGCTCGCCGCCTACGGTCCTGGCGGCGCCGAGGAGCTGGCCCGCTGGGTGGGCGCACCGACGTCCTGGGCGACCAAGGCCCTCGACGGCGCGCGCCGCGGTGAGGTTCCAGCGGTTGCCGACCGACCGCCCGCCGCGCTGCTGCTGCCGTACTTCGACGCGTACGTGGTCGGCTTCCGGCCGCGACCGCTGCTCTTCCCCGGCCCGGCGTGGGCCCGAGCGCTAACGCCCAGCGGACAGGCCGGCAACTACCCGGTGCTCCTGATCGACGGCGTGGTGGCGGGTGTGTGGCACTCCCGGCGGGCTGACCCGAAGGTGCACGTCACGATCGAGGCGCTGCGCGACCTCACCGCCGACGAGTTCGACGCGGTGGAAGAGCGGGTCCTCCGCCTCGGCCAGGTGCTCGAGGCGCGGCCCACCCTGACCTACGGGCCCGTCCCCGTGGGCGGGCACGCCTGAGCACGCCGGTCAACGAGCTCGGGCCACCCGGCCCTCGTCCCACACCGGCTCGGTCGACTCGTAGACCCGCCCGTCCGCGCCGAACACGAGGTAGCGGTCGAACTCCCGGGCGAACCAGCGGTCATGGGTGACCGCGACGACGGTCCCATCGAAGGCGTCGAGTCCCTCCTCCAGCGCCTCGGCGGAGTCGAGGTCCAGGTTGTCGGTCGGCTCGTCGAGCAGCAGCAGGGTGGCACCGGACAGCTCGAGCAGCAGGATCTGGAACCGCGCCTGCTGACCGCCGGAGAGCGACTCGAAGGTCTGCTCCGAGGCGCGAGCCAGCTCGTAGCGGTCCAGCGCCCGCGCCGCCTCTTCGCGCGGCTTGCCGGGCCGGTGCTCGTCGCCGCGGTGCAGGACCTCCAGCAGCGTCCGCCCGAGCAGCCCGGGGTGCTCGTGGGTCTGCGCGAACCACCCGGGACGTACCCGCGAGCCGAGCCGCGCGACACCGGTATGCGCCACCGGTGCCGCGACGACGTCGCCCACCGGTTGGTGCTCCCGGTCAGGGTCGGAACCGCCCGCGGCGAGCAGCCGGAGGAAATGCGACTTGCCGGACCCGTTCGACCCGAGCACCGCCACCCGCTCGCCGTACCAGACCTCGAGGTCGAACGGCCGCATGAGTCCCCCACCGGTGGGAACGACGTTACCGGCGGGAGGTGCCCCCACCGTCAGCTCCAGCTGCGTGCAGATCACCGCACGCTTGGCGGTACGCCCGCCGGCCAGCCGCATCCGGACGTTCTGGCGGATCGGCACCGCCTCGGGCGGGCCGGCGTCCAGGAACCGCTGCAGCCGGGTCACCGCGGCCTGGAGCCGGGACGCCATGTCGGCGTTGTACGCGGCCTTCTGCCGGTACATGACCACCAGCGCCTTGAGCTTGGCGTGCTCCTCGTCCCACCGCTTGCGCAGCTCCTCGAGGCGGTCGTTGCGGTCCCGGCGGGCCTGCGCGTAGGTCGTGAACCGGCCCGGGTGCACCCAGATCGTGGCCCCGGCGACACCCGGCTCGAGGGTGGCGATCCGGGTGGCGACGCGGTTGAGCAGCTCGCGGTCGTGCGAGACGAAGAGAACGGTCTTAGGCGACGTGACGAGCTGCTCCTCGAGCCAGCGCTTGGCCGGGACGTCGAGGTAGTTGTCCGGCTCGTCAAGGAGCAGCACGTCTTCGGGTCCGCGCAGCAGTGCCTCGAGGACGAGCCGCTTCTGCTCCCCACCGGAGAGGGTGTTCACCGGCCGCCACTGTGCCTTCTCGAACGGGATCCCGATCGCCGCGACCGTGCAGGTGTCCCAGAGCGTCTCGTACTCGTACCCGCCGGCGTCGCCCCAGTCGACGAGCGCCTGGGCGTAAGCCAGCTGGACCGCCTCGGTGTCGTGCTCCATCATCAGCAGCTCGGTGCCGTCGACCTCCGCCGCGGCCTTGCGGACCTTGGCCGGGGCGACCGTGAGCAGCAGGTCGCGCACGGTCGAGTCGTCGCGGAGCTGACCGACGAACTGGCGCATGACGCCGAGACCGCCGCTGCGCGTGATGGCGCCGTCGTCGGCCACCAGGTCGCCGGCGATGATCCGGGTCAGCGTGGTCTTTCCGGTGCCGTTCGGGCCGATCAACGCGATCTTGGCGCCCTCACCGACCCGGAGCGACACGTCGCGAAGGAGCGGCCGCCCGTCGGGCAGCGAGAAGGACACTCCGGCGATGTCGACGTGTCCCACGGTTCGTCAGTGTGGCAAACCCGGGACGCCGGGTCACCCGGGTTTCGGCACCGGGTCGGCCGCCAGGGTGCGGTACCAGAGGTCGGCGAGGTGGTCGGCATACCGGCTGGCCGTGAATCCACGCCTCAGCAGCAGGTGGAAGTACTCCCACGAGTTCGTGGACCAGACGAGGTCGCCCACGGCGTCGTCGTCGAGGTCGGCGCGCAGCTCGCCGGTCGTCCGCAGGTCGGCGGCGAGCCGCCGCATGTTGGCCGCCCGTCGCTCGTCGATGTGCCGGAATGCCGCGGCGCACGCCGCGTCCTCCTCCCCCGCGAACGCCAGCGCGCGCAGCAAGGGCGCGACCTCGGGCTGCAGCCGGCCCATCGCGTCGGCGTAGCCGCGCAGCTTCGGAGCCAGGCCGGGGGTCGAGACCATCTGAGCTACGTATGCGCGCTGCGCCGAGGGGATCGGCCCCTGACCCTCGCCGAGGATGTCGTCGACCACGGCCAGGACCAGCTGCGGTTTGCGGCCGACGCTCGCGTAGAGCGTGTCGACCGACACTCCGGCACGGCGGGCGACCTCGGAAACCGTCGTGCCCGCATACCCCTTGTCCCGCAACAGCTTTCGAGCCGCAGCGAGGATGCGCGTGCGAGTGCGGGCGGCGCCCTCGGCTCGACGCGGCGAGCGATAGGTGCGGGCCTTGACGTCGTCGGGCACGGCTCCTACTCTAACAGTATTCACCCGAAGTTGTTTCGGATGAATCAGAGGAGGCATCATGCCCACGCCCGTCGCACCCACCCGCACCGTCGTCCACCGTCCGGCCGGAACCGGCCCGGCCACCTGGGCGATGGGGTCGCTGTTCGAGCACCTGCTGTCGGCCGACGAGTCCGGCGGTCTCGGCGTCTCGCTGGTGACCCAGCCGCCGGGCATCGCGACGCCGCTGCACCGGCACACCAACGAGGACGAGGCGTTCCTCCTCCTCGACGGGACGATGACCTACCGGGCGGGCGAGGAGGTCTTCCGGCTGGCCGAGGGCGACTTCATCTGGCTGCCGCGCGGGCTCCCGCACGCCTTTCGGGTCACCGGATCGCGCCCGGTGCGGTTCGTCGGGTTCGCCGACCCCGGCGGGCTGTTCGGCCTCTACGACGAGGTCGGCATCCCGGCCCGCGAGCGTCGTCTCCCGGGCACCGACGGGCTCACCATGGCGGTCGAGATCCCGCGCTGGAACGAGGTCGGACCGCGCTACGGTCTGGAGGTGGTGGGCCCTCCACTCCCCGAGGAGACGTGACGTGACCGAGCCGACGAGCCCGCAGGGCGCCGACGTCCACGTACCGCCGCCGCTCGTCTACGCGGCGCCCCTCGCCGTGGCGTGGGCGGTCGACCGGCTGCTGCCCTGGCGGATGCCCGGCAACCGCTGGCGCAAGGGGGCCGGCCTGGTCCTGGTGGTGGCCGGCGAGGCGATCGCGGCGGCCGGGGCGGCGTCGTTCCGGCGCCACCACACGTCGATCATCCCCGGCCGTCCCGCGGCGGCGATGGTGACGACCGGGCCGTACATGTACACCCGCAACCCGATGTACCTCGGCCTGACCGTGGCCTACGTCGGCGGGAGCCTCGTTGTTGGCACCTGGTGGGCACCCGTGGCCCTCCCGGCCGTCGTGGCGTTCATCGACCGCAACGTGATTCGGCGTGAAGAGGCGTACCTGCGTACTCGGTTCGGTGACGAGTACGAGGAGTTCGCCCGCCACACGAGGCGCTGGGTCTGAGCGTCAGCCCGGTATGCGCGTCGCCCGGGTCTCGAGAGCGCGCGCCGCGAGCTCGGCGTCCGGCGGGTACGTGACCTCCTCGAGGCTCAGGCCGTGCGGCGGCATGACCCGCACCCCTGGGTCGCGGGCGGCGCCGGTCAGCACGGCCGCCGGCCAGTCGACGTCGCGACGGCCCTCCCCCACCGGGACGAGCGCGCCGACCAGAGAGCGCACCATCGAGTGGCAGAACGCGTCAGCCACCACGGTCCCGGCGAGGACCCCGTCCCGCTGCCGCTCCCACGACAGCGCGAGCAGGGTCCGGACCGTGGTGGCCCCCTCGCGCTGCTTGCAGAAGGCGGCGAAGTCGTGCAGCCCGACGAGCAGGTATGCGGCGTCGCTCATCGCGTGCGGGTCCAGGTGGCCGCGGACGGACACCGTGTCGCGGCGGCGCAGGGGGTCGTGCACCGAGAGGTCGTCGGCGAGCCGGTAGAGGTACCGCCGCGACGTCGCGGAGAACCGCGCGTCGAAACCGGCCGGTGCGCGACTCACCCGCGTGACGGTCACGTCCGAGGGGAGCACACCGCTCAGGCGCGTACGGAGCGCCTCGTCGGGCGAACGGTCGGACCGCCCCGGCACATGGCTCCACGACTCCCCGTCGACGTCGGCGTGGGCGACCTGCCCCCGCGCGTGCACACCGGCATCGGTCCGGCCAGCCACGGTGACCCGGACCGGCTCGGGACTGCGCAGCACGGTGCTCAGTGCGGCCGACAGCACACCCTCGACGGTCCGGCGTCCCGGCTGAACAGCCCACCCCGAGAAGTCGGTCCCGTCGTAGGCCAGGTCGAGCCGAACCCGCACGACCTCGCCCATGGCCAGCGAGCCTAGGACACCCCCGCGACCGCGATCTGGAACGGGTCAGGTCCGCTGGAGCACGCCGCGGACGTAGGCCGCCTGGCCCAGGTGCTGGACGGCGTCCTGCTCGATGCTGACCAGCCGGGCCAGCAGAGTCACCGGCGGGTCCCAGTGCTCGTCGACGACCCGGTCGTAGTCGGCGGCGTCCAGGCCCTCGAGGAACTCGACGGTGTGGTCGTGGACGGCCTGGTGGTAGGCGATCAGCAGCTCGGCCGGGGCGACGATGGCTGCGACCTGGTCGGAGTCCATGCCGTAGCCGACCTCGCGGTCACCGACCGGGAGATGGAACCGGTCAGCGAACCCCTGCGCCGTCCAGACCTGCTCCGCGTCGCCGCGGCCCAGGGCGCGCTCGGCCCGGGTGACCTGCCCATCCTGCATCCGGGCCGTGTGCCAGACCAGCCAGGCGATGGTGTTGGCGTCCGGGTCGACGCGTCGCGTCAGGTCCTCCTCGGACAGGCCGTCGAGGGCGTTGGCGACGAGGTCCGGGGTACGCCCGAACCCTTCGAGCAGAACGGAACTGGCGGAGGCTGAAGGGGACGTGGCAGGCATACCCCGAACCTATGCCGTCGAGGGGTGCCGCCAGACAGGAGCACCCCGGGACGTCAGTGTCCCGGGGTGCTCGAGTACTGGGGGCCTACTTGCCGTCGTCGCCGCCGGCCTTGGTGAAGCCCGCCTTCTCGGCGTCGGCGGCCGTCGCGAAGTAGACCTCGGCGACCGTCTGGTCGTACCACTGGCCGTCCGGCTCGTGGAACTTCATCGAGTCGGCGTTGCCCTTGATGTCGAACCCCGCCGGAGCCGAGCCGTCCGCGTTCGGCGCCGCCGAACCCGGGCCGTAGCCACCGTCCTCGGCGTCCTCGGGAGCCGCGGTGAGCGACCCGTCGATGAGCGGCCGGGGCGACACGTCCTCCGGAGTGGTGTCGGCCTCGTCCGAGGAGTCCAGATCGCGGGACCCGTCGATGAGCGGGCGGGTCCGGACGTCCTGCGGCTCCTCGTCGGTGGCGTCGGCGGACTCGGCCTCCTCGGCCTTCTTGGTCGCCTCGGCCGCCTTGACCGACTCGGCCTGCTTCGCCGCTCGCTTGGTCGCCGCCTCGGCCTCCTTGACGGTGGCCTTCTTCGGCGACAGCGGCTCGCGGACCAGCTCGATCACGGCCATGGGGGCGTTGTCGCCCTTACGAGCCCCGATCTTGGTGATCCGGGTGTAGCCGCCGGGACGCAGCGCCATGTCCGGCGCGATCTCGGCGAACAGGCGGTGCACAACGCCCTTGTCCCTGACGACGGTCAGCACCCGGCGGCGCGAGTGGAGGTCACCGCGCTTGGCGAAGGTGATGAGCCGCTCGGCCAGCGGCCGCAGCCGCTTGGCCTTGGCCTCGGTCGTCGTGATCTGGTCGTGCTCGAACAGCGACGTGGCGAGGTTCGCCAGCATCAGCCGCTCGTGCGCCGGGCCGCCGCCGAGGCGGGGACCCTTGGTGGGGGTAGGCATCGTTGTCTCCAGTCAGTCGTCGTCAGGTCTGTCAGTGATCAGAGCGACAACCGCTCAGTACTTCTCGTCCTCGGCGAGGGCCCGGCCGTCGTCCCCGAGGTCGCCGAAGTCCGGACCGCCCTCGGTGCTCGCCGGCACATCGGCCATGTCGTCGTAGTCGTAGTCGTCGCCGTAGGTGTCGACGATCGCGCTCGGGTCGAACCCGGGCGGGCTGTCCTTGAGCGCCAGACCCATGCCGGAGAGCTTGGCCTTGACCTCGTCGATCGACTTCGCACCGAAGTTGCGGATGTCGAGCAGGTCGGCCTCGCTGCGCGAGACGAGCTCGCCCACCGTGTGGATGCCCTCACGCTTGAGGCAGTTGTACGACCGGACCGTGAGGTCGAGGTCCTCGATCGGCAGCGCCAGGTCGGCCGCGAGCGCGGCGTCGGTCGGCGACGGGCCCATGTCGATGCCCTCGGCCTCGATGTTGAGCTCGCGGACCAGGCCGAACAGCTCGACCAGGGTCTTGCCCGAGGACGCCATGGCGTCGCGCGGGGCCATCGAGTTCTTGGTCTCGACGTCGAGGACGAGACGGTCGAAGTCGGTGCGCTGCTCGACACGGGTGGCCTCGACCGAGTACTTCACCGCGAGGACCGGGCTGTAGATCGAGTCGACCGGGATGCGGCCGATCTCGGCGTCGCCGGCCTTGTTCTGGGCGGCGGAGACATAGCCACGACCGCGCTCGACGGTGAGCTCCATCTCGACCCGGCCCTTGCCGTTGAGCGTGGCGATGTGCAGGTCGGGGTTGTGCACCTCGACACCGGCCGGCGGCGCGATGTCGGCGGCGGTCACCGTGCCGGGGCCCTGCTTGCGCAGGTACATGACGACGGGCTCGTCCTGCTCCGAGGAGACGACGAGGGACTTGAGGTTGAGGATGATCTCGGTGACGTCCTCCTTGACCCCAGGAATGGTCTGGAACTCGTGGAGGACTCCGTCGACGCGGATCGACGTGACCGCGGCACCCGGGATGCTCGAGAGCAGGGTGCGACGGAGGGTGTTGCCGAGCGTGTAGCCGAAGCCAGGCTCGAGGGGCTCGATGACGAAGCGTGAGCGGTTGTCCGCCACGACCTCTTCGCTGAGCACGGGACGCTGTGCGATGAGCACGGTTCTGTTCCTTCCCACGGGCGCCCGCTATATGACGCCTCGTGATGCGCCCGGCCAGCTCTGTCCGTGGCCGGGTTTACTGCAGATCCGG
>CAWAGH010000002.1:0-3091252 GCA_963781465.1 uncultured Actinomycetota bacterium
CTCCCCTCTGTGTCAAGTGGCGGGCTGTAAGGCCTTCACGGTCGGTCTCTTCCGGTCGGTTGTCGTCGCGGGTAGCGTCGTTGGTGCGGGTCCGGGAAGTGGCTGATCCGAAGCGTCGGTGTGCGGGTTCGAGCCGGCCGCGCTGGATTCTTGAGACGCCCCGCGGTGCCCTCCCGGACCCGCGTTAGCAGACCTTGCAGTGATCGCTCGCGCGTCGGCGATGAGCTGGCGATAGATGGCGTCGGAGATGCGTCGTTTGAGGCACCGCATCGCCTCGAGTGGACGCTTTCCGGCGGCGAGTTTGCGCCGGTAGTAGGCCCGGCCAGGAGTGTCCAGGCGGATCTGACAGGCAGCCGCGATGTGGATCACGTGGTTGGCCTTGCGGTTCCCGGCCCGAGACAGCCGGTGCCTGACCTGCTCACCGGAGGAGGCGTCCAACGGTGCCGTGCCGGTCCAGGACGCGAACCGGTTCCGGTCGGCGAACCGGGCCACGTCACCGACGTCGGCCAGGATCCGGGCGGCGACCACCGGCCCGACCCCGGTCAGGTCCATCAGGGTGGAGCCCTGTGTCAGGACCAACACCTTCAGCTCCTTGGTCGAGGCCTTGATCTTCGCGTCCAACGCCACCATCTCGGCCAGCTGCTCGAGCGCGAGCATCTTGCGGGTCTTCCCCACCACGTCCCGCGGCCGCACACCGGACAGGATTGCCTTGGCCTGCAACGCAGTGATGTCCTTCTTCACCTTCCCCGGCGTCAGCTCCGCCAGCAGCCGCTGCAACCGGTTCACTGTCTGAATCCGCTGGCGGGTCACCTCCTCACGCCGGTCGACGAGCATCCGCAGCACCTCCAGCTGCTCGTCGTACGCCAGCACCCGCAGCGTCCGGGTCCGGACCGCGACCACCGCCACCGCGTGCGCATCGTGCGCGTCGGTCTTGCGGTTGTGCCCGGTGTCGAACAGCCGCACCCGGGCGGACAGCTTGGCCGGCACGTCGACCACTCGCTCGCCGTCCGCCAGCAGCCGCTGCGCCAGTGACCGACCGGCGCCGTTGCTGCCCTCCACCGCCCAGGTCCGCTGCGACCACGTCCTGACGTATGCACGCATCGCCGCGTACCCGGCCTTGTCGGTGCCGAACCGACCCCTGGCCAACACCACCTCCCGATCGTCGACCACCTCGATCGTCGCCGACAGCTTGTGCGGATCAACCCCGATGAACACCCTCGCCATGAGCTTCGCCCTTCCCGTCGTCCTAGTGATTGACGCCGGGCGGGCAGTGCTATTACGAGCAGGGCAATCCGGCTCTTCGGATTTGAGCGTGGATGACCGCTGATCGGGGCGGCGTGGCGGTCCAGGGATGAGGGTGTCGAGGCCTTCAGGATCGGAAGCGACCAAGCTCACCGATCGATTGAAGACCTCGACGTGGATCACTCTACGTGCGCCTCGAGCGCGCTCTGGTGCCCTCGCACCGACCTCCTGTTCGACGTACCGGGCATGCACGTCCTGACCGTCGACCGCCAGCCGGCCTGGGTGGTGCTGACCATCGAGAGTGCCGCTGACGTCAGCGGCTGCCCCGCGTGCGGAGTCGTCGCGGTCGGCCACGGACGCCGCCGACGGGTCATCGCGGACGCACCCTGCTTCGGTATCCCGGTCCGGCTGGTGTGGCTGGCCCGGCTGTGGCGCTGCCGCGAACCGGCCTGCCCTCAGGGGGTGTTCACCGAGCAGCATGAGCTGGTTCCGCCGCGGGCGAAGCTGACCAGCCGGGCCGCGGCGTGGGCGACGGACGCGTTGACCGTCGACGACACCACCGTCTCCGCGCTGGCCCGCCACCTGGGAGTCGACTGGCACACCTGCTGGGACGCGGTCGAGGCCGAAGCCACCCGTCGGCTGGCCGACCCGGCCCGCCTGGAGGGGGTGGAGGTCTTGGGCGTGGATGAGCACATCTGGCGCCCGTCCCGGGTCGGGGACGCCCACCGGGCGGTGACTGGGATGGTCGACCTGACCCGAGATCCCCACGGGCAGCTACACGCTCGCCTCCTGGACGTGGTCCCCGGCCGAACCGGGACCGCCTACGCCGGCTGGCTGAAGGGCCAGGACCCGGCGTTCGTCTCCGGCGTGAAGCATGCCTCCCTCGACCCGTTCCGTGGGTACGCCAATGCGATCCGTGACGAGCTCCCGGACGCGGTCGCGGTCCTGGACGCGTTTCACGTCGTCAAGTTGGGCACCCAGGTCGTCGACGAAGTCCGCCGCCGCGTTCAGCAGGACACCCTCAGCCGGCGTGGCCACAAGGATGACCCGCTGTACAAGATCCGCGGTCTGCTTCGCCGCGGCCGAGAACACCTGTCCGAGAAGCAGATCGTCAAGCTCAACACCTGCCTGGTGGCCGGCGACCCTGGCTGGGAGGTCACCCTCGCCTGGCACGCCTACCAACAGCTGCGCTCGATGTACCAAGCCTCGACGCCCGCCGAGGGCAAGCGGATCGCCGAGCAGGTCATCGCCTCCTTCCCGCAGTGCCCGATCCCCGAGGTCGCCCGCCTCGGCCGGACCCTGAAGATGTGGCGCCAGCACGTCCTAGCCCGGTTCGAGACCCACCGCATCTCCAACGGCGGAACCGAGGCCGTCAACCTCATCATCGAGAAGACCCGACGCCTCGCCCACGGCTTCAGGACATTCGAGCACTACCGGCTACGAATCCTGCTCGCCGCCTCGGGACTCAGGCCCTACCGACGAGCACTCACCCACGCCTAATTCCGAAGAGCCGGCAATCCCCTCGTGAGCCACACACCGGCACGGTGCTCGACGGGACGCAAACCGGTAGAGAGCCACACCCACATCGGGTGGGCAGCCGCGAAAGAGAGCGACCCGCCGAGCACCTAGACCGAGTCTGGCCGGACACCGGTCCTACCGGAATCGTCTAATAGCCGCGTAGCGGCAGTGTCCTTCCACCGCTCAGGGCGGTATCCGGAGGGCGGGGACCTCGCGTTGCACTCGGGTCTTGAAGGCGTGCGGGCCGCATCGCCGGTTGAAGCCCGCCGGGTGCGGCCCCTTCTCTACAGCCCCAGGGTCAGAGCCGTCGGGCGATGGTCAGTCCGTCGAAGTGCATACCGCGTCCCATGCATCGTTCGGGAACTGCGTCCGTAGTCCTGTTGCGTCCTGCTGACGCCGCGCACGGTGGTCCTGATTCATCTGAGCATCTCGGCGCTGGTGCGCACCGTGGGTCGGGAAGATTCGGGGTGCCGTTGCGTCGGGCGGGCGTGGCCAGGATCCTGGATGGGTCCGTCGTGGTCGACCCCGGTCACCCTGTGGTGCTGGTGAGCCTGAATTTGAGCATGGCGGCGGAGGGCTCCACGGGAACCGTGGATTGGTGCTTCGAGCCCGTGCGTCAGACTTCCTCAACTCCCTGCCCTCCCCACGGTGGACGCCTGCCAGTGGCCGATCGAAGGTGAAGGAGGCGCGGGATGGAAGTGGTCCATGCTCGGTGTGCCGGGTTGGATATCTCCAAGGGCGACGCGAAGGTCTGCGTCCGAGTTGCGCATGGGGGCCGCCGCCGGGCGACGGAGACGGTGACGACCTGGTCGTCGATGACCAGACAGATCCTGGCGTTGCGTGAGCACCTGGAGCGTGAGCAGGTGACCTGTGTGGTGATGGAGGCGACCAGCGACTACTGGAAGCCGTTCTACTACGTCCTGGAGGACCTGCCCGGAGTCGAGCTGGTGCTGGTGAATGCGCGGCATGTCAAGAACCTGCCGGGGCGCAAGACCGACGTCGCTGACGCCACCTGGTTGGCTCAGCTCGGTGCTCATGGGCTGGTGCGCGGCTCGTTCGTCCCGCCCGAGCCCATCCGCCAGCTTCGCGACCTGACCCGGGCGCGGACCTCGATCACCCGCGAACGATCACGAGAGATCCAACGGCTGGAGAAGCTGCTGGAAGACGCCGGGATCAAACTCTCGGTGGTAGCTACCGACATCGTCGGCGTCTCTGGCCGGGCGATGCTTGAGGCGCTGATCGCCGGGGAGCGAGACTCGCAGCTGATGGCCGACCTGGCTCAACGTCGTATGCGAGCCAAGATCCCGCAGCTGACCGAAGCCTTGACCGGCCGGTTCACCCAGCATCACGCCTTCCTGGTTCGGGTCCACCTCAGCCTCATCGACCAGCACACCGCTGCGATCGACCAACTCACGGAGCGGATCGAGATCGTGATGGAACCCTTTCGCGGCTTCCACGACCTGATCTGCTCGATCCCCGGGATCGGCGCCCGGACCGCGGATGTCGTCGTCGCCGAAACCGGCGCCGACATGAGCCGGTTCCCAACAGCGAGACACCTGGCCTCCTGGGCCGGTACCACGCCGGGCAACAACGAATCAGCAGGGCGGGTGAAGTCCAGCCACACCCGCCCGGGCAACCCGTACCTGCAGGGGGCGCTGGGGGCGTCAGCGATGTCCATCGCCCGCGCCCCCGGCACCTATCTGAACGCGAAGTACCGCCGGATCGCCAGCCGCCGCGGCCCTCAGAAGGCCAACGTCGCCATCCAGCACACGCTCCTGGTCATCATCTGGAACATGGGAGTCACCGGGGCGTTGTACGACGAACCCGGCAGCGACTACTACACCCGGCTACGGCCCGAAGCCGCCAAACGACGGGCCATTCACCAACTCGAGGGCATGGGATACCGGGTCACCCTCGACCAAGCGTCCTAATCCACGTCCACCTACCGAGTCTCGCCGGCCGAATCTTCGCGTCAGGAGTGGTGGTTCCGCCCGGCTCGCAGTGAGACGCTTGTCAGCGGGGTGAGGGAGATGAGGAGTGGGACATGGCAGCAGCTGGTCTTGAGGTCATCCGGCAGATGGTCGAGCGGACCAACGCCCACGACCTCGAGGGCATGGCGGCCTTGATGCATAAGGACTACCAAAGCGAGCAGCCGTTCCACCCGGCCCGCGGCTTCGGCGGGCGCGCGCAGATGAAGGCGAACTGGGGCGCCATCCTCGCTGGGGTCCCCGACCTGCGCGCCGAGGTCCCGGCGTCAGTGCAGGACGGGGACGTGGTGTGGAGCGAGTGGCACTGGTGGGGCACGACCGAGCAGGGTCAGCCGTTTGAGCTGCGCGCGATCACCCAGTTCACGGTGCGGGACGGCCTCGTCGTCAGCGGCCGGCTCTTCGCGGAGCCCGTCGAGCAGCAGGGCGGCGCCGACATCAACGACTCCGTGGAGGCCCAATCGGGCCACCGCCCACAACTCGACGACTGAGGCTGGCTCCCAGTAGCCGCGGGCCCAGCCGGGAGAGCCGACCTGGCTGCAACACCCCACCGACCACGGCAAGGATCGCGACCGACGTGCCCAAGCCGGCGTTTTGAGGTGCCCCACTCCGCCGCGAGAGCGCTCAAAGAACCGACACCGTGTTCGCTGGCCGTGTGTTTCTGTTCAGAGCTATGCGACGCCGTGTGGCCGGGGTCGGCCACGCGATGTTGCCTCCGCGGGCACAGCCCGAAATGCCGCTTGTACTAGGTCGGTGCCGAACGAGTAGCTGGAAGGAACCGTCAGTCGAACGTGGGGCCCTGGGGCGGGAGAGGCTGGGGGTTCAAGGCGACGAAGTCGATCGAGCGGCCGTCACCTCCGGGGGGTAACGGCTGGGGGTTGAGGGCCACGAAGTCGATGCTCCCTCCACTTGCTGGAGGTTGCAGGTTCGGGGCCACCAGGCGAATACGCACTCCCGCAGGGATGGGCTGAGGGTTCAGGACCAGGAGGTTCACCGACACGCCCGCCGCCAGGGCGAGCGCAGCCGGCGCCAGCAGCTCGATCGTCGCGTCTGGCGGCAGCGGCTGCGGGTTGAGCCCCACCAGGTTGACCCGGGTCGCCGGCGGGATGGGCTGCGGGTGAAGGGCAACAATCTTGACATCCAGTGTCGATACCGGCGTCGGTGAAACCGAGGTCGTCACAGTCGTTTTCCTCTCTCAGCCTGGCCGTCCGGGACCGCCGACGAAGTGCTCGGACGCGCTGTCGGACCCGTCACCATCCGGGCCGATCTCCATCAGGAACGCATGCGGCTCCGGGGCCACCGCAAACTCCCCAGGCAGGGAACCAGGACCCGCTCGCTCGAACCACACGTAAGGACGGAACTCAAGAACCCCCGAGAACGCCAGGGTCCCGGACGGCGTCACCTGCCCCGCCTGCCCAAGAGCCATACCTACCCACAAGTCCGGCACGTCCGCGCCCGGCAGCTCGGCACGATTGAACGACTCAAAGCGGTGATAACGCAGCACGTTGCCGCTCAGATGCCGCTGGAACACCTGGAAAACCAGGTGGGCAATCACCGCCCCCGCACTCGTCCACAGCGCCGGCTCGACGTGCAGGCCGAACCGCAGCTCAATCGGAAAGTCATGCTGGAACGCAAACCGCTCCGCACCGCGGGCGGTCTCCGTCCACGCGATCTCACACATGGGACTGTGCACCTGACCCACACCCCGACGTTAGCGCACCGGCACGCCTCACCGCCGGTCGTCGAGGAACCTCACCCGATGCGGCCACACACTCGATCGATTGGACAGTTGCTCCTATCCGCCGCGAATGCGGCAGGGTCCCCTACCGCCGCAAGCCGGCGCACTGGGTGACACACTCCGCCGCCTGTCGGCGCGGGTGCCCCTCGGTGTTAGCCCGGGGTTCGGGGACCTGGCTCGTCGACCGTGGCTGCTACCTTGCCTGCTCTCACGAGCAGGTGAATCCCTAGTAGGACAACGACCAGCCCGAGCAGGGCGGGGATGAAGTTTCCTGGGCTCTGCGAACTGAACAGGGGAAGCAACGACGACGTGACAATCAAGGAGACGGCGATCCGCCGGGGCGCGAGCTGTGCCCGGAGAACGATGACACCTACGACAATTCCAGTCGCCGTCAGGAGCAGCAGGGCCGGAAAGACGAACAGCGGCATCAACCACGTCTCCCCGCCGGTCTTGGCGATCGTGATCCATGCAGCAGTCGCGAAGATCGCAGCGCCTGCGGCACAAAGGCCAACTGCGACGCCCGCTCTACGGGCCGGTATCCGGCGGCCTGCCCCGATGAACAATCCGATCGCCGCTGCGACCAGAAAGGCGACCGAGGCGAGTCCCCACGGGGCGTCCGACTGTCCGGTACCCGGTAGTGGCCGCGAATTGCAGGCGTCGCCCATGCAGCCGCCGGGAGACACGAACAGGACGCATAGACCTGCTCCGCCCAGGACGCAGCATAAGCCGGTGATCCGCGGAACCGTTGTCAGCCTCATCGCACTCTCCGTTCGCATCGATGCCAAGACCCACCCTGCGAGCCGGCCCGGGCCCCGTCGCCAACGCTGGGGAACCACTGCCCAAAATGTCGAGCAAACGCCTCATCGCAGGCGGCGCGGCGGGCCCAGTTGGGTGACGCTGGCCGGGGTTGCACCAATGTTCAAGCCGGTCCCGACGGTAGAACCGTGCCGCGAGGCACACATGGGATGACAGCGCCGCGACATCGACGCGAGGAAGCGCGCTCCGTCCTGTCGTGCGCTGACTGCCCGGCGCATCAGATCCTCAGCGCCCGCCCCCGGCCCGGGTCACACCGCCGCGTAAAGGCGATAGTGAGGTTGATGAGTCCGTGCCGGCCGCCCCCAGGGCTGCGATGGCTCAACCAAGGTGGCGGGCTAGGGCGGCTGCCGCGCCCCGGTTCGGGACGTCGAGCTTGGCCAGGATGTTGCCGACGTGGATGCTGGCGGTTCGCGGGCTGATCACGAGGGTGGCTGCGATCTCGCGGTCGGTCGCGCCGTCGGTCAGCAGCTCGAGCACTTCGCGTTCCCGGGCGGTCAGCCGGTGCAGCGGCCCGGCTGCGTCGTCCTCCACCGGCAGTGGGACGCGGTTCCGGGTAGCCAAAGCCGCGGCTCGCCGCTCGTACCAGCCCGCCCCCATCTCGCGCGCATCGGCCCAGACCGCGGCGAGCTGCTCCTTCCCGGTGGCACGGTCCCCGGCCCGCAGGTGCTCGACGGCCAGCTCGAGCCGCGGTTGCAGCGCGACGTAGGCGCCGAGCCGGTTCGCCCGTTCGACGCCGGCGGCCCACTCCTCGAGCGCCGGCCGACCGTCGAGCCGCGCCGCGAAGGCCTCGGCGTAGTGCAGATACGCGGCGTGCCAGGTGCTGTCCCACGACGGCGCCCGCAGAGCCCGGGCCAGCTCCAGAGCGCGGACAGCCCGCTCGGTGAGCTCCGGCGACCGGGCGATCTCCGGGACGCGAAGGCCCAGATAGGCACCCACGGCGGCGAGGAGTGGTGAGTCCGAGCCGGCGACGGCGATGAGGAACCGGTCGGCCCAGTCCGCCTCGGCAGCGAAGTCGCCGAGTGCGCCCAGGATCGCCGCCCGGCGAACTGCCAGGTCCTCTCTCGGCATGAACTTGCGGTCCGGATGGTTGGCAATGGTCCGCGCCTCGTGCTCTCGGGCCTGCTCGATGTCGCCGAGCGCAAGGCGAACCTCGCCACCCATTTCGTGGTACTTGAAGTCCACGAGGCCGCGTGCACGAATCTCCTCCAGGACAGTCAGCGCGCGGTGAAGCTGTCCCAACCGAACCAGCGCGTACACCTCGTCCTGGCTGACCCACGCGGCCGTGACCGGCAGGCCCGCGTGTTCGGCCGCCGCCCGGCACGATCGAGCCAGGACAGCACCCTCGTCGACGTTCCCGGACTGCAGCAACATCCACGCCTCTTCGGACCCGAACTCCAGCGCCGCGCCGGGGTCACCGTTCCGCGCGAACTGCGCTCGCGCCACTCGGATGTTGTCAATCGCCTCGGCCGGGCGACCGAGGTACCACAGCGCCGTGGTCTCGAGATCCCGGTCCTCCGGCGGGTCCGACCGGTCGCCGAGCTCAGCCCGCGCTGCGCGGATGAGGGCGACCTCGTCGATCACCGATGCCCACCGGAACCGCCGTTCGGCGACGTGGGCGGTCGCGAGCCGGGCCTGGACCCGTTCGCGGCTGGGGGTCCAGCCGGCCAGCGAAACCGCACGCGCGGCGGCCTCCTCGTTACTGATAACGTCTTCGGGGTAGTGCGGCAGGCTCGCGACCATGGCGTAGACCCGGCTGGCCGCCAGCCGCTCGGTCGTGTCGTCCAGCATCGCGAGGGCCCTGCGCAGGAGGCTGCGAACTCGCACCGGCTCGAACAGCATGAACAAGCAGTCCGCGGCCCGGCAGGGGAGGTCGGTCTCGGCGATCCCGGCCGGACGGTCGGCCACGGGCACGTGGCCCCACAGCTCCATCGCGGACTCGTAGTGCGCCGCGGCATCGGCCCGGGACCCGAACCGCCGGGCCGCCTCTCCGGCGTCGAGGTGGGCGCCCAGGGCGGTCGCCGCGTCACCGGCCGCGGCCGCATGGAAGGCCAGGTCGGCAGCCAGCGGCCACCGCTCAGCGGCGCTGGTCCGCGAGCCGAGCCGGGTGGCGAGGACCCGCGCATACCGTTCGTGCAGCCGCACCCGTTCGGTGGGCAGCAGGTCCTCGTACACCGCGTCGCGCAGCAGCGCGTGCCGGAACGCCAGCCCTGCGCCCTGTCGCACGAGGACGTTCGCGTCCAGCGCCTCACGAAGCCCGGCCTCGAGCCGTTCGACCTCGACGTCCGCCACGTCGCCGAGGCTGTCGACGTCCACGATGCTGCTGCCCACCGCCGCGAGCCGGACCAGCGAGCGGGTCTCCGCGCTGAGGCCGCGAACGTGTCGAGTCAACAGGTCGCCGAGGGACGCCGGTATGCCCGGGGTCTCGGCGGCGAGGATCTCCTCCGCGTAGAGCGGGTTACCTTCCGAGCGACGGAACAGCGCGGTCATCGCGTCGCCGTCGAGATCGCGACCGAGGCGTCGGGTGGCGAGGTCCCCGAGGGCTGCCGGAGGAAGCGGTCCGAGTGAGAGGAGGGTGACGCCGTCCGCCCGGCGCAGGTCGACGAGGGCGTCCCGCAGGGTGGGCGCGGCGTCGTCGGAACGGTAGGTCATGACCAGGAGGGCTCGGGCGCGGGTACTGCGGACGAAGGCGCGCGCGAAGTCGACGGTGTACTGGTCGGCCCAGTGCAGGTCCTCGAGGACGAGGACCGCCGGCGCCCGGTCGGTGAGGTCGGCAAACGCGTTGACCAGCAGTCCGAGGGCATTAGGGGCGGAGGTGTCCGGCAGCGCGATGTCCGGGCCGGCGAGCTGGTACGCCGCCTCGAGCACCGGGCCGAACGGCAAAGCCCCGCTGACGTCGACGCAGTGGCCGACGCCGGCGACAGCCCCGGCCTGGCGCGATCGGTCCACCAAGGCCCGGACCAGGGTGGTCTTGCCGATGCCCGCCTCGCCCGCGACGAGCAGCGCGCGGGCCGAGGGCGAGGCATCGCTGACTAGCACCGCCAGCAGCGCCTCGCACCGGGCGAGCTCCTCGTCCCGGCCAAGCGGTGGGTCGACCTCGGTTTCGATGACCGCCCAGCGTAGTCGCCGGCCGGCCATCCACGGTCCGCACCGCCGTCATTCGCCGTCGAGCACGGACTGCACGAGGTCCTGGTGAACGAGCCGGCGCTCGGCGACCGTGGTGGCGTGCCGACCCTCGTCGAGCAGCTGGAGGACCGTCGCACGCAGGTTCGTTCGAACGGTACTGACCCCGGACGTCGAGTCCGGGTACTTGACCGGCAACGCCTGGGCGTTCGAGGTGGCGAGCACCGCGGCGGCGGCGAGCAGGCCGGCAGCGGCTGTGCGGGTGGCGGTGCGGGTGGCGGTGCGAGTGTTCATCGTTCTTCTCCTGTGTTGTGGTCGGCGACCTGCCGACCACTCCACGGTCCGTTTCCCGCACCCGGACCCACATCTGAAGAACTGCTTATCTTGATGGCGCTACTACCTACTCGTCGCTGCGGACATCCCACCATCGGGGGATGACGCCATGGACCCGGACCGACCGGGTGGGCGTCTTCGGGCTCGGAGCGATGGGCCGTCCGCTGACCGAGTACCTGCCCCCAGCCTCTCGACGCCACCGTCAGCCGTCGGGGATACAGCGGGTTTCAGTGCCGGAGTTCGGGCAACGTCCCTCATGTTCCATGCCGGCACCCTGGCCGGCGTTGGCGCCTGCCTCTCGTGTGATGGGACTTCGACGGTCACCGCGGTTTGACCCCATGCTTCGCGACGCCAGTGGTGGATCTCGTCAGGACCGGCACCGGCTGACCTGCCGATCCGCTGCCGCAAGTGGCGATCGCCGTGCACGTTTCATCCTGGACACCACTGGCCCCGGGGGGCTTGCTCTCCGTGCCCGGAGGCCTGCTCTCCTTCGACCGGACGGCCCTCGTGCATGACGACACACTTGTGCTGATCCGGAGGACGAGGGCTGCGCCAGTGCAATCCAACGCACTAACACGGTTGTAAGCGCACAGCATTCGTTGGCCGCATTGGGACCAGGCAGCCAATTGGTCCTCTGCATCCCTTCCGGAGTGGACCTTCAGAGCGGACCTCATAGCGACGAGGATCCATGCATGTGCACCGCCCTAGCCCTGCCGCTGCCTAGCAGTGCTCGCCTACGGCCTGCGTCTTCGACAGCGGGGCGAGGTCGCGCCGACACTCTTGCGCGGGCATCTGGCTCGTTTCGTGGGGCGCGCAGCGGCTACGGCAGCTACCGAGACGCGCTCGTCGACCGCGTTGCACGCCCACGTCTGGGGCGACGTCCGTGACGTGAGAGTCCTGGTGGCCGGCCGCCTCGGCCTCAAGGGCTGTCGCATGCCAGAGCGTGATGCTTCGCGCCGGCGCGGCCGCCACCCTGACGCCCGCCTTTCCACCCACGTCCGGTTAGAACCGCAATCCACCTCGAAGGAAAGACTCATGCGCAACGTCACAGTCGTCATGCAGGTCACGCTGGATGGCCGGATCAGCAACGCGGACGGGCTGTTCTGGGAGCCCTTCGCGTGGGGTGAGGAGGAGACGGCGTACCTCAACGAAACGTACGCGCGAGCCGATACCTGGTTCATGTCCCGCAAGCTCCATGAGCGGGTGGTGCCGTACTGGGAACAGGTCGCCGCAGGAACTTCCTCCGACCCCGACATCCAGGACAGTCCCGCCAGCCTCGAATTTGCCCACCTCCTGGGCGGGATGAGGAAGGTAGTTCTCTCCCGCACTCTCAGCGACGATCCCGCAACTCTTCGCGAGACGAGGTCGGGCAATGCGGTCGAGCACCTGCAGCAGCTGAAGGAGCAGGACGGGGCTGACATCATCGCCTCCTTCGGCCCGAGAACACTTGGGCCGCTAGCCGACGAGCCAGGCCTCATCGACGAATACATCCTCGTCATCCATCCGGCCGTCCTCGCCTCCGGGCCTCGGCTGTTCGACCATCTGACCCGCGACCAGGCCTTCATTCTGGCTTCCGCCCGCATCTTCGACGGGGGCGCAGCCGTCATGCGCTACCGCACCCTCAAGGCGGCCCACCGAGCTCCCACGACCGGCGCCACCGACGGCACCGCGGCGGGTCGATGAGCAACAACGACGTGAGTCGGTCCGTCCGTTTGGTCCGTTCTGGTGCGCTGGACGGGTCTGTCCACGAGCCAGTGGAAGTTGGTCAGAGACGCCTTCTAGGTAGTGATGCTTCCGATCTTGTTGGCGCCCTTGTCCGTGAACCACAGCCGACGGTCGGACGGGTCGAGGGTTGCTTTGATGTCGAACGGCGCCTGCACCAGTGGCGGCTGACCGAACATCGTGAAGGCGTCTCCCTCGGCGGACGCGGCGGGGTCGAAGCGAACGATGGCGTGCGCATTGGTGTCGGCGAACCACAACGCCCGGTCGGCCCCTAACCAGATGCCGTCCGGGGTGCGAAGCCGAGGATCGGTCGCGTGACGGAGCGCTCCCTCCGGTTCTTGAGCGTTGAGGTCGATGCGGATGAGCGCGGCGGGGCTCTGCGTTGTCAGCCACAGCGCCCCCTCGTCATCGAGTGACCATCCCCGCAGGCTGGACAGCCCGTTCGGAGGGTTGATGACGCGGACGGTGTCAGCGGGTACCGCCGACGCAGTGTCGAGGTAGCCGATGGTGTTGTCACCGCCGTTGACCCACCACAGGCGGCCGGACGGATCGATGAAGATGGCCGCGGGAGCGGCGATGGCCGGGTGGTCGACGACGGTGACGCTCGACGCGGGGTCCGCGGCGAGCGGGTCGACCGAGGCCAGGGCGTCGCCACCGCGCAGACTGCACCACAGCCGCCCATCCGGAGCCGCCTTCAAGGCGACCGGCTTGTCGAACGCGGCATGGGTGAACGTGGTGATGGTCTCGGCCGGGTTGGCCGCCGCCGGGTCGATGGAACCGAGACGGTTGGAACCGAGGCAGGTGAACCACACTCGCCCGTCAGTGGCGGGGAAGATGTTCGCCGGCAGCGCGATGTTGTCGGCGGGATCCGCAAACGTCTGGATCGCGCCGTCGGACGGACGGACTCGCCCTATTCGGCTGTTGCCGATGCTGGTGAACCACATGTCCCCGTCGGGGGTTCCGATGATGCCGGTCGGCGCCACGACCAAATCCTGAGAGTCGTGGAAGACCCGGATCACGCCGGCATCCGCTGGCTGCGCGTCGGTCTGCTCACTCATTCCCAACCCCCCTCTGTCGTTGGCGACCCTGCCGGCACCTCGACCCAGCCAGCCGTGGACGAACGGGTGCGTCGTCACCGTCCCTGGACCGCGTCCGCGGAAATCCTGCGGCAGTGGATGCGTCGGCCTCGTCGAAATCGTACGCAGACCCCACCGTTCCGCAAGCAACCGCAGGGCATACACGGTCGCCCGCCGGAGCGCACTGTGGCCTGCCCGGGCCATTCATCGGGATGACCCGGTCAAGCGATGTGCCGGGTGTCAACCCTTCTGTGCACTGGACGGTATGAGATCCGAGCCCCCAACCCTGTCCGACGCCGGGCATCGGGCCGTCCCATCCGTGGGTGCACACCCAGCGGTCATCACCGAGCTGCGGCCGGGACAGGCCTGGCCGCTCATCACCGTTCACCAGGGACTGTCACCGGCCTCTCGTCGGCTGCGCTACTCGGCCCCGACCCCACGTCTCAGCCCTCGCATGGTCTGCGCGCTGACCGACGTGAGTCCTGGACGCCACGAGGCATACGCGGCGTGGCGCGCCGGGCGGCCGATCGGGATCGTCCGGTGGATCCGTACGGGTGAGCTCCCGGCGGCGGCCGAGCTGGCGCTTGAGGTCGTCGACGCCGAACAGTCCCAGGGAGTCGGGAGAGCGCTCGCCACCTTCGCGGCCGGTCGGGCCTGGCGTGCGGGCGTGCGGTCGATGCTCGTCTCGGTCGACCCGGACAACGTCCGAGTACGCCTCTGGCTCACCAGGTTAGGCGCGAGGGCCCTCCTCGAGGACGCGGACCGGTTCGTCGTCCCGACTCAGACCCTGTTCGGCGCCCAGGGGCGGGTATGCGGACCCGGCGGCGCGCTCGAGCAGACGCTCCGCACCGGCGAGCTCACCCAGGACGTCGGCGGCGGCCCGCTCGGCACGCAGCAGACCTACGCCCTGACCGGCGTACACGCAGGCGACGTCGAAGTCGCCGTGCTTCCGGGCAGCCGCCAGCTCGGCAGCCGCCGCGTCATCGCCGGCGAGCTCGGCCTCGCGGCCGACCCAACGGTCGAAGAACGCGTTGCGCAGCGCGCGACCGGCGTACTCCGGCGGCCAAGCGAGGCGCTGCCCCACGTCGAACACGCGACCGTACGCCGTGTCCGTGTCCGCCGCCGCCAGCAGGAGTTCACGCGCGCCTGCCGAGGTAGCCGCCTCGGTGCAGGCGAGAAATGCGGTCCCGACCCACGCACCGGCCGCACCGGCGGCGAGCACTGCGGCCAGGCCGCGGGCCGTGCCGATGCCACCCGCCGCGAGCACCGGTATCTGCACCGCGTCAAGAACCGCCTGCAGCAGCGGCAGCGTGGCCACGTCGTTTCGGCCGTGGCCACCCCCCTCACCGCCGCGAGCGACCAGCACGTTGACACCCGCCTGCTCGGCAGCAACGGCCTCCTCCAACGTGCCGACCTGGGTCGCCACCACGATGCCGGCCTTCTGCAGCGGCGCGATCCACCGCTCGTACGGGCCGTAGCTCAGGGACACCAGGGCCGGCGCCTCAGCGACGACGACATCGACCAGAGCGTCGTCCTGCGCAAGAGCCCAGGCCAACAGCCCGACGCCAAACCCGCCCTCCACCCGCGCGACAGCGCACTGCTCGCGTACCCCGTCCGGCGTCGACGTGGGCCCTACGCCGAGCATGCCGAGCCCGCCGGCAGCCGACACCGCTGCAGCGAGCCGAGCGGTACTGACGCCGGCCATGGGCGCGGCCACAACGGGAACCGTCAATCCGAACCGCTCGGTCAGCCACGTGCGCACGACATCTCCCTCTCGTTGACTGCTGAGGACGCTGTCCACCAGATCGTCCATGCGGACGTTGATGCACCCGAAACTAAACCCCGCCGGTGCACCCATCGTCCGGATGCGCCGTAGGTCACGGAAAGCGCGTCATTCCTGGATGCCGTGCCGGGCGTGCCAGCGCGCGAGCGGTGCCGGGGCCCACCAGTTCCAGTCGCCGAGCAGGGTCATCGTCGCGGGGACGAGGAGCATCCGGACGACCGTGGCGTCGAGGATCACCGCGGTGACCAGCGCGACGCCGATCTCCTTGATGATGAGCAGCTGCCCCGCCGCGAACCCGGCGAAGACGATGATGATGAGCAGCGCGGCGGACGTGATGATCCGGCCCGAACGCTGCAGCCCCAGCGAGACGGCACGGTCGTTCGGGACGCCCTGCCGGTAGAGCTCAGCGATCCGGGCCAGCAGGAACACCTCGTAGTCCATGGACAGCCCGAACCCGAAAGCCAACGCCAGGAACGGGATCATCGACTCGATCGCGCCGACGGACGAGAAGCCGATGAGCCCCTGCAGGTGGCCCTGCTGGAAGGTCAGCACCAACACGCCCAAAGCAGCACCGAGCGACACGACGTTGAGCAGCAGCGCCTTGAGCGGGATGACCAGCGACCCGGTCATGAGGAAGAGCAGGACGAACGTGCCGAGCACAACCAGGCCGATGGCATACGGGGCCTTGGACACCATGCTCTCGAGGAAGTCGCGCTGGCCCGCCGCCTGTCCGGTGACGTAGGTGGTGAACGCCGGCCGGTTGGTCCGCAGCTCGTCGATGACGGCCTCGGTCTCGGGGCTGAGCGGGTCGCCGGCGACGCTGACCGAGACGACGCTGAGGGTCGGCGTGAGCGAGCGGCCGGTCGCCCGCTCGACGCCGGGGAGCGTCGCCACGGACGAGGTGGCCCACTGCTGGGTAGTCTCCACCGGTGCCTCGGCCACGACGGTGACGTCGGGGGACTGCAGGGCCGGGTAGTTCCGATCGAGGTCCTCGAAGAACACCCGCTGCGGCGAGCCGACCGGCAGCATCTGCGTCCCCGAGGACGTCAGCTTCATGGAGAGAACCGGCCAGGCGAGAGCCACGAGCGCGGCGAGAGTCACGACGATGACGGCGGTCGGCCGGGCCTGCACGAACCGGGCCAGCTCAGAGAAAACCCCGCGGTCCGGACCCGTCTCGCGACGACGGGGGACCAGCCGCTTGGCACCCAGGGCGCAGAGTGCGGGGAGCAGGGTCAGGTCGACGACGATGGCGACGAGGACGATGGAGACGCCGGCCGCACCGATCGCCCGCATGATCGCGGCGTCGAAGAGCATCAGGCCGCTAAGGGCGATGGCCACCGTGAGCCCGGAGAAGACCACCGTCCGGCCGGCCGTCGCGACGGTCCGCGCGGTGGCCTCGATGACGTCCTCTCGAGTGAAGACGTGCCGTCGCCGTTCGGTGTCGGCCGCGGCGATCCGGCCGAGTTCCTCGCGGTACCTACTGACGGTCAGCAGGCCGTAGTCGATCGAGAGCCCCAGCCCGAGCAGGGTGACGACATTGACGACGCTGGCGTCGAGGTCGATGAGGTGGGAAAAGGCGAACAGGGACGCCAGGCCGCCGCCGATCGCGGCGATCGCCCCCGCGATCGGCATCCCCGCCGCCACGAACCCGCCGAAGACGAAGAGCATGACGATAAAGGAGAGGGGCAGGGCGATGCCCTCACCTGCGCGCAGGTCGGTCTCGATCTGGTGGGTGATCGCGTCGACCAGCGGACCCACGCCGCCGACCTCACCGGTCGCGCCGGGGAACGTGGCGACGATGGCGTCGAACTGCTGCTGGGCGGCAGCGCGCGCCACGTTCCGCGCGTCCTTGTCGGCGCCCTTGGCGAACGAGGCGACGGTGACGAAGCCACCACCGCTCGGGCTGCCGCCGCTGAGGAACGCCACGGACTGCGGGTTCTGGAGGCCGCCGGGCAGGACAAAAGGCGACGTCACGGAGGCGACGTTGGCGACCTTCGCGAGGGCCTGGGTCGCCGTGGTTGCCCGCTCGACGGCGGCCGAATCGGCGAGGTTCGCCCCGGACACCTGGAGGGTGAGGCTGTCGGAGCTGGCCTCGTTGGCTCCGATGAGGTCCTGGCCGGTCTCGGCCTCGCTCGGCGCCGACGGCGCCCCGGAGTGCAGGCGCTGGAACAGCGACTCCCCGGTCACCCCGCCGACGGCGACGGCGAACGCCGCCGCGGTGATGACCATCCAGACCAGCACGAACCGCCACGGGTGCCGGGCCCCCACGGCGCCGAGCCGGGCCAGGCGGGTCCTCGGGTATGCCGCGGGCGACGACCGCTCCGGCTCACCGTCCGGCGGGGGCGGGTCCACCGCAAGACGCTGCCCGGGAGGGGCGTCGAGCGAGGTGGCCACGGCTCAGCGTACGTGGGGCCGACCGTCGTCGCCCGTCACTAGGCTGGAGGCAATGAGCGACGCAACGGACCTGTTCGCCCAGGCCCGGGACGACCGGGTCGCGGCCGGCCCCGTGGCGACCGGCGACAGTACCCTCCCGCCGCTCGCCGTCCGGATGCGCCCGCGATCGCTGGAGGAGGTCCGCGGCCAGGCCGCCGTGCTGCGTCCCGGCAGCCCGTTGCGCCGCCTCGTCGAAGGATCCGGCGGCACCGCCGGCCCGCTCTCGGCGATCATCTGGGGACCGCCCGGCACCGGCAAGACCACCCTCGCGCACCTCGTCGCCAGTGCTTCGGACCGGCGCTTCGTCGAGCTGTCCGCGGTCACCGCAGGGGTCAAGGACGTCCGGGAGGTCATGGACCAGGCCCGCCGCGACCGCGATCTCTACGACCGCCAGACGGTGTTGTTCCTCGACGAGATCCACCGGTTCACCAAGGCGCAGCAGGACGCCCTGCTGCCCGGCGTGGAGAACCGGCTCGTCGTCCTCGTCGCGGCGACCACCGAGAACCCGTCGTTCAGCGTCATCGCTCCGCTGCTCTCCCGCTCGGTCCTCGTCACGCTGACGCCGCTCGACGACGACGAGATCGCCGACCTCGTCGACGCGGCCGTCGCGGACGAGCGCGGGCTGGCCGGCGGCTTCACCCTCGACGAGGACGCCCGCGCGCACCTCGTCCGGATCGCCGGCGGTGACGCCCGGCGTGCGCTCACGGCCCTCGAGGCCGCCGCGGGCGTCGCCCTCGACACCGAGCCGCTGACCGCGGACACCGACGACCACCCCGTCACCATCGTGCTGACGCATACGGAACAGGCCGTGGCGCAGGCGGCGGTGCGCTACGACCGGGCCGGTGACCAGCACTACGACGTGGCCAGCGCCCTCATCAAGTCGATGCGGGGCAGCGACGTCGACGCGGCGCTGCACTACCTCGCTCGGATGCTGGAGGCCGGCGAGGACCCGCGCTTCATCGCCCGCCGCATCGTCATCGCCGCGAGCGAGGACGTCGGCATGGCCGACCCGACCGCCCTGCAGACCGCTGTCGCGGCGATGCACGCCGTCGCCCAGATCGGGATGCCCGAGGCGCGAATCATCCTGGCGCAGGCCGTCGTTCACAACGCGATGGCGCCCAAGTCCAACGCGTCGTACCTCGCCGTCGGGGCGGCGATCGCCGACGTGCGGGCCGGCAAGGGCGGGCCGGTTCCGCCGCACCTGCGGGGGAGCGGCTACGCCGGGGCCGCTCGGCTCGGTCACGGCGATGGGTATGCCTACGCCCACGACTCGCCCGACGGAGTCGCGGCGCAGCAGTACCTCCCGGACGACCTCGCCGGCGCCACCGACTACTACCGGCCCACCGACCGCGGGTTCGAGGAGCGGCTCGCCGCCCGCCTCGCCTGGCTGAAGGAGCGCCTGGCGAACCGCTGAGCGGAACTCCCTTTCCTGTGGGCTCCGCTGCGGGACACTAGCCGCCATGGGGGTCGACACCGCCACCGAACGGTCCGTCGAGAGGCCGCGTACTCGACGGCCGTCCTGGCCGCGCCGACTCTGGTGGCGGCTGCGACACTGGGTCCTGAACCTGCCCCGGTTCCCGGTCGCCCTGGCCTTCCTCGGCTACCTCGCCTCCGACACCCCGTCGCTGCTGCCCCGGCCGTGGTACTTCCAGGGCTTGATCGGCGGCATCTCGGCGTTGATCTTCTACGTCGTCGGGCTCATCATCGCCGAGATCTGGCAGCTGTTCGCCCGCTGGTCGGGCTTTCGGATGACCATCCGGCCGCGGGCCCGCACGGTTCTGCGCCGCGTCTGGTACGTCCTCGTCGCCCTCGCCGTGCTGGCCTATCCGTTCGTCAACGCCGCCTGGCACACCTACGTCACGGCGTACGTCGGGGAGCAGCCCCCCGGCCCGCTCTACCCTTTGGCCAGCATCCTCGCCGCTATCCTCGTCGGGGCGCTGTTCATCGGTGTCTACCACCTCTTCGCCGCGCTGACCCACTGGCTGACCGCCCGACTCGAGCGGCGGGCGGTGCGGGTCGCCATCGCCCGGCTCGTCGCCACCATCGTGACGATCGTCGCCGTCGCGGCCGTCTTCGACCAGGTCGTCATCCGCGGTCTGCTCCTCGCCGCCAAGGATCAGGCCGACGCGGTCAACAAGTCCACGCCCGCCGGGGTCTTCGCCCCGGCCTCACCGCTGCGGTCAGGCGGCCCGGGGTCGCTGGTCCCGTGGGACAGCATCGGCGCGGACGGCAAGTCGTTCATCGCCTCCGGACCCAACCAGGCCCGGGTCAGCGTGGTCACCCGCGACGACGACGCGAAGGAGCCGATCCGGGTCTTCGCCAGCGCCGACAAGGACCGCAACCTCGAGGACACCAAGAACCTCGTCATGGCCGAGATGGACCGGACCAAGGCCTGGGAGCGCCAGGCCATCGTCGTCGTGACCTCGACGAGCACGGGGTTCGTCAACGAGTGGTCGGCCGAGTCGTTCGAGTACCTCCTGCACGGCGACTCGGCCATCGTCGCGATGCAGTACTCCACCCTGCCCTCGGCGCTGGGCCTGCTCACCGCGAGAGACGAGCCGCCGAAGGTCGGCCGGCTGCTGTTCAAGGCGGTCGCGGCCAAGATCGCGTCCATGCCGCAGGACCAACGGCCCAAGCTGTACGCCGGTGGCGAGTCCCTCGGTGCGTACGGCGGGAACGGCGCCTTCGACAGTCCCGACGACATGCTCGCGCAGGTCGACGGCGCGCTGTGGACGGGTACGCCCTCGTTCACGCCCAACCACGAGGCGCTCACCGACGAGCGGACGTTCGGCTCCACCGAGGTCAATCCCACGATCGGTAACGGGGTCCACTTCCGGTTCGCCAGCAACGAGAAGGAGCTGACCGCCGACCAGTTCGGGCACTCGTTCGGCCTGTGGAACGCGCCACGGGTGGTCTACCTCCAGCACGACTCCGACCCGGTCGTCTGGTGGTCACCCGACCTCATCTTCAACACCCCGGACTGGCTGGTCGAGACCCGACAACCGGGCACGCCGATGAGCTACATGTCGTGGATGCCGTTCGTGACGTTCTGGCAGGTGACGGCCGACATGGCCATGTCCAACACCGTCCCCGGCGGGTACGGGCACCGCTACTTCGAGACCGAGACGGTGCCCGCCTGGGCCGGGATCATGGGCATGGACCCGAACGCCGACTACAGCCGGATCGAGGGCGCGATCAACGAGGCCAACCAGGGTGCGTCCGGGTAGGTCCAGACCTAGGCTCCAGGCGTGGTTGCGCAGGGACCGGTGGAGACCCGGATCGACGTGGACGGATCGACGTGGGCGGTCCGGCAAGCCGGCGACCCCGACGGGCAGCCGCTCGTGTACTTCCACGGCACCCCGTCGTGCCGGCTCGAGCCGGCCTTCGCCGACGCCGACTGCTCCGAGCTCGGCATCCGGCTGATCTCGTTCGACCGGCCGGGCTACGGGGAGTCGACACCGCAGCCGTTCGGGCTCGCCTCCGTCGCCGGTGCGACGGCGACGATCGCCGACCGGCTGGGTCTGGACCGGTTCGCGACGCTGGGGCAGTCCGGCGGCGGCCCGTTCTCCCTGGCCTGTGCGGCGCTCCTGGGAGACCGCGTGACTCGCTGCGGTGTGGCGGCCGGCGCCGTCCCCTTCCAGCTGGCACCGGGAGCCATGGACCTGCTCGACGAGAACGACCTGGCCGCTGTCGGCCTGCTCCCGGACCAGGAGGCCGCGGCGGCCGGGTTCGCCCGAGGGTTCGAGGGTTTCCGGGGCGCCCTCCTCGGCACCGACGCAGAGATCGGTGCAGGGTTCCGCACCATGTTCGGCCCGCACGACCGGGAGGTCATCGACCGGACCGGAGCACCCGAGATGGTCACCGCCCTTCGAGCGTCGCTGGCCAACGGCACCAGTGGTGCCGGCTGGGACAACCTGGCCTGGATCGGGCCCTGGGACATCGACCTGGCCGACGTCCACCGACCGGTGTACCTCTGGTACGGCGGTGCGGACCGCCACGTGCCGCCGGGGGCCGGTCCGTGGCTCGCCGGACACCTGCCTGACGCGACGCTGCGGCTGCGCGAGGACGACGGCCATCTGGGGGCCCTGGAGCACACCCGGGAGATCCTCGAGACGCTGCTGCGGGACTGAGCCGGCCGCGGAAACCCCGGCCGGCCGGCATACCCCGTTCGACTAGGGTCGCTGACCATGGAAACCGCCGAGATCGCGCGTCGCTGGCTGGCGTTCTTCGAGGAGAAGGGGCACGCCAACGTGCCCAGCGCGCCGCTGCCGTACGACGACCCGAACCTGCTGTTCGTCGTGGCCGGGATGGTTCCCTTCGTGCCCTACTTCAGCGGCCAGCAGACCCCGCCGTGGCCGCGCGCGGCCTCCGTCCAGAAGTGCGTGCGCACCCCCGACCTCGACGAGGTCGGCAAGACCAGCCGGCACGGCACCTTCTTCCAGATGAACGGCAACTTCTCGTTCGGCGACTACTTCAAGCACGACGCCATCGCGTATGCGTGGGAGCTGCTCACCGGCCCGGTCGACGGCGGCCGCTACGGGCTCGACCCCGAGAAGCTGTGGGCCACCGTCTACGAGGACGACGACGAGGCCGAAGCGCTCTGGCTCGAGCTGACCGACATCCCCAAAGAGCGAATCGTCCGGCGCGACCGGCTCGACAACTACTGGCACATGGGCATTCCCGGCCCCGGCGGTCCCTGCAGCGAGATCTTCTACGACCGCGGTCCGCAGTACGGACCCGACGGCGGGCCCACGGTCGACGAGGACCGGTTCATGGAGATCTGGAACCTCGTCTTCACCGAGTTCGAGCTCGGCGCGGTGCGGAGCAAGGCCGACTTCGACATCGTCGGACCGCTGCCCAAGAAGAACGTCGACACCGGCATGGGCCTGGAGCGGATCGCCAGCGTCCTGCAGGGCGTCGACAACCTCTACGAGATCGACCAGGTCCGGCCGGTCCTCGACCGCGCGGCCGAGATGACCGGAAAGCGCTACGGCGCGGTCCCCAGCCACGTCGCGTCCCAGAGCAGCCCCGACGACGTCCGGCTGCGGGTCGTCGCCGACCACGTGCGGTCCTGCCTCATGCTCATCGGCGACGGGGTGGCGCCGGGCAACGAAGGCCGCGGCTACGTGCTCCGCCGGATGCTGCGCCGCGCGGTCCGCTCGATGCGGCTGCTCGGCTGGGACGAGCCGGCCATGCCGCACCTGCTGCCGGTCTCGATGGAGCGGATGAGCATCACCTACCCGGAGCTGCGCACCGACTTCGACCGGATCAGCCAGGTCGCGTATGCGGAGGAGGAGGCCTTCCGCCGGACCCTCGCCTCTGGGACGACGATCCTCGACACCGCGGTGGCGCGGGTGAAGTCCGCGGGTCCGGGTAACCCGGACCACAAACCGGAGCTGACCGGGTCCCAGGCGTTCGCGCTCCACGACACCTACGGCTTCCCCATCGACCTCACCCTCGAGATGGCGGCCGAGCAGGGCGTCGCCGTCGACGAGGCCGGGTTCCGCCGGCTCATGCAGGAGCAGAAGGACCGCGCGCGGGCCGACGCCAAGGCGCGCAAGCAGGGGCACGTCGACACCTCGGTCTACCGGCGGATCGCCGACGACCTCGGCCGCGCCGTCGAGTTCACCGGGTACGACGAGGTCGTCTCCGAGGGCCGGGTCGCCGGGATCGTCCGCGACGGCGAGAAGGTCGACGCCGCCGGACCCGGCGACGACATCGAGCTGGTCCTCGACCGTACCCCGTTCTACGCGGAGGGCGGCGGCCAGCTGGCCGACGGCGGCCGGATCGAGCTGGACAACGGCGCGGTCATCGAGGTGCGCGACGTCCAGACCCCGATCGGCGGCGTCGTCACACACCGGGCAACCGTGGTCCTCGGCGAGGTCCTGCCCGGCGCCCAGGCCCTCTCCGAGGTCGACATCGAGCGCCGCAAGTCGATCTCCCGCGCCCACACCGGCACGCACATGGTCCACAAGGCCATCCGCGAGGCCCTCGGCGATACCGCGACCCAGGCCGGTTCGGAGAACGCGCCCGGCCGGTTCCGGTTCGACTTCAACGCCCAGTCCGCGGTGCCCAAGTCGGTGCTGCGCGACGTCGAGGCGAAGGTCAACGCGCTGCTGCTCGACGACCTGCCGGTGACCGCCGAGGTGATGACGCAGCAGGAGGCCCGTGACGCCGGCGCGATGGCACTGTTCGGGGAGAAGTACGGCGATGCGGTCCGGGTCATCTCGGTCGGCGACTGGGCCCGTGAGCTCTGTGGTGGCACCCACGCGCAACGCTCCGGCCAGCTCGGTGTCGTCACGCTGCTGGGGGAGTCCTCGATCGGGTCGGGGGTGCGGCGGGTCGAGGCGCTCGTCGGCGTCGACGCGTACTCCTTCCTCGCCCGCGAGCACGCGATCGTCGGGCAGCTGACCGAGGCGCTCCAGGCTCGTCCCGAGGAGCTGCCCGAGCGGGTCGCCGGGATCCTCGGCCGGCTCAAGGAGGCGGAGCGCGAGATCGCCGCCGCCCGTCAGGAGAAGGCGCTCGGGGCGTCCGCCGGGCTGGTGTCCAGCGCTCGCGACTTCGGCGGGGTCGCCCTGGTGACCCACGACGCCGGTGACCTCGCGGCCGACGACCTGCGATCCCTCGTCCTCGACGTCCGGAACCGGCTCGGCGCCGACCGATCGGCGGTCGTGGCCATGGCCTCGGCCGCCGGAGGCCGTCCGGTCGTCGTGGTCGCCACGACCCCTGGGGCGCGTGCGGCCGGAGTGACGGCCGGTTCGTTGGTGAAGGTCGCGGCCCAGGTCCTCGGCGGTGGCGGCGGCGGGAAGGACGACCTCGCGCAGGGTGGCGGAACCGACCCGTCGAAGGTCTCCGCGGCCCTCGGTGCGGTCGAGGACGCCCTGCGCGGGCGCACCGGCTGACCGTGAGTCGGCGTGTTCGCACGCCGGTCCTGTGGTCGAATGAGCCGATGGTACGAGCAGGTGTCCGGCTGGGTGTCGACGTCGGGTCGGTCCGCGTCGGTCTCGCGGCCAGCGACCCGTCGGGGCTGCTCGCGTCCCCGGTTGAGACCGTGCCCAGGGATGTCACGGAGGCTCGCACCGACCTGGCCCGGATCGCCGCCGTCGCCCGCGACCTCGCCGCCGTCGAGGTCGTCGTCGGGCTGCCACGGCACCTGTCCGGAGCCGAGGGCGAGGCGGCCGCGCTGGCGCGGGCGTATGCGTCCGACGTCGCCCGCCTCGTCGACCCGGTGCCCGTTCGGCTCGTCGACGAGCGCTTGACCACCGTAGAGTCGCACCGCAGACTTCGCGAGAGCGGAGTGGCAGGCCGTTCACAACGCAGCGTCGTCGACCAGACGGCCGCGGTGCTCATTCTCCAGTCCGCGCTCGACGGCGAGCGCGCCACGGGACGTGCGCCCGGCACGAGGGTCGACCCCCTGCGGCGCCGCCCCCGACAGAAGGACCGAGCATGACCGACCGACGCGACCCCGCGTCCGGCTCCGGCGACCACGTCGCCTATGACTCGGTCCATGACGTGGCCCATGACCTCGCCCCTGACCCGAGGGCGGGCTACGACGAGCACGGCGTCCTGCACGAGTACGACGAGCACGGCGCGCTGTACGACGACCACGGGCACCACGAGTACGACGAGAACGGCGCCCTCTACGAGCACGACGAGCACGACGAGCACGACGAGCACCTCGAGCACGGCTACGACCCCTTCGTCGACCCGGCGGCCGACGGGCCGCGACGGGCCGACCGGCATACGCGCCGGACAGGCCGCGGCGGGCGGACGGTCAAGCGGCTGCTGGTCTTCGTCGTCGCGATCGCCCTCATCGGCGCGGCCGCCTTCGCCGCGGTGACCGTGCTCAAACCGGTGTTCTCCGGCTTCGGCGGCGACACCGACTACCCCGGACCCGGTACGACCGACGTGCAGGTCACGGTCAACGCCGGAGACTCCGGTCGGGCCATCGCCAACACCCTCTTCGCCGCAGGCGTCGTCAAGACGGCCAAGGCGTTCACCGACGCGGCCGCCGACAACCCGGCCAGCGCCGGCATCCAGCCGGGCGAGTACACCCTGAAGAAGGAGATGAAGGCCTCCGACGCCGTCAGCCTCCTCGCCAACCCGGCCAACCGCACTGTCCCGATGGTGACCATCCCCGAGGGCCGCTGGAAGTCGGAGGTCTTCGCCACCCTCGCCAAGGCCAGCGGCAAACCGGTCGCCGACTACGAGGCGGCCGCGAAGGACGCGACGGCGCTGGGCCTGCCGGCGTCGGCCAAGGGCAACGTCGAGGGGTACCTGTTCCCGGCCACGTACGAGTTCGCCAAGGACTCCTCGCCGACCGAGCAGATGCGACAGATGGTCCAGAAGGCGGTCTCCACGCTGACGGCGAAGGGCGTCGCGCCGGACGACATGGAGAAGGTGGTCATCACCGCGAGCATCCTCGAGGCCGAGGGTCGCAGCACCGAGGACCGCGAGAAGCAGGCCCGGGTGATCCTCAACCGGATCGAGAAGGGGATGAACCTGCAGCTGGACTCGACGGTCAGCTACGGCGTCCAGAAGCGGGCCCTGACCACCACGGACGCGGAGCGCGCCGACAAGAACCCCTACAACACCTACGTCAACGCGGGCCTGCCGGCCGGCCCGATCGGCAGCTCGAGCGCCTCGGCCATCGACGCGGCGCTGAAGCCGGCCGAGGGACCGTGGCTGTTCTGGGTCACCGTCAACCCCAGCACCGGCGAGACGAAGTTCGCGGAGACGCAGGACCAGCACGACCAGTACGTCAAGGAGTTCCAGGCCTGGTGCCAGGCGAACACGGGCAAGTGCTGACCGACCCGCACCATGATCGGCAGCGTCGGCACCGTCGGGCCGATGGCTGAACGGGCCGCCGTCCTCGGCTCGCCCATCGCCCACTCGCTCTCGCCGGCGCTCCACACGGCGGGGTACCGCGCGCTCGGCCTGGACGACTGGGAGTACACCCGCGCCGACGTTGGCGAGCACGAGTTGGTCGCGTTCGTCGCCGGACTGGACGGCCCGGAGTGGCGCGGCCTGTCGCTCACGCGGCCGCTCAAGGAGGTGGCGTTCGAGGTGGCGACCACCGTGTCCGACGTCGCCCGTGACACCGGGTCGATCAACACCCTGCTCCACCGGCCCGACGGCGGGTGGGACGCCGACAACACCGACGTGGTCGGCGTGCTCGGGGCGCTGGCCGAGGTCGGCGTCGAGCATGCCGAGCGGCCGGTGGTCGTGGGGTCGGGCGCGACCGCTCGTTCGGTCGTCGCGGCGTTCGTCGCCCTCGGCGCCACGCGCGTGGACTTCATGGTGCGCGGCGAGGTCCGCGGCGCCACCCTGGCCCAGGCCCAGGCGTCCGGCCTGCTCGTCACGCGCCGCGACATCGGCGACTGGCCCGACGGCGTCGACGTCATCGTCTCGACCGTGCCCGGGGACCGGTCGGAGGCCGCGGTCACCCTCCCGCGGGGCCGTGGTGCGGTCCTCGACGTCGTCTACGGCACCGCCAGCGCCTTCACCGAGCTGGCACCCGAGCGGGGGTATGCGGTCGCTCCCGGAGTCGCGATGCTCCTCCACCAGGCGGCCGAGCAGTTCCGGATGATGACCGGACACCCCGCGCCGCTGGAGGCGATGCGGGCGGCCGTCGGCCTGGTCCGGCCATGACCTTCGCTCCGGCCGTTGCGGCGCCCTGGTGGCTGGTCGCGGTCGTCACCGTGGCCGGAGCCGGCGTCGGCTGGCTGCTGGCCCGGGAGCTCGGCACCGGCGCATACCGGCTCGACGACGAGGCTGATGAGCCGTTGCCAGGGCCGGCCGCCCTGCTCGCCGTCGCGGTCCCGGTGCTGTGGGGAGTCCTGGCCTGGCGCCTCGGCGGCCTGTCGCAGGGCGCGGCGCTGCCCGCATACCTGCTCCTCGCGTGGGCCGGCGTGGCGCTGTTCTGGATCGACCTCGACACCCACCGCCTCCCGGAGGGGTTGACGCTGCCGGTCATCCCCGGGCTGCTCGTGCTGCTCACCGTGGCCTCCGCGACGACGGGGGACTGGGGCGCCCTGCTACGCGGCGTGATCTGTGGCGTCGCCGGGTGGTTCGTGTACGCCGTGCTCGCCTTCATCGTCCCGGGCGGGCTCGGGCTGGGCGACGCGACGCTGGGCGGCCTGGTGGCGCTGCCGCTGGGCTACCTCGGGTGGGGGGTGCCGATCCTCGGGTTCGTCGCGGCGTACCTGGTGTCCGGCGTGGTGGCCCTCGTCGGGCTGGCCACCCGTCGGCTGACGCTGCGCAGCCACATCGCGTTCGGGCCGTTCATCGTCGTGGGCGCACTGCTCGCGCTGCTGGTGCGCTTCCAGCTCATCTAGCGTCGCGGACGGGCCCGGAGACGGGTGTCCGGTGCGTGGCAAGATCGCGGGCATGCTGCGTTGGTTGACCGCCGGTGAGTCCCACGGCCCGGCGC
Source organism: uncultured Actinomycetota bacterium (assembly GCA_963781465.1). Classification (GTDB taxonomy): domain Bacteria; phylum Actinomycetota; class Actinomycetes; order Actinomycetales; family Dermatophilaceae; genus Lapillicoccus. The sequence continues at coordinate 28,199 of CAWAGH010000002.1, forward strand.
TCGTCGCGGTGATCGAGGGGCTCCCCGCCGGGGTCCAGGTGACCACCCGGGACGTCGCGGCCGCGCTGGCGCGTCGGCGGCTGGGGTTCGGGCGGGGCGCGCGGATGGCCTTCGAGCAGGACGCCGTCGAGTTCCTCGGCGGCCTGCGGCACGGACTCACCCTCGGGTCGCCGATCGCGATCCGGATCGGCAACACCGAGTGGCCCAAGTGGGAGACGGTGATGAGCCCGGACCCGGTCGACGAGTCGGCGCTCGAAGCGGCCGACGACGTCAACGCGGAGAAGGAGATCGCCCGGAACCGGCCGCTCACCCGTCCGCGGCCCGGCCACGCGGACCTCGTGGGGATGCAGAAGTACGGGTTCGAGGACGCCCGCCCGATCCTGGAGCGGGCCTCCGCGCGCGAGACCGCCGCCCGGGTGGCGCTCGGAGCGGTGGCGTCGGCGTTCCTCGAGCAGGCCTACGGCATCCGCCTGGTCTCGCACACCGTGGCGATCGGGACCGCCGGCGTCGGTGAGGACGCCGAGCTGCCGACGCCCGACGACGTGGACCAGCTCGACGCCGACCCGGTGCGGACGCTCGACGCCGCCGGCTCGGCGGCCATGATCGCCGAGGTCGAGGCCGCGAAGAAGGACGGCGACACGCTGGGCGGCGTCGTCGAGGTCGTCGCCTACGGCGTCCCGCCGGGCCTCGGCTCCCACGTCCACTGGGACCGCCGCCTCGACGCGCAGCTCGCGGCCGGCCTGATGGGGATCCAGGCGATCAAGGGCGTCGAGGTGGGCGACGGCTTCACCACCGCTCGCAGGCGCGGTTCGCAGGCCCATGACGAGATGTGGAGGGATCACCTAGGTGTCATACGGCGCCGTTCTGGAAGGGCCGGGGGTACCGAGGGCGGCATGTCGACCGGCGAGGTGCTCCGGGTCCGCGCCGCCATGAAGCCCATCTCGACCGTCCCGCGCTCCCTGGACACCGTCGACATCGCCGGCGACGAACCGGCCAAGGCCATCCACCAGCGGTCCGACGTGTGCGCGGTCCCGGCCGCCGGCGTGGTCGCGGAGGCCATGGTGGCGCTGGTGCTGGCACAGGCGTGCGTCGAGAAGTTCGGCGGCGACAGCGTCACGGAGACGGCCCGCAACCACGACGGGTACCTCGCCGCCATTCCCGAGCGACTCCGGTCGTGGTGACCGCGGGAGACCGTCCGGTCGCCGTCATCGTCGGGCCGCCCGGCTCGGGCAAGACGGTGACCGGCCGCGCCCTGGCCGAGCGGCTCGGCGTGCCGTTCCACGACACCGACGAGGCCATCGTCCGGGCCGTCGGTCGGAGCATCGCGGACCTGTTCGTCGAGGACGGTGAGGACGCCTTCCGGGCGCTGGAGCGGGCCGAGGTCGAACGCGCACTGGCTGAGGAGCGCGGTGTCGTCGCGCTCGGTGGGGGCGCGCCGGTACAGCCCCGTGCGGCCGAGCTGCTCGAGGGTCACACCGTCGTCTTCCTCGACGTGGGCATCGCGGACGCGTCCAAGCGGATCGGGTTCGACCAGTCCCGCCCGCTCCTCGCGGTCAATCCGCGCGCGTCGTGGGTGGCGATGATGAACGTGCGCCGCGCCGTGTACGAGGCGGTTGCCACGGTCCGGGCGAACACCGCCGGCCGGACGCCGGAGGACGTCGCCGCCGAGGTCGCCGACCTCCTCGTCGCGGCCGACCACGGCTCTGGAGCGGCCCGGTGACCGGCCCGCTGACCAGCATCCCCGTCGGGACCGGTGACGACGCGCACGAGGTGGTCGTCGGCCACGGGGTGGTCGACGCCCTTGTCCCCTTACTCGGCGAGTCCGTGCAGCGGGTGCTCATCGTGCACCCGCCGACCCTGGCGGTCTGGGCCCAGCAGGTGGCCGACGCCGCCCGCGGGGCCGGGCTCGACGCCTACCTCGCCGTCGTCCCCGACGCGGAGGAGGCCAAGAGCGCCGTCGTCGCCGCCGAGCTGTGGGGGGCCCTGGGACAGGCCGGGTTCACCCGGACCGACGTGGTCGTCGGCGTCGGCGGTGGCACGGTGACCGACCTCGCCGGGTTCGTCGCGGCGACCTGGCTGCGCGGTGTGCGGGTGGTGCAGGTCCCGACCACGCTGCTCGCCATGGTCGACGCCGCCGTCGGCGGGAAGACCGGGATCAACACCCCCGAGGGCAAGAACCTCGTCGGCTCGTTCCACCCGCCGGCCGGCGTGCTCTGCGACCTCGACGCGCTCGCCACCCTGCCCCAGCCCGATCTCGTGGCGGGCATGGCCGAGATCGTCAAGTGCGGGTTCATCGCCGACCCGCGCATCCTCGAGCTGGTCGAGGCCGACCCGGTGGCCGCCGTCGACGTCGAGGGGCCGTTCCTGCGCCAGCTGGTCGAGCGGGCGATCCAGGTCAAGGCCGACGTCGTCACCGCCGACCTGCGCGAGATCGATCTGCGGGAGATCCTCAACTACGGGCACACCTTCGGGCACGCGGTCGAGCAGGTCGAGGGGTACCGCTGGCGGCACGGCGAGGCGGTCAGCGTCGGGATGACGTATGCGGCGGAGCTGGGCCGGCTCTCCGGTCACCTCGCGCCGGCGCTCGTCGACCGGCACCGGGCGGTCCTCGGCAGCCTCGGCCTGCCGGTGTCGTATCCGCCGGACCGGTGGGTCGACCTGCTCACCGTCATGCGCCGCGACAAGAAGTCGCGGGGGTCACGTCTGCGGTTCGTCGTCCTCGACGACATCGCCGCGCCGGTCCGGCTCGAGGGCCCGCCCGACGCGATGCTGGTCGAGGCATACCGCCGCGTGTCCGGCTGACCGCCTCACAAGAGGCGCACAGGAACCGCAGAGGAATCGCATGGCCGACCCCTCGACGCTTCATTCCATGACGACGAGACGCACCGCCGACGCCGCCGACGCCGCCGACTCCGCCGACCGCCACGCCGCCCTCACCGACGCCGTCACCCCGCGCGAGTCCGACTGGGTCGACGCCGACGGCAACTGGGCCCACGGCGAAGCCGGGGAGATCCACGACCACGACCGCGGCCTGCTCTACGACCTCGGGACGATGAACCGGCGCCGCGCGCTCGGTCTCCTCGGCGGCGTCGGAGCGCTCGCGGCGTTGGCCGCCTGCGGCACGGGCACCGGGTCGACGGCGACCGGCTCGTCCTCGTCGACGACGTCGAGCGGCACCTCGAGCACCTCGAGTGGCTCGAGCAGCTCCAGCGGCTCGTCGACCACGTCGGCGGACGCCTCCGGAACGCTCACCGAGGTGCCGGACGAGACCGCCGGCCCGTACCCCGGCGACGGGTCCAACGGCGTCAACGTGCTCGACGACTCCGGCATCGTGCGCTCCGACATCCGGTCGAGCTTCGGCTCGTCGACGACGACCGCGGCGGGCGTGCCGCTGACCATCAAGCTCACCGTCCGCGACACCTCGACCGGCGCCGCCAAGACCGGAGCCGCCGTCTACCTGTGGCACTGCGACCGCGACGGCCAGTACTCGCTCTACTCGCGCGCCGTCACCGGCGAGAACTACCTGCGCGGCGTCCAGGAGACCGACTCGACCGGGACGGTCACCTTCACGTCGATCTTCCCGGCCTGCTACTCGGGCCGCTGGCCGCACATCCACTTCGAGGTCTACTCCAGCGTCGCCGACGCGACCTCGTCCGGGCCGATCGTCAAGACCTCGCAGATCGCGCTGCCGAAGGAGGCGTGTGACGTCGTGTACGCGACGAACGGCTACTCGGCCAGCGTCGGCAACCTCTCGCAGGTGTCGCTGCAGCGCGACAACGTCTTCGGCAACGACGCCGGCATCCACCAGATCGCGACGATGTCCGGCGACGCCTCGTCGGGGTACGCGGCGGCGCTGACCGTCGGGGTGTGACCTCCGGACCCCTGTGGTTGGGTCGTCCCATGACGGACGCGCCGATCGGGACCATGGTGGACCTCTCCGCGCTCGGTGCGGCGACCGGCGGATCGCCCCACCTCACGGGGTATGCGGTTCGTCCGCCGGGCGACGAGAAGCTCCCCGGGGTTGTCGTCGTCCACGAGATCTTCGGGCCGGACGACGTCAACAAGCGGTCGGCGGACCGAATGGCGGCGTTCGGCTACTCCGTCGTCATGCCGGACCTGTTCAGCGAAGGCGGCCCGCGCAAGTGTCTCAAGGCGACGTTCCAAGCGCTGCAGAGCGGCCGCGGGCGCGCGTACCAGGACATCGCCGCCGCCCGGCAGTGGCTGCTGGACCGGGCCGACACCAGTGACGACATCGGGATCATCGGCTTCTGCATGGGTGGCGGGTTCGCGCTGATGTGTGCGGCGCCGAAGCACGGGTTCCGGGTGGCGGCGGACAACTACGGGATGCTGCCCAGCTCGCCCGAGGTGCTCGAGGGGGCCTGCCCGATCGTCGCCAGCTACGGGGCTCGCGACCGCGGCAACGAGAAGGTCCCGGCCAAGCTGGAGTACCACCTCACCCGGCTCGGGGTGGAGCACGACGTGAAGCAGTACCCGAACGCCGGCCACTCGTTCCTCAACGACGCCGACATCGGCCCGTGGTGGCTCGCCCCGGTGTTCCGGCTGGCCAACGTCGGTCCGGAGCCCGAGTCCGCGGCCGACGCCTGGCAGCGGATCGACGCGTTCTTCGGGGCGCATCTGCCCCGGTAGACTCGACGGCTGGCATACGCGATCCAGAACCACGACCGAAAGCGAACCCCCACTCCTCATGGCCAGCACGAACGACCTCAAGAACGGCATGGTGCTCAACATCGACGGGCAGCTGTGGTCCGTTGTCGAGTTCCAGCACGTCAAGCCCGGCAAGGGCCCGGCCTTCGTGCGGACGAAGCTCAAGGCGGTGCTGTCCGGCAAGGTGGTCGACAAGACCTTCAACGCGGGCACCAAGGTCGAGTCCGCCAACGTCGACAAGCGGACGATGCAGTACCTCTACAAGGACGGGTCGGACTTCGTCTTCATGGACACCGACACGTACGACCAGGTGCACGTCGGCACGGACGTCGTCGGATCCGCGGCGGACTACATGCTGGAGAACCAGAACGCCATCGTGGCCACCCACGACGGGGCCCCGCTCTACGTCGAGCTGCCGGCGTCCGTGGTCCTCGAGATCACGCATACCGAGCCCGGCCTGCAGGGCGACCGCTCCACGGGCGGTACCAAGCCGGCCACCCTCGAGACCGGCGCTCAGATCGCGGTCCCGCTGTTCCTCGAGAGCGGCACCCGGGTCAAGGTCGACACCCGCGACGGCTCCTACCTGGGCCGCGTCAACTGACTGGTGGCCGCTCGATCGAAAGCCCGTAAACGCGCGCTGGACCTGCTCTTCGAGGCCGACCAGCGGGGTCTCAACGTCACGACCCTGCTCGCCCACCGACAGGCCGATTCCGGCGACCAACCGGCGCTGAACCCGTACTCGGTCGAGCTGGTCGAGGGCGTCGTCGCGCACTGGGCGGAGATCGACGAGCTGCTCACGACGTACTCGCACGGGTGGACGCTGTCGCGGATGCCCGGCGTCGACCGCGCCATCCTGCGCCTCGGCGCGTGGGAGGTGGTCTGGAACGACCACGTCCCCGACGGCGTGGCGATCTCCGAGGCCGTGGAGCTGGCGCGGTCCCTCTCGACCGACGACTCCCCAGGGTTCGTCAACGGCCTGCTGGCCAGGCTGGCCGAGGTCAAGCCCACCCTCGTCTGACCCGCCTCTCAGCCCGATTCGTGCTCTGGACCGCACGGAATTCCGGCGCCAGACACCACGAACCGATGACGTGGACGCCTGTTCGGGGCTGCCCGGAGCGGTCGGGTGCCTGCGCGCAGGTTGGAGACGCTGCGCGCACGTTGAACCCTGCGCGCGTCGTCCGGAACCTGCGCGCACCACACACACAAGGTCTGCGCAGAGGCTGTGCTCGGCGCGCAGACCGTGCACCGTATGCGCGCTGACCACAGGGTCTGCGCAGACCTCATGCTCGCGCAGACCTGGTGAAACAGCCACGGGGAGCGACGCCTGAAGTCCTTCAGAGCGGGTGGCCCAGGGGGTTGCTGACGAACTCGCCGCCGAGCGCGGATGGGTGGATGTCGGCCGACTCGGCGAACTCCGACGCATACGTCTCCGAGTCGTCCTGTGGCCGGTACCCGATCGCCTCGCCACCGGCCGGCGACCACCACGACCTCGTGTTGGCCGACACGCCCCACACGGTGTGGAACCCGGTCACGGTCGGCGCGATCGCCGCCTCGACCAGGCGCGCGACATCGTCGGGGGAGAGCCAGATCTCCGCGCCGCGGCGGTCGTACGGGTGACGCGAGCACCAACCGATCCTCAGGTTGACCACGCTCAGGCCGTACCGCTCGTGGTACAGCCGGCCGAGCGTCTCGACCGCCGCCTTGCTCCAGCCGTAGTACGAGTCCGGTCGTGGGACCACGTCGTCCGGCAGCAGCCTGCCGTTCGCCGGGCGCTCCCAGAACCCGGCCGCGTGGTTGCTCGACGCGACGACGACGGTCCGAACCCCCGCCTCGGCGGCCGCGTGCAGGACGGTCTGCGAGCCGGTCACGTTGACGTCGACGATGTCCGCCCACGGCCCCTCGGTCGGTATGCCGGCCAGGTGCACCACCACGTCGGCCCCGGCCACAGCCCGCCGCACGAGGTCGCCGTCGGTCACCGACCCGACGAACCCCTCCTCGCCGTCCGTGAGTGCCGTCGGCGACACCGTGTCGAGGAGCCGCAGCGTCCGGTCGGGCCGCGCCAGCCCCACGCGCAGGAAGCCGCCGATCCGGCCCTCGCCCCCGGTGATGACGATGACCTGGTTGTCCACCTCGTTCGGCACGCGCCGAGCCTAAGCGGCGCTCGAACCGCGCGCCCAACCTCGCCAAACCGCGACAAACGCCCCACCTCACCCACAAGAATGGCCGCCATCGTCGGCGAGAGGAACAATCATGGGTGACATCGCAGTCCTGGTGGCGGGTGCAGGTCCAGTCGGTCTCACCGCCGCCGTCGAGCTACGGCGCCGGGGCATCGCCTGCCGCATCGTCGACCAGCTGCCCGATCCGCCGCAGTACGCCAAGGCCGTCGGCGTCCAGCCGCGAACCCTCGAGATCTTCGAGGGCATGGGCGTCCTGCGCCAGGTGCTCGACGAGGCGGTCGAGTTCGGCGGCCAGGTCGTGTATGTCGACGGCCAGGAGGTCACCCGTCTCGCGTGGCCGGCACTGCCGGACATCCCGTTCGGGTTCATCGGGATCCCTCAGTACGAGACCGAGGGGATCCTGCGCGACCGGCTGGCCCAGCTCGGTACCCAGGTCGAGCGCGACGTTCGGCTGGTCGGCTTCGAGCAGGACGACGAGGGCGTGACCGCGACGCTTGAGGGGCCGGACGGCGAGGAGACGGTGCGCGCCGCATACCTCGTCGGCGCCGACGGTGCGCACAGCGTCGTCCGCAAGACCCTGGGGCTCAGCTTCGAGGGTGGGGCGTTCGCCGAGCAGTACATGCTCGGCGACGTCGAGGTCGACTGGTCCCTGACGCCCGGACTGGCCGTCCGCTCGACGCACACGCTGGAGGACGGGACCGTCGACGGGCTCGTCGCGATCCCGCTGAAGGGCGACGGCCGCTACCGGATGTCGATGCTCGTCCCGAGCCACCTCTCGACGGCAGCCGGAGGCGGCGACGGGATCGACCACGGGTTCGGTTCAGGTGGCACGCCGACCCTCGAGGACATCCAGGTCGTCATCGACCGGCTCGCCCCTGAGCCGGCGACCGCGCGCAACCTGCGGTGGTCCTCGGTGTTCCGGATCAGTCACCGCATCGTCGACCGGTATGCGGTCGGGCGGGTCTTCGTCGCCGGAGACGCCGCCCACATCCACCCGCCGACCGGCGCCCAGGGCATGAACACCGGCATCCAGGACGCCCACAACCTGGCCTGGAAGCTCGCTCTGGCGGTGTCGGGCAAGGCGTCCGCGACGCTGCTCGACAGCTACGACGCCGAGCGGCGCCCGGTCGGCGAGGAGGTCGTTGGCCGCACCGTCCGCAGCGCCCGCGAGGGGATCGGCGCCGACTCCAACGACCCGACCTTCGTCATCCGCCGCGAGGGCCAGCTGCTCATCGACTACGACGACAGCCCGCTCATCGCCGGCCCCGAGGACGCGACGCCGTTCCCGGGCACCCGCGCTCCCGACGCCACCGGGCTCACCCGGCCGGCGGTCACCGGCTCGATCCGGCTCTACACCGTGCTCGGCCGCGACCGGCACACCATCCTCGGGTATGCGGATGACGGCGCCTCCGGGGTACGCGACATCGAGGCCGCGGTCGACGCCGCGGTCGAGGGGTCGCACGACGAGATGGACGCCTACCTCCTGGCCTCGCCCGACGCCGACACCGGCCGGACGCTGATCCCGGTCCTGCGCGACGTTGCCGGGGAGTTCGTGGCGGCATACCACGCGACCGACGGCCAGGTCTTCGTGCTGCGCCCGGACGGCTACCTCGGGTACCGGGGCGACGCGGCCGACCTCGACTCGCTGACGCGGTACCTCAAGGCGACCTTCGCCTGACCTCGCTCGCGTCGGCGTGGCCGGGTCCGAAGGGGGGTCGGCGTCCGGGTAGAGTGACGCCCCGACGACATCCTTTAACCACCGTCCTGTGAGGCGGGGAAGGAGGTCAGGTGGTGGCTGCTGCCCAGCCAGCTCGGACCGACACACCAGCCCTCGACGCCAGCGGGACGACCGCGCGTGAGGTGCTCACCTCCGGCGACGTCTCCCGGGCGCTGCGCCGGATCGCCCACGAGATCCTCGAGCGCAACAAGGGCGCCGACGACCTCGTCCTGCTCGGCATCCCGTCCCGCGGCGTCCCGCTCGCCCAGCGCCTCGGCGTCGCCATGGCCGAGGTCGAGGGCGTCCGCGTGCCCGTCGGGAGCCTCGACGTGACGATGCACCGCGACGACCTGCGCCACCAGCCGGTCCGCCCGCTGGCGCGCACCGACATCCCACCCGGCGGGATCGACGACAAGGTCGTCGTGCTCGTCGACGACGTGCTCTTCCACGGCCGAACCATCCGCGCCGCCCTGGAGGCGCTCGCCGAGCTCGGCCGCCCGCGCACCGTGCGGCTCGCCGTCCTCGTCGACCGGGGCCACCGCGAGCTCCCCATCCGCGCCGACCACGTCGGGAAGAACCTGCCCACGTCGTCCTCGGAGCGGGTCCGTGTGCACCTGACCGAGATCGACGGCCCGGATCCGGGCGACTCCGTCACTATCGAAGGAGGCGACCGGTGAACCGCCACCTGCTGTCGTCGGCGGACCTGAGCCGCGACGACGTCGAGACCATCCTCGCCACCGCCGAGTCGATGCACGATGTGCAGAAGCGCGACGTCAAGAAGATCCCCACCCTGCGTGGCCGGACCATCATCAACCTCTTCTTCGAGGACTCCACCCGGACCCGCAGCTCGTTCGAGATCGCCGGCAAGTGGATGTCCGCCGACACCATCAACATCACCGGCAAGGGCTCCTCGACCAGCAAGGGCGAGTCCCTGCGCGACACCGTCCGCACCATCGACGCCATGTCCGTCGACGCCCTGGTCATCCGGCACCACGCCTCCGGCGCCTGCCAGCAGGTGGCCCAGTGGGTCGACGCCAGCGTCATCAACGCCGGGGACGGCACCCACGAGCACCCGACGCAGGCCCTGCTCGACGCGTACGCCCTCCGCAAGCGGATCGGCGACCTCGACGGCCGACACGTCGCTATCGTCGGCGACCTGACCCACTCGCGAGTCTTCCGCTCCAACGTCATCACCCTCGGTCGCCTCGGTGCGCACGTCACCGTCGTCGCGCCGCCCACCCTCATGCCCAGCGGCATCGGCGACTGGTCGAAGACCGACGGGTTCGCCGCGTCCTGGGATCTCGACGAGGTTCTCGAGGGCGGCGGCACCCACGGCCCGGTCGACGCCGTGATGATGCTCCGCGTCCAGCGCGAGCGGATGAGCGGCGGTTACTTCCCGACGGCCCGCGAGTACACCGTCACCTACGGCCTCACCCGCGACCGTATGCGTCGGCTCACCGCCGCGAACCCCGACGTCGCGATCCTGCACCCGGGTCCGATGAACCGAGGCCTGGAGATCGCCGCCGACGTGGCCGACTCGCCGAACGCCGTTGTCCTGGAACAGGTCTCGGCCGGTGTCGCGGTCCGCATGGCCGTGCTCTACCACCTGCTCAGCGGCGAGACCGGGGAGGCCGCGTGAAGACGCTCGTCAAGGGAGCCCGGCTCCTCGGCGGCCAGGCCGCCGACCTGCTCATCGACGGCGACCGGATCATCGAGGTCGGTTCGCTGACCCCCGGCGCCGACACCGGCGTCGTCGACGCCGACGGTCTGGTCGCGCTGCCCGGTCTCGTCGACCTCCACGTCCACCTGCGCGAACCCGGCCGCGAGGACGCCGAAACCGTTGCCACCGGAGCCGAGGCGGCGGCCGCCGGCGGGTTCACCGCGATCCTCGCCATGGCCAACACCACCCCCGTCACCGACACCGCCGAGGCCGCGAACCACGTCTACGACCTCGGCCGGGCGACGCACCTCGTCGACGTGCAGCCGGTCGGCGCCGTCACCAAGGCAATAGCGGGCGAGGAGCTGGCCGAGCTGGGCCTCATGGCCCGCTCGCGGGCCCGGGTCCGGGTGTTCTCCGACGACGGGCACTGCGTCGCGGACGCCCGGGTCATGCGCCGCGCCCTGGAGTACGTCAAGGCGTTCGGCGGCGTCATCAGCCAGCACGCGCAGGACCCGCGCCTCGCCGGTCCCGACGCCTGCGCCCACGAGAGCGAGCTCTCCGGCCGGTTGGGGCTGGCCGGCTGGCCCGGCATCGCCGAGGAGTCGATCGTCGCCCGCGACGTGATGCTGGCGCGGCATACCGGCAGCCGGGTGCACATCGCGCACGTCTCGACGGCCGGCTCGGTCGAGGTGATCCGGTGGGCCAAGGCGCAGGGCGTCGACGTCACCGCCGAGGTGACGCCCCACCACCTGCTGCTCACCCACGAGCTGCTCTCGTCCTACGACCCGGTGTGGAAGGTCAACCCCCCGCTGCGGCCGGAGGAGGACGTCCGCGCCCTGCGCGAAGGCCTCGCCGACGGGACCATCGACGCCGTTGCCACCGACCACGCTCCGCACGCACGGCACGACAAGGAGCACGCCTTCGTCGACGCGTCGCCGGGGATGCTCGGGCTCGAGACCTCGCTCGCGGTGGTGAGCGAGGTCATGGTCAGGAGCGGGCTGCTCGACTGGGCCGGCGTCGCCCGCGTCATGTCGGTCAACCCGGCTCGGATCGCCCGGCTCGACGGGCACGGCCAGCCGATCGCGGCCGGGTCGCCGGCCAACCTCACCCTCGTCGACCCCACGGCCAGCTGGACCGTCGACCGCGGCGCCTCGCACTCGCTCTCTCGCAACAACCCCTGGCACGGCCGCACACTGAACGGTCGCGTCGTGGCGACCTTCATCCGTGGGGCGTGCAGCGCCCGCGACGGCCACGCCCTCATCCCCGAGCTCGTCGGAGGCCCCCTGTGACCCACCTGCTGCTCGACCGGGAGCCCGCCCGCCTCGTCCTCGAGGACGGGCGGACCTTTCGCGGCGACGCCTACGGCGCGGTCGGGGAGACGGTCGGCGAGGCGGTGTTCTCGACCGGGATGACCGGCTACCAGGAGACGCTGACCGACCCGAGCTACCACCGCCAGGTCGTCGTCATGACGGCGCCGCACATCGGCAACACCGGCATCAACACCGAGGACCCCGAGTCGACGCGAATCTGGGTGTCCGGCTACGTCGTCCGCGACCCGGCGCTGCGCCCGTCCAACTGGCGGTCCACCAAGCCGCTGGAGGACGAGCTGCGCGACCAGGGCGTCGTGGGGATCAGCGGCATCGACACCCGCGCCCTGACCCGGCACCTGCGGGACCGCGGCGCCATGCGGGTGGGGATCTTCAGCGGCGAGGAGTATGCGGGTGCGTCGCCGACAGTGCTGGCCGACCGCGTGCGCACAGCCCCGTCGATGGCCGGGGCCGCCCTGGCCGGCGAGGTCTCGACCACCGAGCCCTACGTCGTGGAGGCATTGGGAGAGAACCGGTTCCGCGTCGCCGCCATCGACCTCGGGATCAAGGCGATGACGCCGCAGCTGCTGGCCGAGCACGGCATCGAGGTGCACGTGCTCCCGCAGTGGACGACGTTCGACGAGGTCGCCGCCCTGGAGCCGGACGGGGTGTTCTTCTCCAACGGGCCGGGCGACCCGGCGACGGCCGAGGCCGAGGTCGCGCTGCTGCGCCAGGTGCTCGACGCCGGCATCCCGTTCTTCGGCATCTGCTTCGGCAACCAGCTGCTAGGCCGGGCCCTCGGGTTCGGCACCTACAAGCTCAAGTACGGCCACCGCGGCATCAACCAGCCGGTCATGGACCGTACGACCGGCAAGGTCGAGGTGACGGCCCACAACCACGGGTTCGCCGTCGACGCGCCCATCGACCGCGACTCCGAGACGCCCTATGGGCGAGCCCGGGTCTCGCACGTCTGCCTCAACGACGAGGTGGTCGAGGGGATCGAGTGCCTCGACATCCCGGCGTACTCGGTGCAGTACCACCCGGAGGCCGCGGCCGGGCCGCACGACGCCGCATACCTCTTCGACCGGTTCGTGTCGTTGATGGACGCCACGAAGGGGGAGCGCGGCTGATGCCGAAGCGCGACGACATCAGCAGTGTGCTGGTCATCGGGTCGGGGCCGATCGTCATCGGCCAGGCCTGCGAGTTCGACTACTCCGGCACCCAGGCCTGCCGCGTGCTGCGCGACGAGGGCATCCGGGTGATCCTCGTCAACAGCAACCCGGCGACGATCATGACCGACCCGGAGTTCGCCGACGCGACCTACGTCGAGCCGATCACCCCCGAGGTGGTCGAGGCGATCATCGCGAAGGAGCGCCCGGACGCGGTGCTCGCAACGCTGGGCGGCCAGACTGCCCTGAACACGGCGATCGCGTTGCACGAGAACGGAGTTCTCGAGAAGTACGACTGCCCGCTCATCGGTGCCAACGTCGAGGCGATCCAGCTCGGCGAGGACCGCGAGAAGTTCAAGGGCGTCGTCGCCCGGTGTGGCGCGGAGTCGGCCCAGTCGTACATCGCCCACTCGATCGACGAGGTGCTGGTCGCGGCCGGTCAGCTCGGCTACCCGCTGGTGGTCCGACCGTCGTTCACCATGGGCGGGCTCGGGTCGGGCTTCGCCCACGACGAGACCGAGCTGCGCCGGATGGCCGGGCAGGGGCTCAAGGACAGCCCGATCACCGAGGTCCTCCTCGAGGAGTCGATCCTCGGCTGGAAGGAGTACGAGCTCGAGGTGATGCGCGACCACGCCGACAACGTCGTGGTGGTCTGCTCCATCGAGAACCTCGACCCCATGGGCGTCCACACCGGCGACTCGATCACCGTGGCCCCGGCCCTGACCCTCACCGACCGCGAGTACCAGCGACTCCGCGACATCGGCATCGCCATCATCCGCGAGGTCGGCGTCGACACCGGCGGCTGCAACATCCAGTTCGCCGTCAACCCCCAGGACGGCCGGGTCATCGTCATCGAGATGAACCCGCGTGTCTCGCGGTCGAGCGCCTTGGCCTCCAAGGCGACCGGGTTCCCGATCGCCAAGATCGCCGCGAAGATGGCCATCGGCTACACCCTCGACGAGGTGCCCAACGACATCACCCGCGAGACGCCTGCCTCGTTCGAGCCGACGCTCGACTACGTCGTGGTCAAGGTGCCGCGGTTCGCGTTCGAGAAGTTCCCGGCCGCCGACCCGACCCTGACGACGACGATGAAGTCGGTCGGCGAGGCGATGTCGATCGGCCGCAACTTCACCGAGGCCCTTCAGAAGGCACTGCGCTCCATGGAGCGCTCGGGCTCGTCGTTCCACTGGGACGGCCCGACCCCGGACGAACCCGCTCGGCTGGCCGAGCTGCTCGAGCAGGCCGCCGTGCCGACCGACGGCCGGATCGTCACCGTCCAGCAGGCGCTGCGCGGCGGCGCGTCCGTCGAGCTGGTCCACACCACCACGGGCATCGACCCGTGGTTCCTCGACCAGATCACACTCATCAACGAGATCGCCGACCGGGTCGCGGCCGCCGAGCAGCTCAGCCCCGCCCTGCTGCGGCTGGCCAAGCGGCACGGATTCTCCGACGCCCAGATCGCCTCGCTGGCCGGTATGCCGGAGGCGGTGGTCCGCGGGGTACGCCACGCACTCGGGGTCCGCCCGGTCTACAAGACGGTGGACACGTGCGCGGCCGAGTTCGCGGCGCTCACGCCGTACCACTACTCGACGTACGACGAGGAGAACGAGGTCGCTCCCCGGGAGCGGCCCGCGGTGATCATCCTCGGCTCCGGGCCGAACCGGATCGGCCAGGGTGTCGAGTTCGACTACTCCTGCGTCCACGCGTCGTTCGCGTTGCGGGACAAGGGTTTCGACACGGTCATGATCAACTGCAACCCCGAGACCGTCTCCACCGACTACGACACGAGCAGCCGGCTCTACTTCGAGCCGCTGACCCTCGAGGACGTCCTCGAGGTGGTCCACGTCGAGCGCCAGGCGGGTCCGATCGCCGGCGTCATCGTCCAGCTCGGTGGCCAGACGCCGCTGGGCCTCGCGCAGGCGCTCAAGAACGAGGGCGTCCCGATCGTCGGCACCAGCCCCGAGGCCATCAACCTCGCCGAGGACCGCGGCGCGTTCGGTCGCGTCCTGGCGGAGGCGAACCTGCCGGCCCCGAAGCACGGCACCGCCTACAGCGCCGAGGAGGCCGTCGAGGTCGCCAAGGAGATCGGCTACCCGGTCCTCGTCCGGCCGTCCTACGTCCTCGGCGGCCGCGGCATGGAGATCGTCTACGACGACGAGACCCTGGCCACCTACGTCACCCGAGCCACCATCGCCAGCCCCGAGCATCCGGTCCTCGTCGACCGGTTCCTCGACGACGCCATCGAGATCGACGTGGACGCGCTCTACGACGGCGAGGAGATGTACCTCGGCGGGATCATGGAGCACATCGAGGAGGCCGGCATCCACTCCGGCGACAGCTCCTGCACGCTGCCCCCGGTGACCCTCGGCCGGACCGAGCTGGAGCGGGTCCGGGAGTCGACACTCAAGCTGGCCGAGGGCATCGGCGTCCGCGGGCTGATGAACGTGCAGTACGCGCTGGCCCAGGACATCCTCTACGTCCTCGAGGCGAACCCCCGCGCGTCGCGAACGGTGCCGTTCGTGGCCAAGGCCACCGGCGTCCAGATCGCCAAGGCGGCCGCCCGGGTCATGCTCGGCGCGACGATCAAGGAGCTGCGCGAGGAGGGGATACTGCCGCCCCAGGGTGACGGCGGCCGGCTGCCGGACCACGCGCCGATGGCGGTCAAGGAGGCGATCCTCCCGTTCAAGCGGTTCCGGACCCGTGAGGGCAAGGTCGTCGACTCGCTGCTCGGGCCCGAGATGCGCTCGACCGGCGAGGTCATGGGCATCGACCGCGACTTCGGGTCGGCGTTCGCCAAGAGCCAGATGAGCAGCGGTGGACTGCCCGACAGCGGGTCGGTCTTCGTGTCGATCGCCAACCGCGACAAGCGGGCCATGATCTTCCCGGTCAAGCGGCTGGCCGACCTCGGCTTCACCATCATCGCGACCAGCGGCACTGCGGAAGTGTTGCGGCGCAACGGGATCGAGTCCAAGGTGGTCCGCAAGATCCGAGAGCGCGAGCCCTCGGAGTCGGGGGAGCCGACGATCGTCGACCTCATCAACGACGGCGAGGTGGCCATGGTGGTCAACACGCCGACCGGCAAGTCGGCGCGGGCCGACGGCTACGAGATCCGGGCGGCGACGACCGGTGCCGACAAGCCGATCATCACGACGGTGCAGGAGCTGGCCGCGGCGGTGCAGGGCATCGAGGCCCGGCGCAGCGGCGAGCTCCGGGTCAAGTCGCTGCAGGACCACGCCCGTGACCTCGACCTCTTCCGCCGGCACGACGTCCCCGGCGAGGAGGTCTCGTGACCGAGCCAGCGACCGTCAACGGCTCGGCTCCGTCCGCCCAGCGGGGCAGTGTCGTCCAGGTCACCGGTGAGCTCATCGCGACCCGGCGGGTGGGCGCATACCAGCACCTGACGTTCGTGGCTCCCGGCATCGCGGAGCTGGCGCGACCGGGGCAGTTCGTGGCGCTGGCCGTCGGGGGCGACACCTCGGCCAACCTGCTGCGCCGGTGCTTCTCGATCCACAAGGTCAGTCCGTCGGGCACCTACGGCGGCACCGTCGACATCGTCGTGGCGGCCCACGGGCCCGGCACGACGTGGATCACCCGGCTCGCGCTGCACGACGAGGTCGACATCGTCGGCCCGCTGGGCAAGCCGTTCCCGCTGCCCAACGAGCCGGTGCCGTGCGTGCTGGTCGGGGGCGGCTACGGGAGCGCCCCGCTGTTCTGGTTGGCCGAGCAGCTGGCCGCCAAGGGGTGCCACGTCGAGATGGTGCTCGGCGCGGCGAGCGAGGACCGGCTGTTCGGCGTCGTCGAGGCGCGGCGCGCGGCGGACGGTCTCACGGTGACCACCGACGACGGGTCGGTCGGGACGCGGGGCTGGGTGAATGACGTGCTGCCGCAGGTGATCCGGCTGAGCCAGGCCGGCGTCGTCTACGGCTGCGGCCCGATGGGCATGCTCCGCTCGATCACCGAGGTCGCCGCCGCGCAGGGCGTGGTGGCGCAAGTCGCCGTGGAGGAGTCGATGGCCTGCGGCATCGGGGTCTGCATGACGTGCGTGATGCCCGTCACCGGGCCGGACGGGAAGACGCGGATGGCGCGGTCGTGCGTCGAAGGCCCGGTGTTCCGCGGCGACCGCGTGCGGTGGGACGCCTTCGAGAACGGCTACGGACTCGTCCCGGCCGACGCCGTAGGCGCGCCGACGGAGGCGGGGCACTGATGGCGGACACGCAGGTGGACATGAGCGTGACGCTCGCCGACGTCGAGCTGCCCAACCCGCTGATGACGGCGTCGGGTTGTGCCGCGAACGGCAAGGAGCTGCACCGGTTCTTCGACGTCTCCACCCTGGGCGCGTTCGTCACCAAGTCGGTGATGGCGGCGCCGCGAGCGGGGCGCGGTACCCCGCGGATGGCGGAGACCCCGAGCGGGATGCTCAACTCGATCGGGTTGCAGGGCCCAGGAATTCACGCCTTCGTCGAGAACGACCTTGCCTGGCTCAAGTCGGTCGGGGCCCGTGTTCTCGTGTCCATCGCTGGCGGTTCGAGCGGCGAGTTCGCCGACGTGGCCGCCGTGCTGCGGCAGAGCCCGGCCTTCGACTGCGTCGTCGGCGTCGAGGTCAACATCTCCTGCCCCAACGTCGCCAACCGCGGTCTGGTCTTCGCCATCGACCCGCTGGCCTCGGCCAAGGTGGTCGCTCTCGTCCGCGAGCAGCTGCCCCGCGACATCCCGGTGTTCGCCAAGCTCAGCCCCGACGTCACCGACATCGCGTCGATCGCGTCGGCCTGCGTCAAGGCGGGTGCGTCCGGGCTGACGATGATCAACACCCTGCTGGGCATGGTCATCGACACCGACCGGATGCGGCCCCAGCTCGGCGGCCTGACCGGTGGGCTCAGCGGGCCGGGGATCCGGCCGGTTGCGGTGCGCGCCATCTGGCAGGTCCGCGCGGCAATGGCCCAGGGGCGCTTCCGCACCGTGCCGATCATCGGGGTCGGCGGAGTGCGCACCGGCCGCGACGCCCTCGAGCTGGTCGCCGCGGGGGCGAGCGCCATCCAGGTCGGTACCGCCACCTTCAACGACCCCACCGCGCCGGTGCGGGTGCTCCACGAGCTGGAGAACCTGTTGGCGGACAAGGGTTTCGACTCGTTCACTCAGGCGGTGGGTGCGGCCCACCGCCGTCAGGAGGTCTACCGGTGATCACACCGTTCGGGTCGCGGCTGCGGGCCGCGATGGACTCATACGGGCCGTTCTGCGCCGGCCTGGACCCGCACCGCGGGTTGGTCGAGCAGTGGGGGCTGGAGTACTCCCTCGCCGGGCTGGAGCGGTTCGCAATGACCTGCGTCGAGGCGTACGCCGGCAGCGTCGCCGTGGTGAAGCCGCAGTCGGCGTTCTTCGAGGTGTTCGGGTCCGGCGGGATCCGTGTCCTGGAGCGCGTTCTCGGTGACCTGCGCGACGCGGGCACCCTCACGCTGCTCGACGTCAAGCGCGGCGACATCGGCTCGACGATGCAGGCGTACGCGGAGGCCTACCTCGGCAAGGACAGCGAGCTGCGCGCCGACGCGGTGACGGTCAGCCCGTTCCTCGGGTACGGCTCGCTGCGGCCGACGCTGGACCTGGCCGAGGAGACCGGCCGGGGCGTGTTCGTGCTGGCCCTGACCTCCAACCCGGAGGGGTTCGAGGTGCAGCACGCGGTCCGGGAGGAGCGCTCCGTGGCGGCGTCCGTCGTCGCGGGTGCCGCGGCCGACAACGCCGGCGCGGCGGCCCGTGGTGAGCTCGGCAGCGTCGGGCTGGTCATCGGCGCCACCGTCGGCGACGCAGTCCACGACCTCGGGCTCGACCTCGTGGCGGCCGACACGCCGATCCTGGCGCCGGGGTTCGGCGCGCAGGGCGGGACCGCCGAGGCGCTCCGTCGCACCTTCGCGGGCGCGCTGCCACAGGTGCTGGCCAGCTCCAGCCGGGAGGTCCTGGGCGCCGGTCCGTACGTCGCTGGCCTGCGTGCGGCCGCGACCTCCACGGCGCGCCGCCTTCAGGACGGCCTGCGCTGAGTGGTTCCGGGTGTTATCGGTCGGAACTCCGCCCGACAACACCCGGACCCAGCTGCGGTCCGGCTCCCACCATCTGAGTCCGGTCGGGTGGGGTGACGGCCCGGGCCGCCGCCCGCCCGGCGACCGCCCAGGCGAACAACATCGGCACCACGGCGCCCCCTGCGTAGACCAGCGTGCTGAGCACGATGTCGATCAGGATCCCCAGCGTGAGGACGATCGCGCTGAACCTGGGCAGGGGACCGCGCCGGAGCGACGAGATGCCGAGCACCGTGCCACCGACGATGTTGAGCAGGCCGCCGGGGACGGCGACCCATGCGTAGAACTCGTCGAGCCACGGCGTGAGGAACGCGCCGGCCAGGCCCACGGTCTGCAGCACCAGTCCGGCGAGTAGGACCCGCCAGGCCCAGGTCTGGGTCCGGTTGACCGGGCGCAGGACCGAGTGGACAGCGAACGCACTGAACGTGGCCGCGGCGAGCAGCAGGATCCAGACCCGGCCATACCAGAGGTAGACGGAGAGCGCGTCGGACCAGGCCAGGAGCGGATGCACGGCTTCGAGCCCGGGCCGGCCCCACCAGGCGGCGCAGCACTCCTCGAGGTCGTGGTGACCGAGGTCCGGGTTGAACCGAGCGAGTCCGTGCAACGGCGTCAGGACGAGGGAGGTCAGGGCACCGGCCATCGCCAGCCGGGCCGCGAGAACGGTGCGTGAGGGTGTCATACCGACGACGGTAGGAACGCATGTGGTGTCAGGTCGTCGGCCTGGCGGTGGCCCGCGCTGACTCGTCGGGAGGACGCCGCCTACACCGCTGGGTGGAGGACGAGGGCCACCGCCCGCGGGTACCGTCGGGATGTGGACGGCGCGCGCCTTCGGCGCCTGCTCATCGATGTCGGCGTCCCGATCGCTCTCGGTCTCGTCGGCATGGTTGAGATGTTCTCGCTCGGCCTGGCCAACCCCTGGCCGGGCATCCTCGTCGAGTGCCTCGGCTGCGCGGGCCTGGTGGTCCGCCGTCGGTGGCCTGTGGTCGCCGCCATGGTCGTCCTCGGCTCATTGCTGCTCGAGGGGGCCGTCGGTGTCCCGCGCGACGGGCCCTCGGTGCCGGTCGTCTTCTTCCTGCTCGCCGGCTACTCGCTGGGGCGGCGGACGTCGTGGCGGGTCGGCGTGCCGATCGTCCTGCTCATGGTCGTCGCCATCCTCGGGCTGCCCGTGTCGGACGGCGGACAGTCCCTCGAGTTCGGGGACGTGACCTTCGTCCTCACCCTGGCCCTCTCGCCCTTCGGGCTGGGGGTGCTGGTGCGACGGCTGGCCGAGCAGAACGCGGAGCTCGTGCGGGTCACCGAGGAGCTTCGGCACGAGCGGGAGCGGGTCCGCGACCAGGCCGCAGCCGCCGAGCGCGCGCGCCTCACCCGTGAGCTGCACGACGTCATCGCGCACTCCGTGAGCGCGATGGTCGTCCAGGCCGCTGCGGCGGAGGCGGTCCTCGAGACGGACCTCGTGCGGGCGCGGGCGGCCATCCGCGAGGTGGCCGACACCGGACGTCGAGCCCTGTCCGAGACCGGCCAGGTGCTCCGGCTCGTCCGCGACGAGGGGGATGCGACGGGCCTGGACCCGGACACCCGGCTGGCCGACGTGGACGCGCTCGTCGACCGGTTCCGGCGGGACGGGCTCGAGGTGGAGTACCAGCTCGACGGCAGTCTCGACCAGATCCCCGCGCCCCAGGACCTCTCCGGATACCGGATCGTGCGCGAGATGCTCGCGAACGCCCTGCGCCACGCCCGCGAGCCCACGGTGTCGCTGCTGATCCGCCGGGACGACGACGACCTCCTCATCGAGACCACCAACGAGACGCCCGGTGACGCCGCCGGTGAGGGACTCGGGCTCGTCGGTATGCGTGAGCGGGCCCAGCTGCTGGGTGGGACCCTCGTCGTCGACCGCGACCCCGGCGGCCGGATGACGGTCCGCGCGCGTCTGCCGCTGAGGCCGGTGGCCGGGTGACCTCAGTCGTCATCGCCGACGACCAGGAGATCATCCGGTCGGGACTGCGAATGGTGTTGGAGTCACACGGGATCGAGGTCGTCGGCGAGGCCGCCAACGGCGTCGACGCCGTCGACGCGGCTCGTCGGCTACGGCCGGACGTCGTCCTGATGGACATCCGGATGCCGGTGGTCAACGGCATCGCCGCGACGGCGACCATCGTGCGTGAGCAGCTGCCATCGAAGGTGCTCGTCCTGACGACGTACGACCTCGACGGACTCGTCTACGGGGCGCTACGAGCCGGTGCGGCCGGGTTCCTCCTCAAGACCACAGCACCGGACCGGCTGGTCGCCGGCATCGAGATGGTCGCGGCCGGCGAGGCGCTGTTGGCGCCCTCGCTGACCAGGCGGCTAATCGAGGAGCACGTGCGGGGTCCGGAGCCCGTGGCGGGCACGCCGTCCGCGCTGGCGGCGCTGACCGCGCGCGAGGTCGACGTGCTGAGGCTGGTGGGCGGCGGGCTGACCAACGACGACATAGCGACCCGGCTCGGCGTCAGCCCGGTGACGGTCAAGACGCACGTCACCCGGATCCTGGCTAAGCTCGGCGCTGAGACGAGGGCGCAGGCGGTCGTCCGGGCCTACGAGTGCGGGCTGGTCAGGGCGGGGGAGGCGGGCCCAGCACCTCGTCAATGATCCGCTCCGGGCGGAACCCGTAGCCGATGACGCGCGCGGTCAGCGGTCGCAGCGCGGTGAGCACTGCTCCCGGAACTGTTCGCTCGAACCGGTTCGGCGGGTCGTGGACCAGCTCGCGACCGCTGCCGATCGTGCGGTGGGCGGCCACCTGGAGTCGCTGCATCATCGCGGTCGGGGGTCGCCGCCGCCGCTGCACGCGCCGGGCCGCCTCGTCGAGGGCTGCGCCGTCGGACGGTGTGGCCCGCAGGACCGGCACCAGCAGGTTCGCGGTCGCCACGGCGTCCTGCACCGCGTAGTTGATCCCCACGCCGAACGCCGGGGACATCGCGTGGGCCGCGTCACCGATGCACAACGCTCCGGGCACGGACCACCGCCGCAGCAGGTCGATCTGGACGGTCAGCAGCTTCACGGCGTCCCAGTCGGTGAGGTCGTCGACCACCTCGGCCAGGGGCGGCGCGGACCGGACGATCCGCTCCCGGAAGGCCGGCAGCCCGGCGGCCCTCACCCCCTCGAACGTCCCCTTGGGGATCAGCACCCCGCACTGGAGGTAGTCGGGGCGCGGGATGGTGACGACCATCGTCGAGGCGCCGATGTAGGCGAGCGTGTCCGGGAGCGGCACCGTCGGTCGCGGCAGGCGCAGCCACAGGACGTCGATCGGGACGCCGGTCTCCTCGGCCGTGAGCCGGAGCCGGTCACGCACCGTCGAGTGTCGGCCATCGGCCGCGACGGTGAAGCCGGCCTCGACGCGCAGCTCGCCCTCCGCCGTCTGGGCGACGACGCCCGTCACGCGACCGGCGGTACGGACCACGTCGGTCACCTCGGCCCCCATGACCAGCCGGAAGCCGGGGTACCGGCGCCCCTCGGACGCCAGCAGGTTGAGCAGGTCCCACTGCGGCATCAGGGCGATCTCGTGGTTCTGGCCGCGCAGGCGGCCGAAGTCGATCGGGTGCAGCCGCATCGACCCCACGACCGCATCGAGGGTGCGCAACCGGGTGTGCGGGACGGCCTCGAAGTCGTCCCGGAACCCCAGCTGGTCCACGAGGTCGAGGGTCGACGGGTGCACCGTGTCGCCGCGGAAGTCGCGAAAGAAGTCGGCGTGCTTCTCAAGCACGACGACGTCGATCCCGCTGCGCGCCAACAGAAGTCCGAGCATGACCCCGGCTGGACCGCCGCCCGCGACGCATACCCGGGTGGTCAGGTGTTCGGTCACGACGTCCCCTCCACGAGGCGAGCGCGCTCCGGCGACGCGGGCCGCTCCAGGTAGCTGGCGTTCGGCGGCCCGAACCCGAAGTCGGCGTACAGCGCGTGCGCGTCGGCGGTGTGCAGCATCCACCGGAACTCGCGTCCCGATCCGCGCTCCACCATCTCCTCGACGATCTGGTGGGCCACCCCGAGCCCCCGCCACGCCGGCAGGACGAAGACGTCGGCGAGGTAGGCGCCGGACACGCCGTCCGAGAACGCCCGGGCGAACCCGACCATGCCGCCGTCCGAGGCATACGCGCCGACCACCCGCCAGGCCTCGCGGACCTGTTCCGCGACGTCGTCCCGAGAGCGCCACCGGCCCCAGTAGGCGGACGTGGAGAGGAATTCCCAGACGACGTCGAGGTCGACCCGGGACCGGTCGTCGCTGACCTCGACGACACCCTTGTCGGGATCGGTCGCATGGCTCATACGAGCAGTCTGCCGTCCACGGTGCCCCCCGTCATTGCGGGGGGAGTCGGGCCATGGGTAGGTTCGCTGGCAGCGCAGCCGACCGTCCGCAGAGCCGAAGGAGCACGCCGTGGCCCTCCCGCCGCTGACCCCGGAGCAACGAGCTGCCGCTCTGGCGAAGGCGGCCGTCGCCCGTCGCGAGCGGGCTGCCGCCAAGAACCGGCTCAAGTACTCGCAGGGCTCCCTGGCCGACGTGATCCAGGAGGGCAAGGACAACGAGATCATCGGCAAGATGAAGGTCTCGGCCCTGTTGGAGTCGCTGCCGGGCGTCGGACGCGTGCGCGCGCGGCAGATCATGGACGAGGTGGGCATCTCGGAGTCCCGGCGGGTGAGGGGACTCGGCGCGAACCAGGCCGCCGCGCTCATCGCCCGCTTCGACCGGGTGTGACGCCGGCTGACCCCGAGGCGTCGCCGTCCCGTCTCGTCGTCCTCGCGGGCCCGACCGCGGTCGGGAAGGGGACCGTGGCGGCCTACGTCCGGGCGCACTTCCCGCAGGTGTGGCTGTCGGTCTCGATGACGACGCGGCACCCCCGGCCCGGCGAGGTCGACGGCGTGCACTACCACTTCGTCGACGACGCCGAGTTCGACCGGCTGGTCGAGGCGGGGGAGTTCCTCGAGTACGCGGTCGTGCACGGCCGCGCCAAGTACGGCACCCCGCGCGGCCCGGTGGAGCGCGCTCTGAGTGAGGGTCAGCTGGCGATGCTCGAGATCGACCTCCAGGGCGCCCGACAGGTCCGCGAGAGCCTGCCGGGGACGCTGTTCGCCTTCCTCATGCCCCCGTCGTGGGACGAGCTGGTCCGCCGGCTG
The DNA here is from genome assembly GCA_963781465.1 of uncultured Actinomycetota bacterium. Lineage (GTDB taxonomy): Bacteria > Actinomycetota > Actinomycetes > Actinomycetales > Dermatophilaceae > Lapillicoccus. The sequence continues at coordinate 52,098 of CAWAGH010000002.1, forward strand.
GTCGGTCGGGGTACCGAGACGGAGGAGGAACGGGAGCGTCGCCTGCAGACGGCGAGGGACGAGGTGGCGGCCGCATCGGAGTTCGATCTGGTCATCGTCAACGACGATGTTCGGCGAGCGAGCGAAGAACTCGTATCATGGATGCGAGCGCGTCAGCGCGCCGTCTGACGCTGCCCTCCGGCAGCCGCGCGCGATGCACGTCGAGACGAACCCCTCTGCGAGGAGAACACCGCATGTCCGGAACCGTGGCCAACCCCATCGGGATCACCAACCCGCCGATCGACGACCTGCTCCAGGCCGCCGACAGCAAGTACGCCCTGGTCATCTACTCGGCCAAGCGCGCCCGCCAGATCAACGCGTACTACAGCCAGCTCCAGGAGGGCCTGCTCGACTACGTCGGCCCGCTCGTGGAGACCGAGATCAGCGAGAAGCCGCTGTCGATCGCGCTCCGCGAGATCAACCAGGGTCTCGTGACCGCCGAGGCCGCTCCCGAGGAGTGAATCGGTGACGACGCAGGGGTGGTTCGGCGGGCCGTCCGGTGAGCCGCTCCACGTGATTCCCCGCGTCGTGCTCGGCGTCGGCGGCGGCATCGCGGCGTACAAGGCCGCGCTGCTGCTGCGCCTGTTCACCGAGTCGGGCCACGACGTCACCGTCGTCCCGACCGCGGCGGCGCTGCGGTTCGTCGGTGCGCCCACCTGGGAGGCCCTGTCGGGCAAGCCGGTGTCGACCGAGGTCTGGTCCGACGTGCCGAGAGTTCCGCACGTCCAGATCGGCAAGACCGCCGACCTCGTGGTCGTCGCCCCGGCCACCGCCGACCTGCTGGCTCGCGCCGCGGCCGGCCTCGCCGACGACCTGCTGACCACCACCCTGCTCACCGCGCACTGCCCGGTGGTCTTCGCGCCGGCCATGCACACCGAGATGTGGGACCACCCGGCCACGCAGGCCAACGTCGCCACCCTCGAGGCCCGTGGCGCGCACATCGTCCCGCCGGCGTCCGGGCGCCTCACCGGGGCGGACACCGGGCCCGGCCGGCTGCCGGAGCCGGACGAGATCTTCGCGGTCTGCCGGCGGCTGCTGTCGGGTTCCGAAGCGGCAACACCGTTGTCGGGGCGGCGGGTCGTCGTCAGTGCCGGCGGCACGCGGGAGCCGCTCGACCCCGTGCGGTACCTCGGGAACCGGTCCTCGGGCAAGCAGGGGTATGCGTTGGCCCAGGTCGCCGCGGCCCGTGGCGCCTCCGTGACGCTGGTCGCGGCCAACACCTCGCTCCCGGCGCCGGCCGGCGTGGACGTCGTCCCCGTCGGCACCGCGCTGGAGCTCCAGGAGGCCGTCACCCAGGCCGCGAAGGACGCCGACGTCGTGGTCATGGCGGCGGCGGTCGCCGACTTCCGGCCCAAGGTCTACGCGTCCGCCAAGATCAAGAAGACCCACGCCGCTACCGTTGACGGCAGCCCGGACGAGTCAGCGCCGACCATCGAGCTGGTCCGCAACCCCGACATCCTCGCCGGGCTGGTCGAGCACCGCGGTGCGGCCGACCGGCCCCTGATCGTCGGCTTCGCCGCGGAGACCGGGGACGAGACCGGGTCGGTGCTCGACCTGGCCCACGCCAAGCTGGCCCGCAAGGGCTGTGACCTGCTCGTCGCCAACGAGGTCGGGGTCGACAAGGCCTTCGGGACCGACGGCAACACCGTCCACCTGCTGTTCCGCGACGGCCTGCGCGGGAACCCGGAGAACTCCACGGTCGGCCCGGCGCCCAAGGCGGAGATCGCCGCCGCCGTGTGGGACGGCGTACAGGCCGTTCTCGATCCCCGTTAGACTCGCCCGCGGTTCGGGGACGCCCCACCCCTTTCGACATCGTCAGCCCAGGAGCCTTGAGTGTCCGCACGCCTCTTCACGTCCGAGTCCGTCACCGAGGGACACCCGGACAAGATCTGCGACCAGGTCAGCGACGCGATCCTCGACGCCATGCTGTCCCAGGACGCCGGAGCCCGGGTCGCCGTCGAGACCATGGTCACGACCGGGCTGGTCCACGTCGCCGGTGAGGTGACGACCGAGGCCTACGTCGAGATCCCGTCCATCGTCCGCGAGACGGTGCTCGGAATCGGGTACGACTCGTCCACCAAGGGCTTCGACGGCGCGTCGTGCGGCGTCGAGGTGTCCATCGGGCAGCAGTCGCCGGACATCGCGCAGGGCGTCGACACCGCCTACGAGAGCCGCACCGGCACCGTCGACCCGCTGGACAAGCAGGGCGCCGGCGACCAGGGCCTCATGTTCGGGTACGCCTGCCAGGACACGGCCGAGTACATGCCGCTGCCGATCTACCTGGCCCACCGGCTCGCCGAGCGGCTCACCGCCGTCCGCAAGAGCGGCGACCTGGCCTACCTGCGGCCCGACGGCAAGACCCAGGTGACCATCGCCTACGACGGCGACAAGGCGGTCAAGCTCGACACCGTCGTGCTGTCGACCCAGCACGCCGCCGACATCTCGCTGGAGGCGCTGCTCCAGCCGGACATCCGCGAGCACGTCATCGCGCCGGTGCTGGCCGAGCTGGCCGAGACGGGGACCGAGCTCGACACGTCCGACTACCGGACGCTCATCAACCCCACGGGTCGGTTCGAGATCGGCGGCCCGATGGGCGACGCCGGCCTCACCGGACGCAAGATCATCGTCGACACCTACGGCGGCATGGCCCGCCACGGTGGCGGGGCGTTCTCCGGCAAGGACCCGTCGAAGGTGGACCGGTCCGCGGCCTACGCGATGCGCTGGGTGGCCAAGAACGTCGTGGCGGCCGGCCTGGCCAAGCGCTGCGAGATCCAGGTCGCGTATGCCATCGGCACGGCCAAGCCGGTCGGGCTCTACGTCGAGACGTTCGGCACCGAGACGGCGCCGGTCGACCGGATCCAGGAGGCGATCACCACGGTGTTCGACCTGCGCCCGGCGGCGATCGTCGACCAGCTCGACCTGCTGCGCCCGATCTACAAGCCGACCGCGGCCTACGGCCACTTCGGCCGCACCTCGGCCGACGGCGTGGAGAACCCGTTCACGTGGGAGAAGACCAACAAGGTCGAGGCGCTCCAGGCGGCCGTCCGCGGCTGACTCACCTCCGGGTGGAGGTATCACCGAGCGCCCTAGCGCTCGCCTACCTCTCCCTTCGGTGGCGTCGCCGGCGTCTGCTAGACCTGCGCGCGTGACCGCGGACCAGCTGAGCGACGCCGTCGACGCCCTCGACGTCGACGCACTGGTCGACGTCGACGCACTCGCCCGGCCGGTCGCCGCGGTCGTCGTCGACACCGGGCTGCCGCACCTGGACCGGGTCTTCGAGTACGGCGTTCCGGCCGAGCTGGCACAGGACGCCCAACCGGGATGCCGGGTGCGGGTCCGGTTCGCCGGACGCGACCTGGACGGGTTCGTCGTCGAGCGCCGGAGCCACGCGGAGCATCCCGGCCGGCTGGCCGACATCCGCCGCGTGGTCAGTCCCGAACCGGTCCTCACCCCCGAGGTCCTGGCCCTCTGCCGGGCGGTTGCCGACCGCAACGCCGGCGTCCTCGGCGACGTGCTGCGGCTGGCCGTCCCCAAGCGCCACGCGGCTGCCGAACGCGCGCTCGACAGGTCCGGGACCCCCACGCCGTCCCTCGTCCCCACCCCCGAACCCGGACCATGGTCCGCATACCCCGCCGGTGAGGCCCTGCTGCGCCGCATCGCGGCCGGTGAGGGACCGGCCGCCGCCTGGCTGGCTCTCCCGGGCCGCCCGACCGACCAGGACTGGCCGGCCGCCCTGGCCGTGGCTGCAGCGACCGCGGTGGCCGCCGGTCGCGGGGCCCTCGTCGTCGTCCCCGACCACCGCGACGTCGAGCGCGTCGACCACGCCCTGACCGCTCTCCTCGGGCCGGGCCAACACGTCCGGCTGACCGCCGACCAGGGTCCGCATGCGCGTTACACGGCCTGGCTCAAGGTCCTCCGGGGCCACGTTCGCTGCGTCGTCGGGACGCGCGCCGCCGCGTTCGCGCCGCTCCACGACCTCGGGCTGGTCGCCTGGTGGGACGACGGCGACGACCTCCTCGACGAGCCCCGCGCGCCGTACCCGCAGGTTCGCGACGTCCTCACCCTCCGGGCCGACCAGACCGGCGCGGCCCTGGTCACCGGGGGCTTCGCCCGAAGCGTCCCCGTCCAACAGCGGGTCGAAGAAGGCACCCTGGTGGCGGTGCAGCCCACGCCCGAGGCGGTCCGGGCCGCCGCCGCGCGGGTCCTCGTCGCCGGTGACGACCTCGACCGGGCCGGTCCTGCCGCCCTCGCCCGCCTGCCCCCGTTGGCCTGGCGGACCGCGAAGGCCGCGCTCGAGAAGGGCCCGGTCCTCGTGCAGGTCCCGCGCCGCGGCTACCTGCCCTCGTTGGCCTGCCAGCACTGCCGCGAGCCCGCGCGCTGCCCGCGCTGCCACGGACCGATGGGTATGCCGGCCGGCGGCTCGGTGCCGACCTGCCGGTGGTGCGGCGCGACCTACGGGCCGCAGGGCTTCGTCTGCCCGGAGTGCGACGGCCGCGAGCTGCGCTCGACGGTGGTCGGCGCCCGCCGCACGGCCGAGGAGCTCGGCCGTGCCTTCCCGGGCGTGCCGGTGCGCACCTCCGGCTCGGGCGAGGTCCTCGCCGCGGTCGGTCCCGAACCGGCCCTCGTCATCGCCACCCCCGGCGCCGAACCGGTCGCCGAGGGCGGGTATGCCGCGACGCTCCTCCTCGACGGCTGGGCCCTGCTCGACCGGTTCGGCCTCGACGCCGCCGTGGAGGCGCTCCGCCGCTGGGTGGGCGCGGCGGCCCTGACCCGACCCGCCCCGGACGGCGGCGCCGTGGTCCTGGCCGGCACCCCGACGCATACGACGATCCCCGCGGTCGAGGCGCTGGTCCGCTGGGACCCCGCGTGGCTCGCCTCCCGGGAGCTCGCCGAGCGGGTCGAGCTGGCGCTCCCGCCGGCCGTGACGATGGCCCAGGTCGTCGGACCACGTGGGCCGCTCGTCGCGGCGGTCGCCGCGGCCGCCCTGCCCGCGACCGTCGAGCGTCTCGGACCGCTGCCGTTCCGGCCGTCAAACTCACCGAGCGCACCGAGCTCACCGACGTCGAAGGCCGCCCCGACCCTGGTCCAGGTACTCCTGCGCGTACCCCGCGACCAGCACGTGGATCTCGCGCGGCACCTGGCCGCGATGCGCGCGGAACGCTCGGCCCGCAAGGAGCCGGAGTCGGTCTCGGTCCGGATGGACCTCGCCGACGGTCAGGGCTGAGCCTTGAGCTTCCGCCAGCCGCCGGCCCGGTTGTCGGCCACGATCTGCCGGAACATCGCCAGCAGCGCGGACCGGTTGATCGTCTCGCCCTCGCGAACCCCGACGGTCCGGGCCGTCTGGTTGTCGTGACCGGCCGTGATGATGCCCTCGGGATCCGGCACGATCCCACCGTCGTAGAGGAACACGTTGACGTGGTCCTTCGCCGCGAGCAGCGCGCAGATGTTTCCCTGGAGCACGAAGTAGGGCTGCACGGTCCGCTTGATCGTCTCCTCGACCTCCGGGTCCGCCTCGTGGACCAGATCGCGTACCTCGCGGCAGATCGCCTGCTGCCACGGCGGCAACGCGTCGATGTAGGCGTCGACCCGGGGGTCCTTCCCGTACGCGGTGTTCCGAGCCTTCGATGTCACGGTGCGCTCCTCGGGAGAGTGCCGACGATCAGGTGGTGCGGGTGCACGCGACCGGCGTCCAGGCGTTCTTCGCGAACCGTGGCGCCGGCGCTCTGGAGCCAGGTGGAGATCCGTGACGGCGGCACGAACACGAAGGTGCTGTGCCCCTCGGTGATCCCCAGCAGCCGCACGGCCAAGGTCTCCTGAGTGCGGTTCCACCGCGCCTTCCACCGTGGTTCCGGCGCCATCTCCTTCACCACGAGAACTCCCCCGGGGGCTACGGTCCCGAGCGCCTCGAGCAGGAGGCGACGTTGCTCCTCCTCGTCCAGCAGATAGAGCACGTCCACCACCACCACGGCATCCCAGGGGCCCTCGGGCACTGCTCCCGATGGCGTCTCGGCAAAGGTGACCCGGTGGTCGAGCTGGTGCTCCACCGAGCGGGCCACGGCGATCTTGTCGGCGTCGATATCGACTCCGTGCACCGTCCGATCCGGAGAGGCCAGCGCCGCATACGTGGAGAACAGCCCGTGACCGCAGCCGATCTCGAGGATGCGTCCGCTGCGCGGAAGAGCCCGTTCGATGGCCGGAAACGGCGCACTCCACCAGCGCACGAGCGTGTGCAGGCGGGTCGCCCGACCGGTGGCTCGGTAGAGGCGCAGCGCTTCGCGGCCCGCGCGGTCGGGGCGGCGGGACCCGAGCGCGATCATCGGGAGTCCGCGAGCTCGGCGAACGACGTCAGGTCGATCCCGCGTCGCGCCAGTCGGTCCCGCGTTCCAGGGTCGGTCAACATCCTCAGCTCGTCCTCCCAGTGGTAGGCCCACGCGAACCGGTCGAGGTCCGGGTCGCCTCCCTCGCCGGGGTGGGTGTTCACCTCGGCCAGGCCCTCCTCGGAGCGCTCGGCCGCCATCGACGCCAAGGCACTCACGAACCGTTCGCGGTCCAGCCGGCCGGCCTCGTCGAGGCCAGCATAGAGATCGGTGTGGCTCAGACCCGACGCGGTGAGCCGGCGCGCGAGGCGTCGGGACAGCCGTCGGACGACCACCCCCACCGGACCGGCGGAGCGGCTCGTCGGCAGGCGGACCCACGGAATCTCGGCGTCGACGGCCAGTGCGCACACGACGGCTCCGACGGTCGGCCAGAGGTGGGTGTGCTGATGGGTGTCGAGGTGGCTGACCTCGATGCCGGCCTGCCGAATCCGCTCCAGCTGCGCGGTCATCTCCCGGCGCACATCCTCGGGGTCGAGCCGTCCCGCGGCCGCGCGCAGGACGACGGTTCGGTAGGTCGACGGGAATCGGCCCCGGCCGTCCACGAGCGTCGGCACCTCCGCGGCGCTGAGCAGCGGTGGGTCCTCACCCACGATGGCCAGGTGAGCGCCCACGTCGAGACTCGGATGGACTCTCACCGCCGCCACCGCGTGGTCGAAGGCCCGCCCAACGGCCAGCAACGACGTGGCCGTGACGACTCCTTCGGTATGCGCGCGGATGACCGCGCGGTTCACCCCTTCGGTAAGGCCGAAGTCGTCCGCGTTGACGACAAGCCTCACCGCTCGACCGGCCGGACGGTCCTCAGCTCGCGACGCAGGCCGCGCATCTCCCGGAGGATGGTGCCGATGACCGCGGGTGACGACAAGGTGGAGACGCCACGAGTTCGGGGGAAGTAGTCGACCCCGATCTGCACGATGGTGAAACCCAGCCGCTGGGCGCGGATGGTCAGCTCGGCGTCGATGAACGACCCCTCGCTGACGAGCTCGATGTGGTCGAGCACCACCCGTCGGCACAGCTTGAAGGCGAAGTTGACGTCGCGGACCCTGGTCTGGAAGGCCAGCTGGACCAGCCAGTTGTAACCCCAGGAGTAGACGGCGCGCCGAGGCCCCTCGCCGGTGCGGTCCAGGCGGTAGGCGCAGACCATGTCGGCCTCGTAGTGCCGCATGACGCGCACCGCGCGGACCAGCTCTCGCATCTCGAAGGGCAGGTCGGCGTCGGTGTAGAGCACGAGGTCACCTCGGGCCGCGGCGAACCCGCTCTTGATGCTGCCGCCCAGCTTGCGGTTCCGGTCGTGGTGCACCACGCGGATGTGCGGGTCGGCAGCGGCCAGCTCGTCGGCGAGGGCCGGTGTCGCGTCCGTCGAGGCGTCGTCGATGACGATCAGCTCGTAGTCCTCGATCTCGCCGGACTCGACGAGCTGGACGCAGACCTCCAAGGCCGCGCGGATCGCCCGCTGGATGTAGGCCTCCTCGTTCCACATCGGGAAGAAGATCGAGAGGGTGTGGAAGCGCTCGGGGACCAGACTGTCGGTCACGAGACCTCGTACCCCCTCGCATACAGCATCGTTCCGGCCAACATTCCGACGGCCAGCAGGCCGAGCACCACCGGACGGAGCCAGCGCGCGTGCCGTGACGAGGCGAGCGCCTCTCCCGCGACCGCCGCGACCGGGAAGGCGGCCAGGAGGTAGCGGCCGGTGCCCATGAAATCCTTGGTGCCGATGAGGGGTATCCCGATCACGATGAGAACGTACGCGAGGTAGCCCCAGCCGAAGCGTCGCCAGACGCGACGCAGGAGCAGTACCGCGGTCAGGCACAGGAGTGCCTGGACCGCCAACGTCACGGCGATGTCCGGCGGACCCTTGACGAGGGTCCCGAAGAAGCCGACCTTGAACCAGGTCCTCGGGCCGACGCCCTGGTCCCAGCCCGGTGCGGACTCCGCGGCCACGAAGGCGAGCGGGTTCCCGAAGGTCACCCAGAGATAGACGCACCAACCGGCAAGGCCCAGGGTCGAGATCAGCACGCCGTAGTCCGCCGGTCGCAGGCGCCGCACCCCGGCACCGAGCAAGCGGAGGCGGATCGGCCGGCCGGTCGGGTCGGGCGGGTCGGACGGGTCGGTCGAAGGCGACGAGCCGGCTCCCGTCGCCCGCATCTCGATCACTCGGATGACCAGACCGATGGTGACGGCGATGCCGATCGGTCGCCCAGCCGTCGCCATGATCCCGACCAGGCCGGCGAGCACCGGATGGCCGCGTTCCAGCAGAACGAAGGAGCCGATGGCGGTGAGCAGGAAGAGGGCGTCCGCATACATCGTCCCGTGGAGGAAGAACGCGTAGGGGTAGAGCAGAGCCAAGAGCAGCGCGGTGACGGCGGCCGCCCGCGGCAGTCGCCCCCGCAGCCAGACAGCGAAGAGGGCCATCGCGGTCGCTCCGGCGGCCAGTGTGACGAGCATGCCGGCCAGCTGGACGTTGCCGACCACGACGGCGACGGCGCGGACGACGAGCGGGTAGGCGGGGAAGAACGCGACCGGGGACTGGAGCCCCTCCACGTAGTAGTAGCCCGTCGACGCGATCCCCTGGTACCAGTCGGAGTCGAACCAGACCCAGCCGTCCAGCCAGCCCAAGCCCGTCCGGGGCGACACGGATCGGGCCTCGATCGGGAAGGGCTCCGCGGCGGCGACGACGAGGCCGAGCGGCACGGTGATGCCGAGGAACCACGCGATGACGGGCAGGATGGCCGGCGCCGGACGAGCGGATGACGCGCCGACGCGCAGACGACCTCGTAACTCTGTCAATGTCGCCCCATCGCACGCGAGAATAACGCGGCACAGCATATCGACAGGATTGGCGAAAGGGTGCGCGACGCGGCCAGCGGTCGCTCAGCAGAAAGCACAACGCCGGAGGCTACGAAGGTGACCGCACGATGGTGACGACAAGATGGTGACGACAGGATGGTGACCGCACTGGTCGCCGTGCTGCTCTCAGCCGTCGCCGCCGGGACGGCGACCATCCTGCAGGCCGGCGTGGCCCGCCGGCTGCCGACCGCCGACCATCTCGACGCTGGACTGCTGCTCCGACTGATGCGGCGGTCGACCTACATCGCGGCCCTGTGCCTGCTCGTCGTCGGCCTGTTGCTCGCGATGGTGGCCCTCCGCAGCCTTCCGCTCTACCTCGTGCAGGCCGTCAGGTCCTCGAGCCTGGGCGTCGCGGCGCTGCTCTCGGTCCTCGTCCTCAAGCAGCGGCTGCTCCGGTCCGAGCTGGTGGCGGTCGTCGCGGTATGCCTCGGCCTGGTGATGCTCGCGTTCACGTCCGGGGCTCAGGAGTCGAATGACGTTGACAACGCGGTCCGCTTCGGGATGCTGGCCGCGGTGGTGGCGCTCGCACTTCTCGCGGTGCCGGCGGCCAAGGCTCCGCCCGGGCCGCGGTCCGCCGTGGCGTTGGGTGTCATCGGCGGACTGTGCTTCGCGATCCTCGCCCTCGGCGCGCGGATCCTGCGCGGCTTCGGTCCGCTGATCCTCATCGCCGACCCCGCAGCGTGGGCGATGGGGTGCGCCGGCCTGCTCGGCCTGCTCGTCTCCGCCACTGCCATGCAGCGAGCCTCGGTCGTCACCGTCACGGCGGCGATGGTCGCCACCGAGGCCGTGGCGGCGGCCGTGCTCGGGCTGGTCGTCTGCGGGGACCGGCCGATGGCCGGCAGCGAGGGGTATGCGATCGCCGGGTTCGCGCTCGCCCTCCTCGGTGCGCTCGGGCTGGCCCGGTTCGGGGGCCCGGCGGAGGAGGAGGTCGCGGGGCCGCGAGCCTGACGGGTTCGCGCGACGGCCGGTCGGGCCCGGTCCGACCTCCCCAAGAAGTGTTTGACGGATGCGACGAGTCGCGGGCATACTCCCCAACATGTCTTTGGCAGATGAGCGATCCGGGGTCCGGAGGCTGCGGGCGACGGCGCACCCGATCCGGCTCGAGATGCTGTCCCTGCTCACCGGCGCGGAGCTCAGCGCCGCTGAGGTGGCCCGCGAGCTCGGCATCACCCAGGCGAACGCGTCGTACCACCTGCGCCTGCTGCGTACCGCCGGCCTGCTCGAGGAGGCGGGGGAGGAGAAGGTGAACGGCGGCCTGGCCAAGCGGTACCGCGCGCTCTGGGACCGCCAGCAGCCGCGCGACCCGGCGCACGCCGACGCCGACGCCGAGGCGGAGATCCGGACCATGTTCGAGGTGGGGGCGGCCCGCCTCCACCAGCGCCACCGTGGCACGCCCGGGCACTACACGGACGCCGCGCTCTGGGTGGAGCCGGCGGTGTGGGACGAGGTGCTGGAGCGGCTGGCCGAGGCCTCCAGGCTGATGCATGAGTCGGCCCGCCCGCCGCGCACCGAGGGAACGGTCCACGCGAACCTGTCGGTCTTCGCCTTCCGGATGGAGGACGACCGATGACCTGGGGGGAGTCCGTCGGCGTGCTCCGCGAGCGCCGGTTCGCGTGGTACTTCGCCGCGCGCACGGTCTCCACGGCCGGCACCGCGATGGCCCCCGTGGCCCTGGCCTTCGCCGTCCTGCACCTCACCGACTCGGCCGGTGCGCTGGCCCAGGTGCTCACCGCGCGCACCGCTGCGATGGTCCTCTTCCTCCTCGTCGGGGGCGTCGTCTCCGACCGGATGTCGCGGACGACAGTGCTGCAGCTGGCGCACGTCCTGACCGCGGCCACCCAGGGCACGGCCGCCGCGTTGGTCATCAGCGGCCATGCCGACCTGTGGATGATCACCGGCATCGAGGCACTCAACGGCGCCGCCTCGGCGTTCACCTTCCCGGCGATGGCCGGGATCGTCCCGCTCATCGTCGACCGGACCCGGCTGCAGCCGGCGAACGCGCTGCTGGCGTTCTCGCGCAGCGGCCTCACGGTGATCGGACCGGCCGTCGCCGGCCTCCTGGTCGTCACCGTCGGACCAGGGTGGGCCCTCGCCTTCGACGCGGCCACCTACCTGGTGGCGATCCTCTGTCTCTGGCAGGTCCGGCTGCCCACGCGGGACCCGGCCCTCGCCCCCGAGCGAACCTCGATGCTCCGCGAGCTGCGAGAGGGGTGGTCGGAGTTCTCGTCGCGGACCTGGCTGTGGGTGGTGGTCGTCGTGTTCGGGCTGCTCAACGCCATCCACTTCGGAGCACTGGGTGTCCTGGGACCTCTGGTCTCGAGCCGGATCCCTGCGCTGGGCGCCGACGGGTGGGGACTCGCGCTCAGTGCCGAGGCGGTCGGCACCGTCGTGGCCACGGTCGTCATGCTCCGGATCTCGGTCCGCTACCCGCTGCGGGTCGGCATGATCGCCATCGCGGCGATCGCGGTGCCGATCGCCATGCTGGGCCTGTCGCCGTCGACCTGGCCGTTGGTCTTCGCGATGTTCGTCGCCGGTTCGGGCACCGAGCTGTTCGGCGTCGGCTGGGCGACGGCCCTGCAGGAGCACATCCCGGAGGCGATCCTGTCGCGGGTCTCCAGCTACGACGCGCTGGGGTCGTTCGTCGCGATGCCGTTGGGATCACTGCTGTTCGGCCTGCTCGCGGACCGGTTCGACCCCGAGCCGGTCCTCGTGGTCAGCGGCATCGTGTACGCGGTTCTGGCCCTCGGCACGCTGCTCTCCCGGTCGGTCCGGAACCTGGAGAACGAGATGGTCCGCGACCGTGCCTAGACTTGAGCGCCGTCGCACCCGCCCCGTCGCATACCCGTGAGGAACCCACACCCGCCGTGTCGATCAAGGACATCCGACTGTTCGGCGACCCCGTCCTGCGCACCCCCGCGATGGAGGTCGTCGACTTCGACCGTGAGCTGCGCCAGCTCGTCGCGGACCTGACCGACACCATGGTCGACGCACCGGGCGCCGGGCTCGCCGCGCCCCAGATCGGCGTCGGGCTGCGGGTCTTCACCTGGCATGTCGACGGCGAGCTGGGCCACCTCGTGAACCCGGTGCTTAAGCTCTCCGACGACTGCCAGGACGGTCCCGAGGGCTGTCTGTCGTTCCCCGGACTGAAGCAGGACGTCCGCCGGGCCGCCAGCGCGGTCGCGACCGGTTTCGACATGTACGGCGAGCCGGTGACCGTCGAGGGCAGCGCGATCCTCGCTCGGTGCCTCCAGCACGAGACCGACCACCTCGACGGGATCCTCTTCGTCGACCGGATGGACGCGGCCACCCGGAAGCTGGCCATGAAGGCCGTGCGCGAGGCGGAGTGGGCCGGGGGAGCGGTACCCACGGTCCGGCTCAGCCCGCACGCCACCTTCGGCCGGGGGATGTAGTGCGCCTGGTCTTCGCCGGCACCCCCGAGGTGGCGGTGCCCAGCCTCGACGCGCTCGCCGTCTCGACGCACGAGGTGGTCGCAGTGGTCACGCGACCGGATGCGCCTGGGAGACGGGGACGTTCGCTCGTCCCGTCACCGGTTCGGGTCCGGGCCGAGGCCCTCGGTATGCCGGTCCTCACGCCCTCGTCGGCCAAGGACCCCGCGTTCCACGACGCGCTGCGCGAGCTGGCCCCCGACGCCTGCCCGGTCGTCGCCTACGGCGCTCTGCTGCCGCGCGCGGCCCTCGTCATCCCACGGCACGGCTGGGTCAACCTGCACTTCTCGCTGCTCCCCGCCTGGCGAGGCGCGGCGCCGGTGCAGCGCGCGGTGATGGCCGGGGACGACGTCACGGGGGCGTCGACGTTCCTCATCGAGGAGGGGCTCGACACCGGTCCGGTGTTCGGCACGATGACCGAGACGGTGCGGCCCACGGACACGGCGGGCGACCTGCTCGGCCGGCTCGCGGTCGGCGGCGCGGGCCTCCTCGTCGCCACGATGGACGGCCTTGAGGACGGTTCCCTGGTCGCGAAACCCCAATCCGCGGAGGGTGTTTCGCTCGCACCGAAGCTGACCGTCGACGACGCCCGGGTCGACTGGTCCCGTCCGGCCTTCGTCGTCGACCGCCTGGTGCGGGGGTGCACGCCGAACCCCGGCGCGTGGACGACGTTCCGCGGCGAGCGGGTCAAGGTCGAGCCGGTGACGCCGGTGTCCGACCGAGCGGACGGGGCTCCAGGAACCTTGGTCGTGACCAAGCGGGACGTCCACGTCGCGACGGGGTCCGGGAGCGTCCGGCTCGGCGTCGTCCAGGGCCACGGCAAGAAGCTGATGCCCGCGGCGGACTGGGCGCGTGGCCTGCGGATCGAACCGGGTGAGCGGTTCGGAGATGCCTGACCGGCGGCCGCCGCGGCGTCGCTCGGCGCAACGTCCGGCCGAGCGGGGCCGGAGGTCCGATCCGGTGCGGCTGGCCGCCTACACGGTGATGCGCGCGGTCGACGACGGCGCGTACGCGAACCTCGAGCTGCCGAAGGTGTTGCGGGAGAAGCGGATCGACGGTCGTGACGCCGCCTTCGCGACCGAGCTGGTCTACGGCGCCACCCGGATGCGCGGGTTCTACGACCGGGTGGTCGAGGTCGCCGCGAAACGACCAGCGGCCGAGATCGACGGTGTCGTCCTCGACACGCTGCGGCTCGGGGTCCACCAGCTGCTCGGTATGCGCGTCGCCACCCACGCCGCGGTCGACGAGACGGTGGCGCTCGCCCGGCAGGTCAACGGGATCGGCGCGTCCGGGTTCGTCAACGCCGTGATGCGCCGGGTGTCCGAGCGCGACCTCGACGCGTGGCGGGAGGAGACGGCCCCGGCCGGTATGGAGCCGTTGGCGGCTGCGGCCGTGCGGACCAGCCATCCCGAGTGGGTGGTCCGTGCCCTCCGGCAGGCCCTGCTCGGTCACGGCAGCGCGACCGTCGACGACGTGGACGCGCAGCTCGAGGCGCTGCTCGCGGCCGACAACGCTCCACCGCGGGTGACGCTCGTCGCCCGGCCGGGACTCGCCGACGTGAGCGAGCTGCTCGGGGACGGCGCCTCGCTCGGGCCGCTCGCCCGGACCGCCGTCGTCCTCGACCACGGCGACCCGGGGGCGATCCCGGCCGTGCGCGAGGGCCGTGCCGCCGTCCAGGACGAGGGGTCGCAGCTGGTCGCGCTCGCGCTCGCCGAGGCGCCCGTCGAGGGCGCCGTCGTCGACGCCTCCGGTCGGGAGCGCTGGCTCGACCTGTGCGCCGGCCCCGGTGGCAAGGCGGGACTGCTCGCCGGTCTCGCTCTAGAACGCGACGCCGACCTCGTGGCCAACGAGGTGAACCCGAACCGGACCGACCTGGTCCGCCGGACGCTGGCCGCGGTGATCGCCCGGAGCCGCCCGGGTCAGGTCACCGTCCGGACCGGCGACGGCCGGGAGGTTGGCGCGGCCGAGCCCGAGGCATACGACCGGGTTCTCGTCGACGCGCCCTGCACCGGCCTCGGGGCACTGCGGCGTCGACCCGAGGCGCGGTGGCGGCGGCAGCCGTCCGACGTCCCCGGGCTGGCGACCCTGCAGCGCGAGCTGCTCACCAGCGCGCTGGACGCGACGCGCCCGGGTGGCGTCGTCGCCTACGCCACCTGCAGCCCGCACCTGGGGGAGACCCGCTTCGTCGTCTCCGACGTGGTCAAGCGCCGTCCCGATGTTGAGCTCGTCGACGCGACCGGGCTGTTCGTCGACCGGGACGGCGGGCCCATCGACGGAACCGGCGACGCGCCGTTCGTCCAGCTCTGGCCGCACCGCCACGACACCGACGGGATGTTCTTCGCCCTGCTCCGCCGTCGCGGGTAGCTCGCTAGCGGGCCGGCTCGTAGGCGTCGAGCATGCGGCGCATCCGCCGCCGGACGGGGACGTAGTGGTCCCGGATGGCGGCGGTGACCTTCGCCGGGTCCCCGCTGTCGACGGCGTCGAGGATCGCGACGTGGGCGTCCGCGGTCTCCACGAGGTCGACGGGCGGCCCGAGGAGCTGGCCGGCCATCGAGTGGACGTCCCAGAACGCCCCCGTGAGCTGCACCGCCAGCGCGTTGCCGGTGGTCTCGACGAGGAGGCGGTGGAAGTCGCGGTCCTCCTGCTGGAACTCCTCACCGCGGGCGGCCTTCTGGCGCATCGCCGCCGTGATGCTCCGCATCTCCGTGGCGGCGTCCGGGGTGATCCGCTCGATGATGACGGGGGAGAGGCTGGTCTCGATGAGCTCGCGGATGTCGATGAGGTCGGCGAGGACGTGCTGGCCGTCGTCGGGCTTGAGCATGCTGCGGAACGCCAGCGACTGGACGAGCGCGTCGAGGCTCATCCGGCCGACGTAGGTGCCGTAGCCGTGGCGCACCTCGACGATGTCGAGCGCCGACAACGTCTTGACCGCCTCGCGCACGCGTGATCGGCTCACCTTCAAGCGGTCGCTCAGCTCGTGCTCCGTGGGCAGCGGGTCGCCGGGCCTGAGGTGGTTGGCGACGATGTACTCCTTGATGCGGTCGCCCACGGACGGCTCGCGCCACGACCCGGAGCCGGGCCCGGGAACCAGTGGTACCGGGGAGGTGGTCATCCGGGTCGCCTCTCGTGTCGGGTCGGCCGGGGCCTTGCGCCTCGAGCCGGTGGCAGTCTATCGTGATCGTCGGACATAGGACATCAGACATCCGACAAGAGTCAACGAGGACCACCATGACTGATTCGACCCTCCGACCGACCAGCGGCCTGCCGTGGTTCCGCGAGATCTCGCCCCGCCAGTGGAAGGCGTTCGTCGCCGCCTGGCTGGGCTACCTGCTCGACGGCTTCGACTTCGTCATCATCACCCTGGTCCTGACCGAGATCATCAAGGAGTTCGACCTCAGCGCCGTCGCCGGCGCGTCCCTGATCTCTGCGGCCTTCGTCTCGCGCTGGTTCGGCGGTCTCGCCCTCGGGGCCTTCGCCGACCGGTTCGGGCGCCGCAACGCCATGGTGCTGTCCATCGTCCTGTTCTCGGTGGGCTCGGTGCTGTGCGCGCTCGCCCCCGCATACTGGGTGCTCTTCGCCGCCCGGATCATCATCGGGCTGGGGATGGCGGGGGAGTACAGCTCGAGCTCGACCTACGTCATCGAGTCCTGGCCGCAGCACCTGCGCAACAAGGCGTCCGGCTTCCTCATCAGTGGCTTCTCGGTCGGGTCCGTGCTGTCGGCGCAGGTCTACCGGTTCGTCGTGCCGGCGTTCGGCTGGCGAGCCCTCTTCGCCGTCGGGCTGGTCCCGATCGTCGTCGCGCTGTGGCTGCGCCGGTCCCTGCCGGAGTCCGAGGACTGGACCCGCGCCAACGAGGAGCGGGCGGCGAGGAAGGCCGAGGGCGGCACCCACGCCGTGGACATGTTCACCACCCTCTACAAGGGCCCGCGGGCCGTCCTCAACATCGTCCTGACCGTGGTCACCTTCGCGGCGCTGCTCCTCATCTTCACCAAGACCGTCTCGGACGCCGCCCTGGTCGCCGTGCTGGCCATCATCTGCGCCGCCGTCTTCGCCGTCTTCATGGTGCAGTTCGAGGGCCGGCGCTGGCCGACCGGGATCATGCTGATGATCACGGTGTTCACGGCCTTCCTCTACTCCTGGCCGATCCAGTCCCTGCTGCCGACCTACCTCAAGACCGACCTTGCCCTGGACCCGGGCGCCGTCGCGAACGTGCTGTTCTTCGCCGGCTTCGGTGCCGCGGTCGGCTGCATCGTCGCGGGCTTCACCGGCGACCGGTTCGGGACCCGGCGCGCCTACTGGGTGAGCCTGCTCGTCTCCGAGGCGCTGATCTTCCCGGTGTTCATCGTCGGTGGCGGCAACCTGTTCCTCCTCGGGCTGCTGCTCTTCCTCCAGCAGGTCTTCGGGCAGGGCATCTCGGGCCTGCTGCCCAAGTGGATCGGCGGGTACTTCGCGGTCGACAAGCGCGCCGCCGGGCTCGGGTTCACCTACAACGTCGGGGCTCTCGGCGGCGCGGTCGCCCCGATCCTCGGCGCCAGCCTCGCCGCCTCCATGACGCTGGGGACGTCGCTGGCCGTGCTGTCCTTCGGCCTCACCGCCGTCGTCATCGTGCTCCTCGCGGTGAACGCGCCGCGACTGGCGCAGAAGCTCCTCCGTCCGGACGCCCTGTGGGAGTCCGACTCGACCGACCGCGTACCCCAACGGGTCAGCGCGTGAACACCCTTCCTACCGAAAGAGACTCGAGTATGCGTACCATCCGCGGCGGGGTCGTCCCGCCGGTCGTCACCCCGCTCACCGAGGACCGCCGGTTCGATGTGGCCTCCTTCGAGAACGTCATCGAGCGGATGCTGTCCGCGGGGGTCGACGGGATCTTCGTCCTCGGCTCCACCGGTGAGGTCGCCTTCGCCACCGACGAGCTGCGGAGCCAGGTGGTCCGCGAGGCGCGCCGCATCGTCGGCGACCTCGCCCCGTTGCTGGCGGGCGTCATCGACACCCAGACCGACCGCGTCCTCGACCAGGTCCGCCGGGCCGAGGATGCGGGGGCCGACGCCGTCGTGGTCACGGCACCGTTCTACGCGGTGACCCACACCCCCCAGGTGAATCGGCACTTCGAGATCGTGGGTGAGCAGGCCCGGGTACCCGTCTTCGCCTACGACATCCCCGTCTGCGTCCACACCAAGCTCGACCCGGACATGCTCGTCGAGCTGGGCCGGTCCGGGGCCATTGCCGGGGTGAAGGACTCGTCCAACGACGACATCGGCTTCCGGCGCCTGGCCCTGAAGAACGCCGACGCCGGCGAGCCGCTGGTCCTCTTCACCGGCCACGAGTTCGTCGTCGACGGCGCCTACCTCTCGGGCGCTCACGGGGCGGTCTCCGGCCTCGCCAACGTCGACCCGGAGGGCTATGTGCGGCTGCACCGCGCTCACCTCGCCGGCGACACCGCTGGCGTCCGGGCGGAGCAGGACCGGCTGGCCCGGCTCATGGAGATCTGCCTGGCCCCGCGCGGGACGACCGGCTGGGGTGCGGGCGTCGGTGCGTTCAAGACCGCCCTGATGCTTCTCGGCGTCATCACGAGCAACCAGCTTCCGCAGCCGTTCGAGGGCCTCGGCGCGGCGGACGTGGACGCGGTCAAGGCGATCCTGGCGGAGGTCGGTCCGACGTCGTGAGCGCCGGTAGCGCGGTCGCCGTCGACATCGGCGGGACCAAGATCACCGCTGCCCTCGTCGGTGACGACGGCCGGGTGGGGCCGACGACGACCGTGGCGACCCCGGCCGCGGAGGGCTCGGCGGCGGTCGTCGGCACCGTGGTGACCTTGGTGCGGCGCTTGGCCACCGAGGAGGAGGCCCGCTCCGGTCGGCGCCCGGTCGGCGTCGGCATCGGCGCCGCCGGCGTGGTCGACAGGGCCACCGGCTCGGTCGTCACCGCCACCGACCACATCGCCCAGTGGTCAGGGACGCCGCTGGGACGGCTGGTGTCCGAGGCGACCGGCCTGCCGACCGAGGTCGTCAACGACGTACACGCGCACGCGCTGGGGGAGGTGGTCCGCGGGGCCGGTCGCGGGCGCGGGAGCTTCCTGCTCGTGGCCGTAGGCACCGGTCTTGGCGGCGCGTTCGTCCTGGACGGGCGGGTCGTGACCGGGGCCCGCGGCGCCTCCGGCCACCTCGGACACGTCCCGTGCGCCGAGGCGGTCGGGCTGCCGTGCGCCTGCGGCGGGTCGGGTCACCTCGAGTGCGTCGCGTCCGGTGGCGGGGTGGTGGCGTTGGCGGCGTCGCGGGGGTGCGTCGTGGCCGAGGCACGCACGCTTGTTCGGCTTGCGTCCCAGGGGGATTCGACGGGTCGCTGGGTCCTCGAGGTCTCGGCGCGTGCGCTCGGCGCCGCTATCGGCGGGTGGGTCAACACCCTCGACCCCGAGGTGGTCGTCGTGACCGGCGGGCTGTCGGAGTCGGGTTCGGAGTGGTGGGCGACGCTGCGGGCCGCGGCGGACGCCGAGATGGTGCCCGCCACGCGTGGGTCCGCGGTCGTCCGTGCGGAGCTCGGGCCCGAGGCGGCCCTGGTCGGTGCCGCGTCGCTGGTGCTCGGCCGGGTCGCCTCGTCGGTCGACGCGGTGGCAGTGGCGGCGGTGGGCTCGTGAACCACGTCCTGGACCGAGTGCGTGGCGGTCTCGTCGTCTCCTGCCAGGCCTACCCCGGCGAGCCGATGCGCCATCCCGACACGATGGCCCGCCTCGCGGAGGCCTGCGTCGCCGGAGGCGCGGTCGGGATTCGGGCGCAGGGTCTCGAGGACGTCGCCGCCGTCCGAGCGCACGTCGACGTCCCCGTCTTCGGGCTTTGGAAGGACGGCGACGCGGACGTGTTCATCACGCCGACTCTGGGCCATGCCCAGGCGGTCCGGGACGCTGGTGCCGACGTCGTGGCCCTGGACGGCACCCGCCGGCCCCGCCCCGACGGGCTGACCCTCGCCGAGACGGTGGCCCGCCTCAGGGCCTCGGGCGACGTCCTGGTGATGGCCGACTGCGGATCGGTCGACGACGCGCTGGCCGCTCGGGACGCCGGCGTCGACGTCATCGGCACGACGCTGGCCGGCTACACCGGCGACCGTCCTCACGGTGACGGTCCCGACCTGGACCTCGTCGAGCGGCTGTGTGCCCTCCTGCCCGGTGTACCCGTCGTCGCCGAGGGCCGGTATGCCACGCCGGACCAGGTCCGAGCGGCCCTGGACCTCGGCGCATACGCCGTCGTCGTGGGGACCGCCATCACCCACCCGACCACCCTGACCGCCGGCTTCGTCGCCGCCACCCGCTGACGCTTCGCTCCCGCTTCCAACCCGGGTTTGTGTCAAGTTTTCGGCCCCAAAAGCGGCCGAAACTTGCCGCAACTTCGGGTTGGAAGCGGGAAGGCCGGGTCAGCGGGCGCGGAACGCCTGGGACTGGGCGACGGCCAGCTGGTCGACGAGGTCGTTCATCGTGTCGCCGGAGTGGCCCTTGACCCACCGGAACGTCACGTCGCCCCGGTCGTTGACCAGCTCGACCAGCGGCTCCCACAGGTCCCGGCTGACGACCGGCTTCTTCTGTGAGGTGAGCCAGCCACGTGACTGCCAGCCGCGCCACCAGCCGTCGCGGAAGCAGTTGACGACGTAGGTCGAGTCGCTGACGACGACCAGCGGGCTGTCGTCGAGCGCGCGGATCGCCTCGAGGGCGGCCTGGACCTCCATCCGCTGGTTCGTCGTCGCCGGGTGGCCCCCGGAGGCCTGTCGGCCGTCGGCCACGGCCCACGCCCAGCCACCCGGTCCAGGGTTCCCCGAGCAGGCGCCGTCGGTGTAGACCGAGGTCGCGCCGGCCGGCAGCGGCGGGTCGACCCGCTGAGCCTTGGCCGCACTCTTCGTCGCCGGCTTCGCGCCACCCTTCGCCGCGCCTTTCGCGCCCACGTCCGCGGCGACCGGGGCAGCGCCCGACGTCGGCGTGGCGTCCTCGAACAGGCCGCCTTGGACCGGCTGGGCGCACGTCTCGTGCACCCACGGACCGGTGCGGCCCCCGATCGACACGATCACGTCCCCGACGCGCACCGGACGGGCGCACGAGCCGCATGTTGTCGCATACCGGGCCTGCACCGGACGACCGTACCCAGTGCTGCCCGAGAACTGCTCCTAGGGTGGGTTCGTGCAGATCTCGCCGAGCATCCTGTCCGCCGACTTCGCGAACCTGCAGGCCGAGCTGGCCGCCATCCGCAGCGCCGACTGGGCCCACGTGGACGTCATGGACAACCACTTCGTGCCGAACCTGACCCTCGGGCTGCCCGTGGTCGAGTCGCTGGCCAAGGTCAGCCCGGTGCCCCTCGACTGCCACCTGATGATCGACGACCCGGACCGGTGGGCGCCGGGCTATGCCGAGGCGGGGGCCGAGTCGGTGACGTTCCACGTCGAGGCGGCCGCGGACCCCCGTGGCCTGGCGCGGACACTCCGCGGGCTGGGCGCGCGAGCGGGCATGGCGATCAAGCCGAACACCCCGTGGGCGCCCTACGAGGACCTGCTGCCCGACCTCGACATGGTGCTGGTGATGACCGTCGAGCCCGGCTTCGGCGGGCAGTCGTTCATGGCCGACCAGATGCCGAAGGTGCGCGCGGTCCGCGAGTCGGTCCGGCGGTACGGCGGCGAGGTGTGGATCCAGGTCGACGGCGGCGTCAGCGCCGCGACGATCGAGCAGTGCGCCGAGGCGGGGGCGGACGTCTTCGTGGCCGGTTCGGCGGTCTACGGCAAGGACGACGTCGCGGGAGCCATCGCCGAGCTGCGGACGCTGGTCGAGGCTCACGCCCACCCCTGAGCCGACTTCGACGCCCGATCGAGGGTGTGCGGACGCTCCGGACGGGGCATGTTCTCTCCAGCCTCGGGGACCGTCGACCGCTAGGAGAGTGTTGTGGAGGCGTCGAACGGCCTCGTCGCGGGCCGGTACCGCCTCGTCCGACTCATCGGACGTGGCGGCATGGGCGCGGTGTGGGAAGGCTGGGACGAGCGGCTCACACGCTCCGTGGCGCTCAAGGTGCTCCACGTCCAGCAGGCCCCGGGGTCCGAACCGCCGGAGCTGGCGGCTCGACGCGCCATGCGGGAGGCGCAGCTGGCCGCCCGGCTGGAGCACCGTCACGCCGTCTCGGTCTACGACGTGGTCGAGCACGAGGGCCGACCGGTCGTCGTCATGGAGCTGGTTCCCTCCCAGCCGCTGTCCGAGATCCTCGGCGAGCTCACGACCCTGCACGAGCAGGAGGCCGCCACCCTCGGCGCGCAGGTCGCGTCGGCGCTCGCCGCCGCTCACGCGGTGGGGATCGTCCACCGGGACGTCAAGCCGGAGAACATCCTCGTGGCGAACGACGGCACCGCCCGGATCAGCGACTTCGGCATCGCCCACGCCGTGGGCGACAGCAGCCTGACGTCCACCGGCATGCTGACCGGCACCCCCGCGTACCTGGCCCCCGAGGTGGCCAGGGGCGGTGAGTCCGGGTATGCGTCGGACGTCTTCTCCCTCGGCTCCACCCTGTATGCGACGCTCGAGGGCGCGCCCCCGTTCGGCAAGGAGCCGAACCCGATCGGACTGCTCCACCGCGTCGCATCCGGGCAGATGGACCCGCCCCGGCACGCCGGCTCTCTCACCCCGTTGCTGACCCGGATGCTGTCGCCGGACGTCGTCGCCCGGCCCACCATGGCCGAGGTGGCCGAACAGCTCGACCGGCTCGCGTCCAGCCCCACCGCTCCCCTGCTGGCCGGGGACGACGACGGACCTCCGACCGCCGACCTCGACGACGCCCCAGCGGCACCGGCACGCGCACCGGCGCGGGCACTGGAACCCCGCCGCCGTCGTCGGGTGCTGGCCGTGGTCGCTCTTCTCGTCGTCGCGGCGCTCGCCGTGGCCGGGTTCGTCCTGCTGCGTCCCAGCGCCGACCCCGTCGCTGCGGCTCCGGCGCAGCCCGGCCCGGCGGCCACCACGGCGGCGTCGGCGACCTCAGCGCCCACCACCGTCGCGGCCACGCCGCCGCCCGCCCCACCGGCTGCCCCCATCACCACGAGCAGCCCGGCCACCCCCGCGGCCAGCGCCACCGCGTCGCCCACGGTCAGCGGTGCGCCGAGGGCCGACCAGCTGGCCGGGGCGATCTCGCGCTACTACGGCCTCATCCCGGGCAACCTGGACGAGGCCTACAGCCTCATGACGACCGACTACCAGACCAAGGTGGCGGGCGGTCGCCAGGCGTACCAACGGTTCTGGAGCGGGTTCACGAAGGTGACCGCGACCGAGGTGTCGGGGTCGCCGCCCTCCAGCGTCACGGCCACGATCAGCTACACGGCCAAGGACGGCACCGTGACCCGCGAACGCACGACGTTCGGTCTGGTCGACGAGGGCGGCGTCCTCAAGATCGGCCGGTCGACGGTGACCAGCAGGTCGTGACAACGGCCGGGGGCCGCGTGCCATACTTCGACCAGACGTGCTCCGGGGTCGGTGTAATTCCGAACCGGCGGTGACAGTCCGCGACCCGACCGCAGCCAGCGGCCGGTGGACCTGGTGAAACTCCGGGACCGACGGTGAAAGTCCGGATGGTAGGCAGCACGTACGAGATCGGTGATCCGCCCGGCAACGAGTGCCGAGGGCGTCACCGGTCTCGACGGCCGTCGTGCCGTAGGTCGTCCCGGAGCTCGCCCCACAGGGTTTGAGCACGAGGGATCCCCTCGGACGACAAGGAGTCACCCACCATGGACCTGTTGCGTTGGCTATATGAGGCCAGCATCCCCGTCGCCGGCTACGAGCTGCACTGGCTCGAGCTGATCGGCGTCCTGTTCGGGCTCGGATCCGCGATCGGCGGGCTGCGCCGCCGGGTCTGGGCCTGGCCGATCGGCATCATCGGGAACGTCCTGTTGTTCTTCGTCTACATCACCGTCACGTTCGACCAGGCCGACGGACGGGCTCCCCTGTTCGGCCAGTCCGGCCGCCAGATCTTCTTCATCATCACCAGCATCTACGGCTGGTGGCGCTGGAACGAGGTCCGCAAGCTCAACCGGCACGGCTCGGACCAGCCGGCCATCACGCCGCGCTGGGCCACGAACCGAGAGCGCATCAGCCTCGGAGTGTTCTGGGTGGTCGGCGTCCTCGTGGTCCAGCAGGTGTTCGCGACGATCGGCGCCGGCTTCCCCGCGCCCCGCTGGTACTTCTGGTGCGACGCGTGGATCTTCGTCGGCTCGATGATCGCGACCTACGCGATGGCCCGCGGCTGGAACGAGTTCTGGCTGGCCTGGATCGGCGTCGACATCGTCGGCGTGCCGTTGCTGGTCCACTCCGGCTACATCCCCACAGCGGTCCTGTACGCGTTCTACTCGGTGTTCGTCATCTACGGGTTCGTCGCCTGGGTGCGGGCCACCCGCACGGAGCGGCCGGACCGGGAACCGGAGGAGGCCGCCGCGGCCACGTAGGCTTGAGGGTCGTGAAGACCTTCGACCAGCTGTACGCCGAGCTCGGCGAGAAAGCCGCGACGCGCCCCGAGGGTTCGGGGACCGTCGCGGCCCTCGACGCGGGCGTGCACGCCATCGGCAAGAAGATCGTCGAGGAGGCGGCCGAGGTCTGGATGGCGGCGGAGTACGAGTCGCAGGACCGCACCGCCGAGGAGATCAGCCAGCTGCTGTACCACCTGCAGGTGCTCATGCATGCTCGCGGCATCGCCCTCGCCGACGTCTACGCCCACCTGTAGGAAGACCCACCATGCTGCGCATCGCCGTCCCGAACAAGGGATCCCTCTCCGAGTCCGCCGTGGACATGCTCCGCGAGGCGGGCTACGCCGTCCGCCGCGACACCAAGGAGCTCGTCGTCGCCGACCCCGACAACGACGCCGAGTTCTTCTACCTGCGCCCGCGCGACATCGCCATCTACGTCGGCTCCGGCACCGTCGACGCCGGGGTCACCGGGCGCGACCTGCTCCTCGACAGTTCCAGCAGCGCGGTCGAGGTGATGACGCTGGGGTTCGGGCGATCGACGTTCCGGTATGCGGCGCGTCCGGGGGACGCTCAGAGCGTCGCCGAGGTCGAGGGCAAGCGGGTGGCGACGAGCTACCCCGGCCTGGTCGAGAAGGACCTCGCCGAGCACGGCGTTCGGGCGGCCGTCGTCCGGCTGGACGGCGCGGTGGAGACGGCGATCACGCTGGGCGTCGCCGACGTCATCGCGGACGTCGTCGAGACCGGTGCGACGCTGCGCAGCCAGGGGCTCGCGATCTTCGGGGACCCGATCCTGCACAGCGAGGCAGTCCTCATCCGCCGGGTCGGCGCCGGCGAGGAGGCCAACGACGGGGCGTTCGAGGTGCTCCGCCGCCGGCTGCTGGGCGTCGTCACGGCGCGGACCTACGTGATGATGGACTACGACGTCCCGGCCAACCTCGTCGACGAGGCCTGCCAGATCACCCCCGGCCTGGAGTCGCCGACCGTCTCGCACCTACAGGACCGCAGCTGGTGCGCCGTCCGCGCGATGGTGCCGCGCAGCATGACGAACCGGGTCATGGACGAGCTCTACGACCTCGGCGCCCGGGCCATCCTCGTTACCGACATCGCGGCCTGCCGGCTCTGAGCCGGCTCGTCGCCTACACCGACATCACCGACAGGATCTTCGTGGTCGTCAGCGACGAGGCGTTGCGGCCGTTCCGCAGCCGGCGGGGCCGGCTCGTGGCGACGGTCATGGCGGTGGTGTCGCTGGTCGTCTTCGGCGCCATCGCGGTGCTGCTGCCCTCGAACGCGGGGCTGACGACCTGGCAACCGGCCGACCGCGCCCTGGTCGCCGGTCTCGGGATCCTCATCGCCCTCGCTTGCTGGCGGTACGCGACGATCCGGGCGGTCCCGAGCCTGGACGGTCTCGTCGTGCGCAACCTCGTCGTCACCCGGACGGTCACCTGGGCGCAGGTCGTCGACGTGGAGTTCGGCGGGGGAGAGCCGTGGGTGACGCTGGAGCTCGACGACACGGACACGGTTGCGGTCATGGCGATCCAGCGGGCCGACGGGGCCGCGGCGATGACCGAGGCCCAGCGGCTCGCGGGCCTGGTCCGCGACCTCGGCGAGGCCCACTAGCGACCTCGGTTCGTGCTCTGAACCGCCCCGAATTCCGGCGGCATCCACCACGAACCGTTGTGCGGATCAGGTCGTCTCGATGGTCGTGGTCACCGACGTGACCGAGGGCGTGCGGGGCGTGGACGAGAACCCGAACCGGCACGGCGGGTCCACCGGCGCCAGCGACCCCAGCGGCTCCCCGTCGAACGACCCGGAGGCCGAGGTGACGAGCCGCAGGTCGGTGGCGCCGTACCACTCCTGCCGCCCCTCCCGCGCGACGCCGCGGGTACGGACGCCGTCCATCACCCGGGCCGCCACCGGGTCGATCAAGGTTGCCCATCGCGTGCTCGTGGCGAGTCGGGACGGCACCGCACGGAGCAGCCAGCCGAGCCCGGACCGCCGTCCGAACCCGAGGCGCAGCGACAGCGACAGGCTGGACGCCACCCACATCCCGTCGGCCTCGTCGACCGACACCGGCTCGATCCGGACCTCGTCGAAGACGTAGGTCGCCTCGATCACGTCGCGAACCGCCTCGGACGGCGCCAGCAGGACGCGGTGCCCGTCCGGCCGCTCGACCATGACGTCGGCGAACCGGCCGAGCGGGGTATGCGCCCAGTTGCCGACCACGAGCCGGGTGCCGGAGGTCGTGCCGACGCCGGCGATCCGGCCCTGGTAGCGCTCACGGACCGGGGTCCCGGCGGTCACGGGGTGCGCTCAGGGAGTCCGGCGCGCTGGAGCGCGTGCTCGACGACGTCGGCCATCGCCGCATACCCGCGGTCGTTGGGGTGGAACGAGTCCGACGCGAGCAGGCCGCGCCAAGAGCGGGGACCCTCGCCGCGCATGTCGGCGACGACGATGCGTCCGGAAGACTCACGTTCTCGAAGGAGGGCGTCCACCCGACGCGCCTCGCGGTGCGGGTTGGGCAGGTTCATGACGACGGCGCCATCCGGCAGCCGGTCCAGCATCGCGGCGAAGCGGTCGGCCAGACCGCCTCGGTGACGAGGGGAGACAACGTCGTTGGACCCGATGACCACCGTCACCAGGGCGGCCGGCCCGGTGGACTCGACCGCCGCGTCGAGGGCGGGCAGCTGCGCGTCGAGGACGTCGTCGACCCGCGCGCCGGTGACCGAGAGGTTCAGGAGGCGGTGGTCCCAGCCGCCGTCACGGAGGCGTTCCGAGAGCTGACCGACCCAGCCGCGGTCGAACGTCGACGCCCCGATGCCCTGCGTCATCGAGTCGCCGAGGGCGACCCACAGCGGGCCGGTCGCGGCGAGTGCGGCCTGGTTCGCGCCGAGCCAGGCAGCCGCATACGGCTCGGTCTGCGCCCGGACCTCACGGATCCCGGGGAAGACGCGGCCGAGAAACTGCACGACCGGTCCGGGCGGGCGAGGTCCGAGGTCGGCGAGGGCGTCGTCGATGATCACGCGGCGTCGACCTTGGACAGCCCTGGCCGCAGCGCGGCGCAGATGACCAGCTGGGGCAGCATCAGGGCGGCGAGGACGATCCACACCACTTCGAATCCGCCGGTTGCGTCGCGCAGCGCGCCCATCACCAGCGGGCCGACCGAGGCGATGCCGTACCCGACGAGGAAGCTCATCGCGCTCAGGCCACCGCTCGCGTGCGGCGTCGCGGCGAACCGGACGAGCAGCACCAACGCCAGGGCGAACGCGCTGCCCTGTCCGAACCCGATGAGCGCCGCCCAGAACCACGGCGCGGCCCCCGGAGCGACGCCGATGCCGACCAGGCCGAGCGCCGCGGCGATGGTCGCGGGGATCAGCAGCAGGCGCAGGTCGCGGACCCGGTCGCTGATGACCGGCATGAGCAGCCCCGCGACGATCTGGACCGCGGTGAACGCCGACAGCAGGTACCCCGCGTCGTCGGCCTCCCAGCCGATCTTGACGTAGGAGGGCGCCATCCAGGCGAGGGTCGAGTAGAAGGCGAAGGACTGGGTGGCGAGGTAGGCGGCGATGAGCCAGGCGGTCGCGCTACGCCAGGGCAGCGCCGCACCTATCGACTGCGCGGTGACCTGGGCGCGATGACGCCAGACCACGAGCGCGAGCGGTGCCCAGGCGACGAGACCGAGAATGCCGAGCAGGGACCACGCGGCGAGCGACTGCTCCCAGGAACCCAGGGCGGTGGCGAGCGGGTCGGACAGGCCGGCGCCGATGGTCGCGCCGAGCATGATCGCGAGCATGTAGACGCCGGTGATGAGGCCGACCCGCTCGGGCGGGAAGAGCGTCTTCACCAGCCGGGGCAGCAGGGTGCCGACGACGGCGATGCCGATGCCGACGACGAGCGTCGCGGCGTAGAGGACCAGGACGTTGGACCCGCCCAGCCGCATGGCCGAGCCGATGGTCAGCAGCACCGTCGCGGCCATGACCACGGGTGCGGAGCCCCAGATCGTGCTGGCCCAGTGCGCCAGGGGCGCGAAGACCCCCATGCAGAGGACCGGCAGCAGGGTGAGGACGCCGAGCCAGGCGTTGCTCAGGTGCAGCTCGGCCTCGATCTGCGGGACGAGTGGCGGGACGCCGGCGAGCGCCGGGCGCAGGTTCGCGGCCACGGCCACGAGGGCCACGATGAGGACCCAGGACGGCGGCAGCCAGGGAAAGGCGCGGCCGCTCGTCGGCGTCGTCGTCGACGAGGCGGCGCGTTCGGGAACCGTGCTCGACATGGCCCCGCCAGTCTCACACGTTCGCGACCAGGAGGGTCACGTGGTCAGCCGTTCTGCCGGTATGCCTCGGCCAGCAGCGGCTCTAGCCACGCGACCGCGTCGGGCTCGGTGTCGCCGGGCAGCTGGACCCAGTGGGTGGCCTGGGCGAAGCCCTTGGCCGGCTCGACCCGGGGGTCGTCGGGCGCCGCGCCGCGGTACCGGAGACCGACACGGAGCGTCCCGCGTGGGCCGGGCGCCACGGCGGCGAACTGGCTCTTGCGGACGACCGGGATGTAGGTGCCGCGGCCCTGCGCCTCGGCATCGTCGCCCTGGGCGAGGGCCAGCTCGACGACCGCGTCGTGGAGCGGGCGCAGTGACGCCTTGGCGCCCGAGTAGAGCTGGTCTTCATACCCCTCGGTGGACGGGCGCTGCCAGCCGGCGGCCTCGGCGGCGGCGAAGGCGATGGCCCACTGCGAGTTCTGGGGGACGCCATGCACGTCCTTCAGCCAGCGGCGGATGGCCTTCTGGTCCAGCGGGTCCACTCCGGAGGTCTGGACCGCGTCGACCCAGCCGTCGAGGGTGCGGCCGGTGCGTTCGGCCATCGAGTCGGCGACCGCGGCGATCATGTCCTTCGGGTCCATGGTTCCCTTCTACTCCGGCGAGTACGCCGCGAGGAAGATGCGCACGCACTCCGCGGCGTGCCGTCGTTGGTCGGCGCGGTTGAGCCGGACGGCGTCGCCGAGCAGCATCACGTCGTTGAGGGGTCCGCCCATGACCAGCCAGTTGAAGGTCGTCGCCGCCTCCGTCGCGTCGGAGACGGCGAGAAGGCCACGGTCGGCGAAGGTCTGGATCGAGGCGGCCAGCGACTCGATCGCGCGAGCCGCGTACGCCGAGATCCAGCAGCCTTCGCCGAGGCGGCCATGGCGCGGGTCTAGAGACCCGTGGTGTCGAGGACGACGTCGGCGCGGTCGCGGGTGCGGTCGGCCGCGAAGAGCGCGTCCTCCTGGCGGGCCCAGCGCTCCCAGTGCGGCCGGTACGCCTCGCCGTCGCGGTCGATGCCGCGGGCGAAGCGGACGGCGCGCTCCGCCTCGACCCACACGCATACCGCGGCGTAGTCCCCGGCCGGACGCACGCTGGCACCGACCCCCTCGAGGACCAGGAGCCGCGTCGGGCTCACCGGGACCCGGCGGCTGCTCCACCGGTGCCGGACCCAGTCCCACCGCCGGTATGCGGCGGGCCGGCCGGCGGCGAGGGGCTCCAGGACCTGCGTCGTGACGAGGGGGACCGCGTCGGCCAGGCCGTCCCAACCCGGGTAGATGTCGTCCATGTGGACCACCGGGGCGTCGAGGGCGGCCCCGATCGCGGCGCCGAGCGTGGACTTGCCCGACCCGCTGGGACCGTCGACGGCGACGAGCCGGACGTCGCCGCAGCGGGGGTCGCGCGCCGTCGCCAACCGGACCGCCGCCGCGACGGCGGCGGCGGGGTCCCGGGTGGCGAGAGGCACGCGGGGAGGGTAGCGGGGGCTGGGTACCGTGACGCCATGAGCGTCGCCACCCGCGTCATCGCGTGCCTCGACGTGGATGCCGGCCGCGTGGTCAAGGGCGTCAACTTCGAGAACCTCCGCGATGCCGGTGACCCGGTCGAGCTGGCCATGGTCTACGACGGCCAGGGGGTCGACGAGCTGACGTTCCTCGACGTGACGGCGAGCAGCGGCGATCGGCAGACGACGTACGACGTGGTGACTCGGACGGCGGAGCAGGTGTTCATCCCGCTGACCGTCGGTGGTGGGGTCCGGTCGGTGGCCGACGTCGACCGGCTGCTCCGGGCCGGCGCCGACAAGGTGGGCGTCAACACGGCGGCGATCGCGCGTCCGGAGCTGGTAGCGGAGATCGCGGACCGGTTCGGGTCGCAGGTCCTGGTGCTGTCGGCCGACGTGCGGCGACGGCGGGGGGACGACGGGCAGCCGACCGGCGACTTCGTCATGACCACGCACGGTGGGCGGACCGCGGTCGACCTCGATGCCGTCGAGTGGTGTGCGCGGGCGGCGGATCTCGGAGCGGGGGAGATCCTGCTCAACTCGATGGACGCCGACGGGACGCGGGACGGGTTCGACCTGGAGCTGATCCGGTTGGTACGAGAGGCTGTTCACGTGCCGATCGTGGCCAGCGGGGGAGCGGGGAAGGCCGACGACTTCGCGCCCGCGGTGGCGGCCGGCGCGGACGCGGTCCTCGCGGCGAGCGTCTTCCACTTCGGCGACCTGACCGTGAGCCAGGTCAAGGACGCACTGCGCGAGGCGGGCGTGACCGTCCGCTGACCCTCGCCCCGCGCATACCGGGGTGTGGTCGAGGACCTACGAGAGGCCGAGCCGCGCCGCTTCGATCTCGGCGACGGCCTCCGGTGGGCCGTCGATCTCGACCTCGGCCACGCGGGCGCGACCGGCGGCATACATGACCAGCTCACCCGGGCGACCACGCAGGACGACGGTGCCGTTGTCGGTCGGCTTCTTGGCGGCGTGCCGGCCGTGGCCCTCGGCGACCAGGACGACGCCGGCGGGTACCTGTCGGAAGTACAGGCGGGAGCCGCGCTTGAGCATGTCCCAGAGGAAGCGCTCGTGTCCGACGTCGAGCCGGCGGCGCTCGAACCCGGGCATCCCCCGCAGCAGGTCCTCGTGATGGATGAAGAACTCGCCGCCGTTGACGACCTCGTTCACGCGGCCGATCCGGCTGGGGGAGAACGAGGGCGGCCCCAGCCGGACGCGCTCCACCAGCTCGACGAAGTCGGTCGCGGCCAGCTCGCGCATCGCGTCGTCGAGCCGTCCGCGCAGAGCCGGGATGTACTGCCCCGCGCTGAGATCCGGCCGAGAGTCCCGGATCGCGAGGTGGGCAGCGAGGTCACGCGCCAGCCACGGGTCGTCGATCGTCGGGGCGTCGGGGCCGAGGCGCAGGAACGAGTCGCAGATCGCGGCTCGCTCCTGCTGCGCGTAGGAGGTCATCCGGCCATCCTGTCAAAACCCTGGGGATCGGCCACACGGGGCGTCCTCCTACGCTGGCCGGATGCTCGAGCTGGTCCGCCCCGATGCCACGCTTCAGGCCGAATGGCTGGCGATGGCGGAGGAGTTCGGCCGCGACCGGATCGACGGCGGGGCCATGGGTTCGCAGACCATCGACGAGCTGCGCGACCCTGAGGTTTTCGGCGCCTGGGTGGAGATGTTGCTGGACCACGAGCGCGGTTCGCGGGTGCCGTCGGAGATGGTCGCGAGCACGACCCGCTGGATCGCCGTCGACGGGCGGCTCGTCGGGTTCCTCTCGGTGCGGCACGTGCTCAACGACTTCCTGCTCGAGCTCGGCGGCCACATCGGCTACGCGATCCGGCCCCTCGAGCGAGACAAGGGGTATGCGACGGCCGCCACCGCGCTCGCCCTGGAGGAGTGCCGCCGCCTCGGCATCGACCGGGTCCTCATCACCTGCGACGAGACCAATGTCGCCTCGGCCAAGGTCATCGAGCGCAACGGCGGCGTCCTCGAGGACATCCGCGGCGTCAAGCGCCGGTACTGGGTGGATCTCTCCGAGCAGCGCTAGGCCTCCGGCCCGGCTGAAGACGCCGGCTGGACAGCACCTCGGAGGAGCGCGCGAGCCGTCCGGCCCGGCTGACGACGCCGGCTGGTCAGCACCTCGGAAGAGCGCGCGAGCCGTCCGGCCGCGAGGAGCCGCTGGGCGTCCCTTCTCTGATGGCACGAGCCGTCGGCGCCGGAGGTCTGGGCGTGCGTCCCGCAGAAGGCGTTCGATCCGCCCCCGGCGAAGGCGCCTGGCGTCCAGCCCTCGAAAGGCGATAGCCATCCGGCCCCTCAGAACGGCGGTGGGTCGTCGAAGGGCTCGGTCGCGTCGACGCGTGCGGTGGCGGCGTCGATCTCGGAGTCGTTGACGGGTCGGCCCAGGGGGTCGTCGTAGTCGTGGCGGCGGGTGACGTAGGTGCGGCCGGACAGGGTTCGCCACCGGATCGTCCCGTCTAGGTCGGTGGTGGTGGCCCAGGTGCCGCGGGTCTTGTGGTTGTGATGGGGACGGTGTTTGGACGACAGGTTGGCGATCCGGGTGGGCCCGACAGGCCAGGGTCGGTTGTGGTCGATGTCGCATCGACTGGCTGTCGTCGTGCAACCGGGTCCGCGGCAGATCGCGTCGAGCGCGGCGACGGTCTCGGCCATCGCTCGGGTGGGCCGGTACCGGTGGGTGGCCAGGTCGAGGGCCGCGCCGGTGACCGGGTCGGTGACCAGCCGCCGCCACACCGACCCGGAGGCGGTGGCCAGCTGGCGGGCATGATCGGCGGAGATGAACCCGTAACCGGGGATCTCCCCGACCCCGCGCTCCTCACCGAGCAGCGTCCCCAGCGACACCACCACGGTCACCCGGGCCGGCGGCGGCTGCCCCACGAACGTGGCCGCCGTCAACGCAGGCGCCTGTGGGACCTCGGATGTGAGGCTCAAAGGTCCGTCGGCGGCACGGGTCACCCGGCCGTTCTTGACGCTGCTCGCCCCGTCGTCGCGCTGGCCTTGACCATGGCCCTGACACGGGGTTTCGCGGGTGACCCAGCCGTAGAGGAGCAGGTCGAGGGCGACGTCGCTGCGCAGCTGGGTCAGGGTGCGTGCGTCACCGTCACCGCGAAGTCGGCGCGCGACGTCGTCGACGCGTTCCATCGCCGCGGCGACCCGGCCGGCCTCCCCGGTGACGGTCAGGCACCCCGTGCCGTTGCCGGCCCCGTTGCCCACCGTGTCGAGCGTCGCGTACGCGGTCCGTTCCGAGATCGCGTCGTCCCGGGCTTGTGCGGGATCTGGGGTGTGCAGGACGACCTGGCGGCGCAGCTCCCGCCGGAAGGAGCGGTCGGTGCGCAGGCTGCCGTCGCGGTTCGGCGCGAGGAGCCGCTCACAGATCGCGTGGACCTCCTCCGCCCCGAGTCCGCGGGTGTCTTGATGCACCCGGACCGCCCTATCCACTGACACCCGACCCTCCGACAGGGCCGCATGCAGCACCCGAGCGCGGCCGTCCGCGTCCACGGCCAGCTCCAGCCGGCGGGACACCTGACCCTCCGGCAACCCGGTCGCCAACACGACCTCGTCGACCGTCGCGATGTCCGCCTCCGCCCGGCGAACATGCGGTGGCATCCCGCGACCGCAGGCCGCCTCGATGTCCTCATCCAGGAACCGGACCCGTTCCCCGACCGCTTCGCGCATGCGCCGGAGCGCCGCCAGGCCCTGGAACTCCGCCCACGCCTTCATGGTCTCGACCGCTTCCAGGACCCGCAGCTCCTCCTCGACCCACGCCTCCGGCAGGTCGTCCACCGGACGGTCCGCCAACACCGCCGACCGCACGGCCCAACGCGCCTCCGACACCCCTAGCGGCCCGGACAGCAATCCGAACGCCTCACGCACCCTCGCCGGCATCGAGGAGGGCATCTCCATCGGAAGCGACCCGGACGTCGGGACAGAGGGCGCGGAAGGAGGGAAGAGCGTCGACTCGATTGGTGGGGAGTCGGACGCCAACGGCATGACGGACGCGAGCGGTGCGACGGAGGCCAGCTGTCCGACGGGTGGCACGACGGGGGCCAGCGGAAGCAGCATGGCCTGGCTCATCGCGCGCCTCCTCCCGGTACTCGAACGTATGTTCGATTGTACTTCGGCGAGCCGCTCCACACAAGACCCCACGGGCGGGAGTTTCGTTGCCATGCAAGGGAACTCATCCACAGGGTGTGTTCACTTCATCCCGCTGGTCACACCAGCCCCACGTGCCGGATCCAGTCGGGACGACGACGTCGTACAGATGCGTGTCCCCGTGGATGTCCTGGAGCCGGTGCCGGCCAAGGCCCCCGGCACGTCACTCCCTCCAGCCACCCATCCGCATCAAGCACCAGCTGCCGCGTCGTCTCCGACAGCACCACCTGCTCGCCGTGCGACGTGGCGCCGATCCGCGCCGCGAGGTGGACGTCCGCGCCGATGTACCCCTCGCCC
This sequence comes from uncultured Actinomycetota bacterium, assembly GCA_963781465.1. Lineage (GTDB taxonomy): Bacteria > Actinomycetota > Actinomycetes > Actinomycetales > Dermatophilaceae > Lapillicoccus. Next base: position 86,505 of record CAWAGH010000002.1, read on the forward strand.
TGCCGCTCGGGTTCGCCGGTATGCAGCCCCATCCGGACCCGCAGTGCCTCACCGTCCGGCCACTCGTACGCCTGCAGGCCGCGCTGCGCCGTCACCGCCGCCCGCACCGCGTCGTGCGCCGACGCGAACACGACGAAGAAGCTGTCGCCCTCGGTACCCATCTCCTCGCCGCGGCACTCCGCGATCGCCGCCCGGACGATCCCTCTGTGCGCGGTCAGCGCCTCGCCCCACCGCGACCCCAGCCGCCGCAGCAGCACCGTCGAGCCCTCGATGTCGGTGAACAGCATCGTCACCGTGCGGGCCGTCCCGGGGACGATCCCGGACTCACGGCACCCATACCGAGTGGTCGTGCGCGAAGACCACCATCCACGGGTCCAGCTCCTGGATCCTGGCCACCCAGGCAGCGCGCGGCTCCGGCAGGGGGTGTGCGTGCCCGTCGCGGTGCGCCCGCAGCGCCATCACGTCCGCCGCAAACGCCGTCGTCGTGTCGTGGCTCTGCCCCGCGACGACCAGCGACCCGTCGGCCAGCCGGACGACGAACGACTGGTGCCCCTCGGTATGCCCGGGCGTCGGCACGACGAGTACCCCCGGCACGATCTCCGCCTCGCCGTCGAGCTCGACGAAGTGCGACCCGTCGAGCAGCTCGGGCAGCGTGTAGTCCTCGGTGGTCCGCGCCGCCGCGAGCTCCGGGCGTTGGACGAACACCGGCAGCCCGCCCAGCGACGGGTTCCCGCCGCAGTGGTCGAAGTGGAGGTGACAGTTCGCCACGTGGGTGACGTCGTCCGGCCGAATCCCCAGCGGTGCCAACGCCTCCGACAACGTGCGCCGCCGAGGCCGGTAGTGCGCGTCGACCTCGGGGTGCGAGCCCATTCCCGTGTCGACGAGGAGCACCGCGTCGCCGGCCCGGACGACGTAACCGAGCAAGGGTTCTACCCGCGGCAGCCCGGTCTCGGTCTCCGTCGACGGCCGCACGAAGTAGCCGAAGTCGACCCGCCGCACGGCACCGCGGGCCAGGTCCAGAGCGTCGAGAGCGTCGACGGAGCCGGTCACGAGGTCATGCTCCTTCGGCGCGGTAGGTACGGCGGTAGGCGAGCGGGGGCATACCGACCGCCGCCGTGAGGTGCTGCCGGAGCGAGGCCGCCGTCCCGAACCCGGACCGCTCGGCCACCCGGTCCACCGGCAGGTCGGTGGTTTCGAGCAGGTGCCGCGCGTGGTCGACCCGGACCCGCAGCAGCCACGTCCCGGCGGTCTCGCCGGTCTCCTCGCGGAACCGGCGGGTGAACGTCCGGACGCTCATCCCCACCCGCGCCGCCAGCGAGGTCAATGTCACCGGCTCGTCGAGGTGGTCGAGCACCCAGGCGCGGGCCGGACCCGTGCCCTCGTCGCCGGCCTCGGGGACCGGCCGCTCGATGAACTGCGCCTGTCCGCCGGCGCGCCACGGCGCGACGACCGCACCGCGGGCGACCCGGTTGGCGGTGTCGGAGCCGAGGTCGCGCCGCAGGATGTGCAGCAGCAGGTCGATCCCCGCCGCGTTCCCGGCCGAGGTCAGGATGTCGCCGTTGTCGATGTAGAGAACGTCCTCGTTGAGCCGGACCCGCGGGAACAGCCGCCGGAAGTGCTCGGCGTGCGCCCAGTGCGTCGTCGCCTCGAGCCCGTCGAGCAGCCCGGCGCCGGCGAGGACGAAGGCCCCGGTGCAGATCGACACCCACCGCACGCCCGGTCGCGCGGTCGCCAGCAGCGCGGCGAGGTCGGCCGGGAGCGCCCCGTCGCCCGCCCCATACCGGTCCACGATGCCCGGGATGACGATGGTGTCCGCGGTCGCCAGCACGGTATGCGGATGGGTCGGCGTGACCTGGTACCCCGCGGACGTGGTGACCGGCCCGTCGTCGACGGTGACGGTGAGCACCTCGTACGCCGGGGTGCGGCTCGGCGTGTAGGCGCCGGCTCCGGTCCAGGCCGGGTCGATGGAGTTCGCCGCGAAGAAACGGTGGGGCAGGCCGAGCTCGAACGCCACCACGCTCGGTAGCGCGAGCACCACGACCCGGTGGGGCGGAGGGCTGCCGGTGACCAGTCGCGTGACCGTCGCTCGTGAGGTCATGGCCGGATCTTTGCACATCCTGTCCTTCCGGCCACTTCTGTTCGCCCCCGGCGATCGGACAGAGTGGCACCGTGACGACGACCGACGCCTCGCTGGAGGAGCTGGGCCGCCCCGGCGGGCAGCCCCGCCCGACGCCGCGAATCCATCCGGCGTGGTGGGTGGCCCTCGTCGCGTTCCTCACGGCCATCGGCGCGGCCGGGTTCCGGTCAACGCCCGGCGTGCTCATCACGCCGCTGCACGACGAGTTCGGCTGGCCCATCGGCCTGATCGGGCTCGCCGTGTCGATCAACCTCGTGCTGTTCGGTCTGACGGCGCCGTTCTCTGCCGCCCTGATGGAGCGGTTCGGAATCAAGCACGTCGTGGCCAGCGCGCTGGTGCTCGTCAGCATCGGGTCGATCCTGCCGGTCTGGATGACGGCGTCGTGGCAGCTCATCCTCTGTTGGGGGCTGCTCGTCGGGCTCGGGACCGGTGCCATGTCGATGTCCCTCGTGGCCGTGGTGACCGCGCGCTGGTTCGTCGCGCGGCGCGGCCTGGTCAGCGGCGTCCTCACCGCGGCCGGCGCGACCGGCCAGCTCGCCTTTCTGCCGTTCCTCGCCTGGCTGGCCGAGAACCACGGCTGGCGCTCCGCGGCGATCGCCACGGCGACCGGGGCCCTGCTCGTCGTGCCGCTCGTGCTGTGGCGGTTCCACGACCACCCGCGCGACCTGGGCCTCACCGCCTACGGGGCACCGGCCGACGAGCGGGTGAGTGTCAAGGATCCGCCGCCCTACAACCCGGCGCGGATGGCCATCGACGCGCTGCGGATCGCCAGCCGGCGGGGCGTGTTCTGGCTGCTCGTCGGGTCGTTCGCGGTGTGTGGCGCCTCCACCAACGGGCTGGTCGGCACCCACTTCATCCCCGCCGCGCACGACCACGGGATGCCGCAGACCACGGCCGCGTCGCTGCTCGCGGTGGTCGGGATCTTCGACATCGTCGGGACGATCTTCTCGGGCTGGCTGACCGACCGGTACGACCCGCGGTTCCTCTTGGCGATGTACTACACGCTGCGCGGCGCCTCGCTGTTCCTGCTGCCCTCGCTGTTCGGCGACGAGGTGCACGTCAGCATGCTGGCGTTCATCCTGTTCTACGGCCTCGACTGGGTTGCGACGGTGCCTCCGACGATGGCGTTGTGCCGCAACGCTTTCGGGGACCGAGGGCCGGTCGTCTTCGGCTGGGTGTTCGCGTCCCACCAACTCGGCGCGGCGGCTGCGGCCGTCGGCGCCGGCGTGGTCCGCGACCAGCTCGGCACCTACGACCTCGCCTGGTACGTCGCCGGCGCCCTCTGCGTGGTGGCCGCCTCGTTCTGCGTGGCGATCCGCTACCGGCACACACCCGCCGAGGTCTAGCCGCCTCTCGAGCGCCAGGGGGAAACTCGGGCGCGGACGGTCAGCCGGTCTCGGTAGGTTGCCCGGATGCCGGTGATCGAGGCGGACGACCTGGGCCGCTCCTACGTCAGTACGACCGGCATCCTCCGACGCCGTCGCAAGACCGTCGAGGCGGTCCGGGGTGTGTCGTTCGAGGTCGGCGAGGGCGAGCTCTTCGGCCTGCTCGGCCCGAACGGCGCCGGCAAGACGACCACCATCAAGATGCTGATGACGTTGCTGCTACCCACCTCCGGGCACGCCCGCGTCCTCGGGCACGACGTCGTCGCGGAGCCGCGCGAAGTCCGGCGCAACGTCGGCTACGTCTTCGGCGGCGACCGCGGCCTGTACGACCGGCTCAACGCCCGCGACAACCTGCGCTACTTCAGCGAGCTCTACGGCGTCCGCCCCGACCGGCAGCGCCACCGCATCGATGAGCTGCTGGACCTCGTCGGCCTGCGAGGCCGCGAGGACGAACGGGTCGAGGGCTTCTCCCGGGGTATGCGGCAGCGGCTCCACATCGCCCGCGGCCTGCTGCACGACCCCGCCGTGCTGTTTCTCGACGAACCGACCATCGGCATCGACCCGGTCGGCGCTCGCGAGCTGCGCACGCTCATCGGCGACCTCAAGGCGGCCGGCAAGACCGTGCTGCTCACCACGCACTACATGTTCGAGGCCGACGAGCTGTGCGACCGCATCGCCGTCATCCGCTCGGGCACGATCGTGGCCGAGGGCACGCCCAGCCAGCTCAAGGACGCCGTGACCGGCGGTCACGTCCTCGAGGTCGAGGCCTACGGCGTGCGCCCCGACGTCCTCGCTAGCGTCCGCGGTCTGGCCGGTGTGCGATCGGTGTCCATCGAGGAGGACGGCCAGGCGCAACGGCTCCTGGTGCAGGTCGACCAGGGCGTCGAGGTCGCGCCGCAGGTGCTGGCGCTGCTCGACGGCACCACGGTCGGCCGGGTCGTCACCCGCCAGCCCAGCCTGGAGGACGCCTACGTCGAGCTCGTCGGGACCAGCGCGAACGGGCAGGACTGACGGTGACTGCAACCCGCATACCGGCCGTCGCCCGCATGCTTGCGGTGACGTGGTGGCTCCAGCTGAAGATGCTCTCCGCCTCGGCGTTCAACGGGATCCTCCAGTTCGTCTGGCCGATCTTCTTCGCCACGACCGCCTTCCTCGTCTACCGCCAGAACGGCGACCCCGGCGCCCTCGTCTACGCCGGGCTGGGCTCGGCGGTGATGGGGCTGTGGTCGGCCATCGCCACGACGGCCAGCGGCGCGCTCCAGCGCGAGCGCTGGCACGGGACGCTCGAGCTGCTCGTCGCCGCACCGACGCCGTTCGCCCTGGTCCTCGTCCCCATCACCGTGGCGATGACGACCATCGGCGTCTACAGCATGGGCGCCACCCTGCTGTGGGGCTGGCTCCTGTTCGGCATCGTCGTGCCGGTCGCGAGTCCGGTCCTCTTCGTCCTCAGCCTCGTCGTGGCGGTGCTCGCCGTGGCGATGTTCGGCTTCCTCCTGTCGGTGAGCGTCATCCGCTACCGCACCGCCTGGGCCCTCGGCAACATGCTCGAGTACCCCGGCTGGCTGCTCTGCGGCTTCCTCGTCCCCGTCACGCTCTTCCCGACCTGGGTCACCTGGATCTCCTGGGCGCTGCCGCCGACCTGGGGCATGGAGGCGGCCAGGCAGTCCTCGGCGGGCGAGTCCCCGTGGCTGGCGCTGACCCTCTGCGTCGCCCTCGGACTCGGGTACGCGACGGTGGCGACGGTGCTCTCCGGTGCGGTTGTCCGGTCCGCCCGCCGACACGCGACGCTGGCGCTCACGTGACGTCTCTGCGGATCTTCTTCGTCGGCGGGCTGATCAGCTTCCGGGCGCTGTTCAACTGGCTGAGCCCCTGGATCTACGTCCCGAGCCTGCTCGTCGCTCCGGTCTTCCAGGTGCTGCTCTTCGCCTATCTCGGTCGCAGCGCGGGCGTCGGCACCGACGCGTTCTACCTCGTCGGCAACGCCGTCCAGTACGCCGCCATCCCGTGCGTCTTCGCGATGGCCAACACCATCGCCGGCGAGCGGCAGACCCAGACCCTCGGCATCGTCCTGGCCACCCCCGCCCCTCGCCTCCCGCTGTTCCTCGGCCGGTCGCTACCGGTCGTCGTCAACGGCTGGGTGGTCTCGCTGTTCACCCTCGTCGTCGGCAGCCTGATGCTCGGCGTCACCATCGCGTGGTCGTCATGGGGTCCGCTCGCGGCCACACTCGCCGTCGGAGCGGCGTCCTGCACCGGTCTCGGCCTGGTCGCCGCCGCCATCGGGTTGCGCGTCCGGGAGACGGCGGTCCTGGGCAACATCGTCTTCGGGGTGCTGCTGCTGTTCAGCGGGGCCAACGTCGCCGTCGCCGCGCTGCCGCCGTGGATGGCCGCCGTCTCGCCGTGGCTGCCGCTCAGCCACACCATCGCCGCCGCCCGCGAGATCGTGGCCGGGGCGAGCCTCGGCGACGTGAGCGGGCTGCTGCTCCGCGAGGCCGGCGTCGGTGTCCTGTACGCAGCGGTTGGCCTCGTCGCGATCCGCCTGCTCGAGGCGGACAGCCGCCGCACCGCCAGCCTCGAGCGCCTGTAGCCGAACCCGCATCGGACCTGTGGTGGTCCTGTCATGGGCGCATGAGAAGGTAGGAAGTCGTCCGCCCAGCGCCCGACGCATACCGAGGCAGGTTGCTCGTCGGTATGCCGGTAGGCCGCTCAGTGTCGAGAGCGCGGACGTCCGTCCGCCCACCCCACCCCCGACCAGGGAGCTCTGCGTTGTCGACCCTCGGCCCCGTCGCGTCCACCGCCACGCTGCGGGCGGGGATGCACGTCATCGGCCGCGGGGTCCGCGAGGAGAAGGGCTGGGTGGGCCTGGCCATCGTCGGCGCCACCGTCTACGGGATCATGACCGGCGGCACCGCCTGGGTGATCGGCCGGATCGTCCATGACACCGTCGCCCCCGCGATCGCCGCCCACTCGATGGCGACCTCCGACCTCGTCCGGGCCGCGCTGATCCTCGTCGGCGTAGTGCTCGTCAACGTGGTCGGCATCGTCGTGCGACGGGTCGCTGCCGGCGTAGCCGTCTACAACCTCGGCGCGACCTACCGCCGTCGCGTCACCCGTCAGTACCTGCGCCTGCCGCTCGCCTGGCACCACCGGCACCCGTCAGGCCAGCTGCTCTCCAACGCGAACTCCGACGTCGAGTCGATGTGGAACGTCTTCCAGCCCTTGCCGATGGCTTTCGGCGTCGTCGTCATGCTCGTCTTCGGCGCGGTCCAGATGGTGCTCGTCGACCCGTTCCTCGCGGCCATCGGCCTGACCGTCTTCCCGATGCTGCTCGTCGCGAACCTGCTGTTCCAGCGGGCTATGTCGCCGAAGGTCACGCGGGTCCAGCAGATGCGGGCGGAGGTCTCCGAGGTCGCGCACGAGAGCTTCGAGGCGGCGCTGGTCGTCAAGAGCCTCGGCCGTGAGGACCAGGAGGCGGAGCGGTTCACCACCGTCACGCACGAGCTGCGGGACGCCAACATCAGCGTCGGCCGGACCCGCGGCATGTTCGACCCGGCCATCGAGGCGATCCCGACCATCGGCACGCTCGCGGTCATCGCGGTCGGGGCCTGGCGGATCGGGACCGGCCACCTCACGGCCGCCGAGGTCGTCCAGATCGCCTACCTGTTCTCGATCCTCGCGTTCCCGGTCCGCGCGCTCGGCTGGGTCCTCGCTGAGATGCCCCGTTCGGTCGTCGGATGGGACCGCGTCCACGGGGTGCTCGACGCCACCGGCTCGATGACCTACGGCACGGCCGACGTCCCGGAGCGCGGGGCCGGCACCGTACAGGCGCAGAACGTGTCCTTCGCCTATGAGGTCGACGTCGAGCACGGCGGCACCGAGCGCAACCCGGCCCTCAGCGACGTCACCCTCGACATCCCGGCCGGTGGCACCACCGCCGTGGTCGGCCCTACCGGGTCGGGCAAGTCGACGCTCACCCACCTTGTCGTGCGCCTCGTCGACCCGGACTCGGGCCAGGTCCGCCTCGACGGCATCGACCTGCGGGAGGTCCGCCGCGGCGGCGTCCCCGACGCGGCCGCGCTGGTGTCCCAGCAGACGTTCATGTTCGACGACACGGTCCGCGGCAACGTCACCCTCGGCGTCGAGCGCACCGACGACGAGATCTGGGCGGCGCTGACGGTCGCCCAGGGCCACGGCTTCGTCGGCAAGCTGCCCCATGGCCTCGACACCCGCGTCGGCGAGCGCGGCACCAGCCTCTCCGGCGGCCAGCGCCAGCGGATCGCCCTGGCCCGTGCGGTGATCCGGGAGCCGCAGCTGCTCGTCCTCGACGACGCGACCTCGGCCGTCGACCCCGCTGTCGAGCAGCAGATCCTCGCGGCCCTGCGCCAGGCCAGCAGCGGCACGACGGTCCTCGTCGTCGCCTACCGGATGGCCACCATCACCCTCGCCGACGACATCGTCTACCTCGAGGAGGGTCGCGTCGTCGACCACGGCACCCACAGCGAGCTGCTCGACCGGTGCCAGGGGTACCAGCGGCTCGTCACGGCGTACGCGCGGGAGGCCGCCGAGCGTGCGGCGGTCGCGGCCGACGAAGAGCGGGCGACGGTCGGGGCCGACCGATGAGTATGCGTTCCGCCCCGCCGGTCGACCACACGGGCATCGAGTCGGGCAAGGACCTCACCACCTGGGGGACGCTCAAGCGCGGCGTCGAGCTGTCGCCGGAGATCCGGCGCGGCATCGGGGTCACCATCGTGCTGGCGGTCCTGGCGACCGTGGGCAAGCTGCTCGTCCCGTTCGTCGTCCAGCGCACCACCGACGAGGGGATCCTCGCTGCCGGTGGGCCCGACGCCGGGATCGTGCTGCGCTACGTCCTCATCGCCATGGTGGGGGTCGCGGTGACGGCGGGATGCTCCTACTTCGTCAACGTCCGCCTGTTCACGGCGTCCGAGAACGGCCTGTCGTCGTTGCGGATCAAGGCGTTCCGGCACATCCACGACCTGTCGGTCCTGACCCAGAACACCGAGCGCCGTGGGTCGCTGGTGTCCCGGGTGACCTCGGACGTCGACACCATCTCGATGTTCGTCCAGTTCGGCGGGCTGATGCTCCTGGTCAACATCGCGCAGCTGTTGCTCGCGACGCTGCTCATGGTCATCTACAGTCCGCCGCTCGCCGGTGTCGTGTGGGCGTGCTACATCCCGCTGTTCTTCATCATCCGCCAGTTCCAGGGCATCGTCGGGCGGGCCTACACGGCGGTCCGCGAGCGGGTCGGCGACATGCTCGCCGCGATTTCCGAGGCGGTCGTCGGCGCGGCGACCATCCGCGCCTACGGCGTCGAGGACCGCACGGCCGAGCGGATCGACACGGCCGTGGAGGCCCACCGCCGTTCCGCGGTGCGAGCCCAGACCCGGGCGGTCATGGCGTTCACGACGGGGCAGCTGGTGTCCGGTCTCACCACCGCGGTCGTCATCGTCGTCGGCACGCTGCTGGCTGTGAACGGCACCCTGACGCTGGGCGAGCTGCTCGCCTTCCTCTTCCTCGTCAACCTGTTCACCACCCCGGTCCAGCAGGCCACCGAGATCCTCAACGAGATGCAGAACGCCGTCGCCGGCTGGCGGCGGGTCATCGGGATCATCGACACCCACGCCGACGTGTCCGACCCAGGCGACCAGGGCGTCGACCTGCCGCGCGGGCCGATCACCGTCGGGTTCGACGACGTCTCGTTCGCCTACCCCGGCGGCGACACCGTGCTCCACGACGTGTCCCTCCGGATCGCCCCGCGGTCCAGGGTGGCGATCGTGGGGGAGACCGGTTCGGGCAAGTCGACCCTGGCCAAGCTGCTCACCCGGCTGATGGACCCGTCCAGCGGCGAGGTCACCATCGACGGCGTCGACCTGCGGCGGGTCCGGTTCGGGTCGCTGCGCAACCGCGTCGTCCTGGTGCCGCAGGAGGGGTTCCTCTTTGACGCGTCGCTGCTGGAGAACATCCGGTTCGGCGCACCCGAGGCGACCGAGGACGACGTGCGGCTCACCCTGACCGAGCTGGGCCTGGACCCGTGGCTGGCCACCCTCCCGCAGGGGCTGGCCACCGACGTCGGGCAGCGCGGTGAGTCGCTGTCGGCAGGGGAGCGGCAGCTGGTGGCGCTGGCCCGGGCCTACCTCGCCGACCCCGACCTGCTGGTCCTCGACGAGGCGACGTCGGCGGTCGACCCCAGCACCGAGGTCCGGATCCAGCGCGCCCTCGACAGCCTGACCCGCGGTCGGACCTCGATCGCCATCGCGCACCGGCTCTCGACGGCGCAGGCCGCGGACGAGGTGATCGTCGTCGACGGCGGCCGGGTCGTCGAGCGCGGGCCGCACAGCGACCTCGTCGGCGCCGGCGGTGTCTACTCGACCCTGCACGCCTCGTGGGTGTCCCAGCAGCAGGGCGACTGACGGGATTCACCGCGTCCTGCCACCTCGAGGGCGCCCGGCGCGGCAGAATCGCCGCGTGAGCACCGACGCGAAGCCGATCGTCGCCGCGTACTGGCAGGCGTACAACGCCGCCGAGTGGGACGCGCTGCGCGGCCTGGTGGCCGAGGGCTACGTGCACCACAGCGGCGACGCCGAGTCGCACGACGTCGACTTCTTCGTGGCCGGGGCCATGGGCCTGCGCGCCGCCTTCCCCGACGTCCGGCTCGAGGTCCGCGACATGGTGGCCGAGGACGACCGGGTGGCCGTGCGCTGGGTGGCGCGGGCCACGCATACCGGCTCGTTGTTCGGGGAGATCGCGACCGGACGGCCCATCGCCATCGACGGGGCGACGATCCACCGCGTCGTCGACGGCCGGATCGCCGAGGACTGGGAAGTCATGAACGAGGGCGCCCTGCGCGACCAGCTCGCCGCGGAGCCCTCGGCCACGGCGTGAGGCTGCGCCTCGCCGGCGCCCTCGCCGGGTTGGCCCTCCTCCTCGCCGCGTGCAGCACGCCGGGCGCCCCAGCTCCCGCGACCGTCACGGCGACGACGACGTCGGTCCCGTCGACCAGGACGACCACGAGCGCCACTCCCACCAGCACCCCGCCGAGCAGCACGTCCATCGCGACCACCCCGTCCTCGACCAAGACCACGACGGCCTACCCTGAGGACCCGGTCGACCCGCGTTGGCGGTTCTTCACCACCGACCGCACCCGCTACGCGTCGGCGTGGTTCGCCGGCGCGCACCGGGTGATGATCGGCTTCGGCTGCACCACCGCCCCCTACTACGCCCACGACTCCCGGTGCCCGGGCCAGCAGGGCTTCCACCACGGGATCGACGTGGTCATGCCGTGCGGCACGCCGCTCACCTCCGCCGTCGACGGTGTCGTCGCCCCAGCGAGCGGACCCGGGAAGCCGGACGCCGCATACGGTGCGTATGCGTTCCGGATCCGGGTCGCGAGTGCCGGGGTCGACATCCTCATCGGCCACGTACGCACGGTCGACGTCCGGCCCGGGCAGGCGGTCGCTCGCGGCCAGCGCATCGCCCTGTCCGGCGACGAGGGCGCGCCGGACGGCTGTCACCTCCATTTCGAGGTGCGGTCGGCCGCGGGCGGGCTGGCCACCGCCCGCGACCCGCTACCGCTGCTCGGGCTGCACCCGGTCGGATGACGACGCCCTGAGCGCGCTGATCCCGGGGTTCGGCAGAATGTGGGGGTGACGCAGAACGCCATGTCCGCGCAGGTTGACGGGCAGCTCGACCCGCAGGTCGCCGCCCTGCTCAAGCGGGACGCGGCCGGACTCGTCGCCGCGGTCGTCCAGCAGCACGACACCGGCGAGGTGCTCATGGTCGGCTGGATGAACGACGAGGCGCTCGCCCGCACCCTCACCAGCGGGCGGGTGACGTTCTGGTCGCGCAGCCGGCAAGAGCTGTGGCGCAAGGGCGACACGTCCGGCCACGTCCAGTACGTCCACTCGGTGGCGCTCGACTGCGACGGTGACGCCCTCCTCGTCCGGGTCGACCAGGTCGGTCCGGCCTGCCACACCGGCGCGCGCTCCTGCTTCGATACCCACCCGCTGGACGCCGTCACCGGCGGTCCTGGTGGCTGAGGACCTGACGGCGGACCTCACTGCGGACCTCACGTGGGGCCAGACCTGGCCGCGGCTGGACCTGTTCATGGAGCTGGCCCGCGACCGGCGGGTCGTCCCGGTGGTCCGCCGGCTGCTCGCCGACGCCGAGACCCCGCTCAGCCTCTACCGCAAGCTGGCCCGCGACGAGCCCGGGACGTTCCTCCTGGAGTCGGCCGAGCACGGCGGCGTCTGGTCGCGCTACTCGATCGTCGGCGCCCGCAGCCACGCCACCCTGACCGAGAAGGACGGCGAGGCCTACTGGATCGGCGAAGCGCCGGTAGGGGTCCCGACGAGCGGCGACCCCACCCAGGCCCTCGACGCGACGCTGACCACCCTGGCCACCGCCCGGATCGACGGGCTGCCGCCGCTGACCGGTGGCATGGTCGGAGCCATCAGCTACGACGCGGTCCGGCGCTGGGAGAAGGTGCCCGACACCGGCCGCGACGAGCTCCACCTTCCCGAGATCGGGATGCTGTTCGCCACCGACCTCGCGGTGCTCGACCACACCGACGGCTCCCTCCTCCTCGTCGCCAACGCGGTCAACTACGACGCCACCGACGAGCGGGTCGAGTGGGCGTGGGCCGACGCGGTCGACCGGCTCGACCGGATGACCGCCCAGCTCGCCGAACCCGCCGACAGCACCGTCGCGGTCATCGAGCCGACCCCTGCGGACGTGACGAGCTCGCATACCCAGGAGCAGTTCCACGACATGGTCGAGCGGAGCAAGGAGGCGATTCGGGCCGGCGAGGCGTTCCAGATCGTTGTCTCGCAACGGTTCTCGCTGCCCTGCCCGGTCCCGTCCCTCGACGTCTACCGCGCGCTGCGGGCGAGCAACCCGAGCCCGTACATGTACTTCTTCCGCCTCCCGCACCCAGACGGCAGCGCCTACGACATCGTCGGCTCCAGCCCCGAGGCGCTGGTCAAGGTCACCGGCCGTCGCGTCATCACCCACCCGATCGCCGGGTCGCGGCCCCGCGGAAAGACCCCCGAGGACGACGTCCGCCTCGCCGAGGAGCTGCTCGCCGACGAGAAGGAGCGCGCCGAGCACCTCATGCTCGTCGACCTCTCGCGCAACGACCTCCAACGGGTGTGCCACGCCGGGACGGTCGACACGGTCGAGTTCATGACGACCCGCCGTTACAGCCACATCATGCATCTCGAGTCCACGGTGGTCGGCGACCTGCGCCCGGGCCGCACCGCGTACGACGCGCTCGTCGCGACGTTCCCGGCCGGCACCTTGAGTGGCGCGCCGAAGCCCCGCGCGATGGCGCTCATCGACGAGTACGAAGGCCTGCGGCGCGGGGTCTATGGCGGGGTCGTCGGGTACCTCGACTTCGCCGGCGACCTCGACACGGCCATCGCCATCCGCACGGCGGTCATCAAGGACGGCGTGGCGCACGTCCAGGCCGGCGCGGGCATCGTCGCCGACTCGGTGCCGCAGCTGGAGTTCGAGGAGACGCAGCACAAGGCGGCGGCGGTCATCCGCGCGGTCCAGGCGGCGCGGGGTATGCGGGCGCCCGTCCCGCACGGAGCCGGCGCCGACGTCTCGGCGTGGGTGTCGTGACCGTTCGGCTGACGAGCAAGCGGGCGGTCTCCACGGCGGTGGCCGTTCCGGGTCTGCTCCTGCTTCTCGCGACGACCCGCACCTGGCTCACCGGTCGCTCCGCCGAGCCGCTGCTGGGTGGAGGGGTGGTGACGGCCACCGGTTCCCAGGTGGCCCCGGGCGTGGTCGCCCTCGCTCTCGTCGGCCTGGTCGCTCTGGTCACGACCCTGACCGGGGGTCCCGTCGTCCGGCGGGTGTCCTCGGTGGTGCTGCTCCTCGCGGCCGCCGGTTCGGTGGCCCTGACCGTCCCGCCGCTCACCGACCCGGAACAGGCGCTCGGCCGGGTCGCGGCCGCCGGCGTGGGCCGGACCGGCGTCGTCCGCACCACGGCGGACGTCTCGGGGTGGGCGTGGGCCGCCCTGGTCGCCGGAGTTGTCCTCTTCCTCGCATCACTGCTCGCCGCGTTTGCGGCCGGCCGCTGGGCGGGGCTGTCCAGCCGGTTCGACGTCCCCGTCGACGAGAGCAGCGACGCGCCGCCGGTGGGGGAGTCGGAGCCGCCCCCGGATGCGACCGGCCGCGGCACGCATCGCACGACCTGGGACGAGCTCAGCGAGGGACGCGACCCGACCCTGGAACCGGCGGACCCGCATACCCCGCCCCCAGGCCCGAGACTGGCGCCGGACCCCGACCACACTTCGGAGCGGCCGGGTCACTCCCCGAGCGGCACCTGACCTGACACACTGGCCCCACCCGCCCCGTCGCCTGGAAAAAAAGGAACGCCCGACCATGACGCAGCCCAACTCCGGAGTCGAGCACGGCGGCGAAGAGCACGACAGCGAAGGCCACAGCGTCGCGGCCTGGACCGCGGTGGGGATCATCCTCGTCGGCACGCTGGTCATGTCGCTGGCCGTCATCTTCCCCTCGTTGCTCTGGTTCGTCGTCGGCGCCGTGGTCGTCGTTCTCGGAGCGATCACCGGCAAGGTCCTCGCGATGGCGGGGTACGGCGGCAAGAAGGGCTCCTACCAGGCGGCCCACCGCGCCGAGCTGCCCGGCCGCGGCCAGGTCGACAGCGGCACGCAGTAGCCGCCGGTTCGGTCGAGAACCCTGCGCGCCACGCCGGCCGCGGTCTCGCGAGGCGCTCCCCGAAGGGACCGCTCTCGCACTATCGTCGGGTTGTCGCGTCCAAGGGGGCGCTGAACCAGCCGTAGCACGCAGCGACCTGCACGTTCAGAGAGAGGCTCGACCATGTCATACGGATCCCCGCCCCCCGGCGACGACCGGCCCGACCCGACGAGCAACCCCGAGCAGCCGGCCGAGGGATACGGGTCCCCGCCGCCGCCTCCGCCGCAGTACGGCGAGGCCCCGCCGCCGCCCGCTGCCGCCCCGCCGCCGGCCGCTCCTCAGCCCGGGTACGGCCAGGCTCCGCCGCCGCCGCCCGCCTCCGGCGGTTACGCGCCGCCCCCGCCGCCCGTCGACGCCGGGTACGCCCCGCCGCCCCCGCCACCCGCCTACGGTGAGCAGGGCTACGGCGCCGCTCCCGCATACACCGGTCCCTACGAGCAGGGCGCCTCGGTCGGCACCCTCGCCCAGTGGCCGCAGCGCGCCCTCGGCTGGGTCATCGACTACATCGCCCTGGCCATCCCGGGCTACATCCTCTACTGGCTCGGCGCGCCGAAGACGACGATCGTCGGCAGCAGCGTCACCCAGACCGGCCCGGGCTTCCTCTACTACCTCGGCGGGCTCTACATGCTCGCGCTCTGGATCTACAACCGTTGGTACCGCGGCGGGACGACCGGCTACACCATCGGCCGTGGTGTGGCCGGCGTGAAGCTGGTCAAGGAGTCGACCGGTCAGCCGATCGGCATGGGCATGGCGTTCGTCCGCGACATCGCCCACATCGTCGACAGCATCATCTGCTACGTCGGCTGGCTGTTCCCGCTGTGGGACGCCAAGCGCCAGACCATCGCCGACAAGATCATGAGCACCGTCGTCCTCGCGCAGCCGCAGGCGAAGTAGCCGACGACGGGAACCAGCAGCACGCCGCTCGCCGCGCCCGGACCCGCTTCGGCGGTCCGGGCGCGGCCGGCTCGTGCGCTCGGCTGGCTCGCGGGCGGTGTCGCGACCGGTGCTGCGGTCGCCTGGCTGCACCACACCGGCGGGTATGCGGTCGCGCCCGGCGGTCTGCTCACCTGCCCGCTGCACGCGACCACCGGACTGTGGTGCCCGTTCTGCGGCGGCCTGCGCTGTGTCGCGGCGCTCAGCCACGGCGACCTCGCGGCCGCCGCGTCGTTCAACGTGCTGGTCCTCGCACTGCTCCCGGTCCTCGCGGGCTGGTGGGTGCTCGGGACGCGAGCCTCCTGGGCCGGCCGGCCGCATCCGTGGCCGCGGGTCGGCAACCGGGCGTGGCTGGTCCTCGGCGCGGCGCTGCTGGCCTTCACCGTGTGGCGCAACCTGCCGGGCGTGCCGCTCGCGGGGTTCCTCGCCCCCTGAGCATCCGGACGCCGTCCGCCGAACCAGCGCGTGGCACGTAGCCTTAGGACGTGCCTGACCTGACCCGCAGCGTGCTCGACGACATCGTCGCCGGCGTCCGCGAGGACCTCGCGCCGCGGATGGCGGCCGTCCCGGAGGCCGAGCTGGAGCGCCGCGCCGAGGCCGCGCCGCCCGCCCTGGACGCGGAGGCCGCCCTGCGGTCGCAGCCCGGCATCGCGGTGATCGCCGAGGTCAAGCGGTCCAGCCCGAGCAAGGGCGCCCTGGCTGACATCGCCGACCCGGCAACCCTGGCCGCGTCCTACGCCCAGGGCGGCGCCACCGTGGTCAGCGTGCTGACCGAGCCGCGCCGCTTCTCCGGCACCCTCGACGACCTCGCCGCGGTCCGAGGCCGGGTGGACATCCCGGTGCTGCGCAAGGACTTCCTCGTCACCCGCTACCAGGTGACCGAGGCCCGCGCGTGGGGCGCCGACGTCGTCCTGCTCATCGTCGCCGCGCTCGACCAACCCGACCTGGTCGGCCTGCGCGAGCATGCCGAGGCGCTCGGCATGACCGCCCTCGTCGAGGTCCATGACGAGAACGAGACTCGCCGGGCCGTCGACGCCGGAGCGGCCGTCATCGGCGTCAACGCCCGCGATCTGCGCACCCTCGCGGTCGACCGCGCGGTGTTCGGCCGACTCCGCCCGCTCATCCCCGACGACGTCGTCACCATCGCGGAGTCCGGCGTCCGCGGCGTCGACGACGTCCGTGATTATGCGGCGGCCGGCGCCCACGGGGTCCTCGTCGGCGAGGCCCTGGTCACCGGTGGCGACCCGACCAGAGCGGTCCGTGACTTCGCGGCGGTCGGGGTCCGCGCCACGCCCGGGACCCGCTCGAGGCGAACGGTGCGCGCATGAGCGCCGGCCGGTTCGGCAAGTTCGGCGGGCGGTTCGTCCCCGAAGCCCTCATCCCCGCCCTGGAGCAGCTCGACGAGGTCCGGCTCAAGGCCATGGTCGACCCCGAGTTCGTCGGCGAGCTGGAGCGGCTGCACCGCACCTACACCGGGCGGCCGAGCATCATCACCGAGGTGCCCCGGTTCGCCGAGCACGCCGGGGGAGCGCGGGTCATCCTCAAGCGCGAGGACCTCAACCACACCGGCTCCCACAAGATCAACAACGTCCTCGGCCAGGCCCTGCTCACCAAGCGGATGGGCAAGTCCCGCGTCATCGCCGAAACCGGAGCCGGACAGCACGGTGTCGCCACGGCGACCGCAGCCGCCCTGCTCGGACTCGACTGCACCGTCTACATGGGCAAGGTCGACACCGAGCGCCAGGCCCTCAACGTCGCGCGGATGCGCCTGCTCGGCGCCGAGGTCGTCCCCGTGACGACCGGCAGCCAGACGCTCAAGGACGCGGTCAACGAGGCACTGCGCGACTGGGTCGCCTCCGTCGACGACACCCACTACGTCCTCGGCACGGTCACCGGCCCGCACCCGTTCCCGGAGATGGTCCGCGACTTCCACCGCATCATCGGCATCGAGGCCCGCGCGCAGGTGCTCGACCTCGTCGGCCGGCTCCCGGACGTCGTCCTCGCCTGTGTCGGCGGCGGCTCCAACGCGATGGGCATCTTCCACCGGTTCATCGACGACAGCGGCGTCCGGCTGGTCGGGCTCGAGGCCGGGGGAGAGGGCGTCGCCTCCGGGCGCCACGCCTCGCGGTTCGCGTCCGGCATCCCCGGCGTCCTCCACGGGGCGTTCACCTACGTCATGCAGGACGACGACGGGCAGACCGTCGAGTCCCACTCGGTCTCCGCCGGCCTGGACTACCCCAGCGTCGGCCCGGAGCACGCATACCTGCTGGAGAGCGGGCGCGCGGAGTACCGCTCGATCACCGACGAGCAGGCCATGGAGGCGTTCCGGCTGCTCTGCCAGACCGAGGGGATCATCCCCGCCATCGAGTCCAGCCACGCCCTCGCCGGTGCGATGGAGGTCGGCCAGGAGCTCGGCCGCGACGCGGTCCTGCTGGTCAACCTCTCCGGCCGCGGCGACAAGGACGTCCACACCGCCGCGACCTGGTTCGGGCTGCTGGACGGCGAGGCGCCGCCCGAGGAGCCGCACGCCAAGGGGATGGGGGTGCAGGCGTGAATGTCCGCGACACCATCGCGGCGTGCCGGGCCGAGGGCCGGGCCGCCCTCGTCGGGTACCTCCCGGTCGGCTACCCCGACGTCCCCGGATCGATCGCGGCCATGACCGCCATGGTGGAGGCCGGCGTCGACATCGTCGAGGTCGGGCTGCCCTACAGCGACCCGCTCATGGACGGACCCGTCGTCCAACACGCCGCCGAGGGCGCACTGCGGGCCGGCACCCGCGTCGACGATGTCTTCACCGCCTGCTCCGCCATCGCCGACACCGGCGCACCCGCCCTCGTGATGACCTACTGGAACCCGGTCCTGCGCCGCGGCGTGGACTCATTCGCCCACGACCTGGCCGCGAGCGGTGCCGCCGGCCTCATCACCCCCGACCTCATCCCCGACGAGGCGGCCGACTGGATCACCGCCTCCGACGCCTACGGGCTCGACCGCGTGTTCCTCGTCGCCCCCAGCTCGACCCCGGAGCGCCTCGTCAACGCGACGTCCCACAGCCGCGGGTTCGTCTACGCCGCCTCGCTCATGGGGGTCACCGGCACCCGCGCGACGGTCGGCTCGGCGGCCGAGTCGCTGGTCGCCCGCACCCGCGGGGTCACCGATCTCCCGGTATGCGTCGGGCTCGGGATCTCCAACGGTGACCAGGCCGCCGAGGTCGGGGAGTTCGCCGACGGGGTCATCGTCGGGTCCGCGCTCGTCCGTACGCTCGTCGACGCCGACACGCTCGACGAGGGCATCGCTCGCCTCCGGGACCTCGTCGCCGACCTCGCGGCCGGGGTCCGCCGCAGCCGCGAAAGGGTGGCGACCTCCTGATGCTCAGCGCTCTGCCCCTCGAGATCCCCAGCCCCACGACCGGGGTCTGGAACCTCGGACCGCTGCCGATCCGCGCCTACGCCATGTGCATCCTGGCCGGGATCATCGTCGCGATGTGGATGACCCAGCGGCGGCTCGCCGCCCGGGGTGGGAAGCCGGGACAGGTCCTCGACATCTCGGCCTGGGCCGTGCCGTTCGGCATCATCGGCGGCCGGATCTACCACCTCATCACCTCGCCCCAGGCCTACTTCGGCGAGGGCGGGAACCCGTGGAACGCGTTCAAGGTGTGGGAGGGCGGGCTCGGCATCTGGGGGGCCATCGCCCTCGGCGCGCTGGGCGCCTACCTCGGCTGCCGCCGTCAGGGGGTCCGCTTCCTCGACTTCGTGGACGCGGCCGCGCCGGGGATCCTCATCGCCCAGGCCCTGGGCCGGTTCGGCAACTACTTCAACAACGAGATCCACGGGGCGCCGACCGACCTGCCGTGGGGCCTCAAGGTCTACGAGTGGGACCAGGCCGCCGGTCACGCCGTGCTCGACGCCAACGGCAACCCGGTCGTGCTCGGGGTGTTCCACCCGACGTTCCTCTACGAGGCGATCTTCTGCGTCCTGCTCGCCGCGCTGCTGATCTGGCTGGACCGCCGGCACGACTTCCGGCGCGGCCAGATCTTCGCGCTCTACGTCGCGGGGTACCCCATCGGGCGCGGGGTCATCGAGTTCATGCGCACCGACGACGCCAACCACATCCTGGGGTTGCGGGTGAACTCCTGGGTGTCGATCCTGGTGTTCCTGCTGGGCGTGTTCCTCTACGTCGGGTTCGGGCGCCGACCGGCCGATCCGGACGAGCCGGAGCCCGAATCCGACCCCGAGGAGCCCGCCAAGCAGGCGGAATCTCAACATTCGGAATGAGTCGTCCCGGAATATAGGACGCTTGACGCGACCGATATCCTGTCCGCGCACTGGCCGACGCCGCCCAGCCGCCACTGACGCCGACCGGCCCGCTCACGCAGCGCGGCGAGACGCGTCATCTGCCCAGTCACTGGTTGGTCGTGAGACCGACAGGAACGTCAGGACGGTGACATGACCGCCATTGCCCGCCGGACCGCTACCGAGCAGCCGAGCCGACGCCGTCTCTTCTCGGCCCAGCCGGACGACATCGGCCTCTACCGCGGCGAGAACGAGCACGACGCGTGCGGCGTGGCCATGGTCGCCACCATGCGTGGCAGCGCCGGCCACGACATCATCGAGCACGCGCTGACCGCCCTTCGCAACCTCGACCACCGCGGCGCGACCGGTGCCGACCCGCTGGTCGGCGACGGCGCCGGCATCCTCAGCCAGGTCCCCGACGCGTTCCTGCGCGAGGTCGTCGACTTCACCCTGCCCAGCGCCGGCGCGTATGCGGTCGGCCTCGCCTTCCTCCCGGTGGACCAGGCCGAGCGGGCTTCGTCGGTCGAGGCGATCGAGCGGATCGCCGCCGAGGAGTCGCTCACCGTCCTCGGCTGGCGCGACGTGCCGGTGGCCGCCGACATCATCGGCGAGGTCGCCCGCGACTGCATGCCGCACTTCGCCCAGCTCTTCGTCTCCAGTCGAGATGTTGAAGGGGTGGGCCGTCCGTCCGGTGTGGGCCTCGACCGGTTCGCGTTCTGTCTGCGCAAGCGCGCCGAGCTCGAGACCGACGTCTACTTCGCGTCGCTGTCGTCGCGCACCCTGGTCTACAAGGGGATGCTGACCACCGCCCAGCTGGAGCCGTTCTTCTCCGACCTGTCGCACCGGTCGTTCGAGTCCGAGCTCGCCCTGGTGCACTCACGCTTCTCGACGAACACCTTCCCGTCCTGGCCGCGCTCGCACCCCTACCGCTTCATCGCCCACAACGGCGAGATCAACACCGTCAAGGGCAACCGCAACTGGATGAGCGCCCGCGAGAGCCAGCTGACCTCCGACATCCTCCCGGGCGACCTCGAGCGGCTGTTCCCGATCTGCACGCCCGAGGCGTCGGACTCGGCGTCGTTCGACGAGGTGCTCGAGCTGCTCCACCTCGGCGGCCGCTCGCTCCCGCACGCCGTTCTCATGATGATCCCCGAGGCGTGGGAGAACCACACCGAGATGGACCCCGCCCGCCGGGCGTTCTACGAGTTCCACTCGACGTTCATGGAGCCGTGGGACGGCCCGGCCTGCGTCGCGTTCACCGACGGCACGCTCATCGGCGCGGTCCTCGACCGCAACGGCCTGCGGCCGGGCCGGTATGCGGTGACCGACGACGGGCTCGTCGTGCTCGCCTCCGAGTCGGGGGTCCTCGACCTCGACCCGGCCAAGGTCGTCAAGCGCGGCCGGCTCCAGCCGGGCCGGATGTTCCTCGTCGACACCGAGCACGGCCGGATCATCGGCGACGAGGAGATCAAGTCCTCGCTCGCCTCGCAGCACCCCTACGACGAGTGGCTGCACGCCGGGCTGCTCGAGCTGGAGCACCTGCCCGAGCGCGAGCACGTCCTGCATACCGCGTCGTCCGTCGCGCGGCGCCAGCAGACCTTCGGCTACACGCAGGAGGAGCTGCGCATCCTGCTGACCCCGATGGCCAAGAGCGGCGGCGAGGCCCTCGGCTCGATGGGCACGGACAGCCCCATCGCGGTCCTGTCCAGCCGGCCGCGTCTGCTGTTCGACTACTTCACCCAGCTGTTCGCCCAGGTCACGAACCCGCCGCTCGACGCGATCCGCGAGGAGCTGGTCACGTCGCTCGGCATGACCATCGGCCCGGAGGGCAACGCCCTCTCGGTGTCGCCGGCGCACGCGCGCCAGCTCGTCCTCCCGTTCCCGGTCATCGACAACGACCAGCTCTCGAAGATCGTCCACATCAACGCCGACGGCGACCTGCCCGGGTATGCGACGTACGTGGTTCGCGGGCTCTACGAGGTCAATGGCGGCGCCGAGGGGATGCACGCCCGGCTCGAGGAGATCTTCCTCGAGGTGTCCGAGGCGATCCGCCGCGGCGCCCGGTTCGTCGTGCTCTCCGACCGCGACTCGGGCCGCGACCTCGCCCCGATCCCGTCGCTGCTGCTCACCTCCGCGGTGCACCACCACCTGATCCGCGAGAAGACGCGTACCCGGGTTGGCCTGCTGGTCGAGGCCGGCGACGTCCGCGAGGTGCACCACGTCGCCCTGCTCGTCGGCTACGGCGCGGCGGCAATCAACCCCTACCTCGCCATGGAGTCGGTCGAGGACCTCATCCGCTCCGGCACCATCACCGGCGTCGCCCCGGAGAAGGCGGTCGCGAACCTCATCAGGGCGCTCGGCAAGGGCGTTCTCAAGGTGATGTCGAAGATGGGCATCTCGACCGTGGCGTCGTACCACGGCGCCCAGGTGTTCGAGGCGATCGGCCTGTCGCAGCAGCTGGTCGACCGCTACTTCACCGGCACCACGACCCAGCTCGGCGGGGTTGACCTCGAGGTCGTCGCCGAGGAGGTCGCCGCCCGGCACGCCGTGGCGTACCCGCGCGAGGGCATCCACCCGGCGCACCGCAAGCTGTGGGTCGGTGGCGAGTACCAGTGGCGCCGCGAGGGCGAGCCGCACCTGTTCGACCCGGAGACGGTGTTCCGGCTCCAGCACGCGACCCGGGCCCGGCGCTACGACATCTTCAAGCAGTACACGTCCCGGGTCGACGAGCAGTCCGAGCGGCTGATGACGCTGCGCGGGCTCTTCGAGTTCGCGCCCGGCGACGAGACCGGCCGCCCGGCGATCCCCGTCGAGGAGGTCGAGTCGGTCAGCCAGATCGTCAAGCGGTTCAGCACCGGGGCGATGAGCTACGGCTCGATCAGCCTCGAGGCGCACCAGACCCTCGCCATCGCCATGAACCGGATAGGCGGCAAGTCCAACACCGGCGAGGGCGGCGAGGACGAGGACCGGTTGCTCGACCCGGCCCGCCGCTCGGCGATCAAGCAGGTCGCGTCGGGACGGTTCGGCGTGACCAGCCTCTACCTCACCGAGTCCGACGACATCCAGATCAAGATGGCGCAGGGCGCGAAGCCGGGGGAGGGCGGCCAGCTGCCCGGCCCCAAGGTCTACCCGTGGATCGCCAAGACCCGGCATTCCACGCCGGGCGTAGGCCTCATCTCGCCGCCCCCGCACCACGACATCTACTCCATCGAGGACCTCGCACAGCTGATCCACGACCTCAAGAACGCCAACCCGGCGGCCAGGATCCACGTCAAGCTGGTCTCCGAGATCGGCGTGGGCACGGTCGCGGCCGGCGTCTCCAAGGCGCACGCCGACGTGGTCCTCATCTCCGGCCACGACGGCGGTACCGGTGCGTCGCCGCTGACCTCGCTGAAGCACGCCGGCGCACCGTGGGAGCTCGGCCTGGCCGAGACCCAGCAGACGCTGCGGCTCAACGGGCTGCGCGACCGGATCGTCGTCCAGACCGACGGCCAGCTCAAGACGGGGCGTGACGTCGTCATCGCCGCACTACTCGGTGCGGAGGAGTTCGGCTTCGCCACGGCCCCGCTGGTCGTGTCGGGCTGCATCATGATGCGGGTCTGCCACCTCGACACCTGTCCCGTCGGCGTAGCGACCCAGAACCCCGAGCTGCGGGCCCGGTTCTCCGGGAAGCCCGAGTTCGTCGAGACGTTCTTCGAGTACATCGCCGAGGAGGTCCGCGAGCACCTGGCGGCGCTCGGCTTCCGTACCCTCGCCGAGGCCATCGGCCACGTCGACTCGCTGCACACCGACCGGGCCGTCGAGCACTGGAAGGCCGCTGGCCTGGACCTCACGCCGGTGCTCACTCAGGTCGAGGACCCGACCGGTGGCACCGCATACCAGACCGTCGGCCAGGACCACGGCCTCGAGAAGGCGCTGGACCACCAGCTCATCGCCCTCGCTCAGGGCGCCCTCCACGAGGGCGAGCAGGTCCGGGCCGACATCGCGGTCCGGAACGTCAACCGCACCGTCGGGACCATGCTCGGCCACGAGGTGACCAAGCTGCACCCGCACGGACTGCCCGACGGCACCATCGAGTTCACCCTCACCGGGTCCAGTGGTCAGTCGTTCGGGGCGTTCGTCCCCTCGGGGATCACGCTGGTCCTGCAGGGCGACGCCAACGACTACCTCGGCAAGGGCCTCTCCGGCGGCAGGCTCGTTGTGCGGCCGGACCGGTCGGCGCCGCTCACCGCCGAGCACAACGTCATCGCCGGCAACGTCGTCGCCTACGGCGCGACCACCGGCGAGATCTTCCTGCGCGGCCAGGCCGGCGAGCGGTTCTGCGTCCGCAACTCCGGAGCCGCGGCCGTCGTGGAGGGCGTGGGCGACCACGGCTGCGAGTACATGACGGGTGGCACTGTCGTCGTCCTCGGCCCCACCGGCCGCAACTTCGCCGCGGGGATGTCGGGCGGCGTCGGCTACGTGCTCGACCTCCGTCCCGAGCTGGTCAACCCGGACCTCGTCGACCTGATCCCGTTGCGGGACAACGACGAGAAGGTCCTGCGGCGGCTGCTCGAGTCGCACCGCGACTGGACCGAGTCGCCGGTCGCGGAGCGGCTCCTCGAGTCCTGGGCGGAGAGCCGGAACCGGTTCACGGTCGTGCTGCCGCGCGACTACCAACGAGTCCTCGACGTCCGCACCGCGGCCGAGGCGGAGGGCCTCGACCTCGACGGCGCGGAGGTCTGGGAGCGGATCATGGAGGCGTCCCGTGGCTGACCCACAAGGCTTTCTCAAGGTCCGCGAGCGGGAGCTGCCGACGCGGCGACCGGTCCCGGTCCGCATCAAGGACTGGCACGAGGTCTACCAGGAGCAGGAGCTAGGGCAGCTCCAGCGCCAGGCAGGCCGCTGCATGGACTGCGGAATCCCGTTCTGCCACAACGGTTGTCCGCTGGGGAACCTTATCCCCGAGTGGAACGACCTCGCGTGGCGCGGCGACTGGACCGAGGCCATCGAGCGGCTGCACGCGACCAACAACTTCCCCGAGTTCACTGGCCGGCTCTGCCCGGCGCCCTGCGAGACGGCCTGCGTGCTCGGCATCAACCAGCCCGCGGTCACCATCAAGCAGGTCGAGGTCACGACCATCGAGCAGGCCTTCGAGGGCGGGCTGGTGACACCCCAGCCGCCAGAACGCCTGTCCGGCAAGACCGTTGCCGTCATCGGGTCCGGTCCCGCCGGCCTCGCCGCGGCTCAGCAGCTGACCCGCGCCGGGCATACCGTCGCCGTCTACGAGCGGGGGGAGAAGCCCGGCGGGCTGCTGCGCTACGGCATCCCCGAGTTCAAGATGGAGAAGTCCGTCCTGGACCGCCGGCTCGCGCAGATGGAGGCCGAGGGAACCCGGTTCCGCAACAGCGTCCTCGTCGGCGACGAGATCACCGGGCAGCAGCTGGTCGACCGCTACGACGCGCTGGTGCTGGCCATCGGCGCAACCGTCGCCCGCGACCTGCCGGTGCCGGGCCGTGAGCTCGTCGGCGTTTACCAGGCCATGGAGTACCTGCCGCAGGGCAACCGGGCGGCCCTTGGCCAGTCGGTCCCCGACCAGATCCTCGCGACCGGCCTCGACGTCGTCATCATCGGCGGCGGTGACACCGGGGCCGACTGCCTCGGCACGGCGCACCGCCAGGGCGCCCGCTCGGTGACGCAGCTGGAGATCATGCCGCGCCCGACCGAGGAGCGGCCGTCCGGCCAGCCCTGGCCGACGTACCCGATGACCTACCGCATCTCGAGCGCCCACGAGGAGGGCGGCGACCGGGTCTACGCCGTCAACACCGAACGCTTCCTCGGCGACGACGACGGTCACGTCCGCGCGCTGAAGCTGGTCGAGGTCGAGATGCGTAACGGCCGGTTCGAGCCGGTGGAGGGCAGCGAGCAGGAGATCCCGGCGCAGCTGGTGCTCCTCGCCATGGGCTTCCTCGGACCGGAGAAGCCGGGACTCGTCGAGCAGCTCGACGTCGACCTCGACGAGCGGTCGAACGTCAAGCGCGACAAGCACTTCATGTCGTCCGTTCCGGGCGTCTTCGTGGCCGGCGACGCAGGGCGTGGCCAGTCCCTCATCGTCTGGGCCATCGCCGAGGGCCGGGCCGCCGCCAACGGCGTCGACCAGTGGCTCACCGGGTCCAGCCAGCTGCCCCGCCCGATCAACCCGACCGACCGACCGCTGCTCGTCTGAGCACGCGCATCCGCCGCTGCCGGCCCGCTGCCCAGGTGGTGGGACGAGCGCGGGCGGCTCGGCGTGTACTCAGGCGTAGGTCATAGGGTTTCGCGTATGCGCCGCGCCAAGATCGTCTGCACGCTGGGCCCTGCGACGTCGTCCTCGGAACAGATCCTCGCGCTCGTCGAGGCGGGCATGGACATCGCCCGCCTGAACCTGTCGCACGGCGACTACCCGGTCCACGAGGGCGTCTACCGCTCCGTTCGCGAGGCCAGCGATGTCACCGGTCGGGCGGTCGGGATCCTCGTCGACCTGCAGGGGCCGAAGATCCGCACCGGACGGTTCGCCAACGGGCCGATCAGCCTCGCGCCCGGCGACCGGTTCACCATCACGGTCGACGACGTGCCGGGAGACCAGGAGCGCGTCAGCACGACCTACAAGGGCATGCCTGGCGACGTGAAGGCCGGCGACGTCCTGCTCATCGACGACGGCAAGGTCAGCCTCCGTGCCATCGAGGTGACGGCCACCGACATCGTCACCGAGGCGATCGAGGGCGGGGTCATCTCGAACAACAAGGGCATCAACCTGCCCGGGGTGGCGGTCAGCGTTCCGGCCATGTCGGAGAAGGACATCGACGACCTGCGGTGGGCCCTGCGGCTCGGCGCCGACCTCATCGCGCTGTCCTTCGTCCGGTCGGCGGCCGACCTCGCCGACGTGCACACAATCATGGACGAGGAGGGCAAACGCCTGCCCGTCATCGCCAAGATCGAGAAGCCTCAGGCGGTCGACAACCTCCGCGAGATCATCGACGCCTTCGACGGCGTCATGGTCGCCCGCGGCGACCTCGGCGTCGAGCTGCCGCTCGAGGACGTGCCGCTGGTCCAGAAGAACGCGGTGGAGCTCGCCCGCCAGATGGCCAAGCCGGTGATCGTCGCGACCCAGGTCCTCGAGTCGATGATCGAGAACTCCCGCCCGACCAGGGCGGAGACCAGCGACTGCGCCAACGCGGTCCTCGACGGCGCCGACGCGATCATGCTGTCCGGCGAGACCAGCGTCGGCGCGTGGCCGGTCCAGGCGGTCCGGACGATGGCCCGCATCATCGAGGCCACCGAGGACCACGGCCTCGAACGGATCCACCCCCTCGGCACCAGGCCGCATACGACTGGTGGCGCGGTCACCTGGGCGGCCGTCGAGATCGGTGAGCTCCTCGGCGTCAAGTACCTCGTGACGTTCACCCAGTCCGGCGACTCCGCTAAGCGGCTCTCCCGGTTGCGTTCCCGGCTCCCGATGCTGGCATTCACGCCGATCGCGGCGACCCGGTCCCAGCTCGCGCTGGTATGGGGAATCGAGACGTTCATCGTGCCGATGGCCAGGCATACCGACCAGATGGCCCTCGAGGTCGACAAGGAGCTGCTGGACTCGGGGCGCTGCGAGGAGGGCGACCGCGTCATCATCGTCGCCGGCTCGCCCCCCGGCATCCCCGGCTCCACCAATGCCTTGCGGGTGCACCGGATCGGTGATGCGAAGAACAAGGTGGCACCGGCCTACGAGGACTTCGCGGTCTACTGAGCCGGCCCAGCCTCGGTATGCTTCTGGCGCGCTCCCCGGGTGGGGGCGCCCCGGCCGGGGTGGTGGAATGGCAGACACGGGGCACTCAAAATGCTCTGGCCGCAAGGCTGTGCGGGTTCGAGTCCCGCTCCCGGCACCCTCGGCGCATACGTCCCAGCGGTGCTACGGCGACGGGTTGACCGGACCGGACTGCAGGTGCTGCTCGCGGTAGAGCATGGAGTGGCAGACGCCGAGCAGGACGACGTTGACGAGCACCCGGCCGACGCCGAGCCAGGGTTCGTCCAGCAGCTCGAAGAACTGGACCACCAGCAGCTCGAGCGTGAGGGCCAGCGCGAAGATCTGGAGCGACCGCACGTGTTGGCCCCGGTAGTAGAAGACCGTCGCGACCACGCCCATCGCGAACACCAGCCACGCCGCCCCCGCCCAGACGCCGGCGAACGTCGACGGGCTGTCGACCAGCTCCTGGCTCGGCTTGACGACGGACAACAGGATGACGATCTGGAAGAGCACGACGCCCACCCGCTGGAGCAGCGACAGCCGGGCCAGGCCGATGGCGCGACGGCGGACCCAGACGTACACCCGGTTGATCCGGCCGACGGCGACGGGCTCCCGGTTGACGGTCTCGAGGAGGTCGACGAGCGGGTCGCGCAGCGGCTCGGTGGATGAGGCGGCCGCGAGCATCCGCCGCATCTCGGCCGCCTCGTAGGCGTCGAGGTTGTCGGCGGCCATCTCCTGCATCATCTTCAGGGAGTTGACGACGAGCTCGCGGTCGGAGAGCGCACGGCGGCGCACGAGGAAGGCGCTGACGACGTAGACCAGCACGATGAACAGGTACATCACGGCGGCGGCCGGCTTGAAGAAGTAGTTGTTGTCCTGCGTGAGGAACTTGCCCACCTCGTCGATGAACAGCCCGAACCCGATGCCGGCGAACAGCGAGGCCAGCCACCGCGCGGAACGCCCCAGGAAGAGCATGAACATCACCATCGCGCCGAGCATGAAGACGCCACCGAACAGGACGTGGGCCACGTGCAGCCCGCCGGCGCCGCCGATCTGCGGGAACCCGGTCGCCTGGAGGTAGAGCCGGGTCACGGTGATGGTGACGACCGTCGCGACGAGGAACAGCTCGACGTGTCCGGCGCCCTCGGCGTCGCGGATCGGCCCCCACTGGCGCGGGTTCGGCGGCGACGGCACGTTCGCCGTCGTCGTGGGGTCGACCGCCTCGCTGGGCGCGGGTTCCCCCGGTTCCCTGCGCATGAGGAGGATCGTGTCACACCGATAGGCTTCCGGTCATGAGCGAGAAGCCCACTCCGGCAGCGCCGAAGAAGGCCGCGGCCACCAAGGCCGCAGCAGCGCCGACGCCGACCGAGCCGGAGCCGGTACCCGTGCCGACCGCGCCGGAGCCGTCGGTCGAGACGTCGATCGAGGAGCCGCCGACCAGCGCCGGGATCGGTGGGCTGCGCATCGTCGTGGCCGAGGACGAGGCGCTCATCCGGCTCGACCTCGCCGAGATGCTGGCCGAGCTGGGCTACGACGTCGTCGGCCAGGCCAGCGACGGCGAGCAGGCCGTGGCGCTGGTCAAGGAGCACCGCCCGGACGTCGTCATCATGGACGTCAAGATGCCGGTCCTCGACGGGATCAGCGCCGCCGAGCAGATCGGCAAGGAGCGCATCGCGCCGGTCATCATGCTGACCGCGTTCAGCCAGAAGGAGCTCGTCGAGCGGGCCCGCGACGCGGGCGTCATGGCGTACATCGTCAAGCCGTTCACCCAGGCCGATCTCGCCCCGGCGGTCGACATCGCGACGTCGCGGTGGGCCGAGCTCAAGGCGCTCGAGGGCGAGATCGCCGACCTGGGCGAGCGGCTCGAGACGCGCAAGGCGGTCGACCGCGCCAAGGGCATCCTCATGACGCGGCTGAAGCTGTCCGAGGCCGACGCGTTCCGGTGGATCCAGAAGACCGCGATGGACCGCCGGCTCGGTATGCGTGAGGTGGCCGAGGCGGTCATCTCGCAGATGCCGGCTAGCAAGTAGCGCCTGGGCGGTCGCAGTTCGGTCGCCCGGGCTCCCGTCCGTCGGACCGGGGGTATGCCTCGCGCAGCAGACCATCCGCGCCTCCGCAAGCTCCGGCGCTCCCGCCAGGCCCGCCATGCTGCGCGAGGCATACCCCCGCTCCTCCTTCCCCTCACCACCGCGCGACTCGGGTTCACTCCATCGGGACGCATTCGATGAGCGTGGGCGATTGTTGACCCTCTGGGGGCAACTAGTCACCACGATCGGCGCCGCAGGGGTCAGCCGCGGAAGGTCGCCACTAGTTGGGTCAGGAGGGGGGCCACCACAAGGGCCGGGAGCATGTTGCCGACCGGGATGTCGCGGATCTTCAGGAGGCGTAGGCCGATGCCCGCGAGCATCAGGCCGCCGGTCGCCGTGAGCGCCGCGATGTCGGCCTCGGGCAGGACCGAGCCCAGGAGTACGCCGACGACGGTGAGCACTCCTTGGATGACGGCGACCGACAGGGCGGACAGGAGGACGCCGATACCGAAGGTGGAGGCGAACGCCAGGGCGGCGAAGCCGTCGAGGACCGACTTCAGGGTGAGCTGCTCGATACCGCGGCCGAGGCCGTCGGAGATGCTGCCGAGGATGGTGAGCGGCCCGACGCAGAACAGCAGCGACGCGGTCAGCCAGCCCTCGATGAACCGTTCGCGCGCGGCGTGCGCGTCGTCCGGAGTCTCGCCGTCGGCCGACCGCATGCGTTGGGCGACGCGAGTCTGGAGGGCGCCGGCGAGGCCGGCCAGCCGTTCCTCGATGCGGAGCAGCGAGCCGACGATGCTGCCGATGATCAGCGAGCCGAGGACGATGAGCACCGGCGCACCGGGTCCCACGGCCCCGGCCAGCGAGGCGTCCGTGACGCTGACGCAGGACAGGCCGGCGACGAGGATGGTGACGAGGCCGAGGCAGTCGGTGACGACGGACCGGGTCCGCTCGGGCAGCCGGTGACCGATGGCCATCCCGACGAGGGCGCCGATGACGACGGCCACGACGTTGATAAGTGTCCCCAGCCCGGGGAATCCGGTGCGCACGCGCGACACCCTACGGGCGAGCCGAATTCGGGTCGTTTGGACGTCGCATCGTGGGCCAAATGCGGCTAACCGGGCGCTCATCTGAGCGCCTGACCGACCGTCGTCGAGCGCGATCCCGACCGGCGGCTGTCAATTTCGTGAGGCCCCTTCCACGCGGGCGCGGTCGCCCCCTAGAGTCGGGCAGTCGGCTCAGCCGACACCGGTCGCCTGACGGGGAACAGCGGCCTGAACGTTGACCATCGGTGTTGTGCTGCGCTCAGGAGGCTTGTGTGTCACGTCCTCAGGTCAGCGTCCGGCTGGTCGACGAGGCACACCAGGGCGACCTGGTGGACCTGTGGCTCGAGAACCGGGTCGAGTCCGGAGGCGGGACCGAGGCGGCGCTGCGGGTCGCCTCGCTCCACTCCCTGACCACCGCGCTGCAGCGCACCGAGGTGACCGCGTTCCTCGCGTTCGTCGAGGACTCCGCGGTCGGCTACGTCGTCCTCAAGGACAGCCTTGCCGGGCCGCTGACCGACTCGCCGTGCACCTCGATCGACCAGCTCTTCGTGTCCGCGCGGTGGCGTCGCCACGGGGTGGCGCGCCAGCTGCTGGCCGCCGCGGCGGCGCACGCCGACCGGGTCGGTGCCGAGGCCATCGTCAGTCACGTCCCCTCCCAGGTCCGCGACGCGAACCGGTTCTTCGCCCGTCTGGGTTTCTCGCCGACGGTGGTTCGGCGGGTGACCACGCCGGCGGCCCTGCACCGCAAGCTCGCCGCCTCGGTGGACACGCCGGTCCTGCGCCGCGTGGGCCTCGAGGAGGTCATCCAGCGCCGCCGCTCTGCGCGGTTCCGGGCCGTGCGCCAGGGCACCGCCACCCACGCCGCCGACCTCTAGAGCGGCTCCGCGAGCCAGTCCAAGCCGCGACCGGCGGGCCCTCAGGGGGCGGCGTCCGGTGTCGGTGCCGGGGCCTAGGGTGAACGTCGTGGCACCTGCGAACCGGCTCCTGCTCCTCGACGGCCACTCGCTGGCATACCGCGCGTTCTACGCCCTGCCGGCCGAGAACTTCTCGACCAAGACGGGCCAGAACACCAACGCCGTCTTCGGCTTCACCTCGATGCTCATCAACATGCTCCGCGACGAGGAGCCCACCCACATCGGGGTGGCCTTCGACCTGTCCCGGCAGACCTTCCGGCTCGAGGAGTATGCCGAGTACAAGGCCGGGCGCAGCGCCACCCCGACCGAGTTCTCCGGCCAGATCCCGCTGGTCCACGAGGTGCTCGACGCGCTGAAGATCCGCTACATCGAGGCGCCCGGCTACGAGGCCGACGACATCATCGCGACGCTGACGACGCAGGCCACCGCGGAGGGCATGGAGGTCGTCATCGTCTCGGGCGACCGCGACGTGTTCCAGCTGGTCAGCGACGACGTGACGATGGTCTACCCCGTGCGGGGCGTTTCCGACGTCTGGCGGATGAACCCCGCCGCCGTCAAGGAGCGCTACCTCGTGCCCCCGGAGCGCTACAGCGACCTCGCGGCCCTGGTCGGCGAGTCCTCCGACAACCTCCCCGGGGTGCCCGGTGTCGGACCCAAGACGGCGGCCAAGTGGATCACCACCTACGGCGACCTGGCGGGGATCGTCGCCAACATCGACAAGATCGGCGGCAAGGTCGGCGACGCGCTTCGCGAGCACCTCGACGCCGTGCTGCGCAACCGTCGGCTCAACCAGCTGGTCCGGGACGTGTCGCTGGACGTCACGGTCGACGAGCTGGAACGCCAGACGTGGGACCGCGAGCTGGTGCACGAGGTGTTCGACAGTCTCGAGTTCCGCGTGCTGCGGGAGCGGCTGTTCCAGACGCTCGACGCGGTCACGGCCGAGGCCGAGTCCGGCTTCGACGTCGATGGCGACGTGCTGCCCTCGGCCGAGGTCGCCGGCTGGCTGGACGAGCACGTCAAGGCTGGGGAGCGCACCGGCGTCAACGTCGTCGGGCAGTGGGCCCGCGGCACCGGCGACGTCCGGGCGCTGGCGATCGCGACCGGGGCCGGGCGGGCCGCCTACCTTGACGTCACGACGCTCGACGAGAAGGCCGAGCAGGCGGTGGCCGACTGGCTCGCCGACCCGAGCCGGCCCAAGGCCCTGCACGACGCCAAGGGGCCGTCGCACGCCCTCGCGGCGCGGGGCTGGGACCTCGCCGGCCTCACTAGTGACACGGCGCTCGCCGCCTACCTCGTCAAGCCCGACCAGCGGGACTTCGACCTCGCCGACCTGTCCCTGCGGATGCTGCACCGCGAGCTGAAGAACGACACCGCTCCGGGTGGCCAGGGGATGCTCGACTTCGACGGCGAGGAGGACGCGGAGGCCGGCGAGGCGATGGTGGTGGCCAGCGCCGTGCTCGAGCTGGCCGACGTCCTCGACGTCGAGCTCGCCCGCACCGGCGGCACCGGGCTGCTGCGCGACGTCGAGCTCCCGCTGGTCGGCGTGCTGGCCGGAATGGAGCGCTCCGGTATCGCCGTGGACGTCGACGCCCTCGAGGCCCTGCAGAAGGACTTCGACGACCAGGTCACCCGGGCCCAGCAGGACGCCTGGGAGGCCATCGGCGACGACACCATCAACCTCGGCTCGCCGAAGCAGCTGCAGGAGGTGCTCTTCGGGCGGCTCAACCTGCCCAAGACCAAGCGGACCAAGACCGGCTACACGACCGACGCGGACGCCCTCAACGAGCTCGGGCGCAAGGTCGAGAACCCCTTTCTGCAGGGGGTGCTCGCGTTCCGCGACGCGTCGCGGCTTCGCGCCACTGTCGAGGGACTGCTCAAGTCGGTCGCCGAGGACCAGCGGGTCCACACCACCTACATCCAGACCATCGCCGCCACCGGTCGGCTCAGCTCCACCGACCCGAACCTGCAGAACGTCCCGATCCGCACCGAGGAGGGGCGCCGGATCCGCGAGATGTTCATCGTCGGCGACGGCTTCGAGTCGCTGATGTCGGTGGACTACAGCCAGATCGAGATGCGGGTCATGGCCCACCTGTCCGGCGACGAGGCACTCATCGAGGCGTTCCGGTCGGGGGAGGACCTGCACAGCTTCGTCGGGTCCACGGTGTTCAACGTCGGAGTCGACGAGGTCACCGCGGCGCAGCGCAGCAAGATCAAGGCGATGTCCTACGGCTTGGCCTACGGCCTCAGCGCGTTCGGGCTGTCCAAACAGCTGACCATCTCGACCAGCGAGGCGGCCGGGCTGATGGACATGTACTTCGACCGGTTCGGCGGGGTGCGCGACTACCTGCGCGAGCTCGTCGCCGAGGCTCGTGGCAACGGCTACACCGCCACCATGCTCGGCCGCCGCCGCTACCTGCCCGATCTGCTCAGCGACAACCGGCAGCGCCGCGAGATGGCCGAGCGGATGGCCCTCAACGCGCCGATCCAGGGCTCCGCCGCCGACATCATGAAGGTGGCGATGCTCGGTGTCGACCGCGCCCTCACCGACGCCGGCGCGCAGTCCCGGATGCTGCTCCAGGTCCACGACGAGCTGGTCCTGGAGATCGCCCCGGGCGAGCGCGACGACGTCGAGAAGCTGGTCCGCCACGAGATGGGCCACGCCGCCGAGATGGACGTCCCGCTGGACGTCAGCGTCGGGGTGGGACGGTCCTGGCACGACGCCGCCCACTGAGGTGACCTCGCCCGCGATCTCGACCCCGACGCCGCCCGCCGACGAGGACCGGCGCATACCCCTCGTCGAGCCGCGGACCGAGCGGCTGGTGCTCCGCCAGTGGCGGGACGAGGACTGGGCACCGTTCGCCGCCCTCAACGCCGATCCCGAGGTGATGCGGCACTTCCCGTCCACCCTCGACAAGCAGGAGTCCAACGCCTTCGCCTACCGCCACGCGGCGCTCCTGGAGGTCCACGGCTACGGGCTCTGGGCGGTCGAGGTCCTCGAGACGGGGACGTTCGTCGGGCTCACCGGGCTCAACCGGCCGATGTGGGAAGCCAGCTTCACGCCGTGCGTCGAGGTCGGCTGGCGGTTGTCGCGGTCGGCCTGGGGCCACGGGTATGCCACGGAGGCGGCGCGCGCGGCGCTCGCCGTCGCGTTCGGCCCGCTCGGGCTGGACGAGGTCGTCTCGTTCACGGCGGTCGCCAACACGCGGAGCCGAGCGGTGATGGAACGGCTCGGGATGACGCGTGACCCGACCGAGGACTTCGACCACCCGAAGCTCGGCCCGGAGTGCCCGGTCCGGAGGCACGTCCTCTACCGGTTGCCGGCGGATCGGTTCGACGGCCAGAAATCCCCGGAACCCGTTCCGGCGGCTGATCCCGCCCGCTAGCGTGCCGCTCCTACGGGGTGGACGGGGCTGCCCGAAGCGGATGACTCGAAGGGGACTGGGTCCGTATGCGCCTGCCGTCACGCCGCCACGCCCGGCCGAACGCTCCACGCCGCACCGCCCTCGTGGCCGGTGTTCTCACCGCCCTGGCCGCCGGCCTGGCCACGGCCATGGCCACGGTGTCGGCCTCGCCGGCGCGGGCCGCGGACGCCACGGTCACCTCGTTCGCCTTCACCAGTGACGCGGGTGACGACATCGGTGGCGGCCAATCTCGGTCGTACGCTCCGCCCGCTGCGACGTTCGCGATCCGGGGCACGGCGGGTTCGGTCCGGGTCTCCCTCGACGCCGGCAGCGAGTGGTGGGACGTCACTCTGGCCGCGCCGGCCGGTGGCCAGCTCTCGCCGGGCAGCTATCAGAACGCCGTCCGTGCGCCGTTCAACGGCTCCTACCCCGGCCTCTCGGTGACCGGCACGGGCCGTGGCTGCAACACCGTCAAGGGCTTCTTCGACATCACCGCACTGTCCGTCGACAGCCACGGCCAGGTCACCACGCTGGACGCGAGCTTCACGCAGTTCTGCGACGCGAGCACCGGCGCGCTGCGCGGGTCGATCCGGTACGCCGCCCCACCCGCCGGCGACGTCGTGCTCACGTCCGACACCCCGACGTCGGTGGAGGGCCAGTCGGTCCTCCTCAGCGCCAAGGTCGTCCCGGGTATCAGCACGAACGTCACGTTCCGGGACGGCTCGACCGTCCTCGGCACCAGCAGCGCGGCGAACGCGGGCGTGGCGAAGTGGGGCATCGAGTCGCCGAGCCCCGGTACGCACACCTACACCGCGGTCGCGGGCGCGACCACATCGTCACCGAGGACGTCCGCGCCCGTCACCCAGACCGTGCTCCCCGGCGGGACCTCGATGTACTTCCGTAGCGGCAACGGCGAGAGCATCGGGCAGGGCGCCACGGCGAGCTTCGCCGCGCCCGGCGCCACAATCACCGCTCGCGGCTCCGCCGCGGGGATCGTCACGGTCTCCGTCGTCGAGGGCGACGAGTGGTGGTCCGTCAACCTCGCGGCGCCACCCGGCCAGCCCCTCGTCCCCGGCACCTACCCGGCCGCCGAACGCGCGTCGTTCCGCAGCGCCGGGCACCCCGGCCTCGACGTGTGGGGCGACGGTCGCGGCTGCAACACCCTCACCGGCTCGTTCACCGTCGCTCAGATCTCCTTCGACGCGGCCGGGGAGCTCAGCACCCTCGACGCGGCGTGGGTCCAGAACTGCGAGGGCGGACCGCTGGCCATGACCGGGCGGGTCCGGGTCGGCGCCTCCACCGTGCTCGCCTCGACGACGACGCTCGCCGCGAGCGCCCAGGTCGGGGGAGCGACCACGCTGACTGCGACGGTCACCGGAGCCGGAACCACACCCACGGGTCTGGTGACGTTCACCGACGGGGCCGCCACGGTGGGGACGGCCACGCTCGACGCGACCGGCCGGGCCGTGCTGACCACCACCCTCGCGCGCGGGGCGCACACCCTCGGCGCGAGCTACGGCGGCAGTACGCGGTATGCCCCGAGCCAGGCCGGCGCCACCCTGACCGTGCAGGGGTACGCGACGGCGACCTCCCTGACCGCCGACGTCAGGGGCAACGCCAAGGCCGGCAAGCCCGTGCCCCTGACCGTCGCGGTGGCCGGCGGTGGTGCGACGCCGACGGGAACGGTGGCGTTCTTCGACGGGGCCGACCAGGTCGCGACCGGGATGCTCTCCGGCGGGAGGGTGACCGTGGCCTGGACGCCGGGAGCCCGCGGCACGCATACCCTCACGGCGCGGTACCTCGGGGACGGCTCCCACGAGCCGTCGATGTCAGCCGCGGTCAGCGTGCGGGTCACCTGACCCTCAGGTCACTCGACCTCGACGCGATCGTAGGTGAGGGTCAGCCGCTCGGCGACCACGCTGGTGTCGCTGGCCTTGAGCGTGGCGATCTCGAGCTTCGAGGGCCACGCGTTCTCGAGGTGGTAGCGCGCCACCGGGGTCCCGTCGTGGGCGAACACGACGATGGTGGCCTCTCGGGCGACGGCTCCCTCCTTGCGCGCAAGGGCCTCGTGGACCCACTGGACGAAGTGACGGTCCGAGGTGAGGCCGCGCACGAGGGTGACGGAGGCCGGCTGGGGCCGGGTCGCCCCCCGGTCGAGGCCGAACACCGAGAGCACGAGGCCGACGACGTCCATGAGGGCGACGTTCACACCCTCGAACTCGAGGCCGAACGAGTGGCCGACGGCGCTGTCATGGTCCAGAGGCATCCGTCCAGGATCCTCCGTCCGCGGCGGAGGTCAACCGTCACCGCCGCAGCGGGCCCGCGGTCCACGTGACACGCTGGCGCGGTGTTCGAGGACCTCGACGGCAAGGTGGCCGTGGTGACGGGCGGCGCGCGTGGCCTGGGGCTGGAGATGGCCGACGCCCTGGCCGAGATGGGCTGCCCGGTCGCCCTGCTCGACGTCGGCGACGGCGTCGGCGCCTCCGCGGCCCAGCTGGGTGAGCGGCGCGGCGTCCCGACGCTGGGCGTGCACGCCGACGTCACGGACGACGCGGCGCTGGCGGCCGTCTTCGACCGGGTCGCCGAGGAGCTGGGGACCCCGGCGGTCCTCGTCAACGCCGCCGGTGTCGCCGCCTGGTCCGACGCCGAGGCCATGCCGGCCGAGGAGTGGCGCCGGGTGGTCGACATCAACCTGACCGGGACGTTCCTCGCCTGCCAGGCCTTCGCCCGCTCCGTCTTCGCGGCCGACGGCACGGGGAGCATCGTCAACGTGAGCTCGATGTCGGCGTTCGTCGTCAACGTGCCGCAGCGGCAGGCCGCCTACAACGCGTCCAAGGCCGGCGTCGACCAGCTGACGCGGTCGCTGGCCGTCGAGTGGGTGGCGCGAGGCATCCGCGTGAACGCCATCGCGCCCGGATACTTCCTCTCCGACATGACCCGCCAGTTCATCGACGCGAACCCGGAGACCGGCGAGGGCTGGCGGGCCCGGGTGCCGGCCGGCCGGCTCGGCGAGCCCCCGGACCTGCGCGGGCTCGTGGTCTTCCTGGCCTCGGACGCGTCCCGCTACGTCGTGGGGGAGTCGGTCGTCATCGACGGCGGGTACACCCTGGTCTGAGTCCCGTGGCCGAGCCGCTCAGTCGCGGCGACACACGAAGATCGCCGTCCCGGGGATGAGCCGGCCGCGCAGCTGCGACCAGCCGGCCCAGGTCTCGAGGTTGGACTCGGGCCACTCCGGCTCGACGACGTCGACCAGCCGCAGGCCCGCGGCGGCGATCTCGCGGACCCGGTCGCCGAAGGTGCGGTGGTGCTCGACGTAGGTCGCGTGGCCGGCGGCGTCCTGTTCGACGTAGGCGGTGCGGTCGAAGTACGACTGGGTGACCCGCAGCCCCTGCTCGCCCGGGTCGTCGGGCATCGCCCAGCGCACCGGGTGTGTCGTCGAGAAGACGAACCGGCCTCCGGGCCGCAGCACGCGGGCGGCCTCGGCCATCACCCGACCGGAGTCCGCGACGAACGGCACCACGCCGTATGCGGTGAAGACGACGTCGAAGGCCTCGTCGGGGAAGGGGAGGGCGGCCCCGTCGCACTGCACCAGCGGGACCCGCTGGTGTGGGTCGACCACGGTGGCGTTGATCCGCCGGGCGCGCCCGAGCATGCCGGCGGAGACGTCGGAGGCGACCACCCAGGCGACGCCCTGGCCGGCCACCCAGCGCGAGCTCTGGGCCCCACCACAACCGATCTCGAGCACTCGCATACCGGCCAGGTCCCCGAGCAGGTGTGCCTCGGACTCCCGCAGCCCCTCGGGGCCCCACGTCAGGTCGGCGTCGCCAAGGAACTCGCCGTGCTCGGCGTAGTAGTCGCCGGCCTCGGCGTCCCACCAGGCTCGGTTCGCGCGGACCGTCTCCGGTTGGTCGGCCTCCCGGCGGGTCACCGGGTAGGCCGTCCATGCGTACCCCTCCGGGTCCGCTGGCGACCCGGATCCGGCGGCATCGTCGCTGGTCATGGCCACAGTCTGGCGGGCGGACGCGCTTTGACCGGCTCGTGACAGCGCCGGTAAGGTGGGACTGCACACGTGTGTGCGCTGACGACGCATGCCCACCCTGCGGTGGCGGGCGTCCGGGCGCCGGTTCCATTCCCTGCTTCATCCGCCATCAACTGCCCATCACTACCTAATCCAACCGGAGTTCCTCCTACATGACTGCCAGCACGGCCACCAAGGCCGCCCCTCAGGTCGCGATCAACGACATCGGATCTGAGGAAGATCTACTCGCCGCCATCGACGCGACGATCAAGGATTTCAACGACGGCGACATCGTCGAAGGTCGGATCGTCAAGGTCGACCGGGACGAGGTCCTGCTCGACATCGGCTACAAGACCGAGGGCGTCATCCCCTCGCGTGAGCTGTCCATCAAGCACGACGTCGACCCGGCCGACGTGGTCAAGGTCGGCGACGAGGTCGAGGCCCTCGTTCTCCAGAAGGAGGACAAGGAAGGCCGACTGATCCTGTCCAAGAAGCGGGCTCAGTACGAGCGCGCCTGGGGCACGATCGAGAAGATCAAGGAAGAGGACGGGGTCGTCACCGGCACCGTCATCGAGGTCGTCAAGGGTGGGCTCATCCTCGACATCGGCCTCCGCGGCTTCCTGCCCGCCTCGCTCGTCGAGATGCGTCGCGTCCGCGACCTCCAGCCCTACGTGGGCAAGGAGATCGAGGCCAAGATCATCGAGCTGGACAAGAACCGCAACAACGTCGTCCTGTCCCGCCGGGCGTGGCTCGAGCAGACCCAGTCCGAGGTGCGCACCACGTTCCTCAAGGAGCTGCAGAAGGGTCAGGTCCGCACGGGCGTCGTCAGCTCGATCGTCAACTTCGGCGCGTTCGTCGACCTCGGCGGCGTCGACGGTCTCGTCCACGTGTCCGAGCTGTCCTGGAAGCACATCGACCACCCGTCCGAGGTCGTCGAGGTGGGCCAGGAGGTCACCGTCGAGGTTCTCGACGTCGACATGGACCGCGAGCGGGTCTCCCTGTCGCTCAAGGCGACGCAGGAGGACCCCTGGCAGCACTTCGCCCGAACCCACGCGATCGGTCAGGTCGTGCCGGGCAAGGTGACCAAGCTCGTCCCGTTCGGTGCG
This sequence comes from uncultured Actinomycetota bacterium, assembly GCA_963781465.1. Classification (GTDB taxonomy): domain Bacteria; phylum Actinomycetota; class Actinomycetes; order Actinomycetales; family Dermatophilaceae; genus Lapillicoccus. The sequence continues at coordinate 126,251 of CAWAGH010000002.1, forward strand.
TTCGTCCGCGTGGACGACGGCATCGAGGGTCTGGTCCACATCTCCGAGCTGGCCGAGCGCCACGTGGAGCTGCCGGAGCAGGTCGTCACGGTCGGCGACGACATCTTCGTCAAGGTCATCGACATCGACCTGGAGCGTCGTCGCATCTCGCTGTCGCTGAAGCAGGCCAACGACGAGAGCGCGCCGGTCGCCGAGTTCGACCCGACGCTCTACGGCATGGCGGCGGAGTACGACGAGGCCGGCAACTACAAGTACCCCGAGGGCTTCGACCCGGAGACGAACGAGTGGCTGCCCGGCTTCGAGACGCAGCGTGAGAAGTGGGAGAAGCAGTACGCCGAGGCGCACGCCCGGTGGGAGGCGCACAAGGCGCAGGTCGAGGCGGCCTCCAAGGCCGATGCCGAGGCCGCGTCCGGCGGCGGCGAGATGCCGACGTCGTACTCGTCCTCCAGCGGCTCCAGCAGCTCGGACAGCACCGAGGACGTGGCTGCGCCGCGTCCGTCGGCCGCCGAGGGCACGCTGGCCTCGGACGAGGCGCTCGCGGCGCTGCGGGAGAAGCTGACCGGCAACTGACCGGTCGGCGACGGCTCGCCTGACGAGCCGCGACCCACACGACGAACGGCCCGGAACCTCCTGGTTCCGGGCCGTTCGCGTCGGGCCGATACCGCTCCGACGATCCCCCGAAGGCCGCCGGTATGCGGGTCAGCCCGCTGCCGTGGTCAGCCGCACCAGGGGTAGACGAACAGGCTGTTCTCGCCGGCGCGATGGTCGGCGAGCACGACGTTCAGGGGCAGCGGGTCGGGCAGCGACGCGACGTCGGTGCCGGCGCGGGGCGCGACCCCGACCGCGACCGCCGTGGCGATCGGCAGGCCGGCCTTGGCCACGGTCGAGAACAACCCGTTGTCCTTGAGGAAGGTCATGCCGGCCCGCATGCACGCCGTGTCGGGTGCCGCGCTGGCTGAGGCGGCGGGGACCAGGGCCAGGCCGAGGCCCAGGGCGAGGGTGGCTGACGCGACGAGCGGTGTGCGCATACGCATGGTGTCTCCTTCGGGGGAACCGGGTGCCGCACCCCGTCGGTGGGGTGCCCCGGTCACCTGCATTCCGTCCGAGACCACCGCCCGGATGCACTCCGGCGCGTCGGCGGCTACGGTACGCGCCGCGGTGGTAATTGTCGTGACATAGTGGCGAGCGGTCACACGTCGACACACGTGGCCGCCGCGACCGACATCGCCGTCTCGTGGAGGGTTCATGCTGGGGCTGCGCACCGTTCACCGGGCGACGGAAACGTCTCCGGCCGTCACGTGGTGGCGACGCCGATGACGACGGCGACGCGCGACAGCGCGGTCCGGGTCGGTCCGCCGGAGCCGGTCGGGCCACCTCCGAAGCGATCCGGAGTGGGATGGCGCGAGTGGTTCCTCGCCGCGGTACTGCTGCTGCCGAACCTCGCCCTGCTCATCCTCTTCACGTACCGCCCGCTGCTCGACAACATCCGGCTGTCGTTCACCGACTGGAACATCTCGGCCCCGATCGCCAACGTCATCGGGTTCGCGAACTACACCGAGTGGTTCACCCGCGCGGACACCCGCACCATCGTCCTCAACACGGTGATCTTCACCGTCGCCACCGTAGTGATCTCCATGGGTGTCGGGCTGGCCCTCGCGATGCTGCTGGACCAGCGGCTGCGCGGCCGCAACCTCGTCCGCTCCGCGGTGTTCGCGCCGTTCGTCATCTCCGGGGCGGCGATCGGCGTGGCGTTCCAGTTCGTCTTCGACCCCAGCTTCGGGCTGGTGCGCGACCTGCTCGCGCGGATCGGCGTCGCGTCTCCGGACTTCTACCAGAACCAGCACTGGGCGCTGTTCATGGTGACGGTGACGTACATCTGGAAGAACCTCGGGTACTCGTTCGTCATCTACCTCGCCGCCCTCCAGGGCCGCCGGGTCGACCTCGACGAGGCCGCCGAGATCGACGGTGCGTCGGCGTGGCGGAAGTTCACCCGGGTCCTGCTCCCGCAGCTGCGGCCGACGACGTTCTTCCTGTCGATCACCGTGCTGCTCAGCTCGGTGCAGGTCTTCGACATCATCAACGTGATGACCCGGGGCGGGCCGGTCGGCAACGGCACGACCACCCTCGTCTACCAGGTCTACCAGGAGACCTTCGTCAACCTCCGGGCCGGCTACGGAGCGACGGTCGCGACGATCATGTTCCTCGTCCTGCTCGTCGTCACCGTCGTCCAGGTCCGCTTCATGGATCGGAACACGTCGTGAACCGCGGCAGGGGGTGGACCGCCGCCGGCTACGTCGCGATGGTCGTCGTGACCCTGATCATCGCGGTGCCGCTGTTCTGGATCCTCATCACGTCGTTCAAGGAGCGGCAGGACATCTACGTCCGGCCGGCGCAGTGGTGGCCGGACCCGTCGACCAAGGAGAACTACGTCGACGTCACGACGCGGATCCCCTTCTGGAACTACCTGCGCAACTCCGTGATCATCACCATCGCGACCGCGACGGCGAAGATCGTCCTCGGGGTGCTCAGTGCGTATGCGTTGGCGCTGCTGCGGTTCCCCGGGCGCAGCATCGTCTTCCTCGTTGTCATCGCGGCCCTGATGGTCCCGAACCAGATCACCGTGATCTCGAACTACGCCCTGGTCTCCCAGCTGGGCTGGAAGAACACCTATCAGGGCATCATCATCCCGCTGGCCGGCGTGGCCTTCGGAACCTTCCTCATGCGCAACCAGTTCCTCTCGCTGCCCGGCGAGATCATCGAAGCCGCCCGGCTCGACGGCACCGGACCGATGAAGCTGCTCTGGCGGATCGTCATGCCGATGTCCTGGCCGACCCTCGTGGCATTCTCGCTCATCACCGTCGTCAACGAGTGGAACGAGTACCTCTGGCCGTTCCTCATGGCCGACGACGAGCGGGTCGCTCCGCTCCCGGTCGGCCTCACCCTGCTCCAGAACAACGAGGGCCTCACCAACTGGGGTCCCGTCATGGCCGGCACCGTGCTCGCGATGCTGCCGATCCTCATCCTGTTCCTCTTCCTTCAGCGCCAGATGATCAAGGGCCTGACGGCCGGCGCCCTGAAGGGCTGACCCCGCTCACCCGCCTACGAAAGGCAGACCCATGAACGACCTCTCCCGCCGCGGATTCCTCGGAGTAGCCGGCGGCGCCGCCGCCCTGGCCGGTCTCGCCGCCTGTGCCGGCACCGGTAGCCCGGGCACGCCACCAGCGAGCGGAGGGGGCGGCAGCGCGAACACCATCGACTTCTGGTCCAACCACCCGGGCACGTCCAAGGAGGTCGAGCAGAAGCTCATCACCGCCTTCCAGTCGGCCAACCCGGGCCTCACCGTCAAGCTGACCGACGCGGGCAAGAACTACGAGGAGGTCGCGCAGAAGTTCAACGCGGCGCTCGCCGGTGGGACCCTGCCCGACATCGTCGTCGCCTCGGACGTGACGTGGTTCAACTTCGCGCTCAACAAGCAGTTCGCCCCGCTCGACGACCTGCTCTCGGCCGCCGGCGTGAAGACCGACGACTACGTCGACGCCCTCTACAACGACTACAAGTTCAAGGACCAGCACTACGCCCTGCCGTATGCGCGGTCGACGCCGCTGTTCTACTACAACAAGGACCTCTGGAAGGCCGCCGGCCTCGAGGACCGCGGCCCGAAGACCTGGCAGGAGCTGCAGGAGTGGGCGCCGAAGCTCAAGGCGGCCGCCGGTGCCGACAAGTCGGTGTTCCAGATGCCGGACGGCTCGAACTACTTCGACTGGTACTTCCAGAACGTCGTCTGGGACTTCGGCGGCAACTACTCCAAGGAGTGGACGCCGACCTTCGACGACCCGAAGACGGTGCAGGCCGGCCAGTACGTCCAGGACATGGCCAAGGCCGGTTACCTCAAGGTCAACAAGACTCCCGAGGCCGACTTCGGGGCCGGGCTGGCGGCCTGCATCGTGCAGTCGACCGGGTCGCTCGGCGGCATCACCAAGGCGGCGAAGTTCTCGGTCGGAACAGCGTTCCTGCCCGGTGACGGCAACTGCCCGACCGGCGGCGCCGGCGTGGCGATCCCGTCCGGCATCTCGGACGAGCGGAAGAAGAACGCGCTGAAGTTCATCGAGTTCCTCACCAACGCCGAGAACACGGTGACCTTCACGCAGGCGACCGGGTACATGCCGGTGCGGAAGTCCGCGCTCGACAACCAGTCGGAGAAGGACTTCCTCGCCAAGAACCCCAACGCGAAGACCGCCGTGGACCAGCTGCCGAAGACCCGCTCGCAGGACTACGCCCGGGTGTTCGTGCCCGGTGGCGGGGCCCGCATCGGCAAGGCCCTCGACCAGATCGCACAGGGCGCCGACGTCGCGCAGACGTTCGCGGGGCTCAACAGCGAGACGCAGCAGGTCATCGACAGCCAGATCAAGGCCAAGCTCTAGCCCATGGCGACGGTCTACTTCGACGAGGCGACACGGATCTTCTCGGGCGGCCATGCGCCGGCCGTGGACCACGTCACGCTCGACATCGAGGACGGCGAGTTCCTCGTGCTCGTCGGTCCGTCGGGCTGTGGCAAGTCGACGACCCTGCGGATGTTGGCGGGGCTGGAGCCGATCGATGCGGGCCGCGTGCTCATCGACGGCCACGACCAGAAGGGTGTCCGGCCCCGGGACCGCGATGTGGCGATGGTGTTCCAGAGCTACGCCCTCTACCCGAACATGACCGCCGCGGAGAACATGGCGTTCGCCCTGACCAACGCGAAGGTCGAGTCGGCCGAGGTGAAGCAGCGGGTCGCGGAGGCGGCCAAGATCCTCGAGCTGGAGCAGTTCCTCAACCGCAAGCCGGGCGCCCTCTCCGGTGGGCAGCGGCAGCGGGTGGCCATGGGCCGCGCGATCGTGCGCAACCCCAAGGTGTTCTGCATGGACGAGCCGCTGTCCAACCTCGACGCGAAGCTCCGCGTGAGCACCCGGTCGCAGATCGCGGGGCTGCAGCGCCGGCTCGGCATCACCACGGTCTACGTCACCCACGACCAGGTGGAAGCGATGACGATGGGTCACCGGGTCGCCGTGCTCCGCGACGGCCGGCTGCAGCAGGTCGGCACGCCGGAGGAGCTCTACGACCGGCCGGTCAACACCTTCGTCGCGTCGTTCATCGGGTCGCCCGCGATCACGTTGGTGGAGGCTCAGGTGCGGGAGGGCGTGGCCGAGGTCTTTGGAGCGCGCATCCCGCTCGACCGGGCCGTGGCCGCGAAGGCGGGGGAGAAGGTCGTGGTCGGGCTGCGCCCCGAGTCATGGCACCTCGTCGATCCGGGCGCCGACAATGGCGTCGATCTCAAGGTCGAGCTCGTCGAGGCCCTCGGTTCGGAGTCGTTCATCTACGGTGTTCCGGTCGGCGTCGAGCCGGAGGACGGGGTGGCACCACAACGGGTCACGGTCCACTCCGCCACACGGGTCCGCCCGGAGGTCGGCGAGGTCGTCCACGTGGTCCCGGAGCCCAGCGAGGCCCACGTCTTCTCGGCCGAGACGGGGGAGCGGCTCACCTCGGCCTGACCGGTCGCGGTCGGGAGGTCGCTACAACTGCTTCGCCACGCAGAACTCGTTGCCCTCGGGGTCGGTCATCACGGTCCACGTGTAGCCGTACTCCTCCATGTCGGCGACGCGGGTGGCACCGAGCTCGACCAGCCGGGTCACCTCGGCGTCGACGTCGGGAGCCATGACGTCGAGGTGGATCCGGTTCTTCGCGACCTTGTCCTCGGGCACCTGGACGACGAGGAAGGTCGGGTCGTTCTCGCGGTCGACCGGACTCCACCCGGAGGTGTCCCGGCGACCGGCGAACCCGATCGCCGCATACCCGCTCGAGCCCTGGGGGTCGAGCGGCCGGCCGAAGGCGGCCGACCAGAACCTGCCCACCACAAGGGCGTCGGAGCAGTCGACGGTCACGGAGGCGATCTGCACCGTCATCGCGTCACGCTATCGCCGACGCGGGGCTCAGCCGTGGCCGAGCAGCCCGCCGCCGTTGACCTGCAGGATCTGTCCGGTCGTCCAGCCGCCGCCGTCGGAGGCGAGGTAGGCGACCGCCTCGGCCACCTCGTCCGGGGTGCCGGGGCGGTTCATCGGCACCAGGCGCAGCCGGCTGGCCTCCAGCCCCGGGTTGTCCCTGAGCCGCTGCTCCCAGAACTCGGTGTCCGGCACGAACCCCGGCGCGACCGCGTTGACGGTGACGCCCTCGGGCGCTAGCCGCGTCGAGGCGTCCCACACCCACGCGTTGACGGCGGCCTTGGCCGCCCCGTAGGCGCCGGAACCCCGCAGCCCAGCGATCGAGCTCATCGCCACGATCCGACCGCCCGGACGGCGCAGGTGCGGCAGCAGCGCCTCGCCCAGCAGGACGGTCGTGATGACGTTGCCGTCGAAGTCCGCGCGGTAGGCGTCGGCCAGCCGCGCCAGCTGCTCGGCCGGGTCGTCGCTGCCGTCGAAACCGCCGTAGTTGCCGCCGGCGTTGAGCACGAGGACGTCGACCGGCCCGCCGGCGACGATCGCCGCGGCCAGAGCGGCGACCTCGGCCGGGGACCGTAGGTCCGCCGAGTGCGTCGTCACCTCGCCACCCGACTCGCGCAGCTCGTCGGCCGTGGCCTCCAGCACCTCGACGCGGCGGCCGACCAGCACGACGGACGCGCCGTCCAGCACGAACCGCCGGGCGATGGCCCGGCCGATCCCGGTCCCGCCTCCGGTGATGACGACACGAGTCGCCATGGTGACCTCCCTCGGGTACGGCTCTAGTCTGTCGAGGTGCTCGACGTCGGTCTCACCGGGGGGATCGGTTCGGGCAAGTCCACCGTGGCCGCCGCCCTGCGGGACCTCGGCGCGGACGTCATCGACGCGGACGTCGTGGCCCGCGAGGTTGTCGAACCCGGCCGGCCGACCCTGGCCGCGATCGCGGAGCGGTTCGGGGCGCACCTCGTCCGTCCGGACGGATCTCTCGACCGGGCCGCGCTGGCCGCCATCGTCTTCCCGGACCCCGCCGCCCTGGCCGACCTCGACCGGATCACCGGTCCGGCCATCACCGCGCGGGTGCGCGAGCTGCGGGCCGCGGCGGACGTCCAGGCGGTCTCGGTCTACGACATGCCGCTCCTCGTCGAACGTCGACTCTGGCCCCACGAGCACCTCGGCGTCGTCGTCGGTGCCGACGCCGAGACCCGCGTACGACGGCTGGTCGAGCAGCGCGGGCTGGACGAGGCCGACGCTCGCCACCGGATCGCGCGGCAGGCCATCGACGAGGAGCGGCGCGCCGCCGCGGACGTGTGGGTCGACAACGACGGCACCCTCGCGGCGACTCGTGAGCAGGTCCGCGACCTCTGGTTCGACCGGCTCGTCCCCTTCAACGCGCACCTGCTGACCGGCACCCGTGCGGCGCGCCCCGACCGTCCCAGCATCGCCCCGCCCGACCCCACCTGGCCCGCTCAGGCCGACCGGCTCGTGGCCCGGATCGCCGACGCTCTCGGCGACCGAGCCGAGCGGATCGAGCACATCGGCTCGACCAGCGTCCCCGGACTGGCCGCCAAGGACGTCGTCGACGTGCAGGTCGGCGTCGCGGCTCTCGCCGACGCTGACGACCCCGGGTTCGTGGCCGACCTCACCCAGCGGGGCTTCGTCCGCATACCGGGAGTGCTCACCGACACGCCACACCCGGCGACCGACGACCCGCGCGGGTGGGCGAAGCGCTTCCACGGGTCCATGGACCCGGGGCGCCCGGCCAACGTGCACATCCGCGAGATCGGCTCTCCCGGCTGGGTGTTCGCCCTGCAGTTCCGCGACTGGCTGCGTGCGGACCCGGACGAGCGCGACCGGTATGCGTCGCTCAAGCGCGCGCTCGCGGCCGGCGTCCCCGACACGGAGGAGTACGCGGAGGCCAAGGAGCCGTGGTTCGCCGACGCCTACCCGCGGGTCGTGGACTGGGCCCGGCGCACGGGGTGGACGGACCGCGAGGGCACGGACGCGCATACCGCTCGGTAACCGTCCACAACGTGGAACGCCAGATCTCTGGGGTGTGATCTGAACCACGGCCTGAGCACGCAGATGTCAACGTTGTCATGCATCCATGGCGCGTCCCCCTACTCTCGAAACACGCGGGGTCGAGGTCCTCAACCCTCTCCCGCAGGCAATGGGGCCAACGTCATTTCGCCGTAGCCCCGCCAACGGGACTCGGTGGACCCCTCTCTGTTTCACGGCACGGGGGTGCCTAGTGTCCTTCGACCCTTCCCACGACCTCGCCGGCGGCGATGCCCAGGTCCTGACCGATCGTCGAGCGCGTGTCTCGACGGACTACAGCCCGGTCATGATCCTTCTGACGGTCATCGCTGCGCTCGGCGTTCTCCTCTACTCGAGCTTCCTGCTCAACCCCGCGAACCGCGGCGACTGGCTGCCGTACTCGATGGTCATCGTCGCCGAGAGCCTCCTCATCCTCCAAGCCCTCTTGGCCATGTGGACGATCCTCTCGGGCGCATCCAGCCCACGCGACTACGCCTACTACGCAGCGCGCGACGCGCTGTTCGACCCGAAGTGGATCGCCCGCAACGGCAAGGACGCCACCCGGTGGCCGTTCCGCCTCAACGGGAACGACACGCTGGTCGACGTCTTCATCACCGTCTATGGCGAGCCCGTCGAGACCATCCGCCGGACCGCGACGGCCGCTCGGGCCATGAACGGCAAGCACCGGACCTGGATCCTCGACGACGGCAAGTCCGACGAGGTCCGAGACCTCGCGGCCGAGCTCGGCTGCCACTACGTGCGCCGGCTGTCCAACAACGGTGCCAAGGCCGGCAACATCAACCACGCGCTGTCCATCGCCAAGGGCGAGTACTTCGCGATCCTCGACGCCGACTTCGTCCCCAAGGAGGACTTCCTCGTCGAGACGCTGCCGTTCTTCGTCAGCGAGGACGTCGCGTTCGTCCAGACGCCGCAGGTGTACGGCAACCTCCACACCGTCATCGCCCGCGGCGCCGGCTACATGCAGACCGTCTTCTACCGGTTCATCCAGCCCGGCCGGAACCACTTCAACGCCGCGTTCTGCGTCGGTACCAACGTGGTCTTCCGCCGCCAGGCCGTCGACGACATCGGCGGGATGTACACCGCCAGCAAGTCCGAGGACGTGTGGACCTCGCTGATGCTCCACGAGCGGGGCTGGCGCAGCGTCTACATCCCCGACGAGCTGGCCGTGGGCGACGCCCCGGACACCATCGAGGGCTTCACCAAGCAGCAGCAGCGCTGGGCCACCGGTGGGTTCGAGATCCTCATGACCCACAACCCGCTCAGCCCGCGCCGCCGGCTCACGCCGGACCAGCGGATCATGTACTTCGTCACGGCGACGCACTACCTCGCCGGGATCGCACCGCTGCTGCTCCTGCTCGTGCCGCCGCTGGAGATCTTCTTCGACCTCCGGCCGGTGACCATGGACCTCGGTCTGGGCACCTGGCTGCTCTACTACGCGGGCTTCTACGTCATGCAGATCGTCCTGGCGTTCTTCACGCTCGGCTCGTTCCGCTGGGAGTGCCTGCTCCTGTCCACGGTGTCGTTCCCGATCTACACGCGGGCGCTGTTCAACGTCATCACCGGCAAGGACACCAAGTGGCACGTCACGGGGGGGGAGCACCGAGCAGCCTCGCCGTTCGCCTTCATGGTCCCGCAGGTCCTGCTGTTCACGTTCCTGCTGCCGACCTCGTTCGTGGCGATCTGGCGCGACATCAACCACAGCCAGCTGACGCTGGCGACCATCTGGAACATCACCAACACGATCATCCTCGGCGCCTTCATCGGCGCTGCGTTCCGCGAGCTGGCCCGGCGACGTCGCCCCGCCGCGGAGCTTGTCACCGAACCGACTCTCGAGCCGGCCCTGCGCACGGTCATCGCGCGCCCCGCCGACAGTCCTGTCGAGGTGCTCACGCGCGACAACCTCGTGCTGGCCGGTTCCACTGCGACCCAGGAGGTCTCGTCATGACCTGGACCCAACGTCTTCGACTCTTCGGCGGCATCGTCGCCGTGCTCGCTCTCACCGCCGTCCTGACGCTGGTCTTCAACCAGCGCCAGGCCCAGGCCCTCAGCACCACCGGCCAGGTCGTCTCGGCCCAGGCCTCGGTCGGCGCCGCCTACGGCGGTGTCGTCACCAAGACCGACGCCGGCGACGGCGACGAGGTGAAGAAGGGCCAGACCCTCTTCACCGTCAACAGCCCGGACCTGCAGCGGGACCTCAAGCAGGGCCTCAAGGTCACCTCGACCGATGCGTTCGACGTCGACACCACCGCGTCGACCGTGACCTACAAGGCGCTCGCCGACGGTCGGCTGTCCGATGTCAAGGCGCAGACCGGCGGGTTCATCCAGAACGGGGCGAACCTCGCCACGATCACCTCGGACGGCTCGCAGTACGCGCTCGCCGACTTCGTCCTCTCGCCCCGCGACTACGAGCGGATCGTCAAGGGCGCGGCCGTCAGCCTGCGGCTGCCCGACGACCGCACGGTCGAGGGCACGGTCCAGTCCGTCTCGGTGACCACCGAGAACGGGCAGGCCAAGACGCGGGTCACCGTCGCGAGCGACTCGCTCAAGGACCCGCAGATCGCCGAGCTGACCCACCCGGGTACGCCGGTCGCCGCGACCCTCTCGTTGCGCGACGACGGCCCGCTGGCCGGCCCGACCGACGGGCTGCGCTCGTTCCTCATCAAGATCGGACTCAAGTGATGCGAACCCTCCACACCCTGACCGGGGTGGGCCGCCGCGAGGCGACCCACCGGGGCCGGGCCGGGCCGCTGCGCGCGGGCCTCGCCGTCCTCACCGTTGCGGCGCTCGCCTCTGTGACCGCCTGCACCTCCAGCTCAGGCTCGACCGGCGACAGCGCCGCGGCGGGCTCGGGCGTCGAGGGCGGCGGTGACGCCGCCACCGCGGTGATCGACCCCGCCACCCTCCAGACCAACGCCGCGAAGGTCGTCCAGCAGACCCCGAAGCCGCTCCAGGCCGACCGCCTGGCGCAGGGCCTGGTCCCGCCGACGAACAAGTGGTTCTCCAGCCTGGCCCTCGGGCCCGAGGCGCTGCCCGTGTTCCCGGTCCCGCTCAGCTTCACCGAGCAGAAGACCGGCTTCGGGTTCGGCGTCCCGAAGGTCGTCACGTCCGACAAGGCGATCATCGGCGGGGCCGTCTCCGACGTCACCGTCACCGTGCCCGGCGTCGAGTCGACCGTCGTGTCCGCATACGACGACCTCACCGTCACCCTCGAGCAGCGGGGGAGCGGCGGCAAGGCCCTCGGCCACACCGTGCTCGCCCAGGGGTCCCCGTCGGTCACCTTCACGGCCACCGACGCGGTCACCCTCGGCCAGAACGTGTCCTTCGCCGCGGGTGAGCCGCCGACCGTCACGGTCGCCGGTCGCACCTACGGCCTCCTCCTCGACAAGGCCACCGCCAGCGGTACCGGCGTCTCGGTCGAGGCGGGCGGACGGGTGACCTGGTTCGCCGTCCCCGACGGCGGTACGGCCGCGGCGATGGCCTCGGCCGTCGCGCCGGTCACCTCCGGCACCACCGGGTATGCGGTCGCCGGCGACTCCGCGACCACCACCCTCACCTACGTCCACGCGGGCGGCGGCGACGGCGTCGTGGCGGCGATGCCGCACCAGAAGGCCGGCCTGGCCAAGGGGACGACCTGCGACCTCGGGACCTTCCCGAGCGCGTACGGCACCCTCTCGGTCTGCCGCGGCGACACGCTCACGTGGAGCGAGCCCACCCGGGCGGTCACCACCCAGCTGGACCTCGGCAAGCTCAGCGACGCCGACAAGACGACGCTGTCCGAGCAGGTCCGTAAGGACGTGGCCGAGACCAAGGACTTCCCGGCCGACACGTACTTCGGCGGCAAGGCCCTCTACCGGTCGGCCCAGCTGTACCAGCTGGCCACCCAGCTCGGGCTCGAGGACGTGGCAACGCCGCTCAAGGCGAAGCTCGTCACCCAGCTCGACCAGTGGACCGACCCGCAGGGCTGCGCGAAGCGCCCGGCGTTCTGCTTCGTCTACGACGCGCAGGGCAAGGGCATGATCGGGCTCACCCCGTCGTTCGGCTCGGACGAGTACAACGACCACCACTTCCACTACGGGTACTTCCTCTACACGGCGGGCCTGCTCGCCGCGAACGACCCGGCCCTGGTGGCCAAGTGGCAGCCGGTCATGGACCTGGTGGCGGCCGACATCGCCGGCACCGGGACCAAGGGGCTGTTCCCCGACCGTCGGGCCTTCGACGCCTACAACGCGCACTCGTGGGCCAGTGGCACCTCGCCGTTCGCCGACGGCAACAACCAGGAGAGCACCTCCGAGGCGGTCACCGCCTGGACCGGGCTGAGCATCTGGGCCGACACCACGAAGAACCAGCCGCTCAAGGCGGAAGCCACCTGGATGCTGGCAGGGGAGCAGGCGACCGCGCTGCTCTACGGCCTGCGCATCGACAAGAGCGACCCGGTCTACCAGGGCTTCGGGCACCAGATCTTCTCGTTGACCTGGGGTGGCAAGCGCGACTACGCCACCTGGTTCTCACCGTCCCCGGCGGCCATGCTGGCCATCCTCGTGCTCCCCGCGAGCCCGAGCTCGGCCGCATACCTCGCGGGCGATCCGGACCGGATCCGCGCCCAGGTCGCCGAGGCGACCGCGGGCGCCGGGTACGGGCAGCAGTTCGGCGACTATCTCCTCATGTATGCCGGCCTGGCCGGCAAGGAGGACGCGGCCGCCGCGCTGAAGCAAGCATCGAGCCTCGACGCGAAGTGGGTCGACGACGGCAACAGCCGCGCCTACCTCTACGCGTACCTCATGGCTCGAACATGACCAGGGCGTTGTAGCACCCCCAGGCGCCCTGAACAGGGCCCGTCACCTACGCGGGTGGCGGGCCCTGTGTCGCCTCGCGGCGCTTGACCGTTGATTAGGAGCCTTGGATGGGCGGCGCGTACGTCTGGGTCGCAGCCGAGCAGGGCGTGGTCCGCGGGATCCGGCGGCACCTCCTGGGCGAGGTCGGGCTCGGCCGCGCCCAGGTCGCGCTGATGGGGTACTGGCGGCTGGGCCGGCCGCAGGGATGAGCCGGCTGTGGCCGGGTGGCATAAATGTGGCATGATACTGCCATGCCGAAGGTCCGGATCAGCACCACCGTGGACGAGGCTCTCCTCGAGCGGGCTCGTTCGCTGCACCGCGGCCAGACGGATGCCAGCGTGATGGAGGCGGCGTTGACCGCGCTCCTCTCGGCACATCGAGCCGCCGAGATCGACGCCGCGTACGCGGATGCCTATCAGCGGGAGCGGCTGAGCGCCGCGGACGAGTGGGGAGATCTCGCCGCCTGGCGTGAGCACGCCGGCGCGTCGTGACCCCGTCGGTGGGCCCGCTCCCGGAGCACGGCGAGGTCTGGTGGAGCGAGGCCCCGCATCACGGGCGTCGGCCGGTGGTCGTGCTCACCCGCACCCGCGCGATCCGGGGCCTGGGTCGGGCGCTGGTCGCGCCGTGCACCACGACCGTCCGCGGGCTGCCCAGCGAGGTCGAGCTTCGTCCGTCTGAGGATCCGGTACCTCGTCATTGCGTCGTCGGACTCGATGCCACCGAGTCCGTGTCCGTCGGCCTTCTCGTGGACCGGCTCGGCCGCTTGAGCGACCAGCGGATGCGCGAGGTCTGCGCGGCGCTCGCGGTGGCCGTGGACTGCCGCTGAGCCACGTCGCCTGGCGCACGCCCAGGTCAGGCCTTGGCGCACCTGTCGGACCCGCGACGTACCGTTGAGGTATGCGTCCGACGACCGACATCAAGCGGACGGTGGCCCCGTTCGAGGTGATCTCCGAGTTCTCCCCGAGCGGCGACCAACCGTCGGCCATCGACGAGATCTCGCGGCGGATCAAGGCCGGCGAGGACGACGTCGTGCTGCTCGGCGCGACCGGCACCGGCAAGTCCGCCACGACCGCCTGGGTCATCGAGCAGGTCCAGCGGCCGACCCTCGTGATGGCGCCCAACAAGACCCTGGCCGCCCAGCTGGCCAACGAGTTCCGCGAGCTGCTGCCCAACAACGCGGTCGAGTACTTCGTGTCCTACTACGACTACTACCAGCCCGAGGCCTACATCCCGCAGACGGACACCTACATCGAGAAGGACTCGTCGATCAACGACGAGGTCGAGCGGCTCCGGCACAGCGCGACCAGCTCACTGCTGACCCGGCGTGACGTCGTCGTCGTCGCGTCGGTGTCGTGCATCTACGGCCTGGGGACGCCGCAGGAGTACGTTGACCGGATGGTCCGGCTGCGGGTCGGCGAGCAGATGGACCGCGACCAGCTGCTGCTCAAGTTCGTCCAGATGCAGTACACCCGCAACGACCTGGCCTTCACCCGTGGCACGTTCCGGGTGCGCGGCGACACCGTCGAGATCATCCCGGTCTACGAGGAGCTCGCGATCCGGATCGAGCTGTTCGGCGACGAGGTCGAGCGGATCTACACGCTCCACCCGGTCACCGGTGAGGTGGTCCGCGAGGAGGAGGAGATGTACGTCTTCCCCGCCACCCACTACGTCGCCGGCCCGGAGCGCATGGAGCGCGCCATCAAGGGCATCGAGATCGAGCTGGCCGACCGGCTGGCCGAGCTGGAGCGCCAGGGCAAGCTGCTCGAGGCGCAGCGGCTCCGGATGCGGACGACCTACGACATCGAGATGATGCGCCAGGTCGGGTCGTGCAGCGGCATCGAGAACTACTCGCGGCACATCGACGGCCGGTCCGCCGGGTCGGCGCCGAACTGCCTCATCGACTACTTCCCCGACGACTTCCTGCTGGTCATCGACGAGTCGCACCAGACCGTGCCGCAGATCGGCGCGATGTACGAGGGCGACATGTCCCGCAAGCGGATGCTCGTCGACCACGGGTTCCGGCTGCCGAGTGCGATGGACAACCGTCCGCTGATGTGGGAGGAGTTCCTCGGCCGGATCGGCCAGACCCTCTACCTGTCGGCGACACCCGGTCCCTACGAGCTGGCCAAGGCCGCGACGTCCGGGCCGCCGGTCGAGCAGATCATCCGGCCGACCGGCCTCGTCGACCCGGAGATCGTGCTCAAGCCGACCAAGGGCCAGATCGACGACCTCATCCACGAGATCACGCTGCGCACCGGGCGCAACGAGCGGATCCTCGTCACGACGCTGACCAAGAAGATGGCCGAGGACCTCACCGATTACCTGCTCGACAAGGGGATCCGGGTCCGCTACCTCCACTCCGACATCGACACCCTGCGCCGGGTGGAGCTCCTGCGGGAGCTGCGGATGGGCGAGTTCGACGTCCTCGTCGGCATCAACCTGCTCCGCGAGGGTCTCGACCTGCCGGAGGTGTCGCTGGTCTGCATCCTCGACGCCGACAAGGAGGGGTTCCTGCGCTCGGCGCGGTCGCTCATCCAGACCATCGGTCGCGCCGCCCGCAACGTCAGCGGGCAGGTGCACATGTACGCCGACAACGTCACCCCGTCGATGCGGGAGGCGCTCGACGAGACCTCCCGGCGGCGGGAGAAGCAGATCGCGTTCAACAAGGAGCGGGGCGTCGACCCGCAGCCGCTGCGGAAGAAGATCGCCGACATCACCGACCTGCTGGCCCGCGAGGACGCCGACACCGAGCAGCTGCTCGGGAGCGGACGCTCGCAGTCCCGCGGCCGGGCGACCAAGACCGGCGGCGGCGGTCGTGGGGCGCTGGCCGTCGACGTCAACGTGTCCGGCGGTGGGCGGCTGGAGTCGATGGCCGCGGCCGACCTGGCCTCGCTGATCCAGGAGCTCACCACGCAGATGCACGCGGCGGCGGGCGACCTGCACTTCGAGCTGGCCGCGCGGCTCCGCGACGAGCTCGGCGACCTCAAGAAGGAGCTCCGACAGATGACCCGCGCCACCTCCTGACCGGAGGCGGCGGGCGGTAGCTCCCGCCGGGTGGCGATGGCGTTGGATGACGGTATGCCAGCGACGCCGGGACCGGGCCTCCTCGGCCGGGTCCCGGCTCCGGTCCTGGTCCTGCTCGGCATCGTCTCGGTCCAGTTCGGGGGCGCGCTGGCGGCCACTCTCGTCCCGGCGATCGGGGCGGCTGGGTCGGTCACCCTTCGGCTGGTCATCGGCACGTTGATCCTGCTGGCCGTCGCGCGGCCGCGGCTGAGCGGCCACTCCCGCCAGGCGTGGGGGACGGTGATCCTCTTCGGGCTGGCGCTCGGGGCGATGAACTGGTCGTTCTACGCCTCGCTCGGGCGGCTACCGATCGGGGTGGCCGTGACGATCGAGTTCCTCGGGCCGCTGGTGCTCACCGTCGCGCTCTCGCGCCGCGGCCTGGACTTCATCGCGGTGGTCGCGGCGGCGGCGGGGGTGGTCCTCATCTCCGAGGCCCTCAGCGTGCCGTTCGCCGAGCTCGACCTCATCGGGCTGGGACTGGCCGCGCTGGCCGGGGCCTGCTGGGCCGCCTACATCATCCTGTCGAAGCGGACCGGAGCGGCGTTCTCCCAGCTCGACGGCCTGGCCATCGCCATGGTCGTCGCGTGTGTGGCCGTGGCCCCGTTCGGGCTCGGGTCGATCCCGCAGTGGACGCCGGAGATCCTCCTCAAGGGGCTCGGGATCGCCGTACTGTCGTCGGTACTGCCGTACTCGTTCGAGCTGTTCGCGCTGCGGCGGATGAGCTCGCGGGTGTTCGGGATCCTGCTCAGCCTCGAACCGGCCCTCGCCGCGCTGGCCGGGTTCCTCGTGCTGCACCAGCGGCTGACCGGGCTCCAGCTGCTGGGCATCGCGCTCGTGGTCGGGGCCAGCGCCCTGGTCATGGGCGCCACCCGCCGTGGCGCCAACCTGGACGACGGCCCCACCCTCGCCGACTGACCCCGGCCGCTCCGAACCGCCGAGAGGCCAACTTCTGCTGTCATTTCCGTCGTTGAGGGACAGAAGTTGGCCTCTCGGCCGACGCGCGGGCGCCCAGTGGACCAGTCAGGAGCCGGTCGGGGCCTGCTTGGAGCGGTCGTGGGCGCTCTTCAGGAGGCTTGCGACCGTCGTCACGCCGAGGATGACGACGATGGCACCCAGCGACACGAGGATGGGGATCTCCGGGACCGCGAACGGCTCGCCGCCGTTGATGAACGGCAGGTTGTTCTCGTGCAGCGCGTGCAGGAGGAGCTTCACGCCGATGAACGCCAGCAGCACGGACAGCCCGATGCTGAGGTAGACCAGACGCTCGAGCAGCCCGCCGATGAGGAAGTAGAGCTGCCGAAGGCCCATCAGCGCGAAGATGTTCGCGGTGAGCACGAGGTACGGCTCCTTGGTGAGCCCGTAGATCGCCGGGATCGAGTCCAGCGCGAACAGCAGGTCGGTCGTGCCCAGCGCGACGATGACGATGAACATCGGGGTGAGCAGCTTCTTGCCGTCGATCCGGGTCGCGATCTTGGGCCCGTGGAAGTCCGGCGTGACCGGGAAGCGTTTCTCGACCCACGTGAGGAACCGGTTCTCCTTGAACTCATCGTCCTCGAGCGAGCCCTCGCGGGCCAGCTTCACCGCGGTGTAGATGAGAAACAGGCCGAACAGGTAGAAGACCCAGGCGAACTCGTTGATGACAGCGGCACCGAGCGCGATGAAGATGCCGCGCAGGACGATCGCGATGACGATGCCGATGACCAGGGCCTCCTGCTGGAGCTTCTCCGGCACGAGGAACTTGCGCATGATCAGCAGGAAGACGAAGAGGTTGTCGACCGACAGCGAGTACTCGGTGAGCCAGCCGGCGAAGAACTCGCCCGCGTACTGGCCGCCCGAGTGCCACCACACCCAGAGCCCGAACAGGACCGCGAGCCCGACATAGACCGAGAGCGCGATCGCGCACTCCTTCATCGACGGCACGTGGGGGCGTCGCGCGATGACGCCAACGTCGATGACGAGGAACACGATGAGCACCCCGATGGTGACCCACCAGGTGGTTGCGGAGACGTCCACGGAGTTCAGGCCTTCCGGTCACGATGCATGAGCAAGGGACCGGAGGTCTCTCCCGCCCGCCGGAACGAGTTCCGTACGGACCGGCGCCCCGGGGGCCGGCCCCGAAGGACGACACCGTGATGACGAGGCAACCGCGAGCGGGGATACTCCCCTCCGTCGCCGCCATCGTGTCACACGACGGTAACGACGCCGAATCGCCGTCCACCGTCGCGAGGCGTCAGGGGCGCCGCTTCTGGGGCAGCTTCGCGACGACCAGCTCGTACGACGCGTCGACGGCGTCCCTCAGCTCCTCGTCGGGGATCGCGCCGTCGAGCCGCAGGGAGTTCCAGCCGGACCGCCCGATGTACGCCATCACGCTCGCGTCGTCGGGGTACTGGCGGATCCACTCGTCCGCCTCGTCGCGGTTCGCGCCCGCCTTGACGCCGACGGTCGTGTCCCCGGTGAACGCGAAGATCTTGTCGGCGACCTTGGCGACGTAGTCGCCCTCCCACGGCTGGTCCGACCACGCGCCCGGCTTGGCCAGGCAGTACGCCAGCAGCTCGTCGCGGGTCATCGGACCCGCCCCGCACCGCTGAGGGTGGCCAGGCGCCGGTCGTCGAGCGGCTCCTCGACGATCGCGCGGGCCTCTGAAGCGTGGATCATCCGGTATGCGCCGGTGACGATCCCGACGTGGTGCGCCGTCTCTCCGGGCCGGGCGAAGAAGTACAGGTCGCCGGGGTCGGCGTCGGCGGGGTCGACCGGTTCGGTCGCCGCCTGCTGGTCGTGGGCGTCCCGGGGAAGCACTCGGCCGAGCTCCCGGTGGACCAGGTGGACGAGACCGGAGCAGTCGAGCCCGAGCGGCGACGTCCCGCCCCACAGGTAGGGGAGCCCGAGATGTTCCCGGGCCAGGGCCAGGTCGGCGCGCCCGTCGGGACCGGGAAGCGCCGCCCAGGACTCGTCCTCGGGCGCGTCGTTGTGTCCGCCCGTGTCGTCACCGATGAGGTGGGCCTCGCGCAGCCAGCCGGGATAGCCCCGCTCGTCGAGGGAGCTCGGCTGCCACGGGCAGACCACCTCCACCCACCCCGGGTATGCGGCGTCGTCGCCGACCACGGTTACCGGCTCGCCCGCGAGCACCTGGGTGTGCACCCGCCCGTGCAGGCCCAGCCGGCCGTTCCCGTCTTCACGGTCGTCCGCGTACGCGTCGAGCGCGGCCAGCCAGGCGACGACGTCAGGCCGGTCGGCCGTCGCCGGCGCGTCGATGTCCCGGGGCCGGTCGGGCGCGACCCAGAGGGTGGCCACGGGGACCCGTACCCGCATCTGCACCCGGCCATCCTGGCACGCGCGCCGACCGTGGCGGGTCGGCATACTGCACGTCGTGGAGGCATCGAGCTCGCTGGAGGAACGACTGACCGCGGTGGCGGAGTCGTCGCCGGGGCAGCTCGGCGTCGCGGTCCGGGACGACCAGGGCTGGACGTGGTCGTTCGACGCGGAGCGGGTCTCGCGGTCGGCCAGCACCATCAAGGTGCCGATCCTGCTGGCCGTGCTCCGGCTGGTCGAGCAGGGCCGACTGGATCTCGGAGACCATGTCACGATCGCGGCGTTCGAGGACCGGGTCGGCGGGTGCGGTCCGCTCAGCCTGCTGCCCTCGGTGACGTCGTTGCCGCTGCTGGAGGCGCTGCGGCTGATGATCGCGCTGAGCGACAACGACGCGACCAACGCGGTCCTCGCGCACGCGGCCCTGCTCCGGAGCGGCGAGGTCGGCCGGCTGCTCGCGGAGGTGCCGACCCGGCATACCAGGCTGCAGCGCCCGATGATGGACCCGGCCTCGGTCGCGGCCGGCCTGGAGAACGAGACCTGCCCCCAGGACCTCGTCGACCTGCTCGTGGCCCTGCGGACCGGACGGCTGCTCGACCCGGACCTGACCCGGCTCGCGGTCGGGATCCTGCGCGAACAGCAGTTCGTCGCGGGACTGCCCGCCGCCCTCCCGGCGGGCGTGACGTCGGCGTCCAAGACCGGCGAGCTGCCCGGCCTGCGGGCCGACGTGGCTCTGATGGAGCGGGACGACCACTGGGTCGCGGTCGCCGTCGTGGCGGACCGGCTGGTCGATCCGGAGGACCCGGGCGGTCCCGACCACGGCACCGAGGTGCTGCCGCTGTTCGTGGGGATCGGGTCCCTCGCCGCGGAACGTCTCAGCGCGGTGGGCTGAACGTCCCCGTTTCGGGGAATCCGGTCCGATCCGGTCATTCGGGATGAAAACCTAGGCCGTGGGAGGTGGCATGTCGGACGCGTACGGCGTGCTCGATCGGCTGGTCGACGCTTTGGCTCGCGGCGACCGGGACGCGTCACTGGAGTGCTTCGCGCCCGGCGCCACCGTCGTCGTGTCCGGATCGCACCACGACTACGCCTCGTATGCGCCGGCGACGGTCATCGACGGCCTCCACCGCTCGTTCATGGAGATCTCCTGGACCCCGTCGCTGCGCCGGATCGTCGGCGGCGCCCGGGTCGAGGAGGGCGTCCTGGCCGCGACCCACATCGGCCCGTTCCTCGGGTCGGACCCCACGGGCGAACGTGTCGTCGCGAACCTACGGATGTCCTCGTCGCTCGCGCCCGACGGCCGGCTGGAGACGCTGTCGGTCTGGGGGAGCCGGGAGGCGATCATGGGCCAGCTCGGCGTCCTCGTGGGCGCGGCGGGCATCGCGGACACCCTGGTGGCCACCGCTCGCGAGCGGCTGTCGACCGGTGTACGCGAGTACACCCCGGAGGAGGTCGCCGCCTTTCCGGTGCCGCCGCCGCCACCGCGTGACGGCTCGGACCCCGCCGCACCCGCGCCGCACCGGCCGATCGCCCCGGCGCTCACCATGGCGAACCGCTCGCACCGCCAGATCGTCCTGTGGGGCATCTCGGCGCTCGCGCTGCTCGCCCTGCTCGTCGGCGTCATCCAGGTGACCCTGAAGTTCCTGCCGGGCGCCGACGCGGTGGCCGGCGCCATCGCCGTCTCGGTCGTCACGCCCACCCCGAAGCCGACGACGATCGCGACGATCCCCCCGATCATCAAGGAGTCCACCCAGCAGGGGGTGGCCAAGCTGGGCGGCAGCGACAACCCGCTCGGGCAGTTCACCATCCTCTCGAGCAGCACCAACGCGGGGCTGGCCCTGGTCGGTCCGAACGTGCAGTTCGAGTACGACTCGGCCCAGATCACCGCCGCGTCGCAGCGGGACATCCAGGGGCTCTCCGACGCGATCATCAGCCGGGGTCTGAGCGGCACGATCTACATCCACGGCTACACCGACAACCTCGGCTCGCACGAGCACGGGCTGGTCCTGTCCGCCCAGCGGGCCGAAGCCGTCGCGCAGGTCCTCCAGGACCACCTCCGCGGCTATCCCGTCCGGCTGGTCACCGCCGGGTACGGCGAGGAGGACCCGGTCGCCGACAACTCGAACGCCGCCAGCCAGGCCCTGAACCGCCGCGTCATGGTGCTCTGGAAGCCGCCGGCCCCCTAACCGGTCACCCGCCGGTCACCCGCCGGTCACCAGCCGCGGGCGCGCCACTCGTCGAGGTGCGGCCGTTCGACGCCGAGGGTCGTGTCGTTGCCGTGTCCGGGGTACACCCACGTGTCGTCGTCGTAGACGTCGAACACCCGCTCGCTGACGTCGCGGAACAGCGAGTCGAAGCTCTGCCCCGGGTTCTGTGGTGTTGCCGACGCCGCCCGGGAAGAGTGAGTCGCCGGTAAAGAGGTGGGTGACACCGTCCGGGTCGGACGGGTCGCGGTAGGCGAGCGCCACCGAACCTGGGGTGTGCCCGCGCAGGGCCACGACGTCGAGGGTCACGTCCCCGAAGGTGACCGTGCCGCCGTGAACCAGCCGGTCGTCGACGTCGACCGGGAGCGCGTCGGCGTCCTCCGCCCCGGCGGCCGTGCGGGCTCCGGTGGTCCTCGCCATCTCCCGCAGGGCGCCGACGTGGTCGTGGTGCTGGTGGGTCGTCACGATGACGTCGAGCCGCTCGGTGCCCTCCTCGAGCAGGGCGCGCAGGCGGTCCGGGTCGGCGGCCGCGTCGACGAGCAGCTGCGCCCCCGTGGACCGGCAGGTCAGCAGGTAGGCGTTGTTGTCGAACGAGGAGACGCTGCACTTGCGGATGGTCAGCCGCGGCAGCTCCCGCACGTCGGAGGGACCTCCGGGGCTCACAGCACCCGCATACCCGTCAGTCGCCATGTCCGCAGCCGCCTCAGCCCAGCGACGGGATCGTCGGGAGCGTGCCCTCCACGCCGGCGGTGTCACCGCGGGTGAGCCACGCGAGGACGGCGGCACGGGTCCCCGACACGATCGGCCGTCCGTCGCCGATCGACCAGACGTCGCCCTCGTTGGTGCGGATCGACAGCGACGGGGTCTCGGGGTCGTGGCGCAGCCGCCGGACGGTGTCCTGCAGGAGGGCCAGGAGCACCTCGTCGTCGACCTCGGGGAACGAGAACCCCGCGTCGAGGTCGATGTGGTGCATCACCACCTCGCGCAACCGCATGAACGGCAGATACCCCGCCTTGACCTTGGTGTTGTTGCGCGCGAGCAGTGGCACGCCGGAGAGCTCCTCGGTCAGCCCCGCGGCCGCCGCGGCGAACCGCGCGGCGCTCGACTCGAGGTCGGCCACCTGTTCCGCCTGTGGACGCCCCGCCCCGGCCTCGATGTCGGCGTCGCGGGCGTCGGGGCTGGCGTACATGGGCGTCGACGACCCGGTGGTCGCGTTGGTCACCAGGCCCCGCAGCGCGTCGGCGTTCCGGGCGATGTGAGCGAGGACGTGCCCGCGGGTCCAGCCGGGGCAGAGGCTCGGGTCGCCGAGGCTGCCGGGGTCGAGTGCGCGGGCGGTGGTGAGGAGCTGTTCGGTATGCCGGTCGACCGCGGCGAGGTGGGTCCGGAAGTCCATGTTCGGCGTCGTCGTCGGGTCGGTCATGCCTTCACCGTAGTGACCCCCGCGAGGGCGTGGGCGGCCCCGATGAGGGTCAGGTGGGAGAACGCCTGCGGGTAGTTGCCGACCATCCGGTGGTCGGTCGGGTCGTACTCCTCGGACAGCAGACCCACGTCGTTGACCAGGGCCACCAGCCGGTCCATCAGCTCCGTCGCCCGGTCCTGCCGACCGGCCAGCGCGAGGGCCTGCACCAGCCAGAACGAGCACGCCAGGAAGGGGTGCTCCGTGCCCGGGAGCCCGTCGACGCCGCTGTCGGTGCGGTAGCGCAGCAGCAGCCCGTCGTGCATGAGGTCCTGCTCGATGGCGTCGATGGTCCCGAGCACCTTCGGGTCGTCCGGCGGCAGGAACCCGCAGATCGGGATGAGCAGCAGCGAGGCGTCGACCTCGTTGGTGTCGTAGTGCTGCGTGAAGGTGTTGCGGTCGGCGTTGAACCCCTTGGCCAGGATCTCCTGACGCACGCTCTCGCGCAGGTCGCGCCACTTGTCGAGCGGCCCCGTCAAGCCGTGCTGCTCGATGCCCCGGATCCCCCGGTCGAACGCCGCCCAGACCATGACGCGCGAGTGGGTGAAGTGGCGCAGCGGCCCGCGGATCTCCCAGAGCCCGTTGTCCGGCTCCTCCCACCGGCGGGCCAGTCCTTCGACGAGCGAGCGCTGGATCCGCCAGGAGCGGTCCGACTCCTCGAGGCCGTGGTCGCGCCCGTCGGACAGGGCCATCATCACCTCGCCGAGCACATCGGTCTGCCGCTGGGTGACGGCGGCGTTGCCGATCCGCACCGGCCGGGAGTTCGCATACCCGGGCAGGTGCCGGAGCTCACGTTCGGGCAGGTCGCGGGAGCCGTCGACGGCGTACATGATCTGCATGTCCTCGGGATCGCCGGCGACCGCGCGGATGAGCCAGCGCCGCCAGAGCATCGTCTCCTCGACGAAGCCGGATCCCATCAGTGCCTCGAGCGTGAGAGACGCGTCGCGCAGCCAGCAGAAGCGGTAGTCCCAGTTGCGCGTCCCGCCGACGTCCTCGGGCAGGCTCGTCGTCGGTGCCGCAACGATGCCGCCGGTCTCGGAGTGGGTGAGCAGCCGCAGCACGAGGAGCGAGCGGACCAGGACCTCCCGGTACGGGCCGTCGTACTCGAACCGGTCCGCCCACTCCTGCCACTCCTCGCGGGTCGTCTCGACGATGGCGTCGCTGTTGAGCTGCTCGCTGATCGGCAGGTGCGACGGCGCCCAGGTGGTCGAGAAGACGAGCCGGTCGCCCTCCGCCACGTCGAACTCGTCGACGTGCTTGCCGTCGTGGGCGTGGGGGAGGCGGTCGCCGCGCAGCACGAGCATGTCGGGCCCGGCGACCGCCGTGATGACCTTGTCGTCGGGACCGCGCGGCCCGTGGTGGCGGCTGACCCAGGGAGTGATCTTCCCGTAGGAGAACCGGACCACCCACTCGTGGCGCATCGTCACGGTGCCCTTGACGCCCTCGACCGTCCGCACGATGTCGGCGCGGTCGTCGGCCGTGGGCATGACGTCGGTGACTCGGACGACGCCGGAGTCGGTCTCGTGCGTGGTCTCCAGGACGAACGTGTCCCCCACGTAGCGACGCGTCGACCGGGCCTCGTCGACCGGGCCGATCAGCCAGCGACCGTGCTGCGGCGTGCCGAGCAGCGCCGTGAACGAGGACGGCGAGTCGAATCGGGGCAGGCAGAGCCAGTCGACCGACCCGCCGCGGCTGACCAGCGCGCACGTCTTCATGTCACCGATCACCGCGTAGTCGCGGATCAGCGTGCTGCCGTGCGGTGCCGACCGAGCGTGCTTCGCGGGGTGGTCGGCCTGGTCGCCCGACAGTGGGTGGCTCGGCATACCAGGAGGGTATGCGCCCCGGCCGGCGCCGGCCCGGGAAGCGCGCCCTCGTAACGGTCTGGTAGCCCCGGCGCGAATGCATTGACACGATTCAATCGGCGATGCTACGGTCGCCCCAACATCGATTGAGACGATTCAAAACGACGGTGAGGGTTCAGTGTCGAACACGACGCACGGTGACGCCGCCGCTACCGCGGCCGGCCCGCTCGTCGGCATCCAGGTCGGCGCCGTCTCGTTCGTCGACGAGGGTGTCACCGAGGTCATCGACACGGTGCGCCACCGGGCCGGCGTCAACGCCCTGTTCGTCGCGACCCAGGCGTTCGACCGCGGAGTCGCCGGCCGCCAGGTCACCTGGAAGACCGCCCCCGGCCACGGCCCCGACGACCTGTCCGACGTCCACGTCGGCGGCTCGTTCGTCACCCAGCACCCGGAGCTGTACGCCGGTTCCGTCCTCGGCCCCTACCGCGCGCCGGACGCCGAGGTCGCGGGCTTCGACGTCCTCGGCGACGTGGTCCCGGCCGCCCACGAGCGCGGTGTCGCCGTCTACTCGTTCATGCTCGAGAACACCCACTCCGGCCTGACCCGGCACGTCGCCAACTGGACCAAGGTCCTCCAGGTCGACGCCTACGGCCGCAGCGACGCGTACGCGTGCCTCCGCAACCCGGACTACCAGGCGTGGTGGCTGTCGCTCGTCGAGGACCAGGTCCGCTCGTACCCGCTGGACGGGATCATGTGGGGCTCCGAGCGGCAGGGCCCGCTGGACAACGCGCTCTCCGACGGCGGCTTCGCCCGCACCGGGATCCCGTACTGCTTCTGCGACCACTGCGTCGCCGCCGGCACCCGCCAGGGGATCGACGCGCGCCGGGCCCGCGAGGGCTACGTCGCCCTCGACGCGCTGCTCACCGAGGACGACGCCACGGCCGGGGCGGTGCGGGACAGCACCTTCGTCCGCTTCCTGCGCCTGCTCGGCCGGTACCCAGAGATCGTCAGCTGGGACCAGCTGTGGCACGAGGGGTACGAGGCGTTCCAGGGCCGGATCTACGGTGCCGTCAAGTTCCTCAACCCGGAGGTCCAGGTCGGCTGGCACGTCTGGCACCACAACTCGTTCTCGCCGTTCTACCGCGCGCAGCTGGACTTCGGCCGGTACGCGGCGTTCTCCGACTTCGTCAAGCCGGTCGTCTACCACGTGTGCGCGGGCTACCGGCTCCACCACTACATCCAGACGGTCAGCCGCCGGCTGTTCCGCGGCGTCAGCGAACAGGTCGTCCTCGACCTGTTCACCAGCAGCCTCGGCTACGACGAGAAGGTCTGTGTCGACGACCTGCCGACCGTGGGCCTGTCGGCGGACTACGTGGAGCGCGAGACGCGGCGGACCGTCGCGGCCCTCCGCGGCCAGGCGCGCGTCTACCCCGGACTCGACGTCAACATCCCCACCCCCGACCACGTCCGCCAGTGCACGCCACAGGACGTCCGGGCGGGCGTCGCCGCCGCGCTCGACGGCGGCGCGGACGGCTTCGTCCTCTCCCGCAAGTACTCGGAGATGACTCTCGACAACCTCGTCGCCGTCGGCGACGAGCTGACCCACCGCAACCTGCGCCAGCCCCACTAGCGCAATCCCCACCGCTCAACCCCATCCCAGCCCCAGACCTGAGAAACAAAGGAGTACGAGGGTGACTCGTTCTAACCGCAGCCGCACCATGGCGGCCATAACGGCGGTCTGTGCCGTCCCGATGCTCGTGGCCGCCTGCAGCAGCGGCAGCAGCGGCGACGCTTCAGGCGGCTCGACCGGCGGCGCTCCCGCCGCTCAGGACAAGGCCAAGGAGTTCTCCGTCCTCCTGACCACGGAGAACTCGCAGACCCCGGCGATGTTCAAGGCCCTCGCCGCCGGGGCATGCAAAGCCGAGAACGACGCCCTGCCGCTGAAGATCGACCAGACCCCGAGCGCCAACATGCAGCAGAAGATCCAGCTGCTCGCCGGCCAGGACGCCCTCCCGGTGATGTTCGCCGCGGGTACGTCGCTCATCGCCCCCGGTGGCGACCTCGAGAAGGCCGGCCAGGTCCTCAACATCAAGGACGCGCTCACCCAGCTCGGCGTCTACGACCAGGTCACCCCGTCGGCGGCCGGCGTCGTCGACAAGCTCTACAGCGGCGGGTTCCCGACCGTTCCTCTGCAGTCCAACATCGAGGGGCTCTTCTACAACAAGAAGATCCTCGCCGACCACGGCATCGCCGTCCCCAAGACGGTCACCGAGCTGACCGCGGCGGCGGAGAAGCTCAAGGCGGCCGGCGTCACGCCCTTCACCGCCTCCGGCAAGACCGGCTGGACGATCAGCCGCTGGATCGGCGCCCTGCTGTTCCGCTCCCTCGGCCCGAACGCGATGTCGGACATCAAGGCCGGGAAGGCCAAGCTGACCGACCCGCAGTACGTCGCGGCCGCGCAGCAGCTGCAGGACATGGGCAAGGCCGGCTACTTCAGCAACGGTGTCACCAACATCGACTACGACACCGAGTTCTCACAGATGCTCAACGGCCAGGCCGCGATGATGTACATGGGCAGCTGGTTCCTCGCCCAGGTCAACGACCCCAAGCTCAACAAGGTCGGCGACGCGATCGCCTTCACCAAGTTCCCGGGCGTCGACGGCGGCAAGGGCAGCATCGAGGAGACCCCCGCCAATGTCGGCTCACCGAACGCGATGTCCAAGAAGCTGTTCGGCCCGAAGGTGGGTGCGTGGCTCACGTGCATCGTCAAGAACTACGGCAGCGCGTCGCTCAAGGACCAGGGCTCCTTCTCGGGCCTCAAGGTCAACACCCCGGTGACGAACCTGCCGCCGCTGACCACACAGGTGCAGGACGTCATCACCGGGACCAAGACCAGCGTCCTGTGGTTCGAGGCGCTGTTCAACCAGAAGGCGTCCACCGACGCGAGCAACAACGCCGCGCCCCTGCTGACCGGCAACATGTCGGCGCAGGACTACATGGCCAAGCTGCAAGCGGACCTCGACAGCAAGTAAGCCGCAGGGTCACCCGCGTACCCGCTGACGGCCTCCCACCCGGAGGCCGTCACCGGGAGCGGCTGTCCCGCGTCCAGGGAGAGCAGGTGAACGAATGAACTACGTCCTCGGCAACAAGAAGGCCATCGCCGTATTCCTGGTGCCGGCCCTGCTGGTCTACGTCGCCGTCATGATCGTGCCGGTGGTGTGGTCGTTCGTCTACGGCTTCTACCAGGGCAACCCGATCCTCGGTTTCGAGTTCACCGGGTTCGACAACTTCACCAAGCTCTTCACCGACGACACGACGCGTAGCGCGACGCTGTTCACCCTGCAGTACGCGGCGGTGATCACCGTGGGCCAGATCATCCTCGGCTACTCGTTCGCCCTGCTCTACGTGTTCGTCCTCCGGAAGTCCTCGACCTTCGTGCGGACCATGGTGTTCTTCCCGGTGGTCCTGCCGACCGTCGCGGTCAGCCTGCTGTTCGCCCGGATGTTCCAGGTGGCCCCGCAGGTCGGACCGGTCAACGCCCTGCTCGGGGTCTTCGGCATCGCGCCGGTGGACTGGTTCGACTCCGGGGCGCACGCGTTCGTCGTCATCGTCGTCATGGACCTCTGGCGGACCATGGGCTTCTACGCGGTGCTCCTCTACGCCGGCCTCATCGAGGTGCCGGAGGAGATCATCGAGTCGGCCCGCCTGGACGGCGCGAGCGGGTTCCGTCTGGTCCGCCACATCGTCCTGCCGCTCTCGCTCCCGGTGCTCCTCTCCTCGATCATCTTCAGCCTCAACTCGGCGTTCAAGGTGTTCGACTCGATCCTCGCCCTCAACAACGGCGGACCCGGCACCGCGACGACACCGCTCAACCTCTACATGTTCCAGACGTCGTTCATCTACAGCGACTACGGGTACGGCAGCACGCTGGCCATGCTCATCACCGTCCTCTGCCTCTCGGTGACGCTGCTGATCTTCCGATCGTCCCGACGCGACCTGACGAAGGCCTGACCCGTGACCGCCATCGACCACAGCCGCGACGTCTCCACGCCGCGCCCCCGCGTCCGCAACCAGGAGACCCGCCGACCGAGCCGCACCGGTCGTCGCACGCGCCGGACCCTCGTCAAGGTCCTGGTCGCGCTCATCCTGCTCATCGAGCTCTACCCGTTGTTCTGGATCCTCGCGAGCTCGTTGAAGTCGCAGGACGAGTTCCTCACGCAGCCGCTCTGGTCGCTGCCGTCGACGTTCAGCTGGGACAACTACGCCCAGGCGTGGACCACGGGCAACCTCGGGCGGAACGCGCTCAACAGCATCATCGTCACGCTGCCCTCGATGGCGATCATCCTGGTCCTCGGCTGCGCCGCGGCGTTCGCGCTCGAGGTGATGATCTGGCGCGGCCGCAACAACATGCTGCTGTTCATCATCGGCGGGATCATGGCGCCGATCCAG
Source organism: uncultured Actinomycetota bacterium (assembly GCA_963781465.1). Classification (GTDB taxonomy): domain Bacteria; phylum Actinomycetota; class Actinomycetes; order Actinomycetales; family Dermatophilaceae; genus Lapillicoccus. The sequence goes on from CAWAGH010000002.1 coordinate 155,387, forward strand.
ATCATCCTGCTGCCGCTGTTCACCATCTACTTCAAGGCCGGCCTGTCCGACAGCTACTGGCCGATGATCATCACCTACGTCGGACACGGCCTGCCGCTGACGGTGTTCCTCATGGCGACGTACTTCCGGGCCGTCCCGCGCGAGCTGTTCGAGGCGCTGGCCCTCGACGGCGGTGGCCCGTTCCGCGCGTTCTTCAACGTCGGCCTGCCCCTGGTCCGCAGCGGCGTGGCCACGGTGGCGCTGCTGCTGTTCTTCTCGATCTGGAACGACCTGCTCATCGCGCTGACCTTCAACGTCACCGACGAGTACTCGACGATCCAGGTCGGCCTGCTGCACTTCAACGACGAGTTCGGCTCGGTGGCCTACGGCCCGCTGTTCGCGGCCATCAGCATCACCGTGTTCGGCACCCTGGCGGTCTACCTGTCGATCAACCAGCAGGTCATGAAGGGCCTCACCGCCGGTTCGGTCAAGGGGTGAGCACCGTGCCCGTGGTCGACGGCCACACGCACGTGTGGGCGACCTGGCCGTACCGGCCGGGGGTTCCGGACCCGCAGACCCGAGGTTCGGCCGAGAACCTGCTCCACGAGATGGACGCCGCCGGCGTCGACCACGCGGTCGTCGTCAGTGCCGAGATCGACGGCGCGGCCGGCAACAACCACCACGGCGCAGCGGTCGTCGCGCGGCACCCCGGACGGCTCTCGCAGCTCGTCGACCTCGACAGCCACTTCGGCCCGGACTACCACCGGCGTGGGGCGGCAGACCGCCTGCGTGCGGTCGTCGACCGGTATGCGCCGGCCGGGGTCTCGCACTACCTCGCCGCCGAGGACGACGGCTGGCTCTCCTCCGCCGAGGGCGACCGGTTCCTCGCGGCCGCCGAGGAAGCCGGCGTCGTCGTCAACCTGGCCGCCCGGCCGGTGTGGGGACCGGCGATCCGCGGGGCGGCCCGCCGCCACCCGGGGGTCACCATCCTGCTCAACCACCTCGGCACCGTCATGCTCCACCCGGGCGGCCTCGAGGAGGGGCTCCGGCTGGTCGTCGACGACGAGGACCTGCCCAACCTCGTCGTCAAGGTCTCCGGCTGGGCGTACGGCACCGACCGGCCCTGGGACTACCCGTATGCGGAGCGGCTCGCCGTCGTCCGCCGGTTCCACGAGGCGTGGGGTCCCGACCGGCTGGCCTGGGGGTCGGACTGGCCGTCGCTGCTGCCGCACCACAGCTACCGCCAGGGTCGGCAGCTCCTCGCGGAGCACGCCGCCTTCCTCACGCCCGACGACGTCGACAAGGTCATGGGCGGCACGCTGGCCCGGGTGCTCCGCCTTCCGGTCGGGGTGCCGGCGTGAGCCGGCCCCGCGTCGGGTTCGCCATGACCGCGGCCGCCCGCAAGCGCTACGCGGAGGAGGCGTCGGTCCGTCGGCTGGAGGACGTCGCCGACGTCGTCTGGCTGGACCTCGAGGGTCCCGACCGGGTGTCCGGTCCGCCGCCGGAGGACGACGCGACGGTCAATCGGCTCACCGAGTTCGTCCCCGACCTCGACGTGCTCGTCGTCGGCTACGGGAGCCCACGGGTGGCCGAGTCCGTTCTCTCGGCCGCACCGCGACTCCAGATGGTCGGTGACACCCACGGCGACCGGTTCGCCGCCCGGGTCGACGTCGCGGCGTGCGAGGCGCGGGGGATCACCGTGGTCGACACCACCAACGGCTCGTCCGACCCGGTCGCGGAATGGGCCCTCGCGCTCACCCTGGTCGGGCTGCGCAACGCCGGGTCGTTCTTCCGGCGGCTCATCGCCGGCGAGGTGCTCTGGGAGGACCGTGACGCCCTGCTGACCGACCCGGGCTACCGGGGCGGTGAGCTGACCGGGAAGACCGTCGGGATCATCGCGCTCGGCAACGTCGGCCGACGATTCCTCGAGCTGCTCGCGCCCTTCCACGTGCACGTCCTCGCGTACGACCCTGGAGCACCCGAGGTGCTGGCCGCCGCGTACGACATCGACCTCACCAGTCTCGACAACGTGCTCACCAGGTCCGACGTCATCGTCTGCCTGGTGCCGCTGACCACCCGGTCCGCCGGCCTGCTCGGCCGGCGCGAGATCGAGCTGATGAAGCCGGGCGCGGTGTTCGTCAACGTCTCGCGCGGCCCGGTCGTCGACACGGACGCCCTCATCGACCGGCTGCGCCGGGGCGACCTCGTGGCGTGCCTCGACGTCGTCGACCCCGAGCCGCTGGCGGCCGAGTCGCCACTGCGCTCGATGCCCAACGTCTTCCTCTCTCCGCACATCGCCGGCGTCACGGCGGCCGCGGAGCCGCGGTTCGTGGATCTCATGGTCGACGAGGTGCTGCGGGTGCTCGCGGGTCACCGGCCGAGGTTCCGGCTGGCGCCGCGGGAAGGGCCGGGTCGACCGGAGGCAGGGAACCCGCATACGGAACGGCACGCGGACGTCCACGGACGCCGCCGCGAGGAAGGCAGCTGACCATGGACGTGTTGGACACATCGGTCCTCGCCCGGCTCGAGGAGCAGGAGATCGAGCTGCCGTCGTGGGCGTTCGGCAACTCCGGGACCCGGTTCAAGGTGTTCGCCCAGGCGGGCGTTCCGCGCGACCCGTTCGAGAAGGTCGCGGACGCCGCCAAGGTCCACGAGCTGACCGGTGTGGCGCCGCGCGTCGCGCTGCACATCCCGTGGGACAAGGTCGACGACTACTCGGTCCTGGCCGCTCACGCAAAGTCACTGGGCGTCCAGCTGGGGACGGTCAACTCGAACACGTTCCAGGACGAGGCGTACAAGCTCGGGTCGCTCACCCACGCGGAGAAGACCGTCCGGCGCCGCGCGATCGACCACCACATCGAGTGCATCGACATCATGGACCGGACCGGCTCGCGGGACCTCAAGATCTGGCTGGCCGACGGGACGAACTACCCGGGCCAGGGCGACATCCGGGCGCGTCAGGAGTGGCTGCTCGAGTCGCTGCACGAGATCTACGCCCACCTCGGCGACGACCAGCGGCTGGTGCTCGAGTACAAGTTCTTCGAGCCGGCGTTCTACCACACCGACGTCCCGGACTGGGGTACCGCGTTCGCCCACGTCAGCGAGCTGGGACCCAAGGCGTTCGTCTGCCTCGACACCGGCCACCACGCGCCCGGGACCAACATCGAGTTCATCGTCGCCCAGCTGTTGCGGCTCGGGAAGCTCGGCTCGTTCGATTTCAACAGCCGCTTCTACGCCGACGACGACCTCATCGTCGGGGCGGCCGACCCGTTCCAGCTGTTCCGCATCCTGTCCGAGGTGGTCCGTGGCGGGGGGTACGGGCGGGAGTCCGACGTGGCCTTCATGCTGGACCAGTGCCACAACATCGAGAAGAAGATCCCCGGCCAGATCCGGTCGGTGCTCAACGTCCAGGAGATGACCGCCCGGGCCTTGCTGGTCGACCGCGAGGCGCTGGCCTCGGCGCAGGCGGAGGGTGACGTGCTCGCCGCCAACGAGGTCGTCATGGACGCCTTCTACACCGACGTACGGCCGGCGCTCGCCGGCTGGCGCGAGTCCCGGGGCCTCCCGGGCAACCCGATGCGGGCCTACGCCGAGTCCGGCTACCAGGAGCACATCGAGACGAGCCGGGTCGGCGGTACCCAGGCCGGCTGGGGCGCGTGACGGCGGCGGCCGACGCTCCCGCATACCGGCTGACCGTCAGCGTGCCGCCCGGCCCGCTCCGGGGGGCCCTGGGGCCGCTACCGGACGACGTCGAGCTGCTCGAGTGGGACCTGGACGGCCCTGCCCCGCGCTCGCACATCGACCTGGTCGTGCGCCCGAACGTCCGGGGTCTGGCGCCGCTGGAGTGGCTCTCGACGGTCACCACCCGGCTGGTCCAGAGTCCGGCCATCGGCTTCGACGGGGTCGCCGGCGTGCTGCCGGCCGGGCACCAGCTGGCCAACGCGGCCGGCGTCCACGAGGACTCGACCGCGGAGCTGGCGGTGACGCTGGTCCTCGCGGCGCAGCGCGACCTGCCGTTCTACGTCCAGGCCGCTGACCAGGGCCGATGGGCCACCCGCATCAGCCCGGGGCTCTCCGGCCGCACCGTCCTCCTGCTCGGCGTCGGCGGCGTGGGGCAGGCGATCGAGGCCCGGCTGCGGCCGTTCGGGCCGGAGATCGTCAAGGTCGCCCGAGCCGCCCGGGACGGGGTCCACGGCGCGGACGAGCTGCCGACGCTGCTCCCGAAGGCCGACGTGGTCGTGGTGGCCGTGCGGCTCGACGACAGCACCGTCCGGCTGGTCGACGCCGGGTTCCTGGCCGGTATGCGGGACGGCGCTCTGCTCGTCAACGTCGCCCGGGGCGCCGTGGTCGACACCGACGCCGTGGTGGCCGAGACCTCGACCGGACGGCTGCGGGCCGCTCTCGACGTCACCGACCCGGAACCGCTGCCGCCCGACCACCCGCTCTGGCGCATACCGGGCGTGCTCGTCACCCCGCACGTGGCCGGGGCGACCCCCGGCGCGACCCCGCGGATGGCCCGCCTGGTGCGGGACCAGGTGGACCGGATGCTGGCCGGCGAGCCGCCGCTCAACGTCGTCGTCCGCTCCTGAGGGTGATCCGGCGACCGTCGGTTAGTGGCTGTCGGTGAGGACGCTTAGGGTTGTCGAGTGCTCGACGCGTCACCTCTCGCTGCCCCGCCGGAGGACTCTCCGTTCCGCCCGTTGGGGCACGACCACCTCATCGTGCGCGGCGCCCGGGAGCACAACCTCAAGGACATCTCCGTCGAGCTGCCGCGCGACTCGCTGATCTGCTTCACCGGGCTCTCCGGCAGCGGCAAGTCCTCGCTCGCCTTCGACACGATCTTCGCGGAGGGCCAGCGCCGCTACGTCGAGTCGCTCAGCTCGTATGCGCGCCAGTTCCTCGGCCAGATGGACAAGCCCGACGTCGACTTCATCGAGGGGCTGTCGCCGGCGGTCTCGATCGACCAGAAGTCGACCAACCGCAACCCGCGGTCGACCGTCGGCACGATCACCGAGGTCTACGACTACCTCCGCCTGCTCTTCGCGCGGGCCGGCCGCCCGCACTGCCCGATCTGCGGTGAGGCGATCACCCGGCAGAGCCCTCAGCAGATCGTCGACCGGCTGCTGGAGCTGCCCGACCGCACCCGGTTCCAGGTGCTCGCGCCGGTCATCAAGGGCCGCAAGGGGGAGTACGTCGACCTGTTCGCCGAGCTCCAGACCAAGGGCTTCTCGCGGGCCCGCGTCGACGGCGAGGTCGTGTCACTGACCGAGCCGCCCCAGCTCGAGAAGAAGCTCAAGCACACCATCGAGGTGGTCGTCGACCGGCTCGTCGCCAAGGGTGGGGACGCCGGCTCGAAGCGGCGGTTGACCGACTCGGTCGAGACCGCGCTCAACCTCGCGGGCGGCGTGCTGCTCATCGAGTTCGTCGACGTGGACCCGGACGACCCGGACGCGATCCGGGAGCGCCGCTTCTCGGAGAAGATGGCCTGCCCCAACGACCACCCGATCGCCATCGACGAGATCGAGCCGCGGTCGTTCTCGTTCAACGCGCCCTACGGCGCGTGCCCGCGCTGCACCGGCATCGGCACCGAGCTCGAGGTCGACCCCGAGCTGCTGGTGCCCGACGACGACCTGTCACTGGCCGACGGCGCCATCGCCCCGTGGTCGCAGGGCTCCGGCTCGGCCGACTACTTCCTGCGCGTCATCGCCGCACTCGGCGAGGACCTCCGCTTCTCGATGGACACACCGTGGAAGGCGCTGCCCGAGCGGGCCAAGGAGGCGTTGCTCTACGGGGAGAACTACAAGGTCCACGTCAAGTACCGCAACCGCTACGGCCGCGACCGGTCCTACACGACCGGGTTCGAGGGCGTCGTCCCGTTCGTCAAGCGGCGGCACTCCGAGACGGACTCCGACTGGAGCCGCGAGCGCTACGAGGGCTACATGCGGGAGGTGCCCTGCCCCCAGTGCAAGGGCGCCCGGTTGAAGCCGGAGATCCTCGCGGTCCTCATCGGCGGCAAGAACATCTCCGAGATCTGCGCGCTGGCCATCAACGAGGCCGCCGAGTTCCTCGCCGACGTCGACTTCTCGGTGCGCGAGCGGCAGATCGCCGAGCGGGTCATCAAGGAGATCGAGGCCCGGCTCGGGTTCCTGCTCGACGTGGGTCTCGACTACCTGTCGCTGGACCGGCCGGCCGGCACGCTGTCCGGCGGTGAGGCGCAGCGGATCCGGCTGGCCACCCAGATCGGCTCCGGTCTGGTGGGCGTCCTCTACGTTCTCGACGAGCCGTCGATCGGGCTCCACCAGCGCGACAACCACCGGCTCATCGAGACGCTGACCCGGCTGCGCGACCTCGGCAACACGCTCATCGTCGTCGAGCACGACGAGGACACCATCGCCGCGGCCGACTGGGTCGTCGACATCGGCCCGGGCGCCGGCGAGCACGGCGGACAGGTGGTCCACTCCGGCACCGTCAAAGGGCTCCTGGAGCACGCCGACTCGATCACGGGGGAGTACCTCTCCGGCCGCCGCGAGATCGCGGTCCCGCCGGTCCGCCGCCCGGGTAACGGCAAGAAGGTCGCCGTCGTCGGCGCACGGGAGAACAACCTCCAGGACATCTCCGTGTCGCTCCCGCTGGGGACGCTGGTGGCGATCACCGGGGTGTCCGGGTCCGGCAAGTCCACGCTCGTCAACGACATCCTCTACAACGTGCTGGCCAACAAGCTCAACGGCGCCCGCCACGTCCCCGGCCGTCACAAGACGGTGACCGGCCTGGAGCACCTCGACAAGGTGGTCCACGTCGACCAGGGCCCGATCGGGCGGACGCCGCGGTCCAACCCGGCCACCTACACCGGCGTGTTCGACAACATGCGCAAGCTCTACGCCGACACCACCGAGGCCAAGATCCGGGGGTACCAGCCCGGTCGGTTCTCGTTCAACGTCAAGGGCGGCCGCTGCGACAACTGCTCCGGCGACGGCACCATCAAGATCGAGATGAACTTCCTCCCGGACGTCTACGTCCCGTGCGAGGTCTGCCACGGCGCTCGCTACAACCGGGAGACCCTCGAGGTCCACTTCAAGGGCAAGACCATCGCCGACGTGCTCGACATGCCGATCGAGGAGGCGGCCGAGTTCTTCGCGGCGGTCCCGGCGATCTCCCGGCATCTGTCGACACTCAACGAGGTGGGCCTGGGCTACGTCCGGCTGGGCCAGCCGGCGCCGACCCTCTCCGGCGGCGAGGCGCAGCGGGTCAAGCTGTCCACCGAGCTGCAGAAACGGTCCACCGGCCGGACCATCTACGTCCTCGACGAGCCGACGACCGGCCTGCACTTCGAGGACATCCGCAAGCTGCTCGAGGTCCTCCAGGGGCTGGTCGACAAGGGCAACACGGTCATCGTCATCGAGCACAACCTCGACGTCATCAAGAGCGCCGACTGGATCGTCGACCTCGGCCCCGAGGGTGGCAAGCGCGGCGGGCTGGTCATCGGCGAGGGCACGCCCGAGGACGTGGCGGCGATGGAGCACTCGTTCACCGGCCAGTTCCTCGCGCCGATCCTCGAGAAGGGCCGAGCCGGTATGCGGTCCGCCCGCCCGAGCGTCGCGGCCGCCGCCTCCCGCCGTCGGACCACGACGACCAAGGCCGCCACCACCACCAGGACGGCGGCCACGAAGTCCGCCGCCCCCAGGGCGACCACCACAGCAACAGCCAAGAAGGCGACGGCCAAGAAGACCGTGGCCAAGAAGACCGTGGCCAAGGCGACGCCCGCGAAGGCGGCCGCTCCTCGGCGCAAGCCCGCCTGAGCCGGGTCGTCGGTCACCATCCCAGCGAACTCCGCTTGGTGCGTGATGAGGTTCTCAGGCCCAGTGGACAAGTTCGGGCACCCTCGTCACCACACGCGCACGCGCGAACGTGCCCGCCCGGTGGCGAAGGTGCCCGAACCTCCGGAGACTCCGTGTCGGGCCAGGGGCGCCCCCACAGCGCCGCGTACCGGATCGCAAACCCCTCCGCATACGCGGTGACCGCCCGGGTGAGGTACCCCTGCCGACACCCGCGCGTCGTACTCCTTCTGGAGGTCGTCGGCGCTCATCGCGTGACGGCGCGCGGTGGGGCCGGAACCCGGCGCCGTCTGGAGGAAGACGGCCGACAGGCCCGGAGCGCCGAACTGGCCGTCCTGCCACCCGGACAGGTAGGTCGGCTGGCGCTTCAGCTGGCCGACCTGCTCGTTCCAGAGCTGCTGGTAGGTCGCGGGGGTCAGCGTCGACCGGGACCGCCAGCCGCCGGGATCACCCAGGTGCCACAACGCCGCGTAGCTGCGGGCGCCCTTCGGCGAGGCCACCGAGACGTTGACGGGGTAGTACCCGTCGTCGGTATGGGTGTCGACCAGCTGGTCGTGTTCGGCGGCGGACTTCCCGTGGTAGGCGCGCAGCGACGGCCCCGCCTGCTTGAGCCAGATGGCGGCGCAGTTGACGACCCCGCCCCGGGCATACGAGGTGATGTTGTGCAGCCGGTAGCCGTCCGCCTTGTTGGTGTCGTACGCCTGCTGGTACTCGTTGCCGTCCATGTGGTGCTGCGCCCGCCACGCGACGTCGTTCGGCCGGAAGACCGCACTGAAGATGAGGTTGGGCCCCATCTCGCCGACGTCGACCAGCTCCGGGTGGTACCCCGCGCCCGTGGCCCGGTCGAACTCCTGCTGGTACTGCGTCGACATGACGCCGAACCGCATGATCTCGGCCCAGACCGGCGGGTACCACGCGGGCCGGGACGGCGACGGCCACACGTGTCGGCGCTGGGGCCTTGATCGAGGCGTCCCGGAACGCGTACGGACGCAGCGCGCCGGTGCTGTTCCGGTGGATCTCGATGTGCGTGTGCGGCGTCCCACCGGTGTGGCCGCTCCACCCGACCAGCCCCAGGGGAGTGCCCTCCTGCACCTGGTCGCCTAGGCCACGAGGAACGAGTTCTTCTGAAAGTGGCAGTAGAGGGACTCGTCGCCGTCGTCGTGGGCGATGAGGATCCGGTTCCCGCCCTCCTGGCCGTCGGGGTAGTCCTCGCCGTTGTCGATGTCGTCCACGATGTCGTCGACGACACCGGCCGCCACCGAGCGGATCCGCATGCCGTAGCAGTAGTGGGACTCGGGCCCGCTCTCCCCGGGCTTCGTGCCGGACCACCCCCCGTTCACGAACCGCTGCACGCATACTCCGCCAGCGGGAGGTCCACGGTGGACGGTCCGAGAACCTGGTCGCGGTGACGGAGACACGGACCGTGCTCGGCGCCGGCAGGTCGACGTAGGCCACGTCGTAGGCCGAGTCGGTGACCTTCTCGGTGACGGGGTCGACGACGTTGACCTGGCCGTTGTGCCACCACTTGGCCTGGCCGGCCGTGAAGCCACCACTGTCCCCGAGCGTGATGTCCGGCCGGAACATCGCCTTGCTCGGCGTCGAGCTGCCCGGGAACGACAGGGTGATCCCGGAGAGCGTGACCGGCCCGGTCGAGGTGGTCATGATCCGCAGCCGCAGGACGAGCTTGCCGCGCTCGGCGGCGCCGGGGCTGGGCCGGGCCAGCCGCAGCCAGCGCAGCGTGCCGCCGTCGGCGGGTTCGGGCGGCCGGGCGGTGAAGGAGAACGGAGCGACGGCCACGCCGGCCTCCAGGTGCGAGGCGGGACACCTCCCCGACGGGCGCCCTCACCCTCGACCGAGCATGGACCTCAGCGAGCGCTCAGGCAACACCCAGCGAATCCGCATACCGGGTCGTCAGTCCTCGCCGAGGTAGGCCTTCCGCACGTCGTCGCTGGCCAGCAGCTCCTGGCCGGTGCCGTCGAGGACGATGTTGCCGACCTCGAGGACGTAGCCCTTGTCGGCCAGCTTCAGCGCCGCCTGCGCGTTCTGCTCGACGAGGAGGATCGTCGTGCCCTGGGACTGGAGGGTCCGGACGGTCGACATGATCCGCTTCATCATCAGCGGCGACAGGCCCATCGACGGCTCGTCGAGCATGAGCAGCTTGGGCCGGCTCATCATGGCGCGGCCCATCGCGAGCATCTGCTGCTCGCCACCGGAGAACGTGCCGGCCGGCTGCTTCGAGCGCTCCCCGAGGATCGGGAAGAGGTCGTATGCGGCGTGCAGGTCGGTGCGGATCTGCGCCTGGTCCTTACGGGCGAAGGCGCCGAGGATGAGGTTCTCCTCGACGGTGAGCCGCGGGAAGATCCGCCGCCCCTCGGGGGAGTGCGCGATGCCGAGCGCGACGATGTCGTGGGCGGCGGTGCTGTGGATGGGCTTGCCCTGGAAGCTGATGCTCCCCCCGCTGGGCCGCAGCAGCCCGGAGATGGTGCGCAGCGTGGTCGTCTTCCCGGCACCGTTGGTGCCGATGAGCGTGACCACCTGGCCCTCGTCGACGGAGAAGGTGATGCCCTTGACCGCCTCGATCTTCCCGTAGGAGACCCGGAGGTCGTTGACCTCGAGCATGGCGGTCACTGGCGGCCTCCTTCGCCCTCGGTGGCACCACGGGAGTCGTGGGGGTAGTCCGTGGTCCGCTTGGCGTCGTCGGGATGCTCGGCGGGGAACCGCTTGTCCAGCTCGTCGAGCTCGTGCTCGACCACCTCGGCCTCCTCGTCGTCGTCGTCACCGGTGCCGATGTAGGCCTCGATGACCCGCGGGTCCGACTGGACCTCGGCGGGGGAGCCCTGCACGAGGGTCTCGCCGCGGACCAGGCAGAGCACGCGGTCGCACAGCATGAAGATGAACCGCATGTCGTGCTCGATGACCACCACGGCGATGCCGCTCTCGCGGATCTTGAAGATCAGGTCCATCGCCTGACGGGTCTCCTGCGGGTTCATGCCCGCCGTCGGCTCGTCCAGGAGGAGGAGCTGGGGGTCGGTGGCCAGGGCCCGCGCGATCTCCAGTCGCCGCTGGTCGCCGTAGGGCATGTTCCGGGCGAGGAACTCGCCGGACTTCCCGAGCCCCACGTAGTCGAGCAGCTCCTGCGCCCGAGCCCGGGTCTCCGCCTCCTCCCGGCGGAACTTCGGGCCGCGGATGATCGAGGTGAAACCCGCCGCCGAGGTCCGGCAGTAGCGCCCGACCATGACGTTCTCCAGCGCGGTCATGTTGCCGAACAGCCGGATGTTCTGGAACGTCCGGGCCATCCCGGCGAGGACGACCTTGCGCGGCTTGGGCGGCAGGATCGCGCCCCGGAACGTGACCTCGCCCTCGGTGGGCTTGTAGAGGCCGGTGAGGCAGTTGAAGAACGTCGTCTTGCCGGCACCGTTGGGGCCGATGAGACCGACGATCTCGCCCTCGCGGACGGTGAGGTCGACGTCGTTGACGGCGGTGAGGCCGCCGAACCGCATGACGACCCCCTTGGCCTGCAGCACGACCTCGCCGAACTGGCGGGTGGGGGCGGGAGCGGTGTCGGGTCGGGTGGGGGTGGCGGTCATGCCGTCGCCTCCTCTTCCTCGAGGTGGATCTCCTCGATGCGTTCGGCCAGCTCTTGGTCGTCCTCGTGGAACTCCAGCTTGCGGCGCTGGCTGGCGATGATGCCCTCCGGCCGGAACCGCATCATGATGACGAGCAGCAGGCCGAAGATGAGCAGCCGGTAGTCGGAGATGAACCGCAGCTTCTCGGGCAGCACCTGGAGGATGGCCGACCCGATGAGCACGCCGGCCACGGTCCCCATACCGCCGAGGACGATGGCCGCGAGCAGGAACGCGCTGTTGAGGAAGACGTACTGGTCCGGAGTGACCGACACGTCCTGGTGGGCCTTGACGGTCCCGGCCATGCCGGCCAGGAATGCGCCGCTGGAGAAGGCGAAGAGCTTGAGGCCGAAGACGTTGACACCCATGGCCTCGGCGGCCTTCTCGTCCTCGCGGATGGCGACCCAGCCGCGCCCGATCCGGCTGTTGTTCAGCCGGGTGAAGATGGTGATGACCACGGCGGCGAGGAGCAGCAGCAGGAAGTAGTAGTTGGCGAACCGGCCGAGTGGAATGCCGGCCACGACGTGCGTCGCGCCGAAGTCCCAGCCGAAGACCACGAGGTCGGGGATGGCTGGTATGCCGTTGGGGCCACGGGTAAGGTTCGGCCCGTTGTTGCCGTCGAGGTTCCCCATCGCCAGCCGGAAGATCTCTCCGAAGGCCAGCGTGACGATGGCGAGGTAGTCGCCGGAGACCCGGAGGGTCGGGGTGCCGATGATGAGGCCGAGGGTCGCCGAGACGCAGGCGCCGATGAGGACGACGAGCAGGAACGGCGGCTTCCAGCCGACGGTCGCGAACGCCGAGTCGGACAGGACGGCGGCGGTGTAGGCGCCGGCCCCGAGGAAGGCGATGTACCCGAGGTCGAGCAGGCCCGCGAGGCCGACGACGATGTTCAGGCCCAGCGCGGTGACCGCGAAGATGATGACCTGGGTCGCGATCGACATGTTCGCGTCGGACCCGCCCTGGGTGAACGGGAACAGGAACGCCACGACGAAGGCGCCGAGCATGAGCACCCGACGGTGCCGCGCCGCGAGGACGCCGATCCAGGTGAAGAACCCGCAGGACGCCAGCGCCCAGATCGCGGTGCCGAGGGCGACGAAGAAGAGCAGGAAGACGCTGCCGTCCTCCTGGCCCAGGGCGAACGCCGAGCCGAACAGGGCCAGGGCCAGCAGGATGACGATGACGACGATCTCGAACCAGCCGGGCAGCTTGGCATGGATCGCGTCGTTGATGGCGCGAGGCTCGAGGACCAGGCCTCCGGCGGCCAGCAGCAGGCTGCCGACCCAGGAGACCCAGCCACCCGGGTCGATGTTGATCAGACCGCCACTCTGGACCGAGATGAGCAGCAGCACCATCGTCATGAAGGCGGCCGAGCCGAGACCGAGGGCACGCACCGCGAGACCCGACTTGAACCAGTTGCCGAGGCGGTGCAGCGGGCCGCGGTACATGAGCAGGAACGCGATGGCGACCAGGGCCAGGAACAGCGCGAACAGCTGGACGCTGCCCGGGTACGCATACACGGAGAGGTTGCCGAGGATCGTGGAGACGTAGCTCCAGGACAGGAAGGTGCCGACCGCCAGCAGGATCGCGCCCGTGAGGGCGACGGGCCAGCCGAGGCGTTCGTACCGCTGATGCAGGGAGTCGAGTCGATCGTTCATGCCCGGTCCACCACCCTTGCGCCGAGGAGGCCTTGCGGCCGGAAGACGAGGACGACGATGAGGAGCACGAAGGCCCACACGTCCTTCCACGCCGACCCGCCGAACTGGCCGGGGATGAACTGCGTGGCGAAGGCCTCCACCACACCGAGGACCAGGCCGCCGAGGACGGCGCCCTGGATGTTGCCGATGCCGCCCAGCACCGCGGCGGTGAACGCCTTGAGGCCGGCCAGGAACCCGATCCGGAAGTCGATGTTCTGGTTCTGCAGGCCCTGAGCGACACCCGCGACGGCGGCCAGGACGGCGCCGAGGATGAAGGCCACGACGATGATCCGGTCGACGTTGATGCCCATCAGGCGTGCGGTGTCGGGGTCCTGCGAGACCGCCTGCATTCCGCGGCCGAGCCGGGTCCGGTTGACGAAGTACCAGAGCAGCGCCGCGCAGATGACCAGGGCGCCCACGGTGAAGATCGCGGCCCGCTGGATGGTCAGCCCGCCGATCTGCAGCGCCGGCCCCGTGACCACCTCGATGGGCGGGAACGGCAGCTTGCTCTTGGCGCCCGGGTAGAACAGCCGGACGGCCTCCTGGAGGAAGACCGAGACGCCGATGGCGGTGATGAGTGGCGCCAGGCGTGGGGCGTTCCGCAGGGGCCGGTAGGCGAACCGCTCCATGATCACGGCGACGGCCACCGAGGCGACGATCGCGCCGATCATCATGATCGGCAGCACCCAGAGGGCCAGGGTGCCCTGGAACAGCGCGCTCCAGGTGGCGAGGGCGCCGAAGGCGCCGATCATGAAGACCTCGCCGTGGGCGAAGTTGATGAGCTGGACGATGCCGTAGACCACCGTGTAGCCCACCGCGATCAACGCGTACAGGGACCCGAGGGTGAGCCCGTTGACCAGCTGTTGGAGGACGTCGCTCATACCGACCTCATCGACGCGATCACCTGACTGGGGTGCTGAGCCGTCACAGGAGCTTCCTCACTGGCCGGTACCGGCCGTCCGCGCTTGCCCACTCATACCGCTGCCCACGCATACTGCCTGCCCGCGGGCATTCTGCACCCCCGGACAGCACGAGGGCGGGCTTGTCGGCAAGCCCGCCCTCGTGTCTCAGCTTTTCGTGCTGACTGTCGCTTCGCGACTTACTTGAACGTGTCCGTCTTCGCCGCGACCCACTTGCCCGCGTCGACCTTGTAGACGGTCAGGACCTTGCTCGTCGCGTCGCCGTACTGGTCGAACGCGACCTTGCCGGTGACGCCGTCGAACGAGACCTTGCCGACCGCGTCGATCGTCGCGGTACGGGCCGACTTCGCGTCGCTCGCGCTGGCGAGCGAGGACTTGAGGGCCTGGATGATCGCGTTGGCCGCGTCGTAGGAGTAACCGCCGTAGGCCGCAGAAGGCTCGGCGTAGCCGGCCGCCTGGTACTCGGAGAGGAACTTCTTGCCGGCATCCGTGCTCTCGGTCGGGGCGCCGACCGAGGTGGCCAGGTCACCGTTGCTGGTGGAACCGGCGAGCTGGATGTACTTCGGGTCGTAGAGACCGTCGCCACCCATGAGCGGGACGTTGAGACCGGCGGACTTCATCTGCTGCGAGAGCGGACCGCCCTGCGGGTACTCACCGCCGTAGTAGACGGCCTGCGGCTTCGACGGGGCGACCTTGGACACGACGGCCTGGTAGTTCGACTCGTCGGGGTTGATCGTCTCGGCCGCGACGACGGTGCCGCCGCCCTTCTTGAACTCCGTGGTGAACGCGTCGACGAGACCCTGGCCGTAGGCCTTCTTGTCGTGGACCGTCGCGACGTTCTTGATGCCCTGCGCGAGGAGGTACTGCGCGGCGAACGGGCCCTGGACCGCGTCCGTGGTGCAGGTACGGAAGTACGTCTTGTACGCCCGCTTCGGGGCCGCGGCGTCCGCACCGATGGTCAGGCTCGGGTTGGTGTTCGCCGGGGAGATCTGGGTGATGTTGGCCGCAGCGAAGATCGGCTGGGTCTGCTGGCTGACGCTCGAGTTGAGGTCACCGACGACGCCGATGACCTGGTCGTCCGCCGCGAGCTTGGTGGCGGCGTTCTTGCCGACGTCGGCCTTGGCCTCGTCGTCGACCGAGGAGACCTCGAGCTTCCAACCGGGCACGGCGTTGGTGGCGTTGGCCTGCTTGACGGCGAGCTCGACGGAGTGCTGGATGCCCTTACCGAGGGCGGACAGGTCGCCGGAGAGCGGGGCGATGACGCCGATCTTGGCCGTCTTGGTGGCGGCGCCGGTGCTGCCGCCGCCTGAGGTGCCGGAGTCGCCGCGGGAGCCGCAGGCGGTCAGGGCGAGCGCCGCGACGGCGAGCGGGACCCCGATCCGGACGATGGAACGCTGGTGCACAGATCCTCCTGGGAGATTCGGACGCGGGGGAGCCCCCCGGCCCCGTCGCGATAACCGCGAGCGAACGCAGCGTAGTTCTTCGCGGAGGGGGTCTCACCCGCCGTCAGCGCGTCCGTGTCCGTCTTGTGATGTGTGAAATTTGTGTTTCCGGCCCGCCGGGCGGCGTCCATTTCCTGAGATGTCGCTGAGGATCGACTGAACCGGCCGGTGAGTCACGGCGTCACCACAGGTGGTTGACAGTCATCGTCGGCAAGATGAACGGCGCCGTTCGTTGAATCGACAACCAGTTTTCGGCAGCTGAAACAGACCGGAACCTTCACCCCGTACAGGCAGGACGAGGCCATGTCAGATCAGCCAGAGACCACCACGGTGCCCACGGTGCCTACAGCCGAGACGCCCCTCGACATGAACCGGCGCACCGTGCTGCGCGCGGCCGGCGTCGGTGGCGCCGGCGTGGCCGGAGCCGCAGCGCTCGCCGCGTGCGGCGGCTCGCCCACCCCGTCGACTCCGGCGGCGTCCACCACGACGTCCTCGGCGGCCGCCTCCTCCGCGGGCTCGGCGACGTCGTCCGGTTCGGCGACCGGTTCCGCGACGTCCGGCGGGGCGGCGCCGAGCGGTACGCCGGTCAAGACGGCGGACGTCCCGGTCGGCGGTGGGGTCATCAACGCGACCGGGCTCTTCGTCGTGACGCAGCCGTCGGCGGGCCAGTTCAAGGCGTTCAGCGCGGTATGCACCCACATGGGTTGCACCGTCACCAAGATCGTCGACGGCAAGATCGACTGCCCGTGCCACCAGAGCCAGTTCGACATCACCACGGGGACGCCAACCTCGGCGAGCCAGGCCAAGAGCCCGCTCCCGGCCAAGACCGCCACGGTCAGCGGCGACTCGGTCTACATCGCCTGACCGGCGACCAGGTCTCCGTCGCTGACCGCGCTCCGCAACTGCTGCCGTTGGTGTCAGTAGTTGCGGGCGTCCGGCGCGGATCGCCGCAACAACTGACCACGCGGTCAGTTGTTGCGGCATGCGGCGTGGGCCAGGCGACGCATACGGGCTGACCGCTCGAACGGGAGTCCGACCCGGCTCCTAGAGTGAAACCGTGGCCGATCCCGCGTCCTACCGCCCCCGACCAGGGGAGATCCCGGTCGACCCGGGCGTCTACCGGTTCCGGGACAAGGACGGCAGGGTCATCTACGTCGGCAAGGCCAAGTCGCTCCGACCGCGGCTGTCGTCCTACTTCCAGGACATCCACGCCCTCCATCCGCGGACCGCCACCATGGTCCGGACCGGCGCGAGCGTCGAGTGGACCGTCGTGGCGACCGAGGTCGAGGCGCTGCAGCTCGAGTACTCGTGGATCAAGGAGTACGACCCGCGGTTCAACGTCAAGTACCGCGACGACAAGTCGTACCCCTTCCTCGCCGTCACGCTCGGCGAGGAGTTCCCCCGCGCCCAGGTCATGCGCGGTGCCAAGCGCAAGGGCACCCGCTACTTCGGCCCGTTCAGCCACGCCTGGGCCATCCGGGAGACCCTCGACCTGCTCCTGCGCGTGTTTCCCATGCGCACCTGCAGCACCGGCGTCTTCAAGCGCGCCCACCAGAGCGGCCGGCCGTGCCTGCTCGGCTACATCGACAAGTGCTCGGCGCCGTGCGTCGGGCGGGTCGATCCTGAGGAGCACCGGCAGATCGCCGAGGACTTCTGCGACTTCATGGCGGGCAACACGACCAAGTTCACGAAGCGCGTCGAGCGGCAGATGCGCGCAGCGTCGGACGCCCAGGAGTACGAGCTCGCCGCCCGGCTCCGCGATGACCTCGGCGCCCTGAACAAGGCGCTCGAGAAGAACGCCGTCGTCCTCGCCGACAAGACCGACGCCGACGTCTTCGCCCTCGCCGACGACGAGCTCGAGGCGGCCGTCCAGGTGTTCTTCGTCCGCGGTGGCCGGATCCGCGGCCAGCGCGGCTGGGTCGTCGAGAAGGAGAGCGAGGACGTCCCCGAGCTGATGGGCCACCTGCTCCAGCAGGTCTACGGCGACCAGGCTCAGGACAGCCCCGACCAGGTCCCGCGCGAGGTCCTGGTCCCGATCGTGCCTGCCGAGTCGGAGGCCCTGGCCGCCTGGCTCAGCACCCTCCGCGGCCACCGCGTCGACCTGCGGGTCCCGCAGCGCGGCGACAAACGGTCCCTCATGGAGACGGTCCGCCGTAACGCCGAGCAGTCCCTGGCGCGGCACAAGGTGGCCCGGGCCGGTGACCTCACCGCCCGCAGCCAGGCCCTGCAGGAGCTGCAGGAGGCGCTCGAGCTGCCGGACGCGCCGCTGCGGATCGAGTGCTTCGACGTCAGCCACGTCCAGGGCACCAACGTCGTCGCGTCGATGGTCGTCTTCGAGGACGGGCTGGCCCGCAAGTCCGAGTACCGCCGGTTCGTCGTCCGGGGCGACTACGCGCATACCGCGCTGGACGGCACCCAGACCGTGGACGACACCGCGGCCATGCACGAGGTCCTCACCCGCCGGTTCCAGCGCTACCTCGACGAGCGCGAGCACTCGGCCGAGATCGAGCTCGGCCCGGAGATCGAGGACGACGACGGTATGCCGCGCGTCCACGGCCCGATCGACGAGGTCACCGGCCGCCCGCGCAAGTTCGCCTACCCGCCCAACCTCGTCGTTGTCGACGGCGGCCTGCCTCAGGTCAACGCGGCCAGGAACGTCCTCGAGGAGCTCGGCATCGAGGACGTGTCGCTCGTCGGCCTGGCCAAGCGGCTGGAGGAGGTCTGGGTACCCGGTCAGAACTTCCCGCTGATCCTGCCGCGGACCAGCGAGGGCCTCTACCTCCTGCAGCGGGTCCGCGACGAGGCGCACCGGTTCGCCATCACGTTCCACCGTCAGCGGCGGTCCAAGGCCATGACGACGTCCGACCTCGACGGCATCCCGGGCCTCGGCGAGGTGCGCCGCAAGGCGCTGCTGCGGGTGTTCGGCTCGGTCAAGCGGCTCCGCGCGGCGTCGGCCGAGGAGATCGCCGCCGTCCAGGGCATCGGGCCGGTCCTGGCCGACACCATCGCGACGCGGCTGGCGCGAGACTCGTCAGCGGCCTTCCCGGCCGTTAACGTGACGACCGGCGAGGTGCTGGACTGAGCGGCGGGAGGCAACCGGATGACTGAGGAGCCCACCCCGCGACCCCTCCGCACCAGCCGGGGCGCACCGACCCGCGACGAGCCGATGCTCGTCCTCACCGGGATGAGCGGGGCCGGCCGGTCGACGATGGCCAACGTCCTGGAGGACCTCGGCTGGTACGTCGTCGACAACCTGCCCCCGCAGATGCTCCCGCAGCTGCTCGAGCTCCACGAGGAGTACCTCACCCGGACGCCGGAGCCGATGATCCACCGCGTCGCCGCCGTCGTCGACGTCCGCAGCCACGGGGTGTTCGCCGACTTCGGCCAGATCGTCGCCGAGCTCGGGCGTACCGGGCACCGCCCGTCGGTCGTCTTCCTCGACGCCACCGACGAGGCCCTCGTCCGCCGGTTCGAGAGCGTCCGTCGCCCCCACCCGCTCCAGGCGTCCGGCCGGCTGCTCGACGGCATCCAGCGCGAACGGGCCCTGCTGGGCGAGCTGCGCTCGGAGGCCGACGTCATCCTGGACACCTCCGGCCTCAACGTCCACCAGCTCGCCGCCAAGGCGATGTCGCTCTTCGCCGGCGAGGGCGCGGCGCAGCTGCGCCTGGCGGTCATGTCGTTCGGGTTCAAGTACGGCGTCCCCCTCGACGCCGACTTCGTCCACGACCTCCGCTTCCTGCCGAACCCGTTCTGGGTCCCGGAGCTCCGGCCCCTCACGGGTCGCGACGAGGCGGTGGCCGAGTTCGTCCTGTCCCAGCCGGGGGCCAAGGAGTTCGTCGACGACGTCGTGCACCTCATGGACTCGGTCGTGAAGGGGTTCATCCGGGAGGGCCGCCGCTACGTGACGCTCGCGGTCGGCTGCACCGGCGGCAAGCACCGGTCGGTCGCCATCGCCGAGCAGCTGGCCGAGCGGCTGCGCACCGACACCGTCGACACCTTCCTCGTCCACCGCGACCTCGGGCGGGAGTGAGCCGGCCGTGACCCTCCAACCCACGGGGTATGCGCGTCACCCCAAGGTCGTCGCCCTCGGCGGGGGGCACGGGCTCGCATCGTCCCTCTCGGCCCTCAAGCTGCTGACCGACCGGGTCACTGCCGTCGTGACGGTCGCCGACGACGGCGGCTCGTCGGGGCGGTTGCGGGACGAGTTCGCGGTGCTGCCGCCGGGGGACCTGCGGATGGCGCTCGCCTCGCTGTGCGACGACACCGAGTGGGGCCACACGTGGCGGGACGTGCTCCAGCACCGGTTCCAGGGCGAGGGGCCGCTCGCGGGGCACGCCCTCGGCAACCTCCTCATCGTCTCGCTCTGGGACCTGCTCGGCGACACCGTCGACGGCCTGGATCTCGTCGGCCGGCTGCTCAACTCCCGCGGCCGGGTCCTGCCGATGGCCAGCGTCCCGCTCGAGATCGAGGCCGAGATCGTCGGCCACGACCCGGCATACCCCGAGGTTGTCAGCATCGTCCGGGGCCAGCACCGGGTCGCCTCGACCCGGGGGCGGGTGCAGGGGGTACGCATCCTGCCGCCGGACCCGGGCTGCCCGACGCAGACGCTGGAGGCGATCCGCGAGGCCGACTGGGTCTTCCTCGGCCCCGGATCGTGGTTCACGTCCGTCATGCCGCACGTCCTCGTGCCCAGCCTGCGCGACGCGATCGTGTCGACGCAGGCCCGGAAGCTGCTCAACCTCAACCTCGAGGTCCACACCGGCGAGACCAAGGGGTACCGCGCCCAAGACCACATCGACAGCCTGGTCAAGCACGCGCCGGAGCTCCGGTTCGACGTCGTCCTCGCCGACCCGAGCTGCGTGGACGACCCGGAGGCCCTGCGGAGAGCGGTCGACCTGGTCGGTGCCGAGCTGGTCGTCTCGACCGTCTCGGCGATGGGCCACCCCGGTCAGCACGACCCGTTGCGGCTGGCCGCGGCATACCGGGACGTCATCTCCTGAGGCCCCCGCACCATGTCCGATTCGGATCGGATACTCTGCGACCTTCACCTCGGGTGCAACGCCGAAAACGCTTGGTACCGGCTCGATCCGAGAAGCGTGTGACAGGTGGGTGTGGTGGTGCGTCACCCACTGGGGCAGAGGGGCGGCACGGCAACCGTCGGGCGATTCGTCGACGGAGACAGGGTGGCAGGATGGCTGGCATGGCAATGACGGCGAAGGTCAAGGACGAGCTGTCACGGCTCGAGGTGACCAAGCCCTGTTGCCGAAAGGCCGAGGTGGCCGCAACCCTCCGCTTCGCGGGGGGCCTGCACATCGTCGGCGGCCAGATCGTCGTGGAGGCCGAGCTCGACACCGCCAACGCCGCCCGCCGCCTGCGCCGGTTCGTGGCCGAGGTCTACGGCCACAAGTCCGACGTCCTCGTCATGTCCGCCGGCGGGTTGCGTAAGAGCAGCCGCTACGTCGTGCGCATCGTCGAGGAGGGCGCGACCCTCGCCCGCCAGACCGGGCTCATCGACTCGCGCGGTCGCCCCGTACGCGGACTCCCGCCGAAGGTGGTCAGCGCGTCCGCGTGCGACTCGGAGGCCGCCTGGCGAGGGGCGTTCCTCGCGCACGGCTCGCTCACCGAGCCCGGCCGGTCGTCGGCCCTCGAGGTGACCTGCCCGGGTCCCGAGGCGGCTCTGGCGCTCGTCGGCGCGGCCCGCCGGCTGGGCATCCAGGCCAAGGCCCGCGAGGTCCGCGGCGTCGACCGGGTGGTCATCCGCGACGGCGACGCCATCGCGGCGATGCTCACCCGCCTCGGTGCTCACGACGCGGTGCTGGCGTGGGAGGAGCGCCGGATGCGCCGCGAGGTCCGCGCCACCGCGAACCGCCTGGCCAACTTCGACGACGCCAACCTGCGCCGCTCCGCCCGGGCCGCCGTGGCTGCGGGGTCGCGGGTCGAGCGGGCCATGGAGATCCTCGGCGAGGACGTCCCCGACCATCTCAGCGAGGCCGGCCAGCTGCGGCTGAAGCACAAGCAGGCGTCCCTCGAGGAGCTCGGCCAGCTGGCCAGCCCGCCGATGACCAAGGACGCCGTCGCCGGCCGGATCCGGCGGCTGCTGGCGATGGCCGACAAGAAGGCCCAGGACCTCGGCGTCCCCGGCACCGACGCCAACCTCACGGCGGACATGCTCGAGTAAAGAGAGTTCGGTCGCCCGGGGTGGCCGGGCCGCATGCCTCGCGCAGCAGACCATCCGCGCCCTCCGCTTCGCTCCGGGCACTCCCTCGCAAGCGGGAGAGGTGTCCCCACCGCCAGGCCCGCCATGCTGCGCGAGGCATGCGGCCCGGCCTTCACTGAGGTCGCCTCCGCGACTGGGGACAACTCTCCATCGGTTACCCGCCCGTACGGCGGACGGTCGTGATCGGGGTCACGCGCGCTGGACTAGGGTCTAGGCGACCCTGATCCACCCTGGGAAGGTTTGAAACCAGTGACTGTCCGCGTAGGGATCAACGGCTTCGGCCGCATCGGCCGCAACTTCTTCCGCGCCGCCGCCGCGTCGGGCGCCGACATCGAGATCGTCGGCGTCAACGACCTCACCGACAATGCCACCCTGGCCCATCTGCTCAAGTACGACTCGATCCTCGGCCGGCTCGACGGAGACGTCACCTCGAGCGTCGACGAGATCGCCGTGAACGGCAAGTCCTTCAAGGCGTTCGCCGAGCGTGACCCGGCGAACCTCAAGTGGGGCGACCTGGGTGCGGACGTCGTCGTCGAGTCCACGGGCTTCTTCACCGATGCCACTCAGGCCAAGGCGCACATCGACAACGGCGCCAAGAAGGTCATCATCTCCGCTCCGGCGAAGAACGAGGACGTCACCATCGTCATGGGGGTCAACGACTCCGCCTACGACGCCGCTGCGCACGCGATCATCTCCAACGCGTCGTGCACGACGAACTGCCTCGCGCCGATGGCCAAGGCGCTCGACGACGAGTTCACCATCGTCAAGGGCCTCATGACGACCATTCACGCCTACACCCAGGACCAGAACCTCCAGGACGGCCCGCACAAGGACCTGCGTCGCGCTCGCGCCGCGGCCCTCAACATCGTGCCGACCTCGACCGGCGCCGCCAAGGCGATCGGCCTGGTCCTGCCGCAGCTCAAGGGCAAGCTCGACGGGTTCGCCATGCGGGTGCCGATCCCCACGGGCTCGGCCACGGACCTCACCTTCGAGGCTGGCCGCGAGACGACGGTCGACGAGGTCAACGCAGCGGTCAAGGCCGCTGCCGACGGCGCGCTGAAGGGCATCCTCAAGTACACCGAGGACCCGATCGTCAGCAGCGACATCGTCACCGACCCGCACTCGTGCATCTTCGATGCGGGCCTGACCAAGGTCATCGGCAACCAGGTCAAGGTCGTCGGCTGGTACGACAACGAGTGGGGCTACTCCAACCGCCTCATCGACCTCGTCGTGCTCGTCGGCAAGGACCTGTAGCTCGGTGCGCACTCTCGCCGACCTGCTGGCGGACGGCGACCTGCGCGGCAAGCGGGTACTCGTCCGGTCCGACCTCAACGTGCCACTTGACTATTCGGCCGGCCAGCCCATCATTACCGACGACGGGCGTATCAAGGCGTCCGTCCCGGCGATCGAGGCCCTCTCCGAGGCGGGCGCGACCGTCGTGGTCTGCGCCCACCTCGGCCGGCCCAAGGGCGCGCCGGAGGACAGGTACTCGCTCGCGCCGGTCGCGAAGCGGCTCGGTGAGCTGCTCGGCCGTGACGTCGCCTTCGCCACCGACACGGTGGGGACGTCGGCCAAGGCCACCGTCGCGGCGGCCGGCCCGGGCGATGTCGTGCTCCTGGAGAACCTCCGGTTCAACCCTGGCGAGACGGCCAAGACCGACGAGGAGCGGGCCGAGTTCGCCCAGGCGCTCGCCTCGCTGGCCGACGTCTTCGTCTCCGACGGGTTCGGCGTCGTGCACCGGAAGCAGGCGTCGGTCTACGACGTCGCCCGCCTCCTGCCGCACGCCACCGGCGGACTCGTGTCCACCGAGGTCGACGTGCTCAAGCGGCTCACCGAGAACCCCGACCGGCCGTATGCGGTCGTGCTCGGTGGCGCCAAGGTGTCCGACAAGCTCGGGGTCATCGGCAACCTCCTCGGCACCGCCGACCGGCTGCTCATCGGCGGCGGGATGGTGTTCACCTTCCTCAAGGCCCAGGGCCACGAGGTCGGCAAGAGCCTCCTCGAGGAGGACCAGCTCGACACCGTGCGCGGGTACCTCGACGAGGCCACGGCCAAGGGCGTCGAGATCGTCCTGCCCGTCGACATCGTCGCGGCCACCGCGTTCTCGGCCGACGCCGACCACGAGGTCGTCGCGGCCGACGCGATCCCGGCCGACCGGATCGGGCTCGACATCGGACCGAAGTCCTCCGCGCTGTTCGCCGAGAAGCTGAGCGACACGCATACCGTCTTCTGGAACGGGCCCATGGGCGCGTTCGAGATGGCCCCGTATGCGGCGGGCACCAAGGCGCTCGCCGAGGCGCTGGTCGAGGTCACCGTCAAGGGCGCCCTGACCGTGGTCGGTGGGGGTGACTCGGCCGCCGCGGTGCGGCAGCTCGGGTTCTCCGACGACCAGTTCGGGCACATCTCGACCGGCGGCGGTGCGAGCCTCGAGTACCTCGAGGGCAAGGAGCTGCCGGGGTTGACAGTGCTGGAGGAGAGCGACTGATGGCCCGGACTCCGCTCATCGCGGGCAACTGGAAGATGAACCTGGACCACCTCCAGGCAACCCACTTCGTCCAGAAGCTCGACTGGACCCTGCGGGACGCGAAGCACGACTACGATGCCGTCGAGGTGGCCGTGATGCCGCCGTTCACCGACCTGCGGTCCGTGCAGACCCTCGTCGAGGCCGACAAGCTCCGCCTCAAGTACGGCGCGCAGGACCTCTCCACGCATACCTTCGGCCCGTTCACCGGGGAGATCTCCGGCGAGTTCCTCGCGAAGCTCGGCTGCACGTATGCGGTGGTCGGGCACAGCGAGCGGCGCGAGCACCAGAAGGAGTCGGACCAGGTCGTCAACGACAAGGTCCTGGCGGCGTTCCAGCACGGTCTGACCCCGATCCTCTGCATCGGCGAGAACCTCGCCATCCGGCGCGAGGGCCGTGCGGTGCCGTACGTGCTGGAGCAGCTGCGCGCGGGCCTGTTCGACGTGCGGCGCGAGTACCTGCCGCAGATCGTCATCGCGTACGAGCCGATCTGGGCGATCGGAACCGGTGAGGTCGCGACCCCGGACGACGCGCAGCAGGTGTGCAAGGCGATCCGGTACTTCGTGGCCGACATCTCCAACGACGCGATCGCCGACCAGACCCGCGTGATCTACGGCGGTTCGGTCAAGGCGCGCAACATCGCGTCCCTCATGGCGCAGGACGACATCGACGGGGCGCTGGTCGGCGGGGCGTCGATCGACCCCGAGGAGTTCAGCACGATCTGCCGATTCCGAGATCATGTCGGCTGACCCCGCACCTAGCGCGTGCCGGGATCTAGGCCGAGCCGGGTTATCCTGAGAAGCGTTGCCCGCGCGTCGGGGGGAGGCGTGAGCGCCCCGTGACCACACGTACGAACCAGATGGGATCTCCTCACCCGTGAACGCCGTGAAGATTGGCCTGCAGGCCCTGCTGGTCCTCGCGAACCTCTTCCTGATCATGCTGATCCTCATGCACAAGGGAAAGGGCGGCGGGCTGTCCGACATGTTCGGCGGTGGGATGTCCAGCTCGCTCGGAGGCTCGACGATCGCGGAACGCAACCTCGACCGGTTCACCATCGCGATCGGCATCGTCTGGTTCATCACCGTCCTCGGACTGGGCCTGCTGGCCCGGTTCGCCGGCTGACCGTACAAGGGAGTCTGAATGGCCAGCGGTAACGCCATCCGTGGCAGCAGGGTCGGCGCCGGGCCGATGGGCGAGGCCGAGCGCGGCGATGCCGCTCCTCGGATCTTCGTCTCGTACTGGTGCGCCAACGGCCACGAGACGCGGCCGAGCTTCGCCGAGGAGCCGGGCCTCGTGCTGCCGGACACCTGGGACTGTCCGCGTTGCGGGTACCCCGCGGGTCAGGACCACGACAACCCGCCCGCCCCGCACAAGGTGGAGCCCTACAAGACCCACCTCGCCTACGTGAAGGAACGACGTTCCGACGCCGACGGCAAGGCGATCCTCGACGAGGCGCTCGCCACCCTGCGCCAGCGCGGCCTCATCCAGTAGCTCCCGCCCGGTCCGGGCGCCAGCGGTCGGAATTCCGACCTCGGCGGCCCGGACCCGTTGTCCACAGGCGCCTCGACGGAGCCGTTGAGGAGTCGCGTGGGCCACATGCTCTGCTGGTGGAGCTGTCCAACCCGTCGCTGCGTCGGCGAGCCGTCGCTCGGGAGGCCGAGCGCTTCGGCGGCGTGCTGTCGCGGACGGCGCTGCGAGGCCTCGGCGTCGACCGTCATGTCATGGCCCGCGAGGCCGCAGGCGACCGTTGGGCCATCCATGGTGCGCAGACCGTCGCGGTCCATACACGACCTCTCGAGCCGCCGGCCCTCTGGTGGCGCGCGGTCTGGGAGACAGGCTCAGCAGTGGCGGCACTCGATGGGGTCAGCGCCCTTCTGGCCGCCGGCGTCACGGGCTGTGAGGAGCCCGCCGTGCACGTGTCGGTACCGGACGCCTACAGCCCGAAGCGGACGCCGGGTGTGCGGATCCACCGCGTTGTCAGGCTGGAACGGGAGCTGATGACCGACCGGGGCGTACCGCGGGTTCGGCCCGCGCTCGCGGCCGTCCGAGCGGCGCACTGGGCGGTCTCGGACCGTCAGGCTGCGCTTGTCCTGGTGCTCCCGATCCAGCAGGGGATCGTCTCCGGCCCGCAGCTCCAGACCGCCACCTCGTTGTGGTCCGGTCGACGCCGACGGGCGCTGGTCCTCCAACTGGTCCACGACATCACCGACGGAGCAACGTCACTCGGCGAGCTGGACTTCGCCCGGATGTGTCGAGTGCGGGGCCTGCCCGAGCCGGATCGGCAGTTGGTCCGACGCACTCCCCGGGGCCGGGTCTACCTCGACGTCCGGTGGGGACGCTCACGCCTCGTCGTTGAGATCGACGGTGCCCATCACGGCGAGGGTCTGACCCTCATCGCTGACCATCTGCGCCAGAACGAGGTGGCCTTGACCCGCGACATCGTTCTGCGCATCAGCCTCCTGGGCCTTCGACTGGCCGAGGACGCGTTCCTCGACCAGGTCGGGCGAGCGCTACAGATGGCCGATGCCGCCTGAGCGGGCACGAGCGGTCGGAATTCCAACCGCTACGACCCGGACCCACCACCGAGGTTGGCGGCTGCGGCCTCGTCGAGGAGCCAGCGGGTCGCCACTGAGCCGCGCACCCCGCTCGCCGGAACGTCCCACCGGTCCGCATCCGGCGCCAGGGCCGCCGCCACGGCGCCCGCCTTGTCCGGCCCGGACACGAGGAACCACACCTCACGCGTCCGGTTGAGGCACTCGAACGTGAGCGACACCCGGTCCGGCGGCGGCTTGGGGGAGTCGTGCACCGCCACCGCCACCGCGTCGGTGATGCGCTGCGCCGGGTGGTGTGGGAACAGCGACGCCACGTGACCGTCCGGACCGACGCCGAGCAGGACCACGTCGAACTCGCCCTGCCCGAACTCGCGCACCGATGTCCCGTACGAGGACGCACTCGCCTCGGCGCTCTCGCTGGCGTCCGGGCCCTCGACGCGGAACACCTTGCCGCCGTCCAGCCCCAGCTGCGACAGCCCGGCCTCGTCGTTCTGGGTGTCGTTGCGGTCCGGGTCGCCGGCCGGCAGGTAGCGCTCGTCGCCCCACCACACGTAGACCTGCGACCAGTCGACCTCGTCGCGACCCGGAGTCTCGAGCAGGGACGCGAAGATCGCCGACCCCATCGACCCACCGGTGAGGGCCACCTGGGCCATACCGCGCGTGGCCACGGCGTCGCGCACCGCCGCGAGGAACCGCACCGCCGCCGCGTGCGACAGGCTCTGCTTCGACGGGTGGACCTCGACCGTGGGCTCGGCGCCGGTCACGACGTGGACCTCGTGCGAGCCGCCTTCTTCGCGGGCCGCTTGGCGATCGCCTTCTCCCGCGGGGTCGGCTCGCCGGCCCGCTTGCGCGCCGTGGCCTTCTTGACCGCCGTCGTGTCGCCCTCGTCCGGCGGCGGTGGGGCCACGACCATGGCCAGCGCCTCCTCGGCCCTCGCGTTGCGGGCCAGCTGGGCGGCCATCTTCCGGGACCCGCTCGTCGACGGCGCCTCGCCGCGCGCAGCCGCCTCGGAGGCGGTCTGGCGAGCGGGCCGCAGCGTCTTGAGGCCGCGGGTGAGCGTGGCCGCATACACGTCGTCGTCGTCGAGGTGGCGCAACTCGTCGGCGAGGCACTCGGCGAGCCCGCGCCGCTTGAGCGAGATCCGCCGGTCCGGCTGACCGGGCTGCGACAGCGTGGCGACCGCGCCGTCGGGTCGGACCAGGTCGATCGGCCCGCTCTTGCGGTCCAGCCGCACGCTGACGACCCCCGCCCCGCCCTTGGTGCGGACCCGGCGGACCGGGGCCTTGAGCGCCAGCCCGAGCCATGCTGCGAGCAGCTCGGTCGACGGCGAGTCGCTGGCGCCGGCCACGACAGCCCCGGTCACCGACTCGTAGGGCGGGCCGTCCAGCGCCGCGGACAAGAGCCCACGCCAGAGCGTGACCCGGGTCCACGCGAGGTCCGTGTCGCCCGGCTGGTACTGCGTCGCGAGCCGCCTGAGGGCCTCGCGCGGGTTGCGGGACTCCGCCGAGTCGGTGATCCGCCGCTGCGCCATCTGCGCGATCGGGTCGGTACGCAGGTCGGCGGGGAACTCGTGCGGCCACCAGGCCACGACGGGGGAGTCGGCCAGCAGCAGTGGGACGACGACCGACTGGCCGTGCTTGGCCAGCTCGCCGTAGAGCCGCATGATGACGACCTCGGAGGCCCCGGCGTCGCCGCCGAGGCGGATCTGGGCGTCCATCCGGGCCGACCCACGCCGGTTCCCCGCGACGACGACGACGATCCGGCAGGGGTGCTGCCGCGAGGCGTCGTTCGCGGCCTCGATGATCTCCTCGGCCTGGTGGTCGTCGACGACGATGACCAGGGTCAGCACCCGGCCCAGCGTCATCGCGCCGACGTCGTTGCGCAGCTGGACCAGCTTCTTGCTCACCGAGGCCGACGTCGTCTTCGGGAGGTCGATGATCACGGAATCCTCCAGGTGCGACCCTCGCGGGCCATCATCTCGTGCGCCGACGCCGGACCCCAGCCGCCGGCCGCGTACGGCTCGGGCCGCCCGTGCTTGGCCCACCACGCCTCGATCGGGTCGAGGATCTGCCAGGACAGCTCGACCTCCTCGTGGCGGGGGAAGAGCGGCGGGTCGCCGAGCAGGACGTCGAGGATCAGCCGCTCGTATGCCTCGGGGCTGGACTCCGTGAACGCGGACCCGTAGCCGAAGTCCATCGTGACGTCGCGGACCTCCATCTGGTTGCCCGGCACCTTGGACCCGAACCGCATGGTGATGCCCTCGTCGGGCTGCACCCGGATGACGATCGCGTTCTGGCCGAGCTCCTCGGTGGCCGTGTCGTCGAACGGAAGGTGTGGCGCCCGCTTGAAGACCACCGCGATCTCGGTGACGCGCTTGCCCAACCGCTTGCCGGTACGCAGGTAGAAGGGGACCCCGGCCCAGCGGCGGGTGTCGACGATGAGCTTCACCGCCGCATACGTCTCGGTCGTGGAGCCCTTGGCAACGCCCTGCTCCTCGAGGTACCCGACGACCTCCTCCTCGCCCTGCCACCCGTGGGTGTACTGGCCACGCGCGGTGTCGCGGCCGATGTCGGCGGGGATGGTGACGGCCGAGAGGACCTTCTCCTTCTCGCCGCGCAGGTCGCGGGCGTTGAACGAGACCGGCTCCTCCATGGCGGTGAGGGCGAGCAGCTGGAGGAGGTGGTTCTGGATCACGTCGCGGGCGGCGCCGATGCCGTCGTAGTAGCCGGCGCGGCCGCCGATGCCGATGTCCTCGGCCATGGTGATCTGCACGTGGTCGACGTAGTTGGCATTCCAGATCGGCTCGAACATCTGGTTGGCGAACCGCAGCGCCAACATGTTCTGGACCGTCTCCTTGCCCAGGTAGTGGTCGATACGGAACACCGAGTCGGCCGGGAACACCGTCTCGACGATGGTGTTGAGCTCGCGGGCGCTGGCCAGGTCGTGGCCGAACGGCTTCTCGATGACGACCCGCCGCCAGGCCTCCCCGCGGGCGTCGGCCAGCCCGGAGCGCTTCAGCTGTTCACAGACCAGCGAGAACGAGCCGGGCGGGATCGAGAGGTAGAACGCGAGGTTGCCACCGGTGCCGCGCTGGTGCTCCAGGGCGTGCACGGTGTCG
Source organism: uncultured Actinomycetota bacterium (assembly GCA_963781465.1). Taxonomy (GTDB): domain Bacteria; phylum Actinomycetota; class Actinomycetes; order Actinomycetales; family Dermatophilaceae; genus Lapillicoccus. The sequence continues at coordinate 185,285 of CAWAGH010000002.1, forward strand.
GCGAGCAGGTCGAAGGCCGCCGGGTCGTCGAAGGTCCCCGGCACGAACCGGAACCCCTCGGCGAGGTTGCGCCAGACGTCCTCACGGAACGGGGTCCGGGCGTGGTCGCGCACCGACTGGTAGACGACCTGACCGAAGTCCTCGTCCGCCCAGTCACGGCGGGCGAACCCGACCAGCGAGAAACCCGGCGGCAGCAGGCCTCGGTTGGCGAGGTCGTAGATCGCCGGCATCAGCTTCTTGCGGGACAGGTCGCCGGTCACCCCGAACATCACCATGCCGCACGGGCCGGCGATCCGGGGCAGCCGCCGGTCCCGCGCGTCGCGGAGGGGGTTGGTGCCCGCCGCGACCCGGGCTGGGCTCATGCGTCTCCTCGGCCGGCTCCCGCAGAGGTGTCGGAACCACCCACGCCCAGGACCTTCTCGAGCTGGGCGAGCCCGGCGTCGTGCTCGGTAAGGTGCAGCTGTAGCACCGGCCGCCCGTGGGCCGCCAGCACCGCAGCGTCACCGCCGGCCTGGGCCGCGATGAAGCCGCCGAAGGTGAACTCCCGGCCGGGGATGGCGAGGTCCTCCAGGGGCTGCGTCGTGATCTGCAGGTAGACGCCGACGGCCGGGCCGCCCTTGTGGAACTGTCCGGTCGAGTGCAGGAACCGCGGACCCCAGCCGAACGTCGTCGGCCGCTCGGTGCGTAGGGCGATGGCCCGTCGGCACGCCGCGAGCGGCGCGTCGGCCAGCCGGTCGAGGTAGGCCATCACCGCGACGTAGCCCTGGTTCGGGTCGAGCTGGGCGAACAGCGCGTCCAGCGCGCCGGCCACCGTGGTGGCCCCGCCCAGCCAGTCGCCGTCCCCACCCATCGTGCGGATCTCGATCGCGCCGTCAGTGGCCGCCGGAGCCGCCGACGCGCCCATCCCCTTGTCGAGCAGCTCGCGGGCCGCGGCCTTGGCGCTCTCGACGTCGGGCTGGTCGAACGGGTTGATGCCGAGCAGCCGGCCGGCCGCCGCGACGGCGACCTCCCACAGCAGCATCTGGGCGCCGAGCGAGCCGCTGACTGCGACTTCGGAGCGGGTGGGGTCGATCGCGACCACGTCGGTGTCGTCCGAGAGCGGCTCGTCGTCCGCATCGACGCTGACCAGCCGGGCGACCGTGACATCGGGCGCCGGCCACTGGATCTCGGGGTCCTGGTCGTTGCCCACGACGACGGGGAGTATGCCGGTGCCGCTCTTCCCGGTCGACTCGGCGATGAGCTGCTCGGCCCAGTCGGCGAACCCGACGATGCCGGACCCGTCGTCGACGATGGCCAGCTTGTCGCGCAGCGGGCTCGTCCCGCCGATCGCCGCACCCAGCCGCAGTGCCGGGTTGGCGTCGTCGTCGGCGGAGAGCAGGTCGGCGACCGACTCGGCGTCGTCGAGCAGGGCCTCGATGTCCACGCCGGCCAGGCCGCTCGGGACCAGCCCGAACGCGGTCAGCGCGGAGTAGCGGCCGCCCACGTCGGGGTCGGCGTTGACGACGCGGTAGCCCGCCTCACGGGCGCTCTTGTCGAGCGGGCTGCCCGGGTCGGTGACGATGACGATGCGCTCGGTCGGGTCGATCCCGGCGTCCGTGAAGGCGCCTTCGTAGACGCGCTTCTGCGAGTCGGTCTCGACGGTGGACCCGGACTTGCTCGAGACGACGACGATCGTGCGGTCGAGCTTGTCCTGCAGGGCCGCGCGCACGTAGTCGGGGTCGGACGAGTCGAGGACGACGAGCTCCTTGCCCTCGGTCGCGCAGATCACCTCGGGCGCCAGAGACGACCCACCCATGCCGCAGAGCACGACGTGGTCGAGCCCCTTGCCGACGAGGTCGTCGCGCAGCGCCGCGATCTCGCCGACCAGGGGACGCGAGGACCGGCCCAGGCCGACCCAGGAGAGCCGCTTGGACGACTCGGACTCCGCGGCCGCGCCCCACAGCGTGGGGTCCTTCGCGAAGAGCTTCGAGGCGAACTGCGCCTCGACCAGCTGCGGGACGGCAGTAGCGATGGCGTCCGCGGCCGGTCCGGACGCGGAGACGGACAGCGCGGTCACTGCTGGGCTGCCTTCTGGGCCGCCTTCTCCAGGTTCGCGGTGGCCTCGTCGAGCAGCTCGCCCCACGCCTTCTCGAACTTGTCGACGCCCTCGGTCTCGAGGACCTGGACGACATCGTTGTAGGAGACGCCGAGTGCCTCGAGGTCGTCGAGGACCTTCTGGGCGTCCGCGTAGTTCGGCGTGATGGTGTCGCCCACGACCTCGCCGTGGTCGGCGACCGCGTCGAGAGTCTTCTCCGGCATGGTGTTGACGATGCCCGGAGCGACGAGGTCGACGACGTACATCGTGTCCTTGTATGCGGGGTCCTTGACCCCCGTCGACGCCCACAGCGGGCGCTGGGGCCGGGCCCCCTCGGCCTCTAGGGACTTCCAGCGAGGAGTTGAGAAGACCTCCTCGTAGGCCTGGTACGCCAGCCGCGCGTTCGCGATGCCCGCCTTGCCCTTGAGGCCCTTGGCCTCGTCGGTGGCGATGGCGTCGAGCCGCTTGTCGATCTCGGTGTCGACGCGCGACACGAAGAACGACGCGACCGACTCGATCTTCGAGAGGTCGTGCCCGCTCTGCTGGGCCTGCTCGAGGCCGCTGAGGTAGGCGTTCATCACGGCGCGGTAGCGCTCGAGGCTGAAGATCAGGGTGACATTGACGCTGATCCCGTCGGCGATGGCCGCGGTGATCGCGGGCAGACCCTCGAGGGTGCCCGGGATCTTGATGAGCACCTGCTCCCGGTCGACGCCGTCGCGCAGCTGCTTGGCCTGGGCGATGGTGCCCTCGGTGTCGTGGGCGAGCCGCGGGTCGACCTCGATCGACACGCGGCCGTCGACGCCGTTGGTGGCGTCGTAGACCGGCTTCATGACGTCGCAGGCGTTGCGGACGTCGTCGGTGGTCATCGCGAAGACCGCCTCCTCGACGTTCTTGCCGGCCGCGGCCAGCTTGGCGATCTGGTCGTCGTAGGCGGTTCCCTGCGACATCGCCGCCTGGAAGATCGACGGGTTGGTCGTGACGCCCACGACGTTGCGGACCTTGACGAGCTCGGCGAGGTTGCCCGAGTCGAGCCGGTCACGGGACAGGTCGTCCAGCCAGATGGAGACGCCGGCGTCCGAGAGGGCCTGGAGGTTGTCGTTCGTCATGCGTGCTCAGCTCCCTAAGCGAGTGGGATGAACGTGTGGGATGAACGTTGGGGAGGAACGGATGGGGATGGTCAGCGCGCCGCGACCGTGGCCTTCTTCGCGGCGGGCTTGGCGGAGGAGGTGTCGGTGAGGCTGCCGTTCTGGGCCGACCGCGGGTTGACGTCCTTGACGGGGGCCACGGTCGCAGCCGCCTTGGCAGCCTTGACCGAGTCCTTGGCCGCCTTGACCGTCGCCTCGGGGGTGATCCCGAACTCGCGGTAGAGGGTCTTGTAGTCCGCCGAGGCACCGAAGTGCTCCAGGGAGATGATCCGGCCGGCGTCGCCGACGTAGTCGCGCCAGCCGAGACCGACGGCGGCCTCGATGCTGACCCGGGCCCGGACCGACGGGGGCAGGACGCGGTCGCGGTAGGCCATGGTCTGCCGCTCGAACCACTCACGGCACGGCATCGAGACGACGCGTGTCTTGATCCCGGCCTTCTCCAGCGCGGCTCGGGCGTCGACGGCGATGCTCACCTCGGAGCCGGTGGCGATGAGGATGACGTCGGGCGTCTCCTTGCCGTTCTTCCCAGCGTCGACGAGGACGTAGGCGCCCTTGCTGGCGTTGGCCGCCTTGGCGAAGGCCTTCCGGTCGTAGATCGGCAGGTTCTGGCGAGTGAGGACGAGGCCCGCCGGCTTGGCGTTGTCGAGGATGGTCTCCCAGCAGACCGCGGTCTCGTTGGCGTCCGCCGGGCGGACGACGTCGAGCCCGGGCATCGCCCGCAACGCGGCGAGGTGCTCGACCGGCTGGTGGGTGGGACCGTCCTCGCCGAGGCCGATCGAGTCGTGCGTCCACACAAAGGTCACCGGGATGCCCTGGACAGCCGCCAGGCGCACGGCGCCGCGCATGTAGTCGGAGAAGACGAGGAACGTGCCGCCGTAGGGGCGGGTGAGGCCCTCGAGGGCGATGCCGTTGAGGATGCAGCCCATTCCGAACTCGCGGATGCCGAAGTGCAGCGTGCGGCCGCCGGGGCCGCCCTTCCACTCCTCGGTCTGCTTGCCGGTCGGGATGAACGACGGCTGGCCGGCCATCGTCGTGTTGTTGGACTCGGCGAGGTCGGCCGAACCGCCCCAGAGCTCGGGCATGACGTCGGCCATCGCGTCGAGCACCTTGCCGGAGGCGGCCCGGGTCGACATGCCCTTGTCGAGGTCGGTCGGGAAGGTCGGGAGGGCCTTGCCCAGCCCCGAAGGGACCTGACCGGAGACGAGCCGGTCGAGCAGCGCCGTCTTGTCGGAGTTGGCCTTGCGCCACGCCGCATACCGCTTGTCCCAGGCCTTGTGCGCGGCCTTGCCGCGGCCGATGACCTTGCGGGCGTGTGTGAGCACGGCGCGCTCGACGGGGAACCGCTTCTGCGGGAACCCGAGGATCTCGTGCGTGGAGTCGACCTCGGCGTCGCCGAGGGCCGAGCCGTGCGACTTGCCGGTGTTCTGCTTGGTCGGCGCGGGCCAGGCGATGATCGTCTTGAGGACGACGAGGGTCGGCTTGTTGCGGACCTTCTTGCCGGCCTCGATCGCCGCGAGCAGCTCGTCGACGTCCTCGACGTAGCGGTAGCCGCCCTCGTCGTCTGCGGTGTTGCGGCGCCAGTCGACGGTGTGGACGTCCCAGCCGTAGGCCTCGTAGCGTTTCGCGACGTCCTCGGAGAACGAGATGTTGGTGTCGTCCTCGATCGAGATGTGGTTCTGGTCGTAGATCAGCGTGAGGTTGCCGAGCTCTTGGTGCGCGGCGAGGGCTGACGCCTCGTGCGTGACACCCTCCATGATGTCGCCGTCGGAGGCCAGCACGAAGATGTGGTGGTCGAAGACGCTCTCACCGGGCTTGGCGCCGGCGTCGAACATCTCCCGCTGCCGGCGCTGGGCGAACGCCATGCCGACCGCCGAGGCCAGGCCGGAGCCGAGCGGACCGGTGGTGATCTCGACACCGGTGGTGTGGTGCACCTCGGGGTGGCCGGGGGTGAGGCTGCCCCACGTGCGCAGCGCCTCGAGGTCCTTCATCTCCAGGCCGTAGCCGGAGAGGTAGAGCTGGATGTACTGCGTGAGGCTGGAGTGCCCGCAGGACAGGACGAACCGGTCGCGACCCAGCCAGGCGGGATCGGACGGGTCGTGGGTCATGACGTTCTGGTAGAGCAGGTAGGCCACGGGCGCCAGCGACATGGCGGTGCCAGGGTGACCGTTGCCGGTCTTCTGGACCGCGTCGGCGGCGAGGACGCGCACCGTGTCGACGGCGCGGACGTCGAGGTCGCTCCAGCCGGCCTTCTTGGCCACCGGGAGATGGAGCTCCGGGCTGCGCTTGGCGAGTGGACCTGTCGACGACCTCGTCGAACGTCGGGCGGATCGGGTTGCCGAGGGCGGGGTCACGGAGCTCTCCTTCGAAGCCGGAACCGGTCTTTTGTGAGCCTAGCCCTGAGCATGTGCCCAGCAACACGCCGTGTCATGCGCTGGGCTGCCCACCGAAACCCCGTTCTCGGAGCACCGGGATAGACTCGCGCCTGCCCGACGCCGCCCTGTGTCCGCTCGTTCTGCTCGCACATTCGGCCCGCCCCACCGCGAAGGAATCCGTGACCGCTCTGGACCCCCGCGCCGACCTCTCGGCGGCACCGGCTCCTCACGGTCGGGGACCCTGGTTCGTCGTCGGCCAGTACGTCGCGCTGACCAAGCCGCGGATCATCGAGCTGCTGCTCATCACCACGGTTCCGGTGATGTTCCTGGCGGCCCGCGGGGTGCCCTCGCTCTGGCTGGTGCTCGCCACGCTCGTTGGCGGGACGATGTCGGCCGGCGCGGCCAACACCCTGAACTGCTACCTCGACCGCGACATCGACGCGATCATGCACCGCACCAGCAACCGGCCGCTGGTCACCGGCACGGTGTCGCCGCGGGCGGCCCTGGTCTTCGGCATCGCGCTCACGGTCGCGTCGACGCTCTGGCTCGGGCTGCTGGTCAACTGGCTGAGTGCCTGGCTGGCACTCGGCGCGCTGCTGTTCTACGTCGGCGTCTACACCGCGCTGCTCAAGCGGCGCACCGCGCAGAACATCGTGTGGGGCGGGGCGGCCGGATGTATGCCGGTGCTCGTCGGCTGGTCGGCGGTCACGAACTCGCTGGCCTGGGCTCCGCTGGTCCTCTTCGCCGTGGTCTTCTTCTGGACGCCGCCGCACTACTGGCCGCTGTCGATGAAGTTCAAGGACGACTACGCCGCGGCGCACGTACCGATGCTCCCGGTCGTCGAGGAGTTCGTCGTCGTCGCGCGTCAGGTCGTCGCGTACTCGTGGGCGATGGTGGCGGCGTCACTGCTCCTCGTCCCGGTGGCGCCGATGGGCCTGCTCTACCTCGTGGGGGCGGTCGTCGCCGGCGCGCTGTTCGTCATCGAGGCGCACCGGTTGCTGCGAGCGGCCAAGGCCGGGGCCGGGTCGGCGGTCCTGCGGCCGATGCGGCTGTTCCACTTCTCGATCACCTACCTGACGATCCTCTTCGTCGCGGTCGCGCTCGACCCGCTGCTGTACCTGCCCGTCTGGCGCTGACCCTTCTCTCATTCGGGCTCCGCACACCAGCGCACACGAGGAGTACGATGTGCGCAGGAGGTGATGGCCATGACGCTCGGTGAGCTGCTGGCCCGCTACGACATCACCGAGGCGGACCTGTCGACCTCGCTGGAACGACGGCTGTCCGTGCAGCCGGACCCGGCGGCGGCCGACCTGACCTCGGCCGAGGAGGACTTCTGGACGCGTCACGCCGGCGTGCCGCTCGGTGACGTGGCCGGCTCTCCGCTGGACCGCGCGACCGACGCAACCATGTCGGTCATCGGCGCCGCCTCGCGCTCGCTGACCATCGAGCAGGCCGCCGGGTTGCTGGACGTCCACCGCTCCCGGGTGTCGCACCGGCTGCGCGACAACCAGCTCTACTCGTTCCACATCGGGTCGCAGCGCCGGCTGCCGCGCTGGCAGTTCACCGCCCAGGGCGCGCCCCTGCCGGGGCTGGAGACGGTGCTGGATGCGCTGCCCGCCGACCTGCACCCCGCCGCGGTCGAGGGCTTCTTCACCACTCCCGACCCCGACCTCGACGACGCGAGCCCCGCGCAGTGGCTGGCGTCTGGAGGCGACCCGCAGCGCGTCGTCGACGAGGCCGAGGGCCTCGAGCTGTGGTGACCCGCCGCGGGTCGGCCTAGGTGCCGCCCGTGGCGAAGCTGCCGCGCACCCCCGGGCTGCCGCTGGTCCGACGACCCGGCGACCTGCACCGCATACCGAGGTCCGCTGCCTTGTGGCGCGTCCACGCGACCGCCGGCCCGCACGTCACGCCGTGGAACCGGCTGCGCTACTTCGGCCCGACGACGTCCCGGTTCGACCCGCAGCCGCCCCCGCCCGGATGGTCGGAGCGCGGGGTCACGTATGCGGCGACGGACGTCGTCACCTGCCTCGCCGAGGTGTTCGCGGCCTCGCGGGTCGTCGACGGGTCGCGCCGGGCGCCCTACCTCACGGGCTGGCAGCCCACCCGGGTCCTCACCCTGCTGGACCTCACCGCGACCTGGCCGATCCGCAACGGCGCCTCGCACCTGCTGACGTCGGGGCCGAAGTCGGTATGCCGCGCGTGGGCCCGCGCGGTCGACACCGAGTGGCCCGACCTCGACGGGATCTGGAGCGTGTCGACGATGACCGGGCGCCCCACGGTCACCCTGTTCACGGCGGCGGCCGACGCCTTCCCGCGCCGGCCGGCGTTCTCGCGGCCACTGTCGAGCCCGGCCCTCCAGGGCGCCCTCGTCACGGCGGCCGCCGAGATCGGCTACCGCGTCGTGTAGCCGGGCCGGACTAGAGCGGGTTCGACCGCAGGTTCATGACCCCGAGCGCCATGGTCACGACCAGGAGGGACGCTCCGAGCATGTGCAGGCCGACGAGGACCTCGGGCAGCCCGGTGAAGTACTGCACGTAGCCGATCGCCCCCTGCAGCAACGTCACCAGCAGGACGCCGCGCCACGTGGCCTTGGCCCGGTCGGACGAGCTGGTCAGCCACACCGCGACGAGGACCGCCACGACGAGCCCGGCGAACAGCATGACGAGATCGGCGTGCAGCCAGGCCACGGACCGCGGGTCGAAGCCGGTGCGGGCCGGCTGCTCCGCGTCGCCGGAGTGGGGGCCGGACCCCGTGACGATCGTCCCCAGGACGAGAACGGCGGCGCATACCCCCGTCGTCACCCAGGCCAGGGTCGACACCAGGCGAGGGACGAGCAGCTCCCGGGGCGCGAGGTCGGCGGTGCCGTCGGGCGACCACCCGTCCTCCGAGCCGCGCAGCAGCATCGTCGAGAGCGCGATCATCACCATCGACAGGAGGAAGTGGAACGCCACGACCACCGGGCTGAGGGTCATGCGCACGGCGATGCCGCCGACGACCGCCTGGACGAGCACGCCGGCCACCAGCCCGACCGACACGAGCAGCAGCGGCCGGCGACGTCGCATTCGGGTGAACACCACCCAGACGCACGCGAGGGCGAGGAGCCCCACGACGCCCGTCAGCGTCCGGTTCCCGAACTCGATGAGCTTGTGGATCCCCTCCTCCTGGTGGGGGACGGGGGTGAACGACCCGGGTACGCACTCCGGCCAGGTGGGGCAGCCGAGGCCGCTGCCGGTGAGCCGGACGATGCCGCCGGTGATGACGATGACGATCTCGCCGACCAGGTTGGCGACGAGGATCGGCCGCACGAACGAGGGCCGAACCGCGGGCAGGCGCACGCCCGTCACCCTAAGTCACCCCACGAAGTTCTCCCCACGACGTTCGCCGCTTCGCGTCGATCCGCCGCGGGGACCCCACGCTTCGCTCCGATACTTCGCGGGGACCCCGACCATGCATCAAGCCTCGGTGGTGAGCTCCTTGGCCATGAGGCCGACCACGTGGCCCGGCTCGCCGAGGCGGCCGACCTCGACGTACCCGCGCCGCTCGTGGAAGGCGAGCGAGCCGTGGTTCGGCGGGTCGACGTTCACCTCGAGGGTCATCCGGCCGAACCGGCGGGCAACGTCCTCCATCGCGTCGTAGACGAACCCGGCCAGCCCGCGCCGACGCCTCTCCTCCGCGATGACGATCCGGTCGAGGTAGTAGAAGTCGTCGTCGAACCGCTGCGCGTGCCACCGGTAGTTCTCCGAGTCGTACTCGCTGCCGGGGGCCATGGTCAGGACGAAGCCGACCACCCGTTCGTCGACCTCGACGACGTCGGCGTGGTCGGCGAGACCGACCAGCCAGAGCAGCCGTTCGGCGTCCAGAGGAGAGAGCAGCTCGACGAAGCGGTGGTTGAGCGCGAGGACGGCCGGCACGTCGGCCTCGGTGATCGGGCGCAGCCCCGGGGTGGACGTCACGCGCCGAGTCTGACAGCCGCCCAGGGCAGCGACTCCTGGAGGGCGGCGGTCCAGGTGGCGAAGTCGTGGCCGCCCGGCCGCTCGTGGAACTCCACCGTGAAACCGGCGGTCTTGAGGTCGTCGGCGAACGCCTCCAGGGGTGGGCCGACGTCGAACTCGTCCTCGCCGACGTCCAGCCACATCGGGGGCGACGTGGCCGGGTCGAGCGAGGGCCAGTAGTCCTCCGGGCTGTTGGCTGCGACCCGCTGCTCCCAGTCCGGGGTGCCGAACAGCGTCTCGTTGCCGCCCTCGATCGCGTCCGGCTCGCAGACGGTCAGGGCGGAGAACGCGAGGATCACCGAGAACACGTCGGGGTGCTTGAGGCCGAGGTTGAGGGCGCAGAACCCGCCCATCGAGAAGCCGCCGATGGCCCGGTGGGCCGCGCCGGGCATGGTCCGCAACTGGGTGTCGGCGGCCTTGACGACGTCCTTGACGACGTAGGTCTCGGCGTTGCCCTCCAGGGTGGTGTCGACGCAGAGACTGTCGCCGTAGGGCGCCTGGAGGACGGTCGGCATGACGAGGATGACCGGGTGGCCGGACTGCGCGACGGTCAGCCCGGTCTCCGCGGCCGATCCGCCGTCGAGCCAGTCGGTGCTCCGGCCGGGGTTGCCGTGGGTGAGGATCACGACGGGGAACCGGTGGTCCGGCTCGGTGAAGTACTGCGGCGGCAGGTAGACCTGCGCGTCGAAGACGCCGAAGTGTGACGCGGTGTCCGGCACGGAGATGCGCGCCGTCGCACCACGCTCCAGCTCGAGGTTGCTCGTGGGGTGCTGCTGCAGCTCGTCGACACTCGGGTAGCGCGGGGTACCGATGAGGTCTCCGACGGTGGGGTATGCGTGCAGGCTCGTGTTCACGACGGCACCGGCCGTGGCGATCGAGGCCACGACGGCGACGACCAGCCCGGCGCGGCGCCACCCCGCCGAGCGGCGCTCGATCACCGCCACCGAGACGCCCGCGACGGCCAGCAGCGCGAGGCCGAGGGCGACGCGGTAGCCCGCGAGTGGGATGTGGTTCAGGAAGTCCGTCACGGTGTCGCCGCCCGGCCTAGTCCGACCACCGGAACGTCCACGCCGTGAGGACGGTCGCGACGACCGCCCAGGCGAGCAGGACGAGAGCCGGCCCGGCGAGGAACGTTCCGTCGCCGAACGCCGCTCGTAGACCGTCGCCGAGAGCCGCCGAGGGGAGGGCGCCGACGACACCGGCGAGGGCGTCGGGCAACTGGCTGCGGGGGACCACCACGCCGCCGAGGACCAGCAGCAGGACCCAGACGAGGTTCGCGACCGCGAGGACGCCCTCCGCCCGAAGGGTGCCGGCCAGGAGCAGGGCGAGGGCCACGAACGCCCACGTGCCGAGCAGGAGAAGGAGCAGCGCATACGGAAGGCCGGCGACCTCCGGACGCCAGCCGAGCGCGAGACCGACGCCGCCGACCACGCACCACTGCAGCACCTCCACGCCGAGCGTGGCCAGGGCCTTCCCGCCGAGAAGACCGCTGCGGCCCAGGGGAGTGGTCCCGAGGAGGCGGAGCACGGAGGCCCGCCGGTCGAAGCCGGTCGCGATGGCCTGGGAGGTGAACGCCGCCGACACGACGCACAGCGCGAGGACGCCCGGTGTCGCGACGTCGATACGTCGGCCCTCGCCGAGCGAGGGGACGCTGGTGAAGGCCAGCCCGAGCAGCGCCCCCAGGGGCAGGACGACGGAGACGAGGAGCTGTTCGCCGTTGCGCAGCAGCGTGCCCGCCTCGAACCGCGCCTGGCCGAGGACTCGGGCCGACGCGGCGGCCGGCGAGCTCACCCGGCGGCCCTCCGGGTCAGGCCGAAGTAGACCTGCTCGAGGGTGCCCGACCCGACGACCTCCGTGGGTCGGCCCTCGGCGACGGTCCGGCCGTCGCTGACGATGACGAGGTGGTCGGCCAACCGCTCGGCCTCCTCGAAGGAGTGTGTGGTGACGACGACGGTGGTGCCGTCCGACCGGATCTCGTCGACGAGGTCGTAGACGTCCAGCCGGCCGTGCGGGTCGAGACCGGCGGTCGGCTCGTCGAGGAAGGCGACCTCGGGCCGGCCGACCAGCGCGGCGGCCAGCGCGAGGCGCTGGTGCTGCCCGCCGGAGAGCCGTCGCACCGTCGTCCGCGCGAACCCGTCGACGCCCAGCCGATGGGCGAGATCGTCGACCGGCGCCGGGTCCGCATACAGGCCGGCCAGGTGCCGCAGCATCCGCATCGGCGTCGTGCCCGTGGGCAGCCCGCCGGACTGCAGCATCACCCCGATCCGCGCGCGGTGCTTCGGACCGGCCCGCCACGGGTCGGCCCCCAGCACGGTCACCGAACCGGCGTCCGGCCGCTGCAGGCCGACAGCGCACTCGACCGCCGTCGTCTTGCCGGCCCCGTTCGGGCCGAGGACCGCGGTGACCGCCCCGGCGGGCGCGGACCAGGACATCCCGTCGCAGGCCGCCAACCCCGCAAAGCGCCGGACCAGCCCTTCGAGACGCACCGAGGTCTCGAAGGCGGTCACGAGCGGCGAGTGTAGATCGAGCGTCTTCGTTGCCGCCGTATGCGCCGGACCCCTAGGTTTGGCGTGAGCTCGGACCCCGCAGCGTCGAGAGGGTGGACCGGTGGCGACGAACGACGGCAACGCACAGGACGACGTCGCGGGCCGACCCGCGTACGAGGGGATGTTCGACCCGCTCATCGCGCACCATGCCCGCATCCTCGACCCGACCAAGGCGACGCGCATCGGCGAGGAGCTGTTCGACTCGACCGTCTACGTGGCGGACCGGATCCTCGTGCGCGGCATGCCCGATGACGGCCAGCAGCAGACCTTCGTGTCGTGGTGCAAGGACCGGGGCTACACGGTCACCCCGACCCGAGAACATCGCGCCCTGGCCGAGCGGGCGCGGGGTGCCCAGAACGCTGCCGCGCTCATCCGGTCGTGGGTGACGCCGCTGCACATCACGCCGAACGAGGGCGAAGCCCGGACCGTCGACGCGTGGTCGTTGCTCCAGGACTGGCGCGCCTCGCGGGCGACCGACGACGCCGTCGGGCGCGCCCTGGTCGGGCTCGACCACCTGATGTTCGCCAATGGTGTCGTCGGGCAGACCATGACCGTGGGCGGGACCATGACGGTGGGCGGCACGATGACCGTCGGCGGCACCATGACGGTCGGCGGCACGATGACGGTGGGCGGCGCGGTCCGGGCGCAGTACGTCGTGCCGGGCCTCGGCGGCCTCACCCCGGTCTCCTGGCGCGGCCCAGCACCCGAACGGCAGCCCAAGCTGACGCGCCGACCGGTCGTCGCCATCCTCGACACCGGAGTGGGGAAACATCCCTGGTTGGCGCAGGGCGTCGCCGTGGTGCCCGGACCTATGGGTGCCGAACCCGAGGGGACAGGGGTCGTTCACGACCCGCTCGAGGGCACCCTCGACGACCATTCCGGCCACGGGACGTTCATCGCCGGGCTGGTTCGCCAGACCTGCCCGGACGCGGACATCCTCATGGTCCAGGTGATGAAGGCCGACGGTTTCGTCCCCGAGCACGACATGGTGGAGGCGCTGGAGAACCTCGGTGTCCTCGTCGGCAACGGGCAACCCCTGCACGTGGTGTCGATGTCGTTCGGCTACTACCACGAGGCACCCGACGACGTCCGGACCGACGCCTCGCTCGCTGCGGTGCTTCAGCCCCTGGCCGACGCGGGCTGTCTTCTCGTGGCGTCGGCCGGCAACGACGCCACGACGCGACGGATGTTCCCGGCGGCGCTCGACCACCGTCCGGTGGGGGCACTCCTCGACATCCTCAGCGTCGGGGCGCTCAACCCGAACGGCACCGTGGCGCTGTTCAGCAACAGCGGTGACTGGGTCGACGTCTACGAACACGGGGCCGCCGTCGTCAGCACCCTGCCGACCACCTTCAACGCCTCCCTCCAGCCGACCGCGCGTACCCAGTACGCGGACGGAACAGTCCGGGAGAGCATCGACCCGGACGACTTCTCCGGCGGGTTCGGCACGTGGTCGGGAACGTCGTTCTCGGCGCCCATCGTCGCGGGGCACCTGGCCCAGGACCTCCTGGACCGGTGGACCCGGGCCACGGGGAAACGAGCCGTCAGCCCCAAGGTGAGCCGGCGCCGGGTCGTCGCGGCGCTCGAGAAAGCACGTCGCCCCGGACCGACATGACCGGTGCCGGACCTCGGTCGGGCGCGGGTTCCGCGGCCGACCGGGCACGCACGTCCCGGGGCGACCCCGTGCGCGCGCACGAGGAGGCGGTCACCCACAACGCTCGCGGGCGGCCCGCGGCGGGAGCGGCGGCCGCGACCCGGGCGCTCGCGCTGCTCGGTGTCGAGCCCGACGCCGAGCCTGGCGCCGAGCCTGGTTTGCCGGCCGGCCCCGGCTCCGCGGTGTCGGCCTCGGCGTCGGCGTCTGACGGGCAGGGCAGCGGCGATCGCGAGCGGATGACGACGGTGGCGCGGGTGCTCGCGACCCTGGCCAAGTCGGAGGTCGAGGTCCGCAGTATCGACGCCGGCCTGGACCGCATGGCCCAGGCGTCACGATGGGCCGAGGCGGTCGGCTCCGACGACCTCCTCGGGTTCGTGCACAGCCAGCACGCACTGGTTCTTTTTCGCGGCGGGCGGTTCGCGGCGGCCTTGGAGGAGTTCGGTCTGGCGGCGGACCGCCTCCATGCCGCCGCCGGAGTCGACCGCTGCCGGCTCCTGATCAACCGGGGTGCCCTGCACGTCGAGATGGGCGGCCTGGACGACGCCCGGGTCGATCTCACGACGGCCGTCGAGCTGGCGCGGACGCTCGGCGAGAACCGGTTGGAGCGGATCGCCCTGCACAACCTCGGCTGCCTCGAGTTCTTCGCGGGCGACCTGCCCCTGGCTCTGCGAATCATCGACGAGGGCATCGTCATGGACGAGGACACCCAGATCGGGATCGCCCTCCTGGACCGGTCCCGGGTGCTCCTCGCGGCCGGCCTGTACACCGAGGCCGACGAGTCGCTGGCCACGGCGGCGCGGCAGCTCAGTCGCGACCGCGCCTGGCAGGACGTCGGCGAGGTCGAGCTCACGCGCGCGGAGGTCGCCCTGCTGAGCGGCGACACCGCCGAGGCTCGCGTGCTCGCCGGCAAGGCGCGGGACCGGTTCCGCCGGCACGGCAACGCACGCTGGCGGCGAGCCGGCGAGCTGGTGCTGCTCCAGGCCGACCTGCGCGGCGGCCGTCCTGCGGCCCGGCTGGTCCGGCCGGCCCTGCGGCTCGCGGAGGAGTTCGCTTCGGACGGGTTCGCGGCCCAGGCCCGGACGGCCACCCTGCTGGCGGCCGAGCTCGAGCAGCGGCTCGGACGTTCCGAGGACGCCGCCGAGTTGGCGCGGCGGGCCGGCCCGTCCCGCGCCGCGGACCCGATCGCGACCCGGCTGCACACCCGTTACGTCCACGCACTGCTCGACGTCGAGAACGGCCGGTGGGGGTCGGCCCACCGCCAGCTGCGCTCCGGGCTGGGCGAGCTCGCGGCGTACCAGGCACAGTTCGGCAGCATCGACCTGCAGACCGCCAGCGCCGTGCACGGGACCCGGTTGGTCGAGCTCGACGTCGACCTCGCCCTGGTCGAGCGGACCCCGCTGGGCGTGCTCGCCGCGGTCGAGCGCGGCCGCGCCGTGTCCCGGCGGATCCGCCAGGTCCGCCCGCCCGAGGACCCCGAGGTCGCCGCACTTCTGGCCGAACTGCGCCGGGTCGTCGATGGTCAGCGGAACGACGCCGCCGCTCGCGCGGTGGACCAGGCCGGCGGCCACGTCCGTGAGCTGCAGAGCCGGCTCCGCGCCCGGGCGTGGCACGCGGCGAGCGCCGGTCGCGCGGCCGCGGGTGTGGCCCCCGAGCGGTTGCGGGCGGAGCTGGACCGGGCCGACAGCGCCTTCGTCTGCTACCTCGAGGCGCACGGTCAGCTCCACGCTGTCGTCCTCGACCGCGGCAAGCCCCGGCTGCACTCCCTCGGCCCCGCCGCGACCGCCGGTGCCATGCTCGCCCGGGTGCGGGCGGACGTCGAGCTGGCCTGGGCCCGGCACCTGCCGTCCGGCATCGCCGCGACCGTGCGGGGCTCGCTGACGCATACCCTCCAGCGGCTCGACGACCTCCTGGTCGGCCCCCTCGGCCTGTCCGACCGCCGGCTGGTGGTCGTCCCGTCCGCCGCCCTCGTCACCCTCCCGTGGGGGTTGCTGCCCTCCGGACATGGACGCCCGGTGGCCGTGTCCCCGTCGGCCACCGCCTGGGTCGCCGCCGCGCGGCCGACCCGCGCGCGGCGCCGGCCGCGGGTCGAGGTGTACGCGGGGCCCGAGCTCCGCCTCGCGCCCGCCGAGGCGCAGGCGGTGGGAGCGCTGTGGCCCCGGGCGCGGGTGCACCTGGGAGAGGAGGCCGGGCCGGCCGCCCTGCGCCGCTCGCTCGCGACCGCCGACATCGTCCACGTCGCGGCGCACGGGGTCCACGAGCCGCAGAGCCCGCTGTTCTCCTCGCTCCGGCTCACCGGCGGTCCGGTGTTCGCGTACGAGCTGGACCAGGCCGCGGGTCTGGCGCCGCACGTCGTCCTCTCCGCCTGCGAGCTCGGTCAGGCCACGGTCCGGCCGGGGGACGAGTCACTCGGCCTGACCAGCGTCCTGCTCGCCCTCGGTACCCGCAGCGTCGTGGCCGGCGTCGCACGGATCCCCGACGACGTCTGCGCCGAGGTGATGGTGCGCTACCACCGGGCGCTGGCCGCTGGGGTCGACTCCGCGCAGGCCATCCAGGACGCCGGTGCGGTGGGCGACGTCCCCGCACCGTTCGTGTGTTTCGGGGCCGCGTGGGCCGTCGCGAACCCCTCCACGAGGGGTTAGGCCAGCCTTACTATCGGGCCCCGCAGCAATTACGTCACAATGGTGTGGTGTTTATCGGACCGGACGAGCAGCGCACGCGTGAGCGCGTCCTGGCGTCGGTGTCCGAGCACGGACCCATCACCGCCGCCGAGGTCGGCCGGCGCCTCGGGCTGACGCCCGCTGCGGTGCGCCGGCACCTCGACGCCCTCGCCGAGCACGGCGCCGTCGAGGAGCACGACCCGGGCCCGTCGCATACCGCCGGACACACCCGCGGACGGGGCCGCCCCGCCCGCGCCTACGTCGTCTCCGAGCGTGGCCACGGCTCGCTCCCGGGCGACTACGACGAGCTCGCCGTCCAGGCCCTGCGCTACCTCGCCACCCACGGCGGACCCGAGTCCGTCGCCGCCTTCGCCCACGAACGGGTCCGCGGTCTCGAGAGCCGGTATGCCGAGCGCCTCGCCGCCGCGGGCGACGACGTCGTGGCCCGGACCGACGTCCTCGTCGAAGCGATGACCGAGGACGGCTTCGCCGCCTCCGCGCGGCCCGTGGGCGCCGGTGGGCTCACCGGCGTGCAGCTCTGCCAGGGTCACTGCCCCGTGGGCCGCGTGGCCGAGGAGTTCCCGCAGTTCTGCGACGCGGAGACCGAAGCCATCTCCCGGCTGCTCGGCGTCCACGTCCAGCGGCTCGCCACCCTCGCCGGTGGCGCCCACGTCTGCACCACCTTCATCCCCACGACCGCGGTCACCCGCACCCATGAGACGCCGGGAACACCCGAAGCCCGTGGCGCCTTGGACCTATCGACCCCGACCCCCGAAAGGGCAGCGCGATGACTACCCACATCGAAGAGCTCAACCCCGGCCTGAAGGACCTCGGCCGGTACGAGTACGGCTGGGCCGACAGCGACACCGCCGGCGCCACCGCGAAGCGCGGCCTCAGCGAGGACACCGTCCGCGACATCTCCGGCCGCAAGAGCGAGCCGCAGTGGATGCTCGACCTGCGCCTGAAGTCGCTGAAGCTGTTCGGCAAGAAGCCGATGCCCGCCTGGGGCTCCGACCTCACCGGTATCGACTTCCAGAACATCAAGTACTTCGTGAAGTCGACCGAGAAGCAGGCGACCTCCTGGGAGGACCTGCCGGCCGACATCAAGAACACCTACGACCGGCTCGGCATCCCCGAGGCCGAGAAGCAGCGCCTTGTCGCCGGTGTCGCCGCGCAGTACGAGTCGGAGGTCGTCTACCACCAGATCCGTGAGGACCTGGAGGAGAAGGGCGTCATCTTCGTCGACACCGACACCGGCCTGCGCGAGTACGAGGACCTGTTCCGCGAGTACTTCACCTCGGTGATCCCGGCCGGCGACAACAAGTTCGCCTCGCTCAACACCGCGGTGTGGTCGGGCGGCTCGTTCATCTACGTCCCGCCGGGTGTCCACGTCGACATCCCGCTGCAGGCCTACTTCCGGATCAACACCGAGAACATGGGCCAGTTCGAGCGGACCCTGATCATCGCCGACGAGGGGTCCTCGGTGCACTACGTCGAGGGCTGCACGGCGCCCATCTACTCGTCCGACTCGCTGCACTCCGCGGTCGTCGAGATCATCGTCAAGAAGAACGCCCGCGTGCGCTACACGACGATCCAGAACTGGTCGAACAACGTCTACAACCTCGTCACCAAGCGCGCCACGTGCGCCGAGGGCGCGACGATGGAGTGGATCGACGGCAACATCGGCTCCAAGGTGACGATGAAGTATCCCGCCGTCTACCTCCTCGGCGAGCACTCCAAGGGCGAGACCCTGTCGATCGCCTTCGCGGGCGAGGGCCAGCACCAGGACGCCGGCGCCAAGATGGTCCACCAGGCCCCCAACACCTCCTCGACGATCGTCTCCAAGTCGGTCGCGCGCGGTGGCGGCCGCACCTCCTACCGCGGCCTGGTCCAGGTCATGGAGGGTGCTCACGGCTCGAAGTCCACCGTCCGGTGCGACGCCCTCCTCGTCGACCAGATCAGCCGGTCCGACACGTACCCCTACGTCGACGTCCGCGAGGACGACGTCCAGATGGGCCACGAGGCGACCGTCTCCAAGGTCTCCGCGGACCAGCTGTTCTACCTCCAGTCGCGCGGGCTGACCGAGGAGGAGGCCATGGCCATGATCGTGCGCGGGTTCGTCGAGCCCATCGCGCGCGAGCTGCCCATGGAGTACGCCCTCGAGCTCAACCGGCTCATCGAGCTGCAGATGGAAGGAGCAGTCGGCTGATGCCGCTGTTGGAGAAGACCGCCGGGCTCACCGGCGGTCCGAGTAAAGGCGCCCACACGGACTCCGGTGCGGCATTCGTCCCCGACCAGTCGCGGGCCGAGCGCCCCACGTCGTTCGACGTCGCCGCGTTCCCGATCCCGAACGGGCGCGAGGAGGAGTGGCGGTTCACGCCGGTCGACCGGCTGCGCTCGCTGCTCACCGACACGCCCACCGAGGAGGGTGCGGTCGAGTATGCGGTGACGGCGCCGGACGGGGTACGCGTCGGCACGCTGGCCGCCGGCCAGGCGCCCCGCGGATCCGTGCTGGTTCCCGCCGACCGCGCGGCGGCCGTCGCGAACGCGAACTCGCCCGAGGCCACCCACATCAAGGTGGCCGCCGACGCCGAGCTCGCCGAGCCGATCCGCCTCGTCGTCACCGGCAAGCCCGGTCTGCGGAGCAACGGCCACGTCGTCATCGAGGCCGGCCACCACAGCAGGTCCGTCGTCGTCATCGACCACGAGGGCAGCGGCGACCACACCGGCAACGTCGAGGTCGTCGTCGGTGACGGCGCGAACCTCACCGTCGTCTCGATCCAGAGCTGGGACGACGAGGCCCGTCACCTCGGCCAGCACGACGCGCTCGTGGGCCGCGACGCGGCCTACCGGCACATCGTCGTGAGCCTCGGCGGCGGCATCGTCCGGATCAACACCAACGTCCGGTATGCGGGTCCCGGCGGCGACGCGACGCTGCTCGGCGTCTACTTCGCCGACGCGAAGCAGCACCTCGAGCACCGCTCGTTCGTCGACCACAACGCCCCGAACTGCACGTCCCACGTGACCTACAAGGGCGCCCTGCAGGGCGACTCCGCGCATACCGTCTGGGTCGGCGACGTCCTCATCCGCGCGGCGGCCGAGGGCACCGAGACCTTCGAGACCAACCGCAACCTCGTCCTCACCGACGGCGCCCGCGCCGACTCGGTGCCGAACCTCGAGATCGAGACCGGCGAGATCATCGGCGCCGGACACGCCTCGGCGACCGGCCGGTTCGACGACGAGCAGCTGTTCTACCTCCAGGCACGCGGGATCCCCGAGGACGAGGCCCGGCGCCTCGTCGTGCGCGGGTTCCTCGTCGACGTCATCAACCAGATCCCCGTCCCCGACCTGCGCGACCGGCTCAACGCCGACATCGACGCCGAGCTCGCCGAGGCTCAGCGGGCCGGGGCCGAGGTGCTTCGAGGCCGGGCCTCGTGAGCGCGCAGCCGGTGCCCGACCACCCCCAGTGGAGCCGCGACGGAGCGGCGCCAGCCGATCCGGTCGTGGACTACACGTGGGTGTGCAACGTCGGCGACCTCGCACCCGGCACCGCCGCCCAGGCGGAGGTCGACGGCGTCATCGTCGCGATGGTGCGCGACGGCAACGGCGACTACCACGCCCTCAACGACCGCTGCACCCACGCCGACGTCTCGCTCTCCGAGGGCGAGGTCGACGGCTGCACCCTCGAGTGCTGGCTGCACGGCTCCCGGTTCGACGTCCGCACCGGCGACCCGTCCGGCCCCCCGGCGATCGTCCCGGTCGCCGTCTACCCCGTGAAGATCGACGGCGACGACGTGTTCGTCTCCGTCACCAGTGACCTGAACTGAGCTGAGAGAGACCACCATGACCACGCTCGAGATCCGCGACCTCCACGTCTCCGTCGAGGTCGAGGACGGCACCAAGGAGATCCTCCGCGGCGTCGACCTCACCATCAACTCCGGCGAGACCCACGCCATCATGGGCCCGAACGGGTCCGGCAAGTCCACGCTGGCCTACTCCATCGCCGGCCACCCCAAGTACAAGGTCACCGGCGGCACCGTCACCCTCGACGGTGAGGACGTCCTCGCCATGAAGGTCGACGAGCGGGCCCGCGCCGGCCTGTTCCTCGCCATGCAGTACCCCGTCGAGGTCCCCGGCGTCACGGTGTCGAACTTCCTGCGTACCGCCAAGACCGCCATCGACGGTGAGGCCCCGAAGCTGCGGACCTGGGTCAAGGACGTCCGCTCCGTCATGGACGGCCTGCGCATCGACCCGGCGTTCGCCGACCGCAACGTCAACGAAGGCTTCTCGGGTGGCGAGAAGAAGCGCCACGAGATCCTCCAGATGGAGCTGCTCAAGCCGCGTATCGCCATCCTCGACGAGACCGACTCCGGCCTCGACGTGGACGCCCTCAAGGTCGTCTCCGAGGGCGTCAACCGGGTGAAGTCGACCAGTGACGTCGGCGTCATGCTCATCACCCACTACACGCGGATCCTGCGCTACATCCGACCGGACTTCGTCCACGTGTTCGTCGACGGCCGCATCGTCGAGGAGGGCGGCCCCGAGCTGGCCGACCGGCTCGAGGACGAGGGCTACGACCGCTTCCTCTCGACGGCGACGGCCACCACCCAGGCCTGACCGGAGGGTCATCCGTATGTCTGCGCTCACCACCGCTGTAATCCCGACCGAGCTGTCGCTCGAGACGTCGGGACAGCCGTTCACGGACGAGGAGCTGGTCCGTATCCGGGCCGACTTCCCGATCCTCGAGCGCACCGTTCGCGACGGGAAACCGTTGGTCTATCTCGACTCCGGGGCCACCTCGCAGAAGCCGTTCGTCGTCCTCGACGCCGAGCGGGAGTTCTACGAGCGGCACAACTCGGCGGTCCATCGGGGCGCGCACCAGCTGTCCGAGGAGGGCACCGAGCTCTACGAGCGGGCGCGGTCGACCATCGCGGCGTTCGTCGGCGCGCGGCACGACGAGGTGGTGTTCACCAAGAACGCCACCGAGGGGCTGAACCTCGCCGCCTACGCCTTCTCCAACGCCGCCGCCGGTGGCGGGGGAGGATCCGGCTCGCGGTTCGCCCTCGGCCCGGGCGACGAGGTACTCGTCACCGAGATGGAGCACCACGCCAACCTCATCCCGTGGCAGGAGCTGACGCGCCGCACCGGCGCGACCCTGCGCTGGGTACCGGTCACCGACGGGGGTCGGCTCGACCTGGACGGCCTCGACGGTCTGCTGACCGATCGGATCAAGGTGTTCGCCTTCACCCACGCCTCGAACGTGCTCGGCACCGTCAACCCGGTACGTGAGCTGGCCGACCGGGCTCGGTCCGTGGGCGCGCTGGCCGTGCTCGATGCCTGTCAGTCGGTGCCCCACCTGCCCGTCGACGTCGCCGACCTCGGCGTCGACCTGATGGCATGGAGCGGCCACAAGATGCTCGGCCCGCTCGGCGTCGGCGTGCTCTGGGGTCGCCCGGAGATCCTCGACGAGATGCCGGTGTTCCTCACCGGCGGGTCGATGATCGAGACGGTCACCATGGAGCGCTCGACCTACGCGCCGGTGCCGCAGAAGTTCGAGGCCGGCGTGCCGATGGCGGCGCAGGCGATCGGGCTCGGCGTCGCCGCCGAGTACCTCGGCGAGCTCGGCATGGACCGCGTGGCCGCCCACGAGGAGGTGCTCTCGGCGCACCTGCTCGGGGAGCTCGCGAAGCGCCCCTGGGTGCGGGTCGTCGGGCCGGGCGCCGAGCCCGACCGCGGCGGCACCGTGGCGTTCGTCGTCGACGGGGTGCACGCCCACGACGTCGGCCAGGTCCTCGACAACGACGGCGTGGCCGTCCGGGTGGGCCACCACTGCGCGTGGCCGTTGCACCGCCGGTTCGGCGTGGCCGCGACGACCCGGGTGACGGTCGCCGCCTACAACACCGTCGACGAGATCGACACGATGCTGGCGTCCCTCGACCGCGTGCCGGCGATGTTCGGGGTGGACCGCTGATGGACCTCTACCAGGAGCTCATCCTCGAGCACTCGAAGCGACCGCACCGGGCCGGACTGCGCGAGCCGTTCGACGCCGAGGTGCACCACGTCAACCCGACTTGCGGCGACGAGGTGACCGTCCGAGTCGAGCTGGACGGCGACGTCGTCAAGGACTTCTCCTACGACGCGCTCGGCTGCTCGATCAGCGTCGCGTCGGCATCCGTCCTGTCCGAGCAGGTGACCGGCCACTCCGTGCGCGAGGCGCTCGAGGCATACAACGGTATGCGGGCGATGTTGACCTCCAAGGGCCAGGACCCCGGCGACGAGGACCTCCTCGGCGACGGGGTGGCCTTCGCCGGCGTCGCCAAGTACCCCGCCCGCGTCAAGTGCGCGCTGCTGGGCTGGACCGCCTTCACCGACGCGCTGGCCCGGGCCGGCGTCGACATCACCATTCCCGAACCCGTCGCAGAGAAGGGCTGACCGCCATGACGGACACCACAGGCGTCACCAACCCCCCCGCCAACGTGGCGGACGTCGAGGAGGCGCTGCGCGACGTCGTCGACCCCGAGCTCGGGATCAACGTCGTCGACCTCGGCCTCATCTACGGCATCACCGTGGACTCCGAGTCGACCGCCATCATCGACATGACCCTGACGTCCGCGGCGTGCCCGCTGACCGACGTCATCGAGGATCAGGCGGCCTCCGCGCTGGAGGGGCTCGTCAACGGGTTCCGTATCAACTGGGTGTGGATGCCGCCGTGGGGCCCCGACAAGATCACCGAGGACGGTCGCGAGCAGCTGCGGGCGCTCGGCTTCAATTTGTGACCTCCGCCCGACCCGGCCGCGACCTCGAGGTCGCGCCGGCCCGGGTGGACACGTGGGTCGCCGGGTTCCACGAGCGGCACGGAGACGGCCCGGTCTCGCGGGACGCCGAACTCGTTGTCGCGGCGTCCGCGGCAGACGGCTCGCACGCCGACTTCTCGTACTTCCTCCACGACCCGCTCGGGGTCGTGCTCGTCCGACGCGGCGGGTATGCGGTGGGCCTGGCCCGTGACGGCCGGTTCCTCGCGACGAAGGTCGGAACCCGGTACGTGCAGTCCCGGACGGCGGCCGGTGGCTGGTCGCAGCACCGGTTCGCGCGACGGCGCGACAACCAGGCCGACGCTCTCGCCGACGCTGTGGCGGCCCATGCGCTGCGGATCCTGTTGGGCGACAACGAGTCCCCGGGACCGGGTGCTCGGGACGTCCCTCGCGGGCTGGTGGTGGGCGGCGACCGGACGCTGGTGAGCCAGGTGCTCGCCGACTCGCGACTGCGCGCGCTGGCCGACCGGCCGAGGCGCGAGCTCTACGACCTGCCCGACCCGCGCCGCGACGTCCTCGACCGGGCCCTGGAGCGTGGCCGCGCCGTCCACATCCACCTGACCGAACCCCCGCCCGCCCCATAACTGGGAGGACAGGCGGCCGGGTTACCGTCGCTCATGCACGGGTTCCGAGCGCTGGCGGCCGCGGCCGCGCTCGGGCTGCTCGGTGCCTGCTCGACGGCCGGCCCACCGGTGACCAGCCCGTCCTCGTCGGCCACCGGGACGACCTCCACGACGACGTCCAACCCCAGCACGACCACCACGACGACCGCGCCCACGCCGACGGCGACCCCGACCCCTACCGGCCCGAGGCCGAGTGACGGAACTCCGCTCCAGGCCCGGATGAGCATCCCCTCGATCAAGGTCGCCGGCCTGGTCGTCCAGCCCTACCAGGGCTTCACCGACGACGCGCCCGGCACCCTGATCCAGAACAAGGGACTCGCCGCGTCGCCGTTCGGCTCCCGCGGGGGAACCGGCCCGGGCGGCGTCGGCAACTACCAGGTGACCGCTCACCGCACCACGAAGCCGGCCCCGTTCCGCGATCTGCCCGTCCTGGCCGACGGCGCCCTCGTGCACGTCGACGCGGCCGGCGTTCGCTACACCTACGCGATCAGCGCGACTCGCCAGACCTCGTTCCGCTCACCGGCGTCCCTGGCCGAGCAGCGGGCCGCCGTTCCGGGCCGGCCGGGCGCCGCCCCGACGCAGGCCATGATCACGCTGTCGACCTGCGCGACCCCGGAGGACAAGGCCGCCGGGAACCGCTGGGTCGACGAGTTCGACAACCCCGAGCACCGCATCGACAAGATCGGCGTCCTGGTCCAGACCTCGCCCGCCCCGGCCTAGCCCTCGACGCCCTTGTAGCGTCCTGCCCATGCACGAGCTCATCCTCTGGTCCGGCTTCTTCGGAGCGTGGCTGCTCGTCGCCGGGCCGCTCTACCAGGCGGCCCTGGAGCTGGGCGAGGAGAACATCTCGCGCGAGGACATGGCCGGCGTCCAGCGGAACGAGCCGGAGTCGCGACCGTCCGGCTGGTGGTGGCTCATCCCACCCGTTGGCTACTGGAAGCAGCGGCGGTACGCGCAGTCGGAGCGCAAGGCCATGATGGCCGCCCTCCCGCACGACGTCATGGCCAACTGGCTCACGTTCATGAACAAGGCCACCGCCTGGTTCTACGTCGCCTCCGGCGCCTTCCTCATCGCCCTCAAGGAGACCTACGAGCTGGTCGAGGGCCACGAGTGGCCGACGTTCGTGTTCTGGGCCCTCGTCGTCGTCATGGCCGGGATCGCGACGGGGAACACCGCCGTCCGCATGAGTCGGGACCAGGAGCTCGTCGATCACGAGTGACGCCGGGCAGCCCGGCGCTCACCGCAGGTCGAGCCGCATCAGCACCCGAGGCATACCCGCCGACACCGAGTCCGTGTCGGCCGCCTGGGCGAAGCCGGCCTTCTCGAACATCGACCGCGTCCCGACGTAGCCCATCGTCAGGTCGACCTTCCGGCCCTGGTTGTCCACCGGGTATCCCTCGACCACCGGCGCGCCGCGACCCCGCGCATACTCCACCGCCCCGTCGAGCAGGGCGCTCGCGACCCCCGTCCGGCGATGCCCCGCCCGCACCTTGAAGCACCAGACGGACCACACCGGCAGGTCGTCGAGGTGGGGGATCTTCGTGCCGTGGCTGAACGCGTACAGGTCGGACCTCGGCGCGACCCCCGACCAGCCCACGACATCGCCGTCGCGGTAGGCGAGGACCCCGGGCGAGGTCCGGCGTCGGCAGAGCGCTCGCACTCGTTCCGGCCGCTCCCGCGCGTCCAGCTCGCGGTTCTCCTTCGGGCTGAGCCGGTAGGTCAGGCACCAGCACACGGCGGAGTCGGGGTTCTTCGGCGCGAGCAGCGTTGCGACGTCGTCGAACCGGGCCGCCGTCGCCGGGAGGACCTCGATCGCGCTCATGCCGGCGGAGCCAGCCAGGGCAGCCGGACTAGAGGCTCTGCGCCGCGAAGGTGTTGCACTGGTTCAGGTCGCCGGTCTGGTACCCCGTCGTGAACCACTTCTGCCGCTGCGCACTCGAGCCGTGGGTCCACGACTCGGGGTTGACGCGGCCCTGGGTCGCCTTCTGGATCCGGTCGTCACCGACGGCGGATGCTGCCGAGAGCGCCGACGTGATGTCGTCCTGCGTGATCGGCTTGAGGAACGTCACCCCGTTGGCGTCCTTGGTCTGCGTGGCGTTCTTGACCCACATGCCGGCGAGGCAGTCGGCCATCAGCTCCAGGCGGACCGACCCGGACTCCGGGCCCTGCGGGTCCTGCTGGGCGCGGCCGAGCAGGCCGAGGATGTCCTGGATGTGGTGGCCGTACTCGTGGGCCACGACGTACTCCTTGGCGAGGTTGCCGCCGTTGGCCCCGAACCGCTGCTGCAGCTCCTGGAAGAAGCTCGCGTCGATGTAGACCAGCTTGTCCAGCGGGCAGTAGAACGGCCCGACCTGGTTCGACGCGGTGCCGCAGGCCGACTGCGTCTGCCCGGTGTAGAGGACCGTGTTGACCTTCGTGTACTGGCGGCCGTACTGCGGGAGGGCCGAACCCCAGTACGCCTGGACGCTGTTGACCGTGGCGATGACGAGGCACTCGTCGTTCTTGTTCGCGTCGGCGCCGGTCTTGCACTGCGCGAACGCTCCACCGGCCTGCGAGCCGCCGGCGGCAACCTGTGAGGGGTCCAGCGAGCTGCTCTGACCCGTCGAGGTGCCGGTCCCGGGGTCCTGGGTGCCGCCGCCGTCGAGGACGTTGCCGCCGAAGATGAAGACGAGGATGAGCAGGATCAGTCCGCCGATCCCGCCGCCCACCTGGATGCCGCCCGGGAAGTTGCCGCCACCGCCGTACCCGCCGCCTGACGACCCGCCCGACGTCGCCTGCGACGTGTCGAGCTGGACGTTGTCGTTGAAGGTCACGGGGTCACCCTAGGACACCCCACCGGCCGCGGCTCGGTATGCGGGTGACGACACCGGGCCGTGACCCAGACGTGGTTTCGCCGTTATTCGAGGACGACCGCGTCGGCCCGCAGCGTGGTGTTGCGGACCCGCACATCGACCTCGTCGCCGACCTCGGGCGGCGTGCTGCCCTCGGGCAGCATGACCAGGCTGACGTGCATGTGGGGAGGCTCGACGAACCACGTCGTGTGGCCGCCGACCTTGAACGGCGAGCGCACCCGGCCGGCCGCCTCCAGCGCGCCCTCGGCCAGCGCGACGGCCCGGTGCCGTAGAGAGTCGGCCCCGCTGGGCGCCTCCAGGGCGACGCCGTGCGCGGTCCCGCCGGCGACGACGAGCAGCCAGCCGGCGCGCAACCGCTTGACCCGGTAGCCCGCACGGTCGCCGGTCGAGACGTGTCGAACATCGAGGACGTGACCCCGCACCGCGTAGGCCTTCGGGTCACCGAGCCAGAGCTGGGTACCGACCCGGACCCGGAAGGCGTGGTCGGGGTATGCGGCGCGCAGCTCGGTCTGCTCGGCCGGTGTGACGTGCGACAGCTGCCACTCGGGGATGACGAACCGGTCGACCCAACGCCGGACCTCGGGAACGTGTCCCGACCCCAGCGGCAGGTGCAGGCTGAGGGCCAGCAGCTCACACGGCGCGAGGGCGTCGAGCGTCTGCTGCATCCAGTCGGCAGGGATGCCATGGCGGTTCATCGACGAGAGCCCCTCGACGACGACTCGCGGCCGACCGATGCGCGACGCCAGGTCGTCCAGGTCGGGGCCGTGGGTGATGGTGTGCACGAGGGCGCCGTCACCCAGATAGGGGAGGGCGGCGTGGATGACCGGCCGGTACGGCTCCATGACGAGCACATCGCCGGGGAAGCCCGCGAGCGCGACCGGTGCCTCCGCATACGTGCCGACGGCGATCATCCCCACCCCGGCCGAGCCGTGCAGCCGGGCGCACTCGGCCACAAGGAGGTCGAGGCCGAAGCCGTACCCGTTGCCCTTGACGACGGGGATCAGCCCGGGGTTCGCGAGGAGCGTGGCGGCCAGGTGCGCCCGCCAGCGAGCGGCGTCGACGTGCAGGGTCAGCGCCACGGCTCAGCCCCTCCGCCGCATGTACGCGTCGAATCCCTTGTACAGCAGCTTGTTCAGCGGCAGGTCCCACTCGCCGACGTACTCGACGGCCTCGCCGCCGGTGCCCACCTTGAACCGGATCAGCCCGGCGTGCGAGTCGTCGGCCGCGACGGTGTCGGTGATGCCGCGCAGGTCGTAGACGTCGGCGCCCGCTGCGAGAGCGTCGCGCATCATCTGCCACTGGACGGCGGTCGAGCCCTGGACCTCGCGCTTCGCGGTGGTCGAGGCGCCGTAGGAGTACCACGTGTGCGCGCCGACGCGGACCCAGGTCGTCGCCGCCACCAGGTCGCCGTCGTGGTGGGCGAGGTAGAGCCGGATCCGGTCGTCGTTCTCGGCCTCCATCACCTCGAACATGCGCTGGAAGTACGACAGCGGCCGCGGCGTGAAGTGGTCGCGCTCGGCGGTCTCGAGGTATGCGGTGTGGAAGGCCGGCAGGTCACTCGCCTCGCCGCGCGTCACGACCACGCCCTGCTTCGCGGACTTCTTGATGTTGCGCCGCCAGAGCTGGTTCATCCCGGCGAGCACGTCTTCCTCGGTGCGTCCGGCGAGCGGGAGCTGGAAGACGTACTCCGGCTGCCCCGCGGCGAAGCCGTCGTCGGAGGCGAGGTGGTCGAAGTCGAGCCGCTCCAGGAGGGCGCGCAGGCGCATACCGGAGTCCTCGGTCACATCCGGGGTCACGTCGCGCAGCGAGCCGACGCCGTCGTCGGCGATCGCCGCCTTGACCGTGTCGGCGTGCCAGCGGCGAACCGGGACCGCCGGACCGATCCGGAGGGCGAAGGCGCCCTGGGTTTTGACGTGGTCGCGCAGGGTCCGGAGTACGTCCAGCGCCTCCGGAGCGTCCCAGTCGGTGACCGGGCCCTCGGGCAGGTACGCGAGGGAGCGGCCGACGCGGGGGAGGCTCCGGTAGAGCACCAGCCCGGCCCCGACCATCTCCTCTCCGGCGTACCAACCGAGGGACTCCGCCCTCCAGTCGGTCTTCAGGCGGCCCCACGCGGGAGTCTGCAGGAAGCTGCCGGAGCGGGCCTCGACGAACGCGAGATGGTGCGCGGCGTCGACGGTACGGACCTCGATCGCGCGCGTCACGGTGGGCGACAGTACCGGACCCTGGGGAAAGCGATTCGGTCCGCGGAGCCCGCACTGGCAGAATCGACGGTTGTGATCGTGGCCTCGGGGATCGAGCTGCGCGCCGGTCCGAGGCTTCTCCTCGACGGCGCGACGTTCCGCATCGCCCCGGGCGACCGCGTCGGGCTGGTCGGGCGTAACGGCGCGGGCAAGACGACACTCACCAAGGTCCTCGCCGGCGAGGGCCAGGCGGCCGCCGGCACGGTGACGAGGTCGGGCGATGTGGGCTACCTCCCGCAGGACCCCCGGACCGGAGACCTGACCATGCTGGCCCGCGACCGGATCCTCTCCGCCCGTGGGCTCGACACGATCGTCCACGACCTGCGGGCCACCGAGAAGCTGATGGCCTCCGAGGACGACGCGGTCCGCGAGAAGGCGATGGGACGCTACGAGCGCCTGGACGCCGCGTTCAACGCCCAGGGCGGGTATGCGGCGGAGTCCGAGGCCGCCCGGATCGCCTCGGCGCTCGGGCTGGACGACCGGATCCTCGACCAGCCGCTGAAGACCTTGTCCGGTGGGCAGCGCCGCCGGGTCGAGCTGACCCGCATCCTCTTCTCCGGCGCGCCGACGCTGCTCCTCGACGAGCCGACCAACCACCTCGACGCCGACTCGATCGGCTGGCTGCGCGACTTCCTGCGCGGCTACCAGGGCGGCCTGGTGGTCATCAGCCACGACGTCGAGATGCTCGACACCGTCGTCAACCGGGTGTTCCACCTGGACGCCAACCGGGCCGAGATGGACCTCTACAACGTCGGCTGGAAGGCCTACCTCACGCAGCGGGAGACCGACGAGCGGCGGCGTAAGCGCGAGCGGCAGAACGCCGAGAAGAAGGCCGGCGCCCTGATGGCCCAGGCCGACAAGATGCGTGCCAAGGCCACCAAGGCGGTCGCCGCCCAGAACATGGCCCGGCGAGCCGAGCGGCTCCTGGCCGGCCTCGAGGGCGAGCGCGTCTCCGACCGGGTGGCCAAGATCCGGTTCCCCGACCCGGCGCCGTCCGGCCGGACGCCGCTGCGGGCGTCGGGCCTCTCGCGGTCCTACGGGTCGCTGGAGGTTTTTACGGACGTGGACCTCGCCGTCGACCGGGGGTCGCGGGTCGTCGTGCTGGGGCTGAACGGTGCCGGCAAGACGACGCTGCTGCGGATCCTGGCGGGGGTGGACACGCCGGACACCGGCGAGGTGGAGCCGGGGCACGGGCTGAAGCTGGGCTACTACGCCCAGGAGCACGAGAACCTCGACGTCGACCGGACCGTACTCGCCAACATGAAGTCCGCCGCCCCGGCACTCGGCGAGACCGACGTGCGCAAGACGCTCGGGTCGTTCCTCTTCTCCGGCGACGACGTCGACAAACCGGCCCGGGTGCTCTCCGGCGGCGAGAAGACGCGGCTGTCGCTGGCGATGCTCGTCGTGTCGTCGGCCAACGTGCTGCTGCTCGACGAGCCCACCAACAACCTCGACCCCGCGTCCCGCCAGGAGATCCTCGGCGCCCTGCGCACCTACAAGGGCGCCGTCGTCCTGGTGACCCACGACGAGGGTGCGGTCGAGGCGCTCGAGCCGGAGCGGGTCCTGCTGCTGCCGGACGGCGTCGAGGACTTCTGGGGTCCCGACTACCGCGACCTCGTCGCGCTCGCCTGACCCGCTCCGGAGCAGATTGGAACGCCCTGCTGCCCTCCGGCGAGAGGCCAACTTCTGTCGCTAAGAGTCCGTTTTGACGACAGAAGTTGGCCTCTCGCCCGGCGGCGGCGGCGGCGGTGAGCGCCAGGAGGCGGGTATGCGGTCAGGTCACTTCAGCTGGCCGCGGACCTCCCCGCCGGGGAAGTTCGCCGTGTGGACGTTGACGTAGTACGACTTCGGGTTCGCCTGGAGGTCGGCCAGCAGCGCGGCGGCCACGGGGACGCAGGAGGACGTCTCGAACGATGTCGCCGACGGCACGTCATGGAAGGGGATGACGATCGGGCCGGCGACGTGGCGTGGTGCCTTGTGAATATGAGCGGCAACGGCGGGGAGGGACAGGCCACGGACCGTGAGCGTGTAGCAGAGCTCGCTGGCCTGGACGGTGTAGCTGAAGAAGCCGCTGGCGCCGGTGTCGGAGCCGGTGGTCTCCTGCTCGGTGTTGAGCGGGATCGCGGGGACGCCGCCCGGGTTGGCGGCCGCGGGACCGGCGACGGCCACCGTCGCGATGGCGGTTCCCGCCGCGAGCAGGGTCGCGGCGAGGGGGATGAGGGTACGGACACGTGCGAGCATCGGGGTACTCCGTTCCGAGGGTCGCCGACGACCGTCCGGTGCCGGCGTGCCAGGGAAGACGCATACCGATTCCTCCCGGTTCAGTCATCCGCGTGTCGAGGCCCGGTATAACGCGAGAAGTGGGTTCATATAATGGACGGTTATGCGACGGGTGGGTGAGCGAGCGGACACTGGGCGCGTGTCCGCTGCCCCCACGTCACCCGCCGCACCGGCCGGCTTCGCGCCCGCGCGTCCCGCCCGGCAGGCCGGTAAGGCGACCGGTGCGTGGGCCGACGGCGACCGCACCCCGCTGAACCACAACGAGGAGTTCAAGCAGGCCGACGACGGCCTCAACGTGCGGCAGCGGATCATCGAGGACTACTCCCGCAACGGGTTCGCCGCGATCCCGGGTGACGACCTGCGGGGCCGGATGCGCTGGT
Organism: uncultured Actinomycetota bacterium; assembly: GCA_963781465.1. Lineage (GTDB taxonomy): Bacteria > Actinomycetota > Actinomycetes > Actinomycetales > Dermatophilaceae > Lapillicoccus. The sequence continues at coordinate 216,912 of CAWAGH010000002.1, forward strand.
GGGGTCTCTACACCCAGCGCCGTCCGGGCATCGACGGCGGCAAGACGGCGACCCTCGACCCCAGCGAGCTGGACGACGAGTACTTCATGCTCCGGATCCGCTCCGACGGCGGCGCGCTGTCCGGCGATCAGCTCAGCACCATCGCCGGCATCAGCCGGGACTTCGCCCGCGACACCGCCGACATCACCGACCGGCAGAACATCCAGCTCCACTGGATCCGCATCGAGGACGTCCCGGCGATCTGGGAGCGGCTCGAGGCCGTCGGCCTCATGACCACCGAAGCCTGCGGCGACACTCCGCGCGTCATCCTCGGCTCGCCGGTGGCGGGCATCGCCGCCGACGAGATCATCGACGGCACCCCGGCCCTCGAGGAGATCCGCGACCGCTACATCGGCGCCCCCGAGTTCTCCAACCTGCCGCGCAAGTTCAAGACCGCGATCTCGGGTTCGCCCAGCCTCGACGTGGCCCACGAGGCGAACGACGTGTCGTTCGTCGGCGTCGTCCACCCGGAGTTCGGGCCCGGGTTCGACGTCTGGGTGGGCGGCGGCCTCTCGACCAACCCGATGTTCGCCCAGCGCCTCGGCGCCTGGGTGAGCCTCGAGGAGATCCCCGAGGTCTGGGTCGGCGTGGTCTCGATCTTCCGCGACCACGGGTACCGCCGGCTGCGCAATCGGGCCCGGCTGAAGTTCCTCGTCGCCGACTGGGGTGCCGAGAAGTTCCGCGAGGTGCTGGAGAAGGAGTACCTCGGCCGGGCCCTGTTCGACGGCCCCGCTCCGGCGCTCCCGCCCGGACACCGCCGCGACCACATCGGCGTGCACCCCCAGATCGACGGCCTCAACTGGGTCGGCGTCTCGCCGGTCGCCGGCCGGGTCAGCGGCCAGGTGCTCGACCGCGTCGCCGAGCTGGCCACCACGCACGGCTCCGGCCGCGTCCGCCTCACGACGCACCAGAAGCTGCTCGTCCTCGACGTCCCGGACGAGGAGGTCGCGGCCCTCGAGGCCGGACTCGGCGAGATCGGGATGTCCAGCCGGCCCACTGAGTTCCGCCGCGGCATGCTCGCCTGCACCGGCATCGAGTTCTGCAAGCTCGCTCTCGTCGAGACCAAGGCCCGCGCCCGCACCGTCGTCGAGGAGCTGGAGCGGCGACTGCCCGAGTGGGACAGCCCGCTGTCCGTCCACGTCAACGGCTGCCCGAACTCGTGCGCCCGGTTCCAGGTCGCCGACGTCGGCCTCAAGGGCCTCGTCATGACCGACGAGTCCGGCGAGTCGGTCGAGGGGTTCCAGATCCACCTCGGCGGGAGCCTCGGCGACGACCCCCAGCTGGCCCGCAAGACCCGTCAGCTGCGTGTCACGGCCGACGACGTGCCCGACTACGTCGAGCGCCTCGGCCGCCGCTACCTCGAGCAGCGCGCCGACGCCGACGAGAGCTTCGCCGCCTGGGCCCGCCGGGCCGACGAGGAGGCGCTGCGATGAGCCGCGCCGCGACCCCGCTCTACTGCCCCTTCTGCGGTGACGAGGACCTGCGTCCGGTGGAGGACGACGACACCGCCTGGTCCTGCCGATCGTGCGCCCACGTCTTCAGCGTGTCCCTCGTGAAGGTCGACCACGCCAGCATCCCCGCGAACCGCAGACCGGAGCCGACAGGAGGCCGGGTATGACTGCCACCGCAGCGCGCGTCGAGGGCGACCTCGACGAGATCCGCCGGCTCGCCGCCGAGGGCGCCGCCCTGGTCGGCGAGGAGGGCACCGGAGCCGGACCCGAGGCATACGAACAGCGCGTCGAGACCGCTCGCAAGGCGGTCCGCTGGGCGGCTGAGACCTTCGGCGAGGACCTCACCGTCGCCAGCTCGATGGGCGACGAGGTGCTCGTCCACCTGGTCGGCACGACCGTCCCCGGCACCGACGTCTTCTTCCTCGACACCGGGTACCACTTCGCCGAGACCCTCGGCACCCGCGACGCCTACGCGGCGATGCTCCCGATCCGGATGCGGACCGTGCTGCCGCTGCAGACCGTCGCCCAGCAGGACGCGGAGTACGGCCCGAAGCTCCACGACCGCAACCCCGATCAATGCTGCGCACTGCGCAAGGTCGAGCCGCTGGAGCGCGCCCTCTCGACCCACCGCGCGTGGGTCACCGGTATGCGTCGCGAGGACGCCCCGACGCGTACGGACATCGCGGTCGTCGGGGTCGACGAGCGGCGGGGCATGGTCAAGGTCAACGCCATCGCGGCCTGGACCGCCGAGGACGTCGAGCGCTACACGCAGGAGAACGGGGTCTTCGAGAACCCGCTGCGGCAGGTCGGATTCGCCTCCATCGGGTGCGCGCCGTGCACCCGCGCCGTCGCCGACGGCGAAGACCCTCGCGCGGGCCGCTGGTCGGGCCGCGCCAAGACCGAATGTGGGCTGCACATATGACTGCTCTCGTCGACCGCCCCGTCGCGTCCCACCTGCCCCTCTCGCTGGACCACCTCGACCACCTCGAGGCGGAGGCGATCCACATCTTCCGCGAGGTCGCCGGCGAGTTCGAGCGGCCCGTGGTGCTGTTCAGCGGCGGCAAGGACTCCGTCGTCATGCTGCACCTCGCGGTCAAGGCCTTCGCTCCCGCGGCTCCGCCGTTCGCGCTGCTCCACGTCGACACCGGGCACAACTTCCCCGAGGTGCTCGACTACCGCGACGAGACGGTCGCCCGCCTCGGCCTGCGGCTCGTCGTGGCCGACGTCCAGGACTACATCGACGACGGCCGGCTGCGCGAGCGGCCGGACGGCACCCGGAACCCGCTCCAGACGGTCCCGCTGCTCGACGCCATCGAGGCCGACAAGTTCGACGCCGTCTTCGGCGGCGGCCGCCGCGACGAGGAGAAGGCCCGCGCCAAGGAGCGCGTGTTCAGCCTGCGCGACGCGTTCGGCGCCTGGGACCCGCGCCGTCAGCGGCCCGAGCTGTGGGACCTCTACAACGGCCGCCACGCGCCGGGTGAGCACGTCCGCGTGTTCCCGCTGTCCAACTGGACCGAGCTGGACGTCTGGCGCTACATCGAGCGCGAGCGCATCGTCCTCCCCGACCTCTACTACGCGCACGAGCGCGAGGTCTTCAGCCGCGACGGTATGTGGCTGACGGCGGGGGAGTGGGGCGGCCCGAAGCCCGACGAGACGGTCGAGACCAGGACGGTTCGCTACCGCACCGTCGGCGACATGAGCTGCACCGGGGCCGTCGAGTCGACCGCGTACGACACCGCCGACGTCATCGTCGAGCTGGCCGCGTCCCGCCTCACCGAGCGCGGGGCCACGCGGGCCGACGACCGGATGTCGGACGCCGCGATGGAGGACAGGAAGAAGCAGGGCTACTTCTGATGTCGCTCGCTCACTCGGCGGCGGACTCGGACCTCGAGCCCGGCGCCCCTCGGCACGACCTGCTCCGGCTCGCGACGGCGGGGAGCGTCGACGACGGGAAGTCCACTCTCGTCGGCCGGTTGCTCCACGACACCAAGTCGGTGCTCGCCGACCAGCTCGCGGCCGTCGAGCGGGCCAGCCGCGACCGGGGCCTCGACACGACCGACCTGGCCCTGCTCACCGACGGCCTGCGCGCCGAGCGCGAGCAGGGCATCACCATCGACGTCGCCTACCGCTACTTCTCGACCGCCACCCGGTCGTACGTCCTCGCCGACACCCCGGGCCACGTCCAGTACACCCGCAACATGGTCACCGGAGCCTCGACCGCGGAGCTCGCGCTGATCCTCATCGACGCCCGCCACGGCGTCGTCGAGCAGACCCGCCGACACCTCGCCGTCACGGGGCTGCTCGGGGTCCGGCACGTCGCCCTCGCGGTCAACAAGATGGACCTCGTCGACTGGGACCAGCGGACGTTCGACCGGCATGTGGCCGAGTTCGTCTCTCTGGCAAGCGGATTCGGAGTCGTCGACGTCCAGGCCGTCCCGCTCTCCGCCCTCTTCGGCGACAACGTCGTCGACCGGTCGACGCGCGCCTCCTGGTATGCGGGTCCGACCCTCCTCGAGTACCTCGAGTCCGTCCCGGTCGGCACCGACCCCGCCGAGCAGCCGCTCCGGATGCCCGTGCAGTACGTCATCCGCCCGCAGAGCGCGGAGCACCCGGACTACCGGGGGTATGCGGGTCGCCTCGCCTCCGGGGTCGTGCACGTCGGTGACGAGGTGGTCGTCCTGCCCGCGGGCTCCCGGACCCGGGTGGTCGGCATCGACCGCTCGGTGACGCCCGGGGAGCCGGGCCGCCCTGACCATCACGAGGTCGCGTTCGCGCCCCAGTCGGTGGTGCTGCGGCTGGCCGACCAGCTCGACATCTCCCGCGGCGACCTCGTCGCGTCGGTCGAGCACCAGCCGCAGGTCGTCCAGGAGATCGTCGCGACCCTGGCGGTCGTAGCCGACCGTCCCCTGCGCGCGCGGGACCGCGTCCTCGTGCGGATCGGCACCCGCAACGTCCGTGGCCTCGTGGCCGAGCTGGTCGACGAGCTCGACATCACGACCCTGCAGCGCGGGCCGGCCCCCGACTCGTTGCCGCTCAACGCGATCGGGCGGGTCCGCGTCCGGCTGGCCGAGCCGGTACCGCTCGACGACTACGCTGACCTGCGACGCACCGGTGCCTTCCTGCTCGTCGACGAGGCGGACGGCACCACACTGGCGGCGGGCATGGCCGAGCTCGAACCGCGCACCCGCTGAAGGGGACCCCCGTGGCCGACACTCCGGGATATCCCGCCACGCTCCGGCTGGCGGGCCGGCGGGTCCTCGTCGTGGGCGGCGGCGCCGGTGGCGACCCGGCGCATACCGGCCCTGCTGGATGCCGGAGCGGTGGTCGACGTCATCGCGCCCGACGCGAGCACCGAGATCCGCGAGGCGGCCGGGTCCGGACGGCTCCGGTGGCGGCAGCGGCGGTTCCAGCCGCGCGACGTCCTCGAGCCGGAGCCGGCCTGGCTGGTGCACGCCGCGACCGACTCGCCAGCGGTCAACGCGGTGGTCGCGACGGCCTGCGACGAGCACCGCGTCTGGTGCGTCCGGGCCGACGACGCCGACGCCTCGCGCGTGTGGACGCCGGCCGTGGCCCACGGCGCGGCCGGGACCGTGGCCGAGGGGGTCACCGTGGCGGTCACCGGCGGCGGTGACCCGAGACGGGCGGCCGCGGTCCGCGACGCGGTCCTCGCCGGCCTCGACAGCGGGCTGCTGCCGGTGCGGCGCCGGCGACCACCGTCGGCTCCTGACGAGACCCCGCTGGTGGGACGGGTCGCCCTCGTCGGCGGTGGCCCCGGCGACCCGGGACTCATCACCGTCCGCGGCCGCCAGCTGCTCGCGGCGGCCGACGTGGTCGTCACCGACCGGCTCGGCCCGCGGGACCTGCTCGACGGGCTGAGTCCCGACGTCGAGGTCGTCGACGTGGGCAAGACGCCTGGTCACCACCCGATCCCGCAGTCGCGGATCAACGAGATCCTCGTCGAGCACGCCCGGCTCGGCCGCAACGTCGTGCGGCTCAAGGGCGGCGACCCGTTCGTCCTCGGCCGGGGCGGCGAGGAGGCGATCCACTGCGCGGCCAACGGTATTCCGGTCGAGGTGGTCCCGGGCGTGACGTCCGCCGTGTCGGTACCGGCCGCCGCCGGGATCCCGGTGACGCACCGAGGGATCACGGCGTCGTTCGTCGTGGCGTCGGCGCACGACGGTGCGACCGCGCGCGCTCGACGCGCTGCGTGACGCGCCCGGTGACCTCGACGGTCGTCCTGCTCATGGGCGTGACGGCGCTGGCCGACACCGCGCGCCGGCTGGTCGAGTCGGGCCGGCCGCCGACGACACCGGTCGCGCTCGTCGAGTCCGGCTGGACCCCGGCACAACGGACGACGGTGACGACGCTGGCCGACGTGGCCGAGGTCGCGGAACGCGAAGGCGTGCGCTCGCCGGCGGTCGTCGTGGTCGGCGAGGTCGTCCGGATCCGCGAGCAGGTGGGCGACCTGGTCCCGCCGTCGCTCCTGGCCGACGCGGCCCCGAGCCTCGTCCTGCTGGCCCACGGCTCGCCCGACCCGCGGCACGCCGCGGGCGTCGAGAAGGTCGCCGAGCAGGTCCGGCGCCGCTGGCCCGGACAGGTGCACGCCGCATACCTCGACCACCACCCGCCCTCGGCGACCGACGTCGCACAGCGGCTCGACGGCGGGGTCCTCGTCCCGCTGCTGCTGACCACCGCCTACCACGTCAAGACCGACGTCCCGGAGGCCGCGGCGGCGATGGACGACTCTGGGTCGAGGCCGCTACGCGGTCGCCGGCGCGCTTGGGTCCGGACCCGCTGCTGTTCACCGCGGCCGACGAGCTGCTGGCGCGCGCGGGCTACCGGCCCGACCCGCATACCGGCGTGGTGCTCTTCGCCGGCGGGTCGTCGGACCGCGAAGCCATCAGCGCGATCGGCGACGCGGTCGCGGACCAGATCCTCGCCGGCTGGGGCCCGTGGGCGGTGGCGGCGCTGGCCGGTGGCGACGACGTGGAGGCGGTCGCGGACCGGCTGCGGGCCGAGGGAGCGCAACGCGTCCTGGTCGTGACCTACATGGTCGCCGAGGGCGTGCTGCGCGACCGGATGGTCACCCACGCCGAGAAGGCCGGTGCCGAGGTCGTGCCGGGCACGCTGGGCGAGACCGACGCTCTCGCCGACCTCCTCGTGCACCGCGCGCGGGAGGCGCTGGCGCCGGACCGGTAGCCTGCGGCCGTGTCAGACGTCCACCCGGGGATCCGGGTCCACCACGACGGCCCGGTCCTCACGCTCACCCTCGCGAACCCGGAGTCGCGCAACGCGCAGACCCCGTCCCTGTGGCTCGCGCTCGCGCAGGTGGGGGAGTCGCTGCCACCCGAGGTCCGGGTCGTGGTGATCCGCGCCGAGGGTGCGTCGTTCTCCGCCGGTCTGCACCGGCAGATGCTGGCGCCGGGCGGTATGCCGGGCGAGGCCGACATCCTCGAGATCGCCATGGCGGACGGCCTCGACGAGACGATCGCCGGCTTCCAGCGCGGCTTCACGGTCTGGCGGTCGGTGCCCGCGGTCGTCGTCGCAGCGGTCCAGGGGCACGCGGTCGGCGCCGGGTTCCAGCTCGCGCTGGCCGCCGACCTGCGGCTGCTCGCCGACGACGCCCAGCTCTGTATGCGGGAGGCCCAGCTCGGGCTCATCCCCGACCTCGGCGGGACCGGACCGCTCGTCCATCTCGTCGGGTACGCGCGGGCGCTCGAGATCTGTGCGACCGGCCGGTTCGTGGGGGCGCGAGAGGCGTCCGACATCGGGCTGGCCACCGCCGTAGTCCCGCGCGCCGACCTCGACTCGTCGACCGACGACCTCGTGGCGGCCCTATTGGCGACGCCGGATGGCTCGCTGAGAGCACTGAAGCCGTTGCTGGCGAACGCGATCCATGCTGCGCCAGACGACCAGCTGGCGGCCGAGCGTGCCGCTCAGGCCGGGTTGCTACGCACGCTGGCCGAGCGTGCCCGAGGCTGACGCATGACCGTGTTCCGCGAGCCGCAGGCGGTCCTGTTCAGCGCGGAGGTGCCGCGCGCGGCGGCGTTCTACACATCGCTCGGGTTCGCCGAGGTCTTCCGCACCCCGGTCAGCGGCGAGCGCATCCATGTCGACCTGGTGCTCGACGCCTACCGGATCGGCATCGCCTCGGTGGACTCCACCCGCGACGACCACGGCCTCGACCCGCTCGCGTCTGGGCAGCGGGCCGCGGTCGTGCTCTGGACCGACGACGTACGCGCGGCCTACACCGAGCTGGTCGCCGCGGGAGTGCCCGGGCTGAAGGAACCGGAGGAATGGCTGGGCCGGCTGCTCATCGCGTGGCTGGCCGATCCGGACGGTAACCCGGTCCAGATCGTGCAGCCGTTGTCGCCCTGACGGAATAGCGTGCCGAGGACGGAGTGTTAGGGCTGAGGTCCGAGGAGGGTGGAACGCGTGAGCATGTCTGGCTGGATGGTCATGCGATCCATGACCCGGGACTCCGATGTGGTCGACCGGAAGCTGACCCCGGGCACGACCCGTCGGGTCGTCGGGTACGCCCGGCCGTTCCTGCGTCCGATCATCGTCTTCCTCGTCCTCGTGGTGGTCGACGCCTTCGTCATGGTGGCGGTTCCGCTGCTGCTCAAGGACCTCGTCGACGACGGCGTGACGCCGAAAGACTCCAGCGTCGTCATCCGGCTCTCGATCGTCGTCGCGGTCCTCGCGGTGTTCGACGCGGGGCTGACCATGCTGCAGCGGTGGTACTCGTCGAGGATCGGTGAAGGCCTCATCTACGACCTGCGCACCGAGGTCTTCTCACATGTGCTGCGTCAGCCGATCGCCTTCTTCACCCGCGCCCAGACCGGCTCCCTCGTGAGCCGGCTGAACTCCGACGTCATCGGCGCGCAGGCCGCCTTCACGTCTGTGCTCTCGAGCGTGGTCAGCAACGCGGTCTCGCTCGTCCTCATCGTCGCGGCGATGGCCACCCTGTCGTGGCAGCTGACGCTCGGCGCCCTGGTCCTCGTGCCGTTCTTCATCATCCCGGCCCGGATCATGGGCAAGCGGCTGGCCGGGCTGTCCACCCTCCAGATGAACCTCAACGCCGACATGGGCAGCCGGATGACCGAGCGGTTCAACGTCGCCGGTGCCCTGCTGGTCAAGATCTTCGGCAACCCGGCCCGCGAGGACCGCGAGTACGCCGAGCGCGCCGCCAAGGTGCGCGACGCCGGCGTGAGCATCGCCCTGAACCGCACCGTCTTCATGGTGGCGCTCGGTCTGGTGGCCGCGCTGGCAACGGCGATGGTCTACGGATTCGGGGGTGTGATGGCCGTCAACGGCGCACTCACCGTCGGCACCCTGCTCGCCCTGGCCGCGCTGCTCGCGCGCCTGTATGCGCCGCTCACCGCGATCTCCAACGTCCGCGTCGACATCATGACGGCCCTGGTCTCGTTCGAGCGGGTCTTCGAGGTGCTCGACCTGCAGCCCCTGGTGACCGAGAAGGACGACGCCCGCGTGCTGCCCGACGGGCCCCTCGGGATCGACGTCGAGCACCTGTCGTTCCGCTACCCCTCGGCCGACGAGGTGTCGCTGGCCTCGCTGGAGTCGACCTCGTCCGGCGACCGGGGCGCGGGGGACGACGTCCTGCACGACGTCACGTTCTCGGTCGCGCCCGGCCAGCTGGTCGCCCTCGTCGGGCCGTCCGGAGCGGGCAAGACGACGATCACCGCGCTCGTGTCGCGGCTCTACGACCCGGGTTCCGGCGCGGTTCGCGTCGGGGACGTCGACCTGCGGGACGTGACGCTGGAGTCGCTGCACGACTCGATCGGGGTGGTCACCCAGGACGCCCACCTGTTCCACGACACGATCCGGTCCAACCTGGCGTACGCCCGACCCGACGCCACCGAGGAGCAGATGCGGGCCGCGCTGGCCGCCGCCCAGGTGCTCCGGCTCGTCGACAGCCTTCCCGAGGGCCTGGACACGGTGGTCGGCGACCGCGGGCACCGCCTCTCCGGGGGCGAGAAGCAGCGCCTGGCCATCGCCCGGTTGCTCCTCAAGGGCCCCCGCGTGATCGTCCTCGACGAGGCGACGGCCCACCTCGACTCCGAGTCGGAGGTGGCCGTCCAGCGCGCGCTCGACGCCGCACTGTCCGGACGGACCTCCCTCGTCATCGCCCACCGGCTGTCGACGGTGCGCGGCGCCGACCAGATCCTCGTCGTCGACGACGGCCGCATCGTCGAGCGCGGTCGGCACTCCGAACTGCTGGCCCAGCGGGGCCTGTACGCCGACCTCTACGAGACCCAGTTCGCCACCGAGGCGGAGCTGGCCGCCGCGGCGCCCACGCCCTAGATCTCAGGCGACGGTGTTGGCCAGCGCCGCGTACTGGCCGAGCAGCAGGTCCCACTCGCTGAACCGCGCACGCCCGGCGACGTTCGCCGGCGTCCACCCGCCGTGCGCGAACCGCACCCGCGTCCCGCCGACGTGCTTACCCTCCTCGAACGTCACGTCCAGCCGGCTCGGGTACGCCGGGTCCTGCGCGAGGGTGAACGACTGGGCGTAGTGGCGACCCGGCTCCCAGACGAGAACCTCACCGAGCGGGTATGCGTCGCCGGCCTCGAGCAACATCGCCACCTCGCTCCCCACCCGGGGTTCGACCCGGATCCCGCGCAGCGGTCCCGGGGAGTAGGCGTCGCTCGGCCACCACTCCCCGAGGCGCTCGGTGAACACCGCAAAGGCCTGCTCCGGATTGCAGGCGACCCAGAGGTACAGGACGATCGGCGCGGCCGCCTCGGCGGGTCGCGGTTCCGCCTCGGATGACGCGGCGGAACCGGGACGGCTCGACTCCAGAAAGACGATGCGGTTGCTGAACGGGTCGATCACCGTGACCACCCGGCCCCAGGGCCGGTCCTCGATCCCCGGGTTCGCGTACGCATACTCCTTGGCCTTGAGCGAGAGCTGCAGGTCGAGGGCGTCGGGGACCGGGACGAGGACGCCGCTGCCGGGGCTCGCGTCGCCGTGGTGGCCGCTGAGGTGGATGCGGGCGTCGCCCCGCGAGAGCTGCGCGTACAGGGGCTCGTGGCCGCCGGTCTCGTTGCGCCAGTCGACGTGGAAGTCGAGGTAGTCGACGTAGAACGCCAGGGCGACGGCCTCGTCGAAGACACGCAGGATCGGCACGACGTGGCCGTCGCTCGACGTGGTGGTGGGCGAGGCGGCAGCGAGGGTGTTCCAGTCGCGCGCGCCGAGCTGTCGGGCGACGAGCTCGAGGGCCTCGCCGTGTCCGACGGTGACGCCACGGTCGGCGAGGGCCGAACGCAGCCGGCGCGCCATGGACTTGGGGTCCGGTGGTGGAGTGGTCGTCATGATGCGGTTCTTCCCGGCGGACGGTGGTTCCAGGTGCCTGCGTTGCTGAGAGCGGGTCCGCCCAGGTCGTGGAGGGCGCATCGCTGACGCGTCGAACGGTTGCACTGCATGGGCATTCACCGTCCCCGTCAGGGGTGCAGGCGGCGGGCTGCCCGGGCCACTCGCCATGCTAGGTCAGCGGTGGCGTACTAGGCGTCCTCCTCGTCCCAGATCCGGACCTTCTTGGGTTTCGGCACCGTCGTGGTGGCCTCGCGACGGGCCTCGGCGTCGACGCGCAGGCGGTATCCGAGCAGGACGAGCCCGAAGACCGACGTGAGCCACCACTGGAAGGCGTAGGCCTGGTGCGGCCCCAGGTCGGTACCCGGTGCCTCGAGCGGCGCGGGTCGCGGCCCGCTCGGCTGCTCCGAACCGAGCACGAGGTAGGCGTCGAGCACCTGGCCGCCGCCGGTCTGCTGCGTCGCTGCTCCCAGGTCGATGCTGGCCAGCTGGCCGGCGGGCAGCTCCTTGCCGAGGTCGGGCTCGCCGCTACGTAGCCACCCCTCGAGGGTTACCTCACCGGTGGGCGCCGGAGGGACCTGCGGGAGGGTGGCCGCGGAGTCGGCGTTGGCCACCCAGCCGCGGTCCACGAACACCCGGCTCCCGGCCAGCTCCCCGCCGAGGTCGAACGGGACGAGCACCTCGAGGCCGGGCTGGCTGTCGAGCGCCCGGTTGCGGACGAGGAGCTGCTGCCCCGCCGCATACCGGCCGGTGGCGGAGACCCGCAGCCACTGGTCCGCCTCGGACGGCGGTATGCGTGCGGTCACCGAGCCGAGCGGGACGGGGGCCGCCGCGTAGTGGGTGGTCACCGCCTGCGCCTGCACGGAGCGCTCCTCGTAGCGGCCCCACTGCCAGCGGCCCAGGAGGATGCAGACGACCGCGAACGCCAGCGCGAGCGCGAGACCGCCGAGCATGCGCCTCGAGGCGAGCGCCGTGAGCACCGCCTCACGCTACCCGGCGTGGCTGCGGCCACTCGCGACATACAGTGGGGCGGTGACCGCACTACCGATTCCGACGCTGCGCCCGGTGGGCGCGCCGGGGCTGGTGGGTATGCCGGACCAGTTCGGCCGGGTGGCCCGTGACCTGCGGGTGTCCGTGACCGACCGGTGCAACCTGCGGTGCACGTACTGCATGCCGGCCGAGGGGCTGCCGTGGCTGCCGAAGCCCGACATGCTCACCGACGAGGAGCTGCTGCGGGTCGTCGGTGTGTTCGTCGGGCTGGGCGTGCGGCAGATTCGGCTGACCGGCGGGGAACCGCTGCTCCGCCGCTCGATCGTCGACGTGGTCGCGGGGATCGCGGCGCTCGAGCCGCGGCCGCAGATCGCCATGACGACCAACGGGGTCGGCCTGGAGCGGGTCGCCGGGCGGCTGGCCGACGCGGGCCTCGACCGGGTCAACGTCAGCCTGGACACCATCGACGCCGAGACGTTCACCCACCTGACCCGGCGTGATCGGCTGAGCGACGTCGAGAAGGGGATGGCCGCGGCCGCCGAGGCGGGCCTGACGCCGGTCAAGGTCAACGCCGTCGCCATGAGGGGCGTCAACGACGAGGCGGTCGCCGACGTGCTCGCGTGGTGCCTCGACCGGGGGTACGAGCTGCGGTTCATCGAGCAGATGCCGCTGGACGCTCAGCACGCATGGGACCGCGACTCGATGGTGTCGGCGGAGGAGGTTCGGGCGCGGTTGTCCGAGCGGTACACCCTGACGCCGCTGGCGTCGGGCGAGCGGGGGAGCGCTCCGGCGGAACGGTTCCTCGTCGACGGCGGTCCCGCCACGGTGGGGATCATCGCGAGCGTGTCCGAGCCGTTCTGCGCGGCCTGCGACCGGACCCGGCTGACCGCGGACGGCCAGGTCCGCAACTGCCTGTTCTCCGAGGTCGAGACCGACCTGCGCGGCCCGCTGCGGGAGGGTGCCACGGACGAGGACCTGGCGGCGCTGATCCAGGGCGAGATGTGGCGGAAGAAGCGCGGCCACGGCATCGGCGACCCCGGCTTCCGCCAGCCCGACCGCCCGATGTCCTCGATCGGCGGCTGACCGACCGCAGCGCGGTGACTACTTCCCCTCCAGAGGGGTGTTCCTCACCGCGTTGAGGCCTGTGGATGAACCGATCCGGTCCTGACGTCTGTCCGCCAGGCTGGGTGAATGGCCGAGATGGAATGGTTCCGCAGGCTCGGGCCGCCCGTTCCTGCTCGGTCCCCGGTCGAGCTCGACCGCCTGGCCTCGGAGCAATGGGGCCTGGTCACGCGGGCCCAATGCCTGAACGCCGGACTGTCGACGAAAGCGGTCGAGGTCAGGCTGGCGAACGGCCGATGGCGCCGCGTCCAGCACGGCGTCTACTTGACGACGCCAGGTCGAGATGACTGGTGGACCGGGGCGGTCTCTGCCCACCTGGCCTGCGGTCCCGATGCAGCGTGGTCGCACCACACCGCATCCTTCGTCGGCGGCCTGACCCATTCACCGCCACGGACGATCGAACTGCTCGTACCCCACGACTTCGCGACTCGTCCACCGCACGGTGCGACGGTGCGTCGTCGCCGCGCCCTCGACTCGCAAGTCGACCCGCTGTGGTGGCCCTGGGTCACGACGGCTGAGGACACCATCCTGGATCTCGCCGAGACGGTCGACGTTGACGAGATCTTCGCCCTGCTGGGCCGGGCGTTCCAACGACACCGGACCACAGAGGACTCCATCGCGACCCGGCTGGCGGCCAGATCGCGTCATCCGCGTCGCGCGCTGCTGCAGGAGGTGCTCGGGGACGTCGCCGGTGGTGCCGAGAGCGCGATGGAGGTCCGTTACCTCCGCGACGTCGAGCGTGCCCACGGCCTGCCCCGGGGCAGCCGTCAGCAGGCCAGTGCTCCCGGACGCGCAGAGCGGCATGACGTCGCCTACACAGAGCAACGCGTCCTGATCGAGCTCGACGGCGAGCTCGGCCACGAGGGCCGGGGCGCACGGATCCGTGACGGACGCCGGGACCGCCGTGGCGCGACCACGGGTTGGCTGACCGCCCGAGCGCTCTGGCCGGACGTGCTGGAGGCGTGCGCGTTGGCGGTCGAGGTCGGCGCGATCCTGCGGACCCGCGGATGGTCCGGACAACCGCACGCCTGCCGTCGACAGCCGTGCGCCGCGAAGGCCACGTCAGCGCGAGCGCGGTGAGAAGTCCCCCTCAGGAGGGGTAATCGACACCGCCTTGGTGCTCAGCGCGCGCCACGCGGCTGGCCGAGCCGCCTCAGCCGTGGGTGTCGGTCAGGTCGGCGACGTCGATGGTGTCGCGGAGGAACCCGCGGATCCTCAGGAACTCGCCGAGGGTCACCTCGTGCTCCACGCACGCCAGCCACACCTTGCGGCGCGCCTCGTCGTGGAGCGTGGGGTTGTTCCAGAGCAGGGCGCGCGTCGCCTCGCGGCGGCACCCCTTCGCGCTGCAGATCAGCTCTTCGGCCACCGAACCGTGCCGTCAGCCGTCGACGACGCGGCCGTGGATCGTCCGGTCCTCGTCCGCGTTCTCGACGCGCGCCTCGGGCAGGGCCGCCGGCTGGACGTGGTCGACCGGCGCCACGTCCTCCCCGAACCGCGGCCCCACGGCGTTCGCCATGACCACGGCGACGTAGGGGAGGACGACGGCCAGGGCCACGAACGTCCAGCGCACCCAGCCGTCGGTGAACAGCGCCAGCGCCCCACAGAGGACGCGGATCCCCATGGTCAGCAGGTACCGCTTGACCCGATGTCCCTGGTCGTCGGACCCCGAGGCGGGGGCACTCGTGACGGACTGGACCACCCGCTCCTGGTCGTCACCGTGCCTCACCTCCTCACTCTACGTCGCGCCTCCGGACCCCGCCTCACGCGCTTGTCACGCCCGCCTTACGCCCGGCTTACGCCCGCCTCAGTTCGGTATGCGCACCGCGTTGAGCCGGTAGCCGCGCTTGACGACGGTGCTGATCAGCCCCGTCGAACCCAGCGTGCGCCGCAGCCGGCTAACCGCGACCTCGAGCGCATGCTCGTCGCCGCCCTCGGGCATACAGGCGAGCAGGTCCCGCTTCGGCACCACCGCCTCGGTCGCCGCCAGCCGCCGGAACAGCGCCAACGCGGTCGGCCCCAGCAGCACCTCATGGTCGCCCACGGTGAGCGCCCGGCCGCGCAGCTCGAGCACGTGCTCGGCCGCCCGCAGCCGGATCACCTGGTCGCTCGCCAGCCGGTCGCAGACCAGCCGGATCAGCGCGCCCAGCCGGTACCGCTCGGGCACCACCGGGTCCACCCCCACCTCGACCAGCGGCCCGGCGGTCACCGGACCCACCGCCGCCGCCATGACCCGACCGCGCAGCGCCGCCACGAGGTCGTCGTACCGGCCCATCGCGGCGGCCGCGTCGAGCACCGCCGCCGCGCCGGGAGCGCTCGTGAAGGTGAGCACGTCCAGCTGCCCGGTGCAGGCCGCCTCGATCAGGCGCGTCAGCCGGTCGCCCGCCTCGGGCCGGACCCAGCGGTACGGCGTCACCGTCAGCACCGACCCTGCGATCGCGCCTAGCCGCGCCAGCTGCGTCTCGTCGGTGTAGCCGTGCAGCTGCACCGCCACACATCGGTATGCGTCCCCGCTCGCCTCGAGATCGTCGACCATGCCCTCCGTCGACTCGTGCACCGTCGTCCGCACGTGTTCGAGCCCTGCGGCGCGTACGGCCCCCAGCGCCTTGGGCCCACGGGCCATGACGTGCGCCTCGTCGAGGACCTGGGTCAGCTCGGTCCCGAGACCGGCCGCGTCGGCCACCTCGAACCAGCGGCGTACCCCGTAGCCGGTCGTCACGAGGACGACGTCAGGCCGCGCCGCCACCAGGGCCCGGGTCTCCTCGAGCAGCTGCTCGTCCTGCTCGTGCGGGGCGATCCGCAGCGCCGGCGCGTGGAGCACCTCGGCGCCGCGTCGCTCGAAAGCGGACACGAGGTCGCTGGACCGCCGGTCCGACGTCACGCCGATCCGGAACCCCGAGAGCGGACCCCGGGACCCGTGGGCAGGCTCGGCCGAGTGGGCAGTCATCAGGACACGAGCCTAGAAGTCCCGCGTTTCCGGCGCGTTTCGGACGTGTGAACCGGATGCGTCGGCGCCTCACCACGTCGCGAAAACCATGTGAGCGCAACGTGAAGAAGAGTTAACGGCGCGCGCAGGTCCTCGAAACGCGACCCCGTGAGCATCGTGGTGTGGGGTCGACCGCAACCCAGCTCGCAACGCTGACGCATTGCCCGTACTGCTCGCTGCAGTGCGGCGTCAGCATGACCGCCCCACGAGATGAGGCAGGTCCGGCCCTCCGCCTGGTTCCGCAGCCGGACTTCCCGACCAACCTCGGCGGCCTGTGCTCCAAGGGCTGGAACGCCACGGATCTCCTCGACGACCCGCAGCGCCTGCTCAGCCCGCTGCTGCGAACCGTCCCCGGCGACCGCAACAGCCCGTTCCGCCCGGCGACCTGGGACGACGCCCTCGGCGTGATCGTCTCCGGCGTCCAGGAGGCCCAGCAGCGCTACGGGCCCGACGGCGTCGGCTGCTTCGGCGGCGGCGGCCTGACCAACGAGAAGGCGTATGCGTTCGGCAAGTTCGCCCGAGTTGCCCTGCGTACCAGCATGATCGACTACAACGGCCGGTTCTGCATGTCCTCCGCCGCCACCGCGGGCAACCGCGCGTTCGGCATCGACCGCGGCCTGCCGTTCCCCCTCGCCGACCTCGCCGAGGCCGACACGATCCTGCTGGTGGGCTCGAACCCCGCCGCCACGATGCCGCCGGCCATGCAGTTCTTCGACGCCGGCCGGGCCCGAGGTGCGCGGCACATCGTCGTCGACCCGCGGCGCACCCCGACCGCCGCCGGCTCGGCGCTGCACCTCCAGCCGGTGCCCGGCACGGACATGGCCCTCGCAAACGGCATGCTCCACATCGCGATCCGCGAGGGCTGGGTCGACGAGGCGTACGTCGAGCGGCGCACGAAGGGGTATGCGTCGGTGCGCGCCGGCCTCTCGTCGTACTGGCCGGACCGGGTCGAGCGGATCACCGGCGTACCGGTCGCCGACCTCTACCGGGCCACCGAATGGTTGGCGACCGCCAAGACCGCCATGGTCCTCACCGCACGTGGCGCCGAACAGCACAGCCGCGGGACCGACACCGCCCAGGCCTTCGTCAACCTCGCCCTGGCCCTCGGACTGCCGGGGCGCCCGGCCAGCGGCTACGGCACGATCACCGGTCAGGGCAACGGCCAGGGTGGGCGGGAGCACGGCCAGAAGGCCGACCAGCTGCCCGGGTACCGCAAGCTCGCCGACCCGGCCGACCGCGCCCACGTCGCAGCGGTCTGGGGCATCGACCCGGACGAGCTCCCGAAACCGGGCCTGTCCGCCTTCGAGATGCTCGACCGGATGGGCACGCCCGGCGGCGTGCGGGCCCTCATCCTCATGGCCTCCAACGTCCTGGTCTCCGCGCCGGACGTCGACCGGGTACGCCGCCGGCTCGAGGCGCTAGACCTCCTGGTCGTCTCGGACATCTTCCTGTCCGAGACCGCGGAGCTGGCCGACGTCGTCCTCCCCACCGCCCAGTGGGCCGAGGAGGAGGGCACCATGACCAACCTGGAGGGGCGCGTCATCCGCCGCCGTCGCGCCCTCCCGCCGCCGGACGGCGTCGTCGACGACCTCACCGTCCTCAAGCTGCTCGCCGACCGCCTGGGCCGCGGGGCCTACTTCTCCGCCGACCCCCGCGAGGTCTTCGACGAGCTGCGCCGCGCGTCAGCCGGTGGCATCGCCGACTACGCCGGAATCACCTACGAGCGGATCGACGCGGAGCAGGGCGTGTTCTGGCCCTGCCCGACCGAGGACCACCCCGGCACGCCCCGGCTGTTCGCCGACCGTTTCCCGACCCCCGACGGGCGGGCGACCTTCGTTCGCGTCGACTGGACCGCGCCCGCCGAAACCCCTGACGTCGCATACCCGCTCGTCCTCACCACCGGGCGGCTGATGGCGCAGTACCAGAGCGGGACCCAGACCCGCCGCGTCGCCGCCCTCGCCCAGTCGCTGCCGCAGCCCGAGGCGCAGATCCACCCCGACCTCGCCCGCTCCCTCGACATCGCGACCGGCGACGTCGTCGAGCTCACCTCGCGCCGCGGCACCGCCACCTTCCGCGCCCACCTCGACCCCGGCATCCGGTCGGACACCGTCTTCGTCCCCTTCCACTGGGGCGGCGCGTCCGCGGCCAACGCTCTCACCAACCCCGTGCTGGACCCGCTCTCCAAGATGCCGGCGTTCAAGGCGTGCGCCGTCCGCGTCGCCAAGGCGCCCACAACCCCGACTCCGACGCCGCCGTCCACCCGAACCCGCCCGTCCCGAGCAAAGGACCGACCGATGATCACCAAGAACGTCTTCCTCCAGGGGATCTACCCCTTCGAAGGGGCCGGCATGGACAAGCCGGTTCCCCTCCACGCCGAGCTGGCCCACGTGGTGCCGGACGGCGTCATCAGCCAGGCGCTGTACTTCCGCGGCGGCAACACCACGGACGAGCTCATCACCATCGTGCTGATGCGCGACGGGGTGCCCATGCGCTACTTCCCGATCGGTGCCAAGGGCGACGTCCACGTCCCGCTCCGGGTCGTCGAGGACATCGACGGCGGCTCGGTCATCGAGCTGCACCTCGTCGCCCCCACCGGCCTCCAGGGCACCGTCGTCGTCGACCTCGGGACGGTCGAGCACTGATGAGCGCCCTCGAGCAGACCTACCTCGACGCGGGACCGGCGCCCGGTAGCAAGCAACGTCTCGTCGTCGTCGGCAACGGCATGGCCGGCGCGCGGACCGTCGAGGAGATCCTCGCCCGCGGTGGCGCCGAGCAGTTCGAGATCACCATGTTCGGCGACGAGCCCTACGGCAACTACAACCGGATCCTGCTCAGCCACGTCCTGTCCGGTCAGGAGACCGACGAGGACATCTTCCTCAACACCATCGACTGGTACGAGGACAACGACATCACCCTGTATGCGGGGGTGCGGGTCACACGGATCGACCGGTTCGCGAAGGTGGTCTTCTCCGACGACGGCCGGACCACGCCCTACGACAAGCTGATCGTCGCCACGGGCAGCCGGGCGTTCATGCCCAAGATGGAGGGGATGTACCTCCCCGGGTCGCGCGGGGAGGACCTGCTCCCAGGCGTTTTCGCGTTCCGGACCCTCGACGACACCCGGGCGATGATCGCGTACGCCCAGCGCGACGAGCACCGCAAGGCGGTCGTCGTCGGTGGCGGGCTGCTCGGCCTGGAGGCCGCGCGCGGGCTCCAGCGCTACGGGCTCGAGGTCGAGATCGTCCACGCGGCGCAACACGTCATGAACGCCCAGATGGGTCCGGAGGCGGCCGACGTCGTGCTGCGGAACCTCCAGCGCCTGGGCTTCACCGTCCATTGCGGCACCTACACGACCGCGGTCTGGGGACCGGACAAGGTCCGCGGCGTCCGGCTCAAGGAGGGCCAGGAGCTGGCGTGCGACCTCGTCGTCGTCGCCGCGGGGATCCGCCCCAACGTCGACCTCGCGGTCGCCAGCGGCTTCACGGTGGAGCGCGCGGTCGTCGTCGACGACCAGATGCGGACCCAGGACGACGACGACGTCTACGCGGTGGGGGAGTGCGCCCAGCACAGGGGCCGGGTCTACGGCCTCGTCGCGCCGCTCTGGGAGCAGGCGGTCGTCCTCGCCGACCGGGTCACCCGCACGGACGAGACCAGCTTCTACCTGGGCTCCCGGACGGCGACCAAGCTCAAGGTCGCCGGCGTCGAGGTCGCCTCGATGGGCGTCGCCGGACCGGAGAGGGACACCGACGAACACGTCGTCTACTCGGAGCCGACCTCCGGCACCTACAAGTCCCTCGTCATCCGCGACGACCGCATCATCGGGGCGACCCTGGTCGGCGACAGCAGCAAGGTGGCGTACCTCCAGCAGGCCTTCGACCGCGGCCTGCCCCTGCCCGAGCGCCGCGCGGAGCTGCTCTTCGACCTCGGCGGCCTCACGGCTGAGGTCGGGGTGGCCGACCTGCCCGACGACACCCAGGTCTGCAACTGCAACGGGGTCAGCAAGGAGGCCATCTGCGGCGCGGTCGCCGGCGGCTGCAAGAGCGTCACCGCCGTGATGGACACAACCCGCGCGGGCAAGGGCTGTGGGTCCTGCAAGAGCCTCGTCGCCCAGATCGTCGAGTGGGCGGCGGACGGCGCCGTCGAGGAGGACCCCTCGGTCCACTACTACGTGCCCGGGATCCCCATGGGCAAGCCCGCGCTGATGGCCGAGATCCGGGAGCGCGACCTCCGGTCGGCGTCGGAGGTCTTCGCCGCCCTCGCCTCGGAGGGCGCCGAGGACGCGAAGTCCAAGATGGGCATCGCCTCGCTGCTGAAGATGATGTGGGGCGAGGACGCGGTCGACGAGCGCGGGTCGCGGTTCATCAACGACCGGGTCCACGCGAACATCCAGAAGGACGGCACCTTCTCGGTCGTCCCGCAGATGCGCGGCGGCGTCACGACGGCCCAGCAGCTACGCCGGATCGCCGACGTCGCCGAGAAGTACCAGGTGCCGATGGTCAAGCTGACCGGCGGCCAGCGCATCGACCTGCTCGGCATCCGCAAGGAGGACCTGCCGGGTGTCTGGGCCGACCTCGACATGCCCAGCGGGTATGCGTACGGCAAGTCGATGCGCACGGTGAAGACCTGCGTGGGGCAGGAGTTCTGCCGGTTCGGCACCGGCGACTCGACCAAGCTCGGCGTCGAGCTGGAGACCCGGCTCGCGGGCATGGAGAGCCCGGCCAAGATGAAGCTGGCCGTCTCGGGCTGCCCGCGCAACTGTGCCGAGTCCTACGTCAAGGACGTGGGCATCGTGGCCATCGAGGGCGGTCACTGGGAGATCTACATCGGCGGTGCGGCCGGCGCCCATGTCCGAAAAGGCGACCTGCTCTGCACCGTCGACGAGGCGGAGACCGCCAAGCTGCTCACTGGACGGTTCCTCCAGTACTACCGCGAGAACGGAAAGTGGCTGGAGCGCACCTACGACTTCGTCCCACGGATCGGCCTCGAGACCATCCGCGCCATCGTCGTGGACGACAGCGAGGGCATCGCCGAGCGCCTCGACGCGGCCGTCCAGCACCACGTCGACACCCACGTCGACCCGTGGCAGCAGGGCAAGGAACCGTTGTCTCCCGGGCAGTTCCGGACCTCGCTGCCGCTGGAGGTCCTGCCCCACGTCCCGTCGGACCGGGCCGAGAGTCTGCTCGGAGGCTCGTGGTGACGGCGACGACGCAGACCGGCGCCGGCGTCGCTCACCGGCTCGGTCCCGTGGACGACATCCCGCGAGGTGAGGGGCGCGCCTACGCCCTCGACGGCGAGCAGGTGGCCGTCTTCCGGCTGCGCGACGGCTCGCTCCGCGCGGTCTCTGCGGTCTGCCCTCACAAGAGCGGACCCATCGCCGACGGCCAGATCGACGACCGCGTCGTCGTGTGCCCGTTGCACCTCAACGCGTTCAATCTTGCGACCGGCGAGTGCCTGACCGCCGCCTTCGCCTTGCGCACCTTCCCTGTCTCCGTCGACGACGGCGTGCTCGTCGTCACCGTCCCCTGAAGGAACTCCTATGGCCACGACACAGACCACCACGACGCACACCCCGAGACGGCTCGGTGGCCGCTGGATCGACGACTGGCGCCCCGAGGACCTGGACTTCTGGAACGTCAAGGGCCGGGCCATCGCCGGCCGCAACCTGCTCTTCTCGGTGCTGTCCGAGCACATCGGCTTCTCGGTCTGGAGCCTCTGGTCGGTCATCGTGCTCTTCCTCGGACCCGAGTACGGGATCGACGCGGCCGGCAAGTTCCTCCTGACGGCGCTCCCCACGCTCGTCGGCGCCCTCCTCCGGGTGCCCTACACGTTCGCGGTGGCGGTGTTCGGCGGCCGCAACTGGACCATCGTCAGCGCCCTGATGCTCCTCATCCCGACGACCCTCATCGGGGTCGTGCTCGAACCCGGTGTCTCCTCCTCGACCCTGCTGCTCGTGGCGATGACCGCCGGCGTCGGCGGCGGCAACTTCGCGTCGTCGATGACCAACATCAACCACTACTACCCGGCGCGGCTCAAGGGCTGGGCGCTCGGTGTCAACGCGGGTGGCGGCAACCTCGGCGTCCCCGTGGTGCAGCTGATCGGACTGCTGGTCCTCGCGACCCTCGGCGCGCAGCACCCCCGCGCGCTCGTGGTGATCTACATCCCGCTGATCATCCTGTCCGCCCTCGGCGCGACCCTGGTGATGAACAACCTCGCGCAGGCCAGCAACGCCAAGGGCGCCATCCGCGAGGTGATGCGGCACCGCGAGACGTGGATCATGTCGTTGCTCTACATCGGCACGTTCGGGTCGTTCATCGGCTTCAGCTTCGCCTTCGGACAGGTGCTCCTGGTCCAGTTCCCGGAGCAGTTCCCGACCCCGGTCAAGGCGGCCGCGCTGACCTTCATCGGCCCGCTCCTGGGGTCGCTGATCCGTCCGGTGGGTGGGGCGCTCGCGGACCGCTACCGCGGCTCGGTCGTGACGTTCTACAACTTCATGGTGATGGCTCTCGGGGCGACCGTGGTCCTGGTCGCGGCGCAGATGAAGTCGCTGCCGCTCTACCTCGTCGGCTTCGTCGTCCTGTTCGTCACCAGCGGGATCGGCAACGGGTCGACGTACAAGATGATCCCGGCGATCTTCGCGGCCAAGGGCCAGAAGGAGGTCGGCTCCGGCGGCGAGGTCTCGATGGCCACCTTCCTGTCGACCCGCCGCGCCGGTGCCCTCATCGGGCTGGCCGGGGCAATCGGGGCGTTCGGCGGGGTGCTCGTCAACCTGGCCTTCCGGCAGTCCTACCTGACCTCGAAGAGCGGCGACGGCGCGGTGATGGCGTTCATCGCCTTCTACGCCGTCTGCTGCCTGGTGACCTGGGCCGTCTTCCTCCGGCGCCACGAGGGGCGCCTCGAGGGGGTGTAGGGGACCCCGGGGCGCCCACCGGTCGCGACGACGAGGCGGCGGCGAGGCGGCGGCGAGGCGGCGGCGACCAGGCCGCACCGATCCGCAGTCCGCGTACCGGCAGGTAGTTCGCTAGCGTTCGGGACGACAGCCCGACCGCCTGCGAACCCCGACGGAGCCTCGATGACGCAGCCCGACGCCAGCGCCCCCGCACCCCGGAACGTCCTGGTCACGGGCGGTAACCGCGGGATCGGCCTCGCCATCGCCCGGGCCTTCGTCGAGGGCGGCGACAACGTCGTCATCACCAACCGGAAGGGCGACGCGCCGGAGGGTCTGCAGGCCGTCAAGTGCGAGGTCACCGACACCGAGTCGGTCAACGCGGCCTTCGACGAGGCGGAGCAGCTGCTGGGCGGACCCATCGAGGTGCTGGTGGCCAACGCGGGCATCACCCGGGACACGTTGCTCATGCGGATGAGCGACGAGGAGTTCGACGACGTCATCGCCACCAACCTCGCGGGCGCCTTCAAGTGCGTGCGCCGCGCGAGCAAGGGCATGATCCGACTGCGACGGGGACGGATCGTCCTCATCTCCAGCGTCGTCGGGCTCTACGGCGCCCCGGGACAGGCCAATTACGCCGCGAGCAAGTCCGGTCTGGTCGGCATGGCTCGCTCCATCACCCGTGAGCTCGGGGGGCGCGGCATCACCGCGAACGTCGTCAGCCCCGGCTTCATCGACACCGAGATGACCCAGGCCCTCCCCGAGAAGGTCCGCGAGTCTTACCTCGCGGCCATCCCCGCCGGCCGGTTCGCCGAGCCGGAGGAGGTCGCGAGCGTGGTGCGGTTCATCGCGAGCCGCGAGGCCGCATACATCAACGGTGCCGTGATACCCGTCGACGGCGGCGTCGGCATGGGCCACTGAGTCTCGTTCTCCTGCAACCGAAAGGCGCACAACGTGGGCATCCTCGAGGGTAAGAAGCTCCTCATCACCGGCGTCCTCATGGACTCCTCGATCGCCTTTCACGTCGCGAAGGTGGCGCAGGAGGAGGGCGCGGAGGTGGTCCTCACCTCGTTCGGCCGGACGATGAAGATCACCCAGACGATCTCCCGGCGGCTGCCCACGGCGCCGACCGTCGTCGAGCTCGACGTGACGGACGAGGAACACCTCGACACCCTGGCCGAGCGGCTCAAGGAGCACGTGGACGGGCTCGACGGGGTCCTGCACTCGATCGGGTTCGCGCCCCAGGGCGCCTTCGAGTTCATGACCGGCACGTGGGACGACGTCGCGGTCGCGATGCGGGCGTCCGCGTACTCGCTCAAGGCCCTTGCAGTGGCGGCGCTTCCGTTGATGGAGAACGGCGGCAGCATCGTCGGGCTCACCTTCGACGCGAAGTTCGCGTGGCCGGTCTACGACTGGATGGGCGTCGCCAAGGCGGCGTTCGAGTCGACGAACCGCTACCTCGCCCGCGACCTCGGTCCGAAGAACGTCCGCGCGAACCTCGTCTCGGCCGGCCCGCTGCGGACCACCGCGGCCAAGTCGATCCCGGGCTTCGAGCGGTTCGAGCAGGTGTGGGGCGAGCGCGCGCCGCTGGGCTGGGACATCACCGACCCGGTCCCCGCGGCCAAGGCGTGCGCCGTGCTGCTGTCCGACTGGTTCCCCGCGACGACCGGCGAGATCATCCACGTCGACGGTGGCGTGCACATCATGGGGCAGTGAGGGCGGCCCTCTCATCGCGCTACTAGGCTCGACGCCATGGCACCCGTCGAGGTCCGTGAGGTCCGCGTCCTCGACGGTCCCAACCTCTACTTCGCCCGTCCCGCGGTCAAGATCTCGCTCGCCGTGCCGGGCTACCTGGCCCTCGAACGCCGGTATGCGGTCGAGCTCGCCGAGCGCTGCGGGCTCCGGTCGCCTCGACCGGGCAAGCCGAACACCTCGCAACGCCAACGGTTCGTGATGCGGTTCGCCGCGCATGTGACTCGCCGCGTCGTTGGTGGGGTCGGCCCCAAGCGGATCACCGTCCGCACCCGTCCGGGCGGCACGGTCGACGACATCGTCGTCGCCATTCCGTGGCGCCACCGCAACTGGGGCCGCCTGGCCGGCGAGGCGCTCGGCCCGGTCCTGGCCGCGCTGCTCGGTGAGGAAGGCGGCTCACCCGAGTCGGTCGACGCGGTCGTCGCCGAGGCGGCACGACGGATCCGCACCGAGGAGCCCGGCGGACTCTCGCCGGTCCGTTCGCCCTCGGTGCCGGTCGTCTCCATCACCGGGACCAACGGCAAGACGACGACCACCCGCCTGGTGGCCCACATCGCCATGACCGCCGGGCGGAAGACCGCCTGGAGCTCGACCTCCGGGGTGGTCGTCATGGGCGAGACGGTCGATGAGGGCGACTTCTCCGGTCCGGCCGGAGCCGCCGAGGTCCTCGCGACGCCCGGGCTCGAGGTCGCCGTTCTGGAGACCGCTCGGGGCGGGATGCTGCTGCGCGGCATGGGGGTGGCGACCAACGACGTCAGCGTCGTCACCAACGTCACCGCCGACCACCTGGGCCTGCAGGGGATCGACACTCTGGACCAGCTGGCCGAGGTCAAGGCCATCGTCACGACGGTGACCAAGCCCGACGGCTGGGTGGTGCTCAACGGCGAAGACCCGCGGGTCTGGGCGATGCGTCACACCATCCAGGCCAAGCCGTGGGCGTTCAGCGTCGACCCGGACGCGCCCGCCCTGCGCGAGTCGATCACCATGGGCGGTCGTGGCATCACGGTCCTCGACGGGGAGATCGTCGTCCTGACACCGGGCCGCGACCCGGACCGGCTGGTGAGGATCGTCGACGTCCCGGTCACCCTGTCCGGGCTGTCGCGTTACAACACCGCGAACGCCTTGGCCGCGGCCGCGGCTGCGCTGGGGCTGGGCCTACCGCGTACCGCCGCCGTCGACGGGTTGCGGTCCTTCACCCCCGACCCCGTCCTCAACGAGGGTCGGCTCAACACCTACACACTGCCGCTCGACCCCACCGGACGGTCGACGGTCATTCTCGACATGGCCCACAACGAGGCCGGCCTGGAAGCTCTGCTCGAGGTCGCGCGCGGTCTCACCGCCCCCGGAGCCCGGGTCCACCTCGGTCTCGGCGGAACGGGCGACCGCCCCGACGACGCCATCCAGGGTCTCGGCGAGATCGCCGGCAAGGGCGCCGACCACGTCGTCCTCGCGCACAAGCCCAAGTACCGGCGCGGGCGCTCCATCGAGGACATCGACGAGCACCTGCGGATCGGCCTCGCCCGCGTGGGTATCGGTGAGGTCGAGTCGTTCGACACCGAGCTCGAAGGGCTCGTCGCCATGGTCCCCACCCTGGCCGACGGCGACGTCCTCGCGTTCATGTGCCACGACTCCCAGCCCGCGGTCCAGGGGTGGCTCGCCGACCGCGGTGCGACCGTCGACGATCCGCGCACCATCCGCCGCAAGGTCGTGGCTTCCCGGGGCGAGCACGAGCTCGAACCGGAGATCGCCGAGCTGTGGGCGATGGCCGACGACGCGGAGCGCGTCGCCGCGGCGGACCTGCTCGCCGCGCAGCACCCCAACGACGCCCGCCTGGTGTTCGAGCTCGCCGGCGCCTACGACGCAGCCGGTGACGCCGTTCAGGCGATCGGGCTCTACGAGCGTGCGTTGGCCGGCGGCCTCCGCGAGCCCTACCGGCACCGGGCCCAGATCCAGGCGGCGTCGACGCTGCGCAACCTGGGCGACCACGAGCAGGCCCTACGGCTCCTCGACGAGGTCGACGTCACGCATCCGGGAAACGTTGCGGTGGCGGCCTTTCGGGCGCTGGTTCTCGTCGACTCCGGCCGCGCCGGCGAAGCCGTCGCCAACCTCGTCGACTCCCTCGTGGACCATGCGGCGGACGAGGACGCCACCGCATACCGGCGTTCCTTGCACGCGTATGCGACGCAGCTGCGCATCGGGGTGACGGCCGGTTCCGAGTAGCGTCCACTGGGTGACTGACCTCCCAGTGAGCACGGAGTCCCCGGACCGAACTGTCCTCGACGAGATGGCACGGCGCGTCATCGACCGGAACCTTTACATGGTCCTCGGGACGCTCGACCCGGACGGCCAGCCGCGGCTGTCGCCGGTGTTCTTCACGGCCGCGCGGTACCAGGACTTCTACTGGGTGTCGGTACCCGACAGCCACCACTCCCGCAACGTCGCCGAGCGACCCGACGTGCGGATCGTCGTCTTCGACTCCAGCCTGCTGCCAGGGGAGACCGAGGCGGTCTATGTCACGGCCACGGCCCGGATGGTTCCGCGCGAGCAGCTCGGGGACGTCGTCGACGAGGCGTTCCGGACCGACGGTGGCGCCGTACGGTTCACGCCCGACGACCTGAGCGGCGACGCGGCGCTACGGCTGTACGTGGGCCACGCAACGTCGTTCGAGGTGCACGTCGGTGGCCGCCACGCGACGCACGGCCGGGGCTACGACTCGAGGCAGGCGGCGGACCCGAGTGACGGCGCCTGAGGCTGGACCTAGGTCCCCAATTCGGGTGAAACGCCCTCTCTGGCGGTCCTCCCGGCGGGAGACTCCCTTGCGCCCTGTCGCGGGCGCTCGTGAAGCCCCGATCCACGACCCTGGAGAAACCGCGTGTCCACAGACCCGACCACCAGCAACTCGTTCGCCCTTGGCCGCCGCGGCTTCCTCGGCGCGGCCGCCGCCCTGGGTGGCACCGCGGCCCTCGCGCCGATGGCGTCGGCCGCGCCGCTCGACCGACCGGCCGACAAGCCGGACCCGGGAAAGCCGGTCCCCATCAACCCGCTCCCCCCGAGCGCCGAGTCGCTCGTCAAGGTCACCGACGGCGACGTCACCGGCGCCATCGCCAAGCTCGACGGGATCATCAACGACGTCATCAAGCGGACCGGTGTCCCCGGGCTCGCGGCCGCGGTCGTTCACAACGGACAGGTCAAGTTCCTGAAGGGCTACGGCGTCGCCGACAAGACCCTGGGCAACAAGGTCACGCCCGACACCGTCTTCCAGCTCGCGTCGGTGTCCAAGCCGCTGGCGGCGTCCGCTGTCGCTCGCGCGATCGGGCGGGCGGTGGCCCCCAAGCAGGTGGACTGGACGGATCCGATCGTCAAGCACTTCCCCGGCTTCGCCCTGGCGGACCCCTACGTCACCGCGAACGTGACGATCCAGGACATGCTCTCGCACCGGAGCGGCCTTCCCGGCGCCGCGGGCGACCTGCTCGAGGACCTGGGGTACGACCAGTCCCACGTGCTGACCCAGCTGCGCCTCGACCCTCTGAACCCGATGCGAACGGTCTACAACTACTCCAACTTCGGGTTCACCGCGGGCGCGATCGCCGCCTCCAACGCCATGCGCCAGCCATGGGCCGAGTTCGCCGACGCCACGCTCTTCGGTCCGCTCGGGATGACCCAGTCCAGCTACCGGCACTCGGACTTCGTGAACCGGAAGAGCCACACCGCCATGCACGTCCGTGAGGACGGCGTGTGGAAGCAGCTCTACGCCCGCAACGCCGACCCCGAGGCGCCCGCCGGCGGGGCCAGCGCCTCCGTGGTCGACCTTGCGACATGGCTGACCATGGAGCTGGCCAACGGGATGTGGAACGGACAGCAGTTCATCGACGCCACGGCGCTCGGACGGACCCACCAGCCGGCCATCCTGCTGAGCCCGCCGGCGATCCCGTATGCGCGCAGCAGCTTCTACGGCCTCGGGTGGGACATCAGCGACGACGCCGCGGGGCGCGTGCGGTGGAGCCACTCGGGGGCGTTCTTCCAGGGCGCCTCGACCCAGGTCCTCATGCTGCCGTCGGCCAACCTCGGCATCGTCACCCTCACCAACGGCATGCCGATCGGCGTGCCGGAGTCCATCGGCGCCTACTTCCTCGACTACGTGGAGGCCGGCAAGATCACCCGCGACTGGCTGACCGGCTACGGGGGGCTTTTCGCGCGGCTGATGAAGAACACCAGCGTGCTGGCCCCACCGGCCACTCCTCCGGCCAACCCCACCCCGGCGAAGCCGAACGGCTTCTACACCGGTACCTACCAGAACGCGTTCTACGGACCGGTCACCATCGACGTGTCGGGCGGGCAGCTGCACCTGCACATCGGGCCGGGGGGCAAGAACGACTACCCCTTGACCCACTGGGACGGCAACGTCTTCTCCTTCTTCCCGACCGGCGAGAACGCGCTCGGCATCACGGCCGCGACCTTCGCCCCGAACACCGGGAACCAGGCGACCAGCCTCACGCTGGAGTACTACAACGCCGAAGGGCTGGGCGTCTTCACACGATAGCGACGTGATTTGCACTGAGTGCAACGTTGCACTTAGTGTCGGTTCGTGCCCACCGAACTGGCCGTCGACCGACGGAGCGCCCTCAAGGCGCGCCACCGGCAGGCCATCGTCGACGCGGCCCGTCGGCTGATCGACGCCCACGGGGGCCCGCGGTTCAGCGTCGACGAGCTCGCCGCCGAGGCCGACGTCTCGCGCCGGACGGTGTTCAACCACTTCGACTCGCTCGACGACGTGATCCTCGCCGCCTGTACCGAGATCCTCGACGCCGTCGCGGCCTCCTTCCGGGAGGCGACGGCCTCCGGGCGCGGTGGCGGTGGCGTGGCAGCGGTCTTCGAGGAGATCGTCCACGCCGTGCGGAGCACCGACCTGCCGCAGCTGACCGCATACCTCTGGAGCGCCCTCGGTGGGCTCGAGGCTCCGCCCGCCCGTCAGCAACGGTTCATGCAGGTCGCCCTGTCACGCGTCGCCGACGACCTCACCGTCGAGGTCCTGCGCCGGAACCCCTCGGTTGACCCGCTCGACGCGGAGCTGCTCGTCTCGTCCCTGTTGCACGGGGTCGCGGTGATCGCCCGGCGGTGGGTCGACGACTTCGGCGGGTCGACGAGCCCGGCCGCCCGTCGGTCCTGGGACCACCTCCTGGACCGCCTCGTCTTCCGCCTGCGCACCGGCTTCAGCGCCGACCGCTGACCGTCACCTTCGTCGAAAGCACCATCCGTGGCCACCTTGCTGTACCGCCTGGGTCGCTCCTGCGCCCGTCGTGCCCGCCTCGTCGTCGTCATCTGGGTCGCCCTGCTGGCGGTCGCCGGCGGTGCGTATGCGCTGGGGCACGGCACCCTCTCGTCCGCGGTCTCGATCCCCGGCACCGCCACGTCCCAGGTCACCGACCAGCTGCGAGCAGCGTTGCCGGCGGCCAGCGGGGGATCGGGCACGGTGGTGTTCCACACCGCCGAGGGCTCGGCGTTCACCGACGCGCAGCGCACGGCGATCAGTGCCGCGCTCACCGCCGCCGGCTCCGTCGACGGCGTCCGCGCCGTCACGGACCCGTTCCAGACCGCCGCCCAGCTCGCCACGCAGCAGCAGCAGGTCGACACCGGACGCACACAGCTGACCGCCGGTACCGCCCAGCTGCAGGCCGGGCAGACCCAGCTGGACCAGGCACGCCAGCAGCTCGACGGCGCCAAGGCGCGGGCCCAGCAGGCGGGCGTGCCTGTACCGCAGCAGGTCGTCGACGGCCTCGCGCAGCTCGACGCCCAGCAGGAGGTGCTGGACCAGAAGAAGAACGAGGCGCAGGCTCAGGGCCAGAAGCTCGAGCTCGGCGCGTCGCTGCTCGACCTCTCCCGCGGCATCCGGACCGTCTCGGCCGACAACAGCGCCGCGATCGGGATCGTCGCGTTCGAGGGCGGCCAGATGGAGGTCCCGCCGGAGGTCAAGGACGCGGTCGTCGGACACCTCAAGGGCGCCGACCTCGCCAGCGCTCGGGTCGACTTCTCCAGCAGCCTGACGCAGGGTCTGCCCGAGGTCGTCGGCCCCGGCGAGGTGGCCGGGCTCGTCGTCGCCGGGATCACCCTGCTGGTGATGCTCGGGACCCTGGTCGCCGCCGGGCTGCCGCTGCTGAGCGCCCTGGTCGGGGTGGGGTTCGGTCTGATGGCGACCCTCGCGCTGTCCGGCACCGTCGAGATGCTGTCGGTCACGCCGGTGCTGGGCCTGATGCTGGGCCTCGCCGTGGGGATCGACTACTCGCTGTTCATCCTCAACCGCCACCGCCGCCAGCTACGCGCCGGCGTCGACCTGCACGAGTCGATCGGCCTGGCCAACGGCACGTCGGGCAACGCGGTCGTCTTCGCCGGCGCCACCGTGATGGTCGCCCTGCTCGCCCTCAACATCACCGGGATCCCCTTCCTCGGCATGATGGGCATCACCGCGGCGGTCTGCATCGCCACGGCCGTCGTCATCGCCGTCACCTTCACTCCGGCCCTGCTCGCGCTGCTCGGGCAGCGGCTCCTGCCCAAGCGCCAGCGCGCGGTCGGGGCCTCCGGTCGCCACCGGCCCACCACCCAGCCGATGTCGACGACCCGCGCCGTCGTCACCCTGGTCGCCGGCGTCGCGGCCCTGGTGGCGATCGCTCTGCCGGCCCTCTCGATGCGGCTCGGCCTGCCCGACGGGGCCACCGAACCGGCCGGCTCGACCCAGAACCGCGCCTACGTTCTCACCGCCGAGAAGTTCGGGCCCGGTGTCAACGGTCCGCTGCTCGTCGTGGCGACCCTTCCGACCGGCGTGACAGGGGACGCCGCGCTCGCGGAGCAGGTGCGGGTGGGGACGGCTGTTCACCGCAACGGCGACGTCGCCGCCGTCGCGCCGATCGGCCAGTCCGCCGACGGCCGGACCCTGGCGTTCCAGGTGGTGCCCAAGGACGGCCCCAACAGCGAGTCGACCGAGGAGCTGGTCCGTGACCTGCGATCGATGTCGCCGCTCCCCGACGGGACCACGTTGGGAGTCGCCGGCAGCGCCAGCGGCAACATCGACATCTCCGAGAAGCTCGCGCAAGCGTTGCCGGTCTACCTCGCCGTCGTCGTCGGGCTGTCGTTCGTCATCATGGTGCTCGTCTTCCGGTCCCTGCTGGTTCCGCTGACCGCGACCCTCGGCTTCGTCATGTCGCTGTTCGCGGCGTTCGGCGGCGTCGTGGCGATCTTCCAGTGGGGCTGGCTGAACGGGGTGTTCCACGCCCAGCCGGGTCCGATCCTCAGCTTCCTGCCGACCCTGCTCGTCGGGATCCTCTTCGGGCTGGCGATGGACTACCAGCTGTTCCTGGTCTCCGGTATGCGTGAGGCCCACGTCCACGGTGCGCCCGCCCGGGTGGCGGTCCGGCAGGGGCTCAACGCGGGACGCGTCGTCGTCACGGCCGCGGCGATCATCATGATCTCGGTGTTCTCCGGGTTCGTGTTCTCGAACTCCGCGACCATTCGGCCGCTCGGGTTCGGGCTGGCGTTCGGGGTGCTCGTCGACGCGTTCGTCGTGCGGATGCTGCTGATCCCGGCCGTCATGCACCTGGCTGGCGACGCGGCCTGGTGGCTGCCGCGGTGGCTCGACCGCCTGCTACCCAACGTCGACGTCGAGGGCGCCGAGCTGGAACGGACCCACCCGCATACCGTTGCGGTGAGCGCCGATCCGGAGCCCGAACCGGAGCTCGTCGCCCGCTGACGCGGACGGCGGCTCGGGGTGGCTCAGGAGTGGGCGGGTTCGGCCTCGGCTTCCTCGGCCGCCGCTTCATCAGCGGCCTCGTGGTCGGCGGCCAGTGCCTCGACCTCCGCCTCCTGACCTTGCGCCTCGGCGTCGCGAGCCAGCTCGGCCGGGTCGAGGTCGGGGTCGCCGACCAGCTCGCTGCTGTGTGAACCGGCCTGCGCGCTGTGCGTGCGGTTCTCCAGCTCGGAGACGACCTGGGCGTGCTTGTCGACGCACATGACGACGAGGTCGCCCGGGTTGCTGCGGGCCATGACGTGGTTGACCGCGTCGAGCTCGTCCAGGACGACCTCGACCTGCCGGCAACGGGCGCCCTCCGCCATCGCGGCCCGTACCCCTTCGGCGATGAGCTCAGCGGTCACGCCACGCTTGCGGCCCCGGAGGCGGTCGTCCTCACGGATGACGATGACGTCGAAGTGTTGTGCCGCAACGGAACCCAGTTCGCGCATGTCGTCGTCGCGACGGTCGCCGGCCGATCCGATCATGCCGATCCGGGACGCCTTCGCGAGGTCCTGGCGGCCGGCGTTCTGCGCCGTGTAGTTCTCGACGAAGTCGCCGATGGCCCGCATACCCGCCGCGTTGTGGCAGTAGTCGATGAACACCTCGACGTTGCCGACGTTGACGAGGTTCATCCGGCCGGGGGAGAGGTAGTAGTTCGTCGTGAACGTCCGCAACCCCTGGCGGATGTCGTGCAGCGGGGCGCCCGCGGCGAACGCCGCACCCGTCGCGGCCAACGCGTTGGCGACGTTGAACCGGGCCGCGCCCCCGAAGGTGGCCGGCAGCAGGTGGGTCCAGGCGAGCTGCATGGTGCGGCGGCCGTGCTTGATGACGATCATGTCGCCGCGCTCGGTCTGCTCGAGGACGACGGCCCGGCCACCGCGACGGCAGTGCCGCTCGATGAACTCGCGGCTGTCACTGCCGGGGTACTCGAGCGAGAACCAGATCACGTCGCCACTGCACCGGCGTCGCATCTGGCGGACCAGCGGGTCGTCGCAGTTGAGCACCGCGAACCCGTCACGCGGGACCGCCTCGACGATGACCGCCTTGACGTTGGCCAGCTGCGCGAGCGTGTCGATGCCGCCGAGCCCGAGGTGGTCCGGTGCGACGTTGGTGACGACGGCGACGTCGTTCCGGTCGTACCCGAGGCCCTCTCGGAGGATGCCGCCGCGGGCGACCTCCATGACCGCGAAGTCGACGCGCGGGTTCTGCAGGACCATGCGCGCGGACTTCGGCCCGGAGGCGTCGGCCTTGATGACCAGCCGCTCGTCGATGACGACGCCGTCGGTCGACGTCATCCCGACCTTGCGGCCGAGACCCTTGAAGATGTGGGCGATCATCCGCGAGGTGGTCGTCTTCCCGTTGGTACCGGTGACCGCGACGATCGGTACGCGCGACGGAGCGCCCGGCGGGAACAACAGGTCCACGACCGGCTTGGCGATGAACTGGGGCACGCCGACCGTGGGGTGGGTGTGCATCCGGAACCCCGGGGCGGCGTTCACCTCGACGATGGCGCCGCCGGTCTCACGGACCGGTGAGGCGATGTCGGGGCAGATGAAGTCGATGCCCGCGACGTCGAGCCCGACCATCCGGGCCGCCTCCTCGGCGATCTCGACGTTGTCGGGGTGCGCGTCGAAGGTGCGGTCGATGGAGATGCCGCCGGTCGACATGTTGCCGGTCAGCGCGAGCTTGACCATCTCGCCGGCGGGGGGGACCGACTCCAGGGAGTGACCCTGGTCGGCCAGCACCTCCTCGGCCGCGGCATCCACCTTGATCTTGGTGAGGACCTTCTCGTGGCCGACGCCGCGCCGCGGGTCGGCGTTGGTGATCTCGACCAGCTCGTGCACAGTGTGCTCGCCGTCGCCGACGACATGGGCGGGAACGCGCTCGGCGATCGCCTGCATCCGGCCGCCGACGATGAGGCAGCGGTAGTCGCGGCCGGTCACGAACGATTCGACGATGACGGTGCCCCGCTTCGACTCCCCGCGCGCGATGTCGAAGGCCTTGTCGACCTCGTCCCGCGACTGGAGATCCAGGCATACCCCTCGCCCGTGGTTGCCGTCGAGCGGCTTGACCACGACCGGGTAGCCGATCCGGTCGGCGGCATCCATCGCCCCGCCCGCCGTCCGCACCGACGCCTGGCGCGGGACCGGGAGCCCGGCCGACCCGAGCAGCTTGGCGGTGAGGTCCTTGTCGCTGGCGATGTCGACGGCCAGGGCCCCGGTCTTCGACGTCATCGTCGCGCGGATGCGCTGCTGGTGGACGCCCTGGCCGAGCTGGACGAGCGACGCGCTGTTGAGCCGGATCCACGGGATGTCGCGGCTGACCGCCTCCTCGACGATCGCCGCGGTCGACGGTCCGAACGCGGTCCGCTCCGCCATCCGGATGAACTCGTCGAGCGCCTCGTGGAAGTCGAAACCCTCCTCGTGCTGGACCAGGTCGTTGACGATCCGCACCGCCAGGCGACCGGCGCTGAGGCCGACCTGCTCGTCGATGTAGCCGTAGATGACGTTGTAGCGACCCGGCTGGCCCTTGACGCCGCGAGTCTTGCCGCGCGACTGGTAGTGGCCCGCCTCGGTCTCCAGCTGCAGCGCGATGTGCTCCGCGATGTGGCCCATCCACGTGCCCTCACGGAGGCGCTCCACGAAGCCGCCCGCGTGACCGCGGGAGCAGGCGTGCCGCTTCAGTCCCGGGAGCATCTCGATGAGCCGGTCGGTGAAGCCCGGGATGGTGTCGCTCGGGTACCCCTCGAGGACCCCGAGGTCGACGACGAGGTGGATGGCCTGCTCGTACGACCAGTAGTTCGGGCCGCGGTAGACCCGCGACTCGACGATGGTGAGTTCGGGCGAGAGGGGGCCGGTCGGGGTGGGGCGCTCGGCGGCCAACGGGGTCCTCCTCGGCTGGGCGACACGGGTTGGAACTCAGGGGGCGTATGCGGCGGGTATGCGGCGGGTCAGGTCTCCGCGCGCCGCGCCGGGGCGAGGGTGGGGGCGGCGCGGTCCTTCGCACTCGCCACGGCGACCTCGATGTCCGGGTGACGCTCGACGAACCGCGTCAGCGTGACGCTGCGCAGGTCGAACGTAGCGCCCGTGGGGAGGGAATGCACCACTGCCCCGGAGACGAGCAGTGGCGCGCCGCGCCGGGCGTCCGGGGCGTCGGTGACCGCGTTGCGGGCGTCGATGACGAAGACCCCGCCGGTCCCGACGATGGTCATGACACGGTCGTCGCGGATCTCGACGGCGGTGTTCTCGTCGATGCCGATGCCGAGCAGGTTGGGAGAGTTCGCCACCAGCGACATGAGCCGGCCGTAACGGCCGCGCTGGTCGAAGTGCTGGTCGACGATGACGTCCTCCAGCAGGCCGAGCCCGGCGGTGAGCTGGCTGGAGCGCTGACGGGGCGTCAGGCCCTCGTCGCCGAGCGAGATCATGAACCGGCTCATCACCGAGGCGCCGGCGCTCGTGCCGGCCACGACGACCCCCCGCCGGTAGGCGTCGATGATCGCGTCCCCGACCGGGGTTCCGACGAGGAACTGGCTGAGCTTGAGCTGGCTGCCGCCGCTCATGAACACCGCCGTGGCGTCCTCGAGCTTGGCCACGAGCTCCGGGTCGCGCGCGGCCGCGCGGGAAGCGGCGTGCACCACGCGGATGTCGCCCCCGGCGCGCAACCGGGTGAAGACGCGGCTGTAGGTCTCGACGACCTCGTCGACGAACGACGAGGCGGTGGGAATGATGACGATCCGGGACTGGCGGCCGCCGGCGAGCCGGACGAACCGCTTGAGCACCACCGAGCGACCCAGCTTGTCCTCGGCGCCGCCGATGATCAGCAGGGTTCGGCGCGGCGACCCGTCCGCGGAAAACCGCTGCACCCCCTGCGCCATGGCCCCCACCTTAGGAGCCGGTACCGCTGAGGGGAGTGCGGGTCGGGAGAAGCGGTGGCGCGGGAGTGGGCGTGCCGTCGGCCGCGTCCGCCTCCTCCACCTCCTCGCGGCTGATGCCGAGGAGGTAGAGGACGGCGTCGAGGTACGGGACGTTGACGGCGGTGTGGGCCTGTTCTCGGACCACGGGTTTGGCGTTGAAGGCGACGCCGAGGCCGGCGGCGGCGAGCATGTCGAGGTCGTTGGCGCCGTCCCCGATCGCCACGGTCCGGCTGAGGGGGAGTCCGGCGTCCGCCGCGAACCGGCGCAGGGCCCGCTCCTTGCCGGCGCGGTCGACGATCTCGCCCACGACGTTCCCGGTGAGGCGGCCGTCGACGATCTCCAGGCGGTTCGCCTCGGCGCGGTCGATGCCGAGCTCCGCGGCCAGCGGCCCGACGATCTCGATGAAGCCGCCGGAGACGACAGCCACCATGAAACCCAGCCGCTTGAGGGTGCGCACGAGGGTGCGGGCGCCGGGGGTGAGCGCGACCTCGGCGCGGACCTCCTCGAGGACGCTCTCGTCCAGCCCGGCGAGGACGCGCACCCGCTGGCGCAGCGACTCGGCGAAGTCCAGCTCTCCGCGCATCGCGCGCTCGGTGACGGCGGCGACCTCCTCGGCGCGTCCGCGCTTCGCCGCGAGCAGCTCGATGACCTCCTGCTGGATCAGCGTCGAGTCGACGTCCATGACGACGAGGCGGCGCCCGCGGCGGTCCAGGCCACCGGCCGACACGGCGATGTCCACGCCCTGCGCCGCGGCCTCCAGCGAGAGCTCGCGCCGCAGGCGGAGGACGTCAGAACCCGAGATGTCGAACTCGACGGTGGTGACGGGGTAGCGGGACAGCCGCCGAATGCGGTCGATGTTGGCCCCATGCGCGGCGATCCGGGCGGTCACCGAGGCGACCGCGCTCGCCGCCAAGGGAGCGCCGATGACGACGACCGCTGCCCGGCCGCTGCGGCGCGGTGCGTTGTCGCCGGTACCGCGGCGCGTCTTGACCTTGAGGTCGAGCGAGTGCGCGACCCGCTTGACGACCTCCTCGAGCCGGTCGGTCTCGGGCCCGGAGGCGAGGAGCATGGCCAGGGTCAGCTGGCCGCGGACGACCACCTGCTCCAGGTCGCGCACCTCGGCCCCGACCTCGGCGATGGCGTCGAAGAGAGCGCTGGTCAGACCGGGACGGTCGTCCCCGGAGATGGTGACCCGAAGCGTCTGCTCGTCCTCGGCCGGACCGGGCGAGGGCGGGTCGGACACGGCGAAAGGCTACCGACGGCGCCCGTATGCGACGGCGCCCGGTCCGTGATCCGGTCACCTCCCCGCGTTCGGGATCTCCCCGCCGGCCCGCCTCAACCCGACTCGCCCTCACCGCCCTCACCGCCTCACCCGGCCTGCCCGTGTCCTGGCCACCACCACTTCTCGGACATGTCTGAGTAAGAGAGACGTTCGACGCCGACGGCCCACAACTACTCAGGCATGTCTGGGTTGGTGGGCGCCCGTCGTTCGCACCGAGGAAGGCACTTCCGCAACTACTGCCGTCGTTGTCAGCTGTTGCGGGGGTCCGGCGCGAGTAGCCGCAACAACTGACCACGCGGTCAGTTGTTGCGGCGTGCCGAGAAGTGCACAGCGTGTCGGCTGGGGCGCATACCGTCGTCGGGATGAGCACCCTTGACGTTCGCGAGCTGGACCGACGCGCAGTCGCCCTGTCCACCGACGTGGTCGCGCGAGTGCGCGACGACGATCTCGACCGCCCGACGCCGTGCGAGGGCTGGACCGTTCGCGACCTGTTGCAGCACATGGCCGCCCAACACCGTGGGTTCGCCGCTGCGGCCCGGGGCCAAGGAGCCGTCGTGGAGAACTGGGCACCGCCTGCCGGTAGCGAGACCGACCCTGTTCAGGCGCACCAGTCGGCAGCGACCGACGTCGTGGCGGCCTTCGCGGACGCCGACCTCGACGCCGCGGAGCTCACCCTGCGCGACTTCGGCGGCCGGACGTTCCCGGCGCGCCAGGCGATGTCCTTCCACGCCATCGACTACCTCGTACACGCCTGGGACGTCGGCGCGTCGATCGGCGTCCAGGTGCGTCCCGACGATGACCTGCTGCCGGCGGCGCTCGACATCACGCTGGCGGTCCCCGTCGGCGACGCACGTACCAGTCCCGGTGCGGCCTTTGCTCCGGCGCTCGCCGGTGTGGACGCCGACCCGGACCCGTGGCGGCGCATCCTCGGGATGCTCGGGCGCGACCCTGACTGGCGGCCGCCGCGAGAACCCGGCCTCGACCGCGTCAGCGGTTGACCTCGTCCCGCCAGGCCACCAGCTCGTGCACCTTGTCCAGGTCGCCGTACCGCTCACCCGACAGTCCGACCGTGAACAGCCGCGTCCCGACGTCGTACAGCGACTGGGCGTTGTCGGCGTAGCTCTCGACCTGCTCGGCCATCCGGCCCGGAGTCGGTGCCACACCGGCCGACCGGACGATGTCGGCCGGGTCGCGTCCGACGCGGGCACACCACTCGTCGAGGATCTCGTGCTTGTGGGCGATGGTCTCGGCGTTGCCGAACGAGTGCCAGATGGTCGCGTGCTCGGCGACGATCCGCAGCGTCTTCCGCTCGCCGCCACCGCCGATGAGGATCGGGATCTCTCGCGTAGGAGCGGGGTTGAGGTGCGACCACCGGGCCTTGATGACGCCCAGGTCTTGCTCCAGGGCGTCGAGGCGCCCACCCGCCGTTCCGAACTCGTACCCGTACTCGTCGAAGTCCCGCTCGAACCACCCGGACCCGATGCCGAGGATGAGGCGCCCCTCGCCGCTGCGCGCCGAGATGTGGTCGACGGTCCGGGCCATATCGGCGAGCAGGTTCGCGTTCCGGTATGCGGAGCAGGTCACCAGCGCGCCGATCTCCACCCGCTCCGTGGCCTCCGCCCAGGCGGCGAGCATCGTCCACGCCTCGAAGTGCCGGCCGTCGGGGTCACCGTTGAGCGGGAAGAAGTGGTCCCAGTTGAAGAGGACGTCGACGCCGATGTCCTCGAGCGTCGCGCACAGCCGGCGGATATCCGCGTAGTCGGCGTGCTGCGGCTGGATCTGGACGGCGAGGCGCGCGGGAACACCAGGCATACCAAGCATTCTCACGTATGCCGGTCAGCCGGCGCCCGCCGGGTCAGGGCAGGACGACGCTGTCCCGCGGGACGACGACGATGCCGCTCTCGGTCACGTGGAACCCACGAGCCCGGTCCTTGTCGTGGTCGATCCCGATCTTCGCGTGCTCGTGGATCACCGTGTACTTGTCGATGATCGCCCGGCGGACCGTGGCGTAGCGGCCGATCTCGACCGCGTCGAGGATGACGCTGTCCACGATCGTCGCGTAGCTGTGCACCTTGACCCGCGGCGCGAGCACCGACCCGTGGACCTGCGCGCCCGAGATGACGCAGCCTGGCGACACCGACGAGTTGAGCGCCTCGCCGACCCGGTCTCCATGACCGTGCACGAACTTGGCGGGCGGCAAGAACCCGGTCGTCGTATAGATCGGCCACTCGTAGTTGTAGAGGTTGAAGACCGGGTGGATCGAGATGAGGTCCATGTTCGCCTCGAAGTAGGCGTCGATGGTCCCGACGTCGCGCCAGTAGCCCCGGTCGCGCTCCGTGGCTCCGGGGACGTCGTTGTTCTTGAAGTCGTAGACGTAGCCCTCGCCCTTGTTGACAAAGGCCGGCACGATGTCGCCGCCCATATCGTGCTTCGTGCCCTCGAGGTCGTGGTCGCTCGTCACCGCGTCGACGAGCACGTCGGCGTCGAACACGTAGTTGCCCATCGACGCGAGCACCTCGTCGGGGGCGTCCGGAAGACCCTTGGCGTTCTTGGGCTTCTCGAGGAACTGGCCGATCTTGCGCTGGTCGGCGTCGTCGACCTCGATGACCCCGAACTGGTCAGCGAGCGAGATCGGCTGGCGGATCGCGGCGACCGTCACGCCGGCACCGGTCTCCTGGTGCTGCTCGACCATCTGCGAGAAGTCCATGCGGTAGACGTGGTCGGCCCCGACGACGACGACGATGTCCGGGTGCTCGTCGTGGATGAGGTTGAGGCTCTGGAAGATCGCGTCCGCACTCCCCAGGTACCACGACTTGCCGACCCGCTGCTGCGCCGGAACCGGCGCCACGTAGTTGCCGAGCAGCGTCGACATCCGCCACGTCGCGGTGATGTGCTTGTCGAGGCTGTGCGACTTGTACTGCGTGAGGACGACGACCTTGAGGTAGCCCGAGTTCACGACGTTGGAGAGCGCGAAGTCGATCAGCCGGTACGGGCCCCCGAACGGGACGGCCGGCTTGGCGCGGTCGGCGGTGAGCGG
This sequence comes from uncultured Actinomycetota bacterium, assembly GCA_963781465.1. Taxonomy (GTDB): domain Bacteria; phylum Actinomycetota; class Actinomycetes; order Actinomycetales; family Dermatophilaceae; genus Lapillicoccus. Next base: position 257,474 of record CAWAGH010000002.1, read on the forward strand.
CATCAGCCGCTTCCCCTCCCCACCAGCCAGGACGATCGCCAGCACCTTGGGATTTTGCGACCTTCGCGCCATGGCCCAACCCTAGGGGGGTAAGACCCCCGTCGCGAGGCCTCCCGCCGCCCTGTCTCACTGAGTAGTGTCGCCAGCGTGCGCGTCGACATCCTCAGCAAGGAGTACCCGCCCGCGGTCTACGGAGGAGCCGGTGTGCACGTCGCCGAGCTGGTCCGGGCCCTACGGGAGCGCGGTGATGTCGACGTTCAGGTCCGCTGTTTCGGCGCACCGCGCGACGAGGCCGGCACAACCGCCTACGCCGACCTCCCCGAGCTCGCCACCGCGAACGCCGCCCTGCAGACGCTGGGGGTCGACCTGGCGATCGCGGCCGACTGCGTGGGGGCGGACCTCGTGCACTCGCATACGTGGTACGCCAACTTCGCCGGTCACCTGGCCTCGATGCTCGGGGGTATGCCGCACGTCGTCACGGCGCACAGCCTCGAGCCGATGCGGCCGTGGAAGGCCGAGCAGCTCGGCGGCGGCTACCGCATCTCGTCGTTCGCCGAACGTGAGGCGTACGAGGGTGCGGCCGCGGTCATCGCCGTCAGTGCCGGTATGCGGGCGGACATCCTCAAGGCCTACCCGTCACTCGATCCCGAGCGAGTTCCGGTGGTACACAACGGGATCGACTCGCAACTGTGGCAGCATCGCACGGACGAGGACGTGGTGCGCAAGCACGGCGTCGACCCGGACAAGCCGTCGGTCGTGTTCGTCGGGCGGATCACCCGGCAGAAGGGGCTGCCCTACCTGCTCCGCGCCGCGGCCTCTCTGCCGCCCGACGTCCAGCTCGTTCTCTGCGCCGGCGCGCCGGACACCAAGGAGATCATGGCCGAGGTGGAGGGGCTGATGACCGAGCTCAAGGCCGGTCGCGACGGCGTCGTCTGGATCCCCGAGATGCTGCCGCGCAACGAGGTCGTTGCGTTGTTGTCCGCCGCAACGGTGTTCGCCTGCCCGTCGGTCTACGAGCCGCTCGGTATCGTCAACCTTGAGGCGATGGCGTGCGAGCTGGCGGTCGTCGCCACGGCCACGGGCGGGATCCCCGAGGTGGTCGTCCACGGCGAGACCGGCTGGCTGGTCCCCATCGAACAGGTCGACGACGGCACCGGGACGCCGGTCGACCCCGACGCGTTCGTCGCCGACCTCGCCGGCGCGCTCACCGAGGCCGTGGCGGACCGCGAGCGGGCGCGGCACTTCGGGCTCGCCGGCCGCGCCCGGGCCGTGGAGCACTTCTCCTGGGGCTCGATCGGCGACCAGACGATGGCCGTCTACGAGCAGGTCCTCGGCAGCTGACCAGCCCGGCAGCTGACCAGACCAGCAGCGGACTAGACGGGCCGCCAATCGGCCAGCTCCATCACGGCGAGGTTCGTCGCCCCGGCGAGGGCGCGGTCAGCGACGGTCTGCAGGGACCGCAGCCCGACCTCCCGATGACCGGACGAGTGCACGTCGAGCGACGGGGTCGCGGCCAGCCGGAGACCCTCGTCGACGATGACGCCGACCCGGGCGGCCATCAGCATGAGCCGTAAGGCTCGCGGGGACGTGGCCGCCGGGACCCCCCACGTCCTCGCCTCGAGCCGCCGCTCGGTCTGCTCGCGCGGCTGGGCCGACCACGGACGCCCGTCGACGGCCTCGAGCGCGGCCGACCCGTCACGGACGGCCTCGGCCAGCTCGTGGTCCAACTCCCGCAGGGACAGCGACTCCAGCCGGTGCCGGGGTACCGGCTCGCTGTCGTATGCGGCCCAGTCCACCGCGGTGCCCTCGTCCCCCTCGGGCCCGAACGTCGTCAGGGTGGGGACCAGCAGGCCGCCGAAGCCGGGGACGAAGACGCACTCGCCGGATATGGCGGCCGCGCCGGACCCGGCGAGCTCGGCCCGAGGCATACCGGTGAGGTCGCCGGGCCGGGGGAGGGCGACGAGCACCGCCGACTCCCCGAAGTCGCGCCACAGCTCGAGGCGGCCGGCCGGTTCGCCGGTGATGTCGTCGACGTCGGGGTGGGCCGCGACGACGGCGTCGTCCGGGTCCATCTCCCCGCGCACGGCCACCGTCGCCCACAGCGCGAGGCGCACCGAGAGGGGCAGAGCCGGCATCCGTCCAGTCTAGGAGCGGCCGGGGACGGCCCCGGAGCCGCCGACCGGGGTCGTCTAGGGTCGACTTCCATGAGCGACGTCCTCGCCTTTGCCGGTGTGAGCGTCGTCCGGGGCGGCAACACCCTCCTCGACGACATCACCTGGGAGGTCGAGGAGGGGGAGCGCTGGGTGGTCCTCGGGCCCAACGGCGCGGGCAAGACGACGCTGCTCCAGCTCGCTGCCGCGCGGATCCACCCGACGCGCGGCGTCGCCGGAATCCTCGGCGAGGTCATGGGCGCGGTCGACGTGTTCGAGCTGCGTCCGCGGATCGGGCTGTCCAGCGCGGCGATCGCCGAGCGGTTCCCCGCGGACGAGCTGGTCGGGAACGTCGTCGTCACGGCGTCCTACGCGATCGTCGGGCGCTGGCGCGAGGAGTACGGCGACCAGGACTACCGCCGGGCGATGAGCCTGCTCGAGGCGCTCGGTGCCGCTCACCTGGCCGACCGCCGGTTCGGGACGCTGAGCGAAGGGGAGCGCAAGCGGGTCCAGATCGCGCGGGCCCTCATGAGCGACCCGGAGGTCATGCTCCTCGACGAGCCGGCCGCCGGTCTCGACCTCGGCGGCCGCGAGGACCTCGTCGCCCGTCTCGGCCTGCTCGCCCAGGACACCGAGGCACCCGCTCTGGTGCTCGTCACCCACCACGTCGAGGAGATCCCACCGGGGTTCACCGACGTCCTGCTCCTGCGTGACGGCCGCATCGTGGCTGCCGGCCCGCTGCAGCTCACCCTCACCGCGGAGAACCTCTCGGCGACCTTCGGCCTCCCGCTCGTCGTCGAGCGGCACGGCGACCGCTGGAGCGCGCGGGCGGCCACACCGGCTCCGGCGGTTCTGGCTTCCGCGGTTCCAGCGTCGGCTCCCGTTCCGGTCCCGGGCTGACGCACCGAGCGAAGAGGGCGGAACTAGGCTGAGGCCCTGAGCGTCGTACCGATAAGGGATCCTGCCGTCCACCGGCAGGCTCCTGCGGACTCTGGGGAGGAGGCGGTCGTGTTCGAGGACTACGGCTGGCTGGCGTGGCTGGGAGTCGCGATCGCTCTGGGGGCCATCGAGGCGGCCACGGTCGACTTCGTCTTCCTCATGCTGGCCGGAGGTGCGCTGGGCGGGTCCGTCGCCGCCGCCGTCGGAGCACCCTTCCCCGTGCAGGCCATCGTCGCGGTCGTCATGGCCGGGATCCTGCTCGGCGTGGCGCGGCCCTGGGCCAAGCGCCGTTTCGGGACCAGGCCCGAAGGCATCGCCATGGGGACGGCGGGCTACATCGGGCGGTCGGCCTTCGTCGTCGAGACCGTCACCCAGCACGGCGGGCGCGTCAAGGTCGGCGGCGAGACGTGGTCCGCCAAGTCCAGCGACCCCGAACCCCACGAGCCGGGCGTCGAGGTGCGCGTCGTACGCATCGACGGCGCGACCGCGGTCGTCACCCGCGTTCCCACCCTGGGGACGTCGGACGCGCCATGACGTCTCCATGACCGGGGAGCCGAACCGGCACCGGCGACGTCGAACCGAGACGTCGCACCACAGCATCCACCTCGGGCCGGACCGGCCTGGGAGCCATCGAAAGTAGGGAGATCCCATGGACGGCAGCGTCGTCACTCTCGTCGTCGTCGCACTGCTGATCGTCTTCGCGCTGATCGTCGTCGTCCGGACCGTCCGGATCGTGCCGCAGCAGACCGCGCAGATCGTCGAGCGACTCGGTAGCTACAGCCGGACCCTGGACGACGGGATGCACTTCCTCGTCCCGTTCGTCGACAAGGTCCGGGCCAACATCGACCTGCGCGAGCAGGTCGTGACCTTCCCGCCCCAGCCCGTCATCACGTCCGACAACCTCGTCGTCAGCATCGACACGGTCATCTACTACACCGTGACCGAGGCGAAGGACGCCGTCTACGAGATCGCCAACTTCATCCAGGGCATCGAGCAGCTGACCGTCACCACCCTGCGTAACGTCATCGGGTCGCTGGACCTCGAGCAGACGCTGACCTCCCGCGACCAGATCAACGCCCAGCTGCGCGGGGTCCTCGACCAGGAGACCGGCCGCTGGGGCATCCGCGTCAACCGCGTGGAGCTCAAGGCCATCGACCCGCCGCACTCCATCCAGGACTCCATGGAGAAGCAGATGCGGGCCGAGCGTGACCGGCGTGCGGCCATCCTCAACGCCGAAGGCGTCAAGCAGTCCGCGATCCTCTCCGCCGAGGGCGAGAAGCAGTCCCAGATCCTGCGGGCCGAGGGTTCGGCCCAGGCCCGCATCCTTGAGGCGCAGGGCCAGGCGCGCGCGATCCAGCAGGTCTTCGGCGCGATCCACCGCGGCAAGCCCACCCAGCGGCTGCTGGCGTACCAGTACCTCCAGGTCCTGCCCCAGCTCGCCCGCGGCGACTCGAACAAGATGTGGATCATCCCGTCCGAGGTCACCGACGCGCTCCGTGGGATCAGCGGTGCGCTCGGCGGCAAGCAGCCCGGCCTCGATGACGAGGACGAGGCCTGGGTCGACCCGGGTCCCGAGGACGACGCCTTCGCCGACACCTCCCTGCAGGACCCCGCCCAGGCGCTCGCCGAGGCGCGCGGCCAGGCGGGGCAGGCCAGCGCGGAGGCCACCCAGGGCGCGTCCCCGTCCTCCCGTCCCTACCGGGCGCCGGCTCCCCGCGTCTGGACGACCCCGTCGCACTCCACGCCCGCGCCGGAGTCTCCGGAGCCCTCCGCTCCGCAGGCTCCCGCGGCCCCGTCTGCCGAGGCCGTGCCGCCGGTGCCCGCGGTCGATCCGGTCCAGGCGGTCCCGCCGGTTCCGCCAGTCCAGCCGGAGGGTCAGCCGCCCCGCTGACCACGCCGCATACCGCTGCACGAGACACCCGGTCATCCCGGTCTAGGGTGACCGGGTGTCCGTGCTCGACGTGGCCGTGATCATCGCGGCGGGGTTCGCGGCGGGGACTATCAACACCATCGTCGGGTCGGGCTCGCTCATTACGTTCCCGACTCTGCTCGTCCTCGGCTACCCGCCGCTGACCGCCAACGTCAGCAACAACATCGGCCTCGTGCCGGGCGGCGTGAGCGGCAGCTACGGGTACCGCCGGGAGCTCCAGGGACATTCGCGGACCCTCCTCCGGCTCGGGCCGCTGTCCTTCGTCGGCTCGGTGGTCGGCGCGTCCCTGCTGCTCGTCCTGCCGCCCGAGGCGTTCAAGGCGATCGTGCCAGTTCTCATCGTCATCGCTCTGGTCCTCGTCCTCGTGGGGCCATGGCTCCAGCGGCGGGCGGCCGAGCGGGCGGAGGACGAGGCCCAGCCGGGCTGGCATCGCTGGGCACTGGGCGTCGGCATCTTCGTCGCCGGGGCCTACGGCGGGTACTTCGGCGCGGCCCAGGGCGTCCTGCTCATGGGGATCTTCAGCGCCCTCAGCTCGGAGCCGCTGCAGCGGCTGAACGCCTACAAGAACGTGCTCAGCTCGATCGTCAACGCGGTCGCCGCCGTCACCTTCGTCATCTTCGCCCGCGGCTCCATCGACTGGTGGGTCGTCCTGTTCATCGCGGTCGGGTCGTTCCTCGGCGGCGTGGTCGGCGCCCGGGTCGGCCGCCGGATCCCGCCGGTCGCACTGCGGGGGCTCATCGTCCTCATCGGGACGGTCGCGATCGTCAAGCTGGTGTTCTTCCCCTGATGCCGGTCCGGGTCACTGCCTCCGACGTCCGTGCCGCCCGCGCGCCGGACGTCGCCTCGGGCTGCGGTATGCGGGACGCCGACGTGGCCTTGCTGGCGGACTATGTGGGCCTCACCGACGTGACGCTGCGGCGCCGGGCCGAGCCGGAGCGCGGGCTCTACATCGCGGAGTCGGAGAAGGTCATCCGCCGGGCGCTGACGGCCGGTCACCGTCCGCGGTCGCTGCTGATGGCCGAGCGCTGGCTCACCGACCTTGCCGACGTCGTCGCGGCGGCCGAGCGTGATGGCGTGCCGGTGTTCGTCGGCGAGTACGAGGTGCTGGAGGAGCTCACCGGGTTCCACCTCCACCGGGGGGCACTGTCGTCGATGCACCGGCCGGAGCTGCCGACGGTGGCGTCGGTCGTCGCCGACGCGCGGCGAGTGCTGGTTCTCGAGGACATCGTCGACCACACCAACGTGGGCGCGGCGTTCCGCAGCGGTGCGGCGCTGGGGATCGATGCGATCCTCGTGACCCCGCGGTGCGCGGACCCCTTCTACCGCAGGGCGATCCGGGTCTCGATGGGCACGGTGTTCCAGGTGCCGTGGACGAGGGTCGGGCCGTGGCCGGGCGGGATCGCGCAGCTGAAGGACACCGGGTTCACCGTGGCGGCCCTGGCCCTCGCGGAGGACGCGGTCACCCTCGACCAGCTGGCCGCCGAGCCCCCGGAGCGTCTCGCGTTGGTCCTGGGTACCGAGGGCGACGGGCTCGGCCGACGGACCCTCGACGGCGCGGATCTGACCGTTCGGATCCCGATGGCCGGTGGTGTCGACTCGCTCAACGTGGCCGCGGCCGCGGCCGTCGCCATGTGGGCACTCCGGGCCTGAGCGAACGCGCACGAAAGCGTGGCAGGAGGGGTGGCCGCACCCCGATGGGACCACCGCTTCACGCTGGTCAGGCCTGAGCCACCCCGGGTGCCGCGTCGACCGGCGCCGACGGTACCGAGGGCGACGAGCCGGCATCGGACTGCTCGGTCGAGGCGGCGGCGTCGGCCGGCTTGGCGGCGAAGCTCGGTCGCACGAAGAACAGCACCGACACCACGCCGAGCAGCAGGACCGCCGAGGGCAGCAGCATGGCCTCGGACATGGCCGAGGCGAACCCAGAGGCGACCTGTGGCGGCAGACCGGCCCCACCCGTGCCGCCGGCCGCGGCACCGGCGCCGGACCCTCCGAGCGAACCGGCCGTCGCGCCGAGATTGGCGGTCAGGCGGGCCTCGATGACTGCGGCGATCGCGGCGCTGCCGAGCACGGCGCCCACCTGACGGGTCATGTTGTAGATCCCGGCGCCCGCTCCGGCCGACCGCTGCGGCAGGTTACGGGTCGCCGTGGCGGCGAGCGGCGCCCACATGCCGGCGTTGGCGACACCGAGCAGGGCCATCGGCAGCAGCAGCTGCCACACCGCGACGTCCGTCGACATGACCCGGCTCACCCAGAACAACGAGATCGAGCAGAGCAGCATCCCGCCGGTCGTGATGTAACGCGGGTGGACGGTGTCGACGAAACGGCCCACCACGGGCGCCAGCGCTCCGGAGAACACGGCCATCGGCACGAGCAGCAGCGCGGACTTCGTGGGCGAGTAGCCGAGCACGGTCTGCGTGAACAGCATGAACGGGAACGCCATCGCGGTGATGGCGAACCCCACCGTGGTGATCGCCGCATTGGACAGCGAGAAGTTGCGGTCGCGAAACAGCGACAGCGGCACCAGCGGCTCGCCCGTCATGTGGCCCTGCCACCAGATGAAGATCCCCAGGACGACCAGTCCGACCCCGATGAGCAACGGCACCGAGAGGAAGCCGGTGATCGTGCCCCAGTCGTAGGTCTCACCCTCCTGGATGCCGAACACGAGGCAGAACATCCCGATCGACGACAGCGCCACGCCGATCAGGTCGAACGAGTGGCTGTGCGTCTCCAGGCGGGGGACCAGTCGCCACGCGAGGACGAGGCCGACCAGGCCGATCGGCAGGTTGATGAAGAAGATCCACTCCCAGCCGGGACCGTCGACGAGCAGTCCGCCGACGAGCGGACCGACCAGGGTCGCGACGCCGGCCGTGGCGCCCCAGAGCGACATGGCCTGGCCGCGCTGGCCGGCCGGGAACGTCCGCGTGATGACCGCCATCGTCTGCGGCGTCATCAGGGACGCGCCCAGCCCCTGGACCACCCGCGCGACGACCAGCTCCGTGATCGAGCCGGTCAGTCCACACCACAGGGAAGCGGCGGTGAAGAGCGCGAGCCCGACGAGATAGACGTACTTCGGCCCGAACCGGTCACCGAGCCGACCGGTGACGAGGAGCGGAACCGCATACGCGAGGAGGTAGGCGCTGGTGACCCAGATGACCGAGTTCACGTCGGCATCGAGACCGCGGATGATCGCCGGCGTCGCGACCGACACGATCGTCGAGTCGACGAGGATCATGAAGAAGCCGAGGACCAGAGCCCAGAGCGCCGGCCACGGGCCGCGGTCGCGCACTTCCTCGTGGCGCCCCGCGGAGCGATGGGATCGCTCAGGGACGTTCGCGGGCTGCTGTTCGTCGATGGCCATGCGTGGAGAACCCCTCGGAGACGATGTCGATTCCTACCTCATCATCAGCCCCTGACACCGCACGGCCCAGTCCGTGTGTCACCGACCGATCTGTCACCGGCCGAGACGGGTTACGCGGTCAGCGTCACGGACCGACGAGCAGGGCCATCAGCCGCTGTAGCTCGACCGCGGGGTCCTCGCAGAGCCCGCCGTGCCGTGGGCTGGGCTGGACGATCGTCGACCGCGGTGCGGTGAGCCAGCCGAACCGTCGCCCCAGCCCCTCCAGGTGCGGCAGGCCACGACCGCTGTCACCGCGGCATACCGCCTGGACGGTGCAGAGCAGGTCCTCCACGGTCCCCAGGTCCAGGTCGGGTGCGAGGGCCCGCAGCCGGGCCTCGTCGACGTGGTGGGCCGACTCGAGGAAGTCGGCGCTCTGCGCATACAGGACGACCCCGACGTTGACGAACTCCCCGCGCTCGACGCGAGGGACGCACCGGAGGGTGACGTACTGGTACCCGATCACGACGCGACCGCCGGGAGCCACCCGGCCGGGTTGGCCAGCCGGGCGAGGAGCATCTCGAGGTATGCGGATCGCACAGCGGTCGCATCGGGGAGCCAGGGAGTGGTCTCCAGCCACTCCTCGGGGACCAGCTCGACGACCGAGGCCAGCACCGCGGGCGTGAGGATCGCGGCCAGCTCGGCGTGCTGAGCCGCCGGGTCGGTGGCGACCTCCCGCAGCACGTGGGTGGACACGTCGAAGGCCTGACCGGCGAACCGGACCGGGTCGGGTTCGCGACTGGGCCAGCCGTGGTGGAAGTAGAGGGCGGCGCCGTGGTCGATGGCCCACGTGCGGCGGTGCCAGAGCAGCAGGTTCGGGTTGTTCCACGTGCGGTCGACGTTGGCCGTGAGCGCGTCCAGCCAGACGATGCGGGCCGCGACGTCCTCCGGCGGGGGGACGGACCCGTCGTACCCGAACGAGCCGGGCAGGAAGTCGACACCGAGGTTGACCCCGATGCTGGCGTTGAGCAGGTCCTGAACCTCCTCGTCGGCCTCGTACTTCGCGATCTGCGCGTCCAGCGTGACGAGGGCGAGCCGCGGAACCGGGATCCCCAGCAGGCGGGCGATCTCGGTCACGAGGATCTCGGCGACGAGGACCTTGACCCCTTGGCCCGCGCCGCGGAACTTCAGGACGTAGATGCCATCGTCGTCCGCCTCGACCAGCCCCGGCAGGGAGCCGCCCTCCCGCAACGGCGTGACGTAGCGGGTCGCCGCCACGCGCTCGAGAGCGGCAACGCCTCGAGACTCGGTCACGAGGAAACCCTAGTGAACTCGCTCGGTGACCAGCCGGTCCGCCAGACGCGGCCAGTACCGAGAGACGACCATGGCGATGGCGAGGTACCAGAGCGAGGCCCCAGCGAGAACAGCGATCGACCGCCCGTCCGTCGGCATGACCAGTGCGGCGATGACGGTGGCGACGACCAGGGCGACGTTGAGCAGGACGTCGTAGATCGAGAAGACGCGGCCGAGGAAGACGTCGCCGACGATCCGCTGCAGCGTGGTGTCGACGCAGATCTTGATGCCTTGTGTGGTGAGGCCGAGACCGAAGGCCGACACCGCGATGGCCCACGAGGTGAACAGGGCCAGCGGGAAGATCTGCATGACCGCGCCCAGGAGAGCGAGCCCGAAGAGGTAGCGGCGCAGCCCGAACCGTCGGGTCATCGTCGGGGTGAGGACGGCCGCCGCACCGAACCCCACCCCCGACGCGGCCACTGCCATGCCGGCGCCGGCCATCCCGCCGACGGGGTTGCCGGGAGCGAGGTGGTTGCGCGAGATGAGAACCAGGCCGACGATCATCAACCCGTACGGCAGTCGGGCCGCGGTGACGATGGTGAGGGCCAGCCGGGCCAGTCGCGGAAGGTGCCGTGCCGCGTCGACGAGACCCTTGACGACGTTGCCGAGGGCCTCGCGGACGGCGTCGCCGGCCTCCTCGAGGTCGGGTCCGAGGAACGGCAGGAGCATGGCGACGCCGGACGACAGCAGGTAGAGCACCGAGGCCGTGGCGATCACCACGGGATCCGAGTCGGTAAGGGCATGGAGCGCTCCACCAGCTCCCAGGCCGCACAGGTACGCGATCGAGCCGCAGGTGGGGACGACCGAGTTCGCGGTCACGAGCAGGTCGCGGTCGACGACGTGCGGCAGGGACGCGGAGAGGCCGGCCAGGAGGAACCGGTTCACGGAGAACGCGGCCAGCACCAGGACGAAGAACGGCAGCCCGACGTTGTCGTGGGCCACGAGGACGGCCACGAAGACCAGGAGGACGGCACGGACGAGGTTGCTGACGACAAGGGTCATCCGCCGCGGCCAGCGGTCGAGGAAGACGCCGACAAACGGGCCGAGGACCGAGAACGGCAGCAGAATCGTCGCGAAAGCAGAGGCGATGGCTCCCGCGTTCGGCGCGCGCTCGGGGGAGAAGAGCACCGAGGAGACCAGGGCGACCTGGAAGACGCCGTCCGAGAACTGGGACAGGAGTCTCACCGAGAACAGCCGGCGGAACCCGCCGTAGCGCAACAAAGTGCGCAGATCCCGGAAGAAGGTCACCCGCGCAGGATAGGTGAGCGACGTCACCCGGACCTGCGCGTTTACGGGACCGCTTGACGGTTCGGCCAATCCGTCCGGGGCTTTGTCGCGAAGGCCTCATATGAAGACGCTGACTGCGGGAACGAGGGCGCCCGACTTCCAGCTGCCCGACCAGGACGACAAGGTGCAGGAGCTGGGTCAGCTGCTGCTGCGCGGTCCGGTCGTCCTGTTCTTCTTCCCCGCCGCCGGTTCGGGTGGCTGCACCCGCGAGGCGGTCCACTTTCGGGACCTCGCCACCCGGTTCGCAGAGGCGGGAGCACACCGGATCGGGATCTCGATGGACGACGTCGGCACCATGGGGGCGTTCGCCGAGAGCGAGCTGCTGGACTTCCCACTCCTGGCCGACGTCGAGGGCTCCGTGGCTGAGGCCTACGGGGTGCGGCGCCGGTTCGTCACGCCGGTGAAGCGGGCGACGTTCGTCATCGACGAGCACCAGCAGGTCGTCGAGGTCATCCAGTCGGAAACGAACATGACGGTCCACGCAGACCGCGCGCTGGAGGCGCTGGCCCGCCTCGCGTGAGCTCGGCGCATCGGGTTACGGTGCGAACATGCCCACGGAGACTCATGACCCGTATGCCCCGCTGCCCCAGGTGCCGTCCTTCACCGTGACGTCGACGGACGTCGCGGACGGCGAGCAGCTACCCACCGCGCACGTCAGCGGGATCATGGACGCCGGCGGGGACGATGTCTCGCCCCAGCTCGAGTGGTCCGGGTTTCCCGAGGGCACGAAGAGCTTCGCGGTCACCGTCTTCGACCCGGACGCGCCGACGGCCTCGGGGTTCTGGCACTGGGCCGTCGCGAACATCCCCGTGACGACGACGTCGCTTCCGAGCGGGGCCGGCGACGACGACGGGTCGGGACTCCCCGAGGGGGCCGTGCAGCTGCGCAACGACTCCGGGCAGCGCCGGTTCGTCGGGGCGGCGCCGCCGGAGGGTCACATTCCCCACCGCTACTTCGTCGTCGTGCACGCGGTCGATGTCGAGACGCTCGACGTGGCGGACGCGTCCCCGGCCGTGCTGGGGTTCAACCTCTTCTTCCACACGCTCGGGCGGGCGCAGCTCGTACCGTGGTACCAACGCTGAGCCAGCCGGCGTCGCGCGTCGTCGCGTAGTACGGCTGGTGAGCAACGTCGCGCATCCGCGAGCAGACCGCCTGCGCTGCGCTCGCTGACCGACTGGGCGATGGGTCGCCGCCTCCTCTGAGCGCGGCTGCGCTGGCTCCGGCTTCACGGTGCTGGTCTGGGTGAGGGGCCGCGGGCGAGGGCTCGGTCGTAGCTGCCGGGGGTCCGGTCCCACACGACCCGGACGCCGCTGCCGGTGCCGTTGTTGCTGGTGGTGAGGGTGGCGGTGAGGCGGTCGCGGTGGACGATGGTGTGATGCGGTTCGCACAGGAGGGTGCCGTTGGTCAGGTCGGTGGGTCCGCCGTCGACCCAGTGCCGGATGTGGTGGGCGTCGCACCAGGTGGCGGGGGCGTGGCAGCCGGGGAAGCTGCAGTGCCGGTCGCGGAGCCATAGTCCGCGGATCTGCGCGGAGGTGAACGCCCGTCGGGCCCGGCCGAGCCGCAGCAGCTGCCCGTCGGTGTCGAGGATCGCGGCGATGAGGGTGCCGTCGCAGGCCAGCCGGCGGACGGTCTCGGGTCCGAGGAGGGTGCCGCCGTCGACGCCGCCGAGCAGGACCCCGGGTCGGGTGCGGTGTGTGAGGTCGTCCAGGCCGATGGTGACCAGCAGGGTGGCCTTGGTCCCGGTCGGGCGCGCCTTGGCGAACATCACGGCGGGGCCGGTGGCGGCGTCGGCGGCGTCGTCGGCGGCGGGGTTGGTGTCGGTGAGCGCCGGGGTAAGGGCTGGTGTCAACACGGCGGCGCGGCGGCAGACCTGGACGAGGGCGTCGCCGCGGCGTTGGTCGATGGTCCGGGGGTCCTTGACTCCGTCGACCACGACCGGTCTGGACAGGACGTTGATGGCGGCTTCGACGACGGCGCGGGCTTCGGGGTTGAGCCGCAGCCGGTACTCGGTGATCCCGCCGCCGATGTCGTGCCCACACGACAGGACCGTCAGTCCGCGGTGCCGGTCCTCCAGATCCTGAAGCTGCATCCCGAGGCCGTACCGGGCCAGCATCTCGGGTCGGATCCGGCGGACCCCGGTCGCGCCGTCGACCTCTCCCATCGCCACCAGGCCGGCGGCGACGGCGTCGACGGCGCCCGGCTCGAGCAGCGGGGTCAGCTGGCGTAGCTCGGAGGCGACGACGCAGCCGGCGGACACCGACAGCCGGCCCTCCTGCACCGCCACCCGAGCACCCGCCAACGCTTGCGCCTGCCCGGCGCCGGACTGGTCGGTGAGCTCGCGGACCGCCTTGGCCACCAGTCCGGCGTCGCGGGCGTCCAGGGCACGGGCACCGGTCCGCGACCCACTGAGCCGTGGACCCCGCCTGCGAGCCCGCGACCTCACCCCGGGCGACGGCGTCAGCGGTAATGGTGAACCGGCCCGCCGCAGCGACCGCGGCCAGCCGGTCCACGACAGGGAGCAGGGCGTCGAGGTCCGACCCGGTGAGCCGGTGCACCCGCGCCGGCAGGTCGGACAGGACGGCGGCCGCCGCGGACAGCACGGCGACCAGCTCGTCGCCGTAGGTCCGCATCCCCGTGTCCATGTGAAGACCCTAGAACCGACCACCGACAGCCTTACAACAGTGAGAACCCTTTATCCACAACAGTATTCGCGCCGACTTATCCACATGGTCTGTTCACTTCACCCCACCAGCATCAGCAGTCCCGGAGGATGACCCAACCGGCTGCCACGGGCGCGCTCGCCTAGTTAGGCGCCCACGAGCGCCGCCGCCTGCCGGGCGATCTCCAGCTCCTCGTTCGTCGGGACCACCAGCACCGCGACCGTGCTCGCGTCGGTCGAGATCCGCCGCTCGCTGCCGCCCGGGGCGAGGTTGGCCTCGTCGTCCAGGTCGACGCCGAGGATTCCCAGCCCGTGGCAGACCGCCGCCCGGAGCCGGGGGGCGTGCTCGCCGATGCCCGCGGTGAAGACGATCGCGTCGACTCGGCCGAGGGCGACCGCATACGCGCCGATGTACTTGCGCAGCCGGTAGGCGGTGACGTCGAAGGCCAGTCGGCCGTCCGGGTCGTTCTCGGCGACGAGCTGGTCGACCTCGCGGAAGTCGTTGGTGCCGCTCAGTCCCTTCAGACCGCTCTCCCGGTTGAGGGCGGCGTCGACGTCGCCCGCGGTCATCCCGTTGCGGACCATGAACGAGAAGACGCCGGGGTCGATGTCGCCCGACCGGGTGCCCATGACGAGGCCCGCCAGTGGCGTGAGACCCATGGACGTGTCGATGCTGCGGCCACCGGAGATCGCCGCGGCGCTGGCGCCGTTGCCGAGATGCAGCACGACGAGCTTCGTGTCCTCGACCGGCTTCTCGAGCACGGCCGCCGCGCGGCGGGTCACGTAGGCGTAGGACGTGCCGTGGAACCCGTAGCGGCGGACCCGATGCTGCTCGCGCCAGGACTTCGGGACGGCGTAGGTGTAGGAGTGGGCGGGCATCGCGTGGTGGAAGGCGGTGTCGAAGACGACGACCTGTGGCACGCCCGGGAAGGTCTCGATGGCCACCCGGATCCCTTCGAGATGCGCCGGGTTGTGCAGCGGCGCCAGGGGTTCGAGCTCCTCGATGGCCGTCATGACGTCCTCGGTCACGACGACCGGGTCGCTGAACCGGTCACCGCCGTGGACGACGCGGTGCCCGACCGCAAGCAGGCCCACGCGGTCGAGATCGGGCCCGGCCTCCCGGAACGCCGAGCGCACCCAGGCCAGGGCGTTGCGGTGCGTCGCGATGGGACCGCTCCTCTTCAGCGTGTGCTGCTTGCCGTCCGGGCCGTCGAGAGTCTCGTGGCGCGCCTCGGAACTCCGCTCGCCGATCCGCTCGATACTGCCCTTGGCGAGCGCCGACTCGGTGGTGGTGTCGACCAGCTGGTACTTCAGTGACGACGACCCCGCGTTGACAACGAGGACCGGCGCGGGCGTGGCGGAGCCGGTCACGACGTCCCCTCCGCTTGGATCGCGGTGATCGCCACGGTGTTGACGATGTCCTGGACCAGGGCACCACGGGACAGGTCGTTGACCGGCTTGCGAAGGCCCTGGAGCACCGGCCCGACCGCCACGGCGCCGGCACTGCGCTGGACCGCCTTGTAGGTGTTGTTGCCGGTGTTGAGGTCCGGGAAGACCAGCACCGTGGCCCGCCCGGCGACGGGGGAGTCCTTGAGCTTGGCGGCCGCGACGGCCATGTCGACTGCGGCGTCGTACTGGATCGGTCCTTCGACGGGCAGGTCCGGCGCCCGGCTTCGCACCAGTTCGGTTGCGGCATAGACCTTGTCGACGTCGGCGCCGCTGCCGGAGACGCCGGTCGAGTAGGAGAGCATCGCGACCCGGGGCTCGATCCCGAACTGCGCCGCGGTCGCGGCCGAAGACACCGCGATGTCGGCCAGCTGCTCCGAGGTCGGGTCCGGGTTGACCGCGCAGTCGCCGTAGACGAGCACCCGGTCGGGCAGGCACATGAGGAACACCGAGGAGACGATCCCGACACCCGGCATCGTCTTGACCACCTCGAGGGCCGGCCGGATCGTGTGCGCGGTCGTGTGGATCGAGCCGGAGACCATGCCGTCGGCGAGCCCGTCAACCACCATCATCGTCCCGAAGTAGCTGGGGTCGACGACGACGTCCCACGCCTGCTCGGGGGTGACACCCTTGTGCGCCCGCAGCGCCGCATACTCCTGGGCGAACCGCGTCCTCAGCGGCTCGTCGTGCGGGTCGACGAGCTCGGCGGCGCTGATGTCGAGGCCGAGGAGGGAGGCCTTGGCGGTGATCCCGGACTGGCTGCCGAGGAGGGTCAGTCGCACAACGCCTCGGCGCAGCAGCTGGTCGGCGGCCGCGAGGATCCGCGGCTCCTCACCCTCGGGGAGCACGATGTGCTTGGCCGCGGCGCGAGCCCGGTCCATCAGCTGGTGCTCGAACATCAGCGGTGTCACGACACTGGTCGGGCTCACATCCAGCCGGTCGAGCAGCGCCGGACCGTCGACGTGCTCGTCGAACAGCCGTAGGGCGGTCTCGACCTTCCGCGTCGACGAGCGGGTCAGGCGCGGGGCGACCGCATACAGGTCGGCTGCGGTCCGCATCGTGCCGGCGCTCGTCGTGATGATCGGCACGTGGACGTCGAGGCCGGAGATGAGCCGCTCGATGGAGTACGGGAGGTCGAGCCCGCCGTTGAGGACGATGCCGGACGGCGAGGGAAAGGTCTTGGACGGGTGCGCGAGGAGCAGCGCGAGGAGGACGTCGGCGCGGTCGGCGGGCGAGATGACGACGCAGCCCTCGAACAGGCGGTCCAGGACGTTCGGCATCGTCATGGCGGCGACGATGAGCCCGGACGACTCGCGGTCCAGCAGCCCGTCGTCGCCGTGGATCAGGGTCCCGCGGGCGGCGGCCATCAGCTCGCGGACGGTGGGGGAGTCGAGGACGGGGTCGGTGGGGATCGCGTATGCGGGTACGCCGCCGGCGACGCCGATCAAGGCCGTGATGGTCGCCGCAACGTCTTCTCGCGCAACGCGGTTCGCGACCACAGCGAGCACCGACGCGTGGTGGTGCCTGGCGTCGCCGACGGCGAGGTCCGTGGCGACCCGCACCTGCTCCGGCGTCTTGCCCTTGCCGGCTACCACCAGCACCATCGGGCTGTTGAGGTTCGCGGCGACCCTGGCGTTGAACGAGAACTCGGTCGGCGACGCGATATCGGTGTAGTCGGACCCCACGACGAGAACGGCGTCGAACCGGTCGGCGACGGCGTGGTAGCGGTCGACGATCGTGGACATCGCGGCGTCGGGGTCGTGGTGGACGTCGTCGTAGAAGACGCCGGCCGCCTCGTGCGCGGTCACCGGCGCGACGGAGTCACCGGACCGCTCGAGCCGCGACAGGAGCAGGTCGAGGACATGGTCGTCGTCGGCATCCGCCGTTCGCACGACCGGGCGGAACACCGCGACCCGGCCGACCCGCCGGCTCAGCTGGTCGAGGATCCCGACGGCGACCGCCGATTTGCCCGACTGCCCCTCGGACGACGCCAGGTAGACGCTGGTCTCCACGGCTCAGCCGTGCCACGTCCAGTCGCGCACCTCGGGCAAGTCCTCGAGGTGCTCGCGGATGTAGGTCTCGTGGGTGGCCAGCATCTGGTTGCAGTAGGCGGTCAGCTCGTGCCAGCGCGGCGGCCGCTTGAGGCTGCGACGGAGCGCCTCGATGGCGAGGTGGTAGCGCGAGACCTTGTTGAGCACCACCATGTCGAACGGCGTCGTGGTCGTGCCCTGCTCGCTGAACCCGCGCACGTGGAACCTTCCCGGGTTGCTGCGCCCGTGGACCAGCTGGTGCACCGCTCGCGGGTACCCGTGGAACGCGAAGATCACCGGACGGTCCGCGGTGAAGAGGTCGTCGAACACCGAGTCGGCGTAGCCGTGCGGGTGCTCCTCCTCGGGCAGCAGCGCCATGAGATCCACGACGTTGACGAACCGGACCTTCAGCTCCGGCGTCCACTCGCGCAGCAGCTCGGCCGCCGCCAGCGCCTCCTGCGTGGGGACGTCTCCCGCGGCGGCGATGACGACGTCGGGCTCCTCCCGATGGCCGAGGTTCGAGGCCCACTCCCAGACGCCCGCACCCTGTGCGCAGAGCGCGTCGGCCTCCTCCATCGAGAGGTACTGCAGGTGCGGCTGCTTGTCGAGGACGATGAGGTTGACGTGGTCCTTGCTGCGCAGGCAGTGGTTCATGATCGACAGGCCCGTGTTGGCGTCCGGCGGCAGCCACACCCGGACGACGCCGGGAGCCAACGGGAGCAGCGAGTCGATGAGCCCCGGCCCCTGGTGGGAGAACCCGTTGTGGTCGTTTCGCCAGCACGTGCTGGTGAGCAGGATGTTGAGCGACGACACCGGTACGCGCCACGCGAGGTCCTGCGCGTGCTGGAGCCACTTGACGTGCTGGATGGTCATCGACGCGGACACCATCGCGAACGCCTCGTAGGTCGCGAAGACCCCGTGCCGGCCGCTGAGGAGGTACCCCTCGAGCCAGCCGGAGCAGAGGTGCTCGGAGAGGACCTCCATGACGCGGCCGTCGGCCGAGATCTTCTGGTCCGTCGGCCGCAGCGGCGCCTGGAGACAGCGGTCGGTGGTCTCGAACACGGCCTGCAGCCGGTTGCTCGCCGTCTCGTCCGGACAGAACAACCGGAAGGTGCCGCCGCCGTCCTCGGTGACGTCCGCCGCATACACGTCCCGCATGAGCTCGCCCATCGGGCGGGTGCTCTCGTGCGTGGTGACACCGCGCTGGACGTCCAGCGCGTAGGTCTGCAGGTCCTTGATCGGCAGCTCCTGGAGCAGCCGGCCGCCGTTGGCGAACGGCGTGGCCGACATCCGCTTGTCGCCTTCGGGGGCGAGTGCCCGCAGCTCCTCGACCAGTCGGCCACCCTCGTCGAACAGCTGGTCGGGCCGGTACTTCTCCAGCCACTCCTGGAGAATCTCCAGGTGTGCCGGGTTGCCCTTGATCCCCGAGAGGGGTACCTGGTGGCTGAGGTTGGTGTCCTCGACCTGGATGCCGTCGACCTCGTGCGGGCCGGTCCAGCCCTTGGGGGTGCGCAGCACGATGGCGGGCCAGCGATGACGGATCTGCTCGCTGGGCTCGCCGCCGCGAGCCGACTCACGCAGCGCCACGATCTGCTCGTGGCTGCGGACCAGCGCCGCCCAGAGGTCGCGGAACACCTGCTCGGGATCGTTCCCCTCGACGACGACCGGGTCCCAGCCCTGGCTGTGGAGGAACGCGATCGCGTCCTCGTCGGAGGTGCGCCCGAAGACGGTGGGGCCGGCGATCTTGTACCCGTTGAGGTGGAGGATCGGCAGCACGGCGCCGTCGCGGCGCGGGTTGAGGAAGTACGGCAGCTTCCACGAGCCGGACAGAGGTCCGGTCTCCGCCTCACCGTCCCCGACGACGCAGGCGACGAAGAGGTCCGGGTGGTCCATGGCCGCCCCGCCGGCGTGGGCCAGCGCGTACCCGAGCTCGCCGCCCTCGTGGATGCTGCCGGGAGTCTGCACGCTGACGTGGCTGGGGATCCCACCGGGGGACGAGAACTGCCGGAACAGTCGCAGGACGCCCTCGGCGTCGGAGGTGATGTGCGGATAGATCTCGGAGTAGGTGCCCTCGAGGTATGCGGAGGCGACCAGTGACGGTCCGCCGTGCCCTGGGCCGGTGACGTAGATCCAGTCCGAGCCGGTGCGGTTGATGAGCCGGTTGAGCAACACGTAGATCATCGACAGGCCGGGACTGGTCCCCCAGTGGCCGAGCAGCCGCGGCTTGATGTGC
Source organism: uncultured Actinomycetota bacterium (assembly GCA_963781465.1). Taxonomy (GTDB): domain Bacteria; phylum Actinomycetota; class Actinomycetes; order Actinomycetales; family Dermatophilaceae; genus Lapillicoccus. The sequence goes on from CAWAGH010000002.1 coordinate 276,838, forward strand.
TCCATGGCCAGTGGCTCGCGCAGGAGGGCGTTGCCCTGCAGGTAGATCTGGCCCACCGTGAGGTAGTTCAATGCGTCCCACCAGCGCAGGTCGAGGCGCAGGTCGTCATCCTCGTAGTCGGCGAGCTTCTCAGTCACGGAGGCGGTGCTGGACATGAAGTTCTCCCTGGTGTCGCGAGGACGCGGGCGGCGCTCTCGATCCTGCCACGGTGGTCGTGATCGCTGACGGGTCAGTCAGAGGTCGGACTGGACCGCGAGCGGCGCGTTCTCCGCGGTGTTGCGGATGAGGACCCACGAGACGATCCCCCCGGCGACGAGCAGCCCCGCGCAGATCCACAGCGCAGACCGGTATGCGGCGGAGAAGACGGCGGCGTCGCGGTAGGCGGTGCCGCGCAGGCCGACGATCGCCGGCAGGGCGGCGACGGCCAGGAGGGTGCCGGCCCGGGCGACCGCGTTGTTGACGCCGCTAGCGGCTCCGGCGTAGCGGTCGGGGGCCGCGGCCAGGACCGTGGACGTGAGCGGCGCGACGAGCAGGCAGAGGCCGAGCCCGAAGACGACGATGCCGGGGAGGATGCCGAGGACGTAGGAGGTGCCGTGGCCGACCCCGGTCAGCAGGGCGACTCCGACGGCGCAGATGACCGGGCCGACGGTCATCGGCAGCCGGGGACCGATGCGGGCGCCGAGCTCACCGCCCTTGGCCGCGAGGAACAGCATCAGCAGGGTCATCGGCAGGATCGCCACGCCGGCCACCAACGGTCCGTAGCCGAGCACCGTCTGCAGCTGCAGGGTGAGGAAGAACAGGACCGCCCCGAGGGCGCCGTAGACGACCAGGGTCATGAGGTTGGCGCCGGTGAACTGCCGCTCTGTGAACAGCGACGGCTGGACCATGGGGTTCTTCGCCCGCCGCTCCACCGCGACGAACGCGAACCCGACCACGAGGCCGACGAGGACCACGACCGCGGTCCACACCGTGCCGAGGGTCCCGTACTGGATGAGGGCGTAGGTCACCAGGGCCAGCGATGCGGTCGCGAGGACCGCCCCGAGGACGTCGAAGCTGTGGCCGGCCTGCTCGTCGCGGGTCTCGGGGACCGTCCGGAGGGCGAGGACGACGGTCACGGCGGCCAGCGGGATGTTGAGGAAGAACGCCCACCGCCAGCTGGCGTACTGGACCAGCCAGCCGCCGACGAACGGGCCGATGGCCGCCGCGATGCCGCCCAGCCCGGACCAGGACCCGATGGCCTTGGCGCGGTCCTCGTGGCGGATGGTGGCCTCGATCATCGACAGACTGCCGGGGGTGAGCAGAGCGCCCGCCACGCCCTGGAGGACGCGGGCGCCGATGAGCTGACCGGGCGTCTGAGCGAAGCCACAGAAGGCCGAGGTGACCGCGAACCCGATGACACCGATGACGAAGATCTTGCGGCGTCCGAAGCGGTCGCCGAGGCTGCCGCCGAGGAGGATCAGCGACGCCAGCGAGAGCAGGTAGCCGTTGGTGACCCACTGGAGGTCCGCGAGGCTGGCGTCGAGGTCTTCGCCGATCCGGACCAGCGCGACGTTGATGATCGTGCCGTCGAGCATGGCCATGCCGGAGCCGAGGACCGCCGCCGCGACGATGCCGCGCCCGGTCTTCGAGGAGAGCTCGACCGCCGTCACCCGGGCAGTCTGACACCCGGGTCGGACCGAGGCCCTGCCCGGTAGCGTCCCGGGGATGGGCGAGACTCCCGCGTTCGGTCCGGGTCGGCTGCGGCAGAACGCGATCTACCGGGCGGGCGCGCTGGGGCGACGTCCGCGCGTACCGACCGACCCGACCGGCCTGGAGCGGGCTGCTCGCCGTGCGATGTCCGGCGACGCGTGGGCGTACGTCGCCGGGGGGGCAGGCGACGGCGCCACGATGCGAGCCAACCGCGCCGCGTTCGACCGGTGGGCGCTGGTGCCCCGGATGCTGCGCGACGTGTCGTCGCGCGACCTGTCGGTCTCACTGCTCGGTATGCGGCTGCCCGCTCCGCTGCTCGTCGCGCCGATCGGGGCGGCCGGGCTGGTTCGGCGTGGGGCCGACGAGATGGTGGGCGCCGCGGCGTCGGCGGTGTGTCTGCCCTACATCCTGTCCAGCCAGGGCTCGTCGCCGATGGAGGCGACCGCGCGGGCGATGGGGGACGGCTCGCGGTGGTACCAGCTGTACTGGTCGACCGACGAGGCGCTCGTCGACTCGTTCATCGGGCGGGCGGAGGCGATGGGGGCGTCGGCCCTCGTCGTCACGCTAGACACGACGATGCTCGGCTGGCGGCCGCAAGACCTCAACCGCGGCTCGCTCCCGTTCGCGCGGGGGATCGGGATCGCGCAGTACACCTCGGACCCGCGGTTCCAAGAACTCGTGGGGGAGCGGGTGGCCTCCGGTCCCGCCGCGGGACCGCGGTCGCGGCCGACGCCCGGCGCGGTACGGACTTTGGCGTCGATGGCGCGCGAGCTGCCCGGCGGGTTCGTCGACAACGTGCGGTCGCCGCATACCCGAGCGGCGGTCGAGACGTTCCTCGCGATCTACTCCAAGCCGTCCCTGTCGTGGGACGACCTCGCGACGCTGCGCTCGCGGACCCGGCTTCCGGTTCTGCTCAAGGGGATTCTGCATCCGGACGACGCGCTGCGGGCGATCGACCTCGGGGTCGCCGGGCTGTTGGTGTCCAACCACGGAGGCCGGCAGGTCGACGGCGCGATCGGGGCGCTCGACGCTCTCGTGGACGTCGTGGCGGCCCTCGACGGGGCGGGGTCGACGGCGGTGCCGGTGATCCTCGACGGCGGGGTCCGGTCGGGCGCCGACATCGTCAAGGCATTGGCTCTGGGCGCGGCCGCTGTCACCGTGGGGCGGCCGCACGTCTACGGGCTTGCGCTGGACGGCTCGGCGGGGGTCCAGGCGGTCCTCGAGAACCTCGTGGCCGAGCTCGACCTGACCCTCGGGCTCATCGGTATGCGGTCGGTCACGGACCTATCGCCGGAGGTGCTGCGCCGGGTCTGACGGACGGTGCCGGGCGGGCTCGCCGGTTCGGAGTTCGACCGGCCTGCGTGCTACCGTTTCGGCGCGCTGAGGGGCCTCCTGGAGGGGCGCCGCAGCCCACCTTGTCCGGGTGGCGGAATGGCAGACGCGCTAGCTTGAGGTGCTAGTGCCCTTAACGGGCGTGGGGGTTCAAGTCCCCCTCCGGACACGATTAAAGACACACGCCTCAGCGGCGTTGGCGGTGACCCGACGGGCCTCATGGTCGTATTCGAGCCGAATCCCCAACGACTGGTACACCTTCTCGCGGGCAGCGGGATTGGCACTGGCGAGAATTTTCGGCATGCCTCCTAGGTCAGCGATTGCGTCTCTGAGTTCATCTGAGCTCATGTGATGCTCACGCGGGATCGCTCGTAACTGGGCCTCGAGGCCGGATCGCTCAGAGGCCCGGCGTTTGAGTTGGTCGGTCAGTTGGGGGAGATCGGCGCCTGCTTCGACCGCAGCGATGAGGGATGCGATCTTGCGATCAACCTCAGCAAGCCTTGTCTTGAGAAGGTCTGAGGGTTGCGTCCGCGTTGGTGGGAGTTGATGCTCCGCTAGAGCTACGGCGGTCGTGATCGAAGCGATCCACTCGTCCAGCGGTCCAAGGATCGCGTCTTCCCGCAGATAGAGCGTGCTGGGGTGATCCGGGAAGTCCTCCGGGAGCGCGCGGTTCTGTCGTACGGCGCATCGATAGAGAACCCGCCCTGTCTCGCCTGCCTTCATCTTGCGCCACGTGCCCTCCATACGGCGACCACAGATCGAGCAGAAGAGGATGCCGCGTAGTGGGTATGGGTGCGTGCTGCTACGCGGCCTACGGGTTCGGGGCTTCGGCGAGGCGAGACGTCCTGTAGCTGCCGCAAACAGGTCGCCATCTATGAGTGCGTCGTGGGTCTTGAGTTCCGGTCGGATCCACTCATCTTCGGGACGCCAGCGAAGGCGGGTCCGGTTGCCTGCGGCAACGTCGTCGGGGTCGAGCAGTTCTTCGACCTTCCGTTGCTTGGCCCACACTCGCCGACCGGTGTACACCTCGTTGGCGAGGATCGCTCGCACAGCTGAGAAGGCCCATCCCCGAGGGTCACGGTGCGAGTTGCGCGCGGGGTCGTGGGCACTGGGCGAAGGAATGCCGGCGTCCGTCAGGTGTTGAGCGATGGCCCGAACTCCTGCACCGCTGACGAAGCGCTGGAAGATTTCTCCTACCACCGGAGCGGTGACCTCGTCGGGAACCAGCCGATGTGCTCGCTGACCCGCAGCCGCTCGCCCGGGATTTGGATGCGGGCCGGCGTCGACAAGGCAGTAGCCATACGGCGGGCGACCGCCCAAGAAGCGGTCTGTGCGAGACGCAAGATCTGACATCGCTGCTCGGGTTCTCAGCTGCCTGCGCAAAGGTGAGGTTGGCCGGCTTGGTGGCCAGTTTGTCCTGCGAGGCGGACGCGTACTCGGCGAACGACCCCGCCGCAATACCGAAGACCTCGTCCCCCAGAGCGAATCGGTGGACCTCGTTCCCGACCTCGACGACAACGCCGGCCACGTCGAGGCCCGGTACCCGGTTCTTGGGGCGGGTGAGGACGAAGCCTGCGGCGCGGACCAGGTAGGCAAACCCTTCATGAGGTCTTCGGTGCCCCGGTCCGCCCCGGCGGCGTGGACCTCGACGGGGACCTGGTCGTCACCGATGTGGGGTCGGTCGACGGTCCGCAGCTCCAGGACGTCGGCCGGGCCGTAGCGGTCCTGGACCATCGCTCGCATCGATGGACGCGACCTCACCGGTGGCTGCGACGGGTCCGTCGAGGCCCCGAGGGGCGCTGTCGGCGTTCGTGCGGGTGCCTGCTGCTGGCGTACCGGTCATGTCGGTGACTTCCTGGAGTCCTGGAGCCGGCTCGTCCGGCGTCGTTGGTCTCGTACTTTGTACGGCTCAAGATAACCGTACGATGTACGAGTCGTCAAAGAGAGAGATGCGTGGAGGTCGTCGATGGCACAACCAGCTACGGAAACCGCGGTATCGAACAGGTCCCCTTTGAGCCGGAGCCGCGTACTCGCGGGAGCCGTCGCGCTCGCCGACGATGTCGGGATGCAGGGCCTCACCATCAGGAATTTGGCGGTGGCCATCGACGCCAAACCGATGACGATCTACCACCACGTCCCCAGCAAGGACGCGATCGTCGACGGCATGGTCGACCTCGTCTTCGATGAGATCGAGCGACCTCCTGCGGGAGTCGAGTGGCAGGAGGCCATGCGGCACCAGGCCCGCTCCGCCCGGGCCGCCCTGGCCCGACACCCCTGGGCCACACCCCTGATGGAGTCGCGCGCATACCCCGGTCCATCGACCCTTGGCCACCATGACGCCGTGATCGGGTGCCTGCGCCAGGCCGGGTTCTCGATGGTCATGACCGCTCACGCGTACGCCCTCATCAACTCCTTCGTCTACGGGTTCGCCCTGCAGGAGGCGAACCTCGCCGCCACGAGTGGGGAGGACATGGCGCAGGTCGCCGAAGCGATCACCGAGCACTTCTCCGTCGGCGAGTACCCGCACCTGGTGGAGCTGACCTTCGACCACGTCCTGAAGCCCGGATATGACGTCGAGGACGAGTTCGAGTTCGGACTCACCCTGATCCTCGACGGTCTCGCACGCTCGAAGTCGATCTAGATTCGGCGCGATGGATGCCATGGCGGCGGGCAGGAGCGCGGTGCTTAGCGATCGACTCCGTTAAGCAAGGTCAATTAAGCAGACGTGTGTCTCCACCAGGCAAGTCGCTCTCCGGACATTGGAAATAGTTGCGCACTTGACCCGGTTTTGGGCTTAGCTTCACATCCATACGGACGCTGCCAACGGCGGCCGCGATGACCCGTGAGCCTGGCGTGGGGTTTCCGAGCGTCCACCCGTGGCGATGTGGCCCCCGCGACTTGGTGGCTCATCCCCTTCGAGGGTGTCGGTGGCTTTGCCGGGTGGTCGGATCAGTGGGCGCGTCGTTGCCGTGGTGCGGGTCGAGGTCTTCCCAGGATGGAAGTTCTCACACAACCGTCCAGGAAGACCCCGGCATGCTCGACGCTACCTTCGCCTGATCCGACGACGTTCTGCCGACTGGACAAGCTGGGCTTGGAGGTGACCGGGCAACGGCTGGAGCCGAATCGGGCGGTGCTGGCCTGTCGGCTCGTTGACGCCGACCCGGCACCTCCAACGGACCCACCGAGGCCATCAACGGGCGGCGGGACACCCCCGCGGGTTTGCTCTCGGGTTCCGGAACCTGACCAACTACATCGCCAGATCCCTACGCGTGACCGGCGGATTCAAACCCCACCTATACCCTCAAATCGGATGACTCACTAATGGCAGGCTCACGGTCATTCAGCCGAGACCAGGCCTCCCTTGGGTCCGCCTTGGGGGAGCTTCCCAGACTTTGCGGCGCTCGACTGACCCGCGCTCACCTCTCACCGCTTGCCACTACGGATCGCCCCGACGAGGCATGGGCCTGTTCGACCTGCTCGTTCGTGCGGCGAAGGGTCACCCCTTGGGCGGCGGCCAACTACCCCGGAGCCCTCGCGTGCCTTCGGGTGATCGCGCCGACGCCCCGCGTCGTCCAATGGGGAAAGCACGGCCTGACCGATCCGGTCGGTCCGCTCCGGGGCGCCCTCCACGGGCGCTGGCGGCGCTGGTCGTCGTGGCGGAAGACCGGTCTCGTTGCGGCGCGGTTCTAGGGGGCGGTCGAGCTGGTGGAACTCGGGGTAAGTGGCGGGGCCGTCGTCACCGTTGCCCGGGCTGCCCGGCAGGTGTCCGCGTGGGCGCTCAAGGTGCTCTGGGCCTCACCAATCTGGCGCACAATGTCGCTGAGCCGGCCGGCGTCGAGGTCCCGGGCCGCAGCGAGGGCTTGGTTGGACAGGTCGGCCAGGCGTCTGGCGTCATCATCGACCTGGAGACACTCGGCGGGCACCCGAGCGGTCGCGACCGCGGTGACGCCGGTGCCGGCGTTTCCGGTCGGGGTGGAGGTGACGGTAGTCGTGACGGTCGGTGTCTCCGTCGAAATTGATCCGCTGCTGGACCGGACCGCCCCGAGGATCCACATCCCGATGCCGAGGCCGACGAGGAACGTGACCGCGGGGAGAAGCCAGCGGTTTGGGCTGCGCGCGGAACGGTCTGCCTGGCCGGGCTGGAGTGGCCCCCCCGGCTCGCGGGGTGGAGTAGTCGGTGGCGTCGTCATCGTGCCTCCAAGGCGTGAACGTTCTCCAACCTTGGCACGGAATTGGACGCTGGCTCGCTGAGGAGCCCATCTGCCCTGAATCGTGACGGGGCTGTGACGCCACCGCCCTGGAACGGCCGGCTCCGGCCTGGTTCGGTCACCGTGCTCGCGACCCGAAACAGGCTCATGTCCACCCGGTGCCCGTTCTTCGGGCGTCCATTCCGGTCCGCGGGCCCGTCTCGGCTGAAGAAGACATGCGTCGCTCCAGCAACGTGCAGCGGCAACGAAGTCTGCTCGGAGCCCACGACGACTGGTCTCTGGTCCCGGATCTCCGTCACACGCCAGGTAAGTCAGGTCTCCCCGGCCAGTCGGTCGGGACTTCGAGTCGGCGGGCAAGAACGCGACCACGGCCGGCCTGGAGGGTCAGACCGCCCGAGTGGGTGGTCTAGCCGACGTCGGACGGCTGCCCCGTGTCCGCGCCAGGGTTGGTGTGCTTGCTTGCGGGTTTGTGGTGTCGGCGGGCCGTGCGCAGGTTCGGGCCGGGCCATCCGCTTACTGGTCCGATGATGATGAGCAGGCTGGGGACGAGTAGGGATCGGACGAGGAACGCGTCGATGAGGATGCCGCAGGTCATCGCGAAGGCCAGTTCGCGGAATGGGGTCAGCGGGATGAGGGCGAGCATGCCGAAGCTGACGGCGAGCGTGAGACCTGCCGAGGTGATCGCGCGGTTCGACTCGGGGACCGCTTTGGCGACCGCCTCGCGCAGTGGCAGGTGCCGTGCCTCCTCCCAGATGCGCCCGACGCCGAAGATGTTGTAGTCGGAGCCCAGGGAGACGAGGAGCACGGCGGCGGCGAAGGGGACGTAGAACGTTAGCCCCTCGTTGCCGGTGACGTCCATGAATAGCCACACGGTGAGGCCGAGCGACGCGGTCAGGGCCAGGATGCTTGACGTCAGCAGGTAGAGCGGTGCGACGAGGGCGCGCAGGAAGACGATGAGCAGCAGCAGGTTGACGAGGATGCCGGCGATGGCGATGCGGATGAGGTCCTCCCCGGTCGAGCTGACCAGGCCTTCGGCCAGCGCCGTGTCGCCGCCGATGCTGATGGTGGCGTCTGGTAGCCCGCTCGCGGCGGCGATCTGGGGCATCGCGTCGCGCAGCTGGCCGAGGTCGTGGATGGCGGCGGCGTCGAGCGGGTCGTGGGCCAGGACGACGAGCATCCGGGCCGCATTGCCGCTCTTGGCCAGGACGATGTTGTTGGCCGCCTGGGTGAAGTTCTGCGCAGGGCCGATGACGCCGGCGACGCCGGGCTGTTGTTGGAGCCGGTACTGGAGCTGCGCGAGCTTGTCGACCTGTCCGGTGATGCCGGTCTGCTCGACCAGGATCGTGGTGGGGGAGGTGATGCCGGGCGCGAACGCCGCGCTCGCAGCCGCGGACGCCTGGCTGACCGGGTTCTCGGCGGGTAGCGAGCTGGTGAAGCCGACGCCCAGGTCGAGCTGGCGCACCGAGACCGAGGCGGCGAGCAGCAGCAGCACGCCGGGGATTACGACCAGGATGGCGGTCCGCCGCCGGATCAGGTGCTGGGTCAGCGCGAGCCCGCTCCACCGCTCGCGCTGCACGGTCAGCCATCGGGGAGTCGGCCAGCGCCTCGGGGTGAGCGGGTTGCGGGGCCAGAACACCTTCGGCCCGAGAATGGACAGGGCCGCGGGCACCAGGGTGACCGAGACAGCCAAACCGACGACAATGGCCAGGGCCATCGCTGGTCCGAAGGCGCGGAAGAACTCCGACTTCGCCGCCAGCAGCGCGGCCGTCCCCGCGGCCACGGTGACTCCGGCGGCGGCGACGATCGGGGTGTCGGCGGCCACCGCGCGCCGCACGGCGTCCCGCCAGCCGGTTCCCACCTGAAGCCGGCCCTGCACGGCGGTGACGTAGAAGATCGTGTAGTCGGTGACGACGCCGAGCAGCAGGGCGACGAGGAGCGGCTCAAGCTCGGCCGGGGTCGCCAGGCCGAGCAGATTGCCGACGAGCTTCGACAGGTGGCTGGTCACGACGAAGGCGATGCCGGCGGCGGACAGCGCGACCGCCGGGGCGACCACCGACCGGAAGGTCAGCCCGACGAGCACAATGATGGCCAGGACGGTGAGCAGCTCCAGCTTGTGCAGGTTCTCTCCGACGAGCAGAGCCTGCTGGGCCCGCGCCGGCACCGAGCCGGCCACCCCGACGACGTGGTCCTCGGGACGCTCGAGGTGCGCGGCGATGTACCGGTTGGCCGCGTCCTGTTGGTCGGAGAAGCTGGCGACCGGGTTCATGAACAGGTAGGTGAGGACCGCCGTGTTCGTCTCGCCAGCCGAGCCGACGAACCGGAACGAGTTCGTAAGCGGGATTGCCCCCAGCAGCGGCCAGTCCGGCGTCGGACCCTGGTCCAGCGCGATGCCGTCCAACACCGACTCCGCCTGGACGTAGGGGTTCAGACCTGACGGGTCGCGCTGCACCACGGCGGTGCGGCTCGACAGAGGGAACCCGAACTCCTTGATCGCCTGCAGCTCCGACCGGATCGCCGGGCTGTCCAGCGGGATGATGCTCGCCAGTTCGTTGCCGCTGTCGCCGACCGTCGGAACCACCATGAGCCCACCGAGGACGGCGAGCCAGCCGACCACGATGTACCACCGCGAGCGCATCGTCCACCGGGCATACCGTTCAGAGAGCCGGCCGGCAACCGACGGCTCCCGGACGTCCCCGGGACGGGAGCGGCGCAGCGTCATCGAGGGACGAGGCCAAGTCGCCGCAGCTCGGCTGCGGCGAGGCCGGCGTGCCGACCGGCGGCGAGGTCGGCCTCGGGATCGGGCGAGACCGCCATCAGCTGACGGAACTCCAGGTTGGCCACCGCCTGCCGAGCAAGGTGCGCCGTGATCGGAGCCTGGTCATGAGGCTCGCGCAGCGCCCGGCTGATCGCGATCCGGGTCCGCCGCCGGGCCAGGCGGGCGGGCAGGTAGAACACCAGCACCGGCCCCGCCGGTCCGAGGCCGATCGCGGCGCCGATCACCACGGCGAGCACCTTGATGCTCGACTCCGCCTGTTTTCCGCTGTCGACGATCCCCGCCGCCGTGGAGCTCACCTCAGTGCCCAGCTCCCCGATCCGCTCACCGATGAACGGGATGCCGCCAAGGTCCTTCAGGGCGCCGCCGGCCGTCCCAAGCGCGCTGCCGGAGTCGACCACGCTGGTGCTGAGACTGGTCAGCTGCCAGAGCTCGTAGCCGGCCAAGGCCCCCACCGCCAGCCAGAAGACGACCCACAGGATGACGAACGCGTCGGTCACCCTGATAGACGGAGCGGAGGCGGTCTGGATCGTCGACGTCACCGCATCGGTCTACCCCACTGCCCGGATCCCCGCCACTTTCTGGGCACGGGCTCGCCCAGGCCCGATCATGCAACGGAAGGGTGACGATCCCATGCCACCCGGGTGACCATCCGGGGTTCGCCCCGACCCTCAGCCCCAAGGGTGGCCCTACCTCCTACGGTGGACCTACGCCAGAAAGCAGGAGTAACCCGTCAGGAGGCAGGATGTCCGACGCGCAGATGGGCAACTCCACGGGGACAGGCCCGTCCGGCAACAGCACAGCGAGTGCCGGGCAGAACCCGCCCGCCACACCGTCATCTTTCTGCTGTTGGGGATGATGGTCATCGTCGGAGTGATGCGTCGCACCGGGGTGTTCGAGTTCGTGGCGATATCGGTGGCGAAGTGGGCGAAGGGCTTGCCGCTTCGGGTCATGGTCCTGCTGGTTCTCGCAACCGCTGTAGCATCCGCGCTCTTGGACAGCGTGACCACCGTGCTGCTGGTAGCCCCCGTGACCCCCTCTCATCTGCAAACGCCTCCAGAACTCGGCGGGCGATGACGTGGTCCTGGCGATCCCCAGCTGAACGACCAGCTGCTCGCAGAGTTCTCCAGCCCAGACCGCTGACCCGACGATTCGGAGGACCTCGTGCCCTTTCACGTCCGACATGGTGATGGCGACCGAGCCACCAACGCCTCCACCCGTCGCCGACGCCAAATCCGGCCCGATCGACGTTCGGGACGCCCGCGAGCATCACGATCAGTGCCCCCACAGCCCCGCCTGACGGGCCGTGTCACGGCCACGGCACCGCTGCTCGCGAAGGTGACATGACTGCAGGCACGGCGGTACTGGTCCGTGCCCGCGACTACATCGACCGGTCAGCCCGTCAGACGCCGGCGCGACTGGCGCTCCTGGTGTTCGGTGTCGTCATCGGGATCTTCACATTGATGCTGTGGACGCCGCTGGCCACGAGCAGCGGACGGCAACCGCCCATCGTCGACGCTCTCTTCACCGCCACGTCCGCAGCGACCATCACCGGCCTCGTCGTCGTCCCCACCGGCGAGTACTGGTCACCCGCCGGCCTCGTCATCATCCTGATCGCCATCAAGGTTGGCGGGCTCGGAGTCATGACGATCGCCTCTCTGTTAGGACTGGCGGTATCACGCCGCATCGGGCTGACTCAACGACTCCTCGTCTCGTCCGAAACCAAGACGACCCGGCTCGGGGAAGTGGGGTCGTTGGTGCGAACCGTTATTGTCACGTCCACCTCGATCGAGCTTGCTATCGCCGTCGTGCTCTTTCCCAGGTTCCTGCTGAACCGAGAGGGCATCGGCGCCGCGTCCTGGCACGCCGGCTTCTACGCCGTGTCGGCCTTCAACAATGCAGGCTTCGTCCCGACCCAGCAGGGGTTAACTCCCTACGTGTCCGATTGGTGGGTGCTGCTGCCGATCATCGTCGGTGTCTTCATTGGGTCGTTGGGCTTCCCGGTCATCCTCAACGTCGCTCGACTCATGCGACAGCCGCGAAAGTGGAGCCTGCATAGCAAGCTCACCCTCGCAACCAGCGGCGCCCTCGTGGCGTTCGGCTCTCTGATCATCGCTGCGTTCGAATGGACCAACCCCGACAGCTTCGCCCCACTCGACGCCGCGGGCACCGTCCTCGCGTCACTCTTCGCGGGCGTGATGCCCCGATCCGGCGGCTTCTCGACGGTCGACATCGGCCAGATGCACGAAGGATCCTGGCTGTTGCTCGACGCACTCATGTTCGTCGGCGGTGGATCGGCATCGACGGCCGGAGGAATCAAGGTGACCACCCTCGTCGTGATGCTCCTGGCCATCGTCGCGGAGGCCCGCGGCGATCGGGACGTCGAGGCATTCGGCCGCCGGCTCGGGCGGGACACGTTGCAGGTCGCGATCGCCGTGGCTTTCGTGTCAGCGACCGTCGTCCTGATCGCGTCACTGCTGCTTCTCGCCATGACCGGCCTTGCGCTGGATGTCGTACTCTTCGAAGTCATCTCGGCGTACGCCACCTGCGGACTGTCGACAGGAATCACCCCGTCTCTGCCCGACTCTGCCAAGTACGTGCTGACCGTGCTGATGTTTGTCGGAAGGACCGGCACCATGACTCTGGCCGCGGCACTCGCGATTCGCAGCCGTCGTCGTATGGTTCGCTACCCGGAGGAGAGACCCATCATTGGCTGACCCAACCGCACCTTGGCGCCGCTCCTCACCAGCGGAAAACCTTACCGAGCAGCCGAGCGACAAGACCCGGGGACGCCACAAGAACTCGGTGCTCGTCATCGGGCTCGGCCGATTCGGTTCTGCCTTGGCCGAGCGACTGGACCGGATGGGCCAGGACGTGCTCGCCGTCGACCGAGACCCGCAGCTGGTTGCTGTGTGGGCTGGACGTATCCCGGTCGTCGAGGCCGACTGCACCAATTCCGAGGCACTTGAGCAGCTCGGAGCCAGCGACTTCCCGGTGGCCGTCGTAGGAGTGGGCTCGCATCTGGAGTCAAGTGTGCTCATCACCGGCAACCTGCTCGACATCGAGATCCCTCAGATCTGGGCGAAGGCCGTGAGCACGGAACATGCCCGCATCCTCGAACGATTGGGCGCACATCACATTGTGCTTCCAGAAGCGGACGCCGGCGCCCGCGTCGCACACCTGCTCTCCGGCAAGCTCCTCGACTACATCGAAGTCGATGACGGCTTCACCGTCGTCAAGATGCACCCTCCGCGAGAGACCCACGGCTTCACGCTCGCCCAGGCGCACGTGCGTGAGAAATACGGGGTCACGGTCATCGGTGTCAAATCCCCCGGGGAGGAGTTCCAGTACGCCACCCCTCAGACCAAGATCAGCGCGAACGACCTCATCCTCGTCGCCGGACACACCGACCTTCTAGAGCGCTTTGGCGCCCGTCCGTAAGCCACCTGATGCGCAACGGCGCCCACCAGCGTCCACGAGACCGTACCGACAGCACAGTGCTCCGCTGACCCGCACCCTCTAGACCGTATGGAGTGACCGCCCGGTTGGGTGGTTGCGGGCCGGGGCCTCACTCACAGAGATTCGTGGGTTACCGAGCAGGGGCCGCCTGCTCGGCCTATCCGACAGTTGTGGGAGGCCCCGGTGTTTACAGAGCGCATGAGAGTCGGCCTGGACGTGCACGCGAGGTCGGTGGCGGCGGCGGCGATCGACGCGGTGACGGGTGAGGTGTTTGAACCGCCCCAGGTTCTCTGCCGCTCCTATAGGGGTTGAGGGTCGCGTAGTGGGCTTGCTCGTACTGAACCGCACTGGGTCTTCCGGAGGGTGCTGATCTAGCAAGGGAGACTGCATCTCATGTCAGCGCCGAGGAAGTATGACCGGGAGTTCCGGGAGCGGGCGGTGCGCCTGTACCGGGAGCGGCTGGAGCAGCACGACGAGTCCAAGTTGCGGGCTCGCCGCCAGGTCGGGGTCCTGTTGGACGTGAACGCGGCGACGTTGCGGAACTGGGTGGAGGACGCGGAGCGGGTCGACGGTGTCCGCGGGCCGTTGCCGTCGCGCTCGAGCGAGTCTGAGGAGGTGCGGGCGCTGCGGCGGGAGAACGCCGAGCTGCGCCGGGCGAACGAGATCCTTAAGACCGCGAGTGCGTTTTTCGCGTCGGCGGAGCTCGACCGCCGACTGCGGTGATCGTCATGTACATCACCGCCTTTCGTGACCGGTTCGGCGTCGAGCCGATCTGCGCGGTGCTCACTGAGCACGGGATGCCGATCGCGCCGTCCACCTACTACGCCCACCGGGCCTGTCCGGTCTCCGCTGCGGCGCTGGACGAGGCGTACCTGGCCAACGCCCTGGTCACCCTCCACCGTGACAACTGGGGCGTGTATGGGGCCCGGAAGCTGTGGCTGGCGGCCCGACGGGCCGGGATCGAGGCGGGCCGGGACCAGGTTGCCCGGCTGATGCGGATGACCGGGATCCGTGGAGTGGTCCGCGGCCAGCATCGGACCCGGACCACCTGGCCGGACCGGGCCGCGCCGCGGCATCCAGATCTGGTGCACCGGGCCTGGCACGCCCCGACCCGGCCCGACCAGTTGTGGGTGGCCGATTTCTCCTATGTGTGGACGCTCACCGGGTTCGTGTACGTCGCGTTCGTCGTCGACGTCTACTCTCGAAGGATCCTCGGCTGGCGGGTCTCGGCGAGCAAGCAGACACCCTTGGTCACCGACGCGTTGCATCAGGCTCTGACCACCCGTCGGATCGCCGAATCCCGTTGGCAGTCAACCGGACTGGTCCATCACTCCGACGCCGGCTCGCAATATACGTCGGTAGCGTTCACCGCCGAACTGCTGGAGCACGGTATGGCCGGCTCGATCGGCAGCGTCGGCGACGCCCTCGACAACGCACTGTGCGAGTCGACCATCGGCCTGTTCAAGACCGAAGCCATCCACGACGGCGGTCCCACCTGGGCCGACCGACGCGCCGTCGAATGGCAGGTCGCCTCCTGGATCCACTGGTACAACCACGACCGGCTGCACTCCTCCATCGGGCACCTGCCTCCGATTGAGTTCGAACAGCATCACCGGCAGGCTACGACCGTGACCCCCAACCCGGAGGTCGCCTAAACAACCACCCTCCGGACGACCCAGTGCGGTTCACTTCTGGTTCAGGAGCGGACGAGCCGTGCGATGGCGGCGGAGGCTTCCTTGATCTTCTGGTCGGCGTTGGCCCCGCCGGCGTGGATGGCGTCGGTGACGCAGTGGGTCAGGTGTTCCTCGAGCAGCGCGAGGGCGACCGCTTCCAGAGCTTTGGTGGCGGCCGAGACTTGGGTGAGAACGTCGATGCAGTAGGTGTCCTGGTCGACCATTCGTTGCAGGCCGCGGACCTGGCCTTCGATCCGGCGAAGTCGTTTCAGGTGCGCTTTCTTCTTGTCGGCGTACCCGGGTGTCGTCGTGGTCATGTTGTCCCTGGCTTGGCTCGGTTGGCTGGTTTGTTGGTTGAGATGCCAGCGGATTGGCGTGGTCCGGCTGGCGCGTTGGTTAGGTGAGGTGCTGGGTGCGGAGCCGTAGGGCGTTGCTGATGACGCTGACCGAGGACAGGGCCATCGCTGCGGCGGCCAGGATGGGGGACAGCAGGAGGCCGAAGGCCGGGTAGAGGACCCCGGCGGCGATGGGGATCCCGGCAACGTTGTACAGGAACGCGAAGACGAGGTTCTGGCGGATGTTGCGCATGGTCGCCTGGGAGAGCTGGCGGGCCCGGACGATCCCGGTCAGGTCGCCGCGTAGGAGGGTGACCCCGGCGCTTTCGATGGCCACGTCGGTGCCGGAGCCCATCGCGAGCCCGACGTCGGCGGCGGCCAACGCGGGGGCGTCGTTGACGCCGTCGCCGGCCATGGCCACGACCCGGCCCTGGTCGCGTAGCGCCTTGACGGTGTCGCTCTTGTGGTCGGGCAGCACCTCGGCCTCGACTCGGTCGATGCCCAGGCGGCGGCCGATGGCCTGCGCGGTGACCTTGTTGTCTCCGGTGAGCATGACGACCTCGATCCCTGCGTTGCGGAGTGCGGCCAGCGCTGCCGGCGTCGTCTCCTTGACCGGGTCGGCGACGGCGATGATCCCGGCGGGTCGGTCGTCCACGCCGACGTAGACCACGATGGCGCCCTCGGCGCGCAGCCGGTCCGCCTCGCGGTCCACGACGCTGGTGTCGATGCCAGCTGACGCCAGGAACGTTGAGCTGCCGATGATGACCCGGCGGCCGTGGACGAGCCCGGTGACGCCGCGGCCGGCAGGGGCGTCGAAGTTCTCGACGGCTGGGACGTGGATGTGCTTGGCGGTGGCGGCTTCGACGATGGCACGGGCCAGCGGGTGCTCGGACACCTGTTCGACAGCGGCGGCCAGGGCGAGGATTGCGTCGGCGTCGAACCCCTCGGCTGGCACGGCGTGGGTCAGGGTCGGTCGGCCCTCGGTGAGGGTGCCGGTCTTGTCGACGACGAGGGTGTCGACCTTCTCCATGCGTTCGAGCGCCTCGGCGTTCTTGATGAGCACTCCGAGCCGGGCGCCGCGGCCGACGCCGACCATGATCGACATCGGGGTGGCCAGGCCCAGGGCGCAGGGGCAGGCGATGATCAGGACTGACACAGCCACGATCAGGGCGTTGGCGAGCTTCGGGTCGGGGCCGACCAGGGCCCACACGACGAAGGCGATCACGGCGACACCGATGACGGCCGGGACGAACACGGCGGCGACCCGGTCGGCGAGCCGCTGGATCGGTGCCCGCGAGCGTTGGGCGTCGGCGACCATGGCGACGATGCGGGCCAGCATGGTGTCCCGGCCGACCTTCTCGGCGCGCATCACCAGGGCGCCGCTGCCGTTGATGGTGCCACCGACGAGCGTGTCTCCGGCAGTCTTGGTGACCGGCATGGACTCCCCGGTGACCAGGGACTCGTCCACGGAGGAGCGGCCGTCCTCGACGGTCCCGTCGACCGGGACAGCCTCCCCGGGCCGGACCCGCAGCCGGTCACCGACGAGCACCGCGTCCAGGCCGATCTCCTCATCGGTGCCGTCGGTGCCGTCGTCACCGTCGGTGCCGATTCGTCGGGCGGTCTTCGGGGTCAGGTCGAGCAGCGCCTTGATCGCGCCGGAGGTCTGCTCCCGGGCCCGCAGCTCGAGCACCTGCCCGAGCAGCACCAGCACGGTGATGACAGCGGCAGCCTCGAAGTACACATCCACCGTGCCCACACCCGTGCCGGCATCCGCGGCCATGCCGGCCGGGTTGGGCATGGCGCCCATGTCGCGGAACGAGTCGGGGAAGACCCCCGGTGCCACTGTGGCGATCACGCTGTACACCCAGGCCACCCCAGTGCCCATCGCGATGAGGGTGAACATGTTGAGGTTCCACGTGCGCACCGATACCCAGCCGCGCACGAAAAACGGCCACCCCGCCCACAACACCACCGGAGTGGCCAGGACCAGCTGGAGCCACGTGTTCACTGTCGCCGGGATCAGCTCGCGCATCGCCGGGACCAGGTGGCTGCCCATCTCCAGCAGCACGACGGGGACGGCCAGGGCGAATCCGACCCAGAACCGGCGCGTCATGTCGAGCAGCTCGTGGCTTGGGCCGCTCTCCGCTGTAGCCATCACCGGCTCCAGCGCCATCCCGCAGATCGGGCACGACCCCGGCCCAGGCCGGCGGATCTCCGGGTGCATCGGGCAGGTCCACTCGGCCACCTCAGTGTCGACTGTTACGCCGCCGTGGTCGGAGGCTCGCGTGCCGGGGTCGTCGCCGAGGTGGGACGGGTCGGGCCGAGCGGGGCTCGCGCCGTCGGCGTACCGCTCGGGAGCGGCCCGGAACGCGCCCCGGCAGTGTTCGGAGCAGAAGTGATAGGCCCGCCCGCGGTGTTCCACGGCCACCGCGGTGCTGGGGTCGATAGTCATGCCGCAGACCGGGTCGACCTCGGTCGGCTGCGTCGACGTTCGCGGGTTCTCGAGGTGACTGCTCATGCTGATGACCATACCCCCCTAGGGTATATAGTCAATGTCATGCACTCGAGGGCGGTCCGCTCCAGCGCCCGAGGCCGCGGCGTCGACACCACGACCAGCGGGCCTTCGCCGAGACTGGACCTGCACGCGTGGGTGCTGACGCTGGTGGTGCTGTTGCTGACCGCGGGCGTTATCGCGATGCACGCCCTCGGCACCCCCCACCACCCGGCCGCCGCCCCTGCGACGTTGGCGCAGGTCGACGGGGCAGGGCCGGCAGCGATGGCAGTGCGCAGCGGGCCCCAGTCCCCAGTCCCAGTCCCAGTCCCAGTCCCAGTCCCAGTCCCGGTCCCGGTCCCGGTCCCAATGTTCATGTGGCTGACCGGGCATTCAGAGGGATTGCAGTGTGCGCCCTGCTCCCAATCCAGCAGCGAAAAACATCTCAGCATCGAGGACACCGTGGTGGGCGACCACGGGCTGATGGCGATGTGCCTGGCAGTCATCCCACTGCTGGCCTTGCTCCTGCGCCCCGCTTGGAAGCGCTGGTTCCGCCTCGCTGGGCACCTGTCGAACGGGTCCCGTCCAGCGACGCGGACGCACCCCCAGCGGTCCGTTGACACATCGATGTCCTTGTCGAGGCTGTGCGTGCTGCGAACGTGACGGGTCCCTCGGAGGCTTCCCATTCCGCGATCGCCTCCGCGCAGCACGGCGGGCACTTTAACGGGCCCGCGCACCCCTCACTTCACTGACCATCAGCGACCCTGACGAACAGGACCCACAAATGAACCGAAAGATCCGTCACGCCGCCATCGCCGCGGCCAGCCTCGCCACCGCCGTCACGCTTGCCGCCTGCGGAAACGCTGGGGGCTCCGGCAACAACGACCACCAGAACATGCCCGGCATGCCCGGCATGTCTGGCAGCTCGAGCCCACCAGCTCCTCACCGGGTACCTCCGCGAATCGCGCCTCAGGCCCGCACAACCCGGCCGATGTCGCGTTCGCCACCGGGATGATCCCGCACCACGGGCAGGCCGTCATCATGGGCGAGATGGCCACCAGCAAGGCCACCAACCCCCAGGTGAAGTCGCTGGCGGCGGCCATCAAAGCCGCTCAAGGGCCGGAGATCGCCACCATGAGAGGGTGGCTCGCCGGGTGGGGTCAGCCAGTACCACCGCCCACCGGTGGACATGACATGTCCGGGATGGGCAGTGCTGGGATGACCGGGATGATGACCGATCAAGAGATGCAGCAGCTGTCGTCCGCGGCCGGAGCTGCGTTCGACCGGATGTGGCTCCAGATGATGATCAAGCAGCACCAGGGCGCCGTCACGATGTCTCAAGCCGAACTCGCCAACGGCCAGAACGGCGACGCCACGCAGCTCGCCCAGGCGATCATCGACGCCCAGAACAAGGAGATCGACACGATGACTGCACTGCTGCCAACCATCACCGGCTAAACGAGAACGCGTTGATTGGCACGCCGCCTCGCGACCCGCGAGGCGGCGTAGCCGACTCCGGCCTCGAGCGGACCCGACGGTCCTGCCGGCACGGCGTGCGCTAGAGCGGGCAGGTACGGGGCCAGGGACGGCTGTCAGGAGCTGCTGCAGACGATGCTTGTCTCACAGCCGCTCGAGGGGTGTCCCGCAGTTGCCGGGGTGTTCTGGGCTGTGTCCAGGCGGCGGACACTCGTCATGGACGACGGCTCGGGCGTAGCAGACCAGGTCGTCCTGGAGCTGGATCCGGCTCTGCTGTGGGAAGAAGGCGGTCAGGGACTCCATCTGGCGCGTCGCGACGGACTCCACTCCGGCCTCATCACGCGCGCGCTGGTAGCTCTCGAAGGCCGTGAAGATGACGAAGGCCAGCAGCACGGTGAAGCCGGTGCCGATGACGCCGAGGACGTCACCCGCTATCGGGGTCTTGTGGTAGCGGATTCGCCGATGACGACGCACTCGGCGGGTCAACACCAGCGCCGCAACACTGAGTGTGATTCCGGCAATGAGGAGTCCAACGCTGAAGAGCATCCCTGCCTCCTGGGTTCAGCCGCCGAGCGGCCCTCCGTGAACGAGTGCGCGCTCGCATCGAGACCTCCGCCGTCACCCCCCGACAGTGCCGCGCCGTAGGAAGCGGCCGGTCGGCGACCCGACGACGTTGCCGCGCTCGAGGACCTGGTGGCCGCGCACCCACGTGTCGGTGACCCGCGCGCCCAGCTCGAACCCCTCGAACGGCGTGTACTCCTGTGTGGACTCCGAGTCGGCGGCGTGGACTGTCCAGGTGGCCGACGGGTCCACGAGGCAGAAGTCGGCGTCGTAGCCGATCGCGATGGTTCCCTTGGTTGGCAGTGCATATCGGCGGGCGGGGGCCCACGACGTCAGCTCCGCGATCCTCTTGTAGGTGAGGCCCCGCTTGTGTCCCTCGCTGACCAGCCCGGGCAGGAGGTACTCGGCACCGCCGAAACCGGACTTCGCGGCGAAGATGTCGTCACGGGGGTCGCCGAACTTCTGCTCGTCCTTGCAGCACGCGTGGTCACTCACGACCCAGTCGAGGTTGCCGGCAAGCATGTGCTCCCACAGCGCCTCGACGTCCTCGCGCGGCCGCAACGGCGGGTTGACCTTGCCGCCCAGCCCGTGTGCCGTCGTGATGTCGGCGAGCAGGTGGCCGATGGTGACCTCCCGCCGGAAGTTCACGTGGGGGAAGACGCCCTGCATCCGCATCGCCGCCGTCAGCGCCTTGGCCGACGACAGGTGCAGCAAGTTGATGTTCGGCAGCCCCGTCTCGTCGGCGAGGAACGACGCCGTCGTGACCGCCAGCCCCTCCGAGTGCGGCGGGCGGGAGGCGCTGTAGGCCGCCAGTCCCGACAGCGACCCCTCGGCCTGGACCATCTTCGTGTAGGCGGTCATGATCTCCGCGGTCTCGCAGTGCAAAGACAGCGAGATCTGGTCGGCCAGCTCCGGGTGCTCGGCCCGCGCCTTCTGGATGCCGCGCATGACGAACTCGAAGTGCGCCACGTCGTAGCGCTCGTCCGGCGGGATCATGAGGAACGCGCTCTGGTCGGACGAGGCGCCGTGCAGCCCGTGGCTGCCGTAGAACATGAAGATCTTGAACGACGTCACGCCGAGATCGGTGATGATCGAGGGGATCTCGTCGATGTGCTCGCGCGACATCGGCGCCAGGTGGAACGCGTAGTCGATGAACGAGCGCCCCTCCGACGCGGCCAGCACCTTGGGGAAGAACTCCCGGTAGGGGCCGCCGGTGTTGAGGTAGTACTGGCCCGTACGCATGTAGGTCAGGCCCGTGGTCACGCCGCCCTGGGCACTCGCCCGGCTCTCGGTGTCGGTGTCGTCGTCGAGCGAGTTGTAGATCCCCCAGTGCTGGTGCCCGTCCACGACGCCCGGGAACGCCAGCAGCCCGCGACCGTCGACGACGACGTCGGCGTCCTCCGCCGGGATGTTCGGCTCGAGCTGGCTGAACGTCCCGTCGGTGATGCCGATGTCCAGCTGCTCGCCGCCGTCCGCCCCGGTGTCGGGCCGGACGACGGTGACGTTCTTGACGAGGGTGTTCAGACGGGTCATGCGGGTGCCTCCACGGTTGGCGGTCAGTGGGTGGTCTGGGCGGACGGGTCGTCCGAGCCGGCGGGTAAGCGGGCGACATCCTCGGCGGCGAGGAAGGACAGGCCGAGTGCCGGCAGCAGGCCGTTGCCGGCGAGGTAGCCCGCCGCCCCGTGCCCGGAGATGCCGGCGGCCGCGCCGCCCGACGCATACAGGCCCTCGATCGGCGTGCCGTTCGGACGCAGCACCCGGGCCGAGCCGTCGACGACGAGCCCGCCCTGGGTGTGGAACAGCGCCGGGACGACCTTGACAGCGGCGAACGGCGGCTGAAGGGGCGCCTCGAACTCGGTGCGCCCGAACCGGTCCGGACGGGTGGACGGCTCGCGGGCCAGGTCCTCGGTGGCCTGCAGCTCCTCGGCCAGCGCGTCGGCCGGGAGACCCGTCGCCCGCGCCAGGCCCTCAACGTCGTCGGCCCAGACCAGCGCGCCGCCGTCGACCGTCTGCCGGAAGTCGGTGAAGACCAGGCAGGCGTCGTGGATGCGCTGGTCGAGGACGATCCACCCCGCCGCGCCGGGCTGGGCGGCGATGACCGCGGCGTACTCGCTATAGCCGGAGGTCTCGTTACCGAACCGCCGTCCGTCGGCGCCGACGATGATGCCGCCGTGCATGATCGTCGCCCAGCCGACGAGGGTCGAGGTGCGCTGGGCGAGAGCGCCGTGGCCCTGGTAGGCGTCGAGGAACCCGACGTCGGCGCCGAGCGCGCGGCCGATCCGCAACGCGTCACCGCGGGACGCGTCGCTGCCGTGGTAGACGGCGTCGGCGATCTCCGGCAGGTGCTCGGCCACGAGCGACCGGTCGGCGCCGTAGCCGTTGGTGGCGAGGAGGACCGCTCGGGTCGGTACCTCCTCGGTGGACCCGTCCGGCGTCTCGAGCACCGCCGCCGCGACCCGGCCGTCGTCGTCGAGGCGGACGTCCACCAGCTTGGCCGGGACGAGGAGGTCGACCGACTCGGTGTCCCGTACGCGGTGGACGAGGTGGTCGAGCAGGACCGTGCCGTGCCGGCCCTCGATGGTGTGGCAGCGGTCGACCGAGTGGCCGGGGTAGTGGAAGTCGGTGACGAGGTGCAGGTCGAGCCCGACGCTGTCGACGAGCCACTCGACGAGGCGGGCGCTGACCTGCGCCAGCGCCTCGGCCGGCTGCCGGTCGGCCTCGTCGTGGGTCTTGCCCATGATGTCGGACACGTAGAGGGCGGGGGAGTCGTCGATGCCCGCCGCCGCCTGGAACCGGGTGCCTGCCCCTGGCACCATCGCCGTCGACATCGAGGTGTTGTTGCCGCGGCGGAAGTGCTCGCTGACCTCGACGACGAGGACGTCGAGGCCCATCTCGGCGGCCCGCAGCGCCCCCGCGAGTCCGCCGCCCGCGCCGGCGATGACGAGGTCGGGTCCGTCGGCGCTCATGCCTGCTCACCCGCCCCGATGAGGCGGAGCGTCAGGGCGGTCGGGTCGACCACCCTGACCGGCCACGCCGCCGAGTCCTGCGGCAGGTCGACGGCACTGCACCCGTTGAGGAGGTCGGCGGCGCCGGCCCGGTTCGTCCGCTCCACTGCACCGCGCAGCGCGTCCCCCCACCGGTGGCCCTCGTGGATGGCGTCGACGTCGAGGTCGAGG
Organism: uncultured Actinomycetota bacterium; assembly: GCA_963781465.1. GTDB lineage: Bacteria > Actinomycetota > Actinomycetes > Actinomycetales > Dermatophilaceae > Lapillicoccus. The sequence goes on from CAWAGH010000002.1 coordinate 300,011, forward strand.
ACGTCGACGCCGGTAAACGACGAGCCGTACCCGTAGAGCCCCACCACCCGGCGGGCCTCGTCGGCGATCACCTCGTTGCGGGTGACCGCCCCGAACCGGCGGCCGGCGAGCACGCTCCAGGACGCCGAGGTGCGGAGCAGGCCGAAGACCGGACGTTCCAGGTCGGCCGACAGCTCGGCGACCCCGGGGTCGAGGAAGCAGTCGGGCATCAGCGCGTCGGCCCGGTCGGGAGCGTTGCGCAGCGCCTCGGCGACGAGGCCTTCGGAGTCACGGACCTCCTGCTCGCTGGCCAGCTGCCGCGGCGCGTCCGCCCCGATGTCGACCAGCTCGACGCGCACACCCACCGGGCTGAGCGCGTCGTAGCGGGCCTGCCGACGGGTCAGCTCCTCGGGACTCACGTGGATGGGGGTCACGGACCAAACGTGCACGGCTTCTCCTCGGTGGGACTGGGCTGCGGAGACGGTCACGCGGCGAGCTCCCGCAGGAGCGGCGCGACCGCGGTGGCGCCGGGAAGGGCGGTGGCGACGCGGCGGACCACGTCGACGGCGTCGTCGTCGCCGAGCCACCCCTGCAGGAGCGCGACGAGGTCGGCTTCACCGAGGGGATGGTGGTCGGCGTCCCCGAGGGGGTTGGGAGCCTGGCCCGCGTGCTCGGCGCCGTCCCGCATCCGCACCGTCACCCGGACCGGTCGCTCGGCGGGCAGGCGTGCAGTCAGGTCAGCTGCCTCCGTCACCGACACCCGAGTCGCCAGCTCGCGTACGACCGGGTCCTCGAGGGCCCCGGGCGACGACTGGCCCGGCCCGACCTCACCGTGCACGAGGGCGGTCGCGGCGATGAAGGGGATGGAGAACAGCGCCGACAGCCGGCTGGTCCACGTCGTCCTCGCGAGACCCACGCCCAGCCCGTGGATCTCGACCGCGACGGACTCCACGTCGGCCGGGCGGAGTGACGGCAGGCCGAGCAGCACGTCGGCCACCGGATGGGTGTAGGAGCAGGCCGCGTGCCGCTTGAAGTACCCGCGGGTGATGTCCCACCGCTCCCCGAGGTCGTCGGTAAGCGCCGCGGGGTCGAAGGTTCCCAGTCGGTCGCCCAGCGAGGAGGCGGCGGTGCCGGTGCACTGCGCCCCACCGCTGGCGGCCAGCCGGGCGGCGGACAGCCCCGCCAGGTTGCTGGCCCCCATCCAGGCGTTGCGGACCTCGTTGCCGTCGAGGGCCGAAGTGAAGTGGGCGGCGACCGGCATACCGGCGCCGGTGTCGATGGCCGCGGCGACGTCCGCTCCGTCGAGGCCGAGGAGCCGGGCGCACCCAGCTGCCGCTCCCGCGACACCCCAGCTGCCGTGCGGATGAGCACCCGGGCGCAGTCGGGTCGCGCGCCCGAACCGGGCGGCCACCTCGTACGCGACGAGGAGCGCCGCCGCGGTGTCGGCGCCCGAGCTGTCGAGGTCGGCGGCGAGGGAGAGCACGCCCCAGAGCCCGTGGGCCGCGGGGTGCCCGGCGGCGTACTTGTTGCCCTCGTCCAGTTCGAGGCGGACCATCGCCGTCGCGTTGAGCCAGGCGGCGGCCTCGACGCCGGTCGTGCGGCCGGACCCCACGAGGGGCGCGGGCCCGGCGCCCGGCCGCCACGCCTCCACCAGGGCGCGCTGCTCCGGCAGCCGCGACCCGACCAGCGTGACGCCGAGCGAGTCGAGCAGGACCAGCGTGAGGCGCTCGCGGACCGCGTCGTCGACCCCGTCCCACCTCACCCCGGAGGCCCACGCCCCCAGGGCACGCGTGGCCTCCCGCGCCTCGGTCTGGCTCACGGTCTACAGCCCCAGGTATGCGGCGCGCACCCGGTCGTCCGCAGCGAGCTCGGCCCCCGCGCCCGAGAGGACGACGGCGCCGCTCTCCATGACGTAGGCGCGGTCGGACATCCGCAGCGCCTGCGCGGCGTTCTGCTCGACGAGCAGCACGGCCACGCCGCGGTCCCGGATGACCTCGATCGCCTCGAGCACCGCCCACGTCAGCTTCGGGGACAGCCCGGTGGACGGCTCGTCGAGCATGAGCAGGCGCGGCCGGGCCATGAGGGCGCGGCCGATGGTGAGCATCTGCTGCTGCCCGCCACTGAGGGTCTCGGCGCTCTGCCGGCGACGCTCCTTGAGGATGGGGAAGAGGTCGAACACCTCGGACAGGGACTCGGTCACCGGCCGGCGGCGCTGCGTCCACGCGCCCATCCGGAGGTTCTCCTCGATGGTGAGCGGCCCGAACAGGGCGCGGTCCTCCGGGACGTGCACCAGCCCGCGACCCACTAGTTCGGCGGTCCGCACGTCGTCGACCCGCTGGTCGTCGAAGAGGATCTGTCCGGTCGTCGGTCGGATCACCCCGGAGCAGGCCCGCAGGGTGGTCGTCTTGCCGGCGCCGTTGGCACCGACCAGCGCGACGATCTCGCCCTCGTTCACCTGGAGGTCGACCTCGTGGAGGATCTGTAGCCCGCGATAGCCGGCGCACACCGCCTCAAGACGCAGCATCGGTGGGCTCCTCCCCGAGGTACGCCTCGATGACCCGAGGGTCGCTGGTGACCTCCTGCGGGCTCCCGGACATCAGCACCCGGCCCTGGTCGAGGACGAGGACCGTGTCCGACAGCCGCATCACCGCCGTCATGATGTGCTCGACGAAGACGAGGGTGACCCCGTCCTCGTCGCGCAACGCCTCCAGCAGCTCCATCACGGGAGTGCGTTCGGTGGGGACCAGCCCGGCGAGCACCTCGTCGAGGAGCAGCACCCGTGGCCGTCCGGCCAGCGCGCGGGCCAGCTCGAGCCGCTTGAGCCCGGCGGTCGGGAGGCTGCTGCTCTGCACGTCGCGCCACTTCGAGATGCCGACCCGCTCGATGACGTCAGCCGCCATCCGGTCCGCGTCCCGGCGGCTGGTGCCGGCGGCCATCGCCGCGACCGCGACGTTCTCGAGCACGGTGACCGAGCCGAACGGTCGCATCAGCTGGAAGGTCCGGGCCATGCCGGCCTGGGACACGCGGTGCGGTGCGAGCCCTGTGATGTCGCGGTCGTTGAGGTGGACGGTGCCGCTCTGCGGGGTGATCGCCCCGGCGACGAGGTTGAACAGCGTTGTCTTGCCGGCGCCGTTGGGCCCGATGATGCCCTGGATGCTGCCTGCCTCGACGGTGAAGGAGACGTCGTCCACCGCCTTGAGGCCACGGAAGGACCGGCTGACGTTCTCGACGCGCAGCAGGCTCATCGGCGTCTCACCCGTTCCCTGATCGCGCCGTAGACCCCTTGCGGCAGCAGCAGCACGATGACGATGAGCAACAGCGCGTAGACGATCACGTCGAGGCCGGCCCGGCCCTGGAGGAAGCTCAGCGCCTCGGGCGGGTTCCGGAGCAGGGTGGCGGTGATGTCGTTGAGCGGGCCGAGCACCAGCGCGCCGATCGCCGGACCCCAGATCGTCCCCACGCCGCCGATGACCGCCGGCAGGATCGCCTGGATCGAGACGCTCGGCCCGAAGGCGACGTCGGGGTCGACGAAGAAGTAGTACTGCGTGTAGAACGTGCCGGCGACCGAGGTGATCGCGCCGGACAGGGCGATGGTGAGGATCTTCGTGCGTATGACCGGGACGCCGAGCGCGGCCGCGGCCTCCTCGTCGTCCCGCACGGCGATGGTGAACCGGCCTAGCCGCGAGCGGAGGAACAGGATGCTCACGGCGATGGCGGTGACGGTGAGCCCGAGGGCGATCCAGAAGTATGCGGGTGCGCCGGGCTCGAACTGCATGAAGGCCAGCGAGGACTGCGGCCGGAGCGGCACGTTGTAGCCCACCGCCCGGTTGACGAAGTCGCTGTTGATCGCGAGCAGGCGCAGCATCTCGGCGAAGGCGAAGGTCGACAACGCGAAGTAGGCGCCCTTGAGCTTGTAGCGCAGCGCGAGGAACCCGACGAGCGCACCGAACAGGGCGGCGACGGCCATCCCGGCCAGCAGGCCGATCCAGGGCGACACCCCGTGGTTCACCAGGAGCCACACGCTGGTGTAGGCGCCGAGGCCGAAGTACGCGGCGTGACCGAAGCTGAACATGCCGCCGAAGCCGCTCATGATGTTCCAGCCCACCGCCATGATCGCGAAGATCAGGACGCGGACAGCGACCGCCTGCGTCGCGGGCGGGAGCAGCAGGGGAACCGGGATCAGCAGGACCGTGAGCACCCCGAGGATGACGAGGTGGCGGCCCCAGACCGGGCGCGGCAGCATCGCCGGTGTCGCGGAGCGCTCCTGCGTCGAGGTGCTCACGACGTTCTCCCGAACAGCCCCTGCGGGCGGAACAGCAGGATGAGGACGAAGACGATGAAGATCGACAGCAGGGGGCTCTGACCGGGGAGCAGGAGGGCACCGAGCTGCTCGGTGAGCCCGATCAGCAGGCCGCCGACGAGGGCGCCGACGACGTTGCCCATGCCGCCGAGGACGACGACGACGAACGCGATGATGTTGAACAGCTCGCCGGTGGTCGGCTCGATGGTCACCAGCGGCGCTACGAGCACCCCGGCGGCTCCCGCGCACGCGGTGCCGATCGCGAAGGTGGCCATATAGATGCGACGCGTGTCGATGCCGACCAGCTGCGCGCCGGCGTCATTGGCTGCCACCGCGCGGATCGCCGTGCCCAGGCGGGTGCGGCGCAGCAGGACGTAGAGCAGGGCCGCGAGGACCAGCGCCACGCCGAAGGCCAGCAGCCGCGAGACGTTGGCCACGGCTCCGAACAGCGCGACACCGGTGTCACCGGGCAGCTTGACCGACTGGGGGTTCGGGCCGAAGAACAGCAGCAGGAGGTTGTCGATGAGCAGGGCGAGGCCCAGGGTGATGAGCAGCTGGTTCTCCAGCGGCTTCCCGATGGCCCCGGAGAGGATGAAGCGCTGGACTGCAGCGCCGAGGAGGAACATCACCGGGACAGCCACGACCAGGGCCGCCAGCGGGTGCACGCCGAGCGTGTTGACCATGACGACCGTGATGTAGAGGGCCACCGCGAGGAAGGCACCGTGGGCGAAGTTGACGATGTCGAGGACGCCGAAGATGAGCGTCAGGCCCATCGCCACCAGGCCGTAGACCCCGCCGACGAGGATGCCGGTGACCACCGCCTGGCTGACCACCTCGCCGCTGCCGGAGCGGACGTAGGCCAGCACGATGGCCAGGACCACGAGGCCGGCGGCGACGGCGGCGAGGATCCACGGCGGCCGCCGGCGGGTCCCCCGCGCCTCGGGGGCGGGGGACTCCACCTCGGCGGCCTCAGCCTGGCTCACTGGGCCGCGGTGGCCGGGTAGCGGAACGCGGTCTCGGCGAAGTCCTTGGGGTAGGTCTGCACGATCTTCCCGCCCTGGACCTGCATGAGGATGGGGTAGGCACCCTGGTTCTCACCGTTGGCGCTGAAGGTGATCGGGCCCTTCTGGGCGACGAGCGACGGCAGGTTGGTCTGCGCGATGGCACCGCGCAGCGTCGTCGGGTCGGCGCTCTTGGCCCGGTTCAGGGAGTCGGCGATGACGCGCACCGCGTCGTAGGCCAGCACCGCACCGGTGCGGATGTCGTCGTTGTACTTGTCCTTGTAGGTCTTGATGAGGGCCTGGGTCTGGGGGTTCTTGCCGTCCAGGTGGTAGTTGGAGTCGAAGTAGCCTTCTCCGGCGGCGCCGGCCTCTTTGGCGAACTGCGGGAGGTCGAACGCCCCGTTGGCGACACCCCACACGGCGTTGAGGGTCGGCTTGACGGTGTTGACGGCGTTGGCGACGAGGACGCCGTCGCGGTAGTACCCGGCGACCATGAGGACATCGGCTCCGGAGGCCTTGACCGCCGTGACCTGCGTCGTGAAATCGGAGACCTTGGCCGGGTCGTAGCTCGCGACCGGCCCGACCTCCATACCGAGGCTCTGTGCCTTCTTGGTGAAGACGTCCTTGACAGCGGTGCCGAACGGACCCTGCTCGTGGAGGATGGCCACCTTCTTGGCCGGCTTCCCGGCGGCGGTGGACACCTCCGACAGGTACTGCGCGCCGCCCTCGGCGAGGACGGTGCCGCTCGGCTGGAGCCGGAAGGTGTACTGGTAGCCCTGCGCGAGGATCGCGTCCGCGCTGGAGACGTCGATGACGAACGGGACCTTGTTGCGCTCAGCGACCGCGGCGACGTTCTGGCTCACCGCGCTCTGGTAGGTGCCGACGACGGCGACGGCGCCCTCCTGGATGAGCCGCTGCGCCTCGCTCTGGCCCACCTCGGGCGCGCCCTTGCTGTCGGCGCTGAGCAGCTCGAGCTTCGCGCCACCCATCGAGGCGATGCCGCCGGCGGAGTTGACCGCCTCGACGGCGAGCTTGGCTCCGTTGTCCATCTGCTGCCCGTCCGCGGCCGACGACCCCGAGAGCGGGTGCAGCGAGGCGATCTTGATCGTCTGGCCGGGGGCGACGGTCCCCCCACCACCGCCGCCGGCCCCCGGCGTACCGGGGGGAGCCGACCCTCCACAGGCGGCCAGGGCGAGGGGCGCCGCGAGGGCGATGCCGGCGATCCAGTGCTTCCTCAAGGTCTGCTCCCGCGGTTCTGCGCGTTCCTCGAAACGGAACGACCGTTGGGGAGCGAGTGTGGCACCTGCCTGCAAGGAGGTCAAGGGTCGACATGAACTCGTCAATTACCCTACAGTGCAACGGTATTAGGCCGGAGGTCGTCGAGGATCGCGCTGCGACCGTCGTTTCGCTGTACGGAACGGTGGACGATTGCGACATTCTTAGGGATGCCGTCCGGGGTACGAGTGGACGAGGTGGGGATGACGGATCAGCTCGGAACCGAAGCGGCGGCACGGGTGGCTGACGTGCTCCTCGCGTTCCTGCAGGGGCCTCGCAGCCTCGGGGTGTCGGCGCTGGCCCGGGAGCTCGGCCTCTCCAAGGCCGTCGTCCACCGGATCCTGCAGACGCTCGTCCACCGTGGGTTGCTGACCTCGGACCTCAGCACGCGTGAGTACCACCTCGGCCCCGCCGCCGCCGCCCTGGGCGCGCGTTCGCTGCGGGAGTCCGACCTGCGCACGGTCGCCATGCCCGTGCTCCGGGAGCTGCAGCAGGCCACTGGCGAGACGACCACCGTCTCGGCCCTCGTCCCGGGCGGCCGGGTCTACCTGGACCAGGTGGAGAGCGTGAAGGAGATCAAGATGACGGTCGAGGTCGGGCGCCGGTTCCCGCTCCACGCGGGCAGCTCGAGTACGTGCATCCTCGCGTTCCTCCCGACCGCGCAGCAGGACGAGGTCCTGGCCGGCCCGCTCGACGCGCTGACCCCGCGGACGGTCGTCGAGCCGGACCAGCTGCGGGACCGGCTCAAGGAGGTCGTCCGCACCGGCGTGGCGCAGTCGGACGGCGAGCGCCAGGCCGGCGCCGGCTCCGTCGCCGCGCCGGTGTTCGGCGTCGACGGCAGCGTGCAGGGCGCCGTGTCGGTGTGCGGTCCCGCCGACCGGGTCGGACCCGCCGCACGGGAGCGCTACGTGCCGCTCCTCGTGGAGGCGGCGGACCGCATCTCGCGGGGGATGGGCTGGCGCGGTGGGCTGCCGGTCCCGGCGGTTCACGGGGTCGCGCGATGAGCGACGCACTGGCCGGGCTCAAGGTCCTCGACGTCTCCACGTTGTTCGCCGGTCCGCTCGCGGCCACCATGCTGGGCGACTTCGGCGCCGACGTCATCAAGGTCGAGCACCCCCGGGGCGACCCGGTGCGCTCCCACGGCGCCAGCAAGGACGGCGTCGGCCTGTGGGGGAAGGTCGTCGGGCGCAACAAGCGCGGGATCACCCTCTACCTCGGCTCTCCTGAGGGACAGGACGTGTTCCGCCGTCTCGTCGCCGACGCCGACGTGGTCATCGAGAACTTCCGCCCCGGCACGCTCGAGCGCTGGGGCCTGGGCTACCCGGAGCTCGCCAAGGACAACCCCGGTCTCGTGCTCACCCGGGTCACCGGGTTCGGCCAGATCGGGCCGTACGCCGGTCGTCCAGGCTTCGGGACCCTCGCCGAGGCGATGAGCGGGTTCGCGGCGATCACCGGGGAGCCGGACGGCCCGCCGACGCTGCCGCCGTTCGGCCTCGCCGATGGCATCGCCGCCCTCGCCGCCGCCTTCGCGACGATGACCGCGCTGCGCGCCCGGGAGACGACTGGGCGGGGCCAGGTGGTCGACCTCGCCATCATCGAGCCGATCCTCACGCTCCTCGGCCCGCAGCCGACGGTGTGGGACGCGCTCGGTCAGGTGCAGGAACGCACCGGCAACCGGTCAGCCAACAACGCGCCGCGCAACACCTACCTCACCAAGGACGGCCGCTGGGTGGCGGTGTCGACGAGCGCGCAGAGCATTGCGGAGCGCGTGATGCGGCTCGTCGGCCGTCCCGAGCTCACCGAGGAGCCGTGGTTCGCGTCGGGCGGTGAGCGGGCCAAGCACGCCGACGTCCTCGACGAGGCGGTCGCGTCGTGGGTGGCCCGGCACGACCGCGACGAGGTCGTCCGCGGCTTCGAGGAGGCGCAGGCCGCGGTCGCGCCCATCTACGACGTCCGCGACGTCGTGGTCGACCCGCAGTTCCAGGCGCTGGGCTCGCTCGTCCGGGTCCCCGACCCCGAGCTGGGGTCGGTGCTCATGCAGAACGTCATCTTCCGGCTCTCGGAGACGCCAGGGCGGATCACCAGCGCTGGCCCCGCCCTGGGGCAGCACACGGAGGAGGTCCTGGCCGAGATCGGCATCGACGGCGGCCAGGTCGCCGAGCTGCGGCGCCAGGGGGCGGTGTGAGCGTTCCCCGCTCGTGGCTCTACGTGCCGGGCCACCGTCCCGACCGGGTGCGCAAGGCGCTCGACTCGGCGGCCGACGCCGTGGTGGTCGACCTCGAGGACGCCGTCCCGGCCGCGGCCAAGGACGAGGCCCGGCGGTCCACCGTCGACCTCCTGTGCGAACGGCCCGCTGACGGCCCGCCGATCTGGGTACGGGTCAACCCGCCGACCGGGGCGGTGGGGCGCGCGGACGTGGACGCGCTGGCCGATATGCCGGTCGACGGGCTCCGACTGCCGCGGTGCGAGGACCCGGCCGTCGTCAACGCCGTCGCGGAGCAGACCGGTCACGCCCTCTACCTGTTGCTCGAGACCGCCCGCGGCCTGCTGGCCGCCCGGGAGCTCGCCCGCGCGCATACCGCGGTCCGGGGGGTGGGCCTCGGCGAGTCGGACCTCGCCGCCGATCTCATGGTCCCGTCCGACTCGGGGCTGGACTGGGCCCGGGGCCACGTCGTCGCGGCGTCCCGCGCCGCCGGGCTCGGGTCGCCGGTCCAGAGCGTGTGGACGCGCGTCGGCGACCTCGACGGCCTGCGCACCTCGTGTGTGGCCGGCCTAGCCATGGGGCTCTTCGGACGGTCGGTGGTCCACCCGTCGCAGATCCCGGTGGTGCACGAGGTGTTCACCCCGTCGGCGGAGGAGGTGGCGGAGGCTCGCGCGGTGCTCGCCACCGGTGCCGAGGCCCGAGCCCGGGGCGAGGTGGCCGCCCTGGATGCGCAGGGTCGGTTCGTCGACCCGGCCGTCGAGGCGCGGGCCCGCGTCGTCCTGGACCGCATACCCGTCGACCGTGACGTCGACCGCAACCCGAAAGGCCAGTCATGAACCCTCAGGTCACGACGACGTCGGACCCGCTGCTCGACGCGGTCAGCGCGGGCGTCCGTCTGGTCGAGCTGGGCCAGCCGTTCTTCACCGGTATGCCGTGCTCGCCCAACCACCCCGGGTTCCGGATGACGTTGATCCGCCGGCACGGCGACATGGTGCGCCCCGACGGCGGCTCGGCCGCGAACGAGATCATCGTGACCGGGGGCCACGTCGGCACGCACGTGGACGCCCTGTCCCACGTCAGCCACGACGGCCTGATGTACGGCGGCGTCGATGCGGCGCAGTCCCAGGTGGGCGGGTCGTTCCGGGAGCTCGGGGCGGAGCACACGCCGGCGTTCCTGTGTCGCGGCGTCCTCCTCGACGTCGCCGCCACGCTCGGCGTGCCGGTCCTCGCGCCCGGTCAGGGCATCGGCGCGACGGAGCTGCAGGCGGCGCTCGACCGGTGCGGCACCGACCTGCGGACGGGTGACGTCGCCCTGGTGCGCACCGGGTGGGCGACGCACTTCGACGACGCCGAGCGCTACCTCAGCAGGGCCGACGGCGTGCCGGGCGTCACCCCGGACGGCGCTCGCTGGCTGGCCGACGCCGGAGTGCGTGCGGCGGGCAGTGACACCACAGCCTTCGAGCAGATCCTTCCCGGCGCGGGCCACAGCGTGCTGCCGGTCCATCGAGTCCTCCTGGTGGAGAGCGGGATTCACATCATCGAGCACCTGGCCCTCGAGGCGGCGTCGGCGGCCGGGCTCACCGCGTTCACCTTCGTCATGGCGCCGCTGCGCATCGTGGGTGGCACCGGCTCGCCGGTCCGCCCCTTCGCGGCGGTGTCGGCGTGACCGGGGGCACCGACACCACGTCGGCGACCGTCGTCCAGCGGCTGGCGGACCTGGCCGCCTCGGTCCGGCGCGACGGCCTGCCGGACGCGCTCCGCGAGGACGTCGCTCGCCGGGTGCTGGACCTCGTCGGCAACAGCCTGGCCGCGTCGGGTGAGCTGTCGACGTCGGCGTCAGCGGTGACCGCGGTGGTCCGGGGCTGGGGCGGCCCGCCGGACGCCACGGCCATCGCCACGGGTATGCGGGTGCCCAGCGCGGCTGCCGCCCTCGTCAACGGGACCCTCGCCCACTCGCTCGACTTCGACGACACCCACCTGCCGTCGGTCCTCCACCCCTCCTCGAGTGTCGTGCCGGCGGCCCTCGCCGTCGCGGAGGCCTCCGGCGCGACCGGTGCCCAGATGCTCGACGCCGCCGGGGTGGGCATCGAGGTCACGGTCCGCCTCGGGATGGGTGGCTACCACGAGGACAGCGGGTCGTCGGAGTTCTTCGAGCGCGGGTTCCACGCGACCTCCATCTGCGGGGCGGTCGGTGCCGCCGTCGCGGCAGCGATGGCCGGCGGGCTGGACGCCGAGCGGATCGCCGACGCAGCCGGGATCGCGGCGTCCATGGGCTCGGGCCTCCTGGAGGCCAACCGCACCGGGGGCACCGTCAAGCGGGTCCACTGCGGATGGGCCGCTCACGCCGGGGTCGTCGCCGCCGACCTGGCCCGTCACGGGCTGACCGGGCCACCGACCGTCGTCGAGGGACGGTTCGGCTTCCTCCAGGCCTTCTGTGGCGACCGCGCCGACATCGCCGCGGTCACGGAGGGGCTCGGCGAGCACTGGGAGCTCCCGGGCATCTTCTTCAAGCCGTACCCGTGCAACCACTTCACGCACGCGGGGATCGACGCCGCCCTGGAGCTGCGGGCGCGCGGCGTCCGGCCGGACGACATCGTCGACATCGAGCTCGGGGTCCCGGGAGCGGTGCTCAAGACCATCGGACAGCCCGCCGAGGAGAAGGCCCGCCCCCGATCGGGCTACCACGCGGCGTTCAGCGGTCCCTTCACCGTGGCGACCGCGCTGCTCGGCGGTGGCGGCCTCGGGGTGTTCCACGAGGACTTCACCGACGAGGCCACCCGGGACGAACGCCGGCTGGCGCTCGCCGCCAAGGTGCGGTGCGTCGCCGACGAGCCGTGCGACGAGATCTTCCCGCACCAGTTCCCCGCGGTGCTGCGCGTGGAGATGGCGGACGGGTCGCGGCACGAGGTGCGGGTCGACACCAACCGCGGGGGGCCCGAGCGTCCCCTGTCCACCGAGGAGCTGGCTACCAAGGTGCGATTGAACGCCTCCCGGGTGCTCGACAACGAGGCCGCTGCAGCGGTCGCGCGGGCGGGTCTCGCCCTGCCCGGTGCGCCGGACGTCTCCGGTCTCATGGACCTGGTGCGGGGTGGCGACGACGCATGAGTGACGGGGACTCCGGGCACCAGGGGCGACTCGAGCGGCTGGTCGAGTGGGGCCTGGGCCCGGACGTCCTGGACGACGGCGACGTCCCCCACGCGGTCACCCTCGTGACCGACACGGTGGCGGCGATCGTCGCCGCCGGCGTCGAGGCGGAGGTGCGGGACCTCGCCGCGGCTGCGCCGTCGTTCGGTGGCTCCGGAGCGGCCACCGTCCTCGCCACCGGTGTCGGGACCAGCCCGTGGGCCGCCGCGCTCGTCAACGGCACCGCCGCCGTCCGGCTCGAGCTGGACGAGGGAAACCCGTTCTGCGGCAACCATCCCAGCGCGCACACCCTGCCGGCCGTCCTCGCGGCGGCGCAGGACGTCGGTGCCGACGGCCCGACCTTCCTGGCCGCGTTCGCGGCGGCGTACGAGGTCGCCGTCCGGGTCGGCCGCGGGGTCCGGCTGCGCTCCGCGGTGCACCCGTTCGGCACCGCCATGGTCTGCGGGGCGGCCCTCGGCGTCGCCCGGCTGCGCGGGCTCGACGTCCAGCAGACCACCCGCGCCGTCCGCCTGGCGGCGGCCCTCGTCCCGGCCTCGACACAGCGCGCCGCCAACCAGGGCGCCACGGTGCGCAACGCGGTGACCGGGTCGACCGCCGCGGCCGGGGTGCTGGCCGTGACCCTCGCCGAGACCGGGACGTCCGGCGACGCGCTCGCGCTGCCGACGGTGTTCGGTGAGGTCCTCGGTGAGGGCTACGACGACACCTGGCTCGACGTGGGGCTCGGCTCGGAGCGCTACCTGCGGACGGGCTACCTCAAGATGCACGCCTGCAGCCGCTGGAACCACGCGCCCATCGAGGCCACCGAGACGCTGCTGGTGCAGCACGGTTTCGGCCCGGACGACGTCGTCCACGTGGAGGTGGCGACCTACGACCCGGCGACGCGTCTCGACGGGCGCGCTCCGCATACCGGGTTCGCCGGCAAGCACTCGATACCCTACAACGTCGCTTCCCGGATTCTCTTTCGTGACAACGGGATCGACGCCTACACCGACGACCGGGTGCGGGACCCGGCGGTCCGGTCGCTCATGCAGCGGGTACGCGTCGTCGAGGACCCGGCGATGACCGCGGCCGCGCCTACGGTCCGGGCCGCGCGGGTGACCATCCGGCTCGCGGACGGCCGGGCGGTGGCCGCGACGGAGGAACACCCACCGGGCGGCGCCGACCGTCCCTACCCACCGGAGGTCGTCCGGGCGAAGCACGAAGCCCTCCTGTGCCGGGCCCTCCCCGACGCCGACGCCGAGGCCCTGCTGCACTGGTGCGACGACCTGCCCCAGCAGTCCGGCCTCGCGGGGCTGAGCGATCCGCTCGGAGGCGCGCGATGACGCCGGCGGGCGACGTCGACCTCGAGGGACTGGCCGCCGCGGTCGCCGGGACGAGCTGGCTCGACGCCCCGGCCGAGGTGCGCGACCGGGTCGTCGACCTCGTCGCCGACTGCGTCGCCGTCACGGCCCTGGGGTCCGCGCGGCGGGAGCTGCGTCGGCTCGCCGAGGTGCACGACCGGCTCACTCCCACCGGAGACGCCTCGGTCCTCGGGTCCGCCCGTGGCTGGCCGCCGATGACCGCCATGATGCTCAACACGACGGCCCTGGCCGCGGACCAGCTGCAGGACGGGCACCGGCTCGGGCGTGGCCACCCCGCGTCCCACGTCGTCCCCGCGGTGCTCGCCCTCGCCGAGCAGGGCGCATCCGACGCGACGGAGCTGCTGTCCGCGGTGCTGGCCGGCTACGAGGCCGGCGTCCGCGTCGGGCGCGCCATGGGCGGTACGCCGGCCGGCGTGCACGACATCGGGACCTGGGGCCAGGTCGCGGTGGCCGCCGCCACCGCCCGACTGCTGGCGCCGGGCGACACCGCCGCCGCGCGACGGGCCCTCGAGCTGGCCGGGTCGGCGGTCCTCCTCACCGACGCACACACCGTCTTCGCCGGATACGACGGGTCGCACACCTTCCTCGGCTCGTCGGTGCAGGCCGGAGCCGCGCAGGGCATGGCGGCGGTCGCGGGGGTGGCCGCGGCTCCGGGCGCGCTGTCCCGGCACCTCGGCACCGTCGGCGCGGCGCACTGGGACCCGGCGCCGTTGGTGGTCCCCGGCCGCTGGGACACGTACGAGGTGCTGGGCGGCTACGTCAAGGTGCACGCGTCGTGCGCCCACCTGCACGGGGTCAACGACGCCGTCGCCGACCTGTCCGCCCTCGGGGTGCGCGGCGGCGACGTGGCGGCGGTACGGGTGGAGGCCTTCGCCGGAGCGGCGGTCTTCGACGCCGTGGCCGACGGCGAGCTCGCGGCCCGGTTCAGCGTGCCGACCACCGTGGCGGTGGGGCTGCTGGATGGCCGCCTCGACGAGGCGTCGCTGACCGACGACCGGGTCCGCGCCGACGACGTCCGCGACCTGGCGTCCCGGGTCGAGGTGGTGCACGACCCCTCCCTCGACGAGGGGTACCCCGCCGGCCGGCCGGCGCGCGTCACGGCGGTGCTGCGGGACGGTCGTCGGCTGGAGGCGTCCGCCGGCCGTCCGCGGGGCGACGCCGACCGCGCGCTCAGCCGTGATGAGCTGCGGGCCAAGGCGGAGCGGCTGTTGCGGCACCGCTTCGGCGACGCCGGGCTGGACGTCCTGGAGTCGGTGCACGGGCTCGCCACCGGTATGCCGGTCGCCGCGCTCGGTGCGACGATCCGCCGCGCAGTGGGGGCTTCGTCGTGATCGTGAGCCGCCAGGAGGACGGGCTTCGGCTGGTCCAGCAGGACGAGCACGGCCGGCTGGCCGGGGCCCTCGCCGGTGCGTGGGGCAACGACGACGTCGAGAAGCCCCGGCCGGGACCGTCGGTGGTCGCTGCCGCCGCCCGGCACGACGAGGGCTGGCGCACGGCCGACGCCCGTGTGCTGTTCGACGCGGCGGCCCGGCGGCCGCTGCACTTCCTCGACATCGAGGCGGGCCGGCACATCCGGCTCTACCGGCAGGGCGTCCGCTCGGTGAGCGCCGCCGACGTCTACGCGGGGCTGCTGGTCGGGATGCACTGGACCGGGTTGTACCGGGGCCGGTGGTCCGCGCCCGGCGGTGGCTCCCGCGTGGGACAGGGGCCGGAGGCCCGGGCCGCCCAGGAGCGGGTGGTCCGCTCGGAGCAACGGCGGTGGGCCGACGCCGCCGAGCTGGCCTGGACCGAGAAGGAGCCGCGGGCGGCGTTCGAGACCCGGCTGTGGCACAACTACGAGCTGCTCCAGCTCTGGGACCTCCTCTCGCTCTTCCTCTCCGTCGTCCCGTCCCGGCCCGGCCATGGCGAGGCCGTCCCGTGGGGACCGCAGCTCCGCGAGCTCGAGCACGAGGCCCGACCCGTGGTCCTCCCCTCCGTGGGCGCGTGGCCGGGGGGCCCCCGGATCAGGTCGACCGCCCGCGTGACCACACCCGGCGTCGTGGCGCTGGCCCCCTTCCCGTTCGCCGCCCCCGTCACTGTCGACGTCGAGCACGTCGTCATCGCCGACCGGGAGTGGTCGCGAGCGGCGGCGCTGCGCGAGGTCCGGCGTACCTCGACCACGGCCACGACCTGGCAGCTCGTCGCAGGCGACCCGGCCGTCCCGCCCGGCGAGGACCGGTCGTGAGCCACCCTCCGGCCGACGTGGTCTCGCGCGCCGCGGCGTTCGTGCGCGCCGAGGCCGGCTTCGCGCAGGTGACGACGATCGACGACCACGGCTACCCGGTGAGCCGTTCGATGACCGCGTTCCTCGCCGACGGCTTCGTCGTCGAGCTCGTGCAACGACGCGTCCACCGCCGGCTCGAACAGCTCGCCGCCGACCCACGGCTGCTGGTCACCTGGGTCGGCCCGCCGTCGCCGACCGCGACCAACGAGCGCCCGCACGTCTTCGACCTCGGCCGGCTCCCGGACCGGGCGGTGATGGTCCGCGGGACCGCCCAGCCGATGGACGACGACTGGACGTGGCGCGTCTACTCCCAGCACCACGCCGAACACCTCGCCCGAGGCCAGGACCGGGCGCCGGACCGCAACCGCGCACAGGTCGCCGCCGACCTCGTCGGGCTGCGCGTCGACCCCTACCGCGTCCGCCTCGAGGGCTTCGGAAGCGGTGCGCAGTCCTACGACTGGCGCGTAGGCCCATCGCACCGGCCGCACGCCTGACCACCGCCCGATCCACGTCCGACCACCCCCGACCACCCCCGACCACCCCCGACCACCCCCGACCACCAGGAGCGCCATGACCGTCAAGACCATCCTCGGCTACCAGATCCAGCCCGGGGTCACGCCCGAGGAGTACGAGCAGTGGCTCTTCGAGGTCCACGCGCCCGACCTGCTGGCCAACCCGCACCTCGACCGGATCGTCTTCAACAAGGTGCTCCGGCCGGTACGCCAGGCGTCCGGCGGGAGCGCGGCCGTGCCCGAGGGGCTCACCTTCTACCGGATCGCCGAGATGCACTACGCCGACGAGGACGCCTACGCCAAGTACCTCGCCTGGTTCGAGGAGCACCCGATCCCCGCTGAGCGTGGGCCGGCCGGCCGCACCGACTTCAGGTTCTACCTCGTCACCGAGAGCACCGAGGTGACCCGCTGACCTCCGTCGGCGCCGGCCTGCTCGACACCGACCGACCCGCGAGCCGGTATGCGGCGCTGCTCCGCGAGGGGGTCCGGCTCGTCGAGACGGGCCGACCGGCTGGTGTCGTCGGAGATCCGGCCTTGGCCGACGCCCTGGCGGTGCTGGCGACGACCTGCGGGGTCCCGCCGGACTCGGACTGGCTCGCGGCGGCCGTCGGAGCCGGCGTGGCCGAGGGGGCGCGCATACCGGCTCCGGCCGGCTCCTCGACCTCCGTGGCTGCTGTCACGAGCTGGGTGCTGCCCGCCGCCGCCTGCGCCCTCGTCGCCACGCGGGGCGCCGACACCGACGCGGACAGGGCCATGGACGACGGCCTGCGCGACATCGCCGCCGCCCTCATGGTGGTTCGCGCTCCGGCTGGCGACGCGTCACCCGACGAGCCTCCCGGCGAGGGCCTGCTGCTCGGTCACGCGCTCGCCGCGGGCTGGCTGGCGACCCAGCTGTGGAGCGCCGGCGTCGTCGGCGTGCCGGAGTCGTTCGAGCGCACGGTGGCCGCCGTCGTCGGGGCCCCGTGACCCGGATGCCCCGGCTGCTCCTCAACGTCGCCCGGCCGTGGGGCGAGGTCGACCCGGCCGAGCTCGCCGTGCAGGCTGTCGGCCTGGGGTTCGACGGGGTCGGGCTCGCCGACAGCCCACGGCTCATGCCCGACTGCTGGGTGGAGAGCGAGCGCGTGCTCGACGGCACGTCCGCCGCTCTGGCCGGTCCGGTCGTGGCGAGCCTCGGAGTACGTCACCCGGCCACCGTCGCCGGGGCCCTGCGCACCCTGGAGGACCGACACCCGGGACGGGTGTTCGCCGTGGTCGGCCGCGGCGAGAGCTCGGTGCACAACGAGGGCCTGCCGGTCCCATCGCTCGCCGACCACGCCGGCCGGCTGCGGGCGCTGCGCGAACGGCTCCGCGACGACGACGGCTCCGACCGCCTGCCCGGGCGGCTGCTGGGCGCCGCGTCCGGCCCGCGGACCATCACCGCCACCGTGGATGCGCTGGGTGGGGTGCTCCTCGACGTGGGCACCGACGCCGGCACCGTGGGCCGTGCGGTCGCCCTGGCGCGGGCCGACGAGCCCCACACGCAGGTCTGGCTGTTCGTGCGCGCCCTCGTCGTCGACGACCCGTTGCACGCGGCGTCGGCGGCCGCGCCGCTGCTTGGCTCGTGCGCGTCCCGGCTGGCCGGCGCGCCCGCGTGGTTCGGGCTCGACGAGGAGCAGCTGTCCCTCGCCCGCCGGGTCGCGGGCCGGCACGACTACCTCCAGCACGGTGCCGCACACGCCGGCGCCGACGTCGACGACGAGGCGAGCCGGCTGGTGGCTGAGCGATTCCTGCTGGTCGCCCCGGCCGACGAAGTCATCGGGCGCATCGGCGCGCTCGCCCGGCTGGGTATCGGCGGCGTGGTCGTCGCCGGGGGACTGCCCGCCGTCGTCCCCGGGCTGCCGGCGCTCGCGGCCGCCCTCCGCGCCGGTCTGGCCCACACCGCCTCGACCCAGGAGCCTCGATGACCGTCACCACTGCCCCCACCGCGATCCGCGACGCGGTCGCCGCCTTCGCAACGACGGCGCGGCTCGACGAGATGCCCGACGCGGTCCAGGGTTTCGGTCGTCTGCTGTTCGTCGACACCCTCGGGGCGCTACTGGGTGGCCTGCGCTACCCGCCGGTGCGCCGCCTGGCCAGTTCCCTCACGGAGTCGGAGCCGGCCGGTGCCACCACCTCCTTCGCCCGGCTGATGACCCTCGGCACCGCCGCGACCTGGCTCGACGCCGACTCCGGCGGCTCGTTCCACCCGCAGGGCCATCGCCTGCCTCCGGTACCGACGGCGCACCCGGCACCGCACATCCTTCCGGCCCTCCTGGACGCCGCCGCCGAGCACGACCTCGACGACGCGTCCCTCCTCGAGGTCTTCGTCGTCGCCACGGAGGTCGGTATGCGTAGCGGCGTCGCCTCGTCGCTACGGGTGGGCCTGCACCCGCACGGCGTGCACGGACCCGGAGCCGCTGCGCTCGCGACCGCCCTCGTGCGGGGACTGCCGGGGGACCGTCTCGGCGATGCATACCTCCTCGGGTCGTGCCTGCCCCTTGCGGCGACGCTCGACGTGCCGGTGCGCGGCGGGACGGTCCGCAACGCGTGGACCGGACTCGGCTCCTACTACGGCGCGGTGGCCGCCGACCTCGTCGCGGCGGGCGGCCGTTGCGACGACACGCCCTACCGGCGCCTCTTCGACGGCGCCGTCTGCACCGACCTCGACGACGACCTGGCCATCGGCGACCTCGGTCGGCGGTGGACCGTCCTCAACAGCTACCTGAAGCCCTACGCCTGCGCCCGGTGGATCCACCCGGCGCTCGACGCCGCGGGGCTGGCCCTCGACGACGTCGGCGGCCTACCGGATGGCGGGGTCGACCCGGGGGAGGTCGAGCGGGTCGAGGTCGAGACCTTCGCCTTCGCGGCGTCGCTGTCGGCGACGACCGTGACGACGGACATGCAGGCCCGGTTCTCGCTGCCCTACGCCCTGGCCGCCTACCTCACCGACGGCGTCCTCGACGCCGGGACCTTCCTGCCCGACGGGCTCGCACGACCGGCGGTTGCCGAGCTGGCCCATCGGGTCGTGCTCGTCGAGGACCCTGCGATGACCGCCGCCCTGCCCCGGGAGCGTCCGGCGTCGGTGACGGTGCGCCTGCGCGACGGCCGGCGCGGGACCGGCCGGGTCCGCACGGCTCGGGGCAACCCGGACCAGCCGATGACGTCGGCGCAGGTGGCGGCCAAGTTCCGGGGCAACGTGGGTGACCTCGTCACCGCCGACCTCGCGGACGATGTCGTGGCGCTGGTGGGCTCGACCGGCCCCGTGCCTCGGACCGGCTGCAGCGTCGCACGGCTGGCCCGGGTCGTCCTCGACGGCCTCTGAACCGTGTGCGTTCCGCTCACCGGGACGATCCGCAGGGTTCGGGCCGCTGGGCGGAACGTCGCTGAAAACCTTGGCATCATTCGTAATCAGCCTCTTGACGGGCACCCGCAGTAGACGCTGCACTGTCCTCGTTGCTCCCGGACGATCCGGAGAGCGGACCTCTCCCGGGGAGCCCGTATGCGTCGACACCGCCAGCTCAGCAGCATCTCAGCCCGGCCGCGATGGGGCACGACGTCGAGGGCGATCCTGACCCTCCTCGTGAGCGGCCTGCTCGTCGCCGGAGCCGCGGTCCCGGCCCAGGCCGGGTCGGGCTCGGTATCCGCGCGGAAGGCCCCGGCGCGAGCGCTGGGCTGCGACCAGATGGTGGGCCAGAAGGTCTCGGTGACCGGCGACGTCGCCCGCGTCGCGTCGGTGACCGCCGTCGCCGCCTCCGGTACGACGTCCGCATACTGCGAGGTCCAGGGCACCATCGGCGACATCCGCTTCACGATGCGGCTGCCGATCGCCGACTGGAACGGCCGCTACTTCCAGACCGGGTGCGGCGGGTTCTGTGGGGCGGTCCCGATCGCCTCCTGCGGCCAGGCGCTGACCCGCGGGTTCGCCGTCGCGGCCGAGGACACCGGCCACGTCGGCACGCAGGGCAACGGCATCTGGGCCTACAACAACCGCCGGGCCGAGATCGACTTCGGCTACCGCTCCCCGCACCTCATGGCGCAGGCCGGCAAGGCGCTGACCGAGCGGTTCTACGGTCAGGCGCCGAGCTACTCGTACTTCCAGGGCTGCAGCACCGGTGGGCGGCAGGCGCTCTCCGAGGCGCAGCGCTACCCGGACGACTTCGACGGCATCATCGCCGGGGCGCCCGCGCTCTACCAGAACTACCTCGCGCCGCTGTCCCAGGGCTACCTGGAGACCGTGAACCGCCGCGAGGACGGCACCGTGATCCTCACCCAGGCCAAGGCGCGGGTGCTCGCCGCCGCGGTGCTGGCGGCCTGCGACGGCACCGGCGACGGCAAGATCGACGGCGTCGTCGGCAACCCCGACGCCTGCTCCTTCGACCCGGCAACCATCCAGTGCACCGGTGACACCGACGCCGCCAACTGCCTGACGGCGGAGCAGGTCGGGGTCGCCCGGGCGTTCTACGCCCCGCCGGTCGACGATCGTGGGCGCCAGCTCTACCCGGCCGGCATGGTCCGCGGCTCGGAGGCGGGTTGGCCCGGATCCTCGATCGGTACCGACACCGCGCTGTCCGGCGGCGGCAACTACGCCCAGGAGGTGCTGCGCTACCTGGCCTTCCCCGTCGACCCGGGTCCGGACTACAGCCTCTTCGACTTCGACCCGACGCGCGACGCCCGCAAGCTCACGCCGATGGCCCAGGTCT
Organism: uncultured Actinomycetota bacterium; assembly: GCA_963781465.1. GTDB lineage: Bacteria > Actinomycetota > Actinomycetes > Actinomycetales > Dermatophilaceae > Lapillicoccus. The sequence continues at coordinate 320,767 of CAWAGH010000002.1, forward strand.
ACAACGCCGACAACCCCGACCTGCGCCGGTTCGACCGGTCCGGCGGCAAGCTGATCATCTACCACGGCTGGGCCGACCCGCTGATCACGCCGGGCGGCACCGTGAACTACGTCCGCGACGCCATGGCCAAGTCCGGCGGCCGCGCCGTCACCGAGGACTTCATGCGGCTGTTCCTCCTACCCGGGGTCTACCACTGCTCCGGCGGCCCGGGCGAGGACACCGTCGACTGGCTTACCCAGATCCAGACGTGGGTCGAAAAGCAGCAGGCGCCCGCCACGGTCACGGCGAGCAAGGTGGCCCGTGACGGCACGGTAACGAGCACGCGGGTCGTGCCTGAGTACGTTCCGTCCTCGTAGGTCGCGCCGGATGAGCTGACGACCAGCTGAGGGCTTGTGAAGGGGAGACGCCGACATTCTTGGTAGAGGGCCACCGTAAGGTCTTGGTCCCGTCCCGGGTGCGACCAGGGCGAAACTGGGCAGCTGGCGCTGCCTCTTCACGAAAGCCACATCAAGGCGCTTCCGGGCTCCATCAGCCGGCCCCCTGGGGTTGAGTCCGGCATGGTGTACGACGTTGTGGCGTGTCCTGCCTAATGCGACGCGGTCAGCGCGGTGATCTCGATCGCTGAGGTTGTACGCGGGAGCCGCGTTGCGTCACCGGGGACCGAGCGGGAGTCGAACTGGCCGCCAGACCCATACGGGACCTTCTCGCTGTTCATCCGGTCGGTATGGGCCAAGCATCCGGAGCTCCACCACACCTGGCAGCCACCGCCAGCGAGCAGGGCCGAAAGGCATTGTGGGACAGCATAATTCGATGAGGAATCAGCGAAGGTCGATCGTGAGGACGTGTGTACCTAATGGGCAAGTCCCCCTCCGGACACTCTTGCAGGCCTCTGACCAGCGGTTTTGTACAGACGTTCGAGCCGTGACCAGATCTGAAACCCCCACGTTGCTGGACCATCATTCGAGGCCCGGGTCTCACTTGCATAGGCGCGGGCCGCGTGTGATGCGTTGTCCCCTCAGAACAGGGTGATCACCGCGCGCGCGCTCACGGCGTAGCCGCGTCGTGAGGGTGGGCGTCGCCCACAGTGCAGTACGAGGTCCACTCGCAGAGCCGTCGGATGTCTCATGCGTGTGACACCCGTGATCCCTCGCTTTCCGGCGCCAGGTCCTGTCGCCGGGTGACAGCCGGCAGGACGAGGGTGAACGTTGACCCTTCGCCAGTGGCGCCGGCGATCTCGAGCCGACCGCCGTGGGCTCGGACCACCTCGTCGACGAGGGCCAGGCCGAGCCCGAATCGCCGGCCGGCGCCTGCCTCGGAACCGCGAGAGAAACGTCGGGTGAGCCGGTCTGCGTCATCGGGATCGAGGCCGTCTCCGTGGTCGAGGACGGTGATAGCGACCTCGTCGACAGTTCTGGAGACCGTGACGAGCACCGTGTCCCCGTCGGGGGAATGAGCGACCGCGTTGTCGATGAGGGCGGACAGGGCCCGGCGCAGGGCGGTCTGCGCCCCGAGGACGAGGGACCCGCCCGGATGTGGGGATTCCGAGGCGTTCGGATGGACGGTTAGAAGGATGGTGATGGCGCGTTCAGCCGCGAGCACCGCCATGCTTTCGGTGACGACCCGGGCGAGGTTTTCGGCGTCGACCTCCTCGCCGATCGGCGAGGTGTGTTCGAGCTGGGCCGAGGTCAGCAGGTCGGTGACGACGTCGCCGAGGACTCTGGTGTCGGCGATGAGCTGGTCCAGCTCGGGCCGGCTGGGGTGGCCGGGCGGGGTCTGCATCCGCAGCAGCTGGGCTCGGGTATGCACCACGGCCAGCGGGGTTCTCAGCTCGTGGCTGGCATCGGCGACGAACCGTCGCTGCAGGGCAAGGGCTGCTCCGAGGGGACGGGTGGCCCGCCGTGCCACCACCCAGCCGATGAGGGCCGCGAGGAAGATGCCCAGCAGGCCGGCAATGGTGACCGCGACCATGAGGCGGTGTTCCTCGGCAACGTGTCGCGACTGGTCGTAGATCGCCACGAACCGCGCACCGGGGCGTACGTCCACCCACCCCGACCAGTACTGACCGTCCGCCTCCACGCTGAGCAGGCCGGCCGGTGCCGTATCGATGAGCGGGGACGACGCCGCGGCCGCCGGTGTTCCGGCGCCGACGGACCGGTCGGTGGGACGACCCGCCGGGTCCAGCCCGACCCGCACGAGCCAGACGCCGTCTGGTGGGTCGTCGACGTCGTCGGCCGTGGTTGCCGCCCGCTGCACGACGTCACGGATCTCGGCACCCTGTTGTCGGTCGAACACGAAGACCGACAACGCTGCGACGACCAGGACGACGAGCGTCACGGCCACGGCGGTCTGCACGGCCACCGACCAGGCTGCGCGTCGGACCAGGCTGGCATCCGCCTCCCCGCCGGAGACCGTCGCGGGATGCCCACGACGCCTGCGCATCCCCGTTCGTAGGGCCGTCGTCCTGCTCACCCGCGTCCGAGCCGGTAGCCGAGCCCGTGGACCGTCTCGACGACGGGCCGACCGAGCTTGCGGCGCAGGTAGTAGACGTACGTGTCGACAGCGCCGGGGGTCTCGGCTTCCTCGAACACCAGGTCCAGGAGATCGTCCCTGGTGAAGATCCGCCGCGGGCTGCGAGCCAGCACGGCGAGGAGCTCGGCTTCCCGACGAGACAGGTCGACCTCGGTGTCGTCGACCACGACCCGGGCCTCGGCGACCCGGAGCTCGCCACGTCCGAGCGCGAGGGTGGCCTGACTGCCGCCGCGGGGTCGAAGCAGGGCCCGCAGCCGCGCCAACAGCTCATCGACCTCGAACGGCTTACCGAGATAGTCCTCGGCACCCGCGTCCAGTCCCTCCACCCGGTCGGCCACGGTGTCCCGGGCGGTGAGCAGGAGCACCGGCGCGGAGACGCCGCGCGCCCGAAGTCGTGCCACCAGGTCCACCCCTTCGATCGCGGGAAGGCCGCGGTCCACGACCAGAAGGTCCCACTCACCGATGAGACCCCGGTGCAGGCCCTCCTGGCCGTCGCGAGCGGTGCTCACCGCATACCCCTCGCCCGTCAACAGGCGATCGAGCAACCCCGAGAGCTCCTTGTCGTCCTCGACGAGCAGTACCCGTGCACCCGTCGGCATGGGGGCATCGTGGCACGCGCTCCTCAGATCTCTCTGAGATCCACGCCCTTGCATGGGGACATGGCCACCCAGACTCATCGAGCCCGGCGACCTCCTCTGCGCCGCCCCGGCGCCGACGTGCGACGAACCGGCCTGCACCAGCGCCGATGGCGCGCTCGAGTCGGGGATCTCCTCGAGGTCACCGCACTGGCTGGGCTCCTGCTCGTCGTCGCGCTCTTCCTCAGGGACGGTGGCAGCCTCGACCTGACCACGGGGCCCTGGTCGGACCGGATCGTCGCTGTCGGCCGGGTCACGGGCCTCGTCGCCGTGAACCTGTTGCTGGTTCAGCTGTTGCTCGCGGCCCGGCTGCCGTGGGTCGACCGGGTCTACGGCAACGACCGGGCCCTCAAGGCGCACCGCGTACTGGGCCGGGTGACGGTGCCGCTCGTGGTGGTCCACGTGGAGACCCTGGTCGTCGGGTACGCCGCCCGCGACGGCCTGAGCGGGTGGACCGGTTGGGCCGTCGAACCGTTCCGGATGCTGCACGACGTGCCGGACATGGTCACGGCCAACGTGGCGACCGCGCTCCTCGTAGCCATCGCGGTCACCTCGGTGCGAGCCGCGATCCGCGCACTCAACTACGAGAGGTGGCACCTGGTCCACCTCACCGCATACGCCGCCGTCGCGTTGGCGGTCCCGCACCAGCTGTCCACCGGCTCCGACCTGTCCGCCTCGCCGACGATGCGCAGCTACTGGATCGGCCTGTACGTGCTGACCGCCGGGGCCGTGATCTGGTGGCGTGTGGCGGTCCCGGTCTTCCGCAGCCTCCGTCACGGACTGCGCGTCGACCAGGTCGTCATGGAGGGGCCTGATACCTGGTCGGTCTGGGTCAGTGGACGCCACCTGGCCGAGCTGGACGCGCGCGCCGGCCAGTACCTCAACTGGCGGTTTCTCGCGCCCGGACTGTGGGCGTTCGCCCACCCGTGGTCCCTCTCGCGCCGACCCGACGGCCACCGGTTGCGGCTGACCGTGCGCGACCTCGGAGACCACTCTCGCGCTCTCGCCGAGCTACGAACGGGTACGCGCGTGCTCATCGAGGGGCCGTACGGCGCGTTCACGAGTCTTCGCCGGACGCGTTCGCGGATCCTGTTGATAGCAGCGGGAATCGGCGTTACACCCGTGCGGGCGCTCCTGGAGGAGATGGTCCGGGACCACACGGCCGAGCCGGGTGATGTCACCGTTCTGTTCCGCGCCGACACCGAGGAGCAGCTGGTGCTTCGTGACGAGATCGTCGCCCTGGCCCGGCGTGGCGGGCACCACAGTCACCTGCTGACCGGTCCGCCCGTACCGGGGTCCTGGCTTCCCGCCGGTATGCGGGGGAGGGACGATGCCGACCGCCTCGTGCAGCTGGTGGGCGATCCTCGGAGTCAGGACGTGTACGTATGCGGACCCGCCGGGTGGATGGACCTCGTCAACCGCAGCCTGCGCCGGGCCGGGGTGCCTTCCGCTCAGATCCATGACGAACGGTTCACCTGGTGAGGCCGCTGACCGCCGTCGCGGCCTCCGCGGTGGGAGTCGGGGCGCTGGTCCTCGCCTGGAACGCCGGCGACCGACCGTCCGAGACCAGCGTCCTCGCCGGCAGCAGCCCGGCACCCTTGTCGACGCCGACGCCGACGCCGACGTCGACGTCGACGGCGCGCCCGACCCGAGGCTCGACGTCCGTGTCCCCGTCCGCCCCCTCGTCCCCGCCCACGGGGGGATCAGGGGCCTCGCCGTCGGGCCCCACGCCGTCCAGCCGAGTGGTCACCGGCCCTACGGTGTCGACCCGGTACGGACCAGTTCAGGTGCAGGTCGCCCTCTCCGGTCCGACGATCACCGACGTCGAGGCCGTTCGGCTGACGAACAGCAACCGGACATCGGTGCAGATCAGCGCCTCCGCCGCGCCCATCCTGCGACGAGAGACTCTTCAGGCCCAGTCGGCACAGATCGACACGGTGAGCGGAGCGACGTACACCAGCGAGGGGTATCAGCAGAGTCTCCAGGCAGCGCTCGACTCCGCTCACGCGTGAGAGGGGGGCTACCGGCTGCCAGCGGTGAAGTCGGACCACGCCCGGCCTCCCGGGCCCAACCGCCGTCCGAAGAGGAGGAGACGTGACCGAGTACCTGATCGCTTCAACGAGGAGTGGGTTCCGGACCACGCCGTGGGACATCTGCAAGAGACGTCCAGGGCGTCAGGCCGTTGCTCGCCGAGATGAGGACCGCCAAGGTGCTGATCTTCACCGGTGGCCTCGACGATGACGCGCCCCTGTTCGGAACCGACCGTTCGCGGAGACCAAGGCGCTTCTCGGCGGTTTCGCGGTGGCGATGTGGCCGTCGAACGGGAGGCGCGACGGCGGGCAGGCTCGCTGTCGAACGCGGTTGGCCCCAGGAGGTACGACGCTTCCAGTGCCCATGCGACGGTCTCGGGCTGCCGCTGCATACAGTGCGTACCCAGCCCTCCCGTCTAGGCTCGGACGACATGAGAGGGCCTATCGTCGGAGTGCTGTACGCCCTAGCGATGATCATCGTGGTGGTCGGGGTGGACCTCCTGTTCTTCCGAGACCACGGCTGGGAACGGCTGATCGTGAACGTGGGCATCGTCCTGGTGTGTGCCGGCTGTTATCTGCGATTCCTCAAGCCATCCTGAGCCCCTCACGACGCGGAGGAACGGGTCTCAGGGTCGTCTCAGCCGACCGGTCCTAGGGTCCGTCTCATGGACACCGGACAGGTACCGCTACGGCTGGTGCTCCCTTTGGTTGGCGGGCGCGGTCCTGCTCAGCGTGGGCGCGGTCGTCGCGTACGGGGTGGGGCAGCAGGCGGCCCGAACTACGATCGACGACAGCCCCCGAGCCGCGCTGGAGCAGAGCCGTGTGCTGCTGACGGCGGGGGCGCCGCCCGGCGCGGCCGCGGCGGGGCCGGCCGTCGGGCTCGCACCCGGCAACCCGACCTTCGTCATCGTGTATGACGGCGAGCACCGCGTCCTCGCGTCGTCCGCCGCGCTGTCCGGGTCTGCTGCCCGACGTGCCTCCAGGCGTCCTGGATGTCGCGGCGGTTCGTGGCGAGGATCGGGTCACGTGGCAGCCGGCTGCGGGGATCCGTGAGGCTGTCGTAGCCGCCCCGGGGCGGTCGGCCGTATCGCACGGTGTCGTGGTTGCCGGCACGAGCCTGACGGCGACCGAGAACCGCACCGGGGTTCTGAGGGACGGATCGGGCTCTCCTGACTGCTCACCGAGCTCACTTGGTTCACCGCTGTCGGCTGGCTAGCGGTGCGCTCCATGCGCGCGCTGGGGAGTCGGCGTGCAGTGATCCTCAAGTTGACACTTGATCAAGTAAATGCTTGAGTATCTGCGTGGTAGCCGTCATCGAAGAGGGTCAGCTCGACGCCTTGTTCGCCGCGCTCAGCGACCACACCCGGCGAGACATCGTCGCGCGGTTGGGCGCTGGTGACGCGACGGTAAAGGAGCTGGCGGGGCCGTATGCGATGAGCATGCAGGCGGTCTCGCAGCACATTCGGGTGCTCGAGCGCTGCGGCCTGCTCAGCCAAGGACGAGACGGGCAGACCCGGCCCTGTCGGCTCGAGCCCGCTGCCCTCGACGCGGCCCTCTCGTGGATCGAGGAAAGCCGGCGGATGTGGGCGGACCGCATGGACCGACTGGAGATCCACCTGGCCGGACTGCAGGGGAGTGCCGACGGATGAACGCCGATGAGCTCGTATACCGGCGGACTCTCCGAGCGCCCCGAGAGCTGGTGTGGCGGTGTCTCACCGAACCTGCGGAACTTGCCCAGTTCTGGGGCCCGCGGGGCATGGCCACCCCGATCGAGGGGATCGTCGTCGAGCTGCGTCCCGGCGGCCGGTTCGAGACGCTGATGCTCGGCGAACACGGCAGCTACCGGATGGAAGCCACCTTCACCGAGGTGGTGGCGCCGGAACGGCTGGCCTGGGTGGAGGCGGCGACCGGTATGCACACCACCAGCACCCTCGAGGAGCTGAGTGACGGGACAACCGCCCTGCTCATCCGCCAGCGGAACGCGCCCGACGGGGCGCGAGCCCCCGAGGCGCGCGCCGGTTTCCGCACCTCCCTCGACAAGCTGGCGGAGCACCTCGACCACCTCGCTCAGGAGAACCAGAAATGACCGATCCCCAGGACTGGGTGGCGCCGACGCTCGATGGGCTTGCCGACCTCTTGACCGGCGCGCCGACAGACGCGTGGGACGCTCCATCGCTGTGCGAGGACTGGCTGGTGCGCCATGTGGTGGCCCACGTGACGATGCCGGCGCGAATGACGCCCGAGCAGTTCGGGGCGGAGATGGCTGCGGCAGCGGGCGACTTCACCCGGCTGTCGAACACCGTCGCCCGGCGGGACGCGACCCTGCCGGTCGACGACCTCCTCGGCCAGCTCCGGTCGTCGCGTCTTCACGCGTGGCAGCCGCCGGGCGGTGGGGCCACGGGGGCCCTGAGCCATGCCGTCATTCACTCTCTCGACGTCACGGTCGCTCTCGGCCGAACGTCGGTCGCACCGTCGGCTGCAACGGTCGCCGTGCTCGACGGCCTGACAGCTGCGCGCGGCTCGTGGTTCGGGGTCGACCTGACGGACGTCCGGCTCGAGGCTGCCGACACCGAGTGGGACTGGGGAGAAGGAGGCCAGATCGTGCGCGCCGACAGTAGTCAGTTGGTCGCGCTTCTGGCCGGCCGGACGCTGCCCGACGGCCGCAGACTCGCCCGCACCTGATACCAAGGCCTGCGTTCGGGGATCACTCGGTATCGACGAGGAGCAGACCGGCACGCTCGTCGTCTCAGGCCTAGGCCAGATTGGTCGTCGGTACGTGTGTGCCTCATGGGCAAATCCCCCTTCCGGACACGGCTGACGTCACAGGCATCAATATGAGAGCCGAATCCCCAAGGGCCGGTGCACCTTCTCGCGAGCAGCGGGGTTGGCACGGGGCCGAGCCTTCGGCGAAGCTTCCCAGCTCAGTGATTGCCGTTCTGAGTTCAGCTTCGGTTGGCGCTCACGGGACCGCTCGCAACTGGCCTCGAGGGCAGCTCGCTCAGGGTCTCGACGCTCAGGGGGTCAGGGTCGACCCTCGTCCGTTCGGAGCCGACGGGCCGGTGTCCTGTCCCTGGTGATTCTGTGCGGGTCGGTCGAGGAGGCGGGTCTCCCTAGGGGCGAGGGTTGCCGCTGGGATCGCAGCGGATGCCTTCTGGCGCACCCTGGTACAGGCTTTCCAGGACGGTGGCCGTGGCCTGCATCCGAGTCGGTGCAATGGCGGCGCCCCGGTCGGCGAAGGGCATGTCCAGCACGTAGATGATGACCAGTCCGGCGACCAGCGTCGCTGTCATGGCGCTGACGCCGACGGCCTGCGGCAGCAGCGGCAGCCCGGCGCGAGCGAACAGGACCTGGTAGCCGACGACGAGCGCCAACAACAGCAGGAGGATCCCCCACACGAACGGGGGGATCAGGGGCGTGGCCTCGGCCAGCCGTCCGCGGCGACCTTCCTGACGTTCGCCGGATCGCTGAAACCACAAGTTGAAGACTTCGGCCTCCTTCGCCGTCTGGATCGGCACCGCGACCACCGACGCGTCGATCTCGGTGACCCAGTGGTCGACCACGGAGCTGGACCGACCGGTGGCCATCAGGGGCCACTCGTCGTGGACGACGGCTCGGGCATAGCAGACCAGGTCGTCCTGGAGCTGAATCCGGCTCTGCTGTGGGAAGAAGGCGGTCAGAGACTCCATCTGACGAGTCGCCACGGACTCCACTCCGGCCTCATCACGCGCGCGCTGGTAGCTCTCGAAGGCCGTGAAGATGACGAAGGCCAGCAGCACGGTGAAGCCGGTGCCGATGACGCCGAGCACATCACCCGCTATCGGGGTCTTGTGGTAGCGGATTCGCCGATGACGACGCACTCGGCGGGTCAACACCAGCGCCGCAACACTCAGCGTGACTCCGGCAATGAGGAGTCCAACGCTGACCAGCATTCTGCCTCCTCGTTTCAGCCGCCGAGCGCCCCTCTCGACCGACATCGCGCTCACGTCGAGCCACCCACCAAGGTCGCTGTTCCGATCGTCTTTCCACGAGATGGCCGGCGTCACACCGTGCCAGGACCGGACAGGCGCGCCGGATCGCTGGCGTGGATTCACGGAACCTTATCCACGGCGGAGTAGGCAGTGGTGCGGCTGGCGGAACGAGCGAGGAACGCCAGCGTGGGGATGGTGAGACTGACCGCTGCGAGAGAGAGCGACAGGGTTATCGCGGCCTGCTCCGGGATGCCGACCAACCTGAAGCTGTCGATGCCCGCATGGAGGACGGCGGGGCCTACCCGGGGTACAACCCCGCGAAATCGCTCGTTCCCGATCGAACGAGACCACTGCGTGGTCGACTGGACAATTGGCGGCTGCGACGAAGCGTTGCACATGAGATCCGATGATTGGCTGTACCTAATGGGCAACCCCCTCCGGACACTCTTGCCGGCCTCTGATGCGATGTAGGAGCGGGGCCTCCGCTCCTCGTGGGTTACCTCCCGGCGGATGCTGGGAGTGCTCATGTAATCCATCGGATTCGAGGAGGCCCTCGCATGGAAGGGTATGCCGGGAAGCAGTTCGTAGGTATTGATCTGCATCGTCGCCGGTCGGTGATCGTGCGGACGACCGATCGTGGTGATCCGTTGGAGACGGTGCGGATCAGCAACGACGTCGACTCGCTGGAGAAGGTGATGGCCCGCGCCGGAGAGGCGCCGGAGGTGGTCCTGGAGGCTACCTACGGCTGGTACTGGGCGGCGGACGCGCTGGCGGACGTGGGCGCCGTGGTGCATCTGGCGCACCCGTTGGGGGTGAAGGCGTTCTCGTACCGGCGGGTGAAGAACGACGTCCGGGACGCCACCGACCTGGCGGACCTGCTGCGGATGGGCCGACTGCCGGAAGCGTGGATCGCGCCGCCGGCGACCCGGGAGCTGCGCGAGCTGGTCCGGCACCGGGCCAAGCTGGTGGCGTTGCGGTCGGGGTGTAAGTGCGAGGTCCACGCCGGGCTGGATTCTAGGGCTGGCCAAGTGCGGCGTCCAGGTGCTGATGTCCGACCTGTTCGCCCCCACGGGGATCGGCCTGTTGGAACGGCTCGACGCGCCCGCGCCGTATCTGGCCCGGGTGGGGTCGCTGCGCCGGCTGATCGACGACCTGGACGTCGAGATCGACCTGTTCGCCCGGCTGATCCGCGGTCGGCTGGTCGCCGACCCCGGCTACCGGGCCGTGCAAACCATCCCGGGGATCGGCCCGGTCCTGGCCGCGGTGTTCGTGGCCGAGATCGGTGACGTGCACCGGTTCCCCGGCCCGGCGCAGCTGGCCTCGTGGGCCGGTTTGACCCCCAAGCACCACGAGTCAGACACCCATGTGCACCGTGATCGCGGCTGGCCGGATCACCAAGCAAGGCTCCCGGCTGGTGCGGTGGGCAGCGATCGAGTCGGTGCAGGCCCTCGGCCCGGGTACCGGCGCCGGGCGACTGAAACGTCGGGTCGGCGACCGGCGCGGCCGCAACATCGGCAAGACCGCCGCCGCCCGCCAACAAGTCGGCTACGTCTACTACGCCCTGCGCGACGGGCACGTACGGGCGCTGACCCACCGTCCACAGGTCGTGGCATGACCGTGGTGTCAGAGGCCCACTACAGCACCTGGCCGGGGCTGGTCGTGCAGGTCATGACCCCCGCACCGCGGCGTGGTCGCGCGTTCTGATTGACCACCCCGCCAGGCTCCACTGACATCCGCGTACCTCGTCATGCCGCCCCGCCGCGGCGAAGGGATGACTAGCGGCCCCTGCCCGCCCGCACCACGCACCCGATTCTGACGAGACATAGCCACCACGAGCATGACCCGAACGGACACCGCTCAGCGCTCGAGAACGCCGGCAGCCGGCCCAACATCGTCGACGGGATGGGGTCGGGCCCTCAAGGCCAAGCCGCTCACGCGGTCGAGCTCCGCTCGAACCTTGACCACCCGACCCCATCCCGTCACGCCCGCCCAGGCGATGCCGGACCAGAACGCCCTCCCACAAGACCGGTTGACACGGCCCCACTCCTACAGGGATGACCTGCGATTAACTACGGGCGTTCGAGCCGCAATCCGATTCGGACTCCTACGTTTCTGGACCACCACTCGAGCCTGTCTCATCTGCATCGGCGTGGGCTGCGCTCTACGCCTTGGTGGAGCCCTCGGTCTGGCTGCTGCTCAATGCGGCCGCGGGTCCAACAACTCCTCGCGCTCATGGCCGCCCTCATCGCGGTCCAAGCGGATGTTGGTCGGCCGTCGTTCTAGGCGTCGTCGTGGGCGAGGCTGCCAGATAGCTCACGATGAGCGTTCGCCTGGGCGAGAAGGGTGTTGGCCTTCTGTTCGAGGGTGGCGACGGCGTCTGCGCCGGCCGGGAACCGCAGCGGCGGCTGATCTCGGTCCGCGAGCTCCACCAACGCGGCGGCGAGCTTTTGCAGGGTCACCGCCTTGCCGACCGTCCATGCTCTTCCACTCGACAACGGTCTGCTCGTGGCGCTCGGCGTAGTCCTCGATAGTGGACTCTGCGTAGTGGGTGGACTCGGGCGTGAGGAGCTCGGTGCGGAAGAAGCCCGGCTCGACGAGCATCGTGCGGATGCCGAACGGCGCAACCTCGGGGGTGAGTGACTCCATCCAGCCTTCGACACCGAACTTCGACGCCGCGTACGCCGTGCAGAACTCCTGTCCAGCGATGCCCGCCGTCGAGGAGATGGTGACGAGCAGCCCCGACCGCTGGGCTCGCATGACCGGAAGGGCCGCTCGGGCGACGTTGACGGGCCCGAACAGCGTGGTCTCGATCTGAGCGCGGAAGTCCTCGGACGTGATCTCCTCGAAGAACCCGGCGTTGAAGTTCCCGGCGTTGTTGACCACCACGTCGAGTCGGCCAAACCGGTCCACCGCATCCTGGACGGCCTTCCGCGCCTCATCAGGGTCGGTCACATCGAGGGAGACCGCTAGGAGGTTCTCTTCCTGGCCAGGGCGGCGGTGACACTCCTCGAGTTCCGCGCCGTTGCGACCACCGCGCGGCCAGCCTTGAGCGCAGCGGCGACAATGTCGACACCCATCCCGCGACCGGCACCGGTGACGAACCAAACCCGTTTGGTGCTCACCGCATCACGCTAGAGCAGGCGGCCGTGACGCCGCAGCCTGTGTCGATCAGCCGGCCGGGCCGAGGTAAGCACCTGACGTGTTCAGGCCATCGAGAGAAGGAAGGCGGCGACGAAGCCAAAGGCAGTGAGCAGGCCGACCCAGGCGCCGGCGTGCTCGACAGCCTCGGGGACCATCGTGTCGGCGAGCATGGTCAGGATGGCCCCGGCCGCGAAGGATTGGATGACCGCGGTGACGGATGGATCGGCCCCGGCCAAGAGCTGGTAGCCGAGTGCGGCCGCGAGGGTGGAGGCGGCTAGTACCGCCGTCCACAGTCCGAGGACGTACCGCGTGGACCGGCCGGTTTTCTTGAGACCGGCCGATGCCGACATCGACTCGGGGATGTTGGACATGAACACGGCCGCGACCACTGGCAGCCCAACCCCGGCGTTTCCGAGAAGGCTGACACCGATGGCGGCCGACTCGGGTATCCCGTCGAGTAGGGCACCCAGCACGAGCGCCATCGGCCCAGCGCCGGCTTGGGGGCCATTGGGGCTTTTGCGTCGGTGGCCGCCGGCTCGGTCGATGAACCAATCACCGACGAAGAAGGTACCCGCGCCGGCCAGCAGGCCGAGCACGACGGCGGTTCCACCCGAGTGCTGGTAAGCCTCCTCAGCCAGTTCGAACGCCACAGCGCTGATGAGGACTCCGGCGCCGAACGCCATGACCAGCCCGATAACCCGGTTGGAGACTGGTAGGTAGATCCCCAGCAGGGCACCGATCAACAATGCGGCACCGCCGACGAAGCCCCACCACGCCGCGTCGAGCACCCAGGCCTCCTTCGTTCAACCCTCCCGGCACTCTTCCGCAACCACCAGCGCAGCGCACCCGGACTGGATCTGACGGAGACGACCGGGGGACTGGACACCGACGAAGGGCATGGCGTCCGATGTCGGCCGAGAGGCGGGGCGCCCGGGGTGAGTGTCTAGCCCGCGGTGTTGAGGAGCTGACGGGCGAAGTCGGTGTGGGTCACGAGGGCGTTGAGGTACCCGCCGCGGATGCCAGCATGGGCGGCGGGGACCTTGTCGAGTCCATAGGCGACGCCGATGACTTCGGGGACGTTTCGAAGCTGAGTCGCGCTGATCGCGATGATGCGACGGGTAAGGGCGGTCTCGATGGCGTCGCCCCGGGCGTCGAGGAGTACGCCGGACAGGTCGGCTTGAACGCCGGCTTTGCGCAAGAGGGTCTGTTCCGTCCGGCTGAGCGCGTCGTAGAGGGTCGAGCTGGGTGGGTTCCAGCCGCCGACGCCGACGACCGCCTTAGTGACGGTGTTGAACTGGGCGACCGCCTCGGCGACCGCGTCCTGGCGGTAGAGACCGCGCGCGGTGTGTTCGTCGCTCACGAACATGGGCGCGTAGAACACTGATGCCTCGGCCTTGGCGTCTCGCGCGATGCTGCGCACCACGTCGACCGATGTGCCCTCCACATCAGGTCGCGTCAGTGCGCCGGTGAGTTGCACGATGCGCTTCGCGCGTAGTCCGTGCAGCTTCGCGGCCATCGCGAGCACCACTCTGGCCCAACCGATTCCGAGCACGTCCTCGGGGGTCATGATCTCGGTGAGCAGCTCGGCCGCGGCTGCTCCGATCTGGTCGCGGATCTCCTGGTCGTTACCCGCTGTGGTGTTCACCACGACGGCATGGCGCAGCCCGAACTGTTGACGCAGCCGGTCACTCAGCGTGAGGTCGAGCGAGCCGGCCCCGACGACGGTGATGCGCACCATCCCGCTGGCGCGGGCCAGCTCGAGCAACCGAGCGACCTTGAACCGCGTCAGGTCAAGTTCGTCGGCGATCTGCACCTTGGACCAGCCATCCACATAGAACAGGCGCGCGATCCGGGCGGCCGTGACCATCTCCAGCGGTCCCGCGAACGGGGCCTGTGAACCGTTGACCATGCCACTCCTGTCGCTTCTCAGATGAGCGCGCTTGACGCCGAGGTTAACAGATGAGCACAATTGCTCACGGTGTGCTCATCTGAGTAGGACAGGGGATAGTGTCATGTCGACGATGCAGGTCAGCGTGCTGCGCGGGATTGGGCAGGTCGGCGTCGAGGAACGCCCCGCCCCGGAGCCAGCAGCCGACGAGGTCGTGGTCGAGGTCCGATCGGTGGGCGTTTGCGGATCGGACGTGCACTACTACGAGCACGGGCGGATCGGGCCGTACGTGGTGGACTCCCCGCTGGTTCTCGGCCACGAGGCCGGCGGTGTCGTCGCCGCGGTCGGCGCGGAGGTGTCGACGCTTAGCGTGGGGCAGCGAGTCTCCATCGAGCCGGGGGTGCCCTGCCGCCACTGCTCCCAGTGTCTGGCCGGCCGCTACAACCTGTGTCCCGACGTGCGGTTCTTCGCGACCCCGCCGTACGACGGCGCGTTCAGCCAGTTCGTGGCGATGCCGGCCTCGTTCGTCTACCCCGTACCGGACAGCCTCAGCGACGACGCCGCGGGCCTGATCGAGCCGCTGTCGGTCGGGGTCTGGGCGTGTCAGCGCGGGGGAGTCTCGCCCGGCAGAAGCGTGCTCGTGACCGGCGCTGGTCCTATCGGGCTGATCGCGGCGCAAACCGCGCGCGCGTACGGCGCCGACCGCGTCACCGTCACCGACGTGAACCCGCACCGGCTACGCCTGGCCGAGAGCCTCGGTCTCGCCACCGTCGACGTCGCCCAGACGTCACTCGTCGACGCGGGGGTCGAGGCCGACGTGCTGCTGGAGTGCTCGGGCAACCCGCGGGCCACCTGGGATGCGGTGTCCACCATGGCCAGAGCCGGCAGCGTTGTGCTCGTGGGCATGGGTGGCGACACGGTGCAGCTGCCACTGTCCTACGTGCAGGACCGCGAGCTGACCATCACGGGGGCGTTCAGGTATGCCAACACGTGGCCCACCGCGATCCGGCTCGCGGCATCCAGCCGAGTGGACCTCGACGCCATGGTCACCGGCCATTACGGCCTGCGGGATGTCGAGGCGGCCCTGACGGCCTCGCGAGACGACCCCACCAGCATGAAGGCCATCGTCAGGCCCGGCGAGTGAACAGGAGAATGAGATGAGCGCGATTGACCGGTTCAGCCTCGAGGGGCGGGTGGCGGTCGTCACCGGCGGAACACGAGGTCTCGGAGAAGGATTCGCCTCCGCGCTCACCGAAGCGGGTGCCACCGTCATGCTGGTCGGCCGTGACACCGACCGCGGCCGGACAGTCACCCAGACGCTGACCGAGAGCGGCGCGACCGCCGCGTTCACCGCCGCCGACGTCACTGTCCCGCAGGATGTGAGAAGGATCCTCAAGGCAACCCTCGACCGGTTCGGGCGCGTCGACATCCTCGTCAACAACGCCGGAGCGTGCATCCACGCGCCCGCCCTCGAGGTGACCGACGAGGACTGGCGACACGTCATGGACGTCAACCTCGACGCGGTCTGGCAGTGCGCGCGAACCTTCGGAAGCCACTTCGTCGACCAACGCGCAGGCGTCATCATCAACATCGGCTCCATGTCCGGCCTCATCGTCAACCGACCACAGTGGCAACCGGCCTACAACGCGTCCAAGGCCGCCGTGCACCACCTGACCCGAAGCCTGGCCGCCGAATGGGGACCGTACGGCGTGCGCGTCAACGCACTGGCCCCTGGCTACATCAAGACCGACATGTCACCCGTCGATGAACCGCAATTCCGGCGTCACTGGATCGACGACGCCCCCCTCCAGCGCTACGGCACCGTCGAGGAGCTCGCCCCCGCCGTCGTCTTCCTCGCCAGCGACGCCTCCAGCTTCATCACCGGCTCCGTACTCGTCGCGGACGGCGGATACACCGCCTTCTGAGCCGATGCGTACGCACCGTGGACCAACAACCTGGTGGCGCGATGAAGGACGCCGGATGGGCGCAGGACGGCCACTGAGCCCAAGTCAGCTGTTCTCGATGCTGATGTGTAGTCCAGCCAGGTGCATACGTGAATGCCGCGGACAGGCTGAGCGACTCGGCGATGTCGTTGACGGTCCGCGGTGCCAGCCGTAGTGCGTCGATGATGTTGCGGCGGTGCCGATGTCCGAGTGCGAGGAACACCCGGTCCCAGTCTCGTGACGTCAGGCTCGCCACTGCGGGTCGCGTCCGATGAAGGCCATCAGCTGGTCGACGGGGTCCGTGCTCTGGGTGACCTGCTCGGAGCCGAACTGTCCGGACTCCCGGATGATCGACCCCATCTGGCGCATTCCTGAGAGCAGGTCGCGGGCGTACTCGGGGTCGAGAGTGACCGCCTGGCCGGTGGCGCGGGCCAGGTCCCAGCTGTGCATGTAGATGTCGGGCGTGTAGATGCGGTCGAGGACCGCCGCGAGCGGCTCACCGGTGAACGGTCCAGCTGTCGTCGGGTTCGCGGCGGTGGTCGGGTCGTCCAACAGGGACTGCACGGCGGCGGTGTGTTGCTGCCACCGGCGAGGTAAGGCGGCCTCAGGATCGGTGGTCAGATCCATCCCGGTCCAGGCGTGGACGACGCCAGTTGACCAGGACTGCAGGTGTTCGACAACGTCGCGGGCCCGCCATTCCGGAACCGGTGTGGGGGCCGTCCAGTCCGATGTCGCGTCGACGAGTGAGGTGAACACGGCGGAGACCTGCGCGTGACGCTCGGACTCGCGGCTCACGCGGGCACCACCTGTCCGGGGGCGCGGTCATACGTCAGCAGGACGGCCCCCGACGTCGTCGGTGTCGCCCGGCTCAGCGTCCATCGAGACGGTGAGTCGACGTCGCCGAAGAGGCGGTCGCCGGCGCCGACGATCTCCGGTGCCAACGTGACCTCGAACCGGTCCAGCTGGTCGGCCACCAGGAGCTGTCGGATCAGGGACTGGCTGCTCAGCACCCGGATGTCGCCTCCGGCCGCTTCCCGCAACCGTTTGACGGTCTCGACCGGCCCGAGGTCGGTCCGGGAAGAGTTGGACCAGGTGACCTTCAGGGGCGCGGACGAGAACACGACCTTGTCGACCTGGTTGAGCCACTGGGCGAAGGCTCGGTCCCGGGGCTCCGCTGACGGGTCGTCGGCTAGGTTCGGCCACCAGCTGTGGAAGCCTTCATAGTTCTTGCGACCCAGCAGCACCGTGGTGGCGCTGGTCATGGCGACCAGCGCGTCACGGGCCTGATCAGTGACTCCGTGCGGGGCGATGCAGCTCATGTCGAACGGGCCACCAGGTCCGGTGGTGTGACCGTCCAGGGTCAGGGTGATGTTCGCGACGACGTTCCGGGGGGCCACGACCGTGCTACCTCCTGCAGGTGACGACGGTTCGGCTGAGCCGTCTACCGCATCGATGCGTGAGGTCGTGCAGGATCGACAGTTACGGCATCGCCTACTTCACCTGGCGAAGCCGTTTCTCGAGATGTCGGACCTCGACCGGGTTCGCCGCCAGGGTGACCGCCTCCTGGAACGCGGCAGCTGCCTCGGTGCGGCGGCCAAGCCGGTCCAGGAGCTCAGCCCGCGCGGCGGGCAGGTAGTGGTACGTGGCCAGCGCGGGGTCGCTGGTCAGCGCCTCGAGGGCGGTCAGACCGGCAGCCGGGCCCTGGCCTTCGGCGACCGCGACCGCCCGGTTGAGCGCGGTCACCGGGGACGGCCACCGTTGAAGCAGGATGTCGTAGAGGGCGACCAGCCGGGGCCAGTCGGTGTCCTCCCACGACGGGGCGGTGGCATGCACGGCCGCGATGGCCGCCATCACCGAGTACCTCCCGAGGTCGCCGTTCCCGATGGTGCCGTTCAGGAGCTCGAGGCCCTCGCCGATGGCGTCGTGGTCCCACCGGCTACGGTCCTGGTCGCGCAGAAGGACCAGGGCTCCGCTGCTGTCGCTGCGGGCGGCTCGTCGCGCGTCGGTGAGCAGGAAGAGCGCGAGCAGGGCTGCGCTCTCACGCTCTTGGGGGATCAGCTCGTGCAGCATGCGGGCGATGCTGACGCTGCGCTCGGCGATGTCGGCACTGACGAGGTCGTCGCCGGTATGAGCCACATGTCCGGTGGAGTACAGCAGGTGGACGGTGTCCAGCACCGACGGGAGTCGTTGCGGCAGCTCGTCCGGCCGGGGCGTGCGGTAGGGAATCCCGGATGCGGCGATCTTCTTCTTGGCCCGGGTGATGCGCGCCTGCATGGTGGTCTCCCGGACTAGGAACGCCGCGGCGACCTCGACGGTGCTCAGACCGCAGACGAGGCGCAACGTCAGGGCAGTGCGCGCTTCTGGGGCCAGTGCCGGATGGCAGCAGGTGAAGACCAACCGGAGCCGATCGTCGGGTAGGTGGTCGAACGCGGACGGCCCGTCGTGGGACGTGCTCGTCGTCGGGTCGAGGAGGTCGTCCGTGACCAGCAAAGGCAGCTTTCGCGCGAGGGTGCCCGCTCGACGTCGGCGCTGTAGGGCTTGACGCACGGCGACGGTGGTCAGCCATGCCCCAGGCCGGTCAGGAACCCCGTCCTGAGGCCAGCTGATGAGGGCCTGGGCGAAGGCGTCCTGGGTGCAGTCCTCGGCGCTGTCGAAGTCGCGCGTGACGTGGATGACCGTCGACAGGATGCGGCTCCACTCCTGCCGGTAGACGTCAGCCAGGGCCTTGTCGACCTCGGCCCGCGGGTTACTCGTCATCGAGCCACAGTGGACGCACCTCGACACCGCCGAACGGGGCCGGGACGTCGACCGCCAGAGCCAGCGCCTCATCCAGGTCGCTGGCGCTGATCAGGTAGAAACCGCCGAGAACCTCCTTGGCTTCGGCGAACACGCCGTCGGTGATCAGCGTCTCGCCACGATCCGAGTGCCGAACCGACGTGGCGGCGTAGCCGGGCCGGAGCCGGTGACTGACGAGGACCTGCTCACCGTGGGCCTGGATGAAGCGGTCGTGGTCACGCAGGATGCCCTCGACGACCTCCGGACCCGCTTCCAGCACAGCTGACTCGTCGTCGTAGATGAGGATGACGTACTGCCCCACGGTGAGGCCTCCTTCGGGTACTCGTTCAGTCAATGCGTGGGAGTCGGGGAGATCGACATCATCGTTGGCCTTGAGTAGCCCGTCCACACGCGGTCACCGTCGGCGGCGAAGCGACGGGCGAGGACCAGCCCGGCCGCGACTACCGCCACGGCCAGCAGCGAGAACGCCAGGCTGTGGGCGGCCGCGGCCGCGGATGGCGGGTTCGGTGCCCGGTCCGGGGCACCAGACGGGAATTCCAGCTGCGCGTCTGGGTGAGCGCAGCCGGCCACGGCAAGGAGAACGCCGTAGGCGCCGAGCAGGAGGGGGAAGGCTCGGGAGGCGGCGCCCGGTCGCAGCGCTCGGCGCCCACCGATGGCCGCCAGTACGCCGCACACACCGGTGACGACGAAGGCGATGGTCTCCAGCCATCCCCAGGGCCCCACCAGCAGGAGGCTGAGCTGGTGGCGTACGGGATTGAACTGGGCACTGTTCGCAGCAACGATCAGCGACACACCGAGGAAAAGCGGTGCGACCGCCTGACCGGCAGCCAGGTAGGGGCCGGAACGGTCGCCGGACCCTCGGCCCGCCACCGCGCCGGCCCTGCGGTTGGAGCCGGCCCTCGTCGGATGATCGTCTGCACGGACCATGATGTCGCTCACTTCCTCTGACGCCTCGGCGGCGTTGCGGCTGGTCCGCGCCGGACCTGTCGATATCCGATGCCTCCCATCGCCCTCGATCGACAGGAGCGGACTGTCGATCTGTCCGCGTCTCAGTCGTCGGCTTATTGGCGCCGTTCGACCGGCGTGGCGCCGCTCGAGAGAGGCATTCGGACCGTGATCATCGTTGACCAGATCGTCTCCGTGGACGGGTTCGCTGCCCGCCTGGACGGCAGCTGCGACTTCTTCCTCGACCTCGAGGGCATCGTCGACACCGTCGGGAACCCTGTTCGTGCTCAGGCGCGTCGGAGCGGTGCTCCTCGGCGCGGTCACGTACCGCGAGTTCAGCGCCTTCTGGCCGACGCAGGACCGGGAGGCACTGGTCAACCGGCTGCCGAAGCACGTCCTGTCGTCCACGTTGGAGAGTGCCCCGTGGGGTGACCTCACCCCGGCGGTCGTCGAACGTGGCGACGCCGTCGACGTCGCCCGCCGGGTCGCGCAGCAGTACGTCGGTGACGTGGTGGTCTGGGGCAGTCTGACCCTGGCTCGTTGCCTCCTGGAGGCCGGGCTGGTAGCCGAGCTGTGGCTGCGGATCGCCCCGGTGACCCTCGGGTCGGGACGCGCTTTCTTTCCGGACCGTGACGTTCCCATGCGGTTGGTCGAGTCCGGGGCGCACCCTGGCGGCTGGGGCTCCGCCCGGTACGTCCTGCCCGGGTGTCGGCAGTATTGACCTGGTCGCGGCGGTGGCGCAGATCCACCTGACTGGGTGCCGGGGTCGTCGCCAGGACCTTCGGGGGTATGCGTGTGACCCTCGCCCCGGCGGCCGTGACGCTCTAACGCATCTGGTCACGGGCGAGCAGTTCCAGGGTGAGGACGGTGGCGACCGCCTGGACCAGGAGTAGGGCGACCAGGACGAGGAGCTGGACCGCGGCAGCCTGGATCGGGCTCGCCCCGCCGAGGAGCATGCCGACGAACGCGCCTGGCAGCGTGACGAGTCCGACGGTGCGGGTCTGGTCCAGGCCCGGCAGCAGCGCCAGGGCGGCGTCGTCACGAGCGACCAGGATCCGCGCGTCGCGAGTCTCCAAACCGATCGACAGGGCCGCCTCGACCTCACCACGGCGCCCCGTCAGCGCATCGAGGGTCCGGCGCCCGGCGAGAGTGGTGGCCGTCATCGCACCGCCGATGAGGATCCCGAGCACCGGCACCACGGCCACCTGGGTGAGGGGGACCAGACCGCTGAGGAGCAAGGCCACCCCGACGGGCACGGTGCTGGACCAGACGGGAGCCACCGCCCACCACCAACGACCCTGGGGTACTAGGCGACGACCTGCGGTCACGGAGGCCACAGTCAACATGAGGATGACGAAAGCGATGGTGAGCCACCAGGACTGCAGAACGGCGGCGATGAGCAGACCCACGACAGCCAGCTGGACGGTGGCACGAGCGGCGGCCCGGAGGTCGGCCCGACCGTGCTGAAGGCCCCCCAGGCGGTTGACCAGGGCCGCCAGTAGGGCGAAGGCCACGACGACCAGAGCCAGACGAACGTACCCGGCCGCGTCCTCCACCTGCAGGAGCGAGGCGCTCGGCGCCGAGGCGCTCACGATCTGATCTCGACGTGGACGTGGGTCGACCGATGCATGGTGCCAGCGTGACAGGGCCAGAACTCACCGCGGGAACCCGCGACGGCGGCGCAAGGGCTGATGGCCGGCCACCCGGCGGAGCCGTTCTCCGGGCTACTGACGTGGAGGCGACACCGCATCCCGCACATCGTCGATGTGCCGCCAGGGCCGGAAGATCGCGGTCATCAGCCCCAGCCAGACCGCACCGAGTGCGAAGCCGGCCAGCACGTCGGACACGAAGTGCGCGGCCAACGCGACTCGGGAGAATCCGATGCCGATGACCATCAGTACCGCGACCGCGACGGCGATCCGCCGCCAGGTGCGGCTGAGAGCGGGCAACAGGAGGAGCAGCAGGACGCCGTACCCGACGACAGCGGCCTGAGAGTGCCCGCTGGGAAAGCTGGCCCCCGGCTCGTTGACGAACGGTTGGTCCACCAGAGGTCGGTCCCGGTTGACCATCGCCTTCACGGCCGTGTTCACCAGCGAGGATCCGGCGATAGTCACCACCGTGAACGCCGCCAGCCGCCAGTGCCGGCGCACCAGCAGGATGAGCGTGACGATCACGGTGACGATCTGCCAGGCGAGGGACGACCCCGAGTCGCTGAAGGTGCGCATGGCGGCGACGAACCACGGTTGGCCCAGCGCAAAGACGTGCAGGGAGTCGCGGGCTCCCTGGTCGGCCGAGGCGAGCGGTGCCCACTTGTCGCTGACGAGCAGCAGCAGGAGCAGGAACGGGACCGCGAGCCCACCCAGCACGGCAAAGAACCTGACGCTGCGCTGCCAGTCCCGGCCGGTCGCGACGCGAGCCGCCGGGGAGGATTGGTCCAGTGCTTCGCTCAATGCGAGTCCTTCCTCATCTGCTGTGGAACCGGGTGCTGCTCTGCTCTTGGTTCTCGATACCCGCGCCGCGACCGCGGCAACCCCGTGGCGACGGGCGGGAAGACGCCTGGTGGCATTCGAGCCGCCACAGGCCATCGCGGGGTCGCCGATCAGACGACCGTGGGTTGACCCGGAAGTGGGCCGGTCTCAGTGTCCTCACAGCCCGCTCGTCGTACGGTCTCGGCATGGGCTCGTCGCGGCCTGACGCCTCTCCCCGGGCGCTGGTCTGGGCGACACTGTGTGTCCTGATCACGATGGCGGCCGCGGGCTGTTGTCTGGTCGGACAGCAGGCGGCGAGGGTGGGCGTCGACGACGCGCCCCGGGCGATGGCGACTCGAGCCGCAGAGCAACTCTCTCGCGGGATCGCACCGTCTCTCGTGGTCGGACCATCCGCCGTCGACCTGGTCACTGATCGGTCCCCGTTCGTGATCGTCTACGACCAGGCGTACACGATCCTGGCCAGTGGCGTCACGGTGGCGGCTGAGCCGCCGAATCTGCCCACGGGTGTGCAGGATGCCGCCGCGACCACCGGTGAGAACCATGTGTCATGGCAGCCCGTGGCCGGTGTCCGCGAGGCGGTGGTCGCGTTGCCGTGGAGCGATGGCCGCGTGTCGGGGGTGGTGGTGGCGGGCGCAAGTCTGGAGCCGACCGAAACTCGCTGGCGAACCCTCCTTGCGGGCATCGCGATCATGTGGCTGATCCTCATCTGCGGGGCCACGGTGGTGATCCGGGTGAAAGGGCCAGCCGCGGCAGCAGTCGGGTGAAGCCGGGTGCGGGCACAACGACACCAGCGGTACGCCATGCCGCCCGCTACTCTGCCGCCGGCCTCAGCCGTTCAAGCCCACGGCCTCGAGAACCAGGGCCTTCACCCCGGCTTCGGGCAGCTCGTCACCCTCGTGGAAGTCGATAGCGCGGACGCTCTTGCTGTCGAGTCGCGTGTTGAAGAGCTTCTTCGGGTCGTTCAGCTGCGCCCCCTTCGGGAACGTCAGTCGCACGGCGTTCTTGAGCATCTCGCCGATACAGACAATGCCGTCGAAGGACCACACCGGCACTCCCTCGGGCCTGGAGGGCTTCTTCCACTTCACGCCCTCGTCGATCGCCGGGTCGGCGGCCAGCACGATCTCACGCAGGCGTGACAACGTCTCACCGCGCCAGTCGTCGGCGTTGCTGAGGATGGCGTCGACTTCCGATGAGGTACGTGCCACCACCTGAAACCCCGTTCCTGCCGTAAAGCACTGTCGTCCGAACAATCTGCAGACGTCGCGCTCGACGTTCCTCGAGAAGCATGGCTCAGGGGGTGTTGCATTTCAATCAACGGCGCACGCCCTCGGTCTTATCAGGCTCGGCGCCACGGGTCGCCGGCGGCGAGGACGAACTGGTTGATGACATGACGCCAGGGGATGACGGCGATAATGATGACTACCCAGAGCACGGTGAAGGTTTGGTCGAGGGTGTCGCCCTCGAGCTGGTTGTCCAGCCACAGTGGTAGCGCGAAGACGCCGAGCCAGGTCAGCTTCCAGGCGACCTCGAAGATGAGGATGGGGAGCATGCGCTGGGGGTACCGAAGTCCCAGGAAGGCGAGGACGGACATGGCCACGAGGATGCACAGCACGGTTCCTTCGGCCAGTCCCCAGGTCTTGTCCTGGAACAGCAACGGCCATTTGCGGATCGCCAGGCCCACCCCCATGACGAGGTATCCGACCCTCATGAGGTTCAGCTGCCAGAGGGGCAGACGGATCCTGTTGTCATTGCTGTCTTTTCGGCGGCGGTCTGCGTCGAGCGGCGCTTCGACGGCGGGCGGTTCTGTTGGCAGCATGATGTCTCCTGGCTGAGCCCAGGTGAGTTCCTGGTGACACCACACTGGGCGGGTGCGGGGGTAGCGGGCATCGGTAGGGCGGCTACGACGTGGCGTCTGACGTATCGTTCTGGCCGCCGCCGGCACCGCCTTCCGTCGAGTCCGTCCGCGACTTTCGACGGTGTCCAGCCCACGCCGCCAACGCCTACGCTCGGGTGGTGTCCGAGGCGCGAAGGTTGTGGGGGGAGCTGGTTCACCCGGCGACCTCGGTGCTGGCCATCGATCGGGTGATCGATGCGTCCACCCGCCCGCGCGGCCGCCGTAACACGTTTCTCGACGGGGCTGTCTGCCTCGCCGCCGCCGTCCTGGGGGTGCTCTTTCTCAGCCCCACGCTCGGCGACCCGGGGTCACCACTGAACCAGACTCAGGTGGTCCTGGACGTGACGCTCGGAGCTGCAGCATGCCTGCTGTTGTGGTGGCGGCGACGAGGACCGCTGCTGGTCGCGCTGACTTGTCTGGCGCTGGGGACGGTCTCGATCTCGGCGACGGCGCCGGCACTGATCGCCCTGTTCTCGCTTGCTGTGCACCGGCCGACGAGGCCGGTACTGGTTGTCGCGGCGCTCTGGGTCCCGTCCAGTCTGATCTTCGGGGTGTACAGCAGCACTACGGACCCGGTGTCGGTGGTCCTTCTGGTCACCCCGCTGGCGGTGGCCGCGGCAGCAGCGGGGATGTTCGTCCGAGCGCGCCGCCAGCTGCTCGACACCTTGCGGGAACGAGCCCAGCGAGCCGAGTCCGACCAGCGTCTTCACGAGGAGCGGGCGCGGATGGCGGAACGCACCCGGATCGCCCGCGAGATGCACGACGTTCTCGCCCACCGCATCTCGCTGATCGCCCTGCACGCCGGCGCCCTCGAAGTCAGACCCGACCTGCCGGCCGCCAAGGTGCGCGAGACTGCTGTGCTCCTCCGGACGACGGCGCGGCAAGCCCTGGAGGAACTGCGTGGAGTCGTCGGCGTGCTGCGCGAAGAACGTGCGGGCGGGTCGCTTCCGCCGGCCCCGCAGCCGACGCTGTCAGACATCGCCCGCCTTGTCGACGACCGGCGAGCGGCCGGAGCAGACATCGACCTTCAGCTGTCGATCGGGAGCCCCGACGACCTTCCGGCAACGCTCGGTCGCGACGCGTACCGCATCGTGCAGGAGGCCCTGACCAACATCTCCAAGCACGCAGGCGGTACCGCCACTCAGGTGCGAGTCACCGGGGCCCCAGGAGCGGGGCTGCACGTCAGCGTTCGCAACCGCGAACCCGTCCGTGCTAGCGCGGGACCAGCACTGCCCGGGTCCGGTGCCGGGCTGCTCGGGCTCCAGGAACGAGTCGACCTAGCCGGTGGAACGCTCGTCCACGGCCCAGACGGAACCGGCGATTTTGTGGTGGAAGCCGACTTCATATGGTGACCATCAGGGTGCTGCTGGTCGATGACGATGCGCTCGTGCGAGCGGGGCTGCGCATCATCTTGTCGTCAGCCGATGACCTGCAGGTCGTCGGCGAGGCCGATGACGGGGCCCGCGTCGTGGCAGCCGTCCGCGAGCACCGGCCCGACGTGGTGCTCATGGACCTTCGCATGCCGGAGCTGGACGGCATCGCCGCCACCGCCGCACTACGTCGCCTCGAATTTCCCCCGCAGGTCATCGTGCTGACCACTTTCCAGGCGGACGAGGAGGTGATGAGCGCACTTCGGGCCGGCGCCAGCGGCTTCCTGGTCAAGGACACCCCGCCGGCGGACATCATCAACGCGGTACGAGTGGTGGCCTCCGGCGACGCGATCATCTCGCCGTCGGTCACCCGCACGCTGCTCGCGCACTTCGGTGACAGTCAAGCCGCCGAACGCCACCGGGCCGCCGCCCACGGCCTCGCCACCCTCACCGATCGCGAACGCGAGGTGGCTGCCGCCATCGGGTCCGGCGCCTCGAACGCCGAGGTAGGCGCCTCCCTGTACATGAGCGAGGCCACGGTCAAGGCACACGTCTCGCGCCTCCTCACCAAGCTGCACGTCACCAACCGCGTACAGATCGCCATCGTCGTGCACGACGCAAGTCGCAGCTGACTCGCGTACTCCGTCAGGGGCCCGCTTCCGTCGCTGGAGCAGCGGTGGGGCTCCGGTAGTCAGGCCGCCCGGTGTCGCCGGTTTCCCTCTGCCGACGCGGGGGTATCTCGAGCCGGCACCAGGAGCCTTCCACCGACGACGATGCAGACGATCTCCGCCACTGCTGCCGCATACACGTAGAAGCCCTGCCAGCTGCTGTGCACGCCAAGTAGGCCCACCGTCGTCGAGAGGATGAACGCTCCCAACGTCGCTGCGCCGAACCCCAACGTGAGGAACGCCGGGATCCAGTGGCGCCAGCGAAGCAGCAGAACGACAATCACCACCCCCGCAACCGCGTTGACGAGGAACAGCGGCCCGACCGACTGGCTTCGTACCCCGCTGAACCATTCGATCACGTGCACCGCCGCCGAGACCAAGAGCGCCGCCGCACCCAGAACCCGCAGTGTCATCAGGGCCTCCCACCTCCCGGCCGCCCCGTTCGAGACGGTCCCCACCGAGGGAGACGCACGACGCGGCAGAACGGTTCGACCCGACGGGCCAGTTGGCCCAACGAGCCAGGTCAACGATGGATCGAGCGGAGGATCGCAGCCGGGTGCGCAAGGGTGCCGCCGATCAATCCGCAGAATGCCCCCACCAGAGCAACAAGGAGTGCGAATCCCAGGCCAAACCCCAGCCAGGTCAGCGCGTTGAGCCCAGACTCAGTTGCGGCAATGAGGATCGCCATGGAGATCACGTAGATCTCGAACCCGGTGAACGCCGTGACGGCGCCGACCAGCGCCGCGGTCTCGACCCTGCCCCGGCGACCCCACCACAGCCCGACCACCACGTAGTACGGGGTCAGCAACAGCGCGGCGAGCACCGGAACGGGAGCATCGGCATCGCGGTAGCCGTAGCTCCAGACCGCCATCAGCAGGCCGGCCGCCACGGCGGGAAGGTAGACGCGCAACCCTCCCAGGCCGCCGGCCGATCCAACCCAACACAGCCGAACGCGCCACCGGCGCCCCGTGTTCCACAGCCGCTGGCGAATCAGGAGGCCCGCCCCACCCAGCGCCCAGACCAGGCGCGACCGGCCCGACCCGATCTCACCCATCTCCGCGGTCAAGGCGTCGATCCAGGGCGACGCCGTCGAGGAGACTCCTCGGGCGGTCAGCCACCGAAGCAACCAGGCGGCGAGCGATCCGGCCGCCCGATCCACCCCGTCACGGACTCGCCTCACGACGGTGCCACCTGAATGCGAGGGCGCCGGACCCTGGGCTCAGGGTTGCTCGGTGCGGCCAGCCGCGCGGCCGCCAGCGTGCCCTCCGCCGTCAGCCGGTACAGGTGCCGTGGCGGCCTTCCCGCTCGCTCCGGCTCCGCCCAACGCGCCTCCAGCCATCCCCGCTCCGTCAGCCGGATCAGGATCGGATACAGGGTCCCTGACCTCAGGCCGGTACTCCGGCTGAGGTCATAGCCGTAACTCCACGGCTCGGACGCCCGCAGCAGCTGCTGCAGGACCGCGAGTGTCTGCCGAGAGACCACCAGTGACCGTGGCACGCTTCAACTCTACATATGTCGAGGAGCCACGCCCAGGGTTTCAGGGTGACTGCCCGGTCCCTGGTCGGCACCCACCTCCGGCCGGGTGTCGTCGAGCATCGCCTCATGATTCTTGCCGGTCGGATCTGGGTGTGCCCCTGGGGATCTCGTGCTTCTGCAGGTCCAACGCAACGTCACCCACCTGCTCGAACACCGGGCGCGCGCCGGTCGCGCCGAGCACGAGAGGAAAGACCATCAGTCGCAGATGGTCCACCAAACCCGCAGCGAGGAACTGCTCCACCAGCGAGAGGCTGCCGACCGTTCGTAGGTCCACTTCACCGGTGTCCTTGCGTCGGCCTACCTCGTCGACGGCATTCCCGGCGGACAGTTCGGCACCGGGCCATTCGACGTGGGTCAGGGTCTGCGAGAAGACGATGGTGGGCTTGCGTGACGTCAGCTCCCACCCCTCGTCCCGTAGCTCTTCGGGCAGCTGTGCCAACGTTTCATAGGTCTTTTCCGTCCCATGATGTGCAGTCGAGCGCGTGCCTGTTCCTCGCTGATCCATGTCTCGAGGTCCGGGCCGGCGTAGCCGAAGTAGCCAGGGGATCGTGTGCCGAGGGTTTTCCCGTCCAGGCTGATGAAAAGGTCGGCAAGCAGTTCGGGCATGGTCAACTCCCTGCTAGGCGTCAGGTCAAGACTCTGACCGTCGGCGTAGCCAGAACTCATCGCTCACAGGTGAGCTGCCGCCGGCTGCCTTCGACGGCGGCGGTCTTGTCGGCTGTCGAGCCTCGACGGGCCGCGTCCGCTGGTTTCTAGTGTTTTCCGAGTCGTCTCCGAGCGACGGGGCCTGGTGACCGGCAACCATTACCTGCTCGACGTCATCGCTGGTGTGGCCCTAGTCGGCGTCACCGCCACGTGGTTCCGTCCCTCACGCTTCAGGGTCCCGCGGGGGAGTGATACGTGAGAGTGGCCAACCACCGTCGATGCCTGGCTGAGACGATCAGGGCAGATTGCTGAGGTCCTCCTTGAGGTCGGCGGTCGACACGAGCGCACCCTGCGATCGCAGTCGGGACTGGAGCTCGGCGATATCGACCTCTCGCGGCTGGGTACCCCGAAGCGCACTGAGAGCGGCGGCGGTCCCGGCGGCGTGGCCGGTCGCGGTGCAGGTTGCGCCGACGCGAACCGAGCCGAGCGCTTCACGATCCACGGAGATGCAGCGTCCGGCCGCGATGAGCCCGTCGGTGGTCTGCGGCAGCAGGGTCCGGTACGGGATTCCGTACGGCTGCGGAACGAACATGACGTGGGAGCCGACGAAACCGTCGGCTGGATGCACATCGATCGGCCACGCACCGAGCGCGATCGAGTCCGACGGCTGCACGGCGGCTCGGATATCGTCGCCGACGAGCGTCGCGACCCCGAGCAGCCGTCGAGTCTCGCGGATGCCGATGGTCGGCGCGGTCTGCTGAAGGCGCGAAGCCTCGAATCCTGCGACGTGATCGCGGAAGTACTCGAACAGCGCGCGAGCCTCACGACGCCCCTGCACCTCGGCGCGGGTGACATCCCGATTGTTCGTGGCATCGCCGATGATGCGCACGGCGTTCACCCAGACCACGTCCTTCTCCAGCCCACCGAACCACGGTCCACCGAAGGCTGGCAGCTCACCGCGAGCTCTGGCGTCCCGCATCGCCTGTCGGTCGATGATCACGTCCTGCCGCCCGGCGTTCGAGTCCTCCATGCCCGCCTCATCGAGCGGGCCGGGCTCGGGGCCGGTGCGGATCCTGGCGGGCTGGGCGGGGTCGACGTCAGGGATCGTGCGAACGTTCGAGATGAACACGGGGAGGGTCATCGGCTGCAGCGTGTCGCCCTGCACCCAGTCCGCGCCGGCGCGGGCGATGATGTCGCCGTTCCCGGTCGCGTCGACGGTCACCTTGGCGCGGATCGCCTGCCGGCCCTCGCGCGTCTCGACGATGCAGCCACGAACCGTTTCGCCGTCGACGATCGGATAGGTCGCGAGCACGTGCAGCAGAAAGTCGACGCCCGCGTCCTCGAGCATCTGGTCGGCGACGAGCTTCATCTTCTCGGGATCGGTGCTGAGCACCCAGCCGTCGTGGTCTACAGCGCCACCGATCGAGGTCGCGCGGCGCAGCCAGTCGCCGCCGACACCGTCCACGACGCGTACCCGATGCGGTTGCAACCAGGAGTTGTAGCCGGCAAGCGTGATGACCAGACCTTGCGTCCACATGCCGCCGAACGCACCCATCTCCTCCACAAGGAACACGGATGCGCCGGTGCGGGCAGCTCCGACCGCAGCCCCGACACCGGCCGGTCCACCGCCGACCACGAGCACGTCCACCTCCGCGATGACGGGAACCTCTCGTCCCGGCTCGGCGTAGGTCTCAGCAGCGCGGGTGCTACCGGTCATGGGTCAGCGCTACGACGAGCGCTGTTGGGGCGTGATGACCGCCTTGACCGAGTCGGGGACGTGCTTGCCGAGCAGAAGCGCGTCGGCGGTCCCGTCGAGAGGGAATCGGTGCGTGACAAGGGATTTGACGTCCACCCGCCCGGTGGCGATGAGGTCGATCGCCGTCGGCCAGGTATGCGCGTAGCGGTTGACGAGGCCGATGGTGAGCTCATTGACATTGAGCCGCGACAGCGAGAGTGAGACGTCCTGCTTCGGCATGCCCACCATGGCGGCGCGGCCGTTCGTCCGTAACCGCCACAGGCCGTCGGCGAGCGCGGTCGGTGCCCCGGAGCACTCGAGCAGCACGTCGTAGTCGCGACTCGTCCCTTCGCCGGCGACCTCGGTCTCGAAACCGAGGGTGCGAGCCAGGTCGAGACGGAACGGGGCCATGTCCGCGACCGTGACCGAGGCCGCCCCGAAGGCCCGTGCGACCTGCGCGGCGAGCAGTCCGACGGGGCCGGCGCCCGTGACCAGTACCCGGTCGCCGGGTTCGAGGTGCGCTCTGTGACATGCCCAGATCCCGACCGACAGCGGCTCGCAGAGCGCGCCCTCCTCATACGACATGGTGCTCGGCATCGGGAAGAGCTGACGCTCGTCGATCGCCATGCGTTGGACGAGTGACCCGTCATACGGCGGTGTGGCGAAGAAGACGAGCGACGGACAGAGGTGGTACCGCCCCGCCATGCACTCTCCGCAGTCCCGACAAGGCTTGCCAGGTTCGATCGCCACCCGATCACCCGGCCTCACGCGGGTTACGTCCGGACCGACGGCGATGACCTCGCCGGCGCACTCGTGTCCCAGGATGATGGGCCCGTCGACGACGTAGTCACCGATGTAGCCGACGGTGTAGTACGCGGTGTCGGAGCCGCATACGCCTACTGCCTCGATCCGCACGATGGCGTCGCGTGGTCCCGGCGTCGGCTCACCGACATCGTCGATCTTCATGCGGCCTACTTCCGGCATGACTGCCGCGTAGTTGGACATGACGACGGATCCCCTTATCTGTTCAGCGATTCGTGGAGGCGCGCAGGACGAGCTCCGGCTGGATGTAGTCGATGACCGGCTCGAGCTCGGCGGTTCCGTCGAGCAGTTCGAGAAGACGGGTCGACGCCTTGCGGGCCACTTCCACCGACGGCAGGCGCAGCGTCGAGAGCGGCGGGTCGAGGAAGCGCGAGAACGGGTAATCTCCCCACCCGATGACGAGAACGTCCTCGGGAATCCGGATCCCGCGCTCTCGCAGAGCGGTGTAGAGCCCGAGCGCGAAGTAGTCGTTACCGACGACGAAGGCCTCGGGAACTCGGCCCCCGTCGAGGAGGTTGCGCGCCACGGTGTAGGCGTCCTCACCGCGCCAGAGCGACGCGCCGCGGACGGTCCTCCGAGACGGGACCAGGACGGTGCTCCGTGAGTCGAAGGCGATGCTGTGCTGCTCGAGCGCCTGCCGGAAGCCGGCTATCCGGTGGGTGACCGTGGAGATGCGGAGGTCCTCTTCGATCAGGACGATGTCCCGGGCGCCGCGCTGCAGGACGACCTCGGTGGTCATGCGCCTGCCGGCCTCGTTGTCGTTCGAGTAGAAGTCGACCTCCAGTCCGGGAACCTCTCGAGCGGCGAGCACGAGCGGTATGCCTGCGTTGGTCACGGCCTTCCAGGGGTTCCCCTGCCCTTGAACCGGGACGCCGATGATTCCGTCGACACCGGAGCGAAGGGCGGTCTCCACCGCAGCGCGCTCACGCTCGGGGTCCTCGTCGGACAGCAGTAGCAGAAGGGTGTACCCGGCGCTGATCGCCTGCTCTTCGATCTCGCTGACGAGGTCGTTGAAGAACGGGTTGGCCAGGTCGGTGACGATGACGCCGATGGTCTTGCGCGAACCGAGCACGAGCGAACGCGCGTGCGCGTTGGGGACGTAGCCGATCCGCTCGGCTTCCGCCTTGATGAGCGCCCTCGTCGTCGCGTTGACCCCGGGCATGTCGTTGAGCGCACGCGAGATCGTGTTCACGGAGAGGCCGACCGCGTCGGCGACGTCCTGCAGGGTGTGGCGTCGAAGTGTGCCCGTTTTCCTGGCCATCGCCGTGCCCGACTACTCCTTGAGCTCGAGGTAGATGCGCAGCATCGGAGCGTCCGTTCCCGACGCCTGCTCGCTGCGCAGCCTCAGCCAGTGACCGAAGCGCTCGACCGGGATGGAGAGGAGTCCGACCGCCTCGGACACCAGCGGAGCGTGTCCCTCATGATCGATCCAGTTGATGCCGTCCGGTGAGATCTGGACCCGGAACTCCACCTCGCTCCCTGGAGCAGGACGGAGGAACTGGACGTACCACCGTGCCTCACCCGCCCAGGCCACTTCGAACGGCTCGGTCTCGTGGACGCCGGCGAGGTCGACGCCGCGCTCCATCACGGCGCTCTGCGACTGCCGCATGGCCGCACTCACCAATCTGCCGAGATGACGACGGAGTCGAGGAACAGGGAGTTTCGGTGGGGTCCGAGCGTGCGCACCGAGAAGTAGAAGTTGAGCAGGCTCTCCAAG
Source organism: uncultured Actinomycetota bacterium (assembly GCA_963781465.1). Taxonomy (GTDB): domain Bacteria; phylum Actinomycetota; class Actinomycetes; order Actinomycetales; family Dermatophilaceae; genus Lapillicoccus. The sequence continues at coordinate 353,518 of CAWAGH010000002.1, forward strand.
GACTCGTACTTCTTCGCGTACGGAGGGACGGGAACGTCGCGAAGGTCGTAGACATCATTGTTGAACTGGAGCTCCACGTTCGAGCGGGTCGACGTGTCGATGAGGAATCGCAGATAGTGCCAGTTCACCTTGGTCGGCACCTCGTTGAAGCACGCCTCCTGACGCTGGTCGCTCAGGAAGCGCCAGCTCTCCGGGTCGGGCGCCGTGAAGTCGGTGTACCGGCTGTAGTCGTGCTTGCCCTCGAAGCGCTCGTGCGGCGTCGGCTCGGCGACGACGGGATACATCCATCTCTGGACCAGGTGCCCGTCCCAGTCGGTGTTCTGGAACCGCATCACATTGTGGTACCTGATGCCGTCGTGGCTGAGGTCGGTCGCCACCGTGAACGCCCCGAACTGCGCCTCGGACGGGTGCGAGTTCGCGTCCCACGAGATGTCTCCGTAGCGGTTGACCTCGTCGCCGCCGGCCAGGTTGGCCTCGACCTTCCAGGCGAGGTAGGCCTCGATCTGCAGCAGTCCGCGGCCGCTCATGGTGAGGCGCCGGATGGCGGTCGCGGTGTGGCCCGGTGCCTTCCGAGTCGCGAGCTTCAGTGAGTACGTACCGGTCATGGCGCCGTGGGTGCCGACGTCGAAGAAGTTCTGGTTGGACAGCTGCGGGGGGCGGAAGTCGCGGAAGTGCTCGTCCATCGAGTCGAGGTCGCCTCGACCGTTGTAGTTGCCGCCGAGCTCGACCCAACCGTGGGCGCCGTGGTTGAAGTCGTCGAACGTCAGGATCCGCGGCAAAGGCGTGTACTTCGACAGGCGCGGGTCGCTGCTTCGGATCGCGTCGCGCAACGCAGCCGTGAGGTCCGCCTGGTCCGTGGTGATCAACGCTGACTCCTTGGCGTGAGGTCGATCGGCGTCGCGACATGCCGGCGCTCGCCGCGAACATTAGCGTTACCGAAACGGCCTGTCAAAGGATCGACGTAGGGCAGGAGACTCACGGCCGACGCCCCACTTTGTACGCTTGTAGTCAAGCGTTTCCGCCGATCCTTGACAGGGCGCAGCACCATGCGCCAAGGTACGTGAACGATAATGATCTGGAATCGACGATGACCCCCCTGTCAGCGACGGACCAGCTCACTGCGACCGGAGGTGGACGTGGTCGGGTACACGATCCGGCGCGTGCTGCTCGCCGTCTTCGTGCTCTGGGGCGTCGTGACCGTGGTGTTCATCATCGTGCGGATGGTTCCGTCCGATCCGGCGCAGCTGATCGCCGGTATGGATGCGTCTCCCGAGCAGATCGATGCGCTCCGCCGTCAGATGGGACTCGACCAACCCCTCCTCGTGCAGTACCTCAGCTACATCGGGGGAGCGGTGACGGGCAACTTCGGCAACTCCTACACGCAGGGCGTGCCGGTCATGCAGCTCGTCGCTCAGGTCCTGCCGAACACCGCCCTGCTGGCGGTCCTGGCGTGCGCGCTCGCCCTCGTCGTCAGCTTCCCCCTGGGCCTCCTCGCAGCGCTCCGCGTGAACCGCCCGAGCGACCGCGCCGTGACCACCCTCAGTCTTCTCACCCAGTCGCTGCCCGGCTTCTGGGTGGGCGTCGTGCTCATCATCATCTTCGCGCAGAGACTGCACTGGCTCCCGAGCACCGGACTCAACAGTCCTCAGGCGCTGATCCTCCCGGTCGTCACCGTCGCCCTGCCGTTCATCGCGATCCTCACCCGGATGACCCGCAGCGGGTTGTTGGAGGTGGTGGGCGAGGGCTACATCACGACCGCTCGCGCGAAGGGCCTGTCGGAGCGAGTCGTGATCTTCATCCACGCCACGCGCAACGCGACGATCCCGGTGATCACGCTGGTCGGTCTGGAGTTCGGAACCCTGCTCGGCGGTGCCGTGATCACGGAGACGGTGTTCAGCTTCCCGGGCGTGGGCCGGCTCCTCGTCAGCTCGATCCTCGTGCGCGACTACAACGTCGTGCAGGCCTGCGTCGTCATCATCGCGGGGGCGTTCGTGATCGTGAACCTCGTCGTCGACCTCCTCTACGGCTACCTCGACCCGAGAGTGAGGCTCGCCACATGACGGCCGCTCCGCAGACCGTCGCGATGCTGACGATGCGCCGGGCCCGGCGCTCGCGCCGCGAGGTGACCGTCCGCATCGTCGTCCCGCTCGTGGTGGTCGGTCTGTTCGTGGTCGGCGCGATCGTCGTGCCGATGCTGTATCAGTTCGATCCCCTGCAGACCGAGCTGCTCGATCGGCTGAAGCCCCCGGGGTCGACGCTCTCGGACGGCTCGTACGCGGTCTTCGGCACGGACCAGGTGGGCCAGGACCTGTTCGCCCAGATGATGATGGGCGCCCGCGTGTCGCTGACCGTCGGTGTCTCGACGCTGCTCGTCGCCGGTGTCTTAGGGGTCCTGGTCGGGCTGCTCGCCGGCCAGTTCGGCGGCCTGATGGATGGCGTTCTGATGCGTGTCGCCGACGTGCAGCTGGCCTTCCCCGCCATCCTGCTGGCCATTCTTCTCGCCTCGGTGCTCGGCTCCAGCCTCTGGAACGTCATCGTGGTGATCTCCATCACGAACTGGGTGGTCTTCGCCCGTGTCACGCGCAGTCAGGTGCTGACGCTGCGGAACCGGGAGTACGTCGAAGCGGCTCGCACCCTGGGTGCCGGCCGCAGGCACCTCATCTTCCGCACGCTGCTCCCCGGGTGCGTCGCCCCGATCCTCGTGGTCGCGACGGTGGAGTTCGGCCACGTCGTGCTGCTCGAGTCCGCGCTCTCCTTCCTCGGTGTCGGCGTCCCCCTGGGCATCCCGAGCCTCGGCAGCACGATCCACAACGGCACCGCCTATCTCGCCACCGCGTGGTGGATCTCGACCCTGCCCGGAATCGCTCTCGCGATTCTCGTTCTGGCGACGGGCATCCTCGGGGACGCGCTGCGCGACCGGTTCGACCCGAGGTTGCGGAGCGCCTGATGGCGAGGAGCGACAGCCAGGACGCCGACCCGAGCGACCTCCTGCTCAGTGTCCAGGACCTCCAGGTGGAGTTCTCGACGTCGGCGGGCGTCGTACGCGCCCTCGACAGCGTGAGCTTCGATGTGCGGGCGGGCGAGACGCTGGCCATCCTCGGGGAATCCGGCTCCGGCAAGTCGGTGACCGCGCAGGCGATCATGGCGCTGCTGCCGAAGCCTGCGGGTTCGATCGTCGGCGGCCGGATCCTCTATCGCGGGAGGGATCTCGTCGCCGAGCCTGTCACCCGAGTTCGTGAGCTGTGCGGGACCGAGATCGCGATGATCTTCCAGGATCCGCTCAGCTCGCTGAATCCGGTCTTCCGCGTCGGCTGGCAGATCGCCGAGGTCTTCCGTCGTCGCCGTGGCGCATCGAAACAGGTGGCCTGGGCGAAAGCGCTCGAGCTGTTGAAGCGGGTCGGCATTCAGGACGCTGAGTCGCGGATTCGCGACTATCCGCACCAGTTCAGCGGCGGTCAGCGCCAACGCATCATGATCGCCATGGCGATTGCGCTCGATCCTGAGCTGCTGATCGCCGACGAGCCGACGACGGCCCTGGACGTCACCGTGCAGAAGCAGGTCATGAACCTTCTCGCCGATCTTCAGGCCGAGACCGGCATGGGGATGATCCTCATCAGTCACGACCTCGGCGTTGTCGCCGATGTGGCCGACCGGGCAGGAATCATGTACGCGGGCCGGATCGTCGAGACCGGTGTCATCCGCGAGGTCTACGACCATCCAGCCCACCCGTATACGCACGGACTGCTCAGCTCGATCCCGAGCAACACGTCGATCGGGGACCGGCTCACCCCCATCGTCGGCTCACCGCCGGATCTCCTTGCGCTGCCGAGTGGTTGCGCTTTCCATCCGCGCTGTCCTTTCACCACCGACCAGTGCCGGACCGCCGTCCCCGAGCTGCGTGAGCCGGCCGGGTGGCCACCCGGGCACGCCGCTGCGTGCCATCGCTCGGAGGAGGTGCTAGCCCATGCCTGACGAGTCGACGCCGCTGCTGAGCGTCTCGCATCTCAAGGTCACCTACCCGATCCGTTCGTCGATCCTGCAGAGGACAGTCGGGGAGAAGGTCGCCGTCTCCGACGTGAGCTTCGACATCCGCGCCGGCGAGACCGTCGGCCTCGTGGGGGAGTCGGGGTCGGGCAAGTCCACGATCGCCCGCACGATCATCGGCCTCGTCGACGCGACCGCGGGACTGATCAGGTTCGAGGGCGAGGACATCACGAGACTCTCGCTGCGACAGATGAAGAGCGTGCGCCGCGACATGCAGATGGTCTTCCAGGACCCCTACGCCTCGCTCAACCCGCGCCTGACGGTGCGCGACATCATCGCCGAGGGCTGGCGGGTGCATGGTGACGTCGTGCCACGCCGCCGATGGACGGTCGAGGCCAAGGACCTGATGGAGAGAGTCGGGTTGAATCCCGACTACTCGGACCGCTACCCCCACCAGTTCTCCGGCGGCCAGCGTCAGCGCATCGGCATTGCCCGCGCGCTCGCGCTGCAGCCAAAGCTCATCATCTGTGACGAGGCGGTGAGCGCGCTCGACGTCTCAGTCCAAGCCCAGGTCCTCAACCTCCTGGAGGACCTGCAGGCCGACCTGGGGCTCTCCTACCTGTTCATCTCCCACGACCTGTCGGTGATCCAGCACATCTGCGATCGAGTGCTGGTGCTGAACAAGGGCGTCGTGGTCGAGGAGGGCACGGCACTGGAGCTCTTCGAGCACCCGCAGGACGACTACACCCGCGCCTTGCTCGCGGCCGTGCCCGTCGTGCGTCCATGGCTGACGGAGACGCCGTGAGCTCAGTGATCACGATGCACCTGGTGCGCCACGGCGAGTCGCAGTGGAACGTCGAGGGCCGGTACCAGGGCCACGCCGACTCCGGACTCACCGCCGAGGGCCGTCGCCAAGCCGATCTTTTCGGTGCTGCCTTCTCCGCGTCGGTTCCCGCGCCGGACGCGGTCGTCTCGAGTGATCTGCCGCGGGTGATCGACACTGCGAGGAAGTATGCGGATCGGGTCGGGTCAGAGATCCGGTTCGACCCCGCCCTGCGCGAGATGAGCGTCGGTGACTGGGCCGGCCTCACGTTCGAGGAGGCGGCTGCCGCGCATCCGGAGATCGTCGCCCGGGTGGCGGCGGGCGATGATCTGGCCCGAGGTGTGGGTGGTGAGACCTTCGCGGACACCCGGCACCGCGTGGTCGGCGCTCTCGCGAGGGCGACCGCTGACCTGACCGACGTCGGCGTCGACCGCGTCGTGGTCGTCTTCACCAGTGGCAACCCGATCCGGCTCGCGACCGCGGACGTGCTCGGGATCCCCAGCCCGGGGCATACGCCGCTGGGGGCGCCGGACAACTGCTCCGTCACCACCTTTCGGCTGCTCGACGGTCACCGCGAAGTGCTGAGGTACAACCACGACGTCACGTCGGCCTCGCCGGCCGATCAGCGGGAGATCTCGTGACCGCCCTGCTCAACGTCATCGCCCAGACCCACAACCTGTGGGGCGATCACCATGCGGCCGAGCGCGTCGAGGCTCTCAAGGGGCTCTATGAGCGACGGGCCCCGGATCTGCTGGGAACACAGGAGACCCGAGCGTGGTCACGCGATGTGCTCGACGCGGCGATGCCTGGTCACGACCGCGTTCACGACGACTTCCCGGGATGGGAGCGGCAGAGCAACCTGTGGTGGAACGGTGAGCTGTTCAGCGAGGTCGAGCACGGCGCGGAGGACGTCGGGATACATGACGCCCACGCCCGCCTGTTCTGGGTGCGTCTGCGGATCGACGGTGGCCCGAGAACCCTGCTCTGGACGACCGCGCATCTGTCGTACTCCGGCAACGCCGTCGAGGTCAAGACCGGGGTCAACCAACGCACTCCGCAGGCGCGGCGCGTGGTCGAGGAGCTCGATCGGCTGGGCCGGCCGGACGAGCCGGTCTTCCTCGCTTCGGACACGAACGCCATCGCCACGGCGATCTGGGTGATCGGCAACGCCGGCTACCTCGACTCTTTCACTGCGCTGAACCGGCAGGCCCCGCCGACGCATCCGGTGATCCCGAACATGTTCGCCTCCACGGTCGGCACGCCGAAGTCGCCGATCGCCAGCCCCCAGAAGACCATCGACTACATCTTCTTCCGCGGACCGGTGCGCTCACGCAGCGCCGAGGTCGTCGAGTACTTCGACCGCGGAATCGCGCCCAGTGATCACTATCCGGTCGCATCGACCTTCGCCCTGGGCGGCAGTTGATGGGCCAACCGCACCGAGGATCCATCAGTCAGAGGAGAGAGCAGTGACATCGCTACGTGCAAGGTTGGGTTCATTCGGCGCGGTGGCGTTGCTCGCCGCCGTTGCCCTCGCCGGCTGCTCCAGCGGAGGAGGTGACAGCACGGGGGGTGCCACCGCGGAGCCACTGCCGGATGAGCAGCAGAAGCTCGTCTACGTCCCGTCGTACGGATGGGCGGGCTCGGACATCTCGCAGTCCCCGCTCGAGATCGGCATCAGCATGGCGATCTCGCAGACCCTTGAGTCCCTGATCACGCTGGACAAGGACAGCAAGCCCCAGCCGAAGCTGGCCGACTCGTGGCAGTGGACGGATCCGACGACCCTCGTGTTCAAGCTTCATCCGGGCGTCAAGTTCAGTGACGGCCAGGCCTTCACCGCGGCCGATGTGAAGGGGTCGATCGAGCGGTACATCGGGTGGGGTGCGGCGCTGAAGACGGTGCTGGCTCCGATCACCGGCGTGACGGCGACCGATGACCTCACGGTCACCATCAAGACCTCGGCGCCGACGGGCACGCTCCTCGGCGTGCTGTCACTGGTCCGCATCGGCCAGGGGAAGTTCTCCCACTCCGACACCAAGATCGCCGCCGACAACACGTACTGGTCGAAGCCCATCGGTACCGGCCCGTTCGTCATCAGCGACTACGTGGCCAACGACCACTTCACCTTCACGAGGAACGACACGTACTGGGGGACGAAGGCGAAGCTGAAGACCCTCACGATGAAGCAGGTCACCGACGTCAACGGCAAGATCACTGCCCTGGCGAATGGTGAGGCGCAGGTCGTGGGCGACGTGCCCTACGACCAGATCGCGCAGGTCAAAGGGATGTCGAACGTGACCTTCACCCAGCAGGACAGCCTCAACTACTACTTCCTCTGGTTCGACAACAAGAACCAGTTCCTGAAGGACCAACGGGTCCGCCAGGCGATGTGGCAGGCGCTCGATCTGCCGACGATCCAGCAGCAGCTGTTCGGCGACACCGCCTCGGTGATGACCGCATACTGTCCGGTCGCTGCCTTCGGTTGCGTCCCTCCGGCGGCTGGATTCCCGAAGTACGACCCGGCTGCAGCCAAGAAGCTGTTGGCCGACGCCGGGTACGCGAGCGGATTCACCGTCGACGTGATCTACAGCACCGCGAACGGCGCCGGGTTCGCCAACATGATGCAGGCGTTCATCTCGGCGTGGAAGGCCGTCGGCATCACGGTGACACCGAAGGCGATGGATCCGGCGACGTGGCTGAAGACCTTCAGCACCGTCAATCCTGACGGCACGCACGGATGGAACATGGACATCCAGCCGAACCAGACCATCACTGGCGATGCGGACTACACGATCTTCCGGCTGTACAACTGCGCGGCGGCCCGTCTCGGCTACTGCAACAAGGATCTCGACACGATCACCACACAGGCCCAACAGCTCACCGACCAGGCCGCTCGTCTGAAGCTGTACCAGCAGGCCGCGGACATCATGGCGAAGGACACCCCGGCGATCCCGCTGTTCGAGATCAAGGTCAACGCCGCCACGACCTCGACCGTGAAGGGGCTGGTCATCCCGCCGAACGAGTTCATCGACTTCAGCAGCGTCTACCTGACCAAGTGAGACGGCAGTAAGGAGGTGTGGGGGCGGCGCCGGGGGGCGCCGTCCCTGCACCGAGCGAGGACGACGGAAGGTATGGCATGGACAGAGTCCTCACCTACGATCGCGGCCTCGAGCGGTTCAAGCCGCTCACCCGCGTCGTCACGTACGACGACTTCGACAAGGGCTTCAACGGCTGGATGGACCTCACGCCGAACTTCGTCTACGACGACTACGAGTCCTTCGAGTCGAACGTCGATCTCTCGAGCTGGGCGCCGACGATGCTCAGCTCCGCGGCCATGCGGTTCGCGTCGTCCCACGGCTCGATGGAGGGCACGTACTCCCTCAAGCTGACCACGGCGCCCACCGGCGGCCCCCACACCGAAGCACCGCGTCCGGGCAGCATGGGGCACGCCATCAAGCGTCTGTCGCGGTTCGATGACCCGACGAAGATCCAGATCGAAGCGTGGTACGCGTACACGCCGGAGCAGGACCGACTCGGTCTGGGCGAGGAGGACATCCGTGCCTTCGGGTTCTTCTTCGACGTGCAGGACTCCGAACACCGCTACATGCCGGGCGTGCGATATGTGAACTCCCTCAGCGGCACCCTGGTGAAGAAGTGGCAGTACTACCGGGTGGCCGAAGGAGTCACGCCGGAGGACTGGAACTTCGGTGTCAGGGACGGGTGGTGCGTGCCGGGAGTCGACAACCAGTGGTACGGCCGCCGATTCGAGGACGGATCGGCCGACGGGTACCAGTGGGTGCCTGGTGGGGAACAGGACCTGCTCTACAACGAGAGCCCCGACAAGATCAACTGGATCTACCTGCGTCTCACGGTGGACGTACAGCGCCGCGAGTACATCGAGCTCCAGTCGATGGACCAGGTCTTCGATCTGCGCGGGATCTCGCCCACGCTCACCCCCGGATACAAGTCCATCACCAATCTCATCAACCCCGTCTTCTTCGTGGAGACGGACACCGATCGATCCGTGCATCTGTTCCTCGACTCCGTCGTCTATTCGACGGAGTGACCTCACGGATCGAGAGAGCAGGAACCTCCATGTTCGTCACCGAGTCCCCGCGAGAGACGCCGGTCGTCGGAAGCTACGACGTCGTGGTCTGCGGAGGTGGGCCCTCCGGCCTCATCGCCGCAATCGCGGCGGCTCGCAACGGAGCCCGAACGCTCCTCATCGAGCGATACGGCTTCGTGGGCGGTATGGCGACCAGCGCCCTGGTCACGCCGATCAGCGAGTTCCGACTCGGCGAGAGCTTTCACATCGGCGGCATCCCGCTCGAGCTGATGCGCCGCGCGGCAGAGCTCGGCGGCGCGGAGCTCGACCGTGACAGCGGCAACTATCCGGTGAACGACGAGATACTCAAGCTCGCAGCGCAGCGCCTGCTCGTCGAAGCAGGAGTGACGCTGCTGTACCACTCGTGGTTCTCGGACTGCATCGTCGAGGACGGTCGCGTCACGCACGTGATCATCCAGAACAAGGCGGGCCGGATCGCATACGGAGCGAGCGTCGTCGTCGACGCCAGCGGCGATGCCGACGTCGTCCGCGCCGCAGGACTACCCGTCGTCAAGAACGATGTCCTGCAGCCCGCCACCCTGTGGTTCCAGCTCGGCGGCGTCGACACCGCGGCACTGCGACACCTCTTCGGCGATGCGGTGAACGGTGTCCTGCCGGTCTCCGCGACCATTCGAGACCGGCTTGCGGACCTGCACGCCGACGGAGAGATCCCTCTCTTCGGCGGTCCGTGGATCAACTCGTTCTTCCACGACGGGATGGTGAGCATCAACCTGCTTCGCGAGCCGACCGATGCGAGCGACCCCGAGGGTTTCAGTCGCACCGAGGTGAGCCTCCGAGAGTCGCTGCATCAGTTCATCGGGGTGCTGCGGCGGGAGTTCCCCGAGTTCCGGGACTGCTGGCTGGCGAAGTCGGGCATCCAGACCGGTGTCCGCGAGACGTACCACATCGTGGGTGAGTACCACCTCGTGAAGGACGACGTCGTCGAGGCGAAGCCGTTCCCGGACACGGTCGCGAAGGGTGCGCACGTCATCGACATCCACGAGCCGGACAGCATCAACCAGAGCCAGTTTTTCCACCCCAAGCGTGCCTACGCCATCCCGCTGCGCTGCCTGATCCCCAAGGGGAGCGTGAACGTGGTCACCGCCGGCCGAAGCCTCAGCGCGGACGGCCCCGGCTTCGGCTCGGCGCGTGTCATGGCGACCTGTATGGCGATGGGACAGGGCGCAGGGACGGCCGCCGCACTCTGCGTTCGTCACGGGTGGTCGATCGGCGAGGTCGACACGACGCTGTTGCACACCACACTGACCGACCAGGGTGCGATCGTTGATCTCGACGTCGTGGCCGTCCCCGTGACCACTCTCCACTGATCAGGAACGCGCCCTCATGCAGACGACATACACCTCCGTTCTGGCCCGTCGTGTCCGCATCGACGGCGACTACGCGACGTTGCCCTACGAGGCCGGCTGGGCCACCGAGGCGGTGTTCTTCGTCCAGACGGAGGGGGAGCATCCGCCACTGGTGGTTGCCGTGGAGGTGTCGCCCGACGGCATCAACTGGATCCGCCGCGGCAGCCCGGTCGAACTGAGCGTCGAGGACGCGATCGCGGAAATCCCGGTGACGACGTTCGGCAACTGGCTTCGTGTCACGGTTCGAGGGTCGACACCGGAGACGGCCTCTCGCATTCTCATTCACGTGAACCTCAAGGGCTGACCCCGAGACCGACGTCCGCAGCGCTCAGACTGTTCTCAGCACGTCGGTCCTACCGTTGACACCAGGCCACGTCACCGTGAGCGGCCCTGGGAGGGCCAATGGACACCAACGACATCCGCACCGAGATGAACCGGGTCCGGGCAGACTTCCGTGAGCTCGTCGACTCGGCTACGGTGCGAGAGCTGCGGCGTCCCACCGACGGCACCAAGTGGACCAACGAGCAGCTGCTCTTCCACATGGTCTTCGGGTACCTGCTCGTGCGGAACCTTCTCTTTCTCGTACGCGGGTTCGCCCACCTCCCCGACGGGGCCTCCCGCCGCTTCGCTGCCACCCTCGACGCCGGGACCCGCCCGTTCCACACCATCAACTACGTCGGATCTCTCGGCGGGATCCGCGTCCTCGGATATCCCCGCACCGAACGACTCATGGACCGAACCATCGGCACCCTGCAGACCTCGCTCGACCTGGCCACCGACGACGAGCTCCAGCGGTCCATGCACTTTCCCACCGGCTGGGACCCCTACTTCACGGACGTCATGAGCGTCCGCGACGTCTACCACTACCCCACACAGCACTACGACCACCACCGCCGACAGCTCACCCTCGCCCACACCCGAGGCCGGGCATGAACCGGCGGCGGCGAGGAGAGTGCGCGGGCGGGAGCGGCCATCGCCACCGCCAGCTGCCCTAGGGCGATGCCTCCAGGCACGCCTTGAGGGCGCGCACGTTGGTGGGCATCTCCTTGGCCGCCTGCCGCCGGATCATGAGCGGCACAAGGGCTTTACCGATGCCGTAGCCCTGGAAGTCGACCCGGATGGTCAGGCGTGACCGGGTCTCGGTCAACGGCTCGACGTCGAGGTCCACGCTGGCCCGGATCGGGCCGTCGATGCCGCGAACACTCCAGGCGTGGGGCGGGTCGATGCGCACGACCTCGGACGTGGAAGGACGCTCGGCGCCGCCGATGCGGCGCGTGGTGACGCAGTGGGCTCCGACCTCGGGCATTCCCTGGCGAACCATGCGGCCGTCGACCACGCCGTTCTGCCATTCGTGGAAGTGGGTCGGGTCGATGGCGTAGGCGAACACCTCGTCCGCCGGCCGGTCGACGTCCACGGTGACGGTGGTGGGCGTCATCGGCCCTCCTCGGTGAACAGCGCCGCATACCGGCTCAGGTACAGCGGCCACCCGGCCTCACCGCCGATGCCGTCGTGCACCGCCTGCCACCCGGGCCCGTGCCGGTCGATGTTGCGGTGCTCCAGCTCGACCCGAGTGCGATCCGCGCCGAGCGGTGTGAAGGTCACCTCGACCTCGCTCCGGTTGGCCGGGTCGGCCTCGATCTGCCAGCGCGGTCCGATGTTCCAGCTGAACACGACCCGGTGCGGCGGGTCGTACGCCAGGATGCTGGCCCACCGGCACTCGGTCCCGTCCTGACCTCGGTCGATGATGTGGCCACCCACCCGCGGTTCGAACACGGTCATGGCGATGGGTACCCGCAGCAGGTTGTGCTCGGGCGGCTTGAAGTCCCCGATCCGTTCGGTGAACACGGCGAACGCCCGCTCGAGCGGAGCGTCGACGACGATCTCCTTGCGCACCAGGTGGGTTGCGGTCTCGGTCACGGTTGCTCCTGTCTTGCCTGGTCGACGGCCTGGACGTAGCCGTCGAGAGCTCGGTTCCAGTAGGTGTCGAGCTGGTCGCGCATGGCGGCCACGCCCTCGGGGTTGAGCCGGTAGATGCGACGGGTGCCGCTCGCGTTGTCGGTGACCAGGCCCGCGTCCTTGAGCACCTTCAGGTGCTGGGAGACCGCCGGCCGACTGACGGGCAGGGCATCAGCGAGCTCACCGACAGCCCGCGGGCGTTCGGCCAAGGACTCGAAGATCGCCCGCCGAGTCGGATCCCCGAGCGCCGTCAGACCATCTCCGGTTCGGTTAGTCACCACGAACGGTAAGTTAGCACTTACCCTCGCGGAGCCGACAGGACGTAAACCCTATGGTCGCCGAAATGACCGGGCGGCTGGTCGTCGCCGCGGTCAGGGGCCGCCGCGCCAGTGGTCGATCCGGTGGCCGTCGGGCGTGAAACCGTGGCGGACTCCCCACAGGACCGCCTGCGTGCGACTGGCGACACCGATCTTGCGGTAGATCGTGCGGATGTAGGACTTGACGGTGTTGGGGCTGAGGTAGGTGAGCCGCGCGACGTCGGCGTTGCTGAGGCCCTGGGTGATGAGCGCGAGGATCTCGGACTCGCGGTCGGAGAGGCCTTCGCCACGGCCCGGCCAGTCCAGGCCGTTGATCGGGCGCGACCGGCCGGGGGTCGGGCTGACCACGACCTCGCCGGCGTGCACCTGGCACAGGGCGTCGACCAGCTCACGGGCCGGCAGCGCCTTGGACAGGTAGCCGCTCACCCCTTGCTGGAGGGCGCCCTCGACGAGGTCGGGTGCGAAGTTCCAGGTGTAGACGACGACGTGCTCAGCGTTCGGGTTGCTGATCAGGACGCTGATCTCGTCGTGGTCGGACTCCGGCTGCGCGAACGAGTCGTACAACACGATGTCGACGTTGTCGCTGACCGGCCGGTTGGTGTCGAGCTCCGCGACGACGACCTGGTTGCGGTACTGGTCGAGGATGTTGGCCACGCCCATCACCACCACGTCGTAGTCGTCGACCAGGGCCACGGTGATGGGCCGGGTCAGCGTGCTGCTGGCGGTCACGACGACGACGATAACCCCCTTAGGGGTGTACCGCACCCGCCCTAAGGGGTGGTTCGGTGAGACCACAACGGACCAGCCGACCCGGCCCCGTCCTCCACCCCAAAGGACTTGCCATGCTCGGACTCATCATCACCATGATCATCGTCGGCCTGATCGCCGGCGCTCTCGCCCGGCTCATCGTGCCCGGCCGTCAGCACATGTCGGTCCTCATGACGATCGTGATCGGGATCGTCGGATCCTTCGTCGGCGGCTTCCTCGGCTACCTGCTCTTCCACAAGGACGCCCAGGACGGGTTCCTCCAGCCGGCGGGCATCATCGGCTCCATCATCGGCGCCGTCATCGTGCTGCTCATCTGGAGCCGTGTCGGCGGACGTCGCTCCGTCACCCACTGACAGCGCTGGTCCGGCGCTCACGAGGCCCTGCCCCAGTGGCCGAGCCTCGGGAATGGCCGGTCGGGTCGCCAACAGGGGCCGACCCGGCCGGCCAGACTCGGTGAGTCGGCCGGCCTGCCGGTGGTGACGCTCAGGGCTGGAGCAGCGACTTGATGGCCCGGCGCTGGTCCATGGCCGCGTAGGCCTCGGCCGCCTGGTCGAGGGGCAACGTGAGGTCGAACACCGGTCCCGGGTCGATCCGTCCGTCGAGGGTCCGTTCCAGCAGCTCGGGCAGGTATGCGCGTACCGGGGCCGGTCCGCCCCTCAGCCCGACGTTGCGCCAGAACATGTGCTGCTGAGGGATGTCGGTCACGTGCGGAACGCCGACCCACCCGACCATGCCGCCGGGGCGGGCGCAGCGCAGTGCCTGGATCACCGAGTCCTCGGTGCCGACACACTCGAGCACCGAGTCGGCCCCGATGCCGCCGGTGAGCTCGAGGACCTGCGCCACGCCGGCGTCGCCGCGTTCGGCGACGATGTCGGTGGCGCCGAACCGGCGGGCGATCGCCTGACGGTCGGCATGGCGGCTCATGGCGATGATCCGGCCGGCTCCCAGCTGCGCGGCGGACAGGACGCCACAGAGTCCGACGGCGCCGTCACCGACGACGACGACCGTGCCGCCGGCGCGCACGTCAGCGGACACCGCGGCATGCCAGCCGGTGGCCATCACGTCCGACAACGTGAGCAGGGCGGGGATCATCGCCTCGTCGGGCTGCCCGGGGGTGGCGAGCAGGGTGCCATCGGCGTTGGGAATGCGGATCGCCTCGGCCTGGCAGCCGTCGTAGCCGCCGCCGTGCAGGCAGTGCGACTGCATGCCGACCTGGCATACGGCGCAGGTGTTGTCGCTGTGGAGGAAGCCTCCGACGACGAACTGCCCGAGTCGGACGGTGGAGACCTGGTCCCCGACGGCCTCGACGATCCCGACGTACTCGTGACCGATGGGGGTCGGCTTTGGAACATCGCCGATGCCGCGGTAGCGCCACAGGTCTGACCCGCAGACGCAGGAGGCCACGGTCCGGACGACCGCGTCGGTGGGTTCGAGGATCGAGGGGTCGGGGCGGTCCTCGACGCGGATGTCTCCGGCTCCGTAGATGACGGTGGCGCGCACAGGTTCTCCTCGGGGTCTCGTGGCTCTGCCCAACGTGCACCAGCAGAGCACAGCCGCACGGCGCGAGGGAGTCCCCGGCGAGAGGGGTACCGCCAGACCCTGTCTCTCCGCCGGTGTGGTGCCTAGCGTTGGTGCCGTGAGCAGCAAGGAGATCAGCGAGTTCCTGACCTCACGACGCGCGAAGGTGACGCCCGAGCAGGCGGGGCTTCCCGCGTACGGAACGAACCGGCGCGTCAGCGGGCTGCGCCGCGAGGAGGTGGCGCTGCTCGCGGGAATCAGCGTCGAGTACTACACCCGGCTCGAGCGGGGCGCGGCGACCGGGATCTCCGAGGCCGTCCTCGACGGGGTCGCGTCGGCGGTGCAGCCGGACGATGCGGAGCGAATGCACGTCCAGAACCTGGTCCGAGCGGCACAGACGCCGGCGGCCGCCGGTCGTCGCCGTCCGAGCCGGACGACCGTCCGGCCCGGCCTGCAGCGGGTGCTGGACTCGATGAGCGGTGCCCCGGCGTACGTGCGCAACGGGCGGTCGGACGTCCTCGCCGCCAACGCCCTCGGTCGCGCCCTGTATGCGCCCATCTTCGACATGGGGGAGGCGGTGCCGAACGTCGCCCGGTACGTCTTCCTCGGTCCCACGGCGACCGACTTCTTCAGAGACTTCGGCCGGGTCGAGGCCGGGGTGGTCGCCATCCTGCGTGCCGAGGCCGGCCGTGACCCTTACGACCGCCAGCTGACCGCGCTCGTCGGGGAGCTGTCGACCCGCAGTGACCGCTTCTGTCAACTCTGGGCGCGTCACGACGTCTCGCTGCACCGCACCGGACTGAAGCAGCTGCACCGTCCGGTCGTGGGCGACCTGACCCTCACCTACGAGGCGTTCGACCTGCCCGCCGACCCGGGGGCAGCGGATCAACGTCTACACCGCCGAGCCCGGTTCGCCGGACGCCGAGTCACTGAGTCTTCTGGCGAGCTGGGCCAGCCAGCCGTACACGGCCGCCCCGGCCGGAAAGGACTGAACATCAATGGAACTACGCACCCTGCCCGCTACGGCCAAGGGCCCCGAGACGACGTTCACCGGTGACGTGTGGCTCGACCGGATCGCCGGCGGCGACGACGAGTCGCGCCTCGTCCCCGCAACCGTCCGATTCCCCCCGGCGCGCGTACCCATTGGCACTCGCACCCGCTGGGCCAGACCCTGCACTGCACCGACGGAGTCGGCCTGGTCGGGACTCGCGACGGCCGAGTGATCGTCCTGCGCCCGGGTCAGACGGTGTGGACCCCGCCCGGTGAGGAGCACTGGCACGGCGCCACCCGCGACAACCTCATGTGCCACCTCGCCCTCGTCGTCACCACCCCGGAGGGTGACTCAGCCACGTGGCTCGACGCGGTGACCGACGAGCAGTATGCGACGGCGCACGCCGCGCTCGCCGCCCAGGTTTCGGGATGACGACCGAGGTCGTCGTCGTCATCGGGAGCGGGTCGATCGGGCAGGCCATCGCCCGCCGGGTGAGCGCGGGGAAGCGCGTGGTCCTGGCGGACCTGCGGGAGGACAACGCACAGGCCGCCGCCACGGTGATGGCGGACGCCGGCTTCGACGTCTCGACGGCGGTGGTCGACGTCGCCTCACGCGCGTCGGTCCAGTCGCTGGCGGAGCAGGCTGCGACCTTCGGATGCGTCACCGGGCTCATCCATGCCGCCGGGGTCTCGCCGTCCCAGGCGAGCCCGGAGACCATCCTCCGCGTGGACCTCTACGGCACCGCGTTGGTGCTCGAGGTCGTCGGTGACGTCGTAGCGCCCGGAGGGGCCGGGATCGTGATCGCCTCCCAGTCCGGGCATCGGCTCCCGGCGCTGACGCCGGCCGAGGACCGTGCCCTGGCCACGACGCCCCACCGAGGAGCTGCTGGCCCTGCCCATGCTCCAGCCGGACCGGGTCACCGACACGTTGCACGCATACCAGCTCGCGAAGCGCGGCAACGCCCTCCGAGTCACGGGCGAGGCCGTGCGCTGGGGGCACCGCGGGGCTCGCGTCAACACCATCAGCCCCGGCATCATCATCACCCCGCTGGCCCGCGACGAGCTGACCGGCCCGCGAGGCGAGGGGTACCGCCGCATGATCGAGGCGTGCCCCGCCGGCCGGGCCGGCACGCCCGACGAGGTCGGAACCGTCGGCGAGCTCCTCATGAGCGCAGCAGGGGCCTTCATCTCCGGCAGCGACATCCTCATGGACGGCGGCGTCACGGCCTCCTACAAGTTTGGGCCGCTCAACCCGGAAGACGCATACACGCGTGAGAAGCACTGACAGCAAAGGAGACTCAGCATGCACACACGGACACTCGGACAAGGACTGCAGGTCTCGGCGATCGGGTTGGGCTGCATGGGCATGTCTCAGAGCTACGGTCCGAACCCGGGTACCCGCGACGACATGATCGGTGTCATCCGCGGCGCCGTGGAACTCGGCGTGACGTTCTTCGACACCGCGGAGGTCTACGGACCGTACGTGAACGAGGAGCTGGTCGGCGAGGCCTTGGCTCCGATCCGGGACGACGTCGTCATCGCCACGAAGTTCGGCTGGCGCATCGAGAACGGCAAATCCGTCGGGCTGGACAGCCGCCCGGAGCAGATTCGGCGGGTGGCCGACGAATCCTTGCAGCGGCTGCGAACCGACCGGATCGACGTCTACTACCAGCACCGCGTCGACCCGGACGTGCCGATCGAGGAGGTCGCCGGCGCGGTCGCCGAGCTGGTCGCCGCCGGCAAGGTCCTCCACTTCGGGCTCTCCGAGGCGGGCGCCGCCACCATCCGCAGCGCACACGCCGTCCATCCCGTGACCGCAGTCCAGAGCGAGTACTCACTCTGGACCCGCGACCCCGAGCCGGAGGTCCTGCCGACGCTCGCCGAGCTCGGTATCGGGTTCGTCCCGTTCAGCCCACTCGGCAAAGGATTCCTGACCGGCACGGTCGACCCGTCGACCGAGTTCTCCGCCGGAGACATTCGCGGAACCATCCCGCGGTTCACCGAGGACAACCGGGCCACGAACCAGGCGCTCGTCGAGCACGTCCGCGCACTCGCGGCGGCCAAGCAGGCGTCGCCCGGAAAGGTCGCCCTGGCCTGGCTCCTCGCCCAGCAGCCGTGGATCGTGCCCATCCCGGGCACCCGACGGCTGGAACGTCTACGCGAGAACGCCGACGCCACCACCGTCGCCCTCTCGGCGGACGAGATCGCCGACCTCGACCAGGCGGCCGCCCGAATCGGCGTAGCCGGAGACCGCTACAACGACCAGGGCATGGGCCTCGTCGGTCGCTGATCGCCCGCCGGCCCGCAGGTTCTCGAAGTCGCCCCCGGTACCCAGCGGAGGTAGCGTCGAAGGTTGTGACCCAGGCGACGAAGTCCACGACCCGTCCCCGTCCCGGCCGGCACGGCCGGCTGTCCGCTATCGGCGCGGCAGCCGCAACGGCCTTGGCCGTGTGTCTCGTGGCACCCGTGGCGGCGGAGGCGCATGGCGACCCACCGGGCGGGGGCGCGCTCGACCTGGGGCCGGCCAACCTCTCGGAGACCAGGACGACGTCGACGCTGGCCAGGGGTGTGACGCTGACCAGGATCACTCGCGGCGCGAGCGACCCGGCGCTGGTGTGGACCCTCGAGGTCCTCATCGGTCCTACGGCAGGGAGCCCGGACCCGGACGCGCCGCCCACCTCGATCTCCGATGAGACGAGCGCCAACGCGGCCGCGGATCGCCTGCGCAGCAAGGGTTTCAACCCGCGGGTGGAGGCTGTCGCCCAGCCGAGAGCCGTGGACGTGGCGCCCGGCACGCTGGGATATCGGGTGCGGGTCGGCAGTTGGCCGAGCAAGGCCGCTGCCGACATCGTCCGCGCTGACGTCACTGCCGCGGGGGAGTCGGCGAACTCGGTCTACACCGGCTGGGACGGCGATCGGTCGGCCAGAGGACCCTGGAACGTCAACGTGGTCACCATCGACCCGAAGGTCTTCCGCGGTGGGCTCGGGGCCACCTACGGCCCGGACCTGTTCAACCGCGAGACAACCTCGGCGCTGAGCGCGGCCGCCGGTGCGACCGTCGGCATCAACGCCGGGTACTTCGTCCTCGACCCGGCGTCCGGCGCACCGGGCGACCCCGCGGGTGTCGGTGTCTACTCCGGCCAGCTCCTCTCCGAGCCCATCGCCGGCCGCCCCGCCCTCGTCATGCGCGACGACGCGAGGCATACCGAGATCGAGCGACTGTGGTGGCAAGGCACCGCGAACCTCGGCCGAGGCTCCGTCCGGCTCGACGGCATCGACCGCGTCCCTGGCCTCATCCGCAACTGCGGTGGCGATCTCACCGACCTCCCCACCGCGAAGCCCCTGCACGACATCACGTGCACCGATTCGGCGGAGGTGGTCGAGCTGACTCCGGCGTTCGGACCCAAGACCCCGATGGGTCCAGGACGGGAGATCGTCATCGGCGCCGACCACCGCGTGACCGCGGTTCTCGACGCCCGCGGCACCACCCTCGCGAAGGGCCAGACGTCGCTCCAGGCGACCGGCGACCGGGTCGGCGAGCTCGGAGGTGTCCGCGTCGGTGACCGCATCCAGCTGACCGCCGGGCTCCGCGACAGCGCCGGTCACCCGGTCCGCACCTCGCCGGCCGACACGATCGTCAACGGCGGTCCCCAGCTGGTCCGGAACGGCCGCGACGAGATCACTCAGGCTCGCGACGGCTTCGTCCACCCTGGTGACCCGAGCTTCGCCTACGGCTTTGTCGTCAAACGCAACCCACGAACGTTCGCCGGTGTCGACGCCCAAGGACGGACCGTTCTCGTCACCGTCGACGGCCGGAGCACCGCGGACCTGGGACTCTCCATCCCGGAGACCGCCGACGTGGCGCGCTCGCTGGGCCTCGTCGACGCCATCAACCTCGACGGCGGTGGGTCGACGGCGATGGCGGTCAACGGGGCGCTGGTGACGCATCCCTCCGATGCGACCGGCGAGCGTCCGGTCGGCGACGCGATCGTGGTCACGCCGGGCCGTTGACCCCGTCGACCGGTCCTGGAGTGACGGTCCACAGGGGGTGACAGCAGCCCCGCAGGATGGGACGGTCAGACGTTCCGTGTTCTCGGGTGTCGCGTTGTCGACGTCGGGACCATCCGATGGTGTCGTGAAGGACCCTCCCATGGCCGCTCCAACCAGCGCAGATTCCGCCGACCCGAACGTTCCCGCGGTGACGGCCACGCATACCGCCGCGGGGGACGCGGTGCTGGGTCGCAGTGATACCGGAAAGGGTGTCCACGGCGTCAGCGTCAGCTCGTTCGGCGTGCTGGGAGAGTCGACGACCGGTCGCGGCGTGGTTGCGCTGAGCGACACCGACTACGCCCTCCGCGCTGCCAGCCGGACGATGCCGGGGATTCGGGCCAGCTCCCAGCTGGGCACCGCCATCGAGGGATGGGCGAAAGGAAGCCAGGTCGGCGTGGTCGGCCTCAGCGACGGCCCGGGAATCGGGATCGCCGGTCGCACCAACGACGGCACCGGGGCAACTGGCAACAGTACGAACGGGACTGGCGTCCACGGGGTCAACGAGGCGGGCAACGGTGACGGGGTCGTCGGCGAGGGTCGGCGAGGAGTCGTCGGTCTCAGCAAGGACTTCCAAGGGGTCTACGGGCACAGCAACACCAACGCTGGTGTCGTCGGGGAGAGCCAGCAGATGGACGGGGTCTGGGGCATCACCCACAACCCGCAGGCGGCCGGCGTCTCCGGGCACAACCCGAACGGGCTGGCGGGGTTCTTCGACGGCAACGTGGTCGTCACCGGTGACCTGATGCTCTCGGGCGCGGACTACGCCGAGAACTTCGACCTGTTCGTGCCGGCCGGCGCCGGTGTCGCCACGCTGGAACCGGTCGAGCCGGGCAGCGTCATGGTCCTGGACGAGTCCGGTGGACTGCGGCTGAGCGAGCGCGAGTACGACACCGGTGTGGTCGGCGTGGTCTCGGGCGCCGGCCACTATTCGCCCGGCGTCATCCTGGACGCGGCGCACGGCGTCGACCAGACCGGACGCGTACCCCTCGCACTGATGGGCAAGGTCTTCTGTCGAGTCGACGCCACCGCCGACCCGATCAGGGTCGGCGATCTGCTCACCACGTCGTCCGTGCCGGGACACGCCATGAGGGTTGGCGACCGGGGCCGCGCGATCGGCGCCATGATCGGCAAGGCCCTGCAGCCTTGCGCCGGAAGGGAGCTCATCCCGATCCTGGTCACGTTGCAGTAATGGCCACGCTGCGACAGGCGATCGAGCGACAGCGCGAGGCCGGGGCCCTGCCGAAGGGAACGTCACGAGGGCTTCGGGCCCTCCACCAGCAGTACGCCCCCGAGCCGGCCGGTTCGCTGCGCGGGCTTCTGGCCCGGATGGACGTGAGCGAGAAGAAGCCGTGGGCGATCATCCTCTGTCGTCTGCAGGGCGAGCCGGCGGACCCCGCTCGGGAAGACCCGGTGGCCGCCTTCTACCGAGAGATCTTCACCCCAGGCACCGAGGGCATGGTCGAGTTCTGGCGGGACGCGTCACTCGGTGCCGTCGACATCCGCGGGACGACGGTCTTCGACTGGGTGACCGTCAAGGTTCCGCGCAGCCAGGCCGGCGGTTCGCCCATCACGACCCCCAAGGGGCCCGGCCGTTCCGGTCTCGTGGACGCCGCGATCCAGGCGGTACAGGACGCCGGCGGTGATGCGGTAACCGGCTTCCACAGCCAGATCGCCATCTATATCGAGAACTGGTCCAAGGACGGGGTGGACCAGAGCGGCGACTTCTCGACGTGGGCCCCGTTCTGGCTCGACGGCAGCGCCGACTCTCGGGGCAAGGTCACCCTCACGCCTCCACACGTCGGTGACATCACCGCCCACGAGATGGGCCACGGCTTCGGTATGCAGCACGACGTCAGCGCCGACTTCCAGACGCACTACGCCGACCCGTGCTGCATCATGAGCCAGGCGCCGCTGTTCCCGTCTCCGCGCTGGAACGTCAACTTTGGCGCGCCGCTGTGTCTGGCGCACCTGGACCAGCGCGGCTGGATGTACCGGCACCGCCTGTTCCACGACGAAGGCGGTTGGGTGAACCTCGGCGAGGGGATCAGTCTGCCGTTGGCCCCGCTCACCGAGCCGGGTCAGCGAGCCAACCTCGGGATCAAGCTGACCAACCCGGACGTCGGGTGGGACTACTTCATCGAGTACGTCCGCCCGACCGGCTGGTACCGCGGGCTCGCCGAGCCCACGGTCTTCGTCCGTCGGATCGGGCCGGGCAAGGACGTCGGACCGACGCCGGCGATCCTCGGGTCCATCGCCGTACCCGGCGACCAGGCGGGATCGGCGTCCTTCCTGGAGCCCTCGCTCAACGTGCTCTTCGAGGTCGCCCGCTTCGACCGCGACGGCCACATCGTCCGGGTCACCGCCACCCGCGTCTGAAAGCCGACCAGGAGCCTGAACCTCCACGCTCTCAAGGGGACCACGATGACGACGAAGACCGCCACTCCCGCTCGGCGCACGGCTCAGCGTCGCCACTCGCGGGCCGCCTTCCTGGCCGGAGCCGCGGCCGTGGCGTTGGCCGCCGCGGCCTGCACCAGCACTCCGAGCCCGCCGTCGTCGACCGGGACCACCACGACGGCGGCAGCGGGCACCACAGCGATCGGCTGGAGCGCCTGCGGCACCGGGCTGGACTGCGCCAAAGTGCCGGTCCCGCTGGACTGGAAGAACCCCAACGGCACGAAGATCGAGCTGGCCGTGATCCGGCACCGCGCCAGCAAATCCGCGGAACGGATCGGGTCCCTCTTCATCAACCCCGGAGGGCCCGGGGACACCGGCGTCGGCATGGTCCGGGATTCCGGACCCGGACTGGACGCCTGGGGTGGAGGTCGGTTCGACATCATCAGCTGGGACCCGCGCGGCACGCATGCCAGCTCACCGATCCACTGCTTCGCCGACGACGCGGAGGAGGCGGTGTTCTGGAAGGGAGTGACGATCCCCTACACGGCGAGCGAGTCAGCGGCATACGCGACTCGGATGCTCGATCTGGCCCGCCGCTGCGGCCAGGTGATGGGTGACGTCCTGTCCCACGTCTCGACGGCCGACACCGCACGTGACCTCGACGCGCTGCGGCAGGGCGTGGGGGAGGACAAGATCACCTACGTCGGCCTCTCCTACGGCACCTACCTCGGCCAGACCTACGTGAACATGTTTCCGCAGCACGTGCGGGCGATGATGCCGACTCGTCGTCGACCCCGTCCCCTACACCACCAACGCCGAGATGAGAGCGGCCAACGACGCATCCTCCGTCGACGAGGTGGTCGGGCAGTTCTTCAGGCTGTGTGACGCCGCCGGCCCCACCGCGTGCAAGCTGGCCGGGCACCCAGGGCAGACGGCGGCCCAACGGGTCGACGCCCTGTTCGACACGCTGCGTCAGGGCACGATCCCGGCACCCCACTCGGACCCACCCGGCCAGCTGGTCTACAACGACTTGGTCCTGACGTCGTTCGCCGCGATGAGGGACCCAAGCCTGTGGCCGGCATGGGCCGAGAAGCTCAACGCCGCCGCCGACGGTGACGCCTCCGCGCTCGAGACGGAGGCGCGACTGTCGCTCGCCCCGAAGGCGTTCGCCGAATCGACCAAGTCAGCGGCCATCTCCTGCCTCGACGCAGGGGCTGACCGACCGGTCGCTGAGTGGCCGACCGTCATCGGCGAGCTCGCCAAGGGCAGTCGGTGGGCCGGTTCGATCGAGGGCTGGTGGCTATGGGCTCCCTGCGCCGCCAACTGGCCCGCCACGAGCAACGACCGGTACACCGGGCCCTGGAACGCGAAGACCGACGTGCCCGTTCTGGTCATCAACGGGCGCTACGACCCCAACACCGCCTACGCGAACGCCGTGGCCGTGAGCACGATGCTCGGCAACGCGGTACTGCTGACCCTGAACGGCTACGGGCACGTGACGACGCACGACTCCAGTGCGTGCGTCGAGGAGGCGAGGGTCGTCTATCTGGTGGACCTCGTCACGCCGCCGCCCGGGACGGTGTGCGAGCCCGACAAGAAGCCCTTCACCGGTTAGTCCCAGACTCGAGAACCGCAACTCAGGGCCACCGGATTCGACGGGTGGCTAGTCGACGGGAGAGGATCGGCTCAGTCGTACCTCTTCCTGGTCCAGACGTGCCTGGACCTGACGCAGGACGATGTCGTCGATCTGCTGCTCGTCCCGCAGCTGCACGAGCGTGGCACGCTCACGCCCGAGCAGGGCCAGTCGCAGCGCGGTGTACTGGTCGTCGTGCAGGACGACCGGGTCGTCACCGGCTCCGTCGGCGGCGAGGAGCTTGCGCCGCTTGTCGATCTCGTGGCGTACGCGGTCCACGACTCGTTCGTCGCTGCCGAGGTGCCGGGCGGTCTGCTCGATGGCCTCGTATGCGGCATCGGTCGTCGCGACCTCGGCCAGGTGGCGTTCCTCGTCGACGGAGTTGTCGACCGGCAGTCGGGACGACCGCACGACGGCCGGTAGGAACAGTGCCTGGAGCAGGGTCAGCACGATGACGCCACAGGTGATCACGATGATGAGATCGCGGTCGGGGAAGGGAGCTCCGGAGTCCAGCTGGTTGGGCACGGCGAGAGCCAGAGCCAGTGACACCGCACCTCTGAACCCGGCGGTGGAGGAGACCATCCGTTGACGCGCACCGATCCGTCGGGCCCGCTGGGCCTGCCGGCGGTCGACGAGGCGGATCAGGTAGGGCGTGGTGTACAGCCAGACCCAGCGTGTACCGATCACGACCGCGGTGACCGCCACGATGTCGACCAGAGCGCGGACGGATGTCGTGCTGGTCAGGTTGCGGATCGCAGACTGCCCCTGCAGGCCGACCAGCAGGAAGAGTGAGCTGCTCAGTACCGTCGTGGCCAGCGACCAGAAGCCCACCATCTGCTGGCGCGCAGCGGCACTCGTGATGCGCGGCGATGTCTGGCTCATCAGCAGGCCGCACACCACCACGGCCAGCACCCCGGAGGCATGGACCAGGTCGGCCAGCAGGAACGCCGCGAAGGGGGTGACCAGGACGGCGATGTTCTCGAGGGTGGGGTCGTCGATCCGGCGGCGGGCCCGAGAGCTCAGCAGCCAGACCAGTGCGCCGGCCAGTACTCCACCGCCATAGGACAGCACCAGCAGCCAGGAGACCGGCCAGAACCCCAGGTCCTGTTGGCCGACGGTGATGCCGACAGCGATGCCGTAGATCACCAAAGCCGTGCCGTCGTTGACGAGGCTCTCGGCGCGCAGCACCGTCACCGTGCGCCGAGGCAGGGCTCGGGCGAGGACGCCGACGGCCGTGGCGTCCGTCGGCGCGAGGGCAGCGCCTAGCACCCACGCCGGTCCCCATGACATGCCCAGCAGGTGGTGCGCAACCGCGGCGACCGCCCCGGCGGTGGCCGCCACGAGCACCGTGCTGGTCAGCACGACGACGCGCAGGTTGCTACGAATCTCACGCAGGGAGGTGGTGAGGCTCTCCCAGTACAGCAGGGCCGGCAGAAAGAGAAGCAGCACGACCTCCGGCGGCAGCTGGACGTCGCGCAGCGTCGGCACGAAACCGAGCAGCACACCGACCGCCAGCAGCGAGATCGCCGGCGCCACCGGGAACCGCTGGGCCAGAGCACCACACAGCAGCAACGCGATACCGACGACGACGACCATCTCGAGACCGAGCACGGCGGGCTCCTTCACCATTCGGACACAGCTGTCGTGCTCGCCTGATCGCAGACCGGACGTTCACCTGACCACTACAGCGCTCGCCGACCGCCGATGCATTCCGCCGACAGGAGTAGGAGTGTTCGGGGTGACGCCGGCGGCGGTCACGGCGTCGTCGAGGGTCCGCGTAAACGGGTGGGCTTCCGGCCGCCTTCTCGGTTTGGATAGCGGGATGCAGGTCGAGATGTCGACGCCGACGGTGGACCAGCTCGACGCGCTGGTGGCTGACCTCTCGTCGTGGCAGCGGGACGGTCTTCCGGTCCAGCTCCATCCAGGCGATCTGGGGTGGGCGTGGCGCTTCGGGGCCGGCCCACTGGCTGCAGCGCTCCGGGTATGGACGGTCGGCGACACGACGATGGCGATCGGGTTCGTCGACGAGGCCTCGCTGATCCGGATGGCGATCGCACCGGTGGCCGACCACGACACGGGCCTGGCCCACGCTCTCGTAAGCGATCTGAAAGACGCCGCTCGGGCCCGGCTTCACGGCGACAGGGTCGTCGTCGAAGCCCGCTTCGGGACGGCGTTCCGCTCCCTGCTCCAGTCCCACGGTTGGGTCGACGGGGAACCGTGGACGCCGCTGGTCCGTGACCTGAGTGACCCGGTCGAGGGCCCCGGCCTCCGGGTGGAAGTGGTCGGGCCGGAGCGGGTCGGCGATCGCGTTGCGGTGCAACGAGGAGCCTTCGACCGGTCCGTGTTCACCGCGGAGCGATGGGAGGCGATGTCCCGGTCGACGGCATACCAGCAGGCTCGCTGCCTGGTGGGGTACGACGACCAGGACAACGCGGTCGCGGCGGTGACCGTGTGGGCGGCCGGGCCGGGCCGTCCGGGCTTGCTGGAGCCGGTGGGCGTTCACCGTGACCATCGTGGTCACCGCTACGGCACCGCGATCAGCCTCGCGGCGGCGGCGGCGCTGCACGACCTGGGCGCGTCCACCGCGACGGTCGCCACACCGAGCTCGAACCGGGCGGCCGTCGCGACGTACGCATCCGCTGGGTACCGCCGGCTGCCTGACGTGACCGACTACGCATACCGGCGAGTGGTCTAGGCCGTCCCGGACCGTCCGGCCGGCGAGGTGGCGTCGCCGCGTACCGGGACCCCAGTGTCCGCGATGGCCGTCAGGGTGGACCTGAGGCGGGTCACCTGCTCGGCGCCGATCGACGTCTCGAGCCATCGGTCGAACTCGGCGATCACCCGTTCGCCGGTCGCGAGGGCCCGCCAGCCGTCATCGGTGAGACGCACGCGTCGTACGCGCGCGTCGGAGGGGTCAGCCGTGACGGTGAGGTAGCCGCGGGTCTCCAGGCGCCGGACCAGCTCACCGACGGCCTGCTTGGTCATCTTGGTGCGCTCCGCGAGCTCGGTGACGCGAGTGCCGTCCGGGTCGATAGCCATGAACACCGGCGCGTGGGCCGCCCTAAGGTCGGGATAGCCCGCGTCGGCCAGGGCGCTGTTGAGCTCCTGGGCCAGCCGCTGGCCGGCTGCGGTGAACAGCGATCCCAGCGGAGTCGGCCGGCCCAGGAACGGGTTCACGCGAGGCGTTCGGGTCGGGGCCATGGCTCGATGCTAGGCGGTGAGGCAGTAAGGGACTTGACTATTTTGCGACCCCACGTGACTCTCTCCTAAGGAACCTTACGAAATAGGAATGGAGATGGAGTGGATGGATCGATCTCGACGGCTGGGCGGGCTTCTCTGGGTCGGGATCGGGGTGGTCCTCGCCGTGTGGGCCGAGCTGGTCCTCGGCGTCGCCCCTGGGCCGATCACCACCGTCGCGGGCGTCGTGGTGGTGGCGCTCGCCGCGTCGATGCTGGCGGGCCGGGGCCGCCTCACGGTCGTCCTGGGCTGGGTGGCGGCGGTGGGGTTGGGGTGTGACTTCCTCGGTGCCGTGGCCGATCGGTTCGGGCTGCTCGGAGATCCGGGTGACGCCGGCGTGTGGTGGGGCAGCTGGTCGGCCTTCACCGACAACGTCAGCGAGATGCTGCACGGGGCCGAGGGGTGGGTCGTGCAGGCCACCGCCCTGAGCGCGACCGGAGCCGAGATGGTGCTCGGGCTGGCCCTGCTCACCGGGTGGCAGCGGCGTTGGGTCGGGAAGGCGGCCGCAGGACTGCTCGGTGTCTACGCCGTCCTGATGCTGACGTCCGTCGGCGTGGCCGAGGTCGCGCGGTTCGCCCTGCCGATCCTCGTCGGAGGAGCTTTGCTCGTATCGGCCGCCCCACGGTCGTGGAGCACTACTCCGCAGGTGACCCCGGCTCGACGCGGTTCCAGAGCTGATGGGTCAGTCCACTCGGGGAGCTGATCGACTCGACACTGAAGTCCGCTTCGGCGCCGGTCGAGCCTTCCCACAGCGACACGCCACGGCCGAGGGTGATGGGCACGATCACGAGGTGCATGAAGTCGACCAGTCCCGCTTTGAGGAACTGGCGAACCGTGGAGGGTCCCCCTCCGATCCGGACGTCGAGACCGCCGGCGGCCTCCTGCGCGCGCTGCAGCACGTCCTCCGGGGCCCCGTCCACGAAGTGAAAGCGCGTCCCGTTGGCGAACTCGATGGTCGGACGGGGGTAGTGGCTCAGGACGAACACCGGTGTCCGGAAAGGGGGTTCGTCACCCCACCATCCGCGCCAGCCGTCGTCCGGCCACTCGCCGACCTGCGGGCCGAACTTGCCACGTCCCATGATCTCGGCGCCCACCCCTTGGCCCCACAGGCTGGTCAGTGCGCGGTCCAGGGTCCATGGGTCATCCACGCCGTCGACCCCGTGGATGGCTCGGCCGTCGAACCACTCGAACAGTCGCCCGGCGCCACCGATCGGCTCCTCGAACGTCACCTGCTCGCCGGCGGCGTAACCGTCGAGGGAGATGTTCAGGTTGTGGACCCTCGTTCGGGGCATGGCGACTCCTCGGCTCTGGAATGGACGGGCTCCACGGAAGTCGACTCACGACAACGACGCAACTCATCGGGTCGACGCCGCCTCGGCTGGGCGAGGAGCTCAGTCGTCCATCGCTTCGATGCCGAGCTCCGTCAGCTCGCCCATCCGCTCGCGGATGTGCTGGATCATCTCCGGCGGCGGCGGCGTCCAGCCCGTGATCTCCTCGAGGATCCGTAGCGGCTCGGTCGTCCGGTAGGAGCGGGTCGGGTTCCCGGGGAAGCGTTTGTCCGTGACGTTCGGGTCGTCCTCGAGCCGGCCCAGTGGCTCGACCCGGAACACCCGGCCGGGACCGTTGCCGCGAGCGAGCTCGGCGGCCAACGGCGCGCCGTCACGGCTGGCCGTCACGTAGATGTGCTTGGACTGTCGGCCGGTGCCGTAGTTCGAACGCCAGCCCGGTGTGAGCAGGTCGCCCGGACGCAGGTCGGCCTTGGTCCCGTGGAAGAACGGGCCGGGGTCGTCGACCACGCGCGGCGGTGGAGGTGGGTCACGGAGCAGGCTGTCCAGCCGTTGCATGAGGACCGCGACCCGGGTGCGACCCTTCGGCGCACGCGGGTACCGGGACAGCACGTCGAGGACGACCGGAGAGGCTCGCTTGGCGGCGGCCGTGACCACGTACTCCGCGACCACGGGGTCGTCGCCGCGAACGAGCTCGGCGGCCCGCGCAGCGTTGACCGCCGATCCCAGCATGTGGCGTACCTGCGTCGCGTTCGCCATCGGATGGAGGTATGCGGCCGCCGCCGCCGCGCCGGCAGCGTCCGCTGCGTGCCGGGCGGCTTCGGTCGTCGCGTCCCTGGCGGCGCGGTGGGCGTCCGCCGCGGTAGTCCGTTGGAGGCGGGAGCGGGGCGCCCCCTCGACGAACTCGCGCGCAGCGTCCAGGGCGGCCGCCGGGCGAGCGTCATCGGGACAGGCCTTCTGGAAGATGGCGAGGGCGGGTTCGGCGCACGCCACGGCATACCCGGCAACCGCCCGCAGCTCGTCCGTCGTCAACTCGAAGTCACCCGAGCGTGTCTGCATCGGTTCGAGTTTCGCACAGAGCGCCGGCCGAACCGTGGTCTCGCCGAAGAGCCGAGTCCCTGTCGCCAGCCTTCAGATCGTGAGGTGGTCGGCGATGAAGGTGCGCCACAGAGACTTGTCCTGCGGGTGACCGCCGGCATGCCGGCCGGGGCGGGCGACGAGCGTCTTGTCCGCGGAGGCGAAGGCGTCGAACAGCGCCAAGGCTCCCTCACGGGGGAAGAGCTCGTCGTCCCAGCGGACGGCCATCAGGACAGGGGCGGTGACCAGCTCGGCCGATCGCCGGATGAGTCCGGGCGTGTTCAGTCCTGCTGGTAGCAGGCGTGACTGTTCGAGCCCGAACTTGCCGAAGACCGCACACCGCAGGTCCGCGCCGAGGCGGGCGGCGAGGGGGATCCCGAACCTGGATCCCAGCGACAGACCGACGTACGCACACCGGTGCGGATCGACGTTCGCCGACGTCGATAGGGCGGCCAGGGCGAGGTGCCAGTCCTGGACCATCCCCTCGATGATCCGGTCGACCGGTCCCTCGGTCATGAGCCGCTGATACTCCCGCGGCGGCAACGGTGCGGCGACGCGTTGCCCGTGAAAGGGGCCGTCGATGGCCAGCGACGCCATCCCACGCGCCGCGAACCAGCGGCCGAGGCGCTCATGCCGAGCCGAGCGCATGGTGCCGCTTCCGCCGTGCCCCAACATCACCACCGGCGCCTGACTCTCCACGTCGGGCAACCAGGCCACACACGGCACGCGTCCGGCCTCCACGACCACCTCGACCGCCAGGCCCTCGCTCCGGTCGTCCACGGGGTCAGTCAAGCGCTCGAGCGGCCGGAGGTCGCCGCCGCCTGATCACTTCCAATGCGTGAAGGCGTGCCACCGACACCATGGGAGGTCGCGCTACCTCCCCTTGACCGGTCCGTTTCCTCCGGGTGTCCTGCGCTTGCCCTGCGCGTGACCCGCGGTGGCGAAACCACGACAGGACACTGTCGAGACCTAGGCACGGGCCGGCCGCACCTGACAGAGTCCGGAATGTCCCGTTTTTGTCCGAAATGTTCCGCTTTTGCCATCCCCCGGACCCCGGGCTGCGATCGCACGAGGAACACCTATCTACCCCCCGTTAGGGGAGCTGCGCTGATGCGCGCCATGACCATCCGTACCCGAACGGCTGCCGTCATCTCCGTGACCGCCGTTGTCGTCATGGGCGGGACGCTCGCCTACGGCGCAGCGTCCAACCCGCCCACGGTCGACTGTCCTTCGTCGCCGTGCACCATCACCGTTACCGTGCCGACCCAGACCGTCACGACGACGGTCACCGGACCGACCTCGACGGTCACGGTCACGGTCACCGCACCCCCCTCTTCAGCGACCGCGCCGACGACCACTCAGCCGGTCACGACGACGCCACCCACGACGACGTCGGCGACAACCACGGCACCGGCGGCCGGCTGCCCGGTGGCCGGGACCAACAAGCCCGGGGCCTCCGACGGCAAGGGCGGATGTTTCCCCGGACCCGGCAACTCCGGCGTGCCCGCCGGAACCACGCTGACCGCCTACACGGGTCCGATGACCATTACCGTCGCCAACACCGTCATCGACGCGAAGGCGATCACCGGCCGTCTCTACGTCAACGCCGCCGGAGTGAAGATCACCCGCTCGACGATCTCCAACGGCATCGAGAACCGGAGCACCAACCGCTTCACGCTGACCGACTCGAAGGTGCTCGGGGCGACCCCCGACGACAAGGCCATCGACACCGAGCACTTCACCGCGCTACGGAACGAGATCAAGGGCGGCAACTCCGGCGGCTGGTGCTCCGACTGTCTGTTGCAGGACAACTGGATCCACAACGACATCGTGCTGGCGTCCAACGACGCTCATCACCTGTCCGCGTACCGGATGGACCAGGACGGCACCTTCACCCACAACACCCTCGCGTGTGAGTCGAAGCCGACCAGCGTGGGTGGTGGCTGCTCTGGCAACCTCACCGGCTACGGCGACTTCCAGACGGTGCAGAACAACCTCGTCAACGGGAACCTGT
Source organism: uncultured Actinomycetota bacterium (assembly GCA_963781465.1). Lineage (GTDB taxonomy): Bacteria > Actinomycetota > Actinomycetes > Actinomycetales > Dermatophilaceae > Lapillicoccus. The sequence continues at coordinate 385,034 of CAWAGH010000002.1, forward strand.
TCGTGGCCTCGACGAACATCTCGTACTGCAGCTACGGCGGCGGTTCCGGCGGGAAGCCCTACCCCAACGGGAACAACGTCGTCATTCGCGACAACGTGTTCCAGCGCGGCACGAACTCGAAGTGCGGTCAGTACGCGCCGATCGGCGACTTCAACGCCGGCGCCCCTGGCAACGCGGCCCTCAACAACGTGTGGGACGACGGCACGAAGCTCCCCGACCAGCCCTAACCGGATCGCGAACGCCGAGCGCCCGCCCGATACCTCGGTATCGGGCGGGCGCTCGGCTGACCCGTGGTAGGCGCCGGGCTCAGGAGCTGCGGTTGGGTCGCGGGCTCAGGGAGGCCATGGGTCGCTGGCGATGGCGGCCGGCGGCTTGGGTCTCGTCGGTCCTAGGGGTCTTGGTCCAGCTGGTCTGACCTCTGGCCAGTCGCCACAGCGCTCGCCAGGCGGCGATGTAGCCGATGTAGTTCCAGGGGCCCGGTTGTCCTTGCTGGGCTGCGCGCGCTGCTGCGAACGCTTCCCGGGGTCGAGGTCGTGGGTGTGGCCGGCGTTGGCGAGTCCGTCGTCCGGCAGGTCGAGCTGACGCACCCCCACATCGCGCTCATGGCCTGCGTATGCCCGGCACCGACGGCCTGGAGGCGACCAGGCGGATCGGTCAGCCGCCCCGGACACGGCGGTCCTCGTGCTGACGATGCTCGACGACGAGGAGACCGTGTTCGCGGCGATGCGCGCCGGCGCTCACGGTTACCTCCTCAAGGGCGCCGGGCAGCATTAGCTCGGAGCGAGCCCCTCGGGGTGTCGTCGCGGGTGAGGCGATCGTCGGCCCCGGTGTGGCGGCTCGGGTGCTGCAGCACTTCACCGACGGCGATGACGCGAGACCCTTCGCCGACCTGAGGGGCGGGGAGCGCGAGATCCTGGATCTGATCGCAGCCGGCCTGCGCAACCATGCGATCGCGGAGCGGCTGCACCTCGCACCGAAGACGGTCGCGAACCACATCTCCTCGATCTTGACCAAGCTGCGGGTGACCGACCGGTTGGCGCTGATCGTGCAGGCCGGAGAACAGGGCTCGGTCGACGTGGATGAGGCCACCGTGGCTTTCGTCATCGCCGCCCTCACCTCCCCCCTCGGCGCGGCGATCCTCATCGGGCTCGCGCGTCCCAGGATCATCGACGTCCGCGCCCTGCTGGCCGGCTCCGTGGTCGCCGTCGTGGTCACGACCGCCTGCACTGCGGCATTCGTCGGGCTCTGGGCGGTCCTCGACTGCTTGGCGCGAGAGATCCGACGCCGGCGACGCGGTACGCGGGGCCGGTGCTCCGCTGCGCTGCGGTTCTGTGCGGAGTTCCGGTGACCGTGTCCGCCAACGAGCTACCCGGCAGGGGCGCGGCCGTCGAGGTGGCGGCATACCGGATCTGCGTAGAGGCCCTCACCAACATCGTCAGACACGCCCACACGACCGCCGCCGAGCTCACCCTCATAGCGGCGGCGGACTCGCTCACCATCGAGGTGGTCGGCTACGGGAAGACCACCGGAATCTGGCCACCGGCACCGGAATCACCTCGATGCGTGAGCGCGCGGCCCTCGTCGGCGGTACCCTCACCGCCGCCGACCGGAGAGTGCTCGCGAACCTCCCTCTGTAACACCTGGACATCCCACGACGCGGGCGATGGAGCTGATGCTCATCAGCGGCCGGCCCGCTTCAGGGTGGCCCTTCCAATGAGGGGGAGCGGCGATCCCGGATAGGACCGACCTGAACCGCTCCGGCGCGGAAACCACTGTGGGCATCCGTGACTGAGCTCGGGGAGGCGAACGCGGATCGTCCCTCGCCGCACAGGCGGAGCCCGTTCACCGGCACTCATCCCCGTCAGCGACGTCTGCAGCCAGGCGCTCGAGCCGGCTGCACGAGGAGAATTCCCACCAATCTCGCGCACCATCTGTCGCAATGTCCGATAAGTGCGTTTTACACGATATTTCCCAAATCGGTCGACTTCCCTGGCAACGTGTGCGACTCTCTGAACGTCCCGCGAGTCGAACGATGTTGTCGCGGAGCGTCTGGCCCGCCAGCAATGACGTGGCTCTCTTCTCTGCTGCCGGCCGACTTGGTCGTCGGTCTGTGCGCGAGTCGATGAGGTTCCAAGTGATCAAGAATGTGCTGCGGCTGACCGTCGGCGGGGCGCTCCTCGTGTCTGCAGAACTCAAATGACCCCACGTCGTGGTGAAAACGCTCCCACCCGCGGCTACCCCCCGCGGCGGCGCATGGGGATCGCGGTCGCATCCACGCTGGGGCTTCTACTGTTTCTGGCCAGTGGCCTCTACTTCGCGGTGGACGCCCAGGCCGCCACCACGCCGGTGGGGTTGGGTACCGCCCAGACCTTCTCGGTTCTGGCCGGGACAACGGTGACGAACACGGGGAACACCAACCTGTTAGGGGACCTTGGGGTAAGCCCCGGCGCGGCGATCACCGGGTTTCCGCCGGGCATCGTGCACGGCACGATCCATGCCAACGACGCAGTCGCGATTCAGGCCCAGTCCGACCTCGTCACCGCTTACAATGACGCGGCGGGTCGCACCCCGATCACTCTCGCGGCCGCGGAGCTGGGCGGACAGACTCTCGTGGACGGTGTCTACTCAGCCACGGGGGCCCCGCTCGCTGTGAACGGGACCCTGACGCTGGATGGTCAAGGTGACCCGAACTCCACCTTCATCTTCCAGACCAATTCTACGCTGATCACCGGTTCGTACAGCCATGTCGTCCTGATCAACGGTGCCCAGGCGTGCAAGGTCTACTGGCAGGTCGGCAGTTCGGCGACGCTAGGCACGATATCCACCTTTACCGGTGCGATCCTCGCCCTGACCTCGATTACGGTGGCCGACGGGACTGTGGTAGATGGTCAAGCGTTGGCACGGAATGGGGCCGTAACCCTTGACGACGCCACGTTCCTCGATCCGGGTTGTTCGAGCGGCTCCACGGTCACGGTGACTGCTCCGGCCGTCACGGAGACGGCGACGGTGACTGCTCCGGCCGTCACGGAGACGGCGACGGTGACTGCTCCGGCCGTCACGGAGACGGCGACGGTGACTGCTCCGGCTGTCACGCAGACGGTGACCGAGACGCTGCCGGGGTCCACTTCGACGGTGACCGACACGCAGACGGTGACCGCTCCGGCTGTCACGCAGACGGTGACCGAGACGCTGCCGGGGTCCACTTCGACGGTGACCGACACGCAGACGGTGACCGCTCCGGCTGTCACGCAGACGGTGACCGAGACGCTGCCGGGGTCCACTTCGACGGTGACCGACACGCAGACGGTGACCGCTCCGGCTGTCACGCAGACGGTGACCGAGACGCTGCCGGGGTCCACTTCGACGGTGACCGACACGCAGACGGTGACCGCTCCGGCTGTCACGCAGACGGTGACCGAGACGCTGCCGGGGTCCACTTCGACGGTGACCGACACGCAGACGGTGACCGCTCCGGCTGTCACGCAGACGGTGACCGAGACGCTGCCGGGGTCCACTTCGACGGTGACCGACACGCAGACGGTGACCGCTCCGGCTGTCACGCAGACGGTGACGCAGACCGTTCCGGCTGTCACGCAGACGGTGACCGAGACGCTGCCGGGGTCCACTTCGACGGTGACCGACACGCAGACGGTGACCGCTCCGGCTGTCACGCAGACGGTGACGCAGACCGCTCCGGCTGTCACGCAGACGGTGACCGAGACCGTCGGGACCGCCACGGTGACGGAGACGCTGCCGGGGTCCACTTCGACGGTGACTGACACGCAGACGGTGACCGCTCCGGCTGTCACGCAGACGGTGACGCAGACCGCTCCGGCTGTCACGCAGACGGTGACCGCTCCGGCTGTCACTCAGACGGTGACGCAGACCGCTCCGGCTGTCACGCAGACGGTGACCAAGACCGTCGGGACCGCCACGGTGACGGAGACGCTGTCGGTGTCCACTTCGACGGTGACTGAGACGGCGACGGTGACTGCTCCGGCTGTCACGCAGACGGTGACCACGACGTTGCCTGGTTCGACGGTGACGTTGCCGGGGTCCACGTCGACGGTGACTGACACGCAGACGGTGACTGCTCCGGCTGTCACGCAGACGGTGACCGAGACCGTCGGGACCGCCACGGTGACGGAGACGCTGCCGGGGTCCACGTCGACGGTGACTGACACGCAGACGGTGATCAAGACCGTCGGGACCGCCACGGTGACTGAGACCGCCACCGCCACGACAACGGCGACCGTCACTGCAACGAAGACGGTCCTCGTCGGCGGAGCCGAGGCGGCCGGTGAGGGGCTCGCTCATACCGGAGAAAGTGGTAGTGGTCCGTTCACGATCAACTCCGGCGGGGGCGCCGAGAGCAACGTGAGCGGTGCGCTCCTGGTCGGCCTCGCGGGTCTCATGAGTCTGCTGGTTGGGCTGATCGTCTTCCTCCGCAGGCGCCAGCATTAGTAACCGCGTTCACGTCCGAGGGGGAGTGGCGGAAGTCATCCGACGCTCCCCCGAGGACGGGACACTAGGCCGGCGGACGACGAATTCGGCGGCAACTTCGTGGCAAGGATCTTCGTGACCAAGACGCACCTCCCCCGTGGTCTGCACTGATGGCAGTGGTGGGCGTCGTCCTGATGCTCGGCGCTTCCGTCGCGAGCGCGGCACCCACCGCAAGAGCAATGGACGACCCCACGCCGAGCGCTCGCGTCACCGTTACCGTGACCCCGACGATCCTGGTGAGCAAGAACGCGAACGGGGAGCTGATCACCGTGGGGACCGTCACGCCAGGCGCTAAGCCGGCTGCCACTACGGAGGCAAGTTCGGGCGGCTCCCTTGGTTGGATCTTCGTCGGTCTGGTGCTCGTTGTGGCGGCTGGGGCGGCTTACTGGTGGCTCCTCCGCCGTCGTTCCACCCCCCACATCGGACGCCGTCGAGCAGGCGTGAAGCCGCAGCCCGACACACATCTGCAAGAACGACCCGAGCATTGACCAAGCGTGCCTCGCGACGTCCGCTGGGGACTCTGCCGAGTCTCCTGCTCATGCTGTTCGTTGCCATGTCCGGTGTGCTGCTCGGGGCATCAGGCATGGTCATCCACTTGTCGCAGGAGCCGGCCCCTATTCCCGCGAGCACATTTGGTCCGGTCGTTGGCGCCGGGCCGACGGTTTCCGCGCCGGAGACGGCCGCGCCTTCGACTTCCCCTCGAGCGGGCGTCAGTCCGCAGCTCAGTCCCAGCACGCTGAGCATCCCGTCCCTTGGAACGACGGCGCCCCTCGATGTCCTGGGTGTCGAGGATGGTCAACTCCTGCTCCCGGAGCCGAAACGCCTGACCCTGTTCAAGGACGGGAGTTACCCCGGCGATCCGCAGGGCACCGTGCTGGTGGCCGGCCACGTGAACAGCACTTCCTTGGCTCGCGGCGCGCTTTTTCACCTCGCGGAGATCAAAGAGGGCGCGGCCATCTGGGTGACAGATGCGACCGGGCGCCCCCACGAGTATCGAGTCGTCGGCCTGCAGGTGCTGTTGAAGCAGGCCCTGCCCGCCTCACTCTTCAGTCGCCAGGGTGATCCCGAGCTGGTCGTCGTGACCTGTGGTGGCGACCTCACTGATACCGGTGCGGGTCGTCACTATGTGAGCAATGTCGTCGTCACGGCAGTGCCCGTGGGCGACGGCAACGCCAATGGCTGAAACCGACGTTGTCGTACAGCCGGATCTCGGGGTCGCGGCGAGTAAGCGACTCAAGGGCCGTAGCCTGGCCCCACGTGGGTTGGGCTGGTGGGGGCCGATCGTGGCGATGCTCATCGGCGGTCTTGTGCGGGTGTGGAACGTCGGTACCCCTGCCTCCTTGGTTTTCGACGAGTCCTACTACGTCAAGCAGGCGTATTCGATGACTCAGTACGGGGTCGAGCTGTACGTCGATCCCGCGCTCGAGGGAACGACGCCGAATGTGATGTTTGAGGCGGGTACCCTCAACGTCTTCACCACTGCCGGCGACCTCGTCGTCCACCCACCTCTGGGCAAGTGGCTCATTGCGATGGGCCAGGTCGCGTTCGGGGCGCAGAACTCGTACAGCTGGAGGGTCGCGGCGGTTGTCGCCGGCATGCTGTCCATCTTGATCGTCGGACGCCTCGCGTTACGACTTACCGGCTCCGCGTACTACGGAACGCTCGCTGCAGGCCTCCTGGCGTTTGAGGGAACTCATGTCGTCGAGTCACGAACCGGGATCCTTGACATCTTCCTGACGCTCTTCGTCGTCGGCGCGTTCGCCTGTTTGGTGGCTGATCGTTTCGCCGGACGAGCGAAGTTGGCGTCTGCGCTGGCGCACGAGGTGGGGACGGAGGCGTCAGCCCTCGGTCCCTATGTGGGAGGGCGCTGGTGGCGAGTGGGGGCCGGGGTGCTCCTAGGCATGGCCGTGGCCACGAAATGGTCCGCTCTTCCCTTCATCGCAACCTTCGGGATCATGACCGTGCTGTGGGACATGAATGCTCGAAGGCGCGCAGGCATCAGCAGGTGGTTCGCGGGAACGCTGAGTCGCGACGCGGTGCCGGCATTCGTGTCCATCGTTGGGACTGCCCCGGTGGTCTACCTGCTGAGTTGGAGCGGTTGGTTCGCGTCGTCTCTCGGGTGGGGCCGGCATTGGGCAGATGAGCATCCGGCGGTCGGGATCGATTCACTCATCCCCAATCCCCTGCGTTCACTTATCCACTATCACGAGGAAATGTGGAGAGTCACGACGAGTGTGACCACGTCCCATCCCTATGCAACCAAACCGATGGGTTGGTTTTTCCAGGAGCGGCCGACACTTTTCTTTCTTCGCCAGACAACAGAAGGGGCGCCAGGCTGCCCCGCCGGCGGGGGCGGGCCGTGCATGGAGATGGTGACCTCGCTCGGCACCCTTTCGATTTGGTACGCCGGCGTGATCGCAGTGCTGGCGTTGTTGGTTCTCTGGATCGTCGATCGCCCATGGCGTTCTCGCCTCCGGCTTCAGCCCGATTGGACTCTTGGAGCGAGCCTTTCGGGGATCCTGGCCGGCTTCGTACCGTGGCTGCTCGTTGGTGAGCGAACCATCTACTCGTTCTACTCCGTGGTGTTCGTCCCGTGGGTCGTGCTGTGCATCGTGGTGGCGCTTCATCGCCTTGAAGGACGCCGCTTGACGACTCTCCGATATCGACTTGCCCGCAGCCTCGGTGTCGCTCTGTTGGTGACGTCGATAGTGCTCTTCGCCTGGTTCTGGCCCGTACTGACAGGACAGAAGCTCACCCATGCGGAATGGCTGGCGCGCATGTGGCTGTCAACCTGGCACTAGCTAGCGTCCATCTGTGACCTGACCCGGTCCACGTTGCCGTGATTCCGGGTGGGGTGTTTGTGCTGCGCAGCGGCTTGAGGTCGTCGGGGTTGACGAACTAGCTAACCGGGCTCTTCGGATTTAAGCGTGTGTGGGTGGTCGTCGATAGGGGCGGGTGCCTGAGGCGGCGAGCAGGATTCTGAGGCGGTAGTGCTCGAAGGTGCGGAAGCCGTGGGCGAGGCGGCGGGTCCTCTCGATGATCAGTTGACGGCCTCGGTACCGCGGTTGGAGGAGCGGTGGGTCTCGAACCGGGCCAGGACGTGCTGGCGCCACATCTTCAGCGTCCGGCCGGGGCGCGCGACCTCGGGGATCGGACACTCGTGGAACGAGCTGATGACGTGCTCGGCGATCCGCTTACCCTCGGCGGGCGTGGACGCCTGGTACATCGACGGAGTTGTTGGTAGGCGTGCCAGGCCAGGGTGACCTTCCAGCCCGGGTCGCCGGCGACCAGGCAGCTGTTGAGCTTGGTGATCTGCTTGTCGGATAAGCTCCCGTCCGCGGCGCAGCAGGCCGCGGATCTTGTACAACGGGTCGTCCTTGTGGCCCTTTATGGGCGAAACATCCCTTTTGGACGAATGGCCGATTACCCGCTCGGGTGCGCGGAACATCTCCGATCTGTGACCGTCGGTTGGCGGAGGATCCATCGCCGTCGACAACGGGACGTGACCGACGGTGAGTCGCCTTCAGGGCGCCTGACCGGTACCGTCATGCGATCTGACCTCCGGTCCCTCGCGCGTCGTCCAGCCTCGTGTCCACCACCGTGAAGTGCCCGGTGAGATCAAGAGCAGCCAGTATCCGCATGAGCGACATCGGCGGGTTCTGGATCGTCAGCCGGTTTCCGGTCTGGGCCTGGACCTCGATGAGGAGATCAAGTCCGGTGGCGTCCATGAACGGCACATCGGACAGGTCGACGACGAGCTGCCGACCGTCGGCGGCGGCAGCGGCGCGCCGCAGCTGGAGACGCAGGCCGGTCTCGGTCGCCGCCTCGCAGGCGCCGAACAGGTGCAGCACGAGGGTGTCCACATCGGCGTGTGGATCCGTACGGCGACTGCCATTCACGGTGCCTCGGCTCGGATCGAGCAGATCAGCGCGGCCGGGGCTGGGGCTGGGGCTGCAGAGGCGTGACCGCCTCCAGGGTGAACTCCACGATACCGGGTCGTTCCCCCGTTCGGGGGACGACCCGTTCACCCGTGCGGTCCACCGTCCGGCCGACGGGGACGCCGAGGACCTTGAGTCATCCTGTTCTGGCTCGCAACAACAGACCTCAGAGACAGGAAACATCCCGAATGACGACCCTGGTCGCCACGGCCCCGCCCAAGGCCCACACGCGCTCGACCCCCCGACCCATCGACCCCGTGACCACTCCCGCCCCGGCCGCACCGGTGAACACGTCGCAGCCGACAGTGGACTGCCCGCAGTGTGGCCAGCCGGCCACCATCGAGTGGCGGGACATGGTCGTCGGCACCGGCGGTCCCGTGGTCCACGTGAAGCTGAAGTGCCCGCTCGGCCGGCACTGGTTCCTCATGCCCGAGGACGGGCTCCTGTAGCCACACCGCCCTGGTGCGCCCCGACCTCGCTGAGCGGTCGGGGCGCACCCGGTTGCCCGACCGGTGGGTGGAGTCCCCCAGACTGGTGACGAACCGGCGGCGGCTTCCTACCCTGGTCCCTGTGGCGGAGATTCCCGAGGGCAAGCACGTCACCTGGGCGGAGGGCTTCTTCGACCTCGTCGTCGTGTTCGCCGTCACCCAGGTCGCGACGCTCCTGGGGGAGCACCACCAGTGGTGGGGGCTGGGCCAGGCGTTCGTCATCCTGGCCCTCGTCTATCGCACCTGGGTCCTGACGTCCCTGCAGAGCAACCGGCTGGGCAACGACTCGACCTGGGACCGCGTCACGCTGTTCGGCGTCGGGCTGTGCTGTCTGCTGATGGCCATCGCCATTCCCCTGGCCTACGAGGGCGGAGGGATGCAGTTCGCACTGGCCTTCTGGGCGGCCCGAACCCTCATCTGGGCCCGGTTCGCTTCGCACTACAAGGCGAAGCTGACCAGCTCGCTAGGCCTGAGCGTCATTCTCATCGGACCGCTGATCTTCCTCGGCGCCCTGCTTCCGGACGGGTCTCGCGAGATGGTCTGGGCCCTCGCCGCCCTGATCGACCTGAGCATGGTGGCGTTCTTCGGCCGGCAGCACGAGCTGATCCACTACGACCACAGTCACCTCATGGAGCGGTACGGACTGTTCGTTCTCATCGCGGTGGGGGAGTCGATCGTCGACCTCAGCCTTCCGCTGGCCCGCCAGGCCACCGCCATCAGGCCCGACGAGCTGGTGGCCGTCGGGGTGTGCTTCGTCGTCACCTGCCTCCTGTGGTGGACGTACTTCGACCACGCCAACGCGGCCATCACCCTGGCCTTGGCCGGTGCCCAAGAACATGTGGTCCTGTCGCGCCACCTCGCCTATGGGCACCTCGGCATCATCGGCGGGATCGTCAGCATCGCCGTCGGGTTCGAGAACATGGTCGCTCAGCCCGTGGCGACGATGACCTTCACCCACCTCAACCTCATGTACGGCGGCGCGATCCTCATGCTGGTCGCGATGATCTACCTGCGGTGGTTCATGTCGAAGCTGGTGCGGGCGGCCCGCGTGGGTGCGGTCGTGGTGCTGGTGGTCTTCCTCTACGTCTCGCTGCTGCTTCCCGGGATCGTCGCGACCGGCCTGCTGGCGGCCATCCTGTTGGTCCTGGTCGTCATCGAGAAACGGTGGCCGACGTTCGCGACGTGGGGTGGCTCCGAGCTCGCCAGCATGGAGGGCTGAGACCAACGGTCCACGTCGTCAGGGGAGCGTGATCGAGACCGGGCCGAGCGCTCCCGTGGACCGGACGGTCACCAGGTGCGGTCCGGCTGGACCGCTCAGATCGGCGCGAACGGTGGCCGGTCCGTCCACGGAGACCGTGGACGTGCTGCCGCCCTGCACGGCGATGGTCAGCAGACCGGCCGCGGTCCCGGGTCCGAGGGCGAGCGTGGCCCAGCCCGGTGCGTGGTCCGGGAAGGTCACGGTGACGGTCCGGGTCGTTGAGGACGTGGTGGTGGGCGGCGCCGTCGGGGTGGGTGTCGGGGTGGCCGTCGGAGTCGGTGTCGGAGCAGGAGATGTCGTGGGCGTCGGTGTCGGCGAGACCGCGCCCCCTGCGCCGGTGCCGGGCTGCAGGACGATGCCGGCGCTCACCGGGTTGGGATCGTGCACGAGGGACTCCTGGTTCGCCACGTCGTCGAAGGCGAAGCCGTAGGCGAGGTGGTCGCTCATGGCGGCGTGAATGGCGCCGGCGTAGTGGTCCGAGACGGCGGCGCGGTAGAACGTCGCGGGATCGGTCACCGGTTCGACGACGCCGCTGCCCAGGGTGCCTCGGTGCAGGGCGGCACAGAGGGTGCGGGCGATCGGTCCGACGACGGCGTCGTTCGGCGCGGTCAGCGCCCCCGCGCACTCCCAGACGTCGAGCGAGGTCGGCTTGCTGAAAGCGGCCACCGGCCGGCCCGTCGAGTCGGTGAACGTCATCTGGCTGCCCACACCGCGTCCGACGTAGGTCCGGGCGGGGTCCCCTGCGAACGGATTGATCCGAATGACGCCCGCGGAGCCGGACCAGGCCGCCTCGATCGCGGGGTTCAGGTATGCCGGGTCCATCCGACCCGTCGCGGTCGCCTTCCCGGGGGAGAGCACTCGCAGGAGCGACCCGTTGCCGGCATACATCGCGGTGCGCCCGAACCCAGGGGCGGCGAGGATCTCGGCGACGGCAGCCGCATACCGGCTGGAGCTCAGGCCTCCGGTGCGGCGGGTGCTGCCGTCGGTGCCCGTGACCGATACCTCGTGGGGGATCGCGAACTGGTCGACCTGCGAGGAGTTGAGCCACAGACCGCCGGCGTCGTAGGTGAACTCGGACCAGTCCAGCAGGGTGAGGGCATTAGGGTCGCCGGCGTTCCACGGCGCCGGCTGGACAAGTCCGCCTCGCGTGAGGCCGAGCCAGAGTGGCGCGCCGTAGGAGAAGTAGAGACGACCGGAGACGTTGCGCGGCAGGGAGATCGGCAGCTGGGCTCCGCTCGCGGGTCCGTCGATCGAGACGTCGGGGGCGCCGGTCACGCCGTCCGCGGTGGGTAGGGACCAGGGCGTGAACCGACCAGCGGAGGTGACGTACCCCTGGCGTCCGGTCGCCAGGTCGGTGCCCAGGACATACAGGTGGAGGGGACCCGGACCGCCGGCATTGGTGACAGTGAGGGGCACGGTGGCGGCCGCCGCGTTCGTCGGGGCGGCGGTGGCGACGGTGGCCAGCGCCGCGGTCACGGCGACGAGGAGGCCGACCAGCACGGCGGCCCTGGAGCGGCGAGAGGTTGAGGGGGAGGGGCGTGCGGACAGGGCGACGAACGGCATATCGGGTCCTCACCCGTCTCCGGTCGGCCGCGGTGGCCGGGCCGGGACGTCAGCGGTAGGCGGCGTCGTGGTGCGGCGGAGCCTGCCGACGAGTCCGTCGGGCCCCGGCGCCCACGTCCTCGTGGTCGGGTCCAGCGTCGACAGCGGCGTCCGACGGCGGGAACATACCATGACAAAAGGGACGGTCGTCCCTCGTCGCCGTGGACCGAGACCGGGTGAACCGCCGCGATGCCATGAGCGCCAGCGGGCCCCGGTTGTCGGGGAGTGCGGCTGACAGGGCGAGTCGCCTACACCAGCGCTGCCAACGGTTTTCGTGACTCACGGGATCACGACGAGCTTGCCGGTCGCCCGGTTCTGCTCCATGTACGCGTGGGCGTCGGCGATGTCGTCGAGCCCGAAGACCCGGTCGAGAGGGATGAGGCCGGGGTCGTCCGCCGCGGCCGCGAGGAAGTCGTGGAGCACGTCCGCCGGCAGGTCGGTGGCGTCGCCGCCATAGGCGGTCAGCCGAACTCCGGCCGGAAGGTAGTCGATGGGGGTAGAAGCGCTCCACGACCCAGGAGTTGCTGAGCATCCCGGTGAAACAGGCGACGCCGTGGACCCTGAGCGATCGCAACGTGTCGGGCAGCGTGGGCGTGCCCACGAGCTCGAGGGCGAGATCGACGCCGACGGGCAGCACGTCGCGGACCTGAGGGGCGACCGACCCGTCGTCAATGAGGACGTGGTCGACGCCGATCTGGCGCAGCCGCTCGGCCTTCGCGGGCGAACGGGTCGTGGACAGGACGGTGAGGCCACGGCGCTTGGCCAGCACCGCGGCGGCCATGCCGACCGAGGACGTGCCGCCGCGGACGAGAAGGCTCTGGCCGGGTTGGTAGTCGAGCCCGACGGACAGCCTGCCGTATGCGGTCTGCAGCATCTCGGGGACGGTGCCGAGCCGCTCCCACGGCAGGTCGGTGTCGACGGCGATGACCTGCCGGATCGGCACGCACGTGTACTCGGCGTAGCCACCGTCGTACGTGCGGCCCATCCCGCCCATCATGGCCACGACCTGCTGTCCGGCCGCGAACTCTCCTCCGGGACAGTCGGCGACCTCACCGGTGGCCTCGATGCCGAGGACCCGCGGGAAGGTGACGCCCTCGGCGAGGCCGAGTCGGGTGTGCAGCTCCGACCGGTCGAGCCCTGCGGCCCGAACACGGATCAGGACCCACCCGGGGACCGGGACCGGGACAGGGACCGACTGCACCACCAGGGCATCGGGTCCGCCGGGTGCAGTGAGAACGGCGGCCCGCATCATGGTCGGCACATCGAGACTCATGCCGGGATCTCCGGGACGTCGACGGCCGCACTGAGGGAGTCGAGCAGGGTCCCCAGGCGCTGTGCGTGGGTCTGCGAGATGGTGGGTCCGAGGCGGCCGGTGAGCCAGCCCTCCGCCCGCCGGGACCCGTCGTCGGTGGCGATGCGGCCCGACGCGGTCAGCCGAAGCCGGCTCACCCGACGATCCTCGGGGTCCCGCGCGCGGTCGACCAGACCCGCGCCGACGAGGCGGTCGACCAGCTTGCTCGCCCCGCCGGGGGAGATGTCGACGTGTTCGGCGAGGTCCTGCACCCGACTTCCCGGGGCGTCCGCGAGCATCCGCAGCGCCATGAGCCAGGCCAACGACACCTGACCCTGGGCCTGCAGGGCGCGGTCGAGCTGGTTCCAAAGTCGGGTCTGCACCCGGACGAGGTGTTCCACCAGTGGGAGGTTCTCGGTCATGCTGGCGTAACTATGTGCCGAGGAAGTCTATTCCAAGGAATGCAACCCGCCTGCGGGCCGCCGTGGCCCATCTGTCCCGCCTCGCCTGTCGGGGTTGACGCCTAGGTTGACGCGATGCGGTACGGGCTGGAGCTTCCCTGCGGCGGTCCGGACATGACCGCTGCAGCTATCGTCGACCTCGCCGTGGAGGCGGAGCGGTCCGGCTGGGACGGCGTGTTCCTCGAGGACTACCTGGTCTACTACCGCGGCGAGGACCCACCCACCTTCGACCCGTGGGTGATCCTGGCGACGGTGGCGGCCCGGACGGAGCGGATCTGGCTCGGAACCACGGTGTCCGGCCTCCTGGCCCGAGATCCGGTGAAGCTGGCCAGGGAGGCGTCGACCCTCGCGGAGCTGGCCCCTGGACGTGTCGTCCTGGGCGTGGGGGTCGGAGACTCCGCCGACCGTGGCACGCACCTGGGCTTCTGGCCTCGCCCTCGCGGTTCGACGGGGAGAGAGGTCGACCGACGGCTCGAGCTCCTCCTCGACCTGCTGCGAGGGCGACCGGTCGCGAGCGTCGAGGACGAGTCGGAGGTGCAGTTCCGGCCGTGCCCCCACGATGTGCGGGTCTGGGTGGGCGGGAGCGCCGGGGCGGCCAGGGTGATACGGCGCGCGGCATCGGCCGACGGCATCGTTCCCTACAAGCTGACCGACACCGCTGAGTGGAGCGATTTCAGCCGTGAAGACGTGCAGGCACTCGTCCCGAGCGTCACGCGGCACCGCGGCAGTGACAGCCCAAGCATCGACGTCGCCGTCGGTGGCCGACGTCGGCTCGACGACGTCGACGCCGAGCAAGAGGCCATCGACGGCGCAGCGGCCGGCGGCGCCAGCTGGTGGCTCGAGTTCATCCCACCGGACCCGCGTCAGCGCATGCTGAACAGCGTTGGACGCGGCCCCCTGCGAGCACGGCCGTGAGCGGTCGATGAAACATCAGCGCGTTATAGCCTCGGCGAGTTCGGCTTCCCTCCCGATCGGGGTCTGACGTGAAGGTCATCAGGCGGATCACCGTGGTCGACGCGAGGGACCTCGACGTCGAGAGCCGGTTCTGGGCGGGGCTTCTGGACGGCGACGTCCACCGCGACGACGACTGGCACAGCATCGTGGTCGACGGCGAGTGGGTGATGGGCGTCCAGCTCGCCCCGAACCATGTCCGGCCCGACTGGCCGACCGGCCCGCAGCAGCAGCAGGTGCACCTCGACCTGCGCGTGGAGGACATCGAGGAAGCCGGTCGCATCGCAGTGGCCTTGGGAGGCCGCCAGCTCCAGGCCCCGAGGCGGCCGGCTGACAACCCCGACGGAGACGAGCTGTTCGCGGTCTACGCCAGCCCGACCGGCCACCCGTTCTGCTTCGGGGTCCATTGACCGGCCGACGCCTCGTTTATGCCGAGCGCGTTCGTTGCCTTTTCAATCGGTTTCCACCCCAGGGTGGAAACTCACCGAAATAGGAGCCTGGCGACAAATGTACCGCCGCCGAATATCGACTGGACCCTAAGTCCTAGCCATTCTGAAATGGCGGGTCCACATACACCGACGGCAGGTGCTCCAGCAGGCCGCGGCGCCGGGCGGCCGCGAGATCCGCGGTCCACGGCGCTGTTCTGGCACGACCGTCGTCGGGGGCTCGCTGCCCGGCGGACGCGGACTTTCGTGGTGGCTGTGGTCCCGGTCGGTACACGCCGGCGTAGCGCCTCAGCCGGTCGATGATCCCTTGGTTGTCACGTTCCACGAACCGCGCGACCTCCTCGCTGAGGAAGTAGGTGGTGACGATTCGGTCGCGCCGAGTCTGGGCGAGCAGGGGCACGCCGGAGCGGCTGATCTCCGGGTAGATCGACGGCGGAATTTCGGCGCGCGGAGCATAGGCCAGTTCGTCCCTAGCGTGCGGCGAAAGGCTCGCCCACCACGCCCGAAAGAATTCCTCGTCACGGGGTCGGCGGCTCATTCACCCATCTCAGCATGCTGACCGGTTTGTCACCAATCGGGCATTACGACATTTCGGTTTCTCGGCGATGTCATGCTGACCCTCGGGCGCGCGTTGCGGGCCTGTGCCTGGCCCTCGGACCAGCCGGCCGCCCGAGGAGACGCCTGTTCCGCGTGATGACGGTCTACGGCACGCGCCCGGAAGCCATCAAGCTGGCTCCCCTCATCGCCGCCCTCCGGGCCAGTGGAGGCATACACCCGGTCGTCGCGGTGACCGGGCAGCACCGAGAGATGCCCGACCAGGTCCACGACGCCTTCGGCATCGTCCCGGACCACGACCTCGACCTCGACCTGATGTCCCCTGGCGCCACGCTGGCTCAGATCGGTGCCACGGTGCTCGGCGCGACCACGGAGCTCCTCGAGCAGGATCGGCCCGATCTCGTCGTGGTGCAGGGCGACACCAGCAGTGCGTTCTTCGCGGCCCCTCTGGGCCTTCTACCTCAAGCTTCCCGTCGTCCACCTCGAGGCGGGGCTACGGACGGGTGACCTGCAGGCGCCGTTCCCCGAAGAGCTGAACCGGCGGTTGACCGCGCCGATCGCGGCCCTGCATCTCGCATCCACCGAGACGGCCAGGGGGAGCCTGCTCCACGAGGGCATCCCCGGAGGCGACATCGTCGTCACCGGGAACACCGTCATCGACGCTCTCCACGAGATTCGGCGTCGCCCGGTCACGCTGACCGACCCGCGCCTCGGCGACGCGGTCGCCTCGGGCCGCCGGATCCTGCTCGTCACGGCCCATCGACGAGAGTCCTGGGGTGAGCGGATGACCGGGGCGATGACGGCCATCGGCACGATCGCCATACCCCGAGTTCTCGCATCTGCTCGGCGCGGCCCACGTCGTCCTCACCGACTCCGGCGGGGTGCAGGAGGAGGCGCCGAGCCTTGGCGTACCGGTCCTCGTCATGCGTGACACGACCGAGCGACCGGAGGCGGTCGTCGCCTGCACCGTCCGGCTCGTGGGGACCGACCCGGCGGTCATCATCGAGGAGACCATGCGGCTGCTCACCGACCCGACGGCGTATGCGTCCATGTCCTCAGCCGTGAACCCCTATGGAGACGGGGCGGCGGCGCCGCGCTGCACGGCGGCCATCGGGCACCTGCTGGGTCTCGGTCCGCGGCTGCCGGACTTCGTCCCCGGGACCTAACTGCGGGATCTGACTCCGGCGATCTCGGCCCGTCTCGTTCCAACGCGCGGGGACCGCCACAGGTGGCTAGCGTGAACGCGCCTACGGAGGAGGACTGATGTCGACCAACACCGAGCTGGGTCGGATCACCACGGACATCCCGGCCCGCATGGACCGCCTCCCGTGGGTGCGCTGGCACTGGCTGATCGTCGTCGGACTCGGCACCGTCTGGATCCTCGACGGGCTCGAGGTGACCATCGTCGGGTCGTTGTCGGACGTCCTCAAGGACTCCACGAACGGTCTGGGCCTCTCGAGCTCCCAGATCGGCCTGGCCGGGGCGATCTACGTCGCCGGGTCCTGTCTCGGCGCCCTGTTCTTCGGGCAGCTCACCGACCGCTTCGGTCGCAAGAAGCTGTTCATGATCACGCTGGGGATCTATCTCGTCGGCACCGTCCTGACCGCCTTCTCGATGAACCCGATCTGGTACTTCGCCTGTCGGTTCATCACCGGCGCCGGGATCGGCGGGGAGTATGCGGCGATCAACTCCGCCATCGACGAGCTGATCCCCGCGAAGTACCGCGGCCGGGTCGACATCGCCATCAACGGGTCGTTCTGGGTCGGGGCCGCCGTCGGGGCCATGATCACGGTTCCGCTGACCAACGGGACGGTCGACGCTTCGTTCGGCTGGCGCGGGGCGTTCGCCTTGGGCGCGATCCTCGCCCTGGTCGTGCTGCTCGTCCGGCGCAACGTGCCCGAGAGCCCGCGGTGGCTGTTCATCCACGGGCGCGAGGACGAGGGCGAGAAGATCGTCGAGGAGATCGAGAAGACCGTCGAGCACGAGAGCGGCCATCAGCTCGAGCGGCCGGGGGAGTCGATCACCATCCGGCAGCGGCACACCATCGGCCTGCCGCTGATCGCGAAGACCGTCTTCACTACGTACCCCCGGCGCACCGTCCTGTGCTTCGCCCTCTTCATCGGCCAGGCGTTCCTCTACAACGCCTTCTTCTTCACCTTCGGAGACGCCCTCAGCACGTTCTTCGGGGTCGAGTCGGTCGGGTGGTACATCGCCGCCTTCGCCGCCAGCAACTTCCTCGGCGCGCTGGCCCTGTCCCCGTTGTTCGACTCGGTCGGCCGGGTCCGCATGATCGCCGCCACCTACATCACGTCCGGCGTCCTCCTCGCCGTGGCCGGCTTCTTCCTCCACTCCTTCACCGCCGTCACCCTCACGGCGGCCGGCATGGTCATCTTCTTCTTCGCCTCGGCCGGTGCCAGCGCGGCCTACCTCACCGCGAGTGAGGTGTTCCCGATGGAGACGAGGGCGTTGTGCATCGCCTTCTTCTATGCGATCGGCACGGCCGCGGGTGGCATCGCCGGCCCGTTGTACTTCGGTGGACTGATCGAGAAGGCGACGGCGGGCAAGGACATCACGGGGCTCGCCCCGGGCTACTACGTGGGCGCGGTCCTCATGCTCGTGGCGGGCGTCATCGCGATCTTCCTGGGCGTCCACGCCGAGCAGAAGTCGCTCGAGAGCATCGCCAAACCCCTCACCGCCGAGGACGACGAGGCGCCGGCGGCCGGCCAGGAGAAGGCCGCCAGAAGCGCCTGAGGGGGGCGCCTCGACCTATCCTTGGATGGTGGCTGGGGACGCCCAGGCGTGGTCGGGACGGGTTGGCGAGGTCCTTCGGGTCCTCGCGAACGAACCGTCACGGCCCCACTTCGCCCGGGAAATCGGCGCTGCCACCGGCCTGTCGAGCGGGGACGTCGCCGTTGCCTTGTGCCGCATGGAACGGCTGGCGTGGCTGCGCTGCGAGTGGGAGGACATCGACCCGGAGACGCGGGGTCGTCCGCAGCGTCGCGCATATCGGCTCACCCCGCTCGGGCGGACCGAGGTCGGCACCAGGTCGTTCGCGCCTCGGCCGCCGGTGCTCGAATCCACCGGGCGGCTGGAGGACGCGCGTCTCGCTCCCGGCTACCAGATGTCGCTCGCCTCCACGCTGTGTGACCTGGCCGCCGACGCCTTGGCCCCCGACGTCCGCGAGCGCTACCGCTCCGAGTGGCGGGCCGACCTGGCGGCGGACCCCGCTCAGGGTCTGGCGTATGCGGTGGGCATCGTGTCGCACCTTCGCCTGATCACCGCGGCCATCACCGGACATGACGTGACCGATCTCCCGTGGGCCTGCCGCATGCACCGGCACCGGTACGTCACGATCCACGACAACCTCGAGGACTGGCGGTCGACCAGCCACCTCTGCACTCGCTGCGGACACATCACGGACGACTGGCGAGGAGCCGGCCGGACCGCTGACTCCCTCGCCTGGGCCGCCTTCAGCCGCGGCAACTCCTAGGCCCACGGCGTCGCGACCTACGCGAGTTGCGCGGTGCGCCGGGGTGTGTCGCTGTCGCCCTTCGGCTGCTCGCGCTTGCCGCTCTCGACCAGCAGCCAGACGAACGGCAGCAGGATGAGCAGCTTCACGGCATCGATCGGCGAACCCACCAGCAGGGTAACCAGGGTGACCAGCTCGACGCCGACGACGACCACCATGACCACCCAGCCCAGCACCCGCGACCGACCTCGGCTGTCACCCAGCAGGAGCGCCACGAACCAGAGGTAGACGACGTCCGGCAGCTGCCGCTCCACGTGGTGGCCGAGGACGTCGAACGCGACGTGTCGCAGCCACTCGAGCTGGGTCAGGTCGGCGACGCCTTATAGGACGAAGATCAGACCGAACGCGCCCGCCGCGACGGCTTCGACGACGTTGACCCACCGCGGCAGCTGGACGTCGAACATCGACGCGGCGACGATGAGGAAACCGGTACCCGTGACCAGGTGGATCACGGTGTCGGCGCCGCTGCCGAACAGCTGCTGGACCGCGATGGCCGCGGGGTAGGACAGCACGACGGTGGCGGCGCCGATGAACGCTCGAGTCGACCTCATGGTCGGACTCCTCTCTCGGTGGCCGGGGGGACCTGCGAGCCCGAACTTCTGGGCTCGACCACCACCCTGATCGCCCGCCGCGGCCGCCGACAGCCGGTGTTCCGGCCAAGGAGCCGGCCGGGTTCCTGGTATGCGGCTCGCCCCCTCGGACACGTCTCCGGTGGTCGCGTTGGCGGTTTCAGGGGGTGTCCGATTCGTCCAGAGATCATCCTTTCGGACGATCTTTCCCCCATGTGGTTGACAGGCGCATCGACCCGGGTGCCAGACTCCGAAAACCGGAGGGCGGGGGCCTGCCGCGCAACACCTGTATCCACGCCATCGCGAGTCGATCGCTTGCACCCCTTGACGTCGGGAACATTCATGCCGGACGGATCATCGCGTGAGGTCGCCAAGAGCGACCTGCGGCGAGTGACCGTGTCCTCGGCCGTTCTCCCGCGCGCGGTCATGGTCGGCCTGGTGGGGACGATGGTCGCGGCCCTCGTCGTGGTCCAGCCGCTGTCGGCCTCGGCCGCCGAGGCGTCGCCGTCCGGCGGCCGGCAGGACCAGTCGTCCGGGCCCAGTGCCGCGGCACCGGAGCAGCCGATCGCCCGGCCCACCGACCTGCCGTCACAACCGCTGCGAGCACCGGCCCTGCGGGACGCCGTCACCGTCGAGGTGACGACGGTGTCCAGTGCCGACGCCCGCGCGCGGATCGACGCGATCCTGGCCTCCGAGAAGGCCGCCGCCGACGCCAAGGCCGGCGCGGCGGCACAGGCCAAGGCGAAGGCGAAGGCGCAGAAGGCCACCGCCAAGAAGTCCACCACCCAGAGCGTCTCGACCACCGTCCAGACCGGCGGCACGGACCCGGCGGCCGCCGCTCAGCAGGCCGCCAACGATCGCCTGCAGGAGGCTCTCGCCGCCCTCGCCAAGGCGTTGTCGACGAGCCAGTGCAACAACGTCGTCGGGGCCGACGGCCAGGCGTCGATCTCGTGCCCGCTGGCCAACGGATCCACGGCCACCGTCGGCGGGACCGACGACACGACCGTGACCGCGGGATCGGACACCAGCACGCCGCCGGCGGCCGCCGCGGCAGACGCAGCAGCGGCGGCAGATGCAGCGGCCGCAGCGGCAGCGGCAGCGGCAGCGGCAGCGGCAGCGGCAGCGAACTCGCCTGCGCCCCAGACCAACTCGGCCAGCACCCCAGCAGAATCGTCGGCTGCCGACAACCCGGCACCGGCGTCTGCGGCGGCGGAGTCGACGGCCCCCGCTGCCCCCTCGGCACCCGCCGACGAGGCAGCGTCGACTCCGCCGGCCGCGTCGCCGAACGACACCTCGAGCACCCCCCCGGCGGCTCCCGCCGAGGCTCCCGCTGCGACGTCGTCCGAGCCCGCTGCGTCCCCTCCGGCGGCTGCCTCCGGCACCACCGCGACCGAGCCCACCACCGTCTCCGCGACGAAGACCACCACCCCGGCCGCGATGACCAGCCCCTCCACCGCCGCGGCGAAGACAGCGGTGACCTC
Source organism: uncultured Actinomycetota bacterium (assembly GCA_963781465.1). Taxonomy (GTDB): domain Bacteria; phylum Actinomycetota; class Actinomycetes; order Actinomycetales; family Dermatophilaceae; genus Lapillicoccus. Next base: position 406,106 of record CAWAGH010000002.1, read on the forward strand.
ACTCGCGCCGAAGACGACGGCCGTGGCCACCACGGTGGCCGCCGACGTCCCGGTCTGGACCGTGTCGGGCACGACCGCCACCCTGACCCTCTCGGCCCAGAAGGCCGCCAAGGGCGAGCTGCGCTACGACGCGGCGACCGGCGAGCTGGTCTTCACGGCCGGCTCTTCGCGCGTGACCGTCGACGCGGCCCAGCTCGCGTCGGTCGTCGTCCGCGGCGCCAAGGGCAGCGCGGCCTTCACCGTCGACCTGCGCGGGCTCACCCGCTCCACCGAGCTGGCGATGGACCTCGACGGGGTCGTCGACAGCCTCAGCCTCTTCGGCGCGACGGGCGACCTCGCGCTGAGCGGCGGCAATACCGCCGGCTCACTGCGCTTCGGCTCGCTCGCCTCGATGCTCACCTTCCAGGCCCCGCTGCTCGCTCTCCTGCTCGACGGGGGCCAGCAGCGCGTGTCGCTCAGCGGCAACGCCATCCTCACCGGCGGCGCCGACCTCCGTATCCAGGCCCAGAACATCAACGTCGCGGCCGGAACCGTCGTCGACACCCGCGGCACCGATCGCACCGGCGACATCGCGCTCTCCGCCGTCTCGACCGGCGACCAGGCGGACGCGAGCCTGACCGTCGGCGAGGCCAGCCTCACCGGTCGTTCGGTCTCGCTGCTCGCCACGGCCACGAGCCACAGCACCGGCGGCAACGTCGTCGGGTCCAGCGCCGTCGTCTCAGTCACCGATGCTGCCCTCAGCAGTGCCGGTGACGTCACGATCCGCAGCGCCGCTGACCTGGTGGGTGCCGTGGTGGGTGACTCGGCCTGGGGCCGCGCCGTCAGCGTCGCGACCTCCCGTCTCGGCGGACACAGCGTCGTCGTGTCATCCGGCGCGCTGGTGGTCTCGGCCACCAACCAGGCGGTCTTCTCCGTGACCGCCGCGAACGGTGTCGGGGCCGGCGCCGCCGGTGGCCAGCTCACCCGGGTCACCTACGCGACGATCGACGGCAGCCCGACGGTCTCGGCCTCGCGCGTCCTCCTCTCGGCGGACGCCTCCGGCGGCCTCAGCGTGCAGTCCTCCGGCACCGCCGCCGGTGCCCGCGCCGGCGGCGGGGGAGACCTCACCGCCCTCCTGTATGCGCGCCTACCCGACGCCGGGACGGTGGCGGCTGGACAGGTCGCGAGCAACACCCAGGCCGCGGTCGGCGCCGGCGCTCTGGTCACCCTGGCCGGAAGCCCCCTCGTCGTCCACGCCGGCTCCTCCCTGGCCGCCCAGGTCAGCGCGCAGGGCGGCTCCCGCGCGCTCGCCGCCCTCGTCGTCGACGACACCACCAACGGTGCGCTGTCCGGCGGTGCTCAGCTCGCCGGTGCCGGCGACCTCACCGTCCAGGCGGCCACCGTCGACCGTGCCCACGTCGACGGCGGAGCCGGCCTGGCCGTCCTCTCCTCGACCGTCACGACCACGGCCGCCCTCCAGTCGGGCGACCCGCTGGACCTGGCCGGCAACCTCACCCTGTCCGCCACCCAGGACGCCGCCGGCAGCGCCGTCGGGTCGGGCGCGGCGCTCGCGACCACCCGGCACCAGGTGACAACCGCGCTGCTCCGCGGCGTCACGGTGGCGGGGTCGGCGACGGTGACCTCGTCCGGCCGCTCGGACACCTGGTCGTTCGCCGCCCCGCCGGCCCCCGTCGCCGCTACGCCCGCCACCCCGGCCGGCGCTCCGGCCACGCTCGACACCGCCTTCGCGGCCGACGCCGTCCTCGGCGGTGCCGCCTCGGTCCGCGGCATCCGGGTGGCCGACGCTGGCGCCCGCTCCACCGCCTTCAGCCTCGCCGACGCCCTGGTCACCACGGTCGTCGGCTCCGGTTCGCCGCTGCGGGCGGGCGGACCGGTCGCCCTCGAGGCGGTCGTCGGCGGCAGTGCCGGCGCCGGTTCCTCGCGCGGCGACGGTGAGGCCGCGGCCGCCCTCGCCGTCACGCTCTCGCGCCTCTCGTCCCTCGTCGACCTCGCCGGCGACGTGGTCGCGGGCGGGGACGTCCTCGTCAACGCGGCGCGCGGGCCCCCCGGTGACGGAGCCGCCGCAACCGCCTCCGCCCCGACCGACGGCACCACCACCGTCACCCTGAACACCAGCTCCGCCCGCGTCCACCGCGCCGCAGCCGTCGTGACCACCCCGACCGGCAGCGTGACCATCTCGGACGACGCCACCCGCTCGATCCCGACGGAGCAGGCATACCAGCCGCTTCCCGGATCGGTCCTCGTCACCGCCGCCCTCGGCGGCACCCTGCGCTCCGGCGCCGCGACCCTGACCTTCGCGCCCGGCTCGCTGCGCACCGACGCCTGGGTGACCATCGACAGCCACCAGGGCGCGGTGGACGGCCTGCACACCACCTCGGCGATCTACGACCTGCAGGCGGTCGACGCCCGGACCGGCGCGATCATCTCCACGTTCGCCCTCGCGCCGATCCTCACCATCGCCGTGGGGTCGACCGGTCCCGTCTCGGCCATCTACTACCTGGCCGCCGACGGGTCGGTCCAGCGCCAGGCCACGACCTACGACCCGGCCACCGGCGTCGTCAGCGCGGCCCTGCCCCACTTCAGCTCGTACGTCTCCGGGTCACCGCTCGACGGTCTCGTCGCCCTCCTGGTGCCCCAGATCACCAGCTGGATCGCCTCCCTGCCGCCGACCTTCCCGGCCACCTACACCTTCGTGAGCGCGTACGTGCTGGCCCCGGGCGTCACCCTGAGCAGCGTCACGCTGACCCTCGACGCGGCCATTTCGGGGACGACCGGCAGCTACACCGGGTCGATCTCGATCAGTGGGTCGGTCACCCTCGACCTCACTGTCGGGTCCGTGCGGCTCCAGGGCACGGGGTCGCTGGTCGCGACGTACGCGCTGTCGAGCCAGGCCGTGGACGGCGGCACCCTCACCCTGTCGGTCACCGGGTTCGGTCTCACCGTCAGCTCCGGCGGTACCGCGGTCGGCAGCATCGCCGCCGGGACCGCCGTCCTGACCCAGACCGGGAGCGACCTCACGTTCGCGGCCACGGGCGTGACCCTGACCATGGGCGCCCTCACGGTCGGTGCCGGCAGCCTCACCCTCACCAGCCACGGGTCCACCGGCGCCCTGGACTTCCTCATCACCGGCGGCACCGTCACGCTGACCGGCGCCGCCATCACCGCCGCGACCGTCACCTACACCGGCGCCGCCGGCCTCACCGTCGCCGGCACGCTGAGCCTCGCCGTCGCCGGGCAGACCCTCACCGGCGCCGTGGTCGTCACCAAGGACGGCAGCGCGCTGACCCTCACCGTCACCGACCTGACGGTGTCGCTGGGCACCGCGGCGCAGGGTGTCGTCCTCACCGCCGGCGCGGGCCGGCTCGTCCGCACCAGCAGCGGCCTGGTGGGCAGCCTCACCGGCAGTGTCGCCGCGACCGGAGTCATCTCCGGGACCGGAACCGGAAGCCTGTCCGTCGACACGACGGCGACCACGCCGTCGGTCACCGTCCTCGTGGCGCTGCGCGACATCAGCCTCACGGTGGCCCAGGGCGGCGCGGGCCTCGTCGTCGCCAACGCCACGGTCGGCCTGTTCCTCCAGAGCGCCGGCGGCCGAACCGACTACGCCCTCGACGCCCAGGGCGACGTCGCACTCGTCGGAATCCCCGACGTCACCGCCTCCGGGCACCTGCGCGCTCGCGTCAACAGCTTCACCACTGCCGTGTCACAGTCCGCCGCCTTCGCCGACGGGAGCGGCTCGGTCGACCTGCTCTTCACCGACGGCACCGGCGCCACCGCCGTCGAGACCGGCACCTCGACGACGGCGTTCTCGTCGTATGCGGGTACCGGGCTGACCCTCTCGGTGCTCGCGCAGACGCTCACCGCCGACGTGGTCGTGTCGACCTCCACCACGGGCCTGACCGTCGGGCTCGCCAACCTGTCCTTCGACCTCCAGGGGCAGGGCACGACCGTCGCCCACTTCGCCCAGACGGGTCCGGCCGGCTCGATCACCCTCGGCGCCGGCGCGGCGAGCGGGACGCTGACCGGAACCCTCACCCTGACCGTCCCCGGTCTCAGCGTCACCGGCACGATCGCGCTCGACGTCCTGACCTCGAGCGTGGCGGCCGACCCGCACCACCTGACCCTGACCGGGTCGAACGTCTCGCTGGTCGTGGCCGGGCAGTCGCTGCAGGTCTCGACCCTCGGGCTCTCCCGGGTCACGGCCGGCGGCGTGACCACCACGACCGTGGCCCTCACCGGTGGCAGCTTCACCCTGACGCAGGCCTCGACAACGCTGCTGACCGTCTCCGGGATCTCCGGCTCGGTCGCGGTCACGTCCGCCGGGCTGAGCGGTCACCTCCAGGCCACCGTGACGACGGGCCTCACCGGCATCACCTTCGGGTCGACCGTCACCCTTGGCGTCAACACCGGGACCGCCGCCGTCGGCGACCTGCCGGGCGGGCCGTACCTGCGGGTGGAGGCGTCCGACACGACGATCACCGTGGGTGGCCAGACGCTCACTGCCGACCTCGTCCTGGTCCGTGGCGTCGACGCCGCCGGAGCCACCGAGCTGCGGGTCGCGGTCGCCAACGCCACCCTCACCCTGACCGCCGGCGCCACGAGCGTGGTGGCCGTCACCGGTGGGACCGGTGCCCTCATCGTCGGCGCCGCCGGCGTCGCCGCCCAGGTCCAGGGCGTCGTCACGGTCAGTGTGCCGGGCGTCGAGCTCACCGGGTCGCTGACGCTCTACCTCAACACCACGGGAAGCGCCGTCGACGACAGTGTCCGGGTCGGCGACAGCGACGTCCCGGTTGTCGTCCCGGCGGGAGCCGGCTCCTACCTGCGTCTGGTCGGTACCGGGATCACCCTGACCGTGGCCGGGCAGGCCCTCACCGGCGATGTCACCGTCGAGAAGAGCGCGGGCACCGTCACCGTGACGGTCGCCAACGCGACCCTGACGATCGGCTCCGGGCTGGTCTCGGTGACCGGCGCGAGCGCCTCCTTCACCGCCGGCGCCACCGGCCTGGTCGGCACCTTCACCGGGACCGTGGCCGTCAGCATCCCCGGGGTCGTGCTCGCCGGAACGGTCACCGCCCAGGTCAACACCAGCGCGACCGCTCAGAGCGGTATCCCGGCCGGCAGCCTGCGCATCGGCGGCTCGTCGATCACCGTCACCGTCGCGGGCGTGGCGCTCACTGGCGAGATCTGGTTCGAGAGGGTCGCCGGGAGTACGGGAGCCTCGACCTACCGGCTCGAGCTGGTCAACGCCGGGGTGGGCCTCGGCGCCTACGTCGTCATCAGCGCGGTCAGCGGCACGGTCCAGATGACCGCCGCCGGACTGGCCGGCTCGCTCACCGCAACCGCGACGTTCGCCATCCCCACCCTGCTGACCGGGACGGTCGCCGTCGCGCTCCAGGTCAACACCACTCCGGCTCCCGCCGTCCTCAGCCCGACGACGACGCTGCCGGCCGGACCGTACCTGCGGGTCGCCCTCGACAACGCCGACCTCGCCATCGGGACCCTGGGCCGAGTCACCGGTTCGCTGGCCTTCCAGCGGTCCCTCGCCGCCGGCGGGGTCACGGAGACGCTCGTCGCGATGACCGGGGTCACCGCATACCTCGGCTCCTCGACCAGCGCGTCGCTCTACAACGGCACCGGCGCCCTGGTCCTGCGCTCCGGCGGCATCGCGGGGTACCTCTCCGGCACCGCCACGGCCGCCACGGCCGGCATCCAGATGAGCGGCTCGGTCCTTCTACAGGTCAACACGACCGGCACGATCGTCGACACCAGCGTCGTCGTCGGTGGCGCGACCCTGGCGATCAAGTTCCCCACGAACGCCCAGGTGTTCAGCCTCTCGGTGTCGAACGCCAGCCTGACCATCGGCGACTTCGTGACGGTCGAGGGCAGCGTCACGTTCAGCGACACCAGCCTCACCCTCGGCGGCAGCGCTGTGCAGGCCCAGGTGTTCGCCGGGACCGGTCTCACCCTCTTCCTCGGGCGCGGGCCGGCCCGGCTCGACACCGGCGCTCTCAACCCGCTGGCGGTCGGCATCCTGCTCACCGACGCCCGCATCGGCCTCATCTCGGTCGCCGGTGGGTATGCCCTCGTCGCCACCGGCACGGTCAGCCTGGTCGGTGTCACCGGGGTCACGATCACCGGCGTCACGAGCGTCCAGGTCAACACCACCGGCTACGTCATCGACCAGACCCTCGACATCCCCGGCAGCAGCGACCCCGGCGTGGCGGTGCAGTTCGCGGCGGCCACCCCCGTCACCCGGTTCCAGGTCACCGGCGCCACCCTCGGGTTCGGCGACCTCAGCCTGACCGGCGGGTTGTCGTTCAGCCGTGACGGCACCGACGTCGTCGCCACGCTCGACAACGCCGGGGTGGCGCTCGGGAGCGCGGTCACCGTCACCGCGCTGACCGGCACGATCCACTTCGGCTCCAACGGCGTCGCCGCCTCGCTCGCCGCCCACATCGCCGTCGCCGCCCTCGGTCTCGACGTCGACGGCCACCTGCTCCTCAACACCGCCGCGGCCCCGGTGACCCTCACCGTTGGGCCCGGCACCGTCGACCTCCCGGCCGGCCCCTACCTGCGGGCCGAGGTCACGGGGGCGACCCTCAGCATCCTCGGCCAGTCCATCTCCGCCGACGTCGCCGTCGAGCGGGCGACCGCGGCCGACGGGTCGGTCACGACCCGCATCGGCCTCGCCAACGTCACCCTCACCCTGACCGCCGGCTCGACCTCGACCCAGACCGTCGGGATCACCCACGGCGCCGGCCTGCTGGTCATCGGGCCGACCGGTCTGGCCGGTCGGGTGAGCGGCGACGTCACCAGCACCCTCGGCAGCGACCTGAGCCTCACCGGAACCCTGTCCCTCGCCGTCAACACCACGGCTGCCGCAGTGGACACCTCCCTCACCGTGGGCGGGGTGACGCAGGAGCTGGTCCTCGCCGCCGGGCCGTACGTCCGGTTCGAGGGCGTCGGCATCACCATCACCGTGCTCGGCCAGACCTTCAACGGCGACGTCGCCGTCGAGAAGGCCACTGCCCGGACCGCTGCGGGTGTGCCGGACCCGACCCGGTCGGTGCTGCGCATCGCGGCCACCAACGTGCGGCTCACCCTTGGTGGAGCCCAGCCGGTCGTCTCCCTCACCGACGGCACCGCCGTCCTGCTCCTGACTGGAACCGCAGTCGCCGGCCGGATCACCGGGGTCATCGCGGTGACGCTCCCCGGGGTCGCCCTGACCGGCGCCCTCGCCGTCGAGCTCAACACCGGGACGGCGGGGGTGAACGAGACGTTCAGCGTCGGGTCGGCCGTCCCGGTCGTCCTCACCCTGCCCCCGGCGACCGGCGGCGCATACGTCCAGGTCCGCGGAACCGGGGTCTCGCTCACCATCCTCGGCCAGACCCTCAGCGGCGACGTCACGATCGCGCGCACCGTGGTGGGTGGAACGCCGACCCTGACAATCACGACCGCCGACCTCGCCCTGCGACTGGGCGGCTCCAGCGGATCTCCGCTGCTGACGGCCACCCAGGTCGCCGGGACGACCGGGACGTTCACCGTCGCCGCCGGCGCTCTGTCCGGCTCGATCGCCGTCACCGTCACCGTCGGCGTGCCGAACGTCGCCCTCACCGGCTCGATCGCGGTGACCTTCGACACCGCGAACGGGACGTTCACGCTGGCCGGGACCGGGCTCACCCTCACGGCCTTCGGGCAGTCGCTCGGTGGGGACTTCGTCATCGACCAGCAGCTCGACGCCGCCGGCGCGAAGGTCGTGCGTCTGGCCGTCGCCAACGCCACCCTCGCCCTCGGCCCCGTCGGCTCGCCGGTGTTCAGCGCGCAGTCCGGCTCCGGCGCCTTCGTCATCACCGGCGCGGGCGTGGCGGGCACGCTGGCCGCGACCGTCAGTGTCGGGAGCGGCACGCCCGTCTCGGTCTCGGGCACGGTGCAGGTGCAGATCAACACGACCGGCAGCGCGGTCGACGAGCTCGTCACCGTGGGTGCGGGCGCCATCGCGATCCAGCTCCCCGCCGGCCCCTACCTGCGCATCGCGGGCACCGGCGTGACCCTCACCGTGGGCGGCCAGGCCCTGCAGGCCGACATCGCCGTCGAGCGGACGACGTCCTACGGCGCGGACGACGTGGCGGGTACCGCGGACGACTCCAGCCTTGTGCGCATCGCCGCGACCAACGTGACCCTCTCGCTCGGCGACGGTACGCGGACGCTCCTGTCGCTCACCGGCGGCAGCGCGGCGTTCGTGCTCCCCTCCACCGGCGGCGTCGCGGGGCGGCTGACCGGGACCGTCGCGCTGACCGGCGTTCCCGGGGTCAGCCTGTCGGCGACGTTCGACGCGCTCGTCAACACCACGACCGGGGCGGTTCACGAGTCGTTCCTCGTGGGCGGTGCGGTCCTCACGATCGACGCGCTCGCCGGTACGCCGTTCCAGGTCACCGCCACGGGGGTGTCGCTCACCGTCGCGGGCCAGACCCTGACCGGCGACATCACCGTCACCAAGGCCACCGGGTCGTTGACGGTGACCGTGGCCCACGGGTCGCTGGCCTTCGGCCCCGCGTCCGCGCCGCTCGTCCACGCCCAGGACGTCGCGGGCTCCTTCACTCTCGTGAGTGGCGGGCTCTACGGCTCCGGCGCGGCGACCGTGGGCATCGACGCGCCGGGCATCCAGGTCAGCGGCGCCATCGCCCTGAGCATCAACACCACGGGGTCGACCCAGGGTGCGCTCGCCCCTGGCGTCACCGCGACCATCACGAACCCGACCCTCGTCGTCGCCGGCCAGTCGATCGGCGCCGACAGCCTGACCATCCGGCGCAGTGGTGACGAGGTGGCCATGAGTGTCACTAACGCCCGGATCACCTTCGGCACCGTCGTCACGATCACCGCGGCGAACCACGCGTCGGGTGCGCTCGTCGTCACCGCCGGGGGAGTGGCCGGGTCGTTCACCCTGCAGAACCTCACCGGCGCCTTCGCACTCCCGGGTTCGATGACGGTCGCCGGGTCGGTCGCCATCGTGGTCAACACCGGTTCGGCCGCCGTGTCCCGCCCCGAGCTCGGCCTCGACGTCCCGGCCGGCCCGTTCCTGCGCGTCGCGGTGACCAACGGCGACCTCGCGGTGTCCGGCGGCCCGAGCTTCCACGGCAGCTTCGTGCTGGTCCAGGACGCGACCCCCGGCTTCGCGGCGGCGGCGGTCGTCGGCAGCACCGGCGTCACCGCGGTCGCGATCGGCGACGTGAACGGCGACGGCCGTCCGGACCTGGTCGTGGGGACCGCCGGTGACACTTCGGTCTACCTGGGCGGCGCCACGGCCGGCACCTTCGGCACCCCGACCCTCCTGACCGGCGGCACGGGATCCACCGTCGGCATCGGGCTCGCCGACCTCAACGGTGACAACCGGCTCGACGTCGTCGTGGTCCGCGCCACGACCTCGGCGGTCTTCCTGGGGCTCAGCGCCGGCGGGTTCGCCGCGGCCACGACCGTCGGCACCGCCGGCGCCACCGCGTTCGCCCTCGGGGACGTCACCGGCGACGGCCTCACCGACCTCGTCGTCAGCGGCAGCACCCTGAGAGTCCTCGCCAACCAGGGCGGCACCACCACCTGGTCCGGCCTGGCCGTCGTGGCCCGTCCGGAGCTCACCGACACCGCGGTGACCGGCGTGGCCCTGGCCGACCTCGACCACAACGGCCGGCTCGACCTCGTGGTCGTCAACACCGGCGCGGCCCACCACGTCTACCTGAACCGGGGCGTCAGCGGCACCTGGCTGGGCTTCTCGCTGAGCGACACCATCGCGAACACCCTGGCCGCCCGGGCCGTCGCGGTGGCCGACCTCGACGGCGACGGCTGGGCCGACATCGTCGTCGCGGTCAACGGAGCGGCGGCGCAGGTCTACCTCAACCGAGCGTTGCGGAGCGGGTCGACCACCACCGGTGGCGCGGCCACCGCGACGGACACCTCGCTGACCGTCGTGAGCACCGCCGGGTTCGCCACCGCCGGCGTCCTCCTCGTGGAGAGCGAGCTGGTCGGCTACACCGGGCTGACCGCGACCTCGTTCACCGGGCTGGTCCGCGGTATGCGGGGGACCACCGCCGCCGCGCACGCGACGGGCGTCGCCGTGGGCGCCAGCCCATGGCAGGGATTCGCCGCCGCACGCGCCGTCGGAAGCTCGGTCGCGGCCGGCTCCCTCGCTGTCGGAGACGTCGACGGCGACGGGCAGCCGGACATCCTGCTCGGCACCCCATCGGGTGTCGTCCTCCTGCTCAACCTGGGCGCCGGCCCGACCGGCTCGTGGAGCGGCTTCGGCAGCGGCTCGGTCGTCACCGGCGCGGTCGGTTCGACCGCCCTGGCCCTGGCCAACGTCTACGGCGGGGGCACCGTCGACGTCATCGCCGCCGACGCGACCGCCGGGCTCGACCTGTTCCGGGCGCAGCCGGTGCGGCGCACCCTCATCGGCTTCTCGGACGTGTCCGTCTCGCTCACGCCGAGCGGGGGCAGTGCCGCCGTCGGGATCACCCAGGGCCAGGGCGCATTCCTCGTCACCGCGACTGGGGTCGCCGGATCGTTCTCGGGCGTCATCTCGGTCGCCGGCGGCGCGCTGACGGCCGGGGCGCAGGTCGCGGTCCGCTACAACGCGACCGGTGCCGCCGTCGACGAGCGGGTCGAGGTGGACGGCGTGAGCCTGCCCATCGCCTTCACCCTCGCCGAGTCCGTGTCCGGTGGCACCTGGGTCAGCGTGGCGGTGTCGGGTGCGCTGCGGATCGGCGACTTCGTCGAGATCTCGGGGACCATCACCTTCACCGGGAGCACGGTCACCGTCTCCAACCTGACGATCTTCCTCGGTCAGGGCCCGGGGTTCCTGGCCGACGGCACGACGCTCAACCCGCTCGCCCGCGGCCTCTACCTGACCGGGGTCAACGGCCAGGTCACCGGCAGCTCCGGCAGCCGGGCGTTCACCCTGACCGGCTCGGTCCTCCTGGTCGGCTTCGCCGGGATCACCCTGGCCGGCACCGCGAGCGTCTACTACAACGAGGGCTCGAGCGCCGCCGTCCTCGGCACCGTCTCCGTGCCGGCGCAGTCCGGCGGACACGCGTACGCGAAGGTCGTCGGCGACCTGACCTTCGGCGTCGCGGGCCAGCAGCTGGCGGGCACGTTCTCCGTCGAGACCCTCGCGGGCGGCGGGCTGAGGCTGCGGTTCGGCTCCGCCGCGGCCCCGCTGGTCGGCACCGCGAACCCGCTGTCCGTCGACCTCGGCAACGGCGCCGTCACGGCCTCCGTGACGACCGGGCAGGTCGACCTCACCGCCACCGGCGTCGCCGCGGCCCTCACCGTCTCGAGCCTGGCCTTCGCCGCCACCGGGTTCACGTTCTCGGCCGGCGGCGTCCTCCAGATCAACACCGCCAACGCCGAGCGCACGGTCGACGGCGTCACCCTGCCGGCGAGGTCGGTCCGCGTGTTCCTCGGCACCGACGCCGTCCCGGCCACGCTGACCATCGGCAGCCAGTCCCTCAGCGGTCAGTTCGCGTTCTCGCAGGTGGTCGGCGAGGTGGCTCCCGGCGCCCCGCCCGGCACCCCCGCGCCGCGGACCGCGATCATCGCCGCCACCGGCGTCACCCTCACCATCGGCGCGCCCGGTGGGGGCGTCCAGGTGACCCAGGGCTCGGGGCTGTTCGTCGTCACCTCCGCGGGGATCGCCGGGCGGCTGCAGGGGACCGTGGTGGTCCTCGTGCCGGGCAACGTCGCGACCTTCAGCGGCACCTTCGCGGTCGCCGTGAACTCCACCGGCACCCGGGTCACCAACCAGGTCACGTTGGGTACCCGCACCGAGACCCTCGACCTGCCCGCCGGCCCGTACCTGCGCGTCGACGGAACCCAGGTCGTCATCGCCATCGGTGGCCAGCGGCTGTCGGGTGACCTGAGCTTCGTGCGCGCCGGCAGCGGCCCGTCGCTCACCACGGTGATCACGCTGGTCGACGTGACCGCCGCGTTCGGCGACGGCACCACCTCCTTCGTCACGCTGACCGGCGGCAGCGGGACGTTCAACCTCGACGGCATGGGCCTGTCGGGCAACCTCTCCGGAACCGTCTCCGTCGCGGTGCCCGGACTGACCCTCGGCGGAACGCTCAGCCTCGTGCTGAGCGGCGGCGGTTCGGCGGTCCGGCTGACCGGCGCGGGCGTCACGCTGACGGTGGGTGGAGTCGGCATCACCGGCACCGTTTCGTTCGCACAGACCGGCGCCGGCGCGGCCCGCATCGTCACGGTGGGCGTCACCGGCGGCTCGGTGAGCTTCGGCAGCCCGCTGTCGTCGATCGCCCTCTCCGGCAACCTGGTCCTCAGCAGCGCTGGCCTCACCGGCCGGCTCACCCTGGCGATCCCGTCCCTCACCCTCGGCGACGCGACGGCCACCGGCACCTTCGTGCTGGAGGTCAACACCGCGAGCCAGCCGGTCACCCTGGCCGGCGTGCCGGTGCCTGCCGGTCCGTTCGTCCGGATCACCGCCTCGGGCGTCGTCCTCTCGTTCGGCAGCGGGGGCCCGCAGCTCACCGGCTCGGTCAGCGTCCAGCGCACCGTCAGCTCGCTCGGCCAGCCCCGGGTCGTCGTGGCGGTGGCCGGCGGCAGCCTGAGCCTGGACGGCACCACCACCCTCGTGTCCGGCGCACAGGGCGTGCTCGTGCTGACCCCGGCCGGACTGGCCGGCTCCCTGCAGGGCACGGTCGCGCTGAGCCAGCTGCTGCCCTCGTCGGTCACCCTGGCCGGCACCTTCGCCGTCAGCGTCAACCGCACCGGGTCGCGCGTCACCGAGACCGTGACCGTCGGCGGGACCACCGTCGCCCTCGACCTGGCCGCCGGCCCCTACCTCAAGGTCGCCGCCAGCGGTGCCACGCTCACCGTCGCGGGCCAGTCGTTCAGCGGGGACCTCGCCTTCGTGCAGTCCGGGGGAGTGACCCAGCTCAGCCTGGCGAACGTCGCGCTCTCCCTCGGCGGCGGGATCCTCACGCTCACCGACGGGTCCGGCTCCTTGTCGTTCCTCGGCGCCGGCCCGACCCGCGCGATGTACGGGACGCTCACCGCGACGGTCGGCCTCAACGTTCCTTCGGTCGTGTTCTCGGGCCCGATCTCCCTGCAGGTCAACACGTCCGGCACCGACCAGATCGTCGGCAGCGTGACGATCCCGCACAACAGCGTGCGGGTCGGCGGCGCCGGTCTCAGCCTCGCCGTGGCCGGGCAGCAGATCAGCGGCACGTTCTGGTTCCAGCAGAGCACCAGCAACGGTGTACGCGTCGTCACGGTGACCGCGACCGGCGTCACCGCATACCTGGGGTCTGGTACCGCGACCGGCGGCACCTGCCCGACGACCGGCTTCGGCGTGTGCCTGACCGGCGGCAGCGGGAGCCTCGTGCTCACCGCCGCCGGCGCGGCCCTGACCGCCTCCGGCACCGTCACGCTGGTCGGGATGGACGCCCTGCCGATCTCGTTCGGCTCGCTGGCGATGTCGTTGGACGTCAACACCACCCGCGCAGCGGTCGTCGACGCGAGCCTCGGGCTGAACCTGCCGGCGGGACCGTTCGTCCGCCTGACCCTCGGCACCGTGGCGACACCGGTGACGGTCACCGTGCTCGGCCAGACCCTGACCGGGGTGTTCACCGTCCAGCAGGCCACGACCGCCGGACCCGACGGTCGGCTCGGCACGACCGACGACGGCCGCGTCGTGATGCTCGGCGCGACCCACCTCGGGCTCTTCGTCGGGGCCGACGGCGGCACGCCCTCGCTGACCGACGACATCGGCGTCCGGGTCACCGACGGCGCCGCCCTGGTCCTGCTCACTCCCGGCGGCTTCGCCGGACGGATCTCCGGGACCGCCACCCTGCAGCTGGGCGGGTCGATCGCTCCCGTCACGGCGGTCGTCACCGTGACGATCAACCAGTACCAGCAGGTCGTCGGCAGCGTCGTCGCCCCGCGGGCCGTCCACGAGCAGATCGTCGTCGGCGACGCGACGCAGACCCTCGACCTCGTCGCCGGGCGCTACGTCAGCGTCGCGATGACCGGTCTCTCCCTGTCCATCGGCGGACAACTGCTCAGCGCCGACGTCTCGGTCGACCGGCGCGCCCAGCTCAACCCGGACGGCAGCCTGCCGACGACGCCCACCTACGCGACGACCGTGTCGTTCGCGAAGCTCACCCTGCGGCTGGGCACCCCAGAACGCGACATCGTGCGCGTCTCCGACGGTGCCGGCACGTTCACCATCGTCGGTGCCAGCGGCGGCGTGGCCGGCGGCGTGATCGGCCGCGTCACCGCCACCGTCGCCGTGGATGTCCCCGGCGTCACCTTCAGCGGTGGCCTGGAGGTCCGGCTCAACACGCTCACCACCGCTCAGACGGTAGGCACCGCGCCCAACGCCGTCACCGTCCAGCCGGGGCTCAGCGTCGCCGGCCGGGACCTCGTGGTGGTCGTCCTGGGCCAGCGCCTCACCGGCGACTTCGCCTTCAGCAAGGACCCGTCGGGCGGCACCGTCACCCTCGGCCTCAGCAACGTCAGCCTCGCCCTGGGCGACGGCACGACGACCTTCGTCACCGCGACCGTGACCACCGGCGCCCTGGTCGTGACCAAGGCCGGCGTCGCGGGCTCACTGGTCGCCGGGGTGACCCTGAACCCCACCATCAGCGCGAACCTCGTCCTCGTCGCCGACATCCTCGTCCAGGTCAACACGACGGGCGCCGACGTCACCCAGACCGTCGCGCTGCCGTCCGGCTCGACGACGTTCACCGTGCCGAAGAGCACGCTGCGGGTCCAGGTCGGCTCCCTGGGCCGGCCAGCGACCATCACCCTGTTCGGCCAGACCCTCAGCGGCGTCGTCCTGTTCGAGCAGACCAAGAGTGCCGCCGGGACGAAGCTGGTCCGGGTCGCCTTCACCGGCGTGTCCCTCTTCCTCGGTGACCGCGGCGCCACCACGGCCGACGACCGGGGGCTGTCCCTGACCGGCGGCTCCGGCGTCATCCTCATCACGCCCACCGGGATGGCCGGCCGCATCGAGGGCCACGTCGAGGTCGTCGGACTCCCGCTGATCTTCTCGGCCCAGCTGACCCTCGAGGTCAACACGCTCGGTGTGGCGGTCAACGAGACGGTGCAGTTCACTGGCGTCGACGTCGTGACCACCAGGCAGGGCACCGCGTCCCTACCGGAGATCCAAAGCATTCTCGTCTCGGTGCCGTTCGGAACGTTCACCGTGGCCGTCGACACCAACGCCAACGGCCGGATCGACGCGGCCGAGGTGTCGGCCCCGCTGACGGTCGGCGCGAGCGACGCTGCTGTCGACGCGGCCATCGAGGGCCTGCTCGGCACGACGAACGCGGTCTCGGTCCTCGCGGTCACCGGCGGCTACACGGTCACGTGGGTCGGCATGGGGAACCAGCCCCAGCTCCGGGCCAACGTCAAGGTGCTCTCGCTGCCGCAGGGCCCGTACCTGCGGCTCGTCGCGAAGGACGTGAACATCGGGGTCGCCGGCATCACGCTGCACGCCGACGTCGCCTTCGACCGCGTGGGCCCGACGGGCGCGAAGGTCACCCGGCTGGCCTTCGCGAACGCGAGCATCAGCAGCGCGCAGCCGGTGCCGGGCACCAACCCCGGCCTGGCCAGTGCGCAGGGCGCCCTCATCTTCTTCGCCCCGGGCACGCATACCGACTCCACGGTGCCGGCGACCACGACGGCGACCGGCGGGTTCGCCGGCCTCATCACCGGGTCGGCCCAGCTCTCCCTCGGCGCCTTCAGCGGTGGCGCGAGCGTCGGCGTGGCCTTCAACACCACCGGCGCCCAGGTCAACCAGACCATCGACGTCGGCGGTACGTCGGTCGTCGTCAACGTGGCGGCCAGCCCGACGGTGTCGTTCATCGTCCAGAACCTCGACTTCAGCTTCGGGGGGATCCTGGAGATCCGGGCCGGCACCTTCGCGATCGCGGCCGGCCAGTTCACCGGCAGCGGGCTGGAGATCTTCGTCGGGCAGGGACCGCTGAAGCTGGCCGACGGCAGCGCCAACCCGGACGCCACCGGCGTGGTGATCCGTAACGCCACCATGGCCTTCAAGCAGGGGACGTCCGGCGGCTACGCCCTCCGGATCACCGGCACGCTCGCCCTGCTGGGCCTGGATGGGCTGACCGTCCAGGGCGACGTCACCTTCGTCGTCAACACCTCGGCCGCCGACATCACCCTCCCCGACGGTGTCACCGTCCTCACGGCCGGCCGGTACTCGTTCTCCGCGACCTCGGTCGTCATCTCCGTGGCCCGGGTGTTCACCATCCAGGGCTCGATGCAGGTGACCCGCGAGCCGAACGGCGACCTGGCTATCACCCTCGCGCCGATCTCGGTCCTGGTCAGCGTGGGCGACACCGACGTCGCCAGCCTGCGCGGGTTCGCGACGTTCGCCATCTCGTCGGTGACCGGCTTCCGTCTGGTCAACTTCCGGGTCGACGACTTCGACCTGTTCCCGACGACGCCCACCACCCCGGCCGGGAGCGTCACCGCGCCGACCCTGTTCCCGACCGCGTCACTGGCCAGCCCGCTCAAGGGCTCGGTCGTGAACCCGGCCACCGTCGGCGCCTCCCTCGACGTGACCTTCAACGACGTCAACGGCGTGGGCCTGCGGGCGACCTCGATCACCGACGTCGACCCCGAGTTCGACCTTCTCCTCAACGGCGGCGCGGCGACGGTCACCGTCAACGGCGCCCCGACACTGGTCTCCGGCACCACCTACCGGTATGCGCTCAGTGCGGCCCTGACGACGGGCCTCTGGACCGTGCGCTTCCGCCAGGGCGCCTTCTCGGACAACGCCGGCGCGAGCTCGATGGGCGCCGACCAGCAGTTCGTCGTCTTCGTCGCGACGCCGTCGGCCCCGAAGCCCGGCCCGGTGGCCACCGTCGCGAACCCCGGTGGGGGAGCGACGATCACCGCCGCCCAGATCAACGCGCAGGGCTACGTCGACATCACCTACTCCAGCCTTCCGGCCACGACCGGTGCGACGCCGGACCCGATCATCAAGTCCTCGCTCGAGACCTCGACGGCGCCGTTCTCCATCACGGGCACCGGGGTGGCCGACCTGGCCCGCGACGGGTCCGACGTGCCGACGCTGCTCGGGTCCCCGCTGCTCATCTCCGGTTTCGCCGCCTCCGCGACGAGCGTGACCTACCGGTACTTCCTCAAAGACGCGAACACCGCCAACGCGACCGGGCTCTTCACCGCCGGGAACGTCACCCTCACGTTCATCGCCGGACGGGTCCGGAGCGGCGTCGTCGGAGGCTCCGTCGCCGCCGGCACGATCCAGGTGAACGCGGCGTCGACCCAGTCCTTCACCATCGACGCCTCGGCGCCGGGTGCGAAGACCACCGGCGGACCAGTGGCCCTCGGCCCGCTCACCCTGCAGGGACCGAGCATCGGGCTCGGCGACTTCGGGTTCACCAAGGACGGGATGGTCGTCATGACCATCACCCTCGGTGTCGACCGCGCCACGCTGGCGTTCGGCGGCTCCGCGACGAACAACTCGACCACCCCCACCGCGCAGCAGACCAGCAGCGGCGTCAACGTCACCCTGCTGGGCCTGCAGGGCAGCTTCGGCCTCAAAGTCGACGTGCTCGGCCTGCTCAGCGGCACGGTGCGGGTCGCGCCCACTGGCAAGTGGAGCCTGCGGGTTGCGTCCCTGACCGCCGAGATCCCGAACGTCGCGATCCTGAGCGCGACCGGCGTGGTGATCGGCTACGACCCGGCCGCCGGGACCGGACAGCGGCTCATCGTCATCAACTCGGCGACCATCGACCTGCCGCGCTTCGGCGTCCGCGGCTCGCTCAGCCCGTACAACCCGTCGACCCGGTCCAACATCACCGCCAACAACGACGACTCCCTGGGCGCCGGCGTCATCCCGGGCCTCGTGATCCGCGACAACGGGTTCGACCTCGGCACCGCCGAGCTGTCCTACGGCGTCACCGGCGCGAGCAACAGCCTGCAGACCACGGCCAGCGACGGGAAGATCAGCTTCGGCGGCATCCTCGTCCTCGACGACATCCGGGTCGGGGTCTCGGGCCTGAGCGTCACCGTCGGTTCGGCGGTCGACTTCAGCGGCCAGATCTACATCGCCTCCGGAGGCGCGAAGCTGTTCCCGGGCAAGGCGTTCAGCGCCACGCTCAGCGACCGGCAGACCGCCGACGACGTCACCTCGACCGGTACTCCCGACACCGAGGCGTTCCGGATCGCCCTGACCTTCTCGCACGGGGTCGTCGACGCCTTCCAGGTCAACATCGACACGATGACCGTCCAGCTCGGCACCTACGTGTCGCTGAGCGCCCGCGACTTCCGGCTCGACACCGGCGCGGCCGGGACCACCAACCGGATGATCTCGTTCCAGTCGGTCGGGGCACGCGTGTCCATCGCCTCCCTGGTGATCGGCGGCGAGGCGCGCAACTTCGGGTTCCTCGGTGACGGCACCTTCGTGACCGACCACGGCTTCGGGGTGTTCCTCTCGGTGGGGTCGGCCACCGGCGACGCGTTCAAGTTCCCGTCGTTCATGCCGATCCGGATCGACGCGATCGGCATCGAGTGGGCGGACGTCACCAACAACCCCGGCGACTTCGTGCTCACCCTGTCGGCGAGCGTGACGAGCATCCAGGGTTTGGCGGGCGTCCAGATCTCCGGGTCGATCCAGGGCATCCGGATCCAGCCCTCACTCCTCGCGCGGGGCGAGTTCCCGATCATCGGCATCGACTCGCTGGGCGTGACGGTCAAGGGCGACCTGTTTGGCGGGACCATCGACGCGGGCCTCGTCGGCGGCATCCTCAAGCTCGACAGCGCCTACCAGATCATCGGCACGTTCGACACGACGACGCCGGTATTCAAGCGGGTCTTCTACCTCGGCCTGCAGGGCGGCTTCTCGATCTCCGGCCTGGCCGGGTTCACCATCCGACTCGGTCTCTCCGAGCTCGGCCCGCTGTCGGTGTTCATCAACGTCGAGCTGCCGACCGGCATCATCCTGGTGCCCCAGATCGGGCTGACCATCAACGACTTCTCGGCCGGCGTCGAGTTCTTCAAGACGCTGCCGTCCATCGACGACCCGATGGCGCTGCGCGGCTCCGACTTCGCGCTGCCGACCAACGTCTCGGCTGCCACCTGGCTCACCTCGCTGCAGGCCCAGGTCGCCGCGCAGGCGGCCGCGATCGGCGCCAACCCGAACCTCGGTGGCTTCGCCGCCGCCTTCACCGCGCCGATGACCATCACCGGTGCCGCCCGGATCTACTCGCTGTTCACCTCCCAGGAGGTCTTCAACGGCCAGGTCCTGGTGAAGATCTCGACCGACGGCAAGCTGCTGATCGTCGGCACCCTGAACTTCGCGGCCAACAACGTCTCCATCAGCGGGCGCCTCTACGTCGACCTGTCCAAGATCGCCAGCGGCAGTGCCACCGTGCTGTTCCTCGCCGACGTGCCCGACCAGGTCCGCCTGCTGTCGATCTACGGGAAGCTGAAGATGGGCTTCCGGGACTCCTCCGGCAACGAGGTCACCTTCGACACGGTCGACCTGCCGGACCCGGTCGCCACGGGCACCGCGCCGGTGGTCGGAGTCTCCGGCCCGGCGCCCTCCGGCGGCAGCGTCGACGTCGGCACCGCCGCCGCGCAGACCTACGACTTCGGCAGCGGCCCCCACCACTACCTCGACATCTCGTATGCGGCCCCGTCCGGTGCCGCCCTCGACATCGCCTCGATCATGGGCAGCGGCACCGCCTTCACGCTCACGGTAAACGGCGCCCTGCTCTCCACGATCACCAGCGCCCCGATCCCGATCGTGGCCGTCTCCCTGCCCGACGGGGTCGTGTTCGTGCCGCTGGTGTGCACCGTGTCGGCGTGCACCTACCGGTACCGCCCCACCGGTGCCGCCGCCGACACGGTCGTGACCGTGGTCGAGCAGTCCAGCGACCCCGCCCACCAGATCACCGACCTCATGGCCGCGGCCATCCGCCTCACCGGGACGACGCGCTTCCGCTACGACATCGGCGCCGCCGCGCTGCCGATCGGCACGGTCACCCTCGGCTTCGCGACCGGCGCGGTGAAGAACGCCGACGCGACGACCCCGTCCGGAACGACGACCGGTGCCGGCAACGCGGCCACCACCCTGTCGTTCACCGTGGTCGGCGCCAGCGGCACGATCGCCGACCCGACGCCCGGGGGAGCGGTCGACGTCAACCTCATGAACAACCGCCAGTGGCTCACCTGGCTCGACCTGACCTTCACCCCGCCGACCGGTCGCACCATCGACGTGGCCACCCTGCTGGACGGAACGCTCAAGGTCACCCTCAGCGGGGCCGGCCTCGGTACGGTCGCCATCGACACGACCCGCGCGCCGATCGTGCTCACCACGAACGGCACGACCGGTGCCGTCACCCTGCGCTTCTGGATCACCGGCGCGTTCGCCGCCACCGGTGGCGTGCAGGTCCAGGGCATCGACCGGTCGTGGTCCCTGGTTGGCGCTACCGCCTCGGGCGCGCTGTCCACCGTCACCCTGACCGCCGGCAGCACCCCCACCACGCTCACCATCACCTTCCCGGCCGGGTTCGTGATTCCGGCCGGGTATGCGTTGGCCCCCAGCGCGTTCACCGACGTCGACCCGCTGCTCGCCGGCATCCAGCTGTACTCGAGCGGTGGGTGGGTGGTCACCCTCGACCTCACCCGGGCCATCACCAACAGCGGTCTGGTCTTCACCGTCCCGGTGGTCGTCACCGCGGCGTCGGGCGCTGTCACCGCGACGTTCACCCCCGCCCTCATCGCCGGGGCGACCCGGATCGTCTCGACCACGGCGACCGACTACACGACGACGGCGGCCGCCACGGCGGCGTCGCCGGTCGCTCCGATCGCCCTGACCGGAACCCCGACCAGCTACGTCGACGTCACGTTCATCCCGACGGCCGGCTCGACGCTCAACCTCGGCAGCATCAACGGTGACGAGATCCTGCTCGGTGGCCCGGGAGCCGCCGGCGCGACCCTCGTCCCGAACACCGCCATCTGGCTCGGCGGCACCACGTTCCGGTACCTGGTGACCGGCTCGTTCGTCCCCGGCCTCGTCATCGTCACCATCAAGCTCGACGCGTTCAGTGACAACTCCGGTCGCTCGCCCCCCGCCGGCCTCACGCGGACCCAGTCCTTCACCGTCACCGGCGTCACCGTCGACGCCGTTCGCACGGTCCCCACCACGAACGGCGACGTCGTGGTCGGGCTGGCCGGCAGCACCGTCGGCGCGGACACCCTCAACGCCTTGCACTACCTTGAGATTCGCTTCCGAGCCACGTCCGGCAACCTCATCGACGCCGCCACGATCGACGGCAACGAGATCGAGCTCCGCGACGCGGCCGGCAACCTCGTCGCCCTCGGACGCCCCATCCGCGTGGGCAGCTCGGACATCTACCGGTTCCCCTTCACCGCGAACCTGGTGCCGGGCACCTACACCATCACCTTCCGCGCCGGCAGCGTCGGCGACACCGGCGGCCAGCTGAACCTCGCCGGGACCGCCACCTTCCGGGTGGCCACCCCGACGGCCGTCCTCGCCGACCCGAGCCCCGGCTCGGTGCTCGACGCCGGCGACCTCAACGGCCGCGGCTACGTCGACATCACGTTCCCGGCCTTCGACAACAACGCCGTCGACGTGGCCACCCTCCTCGACGCGGGCGCCGAGATCACCATCACTGCCGCCAACGGGGCGACCATCACCGTGCTGGGCGTCCCCACCGTGGTCAACGCCGCCGCGGGGACCTACCGCTACTACTTCACCGGCTACACCGGCGGCACCCTCACTGTCACCTTCCTCGCCGCCAGCTGGGCGAACACCTCCGGGACGACCTGGTCCGCGGCGGCGCCGAAGTCGTTCGCGAACCCGACCGTCGTCACCACCCTCGACCAGACGCACCTCGACCCGCAGACCTGGTTCGACGTCGTCCTCACCCCGCTCCCGGGCGCGACGGTCGATGTGGCCAGCGTCATCGCGGCGGCCGGCTCGCTGCTCACCCTGAGCGGCGCCGGCGCCGAGGGCCTCACCTTCGTCGGCCTGCAGCTGGTCGGCGAGGCGCCGACGGCCGGCGCACCGGCCCGGTTCCGCCTCGTCTACTCGGGCACCCTCAGCACGGGCACCGTCACGGCGACCTTCCGGTCCGGCGCCTGGCACGACTCCGCGGGCAACGCCGCGGTGACCGCCGCCAGCACGTTCCGGCTCATCACCCGTGGCTCGTCGTTCTACATCGAGCTGTCCGGCGGCATCCTGCTCCAGGCCGCGGGTCTCACGGACGAGCCGCTCATGGACCTGCGGGCCCGGGTGGTCCTCGAGATCGACTCCGCGCGTCGGGTGTTCACACTGACCTTCGACGGTCAGATGTCGATCATCAAGCTCGGCACGGTCGGTGCGACCTCCGGCCGGTTCGTCCTCGACATGGGCGACCCGTCCAGCTCGGTCCCGCAGTTCTGGGGCGTGGCGACCCTGGAGACGAACTTCTCTGCGCTGCAGCCCCTCGGGATCAGCATGTTCGCCAAGGGCACCCTGCAGATCAACACCACCGGCCAGGTCAAGAACGAGACGCTGGTCCTCAAGGGCCTCGGCGACGGCGGGTCGGACCTCACGCGGTCGTTCACCCTGCAGCCCTTCAGCTTCGGCGTGGCCCTGGTCGGCCAGCTCATCCTCAGCATCCCGGGCACCACCACCGAGCTGTTCCGTGAGCAGGGCGGGATCTTCATCGCGATCTCGGGTCTGCCGACGCCGAGCCTGGTGATGTACCTGACCGGCGAGGTCTCGATCGGCAGCGGCAACGCGCGGCTCACCTTCGGTGCCGCGACCGCGCTCCTCTTCGTGAGCACCGACGTGCTCAACGGCGATGTGGGGGTGGCCGGCTCCATCACGGTCTCGGCGGGCGGCGGCATCGGCCTGCCCGACCTGGGCGCCCTGTTCAGCGCGACCGGCACGGTGTCGCTGATGCTCAACACCACCCTGCACGAGAAGACCTTCATCATCCCGCCGGACTTCCTGCCGCTGCTCCACCCCGGCGACCCCACATCCATCACCGTGTATGCGTCGGCGCCTGGCCTCGACGGCCGTCCGGTCCCCGGTGCGGTGCCCTCGATCTACGTCAAGGCGACCATCCAGGCGCAGCTGACCATCGGCGGGATCATCTCCCTGAACGGGTACCTCGGCATCACGGGAGCGGTGGACACGACGGGTACCGCGTACTTCCGGATCGACGGTGCCCTCGGCGGCACGATCCCGTTCCTCGGCTCGGTCACCTCGGTGATCAACCTGGCCGCCTACCTCGGAACGACCACCGGCATCGTCGGCCGGATCCAGATGACCCGGGCCTCCAACTCGATTCCCGGCGTCAGCCTCAACGGTCAGTTCCTGCTGGAGATCAACACCTTCTCCACCGTCCAGACCATCGACACCTTCGCCGTCAACAGCACCGTCATCAACGGCCAGCCGCGGTTCGGCGGCTTCCAGCGGGACGCGGCCGGCAACCTCGTCGTCACCCAGCAGACCCTCTCGGTGACGAGCGGCTTCTTCCTGGAGATGTACGGCGACCTGCGGATCCTGGACGTCCTCGTGGTCACCGGCGACGTTCGCCTGACCGTCAGCGCGACCCAGCTCGAGCTCGTCGTCAACGGCTCCATGGCTCTGTCGCCGCTCGGCAGCATCAACCTCGTCGACAGCGGGTTCCGCATCGACGGCGCCGGCCTCGTCGCCAACGTCAACCTCTCGGTCGGTGGCAGCTTCGGTGGCGGCATCGGGCTGCAGTTCGCCGCCACCGCACAGATGATGCTCAACACCACGGGTCGGGCGGCCATCCTGGGCGCTACCACCCTCGACCCGGGATTCCGGCTGCACTTCAACGGCTCGATCACCTTCCTCGGCTTCGCCTCCGCGTCGGGTGACGTCGACCTCTCGATCACGCCCGCCGGCTTCCAGGTGACCTTCGCTGTCGCGTTCAACCTCGGCGGGCTGGTCTTCCGCGCCGACGGTGGCGCGGCAATACAGTCCGACGGGATCGCCCTACGCCTGGCCGTCAGCGCCAGGGCCGACGCCCTGGTGTTCAGTGTCGACGCGACCGGCACGTTGCTGCTCAACACGACCGGCCGCACCCTCATCGGCGTCGGTGCGCACACCTTCGCCCTCGACCTCACCGGGCACATCGAGCTGCTGAAGATCCTCAAGCTCGACGCGACCATGCATCTCGAGGTCGGTCGCCTGCGGTCCACCGACGCGCCGGGGTCGACGTTGGGCGCCTGGTACTTCCAGGCCAGTGCGGGCGTGGACTTCTTCGGTCTGGCCCGGCTGAGTGGCTCGGTCTTCCTCAACTCGCAGGGCAGCTTCGACCTCCGGCTGTCCGGCTTCATGCAGCTCGGGTCCGACAGCTTCGGCCTGCGCGGCGACTTCTCGGTCCACGTGTCGTCGCAGTTCTACGCCAACGGCAGCGCCGGATGCACCCTCTCCGACGGGTGCTACGCCTTCCTGCTGGAGGGGTCGGCCAGCGTTCGGGTCCGCGCCTTCGGGATCACCCTGGCCGGTCTCGGCATCAGCTTCTCGTTCGGCTTCGACACCCGCACGATGGACCCCTCGGGGCGGGTCAAGGTCGAGCTCTCCGTCCGGATCAGCATCGACCTGGGCCTCTTCACGATCAGCAAGACCGCCCACTTCACCATCGGCTACCTGCAGTTCCCGCCGCCGACCTACATGGCCGGCGACCTGGGCAGCGCTCAAGCCTGGAGCGGTGGCGCGCTGTACCTCAACGTCGGCACCCGAGCCGCCTCACGCAACATCGGCGTCGGCGACCCGGACGAGTCGATGACCGTCGACCAGACCGGCACCTCGGCGAGCGGCGCGACGATCGTGGTGTCCGCATACGGCCGGAGCAACACCTACACCGGGGTCACGAGCATCCACGGTGACTTCGGCGACGGCGAGGACAGCCTCAACGTGCTCGCCTCGGTCGCGGTGCCGGTGTTCATCTCCGGGGCGTCGGGGGACAAGCTCTACACGTACTCCGGCAGCGGAGTGGGCAGCGTCATCACCGGCGGCACCGGCAACGACATCGTCAGTGTCGACGGGTCCGGCGCGGTCGTCGTGGACGGCGGCGCCGGCGACGACGCCCTCGTCCACACGGGCACCGGCGCGGCGACGTTCCACGGCAGCGCCGGCAACGACACCCTGAACGGCAGCACGGTGGCCGACATCCTCTGTGGCGGCGACGGCAACGACCGGCTCGGTGGGCTCGCGGGGGCGTACTACGGCGACGGCTGCACCGGGTCGGCGAGCGCCGTCCCCGGTGACGACACCATCGTCGTCGTCCTCGACGGGAACCAGGCGCCGATCATCGACGGCGGCGCCGGGACCGACACCCTCGACGCCACGCTGAGCGGCGGACCGGACACCCTCACCATCGGTACCACCGGCGCGGGCAACCTCACTCTGGCGCTGAACGGGCTGAACCGCGTCGCCACCGGCATCGAGGTCCTCGACCTCCACGCGGGCACCGGCGCCGACACGATCACCGTCAACGACCTGGCCTCGTCGGGCGTCACCGCGGTCACCCTGGACCTCGGCCTCGGGGCGGCCGACGCGGTGACCGTGCTCGGCGGGTCCGCCGCCGACGCGTACCTGCTCACCAACGACAACCGCAGCGGTCGCCCGGCGGGCGAGGTCAAGGTCGCGCGCACCGGCCGCTACACCGTCTGGGTCGACCGCGCCGTCCGGGCCGAGGGGGACACCCTCACCGTGGACGCCGCCGGCGGCAATGACACCGTGAACGCGTCGGGGATGACCGGCGACACGATCGCCCTGGTCCTCATGGGCGGCCTGGGCGACGACACCCTGACCGGCTCGGCCTACGACGACGTCCTCGACGGCGGCCACCACGACGTCCTGGTCGGGGCCGACGGCAACGACACGATGACCGGCGGCCTGGGCACCGACACCTTCTACGACGGCGGCGGGTCCGACACCCTCGTCGAGACCGTGACCGGCGACGTCGCCATCGACAACAACCTGTTCGTCGTGGGCACGGTGACCGGGTCGACGGACTTCGCGGCCGGCGCGATCGCCGAGAACCTCAAGGGCATCTTCGAGACCGCTCGGATCACCGGCACCGCCGGCGGTCACACCTACCTCGTCGGCGACGCGGACGGCACCGTGGCGGTCGGCAGCAGCCCGCGCGCCGCGCTCGCCTGGACCGGCGACGTCACCCTCAACCTGGCCGGCAACGGCAATCTCGTCCGGGTCGAGCTGACCGGCGCCACCGGCGCCCGGGTCCACGTCAACGGCGTGGGCACCGGCAACGCGCTCCAGGTGTGGGGCACCAGCCTCCGTGAGGACCTCATCGTCGACACCGCGTCGGGCCGTGGGCGGATCCGCCAGATCTCGGTCGGCACCGCCCCGTCGTGGACCCAGTCCGACCTGGTCGTCGTCGACCACACCGGCGTCGCCACGGTCGAGATCCGAACGCTGGACGGTGGCGACCGGATCGCGGTCCGCGCCATCACGGTGCCGCACACCCTGTTGACCGGTGCCGGCGACGACGTCGTGGCCGTCGGGTCGCAGGCCGGGGTCGGCGCCACCCTCACGGGCTGGCCGAACACTGCCGGCGTCGTCAGCGCCATTGCGGCCGGGCTGACCGTGGACGGCGGCTCGACCGGAGGCCTCTCGGGCCAGGACCAGCTCACCATCGACGACACCGCGGACGGCCCCGCCACCGGCCTCATCACCGCGACGACGGTCACCGGACTCGGGATGGCCGTAGGCATCACGTATGCGGCGTTCGAGGACCTTGTGGTGGCGACCGGGACCGGCGGCGACACGGTCACTGTCGAGAGCACCCACGGCGGCCCGCGGCGCACCACCGAGGTCACGACCGGTTCCGGCAACGACCTCGTCATCATCCGGTCGGTCGGCGGCCCCCTCACCGTGGACACGGGCGACGGCAACGACACGGTCCGGATGAGCTCCACCGTGACCGGCATCGGCGGCACGCTGACGGGCATCGCCGGCCTCGTGACGCTGCACGCCGGCACCGGGTCCCTGGACCACCTCTACGTGGACGACACGGCCACGACCACGGGCACGGTCGGCGTCCTCACGGGCAGCACCCTCACCGGCCTCGGTATGACGCTGGCTGGATCGGCCCCGCGCCCCAGCCTGGTCCAGGTCGTCACCGTCCTCAGTGCGGCCGACGGCCGGTTCACCATCACCATCGCCGGAGTCGGGACGACCGCCGAGCTGGACTTCGACGCCACCCCAGCGGCCGTCCGCGCGGCCCTCGAGACCCTGCTCGGCGCCGGCAACGTCGTCGTCACCGGCATCGGCGGTCGCTGGATGGTCACCTACACCGGCACTCTGGCGGGCGACGCGGGCTGGCTCACACCGATCACCGCCGTGGCCGGCTCGGCGACCTACCCGCTGCGCACGGCGGCGTCGGTCGCGGTGATCCCGACGTTCACGACGTCGACCGACGGCCTGGTCGCCTACGACGGCTTCGAGCTGATGGACCTCAGCCAGGGCAGCGGCGCCGACATGCTCGCGATCCTCTCCACGCTGGTGGGCACGACCGTGGTCAACGCCGGCCCCGGCGACGACCGGGTGTTCGTGACGTCGGTCGGCGGAACGACCAGCATCAACGGCCAGGGCGGCAACGACTGGCTGGTCGTCAACCCGAACCCGCCGGCCGCCGGGACGCCGAACCCGATGTCCGGCATGACGATCACGCTCGACGGCGGCGCCGGTTCCGACTACTCGGTGGTCGGCCTGTACGGCAACGGCGACTCGCGGATCGACGTCGTCGACACCGTGGCCGACGGTGCGACCAACGTCCTCGTCGTCAACGGGACGCCGGGCAACGACGCGTTCCTCATGCGGGCCACGACAACGCCGGTCCGCGGCCTTGTCGCGCTGCTCTCGGCGCCCAACCCGTCCGGCCTCTTCACCCACGCCGAGAAGGTCACCTACACCGCCGGCATCAACGGTGGCGTCATCGTCAACGGTGGCGCGGGCGACGACTCGTTCGCGCTCGACGACACCGCCTCGGCGATGACCGTCAACGGCGGTTCGGGCAACGACCACATCCGGATCGGCCAGCTGTTCACCGGGTACGTGCCGGACAGCGAGTTCGGCGTGCCGGCCGCGTCGTTCTTCTCGTCGACCCGCGGGCTGCTCTCCGCCGGCGTCTCGTTCTCGGCCACGATCAACGGCGGCAGCGGCGACGACACCTTCGAGGTGTTCCGCAACGTCGCCGCGCTCCAGCTCAACGGCGACGCGGGCGACGACACCTTCGTCATCCGCAGCTTCGTCGCCGAGTCCGAGACCTCGGCGGTCAACGGCGGCATCGGCCACGACCTCATCCAGTACGCGACGAACGCGCCGGTGGCGATCGACGGCGGCGACGGGTACGACACGGTGATCGTCATCGGCACCGAGTTCGCCGACAGCTTCGTCATCACCGCCGACGGCGTGTATGGCGCCGGCCGGTTCGTCAGCTTCGTCTCGGTCGAGCGGCTCGTCGTCTACGGCATGGAGGGTGACGACACCTTCTCCGTCCAGAGCACCAACGCCTCGCTCGAGACGTCGATCTTCGGCGGGCTCGGCAGCGACACGGTGCACATCGCCGGCACTGCACCGGCCGTGCAGTCCACGGACCTGCTCGGACACTCCGGCCTGGTCGCGAACTCGGTCGAGTCGACGTTGACCGGCAGCGCGTGGGCCGGCATCCCGGCCGACGGTGTCGGCGCCTCGATCATCGACGCCAACAGCCCGGCGATCGCCGTCGACACCGGCGGCTCCATCGTGCTCTCCGAGGGCGGCGGCTCCGCGACCATCCGGATCCGGCCGACCCTGGTGCCGACCGCGAACGTCACCGTCACGGTGGTCGCTCCCGCGGTCGACCCGACGTCGCCGAGCCGTTCCCGGGCGCTGGAGCTGTCCCTGGACGGCGTCAGCTGGGGCACCTCGGTGACGCTCACGCTGGCCGCGGGCTCGACGGCCTGGCAGAGCTTCATGGTGCGTGCGGCGGCCGACTTCTCGTCCGAGGGCGACCAGGCATATCCGTTGCAGTGGCTGGTCCGCAGCGCGGGCGCCTACGAGCGGCTGGTGCTGGCCAACACCCCGGTCCGCGTCCGCGACGCCCAGGCCGCCGGCGTCTCGGTCGTCACGCCCGACGGCGGGGTCACGATCATCGAGCCGGTCGCCAGCACGGGTACCGGCGGCACCTCGGCGGACTACACCGTGCGCCTGAACCGCGCTCCGCTCGCGACGACCACCGTGCGCCTGACCGCCACCGGCGGCATCCTCCTGCAGCTGGTCGGCTCGAGCGTCGCCCCGGCCGCCACGCTGGACCTGGTCTTCACCACGATCGACTGGGCGACCGCCCGGATCGTGCGGGTCACCGCGGCATACGACACGGTGGTCGAGGGCACCTCGATCGCGACCGTCACGGCGACCGTGACCAGCGGCGACACCGTCACCGGCAGCGTCACCGGAGGGACCGGACGCACGGACGAGCTGGTCGCCGCCGGCGCACCGTTCGTGCCCAACGCGCTGCGCGGCTACGTCGTGCGCATCGTCTCCGGCACCGGCGCCGGCCAGTACCGGTACATCTGGGCCAACACCGCGAACACCATCGTCGTCGAGGGCGGCTGGGACATCGTCCCCGACGCCACGAGCACGTTCGTGATCAGCGGCTACTCCTCACCGGCGGCCGCGCCCACCGGCACGCTGGTCGTCTCGGCGGTCGGCACCGCCTCGACCTTCACGGTGACCGGCGTGGTCCTGCCGACCGCGAACGGCGGCCTCTCCGGGGCCACCGTCCGAGTCGTCAACGCGACGGGCCAGGCGAGCTACCGCACCATCGCGTCCAACACCGCCACGACCATCACCGTGACCGACCCCTGGGGTGCCGGCACGATCGCGGTCGGCACGCAGATCTACCTCGTCGGCATCCTCGGAGTCTCCGTCGACCCGGTCGCCGTGGTCGTCCACGACGCGAACACCCCCGGCGTCGTCGTCGTGGAGTCCGGCGGCAGCACGCGGCTGATCGAGGGCGCGACCACCGGCTGGGGCGCCACCGACACCTACACGGTCCGGCTGACGATGGCTCCCGCGGCCGGCGAGACGGTCACCGTCCGGATCCGGGCGCTCTCCACCCCGACCCTCGACGGCTCCCGGGTCGGCGTCGGCTGCGGCCTGCCGACCGGCTGCACCGGCGTCTGGCTCAGCTTCCTCGCCGGCGCCGGCCAGACGCTGCTGGCCAACGGCGACCTGCTGCTCACCTTCACCTCGACCACGTGGTGGATCGCGCAGACGGTCACCCTGTTCGCCGCCGCCAACGCCACCATCGAGGGTCAGGACCTCAAGGCCTTCCCGGCCCGCGAGCGCCGCGTCTACCCGATCCAGGGCCCGCTGACGGTGTCCGGTGGCGACGACCCGAACCCGCCCGTGCAGCTCAGCCTCGATGGCTACCTCCCGATGCTGCTGCCCGGGGAGTCGTCGGGCAACCCGCTGCCGATCAGCGCCACCACGGCCCTCGCCATCGAGGCCGCGCAGGTCGACCGGCTCATCGTCCACAACGAGGACAGCCCGGCCGCCGACAACGGCACGCTGACCACTACGCGGATCACCGGCTTGGGGATGGCCGGCGACCACGTCGTCAACGGGCGGCTGCTGCCCGGCGGCGTCACCTACTCGGACTTCGAGGACCTCACCGTCCTGCTCGGCTACGGCGCCGACACGTTCACCGTCGAGTCGACCCACATGGGCACCACGACCGTCGACGCCGGAGCGGGGGCCGACACGATCGTCGTGAAGACCATCGCCGGGCACACGCGGGTCCTCGGCAGCGCCGGCGACGACACCTTCCGGGTCGGGAGCAACGGCCTGCTCGCCCTGCTGACCGCCGCGCTGATGCTCGACGGCGGCGCCGGCGCCGACACCGCCTGGGTCGACGACTCGGCGGACGCCCTCGACGCCCTGGGCCGGCTCACCCAGACCACCCTCACCGGGCTGGGCATGCTGCCCGGCGTGGGCTTGGACCCGTCCGGTCGCCCGCTCGACCAGCTCTTCACGGTCGACCCCAAGGCCGGCGCGACGACGTTCACCATCGCGCTCTCCCAGGTCGTGGGCGGTGTCCCCAGCGGGATCGGCGCGGTCACCTTCGCCGCCGGCGCGACCGCCGAGGTGGTCCAGGCGATGCTCCAGCTGCTGCTCTTCCCGCAGAGCGCCGGCGCCGACCCGGGAGTCTCGATCACCTGCGGCACGCAGGCCTCGACCCGGTGCGCGACGAGCGTGTACGTCTGGCGCACGGCCACCGGCTACCTCGTCGGCTTCCGCGGCGAGGTCAACGCCGACCCGCTGCACCCGGTGACCATCGGCCTGTTCGCCGTCGGGGCCGGTGCAGCCGCGACCGACATGACGCGCCGCAGCGGGATCAGCTACTACGGCCTCGAGACCCTCAACGTCGCCCTGGGCAGCGGCAACGACGTCCTCAACGTCCAGGGCACCCTGCCGCTGACCAACGTGACGTTCGGCGCGGGCGACGACCGGGCGTACGTCTCCTCAGCCGCGCAGGTCGGCCTCACCGAGCGGCCGCAGTTCCTCGCCGGCACCCTCGACGCCATCGCCGGGACGCTGAACCTCGCCTTCGGCACCGGCCGCAACACCCTGCTCGTCAGCGACGAGGGCACGGCCACCGGCGACCCGAACGTCCTCATCACCGACCAGGCCGCCGCCGCCCAGCTCCGCGACGCCCGCCTCTCGGGCGCCGGCGAGATCTTCATCGTCGGCCTCGCTCCCGCGGGCATCTCGTACTCCACCGCGCCGACCGGAACGCTCGCCGACGGCATCCGTATCTGGAGCGGCGCGGGCGCCGACACCATCACGGTGAACGCCGTCCACAACCGCGCCGGCGTGCGGGAGACCACCTGGCTCAACACCGGGCTCGGCAACGACCTGGTCACGGTCAACCTCGACGTGGCGAAGGGTGGCTTCTTCGTCCTCGACACGCAGGGCCCGAACACCAGCGTCCTGCCGCTGGTCACCCCGCTCACCATCGGCGACGAGCCGACGGCGTCGACCATGGTCACCCAGGTCACGGTCAACGGCGCACTGCTGGCCGCCGGGCGTTACGTCGTCACGACGGGCCAGAACATCGTCGGCCTGTTCGACGCGCTGCTGCCCGGCGCCGTCGTCACGGTCACCCTCGACTCCGTCGCCGTGGCGACCGCCCGGTTGACCGGCACCCAGGCCTACGACATCTCGAGCCTCGGCGGCGCCGGCATCGTCGTCGGGTACCGCGTCTGGGTCAACGGGGCTCTGGTCGCCGCGACCCTGACCGGCTCGGTGCTCGGCTTCACCGCGGGCACCCAACGGGACGGCGGGACGTCCTACGTCGTCGTCGAGGTCACCCGGCGCCGGGTGGAGACGTTCACCGCTCCGCAGCTGGGCGGCGCCGACGACGACACCGTGAACGCCCAGGCCTCGACCCTGCCGCTGGTCATCTTCGGCGGGCAGGGTGCCGACACCATCAACGGCGGGCAGGGCGGCGACATCGTCTTCGGCGACCGGGGCCGGGTGCTCTGGTTCGTGCCGGGCACCGTTCCCCTCGCTCTGTTGGGCGGGGTCGAGCTCACCGCAGCGAACCTCGCGGCGCTCGAAGCCCTCGCCGTCGCGGTGTCCGGTCACGGCGGACCCGGCGACACCACCGACGGCGTCGCGGGCCGCCTGGTGGGCCTGGCCATCACGGTCGACCCGAGCGTCGGCACCGGGGACGTCATCACCACCGGCGTCGGTAGCGACTGGGTGTTCGGCGGCGCGGGCGACGACACGATCACGACCAACCGGGGCGAGAGCGTTACCAACCCGGACCGCCGCGACGTCGTCCTCGGCGACCACGGTTTCGTCGACACCGTCCTCCTGGACGGCGTCCCGGCGTTCATCGACCGGATCTGGTCCACCAACCCGAGCGTCGGCGGGAACGACACGGTGTCGACCGGTAGCGGCGACGACATCGTCATCGGTGGCGTCGGCAACGACACGGTCGACCTCGGCGAAGGTACGGATCTTGCCCTCGCCGACAACGGGCACGTCAACTGGGCCATCAAGGCCGGCGTCGGGCAGGTCGTGCTCATGACGAGCACCGACGACACCGTCGGCGGCAACGACAAGGTCTATGGACGGGGCGGCGACGACGTCGTCATCGGCGGCACCGGCGACGACGCGATCGACGGAGGCACCGGCCGCGACCTGGTGTTCGGCGACAACGCCACCGTTGACCGCACGCTCAGCTACGGCGACGTCACCAGCCCGCGCTTCCGTACCCTGACGCCGGGCCAGACCCAGATCTACAGCACCGCGCTCGACACCGCCGGCCAGCCCAACGTCGATGCCGCCTGGCGGCTCGACCCCGCCGGCGCGCCCGCCTGGGCCGACTTCCGGATCACCCTGCTCGACCACACCAACGTCACCGGCGCGACCGCCTTCGGCAACGACTACCTGGCCGGTGGCGCGGGCGACGACATGATCTTCGGCCAGCTGGGCAACGACACCATCCAGGGCGACGGCTCGATCGACCTGGTGGGCGTCGGCGCCTACCGTGACCCGGTCACCGGCCTCCTGGTCCTCACCCCGTCGCTCGGTGTCGTCGCGACCGACGGCAACGACTACATCGAGGGCGGCGGCGGCAGCGACATCGTCTTCGGCGGACTCGGCCAGGACGACATCATCGGCGGCAGCTCGTCCCTGTACAGCCTGGTCGACATGGCGCACCGTCCGGACGGCAGCGACCTGCTGTTCGGCGGCGACGGTCGCCAGACGGCCCGGATCGACACGACCATGTCGACCCTGCACGGGCCGGACTCCGACACGATCGTCGGCGACAACGGGAACATCTTCCGCCTGGTGTCCGTCGGGACCGGTGGCGTCACCGCATACCTGCGCTTCACCTACGACCTCGCGTATGCGGGGACGGCCGGGGACGCGCGGCTCACCCCGCGCGCCGTGGCCCTGCTCGACTACACCGCGGGCGGCCCGGACCTGCGCCCCGACCTGTTCCCCGGGATGACGCAGCCGCGCGCCGCGACCGCAGGCACCGCGGTCGTGGACGTCTGGGGCGCCGACGAGATCCACGGCGAGGGCGGTGACGACACCGTCTACCTCGGCGGCGGCAACGACGTGGCCTTCGGGGACAACGGCGACGACGACATCGTCGGCGGCTGGGGCAGCGACTGGATCAGCGGCGGGGCGGGCGACGACGGCGTGCTCGGCGACGACGGCCGGATCTTCACCAGCCGCAACGGGCAGACCGAACCGCTGAACGGCGTCACCCCGGCCAGCACGCAGTCGACGATCTCCACGCCGGGCAGCATCCAGACCGCCGTGATCTACCCGACCGGCCAGCTCAACAAGGCCGTCGACATGACGCCGTGGGCGCTGAACCCGAACCAGGCCACCGTCGGACAGGACCCGCTCTTCGTCGCCAAGTACGCCGACGACCTCGTCTACGGCGGCCTCGGCAACGACTTCCTGCACGGCGGCTCGGGCGTCGACGGCATCTCCGGCTCCGAGGCCCTCACCGTCTCGTACGCCCCCAACGGCGCCGGCGGCCTGGTCCGGAGCGACTGGTACCACCCGGTGGCCTATTTCAACATCCTGCGTTACGGCAGTGCCCGGTCCGGGATGTTCGACCTCTACGACCAGTACGACCCGCTGCGCCGGATCACGCTGAACGCCGACGGCACGCTCAACAAGACCGGCGACCTCAGCCGGCCGTGGCTGCTGAACTTCGACGCGACCGAGGGTCCGCTCACCACGGGCGCGACACCGGCCAACGTGCCGACCGACGGTAACGACGTGCTCTTCGGCGACTTCGGCGCCGACTGGCTCGTTGGCGGCACCGGCAACGACACGCTCTACGGCGGCTGGGACAACGACCTGCTCAACGTCGACGACAACCTGGCCACCAACGGCGGCGCCAACGACGTTCCCGACACCAACACCAGCTACGAGGACCGTGCCTTCGGAGGCGCCGGCCTGGACGTGCTCATCGCCAACACCGGCGGCGACCGCCTCATCGACTGGGTGGGCGAGTTCAACACCTACCTGGTGCCGTTCGCCCCGTTCGGTGCGGCGACGATCAGCCGCACCGTGCAGCCGGCGCTGATGGACTTCCTCTACGCCCTCTCGAAGTCCCAGGGCGCGGACCAGACCCTGGTCCAGCTGTCCGGTGGCGACCCGGCCCGCAACGGGGAGCCGTTCGGTGAGCTCGGCCTGATCCGCCAGCAGGACGCGGCGTGGCAGGACCAGACCGGTGGCCCGCGCGACCCGCAGGCCGGCAACATCCCCGGTGGCAGCCGCGACGTGCTCCGCTCGGCGACGTTCAGCAGCACCGCGACGGGGATGGACGGGTTCTTCGTGGACTCGGGGACGTGGGTCG
The DNA here is from genome assembly GCA_963781465.1 of uncultured Actinomycetota bacterium. Classification (GTDB taxonomy): domain Bacteria; phylum Actinomycetota; class Actinomycetes; order Actinomycetales; family Dermatophilaceae; genus Lapillicoccus. The sequence continues at coordinate 441,556 of CAWAGH010000002.1, forward strand.
TCAGCAACGGCACCCTCGCGGTCGGGGCGGCGAGCCTCGGCAAGGACGCGGCGGCGGTCTACTTCGTCGACTCGTACCTGCCGGTGTACTACGAGCTCGGCGCCTCAGTCATGGTGCAGAAGCCCACGGGTGGGTGGAAGGCGAACGCCTTCATGATCTTCGACTACTTCAGCCCGACCGACTTCAAGTTCGCCGGCATCGACATCGCCACCAACAAGCTGGTCATCGGCCACCGCACGGCGACCGGCTGGTGGTACGACGTGCAGGGCTCCTCGGGCAACCTCAAGGCCGGGACCTACTACGAGCTGCTCCTCGCGGTGAACGGCACCGCGGTCACCCTCTCGGTCGCCGGCGTGCAGGCGCTGAGCTACACCTTCGCGCCGCGGATGCTCGACGGCCTGTCGGTCGCCCTCAACCACGGCATGCTCGGCATGGGGTCGAACAATTCACAAGGCGTCTTCGACAACGTGACCGTGAAGATCCTGCCCGCGCAGATCACCTACGACACGACGAGCAGCCTGACCAACGGCAGCGGCACCGGCATCCTGCAGACCCCCACCGCGGGCTCGTGGAGCCTCTCCACCGCCGGGTATGCGACGACGCCGCCGGTGGGCGGGACGGCCCTCGACCTGGCCCAGCTGGGCACGGTCGCCCGCCTGGCCATCACCTCGTGGGTCAACGTCGCGATCACCGTGAAGACTGCGGGTGTCGCCGGCATCGTCTTCGACCACTACGGCGCCAACGACTACAAGTTCGCGGTCATCGATGTCGCGGCGCAGCGGATCGTCATCGGCCACGTGGACCCGACCCGCGGCTGGGTGGTCCACGCGAGCGTAGCGCTGGTCCTCGTCGCCAACGCGGCCACCACCCTCGACGTCATCCTCAAGGGCACGACGGTCAGCCTCAGCGTCGGCGGCTCTACGGTCAGCTACTCGTTCAACGCCGGCGTCTCCGGCGGCAAGGTGGGACTCCTGGCCCGCAGCGCAGCGACGTTCACGTCGATCCGGGTCCGCACCGACGACGCCGCGTTCCTGCCCGCCAAGGCCCTCCTCATGGCGGCCTCGGACGGACCGGGCCGAGCTCCACCGGTGTCCGCCGCCACCCTGGACGCGGCGCTGGCGGCCGCCACGGGGTACTGGACCGCCCAGGGCGTCGACCCGGCCCGGTTCGCAGCGGTGCGAGTGGTGTTCGGCGCGCTCGACGGCACGGCCCTGGCCGAGACCACTGACATGACGATCACGGTCGACCGCGACGCGGCCGGGTGGGGCTGGGCGCTCGGCGCCGCCTCGGGCCGGATGGACCTCGTCACGGTGCTGGCCCACGAGCTCGGCCACGTGCTGGGCCTAGCGCACGGAGAGGGCGTGATGGAGCCGGTGCTCGCGCCGGGGACCAGCTGGCTGACGGCCGGGTCCGGGAGCCCGCGACCCGCATACCGGCCCTCGTCGGCTCACGGGCCGACGGTGGTCGCGCTGCCGCTGACGGCGGCCGGGTCCGCACTGTCGCGGCCCAGCGCGACCGTCCTGGCTGCCGTCGGCGTCGGGATCCGCGGGGAGCTGGGCTGGGCTACGCGGCCGGCGGCGTGGACGTCCGGTTTGGGCAATGTGTGGGGGAGTGGCCCGATTAGGCTGGCCGGGTGACGCGGAGACGGTACGCCACCCGCGTCCGGTTCTCCCCGTCCGTTACCGCGCTGGCTGCGCTCCTCACGCTGCTTCTCGCCCTGTCGGGGTGCGCCGCGCCGACGCCGTCGTCGGGGCCCTCGACGACCTCGGGCAAGGCCACCGACGCGGTGTCGCTCCGAGCCTGCGCCGATGCCGCCGCAGCCCTGGTCACGGCGGTGGGCCGAGCGGTCGCCGGGTACGACCAGCCGAACGCCGCCACCTCGCCGCAGCCGGCGACCACGGCGGGGACGTCGACCGTGACCCCGAACCCGACGACGAGCGCGACCACCGCCGGCTCGGCGGACCCGTCGAGCGACCTCGGGGCGGCTGCCGCCGCGGCCCGTGCGGCGATCAGCCGGTACGGGTGCCAGAGCGGCACATTCAAGAGCGACCTCGAGACCGGCCTCAAGGCGGTACAGACGCACAGTGCGATCGCCGCGGCGGTCCTGGCCCGGCTGACCGCGGGCCTCACGGGACAGGTCGCGCAACAGGCCGAGACGCGGCAGCTGACGCCGGCCGACGACCTGGCCCAGGTCCTGGCGCAGGTCGCTCCGGGTTCGACGCTCATCCTCCAGGCGGGCACGTACTCCCTTACCCGCTCGCTGGTGTTCCTCGACGGCGTGACGGTGCGCGGGACGGGTCGGGACACGACCCAGGTCAGGGCGTCCGCCCCCGATGCCGCCCTCGTGGTGATGACCTCCGGGCTGGTCGAGATCAGCGACCTGAGGATCGAGCTGGACGCCGCCGTGCCGGCCTCGGGAATCGTCGCGGCGCCGCAGTCACTGCTCAAGCTGTCGACGATGAGCGTGTCGGGGGCGACGGCCACGCCCGCCGGTCTCGGTGGGGCGGGCGTCCAGATGTCGGGCTCCGCAATCGACGGCCCGGCCCGAGCGACGACCCTCGAGGTGACCGACTCACAGTTCGACCACAACGCGTGGGCCGGGATCGCCGTGGGCGGAGGACACCGCGCAAGCATCCTGCGGGGGTCGTTCACCGGCAACGGACAGTGCGGTGCGTGCTTCCTCGACGTCTCGAGCGGGTCGGTCCAGGACAGCCGCTTCACCGACGACGTCGTGGCCCTCGGCGCCAACGCCCAGGCTCGCCCGACGTGGGTGGGCAACACCGTCACCGGGGGCACCGTCGGCGTACAGCTCGACGGCAGCGCCACACCGACCATCCAGAACCTCACCGTCACCGGGGCCTCGCGGGCCGCGGTGATCTTCAGCGGCCGGTCCGGCGGGGCCCTCACCGGTGTCACCTGCGCGTCGGTGCCGTATGGGATCGTCGTGGCCGACACGGCAGCGCCGACGCTCGGCGAGAGCTCGTGCCAGGTCGCTCGAGGCGGGTGACCCCGCACCGGCGGCCGTGAGACCGAACCGCCCTGAGGAGCAGTCGTGGCCACCTTCACCGGATCCGACGAGCTGGCGGGCGCGGAGTTCGTCGGCGTGGACCTGACCGGCGCCCGGTTCGTGGAGACGGACCTGACCGGCGTGGTGATGCGCGGCGTCGAGGTCGCCAAGGTCGACATCGACGCTCCGTGGCTGGTCCACAGTGAGCACCTGCTCGTCAACGGGGTCGACGTGATCCCGTTCGTCGAGGCCGAGCTCGACCGGCGGTTCCCCGGGCGGTCCGACCGGCGGGCCGCCGACCCGGAGGGCCTGCGCGCGGCCTGGGTCACCCTCGAGCGCACCTGGGCGGCCACCCTCGACCGGGTGGACGCGATGCCGCCCGGCACGGTCGACGTGTCCGTGGCCGGCGAGTGGACGTTCGCGCAGACTCTGCGGCACCTGGTCCTCGCCACCGACCTGTGGCTGCGCCGCGCGATCCTGGGTGTCGAGCAGCCCTTCCACCCGCTCGGCCTCGCGGGCGGCGACGGTGACGAGGACCGTCTGGACCGCTCCGTGTTCACGACCGAGACCCCGTCCTACGCCGAGGTGCTCGAGGCCCGGGCCGGCCGCGTCGAGATGGTGCTTGAGTTCCTGGCCACCGTCACGGCCGAGGAGCTGACCGCCACCCGCGCGAACCCGCACGCGCCGGCATACCCGGAGACGACCCTGTCGTGCCTGCACGTGATCCTCGAAGAGGAGTGGGAGCACTACCGGTTCGCCGTTCGCGACCTCGACGCGATCTCGTCGGCGGAGGGGTTGGTGAGGGCACCGGCGAGATAGGCGTGCACGGCGGAGATCACCACGGACCCCTCGCCGACCGCCGAGGCCACTCGCTTCACCGACCCCGCCCGAACGTCACCGACGGCGAACACGCCGGGCACCGACGACTCGAAGGCGTTGCGGGTGACGACGAAGCCCTTGGGGTCGAGCTCGACGCCCGCCTCGCGCAGCCAGGCCGTGCGAGGGTCGGCGCCGATCATCAGGAAGAGGCCGGCGGCGTCGAGCCGGACGTCCTCATGGAGGACCTGGTCTCGCCAGGTCAGCGCACTGAGCTGAGCCTCGCCGTGAACCGCTGATACCTCCGATCGAGGATGGACGGTGATGCGTTCGTGGTGGGTGAGTCGCTGCGCCAGGTAGTTCGACATCGTGTCGCGGAGGTCGTCGCGGCGGATCAGCACGTGCACCTGGGCCGCGTGCCGGGCCAGGAACAGGGCCGCCTGGCCGGCCGAGTTGGCGCTCCCGACGACGACGGCGTTACGGCCGGCCACCGTCTTGGCCTCCAGCTCGCTCGCGGCGTAGTAGACGCCGCGCCCCTCGAGCTCGGCCAGGCCGGGCACGTCGAGGCGGCGGTACCGCACGCCGCTGGCGACGACCACGGAACGCGCCTCGATGTCGTACTCGTCGTCGAGGCGTACCCGGAATCCGTCCGGCTGCACTGACAGGCCCGTGACCGAGCGGGGAGACACCAGTCGCGTGCCGAACTTCACGGCCTGAAGCATCCCGGAGCGGGCCAGCTCGGCCCCGGACACGCCTCGAGGGAAGCCCAGGTAGTTCTCGATCCTCGACGAGCTGCCGGCCTGGCCGCCGATGGCGACGTCCTCGACGACGACCACGTCCAGCCCCTCCGAGGCCCCGTAGACGGCGGCCGCGAGCCCGGCCGGCCCGGCGCCGACCACGAGCAGGTCACACCGGGAGTCGTCGGAGAGACACCAGAGGTCGATCCCGAGCGCGGTGGCCAGATCGCGCGTGGTCGGTGCGGTCAGGACCCGGCGCTGTCCCGTCACCACGGCCGTACCCGTTTCCGGGAGCGGCGTGTTTCTCGCCAGGTCGGACCACGCGGTGGGGTCCGAGCGCAGGACCGTCCGGTACGGCAGCTGGTTGCGCTCGGCGAACTCTTGGAGCCAGTGCAGGTCGCGGTCGTCGTCACCGGCGAGCACGAGGCCGCCCTCGCCGACCCGCTTCAGCATGCGCCGCCGGGCGTCGAAGGCCGCGAGGAGGACATCGCTCAGCTCCCCGGAGATCTCCACCAGCCGGCGGAGCTCGGCGACCGGCACCCGGAGCACCGACGTGCCCTCCGCGGCCACCCCCGGGAGGAAGGCACGCTGCCCCATCAGCATGCCGAGCTCGCCGACGAAGTCGCCCTCCTCGATAACAAAGACCACCCGGTCGTTACGGAGGTCCACGAGCAGGACCCCACCCGTGAGGACCAGGTACATGTCGTACGGGTCACCGGCGTCCCACATCAGCTCGCCGGGCGAAGGATGCAGCACCTCGCCGACGGACTGGAGGAGTTGCAGTGCCGGTTGGCTGAACACCGGCCACGCCAGCGCGTCGACGTCGTCCTGCTGCTGCGACGAGTAGACGGTCAGCTCGTCGGGAACGGGGATGCTGCTCATGCGCCTCCTGACAGCGGGGTCCCGACACCCTCTCATCGGCGCGGGTCGAGCAGCACCTCAGGTCAGGGGACAGCACCGGTCTGCGCAACGTGTCAGGCCGCCGTCCGGCGGGCCACGCGGATGGCATACAGGAGCAGGCTGAGGGCGGCGGCGAGGGCCAGGAGCAGGGTGAGGTTCGCACCGTAGGTCTGCAGCAGCATCGCCTTGCTCACCGGCTGGGTGTCCTTGCGCAGCATGAGCGGGACGGCGATCACCGTCATGAGTCCGCCCACGACGAGGAAGCCCTGGAGGTAGCGGCGAGCCCGCGGCGGGACCGTGCGCGCGAGGAACCAGCCGACCGCCACGACGCCCGGCGAGAGGATCCCGTCGTGGATCACCACGGCTCCGATGAGCCAGGCCGCCAGCACGAGCAGCTCGACGAACCCGACGTTGGTCAGCAGCCGGAACACGCCGTACAGCCCCAGCAGGATCCCCGCCGTCGCCAGCGAGATGCGCCACGCTCTCACGTCACGTCACCTCAATCCTGGTGAGCCACTTGGTGTTGAGGACGCCCGGCCGGTTCGGGCTGATCAGGCGAAGCGGGTAGCCGTGGTCGAGGTTCAGCCGCTCGCCGTTGAGGTGGGTCGCCAGCAGCGCCGCCGACACCTGGGGTCCGACCACGACGCTGTTGCCGTACAGGCCCTGCTCGAGCGAGACCACGCGCACCCGGGAGGAGGCGTCCCCGCCGGCCCGTCGAACGACCTCGAGCAGGGGTATGCCGCGCCAGTGCGCCCCGACGCTCCAGCCCTCCACGCACGTGATCGGCAGCTGGGCCTCCGCCTGGGCGAGCTCGTCGAGGTCGGCGAGGGTGAGGACGTACGGGGTTCGCCCGGCGACCGAGAGCTGCCATGCACCCGACGACGCCTCGGCGATGATCCCGGCCTGGTCTGCGGTCTTGTTGACCGGGACTCCCTGTGGCCCCTTGGTCCACTGCCGCACGGCGAGCAGGCCGACCGGCTCCAGCGGGGTCAGCGTCTGGCCGACCGAGGTCACGACCACCGCACCGATCCCCGCAGCCCCCGCGACGAGCACACCGCGGCGGGACAGCGCGGGCGTCGGCGGAGGAGGGACGTCACCGGCGTTGCTGTGCGCGAGCGGGTTCTCGCTCCAGGGGATCTCGGTCAGCACGTCGGCGGTCGCCAGCTTCGCCTCGAGGCCGTACTTGATGTCCGGCAGCTTGAGCCCGACGTGCAGCAGGATCGACCCGATGAGGACGTAGGCCAGGAACCGGTGGACGGACACGAAGTCCCACGGCCACGGGTACCAGTTCAGAGTGTTGAGGTAGCCAGTTGTCAGCTGTACCAACGCCGTCGAGATGAGGACGAACACCGAGAGGCGTTCGGCGGCGTGCTTGAGCGAGCGGACGGCCGGCCAGCGGAAGAGGTTCGGGTAGACCGACCACAGCTTGACGAGGAGCAGGGGAATGGTCGCCGTGCCGGTGGCGACGTGCAGGCCCTGCGTGAACCGGTAGAGCCAGACGGGGCTTGCGGGCTCGGGCAGCCACGACCAGGGCGCGTACTGGTAGTAGCTGAGCATCCCTGTCACGAAACAGATCCCGAAGCAGATGCCGAGCACCCGGCCGATCCGGGCGGTGAGCGCCGTCGAGCGGACCGGGCTGCTGAACGCCGGCCAACGCTCGGGCCTCGGCCCGTTCAACCGTTCGAGGATCGGCACGCCAGCCATCATCGTGGCGACCGACGGGGCAGCTCCCCCTTCGTGCGGTTACCGAACGCTGACGCCCGCGTTGCCGGCGGCCTACGCGCCGGGCGAGAGACGCCAGAACACCTGCGTCTGCTGCTGCGCCGGATCGTCGTGGTGCGGGCCGTAGACCTCCCACCGGGTGCGATCGAGACGGAGCCCCTGCGCGACGGCCCACCGGACCACGGCGTCGTGCGCGGCTCCGAGGTCGCCGAAGGAGCCCTGGTGAACGGTCGTGACCACGCGCCCGGCCGGCAGCTCGGAGGCGACGACGCGGCCGGTCAGCGGGCACGGCTGCGTCAGCAGGACGCCCACCTCGACATGCGGGACGTCGTCGAGGTAGAGCATGACGTTGGGACACCCGCGGTTGATCCCGCCCGCTCGCAGGCACGCCCAGACCTCACCCGAGAGCTGTCCCCACAGTGCCGGGAACTCGCGCCACGTCGTCGCTGCGGCGACCACCGCCGTCGACTGGGCGTCGACGTCCACGACCGACACGTCGTAGTCCATGCACGCATTATCGCGCGACGGCCACGGACGTCGCGCGACTGGTCGCGGTGTCGGAGGCGGTGATCGGGCAGATCTTCCTCATGACCTTCGTCGCGCTCATCGTGTCGCGGTTCGCCGGGCGGCCACGCAGATCGGCCGAATAGGTCGATTGCCGACGTCGGTGCGCCAGACTTGGGCGATGCGAACCCGGCCCGCCGACCTCGCCGAGCCGGACGGGCTCGAGGCCCCGGAAGGGGACCCGCCCGACGCGACCAGCTCCGCGAGGCCCAACCTGCTCCGGCGCCTCTGGAACCGCATACTCCGCATTCCGCGGTTTCCGTTGGTCCTGGCCGCTTTCGGGTTCCTCGCCGCCGACACCCCCTCCCTGTTGCCGCGCCCCTGGTACTTCCAGGGACTGATCTCCGGCATCCTCGCCCTGATCTTCTACGCGGTCGGGTTGGCCATCTCGGCCGCCGTCCGCGCGATCGGGCGGTGGGCGGACTTCACCTGGAGCGTCCGTCCAGGAGCGAAGCGGGTCGCGTGGCGAATCGTCCTCGTCCTGCTCGCCATCGGTGCGCTGATCTACCCGCTGCTGAACCTCGTCTGGCACTACGCCGTGACCGCCTACGTCGGCGACCCGCCGCCCGGGCCGCTGTACCCGATCGGGAGTGCGTTCACGGCGGCCGTCGTGATGGCCCTGTTCATCGGGCTGTTCAAGGCCCTGGCCGCCCTGGTCCGCTGGGTCACCGCGCACGTCGGTCGCCGCGTCGCGAAGGTCAAGACCGCGCGGCTGATCGCCATCGTGTTGACCATCATCGCCGTCGGTGGGGTCCTCGACCAGGTCGTCGTCCGCGGCCTGCTCGCCGCGGCCAAGGCACAGGCCGACGCGGCGAACGCGGAGGTACCAGGAGGCCTGAAGCCACCGACCTCGGCGATGCGGTCCGGCGGTCCCGGCTCGCTCGTCACCTGGGACAGCATCGGCGCGGACGGGAAGACCTTCATCGGCTCCGGTCCCACCGCCCAGGAGATCACCGCGGCGGTGAACGAGCCCGTGAAGGAACCGATCCGGATCTTCGTCGCCGTCGACAACAGCCGGACCCTCGAGCAGACCCGCGACCTCGCCATCGCCGAGCTCGACCGCACCGGCGGGTTCGACCGCAAGGCCGTCCTCGTCGTCACCTCGACCAGCACGGGTTTCGTCAACGAGTGGGCGGCCGAGTCGTTCGAGTACCTCCTGCACGGGGATTCCGCCATCGTCACCATGCAGTACTCCACCCTCCCGTCCGCGCTCGCGCTCATCACGACTCGCCAGCAGCCACCGCTGGTCGGACGGATGCTGTTCGACGGCGTCGCCGCGCGGGTCAGCGCGCGGCCGGAGGGGACCCGGCCGAAGCTGTACGCCGGCGGGGAGTCCCTCGGCGCATACGGCGGGAACGGCGCGTTCGACTCCCCGGCCGACATGCTGGCGAAGGTCGACGGGGCCCTCTGGACGGGAACCCCCTCGTTCACGGACCTGCACGAACAGCTCACCGAGAGCCGGACGTTCGGCTCGACGACGGTGGACCCGACCATCGAGAACGGCCGCCACATCCGGTTCGCCGGCAACGTGCCCCAGCTCAGCGCGGACGAGTACGGGCACGCGTACTCGCCGTGGGAGGCGCCCCGTGTCGCCTACCTGCAGCACGACAACGACCCGGTCGTCTGGTGGTCGCCCAGCCTCCTGCTCAGCACCCCGACCTGGCTGGAGGAGACCCGCGAACCGAACACCCCGATGAGCTACATGGGGTGGCTGCCGTTCGTGACCTTCTGGCAGGTGAGCGGCGACATGGCGATGTCCAACTCCGTGCCGGGCGGCTTCGGGCACCGCTACTACGAGACCGAGACGGTCCCGGCGTGGGCCGGGATCCTCGGGATGCCCATCAACGCCGACTACTCGCGGATCATGGCGGCGATCCACGCCGCCAACCCGGGGTGAGCCCGGGTTGGGTGCCGGTCAGCCGTAGGTCGGGTACTGCGGCCAGCCCTGCGGGCTGTCCTCCCAGTCCTGCTGCCGGCCGTAGGGGGTGCGGTCCATGATGTGCGCCACCGGCAGGATCGCCTCCGGGCCGCGCGCCGTCGTCGCGTACGTGAGGTAAGGCTTCCCGTCGCGGAGCAGGTAGTAGGAGTAGCCGGGCCGCTGCCCCTCTTGACCCGACTCGTCGGTCGCCGTCCAGCCCCAGTCGTCGTGATACGACGTGTCGTACGACGAGACCCACTGGTGGTCCCAGCCTCGCTTGGCCTGCCAGGACTCGAGCTTCTCGATGGGCGCCTGGGAGACCATCGCGAAGGCGATCGCCTGGTCGGCGAGGCGTCCCATGTTGGCGGGGAGGTTGTCCACGGCCCAGGTGCGGCTCGGTCAGCCGTCGTCCCAGCTCTGGTCGAACATGACGTTCTGGACCACCAGCTGGTAGTCGTCGCCGAACAGCTCGACGAGCGTCACCAGCCCATCCGGCCCGGTGAAGGTGTAGTTCTCGACCTCCACCATGGGCAGCCGGCGTCGGGCGGCGGACACCCGGTCACCGTGGCGGGTGACCTCCTTCTCCCGGACGACCTGCTCGGCCAGAGCAGCGTCGAACTGCTCCCGGCCGACCACCGATGGGGCCGCCTCGGGCTGGTCGTGCTTGTCCGTGGTCGTCGGTCCACGCTATCCAGCCGCGCGCCGGACGGCGCGTCGAGGTCGGATACCCGGTCGTATGCCGGAAACGGCTTTGGGGACGACCAGATCGGGCATACGACCGGGTACACGACCCTCGGCAGGACTCAGGGGTCGGCGACCAGCCGGCCCAGGGCGGCGAGGTCGCGCTCGGCGTGGCTCTGGCGCAGGTAGACGAGCAGGTCGGCGACTGCCTGGGTATGCGACGGGTCGGTGGCCAGCGGCGTCGCCCCGAGCGCGCGACCGACTCGGTCGACGGTCTGCGTAGCCGCCGACTCGACGATCGCGCGGACCCGATGGGTGCGGATCCTTGCGCGGTCGACGTCCTCGGGGTGCGCGTCGACCTCCAACGCAGCCGCCAGCAGCGACCATCCCGCCGCGGCCAGCGTGGCGTCGACGGCGCCCAGGTGGGCCGCCCCGTGGTCGTCGAGCCGCGGGCCCGCTCGCCGCAACGTGTCGGCGACCTTCTCGGCCCCGCCCAGCCAACAGGCCGCCACACCGATCCCACCGTGCCAGAACCCCGGCCGCTGGAGGTAGGCCGCTGGTGCGCCCACGGGTTCGGCCGGTACGCGGTCGAAGGAGACGGCACCGGTCGCACTTCGGCTCATGCCGGCAGCGGCCCAGCCGGACAGGTCGACCGAGACGCCGGGAAGCGTGAGGTCGACGGCGAACAGCGGCCGCTCGTCCCCGACGCGCACCGTCAGCAGCGCGTGGGTGCACAGGCCGGCCCCCGAACACCACGGCTTGGTGCCGGACAGGACCCACCCGGTCCCGGCCCGCTCCGCGCGGACGACCGGGGCGGGAGGCTCGGCAGCCCAGACTCCCCACCACTGGCCGGGCGCCACCCGCGTGTCCGCGACCTCGGCCAGGATCGCGTCGGCGTCGGCGTGCGCCTCGAGCAGCCGGCCGACGACGACGTCGTTCCGAGCGGCGTCGGCCAGGGCGGTCCAGCGGAGGCCCGTCTGGCCATGGCCGGGAAGGGGCAGCGGGTCTGCCAGCAGGGCTCGGACCTGGTCCGCGATGTCGGTCATGGGTCTCCCGCTACGAGTTGAGATGAACGAGGGGGATCCTGGCACCCTCGCACGCTCTGGCCGCCCATCACGTCGTTCGGTGCGGGTCGGGATGGAGCGGGATCAGCGTCAGGGCGCTGACCTTGCTCTACTCAGGACCGCAGATCCGGATCGTGGTGCATAGCTGACCCCAGGAGGTCCGCTATGCACCGCGACCACTGCTAGCGCCAACTCTCGGCGGCCTCCAAGCTGGATACCACCGGGCTCGTTCGACGACGACGCGGTCCCCGGAGCCGCCGTGCTGGCCGACCTCGCCGCGCATCTGGTCGAGACCGGCGAGCTGCCGGGCGTCGACGACCTACCGCGCGCGAGCAACACCTCCACCGTGTAGTCGGGGCCGTCCGTCAGGGGCTCGGCCCCTCGCGGCTGTTACCGTGCAGCGTGCCTGGCGCTGGAGTCCCCGTGCGCCGTGTACTCGTCACCGGGGGAGCCGGGTTCATCGGCACCGCAGCGGTGTCCGCCCTGACCGAAGCCGGGCTCGACGTGGTCGTCCTCGACAGCCTGCGCCCGGACGTCCACCGCGACCGCGGTCGCTCCGACGACGCCGACCTCGTCGTCGGCGATGTCCGTGACGCGGACGTCCTGGACCGGGTGCTCCCCGGTGTCGACGCGGTCGTACACCTGGCGGCGAAGGTCGGGCTCGGCGTGGACATCGCCGACATGGACGACTACGTGTCGAGCAACGACCTCGGCACCGCCGTGCTGCTGCGCCGCTGCGCCGCGGCGGGAGTGACCCGCGTGGTCCAGGCCAGCTCCATGGTCGTCTACGGCGAAGGGCGCTACACCTGCGCCACCCATGGCCTCGTTCCGCCCGGGCCTCGCAGCGTGGAGGCGTTGCGGCGCAAGGAGTTCGAGCCACCGTGCCCGGTATGCGGGCGGGCCCTGACTCCGGGCCTGGTCACCGAGGAGGCTCGGCTCGACCCGCGGAACACGTATGCGGCGACGAAGGTCGCGCAGGAGCACCTCGCCGGCTCCTGGGCCCGGGAGACCGGTGGTGTCGCGGTCTCGCTGCGGTTCCACAACGTCTACGGACCGGGGATGCCGCGGGACACCCCCTACGCCGGCGTGGCCGCCCGATTCCTCAGCAGCCTCGACCACGGGGAGTCGCCGCGCGTGTTCGAGGACGGCCGACAGCGGCGCGACTTCGTCCACGTCTCCGACGTCGCTCGTGCCGTCGGGGCGGCCCTCGATCACGACGTCCCGGGGCACCACGCGTACAACGTCGGGTCGGGGACCGTCACGACGATCGGGGGCATGGCCGCCGCTCTCGCCGAGGCGCGGGGCGGGCCGACGCCGGTGGTCACCGGAGAGTTCCGGCTGGGCGACGTCCGACACATCACGGCGTCGAGCGACCTGGCGCGCGAGCAGCTCGGCTGGTCGGCCGGTGTCTCACTCGAGCAGGGCGTACAAAGCCTCACCGCCCGCTGAGTGAACGGGGTCCCCGCGAAGTATCGGAGCGGAGCGTGGGGTCCCCGCGACGGATCGACGCGAAGCGGCGAACGTCGTGGGGAGAACTTCGTGGGGTGGCATCAGATTGTTTCGGTCACCGGCTCCGGCGGGAGCCGGACGCCGAACCGGCACCCGCCCGCGACGTTCTCGACGGCGATCGACCCGGCGTGCGCCTCGATGACCCCCTTGGCGATGGCGAGACCGAGGCCGGCACCGGCGTCGTCGGGCGTACCGCGTTCGGGAGTGGCCCGCCACCCCACGTCGAAGACCCGCTCCAGGTCCGGCGCCGGGATCCCGCCGCACCCGTCGGTGACCGCGACCTCGATGCGGCCGTCGTCGGCGCGCCGGGTCGTCACGACGACAGTCCCACCCCGAGGAGTGTGCCGAATCGCGTTGCCCACCAGGTTGGTGACCGCTCGGGCGAGCTCGTCGGCGTTGCCGCGGACGGCGAGCCGGTCGTCGCCGGCCGGCACGTCGAGGCGCAGCTGCACGTCGCGCCGGGCGGCGTGGGCCGCGAGCTCGCCGGTGACGTCGTGAGCCAGCTCGACGAGGCTGACCATCGAGCGTGGGGGGATGGCCGAGGCGGACGGCGCGTGCAATCGCGACAGCTCGAACAGGTCGCCGACGAGCCCGGTCATCCGGTCCACGGTCTGCCGCATCTGCCGGAGCGCGGCCGGCCGGTCCTCGAGGACGCCGTCCTCGAGGCCCTCGGCGAGCGCGCGCAGCCCGGCGAGCGGGGTCCGCAGGTCGTGGGAGAGGAACGCGACCAGCTCACGGCGGCTATCCTCCAGGGCACGGGCCCGCTGCTGGGCGTTGGCCAGCCGCTCTCGGGTGGCGGTGAGCTCGTCGGCCAGCGCGACGATCTCGCCCGGCTGACCGCTCGTCGACATCTCCGACGGACGCTCCGCCTCGCCGTGCCGCGGCACCGTACCGAGGTCGCGCAGCGCGCTGGTGAGCCGGCGCGAACCGAGCGCCACCCGTCGCCCCAGGACGAACGAGGCGAGGACGCCGATCACCGTGGCGCAGGCGAGGGCGACCGACACGGCGGTCGAGTCGTGGGCCGAGATGAACATCAGCTGGACGTTGAGGACCACGGACGCCGTCACCGCCAGGAGCGGGATCAGCGCGGCGACCACGATCGACCAGGTGAGCGAGCGCATCCGCACCAGGTGCAGCGCGAGAGCACCGAGCAACGCCGTCCCCACGCAGACCCCGACGGTGATGAGGACGATGGTGAGCATGTCACCCACGGGCGCCCACCTCCGATCCGCTGACGGTCGTCACGTCCGCGAGGGTATCCGCCCGTATGCGTGCGGTCGCCTCGGTCGGTCGGCCCCCAACCGTCCGTAAGGGTTTCGTCATCGCCCCCCGGACCTACTCCACGGACGGACGAGGCGGTTCAGCGGTTACCGTCGAGCGCGTGGCCAGAGCAGACGCGGCGACGAAGGCCGTCGCCGTTGTCGGCCTGGCCTCGGTCGTCGCCTATCTCGTCGTCGCCCTGCAGCGGATCGGCTACCCCTACGAGCTGACCTACTTCGAGGGCAGCACCGTGGAAGTGGCCGGCCGGGTGGCGGCGGGGCAGCCGCTCTACGGTCCGCCCACCACGGAGTACACCCCGTGGCCGTACCCGCCCCTCTACTTCTGGCTGACCGGGGCGCTGGCCAGGGTCACCGGGGTCGACCTCACGACGATGCGCGTGGTCTCGGTCGTGGCCAGCCTGGCCGTGCTCCTGCTCCTGGTGCTCATCGTGCGGCGGGCCGGCGGTAGCGTCGTCGCGGGGATCGTCGCGGCCGGCCTCTATGCCGCGACCTACCGCGTCAGCGGCGCCTTCGCGGACACTGCTCGCGTGGACTCCCTGTTCCTGGCGCTGCTCCTGGCGGCAGTGTTCGTGGGTATGCGGGTGCGCACCTGGCGGGGCGGGGTCGGGCTCGGGGCGGTACTGCTGCTCGCGTTCCTCACCAAGCAGAACGCGCTGCTGGTGGCCGCGCCGATGCTGCTCTGGCTCCTCGTGCGGCGGCGAAGCGTCGGGGTTGGCGCGACCGCGGCGCTCGGAGTCGGGGTAGTGGCGTCCACGCTGGTCGGCAACCTGCTGACCGCCGGCTGGTACGCGCGATACGTCGTGGAGCAGCTGCCCACCCAGTCGTGGTCCCTCCGCTGGCTCTGGGCGTTCTGGTACGAGGACCTGCTCGTACCGTTCGCCGTGTCGGCGGTCGTGGTGGCGGTGGCGTTCCTCGTCCGGCGGATCCGCTCTGGCTCAGAGCCGGCCCGCGCTGAGGGACCTCCCGAGGTCTACGGCTACCTCGCCGCTTGCGCGGTCGGCATGCTTGCCGCGTCGTGGGTCGCCCGGCTGCACGAGGGCGGCTACGCGAACGTCTCGATGCCGGCCCAGGCCGCGGTCGCCGGAGCGCTGGGCCTGTTGCTCGCCCGCTGGCTGCGGTCGGGGTCGATGACGGTGACCGTCGCGTGGGTCGTCGCCGGCCTGCTGGCCGTCCAGGTCGTCACGATGTCGTTCTCGCACCTCGACGTCGTTCCGCCCCAGCAGGATCGGGACGCGGGGGACCGCTTCATCGCGACGCTGCGCGACCTCCCAGGCGCGGTGCTGGTGCCGACCCACCCCTACTACCTCCGGCTGGCCGGCCGGCCGACCCACGCCTCGGCGATCGCGATCTACGACCTGTCGCACGCGAGGAACGGTCCCGAACAGCTCTCCGGCGTGCTGCCGTGGAACCTCGACGGGGTGTCCGCGGTCGTGCTGGACAACGCGACCGACGTCGGCCTCTTCGGCGAGGCGCTCACCCGGGACTTCACGCTGGTCACCTCGACCGTCGTCCCGGACGGGGTGTTCCTCCCCGAGACCGATCTCCCGACGCACCCGGCTCTGCTCTACGTGCGGACGACGGCGCTGTCGGGCCGCTGAGGGGCCGGGTCAGCTCTCGGCGGCGACGTCACCGTCGAACCGGTAGCCGGCCCCCCGCGCCGTGACCACCAGCTGCGGGTCGGACGGGTCGACCTCCACCTTCTCGCGCAGCCGGCGCACGTGGACGGTGACGGTGGAGGTGTCGCCGAAGTCCCAGCCCCAGACCCGGCGCATCAGCTGTTCTTTGGTGAACGCCTCGCCGGGGTGCGCCATGAGGTAGGCGAGCAGGTCGAACTCCCTTGGCGTCAGGGCGGTTTCGACACCCTCGACGCTGACCCGCCGGGCGCCGACGTCGAGCGTGACCCGCCCGGCGGAGAACCGGCGCGGGACCAGGGGAGCTCCGCCCAGGCGTTCGGCCCGCCGGAGCAGGGACTGGACGCGACCGACGGCCTCCCGGGGGCTGAACGGCTTGACCATGTAGTCGTCCGCGCCGAGGTCGAGGCCGAGCAACCGGTCGTCCTCGTCGCCCAGCGCGCTGAGGATCATCACCGCGGCCGTGTCGTCGTCCGCTCGCCGCCGGCGCAGCACGTCGAGTCCCGACATGCCGGGCAGCATGATGTCGAGGATGACGACGTCCGGCTTCCGCCGGCTCCACTCGGCCAGCGCCCCCGGACCGTCCTCGCAGACGAACGCGTCGAATCCCGCCTTGCGCAGGTACGCCAGGAGCACGCCGGAGACGGTGGGATCGTCTTCGGCGACCATCACGGTGGCGGCCACGTCGACGAGGCTAGCGGCGTCGGGGGTGGACGGTAAGCCGCCGTAAGGGCTTCGTCATCGCCGCCGACCGGCCGGGGAGTGACCCCGCGCATACCGTGCGGGAATGGACCGCACCCTGGACGTGGTGCTGCCGTGCCTGGACGAGGCGGCAGCGCTGGAGTGGGTGCTGTCCCGGATGCCGGTCGGCGCCAGACCGATCGTCGTCGACAACGGTTCGACCGACGGGTCGGCCGAGGTGGCCGCCGCGCTGGGGGCTACGGTCGTGTCGGAATGGCGCCGCGGCTACGGGGCGGCCTGCCACGCCGGCCTGGAGGCGGCCACCGCGCCGCTGGTCGCGGTGATGGACTGCGACGCGACGTTGGACCCCCGAGAGCTGGAGCGGTTCATCGACGCGGTGGCGGCCGAGGACCGGCCGACCCTGGCCGTCGGCCGACGCGTTCCGGTCAGTGCGGCGAGCTGGCCCTGGCATCTACGGGTGGCCAACCGGGTGGTGGCCGCGAGGGTGAACCGGCGAACCGGGTTGACGCTGGCCGATATCGGGCCGATGCGGGTCGCTCCGCGCGAGGCGCTGCTCGCTCTCGGGCTGACGGACCGGCGCTCCGGCTATCCCGTGGAGACCGTCGTGCGGGCGGCCGAAGCGGGGTGGCGTGTCGTCCCGCTGGACGTCCCCTACGCCCCGCGCTGGGGCCGGTCGAAGGTCACCGGGACGCCGCTGGGCGCGGCTCGCGCGGTCCGGGACATGTCCGCCGTCCTGGGCCGGTGACGTCGTGACCCCCGACGTCGTCGTGGTGCTGGCCAAGTCGCCGGTCGCCGGGCGGGTCAAGACCCGGCTACAACCGGCGTTCAGCGGCGCGGAGGCCGCTGCCCTGGCCGCGGCCGCCATCCGCGACACGCTCGACGCGGTGGCCGAGCTCGGGCCGAGGCGGACCGTCGTCGCCTGGGACGGCCCCCAGGTCCCGTGGCTGCCGTCGTCGGTAGGTGTTCTGCCGCAACGAGGTACGACGCTCGACGAACGCTTGGAGCACGTGTTCGAGGACGTGTACGCGGCCGAGGTTGGTCCGGCCCGCGTGCTGCTGGTCGGGATGGACACGCCGCAGCTGCGGGCGGTCGACCTCGACGTGCCGTGGGGGGACGACGACGCCGTGCTCGGGCCGTCGTGCGACGGTGGGTACTGGTCGATCGGCTTCCGTCGACATGTGCCGGGTGCGATCCGCGGCGTGCCGATGTCGACCACGCGGACCGGCGGCGACCAGCTCGTCCGCCTCGAGCGCCTCGGCCTGCGGGTCGGTCTGCTGCCCATGATGCGTGACGTCGACGACCCCGACGACGCGGCGGCGGTCGCGGCGGCGGCGCCCGCGACGCGGTTCGGTCGGCTGCATAGGCGGCTCGTCGGGTCTCCTTGCTCGCCCGCGACACTGTTCGACGCGGCGCTGTCCGGTGTCCCGGTCGAGATCCGGGTGGCGGACGGCAAGGAGCACGCGGCCGGGTTCCTGGGCGCCGGACTGCTGGACGCCGGGCAGTGGGGACGACTGACCGAGGCGGACGAGGTGGTGGTGTCCCGTTGCGAGGGGCCGGTTCTCGACGTCGGCTGCGGCCCCGGCCGGTTCGTCGAGGCCCTGGCGTGTGCGGGTATCCCGGCGCTCGGCGTCGACCTGAGCCGCGAGGCGGTCCGCCAGACCCGGGGGCGCGGTGGGTTCGCCCTGCTGCGCGACGTGCATGATCGGGTGCCGGGGGAGGGGCGGTGGGGCACGGTCCTCCTGGCCGACGGGAACATCGGCATCGGCGGCGACCCGCTCACCCTGCTGCGCCGCTGTCGAGCGGTGCTGCGTCCGGGCGCCGTCGCGCTGGTCGAGGCCAGCCCCGACCGCGGTCACGACATCCGGACGACGGTGACGCTGCACGGCCCGTGGGGTCGGCGTTCGCATCCGGTGCCCTGGGCCGTGCTCGGGTCGGCGGCCGTCGTGGACCTCGCCGCCAGCGCGGGCTTCGTCGCGGTGGAGGAGTGGCACGTCGGCGGGCGGGCGTTCGTCATGCTCCGGCACGCCGGCTGACCGGTCAGCCGCTGACGCGCGCGTCGCCCCTACGGCCGGTCGAGAATGTCGAACCGCAGCCCACTGGAGGACTCGCCTCGACCCACGGTCTTGCGCCGACCGAGCCAGAGCAGGCCGGCGCCGCCGAACCAGCGCGCGTACTGGAAGCCGCGCTCGACCAGGGCCCCCTCGCGCGGCACCTCCTCCTCCTCGATCCGGAGCGGCGGCTCGCTCTCCGGCGGTCGGGTCGGGTCGGAGCGGAGCAGCAGCCCCTTCGGCTGCACGGCGCGGCGGACCCCGTCGGCTCCGAGCCGCTGGATCGTGCGGCGTTCGAGCTGGATCACCGGGTTGGTCTGGGCCGCAGCGGGATCCACGGAGACCGGCGCGAACGGGATCCAGTAGTCCGGCACCGAGCTCGCCAAACGATAGACCAGGGCCGAACCCACTCGCGGGTCGACGACGGCCCCGTTACCGACGTCGTCGGGGGCCTCGTCCTTGCGCTCGTACGGGTCTCCGGACACCCCGGGCACCGAGCGCTCGATGCCCCAGGCCAGGTTGGCCGACTCGTCCCGGGCGAGCTGCACCTGCTCGACGGCTCGGCCGTTCAGCGACTGCGCCAGGGTCGGAGGCAGGAAGAGGTGGTCGTCGACGAGGTCGAAGACCGACCACCGCGGTCCGGTCGCGTTCTGCGACCGGGTCAGCGTGCTCGTCACGCCGAACGTGTCCCGGACCGTGAACGAGGTCACCCGGAACAGGGAGCCGACCGGGAGGCGCAACGGCACGACGTACCAGTCGTTGCCGTAGACCAGGCTGAACTCGACGAGGAGCACCCGGGTCAGGTCGGTCGGCCCGGCGTCCATGGCGCCGAAGTTCACGCCGGCGTCCTCGAACTCCCAGAACCGGTCCGCGGGCTTCCCCGCATAGTCGACCGGCGTGGGCAGGACCGGCTGGGCGGTATGCGCGACCGGCGGTCGCGGGACGGTGGCCGCTCCCAGCGAGGCCGGGACGACGGACATCGAGTACCAGTCGAGCTCGCCGTCGGTGTACTCGTCGGCGGCCAGCGTGACCTCACCCGCCGACGTCTGGGCGGAGACCGCGAAGGCGTACTCCTGGCGAGCCGGGTTCCATGCCTCGGCCACACTCGGATCGACGAACGCCGTGTCGTACCAGCGCACCCAGCGACCGAGCCGCTCGAGGGCCTGGTCCTGCAGCTCGGCGGGGACGGCCGGCTCCGGGGGCAGCCCGGTCAGCGCACCGGTGGCGTCGCGCAGCGGCGCGAGCGCGGCGAGCAGGGCACGGGCGTCGATGCTGCGGGTCCCGGCGAGGGCCTGCCACTCCGCGCCGACACGGTCGGCCGGGTCGGCCTCGGCGGGCACGAGCGGGTAGGCCGCGGCGAACAGGTCGCCCAGGCGTCCGACGTTGAGCGTCCACTGCAGCTGCACGCCGGCCTCGACGGCGAGCCGCGCGTGATGTGCTCGGACCGGCTCGGCCTCGACCGCCACCTCGAGCCCGTGGTCGTCGCCGCGGTAGTCGCGCGCTCGTGCGGCGCTCTGGGCGTCGAGCGAGCCGGGGAGGTACCGGGACAGCTCCGCCCGCTCGCCCTCGACCCGCACGTCGATCGGTGTGCCGGCGTCCTCGCCGGCGAACTCGAGGAACTGCCACTGACGGCAGAGCAGCCACAGCGGGTCGGCAATCTCGGCGGACAGAGCCGGCTGCAGGTCGGCCGAGAGCGGCAGCCCTTCGAGCCGCGATCGCGTGTTGACCGCCGGGGTGGTGCTCGGGCCGGGCGATGCGAGCGAGGCTCCCGAGAGGAGGAACCCGGGCATGGCTCAGCCCTCCCCGGTCGACATCGTGGCCAGCCGCTTCAAGGGGACGGCGGGCGCGTCGGGAGACGCCGGGTCGGGGAGCACGACCGCCGGCAGCATGGTGCCGAGCCACTCCAGCCGGTCCGGGCCGACCCCACGGATCCGGGCCAGCTGCTGCGCCTCGGTGAGCGTGTCGAGGAGCGTCGCTACGCTCCAGGCCGGGTCGGTCACCGCGGGTGGGACGGCGAGCAATATCGTCTGCGGCGCCCGGGCGCCCGGGGCGTCGTGGTGGAACGCGAGGCCGGTGGTCTCCTCGCGGCCGGGGACGGTCTCGGTCCAGGCGTCGACGAACAGCCCGCTGAGCGGCGCCCCCACGTCGACGGTCCCGCTGGTGTGCGCGACGACGGCCAGCTGACCGGCGGGAACCCGGTCGAAGGGCAGCGCCAGCCAGCGGTCGCCGGTGGCGTGCGGCAGCTGGAGGACGGCGAGGTCGCGCGGCACGACGTCGCTGTGCAGCAGCTCGGCGCCGCCCCGGACCCGTGCGAACCGCTCGACACCCTCGCGGACCAGCCCCATCCCGCGGAGCCAGGCGCCGGGAGCCAGGTCGTCGCCGGCGGTCAGTGTGGTTCGGGCGGCGAGGGATTTCCGCAACGGCTCGGGATCGGCCACCGTGAACCGGGGGAGCACCGGGAAGGCCTGTCCGAGAAAGGCTTTCAGCCGGCTGGCGCCACCCTCGACGTCGGCGGCGCGTGCCGCCATCGTGGTCATCCCGGCCGCGACCGACTGCGCCTGGGCGAGCAGGGCGTCGGCCGAGGCCGGCCCGTCGTCGGTCATCGCCCGCGGTACGGAGCCGTCGACCCCCAGGTCGGCCGCCGCCCACAGCGCGTCGGTCAGCTGCTGCGGGTTGGGCGAGGCACCGGACACCGCTGCCTCGAGCCTCGTCGCGGCCGCCGCATACGCGTCCGCCACCGCGTCGGCCCGTCCGGCGAGCTCCGTCTCGTCGAACTGGTCGCCGACCTCGTCCTGGGGTAGCGCGAGGTCGCCGGCGGCGGCCGGCCGGTGGGTGGTGACGAGGGTGTGCGCCCAGTGGGCCAGCGCGCGGAACGCGCCCAGGCCCACGAACCGCGGGTCGCCGGGCGGCGGGTCGTCCAGGAGGGTGATGGCGGCCGAGGACGCGGGCCGCGCGGCGAGGAACGCCTGGCGGAGCCGCTCCTCCAGCTCCGACGGCTCGTCGCGGCCGGGAGCCTGGCTGGCGAGGACCGCCGAGACCGGTGACAGCCCGAGCTCCTCGAACCGGAGCACCAGGGGTGTGGTCTGGCCGGCGGCCGCGGCGGTGAACCGGATCCGTCTGGGGTCACCGAGGATCCGGGCCAGCCAGGCGTTGAGCCGGGGTTCGGCCTGGGACCGCGGGTCGCGGACCGGTGACGGCCACGAGGGCGGGTAGGCCTCGTCCCCGATGAGGACGAGCAGCCGTTGGGTGTAGCTCTTGCCGGTCCGCGGAGTGCGCACGAACTCGAGGCGCGGCGGGCGGCCCTGGCGGTCCAGGGCGCCGAGCGCGGCGGCGGCGCGCTCGTGGTTTCCGAGCACGTTCTGGTGGACCGCCTCGGCCAGGAGGACGTCGGCGACAGCGTCGTAGCTGTCGGCGAGCCGGTCCAGCTCGACGGCCAGCTGGTTGCGCTGCTCCTGGGGCGGCATGACGAACACCTCGGCCGGCGGCGGCGGGAACCTCACCAGCCGCTGCAGGGCATCGAACAGCGCCGGTCCCTCGGTGCGCCAACGCTCGAGCAGCGCGACGCCGTCGACGACGTCGCGGGCGGCGACATGGTCGGAGGTGGTCGGCGGAGCGGGCGCGGCACCGTCCGGTCGCAGCGGCGCCAGCCGGCGGATCGGCAGGATGTACTGCGCGAGGTTCACGCCGAGATCGCGGACGGCGCGCTCGAACCGGTAGCCGAGCAGGGCGGCGAGCGGCTGGCCCTGCGCGACGCCGTCGAGGAGGGTGAGCGCGACCCGCACTCGGTCGGCGGTGAGGTCGATCTCCAAGGCCTGGTGCTCCGCGTCGTGGTGCGCCAGGTGACCGCTGCGCAGAACGGCGGCGGTGGCGGCCTGCGGCAACGACGGGGCGTGGACGAAGCCGTGGTTGACGCCGGCGCCCGTCGCGGGCCGGAGCTCGTCGAGCCAGCCGTATGCGCCCAGGTGCACCCCGTCGGGCGTGGTGGACCGGAGGGCGGCCAGCCGGCGGGTGGCCAGCGAGGTGTACCAGGCGTCGAGCCGGTGGCTGTAGGCGTCGAGCAGGCCGCGCAGCGCCCGGTCGAGCTCGTCGGGTGGTCGGGAGCTCAGGCCGTCGAGCTCGTCCAGCACCCGCCGCAGGGTGTCCAGGTCATCGGTGCCGCCGGCAGCCAGGCGGCCGGTGATGAACGCGCGTACCGTCTGCGACCCGGTGACGCCCGGGATCACGACCCGGGACGCCTCCGCCGCGGTGGCGACCCGGACGCTTCCCGCGGGCACCGGGCCGGCCGCCTCGATCCCGACGTACTCGTCCCAGGGCAGCACACCGAGATCCGGCAGCGAGGGGATCTGACCCGACGTGACCCGGAAACCGTTGATGGTGGCCAGATCCGCGCGATGCAGCTCTCGCTCGGCGGCGTAGAGCGCCATCGCCTCCAGCAGGGTAGCGACTTCGTCCTCCCTGGCCTTGAGTCGATCGAAGGTGTCGCTCGTCCGGGCCAATGTGGCGATCTCGGCAAGCCGGGCCGGGGTGGGATCGGCGACGAGCGGACGGTCCAGCCGCTGGTGGCCGGGGTGGAGGGCGAACTCGTTCCACGGGGTCGGTGGCGGGACGCCGAGGTGGACCCCGAGCATGCTGCTGATGTACTGCTGCGCCACGGCGTGCCGGTCGAGCCCCTCCGTTGAGCTCACCGTGAGCGGCCCGAGGACGGTGCGGAACCGGACCGCCGCCGTGAGGTGCGTGGTCTGGAGGACGCCGTCGAGGTCGGCGTCGAGGTCGGTCGTCCGGCCGAGGCGCGGGACCGTGGGGATCGCCCGCTCCCAGAAGATCCGCAGCTTGCCCAGGAGGTCGAGCAACCCGCCCTCGACCGGTTCCGCCGGGTCGGGCTCGAACCCGGCGGCGACCACGGGCAGCACGCCGTAGGGCTGCCGCGATACCCGCACGGCCGGGAACGGGCCGCCCGGGTGGAGGTGCTCGCGTACGTGGTCCCGCAGCTGACGGTTCTGGCGGTCGGGAACGACCGGGCGGAGCACGTCGCTGAGGAACGACCCGAGGGTGCCCTCCCACAACGCGTCGGCCAGCCGGAGCTCGGTCGCCTGCGACCGGCCGTCCGCCCCCGGTACTGCTCGGAGCAGGTCGTCCGCAGAGAGCGGGAGCCCGAGGGCGCGGTAGAGCCGGTCCGCGCTGCTCCCGGCGACGGCGTCCGCGGTCGGACGGCGCTCGGGGTCCAGCGCCGTGACGAGGAGGTCGTCGGTCGGGGCGCGGCCGGGCCGTCCGGCCGAGGTGACGTTGGTCGGCGTGCCTGGGGTGATCGCCGACAGCCCGTCGGTGTAGGCGTGGTGGGTGAGGAGGCGCCGGATGCTCCCGGCGGCGTCGTCAGGGGTGAGGTCCCAGTCGACGCCGAGCACGAGGAGCTGGTCGACACCGTTCGCGAGCCCGCCGGCGACCTCGGCCGCGGGGATGCGCAACGCCATCCCGGACCGCTCGGCCGTGTCGAAGTCGACCATCCAGCGGGCGGAGTCCTGCAGCTCGACATCGTCGTCGACACCCGGGCCGTCCAGGTCGGGGGCCGGGCTCACGTCGAGCCGGTCGGCGACCTCGCCGGTCCAGGCCCGCAACACCTCGGCTCCGTCACGGCGTCCGACGACGAGCCACCGTCGGGGCAGCGCGACCGCCCGAGCGGCCACCGACCACTCGGCGTCCTGCCCTGATGTCACCGGGAACTCGGGCACCACCACACCGTCGACCTGGTCGAGGTTGAGTGGCGTCAGGGCCTCGACGACCCACACCGCACGGGACGGCTCGACCGTGCCGCACAGCGCCGCCCAGGGTGAGCTCGGACGAGCGCCGGGGTCGGGGGTGGCGAACCGGGCGCGCCAGTAGGCCTCGCCGGCCGTTCGCTCGTAGCTGGTCAGCTCGGGCTCGTGGCTGTCCAGGTGGATCTGGTCCGGGAAGATCCGCACCCGCAGCTCGTCGCCGACGAACCGGGCCTCGAGCCGCACCGGCAGCAGCGCCACCGGGACGTCGCCGCTGAGACCGGCGACGCGAGCCTCGAACTCGGCCGGGGTCGGGCTCACGGGACCACCAGCTCGGGGACGCCGCCGGCGTGGATGGCCACCCGCATCGGCTGCTGGTGGGTGAGCGCGGCGAGATGGGCGGAGTGGTCGACGAACCGCACGTCGTCGAGGCTCGTCCCCTCGAGCGGGTTGCCGGCGATCCGCAGGTATGCGCCGGGTGCGGTTCCGGTGTGGTCCCAGGTCGCCTGCGACCAGGAGTCGAGCGGCGGTGGCGGGCCGGGGCCGTCCAGCTCGTCGAACCCGAACCGCGCTTCGGTCGCCTGCTCCTGGATGACGAAGAACCAGCCGTCGCCGCTGAGCAGCTCGGCCGCGCCGAGGTCGAACCCCACGATGGTGATGTCCGCCCCGAGCACCCCGGCGAACACCGGAGTCCGCAGGTCCTCCGGCACGCGGGGGTTGGCGGCGAGGACCCCGCCGACCGAGCGCCACGCATACAGGCTGGCGTTGGGGTACCGCCGCAGCAGCTCGCCGCGGACGAGCAGCGCGACCTGGCCGTCCGGGTCGCCGGGGCCGTGCTCGCCGAGGCCGCTGGCCCCCGACCAGGTGTGGATCGGGTCGATGTCGTCGCCGCTGCCGCGGTCCCAGAAGCGGCGGAACGGGGTGCCGCGCTGGTCGGTCGGGAAGGCGCGCCAGAGCAGCTCACGGCTCAGCTCGTGGTTGACGCCGACGAGCAGCGACTCGACGAACCGGGGGTTCGTCTTGAGCACCGTGACCGAGTCGACGGGGATCTCGCCGACCCCCGGGAGGAACCGGCCGGGGTCGGTCCGCGCAAGGTACGGGTACAGCGGCACGTCCAAGGTCGGCGCCACCATGACGCGGTCGAGGTTGGGCGCGAGGGCGACGCCGTCCGGCGCGTCGACCAGCGGGCCGGTGGACGCCTGGGCAAGCTGGCCAGAGTCGCCGACGGTGACCATCGCGGCCAACCGCCGCGGCACCGTCTGCGCCGGGTCGGTCGCCGCCATCAGCGACTGGCCGACCGTCCCCATGCCCAGCGACTGGAAGTCCGGGGGCGGGCTGCCGACGATGACCTCGGTGTCGGCCACGTGGTCCACCGCGACCGCGAGCCGCTGCACCGTGGGCGGGTCGGTGATCCGCTGGGCCGGCGTGACGAGGCTCAGGAGGTCGTAGACGCTGTACCAGGGCGAGTTGACCTGCTCGCGCAGGTCGCGGGCCTCCTGCAGGTGCCGCTCGCCGAGGACGCCGGACATGAGGTCGGCGCGCCGGGTGATCCGCGGATGCGGGTCGGCGGTCACCGTCGCCGTGTCGTTGCGGACCTGCGTGACCAGTGCGGTCGGCACCGCCACGGGCATGCCGATGCCGGTGAGGTCGACGGCGTCGGCGTTGGGGTCGAACACCACGGACGCCATCGCGGGGATGCCCATGAGGCCGTGGGGGACGAAGTCGGTCGGGTCGACCGGCAGATCTCCCGCTGTGGACGCGAGCCGCGCGACCATCCCGACCCGTGGCGAGACGGGGGGCGGGCCGCCGGGGTTGCCACGGGCGATGGCGGTCCTCAGCACCGGCCGCTGCGGGCTGGTCAGCCGCCGCAGGGCGGGGTCGACGGCCGCGTCGGGCAGACTCGCGCCGGCGATCGAGGCCGTGATGGTGACCGAGCCCCGCCGGGTCCGGCTGTGCATCGGGGCGGTCAGCTGCAGCAGGCGGTCCTCGGGCAGCGGAGCGAAGTGCCGGGTGTGCAGGCGGGTCAGCGCCTCCAGGGACAGCCGGGTCCGGCTGAGCAGCTGGTTCGCGTCGAGGACCTCCTGCACCTGCTCCCAGCACCACTGGACGAAGTCCTCCTGGTTCTGCCGGACCAGCTCGGCGCCGAGCCCGGCCGCGGCCCTCGACCTCGGGTCGAGGTTGAGCTCGCGCAGCCATCGGGGCTGGTCGGCCGGCACGGTGTGCTGGCGTACCGGGTACGCGCCGTAGAGCGGCGGGCCGAGCACGGGGGTGGTCGCGGTCAGGCCGGACGTCACCTGGTCGCCGGCCGCGTCGAGCGTCTCCGCGAGGGCGGTGGTGACGTCCTGGGGGACCTCGTCCAGCCGGCCGCTGCTGGCCTGGTACGCCCGCAGCGCACCGTCCATGACGAGGTATGCGGCGGGGTCACCCGCGTCCTTGGCCGGCAGCTCGGGACCGGCGGCCCCGATGTACATCGGCTCGCCGCCCCCGTCCACCGGCACCGCGAACGGCCGTAGTCGGCTGGCCAGCTGCTCGAAGTCGCCGACGACCGAGCCGGTGGCGAACTCCCACGAGTAATAGACGGGCAGCCGGACGTCGCCACCGCCGAGGACCGGCCAGGCGGGGCCGAGCGACCCGCTCTCGTCGGGCTCACCGCCGAGCCCGCGGACGACTCCCGCGTCGAAGGCGGGCACGAGGCAGGCCGCATACCGTCGTCCGGGTTGCAGCCGTCGGGGTGCGAGCAGCCGCGACACGTTCATCGCCGGCCGGACGGCCAGCGCCGCTCCGGGGTCCTCACCGTCAGGGGCGACGACCTGCGTATGCGCCCACGCCCAGGACTCGCCCAGGTCGGGCAGCTCGGTGTCGACGAGGGGGCCGGGCACCGTGAGGACGGGCAGCGGCAGGCCGGGTTCGGGGTGTGGCGGCTCGACGACGGCGAGGTCGACGACGACGAGCACGCACCACGGCCGCAGCCGGTCGTCCGATGCGCTCGAGGCCGGCGTGAACATCCACGGCAGGTCGGGCGGGTCGAACTCGACGAGCGGCAGGTAGTTGGGCTCGACGTCGACGCTGTGCGGACGCGGGTCGGTCCGGACGACGACCCGAGGGTCCAGGCCCATGACGTCGCCCGGCCCGTTGACGGTCAGCGTGAACCGGGACTCGGGGATATCGGTCAGGGTCACGCCGACGTCGACGGTGACCTGGGCAGGCAGTGGCTGGTCGAGCGCGACGGGTGGGGTTCGACCGGCGAGTCCGCGGCGGGCCCAGGGCAGGAACGTGTAGTCGGCCATGGCTACCCGTTCGCCAGCTCGAAGCGCTCGACGACCTGCGCGGCGAGGCCGGCCCGCCGTAGCCGCTGCTCGACCAGGACCTCGGCGGTGGTCGCCGGGCCGGCCAGGGCGACCTGGTCCAAGGTGGCGCGGTCGGCGGCCACCACCTGCGGCTCCGCGACCGCGAGCGGTATGCGGACGGCCGACGTCTGCTCGACGACGCGCTGGGCGGCCCGGCCCGCGGCCGCGTACTGCCCGAACGCCTGGAGCACCGCGTGGTCGAGGCCGTGGCCCTTGGTGGCCGGCCGGGCCTCGGGCCGGATCTCCCCGGTCTCGAGGTCGAGGTACCGGGTCTCGAAGCTCATGGGCGTACGGACCGGTCGGGTGCTGACGTCGAAGCCGGCCGAGGTGAACTCGACTCCCGCGTCGAGCGGTTCGTACGCGGGCTTGGTGAGCCGTTCGTCCTCGGACACCTCGACGAACTGGGCGCGGGCGAAGTGCTCGCGCACCGGCTGGGCGCCGGTCAGCGTGGCGGCGCCGGTGAGGGACTTCCCACCGACGGTCACCGCCTCGACGTCGAACTGGTTCGTTCCCGAGACCTCCGCGTCGCCGAACCGGTCCATCGCCAGGCCGAACGGCACGGCCTGCTGGACGAAGACGCAGCGGGCGAGCGGGTGAGCACGAGGGGAGAGGTCGCCGCGCCGCGGGGCCAGCGTGACCATGGTCTGCCCGCCACTCGGGACCTGGGCGGACCAGTTCTCCGGCTTGGCCAGCTCGGCGGCCAGCAGCGCACGGACGTCGACCTGCTCGCGGACCAGCGGCGGTGCGGTGCCCCACGACTCGTCGAACGACTTGGAGATGTCCCACCAGAGGATCGAGAAGCTGACCTTCCCCACGACGTGCCAGCTGCCCGGACCCTCGATGGTGCCGGCCACCTTGACCCCGGCCAGGCTGTGCCCGCGGTAGGTGACCTCGGCCGAGAACCGGAAGTCGGCGATGAAGTGCGTGCGGGGTCGACGGTAGATCAGGACGTCGAACCCGATCTCGCCCTCGAGCCCGACCGGCCCGATCTTCGCGGTCGCCGTGAGGTTGAGGCCGGCCTGGATCGTCGCGGGTGTGACGGCGAAGTACCCGGCCAGCGTCAGGTCGAACCGGCCGACCGAGAACGACGCCCCGAGCCGGGCGACGGCGCCGCCCACGGTCGCGGGGACGTCCTTGAACCGGGGGTTGAAGCCCCCTGCAGCGAGGAGGAACGACGGGTGGTCGCCGTACTCGCCCCAGACCGCCAGGCCGCCGGTGAGGTCGATGCCGGCGACGCTGGAGTCGCGCAGCGCCGCGATGAACCCGTAGCGCTTCTCGGCCAGGTCCCAGAACCCGAGGACGTCGATGATGAGCACGAGGACCCGGGCGTCGGGGTCCTCCTCGGTCGCCCCGACGGCGGCGCGCAGCTGCCCGAGGACGACGACCTTGGACAGGGCGAGCGGACCGCCACCGAGCGCGTTGTCGAGCTGGATCAGCACCGCCAGCCGCGCCGTGATGATCACCGGCTTGCCCCAGTGCACGTCGACCATCGGGCCGACGGTCAGGGTGTTCCGGCGCATGGGGAACAGCTGGCGCAGCGTCGCGATGATTCGCGGCGCGTCGCCGACCGGGTCGGCCGGGAACAGCAGGTCGTCGAACGCTCCTGTCCGCATCCCGTTGACGAGCTGGTTGATGTCCACCGCCCGATGGACGCCGAGCATCCCGCCGAGGCCCTCCAGGGTGAAGCCGAACCCGATCTGCACCGGCGGGATCTGCGCATACAACAGCAGGAGCATCGACCAGTCGTGTCCGGGCGACAGCAGGCCGATCGCCTTGATGCCGATCTTCCCGAGCTGCAGCTCGAGGGCGCCGATGTAGTCGCCCGCAACGTCCCGCTGGACGAAGCCGCCACCGGTGACGATGCCGGCGTCGATGACCACGCCGAACCCGTTCGGCGGGGCGGCGCGGACGGCGAGGTCGGCCGCACCGAGGTTCCCCGACCCGGGCTCGACCGTCGCCCGTACGCCCACGCCCGCGACGGAGAGCTCGACCGGGCCGAGCGTCAGGGTGGCGGCGACCCCGAGCCCCGCCGCGATCCCGCCATCACTCGCGCCGAGGGACAGCTCGTAGCGGTCGATGGTCAGAGGCCCGAGCTTCAGCCCGACCGCGCGGGCGACGGTGAGGCTGGCCTGGCCGCTGAGGGTGAGGCCGTCGCGGGAGGAGTACGAGAGGTCGGCGTCGACGTCGACGACCAGCCCCTCCTCTGGAAGCAGGTCGTCGAGGAACGACACGCCGGTGCTGGTGACGGCGAACCGGCCGCCGGCGACGGCGAGCCGCAGGATCGCGTCGGCGGACTCGCCGGACATGTCGATGGTCAGGGTCACCGCGAACGTGCGTGCCGTGAGGGAGACGTCGTCCTCGGCCAGCACGGTCACCGGCTCCGACCCGTCGGGATCGGCGAGGGTGAGGTCGACGCTCATCGTGGCGCCCACGGGCGCGCTGCTCGGGCTCTCGGTGTTGAGACCGGTCCGCAGGTCGGGGTCGGTGCCGGCGCGCAGCAGGAGGGCGATCCCGGTCCCGAGGTCGCCGCCCGCCGCCAGACCGACCGAGAGGCGGCTGGTCAGGGGCACCCGGAGCTCCGCGGTGCCCCGCGCATACGGGGCGACGCCGAGCCCGCCGTCGACGCCACCGGCGGTGGTCGGCGGCAGGCCGAACACGGTCAGCCCGGCCTCGGAGGAGCCGGCCACGTCAGAGCCGACGAGCGGCAGGAAGAGCTGCGACATCGGCGGGTGGGCCGGGGGTGTCCCGCCGTGCAGTCGCCGGAGGGGGAGAGCGCCCAGCTCGCGGCGACGCACGTCGATGGCGATGTGCTGCAGGACGGCGCCGAGGTTCACCACGAGGGCGGTGGCGTCGTATGCCGGGGTGTCCCAGCCGTAGACGTCGCGCATCAGGTCGGAGGGCGCGGTGACCATCGTCTCCATGCGCTCCCAGTGGACGATGTGCCGCAGGTGCGCGACCTGGAACCGGGAGGGGTCGGCCGGCTCGCGGCGGAGCTCGAACAGTCCCAGCAGGACGGCGATGTCGAAGGCCGGGCGGGAGGCGACGGCCGCCGACTGCAGGAGGTAGAGCTCGAGGAGCCGGGGGAGGAAGTCGTCGACGATGCCGGTCTTGTCGAGGTAGTCCTGGGGTGCGGTGAGCTCGACCTGGGACAGATCGACGATGGCGCGGCCGACGGACAGCGCCAGCTCGGCGAGGGCCGCCGCCTCGTCGCCCTCGTCGGCCTCGGGGTCGGCGGCCAGGTCGGTCCACGCGGTGAGGCGCTGGCCGACGTCACCGAGGTCGAGGGCGGCGAGCCCGATGTCCTCGACGCCCGGCGGCAGGTCCCAGCCCAACGACCGGAGCAGGGTCCGCGGGCCGTCGGGCACCTTGCCGACCGCGCCCGCGGCGGCGAGGACGGTCGCGACGCCGGCGAGCAGCGTGCGCTCGACGCTCACGAGTCGTCCTTCCGGGTGGCGCCGACGAAGTCCTCGCGGTTGGGCAGCTTCCAGCGTCCGCTGGAGAAGTCGAACGCCCGAGTCGCGCCGATGGGGCGGACCTTCGGCGCGCTGAGGTCCAGCGGGACCCCCAGCGCGGCCAGATGCTTGCGGGCGGTGTCCAGGCTGCCGGCGTCCTCGGGGTACTCGAGGACGAAGCCGGGCAGCCGAGCGGCGGTGCCGTTCTTCAGGTGGGTGAGGGAGTCCCGGGCCGACTTCTTCCAGAGTGGCAGCCACGACGTCGCCCCCGCCAGCCGGGTGTCCGCCGCGTCGGGCATCCCGTCGCTGCCCATGAAGCCGAGGTGCTCGGACCACAGCCGTCGGCGGAGGCGTTCGGCGGGCGGCATACCGCTGGCGCCCGGCGTGCCCTCGAGGATCGTGACGTTCAGCTCGGCGGCCGTGGTCTCGCCGAAGGCGAGCGGGCTGAGGAGGAGGTTGTGGTCGAGGGAGAGACCGTCGAGGTTGGCCGAGCCGATGGTGGCCCAGGTGTCGTCGACGACCGCCGTCTTGGCGTGCAGGTAGATCGGCGCGACCCAGGGGCGGGGGTGGGCGTGGTCGTACGACCAGCGGGTGAAGATGCCGACCCGGTCGGGCGCCGCGGCCCGCAGCTGCTTGACCAGACGCGCCTGCCGTCCCGGGTAGAGCATCACGTCCGGCTTGATGTTGAGCAGGAAGATCAGCTCGAGCCCCGGCTTGTCCTTGAGGACCCGGGCCAGGGCGTCGGTGATGATCGCGTCGGTGAAGTACTGGTTCTCCAGGTAGATGAACCGTGTCGCCTGGCCGATGGCCCGCAGGTAGCTCTCGAGGATGCCCTTCTCGCTGTTCCCGTCGAGGAAGCTGAACCGGCCCGCGCTGAGGGTTCTGACGACCTGGACCTTGACGACGCCGTCGGTCCCGGTGGTCTGCGCCTTGGCGACCTGCTCGGGCTTCAGCGACGGGATCTGGTTGCCCGGGGTCTGGTCCTCGTTCCAGTACGCGCGGAAGGTCTCGTGCAGGTCGCCGACCACCGGTCCGACCAGGCCGATGCTGACGTCGTGGACGATGTCGGAGGTGGTGTCCCCACGCTCGGGGTTGTCGATCTGGTGCCGCGGGTCGTCGAAATACCGCTGGGAGTAAGGCGATCCGAGGACGGTGGCCCGCTGGCCGTCGGCGATGACCATTTTGGTGTGCAGCACCCCGTTGTCCGGGGCCGGCTGCTCGAAACCGCGGACGATGATGTCGCCGCGGGGCTGCGGGATGTCGGCCAGGCCCTTGGCCATGTACGCCTTGAGCTCGGGGACGTCCGAGCCACTGTCGAGGGCGCGGTGCACGAAGTAGGCCTCGAGCGCATACACGACGATCGCCAGGCCGATGAAGACCGGGAGCAGCGCCACCCCGGCGCCCATGATCATCGCCACCAGCCCGACGGCGCCGGTGCCGAGACCGGCCACGGCCGCCGGCAGGGTAGCGAGCCAGAACGCCCCCTCCGGCCAGCTGGCCACCGGCTCGTTCAGCAGGATGCGGACCGCGACCTTGCGCCGGGCAGCGTCCAGCACGAGGCGTTCGGGGCGGCGGTCCTTGGGTCGCGGGACCGCCGTCGGCTCCTGGCCGGACGGCAGCGGGTCGAGCGGGACGATGGTCGGCGGCCCGAACGAGAAGACCAGCTTCGGCTTCTCGTCGGCCGGGTCGAGTGTGTAGTCCGGGGTCGTGAAGAACAGCTGGGTCATGTTGAGCGACGTCGTCGCCGCCTCCATGTCGTCGGCGGCCGAGCCGAAGGCCTCCTTGCCGTCGATGAGAATGGTCATCGCGTTGCCCTCGCTGACCATTCGGGCCTCGCCCTTGCCGTTGGTCACCAAGAGGCCGGTCCGGTCGGCGGTGCGGACGGTGATGCGGCCCACCGCCTGGTTGCCGTCGGTCCCGGGGACGTCCTGGTCGTCACTGATCGGCCGCCCGAGGTCGTCGACGACGCGGACGCGGCAGGAGGACGGGTGCGTCGGCTCGCCGAGCATCCCGGCCAGCACCAGGGTGAAGTCGCCCGTGTTGCGGGTCGTGGTCGAGTCGACGACCTCGCTGGTGAGCAGCCAGTCGCCGCGCGCCTCGACGAGCAGCCCGCCCAACCCGGCGCCGTTCTCGTCGACGACGGTGCCGGTGACGGTGAGGCTCATGGGCAGGCCTCGGCTCCGGCCCGCCCCACCCGTGTCACGCGCATTCGCCGACCCCTGACCGCAACCCGCGAGGCTCCTCTCGGAGTCACGCCAAGGGTGGCGACTCGGCTCTGGCCCCGTCAAGGGGCACACCTCGGA
The DNA here is from genome assembly GCA_963781465.1 of uncultured Actinomycetota bacterium. Lineage (GTDB taxonomy): Bacteria > Actinomycetota > Actinomycetes > Actinomycetales > Dermatophilaceae > Lapillicoccus. Next base: position 474,987 of record CAWAGH010000002.1, read on the forward strand.
CGGCCCGAAGGTGAGCCGCCCGAGGGCTACAGGACGTGCTGGCCGTACATCTCGCCCAGCGGGTCGGCGATCAGCTCGATCCGAGCGCCGTCGGGGTCGGTGAAGTACATCGACACCTCGCTGTGCACGACGTACTCCACGCCGGCCTCGTCGAACCGCTTCGCGATCTGTTGCCACCGCCCCGGCTCCACCGAGATGGCCATGTGGTGCAGCCCGCCGAGCACCTCGGCGTACGGGCCGACACCCAGCCCGGGGAAGTCGAAGAAGGCGAGCAGGTTGTCGTGGCCGATGTCGAAGAAGAAGTGGGACGACCCGGGGTAGTCGCGGTTCTCGATCAGCTCGGTGAGCGGGAAGCCGAGCAGGTCCTGGTAGAACGCGATCGTCTGCTCGACGTCGCTGCTGATGAGCGCCGTGTGGTGCAGCCCTCGCGCGGTGGACGCCGGACGGCGGTCCGGCGGGTGAAGATGTCGCTCCCTCAGCTCCGCGCGTCGAGCCTCGAGGGCGTCCAGGGTGGAGCGGTCCCGGGGGCCGTCGCTCATGGTTCGTTCTCCTCGGTTCGGGTGATGGACGAATCCTGCACCCGACCCGAGCGGTATCCTGAACTTGTGGCGGAAACCGTCTGGTACGTGGGCTACGGCTCCAACCTGAGCGAGGACCGCTTCACCCGCTACCTCGGCGACGAGGACGGCGAAGGGCGTCCGGCCGGCCTTGTCAGCCGGTGGGTCGACTTCGACTATCCCGTCTACTTCGCCGGTACGTCGCGGAACTGGGGTGGGGCGGTGGCCTTCTGCGGGCTGGTCCCGGCGGCCGAGCCGGCGACCAGCGCCCGCGCATACGCCGTGTCCGTCGACGAGCTCACCACCGTCCTGGCGCAGGAGAACGGACGCCGTTCCCTGTCGTGGGCGCTGCCGGACTCCGAGGTCGGCGAGTGGACCCCGCTGCCGGTCTCGCTGGCCGACGACGGCTTCGCCGGCAAGTACAACGCCGTCCTTCGCCTGCCGGACATCGACGGCTCGCCGGCGTTCACCGTCACGACGAGCCATGTCCTCCCGCTGGCCGACCCGACGCCCGAGTACCTCGAGGTGATCACGACCGCTCGCGCCGACCGGGCCGCCGCCGACCTGGTCGAGGCCTGGGTCGCGCCCAGCGTGTCGGGCGACAACCGCGAGTACCTCGCGAGCTGGTCCGAGACCGGGCTCGCGTCCAGCAGCCGCCGACCCAGCGTCGCGACGGTGTGCTGAAGCTCCATGCCGCCGACGACACGGAACGCGGCCGGGGTGACCGCCAGCTGCTCGGCGTACCAGTACGGGTTGCTCGTCGAGCCGATGAGCCTGGTGTGCTCGGCGTCGACCGCCTCGAGCCGGCCGAGGGCGGGGGAGAGGTACCGCCCGACCTGGTCGACCGACGACGCCACGACCACCTCGACCGCGTAGTCCCAGCCGACGGCGAGGTGCTGCTCCAGCATCGCCAAAAGGTCCAGGTCCGCGGGGCGCTCGAACGGCTCGGGGTTCGTCTCGATGACCGTCGTCGGGTTCCTCCTGCTGCCCGCGCTCCCCATCGTCCTCGAGCTGGTCGGCCGCCGGACGTGGGAGGCGGAGGGCACGGCCGCGGGCCTGGTGTGGCTGTCCGGCAACCTCGGAGGTCTGGTGGTCGGCCTCGTCGTGGGGCTCCTCGTCGGGCAGCCGGGGCTGGCCTTCGCGACCCGCGGGGTGCTGTGCCTGCTGGCGGTCCCGGGCGTCTGGCTCCTTCGACCACACCTGCGCGAGCCCGGCGGGGCTCCGGCCCGGTCCGGAGCAGTCGGAGGACTCGACTAGCGTGACCGACCGATGATCAGAGTCGGGCTCGTCGGTGCCGGACCGTGGGCGGACATGTTCCACGCGCCGATGCTGGCCGACGCCTCCGAGCTGGACCTCAGCGTGGTGTGGGCCCGGCGGCCCGAGGCGGCGGTGGCGCTCGCGGAGCGCTTCGGCGCCGAGGCGGCCGGCTCGTTTGACCACCTGCTCGCGCGCTGCGACGCCGTGGCCTTCGCCGTCCCGCCGAGCGTTCAGGCCACTCTCGCGGTCCAGGCCGCGGGCGCCGGTCGTCACCTGCTCCTCGAGAAGCCGGTCGCGACCACCCTCGCGGACGCGGAACGCCTTCTGGCGGCGGTGAATCGGGCCGGCGTGCAGTCGCAGGTGGTGCTGACGATCCGCTACCGGCCGGAGGTCCGGGCCTTCCTGCAGACGGTCGTTCCGGAGACGGTGACCTACGTGCGCGGCTCCTGCGTGGGTCCGGGCGCCCTCTCCGGCTCGCCGTTCGCGACGCCGTGGCGTCAGTCCGCGGGCGCGGCGCTCCTCGACGTCGGACCGCATACCTTCGACCTGCTCGACGCTGTAGCCGGGCCGATCACCGAGGTCCGGGCCGCGGTCCGCGGCGAGGTCACCACCGTCTCGACCGTCCACCGGCCCGGCGCCGTCGGGCAGGTCGCGCTGTCCATCACCACGCCGGACGGGCCGGGCGGCGTGACCCTCGACGCCGTGACGGACCACGGGTTCGTGACCATGCCCACGGTGCCGGGCAACGACGCGGAGGTGTGGCGGGCGATCACCGACGAGTTCGCCGCGACCGTCCGGACCGGTGAGCCGCACCCGCTCGACGTCCATCACGGGGTGCGCCTTCAGCGCGTCCTGGAGGCGGTCGCCCACTCCGTCGGCACGGGTCACACCGTTCACCTCCCCTGACCAGAAAGGCCAACCGTGGCCGCGCACCGCAGCACCCCGATCCGGGTCACCGTGTGGGGCGAGAACCGCCACGAGCGGGCCGACGAGTCGGTGGCGCGGATCTACCCCGACGGCATGCATACGACCATCGGGCAGGGGATCGTGGGCCACCTCGGCGAGGGCTGCGTCGTCCGAACCGCGACCCTCGACGAGCCCGACCACGGGCTGACCGACGACGTGCTGGCGCAGACCGACGTCCTGACCTGGTGGGGGCATGCGGCGCACGACGAGGTCCGGGACGAGGTCGTCGAGCGGGTGCACCGGCACGTCCTGTCCGGCATGGGCCTCGTCGTCCTTCACTCCGGTCACTGGTCCAAGGTGTTCACGACCCTCATGGGGACGTCGTGCACGCTGAGGTGGCGGGCGGCCCACGACCGCGAGCTGGTGTGGACCGTCGACCCGACCCATCCGATCGCCCGCGGAGTCCCGCACCCGATCGTCATCGACGAGGAGGAGATGTACGGCGAGTTCTTCGACATCCCCGCGCCGGACGAGCTGGTGTTCCTCAGCACCTTCAGCGGCGGCGAGGTGTTCCGCTCCGGCTGCACGTACCGGCGCGGCCACGGCAAGGTCTTCTACTTCCGGCCCGGTGACCAGGAGTACCCGACGTACCACCATCCCGACGTGCGCCGGGTCATCGCGAACGCGGTCGAGTGGGCCGTCACCGACCGTCCGGAGCGGGCACTCCCGGCGTTGCGGCGCCATGAGACCGGCGAGCTGTTCGCGGACGAGACGGGGGCCGCCGGATGAGCCCGGCCTTCCGGCGCCTCGATGGGGACGGGCCGCTGCGCCTCGTCGTCATCGGTGCGGGCGCCATGGGCCGGGGCTGGCTGAGGACGATCTCCCGGTCGAGTGAGGCGGTTCTCGTCGGCGTGGCGGACCTCGACCTCGCCGGCGCACAGGCGGCTGCCGACGCCTACGGACCGTCGGTGCTGACCGGCACCGACGCCGTCGACGTGGCCCGCCGCAGCGAGGCCCACGCCATCGTCGACGTGACCATCCCCGAGGCGCATCACCCCGTGACGACGGCGGCGCTCTTCGCCGGGATTCCGGTCCTCGGCGAGAAGCCGGTGACACCGACCGTCGCCCAGGCCCTGTCGCTGGCCGCGGCCGCCGAGGTCACCGGCGAGCTGTTCATGGTGAGCCAGTCCCGGCGCTGGAACCCGAATCTCGCCGCGCTCAAGGCGATGGTGGGGCGGCTCGGCCGGATCGGGTCGGTCGGCACGGTGTTCGCCAGGGAGGTCCACTTCCCGGGCTTCCGGGAGGAGATGGCCGACCCGCTGCTCGTCGACATGGCCATCCACCACTTCGACGCCGCGCGGTACCTCCTCGGCTGCGAGCCGGTCGCCGTCTACTGCGAGGGCTCCAACCCGCCGTGGAGCTGGTATGCGGGGAACGCCAACGCGGTCGCGGTGTTCGAGATGGAGGGCGGCACGCGGTTCGTCTACGACGGGACGTGGTGCAGCCCGGGCGCCGAGACCTCGTGGAACGCTTCCTGGCGGGTCAACGGCGAGCACGGGACCGCGTTGTGGAACGGCGACGACGACCCGACCCTGGTCGGCGTGTCTGCAGGCGACCTCGACGTGCCCGACGTCGGCCTGGAGTTCGACGGCGCCCTGAGGGAGTTCGCCGCGGCGCTCCGGACCGGACGGACTCCGTCGGGCGAGGTGCACGAGAACGTCCTGAGCCTGGCCATGGTCGAGGCCGCCGTCGAGTCCTCCCGCACCGGCCGGCGCACCCTCCTCGACGACGTCCTCGACGCCGCATACGAGACCGCGCTGCGCGACGAGCAGAGGCCCGACGTCCGGGAGCGCCTCGGCTCCTGGCCGTCCGTACGCATCGCCCTCGGTCTCCAGTGACCGCCCAGTCGCTACGGTGAGCGCATGCGGCTCGGCGTCATCGACATCGGGTCGAACACGGTGCACCTGCTCGTCGTGGACGCGTACCCCGGGGCGCACCCACTGCCGTCGTCCTCGCACAAGATCGCGCTCCGCCTCTCCGAGGGGATGACGCCGGACGGTTCGGTCAACGACGAGCAGGCCGATCGGCTCGTCGACTTCGTCCGCGAGTGCGTGAAGCTGTCCGACGACCAGGGCGTCGAGGACCTCGTGTCGTTCGCGACCTCGGCCATCCGCGAGGCGCCCAACGGCCAGGCGGTGCTGGACCGCGTGGCGCAGGAGACCGGCGTGGAGCTCGAGGTGCTGTCGGGCCGGGACGAGGCCCGGCTGACCTTCCTCGCCGTGCGGCGGTGGTTCGGCTGGTCGAGCGGCCGGCTGCTCGTGCTCGACATCGGCGGCGGCTCCCTGGAGCTGGCCGCCGGTCTCGACGAGGAGCCCGACGTGGCGATCAGCCTGCCGCTCGGTGCCGGCCGCGTGACGCGCGACCACCTCGACGGCGACCCACCCTCGGCGCGGTCGGTGGCCGCCGCCCGGCGCCACGTGCGCACCATGCTCGCCCGGGAGCTGCGGCCGCTCCTGGTCACCGGCGCCCCGGACCGGGTCGTCGGCACGTCCAAGACCTTCCGGTCGCTGGCCCGCGTCGCGGGTGCGGCACCGCGAGACGAGGGTCCGTACGTCGCCCGGTCGCTGTCCCACGCCGACGTCACCGCCTGGGTACCCCGGCTCGCCGGGATGGACCGCTCGGCCCGCGCCGGCCTCCCAGGAGTCTCGCCGGACCGCGCGGGACAGCTCCTCGGCGGCGCCCTCGTCGCCGAGGCGGCGCTGGACCTGCTCGACGTCGGTGACCTGACGATCTGTCCCTGGGCGCTGCGCGAGGGCATCATCCTGCGGCGGCTCGACCACCTGGCCTAGCGGTACCCACCGGCAGGATCGGGTCCGGGAGCGACTCCAGGTCGTCGGCCACGACCGCGCGGATCGCGGCGACCACGGCCAGGGCGTGCTCGCGCCGGGCCACGAGTGACTCGTGGGTCGCCCCCTGGACCACGCGCCGGACGCTGCGGGTCGACAGGCCGGGCAGCTCGGCCTGCAAAGCGGTCAGCGTCTCTGCTCCTCGGGGCTGCTCGGTCACGCCGAGGACGACCAGGGGGAGCGCGCCGAGGTCGGAGACCAGCTGGGTGCGGCTGGTCGGCCACGCGGCCATCTGCTCGGCCTCCACAGCCGACGCCCCCGGCAGCGCGCTGCGGGCCCGGAGCTCGGCGACCGGCCGGTCGGGCAGTCCGGCCGAGATGGCCTTGGACAGGTCGACGAGGCGGAGGAGACCGACCCGGGCCAGCACGGCGGTCGTCCGCTGCGAGGCCCTGATCATCCGGTCCGCGTTCCGTACCGGCCAGCGCACCCACTGGTCCGGGTTCGAGGCGTCCACCAGGACCAGGCCCGCGGTCTCGCCGGTGTACCGCTGGGCGAAGGCCCGGACCGGCAGCCCACCGAACGAGTGCCCGGCCAACACGTAGGGCCCGGTCACCCCGGCCGCCAGCAACGCCGTATGCAGCTCGACGGCCAGCGTGTCGGCGTCGCGGGCGGCGGTGCCTCGCTCACTCCACCCGAGCCCGGCCCGGTCGTACGCCACGACCCTCAGCCCCTGCGCGAGCTCGCTCTGAACCCAGTACCAGTTGGGCGAGAACGAGCCCATCCCGGCCTCCAGCACGACCGTCGGCCCGGGACCCTCACCGCGGACGTCCAGGTGGAGCCGGTGACCGCCTGCATCGACGAGCACACCCGGAGGTGGGTACCGTCGCTCGTCCCGCCGGGTGGCCCAAGCCTGGACCAGCGCGCCCACGCCCGCCATCCCGAGCACGGCGGCGCCGAACCCGAGGACCCCTGCCGTGGGCGACGTCACCATCCCCCCGAGAGTCCTCGGTCCGCGCCGTCCTGTCGAGGGACGCAGACCGACCCGACACGTGGGCTCGTCCGCTTGCCGCACCGCTCCGCGCGTGATCTCATGAGCAGGTCCAGCTCGCTGCCCCGGACCCGGCATCGCGGATGTCCGGTTACAACGAGGGATCTCATGGCTCAATCCGCCGTACCGGCCGTCGCCACACCCGCTGCGCGGGGAGCCAGGCGTACCGAGCTCACCAGTGACTACACCGAGCTCATGGCCCAGGTCCGTGCGCTCGGACTCCTGCGCCGTCGGCGCGGTGCCTACGCCGTCCGGTCGGCCGCCCTGGGGGCCGCCCTTCTGCTGACGGTCGCGGCGGTCCTGTCGCTCGGCGACTCGTGGTACCAGCTCGTGGTCGCGGCCGTTCTCGGCGTGGTGATCAGCCAGTTCGGGTTCCTGGCCCACGATGCGGCGCACCGCCAGATCTTCGAGAGCAACCGGGCCAACGAGTGGTACTCCCGGCTCATGTCGACGATGGTCATCGGGCTGAGCTACGGCTGGTGGGTCCGGAAGCACAACCAGCACCACCGCAGCCCCAACCAGGTCGACAGCGACCCGGACATCGCGCCCGGCGGCCTGGTCTTCACGGTCGAGGATGCCCGGGCACGCCCCGCCTGGGTGGGTCTGATCACCCGCCACCAGGGCCAGCTGTTCTTCCCGATGCTGCTGCTCGAAGGCCTCAACCTCCACGTCGCCGGCGTGCGCACTCTGCTGCAGCGTCCCGAGCTGCGTCACCGCAGCCTGGAGGGCGGCCTCATCGCCGTGCACTTCGTGGCCTACCTGGCCCTCCTGTTCCTCGTCATGTCGCCCGGGACGGCCGCGGCGTTCTTCGGGGTGCAGATGGCCACCTTCGGGCTGTTCCTCGGTGCCGCGTTCGCGCCGAACCACAAGGGCATGCCGGTCGTGCCGCGCGACGTCAAGATCGACTTCCTGCGGCGCCAGGTCCTCATGTCCCGCAACGTCCGGGGTGGCGCGGTGGTGGACCTGGCCATGGGTGGGCTGAACTACCAGATCGAGCACCACCTCTTCCCGAGCATGCCGCGCGACAACCTGCGCCTCGCGCAGCCGGTCGTCCGCGCGTACTGCCAGGAGAAGGAGATCCCCTACACCGAGGCGTCGCTCGTCGGCTCGTACGCCATCGTCATCCGCTACCTCAACGCGGTGGGGCTGGGTCAGCGCGACCCGTTCTCGTGTCCGTTTGTGGCGGGCTACCGCTGACGGTCGGCGGCGCGGCCAACGCGCGTAGGGTGAGGGTGTTCGCCTCGGACCCGGCGAGCGATACGCGCGGGTCGACGAGGAGGACCGGGTGGTGGAGCGTCCCGACCGTGTCAGCCGGCTCACCACCCTCATCGACGACCAGCCGGCCGCCGCCGACGACCAGCCGGGCACGCCCGGGCGACTTCGGCGGCTCTGCACGACGGTGACCCAGGTCCTCCCGTCGACGTGGGCCGGGCTCAGCCTGGCCGAGAACGGGCAGGTCAGCGGCGCCATCACCGGATCGGACGCCCACGCGAGGGAGCTGGAGACCCTCCAGTTCACCTTCGGGGAGGGCCCCTGTGTGGATTCCCTCATCTCTGGTGGGCCGGTGATCGAGCCTGACCTTGCCACCTCGGGCTTCCCGCGCTGGCCGGCGTACGCGCCGGAGGCCTACGAGCGAGGCATCCGCGCCGTGTATGCCTTCCCCCTGCAGATCGGGGACGCCTGTCTCGGGGCTCTCGACGTCTATCGCGACCGGGCCGAACCAGTGTCGGCGGACGCAATTCACGATGCGCAGACGTTCGCCCGGATCGCCCTCACCATGCTCGTGGGAGGCGACCCGTTGACGGCGGCTCACTCGGGCGTCATGGCCATGGACGACATGCTCGTTCCCGTGCTCGAGGTCTACCAGGCACAGGGCATGGTGATGGTCGACCTCGGCGTCAGCCTCGCCGAGGCCCTGGTCCGGCTCCGGGCCCACGCCTTCGTCGAGGGACGACCCGTTGCCGACGTCGCCCGCGACATCGTCGCGGGCCGGCTTCGGCTGGAGCGGTAGTTGTCGAGCCCGATCATCGGCGTCACACTCGGGGAATTGGAAGGATGTCCCGCATGATCGCGATCGAGAAGCTGGCCGAAGTGTTCGTCGAGGTGGCCGACACGCTGGTCGTCGACTTCGACATCATCGACTTCCTCCAGATGGTGACCACCCGCACCGCCGACATGACACGAGCCGAGGCGGCCGGTTTGCTGTTGGCGAACGATCGGGACCAGCTCCACTTCATGGCCGCATCGCAGGAGTCGGTCAAGCTGCTCGAGCTGTTCCAGCTGCAGTCGGAGGAGGGGCCGTGCCTCGACTGCTTCCGCTTCGGCGCACCCGTGTCCAACGCCGACCTGACCCTGGCGACCGAGCGCTGGCCACGGTTCGCGCCGGAAGCCGTCCGGGCCGGGTACCGCGCGGTGCACGCCTTCCCGTTGCGGCACCGCAACAAGGTCATCGGCGCCCTCAACCTGTTCAGCACGAGCAAGGGCCGGATCGACGCCAACGACGGCAGGGTCATCCAGGCGCTCGCGGACGTCGCGACCATCGGCCTGCTGCAGCAGCGGGCCATCGCCCACGGCGAGACCCTGACCGAGCAGCTCCAGATCGCGTTGCTCTCGCGCGTCACCATCGAGCAGGCGAAGGGAGCGCTGGCGAGGTTGCGGGCCGTGTCCGTGGACGAGGCCTTCGCCTTGATGCGAACGTACGCCCGACAGAACCACATCCGGTTGACCGACCTGGCGCTGACCGTCATCAGCGTCCCGTCGACGTACCCCACGCTGACCGGGATCGCCGCCTCGGAGTGACCGGGACCTAGGTTGGTCCTGTGAAGGTGCTGCTGCTGGAGAACGTCCACCCCGTCGCCGCGGACGCGTTCCGTCGGGACGGGTTCGACGTCGAGGTCCGGTCGGGATCGCTCAGTGAGGGCGAGCTCGTCGAGGCCCTGCCGGGGGTGTCCCTGCTCGGCATCCGCTCCAACACCAAGGTCACGCCACGGGTGCTGGAATCCGCTACCGACCTGCGCGCGGTGGGCTGCTTCTGCATCGGGACCAACCAGGTCGACCTCGTCGAGGCCGCGGCGCGCGGGGTGGCGGTGTTCAACGCGCCGTTCTCCAACACTCGCAGCGTCGTCGAGCTGGTCCTCGGCGAGCTCCTCGGGCTGGCGCGACGGCTCCCGGAGAAGACCCAGCGGATGCACGACGGGATCTGGGACAAGTCGGCCAAGGGCAGCCACGAGGTCCGCGGGCGCACGCTGGGCATCGTCGGCTACGGCAACATCGGCACCCAGCTGTCCAACGTCGCCGAGGCGATCGGTATGCGAGTGGTGTTCTTCGACACCGCAGACCGGCTCGCGCACGGCAACGCCCGGCGGGTCGGCTCGCTCGACGAGCTGCTGGCCCAGGCGGACGTCGTCAGTATCCACGTCGACGGCCGGCCGGGGAACGCCGGCTTGTTCGGGCCCGACCAGTTCGCGTTGATGAAGCCGGGATCGGTGTTCATCAACGCGTCGCGCGGCATGGTCGTCGACGACGAGGCGCTGCGGGACCACATCCTGTCCGGGCACCTGTCGGGGGCCGCCATCGACGTCTTCCCCACCGAGCCCAAGGCGCAGGGGGACGCGTTCGAGTCGCCGCTGCGGGGTCTGGACAACGTGATCCTCACGCCCCACGTCGGCGGGTCGACCCAGGAGGCGCAGGAGGAGATCGGGTCGTTCGTCGCGACCAAGCTGCTCGGGTTCGTGGCGTCCGGCGCGACGTCCCTGTCGGTCAACCTGCCCGAGGTCGTGCCCCCGCCGCCGCAGGGCGCGTTCCGGATGGGGTACCTCCACCAGAACGTCCCCGGCGTCCTCGCGTCCATCAACCGCACCCTGGCCGACGCCGGCGCCAACATCGTCGGCCAGTCGCTCTCGACCCGCGGCGAGCACGGCTACGTCGTCACCGACACCAACGTCGCGCTGCCCGAAGCCACGCTGACGGCCCTGCGGCAGTCGCCGGAGGCGATCTGGCTGCGCACCTGGCCGGCCTGACGTGCGGCTCGGCGAACTGCTCGACGAGCTGCTGGACGCCCTGCCCGGGCGGGTGCTCACCGAGCCGGATGACGTCGGCGCATACTGCACCGACTCCTCCCGGGCGAGCCTCGACGGGCTGCCACTGGCCGTCGTCACCGCCCGGTCGACGGACGACGTCGCGATCGCTCTGCGCTGGGCGAACCGCCACCGCGTCAAGGTGTCCGTGCGTGGCAGCGGCACCGGGCTGACCGGCGGCGCGGTCGCCTACCCGGACGGTCTGGTCGTCTCACTCGCCGCCATGGACCGGATCCTCGGCATCGACCCGGCGAACCGGCTGGCCGACGTCCAGGCGGGCGTCGTCACCGCCGAGATCGACCGGGCCGCAGCCGCATACGGGCTCATGTATGCGCCGGACCCCGCCAGCTACCAGGAGTCGACGATCGGCGGCAACATCGCCACCAATGCCGGCGGGCTGCGGTGCGTGAAGTACGGCGTGACCGCCGACAGCGTGGCTGGGCTCGAGGTGGTGCTGGCCTCCGGCGATGTCGTCACGACCGGCGGCCGGACCCGGAAGGACGTGGTGGGGTACGACCTGACCCGGCTGTTCGTCGGGTCGGAGGGCACCCTCGGCGTCGTGACGGCGGCGACGGTGCGGCTGGTGCCGCGGCCGACGGGCGACACGCTGACGTTCCGCGCGGTCTTCCCGACCTTGGCGAGCGCGGGGGAGGCGGTGACCGCGGTCATGGGCACGACCGCGGTCCCCGAGGTCATGGAGCTGATGGACCGGGCGAGCGTGGACGCGGTCGAGAAGCACCACCCGACCGGGCTTAGCACCGACGGGGCGGCGGCGGTGCTCGTGGGGCAGTTCATCGGTCCGTCCGCCCGGGTCCAGTCGGGCGAGGTCGCCCGGCTGTGCCGCGAGGCCGGTGCCCTCAGCGTCGACGAGGCGGACGGCGACATCCTCCTCGAGGCCCGCCGCGTCACCGGGCGCGCGTTGTCGGCCGAGGGCCTGCGGGTCTCGTCCGACGTGGCCGTGCCTATTGCGCGGCTGGCCGAGATGTTCACGGTGATCGAGCAGATCAGCCGCGAGGAGGGCGTCGGCGTCCCGACCTTCGCGCACGCCGGCGACGGCAACCTGCACCCCTCGGTCATCGTCGACCCGGCCGACCCCGTGGCCCGCCAGCACGGCGAGTGCATCCTCGACCGCGTCAGCGACGCGGCCCTCGCGCTCGGCGGCACGCTGTCGGGGGAGCACGGCATCGGCTCGCTCAAGCACCACGCCCTGTCCAAGCAGCTCGACCCGCCCACGCTGGCCGCGCATCGGCTGGTCAAGGACGCCTTCGACCCGAACCACATCCTCTCGCCCGGCCGCGGCATCTAGGTCCCGCCCCGAAACGCCAGTGGGGAGCGAAATCGGTGTGGAGACACCGATTTCGCTCCCCACTGAGGGCGGCGCGGTCAGGCCAGGTCGAAGCGGTCCAGGTTCATCACCTTGACCCAGGCCGCCACGAAGTCCTGGACGAACTTGTCCTGGGCGTCGTCGCTGGCATACACCTCGGCGAGCGCGCGGAGCTGGGAGTGCGACCCGAACACCAGGTCGACCGCCGTCGCCGTCCACCGGGGGTCACCCGACGCCCGGTCGCGGCCGTCGTAGACGTTCTCCGCCGACTCGGAGGGCCGCCACTCGGTACCCATGTCGAGCAGGTTCACGAAGACCTCGTTGGTCAGCGTGCCGGGGCGCTCCGTGAGGACGCCGAGCGAGGTGCCTCCCGTGTTGGCGCCGAGGGCGCGCAAACCGCCGACGAGCACCGTCATCTCGGGTGCGGTGAGCCGCAGGAGGTTGGCCCGGTCGAGCAGCAACGTCTCCGGCGGCAGCTTCTCGCCCGCGCGGAGGTAGTTGCGGAAGCCGTCCGCCTGGGGCTCGAGCACCGCGAACGCCTCGACGTCGGTCTGGTCCTGCGCGGCGTCGGTGCGGCCTGGCGCGAACGGCACCGTCACCGGGTGGCCGCCCGCCGAGGCCGCCTGTTCGATCGCCGCCCCGCCCGCCAGCACGATGAGGTCGGCCAGCGAGATCCGCTTTCCGCCGGGGCGGTCGTTGAACTCGGTCTGGATGCCCTCCAGGGTCGACAGCACCGTCGACAGGGTGGCCGGGTCGTTGGCCTCCCAGCTGCGCTGCGGCTCCAGGCGGATCCGCGCACCGTTGGCGCCGCCCCGGTTGTCGGTGCCGCGGAAGCTCGACGCCGACGCCCACGCCGTCCCGACCAGCTGCGCGACCGAGAGTCCGGACGCCAGCACCGAGGCCTTGAGCGCCGCCACATCGGCCTCGTCCACCAGCTCGTGGTCGACCGCCGGCACCGGGTCCTGCCAGAGCTGGGCCTCGGCGACCCAGGGCCCGAGGTACCGCGACACGGGACCCATGTCGCGGTGCAGCAGCTTGTACCAGGCCTTGGCGAACGCCAGCGCCAGCTCGTCCGGGTGCTCGAGGAACCGCCGGGAGATCGGCTCGTAAATCGGGTCCAGCCGCAGCGCCAGGTCGCTCGTCAGCATCATCGGGGCGTGCCGCACCGATGCGTCGTGGGCGTCCGGCACCGCGTCCGAACCCGCTCCGTCCTTGGGGTGCCACTGCTTAGCGCCGGCCGGGCTCTCGCCGAGCTCCCACTCGTACCCGAACAGGGTCTCGAAGTAGCTGTTGTCCCAGGTGACCGGCGTGGGCGTCCAGGCGCCCTCGAGCCCACTCGTGATCGCGTCCTTGCCCTTGCCGGTCCCGTTGGCGTTCGACCAACCGAGGCCCTGGTGCTCGACCGGGCACCCCTCCGGCTCGGGTCCGATCAGGCTCGGGTCGCCGTTGCCGTGGCACTTGCCGAACGTGTGGCCGCCGGCGATGAGGGCCACCGTCTCCTCGTCGTTCATGGCCATCCGGCGGAACGTCTCGCGAATGTCACGCGCCGAGGCCAAGGGGTCGGCGCTCCCGTCGGGACCTTCGGGGTTCACGTAGATGAGCCCCATCTGGACCGCTCCGAGCGGACCCGACAGCTCCCGCTCGCCGCTGTAGCGCTCGTCACCGAGCCACGTGTCCTCGGGCCCCCAGAAGATCTCCTCCGGCTCCCACGTGTCCTCACGCCCGAACCCGAACCCGAACGTCTGGAACCCCATCGACTCCAGTGCCACGTTCCCGGTGAACACCAACAGGTCGGCCCAGGAGATGCGCTGCCCGTACTTCTGCTTGACCGGCCATAGCAGCCGGCGCGCCTTGTCGAGGCTCACGTTGTCCGGCCAGCTGTTGAGCGGGGCGAACCGCTGCGCCCCGTCGCCGGCCCCACCGCGCCCGTCGTGGATCCGGTACGTCCCGGCCGAGTGCCAGCTCATCCGGATGAACAGCGGCCCGTAGTGGCCGTAGTCGGCCGGCCACCAGTCCTGCGACGAGGTCATCACCTCGAGGACGTCCCGCTTCAGCGCCTCGACGTCGAGGCCGGCGAACTCCGCGGCGTAGTCGAACGACCCGCCCAACGGGTTCGACCTCGGCGAGTGCTGGCTGAGGACCTGGAGGTTCAGCTGGTTCGGCCACCAGTCCTGGTTCGTATGCGGTCGACTCGCCGTGGGCTCCGGTGCGTCGATGACCGGGTTCTCGCTCTCGCTGCCGTGCTCGGACACGTTCGCTGCCTCTCCTCGGGTCGTGCTCCGGATGATGTTCTCGATGGCTCAGACGGTGGCCGGGACGCTCGCGCAATCCCGGCACAAGCCCCAGTAGGTGACCTCGGCCTCGTCGATGACGAAGCCACGGTCCTCGGATCCGGTCAGGCACGGCGCCTCGCCGACCGCGCAGTCGACGTCGGCGATGGTCCCGCACGACCGGCATACGACGTGGTGGTGGTTGTCCCCGACCCGCGCCTCGTACCGCGCCACCGAGCCGGACGGCTGGATCCGCCGGACCAGACCGGCCGCGGTGAGGGCGCGCAGCACGTCGTAGACGGCCTGGTGGGACACGGCTGGGAGCTCGGTGCGGACCGCGCCGATGACCGAGTCGGTGTCGGCGTGGGGGTGGGCGTGAACCGCCGCCAGTACCGCCAGGCGCGGCGCGGTGACCCGGAGCAGCGCCCCTCGCAGCCGCTGCTCGAGATCGGCGGTCGTCGGCACGCCGCTCACTATGCCCCTGTCTTCTGGAACGCATCAAGACACCAGGGGCGTCCAGGATCCGGACGCGGTGTGCCGAGGCCGCGGCGGCTGGTCCACGATTGATAAGTCCTACTTATCTGATGGGAAATATCGAGTTATGCGACTCCACCCCGTGGCCCTTGGAGCATCATGTCCATCCCTCGTCGTCGTCCCACCCTCGTCGCCGCGCTCGGCGCGGCTCTCGCCCTGGTGACGACCTCCGCCTGCAGCGGCGGGTCCAGTGATGTGGTCGGCGCCCCGGCCGCCACCCAGGCCCCGGCCGCCGCCGGTTCCGGCGGCACCATCAACCTGTACGCCTACGCCGTCCCGAAGCCGGGTTTCGACAAGCTGATCCCCGCCTTCACCGCGACGCCGGCCGGGCAGGGCGTCACCTTCCAGCAGTCCTACGGCGCCTCGGGTGACCAGTCGCGCAAGGTCGCGGCCGGCGCCACCGCCGACATCGTGAACTTCTCCGTCGAGCCCGACGTGACCCGGCTGGTCGACGCCGGACTGGTCGACGCGAGCTGGAACGCGGGACAGTACAAGGGAATCCCGTTCGGCTCGGTGGCGACCATCGTGGTCCGCAAGGGCAACCCCAAGGGGATCAAGGACTGGGACGACCTGCTCAAGCCGGGCGTCAACGTCGTCACCCCGAACCCGTTCAGCTCGGGTTCGGCGAAGTGGAACCTGCTAGCGCCCTACACGGCGAAGAGTGACGGCGGTAAGAACGCGCAGGCCGGCCTGGACTACGTGAGCGCGCTGGTCAAGGACCACGTCACGACCCAGCCGAAGTCCGGCCGGGAGGCCAGCGACACCTTCCTCCAGGGCACCGGCGACGCTTTGATCAGCTACGAGAACGAGGCGATCTTCCTCGAGCGGGGCGGCGACCCCGTCGAGCACGTGACCCCGCCGACGACGTTCAAGATCGAGAACCCGCTCGCCGTGGTCAAGACCAGCACCAACCTCGCGACGGCCAAGGCGTTCAACGACTACCTCTACACGCCGGCGGCGCAGACCGTGTTGGCCCAGGCCGGTTTCCGCCCGGTCGACCAGACGGTGGCCAAGGAGTACGCGTCCAGCTTCCCGGCCCCGTCGAAGCTGTGGACCATCGACGACCTCGGTGGCTGGAAGACCGTCGACAAGGCCCTCTTCGCCAAGGACACCGGGACCATCGCGGTGATCTACGACGCCGCCACGAAGTGACCTCATGACCCTCGTCACGACGAGTACCCGGGCCGGGGACACCGGCCCGGGTACTGCGGGGCGGTCCGGCCCCGGACGACCCGCTCGTATGCGCCGGGTCACCGGCACGGTCGGTCCCCTGGGGATCGGGGTGTCAGTCCTGTGGCTGAGCGTCATCGTCCTGCTGCCGCTCGCGGCGATGACGTTCACCGCGCTGTCGGGCGGCCTGGGCGAGCTCTGGGACGCCGTCACCGCGCCCGCCGCGCTCGCCGCGCTGCGGGTCACCCTGGGTGCGTCGGCGGTGGTCGCTCTCGTCAACGTCGTCATGGGCACGCTGGTCGCGTGGGTCCTGGTCCGCGACGACTTCCGCGGCAAGAGCCTGGTCAACGCGCTAATCGACCTGCCGTTCGCCCTGCCCACCATCGTGGCGAGCATCGTGCTGCTGTCCCTGTACGGGCCGTACAGCCCGGTCGGGGTGCACCTCAACGCGACGACGGCCGGCCTGGCCGTGGCCCTCGCCTTCGTGACGCTGCCGTTCGTCGTCCGGGCGGTGCAGCCGGTGCTCATCGAGGCCGACCGCGAGGTCGAGGAGGCGGCGGCGTCCCTCGGAGCGAGCAACTGGACCATCTTCCGCCGGGTCCTCCTACCGACCCTCGCTCCCGCCATCCTCAGCGGCGGTGGGCTCGCGTTCGCGCGGGCCATCGGCGAGTACGGCTCCGTGGTTCTCATCGGGGGAAACATCCCGGGCGTCACCCAGGTGGCGTCGCAGTACATCCAGCAGCAGATCGAGATCGACCGGCCGGCCAACGCCGCCGCGGTGTCGGTTGTCCTGCTCCTCGTGGCGTTCCTCGTCCTGCTCGCGCTCCGGCTGGTCGCGGGAGTGCAGCAGCGTCGCGAGGAGAAGGCGCCGTGAGGCTCGGCACCGGTGCCCGGCTGACCGCGCGGACCGTCGTCCTCGCCTACCTGGGCGTCCTCGTGGTCCTGCCGGTCGCGGTGATCCTGTGGCGGTCGTTCGGCGAGGGGATCGGGGCGTTCGTCGCGTCGGTCACGACGCCGGCTGCGATCTCCGCCTTCAACCTGTCGCTGCTCATCGTCGCGATCGTCGTGCCGGTCAACGTGGTTTTCGGCATCACCGTCGCCCTGGCCCTCGTGCGGGGCCGGTTCCCCGGGCGGGGTGCCCTTCAGGCCGTCGTCGACCTGCCCTTCGCGGTCTCGCCCATCGTCGTCGGCGTCGCCCTGATCCTGCTGTGGGGCGTGGGCGGCTGGTTCGGCGGCGTCGAGTCGCTCGGGTTCACGGTGATCTTCGGGCTGCCGGGCATGGTGCTGGCCACCATTTTCGTGACCATGCCGTTCGTCGTCCGTGAGGTGGAGCCGGTGCTCCACGAGATCGGCGAGGAGCAGGAGCAGGCGGCGGCGACCCTGGGTGCCTCCGGGTGGCAGACGTTCTGGCGGATCACCCTGCCAGCCATTCGCTGGGGGCTCACCTACGGGATCGTGCTCACCGTCGCGCGGTCCCTCGGGGAGTTCGGCGCCGTGATCATGGTGTCCTCGGGCTTCCCCGGCGTGTCCCAGACCCTGACCCTGCTCGTCCACGGCCGCTACCTGGACGACCACAACACGTTCGGCGCCTACAGCGCGGCCACCCTGCTCATGGGGATGGCCATCGTCGCGCTCGCGCTGATGACCCTGCTCGACCGGAGGAGGTCCACCCGATGATCACGGTTTCCCACGCGCGCAAGGCGTTCGGCGAGTTCCACGCGCTCGACGACGTCTCGCTCGACATCCCCGAGGGGTCGCTCACCGCGTTGCTCGGGCCCAGCGGCTCCGGCAAGTCGACCCTGCTGCGGGCGATCGCTGGACTCGACGACCTGGACAGCGGCGTCGTGACGATCGGCGGCGCCGACGTGACGCGGGTCGTGCCGCAGAAGCGCGGGATCGGGTTCGTCTTCCAGCACTACGCGGCGTTCAAGCACATGACCGTCCGCGACAACATCGCCTTCGGCCTGTCCATCCGGCACCGGCCCAAGGCCGAGATCCAGCGCCGCGTCGACGAGCTGCTCCAGGTCGTCGGGCTGGAGGTGTTCCAGAACCGGTACCCCGCCCAGCTCTCCGGCGGCCAGCGTCAGCGGATGGCCCTCGCCCGGGCCCTGGCCGTCGACCCGAAGGTGCTGCTCCTCGACGAGCCGTTCGGCGCTCTGGACGCCAAGGTCCGCGCCGACCTGCGGGCCTGGCTGCGCCGCCTGCACGACGAGGTGCACGTCACCACCGTCCTGGTCACCCACGACCAGGAGGAGGCGCTCGACGTCGCCGACCGGATCGCGTTGCTGCACCAGGGCCGGATCGAGCAGGTGGGCTCCCCGGACGACCTCTACGACCGCCCCGCGAACGCCTTCGTCATGTCGTTCCTCGGTTCGGTGTCCCGGCTCGGGGACCAGCTGGTCCGGCCGCACGACATCGTCCTGCAGCGCTCGACCGGTGCGGACCGGGACGGCGTGCGCGCGACCGTGCGGCGGATCGTCAGACTGGGGTTCGAGGTCCGGGTGGAGCTGCAGGACGACGCTGGCGGCGCGTTCACCGCCCAGCTGACTCGCGGCGACGTCGACGCCCTGACCCTGCGCGAGGGCGATGTGGTCGTGGCCCGGACGGTCCGCCCCTCGCCGGTCGCGGACACCCCACCCGCAGATGCGCCGGCTCCCGAGGTCGGCGCCGAGTTCGCCGACGAGCTGCCGGTAGCCGTCGCCCACTGACCCCGCCGATACTGAGCTCGGAGAGCCGGTATGACGCGGCCTGACGAGAGTCGAATACCCGGTCGTATCCCCGAATCGGTCGTTCCCACAACCGAATCGGGGATACGACCGGGTATTCGACCGGCACCAGCCGGCGCTCCGACACCACGCCCGACGTCCCACTCCCTCACCGACACGCGCCACGCATACCAGCGGGTCATTCCCAACGGGCGCCGTTCGGAGGACTCTGGTCCTGTGGCCGACACCACCGCTCCGACGAAGAGCCTCGCCATCCCCCTCACCGCCTTTGCCGTCGGCGCCGTGGTCGCCGTGCTCGTGGGCGTGTTCGGGAAGATCCACGACCCCACCTTGCAAGGGACGACGACCCTGGGCTTCCGCACCGTCATCGACATGAAGGTCGTCCTCACGACCGTCGTCGGCGTGCTCGCGGTGCTCCAGATCCTCGGTGGTCTCTGGATCTACGGACGGCTCGGCCGCCCGGCCCCGTCGTGGGTCGGCCCCATCCACCGGATCTCCGGCGCGATCGCCGTCATCCTCGCCGTGTTCGTCGCCTACAGCTGCCTGTGGGCGCTCGGCCTCGAGAGCGGCACGCTCAAGGACGGCGAGCCGGTCGGTACCCGGACCGTCGTCCACGGAGTTCTCGGCTGCGCCGTCATGGGCGCCTTCGTCATCAAGGCCGCCGCCGTGCGATCACGGCGCGCGCCGGGGTGGTTCCTGCCATTGGCCGGCGGACTCCTCTTCGCCCTGCTCATGGCCGCGGTGCTGACCTCGGCCGGCTGGTACCTCAGTACGCGGGGCTGGCCAACCTCTTAGAAGGGCATCGCGACGAACGGCGACGCGTAGTCGGCGTCGGTCGACAGCGAGGCCTCGCCGTCGCCGGGGGAGACGCGGTTCCGCTCGGCCTCGAGGAACAGACGCAACAGCGAGACGTCGCCCGCCGTCGGGATGCCGGTCACCTCGTCGTGCGACAGCACCCACGACACGGCGGCGGTGATGCGGTCCTGCTCGTCGAACGGTTCGTACCAGGTCGTATGCGTCTTCTCGGCGCCCTCGGGCCAGTTCCGGCGCGACCCGGTCTTGATGGTCATCAGCCCGGCGTCCTGGCGGCGGACCTCGTCGACCAGCGCCTGGTAGTCCGCGCGGTAGGCGTCGTCGCGCCAGAGCACGGGGTTGAGCGGCGTCAGCACCGTCGCGAACGGGTACCGACGCAGCGCCTCGAGGTGGGTGGCGGGCGCCGTCCAGCCGTGACCGGTGATGCCGACGGCGCCCACCAGGCCCTCGTCCAGCGCCCGGGTCGCCGCCTCCAGCGCACCGTCGGCGCCGGTCGCCTTGTCCAGCTCACCGAGGTCGCCGACGGCGTGCAGCTGGATCAGGTCCACCCGGTCGGTCTGCAGCCGCTCGAGCGAGGCGTTGATCTCGCGCCAGGCCGACTCGCGTTCTCGCTGTCCGGTCTTGGTGGCCAGGAAGACCCGGTCGCGGATCTGCGACATCCACGGTCCGAGCCGGAGCTCCGCGTCCCCGTAGCTCGCGGCGACGTCCAAGTGGTTGATGCCGCCGTCCAGAGCCTCCTGGATGGACCGGTCGGCGACGTCCTGCGTCACGTCGCTGAGCGCGGCGGCGCCGTAGATGAGCACCGAGCTGTCGTGGCCGAGCCGTCCAAGCCTGCGGGTTTCCATGGGTCCACTCTCGCGCCCCCGCCGTCCGGCGGCAACCCGCCGGGCCGACGCCCCGGACGGCGTCTCAGCCACCGGCCAGGAACTCGAGCACGACCCGTGACGCCTCGGGCCGGCACTCCTCGAAGTACGCGTGCCGCGCACCGTCGAACAACCGCAGCGTGGCCCCCGGGACGCGGTCCGCGATGAGCCGGGCGTTGACTACCGGGGCGAACTCGTCGTCGGTGCCGTGCAGGACCAGCGTCGGGGCGGCGATGCCGGGGAGGACGTCGTAGGCGTCATGACGGGCGCTCGCCCGGAGGTGGCGCCGGGCGCTCACCGGCGAGATGGCCGGGTCGCCAAGCGTGGCGTACGGCCCGGGGTGCGTGCCGCGCCACCCGGGCGTGTACATGAGGTCCGCGACGGCCTCGCAGGCCGCGGCCGGGTCGGCGACCGCCAGCCGACGGCGGACCTCCTGGCTGCGCTCCACGGCGTGCGGCCCTCCCGGCGTCGTGCAGCCGAGGACGAGTCGCCGCACCCGGTCCGGATGGTCGACCGCCAGCCACTGCGCGACCCGGCCGCCCATCGACGCGCCGTAGACGTCGAGGGTCTCGAGACCTATTTCGTCCAGGAGGTCCACCACGTCCGCCGCCAGCGTCCGGGTGGTGAAGTCCGCGGGTCCGTCCTCGCTGTCGCCGGTCCCGCGCCAGTCGAGCGTGAGGGTCCGGCATGCGAGGAAGTCAGTCCGGACCGCGTCCCACCAGTGGTGGTTGTTCGCCTGGCCGGCCAGCAGCAACAACGGCGGACCGGTGCCGTCGAGCTGGTAGGCCACCTCGGTGCCGTCCGCCGTCCGGACGGCGCCGTGGGTCCGCATGGACGACAACAGTAGGCAGCGGAAGAGCCGGAGCTCCGCCGGTGTTGCGCATACCGGACACCGTCGACGAAGGAGATCCAGTGGCAGACTCAACAGGCGGTTGGAACGACGGCATCATCGAGGAGTTCCGCGCCAACGAGGGCAAGGTCGGCGGCTACTTCGCCGGCGCGCCGATGGTCATCATCCACCACGTCGGGGCGAAGTCGGGCACCGAACGGGTCAGCCCGCTGGTGTACCTGCCGGACGGCGACGACATGGTGATCGCCGCGACCAAGGGCGGTGCGCCGACTAACCCCGACTGGTATCACAACCTCCGCGCGAACCCGAGGATCACCGTCGAGGTCGGCACCGACACCTTCCCGGTCGAGGCGGTCGAGGAAACCGGCCCTGAGCGTGACGAGCTGTGGCGCCGGCTGGTCGAGCAGCGCCCCGGCTTCGCGGACTACGAGACGAAGACATCGCGCGTCTTCCCCATGTTCCGCCTTCGCCGCGCCGCCTGAGGCGCCCCTCGCGAGTCACGGCCACATGCGGCCAAAGTGCCGCCACGGGGATCCGGTTTCCGCTGGGATGTGACCAGACCGGCCACGAAGGGAGACCCGGTGCCCGCCGACGCGATCCGCATCGAGATGCTTCCCGCGCGGATGGGCGACTGCATCCTGGTCGAGTGCCTGCGTCGGCGCGGTGACCCTTGGCGGCTGCTGGTCGACGGAGGACCACCCGACACCTGGCCACTCCTGCAGGAGCGGTTGACCCGCTTGGCGGACGACGGCCAGCAGGTCGACGTCGTCGTGGTCACCCACATCGACAGCGACCACATCGGCGGCATGGTGCCGCTGCTCGCCGACGGTGTGGCGCGTTCCCTAGTCCGCGACGTGTGGTTCAACGGGGCCCCGCAGCTGCCGGCGGCGGTGCGGGAGCGGGACCGTAGCGTCACGCAGGGAGAGGCGGTCGGCACCGCGATCCTGGGGTCCGCTGGACAACGCGCGCTGCCGTGGAACGCGGCGTTCGGTGAGGCGGCCATCGACGTGGGTGACCCAGGGGGTCTCGTGCGCCTGGCGGTCCCGGACGGTCCCGACATCACCGTCCTCTCGCCGACCACCACACGGCTGACCACCCTCGGGCGGAAGTGGCGACAGACGCTCGATGAGGCGACCGGCCCGGACGAGCGGGACCGTGAGCTCGACACCCCGTCACCCCTGACCGAGCTCGCGCCGCTGTCCGAGCAGCCGTCTAGTGCCGACGGGTCCGCACCCAACGGCAGCAGCATCGCCCTGCTGCTGGAGCACCGAGGCGCCAGCGTGCTCCTCGCGGCCGACGCGTTCGGGTCCGTCCTCACCGCCGGTCTCACCGCTTTGGCGCAGGAGCGGGGCGTCGATGCGGTGACGGTCGACGCGGTGAAGGTGCCGCACCACGGGAGCCGCGCGAACGTCAGCCAGGACTTCGTGCGGGCGGTACCCGCTCGGCACTACCTCGTCTCGACGAACGGCGACATCTTCCACCATCCCGACGACGAGGCGATCGCCCGGATCGTCGTGGATGCGCCCGGCGGGGCGACGGTGTGGTTCAACTACCGCACCCTGCGGACCGAGCGGTGGGACGACGCTCAGCTCCGCGCCGAGCACCACTACGACGTGCGGTACCCCACCGATGACACCAGCGGCGTCGTGCTCATCCTCCCGGCTCGGGACTGACGCCTTCGTCCCGACTGGCGGCGATGACCCGGGTCAGCCCGTCTCGCAGCTCCTCGAGCTCGCCCAGGCTCATGCCCAGACGGGCGACGATGGCCGGCGGTATGCGTTCGGCCTTGGCCCGGGTCCGGCGTCCCTTGGCGGTCAGCGAGACGGCCAGCGCGCGAACGTCTCGAGGGTCGCGATCCCGGGTGACCATGCCACCGGTCTCCAGGCGCTTGAGGAGGGGCGAGAGGGTCGCCGGTTCGAGGCTGAGCCGTCGCCCCAGCTCGGCCACCGTGAGCGGGCTCTCCTCCCAAAGGGCGAGCATGACGAGGTACTGCGGGTGCGTCAGGCCCATCGGCTCGAGGAGGGGCCGGTAGAGGCCGATGACGTTGCGCGAGGCCACGGCGAGGGCGAAGCAGACCTGCCGGTCGAGGGCGAGCAGGTCCTCGGACGTGGGGCTGGCGGGCGCGGGGGTGGCGGGGGTCACGTGGTCAGGGTAGCGATGGATGCGGTATAGTTAGTGCCCTAATGATAAGGACACCAAGGAAGCGTGAGCACCGTGGCTAGGTCGGACTCGGAGGGCCTGTCCCTTCGCTACCGGATCTGGTACCAGATCAGGTACCTCGGCCTGCACGTCTTCGGGCCGGCCCAGCTGGGCGACCAGGAGGACCCGCAGGCCCGGATGCGGCGGGAGCGGGAGCGCAAAGTCGCGGCGGCTCGCCTGGCACGGGGAGTCGGCTAGCCAGGGCCTGCGGCGGCCAGGGCCGACGTCAGGACCGGGCCTGCGCGGACGCCCGGTCGTTCGCCTTCTGCAGGGCCTCGACCAGCTCGGCCTTGGTCATCGTCGAACGTCCCTGGACCTTGAGCCGGGTGGCCAGCTCGTAGAGGTGCGCCTTGGTGGCGTTCGCGTCCACGCCACCCGCCGTCGGTGCGGTCGACTCGCGAGGGTTCTCCGAGGCGGCCCGCGCATCGGACGGGCCGTACTCGTCCTTGGGCTCCCAGTGGTCGCCCACCTTCTCGTGGGTGTGCTTCAGGGCGGCGAACGCGGTCTGGTACGAGCGCCGTTCGTCGTCGTACTGAGCCATAGCCGAGTCGTAGGTCTCGGCGAAGGTCTGCTGCGCCTTGCGTCCCGAACGTTGCAGCGTGCTCGGCAGCTCGCTCTTCTTCGCGGTGCCGCTCTTGGTGGTCTTCGGCATCCCGCCAGCGTGGCACGGGCTCCGGCATCCCGCGATCCGGCGGGCTCGCGACCGGATGCCCGCTGAACCTGTCCGGGAGACGCGCTGGTGGGGGATGCTTCCCGAATGACCTACGACTGCGTTGTGGTGGGTGCCGGGGCCGCCGGTGTGACCGCGAGCCGCGCGCTCGCGGAGGCGGGTGTCGACCACCTGGTGCTCGAGCGTGGCAGGGTCGGCAACACGTGGGCCACCCAGCGGTGGGACGCGTTCCGGCTCAACACTCCCGGGTCGATGAACGTGCTGCTGGGAGCCGTTGAGCCGCACGAGTACTCGTCGCGGGACGAGACCGTGGAGCTGCTGACTCGCCGGGCCGAAGACCTGCCGCTCCGGACCGGAACCGCCGTCACGGCCGTCCGCCGAAAGGGCGACGTCCTGCGCGTCACCACGGCGGACGAGGAGCTGGAGGCGCGGACCCTCGTGATCGCCAGCGGACCCAAGAACGTCCCGCTGCGGCCGGCCGCTGCCGCCAACCTGGCCCCGCACCTCACCTCCCTCGACGCCGACCACTACCGGAACCCGGCGGCGCTGCCCGACGGCGGCGTGATGGTCGTCGGGGGCGGACAGTCGGGGGGACAGATCGCCGAGGACCTCGTGCTCGGCGGGCGAGCCGTGTGGTGGTCGACCAGCCGGATCGGGCGGTACCGCGCTCAGTACCGCGGCCGGGCCCTCCTCGACTGGCACGTCGACGCGGGGTGGTGGGCGACCCCTCCCGAGGCTCTTCCCGACCCGGCGGCCATGCGCACCGCGACACCGCTCATCGCGTCCAACGGGCGCGACCTGGGCATGCCGAAGCTCGGCCGGATGGGGGTCAACCTCGTGGGCCGGCTGGCGGAGGTCGACGGTGCGCGGCTCGCGTTCGCGGGTGATGTGAACGAGTTCGTGGCCTTCGGCGACCAGGTCGCGGTCACCCTCGACAAGGTCGCCGACGACTACATCGCCGCCGCGGGGATCGACGCCCCCGCGCCGGAGCCGGACGACGGCCGCGGGCCGATCGACGCGCCGGACCGACCGACGCTCGACCTGGACCGCGAGGGGATCACCACGGTGATCTGGTGCACCGGGTTCGGCGGCGACTACGCCTACCTGCCCGAGGTAGGCCAGGACGCCTACGGATTCCCCGTCCTCGACCGGGACGGAGCGGCCGCCGACGATCCGGCGATCCGCTTCGTCGGCATGCCGTGGCAGTCGACGCGGGCGTCCGCGATCCTCCACGGCATGCCGCTCGACGCCCGCCGCGCCGTCGACGGCGTCACCGGGCTGCTCGCCGGCTAGTGGAGTGACTTCGTCGCCTGCTGCGAGCGGGCCCGCTGTGCGGCCATCTGCGCGTCGAACTCCTCGCGCCAGGACTCGCTGACGGCGATCCCGGCCCGCTGCGCCTCCTCGGTGCTCAGCTCCACCGGGAAGCCGAAGGTGTCGGAGAGGATGAACAGCTCGGCGCCGGTGACTCCGGTCTTCCGGTAGCCGCGCAGCTGCTTGATCCCCTTGCGAAGAGACCGACGGAAAGCCTGCTCCTCCTTGGAGAGCACCGCCTCGACGAACGTGGCGAGCTCGCCGACCTCGGGGTACGGGGCCTCGTAGATGGCGGCGACGGTGGGGATGATCTTCGGGAAGAAGTTCTCCTCGAGGCCGAGGTCGAACGCATACCGCACCGCACGGCGAATCAGCCGCCGCATGACGTAGCCCTGGGCCTTGTTGCTCGGTCGGACCCCGTCGACGGCGAGGAAGGTCGCTCCGCGCAGGTGGTCGGCGATGACCCGCATCGCGACGGTCTCGTCCTCGTAGGACTTGCCGGAGAGGTCCTGCAGCTTCTCGATGATCGGCCACAGCGTGCTGATCCGGAAGACGTCCGAGGTGTCGATCGAGGCGGCCGCGATCCGAGCCAGACCGCCGCCGAAGTCGACGTTCTTGCTCGGCAGCGGGGCGAACCCGGTCTCGGTGCGCTGGTACTCCATGAACACCGAGTTGCCGATCTCGAGGTATCGGCCGCAGTCGCAGTTCTGGTGGCACTGGGCGCCCCACGCCGGGTCGTGCTCGAGGTCCGGGAACAGGTAGAACAGCTCGCTGTCCGGGCCGCCGGGCTCGCCGACCGGCATCGACTCGGCGTCACCGCCGCGGCACCACCAGTTCTTCTTGCCGTAGAACGCGATTCGCGCTCCGCCGTTGCCCACCTCGCCGCCGTGGTCCTCGCTACCGAGGTCGACCTGGTCGGCGCTGACCCCCGCCTCGGTGAACAGCCGGGTCCAGATCTCGGCCGACTCGGTGTCCTTGGGGATGCCGTGCTCGGGGTCGCCGATGAAGCACGAGACGTAGATTCGGTCGGGGTCGAGGCCGACCTTCTCGGTGAGGAAGGTCCACACCTGCGGTAGCTGCTCCTGCTTGAAGTAGTCGCCGAGGCTCCAGTTGCCGAGCATCTCGAAGAAGGTGGTATGCCGGTTGTCGCCGACCTCCTCGATGTCCTGGACGCGCAGGCAGGTCTGGCTGTCGGCGACGCGGGTCCCCGCGGGGTGGTCCGCTCCCAGCAGGTACGGCACCAGCGGCTGCATGCCGCTGCCGGTGAACAGCGTGGAGGGGTCGTCATGAGGGATCAGGGGCGCGCGAGGGATCACCACATGGCCGGTCTCGGCCATGTACTCGAGGTAAACCCGGCGGATGTCGTCGGCCTTCATGGCGTGATTCCACACCCCCGCGGCCACCCTGTCGAGGAGATCGGAAGTTATTCACGCGACTTCCTCAGATCGGGTTGTCGCGGCGCATCGGTTGCGTTAACGTCAGCAGTCCACGGGGGATGCACACTTGAGGTGCCTTGCCAGGTGCGATTCCTGGGTCCTCCACCAGCCTGCGGCCCGCGAGCCACGCTCGCGGGCCTCAGTCGTGTCCGAGGTCAGGTCACCGGCGCGTTCGCGCGGCAGGCGGCGACCGACGGACACTCCCGTTCCGAGCCGAGACAGGCGGCCACGTCGCAGGACCGGCAGAACCTCGCCGGGTCGGTGGTGTCGCCGAGGACCGCGGTGGCGACCCGGTCCAGCGCGGCGACGAACCGGGACAGCTCGTCGGGGTCGGACAGAGCCTCGCGTAGGGCCGCCTCGACCGGCTTCCCCTCACGGGCGACCAGGCCGCTCGCGGACCGACGGCCCTTGGTCGTGAGCCCGATCCAGACGTGACGGTCGCCGGGGCGGCGGCGCCGTACCAACAGTCCGGCCTCGACGAGCCGGTCGACGAGCCGCACGCAGGCCGGCTGGGACAGGCCGAGAGCGAACTGCAGAGTCTCGCTGGTGGCCTCGCCCCGCCAGCCCAGAAGCGTCACTGCATCACGGGCGCTCTCGTGGTCGAGTGGGGCGCCGGTCGTGGCCAGCTTGGGCTCGAGGTTGCGGGCCAGCGCCCGCAGCACGTTGGCGCCATGGCGCAGCTCTGCGATATCGGGCGAGCTCATGAGGCGATCCTCTTGACGGCGTGACAAGAACTATGCACGATGCATACATCAGTATGCGTCACGCATAGATTAGTCACCTCCCCCCGAAGGAGCGCCATGTCCTCACGAGCTCGGGCCGCCGCCGTCCTGGTGTCCACCCTCGCCGCCGTCGCCGTCCCGGCGGCCACGGCGGTCGCCGCGCCGCCGTCCACCACGTACGTCGACTTCTCGAACAACGTCCGGGTCCTCCCGGCGGGCGACCCCTACTGCTCGTTCCCGATCGAGCGCGTGCTCGACGGCCGGCTGTGGACCCGCACCTACGTCGACGGAGCGGGCACGGTGACGCGCGAGCAGGCGTGGGTCAGCCACTTCACGTACACCCTGCGCAACCCGGCCAACGGCAAGGAGCTCAGGTCGGTGCTCGGAGGGACGGTCACGACCTACGTCGAGTCCGACGGCTCGACCCGGACGGTCGTCGCCGGCAACGACCTCAACTTCACTCAGCCGGGCAGCGGCCGGGTGACGGGGTACGTCGGTCACTACGTCGAGGTGGACCAGCCCGATGGGACCGTCACCGTCGAGATGCAGACGCCGAACTTCGCCGACTCGGTGTTCCCGCTCGCCTGCGCGGCGCTCGCCTAGGCCAAGGGGCGCGAAGTGCGAACGTACGGCGAGGAGCTGGTCGAGGCGCTGTCGGCCGCGACCGACGTGCTGCGGGACCTGCCTTCTCGGGCTCACCGGCTGACCGGATCCGACCTCGACGCGATGCTCTCGGTGATCGACCGGCTCGCGGCCATGGCCGAGGTGGGCCGGTTGACGGTCACCACAGAGGCGGTCGACCGCGATGACGTTCCCTCCTCGTTCGCGCAGGCGCGAGAACGGGATCGGGATCGACCGGCGTGGTCCGGCGGGATGGCTCCGCGGCCGAACCGCGCTCTCCTGCGGGCCTGACCAGCCGGGCTACGGGGCCAGGTCGACCCACTCGCCGTGCGGGTGGGCGGTGCCGAGGATGCGCGGAGGCTGCTCGGACCCGTCGCGCCAGGACCGCGCAGCGAGGACGGTGGTCTGGCCCACGTCCGCCGGCCGCTCCTCGGGAGCCTCGATGCCTGGGGTGCAGTGGGGCGGTTCGGCGGTCAGCCAGGTCACCGGTCTCCCAGCGCGGGCGGCGGCGGCGAGGACGTCGGCCACCTCGGGACGGTGGGCGCGGTCGACGTAGGTCAACGCCCAGGAGCTGAACACGACCAGGTGGGCGTCGTCGGGCGCGGCACGAACGGCGCCGTCGACGAGATCCGGGAGGTCGTGGACCATGTCCCCGCGCGTGACCGGGTTCGTCGTCCCGGCGAGCAGGCTTACGGCGGAACGGAACCGCTCGACCCGACCCGGCACGTCGGGCCAGAGGCACGCCTCCAGCCAGCGGACCGCGTCAGCGTCGGCGAGGTCGACTGGGTGGCGGTCGATACCACGCCGGCCCACGAGGGTCGGCAGCACGACCGGCTCAGCACCGTCGCCTCGCGGGCCGTCGGAACGGTCCACGCCGGTGCAGCGCACCGTCGACATCGGGTCGCCGAGGACGGTCCGGCCGCGACGCCCGGTCAGCTCGATGCGGTAGCGGTCGACCTGGAGGAGCAGGCCGGCGCTGGCCCCCATCTCGACGAGGACGACGGGTCGGCCGGGTTGGTCGTGGCCGGCGAGAGCGAGGGCCGGGGCGAGGTAGACGGACCGGTTGACCTCGTTGGTCTGCGTGGTCCGCGAGCCGATGACGCCGCGCAGCTCGTCCGCGTGGGCGAGCACCGTTCGCCGGACGTCCGGCCACGGGTCACCGGCTGGGAGGCGGTCACGGCCGACGACACTGACGTACCACCGGGCCGCGGGCAGGTCGGGGTGTTGCAGGACGAGGTCGTGGAGCGCCGCCAGCCAGAGGACCGGACGGTCCTGGCCGGGAGCCGCGGCCTGGAGGAGGCTCGCGCACTCGTCGTCCCGAGCGACCGCGCGGCACACCGCGCTGTAGAGCGGCAGCTCCGCGTAGCTGGCAGCGAAGTCGGCGAACCGGCTCTGCAGCGTGGCGAGGTCCGTGACGGCCGCTGACACCACTCCACGCTAACGGGCGTCAAGATCCCGTCAGGGCGGCGTTCCGCACCTCGGCGCGGTGCTTCGCTGGAGACATGAACATCGGGCTGAGCCGTTACCGTCCGTGGCTGGCCGTCGCCAGCGCCGTCGTCCCGCTGGGCATCGCCGCGCTGCTGAGTCTGGTCCGGGACCAGGTGAGTACCGCTGCCGGCGTGCTGGTCCTGGTCCTTCTCGTCGTCGCGGCGGCCTCGACCGGCGACCGGATGAGTGGCCTCGTCGCCGCGCTGTCCGGGGGAGTGTTCTTCGACCTGTTCCTCACCCAGCCCTACGGCACCCTCGCCGTCACCAATCCGGACGACGTCGAGGCGCTGGTGCTCCTGCTCGCGGTCGGTGTCGCGGTGACCGAGCTGGCCCTGTGGGGACGCCGCCAGCAGGCCGGGGCGAGCCGCCGGCTCGGCTACCTCGACGGCGTCCTCAGCGCTGCCGAGAAGGTCGCCGCCCGGGACGCCGATCCCGGTGACCTCGTGGCCGTCGTGACCTCCGAGCTGACCGGTCTGCTGGGGCTCGACGGCTGCCGGTTCGCCCCGGTGGCACCGCATCTGCGGGCGGTCGTCCAGCCGGACGGACGGGTCCGCAGCGGCGAACGGGTGCTGGACGTGGAGCGGCACGGCCTACCGACCGACGAGGAGATCCTGCTCCCGGTCCGCCACGGAGGGCGGAACGTCGGGGCGTTCGTCCTCACGACGGCGACGAAGGTCCGCCGGCCGTCCCCGGAGCAGCTCCGGGTCGCCGTCTTGCTCGCCGACCAGGTCGGCGTCGTCGTCGCCCGGACCACCGACCACGGGCGGGGGTCGTTCGCGCGGTGAGGTCGCCGCGCATACCGGGCTGAGTCGCCAGACCCGCGCTCAGCGCGGCATCTGGTGGCCTTCGGGCCGGTCGTCGGTGTAGGCGTACTCGCGACCCGGCGTTCCGTCCGGGCGGACCCAGCGGACGACCAGCTCGTCGCGCGCACCGAACCGGACCAGGTGCCGACCGACGACGTCCTCGATGAGGTCGAGGCGCGCCGCCGCCACCCGGGGGTCGGTGCCGGGCCTCAGCTCGACGCGCAGGACCAGCTGCTCGGACGTGGCGCGCAGCTCACACCGACCGCCGTCGAACACCACGAGTCCCGTGCCCAGGTGCTCGTCCCACTCCGTCACCAGCCGACGCCCGAGGTGTGTCGCCAGCTGCTTGCCGTACCGGCTCGCCCGCGGCGTGTCCACCGCGGCAGAGCTGGACAGGGACTCGGTGGTCGTCATAGCGCGATTGTCCGACCGCCGGCTGTGAAGTGGGTATGCGTTCCGCGGCGCGTCGGCACATTCGTCCCCCCCGGGTGCATCCCGACACCGGCCGGTCGAGGAAAGGAGGACGTACCGCCGTCCGATGACGCTCGGCGGGTCACCACGTTCGGAGGAGTTGTGATGAAGCTGCGTCGCTCGATCGCCCTCTCAGTCGCTGCGGGGGCCGCCATCCTCATGGCCGCACCGTCGGCCGCCTCGGCCGCCCCTGTCGCGTCCGCGCCAACCGGAACCCGGAGCCTGGCGGCCGTCCTGACCGCGAACGGCAACGGCCAGTTCGACGGCAACCCGTTCGACTACGACATCGTCACCCAGGCGGTCCTCGCGGTCGTCGGCGCCAAGCCGGCCAGCCCGGTGGCCCTGCTCACGAAGGGCGACGTCGCCCTGACGGCGTTCCTGCCGCCGGACTTCGCCTTCCGCGATCTCGTGCGGCAGCTGACCGGGAAGTCGTACGCGAGCGAGAAGGACGTCTTCAACGCCCTCGTCGCGGCCGCTGGCGTCGACACCATCGAGGCCGTGCTGCTCTACCACGTCGTTCCCGGCGTGACGATCACCTCGTCGACGGCGGTCGCCTCGGACGGTGCTTCGCTGACGACGGCACAGGGCGGCACGATCACCGTCGACGTCGTCGTGAAGTGGCTCGGTCTGGTCAAGCTCGTCGACCAGGACCCGACCGACGCGAACCCCTACCTGAACCCGTTCGCGCTGAACATCAACAAGGGCAACAAGCAGATCGCGCACGGGATCACCGCCGTGCTGCGCCCGGTCGACCTGCCCTGACCGGACGGCTCGCCGACGCGAGCCCCTGAGCACCCCGGGCGGGCGATGGCCCACTCCCCGCCCGCCCGGGGCCTCGATGGGGTGGCTCAGCCCGGTCGTACCACGACGAGCTGCGTCACCGACTTCTTCAGTGCCGCGCGAGCCCGGCTCGAGATCCCGGTGTCGGTGATGAGCAGATCGACGTCCTCGAGGCCGATGAACGTGCTCAGTCCCACGACTCCCCATTTGGTGTGGTCGGCCAGGATGCAGACCTGCCGGGCCGCGGCGACGAGAGCGCGGTTGGTCTCGGCTTCGACGATGTTCGGTGTGGTCAACCCCGCCTCGAGGTCGACCCCGTGCGCGCCGAGGAACAGCCGGTCGACGTGGAGTGAGTGCAGCGCCTGCACCGCCACCGGGCCGACCAGGGCGTCCGATGGAGTGCGCGTGCCACCGGTCAGCACGACGATCTGTCCCGGCGTATGCGACTCGTGCAGGAGCTGCGCGACGGGTACCGAGTTGGTCACCACCGTGATGTCCGGGACGGAGCGCAGCTGACGGGCCAGCTCGTAGGTCGTCGTGCCCGCCGAGATGGCCACGGCGGAACCGGGTTCGACCAGGGTGGTGGCGTGTTCGGCGATGGACCGCTTCTGCCGGGTCATCAGCGACGACTTCGCGAGGAAGCCTGGTTCGTGAGCGCTGGCCCGGCCCACCGAGATCGCTCCACCGTGCACGCGCTCGACACGGCCCTCGCGAGCGAGGAGCTCGATGTCGCGCCGCACCGTCATGTCGGAGACACCCAGCTCGTCGACGAGGTCGGATACCCGCACTGCTCCCGAGTCGTCCAACAATGCCAGGATCCTGCTCTGGCGTTGGCTGGCCAGCACGGCGCTCATCGCTCTCGGACCACGGCGACGTCGCCGGGGGCCAGGTGGAGACGATCGACCTCGCCGGCGGTCACGAGGTCGTGTCCCGCGATATCCACCTCATGGGCGTCCGGGGTGTCGTTGGCGAGGAACAGCCAGCTGGAGTCCGGGGATCGACGCCGAACCGCCTCCACGCCGACGGGGAGCCCCGGTAGGACCGGCAGCACGCCGGCGGCGTCCAGCAGGTCGCCGAGTAGCGCATCGAACGACGCGTCGTCGGGCAAGGTGGAGAGGTACCACGCGTGTCCGGCGCCGACGTCGCATCGCGTGACCGCGGCCCGGCCCGTGAGCGGGCCCGAGGCATACCGGTCGAGCACGGTGGCCGTGGTGGCCGAGAGGTCCTCGGTCCAGAGCGTCGCCTCGCCACCGCTGTCGAGACGCGCCGACTCGTCGCCGCCGAGCGGGAAGAGCTCCTCGACCCGGATGCCGAGGAGGTCGCGGAAGGCGCCGGGGTAGCCGCCGAGTCGCACGTGGTCGTGCTGGTCGGCGATCCCGGAGAAGAACGTGACGAGGACCTGCGCGCCACGCTCGGCCGCGTCGGCGATGTGCGCGGCATGCTCCTCGGTGACCAGGTAGAGGGTGGGGACCACGACCAGACGGTAGGCGTCGAGGGCGACGCTCGGGTGCACCACGTCGACCGTCACCCCGCGTGCGCGAAGCAGCCGATGCACCGTCTCGGCGACGAGCGAGTAGTCGAGACGGGCTGATGGCATGGCGGGTCCGCCGACGGCCCATGCGGCCTGGTAGTCCCAGAGGAGGGCGACGTGGGACTCCACGCGGCTTCCGCGCACCTCTCCCAGCCGATGCGCGATCTCACCGAGCCGGCAGACCTCCCGGAACCGCGCCGAGTCCGGGCCGGCATGGGGCACCAGAGCCGAGTGGAACTTCTCCGATCCGGCCTGCGACTGGCGCCACTGGAAGAAGCCGATCGTGTCGGCGCCGCGAGCGACATGGGCGAGGCTGTCCCGGATCGTCTGGCCCGGCGCCTTGGCGCGGTTGACCGGCTGCCAGTTGACCGCCGACGTCGAGTGCTCCATCAGCATCCACGGACCGCCATCCGCCAGCCCGCGGGTCAGGTCGGCGCTGAACGCCAGCTCGGCCCGGGGATGGGTGAGGGTGTCGACGACGTAGTGGTCGGTGCTGACGACGTCCTGGTGCGGCGCCCACTGGTGGTAGTCGAGGTGCCGGAACGTCGTCATGGTCATGAAGTTCGTCGTGACCGGGACGTCGGGGGACAGGCGGCTCAGTACCTCCTTCTCCGCGAGGAAGAAGCCGAGCAGCGCGTCCGACTGGAAGCGGGCGTAGTCGAGCCGGTGCGTCGGGTTCGCGAACGTGGTGGTCCGCCGCGGCGGCAGTATCTGCTCCCAGTCGGTGTACCGCTGGCTCCAGAACGCGGTACCCCACGCGTCGTTGAGGGCGTCGAGGCGCTCGTACCGCCCGCGTAGCCAGACCCGAAAGGCGCCCGCGCAGGTATCGCAGTAGCACGGGACGTTGTGGCAGGCGTACTCGTTCGAGACGTGCCACATCGCCAGCGCGGGATGCTCGTGGTACCGCGTCGCGAGCTGGGTCGTCAGGGCGAGCGCGTGCTCGCGGTAGGGCGCGGACGTGGGACACCATGCCTGCCGGCTGCCGGGCCAGAGCGTGTGGCCGTCCTGGTCGACCGGCAGCGTCTGCGGGTACGCGTGGGAGAACCAGGGCGGTGGGGTGGCCGAGCCGGTGGCCAGGTCCACGGCGATGTCGGCGCCGGCCATCAGGTCCATCACGTCGTCGAGCCAGCCGAACTCGTACTCGCCCTTGGCCGGCTCCAGCCAGGACCACGAGAAGACGCCGAGCGTGACGAAGGAGACCCCGGCGCGCGCCATCAGCTCGACGTCCTCGGTCCAGGTCTCCCGGGGCCACTGCTCTGGGTTGTAGTCGCCACCGAACGCCAATCGGTCCTTGGGCCACCGTCGCATGCCCGTCATCTTCTGGGGAAGCCGTGGTGAAAGTCAACAGAAACCAACACGCGGTGCGTTCGAGGAGCCGACGGCCTCAGGGACGCCAGGATGGTGTGGAATCGTTATCAAACAACGAATCCGGCGTGGCGACAAGTCAAATCGGGTGCGTCAAGCCTCTTGACAGCGTGCAGACACGGGTTCATCCTCAGTTGCGGTACTGAGGGTTTCTGGTCGTTCCTGTCGCTTTTTGGTCAGAACGCCGACACCCTGTTCTCTCGTTCATCGTCGAAGGAGTCGCGTCATGGCCCGTCCCTCCACTGAGGCCGAGTACCTCGCCCGCCTGGTCCCGTCCTCGGCTGCCGGGCTGTCGCGCCGGTCCGTCCTGCGTGGGGTCCTGGGCGCCGGGGCTCTCCTCGCGGCACCGCCGCTGCTGTCGTCGTGCAGCAGCAGCCCGTCCGGGAGCAGCGGCGGGGGGAGCGCACCGGCCACCGGCACCGTGAGCCTCGGCTCCAACCAGTCGGACGCCACGCCCAAGGCAGCGGTCCAGTCGGTCATGGACGCCTTCCAGAAGGCGAACAGCGGCCTGACCGTCAAGATCAACACGATCGACCACAACTCGTTCCAGGAGAACATCAACAACTACCTGCAGGGTGCGCCGGACGACACCTTCACCTGGTTCTCCGGGTACCGGATGCGCTTCTTCGCCTCCAAGGACCTCGCCGGCGACATCTCCGACGTCTGGGGCAACCTCGGCGGAATGTCCGACGCCCTGAAGAAGGCGTCCACCGGCGACGACGGGAAGCAGTACTTCGTCCCGTCGACCTACTACCCCTGGGCGATCTTCTACCGGAAGAGTGTCTGGGCGGAGAAGGGTTACACGCCGCCGAAGACGCTCGACGAGCTGAAGACCCTGGGCGCCAAGATGCAGCAGGACCAGCTCATCCCGATCGCCTTCGCCGACAAGGACGGCTGGCCGGCGATGGGAACGTTCGACCAGCTCAACCTGCGGATCAACGGCTACGACTTCCACGTCAGCCTGATGGCCGGCAAGGAGGACTGGAGCGGCGACAAGGTCAAGAAGGTCTTCGACACCTGGAAGGGGCTCCTGCCCATCCACCAGACCGACTCGCTCGGACGGACCTGGCAGGAGGCGGCTCAGGCACTGCAGCAGAAGAAGGCCGGTATGTACCTGTTGGGCGCCTTCGTCGCACAGCAGTTCACCAAGGGCGCAGAACAGGACGACCTGGACTTCTTCACCTTCCCCGAGGTCGACTCGACCATCGGCACCGACGCGATCGAAGCGCCCATCGACGGGTACATGATGTCCAAGCGGCCGAAGAACGAGGACGGGGCGAAGAAGCTCCTCGCCTACTTGGGCTCCGCCGACGCGCAGAACATCGCCGTCAAGGCCGACCCGAGCGTCATCGCGACGAACGACAAGGCCGACCAGTCGGGCTACACCCCATTGCAGAAGAAGTCGGCCGAGTTCGTCAAGTCGGCGAAGTCCATCGCCCAGTTCCTCGACCGGGACACCCGCCCCGACTTCGCCTCCACGGTGATGATCCCGGCGCTCCAGAGCTTCATCAAGACGCCCGACGACATCGACGGGTTGGTGAAGAACATCCAGCAGCAGAAGCTGAGCATCTTCACCAGCTGATCCGATGACCATCACGAACGCGCGGACCGCCGCGCCCTCCAGCAGAAACCAGGCGGGCAAGCGGCGCCGCTACCGGGGGATCGACCAGCTGGGCGGGCTGGACCGGCTGGTCATCATCCTCATGGTGGTGGTGCCGACGCTCCTGCTCGTCTGGCTGGTCTGGTTTCCGGCAATCGGCTCGGTGATCCTGTCGTTCACGAACTGGGACGGGATCGGCCCGCTCAGCTCCATCAAGTTCATCGGCCTGAAGAACTACTCCGACGTCGTCACGATCTACCCGCCGTTCTGGCCGGCCGTCCAGCACAACCTCATCTGGCTGGCGGTCTACTTCGTCCTCGCCACTCCGCTGGGCATCTTCTTCGCCGTGCTGCTCGATCGGGAGATGCGGGGATCGCGGTTCTACCAGACCGCGATATACCTGCCCGTCGTGCTGTCGCTGGCGCTGGTGGGCTTCATCTGGCAGCTGATCTACAGCAAGGACCAGGGCCTCATCAACGGCCTCACCGGAAGCACCATCGACTGGTACGGCGACCCGCGGTACAACCTCTGGGCGGCGCTCGTCGCAGCCATGTGGAAGCAGACCGGCTACGTCATGTTGCTCTACCTCGCCGGCCTCAAGGGTGTAGACCCTTCGTTGCGCGAGGCCGCCAGGGTCGACGGGGCCAACGAGCGACAGACCTTCTTCCGGGTGGTGTTCCCGGTGATGGCCCCGATCAACATCATCGTCCTCGTCATCACCGTGATCGAGTCCTTGCGCGCCTTCGACCTCGTCTGGGTCATCAACAAGGGCCGCAACGGGCTGGAGCTCATCGCGACGCTGGTGACCCAGAACGTGGTCGGTGAGGCCAGCCGGATCGGCTTCGGCTCGGCGCTGGCGACGTTCATGCTCATCATCTCGACCGTTCTCATCGCCATCTACCTGCGGATCGTCATGAGGGAGCAGCGATGACCACCACGACCGTGAAGGGCCGGCGCGCGGGGGCGCGGGGCGGGGAGGGCTCGACCACGCGCCGGCCGCTCACCCCCGGCCGCATAGGCCTGCAGGTGTTCCTGGTCGTCGTCTCGCTGGTCTGGCTGTTCCCGGTGCTCTGGGCGGTGCTCAACTCGTTCCGGGACTACGCGTTCACGGCCCAGAACGGGTACGTGTCGTTCGGTGGGTTCACCCTCCAGAACTACGTGAACGCCTGGCAGCAGGCCGATTTCGGGCAGACTCTGCTCAACTCGGCGATCATCACTGTCCCTGCGGTCCTGCTGACGTTGTTCCTCTCGTCGTGCATCGCCTTCGTCGTGGCGCGGTTCTCGTTCCGCTTCAACCTCGTCCTGCTCGGGGTGTTCACGGCGGCGAACCTGCTCCCGCCGCAGGCCCTCCTCATCCCCGTCTACCGGATGTTCCGCGCGATCCAGGTGCCGTTCTGGTTCAGCGACTCCGGGACGCTGCTCAACAGCTACTGGGGGCTCATCGCGGTCAACGTGGCGTTCCAGACCGGGTTCTGCGCCTTCGTGCTGAGCAACTACATGAAGACGCTGCCGCGGGAGATGTACGAGTCCGCAGTCGTCGACGGCGCCGGTGTGCTGAGGCAGTTCTTCCAGCTCACCCTGCCGCTGTGCCGACCGGCCCTCGCCGCCCTGGCCACCCTCGAGGTCACCTGGATCTACAACGAGTTCTTCTGGGCGACGGTACTGATCCAGTCCGGTGACAAGTTCCCCGTGACCAGCTCGCTGAACAACCTGCGCGGCGAGTTCTTCACGGACAACAACCTCGTGGCGGCCGGGTCGGTCCTCGTGGCGCTGCCTACCCTGCTCATCTTCTTCGTACTCCAGCGCCAGTTCGTTGCCGGGCTCACCCTGGGGGCGACGAAGGGCTGAGCTCGCTGTCGAACACGCCGTCGTCGTGCCGGAAGGCGCGGACCGACATGAGCAGGGCCACGCCGAGGACGACGAGCGCGGTGCTCAGGGTGATGCGCAGTGCCGTGCCGGCTCCGGCGGGCAGGGTCGTCTGGTAGACGGTCATCAGGACCGCGGCGCCGATGGCCGACCCGATCCGCTGGCCGGTCTGGAGGGCGCCGCCCGCGGCGCCGCCCATCCGGGGTGGGACGTCGGCCAGGGTGAGCGTGATGTTGGGCGACACGACGGCGCCGCCCGCGAACCCGGTCAGGAACAACAGCGGCGCGGCGACCCAGAACAGCCCACTGGGGTCGTGACCGGCGACGAACAGGGCGACGAGGCATACCCCCACCATCGTCGCCGCGAGCGCGATCACCGTGAGCCTCCGCCCGAACCGGGGGACGAAGCGACCGGCCAACGGCGACGAGATCGCCGAGCCGAGAGCGAAGGGCACGAGGAGGAACCCGGCCTGCAGCGGCGCATACCCCAGTCCCGTCTGCAGGTAGACCGAGAGGACGAGCAGGATGCCGGTGTAGCCGGCGAAGTACGTGGAGCCGACGAGCAGCCCGTTGGTGTAGCCGGGCAGTCCGCGCAGCAGGCCGACGTCGAGCAGCGGCGGCCGGTCCGCCTCCCGGACCCGCCGCTCCCACCGGACGAACGCCCACGCGAACAGCGGCACCCCGAGGAGGATGAGCAGCGGCCATCGGTGGCCGCCCTCGACACTGACGATCGGGTAGAGCAGGCACAGGACCGTCACACCGAGGAGCAGGGCGCCGACCACGTCGATGTGGTTGTCCACCTTCTCCGACATGGGCAGCCGGGCCGGGACGAGGCGGGCCACGCCGAGCATCGCCACGAGGCCGATGGGGATGTTGACGAGGAACAGGTACCGCCACCCGTTGTCGGCGCCGGCCGCCCCGATGATGAGCCCACCGATGACCGGCCCCGCGGCTGACGACACCGAGACGGTGGCGCCGAAGACGCCGAACGCGCGAGCCCGCTCGGAGCCACGAAAGAGGTCCTGGACGAGCCCGGAGTTCTGCGGCGTGAGCAGGCCGGCGGTCGCGCCCTGGACGAGGCGGGCGACGATGACGAGGGCCACGTTCGGCGCGAACCCGACCGCCGCGCTGGACACGATGAAGCCGACCAGGCCGATGACCATCATCCGGCGGCGGCCGTACGCGTCGCCGAGCCGCCCGCCGGCCACGAGGGTCAGGCCGAAGGCGAGCAGGTAGCCGGAGACGACCCACTGGATGGCGCTGGCCGACGTGTCCAGCCCCTGCTGCATCGACGGGATCGCGACGTTGACGATGGAGACGTCGAGCAGGGACATGAAGCCGACAACCAGCGACACGGACAGGATCCGCCAGCGCCGCGGGTCAGGGACCCACTCCGCTCCGTCCGGTGGGGTCCAGGCCGCGGCGGCGCGGCGCTCGACGTCCTCGGTCACGCCGTCCACCTTGCCTCACGTCGCTGAGGACCGCGCGAGCGGCTGCGTCTCGGTGTCGGCCTGCTGTCGGACGGCACTGCGACGATCCGCGAGCCAGCGAGCACATGGGCGGCGCTGTGGCGATCGCGACGTTCGCGCCCGTCATCTGCCGGGTCGTGCACTCGACCCACGCCTGACCTCGCCTGGCTGGGTCGAGACCCGGGGTCAGCCGTCGGCGAGGGCGACCGCCCGACGCAGACCGGCCGCATACGCCTCCGGCCGCTCCCACGCACCGAAGTGGCCGCCGTCGGGCTCGAGCGTCCAGTCGCGGACGTCGAAGACGCGTTCGGCGAACTCGCGTGGCGCGGGGACGAGGTCACCGGGGAACATGGTGATGCCCGTGGGCACCGTCGTGGTCGGGGCGGCCCCCTGGTTCTCGGAGTACGGCGCGAACGACGTCCCGATGGCGCCGCTGACCCAGTAGAGGGTCACCCAGGTGAGCAGCTCGTCCCGGGAGTAGACCGACTCGACGTCGCCGCCGGAGTCGCTCCAGGACCGCAGCTTCTCGAGGATCCAGGCGAGCAGCCCGACCGGCGAGTCGCCGAGGGCGGCAGCGAGGGTATGCGGTTTCGTCGCCTGTTCGAGGGCGTAGGCGCCCTCGGCCATCTGCCAGGTCCGGCCGGCGTCGAGGAAGTCGCGCTCTGGCGCGGTGAGGTCTTTCGGGTCGACGGTGAAGAGGTGCGAGTAGGGGACGTCGGTGAGGTGGAGCGCGGAAACGGCATCGGCGTGCGACGCGGCGAGATGCTCCGCGACCGAGCTGCCGATGTCGCCGCCGGAGACGATGTAGCGCTCGATCCCCAGCTCGGCCAGCGCGTCGGCCACGAGGTCGGCCATGTCGGGCGTCGACATGCCGGGCGGGTCGGTCGGCAGGGACCACGGGTAGCCGGGCAGGCACGGCACGACGACGTCGAGGTCGGTGAGCAGTGGCAGCACCCTGTCGAACCGGAGGAACGAGTCGGGCCAGCCGTGCAGGAGGACCACGGTCGGCCCGTCGCCGCGCTGCCGCACCGCTCGCATACCGCGTCGGCCGTTCTCGCCGGCGGTGACCCAGGGGAGGGCCCGCAGCCGGTCCTCGTGGACCCGCCAGTCGTACCCGTGCTGCCAGTAGCCGACGAGCTCGGCAAGGTAGCCGGAATCGGTGCCGCGTTCCCAGCCGGCTGGGCCGGCGATCGTCACGGTCCGGGTCGCGCGCAGGCGGTGGCGGAGGTCGTCGAGGACGGCGTCGTCGACGCGGTGAGGGGTCGCAGACATCCCTGCAGTCTGGTCGGGAGCGCCGACAGCGGCACGCCGAGAACGAGTGCGCGGCGGTGCGCGCAGGTTTCTGACCGTGCGCGCATGGTGCACCCTGCGCGCACGGTCAGGAACCTGCGCGGACTTCCTCCCAACGTCTGCGCAGACCCCGTGTTCGGTGCGCAGACGGTGCACGGTGTGCGCACCGAACACAGCGTCTGCGCAGACGTTGTGCAGAAGGTCAGGAAACGGCGCGCGTCCCAGATCCCAGGTCAGGCGGAGCGACGGGACCGTTCGAGCGTGGTCGCGCGGAGCTGGGCCAGGTCGACCCCCTGGTCGCGCAGCATCCGAACCCCGAGGCCGCTGCCATCGTCGAGGACCCCGAGCAGCAGGTGCTCCGAACCGATGCGCGTGTCGCCGAGCATGATCGCCTGGCGCAGTCCGCGTTCCAGCGACTTCTTCGCCCGACTGGTGAACGGGATGTGCTTGTTGCGGCCCCACCGGCGACCACCGGTCCGTTCGGGGACGTCGTCCAAGGCGCCGGCCCCGAAGGTCTCCTCGACCCGCCGCCGCACGTCGTCGAGGTCGATCCCGATACTGCTGAGCGCGTCGGCGTCGAGACGACCGTTCGAGTCGTCGTCGGTGGGCACCTGACGCAGCCACCGGCGCAGGCCCTCGGCGGTCACACCCGCGTCGCGGAGCACGACACCGGCGACACCGTCGTCCTGGGCCAGGGCCACCACGACGTGCTCGGTGCCGACGTGGTGGTCGCCGGCGTCGTGGGCCTCCTCCTGTGCGCGGACCACGGTGCCGCGGGCGGATGCAGTGAAGCGTTCGAACATGGTCAGTCCCTCCCGGGGTTGATGCGTGGGCCGTGCTTCTGGTGGACCGCCTGGCGGGAGACGCCGAGGACACCGGCGATGTCCTGCCAGGACCAGCCCTGCTCTCGGGCCCGCCGGACGTGGAGGTACTCGAGTCGCTCCAGCAGCTCGTGCAGCGCGACGACGGCGCGTAGGCCCTCGCCGGGGTCGCCGCTCGACGCGGTGCTGGCCAGGTCGGACACGGAGGTCATGAGTGTCAAGATACGTTGACGCCGCGGCAGTTGTCAACCCACCTTGACACCCGTCTCCGCCGCGCGAGAGGCCAACTTCTGCTGCCAAAACGCTCGGATGAGAGCAGAAGCTGGCCTCTCGGCGGGCGGGGAGGGGTGACGTCAGCGCAGCGGAAGCGGGGGCTGCGCCCACCACGGACCCGCGACGACCTCGACCCGCTCCACCCACTTGACCCAGTGGTACCCGCGGCGTCCCGGCACGACGAGCCGTACGGGGGCACCATGTCCCGCCGTCAACGGCGATCCGCCCATCGAGGTCGCCAGCAGGAGGTCGTCGCTCAACGGCAGACGCCGCGCATACCCGGTGCTGCTCGTCACCACGACACTCAGCTCGCGGTCGACATCCGGCAGCAGCCGCGCGAGCCGCATACCGGACCAGTTCAGCTCCGCCCACCAGCCGCCGGTGCAGTCGAGCGCGGCGGTCACCTGGTCGCCGCCGGCCAGATCGGCGAGGCTGAGGCGCCGCTCGCCGAGCGGAGAGACGAGGGTGAGCCGCCACGCCTGCGGGTCGACGGCCGGCACGGTGTCAAGGAACCACTGCGTGACCGGGACCTCGGCGTCGGCGAGCCGGAAGGACCCGGTCGAGCGGCGGTCACCCGCCCGCGCCAGGGCAGCGCCCGTCGTGATCGCCCCCACGCCGAGGCCGGCAGCCACCACGGCCACGCCGCCGGTGCGCAGCAGAGTTCGACGCCCCCAGTCCGGTCGTCGGACGCGGACCGGGCGCTGGACGGCGTGGACCACGGTGATCACCGCGGCGAGGACGCCGGCGGTGACGTGCAGCTGCATCGTCGTCACGGCGAGCCACTGCCCGGTCAGCCCGACCAGGTGCAGCAGTCCGGACAGCACCGCGGCCAGGAGCACCCAGGTGAGGACGAGGGACGCGGTCCGGCCCGGACGCATACGCCGAAGTCCGCGCTGCACCACCGGCCTCTTCCACGGCACCAGGGCGAGCGGGCCGAGCCCGAGACCGCCGTGCAGCACGGCGACCAGCCACACCGGGCCGCTGCCCACGAGGAACAGGGCGACGCCGGAGAGGGCCGCGGCCGGCACGAGCACGACCAGGGCCAGGTTCGCCCACCGGCCTCTCACCTGCTCACGGTATGCCGCATCGCGCCGTCCGTGGCAGGCTGCCCTCCCAGCAGACGAGAGGAGCGGCAGCGTGGCCGACGACGACGACCGCCGCAGGGACCACGGCGACCCGCCCGACCCGGACGGGCGGGAGCGCAACGAGACGGCCACCGAGCGCGCCGACCGGAACTGGAACGAGCTCCTCCAGGAGCTGCGGGTGACTCAGACCGGCCTGCAGATCCTCACCGGCTTCCTGCTCACGGTGCCGTTCCAGCAGCGCTTCGGCGATCTCGAGCCCCCGCTGCGGGTCGTCTTCCTCGTCGCGCTCTCCCTCGCCGTCGTCTCGACGGTCATCGTCGTCGCGCCGGTCGCGTCGCACCGGATCCTGTTCCGCCGCAGTGCGAAACCCGAGCTCGTGTCGGCGGCCGACCGATCGACCAAGGCCGGCCTCGCCACCCTCGCGCTCACGATCGTCGCGGTCGTCGTGCTGGTCTTCGGGTTCGTCGCCGGGACCACGGCCGCGCTGGTGGCCGGCGTCGTCGCCATCGCGTTCTTCGTCGTGCAGTGGGTCGTCGTGCCATCCCGCCTGCTCGGGCGGATCGAGGGACGCCCTGACCGCTAGCCGCCTCAGGAGTCGTTCGAAGCTGAGACGGTCATGGCGCCGGAGTTCTCCGTGATCACGATCGCCGCACCGCCGGCCAGGACCGGGCCGAACGCGCTCGTCACCGCGAAGGATGTCCTCGTGTACCCCCAGACATTCAGCAGCATCGACGCTTCCCGGAAGTAGGGCTGGGGGGGAATGGTGCACGCGGAGCAGTCGTCGTCGAAGGGTCCGCCTCGGTCCGAGCAGATCCCAGGCCCGGGGTCCCATGCGGGGCACGTCCTGCGCCGGGGTCCGGCGGACCTTGTCTCCCTGGGAACGGACTTCGACTC
The DNA here is from genome assembly GCA_963781465.1 of uncultured Actinomycetota bacterium. GTDB lineage: Bacteria > Actinomycetota > Actinomycetes > Actinomycetales > Dermatophilaceae > Lapillicoccus. The sequence continues at coordinate 518,921 of CAWAGH010000002.1, forward strand.
GGTGGCCGCCGTTGGCAAAAACTCCGCTGGTCAGCTCGATTCGCATGGTCTGCCCCGGGTCGATGACCTTGTTCTCGGGGAAGGAGTCCTCGGGCAGCAGAGGGTCGCCGACTCCGGCGAACCGCACCAGCGTCATCCGCTCCGAGGTGCGGTTCTCGATCCAAAACGCACGGGTCGAGCTGGTCGACACCTCGCCGTCGCTCACGACGGTGCTCACGCCTAGTGGTTTGGCGTCGCGGCGGTGGCGGTCGAGGAAAGCCCCACCACACCGAACACTGCGATGCCGGCGAGTGAAGCACACGTCAATCTCGTGAAGGTGCCCATCCCTATCAGTCCCTTGTGAACCCCTGGCCGGTATCTCCGACACCTCGGTTCGTCGTGATCTGAGGGTGTCAAGAGTCAGCGGTGGGGCTGGTCCCCTGCCGGGGGGAGCGGTCGGGTGGCTCCCGGGTCCCCCGATCGGCGGACCACGGGCCGTGACCCCTTGTCGCGAGCCGGCTCGCTGCATACCATGATCACGATCATCATCAATTGAGGTTGCGGCGACGACGCCGTGACGGGATGGGGAGTGAGCGCGGATGACGACCGACCTGGAGACGCGGATCGCCCGGCTGGAGGACACGAACGCGATCCAGGCGCTCGGGATCCTCTACGGCTACGTGATGGACGAGCGCGACGAGGACGGCATCCGCCGGATCTTCTGCGAGGACGCGACGCTGCGTTCGCAGGATGGGGTCTTCGCAGCCACCGGCATGGACGAGATCGTCACGACGTACCTCGGACGGTTCGCCGCGCTCGGCCCGACGAACCACTACAGCCACGGCCACGTGGTCCGGTTCGACGACGATCCCGACATCGCCTACGGGCTGCTCGCGTCTCACGCAGAGGTCACCAGGAACAGTGTCGGCATGGTCGTCGCGCTTCGCTACAAGGACACCTACCGGCGCGACGGCGGCCAGTGGAAGTTCCGGGACCGCCTGATGTCGTACATGTACTACCTGCCCATCGCGGAGTATGCGGACGGTCTCGGCGACGGGGCCGGCAGCGTCCGTGCCTACGGCGACCACCGCCCAGCCGACTGGCCCGAGTCGCTCCAGAACGGCGGCAAGCGGAACGACTGGCTGTGGGACTTCCTCGGCTGAGGTTCACATCGCACGTCATGTCGCACCTGAGGTCGTGATCACGACACCGGTCGCGACACGACCCGCGACATGACTTCGGATCAGCGTCAGTCGAGCGTCCGCCCGGGCCGGAACGCCGGGAGGGTGAAGGCCAGCCCGACGCTGAGGGCGACCATCACCGCATACCCGGCGACCAGACTGCCGGTCAGGTCGTGCAGCCAGCCGAGGACCACGGGTCCGAGCGCGCCGACGAGGAATGCGACCATCAGCGTCATCGCGCCGAGTCGCGCGGCCTGCTGCTGCGTCGAGGTGTAGTCCGACACGAGCACGAGGACCAGCGCCGAACCGCCCCCGACACCGAACCCGAACAGCCCGGTCGCCAGCAACGCCAACGGAATCGGTGCGAGAACCATCATGAGGATGCCGGTCGCCGTGGCCACGACGGTGATCGCCAGGAGCGGGCGGCGGTCGCGGGTGAAGTCGGTGATCGTCGGCAGCGTGATCATCGCGGCCAGCTGGATGACCTGGAAGTAGGCGAACAGCCGCGCGGCGTCCACTACCGGCATCCCGAGCGACGCGTAGTAGGGCGTGATCCAGGCCAGTCCGCTGAACCCGACGACCATCTGCACCGACGAGAAGATCGTGACCCACCAGGCGGTTCGTGACCTCCACGGCAGCCGATGGCTGGCCGCCGCCTCGTCCGGCTCGGGGTGGACGACGTGCCGCCGGAGCCGGGGGACCACGACGAGCCAGGCGACCATCGTCACGAAGGCGACGACTCCCCAGAGAGCCAACGACCGTCGCCACCCGCCCAGCAGCTCGGCCGTCGGGACCGCGATCCACGCCGCGATCGCGACGCCCAGGGCCAGGCCGGTCGAGTAGATCCCGGTGGCCAGACCCTTGATCCGCGGGATGTGGTGGGCGATGAGGCCGGGTACCAGCGCCGAGATGGCCCCCATCGCCGCGCCCGACACCGCGGACGACAGCAGCAGGACGGTCGTTGTCGTCGCGGCCAGGCGGAGCAGGCCGCCGACCGCGAGGACGCCCAGGAAGACCACGGTCGTGGCCTCCGAGCCGAACCGCGCCGCCACCCGTTGACCGACCGGCGCGCAGAGACCCATGAAGACGACGCCGAGCGACGTGAGCATCCCCTGGGTGGACCCGGGGATGCCGAGCTCGTCGGAGATCGGGCCCAACAGCGGCGGGATCGACCCGAGGGCGGCGCGCAGGTTCAGCCCGATCAGGGCCACCATGGCGACGAGCAGCCACGCCGGCACGCGCCGCGGCGCCACGTCCCCGGGCTCGGAGGCCGCGCTCGCCGGGGTCGCGCGGGCCTCCGTCACGTCGGGGATCAGCCGGCCGTCGTGAGCGTCGACGAGGCGTCGGTATGCGACGGGCGCTCGGCCGCGATGCGGGTGCGGTAGGTCAGCAGCTCGCGGGTCAGGCCCATGAGGACGACGCCGACCAGTCGACCGGTCTCGTCGTGGTACCCGACCGCGCACTCACCGGCGAGGTCGCCCTCGATCACGCGCACGTCGGCCAGGCCGAGGTGCGGCATCCCCAGTGACTGGAACCGGACAGCCCACTGGTCGGTCCAGAACGTCGGCATCGGGAGGAACGGCGCCTCCGGCTCCGGGTCGCCGGCGATGCCGGCCAACAGGCTCCTGGCGGCGTGCGCGGCGATCTCGGTCGGCCAGTTCCAGTGCTCGATCCGCGCCGGGTCCGGCCCGAAACCCGGAACCGGGAACCGGGCCACGTCGCCGAGCGCCACGACGTCGAGAACCGGTTCGCCGTCGCGCAGCGGGTGGAGGGCGCCGTCGCACGCAACGCCGTTCGTGAGGTCGAGCCCGTTGCCGGCCAGCCAGTCGACGTGCGGGACGGAGCCCACGGCCTCGACCACGACGTCGGCCGGCAGCGACGTGCCGTCGTCGAGCTCGACGCGCTCGGGACCCTCAGTCCCATGGACCGCGGTCACCGACCGACCGAGGTGGAACCGGACGCCGTGCTCCTCGTGCCGGCGTTGCGTCTCGGCGCCGACGACCGGTCCGAGAGCGCGGACGAGTGGGAGCGGGAGCAGGTCGACGACGTCGACCTCGCAGCCGAGCTGTGTGGCGGTGGCGGCGACCTCGGTGCCGACGAACCCGGCACCGAGCACGACCACCCGCCGCCCGGGCTGAAGCGCCTCGTGGAGTGCCGTCGCGTCGTCGACCGTGCGGATGCCGTGCCGCCACTCGAGCGGCGCGTCGAGGGGGAGCCGCCGCGTCCCGACCCCGGTGGCGACGACGAGCCCTCGGTACGCGACGACCTCGCCTCCCGAGGGCTCGTCGAGCGTGACGGTGTGCGCGTCCAGGTCCGCAGCGACGACCGACTCGCCGAGTCGCCATGTCACGTCGGCGGTGCTGGCGCGCTGCCGGAAGTGCAGGGCGGTGGCGTCAACACCGTTCTTGAGCGCCTCCTTGGTCAACGGCGGCCGGTTGTACGGCGGGTGGACCTCGCGCCCGACGACGACGATCGGCCCGGTGTCACCGGCCGCGCGCAGCTGCTCCGCCGCGCGGAGCCCGGCGAGTCCGGCCCCGACGACGACGAGGGGGGCCGTCACCTCGGCACCGGGTCCAGCTCACGGCGCACCGCAGTAGACCTCGTCGCCGCGGCGGCCGCCCGCCCCGCGCGATAGCCGAACACCAGGGCGGGACCGAGCGTCCCGCCGGCCCCGCCGTAGACCATGCCGGTCGGCGCCGCCATCGCGTTGCCCGCCGCATACAGACCGGGGATCACGTCGCCGTCGACGTCGAGAACCGCACCGTCGACGGTCGTGAGCGGGCCGCCCTTGGTGCCGAGCGAGGAGCCGATGAGCTCCACCGCGTAGTACGGACCCCGGTCGACCGGGCCGAGCGTCGCGAAGACACCGGGGTACTGGGTGCGGTCGCCGCACCAGCCGTCGTAGGCGCTGTCGCCGCGGCCGAAGTCGTCGTCGTGACCCTGCGCGACGAACCCGTTCCAGCGGTCGACCGTCGCCGCCAGCGTGTCGGCCGGCACGCCGAGGGCGTCAGCGAGCTCCTCGACCGAGTCCGCCCGGGTCAGCCACGACGGGGCCGGACCGCCCGGCCCGGTCCCGAACCCGCCGTAGGCGTCGACGAACCCCTGGTCGAACACCAGCCAGCACGGCTGGTTGACGTAGTCGAACGAGCTCGGGTCGAAGGTGTGAAACGCGCCGCCCAGGGCGTTGTAGTTGGCCGCCTCGTTGGTGAACCGGCGGCCGGACCGGTTGACGACGATCGAGCGGGGCAGGGTGCGCTCGCGCAGGATCAGCTGAACGTTGCTGCCGCCATCGGCGCGGTCTCCAGGCAACCGCACGACGGGGACCCACCACGCTTCCCGCATCGCACCGAGGGCCGCGCCGACGCGCATGGCCATCCGCAGCCCGTCACCGGTGTTGCTCGGGACGCCGGCGGGCTCGCGCATCGGGCCGCGCAGGAACGCCCGGACCAGGTCGTCGTCGTACTCGAAGCCGCCGGTCGCCAGGACGACCGCACCGGCTCGGATGACCAGCTCGCCCTCGGGACCCGAGAGCTCGACGCCGGTGACTGCGCCACCGTCGACAACCAGCCGCGTTGCCCGCGTCCCGGTCAGCGGCACCACGTCGTGGTCGAGGCACCCGCGGAGGAGGGCCGCGACCAGTGCCCTCCCGAGGCCCTCGATTTGCCCGGCCCGCCGCTCGGTCTCGACCTCGGTCGGGAGGACGCCGGCGCCGCCGCCGACCGGCGTCTCGGTGACGCGCATCGGCCGCGGCGTGCCGACCATCCGCTCGCTCCAGCCGTCCAAGCGGTCCATGGAGATGAGCTCGGGCTCCAACGAACGGCCGCCGTGCGGCATCCCGCCCGGGTGCTCGGGGTGATAGTCGGGGAAGCCGGGAACCAGCCGCAGGGTCAACGGCGTTTGCGTCCGCAGCCACTCGACGACCTCGTCGCCGGAGTCGACGAACGCCTGCGCCATCTCGGGTCGGATCATCCCGTGCGACAACGACTCGAGGTAGGCCAGGCCGGCCTCGCGGGAGTCCGTGACCCCTTCGGCCGCCGCCACGGAGGTCGCCGGGATCCATACGACGCCGCTGGAGAGTGCGGTCGTCCCGCCGACCCGGTCCGCCTTCTCCACGAGTGCCACCGACGCCCCGGAGTCCACCGCGGCCAGGGCGGCGACGAGCCCGGCCGCGCCGGTCCCGAGGACGACGACGTCGACCGACGGAAGTGAGGTCACCGGCACACGCAGCGGGTCAGTACGCGACCGCCGGCGCGGTCGCGCCGGTCAGTCGCCGAGGCCCGGGCGTGAACGTCGCCGGGATGCTCTGGTAGCCGGTGTTAGTGCCCTGGTGCGGGTACGGCTCGAGGGAGTCGACGTCGACGACGTAGTCCGGCATCCGCTCGAGGATCTGCCCCAGCAGCTCCTTGGCCATCACCCGGCCCAGGTTGGACCCGGCGCAGCGGTGGACTCCGATGCCGAACGCGGTATGCCGGTTCGGCCACCGCGTGATGTCCAGCTGGTCGGGGTCGTCGAACTGCTGGGCGTCGCGGTTGGCCGAGTTCCACGCGAGCAGTACGCGGTCGCCCGTCTTCATCGGGCAGCCGAGGAACTCGGTGTCCTCGACGACCGTCCGAGCGAGGGCCTGGGTGGGGGAGAAGTAGCGGAGGAACTCCTCGATCGCCTTGTCCAGCAACGACGGGTCGTCGATGAGCTGCTGGCGCACGTCGGGGTTCTGGTAGAGCCACACCACGGTGTTGCTGACCAGCGACGCCGTCGTGCCGACGCCGCCGGCGAGCAACAGGTCGACGATCGAGAACACCTCGTCGTCGGTCACCGGGCGGTCGTCGACCTCCTGCTGGACGAGGTAGCTGACGATGTCGTCCTGCGGGTTCTCTCGGCGGGCGCGGATGACCTCCCACGTCTTCTCGTTGATGTACGGGAAGTCGACCTCGACCGCGTGCTGGTACTGCTCCGAGCCCGGAACCGCAGCCAGGGCCGCGTGGTGCGCCGACGCATACCGGCGCCAGTCCTTGACGTCGAGCCCGAGCCAGTCGACGGTGACGAGGGAAGGGACACCGATCACCGACGTCATGTCGGCCTCGCCGGACTCGATGACCTGGTCGATGAAGTAGCTGACGTAGTGCTCGACCATGCCCTTCATCCGGTCGACCGCGGCCGGGGCGGTGATCGGGTTGATGAGCTTGCGCCACTTGCGGAAGTTGGGCGGGTCGATCTCGATGGGGATGTGGAAGTGCATCGGCGTCTTGGGGATGACGACCGACAGGCCCTCACCGCCGTAGCTGTTGCGCTCGGACGAGAAGATCTCGTCGTGGCGCGCCGCCTCGAACACCGCCTGGTAGCTGGACAGGACCCAGTAGCCTCCGTGCGCCTCGGACCACGCGACCGGCGCCTTCTCGCGCAGTGCGCGGTAGGACCCGACCGGGTCGGCGGAGTGCTCGTCGGAGTTGTGGTCGAAGTGGACCACCGGGCAACCGCCGGCCTCTGTCATCGCTGCTCGCCTCTCGAAGGGGTTCCCTATTAAGTGATCATGGTTATACTAGATCCGGCCGATGTCAATGCTGCCCAGGAGGCTTCGATGCAGGTACGTGTCGACGAGGAACGCTGTCAGGGACACGGCCTGTGTCGCCTCAGCGCACCCGACATCTTCTTCGCGCGCGAGGAGGACGGACACGCCTACGTGCTGAGCGAGACGGTGCCCGAGGGCCGCGAGGACGAGGCCCTGCTCGCCGCCGACAGCTGCCCCGAGCTCGCCATCGAGGTCGACTGACGCATGGCTCGTCGCGCGTCTGATGGCACCCTTGCCATCGGGTCGGGCTCGGCCTACGCGAACGACCGGCTGGCCCCGGCGGCCGCCATGGCCGACAGCGGACGGGTCACCTACATCGGGTTCGACTGCCTGGCCGAGCGGACGATGGCGCTGGCCCACGTGCGACGCCGTCGGAACCCGGCCGCCGGCCAGGACGAGCGGATCCGCCGGCTGCTGCCCCTGCTGCGCGGGTACCTTGCCGACGGTGGCCGGGTGGTCGGCAACTTCGGCGCGGCCAACCCGGACGCGGCGGCCGACGACTTCGTCGAGGGGCTGCGGGCCCTGGGACTGCCCGGTGTGCGTCTCGGAGTGATCCGGGGCGACGACGTGCTCGACCTGGTCCGGGCGCAGGACGCCGAGCTACCGGAACTGGGAACGACCGTCGGAGCGTTGGGCGACCGCATCGTCTCGGCCAACGCCTACATCGGCGCGGAGCCGATCGTCGACTGCCTGCGCGAGGACGCGCAGATCGTCCTCGGTGGTCGGCTCGCCGACCCGTCGCTGTTCGTCGGTCCGATCTGCCACGAGCTCGGGTGGTCCCTCGACGACTGGGAGGCCGTCGGCCACGCGACGCTGGTCGGCCACCTGCTCGAGTGCGGCGTGCACAGCACCGGCGGCAACTTCGAGGACCCGCCCTATCGCGTCGTGCCCGACCCGCACCGACTCGGCTTCCCGATGGCCGAGGTGTCGGAGGACTCCGCGGTCATCACCAAGCTCGACGGCACCGGAGGCGCGGTCGACGAGCGGACCATGAAGACGCAGCTCTACTACGAGATCCACGACCCGCGGACCTACCTCACGCCGGACGTCACCGCCGACTTCTCCGGCGTACGGGTCGAGGACCTCGGGGGCGACCGGGTCCGGCTGTCCGGGGCCACCGGGCGTGAGTGGCCGGCCACGCTCAAGGTCCTTGTCGGCGTCGACCAGGGGTACCGTGCGACCGGCGAGATCTCGTACGGCGGGCCGGGCTGCCTCGAACGCGCGCGCCGCGCCGAGGAGATCCTGCGCTCCCACCTCGACGAGCTGCTCGCTCCGGGCGACCAGGTGCGCATCGACCTGCAAGGCCTGAACTCGCTGTTCGGCGACAAGGAGGGCACCGCATACCCGGAGGAGGTGCGGCTCAGACTGGCCGTTCGCACCGAGTCCGAGGACCTGGCCCGGGACGCCGCCCATGAGGTCGAGCTGCTGTACTTCGGGCCGGCCGGCGGCGGCGGAGTCGTCACGTCCGTCGTGCCCGCGCTCGGCGTGACCCCGGCCTACGTCCCCCGCGAGCTGGTCCCGCTCGAGACCGAGGTCGTGACCTCGTGAGTCCCTCATGAAGTTGCGAGAGATCGCCTACAGCCGGTCCGGTGACAAGGGCGACGTCAGCAACATCTGCGTCTTCGTCGACGACCCTGCCGACTACCCGCTCCTCGTCGACCGGCTCACGGCCGACCGGGTTCAGGCGCACTTCGGCGGCCTGGTCGAGGGCGACGTCGTGCGCTACGAGCTGCCCAACGTCCACGGCCTCAACTTCGTGCTGGACCGGGCACTCGGTGGTGGCGTGTCGATGACCCTGCGAGTCGACCCGCACGGCAAGTCGTTCCAGTCGCACGTGCTGGACATGGAGATCTGAGGTGCTCTCGGTCGAGGAGCTCGCCGCCGCAACGGTGTTCGTCGACGGCCGCTGGTCGTCGGGCAACGGCGAGGGGTATGCGTCGGTCGACCCCAGTACGGCGCTGACCTTCGCGAGGTGGCGTCTCGCCGACGTCGCGCAGGCTGACACGTCCGTCGCTGCCGCGCAGTCGGCGTTCGTGACGTGGAGTCGAACGGAGCCGGGGGAGCGAGCTTCGGTCCTGCGGCGGTTCGCCGACCTGCTGGAGAAGCACCACGAGGAGCTCGCCCAGCTCGTGACCACCGAGGTCGGCTCGCCGATCTCGCTGGCCCGCACGCTGCAGACCGCGACCCCGGTCACCAACCTGCGGTGGGCGGCCGACGTGGCCGAGTCCGGACCGCGCGGCGGCTACCGGGAGCGGCTGCCGGCGTTGGAGGGCCCGCCGCGCGTCGAGAGCGAGCTGCTCCGGGTACCCATCGGCGTGGTCGCCGCGGTGACGCCGTACAACTACCCGGTCAACATGATCGCCTGGAAGGTCGGGCCCGCGCTGGCCGCCGGGTGCACCGTCGTCCTGCTGCCGTCGCCGCGCGGGGCGCTCTGCTCGGTCGCCGTCGTGCGACTCGCCGAGGAGGCCGGCGTCCCGGCCGGCGTCCTCAACCTCGTGCCGGGCGGTCCGGACGTCGGGCAGCGGCTCAGCGCGCATCCCGACGTCGACCTGGTGTCGTTCACCGGGTCCAACGCCATCGGTGCCGCCGTCGCCGAGGCGGCCGCACCCCTGCACACCAAGGTCGTCCTGGAGCTCGGCGGCAAGTCGCCGACCGTGGTCCTGCCGGGGGCCGACCTGGCCCGCGCCGTGGGCCCGTCGATGCTCCGCTTCTGTCGCAACGCCGGTCAGGGCTGTGGCGCCACGACCCGGATCCTCGTGCACCGCAGCCAGTACGACGAGTTCGTCGACGCGGCCGTCGCGTTCCTCCGCGACCAGGTCCCGGTCGGCGACCCTCGCGACGAGTCGACCGAGGTCGGTCCGCTGATCAGCGCCGAGCACCGGCAGCGGGTCGAGGGCTACCTGGGCCGCGCCGTCGACGGCGGCGCGACGGTCCTCACCGGCGGCGGCCGCCCCGAGCTGCCCGGCTTCTACTTGGAGCCCACGTTGGTCGCCGACGTCGACGCGGCCGACGAGATCTGCCAGGACGAGCTGTTCGCCCCGGTCGCCACCGTCATGCCCTACGAGACGGTGGACCAGGCAGTGGCCCTCGCCAACGACAGCCGCTACGGCCTGAACGCCCTGGTCTGGGGCGACGCCGTTCAGGCACGGGACGTCGCCCTCCGCCTGGAGACCGGGACCGTCGCCATCAACGGCGGCGGGGGCGCTCGGCCGGACGTGCCCTGGACCGGGTTCAAGCGGTCCGGCGTCGGGAGCGAGATGGGGCTGGACGGCTATGCCGAGTTCTTCACCGTCCGGCACCTGCAGTGGCCGGAGGAATGACCCCCAGGGCGCTGGCCCCGAGCCTCAGCCGCGACGTCGGCTGGCTCGTCGAACGCTGGGCCGCGGTCGACGCCAACCGTCCCTTCCTCACTTGGGTCCCGGTCGAGGGCGACCCGTTGGCGTGGACCAGGGACGAGTTCGCCGCCGACGTCCGGGCGTTCGCCGCCGGGCTGGCGGCCCGGGGGATCACCGCCGGAGACCGCGTCGCGCTCGTCCTGCCCAACTGTCCCGAGCTGCTGGTCGCCTGGTCCGCCGTCGCGTCGCTGGGGGCGGTCGCCGTCTGTCTCGACCCGCGGGCCTCCGCCGACGATCTCGGCTACGTCGCCGGACACAGCGGCCCGCGGGCGGCGATCGCCTCCGGCCCGACCGCCGCCACGGCGGGGGTGGCGATGCCGGCCGCCGACGTCCTGGAGGTCCGCGACCTGGGTGAGCACCGGCATACCCTTCGGCCGTTCTCGGCCGGCCCCCAGCCTCTCGGACCGGTCGCGCACGACGCCCCCACGTCGATCCAGTACACGTCCGGGACGACCGCGCGGCCCAAGGCGGTGGTGTGGACCCAGGCCAACTGCCTGTGGGGCGGCCAGGTCGGCGCGGCCCACCAGGGCCTCACCACCACCGACGTGAACCTCCTGCACCTGCCGCTGTTCCACACCAACGGCCTCTCCTACTCGTTCCTCTCCAGCCTGTGGTCCGGCGGCCAGGTCGTCCTGGTGCCGCGGTTCTCGGCGTCGCGGTTCTGGGACGTCTCGGTCCGGTATGCGACGACGTGGACCTCCGTCGTCTCGTTCTGCGTTCGCGCCCTCGCGACCCAGGAGGCGCCGGAGCGACACGCGTACCGGGGCTGGGGCAACAGCGCGACCCTGGCGCCGTCCGCGGCCACCGGCGGAGTGCCGGTGATCGGCTGGTTCGGGATGACCGAGACCGTGTCCCACCCGATCGTCGGCAGCCTCGTCCACCCGGACGCCGAGGGCACGATGGGCCGGCCGGCGCCGGAGTATGCGGTCTCGGTCGTCGACGCCGACGACCGCCCGGTCGCGCCGGGCGAGTCCGGCGAGCTTCTCGTCCGGGGCGAGCGCGGCGTATCGCTCTTCGCGGAGTACCTCGGCGACGCCGACGCCACCGCCAGGGCGTTCACCGACGACGGCTGGTTCCGGACCGGCGACCGGGTGCGCTGGGAGGAGTCCGGCGCGCTGACCTTCCTCGAGCGTGACAAGGACGTCCTCAAGGTCGGCGGCGAGAACGTCGGGGCACCGGAGATCGAGCGGGTCCTCCGTGGCGTGGTGGGAGTCCGCGAGGTGGCCGTCGTCGGGCGGCCCGACCCGATGCTCGGGGAGGTGCCCGTCGCGTTCGTCACCGTGGCCGAACAGTCGGCCTGGACCGGGCCGACCCTGGCGGAGCACTGCGCCACCCTGCTCTCCGGACCGCGTCGCCCCCGCGAGGTCCGCGTCGTCGACGACCTGCCACGATCGACCCTCGACAAGGTCGCCAAGGCGCGGTTGCGCGCGCTGCTCGTGGAGGAGTCCGCCGGTGCCTGAGGACGCAGCGCCCGGACCGCTCGCCGGCGTCCGGGTCGTCGAGCTGGCCGGCATCGGCCCGGCGCCGTTCTGCGTCATGTTGCTGGCCGATATGGGCGCCTCGGTCGTGCGAGTCGACCGCGTCGGTCCCGCCAGCGGCGACTACACGGTGAACCCGGTCATCGAGCGGGGCCGACGGTCCGTGGCCGTGGATCTCAAGGCGCCGGAAGGGGTCCAGGTCGTCCTCGACCTGGTGCGCGACGCCGACGTGCTGCTGGAGAGCTACCGCCCGGGCGTCGCCGAGCGGCTGGGCATCGGTCCGAGCGTGTGCCATGAGGTCAACGAGCGACTCGTCTACGGCCGGCTGAGCGGGTTCGGCCAGGACGGCCCGTGGGCCGGGGTGGCCGGTCACGACATCAACTACATCGGCCTCACCGGGGCGTTGTGGTCGATCGGCCGGGCGGGGGAGCGACCCGTGCCTCCGATCAACCTCGTCGGCGATCTCGGCGGGGGAGCGGCCTCGATGGCGTTCGGCATCGTCTGCGCGCTCCTCGAGGCCCGGACCAGCGGCCGCGGCCAGGTCGTCGACGCCAACGTCCTCGACGCCACGACGACGATCATGGGCTTCGTCCAGGGGCTCCGCGCGCAGGGCGTGTGGGGCCTCGACCGGGGTGCGAACCTGCTCGACACCGGGTGCCCCTACTACGACACCTACGCCTGCGCCGACGGTCGGTGGGTCGCCATGGGCACGATCGAGGAGCGTTTCTTCCTCGTCGCCCTCGACGTGCTGGGGTTCGCGGCCGACGACCCGCTGCGCCGCGCCCACAAGGACCGGTCGCGATGGCCGGCACTGCGGGAGGCGCTCACCGCGGCCTTCGCGACCCGAACGCGAGACGACTGGGCCGCCGCCTTCCGCGACCACGACGCGTGCGTCACCCCCGTCCTCGACCTCGACGAGGCCACCCGGCACGAGCAGGCGGCGGCCCGTGGCGCATACCAGCCAGTCCCCGGCTACGACGTCCCGCAGCCGGTCGTCTCGCCGAGGTTCAGCCGCAGTCGAACCCCGGTCCCACCGCCGCCGCCCACGGTCGGCGCCGACACCGACGCCGTTCTCACCGAGCTCGGGTATGCGCTGGAGCAGGTCGCGTCGCTACGCGCGGCCGGCGTCGTGGGGTAGCTCGCGACACTGGCGGAGGTTCCTACGCTGACGCGGACCGGATGAGCTGCCCGATGGCGCTGACGATGGCCGGGTGGGTTTCGTGGTACTCGGTCAACCACTCGAGAGTGGCGCGAGCGGCCTCCAGGTTGTGGTCGTAGCCCGGGACCATGTCGGCCAGGGGCAGGGCGGCAGCCGGCTGCGAGCTCTCGATCCGCCGGGTCGCCTCGAACGGGTCGGGCTGGTCGAGGACGCTGGCGGGCGAGAGCCGGACCAGGGACAGAACCCGGTCCACCGCGTAGACCTGGATGAAGCGCATCGCGGTGAGGTTCTCCCCACGTAGGTGGCGGTGCAGCCCGACGTAGAGGTTGGTGAGGGCTTCGTTGACGTGGAACTCGACGGTGTCGATCGAGGGGACCGGAGTCTGTTTCGTGGGTGGGATGGCGAAGGACGGCCGACTCCACACGACACGAGCTCCCTGGACCGGGAGGAGGGCCAGCTCGGAGGGGGTGAAGATCGCATATTCGACGAACAGTCCGTCGTCGAAGAGCGCCTTCCGGCCGTTGCGGTCGTTGACGAAGCTGTACGCGACCCGGCCGCCGAACCCGCCTAGCCACGCGATGTCGGTCAGGTAACCACTCTTCGTCTCGGCGTCGTCGACGACGAGGAAGAAGTCGATATCGGAGTGGTCGTCGAACCGGCTGGTCTCCACACCGGCCGAGCCCAGGCCGAGGACCGCCTGCACCCGGTCGTCACGCGACAGGTGCCGGGCGAGCTCGTCGAGGCGCCGGAGCGTCGGGTGCGTCATGAGCGCACCCTCTCAGACCTCCCACTGGGGGCCTCGTCCGATGCGGAGCGGACCGCGGGCGGTCAGCGGGTCGACGTCCTCACCCTTCTGGGTGGTCCGGACGATCCCCGCCTCGCGCAGCCGGCTGGCCACCCGTCGCGCGTCGTCCATCGCCGAACGGAAGCGATCTCCGGCAACGACCCGGGCCGCGTCGCTCGGACAGATCGTCGACGTCGACGCTCGGTGTCGTAGCAAGGCGTGCATCGCGGCGGCCAGGCGCCCCGCCCGGCCGTCGGGGCTGGCCGGCTCCCACCACGGCTCGCCCCGTTCGCCGAGCGCGACCTTGGCGTCCTGGACGCGGCGCCGGGCCCCGGCAACGTCGTCACCGCTGCCGATCGCTCGGCGTGCGGACATCAGCTCTGCGACGAGCTCCGCCCGGAGTCGCTCCGGAATCCCGGGATCCGTGGCCCGCCAACGGCGTCCATCGATCACGACGTAGCGGGAGTCGTCGTTCACCCGGTCGACTCTACGAGGGCGAGACGCACGCCGCCTCTCACCGACCGGCCGCTGAACGTCAGCCGCGGACGACCTGCGCGACCGGCTCGATCTCGCGGACCGCCGGGACGATGTCGCGGCCCAGGTCGTCGAGGTAGGCGACGACCTCGTCGCCGGTGAGATGCGGCCACTGTGCTCGCACCAGGATCGGGTCGATCGGCACCACCGCGGCGAGCTCGCGGATCTGGGCGACGCACTCGTCCGGCGTGCCGATGAACGTCTCCTTCGCCGCCACCTCGCGGAACGAGGAGGTCAGCTCCCCGGCGTCGCGGGTCGCGAGCTGCCGCTGCGCATACGCGACCAGCCGCTCCTTGGCCATGTACTCGAACCGCTCGAACGCGGCGTCCGTCGTTGCGGCCGGGACGATCTCGCGGCGCAGCGGGTGCCGGACCTGCGGCTTGCCGAGGCGCTCCCGCTCGTCCTCGTAGAGCGACAGCAGCCGGACCATGTCGGGGATCTTGGTCTCCGGCGTCACCGGCCAGCCGTCGCCCAACCGCGCCGAGCGCTGCACGCCGACCGGTCCCATCGCGCCGACCCACAGCGGCGGGTGCGGCTCCTGCCACGGACGGATGTGCGGGCGCGCGTCCTCCAGCGTCCAGAACCGGCCGGTATGCGTGACGTGGTCCTCGGTCCAGAGCCGCTTCATGAGGGCGACGGACTCGTCGAGCATCGCGAACCGGTCCGCGAAGTCCACTCCTAGCGCGGTGAACTCGTCGGAGCGGTAGCCCGCGCCGACCCCGACCACGAGCCGGCCGCGGCTCATGATGTCGAGCGTCGCGAGCTCCTCGGCGAGAGCCACCGGGTGGTAGAGCGGCGCCTGGATGATCGTCGTCGCCAGCGTCACGTCGTCGTTCAGCTCGGCAGCGAGCCGGGCCAGGGTCGGGACCGGCTGGAGCCAGCGCAGGTCGCCGTAGAGGTAGTGGTGGCCGATGGTGATGTAGGTCAGGCCGTTGCGCTGGGCGGCCTCGACCTGGCGCAGGAGCAGGTCGAGGTGGTCGCGCGGGGAGACGCTGGTGCGGACGTCTCCGAGGATGACACCGATCTCCACGCGGACTCCCTGTTCGTCTTCCGGCTCGCCGAATCAGTATCTATCATATTCACCAATAGCGACCCGGAGGTCAGAGTGGCGACGGAGCACGGCGGCTGCCCGGTGGTCGGGTTCGACCACAACTCGGCCGAGCACTCGGCCGACCCCGTGGAGGTCTACCGGCAGCTGCGCGCCGAGGCGCCGGTGGCCTGGACCGAGGCGCACGGCGGCTACTGGGTGGTGTCCGACTACGCGGGTGTCTTCGCGGCGGCGCGGGACGACTCGACGTTCGCGTCCGGACGGAGCGAGCACGGGGGCACCGGCCTCAACAACGTCATCCCCAAGGCGCCGGTCCGTCTGCACATCCCGGTGGAGCTCGACCTCCCGGAGCACCGTTCCTACCGCAAGGTCATCAACCCGCTCACCTCGCCGGCGGCGGTGGAGCGGATGCAGCCGATGATCGAGCGCTGGACGACGGCGTTCGTCGACGACGTCATCGAGGACGGCACCTGCGACCTGGCCTCCGTGATCGGTGTACCCGCGATCGTCACGATCGACTGGCTCGGGCTCGACGTCGAGGACTGGCGGCGGTACTCGCGCGCGTTGCACTCGGTCCTGGCGCACCGGGTCGGCAGCCCGGAGCACGCACACGCCGTCGAGGTGGACATCCCGTGGATGGAGCACACCATCACCGAGGCGATCGCGGACCGCCGCCGTGAGCCCCGCGATGACGTCATCTCGATCCTTCTCGAGGCCGAGGTCGACGGGCAGCCGATCACCGACGACGCCGTCTACTCGATCGTCGAGCTGCTCATCTCCGGCGGCGTCGGGACGACGGCCTCGCTCGTCTCGCAGACCCTGGTCCACCTCTACGAGCATCCCGACCAACGGGCCCGCCTCGCCGAGCACCCCGAGCTGCTCGACCGGGCCGTCGAGGAGTTCCTCCGCGTCTTCTCGCCCACCCAGGCACTGGCCCGCACCGTCACCCACGACGTCGAATTCAACGGCTGCCCGATGAGGGAGGGCGACCGGGTCCTCCTCGCATGGTCGTCCGCGAACCGCGACCCCGGCCAGTTCGACCACCCCGACGACGTCGACCTCGACCGCTGGCCGAACCGGCACACGGCCTTCGGCATGGGCATCCACCGCTGCGCCGGCGCGCACATCGGCCGGGCCATCGCCCGCGAGCTGCTCCGGCAGGTCATCACCCGGATGCCCGACTACGTCGTCGACCTCGACGGCCTGGAGGCGTACCCGCACCAGGGGGTCAACGCGGGGTTCCAGCGGATCCCCACGACGTTCACCCCCGGCTACCGGCTGGGCTCGTGACCGGCGACGCGGAGACCTGGGCGCGGCGGATCGACCCCGAGATCCGGTCGGTGCTCGATCTCGTCCCCCACCTCGACCTCACCGACATCCCCACGGCCCGCCGCGAACGCGCCGAGCTGGCCGCGCGAGCCGCGGCCGGCCACGTGCCTCCGGCGTCCGTGCGGACGCAGGACCGTCGCCTACCGGGCTGGCCTGAGGGGGAACCCGACGTCATTGTCCGGGTCCACGAACCCGCCGAACCGTCGTCGTCGACGCGTCCGGCGCTGCTGTGGGTCCACGGCGGCGGGCATGTTCTCGGCGCCGCCGCCCAGGACGACCCGATGCTCCAGGACCTCGTCGCGCGCACCGGCTGCGTCGCGGTCGCGGTCGAGTGGCGCCGCGCTCCGGAGGACCCGTACCCCGCCGCGGTCCACGACGCGTACGCCGCGCTCGTGTGGATGGCGGCGGATCCGGCCCTCGACCCGGAGCGCCTCGTCGTCGGCGGCGCGAGCTCCGGCGGGGGAGCTGCGGCGGGGCTCGCCCTGCTGGCCCGCGACCGGGCCGAGGTACGTCTCGCCGGCCAGGTTCTCGTCTACCCGATGCTCGACGACCGGGAGATCACGGTGTCCAGCCGTGAGGTCCGTGACCCGCGTCTGTGGAACGACGTGAGCAACCGGCTCGGTTGGGGCGCATACCTTTCGGGCCTCGAAGGCCAGGAGGTGCCGCCCTACGCCGCACCCGCGCGGTCGACCGATCTGCGCGGGCTGCCGACCACCTGGCTCGCGACCGGCGAGCTCGACCTCTTCCGGGACGAGGACATGGAGTATGCGTCGCGCCTGTTCGCCGCGGGGGTGCCGACCGAGCTGCACGTGTACCCCGGAGCGGTGCACGGCTTCGACCTCTTCGCCCCGGACGCCGGGGTGTCGAGGAGGTACCGCCGCGACCGGGACGAGGCGTTCGACCGGTTCGTCGGAATCGCGCCGTCCTCGTGGACGGAGGCCGGGTAACGACTCCGCCACGGGGTTCCGGGAAGTGCTTGCCAGGGCTGTCCGCAGCCTTTAGTGTTGGCCCAACACATGCTAATCATGTGCATGATATTCATACTCTTCAAGGAGGATCGGATGCACGAAGACGTGTTCCGAGGCCGGCGCCGCGTGGCGCTGATGTCGATGGTCGCTGCAGGAGCGGTCGTCGCCCTCGCCGCCTGTAGCTCCGGCGGCGCCTCCGGTGGTTCCGGCGGTGGTGCCACCGGCGGCGCCAGCACCGGGAACCTCCCGGCGAACATCACGGTCGTCTCGACCAACCCCACCACCGGCGTGGTCGCCTTCGCGGGAGCGGCGGCCAACAAGGGCTACGACCTCGCGGTCAAGGAGATCAACGCCCAAAAGTTCCTCGGCAACACGACGCTGACGCTGAACAAGGTCGACACCAAGAGCACCGCGGCCACCGCGGCTCAGGTGGCCACGACGGCGATCGCCGACAAGTCGGTCGCAGCCATCTTCGGCTCGGTCTCCAGCAACGAGGCTGTCGCCGAGTCGCCACTCGCCCAGAAGGCCGGGATTCCGATCATCTACACCCAGGCCGGCAGCGACGGCGTGATCGTCGGCGACTACACGTACCGGGCGACGCCGCTCATGCGGAACTACTACCCGATCGTCAAGAAGTACATCCAGCAGAAGGGCTACAAGTCGGTCGGCATCATGTACACGCAGGCGACGCCGACCCTGCAGAACATCGGCGCCGAGACGCTGCCGGCCCTTGCCAAGGAGCTCGGCATGACGGTCACGGCGAGCGTCGGGGTCCAGGGCACGACGCAGGACTTCAGCGCGCCCCTCTCGCAGGTCCTGAACAGCAAGCCGGACGTGGTGTCCATCCTGCTCGTCGGCGCCTCCAACCCGACGGCGATGAAGCAGCTGCGGCAGGCCGGTTACACCGGTGACGTGCTCGGCAACTCCGGCGCCAGTGCCGGAAACCTCAAGCCGGCCGGCAACGACGGCGCCGGCATGGTCTGGCCGGTCGACTTCAACTACCAGATGTCCGCCGCATCGAGCCAGAAGTTCGTCAAGGCCTACCAGGCGGAGAACGCCGGTGAGAACCCGCTGAACTACGCCGCCGAGGCCTACGACGCGGCCTGGTTCCTCGCGAAGTCGATCAAGCAGGCCGGCAGCGCCGACCGGGCCGCCATCAAGGACGCCATGGCTGTGGTGGCCAAGGAGAAGTTCGACGGGGCCCTCGGCACCGGCCTGACGTGGAAGGACCGCGAGCTGCAGGTCCCCGGCGTCATGATCCGCTGGAACGGCACCGGTGAGGACCTCCTCTACGAGGCGACCGCCACTCCGTAGCGCCACTGCGGCAACCGCCCGTCGGGGCCGTCCGATTTCCTGGACGGCCCCGACGGGTTACGGCCACAATCCGGGGGAGGGGCGACGTCGCCCGAGGCCGCCTCGACCAGACGATCACCGAAAGGGAGGGCGAGCGATGCAGGAGCTGATCGGAGCCCTGGGCCTCGCATCCATCTACGTGCTGTTCGCGCTGGGCATGAGCCTCACCTGGGGCACCATCGACATCCTCAACTTCGCGCACGGGTCGATCTTCATGTTCTCGGCCTTCACGGCGTACCTCGCGCTGCAGTCCACCTCACTGCCGTTCCTCCTCGTGCTCCTCATCGGGCTGGTCGTCGGCGCGCTGTTCTCCCTGTTGATACAAGTGCTCGCGTTCGAGCAGATCATCAAACGGGCCAAGGACAAGCGCTCGGCGGAGATGCAGATCCTCATCGGCGGCATCGGCGTCGCGATCATCCCCCTGTCGATCGCCCAGCACTACACGAAGAGCAACCCGTTCGGGTTCGAGAACTCCTCGTTCCAGGTCACCAAGATCACCTTCGGCGACTACTGGGTGACCAACGTCCAGCTTCTGACCATCGTCCTGGCCGCCGTCCTCGGCATCGGGACCGCCTGGTGGCTGCGCCGGTCACGGCAGGGGCTGGCGCTCCGTTCCATCGGCGTCGACGCCGAGGTCGCCTCGATCATGGGCGTCGACCGCCGGCGGCTCGCGCTGGTGACCATGGCCGTCGCCGGGGCGATGGCGGGTCTGGCCGGCATCCTGCTCACGTACAGCCTGGGAGCCCTCACTCCGGAGAGCGGCGACACGCTGCTGGTCAAGGCGTTCGCCTGCATCATCCTCGGGGGGGTCGGCAGCACGGCCGGGGTCTACCTGGGTTCGTTCCTCCTCGCGGGCGCCGAGACCCTGGTTCTCACCCAGACCAACGGACTGTGGGTCGACGCCGTGTCGTTCGGCCTGATCTTCCTCGTCCTCCTCGTCCGGCCCTCCGGGATCTTCGGTCGCAAGGAGGTGCGGCGGACATGATGGACTTCTTCGACACGAACGTCGTCCTCGTCCAGGCGACCTTCATCGGCCTGGTGCTCGCCCTCAGCATCCAGGTCCCGCTGCGGATGGGGGTGTTCTCCTTCGCGGGCGCCGGCTCCTACGGCATCGGCGCCTACCTCGCCGGCATCGTCACCATCAAGTACGAGACCCCCGGGCTCGTCGCCGTGGTCATCGCCATGGCCTTCACCGCGGTCGTCGGCCTGGTGCTCGGGCTGGTCATCTCGCGACTGGCCGGGCTCTACCTGGCCATGGCCACCGTGGCGTTCGACCTCATCATCTCGGTCCTCGCCGTCAACGGTGGCGAGCTGACCGGCGGGCCGACCGGTCTGTACGGCGTGCTCTCGGACTTCGGGACGACCCACCTCATCATCGTGACGATCGTCGTGCTCGTGGTCGTGGCCGTGTCGGAGCAGGGTCGCACGCGGCGTCGCGTCGACGCCGTCCGCGACGACCCGGAGCTCGCCGCGTCGGTCGGGATCAGCGTGCGCCGGTACCGGTTGGTTGCGTTCGTCGTCAGCGGTGCCCTCGGTGGCGCCGCCGGCGCGATGAACATGCTCGTCCGCAGCACGGTCACGCCGCAGGACATCGGGTTCGGGCTCATCGTCCTGGCCCTGACGATGATCGTCGTCGGTGGCGCCCGCTCCTGGAAGGGTGCCGTGATCGGGGCGGTCATCTTCACCTGGCTGCCCGAGCTGCTCACTTTCGTGGGCGACTGGCAGTCTCTGATCTACGGCGTCATCGTGGCCCTGGCCGCGATCTTCCTGCCGCGCGGGATCCACGGCCTGTATGTCGACTCGCGCCGGGCGATGCTACGGCGGCGCCGGGAGAAGGCCGCCGGTGGAGCCGCCGGGGTGGCAGGCGATGACGACGACGACTCCGGCTCGACGGTCATCGAGACGCTCAAGGAGTCGTCCGAGGTGGAGGCGACGTCATGACCGAGACCGCGACCGTAACGGTCCAGGAGGAGCAGGGGACACCGGTCCTCGAGGCTCGCGACGTGGCCGTCCACTTCGGCGGGGTCAAGGCCGTCGACGGCCTGTCGATGACCCTGCGGGCCGGAAAGATCTACGGGATCCTCGGCCCCAACGGCTCGGGTAAGAGCACCCTGCTGGGCGCGATGACGCGCCTGACCCAGCTCACCCGCGGCGAGCTGCTCTTCGACGGCGAGGAGTACCACAAGGTCCCGGCGTCGCAGGTGGCCAAGAAGCGGGTCGCCCGGACCTTCCAGACGGTTCGGCTGCTCCCGGACCTCACGGTCCGCGACAACATCCAGCTCGGTGCCGACGCGCGGACCGCCGAGGCGTCCGGGTCTCCGGGTCTGCTCCGGACCATGTTCGGACGGGGCGTCTCTCCGGCGGTTGCCGACGCCGTCGCGCGGACCAACCTGGACGGGTTCGAGGACTACTACCCGTCGGAGCTGTCCTACGGGACGCAGCGGCGGGTCGAGATCGCCCGCGCCATCGCGATGAACCCCCGGCTGCTGCTCCTCGACGAGCCGACCGCGGGCATGAACCAGAAGGAGCGGGCCGAGATCTCCCGACTGCTCCAGAGCCTGCGGGGTGAAGGTCTGTCCCAGCTGCTCGTCGAGCACGACGTGCAGATGATGATCGACACCTGCGACTACGTCTTCGCGATGAACTTCGGCCACCTCATCGCCGAGGGAACCCCTGCGGACGTGGTCCGCGACCCACAGGTGCAAGAGGCATACCTCGGGAAGAAGTGGCGCGAACATGCTTGAGGTCAGCGACATCCACGTCAGCTACGGCAAGGTCGAGGCGGTTCGTGGCGTCAGCCTCACCGTCAAGCCGGGCAAGGTCACCCTGGTCCTCGGCGCCAACGGGGCGGGCAAGAGCACGACCCTCAAGGCCGTCGCCGGCCTCGAGAAGCCCACGTCGGGGACGATCGTCCTCGACGACAAGCCGATCACCGGGATGCCGCCGCACGCGATCGTCCGGCGGGGGATCGCCCTGGTGCCCGAGGGGCGCCGCGTGTTCGCGCCGTTGATGATCCACGAGAACCTGCGGATGGGGGCCTACACGGCCCCGAAGAGCTCATACGACGAGACGCTCGCCAAGGTCTACGAGATGTTCCCGATCCTGTCCGACCGCAGCCACGCGGCGGCGGGGCTGCTCAGCGGCGGTGAGCAGCAGATGCTCGCATTCGGCCGGGCGCTGATGTCGCAACCCAAAGTGATGCTCCTCGACGAGCCCTCGATGGGTCTCGCTCCCGCGGTGGTCGACTCGATCCTCACCAAGGTGCGGGCGATGGCGGACTCGGGGATCGGGATCCTCATGGTCGAGCAGAACGCGGAGGCCGGTCTCGACGTCGCCGACGACGTCGTCGCGATCGCCCGCGGCGAGGTGGTCTTCACCGGTCCGGCGACGAGCGCTCGGGACAACGCCTCGGTGCTGCGCGCGTTCCTGGGCGAGGCGGCGCTTGCCGGCCAGTAGTGGGGCGACCGCCGTCTCGGTGGGCTCAGGCGAAGTAGCGCTGCTCCCAGGGGATGGTCTCCTTGAGGACCTGCGGGAACTTGCGGGCCGCATACCGCTCATAGGCGTCGATGTGCTCGCGCATGCGCGCCTCGGACTGCTTCGGGTCACGGGCCTTGAGCGCGTCGAAGATCTCGATGTGCGCCTTGAGGATCGCCTGCCGACGGTGGCTGGGGTAGTCGATGCCGATCGCCGTGCCGTCCATGATCCCGGACAGCGAGTCGATGATGTAGCCGAAGAGGGCGTTGCCCGAGGACCACGCGATGATGTCGTGGAACCTCTTGTTGGCGTCGAGGAACGAGTGCTGGTCCTCGATCTCCTCGCGCATCTGGATGATGGTGCCCTCGAGGTCGGTGAGGGCGTCGTCGTCCATCCGCTCGGCGGCGAGGCTGCTGATCATCGGCTCCATCGCGGTGCGGACCTCGACGATGTTGCGGAACGGCGCGGCCTTCAGCTGCATGAGCAGCACGAAATTGCTGGCAAGGTGCGAGGCGTCCGGGTCCATGAGCACCGGCCCGCCCCGGGGACCGGGCTTGAGGGTGATGACGCCCTGGAACTCCAGCAGCCGCAACGCTTCTCGCAACGTGCCGCGGCCGGTCTGGTACTTCTCGAGCATGGTGCGCTCGGGGGCGAGCAGGTCACCCGGCTTCCGGCCCTCGCGCAGCGCGTCCTGGACGATGCGTTGGGCCACGAGGAGGGCCGCCTTGGGCGGTCGGGTGGAGGTGCCGTTGATGGTCATCGACGTGCGTCCTTCGTCGAACAAGTTAATTATGCCAAAGATTAACATGATTGTGGGCGATGTGAACCTCGACACAAGGAGAGTCCGATTCTCGTGAACCATTCACCGCGCGACGACGCAGAGACCGTCGAGGCGCTGGCCCGGCTGGTGCGTGAGTGGGGCCGCGAGCGGGTCCGGCCCAACATCTCGGAGCGTGAGGCCGCCGGTGAGTTCCCCCGTGACCTCTACTCCGAGATGGGCGAGCTCGGGTTCTTCGGGTGCGTCTTCGACGAGTCGCTCGGCGGGACCGACGTGGGCTTCACCGCCCTCGCCGCCGTGGCCGAGCAGCTCGCCTGGGTCTACCCACCGCTCTCGGCGGCGATGAACCTTCAGGCGGCCACGGTACCTCTGACCATCGCCAACTGGGGGGACCCGGACGTCATCGCCCGCTGGGTGCCGGACCTGGTCGCCGGCCGCGCCCTCGGCTGCAACGCGATGACCGAGCCGGCCGGCGGGTCGGACTTCCTCGGTTCGATGCGCACGCGGGCGGTGCGCGACGGGTCGGACTGGGTCCTCAACGGCTCGAAGATGTGGATCACCAACGCCAACGTCGCGGACGTGGCGGTCGTGTATGCGCGGACCGACCCCGCGGCTGGACACCGGGGCGTGACCGCGTTCGTCGTGCCGACGCATACCCCGGGTTTCGAGGCGACCCGCGTACCCTGCCGCGGACTCGGGAAGCTGATGCCCACGAACTCCGTGTCCCTGGTCGACGTCCGGGTGCCCGCGGGGAGCGTACTGGGGGAGGAGGGCCAGGGCTTCGTCGTCGCGATGAACGCGCTCGACTACGGACGGCTCAGCGTCGCGGCGCGGTCGGTCGGGCTGGCGCAGGCGTGCCTCGACGCGGCCCTCGAGTACGCCGACCAGCGCGAGGCGTTCGGCGAGAAGATCGGCTCGTTCCAGATGGTCAAGAAGCAGCTGGCCGACATGACCTGCGAGGTCGCGGCGGCACGGGGCCTGGTCCGGGCCGCGGCCGCGACGTACGACACCGGCGACCTCGCGACGCGGGAGAGCTCGATCGCGAAGTACTTCGCCGGCGAGGTCTGCAACCGGGCCGCCCAGGCGACGGCGGACATCTTCGGCGGTGCGGCGTTCAGCGACGACCTGCCGATCGGGCTGTACCTCAACTACGCCAAGCTCTGGCAGACCGGCGAGGGCTCGGCGAACATCCAGGCGCTGCTCATCGCCGACGACGCGCTGGGCTGGCGCCGCATGGACCGGCACCGCACGGTGCTGCGGCCACGAACCACGGTTGGATAGGCGCATGGCTGATGTCGAGGTCGAGGTCCGTGGTCCCGCGCTGTGGGTGACGCTGAACCGCCCGGACCGGCGCAACGCCTACGACGCCGACATGGCCGCCGCGGTGGTGGCGGCTCTGGAGGAGGCGCCCCGGCACCACGCGGTGGTCATCACCGGTTCGGGCAAGGGCTTCTGCGCCGGTGGA
This sequence comes from uncultured Actinomycetota bacterium, assembly GCA_963781465.1. GTDB lineage: Bacteria > Actinomycetota > Actinomycetes > Actinomycetales > Dermatophilaceae > Lapillicoccus. The sequence continues at coordinate 543,412 of CAWAGH010000002.1, forward strand.
GCACTGACCAACCTCGCCTCACCCGACCTGGTCGGGATGCGGGGCCTGTATGCGGGTTCGCTGCGGCTGTTCGACGCGATCCGGACCTGCCCGCGCCCGGTCATCGCGGCGGTGAACGGTGCCGCGGCAGGTGGCGGCAACGAGCTGGTGGTGGCCTGCGACCTCGCGATCGCGGGACGGTCGGCGACCTTCGGGCAGACCGGGCCGCGGGTGGGGTCGTCCCCAGTGACCGGTGCCACCAACGTCATGGGGATCCAGATCGGGGAGAAGAAGGCCAAGGAGCTGGCCATGCTGTGCCGCCGGTACTCCGCGGAGCAGGCGCTCGAGATGGGCCTCGTCAACGCGGTCGTGGACGACGACGCCCTGGTGACGACGGTGGACGCGTGGGTGGACGAGCTCGCCGCGCTGAGCCCTCGTTACCTGGAGATCACCAAGATCAGCTCCAACATCTGGTGGAACGCCGCGCGGGACTCGTTCCTCACCGGCCTGGGCATGTTGACCCAGGCGGTCGGCAGCGACGACATGGTCGAGGGCGCCGAGGCGTTCATGACGAAGCGGAAGCCGGACTTCCCCGACCCCGCCTGACCCGCCTGACCCTGCTCTCCACCTAGCCGCTGGCGGGGGGGCGGCGTCAAGGGACCGTGCCGTCCCGCATGGCAGGCCGGCACGTTCGGGTCCGGTCGGATACCCAGTCAGGTAACCAGGACCGTCGTTGCCACCACAGTTTTGGTTACCCGACCGGGTATCCGAAGCCATGGATGGGCCTCGATCCCGCCTGACCCGACCACGGGCTTCGGAGCCACCACATCTGACGAGGTTGTCAGTCGTTGCGGCTCCTCTAGCCGTCGGGCCGCAACGGGCGACATCGTGGTCAGTTGTTGCGAGATCGGCTCGCCGCTGGTGCCCGGGTCAGGGGATGGTGCCGTCCTGGGTGTCACCGTCTGCCGGGTGGTAGTCGGTGGCCACGTCTTTGCCGGTCCCACCGAGGAAGCGGTCGGCGCCCAGCCCACCGCTGAGGCGGTCCGGACCCGAGGCCCCGTCGAGGGTGTCGTCGCCGGCCCCGCCGGACAGGGTGTCCGGACCGGTACCGCCGCACAGCAGATCGTTGCCGCCCGCACCGGAGAGCTGGTCGGGGCCGCTCCCACCCAGCAGGATGTCCGCGCCCTCGTCTCCGGTCAGGATGTCGGGGCCGTTGCCCCCGACGCGCACGAGACCGCCACCGAGCCCACGAGCCGGCCGCCGCTGAGCCGGTTGACAGTGACGACCGCCGTGCCCGTCCGACCCTTGACCGGACGGACGGTGAGCGTGCGGTTCAGCCCGCTGCCGCCCAGCGTCACGGCGCTGGTCGGAAGGAGGCCGGGGTTGGAGGAGGTCAGGCTCAACGCTGGTGCACCCGCCGCCTCGCCCTCGTCGGACAGGGCCAACGAGACCGTTCCCTGGTCGCCGTCCGGTGTGCACGACCCTCCCGCCGCGACGCCGACCCCTGGTTTGGGGCCTGGCGCCGTCGTGGTGTTGATCAGTGCGGTCACGGAGGACTGGGTGGTCGAGCCGATGTCGGCCGTGGCCAGGTCGGGACGGGGGTCGGCGTCGACGTTGCCCACGGTCACCCAGTTCGCACCGGGCACCGTGAAGGTCTGCTCGCTCGCGAAGGCTCCGGTCCCCGTCCCGGGCAGCACATAGACCGAGCCGGACAGGTCGTCCGTGGTCACGATGTCGAGGACCGAGTCGGCGTTGAGATCCGCGAGTGCCACCGACGTGGTCGCATCGCCGAGCGGGACGCCGAACACCGTGCCGAACGTGCCGTCACCGTGACCCAGGCTCACGCTGATATAGCCACCGGTGAAGATGTCGCCGGTCGCGAAGACCAGATCCGGGTTGCCGTCCCCGTTGAGGTCACCCGCCGCCACCTCGGTGAACCCGAGCCCCGTCCCGTGGGTGAAGACCGGCGCGGCCAGCTTCGACAAGGTGCCGTCGCCGTGACCGAGCAGAACGGTGGCGCCCGCGCTGGCGGCGTTCGGCGCGATCACGTCGAGATTCCCGTCCCGGTTGACGTCCGCGGCCGCCAACGCGTCCGGCCCGGTGTTGGCGGCGAAGTTCGTCGCGACCCCGAAGGTCCCCCCGGCCTGGCCGAGGAGGACCGCGACGGTGTTGCAGCCGGAGTTCGCCACCACGATGTCGGGACGAGCGTCGGCGTTGAAGAAGCCCACCTTCACCGCATCGGGCAGGACCCCGTCCGGTGCCGCGCAGGCCGGGCTACCCCAAACAGGGTAGGTGCCGCTGGCGCTGAACGTGCCGTCGCCGGCACCGAGCAGCACTGTGACGTCCCCCGACCCGTGGTTCGCGACCACGAGGTCGACGTGGCCGTCGCCGTTGAACTCTCCGACGTCCAGCGAGATGGCGTTCGTGCCGGCCTGGACCTGTTGGGGGGCGGCCGTGAAGCCGCCCGAGCCGTCGCCGAGCAGGATCTCGACCCAGCCGGGGGCGTCGATCGTCCCCTCGTTTCGCCGTGGCCAGGTCGAGAAACTCGTCACCCGTTGAAGTCGCTGGTGGCGATCGACTGGGGGTACGCGCCGGGGATCGACACCGTCCTGGCGTCGAAGCTCAGGGGCGCGGGCGCCGCCTGTGCTGTGGCCGGCGACAACGCGACCACCACCACGACCGTCGCCAACGTCGCGCAGGCCCGTCCGACACCAGAGCGAATCACAGGGCCCCTCCCTTTCCTCGGGGGCCAGGGTAACCGGACCGAACGCCGCTCAGGCAGCGATCAGACCCCTCGCCACTGCGGCGGGCGCTTCTCCTTGAAGGCGGTTGCGCCCTCGCGGGCGTCCTCGGAGCCGCGGACCGGTTCACTGATCTCGCGCTGCCGGTCGAACATCTCCGCCGCCGGCCACTCCGGCGCCTCACGCAGGATCCGCTTCGTCGCGCGCACCGCCAAGGGACCGTTCGCCGCGATCGTCGCCGCGAGCTCCAGCGCCGCCGGCAGCGCCTCACCGGCTGGTGTCAGCCGGTTGACCAGCCCGACCTCGTATGCGCGTCGGGCCTCGACGAGCTCGCCGGTCAGAGCCCACTCCTGGGCGACTCCCGGCGGGACCTTCTGGAGCAGGCGCATCAGCCCGCCGCCGGCGGCGACCAGTCCGCGCTTCACCTCCGGCAGTCCGAATCGCGCGTTCTCGGCGGCGACCACCATGTCGCAAGCGAGCGCGATCTCGAACCCGCCGGCCAACGCATACCCCTCGACCGCCGCGATGAGCGGCTTCTCGGGTGGCCGCTCCACCACCCCGGCGAAGCCGCGTCCCGGGATCGAGGGGCGCTCTCCGGCGAGGAACGCCTTGAGGTCCATCCCCGCGCAGAACGTCCCGCCGGCGCCGGTGATGACCCCGGCCACCAGGGCGGTCTCGGAGTCGAGGCGGTCCATGGCCGCCCCGATCGCCTCGGCGGTGACGGTGTTGATCGCGTTGCGCGCCTCCGGGCGCTCGATGGTGATGACCAGCACGCCCGACTCGACGCGGGTGCTGACGGGACCGCTCACCGCGGCGCCATCCGGATCGCCCCGTCGAGCCGAATCGTCTCGCCGTTGAGCATCGGGTTGTCGAGGATGTGCATCGCCGTGGAGGCGAACTCCGCCGGCTGGCCCAGCCGGGCGGGGTGCGGCACCTGGGCGGCCAGCCCCTGTTTGATCTCGTCGGAGAACCGGCTGAGGATCGGGGTGTCGAAGACGCCGGGCGCGATCGAGCACACCCGGATCAGCGCTCGCGAGAGGTCCCGGGCCGCCACCAGCGTCATCCCGACGACGCCGGCCTTGGCCGACGCGTAGGGGATCTGGCCGATCTGGCCCTCCCACGCGGCGACCGACGCGGTGAGCACGCAGACGCCGCGCTCGCCGTCGACCGGCTCGTTGGCCGACATCCGCGTCGCGGCGAGCCGCAGGACGTTGAACGTCCCGACGAGGTTGATGTCGATGATCTCGCGGTACAGGTCGTAGTCGCCCGGCGTCCCGTCCCGGTTCACGAGCCGGACCGTCCCGCCCCGGCCGGCGCAGTGCACCAGCGTCCGCAGCGGCGCCCGCCCGACGGCCAGGTCCAGCGCCGCGTCGACCGCCGCCGCGTCCCGAACGTCGGCCGGCCCGAAGGTGACCAGGTCGCCCAACCGCGACGCGACGTCCTTCCCCGGGGACTGCGGCAGGTCGACGATCGTCACGGCGACACCGCGGGCGACGAGCGCCTCGACGGTCGCCAGCCCGAGGCCGGACGCACCGCCGGTCACGACGGCGGAGCTGCTGGTCAGGTCCATCAGCCGAGCCTCTCCAGGATCGTCGCGTTGGCCATCCCACCGGCCTCGCACATGGTCTGCAGCCCGTAACGGCCGCCGGTCTGCTCCAGGTGGTTCAGCAGCGTCGTCATGATCCGCGCGCCCGAGGCGCCCAGCGGGTGTCCGAGAGCGACGGCGCCGCCCCGAGGGTTGAGAATCTCGTCGCCCACCGGGAACTCCGCCTGCCACGCCAACGGAACCGAGGCGAAGGCCTCGTTCACCTCCACCGCGTCGATGTCGCCCAGCCCGAGGCCGGACCGGGCCAGCACCTTGTGGGTGGCCGGAATCGGACCGGTCAGCATGAGCATCGGGTCGTCCCCGACCACACTCGACGCATGGATGCGAGCTCGCGGACGGAGTCCCAGCTTCGCCGCCATCTCCTCGCTCATCAGCAGCAAGGCGGCCGCCCCGTCGGTGATCTGCGAGGAGTTGCCGGCCGTCACCTTCCACTCGACGTCAGGGAACCGGGCCACCATCTCCGGCGTCCCGAAGACCGCCTTCAACCCGCCCAGCCGCTCCACCGTGGTGTCCGGGCGGATCGACTCGTCCACCTCGACCTTGGTCCCGTCGACGGTGATGGTCGCGAGCTCGTCGTCGAACCCGCCCGACTGCGCCACGGCCGCCGCGCGCGCCTGCGAGCGCGCCGCATACTCGTCGAGCTGGAGGCGGGAGAGGTCCCACTTGTCGGCGACGAGCTCCGCGGACACCCCCTGCGGCACGAGCCCCGGGAACCGTTCGGCGACTCCGGCGCCCCACGGGTCGGCACCCATCCGCGCCGAGCCCATCGGCACCCGGCTCATCGACTCGACACCGCCGGCGATGACGATGTCGTAGGCGCCGGCGATGATCCCGTGGGCCGCGAACTCGACGGCCTGCTGGCCGGATCCGCACTTCCGCTCGATGGTCACCGAGGGCACGTGGACCGGGAACCCGGCGGAGAGCCAGGCCTGCCGGCCGGGCGTCGCGGACTGCTCACCGGCCTGGCCGACGCAGCCGATCATGACGTCCTCGACGGTGCCCGGGTCGATCCCGGTGCGTTCGACGAGGGCGGTGAGGACCTGGGCGAGGAGGTCGGCCGGGTGCAGCCCGGACAGGGCACCGCCCGGTTTTCCACGTCCCATGGGGGAGCGGACGGCGTCGACGATGACTGCGCTGGGCACGGGCGGCCTCCTGTGAGAAGTCCGATCAATGATCATGGTGAGGCTACACGCTTGACGGCCTAACCATGACTACGAATATCATGGTTTGGACCGGCGGCGAGGAGGACAACAGTGGGCAGGATCGGCATCGACGACCTGGAGGCCCTGCAGACGCTGAAGCTCGACCTGTCGGAGCAGGACGAGCTGTTCGTCGCTCAGACCGAGTGCACGTTCGTCTTCGCCAACGCCGAGGGCTGGCCGAGCGGTGTCATCATGAGCTTCGTCCGGGACGACGGCGCCTTCTGGCTCACCGCGGTCGAAGGGCGCGCGCACGTCAAGGCGCTGGCGGGCGAACCGCGCGTGACCCTGGTGGTGACCAATGCCGGCACGGGAAGTCCAGGACGCCAGATGTTGGCGGTCCGCGGGGTCGCCACCGTTCACCGTGACCGGGCCACCCTGGAGTGGTTCCTCCCGAAGTTCACGTCACGCATGCAGCCCGCCGACCCCGCGGCGTTCGCGCGGCTGCTGGACAGTCCGAAGCGCCTGGTCATCGAGGTGCGACCCGTCGCCATCGCGGTGAGCCACGACTCCCGCAAGATGCCCGGCAACGGCCGCGGCGGGACCGCGACGTGAGCGCCCACCTGATGGTCGTCCTCAGCAACGCCAAGCCCGGCCAGGACGAGCCGTTCAACCGGTGGTACAGCGACTTTCACATGATCGAGACCATCGACAAGCTCGACGGTTTCGTTGCGGCGCAACGGTTCCGTCAGGCCGACCTCGACGGCGCCCCGCCCTGTCCCTACCGCTACCTCGCGATCTACGAGATCCCCGAGGACGAGCTGGACACGGCCTACGCCCAGTTCACCTGGCAACGAGCCGAACGGGCGGAGGCCACCGCGGCCGGCCGCGCACCCGTGGTGTCGGTGTCGGACACGCTCCAGCCCGACCCGTTCCTGGTCGGCTTCTTCTCGCCCATCACCGAGCGCGTGCCCTCGACGCGTACTCGGGAGCTCGCGTGACTCGCCGGCTCGAGGGCCGCGTCGCCGCGGTCATCGGGGGCGGGTCCGGCATGGGTCGCGCCATCGCCCTCCGGCTGGCCAGCGAGGGCGCGCACGTCCACGTCGCCGACCTGTCCGAGGACGCCGCCGTCGCCGTCGCCGGCGCCGTGACGACCGCGGGAGACAGCGCCTCGGGCCACCAGCTGGACGCCACGGACACCGCGGCCCTCAAGGGCTTCTTCGCGGCCATCGAGGCGGACCACGGTCGCCTTCACGTGCTGCACAACCAGGTCGGTATGCCCGGTGCCGGCGGTCTCGACGTCGCCGAGAACGATTTCCAGCGGGCCATCGACGTCAACGTCAAGTCCGCCTTCTACGGCGCCACGCTCGGTTGGGAGCTGCTGCGCCGGTCCGAGGGCAAGGGCTCGGTGACGTTCACCGCCTCGACCGCCGCCTTGGTGGGTTCGCCGTTCAGCCCGCTGTACTCACTGACCAAGGGCGCGCTGACGTCGTTCACGCGGGCGCTGGCCCTGGTCGGCGGACCTGAGGGCATCCGGGTCAACGTGATCTGCCCCGGGCCGGTCGACACCCCGATGCTCCCTACCTTCTTCGGCCGCGAGCCCGGTGCCGACATCGCCGACCTCATGGCCGGGTTCATCGGCTCGGTACCTCTGGGCCGTCCGGCCACACCCGACGAGATCGCCGGCGTGGTCGCCTTCCTGTCCAGCGACGACGCCGGGTTCGTCACCGGCACAACGATTCCCATCGATGGAGGACTGACCGCGAGATGACTGCCACCCCGACCACGAGCACTGATCTGGACACCGTCACGGCTCGCGCCGAGCGGCTCTACTACCGCTACGCCCGCGCGGTCGACGAGGGCGACCTCGACGAGCTGCGCGCGCTGGCGACGCCCGACGTCAAGGTCAGCCGCGGAGGCGGCGAGCCGGCCGAGGGGATCGAGGCGTTCCTCGACGTCTACCGGGCGCACAACGCGCTCCAGGTCCCCGTCTGCAAGCACGTCATCACCAACATCACCGCCCAGCCCGAGGCGGCCGACGGCACGGTGACGACCCACGCCTACTTCGAGGCCAAGCTGCTCACCGACGCCGAGACGAAGGTGATCATCGGCTACTACGACGACGTCCACGTGGTCGACGGCGACGAGCACCGGCTCGCCCACAAGAAGATCGTCGCCGAGCGGGTCCTCATGCTCCCCGGCTCGGCCGGCAGCTACACCTACGTCGGCTCGACACCAGAGGCATAATCTAGGCGCATCATTGTCAGGAACTCGATGTTGGTGTTACCGTCGCAGAACGCGCTAGGAGGTGGCCGATGACGCAGGTGTCCACGGTGGACGCAGCCCAGGGAACCGATCCTGGCACCCGTCCGAACGGTGTCGTCGTCACCGGTGCCGCGCGCGGCCTCGGCAAGGCCGTCGCCGAGGGGTTCGCCCGTGAGGGTGCCGTCGTCGTCGGGGTCGACCTGGACGTCACGGTCGAGGCCACCATGGACGGCCTCGGGCCCGGCCACGCCGCCCTCGTGGGCGACGTCGGCGACCCCGCCGTCCTCGAAGCCGCCTTCCGTACCGCTGCGTCGGCCGGCGGTGGCCTGGCCACCCTGGTCCTCAACGCCGGGGTCACGGCGCCCGGCGAGACCGCGGACTATCCGGTCGAGCAGTGGGACCGCATCCTCGGCGTGAACCTGCGCGCCGCCTTCCTCGGCGCCAAGGCCGCATACCCCCACCTGCAGCCCGGTTCGAGCATCGTCATGGTCTCCTCGATCTGCGCCTCTCAGGGCTTCGGCGCCCGCGCCGCCTACTGCGCCTCGAAGTCCGGTGTCGACGGCCTCGTCCGCGCACTCTCCGTCGAATGGGCGCCGTTCGGCATCCGGGTCAACGCGGTCGCCCCCGGCACCGTGGCCACCGAGATGCAGCAGTCCATGGTCGCCAGTGGCCGGATCTCCATGGACGGCTATCTGGCCCGCATCCCCATGGGCCGCATCGCCGACCCCTCCGAGATCGCCGACGCGGTGATCTACCTCGCGTCGCCGCGGGCCAGCTACGTCACCGGCGTCGTCCTCCCCGTCGACGGCGGGTGGGCGGTCGCCGGACTTCCCGCGCAGATCTAGCTGCGCACCAGAACTGCGCAGACGAACGAGAGAGAAGGTCAGGCATGGTGCAGGTCGGACTGCTGCTCAGCGACGTCCCGAAGACGGTCTCCCCGAGCGACCAGTTCCGCGACGTGCTGCGGATCGTCGAGGCGGCGCAGCGAAACGGGTTCACCTACATCGCGATCGGGCAGCACTTCCTCTACGGCGACCTGCGCTGGCTCCAGCCGGTTCCGCTTCTGGCCCGCCTCGCCGCCGAGGTCGACCCGCACATCCGGCTGGTCACCCAGATCCTCATCGCGCCGCTCTACCACCCGGTGATGCTGGCCGAGGAGATCGCGACCCTCGATGTCGTCACGGAGGGTCGCTTGATCTTCGGCGCCGGCCTGGGGTACCGCCCGGAGGAGTTCGACTACCTCGGCGTGCCCTACAAGGAGCGCGCCGGCCGGTTCGACGAGTCGCTCGAGCTGATGACCCGGCTCTGGACCGAGGAGACGGTCACCTTCCACGGGAAGTACTGGACGCTCGACGACGTCCACCCGCACCTGTTCCCGGTGCAGCAGCCGCACCCGCCGATCTGGATCGGCGCCCACGCCATCCCCGGCGTGCGCCGCGCCGCGAAGTACGGCGACGCATACGCCTGCCCGCCAGAGACGCCGAAGGACGAGGTCGCGCGCCGCTACGCGATCGTCCGCGACGGGTTCGAGGCCCGCGGCAAGACATTCGGGCCGCAGCCGCTGCGCCGGAACTGCCTCGTCGCCGACACCCGCGAGGAGGCGATGGTCGAGTATGCGCGGGTCGCGCAGGGCCGCTACCTCACCTACGCGGCCAAGGGCCTTGACGTCATGAAGGACACGGACCTCGAGAACGAGTTCGCCAAGGCGGTCGCCGGGCACGCCGTCATCGGTACCCCCGACGAGGTCGTCGCCCAGCTGGTCGACTACGTCACGGCGCTGCCGGTCGACCCGCTGCTCCTGCGCCCGCAATGGCCGACGATGACCGCCGACGAGACCATCGCGACGCTCGACCGGCTCGGCCGTGACGTGGTCCCGGCGATCACCGCGATCACGCCGCGGCAGGACATCGACGAGGCGCTGCTCGACACCACCACCGCCGGGGTCACGACGTGACAGCCGGTCCTCTCGTCTACACCGACCTCGTTCCGGCGTTCCCCGACCCGGAGACGTGGACGCTGAACCACGTGCTGCGCCACCACGTTTCCGAGCGGCCGGACGCGGTGTGCCTGGAGTTCCCGGAGGAGGAGCTCACCTACACCTACCGCGAGGCCCTCCACGCGGCGGAGCACGTGGCCTCGGCGATGTACCGGGCGGGGGCGGTGCAGGGCGACCGTGTGGTGCTCATGGCCCAGAACTCGTCGCACTTCGTCCGCACCTGGTGGGGGACGGCGGTCGGCGGCCTCGTCGAGGTCCCGATCAACACCAACTACGAAGGCGAGTTCCTGCGCCACCAGCTGGTCGTCGCCCAGGCCCGGTTCGCCGTCATCGACGACGTCCAGGCCGAGCGGTGGGTGGCCGTGGCCGAGCACGCCCGGATGGTCGAGCGGTTCTGGGTCATCGACACCGGCGGTGGGATTCGCGACAAGGCGGTCGCGCTGCTCCGGGAGAACGGCTGGGCGGCCGACGCCTGGGAGGAGCTCGAGCGCGGCAACATTGACTCGCTGCCGACGCCGAAGCCCCAGGACCTCGGCGCGATCTTCTACACGTCCGGTACGACCGGTCCGTCCAAGGGCGTTGCGATGCCCTTCTCGCAGCTGTACTTCTTCGCCCAGATCGTCGTCAGCCTCACCCGGCTCACCCCTGACGACGTCTACCTCACGACCACGCCGCTGTTCCACGGCAACGCGACGTTCATGGCGGTCTACCCCGTGATCGTCGCCGGCGGCCGCGCCGTGATCCGCCGGAAGTTCAGCGCCAGCCGGTGGATCGACCACGTGCGCGACTCCGGCGTAACCGTCACCAACTTCGTCGGCGTGATGATGGACTTCGCCTGGAAGCAGGCTCCGCGCGAGAACGACCGGGACAACCGGCTTCGGGCCGTGTATGCGGCGCCGACGGCCAGCACGATTGTCGAGCAGTTCAAGGAGCGGTACGGGATCGAGGCGTTCCTCGACGCGTTCGGCCTCACCGAGACGTGCGCGCCGATCATGTCGCCCTACGGGGTGCCGCGGCCGGCGGGCGCGGCCGGGCTCCAGAACGCCGAGTGGTTCGACATCCGGCTGGTCGACCCGGAGACCGACCGCGAGGTCCCGGTCGGCCAGGTCGGCGAGCTCGTGGTGCGGCCCGTGCACCCGTGGACGTGCAGCAACGGCTACTACAACATGCCCGAGAAGACCCTCGAGGCCTGGCGAAACCTGTGGTTCCACACCGGCGACGCGCTGCGCCGCGACGAGGACGGCTGGTTCTACTTCGTCGACCGCTACAAGGACGCGCTGCGCCGTCGGGGCGAGAACATCAGCTCCTACGAGGTCGAGCAGGCCGTCCTCCAGCACCCGGCGGTGACCGAGTGCGCCGTGCTCGGCATCCCGGCCGACCAGGAGGCGGGCGAGGACGAGGTCCTGGCGGTGGTCGTCGTCAGCGAACCGGTCGACCCCGAGGACGTCCTGCGCTGGTGCGACGGCAAGATCCCCGCGTTCGCCATCCCGCGGTTCCTCCGCATCGTCGACGCCCTCCCGAAGACCCCGTCCGAGAAGGTCCGCAAGTCGGTCCTGCGTGACGCGGGACGCACCGCCGACACCTACGACAGGGCTGCCGTCGCCGCCCGCTGAGGCGAGCCGACGCGCATACCGGAGCAGAGAGCGAGACGACGGTGGTCGACTACACGCCGGACCCGATCCACGAGGACATCCGTGACGCCATCCGCACGATGTGCAAGGCGTTCCCGGACGAGTACTGGATGGAGCACGACACCAACCACGAGTTCCCCTGGGAGTTCTACGACGCGGTGGCCAAGGGCGGCTGGCTCGGCCTGACCATCCCGGAGGAGTACGGCGGCGGCGGCTTGGGCGTGACCGAGGCGGCCATCGTCGAGCAGGAGATCTCCGCATCGGGCGCCGGCATGGGCGGCTGCAGTGCGGTGCACATCGGCATCTTCGGGTTCGAGCCGATCATCCACCACGGCTCCGATGACCTGAAGCAGCGCTTCCTGCCCCGGGTCGTCACGGGCGACCTGCACACGTCGTTCGCCGTGACCGAGCCGGACGCGGGCACCGACACGACGAACATCTCGACGTTCGCCAAGAAGGTCGACGGTGGGTGGCGGGTGACCGGCAAGAAGGTGTGGATCACCAAGGCGCTCGAGGCCGAGCGGATGCTCCTGCTGGTTCGCACCAGCCCACGTGAGCCGGGTGCGAAGCGGACCGCCGGGATGACCCTGATGTTCGCCGAGATGGACCGCGACCACGTGACGATCCGGCCGATCCCCAAGATGGGACGCAACGCCGTCGACACCAACGAGCTGTTCATCGACGACCTGTTCGTGGCTGACGAGGACATCGTCGGCGAGGTCGGCGGCGGGTTCAAGGCCATCCTCGGCGGCCTCAACGCCGAGCGGGTCATCTCCGCGAACGCGGCGCTCGGTCTCGGCAAGGCCGCGCTGCGGCGCGGCACCCAGTATGCGAAGGAGCGGGTCGTCTTCGGCCGGCCCATCGGCCAGAACCAGGGGATCGCGTTCCAGCTCGCCGAGGCCAAGATCCGCATCGAGGCGGCGGAGGCCGTCCTCAACAAGGCGACGTGGATGGTCGACCAGGGCCTGCCCTGCGGCGCCGAGGCCAACTACGCCAAGTGGCTCTGCGCCGAGGCCGGCTTCTACGCCGCCGACGTGGCACTGCAGGTGCACGGCGGGTTCGGCTACGGCAAGGAGTTCCACGTCGAGCGGTACTTCCGCGAGTCTCGGCTCATGCGGATCGCGCCGATCAGCCAGGAGATGGTGCTGAACTACGTCAGCGAGCACGTCCTGGGTCTGCCCCGGAGCTACTGAGGAGCTACTGATGCAGGCATACCGATCCGTCCTCTTCGTCCCCGGCCATCGGCCGAGCTGGGTCGACAAGGCCGTCGCGAGCGGCGCGGACGCCGTCGTGCTGGACCTCGAGGACTCGGTTCCGTTGGGGCAGAAGGCTGCTGCCCGCGAGACGGTGGCCGCGTCCATCGCTCGCGTCCGCGAGACGAACTCCGACGTCGGCCTGCTGGTCAGGGTCAACCCGCTCGCGACCAAGCTCACCGGCGCGGACCTGGAGGCCGTGGTCGTACCCGGCCTGGACGGCGTCTTCGCACCGAAGATCGAGCGGGCCACCGACGTGCTCCAGTACGACGCGCTGCTCGACCATTTCGAGACGCGCAACGGCGTGACCGGGCTGGAGTACATCGTCCCGGTGGAGACCGTCAAGGCCATCCAGAACGCCCGCGAGATCGCGTCGGCGTCGCCGCGGGTCGGCGCGATGATCGGGCCGACCGCGGAGCACGCGGACATCGCCCGAGCGGTGGGGTACGAGTGGACGCCCGAGGGGCTGGAGACGCTGTACCTGCGCAGCCAGGTGTTGCTGGCCTGCCGGGAGGCGGACATCCACGCGCTCACCGGCCTGTGGGAGGACCTCGAGAACCTCAGCGGGCTCAAGGAGTTCGCGGTGCGAGGCCGCCAGCTGGGCTTCCGAGGGATGATCGCCATCCACCCCAGCCATGTCGCCACGGTCAACGAGGTCTTCACCCCGTCGGCCGAGACGGTGGCGTTCTACGAGGGGATGGTCGCCGCGTACGAAGAAGCCGCGGCGGCCGGTACGGGTGCCCTGCGCTACCGCGGGTTGCACATCGACAAGGCCCACTACGACAAGGCCGTCGAGTGGCTGGAGCGTGCGGCCCGTCTGCGCGGGACCGAGAAGGAGACCCCGTGACCGAGACGTCGCGACTGTTCAGAGGCCTGTACTTCGAGGAGTTCGAGGTCGGCGCCCACTACCGGCATGCGCTGACCCGGACCGTCACCGAGATGGACAACGTCCTCTTCACCTCCCTGACGATGAACGTGCAGCCGTTGCACCTCGACGAGGAGTTCTCCAAGGGGACGATCCACGGCCAACGCGTCGTCAACAGCCTCTTTACCGTCGCGCTCATCGGTGCCTTCCACGTGCCCGAGCTGACGATGGGCACGACCCTCGGCAACCTCGGGTACGACTCGATCAAGTTCCCCCACCCCGTCTTCCACGGCGACACGCTGCGCGGCGAGACGACGATCGTCAAGAAGCGCGAGTCCGCCAGCCGGACCGACTCCGGGATCGTCTGGTTCCACCACGTCGGGATCAACCAGCGCAACGAGGTCGTCGTCGACATGGTCCGAGTCGGCCTGATGGCGAGACGGCCGCCCACTGAACCCGAAACGCCCTCGCCGCAAGGAGATCAGGATTCATGACCGCCACCACGACCACCCAGAACCCCCTGCGCGACTGGGTCCCGTCGACCCGGACCCTCCTGATCGGCGGGGAGATGGAGCAGCCCGAGGGCGACACCTGGGACGTGTTCAACCCGGCTACCGAGGCGGTCATCGCGACCGTCGGCGGAGCGTCGGCCGACCAGGTCGATGCGGCCGTCATGGCCGCCCGCGCCGCGTTCCCGATGTGGTCCGCCCTCTCCGGCGAAGTGCGCGCCCGGCACATCCACCGGTTCGCCGACGTCCTCGAGGCGGCCGCCGACCGGCTGCTGCCGTCGATCGTCAACGAGGTCGGTACGCCGGTCTCGCTGGCCGAGTACCTCCAGGTGAAGATGGCGGTCCAGGAGCACCTGCGCTGGGCCGCGGACGCGGCGAAGGTCGACCGCACGCTCCACCTGGGCGGCTACGACAAGCCGTTCCCGACCCAGAGCGACGTCGTCTACGAGCCGGTCGGAGTGGTCGCGGCGATCACCGGGTACAACTACCCGCTCAACCTCGCGATCTTCAAGTTCGGGGCGGCGTTGGCGGCCGGGTGCACGGTGGTGTTGTTGCCCTCGCCGCGGACCCCGCTGACGACGCTGCTGCTCGGCGACCTCATCCAGGAGGCCGGCTTGCCGCCGGGCGTCATGAACGTCGTCATCGGCGGCCCGGACGTGGGCGAGCGGCTCACCACCCACCCCGGCGTCGACCGGGTGTCGTTCACCGGTTCCGACGCGGTGGGTTCGAAGATCATGGCCCAGGCCGCGCAGAACCTCGTCGGTGTCACCCTCGAGCTCGGCGGCAAGTCGCCGAGCCTGGTCATGCCCGACGTCGACGTGCAGAAGATCGCCGTCGAGATGCACCTGCGGTGGTCGCGCAACGGCGGCCAGGGCTGCGCCGCGCTGGCCCGGCTGCTCGTCCACCAGTCGAAGTACGACGAGTTCCTGGAGGCCGGGGCGTCGGCGTTCGACCAGATGGTGGTCGGCGACCCTTGGGACCCGGCCACGAATGTCGGCCCGATGATCCGGCCCGACCACAAGGCGCGGGTCCTCGGGTTCATCGACGACTCGGTCGCCGCCGGCGGCACGAAGCTGCTCGAGGTCACCAAGCCGGTGCCGGAGAAGGGCTGGTTCGTCAACCCCGTGCTGCTGGGCAACCTCGCGGCCGACGCCCGGGCGGTCCAGCAGGAGATCTTCGGACCGGTCGCGGTGATCCTGCCGTTCAAGGACACCGAGGAGGCCATCCGGCTCGCGAACGACACCGCATACGGGCTGGCCGCGAACGTCTGGTGCAACGACCCGGTCGAGGCCCGGCGTATCGCCCAGCAGATCCGGGCCGGCACGGTGTGGATCAACGGCGGCGGCGCGATGCGTCCGGACGCGCCGTTCGGCGGCTACGGCCGGTCCGGCGTCGGGCGCGAACTGGGGGAGTGGGGGATGCGGGAGTACCTCGAGGTCAAGCACATCCAGTGGAGAGTGTGATGGCCGATCGCGCCCGTGGCCCGCTCGCCGGGGTGCGCGTCCTCGAGCTCGGCACGATGTATGCGGCGCCGACCTGCGGCCGGATGTTGCGCGACTTCGGGGCCGACGTCATCAAGGTCGAGGACCCGGGGACCGGTGACTACGCGCGGCAGTGGACGCCGATGAAGAACGGCCAGTCGTTCGGGTTCGCGCGACTCAACTCCGGCAAGCGGTCGGTGGCGCTGGACCTACGTAGTGACGACGACCGGTCGACGGTGCGCCGGCTCATCGGCAAGGTCGACGTCGTCATCGAGAGCTTCCGGCCGGGGCGGATGTCGGCGTGGGGGATGGGCTACGACGCGCTCTCGGCCGACCATCCCGGGCTGGTGATGACCAGCGTCAGCGGGTTCGGGCAGTACGGACCGAACAGCGGCAAGCCGGGGTTCGGGACCGTGGCCGAGACCGGTAGCGGGTTCGCGTACATCAACGGCTGGCCGGAGACGCCGCCCACGTCGCCGCCGTTCGGGTTCGCCGACTCGATCGCGGGGATCTCGGCGGCGATGGGGACGGCCATGGCGCTGTTCCGGCGGGAGCGCACCGGTGAGGGCGACCACGTCGACGTGGCGCTCTACGAGCCGCTGATGTTCATCGTCGGCGATATGATCATGAACTTCAGCGGGACCGGGTTCGTCCAGGGTCGCGTAGGCAACGGAACGGGATCGGCGTCGCCGCGGGGCGTCTACCAGGCGTCCGACGGCAAGTGGCTGTCCATCGCCGCGTCGAACCAGGGGATCGCCAAGCGGCTGTTCGTGGCGATGGGTCAGCCGGAGCTGATCGAGAACCCGCGGTACGCCACCAACGAGGTGCGGATGCAGCACAACGACGAGCTGCAGGCGTTGGTCACCGGCTGGGTCGCGGAGCGGCCGCGCGCGGAGATCCTCAAGGTCCTCGACGACCACGAAGTCGTGTGCAGCCAGGTCAACGACGCCAGCGACATCGTCGAGGACCCGCACTACCAGGTGCGGACGCTGGTCGAGCTGACCGGCTCCGAGGCGCTCGGCCGGGTTCTCACACCCGGTCCGGTACTGCACGTCAAGGACTACGCGGGGCCGACCTACGACGGCGTGCCGACGGTCGGCGAGCACACCGACGAGGTCCTGAAGGAGCTCCTCGGCTGACGGTCGAGACGGGCCCTTGGCGGGTCACCCATCCGCAACTACTGCCCGCGTGGTCAGTTGTTGCGGCGGATTCGCGTTTCCGCCCACAACGAATGACGACGCGGGCAGTAGTGGCGGCGGACGGGTGACTGCCGCCCTCGACGAGACCTGATCGTGTGGAGTTTCCGACCCCAGAGGGTCAGAAACCCCACACGATCCGATCTCGCCGCCCTCGGGCGTCAACCGCTTGCGCAAGTACTCGGACAGGGAGAAGTGGCCGGCGTTTCGGCCGGTCGGCGACTACTTCTCGGACATGTCTGAGTTGTTGTTGCCCGCTTTCGGCCGTGGGAGGTTCGTTCGGAGAGAAATTGCCCTGATGACGGCAATTGATCTCCGTGCGAAACGATGAGACTTGGCCACCACTGACCGTCGTGCGTCCGGCGTTCAGACCCGCTCGGCTGCCAGTCAAGAGCCTTGACTGCCTGCAGAACGGCAGCCGAGAGTCTCGACTGGAAGTCAAGCCCACGGGGGAGGCGGCTCGAGACCCGCGTACGCGAGCCGGTCAGGAACGGGTCAGGGCTGGCCGCCGTCGACGGTGAGGATCGAGCCGGTCGTGTAGCTGGACAGGTCGCTGGCGAGGTAGAGCGCGGCGCCGACGATCTCGCGCGGTTCGCCGCCGCGCTTCATGGCGAACCCCTGGGCCCGCTCGGCGAACGCCTCCATGTCCCACGCCTTGCTGACGTCGGTGAGGAACGTGCCAGCCATGATCGCGTTCACCCGTACCGACGGTCCGAACGTGTGCGCGAGCCCCACGGTGAGGGCGTTGAGACCGGCCTTGGCCGCCGCATACGGGAGGATGCTCGGCCGCGGATGGACCGCGCCGGCACTGGAGATGTTGATGATCGAGCCGCCGTTGCCCGCCGCCATCCGCGTGCCGATGAGCGCACTGAGCCGGAACGGTCCCTTGAGGTTCACCGCCAGCACCTTGTCGAACAGCTCCTCGCTCACCGAGTCGACCGAGTCGTAGAGCGGCGACATGCCCGCGTTGTTGACCAGAACGTCGACCGACCCCATCTCGCCGTAGACGCGCCCCACGACCGCGTCCAGCGTGTCCCAGCGGCCCACGTGCATGCCGACGCCGAGCGCCCGAACGCCGAGCTCGTCCCGCAGCGCGGCCGCGAACTCCGCGCAGGCGTCCTCGTGCCGGCTGGCCACGACGATGTCGGCGCCGGCCCGAGCGAAACCGAGCGCCATCTCGCGCCCCAGCCCGCGGTTCCCGCCCGTGACAAGGGCCACCTTCCCGTCGAGGCGGATGGCGGGGCGCGTCCCGGCACTGGACGTATCGCTCATCGGATCTCCCGAATCTGGGCGGTCATTGGACTTGTGACGTACCGTAATCTATCACTATGGTGATCATAGATAGGGCATCATCACACTCGCGCGAACGGGGGACCCCTTGAGCGGTTTCGAACTGACACCGGAACAGGTGTCGCTGCGCGAGCTCGCGGCCGAGGTCGCCCGCGAGGTGTATGCGCCGAAGGCCGCCGAGTGGGACCGCGACCGCACCCCGCTGCCGGACGACGAGGTCCAGCGGCTGGCCAAGCTCGGCTTCCTGGGCATGGTCCTGCCCGAGGAGTACGGCGGCCACGGCGGCACCCTGCTCGACGCGCTGATCGTCCAGGAGGAGCTGGCCAAGGAGTGCCGGCCGGCTGCGTTCCAGGTGTTCGAGACCAATGTCGGCCCGTGCCGCGTCATCGAGTTCTTCGGCACCGAGCAGCAGAAGAAGGACGTCCTGCCCAAGACGGTCAGCGGCGAGATCACCATGGCCATCGGCATCTCGGAGCCGGACGCCGGGTCGGCCGCGACCGACATGCGCACCAAGGCTCGCCTCGACGGCGACGAGTACGTCCTCAACGGCAGCAAGCGCTGGATCTCCAACGGCGGCCACGCGAACGAGTACCTCGTCTACTGCCGGCTCAGCGACGCCCCCGGCGCCAAGGGGATCGGGGCGATCCGCGTCGCCAAGGGCACACCGGGCTTCAGCTTCGGCGCCCCTGAGAAGCTCATGGGCTTCCGCGGCATCCCGAGCGCCGACCTCTACTTCGACGACGTGCGCGTGCCATGCGACAACCTCGTCATCCCGGCCGGTGGGTTCAAGCAGCTGTTCGGGGTGTTCTCCATCGAGCGCCTCGGCAACGCGACGATGAGCCTCGCCATCGGCCAGGCGTCCCTCGACCGCACCAAGGCCTACGTGCAGGAGCGCAAGCAGTTCGGCCGAGCGCTCATCGAGTTCCAGAATGTGCAGATGGTCCTCGCCGACATGGCCACCCAGGTGGAGGCCGCCCGCCTGCTCATCTACCGCGCGGCGATGAACGCCGGCAACGGGCTGCCCGTGCCGTTCGAGGTGTCGGTCGCCAAGGTGTTCGCCAACGAGATGGCCAAGAAGGTCAGCGACCAGGCGATGCAGCTGCACGGCGGCAACGGCTACAGCGAGGAGTTCGGCATCGAACGCCTGCACCGTGACGCGCACGGCTGGGCCATCGCCGGCGGCACTCCCGCGATCCAGCGCACCCGCATCGCCGCCGAGCTTCTCGGCCGGACCTTCAGCCAGAGGGTGCCCGAGGTCCTGCAGTGACCGAGGCGCCGTCCTTCGAGCTGACCGCGCCGTACCTGGCGCTGCAGTCCGAGGCCCGTGCTCTCGCCGTGTCGTGCGCCGACATCGCCGCCCGCGCCGACGAGGCGGACCGGTTCGACCCCGACATCCGGCAGCGGCTCGCCGCGTCCGGGCTCGTCGACGTGGTGGTCGCCGCTCGCTACGGCGGCCGCTACGAGACCGTCGACTCGCTCGCCGTCACCGTCGTCCGCGAGGCGTTCGCCTTCGAAAGCGCCCACCTGGACTCGATGTTCGCGATGCAGGGCATCGGTAGCTTTGTCGTCTCGCACCACGGCTCCGACGCGGTCCGCGACACCTGGCTGCCGAAGGTCGCCAGCCTCGACGCCATCGGCGCCCTCGCGCTCACCGAGCCGGACGTCGGCTCCGACCTGCGTGCCATCACGACGAGCGCGGCGGTCGACGGCGACGAGCTCGTCGTCAACGGCCACAAGTCGTTCATCACCAACGCCGGCGACGCCGACTTCTACAGCGTCCTGTGTCGCGAGGGCGACGCGTACTCGCTGGTCCTCGTCCCCGCGACGACGCCCGGGGTGAGCATCACCGCCCCGCACCAGATCATCGCTCCCCACGTGCTCGGCGACGTCGTGTTCGAGGACGTCCGCGTTCCGCTCGACCATCGGCTCGGCGACCAGGGTGCCGGCTTCAAGCTGATGCTCTCGACCCTCGCGACCTTCCGCGTCTCGGTCGGCGGAGCGGCGGTCGGCGTGGCCCAGGCCGCGCTCGAGGAGGCTCTCGCGCATACGACATCGCGCGAGCAGTTCGGTATGCCCCTCGCCCGCCTCGGCGGGGTGCCGGCCTCGCTCGCCACCAGCTGGGTCGAGATCGAGATGGCGCGGGCGTTCGTCTATCGCGCTGCCGCGGCCGCCGCGCGCGACCCGCTCGGTGCGCTCCACCTCTCGTCGATGGCCAAGGTCGGCGCCACCGAGATGGCCAGCCGCGTGGTGGACCGCTCGGTCCAGTCCATGGGGCGGTTCGGCCTGGTCCGCGGCAGCAAGATCGAGCGGCTCTACCGCGAGGCCCGGCCGATGCGGATCTACGAAGGGTCCACCGAGGTGATCCTCGACTCGCTGGCCAAGAAGCTGGTCAAGGACCGTCAGGGATGAGGCGGACATGATCGTCGACTGCCACATGCACGTGTGGCCGGACCGCATCGCGCAGGCGATGCAGGCGCAACGTCCGGCCGGGATGCCGCTGCGCTTCGACGGGACGCTGTCCGGCCTGCTGCGGACCATGGACGAGGCGGGCATCGACAAGGGGCTCGCCCTCGGCGTCGGCATCAAGGCGTCCACCGTGGCCCGCACCAACGAGTTCATCGGGTCGGTGCCTCGGGACCGCCTCGTTCCGATGGGCACCATCCATCCCGAGCTGAGTGTCGACGAGAACGTCATGTCGTTGAAGGACAACGGGATCGTCGGGGTCAAGCTGCACCCGCTGTTCCAGAACCTCTCGCTGGACGACCCTCGGGTGCACGAGATCCTCGCGGCCCTCGCGCAGGAAGGTATGCCGGTCGTCACCCACGTCGGCGCCGGCGAGGACGAGGCGGCAAACGAGCGGGGCGCCCCGAAGCTGTTGCGGCAGCTGGCCGACGCGCTGCCCGACCTCACCCTGATCGCCTGCCACTACGGCGGCTACCACCGGCTGGACGAGGCGGAGGAGTTCGTCGTCGGCTCCCGCGTGACCCTCGAGACGTCGTGGCCTCCGACCATGGCCGAGCTCGACCCTGAGCGCGTCGTCGCGATCGTCCGTCGGCACGGGGCCGACCGCGTCGTTTACGGTTCGGACTGGCCGATGGCCGACCCGGCGGCGGAGATGGCCGCCATCCGGGCCCTCCCGCTGACGCCGGAAGAGATCGACGGGATCCTCGGCGACAACCTGGCCCGGCTGCTCGGGCTCCAGACCGCATGAGCGGCAAGGTGGTCCGTCTCGGCGCGGGCATGGCGTTCTGGGGCGACAGCGTTCGCCCGGCGATCGAGATGGTCGAGCGCGGGGAGATCGACTACCTCTGCTGCGACCACCTCGCCGAGCTGACCATGTCGATCCTCGCGAAGCAGCGGGCCACCAACCCGGAGCGGGGCTACACCCGCGACGTCATCGACCTCCTTCGCGGCGCCCTCCCCGCCTGTGTCGAGAAGGGCGTGAAGGTCGTCACCAACGCCGGCGGCGCTAACCCCCGGGCCGCCGCACGGGCCATCCGCGCGCTGGCCGACGAGCTCGGCCTGCCCGGCGTCCGCATCGCTGTCGTTCTCGGCGACGACCTCGAGGACCGGATCGACGACCTCGACCGCGACGGAGTGTCCTTCCGCAACCTCGACACCGGCGCCGAGCTCGACACGGTCCGCGACCGGCTCACCCACGCCGCGGTCTACACCGGCTGCGAGGGGATCGTCGAGGCCCTCGACCTGGGCGCCGACATCGTCGTCTGCGGCCGGGTGACCGACATCGCGCTCTACCTCGGGCCGCTGGTCCACGAGTTCGGCTGGTCGCTCGACGACTGGGAGCGGCTCGGGATGGCCACCGTCGTCGCCCACGCCATCGAGTGCGGCGGCCAGGCGACCGGCGGTCTGTACTCCGGTGGCTGGGCCGACGTCGATGGACTCGAGACGTTGGGGTACCCGATCGCCGAGGTGAGCGAGGACGGCACCGCGGTCCTCACCAAGACGCCCGGCTCCGGGGGAGAGGTGAGCATCGGCACGGTCAGCGAGCAGCTGGTCTACGAGATCCTCGACCCCGGTGGCTACCTGACCGCCGACGTCACCGCCGACTTCACGGGGGTGACGCTCGAGGAGGTCGGTCCGGACCAGGTGCGGATCACCGGCGGCACCGGTCGCGAGCGTCCGGCGACGCTCAAGGTCAACATGGGCTACCGCGCGGGCTTCGTCGGCGAGGCCCAGTTCACCTACACCTGGCCCGACGCCTACGCGAAGGCCCAGCGCGGACTCGCCTTCCTGCGAAATCGGCTGGAGCGCGCCGACTTCCGCTACACCGAGGACATCGTCGAGTACCCCGGCCACACCTCGATGTGGGGGTCTCGGGTCCCGCCGCCGGACGACCCCGACCTCCTCGAGCTCGTGGTCCGGTATGCCGCGCGCTGCCCGGACGCGACCGAGGCCCGCAAGGTCTTCACCGAGAGCGTGCCGCTCTACAACAACGGTCCGGCCGGCGTCGCCGGAGTCGGGACACGGCCGCCACTCAAGGAGCTGTACGCCATCTGGCCCTGCCTCGTACCACGCGAGCACGTCATGCAGCGGGTGGAGATGCTCGAACCCGCCACCGCGGTCGCGCCATGAGGGTCGCCGATATCGCCCACGGCCGGTCCGGTGACAAGGGCGACACCTGCAACGTCGGCATCGTCGCCTGGGACGACGCGGGGTACGCCACGTTGCGCGCGGTACTGACCGAGGAACGGGTCGCCGAGCACTACGGCGACCTGGTCAAGGGGTCGGTCACCCGTTACGAGCTGCCGGGGATCCGCGCCCTGAACTTCGTTCTCACCGGCGCCCTGGACGGCGGCGGGACGATGTCGCTGCGGTCCGACCACCTGGGCAAGGTCATGTACGCCTGGCTGCTGCGGATGGAGCTGCCGTGAGCGACGCGGTGGTCGTCAGTCGACGCGGCAGCATGGCCGTGGTCACCCTGAACCGGCCCGAGTCTCGCAACCCCCTCGACCCGGAGCTGTCCGCTGCGCTGCTGGCTGCGGTTCGCGACGCCATGGCCGACGACGCGGTCCGGTCCGTGGCGATCGCCGCCGAGGGCTCGGCGTTCTCGGCGGGGGGCGACCTGCGCCAGATGCGCCACCTGGCCGCCTCGCCGGCGCCCGCCGCTCACGGCTGGCCCGGCGCGATCGTCGAGCTGCACCAGCTCGCCCTCCAGGCACCGAAGCCCCTCGTCGCCCTGGTGGACGGACCCGCATACGCCGGCGGTTTCGGTCTGGCCGGGATCTGCGACGTCGTCCTCGCCACTCCGCGCGCGAGCTTCGCGCTGCCCGAGGTGCGGATCGGGTTGTTCCCCATGATCGTCGTCGCGCACCTGGCCCGCTCGCTGCCGCGCAAGGTGCTGCTGGAGATGATGATGACCGGGCAACCCCTCTCGGTGGACGACGCCTACCGGCTCGGGTTCGTGGCCCGCATCTGCACCGACACCGAGGCGCTGCACGCCGAGGCCGACCGGTATGCCAGCTGGTTCGCCGAGGCCGCCCCCGACGCGATCCGGCTGGGGCGCAAGGCGTTCACCCTGCTGGCCGACTTTCCGGCCCCGCAGGCGCTCGACGCCGCCCAGCTGTTCAACCTCGCGTTCTTCCTCGGCGACGAGCTGCCGGAGGGGGCCGGAGCCTTCCTGGAGAAGCGGCGTCCGACGTGGGCGGACGGCGATGGCTGAGGCCTACCTCGTCGACGCCGTGCGCTCGCCGGTCGGCAAGCGCGGCGGAGCCCTCTCGGCCATCCATCCGGCGGACCTCGGCGCGACGGTCATCGAGGCGCTGCTGGCGCGCACGGGTGCCGACCCCGACGCGGTCGATGACGTCGTCTGGGGCTGTGTCGGGCAGATGGGACCACAGGCGTCCAACATCGGCCGGATCACGGCCCTCTCGGCCGGGCTTCCGGAGCACGTCCCGGGCACGACCGTGGACCGGCAGTGCGGGTCGTCGCAGCAGGCGGTGCACTTCGCGGCTCAGGCGGTGATGTCCGGGGTGCAGGACCTTGTCGTGGCCGGGGGAGTCGAGGTGATGAGCCAGGTGCCGATCGCGTCACCGACGACCATCGGGCTCGAGCACGGGATGGCGCACCCGCGCGGCGGCGAGCGGTGGCGGCGGCGCTTCGGCGACCAGCCGATCACCCAGTTCCGCGGCGCCGAGCTGATCGCCGAGAAGTGGGACGTCAGTCGCTCGGCGATGGAGCAGTTCGCCCTCGAGAGCCACCGACGGGCGCTGGCGGCGACCGACGGCGGGCTGTTCACCGAGGAGATCGTGCCGGTGGCCGGCCTCGTCCACGACGAAGGGCCGCGCCGGAGCTCGACGGCCGAGGCCCTCGCTGCGCTGGCTCCGATCAGCGAGGGCGGGCGGCTCACGGCCGCCCTCGCCAGCCAGATCAGCGACGGCGCCGCGGCGATCCTCGTCGCGTCCGCGGATGCCGTTCACCGTCACGGGTTCCGACCGCTGGCCCGCGTCCACACCATGTCGGTGGTCGGCTCCGACCCGGTCTTCATGCTCACCGGGCCGATTCCGGCCACGGAGGCCGCGCTGCGCCGGTCCGGCCTGTCGCTCGACGAGATCGGAACGTACGAGGTCAACGAGGCGTTCGCGTCGGTCGTCCTGGCCTGGGCCGCCGAGACCGGAGCGGATCTCGACCGGACCAACCCGCAAGGCGGTGCGATCGCGCTCGGCCACCCACTCGGCGCCACCGGCGCCCGGCTGATGACGACGATGGTGCACCGGATGCGCCGCGACGGCACCCGCTACGGCCTGCAGACGATGTGTGAGGGCGGCGGGATGGCCAACGCCACCGTCCTGGAGCTGCTCTGAGCGACGCGCGGCCCGGCACCGAGACCCGCTCGGCGGACGCGGCGGCGCCGGCCCCGCGCGCGCTGGTGCCGGCGCTGGCGTTCGCGGCTCTCACCGGCGCCGTCGTCGCCGGACTGGGCAGCCCGATCGTCCTCGAGGTGGCGCGGGAGCGCGGCGTGTCGATCGAGGCGGCCCAGTGGACGCTGACCATCACGCTGCTGGTCGGCGTGGTGGGTACGCCGATCGTGTCCCGCCTGGGCGACGGTCACCGGACACGTCCGGTCCTCGTCACGTCCCTGCTCGTGGTGGGCGCCGGAAGCCTCTGCGCCGCAGCGGTTCCGACGTTCGCCGGCCTGTTGGGGGGACGCGCGCTGCAGGGCCTCGGCTACGCCATGGTGCCCCTGACCGTCGCCATCGCGCGCCTGCACCTGCGCGGACCCCGGCTGACCCGCACCCTCGCCGTCCTCTCGACCAGCGTCGCGGTCGGCGTGGGACTGGGCAACCCGGTCATGGGGTTCGCGGTGCTCGTCGCCAACTACCGCCTGGCCTTCCTCGTGGCCCTCGTCGTGTCGGTCGCGGGGGCCGTGTGGGTGTGGCGGGTCGTCCCGTCGGCCCAGGCCGCCCCCGGCCCGGGTGTCCGGGTGGACGTCGGGGGAGCGGTGCTGCTCGGCGTGGGGCTGGGGTCGAGCCTCCTGGCCGTCGCCAAGGGGCAGAGCTGGGGCTGGTGGTCCGCCCCGGTGCTCGGGCTGGCGGCGGTCGGTCTGCTGGCCCTGGCCGGATGGGTATGCGTCGAGCTGCGGGTGCGCTCGCCGCTGGTCGACGTGCGGCTGGCCTGCGCCCACGGGGTGCTCGGCGTCAACGTCTCTGCCATCCTGCTGGGGATGTCGGTGTTCGGCGGCGTCGCGGTGATGATCCTCCTCGTCGAGCGGCCCACTACCGACGGGCTCGGCCTCGGGTACTCGGTGTTCGTCAACGGGCTGCTCATGGTCCCGATGTCCGTGGCCACCCTGCTGTCGCCGCCGGTGTCGCGGTGGGTCATCCGGCATACCGGCCTGCGGTTCGTGCTCCCCGCGGGGGCGTTGGCGGTGGCCGCGGCGTTCGCGTTCTTCGCGGTGGCGCACCACTCCACGTGGCACATCGTGGTGGCGATGACGTTGATGGGCTTCGGGATCGGCGTCGCGTACGCCGTCATGCCGGCCCTGATCGTCGAGCGGACGCCGCGCGACCGGACGGCCAGCGCGACGGGGATCAACCAGGTGCTGCGGCTCATGGGCGGGGCGGTTGGAGCCGCGGGCGCCGCGGCGATCCTGGCTGGGCACGTACCGGCCGGACGGCTGAACCCCGACGAGAGCGGCTACGTGCTCGCGGCGGCCGCCGCGGTCGTCGCGGCCGTGGCAGCGGCCATCGTGGCGTTCGTGCTCGTGCCGGCCGACCTAGTCGGGGCGGTCGACGACGCGCCGCCCACCGCGGTCTCACCGCTGACCTGAGTGCGTTGACAGCCAACGCCATTGCCCCTAAATTCAGGATAACCATGCGGATGAATTCACGGTGAGGTGCGCATGACGACGGTGGACACGATCGGCCCGGCGGTAGACGACGCGCAGATCAGCGCGTTCTTCGCCGCCGACCCGAAGACCATCGCCTGGCCGTACCCGATGTACGAGCGATGGCGCGAGGGCTCTGGCGTCGTACGCTGGCAAGGTGGCCCGGCCACGCTGATCACCCACCACGCCGACGTCAAGGCCGTGATGGCCGGCGCGTACCCGATCGGTCAGAACGCGTACCGGTTCGGTGAGCTGGCCGAGGGGACCATGCGCCGGCTACCGGCCGCGCAGCACGAGATCTTCTTCAAGGTCCTCGACTTCGAGGGCAACTTCATGAGCCGCCAGGACGCGAACGGGCATGCGCGGCTGCGCCGCATCTCGTCCCGCGCGTTCACGGCCCGCCGGATCGAGATGCTGCGCGAGTCGATCCAGGGGCACGTCGACGACCTCGTGGACGCGATGCTCGACAACCCGCGGCCGGACGTCAAGCGGGACCTCGCCAACAAGCTCCCGGTGCGCGTCATCGTCGACCTCATCGGGATCCCGCAGTCCGACCGGGACATGATCTGGGAGTGGTCCGAGGCGATCGGCGCGCTGTTCAGCCTCGACGAGACGTCGCTGCGCAAGGCCGACGAGGCCATCGACGCGTTCCGCGCCTACGTCGGCGAGATGATCCACCACCTCCGCACGACGGGTGAGGGTCCGGAGCTCGCTCGGCTGCTCCTCGACCACCGTGACAACGAGGCGATGACCGAGGACGAGCTCGTCGCGATGTACCTGCTCATCCTCTTCGGCGGTAGCGAGACGACCACCAACCTGCTCGGGAACGGCTTTGCTGCGCTGCAGCGGAACCGCGACCAGTGGGACCTCCTCGTGGAGGATCCCGGCCTCGTCCGCGGAGCGGTCGACGAGCTGATCCGCTACGACTCGCCGCACCACTACCTCCCGCGGGTGGTCGAGGAGGACTTCCGGCTCCACGACGTCGAGCTCAGGGCCGGACAGACGGCGATCGTCGTGATGGGCGCGGCGAACCGGGACGAGTCGGTGTTCGACCGGCCCGACGTCCTCGACGTCCGGCGACCGAACCGGTCCGACCACCTGTCCTTCGCCTTCGGCGCCCACTACTGCCTCGGCGCCGCCCTGGCGCGGATCGAGGGCGAGGTCGTGTTCTCCACGCTGGTGCAGCGGTTCCCCGAGGCGCGGCTGCTGACCGACGACCTGACCTACGGCGGCAGCGCGATGCTGCGAGCGATCCAGTCGCTGCCGACCGACCTCGGCCCTGGCCGTTGATTCCTTACCGCCTGGCGGCGCAGCCCGACCTCGGACCGCCCGGCCGGCGCGACCGGGTCGCCCTCCGCCACGACGCCACGTCGGTCACCTTCACGGTGCTCGACGAGCGAGCCGCCCGGTATGCGGCTGGGCTGGTGGCCGCCGGGGCCGAGGCCGGCGACCGGGTCCTCGTCGCCCTGCCGAACTCGGTGCACCTGTTCGAGATGATCATCGGCGCCGCGCGGGTCGGCGCGGTCACCGTGCCGGTGAACACTCGGTTGTCGGACCGCGAGCTACGCCTGGTGACCGAGGACGCCGCACCGTCGGTCGTCGTCGGCGACCCGGCGTTGCTCGATCGCGTGCCGCGGCTGAGCACCGAACGCCGTCGAGTCGCCGTGGGACCCGAGTACGAGACCTGGCTCTCCGCAAGCGAGCCCGTCGACGCTAGGCCAACGAGGCCGGACGACGTCGTGCTGCAGATCTACACGTCCGGGACGAGCGGGCGGCCCAAGGGCGTGCTGTTGACCGACGGCAACCTCGCCGCCAAGGTGACGGGCGTGGTGGACCGGTGGGGTCTCGACGAGACCAGCACCAGCCTCCTGGCCACCCCGCTGTTCCACGTCGGGGCACTCAGCTGGGGACTGGTCGGACTGGCCGCCGGCGCAACGACGATCATCGCCGACGACGCCCGTCCGGCCACGATCGCCCGACACCTCACCGACGACCGGGTGACCCACGCCTTCCTGGTGCCCGCGATGCTGGCGGCGCTGGCCCGTGAGGTCGGGGCCGTTGGGGCGTTCCCCGCCCTGCGCATGGTCGTCTACGGCGGCTCGCCGATCAGTGACGCCGAACGTCAAGCTGCGACAACGGTTCTCGGGCCCGTCCTCCGACAGGTCTACGGGATGACCGAGACCACCGGCGGGTTCACCGAGCTGGAGCCCGACCCGGCCCGGCCGGACGGTGACCCCCGGAGCGCGTCGGCCGGACGCGCGTACCCGTGGGTGAGCGTCGAGATCCGCGACCCGGCCACCCTCGCACCACTGGAGAATGGGGAGGTCGGCGAGGTGTGGACGCGATCGGCGCAGAACTCCCAGGGCTACCACGGGCTGCCGGCGGCGACCGAGGAGCTGCTGCACGACGGGTGGCTGCGGACCGGGGACCTGGGACGCCTCGACGGGGAGTGCTACCTCTACGTCACCGGCCGGCTCACGGACCTGATCATCAGCGGCGGCGAGAACGTCTACCCGGCCGAGGTGGAGCAGGTGCTGCGCCTCGACCCGGGAGTCGCCGACGTCGTCGTGATCGGTGAGCCCGACCCGACCTGGGGGGAGACGGTGGTCGCGGTCGTCGTCCTGGACGCGGCGTCCCACCGCACTCCGGAGTCGATCATCGAGGCCACCCGCGGCGAGCTGGCCGGCTACAAGCGACCGCGGCGGGTCCACATCGTCGACGCCCTGCCGCGCAACGCGTCGGGCAAGGTCGCCACCGCACAGGTCCGGGAGCTGCTCGCGGCCGCGGGCCCGTCAGGAGGAACGTCATGACTGTCGAAGCAGCTCGACCGGTGCGGATCCTCGCCTTCGTCAACCACATCGCGCCGGTACCCGGCATCGAGGCGGACATCGCGCGGGCCTTCGAGTGGGGCGTGGACGTCGTCGTGGCTCAGGGCACCGGCAGCGACTGGGGTCCTTACTGGCTCGGCTCGGGTGAGCAGGTGTCCGCGAACCAGGCGGCCAACGTGGAGCCCTATGTGCGGGCCGCGATCGAGCACGATGTGCCCTTCGTCTTCTCGTTCGGGATCGCCGGAGCCGACCCGCATCTCGACACCTGCCTCGAGGCGTTCGACGCCCTCTGCGACCGCAACGGATGGTCGCTCGACGTCGGCGTGGTCCGGTCGGAGGTCGACCGCGACCTCCTGCTGGCCACCATCGCGGCTGGTGAGCCGGTCGTCCCGGCGGGTCCGGGTGTGGCGCTGTCGCCCCAGCTCACGGCCGACGACGTCCACCAGGCCGAGCGGATCGTCGCCCTCATCGGCCCCGAGCCGGTGATGGCGGCGCTCG
The DNA here is from genome assembly GCA_963781465.1 of uncultured Actinomycetota bacterium. Lineage (GTDB taxonomy): Bacteria > Actinomycetota > Actinomycetes > Actinomycetales > Dermatophilaceae > Lapillicoccus. The sequence continues at coordinate 573,033 of CAWAGH010000002.1, forward strand.
ACCGCGGTGTCGACGGCGTGATCACCGGGCGGGCGCTCGACATCGGCCTGTTCATGGCGTTGCCGATGCTGCGCGGGATCCCCACCGCGGTGGCGGCCTTCGCCGGGAAGCTGCTGGAGTGCGGCGGCCTCGCGTTGGAGCCCGGCGACTCCGGTCGGTGCCTCTGGGCGTCGTTGGACGAGACCGGGCTCGAGGTCCGGTCACCGTCGGCGGACGCCCGGGCCACGATCCGGTCACTGGTCTCGCACACCTTCTACGAGCGCTCCCACCCGACTCAGGAGGAGAACCCGGGCGGACTGCTCGACCTCGCCGACGCGACCTACGTCGAGACGCCCACCGGAATCCGCTGCGAGGGGGCGCGCTGGGTCGAACGGCCCTACACCGTCTTGATGGAGGGCGCGCGGCGCGAGGGGTTCCGAGCGGTGAGCCTCCTCGGCGTACGGGAGCCCGCCCTGCTGACCCAGGCGCGTGCCTGGGCGGACTCGGCCGAGGCGGCGGTCGTGTCGGCCCCGCGGTTCACCGAGGCGGTTCGCGAGGGCCGGCTCCGCATCGCGACGCGGATCTTCGGGCTCGATGCGGTGCTCGGCTCGCTGGAGCCGAACCAGGGGGTGACCGGCCACGAGGCCGGCATCCTCGTCGACGTCGTCGCCGATACCGAGGAGCTGGCCAAGGAGGCCGCGTACTTCGCCTTCATCCGCCTCTTCATCGGTCCGTACCCCGGTCGGAAGACCACCGCCGGCAACGCCGCCGCGCCGATCATGCCGGTCGTCGTGCCGGTGTCGGAGGTGTTCTCCTTCTCGATCTACCACCTGCTGCCGCTCGCCGATCCCGTGGCTCCGTTCCCGACCGAGGTGGTCGGGTTCCCGCGAACGACAACGGTTTCCAACGTGTCCGAGGTCGAGGAGGAGCGACATGCGCTTGTCTGACGCCGCGGACGTGATCCGCAGCAAGAACGCCGGGCCGTTCACGGTCACCGTCGACCTGTTCTTCGGCGACGAGCAGCGGTATGCGGCGGCACGCTCCTCGTCGCTGCTCACCGTCGAGGGGGTGGCAGCGGCTTACGCCGTGCCGGTCGACCAGGTCAAGGGCGTCTGGTGGGACGACCGGATCCGGGCGGCCAAGGTGTCCCTCGTCAGGTGGTCGTCGAGCAGCGACCCGTTCTGCTCCGACCTCTTCGGTGCGCACCTGCATACCCCCTTGGCCCAGGCCGAGCTGACCCCGCAGGACGTGGCGTCGTGAGGTTCGGGATCCTGCTCACCTCGGTCCACGACGCGAGCGTGGACCCACGCCAGCAGGTGCGGGAGCACGAGGAGCTGGTCCGCAGCGCGGAGGAGCTCGGCTTCGACCTCATGGTGTGCGGCCAGCACTTCCTCGGCTCGGAGCTCCGCTACTACCAACCGGTTCCGTGGCTGACCCACCTGTCGGCGGTCACGCCGACGATGCGGGCCGCGACCGGGATCATCCTGCTGTCGATGGTCAACCCGGTCGACATCGCGGAGCAGATGGCCACCCTCGACGTGCTGAGCGACGGGCGGGCGGTGTTCGGCGTGGGGCTCGGCTACAGCGCCCACGAGTTCGACGCGTTCGGAGTGGAGCCGGGGACGCGGGTGGCCCGGTTCGAGGAGTCGCTGCGGATCGTCCGCGCCATGTGGAGCGGTGACGAGGTGGACGTCGAGGGACGGTTCCACAGTGTGCGCGGCGCCCGGCCGTCCGTCCTCCCAGTCCAGCCCGGCGGACCGCCGGTGTGGATAGGAGGGCAGGCGTCCGGTGCGGTCCGACGCGCCGCCCGGATGGGGGACGCCTGGTACGCGCCGCCGTTCCCCACGCATACCGAGCTGGCGACCCTGCGGCAGCTGTTCCTCGCCACCCGAGCGGCGGCCGGCCTTCCGACGGACGGCGCGTTCCCCGTCCGTCGCGAGCTGCTCATCGCGCCGTCCAAGGAGGCCGGGTTCGAGGCCGCGCTGCAGCGGTACCGCGCACGCTACGAGGTGTACCGGAAGTGGGGTTTGTCGGGCGAGAACACCCCGATGCAGTCGGGTGACGAGGTGCGGGCCGATATCGAGGACCGGTTCGTCATCGGCAGCCCGGCCGAGTGTGCCGACGCGCTGGGCGCACTGGAGGCGGACCTCGGGATGACCGACTTCGTCTTCAAGCCGCACTGGCCGGGACTGCCGCACCGCGACGCGATGGCCCAGCTCGAGACGTTCGGCACCGAGGTCGTCCCGAAGCTGCTGGGATCGACGGCGCGATGAGGCTGAACCCCGGGCAGGTCGCCGTCGTCACGGGGGCGGCGAGCGGGATCGGTCGCGGGCTGGCCGAGGGGTTCCTCCGGCGCGGGCTGGCGGTGGTCGCCGCCGATGTCGAGGCCGCCGCGCTCGACCAGGCCGTTGGGGAGATGGCCGCGGCCGGCCGCGTCATCGGGCAGGTGACCGACGTCCGCGATCCGGATGCGTTGCTACGACTAGCGACTCGCACGCTCGACGAGCTCGGCCGTGTCGACGTCGTCTGCAACAACGCCGGCATCGTCACGCCGCGGCTGCCGGTCTGGGAGCAGTCCCCGGAGGACTGGCGGTGGACCCTCGAGGTGAACCTGCTCGGCGTCGTCAACGGCATCCGGGCGTTCGTGCCGCACCTGATCAGGCAGGGGAGCGGGCACGTGGTCAACACCGCGTCGATCGCCGGGCTGGCGCCGATCCCCGGCGGTGGCAACGGCGCATACACGGCCTCGAAGCACGCGGTGGTGGGGCTCTCCGAGACCCTCGTCGAGGAGCTGGCCACCGTCGGCGTGGACGTTGGCGTCACCGTGCTCTGCCCCGGGCCGGTGCCCAGCCGGATCCACAGCGCCGACCGGAACCGTCCGGCCGACCTGGTCGCCGTCGCCACCGGTGGCAGCTCGCTGCCCCCACCCGACTTCCAGCTGACCCTCGAGCCGGTGGACGCGGCGACGGTGGCCGAACAGGTGTGCATGGCGATCGAGGCGGGGCGGCGCTACGTCCTGCCCGGACCGGGGACCCCGGAGATGGCCCGACGTCGCATCGACGGAGTGCTCGCCGACCTGGGCTGAGTGGTCGGTACGAGTTCGGACATATCCGTGCGCCCGGCACCGGGACGCGGGATGCTGGTTCCCGCTCAGGGGAAAGGGGTCCAAGGGTGAGCGTGATCGAGCCGCCCGACCCGAGCGTGCGCATCACCGGCGTCTCCGCCGGTCGCGGACGCTCGCCGATCATCGGTGACCTCACCGCGCCGCCGCCCACCTCGCCTCGTGGCCCGGGCGGTCCCGAGCGCGCCGAGCGCGAGCTGTCGCTCATCGAGGGCGTGCCACCGGCCGAGGAGCCGATCGTCGTCGTCGTCGAGCTGGACTCGTCGTTCCCCGGCGGTCTGCGCGCCCAGCAGGACGCGTTCGAGCAGGTGTGGGATGCGTGGAAGGCGTCGTCGGGCGAGGCCCCGGCCAGGAAGGACCAGATCACCGGGTCGCTCTACCAGTGCGTCCTGACCCGGACCGGCCTCGCGGACCTGGTCCAGCGGGACCAGGATCGCACCACCGGTCCACCGGTGATCCGGCACGCGTGGCCGGACTACGTGCTCTACGCGCAGGTGGACCGCTCGGCACCGACGGTGAAGGTGGACGCCGCGCGGCGGGCGTTCAACGCCAACGGGTCCGGGATCGTGTGGGCGATCATCGACACCGGCATCGACGCGACCCACGGCCACTTCTCCCAGCTCGAGCTGGCCCGCGAGGGGAAGGTCAAGGCCGACAAGCTGCCGCGTACGGGTGGGCTTCACAAGGACTTCTCCCGGCTGGTGCAGCCGAACATCCCGTTCCCGGACGGCGCCGGCGACTCACCCCTTACCGACGAGGTCGGCCACGGCACCCACGTCGCGGGCATCATCGCCGGTGCGTGTCCCGAGGGCAGCACCCCGATCGTCGCGGACTCCATGGAGCCGGTCGACGGCGGCTTCGTGCGGCGCACGAACGTCGGGCCGCTGGCGGGGATGGCCCAGGAGTGCGAGCTGGTCAGTCTCAAGGTGTTCCGCCAGATCCAGGGCGCCGCCGTCACCTCGTCGTCGGCGGTCATCGCGGCGATCGAGTACATCCTGCGCGAGGTCAACACCAGCCGGCAGAACCTGCGCATCCACGGCGTGAACCTCAGCCTGGGCGCCGACTGGGACCCGTCGCACTACGCGGCGGGCCTCTCGCCGCTCTGCCAGCGGATCGACGAGCTCACGGCGTCCGGTGTCGTCGTGGTGATCTCGGCCGGCAACAACGGGCAGACCCTCTCGCCGCAGTCGTCGAAGCAGTCGGTGGGGGTGCTCGCGTCGGTGACCGAGCCCGGCCACGCGGCCACCTGCATCACGGTCGGCTCCACGCACCGGGAGGCCCCACACGTCTTCGGGGTGTCGTGGACGTCGTCGAAGGGGCCGACCCTCGACGGGCGACCCAAGCCCGACGTCGTCGCGCCCGGGGAGTGGATCTGCTCGGCCGCGACCGGGCTGGTGCGCAACAGCGCCGGCCTCACCGGACGCGGCGTGAAGAAGTCACTGACGTATGCGGAGCAGAGCGGTACCAGCGCGGCCGCGCCTCACGTGTCCGGCGTCATCGCCGGGTTCCTCTCGTGCCGACCGGAGTTCATCGGCCGACCGGCGGAGGTCAAGGCGCTGCTGATGCGCACGGCCACCGACCTCGGACGGGACCGGTACGCACAGGGCGCCGGACTCGTCGACGCGATGCGGATGTTGGCCGACAGCTGACCCAGAGAGGCAGGAGAACAACATGGACGGTTCGGCGGGCTCGTACTGGGAGCTGCGTTTCGACGAGCAGGGTGGCATCGCGGCCGGGGGTGAGGACACCGCCACGCTGGTGGCGCAGATCCGCGACAGCGGCACTCAGGACCTGTTCGTCATGAGCCACGGCTGGGGCAACAGCGAGGCCGCTGCCGACCAGCTCTACAACGGGATGTTCAACCTCATCCGGTCCGACCCCGGGGTGCCGAACAACGCGCGGTTCCTCGGGGTGTACTGGCCGTCACTGTGGTTCCCGGACGCCCCCGAGGAGCAGCCGCGCGATCTCCCGCAGGCACGGGACGTCGCGCCGCCGCCACCCGGACAGGCGGACGCCGCCGTCTCGGGCAAGGCGATAGCGAAGTCGCTGGCCAGTGGGTTCTCCGGCAGCGACCGCGACGACGTCAAGCGGATGGGCAAGCTGGTCGACCAGGGCCTCAAGGGCGTGGCGGCGGGGGAGTCGCCGGTAGCCCAGCAGGAGCGGCTCGACGAGTTCCATGGCTTGCTGGGCAAGGTGTTCGCGTCCTCGCCGACGAAGGGCGCGGCCACCGAGGAGGACTCCGGGGAGACCGCCCTCTTCACCACCGACGACCCGCGCGACGCATACGGGAAGCTCTCCGTCGTCATGGGCAGCGCTCCACCGGAGAGCGACGTGCAGGGCATCGGGGACTTCTTCGGCAAGGTGTGGAACGGCGCGAAGGACGCGCTGCGGGTCGGCTCGTACTACCAGATGAAGGGCCGGGCCGGCGACATCGGCCGCAGTGGCCTGGCGTCATTCCTCGTCGCGCTACAGACGGCGGCGCCGACAGTGCGGGTGCACCTCATCGGGCACAGCTTCGGGGCCCGTCTGGTGGCCTTCTCGCTCGCCGGGATCGCCAGCCCGGAACAGAGCCCGGTCGCCTCGCTCACCCTGGTCCAGGGCGCCTTCTCGCACTGGTCGTTCAGCGACGGGTCGACGGACATCGGGATCCAGGGCGCGCTGTCGGGGTTCCAGAACCGCGTCAAGGGACCGCTCTGCGCGACGTACTCGACCGCCGACTGGGCGGTGGGCAACTGGTATCCCAAGGCGTCGTTCCTGTCGCAGCAGGACAACCAGGACAGCGACGGCGCGGACCGGTGGGGCGGGATGGGTGCCGACGGGTACCGGGGCGTGACCGCCCACGACTTCGCGCTGCCGCTCACCGGCCAGGAGGTGTTCGTCGCGGGCGAGTTCCACCGCGCCGACGGCAACTTCGTCATCACCGACACCAGCCAGAGCTCGTTCGCCGGCGCGCACTCCGACATCCAGAAGCCCGAGGTGGCGGCGTTCATCGTCGCGGCCGCTCGAGCGGGCGCCGGCTGACCGATCCCGTTTCGTCCGAGGGCCCGTCGCCTGACGCTGGCGCAGGGCTCCTGAGGTCATATACCCGGTCGTATGGCTGATCTGGGCATGATCACGACCTCATCTGGCATACGACCGGGTATGGGACTGGGGCGACCGGCGAGAGTCCGTGACGCAACGGGTTGGGTACCTGATCCGGTACCCGATCTGGTTGTGATCACCACCGATCCCGTCACCCGACCAGGTACTCGACTGCGTCTGCGCCCGTGCCTCTCAGTGGGCGGCGTTCATCTTCGCGGCCGCCCGAGCCGGCGGCGGCTAGCCCGCACCAGACCCGTGCCGTCCACTCGTCAGACATGTCTGAGTAGTCGCGCGCGAAATCGCTTTCGGCGCACTATTGCTCGGACATGTCTGAGAAATCGGGAGCCGCCTGGCCCTGGTGAGCCGGGCCGCGCGAGCGCTACTTCGCGGTGATGCCGCCGTCGACGGGGATGGTCACGCCCGTCACGTAGCTGGACAGGTCGCTGGCGAGGAACAGGGCGACGCCGGCGATCTCCTCCGGCTGGCTGGCCCGGCCCATGGGAATCGTGGCGAAGAACGCCTTCTTGCGGGCCGCGATCTCCTCGGGGTCGTCGGTCCGGAAGAACGCCGGCAGCCCGGGCGTCTCGACCGAGCCCGGTGCGATCGCGTTGACCCGGATCCCGTCGGCCGCCCACGCCAGCGCCATCGAGCGCACCAGGGCGATGATGCCGCCCTTGGTGAACGAGTACATCGGGCTGAACGGCGACCCGATCAGCCCCGACGTCGACGACGTGAAGATCACCGACGCGCCGTTCGCGGCCTTGAGCGCCGAGGTCAGGTAGCCGCTCAGGAAGAACGACGCCCGCGCGTTGACCTCGATGCCGAAGTCCCACTCGTCCTTCGTGAGCTCCAGCCCGGCGGCACCGGGGATGCCGACGTTGTTGTAGAGCACGTGGAGGGCGCCGTGCTCGCTCTCGACCTTCTCGGCCAGTGCCTTGAGCGCACCCAGGTCACGCACGTCGCAGATCTCGGCGGCGGCGCTGCCCCCCGCTGCGGTGATCCCGTCGACGGTTTCCGCGGCGTTCGCCTCGTTGAAGTCGACGACGATGACGTGCGCGCCCTCGGCGGCGAACCGTTCGGCGCCGGCTCGCCCCATCCCCGACGCGCCGGCCGTGATGAGCGCGACCTTGTCCTTGAGCAGCATGGTTCCTCCGTATGCGTGGGGTCGGTGGTCAGGATCGGACGAGCAGCTCGGCCAGGGCGTAGGCCTGCTTGGTGGCGAAGACGAGGCGACGCGGCGCAAACGCGTCGCCGAGCACATGGACCGAGGCGAGCCGCGGCTTGACCTCGTCGTACAGGGCGGAGTCGGAGACCGAGCCGCAGGCGAGGACGACCGAGTCGAAGCCGCCGACCGTCTCCTCACGTAGCGAGTAGACGTTGCGGACCACGACCTCGGAGCCGCGGATCGCGACGACCTCCTCCATGAACCGCATCCGCACGCCCTGAGCGTCGAGCCGGCCGAGGATGCCGCCGAGGATGTAGCGGCCGAGCAGCGGAGCGGGTCCGGCGGTGGCGTAGGTCAGGACGACCTCGTGGCCCTGGCCCGACAGCAGGTCGGCGACGGAGAGCGGCGCCACGTGGTCGTCCTGCGCCACGACGAGGACTCGGGCCCCGACCCTCGCGCGACCGGCCAGCACGTCGCGGACGTCGACGACCGACGGGCCGTCGGCACCCGGGATCTGCGGAACGCGCGGGGTCGCCCCCGTCGCCACGGCCACGACGTCCGCGGACTGCGCCGCCACCTCGTCGGCCGTCGCGCGATGACCCAGCTTGACGTCGACGCCCAGGTCACCGAGCCGTCGGCGCTGCCAGTCCAGGTAGGCCGCGTACATCTCGTGGCGCGGGGCCATAGCGGCGTACCGCAGCTGGCCGCCGAGCTCGTCCGCGGCCTCCCACAGCGTCACGTCGAACCCGGACTCGCGGGTGAGCGCGGCGAGCTCCATCCCCGCCGGGCCCCCACCCACGACGAGCAGGCTCCGGGCGCTCGAGACCGGCGGCCACGGACCCTCGACCTCGTGGCTGGTGCTCGGGTTCACCGCGCAGGCGAAGCCGAGCCCCTCGACGTAGCGGCGGCTGATGCACTCGTTGCCGCCGACGCAGGGCCGGATCTCCTTGACTCGACCCTCTCGCGCCTTCTGCAGCAGACGGCCCTCGGCGATGTGCGCCCGCGCCATGCCGACGATGTCGGCGTGCCCCGCCGCCAGCACCCGCTCGGCGACGTCGGGTCCGTTGATCCGGCCGGTGTGGACCACGGGGATCGAGAGCGCCGCGGTGAGCTCGCCGGCCAGCGCGGAGAACTGCGCCGGGTCGAAGTAGGTCGGCTGGATGTAGCTGGGGTTGCCCCACGGCGACCCGACGACGCCGTGGACGTAGTCGATGAGGCCGGTGGACTCGAGGTACTGCGCAATCTCGACGCCGCCGGCGACGTCGTAGCCGCCGGGCACCTCCTCGCGGACGTTGAGGCGAACGCCGACCGTGAGAGCCGTGCCGACCTCGTCCCGGATCGCCTGCAGCGTCTCGACGGCGAAGCGGCAGCGGTTCTCCAGTGACCCGCCGTAGCGGTCCGTGCGCTGGTTGGTGAAGGGGGAGAGGAACCACTCATGGATGTCGTCGTGGTTGAGGTGGACTTCGACGCCGTCGGCGCGCCCCTCCAGCGAGAGCCGTGCCGAGGCGGCGTACTCACGGACGAACGCGTCGATGTCGTCCTGGTCCATCACGTGCGGCATGAGGTTGATCACCGGCGCGCTCATCACCGCCGAGGCGCCGTGCGGCATCCCGCCCTGGTGGACCATCTGGACCGAGACCGTCGCCCCGTGCCGGTGCAGGGTGTCGGAGAACGCCTGGACCCGCTCGACGAAGAACGGCAGCCGGAAGAAGCCGGTCGTCGCCGCTCCGACGCCCGTCGGGTCGAACCCCGGGATGACGGTGTTGCGCAGGTGGGTCGACAGGCTCGCGACCCACGCGACGCCGTCGTCCCGCACCCGCTCCTCGAAGTACGCGATGTTGCGCTCGGCGTCCTCGTCGGTGCCGTAGATGTTGCCGATCGCCGAGGCGTGCGGCGGGAGCATGACCCGGTTGCGCAGCCGCATGGTGCCCACGGTGATGGGCTCGAACAGATGCGGGTATGCGGCGGGGCCGGCTTCCGGGGCGGGCACCGGTGCCCCCTCTCCTGGCGCGGACGGGTCGCCCTATTCCTAGCACATCAATGCGGATGATGAACAGGGATAGTCTCCGTCAGGTCGTGCCCGCCGGCGCACACTTGGACAGGTCGGTCTGGGCGAGCGGCTGGCCCTCGGCGATCACGTAGGTGACGAGGAGGACGACGTCGTCGGTCCCGAGGTTCTTGCCCTCGTGGACGTAGCGAGCCCCTTCGACGATGGAGTCACCGGTTGTGTAGACATGCACACCGCCCGGGTAGACCGGCGCGTAGTGGGTCAGCTCGCCCTTCTCGACGACGGCGACCAGCTGGCCGGCATGGCAGTGAAGGCCGGTGCCCGCGCCGGGGGCGATCGTGATGCGCCGGAAGACCACCTGGGCGGGCCCGCCGACCTCGACGTCGACCGCCGCGGACTGCTCGCCCTTGGCCAGCTCCTCGACGCTCACCGGTGCCGTCGAGGTGGATGACGACGGTGGTGCGGACGTCGAGCCCGACGCCGTGTCCTGCGGAGCGGCACAGCCCGAGAGGGCGAGCGCGACGACGGCGGCGAGCGGGAGGCCGCTGGTCGCGACCGCGAGCCGGGTGCGGTGTCCGAGAGGGTTGGTCACCCAGGCATCGCACCACCTCGACCACCAGTTCCGGGCAAGGCGTGGTCAAGTCCCCGTCGACATTCCGCCCTACAGCGCGTCAGGAGGGTTGAATACCAGCGTGACGGTCGAGGGGAGCGGACCCGCGGACGGGGATCGCGACGCCGACGACCGGTTCGGCCGGCCCGAGGCCCTGCCGATCGTCATCGAGGCGCCGGAGACGTTCGCCTACCGGGTGAAGTGCCGGCTGCTCGGACCGCCGTTGACCAACGTGGAGCTCAAGGGCGAGCGGCTGAGCAAGCGGACCGCGCTGGGCGTGCTCTCCAGCGACTGCATCTCGTCGTCGGCGTACGGCTCGGAGGAGATCCTGCTCGTCCTCATCCCGCTGTTCGGCCTGTCGGCATACACCCTGCTGCTGCCGATGACCGGGATCGTGCTCGTGGTCCTCGTCCTCGTGACGCTCACCTACCGCTGGGTGGTCACGACCTACACCGCCGCCGGTGGGTCCTACGTCGTCGCCCGCGAGAACTTCGGGCCGGTCGTCGCGCAGGTCGGGGCCGTCGCCCTGATGCTCGACTACATCGTCACCGTCGCGGTGCAGGCGTCGGCCGGTACGGCGGCCGTGACCAGTGCGATCCCGGCGCTCGGCGACTACCAGCTCGAGATCACGGTCGGCGTCGTCCTCGTCCTCTTCTACGGCAACCTGCGCGGGCTTCGGGAGGCCGGCCGGCTGTTCGCGTTCCCGACGTACTTCTTCGTGGCCTGCATGGCAGTCGTCATCGTCGGCGGGCTGGTCCGCGAGGTCCTCGGCGACCTCCCGTACTACGACCCGACCACCGCGGCCGGCGCCTTCCCCGTCGGCGAAGGCAGTCCGCTGCTGGCCTTCGGTGCGGTCTACATCCTCATGAAGTCGTTCGCCAACGGCGGCTCGTCGCTCACCGGTCTCGAGGCGATCTCCAACGGGGTCAGCACGTTCCGACCGCCGCAGGGGTTCAACGCGCGCCGGACACTCGTCATCATGAGCGTGCTGCTCGGCACGCTCGTCGCCGGTGTCTCCTGGCTGGCCCACGAGACCCACGCCGTCGCCTACGAGAGCGGTTCGCCGACGGTCATCTCCCAAGTGGCCAAGGCGGTGCTCGGCGACTCGGTCGCCGGCCAGGGGATGTACTTCGTCGTCCAGCTGGCCACGATGCTCATCCTCTGGACGGGCGCCAACACGCCGTTCAACGGGTTCCCCTACCTCGCCAACTTCGTGGCCGCCGACGGGTTCCTGCCGCGCTGGCTCACCAAGCGCGGGCACCGGCTGGCGTTCTCCAACGGGATCATCGTCCTGGCGGTCATCGCGCTCGCGCTGATCCTCGGCACCGGCGCGCACGTCGACGAGCTCGTAGCGTTCTACGCCATCGGCGTCTTCACCGGGTTCACGCTCGCGGGGTTCGGCATGGCCCGGTACTTCACGACGCACCGCACGGGTCGGTGGCGGGTGAAGGTCGTCATCAACACCGCCGTCGGTGCCGTCGCCGGCGCGGTCGTCCTCATCTTCGCCGTCACGAAGTTCACCGAGGGCGCCTGGCTCGTCGTGCTCGTGTTCCCGCTCCTGGTGATCCTGCTGCTGCGGCTGCGCCGGACGTACCAGGAGGAGGCGGCGCTGCTCAAGGCGGTGCCCGACCGTCAGATCGCCATGCTGCGGACCAGCAACACGGTGATCATCCTCGTCGACCGGGTCGACCTCGCCGTCCTGCGCGCCCACACGTATGCGCGGAGCCTCCGGCCGGTCTCGCTACGCGCCGTGCACTTCTCCATCGACGTGGAGCACGCCCGTGCGCTGCAACAGGCGTGGGACGACATGCCTCGGCTGGACCTTCCGCTGGAGATCGTCGACTGCCCCGACCGACGGCTGGGCCGCGCCGCCCTGGAGCTCGCCGAACGGACCCTGCTCGCCGGTCCTCGGAACGGCCTGGTCACCGTGCTCCTCCCGAGACGGCAGTACGGCCCGCTGCTCGGGCGGCTGCTGCACGACCGCACCGCGGACGAGATTGCCGCCGCCGTCTCCCAGGTCCGCGGGGTCGCGGCGACCATCGTCCCCTTCGACGCGTCGGCGAGGCCCCGCCCGGTCCGCCAGGAGGCCGAGCCCACGGCGTCGGCGCGGCCGCATCGCGAGCCGGCCTCGTCGATCGGTCCGACCCCGTCGGACCGGGTCACCATCGCCGAGGCGCCGCCCCGCGGCTGGGCCGTGCTGCAGGGCCGGATCCGGGCCGTGGAGTCATCGACCATCGGTACGAGCCCCACCTACCGGGCCGAGCTGGTCGACGAGTCCGGCGGACTGACGCTGCTGTTCTACGGCCGACGGCGGATCGACGGGATGGAGCCGGGGACCCTGGTCCGGGTCGAGGGTCGGGTCGGCGAGCGCCACGGGTACCTCGCCATGGCGAACCCCTCCTACGAGCTGCTCCCCTCGGACGAGGCCGAGCCCCACCCGCCTCCGCGCTCACGCCGCAGCTGACCTTCGGAGCCGCCGAGAGGCCAACTTCTGTCCTCATCGGCGGCGGATGACGACAGAAGTTGGCCCCTCGCGGGGAAACCGGGGAAGGCGGCGGCCGCCGTCGCCCTGACCGACAGGCGGACATTGGCAGCCGCCGCCTTCCAGGGGCGACGCCGGTGCGGTTGGATTCGGGCATGCCCGTCAGCGCTGATCGCGAGGAGCTCTTCGAGCTCCGCGTCGAGCGTCGCCGCCGGGACCTCGTCGAGGCCCTGGAGACGCTGTACGGGCACGACGCGGCGCTCCCGCTCGCTGACCGTCTCGTCGGCCTGGCCCATGACGCGTTCGTCGAGCGTCCGCACGACCTGCACGTCCTCGACATTCGCCGTTCGCTGCAGCCGGACTGGCTGCAGCTGCCCGGGATGGTGGGCTACGCGGCCTACACCGAGCGTTTCGCCGACAACCTCAAGGGCGTCGAGGAGAAGATCCCGTACCTGCGCGAGCTGGGCGTGACCTACCTCCACCTCATGCCGCTGCTCGAGCCGCGGGTGGGCGACAACGACGGCGGGTATGCGGTGCGGGACTACCGTGCGGTCCGTTCCGACCTCGGGACGGTCGACGACCTGCGCGACCTCGCGACCACGCTGCGCGAGAACGGGATGAGCCTCGTCCTCGACCTGGTCCTCAACCACGTCGCGCGCGAGCACGAGTGGGCGGTCCGGGCGCGGGCCGGGGAGAAGCACTACCAGGACTACTTCCACGTCTACCCCGACCGGACCCAGCCCGACGCGTACGAGCGGACCCTCCCCGAGGTCTTCCCGGACTTCGCGCCGGGAAACTTCTCGTGGGACGAGGAGCTCCAGCAATGGGTGTGGACGACGTTCAACGCCTGGCAGTGGGACCTCGACTGGTCGAACCCGGACGTCCTCGTCGAGTTCGCCGAGCTCATCCTGTTCCTTGCCAACCTCGGTGTGGAGGTGCTCCGCCTCGACGCGATCGCCTTCCTGTGGAAGCGGATGGGCACCACCTGCCAGAACGAGCCCGAGGTCCACGCGGTGACGCAGGTGCTCAAGACGGTCGCCCGGATCGCCTGCCCGGCGCTGGCGTTCAAGGCCGAGGCCATCGTCGCGCCGCACGACCTGGTCCAGTACCTCGGCGCCGGCCGGCACCACGGCAAGGTCAGCGACCTCGCGTACCACAACACCCTCATGGTGCAGATCTGGTCGATGCTGGCCACCGCCGACACCCGGCTGGCGGCGCATACCCTCGAGCGGTTGCCCCGCGCTCCGTCGTCGGCGGCCTGGATCACCTACGTCCGGTGCCACGACGACATCGGGTGGGCCATCACCGACGAGGACACCAGCGGGGTCGGCCTCAGCGGCTACCACCACCGCCGGTTCCTGTCCGACTGGTACTCCGGGCTGTTCCCCGGGTCGACCGCGCACGGGCTGGTGTTCCAGGAGAACCCGGCCACGGGCGACCGCCGGATCAGCGGCACGACCGCAGCGCTGACGGGCCTGTCCGCCGCCGCACGGCCCGAGGAGATCGACGACGCGCTCGGCCGCTTCTTCCTCACCCACGCGATCGTGTACGCCTGGGGCGGCATCCCGGTCGTGTGGAGCGGCGACGAGCTCGGTATGGCCAACGACCCGGGCTGGGCCGCCGAGCAGGGCCACGAGACCGACAACCGGTGGGCCCACCGGCCGCGGCTGGACTGGAGGCGGGCGGAGCAGCGGCACGACCGGCGCACCGTGGCGGGACGGGTGTTCAGCGGCCTGGCCCACCTCGCGCGCGTCCGGTCGTCACTCCCGCACCTGCACGCCAGCGTTCGCAGCGAGGTGCTGCCGGTCGAGGACGGCGGGGTGCTCGCCATCGTTCGCCGCGCGCCGATCGGCGCCATGGTCTGCCTCTACAACATCACGCCCGAGACCCGGCCGTACCCGGCCTGGCGGCTCCGCGAGGTCGGGCTGCCCGAGCCCTGGGACGCCATCTCCGAGCGGGTGGTCGAGCCGGATGCCGACGGCAACTACTGGCTCACCCCGTATGCGGCGTGGTGGCTCGTCGAGCGGCCCGACGCCGGCTGACCGACTGGTCCCGTTCGTTCGTTCCGTCCGTTCGGCCGTGGTCCATGAGGGCGTCGCCGGCGCCCCGATGGCCTCTCGAGCTGAAGCCACCGGGGCTCGGTCGACGCTGGCCCGGACCTCACAAACCATCGGCCGTACCCCTCACTCTGCCCCCTTCCAGCGAGTTCAATCGTCGATCTTCGAACCGCCCCGGCCGAATTCGAGCGGCAGGGCGTTCGACGCGCGGGTTCGAAGGGCCTGTGCCACAGTCACGTCGTGCGCTTGCGACGCAGCAACCTCAGCGGTCCCGGGCTACGCCGCGTGCGTCGCGGGCGTGGGTGGAGCTACCGCGATGACGACGGCCAACCGGTCGACGAGGACACCGCCGAGCGCATCACCGCGCTCGTCATCCCGCCGGCGTGGAAGGACGTCTGGATCAGCCCGTACCCCCACGGTCACATCCAGGCGGTCGGGACCGACGACGCCGGACGGCGCCAGTACCTCTACCACGCGTCGTGGACGGCAACCCGCGGCAAGGCCAAGCACGAGCGCGTCCAGCAGCTGGTGCCGCGGCTGCCCGAGTTCCGCAAGGCGGTCAACCGCGACCTGCGCCGTTCGGGGCTCACCCGCGACCGCGTGATCGCGGTCGCGCTGCGGATGCTCGACCTCGGACTGTTCCGGACCGGCGGCGAGGAGTACGAGCAGGAGCACGGAACCCACGGCGTGACCACGCTCCACCGCGACCATGTCGCGGTGCGTGGCGACGACCTCCACTTCCTCTTCCCGGCCAAGTCGGGCGTCGAGCGCGAGGCGCAGGTGACCGACCCGCCCCTGGCCGTCGCGATCCGGGCGTTGAAGCGCAGCAACGCACCCGGGGAGCGGCTGCTGCAGTACCGCGACAGCACGGGCTGGCACGAGGTCACCGGTGCCGAGGTGAACGAGGCGTTCAAGACGCTCACCGGCGCCGACTTCACCGTCAAGGACCTGCGGACGTGGGCGGCGACGGTCACGGCCGCGGCGGCCCTCGCCGAGAAGGCGCTGCGGGACGAGGACCCGTCCCCGTCGAAGAACGCGAGCGCCAAGACCGAGCGCGAGGTCATCAAGTTCGTCTCCGAACAGCTCGGTAACACGCCCGCGGTGGCCCGCCGGTCCTACGTCGACCCGGTTGTCCTCGACAAGCACGCCTCCGGGACCACGCTGGCCAACGCCGGTCGCCTGTTCAGCCGGCTCAGCAAGGTCGACCACGTCCGGATCCTGTCCGGCCAGACCCTCTCGCCCCAGGGCCGCGAGACCGTGGAGCGGGCTGTCCTGCGGATGCTGGCGAAGGACTGAACCGTCCGCTCAGCCGGTCGTCGTGGGCGGTGTCGGCTGCGGCGGCTGTCGGCTTCGGTCCAGCACCAACCGGATGGTGGCGCTGGTGAGGTCGGGCGCCGACTGGTGCACGTTGTGTCCGCTTCCCGTCGCAACGGTATGCGGCGTGTCCGAGCCCGCCGCGACGAGGGACTGCTGAGCCAGGGGCCACGCCTGCTCGAGCCGGTCCACCAGGTCCTTCGGGAAGTCGGCCGAGACCTCGAACGGCTCGCCCTTGCTGAGGACGGCCGTCGGGACCTTCGGGAGGCCGGGGTTGGCCGCCACCGTCGCGACGGCCGCGGTGGCGTCGATGGTCTCCCACTGCGGCGTGTAGAGGTCCCTGAGAGCGGTTCCCGGGTAGTTCACCAGTCGGGTATAGGGAGCCCACTGGTCGCCGAGCAGCCGCTCCAGCGCAGGGGCGAGGGTGTCGACGAAGACCAGTCCCGCCACGGCGTCGGGGTGCAGTTGGGCGTAGAGGTGGACGATGAGCCCGCCCAGGGAGTGACCGACGAGGACGTACGGACCAGGGATCTTGGCCGAAGCCAGGAGAGCGCCGAGGTCGGCGGCCATGCCCTCCAGGGTCCGGGGCTGGACGACCGGTGTGCTCCGGCTCGTCAGCGCCGGCGGATCGACGTACTGGACCGTCCCCGGCCGGTCGTAGGCGCAGACGTGCGTATACGCGGCGACCTCCTCGATGACCGGTGCCGCCGCCGTTGCCGACACCGTCCAGGCGTCCGACGAGTCGTGCGCCCCGGACTCGAGGAGAACGGTGACCGGCCCTTGCCCGAGGCATCGCAGGAAGAGCACGCGGCCGTTCCCGATGTCCAGGGGCACGGCGAACGGGCCGGCCAGCGGAGAGGCCGCCGGACGAGCCGGCTCGGCCGGCCCGGCCCTGGGCACGAAGATCGCAGCGAGTCCGGCGCCGACCACGACCACGAGGGCGACGAGGACCACGAGCGTGCGTCGGTGTGAGGACATCCCCGCGCGTCCTTCCTGTCGTCAGGCCACCCAGTGTCCGCTGCGCAGCACGCCTACGGGCTCGAAGTCGCCCTCGACCACCACCAGATCGGCCCGGCGGCCGGCGGTGAGGGACCCGACGTCGCTGCGGCCCAGGACGGAGGCGGGGGTGGCGCTCGCGGCCGTGACCGCGTCGGACAGGGAGATCCCGACCTCGGTGACACACCAGCGGACGACCTCGAGGAGGGTGGCCACGCCGCCGGCGATGGAACCGCCGTCGGCCAGTCGCGCGGTACGGCCGTCGACGACGACGTCGCGGCCCCCGAGGGTGTAGCGACCCTCCGGCATCCCCGACGCCGCCATCGAGTCGGTGATGAGGGCCAGGCCTCCCGGACCGACCGTCTCGAAGAGCATCCGCACGGTCTCGGCGGCGAGGTGGACTCCGTCGCCGACCACCTCGAGGACCGCCTCTCCGCGACCGGCCGACCCGAGCGCGGCCGCGACCGGGCCGGGAGAGCGATGGTGCAGCGGCGGCATGCCGTTGAAGACGTGGGTGACGAGGGGTCGCCCGCCTCGAGGCCCGAGCTCCAAGACCCGGTCCAGCGCGGCCCGGGCGGTGACGGCGTCGGCGTCGGTATGCCCGACCGCCGGGACGACGCCCGCCGCGGCCAGCTGGGCCACCAGCGCTTCCGAGCCTGGGCGTTCGGGGGCGAAGGTCATCTGGACCACACCACCGCGCCCCGCCTCGGTCAGGGCGTCGACCAGGGCCGGATCGGGGTCGATGAGGGCCGTGGGGTCCTGAGCGCCGCAGCGCACCACGGAGAGGAACGGGCCCTCGAGGTGGATCCCCGCGAGCGTGCCGTCGGTCACGAGTTCGGCGCAAGCGGTCACGCCCTCGAGGAGGGTCCGGCCCGGCGCCGAGACGAGCGATCCGACCACCGAGGTGGTGCCGTGGCGGAAGTGGTGAGCCGCAGCCGTCCGAGCGGAGTCCGGGTCCGGACCGAACTCGCCGCCGGCGCCGCCGTGGCAGTGCAGGTCGACGAGACCGGGGAGCAGCGTTCGGCCGTCGGCCCATCCGTCCGGGATCGCTCCCGAGCGACCGGCCAGCTCGCTGCGTGGCCCGACCCAGGAGAGGCGATCACCGTCGACGAGGACCGCTCCGTCGTCGACGACGCCGGTCGGCGTGACCACTCGACCGGTCAACAGTGTCGGCGCGTCCACGCTCGCCATCATGTCGGACGACGTACCGAGAGCGGTCTTAGGGTGGGGCGATGGACGACCTCGAGGACGCCGCCATCGCTCCCGAAGACGACGTCGCGCGCATCTGCGCCGACCTCATCCGGATCGAGTCGGTGAACTACGGCGACGGGTCCGGACCGGGAGAGCGCAAGGCCGCCGAGTACGTCATGGAGCAGCTCACCGAGGTGGGCCTGGACCCCGTACTCGTGGAGAGCGAACCCGGCCGAGCGTCGGTGATGGTCCGCATCGAGGGGTCGGACACCTCGCGTCCGGGCCTCGCCGTGCACGGTCACCTCGACGTCGTCCCGGCCAACGCGGCCGACTGGCAGGTGGACCCGTTCTCCGCCGAGGAGCGCGACGGCTGCATCTGGGGACGCGGCGCGGTCGACATGAAGGACATGGACGCGATGATCGTCGCCAACCTGCGCCACCTCGCGCGGACCGGTGAGAAGCCGGCGCGGAACACGACCTTCGTGTTCTTCGCCGACGAGGAGGCCGGCGGCCTACAGGGCAGCCGGTGGGTCGTCGACCGGCACCCCGACTGGTTCGAGGGGGTGACCGAGGCGGTCTCGGAGGTCGGTGGGTTCAGCGTCACCGTGCCTCGCGCCGGGACCGGGGAGCCCACGCGCGCCTATCTCGTCCAGACCGCGGAGAAGGGCATCGCGTGGCTCCGGCTGCACGCCCGCGGCCGAGCCGGCCACGGGTCGGTCCCCAACGAGGCCAACGCGGTCGTGCGGCTGGCCGAGGCGGTCGGCCGGATCTCCGCATACCCGTGGCCGCGCGAGTACATCGCCTCGGTCCAGGCGCTGCTCGACGGGCTCAGCGACCTCACCGGCACCCCGTATGCGCCGGAGGACCCCACGCCCGTGCTGCGTCACCTCGGCGGGGCGGCCGGGTTCGTCCTCGGGACGCTCTCGGACACGTCGACGTTCACGATGCTGGACGCGGGCTACAAGATGAACGTGATCCCGCAAAGGGCGTCCGCGTCGCTGGACTGCCGGTTCCTGCCCGGGCACGAGGACGACCTCATGGCCACCGTCCGTGAGCTGGCCGGGGAGCACGTCGAGGTCGTGGTGGACCACCACGACATCGCGCTCGACTCGCCGCTGTCGGGGGACCTGTTCACGGCGATGACGCAGTCGCTGCTGGCCGAGGATCCCGACGCCGCGGTACTGCCGTACTGCCTGTCCGGGGGCACCGACAACAAGGCCCTCAGCCGCCTCGGCATCACCGGGTACGGGTTCGCGCCGCTGCGGCTGCCCGCGGGCCTCGACTTCGCACCGATGTTCCACGGGATCGACGAGCGGGTTCCCATCAAGTCGCTGGTCTTCGGGACCAGGGTGCTGGGGGAGTTCCTCCGCCGGGCCTGATCCTCCGTCTGGTGCAACTCAGGGGTTGCGTCTCCACGGGTTATCTGCAACTATAAAGTTGCACTTCAATCCAGGAGGTAGACATCGACGCCCGTGGCGTCCCCGCCGCCGTCATGACCGGTGCGGTCATCGGCGTGCTGGCCGTCGCCGCCGCCTGGGCGACCGGTCACATCACCCCGGCGCCCCAGCCGGCCCCGGCCGAGCTCTCCCACCATCGCTAGTCGCCCATCCCTGACGAGAGGAAACCCCATGAGCAGCATCTCCAGCAGGCAGCCGGCCGTCGTCGACGCCGAGGAGTTCACCGTCCGCCGCACCATTCGGATCGCCGCGCCGGTCGAGAAGGTGTGGTCGGCGGTCACCGAACCGGAGCACATCTCCCGGTGGTTCGGCCGGACCGAGCTCGACGGCACGGGTGCCGGCGCTCAGGGCTCGATGACGTTCCCCGAGCGGGGTTCGATCCCGCTGCGGGTCGAGGCGATGGACCGGCGTCGCCTGGTCACCTACCGCTGGAACAACGACGACGCCCAGGAGCAGCTGCCCGGCGAGTTCGACGTCGACCACTCCACGGTGTTCACCTTCACCCTCGAACCGGTCTCAGGCGGCACCCAGCTGACGGTCGTCGAGTCCGGCTTCGACGCGACCTCCGACCCCGCAGCCAACCTCGAGAGCCACCGGGGCGGCTGGGAGTCCGAGCTGGACAAGCTGGTGGCCCTGCTCGAGTCCGGGTCATGACGACGGCGACGCTGGTCCCGGTGTTCGCCGCGCTCGGGGACGAGACCCGGTGGTCCGTCCTCACGGCGCTCGGCGAGGGCGACGCCTCGGCGTCCGCCCTGGCCGAGCGCCTGCCGATCAGCCGACAGGCGATCGCCAAGCAACTCGGCGTTCTCCACGAGGTCGGCCTCGTCGAACCGGTTCGCGTCGGCCGCGAGGTGCAGTACCGCGTCATCGGGTCCCAGCTGCGGGCCACCGCCACCCGACTCGACGCGATCGGTGCCGAGTGGGACCGCCGCCTCGCCGTGATCCGGGAGATCGCGGAAGGGCTGTAGGCCGGCGTCAGCGCAGGATCTCGACCAGCAGGATCCAGGCGTTGACGACGGCACCGACCATCCCGCCGATGAGACCGGCTGCGATCCACGCCAGCCCGCCGCCCCAACCGGCCAGGAGGCTGACGCCACCGACGAGGTAGTACACGCTGCCGGGGAGCACCGCGGCCAGCCGCGAGGCCAGCCACTGACGGTTGCCGCCGGTGTCGAAGGCCCGACGGCCGGTGATCGCGATGCCGACCCCAGGGACAGGGCGGCCGCGAGCACCTCGATGGCCAACCAGGTCGTGCTCTGGGGGACGAGGCCGACGATGCTGACGACGACGGCGGCCAGCAGCAGCAGGATGGTCTGGAGGGCGCGCTCCGGCAGGCCGCGGAGGGCGATGATCCGCTCGACGTTGATCGAGACGGCGACGAAGACGAGACCGGCCAGGGCGGCGGCCGCACCGGCCGAGGCGACGAACAGCTCGTGCCACTCCCTGGCGTCGTACAGCGTCACGCTGCGTGAATATGCCACGGGACCGGCGGAGCCTGGGAGGGTTGTCCCGTGGACGACGAAGCGGAGCAGCGCCGGGCGGAACGAGCCGCGCAGGCCGACTACCACGTCGCCGCCCAGCAGCGCCGGGACGCGGCGGAGTCGGTCAAGGCGCAGGTGCTCATCGACCGGTTCGTCGAGCGGGCCACCGCCGCCGGGCTGCCCACCGAGGAGCTGACCGCGTCCCCGTGGAGCGGGCGGGGCCGCTACCGGACCGGCGTCACGGGCTGGTACCTCAAACGCAACCGCTCGATCGGGGTCGGTACCGACGGGGGCTACTACGTGCTCATCGTGGCTCCGGAGCGGTTCGGGCGCTGGCGCGGGGTCATCCTCCCGCCGGCGCCGCCTCCGCTCCAGGTCGGCAAGGGCGGCCGGGACGGCGACTCGGTCGCCCTCGACCTCCTGCTCGACCTTCGCCTGGCGTGGGAGGACGAGGCCACCTGACTCCGTATGCGACGTGGCGCGCCGGGTATGCGGGGCGCGCGCCGGGGGTGCGGGTCAGGCGGTGCGGTGCACCCGGATGACCCGTCGGCGCAGCCAGGCCCGGCGGATGCCGCCGACGTAGACGACCGTGCGAGCGAGCTCCCAGTGGTCGTACTCGGCGTGCTCCCCGAGGGCACGGCGGATCTCGGCTCGGGACACCTCGCGGGGGAACGTCAGGACGCGGTACTCGTACTCCACGCCCGACGTGCGGCGGGTGGTGGTCTGTGCGTTCGGCATCGTCACCCATTCTTGCTCACAGCCGATACGGTCGTCGCATGACCGCTGACCCGCGCGCCGCGCTGACCTCCCTCGTGGCCGCCCTGGAACGTCACCTCGAGGTCGCGAGCTCCCGTCGCGACCCCGACGACCCCGCGGTCGTGTCGGCGGCGGAGGAGCTGACCGACGCGTTCTTCGACTACGACGAGGCCCTGTTCGAGGGCACCGGCGTGACCACGCCGCTGGACGGCCCTTATGACGAGGACGACGAGGACGACGACCTCGACGACGATGAGGATGACGACGACGACGAGGATGACGACCTCGACGACGACGACGAAGACGATGACGATGACGACGAGGACGAGGCGGCCCTCGATGAGGACGATGACGACGAGGACGACTTCGACGACGACGAGGTCGACGAGGACGATCTCGACGACGACGAGGACATCGAGGGCGACGTGATCGAGGGCGAGCTCGAGCCGCAGCCGACCCCCGGCGACGTCAGTCGCTGATCTCGTCCAACGCCGCGACGATCTCGGCAGGGAGCTCGAGGTCCTCGCTGGCCAGGGCGGTCCTCAGCTGCGCCACCGTCCGGCTGCCCACCACGGGTGCGGTCACGCCCGGGCGGTCGCGAACCCAGGCGAGCGCGACCTCGGTCGCCGAGACGCCGAGTCCGCCGGCCGCCGTCGATACCGCCTCAGCCACGGACATCGACCGGTCGTCGAGCCGGGCCGACGCGAAGCCCGGGAACTGACGCATCGCGGCCCGTGAGCCGCTCGGGACACCGGACCGGTACTTCCCGGTGAGCACACCGCCACCCAGCGGCGAGTAGGGGAGCAGCCCGAACCCGAGGGCCCCCGCGGCGGGCACCAGGTCGTCCTCGGGGTCACGCGTCACGAGGGAGTACTCGATCTCGTTCGCCACCAACGGAACGCGGGCCGACTCCAGCAACGAGTACGCCCGCGCCGCCTGCCACCCGGAGTAGTTCGACACCCCGACGTAGCGCGCCCGACCCGACGTGACGGCATACGCGAGGGCGCCGACGGTCTCCTCGAGCGGGGCGGTGTCGCTCCACGTGTGGACGAGCCAGAGGTCGACGTAGTCGGTGCCGAGGCGGCGGAGCGAGTCGTCGAGATGGCGCAGCAGACCGCCGCGCGAGGTGTCGACGAGGCGCTGCTCGGGAGTGCGGGTGATGCCGGCCTTGGTGCAGATCGTCACCTCGTCACGCCGGGTGACCTGGCGCAGCAACGCGCCGACGATCTCCTCGGAGCGGCCTTCGGCGTAGCTGTGCGCGGTGTCGAGCAGAGTCCCGCCGGCCTCGAGGTAGGTCACCAGCAGCTCGCGGCAGACGTCGTCGTCGACGACGCCACCCCACAGCATCGTCCCGAGGCCGAGGCGCGACACGGCGAGCCCGGAGCCCCCCACCCTCCTGCGGCGCATACCGGAACGCTATCCGCTGGTACGGCACGGGCCGCCGCGCCTCGCCCTATAGCCTTCGGCGCATGCAGCTCGGGATCAACCTCGGATACTGGGGCGCGGGGAACGACGCGGACAACCTCGTCACCGCCGTCGAGGCCGATCGGCTCGGGTATGCGGTGGCGTGGGTCGCCGAGGCGTACGGCTCGGACGCGCCGACGGTCTTGGCGTGGATCGGCGCGCAGACCGAGCGAATCGACCTCGGGGCCGCGGTGATGCAGATCCCCGCGCGCACGCCCGCGACCACCGCGATGACCGCCGCCACGATCGACACCCTTTCGGGTGGCCGGTTCCGCCTCGGGCTCGGGGTGTCCGGCCCGCAGGTCAGCGAGGGCTGGCACGGCGTGCCGTTCGCCGCGCCGCTCGGTCGGACTCGCGAGTACGTCGACATCGTGCGCATGGCGCTGCGCCGGGAAACCGTTGCGTACCAAGGCAAGCACTGGCAGCTCCCGATCCCGGGCGGCCCCGGCAAGTCGCTCAAGCTCACGGTCCATCCGGTGCGGCCGGAGGTGCCGATCTACCTCGCGGCGGTCGGGCCGAAGAACCTGGAGCTCGCAGGCGAGATCGCCGACGGCTGGCTGGCGATCTTCTACAGCCCGGAGCACAGCGGCGACCTGCTGGAGTCGGTCCGGACCGGGCGGCGCAAGGCCGGGAAGGGCACCGCGGACGACCCGCTGGCCGGGTTCGACGTCGTGCCAACGGTTCCGGTCGTCGTCGACGACGACGTGGAGCGGGCGGCCCGGGCGATCTCGGGGTATGCGGCCCTCTACATCGGCGGGATGGGCTCGCGCGACCAGAACTTCTACAACCAGCTGGCCTGTCGGATGGGGTTCGAGGAGGACGCAGCCCGGATCCAGGACCTCTACCTGGACGGGAAGCACCGCGACGCCGCGGCGGCGGTGCCGTTCGAGCTCATCGATGCGACCTCGCTCATCGGACCGCGGGAGCGGATCGCCGAGCGGGTCGGTCGCTACGCGGACGCAGGCGTGACCACGCTCACCGTGTCGGCCGCCTTCACCCAGCGGATGGACCAGCGGCTGGAGATGCTCCGGATGATGACCGAGCTGGTCCGCTAGGGGCGGTTCCCAGCGGGCACTCAGGCGCGGTCGGCTACGGTTGCGCCCCGTGTCCGACCTCAGCTACGTCCAGTCCGTGATCCTCGGTGTCGTCGAGGGGCTGACCGAGTTCCTGCCGGTGTCGTCCACGGCGCACCTCACCATCACGGAGAAGCTCCTGGGACTCAAGGTCGACGCACCGGAGGTCACCGCCTACACCGCGATCATCCAGCTCGGCGCCATCGCGGCGACCGTCGTGTACTTCTTCAGGGACATCATCCGGCTGGCGGTCGCCTGGGGCCGCGGGCTGGCCGGCGCCGAGGCGCGCGCGCACCACGACTACTCGTTGGCGTGGGCGGTCATCGTCGGCTCGATCCCGGTCGCGGTGATCGGGTTCGCGCTCAAGAGGGTCATCGAGGGGCCGTTGCGCAGTCTCTGGGTCGTCGCCGCGGCGCTCATCCTCTGGAGCGGCGTGATGTGGCTGGCCGAAGCGCGGCACGCCAAGCTGCTGCGAGAGAAGGGGGAGCGCGGCGAGGGCTCGGTCACCGTGCGGGACGGGCTGATCATCGGCCTGGTCCAGTGCCTCTCACTGATCCCGGGCATCAGCCGGTCCGGGGCCACCATCTCCGCCGGGCTGTTCCGCGGCATCGACCGCGTGACGGCGACGCGTCTGGCCTTCTTCCTCGCGATCCCGGCGCTGACCGCGGCGGGGCTCTACGAGGCGGCGACCACCGACCTGTCGAACCTCGGCACGGGTCAGATGGGGCTCGGGATCGTGGTCGCCTTCGTGGTCGCGTATGCGTCGATCGCCTGGCTGCTACGGTTCGTCGCGACCAACACCCTCAAGCCGTTCGTGTGGTACCGCGTCGCCCTGGGTGTCGTGCTCATCGTGACCCTCGCCACGGGCGTCCTGACCGCGACGTAGCGGCCCCCGCGCATACGGGCGCTCAGAGCCAGCCGGACCGCTTGAACGCGCGGAACAGGCCGACGCAGACCGCCACCATGGCCGCGAGCACGACGAAGTAGCCGTAGTAGACCTCCGTGTCGCCGATCGCGACCGAGGCCTCGAGCTCGGGGATGTAGCGGAAGTTCATCCCGTAGATGCCGGCCACCATGGTCGGCACGGCGGCGATGGCGACCCACGCCGAGATCTTTCGCATGTCGCTGTTCTGCGCGACGCTGATCTGCGCGAGGTAGGCGCCGAGGATGTCCGAGAGCAACCGGTCGTAGGACTCGACGTGGTCGTTGACCTTGAGCAGATGGTCCCGGACGTCGCGGAAGAACGCCATCACCTCGCTGCCGTCGCGGTCGACGATCGCCCGGTGCGGCTGGACGAACAGCCGCTCCATCGCCTCGGCCAACGGCTGGGAGGCGCGGCGGATCTCCAGGACCTCGCGCTTGAGGCGGTAGATCGCGGTCGCGTCGATGTCTCGGGTGCCGCTGAACACCAGCTGCTCGATGTGCTCGAGGTCCTCGTGGATCTCGGTGTCGACGAGGATGTAGTTGTCGACGACCGAGTCCATGACGGCGTGGAGAACGGCCGCCGGCCCGAGGCTGAGGTGCTCCGAGTTCTGCTCCAGGCGGGCCCGCACGCCGGCGAGAGGGTTCGCGTCGCCGCGACGTACCGTCACGACGAAGCGGTCGCCGAGGAACACCATGACCTCGCCGGTCTCCACGTCCGAGGTGTCCTCGACGTAGCGGAGGGTCTTGAGGACGACGAGCAGGCTGCCCTCGTAGTGCTCGATCTTCGCCCGCTGGTCGCCACGCACCGCGTCCTCGACGGCGAGCGGGTGCAGCTGCAGCTCCTGGTTGACCAGCGCGAACTCGGCGTCGGTGGGATCCTTGAGGCCGATCCAGAGGAAGCCGTTGCCCTGGTGGCGCAGCTGCTCCAGCTCGTGGCTGAGGTCCTGGCAGACGAGCCGGCGGCCCTGCCGGTAGATGGCCTGGTCGACGATCATGCGCCTACTCCACCACCTAGAGTGACCCCGTGCCCACCGTCCTGCTGGTTCGTCACGGGCGGACGGCGGCGAACGCGTCCGGAGTGCTCGCCGGCTGGACGCCCGGCATCGGCCTCGACGACCACGGCCGGGCGCAGGCCGAGGCGCTCGGCGACCGGATCGCCAGTGCCGGAGTGACGGTGTCGCGGGTGGTCTCCTCTCCGCTTCAACGGTGCCAGGAGACGGCAGCGATCGTCGTCGCGAAGGCAGCCGATGGCATACCCGTCGAGGCGGACGACCGGCTCGGAGAGGCGCGCTACGGGTCGTGGACCGGCCGCAAGCTCTCGGAGCTGGCCAAGGAGGACCTCTGGCGGACGGTCCAGGACCAGCCGTCCGCGGTGCGGTTCCCGGACGGCGACGAGTTCCCCGGTGAGTCGATGGCGCAGATGCAGTCCCGCGCCCTGGACGCCATGCGCAGCCTCGACGCCGAGGTCGAGAAGGCCCACGGCGCCGACGCGGTGTGGGTGGCGGTGTCGCACGGCGACGTCATCAAGGCGATCCTGGCCGACGCCGCGGGGGCGCACCTCGACCAGTTCCAGCGGATCCAGGTGGACCCGGCCTCCGTTTCGGTGGTGCGCTACACCGCGCGGCGCCCCTTCCTGTTGCGCAGCAACGACAACGGCGGCGACCTGGGTGGGCTGAAGCCGCCGCCCCCCAAGCCCGACGAGAACGCGACGCCGGAGGAGCCCGGCCCGACGGTGGTGGACGCGGGCGACGCCGCGGTCGGTGGCGGGGCGGGTTAGGTTGTTCGTATGCCCCTGCACGACTTCGACCCGCCGGACCGGTTCGTGGTCGGCACCGTCGGACCGCCGGGACAGCGGACGTTCTTCCTGCAGGCCCTGAGCGGGCGTCGTCTGGTGTCGATGTCGTGCGAGAAGGAGCAGGTCCAGATCCTCGCCGACCGGGTGAACGACGTGCTGGACCAGTTCGCCGGCGAGGCCGCGGCGACCAACCCCGAGGACAACGACCCCCTGGCCACGCCGATCGAGGACGAGTTCCGCGTGGCGACCCTCTCGCTGGCGTGGGACCCCAGCCGGGCGGTGGTCGTGATCGAAGCGTTCGACGCCGACATCCCGGAGGCCGGGGAGGACGAAGAGGAGGCCACGGACGTACCTGAGGAGTTCCTCGAGTCGATGGCGTCGCGGCAGTCGGTTCGGGTCGTGCTGAGCCCGCCGCAGGCCCGCTCCTTCGTCCGGCGCGCCCGGGCCCTCGTGTCCGCCGGCCGGCCGCCGTGCCCATTCTGTGGCGGACCGCTGGACCCGACCGGCCACATCTGCCCGCGGTCCAACGGCTACAAGCGCTGAACGATGGACGGCCCACGGTCGGCCGCGGAGGTCGAGCTGGTGGTCGAGGCGCTGACCCACGGCGACCTCGAGGTCGTCGGGCAGATCACCGACTCCTCCAACATCGCCCTGCTGTGCGAGGTGCAGGGGGACGCCGTCACCGAGGCAGCGGCGGCCACCGGTGCGCCGGTCCACGTGATCTACAAGCCGGTACGCGGCGAGCGGCCTCTGTGGGACTTTCCCGACGGGACGCTCGCCGGGCGCGAGGTCGCGACGTTCGCCGTGTCGAGGGCGGCGGGCTGGGACGTCGTCCCGCCGACCGTGCTGCGGGACGGCGCGCTGGGTCAGGGGTCGGTGCAGCTGTGGATCGGCGACCCGTTCACGCCCTCGACCAACGGCCGGCCGGTCGACATCTGCGCGCCACGGTCGGTTCCTGACGGCTGGCTGTCGGTGATCGACGGCGAGATCAGCGGCGGCCGGGCGGTCAGTGTCATCCACGAGAACCGTGACGACGTTCGCGACGTGGCGGTCCTCGACGCGGTGGTCAACAATGGCGACCGCAAGGGGTCACACCTTCAGCGCGACCGAGTCGGTGCGCTCTGGGGGTTCGACCACGGGGTCACGCTCAGCGCCGACCCGAAGCTGCGGACCGTGCTGTGGGGATGGGCGGGGGAACCGTTGCGCGACGTCGACGTGGTGCGGCTGGAGCGGCTCCAGGATTTGCTGGACGACCCGGGGTCGACGCTGAGCGCGGACCTCGCCCGGCTCTTGCCGCGGGACGACGTCCGCGCTCTGGTGCGGCGGACGACGAAGCTGCTGCGCTCGCGGCGGCACCCCCGTCCGAGCGGTGGCTGGCCGGCCATCCCGTGGCCCGCGCTCTGACTCGACGCCGACACCCCGCGCGTCAACCGGCGGGTGGTCGGGGCTCACTCGGAGGCTCGTCTAGGCTCACGCCGTGATCTCGTGGCCGTCGCCGTTCCTGCCCGCGGTACCGGGAACCGGCGGCCCCCTCCGGATCCACGACACGGCCAGCGGTGAGCCGCACGAGATCACGCCCGAAGGCCCGGCGACGATGTACGTCTGCGGCATCACGCCCTACGACGCGACGCATCTCGGTCACGCCGCCACCTACGTCACCTTCGACGTCGTCGGGCGCACGCTGCGCGACGCCGGCTACGACGTGGTCTACGTGCAGAACGTCACCGACATCGACGACCCCCTCCTCGAGCGCGCGGAGCGCGACGGCAAGGACTGGGCCGACCTGGCCCGGGAGCAGACGGCGCTGTTCGCGGAGGACATGACCGCTCTCCAGGTCATCGCCCCCGACCACTTCATCGGTGCCGTGGAGTCGATCCCGTTGATCGTCAAGGCGGTCGAGGAGCTCGAGGCGAACGGCACCGCATAC
The DNA here is from genome assembly GCA_963781465.1 of uncultured Actinomycetota bacterium. Lineage (GTDB taxonomy): Bacteria > Actinomycetota > Actinomycetes > Actinomycetales > Dermatophilaceae > Lapillicoccus. Next base: position 601,914 of record CAWAGH010000002.1, read on the forward strand.
CGGCTGGAGGCGCCCGAAGGTGGGCAGGACGTCTACTTCGACGCCACCCAGCAACCGCATTTCGGCGAGGTCTCGCACCTCACCCACGACGAGATGCTGGCGCTCTTCGCCGAACGAGGCGGCGACCCCGACCGCGAGGGGAAGCGCGACGTCCTCGACCCGTTGCTGTGGCGGGCCCGCCGGGACGGCGAACCGTCGTGGCCCGGCGGCGGCCTCGGCGACGGCCGGCCGGGCTGGCACATCGAGTGCGCGACCATCGCCCAGCAGCATCTGGGCGTCCCGTTCGACCTCCAGGGCGGCGGCACCGACCTGATCTTCCCGCATCACGAGATGAGCGCCGGCCACGGTGAGGCGCTGTCCGGGGCGGAGCCGTTCGCGCGGACCTTCGTCCACCAGGCGATGGTGGGGTACGACGGCGAGAAGATGAGCAAGTCCAAGGGCAACCTCGTCCTGGTCTCCGAGCTGCGCCAGCGCGGCGTCGAGCCGATGGCGATCCGGCTGGCGCTCCTCGCGCACCACTACCGCACGCCGTGGGAGTGGACCGACGACGTGCTCGCGCAGGCGGAGGAGCGGCTGGCGACCTGGCGAGCCGGGATGTCGACCAACGGCGGTCCTGACGCGGACGCCACGGTGGCCGAGGTGCGAGCCCGGCTGGCCGACGACCTCGACACCCCGGGCGCGCTCGCCGCGATCGACGCCTGGGTCGCCCGGTCCCTGTCCGAGGGCGGGTCGGTCGAGGGTGCCCCGGGCATCATGGGCCGTACCTGCGACGCCCTGCTCGGAGTACGCGTCTAAGTCACCCCACGAGGTTCTCCCCACGACGTTCGCCGCTTCGCGTCGAGCCGTCGCGGGGACCCCACGCTTCGCTCCGATACCTCGCGGGGACCCCGTTACCGAGCGCTCAGGCCGGGGGGATGCCCTCGTCGCCGCGGCGGCGCAGGTAGCGCTCGAACTCGCGGGCGATCGCGTCGCCGCTGGCCTCGGGCAGGTCGGCCGTGTCGGTCGACTCCTCGAGGGACTGGACGTACTCGGCCACCTCGTCGTCGGACTCCGCCAGCTCGTTGACGCCGCGCTCCCACGCGCGCGCCGACTCCGGCAGGTCGCCGAGCGGGATCGTCACGTTGAACAGCGACTCGAGCTTGCCGAGCAGGCCGAGGGTCGCCTTGGGCGACGGTGAGCTCCCGGCGTAGTGGGGGACCGCGGCCCAGCAGCTGAGCGATGGCAGCCCGGCCCGGTGAGCGGCGTCCGAGATGACGCCGACGATGCCGGTGGGGCCCTCGTAGGCGCTCGATTCCAGGTCGAGCCGGTGGAGGACGTCCTCGTCGTCGGAGGTCGCGGTGACGGGGATCGGGCGGGTATGCGGGACGTCGGCGAGCAGCGCGCCGAGGGTCACGAAGGTCGAGACGCCGAGCCGCTCGGCGTACTCGAGCAGCTCGATGGTGAACGCCCGCCACCGGGTCGACGGCTCGATCCCCTCGACGAGGACGACGTCGCGAGAGCCGAACCCGGTGTCACGGGCGACGAGGATCCGCGTGGTGGGCCACACGATCCGCCGATGACCGTCGTCACGCATCACCTTCGGGCGGTTGACCTGGAAGTCGTAGTAGTCCTCCGGGTCGAGCGCCGCGATGGCCTCGGCGTCCCAGACCGCGGCGAGATGCTCGACGGCGTCCGAAGCCGCCTCGCCGGCGTCGTTCCATCCCTCGAACGCGGCGATGAGCATCGGGTCGCGCAGCGTCGGCACGTCCTCGAACTCGAGCAAGGAGCCTCCATCGGTCATTCGGTCGGGCGGCGGTCGCCGCTCCAGCGCGTCTCCACCCTATGCTCCCGCTCTCCAGCCACGGCCCGTGACGGTTTCCGCCGCGCCTAGACTCTCCGGTCGTGACCTCGACCACCGAACCGGCCATCCGGGCACTGCTGCCGGCCGCGGTGCTCTGGGACATGGACGGCACCCTCATCGACAGCGAGCCCTACTGGATCGCCGAGGAGCACGCGCTCGTCGAGTCGTTCGGCGGCACCTGGACCGACGCTCACGCGCACGCGCTGGTCGGCAACCCGCTCGAGGTGTCGGCGCAGTACATCATCGACCACTCGCCGGTCGAGGCCGACGTCAACGAGGTGGTCGACACCCTCATGTACGGCGTCATGGACCGGGTCCGCGAGTCCGTGCCGTGGCGTCCGGGCGCGCTCGAGCTGCTCACCGCCCTGCACGACGTAGGGGTCCCGAACGCCCTGGTGACGATGTCCTGGCGCCCGCTCACCGACCTCGTGGTCTCGCTCGTCCCGCCTGGCGTGTTCGACGTCGTTGTCACCGGCGACGCGGTCGGTCACGGCAAGCCGCACCCGGAGCCCTACCTCACCGCCGCGCGGCTCCTCGGCGTCGAGGCCGCGGACTGTGTGGCGATCGAGGACTCACCGGCCGGCGTCGCGTCGGCCGTGGCGGCGGGCGTGCCGACCATCGCGGTGCCGCACGTCGTCCCGGTGCCCCGGATGGCGGGCGCGGTGCAGCTGCCGTCGCTGCGCGGGGTCGGGCCGGCCGACCTGCTCCTGGCGGTGTCCGCCGCGCGGCGCCCCGCCCACTAGGGAAGCGGCTCGCATACCCCCGAGCGGGTACGCGACGTGGCCGGTCAGTCCCTCGGGTCGAGCGTGGCGGCGACGTCGCGGAGGTGGTCCAGGCTGACCCGGACGTCCTCCACCGGTGGTCGAGTAGCGCTGCCCTCGGTCGGCTCCGCGTCGAGGATGGTGTCCTGCTCGAGGACGTACCACCCCGCATACCCGGCGTTCTCGAGCGAGGTGACGATGGCGGCGACGTCGACGTCTCCCGCGCCGAGGGGGCGGTACATCCCGGCCCGGACGCCGTCGGTGTAGCTGAGCCCCTCGTGGCGGACCCGGGCGGCGACGTCGGCGGCCACGTCCTTGAGGTGCACGTGGGCCACGCGGTCCGGGCTCTGGCGCGCGACGGCGACCGGGTCGCCGCCGCCGATGAGCAGGTGACCGGTGTCGAGGCACAGGCCGATCCCGCTGCCGCGCAGCACCCGTTCGGTCTCCTCGCCGGACTCGACCATGGTGCCGACGTGGGGGTGCAGGGTCGCCTCGAGGCCTCGTGCGGACGCCGCCACGTCGAGCCGGTCGAGGTTGGCGAGGAGCGTGGCCCAGCCCTTGGCGTCCAGCACCGGACGGGCGTCGTACCCCTCGGACCCGGTCGCCGCCGCGAGGACCACGGTCGAGGCGTGGGCGGCGACGAGGCCGTCCATCGCGAGGTGGACCTCGGGGAGCGGGTCGTGGTCGGGATCGTGCAGGACGACCGGGACGAACTGGCCCACGGCCGCGAGCCCGTGGCTCCCGAGCAGGGCGGCCTTCGCCTCCGGCGCCTCGGGGAGGAAGTCCTCCGGACCGAACTCGGTGGCGCGGAGGCCCACCTCTCGCATCTGGGTCAGCACGGTGGCCGGGTCGTACTGCCAGCCCCAACCGGGCACCTCGCAGACGCCCCACGAGATCGGGGCGCCGGCCACGCGGTCCAGGACGGAGAGGCGGGTCGTTCGCGCGCGGGCGTCACCGGTGACGGTCATGGTGGTCAAGCGTGGGGGAGCCTCCGACCGGTGTCAACCATTTGTCCTGACATTAAGACGGTTGAACCACCTCCGGCCGGAGGCTGATGACCCGCTTGCCCCGCGCGTGCCCGGTCTGGCTTGCCGCGTGCGCGTCGGCGGCCCGCTCGAGCGGGAAGACGTCGGAGACCTCGACGTGGACGTCGCCGGCCTCGACGAGGTGCGCGACGTCGGCCAGGGCGTACCACGCGCGTTCGCCATATCCCGAGAGGCGGGCTCCCTGCGCAGGAGCGGCGAAGTCCGCCGTGCTGACGACCTGGCTGGGTTCGGGGACCATCTGGACCAGCTCCGAGAGAGACCCGCTACCGGCGCAGTCGAGCACGGCGTCCACGTCGTCCGGGGCCAGGGCGCGGACCCGGTCCGACATCCCCTCGCCGTAGGGGGTCGCTTCGGCGCCGAGGGAGTGCAGGTACTGCTGGTTCTCCTCCGAGGCCGTGGCGATGACTCGCGCGCCGCGCTTTCGGGCCAGCTGGATCGCCGCCGTGCCGACCCCACCGGATCCGCCCTCGATGAGGAGCGTCTGCCCGTCCGCGACCCCGAGCTCGTTGAGGACGCGCTCCGCCGTCTCGACGCCGAGTCCCAGTGCGCCGGCCGGCGACCACGTGAGGGAGTCGGGCACCACGGCGAAGGTGTCGAGGACCGCATACTCGGCGGCGATGGCCGACCCCAGACCGGCGACGCGGTCACCGACGGACACGCTGTCGACCCCCTCGCCGATCTCGTCGACGACGCCGGCCGCGTCCAGTCCGGGGATCATCGGGAAGGTCACCGGAACCATCCCGTCGAGGAAGCCGGACCGCAGCTTCCAGTCGTAGGGGTTGACGCTCGTGGCGTGGACCGCGATGCGCACCTGGCCCGGACCGGCGTGCGGTTCGGGAACGTCGTGCTGGAGCTGGAGGACCTCGGGGCCGCCGTACTGCGCGTACGGCAGGGCATACATGATCGGCCTACCTTTCGCGACACCCCGAGTACCAAGGAGGCGTCGTCGATCGGCGAATCACGTCTTCGGGCGACCTCTCCAATCTGGCGTGACGGCGACGGGCGCGGCAATGGCCCGAAGTGACGATGTGCCAGGCAAGTTCGACCGATTTGTCCTACTCGTCCGCCGGGTCGACCCGGCCGGTCTCCTCGGGGTCGACGGCGAGCAGGGAGGCTCGCTCCGGCAACGGCGGCGGAGTGCCGCCCCAGGCGGGGCAGATGGCTCGGTGGTCGCACCAGTCGCACAGTTTCGACGGGGACGGGCGCCAGTCGCCGGTGGTGGCCGCGCGCTCGATCGCCGTCCAGAGCGCCTTGACCTTGCGCTCTGTAGCGAGCAGGTCGGCCTCGTCGGGGGAGTAGCGCAGCAGCTCGCGGTTGCCGAGGTAGACCAGCTGGAGCATGGTCGGGACGACGCCGCGCATCCGCCACAGCACCAGCGCGTAGAAGCGCATCTGGAACAGCGCCTTGGCCTCGAAGTACTCCGACGGCGAGCGGCCGGTCTTGTAGTCGACGACCCGCATCGCGCCGTTGGGGGCGACGTCCAGCCGGTCCACGTAGCCGCGGAGGGTCAGGCCGCCCACGTCAGCCTCGACATAGAGCTCGCGCTCGGCCGGCTCGAGATGGGTGGGGTCCTCGAGGGTGAACCACGTGTCGACCAGCTTGGCCGCGTCGGCGAACCAGGACGCCCGGTCGGGGGCGTCGAGGCCGTCGTCGGAGATGAGGGTGGCGAGCTCGGGCTCCGCCTCGACCAGCCGCTCCCACTCCGGCGCCAGCAGCTCGACGGCGCGCTCGGGCGTGCGGTCGTCGGCGGGGAGGTCGAAGAGGCGCTCGAGGACGGCGTGGACGAGCGTTCCGCGGGCGGCGGCCGGGCTCGGCGGGCTGGGGAGCCGGTCGATGACGCGGAAGCGGTAGAGCAACGGGCACGTCATGAAGTCGGCCGCACGGCTCGGCGACAGCGCGGCCGTGCGCTGCGGCAGCGGCTCACGTCGGCGCGGCGGCGCGGTCTGGACGGCGGTGCTCATGCCCGGGACTGTAGAACGTATGTCCGACTGCCCCGTGGAGGCGCGCCCGGTGGCCCGACGCACACCCTCGACGACCCGTCGGTATGCGTCGCGCCAGCTCACCCGTCGATTCTCGCCGTCGGGCCGGACAGCCACGGCACCGGTCCACAGCCGGGGGTGGGGCGCCGGAAACCGGACCCGGACCGGGTCAGTCCTCCGGCTGGTATCCCAGGTTCGGGCCCAGCCACCGCTCGGCCTCGGCCATGGACCAGCCCTTGCGTTCCGCATACTCCTCGACCTGGTCCTGGCCGAGCCGCCCGACGACGAAGTACTGGGACTGCGGGTGCGAGAAGAACCAGCCGCTGACCGCCGCGCCGGGCCACATGGCCATCGACTCGGTGAGCCGGATGCCCACCCGCCGCTCCACGTCGAGCAGCGACCAGAGGGTCTCCTTCTCGGTGTGGTCCGGGCAGGCGGGGTAACCGGGCGCCGGCCGGATCCCGACGTAGCGCTCCGCGAGGACCTCCTCGCTCGAGAGGTGCTCGTTCGGCGCATACCCCCAGAGGTCGCGCCGGACCCGCTCGTGGAGCCGCTCGGCGAAGGCCTCGGCCAGCCGGTCGGCCAGGGACTCGAGGAGGATCGCGTTGTAGTCGTCGACCGCGGCCTTGAACTCGGCCACCTTCTCCGGGACACCGATGCCGGCCGTCACGGCGAACGCCCCGACGTGGTCGCGCAGCCCGGTGGACGAGGGCGCGACGAAGTCGGAGAGGGCCCGGTTCGGCACGCCGTCGCGGTGCTTGCCCTGCTGGCGCAGGGTGCGGAGCGTCGCGGCCACCGAGTCGCGCGTCTCGTCGGTGTAGACCTCGATGTCGTCGCCCACCGAGTTGGCCGGGAAGAGGCCCAGCACACCCTCGGCGCGCAACCACTTCTCGTCGGTCAACCGGTCGAGCATCCGCTGCGCGTCCTGGTAGAGCCGCGTGGCCGCCTCGCCCGACGCCGGGTTGTTGAGGATGTCGGGGAACCGGCCCTTCATCTCCCACGCGTTGAAGAACGGCCCCCAGTCGATGTACTCGCGCAGCTCGGCCAGCGAGTAGTCGTGCCACGTCCGGACGAACTGGGTGATCTCGTGGCGCCGGACGCCGGACTGCCGCTGGAGCAGCTCCTTCTCCTGCTGCGCGATGACGTGGGGGATGGGCGGCCGGTATGCCGACCAATCCACCGGGGTGGCGTTGGCACGAGCGGTCGCCAGCGGAACCAGGGGACGGTCGGTGCTCTTGGCCGCGTGCCGGGCGCGCAGGGCATCGTAGTCGGTCTTGACCGTCGCCATGAGCTTCGGGCGCTGCTCGTCGGACAGCAGCTGGGAGACGACGGGCACGGACCGCGAGGCGTCCTTCACCCAGACGACCGGACCGTGGTACTTCTCGTCGACCTTGACGGCCGTGTGCGCCCGTGACGTCGTGGCGCCGCCGATGAGGAGCGGGATCTCGAACCCCTGGCGCTCCATCTCCGACGCCATCGTCACCATCTCGTCGAGCGACGGCGTGATGAGGCCGGAGAGCCCGATCACGTCGGCCCGCTCGCTTCTCGCCGCGTCGAGGATCTTCTGCGGCGGGACCATGACGCCCAGGTCGACGACGTCGTAGTTGTTGCACTGCAGCACGACGCCGACGATGTTCTTGCCGATGTCGTGGACGTCGCCCTTGACGGTGGCCATGACGATCTTGCCCTTCGCGCGGGCCGGACCACCGCCGTCGGCCGCCTTCTCCGCCTCGATGAACGGGATGAGGTAGGCGACCGCCTTCTTCATCACGCGGGCGCTCTTGACCACCTGCGGCAGAAACATCTTCCCTGAACCGAACAGGTCGCCAACGACGTTCATGCCGTCCATCAGCGGCCCTTCGATGACCTCGATGGTGCGACCGCCGCGCACGATGATCTCCTGGCGCAGCTCCTCGGTGTCGGTCTCGGCGAACTCGTCGATGCCCTTGACCAGGGCGTAGGTGATCCGCTCGCCCACGGGCAGGGAGCGCCACTCCTTGCCGGCGTTCGGGTCGGCCTCCTCGGCTTCGGTGTTGAACCGTTCCGCGATCTCGAGCAGCCGCTCGGTGGAGTCGTTGCGACGGTTGAGGATCACGTCCTCGATACGCTCCCGCAACTCCGGGTCGAGCTGGTCGTAGACCACCAGAGCGCCGGCGTTGACGATGCCCATGTCCATCCCCGCCTGGATCGCGTGGTAGAGGAACACGGCGTGGATCGCCTCGCGGACCGCGTTGTTGCCGCGGAACGAGAAGCTGACGTTGGAGACTCCGCCGGAGACCAGCGCGTGCGGCAGGTTCTCCTTGATCCACCGGGTCGCCTCGATGAAGTCGGTCCCGTAGGCGGCGTGCTCCTCGATGCCGGTCGCCACCGCGAAGATGTTCGGGTCGATGATGACGTCCTCGGCGGGGAAGCCGACCTCGTCGACGAGGATGTCGTACGCCCGGCGCGAGATGACCTGCCGGCGGGCGAGGTTGTCGGCCTGACCCTCCTCGTCGAAGGCCATGACGACGATCGCCGCGCCGTACTTGCGGCACAGCCGCGCGTGTTCGACGAAGGACTCGACGCCCTCCTTCATCGAGATCGAGTTGACGATCGGCTTGCCTTGCACGCACTTCAGGCCGGCCTCGATGACCTTCCACTTGCTGGAGTCGATCATCAGCGGGACACGCGAGATGTCGGGTTCGCTGGCGACGAGCTTGACGAAGCGGTCCATCGCCTCGACGCCGTCGATCATCCCCTCGTCCATGTTGATGTCGATGACCTGCGCGCCGGCTTCTACCTGCTGCCGTGCGACGTTGAGGGCGGTGGGGTAGTCGCCCTCCTTGATGAGCCGCCGGAACCGAGCGCTCCCGGTGATGTTCGTCCGCTCCCCGACGTTGACGAAGAGCGAGTCCTCGGTGATGTTCAGGGGCTCGAGTCCGGACAGGCGCAGCGCCGGCGTGATCGTGGCCGGCACGTGCGGGGCCTTGCCGTCGACCGCCTTGCTGAACATGGCGATGTGGTCCGGCGTCGTGCCGCAGCAGCCGCCGACGATGTTGACCAGACCGCTCCCGGCGAACTCCTCCATGATCGCGGACATCTGCTCGGGGGTCTCGTCGTACTCACCGAACGCGTTGGGCAGCCCCGCGTTCGGGTAGCAGGAGACGAAACAGTCGGAGATGCGGGCGATCTCGGCGAGGTAGGGCCGGATCTCGTCCGCGCCGAGCGCGCAGTTGAGGCCGACCGCGATCGGCCGGGAGTGCCGGATCGAGTTGTAGAACGCCTCGGTCACCTGTCCCGACAGGGTGCGACCGGACGCGTCCGTGATGGTGCCCGAGATGATGACCGGCCAGCGCCGCGCATACTCCTCGAACAGCGTCTCGCAGGCGAAGATCGCCGCCTTCGCGTTGAGGGTGTCGAAGATCGTCTCGATGAGCAGGAGGTCGGCGCCGCCCTCGACGAGGCCACGGGCCTGTTCGAGGTAGGCGGCCACGAGCTGGTCGTAGGTGATGTTGCGCTTGCCCGGGTCGTCGACGTCGGGGGAGATCGACGCCGTGCTGTTGGTCGGGCCGAGGGCACCGGCGACGTAGCGGGGCCGGTCGGGGGTGCGCTCGGTCATGGCGTCGCACTCGGCGCGGGCGATCCGGGCGGCCGCGAGGTTCATCTCGTAGGCGAGGTCGACCATGTCGTAGTCGCGCAGGCTGATCGCGTTGGCGTTGAAGGTGTTCGTCTCGAGCAGGTCGGCGCCGGCGGCGAGGTACTCGCGGTGGATCTCGGCGATGACGTCGGGCGCGGTCAGGACGAGGAGGTCGTTGTTGCCGCGCAGGTCACTCGGCCAGTCGGCGAACCGCTCGCCGCGGAAGTCCTGCTCTCCCAGCCCGGCCCGCTGGATCATCGTGCCCATCGCCCCGTCGAGCACGAGGATCCGCTCGGCGAGGAGGCTGCGGAGCTCCTCGGTGGCGTCGGGGCGCAGGTTGTTCTCGGTCACGGTGGCCTTCGTCGGGTCGGGTCGGACGACCTCCCAGTATGGACGGGGAGGCACAGGAAGCGCAGGGAGGTATCACCATCCGATGACGTAGTGTCGTCCCATGACCGCGGGCCCCGGCACCACGGCGAGCTACGGCTGGCGGCTCGGGGCCATCCACGGCATACCGGTCTATCTCGGTCGGTCGTGGCCGGTCATCGCGCTGGTCGTCGTCGTGACGTTCGCCCCGAACGTGTCGTCGTCGACGGGGGCGTACGGCGGGGCCTTCGGGTATGCGGTCGCGGCCGCCTATGCGGTGCTGCTGCTCCTGTCCGTCCTGGCCCATGAGGCCGCCCACGCGCTGGTCGCGCGGCGGTTCGGGTTCCGTGTCGACCGCGTCGTCGCCGACCTCTGGGGCGGTCACACCGTCTACGACAGCTCGACCTCCCGCGCCGGCACCAGCGCGGTCATCTCGCTGGCCGGGCCGGCCGCCAACCTCGCCGTCGCCGGCATCGGGTACGCCCTGCTGCAGACCCTCGATCCCGACGGGGTCGTGGGGCTCCTGCTGTTCGCGGTCACGCTGACCAACGCCTTCGTCGGAGTCTTCAACCTGCTGCCGGGGCTGCCGCTGGACGGCGGGTACCTCGTGCACTCCTTGGTCTGGAAGGTGACCGGCGACCGCAACCGCGCGCTGATCGTCGCCGGCTGGCTCGGCCGGGTCGTCACGGTGGTCGTCGTGCTCTGGCTGGTCGGGCGGCCGCTGCTGCTCGGCGACCCGCCGTCGCTGATCACCATCATCTGGTGCGGCCTCATCGGGGCGTTCCTCTGGATGGGGGCGACGAACGCCATCCGTGCCGGGCAGTCGCGGCGGGTCATCGAACGGGTGCCGTTGGCGCGGGTGCTGCGGCCGGCCCTGGTCGTCGGGGTCGGCGACTCGGTGGCGTCGGTCCTGGCCCGGGTGGACGGTGCGGCGTCTGCTGGCCGACGCGACGGCGACGGTGGCTGGGCGGTCGGCGGTTCTGGGTCGGTCGCTCCGATCGTGGTCGCCCTCGGCCGGTCCGGCGAGATCATCGGGATCGTCGACCTCGACGCGGCCCGCGGGCATCGACGGGGTGCGTCAGGGACAGGTGTCGGTGGAGGCGGTGGTCGGCCGCCAGCCGGACGGTTGGGTGGTCGTCGTGGACTCGCGGGACGGCGACGTCTCCGGGCTGGTCAGCGCGGTGGCGGCCAGTGGGACCGCGGCTCCCCACACGCTGCTCGCGGTGACACCCGCGGGTGAGGTGCTGGGGACGGTCACGCTGGCGGACCTGTCGGCGGCGTTCTCACGCTGACCGCGGGGTGCGGGCGCCGCCCAGTGACCGCCGGCGGTTCGGGCACGTGGGGGACGCCACGGGTAGGTACGTCCGTGCCCGCAGCGTGACGAACGTGCCCGAACCCGGGACGCACCTACCCGTCTCGTGACGAAGGTGCTCGAACCCGTGACGAAGCTGCCCGGTTGTCCACAGGGTCTGGGCGTTTCGTCCCGTCGTCCACAGCGCGGGGGACGCTCTGGCGCGTGGTGGGGCGGGGGCCTTGGGTGGGGTCATGGCGAGGAAACAAGCACTGGCAGAGGCGGTTCCGGGTGATGACCCCGGGCTCGTCGGCGTGAACGAGGTCCGGCTGGTCGGGCGGGTGAGCGGACCACCCGAGTCGAGGGAGCTGCCCAGCGGCGACATCGTGGTCCAGCTGCGCGTGGTCGTGGGTCGGCCACCGTCGGAGCGCAAGACCCAGGTCGACACCATCGACGTGTCCTGCTGGACGGCGTCGGCCCGGCGGGCGGCGCTCCGGCAGCACGAGGGCGACCTGGTCGAGGTGTCGGGGGCGCTGCGACGGCGGTTCTTCCGGGCGGGCGCCTCGACGCAGAGCCGCTACGACGTGGAGGCGGTGACCGTGCGACGACATCAGGGGTGAGGTGGGGCGAGGACGGTACTCACCGGGCGACCACGGGCACCCGGCGCTCACGGAGACCGGGCGCTCACGGAGACCGGGCGCTCACGGAGACCGGGCGCTCACGGAGACCGGGCGCTCACGGAGACCAGGCGCTCACGGAGACCGGCGCTCACGGAGACCGGGCGCTCACGAACCACGGTCTCGGGCGGGTCCTCGGCGTACCGGCGCGACCGTAGACTCACGGCTCGTGGTCGAGGCTGAGGATGCGGGCGAGGTTCCGGCGTCGGAGCCCGACGCCATCGGGCTCACTCGGCGCGGACCGTTCGAGGTCGGCGACCGGGTCCAGCTGACCGACCCCAAGGGCCGCCTCCACACCATCACTCTCGAGACCGGGCGCGAGTTCCACACCCACGCCGGCCGGCTCGCCCACGACGACCTCATCGGCGAGCCCGACGGCACCGTCGTCGCGAACTCCTCGGGCACCGAGTACCTCGCGCTGCGCCCGCTGCTGGCCGACTACGTGATGTCGATGCCGCGCGGTGCCGCCGTGATCTACCCCAAGGACTCGGCCCAGATCGTCACGATGGCCGACATCTTCCCGGGCGCCCGCGTCGTAGAGGCCGGGGTCGGCTCCGGCGCCCTCAGCATGTCGCTGCTGCGGGCCATCGGCGACGACGGCGAGCTGGTGTCGTTCGAGCGCCGCGAGGACTTCGCCGACATCGCCCGCGGGAACGCCCGTGCCTTCTTCGGTCGGGAGCACCCGGCCTGGCGGGTCGTCGTCGGCGATCTCGTCGAGGCCCTCCCCACCGCGGTCGAGGCCGGCACCGTCGACCGCGTCGTCCTCGACATGCTCGCGCCCTGGGAATGCCTCGACGCGGTGGCCGACGCGATGCTGCCCGGCGGCGTGCTCATCTGCTACGTCGCGACCACGACCCAGCTCTCCCGCGTGGCGGAGGGGATCCGCAGCCACGGCGGCTACACCGAGCCGAACGCGTGGGAGTCCCTCGTCCGGGGCTGGCACCTCGAAGGTCTGGCGGTCCGGCCCGAGCACCGGATGCACGGGCATACCGGCTTCCTCGTCACCACCCGCCGGCTGGCGCCCGGAGTGACCCCGCCGGAGCGGACGCGCCGGCCCGCGAAGGGGTCCCAAAGCGCGCCGGCCGACGTCGAGGAGGCCGAGTGGGACCCCGCCGACCTCGGCGAACGTCCAGTATCTGAGAAAAAGATCCGACGCGTACGCAGGACTGTGACTCAAACCTCCGAGCCGTAAGCGAAACGGCGAGTTAGGGTCGAATAACGAACCCGACCCGAGAGCCGTCAGGAGGTGCCGAGATGTCAGACCTCACCCCCCGCGAGCCCGAGGACGTGCACGCACACCACGACCAGTCGGACCCGTTCGAGCGAGCCGCGCCCGAGGAGCTGTCGCGCCAGCGCGACCTGCTGCGCGACGAGGTGCACGAGCTGCGAGAGCAGCTCCGGCACAGCCCGACCCGGGCCCGTGAGCTGGAGAACCGCGTCCTGCAGCTGCAGACGTCGCTCGCCACGCTCTCCACCCAGAACGAGCGGCTGGTGCGCACCCTCAAGGAGGCGCGCGAGCAGATCGTCACGCTGAAGTCCGAGGTGGACCGGCTCGCGCAGCCGCCCAGCGCCTACGGGCTGATCCTCGAGTCCTACGACGACGCGACGGTCGACATCCTCACCTAGCGGCCGCAAGATGCGGGTCGCCGTGAGCCCGACCGTCGACCCCGCCACTCTGAGCGCCGGCCGGGAGGTCATGCTCAACGAGGCCCTCAACGTCGTCGCCACGTGCGGGTACGAGCGCGTCGGCGAGGTCGTCATGGTCAAGGAGATCCTCGACGACGACCGCATCCTCGTGGTCGCACACGCCGACGAGGAGCGGGTATGCCGGCGGGCCGACTCCCTCGAGGGGCAGCTGGTCCGCGTCGGTGACGCCCTCATGCTCGACCCGCGGTCCGGGTTCGTCTACGAGCGGATCCCCAAGGCCGAGGTCCAGGACCTCGTCCTCGAGGAGGTCCCGGACATCGCCTACGAGGACATCGGTGGCCTGTCGGGCCAGATCGAGCAGATCCGCGACGCCGTCGAGCTGCCCTACCTCCACCCCGAGCTGTTCAAGGAGCACCAGCTGCGGCCGCCGAAGGGCGTCCTGCTCTACGGGCCGCCCGGCTGCGGCAAGACGCTCATCGCGAAGGCCGTGGCCGCGTCGTTGGCCAAGAAGGTGGCCGAGCGCACGGGTGTCGAGCTGGAGAAGAGCTACTTCCTCAACATCAAGGGCCCCGAGCTGCTCAACAAGTACGTCGGCGAGACCGAGCGCCACATCCGGGTGATCTTCCAGCGGGCCCGCGAGAAGGCGTCCGACGGGACGCCGGTCGTCGTGTTCTTCGACGAGATGGACTCGCTGTTCCGCACCCGCGGGTCCGGCGTCTCCAGCGACGTCGAGACGACGATCGTGCCGCAGCTGCTGTCGGAGATCGACGGCGTGGAGCGGCTGGAGAACGTCATCGTCATCGGGGCGTCCAACCGCGAGGACATGATCGACCCGGCGATCCTGCGGCCCGGCCGCCTCGACGTGAAGATCAAGATCGAGCGGCCCGACGCCGAGAGCGCCCGCGACATCTTCAGCAAGTACCTCGTCGTGGGACTGCCCCTGCACGAGCACGACCTGTCCGAGAACGGCGGCAGCCGCTCGGCCACCATCGAGGGGATGATCCAGGCGACCGTCGAGCGGATGTACTCCGAGATCGACGAGAACCGGTTCCTCGAGGTGACCTACGCCGGAGGCGACAAGGAGATCCTCTACTTCAAGGACTTCAACTCGGGCGCGATGATCGAGAACATCGTCGACCGGGCCAAGAAGATGGCGATCAAGGACTTCCTGACGATCGGCCAGAAGGGCATCCGCGTCGACCACCTGCTCGCGGCGTGCGTCGACGAGTTCAAGGAGAACGAGGACCTGCCCAACACGACGAACCCGGACGACTGGGCTCGGATCTCCGGCAAGAAGGGCGAGCGGATCGTCTACATTCGCACGCTCATCAACGGCAAGGACGGCACCGAGCCGGGCCGTTCGATCCACAACGTCGCCAACACCGGCCAGTACCTCTGACCGGGCTGGTCCAGCCGGCCACGTCTCGCTAGCCGCGAACCACCCGCGCCGCCACTGCTCGCCAGCCGAGGAGGAGGAAGGCGAGGACCAGCGTGGCCACGAGGACGAACGACGGCGCCGTGCCCTGACCGCTGAGGGCTCGCAGCAGCATGCCGACGACGACGGTGCCGACCACCACGCTGATCGCCGGGCCGACGTCCAGCGCCCACTGGTGCGATAGCGAGCGCACGAGCGTCCAGCCCACGGCCAGGCCGACGAGGAACGGCCACGCTGTGGCCAGCACCCCGAGGACCGCGTTGCCCTCCCCCGCAAGCGGGAGGGACCCCCTGTCATGGCTCGCCCGCCCCACCGCCGCGAAGACGAGCACGAACGCCACGTCGACGACGAAGGCGACGCCGGCCGGCATACGGGAGCCTGCCCGCGTCGACGCCACCTGGACGCGCGCGGTCAGAACGGGAGCCGCGGCTGAGGCGGCGCGTGGGTGGGGTCGACGCCCTCGAACAGCGACGACACCGAGCGGCCCTGATGGATGCGCGAGATCGCCTCGGCGAAGAGGCCGGCGATGGACCGGACCTGCAGGTCGGGCCATCCCTCCGGCCGGGGCACCGTGTCGGTGGTGACCACCTCGGTGATCATCGGGTGGGTGCTGAGCCGCTCGACCGCGGGTCCGGCGAACAGGCCGTGGGTGCAGGTCACCGACGCCTCGGTGCAGCCGACGTCCTTGAGCCGCTCGAGCAGCTCGACGATCGACCCGCCGGTGGCGATCTCGTCGTCGAGGATGATGGCCCGCTTGCCGGCCACGTCGCCGACGATGGCGTCGATGATGACCTTGTCGTCGGCCAGCCGCTGCTTGCTGCCGGCGGCGACCGGAAGGCCGAGCAGCCGCGCGAACAGCGTTGCGGTCTTGGCGTTGCCGAGGTCGGGGGAGACGACGACGGTGTCGGCGAGGTCGCGGCCGCGGTAGTGGTCGGCGAGGACACCGATCGCCGTCAGGTGGTCGACGGGTACCGAGAAGAACCCGTGGACCTGGGGCGCGTGCAGGGCCATCGTCAGCACGCGGTCGGCGCCCGCCGTGACCAGCATGTCGGCGACGAGGCGGCCGCCGAGCGAGATGCGCGACGCGTCCTTCTTGTCGGAGCGGGCGTAGGCGTAGTGCGGCATGACGACGGTGATCTGCGCGGCCGAGGCGCCCCGCGCCGCATCGCACATGAGGAGCAGCTCCATGAGGTGCTCCTGCGTCGGCGGCACCAGCGGCTGGATGATGTAGACGTCCTGCTGCCGGCAGTTCTCCAGCAGCTGCACCTGGAGGCAGTCGTTGCTGAACCGCTTGATGTCGACCGGGGAACGGCGGACGCCGAGGTGACCACAGATCCGGTCTGCCAACTGAGGGTGGGCAGTACCGGAGAACACCACGACGTCGTTCACGGGCGGCCTTCCGAGGGCGGCGGCGGTTCCGTGGCCCACTCTACGTGAGGGGTCCGGCCGGTATGCCGTTGAGGTCCGGCGCGTTCGCCCACCCCGGTGACGACTCCCGCGACTCTGGGCCCACCAGCCTCAGGAGTATGCGTGGACCGGTAGCGACCAACGTCGCCTCACCCGCGCCTCTCCGCGCGAGAGGCCAACTTCTGTCGTCATCCAAGACGTTTGAGGACAGAAGTTGGCCTCCCGGCGAGCGGAGGACAGCGGGCCGCCACAGGCGCCGCACATAGGCTGGCGGCATGAGCGTCCGCCGCGTCATGGGCATCGAGACGGAGTACGGCATCTCCGTTCCGGGTGACCCTGCGGCGAACCCGATGATCCTCAGCGGCCACGTCGTCAACGCCTATGCGAGTGCCCACGGAGTGCGGTCGGGCCGAGCGTCGTGGGACTACGCCGACGAGGCGCCGCTGCGCGACGCTCGGGGCTTCGAGATCAGCCGGGCCCTGGCCGACCCCAGCCAGCTGACCGACGTCGAGGACCCGACGCTGGCCAACGTCGTGCTCACCAACGGTGCCCGGCTCTACGTCGACCACGCGCACCCGGAGTACTCGTCGCCCGAGGTCACCAACCCGCGGGCCGCGGTGACGTGGGACCGGGCGGGCGAGCTGATCATGCTCGAGGCGGTCCGCCGCCTCCAGAACCGGCCCGGGCTGCCCGGAGTGAACCTCTACAAGAACAACACCGATGGCAAGGGCGCCTCCTACGGCACGCACGAGAACTACCTCATGCGCCGGGAGACGCCGTTCGCCGACATCGTGCGCCACCTCGTGCCGTTCTTCGTGGTCCGCCAGGTCATCACCGGGTCCGGCCGAGTCGGGATCGGGCAGGACTCGCGGACGCCGGGGTTCCAGCTGAGCCAGCGGGCCGACTTCTTCGAGGTCGAGGTCGGGCTGGAGACGACCCTCAAGCGGCCGATCATCAACACCCGCGACGAGCCGCACGCCGTCGCGGACCTCTACCGCCGGCTCCACGTCATCATCGGCGACGCCAACCACTGCGACGTCGCCAACCTGCTCAAGCTCGGCATGACGAGCCTCGTCCTCGCCGTGATCGAGGACCGGGCGATGACCAAGGACCTCACCCTCGCCAAGCCGGTGGCGACGCTGCACCAGATCTCGCACGACCCGACGCTGCAGGCCAAGGTCACCCTGCGCGACGGCGGCCAGATGACCGCGCTGGAGCTCCTCTGGGAGTACCACGACGCGGTCGCCGCCTACCTCGACGTCCGCGGGCTCGGCGGGGAGTCCGACGACCCGCATACCTTCGAGGTCATGCACCTGTGGGGTGACGTCCTGCACCGGCTGGAGACCGACCCGTCGACCTGCGCCGCCGACCTCGACTGGGTGGCCAAGCAGCAGGTGCTGGAGGGGTACCGCGAGCGCGACGGCCTGGACTGGAGCGACCCGCGGCTGCGCGCCGTCGACATCCAGTGGAGCGACGTACGCCCGGAGAAGGGGCTGTTCCGGCGGCTCGCCGACCGCGGACGGATGACCATGCTCGTCGACGACGCCGCCGTCGAGGCCGCCGTGACGACCCCTCCGGAGGACACCCGCGCGTGGTTCCGGGGGACCTGTCTCGACAAGTGGCCCACCCAGATCGCGGCCGCGTCGTGGGACTCGGTGATCTTCGACGTGCCGGGGCGGCAGGCCCTCCAGCGGGTGCCGATGCTCGAGCCGGAGCGCGGGACCAAGGCGCACGTGGGCGCGATCCTCGACCGTAGCCCGGACGTGATCACCCTGCTGCGTGAGCTCGACGCGGCTGCGGGTTAGGTTGGAGCATGGCAACGCAGGAGCACAGCCGCCCGCAGCGGCGTGAAGGGGAGCCCGAGCCGGAGCCTGAAGCCCCGGTCGCACCGGAGGCGAGCGCGCGCAAGGAAGCCCTCGACGACGACATCGACACCGTGCTCGACGAGATCGACGGTGTCCTCGAAGCCAACGCCGAGGAGTTCGTGCGCGGGTTCGTGCAGAAGGGCGGCCAGTGAGCTCGGACGTGTCCTCGGCGGGGCGTTCGGGCCGGTTGCCCCAGGCGTTCACGGTGCCCGGCTCGTCGTCGTTCAGTGAGTTCGTCGGGCAGGTCGCGCCCGAGCTGCTGCCGGCGCGTCGTCCGTTGCCGCCCGGGGCCAGCCTCGAGGCGCCGCACGGGACGACGATCGTCGCGCTCGAGTTCGCCGGCGGCGTCATCATGGCCGGCGACCGCCGCTCCACGATGGGCAACCTCATCGCCAACCGCGACATGGAGAAGGTCTTCGCGGCCGACGAGTACGCCGTGGTCGGCATCGCCGGCACCGCCGGGCTCGCCATCGAGCTGGTGAAGCTCTACCAGGTCGAGCTCGAGCACTACGAGAAGATCGAGGGCACGCTGATGTCCGTCGAGGGCAAGGCGAACCGGCTCGCGAACATGATCCGCGGGCAGCTCGCTCTGGCCATGCAGGGCCTCGCCGTCGTGCCGATCTTCGCGGGGTACGACGTGTCCGACGGCAGCGGCCGGATCTACTCCTATGACGTGACCGGCGGCTGCTACCGCGAGCACGACCACCACAGCATCGGGTCGGGCTCGCTCTTCGCGCGCGGGTCGATGAAGAAGCTCTGGCGACCCGGGCTTGACGCGGAGGGTGCCGTGCGAGTCGCGGTCGAGGGGCTCTACGACGCGGCGGACGACGACTCGGCCACCGGTGGCCCGGACCTGGGGCGGCGGATCTGGCCCACGGTCGCAGTCGTCGACCTCGAAGGGGTGCGGTTCGTCTCCGAACAGAGCCTCGCCTCCGTGGTCGAACAGGTGGTCGCCGATCGGCAGGGCAATCCCGGCGGCAACCCGGTCGGTCAGGGTGGAGTTGCGCGATGAGCATGCCGTTCTACGTCTCGCCCGAGCAGCTGATGAAGGACAAGGCGGACTACGCCCGCAAGGGCATCGCCCGCGGCAGGTCGGTCGTCGTCCTCGTCTACGACAAGGGCATCGCGTTCGTCGCGGAGAACCCCCAGAGCCTGCGCAAGATCTCGGAGATCTACGACCGGATCGCCTTCGCGGCGGTCGGCATGTACTACGAGTTCGAGAACCTCCGGGTCGCCGGCATCCGGTATGCGGACCTGCGCGGCTACTCGTACGACCGGTCCGACGTCAGCGCGCGCGGCCTCGCCAACGCCTACGCGCAGACCCTCGGGACCGTGTTCACCCAGGAGCCGAAGCCCTACGAGATCGAGCTCGTCGTGGCGGAGGTCGGGGAGACGCCCGAGCGGGACCAGATCTACCGGCTCACCTACGACGGCTCGGTCGCCGACCAGCACGGGTTCGTCGTCATGGGCGGCGCCAGCGCGCAGGCCGAGACCTCGTTGCGCGAACGCTGGACCCACGGGCTGACCCTCGCGGGGGCGCTCCGGCTCGCCGTCGACACCCTCGCGCAGGACCCCAACGGCGGGCCTGCGCGCACGCTGACCGCCGAGCAGCTCGAGGTCGCGGTGCTCGACCGGCAGCGCCCGCGGCGCACCTTCCGCCGGATCGCGGGTCCGTTGCTCGAGGACCTGCTCAACTCCGAGAGCCCGGTCTCGGACGCGCCGATGGTCGACGACGGCCGCCCCGGCCACCACGACGTGCTCACCGGGGGCCTTCCTGTCCCGGAGACGCCCGGTACCGACCAGCCGCCGCCCGCGGACTCCGACCCCGGCACCGGGACCAGGACGGAGGACCTGTGACCGCCGACCTCTACGACGCCCCCGTCAGCGCCCTGGGTGGAGACGCGGCCGACCTGCACGCGTACAAGAGTCAGGCCCTGCTGGTCGTCAACACCGCCTCGAAGTGCGGGCTCACGCCGCATTACGCCGGGCTCCAGCGCCTGCAGGAGCGTTTCGCCGGGCGGGGATTTACCGTCCTGGCGTTCCCCTGCAACCAGTTCGGGCGGCAGGAGCCGGGCAGCGCCGTTGACATCCGGTCGTTCTGCCAGGACCGCTTCGGGGTGACCTTCCCGATCTACGACAAGATCGAGGTCAACGGACCCGGACGGCACCCGCTGTATGCGTCGCTCACCCAGGTCCCGGACGGGGACGGGGTCGCGGGCGACATCCAGTGGAACTTCGAGAAGTTCCTCGTGGCGCCCGGTGGGGAGAGCGTGCAGCGGTTCCGGCCCCAGGTGGAGCCGGAGTCGGCCGAGCTGGTCGCCGCGATCGAGAGCGTGCTGCCCGAGTCGAGCTGACCCTCGGCCGGCCCGTGGGTCAGCGGGTCACGCGGGTCAGCGGCGGACGCCTGCCTCCTCGTGGCTGGCCTCGTCCGCGGTCGCCGGTCCGTCGTGGCCCTCGCGGACGTCCGTCGAGTGGTCGAACGCGTGCTCGGCGACCTCGACGACGTCCACCTCGGTCATCACCTCGGTCGGCGCGTCCTCCGGGAGGGCCGATCCGGCGTCGGCGTCGGCTCCGGCGTTCGGTCCGACGGCGCGGCCCAGCTCCTGCAGCAGCTCGCCGACCGTACTCAGCTGCGCGGTGATGCTCTGCCGGCGGGCGTCGACGGCGGAGAGCTGGTTCTCGGTGTCGCGCTGGATCCGCTCGGTGCTCTCCTGCGCCTGCCGCTGGACCAGGGTGGCCTCCTCGTGGGCGAGCTGCTCGACCCGGGTCGAGGCCTGCTGGAGGCGGTCGGTGTGCTTGGCGATCTGACTGCTGAACGCGGCAACGGCGTCGGCCTGGGCGCGGTGCCGGTCGACGATGGCCTGCGCCTCCGCGCGACGAGCGTCGGCGTCCCGGTTCGCCTCGTCCAGCAACGCCGCGGCGCGCTGACGGGCCTCCTCGACCACCCGGTCGGCGTCGCCGCGCGCGGTGTTTCGCACCTGGTCGGCGTGGCGCTCGGCCTCGGATCGCGCGGCCACGGAGGACGCGTCGGCCTCGGCCAGCGTGCGCTGCGCCTGCTCGCGTCCGGCCGCGCGGAGCTCCTCCGCCTCCTCGTTGGCCAGCGCGAGGATCGACCCGATCCGGGCACCGACGTCGCCCGCGGAGGGGGCGCTCTGCGGGGGTTGCTTCTCGAGCTCCGCGATTCGCGCCGTGGCCTCGTCGAGGTGGCGCTGGACCTGGTTCAGGTGGTCCTGCATCCGGGTGAGCTCGATGGTGCGGTCCGCGGCCAGCCGCCGAGCGGTCACGACGGAGGTGTGCATCTCGTCCATCGCGGACTTGACCTGCTCGGGGTCGAACCCGCGTAGGACCGTCCTGAACTGGGAGTCTTCCGACATATCCGCTTACTCGATTCGTCCTGGTCGCTCGGCGGGGGCGAAGGGATTCGACGCCGATGGTGCCCCGGTTGGGTGCGGGAAACGGGTGGCAACGGGAAAAGTCTCCCGCTGACTGCTCAGCGGCGCACTCCGCTGTCGCGCAGGTCCGCCATGCTCCCCGGTGCGGACCAGGGCTCGGCGGCGGAGTAGCCGCCGTCCAGATCGGCCTCGGCGACCTCTCTGGTCGCCGCCATGGCCTCAGCCGCGGGCTCCGCGGCGGGCGGCGTGACGTGGTCGGCCGACGGCTCCGGAGCGACCGTGGGCCTCTCGTTCCCTTCGCTGCGCGCGAGGGCTCGCGCCAGCCGCTCCCGGATCTCGGCGAGCTGCGCCCGCACCCGGGCTCGGTGCTCGAGCGCCTCGTCCCGGATCCGTACTGCCTCGTCCCGGATCGCGGTCGCGTCGGCCCGGGCGTCGGTGAGCAGCAGGTCCATCTGAGCGGACGCGCGCTCCCGCACCGTGTCGAGCTCCTCGGTGGCCGCGTCGATCTCCGCCCTGAGCGAGGCGAGGCGCCGTTCCTGCGACTCGCGCAGCGCCCGAGCGTCGGCGAGGATCCGCTCCGCCTCGGTGCGGGCGGTCGCCGTGATCGCGAGCGCCTCGCGCTCGGCCCGCTCTCGGGCGTCGGACGCGTAGTGGTCCGCCTCCGCTCGGCTCGTGACCGAGGTCGCCTCGGCCTCGTCGTGCAGGACCTGCGCCTTCTCGTGGGCTCGTCGGGTGATCTCGGCGGCCTCGGTCGCGGCCGCCCCGAGGATCTCGCTGACCCGTGAGCCCACCGTCTCGAAGGAGGAGTCGCGGCCGCTGCCGGGCCGGCTCTCGATCTCCGTGATCCGCCGCCTGGCGTCGGCCAGGGCGGCCCGGAGCTCCTCCTGCACGCGCTCGGCAGAACGCGCCTTGGCGGTCTGCTCCGCCACCTCGCGGGCGGCGTCGTTGAGGGCGGTGTAGAGCTCGTCGAGGACGCGCTCGACCTCGTCCGGGTCGTAGCCGCGCCGGACCGTGCGGAACTCCGGGAAGTACTCCTCGTCCGGGGTGTTCGGTGCGTCAGTCATGGTCGTCGCCCCCAATGGTGTCATCCCCGGGCTCACACTTCAGCCCGAAGACGGCCACGATGCGCGCTCTCGGACGCGGCGTGGTGCGGGGAGAGGTCGTCCAGCTCCGTGGACAGCTCGGCGTCGAGGGTGTCGAGCAGGTCCACGACGCCGCCGAGGTACCGCTCGATCTCGTCGCGCGTGCGTGCCTTCTCGTCGAACTCGTCCTGGATGCGACGGCCCTCGTCGACCGCCTCCCGGCGCGCCGACTCGACGATCTGCGCCGCCTGCTGCTCGGCCTGCTGGATCCTCGCGTGCAGGGCCGCGTCCGCCTCGCGCTGCGCCGCAGCCTGCTGGGAGGCCTGCACGACGATCGCGTCGGCCGCCTCGACGGCCGCTGCTTTCATCCGGGCGGCCTCCGCGTCTGCCTTGCGCCGGACCTCGTCGGCGTACCGCTCACTCTCGACGCGCAGGTGACCGGCCTCCTCGTCGGCCAGGCTGAGGATCGCGCTGACCCGCGTACCGACGTCGCCGAACACATGGCTGCTGCTGCTCTCGCTCTGGGCGGCCAGCCGGGTCACCGCCTCGTCGAGGTCGGCGTTGAGCGCGGCTTCCCGTTCCTGGGCCTTGGTCAGCTCCATCGTGCGCTCGGCGGCGGTGCGGCGCGCGATCGCCAGCGAGGTGGTCACCTCGGTGAGCGCGGCGGTCACCTGGTCCGGGTCGTAACCACGGAGCACCGTTCTGAACTGCGGTTGTTCGATCATTCCGACCCCTCGATACGGAGTGAACACGCGGCAGGCTGATACAGAGGTTCCTCACCGAATGGTCGCCTGGTTGGGGTCTCCGATGTGCGGAAACCCCCCAAAATCGTCAGGACTGCGTAGTTCGATCGGGCTACGAGCGGGCGTCCGCGATGATGGCCAGCTCGTCCGCGCGGTCCAGCCCGGCCTTGCGCCCCGTCCGGGCCAGGCCCAGCTCACGCTCCCAGGCCAAGGCGTCCCGCAGGGTGTCGGTCAGATCGCGGGCGCTCAGCCCGGCGTCCCGGGCCGAGGTCGTGTCGCGGGCGCTGAAGCCCGCCCACTCGGGGTCGGCGATCCACAGCGGCAGCGAGCGCGTCCCCATGTACTCCTCGACGGTCGCGCCCTGCAGGACTTCGTCCGACACCGGGACCTCCTCGCCGGTGAACCCCGCGACCTCCCGCGCCGCGGCGAGGACGTCGCCCAGCACCCGCTGGGGCCCGTAGGCGTCGACCGCCCCGGTGACCCCCCGCAGGCCCGCGTCGACGATCCACGCCGCCAAGTCGGTGACGTCGAGGAACTGGGCCGGCCGGTCGGTGCGCTCCGGGACCAGCACCGGGCCGCCGTCCTCCTGGGCGAGCGCATACCGGCCGGGCCAGTACCCCAGCCGGTCGCTGCGGTCGCCGTAGCCGACGATGAGGCCGCTCCGGGCGACGAGCACGCCGTCGCCCCGAGCGCTCCAGCAGGCCTCCTCGCAGGCCACCTTGCCCTCGCCATAGGTCTCCAATGCGGCCTCGTCGCCCTCGAGCGCCGGCAGCAGTGGGGTGTCGAGCCCGGCGCCGGGACGCGAGTGGTCCGCATACACCGAGCCAGAGGAGACGAAGACCCAGCGCTCGGCCCGGTCGGCGAGCGCGGCCAGCGCCGAGCGGACCTGGCCGGGCTGCCGGCTGACGTCGACGGCCAGGTCCCAACGCGTGTCGACGAGCGACTGGTATGCGTCGGCCTGGTTCCGGTCCCCGGTGACGAGACGGGCGCCGTCCGGAACGGACCCGCCCTCACCGCGGGCCAGGCACGTGACCTCGTGCCCCTGACCGACCGCATACCGGACGATTTCGCCGCCGAGCCACGCCGTACCACCGAGCACCAGGACGCGCATACGGGTGACCTTGCCAGCCGGGGCTCGCGGTCACCTACCGGGTTCGCTGACAGCCGAGAGTCACCCCACGAAGTTCTGCGCTTCGCTCCGATACTTCGCGGGGACCCCGAAGCGACGCGGCATACCCTGTGGAGATGGACCGGCGGATCTTCGGGATCGAGAACGAGTACGGCGTCACGTGCACGTTCGACGGCCAGCGCCGGCTCACCCCCGACGAGGTCGCCCGCTACCTCTTCCGCAAGGTCGTCTCGTGGGGCCGGTCGAGCAACGTGTTCCTCGGCAACGGCTCTCGCCTCTACCTCGACGTCGGGTCGCACCCGGAGTATGCGACGCCGGAGTGCGACGACGTCCGGGAGGCGGTGATCCACGACAAAGCGGGGGAGCGGATCATCGAGGGCCTCGTCGAGGACGCCCAGCAGCGGCTGGCCGAGGAAGGCATCCCCGGCGAGATCTACGTCTTCAAGAACAACACCGACTCGGCCGGCAACTCCTACGGCTGCCACGAGAACTACTGCGTCGGGCGCGCGGGGGAGTTCCAGAAGATCTCCGACGTCCTCATCCCGTTCCTGGTGAGCCGCCAGATCACCTGCGGCGCAGGGAAAGTCGTCACCAGCAGCGCCGGCGCGAAGTTCTGCGTGAGCCAGCGGGCCGACCACATCTGGGAGGGCGTCTCGTCGGCGACGACGCGCAGCCGCCCGATCATCAACACCCGCGACGAGCCGCACGCCGACGCCGAGAAGTACCGCCGCCTCCACGTCATCGTCGGCGACTCGAACATGTCCGAGACCACGACCCTGCTCAAGCTCGGCTCCGCCGACCTGGTGCTGCGGATGATCGAGTCGGGCGTGGTCATGCGCGACATGGCCCTGGAGAACCCGATCCGCGCGATCCGCGAGATCAGCCACGACATCACCGGCCGCAAGGTCGTCCGGCTGGCCAACGGGCGCGAGCTGTCCGCCCTGCAGATCCAGCAGGAGTACTACGAGCGGGCCATGAGCTTCGTCGAGCGCGAGGGAATGACCGCGCCGATCCAGAAGCACGTCCTGGACCTGTGGGGACGCACCCTCGACGCGGTGGAGTCCGGCGACCTGTCGCGGGTCGACACCGAGATCGACTGGATCATGAAGTACCGGCTCATCACGCGGTACATCGAGAAGAACGGGCTGTCGCTCTCCGATCCCCGGGTGCTGCAGCTCGACCTCGCCTACCACGACATCAACCGCCGCCGCGGCCTGTTCTACCTGCTCCAGCGGCGCGGTCTCGCCGCCCGGGTCTGCAGCGACATCGAGACGTTCCACGCCAAGGTGCGCCCGCCGCAGACCACCCGCGCCAAGCTGCGCGGCGACTTCATCCGGGCCGCTCAGGAGCACCGTCGCGACTTCACCGTCGACTGGGTGCACCTCAAGCTGAACGACCAGGCGCAGCGCACCGTCCTCTGCAAGGACCCGTTCGCGTCCGAGGACTCCCGGGTGGCGAGGCTGATCGACAGCATGTGATCACGCTGTTCGCACCCTGTGGTCGGTGGCTCTGAGGCACAGGCGGCGCGGTTACAGTGGCGGGTCCCCGGTCCCCTTCCGAAGGTCCTTCTCGCGTGCGCTTCTCCCGCGCGGCCATCGCCGCTGCCCTGACCTCCCTTGTGCTCGTCCCCGCCCTCGCGGCCTGCTCGTCCGGCGGTTCGCCGTCCGGCTCGGCGACAACCGCGGCCACGGGCGCGGCGACCGCCGCCGCCACGGACCCGGCCCACGCGCCACTGAACAAGCCCGAGGACATCAAGGTCCTGGACGGCATCACCGTCACCGGTGACGACCCCGTCGTGACCCCGAAGGTCACGATCGCGGCGCCGCCGGTCAGCGTCAGCGCGACCGCCGAGAAGACCCTCAAAGAGGGCACCGGCGACGCGAGCGTGGGCGGCGACAAGGTCACCGTCCGCCAGGCGCTGTTCCTCGGCAAGGACGGCAAGCAGCTCCAGAGCGACTTCGAGACCACGTCGACGGCGTCGTTCATCCTCCAGGGCACCGACACCATCCCGGGCCTCATCACGGCGCTGACCGGGGTCAAGACGGGCTCCCGCGTCCTGTTCGCCATCCCGCCCGCCGAGGCGTTCGGCACCAACGGGCGGGCCGAGGCGGGCATCGGACCGACCGACAACCTCGTCGTCGTCGCCGACGTCGTTGCGGTGGGCAAGGTCCTCAAGCAGGCCGAGGGCGCCGCCGTCGCCCCCGTCGCCGGTCAGCCGACGGTCGCGTTCGACGCGACCAACGGCCCGACGATCACCGTGCCGAAGACGGCTGCCCCGACCGCTCTGGTCAGCCAGAACCTCATCGACGGCACCGGCCCGGAGGTCAAGACCGGCCAGACGATCACCGTCCACTACACCGGCGTCCTCTGGACCGACGGCACCGTGTTCGACTCGTCGTGGACGCGCAAGTCGCCCGCCACGTTCGGGATCGGCACCGGCAACGTCATCCCGGGCTGGGACAAGGGACTGGTGGGCAAGAAGGTCGGGTCGCGGGTGCTGCTCGTTGTCCCGCCGGCCGACGGCTATGCGGACAAGGTGCAGGGCAAGATCCCGGCCAACTCCACCCTGGTCTTCGTCGTCGACATCCTCGACGCCAGCTAGGCCACCCCACGACTAGGTTCGGGGCATGCCCGCCGACGCTCCGACCGTCCTCGCGACGTCCGGCGGGCGCATCGCCGGCCGCCGCACGCCGTGGGAGGTCGGGCCGCTGACCGAGTATGCGGTCGAGCTCGCCAACGTCTCCGGACGACGGCCGCGCGTCTGCTTCCTGGCGACGGCGCTGGGCGACAGTGACTTCGTCCTGCGCATCTTCTACGACGCGGCGCGGTTCGCGGGGTACCAGGCGTCACACCTCGCGCTCTTCCCGATGCCTAACGTGGCCGACGCGCGCGCCCACCTGCTCGCTCAGGACGTCGTCTGGGTGTGGGGTGGCAGCGTCGCCGGGCTGCTGGCGATGTGGCATCTGCACGGGGTCGACGAGGCCATGCGTGAGGCCTGGGAGGCCGGTGTCGTCCTGACCGGGGTCTCGGCCGGATCGATCTGCTGGCACGTCGGCGGGACCACCGACTCGTTCGGTCCTGACCTGCAGCCGGTCACCAACGGCCTGGGCCTGCTGCCGTATGCCAACGGCGTCCACTACGACTCGGAGGAGCAGCGGCGGCCGCTGCTGCGCCGCCTGGTCGCCGACCAGACCCTGCCGACCGCCTACGCGACCGACGACGGCGTGGGCCTGCACTACCGCGGTACCGAGCTGGTCGAGGCGCTGACCGAGATCGCGGGCAAGGCCGCATACCGGGTCGAGCGGGGACCGGACGGCCAGGCCGTCGAGACCAGGATCGAGCCGCGGCTGCTCGCCTGATCGGACCCCGGTCGGGCGTACCCGCCGGTGAGCCCCTCGCGGCGGGTTGCGGCAGGATGGAGGCATGGCACTCGAACCGGACCGCACCAAGCCCGAGCTCGACTTCCCCGGCGACGCACCGCCCACCGAGCTGATCGTCGAGGACCTCATCGACGGCACCGGCGACGAAGCGACTCCCGGCAGCACGGTGAGCGCCCACTACGCCGGCTGGGCGTTCTCGACCGGCGAGGAGTTCGACGCCTCGTGGAACCGCGGCGCCCCGCTGGACTTCCCGCTCGGCGCCGGCCGCGTCATCCAGGGCTGGGACCAGGGCATCGCCGGCATGAAGGTCGGCGGGCGTCGCAAGCTGACCATCCCGCCGCACCTGGGCTACGGCGACCGTGGCGCGGGCGGCGCGATCGCCCCGGGGGAGACGCTGATCTTCGTCGTCGACCTCGTGGATGTGCGGTAGATCGAACGTCTGTACGCCGTTCCGGTAGCGTCTGCGCAATGAGCGCGCAGCCCACGGCGCAGGTGAAGACCGAGCGCCTGCTCAACCTGGTGATCGCGCTGCTCTCGACCCGGATGCCGCTCTCGAAGGCCCGGATCCGTGCGGCCGTCCCGCAGTACCACGGCACCGCGTCCGACGAGGCCTTCGACCGGATGTTCGAGCGCGACAAGGACGAGCTGCGCGAGCTCGGCATCCCGCTCGTGACGTCGGTGATCGACCCCGTCTTCGACGACGAGCTCGGCTACCGGATCGACAAGCGCGAGTATGCGTTGCCGGAGATCTCGTTCGAGCCGGACGAGGTGGCCGCCCTGTCCCTCGCCGCACGCACCTGGACGCGGGCCAGCCTGGCCGGGCCGGCGGCCTCCGGGCTGCGCAAGCTGCGGGCCGCCGGCGTGACCATGGACGACGCCTCGCTCGTGGGCATCGAGCCGGTGGTCCGCACCACCGAGGAGGCGTTCGAGCCACTTCGGCGGGCGGTCCGCGACCGGCGGGCGGTCACCTTCGGGTACCGCAAACCTGACGCGGAGAGCACTACGCGGCACCTGCAGCCGTGGGGGCTGGCCCAGTGGCACGGCCGCTGGTACCTCACCGGCTACGACCTCGACCGCGGCGCCGCCCGGGTGTTCCGGGTCGGCCGGATCGACACCACGGTCACGGCGAGCGGTCCGACGGGGGCGTACGACATTCCCGAGGACCACGACCCCCGAGTGATGGTCGACTCCACGCAGGTGCCCACGTCGCCGCCGCGGGTGGCGACGCTGCGGGTCCGCGACGGGAGTGGCAATGCGCTCCGACGCCGCGCCCGGGCGGCGGCCGACAGGGCCGGCCCCCATGGGTCCAACGGCTTCACCGGGGCCAACGGCTCGGCCGGCGACGGGTGGTCGTCCGTCGAGGTGGACTTCCGCGACGTCGACCGGCTGGCCGACGAGGTGGCGGGCTACGGCCCGGAGGTCGTGGCGGTCGCCCCCACCGACCTCACCGAGGCGGTCATCCGGCGCCTGCGCGGGGTCACCGGCGCCGGCGAGCTCGCCCCCGAGGAGGAGCTGTGACGACACCCCGCCGCCAGCCGCCCGAGTCGGCCACGACCCGGCTCTCGCGGCTGCTCGACATGGTGCCGTGGCTGCTCGCCCACCAGGGCGTCCCCCTCGAGGACGCCGCCACGGAGTTCGGGGTGAGCGCGGACCAGCTCGTCGCGGACCTCGAGCTGCTCTTCGTCTGCGGCACGCCCGGCGGGATGCCCGACGACCTCATCGAGGCCGACTGGGAGGACGGCAAGGTCTTCCTCGGCAACGCCGACTACATCGCCCGGCCGCTGCGGCTCAGCGTGGACGAGGCGCTCGCGCTGATGGTGGGGCTCCGGGCCCTCGCCACGAGCCCGGGCCTCGTCGAGCATGACGCGGTGGCCCGCACCCTGAGCAAGCTCGAGGAGGCGACCGGCGCCATCGGCGAGCCGAGCGCCCGCGTGCAGGTCTCGATCGACGACGGCGCCCGGGCGTCGGTCCTCGGCCGGGCCCGGCGGGCCGTCGCCGACCACCGCAGGCTGCACCTGGCATACCTCGTCCCCGCTCGCGACGAGGTCACCGAGCGCGACGTGGACCCCATGCGGGTCGTCTACCTGGACGGTCACTGGTACCTCGAGGGCTGGTGCCACCGGGCGGAGGACGTGCGGCTGTTCCGGCTCGACCGGATCCAGTCGCTGGAGGTCCTCGACGTCGACGGCACCCCGCCACCCCAGGCGCAGCCCCGGGACGTCAACGAGGCCCTGTTCACGCCGGGCGAGGAGGACCTCGAGGTGGTCGTCGAGACTGACCGCGCGGGGGCGTGGATCGTCGACTACTACCCGGTCGACCGGGTGGAGGACCTGGGGGAGGGGAACCGCCGGGTGACCCTGCACGTGTCGGACCCGGCGCTCGTACGCCGGCTGGCCTGGCGGATGGGCGGGCACGTCCGCGTCGTGTCGCCCGTTGACCTCGCAACGAGCGTGGCGGTCGGCGCACAGGAGGCGCTGAGCGCGTACATGGCGGTCCCGTCGGGCGCCGAGACGTAGACTGGACCGTCACCAACCCCCGGAAGGCCTGACAGCTCATGTGGAGAGACCTCTTTCAGCCCAGCCACCTGTTCATCGTCGCGGCGCTGCTGGTGATCCTCTTCGGCTGGAAGAAGCTGCCGGACGCCGCTCGGAGCATCGGTCGTTCGATGCGCATCTTCAAGTCCGAGGTCTCCGAGATGAAGAACGACGGCAAGGACGCGCGTCCCAGCGCGGCCGCCGGCGACACCGTCCCGGGCGACGTCGTTCCGCCGCAGACCGCGCAGCCCACGCAGCCCGCTCCCGCGCCGCAGCCACCCACCGCGGCCCAGGCCGCGCAGCAGCCGGCGCCCGCCTACCAGCCGACTCCTCGCGCGTCCAACGGCCACGCGGCGGACGCCCAGGACCGGCCGGCCGAGCAGCGCTACGAGAACCCCGCGCTCTGAGCGTCGGGTAACCCGGTCGCTGTTCACACCACTGGTCAGGCACTGACGCATGGCCTTCCGCCGACTTCGCAAGCAGCGTGACCCCGAGGGGAGGATGTCCCTCGGGGACCACCTGCGCGAACTGCGCCGTCGTGTCGTCATCTCGCTGATCGCGATCATCGTCGGCGCCGCGATCGGCTGGTGGAAGTACGACTGGATCTTCGAGAAGCTCGTCGCCCCCATCAAGGACGTGGCGGCCGAGCGGGGCGCTCAGATCGCCACGGTGAACTTCACCGGGATGACCGATGCGTTCTCGATCCTCATCACCGTGGGGCTGTTCGTCGGCGTCGTCGTCGCCTCGCCGGTCTGGCTCTTCCAGATCTGGGGCTTCATCGTCCCCGGGCTGACCACCAGGGAGAAGCGGACCGCCGTCTTCTTCATCGGGGCCGCGGTGCCGCTGTTCCTCGCCGGGTGCGCCCTCGGGTACCTCACGCTGCCCAAGGCGGCCCACGCGTTGCTGTCGTTCACGCCGGTGGACGCGACCAACATCCTCCCGGCCGACACCTACCTGAACTTCGTCCTGAAGTTCATCATGGCGTTCGGGCTGGCGTTCCTGCTTCCGGTGTTCCTCGTCGGGCTCAACGCCGCCGGCGTCCTGCCCGCCCGGGTGATGCTCAAGGGCTGGCGGCCGGCGGTGTTCCTCATCTTCCTGTTCGCAGCGATGATGACGCCGTCGCCGGACCCCTGGTCGATGATCTTCCTCGCGGTGCCGATGGTTGCCCTGTTCTTCGCCGCGGTCGGCATCGGGGCGCTGCTGGACCGGCGGAAGGCCAGACGCGATGTCTCCATCGCGTGGCGCAACCTCCCGGACGACCAGGCCTCGCCGATCTGACCGGGTGATCCGACCGGCTGATCTGTCCGCCGATCTCCCCGGACCGGCTCGGCGCGCCGATAGCCTTCGCGCGTGCCTGGCGCCCTCGCCTTCCCGCGGGTCGGCCTGCTGACCAACCCCACCGCCGGGCGCGGACGCGGCGCCGCCTACGGCGCGCAGACCGCCGCGGTGCTCCGGGAGGCCGGACACGAGGTCGTGGACCTCTCCGGACCCGACGAGGCCACCGCGGCGGGCCGGGCGCGGGAGGCGCTCGACGCATACCGGATCGACGTCCTCACCGTGGTCGGCGGCGACGGGATGGTCCACCTCGGCGCGAACCTCTGCGCCGGCGGTCCCACGCCCCTCGCCGTGGTCGCCGCCGGGACCGGCAACGACAACGCCCGGGAACTCGGCCTGCCGGTCCGAGCGCCGTTGGCCGCCGCGGCCCTGGTCACCGGCGGCCGGACGCGCGCCGTCGACCTCGGTCGGTGCGTCACGACGGCAGGGAGGACCCGCTGGTGGATCGGGGTACTCGGCGGCGGCTTCGACTCGGTGGTCAACGAGCGGGCCGCCCGGATGCGGTGGCCGCGCGGGCCGATGCGCTACAACATCGCGGTCGCTCGCGAGCTGCCGGTGTTCCGGCCCATCCCGTACGTCGTCACCGTCGACGGCGAGCGCACCGAGACCGACGCGATGCTGGTCGCGGTCGCCAACGGGCCGGCCTTCGGCGGAGGTATGCGGGTGGCGCCGCACGCGTCGTACGACGACGGCTTCCTCGACATCGTCATCCTCCACCGAGTCTCCCGAGCGGAGTTCCTCCGCGTCTTTCCGAGGGTCTTCCGGGGGACGCACGTCACCCACCCACAGGTGCAGATCCTCCGCGGCCGCCAGGTCCGGCTCGAGGCGCCGGGGATCGTCACCCAGGCCGACGGCGAGCGGTTCGAGCCGCTGCCGGTCGACCTCGAGGTCGTGCCCGGGGCCCTCACCGTCGTGACATAGCGTGGGCGCCATGGCGGCGCAGGAGCAGGGGGAGCTCGCGGCGTTCGCAGCGACGCTCGGGTTCCCGCTCGACCCGTTCCAGGTCGAGTCGTGCCAGGCGCTCGAGGCCGGGCACGGGGTGCTCGTGGCGGCGCCCACCGGTGCCGGCAAGACCGTCGTCGGCGAGTTCGCCGTCCACCTCGCGATGGCCACCGGCCAGAAGGCGTTCTACACGACGCCCATCAAGGCCCTGTCCAACCAGAAGTACGCCGACCTCGTGCGGCGCCACGGCGCCCGGAACGTCGGCCTGCTCACCGGCGACTCGTCGATCAACGGCGAGGCCCCCATCGTCGTCATGACGACCGAGGTGCTCCGCAACATGATGTACGCGGGTTCGCCCACCCTGGTCGGGCTCGGGTACGTCGTCATGGACGAGGTCCACTACCTCGCCGACCGGTTCCGCGGCGCGGTCTGGGAGGAGGTGATCATCCACCTCCCGCCGGAGGTCCGGCTGGTCTCGTTGTCGGCGACCGTGTCGAACGCGGAGGAGTTCGGCGCCTGGCTGGCCGAGGTGCGTGGCGACGTGTCGGTGGTGGTCTCCGAACACCGGCCGGTGCCGCTGTGGCAGCACATGATGGTCGGCAAGGGCATGTACGACCTCTTCGTCGACGAAGCCTTCGACCCCTCCAACGCCCCGGACGGCGGCGTCGACGCGCTGCGCGACGCGGCCCCGACCCGGGTGAACCCCCAGCTGCTCCAGGTCATCGCGAACCTCTCCCGTCGCACCTACGACAACGACCGGTTCCCCTCTCGGGGCCGCGGGCGTCGCGGTCCGGGTGGCGGTCCCGGCGGCGGGCCTGGTGGCCGCGGGATAGCCCGGTCGGGCGGTGGTGGCGGTGGTGGCGGTCGGCCCGGCGGGGGAGCGACCCGGGCCGAGGTCCTGGAACGCCTGGAGCGCGAGGCGCTGCTGCCGGCGATCACGTTCATCTTCAGCCGGGTCGGCTGCGAGGCCGCCGTTGGACAGCTGCTGGCCCAGAACGTCCGGCTGGTCCCCGACGAGGAGGGCGAGCGGATCCGGCGGATCGTCGAGGAGCGGGTCTCCGGCATCGCCGACGAGGACCTCGGCATCCTCGGCTACTGGGACTTCGTCGACGGCCTCTCCCGCGGGTATGCGGCTCACCACGCCGGCATGCTGCCGACCTTCCGCGAGGTGGTCGAGGAGCTGTTCACGGCGGGGCGGATCCGGGCCGTGTTCGCGACCGAGACGCTGGCTTTGGGCATCAACATGCCCGCGCGCACAGTGGTGCTCGAGCGGCTGGTCAAGTTCAACGGCGAGGCCCACGTCGACGTGACGCCCGCGGAGTACACCCAGCTGACCGGGCGCGCCGGGCGGCGCGGCATCGACATCGAGGGCCACGCCGTCGTGCTGTGGAACCGGCAGCTCGACCCGCTGGCGGTGGCCGGCCTGGCGTCCACGCGGACCTACCCGTTGCGGTCCAGCTTCCGGCCGACCTACAACATGGCCGTCAACCTCGTCTCCCAGTTCGGCCGCGACCGGGCGCGCGAGCTGCTGGAGACGTCCTTCGCGCAGTTCCAGGCCGACCGGGCCGTGGTGGGGTTCGTCAAGACCATCCGGCGAAACCAGGAGGCCCTGGCCGGGTACGCCGAGGCGATGCACTGCGACCGCGGCGACTTCGCCGCCTACGCCGCCATCCGCGACGAGATCGGCCGAGTCGAGAAGGACGCCGTCAAGCGTCGCGCGGCCAGCGTCCGCGCGGAGGCGGCGGTGAGCCTCGAGAAGCTGCGCGTGGGTGACGTCATCCGGATCCCGGCCGGCCGGCGTACGGGTTACGCGGTGGTCGTCCAGGCCAACAAGGGCGGCCGCGGCGAGACTCCGTCACCGGCCGTGGTCACCGAGGACCGGCAGCTGCGCCGGCTGACCCTCGTCGACGTCCCGACGCCGGTCGAACCGATCACCACGGTCAAGCTGCCGAAGAACTTCAACGCCAAGAGCCCGAAGTCGCGTCGCGACCTCGCCGCATCCCTGCGGATCGCCGTACCCCACGAACCGCCGCCGGGGCGCGGACGGGGCGACGCGCATACCGACGAGTCCTCGCGGATCGAGGAGCTGCGCCGGCAGATGCGGGCGCACCCGTGCCACTCCTGTCCCGACCGCGAACAGCACGCGCGCTGGGCCGAACGCTGGTGGCGGCTCACGCGGGAGACCGAGGGGCTGCAGCGCAAGGTCGACGGGCGGACCAACTCGGTGGCGCGGACGTTCGACCGGATCTGCGACCTGCTGGAGGAGACGGACTACCTCGGCCCGGGCGGCACCACGGTCACGCCGCGCGGGGAGCAGCTGCGGCGGCTCTACACCGAGAAGGACCTGCTCGCCGCG
The DNA here is from genome assembly GCA_963781465.1 of uncultured Actinomycetota bacterium. GTDB lineage: Bacteria > Actinomycetota > Actinomycetes > Actinomycetales > Dermatophilaceae > Lapillicoccus. Next base: position 636,737 of record CAWAGH010000002.1, read on the forward strand.
GAGTGCCTGCGCCACGGGGTCTGGGACAAGCTCGACGCCCCCGGACTCGCCGCCGCCATCTCGACCCTGGTCCACGAGCCGCGGCGCGAGGAGTCCGAGATCAGCCCGCGAATGCCGGGCGATCAGGTCAGCGCGGCCTGGACCGAGATGGTCCGGCTGTGGAGCCGGCTCGAGGACCGCGAGCGCGACAGCGGGCTGCCGGTGACCAACGACCCCGACGGCGGCATCGCCTGGATGGTCCACCGGTGGGCCGGCGGACACCAGCTCGAGGCGGTGCTGCGCGGGAGCGACATCGCCGCCGGTGACTTCGTCCGGCGGTGCAAGCAGATCATCGACCTGCTCGACCAGGTCGCCGACGCGGCCGTCGCCAGCGGCTCGCCGCGGCTCGCCGCCACCGCCCGCTCGGCGGTCGACGCGGTGCGGCGCGGGGTCGTGGCGGCCGACCGGATGGACTGACCGGATCGACCGACCGGATCGACCGACTGGAACTACCGTCCCGCGGATCGTGGGAGGACGTCACAACTTCGCCGCAGAAGCGGGATACCCTGTCGAATCGCGCCGCACCTGCAAGTATGCTGCGCCGGTGACGACGTTCCGGGTTCGAGAAGCCGCCGACCTCCTCGGGGTGAGTGACGACACCGTTCGGCGGTGGATCGACGCTGGTCGGCTGGCCTCGACAACGGATGCAGGGGGCCGGAACGTCGTCGCGGGGGCCGAGCTGGCCGCGTTCGCCCAGACGCTCGCTGCCGCCGGTGACCAGCCGGCGCCGGGGCTGGTCCGGTCGGAGTCCGCGCGGAACCGGTTCGTCGGACTGGTCACCCGGGTGGTCCGCGACACCGTCATGGCGCAGGTCGAGATCCAGGCCGGCCCGCACCGAGTGGTCTCCCTGATGAGCCGCGAGGCCGCCGACGAGCTTCAGCTGGAGCCCGGCGTGCTCGCCATCGCGGCCATCAAGTCCACCAACGTCGTCGTCGAGCTGCCGGAGCGATCATGAGAACCCGAACCCCCCTTACGGCGCTCGTCGTCGCCGGCGCGTCGGCCGTCGCACTGGCGGCCTGCAGCTCCGGCACGAGCCCGGGCACCACCTCTCCGTCGTCGTCTGCCGCCGGGTCGACGACCGCGGCGATCACCGGCACGGTGAACGTCTTCGCCGCCGCGTCGCTGCAGGAGTCGTTCACGACGCTCAAGAAGCAGTTCGAGGCCGCGCACCCCGGGGTGACCATCACGCCGAACTTCGGTGCGTCGTCGGCCCTCGCCACCGGCATCACCCAGGGCCAGCCCGCCGACGTGTTCGCCTCCGCCAGCCAGACCAACATGGACACCGTCGTCAAGGCCGGGGGAGCGGCGTCGTCGACCCCGTTCGCGAAGAACGTCGGCGAGATCGCCGTGCCAGCCGCCAACCCGGCCGGGATCGCGGCGGTCGCCGACCTCGCGAAGGCCGGCGTGAAGGTCGCGGTATGCCAGGCGCAGGTTCCGTGCGGCGGCATCGCGACCAAGGTGTTCGCCAACGCGAAGATCACGGTGACCCCGGTGAGCCAGGAGGCCGACGTCAAGGCGGTCCTGACCAAGGTCTCGCTCGGTGAGGTCGACGCCGGCATCGTCTACGTCACCGACGTGAAGTCGGCGGGCGACAAGGTCAAGGGCATCGAGATCCCGGCCGACGTCAACGCGTCGACGACCTACCCGATCGCCGCGCTGACCAAGGCGGCCAACCCGGCCGCGGCGAAGGCCTTCGTCGACTACGTCCTCTCCCCGGAGGGGATGGCCACCCTCAAGGCGGGCGGGTTCGCCAGTCCGTGAGCCGGCCTTGAGGAGGGCCACGTCCAGCGGGCCGGCGCGCCGAAAGGTTCGGAACCGCTCGGCCGTCCCGTGGCCGCTCGCCGTTCCGGCGCTGATCGGCGCCCTGTTCCTCCTGGTACCGCTCGCCGCCATGCTCATCCGGGCCCCGTGGTCCGGGCTGGTGGGGATCCTCGAGAACAGTGACGTTCTCGACGCCCTGCGGCTGTCGCTCATCTGCGCCACCGCGGCGACGGCGCTGTCGCTGGTCGTGGGAGTACCGCTGGCCTGGGTCCTGGCCCGCGCGCGGTTCCGTGGCCTCGGGGTCCTGCGCGCGCTGGTGACGCTGCCGCTGGTCCTGCCCCCCGTGGTGGGCGGCGTCGCGCTGCTGCTCGCCTTCGGACGCCTCGGCGTCGTGGGCCAGTACCTCGACCGATGGTTCGGCCTCACCCTCCCGTTCACCACCCAGGGCGTCATCCTCGCCGAGGCCTTCGTGGCCATGCCGTTCCTCGTCGTGACGGTCGAGGGGGCGTTCCGGGGGCTGGACCGCGGGTTCGAGGAAGCGGCCGCCACGCTCGGAGCCTCTCGCCTGACGGCGTTCCGCCGGGTCACCCTCCCGCTGATCGGTCCCTCACTCGTGGCGGGCGCGGTGCTGTGCTGGGCCCGGGCACTCGGCGAGTTCGGCGCCACGATCACCTTCGCGGGGAACTCGCCCGGCCGGACCCAGACCATGCCGCTCGCGGTCTACCTCGCCATGGAGAGCGACCCGGACGCCGCCATCGCTCTCTCGCTGGTCCTGCTCCTCGTCTCCGTAGTCGTGCTCGCCTCGCTGCGCGACCGGTGGCTCCGACCGGGGAGCACGCTGTGATGCCCGCCCTCACCGTCCAGGGCCGGGTCGAACGGGGGACGTTCGCACTCGAGCTCGACGCCAGCGTGGCACCGGGGGAGGTTCTCGGTGTGCTCGGCCCCAACGGGTCCGGCAAGACCACCCTCCTCCGCGTCGTCGCCGGCCTCGAGACGCTCACCACCGGATCGATCCGGCTCGGTGACGTGGTCCTCGACGACGTGGCGAGCGACACGTGGGTACCGCCCGAGGACCGTGCCGTCGGGATCGTCTTCCAGGACTACCGCCTGTTCCCCCACCTGTCCGTACGCGACAACGTCGCCTTCGCGCCCCGGTCCAGGGGTGCGGGTCGCGCCGCCGCCCGGGACGCCGCCGACCATTGGGTGGAGCGGCTCGGTCTCACCGAGCTGGCCGACCGCCGGCCCGGCCAGCTCTCCGGGGGGCAGGCGCAACGCGTCGCCCTGGCCCGCGCCCTGGCCGCGAACCCCGGCGTCCTGCTCCTGGACGAACCCCTGTCGGCCCTGGACGCGCGTACCCGGCTCGACGTGCGGACCGCCCTGCGCGGGCACCTGTCCGAGTTCGAGGGGCCGGTCCTCGTCGTCACCCACGATCCGCTCGAGGCCATGGTCATGGCCGACCGGCTCCTGGTCGTCGAGGACGGCCGGGTGGTGCAGGAGGGCACGCCGTCGGTGGTCGCGCGCCACCCGGCCACCGACTACGTCGCCCGGCTGGTCGGTCTCAACCTGTATGCGGGTTCGCTCGACCCGACGACCGGCACGGTGACCCTGGAGGACGGCGGGACGCTGGTGACGACGGTGGCGCCCGATCGGACCCCCCAGGACGGCGACACCCGGGTGCTCGTCGCGCTCCAGCCGTCCGCGGTGGCCGTCCACACCAGCCGACCGGAGCACGTCAGCGCGCGAAACGTCTGGCCGGGCACGGTGGTGGGTCTGGAGCTGCTCGGTGACCGCGTCCGGCTGGAGGTCCGCGGTGAGCCGGGCGCCATCGTCGACATCACGCCGGCCGCGGTGGCCGACCTCGGCCTGGTGTCCGGAACGTCGATCTGGTTGTCGGCCAAGGCGACCGAGACGGTGGCCTACTCCCGCGCCGCCGTCGGGGCGTGAGCCCTACTCGTCGCCCTACTCGTCGATGCCGAAGGCGGACAGCACCCGGTTGAACGACGCGGTCACGCCGTACTCCGACGCCACCTTGCTCATCAGGCGCGCGTCGGCCACCTTCGTCGGGAGGGCGAAGTCGACGGTGGGCAGCGGCGCGTCGTGGGCGACGCGGACCACCAATGGGGCGACGTCGAGGTAGGCCGACGCGGCCTCGAGCCGGGTCCGCTGGGCGCCCTTGATGGCCGGGTCCCCACCGTCGACGGCGGCGCGAAGGCCAGCGAGGTCGCCGTACCGCTCGATAAGTGTCGCGGCGGTCTTGTCGCCGATGCCGGCCACCCCCGGAAGCCCGTCGCTGGTGTCGCCGCGCAGGATCGACATGTCCGCATACGCGTCGCCGTTCGGCACCGCGTACTTCTCGCGGAGGAACGCCTCGTCGACGAGGTCGGGGTTCCGTACGCCGCCGCGAGCGGTATAGAGCACCCGGACCTGGTTCGCGTCGTCGACCAGCTGGAACAGGTCGCGGTCGCCGGTGACCACGTCGACCGCGCGCACGCCGTGGGAGGCGGTCGCGAGCGTGCCGATCACGTCGTCGGCCTCGTAGCCGTCGGAGCCGAGCCGGGGGATCCCGAGCGCCGCGAGCGCGTCGACGATGACCGGGATCTGCGCCTCGAGCGGGTCCGGGACCTCCTCCTCCCACTCGTCCTTGGCGACCTCCTGGGCGACGCGGTGCGCCTTGTACGACGGGATGGCCTCCACCCGGAACGCCGGCCGCCAGTCGTTGTCCCAGCAGGCCACGAGGTGGGTGGGCCGGTGCGTGGCGACGAGTGACGCGATCATGTCGAGAAGGCCACGGATCGCGTTGTTCTGGGGGGCGTCCGGGTCGCTGCGCTCGTCGGGGACTCCGAAGAAGGCCCGGAAGTACAGGCTCGCGGAGTCGAGCAGCATGAGCCGTTCGCCGGTCGTGGGTTTGGCGGGCATGGCTCCGCAGCCTACGGGTCGGCGCGGACGCCATCCGCGGTCGCTGCCGGGTTCCGTGCGGCCATGGCCACTAGCCTGAGCCCGTGGAACGCCTCGACCGTCGACTCGTGGACCTGCTGGCGGCCGACGGCCGGATGAGCTTCACCGACCTCGGCAAGGCCACCGGGCTGTCGACGTCCGCGGTGCACCAGCGCGTCCGCCGGCTCGAGGAGCGCGGCGTCATCACCGGCTACCACGCCTCCCTGGACCCGGAGGCCGTAGGCCTGCCGCTCACCGCGCTGATCTCGGTCTCGCCGCTGGACCCTGCCGCACCCGACGACGTGCCGGAGCGGCTCACCGACGTCGCCGAGATCGAGGCCTGCCACTCCGTGGCGGGGGAGGAGAGCTACGTCCTCAAGGTCCGCGTCCCGACGCCGGGCGCCCTGGAGGACCTGCTCGCGCGGATCCGCTCCGCCGCCAACGTGCGCACCCGGACGACCGTGGTGCTCTCGACTCCCTGGGAGGGCCGCCCCGTCCCCGGCCCCGCCGACTAGCTCAGCGGGCGATCGGCGCGAGCGTCCCACCGGTCGCGGCGAGGAGGTCCGCCGGCGTCAGCTCGATGTCGAGCCCACGACGCCCGCCGGAGACCAGAACGGTGTCGTATGCCTGTGCGGAGTCGTCGAGAACCGTTGGCAGCCGGCGCTTCTGGCCGATCGGACTGATCCCGCCAACGACGTAACCGGTGACCCGCTCGGCCGCGCTCGGGTCAGCCATCTGCACCCGCTTCACGCCGAGCGCCGCCGCGAGCGCTTTGAGGTCGAGCTGCCGATCGACCGGCACGATGCCGACGGCCAGCCCCTGCTCGGCGTCGACGAGAAGGGTCTTGAAGACGCGGGCCGGGTCGACGCCGAGGGCCTCGGCCGCTTCCAGCCCATACGAGGCAGCGGCGGGGTCGTGCGCATACGGACGGGCCGTGAAAGCGATCCCCGCGGCGGTCAGGGCGACGGTCGCGGGTGTGCCGCCGTCGCCGCGCGTCCGCTTCGCCACGAGCAGCGAGTATGCCGTTCGGCCAGGGTCGCTCAGCGGCCGGTCGCTCCGTCGATCTGCTCGCGCAGGATGTCGGCGTGGCCGGCGTGACGTGCCGTCTCAGCGATCATGTGGCTCAAGACCCAGCGCAGCGGCAGTCGTTGCTCGTGCACCGGAAGGGCGGTGAGGGCGTTCGGGTCGCCGACGCCCCGGATGATCTCGTTGCTGCGGGCCCAGGCGGCGCGGTACGCCTGCATCACCTCGTCAGCGGCCACGGACTCCGCGACCTCCATGTCGTGGTCGAAGTCGCCGTTCCACGGGCCTCCGTCGACGTGGTGGTGGAACCACCAGACCTCCGAGTCGACGAGGTGATTCACCAGGCCCAGCAGGTTGGTCCCGGTCGGGACCCCGACCCACCGCAGCCGGTCCGCGGCCAAACCCTCGCACTTGCGCAGGATCGCCTCGCGCTGGAAGTCCAGGAAGCTGACCGCCGTGGTCAGCTCGTCGCCGACCAGGCGTGGTACCTCGCGGCGTTGGGTCTCGGTCACCGGGAGACCGTACCCAGCGAGCGCCGAGGGACGTCGGTCCGGGTGATCCCGGTCGGAATCCCGACCGCGATCACCCGGACCGCCCCCCACAACCTCCGGTCAGCCGGTCTGCGTGACCGCCAGCTCGCGGCTGGACTTGGCCCGCGCCGCCGCGACCTCGTCGAGCGCGCCGAGATCGGACTGCGAGCGCCACCAGTCCTGTCCGGACTCGGGCAGCGTGTCGATCGGGTCGTAGTAGACGTAGTCGCGCGACAGCGCCGCCTCGTCGCCGCCCTCGATCGAGGTGCGGTAGTTCTTGCGCCAGTAGGAGATCCCGCGCTCGGTGTCGTACGACTCGACCTGGTGAACCCACCGCTTCCCGACGAACGGGACGTCGCAGACGATCCGTGGCGTGGCGAACCCTGGCAGCCAGCCCATGATCGAGTGCTGCAGCTCCTGGGCGTGCGTCAGCGAGACCCGCCAGTGCTCGGCGAACGGGATCATGTCGCACATGTAGAAGTAGTACGGCGTGATCGAGGCGTCGTCGGAGAGCGCGAAGCACAGGTCGAGCAGCTGCTCGGGCGAGTCGTTGACGCCGCGCATGAGGACGCCCTGGTTGCGGACGTCGCGCACCCCCGCGGCCAGCATCGCCCTCGCCGCCGCCGCCACCGCCGGCGTGACCGACTGCGCCGAGTTGACGTGCGTGTGGATGGCCAGCGACACGCCTCGCACGCGCGCCTTGGTCGCAACCCGGCCCACGCCTTCGACGACGTCCGGCGCCAGCCAGTGCTGCGGCAGCCCCATCAGGGCCTTGGTGGCCAGCCGGATGTCGCGGATGTTGTCCAGCTCGAGCAGCCGGTCGAGGAACGCCTCGAGGTTCTTCCAGGGCATATTGGCCACGTCGCCGCCGGACACGACGATGTCGCGGACCTGCGGCGTCGTCGACAGGTAGGCGAGCATCGCCGCATACCGGTCCACCGGCTTGCCGGCCAGCTTGAGCTTGGCCACCTGCGGGGTGGAGTTGCCGACGAGGTCCATGCGGGTGCAGTGGCCGCAGTACTGCGGGCAGGTGGGGAGGAGCTCGGCGAGGACCTTGGTGGGGTAGCGGTGCGTCAGGCCCTCGGCCACCCACATGTCGTGCTCGTGGAGGCTGTCGCGGGTCGCGTAGGGGTGCGACGGCCAGTCGGAGCGCCGGTCGGAGAAGACCGGAAGCATGTAGCGCCGGACCGGGTCGGCACAGAACGCCTGCGTGTAGGCGGCGCCGGCGGCGGGTGCGTCCCCGTCCACGGACGGCACCATGGTGTTGAGCATCTGCGGCGGCAGCAGCATCGACATCGTCGCGCGCTCGGCCTGGTCGCGCTCGAGGTCGGCGTAGAAGTCCTCGGTGAGGAGGTCACCCATGACGTCGTGCAGCTGGCGCACATTCTTGACGCAGTGGGCACGCTGCCACTGCACGTCGGCCCACTCGGCGGCTGTCACCTGGGCCCAGCCGGGCAGGCGGGTCCAGTCGGGCTCGACGAGCTCGCGCTGCCGGTATGCGTAGGGCTGCTCGGGCAGCGTCATCGCGGCGGTCATGATGGAAGGATAAAGGAGAACGTCCGCGTGATACGCCACCACACCGCAGATCCTGCGGTCAGAATCCACTGAGACAGGAGAATCTGTGTCCACCGTCGACCCGTCGCCGCTCGGGCTGCACCGCGTCCTGGAACCCCAGGGCGTGCTCCCGCAGGCGGCCGCCCGGCTCGACCCCCGGCCGGAGATCTGGCCGGACGAGGTGCGGATCGACGTCGAGACGCTCAACCTCGACGCGGCGTCGTACCGCCAGCTGGCCGAGAAGCACCACGGTGACGGCGACGCGGTCCGGGCCGAGGTGCTCGACATCGTCGCGACCCGGGGCAAGATGCAGAACCCGGTCACCGGGTCCGGCGGCATGCTCGTGGGCACGGTCGCCGAGGTCGGCCCGGACAGCCCGCTCGGGCTGGCGGTGGGGGACCGGGTGGCGACGCTCGTCTCGCTCTCGCTGACGCCACTCCGCCTCACCGACGGGCTCGAGCGGTGGGACGGGCGCAGCGAGCAGGTCCCGGCCAGCGGTCACGCGATCCTCTTCGGCCGGTCCATCGCCGCCGTCCTCCCGGACGACCTGGACCCGAGGCTCGCCCTCATGGTCATGGACGTCTGCGGTGCACCCGCCCTGGTCCGCCGGGTGGTCGAGAGGTATGCGTCCGACGACATCGTGGACGATCTCCCACCCCAGGGGGTCGACGATCGTCCACGATCAACCGCCACGGGCGCGCGGGACCGGTCCTCGCGCGGTCCCGTCGTCTGCGTCCTCGGCGCGGCCGGCAAGTCCGGGTCGCTCTCCCTGGCCGCCGCCCGCGACGCCGGCGCCGGCCACCTCATCGGCGTCGTCCCGCACGAGGCCGAGGCCGCCACCCTGCGTGCTTCAGGCCTCGCCGACGAGGTCGTCATCGCCGACGCGCGCTCGCCCCTCGGGCTGTCCGAGGCAGTCCGCGCGGCCGGCGGCCCCGCCGACGTCACGGTCGTCTGCGTCGACGTCCCCGGCTGCGAGCAGCCCGCCATCCTCGCCACCGCGGACGGCGGCACGGTCGTCTTCTTCTCGATGGCCACGAGCTTCGCGGCCGCCGCGCTCGGCGCGGAGGGGCTGGCCGCCGACGTCACGATGATCGTCGGCAACGGCTACGTCCCCGGCCACGCCGCTGACGCGCTCGACCTGGTCCGCCGGGTACGCGCCGTCCGCGAGCTGTTCGAGGCCCGTCGGGGTTAGCGCGTCGCCAGTCCGGAGTCAGTCCAGACCGAGGAGGGCGTTCTCGACGACCTCGGCGAGGGCGGGGTGGATCCAGTACTGGCCCTTGGCCACGTCGTCGGCGCGCTGGCCGAAGTGGGCCGCCTGGATGAGCGGCTGGATCACCGTCGACGCCTGCGGCCCCATCAGGTGCGCGCCGAGGAGCAGCCGGGTGTCGGGGGCGACGATGACCTTGCAGAACCCGGTCGTGTCCTCGAGCGCCCAGCCGTAGGCGACGTCGCCCACCTGCTGCTCGTACGAGAGGTAGCGGGTACCCGCCTCGCGCAGCTCCTGCTCGGTCTTGCCGAACGCCGCGATTTGGGGATGCGTGAACACCGCGTGCGGCACGAACCGGTGGTCGCTCTCGATCGGTTTGTCCGGGAACAGCAGGTTGTGCTTCACGACCCGCATCTCGTGGTTGGCCACGTGCTTGAGCTGCCACTCGCTGCAGACGTCGCCGAGGGCGAAAACCCCGCCCACCGGGGTCTGCTGGTAGGAGTCGACGACCAGCCGCCCATCCTCGTGGCAGGGCAGTCCGGCGGCCGCCACGTCGAGAAGGTCGGTGTTGACGATCCGCCCGACCGCGAGGAGCACCGCGTCGGCCTCGATCCGGGCCGTCTCGCCACCCTCCGTCGTCGTCGTGAGGGTCCACACGCGACCGTCGTGCCGGGCCTCGGTGACGGTCGTGTTCAGCCGGACGTCGTGCCGGGCCTGGGCGATCTGGGTGTACGCGCGGGACACCGACTCGTCCTGCCGTTGCAGCAGGCGCTCGCCCCGGTGTATCCAGGTGACGTGGCCGCCGAGGCCGTCGAGGATGTGCGCGAACTCCGCCGCGATGAACCCGCCGCCGACGATGACCACGCGCCCCGGCAGCGTCTCCATCCGCATCACGGTGTCGCTGGTGTGGACGCCGCGGTCGGGGTCGACCCGGTCGAGCCCCTCGACGTCCAGCAGCCGCGGTCGGCCGCCGGCCGCGATGACCCATCGGTCCGCGGTGACCGTGACGCCGGTCCCGGTGTCGAGGGTCATCGGTCCGGTGAACCGGGCCTGCTCGCGGTAGACCGTGACGTTCTCGGCCTTCTCCCGGTAGGCCTCGCCGTCGGCCGAGATCGGGTCGATCCTTCCGAAGATCCGGTCCCGGATGGCCGGCCAGTCGGCCCGTACGCCGTCGACGTGGACACCGAGCCGGGCCGCCTCGCGCGCCTCGACGACCCGGTCGGCCGGGAGGACGAACATCTTCGTGGGGATGCAGCCGACGTTGAGGCAGGTCCCGCCGAACCGGCCCTTCTCGACCAGGCCGATGTCGAGGTGGTCGAGGCGAGGGGTGATCACGGAGTTGCCCGACCCCGTACCGATGACGACGAGGTCGTGGTGGCGGTTCTCCATGTGGCGCAGCGTAACTTCGCCGCTCCCGCCGCCGCGCGGTCAGGTGCGTGCACCGGCCGGAGCCTCGTGGCACGCTCTTCCCGTGCGTACCGAACGGGGGTTCGACCGGATCGTCAACTTCAGCGACGCGACAGTGGCGATCGCCATGACCCTGCTGGTGCTGCCGCTGGTCGAGCTCGGCGGAGAGACCGAACCCGGCGACAGTCTCTGGCACCTGCTCAGCGAGAACTCGAGCGCCATCTTCGGCTTCGTCCTGGGCTTCCTCGTCATCTGGTCGATGTGGGTCAACCACCACCGAGTCATGGAGTACTTCGCCGATTACGACTCGACCGTCCTGGGTCTGCACCTGCTCTGGCTGCTGACCATGGTGTCCATCCCGTTCACCACCCAGCTGATCACCAACAACGACCTCTACCAGCACGGCGCCACCGCGCTCTACGTCGCGGTCCTGCTGGTGTCCTCGATCGCCCTGCACCTGCTCGGCCTGCGCGGTCGGCGCCACCCGGAGCTGCTGCACGACCGGCCGGAGGTCGCCCAGTGGCGGGCCGCGCCCTACAACTGGACGACGCCCGCCGTGCTGGCCCTCATCCTCGTCATCGTCGTGATCTTCCCGAGCGTCGGCGCGTGGCCGATGCTGCTGCTCTTCGTCGACGGGTTCGTCGAGAGCCGGCTGGCCAAGCGCCGCGCCATGGCCAAGTCCTGAGGTTCAGGCCGAGAGGATTGCGGCCAGCTCGCGGTACCCCTTGCGCTGCGCATGCACCAACGGGGTCACGCCGTTCTTGTCAGCGATCGACCGGTTCGCCCCGGCCGCCAACAGGATTCGCACGATCTCCTGATGCCGCGGACCGCTGTCGCCTGGGGGTACCTCCCGCGTGCGGGGGCGGATGACGGCCTCGAGCATCGCCGTCCATCCGAGGTCGTTGACGTGGTTGGCGTCGATGCCGGTCTGGACCACCCGGCGGACGTAGTCGACGTGACCGCGCTCGCTCGCGGGGATCACCGAGAGCCCGCCGAACCGGTTCCCGGATGGTCAGGTCCGAGTGGGCGGGCAGCAGCGCCTCGAGCATCGCCACGCTGCCGGTGACGCCGGTGACCAGCCAGGGCGTGTCGTGCTGGTCGTCGAGGGCGTTGGCGTTCGCCCCGAGCGCGACGAGGACCCGCGCGACGTCGGTCCGGTCGTGGGCCACGGCCAACAGCAGGGGAGTACGCCGGTGGTCGCCGAGCGCCTCCAGGTCGGAGCCCGCGCGTAGGGACAGTGCTGCGGCGTCAGCGTCGCCGTCGGTGGCGGCGGCCAACAGTCGCCGGTTGGCTTCCGCCTTGTCGACCGGTCCCGCTGCGTCCTGGCGCAGGGCCTTCTCCAGAGTGGCGACCTGACGCGCATACCCCTTGCTGCGAGCGTGGTCGATCGGCGCGACGCCGTCCCGCGTCGACGGCAGCCGGACGTCCGCGCGGCCGGCCACGAGGACCCGCACGGTGTCGTCATAGGTCGGCGTGCCCTTGCCCAGGATGATCGCCTCGTGCAGGGCGGTCCAGCCCAGCCGGTTCACGTGGTTGACCTCGACGCCGGCCTGGATCAGCCGGCCGACGACCCCGGTATGCCCCCGCTCGCCCGCGCGGATCAGCCCGGTCCCGTTGACGCTGTCCTTGCTCGCGACGTCGGCGCCGTGGGCCAGGGTGAGGTTGAGCAGGTCAAGGGAGCCCTCGCTCGTCGTGACGAGGTACGCGCTCTGCTGGGTCTCGTCCTTGGCGTTGACGTCGGCGCCCTGGTCGATGAGGTCGCGGGCCGCGGCGACATCGTTGGCCCAGGCCGCGTCGCGGAGGCGCCGGTCGAGGTCGGCCTGCGCCTGGGGGTCCCGCGGAGCAGGCGTGCTGGTCGTGGGCGTCCGTGCGGGGGACGTGGTCGCCTCCGTCGTCGAGGTGGTGGCGGGGGAGGCGGTCGTTGCGGATGCCACGGAGCCTTCCGGGGACGCGCACGCGGTCGCCAGGGTCGCGACCAGGGCGGCGGTCGCGAGGGCGAGGGCGGCCCGTCGGGGCCGGTTCGAAGGCATCAGGTCTCCAGGATGGGTCACGCCGGGTCAGGTCTGGTCAGGCTGGGTCGCGGCGAAGTGGCCGCGGTCGACCTCGACATTCGCAGGTCGCCGGTGGGCGCGTCATCGCCCGGACGGCGACGCCTCGGTAACCGCGGGTCGACCTGGCGGATAGCCAGATGGATGATGACCGCGCTCGGAGGCGGGCCTAGCTTGGCCTAGCATCGGTCGATCATGAGCCGCGACGTCCCGTCGGATCCCGGGCGTGCCCGCCCGCCGACCGTGCTGCGGGGCGGACCGGTCCTCGACGGTGCACTGCACATGGCGTTCGCCCTCCTCACGCTGGCCTCGGCGGTGCGCTACGTCCAGGGCCATGGTCTCGACGGCGGCACGGTGTGGGTGCTGTCCGGCGGCGTCGTACTCGTCGCGCTCTACGCGGTCGTCGTCGTGGCCGTCGGCCGGGGATCGTCGCGGGCGCCGGGCTGGGCGCTGCTCCTCGTCGCCACGTGGGTGCCGCTGAACCTCCTCGCGCCCTCGTTCTCCTGGTGCGCGGTCGCCCTGGCCTTCGTCGTGCTCCGAACCCTGCCGTTTCGATGGGCCTGCGGGGTGATCGCTGTACTGGTCGCGACCGTGGTCATCGGGTGGAGCCGGATCGCCGACGGCTTCGACCCGACGGTCGTCGTCGGGCCGGTGGCGATCGCCGTCCTGGCCGTGCTCGCATACCGAAGCCTCGACCGCGAGGCGACCGAACGGCAGCAGCTGGTCGACGAGCTGCGTGAGGCCCAGGGTGAGCTGGCCGACGCGCAGTTCAGGACCGGAGTGGCGACCGAGCGCGCGCGGCTCTCGCGCGACCTGCACGACAGCGTCGCCCAGGACCTGTCGAGCATCAACCTCCTGCTGCTCGCCACCGGCCAGGGCTGGACCTCGCGTCCGGAGGCGGCGCAGCGGCACGTTGAGCAGGCGGCCCGGACGGCTCGCGACGCGCTCGACGAGGTTCGGCGGGTGGTGACCGACCTGGCCCCGACCGCCGCTCCCGGAGGGCTCGTCGCCGACCTGCGCCACCTGGCGGGGGAGACGGCACGCTCGGCCGACATCGACGTCGAGGTGCGCGTCGTGGGTGACGTCATAGACCCGGACCGGAGGCGGCCACCGCCCTCGTCCGATCGGCCCGCGGGTTGCTGGCCAACGTCGCCGAGCACGCGGCCGCGTCGCGCGCGGTGCTGACCGTCACCTTCCACGAGGACGCGGTCTCGCTCGACGTCCTCGACGACGGCCGGGGTTTCCTGGCCGCGGACGGAGGCGAAGTCGGTATGCGGGGCCACGGCCTCGCGGGGATCCACGAGCGCGTCGCGGCCCTGGGCGGTCGGCTCGACGTGGAGGCGACGCCCGGGGCGGGCACGGCGGTCAGCGTCCCCGTCGCCGCTCCGGTCGCCCCCGCAGCACCCGTGGCCCACGAGGATGGGACCCGGGGCTGACTCCGACGGACCGGTCGCCCGACGGCTGCTGGTCAGCGAGGCGACCGTGAAGAGCCACCTCACCCACGTCTACGCCAAGCTCGGTGTCGACTCGCGCGCAGGTGCCGTCGCCAGAGCGATCGACCAGCGCATCATTCGACCGACCTAGCGGTCGCATACCCGGTCGTATGCCTGATCTGGTCGTGATCGCAACCAGACCTGGCATACGACTGGGTATACGACCGCGACCGGGCGCCGCCCAGCCAGGGGAGCAGCCGGTACGGCCTCCACCCGACGCGTACACCGGAAAACCGGCCTACCGGTCCGGGGGTGCACCGGCTGGGGCGGCGTGACTGTCGACGGGAGATTCGGTGGTGCCCCGGAAAGCCCGGCGGTATGCACCGAAGGAGCAGTCACCATGACCGCCGTCACCACCACCTCGCCCGCCACCCGCACCGAGCCAGCGCCCACCTGGGGCGGTGGCCGGATCGCCCTCATCGTGGTCGGCGCCATCCTGGGCCTGTTGGGGATCTCCATCCTCGTCGGCGGCGTCGCCGTCGCCGTCGTCGACAACACCCGTGACCGGGACGGCTACCTCATGTCCGCGCCGGGACAGCTCACCAGCGACGGGTACGCCGTGACCGTCTCGGCCCTGCAGGTCAGCAGCTACGGCGGATGGAACATCGACACGCAGTCGACCGCGGGTACGGCCCGGGTCAGCGCGTACACCGACCGTCCGGTGTTCATCGGCATCGGCCCGTCCGACAAGGTGACCGCCTACCTCGCCGGCGTCAAGCACGACGTCCTCGAGGACATCTCGACGTCGCCGTTCCGGGCGACCTACGTCCCGGTCGCCGGAAGCGCCCCGTCGAGCCGCCCCGCGGCTCAGACGTTCTGGGCCGCCAGCAGCACGGGCACCGACGAGCAGCAGGTCCTCACCTGGACGACCCAGCCAGGCGACTGGTCCGTGGTGATGATGAACGCCGACGGCTCCGCGCAGGTCAAAGGGGCGATCTCCGTGGGCGCCACCGTCCCGATCCTGCACAACATCGCCGTCGGGCTCCTGATCGGTGGCGCCGTCCTCTTCCTCATCGGTCTCGGCCTCGTCATCGCCGCCGTCGTCAGCCACGGACGCCAGCCGCGGGTCCGCCCGCAGCCGCGCATCACCGTCTCGCAGCCCGGTGCCTGACATGTCGACCATCACCGTCGTCGCGGCCGTCGCCCCGCTGGTGTGGCTCGGCTGGCTGGTCCTCACCGACTGGGTACCGATGTACCCGCTCAACGACCTGGAGCGCCGCGACCATCGCCAGCGTGCGGTGGGAGCGGTGACCACCTACCCGGCGGGCCTGCTCGTCAGCGCCGGTGTCCTGATCGGCCAGAGCTGGTCGCTGGCCACGGCGGTCATCCTCGCCGGCGCCATCGTCGTCGGGCATGTCGCCGGCTGGTGGCTCCCGTATGCGGGGGTCAGCGTCGGCCCGCAGCGCGACGTCTACCGGGAGGAGTACTCCCGGACCGTGAGCGTCCTGCCCAAGGCCGGCCACGACGTCGTCGTCGACGTGCAGCACATGGTGACCGGGGTGCTCGGGCT
The DNA here is from genome assembly GCA_963781465.1 of uncultured Actinomycetota bacterium. Lineage (GTDB taxonomy): Bacteria > Actinomycetota > Actinomycetes > Actinomycetales > Dermatophilaceae > Lapillicoccus. Next base: position 652,243 of record CAWAGH010000002.1, read on the forward strand.
GGTCATGCTCGGGACGAGTCTCATTGCTCTGGTCACGCGCTAGCCATGACGGGCCGACCGTCGGGTCGCCTCGTCCAGCACGGCCACCAGCGGCGCTGGCACCTCATCGGGTGCCAGCGCCGCTGCCAGCAGCCCGGCATACCGCAGCTTTCGCCCGCTGGTCGTCCCCATGAACCGCCGGAGCACGTCGGCCTCGGCCCGGTCGCGGTGGAACGGTTGGTGCTGCAGGGTCTGCCAGGACCCGCGGTCGCCGGCCGCCTCGATGACAGCGGTCACCCGCGCCACGCCGAGGGCCCGGATCAGCTCGTCCTCCAGGTCCCGGTCGCACGCGAAGAAGGGGTCGCTCCGTCCCAGCCGGGCCAGGGTCGCTCGGACGTACCGGCGCTCCGCGCTGTCGTACAGGCCGGTCAGGTTGGTGCCCCCGGGCACCGCCTGGAGGTGCCGGGCCAGGTTGGTGATGCCGCTCATCGGCACCACCTCGACGCCGTCCGCCACGAGGTCGTGTCCACGCAAGAGAGCTGCCTGCTCCACCGCCCGCTGGTCGCTGTCGCCCTCGACGAGGATCACGGCCCGGCTCACGCGGACCACCGTCGCACGAGGGCGGGCTCCGTGTCCCGCGACTTTCGCCGCGGCGGAAAGACCATCAATCCTGCGGTCAGCACCGACGTCAACGGGAGAATTTGCGTCGCCCGCCGTCATGCACAGGACAACCTGCGGTCATGGATATCCTGGTCCCGTGCCGACGACGACGCGTCCCCGCCTCGAGCTCGACCCCGAGGTCGTCCGCCGGGCCCGCTCGCTGGCGCGTACCGCCGGCCGCCCGGTTGTTCGGCTGGCCCAGCGGCATACGACCGTCTCGGTCGAGCGCGCCACGCTGCGCCTCGCCGGACTCGCCGGAGCGGACCACGAGCGCGTCCCGTGGGTCAACCACCTCGTGGACGCGGTCCGCGGCCAGGTCGGGCTCGAGCACGGGGTCACCACGCCGGTCTGGGACGCCCTGCGCCGTGCCGAGGCCGACGACCTGCTGACCCTCGCGCAGAAGGCCGCCTCGGGCTCCGTCTCGTTCCGACTCCCGGAGGGCACCGACCTGGCCCGCGCCCGCCGCGCCGCGCGGACCGCCGTCTCCGGCGGCCTACGGACCATCGACCGGCAGCGGACCGCCCGTGAGCGCCTCGTCCGTCGGCTGGGCGACCCGCCGCAGCGGCCCTGGATCTACCTCATCGTCGCGACCGGCGACATCGACGAGGACATCCCGCAGGCCCAGGCGGCCGCGCGGGAGGGCGCCGACGTCATCGCCGTCATCCGGTCTACCGGGCAGTCGCTGCTCGACTACGTGCCGGAGGGGGCCACCCACGAGGGGTATGCGGGTACCTACGCCACCCAGGAGAACTTCCGACTGATGCGGGCGGCCCTCGACGAGACGAGCCAGGAGGTCGGCCGCTACGTCCGGCTGACCAACTACGCCTCGGGCCTCTGTATGCCGGAGATCGCCACCCTGGCGGGGCTCGAGCGGCTCGACATGATGCTCAACGACTCGATGTACGGGATCCTCTTCCGCGACATCAACCCGATCAGAACCTTTGTCGACCAACGCTTCTCGCGGCAGATCCACGCCCGGGCCGGGATCATCATCAACACCGGCGAGGACAACTACCTCACCACCGCCGACGCCGTCGACGCGGCGCACACCGTGACGGTCAGCCAGCTGCTCAACGAGTACTTCGCCAAGGAGGCCGGCCTGGAGGACTGGCAGCTCGGACTGGGCCACGCCTTCGAGATCAACCCCGACCTGCCCGAGTCGTTCCGGCTCGAGCTGGCCCACGCGCTCCTCGCGCGCACGCTCTTCCCGAACGCGCCGCTGAAGTGGATGCCGCCGACGAAACACATGACCGGCGACGTGTTCCGCGGCTACCTCCTCGACGGGTTCTTCAACCTCGTCGGCGCGATGACCGGTCAGGGGATCCTGCTGGTCGGGATGATGACCGAGGCCGTCGTGACGCCGTTCCTGTCCGACCGCGACCTCGCCCTCCAGAACGTCCGCTACGTCCTGAACGCCGCCGGCGGGCTCACCGAGGACTTCCACCCGCCGCGGGACGGGTTCATCCAGACCCGGGCCCGCGAGGTGCTGGGGGAGTCCGTCCAGCTGCTCGAGCGGATCGTCGACGACGGGCTGCTCCCGGCGATCGGCGACGGGACGTTCGGCCTGATGAAGCGTCCCGCCGACCGGGGCAAGGGTCTCGAGGGCGTCGTGGAGAAGGCGCGCGGGGCCGACGGGTACGACAACCCGGCGGTCACGCTCCTAGAGGCGGGGGAGAGCCGATGAGCGACGCGCATACCCTCGTCCGTCCCTACGGCGACACCACCGGCGACGGCATGGTCCAGGTGTCCTTCACGCTGCCGCTGCCCTACGGGGACAACCCCAAGAAGGCCGAGGGCGCGGCCCTGCAGCTGGCGAAGAAGATGGGCATGGAGCCGGCGCTGCTGGTGCACGCCAAGGCGATGGGGCCGGACTTCACCTTCTTCGTCGTCTACGGGTCGGTCAGCCACCTCGTCGACCTGCGCGAGGTGACGGTGGTCGAGCGGGAGTACCCGCTGCTGACGGCCAAGGAGGTCAACCTGGCCATCAAGCGGTCGCTCCGCCGCAAGCTCGTCGTCGTCGGCGCCTGCATCGGGACCGACGCGCATACCGTCGGCATCGACGCGATCCTCAACATCAAGGGTTTCGCGGGGGAGAAGGGCCTGGAGTACTACCGCGAGATCCGTGTGGTCAACCTCGGCGCCCAGGTCCTCGTCCCCGAGCTGGTCGCGCAGGCCCGGGCCGAGCGCGCCGACGCCGTGCTGGTCAGCCAGGTCGTGACCCAGAAGGACGCGCACCTCCACAACACGTCGGCGATGTCGGCCGCGTTCCGCGAGGCGTACCCCTCCGGCCAGGTCCCGCTGCTCGTCGTCGGCGGTCCGCGGTTCGAGGAGGGCTCGGCGGAGGTGCTGGGCGTCGACCGGATCTTCGGCCGCGGGACCACCCCGGGAGAGGTCGCGTCCTACCTCGTCCACGCCCTGGTGGCCGCGGCCGAGAGGAGGGCCTCATGACCGGCGGCCCCGAGGTCGGCACCGTCGTCACGCACCGGCGCTACGTGCCGTACAGCCACGCCCACTACGCCGGGAACCTCGTCGACGGCGCCTACTCGCTGGCCGCCTTCGGCGATGTCGCCACCGAGATGTGCATCCGCACCGACGGCGACGAGGGGCTGTTCGCGTCGTATGCGGACGTCCAGTTCCGCGCGCCGGTCCGGGCCGGGGACGTCATCGAGATCGAGTGCCGGCTGGTCCGGGTCGGACGCCGGAGCCGGGAGATGGAGTTCGAGGTCCGGGTCGTGGCACGGGGCGCGGGCGCGGACGCCCAGCCGTCCGCCGCCGAGGTCCTGGACCCGCCGATCGTCGCCACCACGGCCCGCGGCACCTGCGTCGTCCCCTGACCGGCCCCACCCTGGTTCGCCGAGAGGCCAACTTCTGTCGTCATTCGTGTCGTTTGACAGCAGAAGTTGGCCTCTCGGCGGGCGGATGCGGGGCGGGGTCGGGGCGGGTCCGGCGGCTCGTACGGGTAGCGGCAGGATGCGGGTATGCAGCTGAGTGCCTGGCCGAGCGCCGTCCACCCCTGGCCGGTCATCAGGGACCTGGCTCTCCACGCGGAGTCGCGCGGCTACCACGGCGTCTGGGTGATGGACCACTTCATGGACAACACCGCACAGGGCGGTGGGCACGTCCTCGAGGGGTTCTCGGTCCTGGCCGCGCTGGCCGCGGTCGTCCCCCGGGTCCGGCTGGGGTCACTGGTGGCCGGCAACCTCTACCGGCACCCTGCGGTGCTGGCCAACCAGGCGGCCACCATCGACGTCATCAGCGACGGCCGCTTCGTCCTCGGCCTCGGCGCCGGCTGGCAGGAGAACGAGCACGCGCAGTACGGCATCGACCTGCTCACCACGGGGGCGCGGCTCCGCCGGTTCGAGGAGGCGTGCGAGGTCATCCGGGCGCTGCGCGACGAGCGGGTCGCGACCTTCGACGGCGAGCACTACCAGCTGCGGGACGCCGGCATGGACCCCAAGCCGGTCGGGCCGATGCCGCTGCTGATCGGCGGTGCGGGGGAGAAGGTCATGCCCGGGATCGTCGCGCGGCAGGCCGACGAGTGGAACGTCTGGGGCACTCCCGAGCTCTTCGCGCGCAAGAACGCGCTGATCACGCAGGCCTGCGAGGGCATCGGCCGGGACCCCGCGACGCTCCGTCGCTCGACGCAGGCGCTGGTCGTCCTCGGCCGCGACCCGGTGCCCGAGGACGGCGCGCGGGCCATCGGCGGCTCGGTCGAGCGGCTCCGCGACACCTTCGGCCGGTACGCGGCGGCCGGGGTCGACGAGTTCATCGCGACGGACGGTCACCTCAAGGACCCCGAGCGGTCGCGCGAGCTGTACGACCTGCTCGCGGAGGACGTGCTTCCCGCGTTGTGAGACGCCGTACCGAACGCCGTCGGCGTGTCGTGGTGCGACACGCCGACCTCGCCGAAAAAGTCTGCCAATCAACGTGATTCGCTCTCGTCGGTGATGTCGCGCTGACCTGCACGAATGCGCGTTTGCGCAGGTGAACAGCGGGTTGACAGCCGGTGTGCCCTGAGTAACTTATGGCCCGGTGGTTCACCTGGACGGTCAGCCGCGAGGCTCGGGGAGTTGTTCGGAAGGGGGTTCTTCGGCGGCTAGCGCGCGCAGCCGCCGACCATGCCAGGCTCGCCGAAAGGGCCATGAACTGGGCCCGCTTCGCTGACCGGTGAACACTGTGACGGCCCGTACCGCCTAGTAGACAACAGCAGCCGACCGGCATCCCGCCGGCGAGGTGCTGGTCCCAACGGCGGTCCGGGCCGTCGCGGTTCGCAGCGGAGGCCGAAGCCCGACCGTCACGGTCTGGGCACGCCGCCAGCGGGCCCGCATACCCCATGGAGCCGTCGCGGTTACGGTTGCCGCGTGTCGCTCGTGGTCCGCCTGGGGTTCGCCCTGCTCGCCGGGGTGGCGCTCTGCGCGGCGTTTCCGGGTCACGACGTCTGGGTCCTGGCTCCGGTCGGGGTGGCCCTGCTCGCGCTCGCGACCTGCGGCGCTCGGGCCCGCACGGGGTTCCTCCTCGGACTGGTGACCGGTCTGGTCTTCTTCGGGTACTCCCTCAGCTGGTCCGGCATCGTCGTCGGTGTCGTCCCGTGGGCCGGCCTCGCGGTATGCCAGGCGCTCTTCGTCGCGCTGCTCGGGGCGGCCACCGCGTTCCTCCAAGGCCGTAGTTCGGTCACGCGGATTCGCCCCGGCGTCGTCGCGCTCGCGTGGGTGGTCCAGGAGGCCCTGCGCGACCGCCTTCCCTACGGCGGCTTCCCCTGGGTCCGGCTCGCGTTCAGCCAGGCCGACTCGCCCCTCGGCCGGCTGGCCGCGCTCGGCGGCGCTCCGGCCGTCACCTTCGCCGTGGCGTTGGCCGGTGGGCTGCTGGCCGCTCTCGTGTGGGACCTCGGCCCACGGTTGAGCCGCAGGAGCCGACCACGGCCCGCGCCGCACTTCGGCCCTGCTCGCCCTGGTCGGGGCGGCCGTGGTCCTCGTCGCCGGGTTCGCCGTGCCGCTGCCGACCGACGGCACCCCGACCAACGTCATGGCGGTCCAGGGCAACGTCCCGCGGGCCGGGCTCGACTTCAACGCCGAGCGCCGCCAGGTCCTCGACAACCACGTCACCGCCACCGAGGACGCGGCCGCGGAGGTGGCCGAGGGGACCCGGGCCAAGCCCGACCTCGTGGTCTGGCCGGAGAACGCCTCCGACATCGACCCCACCCGCAACAGCGACGCCCAGGACGAGATCCTCCAGGCCGTCGACGCCGTCGGGGCCCCGCTCGTCGTCGGCACCCTGCTCGAGCAGCCCCCTCCCGACATCTCCAACGTCGCGCTGCTCTACGAGCCGGGGAAGGGCATCACCCAGACCTACGTCAAGCAGCACCCGGTGCCGTTCGCGGAGTACATCCCGAACCGGGACTTCTTCCGGCGGTTCAGCGACAAGGTCGACCTGGTCCGCGCCGACTTCGCGGCCGGCACCGGGCCGGTGCTGTTCCGCGTGCCGGCGGCGGCCGGGGCCGAGGTCGTGGCCGGACCGACGATCTGCTTCGAGGTGGCGTACGACGACCTGGTCCGCGCGAACGTCGAGCTCGGCGCCAACCTGCTCCTCGTGCAGACCAACAACGCGACCTTCGGCTACACCGACGAGTCGGTCCAGCAGCTGGCCATCTCCCGGATCCGGGCCATGGAGCACGGCCGGTCGGTCGTCCACGTCTCCACCGTCGGGGTGAGCGCCCTCATCACGCCGGACGGAACCGTGCATCAGCCGAGCACGTTGTTCACCAGGACGGTCCTGTCCGGCTCGCTGCCCCTGCGGAGCGTCCGGACGGTCGCCACGATGGTCGGCCCCGGGCCGGAGTACGCAGCCTGCCTCGCGTTCGCGGTCGTCCTGCTGGTCGGGCTCCGTCGCCGCCGGCCGACCGAGCCCGCCACCCACATACCGGCCGAGAGCCCCGCCGAGAGAGAACCGCACCGAGGATGACCACCCCCATGACCGAGCCGCAGGACCGCCCACCCCTGGGCCAGGTCGTCGTGCTGATCCCCACGTACAACGAGCGCGAGAACCTCCCGCTCATCGTCGAGCGGGTCCGGTCCGCGGTGCCGTCCGTCGACGTCCTGGTCCTCGACGACAACTCTCCGGACGGCACCGGCGCGGTCGCGGACGAGCTCGCCGGGTCCGACCCTCAGGTCCACGTGCTGCACCGGCCCGGCAAGCAGGGGCTCGGCGCCGCCTACCTCGCCGGCTTCGCCTGGGCCCTCGACCGTGGATACGACGCCGCCGTCGAGATGGACGCGGACGGCTCCCACCAGCCTGAGCAGCTGCCCGCCCTGCTCGACGCCGCGGAGCACGCCGACGTCGTCATCGGGTCACGGTGGACCCGCGGCGGCACCGTCGTGAACTGGCCGATGTCCCGCCGGGTGCTCAGCGTCGGTGGCAACGTCTACGTCCGCGTCATGCTGGGCATGTCGGTTGACGACGCGACAGGTGGGTACCGCGTCTACCGCTCCTCGGCCCTGCACCACATGGACCTCCACTCGGTCGAGTCGCAGGGCTACGGGTTCCAGGTCGACATGACCTGGCGGGCCGTGAAGTCCGGGCTGACGGTCGTCGAGGTGCCGATCGAGTTCGTCGAGCGCGTCATGGGCGAGTCCAAGATGAGCGGGCACATCGTCCAGGAGGCCATGCTCAACGTCACGAAGTGGTCGGTGACCCATCGGGTGGACCGCCTGCGCGGTCGCGCCCAGTCGGCCCGGTCCCGGCGCCAGGAGGCGGCATGGCACCGACTGTGAGCCAGGGCCCCGGCTCGGGCACCCGCCCGCGCCGCCGTGGACGGTGGCAGCTACTGCTCGTGGTGCTGCTGCTCGTCGTTCCGCTGCTCGAGGTCGTCGTCATCATCGCCGTCGGCCGGGCCATCGGTGGGTGGCCGACGTTCTTCCTGCTCCTCGCCGAGTCAGCCTTCGGCGCCTGGCTGGTCCGCCACGAGGGGGCGCGCGCCTGGCAGTCGCTGCAGGAGGCACTGACCACCGGAACCATGCCGTCGCGCCAGCTGTCCGACGCCGCGCTGGTCCTGGTCGGGGGAGTGCTGCTGCTCGCGCCGGGGTTCCTCACCGACATCGTCGGGTTCTTCCTCGTCCTGCCGTTCACCCGCCCGGCCGCCCGCGGGCTGCTCGAGGCGGTCGTCGCCCGCCGCCTGCTGGCCGGCGTGTACGCGCCGGGTGGCATGCCGCCGTCCGGCTTCGGTCCCGATCCGCGGGGTCCCGGGCAGGGGCCCAACCCGGCGTCGCCCAGCGCCGCCTCCGACGACATCATCGAGGGCGAAGTCCTCTAACCGTCCCGTCGCGGTTCGAGCGAAGCGTGGACGATCGTCGACCTCAGAAGGTCAGCATTCGTCCACGGTCCGCGGGCACATGGAAGGGCCCCGTCAACCTGGACGGGGCCCTTCCGTATGCGTCGTATGCGTCAGGCGGTGCGCTTGCTCGTCGGCTTCTCGCCGCGCGACTCACGCAGCAGGGAGAGGCGCTCCTCGAGCAGCTCCTCGAGCTCGGGGATGGAGCGGCGCTCCAGCAGCATGTCCCAGTGGGTGCGGACGTGCTTGGTCTCCTTGGGGGTCACCTCGGGCCCGTCGAGGAGCTTGGCCTCGCTGCCGCAGCGGCACTCCCACACCGGAGGCACGTCCGCCTCGACGCTGAACGGCAGCTCGATGCGGTGGCCCTGCGGACACACGTAGGTGGTGATGCGTCGTTCACTCGGAACGACGTTGGTCTCCGACTCGAAGCTGAAGGTGCTCAGCCGCGTGCCGCGTAACGTACGGTCAGCCATCTGGAAATCCCTCCGAAGATCACGTCGCGCGGCGCTTGTCCCGTGCATACCTGCGACTCATTCGGTTCCAACGACGTGTCCGGATGCGTTGTTCCGGCAAGACGTGGCGTTCAGCGAACCGAGACCTGTTTGTGATGGGAATCACAAGGAGGAAGACGACGGGGGAGCGCGGGTGGTTCAGGAGGTGCGGGCGGGACTTTCGCGCCGCTCCAGCAGCCCTCAGATGACCGCCGGAACCTGGTTGCCGGCAGCCTCGATGCCCTCGCGCATCCGGACGCGGGTCAGCAGCAGCCCGCCGACGACGAAGAACACGACGAGGGCGACGATGGCCCACCGGTACGAGTGGGTGAACTGGTAGACGAGCCCGAACGTGAGCGTCCCGAACCAGCTCGTGCCGCGCTCCATGGCCTGGTAGAGGCTGAAGAACTCCGCCTCCCGGCCGCGCGGGATGAGCTGGCTGTAGAGCGAGCGGGAGAGCGCCTGGCTGCCGCCGAGGACGAGTCCGATGAACAGGGCGAGTGCGACGAACAGCACCAGGCTCTTCGCCGGGACGAAGAACGCCACGACGACGATGACTGTCCAGATGGCCAGACTGATGAGGACGGTCCGCCAGGCGCCGATCCGCGCGGCGACCCGACCGAACAGCGCGGACCCGCCGAACGCGACGAACTGGACGAAGAGGAAGACGCCGAGGACCGTCGACTGGGAGAACTGCAGCTCCTCGATGCCGTAGAGGCTGGAGTTGCCGATGACCGTCTGGATCCCGTCGTTGAAGAACAGGTAGGCGAGCAGGAAGAGCATCGTCTGCGGGAACAGGCGCAGCTCCTTGAACGTGTCGACCAGCTGAGCGAAGCTGCCGCCGACGACCCCCCGGGACCGTTCGACCGGTGGTGCGAGGGTGCCGCCGACGTGGCGTAGCCCGAGGACGGGGATGAGCGTGAACAGCCCCCACCACAGCCCGGCCGACAGCAGCGAGACCCGGGTCGACAGGCCGCGGTCCAGGCCGAGGTTGTCGTGGAACAGGTCGAGCCCGAAGTTCAGCGCGAGGAGGATGCCTCCGCCGAGGTAGCCGAAGCCCCAGCCCTTGGACGAGACGCGGTCCCGGTCGTCCGGCGACGCGATCCGGACCAGCAGCGAGTCGTAGATGACCAGCGACGACCCGAGGGCGAGGTTCGCGATGATGAGGAGCAGGACGCCGAGCTGCCAGTTCGTGCCGGCGACGAAGAACATCGCCGCCGCCGCCACGGCCCCGAGCCAGGCGAACCCGGCCAGCATCCGAGTGGGCCGGGGGCTCCGGTCGGCGATGCCGCCCACGACGATGAGGACGAGCACCGAGACGATCGTCGAGATGGTGGCCGTGTAGGCGAACAGCGAGCCGGGGGAGACGGGGATCCCGAGCAGGCTGAGGGTCTGCGTGCACCGCTCGCCGTCGGGCAGGTTCGGACAAGCGGCGGCGGTCGCGATGGACGTGAGGTACGGCGCCATGAGGACGGTCGCCGTGGTCGTCACGTAGGCGGAGTTGGCCCAGTCGTAGAAGTACCAGGCCCGTTGCTCCCGCGTCTCTCGCCCGGCCGGTGAGGGAGCCGTGACGGCGACGTCGTCGGTCATGAGCCGAAGCGTGGCATACCCGCGCCGTCGGCGGGCGAACGTCGGGCTCCCCACGCATACCGCGTCGGGAGCCCGTCCGGGGGACTCGTTCGGCCGAGGGTCAGACGCCCTCGGACACCGGGAAGATCTCGTCGGCGACGAGGCCGTGCGCCTCACGGTGGACGGTGTTGGCCGCGTCGATGTCCGGCGCGTCGACGAGGCAGAAGATCTTGCTGTCCGCCTCGCTCACCCAGTAGCGCAGGTACTTCACGCCGTACTTCTCCTGCGTCTGCAGGTCGGCGGCGTGGGCCTGGGCCACGTCGCCCATCCCGACCGGTCCGTCCATCGTGTGGATGTCCATGTACAGCGCCATCGTCGTTCTCCTTGATCGTTGGTGGACCGGTTACCGGCCTGCCTCAAGGGAACGTCAGCGGGTCAGGGGAGCACATCGGGAGCGTTCCCCATGTTGGGGAGGAGCCCTCGCTGTCGCGCGGCGGCGGCGGCCGCGGACCGGTTCGGCTCGCCGAGCTTGCGCAGCACCGAGGAGACGTGATGGTCGACGGTCTTCTCGGAGAGGAAGAGGCGGTCGGCCAGCTGGGCGTTGGTGAGGCCGTCGGCGAGCAGGGCGAGTACCTCGAGCTCGCGGGCGGTGAGGCCGGCCGGGTTGGCTCGGGTCAGCTCGCGAGGGCCCCGGGGGACAACCTGGCCAGCCCGACGGCGACCGCGCAGCAGGGCGGCGCGGGTCTCGACGGCCCCGGTCGCAGCGAGCAGCTCGGTGCCCACCCGCGCGTCGTCGACGGACTCGGCCCGCGACAGGCAGACGCCCTGCCACCAGGAGCAGCCCAGCCCCTCCCACGTTGCCGCGGCCCCGACCCAGTCGCGGGCGGCCATCCGCGCGAACGGCTCGGGGACGCCGTCCCGGGCGGGGACGTCGATCCCGAGGGTCCGGCGCCACCAGTCGGCCTCGGCGAGCTCCCAGTCGGTGAACTGGTCGGTGGCGAAAGTGTCGAGCGGGGCCAGCTCCCTCGCGGCTGCGTCGACGTCGTCGGCGGTCCAGGCGGCTTCTGCCCGCGCCACCGCGACCGGCAGGATCCTCTGGATCTCCCCGGTGTCGGCCGCGAGGTCGCGGGCCTGGTCCAGCCGCTCGTCGGCCAGACGCCGGTCGCCACGGCGGAGCGCGACGGTCCCGGCGACGACCAGGGCAGGTATGCGGCTGACCGGTGGGGTGTTCGGGTTCCGGATCACCGCCTCGGCGAGCTGCACGGCCGTCGCATACCGGCTCTGCTCGAGCATCGACGTCGCCAGCCACGCGGACATGTAGAGGCCCCAGGCGTCGAGGTCGCGTTCGGAGCAGTAGGCGATCCCGGCGCGCAGGTCCCGGTCGGCCCCCGCGAGCGATCGGTTGCGGACCTCGCCGGCTCCGAGGTTGGTGTAGGCGCGAGCGGCGTGCTCGTGGAGGTCGTCGGTCACGGCGATGTCGAGGCTCTGGTGCAGCCGGGCGATGCCCTCGAGCGGGGCGGCGCCGAAGAGCAGGGCGGTCCCGATGTTGTTCAGGGCGTGGCTCTCGACCTCCCGGTCGCCGATGGACCGCGCCAGCTCGACCGCCCGCCGGCCCCAGACGAGGGTCTCGGGTACGCGGCCCGCCAGCATGTCCAGCTGCGCCTTGTTGCTCAACGCCATGGCCAGCTCGTGCCCGTCGCCGAGGGGTTCGAGGGTCGCCACCGCGAGGTCGGCGTACCGGTCGGCGTCCGCTCCGCGACCGAGGAACCAGGAGAGCCGCGACATCCAGCGCTGCGCTGCCCCGACCGCCTCCGACGCCGGGTCCGTCTGCTCGTGGAGCTCGAGCGCCCGACGGCGGGCGTCAAGGGCCGCGTCAGGCTCGTTGGTGAGGTAGCACTCGTACGAGAGTCGGTCGTAGAGCACGGCAGTCTGCTCCCGGTCCAGGACCTCGGGGAAGCGCAGCGCGAGCCGGTACTCGCGGGCGGCCTCCCGATGCGCGCCGAGGCGCCCGGAGTGGGCGGCGGCCGCCTCGGCGTAGCGGACGGCGTCCTCCTGCTGCCCGGAGCCGGCCGCGTGGTGGGCCCGCCGGTGGTCGTCGGCGCCCCCCAGCCGGATCAGGGTGGCCAGGGCGGCAGCGTGCAGGCGGGTACGTGTTCCGGCCGAGAGACTCGCCTCGACCGTCTCGCGGGCGATCTCGTGCCGGAACGCGAAGCCGGCGGCGCCCTGGTCGGCGACGAGCATTCCGTGAGCGAGGCACTCGTCCAGCGCCTCGGTCGGTTGACCGGCGACCTCTCCGAGCAGCCGGAGCGATGCGCCCGGGCCGAGGACCGCGGCGGCGCCCAGGACATCTCGCGCGGCCGGCGAGAGGGTAGACAGGCGGGCCAGCACGGCGTCGCGCACCGTCGATGGGGCATCCACGGAGCCGGCCGCGAGCACCTCGGTGACGAAGAACGGGTTCCCACCGGTCCGTCGGTACAGGGCGTCGGCGTCCAGTCCGGACTCGGCGTCCGCCACCAGCGTCGCGACCGCGTCCGCGCTGAGCGAGGGCAGGTGCATCCGGCCCACGGAGGGCGCGGTGGCCAGGTCGCCGAGCAGCGCCGTGAGCGGGTCGCCCGACCCGGCCTCGTCGTCGCGGAACGTCAGGACCGCGAGCAGCGGCATCCCCTCGAGTCGGCGTCCGAGGAACCGGACCAGCTCCAGCGTCGCCTCGTCGGCCCAGTGCACGTCCTCGAGAAGCAGCACGGTGGGGCCTTCGGCCAACCGCGCCCGGATGTCCCGGAACAGCCGGGGCCGGGTCGACCCGGTCGTCTCCTCGATGCGGTCGGCCAGCTCCGGTAGTGCGTCGATGACCGGGCCGAGCGGGGCGGGGGTCGCCACGTTGTCGCAGAACCCGCGCCGCACGGTGACGTCCTCGTCGATCCGGCTGGCCAGCAACCCGATCAGGGAGGACTTGCCGACGCCGGCCTCGCCGCCGAGCAGCACGAGTCGCCCGGAGCGGGTGTCCGCGTCCGGAACCCACGCGAGCAGTGGCGCGAGGAAGGGGTCACGCTCGACGAGCACGTCGCCCATTGTCGTCAGTCCCTTCCCGGTGGAGGTATATCCGAGACGCTAGAGCGATCGGATCTACCTCCACCGGCTCACAGCCCGCGCCGGTCCGGACAGGAAAGTCGGCGCACCTCCTGGCACGATGCCACCCATGAGCGAGCCGGCGGCGCATACCGAAGAGTCGGCGCCCGAAGGGGTCGGCGCCGCGCCGGCCCGCTCGCGGGAACCACTTGGTGCGCTCGGACTGGGTCGTCATCGGGCTCTCGGTCGTGTTCATGGTGGTGGCGGGCGTGACCCACTACCTCGGTGGCGGGGCGGTGCTGGCGTTCGGCTCGGCGGCTGCGGCCGTCGCCCTGCTCGCCGCGCTCGTCGGGCGGTCGGTCGAGCAGCTGGGGGACCGGTTCGGCCCCGGCGCGGCCGGGGTGCTGCAGTCGGCGCTCGCCATCGCGGGCAACGCCATCGAGAACGTCGTCGGCGTGCAGCTGGCGGCCAAGAACCGCTCCGAGTACGCCTTCGCCGTCGTCATCAACTCGCCGCTGCAGATCGCTCTCGTGCTGGCGCCGCTCCTGGTGATCCTCTCGTCGGTGCTGGGGTCGCCTCGCTGACCCTGGTGTTCTCGCCGTTGCTCGTCGTCTCGGTCGCCATCGCGGTCCTGCTGAGCGCGTTCATCACCTTCGACGGCAAGTCCACGTGGATCGAGGGGGCCGGGCTGCTGGCGCTCTACGGGGTCATCGCCGCGACGTTCTGGTGGGGTTGACGCGTCTCGGGCTGCGGACATCACCCACCGCGGGTGAGGATGGGGGATGCCCAGCGTCCAGCGCACCTTCACCGTCACCCCTCCGCCCACCGAGGTCATCGACTATCTCAAGGACTTCGCCAACGCGACGGAGTGGGACCCCGGTACCCAGTCCTGCACCCAGAACGGATCCGGGCCGGTCGAGGTGGGCACCACGTGGCGCAACGTCTCGAAGGTCGCCGGACTGACCACCCAGCTCGAGTACGAGCTGACCGAGCTCACCGGCCAGGGCCTGGTCTTCGTGGGGCGCAACAAGGGCGCCACGTCGACCGACACGATCTCGGTGCTGCCGTCCGGGGACGGAAGCGAGATCACCTACCGCGCCGACCTCGACATGCACGGGATCGCGTCGCTGGCCGCTCCCGCCATGAAACTGGTCTTCGAGCGGCTGGCTAACGAGACCGAGGAACAGCTCACCGCAGTCCTGAACCGCCGCTGACGACGGGCGCTGAAGGATCGGTCCCCGCCTGAGGGGCCTGGTCCTTCCCGCTAGATCGGCCCTCCCGGCGTGGCGAGGCCGGCCGCGACGGTACGGAAGAAGGCGTCTCCCACGGTCCGGCGGGTGGCAGTGCTGTGGTGCAGAGGTGGGTCTCCGTGGGGGACGAAGAATGCCGCGAGGTCGAACCGCACGGCCGAACGGACGTAGTCGAGATCCGGGACCACGGACCTGAGGTCGGCGAGTGCGGCCCGGGCGGAGTGGCGACGCAGTCCGAGGTGGACGCCGCGCTTGCCCAGCTGGCCGAGCTGGCGAACGACACGACGTCCGCCGTGAGCTCGCCGCGCCTCTTCCAGTGCTGGGCCCGCAAGCCCTGACCGAATTTCGAGTCCTCGCCGGTGAGGGGCCGACCGCCTGATCAGGCCGTCATGCGACCGGCGATGTCGAGGGCCAGCCCGATCTGATGGTCCAGGGCCGTGGCGCTGTCCCACCAGGACACCGACTCCAAGACGAGTCCCTCCCGCGTGACCCTGATCGATGACAGTTCCGCCGGTCGCACCACTCCGTCGCCGTGCCGGGCTGTCGGCCAGCTCTCGATCCGCCGGCGCAAGGAGGCGTCGAGGATCCCCTCGGGGTCGGTGTAAACGAACGGTCCGTCACCGTCGCTGCCGCCGGGCCCTTCGCCGCCCGACCGGTGAGCCGCCCGATGCGGGTCATCAGTCGGCCGAGATCCGACTGGGGGCCGGACCGGCGTACCTCGAGCACCACAGCGGCGGGGGTTCCGGCCCGCAACGCCGTACACACCCAGCGGACACACGACGCCGGGTCGTTCTCGCCGGTCGGCGTACCGTCGTCGAGGTCGCAGAACCACGCGAGGGCGGATGCCCGCGGCTCCACCCGGCAGACGTGGGCACCCACATTCGTCACGACCAGGTCGCGGTCGTGCGCGACGGCGGTGACAAAGTCGAAGGGCGCGGCCACCATGGAGCGGATGCTGAACCGGCACCGTTCGAGCTCGTCTACCTCACAGGAGAAGAAAAACTGAAGCCCCACGACGCACGAGTTCTCGGTGTCCACGTCGGGGCACGACACGACGACGCCGATCCGCTGGCGGAGGCGGCCGCGTCGGGAGCCGACGCCGTGCAGCTCTTCCTCGCCGACCCGCAGGACTGGAAGCCGCCCAAGCCGCACCCGCGAGCCGACGAGATCGCCGCGACGTCCCTGACCGTCGTCGTTCACGCCCCGTACACGATCAACGTGGCCACGACCAACAACCGCATCCGGATCCCCAGCCGCAAGCTGCTCGCGGCCCACGCAGCCATGGCCGCGTCGCTCGGTGCGGACGCGCTCGTCGTGCACGGCGGGCACGTCCTCGCCGAGGAGGACCAGGCCACGGGCGTGGACAACTGGCGCAAGACGTTCGCGCGTCAGGCGGACGAGGGCGGGTTCGGGCTGCCGGTGCTCATCGAGAACACGGCCGGCGGTAACCACGCCATGGCACGCCATCTCGACGCGATCGCGCGGCTGTGGGATGCGATCGGCGAGTTCCAGCCCGGGTTCGTCCTCGACGTCTGCCATGCCTGGGCCGGTGGGCTGGACCTCGAAACCGTCGTCGACGACATCAGGGCGGTCACCGGGGGAGTATCGCTGGTGCACAGCAACAACTCCCGTGACGACGCCGGTTCCGGACGTGACCGGCACGCCGGCCTGATGGACGGCACGATTCCGCCGGAGCTGCTCGTCGGGGTCGTCAGCGCAACGGACTGTCCGGTGATCCTCGAGACGCCCGGCGGTCCGGCCGAACGCGGACCTGAGATCGACTGGTTACGCGCCCAGCTCGCCTCGACCGGCTGAGGACCGGCATGGCTGATCGCCCCGCTGTGGATAACTGACCGCGACGTGGCGCGCCCGGCCGTAGGTTCTCCGGCATGGCATTGCGCAGGACCAGCCGGGCACTCGGCGTTGACTCCAACGGGTGCGCCATCGAAAGCATGCATGTCGGTTGTCGTCCGCTACGACGACGTCACCTCAATCTCGACGCTGCCCTCAAACGCCGATAATCGACATTATGTCAACTGGTTGAACTGGGGGTGTAGCCCCGTACTCCCCTTCGCGGGCCGGACATCGGCGACAGCGTTCGGGCTCAGAACTCCAGGTCGGCCGCCGACACCACCTCGGCTCTACGGCCGGGTCCGGCCTGGAACTGCCAGTAGAGATTCGTGTGATCGACGACCTTGTCCGGCGGCGGCGCACCCCATTCGCTGAGGTCCTCGGTCGTATGCGCGTCGCTCACCAGGGTCGTGTCGTAGCCGCGCACGAACGCGCCGTGCAGGGTGGCTCGGATGCACTCGTCGGTCTGGGTGCCGGTGACGACGACGCGTCCGACGCCACGCTCGGCGAGGATCGACTCGAGGTCGGTGGCCTCGAACGCGTCGCCGTAGCGCTTCGGGACCAGGGACTCGTCGTCGTGGCGTTGGAGCTCGGGCACGTACTGCCACGCCTCACTCCCCTGCGTCAGCTTCTCGTCGTCGGAGTGCTGCACCCAGACGACCGGCACCCTCTCGGCGCGAGCGCGGTCGACGAGGGCCGCGATGGTCGAGACGGTGGCGTCGCGGTTGATCGAGTTGGCCACGACGCCGTTCTGCACGTCGATGACCATGAGGGCGGTATGCGGACGGTCAGCGAAGGTCGACATCCAGCCAACGTATCGGCGCCAGCCGACACGCCTTCGTCACGTCCGTCAGCGTCGGACTGGGTAGACCAGGTGCAGGACCCGGTCGCCCTGGATGACGGTCGTTGGGTCGTCGAGCAGAACCGGGTCGATGCCCAGGTTGCCGAAGTACGGCTTGCCGCGGCCCATCACGACCGGGGCGATGTCGACCCCGATCTCGTCGAGCAGACCCAGCTCGAGGGCCTGGCTGGCGATCGTCCCCGCCGCGACGTCGACGTTCTTGTCGCCGGCGATCTCCTGGGCCGTGGCGATCCCGGCGGCGACCCCGCCCTCGGTGACGAAGGTGAACGGCGCGTCCGGGTGCGCGGCGACCCAGTCAGTAGGCACCGAATGGGTCACGACGACGACCGGCAGGTCGATGGGGTGGCGTCCGCCCCAGCCGTCGGTGAAGTCGAACAGCGTTCGGCCGACGACGATCGCGCCGGCGCCCTCGATAGTGGCGCGCCAGAAGTCCGCGCTCTGCGGCGTGACGTGAAACGTGAGGTCCGGCGTCGCGGTCGTCACCTCGACGTCTCCTGCCTCGTACCAGTCGAAGAGCGCACCGATCGTGTTGTCGTCGAAGGCGATGTACCCGTCTAACGACATCGTCGCGGACGATCCGACCTTGCCCATGTCCGTCTCCTCTCGGCGTTTCGCCTGACGTTCTTCCCTGTTGACCCGCTGGGCGGGAGAAACTCATCGCCATGAGCGATCGTCTGGACCCGGTCCCGCCCCCGCCCGTCGTCGTCAGCCACGCGACCGGGCTGCCGGACGGCGCGGAACCTCCAGAGGGACAGCAACCGTATGCGGCGTGGGGCGACGAGGGCACCCTCCTCGTCGTGACGTGGGGCAGCAGTCGTTGTCCGCAGCTTCCAGCGGCCGTCGACCTGGACGGCGCGCATACCGTCGTCGTCCGCACCGAGCTGTACCTGCCCGGTGGCCCGTGTACCCGCGACATGGTCCCCACGACAGCGGTGGTCGCGGCTCCCGACGGCCTCGACGACTCCTCCCCCGTGCTGGTCCGGGTGGACGACGTGGAGAGCGCACTGGAGCCGCGCCCGTGACGGTGCGGTTCACGGTCGGTCTGCCGCTCCTCGCCGCTGTGCTCACCGCGTGCGGGACCTCTTCAGCGCCCGGCACGGCGCCGAGCAGCGCCCCGGCCGGCTCGGCGACGGGGTCGACACTGAGCCACACCAAGGGCCTGCCGCCCACGGTCACTCCAACCGACACGGCGGGACAGAGCCTCGTCGGCTGGACGGGTCCGGGCCGGATGTACCTCGTCACGTACGGGAGCGGGTCCTGTCCCAAGCTGCCGACCAGCGTTTCGGCCACCGGCAACCAGCTCACCATCACGACGGCGCTCTCCAGCGACGGGCCGTGCACCATGGACTTCGGGCCGACCACCAGCGTCGTCGACGTGCCGCAGGGCATCGACGACGCGTTGCCGGTTCAGGTCACCATCGACGGCGTCGCGTCGACCGTTCCGCCGCGCTGACCTCGCGGAAAGGGGCTGAAAACGGTCGGAATTCCCACCGCTCCAGACCATTCCGAAAGCGGGCGGTAGCCGAGATCCGCCCGGTCCGGGCGGACCGCCAGAATGGCGGTGTGGACCTGCCCGTGATGCCGCCGGTGAAGCCGATGCTGGCCAGGGTCGGCACCGGCATACCTCCGGGGCAGCTGTACGAGCCGAAGTGGGACGGCTTCCGCTCGGTGGTCTTCCGCGACGGCGACGAGGTTGAGATCGGCAGCCGTAACGAACGCCCGATGACGCGGTACTTCCCGGAGGTCGTCGATGCGGTCCGGGCGAACTTGCCCGAGCGCTGCGTCGTCGACGGCGAGATCGTGCTCGTCGACCCCGAGCGCGGCGCGCTGGACTTCGAAGCGCTGCAGCTGCGGCTGCACCCCGCCGCGAGCCGGGTCCGGCTCCTCGCCGAGCAGACGCCGGCCAGCTTCGTCGTGTTCGACCTGCTCGCCCTGGGCGACGAGGACCTCACCGCCCGTCCCTTCGCCGAGCGGCGCCGCCGCCTGGAGGATGCGCTGGCCGACGCCAGTCCACCGGTACACCTGACCCCGATGACCGACGACGAGGCGCTCGCCCAGCGCTGGTTCGACGAGCTCGAAGGAGCCGGGCTCGACGGCCTCATCGCTAAATCCCCCGACCTGACCTACCGGCCGGACAAGCGGGTGATGACCAAGGTCAAGCACGTCCGCACCGCCGACTGCGTCGTCGCGGGGTACCGCCTGCACGCCACGTCCCAGGACGCCGTCGGGTCGCTCATGCTCGGCGTCTACGGCGACGACGGGTCGCTCGCCTCGATCGGCGTCATCGGCGCCTTCCCCATGGCCCGCCGTCGGGCGCTGCTGGACGAGCTGGCGCCCTACGTCACGACGTTCGAGGGCCATCCGTGGGACTGGGCGGCCCACGAGCAGTACGCCGAGGCCACGCCGGCCCAGCGCCGCGCCTGGGGCAGCCGGTGGAACGCGGGCAAGGACCTGTCCTTCGTCCCGCTGCGGCCGGAGCTCGTCGTCGAGACCAAGTACGACTACCTCGAGGGCGGTCGCCTCCGGCATACCGGCCAGTTCGTCCGTTGGCGCCCCGACCGCGACCCGCGCTCGTGCACGTGGGACCAGTTCGAGCGGCCGGTCACCTACGACCTCGCCGACCTGCTCGTGCAGCCCTAGGGCCGAGCGCCGGTATGCGCCTCGTCACGCGGGACGGGTATGCCGGGGGGGACGGTGCATCCGCTAGCGTCACCCCCATGTCGATGAGCCTGCCCGCTCCGCGCGTCCTCGGTGACGTCATCCCCGGAGGCATCGCCCGGGATGCGCTCCTCGTCGTCGGCGGCGCCGCCTTCACGGCGCTTGCTGCGCAGGTCTCCATCCCGCTGCCGTTCACGCCGGTCCCGTTGACCCTGCAGACCTTTGCGGTCCTGCTGGCCGGTGCGGCGCTCGGGACCGTCCGCGGGGTGCTGTCGATGGCGCTGTACCTCGTGGCCGGCGTGCTCGGCGCACCGATCTTCTCCAACCACACCTCGGGGTGGGGCGGCGCATCGTTCGGCTACGTCATCGGGTTCGTCGTCGCGGCGGCAATCGTCGGGCGGCTGGCCGAAGGCGGCGCGACTCGCGGCATCGCTCGCACCGCCGGTGTGATGGTCATCGGCAACCTGGTCATCTACGCGGTCGGCGTGCCGTGGCTGATGGCCGCGGCGCACGTCTCCCTGCCGCGCGCCCTGGCGCTGGGTGTGGTTCCCTTCCTCATCGGCGACGCGATCAAGGTCGCGATCGCCGCCGGTCTGTTCCCCGCAACGTGGCGGCTCACCGGTCATCGCTGACCCCTATGCGCTGACCGGTTCGTCCCTGTCCCGCCTACCCACGAAGGCGGTCGGATGCACCTCTCACCGTCAGACACCGAGAAGCTCCTCCTCTCTGTAGCGGGCATGGTCGCCCGAGACCGCCTCGACCGGGGCGTGCGCCTCAACTACCCCGAGGCCGTGGCGCTGCTGAGCACCTGGGTCATCGAGCGCGCCCGAGAGGGGGCCGGCGTGGCCGAGCTGATGGAGTCAGGTCGCGCCGTCCTCAGCCGCGACCAGGTGATGCCCGACGTCGTCGACATGCTCGTCGAGGTGCAGGTCGAGGCGACGTTCCCGGACGGGCGCAAGCTCGTCACCCTCCACCAGCCGATCGCCTGAGGAGGCCCCGATGTCGGCACGCACCAGCGGCCCCGGAGCGATGCGGATCGTCCCCGGCACCATCACCCTCAACGCCGACCGCCGCGACGACGAGCGCATCGAGCTCGTCGTCGTCAACGCCGGCGACCGCCCGGTCCAGATCGGCTCGCACCTGCATCTCCCGGACGCCAACTCGGCGCTCGAGTTCGACCGGGTGGCCGCCCACGGGTTCCGGCTCGACATCCCGTCGGGCACCTCGCAGCGCTTCGAGCCCGGCGCGTCGCGCCGGGTGAGCGCCGTGGCGCTGCGCGGCGACCGCCGGGTTCCCGGCATCCAGATCAAGAGCGAGGACGAGGTGCGTCTCGATGGTTGACGTCTACCGCGACCGGTATGCGTCGCTGTACGGGCCGACGGTCGGTGACCAGGTGAGGCTCGGCGACACCGACCTGTGGATCGAGGTCGAGGAGGACCACACCGTCGGGGGGGACGAGGCGGTCTTCGGTGGTGGCAAGTCGATCCGCGAGTCGATGCTGCAGTCCGGGACCACCCGGGCCGGCGGCGCGCTCGACACGGTCATCACCAACGCCGTCGTGCTCGACCACTGGGGCATCGTCAAGGCCGACGTGGGCATCCGAGACGGACGGATCGTCGCGCTCGGCCGCGCGGGCAACCCCGACATCGCCGACGGCGTCCATCCCCGGCTCGTCATCGGTCCGTCCACCGACGTCATCAGCGGCGAGGGCCGGATCCTCACCGCCGGAGGCATCGACAGCCACGTCCACCTGCTGTCCGCCTCGCAGATCGTCGAGGCGCTCGCGACGGGGATCACCACCGTCGGCGGTGGCGGGACCGGGCCGTCGGAGGGCACTAAGGCGACAACGGTGACGCCGGGGGCGTGGCACCTCGCCGCGGTCCATCGCGGTCTGGATGCGTTGCCGGTCAACGTCTTCCTCATGGGCAAGGGCAACACCGTGAGCCTCCCGGCGCTGCGCGAACAGGCGCTGGCCGGCGCTGCCGCCTACAAGGTCCACGAGGACTGGGGGTCGACCCCGGCGGCCATCGACGCCGCGCTCCGGGCTGCTGACGAGATGGGCCTTCAGGTCGCGCTGCACTCGGACAGCCTCAACGAGGCGGGCTATCTCGAGTCGACCCTTCGCGCCATCGGTGGCCGCTCCATCCACGCGTTTCACGCCGAGGGCGCGGGTGGCGGACACGCCCCGGACATCATGCGGGTCGCGGGCGAGCCCTACGTCATTCCTGGCTCGACGAACCCGACGCTGCCGCATACGGTCAACACCGTCGCCGAGCACCTCGACATGCTCATGGTCTGCCACCACCTCAACCCGGCCGTGCCCGAGGATCTCGCGTTCGCCGAGTCGAGGATCCGCGAGACGACGATCGCCGCCGAGGACGTGCTGCACGACATGGGCGCCATCTCGATCACCTCGTCCGACGCACAGGCGATGGGCCGGATCGGCGAGGTCATCACCCGCACCTGGCAGGTCGCGCACGTCATGAAGGCCCGGCGCGGCTCGCTCGGCGAGACCCTGCCGGCCGACAACGAGCGGGCCCGGCGCTACGTCGCGAAGTACACGATCAACCCGGCCATCGCCCACGGCCTCGACGACGAGATCGGCTCGGTCGAGCCGGGCAAGCTCGCCGACCTCGTCCTGTGGGACCCGCGGTTCTTCGGAGTCCGGCCGGACGTCGTCATCAAGGGCGGGGCGATCGTCTGGGCCGCGCTCGGCGACCCGAACGCCTCGATCCCGACGCCCCAGCCCGTGCTCATGCGGCCCACGCTGTTCGAGGGTCGCGGCGCCGACCACTCGGTGACCTTCGTCGCACCGGCCGCGATCGACGACGGGCTCGGCGGCCGCCTCGGCCTCCGGCGGCGGCTGCTCCCGGTCAAGCCGACCCGCGACGTCGGCAAGGCGCAGATGGTCAACAACGACGTCTGCCCGGACATCGAGATCGACCCCGAGACGTTCCAGATCGAGGTGGACGGCGAGCTCGTCCTCCCCTCCCCCGCCGACCGGCTGCCGCTGGCCCAGCTGTACTCGCTGTTCTGATGGTCGCGCCCCGGGTCCCCCCCGAGCTGCTCCTCATGCTGCTCGCCGACGCCCGCCTGCCCACGTCCGGGCACACCCAGTCCGGCGGACTCGAGCCGGCCCTCTTGGGCGGACTGGACCCGGCCGACTTGGAGGCCTACTGCCGGACGCGGCTCCAGACCGTGACGCTCACCGAGGCGGCCACGGCGGTGGTATGCCGGTCGCGCGCCCTCGCCGGTCGACCCACCGACGACGTCGAGTTCGCTTGGGCCGCAAGGACTCCCAGCCCCGCGCTCCGGGAGGCGTCGCGAACACTGGGTCGGGCGTATCGCCGCGTCGCCCTTCGGCTGTGGCCGGACGCCGCGGCCCTCGCCGAGCTCTCGACGGTCCTGACCCCCTCGCGGGCGCGGGCCCTCGGACTGTTGGCCGCGGCGACCGGGTTGGCCGCCGAGGCGGTCGCGCGGCTGGTCGCCTACGACGACCTGCAGTCGGTGCTCGCCGCCTCCCTCAAGTTGCTGCCGGGCGACCCAGTCGACGCGACCGCCCGGCTGCTGGACCTCGCGCCCGAGATCGACGCCGTCGTCGACCGCGTCGCCGCCCTCACCGAACCCGACGAGATCCCCGCCTGGTCGGCGCCGCTGCTCGAGGCGTGGGCCGAGTCCCACGCCACCGCCGATCGGAGACTGTTCCGTGCCTGACCATCACGCTCAGCGAGCGCTGCGCCTCGGCGTCTGCGGACCGGTAGGTACCGGCAAGACGTCGCTCATCGCCCTGCTCTGCCGTGAGCTCGGACCCCGGATCTCGGTGGCCGTGATCACCAACGACATCTACACCGACGAGGACGCGCGGATGCTCCGCGGCGCGGGAGTCCTTGCACCGGAACGGATCCGGGGCGTCGAGACCGGCGCCTGCCCGCACACGGCGATCCGCGACGACATCACCGCCAACCTGCTGGCCATCGAGGACCTCGAGGCCGACTTCGACCCGGTGGACCTCGTCCTCGTCGAGTCCGGCGGCGACAACCTGACGGCGACCTTCTCCCCCGCCCTCGTCGACACCCAGATCTTCGTCCTCGACGTGGCCGGCGGTGGCGATGTCGTCCGCAAGGGTGGTCCGGGCATCTCCCGCGCCGACCTGCTCGTCGTCAACAAGACCGACCTCGCGCCCTACGTCGGGGTGGACGCGGAGCTGATGGTCCGGCAGGGCGCGGAGGCGCGCGACAGCCGGCCGGTGCTCGGGCTGTCTCGTGCCGACGCCGACTCGGTGGCGGAGCTGATCGCCTGGGTCGAAGCCCGGCTGGTCGAGTTCCGAGGCGGGGCGCTGGTGCCACAGGACCCTGGTTCGATGG
The DNA here is from genome assembly GCA_963781465.1 of uncultured Actinomycetota bacterium. GTDB lineage: Bacteria > Actinomycetota > Actinomycetes > Actinomycetales > Dermatophilaceae > Lapillicoccus. The sequence continues at coordinate 676,317 of CAWAGH010000002.1, forward strand.
CGGCGCACGGCCACGGTCACGGGCACGCGCACGCCTACCACCACGGACCGAGCCCCCGGCGGTGAGCCATACCCACCTCGAGGTGTGTCGCGACCCCGCCGGGGGTCGGGTCCGCGCCGTGGTGCGCACCGACGGGCCGCGCGGGCGGGGGCATCTCGGGATCCGCGTCCTGCACGCCGGGGTCGACGGCGCCCGGGTCGCGGTCCTCGCCGAGGGCGCGATGCTCGTCGCGGGCGACGACGTGTCAATCGGTATGCGGGTCGGCCCCGGGGTGCGGCTGGACGTCGTCGAGCCGGCGGGGACGGTGGCGTTCGACATGCGGGGCGGATCGGCTCGATGGAGCGTCAACCTCGAGGTCGACGACGGTGGCGAGCTGATCTGGCGCGCGGAGCCGTTCGTCGTCGCTACCGGTGCCGTGGTCGAGCGCGAGGTCGACGTCAGGCTCCACGGATCCGGCACTGCGGTGCTGCGCGAGGTTCTGGTCCTCGGACGGGTCCGCGAGGCCGGTGGCCTTGTGCGGCAACGGCTTCGCGCCACCACGTCGGGGCGCCCGTTGCTGGCCGAGGACCTCGCCCTCGACGGCGCGCGGCCGCGGGTCGGCGTCATCGGTGGCCACCGCGTGGTCGACTCGGTGACCGTCCTCGGTCGGCGAGCCGACCCGGCCACCCCAGCCGGCGCGCACCGGCTGGAGCTCGATGGACCGGGGACGGTCGTGCGGCACCTCGGCGCGCAGACGCATACCTCGCCGTTGGAGTCCATCTGGACCGCCCTCGCCGCCGCCCCCACGGCCGATCCGGTCCCGGCATGACCGCGGCACTGCCGGACTGGGCTATCGGTCTGGGGTTACAGCCGCACCCGGAGGGCGGGTGGTTCGCCGAGACGTGGCGGAGCGGGACGTCGCTGGAGGTGCCCGGCTACCCCGCGCCGCGGGCCCTCGGGACCGCGATCTACTTCCTCCTGATGCCGGACGAGGAGTCCGCGTGGCATCGGGTTCGCTCGGCCGAGCTGTGGTTCCACCACCGCGGTTATGGGCTGGAACTGACCCTGGGCGGCGACGGCGACCAGCCGTCCGACGTGACCTCGCACCGGCTCGGTCCCGACGTCGCGAACGGCGAGGCTCCGCAGCTGTTGGTCCCGCCGGCGCACTGGCAGGCGGCCCGTCCGATCGGCGACGAGCCGGTCCTCGTCAGCTGTGTCGTGGTGCCCGGTTTCGACTTCGCGGACTTCACCCTCCTGGGTCCCGTCTAGCTCTGCCGCGCCGCGATAGCGTCGGCGCACGGTTGGCCACGAAGTAGGGAGACACCGTGACGGTAGGAGGCGATCAGGTCGCCGACGCGTTCGCGCTCCAGTCGAGAATCGCGGCGGCGGCGCGCGATTCGGGCCGGACGGTGATCGACGCGGGGCGGGGACAACCGAACTGGACCGTCACCGAACCGCGAGCGGCGTACTTCCGCCTCGGGCTGTTCGCCACGCACGAGGCGGAGACCCACAGCACCACGGACGTCTGGGGCGAGATGCCTCCCGTGGCCGGCATCCACGAGCGCCTCCTCGCCGACCTGGCCGAGGATGTGCGCACGGACATGGGCACCGCCTTCCTCCACAGCGCTGTGGAGTTCGCGATAGGCGAGCTCGGGTTCGACCCCGACGAGTGGGTGCACGAGCTGGTCCGGTCGGTGCTGGGGTTCGGGTACCCGTCGCCGAACCGCATGCAGCCGCACCTCGAGAAGGTCGCCGAGCGCTACGTCGTGCGGTTCACCGGTTCGCCGCTCGACGACGACCACCGGTTCGACGTGTTCGCCACCGAGGGTGGCGCGGCGGCCATGACCTACATCTTCACGACGCTCCAGGTGAACGGGATCGTCGGCCCGGGCGACGCCGTCGCGGTCGCCACCCCGACCTACACGCCGTACCTCCAGATCCCGGTGCTCGAGCGGATCGGGTTCGACGTCGTGGAGATCAAGGCCGTGGCTCACCAGCCGTACCGGTTCGACGAGGGCGCCCTCGACGTGCTGCGCGACCCGCGGATCAAGGTCTTCTTCCTCATCAACCCCGGCAACCCCGACAGTCGCGCGGTGCGGCCGGAGCGACTGGAGGAGCTGCGCCGGATCATCGAGACCGACCGGCCCGACCTGCTCGTGGTCAACGACACGGCCTACGCGACGTTCGTCGAGGACTTCCAGGGGGTCACCGCCGTCATCCCGCGCAACGTCATCCTGCTGCACTCCTTCTCCAAGGGGTATGCGGCGACGGGCAACCGGCTCGGTTTCGTTGCGGTGCACCGCGACTCGGTCGCCGACGAGATCCTCGCGGCCAAGCCGGCCGAGGCCAAGGAGCGGATGCGGGCGCGGTACCAGGCGGCGTCGGACGACGTCGAGGCGATGCCGTTCATCCAGCGGCTGCTGGCCGACAGCCGGCTCGTGGCGCTGCACAACATCGCGGGGCTGGCCACGCCGGACCAGGTGCAGATGACCCTCTTCGAGCTGGCCTACCTCATGCCGGAGGGCGCGCACTACGTCAAGGGTGTGCGGGCCAAGCTGCAGGCCCGGCTCGACGCGGTCTACGCCGGTCTCGGCGTCCCCTCCCCCGGTGGCGATGACAGCCACTACTACGGGATGGTCGACATCATGAAGGTCGCCCGCGCACGCCACGGCGACGAGCTGGTCGAGCGGATCCGCAGCACCTTGGCGCCCGAGGAGATCGCGCTGCGGCTGGCGGCGGACTCGGGCGTGGTCGTGCAGACGGGTCCGAGCTTCCAGGGCGACCCGTGGGACGTCCGCCTCTCGCTGGCCTCGATCACCGAGGACCAGGCCGGCCAGATCGCGGCGGCCTTCGTCGCCCTCGTCGATCGGCTGGCCGAGTCGGACTGAGTAAGCCGCCCGATACCGCTCGCTCGGGACGCGAGGGGAGCCGACTGGAGTCAGAGTGCGCGTCGGAGTGCATGTGGTGCTGCGCAGACGACACCAATCGCACTCTGACGCGCGCTGTGACCGAAGCCAAGTCTTAGCGCTTCACATCGGATGTCTGGCGGTAGCGCGTCGCCCGTTGGACAGGCACCGTCACGCGTGGCGCGGCGACGCGCAGCACCTAGTTCCGCGACACGGTGCGCGGGTCGCGCTGGTGCCTGTCCGTTGGGCGCGAACGCCCTGGGGTCGCGGTTGCCTTCCCGCGTCAGGCGTCGCCGGAGAGCAGGCGCTCGAACGGCGTGACCTCGTCGAACGGGTCGGTCACGACGACCGGCGGAGCACCGACCACGAGGTCGGCCAGCTCGGCACCCGCCAGCTCGATGCGCGCGGCGAGCCCGGACTGCGCGTCCCCGTCGGCCCAGTCGCTCGACGCGGCGTACACCGCCGTCGGCGCGACCGTCGCCCGGGCGTACGACATGAGCGGGCGGACCGCATACTCCAGGGCGAGCGAGTGCCGGGCCGTCCCGCCGGTGGCACCGATGAGCACGGGCTTGGCCTGGAGCGAGCCGGGTTCGAGGATGTCGAGGAACGACTTGAACAGGCCGCTGTAGGACGCGCTGAACACCGGCGTCACGAGGATCACGCCGTCGGCGCCCCGCACGGCGTCGAGGACGCCGCGCAGGTCGCCGGTGGCGAACCCGGTGAGCAGGTGGTCGGTGATGGCGTGGGCGTGTTCACGCAGCTCCACGGTCTCGACGACCGCGTCGTCACCGCGTTCGGCGAGGGCCTTTTCAGCCGCGGTGGCCAGTCGGTCGGCCAGCAGCCGTGAGGACGACGGGACGCTCAGACCACCACTGACGACGACGATGGTCCGGGTCGTCACGAGACCTCCTGCGCCTCGGCCGCGACCGGCTGGGCGTCGCGGGCCGCGACCAGGCTGGCGTGCGTCGGCGCGTCGGGTACGCCCGGGGCGCGGAGCGCGGCGAACTCGCGGCGCAGCACGGGAACGACCTCCTCACCGAGGATGTCCAGCTGCTCCAGGACCGTCTTCAGCGGCAGGCCGGCGTGGTCCATGAGGAACAGCTGGCGCTGGTAGTCGCCGACGTAGTCACGGAAGCCGAGCGTCCGCTCGATGACCTGCTGTGGCGACCCGACGGTGAGCGGCGTCTCGCGGGTGAAGTCCTCCATCGACGGGCCGTGGCCGTAGACCGGCGCGTTGTCGAAATACGGCCGGAACTCGCGGACGGCGTCCTGGCTGTTCTTCCGCATGAACGCCTGACCGCCGAGCCCGACGATCGCCTGGTCCGCGCGGCCGTGGCCGTAGTGCTCGAACCGCTTCCGGTAGAGGCCGACCATCTTCTCGGTATGCGACGCCGGCCAGAAGATGTGGTTGGCGAAGTAGCCGTCTCCGTAGTACGCGGCCTGCTCGGCGATCTCGGGGCTGCGGATGGAGCCGTGCCAGACGAACGGCGGTACGCCGTCCAACGGACGCGGCGTCGCGGTGAAGCCCTGCAGCGGCGTGCGGAACTTCCCCTGCCAGTCGACGACGTCCTCCCGCCACAGCCGGTGCAGCAGGGCGTAGTTCTCGATGGCCAGCGGAATGCCCTGGCGGATGTCCTTGCCGAACCACGGGTACACCGGTCCGGTGTTGCCGCGGCCGAGCATGAGGTCGTTGCGGCCGTCGGACAGGTGCTGCAGCGTCGCATAGTCCTCCGCGATGCGTACCGGGTCGGTCGTCGTGATGAGCGTGGTGGCCGTCGAGAGGATCAGCCGCTCGGTCTGGGCGGCGATGTACGCCAGCGTCGTGGTCGGCGCGGACGGGACGAACGGCGGGTTGTGGTGCTCCCCTGTCGCGAAGACGTCGAGCCCGACCTCCTCGGCCTTGCGCGCGATGGCGATGGTCGCCTTGATCCGCTCGTGCTCGGTCGGAGTCCGGCCCGTCGTGGGGTCCGTGGTGACGTCCCCGACCGTGAAGATCCCGAACTGCATGACCCGCCTCCTATGTGATTGATAATTCAACCACATGAACACGACCGCGGCTGCGGCCATTCCCCATTGTCGCGCGTGGCCGGCCCCTCTAGCCTGCGCGGGTGCTCACCGTCGCCCACGTCAGCGATCTCCACATCGGCGGCCGGCCGGAGTCCGTCGCCCGGGCCGCGCAGGTGATCGGCCACGTCTGCTCGATGTCGCCCGCCCCGGACGTCCTCCTGGTCACTGGCGACATCGCCGACCACGGGTCAACGGAGGAGTATGCGACGGCGCGCGACCTGCTCTCGGCCTGGGACGGGCCGATGCTGGTGGGCACGGGGAACCACGACGTGCGCGGCCCCTTCGCGCGGGTCCTGCTGGGTGGGGACCACGAAGGCCCCCTGGACCAGGAGCTGGACGTCGGCGCATACCGGTTCCTCATGCTCGACTCGCTCGTCCCGGCGGTGGACGGTCAGCGCATCGACCACGGCCAGCTGGCGGAGTCGACGCTGGCGTGGCTGGACGAACGGCTCGCTTCCTCACCGCGGCCGACCTTCGTGTGCCTCCACCACCCGCCGACGACCGTCGGCATCGGTGGGGCCGACGCGATCCAGCTGCGCAACGGACCGGCGCTGGAGGCCGTGCTGGCCCGCCATCCGCACGTCGTGGCGGTGTTCGTCGGCCACAACCACACCATGTGTGTGACGACGTTCGCCGGCCGTCCGGCCCTCGTCGGGGGCGGTGTGGTCTCGAGCGTCACGCTCGACCAGGAGCCACAGGACAGCATCTGGATGGAGGCGCCGCCGACACTGGCGGTGCATCTCGTCGGCGACGACGGGCGGCTCACGTCGTTCTGGCGGGCGTTGGTCTGAACCGTCGGAGGCGTGGTGGTGGCGGGCACTAGGGTTCCGGCATGAGTACGCCGCCGGGGATGGCGCCCCGCCCGTTGGAGCTGCTGGACGAGTCGACCTTCGAGTCCGTGATGTGCGTCGTGGCGCACCCGGACGACATCGAGTACGGGCTGTCGGCCGCGGTCGACAAGTGGGTCAAGGCCGGTAAGACGGTCACCTACCTGCTGGCCTCGCGCGGCGAGGCGGGGATCGACACGATGCACCCTGACGAGGCGGGCCCGGCCCGCGAGGCCGAGGAGATCGAGGCGGCGCGGCTGGTCGGGGTCGACATCGTCGACTTCCTCGACTTCCAGGACGGCGTGATCGAGTACGGCGTGCCGCTGCGGCGTGGGTTGTGCAAGGTCATGCGGATGCGTCGTCCCGACTGCGTCGTCTCGCAGGGTCACGACATCCGGTTCATGAACCGGCTCAGTCAGTCCGACCACCGCGCAGTGGGCCTCGCGACGCTCGACGCGGTGCGCGACTGCGGCAACCGGTGGATTTTCACCGACCTGGCCGACGAAGGCATCGAGCCGTGGGCGGGGATCAAGACCGTGCTCGTCGGCGCCTCCCCCGTGGCGACCCACTACGTCGACGTCGCGGAGCACCTCGAGCCGGCGATCGCCTCGCTCGAGGCGCACCACGCCTACAACGACGTCCTGCCCGACGACTTCCCCAAGCCGCGCGAGCTGGTGACGATGATCCTCGGTATGCCGGAACGGGCGACCGGGCTCCCCTACTCGCTGACCTTCGAGCGGCTCGAGGCGTAGCCGCTCTTGGTCTCGCCGAAGTGGAGCCACGGTGACACCGGACGGAGTCCGGGGTCACCGAAGGATCGGTTCGTCACGGTCTACGGCCGGAACCCGGTTATCGAGGTCCTCGACGACCCGAGCCTGGTCGTCGACAAGGTCGTCCTCGCCGAGGGCGTCAAGGGCCACGGGATCGGCGAGATCATCGGTTTGGCCCGGGACCGGGGCGTCCCGCTGGAGCGCGCGTCTGCGGACCGCGTCAAGAAGCTGGCGGGCAACGGCCGCCAGGACCAGGGGGTCTTCGCCGACGTCGTGGCCCCTCGTATGCGTCCGCTGGTCGACGCGCTCGACGACGTCGCCCTTCGGCGGGTGCTGCTCCTCGACGGGATCACGACGCCGGCGAACGTCGGCATGATCCTGCGCACCGCCACCGCCGCCGGGATCGACGGTGTGGTCGTGCCGCGGCGTGGGGTGGCGTCGATCGACCCGATGGTGGTCAAGGCGTCGGCCGGGGTGGCGTTCCGGGCGCCGATCCTCAAGGTCGGCACCGCGGGCGAGGCGGCGGATCTATTGTCGGCCGCGGGGTTCCACCTCGTGGGCCTGGCCGCCGACGGTCCCTCGACGCTGTTCGAGGCGGAGTGGCCCGAGAGCGTGTGCATCGTGCTCGGCTCGGAGACGGCAGGCGTCAGCGAGGAGGTCGCGGAGCGAGTCGGCTCCTGGGTCTCGATCCCGATGTCCGGCGGCGTCGAGTCCCTCAACGTCTCCGCGGCAGCGGCCGTCGTCTGCTTCGAGCTGGTCCGCCGCTCCGCGGGCCGAGCGGGGGTGCGTTCGGGGTGGACCCCGGCGAGCCAGGGCTAGAGGATGAGGATGCCCGCGCCGAGCTCGTGGACGGTCCCGCCCACGTGGATCCCGCCGTCGGCGTCCACCTCGAGGTGCAGCTCCGACGGCCGCTGCACGGCGTCGCCCTGACGCACGACGCGCCGGATCCCTCGCTCGCCTCGGGCGTGCCACCACCCCCCGAGGTTCGCGCACGCGGATCCGGTCGCCGGGTCCTCGATCGCGCCGGCACCCTGGGTGAAGAACAGCCGGGCCTCGACCGTCTCGTCCCCGGTCGGCGCCCAGAGGTAGACCAGCGCCTCGCCCCGGTTGGACTCGCCGTGCCGGCGCAGCAGCCGAGCGTCGACGTGGGCGCGACGTACGGCCTCGACCGAGCGCAGCGGCAGGATCAGCTGCTCGACGCCGGTGTCGACCCATAGCGGGCCCTCCCCCACGTCGTCGGCGTCCACGCCGATCATCGCCGCGAGGTCGGCTGTCTCCACGTCGACGGCCCGTGTGGTCGGCGCGACCGCCGTGGTCAGGACCCACCGGGAACCGATGAGAGACACGGGAACGCGGCCGGCCGGCATACCGAGCGCCACCTCCGCACGCCCCGACTGCAGGGCGGAGACGACGTAGGCGGTTCCCAGGGTTGGGTGGCCGGCGAACGGCAGCTCGTACTCGGGCGTGAAGATGCGTACGTCCGCGTCGACTCCGTCCTCGCCCGGACCGGTGACGAACGTGGTCTCGGAGAGGTTGAGCTGGCGAGCGATGGCCTGCATCTGCTCGTCGGTGACGTTCGCGGCGTCCTCGAAAACGGCCAGCGGGTTGCCGGAGAAGGGGTCGTCGCCGACGGTGAAGACGTTGACGATGCGATAGGCAAGGTCCATGGACCCAATCTGCCAGACCGTCACCCCTACAGTGGCGACGTGAGCAGCGTGCCGTCTCAGCCGCCCGAGCCCCAAGGCCATCTCGTCCTCCTGCGTCACGGCGAGACCGAGTGGTCGAAGTCCGGCCAACACACGGGGTTGACCGACCTACCGCTGCTGCCGGAGGGCGAGGAGGCGGCTCGCCGGGTCGCCACCTTGCTGTCGGGCTGGACCTTCGCACGTGTCCTCGTGTCCCCGCTGCAACGGGCCCGGCGCACGGCCGAGCTGGCCGGCCTGACCGAGTACGAGATCGACCCTCGGCTGAAGGAGTGGGACTACGGCGGGTACGAAGGACTGACCACCAAGGAGATTCGCTCGCAGGTGGGCTACATGTGGACGGTTTTCGAGAACGGCGTGGTTCCCGGTGACACCCCCGGGGAGACCGTCGAGTCGGTGGCCGCCCGCGCTGCGTCGGTGCTGTGGGACATCATGCCCACCCTGCAGGACAGCAACGTCGCTCTGGTCGCGCACGGCCACTACCTGCGGATTCTCGCCACGGTGTTCCTCCGTCAGGAGGTGCGGATGGGCGCCAAGCTGCTCCTCGACGCCGGCTCGATCAGCATCCTGGAGTGGGAGCGCGAGTCGCCCGCGATCCGGACCTGGAACCAGCCCTCTCCGAAGGACTGACGCCGCTGTCTTTCGGGGTCCCCGCGAAGTATCGGAGCGGAGCGGAGAACTTCGTGGGGTGGGTTCAGCGCGTTCGGGTCCGCGGCGGTCTCACTACCGTGAGGTCCCACCGACGCGGCGGCTCGACGGCGACCGGGGCGCCCGGAACGGCAGCTGCGGCAACGGGTTCGGGGTCGACGGGCCAGTCGGTCGCGCCGGCGGGGCCAAAGATCCCGTAGGAGACCGCGTCCCCGGTCGTGAAGCGTGGCCCGTAGGCCACTCCCCCGATGCCCGCGGCGTCGAACGCCCGCGCCCAGGCCTGAGGGACCGCATACGGGACCATCGTCTCGAGCTCTCGGGTGACGCCGAACCTCGTGGCGGCCTGCGACTCGACGTCGGCGACGTCGCGGTCCTCGGGCAGGTGGAGCGTGGAGACGACGACGTCGTCGAGCAGCGAGGCCGCGACCACCGGCTGCCCGCCAAGCACGGTGCCCAGCCGTTCGCGGACCGCGACGACGGCCGAGCTGGCGAGGTAGCAGGTCCCGCGCGGCTCAGCGAGGTCGAACCGTCCTCCGCCGTCGCTACCGAACCACCACGGTCCGTATGCGGCGGTGTGGGCTCGCTGCAGCGGGTCGCCGGGGGTGAGGTGTCGGGTCGGGAACCCGTCGAGCGGGAACGACGGCGGCTGTTGTGCGACGACCTCGCGGCTCATCGTGACCACCCGGAGGCATCGGCGGCGGCGACGGCGCGTACCCGGTCGACGGCCTCCTTGGACGAGCGGTGGAAGACGAGGTAGTCGACGGCGCTGTCCTTGTCGAACGCGGCGGTCGGCGTGGTCAGCCAGGTACCGATCGCCCAGCCGTCGGCGCCGGCGCGCTTGAGGATCCCCACCGCATCGACGACGCCCGGACGGACCTGCCCGTTGCGGCCGAACTGGAGCACCGGGTAGAGCAGGTGGCCGTCGGAGGTGCGGCAGGCGAGCAGCGTGCCGCGCCGTTCCCGGTCGGCCAGCGCCTGACGGGTCACGCCGAGCCAGAGCATCAGGCCGGCCGTGTCGTAGAACGGGCCGATCGCGGTGTCCCACGGGTGGACGCTCGGGAGCGCCGCGACCATCCGGGCGGCGAGGTCGTCGAGGGTGCCGAGCGAACGGAGGCTGCGACCCTGGCGGGCCAGCTCGTCGGCGCGGTCCGCCAGCTGGAGCTCTACACGATCCATCAGCTCGCCGATGGTGACGGCGTTCTTCTCGGTGATGGGTGCGACGTGCTCGGTCATGGTCGGGCCTTCGGTCGGGACGCCGCGGGAGAGGCGTCAAGGGTGTCAAGGGCTGACGCGTCCAGCATAGCGGTGTTCCTGACACACGCGCCCGCTGGGGCTGCCTGGCTCAGTCACACGACGGGGTTATCGACGCCATGGATATCGGTGAGGTCAAAAAGCACCGAGCCGACATTTCTGTGAACCGCGATTTCGCAGCAACCGCATGCGCCACCCTGGGTGAATGACGGAGGCACTGAAAGCAGAAGTCGCACATACCGGAGATCTGCCATTGCTTCGAGCTTTGCTCACCTACAAGTACCTGCGGGTCGTTGTGCCGTTTCCGGCAATGATGATCCTGTTGGGATCTCTGGTGGAGTTCTTTGTCACAGATCATCACTGGCGCCAGTCCATCAGCTCCTATTACGAAGGCCCGGTCAGGGATCTCTTCGTCGGGGCCCTCATCGCGACGGCGGTGTGTCTCATCGCCTACAAAGGCGAGAGCAAGTTCGAAGACATGACGCTCAACTTCGCGGGTTTCAACGCGCTGTTCGTTGCTCTCATGCCCAGCAACTTCGAGCAGGCGCTCACCGAACCGGATGCAGCCCGTCGCGCCGGGCTCACGAGCGACCAACTGATGCAGTTCACACGCCTCATACTGGCGCTGCTCTTGCTCGTCGCACTCATCTTCGTCTTCCTCGATCGGCGACTCTTCTCCCCGGAGGGTTTCGACTGGGACAGCCAGCCAGGACTGGCCAAGGTATTGATCGTTGCTTCGGCAGTCGCTGAGATCGTGCTCCTGGTAGAAGTCCTGGCCTTCATCGTCACCGGCTCGACGGTCGTTCTCGGCATCGGGTGGATTCACAACTTCGCGGCAATCTTCCTCATCATGAACCTGTCCTTTGCCATCGCGAGCCATGGCTGGCCCGCGCGACTCAAGGCGATCACCGCCGATCCGGCGAATGGGCAGGCCCCACAGCCGGCTCCGGGAGAGTCCGACCGCGCCGTCGCGTTCTACCAATGGTTCGTGGGGGTCATGTGGTTGGTGTTGGCCCTCGGTGGCGCGATGATCGTGCGTGACTTTGTTCTCCAGATCGAGACGGGTCATTGGGTCATCGTCGAGGAGTATCTCGGCATCGGGTTCTTCGTGGTGTTCTGGTTCTTCGCCAGCAGGGACGTCTGGAGGAGCGTGACCCTCACGGCCTGACGACTCGATACAGGACAGCGCGGTGGATCTCCCCCCTCAGAGGGGGTGCGATCCACCGCGCTCAGCCAAAGACGTCGGACGTCCGGCGGGACTCGCCCGGGATCAGACCTCGCGGAGGCTGCCGTCCTTGACGTCGTAGACGAACCCGCGGATCGCGTCCTTAACCGGGATGAGCGGGTCGGCCTTGTTGAGCCGGGCGTCCATGCAGGCGACGATCGCGACGCCCTTGGCGGGCGGGAGGGGCAGGTCCCCCAGGGTGAACGAGGCGGCGTACGCCTCGGCGTTGGACACGAGCTCGTCGGTGACAGTCATTCCTAACTCTAGGTTAGGAAAGAACTCACGCCTAGTTATGTGGGACGCGAGCCGATCAGCCGGAGCTCGCTGCCCGGCAGGGCCAGCGCGGCCGCCGTGAGGTCCCGCACGCGGGTGAGGGTCCAGCGGGCGGAGCCGGTCGTCGCCGGAAGCAGCCGGTCGCACTCGGTCACGAGGTCGAGCAGGTCGTCGGCGATGAGGACCTGCGCCCCCTCCGGCGTGATCGACCGGAGCAGCGGCAGCGAGTCCTCGGAACCGGCCAGGGCCGCGACGACGTCGTCCCACTGCGTCTCGACGCCGCCCACCGGCCGGTTGCCCGTGTACAGCGCCACGGTGAGGGCCATGGGACCTACGGCACCGGCCAGGTGTGCACCGGCGCGTTGGCGTGCATGTTCTCGGCGTACGCGACGAGCATCTGCCGCAGCGCCTCGTGCCGGGTGAGACCGCGCTCTTCGAGGCGCCGGGTGGTCTCGATCTGCCACGAGGCCCCGTTGCGGCCGCTGAGGCAGCGTCCCTCGATGACGGACAGGTACCGGTCGCGCACCTCGGGGGCGACGCCCCACTGGGTCAGGCCCTCGTGGGCGAGCGGCAGCAGGTGGCGCAGCACGAGCTCGGTCACCGGGATCTCCCCGCGACCCGGCCAGTAGAGCCGTGACTCGATCCCGTCGCGCGCCCCACTGAAGAAGTTGTCCTCGGCCGCCACGAACGACATCCGCGTCCAGACCGGCCGGTCCTCCTGGGTCAGCATCCGCAGGGCCCCGTAGTAGAAGACCGCGTTGGCCATCACGTCGATGATGCTCGGGCCGGCCGGGAGGACGCGGTTCTCGACCCGCAGGTGCGGGCGGTCCCCGTGCGTGTCGTAGATCGGCCGGTTCCACCGGTAGACGGTCCCGTTGTGCAGCTTCAGCTCCGCCAGCGCCGGCACGCCGCCACCCTCGAGGACCGCCTGAGGGTCCTCGTCGGACAGCTCCGGCAGCAGGGCCGGGAAGTACCGCACGTTCTCCTCGAACAGGTCGAAGATCGAGGTCACCCAGCGTTCGCCGAAGAAGACGCGGGGCCGGACGCCCTGGTTCTTCAGCTCGACGGCCCGCGTGTCGGCGGCCTGGCTGAACAGCTCGATACGGGTCTCGTGCCACAGCTGCTGGCCGAAGAAGTACGGGCTGTTCGCGCCCACGCCCAGCTGCGGCCCCGCGAGCACCTGCGCCGCGTTCCAGTAGTTCGCGAAGTTGGACGGGTCGACCTGGAGGTGCAGCTGCATCGAGGTGCAGGCCGACTCCGGGGCGAGCGAGTCCGCATACCGGTCGAGCTTCTCCCCCGACGATCCCTCGATGTCGAGGTAGATGTCCTCGCCGCGGGCCGCGAGCACGGCGTCGTTGAGGGCCTGGTAGCGCGTGTTGGCGCTCATCCAGTCGCCCTCGAAGTGCTCGGGCATGACCGTCGGCAGGATGCCGATCATGAGGATGTGGGCGCCGACCTCGTTGGCCTTCCGCTCGGCCTCGTTGAGCGACGCTCGAAGATCCTCCTCGAGGGACAGGGCGGTCGTGCCCTCCAACGTCGTCGGGGCCACGTTGAACTCGATGTTGTATCGCGCGAGCTCGGTCTGGTAGTCGGCGTTCTCGATGGCCTCGAGGACGGTCGCGTTGTCGAGCTTGGGTTCGTAGTCCTTGTCGACGAGGTTGAGCTCGATCTCCATCCCGGTCATCTCACGGTCGGCGTCGAACTTGGCGTGCTGCAGCATCCGTTCGAACACGTCGAGGCTCAACCGGACCTTCTCGCGATACTTCTGCCGTTGTTCGCGGGAGAAGCTCGCGGCGCTGACCTCGGTTCCCATGCAGCGCAATGTATGCCCGCGACCCGCCGGTTCGCGACGTCCGTCCACGACTATCGGGCGGAAACGCTCTCGTGCCTGGTTGACCGACGAACTAGGTTGGTAGGCATGGGCGACCACCGATTCGAGGGGATCCCAGCGATCCTCGTCGGCACCTGCGCCGAGCAGCGGGAGACCGTCGACGAGACGTTCCGCTCGCGCTACGGCCACGACTACGACATCCACATCTTCGAGACGACCGAAGAGCTGCTCGCGTGCGCCGGGGAGCTGAGGACCGAGAACCACGGAATCGCCCTGATCGCAACGGAGATGGAGCTGACCGACGGCAACGGCGTCGAGCTGCTCGACCGGGTCCACCAGATCGACGCGACATCGCGCCGCATCGTCCTGCTCTCTCCCGGCGCCTACTCCACCAACCTCCCCGCTCTGCGAGGGATGCTCGCCGAGGGCCGGCTGGACACCTGGCTGGGCATCCCGAGCGCGCCGCGCGACGAAGAGTTCCACGCCGCCATCGTCGAGATGCTCTCGGACTGGAGCTGGACGACGAACAACATCGAGGTCGACGGCGTGCAGATCGTCGCCCCGATGAAGATGCCCGAGGTCGCCCGGATGGTCGACTACCTGCAGCGAATGGGCATCCCGCACCGGCGCTATCACGTCGACTCCGAGTTGGGCCAAGCGGTCGTCGCGGCGATGGGCCCGGACGCGCCGTTCCCGCTCGTCCGCACGCCGTCCAAGAAGGGCGCCGACTCGGACACCATCGACCCCGACGAGATCATGAGCAACCCGTCCCTCGCCCAGATGGCGGCGGTGATGTACGGCTCGGTCACCGACCTCGACCCGGACTTCGTGGCCGACCTCGTCGTCGTCGGCTCGGGGCCGGCCGGCCTCGCCGCCGCGGTCTACGGCGCGTCGGAGGGGCTGGCGACGGTGGTCATCGAGTCCGAGGCCATCGGCGGCCAGGCGGGTACCAGCTCGATGATCCGCAACTACCTGGGCTTCCCGCGTGGCATCTCCGGTATGCGGCTCGCCCAGCGGGCGCGGATGCAGGCGCTGCGCTTCGGGGCCCGGTTCTTCGTCGGGCTGCCGGTCGAGGCGCTGGAGCCCGGCGACGGCGAGGCCCCGCATACCCTGCGCCTGCAAGGCGGTGACTGCGTGCGAGGACGCACCGTCATCATCGCCACCGGCGCGTCCTACCGGCGGATCGGGGTCGACGCCATCGAGGAGTTCGTCGGCCGCGGCGTCAACTACGGGGCCGCGACCAGCGTCGCCCGCGACCTGCGCGACCGCGAGGTCTACGTCGTCGGCGGCGGGAACTCGGCCGGCCAGGCCGCAGTCCACCTGGCCCGGTTCGCGAAGTCGGTGACGATGGTCATCCGGCGCGAGTCGCTGCTGTCGACCATGTCCTCCTACCTCGTCCGCGAGGTCGAGGCGAACCCGGTCATCACGGTGCGTCCGGGGACCGAGGTCGTCGACGGCGGCGGGGAGCGCTGGCTCGAGTGGCTGACCCTGCGGAACCGCCTCGACGGGCACGAGGAGCGGGTCGAGGCGAGCGGGCTGATGCTCCTCCTCGGCGCCGACCCGTGCAGCGAGTGGCTGCCGGACGGCGTGGCCCGCGACGACAAGGACTTCGTGCTGACCGGGCGCGACGTGCCGCCGGAGCTCTGGCAGGACGAGCTCCCGCCGGCGGCGCTCGCCACGACGATGCCCGGCGTGTTCGCCGTGGGCGACATCCGTCAGGCGTCGATGAAGCGGGTCGCGGCGGCGTCCGGCGAGGGTGCCGCGGTGGTCCCGCTCGTCCACGCCTACCTGGACCCGACGATCGCCTGAGTCACCCTGACTGGACGAGCCGCCGCGAACGCGCGTCGGTTCCGGGCGGTGTCCCCTGCCCGCCCTAGCCTCGGAAGCGTGCGGCTGATCCACACCTCCGACTGGCACCTGGGACGCGCGTTCCACGGTGTGGGGATGCTGCCTGCCCAGTCCCGCTACGTCGACCACCTCGTCGAGCTGGTCCGCTCGGAGCGGGTCGACGCGGTCCTCGTCAGCGGCGACGTGTACGACCGGGCGCTGCCGAGCCCCGGGACCGTCGAGCTGCTCTCCGACGCGGTGACCCGCATCGTCGACGCGGGGGCTCAGGTGGTGCTGTCGTCGGGCAACCACGACTCGGCCATCCGGCTCGGGTTCGCGGCCCGCCTGCTGGAGCGGGCGGGGCTGCACATCCGGACGTCGTTGGCCTCGGTCGGCTCCCCCGTGGTCGTCGACGGCACCGCGATCTACGCGCTCCCCTACCTCGAGCCGTCCACCTCGGCCGACCCGCTCGGGGCGACCGACCGGACCCACGCGGGCGTGCTCCGGGCCGGGATGGAGCGGGTGGCGGCCGACCTCCGGACCCGCCGCGGGCCGTCGGTCGTCATGGCCCACGCCTTCGTCACCGGTGGCGTCTCCTCCGACTCCGAGCGCGACATCTCGGTCGGCGGCGTCAGCGCGGTGCCGCCCAGCGTCTTCGACGGCGCCGACTACGTCGCGCTCGGGCACCTGCACGGTGCGCAGGCGGTCACCGAGCGGGTCCGCTACTCCGGCTCGCCCTACGCGATGTCGTTCGGCGAGCACGCGCATACCAAGGGCTCGTGGCTGGTGGAGGTCGACGAGACCGGGCTGGTGTCGTCCGAGCTGGTGGCGGCACCGGTCGACCGGCCCTTGCGGGTGCTGCGAGGCGACCTCGACGACCTGCTCGCCGACCCCGCGCTGGCCGGCGCGGAAGCCGCGTACTGCCAGGTCACCCTCACCGACCCCGTGCGCCCGCTCGGAGCGATGGACCGGCTCCGGCAGCGCTTCCCCCACACCCTCGTGCTCGGGTTCGAGCCGCGGGGCGGGGCGGTCTCGATCAGCTCGTATGCGGCGGCGCTCGGTCGTCGGTCGGACGACCTCGACGTGTGCTGCGACTTCCTGGCCCACGTGCGCGGCGGGTACCCCGCGTCGACCGAGGAGCGGGCGCTGTTCGCCGAGGCCGTCGAGGCGTCGCGCGTCGAGCGGGCGGCCCGGTTGGACGAGCTCGGGGCGATGCTGCCCGGCTTGGGCGACGAGCTGTTCGCCCCACGGAGGGGTGTCGCGTGAGGCTGCACCGGCTCGACGTGACGGCGTTCGGGCCGTTCGCGGGCACGGTCACGGTCGACTTCGACGCGGTCGGCGCCAATGGGCTGTTCCTCATCCACGGCCCGACGGGGGCCGGCAAGACCAGCCTGCTCGACGCCGTCTGCTTCGCGCTGTATGCGGGGGTGCCGGGTGCGCGGCCGGGCGGCCGGGCGCTGCGCAGTGACCACGCGGGGCGTGACGCGGTCCCCGTGGTGCGGCTGGAGTTTGGTGTCGGCGTGCGGCGGTTCCGGGTCACGCGGTCGCCGGAGTTCCTGCGGCTGAAGAAGCGGGGCGACGGCTACACCAAGGCCCCCGCGGCGGTCGTGCTGGAGGAGCACACCGGCGGGCAGTGGCGGGGCGTCACGACCCGAGCCGACGAGGTGGGCGACATCGTCACCGAGGTCCTCGGGATGGGGCTGGCGCAGTTCAGCAAGGTGGTGCTCCTGCCGCAGGGCGAGTTCGCCGCCTTCCTGCGCGCCACGGCCGACGAGCGACGGACCCTGCTGGAGAAGCTGTTCGACATCTCGACCTACGCGGGCGTCGAGACCTGGCTGGTCGATCGACGCCGCGAGCTGGCCGCCGCCCTGGTCGAGGAGGAGCAGCGGCTGGCGACCGATCTCGCACGGGCCGAGGACGTGCTCAGCGGGGTTCCCGCCGAGGTGCTGGGCGATGGAGTCGACTGGGGTTCGGTCGCCCCGGAGTCGCTGCCCGCGCTGGTCGACGACGTCCAGGACCGACTCGGCCGGCACGCCGTCACGTGCTTGGCGGCGTCGGGTGACTCGGAGAGCCAGGCGGCGGCCACCCAGACGGGCGCGGTTCGGGCGACGGCGGTGGCCGACCGCCAGAAGCGTGGGCGCCTCGCTCGGCAGACCATGGCGGTGTTCGAGGCGGATCCCGAGCGGTGGTCGACTCTGAGCGCGACAGTGGATCGCGCGACGCGCGCGGCGGCGGTCTCGGGCGACCTGCGGGCGCTGGATCGCGCCCGGTCCCGGGTGGACGCCGCCGCGGTTCGGGTGGTGGCTGCGCAGGATCCGCTCGCACGGTTCGGGGCGGCGGACTGGACCCCGGCGATCGCGATCGGCTGGCTGGCGACCCTCGACGAGCACGGTGTGGCCCTCGAGGAGGCGGCGGCGATCGAGCGACGGCTGGCGGCGGACCGGGTCCGGCTCGGTGCGCTCGGGCGGTCCACGACCGCCACTCGCACCGCTCTGGGGCAGCAGCGCGAGGCACTGGCCCGCGCCACTCTGGCGGTCGAGCACGCCGAGGCCGACGTCCGATCCGGACAGGCGGCGACCGTTGCACGTACGGCCGCGTCGGCGGACGCCGAGGCGTGGGCCGAGGTGCACCGCCTCGCCACTGACCTCGCGGCGGCGCAGGTCCGCTGCGCGACGTTGCGGGGGCGCGCCCTGACGGTCAGGGAGGCCGAGCAGGACGCCCGCGAGGGCTTCCTTGCGGCCCAGCAGGCTCGGGTCGACGGCATGGCCGCCGAGCTGGCCGGACGCCTGGCCGACGGTGAGCCGTGCGCGGTGTGCGGTTCCCGCGAGCACCCGGCGCCGACCGTCCCCGGGGTGGTGGAGACGTCGGGCGAGGTCGTCGAGCACGCCGAGCGGCACTGGCAGTCCACGCGCTCGGTGACGGCCGCCGTTCAAGCGGAGCTGGCGGCGGCGGAGCAGCTCGCCACGACACGTACCTCGGACCTGGAGAACGCCCTGGCGCGCCATTCGCAGGTGGTCCACACCGACCTCGACGGGTTGGCCACGGGGTTGGCCGCAGCGCGGTCCCGTTTGGAGCAGGCGTCGGCCGAGGTCACCCGCCTCGGCGACGTGGAGGCGCGGCTGGCGAGCGCGCATACCGTCCGTCAGTCACGGATGGTCGCCGTGGAGGAGCTGGAGCGCACCGCGGCGACAGCCGCTGGTACCGCCGCCGAGGTGCAGGAGCGCGTGTACCAGGAGGCCGTGGCCCGGGCCACACTCCTCGACGAGCACCAGCGCCTGTGCCCCTGTGCGGCCGCGTCGGTCGACGTCGCCGTCCCGGAGCACGAGCGGGTCCGGGTCGCCGCGGTGGAGCTCCGCGACGCGCTGACGGCTGCCGTTGAAGCGGACACCGACGCGACCGCCGTCCAGGCCTCGGCGCGAGAAGCCTTGGCGCTCAACGGCTTCGAGTCAGTCGAGGCAGCGACGGCCGCGACCCTGCGCAGTGAGGACCTCGTCGACCTGCGGCGCCGGCTGCGCGACCTGGAGCAGCGCCGGGCGGCGGCGGAGGCGACGCTCGCCGATCCCGAGGTGGCCGCGTCCTTGGACGAGCCGGACGTTGACGTCGTCGCCGCGACCGCGGCAGCCGACGCCGCGCGGACGGCCCTGCGCCGGGCGCAGCACGCACAGACCGGAGCGGAGGCGGCGGTGCGGACGTTCGGTCAGGTCCGCGAGTCGGTGCTGGCCCGGGTGGCCACGATCGGGCCGCTTGCGGCGCGGTCCGCCCGGGTGGGCGAGCTGGCCGACACGACGACGGGCATCGGCGGCCAGAACGCGCTGCGGATGCGGCTGACGGCGTTCGTCCTCGCGGCCCGGCTGGAGAAGGTCGCCACCCTGGCCAACGAGCGGCTGCGCGTGATGGGCGACGGTCGCTACCAGCTCGCCCACTCCGACGACCTCGCCGCGGGTGGTCGGCGGAGCGGGCTGGGACTGGTGGTGCGCGACCAGTGGACCGGTCAGGTGCGAGACACGGCCTCGCTCTCCGGCGGCGAGTCCTTCATGGCGTCGCTCGCGCTGGCTCTCGGCCTCGCCGACGCGGTCCGCGAGGAGGCGGGCGGGTTCGACCTCAACACGCTGTTCATCGACGAGGGGTTCGGCACGCTGGACGACGAGAGTCTCGAGCAGGTGATGGCGGTCCTCGACGGGTTGCGCGACGGCGGCCGCTGTGTGGGCGTGGTCAGCCACGTGAGCGACCTGCGGTCCCGGGTCCCTGCCCAGGTCCGCGTCGACAAGACCTCCACGGGGTCGAGCGTGACCGTGCTCGGCCTCGACAACCCCGCGGCCTGATCACCCCACGAGGTTCTCCCGAAAGAACGTCTCCCTAGGCGTCGAGGGCCGCGACGAGCCGTTCGATGTCGGTCGGGCCGACCCGGCAGCAGCCCCCCAGGTAGACGGCGCCCGCGTCCGCCCAGGACCGGGCCAGGTCGGGGTCCACGCCCGGCGTACCGACCCAGGCCCGCGCCTTGGGGTCCCACTCCCCGCCGCCATTCGGGTAGGCCACCGCCTTCTTCTTCCCGACCTCGACCGCCAGCCGCACCGCGTCCAGGACCTCGTCGGCCGGGCAGCAGTTGACCCCGACCGCGACGACTGTCGTGGGTTCCGCGGCCGTCGCGAACGCGTCGGCCAGCGGCTGGCCGGCGGCGGTGCGACCGTCGCGGGCCGAGAACGAGAACCAGGTCGGCAGGTCGATGTCGTAGAGCAGGTCGACGAGCACCTCGGCCTCGTCGATGTCCGGGATGGTCTCGACCGCGATGAGGTCCGGGCCGGCCGACGCCAGCAGCTCGAGGCGTGGTCCGTGGAAGTCGCGCAGCCGCGCGGCGGTGATGCCGTAGCGGCCGCGGTACTCCGAGCCGTCCGCGAGGACCGCCCCGTAGGGCCCGATGGACGCCGCGACCCAGCGGTCGACCCCGTCGACGGCCAGCTCGTCCCGCACCTCGCGGGCCACCTCGATGCTGCGGATCAGCAGCGCCGACGCCTCGGCGGGCAGCAGCCCTCGGTCGACGAACCCCGGGACGCTCGCCTGGTAGCTGGCCGAGGTGGCGACCTGGGCGCCGGCCCGGTAGTACCGGCGATGGACCTCAGCGACGGCCTCCGGGGCGTCCCTGAGCACGCCGGCGGTCCACATCGGGTCGGAGAGGTCGTGCCCCAGCTCCTCCAGGGCGTTCGACATCCCACCGTCGAGGATCACCGGCTCAGGGCCGCTCATCCCTCTAGTCTGCCGACCTTCGGCGCGGCTCGCCCAGTCGAGGCAGGAACGCGGCGTCCCGACAGCGCCGTCGGTCAGGCGACCTTCGCGCGCTCGACGGTGGCCGACTCGACCGGCCGGACTGCCCGGACCGCCCCGTTCCGCCGGGACGTCGACACGGCCGTGTGGCGGGTGGGTGCGGTGATCGGCGTTGGCCCGGTCGCGAACCCGGCCACCGACGGCACGGCGGAGCGCCGCGAGACGAGGAAGGCGAGCGTCTCGACCGCGTTGGCGTGCGAGGGCATGAACCGGATGAAGAACGCGAGACGGGTCACCCAGGCGACCCAGCCGGTGAGCGGCAGGCCGTAGAGCTCCGCGATACCGCGACCCACGCCGAACGAGGCCGCCTGGCCGAGGCCGAGGTACCGGAACGGGGTGCTGCGGTGGCCCACCACGCTGCGGGCCAGGTTGCGGCCGAGGTGGTCGCCGGCCTTGATCGCCCAGAGCGCGTTGGCCGGCACAGGAGTACGGCTCCGGGGGTGGTTGACGCGAGCGGCGTCACCGGCGGCCCAGATCCCCGGGGCGACGGCGAGGTCCGGTGTGGTGAGCAGGCGGCCGTTGTCGTCGGTCGGCAGCTCCTCGAGACCGGGGAGCTGCACCGCGCGCTGGCCCGTGGTCGAGAGGACGAGTGAGGTGGGCAGCCGGCGACCGTCGGACAGGACGACGTGGTGGCGGCCGACCGCGACGACACGGACGCCGCAGTGCACGACCACGCCGAGATGCTCGAGCTCGCGCTCGGCGCGCCGAGCCAGGGACGGCTGCTGGTCCCGCAGTTGCGGCAGGACCGCAGGCCCGGAGTGCACCAGGTGGACGCGGCGACCGCGGACCGTGGTGGGCCGTGCCGCGAGGGCGCCGGCTAGCTCTACGCCGGCGAAGCCCCCGCCGACGACGACGAGGTCCGTGGGCTCGCGCCCGGCCGACGGGTGCTCGAGGACGACGAGGCGGCCGAGCAGCCGCCGCATGTCGCCAGGGCTGCGCAGCGTGAAGCCGTGCTCGCTCATGCCCGGCACGTCCTGCACCGGCTCGCGACCGCCCGGGGCGACGACGAGCTCGTCGTACCGCAGGGACTCGACCTGCCCACTGCCGGCGGCGCCGACCCGGACGTACGTGACGAGCTGCCGGTCGCGGTCGACCTGCGTCACCATGCCCGGGATGACGGCGGCGCGGGGCATCGCGTCGCGGAGCGAGGCGCGGGTGACCGCATACGGCAGCACGCCGGCGAGCACCTCGCCGGTGAACCCGTGGAAGCTGTGGTGGTCGTCGGCGCTGATGACGACCAGCTCGAGTCGCCCGCGCCGGATCTCGCGCCGACGGCGACGGGCCAGGACCTGGTAGGCGTGGAGGGTCGCGTATCCCCCGCCGATGAAGACGACCCGCTGACGAACGTTCACGCCACGGCCTCCTCGACGAGGTCGGTCAGGTCGGCGGTCACGCCAACCGACCCGACGCGGTCCGGCACCCGGACCGGAACTCCGAACGAGGTCGGCGCCGCCGCGGTGAAACCGAGGTGCGCATACTCGCGGGCCAGCGAACGGATCACGTCGACCTGGTCGAGGTCGGGGATCCCGATGGAGAAGTGCCCCTGGTGCCCGGAGAGGGCGAGGAGTGCGGTCTCGGCGAAGCACGCATACGCGCGGCCGTTGGGCAGTCCGACGTTGCCGCCGCGGATCTCCAGGGACGGGATCGACACGATGCCGCCGTCGAGGATCCGGACGTCGCGGCGTTCGCGGGCGAGGTCGGTGGAGGTGTTGCGCGGCTGCGTGGCGTCGAGGACGACGGCGCCCTCGGCGAGGTGATCGGACTCGAGGACCGAACCGGCCGCCGCGGTGAGGAGTACGACGACGTCGGCGGAGCGGATGGCGTGCAGGTCGGTGGACGAGCGGATGGCCACGCCGCGACCGGAAAGGTTGCAGCGCAACGAGTCCAGGCGCCGCTCGTTGCGGGCGACGAGGAGCAGCTCGTCGGCGTCGCGGTTGCGGGCGACCATCTTGGCGACGGTGGTGCCGACGCTGCCGGTGGCCCCGACGACCGCGACCCGGCCCGAGCCGGAGGCCCGAACCAGCTCGCGGACCTGGTCGTGGACGACGGCGGCGGTGAAGGCGTTGCCGTTGGTGACGGAGATGTCGGAGCGGTTGCGCAGCGAGACACCGCCGGCGGTGACCGGGGCGGTGAGCGCACCCAGACCGACGACGGAGGCGCCGAGGCCGACCGCGTGGTCGACGGCACGGCCGACGCGGGCGCGGGCCTCCGCAGGCTGGGCGAGCATGTGGCGCGCGCCGAACGGTACGAGGACGACGTGGCCGACGTGGCGGCCCGCGAGGTGGACCGAGGCCATCGTCATGGGCGGCACCGGCAGGCGGCGCAGCGCGACATCGTAGAGGCGTTCGGGCAGGAGGCCGAGAGGCTTCGCCACCCGCGCCATGTCCTCGGACAGGTGGGCACGTGGGTGGACGAGGAAGGCAAAGGTGCCGGTCTGGCTCACGGTCGGTCCTCGGGGTGTCGGCCCGGGATCTCCGGGCGTCTGACCGTGAGGAGAGAACGAGAAGAGCGTTGATACCCCCAGGGCCGCGCCGGCGCCGGTCAGTCCTCGAAGGCCTCCGGCGGCGGGCAGCTGCAGACCAGGTGACGGTCGCCGTAGGCGCCGTCGATGCGGGCGACCGGCGGCCAGTACTTGTCCGGCGCGTGGACCCCGACGGGGAAGGCGGCGGCGACGCGGTCGTACGGGTGGTCCCACTCCTCCGCGAGCGAGCGCGAGGTATGCGGCGCATGGCGCAGCACCGAGTCGGCCACCGCGACGTCGCCGCGGCCCACCGCGTCGATCTCCGCGCGGATCGCGATCATCGCGTCGCAGAACCGGTCGATCTCGCCCTTGTCCTCGGACTCGGTGGGCTCGACCATCAGCGTCCCGGCCACCGGGAACGACATCGTCGGCGCGTGGAACCCGTAGTCGATGAGGCGCTTCGCGACGTCGTCGACGGTCACCCCGGTGTCGCGGGTGATGCCGCGGACGTCGAGGATGCACTCGTGGGCGACGATGCCCTGGTGCCCGGAGTAGAGCACCGGGTAGTGGTCGCGCAGGCGGGCCGCGATGTAGTTCGCGTTGAGGACGGCCACCTCGGTGGCCCGGGTCAGGCCGACGCCACCCATGAGCCGTACGTAGGCCCAGGAGATGGGCAGGATGCCCGCGGACCCGTAGGGCGCACCTGAGATCGGGCCCACCCCGGTAGCCGGTCCGGCCTCCGGTGCCAGCGGGTGGTTCGGCAGGTACGGCGCCAGGTGGGCGCGCACCCCCACCGGGCCGACGCCGGGACCGCCGCCGCCGTGCGGGATGCAGAAGGTCTTGTGCAGGTTCAGGTGGGACACGTCGGCGCCGAACTTGCCGGGCTGCGCCAGCCCCATGAGCGCGTTGAGGTTGGCGCCGTCGACGTAGACCTGACCGCCGGCCTCGTGGACCAGCGCGCAGAGCTCTCCGATGGTGTCCTCGTAGACGCCGTGCGTCGAGGGGTACGTCACCATGACCGCCGCGAGGTTGTCGCGGTGCTGGTCGACCTTGGCCCGCAGGTCATCCATGTCGACGTTCCCGCTGGCCGCGTCGGTCCCGACGACGACGACGCGAAGGCCGGCCATGACTGCCGACGCCGCGTTGGTGCCGTGGGCGCTGGCCGGGATCAGGCATACCCGGCGGTGGCTCTCGCCGTTGGCCTGGTGGTACGCGTGGATGGCCAGCAGCCCGGCCAGCTCGCCCTGTGACCCCGCGTTGGGCTGCAGCGAGACCGCGTCGTAGCCGGTGATCTCGCAGAGCCACGCCGACAGGTCGGACACGAGGCTGCGGATGCCCTCGGTCTGGCTGGTCGGGGCGAACGGGTGCAGGTTGGCGAACTCCGGCCACGTGACCGCGAGCATCTCGGTGGTCGCGTTGAGCTTCATCGTGCAGGAGCCGAGCGGGATCATCCCGCGGTCGAGCGCGAAGTCGCGGTCGGCCAGCCGGCGCAGGTAGCGCAGCATCGCCGTCTCGCTGTGGTGGGTCGAGAAGACCGGGTGGGTGAGGTAGTCCGAGGTCCGGACCGCGCCGTCCCACCATGCCGGGTCGGCGTCGGAGGGGGCGGGTTCGCCGCCGGCCACGCCGAACGCGCCCCAGACGGCGAGGAGGTCCTCGCCCGTGGTCGTCTCGTCGGTGCTCATCGAGAGGGTGTCGTCGTCGATGCGGCGCAGGTTGACGCCTCGGGCCACGGCCTCCCGCAGCACGTCGTCGGCCTGGCCCGGAACCCGAACGGTCACCGTGTCGAAGAACGCGTCGGTGAGCACGTCGACCCCGCCGTCGCGCAGGCCATCGGCGAGGGCGCGCGCATACCCGTGGGACCGGCGGGCGATGGCGGCGAGCCCAGCGGGGCCGTGCCAGACCGCATACATGCTGGCCATCACCGCGAGGAGGACCTGCGCGGTGCAGATGTTGGACGTGGCCTTCTCGCGCCGGATGTGCTGTTCGCGGGTCTGCAGGGCCAGCCGGTATGCGGGGTGGCCGGCGGCGTCGACGGAGACGCCGACGAGGCGGCCGGGCATCTGGCGCTCGAGGCCGGTGCGGACCGACATGTAGCCGGCGTGTGGGCCCCCGAAGCCCATCGGGACGCCGAACCGCTGGCTGCTGCCGACGGCGATGTCGGCGCCCCACTCCCCCGGCGGCGTGACGAGGGTGAGGGCGAGGAGGTCGGCTGCGGCGGTGACGAGGGCGCCGTGCTCGTGGGCGGCCGCGGTCAGGGCGCGAAAGTCGCGCAGCTCGCCGTCGGCGCCGGGGTACTGGACGACCACGCCGTAGACGTCACGGCCACCGGCGGCCTCGCGGAGGGCGTCGACGCTGTCGACGTGGGCGAGGTCGGCGACCGCCACCTCGATGTCGAGCGGCAGGGCCCGGGTCTGGGTGACGGCGATGGACTGCGGCAGGGTGTGCCGGTCGACGAGGAGGACCGCGTCGGCCGGGCTCTTGGCGCTGCGGCGCATGAGGGTCATCGCCTCGGCGACCGCCGTGGACTCGTCGAGGAGCGACGCGCCGGCGACCGGCAGGCCGGTGAGGTCGCTGACGACGGTCTGGAAGTTGATGAGGGCCTCGAGCCGGCCCTGGGAGATCTCCGGCTGGTAGGGCGTGTAGGCGGTGTACCAGGCGGGGTTCTCGAGGACGTTGCGCTGGACCACGGGAGGGGTGACCGTGCCGTAGTAGCCGAGACCGATCATCGATCGCATCACCGTGTTGAGGCTGGCCAGCCCGCGCAGCTCGCGAACGACCGCGCTCTCGGACGGTGCAGCGTCGAGGCGCAGGGCTCGGTGGGAGCGGATGGCGCCGGGTACCGCGATGTCGACGAGGGCGTCGAGAGACGGCTGGCCGACCACCTCGAGCATCGCTGCCACGTCGTCCGGGGACGGGCCGATGTGGCGTTCGACGAACGGCGCCGGGTTGCTGGTGTCGACGTGGACCGGGGCGTCCGGGCCGGCGTCAGGGCCGTCGATCGCGGTGGTGTCGATCGCGGTGGATGTCGCGGCGGTCTGGGTCACGTGGAGGCTCCTGGAGGGTCCCTGCGGTCACAGCACGGTAACCCCCTCTGTCGCCCTCGTCATCGTGGCTCCAGAGTCGCCTCACCCACACGGTCCTGGCGCCTGAGAGGTTCCGGGGTGTTGCCCCTTCGGCGCCCCAGCGGAGGTCCCCCGTCAGCCAGTGGTCCCGCTCGGCTGTGAAGAGACCGCCCCGGGGACTCTCCCGGTGGGTTGTTCGCGGCAGGGCCAAATCTACCAGCCGGAGCCGGGGCACCTGAGCGGGTTGGCCGCGGCCGACTCGCCCCGGAGTCGGGACCGTGGGCGATCGT
Organism: uncultured Actinomycetota bacterium; assembly: GCA_963781465.1. GTDB lineage: Bacteria > Actinomycetota > Actinomycetes > Actinomycetales > Dermatophilaceae > Lapillicoccus. Next base: position 702,756 of record CAWAGH010000002.1, read on the forward strand.
TGACCCCAGGAGGTCGACAATCGCCCACGATCACCGCGCGAAGCGGTGGGGTGGAGCCGAGACGGTCAGGAGATGCGCTGCGCGCGTCTCGCGCTGAGCTCGTCGTCCGGGTGGGCCGCCGGGACCTCGTCCTCGGGACGCTCGCTCGGCAGGGCCGCGAGGGTCCCCTCGACCTCCTGCCAGACCCGGCCCACGGCGATGCCGAAGACACCCTGGCCACCTTGCAGCAGGTCGTAGACCTCGTCGGCCGAGGTGCACTCGTAGACGCTGGCGCCGTCGCTCATCAGGGTGATCCCGGCGAGGTCCTCGACGCCGCGGTCGCGCAGCTTCTTGATCGCCTCGCGGATCTGCTGGAGCGAGACGCCGGTGTCGAGCAGCCGCTTGACCACCTTGAGCACGAGGATGTCGCGGAACCCGTAGAGCCGCTGCGTGCCGGACCCGGTCGCGCTGCGTACCGAGGGCTCGACCAGGCCGGTACGGGCCCAGTAGTCGAGCTGGCGGTAGGTGATGCCGGCCGCCCGGCAGGCGGTGGGACCGCGGTAGCCGATGTCCTCGCTCAGCTCCGGGAGATCGTCGTCGAAGAGCAGACCCTGGGCGGACGCCGGGACGTGCGTCCGGCGCTCCTGCGCGTCTCCCGTGACGACCACGGCGTCCTCCTGAGCGTTAGTCGGGCGGTTCTCGCCTTCGTGCCGGGCCACCCACGGTGAAGTTACACCGCGGTATTTCGGCGCCGACCTCCCGACGGTAGGCCGTTCCGCACCCTGGGTCAATCACCGGTCGAGGCCGAGCGTGTCGGCGTGTCGCGCAAACCCGCCAAGTCTCAACCTCCACTCGACGGTTAGGTCTCGCGGGGCGTGCCCTCGTCGCCCGGGTCCACCTGTGGGTCCACGTGCGGGTTCTCGAAGTCCTCGGCCGACACCTGGTCGAGGAACTCGCGGAACTTCTCGACCTCGTCGTCCTCCTCCGGGGTCAGCGCGACCCCGGCCTCGTCGAGCACCGCCTCGGCGACGACGATCTCGGTGCCGGTGCGCAGGGCGAGGGCGATCGCGTCGGAGGGACGGGCGCTGATCTCGGTCGTGCCGTCGATGACGAGGATCGCGTAGAACACCTTGTCGCGGAGCTCGACGATCCGAACCTGCGTGACCCGGTGTCCCGTCGTCTCGATGACCTCCCTGAGGAGGTCGTGGGTCAACGGTCGCGGCGGTTCGACACCCTGTTGCGCGTAGGCGATCGCCGTCGCCTCCGCCGCACCGATCCAGATCGGCAGGTAGCGCTCCCCGTTCCGCTCGCGCAGCAGCACGATCGGCTGGTTCGTGGGCATCTCGACCCGGACCCCGAGGACGTCGACGGGCTTCACGCGTCCCACGTTACTTCGCCCGGGGTCGCTTCGTCAGTCCGGGCTCAGCGTTCTCGGATGCCGGTCCGGACGAGAGCGGTGTGCAGGGCGATGCAGAGGCGCAACACCTCGGGCGTCGGGTCCTCCGGCGCAGCGCCGTTGGCCCGGCTCGGACGGCCTGCCGCCGACCGCGCCGGCCCGACGATCTGCTGGACCAGGCCGATCTCCCGGTCCGCTGCGGTCCGGAAGGGACGCAGATGCCGGGGCTCGACTCCGTATGCGGCGAGCGCGGCGGCCGCGCGGGCGACGGCCAGGGCGTCGTCGTCGAAGTGCCCGCTCGCGTCGGTCCGGACCAGGCCGTAGTTCTCCAGCGCCTCGAGGGTCGGCCGGTCGAGCCCCGCCGCGTCGCGCAGCTCCCGCGCGGTCAGCCGCAGCGTGGCCGGCGCGGCCAGAGCCAGGATCGTGGGCACGTCCGGGTCAGACGCCGCCTCAGGTACGCGAGGCCGGGCGTCGGACGCTTCGGGCTCCCCCGGCGTCAGGCCGCGGTCCATCGCGTCGAGCGCGTCCCGGATGACCTTCAGCGGCCAGAACCGGTCGCGCTGCGCCGTCAGCACGTAGCGCAGCCGGTCGATGTCACGGTCGGTGTAGGTGCGGTACCCCGATCCGGTGCGGTGCGGCGTGACGAGGCCCTCGGCCTCGAGGAACCGGATCTTGGAGATCGTGAGGTCCGGGAAGTCCGGGGTCAGTGCCGCGAGCACGGCACCGATCGTCCGCGACCCGGGCGACCCGGGCGCGCTCACTGCACTCGGCTGGCCGCGCCCGCTGTCCTCGTCCGGCGCTCCGGAGGCGCCCACACCGGGCCCCCTCCCGGCGTCGGAGGGCCGCACTACTGGCGCTGGCCCGCGTAGAAGACGAGGCGGAACTTGCCGATCTGGACCTCGTCGCCGGTGCGCAGGGCGGCGTGGTCGACGAGCTCACGGTTGACGTAGGTGCCGTTGAGGGACCCGACGTCGCGTACCGCATACCCGTCGTTCTCCTGGACGAAGACCGCGTGCTTGCGCGAGACGGTGACGTCGTCGAGGAAGATGTCGCTGTCGGGGTGCCGGCCGGTGGTGACCTCGGCGTCGTCGAGCAGGAACCGGGCGCCGGTGTTGGGGCCGCGCAGCACGATGAGCAGACCGGTGCCGGGCCGAAGGGCGTCGATGGTGGCCTGGTCCTCGGCGGAGAGGCCGCGGCCGTCGAGCTCGACCTGTTCGTGCCCCGTGCCGACGCCCTGGAAGCGCATCGTCGTCGAGTCGCCCTGTCGGGTCGCCGGAGCCGGCGTCTTCGTCGTCGTCTCCGGGGCCTCAGCGGGGCTGGCCTCGGGCTCGTGGTCCGTCATGGCCGCATCTCCTTCGTCACTGCCGGTGCGCAAAACCCTAGTGGATCCCCCTCCCCCTCTCGACGGCGGTTCGACCCCGTCGTCAGGCGAGTCTCGTGCTCGTGGGGGCGTGGGTCAAGCCGACCCGAACGGGTGCTCAGCCCAGTCCTTCGCGGTAGGTGACGACGTCGAGGAGGCCACTCACGCCATCAGCGTCGGACGGCCGCAGTTCGTACATCCAGCCGTCGGTGTAGGGCGCCGTGTTGACCAGCTCGGGCGCTCCGTCGAGGGCCGAGTTCACCGCCGTCACCTCGCCGGTGAGGGGTGCATAGAGGTCGCTGACCGACTTGGTCGACTCGACCTCGCCGCAGGTCTCGCCGGACGTCACCGTGTCGCCCACGGCCGGCAGTGACACGTAGACGACGTCGCCGAGCGCGTTCTGCGCGTAGGACGTGATCCCGAGCCGCAGGGTGCCGCCGTCCAGCTCCTCGACCCACTCGTGGTCCGCGGTGTAGCGCAGGTTGTCCGGGTACTCCAGCTCGCTCATCGTGCTCGCTCTCGGGTCACTTGGCGGTCGTGGTCGGGGTGCTCGTAGGCGTACCCGACTCGGGGACGGGCTGAGCGTAACGAGGCGTTCGCGGAGACTGCAACGCGTCGATGCGTACCGTGTCGAGCTGTTCGATGGCGGCGGTCGCGTCGGCGCGGCGGAGCGTCTCGACGATGCCACCCGGGATGTTGAGCGCCGAGGCCATCGTCGCCTTGTCGCCGATGGCGAGCACCGTGAACGGCCGGGTCAGCGGCTGGCCGTCGACCTGGATCTGGCCGCCGGACGAGGAGAACCACGAGCTCGCGACGACCCGGTTCGCGCCGTACTGGACGACCTCGGCGCCGGCGTCCCGCAGCTCCTGGAGCAGGTCGAGCATCATCGCCGCGGTGACCTTCTGGGAGGGGTCCGAGATCGTCACCTTGATGCCGGGGCCCTGGGCGGGGGCGGTTCCGGCGAGCACCCGCAGCGACTCCAGCTGCTTGGTGGCCTGGTCGATGGCCGCCTGGCTGGTGTTGGCGCCGGTGGTCAGCGCGTCCCGCTGGGACTGGAGCTCGCGGACCTGCTGGTCGAGGCGCGAGGACCGCTGGCTGACGTCGTCGAGCACCCGGACGAGGTCGTCCTGGCGCATGCTGTCCAGTCCGGAGTCCTGGGTCTGCTGGATCTGTGTGGCGATCGCGAACCCCAGCGCCAGGGCCAGGAGCGCGCCGAGGGCCTGCGCCTTGGTGCTGCGCGGCGCCCCCGCTCGGGCCAGCCGACGCCACGACGACGAGCCGCGCGCCGGGGTGGGCGCAGGCGGCGGCGACGTGGTCGAAGGTGCGGGCTCGGTCATGACTCAGGCCTTGAACAGGTGGCGCCGGATCGAGGCCACGTTGGAGAAGATCCGCACGCCGAGGACGACGACGACGCCGGTGGACAGCTGGGTACCCACGCCGAGCTGGTCCCCGAGGAAGACGATGAACGCCGCGACGAGCACGTTGGACAGGAACGAGACGACGAACACCTTGTCGACGAAGATCCCGTCGAGGACGGCACGGACACCGCCGAACACGGCGTCGAGGGCCGCGATGACGGCGATCGGCAGGTACGGCTGCAACCATACCGGTACCGCCGGGTGCAGCAGCAGGCCGGCGAGGACGCCGACGAGCAGGCCGATGGCGGGGATCATGAGCGGGTGGCCTCCGTGCTGGGGATCGGGGCGCCCGCCGGAGCGGACGAGGGCGAGACGGTCGCGGTGGCCGGCGAGACCGGCATCGCGAAGATGAGCGGCGAGGACGGGCTGCGCGGGATGTCGACGCGTGCGGGGGTCGCGATCGTCGACGGGATCGAGTAGTTGTCACCCAGAGACTTCAGGTATGCGCCGGACGACGAGCTCGCGAACCCGGTCTGCAGCACACGTCCTTCCCCCAGAGCCGTGATCACGTAGGGCGGGCTCAGCGGGCGGAAGTCGACGAGGATCGCGTCGCCGGCGAACCGGATCGACGACCGCGACGTCAGCCGCTGGCCGTTGATGGACATCGCCTCGGCCCCCGCCTGCCAGAGCCCGTTGGCGAGGATCTGGAGGTCGAACGACGTCACGCGCCCCTGGGGGAAGCCGCCGGCGTCACGCGGGTCGCCACTGGCCGCCTTGGCGCGGACGTCGGGTGCGTCGTCGACGGTGAGCACCAGACCGGGGCCGGTCACGGCGACCTCGCCGGTGAGCAACCGGAGCCGGTCGAGCTCGGCGGAGAGCTGGGACGCCTGGCTGGCCAGGGCGGCGGACTGCGCGTCCTGGATCTGCTGGCCGAGCTTGCTGACCTCGGCGGCCTGCTCGTCGCCGCGGGTCTGGCGCGCCTCGATCTGCTCGATGAGCTGCTCCTTGTCCCGCGACGCGGTCGTCCCGGCCGGGCGCAGGGCGAAGGCGGCGGCCACGAAGAGGAAGCCGATGACGATCGCGGCGACGACGAGCCACGGGCTGCGCAGTGAGGTGCTCGGCGGCAGGCCGTCCGCCTCGCGGCGTGCTGCAGCCGCGGCGTACGAGGGGTCGAGCGGGCGGTCCATCAGCTGCTGGAGCAGGCTCATCGACCCGGCGGCCGGGCGCCGGCCGTCGCTGTGGAACCCGGCCTCGGGCGTACCCGGGTCGGACGGTGGCGGTGTCGCGGTCATGCCGCCCCCGGAGCCGCCCGGCCGGCGGCGGACCGGGCGCGGATCACGGCCGCGGCCTGGACCGCATACAGGACGGCGGCAAGCAGGTAGAGCCCGACGCCCCACCAGGCGAACGCCCACCCGAGCGGCCGGGCGACGTCGCCGACGACGCCGTCCACGGTGCTGAGCAGCAGGATCGGGAACGCGTAGAGCAGGTTGAAGGTCGCGGCCTTACCGACGAAGTGCACCGGCAGGCCGGTCTGGCCGACCCGCTTGAGCAGCAGGATGACGACCCCCATGAACACGTCGCGGCCGACCAGGACGATGAGCAGCCAGAGCGGGATGATGTCGCGAATCGCCAGCGCCACCAACGTGGTGAGCACATAGAGGCGGTCGGCCAGCGGGTCGAGCAGCTGCCCCACCCGCGACACGAGGTTGAACCGGCGCGCGATCTTGCCGTCGAGGTAGTCGGTGAGCCCGGACACGGCCAGCACGACGAACGCCCAGATGTCCTGGTGGGTGAAGAGCAGCCAGAGGAACACCGGCACGCCGACGAGTCGCAGCGCGGAGAGCACGTTGGGCAGGGTGAGGACACGGTCGCTCACCGTCTCCGGCGTCCGCTCCCCCTCGCTCACGCGGGGAAGCCTAATCGGGTGCGACGGTGGCGACCCTCAGCGTCGCCGGAACCGGCGGTCGACCGTCCAGCCACCGCCACCCACTCCGACGAACATCACGCCGACCGCCGCGAGCAGCAGCTCCAGCTCACCCGTGAAGCCCGGCTGGCCGTCGGTGAAGACGATGCCCGTACGCCACGTCACGTAGGCCAGCGCGCCGATCGCGATGATGGCGATGCCGACCCCGACGACCCGCATGGCGATCCCGAAGATGAGGGCCACCGCGATGGCCACCTCGCAGACGCCGACGACGAAGGCCATGGTGTCTGCGTAGGGAATCCCGATCTGCTCGAACTGGGTCTTCGTGACGTCGAGGTGCTGGACCTTCTGCAGCCCGCGGATGGCGAAAATCGCCGCGACGACGACTCGCAGGACCAACAGGCCGAGCGCGCCGTCCCACCGGTCGATGATGTGACGAGCCTTCGCGGGACGCGACTCCTCGGGGTCCTCCCACTCGCTCTCGCTGACCGGGCTCACGCCGAAGGGACGCAGCGCCGTCGTGCGGTTCGGGTCCTCGGTACCGCGGGGGTCCGGGTCCTCGGTCGATGAGCGCTCGGGCCACGTGCTGCTCAAGGGAACCTCCTGGCCAGTTCCGGTCGTCACGCGTCCCACTGTGCCCGACAACCCTCCGCTGTCCGGGGAGGCGTGCCGTGACACGTGTCGGTCCTTGCGGCGCTGGCGGTGTTCGCCGTGCACCGGCACCGGCTCGACGTCAGTGCGGTCAGCGAGCGGACCACGACACCCATCGGGTGACGTCGATCAGCAGGACCGGTCCGGGTGGCGGGTTCGCCTGGTACTGCGGGTACTTCGCGACCAGGGCGTCCATCCCCTCTTTGGCGTCGTCGACATCGAGCACCCTCGCGACGCCGTCGGCCCGTACCCACCAGAGCGTCGCCCATTCGTCGGCGTAGTGGTCGACCAGCAGGCTCACGGCCGGGTGGGCGTGCACGTTGTCGAGGCGGCGGAGCGCGGTGGTCGACTTCGGCTTGCCGTCCACAGCCGTCCAGACGTTCTCGCCGACCAGCGCGAAGACAACCGGTACGAGGTGCGGGGACCCTTCGGCGTTGGTGGTCGCCAGCCGCGCGACGCGAGCCGCGCCGAAACGAGCCGACGCGTCGTCCAGACGGGGGCTCACCGGGTGGTCAGAGCTCGCTGACGCACTGGAACACCTCGAGATGGATGGTCATCGTCTCCGCGCTGGTGACCCCCTCGCCGACGCATACCGCGTTGTTGAGCCAGGCATACCGGCCGTCCTCGCTCTCGAGGAGGACGAGCAGCAGCTGCCGCCCGACCTCTTCGCCGTCGCGGTCGACGAAGACGGTGCGGCCGGTGAGGTCGAAGATCACCTCGGCCCCGTCGTCGGTGGCGACGACGCCCCGCGCGTTGGGGAGCATCGCGCCGTCGCCGCGCCGGGCGGGCTGGTTGGACCACAGGGCGGTCCCGGTCAGGCGTTCTCCGGTGACCCGGCCGTCCCCGACTCCCCACCCGGTGCCCGACTCGTTGCCGTACGGCCGGGCGAGGTGGAAGTCGCTGGTGTAGTGCAGGTCGAACGCGCAGAGCGGTACGAGGCGCATGACACCACGGTAGGCCGGGTCACCGGCTCAGCGGGAGCCGCTATTCGCCGCGCAGTCCGATCGAGTTGCCGTTGGGGTCAGCCAGCACACAGACCCGTGCTCCGGGCGCGACCTGACGCGGCGCGGACTTCTCGGTGGCGCCGGCCGCCAGCAGCGCCTCGCGGGTCCCGTCGAGGTCGTCGACGTCCGCATAGGCGACCGGGCCGTCGGTGTCCTGGTTCGGGGCCAGGCTGATCTCGAAACCGTTCGCGTTGAACCCGACGTAGTAGGGGGTGTCGGTGTGCGGCGCACCGTAGAGGACGGTGTAGACGGCCTTGGCGGCGTCGATGTCGGACACCGGGACCACCATGCTCTGGATCGTGGGGCTCATGTTCGTCTCCTTCAGGGTCGTGCGGTCGCCGGGTGCGTACCGCGGTCGTCGAGGGTTGACGGATCGACCGCGCTGAACGTGACAGCGATGGAGGACCGCGTCGGAATTGGTCAGTCGCTCGCTTGCTGGATGCGGAGCATGTTCCCCGCCGGGTCGCGGAAGGCGCAGTCGCGTACGCCGTAGGGCTGGTCGGTGGGTTCCTGCACCACTTCCGCGCCGCTGGACTCGAGCGCCGCGAACGTCTCGTCGACGTCTGGACTGGCCAGGTTGACGCCGAAGTAGCTGCCCTTGGCCATCAGCTCGAGGATCGTGCGCCGCTCGTCGTCGGTGACGCCCGGAGCGACGCCGGGCGGGTGCAGGACGATGGAGGTCTCAGGCTGTCCGACCGGACCGACCGTGATCCAGCGCATGCCCTGATGACCGACGTCGCCGCGGACCTCGAATCCGAGCGCGTCTCGGTAGAAGGCGAGCGACGCATCCGGGTCGGTGTGCGGGAGGAAGCTCGAGTGGATGGTGATCTGCATGACCGTCACGCTAGGTGCGGCTCGACCGGCCGCGCTTCTCGATTCCTGACCGGTTTGGTGACCTGCTTGGCCACGCACGCCGCCATCCCCAGCGTCGCCTCCGCCTGCTGCTCGCGGTAGACGCTCGGCGGCATGCCGACCAGCTCGGTGAACCGGGTGCTGAAGGTTCCGAGGGACGAGCAGCCCACGGCGAAGCAGACCTCGGTGACGTTGAGGTCGCCACGACGCAGCAGGGCCATCGCTCGCTCGATCCGTCGCGTCATGAGGTAGCCGTACGGTGCCTCCCCGTAGGCCAGCTTGAACTGCCGGCTGAGATGGCCCGACGACATGTTCGCGCCACGGGCGAGGGCGTCGACGTCGAGCGGCTGGGCGTACTCGCGGTCGATCCGGTCCTTGACCCGGCGCAGGATCGCGAGGTCCTTGAGCCGTTGCTCGTCGGCGGGGGTGCTGGCCATCTCCTCGATCGTGCCATGTCCGGACCTTGACCGCAGACATACCCATTGCGGTATATAACCGAATGGGTAATGATGGGATACATGGACGCTGTGCTCCACGCGCTGGCCGACCCGCACCGTCGGGTCATGGTGGAGGCGCTGACCACTGGCGAGGCCACCGCGGGCGAGCTCGGGGCACTGGTGCCGGTCAGCCAACCGGGCGTCTCCCGGCACCTCTCGGTGCTCCGGGAGGCCGGGCTCGTCGAGGTTCGCCCCGACGGCCAGCGCCGGATCTACCGCCTGCGGCCCGAGAGCCTGGAGCCGGTCAGCGAGTGGCTGTTCCACCGGCAACGCGTCTGGGAGCAGCGCATGAGCGCCCTGCACACCGAGGTGGCGCGGGGCCGACGACAACGGAAGGGAACACCATGACCACCGGTCTGCTGGGAGAGGTTCGCCGCGTCGGCGACACGGGGACGGTCCACGTCGAGGACGTCTACGACACGGACATCGAGGACCTGTGGCGGGCGGTGACCGAGCCGGAACGGCTCGCCCGCTGGATCGCGCGGGTCGAGGGCGACCTGCGGGTCGGCGGGACGATCCACGCGGAGTTCACCAGCAGCTGGGAGGGGCCGGGGCGGATCGAGGTATGCGACGCGCCGCACCGCCTGCTGCTGACGATGTACCCCGGCGACGCGGAGGAGACGCAGCTGGAGGCGGTGCTCACGGCGGAGGAGCACGGTACGCGGCTGGTCGTCGAGGATCGCGGGCTGCCATGGGACGAGGCGCCGGACCACGGGGCGGGCTGGCAAGCGCACCTGGAGGACCTGCGTGCTCACCTCGAGGGTCGTGAGGCGGGTGACTGGCGGGCGCGCTGGAGCGAGCTGATCCCCGCATACCGACCGGAGCCCCGGTCGTGACGGTGGCGCTCGAGGCGCGCACCGACAAGGCCGCCTTGATGACCTGGCTCCAGCATCAGCGGGACAGCGTCGTGGCGATCGTCGCCGATCTCGACGCCGGCCAAGCAGCGACGTCGGTGGTGCCCAGCGGCTGGACGCCGGCCGGCCTGGTCTGGCATCTCGCCGGCGCCGAGTACTTCTGGGCGGAGTGCGTGCTGAACGGGCCGATCTCGCCCGGCTCCGACGAACCGCGTGGCGAGCCACCGTCGCTGTCCGACACCCTCGACCTCTACCGCCGGCAGGCGCTCGTGACCGACGAGATCGTCGCCGGGCTGCCGGTGGACGCTCGGCCGGCGGGCCTCGACCAGCCCGAGCTGCCGACCGAGGTCCGCGACGTCCGCGAGGTGATCCTCCACCTCATCGAGGAGACCGCCCGGCACGCCGGCCACCTGGACATCGCGCGCGAGCTCCTCGACGGCCGCACCGGTCTGGGACCTCGTTAGGCCGGCCTCGTGGCGGTCGCGTACCCGGTCGTGTACCCGACGATGCTGCCGGGACGACCGGATCGGTGACACGACCGGGTATCCGACCTGTCCGCGTCGGCTCGCCGGTTCACCGCGGAGGGTTATGGCCCCCAGAAGGGCACCAATCCTCCGTTCAGGGAGCGATTTCACACGGTCGGGCTGAGCCGAGGCCGGCAGGCTGCGCGTCAGGGCTGGCCCCCGATCCGAAAAGTGCCGATGACGGTCACACCGTCCTCGTCGAATACCGGGATCATCCGGCCGGATGTGTCGAGGGCTTCGGTGATCGCGGCAGCTTCGACCGGGTCGGCCGGCAAGGGCCCGTTCAAGTCCGAGGTGAGGACATAGCCAGTCTGACCATTTGTAGCGACGGCTCGGATGAGGTCCGGGTCCTGGGCGGGGTTGGGTGAATCGCCGGCCGTGCCAAGGGTCTGGCCGCGTGCGTTTCGGCGGTAGCTGGGAGTAGGTAGTTTCAACGGTCCGCGTGCGCGCTCCACCTCGGCATCCTGGCAGGCACCTCACCAGCGTCGCGGTCGGTTGTGACAGCGTGGCTGCGCGCCGGAGACTGAGGTTCGTGCAGCTGCCTCGATGGATGGTCAAGATTATTGACCCGGTCACCGGGCACCTGGACATCGCGCGCGAGCTCCTCGACGGCCGCACCGGGTTGGGCTCGCGCGAGGAAGGCGACCGGGCCCGGGCGTGTTGATCGACGGTGTCGAGACGCTCACGGGCGATCCTGTCAGGGTGTCTGCCGCGCAGGAGGGTCGGTCCCCCGACGGCAGGGCGGTTCTGGGGGTCGTGCTGTTCGCGGTCTACCTGGTCCTCCTCGTCTGGATCGTGCTGTGGAAGCTGGAGGTTCCTTGGGTCGGCGGAGGCGCGCAGCGGCAGATCAAGCTCGTCCCGTTCGTCCGCACGGCCGACGCGGGACCCACCGCGCCATTCGACCTGGTCGCCAACATTGCGCTCTTCGTCCCGTTCGGGCTCTACCTCGGCCTGCTGGCGCCGTCCTGGCGGTGGTGGAAGGTCGCCGGGATGCTCGTGGGTGCAAGCGTGTTCCTGGAGGTCGCCCAGGACGTGCTGGCCGTCGGCCGGTCCGACATCACCGACGTCGTCGTCAACACCGCCGGCGGCCTGGCGGGGCTCGGCCTGCTGGCCCTGGCCCGCCGGCGCTACGGGGCGAGAACCGGGATCGTCACGGCGCGGGTGTGCCTCGTCGGGACCGTGATCGCCGTGATCGCGGTCGCCGTCTTCGTCGCCCTGCCACTGCGCTACGCGTCGCCCCGGGACGTCGCTGTGTCGGCGGTGCCTGACCGCCTCGCGGTCAGGACTTCGGTCGGGCTGACAGGATTTGAACCTGCGACCCCTTGACCCCCAGTCAAGTGCGCTACCAAGCTGCGCCACAGCCCGTGGCTGGCCTCCGCGAGGCCGTCGCTCCCCTGCCGGAGAGCGAACGAAAGGCTAGCGCACGGCATACAGGGGCCCGAAATCGCACTGGGTCTGCGGACACAGCCCGACCGACAGGCACCAACCGCCCAAACGGCCTTCCGGCGCCTCGGATCGCACGTCGTGCCTGTCCGTCGGGCGCCCAGCCGAACCCCACACGACCAGTGGCGCCGCCGACCCGGCAGGAGGACGCTGGGAGGCTCAGCGACGAGGAGGCTGCCTTGACCGACGACCCGGATGCCGACGCCGACCGCGAGAGCTTCGAGCACCACCGCGACATCTCCCACGAGATCCAGGAGGCCTGCGACACCGTGCTGGCCGCCGGCCTCGGGACCGACCACTCCGCGATCACCGAACGGCTCCGCCTGGAGCTGACCTCCCGGGGCCACTGGCCGCAACCGTCGCACTGGGTCGAGGCGGTCGTCGAGGAGATCCAGATGGGCCACCACTACCGCGTCAGCGGCACCTAGGCCCCCCCAGTAGCTACTTCCGGCGGCGCTTCTCCCGAACCCGCACCGACACCTCGATCGGCGTCCCCTCGAACCCGAACTCCTCGCGTAGCCGCCGCTCGAGGAATCGCCGGTACCCCGCCTCGATGAACCCCGACGCGAACACCACGAACCGCGGCGGCTGGGTCGCCGCCTGCGTCGCGAAGAGGATGCGCGGCTGCTTCCCGCCCCGGACCGGGTGCGGGTGGCCCGCGACGATCTCGCCGAAGAACGCGTTGAGACGCCCGGTCGGGACGCGGGTCTCCCACGAGTCCAGAGCGAGCTCCAGCGCGGGCACGAGCCGGTCGAGGTGGCGCCCGGTCAGGGCCGACAGGTTCACCCGCGGCGCCCACTGGATCTGCACGAGCTCCCGCTCGATCTCGCGCTCGAGGTAGTAACGGCGCTCCTCGTCGAGCAGGTCCCACTTGTTGTAGGCCACGACGAGGGCACGACCGGTGTCGACGACCTGCTGGATGACGCGGACGTCCTGCTCGGCGATCGGCGCCTCGGAGTCGATGAGGACGACCGCCACTTCGGCCTTCTCCAGGGCGGTCTGGGTGCGCAGCGACGCGTAGAAGTCCGCGCCACGGGTCTGGTGCACGCGCCGTCGGATCCCGGCTGTGTCGACGAACCGCCACGTCTTGCCGCCCAGGTCGATCAGCTCGTCCACGGGGTCGCGGGTGGTGCCCGCAACGGAGTCCACGACGACCCGCTCGGTACCGGCCAACTTGTTGAGCATCGAGGATTTGCCGACGTTGGGCCGGCCGAGCAGCGCCACGCGCCGCGGGCCGCCTCGCTCGTATGCGCCGCCGACCGCCGACACTCTCGGCAGCACCTCGAGGATCGCGTCGAGCATGTCGCCGCTCCCGCGGCCGTGCAGCGAGGACACCGGCCACGGCTCGCCGAGGCCGAGGTTCCACAGGCTCGAGGCGTCGGCCTCGAAGCGCTGGTCGTCGACCTTGTTCGCCACGAGGACGACGGGCTTGCCCGACCGACGCAGCAGCCGGACGACCGCCTCGTCGGTGTCGGTGGCCCCGACCATCGCGTCGACGACGAAGACCACGACGTCGGCCAGGTCCACGGCGACCTCGGCCTGCTCGGCGACGCGCAGGTGGATGCCGGTCGCGCCGACCTCCCAACCGCCGGTGTCGACGAGCGTGAACCGGCGGCCGGCCCACTCCGCGTCGTAGGCGACCCGGTCGCGCGTAACGCCCGGCACGTCCTCGACGACCGCCTCGCGGCGACCGAGGATCCGGTTGACCAGGGTCGACTTGCCGACGTTCGGACGGCCCACGACGGCGACAACGGGCTGCGGACCCTCGGGGACCGGGACGAGCCCGTCCTCGCCCGAGGCCTCGAGGAGGGCGCGGTCCTCGTCGCTGAGGTCGAAGTCCTCCAGGCCGGCGCGCAGCACACGCTCCATGCCGTCGTCCGGCACCAGCTCGGAGACGTCGGGAGTAGTGGGGTTGGACCCTGCGTCGGTCCCTGGGTTGGACACGTGAAGCCTCGATCGGTATGTCTGTGGTGCGGATGGGCGGACCCATCATTGTTTCAGGCCGGAGCGTGCTCCCGGACCACGGCCAGCACGGCCGCGATCGCCTCGTGGAGGTCGAGGGCGGAGGTGTCGACGGTGACGACGCCGTCGGCCGCCGTGACGAACTGCGAGACCGTGGAGTCGTCGCGGTCCCGCCGGACGATCTGGTCACGGGTGGCGGCCAGGCTGTCCGCGTCCGTACCCCCGTGGATCTCCAGCGTCCGGCGCGCGAGCCGCGCGTCCTCGCTCGCGGTCAGCAGGACTCGCACGTCGGCGTCCGGCGCCACCACCGTCGTGATGTCGCGGCCCTCGGCCACGCACCCGCCGCTCCGCTCGACCGACTCGGCGATGATCGCCCGCTGGCGCAGTCGCATACTCGCGCGGACGTCGAGGTTGGTCGCGACCGCCGAGACGACCGACGAGATGCGGGTCTCGCGGATCGCCTGCGTGATGTCGTGGCCGCCGACCCGGACCCAGGGATCCTCGGGGTCGGTACCGACCTCCAGCGGGAGGGTCGCCATCGTCGCGGCGACCGCCGGCCAGTCGTTGACGTCCACCCCTTCGTGGAGGCACCACCAAGTGAGGGCGCGGTACATCGCGCCGGTGTCGAGGTACCCCACTCCGAGGTCGGTCGCCACGGCGCGGGCGACGGTGGACTTGCCCGAACCCGACGGTCCGTCGATCGCGACGACGATGTCGCCGCAGGCGTCCGTGGGGGTGATCATCGAGGCGTCAGCCTAGTCGGGGAGAACCTCGTGGGGTGACTAGTCATGAACGCGCCAGCCGCCGTCCTCGAGGGCGGCCAGGAGCCGCTCCACGGCGCCGGGCACGACCGCCACCTCCGCCAGCCCGAACGGCTGCCCGAGCCCGTGCTCGAGGTGCAGGTCCTCGAGGTTGACGCCGGCCTCACCCATCTCGGTGAGCAGCCGGCCGAGGGCGCCGGGCGTGTCCGGGACGACGACCACGACCGTCTCGTATGCGGTGGGGGCCGCGCCGTGCTTGCCCGGTATGCGCGCGACTCCGACATTGCCCTGGCCGACGGTGCGGTTCACCACCTCCAGGGCACCCCTACTGTCGCCCTCGGCGAGCTGGTCGAGGGCGCCGATGACCTCGTCGAGGTCGTCCCGCAGGGCGTTCAGGACGTCGCGGACGGCGGCAGCGTTCCCGGCCAGGATCTGGGTCCAGAGTCGGGGGTCGCTCCCGGCGATGCGGGTGACGTCGCGCAGTCCCTGCCCCGCCAGCGCGACCGCGGGGTCGGACACGTTGCGGAGCCGCCCGGCGACGAGGCTGGCGGCCACCTGGGGCACGTGCGAGACCACCGCGACCGCCGCGTCGTGCTCGGCGGCGCCCATGACGCTGACTGCGGCCCCGACCGCGGTGGCCGCCTGGCGGACCAGGTCGACGGCGTCCGGCCGGCTCGTCTCGGTGGGGACGACCACCCAGGCGCGGCCGTCGAAGAGGTCGCCGCGAGCGGCCCCGGCGCCGGAGCGCTCCCGTCCGGCCATGGGGTGCGACCCGACGTAGCGGGCCAGGTCTCCCCCGCCGTCGCGGACCGCGTCGGCCACCGAACCCTTGACCGACGCGACGTCGGTGACCACCGCATCGGGCCACCGGCGCAGCGACTCGACGACCACGTCCGCCGCCACGTCGGGGGGCGCGGCCACGACGACCAGGTCGGGGTCGTCGGTGGACGCGTCGGCGATCTCGCCGGCTCCGAGGTCGCGGGCCAGCCGGGCCGCCGTGGGCGACGGGTCGCTCAGCGTGACCCGGAATCCGGCGCGGCACAGGGCGATCCCCAGGCTCGTGCCGATGAGCCCGGTCCCGACGACCCGGACGTGGACGCTCACGGTCGTCACATCCCGGCGGATGTGTAGAGCTGGCCGACCTCGTCCGGCGTCAGGCGGCGGGTCCGGCCGGACTTGAGGTCGCCGAGGCGGATCGGCCCGACCTGCACGCGGACCAGGGTCTCGACCGGGTGGCCGGCGGCGTCGAGCATCCGGCGGACGATGTGCTTGCGGCCCTCGTGGATGACCACCTCGACCATCGCCTTGCCGGGCTGGCTGTCGACGACCTTGAACGAGTCGACCTTGGCCGGGCCGTCGTCGAGCTCGACGCCCTCCCGGAGCCGCCGACCGAGGTCACGGGGTACCGGTCCGGCGATGCGCGCGACGTAGGTCTTCGCCACGCCGTGTGACGGGTGCTGCAGCCGGTTGGCGAGGTCGCCGTCGTTGGTGAGCAGCAGTAGTCCCTCGGTGTCGGCGTCGAGACGGCCGACGTGGAACAGCCGCTCGTTCCGGTCGCCGACGTAGTCGGCGAGGCTGATGCGGCCCAGCTCGTCGTTCATCGTCGAGACCACGCCGAGCGGCTTGTTGAACGCGAGGTAGACGCGCGACTCGTCGAGGTTGATGCGGGTGCCGTCGACGTGGACGACCTGCCGAGCGGGGTCGATCCGGACGCCGAGCTCGGTGACCACCTGGTCGTCGACCGTGACTCGTCCGGCGGCGATCAGCCCCTCACAGGTGCGACGGGACCCGACGCCGGCCGCGGCCAGCAGCTTCTGGAGCCGGACGCCGTCGGGGTCGTGGACGTCCACCTCGGGCCGTTTCTGCTGGCGCGGCAGGCGGGTCGGCTGGCTGGGCTTGGTCGAGCCGGCGAACCTCGGTCCGCTGCCCTTGGTCGGCCCGGTGCCCTTGGTGCGGCGGTTGCCGCGGCCGCCAGAGCCGGAGCCCGACCCGGAGCCCTGACCCGAACCCGAGCCAGGCTTGCGTCCGCTGGGCGGCGTCATCCGCGTCCCCGTTCGGCCAGGTCGTCCAGGGCGTCCACCTCGGGCAGGAACGGCGCGATGGCCGGCAGCTCGTCGAGCGTGCCGAGACCCATGCGCTCCATGAAGTACGAGGTGGTGCCGTAGAGGATCGAGCCCCCCTCGCCGGCCTCGTCGAGCTCCTCGATGAGGCCGCGGGTGAGCAACGTCCGGATCACGCCGTCGACGTTCACCCCACGGATGGCGCTCACCCGACCACGGCTGACCGGCTGGCGGTAGGCGATCACGGCCAGGGTCTCGAGGGCCGCCTGGGTCAGCCGGGCCTGCTGCCCGTCCAGGAGGAACTTCTCGACCACGGGTGCGTAGTCCGCCCGGCTGTAGACCCGCCATCCACCCCCGACGCTGCGCAGCGTAAAGCCGCGGTGTGCCGCCGCATACTCCTCCTCGAGCTGGTTCAGGGCGGCGTTGACCTCGTCAACGGTGACCTCGATCGCCGAGGCGAGCGACGCGGAGGACACCGGTTCGTCGACGACCATGAGCACCGCCTCGATGGCCGACTTCGCGCCGCCGGGGAACGTCGCGACGTCGAAGCCCGGGTTCTCGGCGACGTCGCCGGAGGCTCCGTCCTGCGCGGCCTCGGGCGCCGCGTCTCGGGTCCAGTCACTCACGGTCGTCGTCTCCAGGCTCACGCTCGTCCTCTAGCTCGTCGAACTCTTCGCTCACGTCTACCTCGCCGGCGTCACTGCCCGTCCACCGGACCGTGAGCGCCCCCAGCGCCTCCGGTTGGTCGAAGGCGATGGCGCCTTCCTTGAACAGCTCGAGCAGGGCGAGGAACCGGGCGACGATGACGATGGTCTCGTCCGCGTCGGCCACCAGGTCGCGGAAGGTCGCCATGCGGTCACGACGTAGCCGGTCGACGAGCAGGGCCGCCTGCTCGCGGACGCTGACCTGGGGCACGTGCAGGTGCTCGAGCCCGACGGTCGGCGGCGCCTTGGGCGTCAGCGCCCGGGCGGCGACCATGGCCAGCTGCTCCGGCGTGATCCCCATGATGAGCTCGGGCAGCAGCGAGGCGAACTGCGGCTCCAGGCCGGCCTGGCGGGCGGTCATCTTCGCGGCCGTCGCCATCCGGTCCGCGAACGCCCGGGCGATGTCCTTGAACGCGCGGTACTGCAGGAGGCGGGCGAAGAGCAGATCCCGGGCCTCGATGAGCGCGAAGTCCTCGTCGTCGGTCGCGGACGACTGGGGCAGGAGTCGGGCGGCCTTGATGTCCAGCAGCGTCGCCGCCACGAGCAGGAACTCGGACGCCTGGCCGAGGTCCCAGTCGGTGTCGGCCGCCTGCGCCCGCCGGATGTGCGCGATGAACTCGTCGGTGACCGACGCCAGAGCGATCTCGGTGATGTCGAGCTTGTGCTTGGAGATGAGGCCGAGCAGCAGGTCGAACGGGCCCTCGAAGTTGTCGAGGTGCACCTCGAACGGGGTGACCGCGGCACGGCGCGTCAGAACCCCACCCGGCGTGACCACGTCACCGCTGGGCTCGACACGGGACGTCTCGGTCACGGCCGACGCCTGGGCATGCGAAGGCGTCAGGCCGCCCCACCGCGGGCGATCAGCTCGCGGGCGAGCTGGCGGTAGGCGGTGGCCGCCCCGTGCTGCGACGCATACGTGGTGATCGGCTCGGCCGCGAGGGACGCGTCCGGGAACTTCACGGTGCGGCTGATGACGGTGTGGAACACCTGCTCGCCGAAGTGGTCGACGACCGAGCGCACGACCTCCCGGCTGTGCAGCGTGCGGCTGTCGTACATCGTCGCGAGGATCCCGTCGACCTGGAGCCGTGGGTTGAGCCGGTCGGTGATCTTGTCGATCGTCTCGACGAGCAGCGCGACGCCGCGCATCGCGAAGAACTCGCACTCGAGCGGGATGATCACGCCGTGCGCGGCGGTGAGCGCGTTGACGGTGAGCAGGCCCAGTGACGGCTGGCAGTCGATGAGGACGACGTCGTAGTCGTCGAGGATCGGGCGCAGCGCCCGGCCGAGGATCTGCTCCCGGGCCACCTCGCCGACCAGCTGGACCTCCGCGGCGGACAGGTCGATGTTGGCGGGGACGAGGTCGAGGTTCTCGGTGCGCGTCGGCTGGATGATGTCGCGGATGTCGTGACCGCGTTCGATGAGCAGGTTGTAGATCGTCACGTCGAGCTCGTTGACGCGGATCCCCAGGCCGACTGACAGCGCCCCCTGCGGGTCGAAGTCGACGAGCAGGACCTTCCGACCGACCTCCGCCAGCGCGGCACCGAGGTTGATCGTCGTCGTGGTCTTGCCGACGCCACCCTTCTGGTTGCACATGGCGATGATCCGGGCCGGTCCGTGGCTGGTCAGCGGCGCCGGGTCGGGGAACTCGGGCAGTGGACGGCCGGTGGGACCGAGCGCGCCGACGCCGGCTTTCTCGGTGCCGGGCAAAGGGTCCTCGCGGGGGTGGGGCTCAGCGGTCGCATACGTCGACACCTGCGGGTTCGCTTCTGCGGTCACCGGTGCCTCTCCCAGTCTGAAGCTCATCAAATCGTGCTGAAAATGCTTGTCGGACCCTATCAGCGCGCCCTCGGGTGAGCCCCGGCATAGACCTCTCGTAGGCGTTGCGGACTGACCAGCGTGTAGATCTGCGTCGTCGTCACCGAGGCGTGGCCCAGCAGCTCCTGCACGACCCGCACGTCCGCCCCGCCGTCGAGCAGGTGCGTGGCGAACGAGTGCCGGAGCGTATGCGGCGAGACGTGGCCCGCGAGGTCGGCGCGAGTGGCCGCCTGCTGTAGCGCGCCCCAGGCGCTCTGCCGGGAGAGCCGGGCGCCGCGCTGGTTGAGGAACAGGGCCGGCGTGCCGCGGCCAGTGGCGGCCAGAAGGGGGCGCGCGCGGACGACGTACGCGTCGACGGCGGTCACCGCATACCGGCCGAGCGGGACCATCCGCTGTTTGTCGCCCTTGCCGAGGAGGCGGACCGAGGCGGGTTCGTCCACCCCGCCGAGGTCGACGTCGTCGACATCGAGGCCGACCGCCTCGGAGATTCGCGCTCCCGCGCCGTAGAGCACCTCGAACAGGGCGCGGTCGCGGAGCGAGACCGGGGTGTCGCCGACGCTGGCCGCCTCGAGGAGGCGCTCGACGTGCTCGACAGGGATCGCCTTGGGGAGCCGGCTCGGCGGCCGCGGCGGGGGCACGGCGTTGGCGGGGTCGGCGGTCACCTCGCCCTCCAGGGCCAGGAACCGGTGGAAACCGCGCACCGCCACGAGCGTCCGGGCGGCCGACGAGGCAGCGAGGGGCGGACGTTCCCCGGTGCCCTCGCGCAACGACGCGAGGAACTCGGTGACGTCGCGCTCGGCAACCTCGCCGGCGGTGGTGATGCCGCGGACGGCGAGGAACTCGCGGTAGCGGGCCAGGTCGCGGCGGTAGGAGCTGAGGGTGTTGACGGACGACCCGCGCTCGACCTGCAGGTGGTCCAGCCAGCCCTGGATGCTGCGGTCCAGCGGCGTCAGCTCAGGGCCTCTTCGAGGGTGACGGCGTCAAGCCCGTGGGCCTGCGCGACGGGTC
The DNA here is from genome assembly GCA_963781465.1 of uncultured Actinomycetota bacterium. Classification (GTDB taxonomy): domain Bacteria; phylum Actinomycetota; class Actinomycetes; order Actinomycetales; family Dermatophilaceae; genus Lapillicoccus. Next base: position 722,908 of record CAWAGH010000002.1, read on the forward strand.
CGTAGGTGACCGCGCCGGCGTGGGTGTTGAGCCCGAGGGCGAGAGGGTGGTCGCGGGTGAGGGCGTCCCGCCACCCGTGGTCGGCGAGCTCGACCGCATACGGGAGGGTCACGTTGGTGAGGGCGTAGGTGCTCGTATGCGGCACGGCCCCGGGCATGTTGGCGACGCAGTAGAACACCGACTCGTGGACCCGGTAGGTCGGGTCGGCGTGCGTGGTTGGCCGGGAGTCCTCGAAGCAGCCGCCCTGGTCGATGGAGATGTCGACGAGGACGGAGCCCGGCTTCATCCGGGAGACCTGCTCGTTGGTGACGAGGGTCGGCGCCTTCGCGCCGGGAACGAGGACGGCGCCGATGACGAGGTCGGCGTCGCTGATGGCGCGCTGGACCTCGAACGAGTTCGAGGCGACGGTCTGGCAGTGTCCCTGGTAGATCGCGTCGGCGTAGCGGAGCTTGCTGATGTCCTTGTCGAGCAAGAGGACCTCGGCCTGCATGCCGAGCGCGATGGCGGCGGCGTTCATACCGGAGACGCCGGCTCCGATGACGACGACCTTCGCCGCGTACACGCCGCTGACGCCGCCCATGAGGATGCCGCGGCCACCCTGGGCCCGCATCAGGGTGTGCGCGCCGACCTGCGGGGCGAGGCGGCCGGCGACCTCGGACATCGGGGCGAGCAGGGGTAGCGAGTGGTCCGGCAGCTCGACGGTCTCGTAGGCGATGGCGGTGACCTGGCGCCGGGTCAGCTCGCTCGTGAGCGCCTTGTCGGCGGCCAGGTGGAGGTAGGTGAAGAGGACCTGGCCCTCGCGCATCCGGTGGTACTCGGGCTCGATCGGCTCCTTGACCTTGAGAATGAGGTCGCCCTCGGCCCAGACGTCGTCGGCGGTCGGAAGGATCTTGGCGCCCGCCGCGACGTAGTCGTCGTTGTTGATGGAGGACCCGACGCCTGCGTCGTGCTCGACGAACACGTCATGCTCGTGGCGGACCAGCTCGTGGACGCCGGACGGGGTGATGGCCACCCGGTACTCGTTGTTCTTGATCTCCCGCGGGATCCCCACCTTCATCTGGCCGACGATAGTCCACCAGGTGAGACGGGGCCGGGCGCCCTACCGTGGCGCCATGAAGTGGTACGCCGACTCCTCCGGCCGACGGACGTTCCAGATCGTCGCCGACGTGTTCCTGCTGTGCTTCGTCGCGGTATGCGTGTGGCTCGGCAAGGCGGTCGACGACGGGATCTCCACGCTCCGAGGTCCCGCCGACGGGTTGACCTCGGCCGGTGACTCGTTCCGCGACAACATGGCGGGCGCCGCTGACTCGGTCGGGAACATCCCGCTGGTCGGCGACGAGCTGAAGTCGCCGTTCGAGGCACTGTCGGGGTCCGGGCAGCGGCTGGCCGATGTCGGAACGTCGGTGGCGTCGACGGTGGACACCGTGGCCCGGACGCTCGGGATCGTCGTAGCCGTGGTCCCGATCGTGGTGGCGCTGTTGGTGTGGGCGTTCTTCCGGATCCGGTTCGTACGGCGCGCGACGGCGGCGTCCCGGTTGGTCCGGTCGGAGGGCTCGATGGAACTGTTCGCGCTGCGGGCATTGACCCGTCAGCCGTTGCGGCGTCTCGCGCCGTTGGGGCCGAACCTGGCTCGGCGGTTCCGGGACGGGGATCCCGTCGTGGTCCACCAGCTGGCCGCCCTGGAGCTCAAGTCGTGCGGCGTGTCGGTCGACGGCGGCGAGTCGTCCCCGAGAGTCCCCCGCCTGGCCTGACGCCCGGCTTCCCGCTTCCAACCCGGAGAAGTGTGCAGTTTTTGGGTGCTCGACCCCCTCGAAACTGCACACTTCTCCGGGTTGGAAGCGGAACGGGGGGCGGGCGGTCAGCCGACGCGTTCCACCGTCGGGTGCAGGTCTTGGGGCGGGCAGGCCCATGTCGTGGCGTCGGCCGGGACCTGGTCCCCTGACCGGATGTCTTTGATCTCGTCCCCGTCGGTATCCCGGGAGGCGCCGGGGAACCAGACGTACGGGATCCCGCGGCGCTCCCCATACCGGATCTGCTTGCCGAACTTGTCCGCCCGCGGCGCGACCTCGCACGGGATCCCGCGCGACCGCAGCGAACCGGCCACCGCCACCGACCGCGCCCGGGACTCCTCCGACGTGACCGCCACGAGCACCGCCGCCGGGCTCGACCTGGACGCCCGCAGCAACCCCTTGCCGAGCAGCAGCCCGAGGATCCGGGACACGCCGATCGAGATCCCGACCCCGGGATACGTGGTCTTGCCGTCGGACGCGAGCGCGTCATAGCGTCCGCCCGAGCACGCCGCGCCCCACGACTCGTACCCCACCAGCGCCGTCTCGTAGACCGTCCCGGTGTAGTAGTCGAGCCCCCGCGCGATCCGCAGGTCCGCCACGACCCGGCCCGGCGCATACTCCATCGCCGTCGACATGACCGCCGACAGCGCGTCGAGCCCCTCGTCGAGCACCGGGTGCGACACGCCGAGCGCCCGGACCGCCGCCACGAAACCCAGGTCGGCCGACCGGATCCCGGCCAGCGCCAGGCAGGCCGCCGCCTGCTCCGACGACGCTCCCGCCTCCTCCAGCATCGCCGCGACCTTCTTCGGCCCGATCTTGTCGAGCTTGTCGACGATGCGCAGTGTGCCGACCACGTCGGTCAGCCCGATCGCCAGGTAGAAGCCCTCAGGGATCTTCCGGTTGTTCACCTGGATGACGAACTCCCCCACGGGGAACCGCGAGAACACGTCCGCCACGACCAGCGGCATCTCGGCCTCGAAGTGCGGGGACAGCGTCCCGACGTCCACGACGTCGATGTCGGCCTGGGTGAACTCGCGGTACCGGCCCTCCTGGGGCCGCTCCCCGCGCCACACCTTCTGGATCTGGTAGCGCCGGAACGGGAACGACAGCCGGCCGGCGTTCTCCACGACGTATCGCGCGAACGGCACGGTCAGGTCGAAGTGCAGCCCCCAGCGCGCGTCGTCGTCATCCGAGGGCGACCCGCCCAGCCGGGACACGGCGTAGATCTCCTTGTCGGCGTCCTCGCCCTGCGCGCTGAGCCGTTCGACCGGCTCGATCGAGCGCGTCTCGATCGAGGAGAACCCGTGCAGCTCGAACGTCTCCCGGATCACGTCGAGGAACCGCTGCTCGACGATGCGGTCGGCTGGGAGGTACTCGGGGAACCCGCTGATCGGGGTCACCCGGCCCGTGGGAGCGCTCACGCCGTCAATCCTTGCAAATGGGGGTTCGTGTCCCGCTCGCGCCCGATCGTCGTCGACGGGCCGTGCCCGGGCAGGACCAGCGTGTCGTCGGCCATCGGCAGGACGACGTCCCGCAGCGACCGTGTCATGGCGTCGCCGGACCCGCCGGCGAGGTCGGTCCGCCCGATCGAGCCGGCGAACAGGACGTCTCCGCTCAGGCAGGTCGCGGACAGCCCGGACGACTCGCCCAGCTGCGACGGCAGGTCCGGGATGGTGAACATCACCGACCCCTCGGTATGCCCGGGGGCATGGGCGACGCCGACCTCGAGGCCGGCGAGGGTCAGGGTCGCTCCCCCGACGAGCTCGACCACACTGGACGGTTCGGTCCAGGTCGCGGCCCGGCCGAACTCCTTTTCGAGCATGGCCAACAGGCCGGGGTCCATCGACGCGAGGGGGTTCTCGAGGCGGTACCGGTCGTCCCCATGGATGTAGGCGGGCAGGCTGGCCGCGGTGTCTCCGCCGCAGACGGGCGTCACCGCATACACGTGGTCGAGGTGGCCGTGGGTGAGCAGGACGGCCGCCGGACGCAGCCCGTTCTCGCGGCATACCTCGGCCAGGCGGTCCTCGACCCCGATGCCCGGGTCGACGACGAGGCACTCCTGCCCCGGGCCGGTCGCGAGGACGTAGCAGTTCGTCGCGAAGGCCACCGCGGGGAAGGCGATCGTCAGCACCCCGGGAGCCTAACGGGAGGGTGCCGGCGCCCTTCGTCACGGCATCGTGACCCGACCCGCACATGGTGACCTGCGGAGTTGCCTAGACTGGCCCACTGTTCATGCCGACGCCGGTCTGCTCTGAGAGCGACCGACGAGCTGGAGGGTGCTGTTGACCAAGGAGCAGGACCGGGCCCGGGAGCGTCGGCGCTGGGAGAAGCGCGAGAAGAAGCTCGCCGAGAGAAGGGCACAGTCCGTGCGCGATAGGCAGGCCATCCTGGCCGTGGTGGGCGTTCTCGTCGTGGTCGGCGGGTTCATCTTCCTGGCCAACTTCCTGACCAACCGCACGGACTCTCCGGCGACTCCAGACCCCGCCGCGACGGCCACCGCCGAGCCGACTGGCGGCGCAACCTCCTCGCCGACGCCCACGGTCACCCCCACGATCCTCGCCGGGTGCACGACTCCCCCGGCCGCGCCCGGTGCCAAGACGATCACCGGCCAGCCGGACCTGGCGTCCGCGCAGGGCAAGACCTTCGTCGCGACGATGAAGACCACCTGCGGCGACATCACCATGGACCTCAACGGCACCGCGGCCCCGCAGGCGGTGTCGTCGTTCTCGTTCCTGTCGAAGCAGAACTACTACAACGACAGCCCCTGCCACAGGCTCACGGGCGACGCGCAGGGCATCTGGGTGCTCCAGTGCGGTGACCCGACCGGTACCGGTTCGGGCGCCGGCCCCGGGTACCACTTCGGCGTCGAGAACGTCCCCGCCAACGACGTGTACCCGCGCGGGACCATCGCGCTGGCCCGCCAGTCCGGGGACCCGAACAGCAACCGCGACCAGTTCTTCATCGTCTACAAGGACACGACACTGCCGAAGAGCACGGACGGCAACGGCTACACGATCTTCGGCACGGTGACCGCCGGCATGGACATCGTCGACAAGATCGCGGCTGCCGGGATCAACCCCAACAACCAGTCCTCCCCCCTCGCCCCCATCAGCATCCTCAGCGTCGACGTGCAGCCGAAGGCCTGATGCTTGTGACCGACGAGAACACCGCTCCTAGTCCAACGACTCCCCGTGAGGTGGAGTCCGAGTCGGCTGCACCCGTGGACCCTGAGGTGCCCGCTTCGGACGTTCCCGAGGTCGAGCCGGGGGCCGTCGTGTCTGAGGTCGCTGACCCCGAGCCCGACGCGGTGATCGTCGAGCCCGAAGCGGCTGAGCCGGAGCGCGAGACCTCTGAGCCGGAGCCTGTCGTGGCTACTGGGGAGCCCGAGCCGGAGACCGCTGAGCCGGAGCCTGTCGTGGCTGCCGCTGAGCCGGAGGCTGCCGCTGAGCCGGAGGCTGCCGCTGAGCCGGAGGCTGCCGCTGAGCCGGAGGCTGCCGCTGAGCCGGAGGCTGCCGCTGAGCCGGAGGCTGCCGCTGAGCCGGAGGCTGCCGCTGAGCCGGAGGCTGCCGCTGAGCCGGAGGCTGCCGCTGAGCCGGAGGCTGCCGCTGAGCCGGAGGCTGCCGCTGAGCCGGAGGCTGCCGCTGAGCCGGAGGCTGCCGCTGAGCCGGAGGCTGCCGCTGAGCCGGAGGCTGCCGCTGAGCCGGAGGCTGCCGCTGAGCCGGAGGCTGCCGCTGAGCCGGAGGCTGCCGCTGAGCCGGAGGCTGCCGCTGAGCCGGAGGCTGCCGCTGAGCCGCCGCGAGGCTGCCGCTGAGCCGGAGGCTGCCGCTGAGCCGGAGGTTGTTGCATCGGAGCCCGAGACGGCGGCTCCTGTACCGACGCCGGTACCCACACCCGCTCCGAGCGGTCCGGTGCCCACGCCAGCGATGTTCGCCAACCGGCACGCCGAGCCGAACCGGCACGCCGGCTTCGGGCGGGTCGCTGAGGACGGCGTCGTCTACGTCAAGGACGGCGACAGCGAGCGGCCCGTGGGCTCGTACCCCGGCGCCTCCCCGAACGAGGCCCTCTCCTACTTCGGCCGCAAGTACGACGAGCTGCTGGCCGCGGCCGACCTACTGCTGCAGCGGGTCACGCATACCGACATCTCGCCGAAGGACGCTCAGGAGGGCTACAGCAAGCTCGCCGAGCAGTGCCAGGAGCCCAACGCGGTCGGCGACCTCTCCGTCCTGCGCGAGCGGGTCGCCGAGATCGCGACGACCGTCGACACCCGCAAGGCGGCCGACGCCGAGCAGCGCGCTGCCGCCCGCGAGGAGGGCCGGGCATACCGTGAGGGTCTCGTCGTCGAGGCCGAGGCGATCGCCGCCCAGCCCGAGGCGTCCATCCAGTGGAAGAACAGCGGAGCCCGTATGCGGGAGCTCCTCGATGAGTGGAAGGCGCACCAGCGCTCCGGCCCGCGTCTCGACCGCACGACCGAAACCGCGCTGTGGCAACGCTTTTCGGCCGCCCGCAACGGTTTCGACCGCGCGCGGCGGATCCACTTCGCGCAGCTCGACTCGCAGCAGGCCGCGGCCAAGGTCTCGAAGGAGCACCTCGTCGCGGAGGCTGAACGGCTTGCGACCAGCAAGGACTGGACCCCGACCGCCGGCGCGTTCAAGCGGCTCATGGACGAGTGGCGCCGGGCCGGACGGGCCGGTCGTCAGGACGACGACGCCCTGTGGGAGCGGTTCAAGGGCGCCCAGGACGCCTTCTTCGCCGCCAAGGACGCCGTTGTGGCCAAGGAGGAAGAGGAGTTCAAGGGCAATCTCGAGGTCAAGCAGCGCCTCCTCGCCGAGGCGGAGCAGATCCTTCCGGTGACCGACCTCGAGACCGCCAAGTCGGCGCTGCGCAGTGTCCAGGAGCGGTGGGACAAGGCCGGCAAGGTCCCGCGCGCCGACATCGAACGGACCGAGAAGGGTATGCGCCGCATCGAGCAGGCGGTCCGCGACGCCGAGGAGAAGCGCTGGGCGTCCAGCAATCCCGAGGCCGCCGCACGGGCCCAGAGCCTGGCCGACCAGCTCGAGTCGGCGATGCAGAAGCTGCGCGACGACCTCACCAAGGCCGAGGCGTCCGGCGACGCCAAGCGGGTCACCCGGGCGCGTGAGGCGCTCGAGGCCCGGGAAGCCCTTCTTGCCCAGGCCCGTCGAGGCCTGGACGAGTTCGGCTCCTGACTACTTCCCGCCGACCGTCGCGCCCGCGCTCCGACGAGAGGCCAACTTCTGTCGTCAAGATCGTGGTTTGACAACAGAAGCTGGCCTCTCGCGGGACTGACAGGCCGAGTGGCCGCCAAGCACGAGCGGGCCGCGGACGCCTCGACGCGGTAGTCGCTCAGCCGACGGTCTCAGACTGGCGCGTGCTGCGTCTTGCCGCCGGTGATCCGGTAGACGTCGTAGACCCCGTCAATCCGACGGACCGCGCGGATCACGTGGTCGAGGTGCGACGGCTCGCCCATCTCGAAGGTGAACCGGGACAGGGCCAGCCGGTCGCGTGACGTCTGGACCGAGGCCGAGAGGATGTTGACGTGCTGGTCCGACAGGACCCGGGTGACGTCGCTGAGCAGCCGGTTGCGGTCCAGCGCCTCGACCTGGAGCTGGACGAGGAACACGCTCGACGAGCTCGGCGCCCACTCGACGTCGAGCAGCCGATCCTTCTGCCGCAGCAGGGAATCGGCGTTCGTGCAGTCGCGCCGGTGCACCGACACGCCGTTGCCACGGGTGACGAACCCGAGGATCGGGTCGCCCGGGACCGGAGTGCAGCACTTGGCCAGCTTGACCAGCACGTCGTCGGCCCCGACCACCACCACGCCCGGATCCCCGGCTCGCCGCGACCGCGTACGCGTGGGGAGGGTCGCCTCGGCGAGGTCCTCGCTGGCCCCCTCCTCGCCACCGAACGAGGCGACAACCCGGTTGACGACGTGGCCCGCCGAGACGTGACCCTCACCGACCGCCGCATACAGGCCGTCGATGTCGACGTACCGGAGCTCGCTGGCTACCCCCGTGAGGCTCTCGGCCGACATGAGCCGCTGCAGCGGGAGCTTCTGCTGGCGCATCGCCTTGGCGACCGCCTCCTTGCCGCGCTCGATCGCCTCCTCACGCCGCTCCTTGGAGAACCACTGGCGGATCTTGTTACGGGCCCGGGCGCTCTTGACGAACTGGAGCCAGTCGCGCGAGGGTCCCGCCCCGTCGGCCTTGGAGGTCAGCACCTCGACGACGTCGCCGTTCTCCAGCGTCGACTCCAGCGGAACCAGTCGCCCGTTGACCCGGCCGCCGATGGTGTGGTGACCGACCTCGGTGTGCACCGCATACGCGAAGTCCACGGGTGTGGCCCCGGCCGGGAGCGAGACGACCTCGCCCTTGGGGGTGAAGACGTAGACCTCGCCGACGTTCATCTCGAATCGCAGCGAGTCGAGGAACTCGCTCGGGTCCTCGGTCTCGCGCTGCCAGTCGACCAGCTGCCGCAGCCACACCATCTCGCCGCTGTCGCCTTCCTTCAGCGGCGGGGCGTTCTTGGTGTCCTCCTTGTACTTCCAGTGCGCCGCGACGCCGTACTCCGCCCGGCGGTGCATCGTATGCGTCCGGATCTGGATCTCGACGGCCTTGCCCTCCGGGCCGATCACCGTCGTGTGCAGCGACTGGTACATGTTGAACTTCGGCATCGCGATGTAGTCCTTGAACCGGCCGGGCACCGGGTTCCACCGCGCGTGCAGGGCGCCGAGCGCCGCGTAGCAGTCGCGGACGGTCTCGACGAGGACCCGGACCGCGACGAGGTCGTAGATGTCCTCGAAGTCACGGCCCCGGACGATCATCTTCTGGTAGACGGAGTAGTAGTGCTTCGGGCGACCGGTGACCGTGGCCTTGATCTTGGCCGTCTTGAGGTCGTCGCCGACCTGGGTGCGCACGCCGGAGAGGTAGTCCTCCCGGGCCGGTGCACGCTCGGCGACGAGGCGGACGATCTCGTCGTAGACCTTCGGGTAGAGCGTCGCGAAGGAGAGGTCCTCGAGCTCCCACTTGATGGTGTTCATGCCGAGCCGGTGGGCCAGCGGCGCGTAGATCTCGAGGGTCTCGTGGGCCTTGCGTTGCGCCGACTCCTTGGAGACGTAGCGCCAGGTGCGGGCGTTGTGGAGCCGGTCGGCCAGCTTGATGACGAGGACCCGGATGTCGCGGGCCATCGCGACGATCATCTTGCGGACCGTCTCGGCCTGCGCGGCCTCGCCGTAGGTCAGCCGGTCCAGCTTGGTCACCCCGTCGACCAGGCCCGCGATCTCCTCGCCGAAGTCTCGGCGGAGCTGGGGCATCGTGTACGCGGTGTCCTCCACCGTGTCGTGCAACAGCGCGGCGGCCAGCGTGGCGGGAGTCATGCCGAGCTCGGCCAGGATCGTCGTCACGGCCAGCGGGTGGGTGATGTAGGCGTCGCCGGACTTGCGCAGCTGGCCGCGGTGGGCCTCCTCCGCGACGACGTAGGCCTTCTCGATGACGGCGACGTCGGCCTTGGGGTGCGTGGTCCGGACGGTCTGGAGGATCGGCTCGAGGACCGGGTTCCCGGTGCGGGGTCCGCCGAACCGGGCGAAGCGCGCGCGCATACGGGCCGGCGTCGCCAGCGGCGACGTCGTCGCTGCGCTCGACGGCACGTCCGAGCGGACCTCCTCGCTCATGTCGGGAGTGTAGTCGGGACGACTGTGCCTCCCGGCCCGCCCATCACCCGGTTCGTGCTCTGGACCGGCCTGAATTCCGGCGCCAGACACCACGAACCGTGGGCGCAGAGGGTCAGATCGGCGCGATGGCGTACAGCGGGCGGTCGCCGACCTTCGCCCGACCGCCGAGGAAGGTCAGCTCGAGGACGACGTCGATGCCGGTGACCGTCGCTCCGGCGCGTTCGACCAGGCGGCAGGTGGCGGCGACGGTCCCGCCGGTCGCGAGGACGTCGTCGAGGATGAGGACCCGCTGTCCGGGCTCCAACGCGCTCTCGTGCATCTCGAGGACCGCGGACCCGTACTCCAGGGTGTACTCCTCGCTCAGCGAGGGACCGGGCAGCTTGCCAGACTTGCGCACGGGGACGAACCCGATGCCGAGGTGGTGGGCGACCGCCCCGCCGATGATGAACCCTCGCGCCTCGATCCCCACCACGACGTCGACCTGACCCGCATACCGGCCCGCGACGTCATGGATGACCGCGGCGAACGCGTCCCCGTCGGCGAGCAGCGGGGTGAAGTCCTTGAACAGGACGCCCGGCTGCGGGAAGTCGGGGATGTCGCTCATCTTGCTGAGGACGAGCTCCGCGACCGACCCCTCGAGCATCGTCAGCGCTTCGACTTGGGGGTTCGACGCGGCTGGTTCCGTGGTCCGCTGCTGGCCCACTTGTGGACCTCGCGCGCCGACGTGGCCCGCACGTCCGAGATCTCGGCATCGTCAGCCTCACCGTCGATGGCCGCGTCCTGCGGTGCGTCGACGGGGACGGCGGCCGCCGAGCTCGCGCTCCGCGACGACGCGCCCGCCGGCACCTTCTCGCGGGACTGGAACCGCAGCGCCGCCTTGTCGAGCTCCTTGACGGCCGACTCGTTCCGGCGCAGGTCGACCAGCAGCGGGGTGGCGATGAAGATCGAGGAGTATGCGCCGACGGCGATACCGACGAACAGCGCGAGGCTGAGGTCCAGCAGCGTGCCCGGACCGAGCAGCGTGAAGCCGACGACGAGGATCGCGGCGATCGGCAGCAGGGCCACGATGGTCGTGTTGATCGACCGGACCAGCGTCTGGTTCACCGCGAGGTTCGCGGCCTGCGTGTAGGTGACCCGGCGGGTGAGGAACGCCTCGGCGGTGTTCTCGCGGACCTTGTCGAAGACGACGACCGTGTCGTAGAGCGAGTACCCGAGGATCGTGAGGAACCCGATCATCGACGACGGCGTGATCTCGAACCCGAAGAGCGCGTAGATGCCGACGGTGATGACGAGGTCGTGGAGCAGCGCGATCAGGCCGGCCACGGCCATCTTCCAGGTGCGGAAGTAGACCGCCATGACGAGCGCCACGAGGATGAGGAAGACGATCAGCGCCTGTATCGCCTTCTGGCTGACCGACGCCCCCCACGATGGACCGATCAGGGACGCGCTGACGTTGCCGACACCGACGCCGAAGGTCTGGGCCAGGGCCGCCTTGGCCGGGTCGTTCTTGTCGCCGGCCGCCTCGGTCTGGACACGGACGGTGCTGCCCCCGATGACGGTGGAGACGACGTTACCGCTGATCCCCGCCTGGGCGACCGCGGCCTGGGCCCGGTCCTCGTAGCCACTGGTGTTGGTGACGCCGGAGATGCGGTACTCGGACCCGCCCCGGAACTCGATGCCGAAGTTCAGCCCGCGCGCGAAGATCCCCACGAGGGCCAGGACGATGAGGACGCCCGAGAGGACGTACCAGGTCCGCTGCCGACCGATGAAGTCGATCGAGCGCTTCCCGGTGTAGAGGTCGTTGCCGATGGCGGCGAAGTTGGGCATGTCAGGCCTTCCCCTGCTGGGGCGAGGTGCTCGGAGTCCGCTGAGTCATCGAGACCGTCGCGGGGGTCTTGACGGAGCTGGGACGCGGCCCGGAGAACCGGCCCCGGCCGACGTAGCGCACCTTGGCTCCCAGCCGTTCGGGGTCGAGGCCGGACCACTTGTGGCCACCGCCGAAGAACTTGGTATGCGCGAGGATCGCGACGACGGGGTGGGTGAAGAGCATGACCACGACGAGGTCGATGAGCGTCGTCACGCCGAGGGTGAAGGCGAACCCGCGGACGTTGCTGGCGGCGAGGAAGTAGAGCACCGCGGCGGCTAGGAAGTTGACGGCGTCGGCCGCCAGGATGGTGCGCCGCGCGCGCGCCCAGCCGGCCTCGACGGCGGCGACCAGCGGCCGGCCCTCGCGGACCTCGTCCCGGATTCGTTCGAAGTAGACGATGAACGAGTCCGCGGTGACACCGATGGCGACGATCACGCCGGTAACGCCGGCCATGGTGAGCCGGAAGTTGTAGGACCAGCCGAGGAAGGTCAGCACGCCGTAGGTGAGGACGGCGGCGATCACCAGGGACGCCACGGTCACCAGGCCGAGCAGGCGGTACTGGAGCAGAGAGTAGACGACGACCAACAGCATGCCGATGAGGCCGGCGAGCAGTCCGAGCTTGAGCTGTTCGCTGCCGAGGGTCGGGCTGATGTCGTCCTGCGTCTGGAGCGTGAACGACAGGGGCAGCGCGCCGAACTTCAGCTGGTTGGCCAGGGCACGGGCCGACTCGATGGTGAAGTTGCCGGTGATGCTGGCCTGGCCGCTGGTGATCGCGGCCTGCGTGGTCGGTGCCGAGATGACCTGCTTGTCGAGGACGATGGCGAACTGGTTCCGCACGCCCTGGAGCCCGACCAACCTGGTCGTGACGTCGCCGAACTTCTTCGCACCGTCGCCGGTGAACTTCAGCTGGACCTCGACGACGTTGGTCGGCTGGCCGTTCTGTGAGGTCTGGTAACCGGCGGACGCGTCGGCGATGTCGGTGCCGTCGACCTCGACCGGGCCGAGGATGTACTTGGCGGCCTTGTCCTGGGAGCACGTGACCAGCGGCTTGGCGGGGTCGTCGACCACCGCGTTGACCGACTCGGGCTTGGAGCAGTCGAGCTTGGTGAACTCGTCGAGGATCTCAGGCGTGATCCAGGCCGTGTCGCTGGCGTCGGTGGGGGTCGCCGTCGGCGTGGCGGTGCCGGTCGCGGTGGAGCCGTCGGTGGCGCTGGTCGGCGCGGGCGTCGGGTCGGCCATCAGAGCCTGCGGGATGGCCCGGTTCGCGGACGTGGCCGCGCTCGTCGGGGGTGTGTCCAGGGTGAAGGCCGGACCGGGGGTCGTCGCGGTGGACGACGGCGTGCCGGTGCCGCTGGTCTCGGTGCCGGTCGAGGTGCCGGTCGAGGTCGGCTGCGGGGAGCCGGCGTCGGCGGTGAGAACGGCTCGGAAGCGAAGCTGGGAGGGCTTGCGGATCGCGTCGAGGGTCGCCGCGTCGGGCGTACCGGGGATCGACACGACGATGTTGCGTCCACCCTGGGTGGTCACCTCGGCCTCGGCCACCCCGTAGGAGTCGACGCGCTGGGAGATGATGTCGCGCGCCTTCTCCAGTTGGCCCTGGTTGACCTGCTGAGTGGGGTCGGCGAGGACCGGCTCGAGGGTCATCTCGGTGCCGCCCTCGAGGTCGAGGCCGAGCTTGGGCGTCCACTGGGCCGAGGCCCAGGTGGCGGCCGCGGCGATGCCTCCGAAGAGGACGACCATCGCGACCAGCAGCGCCGCGAGGGTGCGGCGCGGGACGCGCGTACGGGGGTTCAGGGCCACGGACTACTTCTCGGGGTCGGTGCTGGGTGAGTCGGACGGCGTCGTGGGGGCCTGGCTACCGGCGCCGGTGATCGGCCGGCCGCTGGTGTCGACCTTCGTCGCGATGGCACGCCGGTCGAACCGGACGACGGTCCCTGGAGCGATCTCGAGCGTGGCCATGATCTCGTCGAGGGCGGTGATCCGTCCGAACAGCCCGGACGTCGTGCAGACGTCGTCGCCGACGTTCAGACTGTCCTGCAGTGTCGCGACCGCATTCTGCCGGCGCCGTTGGCTCCAGAACATAAACGCGATGAGCACGATGACCATCGCCGGCAGCAGCAGTGTCGCCAGCCCTTCACTCATGCACCATCGTCCTTCGTGTCGTTCGGGTGGTCCCTGTTCAGGAGGGATCCTGCGGTGGCGGTCACCGTTCCCCAGAACGTCTCCGGGGCCGCGGGAGTGCCGCGGTGGCGCGGGTGATCCGGACGTACCGGACCGGGAGCGCCCGCGAGAGTCTAGGTGAGGAGACCGGGGGCCACCAAAGTCCCAGTATGCCCGCGCGTCGCCCTCCTCGACCGTTTCCCACTTCCAACCCGTAGTTATGGCAAGTTTTGGCGACGTCCAGGCCCTGAAACTGGCAACAACTCCGGGTTGGAAGCCGACAGGTCCGGGATCAGCCGCCGAAGCGGCCGGGCTCGTCGAGCGGCAGGAGCGGCTCCTGGGCCCCGAACCGGCCCGTGCTGGTGGCTCCGGGGTGGATCGCGGACCGTGGCGGCGCCAGGCCCAGGTGCTCCCAGGCCAGCGGCGTGGCGGCCCGTCCGCGTGGCGTCCGCACCATGAACCCCTCGCGTACCAGGAACGGCTCGGCGACCGTCTCGACGGTGTCGGCCTCCTCGCCCACGGCGACCGCCAGCGTGGTCAGTCCGACCGGTCCGCCACCGAACCGGCGGCAGAGTGACTCGAGGACGGCCCGGTCGAGCCGGTCCAGGCCTCGCTCGTCGACGTCGAACATCGCCAGCGCCACCCGCGCGGCGTCGAGGTCGACCACGCCCTGGCCATGCACCTGGGCCCAGTCCCGGACCCGACGCAGCAGCCGGTTCGCGATGCGCGGTGTGCCCCGGGACCGCTTGGAGATCTCGGCAATGCCGGCCTCGTCGGCCTCGAGCTCCAGCAGCCGAGCGCTGCGGCGCAGGATGACCGCCAGCTCGTCGGTCGAGTAGAAGTCCAGGTGCCCGGTGAACCCGAACCGGTCGCGCAACGGCGCCGGGAGCAGCCCGGCCCGCGTCGTGGCCCCCACCACGGTGAACGGGGGCAGCTCCAGCGGGATGGCCGTCGCCCCTGGACCCTTCCCGACGATGACGTCGACCCGGAAGTCCTCCATGGCGAGGTAGAGCATCTCCTCGGCCGGCCGCGACATCCGGTGGATCTCGTCGAGGAACAGCACCTCGCCCTCGGCCAGCGACGACAGGATCGACGCGAGGTCGCCGGCGTGCTGGATGGCCGGTCCGGACGTCACCCGGATCGGCTGCTCGAGCTCGGTGGCGACGATCATGGCCAGCGTGGTCTTGCCGAGCCCGGGTGGCCCGGACAGCAGCACGTGGTCGGGCGGGGTTCCACGACGTCGGGCCGCCTCGAGGACGAGGGACAGCTGCTCTCGTACGCGGGTCTGGCCGGGGAAGTCGGCCAGCCGGCGGGGGCGCAGCGCCGCCTCGACCTGCCGGTCGCGCTCGTCGGGTCTGGCGTCGACGACCCGGGCGGTCGCCTCGAACGAACCGTCGTCCTCCGACTCCACGTCGTCCCAGTCACGGGTCGGCCGGCTCATCGGCCGAGCTCCTGCAGGGCGGCCTTGAGCAGCGCCGACACGGTGGCTCCGTCGGCGGCTAGCGGGGTGACCGCGTCGACGGCGTCGTCGGCCTGTCGCACGGACCAGCCGAGACCCACCAGGGCCTCGCGGACCTGACCCTGCCAGGCCGCCGACGCGGGACGGTCGCCGACCGACACCGACGCCGAGGGCACTCCGATCTTGTCGCGCAGCTCGAGGACGATGCGTTCGGCGCCCTTGCGGCCGATCCCGGGCACCTTGGTGAGGGCCACGAGGTCACCGGTCGTGATCGCCCCGCGCACCGCGTCGGGGCTGTGCACGGCCAGCATGGCGAGGGCCAGCCTCGGACCGAACCCGGACACCGTCTGGACGGTCTCGAACACCTGCCGCTCGTCCTCGTCGGCGAACCCGTAGAGCGTCAGCGACTCCTCCCGCACCACCAGCGTGGTGGCCAGGGAGGCCGTCTGGCCGGTCCGCATACCCGCGGCCGTGAGCGGCGTCGTGTGGACGAGCATGCCGACGCCGCCGACCTCGACGACCACCGAGTCCAGGCCGGCCCGCAGCACGGTCCCGCGGATCGACGCGATCATCGGGCACCCGTCTGGGCCGCGACGGCGGCGTCGAGCCGGGCCTGCGCTCCCCCGCGCCAGATGTGGCAGATCGCCAGCGCCAGCGCGTCGGCCGCGTCGGCCGGCTTGGGGGCCTCGGTGAGCCGGAGCAGACGGGTGACCATCGCGGTGACCTGGGCCTTGTCGGCCCGGCCGCTGCCGGTCACCGCGGCCTTGACCTCGGTGGGGGTATGCAGGTGCACCGGTATGCCGCGCGACGCGGCGGCGAGCATGGCCACCGCCGAGGCCTGCGCGGTGCCCATGACGCTCGCGACGTTGACGTCGGCGAAGACCCGCTCGATGGCCACAGCGTCCGGGTGGTAGCGCCGGACCCACGCGTCGATGTCGGTCTGGAGGGCGAGGAGCCGCTCAGGTGTGGGCATCGAGCTCGGTGTTCGGAGCACGTCGACGTCGACCATCCGCAGCGGCCGGCCGGGGGCGCCGTCGACGACGCCGACGCCGCAGCGGGTCAGACCGGGGTCGACCCCGAGGACGCGCACCACTCGCATACCTCCCTTGCCGAGCGACCGACCGAACACGTGTTCGGGACGACGCTACCGGGGCGGACGCCGCCGGGCCGGGAGCAACGCGCCGGGCGTCGCTCCTCGGTCCGCTCGGCTCACTCGTCGTCGTCGAGCTCGGCCAGGACGTCGTCGGGGATGTCACCGTTGGCGTAGACGTTCTGGACGTCGTCGCTGTCCTCGAGCGCGTCGATGACCCGGATCATCTTGCGGGCCCCGTCGAGGTCGAGGGGCACCTGGAGGTTCGGCACCCAGGACGCCTCGGCCGACTCATAGTCGATCCCCGCCGACTGGACGGCGGTGCGGATCGCGACGAAGTCCGACGCGTCCGAGACGATCTCGAAGGTGTCGCCGTTGTCGTTGACCTCCTCGGCGCCGGCGTCGAGGACCACCTCGAGCAGGTCGTCCTCGGTGAGGCCGTTGGACTTCGGGACGATGACCACGCCGCGCCGGTCGAACACGTAGGTGACGCTGCCGGGATCGGCGAGCTGGCCGCCGTTGCGGGTGAGCGCGGTCCGTACCTCCGCCGCGGCGCGGTTGCGGTTGTCGGTGAGGCACTCGATGAGCACCGCGACCCCGCCCGGCGCATACCCCTCGTAGGTGATGCTCTGCCAGTCGGAGGCGCCGGCCTCGGCACCCGACCCGCGCTTGATGGCGCGGTCGATGTTGTCGTTGGGGACCGAGGTCTTCTTCGCCTTCTGGACGGCGTCGTAGAGCGTCGGGTTGCCGGTGACGTCACCGCCACCGGTGCGCGCGGCGACCTCGATGTTCTTGATCAGCTTGGCGAACAGCTTGCCGCGCTTGGCGTCCTTGGCCGCCTTCTGGTGTTTCGTGGTCGCCCACTTGGAGTGGCCGCTCATTGCACGTCCTTACACATCTCGACGAAGAGCTCGTGGACCCTCGTGTCGCCGGTGACCTCCGGGTGGAAGGAGGTGGCGAGCAGGGAACCCTGACGAACCGCGACGATCCTACCGGCGGCCGGCCCTTGCTCCACACGAGCACACACCTCGACGCCCTCGCCGACCTCCTCGACCCACGGAGCGCGGATGAACACCGCGCGGATCGGCGGCCCGTTCAGTCCCGCGAAGTGGATGTCCTCTTCGAACGAGTCGACCTGACGCCCGAAGGCGTTCCGGCGCACAGTGATGTCGAGCCCGCCGAGCGTCTGCTGGCCGGGCCGGGGCTCGGCGATGCGGTCGGCGAGCATGATCATGCCGGCGCACGAGCCGTAGACCGGCAGCCCCCCGGCGATGAGGTCCCGCAGCGGCTCGAAGAGGTCGAACGCCCGGACCAGCTTGTCCATCGTCGTCGACTCCCCGCCGGGGATGACCAGCCCGTCGAGGTCGGTGAGCTCGGTCGGCCGACGCACGCCGTCTGCGCGTGCCCCCAAGTCCGTGAGGACCCGCACGTGCTCCCGGACGTCTCCCTGGACGGCGAGCACACCGATGGTGAGGGCGGACCGGGACACGTCGGCGACGTTACCGGCCGTCCGATAGCGTCCGACTGTGGACGTCCCCGACGACCTGGCCGCGCGCGCCGCCGAGCTCGACGTCGAGCACGCCGAGGCATACCGGCGGAAGCTCTTCTCGCTCCCCGACGACCTGGTCTACCTCGACGGCAACTCGCTCGGCGCGCTCCCTCGGGCCGTGCCAGCCGCCCTGGCCGACGTTGCCGAGCGCCAGTGGGGCGAGCGCCTGATCAGGTCGTGGAACGAGTCCGACTGGTGGGGAGCGCCCGAGCGGGTCGGCGACCGCATCGGCCGGTTGGTCGGCGCCGCCCCAGGCCAGATGGTCGTGACCGACTCCACGTCGGTCAACCTCTTCAAGGTGTTCGTCGCCGCGGCGCGGATGCGACCGCAGCGCCGGGTCGTCCTCACCGACCCCGACTCGTTCCCCACCGACCTCTACGTCCTCGACGGAGCCGCCCGCCTCGCGGGGCTGACCGTCGAGCGGGTACGCCCGGCGGACGTGGCGACCCGGCTGGGCCAGGTCGGACCCGACGTCGCCCTGGTCTCGTACTCCTCGGTCGACTACCGCACCGGTGAGCTGTGGGACCTGCCCGAGCTCACCCGCGTCGCTCACGAGGTCGGTGCCCTGGTCTGTTGGGACCTGTGCCACTCGGCCGGCGTGGTCGACGTCCGGCTGGACGACGACGGCGCCGACCTGGCGGTGGGCTGCGGCTACAAGTACCTCAACGGCGGGCCGGGCGCTCCCGCCTACGTCTACGTCCGACGGGAGCACCAGGCGACGTTCGCGAGCCCGATCACCGGGTGGCACGGGCACGCGCGACCGTTCGCCATGGAGGGTGCGTTCGACCCGGCCGGCGGGATCACCCGGGCCCGCGTCGGCACCGGCCCGATGCTCAGCATCCTGGCCCTGGAGGCGGCGCTCACCGCCTACGACGGGCTGTCGGTGCCGGCGATCAGAGCCCGGTCGCTGTCCCTGACCCGGTTCTTCGTCGAGTGTCTCGACGCTCTGGGCCACGGTGAATCGGTCGCCACCCCGCGCGACGACGACCGTCGCGGGTCCCAGGTCGCCGTCCGGCACCCCGAGGCCTACGCCGTGGTCCAGGCCCTCATGGCCCGCGGCGTCGTCGGCGACTTCCGGGAGCCGGACCTCGTGCGGCTCGGTTTCGCGCCCCTCTACGTCTCGCACCTCGACGCGGCGCGGGCGGCGGTCGCGGTGGCCGAGGTCGTCGACGGGCAGGAGTATGCGCGGGAGGAGTTCCGCGCCCGGGCGACGGTCACGTGACGGCTGGGCTCGCCCTCGCCGACCTCCGTCGGTTGCGGCTCGCGCACCAGCTCCTCGTCGGGTCCACGCTCACCGACCCGACCGGGGTGGTCTCGACCCTCGTCGCGATGCAGGCGCAGGAGTACGCCATGGCCAAGTGGGCGATCGGGCTCCGGCTCGAGGGTGGCGGGTCGGACGACGAGGTCGAGGCGGCGTGCGACGACGGCCGGATTCTGCGCCTGCACGCGCTGCGCCCGACCTGGCATTTCGTTGCGGCGCAGGACATCCGGCTGGTCCTGCAGGTGACCGCGAAGCGCGTGCACCAGGCCAACGCGTTCATGTACCGCAGCCTCGAGCTCGACACCGAGCGGCTGGACCGGTTCGCGGGGTTCGTCGGTGACCTGTTGGCCGGCGGAAACTATATGACCCGCAACGAGATTCGTGCGGGCCTGCCAGCGGGATGGGCCGAGGAGAAGGGCTTCCAGATGGCCTACCTGATGATGTACGCCGAGCTCGAGGGCGTCGTCGTCAGCGGCCCGCGGCGCGGGAACCAGCTCACCTACGCACTGCTCCACGAGCGCGCCGCTCCCACGCCGGCGCGCTCGGACGAGGAGGCATTGGCCGAGTTCGTCATGCGGTACCTCCGGACCCGAGGACCGGCCACCATCCCGGACCTCACGACGTGGAGCGGCCTCACCGTGACGCAGGTCAAGCAGGCCCTGAACCTGCTGGGCGAGGAGGTGACCACCGTCGAACAGGACGGCCGCGCATACCTTCTCGTCGAGGACGCCGCACCACCCACCGCGACGAGAAGCTTCCTGATGCCCGACTACGACGAGTACGGCATGGCCTACAAGGACCGCAGCGCGCTTGCCCACCCCGACCACGGCTACTGGACGCTCCCCTGGAACCGGGCCGTCGTCATCGACGGGGTCATCGCCGGCGCGTGGCAGCGAACGCTGGGGCCGGAGGCGGTCACGGTCGAGATCTCGATGATGGACCTCGAGGTCGACGACCCGCGCGTCGTCGCGGCCGCCGAGGAGTATGCGCGGTTCCTCGGTCGGGAGCTCGACCTGCGCTCGGCTACGGTCGAGTGGTGAGCGACTCGACGGCAGTCCTGCGGGCGGCGGCGCGGCAGTTCCTGGACGGCCTCGACGGGGCCGGCCGGGCCGCGGCCGCGGCGCCGTTTTCCGTGGCCGACCGGAAGGTCTGGACCTACCTGCCGGGATCGCGTCCCGGGGTCGCCGTGGGCGACCTGAACGATGCCGGCCGCGCGGCCCTGGACGACCTGCTCGGCGTCACACTGAGCGCAATGGGCGCCGACCGGACCCGGCAGGTGATGAACCTCGACGACGTCCTGCGCGAGGTGGAGCGCTCGGTGGGCAAGACCGGCTGGGAGCGGCGCAGCTCGGAGCGGTACTGGGTGCGCGTCCTCGGCGACCCCGACGACGAGGTGTGGGCGTGGCATCTCGGCGGCCACCACGTCGGCGTCCACGCGACGGTCGTCGGCGACGCCGTCGCGATCACCCCGTCGTTTCTCGGAGCCAACCCGGCCGTCGTTCGCGGCGGACCGCACACGGGGCTCCAGGTTCTGCGCGAGGAGGAGCACCTGGCTCGGGATCTCCTTGGCGCGTTGGACGACGGCCAGCGCGGGGTGGCGGTCGTGTCGCCGGACGCGCCGGACGACATCGCGACTCGCCACGACCCCGTGGCCGACCCGGAGGTGGTCCCGTCGGGGGTGCGCTACGACGCGCTCGACCGGTCGCAGGCGGATCGTCTCGAGGCGCTGGTGCGGTGGTACCTGGGCCGGGCCCCCGAACGGGTGGCCGACCAGGCGTGGCACGCCGTTGCGGAGTCGGGGCTCGAGTCGGTGACGTTCGCGTGGGCCGGGTCGACGACACCGGGCGAGCGGCACTACTACGCGGTCCGGGGTGAGACGTTCCTGCTCGAGTACGACAACACCCAGGACGGCGCCAACCACGCGCACACGGTGTGGCGCGACCTGCGCCGCGACTGGGGCACCGACCTCCTCGCGGAGCACCATGCCGAGGCGCACGACTGACCCGCTGCGGGTCGTCGTCCTCTCGGACACGCACGCCCCGCGGCGGTGGAAGCGGTGCCCACCCGCGGTCGCCGAGCAGCTGCGCGGCGCCGACCTCGTCCTGCACGCCGGCGACGTCTGCACGGCGTCGGTCCTCGACGAGCTCGCCGCATACGCGCCGGTGCACGCCGTGCTCGGCAACAACGACGGTTCGGACGTCGCCGCCTGGGGCGCCCCGGAGATCCTGGAGCTGGACGTGGCCGGACTCCGGGTGGGGATGATCCACGACAGTGGACCGGCAACCGGACGAATGCGGCGCCTGCGGACTCAGTTCCCCAAGTGCGGACTCGTCGTGTTCGGCCACTCGCACATCCCGATGGACGTCGGCGAGGACGGTTTTCGCATCCTCAACCCGGGGTCGCCGACGGACCGACGCCGTCAGCCGCACGGGACGCTCGCGGTGCTTCAGGTGTCGGGCGGGATCATTCTTGACGTCGAGCTGGTCGAGGTGACCTGAGCGGTCAGGTCACCAGCCGCGGTCGGCCAGCCGGTGCGGCTGCGGGATCTCCTCGACGTTGATGCCGACCATGGCCTCGCCGAGCCCCCGCGAGACCTTGGCGACCATGTCGGCGTCGTCGAAGAACGTCGTCGCCTTGACGATGGCCTCGGCGCGCTGGGCGGGGTTGCCGGACTTGAAGATCCCGGATCCCACGAACACGCCCTCGGCGCCGAGCTGCATCATCATCGCCGCGTCGGCCGGGGTCGCGATGCCGCCGGCGGTGAAGAGGACGACCGGCAGCTTGCCGAGCCGGGCGACCTCCTTGACCAGCTCGTAGGGGGCCTGGAGCTCCTTGGCGGCGACGTAGAGCTCGTCCTCCGACAGGCTGGTGAGCCGGCGGATCTCGCCGCGGATCTGGCGCATGTGGGTCGTCGCGTTGGAGACGTCGCCGGTGCCGGCCTCGCCCTTGGAGCGGATCATCGCCGCGCCCTCGGTGATCCGGCGCAGCGCCTCACCGAGGTTGGTCGCGCCGCAGACGAACGGGACGTCGAACGCCCACTTGTCGATGTGGTTCGCGTAGTCGGCCGGGGTGAGGACCTCGGACTCGTCGATGTAGTCGACCCCGAGGCTCTGAAGGACCTGCGCCTCGACGAAGTGCCCGATCCGGGCCTTGGCCATGACGGGGATCGACACCGCGGCGATGATGCTGTCGATCATGTCGGGGTCGCTCATCCGCGAGACGCCGCCCTGCGCGCGGATGTCGGCGGGGACGCGCTCGAGGGCCATGACGGCCACCGCTCCGGCATCCTCGGCGATCTTCGCCTGGTCCGCGGTGACGACGTCCATGATGACGCCGCCCTTCAGCATCTCGGCCATGCCTCGCTTGACCCGGTTGGTCCCGGTCACGGTTCCGGACTGGGTCTCCACGTCTGACTCGCTCACGTCGTCAATCGTACGGCTGCCCGACGGTGCTCCCGACCGCCGCCCAGCACGGCCGGCCGGCCTCAGGTGCGGAGGCTCGGCGGAAGCTCGTCGTCGAACTCGATCGTCGCCGGGAGCTCGGCGTGGCCGGCCAGCCGGAACAGCCGGACCACGGTTTTCCGGCGAACCCGCCGCACGTCGATGACCGCGTCGTTGTGGAACCGGCGGGCCATCTGGACGCGAACCCCCGCGTCGGCGATCCGGGTCAGCGACTCCGACGTCGGCTCGTCGATGGCCCGCAGCGCATCGATGGTGATCGGGCTCAATGCGGCGTGGAGCGCGTCGGTGAGGTCGGACTCGACGGCCTCGCGGTCGGGGTCACCCTCGACGGTGGCCAGCGACTCCGCTGCGGCCGAGGCGAGAATCAGCCCTGAGGCCGCATCCAGGTGCCCGGCGTTGGCCATCTCCAGCGTGGCCTCCGCCCGCCGCACCAGCTGCGCGTCCAGCGCGGCCGACGTCGACTCGACCCGGGCGTGCAGCCGGTCGAGTCGAGCGGCGCTGTAGGACAGGTACCAGCCCAGGATCAGGACTATGGCGACGACGATCGTCACCCACTCGAGCGTGCTCACCGGAGGGAACCCGTCATCCGAGTGGCGCGCGGCCCGAGCGCAGCAGCCGGGTCCACCGCGACGAGCTGTCGGCGGCCGGCCGGACGCGCGACGCGCCGTCGGTGACCGTCTCGTAGACCGCCATGACGTCGGCGGCGACCACGGACCAGTCGAAGACGTCCGCCCGCTTCCGGCCACGTGCCGCCAGGGCCTGTCGGCCAGGGCCGTCGCTCAGCAGCTCCAGCAGTCGGCGCGCGAGGTCGCGCGGGTCCTCGTTGACGAACGTCGCCCCGGCCGACCCGCCGTCGAGCACCCGCACGAACGCCGGCAGGTCGCTGGCCAGGACCGGTGCGCCGGCGCTCATCGCCTCGATGAGGATGATCCCGAAGCTCTCCCCGCCGGTGTTCGGTGCCACGTAGAGGTCGACCGACTTGAGCAGCCGCGCCTTGTCCTCGTCGCTGACCGGTCCGAGGAACTCACACGCGGCGACCACCTCGGGCGGCAGCCCCGCGCTCACCTCCTCAGGGTCACCGGGGCCGGCGACAAGCACCCGCAACCCGGGGACCGCGCGCAGGACCTCCGGCAGAGCAGCGGCGAGCACCGGCATACCCTTGCGCGGTTCCTCCATTCGGCCCAGGAACGCGATGGTCGGACGCTCCGGCGTACCCATCCACTCGGCGCGGGGCTCCGCGCGGTCGAACCGGTGCACGAAGACGCCGTTGGGGATGACGATCGGCTCGCCGCCGAGGTGCGTGGTGACCGTGCGACGCGCGTCCTCGGAGACGGCGATCCGTGCGGTGATCTTCTCGAGGCTGGGGCGGACGATCGGGTACGCGGCCTGGTAGTAGCGCGACCGCAGCATCGAGGTGTGGAACGTCGCCACGATGGGTCCCTCGGCCGCCCACAGGGCCAGCACCGAGACGCTCGGCGTGATCGGCTCGTGCAGGTGCACGAGGTCGAAGTCCCCGTTCTCCACCCACCGGGACACCCGTGCGGCCGCCGTGGGACCGATGTTGAGGCGGGCCGTGGATCCGTTGTACTTCACAGGAATCGCGCGGCCGGCGGACACGACGTACGGCGGGAGCGGGGTCCGGTCGTTGGCCGGGGCGAGCACGCTCACGTCGTGGCCCTGCGCGAGGAACACCTCGGCCAGGTCGCGCACGTGGTACTGCACTCCCCCGGGCATGTCGAAGGAGTAGGGGCAGACGATCCCGAGCCTCACGAGCTCACCGCCGACGCGGAGGGCTCAGGCGCACGGCGGTCGTCGAGGTCGTCGACGAAGATCCGCTGGAGCATGTGCCAGTCCTCGGTATGCCGGAGGATCGCCTCACCGAGGAGGTCGGCGCACGCCTGGACCATCACCTGGACCTTCTCCCGGGTCGAACCCTCCCCGGGCGTCGCCACCGGGGTCATCTCGATGACCACCCGCTTGCCCGAAGGCAGGGCCGGCGCGTCCTCGAACCAGACCGTCGCCGTGAACAGCGGGGCCTTGGTCATCACCGACAGCACCGCCGGCCCCTTGGCCATCCGGGCCTTGTGACCGCAGAGGTCGACCTCGACGCCGTGACGGGTGAGGTCGCGGTCGGCCAGGAGGGCGACGAAGGCGTTGTGGGCGACGGCCTGCTTGAGTGCGAGGAACGGGTCACCCGACCCGGTCAGCGGGATGATCGTCATGCCCAGGGACTCGCGGAACTCGAGGAAGTCGCGGAACACCTCCTCGGGCTCCAGCCGCTCCACGACCGTCGTCACCGGCGCCAGATGCCCCGACGACCAGGCTCCGGCGGTGTCCCAGTTGCCCATGTGGCCGAGGAAGACGACACAGCCCGTACCGGCGTCCAGCGCCGCGCGTACCGGCCCGTCGCCGACCATCCGGACGGCGGCGGCCAGCTCGTCCTCGGTGCGGTCGGCGAGGCGGAACGCGTCGCAGTAGTAGCGCATGTAGGACCGCATCCCGGCCTTCACCAGCGCCTCGAGCTCCCGCTCGTCGAGCTCGGGACGCACGCGGGCGTAGTTCGACCGCAGCCGGTCGACCCCCTTGCCCCCGCGTCGGGTCGACACGTCGGCGATGAGGTCGAACAGCCGGTATGCGGCGGGCGACGGCAACGCGCGGACGGCCGCGAACCCGGCCCGCAGACCCATGGTCTGGCCGGTGGACGCGACCCGGCTGGAGACGTCGTTCACGACACCGAGCAGCCCTCCGGGCACGAGGGCGCGCAGCCCGGCGGTGCGGGAGGTCGTCACGTCCGAATCACGGCGCCGACACGCCCGGAGTGTGCTGGTCGGGGGTCCGGGCCAGGACCTGACGGCGGACCGCGACCATTCGCTGCACGACCGTGATGAGGCTGGCGACGGACAACAGTCCGAGCACGACGATCAGGAGGACGACCGACACGCCCACGCCGACGAGGAAGGCCGCCACCAGGACGACCAGGAGCCGGTCGGCGCGTTCGGCGATCCCGACGTTCGCGGTCATCCCGAGGCCCTCGGCGCGCGCCTTGGAGTAGCTGACGACGAACCCGAGGATCAGGCAGGCGAGCGCCAGCCCGGCGGCGAGGAGGTTCTGGTGGACGCCCGCGAAGTAGAGCACCAGACCGCCGAAGATCGCGGCGTCGCCGATGCGGTCGAGCGTGGAGTCGAGATAGGCCCCCCACGGTCCCTCGCGACCCGACATCCGGGCCATCACGCCGTCGACGTTGTCGCTGAAGATGAACAGCGTGACGACCAGGGTGCCCACGAGGAGCTGGCCCCGGGGGTAGAAGGCGAGCGCTCCGACGCATACTCCGACCGTGCCGACGACCGTCACGACATCGGGGCTGATGCCCAGACGGAGGAACAGCCTCGCGATCGGCGTCATGACCTTGGTCCAGGTCTCGCGCAGAAGTCGGTTGAGCATGGTGCCGTCCAGCCTATCCGCTGTGGGGGGCTCAGCCCTCCGGCCACGCCTCCACGAGCCGGCTCCGGACGTCCTCGAGCAGCATCGGGAGGGCCTTGGTGCGGGCGACGACGGGCAGGAAGTTGGAGTCCCCACCCCACCGGGGCACCACGTGCTGGTGCAGGTGAGCGGCCACCCCGGCGCCGGCGACGGCTCCCTGGTTCATCCCGAGGTTGAAGCCCATCGGGGCGCTGGCCTTCTCGAGCGCTCGCAGCGCCTGCTTGGTCAGGGCGGTGAACTCGGTGGTCTCCTCGTCAGTGAGGTCGACGTAGAGGGAGACATGGCGGTAAGGGCAGACGAGCACGTGCCCCGGGTTGTACGGGAAGAGGTTCAGCACGACGTAGCAGAGGTCGCCCCGGCGGACGATGAGGCCCTCGGCGTCGCTGCGATCCGGTGCGGCGCAGAAAGGGCAGCCCTCGCCGGCCTCGTCGCTCGGCTTGTCGCCGCCCACATAGACCATGCGGTGCGGCGTCCAGAGCCGCTGGAAGCCGTCCGGCTCCCCCGCGAAGTCGGCCGGGGTCTCGACCTCGCCCGCCCCGCTGCTCATGGCGACGATCCTATGCAGCCACTACGGCGGCCCTCCGTCGCGCATCGGGCGCCCGGTGCGACCGTTGCTCCACGCCTGGATCTCGGCCACGACCGAGAGCGCGATCTCGCCGGGCGTCTTGCCGCCGAGGTTGAGCCCGGCCGGCAGGTGGACCCGCTCGAGGGTCGCCGCGTCGGCTCCTTCGTCGCGCAGCATGGCGAGGACGTTCGCGGTTCGCTGCCGGCTGGCCATCATCGCGACGTACCCAGCGGGACTCGCGATGGCCTCCCGGAGCAGGTCGTATGCGTCGGGCGCGTCGTGGTCGCAGATGACGACCGCGTCGCGTGGAGTCGGAGGGTCCGCGGCCAGGCGTTCGCGCGGGGTGCCCTCAGGGTCGTCGTCGCCCAGGACGACGACGTGCCGGCCGGCGATCTCGGCGATCGTCGCGATGGCCTCCGAGATCGCGTTGCGCGTCGCGACGACGATCTGGCCCGGAGCGTGCTGCGTCACCTCGCTCATGGCCTCACCCTGCCAGAGGTGTCGGGGGCGTCGGGCAGACTGGTGCGGATGACCGTGGCCGTGGAGAGCTCCCCGAGGACGCGGGTCTGGCCGTTGACCGTCCTGCTCGTCCTCGTCGGTCTCGTGGTCCAGGCCAGCGCGCTGTGGAACTCGCTGATCGCCGCGGCGCCATTCTTCGGCGACATCCCGTCGAGGGCTCGCTACCTGGAGTCCGCAGCATCGTCGCTGACCGGGCTGGTGCCCACGGTGGCGATCGCTTTGCTCGGGGTGGTCCTCGGCAGCCGTTGGGGTCTGCTCGCACTAGTGCCCGGCGCGGGGCTGCTCCTCGTCGGCGGGCTGGAGTCGCTCACCCGCATGGGCGATCCGGCCGACCCGGATCCGGGTCGCGCCCTGCGCCTCGCGGACCTCGGCGACGACATCACCCGCCTCAACTGGTTGATGGCGGCGCTGGCCGTGCTCGCGGTGGTTGTCGCGCTCGTGGTTCGGCGCCGTCAACGGCGGGCGACGTCGTGAACCCGGTCGGTCGTTTCCATCACGTCATCTACGACACCCCGGACCCCATGGGGCTGGCGCGGTTCTGGTCGGCCGTGCTCGGCCAACCCATCACGTATGCGTCGGAGGACTTCGTCGTCGTCGCGCCGCACGAGGACCACTCCGGGATGGCGTTCCAGCTCGCTCCCGACCACCAGGCACCGGTGTGGGGCGACCCGACGCGGCCACAGCAGATCCACCACGACGTCATGGTCGACGACATCGCGGCGGCCGAGGAGCAGGTCGATGCCCTCGGGGCCCGGCGCCTCATATCACCGGACGGCTCGGTGTGGGCCGACCCGTCGGGCCACCCGTTCTGCCTCATCCCCCGGCCGGGATGGGCGCCTCCCGTCACCGAGGGCTGATCGGGAGGATCGGAGCCACAAAGCGCTTTGGGGTGATCGTCGCGTCCAG
Organism: uncultured Actinomycetota bacterium; assembly: GCA_963781465.1. Classification (GTDB taxonomy): domain Bacteria; phylum Actinomycetota; class Actinomycetes; order Actinomycetales; family Dermatophilaceae; genus Lapillicoccus. The sequence continues at coordinate 750,696 of CAWAGH010000002.1, forward strand.
GCCGGCGTAGGACCGCTGCTGGGCGGCCAGTCCCTCCGCCGATGCGGCCGCCTTCTGGAGGACGGCCGGCGTCACGGCCACGGCAGCGCCGACGAGGGCCGGGCTCACCAGCGGGGTGTAGCCCGACGCCTGCCCGCTGCGGTTGGGGTGGAACGACTCGGTGAGCGGCGACGAGAGCCCGTTGATCCACTCTGAGCGGTCGCAGACGGCGTGGCCCACGAACGCCGAGACCGGGTTGACGAACCCGAACCCCGCCGACCCCGCGGCCGCCGCAATGGTGCTGTCGAGCTGGTCGGCGGTCTGGTTGAGCCGGGTCATCTCACTGCCGGAGAACCACGTGAGCAGGTTGCAGTCGGTGCCGTTGAAGATTCGCGGGTAGCCGACCACGACGACCTTGGCGTTCGGCGCCTTGGCGCGGATCGACGCATACAGGGTCGCCAGGGAGCCGGGGAGGGTGTTCCTGATGTAGCCCTGGGCGCGGTCGACCGCCCCGGTGCAGTTGCTCAGCCAGGACGGCTGCGCGCACGTCGTGAGGACGCTGGCGAAGCCCGCGTCGTTTCCGCCGACGCTGATCGTGACGTAGGCGTTCGCGGCCGACAGCGCGCTCAGCTGGCTGTTCGTGACGTCGGCGACGGAGGCGCCCGAGCAGGCCCGGAAGTTCAGCACATACCCCTTGGCGGCCGCGATGAGCGAGGGGTAGGCGTACACCGACCGCTGGCAGCTCGACCCGTCGTTGAGGTACGAGCGTGTCCCGACGCCGGACGAGTAGGAGTCCCCGAGGGCGACGTAGGACGGAGGCGCCGCCTGGGCGGGTGCGGCCGGACCGACGACGAGCAGCGTGGCGGTGGCGATGAGGACGAGGACCAGGCGTGCCGCGCGCATCGTCGGAGCATGGCACCGCCGGACCTCCCGTGGGAGGCCCGGCGGTTCTAGAGATCGTCAAGACGTGGGCGCGGTCACGACCTGCTCGCGGGCGGCGATGGCGGCGGTGATCTCGGCGATCGCCGCGTCGATGGGAACCCCGTTGCGCTGCGAGCCGTCGCGGTAGCGGAACGAGACTGCACCGGCGGCCCGGTCGTCCTCCCCCGCGATGAGCACGTAGGGCACTTTGGCCTTGCTGGCGTTGCGGATCTTCTTGGGGAACCGGTCGTCCGACTCGTCCAGCTCGACGCGAACTCCCTTGTCCCGCAACTGGTTCAGCACGTCCCGCAGATAGGGCGCGAACTCCTCCGCCACCGGGATCCCGGTGACCTGCACCGGCGACAGCCACACCGGGAACGCCCCGGCGTAGTGCTCGACGAGCACGGCCATGAACCGCTCGATCGAGCCGAACTTGGCGGAGTGGATCATCACCGGGCGCTGTCGCGAGCCGTCGGCCGCCTGGTACTCCAGCTGGAACCCTTCGGGCTGGTTGAAGTCGTACTGGACGGTCGACATCTGCCAGGTCCGGCCGATGGCGTCACGGGCCTGCACCGAGATCTTCGGGCCGTAGAACGCCGCGCCACCCGGATCGGGGACGAGCTCGAGACCGGTCTCACGGGCGGCCTGCTCGAGGACGCCGGTGGCAACGGACCACTGCTCGTCGGTGCCGATGAACTTGTCCTTGCTGTCGTCCTTGGTCGACAGCTCGAGGTAGTAGTCGTCCAGCCCGAAGTCGCGAAGCAGGCTGAGGACGAAGTTGAGCAGGTGCTTGACCTCCGCCTCGGCGCCCTCGAGGGTCACGTAGGAGTGCGAGTCGTCCTGGGTCATGCCGCGGACCCGGCTCAGGCCGTGGACGACGCCGGACTTCTCGAACCGGTAGACCGAACCGAACTCGAACAGCCGCAACGGTAGGTCACGGTACGAGCGGCCGCGCGACCGGTAGATGAGGTTGTGCATCGGGCAGTTCATCGCCTTGAGGCGGTACTCCGCGCCCTCCAGGTGGATGGGCGGGAACATGGCGTCCGCGAAGTACGGCAGGTGCCCGGAGGTGTGGAACAGCCCGTCCTTGGAGATGTGCGGGGTGCCGACGTAGTCGAAGCCCTCCTCGATGTGCCGCCGGCGGACGTAGTCCTCCATCTCCCGCTTGATGACGCCACCCTTGGGGTGGTAGACCGCCAGGCCCGAGCCGAGCTCGTCGGGGAACGAGTAGAGGTCCAGCTCGGCCCCGAGCTTGCGGTGGTCGCGCTTCTCGGCCTCGGCCAGCCGCTCCAGGTGGGCCTTGAGGTCGTCCTTGGTCGGCCACGCGGTGCCGTAGACCCGTTGCAGCTGCGGGTTCTTCTCCGAGCCGCGCCAGTATGCCGCCGCGCTGCGGGTCAGCTTGAAGGCGTTGCCGATCAGCTTGGTGGTCGGCAGGTGCGGGCCCCGGCAGAGGTCCTTCCACGCCAGCTCGCCGTCGCGGCGGTGGTTGTCGTAGATGGTCAGCTCGCCGCCGCCGACTTCGGCGTCCGCGCCGTCGGCCGCGTCCCCAACGGCGTCGCCCTGGCTGCCCTTGAGGCCGATCAGCTCGAGCTTGTAGGGCTCGCTCTGGAGCTCGTGGCGGGCGTCCTCGTCGGTGGTGACGCGGCGCGAGAAGGTCTGGCCCTCGTTGATGATGCGCTGCATCACCCGCTCGAGCTCCTTGAGGTCGTCCGGGGTGAACGGGATCTCGACGTCGAAGTCGTAGTAGAACCCGTCGCGGATCGGCGGCCCGATTCCCAGGCGGGCCTTAGGGTTCACCTGCTGGACCGCCTGGGCGAGGACGTGCGCGGTGGAGTGCCGCAGCACGTCGAGACCCTCGGGGCTGTCGATGGTGACCGCCTCGACGACGTCCCCGTCGTGCAGCACGTGGGCCAGGTCGACGAGCTGGTCGCCGATGCGTGCGACGACGACGCTCCGGTCGTCCGCGAAGAGGTCGGCCGCGGTCGTGCCCTCCGCCACCGATCGCTCGTCTCCGGCGACGGTCACGCTGATCTGGGCAGACACGGCAGTACTCACTCTCGTATGCGACGTGACCGCCCTGTTGGCGGCCATCGGCAATCAAGGCTAGCGAGGGCCGGTGCAGCCCCGCGACGGAGTTCCCCCACCCGACGCTTCCCGCTTCCAACCCGGAGTTGTTGCGAGTTTCGGGCGTCCGGAGCGTCCAAAACTCACAACAACTCCGGGTTGGAAGCGGGCTAAGCCGGGGTGACCGTCGCGACGAGGTGCTCGCCGCTGCCTCTGGCGGGGACCAGGACGGCCAGCCGGGCGTCGTCCGACACGGCCAGCTTCGTGGTGCTCGGCAGCTTCACCGGCTTGCGGAACCACACCGTCGACGACCCCGCCGCCGGGATCCGCGCCCCGAGCGACGCGAGCACCCGCGCAGACGAGAACATCCCGTGCGCGATCGCCCGGTCGAACCCGAACGCCCGAGCCGACAGCGCGTGCAGGTGGATCGGGTTCACGTCGCCCGAGACCGACGCGTACCGCCGCCCGGCGTCCTCCGCGAACCGCACCTGCGCGACGGCGCGCGACACCAGGTCGGCCACGTCCGGCGGGCTGTCCGACACCACCGACTCGTCGCCGTCGCCGCGTGCGAGATAGGTGCTGACACCGCGCCACACCACATCGCCGTCCGACGAGACCTCGGCGACGAGGTCCACCAGCCGGCCGCGCCGGTGCGGGCGCAGGTCGGCAGCGTGGACGCCGACGTCGAGGGACTCGCCGTACTCCAGCGGCCGCGTCCACGTGATCCGGTTCTCCACGTGGACCAGGCCCACCATCGTCAGCGGGAAGTCGCGGCGCGACATCACGGCGGCCTGCAGCGGGAACCCCAAGAGGTGCGGCCAGGTCACCGGCGGGTGCGCCCCGAGCCCGAACCCACACAGGTGCGCATAGTCGGCGACCGCCGCGGGATCCACCCGTACCCCACGCCGCTCGGCCACGACCTCGGGCAGAGCCGACCCGCGGAACCGGCCGTTGACCATCGCGTCGGCGAAGAGCCGCGGCAGGCCGGGCGCGGCGTCGAAGCGCAGCCTCTCGACCACGTCAGGCCCCCAGCAGGCTCTGGCCGCAGACCCGCACCACGTTGCCGGTGACGCCCGCGTTGGCGTCCTGGCTGAACCACGCCACCGTCTCGGCGACATCGACCGGCAGACCGCCCTGCTGCAGCGAGCTGAGCCGTCGACCGAGCTCACGCGTCGCCAGCGGGATCTTGGCTGTCATCTCGGTCTCGATGAACCCCGGCGCCACGGCGTTCACCGTGACGCGCCGGGCGTACAGGTCCGGCGACCCGCCCAGCGCGGTGACCAGGCCGATCACGCCCGCCTTGGACGCCGCGTAGTTGGTCTGGCCCCGGTTGCCCGCGATGCCGGCGATCGACGAGACGCACACGACGTGACCGTCGTCGGCCAGCCCGTCCGGCGCGAGGATCGCCTCGTTCATCCGGATCACCGAGCCGAGGTTCACGTCGAGGACCGAGGCCCAACGCGACTCGTCCATGTTGGCCAGCAGCTTGTCGCGGGTAATGCCGGCGTTGTGAACCATGATGTCCAGCGACCCGTGCCGGTTCCGGGCGTGGTCGACGATCCGCCGGCCCGCGTCGGGCGCGGTCACGTCGAGCTGCAGCGCGGTGCCGCCGAGCCGGTTCGCGTTGCGCGCCAGGCTCTCCCCCGCCGCCGGGATGTCGACGCCGACGACGGTCGCCCCGTCGCGAGCGAGCACCTCGGCGATGGAGGCGCCGATCCCGCGCGCCGCGCCGGTGACGACGGCGACCTTGCCGGCCAGCGGGGTATGCCAGTCGTCCGGTGCCGTCGCCGGGCCGCCAGAGGCGGCACCCACGGTGACGACCTGGCCGTCGACGTAGGCCGAGCGTCCGGAGAGGAAGAACCGGAGTGCCGCGTCGGCGTTGGCCTCGGCGCCCGGCATGACCCTGACCAGGTTGGCCGTCGCACCGGCCCGCAGCTCCTTGCCGATCGAGCGGACCACACCCTCCAGCGCCCGCTGGGTGGCACGTTCCATCGGGCTCGCGCTGCGCGGATCGGGCGAGCCGCCGAACACGACGACGCGCCCGCTCGGCGCCAGCCGCTTCAGGGCCGGCCCGAGGATCGTCCGGAAGGCCTCGAGGTCGGTCAGCTCCGTCGCCTGGGTGAGGTCGAGGACCACCGCGCCGACGCGCTGACCGTCCGCGACCGACGGGATGATGTCGATCGCGTCGCCGCGCAGCGTGTCGACCGCGCGGGCCGCGAGCGGCGCGTCATCGACTCCGGCGACGAGAACTGGACCCGGCACCAGGGGCCCGTCCGGCGCATACCGGCGCAGTCGCACCGGCCGAGGCAGCCCGAGCCGGGACGCGACCTGCTTGCCGACCTTGCTGTTGACGAGGTCGCTGTAGGTATCCGTCATCGGTCAGGCCGCCTCGAGCACGGCCACGACGCCCTGGCCACCCGCTGCGCAGATGGAGATCAGTCCGCGTGAGCCAGAACCTTTCTCGTGCAACAGTTTTGCCAACGTGGCGACGATCCGGCCGCCGGTCGCCGCGAAGGGGTGACCCGTAGCCAAGGACGAGCCGGTGACATTCAGCCGGTCCTGGTCGATGACGCCGAGTGGCGCGTCGAGGCCGAGCCGGTCGCGGCAGAACGCCTCGTCCTGCCAGGCGGCCTCGGTGGTCAGCACGGTGGAGGCGAACGCCTCGTGGATCTCGACGAGGTCGAAGTCCTGCAGCTTCATCCCGACCCGCGCGAGCAGCCGCGGCACGGCGTACGAGGGGGCCATGAGCAGGCCCTCTGCGCCGTGCACGTAGTCGACCGCGGCGGTCTCGGCGTCGACGAAGTACGCGAGCGGGGACAGCCCGTGCTCCGCCGCCCAGGCGTCGCTGCCCAGCAGCACGGCTGAGGCGCCGTCGGTGAGCGGTGTCGAGTTGCCGGCGGTCATCGTCGCGCCCTCACCCTTGCCGAAGACCGGCGTCAGCGAGGCCAGCTTCTCCAGCGAGGTGTCGGGGCGCAGGTTGGTGTCCCGCGAGACCCCGAGGTAGGGCGTGACGAGGTCGTCGAAGAACCCGTTCTCGTAGGCCGCGGCGAGCCGTTGGTGGCTGCGCAGGGTCAGCTCGTCCTGCGCCTCGCGGGTGATCGCCCACTCCTTGGCCGTGATCGCCATGTGGTCGCCCATCGACAGACCCGTCCGCGGCTCGACGTTGCGCGGCGCCGAGGGGACCAGGTGGCCCGGGCGGACCGCGGCGAACGCCTTGGCCCGGTCCACCGGAGTGCGCGCGGCATTGGCCCGCAGCAGCGCCTTGCGCAGCCCCTCGCTCACGGCGATCGGGGCGTCCGACGCGGAGTCGACTCCCCCGGCGATGCCCGACTCCACCTGGCCGAGGGCGATCTTGTTGGCCACGAGGATCGTGGTCTCGAGGCTCGTGCCACAGGCCTGTTGGACGTCGTACCCCGGAGTCGTCGCCGCGAGCGAGGAGCCCAGCACCGCCTCACGGGTGAGGTTGAAGTCGCGGCTGTGCTTGAGCACGGCGCCGGCGGCCACCTCGCCGATCCGCTCGCCGGCCAGCCCGAACCGGGCGACCAGGCCCTCCAGCGCGGTGGTGAGCATGTCCTGGTTAGAGGCCTTGGCGTACTCCCCGTTGGCCCGCGCGAACGGGATGCGGTTCCCGCCGAGGATCGCGGCCCGGCGCGGACCGGACGGCCCTCCGGTCGGGCTCGAGGCGGTGGTGCGGGGACGGGTTGCGCGGCGCGTCGTGGAGGCGGGCATGGCCGCAGGTTACCAGCCGGTAACTAGATGCCTGAAGCCCTCCGGGTCGAGGGCTGCGACGCTCCTCTGCTTCGTCAAGCCGCTGCGGCCCACTTCCGGTAGCGGTGGAGGTCGTGTGCCACGTAGCACACGAGGCAGCGCGTGCGGGCGAGAGCCACGAGGGTTCCGTCGCCGGTGACTCCGGCTCAGGTGCCGAGCCAACCCACGGCCTCAGGGCGGGGTCGGCGGCCCACTCGTCCAGCTGAGCACGCACCGTGCGGCATCCGACACCTGGCCCTAGATCACCAGACCAAACATGTCGAGCTCCCGCTGGTCCCACTCGTATCTCCACGGCCGCGGGAGCCCTCCTTCAACCCGAGGAAGCCCGGTACCGCTCGTGTTGGCGAGACGTCCGTGGCTCAGGCACGTCATACGACGCCAAAGCCCATGCACCCAAGGAGGGTTCACGAATGTCAGACGCTGAGACTCCTGAGCAGCTGGCGGTCGCCCTCACCCAGGTCGCCCGCTATCGCGCCTTCCCGGAGACCGCCGGAGGTTTCACTCTGCCGACCTCCCAAAGCAGCGACCGGCACATCTTCTTCTCGCTCCCCGGCGCGGTCGCAGTGCCCGCGGTGCTCTTCTACCGCACCCGCCGCTTCGGCAAGCCGGCCTTCTCCATCAGGATCAATGACTTCACGGCGACCCAGTACAGCTTCGTCGACGGGGACGAGGCCGAACGTACCTGGCACGAGATCATCCCCGCTTCCACGAATGCCGGCGCCACCCTCCGGCCCGACAACAACGAGCTGACCTTCTTCGCGCGGGACGGCTCCGTCGTGTTCGGCGATGTCGTCATCCTCTACACGTCGAACCAGACCACCATCCCGATCTCGGTCTGACGACGCGCTCGGCCGACGGTGGCTCGGGCTGGTTAGCCGAAAGCCGCGACCTCAGTCGCAATTGGCGTCGTCGGGGAGGCGCTTGGTGCCCTCGAGGCGAACGGCATCGAGCGACTGCGGCTTGAGGCCGAGAGCCTTGAGAATCGTCGGGGCGACCTGCCGCAACGACACGGGACAGCCGAGGGTGTCGCCGGCTTGGCGACTGGGGCCGACGACGAGCAGCGGGACGTGCGTGTCCTCGGTGCTGCCGCTCCCGTGGTCGACGAGCTTGGCGTTCGGTGTCGCATACACGACGCCGGGAACGGGTTGCACGACGATGTCGGGCATGCGGGCCGGGTTCCCGGCCAGCTGGCCGCCGAAAAGGGTCGAAACGGCCGCGCCGCTGGTGATCGTGCCCGCTCCTATCACACCCGCGTTCGCCTGTAGGACGGTCGCCGCGTCGGCCGCTCGGCTGCGGTCCTTCAGCCAGACGAGTGCCATGGTGTCTGCGGTCACCTGGGCGGTCAGGCCGGGCTGGACGCCGTTGATGAGGGAGGTGAACTGCGCCGGGTCCACCCATCTGAGCGTCCCGCGGTCGACCGGGCTGTTGGCGTGCTTCGCAGTCAGGATCAGCATCGTGTCGCGGGTCAGCCCGTTGGCGTCGAGGTGGCTGAGCATGCGGGCGATCGCCGCATCGACAGAGTCGAGGGCCTGGGCAAGCCCCGGCGGACTCCCGGCCAGCGGGCCCAAGGTGGTGAGGGTTTGGGGCGTCGTGCCGGATGCGTCGAGGTAACCCGAGAACTTCTGGCCGATGTTCGGGGCCTGGAAGTTCATGCCGAAGATGGCCGGCACGCCGACCGTGGCCGTGCCTTGATGGTTGAGGCCATCCAGCTGGTTGAGGACCGCGGCCACCTTCAGCTCGTCGTTCGCGATGATCTTGGTGATGTCGGCCTTGGCGGCGTTGAACTCCGGGCCGTAGAAGTCATCGAGGCCGGTGCCCGAGGGCCCGGCGAGGATCTCGTAGCTCGGGTGCTTGTCTGCGACCGCCGTGCGCAGTCCCGCGGCATGCGCCACCTCGTAGATGGTGTTGACCTTGAGGAACTGGTGTGGGTACACGACGGCGCAGCCACGGTCGGGATCGCGAGGTAGTTTGGCCGGGTTGATGTCGGCGACGCTGTCGCCGGAGTTGGCGTTGAGGTTGATCGACTGGTTGTACGCCACCAACGCCCCCCGCGTGGTGCAGTCCGAGCCGGCGGGAGACAGGGTGTTGTCCCACGAGACGTCGTAGTAGACGCCGGTCGAGCTGGGCGACCCGCCGGTCGCCATCGCGAGCGTGCCGGGGAAGGAATCGGATGGCGTCTGAGCCGTCGCATGCGAGTAGCGACGCCCCGTCGCCACCAGCTGCGCGAGTGCCGACGCCGGATGAGCGGCGACATAGTTGGTCAGGTCGACGTCGTGGAACCCGTCGAGGCTGAGAAGCAGGACATGGTTCACCTTCGGGTCCGCGTGGGCCGGTGTCGACCCCACCGCCGCGAAGGACACGAGTGCTACCGCCGACACCGCAACAAGTCTCCGCATGGAATCCTCCCGGGATCCATCTGGCCCTCACCGCCCGGATCCACAGTGAAACTCGGGCAACCAACGGTATACACCTGGATCGACGCGGAGGCCCAGGAATCCGACAGGTGCCGGGAATCCGGGCACGACTTCCGCGCCCGCGGACCTCCTGACGTCGGCCACTCGGGTGGGCGGCTCACGGTCCGCAGCGTCAGGCGGCCGACCAGCGGTCGGCCAACCAGATCGCCGTCCGCCCGGCCAGCGTCACCTGGAGGTCGACCTCCGGAGCCCACTCCGCGTCCGGCCAGACGTAGCCGGCGACCACCATGCTGCGCAGATCGTCCACAGGCACCACCACCGCCCGGTCGAACCGGGACGCCAGCCGTTCGGCCGTCGACGTCTTCCCGACCGCTGGCGAGCCGAAGATGAGGAAGATGCGGCCGGCAGGCACAGCGCCCACCCCAGGAAGGCCCCCGCCGGCATTAGACGTTCCCTCGACCGTCGGCACGAGCGTCGCAGTGGCGAGAATCGCGGGGAACATGGGCCTTTTGCCTTCCAGGTGTCCCTTCCTGTTTCGTCAAGCGGCACCTGTCCCAGAGCACCGTCAAGACCCACATCGCAAGAATGCTCACCAAACTCGACGCCCACGACCGAATTCACCTCGCCGTCCTAGCCCACAGGCATGGCCTGGTCTAGACCACGGGACCGATGCAGCTCAGTAGGACTCAGGCGACGGACCCAGCGCCCCGCCCCTCGAGGCCGAATCGGGCTCATTCGATAGCACGCTCAGATGACGCCTTCAAGTCGACGACGAGCGGGAACTCGCGATAGGCGGGGCGCACGCCCCTCGGCGGCCAGCAAAGTGTTGCGCTTACCGACCCACAGCCCACCAACATCAGACTGCGCAGGCGATCCTCACCGTCTCCCGGGTTGGACGCCGACGAGCACCTCGTCGCCGACCGAGACGTCCCCGGGCACCGGGACCTCCGCGTACACGCCGGGGCAGTTGCCGGCGATCTGGGTGACGTCGAGCTCGGTGGTGCCGATCCGCAGCCGTCGGCCGACGAGATCGTCGAGGTCGTCACTCGGGATGTCGACGACGATGTTGGCCCGGGGGTGGTTGTCGATGTAGTTCTCGACCGCCACGACATGGACGGGCGACTTCTTGCGGCGGTCGCCGTCGAGGCCTTCGGGCGAGACGTAGCTCGTCCCGAGCGTCTGCCCGGGCTGGTCGCGCTCGGGGTAGATGAGGATGCTCGAGACGCGCGCCATGGCCCAACGCTACTTCCTCAGGACCGGAGATCCGGGGAGCGCCCGAGGCTGCGACACGATGGACCGATGTCCCACGAAGCACTGCTCCGCGAGCTCTACCAGGCCATCTCCGACGGCGTCGCCGGCGACGGTCTGGCGCGGTTCTTCTCCCCCGACGCCATGCAGGTCGAGTACCCCAGCGCCATCCGGGCCGACGGTCTCCCGGCGTCCGCTGGCCGACATGCTCGCCGCGTCGGAGCAGGGCGCCGGTCTCCTCTCGGCCCAGTCGTACGACGTCGTCTCGTACCTCGAGCAGGGCGAAACCGCCGCCGTACAGCTGACGTGGTGCGGGACGCTCGCGGTACCGATTGGGGACGGTCCCGGCCGGGTCAGAGCTCGTCGCCCACGTCGGCGCGTTCTAGGCCTTCGCTCCGGACGGTCGCATCGCGAGGCAGAGCAGCTACGACTGCTATGAGCCTTTCCCGACCTGACCGGTCCCGAACGCGCCGAAGAAGCGGTCGCGGAACGCGTCCATCGGCCACACCGGCGCCGTCGTCGAGGGACGCAGCCCCTTCTGCCACCCCCAGCTCCCGATCCGGTCCAGGACGGCGGGGTCGTTGGCCACCACGGACACCGGCACGTCGTGGCTGGCCCCGTCGCCCGAGATGACCGCCGCCGGCTGGTGGTCGCCGAGGATGACGAGGACGAGGTTGTCGTCGTGGGCGTTCGCGACGAACGAGGTCAGCGCGTCCAACGAGTAGGCAACGGAGTCCGCGTAGGCCTGCTTCACCTTCGCGGGGTCGCTCCAGACGGCGTCGGCGCTCGCCGCCTGGTCGAACACCTGCTGGTATGCGGACCCGTCGCCGAGCGCTCCCGAGTCCAGCACGTGGGGCAGCGGGGCCCACGGCGTGTGGCTGGAGACGAGGTCGACCTCGGCCATCAGGGGGGCCCGAGGGCCGGGCGTGAGCTCGCGCTGCGCGAGGGTGGCAAGGGTGAACTGGTCCGGCACCGGCGCATACCCGAACTTCGGGCCGCGGTAGTCGAGGGCGGGACCGTCGTAGAGGGCGTCGTACCCGTAGAACCCGGTGACCGGCGAGATGTCGTTCTCGTCGGCCGGACTGACGAGGACGGTGCGCCAGCCGGCCGACCCGAACGCCGAGGCCAGCGTCAGGCGCCGGGTGTCGAGGACGGCGTTGTAGCGGACCTGGTCGGTGATCGGCAGGCCGGTCTGGAGGGTGGAGTGCGCCAGCCAGCTGAGACCGCCGAACGTCGGCGAGGTGAGGTAGGCGCTGCGGCCCGAGAAGCCTGCTGCCCCGAGCCCGGTCGTGGCGCGGTCGACCGCGGCGGTCACCGTCGGAGCGAGGCGCGGATCCTCCAGGGCGACACGTCCGTAGCTCTCGACGAAGACGACGAGCACGTCCTTGCCCTGAAGGCCGGCGAGGAGGCTCTGCGGGGAGGTCGCCGCATAAGGGTCGCTCGCGGCCAGACGCTCGAACTCGGCGCGGTCCACGAACCCCTGGCGCAGATCCTTCACGTGGTCGGCCCCGACCGTGGCGGTCTGGGCGGAGGCGACCCCCAGGTTCGCGCCGGTCGTCGTCCCGAGGGCGGCGAGGAGGGCCCAGCCGACCCCGACCACGACGACGCCGTTCGTCGCGGCTCGTCGGTGTCGGGTCGCCGCCCGCGTCACCCGGACCGCGGCGAGCGGGAGCAGGACGAGAGCCGCCACGGCGGCCACCCCCACCCCGACGGCGACCAGCACCGCGCGGACGCCGCCCACGCTGTCGCGCAGGACGCCGTAACCCGAGCCGACGTAGGACGGGTCGGACAGCGGGTCGAACGTGCGGTAGAAGCCGACCAGCATGCCGATGTCGAGGACCTTCAGCAGGGTGACGACAGCGATGGCCACGCCCACGACCGCCGCAACAACGGTCCGGGCCCGCGCCGGGAGGATCAGGCCGAGCACGACGAGGACGAGCAGCTCGAGGGGTATGCGGGCCCAGGCCCCCGGCGTCAGCTGCTCCGGCCGGTTCGGCAAGTTGAGCGCCGCGACGAGAAGCGCGAACGCGAGGACGGTGACGACGACCCCCACCACCCGGCGCCGCGGCCGCGGTGCGCTCGGCGCCGGCGGCGGGCTGCCCTCACGGGCCAGAGTGTCGGTGTCAGCCACCGGCCGACCGGGCGAGCTGAGTGGTCGCCGTCGCCGTGGTGGTGATCGGCCAGGTCGCGGTGCGGGCCAGGTGACGCGCGCGGGTCAGCCACACGACGTCCTGCCCGAACGACTCCGCGAGCAGCGCGAGCGCCACGAACAACAACGCCATCGACTCGGTCGTCGGGACCAGTCCCGAGACGACGACCGCCAACGACACCCCCTGGATGGCCGCCACCACCTTGCGCCAGTAGCGCGGCGGCACGGGGACCCGCAGCCACGCCCAGACCCGCTCGGCGAGGAACAGCGCATACCGCGCGAACCCGATGGCGAGGACCCACCAGCCGACCACTGGGCCGGCCGCGACGCTAAGGACGAGAATGAGGAACGCGTCGGCCTCCATGTCGAACCGGGCACCCAGCGGTGTGACCGAGCGGGTGCGGCGGGCCACTCGGCCGTCGACCGCGTCGAGGGCGAGCGCGAGCGCCGTCAGCGACACCAGCAGGGTGCGGTGGTCGAGCCCCGCGAACGACGCGGCGACCAGGGCCGCGACCACTTGGCCGAGGCTCGCGCGGACGAGGGTCACCACGTTGGCCGGCCCGAACCGCGTCGTGCCGGCGCGGTGCAGCGCCACGGCGAGCAGGACCGAGCCCGTGGTCGCCACGACCAGACCGAGGGCCCAGCCGACGGCGTCAAGGCCGACGGTGGCCTGGATGGCGGTGAGCAGCGCGACGACCATGACCAGGCCGCTGACCGGTGCCCGCTGAACCGTGCGCACGAGACCTCCGTCTACAGGAGTACACAGGATGTGTCGGGTGCCTGACGGTCCCCGAGCCTTCACTCACAAGGACGCCACGCGGGGGTTGCCGGTTCACCAACGGGGTACAGCCACCACCAGCGTTCCACCACAGCCCGGGGAGGTCGAGGTCACGCGTGACGCCTGAGGCGGTCGCGTTCTGGATCCGGGCTCCCGGCGTCGGGGAGCTGCGGAGAGCGGCACTACCCGTTCCGGGCGACGGCGAGGTGCTGGTGCGCGCCCTCCGTTCGGGCGTCAGCCGCGGGACCGAGGCCCTGGTGTTCCGCGGCGAGGTCCCGCCGGACCAGTACGCGCGGATGCGGGCGCCGTTCCAAGAGGGCGACTTCCCGGGACCGGTCAAGTACGGGTACCTCAACGTCGGCGTCGTCGAGCAGGGGCCGGACGAGCTCGAAGGCCGGACCGTGTTCTGCCTGTACCCGCACCAGTCGCGCTACGTCGTCCCCGCCTCGGCCGTGGTTCCGGTGCCGGAGGGCGTCTCGGCCGAGCGGGCCGTCCTCGCGGGCACTGTCGAGACCGCCGTCAACGCCCTCTGGGACGCGCCGCCGCTGGTCGGCGACCGGGTCAGCGTGGTCGGTGCGGGCATGGTCGGGTGCTGCGTCGCGAAGGTGGCGGCGGGCATACCGGGGGCTTGGGTGACGCTCGTCGACGTCGACCCGTCCCGGGCCACCGTCGCGGCGGCGTTGGGCGTGGCGTTCGCCTCCCCCGCCGAGGCAGCCGACGACCAGGACCTCGTCGTCCACACCACCGCGACGTCGGCCGGGCTCGAGACCAGCCTGCGGCTCCTGGCCGCGGAGACGTCGGTGCTCGACCTCAGCTGGTACGGCGACCGGGAGATCCGACTCTCCCTCGGTGCCCGGTTCCACTCGGAGCGGCTCGGCATCCGGGCCAGCCAGGTCGGGACCGTCTCGCCCGCCCGGGCCGGCCGTCGGTCGTATGCCGACCGGCTGCGGCTCGCCCTCGATCTGCTCAGTGACCCGGCGTACGACGCGGTCCTCACCGGCTCGTCCCCGCTCGCGGAGCTCCCAGAGGTGATGGCCCGGCTCGCCGACGGCGACACCCGGACGATCTGTCACACCGTGACGTACGAGGGGGTGTGAGCGTGTACTCGGTGACCGTCGCGGACCACATGATGGTGGCCCACAGCCTGCGCGGCGAGGCGTTCGGCCCGGCCCAGGCGCTGCACGGAGCGACCTACGTCGTCGAGGCGACGTTCCGCCGCGACGAGCTGGACCCCGACGGGATCGTCGTCGACATCGGCCTCGCGGCGGCCGCTCTCCACGACGTCGTCGGCGGGCTCAGCTACCGGAACCTCGACGACGTCCCGGCCTTCACGGGCGTCAACACGACCACCGAGGTGCTCGCCCGCCACGTCGCGGACGAGCTCGCCGGACGCCTCGCCGACGGGCGGCTCGGTGCGCACGCCGCCGGTATCACCGCGGTTGGCGTCACCCTTCGCGAGAACCCTCTCGCTTGGGCCTCCTACGAGCGTGCGCCGTGAGCCACCGGGTGCACATCGTCATGCCCGCCGGGGTTCGTGACCCGGCGCGGCCGAGCGGCGGCAACGTCTACGACGTCCGGGTATGCGCCGGGCTCGCCGGGCGGGGATGGTCGGTTACCGAGCACGAGGTCGTCGGAGCGTGGCCGCATCCCGACGACGTGGCGCTGTCGGCTCTGGGTGGGGTCCTCGAGTCGGTCGCCGATGGCGACACGGTGCTCGTCGACGGGCTCGTGGGGTCCGCGGCTCCGGAAACCCTTGCCGGGCAGACGGATCGGCTACGGATCGTCCTGCTGATGCACATGCCGCTCAACGATGGTCGAGAAAGGCAGGCGCTGGCGGCGGTCGACATCGTGGTCGTCACCAGCGCGTGGACCAGGGACTGGCTGCTCGACACGTACCGGCTCGACCCGGAGCGCGTGCGGGTCGCCGTGCCCGGCGCCGATCCCGCGCCGCTGGCCCAGGCTTCCGAGGACGGTCGCCGGCTACTGGTCGTCGGGCCGGTCTCGGTCGGCAAGGGGCACGACACCCTGGTCGCGGCGCTGCAACGGCTGGTCGACGTGGACTGGGAGCTCGACTGCATCGGCGCCCTGGACATCGACCCCGGCACGGCGGAGAGCGTCGTCGCCTGGGCGGAACGGTCCGGTGGCCGGGTCCGGGTGCACGGCCCAATGGGTGGACCACGGCTCGAGGCGATGTACGAGTCGGCGGACCTCCTCGTCCATCCCTCCCGCGCGGAGACCTACGGGATGGTGCTGAGCGAGGCTCTGGCCCGCGGCATCCCCGTCGTGACCTCCGATGTCGGTGGTACGCGGGACGCTCTCGGGATGGCCGATCGCGTCGGGGGTGCCGGGGTTCCTGGACTGCTCGTCGCTCCCGGCGACGTCGACGCCCTCACCGCCTCCCTGCGCGTCTGGCTCACCGACGCGGGCGCGCGACGTCGAGCGCGTGCGGCCGCGCAGGAGCGACGGGGCGACCTTCCGTCATGGGACGCCACGGTCGGCGCGGTCCACGAGGCGCTCCACTCCATCGCCCTGGTCGGGGCACGGCGATGACGCGCGTTCGGCCGCGGCGCTGGCTCGGAACTCTCGCGGGGGCCGTGGTCCTGGCGCTGCTGGTGTGGCGGTTCGGTGCCGATGCGTTCCTCGACGGGGTCCGCCGGCTCGACGCTCCGGTGATCGGGTTCGCGTTGGTGGTCGGCTTCGTCACGACGGTCGCCGCCGCGTGGCGATGGACGGTCGTGGCCGGCGGGATCGGGCTGCGCGTCCCGCTGCGCTCGGCGGTCACGGCCTACTACCGCTCGCAGCTGGTCAACGTGACCGTGCCCGGTGGAGTCGTCGGTGACGTCGAGCGCGCGGTCCGTCACGGCCGCGGCAGCGGGGAGCTCGCCGCGTCGGTCCGGTCGGTCGGCTGGGAGCGGTTCGGGGGCCAGGCGGTCCAGCTCGCGCTCACCGTGGTCGTCCTGCTCGTCGTGCCGTCGGCCTTCCGGGTAGTCGCGGAGTGGGGGGCGGTTGCCCTCGTCGTACTGGCCGTCGTCCTCGGGCTGGCCGGCGCGGCGGCGTCGAGGTTCGGACGAGGACGGCTCACCCGAGCCTTCCGTGTCGCGGCCACCGACCTCCGGGTCGGGCTGCTGTCGCGACGCGCCCTGCCGCGCGTCCTGCTGGCCTCCGCCGTTGTCGTCGCCGGGCACACGGCGGTCATCGTCGTGGCCGCCCGGGCGACGGGGGTCGACGTCGGCCTCGCCACCCTGGTCCCGCTGGCCCTCGTCGTGCTGGCCGGCTCGGCGGTCCCCGCCAACGTCGCGGGCTGGGGCCCCCGCGAGGGCGTCGCGGCCTGGGCCTTCGCGGCCTCCGGGCTGGGAGCGAGCGCCGGCGTGACCGCGGCGGCCGCATACGGAGCCCTGGTCCTGTTCGCAGCTCTTCCCGGGGCGGTGGTACTGGTAGTGCAGGGTTTCCGCGGTCGGCACCCGGCGCCGATCCCACCCCGACCGGCCGAGCGGGCGACCGCCGATGCCTGACCAGCCCTACACCCTGCTCAGCTGCTGCGTGTCGCTCGACGGGTACCTCGACGACGCGAGCCCGCAGCGGCTGGTCCTCTCCCCCGCCGCCGACCTCGAACGCGTGGACGCGGAGCGGGCCGGGTGCGACGCGATCCTGGTCGGCGCCGAGACGGTCCGGCGGGACGACCCTCGCTTGCTCGTCCGATCCGCAGCCTGTCGCGCGGAGCGGGTGGCGCGCGGACTCTCGCCGACGCCACTCCGGGTGACGGTGACCCGCTCGGGAGACCTCGACCCGGGCGCGCGTCTCTTCACCGAACCGGGTTCGGGCACGGTGGTCTACGCCGCAGCGCCCGCGGTTGGTCCTGTCGTGCGGCGGCTGGGTGCGACCGCGACGGTCGTGGACGCCGGACCCACCGTGGACCTGGCCTGGGTGCTCGACGACCTACACGGCCGCGGAGTACGGCGGCTCATGGTCGAGGGCGGTCGGCGGGTCCTGACCCAGATGCTGTCCGACGGGCTGGCCGACGAGCTCCAGCTGGTCGTGGCTCCGGTCTTCGTCGGCGACTCACGGGCGCCGCGCTTGGTCGACGACGGGACGTTTCCGTTCACCGCGTCCAACCGGGCCCGGCTGGCCGAGGTTCGCCGCGTGGGCGACGCCGCCCTGATGCGCTACGCCCTGACCGATCGATGCCGCATACCGGCCGAGGAGATGTGACCGTGTCCATGACCCTGCCCCGCGCCACCATCCGGACCCAGGTGACCATCCCGTTGCGTCTGGCCGACGGGTACGCGACGACGGCACGGGCGTTCACCTTCGACGGCCTCGTCGACGGGCGCGAGCACCTCGCGCTCGGGTTCGGGTCGAGCGCGCGGAGCCCGCTGCGCCATGACACCGGACGGCCCACACTGGTCCGGCTTCACAGTGAGTGCCTCACGGGGGACGTCTTCGGCTCCGAACGCTGCGACTGCGGTCCCCAGCTGCGCGAGGCGGTCGGGCGGCTCGACCGAGCGGGCGGGTACCTCCTGTACCTGCGGCAGGAGGGTCGCGGCATCGGCCTGTATTCCAAGCTCGACGCGTACCAGCTGCAGAGCGAGGGACTCGACACGTATGCGGCCAACGTCGCCCTCGGGTACGCCGCCGACGAGCGCGACTACGCCGCCGCGGCGCAGATGTTGCTCGCGCTCGGGCTGCCCACCGTCCGGCTGCTGAGCAACAACCCCGACAAGGCGGTGCAGCTCAACCGCCACGGGGTCACCGTCGCCGAGGAGGTCCCCACGGCGGTCCACCTGAGCTCGGCGAACGCCCGCTACCTCGCCACCAAGGCCGCCGGTGGTCACGCCCTCGACCTGAGCGGTCACTGAGCGTTCGCCGAGTTCCTGGACCCTCGAGTGGAGCAAAACTGCTGTGGGAGAACCACTTTCGCTCCACGCAGAGGCGGGCTGCGCCCGAGCAGAACCGGGTGCGCCAACGGCGATGAGTCCGGCGGGTGGCCGCGGTCTGTATCTCTACCGACACGAAACCGAGGAGAGCGACATGACCGCCACCTACACCTTCGACGTCTTTTCCAGCCTGGACGGCTTCGCCGCTGCCACCGGCGACTGGACCGGTTACTGGGGAAAGCAGGGCGCTGAGCTGCTCGAGCGCCGGCTGGCGTTGTTCAGCGAGGAGCAGCGAATGGTCTTCGGGGCGACCACCTTCCGCGAGTTCACGCAGATGCTGGCCGACAGCACCGACGACTCCGACGTGCGGGACCCGTGGGTGACCCGGATGTGGCGGATGCCGGCCACGGTCGTCTCCTCGACGCTGGAGGAGCCGCTCGACTGGCCGGACGCGACCGTCGCGCACGGTGACGCCGTCGACGTCGTCGCGCGCCTCAAGGAGGAGTCCGACGTGCCGCTCCGTTCCCACGGCAGCCTGTCGATGAACCGGGCGCTGATGGCCGCCGGCCTTGTCGACGTCGTCCAGGTGACGCTCTACGCCGTCATCACCGGACAGACCGGCCTTTACCCGATCTTCGAGAGCGCGGCCGATTTCGATCTGGAGCTGCTCGAGCAGCGGACGCTCGACGGCCGGACCCAGGAGCTCCTCTACCGGCCCAGCCTGCACTGACCGGGTCTCCGACGTAGGCGGCCAGAAAACCGCCCTGTCGATGCACGGGTTCACCGGATGGTTGCGATGCCTGCTGGGTGCGAAGGTCGAGGTGTCACCTCTACACGGCACGAACGACCTACAGGAGTAGCAATGAACCAGCGCACAGTGGCCGTCCGCCCCGGCCGTCACAGCGGCTGGTGGGTCGAAGGGCGCCTAGCCAGCGGGCGTCTCTTCATGATCAACTGGGTTCCGAGCAAGGGCCTGGCCGACTGGGTCGCCCGCCTCGTAGGCCCGGGCTGACCGCAGGTCCGCTGCACCGGGACGAGGCAACGGCTCATCGCGTGGGCTCGACGAGCGCCACCGAGATCAGGGTGACCCCCAGGTCGCGGACCTTGACCAGCAACCCGTGCAGGTCCGCCTGGTCCACGACCGGGCCGGTGAGGGTCGTCGTGCCGTCAGGCTCGCGGGTGATCGTGAACCGGCCGAACCAGCCGGACCAGTGGTCGTCGAGGTGTCCGTCGACCCGGAGGCGATAGGTCGAGGCGGCCCGGACGGTCGGCGGCGCCATCACGTCGCTGCCGTCGCGGTCGACCGGGAGCGTCGGTGAGCGGGCCGCCGGATGACGTACTCCGCGACCGCGAGGTTGATGACCCAACCGGCCCCGAGCATGAGGTCTCGAACGAGCTCGCCCGGGCCGAAGACCGCGGCGCCGATGCCCTGGGTGAATGCCTGGGTACCCGCTCCGAGGGCCAACGCGTAGGCGCGGGTCATCCAGGCCCGGTGACGGGCGACGTCGCCGCGCCGGATCGCCGCGAACCCGAGGACGATGCTGACCGCCATGCCCGAGCCGAACGCCAGGCGGAACAGGTAGGCCAGCTCCCCCGTCCCGGGATGACGGGCGTAGAACAGCGTCATCCAGAGCGCGGACAGCGCCACCGCCAGTCCGAGGACCACGAGGCTGCGTCCCGCCATCCGGTGCCAGCGGGGCCGGCGTCGGCGCAGACTCGCGGAGAACTGGAAGGCGCCGAGGACCGCATACAGAACGGCGCTGACGATGTGCACGACCAGCGGCACGGGTGAGGCGGTGAACCGTGGATCGGCCGGGATGCCCTGCGGGCCGCCGGCCAGCTCGACCACGCGGAGGGTCCCGGCGACGGCGGGGATGGCGATGAGCGCGATCAGCGCGACGGGCACCCAACCCGTCCGTCGGGCCGAGCGAGTCGGCCCAGTAGCCTGGGCCGACTGCTGGGCGGTCACCGGGCGCCGGCCCGGTCGAGCCGTGAGGTGGCCTGGTCGTCCGTACGTCCAGCGGCGGTGTTGCGCTGCTCGCGCCACAGGGACCACCCGAGACCGACCATCGCGACGCCGATCGGGATGGCGAAGAGCCGGAAGTTGACCTCGGGGAGGACCGCTCGCAGGACCGTCGCGACGGCGCCGACGGACAGGACGGCGGCCGCCCACCGGGCCAGGATGCCGGCCCGGAACAGGGCGATCCCGAAGAGGAAGCCGCCGAGCAGGAAGACGATGCCGCCGACCTGGTTGAGAGTCTGGATCCCGCCGACGTCGCCGGTCGCCGTGCCTCCGGTGGCCACGGTCAGCACGTCGTTGACGTAGGCCGGCTGCGTGGCGGCGAGGGTCGGCAGGACGGCGAGCCCGATGGCCTGCACGCTCAGGACGGCGAGGTACCCGGCGGCGAACAGGGCATAGCCGACCAGGCCGAGTGTCCCGGTCTGCCTGGTCTGGCGCAGGTACATCCCGGTGATCCCGATGAGCGAGAGGACCGCCATCAGGGTCTTGACGGTCTCGCGCACCGTGTAGTCGGCGGTGGTCACGGTCGTCGCGTCGAGGTAGGGATGGCCGACCTGAACGCCGATGAACAACAGACCCGCGACGACGGCCGACAGGCCTGCCGCTCGGGTGAGGAAGGTGGGGGTGATGGTCATGTCCGGCTCCTGTTCGGTGCTCCGTGGCGGGGCGCCGGCGGAGGACTCGACGGTAGGAACGGACCGGGTGACGCGGCATCACCCGACGATGTGACCGGGTGGGTGACTCCGGCGAGGCGCCCCGTCAGATCAGGCCGCGCTCCTGGGCCCGCCGGACGGCCGCGCGGCGGCTGGTGACGTCGAGCTTCGTGAAGATGTGCTTGGTGTGCGTACGCAGCGTGTTCGGGGAGACGAACAGCCGGCGGGCGATCTCCGGCCCACTCAGCTCGCTGCCCAGGAGCCGGAGAACCTGAAGCTCTCGGTCGGACAGCGTCCCGGCGGCCGGCGCTGCCTCCCGCTGACCGATTTCGGGGCCGACCGTGCCGAGGAGTCGGCGCGCCTGCCCAACGGCGGCCGCCGGCCGGGTGACGTCGGGCAGCAGGGCGGTCATCCAGCGCCCCTCGTCGAGGAAGAGGCGTCCGTACCCGTCGGGCTCCGGTGCCTCGGCCATGGCTCGGGCCAGCTCGTCCACCGCCCTCGACCGCAGCCCCTGAGCGTCGAGGGTCAGGGCCCGGAGCACTCGGATCTCGAGGACGCTCCCGGCGCGACCGGCGGGTTCTGCGACTTCCTCCAACCGGTCCAGCAGGCCGAGCACGGCGTCGAGGGAACCCTCGCCCGCACCTGCGCGGCGCTGAGCGATGAGCAGGCGCACGAGGGTGAGGTGGTCGAACTCCCTGAGGTACCGGGGGTCGTCGGTCGCGGCTACGCCACGCTCGGCCGCCCACGCGCCGGCGGGTCGGAGGTCGCCCTGCCGGATCCGGACCCTCGCCCTCATCGCCGCGATCGGACGAACGTCCGGGAAGAAGCTCGGCCGGTACAGCTCCTCCGCTCGGTCCAGGAGAGCGACCGTCTCAGCCGGGTCGCCCTCGGCCTCCGCGACCCGGGCCATCGCCACGAACCAGCGGTACCCGCTCTCGGCCATCGCCTCCGGGTCGCGGAGACTCGCCGCTGTGGCGAGATGCCGCCGAGCTCCGTCGACATCCCCGCGCTCGGCCTCCGTCTCGCTCAGGCCGACGTGCAGGTCGGCCGCCGCTCTGGCGACCGCATCGCCGTGGGCCTCGGCCCGGCGCAGCGCGCCTCGGTAGAGCCGTTCGGCGGTCCCCGGTCGTCCGGCCGAGAGCCACAGATCGGCGAGGATGACCGTGCTGCTCAGCTCGTCGACGAGAGCGCCGGCGGAGTGGAGACTGTCCACGGCCTGGGTGAACGTCTCCAGAGCCGCGCTGACGTCGCCGTCCGCCCACGCGGCCAGTCCGAGGAAACCGGCGGCGCTGCCTCTCGCGAGGTGGTCGGTAGGCCCAGCGAGTTCTAGAGCTAGATGGGCCTGCTCCTTGGTGGCCGGTATGTCTCCATGAGCCTGGGCGAGCGACGCCCGGTAGACGGCGATGGTCGCCGGCAGGGTTCGCAGCTCATCGGTGTCGGCCCACGGCCGCTCCGATCCCGTTGGTGCGCGGGCCAGCTCGCGTTCGGCGTCGACGAGCCGAGGTTCCACCCCGTCGAGCTCCCCGGACGCCATGTGTGCATACGCGGAGAAGACGCTCAGCACCGGGCTGCGTCGGACGGCCTCGTCGGGCAGGGCCTTCAGCCAACCCATGAAGGCGGACTCCTGCCGGTTGCGCCGGACCGACGCCACCGCGAGCTCCATGAGGTGGACCACCCGGCCGATGTCCCCGGCGGCCATCGCGTGCCGCACCGACTCGTCGGTCAGGTCGTGCTGCTCGTACCACCGGCTGGCACGCTCGTGGAGGACGGGTACGAGGTCCGGCTGCTCGGCCAGCAGCCGCGCCCGCAGCACGTCGGCGAAGAGATGGTGGAACCGGTACCACTCGCGCCGGTCGTCCAGGGGCACGACGAAGAGGTTGGCCCGCTCCAGCGCGGTGAGCATCTCCCTCCCGTCGTCGTCGCCGGTGACCGCGTCGCACAGGGGGCCCGTGAGACGGTCGAGAACCGCCGACCGAGCCAGGAACCGCCGAACCGGCTCGGGCTGGTCGTCGAGAACCTCGTCCACCAGGTAGTCGACGACGTAGCGGTCGTCCCCGTCGAACGCGGCGATGAACCCCGCGACGTCCGCACGCCCACGCAGCGACAGCGCCGCGAGCTGGAGCGCGGCGATCCACCCCTCCGTCCGCTGCTCCAGCGCAGCGACCTGCTCCGCCGTGAGCGCCAGCCCCGACGCGTCGTTGAGGTATGCGTCCGCCTCGTCCGGAGTGAAGCGCAGGTCCGCGGCGCGTACCTCGACCAGCTCTCCGCGCACCCGCCACCGCGACAGGGGCAGGTCGGGGTCGGCTCGCGTACTGATGACGACGTGAACGTTCGGCGGGAGGTGGTCCAGGAGGAAGGCCACGGCCCGGTCGGTGTCGCGGTTGTCCACGAGGTGGTAGTCGTCCAGGACCAACCACGTCTCCCGCGTGGTCTCGGCCAGCTCGTTGAGGAGCACGGTCAGCAGGTGGTCGACCGGGAGCGGGGTGGCCCGCGTCAGGTCCAGGGCTCGCGACCGGTGGTCGAGCACGGCACCGCCGAGGGCGGTCACCACCCCCGTCCAGAACGACACCGCCTCGCCGTCCGCCTGGTCGAGCGAGAGCCAGGCCACCGCTCGGTGCGGTTCGGCGCCCGAGCCCAGCCACTCGGCAAGCAGCGTCGTCTTGCCGAACCCAGCGGGCGCGGACAGCAGCGTCAGCCTCGACCCCGCTCCGGTTTGGAGTCGCTCCAGAAGCCGGGGGCGGCCCACCAGACCGGGCCGCAGCCTGGGGACGTACAGCTTGGTGGCGATCAGCGGACCCGCCATGTCAGACGCCATCCAGGTCGAGCCGCATGACCGCTCGCGTCGGCTTGGGCCGGCTGACACATCGGAACCCCGCCTGCTCGAACACGCCCTCCCGGCCGACGAAGTCGTCGCCCTGACCAGGCTCGGCGGCCGACATCGGCCAGCCCTCCACCGCGGCCGCGCCATGACGCTCGGCCAGCTCGACCGCACCGCGCAGGAGGGCATGGGTGACGCCCCTCCCCCGGTCGTCGGCCCGGACGAAGAGGCACGGCACCAGCCAGACCGAGTCGTCCTCGCTTCGGTCAAGACCCGCCAGAAGGTGGCTTCGTCCGCCGGCCGCCACCAGGTACCGCGCTCTCGGTCCGCACGCGGCCCAGCCCACCGGGGTGCCGTCCAACGACGCCAACACCCCCATCGGCGGGCCACCGGCGTGCGCCATGGCCTCGAACCGGGTCCGGTTCCGCCCGGTCAGCCAACCGAGGGCGAACTGGGTCCGGGTCGAGCAGAACGACGTGCACCAGCAGCTACGGGTGTTTCGGGAGGTCCCGAACAGCGACGCCAGGTCCTCAAGGTCGTCGACTCCGAGGGGCCGGACCTGCCAGGCGGGGTGGACCACGTCCGCACGCTATCCGCCGCGCGACGCCGAGAAGGCCCCGACCGTGTGGTCGGGGCCTTCCTGGTCGGTCCGTGGTGCCGGTCAGGCCGGAGCAGGTACGGCCTGACGGCCGCCCAGACGGACCTCCTCCTCCGCGGGAACCCGACGCAGGTGGCGCCAGCCGAGGAGTGAGAGGGCGGCCATCGCGGCGGCACCGATGAACGAGGCGATGGCGGCATAGATGGCGATGGTGCCGAGGGTTCCGAAGGCGTAAGCGTTGAGGAGCATGCCGCGCAGGGTGTCTCCCATGAACATCGTCTGGCGCAGGTCGCCGGCCGCCTTGACGGCGGCGGGGTCGGCGTTGGCGTCCTTGGTGAGAGCCGTGTAGGCGGCGGAGACCTCACCGTAGGTCTTGCCCTTCGACGAGGCGTTCATGTGAACGAGGATGAAGTGGTCGGCGTACGCCTGCGCCTGGGCCCCGGTGGTCATCGGCTGACCGGCGTACTGCTCGAGGTACGGCTTGATCTGCGGGTCGGCGATGGCCGCACCCGAAGGCATCGTGATGCGCTGGTCGGCCAGCTGCTGGGAGACCGTGCTGTTGGCGAAGTTGCCCGCCCACAGCAGCAGCCCCGCGGCGACCAGAAGGACGGCGGCGACGATCGCGCCACCGATGGATAGGAGGGCGTCGAGAGTCCTGCGTCGCATGGTCCTGCTCCTGCTCGTGTGTCGTTCTCCGGGGCCTGTCCCCGGAATTTCGGTTGTCTGCGTTGACAGTCCAAGCATCCGGGCCACCAGTAGGTGGTAGCAGGGACAAAGGTCCCGAGATATCCGGGACGTTCTGCCCTGACGCGGGCGCCTCAGGTTCGCTGTCCTGAGGTCGAGGTGATGACCATGTGGCAGCACGCCGTGCAGTCGTCCCCGGTCGCTACGCCCACCCGAGGTCATCGACACCTGATGGTCACCGTGGAGAGCGCCGTGGCGTTGTTCGGGCTTGGTGGCGGGATCATGCTGATGTCCGGGCACGGAACCCCGCCGCTCGACGCACTCGCGCCGCTCGGACTGTCCACCTGGGCTCTTCCCGGGGTGTGGCTCACGGCCAGCGTCGCCGTCCCCTCCGGCGCTGCGGCCTACCTCGCCTGGCGGGGTTCGTCATCGGCACCTCGAGCCGTGCTGGTGGCGAGCGCCCTGCTGGCGGTGGAGCTCCTCGTGCAGATTCCCTTCCTCGGGGTCAACGGCCTGCAGGCGTCGATGGCGTTGGTCGGCGGCACCGCTGCGGTCGTGGCCTGGCTCGCTCGGCGGACGTGGTGACGACCACGGAGGAACGGCATCAGCGGGTCGACCATGATCCCCGTCCGGGCGGCGGCCGGACCACGGCATCGGTCGACCGGCTCACCCCCGACGACCTGACTGTCCTGCTGACCGATCGCGGTACGGTCCCGATGAACACCGGGGCCGTGCTGGTCTTTGACGACGACGGTCCGGCCCCGACGGAGCTGGCCGCTCGGCTGGCGGAGGGCGTCGCCACCGTCTCCAGACTGCGCCAACGCGTGCACCGACCGGCGCTGGGTGGCGGCCGTCCAGTGTGGGTGGACGATCCAGGCTTCCGGCTCGAGGATCATCTCGTACGCCGCGAGCTGCGGCAGTCAGCCGACCGGCACGCACTGCTCGACGTCGCGGCCGCGCTGGTCTGCGAGCGGTTGCCCATGTCCCGCCCACCGTGGCGGGGCCGCCGTTGTGATCGACTCGTCCACCGGCCTCGTGACGGCCCTCGTCCTGGTTGTGCATCACGTCCTGGCCGACGGTCTGGGCGGGCTGGCCGTGCTGTCGGCTCTCGCCGATCCGGGGCTGCCGGCCCGGACCACCGGATTTCCTGTCGCCCCACCGGCGTACGCAACCCTGGCCCTCGATGCCGCACGGCACCGTGCGCAGGTCCTCGCGCACCTGCCCGTCCGGATGCATACGGGGCTGGCCGGCCTGCGCGAGCTCGGCATGGGCGCAGGACGTCCACACGGGGCCGGGAGGACGTCTCTGACGCACCGCACCTCCGGTCGACGACGCATCGGCACGGTCGAGGTCCCGCTCCGCGACGTGATCGCGGTCGCCCACGCCGCCGGTGGCACGGTCAACGATGTCCTCCTAGCGGCGATCGGCGGAGCCATCAGGGGGTTCCTGGCCGAGCGCGGCGAGAGTCCGGAGTGGCTGGTCGTCTCGGTACCGGTCTCGGGCCGCACCGCTGCCGACCCTGAACACCTCGGGAACCAGACGGGGGTGCGACCGGTCGGCATACCCCTCGTCGCCGACGACCGGACCCGGTTGGAAGCCGTCATCGGAATTACTCGAACGGAGGCGACCACCCGACGGGCCTCGTCGTCGGCGCCGCTGGGTGTCGCCTTCCGGCTCCTGTCTCGTCTCGGGCGGTTCAACTGGTTCGTCGATCGTCAACACCTGGTGGACACCTTCGAGACCAACCTTCGGGGACCGACGGAACGGCTTCGTCTCGGCGGACATCCTGTGCGGGCCGTCATCCCCATGGCGGTGAACCCGGGAAACGTCGGAGTCTCGTTCGACGTCCTGTCCTACGCGGGCGCCCTCGTCGTGACGGTCGTGGTCGACCCGGTTGTCGTGCCGGACCTCGACCGGCTGACGGGACTGCTCGCGGCGAACCTGGCCCGCCTGTGCGCTCTCCCGCATCTCCGGAACTCTGACGTTCCTCGGACCTCAGTCCGTTGTCCGGTCCGCGACGAGGTCCCCGTCTCCCCGGAATGAGCACCCAGAAGGGCATTGGACAACGATCCGCCCCGGCCGCCGCCGACGCCCCGTGGCGGTCAGTCGTCCGCTTCTACCTCGTGGCCTGCGTCGTGTCCTGGACCTGTTGGACCGTCGCCGGTGCCATGGGTCCCGCGGTGTCCCTCGGGGCCGAGACGCTGGACCTCATCGGCTCCTACGGACCGGCGATCGCCGCCGTGACAGTCGTGGCCCGCGCACGACGCGTCACCCGCGCTGGGGCTGTGCGGCGAGCCCTCTTGGCGGGGCTCGTGCTCCTCGCGTCGATCTGGGTGCTGTCGGGCTCCGGGCGGAGGGTGCTGGACGCCGGGACGTCCGGCTGGGTCCTCGCTGGGCTGTTGGCGACGACCGTCCTGCCGGCCGTGGTGACCTGGTTCTGGCCGGAACCGGGTGTGAGCGCGGCCCGAGGGAGCGACCGGCCGTTCCCTTCGCAAGGCGCCCGGCCTCCGTGGAGGCGGCTCGGTTGGCTGGTCGTGGCGCTACTGGTGTTCCCGGTCATTAGCGTGGTCGGCTCGGCGGTGGTCGGGCTGCTGTCGGGCTCAGAGGTGACCCTCGCGGGAGGGGCGGCCTGGCCGGCGAACGCGTCGAGCCTGGTGGGCGTCTTCGTGGCGACCGCGATGTTCGGCGGCCCGCTCGGCGAGGAACCGGGCTGGCGAGGGTTCGCGCTGCCCCGTCTTCAGATCCGGCTCAGCCCGTTGCTCGCCAGCGTCGTCGTGGGGATCGGCTGGGCCGCCTGGCACCTTCCCCTGCAGCTGCGTGGCGCGTACGAGGAGTCCATGGGAACCGGCCTGTGGGGGGTCGGGCTCCGGTTCGTCAGCCAGGTGGCGGTGTCCGTCATCTTCACGTGGGTCTACAGCCGCAGCAACGGAAGCCTGCTGGTCGTCGTCGTTCTACACACGTCGCTGAACAACACCGCGGGCTACTGGCTACCGAACGCCATCGGCTTCCAGGTCGCGGTGGGACTGCTCGCACTGATCCTCGTTCTCATCGATCGGATGGACCTTCGGCGTCCGAGGGACGCGCCCGAGGGCTGATCAGACAGCGGGTGCGATCTCGCGTCCGGAGACCGCATCAGGGCGCAGATGCACCCAGAACATGGGGCTGTCGGAGGGCGCCCACGGCTTCGGCAGCCGGGCGTGCAGCTCGTCGACGACGGCCGAGTCCTCCACTATGGTCGCGGAGCCCTGGAACAGGACGCTCCATCCCGTTCTCGTCGCCGGATCGGACTCGTCGACCTCGAAGGCCATCGGACCGCCATCGGCAGCCACCTGGAGCTTGGAGCCCCAGGTGGTGAGGAACGAGACGCCAAGGCCGTCGAGCAGGTAGGTCACCGGCAGGATCATGATGCCGCCGTCCGCAACGAACGCCACCCGGCCGACCGTGAGCCGCGCCGCTCGAGTCAGGCATTCGTCGAGGTTGAGGACGCGTAGGCCCCGACGGTCGGTCGGGCCGTCGTCGCTCGACACGAAAGCGGACATAGTGGCTCCTCGGGGGCGTTCGGGCGGTCAGATGAACAGCAGCTGGGCGCCGTTGGTCTTGTCGATGAAGTCACTGGCGCTGATGATGCCCTCGACGCCCTCGTAGAGGTCCTCGGACGTCAGGTGGTTCATGTCCGCGGACATCCGGCACGCCCAGAGGTGACCACCCGAGTCGACGATCTGGTCCAGGAAGTCGGGGACGTCAGGGACGTCGAGAAGGCTGATGGCGTGCCGAAGCCGCGACGTCGCCAGGTGCGTCATCCCGGGAAGCCCGCCCAGACCCTGCGGGAGGTGGGTCGCCGGGTTGCCGAGCATCGTCATCTTGAGGTCGGCCATCGTGTTCCGGGTGATGATGTCGAAGCCCCAGAACGTGAAGAACAAGTGGGTCTCCACGCCTTCGCCCAGGGCCGCGTTGGCGATGATCAGCCCCGGGTAGGCCATGTCCAGGCTGCCCTTGGAGCAGATGATGGCGAGTGTGCGGCCCTGCTGCTCGGTGTCGTCGAACGACGGCACGATGGCGGGGGCGGCCGTGGTGGTGGTCATGGTGAGCTCCTTGAGGGTCGATGAGGTCAGACGCAGCCGTGCGGCTTGGGCAGGCCCGCGATGTAGGCGAGCTTCTTGGCCGGCTTCTGGGGGAACAGCTGGAACAGGGTCTTGACGGGGATACCGCCGACCGTCGCGATCCGGCGTAACGTGGCCGTCTGCCCCTGGACACGGAAGTCGTTGCGCAGGAAGCGGATCGCCTCCCAGTGCGCATCCGTGAGGGTGATACCGATCTGCGCCGCCAGGACGGTGGCGAGCTCGTCGTTCCACTCGCCGGGCTCGACGAGGAAGCCCTCGTCGTCGACATGGATCTGGTGGCCGTCCAAGGTGGTCGTGGGCATGGTGATCACTCCTGAGTCGAGGGTTGGGGCGTGTCGGCGGGTCGGTTCTTGCCGAGCATCGACATCTGGGTCGGGATCGGCAGGGGACGCCCCGGCAGGAGGACGTTCCAGTAGATCCACCGGAACGCGAGCTTCCCGAGGTGGTTCGCCCGCGTCTCCTTGAGCAGGGACAGGGGTCCGGCGACCGGCAGCGGGAACGTCCCGGGAAGGGGTTCGGTCTCGTAGTTGAAGTCGAGGAGCAGGCCCTTGCCCCGCCCGGACTCGACGAAGCAGTTCGCGTGCCCGTCGAAGCTGCCGGTCATGGGCTTGCCGGCGATCAGCTGCAGGAAGTTGCCGACGAAGGTCTCGACCTCGAAGTGCGCCACGGAGCCCGCCTTGGACGCGGGGACGTTCGCCGCGTCGCCCAGCGCGAAGATCGTCGGGTATGCGGTCGACTGCAGCGTATGCGGGTCCACCGGCACGTAGTTCAGCTCGTCGCCCAGCCCGGACCGGCTGACATACTCGGCGCCCATGTTGAGCGGGACGGTGACCAGCAGGTCGAACGGCACCTCCCGCCCGTCGTACGAGACCAACGCGCGCCGCTCGTCGTCGACCCGTTCGACGACGAAGTCGGTCTCGACGAGGATCTTGCGTTCGTCCAACATCGAGCCGAGGTGGTGCGCTGCGACGGGCCTGGTGAAGGCTTCCGCGAGCGGCGTGACGAAGATCAGCTCGATCCGGTCGCGTAGGCCTCGGTCGCGCAGCCACGCGTCGGCGAGGAAGGTGAACTCCAGAGGGGCGACCGGGCACTTGATCGGCATGTCGGTGATGTGCACGACCAGGCGCCCGTGGTCGAGCCGTGGGAGCGCGACCGCGAGGGCCGACGCGCCCTCGAGCGTGTAGAAGTCGAAGATGCTGCGTCGCCACTCACACCCGAGCATTCCCGGCGTCTGGTCGGGCCGGGGTTCCGTGCCGGAGGCGATGACGAGGTAGTCATAGGTGAGCATCCGGTCGTCCCAGAGCGTGACACACCGCTCGACCGGGTCGACGCGATGGACATCTCCGGTGAGGAAGGTGATGCCGTCGTCCAGCTGGGCGTGCCGTGAGCGCGTGAGCTGCTTCGGCGCCAACGAACCGAAGGGTAGGAACAGGAAACCGGGCTGGTAGGGGTGGACGTCGTCACGGTCCACGATGGTGATCTCCCAGTCCTCCGGGTCGAGGCGGCGGCGCAGGCGGTTCACCGTCATGGTGCCCGCCGTGCCCGCCCCGAGGACCAGTAGCCGTTTCTTGGTGAAGGTCATGTCGCGTCCTCTTTTCGGGCTCACCGCCATCGTGTGACCGGGCCGTTCGAGGTGGAAGTGACCATGGTCCTGACCGCTGGTTGGCGGTCTCGGGCCCAAGGTCCCTGGGCTCCTCCCCGTTATGCCGGTTGGTTGAGACCATGGCCACCCGTTCCGCGGCTCCCGCACGCGCCGCGTCCGAAAAGCGAAGCGTCGCGCCCGTGACCGGCCCTGTGCCGCCGACCAGGCTGCGCGCATACGTCGCGCTGGCCTTCCTGGTCTCCTGGGGCTGGCTGGTGCCCGTCGTGCTGTTCGGCGGAGACGTGGAAACGGGCGTGGGCTGGCCGACGCACGTTCCGGCGCTCCTCGGCCCGATGACCGCAGCGCTCCTCGTCAGTGCGGGCACCGGCGGCCGCGCCGCCGTTCGCGACCTCTGGCACCGGATGGTGCTGGTCCGGGTCCCTCTGCGGTGGTGGGCCGTCGCCCTGAGTCCGGTGCTCCTGCTGCTCACGGTCGCAGCGGCCGCGGCGATGGGCTGGACGTCCCTGGACCTGGCCGGGCTCGCCCGCTTCCCGGGCGTTCCCAGCGCGTGGGGTCTAGCAGGGGTCGCGGCGACGGTCGTGCTCGTCAACGGATTCGGAGAGGAGACGGGGTGGCGTGGCTACGTCCAGCCGGCCCTGCAGCGGCGGCACTCCCCCCTCGTCGCCACCCTGGGGGTGGCGGCGATCTGGGCGGTCTGGCACCTGCCGATGTTCTTCGTACTGGCCTCGTTCCGCTCGTTCGGGGCCGTCACCCTCGTCGGCTGGTGCATCGGGCTGGTGAGTGGAGCCGTGGTCCTCGCCTGGCTCTACAACCGCAGCGGCGGCAGCATCCTGCTCGTCGCACTGTGGCACGCCGGCTACAACCTCCTGTCCGCCACCGCGATCGGCGCCGGCTTCCTCGGTGTCGCCTCGACGACCCTCGTCATCCTCGGCGCGACCCTGCTGGTCGTTCTCGAGCTCGTCCGAACCCAGACGGGCCGCTCGTCGGTCCTGCTGCCCGAAGCACGGCCGGCGCCAGCGCCGGACGTCGCACCGAACAGAGGAGATTCCTGTGACATCTGACGTGAACACCCTGGTGGTCACCCCGCCCCTCGTCTACTCGCTGCACGACGGCGATGCCACGATGGCCGACCTGCTCGGGGGCAAGGGCGCGAACCTCGGTGAGATGACCCAGTTGGGACTTCCGGTCCCCGAGGGATTCGTCGTCAGCACGACGGCCTGTCGTGAGTACCTCGCCGAGGGCCATGCCCCCAGCCGGCTCCGCGCCGAGATGACCGCCGAGATCACACGACTGGAACGGCGCGCAGGTCGTCGTTTGGGCGATGCCACGGATCCGCTGCTCGTCTCGGTCCGCTCCGGCGCGCGGATGTCGATGCCGGGAATGATGGACACCGTCCTCAACATCGGGCTGGTCGACACCGTCGTCGACGGCCTGGCCCGACGCGGTGGGGAGCGGTTCGCGTGGGACTGCTACCGGCGGCTGGTCCACATGTACGGGCACACCGTCCTCGGCGTGGACGACGCCGTGTTCGAGGACCGGCTCGCGGCCGCGCGCCGGGAGGACGGCGCCCGGGACGACAGCGAGCTGGACGCCGCCACCCTCCGGCGGCTGACCGTCGAGTTCCGGCGCCTCCTCGTCCAGCACACCGGGGAGGACCTGCCCCAGGACCCGCGCGAGCAGCTCGACCGCGCGGTGAATGCCGTCTTCGATTCGTGGAACGGTGACCGAGCCCGCACGTACCGCCGGCACGCGGGCATCCCCGACGATCTCGGCACGGCGGTGAGCATCGTCGAGATGGTCTACGGCAACACGGGGACACGCTCCGGCAGCGGTGTCTGCTTCACGCGCGACCCCGCCACCGGAGCGCCCGGGCTCTACGGGGACGTTCTGACCAACGCGCAGGGCGAGGACGTCGTCAACGGCAGCCGGGTGACCTCCGACCTGGCCGCGCTGAGGACTGCGTTGCCAGAGGCATACGAGGCGCTGGAGGGTCATGCCGCCACCCTGGAACAACGGTTCCGCGACATGTGCGACATCGAGTTCACCGTCGAGGACGGACGCTTGTGGGTACTGCAGGTTCGGGTGGGCAAGCGCAGCCCCGCAGCCGCCTTCCGCATCGCGGTCGACCTCGTCGACGAGGGTCGCATCGACCTCGATGAGGCGTTGCGTCGCGTCGACGGCGCTCAGCTGCAGTCCCTGCTCCACCCGCAGTTCGCCACGACGGCAGGCGTCGAGCTCCTCGGTCGCGGTCTCGCGGCCAGCCCCGGAGCGGCCGTCGGCGAGGTCGTGTTCGATGCACCGACCGCCGTCGCGTGGGCGGCGGCGGGTCGTGAGGTCGTCCTGGTCCGTCCCGAGACCAGCGCCGACGACGTGGGCGGGATGATCGCCTCCGCCGCCGTCGTCACCGCGCGTGGTGGCCTCACCTCGCACGCGGCGGTCGTCGCCCGAGGTCTCGGGCGCACCTGCGTCAGCGGGGTGGTCGGTCTGGAGGTCCACGTCGAAGGACGCACCGGTACGTGGCCCGACGGTAGCGAGCTGCGTGAGGGCGACCTCGTTTCGGTGGACGGGAGCACGGGCGCGGTCTACCGCGGGCGCCTCACGGTGCGGCCGAGCGACGTGGCCGCCGCCCTGCGCGGCGAGTCCGACCAGGCTGTCCCCAGCCCGCCCACTGTCGCCGCCGTTCTACGTCTGCTCAGCCACGCGGACCGCCGTCGCGTCCTCGGCGTGCGCGCGAACGCCGAGACCGGTCCGGACGCCCGCCTGGCGCGCACCTACGGTGCCGACGGCGTCGGCCTCTGCCGGACCGAGCACATGCTTCTCGGCCCGCGGCAGATCCTCGTCGAGAACCTCGTCACGGATGTCGACCGCGACGATGCTCTCGACATGATCGCGGAGGTCACCCGGTCCGAGCTGGCGGCGGTGTTGCGGGCCATGGACGGGGTTCCCGTCACGGTGCGCCTCCTCGACCCGCCGCTCCACGAGTTCCTCCCGGATCTCGTCGAGCTGACCGCGAAGGTCGCCGTCGCCGACGCGCTCGGCGAGCCGGACCCCGTTGCCGCCGACCGCTTGGTGCACGTTCAACGGTGGCACGAGGCCAATCCGATGCTCGGGCTGCGTGGAGTCCGACTGCTGACGGTGATCCCCGAGCTGGTCGACGCCCAGGTCCGCGGGCTCTGCGAGGCCGTCGCGGATCTTCACGACGAGGGGCTCGACCCCCGCGCGGAGATCTTGGTGCCGCTCGTCGCGGAGGTTCGGGAGCTGACCATGGCCCGACAGCGCATCGACGCCGCCATGGCCGAGGTGGCGGAACGTCGTCAGGTCCGCCTCGAGCTACCCGTCGGGGTGATGATCGAGCTGCCGCGGGCCGCCCTGACGGCGGGACGGCTGGCGGAGGGGGCGGCCTTCTTCTCGTTCGGCACGAACGACCTGACCCAGACCACGTGGGGCATCTCTCGTGACGACGCCGAGAGCAGCTTCCTGGCGGAGTACCGCAGGGTCGGGCTCGTCGACGACGACCCCTTCGTCGTTCTGGACCGGGTCGGCGTGGGACGCCTGGTGGAGATGGCGGTCACCGAAGGACGCAGGGTCCGACCTGGTCTCGGGCTGGGGGCCTGCGGGGAACACGCCGGTGACCCGCGGACGATCCACTACTTCGCCGGCCTGGGTCTTGACTACGTGTCGTGCTCGCCGCCCCGTGTCCCCGTGGCTCGGCTCGAGGCGGGTCGGGCCGCCGTCCTCTTGCCCGTCTCTTCGGCGGACTGACCACTCGCCCTCGGGGCCCGTTCAGGTCCTGATGATGGCGACCGGCCGGGTTGCGTCCCGGAGCAGCCCCATTCCGACCGACCCGAGCAGCAGCCCGCGAAGGCCGTCCCGTCCCCGGCTCCCGATGACGACCAGCCTGGCGCGATGGCTCTCCTCGAGGATGGCCGCGACCGGGTCCTCACGGATGGTCACGCACGTGACGGGCACGTGCGGGTAGCGGGCCCTCGCCGGCGCGAGCCAGCCTGACAGCCGCTCAGAGTGCACCCGCTGCTGTTCAGCGCGGGCCGCCGCGGACCAGACGCTGGCCGAGTATGCGCCCACGTCGTCCGGGTGCCAGCCGTACACCGCCACCAGCTCCAGGGCAAGGTCACTCGCGCTGCGGAACGCATACTCCACGCCCTTTTCCGAGCCGGGCGAACCGTCGACACCGACGACCACCGCCCGGTGGTCGCACGGGCTCGTGGTCACCGGCACGACGACGACCGGGCAGAGGGCGTGGATCGCCACCTGCCAGGCACTGGAGCCGAAGTCGCGGTACGCCTGACGTCGATGACACGGCGCGCCGACCACCACCGTGTCGGCCTCCAGCGAGGCGTCGATGAACGCGGCGTCCACCGGTCCTGGGAGGGCCTGTGCCGTGACCGTCCCCTCCGGCCAGATCGAGCCGGCTCGCGCGACCGCGTCGTCGAGGATGGCCCTGCTGTCGGGCATGGGAGGGAACGACAGGCTGGCCGGGACCAGCGGCGGTGGTCGCCACACGTGGATGACGTGCAGACGTCGGCCTCGTCGTCGGGCCTCTCGTGCCGCCCAACCGAGAGCCTGTTCGCTTCCGGTGGAACCGTCGAACCCGACGACGACGGCGTCCAGCAGTGACGAGGTCAACGCAATCTCCGTGAGCCCGGCTCGGTCCGCCGTAGCGAGGTCGACGACGTGCTCACAGGGGAACCAGCATGACGTCGCACGGCATCCGATCGAGTACGGCTCGCGTCCACGACCCCGTGACGTGACCGGCCAACCGTTCGCGTCCCCGGTTGCCCAGAACCAGCAGATCGTCCGGGTCCGCGTAGCGGAGCAGGCCCTCCGCGTCTCCGCTGGTCCAGACCAGACGCCAGGGCACCGACTTCTCGGAGGCCAGCTCAGCCTCGGCGATCGAGTTGGACTGTGGCCGACCAGCACTGAAGACACAGAGTGGCGTCCCTCGGGTCGTCGCCTCCTGGACCGCGTAGCGGAGGACCGTCGGAATCTCCGGCGTCACGTGGACCGCAGCGATCACCTCGGGGTGGCGCAACGACGGCGCCGAGGCCCTGGGAGGGAAGGACCGCTCGTCCCGGCACACGAGGACCGGGCAGGAGAAGGCCTTGACGAGATCGCCGCTCGTCGTGCCTATCCGGAACACGCCCTGCCCGCCGACGCCGTGGCGACCGAGCACGAGAAGCCCGGCGTTCGCCGCCACCGGTGCGAGGTCGTCGACGCCGGAGACCACCGCACCCTCGACGTGTAGTCCCGGCCGGGCGTCCCGGACGCGACGCTGTGCCATGAGATTGACGGTGCCGGAGTAGTCCGCCGCGTCGTTCTCGGCGCGCGTCCACGCCGCATAGCCGGTGGGCTCCACGAACGGGGTCGTCCGCACGGTCACGACGACCAGCCCGACGCCACGCAGATCGGCCTCCCTGCCGGCCTGCTCCAGGGCACGATGACTTCCCCATCCACCGTCATCGGCCACGACGACATCGCGGCGCTCAGCCCAGATGGTTCGCCTCTCCTGGACCGGTCGGCTGACGTCCTGGTGAAGCATGGGGTCCTCCTCGATCTGGGTGCCGTCTCCTCCATCCACGTTCCCGGTTGGGCCGCTCGGTGCCCAGGGCACAAGGTCCCGCACTCGACAGTGCGGACGCCCGCGGTCGCGCCGGCCTCAGGTCCGACCCAGTGAGAGCAGGAGCAGGGCGCCCACGCAGACCGCGATCGCCCCGATCGTCACGACGTAGAGCGTTGTCGCCGCGCGGCCGGCGGCATACGCGCCCATGAGGTCCCGATCCCGCGCGACGATGAGCATGAAGACCAGCAGCGGAAGCAGGAGAACGGCGTTGAGCACCTGGGTCAGCACGAGAAGCCCCACGAGGGGTGCGCTTGGCAGCATCACGATCGCGGCACTGACGGCCGTGACGACGATGAAGCCCAGATAGAAGGTGCGCGCTTCGGTGAAGCGGTCGTCCAGCGCCGACTCGGACCCGATGAACTCACACACCGAGTACGCCGTCGACAGCGGCAGTACCGATGCGGCGAGCAGTGCAGCACCCACGAGCCCGATGCCGAACAGGCTCGAGGAGAGGCCGCCCGCGAGCGGTGCCAGGCCCTGGGCCGCGTCGGCGGCACTCTCGATCGTGATCCCCCGCACATGCAGCGTGGCGGCACAGGCGATGACGACGAAGAGTCCGATCACACCGGTCAGCACCGCCCCAACGACGACATCCACCCGTTCCCACCGCAAGTCCTCCACCTTGAGGCGCTTGTCGACGGCGTAGGACTGGATGAAGCTGAGCCCCCAGGGCGCGAGGGTCGTGCCCAAGGTCGCCGTGGCGATGAGCACGGCGTCCCGGTCGAGGGGCATGCTGGGGACGACCAGGCCTCGCCCGACCGCCCCCCAGTCGGGGTGCGCGACGAAGCCGGCCACCACATAGGCCAGGAACACGGCGGCGAGCGCCATCAGGACGTGCTCGACCCGGTGGAAGCTCCCGCGCAGAACGAGAACCGTGACCACGCAGGCGGCAGCGGGGACCGAAATCGTGCGGCTGACCCCGAACAGCTCCAGCCCGGCGGCGACACCGGCATACTCGGCACAGGTCGTCCCCACGTTCGCGACGAGCAGCGCCACCAGTGCGGCAGCAGCCGCGCGCACCCCGAATCGCTGTCGCACCAGGCCGATCAGGCCCTGGCCCGTGACGACACCCATCCTCGCCCCGAGGTTGTGGAACACCACGAGAGCGACGGTGGACAACAGCAGAACCCATAACAGCTGGTAGCCGTACTCGGCCCCCAGCACGGAGTAGGTCGTGATGCCGGCCGGATCGTCGTCACTCAACCCGGCGAGCAGGCCTGGCCCGAGCACGGATGCCGCGACCGCCAACCGCGGCCAGCGCCGAGACAACCGGGCTCCTTGCCGACCGGTGGTCGGAGTCATCCGGAGACTCCAGGCGGGCGATGGGTCCGCCAGCCGGCGAGCCGCCTCAACCGGCGGGGGGACGAGAGTGCGCGCTGGTGCAGGTGTGGATGCGTCACGGCCGATCCGTGTGGCAGGTGCCGTCGGACGCGAGAGAACTCCCCTTCCGCCAGGGCCGACATCAGCCGGCGCCCCACGACGGGGTGCAGCTTCAACAACGCCTCCGCGGCACGTGCCGGCCCCACCGACCGGATGACGTCCGTCGCCTTGCCGACGTCGAGGGTGGTCAACAGATGGGAGAGACCCTCCGCGTCGAGCCGGTGCACCGCCGACGTCGGTACCGCGAGCTGAACCTCGTGTCCGCGAGCGGAGGTCAGGTGGAGCTGGTCGACGGGAACGACCCGGCGTCGCAACCGCCCGGCCAGCCACCCTAATCCCAATCGCCGCAGCACTGCAGCCCCGCCGACCTCCACCCCCACCAGTGCCAGCACGCCATCCGGGGTGCGCGAGAGGACGACGTCGGAGGCGCGGGTCAGGCGACGACCCACCATGTCGACGACCTGGCAGTCGAGGACGTCTCGTCCGAGAAGGAGCTCGTCGGCATGCAGGCGGGGCTGGTCGGGTGGCCCGGCGCCCAGGGTCGCAACCCGGAGAACGACACGGTCACCCTCGAGGGCGACGGCCGACCACGGAACCAGCCGCTGTATGCCGCGCCGCACAACGAGCACCTGTTCCACCCGCAGTCGGTCATCGCCCAACCGCACCGTGAGGTCGCGGACTACCCCTGCGGCCCGCCCCTCCGCCGTCCGCGCGGAGCGACCCCTCAGCGCCGTCAACGTGAACAGGGCCTCCGGGTCCATGGGGGCAAGCGTCCCTCAGACAGGGACGCGATGGTCAGGACCAAGGGCCCGGACGTGGCCGGATGCGGCCAGCGGCCGCGTCGGGCAGGGACCTAGGTCCCTGAGGACGACCCACCCGTTGCGATGTGCTGGGGACGCGGCGACCGACCGACTGCGGACGTCGTGGACACCGAGGGAGCACCGAATCGTGTCTGACGAGCAGCAGCCGAACGAGTCCACCGACGTCTCAGTCCAGCAGGGCCTGGACGTCGCGGAGGCCAGGGACCGACTGCGGGTCGACGGACCCAACGTCCTGCCACCGCGACCCCCCGTGCCCCTCCGACGACGGGTCCTCGCTGCCCTTCGGGAGCCTCTCGTGCTGGTGCTCCTCGCGGCCATGGTGCTCACCGTGCTCAGTCGCGACCTGGGCGACACGGTGATCATCGCGCTCGTGGTCCTCGTCAACACCACGCTCGCCGTTCGACAGGAGGTGCGCGCCGAGCACGACGCCCAGGCGCTGGCCAGCCTGGTGCCACGCATCTCGCGAGTGGTCCGTGGTGGACAGGCGTCCGACGTGCCGTCCCGCGACCTGGTCCGCGGGGACCTGGTCGTCCTCCGCGCGGGCGACATGGTGCCCGCGGACTGCCGACTGGTGGACGGCGTCGATATCGCTGTGGACGAGTCCGCCCTCACCGGCGAGTCCATGCCGGTCGAGAAGGTCATCGACGATGCGGCAACCGACGTGATGCTCTGGTCCGGGACCGCCGTGCTACACGGACGTGGCCGAGCCGTCGTGACGGTGACGGGGGCCGACAGCACGCTGGGCCGTATCGCCGGGCTGCTCACCGAGTCGTCCGTGTCGACTCCGCTTCAGCGCCGCATGAGCCAGCTCTCACTGGCCATCGCCGCCGGCGTGACCGTCCTCTGCGTCGTCGTCCTCGTCCTTGGGCTGCTGCGGGGCCAGCCATGGGAGACCATGCTGCTCACCGCCGTCAGCCTCGCGGTCGCGGCGGTGCCGGAGTCCTTACCAGCAGTCGTGACCATCACGCTGGCTCTGGCGGCCCGCCGCATGGCAGCGAGACATGCTGTCGTCCGCCGACTCGCGGCCGTCGAGACGCTCGGGTCGGTGACCCTGTTGGCCACCGACAAGACGGGCACCCTGACCGAAGGGTCCATGCGCGTCGGCGACGCGTGGGTTGTTCCCGGTCGAGATCCGCGCGAGCTGTGGGAGGCGGTCACGCTATGCAACGACGCCGAAGTGGCCCCACCTCCACAGGTGGGTAGCGAAGACGCCCTTCTCGGCGATTGTCAGCCGCCGCGACGCGCGCACGGGGACCCGATGGAGGTCGCTCTGCTCGAGGGCGCCAAGGGCGTCGAGGTGGACATCGCGGCCCTGCGGCGACAGTGGGTCCGCATCCGCGAGCTGCCCTTCGACCGCATCCGGCGCTCGATGTCGGTGACCTGCTCGCGTTCGGGGACGACGTGGACGATTCGCAAGGGTGCCCCTGAAGCGATCCTCGGCCGCGACGACCTGGAGGACACGTCCACGCTGCTCGAGGACGCAGGACGACGGGCGGCCGGGTTCGCGGCCGAGGGCGCCCGGGTCATCGCCGTGGCGGGGTCGCGCCGCCCGGATGACGACGACGAGCCGCGCCGGCTCCAGCTCCTCGGGCTCGTCGCGTTCCGCGACCCGGCGCGGTCGAGCGCCATGTCCACCGTGACCGCCTGCCGTCAGGCCGGGATGCAGATGGTCCTCGTCACCGGAGACCACCCCGCCACCGCTGACGCGATCGCCCGGCAGGTGGGGATCCGCGCCGACGCTTGGGGATCCGCCGTGACCGCAGCCGACGCCCTCACCGACTCGGCCGTCCAGCCGGTCGTCGCTCGAGCCACGCCGGAGGACAAGGTGGCTCTCGTCCGACACTGGCAGGAAGCCGGACATGTCGTCGCCATGACCGGCGACGGAGTCAACGACGGACCGGCCCTGCATACGGCCGACGTGGGTGTCGCCATGGGTCGCCGAGGTACCGAGGTGGCGCGCCAGGCGGCCGACCTCATCCTCACGGACGACGACCTCGGGACCATCGTCTCGGCGGTCGAGGAGGGCCGTCGGGTCTATGCCAACATCCGCCGCTTCCTCCTCTACGGGCTCGCCGGGGGCGTCGCCGAGATCCTGGCCATGCTCGTCGGACCCCTCCTCGGTCTGGGCGTCCCCCTGCTCGCCGGCCAGCTCCTGTGGGTCAACATCGTCACGCACTCGTTCGCGGGAACCGCCCTGGGCGTGGAACCGGCCGAGATCGGCACCATGGACCGTCAGCCTCGGAGCCCCCAGCAGGCCGTCCTGGGTGGCGGCCTCTGGTGGCGCCTGGGACTGGTGTCGATGGTGCTCACGGCCACCGGCCTCGTCGCAGCCCTGCTCGCCGGCCCCGCAGAGAGTCAGACCGCCCTCATGCTGACCCTGGGCGCCGGCCAGCTGGGCGTCGCCTGGGGGGTTCGCGCGCGATCCCGGATGACGTCGGAGGTGTCGCGCACGCGCGTCCTGCTGCCGCTCGCGCTGATCGGAGCCGCAGCTCTCCTCGCGCTGGGCGCGGTGTGGCCGCTGATGCGCACCCTGCTGGCGACGACACCCGCCACAGTTGGCACCTGGGCGGCCTGCGGCGCCGCCTTCGTCGTGATGGCGGGCATGACCGGGATGCTCCGGCCCCATGCCTTCTGAGTTGAGTGAGTTCGCAGGAGGCCAGAGAAACCCCGCAAGGGCGACTCGGTGCGTCGCCCTTGCGGGTTTTCTTCGCTACGCCTTCAGCTGGAGGGCTGAACGCTCACATCGGTCAGACGATGTCCGAGCGCGGCGCCCCACTCCCGCGCTCGCGTCAGCTCCCCGTCGAGGAGAGGACCGGTCGTGCCGTCGACCCGGAAGGAGACGGGCTCCTGGGCCGGCGTGAGTCCCTTGTGGGCCAGTGCGCGAGCGATCTTGTGCGCCGCCGAACCTGGCACCCAGCGCTGCTTCACGTGGGTGTCGAAGGCGGCCGTTCTCGTCTGGGGCGACAGGACGACCAGGGCGGCCAGCCATTCCCGGATCCCCAGGTCGGGCGAGATGACTGGCGTGCTCGTCTCCTTCTGGGCCGCGTGCCGGGTGTCCGGCGTGGACAGCCCGAAGGCGTGAGTGGGCGCGCCGATCACCAACAGGTCGACGTCCTTGTCGACCACGGTCGGAGCCCCGCTGACCTCGACGAGAGTGCAGCGCATCGACCGCATGAGGCCATCAGCGACGGCCTCCGCGATCTGACGAGTCCCGCCGAACATCGATTCGTACACGACGATGGCGTTCTTCATGACGTTCTCCTTGATAGGTACTGGCACAAGAGGCTCGAGTCCTCGGCTGCGGGTCGCCGCCGTGGCTCAGGACCGGGTCAGGACGACCTTGAGGGCGCCGGAGCGCCCGGCGTCGCCGAAGACCTCGTAGGCCTGAAGCAGGTCGTCGAGGGGGAACCGGTGCGTGATGAGGGGGCCCATGTCGAGCTGGCCGCTCTCGACGAGCCGGATCA
Source organism: uncultured Actinomycetota bacterium (assembly GCA_963781465.1). Classification (GTDB taxonomy): domain Bacteria; phylum Actinomycetota; class Actinomycetes; order Actinomycetales; family Dermatophilaceae; genus Lapillicoccus. Next base: position 792,691 of record CAWAGH010000002.1, read on the forward strand.
GCGTCGGCATCGAGTAGGTGTCCACGAGGCCGGTCGTGATCGTGACGTTGCGGATCCACAGGTCCTCGAGGTGCAGCGTCGCCGCAGCGCCGTGCACGCCGACATTGGCCACACGCCCACCCGGCCGGATCAGCCTGGTGCAGAGCTCGAAGGTCTCGGGGATGCCGACCGCCTCGATGGCCACGTCGGCCCCGAGTCCGTCGGTCAGGTCCTGGATCAGGGCAATCGCGTCGGCACCGGACGCCGACGTCGTCACGTCAGCCCCGGCGGCCTTGGCGGCCAGCAGCCGCGACTCGGCGCGGTCGATGGCGACGATGTGCATCGGGCTGAACAGCCGCGCACCCATGATCGCCGAGAGCCCGACGGGCCCGGCTCCGACGACGACAACGACGTCGGCCGGCTCCACCCGGCCGTTCAGGACGCCGACCTCGTAGCCCGTGGGTCCGATGTCCGCGAGCATGAGCATCTGCTCGTCCGTGACGCCGTCAGGAATCGCGTAGGTGGACGTGTCGGCGAAGGGCACCCGGACATACTCGGCCTGCGTGCCGTCGATCCGGTGACCGAGGATCCAGCCCCCACCGCCGAGACACTGCCCGTACTGGCCGACCCGACAGAAGCGGCAGGCGCCGCAGGACGAGATGCAGGAGACGAGAACCCGGTCGCCGACGTGGCGACGAGTCACGGAGGAGCCGACCTCTTCGATCGTCCCGACGGCCTCGTGCCCGAGGACCCGCCCACGGTCGACGGTAGGGACGTCGCCCTTGAGGATGTGCAGGTCGGTACCGCAGATCGTCACCGCGTCGACGCGAACCACCGCGTCGGTGGGCTCAAGGACGGTGGGTTTCGGCACGTCGTCCCATGACGGACGGCCGGGACCGGTGTACACAGCTGCTTTCATCGAAACTCCTTGTCGAAGAACGCTGTTCAGACGTTCGAGGGGTGGTCATGCCGTTGGTTCGAGGCGTCCAGGTCCGGCTTAGGTGTGGTGAAACCACCCTCGACGACGAACCGGCGCCCCGTGACGCTCGCGGGCTCCAGGCGTACGAACCGGGGCTTGCGGCCGGGCTGCCACGGGAACAGGGGAAGGCGCAACGCTCGGAGGATCTCGTCGACCTCCCAGATCTCGTCGGCGCGGCCCTTGACGACGACGCTCCACGCCTTCGCCGAGCCGAGGTCGTATCCGTCCACCTCGAAGGCGACCTCACGGCCCTTCGTGGCCGCCAGCTTGGTGCCGGCCGAGGTGCGGAACACGATGGACCCGTGGTCTACCACCGGGTTCACCGGGAAGATGTCCGGGCGGCCGTCCACGATCACGGCCAAGCGGCCGACCACGCTGTCACGCAGCAGCTCCCAGCACTCCTTGGTGGACAGCACCTCGATGTCAGCGGGCTCGTGAGTCGTCATACCTCGAGACTCTCGGCTGGGCCTCCCGCCGGACAGGGCCGAAGGTCCCGCTCAGGGACGCTGGGCGCGCTTGATCCCGCCCTCGTGGGTGGCCGCGAAGACCGCCGCCTGCGTCCGACGTTCCATGCCGAGCTTGGCCAACACGGATGTGACGTAGTTCTTCACCGTCTTCTCCGCGAGGAACATCTCCTCGCCGATCTGGCGGTTCGTCAGCCCGGCGGCAATGTGTTCGAGGATGCGTCGCTCCTGCGGTGTCAGCACGCGGAGCTGGGGATCGGCGTCCCCGTGGATGCGCCATGTCTCGACGAGACGATGCGCCTGCGCGGTGTCCAACAGGTTCTCGCCGGCCGCGATCCGCCGGATGGTGTCGACCAGACCGTTGCCGCGGACGTCCTTCAGGAGGAAGCCGGATGCGCCGGCGAGCACCGCGGTGGTCAGGGCGTGCTCGTCGTCGTAGGAGGTCAGGACCAGTCCCTTGATGGTCGGGTCCACCGACCGCACCTCGCGGCACGCATCGATGCCCGATCCGTCGGGGAGCCGGGCGTCGAAGATGGCCACGTCAGGCCGCAACGACGGTATGCGCCGGGCCGCCTCCTTGGCCGATCCCGACTCGCCGATCACCTCGATGTCGTCGGTCGCCTCGAGCAGCTCCCGCAAGCCTCGGCGGACGATCTCGTGATCGTCCAGGAGGAAGACGCGGATGGTCATAGCTGGTCCACCCCCGTCCCGCTCGAGGGAGGACTGACCCAGGTGTCCACCGACCACTCGGATGCCGTGGACCATGTCCCTTCGGTTGACACGTCGTGGCGTCGGGGCTCGGTCAGCCTGATCGCTCGCACGCCGATCACCGTGGCGGCCAAGGACGCCGCGGCGTCTCCCTCGCGGTCCGGGCCGTGCCCGGTGATGGTCACGACCCCTTGGCTCACGGTGGCCTGCCAATCCGGATCGAGGTCCGCCAGGAGACGGTTCACGTCATCCTGGATGTCGTCGTCGTCTCGGGACATGGCCCGGATGATGTCGCTGCGGCTGACGACGCCCACGAGCTCGTCGCCCCGCATCACCGGTAGGCACTTCCACGCCGTGCGCCGGAAGAGTGCAGCGACCTCGGCGACGTCGGCGTTCTCCGATGTCGTCTGTGGGGTGGCCGACATCAGGTCGGAAACGGTTCTCGGCGTCGACCCCGCCACGGGAGGAGCGGGGCGAAGGTGAGCGCGCGGGTCCCGCGGCTCGGGCAGCGCCAGCAGGTCGACCTCGCTCAGGACGCCGACCAGCCGGTTGGCGGCGTCCACCACGGGAAGCATGGTCAGCCGCTGGTGCGCGAGCAGCGACATGGCGACCTGGGGGTTCGCGTTCGCTCGAACCGTGACCACCGGGCTCGTCATGATCTCGCCGACCAACATCCCCGCTCCTTCGGCATGGACGAAGCCACATTGGACCTCCCCAGCATGGGGTACGGACCCCCACCGCACGCAGGGACCAAGGTCCCGAGCCGTGTCGTCATCTCGGGGCACTCCACCGCAACACGGTGCCGCGTGGGCTCTCAGGGAGGATCTCGAACGTCCCACCGCGCGCCGTCGCTCGCTCCGCCAGGTTGATCAGTCCTCCCCGGGCTCGTCGTGGGTCGACGCCACCCCCGTCGTCGGAGACCACGACGCATACCGTCTCGTCGTCCACCGCGACTCGCACGTCGAGCCGCTCGGCACCGGCGTGCTTCGCGGCGTTGGCCAGCCCCTCCCTCACCACGGCGAGGACGTCGGAGGCAACAACCGGCGCTAGCTCGTCGACGGGACCCTCGATGTCGAGGGTCGGGGCGAAGCCCAACGCCTCGGAGGAGGAGCTGGCCAGTGCCTCGAGACGCGCGGACGTCTCGGCCGGACGCAAGGGGCGGTGCAGCTGGTAGATGGCCTGCCGGATCTCCTTGATGGCTGCGTCGATGTCGTCGACGGCGTCCTCGATCCGTGGCTGGACCACGGGATGCCTCGCCAAGCGGCCCGCGGACTGCAAGGACAGGCCGGTGGCGAAGAGGCGCTGGATGACGTGGTCGTGCATATCGCGGGCGATGCGGTCTCGGTCATCCAGCAGCGCCATGAGAGCCCGGTCCTTCTGCGCCCGCCCGGCCAACAGAGCCAGCCCGGCCTGTTGGGCGAAGTCGGTCAGCGACGGCATCGACTCGCGAGGCAGGTCTTCGGCCTCCTCGTCCCAGGCGACCACGAGGACGCCGACGTCGCCATGTCCCGGCGGGAGAGGGAGCACAGCCGTGGGTCCGGCTCCTGCCGGGCCGAGCGCCGTGATGACCTCTTGGCGCCATGGCGTGGTCTCGGCCGCGGTGGCGGCAGCGAGGAGGATCGGCTGCTTGGCCGACCGCACATCCGTCCACATCTGAGCGACAAACGTCACCGCCACGTCGCCTGGTCCGCTCCGGTCCTCCGCGTGCGACTCCGCTTGCACCTGAAGCCCCCCCTCGTTCCCGACGATCGCGACCAGACTCGCTGAAGCGCGGCTGAGGACCAATGCGTGTCGGGCGACGAGGCTGAGTGCGGCGTCCTCGTCCTCACGTTCCACGAGGAGCTGGGTTATCTCCGAGACGGCGTCCGACCACCGGCGCTGGCGCTGGCTGGCCTCGAACAGCCGGGCGTTCTCGATGGTGACCCCAGCCGCGGCCGCGAGCGCCACGAGAATGGCTTCGTCCTCGTCGCTGAAGTGGTCGGCGCCCTGCTTCTCGGCCATGTACAGGTTGCCGAAGACCTCGTCGCGGATGCGGATCGGCGTGCCCAGAAAGGTGTGCATCTCCGGGTGGTTCGGCGGGAAGCCGAACGAGTCGGGGTGCTGAGCAATGTCTCCGAGCCGGCGCGGCTGTGGGTCGCGAATGAGCAGCCCGAGGATCCCGTGGCCGCGCGGCGGATGCCCGATTCTCGCTCGCTCCTCCAACGAGACACCACGGGTGACGAACTCGACGAGTCGTTCCCCATCGGTGCTGATGACGCCCAGCGCCCCGTATCGTGCGTCCACCAAGGCCATCGCCGACTCGACGATCCGGCCCAGCACCTCGGGCAGGTCGAGGTCGGCGCTCATGGCGACGACGGCGTCGAGGAGCTGGCTCATCCGCTCCTGGTAGCTGCGCGCGGCCCGAGCCCGCGCGCGGAGCTCGTCCACGAGGTCGTCGAGATCCAGTGAGCGGGCTCCTGGCCACGACGACGAGATCGACGGCGTCTCGTCCGTGGTGCCCACGGGGACGATGGTATGCGCGGAGCGGCCGCCCGGGCGGCGAGAGGGGACCTTGGGCCCTGCCAGCAACCCGGTGGCGCGACGGATGGTGAACCCGTGACCACGACCCTGCGAGACACCCACCGGTTCGGCTACCCCTCGCGGCAGCCGGCCGAGGTGGTGGCCGTGCTCGTCGACGACGGCTCGGCCGGAGCCGTCGCGACGGTTGCCGTCCAGGAAGCCGTGGAGCGCCAGGGACCCGTACGGTTCCTTCAAGTCGTCTCGTCCGACCATGACGACGAGGGCCGGGCGCTCGCCGAGGACATGATGTTTCGCACCGCCCTTCGCGCCCTGCACGGGCACCCTCGCACGCGCAGCGTCTTCGAGGTCGTGCGGAGCGATCCGGCGGGCGTCGTCCGAACGCGGTCACGAGACGCTGCCCTCGTCGTGGTCGGGGTCGACGAGCAGACGGACGTTCCAGGAGGGCCGTCGCTGGCGAACTGGTGCCGCAGCGTGGCGACCTGTCCGGTACGAACCGTGCCTCTCCCCGAACGGTCGCGTTGAGCGATCCCCGATCCCGGTCAGCGACGGTACGGACCGCCGGTCCATGAGGCCGATGCCGGCCGACCACGCTAGGAGGCCTCGCGGCCTCGCCGCGGTCGGGACGAGCGCCCACCTGGGGCGCCCGCCCGCGCACCACCGGACAGCGGGATCAGGATGCCCAGCAGGAACCCGAAGTCGTACCAAGCCCCACTGTTGTGGATCTCGTAGATGCCGACGTTCGGGTTGAACAACGACACGATGAATGTCACGGGGATGATGAACCCCTGCCACAGCCCCAGCCAGAACCCCGCCTGCTGGTCGGCAGGGACGGCCGACGCGGCCGTGTTGGGTCCCGCCGTGCACGCGGCGAGCAGGACGGTCAGGCCGACCAACACGACGACCAGCATGACCCGGCGGACCGACGTGAGCATGGCTCAGTGGTCGACCGGAGTCGCCCGGTTGTACGCGGCTCCGGCAGCGGTCGGCGCTGCCGGCTCGGCCTCATCCGGGGGGTCTGCGACCTCATCCGGGGGCCCTGCTACGAGGTAGACCAACGTCGCGAGGAACCCGATGCTCAGCAGTCCCAGAACGAGGAGCAGGACGAACCACGACTTGTCGGTTCGGCTACCCGTGGCGGCCAGGGCTCCGAGCCAAGCGACGAACCCGCCTACCGCGGACGCGAGCCCGACGAGCACGGCCAGCACGGCCAGGGTCAGCGCCGCCCAGGCCCCGTTCCCGGAGCGCATCCCGACGACGTCGTGTCCGTTCATCATGAGGACGTCCCTGTCGACGGCCACCATGACGGCCGCCCCAGCGAGCAGGAGGCTGCCCACGAACGCGGCCAGGGAGCCGAAGAACACCCTCCCGATGAGCTGCTTCGACATGACCATGCACCTTCCTCGGAGTTCGCGACGACGTGGGGCGCGCCACTGGTTTCAGCCTCCGCGACCCCTGAGCACGCGTCAGGGCCAGAGGTCCCGGATCCACGGCACGGAGCAGGCGGAAGGCCAAGGTCTGAACCTCCGTCAACCGGGGGGCCGAAGGTCCCTGTGCGGCCGTGGTGGATGGGACCCACATTGGGTGCGCGCGTCCGCCCATGTCAGGGCACCACCGATCAGGAGACGAGATGACCCCCAGCACGCCACACGTCGTCGTCGGCGTCGACGGCTCGGACTCGAGCCGCCAGGCCCTGGACTGGGCCGTGGAGGAGGCGACGCGACGAAACCTTCTTCTGCACGTCCTGTGCGCATGGTCCTCCGACTACACGGCGGAGACCGTTGCCCCCGTGGTCGCCGGGATGGCGGACGAGAGTAGGTCCATCGCCGAGGCAGCGGCCGCCCGGGCCCGGGCGGCCAGCCCCGAACTCGACGTCGTGACGAGCACCGTCCACGCTCAGGCGGCGTCGGCACTCATCGCGGCCTCCCGGCACGCCGACACCGTCGTCGTCGGCGCCCGCGGTGTCGGTGCGCTCACTGAGGCCGTCCTGGGGTCGACGTCGATGCAGCTCGCGGCCTACGCCTCATGCCCCGTGGTCGTCGTGAGAGAGCCTCCGAGCCGCCGCGCAGGTCCACATCGGGTCGTGGTCGGGGTCGACGGTTCCGACCTGTCGAGCGACGCCACGGGGTATGCGTTCGAGCAGGCGTCTCGCCGAGGCCTCGGCCTCACCGTCGTGCACGCGTGGGACGCCCACGTCTACACCAGTGCGGTCGCGCTGAGTGTGCTCGTGGAACCGTGGGGCGAGCTCGTGGCCGAACAGGAGCTGATCACCTCCGAGGCGATCGCCCGGTGGGCTGAGAAGTTCCCGGACGTCGACGTGCGGACCCGAGTGACGCAGGGCCGACCGGCCGACGTCCTCGTGGACTCCTCGGAGGGTGCGGAGCTCGTCGTCGTGGGCAGCCGCGGACGGGGCGGCTTCCGCGGCCTGCTGCTCGGATCCGTCAGCCGCAGTGTCCTGCACCGGGCCCACTGCCCAGTCGCCGTCGTCCGGCCCTTCTCCCCCGACGACACCGACACCGACGACACCGACACCAACGCCTCGTAGACCGCCGACCACCGAAACCGTCCGCAGCAGCGGACCCGACCCCAGGAGATCGACATGACCTCAACCCTTCGACCCCCACCCGTCGTCGTCGGCGTCGACGGCTCCCCCACGGCCGGCCCGGCCTTGCGCTGGGCGATCCGCGAAGCATCGACCCGACGCATACCGATTCGCCTCGTCAGCGCCTGGAACCCCAGCTACGACATCGACACCCTCGGTCTGGCCGCCCGCGCGGTGGAGGACCACTGCCGGGCCATCCTCGACGCCGCACAAGAGGAGATCGCCGATGCGGACGCCAGCATCCAGGTGACGAGCACGACGTACATCGGGCCGGCCACCACGGCCCTCGTCGACGCCTCCCATCACGCCGACACCGTGGTGGTGGGATCACGCGGCCTCCGGGTGATCCCTGCGTTCCTCCTGGGAGCCACCTCCCTGGAGGTCGCGGCGCACGCCGCCTGCCCCGCCGTCGTCGTCCGCGAGCGCGCTGATGCCCAGACCGGCCGGGTCGTCGTCGGGATCGACGGGACGCCGCGGTCCAGCGACGCCCTGGCCTACGCCTTCGCGTACGCATCCGCCCACGATGCCAGCCTGTCGGTGTTGCACGCCTTCCAGGTGGAGTACGTCGCCGGTGTCATCTCCGAGCTCTCGGCCGAGCACTCGAACGCCCGGTTGGCTCAGGAGGAGCTGGCCCTCACGTCCGAGACCGTGGCGGGATGGGGAGAGAAGTACCCCGACGTCTCCGTCGAGATGATGAGCATCCGTGACCACCCGGTCGACGCACTGGTCGCGGCCTCCACGACGTGTGACCTCGTGGTGCTCGGCGGACGTCGCCGAGGACCCATCGGTGGCGCCTTGCTCGGGTCGGTGGGCCACGGCGTGCTTCACGACGCGCACTGCCCCGTCGCCGTAGTCCGTTCCCACCTCACCACGGCATAGCGGACGAGCCGGCCATGGCAAGGACATCCTTGTCGTATGCGGCGAGGCTGACCGTCGACTACCCGGAACGGCTGGACCGGGTCACGACCGCCTTCAGACTGCTGTGGGTCATCCCCATCGCGATCGTGTTCTCAGCGCTCACGGCCCAGGCCACCTCGACGGTCACGATCGTCAACACCACCGGGCAGATCGTGTCCCAGGCCAACCGGACCGGCAGCGGTATCGCCGGCGGGTTGTTCGCCGCCACCCTCCTGATGATCCTGTTCCGTCAGCGGTACCCGCGCTGGTGGTTCGACGTCGCGCTGCAGCTCGCCCGCTTCTCGGCGCGGGTCACGGCCTACGTTGGCCTGCTCACCGACCGATACCCCTCGACGGAGGACGAGCAGTCGGTCCATCTCGACCTCGACTACCCGGACGCCGAGAAGGACCTCAACCGCTGGCTGCCCCTGGTCAAGTGGTTCCTGGTCATCCCGCACGTCATCGTGCTGGCCGTGCTGGGCCTGGGAGCCGTCATCGCGGTCGTCGCGGCGTGGTTCGCGATCCTGTTCACCGGCAACTACCCACGAGTGCTCTTCGACTACGTGGTCGGCGTCGGCCGGTGGGCCCTTCGGGTGCAGGCATACGCAACCCTGTTGGTCACCGACGAGTACCCGCCCTTCACCCTCCGGTGACGTGCCCCAGCATGGTGGGAACTGGACCGAAGGAGGTCGATGGTCATGGGTCGTCGCGGACTACCAGAGATGTCACCTGCGCTGCGTACCTTCGTCATCTCGCTCGGAGCCGTCGACGTCGGACTGCGCGTCTGGGCCCTGCGGGACCTGGCGAGACGCCCCTCGGACGAGGTCGCCGGTCCCAAGGCGGTCTGGGCCGTGGCCCTGGTGACCGTCAGTTCGGTGGGGGTGCTGCCCATCGCCTACGCCGTCCTGGGACGACGTAGGCACCGGTCCGGGGACCGACGCGGCTAGGCCGCGGCGTGGTGCACACGACGGGACCATCGGCCCTGGGCGCCGTTGGTCCACGGTGGGACGGTGCTCGGGTCGAGACCCCGCCTCGTTCGCTTCTCCCCAGGGGATGTCATGAGCCAGTCGCCGAGCCCAGAACCCATCGTCGTCGGTGTCGACGGATCCGTCGAGAGCCTCAAGGCCGTCGACTGGGGCGCCCGGGAGTGCGAGCACCGACACCTGCCGCTCCACCTGCTCCACGCCTGGGACACGGATCGCTCGAACGAGTCGCTCCAGTCCATCCTCCCGTTGGTCCACCAGCAGTCGCAGGACGTGCTGAGCGCGGCGAAACGGAGGGCGCTACAGGCGGCACCGGACATCCAGGTCTCTCGGCGGGAGGACCGAACGCGGCCGGCCACGGCCCTCGTGGACGCCTCGCGGCACGCCGACACCGTGGTCGTCGGCACGCGGGGGCTCGGAACGCTACGTGGCTCCCTCGTCGGGTCCACGTCGATGCAGCTGGCCGCACATGCCCGGTGCCCGGTCGTCGTCGTGCCGGGCGATGTTCGGACCGGACCCGAGCGGCGTGGGGAGCCGGTCGTCGGAGTCGTCGTGGGCGTTGACGGTTCGTCCGCCTCCGAGGAGGCGTTGGCCTACGCGTTCACGCAGGCGGCCGAGACGCAACAACCGGTGACCGTCGTCAGCACGTGGGACGTCGGGCTGGTCCGGGCCACGTTGGCGCTCAACGCGCCCTTCGCGGTGTGGGAAGGCTTCGAGCACGATCAGCGGGAGCTCGTTCGAGCCGCCGTGGAACCCTGGGCCGCCAAGCATCCCGAGATCGCCGTGCACACGCAGATCTCCCAGAACCGGGCCGCCGACGCCCTCGTTCGCGCATCCACCTACGCGACCCTGCTGGTCGTCGGCCGCCGCGGCCGCGGAGGTTTTCCGGCTCTGCTCCTCGGGTCTGTCAGCCGGACCGTCCTCCGTCTGGCGCACTGCCCCGTCGCGGTCATCCCGACCCACCGAGAGGCCGACGCCCCCTAGGGCTGCGTTCCCTCAGCGCTCGGGGAGCCCCGCTCGGCGACCCGGGAACGCGGGACCTTCGGCCCAGGTGGGCCGCCGCGGTCCGCGGCAGTCTCGGCAATATCCGAGACGGCGTCAGCGTCATCTCGTGATGCCCCGACGCCCGACCACCACTCAGGCCCCAGGAAGGACCTCACCATGACCACTCACGCCCCACGACCCATACTCGTCGGTCTCGACGGATCGAACCACGGCGCCGGTGCCTTGGACTGGGCCATCGCCGAAGCCGCCAGCCGGAAACTGCCCCTTCACCTGGTCCACGCGCTGGAGACCGGCGTCACCGTCTGGTCGCCGATGATGGTCGTGCCGACCGACCTGGGCGACCAGCGCTGGATCCTCGAAGCCGCCCTGCAGCGCGTGAGCAAGTCCGCCCCCGAGCTGTCCGTCACCTCGGCGATCACCTCCGGACCGGCGTCCGTCGCGCTCGAAGACGCTTCGGCCGAGGCCGACACCCTCGTCGTCGGCGCGCGGGGCCGCGGCGTCGTCGGGAGCATCCTGCTCGGGTCGACCTCGCTTCACGTCGTCAACCACGCTCGTTGCCCTGTCGTCGTGGTCCGAGAGGAGCCGAGCGACGCGGAGACGCGGCCGGCGAGGCGGGTCGTCGTCGGCTTCGACGGCTCCCACCTGTCCGACGATGCCCTGGAATACGCCTTCGCGGCCGCCTCGCACCGCCACCTGCCGCTCGACATCGTCATCGCTTGGGACCTCGAGGAGCTGGCCACGTACCAGCTAGCGCCGTCGATCGCCGAGGAGGTGCGGGCAGCCGCCAACCACCACCGTCAGGAGCTGGCCGCCGCCGCCGCTGCGCCCTGGTCCGAGAAGTACCCGGACGTCGACACCACCATCCACGTGGTGACCGATGTCCCGGCACCAGCACTGGTCGACCGGTCCACTGACGCGGCGCTGGTCGTCGTGGGCAGCCGCGGTCTCGGCAGCGTGCGGGGAGCCCTGATGGGCTCGGTCAGCGCCGACGTCCTCCGGCACGCGCACTGTCCGGTCGCGGTGATCCGACCGACCGTGAGCTGAGGGATCGATGACTCCGGAGGGAGGGACCAACGTCCTTCTCCTCCGGGTCTTTTCGGCCGGACGATGACGCTGTGCCTGCCACAGCCTCGCACCCATCCCCCCGACACGGCGATCGCGACCGACCGCCGAGCTGCGCAGAAGGACGCCTCCGCAGGCCCTGGTGGACGCGATCAACCCACTGCTGCGCTGGCTGGCCACGTCTCGCTTCCACCGACTGGTCGACGGCTCGCTGATCGTGCTCCACGTCACAGGTCGCCGCACGGGTCGCCACTACGACATCCTGGTCGGCTACGTGTGTCTGGGTGACCGGCTGCTGGTGACGACACAGCACCGGTGGCGGGCGAACCTTCGCGGTCGTCAGAGCTGTGACGTGACCGTCTACGGAGTGCGCCGTACCGCTCGGCTCCGCCTCGACGAGAGTCCGCTGTCGATCGCCAGGACCTACGCGGACGTGATCGGACGCTACGGCTGGCGCGACGCGGGGCGTCGCCTGGGTCTGACGACCAGGTCAGGTGAGATCCCCTCGCAGGAGCAGCTCGAGACCTTGGCCGGCGCAGGCCATCTCGCGATTCTCGAGCTGTCCGCCCCTGCCGGCGAGCCGGCACTGGCGACGAGCGCCTAGCCGTCCACCCCGTCCGACGTTCTCGGCGGCCGTCATGGGGCCCTGGGGGTTCGCCCCCGGGACGCGATCGCGACCGCCGACAGGGTGACGACGGCTCCCAACATGACGGCGGCGCCCTCACCGGGGGCCAGGACCCCGTTCGGTCGGCCCAGCGTGACCACGGCCAGGGGTAGACCCAGCTGCGCCGCGCTCACCACGGCGAGCCGCAACGGCTGGCCGGTCCGCGCCATGGCCGCGTGGACGCCTACCGCTCCGGCACCCAGAAGCAGCCCCAACCCGATGGAGCCCGGCCGGCCGGCCAGCACTCGCAGGTCCAGGGACGAGCCGAGCCACACGAAGAACAGCGGACCGAAGAACCCCTCGCTGAGCCCGAACACCTGACGGCTGAGCCGACGGGGCGGCCCCACCCCGGCCAGGGCGAGACCCACCCCGAACGAGGCCACCAGGACCGAGCTGTGCACGGCAAGGGCCAACGCGGACAAGGCGAACAGCGCGACCAGGGTCAGCCGCAGCTCGAGCGCGTAGTGCTCCTTCTCGGAGAGTCGACGCAGGCGGTGCCACACGGAGGAGCGGTGGGCCACGCGCAGCATCGCCCAGAACCCTGCGCAGCCGAGAACCACTACTCCGGTCCCGAGGACGGCAGCGGACGCGTTGCCGCGGTCGAGAGCGAAGGTGGCGAGCAGAACGCAAGCGACGTCCGCGACGGCGACCTGAGCGACGAGCTGGGCCACGGCCGCTCCGTCCAGGTCGGTCTTCCGAAGGGTGGGTACGACGACGGCCGCCGACGACGAGGCGAGCAGAAGCGCATACACCCACGGGTGCTCACCGCCGGTCAGCTTGGCGATCGCGAACGCCGTCGGCAGGGCCAGCACGGCCACGCCGCCCGCCCGCAGGCTGCCGCTCCGTAAGCCCTGTCCCAGGGAGGCGTGTCGAAGGGGCACATGGGTGCCGGCCACGAACATCACCAGTGCGAAGCCGACCTGGGCGAAGAAGTCGAGGGTCGGGTCTGTCGGGTCGACGAACGCCAGCGCGGTCGGCCCGAGGAGGATCCCTACGCCGAGCTCACCGAGGATCGTCGGGACGCGCGACCCGGGTAGGTGGGCCAGAAGCGGCCCACAGAGCGCCGCGACACCGATGACCGTCAGCACCGTGAACGACATCGCTACCGTCGGCCCGTCACGGACGCGGACCGGGTCTGACGACACCGAACCCTCGAAACGGCTGAGTGCTTGTGAGTCATCGGCGGTCCTCGGCAGCGCTGGACATCGGTCCCCCATCTCACGACTCCGTGCCGGCACCAACCTGAGCCGATGGTCCCAGGACCGGTCCATTCGGGACCTTCGACCTGCCGCCGCCGGGCAGGTCGGTTCAGGATGGTATCGAGAGCACGAGGTGATGCGGATGGTCCTGTCACGCGACCTGCAGCGCCGCGCCCAGATCGCGGCCGGCGCGGTAAGCAGCCTGGACGAGGTCCCGATGCGGGCATGGGTGGTCGACACGCCGGCCCCGGTCGACACTGGACCCCTGGTCCGGATCCATCGGCCCACCCCTGTACCCGGCCCCGGGCAGGTGCTGGTCCATGTCACCTGCTGTGGTGTCTGTCGGACGGACCTGCACCTGGCCGAGGGCGACCTCCCGCCGCACCGGGCCCGGACGGTTCCCGGTCACGAGGTGGTCGGAGTGGTCGATGCCGTCGGACCGGGTGCACACCGGTTCCGGGTCGGCGACCGCATCGGCGTGCCGTGGCTGGCTCGCACCGACGGCAGCTGCCCCTACTGCCGTCGTGGTGACGAGAACCTGTGCACCGCGCCGCAGTTCACCGGGTGGGATCTCGACGGCGGGTATGCGGACGCATGTGTCGCCGACGAGGCGTACGCCTACCGCCTTCCCAACTCGCTCGACGACGAGCACGCTGCGCCCCTGCTGTGCGCCGGGATCATCGGCTATCGCGCGTTGCGCCGTAGTCGCGTCGCACCAGGCGGCCGGCTCGGCATTTACGGGTTCGGCGGCAGCGCCCACCTCACCGCGCAGGTCGCGCTGCACCTGGGGATGCGGGTCCACGTGCTGACCCGTGGCCGGCGGAACCAGGAGCTGGCTCGACGGCTCGGTGCCGACTCCGTCGGCGATGCCAACGGGACACCGCCCGAGCCCCTGGACGGCGCCATCCTCTTCGCTCCTGCCGGCGAGCTCGTGCCGACGGCGCTGTCCGCCCTGGACCGAGGCGGCACTCTGGCCGTGGCCGGAATCTGGCTGACCGACATCCCCACGCTGGGCTACGACGACACCCTGTTCCAGGAGCGGACGCTGTGCAGCGTCACGGCCAACACCCGTGAGGATGGGGAGGAGTTCCTCGCCCTCGCCGACCGGTTCGCGATCAGCCCCGACATCGTCACCTACCCGATGGCCGATGCACCACGCGCCCTGTCAGATCTTGCCCACGGCCGGTACAGCGGTGCCGCCGTGCTCTGTGCGGACTGACGCGGGAGTCGGGCCCAAGGTCCCTGGCGGCCCCGCGGGGCGGCCGGGACGCTGGGGCATCGGGCTGGCCTCCCACGCCTGGAGCGTCTTCTGGCCGGCGCCCGACAAGACGAAGGTCAACCGCGAGATCGAGCGGATGCGCCAGCACCGAAACTAGGAGCCCAGATGTCCACCACCACCCTCGAGCCTGCTGTCGTCGTCGGCGTCGACGGGTCCCCGACCGCGGCCCTGGCGGTGGCATGGGCAACGGAAGCCGCCCAGCGCCACCGTGCGAAGCTGCGGTTGGTCGCCGCATACCGCGAACACCACCCCGAAGCACGGGCCACCGCCATCCAGCAGCTGTCGGCCGCTGCCGCTGAGGCGCGCCGGCTCTTTCCCGACCTTGCTATCGAGACCATCGACGTAGCGGGCTCACCCACGACCGTGCTGCTGAGCGAGTCGGCCGAGGCGGTCGCCCTCGTGGTGGGATCGCGGCGGCTCGGTCTGTTGAACCGGATCTTCACGACCTCCGTTGGCCGCACCTTGGCCGTGACGGCCGCCTGCCCTGTGGTCGTCGTGAGGGAGTCCCCGAGCCGCTCGATCGCCGACACTCGCGTGGTCGTCGGAGTTGCGGGCCCGGAAAGCGCCGGCGAGCTCCAGCTGGCCCTCGCGGAGGCGGCGCGCTTCGGCACGGGCCTCACCGCCGTCCATGTCGTGGGAGCCGACTCCGACGAGAGTGAGTCGCTGGACGGCCACGCCGGGCTCGGGGACCTGTTGGGACGGCTCGGAACGGCGTTCCCGGACGTCGACGTGCGTCGCTACGTGGTCGACGGGTCCGTGGCGGACCGTCTGGTCGCCATGAGCGAGAACGCTCGCCTGCTGGTCATCGGCGGCGGGAAGCCAGGACCTCGGTCGGCGCTCGGCCCGATCTCGCGCGACGTGCTGCGTCGCTCGCACTGTCCCGTCGCCGTGGTCCACGCGACAACCCTGGACGCCGGGCCAACGGCCCCCGGGTCCGGCAACACCCAGAAGAAGGTCCTGACATGACGTCGCAGCTCCCCACCAACACCGAGGACATCCCGCTGGACTTGTGCTGGGAGCTGTTGACGCAGCACCGGGTCGCGCGACTGGCGGTGGTGCACCAGGGCGAGCCGGACATCTTCCCGGTCTCCTACGTCGTCGACCACGGCGGGATCGTCTTCCGCACGGGCGCCGGTACGAAGCTGGCCGCCGCCAGCGGACACCCCGTCGCCTTCGAGGTGGATGGTGAGGACGACACGCACGGCATCCTCTGGAGTGTGGTGCTCAAGGGTCATGCGTCCCGCATCGAGGGAGTCAAGGCGGTGCTGCAGGACGCCTTCGCGCGGCTGGAGCCCGTGCAGTCGGGTCCGAAGCCGTGGTTCGTCCGGATCGACCCCGTGTCGATCACCGGCCGACGCCTTCACGTGGGCGTGCCCGCCAGCTGACCCCCACGTGGCGCCGATGGCCCCTGGTCCGGATGGACCAGGGGCCACGCCCTGCCCCGGAGTCATCAGGCCTTGACGGTGACGTGGTCCTCCCCCGTCATTGCGGAGATGTCCTCCTCGGCCACGCCGAGCAGGCGGTCGGCGAGACGGCGCAGGGCACGAGCCACCGCGACCTCGTCGCCGATTTCGGGAACCCGGAGGTCACTGGTACTGCGCGCAGCGTGACCGTGGGCGGTCAGGTGCTGGGGGGAATCCGACAGCAGCACGACGTTGGCGTCGGTCTCGTTGCCGCGCTCGAAGATGCTGATGCGGACCTGCCAGTCGCGCACGTGGCCATCGGGGCGATCGACGGCGTGAGCGGCTTCCTCCGGCCCCCCAGCGACCTCGGAGTGGCCGATCTTCAGGAGGGACCCTGGACCCGGATAGAACAGGCCCTCGTGCCCGTCCGACCAGCGGACCAGGTAGGGCGGCTCGCCGTCCGGACCCCGCGCCTCGAGCACCTCGCCGTCGCGCGTTGCTCCGGACTCGTGGGGTGCCGCGAGCACCAGGCGGTCACCGGGTCGGGCGTGCATCGCCGTTGTCCTTGGTCTGGGCCGTGCTCGGGTGAAGCTCGTTGAGCGGAGTAGGGGTTCGTCGGACGACGGTGGTCATGATCTTCTCCTCTGCGGTATCACGGTGCGGCGACCACGTTGGGACGCCGTTGACGGCCAGCGGAGGCGAAGAGCCGGTAGGCGGGACATCTGGACCCGCCGCCGTCGCGCCTTCAAGGTGCTGCCGACACCACCACCGTGACGCGGCGACGACCGCGAGTCCCGGGCCGAAGGTCCCGGGGGCCTTGGGCGCAGGCAGTACGAGCCCTCACCCGTCACGAGCGCGCCCGCGGTCAGCCCGTGAGCGTGACGAAACCGTAGCCGGCGGACCGCGCCTCGGCGATGACCTGAGGAAGGGCGGAAGCGTCGAGCGTCGAACCGTCAGGCGCCGCTCCGAGGTGCATCAGCACGATCTCGCCGGGTGTGCGCGCGACCTGGGCGACGGAGATGCCCGCGTCGCGACCCTCCCAGCCGAGAGTGTCGACGGTCCATCCGTACGCGGCGTAGTCGAGATCGTTCGCCAGGCGGAGGGTACGGGTGTGTCGACGTCACCGAAGGGGAACCGGAACAGGGGACGCGGGTCCCTCCCTATGGCTCGCAGGATGGCGGCCTGCCCCGCCGTCACTTGAGCCCGCACCTGGCTGTCGCTCAGCTGAGGAAGGTGAGGGTGGGTGGATGTGTGGTTCCCCACCGGACCCACCCGCGCGAGTCGCACGCAGAGACCCGGGTTCGCGTCGGCAAACGCACCGGTCACGGAGAAGGTGGCCGGGACCTGCTCCCGTGTCAGCGTCGCGAGGACGGATTCGACTGCTTGCGCTCCAGACCCCCCCGTCGAAGGTGAGGGCTACCACCTTCTTGCTGGTGGCCAGCCGCGACACCACGCGCCCGGTGATGGCCGGTGGCGTGGGGCTGACCGGCGTACTGGGCTTCGCGGAGGACGTCGTCGACGTGCCGCTAGGCGTCCGGCTCGGCACGGCCGAGGGGGCAAGCGTGGGCGAGGCGGGTGAGGTGGCGGACTGAGTCGGACCGGTCGTTGTCGGAGCCGACGTCGTCGACTCCGACGGTGTCGACGGCGTGGCCGCCGAGGTGGGGGACTCCGGCGCTGGCGGACCCGCTACAGCCGACGAGGACCACGGTCGCCGCCAGAGCCACCATGGCACGCGGGAGGCGCTTCATGTCACCAGCCTGCTGAGGCGAGACGCCATCGGGTCGGGCACAAGGTCCCGCGGCCCGGTGGAGTGCCGGCCACCGCGTGAACCTGTGGGCGCTCAGCCCCTGAGAAGTCGGGACCAAGGTCCCTGTCTCACGCCTACCGGTACGTGAGACAACAGTGGTGTCGCGCCGGCAACGGTGGCGACACCGAAGTAGCAAGAACACCCATGGTCCCTATGGGGCAAGCCCACCGAGGGACGCGCCAGTGACGACGGATGCGGTGCTCGACCCGCTTCGGTAGCGCGTGAACGTCACCACGCGGACGAGGCCCCGGACCGTTCTCGAACCGCCCGGGGTCTCGCCATGTCACACCCTCCCTCGAGCGGAGCGGGTCTCCTCCTTCGGGCGTCTCGCGCTACCTCGAACGAACTGGCGCGGAGGACCTTGGGCCCTATCCCCTCCCGCCCATCGGACCCACGGTGGGGCTCACCGTGTGAGGAGGTCCGCTGATGTCTGCACTCATCATCGTCGAGTCGTACTTCGGCAACACCCGACACCTCGCCGAGATCATCGCCGCTGTCCTGAGAGCCAACGGGATCGGCACGGAGGTCATCAGCGTGGAGGACGCACCCACCCAGATCCACCACGACATCGACCTGCTGGTGATCGGCGCACCCACGCATGACGTGGGTCTGTCCACCCCTGAGACCCGGCAGGCGGCTTCCGCTCGCCTGGGGCGCTCCGTGCCACAGACCGGTGTTAGAGAGTGGGCGGTTCAGGTCACGACTCCGGGCATCGCTCCTCTCGTCGCCGTCTTCGACACCCGGACCGGCTATCCGTGGCTGGCCGGCTCAGCCGCCTCGCAAGTCTCGGCTCTTCTGTCGCAACGGGGTTTTGTCGTTCTACCCGCCCGAGCCAGCTTCCGCGTCAGGGACGTCTCCGGGCCGATCGACGTGGGTGAAGATCTGCGCGCTCGTGACTGGGCGGAGCACGTCGGCGCTCGGCTCCTGAAGCAGCTCCGTGCTGGGCACGGATGACCAGGAAGCTGGAGGTCGGGACCTTCGCCTCTGATGCACCGGTGCGGACACGAACAGGATGGTGGCGAGGTCAAGAACGACCTCGCTGACTGTCGAGGAGCAGGCTATGTCCACCGCCACATATTCATCGGAGCATCGGGTCCAGGCCGAAACCCAGGAGTCGCTCGTCACCCGCCCGATGGCGCGCAAGGTACTCGCCGTTGCACGTGTCGTCATCGGCTTCACCTTCCTCTGGGCGTTCGTCGACAAGCTGTTCGGCTTCGGCTTCGCCACCCCCTCCGCGCGATCCTGGATCAACGGGGGCACCCCGGCCCAGGGATTCATCAAAGGCATCGACGGCCCGTTCCACGACGCCTTCCAGGTCTTCGCCAACCCGTTCGGTGACTGGCTGTTCATGGCCGGCCTGCTCGGCATCGGCGTGGCCATGATCGCCGGAGCAGGCCTGCGCATCGCCGCCGCCGCCGGCACCCTCCTGATGGTCTTCATGTTCATGGCCGAGTGGCCCGCCGCCACCGCACTGGTCGACGGCAAGTCCGTCAGCGGATCGACCAACCCGATCGTCGACTCGCATTGGCACGAGGCGCTGCTGCTCATCATCTCGGCGGTCACCCTGGCCGGGGACACCTGGGGCATCGGCAAGTGGTGGGGGAGCCTGGGCTTCGTCAAGAGGCACCGCTCGCTGCGCTGACCCGTCTGTCACCGCGACAGAGGCTCCCTACCGACTCAGGTCGGTGGGGAGCTCTGTCGCTGTTCGGTGGACGTGAAGGGACTCGAACCCCTGGCCTCTCGCGTGTGAAGCGAACGCTCTAACCAACTGAGCTACACGTCCCGGACGGCGGCACCGAGGATATCCGTAGCGTCCTCCGTTCACGCAATCCGGCCCGACACCGGCGACCGCGGCCACGCCGAGGATCCGGCGCGACCGCGGTCACCGAGGGGTGACGACGTCAGCTGCTGGTCTTGGGGAAGCTGTTGTCGATGTTGTTCAGCGTGGTGTCGAGATCCTGCTGGCCGGATACCCACTTGATGGGCTCCGTCCAGAATGCACCGGCGCCGACCTTGGCCGGCATCAGGTCCGACCCGTCGAACCGCAGCACGGTCGCCTTGTAGAGCACGTCCCGGGCGATCTTGCGGATCGTCTCGTTCGGGTACAGCGAGACGTCGAAGGACTTGTGCGGCGACAGGTTGCCCACGGACGCGGCGTGGATGCCGTGGTCCTTGCTCGCGATGAAGTTGCGCAGCTTGATGGTGTTGGCGTCATTGTTGAAGGCCGCCGCCAGGTCACCACCACCGAGCACCGCGTTATCTCCGGCGGTCTTCGGCGGGAACGCGCTCACGCCGACGGTCGAGTCCAGGCTGGCGAGAACCTTGTCCGGGAACCCGCCCTTGGCCGCGATGAACGTCGCCTGCTTGAACAAGTAGCACCCGGGCGGGTTCTCGAAGATCGCGTTACCACCGGTCTGGAAGTTCGTCGCGACGATCGACTTGGTGCCACCGCGCACCATGCCGTCGGTGAAGGCGATCTTCTGGAAGTACTCGAAGGCCGGCCTGATCTCCGGGCTGTTGAACTTCAGTGCTCCGGTGACCCACTTGTCGTAGTTGTCGGGCCCGGCGAAGCGCAGGACCAGGTCCTCGATCCAGTCGGTGATCGGCCATCCGGTGGCCTGGCCCGACTCGGCCGCGATGCACCAGGGCACCTTGCCCTGGCTCTTCAGCTGGTCGTCGAGCGCGAGCAGGCCGTCCAGGGTGGTCGGCAGCTGGGCGCCGGTGGCCTTGAAGTTGGCTTGGTCGTACCAGATGAGGCTCTTGACGTTGGCCGAGGCCGGCAGGCCGTAGACCTTCTTGTCGGCGCAGGTCCCGGCGTTGACGTAGCCGTTGACGAGGTCCGCGCTCAACGTGCTGACGTCGGCGTCGCTGTAGGGGAGGACCTTCTTCTGCTTGGCCAGGTCGCACATGAGACCAGGCTGCGGGAAGAGACCCACGTCCGGCGGGTTGCCACCGGCGACCCGGGAACGAATCTCGGTGTCCCACGACGCGGCGTGGGTGAACTTGACGGTGAAACCGTTCTCCTGGGCGAACTCGTCGAGGTCCTTCTGGAACTCGGCCTCCTGGGGGCTGCCGAACCCGTACTCGACCTCCACGGACGACTTGCCAGGGCCGGAGGCGGTACCGGCGCCGCTGCTCGCCGACCCTCCGCCGCCCGACAGACACCCGGACGCCAGACCGGCAACGGCCACGGCGACCAGAGCGGTCACGCTCGTCCTGCGAGTGATCACTCGAACTCCTCCTCTGGAGTGGTTTCGGGGACGCGCCCTGCGCGCTTGCGCCATCGTTCAGACCCGAACTGGAAGCGCTTCCAATAGGAGTGGAGTGAAGCGAATTGTTCTTGCGCTTGTCAAGGGCGGGCTCATAGAGCGAACTCCCCGTGCTCGGAGAGTCGTGTACTGGAAACGCTTGCAGGAGTTCTGTACAGTGCCCGCCATGGCGAATGACGCTGGTCCTCGAGTCACGCTCGCGGACATAGCCCGGTTGGCCGGAGTCGGCACCGGCACGGCGTCGCGCGCCCTCAGCGACGCACCGAACGTCTCCCCTGCGACCCGTGCGCGAGTCCGCGAGGTGGCGGACCGGATGCACTACGTCGTGTCACCGGAAGCGTCCCGGCTGGCTAAGGGCACGACCGGCCGGGTGGGGCTGGTCGTCCCTCACGTGTCCCGCTGGTTCTTCGGCGCGGTCGTCGACGGCATCCAGTCCGTCCTGCGCAGCGCCGACCTCGATGTGCTCTTCTACCAGGTCAGCGACCAGAACGATCGCCGCGACTTCTTCGAACGACTTCCGGCTCGGCGCAAGGTCGACGCCGTCGTGGTGGTCGGGTTCCAGGTGGGCGAGACCGAGCAGGAGCAGCTCGAGCTCCTCGGCGTCCACATCGTGGCGGCCGGCGGGCAGTCCGCGGCGTACCCCTACGTCCACATCGACGACCGCGCTGCCAGCCGGCAGGCCATGAACCACCTCGTCAACCTCGGCCATCGTCGCATCGGGATGCTCGCTGCCGTCGACCCGAACCAGCCGGGCCTGCCGTCCACACGGTCCGAGGGGTACTACGACGCCTTGCGCGACAACGGAATCACCGTCGAGCCGGAGCTGGTCGTCAGCCGCCCCTGGGGCGCTGACGAAGGCGCGGCGGCGATGGGTCAGCTGCTGGCGCTGCAACGTCCCCCGACCGCCGTGTTCGCCCATGCCGACGAGGTGGCGGCCGGCGCCATCCGAACGCTTCGTCGCAGCGGCCTGGTGCCAGGTCGGGACCTCTCCATCGTCGGGATCGACGACCATCCCGTCGCCGAGCTCGTCGACCTCACGACCGTCCGGCAGGACCCCTACGAGCAGGGTCGCCACGCCGCGGCCCTGCTCCTCCGCCTGCTGCGGGACGAGGACCCCGGTCCGCGGCACGTGACGCTACCGACCGAGCTGGTGGTCCGCGGCAGCACCGCCCCACCGTCGGTCTGAGCGAACCCCGGCCGTCAGGGCACGCCGGGCAGCAGGTCGAGCCACTCCTCGACCCGGTCCGGCAGCCAGGCCGGGGACCCGGCCCACGCGAGGTACGCCCAGAAGACACACGCAACGAGGGCCGCCGTGAAGAGGGCGACCAGCGCGCTCACCCACCACGGCTTCGACCGCAGCCACCGCTCCCAGTCGCGCACCCGGGCCTTGCCCCAGTAGAGGAGCCGCTGCGCCCACTCGAACTCGGACGCCCAGATCGAGACGCCGATGAACACGATGAGCCAGCCGGGTCCGGGCGCCGGCACGGCGATGAGGCCGACGACGACCACCACCAGCCCCAGCACGGCCACGACGGTCCGGTATGCGCGGTGGGACGCAGGGTTGGACCGGATCCGCCGACGCCACTCCCAGCGGTCGTCATGCTCGTCCAGCGTGATGTTGTCGTCGAGGTCCTCGGGGGCCTCGCCCTCGGGGTGGCGGCACTGCTCGGTCACGGGTCCAGGTCCTCCGACGCGCGGGCCGCGAACACCTTGGCCGCTCGGCTGGTCACCGGTCCCGGCGTCAGCTCGCGCTCGTCGACGGCGTGAACCGCGAACACGTCACGCGTCGAGCTGGTGATGAAGACCTCAGCAGCGGTGCGCAGGACGTCGAGCGGGAGCGCTGTCTCCTCCACGGTCAGCCCGTCCTCCCGGCACCACTCGAGGGCCAGCCCTCGGGTGATGCCCTCCAGCGCGCCGGAGTCGGCGGGCGGCGTGACGATCACCCCGTCGAGGACGACGAAGACGTTGGATCCCGTTCCCTCGCACAGCTCGCCGCGGGTGTTGCCGAAGATCGCCTCGGAGGCCCCACGAGCCTTGGCGTAGGCCAGCGCGACGACGTTGTCGGCGTAGGACGTGGTCTTCAGCCCGGCGGTCGCGGCCCGCTCGTTACGCGTCCACGGCACCACGACCACCTTGCCGGACTCCGGCGGGCGCGCCTGCTCCCCTGCGGTCACGAGGTAGGTGAGTCCGGACGAGTCGGTGGCGGCGCGGTCGGACCCGAGCGGTCCCACCCCTGCCGTCACGGTGTACCGCAGCCGCCCGAACGGGATCGGCGGACCGGCGTCCAGGACCGCCGCGACGCCCGCGGCGATGACGTCGTGGTCGGCGGCCGGCAGGCCGAGTCCCGCGAGCGAGCGGTCCAGCCGACGGGCGTGCCGCGTCGTGGCGAACGGCCGACCGTCGACGATCTTGAGGGTCTCGAAGGCCCCGTCCCCCACCGTCACGCCGTGGTCCAACGCCGAGAGGCTCGCCTCGTCACCGCGCAGGTGCCCGTTCACCCAGACCCGTACCGTCACGGACCCACCTTCCCAGACCCTCGCCGCCGTTCCGGCAACCGCCCCGACGCGCGGCTCGCGACCCTCGTTCCGGGGCACGCCGCGCGGCGTGTCGGCCGCCGGCTCAGACGGGAGCAGAATGCCGGGCATCCGCAGGGGCAGAGGTATGCGTCGGGGCACCGCGACCGGCACGCTGGTCGCGTTGCTCGCCCTTGCGCTGGCGGCCTGCGCCGATCCCGAACCGAACCCCGAACCGAACCCCACGCCGGCCGCCCCACCCGCGCCCTCGTCCTCGGTGGTTGCCGGTTCCTCCCCCGCCACCACGGGCCCGCCGACGCCCGGGCCGACCAGCACCGCGGCGCTCACCCCGGACTCGCCGGTCACGCTGGCCTTCGGCGGCGACGTCCATTTCGAAGGGCGCCTCACGAACCTGCTGACGACCGACGGTCTCGCCGCCCTCCAGCCCGTCCTCGGTTCCGCGGACGTCGCCGTCGTCAACCTCGAGACGGCGATCACCGACCGGGGGGTCGAGCAGCCGAAGATCTACCACTTCCGGACCACGCCCCGGGCGCTCGTCACGCTGCAGCACGCCGGCGTCGACGCGGTGAGCATGGCCAACAATCACGCCGTCGACTACGGCCCGGACGGGCTCACCGACACGCTGGCGGCGCAGGCGTCGAGCCCCATCCCGGTGATCGGGATCGGTCCCGACGCCGCGCAGGCCTTCGCCCCCGCGGTCTTCCAGGTCCGAGGCACCAGTGTCGCCGTGATCGCCTCCACGCAGATCAACGACTACACCGTCCACACGTACCCGGCCACCGCCACGAAGCCCGGTATCGCCGGAAACCTCGACAACGCGCGGTTGCTCGCCACCGTCCGGTCGGCGCGCGCCGCATACGACGTGGTGGTCGTCTACCTGCACTGGGGCAGCGACTACACGAGCTGCCCCGACGGTGCCCAGACGACGACCGCCGCCGCCCTTGCGGCGGCCGGTGCCGACGTGGTCGTCGGAGGTCACGCGCACCGGGTGCAGGGCGCCGGCTGGCTCGGCCGCGCGTACGTGGCCTACGGCCTGGGGAACTTCGTCTGGCTCAACACCCGCGGACCGGTCGATGCCGTCAGCGGCGTCCTCACGGTCAGCGTGGACCCGGTCAGGGCGCGGGCGCAGAAGGGGGCCGGCCCGTCGGTCGTCACGGGTGCGGCGTGGACTCCGCTGCTCATCGGGGACGACGGGGTGCCGCGCCCACCGGCAGCCGCGGCGGCGGCGGGCCAGCAGGCGGCGTGGGCGCAGGCCCGCTCGTGTGCCCGTCTCGCGTCGACGCCGTGAGCCCGACGAGCCGCGACGCCTTGAGCTGGGTCTCCGCCCACTCGGCGTCGGGATCGGACCCCCAGGTGATGC
The DNA here is from genome assembly GCA_963781465.1 of uncultured Actinomycetota bacterium. Taxonomy (GTDB): domain Bacteria; phylum Actinomycetota; class Actinomycetes; order Actinomycetales; family Dermatophilaceae; genus Lapillicoccus. The sequence continues at coordinate 817,402 of CAWAGH010000002.1, forward strand.
CGGCGCCGGTGCCGAACCGGAGCACCCGACTCCCGTGCGCGTCCCGCTCCGACCAGAAGGTCCGGATCCCGACCGCCAGCTCCGCCTCGTCGCGGTCGGCGTCGACCCATCCGACGGCGCCACAGTAGGGACCGCGCGGCACGGGCTCGAGGTCGCGGATCGTGGTGAGGGCGCTCGACTTCGGTGCGCCGGACACCGAGCCGGGCGGGAACGTCGCGTCGAGGATCCCGGCCCAGCCGACCCCCTGCCGCAGCCGGCCGGCCACCGTCGAGACGAGGTGCACCAGGCCGGGATGCGACTCGACCGCGCAGAGGGACTCGACATCGACGGTGCCCTCGTGGCAGACGCGCGAGAGGTCGTTGCGGACCAGGTCGACGATCATGACGTTCTCGGCGACGTCCTTGGGCAGGAGCCGGTCGGCCGTCGTCGCGGTCCCCTTGATCGGCGACGAGACGAGCCGCTCTCCCGATCGGCTGAGGAACCGTTCGGGCGAGGCCGACACCACGTCGAGTCCGGCGGCCTCGACGCGGATGCGACCCGCGTACGGCGCGGGGTTGCCCTTGCGCAGCAGCGCGTCCAGGCCGTCGAGGTCCGCGGACTCGTCGAGGTCGTGCTCGAGCACCCGGCAGAGGTTGGCCTGGTAGACGGTGCCCGCGGCGATGCGCTCGCGGATCTCGCTGACCGAGGCCCGGTATGCATCGGCGTCGAGCGACGAGCGCCAGGCGCCGTCGAGCCCGGTCCAGGCCGCCGACGGTGCGCTCGGCGCGCCGCGGCGAACGTCGGCGAAACGGACGGCGGTCAGCGCACCCTCGAAGGTCATGACCACAGCCCAAAAGCCTTGCGTGTCAAGGGCGTCGAGCTCGTCGAGCGCGTCGGCCCCGGTCAGCACGTCCCGTGGGTTGGTGGCGATGCGATCACCGAACCGGGCGACATCCACCGGTCGATGATAGGTGGCGCGGGTGCTGCTGACTTCGGGCATTCCGGTCACGGGCCGGCGGTCCCGTCGCTAGCCTGGATCCGGGTCAACCACGGATGCGTCCCGATGGCGACCCTTCGCGTGTTCGACTCGGAGGCGAGCATGGCCCAGCTGATCGTCGGACTGACCCCGGCGTTGGCGCGCGCCCTCGCCCGTGGTGACACCACCGAGGACACCACGCGCCTGCGTGACATCACGGCGCAGGCGCGGGTCGAGCTGCGGCCGCAGACCGCTCGTTCACTCGACGAGCTCGACACCGAAGCCGACGACGACGCGACCGGCGCCCGCGACCCGGAGCCGACGGTCTGGTTCTCCATCGATACCGACGATGGTGAGCAACCGGACGACCTCGACGCGCAGCTGCTTCGGATCCCCGGGGTGACCGCGGCGTACGTCACGCCAGACCAGGGACCGCCGTAAACCCCACCCCACGAAGCTCTCCGCTCCGCTCCGATATCGCGGGGAACCCGACAAGCAGTCACACCACCACACCACGGAGGATCGGATGCCACCCAGGAAGCGCACGTCCGCCAGCACGAAGTCCACCGCCGCCAAGACCGCCGCCAAGACCGCGACGCCCCGGCGGACGTCCACCGTCACCGCGTCGCCCTTCGGCGCGCCGGAGCTCATCGTCGTCGCCGACCCGGCGGCAGCGTTGCGGATCGGCACTCGCGGCGTCGAGTCGGGAGGGGGTGCCGACACCCGGGCCCTCAACCGCGTTGCCGCGCGCGCCACCGTGACGCTGCGCCCGTTGTTCGGTCCCGAGGATCGGGTCCGGCTCGAGGCTCGCAAGCTCGCCCCCGCGGCGATCGGTCCGGTCCCAGACCTGTCGGTCTACTACCACGTGGACGCGCCCGCCGCCGATCTCGCCGCCCTCGCGGAGGAGCTCGCGGGCAGCGAAGGCGTGCAGGCCGCATACGTGAAGCCGGCGAGCGAACCGCCGGTCCTCAACGACATGGCGCCGGCCGGCGAGGACGCGCCGCCGACCACGCCGGACTTCATCGGCAACCAGCTGTACCTCGAGGCCGCACCGGGTGGCGTCGACGCGCGGTACGCCTGGACCTGGCCGGGTGGCGGCGGTGCCGGGGTCAGCATCATCGACTGCGAGTGGGGCTGGCGGTTCGACCACGAGGACCTCACCGTCGGGCAGGGCGGTGTCGTCGTCGGCACCGCGAGCTCGGACACCAACCACGGCACCGCGGTCATCGGCGAGATCAGCGGCGACCGGAACGCGTTCGGCATCACCGGAATCTGCCCCGACGCCTTCATCCGGGCGGCCGCCTTCTCGGGCCCGACGGCCTCGACGATCCACAGCGCCGCCGACAAGCTCGGGGCGGGCGACATCATCCTGCTCGAGATCCACCGCGCCGGGCCGCGGCACAACTTCCAGGCGCGCAGCGACCAGCTCGGATACGTCGCCATCGAGTGGTGGCCGGACGACTTCGACGCGATCCGCTACGCCAACTCGCGGGGGATCATCGTCGTCGAGGCGGCGGGCAACGGGGCAGAGAACCTCGACGACGCGCTGTACTCGGTGCGGCCGGCCGGCTTCCCGAACTCGTGGACCAACCCGTTCAACCGGGCCAACCGCGACTCCGGAGCCGTCGTCGTCGGCGCCGGTGCTCCCCCGCCCGGAACCCACGGCGTCAGCTGGGGTGCCGACCGGTCCCGCCTCGACTTCTCCAACTACGGCGCCCTCATCGACGCCCAGGGCTGGGGCCGCGAGGTCACCAGCACCGGGTACGGCGACCTGCAGGGCGGTGGCGACGCGCGGATCTGGTACACGGACCACTTCTCCGGGACGTCCAGCGCCTCCCCGATCATCGTCGGCGTCCTCGGGGCGCTCCAGGGCGCGCTCCGGGCCGCCGGGAAGACCCCGATGACGCCGGCGACGGCACGCGCGTGGCTTCGGGCGACCGGGTCGCCGCAGCAGGACGAGCCCGGCCGGCCGGCCACGCAGCGGATCGGCAACCGGCCCGACCTCAAGGCCCTCATCCAGGCCCACGTCAAGGGCAACATCGCCCTCGACAAGGCGGCGTTCAAGGACGCCAAGGACGTCAAGCTGGAGCAGAAGGAGCTCAAGAACGAGAAGACCGAGATCAAGGAGCGCAAGGAGAAGATCGAGGTCAAGGAGCACAAGCGCGAGGCCAAGGAGTTCAAGAACGAGAAGGCCGAGATCAAGGAGCGCAAGGAGAAGGTCGAGGTCATCGAGGGCAAGAACGTCATCGTCGACGGCGGCGGCAAGAACCTCGTGTTCGAAGGGGGCGGCGGCGGCAAGCAGCTGGTCGAGGGCGGCGGTGGCGGCTTCGACGGTGGGGGCATCGACCCCGCGTCGGCGGCGGTCGGCGGCGTCGAGGCCCGGCTCGCGGCGGTCGAGCAGTCGGTCGCGGCGCTGACCCACTTCATCGGCGCTGATCTCCGGCCGGACCTGGGCTCCGGGGCCCTGGCCCGCGAGGCCGACCTGTCCGCGCAACCGGACGCGCCCAAGTCCTTCAAGGACTCGAAGGACTCCAAGGACATGAAGGACCAGGAGAACCTTGGCGGGTACTGATCTCGAGTATGCGGTGCTCTGCGGCCCGGAGGACGGCTCGGCCCTCTGGGCCGCGGGCCGGCTCCGGGACCGCGGAGTGCCGCTTCGGGTCGTCACGGTCGAGGAGCTCGTCTACGCGCCGAGCATCCGCTACGCAACGGTCGGTTCGGGCGTGGTCACCGAGGTCCGTCTCGGCGACGGCACGGTGCTCGGTCCGAACCTGCGCGGCACCCTGAACCGCGTCGCGCGGCTACCCTCGGCGCATCTCGAGGCGACCCCGTCGACCGAGCGGGACTACCTGCTGCAGGAGCTGCACGCCGTCCTCGTCAGCCTGCTGCACGCGTGGCCCGGGGTGGTCGTCGGGCGGGCCGACCCGCGTGGGCTGTGCGGCGCGTGGTGGCGGCCGGCCGAGTGGATGGTGGCGGCGGGGCAGTCCGGTCTGGTCGGGGTCGGGTACCGGTCGGGCGGGTCGGACGAGGTCCCCGTCTCCCAGACGGTGCTGGTCGTGGCCGGCGAGGTGGTGCCGCCCTCGGGCGTCGAGGTCCCGGAGGCGGTGGTCTCCGGAAGCCGGACCCTCGCGGCTCGGCACGGCGGCGGCGTCCTGGGCGTCGACTTCGCCGTGGAGGGCGGCGTCTGGGCGTTCCAGGGCGCCACGCCCTGGCCGGACCTGCGACCGGGCGGCACCGCGGTCGTGGACGCTCTCCACGCTGCCCTGTCGGCGAGAGAGCCGGTGCCGGCATGATCCTCGTCGCCGGCATCCCGTCCGAGCCGCCGCTCCAGGAGGCGCTCGACGCGCTCAGCGACCTGCGCGCGGACGTCGTCGTGCTGAGCCAGCGCCGGTGCGCCGAGATCGACCTCGCTTTCGCGGTCGACTCCACGGGTGCGGTCGACGGGGTCCTGCGGGTCGGCCGCCGCCACATCGCGCTGCGCGAGGTCACCGGGGTCTACGCCCGGCTCATGGACCACCGCAACATCCCGGAATACCAACGCCTCGACGCCGGCGACCCCGAGCGGGACCGGTGGGCGGCCCTCAACGACAACCTCTCGGCCTGGGTCGACGTCGCGCCCGGCACCATCGTCAACCGGAGCTCGGCAATGGCCTCGAACGGCGCCAAGCCGTACCAGGGGCAGCTGATCGCCCGGCACGGTCTGCTGACCCCGGAGACGCTTCTGACCAACGACCCCGAGGTGGCTCGCGAGTTCTACGCAACGCGGCCGCGCGTCGTCTTCAAGTCGGCCAGTGGCGCGCGGTCGATCGTCCAGACCATGGAACCGGGCGACCTGGAGAGACTGGGCGCGCTGCGCGCCTGTCCCGTCCAGTTCCAGACCTGGGTCCCCGGGACCGACGTACGCGTCCACGTGGTGGGTTCCGAGGTCTTCGCGACGGCCATCACGACCACGGCGACGGACTACCGGTATGCGACGGCGCAGGTCGAGGAGCCGGCCCGCCTCGAGCCGCACGAGCTGGACGACGACGTCGCGCAGCGGTGCGTGGCCCTGACCGCCGACCTCGGGCTCGAGTTCGCCGGTATCGACCTGAAGATCACGCCCGACGGCGAGGTCTACTGCTTCGAGGTCAACCCGTCACCGGCCTACACGTACTTCTCCGGGCAGACCAAGCAGCCGATCCCCGAGGCCCTGGCCCGCCACCTCCTGGCCGCCCACGCGGCTTGACGCCGAGTCGAGCGACTTGGGGTGGTGTGCACCGTGGGTCAAGTCCCTCGACTCAGCGTCAAGCCGAACGGAGAGGGGGAAGGGGGGTCAGCGGCGCAGGCCGCGGCCGATGAGGATGCCGACGACGAGGCCGACGGCCGCCGCGACGAGGTGCGGCGCATACGACTTGAGGATGACCGGCAGGACGGTCGCCCCGAGGTCGATGGCGTCGTCGTTGGAGCTGCCGGCGCTGGCCCGGACGAAGGCCGGCCGGTCGACGTTCGATCGCACCGGCGGGGACGCCGGAGCGGCCGCCGCGGCCGTAGCCGAAGCCGCCTCGGAACCGACCGCCGCCTCGACCGACGCCGGCCCCGACCCGTTCGACGAGCCGGAGGTCGGGGCCGTCTCGGCGTCCTCGGTCGGGACTGGTGCGGTCTCCTCAGCCGCCGGCTCGGCCGCCGGCTCCGGAGTGGTGAGCCGCTGCTCCAGGCACGCGACGAACTGCATGAGCAGCTTGTCGGAGACGTCCTGCATCACGCCCCGCCCGAACTGGGCGGGCTTGCCGGTGATGTTGAGGTCGGTGGTGACCTCGACCGCCGTCGAGGAGTCGGCCGCCTCGTCGAGGGCGATGGTGACCTTCGCCCCGGCCGTGCCGTTGCCGCGCTTGTCCTTGCCGGTCGCCTCGATGGTGGCGCGATGGGCGTCGTCGTCCCGCGTGACGAACTGGCCGGAACCCGTGTACATCAAGGCGATCGGTCCGAGCTTCACCTTGCAGGTGCCCTCGAACCGGTCGCCCTCCACCGACGTCACGGTCGCGCCGGGGAAGCAGGCGGCCACCCCGGCGAGATCCATGAACGTGTCCCACGTCGTCCCCACCGGGGCCGGCACGGTGAACTGGTGCTGCAGCTCCACGGGCTCAGGCTCCCGCTGCCGCGAGGACCGCTCGGCGGGTCAACACGGTGGCGAGGTGCTTGCGGTAGTCGCTGTCGCCGTTGAGGTCCGACGGGGGGTTGGTGCCCTCCGCCGCTGACGCCGCAGCCTCGCGGACGGCGTCCTCAGTCGCTGCCTTCCCGACCAGCGCCGCCTCGACCGACGTCGCGCGCAACGGCGTCGAACCCATGTTGGTCAACCCGATCCGCGCCTCGGCGATCGTGCCGCCGTCGATGCGGACGGTCGCCGCGATCGCGACGATCGACCACTGGTGCTTCACCCGGACGAACTTCTCGTAGTGCGCGCCCCAGCCGGTGTGCTTGGGGATCCGCACCTGCGTGAGCAGCTCGCCCTCGCCGACGGCCGTCTCGAACAGGTCGACGAAGAAGTCGGCCGCGCCGACGGTCCGCGTCGCTCCCCCCGGCCCGGCGATGACGAACTCCGCGTCCAGTGCCAGCGCCGCGGCGCCGACGTCGCCCGCGGGGTCCGCGTGCACGAGGGCGCCACCGACCGTCCCGCGGTGCCGGATCTGGGGATCCGCTACCTCGGCGACCGTCTTGGCCAGGAGCAGGGCGTGCTCCCGCACCAACGCGTTGTTGATGACGGCGTCGTGCGTCGCCATCGAGCCGATGACGATGGCGTCCCCGTCCTCGGAGATGTCGGTCAGGCCCGGTATGCGGCGCAGGTCGACGACCTTCTCGGGGGCGTTGAGCCGCATCCGGAGCACCGGCAGCAGGCTCTGGCCACCGGCGAGGACCTTTGCGTCGTCACCGGCCTCGGCGAGGACCGACAGGGCCTCCTCCAGGGACTCCGGTGCGACGTAGTCGAACAGAGCGGGGATCACAGCTGGCCACCTTCCGCGTCGGAGCTGGGACTGTCTTGGTTGAGCGCGCCCTCGACGAAGTGCGGCTGCGCCTCGGTGGTCGTGTCGGCGTCCGGCGTGGCGCCGGCCGACTGGATCGCCTTCCAGACCCGCTCCGGCGTGCAGGGCATGAGGATGTCGTTGATTCCCAACGGCCGCAGTGCATCGACGATCGCGTTGACCACGGCCGGCGTCGACGCGATGGTGCCAGCCTCGCCGACTCCCTTGGTACCCAACGTGTTCGTCGTCGACGGCGACTCAGTGTGGCCCGTCACGAAGCTGATCGTGTCGGCCGCGGTGGGCAAGGTGTAGTCGACGAACGAGCCGGTGACGAGAGTGCCGTTCTCGTCGAACTCGGCGCCCTCCCACAAGGCCTGCGCGATGCCCTGGACCAGGCCGCCGTGGACCTGTCCCTCGACGATCAACGGGTTGACGATGACGCCGATGTCGTCGACGCAGACGTACTTGCGCATCGTCGTCTGACCCGTCTCGGTGTCGACCTCCATCGCGCACAGGTGGGTCCCGTGCGGGAACGAGAAGTTCACCGGGTCGTAGGTCGCGCTGCCGTCGATGTCGGGGTCCATCTCGTCGGGCAGGTTGTGACCGGTCCAGGCGTGCAGCGCGATGTCCACGAGGCTGACGCCCTTGTCGGTGCCCTTCACGTGGTAGTGGCCGGCACTGAACTCGACGTCGCCGATGTCGGCCTCGAGCAGGTGGGCCGCGGCCGGTTTCGCGTTCTCGATGACCTTGTCGGCCGCCTTGACCAGTGCCTCACCGCCGACCACCAGGGACCGTGACCCGTAGGAGTCGAGTCCCTTCGGGGCGATCTGCGTGTCGCCGTGGAGCACCTCGACGTCCTCGAAGGGGACACCGAGCCGGTCCGCGATGATCTGGCTCCACGCCGTCTCGTGACCCTGCCCGTGGGGTGACGTGCCGGTGACGACCTCGACCTTGCCGGTCGGGAGCATCCGGATCGTCGCCGACTCCCAGCCGCCCGCTCCGTAGCTGAGCGAGCCGAGCACCCGGGAGGGGGCCAGCCCGCACATCTCGGTGAACGTCGAGACGCCGATGCCGAGCTGGACCGGGTCCTTGCTGTCGCGGCGGCGCTGCTGCTCCGCGCGCAGCTCGTCGTAGCCGAACAGCTCCTTGGCCTTGGCGGTCGCCGCCTCGTAGTTCCCCGAGTCATAGGTCATGCCCGCGACCGTGGTGAACGGGAACTCCTCGTGGGTGATCCAGTTCTTCTCGCGGATCTCGAGGGGGTCCACCCCGACCTCGGCGGCGAGCTCGTCCATGAGCCGCTCGATGGCATACGTGGCCTCGGGTCTTCCCGCACCCCGGTATGCGTCCACCCAGGTCTTGTTGGTGAGCACCGTCTGGCAGTTGAACTGGTACGCGGGGAACTTGTAGATCGCGTTGAACATCCACGCGCCGAGGACCGGCACGCCTCCGCCGACGAGCGCGATGTAGGCGCCCATGTCGGCGAGGAGCTCGACCTTGAGCCCTGTGACGGTGCCGTCCCGCTCTGCGGAGAGGGTCAGCTTCTGCCACTGGTCGCGACCATGGTGGGCGGAGACCAGCGACTCGGAGCGGGTCTCCGTGTACTTCACCGGCTTCCCGAGACGGCGGGCGAGCGCGATCGTGATGAACTCCTCCGGCGTCGTCTGGAGCTTGCCGCCGAAGCCGCCGCCCACGTCCGGGGCGATGACGCGGACCTTGGCCTCGGAGATCCCCATCGCGGCAGCGATGAGGAAGCGCAGGATGTGAGGCACCTGGGTCGAGGCCCAGACGGTCATCTGCTCGCCGGTCGGGTCGACCACGACCGACCGGGGCTCCATGAACGCGGGGATGAGCCGCTGCTGGCGGTACTCGCGCTCGATGACGATGCCGTCGGCCCGGGCCTTCTCGATGGCCTCGTCGACGTTCCCGCCCGAGCCCTGCTCCGCGGAGTCGAGCTTCCAGAAGGCGCTCTTGTTGGTGCCGAGGTCGGGATGCGCGAGGACCTTGTCGGCCGCGGCGTCCTTGAGGTCGAGGACGGCCGGCAGGACCTCGTAGTCGACGTCCACCAGCTCGGCGGCGTCGCGCGCCTCGGCGGCGGTGCGCGCCACGACGACGGCCACGATCTCGCCCGCACAGGCGACCCGCCCGATGGCCACCGGGAGGTGGGTCGGCGTCTTCTGGTCGGCCGTGATCGGCCAGGCGTTGACGATGACGCCCTGAACGTCCTTGACGTCCTCGCCGGTCACCACGAGGACCACTCCGGGCGCGGTCTTGGCCGCGGAGGTGTCGATCGAGGTGATGTTGGCGTGGGCAAACGGACTGCGGACCATCCCCAGGTGGAGCATGCCGGGAAGGCTGATGTTATCGGTCCACCGGGTACGGCCGGTGATGAGGCGCTGGTCCTCCTTGCGGCGGCGGGCCTTGCCGACCTCGGGGGCCGGCGCCTCGGTGCGCGCCTCGGTGATGGTCACTGGGCACCTCCCGCGGCGGCCTGAACGGCCTTGACGATGTTGTGGTAGCCGGTGCACCGACAGAGGTTGCCCTCCAGGCCCTCCCGGATCTCCTGCTCGCTCGGGTGCGGGTTGTCGTTGAGGACGTCGATGGACTGCATGATCATCCCGGGCGTGCAGTAGCCGCACTGCAGGGCGTGGTTCTCATGAAACGCCTTCTGCATCGGGTGCAGCTCGCCGTTCTGGGCGAGGCCCTCGATCGTCGTGACCTCGGCGCCGTCGACCTGGACCGCCAGGACGTTGCAGGACTTCACGCTGCGGCCGTCGAGGTGGACGGTGCACGCACCGCAGTTGCTGGTGTCGCAGCCGACGACGGTGCCCGTCTTGCCCAGCTGTTCTCGCAGATAGTGCACGAGGAGAGTTCGCGGCTCCACCTCGTCCGTGTACGACACTCCGTCGACGGTCACGCTGATGCGGGTCATCCTTGACTCCTTGCGATGGGGCGGGTGTTCAGATCGTGCTGGCTGGGTGCGCTTCCTGCACCGGATTCGGCGCAACCGTCGCCGAACCTTCAACCTCGGGCGCCGAGTGGCGGTTGGTCGGGTGGTGGATGGGTCCGTCGACGTCGGCCAGGCGCGAACCCTGGCCGCCCCATCGGACCGCGATGATCTCCGCGGCGATGCTGACCGCAGTCTCCTCCGGAGTGCGGGCGCCGAGGTCCAGGCCAATGGGGCTGGACAGCCGGGCCAGCTCGGCGTCGGTCATCCCGACCTCGAGCAGCCGTTCGAGGCGGTCCTCGTGGGTACGCCGCGAACCCATGGCGCCGATGTAGGCGACCTCGGGCAGCCGCAGTGCCACCTCGAGGAGCGGGACATCGAACTTGGGATCGTGGGTGAGGATGCAGAGGACGGTGCGGCGGTCGATCCGGCCGGCTTCCGCCTCGGCTTCGAGGTAGCGGTGCGGCCAGTCGACGATGACCTCGTTGGCGTCGGGGAACCGGCTGGCCGTCGCGAACACCGGCCGCGCGTCGCATACCGTCACCGTGTAGCCGAGGAACTTGCCGATGCGTGCGCAGGCCGCCGCGAAGTCGATGGCTCCGAACACCAGCATCCGCGGCGCCGGAGCGTGCACGTCGACGAAGACCCGCATCCCCTCACCGCGGCGCTCGCCGTCGGGTCCGTAGGTGAGGGTCTCGCTGTGTCCTGAGGCCAACAGGCCGCGGGCGTCGTCGGTGACCGCGTCGTCGAGTCGGAGGCTGCCGAGCGAGCCGCTCCGGTCGTCGAGGTCCTCTTCGGCGCGGACGATCAGCCGCCGGCCGAGTCGGGCCGGGTCGGGGTGCTCGACCACCGTGGCGACCGCTACCGGACGGCCGGCCTCGATGTCGGCGGCGACTTCACCGAGCTCGGGGAAGGTCTCCTGCGAGACGGTCTCGACCCAGACGTCGAGGATGCCTCCGCAGGTGAGGCCGACGGCATAGGCGTCCTCGTCACTGACGCCGTAGCGCTGGAGTGCCGGCGTCCCCGACTCCACGACCTCCTGGGCGAGCTCGTAGACCGCGCCCTCGACGCAGCCACCGGAGACGGAGCCGACCGCCTCACCCTCGGGCCCGACCAGCATCGAGGCACCGGGCTGGCGCGGCGCGGACCGCCACGTCGCCACGACCGTCCCGACGCCCACGCAGGCACCGTCGCGCCACCAGCGCAGCAGGTCGGGCAGGACCTCACGCATGCTCGACCACCTCCGCCAGGGCGTCGAAGGTGCGCAGCGAGTGCCCCGCGACGAGGTCGTCGCAGTGCGGGAGCGCAGCGACGATGCCCTGCTGGATGGGCTGGTACCCGGGCTTACCGCGGTGCGGGTTGACCCAGACGACCCGGTGGGCGAGGGCTTGGAGGCGTCGCATCTGCTCGTCGAGGAGGTCGACGCCGCCGCGCTCCCAGCCGTCGCTGAAGATGACGACCACGGCGCCGCGGGCCATGCCCCGCTGTCCCCAGCGGTCGAGGAACGCCTTGAGCGACTCCCCCAGCCGGGTGCCGCCGGACCAGTCCGGCACCACGTCGCCGGCCGCGATGAGCGCACGCTCGGGGTCGCGTTGCCGCATCGCGCGGGTCACGTGCGTGAGCCGGGTGCCCATGGTGAACACCTCGACGTTGGTGCGGCCGACGCTCCAGCGGTGGGCGAGCCGCAGGAGGGAGTCCGCATACGAGCTCATCGACCCGGAGACGTCGACGAGCATGACGACCCGTCGCGACCGGGTGCCCCGGCGGCGCCACTCGAGGCGGCCGGGCTCCCCCATCCGCTGCAGCTGGCGGCGAAGGGTGCGGCGCGCGTCGATCTCGCCGCGGTGCCACTCACGACGGCGGGAGGCCCGGCGGCGCGGGTCGGGGCGGCGCACAGAGCCGAAGAGGGCAGTGAGGGCGGCCTTCTCGGCGGGCGACATCTGGGCGACGTCGCGGTGCCTCAGCACCTCGGTCGCGCTGGCCGTGGCCCGGAGGACGTCGGCGTCGCGGTCGCCGTCCCCCTCGCCACCCTGCTCCTCCAGCGAGGTCTGCAGGACCGGCGGGGCCTGCGGGGTGACGGTCGGTGAACCGGGGAGGCGGTGGGTGAACCAGGTCGCGAAGACCTGGTCGTAGCGCGCGATGTCGTCCGGGCTGGAGCAGAGCGTGGCGCGGCCCGCCCAGTACGTCGCGACCTCGTCGTCGAGGCCGACCACGGCGACCGCCTCGAGGTAACCCGCCTCACGGTCGGCGGTCACCGGCAGGCCGGCGGCGCGCAGGGCTCGCGCGAAGCCGAGGAGGAGAGCGTCCGGGCCGTTCCTGGGGGTGGTCGCCACGGTCATCGCGTCACGTCCGGAGCATCTGGTCGAGGCTGGCCCGGACGCGGTCGGCGTCCTCGCGGTACTTCACCGCGACGCCCAGCGTGGCCGCCGCGAGCTCGATGTCGAGCTCGGCTGCGCCGAGGGCCTCGAGCGCACGGGCCCAGTCGAGCGTCTCGGCGACTCCGGGCGGCTTGACGAGGTCGTCCCGCTGGCGCAGCCGCTGCGTGAGGCGGACCACCTGCTCGGCGAGGGCGGGGGCGACGTGGGGTGCGCGGCTGCGGACGATGGCCAGCTCGCGCTCCAGGCCCGGGTGGTCGATCCAGTGGTAGAGGCAGCGGCGCTTCAGGGCGTCGTGGAGCTCGCGCGTCCGGTTCGAGGTGAGGACGACGATCGGCGGCGTGGCCGCACGCACGGTACCGATCTCGGGGATCGTCACCTGGTAGGTCGAGAGGACCTCGAGGAGGAACGCCTCGAACTCGTCGTCGGCCCGGTCGATCTCGTCGACGAGAAGCACCGCCGGAGCCTCGCGCAGGGCCCGGAGCACGGGTCGCGACAGGAGGAACCGCTCGTCGAACAGCGACTTCTCGAGCTCGCTGACGTCCTGAGCAGCGCCACCGGCTCCGGCCTCAACGGCTCGCAGGTGGAGGATCTGGCGCGGGAAGTCCCAGTCGTAGAGGGCCTGGCTCGCGTCGATCCCCTCGTAGCACTGCAGCCGGATGAGGGGCAGCGCCAGCGCCTCCGCGATCGCCTCGGCGAGCGTGGTCTTGCCGGTCCCGGGCTCGCCCTCGAGGAGCAGCGGCCGGCCCAGGGCCAGCGCGAGGTACCCGATGGTGGCCAGTGCGTCGTCGACGAGGTACCCGGTGCGTCCGAGGCGCTCGGCCAGGTCGGCGGCGGACTCCACGGTGGGCTGCACCCCCCGATCATCACCCCGAACCGACCGCTCGGGGACGGCGGGGGGTGTGTCACGGTCGACGCCGCTGGCCAGATCGCCGCACTCGACGAGACGCACGTCGTGCGCCGAGAGATAGTCGCGCGCGCCCCGGTCACCGACCGCCCCCTCCGCCACACCGGCCCAGTGCTCGCGGCCGAGGACGACCGGGTGTCCCGGAACTCCTTGGTATGCGGCGCGCCCGAGACCGTCGGGGGCCTCACCGACCGCGCCGACGACGCGTTTGACGACGTCCGGACCGACATCAGGGAGGTCGACCAGCGTGACCACGGCGGTGGTGGCGTCCGTCTCGGCGGCCGCCGCGAGACCGCGTCGAAGGGAGGCACCCATGCCGTCGGCCCAGTCGGTCGCCGCCACCCAGCGAACCGGCGGCCCGTCCGAGGCGCGCTCGTCGAGGATGCGCGCGGCCTGTTCCGCCTCCGCCCCGAGGACGACCAGGACGGGGTCGCAGCCACCGGCGGCCGCCGCGTCGATCGCACGGTTCAGCCAGGAGGTCCCGTCGGGGTCGCGGACCAGGGCTTTGGGCTGTCCCATCCGGCGCCCCCCGCCCGCCGCCAGGAGGACGCCGACCGGCGGCGTCCCGGCTGGTTCGCCGACGTCGGGGGCACCCTCCATGAGCGCACCCAATCACGCCACGCTGCGAGCCGGACCCTCCGAACGGGTAGCGACCTCAACGAGTTTCGTAGCGGGCACGGGCTGAGCATGCCCGACCCCGGACCTGCGGCCCGTTGCATGCGTGCGTCTTCCGCACCTGCGGTCCGTGCCAGCGCGAAGGTTGGCGTCCCGATGCTCAGGGGTCGGTGACGCGCAGGTTGCTCACGTGACGCGCAGGTTGCACCCTGCGTGCAGCGTCCCGAACCTGCGCGCCCCTCCTGCGTCAGCGACCCACCGTCTGCGCACACCCTGGTGTCAGCGCGCAGACGGTCTGCGGTCTGCGCGCTGACATCAAGGTGTGCGCAGACCTTCCGTCGGGGTCGCCCTCTTCCGGTCGGTCCGCGCAGGTTGCTCACGTGACGCGCAGGTTGCACTCTGCGCGCATGGTGCCCAACTTGCGGGCACCTCGGCGGGAGACGCGTTGACCTCGGTCAAGGGACCCGATCCTCAGGGTGCAACGCGACCGCAGCGTTCTTACCCCGACCACATCGACCCCCGACGCCGGACAGCGGCTCTCGGCAGGGTCAGACCAGCTGCTCCAGCTCGTCGATCTCGCGAGCCACCTGCGGTTGCGGCGACGCCGAGCGATCATCCGGCGCGGACTTCGTCCCGACCTTGTCCCACCGGACCCGACGGGTGCGCCGCGAGAAGATGACCACCTTGGCCAGCTCCTCGATGACCCGCGCCGCGAAGACGCCGGCGACGCCGAGCGGGGTGTGCAGCCCGAGGACGACGGCGAGCGGCAGTCCGACGACGAACGCTCCCACCACGTCCCCGAAGATCACGCCGCGGACGTCGCCGGCGCTCGGCAGGACCCCGGCCCCGAGGATCATGTTGCGGACCTTGACGACCTGGGAGATCGCATACAGGGCGATCCCGACCGTGGCCATCATCCGGACCTCGTCGGTCGTGTCGTGGAAGAGGAACGGCAGGACCAGCGCCGTGGTGCCGTAGAGCACTCCGAAGGCCACTCCGGTCACCGTGCCGGTCTTCTTGATCCGGCGGACCCATGCCGCAGCACCGCGCCCGTCCCCACGACCGACCTCACGGCCGACCAGAGCGGTCGTCGCGGCCATCAGGCCGATGCTGCCGACGAGGAAGAGCGACTCGAGCATGTTGACGATCTGCGCCGCCGCCAATGCGTCGTCTGAGATCTGCTGGAACACGACGTTGTAGAGGAACGTCCCCGAGGTCCAGAACAGCTCGGTGATGCCGAGCGGCAGCGCCAGGACGACAAGAGCCCGGGAGACCCGCCACCACGACGCATACCCGCTCGGCGGCTGCCACCGGACGACCCGGTGGATCCCGAAGACCTGCACCGCGAGGATCCCGGCCTTGAGGGACGCGGTGATGAGGGTGGCGAGACCGGCGCCGGGGACTCCGAGCTCGGGGAAGGGGCCGGTGCCCGTGACGAAGAGGTATGCCAGGGCAGCGTTGAGTCCGACGGTTGCCATGGTCGCGACCATCGGGCTGCGCGGACGACCGGTGGAGCGGAGCACGCCGCTGAACAGCGCGCCGATCACCGTCGGGACGACCGCGAGCCCGGCGAGGCTGAGGTACCCGCCACCCGCGGCCGCGACGGTCTCGGAGGCGCCGACCAGCCGCATCAGGGGCTGTCCCCAGATGAGGATCGGAACGGCCGCGAGCACGCTGACGCCGCCGGCCAAGAACAACGCGGCCGAGACGGTCTGGTTGAGCCTGGTCTGGTCGCCGCCACCGTGGGCGCGGGCGACGAGGATGCTCACCGAGGCACCGATGGCGCCGAGGGTGAGGACGAGGATCATCGTCAGGCTGTTGGCGAAGCCGACCGCCGCGATGGCGGTGGCGCCGAGCGTGCCGACGACGATCTGGTTGACGACGTTGAGGACGAGGGTGAGCACGAACTCTGCGCTCACCGGAACGGCGATGCGGGCGATCTCACGACGGGGGGACGGCGCGTCAACGCGGGCCGTCTGGGCGTGCGGGGACAAGGCGAGCTCTCTGAGGTACTGGCTGAATATCGGGACCGGCGGGTGTGCACGCCCGTGACCGCAGAGGTCGTGCCGCGATATTCCCATCGGGCCAGGCAGTCGCCCTCGACCCGCAGGTCCATCCTACGGAGAGGTCGGTTGCGGGCTCAAACCAGTTAGTGGTGGCTTTGGTCACCATCAGTTCGTCGCCATCGGACACACGTCGGCGGGGCCGTCCCCCTGTGGACGGCCCCGCCGATGCGGAGGGGTGCCGAGCGTGTCAGGCGGTGTCCACGCTCAGAAGGCACCCACTCCGTTGGGCGTCCCGAGACCCGTCGGGCCGTCCCAGCCGGTCCTGGCCTTGCACCACTGCGTGGTGGGGCAGGAGCCGTTGCTGCCCGACGTCACGTCGAACAGCGAGCTCGTGTGGGCGTAGGGCGTCGCGTTGGCGTAGCCCGCGGTGTTGCCGCTCAGCGCATACACGGCGGCGATGATCGGCGACGAGAGGCTGGTGCCGCCGTACTGCGCCCACGTGCTGCTGGTGCGACTTGTGGGCGCATAGACCGCGAGTCCGGTCTGCGGGTCGGCGACCGCTGAGACGTCGGCCATCGCGCGCTTGGCGCAGCCCGTGTTGAACGGCGCTGCCGCCGCCAGCGCCGTGTTGTACGTCGAGCAGCCGGACCCGGCGCCGCTCCAGACCGACTCGGTCCAACCACGGGTCGTGCCGGTGGCCTTGGTCAGCGACGTCCCGCCGACCGCGGTGACGTATGCAGACGAGGCCGGGTAGGAGCCGCCCTGGTAGCCGTTGTCGCCCGTGGAAGCGGTGACCGCGATGTTCGGGTGGTTGTAGTACTTGCCGTAGGTCGAGTCCGGAGCGTCGCTGCCGCCGTAGGAGTTCGAGATGGCGACGACACCGGCCTGCTTCGCTGCCGTGTTCACCGCGGTGCCGAGGTCGGCGAACGACGCCGACTTGGCCTGGACGAGGACGATCTTGCAGTCGGGGCAGGTGGCCGAGACGGCGTCGAGGTCGAGAGCCTGCTCCTGGGCCCACCCGACATTGATGCGGGGCAGGTTGGTGCCACCGTTCTGGTCGATGATGCGCAAGCAGCCGTTGGCCGTGGTGCAGGACGTCAGACCGAACTGGGCGCGGTAGATGCCGAGGTCGCGCTCGGCGTTCGGGTAGCCGTAGGCGTCGACAATGGCCACGGCGCGAGCGCCCGAACTCAACCCGGTGAGCTTGTAAGCGGACTGAATGTCAGTGGGTGACTTCCCCGACGGGGTGGCCGCGTTGGGTGACGCCACCGCCTGGCCGTTCGCGTCGACGAGCTTCAACGCATGACAGTTGGCCTCGCCGGCCTTGGCGTCGGTGCACACGCGCTGGCCGTGCGCGCCGGGAACGGCGTCCGCGCTGCTTGCTGCTCCGACGGCCCCCGCCGTGATTCCGATCGCCGCGGTCAATGTCGCGACGACGATTCCAAGTGTCCTGCGCATCTGGTGGTCTCCTGATGGGCTTGCGGTACGGGCGCCGGGTCGGCGGCCTCATCCACCCAAGCCAGGGCGGTATCGCCGAACAAGGGCCCTGGACGGTCTCGACGAAGAATTGCCGGGGCCTTGGCGAAATGGAGACCGGATTGTCAGCGTCCTCCCAGGTTCGCGGGTCGCGGGTCAGCCGAACGGGGCGACGGCCAGCGTGGTGAGCACCGGCTCACCCGCCTCGTCGGACGCCTCGAGATCGACCGCAGCGGTGATGCGCCAGTCGCGCTCCCCGTCAGGGTCGTCGAGGATCTGCACCGCCGACATCCGGCCGTCGACGGGCTCGCCGAGGAGGAACATCGCCGGCCCCCGCGCATCCGGGCCGATGCCGACCTCCCCGTGCTCGGCCGCATACGCCTCGCCGGCGTCCTGCCACTGCTCGGCGGTGAGCCCCGAGTCCAGAGCGGCGAGGTCGAACCACCGGCGGCGGGCCAGGAGGTCCACCCGCCGGAACATCGCGTTCCGCACCATGACCCGGAAGCCGCGCGCGTCGTCGGTCACGCTGCGGGTCACGACGACGCTGTCGGGCGTCGGTTCGGGAGTGACCGGGGCGCCGGACACCAGGGCCTCCCACTCGTCGACGAGGCTGGAGTCGGTCTGGCGGACGACCGCGCCGAGCCACTCGACGATGTCGTCGAGGCCCTCGGTCCGGGCGGAGTCGGGGACCGTCTGCCGCAGGGCCCGGTATGCGTCGGAGAGGTAGCGCAGCAGCAGTCCTTCGGACCGCCCCAGGCCCAGCCAGGCGACGTACTCGGAGAAGGTCATCGCCCGCTCCCACATCTCGCGGACGATCGACTTGGGCGAGAGCGCCTCCTCGGGAACCCACGGATGGGTCTGGCGGTAGGTCGCCAGCAGCTGGGTCAGCAGCTCGCCCAACGGCTTCGGCCAGGTGACGTCGTCGAGCAGCTCCATCCGCTCCTCGTACTCGATCCCGTCCGCCTTCATCTCGGCCACGGCCTCGCCCCGCGCCTTGAACTGCTGGGCGAGCAGCACCTGGCGCGGGTCCTCCAACGTCGCCTCCACGACGGAGACGACGTCGAGCGGGTATGCCGGTGCGTCCGGGTCGAGCACGTCCACCGCACCGAGGGCGAACGCGGAGAGCGGCTGGTTGAGCGCGAAGCCGAGCTGGAGGTCCTCGACCAGCCGGCTCAGCCGGCCGTCGGCGTCGGGGGTCTCCAGCCGCTCGACGACGCCGGCGGCCAGCAGGGAGCGGTAGATCTGCACCGCCTGGCGTACGTGCCGGACCTGACGTCGCGGATCTTCGTGGTTGTCCCGCAACAGCTTTCGCATGGCGGCGAACGGATCGCCTTGCCGCGCCATGACATTGAGCACCATGGCGTGCGTCACTCGCATGCGCGACAGCAGGGGCTCGGGCGGCGCCGCCACCAGGCGCTCGAAGCTGTCCTCGGACCACGTGACGAAGCCGTCCGGGGCCTTCTTGCGTTGCACCTTCCGCAGCTTCTTCGGGTCGTCGCCCGCCTTGGCCAGGTTCCTCGCGTTCTCGATGGTGTGCTCCGGCGCCTGGACGACGACGTAGCCGGCGGTGTCGTACCCGGCCCGTCCCGCGCGGCCGGCGATCTGGTGGAACTCCCGCGCCTTCAGGGGGCGCTGACGCGAGCCGTCGAACTTGCTGAGGGCGGTGAAGAGCACCGTCCGGATCGGTACGTTGATGCCGACGCCGAGGGTGTCCGTGCCGCAGACCACCTGCAGGAGGCCGCGCTGGGCGAGCTGCTCGACGAGGCGGCGATACTTCGGCAGCATCCCGGCGTGGTGGACCCCGATCCCGTGACGTACCAACCGGTTCAGCGTCTTCCCGAACCCGGGCGAGAACCGGAACCCGGCGATCAGCTCGCCGATCTGGTCGCGTTGTTCGCGGCTGGCCACCGGGACGGACAGGAGCGACTGAGCGCGCTCCAGGGCGGCCGCCTGGGTGAAGTGGACGATGTAGACCGGCGCGCGGTGGGTCTCCAGCAGCTCGGTCACCGTCTCGTGCAGCGGGGTCATCGCCCACGAGTAGAAGAGCGGCACCGGCCGCTCACCCGAGGCGATGGAGACCGTCGGTCGTCCCGTGCGCCGGATCAGGTCCTCCTCGAACCGGGCGGTGTCGCCGAGGGTCGCCGACATGAGCAGGAACTGGGCCCGCGGGAGCTCGAGGAGCGGGACCTGCCACGCCCAGCCGCGGTCCGGCTCGGTGTAGAAGTGGAACTCGTCCATCACGACCTGGGCGATGTCGGACTCAGCGCCCTCACGGAGGGCGATGTTCGCCAGCACCTCCGCGGTGCAGCACACCAGCCGGGCCTGAGGGTTGACCGCCGCGTCCCCGGTGAGCATCCCTACCCGTTCGGGGCCGAGGACGTCGCAGAGGGCGAAGAACTTCTCCGAGACGAGGGCCTTGATCGGCGCCGTGTAGAACGTCCGGCCGCCCGTCGCGAGGGCCGACAGATGCGCGCCCAGTGCCACCAGGCTCTTGCCCGACCCGGTCGGGGTGCCGAGGATGACGTTCGCGCCGGAGACGACCTCGATCAGGGCCTCCTCCTGCGCGGAGTAAAGGGTGATCCCCTGCTCCGTGGTCCAGTCGACGAACGCGCCGAACACGTCGTCGGGTCCCGGCCGCTCAGGCAGGGATGTGAGCCGGTCGAGAGCCCTCCCCAGCGACGGACCGGTCGGGGAGGGCACGAGGCCATCCTCCCGGACTCAGATGCCCTGCCAGTCCGGCTTGTCGTCCCACACCTGTCCGTAGTACTCGCGCAGCTCCAGCCGCGACGCCGCCGCGGGGTCGAGCACGACGGTGACGTGCGGGTGCAGCTGCAGCGCGGATGCTGGGCACCGCGCGCTGACCGGACCCTCGACGGCGGTTCGGACCGCCTCGGCTTTGCCCTCCCCCGTCGCCAGCATGACCAGGTGGTGCGCGTCGAGGATGGTCCCGAGACCCTGCGTGAGGACGTGGTGCGGGACCTCGTCCGGCGAGTCGAAGAACCGCGCGTTGTCGGCGCGCGTCCGCGGGGTCAGGGTCTTGACCCGGGTCCGTGAAGCCAGCGAGGACCCGGGCTCGTTGAACGCCAGGTGTCCGTCGCTGCCGATCCCGAGCAGCTGCAGGTCGACGCCGCCGGCCGCAGCGATGGCCTGCTCGTATGCGGTGCAGGCGACGGGCACGTCGTCGGTCTGGCCATCGGGCGTATGCAGGTGGTCGGCCGGGAGGTCCACGAGGGAGGCGAACTCGCGCTCGATGACCTGCCGATAGCCCTCCGGGTGGCCCGGTGGCAGCCCGAGGTACTCGTCGAGGGTGAAGGCCCGCGCCTGGGCGAACGACACCTCCCCCGCCTCGTACCGACGCACCAGCTCCGCATACACCGGTGAGGGGCTGGACCCCGTCGCCAGGCCGAGGACCGCCGTGGGTCTGGCGCTGACGAGCGCCACGACGGCGTCCGCGACGAGGTCGGCGCGCTCCTGCTCGGTCTCGAGCACCACCACCTCCACGGTCAGCCCACCTCTCTTAGTCACCCCCCGAGGTTCTCGCTTCGCTCCGATACCTCGCGGGGACCCCGACGCGGCGCGTAAGGGTCAGCGGGTCGTCATCCTTCCAGAGCGCCGGCGAGGCGGTCGTCCAGTGCCCGTGCGGAGACCGCCGACGCACCGAAGGTGTGCACCACGGTCCGGCCGGGCAGCCGGTCCGGCCCCGGCCAGCCGAGCTCGACGATGACGAGGTCGGGACGACGACGAGCCAACGCGGTGAGGCCGGCGACGACCCAGGCATACCGGTGGCCACCCCGCACGACCGCGACGACCGGGCGATCCGGGTCGAGGTCCGGTAGGGGCTGGCCTTCGGCAACGTCGATCATCGGTGATCCGGCGAGCAAGCGGGCGTCCGGCAGCAGGCCCCACGGGACCCGGCCGGCCGCGACGTTGGCGCCGGCCACGAACCGGAGCACCTGCGCTCCGTCCAGCGAGCCGAGAGGGCCGTCGACGGTGACCGCGCCGCGCGCGGCGACCGCGCTGGCCGAGCCGTCGCCTGGTCCCGTGGCGGGCACGCCCGACCGCAGGGCGTGTAGCCGTTGCGACGTAGCGTCGACGCGGGCGGCGGCCTCCGCGAGCCGCGCCTCGTCGAGGTCGCCGGAACGAACAGCGGCGACGATCGCGTCGACCACCGCCTGGACCTGCTCGTCGACGAAGTTGGGTCCCAGGCACAGCAGGTCGACACCGGCCCGGAGCGCGCGAACCGCGGCGGCCGGCACCCCGATCTCGCCGCTCGCGCCCTCCATGTCGAGGGCGTCGCTGACCAGCAGCCCGTCGAACCCGAGCCCCCCGTCGCCGGCCGGCGCGCGCAGCAGCCGCGTCGCCAGCGCACTGAACGTCGCCGGCCGGTCCGGATCCAGGGCCCGCACGACGACGTGCGACGTCATGACCGAGACCGCACCGGCCACGATCCCCGCCCGGAACGGCACCAGCTCGCGCGTCCGGAGGAGCTCGACCGGAGCCTCGGCCACGGGCAGGGCGACGTGGGAGTCCGCGACCGTGTCCCCGTGGCCCGGGAAGTGCTTGAGGCAGGCGCCGACGCCGGCGCTCTGCAGTCCCTCGACGAAGGCGGCCACGTGACGGGCCACCGGCTCGGGTTCGCCGCCGAAGCTGCGCACCCCGATCACCGGGTTGAGCGGATTGGAGTTGACGTCGGCCACCGGGCCGAGGTCCAGGTCGACACCCAGGTCGCGCAGCTCCGCGCCGATGTCGCGGGCGACGGTACGGGTCAGGTCGGTGTCGTCGACGGCACCCAACGCGGCATGACCGGCGTGCGGGCTGCCGACCCGGTAGTAGAGCCGGGTGACGTCGCCGCCCTCCTCGTCGAGCGAGACGATCGCGGCGGGAGCGGCCTCGTGGATGGCGGCGCACAGCTGGCGGACGGTCTCGAGCGACGTGACGTTCTCGCCGAACAGGCAGATTCCGCCCATTCCCTGGGCGAGCCGCCGGCGCGCCCAGTCGGGGAGGGTTCCTCCGTCGAACGACGCCATCACGGTGCGGGTGGCCAGGGTCTCTAGATCGGTCTGAGAAGCGGTCATAGCGCCAACGACCCTGTCACACCCGCTCAGCTGAGGTGGAACGGCTCCACGTCGGACTTGTGGCCGGAGTCGGAACCCACGGCGGCGCCGGCCGAGCTGTCGCCGCCCGCGTCGTTCCCCGTCGGGGTGACCAGCCGGATGATGACCGACTTCGAGGTCGGGCAGTTGCTCCCGATCGCGGTGGAGTCCAGCGGCACCAACGGGTTCGCCTCCGGGTAGTACGCGGCGGCGCACCCGCGCGGCGTGTCGTAGGGCACGACGCGGAATCGCGGCGCAAACCGCTCGGAGCCGTCCTTCCACTCGCTGACCAGGTCGACGATCTCACCCTCCTGTACGCCCAGGTCGACGATGTCGAGCGGGTTGACGAAGACCACCCGCCGGCCGCCGTGGATGCCGCGGTAGCGGTCCTCCAGCCCGTAGATCGTGGTGTTGTACTGGTCGTGGCTGCGCAGAGACTGCAGCAGCAGCCGTCCCTCGGGGACGTGCAGCACGTCGGTCGGGCTCACCGTGAAGATGCCGAGGCCCGACTTGGTCGGGAACGTTCGCGTGTCGCGCGGCGGGTGCGGGAGGACGAATCCGCCTGGCTGGTCGACCTTCTCGGCGTATGCGGCACAGCCCGGGACCACGCGGCCGATGGCCTCGCGCACCTTCCCGTAGTCGGTGCGGAAGTCGGCCCACGGGATGCGCCCGACTCCCGGAACCGTCGCGAGGGCCAGTCCACAGACCACGTCGACCTCGGACCTCAGGTGCGGCGAGGCGGCAGTGAGCGGCCCGCGGGACGCGTGCACCGCCGACATCGAGTCCTCGACGGTGACGCGCTGGTCGCGGCCGCCGGTCCGGTCCCGTTCGCTCCGACCGAGCACGGGAAGGATGAGCGCCGTTCGCCCGCAGACGGCGTGCGACCGGTTGAGCTTGGTCGAGACCTGGACCGTGAGGTCGGCGTGCCGCATCGCCTCCTCGACGACCGCGGTGTCGGGCGCGGCGGACACGAAGTTGCCGCCCATCCCCACGAAGACGCGGGCCTTGCCGTCGCGCAGCGCCCGCACCGCGTCTACCGTGTCGAACCCGTGCTCACGGGGCGGCTCGAAGTGGAACTCGTCGCGGAGCGCGTCGAGGAAGTGGTCCGGGACCTTCTCCCAGATGCCCATCGTCCGGTCACCCTGGACGTTCGAGTGCCCGCGCACGGGACAGAGACCCGCTCCCGGCTTGCCGATGTTGCCCTGAGCGAAGGCGAGGTTGGCGATCTCCTTGATGGTCGCGACGGCGTTGCGGTGCTGGGTGATCCCCATGGCCCAGCAGGTCACGGTCCGCTTCGAGGTGGCCAGCAGGTCGGCCGCCTGTTCGATGATCGAACGGTCCAGCCCGGTCGCCAGTTCGACGGCGTCCCAGTCGAGCGCCCGCATGTGGTCGGCCCACGCGTCGAACCCGGTGGTGTGCTTGCGGATGAACTCCAGGTCGAGGACCGTGCCGGGTCGTCCCGCGGCCCGGGCGGCGTCCTCCTTGGCGACCAGCAGCGAACCCAGGGCTTGGAACAGCGCGAGGTCACCGCATACCCGGACCGGCAGGTGCAGGTCCGCCAGCTCGGTCCCCACCCCGGACAGCCCTCGCGGCGTCTGCGGGTTGCGGAACCGGGCCAGGCCGGCCTCGGCGAGAGGGTTGACGGCGATGATCGTCGCCCCGCGGCGCTTGGCGATCTCGAGCGCGCTGAGCATGCGTGGGTGGTTGGTCCCGGGGTTCTGGCCGACGATGAGGATGAGCTCGGCGCTGTGGATGTCCTCGAGGCTGACGCTGCCCTTGCCGATGCCGATCACCTCGGCGAGGGCCACCGATGTGGACTCGTGGCACATGTTCGAGCAGTCCGGCAGGTTATTCGTCCCGAACGAGCGGACGAACAGCTGGTAGAGGAACGCCGCCTCGTTCGACGTGCGCCCGGACGTGTAGAAGATCGCCTGGTTGGGGTGGTCCAGCGACCGCAGCGTGGACCCGACCAGCCGCAAGGCGTCCTCCCAGTCGATCGGCGTGTAGTGGCTGGCACCCTCGTGGCGCACCATCGGCTGCGTGATCCGGCCCTGCTGGCCGAGCCAGTAGTCGGTATGCGACTCCAGGTCGTCCACCGAGTGCGCGGCGAAGAACTCCGGACCGACCCGCAGCTTGGTCCCCTCCTCGGCGACCGCCTTCGCCCCGTTCTCGCAGAACTCGGCGGTATGCCGGTGGCCCGGCTCCGGATCCGGCCACGCGCACCCGGGGCAGTCGAAGCCCTCGACCTGGTTCAGCTTGAGCAGGCTGCGTGTCGCACGGCTGACGCCCATCGAGCGGACCGCACGGTCCATCGACACCCCCACCGCGGTGACGCCGGCGGCGGCGTCCTTCTGCGGCGTCACCTCGAGCTGCGACTCGTCGATGTCGTCGATCGGCGCCCGCTTGATCAGGGCCATGTGAGGCACCTCCCGTGGATCGCGACGCGGTGGGGCGTCCCGGCCACGGTACCTACGGCGGGCGGTCCCGGCGCGGCGGGCCACACCGCTGCGGGCTAGCGT
Source organism: uncultured Actinomycetota bacterium (assembly GCA_963781465.1). Classification (GTDB taxonomy): domain Bacteria; phylum Actinomycetota; class Actinomycetes; order Actinomycetales; family Dermatophilaceae; genus Lapillicoccus. The sequence continues at coordinate 842,288 of CAWAGH010000002.1, forward strand.
GAGCGCGAGACCCGAAGCGCCCACACCCACAGGAGTCCCCCATGCCGCACGTCACCGTCATCGGAACCGGAACCATGGGCAGGGCGATCGCCGGCGTCCTCACCAAGGGCGGCGCGACCGTCGACCTGGTGGGCCACGCCGACACGGGCGCCGACATCAGCGGCGACATCGTCGTGCTGGCGGTGCCGTACCCCGCGCTGGACGACGTCCTGGCCACCCACGGTGACGGCTTCGACGGCAAGGTCGTCGTCGACATCACCAACCCGCTGAACTTCGAGACCTACGACTCGCTCACCGTGCCCGCTGACAGCTCGGCCGCCGCGGAACTGGCTCAGCGCCTTCCCGGCGCCCGGGTCCTCAAGGCGTTCAACACGACGTTCGCCGCGACGCTGGCCTCCGGGTCGGTCGGCGACGCGCCGACGACGGTGCTCATCGCCGGAGACGACGCCGCCGCCAAGACCGCGTTGTCCGACCTCGTGACGGCCGGCGGGCTCCGCGCCCTGGACGCCGGTTCACTCTCCCGGGCCCGCGAGCTCGAAGCCCTGGGCTTCCTCCAGATCAAGCTGGCGGCGGCCGAGCAGATCCCCTGGACCGGCGGTTTCGCCGTCCAGGCCTAGCCGAAAACGGGCCGCTGCCCTGGAGGCGTCAGTCCGACTTCTGCCGCTCCTCCGCGGACATGATGTGCAGGACCGCGTTGATGAGCCCGAGGTGGGTGAACGCCTGGGGGAAGTTGCCGAGGTGGCGGCCGCTGGCCGCGTCGATCTCCTCGGCGTAGAGCCCCAGCGGGCTGGCCATCGAGAAGAGCTTCTCGCAGAGTCGCCGGGCCTCCTCGACCTCACCGATCAGGGCGAAGGCGGACACCAGCCAGAACGAGCAGATGGTGAACGTGCCCTCCTCGCCACTCAGCCCGTCATCGGTGTGCTCGACCCGGTAGCGCAGGACCAGCCCGTCGTCGGTCAGCTCCTCCGCGATCGCGTGGACCGTGTTGCGGACCCGCTCGTCGTCCAGCGGCAGGAAGCCGACCAGCGGGATGAGCAGGGTCGACGCGTCGAGGGCCGAGTTCCCGTAGTACTGGGTGAACACGCCGCGCTCGTCGACGCCGTTGGCCAGGATGTCGGCCTTCATCTCGTCGGCCGCGGCCTGCCACTCCCTGGCCCGTTCATGCTGCTCGCGGACGCGGGCCAGCTTGGCGCCACGGTCGGCGGCGACCCAGCACATCACCTTCGACGACGTGAAGTGCTTCGGCTCCCCGCGGACCTCCCAGATGCCGCGGTCGGGCTCGGTCCAGTTCTTGATGGCCGCGTCGACGAACCGAGCGAGGATCGTCCAGAGACGGTCGTCCACCCGGTCCCGAGAACCCTTGTGGACCCAGACCGAGTCGAGGATCGCGCCCCAGACGTCGTGCTGCTTCTGGTCGAAGGCCCCGTTGCCGATGCGCACCGGTCGTGAGCTCTCGTACCCGTCGAGGTGGTCCAGGATCCGCTCCTCGAGCTCCCGCTCGCCGCCGATCCCGTACATGATCTGGACGTCGTCACCGACCCCGGCGACGTCGGCGATGAACGAGAAGAAGTCGTCGGCCTCCCAGTCGAACCCGAGCCGGGCCATCGCCCACAGGGTCAGCGTGGAGTCGCGGATCCATGTGTAGCGGTAGTCCCAGTTCCGTTCGCCTCCAACGGTTTCCGGGAGCGACGTCGTAGCCGCCGCGACGAGAGCTCCGGTCGGTGCAAAGGTGAGTCCCTTGAGGGTCAGCGCGCTGCGCTCGAGGTGGATGCGCCACGGGTGGTCCGGGAAGCGACCGCGGGCCAGCCAGTGCTGCCAGTGGTGGGCGGTCCAGACGAGGCGGTCGTACGCCTCCTCGTGGGTGTGCGGGGGCTCGTACTCCGACCACGACAGTGCGACGAAATGGGTCTGCCCCTCCTTCATCAGGGTGCGGGCGACCGCGCGGTTGCCCTCGAACCCGAGTCGCAGGTCGGTCGTCAGGCGCAGGCGCGGCGCATACTCGCTGGGCTCGGTGATCGCATCGTGGTACCCGTCGCCGTTGTAGGTCCAGATCGCCGGTTCCTGGCCGTAGTTGAGCATCGGGCTGCAGTCGAGGGACATCTGCACCTCGCCGTTGACGCAGCGCACCTCGCGCAGGAAGACGTGCTCGCAGTCGTAGTCGGTGGGCGCCCGGCGGTGACTGTTGGACCGCGAGTTCTCGTGGTGCCAGGGGCCGATGAGCAGGCAGTCGCGGACGATGACCCAGCCGGTCGGGGTGCCCCAGCTGGTCTCCAGGATCATCGTGCCGGGCAGGTAGCGACGTGCCGCGGGGACGCGGGCGTCGGCCGGCCCGAACCGGAACCCGCCGGCGTCGCGGTCGAGGATCGCGCCGAAGATCGAGGGGCCGTCCATCCGTGGCAGGCACATCCACTCGACGTTGCCGCTCGGAGCCACGAGCGCGGTGACCTCGCAGTCCGACAGGAACGCATACTCCGCGATCGGCGGGTACGAGGACACGGTCGTCCAGTCGGTGTTCTCGATCGTGCCGTCCATGTCGTCGCCCTTCTCGGAGGGTGTGCTGCGCTGCTGGAAGTGTGACGGCAAAGCGCCCGTGGCGTACAGAGGAGCCGTGCCAGGCACGTCGCCATGAGGGGTCCGTGGCGGCTTCGGCGCGGGTCCGTCATCCTCGCCGTGGTCGTCGCCACGGCCGGTCTGGCCGCAACCCCCGGGTGGCCACATGTTGCCCGCATCGGGGGCCTCGGTGTGAAGTTTCAACAAACTATCCGCAGGTCGACGTTTCGGTCATATCCTTGCCCGGTGCCGCGGTTAGGGACATCGTCGTCACGGGGCCATGCGGTCATGTTCTACGACCGTGCCCCGCACGCCGTCGACGAGTTGGTGGACTACGTCGCCGAGGGGCTCTGCTCCGGTGAAGCGGTCATCACCGTGCTCATGCCGGCGCACGCCCAGGCCCTCGGGTCCGCCTTGCGCGACCGCGGTGTCGACGTGGAGCGGGACGAGGACGAGGGGCGGCTCTTCCTCCTCGACGCGCGCGAGACCCTGAGCACCTTCCTCGTCGACGGGACTCCGGATCCTCAGCTCTTCGCCCAAGGCGTCGGCACTCTGATCTCGGGACTCAACGAGAGCGGCCGCGCGGTGCGCGCCGCCGGCGAGATGGTCGCGCTGCTCTGGGCAGAGGGCAACGTCACCGGAGCTCTGGCGCTCGAGACCGCCTGGAACCGGCTGGCCGACGACCTGGACTTCACCCTGCTCTGCCCCTATCCGGCGAGCGTCCTCGACGACGGCCGGCTTGACGTCGTCGGGCGGCTGTGTGCGCTGCATACCGACGTCGTCGCCCCGGAGACGTATGCGTCGGGCCCGGACCGTCTCGTTGCGCCCGGTCTCTCGACCGGCGTGTTCGTCCCCGCGCCCGAGGCGGTCGGCGCCACCCGACGCCTCGTGGCCGTGGCCCTGGCCGACTGGTCCGCGCATCAGGGCCGGATGCTCGACCAGCTCCTGGTCGCCGACGCGTGCCTCGTCGCCTCCGAGATGGCGGCCAACGCCGTCACGCACGCGCGGTCGGCGTTCGAGGTGACGGTCACCTGTACCGAGAGCGCGGTCCGGATCTCGGTGTCGGACGTGGGCCCCGGCGCGGCCGAGGAGCACCACGGCCGGCTGCTCGACCTGGGTGGCCGCGGCTTGGCCATCGTCTCCGACCTCGCGGATCGCTGGGGCAGTGAGACCGTCCCCGGCGGGAAGGTCGTGTGGGCGGAGCTCACGGTCCGCCAGCCGGTGGCGCCCTGACCGACTGGGACGGCGCGAGCTACCGGCGCGTCAACACGTTGCAGCAGTGGCTCGCTCGTCGTGCCTCGGACGACGTCGACCTGACGGGGGTCACCAGCCTGCTCGACGTCGGATGTGGCGACGGCCGCGTCACCCAGTCGCTCGCGGAACGGATCCCCTCCGGTCGGTGCGTAGGGATCGACCCGTCGCCGGGGATGATCGCCGTGGCGCCAGCTTCGGGCAACCTGACCTTCGAGGTCGGTGCGGCCGAGACGATGAGGTTCGACGACGAGTTCGACCTCGTCGTCTCGTTCAACGCCCTGCACTGGGTGACCGACCAGCGACGGGCGCTGGCCGCTGTCAGAGCGGCGCTGCACGTCGGTGGGCGGGGGGTGCTGGTGTTCGTCTGCGGGGGTCCGCGACCGAGCGTCGAGGACGTCGCGATGGCGGTAACGGCGACGCCGCGGTGGAGGGAGGCGTTCGGCGGAGTTCTCGGCGCCGTTCGTGCACCCGGATCCCGAGCAGTGGCAACGCGATGCCGCGTCGGTGGGGCTTCGGGTGGACGACGTCCGTGTCGACGACCTGTCGTGGGACTTCGGGTCCCGCGACGCGTTCGCCGCGTGGTGTGCGGTCGGGTTCGGTGGGTGGACGGGGTACCTGACGGCGGCGGAGGGTTCGGCGTTCGTGGAGGAGGTGGTCGACGCCTACGCGGAGGCGACCGGTTCGGACCACGCGTTCCGGTTCATGCAGCTGGTCGGGAAGCTCGGCCGGCCCTGACCCTTTCCGTGGAGCAAACCTCTGTGGGAGCACCGGAACGAGATCGTGGTGCATAGCTGACCCCAGAGGGTCAACTTCTTCCCACGCTCTCTGACTGCAGACATCCGAGAGCTGCCCAGACGCGCGTCCCGCTACGTCACGGTGAGGAGGATGAGGCGGTCGTCGCCGGAGCGTGGGGTGGACCGGCCGTCGCGGTTGCTCGTCGTCACCATCAGCGTGTGGTCGTCAACCGCGAGCACGCTGCGCAGCCGGCCGAACTGGCCGACCAGGAACGGCTGAGGTTCCGCCACCAACGCCGCGCCGTTCAACGGGATTCGCCAGAGCCGCTGCCCCTTGAGGGCCGCCATCCAGACGCATCCGGCCGCATACTCGATGCCGCTCGGTGAGTCCTCGTCGGTACCCCACTGCGCGACCGGGCTGGTGTACCCGGACTGCGACGTACGGCCCTGGGTCGCCGGCCAGCCGTAGTTCTTGCCCGGCTCGATGAGGTTGAGCTCGTCGGCCAGCTTGTCGCCGAACTCCGACGCCCACAGCCGGCCGGCGGGGTCCCACGCGATGCCCTGGACGTTGCGGTGGCCGTAGGTCCACACCAGCGTCCCGAACGGGTTGCCCGGAGCGGGCTTCCCGGCCGTGGTCATCCGCAGGATCTTGCCTCCGAGCGATCCCTTGTCCTGCGCGAGGGCGGGGTTCTCGGCCTCTCCCGTCGTCGCGTACAGGAACCCGTCGGGCCCGAACCCGAGGCGACCGCCGTTGTGGTGCACGTTGTGCGGGATCCCGGAGACGAGCACCTGCGGCGAACCGAGCTGCTGGGCCTCGCGCTTGCTCGGGTCGTACTTGACGGTCGCGATCCGGTTGTCCGACGCAGTCGAGAAGTACACGTAGACCAGCCGGTCCTGGGTGAACGACGGGGACACCGCGATCCCCAGCAGGCCGCCCTCTCCGGCCTGCGACACGTTCGACACGGCGCCGGCGACGGAGCCGAGCAGGGTGACCGCGCCCGAGCCGAGGTTCGCGGAGAAGATCTGGTAGCTGTCGCGCGCCGACACGAGAACCGCGCCGTCCGTCAGGCGCGCGAGTCCCCACGGGACGCGCAGGCCCGTCGCCAGCGTCCGCCCGACGGTGACCGACCCCTGGGCCGCCCCGGCGGTGGCCGTCGGCGCCGCGGTCGTCGCGGGCGCTGCCGAGGGGCTGGCCGAGCTCGGAGCCGTACTCGACGACGCCGTCGGGCTGCTCGACGACGAGCTGCCGAAGGCCGTGGTCGGGTCCGCCGCCGGCGCCCCCGCGGGCGAGGTGCACGCCGCGCAGAACAGCGTGCCGAGCCCACCGGCGACGATCGCCCGGCGGCCGGGCAGGGTTCGGTCCGCGGTCATCGCCACGACGCTACGTGCCGACCCTGTGTCGGTCGGCACCACGAGGTCGGCGAGTCCGGGAATCCCGGACTTACTCGGTTTTCGCCTCTCCGGAGCCCGCAGCGTGGCGGCTTCCCGCCCATATGCTCGAAAGTCCAGCAGGCGGTGGGCGCCTCGACGTCGGAGATACGTCGACTCTGGGTGAGCGGGACGCACACGCACCTTTCTGTCAGCGCAGAGCGACCAGAGAAGGGCGGATGGTCCATGACCACCACAGCGGGAACAGCGGAGACGACGGCGCAGGCGGAGGTCGCCCCACTGCACATCCTCTGGATGAACGGTGGCCTGGGGTGTGACGGCGACTCCGTCGCCCTCACGGGCGCCACCCAGCCGAGCATCGAGGAGATCGTCCTCGGGGCCCTGCCCGGACTCCCCAAGATCCAGGTGCACTGGCCGCTGATCGACTTCGAGTGCGGGCCCGAGCAGGGCGCGGACTCGTTCATCGAGTGGTGGCACAAGGCCGACCGCGGTGAGCTGGAGCCGTTCGTCCTCGTCGTCGAGGGGTCGATCCCCAACGAGTCGATCAAGGAGGAGGGCTACTGGGCCGGGTTCGGTACCGACCCGATGACCGGCCAGCCGATCAAGACCTCCGAGTGGCTGGACCGGTTGGCGCGCAAGGCGACCGCGATCGTCGCGGTCGGCACCTGCGCGACCTACGGCGGCATCCACGCGATGGCCGGCAACCCCACCGGCGCCATGGGAGTCCCCGACTACCTCGGGTGGTCGTGGAAGTCCAAGGCGGGACTCCCGATCGTCTGCGTGCCCGGCTGTCCCACCCACGGCGACAACCTCAGCGAGACGCTGGTCTACCTGCTGTACCAGGTCGCCGGCCAGGCGCCGATGATCCCGCTCGACGACCAGCTCCGTCCCACCTGGCTGTTCGGCGCGACGGTCCACGAGGGCTGCGACCGCGCGGGCTACTACGAGCAGGGCGACTTCGCGACCGAGTACGGGTCGCCCAAGTGCATCGTCAAGCTCGGCTGCTGGGGGCCGGTCGTCAAGTGCAACGTTCCGAAACGCGGCTGGATCAACGGAGTCGGCGGCTGCCCGAACGTCGGCGGGATCTGCATCGGGTGCACCATGCCGGGGTTCCCCGACAAGTTCATGCCGTTCATGGACGAGCCACCCGGCGGCAAGATCTCGTCGGCGACGAGCCGCACCTACGGCACCGTCATCAAGCGGCTGCGCGGAATCACGGCCCGCACTGTCGACAAGGAACCGTCGTGGCGCCAGAAGGGCCCGAGGCTCACCACCGGCTACACCAAGAACTGGTAGGAGACGACGCGCCATGACCATGACCGAAGCCCGCACCTCGACCAAGAACGTCGACGCCGACGTCGTCGAGATGTCGTGGGACCCGATCACCCGCATCGTCGGCAGCCTCGGGATCTACGCCTCGATCGACTTCAAGGCCAAGGAGGTTCGCGAGTGCCACAGCACCTCGTCGATCTTCCGCGGCTACAGCATCTTCATGAAGGGCAAGGACCCGCGCGACGCCCACTTCATCACCAGCCGGATCTGCGGAATCTGCGGCGACAACCACGCGACGTGCTCGGTGTATGCGCAGAACATGGCCTACGGGGTGGCGCCGCCGCCGCTCGGTGAGTGGATCATCAACCTCGGCGAGGCCGCCGAGTACATGTTCGACCACAACATCTTCCAGGAGAACCTGGTCGGGGTGGACTACTGCGAGCGGATGGTCAAGGAGACCAACCCGGGCGTCCTCGAGAAGGCCAACCACACCGAGTCCCCGCACGCCGCGGAGCACGGCTACCGGACCATCGGCGACATCATGCGGTCGCTGAACCCGCTCGAGGGCGACTTCTACCGCGAAGCGCTGCAGATGAGCCGGATGACGCGGGAGATGTTCTGCCTCATGGAGGGGCGTCACGTCCACCCGTCCACGCTCTACCCCGGCGGCGTCGGCACGGTGGCGACGATCCAGCTGTTCACCGACTACCTCACCCGGCTGATGAAGTACGTGGAGTTCATGAAGAAGGTCGTGCCGCTGCACGACGACCTCTTCGACTTCTTCTACGAGGCGCTGCCCGGGTACGAGCACGTCGGCGAGCGGCGCATCCTCCTCGGCTGCTGGGGCAGCCTCAACGACCCCGCGGTATGCGACTTCACCTACCGCCGCATGAACGAGTGGGGCAAGGCGATGTACGTCACGCCGGGCGTGGTCGTGGACGGGCAGCTGGTGACCAACAACCTCGTCGACATCAACCTGGGCCTGCGGATCCTGCTCGGCCACTCGTTCTACGACGACTGGGCCGGCTCCGGCAAGGAGGTCTTCGTCGAGCGCGACCCGCTGGGCAACCCGGTCGACATCCGCCACCCGTGGAACCAGCACACCCTCCCCAAGCCCGCTAAGCGGGACTGGCAGGGCGCTTACAGCTGGACCATGGCGCCGCGCTGGTTCGACGGCACCGACCACCTCGCCCTGGACACCGGCGGCGGGCCCATCGCGCGGCTGTGGTCGACCGCACTCTCCGGCCTGGTCCACACCGACTACGTCCAGGCGACCGGGCACAGCGTGAAGATCACGCTGCCGCGGACCATGCTCAAGCCCGAGGCGGCCTTCGAGTGGCACATCCCGCAGTGGAGCAACGCGCTCGAGCGGAACCGCGCCCGGACCTACTTCCAGGCCTACATGGCCGCCCTGGCCCTCCACTTCGTGGACAAGGCCCTCGCCGAGATCCGCGCGGGGAACACCGAGACGTGGACGCCGTTCGAGGTCCCGGACGAGGCGATCAGCGTCGGCTTCACGGAGGCCGTGCGCGGGGTGCTCTCCCACCACATGGTGATCCGTGAGGGCAAGATCGCGAACTACCACCCGTACCCGCCGACACCGTGGAACGGCAGCGTGCGCGACACCTACGGCACCCCGGGCCCCTACGAGGACGCGGTGCAGCACACGCCGATCTTCGAGGAGAACTCCCCCGACAACTTCAAGGGCATCGACATCATGCGGGCCGTGCGCAGCTTCGACCCGTGCCTGCCGTGCGGGGTCCACCTCTACACCGGCCAGGGCGGCGAGGTCCGGCAGCAGCACTCGCCGGGCATGGCGGTCCGGCCCTACTGACGGGCCGGCGCGATGAACCGACGTCAGCTCCAGGACCGTTCGCGGGACGTGGAGGAGGTCCTCGACGAGTTCGCCGGGGCCGGTGACGACGCCGCCCTCGAACGCGCCGAGCGGCTGGTCCGCTCGCTCATGGGCCTGTATGCGACCGGGCTTGGCCGGGTGCTCGAGATCGCCGAGGAGCGCGACCCGGGCCTGGTGCGGGCGCTGGCCGACGACGACGCCATCGGCAGCCTGCTCGTCCTGCACGACCTCCACCCCGACGACGTCGACACCCGCATCCAGGCGGCCCTCGACCGGGTCCGGCCGTACCTCGGGTCGCACGCCGGCGGGATCGAGTACCTCGGCGTCGACGCGGAGGGGGTTGCGCACCTGACCCTCCAGGGCAGCTGCCACGGCTGCCCGTCGTCGTCGGTGACCGTGACGACCGCGGTCGAGGGTGCCGTCATGGAGGCGGCGCCGGAGGTCACGGCGGTCGACGTCGTGGGGGTCGTCGCCGACACCCCGTCGTCGCCGTTGCTGCAGATCGGGCTCCGACCCGGTCTGGAGCCTGCGACCGCGGTGGCGGTGGTCGACGAGGGTGGCTGGGCGCCGCTCGACTCGCTCCCGGCCCCAGGGACCACCGTCAGCGAACGGCTCGGCGGCGACCGGATCCTCGTCGTCAACCTCGGAGGTGCGGGGTACGCGTACCGAGACGCCTGCCCGCGGTGCTCGGGCTCGTTGGTGCGCGGTCGGCTGGACGGGGACGTCCTGGCGTGTCCGTCGTGCCAGGCCCGGTTCGACGTGCGTCTCGCTGGCCGCGGCCTCGACACCCGGACGGGTCACCTGTCGCCGCTGCCGATGCTCCCCGACGGCACCGGCTGGACCGTCGCGTTGCCCGGGAACGTGCCGGCGTGACGCCCCGCACCGACCCGCTCATCGGCCTCCGCCGGCTCAGCCGCCCCGCTCCGGAGCCGCCGACCCCGGAGGTCGACCCGGTGGAGCGGTGCGAGATGTGCAGCACGGAGATCGGCCACCAGCACGGCCACGTCGCTGACGTCGAGGCGCACCGGCTCCTCTGCACCTGCCGCCCCTGCTTCCTGCTGTTCACGAACGCGGGGGCGGGTTCGGGACGGTTCCTCGCGGTGCCGCAGGACGTCCGGCGCGTGGTCGACGTCGCGATCAGCGAGGGTCAGTGGGCGGCCCTGCAGATCCCCGTCGAGCTCGCCTTCTTCCTCCGCCAGACCGGGGCCGAGAACGTCGGTGCCTACTACCCCGGTCCCGGGGGCGCGACCGAGTCGCTCCTGGACCTGGCCAGCTGGGCCGAGGTGCTCGACGCGAACCCCGTTCTCGCCCAGGCGGAACCGGATGTGCGCGCCATCCTGCTCCGACGCAGCACGAGCGGGTATGCGTGCTACCTCGTCCCGGTCGACCGCTGCTACGAGCTGGTCGGTATCGTGCGGCAGTCGTGGGTCGGCTTCCACGGCGGCGCGGAGGTGTGGGCACGGGTCGAGGGCTTCTTCGCCGGTCTGGACGCGGAGAGCCGCCCGGTCGACCGGACCGGCGACGCGGTGCCCCGTGCCTGACGCCGGGAACTTGGACTTCGAGTACCTCGGGGCGGAGGTCGACCGGGCCGCGGCCGCCCCGACCGTCCTGCTGCGGTTGCGGATCACCGAGTCGTCGGGCACCCCGGTGCACGCCATCGCGCTGCGGACCCAGGTGCGGGTCGAACCGCACCGCCGCCGCTACGACGACGACGAGGCGGCCGCGCTCGTCGACCTGTTCGGATCGCGCGGTCGTTGGGGCCAGACCCTCAAGCCCCTCCAGCTGGCCTTCGTGAGCCACCTGGTGCCGAGCTTCGTCGGCTCGATCGAGACCTCCCTGGCCCTGCCGTGCAGCTACGACTTCGACGTGGCCGCCAACAAGTACCTCTACTCGCTCGTGGAGGGAGTCGCCCCGCTGCTGCTGCTGTTCAGCGGGACCTGGTTCAGCGGCACCTCGGGTGCCCTCACCGTGCTCCCCATCCCCTGGGACAAGGAGGTGAGCGCCGGCCTGCCCGTCGACGTCTGGCGGGCCGCGATGGACCAGCACTTCCCGGGCACGGCGTGGCTGCGGCTGGGCCGGGACGCCTTCGACGCGCTCTACCGCTACCGCGCGGACAACGCCATGGTGTCGTGGGACGAGGCGGTCACCCGGCTGCTCAAGGAGGCCGACGGGTGACGACGTTCGAGGACGTGCGACCCATCGCCGACACCGTGCTCTACGAGGGGTACGTCCTCTACCCGTACCGCGCCGACGACTCGAAGAACCGCGTGCGCTGGCAGTTCGGCGTCCTCGCCCCGCCGGCGCTCTCCACCGTCGACCCGTCCGAGCGCTCCCGGCTGAGGGCCGAGCTGCTGCTGGACGGCCGGCCCGGCCGCGTCTCCCTGCGGGTGCGGTTCCTCCAGGTGCAACGGCGCACGGTGTTCCGTGGCACGACCGCCGGCGAGCAGGAGGTGAGCCGGCTCGACGCCGGTGACACCGCATACCTGCCGTTCGACGAGGCCGTCGCGCACGATCTGGACCTCGACGTCGACCTGGCCGCCGCCGCGCTCGAGCCGGTGCGGGAGACCAGGGAGGTCCCGGGTGGTGTCGATGTCGAAGGCGTCCCGGGCGGCCGGCTGCGGCGCGAGCGGCTCCCGCTGGTCGCGTCGGTGACGGCGACCGCGCAGTCCCTGCCCGGTCCCTACGGCGTCACCCGGCTGCGGGTCGACGTCGAGAACGTCACCCCGTGGACCCCGCCGACGTCGCCGCTCCGCGAGGAGGCGCTGCGCCACTCGCTGGTCGCCGCCCACCTGCTGGCCGGCCTGGACCGCGGCCGGTTCCTGTCCCTCACCGACCCGCCCGAGTGGGCGACCGGCTACGTCGCCGAGTGCGAGAACGACGGCGTCTGGCCGGTGCTCGCCGACTCCGACGGCCGCGCCGACGTCGTCCTCTGCTCGCCGATCATCCTGCCCGACCGGCCGCAGGTCGCTCCCGAGAGCACCACGCAGTTCTTCGACGGCACCGAGATGGACGAGATGCTCAGCCTCCGGGCCCTGACGCTGACCGACGCCGAGAAGCGGGCCGTCCGCGGCACCGACCCCCGAGCGGCCGAGCTCCTCGACCGCGTCGAGAACCTCCCGCCGGAGCTGATGGACCGCCTGCACGGCGCCATCCGCTACCTCTCCAGCACCGCGAAGGTCGAGCCTCACGACCAGCCACCGGACTCGGTCGACGTCGGGGGTGTGCCGGTATGCGAGGGCAGCCGAGTCCTGCTGCGACCGGGTACGCGCCGGACCGACGCCCAGGACCTGTTCGTGGCCGGCCGCAAGGCGACCGTCGCCAAGGTGGTCCACGACGTCGACGGGCACGACCACCTCGCGGTGCTGCTCGACGACGACCCGGGGCAGGATCTGGCCCTCGCGCAGGGCCGGTTCCTCTACTTCGCCCCGGACGAGGTCGAACCGATCGGAGCGGCCCGATGAGCGTCGACGGCTCACGTCGGATGCTGGTGGCCGGCGTCGGCAACATCTTCAAGAGTGACGACGGGTTCGCGACGGCCGTCGTCGCAAGGCTGGCCGAGCGCGCACTCGTGGGCTGGCCCGAGTGGGTGCGGCTGCACGACTACGGCATCGGCGGGGTCCATCTCGCGTACGACCTCCTCGAGGGCTACGACGAGGTGGTGCTCGTCGACGCCATGCAGCGGCCGGGTGGGCGTCCGGGCACCGTCTACGTCCTCGACGCCGAGCTGCCGACGGCTACGGCCGCGGGGACGTCACCCGCCATGGACGCGCACGACCTCGCCCCCGAGAGTGTCCTCGCCCTGGTCCCGGCCCTCGGCGGAACCTTGCCTCCGGTCACCGTCGTCGGCTGTGAACCCGAGTCGACCGAGGACGGCATGGGCCTGTCGGACGTGGTCGCCGCCCAGGTCGAGGTCGCGGCGCAGATCGTCGACGACCTGGTCTCCGAGGCGGCACGACGACGCCCGAACGACTTCCGGACCGCGCTCCGCGCGGCCACACTGGACTGAGACTGGACCTCAGATAGGAGATGACGATGGGCAAGGTGGTGTCCTTCCTGGGGCTGGCCCTCATCGCGGCGGTGCTCGCGGCGGCCTACCCCGACATCAAGCGCTACGTCGAGATGCGCCGGATGTGAGTCGCTGATGTGCCTCGGGCTGGCCGGCCAGGTGGTCGGCCCCACCGACGAGACCGACCTTATGGACGTCGAGGTCGCCGGTGTCGTGCGCCCGATCAACGTCGCGCTCCTCGACGGCCCGGTCCAGCCGGGCGAGTGGATCCTCATCCACAGCGGGTTCGCCCTGGAACGGATGACCGCCGAGGAGGCGCACGACGCGATGGCGGTCCTCGGCGGCCCGGGGGTCGAGGAGATGGTCGGCGATGGTTGACGGCGGCCCCACGCTCTTCGTCCGCTACGCCTTCCCGCCCAACAGCCACGGCTACTGCGGGCCGGGCGACAGCGCCGGCTTCCTCGGGTACGGCCTCGCCGGCGTGCTCGACCCCGGGTTCCGCCAGATGGCCCAGGCCTTCGCCGGTGCGTGGCCGTACCTCGAGCTGATCGCCGGCGCCACCGGCATCGAGGACCCGCTCGACCGCCGCGTGGTCGAGGCGTACTGGGTGGGGAACCGCCTCCTCGACGGCGTCGGCGTGACGAACATGGGCAACTCGATGGAGGACCGGTTCCGGTTCCGGACCGGGCCCCGGTTCTCCAGCCTGGCCGAGGGGGTGCAGGCCGGTGGCCTGCCGCACCACTCGTTCCACGTCTTCTGCATCTACCCCTGGACCGGGCTGCTCGGCGAGGACCGCCCGGGCGCCGACCACGCGCTGACGGTGCTCGACCGGTGCCGGATCCGCTGGGGTCGGGTCGTGGCGCTGCAGGGTGACCAGGCGGTGGTGGAATCCCGAGCGCTGACGTGGACCGGCCGTCATCTCGTTCTCGCGGAACCCGCGCAGGAGAACGTCGTTCGCGCGGTCGACGGTGTCGGCATGGTGCCGGACCTGGCCGTCGGCGACTGGGTGTCGATGCACTGGGAGTGGGTGTGCGACCGCCTCGACGCCCGGCAGCTGGCGGCGCTCAAGCACTACACCGACGTGCACCTCGGGATGGTCAACGGCGGCCTCGAGCACTCCGGTCCGGCGCTGGCCCTGAGCTGAGAGGTATGCGACCCGCGGCCGAGCCGTACCCGGTCACCAGGGCGCGGCGGCCCGCGCCCGGCACGTCGACCTCGTGGACCGGGACGGCGTAGAGGGCGGACAGCTCGGCCTCGGTGAGCAGGGCGTCGGCGGGTCCGTGTCGGACGTCCGACGGCCCGCCCATGAGCACCACCGCGTCGGACACCACCAGGGCATGGTCGGGATGGTGCGTGGTCAGCAGCACGGTCAGCCCGTCGTCCGCGAGTGACCGTACGAGCGCGAGGACGACGCCCTGGTTGCCCAGGTCGAGTCCCGTGGCCGGCTCGTCGAGCACCATCACCGGATGTCCCGAGGCCACCGCGCGGGCGACGAGGACCAGCTGCTGCTCGCCCCCGCTGAGCGTCGGGAAGGCCCTGTCGGCCAGCTCGGTGATGCCGACCCGGTCCATCGCGGCGTCGGCGGCCGCCCGGTCGCGCCGGCCGGGTACGGCGAAGACGCCAACGTGAGCGGCCCGTCCCATGACGACCATCTCGCGGACGGGGTAGGCGAAGGCCGTGCCCCGCGCCTGCGGGACGAACCCGGTGGGAGCCGCCCGGCGTACCGAACCCTCCTGTGGCGTCAGCAGACCCGCGGCGCACCGCACCAGGGTCGTCTTGCCGCGCCCGTTCGGCCCGAGCACCGACGTCACCGTCCCCGGCTCCAACCCGAAGGTGACGTCGCGGAACACCCAGTCCCCCGGCGCATACGCGAAGCCGATCCCGACGAGGTCAAGCACGGTCCCAGATCCGATCGCGGTTGCGGCGGAGCAGGACGAAGAACGCCGGCGCACCGACCAGCGCGGTGAGGACGCCGAGCGGGATCTCCCCGCCCGAGAGGGTGCGGGCCAGGGTGTCGACGGTGACGAGGAACGCGGCGCCCACGAAGAACGAGACCGGCAGCAGGACCCGATGGTCCGGGCCGACCCACATCCGGACCAGGTGCGGGATCACCAGGCCGACCCAGCCGATCACGCCACTCACCGCGACCGCGCCGGCGACGATCAGCGCCACGGCCGACAGCAGCGTCCACCGCACCGGCCGCGGACGGATCCCGACGGCCGTGGCGTCCTCGTCGCCGAGTGACAGCACGTTGATCCGCCACCTCAGCGCCAGGAGGACGGCGGTGGCGACGAGCACGGGAACCGCGGCAACGAGCACCTTCCCGAACGTCGCCGTGGCCAGGCTGCCGAGCAGCCAGAAGACGATGGCCGGCAGGGTCGAGTACGGGTCGGCGAGGTAGGTCAGCAGGGAGACGAGCGCGGTGAAGAACGACCCGGTCACCACTCCCCCGAGGACGATCATCAGCATCGACGCGCCGCCACGGCCGGCGGTGACGAGGAAGACGACACCGAGGGCGGCCATCCCGAACACGAACGCCGACGCCACCAGGTAGCCGGTACCGAGACCGAGGACCAGCGCGAGAGCGCCACCGAACGAGGCGCCCGAGGACACTCCGATCACCTGCGGGCTGACCAGCGGGTTGCGGAACGCCGCCTGGAGCGCCACACCGCCGACGGCGAGACCACCTCCGACCAGCGCACCGAGCAGCACCCGAGGCAGCCGGACGAGGGTCACGACGTCCTGCTCGGTCGTCGGACCCGGGTACGCCTGTCCGGTCACCTGCGCGACGAGGACCTCGACCACGTGCCCCACCGGCACCGGGTAGCGGCCGAGCGCCATCGACACGACGCCGACCACGAGCAGCGCTGCGGCGGCCGTGGGGACGGCCACGCGCGTCGTCCGGACGCCGCGTCGAGGCCCGGCCGCCGAGCGACGGTCAAGCATGGAACTGCTGATAGTCGGCCGATCCGTCGTTGGTCGCGGTCCGCAGGATGGCGTCGAGCTGGGCCGATGTCGGCTGGTACGCGTAGAAGCGCTGGTAGGACGAGATGACCTCGGCGCGCAGGTCGTACCGCGCCTCGTCAGGGAACGCCACCATGCGGAGCCACCGCCACATCAGCGGCGACTCGTGGCTCGGCGGGTCCCAGCGGTAGCCGCCCAGCGGGACCTTGTAGACCCGCTTCTCCCTGACCGCCGTGAGACCTCGCCACACGGTGGAGTCGTAGAGGTCCTTGGGGAGCGCGGCGTCGAAGTTCCCGAGCAGCACGATGTCCGGGTCCCACGCCAGCACCTGCTCGGGGTCGACACCCACCATGCCCTTGCCGGACGCACCACCAGAGCCGCTCGCGGGGTTCTGGGCCCCAACCATGGTGATGTAGCCGTCGTTGTAGGTTCCCGTGCCGGCGACTTTGAGGCCACCCACGAAGCGGTTGAAGTACACAACGCTCGGCTTCGCACCGGTCGTGGACTTTCCGAGTGCCGTCATCTGCCCCGCTGCGGCCAACGTCGCGGCGTTGAGCTGGTCGCCCCGCTCCGTCCGGCCGAGAGCCTTGGCGAACAACGAGATCCAGGTCGTCACGTCGTCCTGCGCGCCGTACTTGAGCCCGACCACCTTGAGGCCGGCGTTCTCCAGCGGCGCGATGATCCCGGTCCCCTGGTCGCCCCACTGGACGACGAGGTCGGGCTGGAGCGCCAGGACCGCCTCGACGTTGGGGGTGAACGTGTCGTCGGCGACGTCATGGCGAATCGCCAACGCGGTCGGGAAGATCGTCCCGAGGATCCCGTCACGCACGGCGACCCACGAGGCGTTCTGCATCCCGACCAGGTGGTCCGCACCCTGGCCGACGGCGACGAGGATCGACGCGGCCGGCTGCGGGATGGTGACGATCCGGCGAGCCGGTCGCTCCAGGGTGACCACGCTGCCGCGCTGGTCGGTGAGGGCGATCGGGCCGGCGGCCGTCGCGATGGCGGCTGTACCCGTCGAGGGGAACGCGGAGCCACCACCGGTCCCGGATCCGCAGCCGGCGAGCAGGGCGGCTCCCCCGGCCAGGGCGCCGCCCAGGACGGTCCGTCGGCTGAGGTCGCCGGCCCTCATGGGCCGGCTGCCCGGCACCGCTACTCCGACCCGGAGAGCGGACCCAGGATGCGCGGAAGGGGCCGGACGCCAGGGGTGCCCGCCAGCGCCGACGGGGTCGCCAGGGCAACCACGTCGGCCTCGGCGGCCCGCGTCCGCGGCCCCGCCGTCGGTCGTCTGCCGGCAGGCTCCCAGGAGTGCGGGTCGTCGGTGAGACCCAGCAGCCAGGTCACCGAGCAGTCGAGGGCCGCCGCCAGCTCAGGGAGCTTGGCGACATCGAGGCCCGAGCCGTGCTCGAGGCTGCTCAGCGCCTTGTTGGTGCTGAGCACACCAAGCCGGGCCAGCCGGCTGATGACCTGCTTCTGGGTGAGACCGAGGGTCCGGCGCCGTTCCCGCAGGCGCTGGCTGACCATGAGGTGGCGCGTCGCGCCGAGGTCTGACGGGCTGGTCAACGTCATCGACAACCTCCCAGGGGGCGTCTCAACGTTCCGCCGTTTCCCGGAGTCCGTCAACCCGTGAATCGGACAGTTGTGGACCGAATTTTCGACCCGCTGGGCTCAGCGGTCCGGCGGCGCCTCCATGTCGGCCAGCGCGTGCACGGTGTAGCGGGCCACGTTGTAGACCGGGGCGCGGGCCAGCAGCCGCTCCAGCTCCTCGTTGGAGTCCACCTCGTAGATCCACGCCCCGCCGTGTGCGCCGACCACGTGGTAGCGCGCGAGCACCTTGCCCTGTTCCTCCAGCCGGGCGCCGTAGTCGGGCATCCGCCCGACCGCTCGGGCGGTCTCGGCCGAGACGAGCGACAGCTCGATGCTCCACAACACCAGGAACTTCATGGCACTCCAGCATGCCGGACGTGGGACGATGACGGGACCGGATGGGAGGCGGTCGTGCACGAGCTGTCGCTGTGCCAGAGCATCTACGGCATCACCGACCGCGTGCGTGACGGACGCCCCGTCGTGACGGTTCGCCTACGGGTAGGCGCGCTCCGTCAGGTCGTTCCCGAGACGCTGAGCTACTGCTGGGGCGTCGTCACCGACACCACGCCGCTCGCGGGGTCCGTACTCGACATCGAGCCGGTGGCGGCGGAGCTGACGTGCCGGTCCTGTGGCGCGTCCACGGTGTTGGCCGACCGGTTCCTCATCGCCTGCACCACCTGCGACGGCGCCGACGTCGAGGTCGTCCACGGCGAGGAGCTGGTCGTCACGTCGGTCGACCTCGCCGAGCCGGCGTCCCCGGTGAGGAGCTGACCAAGCCATGGGCCGCTTCCACCGCCACACCGACGGGACGACGCATACCCACGAGGGCCATGACCACGAGCTCGGCGACCACACCGCCTACGCGACCGGACCCGAGCGCATCACCGTCCTCGAGCGGATCTTCACCGAGAACGACCACGCGGCCGACGCGAACCGGCGAGCCTTCGACGACGCCGGCGTCGTCTGCCTCAACGTCATGTCCTCGCCCGGAGCCGGCAAGACGACGCTGCTCGCGGCGACCCTGACCCACCTGCGGGAACGCGGCCTGCGGGCCGGCGTCGTCGAGGGCGACATCGAGACGAGCATCGACGCCGACCGGCTTCGCGGCCTCGCCGACCAGGTCTCGCTCCTCAACACCGGCAACGGCTTCGGCGGTGAGTGCCACCTCGACGCCCCGATGGTCGCCCGGGCGCTGCAGGGGCTCGACCTCGGCGCCCTGGACGTCGTCCTTGTCGAGAACGTCGGCAACCTGGTCTGCCCCGCCGAGTTCGACGTAGGTGCGCACCGGCGGGTCATGGTGTGCTCGGTCACCGAGGGCGAGGACAAGCCGTTGAAGTACCCCGTGATGTTCCGCTCGGTCGACGCGGTGCTCGTCAACAAGACCGACCTGCTCCCCTACCTCGACCTCGACCTCGACCTGCTGGAGCACAACATCCGCGCGGTCAACCCCGCCGCGACCCTGATGCGCATGAGCGCCCGAACGGGAGACGGCCTCGACGGCTGGTATGCGTGGCTGGCCGGTGCGCTGGAGCGCTGAGATTCCGGCGTTCCGGACATCACCCCACCGTTGCTGTTCGATGATGGCACGGTGGCCGCTCGCCTGAGAACCCGCGCCCTCGTCCTCACCGCCGCCGTCGTCGTGACGGTGGCCGCGGCCGGATCGGCTGCCGCCGCACCCAGACCGGCACCGCCCAGCCTGCGGACCCAGATCCAGCAGCTGGTCGACTCGACCCGCGTGACGAACGCCGCGGTCGGCATGGCCGTGGCCGTGGTGACTCCGAAGGCCCACGGCAGAGGGACCCAGGTCGAGATCGTCACCAGCGGCCACCCCACCCTGGGACGGAACCAGCCGGTGAACCGGCAGACGCAGTTCGAGATGGGCTCGGAGTCCAAGTCCTTCACGGCGGGACTGCTCGCGCACCTCGTCACCACCGGACAGGTGTCGCTCGACGACCCGCTCCAGAAGTACGCGCCCACCGGTGTGACGATCCCGGCGTGGCACGAGAGCGGGGTCGAGACGCCGATCACGTTGCGGAACCTGGCAACTCACCAGTCCGGACTCCCCGATGAGCCGACCAACCTCAACGCCGGCTGTCCCGGCCAGAAAGCCTGCCCGGAGGCGAAGCAGAACTACACCGAGACGATGCTGTGGGAGGGGATCCAGCACGAGCACCTGCTCTGGAAGCCCGGCACCAACTGGCTCTACTCCAACTACGCCTTCGGTCTGCTCGGCACGGTCCTCGCGAACCGGCTGTTCCCGGGGCACCAGCCACCGGCATACGAAGCGGCGCTGGACACGTCCTTCCTCGACGCCCTCGGGATGTCGTCGACCGAGCTGGAGCGGCCGACCCCGAAGCTCGCGACGCCGTACGGCGACAACGGCCAGGCGGTGCCCTACTGGAACAACGTCAACGCCCTCGCGGGCGGCGGTGGCCTCGTCTCCGACGTCGCCGACATGGCCACATGGGTGGCGGCGAACCTCGGGTACGCGGGCCAGCGACCGGCGCCCGGGGTGGCGAGCCTGCCCGACGCCGTCAGGCCGATCAGCACGATCACCCGGAGCTGCTCGTCGGCGACGAGCTGTGAGCCGGCCGACTTCCACATGGGCATGGCCTGGCAGCTCTACTCGGCCGGCCACGGTGGCATCGACGTCGACTGGGCGTTCAAGAACGGTGGCACCGCCGGCATGCACAGCGTCACGGTGCTCGCACCGTCGGAGGGCGTCGGCGTCACGCTGCTGTCCACCGGGGGCACGACGTCGCCCGACCCGCTGGGGCCCGAGATCCTCAAGCTGGTGCTGGCCGCCCGACAGGTGGGCTGACTCGTGGACCGGACGCAACCGCATACCGAACCGGCGGAGCTCGACCCCCGGCCGGCACCCCGCCCGGGCACCGGGACGGTGCCACAGTGGGGTCCGGTCTTCGCCGAAGCCCTGGCTCACGGGCCGGGGGGCTACGCGTACTGCGTGATGAAGGGCGGCGACCTCGTGTCCGCGGGGTCCTGGGGGTATGCACGGATGCCGGTGGACACCACCGACGGGCAGGGAGTGACGTTCGAGATCGACACCCGGTGCAACCTCGCCAGCGTCTCGAAGACCGTCACCGCCACGGCGCTGTTCGCGATGGTGGCCAAGGACTGGCTCACCAGTGTCAACGAGCCGTTCTGGCCGATCCTCGCCCCGGCCCTGCCTGGCGTGACCCCCGCGTCGGGCGTTGCCTCCGTCACGCTCGGCGAGCTGCTGATGATGCTGTCGCGGCTGCCGGAGGACGGCACCCTCTACATCCACGCCGGTCAGACCGTCCTCGAGTTCGTCGGGGCGTACGTCCAGGACAACGCGCTGCTACCGCGGCAGGGGTACGTCTACTCGAACACCAACTTCACCATCCTCCAGACGGTGATCTCGGCTCTGGCCGCGACCAACCAGCAGACCGACTACGTCGACTGGGTGCAGGCCGCCGTGCTGACACCGTTGGGCATCGACCCCGCCGTGTTCAGCCCCGTGCCCGACGACAAGGCCAGCGCCACCTTGACGTACGACGCCGCGAAGCCGCAGACGGCCGGCCACTTCTGGCCGCAGATCCAGTGCATCGGGCCCGGAGGCTGGATCGCCTCGGCTCGGAGCCTGGTCACCTACCTCGCCGGGATCTCGTCGGCCAAGGTGCTCGGCCCGCAGCTCAGCGGGTTCATGATGCAGGAGCTGTTCGGGTGGTACCACGCGGGCACCCACGACGGCCTCGCCTACCATCACAACGGTGGGCTCACGCACGACGGCAGCGGGCTCAGTACGGGCGTGGTGCGCTTCCCCGACGGGTCCGACGCCGTCCTGTTGTCCAACAAGGTCTGCCCGGGCATCATCGCCCTGATGGTCGAGGCCTACGAGACCCGAGGTTGAGCGAGCTACTTCTTCTGGAGCGTGCCGCTCCCCACGATCGACTGCTGGACCTGTGGTGAGCCGGTATAGGTGACAGTGCCGGTGCCGATGATGTTGACCTGCAGCCGGTCCTTGACGGCTATCTCGGCGGCGCCGCTCCCGGCACTGTTCACCGTCGCGGTCAGGCTGCTGAGCGCCGAACCGTGATACGAGCCGGCCCCGGCCATCTGGATGTCCTGCGCGTCGGCACTGCCGGTCGCCGTCACGGATCCGGTACCGGCGACCCGGACGCGCAGGGAGCTGGTCTTGACGTCCGTGGCGGTCTGGCTGCCGGTCCCGGCCACGTCGAGGCCGGTGAGCTCGCGCACGGTCACCTGGTAGGTGATCGGCTGCTTGGCGTCGAGGTTGGCGTTGTCCTTGACGCCGAGCTTCAGCACCCTGTCGACCACCTCGGACGTCAACAGCGGCAGGAGGTTGTCCTCGGCGGTCACGGTCAGCGAGTCCGTGCCGGTCTGCTTGAGCTGGACATCACCCGAGCTGGCGAGCTCGATGGAGGTGAAGCCGGTGACCGCCCGGGTCTCCGTCTTCGACGTCCCGGAGCCGGTGGTACCTCCCGGAAGTGACGAGCACCCGCCGACCAACAGGAGGGTGAGGAGAAGCATGCCAAGACTCGCCCGTCGAACCGTCACCCCTCCAGGGTCCCCTCCCAGGGATTGTCCAGGAAGGGATTTTGGCTCTCAGGCTTGCTCGGCCAACACCGACAGCGGGGCGGGGGCGGTCTGCGGACGGGCCGCGAGGGCCAGCTCGGGGCGTTGCCGCGCTACGAACAGGACCGACACCAGCAGCGCTCCGACGGTCCAGCCGACCAGCGTCAGACAGGGACCGACCACCTCACCGCCCCCGCCGAGGAGGAGCCGGCTGGCCCCCGACAGAAACTGCGGGAGCGGGAGGATCCCGTTCAGGGTCTGCAGCGCCGCCGGCGCGGTCTCGATGGGCACCAGCCCGCCGAACGCCGCCGCCTGGATCGCGACGAAGGCGATGCTCACCATGCGTCCCACGCCGCCGAACACGGCCATCAGCGCCTGGTTGGTGGCGGCGAAGGCGGCGGCGGCCAGGACGGCAATGCCGACGAGCCCCAGGGCCGACGAGATCGTGACTCCGCTGGCGGCGACCACCACGAGGACGACGGCGGCCTGAAGGACGCCGACCAGCGCGGCGGGCAGCCAGCGCATGAGGACCCGGCGACCGGGTGACGCCTGGGACCACGCGGACCCCATCGGGGCCGCCCTGCCGGTGAGGAAGAGCATCAGGGTGCCGAGCCACAGCACGAGGCCCAGGACGACCGGAACCAGGGACGCGGCCACGGTCGCCGGGTTGTCGGCACTGGAACCCACACCCACCGGCGTGGTGACCACGGTGACCAGGGCGGAGCGCTGGGCGTCGGTGTAGCTCGGGACCTGCTGAGCGCCGTTGGTGAGGCCGGTGGCCAGCTGGTCGTTGCCACCGGCCAGCTGGTCGGCCCCGCTGGACAGCTGCGTGCTGCCACTCGCCAGCTGCGCACTGCCGCTGGCCAGCTGAGCCGCACCCGTTGCGAGAGAGGCCGCCCCCGAGGACGTCTGGGCGGCGCCGGTGGCCACCTGGCTGCTGCCCGACGCGACTCCCGAGGCGCCGGTGGAGAGCAGGGTCGCGGCCGAGCTCAGAGCGCCGGCGCCCGTGCTGACCTGCGCGGTGCCGGCCGACAGCTCGCCGGCCCCGCCGGCGACGCCCGCGTTCGCCGTGGCGAGTCCCCGGGCACCGCCCGCGACGATCCGGCTGCGGTCCGACTCCGCCCCGACCGTGACGCGCAGGGCGCGGGCACCGTCGGATGCCGCCCGGCTCTCCGCCGCGAGCACCGCCACTCGGTCGCAGTAGACCGGGTCGACGGCCGCGGGGCAGTCGTTCGCGAGCGTCTGCGCGCGATCGGCGACGCCGACCGAGGTGTCGGCGTGCCGCCCGGCCTCGGTCTGGACCTGGCCCAGCCCGGACTCGAGGTCACCCGCTTGGTTCGACAGGGCGGTCGCCCCGGTCGAGACCCGCTTCGCCGTGGTGGAGAGAGTGGCCGCACCGGACGCCGCGGTGGCCGCGCCATGGTCGAGCTGCTGGGCGGCCGAGGCGAGACTGCTCGTCCCCTGCGCCACCTGCGCGGCTCCGGTCGCCGTCTGGGCCGCGCCGGAGGACAGCGTGGCGGCGCCGGCCGCCAGGGTGTTGCTGCCCTGGTCGAGGGTGTCGGCACCGCTCGCCACCTGGCCGGTGGAGTCGGCCAGCTGCTGGGTCGACGATGCGAGCTCCTCGCTCGAGCTGGCCAGGGTCTGCGCGCTGCCGGCCGAGCTGGTGAGCGAGTTGTGGATGCTGGTCATGCTCTGGAGGAGCTGGTCCACGTATGACGACGTCACCTGGTCGCCCAGCGTCAGCGCGGCCTGGTTGACGGTCAGCTGGGCCAGCGCCGCCACGGCCGCGCTGGCCGAGTCGTTGGTCACGAGCTGGAGCCTGGCCTGCTGCGGGTTGGTTCCGGACGTCGACGTGACCGCTGCCGAGAAGCCCTGCGGGATGGTGAGTACGCCGTAGTACGAACCGTTCTGGAGGCCGTCGGCAGCGTCCTTCGCGTCCAGCAGCTGCCAGGACAACGGGGTGGTGTTCTGCGGGGTCGGCTCACTGAGGTTGGCGGCCAGCAGCCGCCCGGCGGCGACGGTCTTCTGGTCGCTGCCCGAGCCGGTGGTCACCGGCGCGTCGTTGTTGACGATAGCGACGGGGATGACCGACGGGCTGGTCTGGTGTCCCTTGATGGTCCACAGCAGCACCCCGCCGGCCAGCGCGGCGAGCAGCACCGCGACCACCGGCACCGCGACGCCTCGCCATCTCCTCGGCTTGCGGCCGGTCGCGACCTCGCTCATGCGCGTTCCCCTTCACTGCCAACGCTTTCGGCGGGCTCGCCGTCGACGGCGCCGTCGTCGGGTATGTGATCCGTCGAGTCGGTCTTCGCGTCGTCGACGACCGCCGGTTCGGGTTCGGGTTCGGGTTCGGGACTCTCCACCACCTCGTCCGGTTCACCCGGCTCGACCGCGATCCGCTGGCCGACGAGGAGCACGGTCGCGTCGCTGGCGCCGACGATCTCGTGGCAGACGCTGGAGAACCACGACATCTCCACCGTGCCCAGCCCTGCGTCGGCGTCCTGGACGACGATGAGCTCGGGTGCCTGCGTCGCCGCCGCGCTGAGGGCCACCAGCTGCCGTTCGATCGCGCTCAGCGCGCCGAGGCGCCGGTCCTCCAGCCGGGTCTGGGTGCGCGAGTCGGTCTCAGTGAGCGGGTCGAGCCAGGCTGCCGACTGGTCGAGCGCCTGCTCGACCGCGTCCCCCGGCCGCCAGGGACTGCTCGACTGCGCCACGAGGACCGAGCGCAGGTACTGCCGGACGGTGAGGTCGTCCTCGTCGCGGCTGGAGGCCGACACGACGCGTACCTTCTTGCGGACGGCGCCGCTCTCCTCCGGCAGCACGCACCCGAGGACGCCCAGCCGGCCGCCGTCCGGCTTGCGCCAGCCGGCGACGCTCCACACCAGGGCCGAGCGCCAGCGCGGGTCGTCGTGCTCGACGGTCCATACCCGCCCGATCGGGATCCGCAGGTCGGTCTCGACCGGACCCTCGCTGGACTGGAGGAGCAGCTGTTCGGCCCGCACGGCGACGCCCGGGTTGGCCTCGTCCCACTCCGCCTGTTCGACGTGCTTGACGAGCGACTGGCCCTCGACGTCGATGCTCGGCAGGGCGCGGTCGACGGACCGCGGGATCCACCAGGCGTGCTTCCCGAGCAGGGCGAGCACCGCTGGTACCAGCGTCATTCGGACCAGGAAGGCGTCCACGAAGACGCCCACCGCGAGCCCGATGGCGATCGGCTTGATCGTCGCCGAGCCGTCCGGGATGAACGCCGCGAAGACCGAGATCATGATGATCGCCGCGGCCGTGACGACGCGGGCGCTGCCGATGAACCCGGTGCGGATGGCGTGCTTCGCGTCACCGGTGTGGACGTAGTCCTCGCGCATCTGCGAGACGAGGAACACCTCGTAGTCCATCGCCAGTCCGAACAGGACGCCCATGAGGATGATCGGGAAGAAGCTGACCAACGGCCCGAGGTAGGAGATGGACAGCGGGCCGGCCAACCACCCCCACATGCAGGTGGCGGTGACGGCACCCAGTGCGGCCGCGATCGACAACAGGTAGCCGAGGGTCGCCTTGATCGGCACCGCGATCGAGCGGAACACGATGGCCAGCAGGATCAGGGACAGCCCGACGACGACGATGCCGAAGGGCACCAACGCGGCGCTGAGCTGGTCCGAGACGTCGATGGCCACGGCGGTCTGCCCGGTGACGAGGATGTCGGTGACCTTCAGCTGCTGCTCCCACGTCGACTCCTGCGCGCGGAGTCGCTGGACGAGGTCGGTGGTGCGCGGGTCGCTCTGGCCCCATTGCGGCACGATCCGGACCAGGCCGAGGTCCGCGGTCGTGTTCGGGGTCTGCTTGGTGACCGCCAGGACACCCGGGATCGCGGCGATGTCGTTGGCCAGGCTGGTGACCGTGCCCTTCGGGTCGGTGCTGGTGATGATGTTGGCCGTGACGAGCAACGGGCTGTTGTAGCCGGGCCCGAACTCGGTCGCGATCAGGTCGTAGGTCACGCGCTGTGGCGAGTGAGCCTCGGCGCTGCCGTTGTCCGGCAGGGACAGCGCGAGGTCCTTGGCGGGGATCGCCATGATGCCGATGGCGGCGAGGACGACGAGGACGGTCACGACCGGGACCTTGGTCACCACGGCGACCCACCGCGCGCCGAACGTCTTCCCCTCGGCGGCCTTGTGCGAGATCTTGACGGCGCGGGACGTGGGCTTGGGGCGCAGCTTCTCCCCGAACAGCGACAGCACCGCCGGCAGGAGGGTGAGCGCGGCCAGCACCGCGATCGCGACGCCGACGGCCGCCGCATACCCCATCACCGACAGGAAGGGGATCTGGGCGACCGCCAGCCCGCACAGGGCGATGATGACGGTCGTCCCGGCGAACACGACCGCCGATCCGGCGGTGGCCGAGGCCTGCGCGATCGACTCGTGCACGCTGATCCCCGCCGCCAGCTGTCGGCGGTGCCGCGTGACGATGAAGAGGCCGTAGTCGATCCCGACCGCCAGCCCGATCATCAGCGCCAGCGTGGGCGTCGTCGACGAGATGGTGGCGAAGCTCGCCACCGTGAGAACGCCGGACAGGGTGATGGCGACCCCCAGCGCGGCGGTCAGCAGCGGCAGACCGGCCGCCAGCAGCGAGGCGAAGGTCACCGCCAGGACCGCGAAGGCCAGCAGGACGCCGAGGACCTCGGTGATGCCGATGCCCAGGGTGGGCTGGGGGTACATCGCTCCGCCGAGGGTGACCGTGAACTTCGCTCCCGGCGGCGGGGTGGCCGCCGCCTCGACGTCGGTGATCGCCTCGGGCGGGAGGTCGGTCGACGCGACGTCGAACTGGATCGACGACAGCGCGTTCAGCTTGTCCGGCGAGATCGTCCCGACCGCGTCACCGGCGAACGGGTCGTCGACGGAGGTGACGTGCTGCACCTTGTCGATGGCCTGGATCTGGGCCTCGATCGCCGCCTGCTGGTCGGCGATCGGCCCGGACGTCGACGTGAAGACGATCTGACCGGTCGTCCCGGACGCCTGCGGGAACCGCTGGGCCAGCGTGTCGATCCCGCGTTGCGACTCGGTTCCGGGGATCGAGTAGTCGTTGACCAGCTGGCCACCGGCGACGCCGGAGACGACGAAGGCCGCCGCCGCCAGCAGGACCCAGGTGACCAGGACCTTCCATCGGTGGCGCGCGATCCGGTGTCCGAGCGTGTAGAGAAATGTCGACATGGCTCAGGTCCGACCCCCCGGTAACGACACATGCGGGTGTTGCACTGTAAGGAGCGAAGCGGTGCGGCCTGACGGTCGTGCCCACCTCCGCCTGACAGTTGCCTGACGAATGTCGCGCAGGCTTGCATCGCGCCGACCCGGTGAAAAACTGTGGACGTGCAGGGGACCGAACCCGACCACGTCCTCGTGGTCGACGATGACGACGACATCCGGGAGATGTTGCAGTCCTCGTTGTCGTTCGCGGGTTTTCGCGTCAGCACCGCCGCTGACGCACAGTCCGCTCTCGCCGTCCTGACCCAGACCGAGCCGGACGCGATGGTCCTCGACGTGATGATGCCCGGTATCGACGGGTTCGACCTGCTCCAGCTCCTGCGGCACCGTGGCGACACCCTGCCGGTCCTGTTCCTCACGGCTCGCGACGCAGTGGAGGACCGGGTCCGCGGACTGCGGCTCGGCGCCGACGACTACATCGCCAAGCCGTTCAGCGTCATCGAGGTGACCGCACGACTCGAGAGCCTGCTCCGGCGGGTCCGGACGTCCAGCGCGACCGCGAACGCGGGGACGGACGGGACGGTTCTGCACTGCGGCGACCTCGAGGTCGACGAGCAGCGTCACCTCACCCGGCGCGGGGACCGGGTCATCGACCTGTCCCCCACCGAGTTCCGGCTGCTGACCTACCTGATGCTCCACCAGGGCCGGGTCCTCTCGAAGGCCCAGATCCTGGAACAGCTGTGGCAGTACGACTTTCGCGGTGACGGCAACGTCGTGGAGCGGTTCGTGTCGAACCTGCGGCACAAGATCGACGTGTCCGCGCCGCCACTCATTCACACGGTTCGTGGGTTCGGCTACACGATTCGCGATGACAATGCCTTATGAGACGCACTCGGGACTGGACGACCGCTCAGCGGCTGATCGTCACGCTGACCGCCACGGTCACCGTCGTCCTCCTGGTCACCGCCCTGGTGAGCGTCGTCGTCATCCGTGGTCTCATCGACGACCGGATCAACAGCCGGTTGCTCGACACGTCGCAACGCGTCCGCGCCTCGTTGGTCGGGCTGCCCGGGCTGGTCATCGACCGGCCGACGGTCGAGAACATGGCCAAGTCCGGCTCCGCCGTCGTCGTGATGCTCCAGGACGGCGAACCGGTGATGTGGATCAACGGCGAGGCCGACACCGCCCAGCTCGCAACGGAGTCCGCGCTGACCGACGGGCAGCCGCATCCGGTCCGTGACCGCCACGACCTCATGGCGATCTGGCTCGACACGGGGAGCACCGGCCTCACGGTCGCCGACGGAACTCGGACGATCACCCCGACGTCCGTCGTCGTCGCCATCTCGACCGCCCGCGAGTCGGCCGCCCTCCGCACGATCGCGGGCGTCAGCGCCGCCGGCATGCTCGGCGCGATCGCCACGCTGATCGCCCTCACTGTGATCATCGTCGGTCGCGGCCTGCGCCCGCTCCGGGAGATCTCCGAACGAGCCGAGGAGTACGCGAAGGGGAACCGGTCCGTCCGGCTGCCCGAGGACCTCAACGACTCGGACATGGCGCGCCTGGCCAGCACGCTCAACCAGGCGCTCGACGCTCAACGCGACGCCGAACAACGGCTGCGCTCCTTCGTCGCCGACGCGTCACACGAGCTGCGCACACCGCTCACCATCGCGACCGGGTGGATCGAGCTGGACGGCCAAGGTGGGCTCACCGACCAGGACCGCCGCGACCACGCCATGGAACGGGTACAGGTCCAGCTCGGGCGGATGCGGATCCTCATCGACGAGCTGGCCCTGCTGGCTCGCCTGGACCGCGAACGCCCGCTGACCCTCGAGGACGTCGACCTCACGGCGCTGACCAACGAGGTCGTCGACGATGCCCGGCTGATGAACCCGGACCGCGCGATCTCCGTGCACGCCGCCGGGCCGGCCCCGTTGCGGGCGGACGGTCCGCGACTGCAGCAGGTCCTGGCCAACCTGGTCGGCAACGCGGTGAAGCACACCCCGGCCGGGACCCCGGTCGAGGTGACCGTGACCCCCGCCCCCACGCCCCGCGGGGGGTCAGCAGCGCGGGTCGCCATGCATACCGTGCTGGTCACCGACCACGGACCGGGCATACCGGCTCAGGAGCAGACGTACGTCTTCGAACGGTTCTGGCGCGGGGACTCCAGCCGGCACCGGCAGAGCGGTGGCTCGGGTCTTGGGCTCGCCATCGTCGCGTCGATCGTGGCCGCCCACGGCGGGACGTCCGAGGTGATCAGCGCTCCCGGAGAGGGCACGACGATCCGGATCCGGCTGCCCATCACCCCGGACCCGCACTCGATCCGCGAGCGGCCGATGCCGTCGGTCCCCGAACCGAAGGCGGAGCCGGTCAGGGCGTAGGGGCGGCGGTCAGACCCGGGCACTCTCCCGTCATCGAGGCTGGCCCGTGCGCCCCCTCGGCGCCGTCATCCCGGTCGTCCTCCGGTCGCCGGCGCATCGGGCTCGAAGGCAACCGGGGCCTCGAAGCTGGCCTTGCGGGCCGCCCTCCGGAACGCGCCGAGAACCGCCGGTCCCACGAGCACGATGACGACCGCCGTCGTCACCGCCCGACCGGTGTCCCACCCCAGCGATGTGGCGGCGTCGAACAGGAGGTAGCGATGCCACTGCTCGGAGAAGCTCGCGCCCGTGAGGTAGGCGATCGAGCTGCTCGGGTCGAGGGAGAACGGCCAGAACGACAGGTTGAGCAGGAACCCGAACAGGTAGCCGGCGATCGCCCCGTAGACCGCGAGCATGACGATCTCGGCCTTCCCCCGCAGCCGAGGCAACAGGCCGGCGATCAGCCCGACCCAGGCGGCCCCGAACATCTGGTAGGGCAGCCATGGCCCGACTCCCCCCGTGATGATCGCGGAGGCGAAAAGGGTCGTGCACCCGAGGACCACCCCGAAGCCGGCACCGAAGACCCGTCCCGCGAGGATCAGCGTGAAGAAGACGGTCTCGATCCCCGCCGTGCCGGCACCGAGGGGCCGGAGCGCCGCACCGATGGCCGACAGGACACCGAGCATCGCCAGGGCCTTGGCGTCGATGCCGCCCTCGGCGACCTCGGCGAGAACCACGGCCAGGACGATGACGAGCAGCACACCGAACATCAGCGGTGCCGTCTGAGCGCTGCCGACGGCGCCCGGCTCGACGACGAACGGCCACGTGAACGCGACGATCCCGAGGAACGAGGCCATCGCGATGGCGACCGCGGAGCGGGGCCGGATCCGAACGGCCTTGACCCGGGCGGCAACTCGCGCCTCGGCGACGCCGGTCCGGCTCACGAGCGCACCAGCCGCAGGGAGCGCGCGACCTGGTCGACGGTGAGGTACGGGAGCGGCGCCAGCACCTTGGCGACCTGCGGTGCGAAGGCCGGCGACGCGACGATGACGTCGGTGGTGTCGCCGTCGGCGACGATCTCACCCTCGGCCATGACCACGACGCGGTCGGCCGCCCCGGCGACGAACTCGACGTCGTGGGTGCTGACGACGACGGCTCGTCCCCCTGCGGCAAGGTCGGCGAGGATGCGGGACAGCGCCTCCTTGGCGCCGTAGTCGAGGCCACGGGTCGGCTCGTCGAGGAACAGCACCGGAGGCGACGCCGAGAGCTGGACGGCGAGGACGAGGGCGAGACGCTGCCCTTCGGACAGGTCCCGCGGATGCGTGGTGTCGTCGATACCGGGCGCCAGCCGGTCGAGGATCTCGCGCGCGGTCGGTCCGCCCACCACAGCGTCGCGCACCCCGGCCAGAGCCGACGCGTCGTGGTCGGCCTGGTCCAGCTCGGCCGCGACGGTGTCGCGGTTGAGCAGGTCGGCCGGCGTCTGCGGGACCATCCCCACGAGACGTCGCGCGCCGACGGGACCGAGGGCCTTCGGGTCGTGGCCGTCGACCTGGACGCGGCCCCCCTGCCGACGCCCGGAGCCCTGGAGAGCCCAGAGCAGCGACGACTTGCCCGAGCCGTTGCGGCCCATGCAGGCGACCACCTGACCGCCCCGGAGGGTGAGGTCCACGTCACGGACCGCGACGAACTCGCCGTAGCGGACCACGACGCCGGTCGCCGACAGCACGGCCGGACCGGCGGGTGGTTCGGGCCGCACCGGCGGTGGCGCGCCGAGCCCGTCGAGCCGGTGGCGCAGCTCGCGGGCCTGCCGCCGGGCGTCCCGGATCGACAGGGGCAGCGGCGACCAGCCGGCCAGCCGGCCGAGCTCGACGACCGGCGGTGCGATGCTCGTCGAGGCGAACATCGTTGCCGGCAGCCCGTCCTCGACGGTCCCGTCACCCGGCAGGTGGATCACCCGGTCGGCGAACTGGGCGACCCGCTCGAGCCGGTGCTCGGCGAGGATGACGGTCACCCCGAGGTCGTGGACCAACCGGGTGACGGCGGCGAGGACCTCCTCGGCCGCGGTCGGGTCGAGGGCCGAGGTGGGCTCGTCGAGCACGAGGATTCGCGGGTGCGCGGTGAGCACCGACCCGATCGCCACCCGTTGCTGCTGACCGCCGGAGAGCTCGAGCAGCGGCTCGTGACGCAGCTCGGCCAGCCCGAGCAGGTCGAGCGTCTCCTCCACCCGCTTGCGCATCACTTGTGCCGGCACCGCCAGCTGCTCCATGCCGTAGGCGAGCTCCTCCTCCACGGTGTCGGTGACGAACCCGGCCAGCGGGTCCTGTCCGACCACGCCGACGACGTCGGCGAGCTCGCGCGGCGGGTGGTGCGCGGTGTCGCGACCGTCGACGACCACCCGACCGGCGAGGGTGCCTCCGGTGAAGTGCGGGACGAGCCCGTTGATGGTGCCGAGGAAGGTCGACTTCCCGCTGCCGGTGCGCCCGACGACGAGGCAGAGCTCGCCCTCCTCGATGGTGAGGCTCACGTCCCGCAGCACCGGTCGGCCGGCGTCGACGTAGGTGACGGAGACTCGGTCGAAGCTGATCACGCACGCACCGGCTCTCGGACCGCCGGGGCGGCCGGTCGGGACGACCGGGTCGAGCGGACGGGTGGCGGCGCGACAACCGCCGGCAGGGCAGCGAGCAGGACGGCCAGCGTCGGGACGAGTGGCAACGTCGGCCACGCCAAGGGGCTGACCACCGGGGTGAGGTTCAGCGGGTCGTAGTCGCTGGTCAGGAAGAACACCACGGCGGTGAGCACCCCGCAGCCGGCCACGACCCATTCCGGCCACCACCAGGGGTCGGGCCGGTACGTCGTCCGCGTCACGCGCCGGCTGCCGAGCACGAGGCCGGCCACGCAGAGGACCGCCCCCACCGCGAGGGACGGCAGCCCGAGCAGGCTGGGGGCGCTTCCGTCGAGCAGTCCGTATGCGCCCGCGCACAGTCCCAGGAGCCCCGCGACGAGCAGCCCGGCGGTGAGCCGCCGGGTTCTCGGTGTGTCCGTGCCCTGCCGTCCGTACCCCCGAGAGTCCATCGCCGCGGCCAACAGCAGGGACCGGTCGAGGGCGTCCTCGAGGACCGGCATGAGGATCCCGCCCAGAGCGCGCAGGCCCTTCTCCGACCCGGCCCGGAGCCGGCGGGCGTTCCGCACCCGCTGGATGCTCTCGACCAGCTGGGGCGCGACGCTGATGGCGACGACGAGGATGATGCCGAGCTCGTAGAGGGCGCCGGGCAGCACGCGCAGCGCACGACGGGGGTTGGCCAGGGCGTTGGCCGCTCCGATGCAGCACATCAGCGTCCCAAGTCGGAGTCCGTCGACCGCGGCCGCCAGCACCGCTTCGAGAGTCACCGGACCGAGGACCTGTATCCCCGCATACCAACCCGGCGTATGCAGTGTCGGCAGATCGAGCAGGACGTGATCCCCCAGCGAGACCGGCGCCGCGAAGACCACGCGGAAGACGATGCGGATCAGGATGATCACGCCGGCCAACGCGAGGTAGTACTTGAACGCCCTGGCCCACGGCGCCTGCGTGCGGCGGGAGCTGACGACGAGCCCGAGCACGACGAGGACGAGGACGAGCAGCAGCGGGTTCGTCGTGCGGCTCACCGCAACCGCCAGCCCGATCGCCCAGACCCACCAGGCGATCGGATGCAACGCCCGCGGGATCCGCGCCGCGCCGCCCAGCAGCAGGTTCGCCACGATCGAGTGTCGCCTAACCCATGCTGCGCCGGCGACGCAGGGCCACGACCGCGGCGGCAGCACCGAGCGCGACAACGAGGACGATCGCGGTGACCGCCGGCCAGGGCGAACCGGTCGAGGTCTCCGCGGCGGTCGGGGCGGCGCGCACGTCGGTGATCGGCGAGTCGGTGCCGGTCGACGTCGTCGACGTGTCCGGGTCCGCGCTCGAGGTGGTCGCCCCGCTCGGCGTCGCGGACGCGTCCGGAGCCGCCGACGTGGTGAGCGACGGCGTGGGGGCCGCGCTCGAACTTCCCGTCGAGGTGCCCGGCTTGGTCGTCGCTGCGCCGGCCTTGGGAGCGGGTGCCGGTGCCGGCGTGGTGGAGGGTGTTCGTCCGCCGGTCGACCCGCCGGTGCCGCCACCCGTGCCACCTCCGGTGCCGCCGCCCGTGGTGGTCGGTGGCGGCGCCACGGGCGCGGGTGCTGTCGCCCGCACCGAGCTCGGCGAGAACGTCGGCCCCCCGCTCGTGCCACCGGAGCCGGTGCCGCCGTAGACCCAGGCGTCGATGCTGCCCGCCTGGGGCCGGTAGCTCACGGCGCCGAGCTGGCTGTAGGACCAGCCGGACTGGCCCGGGTCGGAGTGCCAGTAGGACCAGTACCGCGTCGCCGGTGGCGTGACGATGCACGGGTCGGCGGCCGCCGTGGGCAGCCCCCTGATCCGGCAGACGAACCCGGGACCGTCGTGTTGCGTTCCCACTGTGGGGAACCCGGCCGAGTGGATGGCCTCGAACCCCGTCGTCGGCGTGGCGTCACAGCCGCGTTCGATGCCGCCGCCGAAGGGACGGAAGTCGACCACCACGACGACACCGGTACTCGGTGTGCAGGCGCCGGGGTCCGCGACAGCGGGCGCCGCGGAGGCTCCGACGAGACCCGCCGCGGCGACGGCCAGGGCCGTCAGCGCCCGCGGCAGGAACCGTCCGCGCCTGGTCACCGGCGGTCGCCGCCTGCGGTCATCCGTCGGCCGACGAGCAGCACCAGTCCGGCGAGAAGCAGCAGCACACCCACCACGACGATGAGTCCCGCGGGCGTGCCGGTGGACGCCAGCCCGCCGCTGGCCGCCGCGGTACCCGCCGGGGTGGAGCCGCCGCTCGGCGTCGAGGACGCCGTCGCGGTCGGTGGCGTCGTGGCGCTGGTCGAGCTCGTCGTGCTCGACGGATCAGTGGTCGCGCTGGTCGACGTGGTCGTGCTGGTCGGCGGCGTCGTGGTCGTTGTGGTCGTCGTCGTCGGCGGCGCCGGATCGATCGGAGTCACGGGGTCGACCAGCGTCGTGAGGAACACTCCGGCGAGGGCGGGCACCGCTTGGGTCGTCGCGCGGGTCCGGGTGCCGTCGTCACCGGCCTCGGTGGACGACACGTCGAACCCCCCGTCCGGACGCTGCAGCCCGATGAGGAACCCGTATGCGGCCTGCGCCCCGTTGACGGAGCCGGCCGGGGTCGAGCCCCCGGCGACAGCGGCCAGGACCGCCGCCTTGGCGGATTTGGCGGCCTTCGCGGCCGCGCCGGTGCCGACGTAGCCACCCCGGTCGAGGAGCGCCAGCACCGCCTGGGTCGCGAGACCCGTCGAGTTCGAGTTGACCCCCGCCGCGCCGGACCAGCCACCGTCGGCGCTCTGGGCGCTGCGCAGGTACTCCCAGCCGCGGGCGACCGCGGCCTGGCGGCTGGGCTGCAGGCTCAGGGCCTGAACCGCATACCCGGTCGTGTCGACGTCGGAGGTGCAGGCCGCCCCGGGAGCGATGAGGACGCTGGAGAAGCCGCCGTCGGTGCACTGGAGCTGTCCGAGCCGCGTCAGGGCCGGAGCCGGGACCGCAACGCCCGCGCGGCCGAGGGCCAGGACCCCGAGGGCCTGCGACACACCTGAGTACGCACCGCGGAAGTCGCCGGCGGCAGAACAGGGGTCGAAGGCGTTCGGGTCGGGGTTGCCGGTCGTGCAGACGTTCCCCGTGAGCAGGGTCAGCAGGTTGACGCCACCGAACGCCGCAGGGTCCTGCCCGGTCGACTCGGCGAGGACGGCCAGCTTGCCGGCCGCGCCGCTGTAGGGGCCGCCGGCGGCACCGGTCTGGTCGACGTAGTCGCCGACGTGGGCGCGCAGGTAGCCGACGACCTTGGCCAGCACGGCGTCCTGGCTGTTCGCACTCGCCAAGGCCAGCGCCAGGTCCGCGGTCAGGCCGTAGTCCACGAAGGTCACCGTGCCGCCCTGCCCGTCGTCGAAGGACGACTCCAGGTGAGTCCCGTCGGTCAGCCGGCCGACGAGGTACGCGGCCCCGGTCACGGCGTGGGCAGAAGCCCCGAGGTCGTGCAGCAGCGTCGCATACGAGCGGCCGACGACCCCGCCGAGCACCTGCGCCGTGGCGCGCACGTCCGAGAAGTCGTTGGCGCTGTCGATGTCGAACCCGCCGTCGCCGTTCTGGGTGGCGGCCAGGAAGGTGAGCGCCTTGGCGATCTGGGGCGCGTGGTCCGTGGCCGAGAGCCGCAAGGCCTGGAGGGCGAGCGCCGTGGAGTTGGTGCTGTGAGCGGGCTCGCTGCCGGGAGGTGCGAAGCCGGGGAAGGCGCCGTCGGCGAGCTGGGTGCCTGCCACCCAGGCGATACCTCGTCCGGTCGCGGCCGCCGCGGCGTCCCCGGGCACGAGGGTGAGGGCCATCACGGCGATGGCGGTGCTGTCGAGGTCGGAGGCGGCTCCCCCGGACGGGATGAGGCTCGGCCAGCCGCCGTCGGGGTTCTGCAGGCCGAGCAGGTAGGTGGCGGCCGGAGCCACCGCGGCGTCCCCGGCACCGCCGCGGACCTGACCGATGAGGCCGAGGGCCTGCTTGAAGACCGACGAGCCGCCGGCGTAGTTGCCCGCCGCGGCGCAGGGCGACTGGCCGATGGGCGCGGTGCCGGTGCAGGTGGCCTTGGCCAGCTCGGCCACGAGGTCCTGGCCGGCGAACTGGTGCGGGTCGCGTCCGGCGACCTCCGCGAGCAGGGCCAGCTTCCCGATCGAGCCACCGTCGACGAACTCGGTGCCGATGCCCGTCCACGAGATGACGTCTGTGCCGGCGGGGTCCTTGCCGTTCGCGGCGAGGAAGTCGACGACCTTCGTGTAGGCAGCGTCGTGGCCACCCTGGGCGGCGAGGGCGAGGGCTCCGTCGATGGTCAGCCCCCAGTCCGCCTGCCCGAGCCCGAAGGGGTCGTAGTAGTGGCCGTCGACCAGCTGGGCCGGGGCGGTGAGGTAGGCGGCAGCCTGCTGCGGGTCCGGTCCGGTCGGTGCGGCCGACGCCTGATGGGCGCCCACGAGCAGGGCCGAGCCCATGCCGAGGGCCGCGAGGGCGGCGAGCGGGGTACGCCAGCGGCGGGGGATGGGGCGGGTGGCCGGCACCGGCATGGGGTCGCTCCTCGAGCGGTTCGCGCGTCCGCAGCCCGTCAGAGGCCCGAAACCAGTCGACACCCGGTGGTCCACGGACCACACGGCGACCGCTCGGAACTCCCATCGCAGGCCACGACGATGTCTGTCGGAGTCTTTGCGACCGAGCGGTAATCCGGCTCGAGACCTTGCGGTCTCTCACGGCTGCGGGACAGCGCCGGACTCACACCGGCTTCCCCACACGGCAGCAGAGCTGGACCCGGAAGGGGACCGGATCCGGGGCCGAACCTATCCCTCGCCTCGTGACCGCGTCAACGCGGCCCTGCGGCGGCTGACCGAGCGCTCACGTGGTGGGGTTCGGCGGCCGCCACCTCCTCCCCGTCCATGATCGTGAAGGCGTCCTCGATGTCGAGCGCCACCAGGATCCGCCGCAGGGAAGGTGGAGGAGATCTCAGCGCCAGCCGGCCGGCGTGCTGTGCGCGAGCCTGCAGGAGGGCCGAGAGGCCCGCGCAGTCCATGAACGTCACGCCCGAGAGGTCCACCAGGACATCCCGTGCGTGGTTCGCACGGGTCAGCAGCGAGCGCAGGGCCGGCGCGGACGCGATGTCCACCTCGCCCTCGACCCGGACGACGGCCCCGTCCCACGGTGGACGACGAGGGGGCCCGGGACCTGCCATGACGCACCGCCTGCGCGCGAACCTGCCGTCGACGTCGCCGGGGTCCGGGGCGAGCACCATCTACTCCTGCCCGCGTTCGAGATTACGCCGGTCGGGACGTGCCCACGTGCGGATTCGGGCGATGAGCTCGCCCTACCCTGGACGTATGGCCCGCGTCCTCGTCACGGGTATGTCGGGAGCCGGCAAGAGCACGCTCCTGGCCAGCGCGGCGGCACGGGGCTACCCGACGGTGGACGCCGATGCGGACGGGTGGCACCTGCCCGACGGCCGATGGGCCGAGTCCCGGATGGACGACCTCCTCGCCCGGCGCCCGACCATCGCGGTGTCGGGAACGGCGGACAACCAGGGCCGCTTCTACGACCGGTTCGAGCACGTGGTCTACCTCTACGCGCCGGTTGACATGCTGCTCGCCCGGGTGGCCACCCGCAGCCCCAACCCGTACGGGACGTCTCCGGAGGACCAGGCGGAGATCGTCCGCTACGTGGCCGAGGTCGAGCCGCGGATCCGACGTGGGGCCACGATCGAGCTGGATGCTCGTCGTCCGCTCAGCGAGCTCGCCGACGAGCTGGAGCGACTGCTCGGACCGCCGGCGCGCCACCGACGAGCGCCGACTCAACGGGATCCCGTGGAGTCGGTGCTCAACCGTGGAGCGATGGGGCGGGAGTGACGGGTGAGTGACGGGACGCCCGAGCCGGCCGCATACCGAACGCTCGCTCCCGAGCAGCGGGCGGAGGTCTGGGTCGGAGGGCCTGAGATGGCCCGGCCGGAACTCGTGTTCCCGACCGAGGAGATGCTGATCGAGGCGCCGAACTGGTCGCTCGACGGCGGCTCGCTGTTCCTCAACGGGCACGGATTCCTGTGGCGTCTGGACCTGTCCGCCCCCGGGCGAGGGTTGAACCGGGTGGAGCTCGTCGGTCTGCCGGAGATCAACAACGACCACGTCCTGGATCCGGACGGCACCCACATCTACCTGTCGGCGATGGACGGTCACATCTACCGCGGCCGCCTCGACGGGGGCGTCGTCGAACGGGTCACCTCCGACGACGGGGCGTGGCACTTCCTGCACGGTGTGTCGCCGGACGGCACGCGGCTGGCGTACGTGCATCTCGGCGACATGGCCGATCCGGGACGGCTCGCGGTGATGGAACCGCCGGCGACTCCCGTCCTCGTCGACGCCGGCGACGGGCACGTGGACGGTCCCGAATGGTCACCCGACGGTCGATGGATCTACGTCAACACCGAGAGCTTCACCAGCGAGCCGGGACACGCGCAGCTCGCACGGATCCCCGACGGCGGCGGACCGATGGAGCGGCTCGTCACCAGCGACACGGTCGACTGGTTTCCGCACCTTTCGCCCGACTTTCGGTTCGCCTCGTACATCACGTTTCCCGCGGGGACGCGAGGCCATCCGGCGGACCTGGACGTCGAGGTCGTGGTTGTGGCAACGACCGACTGGTCCGTCCCGGTCCAGCGCTACCCCGTCTTCGGGGGTCAGGGAACGCTCAACGTCAACAGCTGGTCGCCGGACAGCTCTCGTCTCGCCTTCGTCGCCTACCCATCTCGTACGCCATCCTGAGGCCGCCACTCGCGCCCGACGAGATCGCTCACAGGGGCAGATCCTCACCGGCCTGCTCAGCCACCATGTATGCGGCGTACCAGTCCGGCCAGTTGTCGTCAGCCTGACCGATCCGCTTCTCGTGCTCGCCGTGCGCCGCGGCCGCGCGCCGCATCGCCCCCGACAGTTCGGCCGCAGACGCGAGCGGTGACATCGTCGGTCTGGAACTGAGCGCCCGGCGCCCCGGGGTAGAACACCTCGCTCACGTCGACTCCTCGGGCCACGAGATCGTCGCGCGCGGCCTGTACGTCGGAGACCACGAGGTAGGCGCCGGCTGACGAACCGGGCACGGCCGAGGTGATCTTCGAGCCGAACTGGACCGAGCAGTCCGAGCCGGGCGGGGTGAACTGCACGACCCGAAAGCCGTTCTCGAAGGGGAAGTCGGCATCGAGCCTCCAGCCGAGCCGCCCGTAGAACTCCTCCGCGCGGTCGACGTCCGAGACCGGAATGACGACCACCTCGAGCTTCAGATCGACGTCCATCTCGCCTGCCGTCCCGCCCGCATCACTGCGAGCCTCGGTCACCCCGT
Source organism: uncultured Actinomycetota bacterium (assembly GCA_963781465.1). Classification (GTDB taxonomy): domain Bacteria; phylum Actinomycetota; class Actinomycetes; order Actinomycetales; family Dermatophilaceae; genus Lapillicoccus. The sequence goes on from CAWAGH010000002.1 coordinate 881,954, forward strand.
CGGTCATTCGCCCGATTGCGCGAGGGTCGCGCATACCGGGCACCTCATCAGATCGTTGAGCTGATCCCACTCCCACTCCAGGAGGTAGAGCGGTGTCACCGCCGCGCCACACAACGGTTCGTCGGCGTCGTCCAAGCGATGAACCCGCCCGTCGGGTACCTCCCGTGCGGGTTCGCCGGGGACTGACAACGTCGTGACCCGCTCGGCCTTCAACCGCACGGCAGCGATCGTACGCGCGTCCTCCCGATCACAGATCGATGACGAGGTCGGCGATCGGCCGGGCCGAGCAGATGAGTAGCTCGTCGTCGCCCGGCGACTCGAGTGGCGGAGTCACGTATGAGGCCTCCCCCGACAGGACCGCCGTCGCGCAGGTGTGACAGACCCCGCTGCGGCAGGACCACTGCGTGGGCACGTCACACGCCTCGGCGAGCTCGAGCACCGACGAGTAGGTGTCCGACCAGGTGCTCGTGATCCCCGAGCGGGCGAAGGTCACAGCTGGACCCCCGCCCGGTGGTCCTGGCGGTTGGTGCGGCCGGGGCAGGGACGTCTCGATGACGCCGGGATTGATCGGCGACCGCGACCCGAACCGCTCGGTATGGACGCGGGACGGGTCGATGCCGATCGCGGAGAGCGCGGCCGACACATCGTCCATGAAGCGCTCCGGGCCGCAGACGAACGCGTTCGCGTCGATCGGGAGGTCGAGGGCGGCGATCACGTCCGGGGTGAGGCGTCCCGCCCGGATGCCCGAGTCCGCCGTCAACGGCTGGGCCGGGGTCGTGTAGTAGACCACGGAGTGCGCCGACGGGAGCCGGCCCAACAGGTCCGTGACCTCGGCGGCGAAGGCGTGGCTGTCCGCGTCGTGCGTGGTGTGGATCCACCACACCACACGCTCGCTGTGCTGGGTCGCGAGCCGGTACAACATCGCCAGCAGAGGGGTCTGGCCGATGCCCGCGGAGATCAGCAGCACGGGGAGGGAACCGTCAACGAGCACGAAGTCGCCCCTCGGCGCCGCGACCTCAATGTGGTCTCCTCGTCGCAGGTGCGCGACGAGGTGCGAGCTGACCCGCCCGCGCGCCTCACGCTTGACACTGATCCGGTAGGGCCCGCCGTGCGGGTCTCCCGACAAGGAGTACGTCCGCACCGGGACCGGGTCGCCGGCGCTCGGTACGCGCACGGTGAGGAACTGGCCCGGCAGGTACGCCGGCAACGCGTCGTTCCCGGCGAACCGGAACGACGTCACCGAGGCGCTCTCGGCGACGACGTCAGCGACGGCGAGGATGCGAAAACCGGTCCAGGCCGGTGGTGACGCCACCGCGACGCCGGCCGGACGAGCCACGCGGTCCGTCGTCGACATGCTTCGGAACGACTCGCGCCAGCCCGGGCTCAGGGCCGGCACGTCCAGGGCCGCCTCGAGCTGTTTCTCGTCATGCCCTGGCAGGTACAGCAGCGCGTCGACGTCGGCCACGCTCAGCGCGTGTCTCCCTCGCGCCGTTCGCACGATCTCGTCGCCGGCGCTGACCTGACCTTCCGCGAGCACCCGCAGGTAGAAGCCTGGGCGGCGGTGGGCGACCAGGAGGGACGGCAGCCGTGGCTCCCCCAAGCGCATTCCCACCCGGAAGCAGGTCACCCGCGGCTGGGTGACCTCGAACTCCGCCTCGCCGATCCGGTAGCGATCACCGATACACACCGTGTCGTCGTCGAGCCCAGCGACCGTGAAGTTCTCCCCGAAGGCGCCGGGCCCGAGGTCGTCGCGACCGAAGAACTCCTCCCAGTAGCGGGAGGACTCGATCTGGTAGACGAGGACGGCGCGCTGCTCGCCGCCGTGCCCGGCCAGGTCCCCTTGTCCGTCACCGTCGACATTCAGGCGGCGGACCATCTGCGGCCCGGCGACCGGGCTCTTCCAGACGCCCGTGCGCACGGTTCGGCCGCGCCACGACACGTCCCGCGGCATACCGACGTTGACCGACAGCAGTGTGGCCATGGCATCCACCCTTCTTTCGGATCCCATCCTCGACGAGGATCGGGCGCCGAACCTACGAACGCGTGGGCTGTCCGTGGTGCGAGGCCACTCGCCTACGTCACCCTGAGGTCATCATGTCGGAGAGGACGAGACGTGACGGCAGACAGTGAGCAGGGTCGGGAGAAGCTCCACCAGAGTGGTCTGATCTACGGGGGTCTGGTGGGGATCGGGGTGGTCCTCATCCAGCCGTTCCTCACGGCCGAGCCCACGGGCCTCACCGCCAGGATCTGCGTCCTGGCCTTCTCGGTCGCCATCCCCCTGCTGGCCGCGCTGATCCTGCTGAATCGGCAAGAGGTCTTCCTGCAGCGATTCGCGACGTCGAGACTGGTGATCGTCGCGCAGGTGGTCGGCCCGGTCTCGGCTTTCGTCGGCACCGTCGCCGGCTTCTGGCACATCCTGTGGTTCGCGGGTGCCGCGGCGCTCGCCGTCGGGATCATCGGGGTCGTCGTCTACGTCATCGGGTTCAAGGGCCTCGTGGAGGATCCGACGTGACGCACTGAGAGCAAGAGAGAGGCCTCTGACCCGCGTCTCCGCGGGCCAAAGGCCTCCGTTGCTGGTGGGCGATACTGGGTTTGAACCAGTGACCTCTTCCGTGTCAAGGAAGCGCGCTACCACTGCGCCAATCGCCCGAGTCCGGCCCGACAGGGCCGGATGCTCTTCCGGTGGATCGAGGTGGAGACGGGATTTGAACCCGTGTACGCGGCTTTGCAGGCCGCTGCCTCGCCTCTCGGCCACTCCACCGCGAAGGCAAGTCGATCTTGATGCCTCCGAGCGGACGACCGGGCTCGAACCGGCGACCTCAACCTTGGCAAGGTTGCGCTCTACCAACTGAGCTACGTCCGCGCGAACACCAGCGGTGTAACTTCCCCGCTCGGTGCAGGTAGACAGTAGCGGAACTGCCAGGCGATTCCCAAACCCGGGGTATGCGACGCCGCACCGGGTTCAAGAGGCCTTGCGGACCTCTCCCACCGACGCCGCGGAGGGCCAGGCCAGGTCCAGATACTGCTGCTCCGTCGCCATCAGGTCGTCGAGCAGTACGTCGCCCTCGCCCACCCCGTAGGACCGCCGGCGCTCCATCTCGGAGCGCGCCCACTCGACCAGCCGAGTGGTCGGCGAGACCCGCACGGCGATCGGCCACAGCACCCGGGTCGCGGCGTTGAGCCCGGCACCGATGAGCACCGCGATCGCCACCGCATACAGCCAGATGAGCACGACGATCGGCGCCGACAGCGGCCCGTAGATCGAGGGGCCGTCGAGCGACAGGCCGACGGCGCCGCGGACCACGAACGAGGCGAGCACCCAGATGACGAGCGCCAGCACGGCACCGGGGGCCTCGCGCCACCAGCGGGTCTTCTGGGGGGTGGCCACGTGGAAGAGGGTGGTCAGCGCGGCCATCGTGGCGACGACGACCACCGGCCAGTACAGCGACCCGAGGAACCGCATCCGTTCCGGCAGCCAGCCGTCGATGAGCGTCGGCCCCAGAAGCACCAGCGGGATGATGACCACACCGAAGACGACAGCGGTCAGATACAGCGAGAACGACAGCGCCCGGGTGCGGACGATGCCGCGAACCCCGCTCTGGCCGTACATGATCGAGATGGTGTCGACGAAGACGTTGAGGGCCCTCGACCCGGACCACAGCGCGAGCAGGAACCCCAGCGACACCAGCTCGAACCGCCCGCCGCGGAACACGTCGTCGACCGTCGGGAGCAGCACCTCGGTGATGCTCTCCTGGGTGAGGAACTGCGCGGCGTACTCGCGGATCGACGCCGTCACCTGGTCCACGGTCGCCCGGCCGACGAGCTGTCCGACGTAGCCGACCCCGCCGAACAGGGCGAGGACCAGCGGCGGCAGTGACAGCAGCATGAAGAACGCCGCCTCGGACGCCAGCCCGGTCACGCGGTAACGCAGACACGCGCGGATGGTCTCGAGCACCAGCCGCGCAGTCGTCGTGGCGCCGTGGACCTTGTCGAGCTCCCGGCGGATCCTGGCCTTCACCGTCATCGGCGATCACGGTAGCCGCGCCTGCGCCGGATCTTCGGCTGTGACACGGGTGACGGGAGTGACGATTGTGACTCGTTACCATCGGCGGGTGGCGACGCACGACGTGACCAACCAGGTGCCGCCGCTCGCCGGGTACGACGTCTTCGGTGCCGACCACGTCCTCGTCGACGCCCTGGCTCGCTGGGGTGATGTGGCGGACGGGACGTCCCTCCACCAGCTGGGCACCCTTGCCGGGTCGCCCCCCGCTCAGTCCTGGGCCGACGACGCCGACCGGTACGGCCCGCGGTTGCGGACGCACGGACCGACCGGCGAACGCGTCGACAACGTCGACGATCACCCGGCATACCACTCGCTGCTCGGCACCGCTGTCGCCAACGGGCTCACCGCCGAGCCGTGGACGCGGCCGCCCGGGTCCGGCGCGCACCTGCGGCGGGCGATCGGGTTCGTGGTCTGGAGCCAGGTGGAGGCCGGCCACGGCTGCCCGGTGTCGATGACGTATGCGGCGGCACCGGCTCTGCGTCATGACCCGGACCTCGCGGCCCGGTGGGTTCCCCGGCTCGCCTCCCGCCGCTACGAGCCGGAGCTGCGTCCCATCGTGGACAAGGCCGGCGCGCTGTGCGGGATGGGGATGACCGAGAAGCAGGGCGGCTCCGACGTCCGCGCGAACACGACCCGTGCGGTCGTCGCCGACGGCCCGGTGCCCGGATCCGCATACCGGCTCACCGGGCACAAGTGGTTCTGCTCGGCGCCGATGAGCGACGGGTTCCTCATGCTCGCGCAGGCTCCGGGCGGCCTCAGCTGCTTCGTGGTGCCGCGCGTGCTCGACGACGGGTCGCGCAACCCGTTCGCGATCCAGCGGCTGAAGGACAAGCTCGGTAACCGGTCCAACGCGTCGGCCGAGGTCGAGCTCGACGGGACGTGGGGCTCACGGCTCGGCGAGGAGGGCCGCGGTGTCCGGACGATCATCGACATGGTCGCGGCGACCCGGCTCGACTGCGTGCTCGGCTCGGCCGCCACGATGCGCGCGGCACTGACCCGGGCGGTCCACCACGCCCGGCACCGTTCGGCGTTCGGCGCGGTCCTCGTCGACCAGCCCCTCATGCGGGCAGTGCTTGCGGACCTCGCGGTCGAGTCCGAGGCGGCGACCCTGCTCGGTATACGACTCGCCCACGCGGTCGACGAAGGCGAGTCCGCGTTTCTCCGGCTCGCGGTCGCGGCGGCCAAGTTCTGGGTCTGCAAGCGGACCCCGCCGATGGTCGCGGAGGCGCTGGAATGCCTGGGCGGCAACGGTTATGTCGAGGAGAACGGGCTGGCGCGGCTCTACCGCGAGGCGCCGCTCAACTCGATCTGGGAGGGCTCCGGCAACGTCAACGCCCTCGACGTCCTCCGCGCAGTCGGCCGTGAGCCGCTCGCCGTCGAGGCACTCGACCAGGAGCTGTCGCCGGCGCGTGGGCTGGACCGGCGGGTGGACGCGGCGGTGGACCGGACGCTGACCGCCATGCAAGCGGTCGCTGCGGCGGACCCGGTCGACGCCCAGCTCGGTGCGCGGCGGCTGGTCCAGGACCTCGCCGTGACCTTGCAAGCGGCCCTGGTGGTCCAGCACTCCCCCGCTGTGGTCGCGGAGACCTTCCTGGCCAGCCGTCTGGGCGCCGCGGACGGTCGCGTCTTCGGGACGCTCCCGGTCGGCTCGGCCGCGGCCAAGGAGGTCGTCGACCTCGCCTTCGCCGGCTGACCCGCCCCGCTACTCCCCCGTCGCGCCGTCGGCCAGTTCGCGCACGATGTCGAGATGCCCTGCGGGCGTCCGTCGTAGGCGAACCGCACGTCGTCGAACTCGATCCGTGGCGGTGGCTGGGGGTCGTCATCGGGGTAGGACCGGCGAGTGATCCGCGAGTCCCGCGCGAGGCGTAGCGGGTCGTCGGCCCTCCCTACGCCGGCCGCGACTCGCAGCGTCCGGTCGGTGCGTGCGAAGTCCTCGGTGAGCGCCATCCCGCGGCTCAGCTGCGACAGCGACGAGACGTCGGACCCGGCGAGGACGACGGCCAGCGAGATGGCGGTGCTCGCCGTCGCGAGCGAGACCGCCCCGGCCGCCAGGTCACGCCCGACCGCGGCGACCACCAGGCCCACCAGCGCGATACGACCGAGGACCGCTACTCGGAAGACGCCCTCCCGCCGGATCGAGGCGCGGACATGGGCTCGCAGCACCGCCGTCAGCCGGTCCCACACCCGGCGGGCGAGCCAATCCCCGAGACCGAAGATCCGCACCTCCTTGGCGGCCTGACCCATGGCTTGCGTGTAGGCGTAGAACGCCTGCCGCTGGTCCTCGGTCTGCCAGAAGTAGACGTCGAGAACACCCTTCTCGACGCGGACCCGGGCGACCGACAGCGCGATCCCGCTGGCCAGGAGGAGTCCGGCTGCCCACCAGGAGTAGACCAGGCCGAGGGCCAGGGCCGAACCCACCAGTCCGACCGCACTCTGAAGGGTCCGGCCGAGCATGTTGATGCCCATCCGGATGTCGCCGAACGCCGCCCGCAGCCGGCGGATGCCGTCGGAGACGCGAGGGTCGTCCAGGTGCTCGACGCCGGTGGGCGCCGCCAGCAGGTCGGCGGTGCGCAGGAAGGTGTCCCGCGTGACGGCGGCGTCGACGACCATGCCCTGGTGGCGGGTGAGCACGTCGAGGAGCCCGTCGAGCGCGAGCACCGCGACGACCAGCGCCGCCGCGACCACGAGGCCGCCCCACGGACCGCCGGACACCACCTCGGGAAGCCGTCCGACGACCACACCGATGAGGAGGGGAACGGCGATGTGCAGCAGGCCGCTGACCAGCCCACCGCCCAGGATGCCGACCAGGGCACGCCGGTCGAGCGACCACGCATACCGGATGAGGAGGCCCAGGGAACCGAGGCGCGTCAGCTCGCGTCGAGGCGCTTCAGCTCCGCCGTCACATCGAAGTCCATCACCGGCCAGGTCGGGTCCATGTCGGCGAGCGCGTCGAGCAGCAGCTGCTGGACGGCATACCGGGCGTACCACTTCTTGTTGGCCGGCACGACGTACCAGGGCGCACCCTTGGTCGACGTCCGGGTGAGCGCCACCTGGTACGCCTCCATGTAGTCGTCCCAGCGCAGCCGCTCGTCGACGTCACCCGGGTTGTACTTGTAATGCTTGTCGGGGCGTTCGAGCCGCTCGCGCAGCCGGACCTTCTGCTCGTCCTTGGAGATGTGCGTCATCACCTTGACGATGCGGGTGCCCGATGCCTTAACCTCCCGCTCGAAGGCGTTGATCTGCGCGTAGCGCTTCGACCACTCATCCTGGGGTACGAGGTCGTGGACGCGCACGACGAGGACATCCTCGTAGTGCGAGCGGTCGAAGACGCCGATCTTGCCGGGGCCCGGGAGGGCGTTGCGGATCCGCCAGAGGAAGTCGTGCTTACGCTCCTCCTCGTTGGGCGCCTTGAACGCCGTCGCCCGGATCCCCTCGGGGTCGATCTGGCTGACGACGTGGCGCATGATCCCGCCCTTGCCCGAAGTGTCCATCCCCTGCACGACCAGTAGTACGGACCGCGTCCCGCCGCCCTTGGACTCGGCGTAGAGCTTCTCCTGCCAGGTCCCCAGCTCGGACGCGTGGTCGGCCAGCGCCTCCTTGCCCTCGGACTTCCCGCCGTCGAAACCGGGGGTGCCCTCGGCGTCGACGTCGGCGAGCCGGAACCCGTCGCCGACCCGGAGGAGCTCCTCGATCGACGCGGACGCGGTCGTCTTCGACTTCTTCGCCATGCCGCCATCCTGCCCCGGCACGGCCCGACGGCGCTCGACATAATCGCGGCATGCGCCTCCTCATGGCCGACCTGCCGGGCGTGTCGGCCCTCGACCTCGGACAGCCGTTGGACGACGCGTCCCTCGCGCAGGTGTACGCCGCCCAGCCTCGGGAGGGGGTCTGGCTCCGGGCCAACTTCGCGACCAGCCTCGACGGCGCGATCACCGGCCCGGACGGCAAGTCCGGTTCGGTCAACTCCGCCGCGGACCACGTCGTGTTCGAGCTGCTCCGCGCGATCAGCGACGTGGTCGTCGTCGGCGCCGGCACGCTGCGGTCGGAGGGCTACACGGCCCTGTCGGTGGCAAACCGTTGGCGCGCAACGCGATCCACGCTCGGCCTCGACGACGGCCTTCCGCTGGTATGCGTGTCGAACTCTGGCGCGGTGCCTCCTCGGCTCCACGACGCACCGCGCGGCACGGTCCTCATGGCGACGCATACCGGATCGCCGGGGCTCCCGCAGGCTCTGGATCTGCTCGGCCACGAGCAGGTCCTCGTCTGCGGCGAGGACGAGGTCGACGACGCCCGCCTCGTCGCGATGCTCGCCGACCGCGGCTGGGACCGCATTCTCACCGAGGGCGGGCCACACCTTGCTTCCTCGATGGTCGCGGCGGGGGTTCTCGACGAGATGTGCCTGTCGCTGACTCCGGTCGTCGTGGGCGGCGACGGTCCGCGGATGACGTCCACCGCGGCGACGGTCACGGGGTACGTACCGCGGGTGCTCGTCGAGGAGGACGGGACCGTGATGGGTCGCTGGTTCCGCGCCTGAGGGTCAGCGGGTCAGGAACTCCGCGAGGACCCGCTCCCAGCGGGCGGAGTCGAGGTTCCACTCCTTGCAGTGCCGGGCGGTGTCCCACGGCTCCAGCGTCACGATGTCGGGGCGGGCCTCGGCCAACGCGAGCGAGGGGCCGGCCGGCACGAACTCGTCGTCCACCGAGTGCTGGATGAGGATCGGGTGCCGGATCTCGTCGGCTCGTGCGACCCAGTTGGTCAGGGCGACGTCGACGGGGTCGTGGACCCCGACCAGTCGCCGCGTCGCCCGCCGGCCCATGACGAGGGTGCCGAGGTCGCGCAGCGGGGGCGGGACGTGGTGCAGCCGGGCGTGGTGCGCCAGGACGTCACCCCAGTCCACGACAGGGGCGTCGAGGAAGACGCTCTCGACGAAGTCGGCCATCGCCGTCTGCTTGAGGGTCTGCAGGACGACCGCGCCGCCCATGGACCACCCGCCGAGGACCACCCCCGACGCGCCGGCGGCCGCCGCATACTCCAGGGCCGACTCGACGTCGCGCCACTCGCTGAGCCCGAGGTTGTAGCGCCCGTCCGGTGCCGGCGGGGCCGTCGGGTCGTTGCGGTACGTGACGACGAGGCAGGTGAAGCCGAGCTGAAGGAGCACCGGCAGGGCTCGCAGGCACTCCTCGCGGCGCGCGGCCCGGCCGTGGACGAGGACCGCCCACCGCCCGTTGGGCGCCCGCGGTTCGAGCAGCCAGGCCGGCATCGGGCCCAGCTCGCCCTCGACCGCCACGTCGCGGTAGGGCAGGCCGATGCTGGTCAGCGGGTCGGTCCAGTAGTAGTACGAGTTCCACCGAGCGGTCCCCGGGGTCAGCTCGCCCTTGTCCACGGAGATGAGCCGGCGGACCACCGTGTCGGCGTGGCCGTAGCGCTCGAGGATGTCGCCGACCCGGGCGTGTCCCGCGCCCCCGTCGAGCCAGAGGCCGTACCGCCCGGGCACGACGGTCTCGGGGCTCACCGCGAAGGTGACCCGGTCGGCGTCCACGGCGAGGATCTCGGTGTCGTCCGGACGGCGATGGTCCGGGGTCAGCACCTTGCGCGCGAAGTACGTCGCCGTGGCGAGCGATCCGCTCACCGCCGCCCCGACCACGGCCGCGCTGCTGGCCCCGGTGATCCACAGGACCTTCTGCGCCGTGGAGATCTCGGTGCGGGTCGGTGCCACGTCCGCCATCGTCTCAGGAGCGACTGAGGTCGGCCGACCACAGTCCCTCTGGCGCCACAATAGCGCCAATGGCGCTAGACTGGCGCCATGCCCAGTGTGCAGATCAAGAATGTCCCGGAGGAGACCCACCGCGTCCTGCGGCAGCGAGCCGCGATGGCGCACCAGTCGCTGCAGGAGTACCTGAGGTCCAAGCTGATCGCGGACGCCAGTCAACCGACGGTGCGTGAGCTGTTCGCGCGTATCGACGAACACACCGAAGGGAGCGTGTCCTTCGCCGAAGCGGTCGAGGCGGTCAGGGCCGACCGTGATCGTCGTTGACGCCAGCGCACTCGTACCAGCCCTTGGAGACCAGGGGCCCCTGGGACGAAGGGCCCGAAGCCGCCTCGTCGATCACGAGCTCACCTCGCCCGAGCTGCTCGACCTCGAGGTGATCTCCGTGTTCCGCGGGCTGGTTCGAGGCGGACGGATGAGCATGGGGAGAGCGGCGACGGCGGTCACCGACCTGGCGGCGCTCTCCCTCGACCGCATGCCGCACCGACCGCTGCTGGCGCGCTGTTGGGAGCTGCGCGACAACCTCACGCCCTACGACGCCTCCTACGTCGCCCTGGCGGAGCGGCTGGGGGTCACCCTGGTCACCGCCGACGCTCGCCTCGCTCGCGCACCCGGGATCCGCTGCGACGTCGAGGTGCTGCGCTAGCCAACCCAGTAGGCGTGGGTAGGTTGGCCGGCGTGAAGCAGCCTGTCGACCTGCCCATCTCGCCCATGCTCGCCAAGGCCGTCAAGGAGGTGCCGGCCGCCGACAGCGTCGCCGGCGGGCTGGTCTACGAACCCAAGTGGGACGGCTTCCGCTGCCTGGTCCTGCGCGACGGGGACGAGGTGGAGCTGGCCAGCCGGGGCAGCCGCCCGCTCACCCCGTACTTCCCCGAGGTGGTGGAGAACGTGCGCCGGCTGCTCCCCGAGAAGTGCGTGGTCGACGCCGAGATCGTCGTCCGCAGCGGTTCCCCCGGTGAGGAGCGTCTCCAGTGGGAGCACCTGTCCGCCCGGATCCACCCGGCGGCGTCGCGGATCCGGAAGCTCTCCGAGGAGACGCCCGCCGAGCTGGTCTGCTTCGACCTGCTCGCACTCGGGGACGAGTCCCTGATGGACCTGCCGTTCCGCGAGCGGCGGGCCCGTCTCGAGAAGGCCCTCACCGCGCTCAAGAAGGGCGATCCCATTCACCTGACCCAGGTGACGACGGACGCGGACGTCGCCCGCGACTGGTTCGGGCGGTTCGAGGGCGCCGGCCTCGACGGGGTCGTGGCCAAGCCGCTGGATCAGGCATACGCGCCGGGCAAGCGAACGATGTTGAAGATCAAGCACTCCCGGACTGCGGACGCCGTGGTCTACGGATACCGCGTGCACAAGTCCGGGCAGGGTGTCGGGTCCCTGCTGCTGGGGCTCTACACGGAGGTCGACGGTGAGGAGCGGATGGTCGGCGTCGGCGGGATCGCGGCGTTCACCCAGAAGCGGCGACTGGAGCTGGTCGACGAGTTCGAGCCGCTGGTCGTGCGCGACGAGGACGGCACCCCCAAGGACGCGGCGACCGATCGCTCCCGGTTCTCGTCGGCCAAGGACGTGTCCTACGTGCCGGTGCGCCCCGAGCGGGTCGTCGAGGTGGCCTTCGACCAGATGGAGGGCGCCCGGTTCCGGCACGCGGTGACGTTCCTGCGGTGGCGGCCGGACCGCGAGCCGACCTCGTGCCGGCTCGACCAGGTCGACCGCGCTCCGGCCTACGACCTCGCCGAGGTCCTCACGACCGGTTGAGGAGGGAGGCCATGACCGGCAGCTGGAAGTAGGCCGCCGTGGCCCGCGCGTCCGGCGAACCGCGCGACGGGTCGGCTCCGGCACCGAGGAGCGCCTCGACGATCGACAGGTTCTGCCGGAACACCGCCGCCACCAAGGCGGTCTGGCCGCGTCCGTTGACCGGGTTCGGGTCGGCGCCGCGTTCGAGCAGGGAACGGACCAGGTCCGGGTGCTCGTGGTACGACGCGAGGAGCAGCAACGTGTCCCCGTTGGCGTTGGTGAGGTCGACGGGAACGCCACGGTCGACATAGGCGGCCACCGACTCCGCGTCGCCCGCGCGGACGAGGTCGAACACCGAGTTGAGGAACTCGACCTGCTCCTCCGTCAGCTCGACCCGCTCGTCGGACTGGTCGGTCACCGTCGCCTCCGTCTCGGCGAGTCCCACCCGCCCGGGGGCTCCTCCGGGTTGTCCCGCATGTATCCGCCCTCGTCCGGCAGGTACTCGGAGTCCTCGTAGCGCTTCTTCGACGGCTGTACCCGCGGCGGCTCGCCCGGCATCTTCGGGTAGTCGGGCGGGAAGTTCAGCTCGGGCAGCCCGTCGGCGCCGTCGCGCTCCCACCAGGCCAGGGCGCCCTCGATGCTGCCGACCGAGTCGGGCATCGACGCCCAGGGGTCCTTCCCCTTCTCGACGAGCGGCGGCACGGTCCGCACCGTGAAGTCGGACGGCGAGACCTCGGTGAGGTCGTCCCAGGCCACCGGCATACTCACCGGCGCGCCCTTCAGGGGACGCGGGCTGAACGCCGAGGCGATGGTCCGGTCGCGGTTGGCCTGGTTGAAGTCGACAAACACCTTCTCGCCGCGCTCCTCCTTCCACCACGACGTCGTCACCAGGTCGGGCAGCCGCCGCTCCAGCTCGCGGGCGATGGCGATGACCCCGTGCCGGACGTCGAGGAACTCGTGGGTCGGCTCGATCCGGGCGTGCACGTGGACCCCGCGGTTGCCGGAGGTCTTCGCGTATGCGGTGAGGTCCAGGTCCGCGAGCACCTCCTTCAGGGCCAGGGCGGCCACCGCCGCGTCGTGGAAGTCGCGACCGGGCTGCGGGTCGAGGTCGATGCGCAGCTCGTCGGGGTTGTCGGTGTCACCCGTCTCCCCCGTGACCGACACCGGCCACGGATGGAGGGTGATGGTGTTCATCTGGACCGCCCAGACCGCTACGGCCAGCTCGTTGAGGACCAGTTGCGGGTGCTTCCGGCCCGACGGGTAGGTCAGGGTGACGGTCTGCGCGTACTCGGGGACGCCGCGCGGCGGGTTCTTCGCGAAGAACTCTTCGCCGTCGATCCCCGTCGGGAACCGTTGGAGCGTGATGGGCCGGTGTCCGACGATCGGCATGAACCAGGGGCCGACCGTGACGAAGTACTCGGCCAGCTCGAGCTTGCTGATCCCGGTGCCCGGCCAGAGCTCCCGGCCCGGGCTCGAGATCCGCACCTCACGGGCGCCCTCCGGGCCAGGGACCTCCAGCGTCGTCGCGTCCTTGGCCGCCATCCCGTCAGCCTAGATGCATCGATCTGACGACCCCGGGCCAGATTTCTTGACCTGGTGTTTACCCGGCGTGCCTCGCGTGGCGTTGCCGGACGGGGCTACGTTTCTCCGATTCGTGGCGTCACCCCGCCGCGCCATCTCTCTGCGTTCACCCCCGAGATCCGGAGTGCCCCGTGCCGTTGTCGTCGCTGTCCTCCTCTGCCCGCCGCCTGGCCGCGCTGGCGCTGCTCCCCCTCGTGGGTACCGCGGCCCTCGTCGCCGCGGCTCCCACCGCTCAGGCCGTCGACATCTCGTCGCCGGTGGTGATCAGCGAGGTGTACGGCGGCGGCGGGAACTCTGGCGCGCCGTTCACCAACGACTTCATCGAGCTCTACAACGGCGGGACGACGACGATCAACCTCAGCGGTTGGTCGGTGCAGTACGGATCAGCGACGAACACCACCACGTGGAGTGGCGTCACGCCTCTCACCGGATCGATCGCACCAGGCGCCTATTTCCTGGTCCAGGAGGCTAGTGGTGGAAGCGTCGGCTCACCGCTTCCGTCGGCCGACGTCACGGGGTCCATCAATCTCAGCGCGACAAACGGGAAGGTGGCACTCGTGAAGGACAGCACTGCCGCGATCGCGGGTTGCGGCAGCTCCTGCTCGAATGGCGCCAATGTTGTCGACTTCGTCGGCTTCGGGTCGAGCAATGACTTCGCCGGCTCCGGTGCGGCGTCCGCCCCGTCGAACTCCACGTCGGCCCAGCGCAGCGCGGCCGTGTCCAACACCGGTAACAACTCCGCCGACTTCACCGTCGCGGCGCCGACTCCCAAGGCCCCGCTCGGCGGTACGCCCCCGCCAGTCAATCCCTGCGCGGCCGTCCCGACCCCGCCGGAGTGCGTCCCCGGCCTGACGACCATCCAAGACATCCAGGGTGACGGGTTCCTCTCGCCGCAGCGCGGCAACACCGTCGAGCGGGTCGCCGGCATCGTCACCGCCGTCCGGTCGGCCGGCACCAGCCGCGGCTTCTGGATTCAGCAACCCAACCCGGACCTCTCGCGCCCGTCGGCGTCGTCGGGGATCTTCGTCTTCACCAGCAGCCCGGCCAAGGTCGGCGACTCGGTCCTCGTCACCGGGCGGGTGTCGGACTTCTACGCGCTGGCCTCAGGCGAGACACTCGCAACGACCGCCAGCCTCTCGATCACCGAGATCACGCCGACGCTCGTCACGGTGGTGAGCACGGGCAACGTCGTGCCACCGGCCCTGAACATCACGCCCACCACGGTCCCGGACGTCTACGTCCCGCCGCTGCCGACCGGAGTGACCAACGTCGAGACGATCACCACCGTCGACCCCACCCGCTCCGCGCTGGAGTTCTGGGAGGCCCACGAGGGCATGCTCGTCACGGTCAACAACGCCCGCGTCGTCGGACCCGGGCAGGCGCAGTTCGGTGAGATCTACGTGACCACCAAGCCCCAGGAGCTGGCCACACCGCGTGGTGGCACCTACATCCGCAGCTACGCCGAGACGCCTACGGGCCGCCTGCTGGTCATGCCGGTCAACCGGCAGGTGCCGGCGGCCAACGTCGGCGACGAGCTCCAGGGCGACACGACGGGGCCGGTCGACTGGTCCACGTTCGGCGGGTATGCGCTCGCAGCCACCACGGTCGGCACCTACGTCGACAACCACCTGCTGCCGACCTCGGCGACCGCACAGGCTGCCGACCAGCTGGCCATCGCCACGTATAACGTCGAGAACCTCGCTCCCGGGGACGCCCAGGACAAGTACGACCGGCTTGCCGCCGGAGTCGTGCACAACCTCGCGGCTCCGGACGTCATCGCCGTCGAGGAGATCCAGGACAACAACGGGGTCCCGCCGGGCACCAACCCCCCGCCGGATGGCGTGGTCGACGCGAGCCTCACACTCGGCAAGCTGACTACCGCCATTCACGACGCCGGCGGCCCGGCGTACCAATGGATCCAGATCAACCCGGTCGACGGCCAGGACGGAGGCCAGCCGGGCGGCAACATCCGCTCGGTCTTCCTCTACAACCCGAACCGCGTGACCCTGGTGCCCGGGACGGCCGGCGGCTCGACCGATGCGGTCGCCGTCTCGACGGCGGCCGACGGGACCGCGCAGCTGAGTCTCAACCCCGGTCGCGTGGACCCCACCAACAGCGCCTGGACCAGCTCACGGAAGCCGCTCGCGGCGGAGTTCGTGTTCCAGGCCCGCAAGGTCATCGTCGTGGCGAACCACTTCAACTCCAAGGGCGGCGACCAGAGCGCCGACGGCCGCTTCCAGCCGCCGAACCGAAGCTCTGAGGTCCAACGGACGCAGCAGGCCATCGTCCTGAACGGCTTCGTCAAGGACGTCCTCGCCGCGGACCCGAGCGCCAACATCGTCCTGGCCGGTGACTTCAACGACTATCAGTTCTCGGCGCCGATCCAGACCCTCACCGACAACGGGGCGACGCTGACCGACCTCATCACCACGCTGCCCGAGAACCAGCGCTACACCTACGTGTTCAACGGGGTGAGCCAGGTCCTCGACCACATCTTCGTGAGCAAGCCGGTGACCGACGTCCAGTACGAGGTGATCCACAACAACTCCGAGTTCGCCGGCCAGGCCTCCGACCACGACCCGCAGGTCGTCCGGATCCGTCCGACCGTGCGACAGGGCACTCTCACCCTCGACCCACCGGCGGTGTTCGTCGGGCAGTCGACGACGATCCGGCTGGCCGGCTGGTACCCGAACCGGACCTTCGCGATCACCCTCGACGGCGCCAACATCGGCTCGGTGACGACGGACGCGTCTGGCGCGGCCGCCCTGCCATTGGCCATCACGCCGGCGATCTCGTTGGGCACGCACACCGTCAAGGCCACCTCGGCGACCGACGGCGCCACGGCGACGGCAACGCTGACCGTCAAGACGACCCTCGGCACCGTGGTGCTCTCGCCGCCGAAGATCAAGTCCGGGAAGCAGCTCAAGGTCGAGCTGGCCGGCTGGTCGCCGGGCGTGACGCTGACCGTCTCGCTCGACGGCATGACCACGCTCGGGACCTTGACCACGAACGCTTCCGGAGCGGCGGAGGGCAAGGTGCTCATCCCGGCCGGGACGACCGTGGGGTCGCACCAGGTGGTCATCCGGGCGACCGACGGCGGTCAGGTGTCGACGGCCCTCGAAGTGAGCCGCTGAACCGACGAGCGGCCGTGAGCGGGAGGTTGTGACCCGCTTACGGCCCCCGCCGGGGGTGGCGAGCGGGGAACGTCGTGCGCACCATGGATGTTGACGAGGGTGCCCACCCGACCATGAGGAGCCGTTCGTGAGCCTGTTCAGCAAGAAGACCCTGCCGTCGACCGACCCGGCGGGCACCGCATACCCGGTGGCCAAGACCGACGAGGACTGGCGGACCGAGCTGTCGCCGGCCGAGTTCCATGTGCTGCGGGAGGCGGGCACGGAGCGGCCGTTCGTCGGCGAGTACACCGACACGACCACCGAGGGCGTCTACTCGTGCCGCGCCTGCGGGACCGAGCTGTTCCGCAGCGACACCAAGTTCGAGTCGCACTGCGGGTGGCCGTCGTTCTACGCGCCGCTCGCCGAGGACCGGGTCGAGTACATCGTGGACCGGAGCTTCGGCTCGGTCCGCACCGAGGTGCGTTGCAAGCACTGCGGTTCGCACCTGGGGCACGTGTTCGAGGGCGAGGGCTACGGCACGCCGACCGACCAGCGCTACTGCATCAACTCGATCAGCCTCCGCCTGGAGCCCAAGAGCGTGCCGGCCGACGCCCCCGAGCGGCTCGACCGGGAGCAGCTCCGCTCCGACCGCTAGGTCGGCGCGCCCAGATCAGCGCAGGTTCGCGACGAGGTCCTCGACCGACACCCGGGTGCCGGTGTAGAAGGGGACCTCCTCGCGGACGTGCCGCCTCGCCTCCGACGCCCGCAGGTCGCGCATGAGGTCGACGATCCGGTGCAGCTCGTCCGCCTCGAACGCGAGGACCCACTCGTAGTCGCCCAGCGCGAACGACGCGACCGTGTTGGCCCGGACGTCCGGGTACCCGCGGGCGAGCTGGCCGTGCTCCACGAGCATGTCGCGCCGTCGGGTGTCGTCGAGCAGGTACCAGTCGTAGGACCGCACGAACGGGTAGACGCAGATGTACGCCTTGGGGTCCTCGCCCGCGAGGAACGCCGGGACATGGCTCTTGTTGAACTCGGCCGGGCGGTGCAGAGCGGCCACCGACCAGACCGGCTCCAGAGCCGCGCCGAGCTCAGTCCGCAGGAACCGGTGGTAGGCCGACTGGAGCTGCTCGATGCTCTCGGCGTGCCACCAGATCATGAGGTCGGCGTCGGCGCGCAGGCCGGCCACGTCGTACACCCCGCGCACCACGACGCCCTCGGCCTCGACGTCGCTGAGCAGCGCCGCCGCCTCGGCCGCGACCTTCTCGCGGTCCTCCCCCAGCGGCTGGACCGAGGCGAAGACGGACCACATCGCATACCGGATCGAGTCGTTGATCTCCCGGACGACGGACGGTGCGGGCTTGCGCGTGGGGTGGTCGCTCATGCCCTCATTGTGGCTGGCGCACGGCGGCGAGCACCTCGCGGGCTGCCCGACGGCCCGACCCGATGCACGCCGGTATGCCGACGCCCTCGTACGCGGCTCCGGCCAGTCCCAGCGCCGGCAGGCCGGCGACCGCGTCGAGCAGGGCCTGTATGCGGGTGACGTGACCGACGGCGTACTGCGGCAGCCCGCCGCCCCAGCGCTGCACGTGGGCGTCGACCGGGTCGGGGAGGTCCGGGCCGAGGACCGCCCTCAGGTCGGCGACCGCGGTCCGGACGAGGTCGTCGTCGTCGCGTTGCAGCACGGCGACCTCGCCGGCCCGACCGAGTGAGGCGCGCAGGAAGGCGACGTCCTCGGCGTCCTCGGCCAGCCAGGCCCACTTGGTCGAGCTGAAGGTCGCCGCCTTGATGGACAGTGGCTCGACCGGCGGGACCAGGAAGCCCGAGCCGCCCAATAGGTCCGCAGCGGGGAGCGGGAGGGCCAGGGTCACGATGGCCACCGACGCGTAGTCGATCTCGTCGAGGCGCTCGGCGGCGCTGGGCGCGATGCGGCGCAGCAGACGGGCGGTCGGGGTCGCGGGCAGGCCGAGTACGACCCCGTCGACGTCGAGGGCCTCGCTGTCGATGGTGGGTCCGACGGTCAGCCGCCACCCGTTCGGGCGGCGTTCGAGCTCACGGACCGTGCTGCGGGTCCGGATCTGACCGCCGCGATCCACGACGGCGTCGGCGAGGTCGGAGGCCAACAGGCCAAGCCCACCGCGGTACCCGGCGAAGACCGGCCCACCGGCGACCTCGGTCGCGGGACGACCCACGATCGCCGTGCCGTTGGTCGCGGCGGCCCACAGGGCGGGCACAGTCGCCTGCAGCGAGAGCGACCGCGCGTGACCCGCGTAGACGCCGGCCAGGAGCGGTTCGACGAGGCGGTCGACGACCGCGGGTCCCACGCGGTCGGCGACGAAGACGCCCACGGCGACGTCCTCAACGAGCGGCGGACCAACCTGCTCAGCCGACGCCCGAGCGACCTCGTCCGACGTGAGGACGCCAGCCGCGCCAGCCGGATCGGTGGGTACGCCCATCACGGTCCCGGCCGGGAGCGGCCAGCGTCGGCCGCGACTCCACACCGCCGCGGGCACGGGTTCGGGATGGGTCAACCGTCCGCCCAGACCGAGGTCCTGGACCAGGCCGGTCGCCTCCGGTCGGCGGGCCAACATCGACTCGGCGCCGACGTCGACGAAGTACCCCGCCACCTCGGCACGGCGTAGCTTCCCGCCCACCGCGTCGGCCGAGTCGAGGACGATCACTCGAACGTCATTGTCCTGCAACAGCTCCCATGCCGCCGACAGTCCCGCGATGCCGCCGCCGACGATGGCGACGGTAGGGATGGCCATGGCTCCACTGTCGCAGCCGAACCGTTATGGAACGGTCTCGGGTCGCTCGAGTGTCCTGAAGGGTGATCACGCACTGCCAGCCAGGAGGTATGCCGTGTCCCTTCCCCGTCATCACCGACCCGCCGCCGCCGTGGGCGCCGGCCTCATCGCCGTCCTCGCGCTCGGCGCCTGCTCCTCGGCCGGTTCCGGCACGTCGGCCGGCGCCGGCGTGAGCGCCATCGCTCCGGCCAACCCGGAGGCGGGCGACGCCGCGGCGCCGGACGCCGCCGCGGACGCCCAGAAGCTCACGGAGTCCTCGGGTCAGGGAGCCGCGGCCGGCTCCCCCGGAACCGGGACCGCCGCGCGGAACTCGAGCCCGTCGTCGGCCGCGGATCTCGCAGCCGCCGACAAGCTGGTTCGGACCGCCGCCCTGCAGGTGCAGGTCGACGACGTGGAGGCCAAGGCCGCCGAGGCCCGCCAGGTCGCCATCGCCGCCGGTGGCATGGTCGTGTCGGAGAACAGCTCCGCGGTGCCGGTGAGCAGCGGCGGCGTCGACAAGCAGGGCAGCCGCTCGACGATGTCGCTGGCCGTCCCCTCCGACACCCTGGACCGGGTCCTCGACGACCTCGGTAAGCTCGGCACGACGGTGCAGCGGTCGTCCTCGGCCCGTGACGTGACCTCGACCTACGTCGACACGCAGTCGCGGATCACGACGATGAAAGCCGGTCTCGACCAGCTGCGGACGCTGCTGGGCAAGACCACCGACCTCAACCAGATCATCTCGCTGGAGACCGAGATCTCCCGCCGCCAGGGCGACCTCGACTCGCTCCAGGCCCAGCTGAACAGCCTGGACAAGAAGGTGACGATGTCCACGGTCAGCGTCACGCTGGTGACCGCGGCGAACGTCGTGGTCGCCGAGGAGGACACGTCCGGGTTCCTCGGTGGGCTCAAGGCGGGCTGGAAGGCCTTCCTCGGTGCGAGCAGCGGGCTGCTCACGGTCCTCGGCGCGATCCTGCCGTTCGTCGTCCTGCTCGCCATCCTCGCCGTGCCGCTGCTGTGGTGGCGTCGCCGGCGCACCGCGGCCCGTCCGCCCCAGGGCGGGTATGCGACGTGGGCACCGCCGGCGGCGGGCTCGGGTGGCCCGGACGGCGGTTCCGGTCCCGACGGCGGCCCGGACGGTGCGGGTGGCCCAGGTGGAACCGACCCGGGCGCCGAGCCTGGCACTGGAGACGGTGACGGTCGCACCGCGAAGACAGCCAGCTCGACCCAATCCGGATCCCGCGAAGGCTCCGAAGCCTCGACCGGTGGGTCCGGTGCAGGGCCTAGTGAGGGTGACCCCGAGCAGCGCGAACCGGAGACCGCAGGAGCCGGCGCGCGCTGAAACCCACCGCAGGGGCTGGGGTGGCCGCGTTCGCAGGGGCCGCGCGTCCACCTCACGTCAGCGGGAGGACACCTCGTGGACCAGCTCGACGACCCGGGTCAGCACCTCCGGGTCGGTTTCGGGCAGCACGCCGTGGCCGAGGTTGAAGATGTGTCCGGGCGCGGACAGTCCCTCGGTGACGATCCGGCGGACCTGCTCCTCGACGGCGGGCCACGGCGCGAACAGCGTCGCCGGGTCGAGGTTGCCCTGGACCGCATACCCCGGGCCGAGGCGCCGTACGGCGTCGGTGAGCGAGACCCGGAAGTCCACGCCGACGACCTCGGCCCCGGCCGCGCCCATCGCGGGGAGCAGCTCGCCGGTGCCGACCCCGAAGTGGATGCGCGGGACGCCGAGGTCGGCCACCGCGGCGAGGGCAGCCGCGGAGTGCGTCCGGACGTAGCGCTCGTAGTCGGCCAGGGGCAGCGCGCCGACCCACGAGTCGAACAGCTGGACCACACTCGCCCCGGCCTGCGCCTGGACGCGGAGGAAGGTCCCGGCGATCTGGGCCAGCCGCGTACACAGGTCGTGCCAGAGCTCGGGGTCGCCGTACATCAGCGCTTTGGTGTTCTCGTGGTTGCGGCTGGGGCCGCCCTCGACGAGGTAGGAGGCGAGCGTGAACGGTGCTCCGGCGAACCCGATGAGCGGGGTGCCACCGAGCGCTGCGGTGATCCGGCGCACCGACTCGGCGATGTCCGGCACCTGGTCGGGCGTCAGCTCCGGGAGCCGGTCGAGGTCCGCGCGGGTACGGATCGGCTTGGCCACTACGGGACCCGTGCCGGCCACGATGTCGATGTCCACCCCGACGGCGGCGAGCGGGACCACGATGTCGCTGAAGAAGATCGCGGCGTCGACGCCGTGGCGGCGTACCGGCTGGAGGGTGATCTCGGTGACGAGGTCCGGGGTCCGGCAGGCCTCGAGCATCGGCGTACCGGCGCGGGCCTCGCGGTACTCCGGGAGCGAGCGTCCCGCCTGCCGCATGAACCAGACGGGAGTCCGTTCGACCGCCTGCCGGCGGGCCGCGCGGACCAGGAGGCTGTCGGACGGGTGGGTCTGGACGGCAGCGCTCACGGTGGTCATCGTCCCACGCACTCGCGTCACCCCGCTGAGAGGGCAACTCACCCTGCCGAGAGGCCAACTTCTGTGGTCAAACGCGACGTTTGACGACAGAAGTTGGCCTCTCGGCAGGGTGAAGCGGCTCCAGGCGGGTCGAAGGCGTGATCAGGCGGTCGCGATCGCCACGACGCCCCCGAGGGCTAGTGCGACGCCGACGTACTGGATCAGCGTCAGCCGCTCCGCCAGGAACGCTCGGGCCAGGAGGATGGTCACCACCGGGTACAGCGAGCCGAGCACGGCCGCGACGCTGACCAGCCCCTGGGTCGAGGCGGCCACGAAGAAGGCGTTCGCGCCGAGGTCGGCCAGGCCGACGAAAACCAGAATCGGCCAATCCCGGCGCCCCACTCCCCCGGTCGACCGGCGAACCGCCGCCACCCCCGCGTACAGGACGAGGCTGGTCAGCCGCATACCCCAGAGGGTGGAGACGAGCGACACCCGCGCGCCGCGGTCCATGCAGAACAGGACCGTCCCGAACCCCACCGCCGCGACGCCGGCCAGCAGGATGGGCCGCACGTGCAGCCCGGCCTGGATCTCCGGTCCGCTGGCGAGGACGGTGCCGAGCACCGCCACCCCCATGCCGACCCATGCGATGACGCTCGGGGTGTCACCGGTCGCCACGCCCAGCAGCACCGGAACCGCCGCGCCCAACGAGGCCACGGGAGCCACCACGCTCATCGTCCCGGTGGACAGGGCCCCGTAGAACGCCCACAGCGCCACCGCCCCGGCCACGCCCGCGGCGATCGCCCAGCCCTGCCAGCCGGACACGGTGAGCGGGTTCCCCATGACCACGACCACGACGCAGAGGGCGACGAACCCGACCAGCTGCGACCAGCCGACCACCGCCGCGGCGGGCATGGTCTTGGCCTTGAGGCCCGCCACGAAGTCGCTCGTGCCCCACAGGAGGGACGAGCAGAGGGCGAGCAACGCGGACACGGCCGCCACCGTAACGGCGTGCCTGCCTGTCCCGAGGCGCCGTACCGACATACGCTCGTCGGGTGCGTGGTCGATCACTGTCGGGCGAGCAGCCCGCCGAGTTCGCCCGGGCGGTCAGCGCCCTCCGGGACGCCCGGCTGCGCCCGGAGGTCCGTCTGACCGAAGTCCCTGCCCCACAGCGCATCGCTCCGTATGCGGTCGCGCTGACGGCGGACATCGTCTCGACCGTGTCGGGCGAGGAGGAGCTGGCCTCGGGCCGGTTCGTCCTGCTCCACGACCCGTCGGCCCCCGGTCCGTGGGAGGGCGAGTGGCGCGCGGTGACGTTCGCTCGCGCCGAGCTGGAGCCCGAGCTGGCCAGCGACCCGATGCTGGGTGCGGTCGGCTGGTCCTGGCTGGTCGACGCCTTGGACGCGCGCCGGCTCGGTTACGTCGCCGAGGCCGGCACGGTCACGCGGGTCGTCTCGGAGAGCTTCGCGGGGTTGGCTGACCGGGAACCCACGGTCGAGATGGAGGTTCGCGCCTCCTGGACACCGCGCGGCGAGATCGGCGCCCACCTGCTGGCGTGGTCCGACCTGCTCTGCACGATCGCAGGGCTGCCACCCCTCCCGGAGGGCGTCGTCGCGCTTCCCGGGCAGCGACGGTGACCTCCGGCTCGGGGGCCGACCACACCGACGACGAGACACCAGAAGCGGCCGCCGAGGAGCCGGAGCGACTGCTGACACCCCTGCTCGCGCCGAGCGAGGGCGTCCCCGACGTCGTCGTCGACGAGCGCCGGCTGGTCGAGGCGGGGCGAGCCATCGCCGCAGGAACCGGACCGGTCGCGGTCGACGCCGAGCGGGCGTCGGGCCACCGCTACGGCCAGAAGGCGTATCTCGTCCAACTGCGGCGGGCCGGTTCGGGGACCTGGCTCATCGACCCGGTCGCCTGTCCTGACCTCGGTCCGGTCGCCGATGGCATCGGGGACACGGAGTGGGTCCTCCACGCGGCCACCCAGGACCTGCCCTGCCTCGCCCAGATCGGGCTGCGGCCGGTCCACCTCTTCGACACCGAGCTCGGCGCCCGGCTCGTCGGGCTGCCCCGGGTGGGCCTCGGCGCCGCCGTGGAGCACTACCTCGGGCTGTCCCTGGCCAAGGAGCACTCCGCCGTCGACTGGTCGACCCGGCCGCTGCCCGAACCCTGGCTGCGCTACGCCGCGCTGGACGTCGAGGTCCTCGTCGAGCTGCGCGACGCGATCGCCGCCGACCTGGAGTCCCAGGGCAAGAGTGAATGGGCCCGCGAGGAGTTCGAGGCCCTGCTGGACTTCGAGGGGCCGCCGGTCCGGGTCGACCCGTGGCGCCGCACCTCCGGCATGCACCGGGTGCGCAAGCGGCGCGGTATCGCCCTGGTCAAGGAGCTGTGGATCACCCGCGACCGCATCGCCGAGCGCCGGGACACCTCACCCGGGCGGGTCCTGCCCGACTCGGTCATCGTCGAGCTGGCCAACCTCGCCCCGAGTACGGCCGAGGAGCTCGCCGAAGTGCGCGAGCTGCGCCCGGCCCGTCGCAACGCCAAGGTCTGGCTCGACGCCATCCGCCGCGCCCAGAACCTGCCCGAGCACGCCCTCCCGCCGCTGACCCTGGCGGGTACCGGACCGCCGCCGCCCCGTGCCTGGCCCGACCGCGACCCGGTGGCCGCCGCCCGGCTGGCCCAGGCGCGGGAGGGGCTCGCCGCGTTCGGCACCGAGCACGCCGTCCCGGTCGAGAACCTCCTGACCCCGGACGTCCTGCGTCGTGTGATCTGGTCACCTCCGGCCGACCTCAGCGCGGCCGGGATCGGCGCTGCCTTGACGGCACTCGGGGCGCGGCCGTGGCAGGTGGCCATCACGGCGCCGATCGTCGCGCAAGCCTGCGTCGACCACCCCTGACTCCTGACGTCCTCACGTCCGCAGCCCGAAGCGGATAACCCCCGGCGGGTATCTGCCGCGCCGCAGCGCGCTCTGTCCTCTCACCAGGGACGACACGGGCGGCAGGAAGCGGCGAGTTCGGATGCGACGTCATACCGACCGATGGCGCTTCTGGATCCGTCGCTACGGACCGGCCGAGGTGGCCTGTCTCGCCACGATGCTCGTAGCCAGCGTCGCCGCCGCCCGGCTCACGACCTCACCGCCGCTGCTGGCGGCCAGTGCGATCGCCGGCGCGACCGTGGGGTTCTACGGGGTCCTCGTCGTCACCGTCGTCCGCGAGCAACGCCGCGTCATCTCCCCCGACCAGCCTCGGTATGCGATCCGCGTCGCCTCGCGCACGGTGTTGCTGCTCAGCGCCGAGTTCGGTGCGGCCGAGCTGCTCGACACGTTCTTGTGGCGGCCGGTGCTCATGGTGTCGGCGGTCGTCCTGCTCGACGAACCGGTCTGGGGACTGCTGGCCGGGAAGGTCGCGGCCGACGTCCTCTTCTACGTGGTCTCGGCCCTGGGGTACCGCCTCACCGAGCTGACCGGCATCCGGGCGCCGCGGTCGGCGCCTTCCCCGACCCCCACCGCGCGTCGGGACGCCGTATCTCATATGTGAGATATGGTGGCCGGCATGACGGTCACCGACACCTACCTCGAGCGGATCGGCTCGCTGATCCGGGACGCGCGCCGGCACAAGGGTCTCACCCAGTCCGAGCTCGCGCGGTCCCTGGGGACCAGCCAGAGCGCGGTCGCCCGCATCGAGCAGGGTCAGCAGAACCTCAGCCTGGAGACACTGGCCCGGATCGGCGAGAGCCTGGACTCCGAGTTCGTCTCGCTCGGCCACTCCGGCCCACAGCATCTGCGGATCGTCGGCGGCCAGAAGCTGCACGGCGCCATCGACGTCAAGACCTCCAAGAACGCCGCCGTGGCCCTGCTCTGCGCCTCGCTGCTCAACCGCGGCCGCACGACGCTGCGCAACCTCGCCCGCATCGAGGAGGTCAACCGGATCCTCGAGGTGCTGCACTCCATCGGCGTTCGCACCCGCTGGATCCCCGGTAGCAACGACCTGGAGATCGTCCCGCCGGCCCAGCTGGACCTGGGCGCGATCGACGTCGAGGCGGCGCGCCGGACCCGGACCGTGATCATGTTCCTCGGGCCGCTGCTGCACGACTACCCGTCGTTCCTGCTCCCGTATGCGGGTGGCTGCGACCTCGGAACGCGCACCGTCGAGCCGCACCTCGCCTCGCTGCGTCACTTCGGCCTCGACGTCGTCGCGACCCACGGGTTCTACGAGGCGACCTCCGACCCGAGCCGCCGGCCGACCCGACCGATCGTGCTCACCGAGCGCGGTGACACCGTCACCGAGAACGCCCTGATGGCCGCCGCGCGGCACGACGGCGTCACGGTGATCCGCAACGCCAGCCCGAACTACATGGTCCAGGACCTCTGCTTCTTCCTCGAACGGCTGGGCGTGCGGATCGAGGGAATCGGCACCACCACCCTGACCGTCCACGGCCTCGACGTCATCGACGTCGACGTGGAGTACTCCCCCTCCGAGGATCCGATCGAGGCGATGAGCCTGCTCGCGGCCGCGGTCGTCACGGGGTCGGAGATCACCATCCGCCGGGTGCCGATCGAGTTCATGGAGATCGAGCTCGCCACCCTCGAGGGCATGGGCATGGAGTACGTCACCTCCGAGGAGTACCGCTCGGCCAACGGCCAGACCCGGCTCGTCGACCTCACCACCGTGCCCGGGCCGCTGCACGCGCCGATCGACAAGATCCACCCGATGCCGTTCCCCGGCCTCAACATCGACAACCTGCCGTTCTTCGCGCTCATCGGCGCGGTGGCGGAGGGCTCGACGCTGATCCACGACTGGGTCTACGAGAACCGCGCGATCTACCTCACCGAGCTCACCAAGGTCGGTGCCAAGGTCCAGCTGCTCGACCCGCACCGGGTCCTCATCGAGGGGCCCACCCGCTGGCGCGCGGCGGAGGTCATGTGCCCGCCGGCGCTGCGCCCAGCCGTCGTCGTCCTGCTGGCCATGCTCGCGGCGCCGGGCACGTCGGTGCTGCGGAACGTCTACGTCATCAACCGCGGCTACGAGGACCTCGCCGACCGGCTCAACGCCCTCGGCGCGACCATCGAGGTCTTCCGCGACATCTGAGCCACGGAGTCCAGCCGGTCGGCGCCCGTCGAACAGGCACTAGCCGGCAACCCGACGCGACACACGGTCCAGATGGCGGCGACACGCCGTACCGGCCTGGCTACTGCCTGTCCGACGGGCGGCGTCGCCGCCGGAAATCGCGTCGCGGTCGGGGTGTCCGCCCACCTAGCGTGAGCGCGTGCCCCTACCGTTCGACGCTGCCGGGACCGGTCCACCGGTCGTCCTCCTCCACGCCGGCGTCGCCGACCGCCGGATGTGGGCGGCGCAACTGCCCGTCCTGGCCGAGCGGTACCGCGTCTTCGCCCCGGACCTCCCGGGGTACGGCGACGCTCCCCTCGCGCCCGGGCCCCTCTCGAATGTCGCCGAGGTCGTCGGTTTCCTCGACGACCAGGGCATCGAGGCGGCCGCCTTCGTCGGAGCCTCGTTCGGCGGCCGGGTGGCTCTGGAGGTGGCGACGGCCCACCCGGACCGGGTGACCGCGCTGGTCCTGCTCTGCCCCGGCCTGCGCGGAGTGGCTCCGACGGCGGCGTCCGAGGCGTTCGACGAGGAGGAGGAGCGCCTCATCGAGGCCGGCGACGTCGACGGCGCCGTAACCCTGAACGTCGACACGTGGCTCGGCCCGGAGGCCGACGACATTGCCCGCGAGCTGCTGACCCGGATGCAGCGCCGGGCGTTCGACGTCCAGATTGCGGCCGACGAGTGGCCCGACCCGCCGGCCATGGTCCACGACGAGGTCGACCTCGGCGGGATCACCATGCCCACGACGGTCGTGCTGGGCGAGCTCGACGTCGACTGGCTCCAGACCGCCGCGCGCTCGGTCGCCGCCAGCGTCCCCGGTGCGAGCCTGGTCAAGCTGGCCTGGGCGGGTCACCTTCCCGGGCTCGAGCGGCCCGCCGAAACCGCCGCCCTGGTCCTCGACGCCTTGGCCGACCGGACCTTGGTGACGTAGCTCCGCCGCATACCGAACCGGCGGGCCTGTGGGTGGGCACGACATGCGGGCGAGTCGACGCGCTGCGTAGTCTCCCCGTCATGCCACCGTCGTCGCCGGACCTTGCTGCCCCTGTCGACCTGACCGGGCACCGCGCGCTGGTCACCGGCGCGGCGAGCGGGATCGGGGCGGCGATCGCCGGCCGGCTGGCCCTCGCCCATGCGGTCGTCGTCGCGGTGGACCGCGATGAGGCCGGCCTCAAGGAGCTCGCCGGACGGTTCGGCGACGGGCAGGTCGAGCCGGTGGCCGCCGACCTGTCGGACCTCGACGCGATCGCCGACCTGCCGACCGACATCGACATCCTCGTCAACAACGCCGGCCTCCAGCACGTGTCGCCGATCGAGTCGTTCCCGCTGGAGACCTTCGAGCTGATCCTCGACGTGATGCTGCACGCGCCGTTCCGGCTCGTCCGCCAGAGCCTGCCCACGATGTATGCGCAGGGCTGGGGCCGCGTGGTCAACGTGTCCAGTGCTCACGGGCTCCGGGCCAGCGCCTTCAAGTCCGCGTACGTCACGGCCAAGCACGGGCTGGAGGGGCTGTCGAAGGTCGTGGCGCTCGAGGGCGCACCGCACGGGGTCACGAGCAACTGCATCAACCCGGGGTATGTGCGTACTCCCCTGGTCGAGAGCCAGATCGCCGACCAGGCCAAGGCCCACGGCATCCCCGAGGACGAGGTCGTCGAGAAGGTCATGCTCGAGGGGATGGCCGTCAAGCGACTCGTGGAACCGGAGGAGGTGGCCGAGCTGGCCATGTTCCTCTGTGGACCGGCGTCCGCGTCGGTCACCGGCGCCTCGTTCGCGATCGACGGCGGGTGGACGGCGCAATGACGGCCACCGCGCGGCGTGGTGTCCGCACACATCCCGTCGCGACCTAGACTCCGCGACCATGGCGTCCCGCACCACCCGCGAACCCGACAGCTCGGGCGACGGCGCGGCCCTGCAGCTGCTTCGGCTGCTGGCCAACAGCGGCACCGTCGCGGAGATCACCGAGCTCGACGCCCCGGAGACCGAACGCGACCTGGCTTTGCGGATCCGTGAGGACTTCGACCGTCGGCGACGCCGCGAGGCGGAGCTCTCGGCGCTGGTCGAGACCGCCCGCGACCTGGCCTCGCTCAGCGACCCCAGGGGCGTGCTCGACGCCATCGTCCGGCGGGCCCGGGCGCTGCTCGCCACCGACCTGGCCTACCTCACGCTGTTCGACCCGGAGCACGGCGACACCTACATGCGGGCCACCGACGGGTCGATCTCCGCGGAGTTCCAGTCGGTACGCCTCAGCCTGGGTGACGGTCTCGGAGGGCTGGCGGCCAAGACCCGGAAGGCGTACTGGACCGCCGACTACTTCGCCGACCAGCGGTTCCAGCACACCGGGGTCATCGACCACGCGGTGGCCGACGAGGGCATCGTCGCCATCTGCGGGACGCCGCTGATCGCCGTGGACGACTTCGTCGGCGTCCTCTTCGCGGCAAACCGCTCGCCCCGCCCGTTCACCCACGACGAGGTCGCCCTGCTCAACTCGTTGGCCACCCTCGCCGCCGTGTCACTGGTCCAGGTCCGGGCCATGGCGGAGACCGAACAGGCCCTTGCTGCCCTGTCCGAGGCGCACGAGACCGTCCGGCGCCACACCGCCGGAGTGGAGCGCGCGGCGGCGGCCCACGACCGGTTCGCCGACCTCGTCCTCGGCGGCGGCGGCGCGGACGACATCACCAAGGCGCTGGTCGACCTGCTCGGCGGCTGGGCAGTGGTTCTCGACGACGCCGGCCTGCGACGCAGCGAGGCCGGAGTGGCACCCGACGGCGCCGTCGACCCCACGGACCGCGACCCGCTCGCCGACGAGCCGCCCGCGATCTCGGCCGTCGGGACCGGGCGCCTGACCCGGCACGGCGACCGCTACGCCGTCGCCATCGCCGCGGGCCACGAGGCTCTGGGCCTCCTGGTGCTCGGCGGACTGGAACTGTCCGCCGACGACGCCGACCTGCGTACCGTCGAGCGGGCCGCCATGGTGACGGCACTCGTCATGCTCTTCGAGCGGCAGACCGCCGACGCCCAGCAGCAGATGCGCACCGACCTCGTCGCGGACCTGGTGGCCGGTCGTGGAGACCGCGCCGAGCTGACGACGGCCGCACGGGCGTACGGGCTCGACCCCGCTCGCCCGTTCTGCCTGCTCGCCCTGGTCGGCGAGGACGCTGGGGCCCGGCGCGCACTGGCCCTCTCGGCCCACGCCGCGGTCGGGTCACGTGGCATCGTCGGCGAGCACGACGGAGTGGTGGTCGCCCTGGTGGCCGAGACGGACGCCGGGGCCCTGGCCTCGTCGGTCTCCGCCCGCATCGGACGAGTGGCGCGCACGACGATCGCCGGGGTCGGACCGTTGGACGACGTGGCCGCCGTGCCTGCGGCGTTCACCGAGGCGGTCCGGACGGTTCGCGCCATGGTCGCCCTCGGTCACGCCGGAACCGGCGCGGCCGCGGCGGACCTGGGGTTCGCGGGGCTCGTCGTGGGGTCGGAGCCCGACGTCGGCGACTACGTGCGTCGCCTGCTCGGACCGCTGATGGACTACGACGACGCGCGGGGCACGGATCTCGTGGGCACGGTCGAGGCCTACTTCGCTGCGGGTGGGAGCCCCCGGCACACCGCGACCACGCTCCACGTACACGTCAACACGGTGGCGCAGCGCCTGGAACGCGTCGCGGCGCTGCTGGGCGCCACCTGGCAGCAGCCGGACCGGGCCCTGGAGCTGCAGCTCGCCCTGAGGCTGCGCCGCCTCATGCCGCGCTGACGCCGGCCTGGGTCTCGTCGAGGCGACGCTCGATCGCCTCGACGACGGCCCTCGTCCCGTTCGGGGCGAAGACCGCCGTGTAATGGTTGACGTCCTCGAGCGGCGTGACGCGGATCGCGGCCGGCAGACCCAGCGCGGCGATGCGACCTTCGTCGTAGAGCCCCTGAGCCTCGTTCTGCATGCCCCGCGGTGCCCAGAGGAACTCGGTCGGCACGCCGGCGGCGACCGCGGTGGCGGCCGCCGCATGCGTCTCCGGGTCGGCCAGGACGTCGGCCCCGTCGGCGCGGATGGCGTCGAGGATGCAGGAGCTGACCCAGTCCCCCGCATCCGTCTCGACGAGGTCGTGCAGGGCGTAGTGCCGCACCTCGGGCGCCTGCGGTCCGCTCAGCTCCGGGCCGAGTGCGGGGTGCACCCGCCAGAAGTCGAGGTATGCCTCGGGGCTGGCGAAGCGCATGCTCAGGCGGGTCATCGCCGGTCCGATCATCGCCGTGAGGACGGCGTCGATGTCGACCTCCGCCGGAGGCGGGAAGGTGAACCCCCCGTCGACGAGGACCGACCCGGCCACGCGCTCCGGAGCCCGCGAGCTGGCCAGCGCCGTGACGAAGGCGCCCATCGAGTGACCCACCAGGACCGGACGCGCACCGAAGACGTCGGCGATCGCCAGCACGTCCGCCGCGTGGGTGCCGAGGCCGTACGGGCCGGGCGCGGCCCGGCTGTCGGCCCGCCCCCGCAGGTCCGGGGCGAGGAACCGGACACTGCCCGGGCCGCGACGGCGGAACAGCTCCTCGGCGACGCACAGCCAGCTCAGCCCGTTCGCCGTGATGCCGTGGACTGCGAGGACGACCGGGGCCTGTGGGCCGGGGTCGCCGACGCTGAGGTCATGGATGTCGAGGCTTCCTTCGGGCAGCTCGATGCGGAACCCGCGGGAGTCCAGCCCGTACTCGGCCGGCGTGGCGCTCACGGTGTCTCCCCCTTCCGGATGAACAGCAGCCCCAGGATGAACGCGCCGCCGACGCCGGTTCATGGCGTGGCGGGACACATTGCCGCGCTGCGGATGTGGGCCCGCTCCAGCCGCCGCGCGTCGGGACGGGTCAGGTCAGGGCGGCGTGGAGCTGGTCGGCGATCGCGTCCGGGGTCAGGCCGATCTCCTCGAGCACCTCGCCACGGGACGCGTGCGGCAGGAACCGCTTCGGGATCCCGTGCAGGTGGACCGGTACCGACAGTCCCGCCTCCCGGATCGCGGCGGTGACCTGCGACCCGACGCCGCCGACGACGAGGTTGTCCTCGAGCACCGCCACGGCGCCCGCCGAGCGGGCCAGGTCGACGAGGTCGTCCGGCACTGGCACGCACCAGCGCGGGTCGACGACGCGGACCGTATGCCCCTGCGCGGTGAGCTTCTCGGCGACTGCCATGCCGGTGGTCGCCATCTCCCCGAGGCCCACGATGAGCAGCTCGACCGGTTCGGTGGTCGCCTCGGCCAGCACGTCGACCGAACCCACCGCGCGGATCGCCGGCAGTGGGGCCGGCGGGTTCTGCTTGGAGAACCGGATGACCGTCGGTCCGTCGTGGACGTCGACCGCCTCGCGGAACGCCCGGCCCAGCTCCTCCGGGTCACGCGGCGCGGTCAACCGCAGCCCCGGCACCAGCCCGGTGATCGACATGTCCCACATGCCGTTGTGCGAGGCCCCGTCGGTACCGGTGATCCCGGCCCGGTCGAGGACGAAGGTGACGCCGGCCCGGTGCAGCGCGCAGTCCATGAGCAGCTGGTCGAAGGCCCGGTTGAGGAACGTCGCATACACACAGACGACGGGGTGCAGGCCACCGAACGCGAGCCCCGACGCCATCGTGACGGCGTGCTGCTCGGCGATCCCCACGTCGAACACGCGGTCCGGGTGCCGCTCGGCGAACTCCTTGAGACCCGTGGGGATGAGCATCGCCGCGGTGATCGCCACGACGTCGTCCCGCTCCCGCGAGACCCCGAGCAGCGCGTCACTGAACTCGTCGGTCCAGATCCGGCCCTTGACCTGCAGCGGCAGCCCCGTCTCCGGGTTGATCCGGTCGACCGCGTGAAACCGGTCGGCGTCGTCGTTGCTGGCGTGGTCGTAGCCCTTGCCCTTGGTCGTCAGCACGTGCACGAGCACCGGTCCGTCGAACGACTTCGCCCGGCCCAGAGCCGCCTCGACGGCCTGCTCGTCGTGGCCGTCGATCGGGCCGAGGTACTTCAGCCCCAGGTCCTCGAAGAGGCCCTGTGGCGCGACCATGTCCTTGATGCCCTTCTTCATGCCGTGCAGGGCTCCGTAGACCACCCCGCCGACGACCGGGGTCCGGTTCAGGGTCTCCCGGCCCCACCCCAGCACCGACTCGTACTTGCGCGTCGTCCGCAGGGTCGCGAGGTGGTCGGCGAGACCGCCGGTGGTCGGCGCATACGAGCGCTCGTTGTCGTTGACGACGATGACGAGGGGTAGGTCCTTGTCGACGGCGATGTTGTTGATGGCCTCCCACGCCATTCCGCCGGTGAGGGCGCCGTCCCCGATCACCGCGACGGTATGCCGGTCGCGACGGCCGGTGAGGCGGCGGGCCTTGGCGATGCCGTCGGCCCAGGAGAGGGCGGTCGAGGCGTGCGAGTTCTCGACGACGTCGTGCTCCGACTCGGCGCGGCTCGGGTAGCCGGACAGGCCGCCCTTCATCCGAAGCCGCCCGAAGTCGTGCCGGCCGGTCAGCAGCTTGTGCACGTACGACTGGTGGCCGGTGTCGAAGACGATCGTGTCCCGCGGCGAGTCGAACACCCGGTGCAGCGCGATCGACAGCTCGACCACGCCGAGGTTGGGTCCGAGGTGGCCACCGGTCCGCGAGACCGAGGTGACGAGGAAGTCCCGGATCTCCTGCGCGAGCTCGTCGAGCTGAGAGGGGTCGAGCGCCTTGACGTCGTCAGGACCGTCAATGGAGTCGAGCAGCGTCACGTAGGTCCTCCGGGGATGCGGGCCGAGCCCGTCCACTGTAGTTCAGAGTGGCTGTGACCCCGCTGAGGTGACGTCATGCGTGCACGCGCACGCTGGTCCCCTCGGGCGCCTGCAGCACCGTGACCGTCCCGTCGGCGGCCAGGTCGAGGTCGACGCGGCCGCCACAGAACCGCAGTCCCTCCACCCGCATCGGCCCGTACGCGGCGGGCCGCGCCGGGCTCACGTGCAGCGTGCGGGTGGCGGCGTCCGGTCGCAGCCCCAGCGCCACGGTGAGCAGGGCCACCGCGGCCGCCGCCGACCAGGCCTGCGGGCGGCAGGAGGCGGGGTACGGCGCCGGCCGACCCATGGTGGGCTGGCCGGCATACAGCTCGGGCCAGCGGTAGTCGAAGGCCTCCGCCGAGGCGAGCAGCGTCGACGCGACGCTGACGGCCTCGGTCGGCAGCCCCTCGGCCGCGAGTCCCAGCGCGACGATCGCCGTGTCGTGGGTCCAGATCGACCCCGTGTGGTAGCCGATCGGGTTGAACCCGCCGTTCCCCGACCCTAACCTCGTCAAGACCTTCACCTACGACAACAAGTTCTACTGCGCGCCCAAGAACTTCTCGACGCTGGCGCTCATCATCAACACCGACGTCTGGACGGCAGCCGGACTCACCGACGCGGACGTGCCCAAGACCTGGGCCGACCTCGAGACCGTCGCCAAGAAACTCACCAAGGACCCCGTCAAGGGTCTGGTCATCGGCGACACCCGTGACCGCGTCGGCGCCTTCATGAAGCAGGCCGGCGGCTGGATCGTCAACGGCGACCAGACGAAGGTGACCGCCAACAGCCCGGAGAACCTCGTCGCCCTCCAGGAGGTCCAGAAGCTGCTCGCCAGCGGGACGACGTCCTTCCCCAAAGGCGTCGACGCCGGCTGGGGCGGCGAGGCTCTCGGCAAGGGCAAGTCCGCCATGGCCATCGAGGGCAACTGGATCAAGGGCGCGGTCAAGACCGACTACCCGAACCTGAAGTGGAAGGCCGTGGAGCTGCCGACCGGTCCCGCCGGCAAGGGCACCCTGTCGTTCACCCAGTGCTACGGCGTCGCCTCGGCGAGCAAGAACCAGGCGGCGGCGATCGACCTCGTCAACTATCTCTCCACCGCCGAGCCCGCGCTCGCCCTGGCCAAGGGCCTCGGCGTCATGCCCGCCATCAAGTCGGCCGCTGACGGCTACAAGCAGGCCTTCCCGGACGAGTCCGCGTTCCTGGCCGGTGCCGAGTATGCGCAGGGTCCGGTCACCGTGGCCGGCTTCGATCCGGTGCTGAAGGACTTCGACAGCCAGCTCGCCAGCCTCCCGGGAGCCGATCCCAAGGCCCTCCTCGACCGGCTGCAGAAGAACGGCGAAGCCGTCCTCAAGTAGCCGCAGAGCCTGTGCCCGGCCGGCGTCCCGCAACGCCGGCCGGGCACGGATCCCAGGACCCCACCCCGATGTCGAAGGGCATTTCTCGTGACCACCCAGACGACCCTCCGGCCACCGAAGGACTCCCCCACCGGGAAGCCGACCGGACGTTCCCAACGCACCGCCGAGGCGACGTCCGACTGGCTCTTCGTCACCCCCGTACTCGTCATCCTGGGGCTCTTCCTGGTCGCGCCTATCCTCATCGCGTTCTGGGTCAGCCTCAGCGACTGGACCGGACGAGGCTCGCCGCTGTCCAGCGGGGTGCACTTCATTGGCCTCGACAACTACCGGCAGCTGCTCGGGGAGGACTCGCTGGCGCGCAGCGACTTCGCGACCTCGATCCGCAACAACTTCTACTTCGTGCTGCTCGTCGTCCCGATCCAGACCGTGCTGGCGTTGGGCCTCGCGATCCTGCTCAACCAGCGCCGGCTCAAGGGCCTCAGCTTCTTCCGCACCGCCTACTACTTCCCGTCGGTCACCAGCTCGGTGGCCATCGGAACGGTCTTCCTGTTCCTCTTCGCCGGCGCGGGCAGCGTCAACGCGATCCTCTCGGCGATCGGGATCGACGGGCCGAACTGGTTTGCCGACCCACGCGGCGTCCTGCACATGCTGCTCGGTGCCGTGGGCATCGGCGGCGGGGCGGACGGGCCCGGGCCGGACTTCATGACGTCCCACGAGTTACTCGGGCTGTCCTGGTGGGAGTGGGTCTCCGGGCCGTCGGTGGCGATGTGCACGATCATCATGCTGGTCATCTGGGTCTCGGCCGGCGGCTACATGCTGCTCTTCCTCGCGGCGCTGCAGAACATCCCGGACGAGGTCTACGAGGCGGCCGCGATCGACGGGGCGTCCACCGGCCGGCAGATCTTCTCGATCACCATCCCGCTGCTGCGCCCGACCCTGCTCACCGTGCTGACCCTCGGGCTGATCGGCACCTGGCAGGTGTTCGACCAGATCTACATCATGAGCAAGGGAGCGCCCTCCAAGACAACCCTGACTCCGGCGTTCCTCGCCTACGACTCGTCGATCAACAACGGCCAGTGGGGCCAAGGGACGGCGATGTCGTTCATCCTCTTCGCCCTCATCATCGTGCTCACCCTGTTCCAGACGTGGGCCCTGCGTGAGAGAGAGCCCGGACGACGACGGTTCTTCCGACGGGCGAGAGGAGACGGATCATGAGCGCCCCCACCTTGGTTCGGCAGGCCAAGGACGACACGGCGCGCGCTCCAATGGCCGCCCCTGCGCCGCACGCCACGCGGCGTGCGTTCGTCAAGGCCGGCGGCTACTCGGTCCTCGTGGTCTTCGCCCAGTTCTACCTCTTCCCGTTCGTCATCCAGGTCGGGACCAGCTTCAAGTCCGACGAGGACACGACCAACAGCCCCCTCAACCCGATCCCGGCCCAGTGGACCACCGCGGCCTACAGCCAGCTCCTGCAGCAGGACTTCCCGCTCTGGCTGAAGAACTCGGTCATCGTGGCCCTCTTCGTGACCGTCGGCCGGGTCTTCTTCTGCTCGCTCGCGGGATACGCGTTGGCGCGCCTAAGGTTCCGCGGCCGGACGGCGCTGATCTCGGGAATCGTCGCCACGATGGCCGTGCCCGGCGTAGTCCTGCTGATCCCGAAGTTCCTCGTCATCAAGCAGGTCGGGATCTACGACACCTACCAGGGGATGATCATCCCGCTGATGGCCGACGCCGCCGCGGTGTTCATCATGCGGCAGTTCTTCCTGTCCGTCCCGGTCAGCCTCGAGGAGGCCGCGCGGCTCGACGGGGCAGGCGTGTTCCGGGCGCTCTGGTCGGTCGTCCTCCCGATCGCCCGGCCGGCGTTGATCACCATCACGATCATCGCCTTCCAGGCCTCGTGGAACGAGCTGGGGCACTTCCTCGTCTCCCGGTCGAGCCCCGAGACCAGCACCCTGACCACCGGAGTGGCCGGCCTGCTGACCGGAGCGTTGGGGTCCGGGAACCGATATCCGCTCAAGCTGGCCGCGGCCGTCCTGATGACCATCCCGGTAGCCGTCATGTTCTTCGTCTTCCAGAAACGGATCATTTCCGGTTCCCTGGAGGGCGCCGTCAAGGAGTGATGGGTGGCCCTCAGAGCCGAGGGATGAACTGCTTGCCCTGCAAGGCTTCCAGGAGCAACGCGGCGCTGCGTTTGGCCGCCACCAGCCGCAGTCCCTCGGCCTCCAGGTTGCCCATGATCTCGGCCAGTGCCTCGGTGGTGACATGCGGTCCCAGCTCGACACGGGCCTCGCGGTAGGCCTGCCGCATCGCCGCGATCTGGCCGTCGATGTGCCGGTCGGCGAGCCACGCCAGGGCCACCGGGTTCTTGCGCCAGCCCGCATACAGGCGATAGTCCGGCGGGCAGTTGTCGAGGAGCCAGGCGACGGCCGGCGGCTCCCAGCCGGGGGTGTGCGCCGGCGGGATGCCCGGCGGCCAGCCGGGTGGGACGTGCGCGGACACGGCCCCAGTCTCCCTTACGCCGAGTGCGGTCTCGGAGGTCTACCAGTTGGCCTGAGCCGGTGCCTGCGGAAGCGGCATACCAGCGGGCCGGATCACGTAGACGATTCCGCCGCTGTGCGGCACCCAGACGTTCTCGAACTGCTCGCGGTCGTAGACCACCCGGACCTGGGCGTCGTCGGCGATGAGATGCGAGGCCGGGTCGTTGACCACCACGTCACCGGACGCGGTGAAGCCGCGGATGACGAGCAGGTGACCGTTGGTCCCGTAGCCGGCGCCCTTGAGCTCGCCCTTCTTGAACGACACCGACGCCACCAGCGGGATCCCCGCCGCGACGAACTGCTCGGCCTCGGCCAGGGAACGCAGCCTGGTGACGAACCCTTCGAGGCCGTAGGCGGCCGCATAGGCAGTGTTGAACGGCCAGTTCCCGCAGCCGTCGTAGGTGTAGTCGTAGACGTTGCGTGCGGCGTGGTCGACCGCCGGGTCGAGCGGCGGCGTGACCCAGGCGGTGTCGGCCGCGCTCGGTCCGGTGCCCCAGAACCCGACCACCATGGCCGTGGAGGTCGGCGAGCACCACGCCTCGCCCCCGTTGTCGTATGCGGGGTAGTGGCCCTTGTGCACCTCCTGCGAGTAGGTGGGGACGGCGAGGTCGACCCGTCCGGCCGAGGCCCCGCCGGGTGCGCTGACCGGGACCTTCTTGTCGGTGGGCAGCCCCGACGCCATCGCCGCGACCAGCCGGACGGACGGGCTGGTGCCTGTGCCCGCGCGACGCAGCAGGGTCACCTCGAGCTGCCAGGTCCGCAGGGTGTGGTCGTTCAGGGCGGCCAGTGTGTCGACGTAGACCGTCGCGTAGGCGGTGGCCTGCCCGTTGAGGGAGGTCCGGTTGATCGCGCCGCCGTCGTCCGTGTCGTCGGAGGCCCATCGGCCGAGCACGTACCAGCCAGCGGCGCCGTCGTCGGCGACGGCGCGGACGCGAACCTCGACCCAGGACCCGTCCGGAGTGGTGGCGTTCCAGGACGCGACGAGCTCGGTGAAGGCGTGCCCGGGCTCGACCACGGGTGATGTCCAGGTGGCGGTGTCGTACGTAGTGGTCGCGCCGGTCTTGACGTCGGTGTAGGAGCGGGAGCCCGTCACCGCGGCGATCACCAGCGCTCCGCCCGTGACCGCGGTCCCGTTGGACGTCCCGCCGCCGAGCTGCGCACCGCGCCAGGCCCGGAACGTGATGTTCCTCGTCGATGGCCCCTTCGCGGCGTGGGCGCTGGGCAGCGAGCCGAGGGTCAGTGCCGCCGCCGCGGTAGCGGCTCCAGTGCCGAGGACGGTGCGCCGGGTGAGGTGCGGGGAGCGGTCAGCCACGGTGTCTCCTTCGATCGGGGTCCGGCCAGCCAACCACGCCCGCGGCACCGATGTCGTGCCCGCGATGTCCGATTCTGAGATCGACGGTTCGGTATGCGGACAGGCCGGTACCCAGGGCCGGCGGAGGTGCCGCCGACCCTGGGTGTGGGATTCCGACCGTCAGCCGGTCAGGCGGTGACCATCCCCGTCAGCCGGCGGCTCGCGATGAGCAGGCCACCGAACAGCAGGAGCAGCAGGGCCCAGGGCAGCAGCCCGAGGTCCGTACCGGTCTGGGCCAGGCCCGAGGTCGCCGAGGCGGCCAGCACGGGTGCGGCCGCGAGGACCTGAGCGGTCCGCGCTGCGGTCACGAAGACCACGGAGGTGGTGTTCGGTGAGGTCCAGGCATCGCCGGGGGTTCCGGGGGTTCCGGGGGTTCCGGGGGTTCCGGGGGTTCCGGGGGTCCCGGGCGTTCCGGGGGTCCCGGGCGTTCCGGGGGTCCGGGGCCGGGGTTCCGGGGGTCCCGGGCGTTCCGGGGGTCCCGGGCGTTCCAGGCGTGCCCGGCGTTCCCGGGTTCGGCGACTCGACCACGGCGTTGCTGCCGAGGACGCCGACCGCGTTACCGGAGATCGTGACCGGGAGCGAGATCGGGGCGTTGACCTGGTTGCCGCCGAGGATCGACTGCGAACCGTTGGTCACCTGCGAGACCCCCCCGAGCACCGGTGCCGGGGCGCTGGTGGACGGGCCACCCAGGACCGCGGCGTTGCTGCCCAGGACGGCCAGCGCGTTGCCGGCGACGGTCACCGGAGCCGTGATCGGGGCGTTGACCTGGTTGCC
The DNA here is from genome assembly GCA_963781465.1 of uncultured Actinomycetota bacterium. Classification (GTDB taxonomy): domain Bacteria; phylum Actinomycetota; class Actinomycetes; order Actinomycetales; family Dermatophilaceae; genus Lapillicoccus. The sequence goes on from CAWAGH010000002.1 coordinate 921,289, forward strand.
GCCGAGGATCGACTGCGAACCGTTGGTCAGCTGCGAGACGCTACCGACGGTCGGCGCCGACGGCGGCGTCGAAGCCGGCCCGCCCGACACCAGGGCGTTGCTGCCCAGGATCGCCAGTGCGTTGCCGGTGACGGTCACCGGAGCCGTGATCGGGGCGTTCACCTGGTTGCCGCCGAGGATCGACTGCGAACCGTTGGTCACCTGTGAGACACCACTCAAGGCCGGCACCGACGAGGCGGCCGGAGCCGGGTTCGACGCGGCCTTGGCGTTGCTGCCCAGCACGGCCAGCGCGTTCCCGGAGACGGTCAGCGGCGCATACACCGGCGCGTTCACCTGGTTGCCACCGCCGATCGACTGCCGACCCGACGTAGTCTGCGTCGAGCTGGAGGAACCGCCCGACGAGGTCGCCGGAGCCGCAGCGGACGTCGCCTTGGCGTTGCTGCCCAGGACCGCCACAGCGTTGCCGGACACGTTCACCGGCGCGTGGACCGGAGCGTTCACCTGGTTCCCACCGGCGATCGACTGCCGACCGGAGGTCGTCTGCGAGCTGCTCGAGGAGCCGCCCGACGACGCCGTCGGAGCCGTAGCCGACCTTGCCTTGGCGTTGCTACCGCCCACCCCGACGGCGTTCCCGGAGACCGTCACCGGCGCATACACCGGGGCGTTCACCTGGTTCCCACCGGCGATCGACTGCCGGCCCGACGTGGTCTGGGTCGCCTGGCTGGTCGACCCACTGGACGGCGCGGCCGCCGCGGTGTGCGTGACGGCGTTGCTGCCGAGCGCGCTCACCGCGTTGCCCGCGATGGTGACCGGTGCGGTGACCGGTGCGGTGATCTGGTTCCCACCGAGGAGGCTCTGGGAGCCGTTGGTGGTCTCGCTGGCGGAGGCCTGCGCGGCGAAGAAGACGCCGCCGGCTCCGACGAGGAGGGTTGCCTGCAACCCTCGACGGAGGTACTTGTGCATGACTGTTCCTTGTCTCTCGTGACTGTGGTGCGGCCACATCGGCCGCGGAGCGCTCGCGCTCAGCAAGGAGCGCCGGAAGCGGCTCAGTCAGGAGAGAAGCAAGGGCGTCCACCCACGGACCGGGGCAGAGCCCAGGACGTGGGGAACGGGGTGCGCGCCGTTGCCAGCACGATGAGGAAGGCGAGACCCAGGAGGGCCGCCAGGCCGCCGACGAGCGACGACGACGCCATGAGTGCACCGGTAGCCGCCGCGGCCACGCCGAACGGCGAGGCGGGGCCGGCCGGTGCCGATGGGGTCTGCGGGTTGCCGAGGCTGCCGAAGGACCACACCGGCTGGTATGCGTGCGCCTGCTGGCCGGCCAGCTGCGCCAGCACGGCGCTGGTCGTCTGCGGACCGACGAAGGCGGACAGTGCGGCGGCGGTCCCCTGGGACAGCGCGCGCTCGGGGACCGCCGCAGTCGTGGTCGCGGCCGTCGGCCCACCGAGCGTCGCGGTGGTGACGGCAGCGGAGTCAGTGGTGGTGGCGGCGACCGGAACGACACCCGAGACGACGGGCGCGACAGCGTCGGTCACGGGACGGGTCACCGGGACCAGCACCGGGTCGACGATCTCGCGCACCGGGGTCGCGACGGTCTGAACGACGTCCTTGACGACCGGCGTGACCGCCTGCACGACGCCACCGACCGGGGTCTTGTCGACGACCTTGGCGACCGTCGTGGTGACCGGCGTGGTCACGGCCTTGGTCGTGGTCGTGACGGCGGAAACGGTTGGTGCCGTTGCCTTTTGGACCGGCTCGACGACCACCTTCGCGACCGTCGTTGTGGTCGCGGCCGAGACGACCGGTGCCGTGACGGGCGCAACGGCCTTCGTGACCGTGGACGTGACGCCACCGAGCGGCGACAGATCCGCGGCTTGGGCGGTCGATGCTCCGAAGAACACCCACCCGACGAAGGCGAACCCCGCGAGGAGGGCAGCGCGAAGGGCATACCGAACGAGACGTGTCACGTTCATGCCCTTCACCCCCTGCCAACTCATCCGGAGTCAAACAGCCCAATCCCACGACAACACGGGTTCGCCGTCGGCGGGGGGGATGGATGGGTTTCTTTACCAAACCCATAACGTTGCTTTTCCGACAATCCGGGACAGTCAGCTCCCGACGAGCGACCTCAGCACGTACTGAAGGATCCCGCCGGCGCGGTAGTAGTCGGCCTCTCCCGGGGTGTCGATCCGAAGGACCGCGTCGAACTCGACGGCGTCCGAATCGCCCTTGCTGGCAACAACTTTCACCGTATGCGGCGTGCTGCCGTCGTTGAGCGCGGTGATCCCCGAGATCGCGAAAGTCTCGGTCCCGTCGAGCCCCAGGGACTCGGCGTTCTCCCCCGCCGGGAACTGCAGCGGCAGGACGCCCATCCCGATGAGGTTCGACCGGTGGATCCGCTCGTAGCTCTCCGCGATGACGGCTCGGACGCCGAGGAGTCGGGTCCCCTTGGCGGCCCAGTCGCGGGACGACCCCGAGCCGTACTCCTTGCCGGCGAGGATGACCAGCGGGACTCCAGCGGCCTGGTAGGCGGCCGATGCGTCGTAGATCGTCGACTGCTCGCCACCGTCGAGGAAATTGCGGGTGAAGCCGCCCTCGACGCCGTCGAGGAGCAGGTTCCGCAGCCGGATGTTGGCGAACGTCCCGCGGATCATCACCTCGTGGTTGCCCCGACGCGAGCCGTAGGAGTTGAAGTCCTTGCGCTCGATCCCGTGGTCGGCGAGGTACGTGCCGGCCGGGCTGTCCGCCTTGATCGAACCGGCGGGGCTGATGTGGTCGGTCGTCACGGAGTCGCCGAGGACGGCCAGGACACGCGCGCCCTCGATGTCCTCGACGGGCGTCGTCTCCATCGTCATGCCGTCGAAGTACGGGGGCTTGCGGACGTAGGTCGAGTCGCTCTCCCACTCGAACGTGTCGCCCTCCGGCGTCGGCAGCGACGTCCACCGCTCGTCACCGGCGAACACGTCGGCGTAGTCGCGGGTGAACATCTCCTCGTCGATGGACCGGGAGATGGTCGCCTCGACGTCCTGCGGCGACGGCCAGATGTCCTGGAGGAACACGTCGTTGCCGTCCGTGTCCGTCCCGAGCGGCTGGGACTCGAAGTCGAAGTCCATCGTCCCGGCCAACGCATACGCGATGACGAGCGGCGGCGAGGCGAGGTAGTTCATCTTGACGTCCGGGTTGATCCGGCCCTCGAAGTTCCGGTTGCCGGACAGGACCGAGACGACGGCGAGGTCGTTCTCCTGGACCGCCGCGGAGATCGCCTCGTTGAGCGGGCCGGAGTTGCCGATGCAGGTCGTGCAGCCGTAGCCGACCAGGTGGTAGCCGAGCTTCTCGAGGTAGGGCCACATGCCGGCCTTCTCGTAGTAGTTCGTGACGACCTTGGAGCCCGGGGCCATCGAGGTCTTGACCCAGGGGGCCACCGACAGGCCACGGTCGACGGCGTTCTTGGCCAGCATGGCCGCGGCCATCATCACCGACGGGTTCGAGGTGTTGGTGCACGAGGTGATCGAGGCGATCGAGACGATGCCGTGGTCGATCTCGAAGCTCGTGCCCTCGGCCGTGGTGACCGGCACCTTCCTCGAGGGTCGCGAGTCGCCGTTGCCGTCGTTCGGCGGCCGGCTGCCACCGTTGGTGCCGTCGGGGGTGCCCTGCGGAGTGGGGTCGCTCGCCGGGAAGCTCGCCGCCGACCCGGGGTCGCCCTCGTCGTGCTTGACGTAGGTCGGGAGGACCTTGCGGAACGCCTGCTTGGCGTCGGTCAGCGCGATCCGGTCCTGGGGACGCTTCGGGCCGGCGATCGACGGGACGACCGTGGAGAGGTCGAGCTCGAGCCGTTCCGAGAACCGCGGCTCGACGCTCGGGTCGTGCCAGAGGCCCTGCTCCTTGGCGTACGCCTCGACGAGAGCCACCTGCTCGGTGGAGCGCCCGGTGAGCCGCAGGTAGTCGAGGGTGACCTCGTCGATGGGGAAGATGGCGCAGGTCGAGCCGAACTCCGGGCTCATGTTGCCGATGGTCGCGCGGTTCGCCAGTGGGACCTGGGCGACGCCGTCGCCGTAGAACTCGACGAACTTGCCGACGACGCCGTGCTTGCGCAGCGTCTCGGTGATGGTGAGGACCACATCGGTGGCGGTCGCACCGGCCGGGATGGAGCCGGTGAGCCGGAAGCCGACCACGCGCGGGATGAGCATCGACACCGGCTGGCCGAGCATGGCCGCCTCGGCCTCGATGCCGCCGACGCCCCAGCCGAGGACCCCCAGGCCGTTGACCATCGTCGTGTGCGAGTCGGTGCCGACGCAGGTGTCGGGGTAGGCCACACCGTCGCGGACCATGACGGTGCGCGCCAGGTGCTCGATGTTGACCTGGTGGACGATGCCGGTGCCCGGGGGGACGACCTTGAAGTCGGCGAACGCGGTCTGACCCCAACGCAGGAACTGGTAGCGCTCGTGGTTGCGCTCGTACTCGAGCTCGACGTTGCGCTCGAACGCGTCGGCGCGGCCGAACACGTCGGTGATGACGGAGTGGTCGATGACCAGCTCGGCCGGAGACAGCGGGTTGATCTTGGTCGGGTCACCACCGAGGTCGACCATCGCCTCGCGCATTGTGGCGAGGTCGACGATGCAGGGGACGCCGGTGAAGTCCTGCATGATCACCCGGGCTGGCGTGAACTGGATCTCGGTGTCGGGCTCGGCGTCCTCGTCCCAGGAGCCCACCGCGCGGATGTGGTCGGCGGTGATATTGGCGCCGTCCTCGGTGCGGAGCAGGTTCTCCAGCAGGATCTTGAGGCTGTAGGGGAGGTTCTCGCTGCCCTCGACCGTGTTCAGCCGGTAGATCTCGTAGTCCGCCTCGCCGACCTGGAGCCGGCCTTTCGCACCGAAGCTGTCCATCCCGCGTCCTCTCTGACCAACTATCTTGACGTCAAGATATCTAACCACATCCGCGTATGCCAGTGCAGCCCTGGCGTCGGGTCGACCCTATGCCTGGGGTGCGGAGAGAGCAGGGCGGACAGCTCGACCGGCAGCAGGACGCATACCGGCACTCTCCGGACGGATTCGGGGGTTCGTGCCGGTCGAGCTGGCCGCCTAGGTTGGCTCGATGGCGATCGAGACGCTCCGGACCTACCTCGACGGCTTCGACGACGACGCGGTGTTCGGCGGTTCGCGACCGGCGGTGGACGCCGGCCTCGTCGCGACACGCCATGCCCAGGCGGTCGTCGACCTGGCGCGCGGCAAGCTGCTCCATGCCCGCTACCTGGCCGCCGACGAGCGGTCCGGGGACGTGCCGGAGGAGCTGGCCGCCTTCGAGTCCGCAGCGGAGGGGTTCGCGGCGGTCGGTGACGAGCGCGGTCGCGGCGAGGCGCTGCTCTGGCGGGGCCTGTGCGACCAGGTCGTGCGGTCGGACTTCGAGGCGGCGCTGCCCTTCTTGGAGTCGGCGCCGGACGTCGCCGGCGACCAGCGGGACGACCCGACCCTGTCCTACGCCGAACGCCACCTCGGCTTCCACGCCTGGGAGGCGGGCCGAGCTGCGGACGCCCGCACGCACCTGGAGCGTTCGGTCCAGCTGCGCCGTGCCCTCGACTGGCGGGCCGGAACCGCCGCCGCGCTCCTCGCGCTGGCGGAGTTCGAGGCGACCCACGCCGACGCCACTACCACGGCGCAGCACCTCGGTGAGGCGCGCGCCCTGGCCGTCGGCGCGAAGGCGCAGGGCGTCATCGCGTGGGTCGACGACGTCGTCGCCGTCTACCGAGAGAACGTCTGAGTACGGCGCTACTGGGGGACGAGGACGGCGATGCACTCGACGTGGTGGGTCATCGGGAACGCGTCGAACGCGCGCAGGGTCTCGAGGCGGTAGCCGGCCGCAACCAGGTAGGCGACGTCTCTCGCCAGAGCGGCCGGGTCGCACGCGACATAGGCGATCCGGCGCGGACGCAGGGCCGCGATGTCGCGCGTCACGTCGCGGCCGGCGCCGGTGCGGGGCGGGTCCAGGACCACGAGGTCCGTGTGGATCTGCTGCCGGACCAGCGGACGCACCACCCGGTCGACACGTCCGTGCCGCCACTCGACCTGCCGCTGGGACGCGGTGTTGCGCATCCCGTCGACCACCGCCGGCCGGTGACCTTCAACGGCCAGCACGGAACCGGACGGGCCGACCGCGTCGGCGAGAGCCGCCGCGAAGAGGCCGGCACCCGCATACAGGTCGAGGACCTTCTCCCCCGCCTCGGGCCGGAGCGAGTCGAGGACGTGCGCGACGAAGGTCGGGGCCGCGCCGGGGTGGACCTGCCAAAACCCGCGCGCCCCGATCCGGAACTCCCCCGACCACTCCGGGGTCTCGACGCGTTGCACGACGGTGGCAGAGCGCCCGTCCGGGAGGGCGACCAGCACGGCGTCGGCCGGCTGGTCGGCGGCGACCGCGTCGACCCCGGTGCAGCCGGTCCAGACGGTGTCGAGAACGCCGCTGTCGATGATCCGCTGGTCGGCGATCAGGCAGTCGGCGACGGGGATGATGGCGTGGGAGCGGTGCTCGCGCAGCCCGGCGTGCCCGTCGTCGTCGACGGCGAACTCGACCCGCGACCGCCACCGCAGCCCCGAGTCGTCGCCGGGGAGCGCCTCCACCTCGACGTCGACCTCCAGGCGGGCCAGCCGCTGGAACTGCTCCCGGACCACCTCGGCCTTGAGCTGCCGCTGGTACGCCAGGTCAGCGTGCTGGAAGTCGCACCCGCCGCACCGCCCCGGACCCGCATACGGGCACGGCGGTTCGACCCGCCGCGGGGAGGCGTCGAGCACCTCGACCGCGTCCCCGCGGAGGAACCGGCTGTCGTCGTCGCCCTCGGTGATCGTGACGCGAACCCGTTCGCTGGGCAGCGCGTGCCGCACGAACACCACGCGGCCGTCGAGCCGGGCGACGCAGTGTCCGCCGTGGGCGACCGGGCCCACCTCGACGACCGCCTCGGTCCCGACCAGGCTGGCGCTCGTCAGCGGGGACCCCGCCGGACGGAGCCGACGACGGGACCGTCGAAGTCGTCGTCCTCCGCACCCTCGGACGAGCGCAGCTGCCACGGGACACTGGCGACCATGACGCCCGGGGTGAAGAGCAACCGGGCCTTGAGCCGCAGGGCGCTCTGGTTGTGCAGCACCTGCTCGTACCAGCGGCCGAGCACGTACTCGGGGATGTAGACGATGACGACGTCGCGCGGGTTACCGGTCCGCAGCGAGTGCACGTACTCGATGATCGGCCGGGTGATCTCGCGGTAGGGCGAGGACAGGACCTTCAGCGGGACCGGGATCTCGCGGCGCGCCCACTCGTTGCGCAGTGTTTCGGTGTCCTCGGGATCGACGTCGACGGTGATCGCCTCGAGGAACGTCGGCCGGGTCGCCCGGGCGTAGGCCACGGCCCGCATGGCCGGCTTGTGCAGCTTGGAGATGAGGACGATCGCGTGCACCCGGCTGGGCAGCATCGGCGTCTCGTCCTCGTCGAGCTTGAGCTCCTCCGCGACCTGCCGGTAGTGGCGGCGGATCCCGAGCATGAGGACGAAGAGAACGGCCATGGCGACGATCGCGTAGCGGGCGCCGGCCTGGAACTTCGTGATGAGGACGACGAGCAGGACGATCCCGGACATGGCCGCACCAACGGCGTTGATGACGCGTGAGCGCTTCATCCGCGCGCGGACCTTCGGGTCGGTCTCGACCTTGAGGTGACGGTTCCAGTGCCGGATCATCCCGGTCTGGCTCAACGTGAAGGAGACGAAGACGCCGACGATGTAGAGCTGGATCAACGAGGTGACCGTCGCCTGGTAGGCGACGATGAGGGCCGCGGCGGCCGCCGCGAGGATGAGGATGCCGTTCGAGAAGGCCAGCCGGTCGCCGCGGGTGTGCAGCTGGCGCGGCAGGTAGCCGTCCTTGGCGAGGATCGACCCGAGCACCGGGAACCCGTTGAACGCGGTGTTGGCGGCGAGGATGAGGATCAGCCCCGTCGTGATGGAGACGTAGATGATCCCGGGCGAGAAGGTCCCGAAGACGGCGTGCGCCAGCTGGCCGAGGACGGTGTCCTGCGGGTGCTGCTCGATGTAGGCCTCACCGACCGCCTGCCCGTTGAGCGCGAGCTGCTCGGCCGGCCGCTCGGCGATCTTGATGTCCGTCTCCCGGCCCAGCCCGATGATCGTGCCGAGCATGGTGATGGAGAGCAGGCCCATCATCAGCAGGGTCGAGGCGGCGTTGCGGCTCTTCGGCTTCTGGAACGCCGGCACCCCGTTGGAGATCGCCTCGACGCCGGTCAGGGCCGCGCAGCCCGACGAGAAGGCGCGCAACAGCAGGAAGGCCGTCGCGATCCCGACCATGGCCTCGTGGTTGGGGTCGGGGATCAGCTCGAACTGGGCGCTGTCCGCCTTCCCCAGGCTCCCCGTCACCGCCTGGACGACGCCGACGACGCCCATCCCCACGATGCCGAGGATGAAGGCATACACCGGGACGGCGAAGGCCTTGCCGGACTCGCGGACGCCGCGCAGGTTCATCGCCGTGAGGAGGATGACGAGACCGATGGCGACCTGGACCTCGTGGCCGCGCAACGACGGGATCGCGGTGGCAGCGTTCTGCACACCCGACGAGACCGAGACCGCGACGGTGAGGACGTAGTCGACGAGCAGGGCGCTGGCGACGGTCAGGCCGGCCTTGGGGCCGAGGTTGACCGTGGCCACCTCGTAGTCGCCGCCGCCGGACGGGTAGGCGTGGACGTTCTGCCGGTAGGACGCGACGACGACGACCATGACGAAGATGACCGCGACGGCGATCTGCCAGGAGTGGGTGACGACGAACGCACCGCCGGCCAGGCCCAGCATGAGGAAGATCTCGTCGGGCGCGTAGGCCACGGACGAGAGCGCGTCGCTGGCGAAGATCGGAAGGGCGAGACGCTTCGGGAGGAGGGTGTCGCCGAGCCGGTCGCTCCGCATCGCCCGACCGAGGACGAGGCGCTTGAGAATGCGCCCGGAGTTCGCCACGCCGCAACTGTATGACGCACGGGCGCGCGCACCAGGAGTGGTCCGCCGACGCGTCCCCTATTCTCAACGCGTGCACTTCGTGATCATGGGCTGTGGGCGTGTCGGGTCCACGCTGGCCAAGAGCCTCAGCAAGCGGGGTCACGACGTCGCCATCATCGACGCCGAGCCGGCCGCGTTCCGCCGCCTCGGCAGCTCGTTCGAGGGCATGACCGTCACCGGGATCGGGTTCGACCGCGACACCCTCAAGGCGGCCCGGATCGACGAGGCGTATGCGTTCGCCGCGGTCTCCAGCGGTGACAACTCCAACATCCTCGCCGCGCGGGTCGCGCGGGAGACGTTCGGCGTCGAGCACGTCGCCGCCCGTATCTACGACCCGGGACGCGCGATGGTCTACCAGCGGCTCGGCATCCCCACGGTGGCCACGGTGCGCTGGACCTCCGACCAGATGCTCCAGCTGCTGCTCCCCCAGGGTTCCGTTCCGGCGCTGACCGACCCGAGCGGACGCATCGTCGTGGCGCAGGTCCCGTTGGCCCTGTCGTGGGTCGGACGTCGCCTCACCGAGGTCGAGGACGTCACCGGTTCACGGATCGCGTTCCTCACCCGGCTGGGCGACGGGCTGATCCCCAAGCTGGACACGGTGTTCCAGGACGGCGACCAGATCCACGTCGTCGCGGCGATCGACGACCTCGGCCGGATCGAGAAGGTCTTCGACCAGCCGCCGCCGGCCCACTGACGCTTCAACGAGGGATCGACGAGGGAACAGGTATGCGAGTCGTCATCACCGGAGCGGGCAGCGTCGGGCGGTCCATCGCCCGCGAGCTGCTCCACAACGGCCACCAGGTGCTGCTCATCGACAAGGACGCCGACGACGTCCAAGCCTCCCGCGTTCCCGACGCGGCGTGGCTGCTGGCCGACGCCTGCGAGATCGCCGTGCTCGAGGAGGCCAAGGTCCACGAGTGTGACGTCGTCGTCGCCGCAACCGGTGACGACAAGGCCAACCTCGTCGTCTCGCTGCTGTCCAAGACCGAGTTCGGCGTGCCGCGGACCGTCGCGCGGGTCAACAACCCCAAGAACGAGTGGATGTTCGACGAGTCGTGGGGGGTCGACGTCGCGGTGTCGACGCCGCGCCTCATGACGGCGCTCGTCGAGGAGGCCGTCAGCGTCGGCGACCTGGTCCGGATCTTCCAGTTCCAGCAAGCCAAGGCGTCGATGGTCGAGCTGACCATGCCGGGTGAGAGCCCTTACATCGGCAAGCGGATCGGCGAGATCCAGTGGCCGGACGACACCGTGCTGGTGGGCATCATCCGCGACGACCGCCCGATCGCGCCCAGCCGCGACGACGCCGTCGAGGCGCACGACGAACTCCTGTTCATCACGACGCCCGACAACGAGGACGTCCTCGAGCAGATGCTGTCGCCGGGCGCGCGCCCTCCTCGAAGCGACGACTGAGCTCCCTCTCGGCGAGAGGCCAACTTCTGTCGTCATTTGCGAAGAATGACGACAGAAGTTGGCCTCTGGCAGTGACGGAGCGGGCCGTCGCTTCGCTTCTGCGCCGTTCACAACTCAGACATGTCTGGGCAGTGGGGCGATCTTGGGCCATGTGCCCGCTATTGCTCAGACACGTCCGAGTAGTTGTGGTCGACGGGGCCGTAGGGGTGTGGGCCGCCGAGGGGTGACGTCAGATCCAGCCAACGCTCGGTATGTGGCGTTTCGGCCACCAACCGACGCTGGTGTGGCGACGTGAGGCTCGGTTCGTGGCGTTTCGGCCACGATCCGACCAGGCTCGAGCGCGTTCCTGCTCGGCTCGACGCAGCGTCGACCGACTCGACGCACTGTGTATCGCGCGTCAAGTCGCCCGACGCTGCGTCAAGCCCAGCGGCTGGCGGGCGGCTGTGGGGGATCAGGCGGGGGCCGGCGGTGCCGCGGAGCGGTCGGGGTCGTCGGGGGCGTCGGGGGCGTCGGGGGCGTCGAGCGGGGTGTTGCCCTTGAGCAGCAGCAGTCCGATGACGAGGACGGCCAGCAGGTATGCCGGCCAGCCCAGGGCGATCTTCGCGACGCCGAGGGCGGCGACCTGGCCGCCCATGTAGAGCGGCACCATCACCGCCAGCCGGATCACGTCGAGCACGACGATCACCCAGCCGACCCGACTGGCCACGCGGACCACGCCCTCGTGCCGTCGCCAGCCGGTCAGCAGCTCGCTGACCGCAGCCTCGTCGGCCTGGGCCTGAGCGACGGACTCCGGGTCCTGGGGCGCGCCCTTCTTCGACGACGCCTTGAGCCGTTCGGTCGCCTCGGAGAGCTCCGGGTCGGCGGCGGCGATGAGGAACCCGAACAGCGGCCACCGGATCAGGTTGGTGACCGCGAACACCAGGCCGACGGCAGCGGTCTGGATCATGCCCGGCAGGAACGCGTCCTCGGCCCGACCCGACCGCAGCGCGAAGAACGCCGCGACGGCAACCGCGATCGCCGCATACAGGAGGAACCGCAGGGTCTCCTTGCGGATCACCCGCAGCACGCCGAGGACGACGAGGGCCGCGCCGGCGGCGATCACCGCCGGACGAACCTCCTGGGTGACCGTCCAGAGAACGACGAAGGCGATCGTGGGGATCGCCGACTCGAGGGCGCCGCGCCAGCCCCCGATCGCCGCGCTCAGCCGGGCGCGGAGCAGTTCCTCGACCGTCACGTATGCCGCTGCCCCGCCGATGCGGTGGGGCTCAGCCACTCGTAGGGACGATCGTGTAGAAGGGGTTGAACATCGTCGGGATGCCGCGGTAGTAGGACACGCGACCGCTGGCCCTGAGCTGGACGCCCACCTGGATCCCGGCGATCTCGCGACGGCCGAGCCAGACGAGGTGTAGCGGGCGGCTGCCGTCGTAGATCTCCACGACCAGAGCCGGGACGTCGGCCCGCGGTCGCAGGGTCACGGAGCGGACGGTCCCACAGACGTCGGCCTTCTCGCGGTTGGCGATGTCACAGATGGGAGTGGCGCCCTGGCGGTCGGTCTCCTCGCGCAGCTCCGCCGCCTCGTCCTCCTTGGAGGACCGGGTGAGCCGGTCGGCGAGCTTGGCGAACCTGCCGCGCGGTTCCTCGCGACGGGCGGAGACGGGGGTTGTGCTCTCGATACCCATGGTCAACGCACCTCGGTGATCTCTGGTCCGCGCTCGAACGGTCTCAAATCAGCGGCGCTGCGCGGGGCCGCCTCCGGCTCATCATCGCTCGACGGGTCCTCCGCCGGGTCCGCATCCGGCCCAGCGGGAATCTGAAGGGGTAGGGCTTCGCGCGGCGGGCGGGCCTCCTCGTCACGGACGACCACCGTGCTGCGGACGATCTCGACGAGCGGGGAAGCCTTGTCGGCGTCCGTCGCGGCCGGGCCACTGATGACGGCGCGCAGGAACCAGCGGGGTCCGTCCACGCCCATGAACCGCACCACGTTCTCCTGCTTGCGGCCGTCGGGACCCTGCATGGGGATCCTCGCCGCGAGCTCGCGGCCGAGCGGGCCGTCCACGACCTCGGCGTTCCCGCCCTGGGCGGTGATGCTGTCGGCGATCTCGGTCCGGATGTCGCCCCAGACGCCGAGCGTCCGCGGGGCGGCGAAGACCTGGAGCTGGACGCTGGACTCGCCGATCAGCGCGTGCGCGCTCTGGACGGTCTGCTGCTCCTGGTCCAGCTCGAGGCGCAGCTGCATCCCGTCGACGGGCGTGATCCGCAGCGCGCCCAGGTCGATCCGCTCGACCTCGTCGTCCACCTCGGAGCTGTCGAACGGCCCACGGGTGCGGTTGTACGCCTCGTCGTCGTCCTGGACGGTCTCGTCCTCGACCTCGAGGTCGTCGACCTCGTCGAGCTCACCGACCTCACCGACCTCGTCGACCTCGTCGACCGGGTCGTCCTTGCGCCCTCGGCGGAAGATTGCCACGTTCTCGCGTCCTTCGTCTTTCTCTCTACAGTCGTCAACGGTCTGCGGGTCTCGCGTATGCCGGCGCTCAGGTTGCGCGGGGCCCGAAGCCACCGCTCGCTCCGTGCCCAGTCTCCCCCCGCGAGCTCTCCGGGAGCGAATCCACCTCGACGAACTCCACCGCGGCCACCCGCTGGACCACGAGCTGCGCGATCCGGTCGCCGCGGCGCACCTCGAACGGCTCCTGGGGGTCGAGGTTGACCAGGTTGACGAGGATCTCGCCGCGGTACCCGGCATCGACCGTGCCGGGCGCATTGACGATGGTGATCCCGTGGCGCGCGGCCAGCCCGGACCGGGGGTGGGTGAACGCCGCATACCCCTCCGGCAGGGCGATCGTGAGGCCGGTGGGGACCAGGACCCGCTGGCCCGGGGCCAGCGTGACGTCGACACGGGACACGAGGTCGGCGCCGGCGTCGCCCGGATGCGCGTAGGCGGGCAGCGGCAGGCTCGGGTCGAGACGCCGCGCCTGAATCACCACGCGGTCAGGGCCGACCTCCAGTGGGGAGGTCGGCCCTGGTAGTGCGGGCTGCGGCGCGTGGCCGCCGGAGGCGTCGGTCAAGCCGCGCACTCGCGGCAGACCATCTTGCCGCCCTTGTCGCTCGCCAGCTGGCTGCGGTGGTGCACCAAGTAGCACTCGGTGCAGGTGAACTCGTCGGCCTGCCGGGGGATCACCCGGACCGACAGCTCCTCGCCGGAGAGGTCGGCGCCGGGGAGCTCGAAGCCCTCGGCCTGCTCGGTCTCGTCCACGTCGACGCTCGACGCGGACTTGTCGACGCGCCGGGCCTTGAGCTCCTCGATCGAGTCCTCGGAGAGGTCGTCGTCGGTCTTGCGCGGGGCGTCGTAGTCAGTCGCCATGGGTTGTGTCGCTCCTGCGGTACGTGGTGGTCATTCGTGTGTGTTGTCGCGCGATGAGAGGTGGAGTCGGTGGGTGGGTTTCTCGTCGTCGGGAAACCGTGGTGGATCGGTGAGGGCGGGCCGCTTCGTCGACGCTGACGGCTCCCGCTGGACGGCGTCTCGGACCCGACGTCGGTATCAGCCGTGTCGTGCTCCGATGTAACGCAGCGGCCCTCTCGTTTGTGCCCGAATCGGTGGGTGGGTCGTCACCGGACCCCGGTCCGGTTGCGAGCGGCGTGCGGAGCCCGCGCGCGGATTGTGCCCTACAAACGCCTCCGCGTCACCTTGTGTCCTGATGTCGGGCATGTCGTCCACGTCACATCGGGCTTCCCAGGCCCCTCTTGGGCGGTTGCTGACCCCGAGTTGGCCCATCCTTGACCATTCGTGTGGCTGACTCTGAGCGTGCTCGGGGCTCGTTCTCAGGGACTCGTCACCCGGGCTCAACCTCGCGACAGCACGCCCGTAACCTGTCCCCCGTAAGGTCGTGAGCGGTGCCCCCGAGAGGGGCACCACCAGACCTCGCCAGAAGCTCCAGTCCACCCGAACCGCAACGAACGAACGGACGAGCGCCCAGCCACCCAGCGCGCCCCAGGAGGTGCCGGATGACCGAGTTCCACGCCCAGCTACGAGCCCGAGCGATCGAAGCCGTCAACGACCTCACCGCGGCACAGGTGTCCGGTGACGACTACTCCGTCGAGGTCCATCTCGCCGACCTGGAGAACATCGCCCGCATCGCGCGCGAGCACGGGGTGTCCCTGCCCGAGCTGGACGAGCTCGGGCTCTTCGCCGCCTGACTCGGGTCAGCCGAGCCCGTCGAGGACGGCGAGCAGCTGGGCCTGGACGCGGGGGTTGCCCGCGACGGTCATCGCCGCCGCCGGTGGTCCGCCGTGCGGTCCGGTCAGGACGCCACCCGACTCGGTGACGATCAGCCAGCCGGCAGCCATGTCCCACGGGTTCAGCCCGGCCTCGTAGAAGCCGTCCAGCCGGCCGCAGGCCACCGCGCACAGGTCCAGGGCGGCACTCCCGATCCGGCGGATGTCGCGGACCTGCGGGAGCACCTCGAGCAGCATCTGGGCCTGCTTGCGACGGCCCTCCGGCAGGTAGCCGAAGCCGGTGCCGACCAGCGCGCCGGACAGGTCGTCCACCGAACCGACCGCGAGCCGCGTTCGGCCCGGGGCCTGGGTCCGTTCGTCCCACCCATGTTCGTATGCGCCGGCGCCCGCCGCCGCGTGGTAGACCCGGCGCAGTGCGGGGTCGGCGACCGCGCCGGCGAGGACCCGCCACTCCCCCGGCACCTTCGGGTTTCCGGTGGCCGCGGCCACGGACACCGCATACGCGGGGATGTCGTAGAGGTAGTTGACGGTGCCGTCGATGGGGTCGACCACCCAGGTGATGCCGGACGTGCCGCGCTGGTCGTCGCCCTCCTCGCCGAGGATCGCGTCGTCGGGGCGCTCCGCGAGGACGAGACGTCGGATGAGGTCCTCGGCGCGGGTGTCCATGATCGTGACGATGTCGGTGGGCGAGGACTTGGTCGCGGACGCCTCGACGAGCCGTGGCCGTTCGTCGACGACCATCCGGCCGGCCGCGAGGGCGACCCGGGTGGCGAGGTCCTCGAGGGCGGCGAGGTTGGTGCCCGCGGGCACGTCGGTCGTCATCAGTCGCTCCCGCACAGCGCCGGACGGGCCTGCCGCAGGTTGGGGCAGCAGCCGGCCGGGCACACCGACGGGCGGACGTCGGGCCCCGACGGGGCCACACCCCCTCGCGCCTCGGCAGCGCGTTCCTCGAGCAGGTCGACGAGGCCGGCGACGAACGCCTCGTCGATCCCGACCGTGGGCACCCGGACCAGCTGGAGCCCCAGGCGTCCGGCGGTCTCGGCGGCCTCGGTGTCGAGGTCGTAGACGACCTCCATGTGATCCGAGACGAAGCCGACCGGTGCGAGGACGACGACCCGGCGCCCCTCGGCGGCCAGCTCCTCGAGGCGGTCGTTGACGTCGGGTTCGAGCCAGGGCTGGCTGGGCGGCCCGGACCGAGAGCAGTAGACGACCTCGGGTGCGAGGTCACGGCCGAGCTCGCTCTGCACCTGGTCCACGACCCGGCGGGCGAGCGCGTGGTGCTGCTCCTGGTAGAGCCGGCCCTCGCCGTCGCCCGGTCCGGACGTCTCGTCCATCGTGTCCGGGATCGAGTGGGTGACGAAGAGGAGGGCGAGCTCGGCATCGGGGACGTCGGCCAGCGGCCGGAGCGCCTCGACCACGAGGCGGGCGTTGGGACCGACGAAGGCGGGCCGCAACGCATACGGGCCGATCTTGTCGATCTCGAGGACCAGGTCGTCGCCGTTCTCGGCGAAGGCGTCGGCGAGGTTCTCGCGGTACTGGCGGCACGAGGAGTACGACGAGTAGGCGCTGGTCGTCACGACGACCAGCCGGTGCAGCCCGCGGGCCGCGGCGTCCCGGAAGGTGTCGGCGAGGAACGGCGGCGAGTTGCGGTTGCCCCAGAGGAGCGGGACCTCGATCTCGCGCTCCTTCAGCTCGGCCTCGAGAGCCGCGATGAGGGCGCGGTTCTGGTCGTTGATCGGGCTGCGGCCGCCGAACAGCTCGTAGTGGTGCGCGACGTCCTGGAGCCGGTCGTCCGGGATCCCGCGGCCGGCGGTGACCCGGCGCAGGAACGGCATGACCTCGTCCGGCGCCTCCGGGCCGCCGAACGACAGGAGCAGGACCGCGTCGTACGGCGCTAACGCTTCGGACGTCATCGAGGGTCCCCGAGTCGGAACGGCTGCGGCGCGTTGAGGTGGAGCACGATCGCCACCATACGGATGCCGAACACCAGCGCCGCGGCCCCCCAGACGACGAACGGGGAGATGAACCCGACCTCGTACGCCACGACGACGATCGTCGCGCCGAACAGGGCCGGCAGCGCATACAGCTCGCGCCGCAGCACCTCGGGAACCTGGCCGACGAGGACGTCGCGCAGGACACCGCCCCCGACCGCGGTGAGCGTGCCGACGATGATCGCGGCGAGCGGGGGTATGCCCGGCATGGCCAGGGCGATGAGGGCGCCGCCGACGGCGAAGACGGCTAGCCCGACCGCGTCGAGCACCTTGACCAGACGAGAGAGCCGCTCGACGCCTGGGTGGTAGACGAAGGTGACCAGCCCCGCGGTGAGGGCAGCGGCGATGAGCCGCCAGTCGCTGATCCCGACCGGCGGGATGGCGCCGATGAGCAGGTCCCGGAGCACCCCGCCGCCCAGGGCGGTGGCACCGGCCAGCACCAGCACGCCGAAGAGGTCGAGTCGCTTCCGGACCGCGACCAGACCGCCGGACAGCCCGAACGCGAACACGCCGACGATGTCGAGCAGCAGCGGCGAGACGACGGGGTTGGTCGGCATGGCGGCGCCAACGCTACTCGGCGGTTCCGGGCCGCTCCGGCGTCGAGTACGGCGGCGTGGCACTGTCGGGCGCACCGGGTCACATGGCAGAGTCGAGCCCCAGGAAGCAGGTGGAGGTCCCTGGTAGGCATCGTGAGTGGTCAGGAGTTGCAGATGCAGGACCTGAGACTCATCGGTGTCCAGGAGGACGGCCAGCATCTGCTGCTCGCGGGGCCCGACGGCACGCACTTCCGGCTGGCGCTGGACGAGCCGCTTCGCGCGGCCGCGCGCCGGGACCGGCCCCGGCTGGGGCAGCTCCAGATCGAGATCGACGGCGGTATGCGTCCGCGTGAGGTCCAGTCGCTCATCCGGGCCGGAGCCACGGCTGAGGAGGTGGCCGACCGGGCCGGCTGGACGGTGGAGAAGGTGCGCCGCTACGAGGGACCGATCCTCGCCGAGCGGGTCCACGTCGCGGACCAGGCCCGACTGATCCGGGTCCGTTCCCGAGGCGGCGCCACGGGGACGACCGTGCCGACCCTCCAGAGTCGCGTCGCGCAGCGGATGCGAGAGCGCGGCGTCGACCCCGAGTCGAGCGTGTGGGACGCATGGCGTGGCATCGAGGAGACGCTCTGGACCGTCGTGCTGACGTTCGCGGCAGGGGGCCGGCAGCGCCAGGCGGCCTGGACCTACGACCCGGTGCTGCGGACGGTCGAGGCGGGCGACGACGAGGCGCGCTGGCTCAGCGCCGACGAGCCGACGTCGATGGGACCGCTGACGACCACCACGCCGCGGGTGTCGAACGTGTACGACGTCGAGGCCGAGGGCGGAGTGGCCGCGTCGACCCGGCGCGCCGCTGCGGCCGCGCGGGCCCGTCACGAGGAGGAGCCGCTGGACCTCATGACGGCGATGCGGCAGCGGACCACGGTGGGGCGGCGTTCCGGTCGGCGGCGGGCGGCGTCGGCCGAGCCGGCTCGCCACGAGGCGACGCCCGCCTTGCCCATCGAGACCGAGCCGGAGGTGGCGACGACCGTCGAGGCGGTGCCCCCGGCCCCGGACGTCCACTCCGAGCTGCCGGTCGAGCCGCCGGTCGAGACATCGGTCGAGGTCGCGCTCGAGCCAGTCGCCGAGACGGAGACCCTCGACGAGCTGGTCGTAGCCGAGGACGTCGAGGTGCCCGAGGAGGCGGCAGCCGAGGAGCCCGACGAGCCCGAGCTCGAACCGGCAGGAGCGGAGACGCCGCCGCTGGACGAGCCCCTCGACCAACCCGTCGACAAGGTCGTGGACGCGGCACATGAGGTCGCGGCGGTTGACGACGTGGCGATCGAGGCCGACTCCGGGCCCGATGCAGAGCCGGAGGGAGTCGAGGTCGTCGACGAACCCGCTCCCGCGGCCAAGAGGACGGCCAGCCGACGCAAACCGCGGCCGTCGGTCCCGTCGTGGGACGACATCATGTTCGGCGCCAAGCGCGACTGATCCCGCTCACAGCGCGCGCTGACTGCCCCCACTTTCGGGTCCGGGTGATAGCGGTCGGGTTTCCGACCGATCTCGCCCGGACCCGAACACGAGCCCCTGGCCCGGTGGGATCCGGCCCGTTGTCAGATCGACGGCGGCGGGACCGGGCAGACGTCCAGGCCGAACGGCAGCATGTCCGGCGACAAGGCCGCCGCCCGCGCCGCGTGCGACGTCATCCGGCGCATGTGGTGGCGACGGCACAGCACCTCGTACTCGACGAGTCCGAAGGCCGCGGGCGACGTGTCGCCGACGACGACCTGTTCGCCCTCGACGACCATGACGCCGTTCAGGACTCGGGCGTTGTGGGTGGCCCGGCGTCCGCACCAGCACAGCGCCTCGACCTGCAGCTCCTGGACGCGGTCGGACAGCTCGATCAGCCGTTGCGAACCGGGGAAGAGGGTCGCCCTGAAGTCCGCCGTGATCCCGAACGCGAAGACGTCCACGCCCATCTCGTCCACCAGCCGGGCCAGCTGCTCGACCTGCGCGGGCGTGTAGAACTGCGCCTCGTCGCAGATGAGGTAGTCCACCCGTCCGCCGGCCGTGGCCATCCCGACGACCTGCTCCCAGAGGTCGAGGTCGTCGGTCACCTCACGGGCGGGGGTCGACAGCCCGAGCCGCGACGACAGGACGGCCGTCCCGGCGCGGTCGAGCTTGGTGAAGATCACTCCGGCGCGACCACGAGCCGCGTGGTTGTGGTGCATCTGCAGGGCGAGCGTCGACTTCCCGCAGTCCATCGTGCCGTTGAAGAAGACGAGCTCTGCCACGGCCCGTCACTCTAGTGGGGGCCCCGCGGGCGACGGGGGAGTCCGCGGGCGGCTAGGCGGTCCGGGCCGGAACGGTGACGAACGGGATGCCGCGCTCCTCGTCGGTGACCGACCCGTGGAGGCCGCGGAGGCGTACCAGCTCGGGTCGCATCCGGGCCGTGTCGACGACGGCGCCGTCGTCCAGCATGACGACGAGGACGTCCCCGATCCGGTCCTGCACCTCCGGGCGCATCGCACCGAACCATCCGGCGTCGACCATCTCGTCCCGGGTCCCCACCCAGGCGCGGTCGGCCAGCCGGTCCTGCCACCGCCGCACGACCACGTCCGGTGACGTGCCCGGCGACAGGTAGAGCTGAGGGACGCGGGGCTCGCCGGCCACGTGACGGACGCCGGTGAGCAGGTCCCGCTCCCCCGCCAGGTCGACTCGGTGGCCGAACGGCACGTCGACCATCCCGTGGTCGGCGGTGACGTGGATCGCCGTGCCCGCCGGGACCCTGGCCGCCAGCGAAGCCAGATGGCGGTCGACCGACTCGAGCTCGTCGACCCACTCCCACGACGCCGGTCCGTGCACATGCCCGACCTTGTCGAGCTCACCCCAGTACAGATAGACGAGCGCCCGCGGCGAGGCCCTGAGGGCGTCGACCGCCGCCGAGACGCGGTCGGCCATCGACGAGGCCGCCCGGAACCGGCCACCGCGCAGCGCGGCGTTGGTCAGCCCCGACCCGTCGAAGAACCCCGGTCCGATCCGGGTCACCTCGACGCCGTCGAGCAGTACCTCCAGGAACACCGTCGAGGTGGGCTGCCACCGGAACGGGTCGGGACCGTTCTCCCAGGACAGCTCGTTGAAGACCAGGTCGCGGTCGGGGTCGAGGACCTCGTACCCCACCAGCCCGTGGACGCCGGGCGGGGTCCCCGTCCCGAACGAGCCCATCGAGGTGGCGGTCGTCGACGGGAAGCCGCAGTCCAGCCGGAGCGTCGAGTCGAGGTGGGCCCGCAGGAACGGCGCGTGCCCCGAGCGCCGCACCAGCTGCTCGTAGCCGAGCCCGTCGACGAGGACGACGACCGCCCGGTCGGCCGGCCCGAGCCCGAGACCGGGTACCGCGGCATACCGGCTGGACCCGAGGCTGCGCGCCACGGCAGGCAGCACCGAGACGAGTGAGCGGGAGAAGTAGTCCGGGGCCGCCGGGAGCACGCGCGCGGGCAGGACGGTCAGGACCGGACGGGTCCGCCGATGGACCCGGACAGAGACCGGGCGAAGAGCAGGGCGTCGGTGAGCGCGCGGTCGCCGTCGGCGTCGGCGCTGATCCGCAGCGAGATGTCGTCGGAGGCGACGGTGCCCTCGAAACCGTGGTCGGCGTCGCAGTCGGGGTCACCACAGGTGGCCGGCACGATGTCGATCCGGGCGACCGCACCCCAGCCGATGGTCAGGGTGATCTCCCGGCCGAGCGTCCCCGGCACGTAGGAGTCGGGTGAGCTGACGACATGGGTGAGCATCACGCCTCGGACCGAGGTCAGCGGGACGGTCTCGCTCGTCGCCGTGGCGACCGGCAGGGTGGCCTCGCCCTCGACGCCGGTGCCGACCTCGTGGTCGTCGGCGTGGGCGATGACCAGCCGGGTGGGGGTCATCGCGAGGACCGTGATGTGGCGTCGGACGGCGTCCTGGTCGAACGTCGTCTCCTGGTGGACGAGGTGCGCGACGACGGCGTCCGGACCGAGGGCCGACTCGACGACGTCCGCGACGAGCGCCGGGTAGTAGCCGGCCCGCTCGATCGCGGCCGTGAGGTGGGCCGGCAGGACCGGCGCCGACCGCGTGTCGCGTGGAGTAGCCATATCACCATCCTTGCACTTCGGCTGGCGACGACCTCCCGGCCGCCTCCTGGCATCCTCCCCGAGCGCTGCTGCCGCACGGGATAGCCTCGACCGCGTGACCTCGTCACACCGCCCCGAACCGTCGCGGGTGCTCGTCATCGTCCCCGCGTGGAACGAGGAGACGACGCTCGCCGCGGTGGTCGAGGAGACCCGTCGCGCCCTCCTCGAGGCCGGCGTCCCCGCGGACATCCTCGTCGTCGACGACGGCTCCGACGACGCTACGGGCGCGGTCGGCGAGGCGTCCGGCGCGCTGGTCGCGCACCTCGCCGTGAACCTCGGCGTCGGGGGCGCCATGCGGACCGGCTACCGGTATGCGCGACGGCACGGGTATGCGGCGACGGTCCAGGTCGACGCGGACGGGCAGCACAACCCCGCCGACATCCCCGCCCTGCTCGGCGTCCTCGCGGACGGCGCCGACATCGTCATCGGCGCCCGCGTCGCCGGGGACGGCGCCTACCTCGCCCGCGGGCCACGCCGGTGGGCCATGAGCCTGCTGTCGGGCACGATCTCCCGCATCGCGCATACCCGGCTGACCGACACAACCTCGGGGTTCAAGGCGTGCGGGCCGCGGGCGATCGCCCTGTTCGCGCGGTCGTACCCCGCGGAGTACCTCGGCGACACCGTGGAGTCGCTCGTCGTGGCGGCCCGGACGCACCTCGTGATCCGCGAGGTGGGCGTTGTCATGCGGCCCCGGGCCGGCGGTCAGCCGTCCCACGGTCCGGCCCGGTCGGCGGCCTTCCTCGGGCGGGCGGTGCTTGCGCTCGGACTGGCCCTCACCCGGCCACGCCCGGAGCTGCGGGGATCGTTCCGCCAGTACGAGCAGCTGGACGCCTGATGCTCCTCTCGCAGAGCGGCTACCCGTTCGCCCTCGTCGTGGCGGCGCTGCTCCTCATCGCCCTGTTCTGGCTGCTGCGGACCCAGCGGCTGCGGGAGAAGTACAGCGTCCTGTGGTTCGCGGTCATCGTCGGCGTGGTCCTGCTGACCTTCATCCCGTCGATCACCGGCTGGCTCACCGCCCTCGCGGGCGTCACGACCCCGATCAACCTCGTCTTCATCCTCGCGTTCCTCGTCCTGCTGGTCGTCTGTATCCAGCTGAGCATCGAGATCTCCAGCCTCGAGGAGTCCGCGCGGACGGTGGCCGAGGAGGTGGCCCTGCTGCGGCTGGAGCTCGAGCGCCGCACCGGCGGACCCGACCAGCCGGAAACCCCCGAGGAGTAGCCGGTTCGTGCTCTGAACCGACGCGAATTCCGGCTCCGGACACGACGAATCAGGTCATGACGCGCTTGTCGGCGTCCTTCCGCGTCATCGCCGGGTGGACCGAGACCTCGGCGTCGAGCACGTCGACGCCACCGGTCCAGGCGTTGACCGGGTTCATCTGGACGCGGTCGACCTCCGGCAGGTCGTCGGCCAGGCAGGAGAGCCGCGCCACGAGGTCGGCCAGCGCCGCGTGATGGACCGGCATGGCGCCGCGGTGACCGTTCAACATCGGGGCCGCGCGGACGGCGCCGAGCAGGTCGTTCACGTCGACGTCGGTCAGCGGTGGGATGCGGTGGGCGATGTCGCCGAGCAGCTCGGTCGGCGGACCGGCCACCGAGAAGCTCACCACCGGACCGAACAGCGGGTCCTCGACGCTCGACAGCACACAGCTCACGCCCGGAGGGGCCATCTTCTGCACGAGGAACGACCCCTCGGCGATGGGTCCGAGCCTTGACCGCATCGACTCCATGGCGGTGCGGACGACGTCGGGACCGGCCAGGTCCGCGCGGACGCCGCTGAGCCCCGGCTGGTGCCGCAGCACCGGTGAGGTCGTCTTGAGGATGACCGGGTACCCCAGCTCGTCGGCCGCGGCCACCGCCTCGTCGACCGTGTCGACCAGGCGTGACTCCCACACCGTGATCCCGTATGCGGCCAGCAGACTCCTCGTCTCGGCCCGGGTCAGGGCGCGGCCGTCGGGCGCGTCGGCGAGCACCTGCTCGACCAGGTCGACCGCCGCCGACCGGTTGACGTCTACCGGGTCGACCGGGTCGCCACGGTCCTTGGTCCGCCACTCGCTGTAGCGCGTCGCGGCGGCCAGCGCGCGGACCGCGTCCTCGGGCATGGCATACGAGGGAACGACGCGCCGGTATGCCTCGCCGGACTGGGGGCCCCTCCCGCCTGCGGGGGACTCCGCCGCCAGTCCCTCGTGGACCCCGGACATCCCGAGGAACGTCGCGACGCAGGTCTTGTCGCTGGCGCGGGAGGCGTCGCGGACGGCGGCCACGACCTCCGTGTCGACGGTCTCGAGCGGGGGGATGAAGCAGGTCAGGACGCTGTCGACGTCCGGGTCCTCGAACGCCTCGTGCAAGGCCGCGGCGAACTGGTCGGCGGTCGCGTCGGAGGGGAGCGAGACCGGGCCGTGGGAGATCTCGAGGTCCCAGCTGAGCGCCGCCTGCGCGGTGAGGGCGCCCAGGGCGTCGGAGTTGCCGACGACGGCGACGCGCTGACCGGCGGGCAGCGGCTGGTGGATCACCAGCTGGGCGACGTCGAAGAGCTGGTGCACGTTCTCCACGCGGATGACGCCCGCCTGCCGGAGCATCGCCCCGAACGCACCGGACGGCACGTGCGTCTGGCGGACCCGGTGGCCGGGAGGGGCGCCGTAGGACGACACCCCCGAGGACACCGCGATGACCGGCTTCCGCTGGGCCAGGCCGCGGGCGATCCGGGAGAACTTGCGCGGGTTGCCGATCGACTCGAGGTAGAGGCCGACGGCGGCGGTGTTGTCGTCGTCGATCCAGTACTGCATGAGGTCGTTGCCGGAGACGTCGACCCGGTTGCCCGCGGAGGCGAAGTCGGAGACGCCGAGGCCGCGACGGTCGGCGGACGCGAGGACGGCGATCCCGAGGGCACCGCTCTGGGCGAAGAGGCCCAGGCCGCCGGTACCGGGCATCCGCGGCGCCAGCGAGGCGTTGAGCAGCACCACGGGGTCGGTGTTGATCAGCCCGAACGAGTTCGGCCCGACGACGCGCAACCCGTTCTCGCGGGCGCGGCGGCGCAGCTGCTCCTGGCGCTCGGTGCCCTCCTCGCCGCTCTCCGCGAACCCGGCCGTTGCCACGAGGAGGTAGCGGACGCCCTTCGCCGCGCACTCGTCGACGACGTCGAGCACGTTGTCCGCGGGGACGGCGACCACGGCGAGGTCGACGGGTCCAGGGATCTCACTGACCCTCGCGTATGCGGGGAGTCCCTGGACCTCCAGGGCCTCGTTGTTCACCGCATAGACCGGACCGGCATACCCACCGGCGAGGATGTTGGCGAGGAACCGGCTGCCGATCGAGGCCGCCCGGCGGCTCGCGCCGATGACCGCGATCGAGGCGGGGTGGAGAAGTCCGTGCATGCTCACCGACTCGGCGCGGTGCTCCCGGGCCACCCGGACGGCGTTCGACTGTTCGGTTGGCCGGATGTCGAACGACACCTCGACCACGCCGTCCTCGAAGTGGTGGTGGACCGCATACCCCGCCTCCTTGAAGACGTTGAGCATGCGGCGGTTCTGCGGCAGGACCTCAGCAGTGAACTGCTCAACCCCGAGTTCCTGCGCGATGGCGGCGAGGTGCTCGAGCAGGACCGAGCCGATGCCCTTGCCCTGGTAGTGGTCCGAGATGTTGAAGGCGACCTCGGCGGAGCGGCGGTCGATGCGGTCCCAGCGGCCGATGCCGATGATCGCGCCGCGCACCGTCATGACGAGGGCGACCCGGTCGACGTTGTCGACATGGGTGAACCGGTAGACGTCGCGGTCGCTCAGCTCGCGGATCGGGGCGAAGAACCGCAGGTAGATCGACTCGTCCGACTGCCCGGAGTGAAAGCTGCGGAGGCGGTCCGCGTCGTCCGGCGTGATCGGCCGCACGTGCCCCACGGATCCGTCCCGGAGAACGACGTCGGCTTCCCACTGCGCGGGGTCGACACCGGCGGTCCCACTGGTCCGGCGGTCTCGGGGCATGGGCCCCATGGTTCCATCCGAGGGGCGGGCTGGCAGCATCGCGGCATGGAGTTCTCGGAGGTCGTCCGTCGCCGCCGCATGGTTCGTCGCTACGACGCCGAACGGCCGGTGCCCGAGGAGGTGCTGGCGGCGGTGCTCGACAACGCCTGCCGTGCTCCGAGTGCCGGGTTCAGCCAGGGCTGGGACTTCGTCGTGCTGACCTCCGCAGAGGACCGGGAGCGGTTCTGGACGGCGTCCACGGAGGACGAGGAGGAGGAGACGCACTGGCTGCGCGGTATGCAGGCGGCTCCGGCGCTCGTCATCTGCTGCTCCGACCGGGAGGCCTACTTCGAGCGGTACGCCGCACCGGACAAGGGCTGGACCGACCGGAGCGAGTCGCGCTGGCCGGTCCCCTACTGGGACATCGACACGGGGATGGCCGCGCTGCTGATGCTGCTGACGGCCACGGACAAGGGCCTGGCCGGCCTGTTCTTCGGGGTAGCGCCCGAGTGTCATGAGGACGTGCACGAGGAGTTCGGAATCCCGCGGGAGCGCACGATCATCGGCGTCGTGGCGATCGGGTACGAGGTTCCCGGGCCCAAGAGCCCGTCGTTGAAGCGCGGCAAGCGCGGCGCGGACGAGGTCGTCCACTGGGGCCAGTTCGGCAAGCACCGCTGACCTCCCAGCGGGCAGCGCCCCTGTGCGCTAAGCGGAGCGGGTGTCGAGGCCGATGGCCTGATGGTGTGTGCTTCTGCACCCTCTGGGGTCGGCGATCGTCCACGCTGAGCCGCCCTTGGTCACCAGCTGTGCACGTGGGGACGTTCGGCGCCTGTCCGGGACGGTCAGCCCCAGGCATACCCAGCGCCCCACCACTCCCGCTCAATTGCGCCGATTTGTCGCCGGATGTGGGCGTTTCGCCGCCAGACGAGCGCAATTGCGCGGTGGTTGCGAGGCCGCCCGCGACCGAAGCGTCGGCCGACGGGGACCGGCGCCGTCGCATACCGGTGGGTCGCTCCGGACCGGCGCGGCAGGGTGGGCCAAGATGGGGACGGCCCCACCCACGCAAGGAGCACCAGCCCGTATGCCGCGCAGCAGCACGCGTACTCCCCCACCTGACGAGCCGGTGGTCGAGCGCATCATCGACATCGACGTCGAGGAGGAGATGCGCAACGCCTTCCTCGAGTACTCGTACTCCGTCATCTACTCCCGCGCCCTCCCGGACGCCCGCGACGGGCTGAAGCCGGTCCAGCGGCGGATCCTCTTCGGGATGAGCGAGCTGGGGCTGCGCCCCGACCGCGTGCACGTGAAGTGCCAGCGGGTCGTCGGTGAAGTCATGGGCAAGTACCACCCCCACGGCGACCAGGCCATCTACGACGCCCTGGTCCGGATGGCCCAGCCGTTCACCATGCGGTTGCCGCTCATCGACGGCCACGGCAACTTCGGCAGCCTCGACGACGGCCCGGCCGCCGCGCGCTACACCGAGGCCCGGATGGCCCAGGCCGCGCTCCTCATGGTCGGCGGCCTCGGCGAGGACACCGTCGACTTCGTCCCCAACTACGACGACACCGAGACCCAGCCCGGGGTCCTTCCCGCCGCCTTCCCGAACCTGCTCGTCAACGGCGCCAGCGGGATCGCCGTCGGGATGGCCACCAACATGGCGCCCCACAACCTCGTCGAGGTCATCGGCGCGGCCCGGCACCTCATCGCGAACCCCACCTGCTCCCTCGACGACCTGATGAAGTTCGTCCCGGGCCCGGACCTTCCCGGCGGCGGACGGATCATCGGGCTCGACGGCATCCGCGACGCCTACCTCACCGGCCGCGGCGCGTTCCGCACGCGGGCGACGGCCCGAGTCGACTCGATCAACCCGCGCCGCAAGGGAATCGTCGTCACCGAGCTGCCTTACCTGATCGGCCCCGAGAAGGTCATCGAGAAGATCAAGGACCTCGTCCAGAGCAAGCGTCTCCTCGGCATCGCCGACGTCAAGGACCTCACCGACCGCGCCCACGGGATGCAGCTGGTCATCGAGGTCAAGAACGGGTTCAACCCGGACGCGGTCCTCGAACAGCTCTACCGGCTCACCCCGATGGAGGAGTCGTTCAACATCAACAACGTCGCCCTCGTCGACGGCCAGCCGCGGACCCTCGGGCTGAAGGACCTGCTCAAGGTCTACGTCGACTTCCGCACCGACGTCGTCCGGCGACGGACCGCATACCGGCTGGCCCGCCGTGAGGAGCGGCTGCACCTCGTCGAGGGTCTCCTCGTCGCGATCGTCGACATCGACGAGGTCATCCAGCTGATCCGCGGCTCCGACGACGCCGCGACCGCGCGGGCCCGGCTGATGGACGTGTTCGACCTGTCCGAGGTGCAGGCGACCTACATCCTCGACCTGCAGCTGCGCCGGCTCACCAAGTTCTCCCGGATCGAGCTGGAGACCGAGAAGGCCGAGCTGGAGCAGCAGATCGAGGAGCTCAAGGCCATCCTTGGCGACGAGAAGCTGCTGCTGCGCACCGTGTCGTCGGAGCTGGCCGACGTCGCCAAGACCCACGGCACGCCGCGGCGAACAATGCTCCTGGAGTCCGCCGGTACGCCCGTGTCCAGCTCCGCGGGCGGCGCGCTCCCGCTCGAGGTCGCCGACGACCCGTGCTGGGTGCTGCTCTCGTCGACCGGACTGCTCGCACGAACCCTCACCGCCGAACCGCTGGCGGCCGAGGGAGGGCGAAGCAAGCACGATGTCATCGTCGGGGCGGTCCGGACGACCGCCCGCGGCGAGGTCGGGCTGGTCACCAGCCGCGGCCGGATGATCCGTCTCTCGGCCATGGAGCTGCCCGCGCTCCCCGACACCGCCGGGGCCCCATCGCTCGGCGGCGGGGCCCCGTTGGCCGCCTACGTCGACCTGCCGCGCGGTGAGGAGCCGCTCACCCTGGCCTCGGTTTCCACCGACTCTCCCGGCCTCGCGCTCGGGACTGCCCAGGGCGTGGTCAAGCGGGTCACCACCGACTACCCAGCGCGCAGCGACTTCGAGCTGATCGGGCTCAAGGACGGCGACGCCGTCGTGGGGGCCGCCGAGGTGGTCGACGACCGCACCGACCTCGTCTTCATCACCAGCGACGCCCAGCTGCTGCACTTCCCGGCGGCACAGGTGCGCCCGCAAGGTCGCCCGGCCGGCGGGATGGCCGGGATCAAGCTCACCTCCGGTCAGCGGGCGGTCTGGTTCGGCGTCGTCGACCCGGCCCAGGACCCGGTCGTCGTGACGTCCAGCGGGTCCTCGGGTGCCCTCCCCGGCACCGAGGCCGGTGCGATCAAGGTGACGCCGTATGCGGAGTACCCCGCCAAGGGTCGCGCCACCGGAGGGGTTCGCTGTCACCGGTTCCTCAAGGGCGAGGACACCCTCGTGATCGCCTGGGCCGGCGGGACTCCCGCCCGCGCCGCGGCGGCCAACGGCGTCGCGGTCGAGCTGCCGCCCGCTACCGGCAAGCGGGACGGCTCGGGCACACCGGCCGGCACGGTGATCGCCCGGATCGCCGGTCCGCTGAGCACCCCGTCGTGACGACGGTCCACCACGACGGCTCGCACAGCCACGGCCGTAGTGCCCCCGACGCGTGCTCCGTCGAGTGGGACGCCGCGACGACCGAGTCGCTCTACGGCACGGCGGCGCCGGCTCGCTTCTGGGTGTCGGTCGAGCAGAACGGACCCTGGGGCCGCACCGCGGCCACCCAGTCGTACCTTCCGGCCGACGTCGGCGACGAGCTGACCCGCAGGTGCCGAGCGGCTGGCGGACGCCTCGGCCTGATCCGCCGGCCCGGCGAGCATGCCGACCCCCGCACCGGGCCCCGGCTCTGCTACCTCGCCTGGAGCGGACCGGAGGCCTTCCTGCTCGTCGGCCGGGTCGAGACCCCGGAGGAGCTGATTCGGCTCCCGTTCGACGCGCTGGCGTCCGGCGACCTCGAGGCCGTCCGCACCGCGCTGCCACAGTTCCGGCCCAGCGAGCCGATCTTCCTCGTCTGCACCAACGGACGGCATGACGTCTGCTGCGCGATCCGTGGCCGGCCGGTGGCGCTGACCGGGCACCAGCGGCACCCGGGACGGGTCTGGGAGTGCTCGCATACCGGCGGTCATCGCTTCTCCCCCACCGGGGTGCTGCTTCCGTGGGGGCGCACTCTCGGTCGTCTCGACGTGACCTCGGTCGGCGAGGTGCTCGAGTCGGCCGACCTGGGCGACCTGCCGTTCGGGATGCTCGGGCCCTGGCACGACCGTGGGGGCAGCGCCTACCTCCCGCGCGTCCAGGTCGGCGAGTCGGCGGTCCGCGACGAGATCGGGGAGACCGACCTCGAGGCGCTGACCGCGCGGACGTCGGGACCGCTCGAGGTGCGCGTCACCCACCGCGACGGCCGCGAGTGGCTCGTCGGGCTCTCGGTGGTCGAGGGCGGGCAGCGGCGCAACTCGTGCGGCGAGCCCGAGGAGCCGGCCCGCACCTGGACCGCGTCGGTCCGCCCGATCTGACCGCAGGTCCGTCGATGCCGGGACGAATCCGCGGCCGACGAGCGTTGTCCGGGCATGGCGACCCTCCCCACCGAGCTCACCGACCTCATCCAGTCGGGTCCGATGGCCCACGTCACGACCCTCAACGCCGACGGCTCACCGCAGGTGTCCGTCGTCTGGGTCGGCCTCGACGGCGACGACCTCGTGACCAGCCACCTGCACTACGGGGCCAAGCTGCGCAACGTCGAGCGGGACCCCCGGACCGTCATCTCGATGGACGCTCCGCGGACGCCGGGCGTGTTCCTCAACCCCTACGCCGTGGTCCACGCGCACGCCACGGTCGAGCCGAGCGACGAGGCCTGGGACCTGCTGGACCGGCTGGCCAAGGTCTACGTGTCTCCGGACACGACCTTCCCGGCGCCGCACCGGCCGGGGTTCGTCATCCGCTACCGGGTCGACCGCATCGGCGGCGTGGGACCCTGGGTCGCAGGCGACTCTTAGCGGCGGGCGTCGACGAAGGCCAGCATCTGGCGCCACGCGTCGGAGCAGGCGTCGTCCCACTCAGCGAACGAGCGGTCGAAGAACGAGTGGGGCGCGCCTGCGTACTCGACGAACACGTGGTCCACCCCGGCGTCGGTCATCGCCTGGTCGAAGGCCGCGTTCTCCTCCGGGGTCGTCGCCGCGTCGGCGCCGGCGGCCAGCACGAGGACCGAGGCGGTCATCGACGGGACGAGGTCCATGACCGCCGGCGGCTTCCCGTAGAAGCCCATGCAGCCGACCGCGCCGAGGTCGGTGGCGGCCAGCGCCCACGACTCGCCACCGAAGCGGCAGAACCCCAGGGTGAACACCGGGTCGTCGCTCCGCTCGGCCAGCCGGTCCTTCGCGACGTGCGCGTCGGCGAGCAGCGTGGACCGCTCCATCGCCTGCGCGTGCGGGCGGAAGTCGAAGTCCTCACCGCGGTCGGTGAGTCCGGCGGTCCGGGCGTACGGGTCGATCGCGACGGTGTCGATCCCGGCCTGGGCGAACGCGATCGCGAGGTCCGAGTAGTACGGGTGCATCCCGCGGATGTCGGGCAGCAGGACGAGCGAGACTCCGCGCCGGGTCACCGGGACGGCGTCGTATGCGGCGAAGCGGGTGCCGTCCGCAGACGTCAGGACCGTGGAGCCATGGTCTCCCACATCGCTGGACCGGGGCGGCAGGGGCGGGTGCTGGTCGCTCGAGAAACACATGGTTGGAGTCTGCACCCAACCGTCGGGAGCTAGGCGGTGAACGGCTGGGACGCGGCCGTGAGCCGGTCCAGCTCCTCGCCCGACAGGTCCAGATCGGCCGACGAGAGCAGGGTGGCCACCTGCTCCGGAGTGCGAGCGCTGGCGATCGGCGCCCCCACCGTCGGCTGGGCGCGCAGCCACGCGAGGGAGACCGCCGTGACCGTCGTGTCGTGGGCGAGGGCGACCTCGTCGAGCGCCGAGAGCAGCTCGGCGCTGCTCGGGTGGTCGAGGTAGGCGCCCGCGGACTTGGCCCGGGCCGACTCGACCGGCTGGCCCGGACGGTACTTGCCGGTGAGGAACCCGGCCGCCAGCGACGCATACGGCAGCTCGACCAGCCCGCGGTCGGCGAGGGTGGGCACCAGCTCCTCCTCGATGCCGCGCTCAACCAGGCTCCACTTGTCCTGCGCGACGGTGAAGCCGGTCAGGCCCTGGGTCGCCGCGAGGTCGAGGGCCGCGCGGAGCCGCGGCGAGCTGAAGTTGGACGCGCCGATCTCGCGCACCTTGCCGGACGTGACCAGCGAGTCGAACGCCACGAGGTACTCCTCCTGCGGCACCTCGGGGTCGTCACGGTGCGCGTAGTAGAGGTCGATGTGGTCGGTCCGGAGCCGGCGCAGCGAGTCCTCTGCGGCCAGGACGATGTTGCGGGCGCTCAGACCCGGCCGGTCGCGCTTGCTGAAGACCTTGGTGTGGACCTCGACCTGGTCGCGGCAGCCGCGCTCGGCCAGCCAGTCGCCGATCTGCGCCTCCGACTCGCCGCCGACGTTTCCGGGCACGAACTGCGTGTAGGAGTCGGCGGAGTCGATGGCCCGGCCACCGCCCTCGAGGAACGCGTCCAGCACCGCGAACCCGTCGTCGCGGCCCACCGTCCAGCCGAACACGTTGCCGCCGAACACCACCGGGCCGAAGCTGAGCGAGGTCACGACCTCACCCTGTCACCCGCCTCCTGCAAGCTCCTGGCCGGTCGGCTACCAGGGCTTGTCGACCAGCGGCTTGGTCACGGCACCGTGCTGCTCGTCACCCTGCTGCCGCTGCTGGAGGTTCTCCTGGGTCTTCTCGTCGAGCTGCTGCTGCTTGTCCTCGCTCGGCTGGTCCTGTTGCTGGTTCTGCTGGTTCTGCTGGTCCTGCTGCTGCTGGTTCTGGTCCTGCGCCCGCTGCTGGGCGTCGCGCAGCTGCTGGCCCTCCTCGTCCTGCGCGTCGCCCTCGAAGCAGCCGGGGGGCGCCTCGTTGACCACCTGCTGCACGCGGTCGAAGTACTGCTTAGCCTGGTCGGCGTGCCCGGCCCCCTGCGCCGCCTGGCCGAGCTTCTCGAGGCTGAGCGAGAGGTTGACCCGGATCCGGCAGGTGTCGCGGGAGTCCTTCGGCGCCAGGGCGAGGGACTCCTCGAACGCCGCACGCGAGCCCTCGTAGTCGCCCGCGAGCACGCGGGCGTCGCCACGGGCGAACGGCGCCTTGTGCGCCTCGATGAGGTTGAGAAACTCGAGCCGTTTCGCGGCGTCCTCCGTCCCGGTCACGTTGCCCGCGGTGTAGGACTGCAGCGCCTCGTCGCCGAGCGCGACCATGGTCAGCAGCTTGGTGGCGACGAGCGCCAGGACGACGACGAACGGCAGCGACCACACGACGAGCCGCTTCCGCAGCCGCAGCCGGGCGGCCCGCGCCTCAGCGGTCTCCGGGTCGGACGCCAGCACCCGCCACCACGGCCGGTCGGCGCCGTCGCCGTCGTGCGGGTCGCGGCCGCCAGAATCCGGCCGCAGCGGGCTGATCGTCGTCATGGCCGACCTCCGGTCCCGGACGTCTCGACCTCACGCGGCGCCGTCGGGTCCAGCGGTGGCGCCACGTCGGACGGTCCCGCGCGGTGCTGTCCACGACGGCGAATCCGGCTGGGACGCAAGGCCGCCAGCCGCATACCGGCTTTCGGGGAGACCTCTCCCCCAGCGTTGGCAGCGACCGAGCGGGCCGGACGACGCGAACGGGACGCGGCCGCGACCAGCGACCCCAGCTCCCACGCCGCGAGCAGGGCGACGAGCAGCAGGGCGATCCAGCCGAGCTCAGAGCGGCCGCCGACGATCTCGGCAGATTCGGTCGCCCGCAGCGGGGCCAGCTCCTTGAGCTGGATCGACCCGATGATGCCCAGCCCGCCGTCGTCGTTGGTGCGGTGGACGTACGGGACGCCGAGCTGTTTGGCGATCGAGGCGAGCTGCTTCTCGTCGATGACCGAGACCGCGGGCTTGCCGGTCGACGGGTCGACGATGTCGCCGGTCTCGAATGCGGCCGTGATCGCCATCCGGCCGCCGGCCGCCGTGCCGTACCCGAGGACCGCGCCACCGTTGATGAGCTGGCCGTCGACGTCGAACGGCCGCGGGTCCTGCGCCGCGGTCTGCTCGCCGTCGCCGAGGTAGAAGACGAGCCGGGCGCGTTCCGGGTGGGTGTCCCGTCCCCGCTCGAGAGCGGTGCGCAGCGGGGTCGAGGCGATGGTGATGCTCGAGCCCCGCGACCAGACCGACGTCTCCGGCCGAAGGGTGTCGGCGGCGGCGGACACGGCCGCGCCGTCACTCGTCAGCGGAAGCCGCAGCGTCGTGTCGATGTCGAACGTCATCAGCGCGAACCGCGCGCCGGTGAGCTGGTTGACCAGGGCCTTGATGTCGGTGCGGACGCCCTCGAGACGCGGCCTGGCGTCGCCGTAGTCGCGCGCCATCACCGACGACGTGGTGTCGACGACGATGTAGACGTCGACCGCGCTGGCGTCGACCCGGACGTCGTTGCCCGGAACGGCCGGCCGCAGTGCCGCCACGAGGAGCAGCACGACGATGGCGGTCCGGCGGCCGCGGGCGACCTTCGACTCCGACCGCTCGCGTGGCCCGGCCGGCCACCAGACAAGGGCCTGCCCGATGGCGGCGAGCACGAACAGCACCGGCCAGGGCGCGACCGGCAGGAAGGACAGACCCGAGAGCGCCTTCATCGGCGCCACCGGATCCGCCGGATTCCGAGGAACCCCAGCACGGCGAGCGCCGCCAGGGCGATCGGGACGCCCGGCACGTCGTGGATGACCGTGCGGGGCGCACTGGGGATGCGAGTGGCCTCGCGCGCGGTTACCGCCTCCAGCGTTCGACGGACGGCACTCACGTCGTTGAGGGCGAAGTAGATGCCGCCGGTGGTCTCGACGACCTGGCGCATCTCGACGGCGGCGCTCGACGACGGGTTGTCGGAGGGGTTCATGCCGTACACCTGGATGCCGGCCGCCTTGGCCAGCTGGCCGCCCTCGGGCAGGGTGAACAGCGACTTGCCCGCGGCCTCGTTGTCGGAGGCGAGGATGACCGACCGGGCGCGCTGCAGTTCGGGGTGGTCGAAGCTGCGCACACAGGTCGCCAGCCCGTCACCGATGAGCGAGCTGCCGGCGCCGTTGAGGGTGCCGGCGAAGAACGGGTCCTTGCCGTCGACGAGGGTGAGCGAGCGCTGCGCGCGGCGCAGCTGGTCGCCGACGAAGTCGTAGTCGTCGGTCAGCGGGAAGACGGGCACCGCCGAGCTGTTGAAGATCACCATCGAGATCCGCTCGCCGCGGAACCCGTCGGCCAGCCGCAGGAAGGTCGAGACCACCTCGGCGTCGACGTCGATCATCGACCCCGACACGTCGAGGCACAGGACGATGTCGCGGTTGTCCTTCTGGTCGACGAGCGTCACCCGCTGGACCGGACGCGCCGCGCCAAGGATCGCCGCCACGGCGAGCAGCCCGACGAGCGCCACGCCGCCGGCGACCAACCAGCGTTGGCGGCGGACGGCGCGGTGGTACTCCGGCAGGGTCCGTAGCAGCTCGGTGTTGGCCAGCGCCACGGGTACCGGTTCGCCGCGACGGCGGAGCACGAGCCACACCACCAGGGCGACCACGATGGCCACGCCGAGGGCCGGCAGCACGAGCCACGGTTGGCTCAGCGTGCCGCCCAGGAACGGGGCCAGGACCGTCTCCAGCCAGGTCAGGTCCACTCGGCCACCACCTGACGCGCGTACGTCGCGGCCTGGAAGACCGAGGTGTGGCGGTCGGGACCGAACTCGACCGGGTAGATCCCCCGGACCACCTCGGTGACCGGCGCGAGCATCGGGTTCCGGGAGTGGCCGAGCTCGGAGAGGGTCATCGTCGGCGCGCTGATCCCGGACGCCTCCTGGACGAACTGCCGCAGGGCGACGCTGAGCTCCTGGTGGGCGCGCCGGGCGTCGATCTCCCCCGCATCGGCCAGCCGGACGATCTCGTTGATCCGATCGATGTAGTCGCCCTTGAGCCGGGCCATCCGCCAGCCGGGCGGCGGTTCCGGTTCCCGCGGCGTACGGCCGGGGCGGGTCTGGGCCCAGATCACGACGGCCCATCCCACGATGGCCATGAGGATGATGACCCCGAGGTAGAGCCAGACCGGGGAGTAGGTCATCGGGGCGTAGAAGTCAGCGGCCACGGCGGCGCTGCCTCTCGAGCATCTTGAACATCGTGCCGAGCACCTTGTCGGTCGAGCCGACGCGGGCGTGGACGATGCCGAGTGCCTCCAGGGTCGACTCGTGGGCCTTGCGTCGGCCCTCGACGGCGGTGGCGTACGCGTCGTGCAGGCGGGCGTCGAAGCGCACCTCGGGCGCGAGGACGACGTCCTCCCCGACATCGACGGCGCTGTCGCCGTGGCCGGCGGCGGTGGGGTCGGCGTCCTCCACGGTGACCCAGAGGATCTCGTGCTGCGCGTGGAGTCGGCGGACGAGGTTGACGTCCGCCTCCGCCAGCTCGTGCTCGTCGGCCACGACGACGAGGAGCAGCCGCTGCCGGTAGTGAGTACCGACGTAGTCGAGCTGGTCGCGAATGCGGCTCTTGGGCGACGCCAGCGTGGTGCGGGCCTGGATGACGCGGAGCAGCCGCTCGAGGTGGCCCTCCCGGCCCTGCGCCGCATACCCGTGCGTCGCCTCGGAGTCGCCCTCGACGAGGCCGACGAGGTCGCCGTGCCGCAGGCCGAGGTACCCGAGCATGCCGACGAGCGTGATCGCGACCGCCGACTTGGGCTCGCCGCTCGACGTCTGGGCGGCCATCCCGCGGCCGGTGTCGACGACGAAGAGGACGGTCTGGGTGCGGCTGGCGATCCACCGCTTGACCAGCGGGCTGCCGTGCCGGGCGGTGGCCTTCCAGTCGATGTCGCGGACCTCGTCGCCGATGACGTACTCGCGCAGGTCGTCGTAGTCGAGGCTGCGGCCGCGGAACACCGACGCGTACTCGCCGTCGAGCAGGCCCCAGGTGCGCCGGTGAGCGACGATGAAGAGCTTGCTCTTCACCGGGGTCAGCAGCGCGGGCACGGAAGCGGCTTTCTTTGTCGGGGCTACGGTGTGCGGACGGTGGCCACGAGCGCGTCGACGACGGTCTCGACGCGGGTGTTGTCGGCGATCGCCTCGAAGCCGAGGACGACCCGGTGACGCAGCACGCGATGGGCCAGTGCCTTGATGTCCTCGGGCACGACGTGGTCGCGACCGGCGAGGATGGCCCGGGCCCGAGCCGCCTGGGTGAACGCGATGCTCCCGCGCGGGCTGGCGCCGAACTCGACGTAGCGCGCCAGGTCGGGCGCGATGTAGGTCTCGGAGTGGCGGGTGACGTAGACCAGGCCGACGGCGTAGCGGACGATCGCGGGGTCCAGGTAGACCCGCCGGGTCAGCTCCTGGAGGCGGAGCACGTCGTCGATGCCCACGACGGGCTTCTGGTCCTCGCGAAAGACGCCGGCGTCGATCCGGTAGAGGACCTCGGCCTCCTCCTCCAGGGTCGGGTAGTCGAGGACGTCCTTGAGCATGAACCGGTCGAGCTGCGCCTCGGGCAGGACGTAGGTGCCCTCCTGCTCGATGGGGTTCTGGGTGGCGAGGACGAGGAATGGCGCCGGCAGCGGGTAGGCCTGGCCGCCGATGGAGGTCTGCCGCTCCTGCATCGCCTCGAGCATCGCGCTCTGGGTCTTGGCGCTGGCCCGGTTGATCTCGTCGAGCAGGACGATGTTGGCGTGCACCGGCCCGAGGTGGGTCGTGAACCCGGCCGTCGACGCGTCGTAGACCTGGGTGCCGACGATGTCGCTGGGCAGCAGGTCGGGGGTGCACTGGATCCGGCTGAACGACATGCTCACGGCGTGCGCGAGGGTCGACGCGGCGGTGGTCTTGGCCAGGCCGGGGACGCTTTCGAGGAGGATGTGGCCGCCGGTCAACAGCCCGATGAGCAGGGTCTCCTGAAGCCGGCCCTGGCCGACGACCTTGCCGCCGAACGCCTCCGACAGCCGCTCCAACGTGTCACCCGCCCACGACACCTCGTCGGCGCGCAGGACGGGTCCGGAGGGCTGTTCCACCGCGTCATCGTAAACAACGTTGGTGTGCGCCGCCGCCGGTCCGCGTGGCGGCCCGGCCCCGCTCGTCATCCGAACGGGATCGGGTATGCCTGTACCCCATGGCCGACGACCCGCTGCTGCTGCGTCAGACCGTCCTCGACACGACCGACGCGCGAGGGCTGGCCGAGTTCTACCGCGAGCTCCTCGGACTCGCCTACCGGCCGGGCCACGAACCGCCGCCGCCCGGCGAGGACGACCCGGACGGGCGGGAGTGGCTGGTCCTGCGCAACCCCGGCGGGAACCAGCTCGCGTTCCAGCAGGTCGACGAGCTGACGCCCTCGACCTGGCCGGAGCCCGGCATACCGCCACAGCTACACCTCGACCTCACGGTGGCGACGCGAGAGGGCCTCCAGCGTGAACACGCTCGGGCGCTGGCGCTCGGAGCGCGCGTCCTGCGGGACGAGTCGCAGGACGAGGTCGAACCGATCTACGTCTACGCCGACCCGGCGGGGCACCCGTTCTGCATCTTCGTGGCACCGCCCCCGGCGGCGGCGAGACGGCTCCAGAGATGACGCCTCATGTCGCGGGTCATGTCGCGATCGGTGTCGTGATCACGACCTCAGGCGCGACATGACGTGCGACGTGGTTCAACCACGATCGGACGGCCCCAACGCGCCGGGCGGCCGACCGCCCCTCGCAGCAGACGCGCAGCCGGCGTGTCTACCCTCGGACCATGGTCCAGCTCCCGACCGTCCTGGTCTGGCTGACCGGGTTGACCGGCCTGGCCTGGGTCGTCTTGGAGCTGCGTCAGAGCCTCCAGTCCAGGCCGGAGGCCCGCCAGAGCGACCGCGGGAGCCGATCGGTCATCGGGGTCGCGGCCGTGATCGGCATCCTCGTCGCGATCGCCGCGAGGCACGGACTGCCGGGCCTCGCGATCGGTGATCCGGTGATCGCTGCGTGGTGCGGACTTGGTCTGCTGTGGGCGGCGAGGGCCCTGCGGCAGTGGAGCTTCTGGACGCTCGGGCGCTACTTCACCTTCACCGTCCAGACCAGCTCCGACCAGACCGTGATCACCACCGGCCCGTACCGGTTCGTCCGGCACCCCGCATACACAGCCCTCCTGCTCGCGGCGGCAGCCGGCGGGCTGTACGTGGGCAACTGGCTCTCGCTGGTGGCCCTCGTGACCGCCGTGGCGGCCGGGCTGGCGTACCGGATCACCGTCGAGGAGCGCGCACTGAGCCAGGACGTCGGCGCCGCCTATCGCGAGTACGCCGCGACCCACACACGCCTGATCCCGTTCGTCTGGTGACCGGCCGATCTCGGGACCGGGTGATACCGGTCGGCCTTCCGACCGGTATCACCCGCTCCTGCGGGCGTCGTGTCAGTGCGGCTTCGGGGGTTTGTGTGGCTTCGGTGGCTTGGGCGGCTTCGGTGGCTTGATGGGTAATGCCTGGAGCGGAACGACGACCACCTGTTGGGAGGTCTGAAGCCCCTCGAACTCGCCTGTCGAGTAGTGGTACGTGTACACGAGAATGACGTTGAACGTGGAGGGCACCTGGTCCGCCGTGAGCGGTCCGACGTCCAGCGTGACCGTTCGAGCCGGTGGGATGGAGAACATGCCGGGGCTGAAGGCCTGGAGCTCGCCGACGTCCGCCACCTGCAGCTTTTGGAAGTCGACCCAGCCCGGATAGATCTGCGGGACGGTGAGGGCCAGCGTCAAACGAATGCCGTTGGGTACCGCGCCAGACTGACCCGTGACGAAGCTCGCCTTGCTGCCGAGGGTGACGATCGGGGCCATGCCCGTCTCGACGCGGCGACGTCGAGCGGCATCGGCCCCAACCGCCGATCCGAGGACGAGTGCCGGCGTGGCGACGGCGGCGCCCAGGACGGCTCGGCGGGTCAGCGGCCCACCGTTCATCGCGTCAGATATACCTCGACGGTAGCCGCTCAGGCGTCGATGCGAGCCCGGTCGAGGGCCGCGGCCGCGTCGATGATGAAGTCCTTGCGGGGCGCTACGTCGTTGCCCATCAGCAGGTCGAAGATGTGTTCCGCC
The DNA here is from genome assembly GCA_963781465.1 of uncultured Actinomycetota bacterium. Classification (GTDB taxonomy): domain Bacteria; phylum Actinomycetota; class Actinomycetes; order Actinomycetales; family Dermatophilaceae; genus Lapillicoccus. The sequence goes on from CAWAGH010000002.1 coordinate 960,689, forward strand.
TGCTCGGCCTCCCCGAGCGTGACCCGCCGAAGCGTCCGGTGGCGGGGGTCCATGGTCGTGTCGGCCAGCTGGTCGGCGTCCATCTCGCCGAGGCCCTTGTAGCGCTGCGGCGGCTCCTTGATCCGCTTGCCGCGCTTCTCGATCGACGCGCGGGTGCGTCGCATCTCGGCCTCGTTGTAGGTGTAGATGTACTCGTTCTTCGCGCTGCCGGCGTTGATGACCTCGAGCCGATGCAGTGGCGGCATGGCCGCATACACGCGACCGGCGTCCACGAGCGGACGCATGTAGCGGAAGAAGAGGGTCAGGAGCAGGGTCCGGATGTGGGCGCCGTCGACGTCGGCGTCGCTCATGATGATGACCTTGCCGTAGCGGGCCGAGTCGAGGTCGAAGGTGCGCCCGGACCCCGCGCCGATGACCTGGATGATCGCGGCGCACTCCGCGTTCTTGAGCATGTCGGCGACGGATGCCTTCTGGACGTTGAGGATCTTGCCGCGGATCGGGAGCAGCGCCTGGTAGTCCGACGACCGGGCCAGCTTGGCGGTGCCCAGCGCCGAGTCGCCCTCGACGATGAACAGCTCGGAGCGCGCGACGTCGTGCGTACGGCAGTCGGCGAGCTTCGCTGGGAGAGAGGAGGACTCGAGCGCGGTCTTACGGCGCTGCGTCTCCTTGTGCAGCCGCGCGCTGATCCGCGACTTCATCTCCGAAACGACCTTCTCGAGGAGGTTGGCCGCCTCCAGCTTCCCGCCGCGAGGCGGGTTGGTGATCCGGTCGGTCAGCTCCTGCTCGACGACGCGGGCCACGATGGCCCGCACCGCCGAGGTGCCGAGGACCTCCTTGGTCTGGCCTTCGAACTGCGGCTCGGCGAGGCGGACGGTCACCACCGCGGTCAGGCCGGCGAGGATGTCCTCCTTTTCGACCTTGTCGCTGCCGACCTTGAGCCGCCGGGCGTTGACCTCGAGCTGCTTGCGGAACACCTTGATCAGCGCCTGGTCGAACCCCTGGACGTGGGTACCGCCCTTCGGCGTCGCGATGATGTTGACGAACGAGAGGACCTTCGCGTCGTAGCCGGTCCCCCACCGCAGCGCCACGTCGACCAGGCACTCGCGGGTCAGCTCGGTCATCGTCATGTGGCCGGCCGGGTCGAGGACCGGGACGTTCTCGGTGAACGTGCCCGAGCCCTGCAGCCGCCACACCTGGGTCACCGGTGCGTCCGGCGCGAGGAAGTCGACGAACTCGGTGATCCCGCCGTGGTGGACGAACGTCTCCTCGTGCACGCCGTCGGCGCCGGGCGTCCCCGGCAGGCCGCGCTCGTCGCGAATCACCAGCGCCAGGCCGGGGATGAGGAACGACGTCTGCCGCGCCCGGGCCGTCAGAAGCTCCAGGTCGAGCTCGGAGCCCGGCTCGAAGATCTCGTGGTCCGGCCAGAACCGGACCCGGGAGCCCGTCACACCCCGTTTCGCCCGGCCGACGACCGGCAGCGCGCTCTTGCTCTCGTATGCGGTGAAGGTCCCGTCGGGGCCCTTGCCCCCGCGGTCGGAGAAGGTGCCGGGCTCGCCGCGCCGGAAGCTCATCCCGTAGGTCTTGCCGCCACGGTCCACCTCGACGTCGAGGCGGGCCGACAGCGCGTTGACGACCGAGGCGCCGACCCCGTGCAGGCCACCGGTAGCCGCATACGAGGTGCCGCCGAACTTGCCGCCGGCGTGCAGCTTGGTGAACACGACCTCGACGCCGGAGAGGCCGGTCCGCGGCTCGGTGTCGACCGGGATGCCGCGGCCCTGGTCGAGAACCTCGACGGAGCGGTCGGCGTGCAGGACGACCTCGATGCGGTTGCCCGCCCCGGCCAGCGCCTCGTCGACCGCGTTGTCGATGATCTCCCAGAGGCAGTGCATGAGGCCCTTGCTGTCGCGCGAGCCGATGTACATCCCCGGACGCTTGCGCACCGCCTCCAGACCCTCCAGGACCTGCAGATGGCGTGCGGTGTAGTCCCCGTTGGTGCTCGGTCGTGCTGCAGCGCTGGCCACTCTCGTCCTTCGGTCCGTTGGTTCGCCCGCAGGCTATCCCCCGGCGACGACCGACTCGGGTAGGCCGCGCTGCGGCTGCGCTCTCCGCAGCAGCTCGGGGAGCCGGCCCGCTCCCGAGGTCCGGGTGCCGATGACGTCCTCGGGGTTGTACAGCGAGCAGGTACGCAGGGAGAGGCACCCGCATCCGATGCACCCGTCGAGCCGGTCGCGCAGGGCCTCGATGGCGGCGATCTGCTCGTCGAGGCGGGCGCGCCAGTCCTCGGAGATGCGCCGCCAATCGGCCGAGTTCGGGGTGCGGCCGTGCGGCAGGGTGTCGAGCTCGGCGGCGATCTCGTCGAGGCTGAGCCCGACGTTGCTGGCCGCGCGGACGAAGGCGAGCCGGCGCAGGACGGCCCGCGCGTAGCGGCGCTGGCCGCCCGAGGTCCGGGACGCCTCGATGAGGCCCTTCTCCTCGTAGAACCGCAGTGCCGACGGAGCGAACCCGCTGCGGTGGGCCACCTCGGAGACGGTGAGGGGGTCCTTGGCCATGCGAACGACTCTACCCTTGACTTCAAGTCAACTTGACGTTCCACGATGGGTGCATGACCACGACATCACCCACCGCCCTCATCACTGGCGCCTCCACCGGGCTCGGGCGCGCCCTGGCCGACGCACTGGCCCACCGGGGCTGGACCCTCGTCCTCGACGCACGGGGCGCCGACCGACTGACGGAGGTCGCCACCGAGCTCTCCCGGGTCACCGCCGTGGAGGCGGTCGCCGGGTCCGTCACCGACCGCACCCATCGGGCGGAGCTGGCAGCGGCCGTACGCTTCCACGGCCCGCTGGACCTGCTGGTCCACAACGCCAGCGAGCTCGGCGGCAGCCCGCAGCCCCGGCTCGGGGACCTCGACGCGCATACCTTCGAGACCGTCCTGCAGACGAACCTCGTCGCGCCAGCGGCGCTCACCCGCGAGCTGCTCCCCGACCTCGTCGCGGCACACGGCACCGTCCTCGCCGTCTCGTCCGACGCCGCCGTCGAGCACTACGAGGGCTGGGGCGCCTACGGCGCGAGCAAGGCCGCGCTGGACCACCTCGTCGGCACCTTCGCGGCCGAGCAGCCCTCCGTGCGGTGGTACGCCGTCGACCCGGGCGACATGCGTACTGCCATGCACCAGGCGGCGTTCCCCGGCGAGGACATCAGCGACCGACCGCTCCCTGAGACCGTCGTCCCCGCCCTGCTCCGGCTCCTCGATACCGCGCCACCGAGCGGGCGGTACCGGGCCAGCGAGTATGCGGTTCGCGAGGTGCTCGCGTGACCGCCCTCCCCGCCGCCCCGACGACGAGGTTCCCCTCGCCGGAGGACACCACGGCGGTCGGCCCGCCCGAGTCCCGCGGCATCCCGCGGGACGGCGTTCGGCTGCTGTTCGCGCGGCCGGACCGCCTCGACGACGTTCACTTCCGCGACATCGGACGGTTCCTGCGCCGTGGCGACGTCCTCGTCGTCAACACCTCGGCCACCGTCGCCGGCGAGGTCGACGCGTGGTCGCCCCAGCATGGCGAGCTTGTCGTCCATCTCGCGACCCCGTTGGGCCGCGACTCCTGGGTCGTGGAGCTGCGGAGTGCGCCTTCCGCCGCGACGCCGGTCCTGGACGCCCGGCCCGGCGAGCAGGTGCACCTCGGCGAGGGTGTGGTCGCCACCTTGGTCGACGGGTACCCTGCCTCGGGCTCGTCGCCCACCGGGTCGGGCAACCGGCTGTGGCGCGCGTCGGTCACCGGCGACCTGGCCGGGCTGGTCCGGCGCGTGGGCCGTCCGATCGCCTACGGGTACCTCGACCGCCGCTACCCGCTGCGGGACTACCAGACGGTCTTCTCCCGCGACCCTGGGAGCGCCGAGATGCCCAGCGCCGGGAGGCCGTTCACCAACCGGCTGGTCACCCGGCTGGTGCGGTCCGGGGTGCTCGTGGCGCCGGTCCTGTTGCATACCGGCGTCTCCAGCCAGGACGCCGGCGAGTCACCGCAGCCCGAGCGGTTCGAGGTCACCGCCGACACGGCGGCGCTCGTGAACGCCGCCCGGTCCCGGGGCGGCCGGGTGGTGGCGGTCGGGACCACCGCGACCCGGGCGATCGAGTCGGCGGCCGGGGTCGACGGCGTGGTCGAGGCGGCCGGCGGCTGGACCGAGCTGGTGATCGGGCCCGACCGGCCGGTCCGCGTCGTCGATGGACTCATCACCGGCTGGCACAACCCCGAGGCCTCGCACCTGCTGCTCGTCGAGGCCGTCGCCGGAGCCCCGCTGACCCAACGCGCCTACGACGCCGCCGTCGAACGGGGGTATGCCTGGCACGAGTTCGGGGACTCGTGCCTGATCCTGTCCGACTGAGCCGAGTCGGCTGGCGCCTCAGCGGCCGGTCGTGTTGCGGCGCCGGGACAGCAGGAGCAGCGAACCGCCCAGCACGAGGAGCAGGGCGGAGCCGCCCACGAGCTGGCCCACCGGCATACCGGTGGACGCGAGCGGCCGGGAGGCGACAGCGGCCGCGCTACCAGGCGACGGTGAGCCCGATCCGGTGGCCGAAGGGCTCGGAGACGGATCGTCATCGGGAACTGGGCGGCGGTCGCGCCGGCAGTGGCTTCGACCGGCGTGGCCACGACGGAGAAGGAGCCCGGGTTCGGCCCCGCGACGATGAACGGCGACGAGACCGTGCCGCCGATATCGGCGCGGGCGTAGCAGATGGCGCAGCCCTGAAGGGTCGCGGGGCCCGCAGGGGTGACGGTCCACGAGACCAGCTGGTACGGCGCGGGATTTCCGGCAGCGTCCACGACAGTGGCGACGGCGGGATGGTCGAACACCCGGCCGACGTACATCTTCTGGTTCGCCCCACTCCTCGTCCGCGCCGCCGCGGCCTTCGCTGAGACGTAGACCCCGAGTGCTGGGGAGTCGAAGGCCTGAGCAGACGGAAGTGCGGGGACCACTGTGTTGATCTGCAGCACCACGCCGAGTGTCACGTCGGGACCAGCGGCGACGTAGAGCAGCACGCCGTCCGACGCGATCGCCGGGATGCCCTGCCAGGTGTTCCTCGCCACAGGAATCGTCGTCACCGTGGCCAGCGTCCGGGCGTCGAGCACCCGCACTCCCCCTCCGGCGTCAACCGCACTCCGTCCCGGCACGAACAACCGGGTGCCGGCGGGCGAGAGTGCGATCTGCTGGGGAGTGAAACCGTCGATGGGGGTGTACGTCAACTGGTTCGGGGGGACATAGCTGCCGATCGCCCCGGCGTCAGAGCCCGGGGTCGTCGTCGCGACGTAGGCGACGCTGCCGTCGTGCTCCCACACGGTGCCGGTGGCCACGTGGGTCGTCCCGGCGTTGAAGGTCGTCAGGCTGTCGTTCGTGGTGTCGATCGAGGCGCTGACGTAGGGAGGGCCGCGAGCTCCACGTAGCCGGTCGGGTTGCTACCGAAATGGAACAGGAACTGGCCGGCCTGCGCATCGAAGGCGTCGATACCGGACTGGGTGGAGGCGTAGACCACGTCCTGGCCCACATCGGTGACACGCGCAAAGCTGCCGGTCGGCCTGTCGTCCAACGACGCCAGTTGCGTCAGCGGGATCGTTGTACCGACGTCTGGGTCGACGATGCCACCCACAGGAGCTGAGTCGGGGGTGGGTCTGTGCTGCCGACGGGGCGGCCGTCGCAGCGCGTCCGACGACCACGAGTGCGGCCCACGACACGGCGAGACGCCGGCGCATGACTGCCCCCAGACACACGGTGGGCCTCCGACGGCGCCATCATGGCACTGACCCGGGTGTTTGCCCATGCGCGCGGACCCCGCACCCGTCTGTATCACCGAGTGTGACGAATGCCTCACAACAGCATCACGGTTCGGCGCATCGCCGGTCAGATGGCGAGCGAATACCTGGTGGGAAGTTAGAGCCGTGCTTGACTGTTGAAAGCGGAGTACCGGACGTCACCACCAGCGACGCACGGTAGACGTCAACGGGGACGTCGTCGCGAGATGACGGGCGGTCCGACCCAGGGCCGTCACCCCGAACACCCAGAGAGAAGGCAGACGTGAACGCAACACTGGCCCCGAGCCTCAGCGCAGCAGACCGTTGCGATCGCTGCGGTGCCCAGGCCTACATTCGCGCCCGCCTCAACAGCGGCGGTGAGCTCCTGTTCTGTGCCCACCACGGCCGCCAGCACCTACCCCAGCTGCAGGCGCACGCGAGCGAGATCCAAGACGAGTCCGACCGGCTCACTGCGGAGGACGTGCTCAGCTGAGCATCCTGCGTAGAGTCCTGGCGTGATCGATACGGCTCGCCAGGGCAACAGGCCCGTTCGATGATCACGGTCATCGTGACGGGCCTGTTGATGTTGGTGGGCCTGGTGGGGATTGTCGTCCCCGTGCTGCCGGGGCTTCTCATGGTGTGGCTGGCCACCGCGCTGTGGGCCTTCGACCACCCCAACCGGTGGTCATGGCTCGTCTTCGGTCTCTGCGGAGTCGTGTATGCGGCCGGCCTGGTCACGCAGTACCTCGTGCCGGGGCGGCGACTCAAGGACGCCGGGGTCAAGACGTCGACCCTGTTCCTCGCCGTGGTCCTCGCGATCGTGGGCTTCTTCGTGATCCCCGTGGTCGGGGCTGTCGTCGGGTTCGTCCTCGGGGTCTTCCTCGTCGAGCTGGGGCGACATCGCGACCGGCACGTGGCCTGGCGGTCGACGGGCCATGCCCTCAAGGCCGTGATGATGTCGATCGGCATCGAGCTGGTGGCCGGTTTCGTCATCGTCGGGCTGTGGATCGTCGGGGTCTGGCGACTGGGCATCCCCGGCCTCTAGGGGCGCCGAATGCCGGGTGCTCTTGACCGGCCGAGGTGGCTTACCTGGCCGGCGCGGTCGGCACGCGGGACTACCATTCCCGGCAATAGGGGAGAAAACGCCCGGTAGTCGACGAAAGTGAGCATGTGTGGAACTCCAGGACTACATACGGGCTCTTCGCAAGCGCTGGCCGATCATCGTCCTGGTCACGCTTCTGGTCGTCGGCGCGACCGCGCTTCTCACGGTGCTGACGACGAAGACCTACTCCTCGCAAACGCAGTTCTTCGTCTCCACCTCGGGCGCGGACAACAGCGGCTCCCTGCTTCAGGGCAACACGTTCTCCCAGCAGCGGGTGAAGTCCTATGCCCAGCTCCTGGACACGCCCAAAGTTCTCGACCCGGTCATCGCCACGTTGAAGCTGGGGACGACGGCCGACCAGCTGGCGGAAAGAGTGTCCGCCACGGTCCCGCTCGACACGGTCCTCATCGAGGTGACGGTCACCGACTCCAGCCCCGAGCAGGCCGCCAAGATCGCGGACGCCCTCGGGGCACAGTTCCCGGCGACCATCGAGCAGCTCGAGCAGCTGGCGGCGGGCCAGGCCAGCCCGGTCAAGGTCACCCTGGTCCGCACCGCCCAGGTGGACCCGACACCGGTCAGCCCCAAGCCGAGCCGCAACCTCGCCCTCGGCCTGGTGCTGGGCCTCCTGCTGGGCCTGGGCGCGGCGCTCCTCCGGGACCGCCTGGACACGACGATCAAGGGCGAGCGCGACGCGGAGGAGGTCACCAAGGCCACCGTGATCGGCGCCATCTCCTATGACGCCGACGCCCCTCGGCACCCGCTCATCGTCCACGCCGACCCGCGCTCCCCCCGGGCGGAGTCGTTCCGTTCGCTCCGGACGAACCTCCGCTTCATCGACGCCGCCAACCACCCCCGATCCATGGTGTTCACCTCGTCGGTGCCGGGCGAGGGCAAGACGACGACGACCGCCAACCTGGCCCTGACGATCGCCGCCGCCGGGCAGCAGGTCTGCGTCGTCGAGGGTGACCTGCGCCGGCCACGGCTGCTCGACTACATGGGGCTCGAGGGCTCGGTGGGACTGACCGACATCCTCATCGGCCGCGCCCGGATGGCCGACACCCTGCAGCAGTTCGGCGACACGAGCGTCTGGGTGCTCGGTGCGGGCGCCATCCCGCCGAACCCCAGCGAGCTCCTCGGATCCCCCACCATGGCCAGCACCATCCGCGAGCTGGAGGATCGCTTCGACTACGTCCTCATCGACGCGCCACCCCTGCTGCCGGTCACTGACGCGGCCATCCTCAGCACCATGGCCGGCGGAGCCGTCGTCGTCGTCGGGTCCGGAGTCGTCAAGAGGATCCACCTGCGCCGGGCGCTCGAGGCCCTGTCGTCGGTCAACAGCAACACCCTCGGCCTGGTCCTGAACCGCATCCCGAAGAGCGAAGAGCACAGCTACGGCAACTACCGCTACGAGTACGCGGACAACTCCGAGCGGCAGTGGGCCAAGAACCGGTCGCGCACCAAGGCGACCGTCGCGCCCTGACGGCAGGGACGGCGGTCCGAGGCGATCAGTACGCGAGGACGCGCGCCACTGACGGCAGCATCTCGGCGATGTGGCCGGCCATCGACGCGAACACGGCGTTGGGACGGCCGTAGGGATCGACGATGTCGACCGTACGCGCCGCTCGTGGTGCCACCACGCTCCGACGCCGGGCCGCGAGCTCAGCGACCTGGCGGACCCGTTCGTGTGGAGCATGCTCCTCGAGGTCGTACCGGGACAGCCCGTCGACCAGATCAGCGAAGTCGCCGAGCGCGAAGGTGACCCGAAGGGCCCCCGGTGACATGACGGCAATGGCGCCTCGGTGCCTGCGCGTCGCCGCGAGCACGAGGTCCGCCCGAGCGATGAGGTCCGGCTCGAGCTGCCGAGCGACGAACCCGACCGGGTCACCCCCGGCCTTGGTGAGCTGAGCCGCCGCCCGCTCGTCCATGGGAGCTCCGACCAACGCCTCGGTTCCGGCGCTGCTCACCCCGATCTCGGTCGACCGGAACAGCTGCTGCAACCGCCGCTCGATGAACGGTGAACGACACACGTTCCCGGTGCAGACCACCAGGATCTCGCCTCCCGGGCGCGTCACCCGCGACATCCCATGCCGAATGGCTCCTTCACGACGGACAGACCTCTTGAGCGACGTGGAGCCACCGAGGAGATTCCGCTTCCGTCACGCCTGGACGACCACGCTACCGGCCGCCGACGGGCGGTCGCTGCGGTTCCGTCGACCTCCGCCAAACGGACGGACTTTCTGCGAGAGGCGTGCACGGGCGTCAGGGCATGTGATTAGGTTCACCAGAAACCGGGCAATTCGGGGCATACATCAAGAAAGTTGTACAAATGCGGTTGCTCCGCCATCGCCGTTATGCGGCGGTTTGGGCGCTTCTCGACCTATTTTGCTGGGTCGTGTCGCTCTATCTCGCCACCTGGTTGCGCCTCGATTTCGACCTGTCCCAGACCCTCAACCTCGGCACGATCGCTTTCGCACTGGCCGCCGGCGCGCTTCACATCGGCATCGGTGCGCTCGTCGGGCCGTATGCCATCGGCCACCCGCGCGGGTCCTTCGAGGAGGTCGCCCAGATCGGCCGGGCCGCCCTCATCACCACCTGCGTCGCCTTCGCCGTGACCATGGCCATCACCCCCCACCCGGTGCCCCGGACCGCACCGATCAGCGGCGGGGCGGTCGCGCTGGCGCTCATGCTGGCCATCCGACTCGGCGTCCGGACGTGGCGGACCCGACGCCCGAGCGAGAGGGACGAACGCCGTCGGGTCATCGTGTTCGGCGCCGGCGAGGGCGGACGGCAGCTGGTGCGGACGATGCTCCACACCCCGGAGTCGGGATTCGTGCCGGTCGCCATTCTCGACGACGACCCCAGGAAGGCCCGGCTCCACATCGACGGCGTGCGGGTGCGGGGCACCCGACGTTCGCTGCCGGACGTCGCCACCACCTTCCACGCCGACACCCTCGTCATCGCCCTCCCGTCCGCCGACGCAGCGCTGATGCGGGACCTGCGCGACCTCGCCGACGAGGCGGGCCTCGAGATGCTCGTCCTCCCCCCGATCTCGGAGATCCTGGGCGGCCGGCCCACCACGACCGACCTGCGCGACGTCGACCTGAACGACCTTCTCGGCCGGCGACCCATCACCATCGACAGCGAGGCCGTCTCCACGCAGCTCGACGGCAAGGTGGTCCTCGTCACCGGTGCCGGTGGGTCCATCGGCTCGGAGCTGGCTCGTCAGATCGCCCGGTTCCGACCACGGAAGCTCATCCTTCTCGATCGCGACGAGTCCGGGCTCCAGGCCACCAAGCTGTCGTTGGGCGGCTCCGGGCTCCTCGACAGCGACGACATCGTGCTGGCCGACATCCGCGAGCTCGACACCCTCCGAGCGGTCTTCCGCCGCGAGCGCCCCGAGATCGTCTACCACGCGGCGGCGCTCAAACACCTGCCGCTCCTCGAGAGGTTCCCACTCGAGGCCTACAAGACCAACGTGCTGGGCACCCTGAACATGCTCACCGTCTCCGCCGAGACCGGCGTCACCGCGTTCGTCAACATCTCCACCGACAAGGCCGCCGACGCCACCTGTGCGCTGGGCTACAGCAAGCGGGTGACCGAGCGACTGACGGCCGGATTCGCCGCGAACCACCGGGGCCAGTACGTGTCGGTCCGGTTCGGGAACGTCCTCGGGTCACGAGGTTCGGTGATCCACGCGTTCACGACGCAGATCGAGCGGGGCGGCCCGCTGACCGTCACGCATCCCGACGTCGAGCGCTACTTCATGCTCATCCCGGAGGCGTGCCAGCTCGTGCTGGTCGCCGCGGCGATCGGTCCGGACGGCGAGGTCCTCGTGCTCGACATGGGCGAGCAGGTGAAGATCGTCGACGTCGCGTCCACGCTGATCCGCCTGTCCGGCCGCTCCGACATCGACATGGTCTTCACCGGCCTGCGCCCCGGCGAGAAGCTGAGCGAGAACCTCTTCTCCGCTCTCGAAGACCCCCACCGCACCGCGAACCCGCTGGTGAGCAGCGTTCGAGCACCAGGCCTGCGCGCCGACGAGGTTCCCCGCCTCGACGCGGCGAGCCACTGGACCGCCGCCGAGTGGATGCGCGACGAGGCCGGCGTGACGTACGCGCCCCAGGCGACGCCGGTGGCCAGCTAGAGCGCTCCACGGGTCGCACCCGACGCCAGCATCCGGCTCGCCGACAGAACACCCCTTTTCCACCGCAGGACACGTCCCCGAAAGGAACCACCATGAAGGTCACTGAACGACGACACGGCAGGCTCTTCGCCGTGCTGGTCACGGCGCTCGTACTGCTCGGGTTCACCGCAACGGCCGCACAGGCAGCGCCGAAGGCGCTCCCTGGCAACAAGGCCTACTCGGGGTACTCCCACGACATCAAGACGTATGCGGCGGGCGGTGCCGTGACCAGTGGTCCGGTCGTCGCCGCCGGCGTCGGCTGCTCCGACAAGTCACCGCTGTACTTCCAGGACTCGGCGGCGACGGTGAACCTCGGCGGGATCACCGTGGGCACTGAGACGACGGTCAGCCAGGGCCTGAAGTCCGGGGCGATCCAGGAGACCCGGTCCACCTACGACGCCGCGAACGTGAACCTGCCGCTCGGCGTCGGCTTCGGCGTCACGGCCGACGCGATCTCCGTCCGCTCCAGCACCTTCTACGACACGGGGACCGGCCTGTTCACCACGTCCTCGGCCATGACGGTGACCAACCTCCAGGTCAAGGTCTCAGCCCTCGCCCCGGCGATCATCACCATCAACGGCACCGTCGCTCCCAACACCGGCTTCGACCTCGGGCCGCTCGGGCAGCTGACGCTGCACGCGACCCAGAACCTCGGCGGCGCGCAGTTCGGGGCCGTCGGCCTGATGGCCACCGGGATCAAGCTCTCCCTCTTGAGCCTGGCGTCGAGCTCCGTCGGCGAGACCTACTCGTCCATCTACGGCCAGACGGACCAGACGTACATGTTCGGCGCGGGCGAGGGCCTGACCGTCGCCACCTCGGACAACCTCCTCAAGGTGGGCCCGCTGGTCACCGCTCAGATCCCCTGCATCGGTAACGGCAACCTGACTGCCAGCGTCCTCGGCGTGAACGGGCTTCCGGCCGTGCTTGGCAGCCTCGGCGCCGTGACGTCGACGGCCACCGGTACGCGGTCCGGGCTGACAGCCGACGCCGTCACCACCAGCGAGGTCGCTGGAGTCAACCTCCTCGGCGGTCTCGTCAACGCCACCACCGTGAAGTCCACCGCTCACGTCAGCACCGCCGATGGGGCGTCGACGGTCAGCACGACCGGGTCCGGCAGCGTCCTCACCAACCTGGTGGTCGCCGGCGTGCCGGTCAGCGTCAACGCCGCGCCGAACACGATCATCACCCTGCCGGGCATCGGCTACGTGGTGATCAACCAGCAGTACACCTTCGCCTCCGGCATCGACGTGCGCGCCCTCGTGGTCCACGTGGCGGCGGGCAACACGCTGGGACTCTCCGCGGTCGACATCGTCGTCGCCCGCTCGTTCGCGGTCCTCGTCGGTCCGCAGATGTCGGCCGGAGCCTTCAACCAGGCGCAGAAGTTCCTGGGCAAGGAGACGACCAAGTCGCAGCAGCTGGCGACCAACCAGAAGGCGCTCGTGGACGGCAGCCTCAAGAAGGCCCACGTGCTGCCTCAGCACTGAGTCACCATCAGGATGCCGGGGTGCGGTCGAGTTCGACCGCACCCCGGCATCATTGGTTGCGCGGTATGCCCGCCCCGGTCGTCGCCTGGCGGGGCGCCTCCTCGGCAGTTCGTGCCTTTCCGGATCGCAAGCGAGCTGGGTTACACCGGCGCTCCGTCGACGGCTCGACACGACACCGGCCTCCGGCTCAAGCCGGCGCGGAATCGATCACGATCGGCGGAAGGACCACATCGCCGAGTCTGGATCGTCGATGTTGCGACCGTCCGGGCCGACGCGGTGGTCACCCGAACCGTCGGCGAGAGCACGACCGCCCCCCACGCCGGTGAGCTGCGGAGGGGAGGGTTCGACGGCCGGGAAACCGCGGTCCTCGATCGCCGTCCATATCCGCCACAGGAGCAGCACCCCCGCGGCGATGCTCAGGTTCGCGATCGAGCTGACCGACGGCTGCCGGATCGTGAACGCCAACACGTAGAAGACCGCACCCACGGTGAAGTCGACGTAGGGGCGGCCGAGCCGGCGGGAGTCGAGATACCCCAGCAGGGAGCCGATGACGAGGAAGACCACGACGACTCCCCCGGTGTCCCCGTTGCGGAACGCCTCGGCGACGGAGGAGTAGCCGATCTGGTAGTTGTCGAGCCGGCCCCGGAACTCGTTCCCGGCGATCCTAGGGTCGGTCAGGCCGTCCGGGCGGGGGAGGCCGAGAAGGGTCTCGGCCCCTCGTGCAGCGAAGCCGACATAGGTGATGCCGTTCATCAACGGGACGTGGTTGACCCTGCGGTACTCGACCACCTCCACGACGGAGCGCAGCGAACCGCCCATCTCGGCGAGGCCAACGCGCGGGTCGATGCTGGCGCGGGAGGCATACTCGCCGTCGAGGCGCGCCTGCCCGACGAACCCCACGACCAGGAGGCCGCCCAGCAGGGCGAGGACAGCGACCCGCGTCGAGGGCATCCGCCGAACACGGCCCAGCACCACGACCATGGCCAGCGCCGTGTACATGATCGCCGTCCGGGCGCCGACGAGCAGCGCCCACATTCCGAACAGCCCGAGAGCCACAAATCCGACGCGGCGGGCCCACCCCGGCCGGCCGATGGCCAGGAGGATCCCCCCGAAGATCAGCAGTGGCTGCGCGACGACGGCTGCGGCGCTCCCCTCGACGGCCGCCCAGTACGCGGTGCGGCCGCCGGCGCCGAGCAGCAGCTCCGGGATGGTGGTCGCCACCCACCACAGCAGCACTCCCGCGCCCGCGGTGACCAGGGCAACCCCCAGCCGTGAGGCACTGCGCAGGGCCGGATGTGTCTGGTCGATGGGACCCACCGGGTCTCGCCCACCCATCCAGGAGCACCCCGTCACCAGGCACCCCGAGGCGAGTATCGAGAGGTAGAGGGCCTCCCGAACCGAGCTCTCGTCGTTGAACCAGCTCCGCAGGTACTCCGCCATGTAGTCCGGCGGCGAGAGCCGCAGAGTGGACAGGACGGCCAGGCCGAAGTGGAAGAGCACGAAGACCACGAGGTATGCGCTCGCGGCCGACCACAGCCCACGCCGCGACAGGCGGACCACCGCCCACAAGGCCACCAGGGCCGTCACCGCCGCGAGTGTGCAGACGACGCTCAGCCCGAGGTCGAGGATCTCGGAGCGGAGCGCGATCGCGGCGATCACCGCAACGGCCGCGATGAGCCCGGTCACTCGCGAGCGCAACGGGATCGCCGTGGCGCTCATCGGGGCACCTTCATCGAGTCAAGGGCGGTATGGGCCGCTCTCCCCATACCGGCGTACAGGGCGACCCCGGCCAGCGCGCATCCCAGCGCCCCCCAGAGCATCCCGCCTCCGAGGTATGCGGCCACGCTCGCCAGGGCAGCAACCAGCCCGATGCGCCCCGCCACGCGCGCGGCGCCGTGCCCGATGAGGGCCATCGACCGGATGACGTAGCTGCTGAAGAAGACCTCACCGACAAGCATGACGGCCACCAGGACCGGGGTGGAGCCATAGTCCGGGCCGAAGACCCTGGTCACGAGCAGGAGCGAGGCGGCCGTGGCGACGATCCCGACGGCGAGAACCACACGACGGGAGAGGCGGACCTGCGGCTCGACGTCGGCGGAGGCGTCGTGCTGCGACGCCTGTCGAAGCGCCACCTGGCCCAGGCTGGTGGGGATCAGTCGCGAGGCCTCGCTGATCGTCGAGGCGAGCGCGTAGGCGGCGAGCACCTGGGGGGCTACCACGAAGGCGAGCAGCAGGCGGTCGGCCCGAAGGACCACCGTCGACCCCATCGTCTGGCCGAGGCTCGGCACCCCCTGGCCCACCAGCTCGCGTACCACCGCCCGATGCGCGCGCGGCGCGCCGACCAGACCGGCCCGGGCGAGGAACACCAGCTGCACACCCTGCACGACGATCGCGGCTCCGAACTGGGCGAGCAGAACCCCGGCCCCCGTCGCCGGACGCAGCACGACGACTATCAGGAGACCGGCCAACGCGGTGGCGGCGGCCCAGCGGGCACCAGCGGCGAACCGCCCCCCGGAGAACCATCCGTCGGCCAGCTGGGTCGACAACGTGAGGCTGCCGCCGCCCAGCGCCACGGCGACCAGCATCTCGGGCGACGTCAGGCTCTCGGAGACCCATGGGGCTGTAGCGGCAGCCGCCAGCACACTGACGACGACACCGAGAACGGTCGTCAGCACGAGCAGGGCTGCGAACGCCTGGTTGAGGCGGTGCACCTGGTCCGCGGGCGTCTTCGGGCGCCGGGCCTTGATGGCGTTGCCGATGCCCAGGCTCGCCAACAACGACACCATGGCCGGGATGGTCGCGGCGACCACCATGACCCCGCGGTCCGCAGGGGACAGCCACCTCGTCGCGAGGAGGACGACTCCGGCGTTGCCGGCGGCGACCAGGACTCCACCGCTGAGGAGCCGTCGCGCGTCGAGATGGTTGCGCATCACGAGGTCGAGACCCTTGCTCGCGCGGCGCCGTGAGGCGTAGCAGCCTCGTCCCAGAGCAGCGTCCACTGCCGGACGCTGCTGGCGACCGTGTACCGGGACACCAGCAGCGCGGACCGGACGGCGGTGCGGCTCGGGCCGTGGACGGCGGCCGTGCGCACGGCCCGGGCCCATTCGGCGGCAGGCGCCTCCACCGGCACGGTGGTCACACCGACACAGTCCTCGGCGATCTCGCGCACGCCCGGCAGGTCGGAGGCGACGACCGGCGTGCCGCAGGCGAGCGACTCGAGCACCACGCCGGGCAGCCCCTCCCACAGCGAGGGAAGGATGCTGACGTGGGCGCCCTGGAGCTCCGCCGGGACATCGTCGGTCGGGCCTACGACGGTCAGCCGTTCGGCTCCGGAGTCGATGTCCTCGAGGGTCCGCGCCCCGACGAGGCGGATCTCCGCGGGCCCGTAGTGCTCCAGCTCGGAGAGGATCGCGGGCAGGGCTCGGCGGTTCTTCTCCGGGGCCGCCCGTCCGACGTGAACGACGACGAGGGGTTCGTCGGGCGGCGGAAGGGCCGGCGGGGTGAACCGGTCACCGTCGACTCCGTTGGGCAGGACGGCCACTCGCACGCCGCGGGCCCGGGCGCGGGCCACGGACCGTCCGAGACCGAAGGTCAGACTCGAGCGGGTGACGCCGAGGACATGGGTCGCGGCATACGGCATGAGCAGACGCATCCCGGCGCGGTACAGCTCGCGGGCCCGGCCGGCGCCTCGTCCGTCGCCCTGGCTGTGCATCCGGGCCACGCGCTGGCGCACACGGCAGAACCGGGCGACCAGCAGCAGCGGTGCGCTGGCCACCGACACGTGCGAGACGACGCCGTCGGGCTTCCAGTCGCGGATGAGCCCGACGAACCGCGGACCGAACGTGACCAGCGGGCGGAGCGGCAACGCATACACCTCAGCGCCCGCGGCCCTGAACTCGTCGGCCAGCTCGCCCTCGCGTCCCGAGAGGCAGACGAAGGCCTGCCGGACCTGTTCGGACGGGATGCGGCGCGCCAGGTCGAGGGCGACCGTCTCGGCGCCACCCCGGTCCAGGGACCCGAGGACGTGCAGGATCCGGGTCGCCTGCTGGCGGGTGGGTGCGGAGGCGTCGGTCATCCGGCTCGACGCTCCTCGTCGAAGTCGGGCATCGTGCTGCGCTGGTCGACGACCACGCCCGAGCCGCGGATGACCACGTTGATCGTGCGCAGGAGGATCCACGCATCGAGGGTGAGGGAGCGGTTCTCGACGTACCAGGCGTCCTGTTCGAGCCGCTCGGCCCACCCCGTCGTGTTCCGCCCGTGGATCTGGGCCCATCCGGTCAGCCCGGGTCGCACGGCATGGCGCAGGGCCTCGCGCTGCGTGTAGTGCGGAAGGTAGCGACCCAGCAGCGGACGCGGGCCGACGAGGCTCATGTCACCCCGCACGACGTTCCAGAGGCTGGGCAGCTCGTCGAGGCTGGTGCGGCGCAGCCACGCCCCGCTCCTCGAGACCCTGCTGGCGTCGGGCAGCAACGTCCCGTCGATGCCGCGCGCTTCCGACATGGTGCGGAACTTGTGGATGTGGAACGGCTGCCCGTGCCGCCCCGGTCGTTCCTGATGGAAGAGGACCGGCCGGCCGAGGGTCCTCCAGACGACGACTGCCGAGGCGAGGACCAGCGGGGAGGACACGACCAGCGCGGCGCCGCCGAGCACCACGTCCACGACCCGTTTCACGCGGTCGGTCGGGCGTGGCCGCGTCGGGAGGGAGCCGTAGAAGTCGGTCCACTGCCTCCACACGCGCTCGCGGGAGAAGCGCTCCCGCACGAAGGCCCGGCCGGCGGTCCCCATCCGACGAGCCCGGTCCTCGTCGGTCAACAGCTCGGTGAGGGCCTGAACCAGGCCGTCCACGTCACCGGGCGTCACGGCCAGCCCGGTGCGGCCGTCGACGAAGGCGTCCCTGGACCCGGTCGCCGTCGTCGCCACGACGGGCAGACCTTGGGCGGCGGCCTCGAGCAGCACCGCCGGCAGACCCTCTCGGTACGAGGGCAGGGCCAACAGGCTCATCCGCCGCAGGTGCGGGGCGATCGGCGAGACGTGCCCGAGGTGGGTGATCCGGGGATGGCGAGCGATCGTCTGCATCGACGCGGCGCTCGGTGGGTCGCCCGGGTCGACGTCACCGCAGACCAGCAGCTCCACCGTCGGCTGCTGCGCACTGATGCGGGTGAAGGCGTCGACGAGGTCGTCGACCCCCTTGTCCCGGGCCAGCCGGCCGACGTAGCCGATGACGCCGCTCACCGGGGCGGCCGCGCGGGTCGGGCGGTCGGGGACCAGGACGCCGTTGACGCTGCCCGCGCCGAGAACGACCGTCTTGCGCGCCGGCGCCAGCCCGGCCGAGCGGATGCCGAGCGCGACCCCGCTCGACACGCAGACGACCTGATGCGCGCAGGACATCGCCAGGCGTTCCGCCAAGGTCAGCAGGAGCCGCCGACCACCGGTGGACCCCTCGAACCGGAGACCGTGCACCGTGTAGACCCGGTACGGCACGCGGGTGACGACCGCAGCGAGACCCACGATGAGTCCCGCCTTCGGGGTCCCGACGTTGGAGACC
This sequence comes from uncultured Actinomycetota bacterium, assembly GCA_963781465.1. Taxonomy (GTDB): domain Bacteria; phylum Actinomycetota; class Actinomycetes; order Actinomycetales; family Dermatophilaceae; genus Lapillicoccus. The sequence continues at coordinate 978,780 of CAWAGH010000002.1, forward strand.
ATCGGGCGGAGCTGCCGGAGAGCGCTGACCGCCTGGAACAGGGATCCGAGGTCCTCCCCCGGGCTGATCTCCCGCCGCATCGGGATCTCGACCGCCTCCACGCCCTCCGCCTCGGCGAACGAGGTGAGCTGGCCCGGGAGGTCGGGGCTGGCCGAGATCGCGACCCGCCAGCCGGCCTGCTGCAGATGTCGCAGCTGGCCCTCGAAGAAGACGCAGCTCACCGACGAGGTGACCGCCATGAGGATGGATCGCTCGCGGGTTTTCATCGGAAGACGCCCGTCGCTGAACGCTGCCGATCGGGGGCGGCGACGACCGTCTCCAGGAACTGCCGCCTCAGCCGGGCGGTGTCGCGCGGGACCATGGCCCGAGCGGTGCGGAGGTTGTGCTCGGACATCGTCCCCAGCTCGTCGGGTCCGAGCCCGGCGACGAGCCGCGCCAACGCCTGCGGGTCACTGCGCGGGGTGGTGTACGCCGCGCCGAGCAGGCGGGCGATGTCCCCGACGTCGGAGCCGACGCACGGCAGACCCAGCGCCATGGCCTCCAAGAGCGCCCTCGGCATCCCCTCGGTCAGGGACGGCATGACGAACAGGTCGGACGCCTGGAGCACCTCCCGTACCGCGGGCCCGCGCGGTAGCCAGTCGGTCAGCTCGACGCTCTCGGCGACCCCGAGCCGGACCGCCAGGTCCCGGTAGGCGTCGAGCAGACGGCCGCCGCCGACGACGGTCAGGTGGCAGTCACGCTTCCCACGCAGCAGAGCCACCATCCGGATGGCGGTGTCCGCCCCCTTGTACGGCTGCTCGAGCGAGCCCACCAGCACCATCCGCAAGGGCCGGTCGGCCGGGGTCCGCGGGCGGGGCGCGGGCGCAAAGGCCGCCGGCGAAAGGTCGACGTCGGTGATGGCGAAGCTGGGCCCGCGGCCAGGTGGGTAACGCTCCTGGAGGGCGTGGTCGGTGACGTAGGACGCGCTGCGCGCCGCGTGGCATACCCGTCCCTGCAGCCAGCCCGCCAGCGGGGCCAGGAGGGGGCCGGCGCGGCCGGCCACTCCTCCGAACCGCAGCGCCTCGTCGCTGTCACCGATCACCTCCACGCTGTATGCGCGGCGACGGACCATCAGCTGGGGCAGGCCGCAGAGCGCGATGATGCCCGGGCCTCGGAGCAGCACCGCCTCGGCCGCACCGACCTCCCGGCCCACGGCGCGGAGGACGGCGGTGGCCTGACGGGCCAGCCCCCGAAGCCCCACGAAGGACGGCACCGCCCCGAAGGTGACCCCGTCGCCGTCCGCCCTGAGGTGCCGCGGCGGGACGTCGGCCACGTGGACCACTCGGGCCACGACCCGAACGCCCGACCAGGCGTCCGCGTAGGCGGACCAGAAGTCGTAGTCGGCCTGGGTCTGCGTCCACACCCGGCCGTCCGGGGTGGCCAGGAACCGGTGGTCGGTGAGTACCACGCCGCGGGATCCGGTCATGCTGAACTCCGAGCGAGCTGCCGGAGCATGGCGTCGATGACTCGGTCGACCTCGCTGTCGGACAGGGCCGAGCCGCTCGGCAGGACGACCGACGTCTCGAACAGGTCTTGCGATGTCCCGTTGAGGAACTGCGGGAACCCCTCGTAGGCGGGCTGGAGGTGCATGGGCTTCCACACGTGCCGCGCCTCGATGTCCTGGGCCTCGAGGTCCTTGAGGACACTGTCGACCGACACCATGGTCTGCGCCGGGTCGAGCACGACCGTCGTGAGCCAGCAGTTGCTCCGGTCGTCCGGGCCGGACGGGCGGTCCCCGAGCAGGCGTACTCCCGGGACGTCGGCGAAGGCCGCGCGGTACCGCTCCCGGATCTCGATCCGGCGGCCCATGAGGGCGTCGAACCGGCGCAGCTGTCCGCGGCCCAGGGCGGCGAGAACGTTGGACAGCCGGTAGTTGTAGCCGACCTCGACGTGCTCGTACCACGGGACGGGTTCGCGGGCCTGGGCCGCCAGGTGGCGCGCCCGCCGCAGCACCTCGGGGTCGTCGCTCAGGAGCATCCCGCCGCCCGAGGTGGTCAGGATCTTGTTGCCGTTGAACGACAGCACCGCAGATCGGCCGAACGCTCCGGCGTTGCGGCCGCCTCGGCCGGCCCCGAGCGCCTCGGCGGCGTCCTCCACGACGGCCACCCCGCGTGCGGCCATGGGTTCGAGGATCGACGCGTAGTCGGCGCATTTGCCGAAGAGGTCGACCACGACGACGGCGGGAACATGCTCGCCCTCAGCCTGGAGCCGGTCGACCGCCTCCACGAGCAGGGCGGGGTCGACGTTGCCGTCCTCGCTCAGGCAGTCCACCAGGGCCGGCCGAGCACCGGTATAGAGGACGGCGTTCACCGTGGCCGCGAAGGTCAGGGTGGAGACCGGGACGACGGCACCCGGTCCCGCGCCGGCATCGAGCAGCGCGAGGTGGAGGGCCGCCGTCCCCGAGCTGGTGGCGACCCCGCCGGCGACCCCCACGAGCGCGGCGATCTCCTCCTCGAAGGCGGCGAGGTGCGGCCCCGCCGGCGCGACCCATGCGGACCTCAAGGCGTCGAGGACGAACTCCTCTTCGACCGCGCTCGACTCGGCGCGGGAGAGGTGGATCCGGCTCACGCCGGTACCAGGTGATCCGGGCAGGTGTGGGCGCGAGCGCCGTGTCGCGTCACCGTCACTCCCGCCGCTCTCCGCCTCATGATCGTCAGATATACGGCGATCTACGCATACCCGCCCAACTCGGTCATTCTGTTTACCACATGAGGCATGCGGGAGCAGGGCAAGCAGCCAGAACTACGGCCCTTCGGAGCCGGACGGACTACCGCGCCGGGACGCCCTTGACGACGACCCCGTCGGGGACGTCGCGCACGACGCACGAGCCGGCCCCGACCACGGCTCCGGCCCCGACGGTGAGGTACTGGAGCACGGCCGAGTGAGTCCCCAGCATCGACTCGGCTCCCACCTGAACACCGCCGGAGATCGCGACGAGGGGGTTGACCGTCACGTAGTCGGCGATCCGGGCGTCGTGCCCCACGGTGGTGTTGAGGTTCAGGTGGACGTGGCGACCGATGTCGACGTTGGTGGTCACCCGGACACCGGCGCAGATCACCGATCCGGCACCGATCCGGACATCGTGGCCGAGGGTGGAGCTCGGGTGGATCAGGGTGGCGGCGTCGACCGCGATCGAGGAGTACCGCTGGTCCAGCGCCCGGCGCACCGACCCGTTCCCGATCCCGATGACGTATCGCACCCCGGCCTCGGCGCCTTCCAGCCAGGAGGCGTCGCCCAGGATTCGTGAGCCTCGAGACTCGACGAGCCGGACGTTCTCCGGGTCGGGCGCGTCGTCGAGGTAGCCCAGGAGGTCCCAGGTCTGCGCCTTTTCGTTGACGGCGTCGACGACGTCCTGGACCTCACGTCCGAACCCACCACAACCGATGATGACCAGCGGCGTTCCCATGACGGGCTCCTCCCAGAGAGGACCTCACGATAGGGGGCGGCTCTCCTACGGCCCGAAAGGACAGCCACGTCGTGGCATACAAAAGCACGGCCGGGACCGTGGTCGAGCCGTGCTGCCAGATTGTTCGAGGTGGAGGAGCCGTCATCGACGGCGGGTCACCACTCGTCGTGGCGGCGCTTGTCCCAGCGCTCCTCGAGCCGCTGCATGAAGCCGCCCGACTTGGGGCCGGCCGTGCGCGTCTCGCCGGCCACGGTGCGACGGACCGCACCGTCCGGGCCGACCGCGCCGAGGACGGACTTCTTGGCCGGGGTGAACGCCCAGGCGCCGCCGGCGACCATGAGCGCGAAGCCGATGGCGCCGAGCCAGATCAATGAGTTGAAGGCTCCGAGGACGACCAGGGCGAGTCCGATGACGACACCGAGAACGCCGACGATGATGCGGCGCTTGCCGGGATGCAGACCGTGGTTCGTGATGTGGGTCGCGAAACGGGGGTCTTCGGCATACAGAGCCTGCTCCATGGCCTGGAGCACCTTCTGCTCGTGTTCGGACAGCGGCACCGGTCAACCTCCCTTGCACGACCGTCACCTGGTAGGACGAACGGACGCTGCGAAAAGTTCGAACGACGACCCCGTCGGCGTCGACGTCCTACTCATCAGTCACGTGACAGTCACTGTAAGTCTTAAGGATATGTCGGCGCGAGGGGAGCAACTGCCCGAATCCGAGTGCTGGGTCGAAACGTCAGCAGACCGTCATGTCGGTAGGTCATCGCCACCTCCCGCAGGGTTGGCTGGGCGGTCGGGTCGTGCGGAGGGACGGGGCTTCCTCACCGCGCGCGAGACGTCGGCCCGGGCCTGCGCCGCCGCGGCCGCCGGCGACCTCGGGGCGTCGCCGCGGTCACGGACGAGGGCCGCCGGACGGACCGCGCCCGCGCCGAACCGAGCGCTGGCCCGGTCCACCGCCTTGTCGGCGTCGCGCCAGCCGTGCTCGGGCTCGTCGAGGGTCGCCTGGATGGCGGCCCCCTCCCCCTCGACAAGGCCCTCCATCCGAACCCCGACCAGCCGGATCCGGGCTCGCTGGAGGCCCAGGGCGTCGAACAGCGACCGGGCCGTGGCGTAGATGTCGCGGGACACATCGGTCGGGTCGCGCAGGGTCCGGGACCGCGTGATCGTCGTGAAGTCGGCGAACCGCACCTTGATGGTGACGGTGCGGCCCATCATCCCGGCGGCCCGGACCCGGGCGGCGGTGCGGTCGCTGAGCCGGAGCAGCTCGCGGTGGATGACCACTGGATCGTCGATGTCGTGGGAGAACGTCTCGTCGGACCCGATGCTCTTCTCCCGCGTCTCGCGGACGACGATCCGCTCGTCACGTCCCCAGGCCAGGGCGTGCAGGTGGGCGCCCGCGACGTCGCCGAGTCCCCGCCGCAACGTCTCCACCGGCGTATGCGCGATGTCGGCGACGGTGCGCAGGCCGAGCCGGGTGAGGGCCTCCTCGGTCCGCTCCCCCACCCCCCACAGGGCGCCGACCGGCAGCTGGTGGAGGAAGCCGAGCACCTCGGCCTGCGGGACGACGATCATCCCGTCGGGCTTGGCCAGGCTGGAGGCGAGCTTCGCGACGAACTTCGTCGACGCGACGCCTACCGAGCAGGTGATTCCCTGCTCGTCGGCCACGGTGTCGCGGACCCACTGCGCGATCCGGGCCGGGCGCCCGAGCCGGCGTTGCGCGCCGGCGATGTCGAGGAACGCCTCGTCGAGGGAGAGCGGTTCGACGATGTCGGTCACGGCGTGGAAGGTCGCCATGATCGCGTCGGAGATCTGGGAGTACCGGGTGAAGTCGGGTTCGATGACGATCGCCTGCGGGCAGAGCCGGCGAGCCTTGCCCATCGGCATCGCCGACGTCACGCCGAACCGGCGCGCCTCGTAGGTCGCCGACAGCACCACCGACCGGTTCCCGCCACCGCCGATGACGACCGGCTTCCCGCGCAGGTCGGGGCGGTCGATGAGCGACGCCGACGCGTAGAAGGCGTCCATGTCGACGTGGAGCACGGTGCAGCCGGTGTCGTCCGGTTCGCCCTCCCCGCTGCGGCGGGGTGCGGCGTACTGGCGGCGGCTCATCGCCCCCACCGTCCGCGAGGGTGACTGGACGCCGGCCGGTGGCGACCGTCCCACGGCCGGTGGCGACCCGCGTGCGGGAGGGGGCGCGACGCATACCGGCGGGTCGTGCGGTGGACCTCAGGACCGCTGGGCGATGACATGGATGCCGGCGCCGAGGGAGCCGAGGGCCTCGGCGTAGTGCGGGTGGGTGGCCGCGGCGCGTTCGAGCTCGGCGACGGCCGCGCGGTCGGCGGCACTGTCGAGCGCGCTCGGGGGGACGAGGTCGGTGAAGACGCGGACGCCGTGGACCTGCAGCGGCGTGAACCCGGCGGCGTCGAGCAGCGCGACCAGACCCTCGACGTCGAACCGGCGCGGCAGCGGGTCGCCCTTCCCCCAGCGGCCGTCGGGGCTGGTGAGCGCCTCGCGCGCGTGGCCGAGCTCGCCGGCGAGCGCCTTGGCGAGGACGACGGCGAGTCGTCCGGCGACGAGAAGGGAGAGGTGGCCGTCCGGGGTGAGCACGGCCGCGATCTGGGCCAGGGCCGCGGCGGGGTCGTCGACGACTTCGAGGACGCCGTGGCAGCAGACGAGGTCGACGCTGCCCTTCTCGGACGCCAGGCTGTCGGCGTCCCCCTGCCGTCCGGTGACGCGGTGGGCGACGCCGAAGTCGGCGGCGCGGCGTTCGAGGGCGGCGAGGGCGTTGGGACTGGGATCGACGACGACGACGTCGTGGCCGAGCTCGGCGAGCGGGACGGCCAGGCCTCCAGAACCACCACCGAGGTCGAGAACTCGCAGCGGACGCCCGAGGTCGGCCTCACGCCGCCGGACCAGCTCGCCCACGGCGTCCCAGACGCCCTGGTTGCGGACGTGGGTCCACGGCGACGCCGAGGACGCGGGGGCACGGGGAACAGACGTCTCGGGACGGTCGCGTCGCTCGTCGGCCACGTCGTCGGTCCTCTCCGGCGTCCGTTCGGAGTCCTGATCAACGGCACGGCAGCCGCACTGGTCGGGCTCACCCTAGTGCCCTGAGCTTCCGGGACTGGCGTGCCAGAGCTTGCGCGGCGGCGTGCCCAGGGTGCGCATGTCGTCGGGGGTCGCGTCCGCGCTCTCCTCGTCGCCTCGCCATCCGTCGCGCTGTCCGTCGCGCTGTCCGTCGCGGTGCCCGTCGCGCTGTCCGTCGTGCTGTGCGGCGATGCCCGAGGCGTCGGCGCCGGGGACGGCGTCTGGAACCGTCCGTGGCGTCGCGAGGGCCCGGGCACCGCGGGTGTCCTCACCGGCCGGCTTGACGTCGGCGTAGGGCGACTGTGTGAACCCGGACGCGTGGACAAGTACCCGCCGGGTACCCGGCTTCGCGGCACGGCCCGGGGGCAGCGAGCCGCCACCGCCCATGCCGCCGGCCCGCGCCGCGTGGCGGGAGTCCCCGGCGTCCCGCTCGAACCGTGCGGCGTAGTCGGCGTCGTCGCGGTCGCCCCGTGGCAGACCGGTGTAGGCGTCGAGATCGGCGGCATCCCCGCCGCGTTCCCGGCCGCCACCGCTTCTACCGACCCGCGCGGCGACCGGCATGTCGCGACCGTCGGCCTCCACGGCGGCGGCGAGGGCGGCGTCGTTGCGGGCCACCATCTCGCGGTCCTCGGCCTCCAGCGCGGCGAGGACCGCCTCGAGCCCGCCGCGGGTCCACGCGTCCCACAGCGCCGACAGCTCCCACGCCCCGGTGGCGCGGACCGAGATCCCGCGCGGGCCGGTCCGGCGGGTGATGCCGCGGACGAGGAGCATCCACGAGTGGAAGACCGTCGTCGCGTAGGGCCCCTGGGCGTCCTCGAAGAACGTCGCGTCGATCGGCCCCGTCGCATCGTCGAGGGTGAGGAACACGACGCGCCGACCGCTGCGGATCGGTGGCGTCTGGGTCGCGACCTTGACGCCGGCGATGAGGACCTCGCTGCGGCTGCGGGTACCCAGGATCTCGGTCGACCGGATCACCCCCAGGGCGTCGAGCATCGGCCCGTAGAAGTCGACGATGTGCGCACTCGCGTCGAGGCCGAGGATGTCGAGCTCGGCGCGAACGCGTTCCGGGCCGGTCATCTCGGGCAGTCCGGTGCCCTTCTCCAGCCGAGGGGTGTCGCCGAGGTCGAGGGTCAGCTGGGTCGGCTGCGCGTAGGCGGGGACGACCCGTTTCGCGGCCTGGGACTGGGCCGCGGCGCGCGCGGCGACGTCGAGGCCGGTATGCGTGGACAGTGCGGCCTGGGTGGCCAGCGCCGCGGCGGCGGCGGCACTGGCGGCGGCGGCACTGGCGGCGGCGGCACTGCCGGCGGCGGCACTGGCGGCACTGGCGGCGGCATCGCTCGATGAAGGCGGTGAGTTTTTCCCGCCAGAGGGGGAAGGATCCACCGCGCTGTGCGTCGACCCCTCTCCGTCGTCCAGTCGCTGACCGGTCCACGGTGACCGGGCTCCGGGACGGCCGCGGCTGACCGGTCGGTTCGGAGCCTTGACGCCCGACTCCCAGGCGGGTCCGGCGATCCCGGTCAGCGCGGCGACGTCGGACGATGCGGGTTCCGGCGTACGGGCTGAGGCCGAGGCCGCCCCCGATCCGCGCGCCGCCGATGGGGCCCACGGCGAAGCCGGGGATGCCGCCGTCCCCGTTCGGACCCGCTTCCCCGCCACCGCCGTCGCCCGCGACCACCGGTCCAGCTCGGCGACGTGGAGCAGCAGGTCGCGCCGGGTCACCCGGCCACGGCGTCCCAAACCGGCCGAGGTCAACGTGGTGAGCGGCCCGTAGTGAGGACCGGCGCCGTCACCGGACTCGGCGTCGCGCATACCCGAGTCGTCGCGCATACCCGAGTCGTCGCGCATACCCGAGTCGTCGTGCATACCCGAGTCGTCGCGCATACCCGAGTCGTCGTCGAGCTCCGTCAGGTGAGCGTCGTCGGGCCCATCGGCCGAGCCGTAGCCGCGGGCGCCGCGGCGGCCACCCTCCGGGGCGTGCGCCGCTCGAACTCCCCGGTGTCGCGGCCGGTGGGCGTGCCCAGGGGCGACGGCCGCGCCGATCGAGTCGATGCCGTAGATCGTGTCGAACCCACCGGCGAGGACGAGGCGTTCGGTGACCGGCCTCGGGACGTGGGCGCGGTTCCAGAAGTCGGCGAGGCTGTGGAACGGCTGTGCGGCGACGACCCGGGCCACCTCGGCCTCGCTGATCCCCTTGACATCGGTGAGCGAGATCCGGATGCCGTAGGCGCTGCCGTCCGGCAGGTCGGGGTCGAGCGGCGCTGGTTGTGGGTGAAAAGGGTCGGAATCCCGACCGATATCAACCGCATCCGCGCCATCCCCGAGGCCATCGAGCCGCTCGACGACGTAGGTCTGCTGGGAGGCGTTGACGTCGAGGCCGAGCACCGTGATGCCAAGGCTGCGGGCGTCGTCGAGGATGAGCCGCTTGGGGTACATGCCGGGGTCGTGGGTGAGCACGCCGGCGAGGAACGCGGCCGGATGGTGGGCCTTGAGCCACGCCGACTGGTAGGTGGGCAAGGCGAACGCCGCCGCGTGCGCCTTGCAGAACCCGAACGACGCGAACGCCTTGAGCACCTCCCAGATCTTGTCCGTCACGTCCTTGGGGTAGCCGCGAGCGAGCGCCGCCGGACGCCACCACTTTTCGACCTCGGCCTGCCCGCGCGGGGAGCCCATCGCGCGGCGGACCTCGTCGGCCTCGGCCAGGGTGACGCCGGTCGTCTCGGCCACCATGAGGAGGACCTGCTCATGGAAGACGACGACGCCCTCGGTCTCCTTGAGCGCCGGGATCAGCGTCGGGTGGAGGAACTCCGGGGCGTTCCAGCCCTGCCGCGCGTTGAGGAACGGGACGATCATGTCGGACTTCACCGGACCGGGGCGGAACAGCGAGATGTCGGTGATGAGGTCCTCGAACGACTCCGGCCCGAACTTGCCGATGAGCTCGCGCTGCCCCGGGCTCTCGATCTGGAAGCAGCCGAGGGTGTGCGTCGTACGGATCATCCGGAACGTCGTCTCGTCGTCGAGCGGGACGTCGTCACGGTCGTCGAGGTCGATGCTGACGCGGTCGACCCGCCGGACCTCATCGACGGCGTGGGCCATCGCGGACTGCATCCGGATGCCGAGGATGTCGAGCTTGAGCAGCCCGAGCGCCTCGACGTCGTCCTTGTCGAACTGGCTCATGGGGAACCCGATCCAGCTCGCCTCGACCGGGGTCCGGTCGAGCAGCTGCGAGTTGGACAGGACCACGCCGCAGGGGTGCAGGGCGATGTGGCGCGGGAGGCCGTCGAGGCGTTCGACGAGGTCGAGCATGAGGTCGAGGCGCGGCGCGTTGAGGCCGCTGGCCCGTAGCTCGGGCAGCTCGGCGATGGCACCACGGACGTTGCGCGCCGAGATGTGCGGGAACGCCTTGGCCATCGCGTCGACCTCGCTTGGCGGCATCCCCAGCGCCGCCCCGACATCGCGGATCGCGTGCCGCACGCGGTAGCTGTCCATCATCGACACGCAGGTGACCCGCTCCCCGCCGAACCGGGCCAGCACCTTCTCGTAGATCTCGGTACGCCGGGCCGACTCGACGTCGATGTCGATGTCGGGCAGCTGGGCGCGCAGCGGCGAGCAGAACCGCTCCATGAGCAGGCCGTAGCGCATCGGGTCGACGCCGGAGATCCCGAGCAGGTAGTTGACGAGCGAGCCCGCTCCCGACCCGCGTGCGGCGACGCGGATGCCCAGGTCCTTGATGAGGTCGACGACGGTCGCGACGGTGAGGAAGTAGGTCGGGAAGCCGAGTCCGGCGATGACCTCGAGCTCGTCCTGGAGACGTCGCTCGACCGCCTCCCGTTCGGTGGCGGTTGCGTCGGGGTAGGCGTCGCCGACCTTCGCGCGGCAGCGCTCGGTGAGGACGGTATGCGGGTCGACGTGGGGTTCGATCCCGAGGACGGTCTGCTCCGGCAGGTGGACCGAGCCGATGCCGAGGTCGAGCGTGGGGTCGAGGACGCACTCCATGGCGAGGGCGACGGTCGAGCGGAGCAGGTCGCGGGCTCCCTCGCGGGCCAGGGCGGCGCCGCCCTGCAGGCCCGGCCCGGACGCCGCGAGGATGTCGCACGCGACGGCATGCATCGACGGGGTCGGGCTGAGGTGGCCGGCGGTGGTGATCCGGTCGAGGTGTCGTACGTCCAGCGCGACGAGGCGACGGGCCGCGTCGAGGACGTCGACGACGGCGGCCTCCTGCGGGTCGGCGTGCCGGGCGGCGGCGGTGAGGACGACGCGCAGTCCGTGGTCGCGGGCGAGCGCGTAGAGCCGGGCGGCGTGACCGAGGCTGGCCGGGGAGCCTTCGGGTCCGCCGTGGCAGACGACCTCGATGGCCAGCGCGTCGCGTGGCAGCAGGGCGCGCCACCGGGCCAGCGCGGCCTCCGCCTCACCGCGTCGCCGGTGCAGCACGGCCCGGCCGACGTCGGAGTCGGGACCGAGGAGGACGACGAGCGGGCTGGGACCGTTCGCGCCTCCGGCCCTCGGCTCCCCCGCCGCGGTGGCCAGCTCGGCGATGAGCTCCGGCGAGGCGACCGGTTCGCCGCGTTCACCGCTGAGGTGGGTGGCGGTGACCAGCCGGCAGAGCCGCCCCCACCCGGCGCCGGGGTCGAGACCGGAGCCCATGCCACGCGCGAGCACGGTGACGCGTGGCCGTCGGGGGTCGACGATCGCCCCGCCCCGTACCGGAGTACGGGAGCCCGAGCCGCCCTGGCCACCCGAACCAGCTGCACCGCCCGGACCGCCCTGGCCGGTGGCGTCCGGTATGCCGGTGCGCCGGGTACGACCGGTCGGCCGAGCGGCCGGTGGCGGCAGCGACGGCCACCAGGCGGACGCCTCGCGCCCGGACGCGGGGTTGACCGGCCGAGAGGCCTCACGTCGCGGCCGTTCGCGGTCCGGGCGACCGGTGTGTGGGCGACCGGTGTGGGGGCGACCGGTGTGTGGGCGACCGGTCGGGGCGCTGACCGCGAGGTCGACGCCGAGGATCGGGTCGATGCCCGCCGCCGTGCACGCCTGGACGAACCGCACCGCACCGTAGAGGCCGTCACGGTCGGTCAGTGCCAGCGCCGGCTGACCCCACGCCACGGCCCGCTGGACCAGCGCGGCGGGCGTGGAGGCGCCGTACTGCATCGAGTACCCCGACGCGACATGGAGGTGGACGAAGGTCTCGCCCGCACTCAGCCGTCGCCCGGCACCCGCCCGCCCCGCTGAGCTCGCCGATGGGCCCACCAGCGGACTTGCCGGTCGACTCCCTGACGGACTCGCCCGGGACTCGGCTCCCGGCCCGTCGGGGTCGTCACGTCCCACGACCGGCCTCCCCCGCCGATCCCGCCGAAACCCCCGATCCTGCCGACCCTGCTGAACCTGAACCTGAACTTGACCCTGCCCCTGAACCTGACCACCCTCCCGCGCCCACGCCGGACACCGCCCCGGAGCGGGACACCGGCGCGACATAGCGGGAGATCGGCGCCAGGGCGGCGTCCCGCGGCAGGCCGAGGAGGTCCTGGATGATCTCGAGGAAGTTCTCCGCCTGACGCAGCAGGTCGTCGGACTCGCGGCCGGTGATCCGGCTCCCTCGCTCGACCGCCGCCCGGCGACGGGCCGAGGCCGCGAAGAACGCCGACCACTCGGTGAGCTCGGGCGCGACACGCGGCAGCAGCTCCCATACGCTGCGTGGCCGCGAGCGGGTCGTACTGGCCCGGATGGCCCGCCCTGCACTGGACCCCCCGCCCGATGACCCGGCACCAGACCCCCCAGACCCGCCAGCCCCGCTGGACCGCCCGGCTCCGGACGACCCGGCACCGCTCGGGATGCTTCGGGCCGCGAGCAGCGCCGCCGCCGCCCGGAGGGCACCGAGGTGGGCCTCGACGTAGCGTTCGCCGGCGTCGCCGGTGCGGCAGGCCTGCAGCAGGCTGGCCCGGGACCGGTCGAGCAGGTCGAGGGAGGTCGAGGCGAGCGGAGCCCGAGACGCTCGGTACCCGCGGACGGTGCTCGTCGGCATACTCATCGGCACGCTCATCGACACTCCTCAGTCCGCCACACGCACGAGGCGCCAGTCGGCGTCGGAGCCCTCGGCCCCGTCGCTGGTGAGGTCGAAGACCCCGGTCCCGAACGACTGGCCGCGGCTCGCCTCGACCCGCCACACGTGCTGTTCGCGCGAGGCGACGTCGATGCCGGTCGGCTGGCCCGGCACCGGGTCGAGGGCGTCGCGCCACCAGGAACGCCGCTCCCGCCAGTGGGCGAGGACGCGACGGACGACGTAGAGCCGGCCCTGCCAGATGAACGCCTCCGGCCCGGCGACATCGACCGCCTCGCGGCCGTCACCTCCACTGTCCACCGGGGCGTCCACCTCGACCGTGCCGTGCACCGACCCGGCGCCGCGTCTCGGGGCGGTCCCCTGCACCGCCCCGAGACGGGAACCCGACCGGACCTCGACAGGGTCGCTGTATCGGCGCATGACAACATCGCCCCTTCCAGGCATACGTGGGCACGAGTGGGAGACGTCGACCAGATTGCGAGGTATTCGTACACCTGTTCGACTCGACCTACGGTACTACCCCCGTCGGACATCGTGTCAAGAGCCGTCCACAGCCTCCGTCGACCCCGTAGAAGACTCAGGACAGCGGTGCCGCGAACCCCGCCGCCGGCCGTCGGCGTCGCTGCGCCGCGTCCTGCTGGCTCCAGAGGATCTCCCTCAGCACGGCCGTGTCGTCGTCGTCATACCGGTCCAGTAGGGCCGCGAGATCGGTCCGGTCGCGCGACGTGACGCCGGCGAGGTCAGCCTCGAGCCGGCGGCGCCACTGACGGTCGAGCGAGCTCAGCACCCGACGCCACCGCCACGCGGACACTGCCGACGTCATGCTCATCTCGCCTCCCAGGAGGTCCACGTTACGCCGGGTATGCGTCGGAGCGTCGGCTGGGGAAAACCCCCGGTCGGGGCCAGGACAGCCATTACCGTTCGGACATGACGGGCACGGGTGACGGGGCGGCGATGACCGCGCCAGCGGGGTTGCCCGAGCAGGCCCGGGCCGCGATCCTCGCGCACCCTGCCGTGACCCGCGTCCGCGAGGCACTGGCCGGCGTCGGCGTCACCACCGAAGTGGTCGTCCTGGACGGTGCCGCCCGCACGGCCGCCCAGGCCGCCGCCTACCTCGGCGTCATCACGGCCCAGATCGCGAACTCGCTCGTCTTCGCCGCGACCCCCCAGTCGGCCGGCCCGGGCACGGCGCCCGAGCCGCTGCTCATCCTGGCCTCGGGCGCCCACCGGGTCGACGCGGCGAAGGTCGCCGACCTGCTCGAGCTGGACGCCATGGAGCTGGCCGGCGCCGAGATGGTCCGCGAGGCGACCGGGTTCGTCATCGGCGGGGTCGCGCCGGTCGGCCACCGGCACCCCGTCCGTACCCTGATCGACGTCAGCCTCGCGCGATACGACACGATCTGGGCCGCCGCCGGCCACCCGCACGCCGTCTTCGCCACGACGTACGACGAGCTGCTGCGGATCACCGGAGGCCAGCCGATCGAGGCCACCTAGTTCACGAACGACCCAGTCGATACGACAGTGTTACCGAACTGGGGAGTGGCGCCTGTCGCCACGGCGTTGTAGAACTCGGCAGAGACGAGAGGGGGCGACGTGGGCACGGAACTCCTGCCCTGGGTCTTCACGACCGGATGGGCGAGCGGCATCAACGCCTACCTCGTCGTCCTCATGCTCGGCATCGCCCAGCGGTTCTTCGAGGTCAGCCAGGTCCCGGCCGTCCTCGGGCGCACGGACGTGATGATCGTCGCCGCCGTGCTGTTCGTCCTGGAGATGTTCGCCGACAAGATCCCCTACCTCGACTCGGTCTGGGACACGGTGCACACCGCGATCCGTCCGATGGTGGGTGCGACGCTCGGGTACCTCATCGGCCACGAGTACTCCTCGCTCGACGCGGCGTTCAGCGCCGCCACCGGCGGGTTCACCGCCCTCGCCGCGCACCTGGTCAAGGCCGGGACGCGCGCCGCGGTGAACACCTCGCCGGAGCCGGTGAGCAACGTCCTGGTGTCCTCCGGCGAGGACATCACCGTCGCCGGCGTCGTGTCCCTGGCCTTCCTCAACCCCTGGCTCGCGGCGGCCATCGCGTTAGTCATCCTCATCGCCGGCGCCTTCCTCGTCATGTTCGTCTTCCGAAAGCTGAAGCGGCTCCGTCGCCGCTACGACGAGTGGGGCGAACGCAACGGGATCGCGCCACCCCGCGAGGAGCCGACGCGCCGCCGCCGCGGAGACGACACCGAGCGACTACCCGAGCGACGTCCCTAGTTCATCCCCACCAGCGGGTATGCGGGTCGTCGCCCTCCCCTGAAGCTCCAGTGGTGCGGGGCGATGAGTTCCGGGTCGTCGCCAGGTCGGACCACGACAACGACCGAAGGAGCTTTCATGCCCGACCGCATCCATGCCGCGATGGAGCCGTACGTCGAGTCCGGTGCTGTACCGGGACTCGCCTGGTGGGTCTCCCGGGACGGCGAGGTGAGCCGAGGCGAGCTGGGAACCAGCCACCCCGGAGGCGTCGGCGACCCGCTGACCCCGGACACCGCGTTCCGGATCTCGTCGACCACGAAGCCGGTCACGGCCGTCGTGGCGATGACGCTCGTCGACGACGGCA
This sequence comes from uncultured Actinomycetota bacterium, assembly GCA_963781465.1. Lineage (GTDB taxonomy): Bacteria > Actinomycetota > Actinomycetes > Actinomycetales > Dermatophilaceae > Lapillicoccus. The sequence goes on from CAWAGH010000002.1 coordinate 993,968, forward strand.
CGCTGTCGCTCGACGACCCGGTCGACCGCTGGCTGCCCGAGCTCGCCGACCGTCAGGTGGTCGCGGACCCCGAGGGAGGCATCACGCATACCGTGCCGGCGAACCGTCCGATCCTCGTGCGGGACGTCCTCGAGTTCCGGCTGGGACTCGGCTACGACTTCAGCGGTGCCCCAGCCCCGGTGCTCGACGCGCTGGCGGAGGCCGGGGTCCACATGGGACCGCCGGCGCCGCAGGCCAACCCCTACCCGGACGCGTGGATGGCGACGTTCGCGCCGTTCCCCCTGATGTACCAGCCGGGCGAGCGGTGGCTGTACAACATCGGCGCCGAGGTCCTCGGCGTGCTCGTCGCTCGGGCCTCGGGCTCCACGTTCCCCGACCTGCTGCGCGAGCGCGTCCTGGAACCACTGGGTATGCGCGGCACCGCCTTCAGCGTGTCGGCCGGCGAGCGGGGCCGACTCGGACCGCTCTGGTCGCCGGGTGAGGACGGTGAACTCACGGTGTACGACGAGACCGACGGGCAGTGGAGCCGTCCGCCGGCGTTCCCCAACGGCGCCGACGGGCTGGTGTCGACCGTCGACGACCTGGCGGCGTTCGGGACCATGCTGCTCGACGGCGGCCGCGCCCGCGACGGAGCGCAGGTCCTCGCGCCGACGACCGTTGAGGCCATGACGACCGCTCGCGTACCTCTCGGCGACGACGGGGGCGGCTGGGGCCTCGGCCTCGGCGTGGACCTGACCGACCAGCCCGACGGTCGGCACGCCGGCGCCTACGGTTGGGACGGCGGGCTGGGGACGTCCTGGTGGAACGACCCGGCGACCCGGACGACCGCGATCCTGCTGACCAACCTCACGTGGACGTCGCCCGCGCCGGCGGACCACTTCTGGTCGTTCTGGCGGGCGGCCTTCGGCTCCTGACGCGGCTACTGGGCGGCCGCGACGCCCAAATTCTCGAAGACCTGGAGCGTCGCCGTCGAGCGGTTCATCGTGATGAAGTGGATGCCCGGCGCGCCCTCCGCCAGCAGCTCTTGGGCCAGCTCGGTCGTGATGTCCACGCCGACCTCGCGGACCGCCGTGGGGTCGCCCTCCACGGCCTCCAGCCGAGACGTGACCGACGCCGGGACCGGCTGACCCGACAGCTCGGTCATCTTGGCCAGCTGCTTGACGTTGGTCACCGGCATGAGGCCGGGGATGATCGGCAGGTCGCGCCCCCGCGCCGCGACGCGGTCCCGCAGCCTCACGTAGGCCTCGCGCGTGAAGAAGAACTGGGTGATGGCATACGCCGCCCCCACGTCCGCCTTGCGCACCAGGACCTCGGCGTCGAAGTCCAGGCTGGGGCTCTCCGGGTGCTGGTCGGGGAACGCCGCGACGCCCACCGTGAAGTCGCCGAGCGACCGGACCAAGGACACCAGCTCGTCCGCGTGGTCGACGCCGTCGGGGTGCTTCACCCACGGCTGACCGGGGCCACCCTGAGGATCGCCGCGCAGCGCGAGGATGTTGCGGAGCCCGGCCGCCGACAGCGACCCGACGACGTTGCGCAGCTCGCCGACCGAGTGGCCGACGCAGGTCAGGTGGGCCAACGGCGTCAGCAGGGTCTCGCGCGCGATCCGCTCGGTGACCCGGATGGTCCGGTCGCGGGTGGTGCCACCGGCCCCGTAGGTCACTGACACGAACGTGGGGTGCACCTTCTCGATCCGCCGGATCGCCTCCCACAGCACCGCCTCCCCCGCGTCGTCGCGCGGCGGGAAGAACTCGAAGCTGATGCTCGGCAACGTCCCGGCGACGGCAGCGGGGATCGACCGGGTGAGGTGCTCGGGCCTCGGCAGGCGGGTGCTGACCGGCATACCGGCCAGAGTACGTTGGCCTCTTCCGAGTGGGCGGGAGCGACCAGATCACGGGCCAGGCGACAAGGCCCCGTACCCTGGCCGCAATCAGGTATGTCATCTGAACCGGGGAAGGACCTGCCGTGATCAGCCCGCTCGACCTCTGCGACCTGCGCACACGGGTCCAGGCGGCCGTGGACGCCGAGATGCAGGTGCAGCGGGCCGTCCTCGCCCCGGTCGGCGACGAGCTGGGTCCCCTCGTCGACGCGGTCGAGCGCCTCATCGCCGGCGGCAAGCGGCTGCGCGCGGGCTTCCTCTACTGGGGCTACCGCGCCTCCGGCCGACCCGACTCCGACGCGCTGGTCCGACTCGCGGCGGCGATGGAGTTCTTCCAGGCGGCCGCGCTGCTCCACGACGACGTCATGGACGGCAGCGACACCCGCCGGGGTATGCCGGCCGCTCACCGGGCGTTCGCCGGGCTCCACGCCGACTCCGGCTGGTCCGGTGACAGCACCCGGTTCGGGGAGTCCGCGGCGATCCTCGCGGGCGACCTCTGCCTCCAGTGGTCGGACGAGCTGTATGCGACGTCGGGACTTCCGAGCGACGAGCTGGACCGCGGACGCCGGACCTTCGACACGATGCGCACCCAGCTGATGGGCGGCCAGTACCTCGACCTGCTGGAGTCGGCCCGCGGGTGGGACCAGCTGGACACCTCGGCGCGGATCGACAGCGCCCGCAACGTGATCCGCTACAAGAGCGCGAAGTACACCGTTGAGCACCCGATCCTCATCGGGGCCGCCGTCGGTGGGGTGGCGGCGACCGACCTGGCCCACCTGTCCGAGTACGGGCTCGCGCTCGGTGAGGCGTTCCAGCTGCGCGACGACGTGCTCGGCGTGTTCGGCGACCCGTCCACGACGGGCAAACCGGCCGGTGACGACCTCCGTGAGGGCAAGCGGACGGTGCTGGTGGCGTTGGCCCTCGACCAGGCTGACGACGACCAGGCGGCCCTGTTCGAGAAGCTGTTCGGCCAGCCCGACCTCGACGTGGACGGCGTGGCCCAGCTGCGCGGCGTCATCGCCGACACCGGGGCCGTGGAGCAGCTCGAGGCCATGATCGCCGGGCTGGCCGCCCAGTCGCGGGCCGCACTGGAGAAGGCGCCAGGCCTGGACGACCAGGCGGTCGAGGTTCTCCAGTCGCTCGTCTCGGCCACGACGTCCCGCTCCGCCTGACCGGTCGGCCGGCACCGACAGCGCCACCGTCACTGCCTCGGTCCCCCCCCCCCGCCGTCACCCCCCGCCGTCACCCCCCGCCGTCACCCCCGCCGAGAGGCCAACTTCTGCTGTCATCTGTCGCATTTGACGACAGAAGTTGGCCTCTCGGCGGCTGGGTCAGGTGGCGCGGCGGCTCGCCGGCGCATACGTGAGCAGCACGATGCTCTCGCCGACGGGTCGGACCGCCACCCGGCGCAGCGCCGTGGTCTGCTCCGCCTCACCGAACAGCCGCTCGCCGGCGCCGAGCACGTACGGATACGTCATCAGCCGCACCTCGTCGACCATGTCGTGCTCCAGCAGCGTCCACACGAGGCGGCGGCTGGAGTAGACGAGGATGTCCCCGTCCACTTTCTCCTTCAGGGCCGTGACCTCCTCGACGACGTCGCCCTTGAGGACGGTGGAGTTGGCCCACTCGGTGGCCTGGTCGATCGTCGACGACACCACGTACTTGGGGACGACCCGCAGCCGGTCCGCCCACTCACCGGGACGGTCCGCCCAGCGGCTGGCGAACCAGGAGTACGTACCCCGGCCGATCAGCCACGCCGCCGTGTTCAGCGCCTCCTGGAACTCGATCTCGGCCCATGCGGAGCGGTCCTCGTCGGACATCTGCTGGAACCACCCACCGAACGCGAACCCTTCGTCACCGTTGGGGTCCTGGATCACCCCGTCGAGGGAGATGTTCTCGCTGACGATGATGCGTCCCATGTCTGTCCTCCGTTGCTCGTAGCCGTGCTGACATGGGGATAGACACCGCCGCCGCGGCATAGTGGGCACCGGCCGGCCGCCCAGATCGAGGGTCGGCCGGTGTCAGTACCGGTGAGACGACGAACGACTCCGTACGAAAGGTGCCGACGACCGTGGCCACCGATCTGATGTCCCGCGCGAAGGCCGGAGACACCCACGCCTTCGAGCAGCTGACCGACCCGCACCGCCGCGAGCTGCTGGTGCACTGCTACCGGATGCTGGGCTCGGTCCAGGACGCGGAGGACGCCCTCCAGGAGACGCTGCTGGCGGCCTGGCAGGGAGTCGCGGGGTTCGAGGAGCGCGCCTCGGTACGGACGTGGCTGTACCGGATCGCCACGAACCGCTGTCTCAACGCCCGCCGGGCCGCCGGCCGACGCCAGGCCAAGGAGTGGGACGTGGCCGGAGTACAACCGCCAGAACCGACCCGACTGGGTGAGGTGGTCTGGCTGCAGCCGTTGCCGGACAGCCGGCTCGAGGGCGGGGCGGACCTGGCTCCCGGGCCGGAGGCTCGCGTCGAGCAGAGCGAGGCGATCTCGCTGGCCTTCGTCACGGCGCTGCAGCTGCTCCCGCCGCGCCAGCTCGCCGCCCTGGTCCTCCGCGACGTGCTCGGGTTCCCGGCGGCCGAGGTGGCCGAGATGCTCGACTCGACCGTCGAGTCGGTCACCAGTGCCCTCAAGCGAGCGCGAGCCGCCGTGGCCCGCCGCCGATCGGCCGACGCCGGCCACCGGCCCGCGCCCGTGGCCGGCTCACCGGCCGAGGACGCCTTGGTCTCCGCGTTCGTCCGGGCCTACGAGGCCAGCGACATCGACGCCCTGGTGGCCCTGCTCACCGACGACGTGTTCGTGTCGATGCCGCCGATGCCCTACGAGTACGAGGGCCGCGAGGCGGCCACGCGATTCTGCGACCTCATCTTCCGCGACGGCCGGCGGTTCGACCTGGTGCCCACCCGGGCCAACGGCCAGCCGGCGTTCGGTCTCTACCTGCACGCCCCCGACGGCCGTCGTCACGCGGCCGGGTTCCTCGTGCTGACCCTCTCCGGGGACCGGGTCTGCGCGATGACCCGCTTCGAGAACGGCCTGATGCCGTCGTTCGGGCTACCCCGAACCCTGCCGCCGCGGTAACCGAGGACCCCACCACACCCACAGGGCGCACGTGGCGAGCACCAGAGCGAACCCGAACCCGAGGTCCTCCACCGGCGCATACGCGATCCGGCCGTCCCCGAGGAAGGGCACCGTCCCGGACCCGATGATCGCGTCCGGGTCGTAGGTGACGATCAGCCGGCCGGTCAGCCAGCCGTTGGTCAGCAGCTGGAACGCCACGACGATGGCGTATGCGGCCCACCACTGCCGGGTCGCGAGCAGCCGGGTCCGCAGCACCCAGAGGTCCAGGACCACGGCGAGCACGATGCCCACACCTGCCGCTGCGGTGTAGCTCATGACGGGCCCCGACGGCGCGCGATGACCACGCCGACCGCCTCGTACGTCAGCAGCCCCGCCAGCGGGATCACGACGAAGAACCCGAGCTCCTCCAGCGGCAGCCCGAAGAACCGCGCCGGCAACGTCTGCTCGGGGTCGAACATCCAGTGCCCCGCGTGCGTCGCCGCGAGGTCCCACGTCACGAAGACGAGGAAGACCGGCGCGATCGAGAGGACCATTCGCCGGAGCTGTCCGAGCACACCCAGGTGGAAGAACCAGTTCAGCGGCAGCGTCCCGATGAGGCAGAACGCGAGCATCGCCGCATACGCGAGCTGTCTCACCGGCTCGGGAGGACCGGTCTCAGAACGCCGTGACCTGGGCCCGGCGCCGGACCTCGGTCTTGTGCCCGGCGATGAGCGCGTCGATGGGAGCGCCTTCGACGGGGAGCGTGTCGTCCGGCGTGAACAGCCACCGGAGGATCTCCTCGTCGTTCATCCCGCCGTCGGCCAGCACGGTGAAGGTGCCCTTGAGCTCGTGTCGCGGCCCGGCCTCGTCGAGGAACTTGGCCGGGATGCTGATCACTCGGCGCTCGCCGGTGCGCCACGCGAGCAGCTCGCGGTCGGCGAGGTGCTGCCGAACCCGGGCGAGCGACACGCCCCAGCGCTCCGAGATGTCCGGGACGGTGGCCCAGTCGCCGACCAGAGTCTCCAGCGAATCCACTTCCGTCACAGTGACCACTCTAGGTCCGGCCCCGCCTGCACGATCCACGCCCTCGGGCTTCGTAGACTCCACGGCATGACGTCGAGCGTCACGGACTCGTCGCTGTCCGTCGTCGGGCGAGTGCTCGACGGCCGATACCGCGTGCTCTCGCACCTGGCGGACGGCGGCATGGCGACCGTGTACCTCGCCCTCGACCTGCGCCTGGACCGGGAGGTCGCGGTCAAGGTGATGCACGACAACCTGGCCCGCGACGCGACGTTCGTGTCCCGGTTCCGCCGCGAGGCGCGGTCGGCCGCCCGGCTCAGCCACCCCCACGTCGTCGCCGTCTACGACCAGGGCGAGGACGACTCGACCGGGTCCACCACGATGTTCTTGGCCATGGAGTACGTCCCGGGGCGCACCCTGCGCGACGTGCTCACCGCTGAGGGGCCGCTGTCGCCGCGCGCCGCCCTCGACCTGCTCGACCCGATCCTCCAAGCGATCGCCGCCGCCCACGACGCCGGGCTGATCCATCGCGACGTCAAGCCAGAGAACGTCATCCTCCGCGAGGACGGCGTCGTCAAGGTTGCGGACTTCGGGCTCGCCCGCGCCGTCACGGCGGCCACCACGACCAACGCGTCCGGCACCCTCCTCGGCACGGTCGCCTACCTCTCCCCCGAGCAGGTCGAGCGCGGCATCGCCGACGCCCGCTCCGACGTGTATGCGGCAGGGCTGGTCCTCTACGAGATGCTCACCGGCCGCAAGGCGTTCGACGGCGACTCGCCGATCCACGTGGCGTACCAGCACGTGCACGGCTCGGTGCCGATGCCGTCGTCGTCGGTCACGACCGTGCCGACGGAGCTCGACCAGCTCGTCGCGCTGGCCACCGCCCGCGACCCCGACAAGCGCCCGACCAACGCCGGCGACTATCTCGCCGAGGTCCGGCGTTCGCGGTCGATGATGACGACCACCGAGCTGGACCTCCGCCCGGAGGGCACTGCGGCGCACGACGCCGCCGCTGCGGTCCCGACCCGCCTGGGCAGCGACGTCGCGCCCACGTCACTCGTCCCGGTCGTGTCCCGTACCGCCCCGGAACCGGCCGCCTCGCATACCCCTCCTGGTTCACCGACCGACTCGGTCCGCCGGCGTCGGCAGGCCTGGCCGGCCGTGCTCGCCGTCCTGCTGGTCCTCGCGGTGGCCGGCGGCGGCGCGGCGTGGTGGTTCACCAACGGTCCGGGCTCGATGACCCGCGTCCCATCGCTGGAGCGGCTGACCCAGGCCGACGCCCAGGCCGCGCTCCAGCGGGCCGACCTGCGCTCGTCGGTGGCCGAGACGTTCGACGAGACCGCCCCGGCCGGCACCGTGATGGCCGCGGACCCCGGCCCGGGCTCCGAGGTGCGCAAGCTCTCGAGCGTCGGGCTCACCGTCTCCAAGGGACAGGAGCGGTATGCGGCGCCGACCCTCGTCGGGACGGTGGCCGATGCCGCGTCGGCCACGTTGACGGCGCAGCACCTGGTGCTCGGGGAGCGCAAGGAGGAGTTCAGCGACACCGTCGAGGCGGGCAAGATCCTCGCGCAGGACCCCGCGGCTGGGACATCGCTCAAATCCGGCGCCACGGTGGCGGTCACGGTGAGCAAGGGCCGCCAGCCGATCCCCGTCACCGACTTCACCGGCAAGCCCGCCGACCAGGCCAAGAAGGCGTTCTCCGACGCGGGGCTGACGGTCAAGGAGGGCGACCAGGTCAACAGCGACACGGTGCCCTCCGGGTCTGTGGTCACCCAAACGCCGGTGAACGGCAACCTGTTCAAGGGCGACACGGTGACGATCGTCGTGTCGAAGGGGCCCGTGCTGGTGGCGGTTCCCTCGACGGTCGGCAAGCAGCGCGACGAGGCGACCCGGCTGCTCAAGGCGGCGGGGTTCCAGGTGACGTACAACAACGTGCTCGGCGGGCTGTTCAACATCGTCCGGGCGTCCGACCCGGCGTCGGGTGCGATGGTCCGCAAGGGCGCCACGGTCACCCTGACCATCGTCTGAGGTGGCTCTCTCCGCGCCCCGGGCGCGGGTCGTCGCCACCGGCCTGCTCGTCCTGCTCACGGCGGTGTGGGGGTCGACGTTCTTCCTCATCCGGGACCTCGTGGTGACGGTGCCGCCGACCGACTTCCTGGCGGTGCGCTTCTCCATCGCCGCGGTGCTCATGCTGGCGATCTTCTGGCCGCACGTCCGCCGGCTGGGACGGCACGAGTGGGTCATTGGACTGGGGCTCGGTGTCGTCTACGGCGTCGCGCAGCTGCTGCAGACCGTTGGGCTGGCGCATACCGACGCGTCGATCTCGGGGTTCATCACGGGGACCTACGTCGTACTCACGCCGGTGTTCTCGGCGCTGCTGCTGCGGGAGCGGGTACCGGCGTCGACATGGGGAGCGGTCGCGTTGGCGACCGTCGGTCTGGGGGTGTTGTCACTGCGCGGCGGCCTGTCCCTGGGTCTCGGTGAGACCCTGACGCTGGCTTGCGCGGCGGTCTACGCGCTGCACATCATCGGGCTCGGCCGCTGGTCGACGCCCTCGCACGCGACCGGGCTGGCGGCGGTGCAGATGGTGGCGATCGCCGTCGTCTGCGTCGTGTCGGCCGTGCCGGACGGGATCGTGCTGCCGTCCGGCACCGGCCAGTGGACGGCGGTGCTCTACATGGCGACCGCCGCCGGTGTCCTGGCGTTGTGGGTCCAGACATGGGCGCAGGCCCGGATGAGCGCGACCCGGGCGGCGATCGTGATGACCCTGGAACCGGTGTTCGCGGCGTTCTTCGCCGTGGTGTCCGGCCAGGAGTCCCCGACGTGGCGGATGGCGATCGGCGGCGTCCTGGTGCTCACCGCGATGTACCTCGTCGAGCTCCGCGCGGCCGCCCGCCGCCGCGCCGGCGAACCCTCCGCCGAGACCCTCCACCACGAGGTCACCTGACGACGGTCCTCACCCGGGTGCCGGTCCGACGGTCCCGCGCAGGACGAGCCGGGCGACCAGCAGCGTGCGTCCGGACGGCTGGGCGCCGGGACCCTCCAGCAGCATGGACATCGACGCCTCGGCCACCGCCCGCAGGTCGACGGCGATCGTCGACAGTGGCGGGTGAGTGGTCGTCGCGAGCACGTCGTCGCAGCCGATGACCGAGACGTCGCGGGGCACCTGGGCGCCCAGCGAGGCCAGGCCACCATCACGCCGTGGGCGAGGATGTCGTCGAAGGCGATCACCGCAGTGGCGCCCGCGGCGCGCACCGGGGCGGCCAGCTCATACCCGTCCTCGTAGGTGCCGTGGCGGGTGGGGAGGCTGGTGAGCTCGAGTCCGAGGTCCGCCGCCTGGTCGCGCACCGCGGCGCTGCGCTGGGAGTTCGACCACGAGCGGGGCTGCGGGCCGGCGAGGTACACCAGCCGACGGTGACCGAGCTCGGCGAGCCGGCTGACGACCTCGCGCACCGCCGGCCCGGTGTCAAGGAGCACCCGAGCGGTGTCGTAGACGTCGCGGTTGACCAGGACGAGGCGGTGCTGCTGCGCGAGCCGACGCAGCGTGGTCGACGGCAGACGGGAGGAGCACAGGAGCAGGCCCTCGACCTGATGGGACAGCAGGGCGACCGCCGCCTCCTCCCGGCGGGGCTGCTCGTCGGTGTCGGCGAGCAGGACGTTGAGCCCACGCTCCTGCGCGAGGTTCTGCACGTGCCGGATCAGCGGTGGGAAGAAGGGGTTGGCGATGTCGGTGACGACGATCCCCCGGCGCCCGTCCGTCCGGTGGACAGGGCCGGGCGTGCCGGTCGGGACGTACCGGCCACCGGGCCGCCTCCAGGACGCGGTCGACGTCTCGGGCCGGGAGCGCTCCGGGCGCGAGAAAGCGCGCGACACCGTCGCCGGCGACACGCCGAGCTGTGGCCGCCAGCAGGGTGATGGTCGGCCGCGCGCCGCCAACCGCCCTTCGCACTGCCTCGGCCACGACGGGGTCGACACCAGTTCCACCGCCACTCGAGCAGGCGCTCGGCACTGCCGCGGGCGAACGGCGCCGGCATCCCGTAGTACCGGTGCGCGTCGACGACCTCGTAACCCCGTGCGCGTACGCCTCGGCGTCCGGCAGGTGACCGGGCAGTCGGCCGGTGTAGCGGTGACGAGCACCGGCGTCGACCCGCCGCCGGAGCTCGTCGGCGAACGACAGGAACGGCTCGCCCGGGACTCCGACCACCCAGAGCCCGCCCCAGCGCACCGCCGTGACGACCGCCGGGTATGACAGGGCCTCGCGGTCCGTCCGCTGGGCCGCCCACCGAGCCACGCGCGCAACAGGGCCGCCCGACCCGGCTCGGCTTCGGGCAGCTCGGCCTTCCAGGTCTCGGCCAGCGTCGCGGGCGGCTCGGTGTCCAGCCGTGCCAGTGCGAGCTCGACCGTCGCCTGACGGACCTCGACCGCCTGGGTGACGTCGATCTCGGCGGTCCGCCGGCCAGGGCCGTCCGCGCGAGGTGCCGGCCGATCCGCTCGGCCTCGGCGAACGTCCGACCGGCCAGCGGGGCCGAGGTGTAGGACGCCTCGGCGGCATGGCCGTTGTTGACGTTGCCGCACGTACCCGGCAGGAAGACGGCGACGGACCCCGGCGCCTGCGCCTCGAGCTCGTCTCGCAGCGCCCACACGTAGTCGGCGGAGACCGAGCGGTTGTCGGCGGCCAGCACGACCGGATGGCACGGGTAGCTGACCAGCCAGCCGACGACGTCGCCGTCCTCGCCGACCAGCCGCACGAGGTCGATCGGCGGGTCGACCGGCCGGGACAGCGCGCGCCGGTCGACGGCCACGCCGGCACCCCGCACCGAGCTCCACCACAGGCGTACCGGCCGTCGGGCGGCGAGCGCCTGCGTGGCGGCCTCGACGGTGGCGTCGACCACCCGCGCACGGGTGAGCGCGTCGGCACCGCCAGGCGGTTGGGTGTGCAGGCCGGCCCCGAGTGGGTGTGCGTCGCCGTGACCAGCAGGTGCCGCTCCGGCAGTCCCACCGCTCGGCCACGGAGGCACAGGTGGCGCGGTCCAGCCCACAGACGTCCACCGCCACCCAGCAGAGAGTCGCCGACCGCCAGGGCTCGAGCGGTGCACGGGTCGTGGGTGTCGGTCGCGCCGCCGTCCCGGGCCGAGTACCCGGACAGCGGCGTCCCGATGTCCACCTCGACGGCGACCGCGGCGGTGCCGGCGCGCGCGGGTACGCCGCTTCGGTCACCCCGGGCCCCTCACCGGTATGCCCCCCGCCACCACGGCCTCGACGGCGCACGGTCCGGGCCGTCCGGCGCCAACAGCACGAGGTCCGCGCGGCCGCCGGGCTGAACGGCTCCGATCGGCCGTGCCGCCTGGCCGAGCCGGGTCTGCGCGACGACGCGGGCTGGGGTCGCGGTGGCCAGGGCGAGGGCCGACGCCCAGTCCAGGCCGAGATCGGCGACGAGGTGGCGCAGTCCGTGCGCGAGGTCGACGCCGGCACCGGCCAGCAGGTCGGTGCCGACGAAGGACAGTCGCCCGTCCGCGCCGACGTCGACCTGCCCGCCGACCGGCGTGCTGTACCGGCCCGGAGGCTGGCCGGCGAGGGCGGTGCTGTCGGAGACGATGAACGAACCGGTCGACTCCCTTGGCCCGCAGCATGACCGTGAGCACCTCGGCGGGCAGGTGGTGTCCGTCGGCGATGACCCCGGCGGTGACACGGTCCTCGGCGAGCAGCGTCCAGAGGGCGTTGGGGTGGCGCGGCAGCTGCGACGGGATGCCGTTGCCGAGGTGGGTGGCGAGCGTCGAACCGGCGTCGACCGCCGCGCGAGAGCTGCGTCGGTGCTGGCGTGGGTGTGCCCGAGCGAGCACGCCGATCCCGAGGCTGCTGATCCGGCGGATCTGCTCGGGGGCGTCGGCGGTGTGCGGCGACACCGTGACCACGCCCACCAGGTCGTGGCCCTGCACCCAACGAGCCACCTCGTCGGCGTCCAGGGGCCGCACCAGTGCCGGGTCGTGCACGCCCGCGGGCCCCTTCCTGGTCGGAGATGAACGGACCCTCGACGTGGACGAAGGGCACCGCGGCCGCGACCCGGGGGTCGGCCGCGCGGGCGGCGGCCACCTGGCCCAGCGGCGTGGTGGATGCGCTGCTCCGTGGTGGTCACGATCGTGGGCACCCAGGTGGTCACGCCGACCCCGGCCAGCGCCTCGGTCATCCCGACGACCGTGTCGGCCGAGACCTCCGGCGCGTTGAGGTCGAGGCCGCGGAACCCGTTGACCTGCAGGTCGACCAGCCCGGCGGCCAGGACCGGCTCGCCGTCGGGTGGCGGCCGCAGTGCGCTCGGTGAGCGGCGCCACCTCGGTGATCCTGTCACCCTGCCAGGCGGACCTCGACGACGGCCGCCCGGACGGGGTCCCAGCCCCGCACGCGAGAGTGCCTCACAGGTGCCGGACCCGGCCCTCGAAGCGGGCGATGAACCGGGCGTTCGCCTCGTCGCCGCCGGGAGCGTTGCCCGATCGCCACATCGGCGGGTCGACGCCACGGGACGGCCAGCTGCTCGACGACCGTCATGACCAGCCAGTTGAGAGCGAAGGCGTTGGCGAACGTCGACACCGCGGCCGTCCGCTCGCTCGGCGCCGGGGATCGTCGACGACGGCGTCGCCGACCGGCACCTTGGTGTCGATGTGCGACGTCGACGAGGTCGTGCAGGTTGGCCCGCTCGGGTGTCGCGCCGGGTGGTCGGGCGCGGTGCCGTCGGCGTGGTCGCGCGACGAGACGCCGACCGTGGTCACGCCGAGCTCGCGAGCGGTCGAGCGCCGCGTCGATGAGGGCAGTGTTGATGCCGTAGGCGTTGACGAGCACCAGCACGTCACCGGCGGTCGAGCCCGGCTCGCTCGAGACCACCCGGCCGTAGCCCGGCAGCCGTCGACGGCCATGGCCCGATCGCCCGTTCGACAGCAGCGTGCCCTCGTCGAGGATGGCGTTGACGTGCATGAGCCCGCCGGCGCGGAAGAAGACCTCCTGGCTGGCGAGGTTCGAGTGGCCGCCGGGCCCGTAGACGTGGACCAGCCGGTCGTCGGCGATCCGCTCCGCCAGCAGGCGCGCCGCCGCCTCGACGTGCTCCGTCTCGGTCCCCTCGATGCACGCGCAGGATGTTGTGGACCGTCGAGGAGGTAGGTCTGCGCCAGGCTGCCGGCGCTCACCGCGGCGCCGACTCGGTGTCGAGGAACAGCGCGACGTCCGGGTGGGTCCGCAGGGCCGTACCGGGATGATCCGGCCCGATCGGGGCGGTGAGGGTCGCCTGCACCGCCGCTCGCTTCGCCTCGCCCGGCACCGACGCGATGATGTGCCGCGCCGCAGCAGTCGCGGGATGGTCACGGTGATGGCGCGCTGTGGCACGTCGTCGACCGTGGGGAAGTGCCCCTCGTCGACCTGCTGGCGGCGCGAGACCTCGTCCAGGGTGACGACCGCGTGTCCGCCGGGTCGTCCAAGTCGGCCGGGGGGTCGTTGAAGGCCAGGTGCCCGTTGACCCCCAGACCGAGCAGGACGAGGTCGAACGGCCCCTCGGGCATGACCCGGGCGTAGGCGTGAGCGGCCTCCTCGGGGTCACCGTCCACCGCGCATCCGGTGGAAGGTCACGCCGGGGACCCGCCCGACGAACTCCCGCTGGAGCCATGCGCCGAAGCCCTGCGGCGCGTCGGCGGAGATCCCGAGGTAGTCGTCCATGTGGAAGCAGTCCACCGGCTCCAGTCGACGTCCCGCTCATCGCACCAGGGCGTCGAGGGTGGCCGACTGGCTGGGCGCGGCGGCGAGCATGACGGTGGCGCGTTCCTGCTCCTGGAGGGCCGCTCGCAGGTGGCTGCCCGGCCAGCGGCGCCGGCCGCGGCGCCCGAGGGCGGCGCGCGAGGGGTGGACGCTGACGGCGAGGTGCGGAGGTGGGGACGTGTGGTCATCGGGCTCCATTCTCGGGGTCTCGAGCGCGAGGTCAGGAGCAGGGCCCGTGCGATGTGGAAGGGGTCCTTGACGGGCAGGGCGACGACCCGGTCGAGGGGCGCGGCCGGCCCGGTCCCGCACCTGCAGCCACTCGGCGCCGTCGGGGTCGGGAAAGGTGGCCAGGGTGTAGTCGGTGAGACGCGCCGTCCAGACGTCGAAACCCGACCCGGGGTATGCGTCGGTCGAGCCGCACTGCGGCCAGCAGCGCCTCCACCTGCACCCACCACAGCTTGGTGTCCCAGGTCTCGAGGACCAGCGTCTCGTAGCGGTCGTCGTGGTGAAGCCCGGTCGGCCGGCCACCGCTCCCGGTCGACGTAGCGCAGCACGCCGCCGTGCTCCTCGTCCCATCCGAGGGCGAGGGCGTGGTGGGCGAGGTCGGGGAGCCAGTCGGGGACGAGGCTCGGCGATGCCGGGCGACGTGCTGCGCCGCGTCCAGCAGCATCCACATCGTCTCGAGCAGGTGGCCCGGCGTCCGGTGGCGCCCGAGGAGGGTGTCGGCGTCCTCGGGCCGGTCGGGCCGGAACTCCCACCAGTCGTCGGCCCGCCACATCGGGCGGTCGCCGGCGACGAGGTCGGCGGCCGCGGCGAAGGCGATCGCCGCGGTCTCGTCGCGATCGTCAACCCGGACGAGCTCGGCGGCGACGTGCAGGCGCAGCATGATGCCGGCCAGGTCGGTGTACCCGGGCGGTACCGGGTAGGGCTCGGACGGTGCGGTATGCGTCTGCAGCCGCCTGGTGGCATGGACGAGCAACCGTCGGGCCGTGTCCTGCCATTCCCGCGCCGTGTCGGCGTCATTGTCGGGCAGACCGGAGGCACCGGCCAGGCCGAGGGCGGCGAAGAGGTCGGTGAGCACACTGACCGAGATCTCGCCGTGCTCGCCCACCGGCACGGGCTCACGCCCTCGCGGGTGACCAGGTGGGCGGTCACGTCGCCGGGGAGGACCGAGTGGCCGGGCGACGAACTCGGCGGTGGACCGGGCGTACCCCGCCCACTCCTCGGGTCCTGCCGGAGCAGGCCGGCGCGCGCGTCCGTCGCGATGCGGGCGCACAGCCAGGCCCAGCGGCCCTGTGACCAGGTGTACTTGTCGGTGGTGAGCCGTCGCCCGGCGTTGTCGAACCCGGTGAGCACACCCCCGTACTCGCGGTCGACGCCGTGCTGCTGCCACCAGGGCAGGACGCGCTGCTCGAGCTCGCCCGCAGACCTGTCGTCGCGTCGTGTCAGCGCGGTCGACGCGGGCTCGACCTGCCGGTGGGCGTCGTCGGGATTCCCGCTCCGGCTGGTCGTGGGAGAGCGAGTCGACGAGCTCGTCGGACTCCGTCGAGTGCCACGGACGCACCAGGCCGACGACGACGAAGACGATGATCGACGCGACGATCGGCGAGATGACCGAGATGAGCTGGGCGTTGGCGGTGCCGAGGGTCGCGATCTGGCCGGGGATGGCGTACTTCGTCACCGCGAACACGATGAGACCCACGGTCCACGACCACAGCGCGGCACTCGGTCCGCAGCGCTTGAACAGCGGCAGCATGCCGAGCAGCATCGGGATGGCCACCGGTCCGATGAGGGCGCCGAACCAGGCGATGATGAGGCCGAGGACGCCGCCGAAGGAGTCGGAGGTCAGCGCGATGGCCATCGAAAGTCCGATGAACAGGAACGTCGAGATCCGGCCGGCGAGCAGCTCGGTGGCCCCCACCAGGTGGCCACGGCCGCGGCGCAGCGCCGGGATGATGTCACGCACGACGACCGAGGAGATCGCGTTGGCGTCGGACGAGGTCATCGCCATGGTGTGGGAGAACATGCCGGCGAGGACCAGGCCGACGAGCCCGGCGGGCAGCAGGGTGGTGGCGAGGAGCGCGTACGACTGGTCCGGCTTCGGCGAGGTTCGGCAGCAGGATCGGCGCCGCCCACATGGGGAAGAACAGCACCAGCGGCCAGATGAGGTAGAGCGCACCGGACAGCAGGATCGACTTGCGGGCCGCCGAACCGTTCGGCGAGGCGATGAAGCGCTGAGCGAGGTTCCACGTGCCGCCGTTGTAGGAGATCGTCGAGATGATCGCGTAGCCGAGGAAGAACGGCAGCGTGTAGTCGCCGGCGAACGGCGCGGCGTGCGAGGGCGGCAGCTGGTCCCAGATGCCGAAGACCGTCCCGAGCTTGGCGGCCGTGAGGACGAACATCGCCACGCCGGCCACCAGCTGGATGACGAACTGGCCGAAGTCAGTGAGAGCGTCGGCCCAGAGACCGCCGACGGTCGAGTAGACGAGGGTGACGCCGCCGACGAGGAGGATCCCGAGTGCGAGGGGCACCCCCGCGAACACCTGCAGGAGGATGGCGCTGGCCGCCCACTTGGCCGCGACGTCGAAGATCTTGAGGCCGGCACCGGACCACGCCAGGACCTGCTCGGTGGGGACGTTGTAGCGGATCGGTGAGGTACTCCAGCGGAGAGATGATGCCGAGCCGCTGCCGCAGCCGCGGCCACCGTGGTGCGAAGAGGACGGCGCCGACGCCGCACGCGATGGTGATGCCGACCGCCCACCACACGTAGAGCGCGAACCCGGTGGTGTAGGCGATGGCGGCGTAGGCGACGAAGACCGCGGCGGAGTACCCGGACATGTGGTGCGAGATGCCGCTCAGCCACCACGGCATCTTGCCGCCGGCGGTGAAGAAGTCGGCGGCGTTCTTGACGCGGCGTTTGCGCCCACCAGCCGATGCCGATCATGACGAGGAAGTACAGGATGAGGACCAGCCAGTCGAAGGCGTGCACGGGGGCTCCTTGGTTCGCGGGTTCGGACCACCCTTTTGTGCAAACGCTTGCAAAGCAAGGGGTCTGCGGAGCGCGGTGTTTTGACTTCGAGTGCTCGAAGTTCCTACGGTCGTTGACGTGAGCACCACGACCGCGCGTCACGCGTACACGATCCGGGAAGCCGCGGCGCTGACCGGCTTGCCGGCCAGCACGCTGCGCTACTACGAGTCCATCGGGGTGATCCCTCCGGTCAGCCGCGGTGCCAGCAGCGGACACCGGGTCTACGACGACGCCGACCTCGACCAGCTCACCTGGATCGCCTGCCTCGCCGCCACCGGCATGTCCGTGAGCGACATGCGCCGCTACGTCGCCAACGGGCAGGCGGGACCGTCCGTCGCCCGGGAGCAGATCGAGCTGCTGACCCAGCAACAGCGTCGCCTCGCGCGCGAGGCCGAGCAGGTGGCACTGCGACGGCGCTACGTCGCGTTGAAGGTCGACTACTGGCACGCCGTCGAGGCCGCTGACCACGCCCGCGCCGACCTCCTGTCCGGCGAGGCCCGCAAGCTGGCCGACGACCTCAGGCGCTACGGCTCGCACTGAAACCCTCGGCCGCGTGGTTCTCCTCGCCGCCGCACACCCCGCACCACCAACCACGAAGGAAACGATCACTCATGCGCGTCAACGCCTACGCCGCACCGGCAGCCGGCGAGCCCCTCGCCCCCGTCACCATCGATCGCCGTGAGGTCGGACCGAACGACGTCCTCATCCAGATCGAGTGGGCCGGCATCTGTCACTCCGACATCCACACGGTCAATGGCGACTGGGGCCCCCAGCCCTTCCCCGTCGTCCCCGGGCACGAGATCGTCGGCCTGGTCACCGAGATCGGCCCCGACGTGACTCGGCACCAGGTCGGTGACCGCGTCGGCGTCGGCTGCATGGTCAACTCCTGCGGTGAGTGCGTCAACTGCCGGAACGGGGACGAGCAGTACTGCGTCAAGGGCAACATCGGCACGTATGCCGCCACGGATGTCGACGGCACCACCACCCAGGGTGGGTACTCCACCCACGTCGTGGTCGACGCCGACTTCGTGCTCCGCATCCCGGAGGGCATCGACCCCGCGGCCGCTGCTCCCCTGCTCTGCGCCGGCATCACCACCTACGCCCCGCTCGTGCGCTGGAACGCCGGGCCGGGCCGACAGGTTGCGGTCGTCGGCCTCGGCGGTCTCGGCCACATGGCGGTCAAGATCGCCCACGCTCTGGGCGCCGAGGTGACCGTGCTCTCCCAGTCGCTGAAGAAGCAGGAGGACGGCCTTCGGCTCGGGGCCGACCACTACTACGCCACCGAGGACCCGACCACCTTCGAGGCGCTCGCGAACCGGTTCGACCTCATCGTCAACACCGTCAGCGCCCGGATCGACCTCGATGCCTACCTCGGACTGCTCGCGGTCGATGGCACCCTCGTCAACGTCGGTGCCCCGCCGGAGCCGCTCAGTGTCAACGTCTTCTCCCTCATCGGCGGCCGCCGTTCGTTCGCGGGCTCGATGATCGGGGGGATCGCCCAGACCCAGGAGATGCTCGACTTCTGCGCCGAGCACAACATCGCCGCCGAGATCGAGGTCATCGGGGCCGAGAAGATCAACGAGGCCTACGAGCGCGTCCTGGCCTCGGACGTCCGCTACCGCTTCGTCATCGACGCCGCCACCCTGGCCTGACGCGGTCGCCCGCGGCCAGGTCGGGGACCTCAGCGACGGTCGTCCTCGACCTGGCAGGCTGTCCGCCGTGCCCGCCTTCGAACCCTTCCGCGCGGTCCGGTATGCCGCGTCCCACGACCTCGCCCGCGTCACCGCGCCGCCGTACGACGTCCTCTCCGACGCCGACGTCGACGCGCTGGCCGGTCTGGACCCGCACAACGTCGTCCGCGTCGACGTCCCGCGCGGCGGCGACGAGCGCTACAGCGAGGCGGCCGTCACCCTGAACGACTGGCTGGCCACCGGCGACCTCGTCACCGACGCCGAACCAACGTTCACCATCTACCGGCGCCGCTTCACCGACGCGACCGGGCAGCCGCGGGAGCTGAGCGGGGTCCTCGGCGCCCTCGAGGTCGTCGACGAGGGGTCGGGCGAGGTCCTCGCCCACGAACGCACCACTCCGAAGGCGTCCACCGACCGCCTCGAGCTGACCCGCGCCACCCACTGCAACCTCTCCCCCGTCTGGTGCCTCTCGGCATACCCCGGCCTGTCCGCGCTCCTCGACGCGCCCGGGCGAGCCAGTCGGCACCGTCACCCTCGGGGGTGTCGAGCACGTGGTCGAGCGGGTCGCCGATCCGATGCGTATCAACGAGATCCGCACCGCCGTCGCCTCTACGCCCGCGCTCATCGCCGACGGGCACCACCGGTATGCGGTCTCGCGCCAGTACCGGGACGAGCGCCGCGCGGAGGGTGGCGACCCCGGCGCGGAGCTCACCCTGGCCTTCGTCGGAGAGCTCGTCGCGGACCAGCTGAGCGTCGAGGCGATCCACCGGCTCTACACCGGGATCGAGGCGGACGCCCTGGCCTCGGCCTTGGCCGAGCGCTTCGACATCGAACCCGCCGACGGTGACCTTGCGCCGGAGGTTCTGGGCCGTATGCAGCAGGACGCCCGCCTCGTTCTCGTCCGTCCCGGCGGGTGGGACTGGCTGGTCCCGAAGCCGGGCGCGTTCGACGGCCTGCGCGCCCTGGACGGCCTCTGGCTCGAGGAGACCCTGAGCGGCACCGCCGTCGACGTCACCTACCAGCACGGGCTCGACCAGGTGGTTGCCGCGGTCCGGAACGGCGAGGCCGCCGCCGCGGTCCTCATCCGGCCGGTCTCCGTCGAGGAGATCCGCGCGCACGGCAGCAGAAGGCCTGCTGATGCCGCCCAAGTCGACCTACTTCACCCCGAAGCTGCGCACCGGCCTGGTGATCCGCGACCTCAGCACGGGCTAGGCCGAACCGGTTCCCTCCAGCCAGGCCTTGCCGCGGCGGGCCGACGCCCGCGACAGCCAGGCGTCCTGGATGACCTCGCGCAGCTCGGTGACCGACAGGCGGTGCAGCTCCGACGCGCGGACGAGCACCGACGGGTGCCCGTCGAAGTGGGGCGTCGTGAAGAACGGCAGCTCAGGATCCTGGAGCAGTGCCGCCTTGTCCGCCTCGTCCGGTACCCAGATGACGATGACGTCGTCCAGCCGCTCACCGGTCTCGGGGTCGACGGCGTCCGGCCGCGGGTTGCGGAAGAACAGGAACGACTTGCCGCCGACCTGGTAGGCGACCTTCCGGCCGTCCTCCCAGCAGGTCACGTGCGGCATCGCGGCCGCGATCTCGTGGACGTCGCGCTCCCGAGCCCGCCGTGCCGCGCGACCGGTCACGCCGGACCGGACCGCAGCAGTCCCGACACCACGTCGATCGCCTCGTCGGTTGCCGCGTCGGACACGTCGAGGTGCCAGACCAGTCGGACCGCCGCAGGTCCCACGGCGTAGATCCGGACGCCCTGCTCGAGAGCGGCCGCGGCCAGCGCGGCTCCCGTCCACCCGGACCCGGACACGTCCATGACGAGGATGTTGGTCTCGACCAGGGCGGGGTCCAGGCAGCCGGGCGACGCCTCGGCGAACGCCGCGGCCGCCCGACTCGCCCGGGCGTGGTCGTCGGCCAGACGCTCCACGTGGTGCTCGAGCGCGTACTGCCCCGCCGCCGCCAGGATCCCCACCTGCCGCATCCCGCCGCCGTAGCGCTTCCGCCAGACCCGGGCCTCCGCCATCGCCGACGTCGACCCGACGAGCACCGAGCCCACCGGCGCCCCGAGCCCCTTGCTGAGGCATACCGAGACCGTGTCGAACTCGCGCCCGTAGTCGGCCAGCGCGACCCCGGACGCCACGTGGGCGTTCCACAGCCGCGCGCCGTCCAGGTGCATGTGGACCCCGCGCTCCTGAGTTCCCTTGCGCAACAACCGGATCTCGTCGATCGGCTGCACGGTGCCGCCGCCGAAGTTGTGGGTGTTCTCCACCACGACCAGCGCCGTGTTGACCTGGTACACGCCGGCACCGGTGATCATCAGGGCCAACGGGTCGGCCGCAGAGAGCAACCCGCGCGGGGCCATCCACGTCCGCGACGAGATCCCCGAGAACGCCGCGGCGGCGCCCAGCTCGGCGCGCACGACGTGGGCCAGCGAGTCGCACACCATCTCCTGGCCCGGCGCCACGTGCAGTCGAAGGCCCAGCTGGTTGGCCATCGACCCGGACGGCGTGAACAGCCCGGCCTCGTGGCCGAGCAGGTCGGCGACCTCCGCCTCGAGCGCGTTGACCGTGGGGTCCTCGCCGAAGACGTCGTCACCGACCTCGGCGGCGGCCATGGCCGCACGCATACCGTCGGTCGGGCGGGTCAGGGTGTCCGACAGCAGGTCGGCCCGGAACGCGGTGCTCACTCCCCCAGCATCTCCGCGACGAGGAACGCCAGCTCGAGGCTCTGCTGGTGGTTCAGGCGCGGGTCGCACACCGACTCGTAGCGCTTCTCGAGGTCGGCGTCGAGGATCTTCTCCGACCCGCCCAGGCACTCGGTGACGTCGTTGCCGGTCAGCTCCACGTGGATGCCGCCGGGCACGGTCCCGAGCGCGCGGTGCACCTCGAAGAACCCGCGGACCTCGTCGACGACGTCGTCGAAGTTGCGCGTCTTGTAGCCGGTCGTCGACGAGAACGTGTTGCCGTGCATGGGATCGCAGATCCAGGTGACCTGCGCGCCGGCCTCGGTGACCCGCTCGACGATCGACGGCAGCGCGGTGCGGATCGTCTGGGCGCCCATCCGGGTGATGAAGGTGACCCGGCCCGGCACGCGGTCGGGGTCGATCTTGTCGAGCAGCTTGAGCAGCTGGTCGGGTTCGGCGTTGGCCGACACCTTGACGCCGATCGGGTTCTGGATCCGCGAGACGAAGTCGATATGAGCGCCGTCGAGGTCGCGGGTCCGCTCCCCGACCCACACGAAGTGCGCCGACGTGTCGTACGCCAGGCCGGTCCGCGAGTCGATCCGGGTCATCGGCCGCTCGTAGTCGAGGATCAGCGCCTCGTGCGCCGCGAAGAACTCGACCGTGCGCATCGCGTCGAAGTCGGCCCCGCACGCGGCCATGAACTTCATCGCCATGTCGATGTCGTGGGCGAGCTTGTCGTACTTCTGGTTCGCGGCGTTCGCGACGAAGCCCTTGTTCCAGTCGTGCACGTGGCGCAGGTCGGCGAAGCCGCCCATGGTGAACGCGCGAACGAGGTTCAGGGTCGCCGAGGACGCGTGGTAGGCCCGAACCAGACGGTTCGGGTCCGGGGTCCGCGCTGTCGCCTCGAACTCGAAGTCGTTGACCATGTCGCCCCGGTATGCCGGCAGCTCGACCCCGTCGCGGATCTCGGTTCCCGTGCTGCGCGGCTTCGCGTACTGGCCGCCCATCCGGCCGATCTTGATGACCGGGACGGAGGCGCCGTAGGTGAGCACCGCGGCCATCTGGAGGATCGTCTTGATCCGGTCGCGGATGTTGTCGGCGGTCGCCGCCACGAACGTCTCCGCGCAGTCACCACCCTGGAGCACGAACGCCTCACCGCGCGCGGCCGACGCCATCCGGTCGCGCAACAGGTCGCACTCCCCGGCGAAGACCAGGGGCGGGTATGCGGAAAGCGTCTCGACCGCGGTCCGCACGGCTGCGGCGTCCGGCCACGACGGCTGCTGGCCCGCGACGAGGGAGGCGGCGGAAGCCTCCAGCTCGGCCTGGAGCAGCGCGCTGTCGTTCACGATCACCCCCAGATTCTAGGAGCGTCGTCCACCGCGTTCCGGACGCGGTCCGGATGACGGCCCGAAACGGGGTGTGCGGTCGGCGTCACAGCCGCCGCATAGGGTGCGCAGCATGACGTTCTCCATCGTCGCCACGGACGGTATGGCCGCAGGAGTCGCCGTCGCGAGCAAGTTCCTCGCGGTCGGTTCCGTCGTCCCCGCGGCCAGGCTGGGATCCGACGGCGACCGGTCGTTCGTGGTCGGCGCCGCCGCCACCCAGGCGACCGCGAAGTGGTCCTACAAGGGAGACGCCGTGCGCCTCCTCGGCGAGGGTCGCGAGGCCGCTGACATCGTCCAGCAGGTGACGGCCGCCGACCCCGAGCGGGAGCACCGCCAGCTCGGCGTCGTCGGCGTCGACAGCCAGGCGACCTACACCGGCCGCGACTGCCTGGACTGGGCTGGTGGCCGGTCCGGAGCGGACGACACGGGGCGCTACGCCATCCAGGGCAACATCCTCGTCGGCGAGCAGGTCGTCGCCGAGATGGAGCGGGCCTGGCTCGAAGGCGCTGGTATGCCGTTCGAGCACCGGCTCGTCGCCGCCCTGCTGGCCGGCGACTCGGCTGGTGGGGACGCCCGCGGCCGGCAGAGTGCGGCGCTGGTCGTCGTGGCGGCCGGCGAGGGGTACGACGAAAGCGGGGTGCGCGCCGACCTTCGGGTCGACGACCACCCGCAGGCGCCGCAGGAGCTGGCCCGGCTGCTGGACCTGAGCGACCTCTACTTCGGTTCGCCGCAGGACGTCGAGCCGCTGGAGGGCGAGCTCGCCGACGAGGTTGGATCACGTCTGGCCCGGCTCGGCTACGAGGGGTCACTCGTCGACGCTCTGGGCACCTGGGCCGGCACCGAGAACTACGAGATGCGACTCACCCCGGACGGGATCGACGCCAAAGTGTTGCGGGCGCTGCGCGACGCCACACCCGACTGACCGGACGGGCCGTGCCGTCGAGCGGAGGATTACTGCCCTCATAGGGGCAATAACCCTCCGTTCCGAGGAGTCAGACCGGCAGGGTCCCCCGCATGATGCTGTCGCCGCTGTGTTGCGGCCGATCGTCGTACTGCTCGTGCGAGAGGTCCACGATCGTGTAGCCCTGCGCGATCGCGTCCGGCGGGACCGGGAACGTCGCCTGATCGCTGGAAAGGACACCGAGCGACACCATCCGCTTGCCGTCCTGGTTGATGAGCCAGACTTCGACGTAGCCTGAACCCGGCGACATCGGGCGGGTGTCGACCTTCAGCTCCTGGCCCTGGCCGCCCTGGCCACCGAGCAGCTGCGCGGTGCCCTCCTGCTGCTTCGAGGCGTCCAGCGTGGTGAGCGGCACCGAGGCGACCACGGGCAACGCCGTCTCGCCCGGCGCCCAGACGGCCCGTCCGACGAGCACGCCGAGCAGCAGGCAGGCCGCCGCGGCGGCCACCGCCCACCACGGCCGGTGGGGCGACCGGGAGGCCTTCGCGGCCCGGCGGGCGGCGATCGACGGCACCGCTTCGACCGGCTCGCCCGGCGCACTCAGCTCTCCCGGCCCGGTCCGCTGAACCGACTCGGCCGGCTGGGCCGACTCGGCCCGCTCGGCCTTCTCGACCGGCGCGTCATCCCGGGCCTCGGCGGCGATGCGCTCCCAGAGCTGGGGGCCGGGCTCGACCCGGTGCGCGCCACGCATACCGACCTCTTCGCGCAGCAGCCCGTGCACGTGGACCAGCTCGGCGAGCTCCTCGGAGCACACCGGGCAGGAGTCGACGTGGTCACGGTCGGCCTGGTCGACATCGGTGTCGCCGAGGGCGATCCCGGCCAGCACGTCGTCGCTCACGTGGGTCATCGGTCGTCTCCTTCCGAGCCGTTGCGCAGATCCTGACGCAGCCGGAGCAGGCCGCGACGCATGTGGCTCTTGACCGTGCCGAGCGGCAGGTCGAGCTGTTTCGCGATGTCCTCCTGTGTTCGGTCCTCGACGTACGCCAGATGGAGAACCGTGCGACGGGGTTCGGGGAGCTGCTCGACCGCCTCGCGCAGCATGACCCGGTCGACGACCCGGTCGACCGTGTCGCGGCCCACCACGTCGGACCCGGGGACCGTGTTGGCGGCGACCGCCTGCGAGACCCGCATGGCGCGGGCGCGGCGCGCATACTCGTCGGCCACCCGGTGCCGGGCGATGCCGATCAACCAGGCCGGGAGGGCCGACTCGGAGGGCCGCAGCGTGCTGCGGCTCTTCCACGCGGCGACGAACACCTGCTGCGTGACGTCCTCCGCGTCGGTGCGGCTACCGAGGGCGCGGGTCGCGATCCCCAGGACCAGCGGCCCCCAGAGCCGGTAGCACTCGGACAGCGCGTCGAGCGACCCGTCCGCCAAGGCCTCGGCCAGGGCGAGCGTGTCAGGCTGCGTCCCGGTGTCGGCCCGCTCGATGTCGGTCATCGCGATCACCCTAGGTCACCGGCGCTCGGCGATGACGACGAGATTCTGGGTGTAGCCGGACCCCGGCGCATAGTCGCCGGTGCAGGTGACGAGGTGGAGGAGCGGCGGACCGGTCACGGCGAACAGGCCGTCCCCGTCCAGCTGGGTCTTGTCGACGCGGACCACCTGCGTCACGCGGTAGGCGTGTCGCTGGCCGCCGGCCCACACGTCCACCTCGTCGCCGGCCTTGGCCTGCCCCAGGCGGACGAACGGCCCGATGCCGGTCTTGCTGTCGACGTGGGCCGCCAGGACCGTCGCACCCGCAGGGTCGTCCGGGGCGCTACCGAACCGGTACCAGCCCGCCACCTCCGGGCTCGCCGGCAGGGCCATCAGACCATCCGCGGTGACTCCCTGCGGCTCGACGGTCATGTCGATGCCCAGCCGGGAGACCGCGACCCTGGTCGGGGCCGCCGCCACGCCCTGGGCTCCCGCGGTGGCGGGGGCCGCGCGTAGCGACGGGAGGTCCCCAGCGGCGGGCGAGCCGGTGGCGGAGATGCTCGGCGTCGCCGCGGTGGTCGTGGTGACGGCCGCCGGTGCGGTCAGACCGGCCGCCCTCGCTTCGCCGTCCCCACCCAACCGCGGCACCACCAGGAAGGCCACGAGCGCGCCCCCAGCCAGGGTGGCCGCCATGACGGCGGTCACCCTGGCCCAGCGGGGGCGGCTCATGCGATGCCTCGGATCGGCTCAGCCGACCGAGGAACTCCGTGCGGTCATGCGGCGGCGGGTCAGCACGAGCGCGAGCCCGCCGGCCACCACCCCGCCGAGCGCGACCAGCTCGATGGCCGCGATCGAGGAACCGCCGTCGGCGGCCTGGCCGCCGGTACCCGCGTTGACCCCACCCGGCGCTGAGTGCATGCCGGAGATGGTCTGGACCGCGAGCTTGAGGTTGTTCGCGGAGGCGCTGCCCCACGCGTACACGATGGTGCTCGTCCCCTCCTTGAGCGTGACGTCGGCCGGGCCGATCGCCACGGTGGTGCTCCCGGCGAGGACGACGTCGGCCGAGACGGTTCCGGCGTTCGTCACCAGCGACTTCTCGTTCGGGTTGGTGAGGTTCGTGACGACCGCGGCACCGCCGGCGCGGACGTCGACCGCGGGAGCGGCGGCGTCGTGGCGGACGGTGAGCCGGGCCTTGCCGGCCGGGACGGCGGAGACGTCGTTGACGTACGGCGTCAGCTTCGGTGCACCGGCGGCGTCGAGGTGGGCCACGACCGTGATGTTGGCGCCGGCCGGGACGTTGACCCCCTTGGCCTCGAGGACGGCCGCGGCGCCGCACCCGCTGTTCGCCGCGGTGATCTTGAGGTCGTAGCTGCCGGCCGGCAGGCTCTGGGGGTCGGTCAGGGTGCCGGGCTGGAAGTTGGTCAGCAGGGCCTTGCCGTTGGCACAGACGTCCACCGGGGTGTTGGGGACGGCGTGCAGGATCGAGACCATGGCGGTGCCGGCGGCGTGCGCCGACAGTGGGGTCGCGAGAGCGACGCCGACGGAGGCCCCCGTGGCGATGGCCACGGTGGCGAGAGCACGAACGATGCGCATACAGACTCCTCGTGTGGGTCGACCGGCGACGTGGCCCACTCCACGAACGGGGTATGCGGTTCCCCGATAGCCGCTATGACCTCTCTTCCGCCACGGACCGGCTCACGGATGCACCCACCTCGTTCGCCCTACACTGGCGACGAGTTCGACCGTGGCGAAGGGGTATGCGGATGGGTTCGCCCGTGCCGCCCGCCGACGTCCCGTCGCACGGACCGGTCGGTGACCCGGTCGAGTCCGACCGCCGGTTCCGCCGGTTCGTCCGGCTGGACCTCGCGGCGGCCGGTGCCGGCGTGGTGGTCCTCGTGGTCGTGCTGGTCGTGGTTCGGACGGTCCTCGTGTGGCCGCTGCTGGTGGCCACCGTCCTCTGCGTCGGTCTTCTCGCGTGGTCGCTGCGGCTGGACCGCGCCGGACGCGTCGACGCCGCCGTCCAGGCGGTCTGCGCGACGTTCTGGATGCAGCTCGTCGTTGCTCCCCTGCTCGTGCCTTCGCTGTTCGGCGGCTTCTCGGTGCTCACCGTCTTCCCGGTGCTCTTCGCGATCCCCTACGTCCAGCGCCGCACCCTCCTGGTCATCTCGGTCGCGACCGCCGTGGCCGCGGTGGTCGCCGTGCTCCTGGCGGTTCGGGCAATCGTCCCGGTGGTCTCCGGACTGCCGACGGAGCTCATCCAGGTCGTCTTCGTCTTCGTGTCGGTCGCCTTCCTGGGCCTGGGACTGACCGTCCTGTATGCGTACTCGGGTCGCCTATCCGAGGTGGTCGACGGGCTCCGGCACGCCAACGCCGAGCTGCACCGGTCCGAGCTGTCCCTGGAGCACAAGGTCGTCGAGCGGACCGCCCAGCTGGAGCGCTCCCGAGAGGAGACGGCCCGCGCCCGGGACGAGGCGGTCGGGCTCAGTCACGAGCTCGCGGCGGTCCTCGACAACCTCGCCGAGGGGCTGCTCGTCATCGATCCCCAGGGACGCGTCCAACGCGTCAACCGTCGGCTGGAGGAGATGCTGTCCCGGCCGTCGGGGAGCCTCCTGCACCAGCCCGCGTCCGAGGTCCTCCCCGAGTTGGACGGCATCGGGAGCACGCAGGCCGCTACCCGCGAGATCCCCCTCGCCGACGGCCGGCTCGGCCGGGCCGTGGCCAGCGGGATCGTCGACCCGGCCGAGAAGGCGTCCCGCGGCACCGTCGTCCTCGTACGCGACATCACCGTCGAGCGCGAGGTCGACCGGATGAAGACCGACTTCATCTCGACGGTCTCCCACGAGCTGCGGACCCCGCTGACCTCGATCCTCGGGTTCGCCAAGATCATCGGGAAGCGTCTCGACGAGCGTGTCTACCCCGCCGTCCCCGCGCCCGACGACGCGGCGGGCCGCGCGATGACCCA
This sequence comes from uncultured Actinomycetota bacterium, assembly GCA_963781465.1. Classification (GTDB taxonomy): domain Bacteria; phylum Actinomycetota; class Actinomycetes; order Actinomycetales; family Dermatophilaceae; genus Lapillicoccus. The sequence continues at coordinate 1,021,776 of CAWAGH010000002.1, forward strand.
GGTCCGCGGGAACCTCGACATCATCGTGACGGAGGGCGAGCGCCTCACCGCCCTCATCAACGACCTGCTGGACCTCGCCAAGATGGAGGCCGGCCGCGTCGACTGGCGCGACGAGGACGTCGACGTGGACGCCCTGGTGCGTCAGGTGAGCGCCACCGTCGAACCGTTGTGCCAGGAGAAGGACCTGCCGCTGCGGCTCGACCTCGAACCCGACCTGCCGACGGTCCGGGGCGACCGGCACCGCCTCGAGCAGGTGGTCATCAACCTGCTCTCCAACGCCTGCAAGTTCACCTCGACGGGATCGGTGACGGTGATGACCCGGCTCGACCCCGGGCACGTGGTCGTGGCGGTCACGGACACCGGCCCCGACATCGCACCAGCGGATCGCGGGGACCTGTTCGTGCGGTTCAAGCAGGTCGGCGACACGCTGACCGGCAAGCCGCAGGGCACCGGCCTCGGGCTGCCGATCTGCCAGGAGATCGTCGAGTTGCACCGAGACCACACGGACGGGTCGACGCGGCACGCGGCTCACGGTAACCAGGACGTCCCACGTTCAGTCGCGGTGCAGGCCCTTGGAGATCGCGTAGCGGACCAGCTCGACGCGGTTGTGCATCTGGAGCTTGCCGAGGGTGTTCTGCACGTGGTTCTGGACGGTCCGGTGCGAGATGTAGAGCTGGGCGGCGATGTCCTTGTAGCTCATCCCGGTCGCCACGAGCTTGAGGACCTCGGTCTCACGCTCGGTGAGCTGCGGTGCGGCTGAGCCTCCGGTGCCGGCGTTCTGCATCCGCCGGAACTCCCCCAGCACCAGCCCCGCGAGGCCGGGGGTGAACACCGCTCGCCCTCGGGCCGTCCGGCGAACCGCCTCGAGGAACTCCTCGCGCGCGGCCGACTTCACGAGGTACCCCGACGCGCCGGCCTTCACCGCGTCGAGGACGTCCTGGCGCTCGCCGCTGACCGAGAGGATGAGGATCTTGGTGGGCAGGTCCTCGGTGGCGAGCTGCTCGCACACCCCGACGCCGTGCACGCCCGGCAGGTTGAGGTCGAGGACGAGCACGTCGGGGCTGGTCGCCTTGACCCGGCGGATCGCCGAGAGCCCGTCGGCGGCCGTGCCGACGACCTGGAACCCGGCGTCGGCGAGGTCGCGGGCGACGGCGTCGCGCCACATCGGGTGGTCGTCCGCGACGACGACGGTGATCGAGGTCGTCGAATCGATCGGCATCGGGTCCTCGGCGTCGAGGGACTCGACCTCCTCGATGCCGCGAGATCCCTCAGGACCCGGCTGGTTCGGTGTCATTCACGCGCCTCGCTTGGGAATCCACATCTCGACCGTGGTGCCCCCACCCGGTCCATAAAGGTAGCGGGCCGAGCCGCCGAGCTCCTCGAGCCGCCCGCGGATCGAGGCCGAGACCCCGAGTCGCCCGCGGCTGCCCGCCTCGGCGATCCGTTCCTCGGAGACGCCGACGCCGTTGTCGCGCACCGTGACCACGATGTCGTCGCCGGCGTCGTCCACGAGCACCCAGGCGTGCGCGTCGGGCCCGGCGTGCTTGCGGACGTTGTCGAGGGCGGCCTCGACGGCGGCGACCAGCTCGTTGGCGGGACGGCGGGGCAGGAAGACGGGATCGGCCGGCGCGACGAGGTCGGCCATGCCCGCCGACGCCTGCCGCAGGTACTGGCTGAGGTCGACCGGACCGCCGATCGTCTTCTCCAGCTCGTCGATGGGTACGCCGCTGACCAGCGCGCGCAGGCGCTGCTCCTGCTCCCCCGCGATGGCGCCCAGCCGGGCCGCCTCACCGCCGGCGTCGACGCCGCGGCGGTGGATGAAGGCGAGCGCCTGGAGGACGCCGTCGTGGATCGTCCGCGCCAGCCGGTCGCGTTCGACGTCCTCGGCCTCCTGGGCGAGGGCGCGGCTCAGCTCGGCCTGCTCGGCCCGGGCGAGGTCGGCGCAGTAGCCAACGGTGCCGCCGACGAGGATGACGAGGAGCCCGTTGCTGACCGCGGCGACCTCGATCGAGCGGGTCGCGGCGACCATTGCCAGCGCGATCACTCCTCCGGAGGCCAGGCCGCCGCGCCAGCCCTTGAGGATGCCGATCGACGCGACCGGTACCGCCTGCCACACCCCGGGCAGTGTCGTCGTGCCCCGGAACGCGGCGTCGGGCGTGTCGACCCACCGGGTCGCCACGACCGCACCGACCGCCAGGCCGAGCTCGACGAGGTGCCACCAGAGCTCACGGCGCTCCCAGACGACCTGGACGGCGGTCCACAGAGCGAGCACCCCGAGGATCGCGAACGCCGCGGCGGGCGCCTGCATGTCGTCCCGCCGGGTCCAGGCGCCCCAGACCGCATACAGGATGGCGAGGGGGCGCAGCACCCGGATCGCGCGCCAGAAGGCGGAGACGACCAGGGAGTCGTCCGGCGTGCCGGAGGCGCCGGGCCCACGGCCCAGCAGGGGGACCGACATGGTCAGCTGGCGGCCCGTTCGCCGGCTTCACCCGGGGCGCGCAGCTCCTCGACGTCGTCGTCGTCGTCGTCGCCGATCGGCACGTCGTCGAGGGGCGACCCGCGCCGGTCCTCCACGCCCTCGAGGGTGTCGAGGTCGTCGAGACCGCTGACGCCCTCGGCGGCGTCCAGCGCGTCCTCGAGCTCCTTGGCGGCGCTACCGGGACGGGCGGCCTCCTGGATCTCGCGGGCGCGGACCTTGGCGGCGCGGACGATGCGGTCCTTCATCGACGTGGCGTACTCGTCGACGTACTCCTGGCCGGAGAGCAGCATCAGCTCGTACATGATCTCGTCGGTGATCGACCGGAGCACGAACCGGTCGTCCTCCATGCCCTCGTAGCGGGCGAAGCTCAGCGGCCGACCGATCCGGATGCCGATGCGCATGATCCGCGGCAGCTTCTTGCCGGTGGGCTGGGCCTTGTCGGTGCCGATCATCGCGACCGGGAGCACCGGGACGCCGGCCTCGAGAGCCATCCGGGCGACGCCGGTGCGGCCGCGGTAGAGCCGGCCGTCGGGCGAGCGGGTGCCCTCGGGGTAGATGCCGAGCAGCTCGCCGCGGCGGAGGATCCGCAGACCGGAGTTGAGGGCGGCCTCGCCGGCCTTGCCTCCGGACCGGTCCACCGGCACCTGGCCGACACCCTTGAAGAACGCCGCCGTGGCCTTGCCCTTGATGCCCCGCCCGGTGAAGTAGTCGGACTTGGCGAGGAAGGTCATCCGCCGCGGAACCATCAGCGGCAGGAAGATGGAGTCGGAGAACGAGAGGTGGTTGCTCGCGAAGATCGCGGCCCCCTCCTCGGGGATGTGCTCCTCGCCCTCCACCCACGGGCGGAAGAGCAGCTTCAGCAGTGGACCGAGGACGACGGTCTTGAGAACCCAGTAGAACACCGCGAGATCTCGTCCTCTCTGCTGGCCGCGGGACGTGAAACCCCTGTGATCTGCCGCACTTTACGGCACTATCAGCGAGCCGGGCTGTCGTGCGACGATTTGGCAGCCGACCGGCATACCTGCGAGGAGATCCACGGCATGGCAGTTTCCGTCCTCCCCGGGGCCGAGCCCTACGCGCACGACGGCAGTGACGTCGGCGTGCTGCTCGTCCACGGCTACACCAGCAGCCCGCAGAGTATGCGGGGCTGGGCCGAGCACTTCGCCGCCGCCGGCTACTCGGTCCGGCTCCCCCGGCTGCCCGGACACGGCACCCGGTGGCAGGACATGAACACCACGCGGTGGCAGGACTGGTACGCGGAGGTCGAGAAGGCGTTCGAGGAGCTGCGGGCCCGCTGTGACCTGGTCTTCGTCGCGGGGATGTCGATGGGCGGGCTGCTGTCGACCAAGCTGGCCCTCGAGCAGGGGCCACGAGTGGCCGGCCTGATCCTCGTGAACCCGATCTTCATGCACGACGACAAGCGGCTCGTGCTCCTGCCGATGCTGCAACGCGTCGTGCCGTCGTTCCCGGGCATCGCCAACGACGTCAAGAAGGTCGGCGGGGAGCCCGAGCTGGCCTACGACCGCAACCCGCTCAAGGCGATGCACTCCCAGACCCAGCTGTGGGCGGAGGTCAGGCGGGATCTCGAGGAGATCACCCAGCCGGTGCTCCTCATGCACTCGCGGGTCGACCACGTGGTGCCCGTGGCCAGCTCGGCGCTCTTCCTCCAACACATCTCCAGCACCGACGTCACCGAGATCTGGCTGGAGAACTCGTACCACGTCGCAACGCTCGACAACGACGCCCCGCTGATCCACGATGAGTCGGTCCGGTTCATCGAGCGGGTGTCCGGGTCCGTGCGCGCGGGCGAGGGGTGAGATTCTTCAGTCATGGCCGAGAAGGACGTCGACGAGCAGTTCGCCGCGATCATGGCGCACTGGGACGACGTCGCCCTGGGGCTGGACCCGTACGGCGACCCGCACCCTGACCTGTCTCCCGACCCGACCGGTGACCCCACCGACGGAGATCCGCCGGCCGACGCGCCGGTGGCGCGGGCGCCCGAGATCCGCCGGATCCGCGACGTCAACGACCTGCCCGACCTGGACGACGTGCGAGCCGACGACCGGGTCGTGGACGACGCGGTCGCTCACGACGACGTCGACGACGTGGTCGAGAGCTGGGACATCGAGGCGGACGAGCCGCACTACACACCGCCGCCGCCCGCACCGCTGCCGCCGTCGGAGGACAAGCACTTCTGGCTGATGATCGTCGCACTCGTCGCAGGGCCGCTGCTGTTCCTCTACCTGCTGCTGTTCAACCGCGACGGCAACGGCTGGTGGATGGTGTTCGCGCTGCTCGTATCGATCACCGGGTTCGTGCTCCTGGTCCTGCGCCAGCCGCTCGACCGCGATGACGACGACGACGGCATCCGCCTCTGACGCTCAGGCTGGGGAGTCATTGGCCGAGGCGGGCGAGGTCGGCGGCGCCGATGAGGCCGGCCTCGTTGCCCAGCTCGGCGGCGACGATCTTCGCCTCCGGGCGGTACCCACGACCCGTGAGCTGACGACGGAACGTCTCCCGCGCCGGATCGAGCAGCAGCGGACCGGCCGCGCTCACGCCGCCGCCGATGACGAACGTCCCCGGGTCGAAGGCCGCCGCGAGGTTGGCGATGCCCACGCCGAGCCACTCCCCGATCTCGGCGAGCAGCTCGATCGCCGTCGGGTCACCGTTCTGGGCCGCCGCCGTGATGAGCGGGCCGGTCAGCTTCGACGGGTCGCCGCCCACCCCGGAGAGCAGGTCCTCCGCCACGGGCGACCGCGCCGCGATGAGGTCGCGGGCCTCGCGGACGAGGGCGTTGCCGCTCGCATACTGCTCCCAGCAGCCCTTGTTGCCGCACTCGCAGCGGAGCCCGTTCGGCACCACCTGCATGTGCCCGAACTCGCCCGCGATGCCGTAGCGCCCCCGCTGCACCTGCCCGTCGATGACGATGCCGCCACCGATCCCGGTGCCGAGGTTGACGATCATCAGGTGGCTCTCGCCGCGCGCCGCGCCGAACTTCCACTCGGCCCAGGCCGCCGCGTTCGCGTCGTTGTCCACCGTGATCGGCACGTGCACCCGCCGCGCCAACGCCTCGCGCAGGGGTTCGTGACGCCAGGACAAGTGCGGGGCGAAGACCACGGTCGCGCGGTCCGCCGCCACGAACCCGGCCGCGCCGATCCCCACCGCCACGACCTCGCCCAGCCCGTCGGTCCGCACCGTCTCCACGAGCTCGTCGACGACCTCGACGATGGTGTTCTCCACGACCTCCGGTGACTTCGACCGGTCCGGCGTGTCCCGGCGGGCCCTGGCCAGCACCGTCCCCGACGAGTCAACCGCGCCGCCCGCCACCTTGGTCCCGCCGATGTCGATCCCGATCGCCAGCTGGCCGCTCATCGCGCCTCCTCCGTCTCGACGTCGGACTCGTCGCCCTCGATCCGGATGTCCTCCACCTCCGGTCGTGCCCGCCGCGGCGGCGTCGTGCCGATGTCGCGCCACCGGCTGGCCGCCACGTCACGCAGCGTGTCGGTCACCGCGGCGGCCAGGTCGGCCAGCCGGTCCAGGGTCTCGGGGCGCACGGTGCGCACGACCCGCAGCAGCTGGCACACCGGACAGAGGTGGCAGACCTCGCCGTCCTGGGCCGTCGTGTGCCCCGTCCCTGGCACGTGACCACATGTCGGGCAGGGATCGGTGGCCGGTTCGGGAGCCGGTGCCTCCGCACTCGTGTATGCGCGTCCGCTCGCCTCCTCGGGCCCCGGGGTCCCCGAGGTCCCGGACGTGGCGGACGTCCCCGCCAGCAGCGCATCCAGCAGCCGCGCCGTCTCCTCGGCGACCGAGCCGACCGAGCCGACTGAGCCGACCGGTGGCCGATCCCGCTCGGGACCCGCAGTCTCCTCAGCCATGCGCGGCCTCTCGCATCCCGTCGTCCGACGCGTCATCACCCTGGCCGTCCACCGGTACCGGCCAGAGGTCGGGGTCCGGCTCGAACGTCACCCGCAGCGTGCCCTCCCGTACCCGGGCGCCGCGGACGACACACCGTTGCAGCGCGGCGGGCAGGCTGAGCACCCGGCGATGGTCCCCTACCGACACGAGCAGCTCGGCGTCGCGCCGCTTGAGGTCCACCTCACGGGCGTGGACGAGCGGCAGCGGCAGGCTCAGCACGTAGCCGGAACCGGACCGGCGTACCCGCATCCCGTCGTGGCGGACCGGCCCGAGCACCCCGAGCGGGTCATCGGTCGTCGACACGTCGCCCTCGATGAGGGCGGCCAGCCCGTCCAGCGCGTCGGCGCCGATCGGCTCGCCGGCCAGGTAGGGCACCCGCAGGATCGGGAGCCCGGCGAACGACTCGGCCACCTCGTCCAAGCCGACCCGCTGGGCCTCGTTCCAGGACCGTCGCCACGCGTCGCCGCGGGCGGCCGCCGCCGGGATGACTCGGTTGACGACGACGCCGTCGACGGCGAACCCGTAGAGCCCGAGCGAGGTCCAGGTCCGGCGGGCCTCCGCGATGACCACCCGTTCCGGCGTCAGGACCAGCCGGACCGACGCGGCGGGACCGGTCAGGAGGGCGTGCACGTCGCGCATCTGCCGGTACCAGCCGGACACCGTCGTTGCGACCTCCGGCGAGGGCAGCGGCATCCCTGCCGCCGCGGCGGCGGCCGGCCGGAGCGTCCGCATCAGCCCACGCTGTGCCGGGAGCAGCCGCTCCAGGTGCCAGGCGAGTGCCTCGGGCAACGCCAGCAGCCGTAGCGTCTCCGCGGTCGGCGCGCAGTCGACGACGATCAGGTCCCAGTCCCCCGAGTCGGCGCGCGACCGCAGCTCGAGCAGGGCCGCGATCTCCTCAGCCCCCGGCAGCGAGGTCAGCTCCTCGGCGACCACCGGGTCGATGCCCAGGGTGTCCAGCACCTCGAGGAGGTAGTCCTGGACCACGCGCCACTGCGCCCCGAGCCGACCCTGGGCGCTCAGCTGCAGCGCGGTCAGCTGCGGCTCGACCTCGACCGGTCCGGTGCCCCCGAGCCCGACGCCGAGCGCGTCGCCCAGCGAGTGGGCCGCATCGGTCGACATGACCAGGGTCCGGGTTCCGGAGCGGGCCGCCCGGACCGCGCACGCCGCCGCGGTCGTGGTCTTGCCGACCCCTCCCTTGCCCGTGAAGAGGACAATCCGCACAGGTCGTCAGCCCTCGACGCGCTTCTTCAGCTCCCGGAGCGCGGTGTCGACGATGACCTTCTCCGCCTTCCGCTTGAGCATGCCCAGCATGGGGATGGTGAGGTCGACGGCGAGGCGGTAGGTCACGTCGGTGCCCGCGCCGCGGGAGGCCAGCGTGTAGGACCCGTTCATGGCCTTGAGCACCGTCGCCTTGACCAGTCCCCAGGAGACGACGCCGGTCCCCTCCTCGTCGACGTCCCACTGGTAGTCGAGGACGTAGGTGTCCTTGATGACCCCGGCGTCGACGACGAACTCGACCCGGTCCGGCCACCCGTCGCCCTCCTCGGAGAGCACGGTCGCGGACTTCACCTCGGTCGCCCACTTCGGGTAGTCAACGAAGTCCGCGATGACGTCGAGGACCGCGCCGGGGGCGGCGTCGATGACGATGGAGCTCTCGGTGCGGTCGGGCATGGCCGGAAGGCTACAACCTGCCTCGACCGGGTTCAGGGCTCTCTCGTATGCGTCGCAGCCGCGCCCGGCCTGGCCGGGACCGACACGTCGCCGCATACCCCCGGGTATCCTCCGAGACGTCCGTTCCAGCCCCGCGTCAACACCTGGAGCCCGCCGTGTCACAACAGGTCCGCGACAAGGTTGTCGCCCCCGTCGTTGCTCCGACCACCGAGGGCAACCTCGCCCAGACCGTGGTGGTGAACGCCCGCCAGGTTCCCGACAAGGTCGTCTTCTCGACGCGCTCCGGGAGCGGCTGGCAGGCCGTCACCGCGACCCAGTTCGCCGACGACGTCAACCGGCTCGCGAAGGGCCTCATCGCCGCCGGCGTCGAGGTGGGTGACCGGGTCGCCCTGATGTCGCGCACGCGCTACGAGTGGACGATGACCGACTACGCGATCTGGACTGCCGGTGGCGTCACCGTGCCGATCTACGAGACGTCCTCGCCCGACCAGGTGGCCTGGATCCTGGAGGACTCGGGCGCCGTGGCCGTCGTCGTCGAGACCGCGACCCACGCCGGTGCGGTGTCCGCGGTCCGCGACCGGCTGCCCGGGCTGCGCGACGTCTGGCAGATCGAGTCCGGCGCGTTGGACGAGCTGAACCGCGCGGGGGCCGACGTCGGCGACGAGACCCTGGACGCGCGCCGGGCGAGCACCGACCGGACCTCGCTGGCGACGATCATCTACACCTCCGGCACGACCGGACGGCCCAAGGGCTGCGAGCTGACCCACGGCAACTTCAAAGACCTGGCGGAGAACACCTGCGAGTCGCTCGCCTCGGTCGTCCGGGCGGACGGCGCGGCGACGCTGCTGTTCCTGCCCCTCGCGCACGTCTTCGCCCGGTTCATCCAGGTCCTCTGCGTCGAGGCCACGGCGCGGATGGGCCACTCCAGCGACATCCGCACGCTGCTCGACGACTTCGCGTCCTTCCAGCCGACGTTCATCCTCGCCGTCCCCCGTGTCTTCGAGAAGATCTACAACTCCTCGGAGCAGAAGGCCGCGGGCGACGGCAAGGGCCGCATCTTCGCCAGCGCCGCGGCCACCGCCATGGAGTGGAGCGAGTCGCTCGACTCCGGCGGTCCTGGCGTCGGGCTGAAGCTCAAGCACGCGGTTTTCGACCGGCTCGTCTACAGCAAGCTGCGGACCGCTATGGGCGGACGGATCCAGTTCGCGGTGTCGGGCGGCGCGCCGCTCGGGACGCGGCTCGGCCACTTCTACCGGGGCATCGGCGTCATTGTCCTCGAGGGCTACGGCCTCACCGAGACCACGGCGCCGTCGACGGTCAACGTGCCGGAGAAGGTCAAGATCGGCACGGTCGGCACGCCGCTGCCGGGCGTCGGCATCCGGATCGCCGAGGACGGCGAGATCCTCATCCAGGGCGTCAACGTCTTCGCGCGGTACCGCAACAACGACACCGCCTCCGCCGAGGCGCTGCAGGACGGCTGGTTCCACACCGGCGACATCGGCGAGCTGGACGACGACGGGTACCTCAAGATCACCGGTCGCAAGAAGGAGCTCCTCGTCACCGCCGGCGGCAAGAACGTCGCGCCCGCAGTACTCGAGGACCGGCTGCGCGCGCACCCGCTGGTGTCGCAGTGCATCGTTGTCGGCGACCAGAAGCCGTTCATCGCGGCGCTGCTGACCATCGACGCCGAGATGCTCCCGGCCTGGGCCAAGAACAACGGCCTCCCGGCCCTCACCGTCGAGCAGGCGCGGACCAACGACGTCGTCCTCGCCGAGCTGCAGAAGGCGGTCGACGACGCCAACACCGCCGTCAGCAAGGCCGAGTCGATCCGCAAGTTCGCGGTCCTCCCGGGCGACTTCACCGAGGAGAACGGCTACCTCACGCCGTCGCTCAAGCTCAAGCGGAACGTCGTCATGAAGGACTTCCACGACGACGTCGAGGCGCTCTACGCCCCGGCGGCGAGCCGCAACTGACCCGGCTGTCCCTGCTGGACCGCTCCAGGAAGGGTCAGCGCGAGAGCCGCTTGAGGTAGGCGACCCAGTCGACGACGAAGGCCTCCTGCATCGTGCCCAGCACGCTGCCGAACGCCGCCTGAGTGAGCTGGTCCACCGACGTGGTGACGCCGGGCTCCCCCGTTTTCGGCCCGGCGACCGCCCGGTAGAAGGCGACCACCTTCTCCTGGCCGAACCGCTGCCGCATCCGCGACACCGCGAGCCACGCCGCGCTGTAGGACGGCGCGATCTGGCCCTTGGTCGGGTCGAAGGCCGCCTCGTCGGGCAGCTGGCTCGGACCCTTGCCCGCGCGGACCTGGTCGAGAAGGTCGGCCGCGACGGAGCGGGGCGGCAGCCCGGTCGTCGCGAGCGCGACGTCGTCGGCGAATCCCTCCGACAGCCAGATCGGCACGCTGCGCGCCGTCGTGGCCCGGACCGTCACGTGGGTGAGCTCGTGGGTGACCACGACCTGGCGGCCGGTGGCGCTGAGCCCCTTGAAGGCGTCGGGGTTGAGGTAGACCCGGTCGCTCTGCGCCGGGGTGTCGCGCAGCAGCGGTCCGTCGGTGACCGCGGCGATCTGGTCGAAGCCCTCGCCGCGCCCCGGCCCGAGCTGGGCCTTGAGGGCGTCCAGCGAGCTCGGCGCGACGATCACCGCCGGCTGCGCCTCCCCCCAGACCGACGCGATCCGGTCGTGCGCCGCATCGCCCAACGAGAGGTATGCGCGCAACGTCGCCGCGGGTACGTCGCCGATGACGAGCGTGTCGGGAGAGCTGACCACCGACAGGCCCGGCAGGTCGAACGGCTGCCGGTCGTTCTGGCCGTCGGCCACGCCGGTGAACCGCCAGCCGTCCGGGGTGCGCTTGAGGACGTAGGAGACGGTGAAGTCCCGCTGGCCCACGTCGTAGCCGGTGAACGCATAGGTCTGGCGGATCCGCGCGACCCACGAGTCGGGCTCGCCGGTGGCCGCCGCCCCGGGCGGCCGCTCGACGTCGACGTTGCGCTGGGCGAGCTTGACGATCGGCAGCGACGTCATCCGGTCGAACAGGGCGGCCTGGTCCGCCCCGAACCCGGCGCTCGGGTCGGTGACCGTACCGAGCCACGACCCGCGGTTCTTGGCGCCGACCGCGGCGATCCGCTGGTTCACCAGGTCGGAGGCGGCGTGCCGGGCCTCGACCGCGGGCTCGGTCGTGGGTGGCGGTGAGGGCGTCGGCCGGAAGGCAGCGGTCGGCTCACCGGTCCGGCCGTCCTCGGTCGTGGGAGGAGCGCCGACCAACGAGCAGCCCGCCGTCAGCGTCAACGCCAGGAGCGAGGCGGCCGCGCCGGCGACCCGACGGCGCGCCACGGCGGAGGTCACGGAGGCCACAGTGGCCACAGAGGCCGTAGAGGCGGCGGGGCGAGGCCCGGCCGAATCGGAAGGCGAGCAGCGTCGCATACCCCCTCGCCGTACCCACCTCACCCCCAGATCGTAGGTGGCGTACCGGCGGTCGCGGACCGCTCTCGCCAGGTCCCGCTCCTCAGCCGACGGCGCGGTGCTCGGACGCCGTCTCTCGCGCCCACGGCTCGCGCCGCGCCACGAGCGAGCCGGCCACGTCCGGCGACACCAGGCCGGCGGCCACGAACCGGTCGACGGCTCGCCACTCGGCCGCGTCGAGCGCAAGCTCGCCGTCGGTGAGCACGACCACCGGAAGGTGGCCGAGGGCAGTGACGACGCAGTCGTCGCACCGCAGTCCGCGCACCGGGCAGGTGTCGCAGTCCATGACCATGGGGTTCTCGACGCGCATGACGCCTCCTCACGACTGACGTTGGGTGATGCCTCGGGTTTGTCTCGTCCGGTCGACCTGACGAGAGAAACGCTAGGACCGACCACCGACAGCCCACCCACACCGGAGGGCCCCGGGGACCCCTCCGCGCGCCTGCCCGGGGCTGTCGGAGCGCGCGGTTACCGTCGGCCGTGTGAGCGGTAGTGGCGGCGCCGGCAGTGCCGGTTCTGGAACCCGGGCGGTCCAGGGCACCCTGGACGACCTCGGCACGCCGCTGCACGACGTGACGTTCGTCGTCGTCGACCTGGAGACCACCGGCGGCAGCGCGTCCGCGTCGTCGATCACCGAGGTCGGAGCCGTCAAGGTCCGCGGCGGGGAGGTGTTGGGCGAGTTCCAGACCCTGGTGCGTCCGGGCGAGTCGATCCCCGTGTTCATCCAGGTGCTCACCGGCATCACCGACGCGATGGTCGCCCAGGCACCGCGGATCGAGTCGGTCCTGCCCGCCTTCCTCGAGTTCGCCCGCGACAGCGTGCTCGTCGCGCACAACGCCGGGTTCGACGTGTCGTTCCTCAAGGAGGCGGCCCGGTCGACCGGACATCCGTGGCCGGGGTTCCGGGTGCTCGACACCGTCCATCTGGCCCGGCAGCTGGTCATGAAGGACGAGTCGCGCAACCACAAGCTCTCGTCGCTGGCCGTCGTCTTCGGCGCGACGACGACGCCCGACCACCGCGCCCTCCACGACGCCCGGGCGACCGTCGACGTCCTGCACGGGCTGCTCGAACGGGTCGGCAACCTCGGCGTCCACACCCTCGAGGAGCTGTCCAGCTACACCTCGCGCGTCACTCCTGCGCAGCGCCGCAAGCGGTTCCTCGCCGAGCACCTGCCGCCGCTGCCCGGGGTCTACATCTTCAAGGACGAGCGCGGCCGGCCGCTCTACGTCGGCACGTCGCGCAACATCCGCGCCCGCGCCCGGTCCTACTTCACCGCCTCCGAGCAGCGGACCCGGATGGCCGAGATGGTCGGCCTCGCCACGAGCATCCAGCCCATCGTGTGCCAGACGACGTTGGAGGCGCAGGTCCGCGAGCTGCGGCTCATCGCCGCCCACAAGCCGCGCTACAACCGGCGCTCCCGGAACCCCGAACGCGTCATCTGGGTCAAGCTGACCCACGAGCTGTTCCCGCGGCTGTCGATCGTCCGCGAGGTCAAGCCCGACGGCGCCCGCTACCTCGGCCCGTTCCGGTCGAAACGCTCCGCCGAGGCCGCCGTCGCCGCCGTCCACGAGGTCGTGCCGCTGCGACAGTGCACGGGCAGGCTCTCGGCCCGCGGTGACCGGGCCGAGTGCGCCCTCGGCCAGATGGGCCGCTGCGGCGCCCCTTGCTCGGGGCGGCAGTCCGCGGAGGAGTATGCGACGGTCGTCGGCGACGCGATCGGCCTCCTCACCGGCGACGCCCGTCCGGTCACCGACGCGCTGCTGGCCCGGATGGCGGCCCTGTCGGAGCAGGAGCGGTTCGAGGACGCGGGCACGGTCCGCGACCGCCTGCTCCACCTCGTCCGCGCCGCCGCCCGGACGCAGCGCATCGCCCCGCTGGCGTCCAGCCCGCAGATCGTCGCGGCGCGGCGTTCGGAGGCGGGCGGCTGGGAGCTGGTCTGCATCCGCTACGGTCGGCTGGCCGGTACCAGCGTGAGCCCGGCCGGCGCCGACCCGATGCTCTACGTCCGCAACCTCAACGCGACCGCCGAGGTGGTCGAGGCTCCGATCCACCCGTCCCCCGCGGCGACGCCCGAGGAGACCGAGATCATCCTGCGCTGGCTCGAAGCGCCCGGCGTGCGGATCGTCGAGATGGACGGCTCGTGGTCCTGCCCGGTCGGCGGCGCCGGCGGCGTCCGGATGCTGCTCGACGAGCGGCGGCCGAGCGATGTCGCCCCGTTCGACCGCGACCTGCCCGTCGCCGGCTGACCGGTCGAGCCGCCCCAGACCCCGGGTGTGGGCGTCAACGGTCGGGTTTCCGACCGTTCTCACCCACTCCCGCTGGCACCGGCTGCCGGTTTACGGGTGACCCCCGCTCGTGAGCGCGCGCGGCGAGGTCACCCGCGACGCCCGCACCGACCGCGGGCACCGGCATACCTGTAGTTCAATCGTCCCGTGATCACCGCCATCGTCATGGTCAGCTGCGACGTCGACCGCATCCCGGAGGTGGGCCAGGGCATCGCGGAACTCGACGGGGTCACCGAGGTCTACTCGGTCACCGGCGACGCGGACCTCATCGCCATGGTGCGCGTCCGCGACCACGAACAGCTGGCCGACGTCATCGCGGACCGCCTCAACAAGGTGGACGGCGTGGCCCGGACCGACACGCACATCGCGTTCCGCACGTACTCCAAGCGCGACACCGAGGAGGCCTTCTCGATCGGCCTCGGCGGCGACGACTGAGCGAACCCTCAGCCGGACCGGGTCGCGGCCACCCACGACTCGACGAGCCGCGTCGCACCACCGGAGTCGACGGCCTCCGCCGCCCGCGCCATCCCCGCGCGCACGTCCGCCTCGAACTCCTCCGCCGACGACCCGGAGTCGGTACCCGTCAGCCCCAGCGCCAGTCCCGCGTTGAGCAGCACCGCGTCCCGGACCGCGCCCCGCTCGCCGCCGAACATCGACCGGACCACACCGGCGTTGTACGCAGGGTCTCCGCCCCGCAGCGCCGACGTCGGCTGCAACGTCAGCCCCAACCGCTCCGGATCCACCACGCGCGACGTCACCGAACCCGCGCGTACCCACCACACCGACGATGTCGTCGCCAGCGTCAGCTCGTCCAACCCGTCGTCGCCGCGGAACACCGCCGCGTCACGCCCACGTGAGGCGAACACGCCGGCCACGATCGGCGCCATCCGCGCGTCGGCGACCCCCACCGCCGCATACGTCGGCTGAGCGGGGTTGGTGAGCGGCCCGAGGAAGTTGAACGCCGTCGCCACCCCCAGCTCGCGTCGAACGCCGCCGGCGTGCCGGAAGCCGGGGTGGAACGCCTGCGCGAAGCAGAAGGTGATCCCCGCCTCCTCGGCGACCGCCGCCACCCGCGACGGTTCGAGCCCCAGGTCGACCCCGAGGGCCTCGAGCACGTCGGCCGAGCCCGAGGACGACGACGCCGCCCGGTTGCCGTGCTTGACCACCCGGACGCCGGCGGCCGCGCAGACCATCGCCGCCATCGTCGAGATGTTGACGGTATGCGCGCGGTCGCCACCGGTCCCCACGACGTCGAGGCTCACGCCGGGCACGGTGATGCGGTTGGCGTGGGCGAGCATCTGGTCGGCGATGCCCCGCATCTCCTCGACCGTCTCGCCCTTGGCCCGCAGAGCCATGAGGAACCCGGCGATCTGGGCCGGCGTCGCCGAGCCGGACATGATCTCGTTCATCGCCCACTCGGCCCGGCCGGTCCCGAGGTCGGTACCGGCCACCAACGTGGTGAGGACGTCAGGCCAGGTATGCGTGACGCCGCTCTCCGCGTCGCTCATCGGCGCGTCGATGTCAGGCGGCAGGGTTCGTGCGGCGACCCAGGTCGGCCACGGCGCGCGCCAGCGCGATCGGGTCGAGCGGGTGCGGCACGGCGAGGTCGGCCTGCGACCAGGCCGCGAGCCAGGCGTCCTGCGGGCGACCGGTGAGCACGAGGATCGGCGGGCAGTCGAAGACCTCGTTCTTCAGCTGCTTGGCCAGCCCGAGGCCCCCGATCGGCGACGACTCGCCGTCGAGGATCAGCACGTCGAACCCGCCGCCCTCGACCTCTGCCACGACCGCGGCAGGCGTCGCGCACTCGAGCCACGAGGACACCTCGACGTCACGGGCCGGTCGACGGCCTACGCCGAGCCGGACCGCGTCGCGGGTCGCGCTGTCGTCGCTGAACAGGAGCACCCGGATGGTCGTCACCGGTGTCGGCCCTGGCTCTGCCGCTTCGGCGACGTGGGTCGAGATGGTCGCGCCGCCGTGCGAGTCGGTCATGGGGCCGATGGTAGCGAAGGCCGTCAGCCCCCCGTGTCGTCCCACCCGTCCCATCCGGCACGGGGTGTTGCTGCGCTCAGCGAGAGCTTGCCCCCATAATGCTGACGTGGCGACCGCATCGGCAGCACCATCGCGCACTGGGCACCTGGGGTCGGGTCCAGCGACCCGACCCAACATGGTGTCCGTCGGCACCATCGTGTGGCTCGGCAGCGAGCTGATGTTCTTCGCTGGCCTCTTCGCCATGTACTTCCAGATCCGCTCGCTGTCCCCCGAGCTCTGGGCCGAGCAGACCGAGAAGCTCAACGTCCCCTTCGCCTCGGTCAACTGCCTGGTCCTCGTCGTCTCCTCGGTGTGGTGCCAGCTCGGCGTGTTCAAGGCCGAGGCCGGAAAGCCGTCGCGCTCCGGAAAGCTCTGGCAGATCAGGGAATGGGGTATGCGCGAGTGGTACGTCGTGACGTACCTCTTCGGCGCGTTCTTCATCGGCGGCCAGATCTACGAGTACGCCGAGCTGACCAGCGAGAACGTCACCCTGTCGTCCGACCGCTACGGCTCGGTGTTCTACCTGACCACCGGCTTCCACGGAATGCACGTCACCGGCGGCCTGATCGCCTTCCTGCTCATCATCGGCCGGACCTTCGCCACCCGGCGCTACACGCATACCCAAGCCATCGGCGCCGTCGTGACCTCGTACTACTGGCACTTCGTCGACGTCGTCTGGATCGCCCTGTTCGCCACGATCTACCTGCTCAAGTGACCCGGCCCTCCATGCTTTCTCGAGTGCCGTCTCAGCCCCCGGACGTGAGGACCGCCCGTTGAACGCCTTGGCCGCCCGCCGCCGCCACCCCGCCGCGATCGCGATCCTCCTGTTGCTGGGGCTGGTCCTCGTCGGGGCCGCCTACTCGTTGCTCGCGCCGAAGTCCGCGCAGGCGCAGGCCCCGACGGCCGACGCCGTCGCCGACGGGCGCGCGCTGTTCCTCGCCAACTGCGCCACCTGCCACGGCATGAACGCCCAGGGCACACAGGCCGGCCCGACGCTCGTCGGCGTCGGTGCGGCTTCGGTGAACTTCCAGGTCGGCACCGGACGTATGCCGCTCGCCGGCCCCGGGGTCCAGGCGCAGCGCCAGGACGAGATCAAGTTCTCCGAAGAGCAGATCGCGGCCCTGGCCGCCTACGTCGCCTCGCTGGCCCCCGGACCCGCGATCCCCACCGAGGAGCAGCTGAACACCGACGGCGCCGACGTGGCGCTGGGCGGCGAGTTGTTCCGGGTCAACTGTGCGATGTGCCACAACTTCGCCGGGTCGGGCGGGGCGCTCACGCGCGGAAAGTACGCGCCGACGCTCAAGGGTGTCTCGAGCCAGGACATCTACGAGGCGATGCTGACCGGTCCGCAGTCGATGCCGGTGTTCAACGACCAGAACATCTCACCGGAGAACAAGAAGAACATCATCGCGTGGATCAACGAGACCCAGTCGCAGACCAACCAGGGCGGCATGAACCTCGGCAACCTCGGCCCCGTGTCCGAGGGAATGTTCATCTGGATCTTCGGTCTCGGGATCATGGTCGGTATCGCCGTGTGGCTCGGCTCCAAAGCCGCGTGACATCCCGTACTGCATCCTCACCACAAATTTGTTCTAATCGACACCAGGACGAGTCGACAGGATCGATGCCCAGATGAGCAACGAGGACACTCCGCACGGCGGAGGCACCATGGTCGAGGACGGTGGGTCCGATCCTCGCGTCCCGGTGCGGCTCGACGAGGGGCACCACATCGGTGACGGTGGGTTCCCCGCGGTGTTCGAGAACCCGGGTCTCCCGGCGCACGTCCACCGCATGGCGGACGGCAACGACAACGCCGGCCGGCGCGCCGAGCGTCAGGTCGCCACGCTGTTCGGCGTCTCGATGCTCGCGACCCTCGTCTTCATCGTCGGCTACTTCGCGATCGACCACACCAAGGACGTCTTCGTCCCCGGCATCGGCAGCGCCAACCTCCTGCACCTCGTCCTCGGCGTGACGATGGGGATCTCGTTGCTCGGCATCGGGTTCGGTGTCGTGCACTGGGCCAAGACGATGATGCCCGACGAGGAGGTCGTCGAGGAGCGGCACCTGCAGCGGTCCTCCGACGCCAACCGCAAGGACGCCGCCGGGGTCATCCTCGGTGGCGGCGAGGCCGCTCAGCTCGGCCGGCGCCCCCTCATCAAGTACTCCCTCGGTGGCGCGCTCGGTCTCTTCGCCCTGCCCTTCGTCCTGCAAGTCGCCGGCTCGCTCGGCAACGTGACCGAGGCCGGCGAGCTCGCGCATACGATCTGGGACATCGAGCCCAACCCCGACGGGTCCCCCGGCGCCCCGATCCGCCTGATGCGGGACCCGGAGCTGACGCCGATCAAGGTCAGCGACATCACCATCGGCTCGGTCTTCCACGTGATGCCGGAGACGCTCAAGGACAGCACGCACGTCCTCGAGGACAAGGCCAAGGCCGCGGTCATCCTCATGCGGCTCGACCCCTCCCAGTTCGCCGACGACGACAAGGGTCGCAAGGCGCAGGAGTGGGGCTACCAGGGGATCATCGCCTACTCCAAGATCTGTACCCACGTCGGTTGCGCCGTGGGCCTGTACGAGCAGCAGACCCACCACCTGCTCTGCCCGTGCCACCAGTCGACCTTCGACGCCACCAGGGACATGGACGTCATCTTCGGCCCGGCCAAACGGCCGCTGCCGCAGCTGAAGATCACCGTCGACGCCTCGGGTTATCTCGTCGCGCCCCAAGGGTTCACCGAACCCGTGGGGCCGAGCTACTGGGAGCGATGATGAGTACAGCTGTGGACCCGAGAAGCGCCGAGTCGCTTCGCGAGCACGACGAGGTCAGCGAGCCCGCCCCGAGCGGCGGGATGAAGGTGGCCGGCGGCCTGGCCGGCTGGCTGGACGACCGAACCGGCGGCGCCGGCTTCATGTCGTACCTGCTCAAGAAGACGTTCCCGGACCACTGGACGTTCATGCTGGGCGAGATCGCGATGTACACGCTGATCATCTGCCTGCTGACCGGGACCTTCCTCACCTTCTGGTTCGTCCCGAGCGCCGGCCAGGTCGTCTACGACGGCTCGTACCTGCCGCTCCAGGGCATCACGATGTCCGAGGCCTACCAGTCCACCGTCCGCATCTCGTTCGACGTTCGCGGCGGGCTGCTGATCCGGCAGATCCACCACTGGGCGGCCCTGCTGTTCATCGTCGCGATCACCGTGCACATGCTCCGCGTCTTCTTCACCGGCGCGTTCCGCAAGCCGCGCGAGATCAACTGGGTGATCGGCACGCTGCTGTCGATGCTGGCCCTGATCGAGGGCTTCGCCGGCTACTCGCTTCCGGACGACCTGCTCTCCGGCACCGGGCTGCGCGCGGCCGAGGGCTTCATGCGCTCGATCCCGATCATCGGGTCCTACGTGACGGTGATCGTCTTCGGCGGTCCCTTCCCCGGTGAGCAGATCATCCCGCTGCTCTTCTCGGTGCACATCCTGCTGCTACCGGCCATCCTCGTCGGGCTGTTCACCGCGCACATCGTGCTGGTCTTCGTGCACAAGCACACGCAGTACCCCGGGCCGGGCCGGACGAACATGAACGTCGTCGGTTACCCGTTCATGCCGGTCTACATCGCCAAGGCGGGCGGCTTCTTCTTCCTCGTCTTCGGGGTCTGCGCTCTCATCTCCGCGTTGGTCACGATCAACCCGATCTGGGCCTACGGGCCCTACGACCCGTCCCCGATCACGGCCGGGTCGCAACCGGACTGGTACATGGGCTTCGCCGACGGCGCCCTACGGCTCCTGCCCGGGTGGCTCGAGTTCGTGATGTTCAACCGGACGTGGAGCTTCAACGTCTTCCTCGGTGCCATCGCGCTGATCCCGGTGCTGTTCACGCTGGTCGGGATCTATCCGTTCCTCGAGAGGTGGGTCACCGGCGACACCCGGGAGCACCACCTGCTCGACCGTCCGCGTAACGCCCCCGTCCGCACGGGCATCGGCGTCATGGCGGTGTCGTTCTACCTCATCCTGTTCTTCGCCTCGGGCAACGACATCATGGCGATCAAGCTGCACCTGTCGATCAACGACCTCACGCGACTGTTCCAACTCAGTCTGTTCGTCGTCCCACCACTGGCGTTCTGGGTCACCAAGCGGATCTGTCTGAGCCTGCAACGGCATGACCGCGACAAGGTGCTGCACGGGCGCGAGAGCGGGACGATCATCCGCACCGCGGAGGGCCGCTTCTTCGAGAAGCACGAGCCGCTCGACGAGTACGAGCGCTGGACGCTGGTGCAGCAGGAGGTTCCGAAGCCGCTCGAGCTCGGGTCCCAGACCGACGCGAACGGGGTCGCCGCGAAGGCGGCCCGGTCGGAACGGCGCCGGGCCCGCTTGTCGCACTTCTACTTCAAGGACCGCGTCGCGCCCGTCACGCCGGCCGAGCTGGCGGCCGCCCACCACCACGGGGAGCACGAGGCCATCTCGTCGCCCGAGACCTCCGGCAGCCTCGAGGGCCCGCCGGAGACCCAGGGCCTCGGCCTGCCGATGTCGGAGCGCGAGTCGGTCAAGCGCGCACCGGAGAAGGACCTCTAGGCCCGCACCACAGCGGGTCGGGCTGATCGGTTCGCGCGGAGGGAAAGTGCCGTGATCACGTCACTTTGCCTCCGCGCGACGCGGTTCGGGGCGGTGAGCGCTCCCCCTGAGCCGCAGCCCGGCCTCTGAGGGCCCCAGGAGCCCCTGTGACGCGCGCTGAGGGCTCCGTGGACCCGTCGGGGCGGCCGCAGTGCCACAGTGAGGCTCATGACCGGGCCGGTGACCGACGAGGAGTTCGAGGAGGCGGTCGGCGACGCCCTGGACCTCATCCCCGACGAGCTGGCCAAGCTGATGAGCAACGTCGCCGTGCTCGTGGCGGACGAGCCACCCGACGACGAGCCGGACCTGCTCGGGCTCTACGAGGGCGTGCCGCTGACCGAGCGGGACGGCTGGTGGGACGCCGGCTCGCTTCCGGACCGGATCACCATCTTCAAGGGCCCGCTGACCCGGCTCTGCGACGACCGCGAGGACCTGCTCGACGAGATCGCCGTCACCGTGGTCCACGAGGTCGCGCACCACTTCGGGATCAGCGACGACCGGCTCCATGAGCTCGGCTGGGATTGATCACTCCGGCTCGGTGGTGAGGCGCCGAGCCGGTATGCGCGTCAGTTCGCGTACTCGCCCTTGTAGTGCTCGAACGTCCAGCCCACCAGCGAGACGATCCCGAAGAACGCCCCGATGATGAACAGCCACCAGCCGACCGCGAGACCCAGGAAGCAGATCGCGGCCGTCATCCCGAGCCACAGCGGCCACCACGAGTACGGCGTGAAGAACCCGTAGTCGCCCTCCTGCTCGGAGATCAGCGCGTTGGGGTTGTCCTCCGGACGGTTGTCGAACCGGCGGCCGGTCACCGTGAGGTAGAAGGCGATCAGGCTGCACAGGGCGGCGGTCAGGAAGATGCCGAACGGCCCGACCATCTCGGTCCAGTGGCTCCATACCCCGTAGAGCACACCGACCGGGACGAAGAACACCGCCAGGACGATGAACATCTTGGCTTCGACCCTCATCGGGTGGCCGTCCCGTGACCCGGACCCTCGGAGGACCCTGACTCCTCGGCCTCGTGCCCCGGCATCTCCCCCAGGTCGGCCGGGCCCATCGCCTTGACCAACCCCGGCGCGTCAGGTGCCGCCACGGTCGGTGGCGCGACCTCCGGGTGGTGCAGGTCGAACGCCGGCCGCTCCGAACGGATCCGCGGGATGCTGTCGAAGTTGTGCCGTGGTGGCGGGCAGGAGGTCGCCCACTCGAGCGAACCGCCATAACCCCACGGGTCGTCGGTCTCGACGAGCGGCGCGTAGCGCCACGTCTTCCAGACGTTGTAGAGGAACGGCAGCGTCGACGCGCCGAGCAGGAAGGCGCCGGCCGTGGAGATGATGTTCGCGGTCTGGAACCCCTCCTCCGGGAGGTAGTCCGCATACCGACGAGCCATCCCCTCGATGCCCAGCAGGTGCTGGATGAGGAACGTCGTGTGGAACCCGATGAACAGCATCCAGAAGTGGATCTTCCCCAGGCGCTCGTCGAGCATCCGGCCGGTGAACTTCGGCCACCAGAAGTAGAAGCCGGAGAACATCGCGAAGACCACCGTGCCGAACACCGTGTAGTGGAAGTGCGCCACGATGAAGTAGCTGTCGGAGAGGTGGAAGTCCAGGGCCGGGCTGCTGAGGATGACGCCGGTCAGGCCACCGAAGAGGAACGTCACGATGAACCCGATCGCCCAGATCAGCGAGGCGGAGAACGTGATCGACCCGCCCCACATCGTGCCGATCCAGTTGAAGAACTTCACCCCGGTGGGGATGGCTATCAACATCGTCATGATCGCGAAGAACGGCAGGAGCACCTGGCCGGTCGCATACATGTGGTGCGCCCACACGGCCGCGGACAGGGCCGCGATCGCGATCAGCGCGAACACCATGGTCTTGTAGCCGAAGAGCGGCTTGCGCGAGAAGACCGGTAAGACCTCGCTGATGATGCCGAAGAATGGCAACGCGATGATATAGACCTCTGGATGGCCGAAGAACCAGAAGAGGTGCTGCCAGAGCAGGGCTCCGCCACTCTCGGCATCGAAGACGTGGGCCCCGAACCGTCGGTCGGCGCCCAGGGCCAGCAGCGCGGCGGCCAGGACCGGGAACGCGATGAGCACCAGGATCGACGTCACGAGGATGGTCCAGGTGAACATCGGCATCCGGAACATCGTCATGCCGGGGGCCCGCATACAGATGATCGTCGTGATGAAGTTGACCGCGCCGAGGATCGTGCCGAACCCCGACAGGGCCAGGCCGAACACCCACAGGTCGCCACCGAGCCCCGGGCTGTAGGAGTTGTCGGACAGCGGCGCATACGCGAACCAGCCGAATGCCGCGGCCCCCTGCGGGGTCAGGAAGCCCGCGCCGGCGATCGCACCGCCGAACAGGTAGAGCCAGTACGCGAACATGTTGAGTCGCGGGAAGGCGACGTCAGGAGCGCCGATCTGCAGCGGCATCACCGCGTTCGCGAACCCGGCGAACAGCGGCGTCGCGAAGAGCAGCAGCATGATCGTGCCGTGCATGGTGAACAGCTGGTTGTACTGCTCCGGGTTGTCGACGACCTGGAGTCCGGGAGCGGCCAGCTCGGTGCGGATGAGCAGGGCCATGATGCCGCCCAGCAGGAACCAGACGAACGAGGTGATGAAGTACAGGTTGCCGATGACCTTGTGGTCGGTCGTGGTGATGTACTTGATGACCGTCTGGCCGGGCAGGAGCTTCGGGCGCGTGTAGGTCCGTTCCCCTGTGGAGTACTCGAGCGTCGAACCACTCGGCGTCGTCGTCGTGGCGGCCATCACTAGCTCCCGGAGGCTGAGGGGACGAGTTTCTGGTCCGCGGGCAGCACCGGCTCGCGGTTGAGGGTGTTGGGCAGCTGTCCGCTCTGGCCGATGGACTTCAGGCGCGCGATCTCGGCGTCGTACGCCGCCTGCGAGACGACCTTGACCTGGAAGAGCATCTGCGAGTGGTAGGCGCCGCACAGTTCGGCGCACTTGCCCTGGAACGTGCCCTCCTGCGTCGGGACGACCTGGAACCGGTTGGTCTTGCCGGGCAGCATGTCGAGCTTCTGCAGGAACGCCGGCACCCAGAACGAGTGGATGACGTCGCGGGCGTTGAGGACGAACTCGACCCGCTTGTTGACCGGCAGGACGAGGACCGGCTGCTGGTTGAGCGGCTCACCGGTGCTCTTGTCGAGCTCGACCTGGACGCCAGACTCGAAGACGTTGGCCTCGACGTAGTTGAAGTCCCAGCTCCACTGCTTGGCCACGACGTTGATCGTCACGTCGGGCTTCGCGGAGACGTCCAGCAGGGCCGACTCGTCGCGCGCCGTGTAATAGAAGAGCACGCCGACCATCAGCACGGGGACGATCGTGTAGAGCATCTCGATCGGCACGTTGTAGCGCAGCTGCGGCGGGAGACCGACGTCGGTCTTCTTGCGGCGGTAGGCGACCATCACCCAGACG
Source organism: uncultured Actinomycetota bacterium (assembly GCA_963781465.1). Lineage (GTDB taxonomy): Bacteria > Actinomycetota > Actinomycetes > Actinomycetales > Dermatophilaceae > Lapillicoccus. The sequence goes on from CAWAGH010000002.1 coordinate 1,045,653, forward strand.
GTCAGGCCCCAGACGATGAGACCGACGGCCAGGGCGGCGATCCAGGTGCCGACCCAGAGGTTGGTTACCCGGCCGGTGTTGTTGGTGACCTCGCCGCCGTTGGTCCCCTGCGGAAGCCATCCGCTCGACGCGGTGCCGTTGCCGGCACACCCGCTGAGGAACACCGACGCGGCGACGAACAGGCCGGTGAGGGTGAGCCCCCGACGCGTCTGGCGCGCGGTCGGTCGTAGGTGCTTGCGCAACGGGGAACCTTCCGGGTCGGCGGAACCACAAGGACGCGAATCGGTGACCTCAGCGTACGTCGTCACCCTACTGTGTGGCCCCCCAGAATCATGGCTGGGTCGCGTCGCTGGTGAGGCTAACGTGACTGGCGTGTCGACGTCGGCGGGACCCCCCGGGACGAGCCCGGCGCGGGTCCTGCTCGACGGGGCCACCGCGCCGATGGTCGCCGCCGCCAGGGACGTCCTGATGGCGGCCCTGGACGCCGGGTGGGCGGACCCGCGACGGCTCTATGCCGAGGGCCGCCAGGCCCGGCGCCTTCTCGACGACGCCCGCGAGGCGGTCGCGTCCGGGCTCGGGGTACGACCACCTGAGGTGAGCTTCCTGCCGAGCGGTCCGGTCGCGCTGACGGCGGGGGTCGAGGGCATCCGGTATGCGGGTCGCCGGCGCGGTGTGCGGACGGTCGCCAGTGCGGTCGAGCACTCCGCGGTGCTCGTCCCCGGCCGGGCGGTGGCCGCGGGTTCCGACTCGCCGCAGCTGTTGGCCGAGGTGGCGGTGGACTCGTCGGGGCGGGTGCTGCTCGACGAGTGGGAGGCCGCGCTCGAGGAGCCCGGCACCGTGGTGGCGGCGTTGCAGAGCGCGAACGGCGAGGTGGGTACTCGACAGCCGCTGGCCGCGGCGTGGGAGGCCTGCCGGGCCCGAGGCATACCCCTCGTCGTCGACGCGCAGGCGGGGCTGGGACGCGATCCCGTTCCCGAGGCCTACGACGTCCTCGTCGGCGACGCCCGGTCGTGGGGCGGCCCGGCCGGCCTTGGCGTCCTCGTGGTGCCCGAGCGAACCCGGTGGCGACGTCCGGGAGCCATGAACGAGGCCGAGTTCGGACGGACCGACGCGGAGCCGGTCGTGCCCCTCGTGCTCGCGGCCGCCGAGGCGTGGCTCGCGACGGCAGCGGACCGCGTGGAGGAGTCGAGAGGCGCGCGTGAGCTGGTGGACCAGATACGGACGGCAGCGGCTCGGGTTCCGGACACGATGGTCGTGGGCGACCCGGTCGACCGGCTGCCGCACGTCGTGACGTTCTCGTGCCTGTTCGTCGACGGCGAGGCCCTGGTGCACGAGCTCGACCGGCGGGGGTTCGCGGTGGCGTCCGGGTCGGCGTGCACGGCGTCGACGCTCGAACCAAGCCACGTGCTCGCGGCGATGGGCGTGCTCACGCACGGGAACGTCCGGGTGACGCTGCCGTTGGCGGCGGCGGTCTCCGGCGGCGACGAAGAGCGAGCGTTGGGGGTGGCGGCGTTCAGAGCTGCGCTCCCGGACGCGGTGGCGACGGTGCGGGCGCAGCTGGGGACCGACCGCCTGTGAGCTCCGAGCGCGAGGCGGACCGGGGTGGCCAAGGCGACGAAGTCGTGGAGGTGGACGCTCGAGGACTTCGGTGCCCGATCCCGGTCATCCGGTTAGGAGCGGCGATCCGCGACCTCCCGGCGGGTTCGCTGGTCCGGCTGTTGGCGACCGACCCCGCGGCCCGGTCCGACGTGGCCGCGTTCTGCCGGATGCGAGGCCACCAGCTGGTCGAGACGACCGACGGGCCTGAGCACACCGCATACCTCGTCCGGAGGGCTGGGTAGCGGCCCGCGACGTCAGCGGAAGGGTTCGGGCAGCGGCGCGGTCAAGGCGTCGGCCAGCAGCCGGAGGTACTCGGACCGCGGCACCTCCGTGACGCCGAGCGACGCCAGATGCGGCGTCCGCCACTGCACGTCGACGAGACGTCGCGGGTCGCCGTCGGCGGCCACGATGTCCACCAGCCCGGCGACCGCCGCCTTGGACCCGTCGGTCGCCGTATGGAACATCGACTCCCCCGCGAAGAGGCCACCGATCGCGATCCCGTAGAGGCCGCCCACCAGCCGGCCGTCCTGGCGCACCTCGATGGAGTGCGCCCAGCCCAGCCGGTGCAGCTCGGTGTAGGCCGCGACGATCTCGGGCGTGATCCATCGTCCCGACCGCGACGGGTCCGCGCAGCCGGCGACCACCCCCGCGAAGTCGGTGTCGACGCCGATCTCGAAGTGCCGCAGCGACCGCCGCAGCGAGCGACTGACGTGGTGGTCCAGCGGACGCAGGACCCCGCGCGGGTCCGGCGACCACCAGCCGATCGGGGACGCCCCGGCGGCCCCGAGGCCCATCGGGAAGATGCCGCGCGCATACGCCTCGAGCACCGTGCCCGGTGCGAGGTCGGCGCCGACCCCGACGAGGTCCTCCCCCTCGTCCGCCCCGGTGGCGTCGAAGACGTACCGAGACGGCGGCGGGAGCGTGGGCACGGCGGTCAGCCGTGCCGGCAGGCGACCACCGGGCTGATCTCGTCGGCCGAGTCGGGACCGTAGGCGTCGGCGAGCCGCGACAGGAAGTGCTCCTGACGCAGCTGGTACTCCTGCGTCCCAACCGTCTCGATGACGTACGTCGCGAGCATCGAGCCCAGCTCAGCGCAGCGGCGCAGGTCCAGGCCGCCGGAGAGGCCGGTGAGGAACCCGGCCCGGAACGCGTCGCCGACCCCGGTCGGGTCGGCCTTGCGGACCTCCCGCGCGACCGGCACCGAGATGACATCCTCGCCCTTGCGGTGGATGGTCACCCCGTCGCTGCCCCGCGTGATGATCCGGACGTCGACCCGGCGGGTGATCTCGTCCGCGGACCAGCCGGTCTTCTGCTCGGTGAGGTGCGCCTCGTACTCGTTCGTGAAGAGGTATGCGGCGCCGTCGACCAGGCGGCGGATCTCCGGGCCGTCGGCGAACGCCAGCTGCTGGGACGGGTCCGCGATGAACGGGATCCCGCGGGTCCGGCACTCCTGGGTGTGCCGGAGCATCGCCTCGGGGTCGTTCGCGCCGATGAGGACGAGGTCGAGCCCGCCGACCCGCTTGGCGATCGGGTTCAGCTCGATGAGCCGGGCGTCCGACATCGCCCCCGCGTAGAAGGTGGCGATCTGGGCCATGTCGTCGTCGGTGGTGCAGACGAACCGCGCCGTGTGCCGGGTGTCGCTGACGTGGACCGACTCGCAGTCCACGCCATGCCGCTCCAGCCAGGACCGGTAGTCGCCGAAGTCCTCGCCCACCGAGCCGACGAGGATCGGCCGCTGGCCGAGGTTCGCCATGCCGAAGGCGATGTTGGCCGCCACCCCGCCGCGCCGGATCTCCAGCTCCTCCGCGAGGAAGGACAGCGAGATCTTGTCGAGCTGCTCGACCACGAGGGAGTCGCGGAAGCGACCCCGGAAGGTCATGAGGTGGTCGGTCGCGATGGACCCGGTGACCGCGATCTTCACGGGCGGCAACCTACCCCGGACATGCACGTCGGGGTGACATCGAGGCCGGGAAGCCGGCCGATGTCACCCCGACGGGTGCCTGCAGGTGCAGGGATCAGCTGAAGCTGTCGCCGCAGGCGCACGAGCTGCCCGCGTTGGGGTTGTCGATGGTGAACCCCTGCTTCTCGATGGTGTCGGCGAAGTCGATCGTCGCGCCGAGGAGGTACGGGGCGCTCATCCGGTCGACGACCACCTCGACGCCCTCGAAGTCGCGCACCAGGTCACCGTCGAGCGTGCGCTCGTCGAAGTACAGCTGGTAGATCAGCCCGGAGCAGCCGCCGGGCTGGACGCCGACGCGAAGGCGCAGGTCGTCACGGCCCTCCTGCTCGAGGAGGCTCTTGACCTTGGAGGCGGCGACGCCGGTGAGGACGACACCGTGGGTGTCGGTCTGCTGGGTGGTCTGGTCCTGAACGCTCATCCGTGGGTTCCTTCGGGTGTGCGGGGGAAGTCGGGCGTAACTGCCACAACCGCGCTGTCCCCAGATGTGTTCCCGAGGACTCCTCCAGTCTAAGCCGTGCCCTCGGGCGGTGGTGACCAGGTCGCCGCGACCCGCGCGGCGCGGGCCTCCAGGGTCCCCACGGGGTCGGCCAGGGCGCCGGGCACGTCCTCGGGGCGGTCGCACACGGCGTACGCGCCGGAGAGACCCGCGGTCATGGCCTCCCGGCGGCCGACGCGGACCTGTCCGGCCAGAGCGACGGCGGGTACGCCGGCGGCCATGGCCAGCTCGGACACCGCCGACGGCGCCGAGTCGCGCAGGCTCCGCCAGTCGTAGGTGCCCTCACCCGTCACGACGAGGTCCGCGCCGGCGACCAGCGCGGGCAGGCCGATCTGCTCGGCGACGTACTGGGCGCCGTCTGCTCGGCGGCCGCCGAGGAGCAGCAGCGCGTAGCCGATTCCACCGGCGGCGCCCGCGCCGGACTCCTTGTCGATGCGCCGGGCACCACCTCCGAGGAGGTCACGCGGTTGCGGCAGCACCCGGGTGACAACATCCACCCACTGGCCGAACGCCGCCTCCAGGGCCTGCGCCTGCTCCCTCGACGCGCCGCGGTCCTCGGCCTCGACGGCGCTCGCGCCCTGGAACCCGAGCAGCGGCAGCGTCGCCGACGTCGCCAGGACCAGCTCGACGGCGCGGAACCGATGGACGATGGAGGTCAGCCCAGGGAGGTCACCGGTCGTCGCCTGCTGGAGGGCCAGACCCCCGGCGCCGAGGACGTCCCGCTCCCCCGCACCGAGCGCCGCGAGCATCCCCGCCCCTCCGTCGTGCACGGCGGAACCGCCGGCGCCGACGACGATGCGGCGCGGTTCGGTGGAAAGGGCCAGGTGGAGCAACTGGCCGAGGCCGAACGACGAGGTATGCGCCGGGTCGCGGCTGTCGGGGTCGACCAGGTCGGGGCCGCAGGCCTGTGCAGCCTCGACGTAGGCGGTGCGCTGGTGGTCCCCGCCGGTGCCGTGGGCAGTGTCGTCGACGACGAGCACGCCGGCGGGCACTGGACGGCCGCTCGGACCCTCGATGGTGGCCGCGAGCGTCTGGCCACCCATGGCGTCGCCGAGCACGTCGAGGAACCCGGGACCGCCGTCGGACATCGGGGCGAGCACGAGGTCGTCATGGGGCGCCGCCGTCGACCAGCCACGGGCCATCGCCTCGGCCGCCTCCCGGGCGGTCAGCGTCCCGGCGAACCGGGTCGGGGCGAGGACGACGCGCATACGGTCATGCTGGCAGGCCCCGGATCCACGGCCGCGGGCAGAGTGCAGGTCGGAGCGCGTTTGGTGCTGCCCAGACGACACCCACCGCACTCTGAGCCGCACTTTGCCGCTTCACCCTGCCCGGTGGGCCTCATGTCGCGGGTCATGTCGCGCCTGAGGTCGGGATCACCACCTCAGGCGCGACATGACCCGCGACATGACCCGCGAGACCGGATCGAGGCACCCCGCGTGGCCTACCGATGATTCGGGCGGCCGATCCAGGTCTCATCCCGTAGCACCCCCTACCCTGAAGGAGACGAGCGATGTCGTTCCAGGCGTACCTCGACGCGGTCGAGAAGCAGACTGGCAAGACCCCACAGCAGATCGTCGACGAAGCCGCCGCCGCGGGCGTCGGCCCGGAAACCACAGCCGGGGACGTGGTGTCGTGGTTGAAGGCCACGTACGGCATCGGCCACGGCCACGCCACCGCGATCACCCACGTGATCCGCAACGGCCCCGGGATCGGCGACAAGCACGTCGGCTCGACCGGCACTCACCGTGACGAGTCGAACACTCTCCGGCTGGACGGCATCGCGAACCGGTAGACACCACCGGCATACGATCGGAGCGTGACGACGATCGCCCGCGAAGGCGCCCACCCCCGCCCCTCGCTGATGCCGCTCCTCGTGCTCGGACAGGGGCGTGACCTGGACTCCGAGCGCGGGGTCGAGTGCCCCGGAGACCTGCCCGCACCGTCCGACCCCGGGCTGGTGGCCCGCGCGCGCAAGGCCAAGGCCGCGCTGGGCGACACGGTGTTCGTGCTCGGTCACCACTACCAGCGTGACGAGGTCATCGAGTTCGCCGACGTGACCGGCGACAGCTTCAAGCTCGCTCAGCAGGCCGCGGCCCGGCCGGACTCGCCGTACATCGTCTTCTGCGGCGTGCACTTCATGGCCGAGTCGGCCGACATCCTCACGTCCGACGCGCAGACCGTGATCCTGCCCGACCTCGCCGCGGGCTGCTCGATGGCCGACATGGCCGGGATCGGTCAGGTCGAGGACGCGTGGGACGAGCTGGTCGACGTGTTCGGGGACGACATCGCCGACATCGTCCGACCTGTCACCTATATGAACTCGTCCGCCGCCATCAAGGCGTTCACGGGCCGTCACGGCGGGACGATCTGCACGTCGTCCAACGCGAAGACCGCGCTGCAGTGGGCGTTCGACCAGACCGGCGGCGTCGACGGAACCGGCAAGGTGCTGTTCCTGCCCGACCAGCACCTCGGCCGCAACACCGCGGTACGCGAGCTCGGCCTCTCCCTCGACGAGTGCGTGCTCTGGGACCCCCACAAGCCGCACGGCGGCGTCACCCGTGAGCAGCTCGAGAACGCCCGGATGATCCTGTGGCGCGGGCACTGCTCGGTCCACGGCCGGTTCACCGTCGAAGCGGTCGAGCAGGCCCGCCGGGACATCCCCGGCGCCAAGGTGATCGTCCACCCCGAGTGCCGCTACGACGTCTGCGAGCTGGCCGACGAGATCGGTTCCACCGAGCGGATCATCACAACCATCGGCGCGGCGCCGGACGGCACCTCGTGGGTCGTCGGCACCGAGCTCAACCTGGTGAACCGGCTCCGAACGATGTACCCCAACCAGCAGATCGCCTTCCTCGAACGATCAGTCTGCTACTGCTCCACGATGAACCGGATCGACCTGCCGCACCTCGTCTGGGCGCTCGAGTCCCTCGTGGACGGCCGCGTCGTCAACCCGATCCGCGTCGACCCCGACATCGCGCACTGGTCCCGGATCGCCCTCGACCAGATGCTCGCGCTCCCCGGCGAGACTGCCAAGGACTGATGACGGCACTCGACCGGGTGGCCGTCGTCTCCGACGTCCACGGCAACCTCACCGCGTTCCAGGCGGTCCTCGCGGACATCGACGCGCGGGGCATCACCCGGATCGTCAACCTGGGCGACGTCGTGGGCAAGGGTCCGCGCGGAGCCGACTGCGTCCGGCTGACCCGGGAGCGTTGCGAGGCAACGGTGCAGGGCAACTGGGAGGCGTTCCTCAGCACCGGTGCCGACGGTCCGGCGGCGTGGTGGTGGGACCGGCTGGACCCCGACCAACAGCTCTGGCTCACTGGCCTCCCGTTCCACCACGACCTCGTGCTCAGCGGACGCCGGGTCCGGATGCTCCACGCGTCGCCGCAGGGAGTGTTCAGTCGCGTGTCCTACCGGCACACGCCGGAGCAGTACGCCGGGATGTTCGTCAACACCGAGCACACCGGTGCGGGGCCCGAGCCGACCTGCGTCCTCTACGGCGACATCCACGGCACCTACCTCGAGGGCGACGACAACCAGACCCTCGTCAACGTCGGCAGCGTCGGGAACCCGCTGGACGCCACGACCGCCTCCTACGTCGTCCTCGAGGGCGTCGCCGACTCGTTGGAGCCCGCGCCGTTCGGTATCCAGTTCGTGCGGGTGCCGTTCGACACCGAAGCGGAGATCGAGGTCGCGTTCGCCTCCGGGATGCCCGAGGCGGAGGAGTATGCGGTCGAGCTGCGGACCGGCCTGTACCGCGGGTACCAGAAGGCCTAGCGGGCTCGGTCAGTCATCGGAGTGGCTGACGATGTTGATGACGGTGCCGTTCGGGGCCCGGACGAAGAACCGCCGCACCCCCCACGGCTCGGTGGTCAGCGGATGGACGATCTCGTAGCCGCGCCGCTGCGCCTCCTCGTACGCCGCCTCGACGTCGTCGCCGACGTGCACGGAGAGCTGCGAGTCCACCGGCGCGGACTCGTCCCGCGTCACGACCTGGACCGACGCCCGCCCGTCGGGAGTGCTGAACCGGGCGACCCAGCCGAGGTTCATCTCCTCGACGCTGAGCCCCAGGTAGTCCATGTAGAACTCGCGGGCCTCGGTGATGTCGGTGGCCGGCAGGTTGGCGGTGACGCCCGTCGGGTGCATGGCGATCTCCTTCCAGAACGGCTGCGGGGCGGGGCTATGCGGCGGCCGGGCCCACCGTCAGTGTCATCCCGGCGATGCGCAGCCGCTCGACGAGGGCGTCGCCCATGGCCACGGCCGGTGTCAGCACTCCCCCGGCCGACTCCAGTGGGTCGGCGGCCAGGCACAGCGCCGACTCGCCCAGCATGACCGCGGTCGCCGCATACCCAGGGTCGCCCTTGGCCGCGACCACGGCGAGGAGCCCGCGCCCGGACTCCGTGGTGGTGCGCAGCTCGACGCGGAAGTGGCCCTCCTCGCGCGCCTTCTCGTCGGGGCCTTCGCCCGGCGAGGGCAGCAGCCGGTCGGCCACGGACCGGGTGTACCGGTTCGACATGGCCGCGAAGGCGGTCCCGAGGCCGGCGGCCAGCGCGTAGGCCGACAGCCGCGCCTGGGTGCCGCGCCCGAACCCGACGGCCTCCCGGTAGCGGAACCCAGGTCCGTAGGCGTGGTCGAGCAGGGAGTCGCTGCGGCGGACGATGCGGGAGTTGTACGCGGCCATCACCCACGGCGCCGTCCACCGGCCGGTGGTCGCGTCCCGGTAGACGTACATCGCGTCGCGCTGCCCGGAGCGGTCCGGCTCGGCGGCGCGGTCCGTGCTGAGCGCGAACGGGTCGAACACCACCCGGCGCCGCGACGGGTCGGCCTCGAGCGCCTCCATCTGGGAGCGCATCGAGTCGATGGTGCCGCCGCTGAAGCCGCCGCTCAGACTGGTGACCAGCAACGTCGTGTCCCCGAGGCCGCCGAGGCCCAGGCGCTCGGCCTCGCGGTACAGCAGATGGACGCCGAGGTCTGACGGGATCGAGTCGAACCCGCAGGACGTGACGATGCGCGCCCCGGTCCGCACCGCGGTCTCGTGTGCCGTCTCGACCGCGTCGCGGACGAACAGCACCTCGCCGGTCAGGTCGGCGTAGTGCGTCCCGACCTCCGCGCAGGCGCGCACCAGCGGGAGCCCGTACCGCGCATACGGACCGACCGTCGTGACCACCACCTGCGTCGATCCGGCGAGGTCGGCCACCTGAGCGGAGTCGGTGGCGTCGCAGAGGACGAGCGGCCAGTCGCGACCGCCGGCGGGCAGGCTCCTTCGCACCGTGTCGAGGCGCTCGCGGGAGCGGCCGGCCAGAGCGACCCGCATACCGGCGGGGGCGTTCCGAGCGAGGTAGGCGGCCAGCAGCCGGCCCACGAAGCCGGTGGCACCGAGGACGACGAGATCGTGCTCGCGGTCGGTCACCGGGTCGGTCACCGGGTCATTGCCCCGAGGCGAGCCAGCAGCAGCGCCTCGGCCTGGCACACCCGCTCGAACTCACCCAGGTGCAGCGACTCGTTGGCCCCGTGGGCGCGGCCGTCAGGGTCCTCGACCCCGGTGACGAGGATCGCCGCGTCGGCAAAGGTCTCGGCGAACCGCGCCACAAAGGGGATCGACCCACCGGCACCGATGTCGACCGGCTCGACGCCCCACGCGTCGGTGAACGCGGCGCGGGCCTGGTCGTAGACGGGGCCGTCGGCGTCCGCGTCGAACCCGGGGCCCTCGTCGTCGAGGTGGATCTCCATGCGGGCACCCCACGGCAGGTGCTTCTCCAGGTGGGCCCGGAGCAGCGCGTAGGCCTCCTGGGTGTCCTCGTCGGGCGCGATCCGCATCGACAGCTTGGCCGATGCCGACGGGACGAGGGTGTTGGACGACCGCTCGACCGTGGGCGCGTTGAACCCGATGGTCGTGAGCGCGGGCTTGTTCCAGAGCCGGGTGAGGATCGAGCCGGACCCGATCATCTGGACGCCGTCGAGCAGCCCCGACTCGAGGCGTAGCCGGGCCTCGTCGTAGTCGAGGTCGGACGCCTCGCCGGACTTGAGGCCCTCGACGGCGACGTTGCCGTCGGCGTCGTGCAGGGTGGCGATGAGGCGGATCAGGGTGGTGATCGCGTCGGGGACCGCGCCGCCGAACATCCCCGAGTGGACGCCGTGGTCGAGGGTCGTGATCGTCACGACAACGCGGATCAGCCCCCGCAGGGTGACCGTGAGCGCGGGTTCGCCGATGTCCCAGTTGCCGGAGTCGGCCAGGACGATGGCGTCCGCGCGGAGCTTCTCGCTGTGCCGCTCGAGGATGGTCAGCAACGAGTCGCTGCCGATCTCCTCCTCACCCTCGACGAAGACCGTGACGCCGACCGGCGGTCCGTCCGGGAACGCGCGCAGGGCGGCGATATGAGCCATGACCCCCGCCTTGTCGTCGGCGGCCCCCCGGCCGTAGAGGCGGCCGTTCCGCTCGGTGGGCTCGAACGGCGGCGAGTCCCAGAGCGCCTCGTCGCCGGGTGGCTGGACGTCGTGGTGGGCGTAGAGCGTGATCGTGGGCGACCCGGGCGGCCCGTCGAGGTGGCCGATCACCGCTGGCCGACCGCCCTCGCGGACGATCTCGACCTCGAGACCCTCGGACCGCAGCAGCCCGGCGACGGCGTTCGCGCTGTCCTCGACGTGCTGCTGGTCGAAGGCGTCGAGCGAGACGCTGGGGATCCGGACCAGGGTGTCCAGGTCCAGGCGCACCGCCGGCATCAGGGCGGTCACCCGCTGCTTGATCTGCTCGATCTGGTCGGGAGTGAGGACGTCGTCAGCCACGGCGGCGACTCTAGCGGCGTCGGTGACCCGGCCGACGGCATACCCTGGGGGTGTGCGCATGCCCTGGCAGCAGAAGACCCTCAACGACGAGCTGGCCGCCTCGACCACCGTCCAGGACGAGCGGCCGGGGGCGAAGAACCGTCCGACTCCCAAGCGACGCGACCAGGAGGCGGCCCGTAAGCAGCCGCTGGTCGTGACCGACCGCAAGGTGGCCAAGGAGCGCGACAAGGAGAAGCGGCGGGAGGCACTGGCCCGGCAACGGACCGCCATGGTCACCGGCGACGACTCCGGACTTCCGGCGCGCGACAAGGGTCCCGAGCGCCGGTTCATCCGCGACTACGTCGACGCCCGCTGGAGTGTCGGCGAGATCGTGCTGCCGATCATGGTCATCGTGCTGGCGCTGTCGTTCCTGCGCACCAGCTGGGCGCTGATGACGGTCTTCTTCCTCACCTACGGGCTCATCGCCGTGGCGATCATCGACGCGGTGCTCATGTGGCGCCGGATCAAGTCGCGGCTCATCGCCAAGTTCGGTCCGGGCAAGGTGCCCCAGGGCGCCACGATGTATGCGGTGATGCGCGCCTTCCAGCTGCGCCCGACCCGGATGCCCAAGCCCCAGGTCAAGCGGGGCAACTATCCGTCGTGAGCCCCCGGCTCAGGTGAGGTCGGCGAACGCCGTCGGGGTGCGCGTCACGGCGTAGGTCGCGAAGTACAGCTTCAGGAGCTTGCCCTCGCCGTCGCGGACGAGCTCGAGTCGTTCGCCCTGCTCACGCCCGGCGACGGCCCGGAAGGTCGCCGCGTCCTCGCGCACGAACCGGGTCTCGTCCAGCGGTGTGCCCGTCGCGACGCGCATCCAGAGCTCACCCTCGCGGACCTCGAGGACCAGCTCCTCGCCCTCGCTCCACCACGAGCCGAGCAGCTCGTCGAGGTCCGGCTGTGGCTGTTCCGGCACCCAGGCCGCCTGAGCTCGGGGCAGCGCGTCGAGGACGAGATCCAGCAGCCGCGTCGCCAGCGGACCCGCCTCGGCGCCGGCGGTCGACGTGGCGACGACGAAGACGCCCACGCCGTTGGTCCGGCTGACCCGAAGTCCGGAGAGGAACCCCGGCATGGCGCCGCGGTGGCCGACATGGACGCGCTCGCCGCTGCGGACCAGCTCGTAGCCGAGCCCATAGGCCGCGTGCCAGCTCTCCAGGTCGATCATGACCACCGGGCGGCACATCTCATCCAGCGTCTGCGGGCGCAGGACCGCCGGGTCCGGCTGCGCCAGGAACGTCGCGTAGCGCGCCATGTCAGCCACCGTGGACCAGAGCCCGCCGAGCGGTGCGGTCGCTCGCAGCTCAAGCTGGGGCTCTCGGGTCGCCGTACCGGCGAACGGGTCCACCTGGAACCCGTAGGCGTGGTCGTCGGACGGGGTCAGAGCGGTACGGCTCATGCCGAGCGGTATGAGCACGCGTTCGCGCAGGACGTCCTCCCAGGGCTGCTCGCGGAGGCGTTCGACCACCTGGCCGAGCAGGGCGAAGGCGAGGTTCGAGTAGTGGAACGCGAGGTGCGGCGGGAGCACCTGCTCGGCGTCCTCGAGCTCGGCGACGAGTCGGTCGACATCCGGCGCGTCGAGGTTCTCCCAGAGGTGCCCGACGGGCTCGCGCTGGAGGCCCGAGGTGTGGCTGAGCAGCCGACGGACGGTGAGCGAGGCGTGCCGTGACTCGGGCAGCCAGGTCCCCAACGGGTTCTCGAGGTCCAGTCGGCCCTCGTCGCGCAGCTGCATGACCAGCAGCGCCGTGAAGCTCTTGGTGATCGAGCCGATCATCACCTGGGTGTCGTCGTGGGCCGGTGTGGGCGGGTCGAGCCGGGCCAGGCCGACGTGGCTCGACCAGGCCAGCTCGCCGTCCCGGGCGACCCCGACGGAGAGTCCGGGCGTGCGCCACCGGCGCTGAGCGTCGGCGACCTCGGCCGAGAGGGTGGCGGCGAGGTGTTCGGGAAGGGGCATGTCGCGGAGGCTACCGATCCGGTATGCGAGGGCCGCCCCGAACGGTCCAGCCGGCCGGCGTCAGATCGCGCGACCCCGCCAGCGGACGGTGCCGTCCGCTGCATACGGGACCTGGCGACACCCGTGGGCGACCGGTCGCTCCGCGCCGCGGGCCGCTGCCGGCCGGGCCGACGCATACCCGTGCCGCCGTCCGCCGCCGACCTGGCGCCGGGAGGTCCCGGCCACCAGGGCGGCTTCGAGGCCACATCGGGTCATACGGCGACCGGCCGGTCGGCGTCGTGGTCCTGAGGCGTGTGCTCGCCCTCGAGCTCCGGTCCGTGGCCCTGTCCGGCCGACTCACGACCGGGCATGAAGAACGCGAGGACCAGCACCGCGATGGCGCTGACGGCCGCGAAGACCATCCCGAGCTGGATGCCACCGCTCAGCGCCGACACCTGGTCCACGCCGGAGGCGGCCAGGGACGCCGACCGCACTGAGAGGATGGTCACGACGACCGCGGTGCCGATGGCCGCCGCCACCTGCTGCAGCGTGCCGAGGACGGCGCTGCCGTGCGAGTAGAGGTGCGGCGGCAGGGCGCCGAGGCCGACGGTGAACACCGGCGTGAAGATCAGCGCCAGGGCGACGCTCATCAGCACGTGCAGGGTCAGCAGCCACCAGGCCGGCGAGGCGGTACCGATCGTCGCGAACCCCGCGAGCACGCCGAGCAGCAGCGCCGACCCGGGGACCACGAGCACCCGCGCGCCGTACTGGTCGAACAGCGATCCCACCCGCGGGCCGAGCAGCCCCATGACCAGCCCGCCGGGCATGAGGAGCAGCCCGGTGGTGAGCGGGGTCATGCCCGAGACGCTCTGAAGGAACAGCGGCAGGGTGATCATCACGCCCATCAGCGCCATGAACGACAGGCACATCAGCGCCAGCGCGACCGCGAAGGTGCGGAAGCCCAGGGTGCGCAGGTCGAGCAGCGGGGTGCCGGTGCGCTGCAGCCGCAGCTGACGCCACCCGAACACCGCGACAAGGAGCGCCCCGAGGACGAGGGTCGGCACCGCGGGCAGGCCGCCGGCCTCCTCCGTGTTCACACCGATCTGGCTCAGGCCGTAGACGAAGGTGCCGAAGCCGAGCGCCGCGAGCAGGACACTGCTCCAGTCGATCGCGCCGGGCTGGGGTTCGCCGACGTTGACGAGCTTGCGCAGACCGATGACGAGCATGCCGGCCGCGATCGGGACGACGACCGCGAAGATCCAGCGCCACGAGCCCAGCTGGAGCAGGACTCCGGAGACGGCCGGGCCGAGCGCGGGGGCGACGGCCATGGCGAGGGTGACGTTGCCCATGACCTTGCCGCGATCACGCGGGGCCACGATCGTCATCAGCGTGGTCATCAGCAGCGGCATCATCACGGCGGTGCCACTGGCCTGGACGATCCGCGCCGCGAGCAGCACGGGGAAGCTCCACGCCGCGGTCGCCAGGAGCGTGCCGGTGATGAACAGCCCCAGCGACACGGTGAACGCCCGCCGGGTCGTGACGCGCTGCAAGAACCAGCCGGTCATCGGGATGACGACGGCCAGGGTCAGCATGAACGCGGTGGACAGCCACTGCGCGGACCGCGCGGTGATGTCGAAGTCGTGCATGAGCCGCGGGATCGCGTTGACCATGATGGTCTCGTTGAGGATCACCACGAAGGTGGCGCCCACGAGGACCCGCAGGATGCCGGTGGCGTCCGGGTTCGTGGACGTCGCCGTCCGCTGGTCGGTGGAGGCGGTCACGTCGGGTCCTTCGATCGTCAGGCTCGGGCTCATGCAGGTGAGACCCCGTCGTCTCGCTGAAGTCATCGGGTGTGGCGGCCGAGATGGTCTGGGGGCGACAACACCGACAACCTCGGTGTCCATCCCGCGCGCGTACCCGGAAAGGCTATGCGCGACCCCCGACACCCGAGCAACCGCTTTTCCCGGCCTGGTCACCTGGGCGTGAGCGACGTCACTCCATCGGCTGGAGGCTCATCGGTCCGTAGACGACCGCGTCGCCCTCCCGCAGGGTGACGGCGTCGACGCCGGCGTCGAGCAGGTCGCGCCACTCCTCGCCGAGCCACGACTCGGCCTCGCTCTGCGAGGGGAAGGAGCCCCCGGCCGACGTGTCCGTGACAGGGTGGCGCTGCGCGTCGAGGAGCTCCCAGGACCAGTTCGCGCTCATGGTGCCGATGCTACGCATACGCCGGTCGTCGGCTGTCCCGCACCCGCGGCCGTGAGAGGTTCCTTCCATGACCCGCCCGCGCTCGCATACCCGTCGCGTGCTTCTTCTCGCGGTCGTCGCGCTCGCCCTCGGCCTGCTGACCGCCGTGCCCGCTCACGCCGCCACCTTCCAGTACTGGGGCTACTACCAGCTCACCGACGAGGCCTGGGTGTTCGCCCAGAAGGGAGCCGGCGAGACGAACCCCGCCGACGGGGCCGTGGAGGGCTGGCGCTGGGCAATCACCGAGGAGAGCGGGACTCCCGCGCGTGCCCCGCGGGTGACACCGACGTTCGAGCAGGTCTGCGACGCGACCGACGCGCAGTCCGGGATGAAGCGGGTCGCCGTCGTGCTCGACTACGGGCGACCGGTCGACGGCGACGGCACCTCCACACCGCCCGACCCGGCCGCCGAGTGCGCCGTCGTCCCGACCGCGGCGACGGGCGCCGAGGTCCTCGCGGCGGTCGCGGCCGTGCGCAACGGCACCACCGGGCTCGTCTGCGGCGTCAACGGCTACCCGGCGACCGGCTGCGGCGGTGCGGTGTCCTCGCTCAGTGAGCAGCAGCAGGCCGCGGACACGCCGGTGACCCTCGACGCCACCGCGTCGGCGTCGGCACAGAGCCAACCGCCGGTCGGTGCGACTCCGGGCTCGACACCGTTCTCACCCACGGCGACCGCGGGGCCGCTTATCGCACCGGCACCCGGCCTCGCGAGCGGTTCGGGTGTCCCGATCGTCGTCTGGGTCGGTCTGGTCATCCTGCTGCTCGGCGTCGCAGCCCTCGTGTGGGCCGCCCGGCGACGCCGCCAGGAGGGCTGACCCGCTGTCGAACCGGGCTCAGGCCTGCCGGGTCTGCACCTGGACGAACGGCGGCTTGACCACGGTGGCGGCGACCTCCCGGCCACGGACGTCGACGACGACGTCGTCGCCCAGGCCCACCGTCGGTTCGAGGAGGGCGAGAGCGATCCCCTGGCGCAGCGTGGGTGAGAACGTCCCGGAGGTCACCTCCCCGACCGGCCGGCCGTCCACGGTGACGGCGCAGTGCTGGCGCGGGATCCCGCGGCCGGTCACGAGCAGGCCCCACGACTGCCGCGCCGGACCGGTCGCCTTCTCGGCGGCGAGCGCCTCCCGACCCCAGAACTCCGGCTTCTTCCAGCCCACCGCCCAGCCGGCGCGCGCCTGGACCGGCGTGATGTCGAGCGACAGGTCCTGCCCGTGCAGGGGATAGCCCATCTCGGTCCGCAGCGTGTCGCGCGCACCGAGCCCGCACGGCAGCCCGTCGTAGGGCGCCATGGCCTCGGTCAGCGCGTCCCACAGCGCCGCAGAGTCCTCCCACCGGGGAACCAGCTCGTAGCCGCGCTCGCCGGTGTACCCGGTCCGGCACACGATGACGGGTCGGCCGTCCCAGTCGGCCACCGCAAAGCCCATGTAATCGTGCTCGGTCGGCAGTCCCAGCGCCCGGACCACCTCGTCCGCCTTCGGTCCCTGCACGGCGATGATCCCGTATGCGTCGTGCAGGTTCTCGACGTCGATCCCCTCGGGCGCGGCCTCCGCCAGCAGTCGCACGACCTCGGTGGTGTTGGCCGCGTTGGGGATGAGGAAGACGTCGTCCTCGGCGCGGACGTACTGGATGAGGTCGTCGACGACCCCGCCGGACTCGGCGCAGCACATCGTGTACTGCGCCTTGCCGGGCCCGATCTTCCGCAGGTCGTTGGTGAGGCAGGCGTTGACGAAGTCCACCGCACCGGGTCCGGTCACGGAGGCCTTGCCCAGGTGGCTGACGTCGAAGATCCCGACCCGCTCACGCACCGCCGTGTGCTCCGCGACGACTCCGCCGCCGGGGTACTCGATGGG
This sequence comes from uncultured Actinomycetota bacterium, assembly GCA_963781465.1. GTDB lineage: Bacteria > Actinomycetota > Actinomycetes > Actinomycetales > Dermatophilaceae > Lapillicoccus. Next base: position 1,062,550 of record CAWAGH010000002.1, read on the forward strand.
CATGTCCCAGCCCCCGAAGTCCGCCATCTTCGCCCCGAGGGCGACGTGACGGTCGTGCAGCGGCGAGGTCTTCAGGTCGGGCATGCCGCCGAGGCTAGCGGGGGTGACTTGCCGTGAGGTCAGCTCCCAGCCTTGCGGCGGAACATCTGCTGCGCCTTCGCGGGTCCGTGTGCCTCGTTGACCTTCGGCGCGTCACCGTCCGCCGAGACGTCCATCCCGGCGTGAGCGTGCTTCTTGTCCAAGGCGTCGCGGAACTTCGCCTTCATCTCCTCGGAGGGTCCGGACGACTTCTTCTTGCCCTTCGACGTGCCCTTGGACGTGCCTTTGGACGGCATCTCACGCTCCTGACGTGTCACATCTCGACGTCACGTTGACGTCGCTCCCTGTGTCTTCCGAACCACTGTGTCATCCGGCGCGCGCCCGGCGCCACGCGGTTCAGGCCTGGCCGCGCCGCTGGCGCGAGCTCCACTCCCGCATCCGCTTCGGGTAGCCAGTCAGCAGGACGTCGTAGACGGGGATGTCGAGGGAGCGCGCCAGCTCGAACGCCGCCTTGCGCGAACCGACCGCGCGGCGGGTCCACTCCCCATCGGTCGCGACGAGGACGACGCTCTCGGCGGTGACGTTCGTGGCCGGTTCGACGTAGGCCTCGACGCCTCGACGCGTGGTCGCGAACCCGCGGAGGTGGTCACGAACCGCCTTGTGGTCCACGGACATGCTCGGACCGTCGCTTCGGCGCGGGTCCCCACTCGCCTTGCGTCGCAATCGGCCGAACAAACGCATGGCTGAGGGTACCCTGCGCGAGTGGTTGCTCAGGGAGGGCAGGGCCCTTGGCAGCCCCGGGGATCCGGGCTGCTGGTCGCCGTCGTGGCGCTGTCCGCCGTCGCGCTGGTCGTGCACGGCGCGATCGCTCTCATCCTCCTTCACGGCACCGTGCGGCCTCCCGTCGCCGCGGACCGAGCGGTGGGGCGACCGACTCCGACGGTGACTGCTCCGAGGCCCACCGCGACACCGACGCCGCCCTCCCCGGCGACCCCCTCGCGCACCACCGGCACCCCCGGCACGGCTCCGGCGGCCGCGGGCGCGCTGCACCTCGATCACGCGTGCCACGTCGCCGACAACCCTCCGACCGGGGCGCACATCCCGCCGGGAGACCCGTTCGGCTCGGACCTCAGCAGTCTCGGAAGCGGAGCGGAGCTCCAGCGCCTCTACGTCGTCCACAACGGGACCTTGGAGCCCGCCGACTCCGCCGGACCGGTCCGCGAGTGCGACCGCCAGCTGTGGGCCATCGTCGTCGCGGCAACGCCCGCGGAGGTGCTTCGGTACGTCGACCAGCTCCTCGTCTTCGACGCAGACGTCAGCGCGGGCGTGGCCATCGGCGAGGTGTCCGCCCAGCCGAACAGCACCGAGGCGAGCGCGCACTGGAGACTCTCTCTCGCGCTCAACAGCTCCACCGACCTAGACGTGACCTTCAACGTCGCCCACGAGGTCGGGCACCTGCTCAGCCTCAACCGGGCCGAGATGACCGGGCAGAACGAGGCCTCGTGCCAGGGGATCTTTCTCGATGAAGGGTGTCTGAAGGACGCGTCGACGCTCCCGACATTCGTCGACGACACCTGGGGCGACGCCCTGCTCGACGAGTGGTCCACGGCCAACGACATCACCGACGACCAGAAGCGGGCCGACGCTCTCGACGACTTCTACCACAAGCACCACGACCGGTTCGTCGACTCGTACGCCGCCACCCACCCGGTCGAGGACTTCGCCGAGACCTTCGCCATGTGGTGTGCCATCGGACCGTCCAGCCCGCTCCTGCCGGACTTCATCGAGGGCGACCCGACGGACGGCGCAGCGAAGCTCGCCTGGTTCGACGATCCAGCCCACGCCGTGGGGCCGCAGTCGCGCGCACGGTGCGAGGCGCTGCAGGCCTTTACGCGCTGACGGGGAAGACCCGGGAAGACCCGCATACGTCATCAGTGACAAGATGCTGAGGTACCCGCTTGCGAAGGAGCTCGCTCATGCCGGCTGATGCCGACACGCCCTATGACGTCGTCGTTCTGGGGGGTGGCAGCGGAGGGTATGCGTGTGCCCTGAGAGCCGCGGAGCTCGGACTCTCGGTCGCTCTGGTCGAGAAGGGCAAGCTCGGCGGCACCTGCCTGCACAACGGCTGCATCCCCACCAAGGCCCTCCTCCACGCCGCCGAGATCGCCGACTCCGCCCGTGAGGGCAGCCGGTTCGGCATCAAGACGACCTTCGAGTCGGTCGACATGAGCGGCGTACACGCCTACAAGGACGGCGTCGTGGGTCGTCTCTACAAGGGCCTCCAAGGCTTGGTGTCGTCGCGGTCGATCGAGTTCGTGCAGGGGACCGGCCGCCTCGGTGGCCCCGACACCGTCGACGTCGACGGCCGCCGCATCACCGGCCGCAACGTCGTGCTGGCCACCGGCTCCTACGCGAAGTCGTTGCCAGGCCTGGAGATCGGCGGTCGCATCATGACCAGCGACCAGGCGCTGACCATCGACCACGTCCCGGCCCGCGTGGTCGTCCTCGGCGGCGGGGTTATCGGTGTCGAGTTCGCTTCGGTGTTCCGCTCGTTCGGGTCGGAGGTGACCATCATCGAGGCGCTGCCGCGGCTGGTCGCCGGCGAGGACGAAGCCATCTCCAAACAGCTCGAGCGCGCCTTCCGCAAGCGGGGCATCGTCTTTCGCACCGGGGTCCGCTTCTCCGCCGCCCGACAGGAGGGCGACGTCGTCACCGTGGAGCTCGAGGGGGGCGACACCGTCGAGGCCGACCTGCTCCTCGTCGCGGTCGGGCGCGGCCCGAGCACCGACGGGCTCGGCTACGAGGAGGCCGGTGTCACCGTCGAGCGCGGTCTCGTGCCGACCGACGAGCGGCTCCGGACCAACGTGTCCAATGTGTATGCGGTGGGAGACATCGTCCCCGGGCTCCAGCTCGCGCACCGTGGGTTCGCGCAGGGGATCTTCGTGGCCGAGGAGATCGCCGGCCTCTCCCCCACGCCGGTCGATGACATCGGCATCCCGCGGGTCACCTACTGCGACCCGGAGATCGCGTCCGTCGGACTGACCGAGACCCAGGCGCGCGAGGCATACGTGGAGATCGAGACCTACGAGTACAACCTCGGCGGCAACGGCAAGTCCCAGATCCTCCAGACGCAGGGGTTCGTCAAGCTCGTCCGCGAGAAGGACGGCCCGGTCGTCGGGGTGCACATGATCGGCGCTCGGATGGGCGAGCAGGTCGGCGAGGCACAGCTCATCGTCAACTGGGACGCGTTCCCGGCCGACGTCGCCGGCCTGGTTCATGCGCACCCGACCCAGAACGAGGCCCTCGGCGAGGCGCATCTCGCCCTCGCCGGAAAGCCGTTGCACGCCCACGCCTGACCACCTATTGACCCGCACGTCCCCACGAGGCCGACCGCTCGGCCACAATGTCCGCACCGAACGATCGCCAACCCGCAGCCTTCCGAGGAGTCACATCTCATGTCTGAACGCGTGACCATGCCGGCCCTGGGTGAGTCCGTCACCGAGGGGACGGTCACCCGCTGGCTGAAGAACATCGGCGACGCCGTCGAGGTGGACGAACCCCTCCTCGAGGTGTCCACGGACAAGGTCGACACCGAGATCCCGTCGCCGGTCGCGGGCACGCTGCAGGAGATCCTCGTTCAGGAGGACGACACCGTCCCCGTGGGCGCCGACCTGGCCGTCATCGGCGAGGGTGCCGCGGCTGGTGGTTCCGGCGGGTCCGGCGGTGGCGACGAGGCCGAGGCCGACGAGAGCGACGCGTCGGAGTCGGAGGACGCGTCGGCGCCCGAGCCCGAGCAGCCCGAACCGGAGGCCCCCTCGACGGAGCAGCCGGTCGCGGAGCAGACCTCGGAGCCGGAGCAGAGCCAGGCGCAGAGCTCCGCTCAGCAGCAGTCGAGCGGTGGTTCGAGCTCGAGCGGGTCGAGCGGGTCGGGCGGGTCGGGCGGCGCCTCCGGCGGGCAGACGGTCACGATGCCCGCCCTCGGGGAGTCGGTCACCGAGGGCACCGTCACCCGCTGGCTGAAGGCCGAGGGCGACACGGTCGACGTCGACGAGCCGCTGCTCGAGGTCTCCACCGACAAGGTCGACACCGAGATCCCCTCGCCGGTCGCCGGTGTCCTCTCGAAGATCCTGGTCCAGGAGGACGAGGTCGTCCCCGTCGGCGGTGACCTGGCGGTCATCGGTGGCGAGTCGGGTGGCGAGTCGGGTGGCGGTTCGAGCGGCGAGGCGAGCGATGACGCCGCCCCTGAGCCGTCGGCGGACAAGGAGGCTCCGGCAGCGGAGGCGCCGGCGGCCGAGGCTCCCGCCGCGGAGGCCCCCGCCGAGCCTTCGGCTGAGCAGGAGGCCCCGGCACCGGAGGCGCCGGCGCAGGAGGCCCCGGCCCAGGAGAAGGCCGACGAGGCCACCGAGCAGGCGAGCCAGCCGGCGGCTCAGGCCGCTCCCGCCGCGGCGGCTCCGGCGACGGCGACCGCTCCGGCGGCTTCCACGTCGACGACCTCGTCGACGAGCGCCAGCAACGGCGGCAGCGACGACGGCAGTGCCTACGTCACGCCGCTGGTCCGCAAGCTGGCGGCGCAGCACTCCGTTGACCTCGGCGCCCTGACCGGCACCGGCATCGGCGGCCGGATCCGGAAGCAGGACGTGCTCGACGCCGCCGAGAAGGCCAAGGCAGCAGCGGCCGCCCCGGCCGCTCCCGCTCAGCCCGCGGCTGCGGCACCGGCCTCGAGCGCGCCGACCGGTGGCGGCGCTGCCGCGGCTCCGGTCTCGGACAAGCGCGGTACTCGCGAGAAGATGACGCGGCTCCGCAAGGTCATCGCCACGCGCATGGTCGAGTCGCTCCGGGTGTCCGCGCAGCTGACCACGGTGGTCGAGGTCGACCTGACCAAGGTCGCCCGCCTTCGGGCCCGCGCGAAGAGCGAGTTCGAGCGGCGGGAGGGCGTCAAGCTCAGCTACCTGCCGTTCCTCGCGCTGGCGGCGGTGGAGGCCCTCAAGGCCCACCCCAACGTCAACGCCAGTGTCGACGGCGAGGAGATCGTCTACCACGGCCAGGAGAACCTCGCCATCGCCGTGGATACGGAGAAGGGCCTGCTCGTCCCCGTCGTCAAGAACGCCGGCGACCTCAACATCGCCGGTCTCGCCCGGGCGATCGCTGACCTCGCCGACCGCACGCGGAACAACAAGATCGCTCCCGACGACCTCGCCGGCGGGACGTTCACCATCACCAACACCGGCAGCCGCGGTGCGCTCTTCGACACCCCGATCATCAACCAGCCACAGGTCGCCATCCTCGGGACCGGCGCCCTGGTCAAGCGACCGGTCGTCGTCGCCGACGAGGACGGTGGGGAGACCATTGCGGTGCGCTCGATGATGTACCTCGCCCTGTCCTACGACCACCGGATCGTCGACGGCGCGGACGCCGCACGGTTCCTCGGTGCGATGAAGACCCGGCTCGAGGAAGGGCGGTTCGAGGCCTCGCTCGGCCTCTGACGCACGCGCAACGGCCGTGGCTACTCGGACATGTCTGAGTAGCCACGGCCGTTTCGCGGTCTCGGGCGCTACTTCTCAGACATCTCCGGGCTGTTGCCAGCCGGGCCGCAGTCCAACGGGCGAGACCTCGCATCCGGGTCCGCTACCCCCGTGTGGTTGGCTGACCGGATGAGCCAGCGGGTCGCGATCTCCGGAGCCTCTGGGCTCATCGGCAGCGCGTTGTCGTCCTATCTCGTCGCCCGCGGCGATGACGTCCGCCACCTGGTTCGGCGGGAGGCGCGCACCGGTTCGGAGATCTCCTGGGACCCCGCTCAGCGACGACTCGACGCCACGGCCCTCGACGACGTGGATGCTGTCGTCCACCTCGCCGGCGCCGGCGTGGGCGACCGCCGATGGTCGCCCAGCTACAAGCAGGAGATCCTCGCCTCTCGCACCGACGGCACGTCGACCATCGCCTCCGCGGTCGCAGCTCACGGCGACCGGATCCGGCTGGTCAGTGCCTCGGCGGTCGGGTGGTACGGCAGCGACCGCGGCGACGAGATCCTCACCGAGCAGAGCCCGGAGGGCACCGGCTTCCTCGCCGAGGTCGCCCAGGCGTGGGAGGCGTCGACCGCCGCCGCCAGTGCCGTCGGTGCACCGGTGGCGATGTCGCGCACCGGACTCGTCATGTCCCGCAAGGGCGGCGCCTTCGAGCCGCTGGTCCGTCTCGGTCGACTGGGTCTGGCCGGTCCCTTGGGCTCCGGTCGGCAGTGGTGGCCGTGGATCAGTCTCGACGACGTCATCCGCGCGCTGGTCTTCCTTGTCGACCGCCGCGACGTCCTGGGACCGGTCAACGTCGTCGGACCGGAACCGTTGCACCAGAAGCAGATCGTCGACGAGATCGGGCGGCAGCTGGGCCGGCCGACAATCCTTCCCGCACCGGCCTTTGCGCTGCGGGCGGTGCTCGGGGAGTTCTCCAGTGAGGTGACCGGCAGCCAGCGTGTCGTTCCCACCCGGCTCCGCGAGACCGGCTTCGAGTGGGTCCACGACTCGATCTCCAACGCGGTCGCCACCATCGTCTGAGCCCGGCCCGCGGCCCGAGGTTGCTGCGCTTGGTCGTCGCTGGCCCGGTCACACTGGCCCGGTCACGGTGGACCGACCTCGGTGAGCCGCCACGCGCCGTCACTCCCCGACAGGGTGTAGCGCAGCGGCACGCCAGGGCCCGGACCCACCGCCTGGTTCCCTCCCCCGCCTTCCGCGCCAGCACCACCCACGCCGGCACCGACGACCGTGTACCCCGACCGGTCCACGACCGCGCGCAGCACCACTGCCGTCGGACTCACACTGAGCACCTCGGCGGAGCGGACCGTGAACGACAGCTCGGCATAGCGCTGACCCTGCTCGCGCAGCCGCATCACGACGCGGACGTCGCTGTCATAAGCGCTCGACCCGGTCGGCTCGGCACTGGCCAGGAGGACCGGGTCGGCCGCCATCAGCGCCGTCGCGCGGACGTCGGCCAGGCGCTGCAGGGCCGCCACAGGATCGCGAACGACGTCGTCGCTCGTCGCCGGGGCCGTTGCCGCCGGGGTCGCTGCTGTCGTCGCCGCGGTACCCGCTGGATCGCCTGCGGCCGCCGGGTCACGAGCGCCCGCCGCACGGTCGGCGATGTCGCTTCGAGCGCCGGCGGCCGACACGTTCGTGGTCGCGCCCGGGTCCCCCGCCACCGGAGCCGACGGCCTCGCAGATGGACCCGCCGACGGGTTCGCAACCAAGGGCGCAGACGGGCCCGACACGGAGGCCGCTGAGCTGATGGGCAACGTGGTGGGCGAGGTGTCGGCGACCGATGTCGTGGCCACCTCCAGCGGACCCCCGGTCAGGCGGAGCAACACCAGCATCCCGACGGCAAGGACCACTCCGACCAACCCGACGGCGACCAGTCGTGACCGCCATGAGGACTCGCCGCTCACCCCCGCCGACGCCGAGGATCCGCTCGGCTTCGCCCATGGGACCAGCCACGCCCGTGCTCGCCGTCGCCGCCGCTCCCGTCGTTCGCGCCGATGCGCCACCCGCTCCACCGCGCGCAGCTCGGCCCGCGAGCGGGTCTCGGCGGCCTCGCGTCGGATCCGCGTCGTGACCGCCGCGGCCGGGTCCGGATGGTGTCCGACGAGCCCGACCGGCTCCGGAGCCGCCGCGCGGTACAGAGCGAGGGCCACCTCGCCCGCCGTCGGCCGGGCCTCCGCGTCGTCGGCCAGCATCCGAACCAGGAGTGGCGTCAGCTCCGGCCCGACCGCGGCCATGACGTCGGCGACCGTCCCGTTCTCGAGATCCTCCTCGGCCGGGTCATCCATCCCGGCGCCGGCGCGGCCCCGGGACCAGTGCAGGTCGCCCACCCAGGCCGGCGGTGTGAGTCCGCCGGTCCGGGCGTACCAGGCCAGCGCGCCGAGCGACCAGACGTCGCTGGCGGGGACCGGCGGACGGCCCAGCACCACTTCCGGCGCGGCGAACCCGGACGTGCCCAGCGAGCGCTGCGGCCACCCGTCGTCGACGAGCCACGCCGAGGAGAGGTCGACGAGTACGGGGCGGCCGTCCTTGGTGAAGAGCACGTTGCCCGGGGACACGTCGACGTGCACAACACCCGCCTCGTGCAGCTCAGCCAGGGCCGTGGCCAGTGGCGTCAGGGCGGTGACCATCTCGCCCAACGGCAGCGCCCCGCGGATCGTCACGACGTCGCGCAGGCTGCCGCCGTCCGCGAGCCCCATGACCAGCGCCACGCGACCGTCAGCGAGCGCGACGCGGCTGCGCACGCCGAGCACATGCGCCCCGGACGCCCGTCGGCCCAGTGACTCCTCGCGGTCGACGCCGTCGAGGTCGACCGGATCGACCTCCGGTTCGAGGATCTTGAGGGCGACCCGCTCACCGCTCTCGCGGCACGTCGCCGCCCACACCACCCCCGTCGACCCGCGCCCCAGGAACTCGTCCATGGCGTACCCCGGCACGGCGGGCGGACCGGCATACCGGGTCAGCGCGGGTGCAGTAAGGGTCACCCGGCCATCGTGGCCGAGCGCTCGAGGGACCCCCTCGAGTTATCCACAGGAGCCCAGGTCAGGGGGCCTCGCCCGGCGTGATGACCTCGATCACCCGCCCGGACTGCGCGCTCGTGCGCGCCGCGTCGATGACCGCGAGGGCGTGGACCGAGTCCCGGGGGTCGACGGGCATGGCCGCCTGCTGGTCGGGCTGTGCCAGGGCCTGCGCGACCTCGCGGTAGAAGTCGGCTTGGTCCCCCGGTACCCGAGGAACCGCCTCTCGTTCGCGGTCGCTGTGGACCAGCCACCCGAGGTGGTCCGCATCCGACGGCAGCCATTCGGCGAACGCCGTCGGTTCCTCGTTCAGGCCCCCGACCACATAGGCGGCCTCGCGCCCGAGCAGCCGCAACCAGGGGCCGGGCGCGGCGGCCAGCGCGGTCGAGCCGAGGTGCGACACGACGCCGGAGGTATGCCGGCAGCTGAGGAACGCGGTGTCCTCACTGACCGTCGTGAGGGACGACACCTCGGCGTACACCGTCTCGATCGGTCCGAAGAGCAGATGGGCCTGGTCGACGAGATGCGGATAGAGGTCGAGCAAGAGCCCGCCGCCCTCCTCCGGCGGCGCGTTCTCCCGCCACCGCTGCTTCGGGACGGGACGCCAGCGTTCCCAACGGAGTTCGGCCCGCACCACTTGGCCGACCAGGCCGTCCGACACGACCTTGGCCAGCGTGCGGAACTCCGGGTCGTACCGGCGGTTCTGGAACACCGTGAGGGGCACACCCGCGCGAGCGGCGACGTCGACCGCCTCCAACGCCGACGTGGCGTCGACCCCGAGCGGCTTGTCGACGACGACCGGCAGGCCGGCGGCCACGACCTCCGCGGCCTGGGCGACGTGGACCCCGCTCGGCGAGGCGAGCACGACGAGGTCGATCCCGTCCGTCGCGAGCAGAGCCGCGAGGTCCGGAACCACCGTGGCGCCGGGTAGGTCCTCGCGGACCTGCGCGGCCCGCTCCGGGTTGGCGGTGGCGACCGCCGCCACCTCGAGACCCGCCCGCGCCAGGAGCGGCGCGTGGAACGCACGGCCGGCGCCGCCGTACCCCACGAGCCCGACGCGGGGACCACCGGTGCTCGGGCTCGTCATGAGGGTCAAGGTATCGACACCGTGGTTGCATGGGGGCATGTCGGGGGAACGGGGCGCTGGGTGGTCGGCACGCGTGCCGACGTGGTCCCGCGCGCTCGTCGTCGTCGCCGCGTTCGTTGCGGTGTCGCTGACGGCGGCCTGCACCACCGACACCCCCGCCGGCAGTGCGTCCTCGCCCGTCAGCACCATCCCCACGACCGCCGCCACGACTCCGCCGACGACGTCGACCGCGCCGCCGTCGAGCGAGTCCACCGTGCCCCCGTCGGCCACCGGATCGGTCCCCTACTTCACGCCGACCGACCCGTCGAGCTTCGCGATGACCGGACGGATCGCCGTCGAGCAGGCCCTTCAGGACCCGTTCTCCAACCTGCTCCAGCGGGGCGCCCTCCACGACCAGCCGGTCACTCTCGACGTCGTCGGGACGCCCGACGTCCCGGTCACTCCCGCCGCTGGAGTGACGATTCTCTTCGGAACCTGCCGCTGCGCCGACCGCGGCTCGGGGCTGCGGCTCACCGTGGAGGACGCCGCTGCGGTGCGGGTCGAGGCCAACGGTGACGTCGGCATCCGCGGCCGGTTCCGGCCGGTCGTGACGGCCAGCGACGCGATCACGCTGAAGCCGGCGTGAACCGTCCTACCGGGTCAGGTCAGCCGACGAACTGGTAGTGCTGGTAGTCCAGGTAGCTGCCGCCCCACGAGAACCCGTTGTTGCGGAAGTTGATGGTGACCTTCGACCAGTCGTAGAGCATGCCCCAGCGGGCGTTGCCCCGGTCGACGTACTCCGCAGTGGGCCACCACCGTTCGGCGGCGTAGTAGGGGTTCTCGAGGGTGTTGAGGTCGATGGCGATGCCGTAGGAGTGCGGGGAGAGCCCGCTCCCCCCGGTGACCTGGCGGCAGTTGAAGCCCGAGGTGTTGTCGTCGGCCATCGACGCCGGGTCGTCCCCTCCGTACCAGTCCACCCGCCACATCTTCCGGATCGGGTAGTGCTCCGCGAGGGCCGCACCGAAGACGGAGGCCACCCGGCCGGCGAGGTCGGAGCGGACGATGATCTCGCCGCGATGCACGGCGTTGTCGTAGCCCCAGTAGTTGAGCCGGATCAGCGTGAGCGAGGACGGTCCGACGGGGCAGCCGGCGCGGTAGGTCGCCCACAGGTCCGAGGCACTGACTCCGGCGTACGTCGCGTCGAGGACCGCCTGGACGCCCGAGAGAAGGCTGGCGTTCCGGAAGTCCTGCCGGGTGCCGCCGTAGTAGGAGTACGGCCCCCCGACGGGGAACCCGTACCGGCTCCACGGCCCGCTCAGGGCGAGGTACTGCTTGTCGATCCCGCCGTAGGTCTCCCACGCCCCGGTCGACGGGCTCCACCAGAGCTCGCCGCCGGTGAACCACTGCCACCGCCCTCCGGCGATGGAGCTCTCGGTGCCGGTGGGGAAGCCGAGCGTCCATGGACCGCTGATCGCGAGGTACCGGCCATTGATGGAGCCGTAGGTCTCCCACGCCCCGGTGGACGGGCTGGACCAGATCACCCCGGCGGTGAACCACTGCCAAGTCCCACCGGCGATGGGCCCGACGGCCCTGGTGGGGAAGCCCAGCGTGAACGGCCCGCTGATCGCGAGGTAGCGGTCGTTGGTCGAGCCGACCGTCTCCCACGCCCCCGTGGCGCTGCTCCACCAGAGGACACCGTGCTCGAACCACTGCCACTGTCCCCCGGCGATCCCCATCGGTGCCGTGGAGGGGTACCCGAGCACGCCGCTGGGACCCGAGATCGCCTGGAACCGAGCGTCCACCGCGGTGAGGGTCTCCCAGGCGCCGGTCCGAGTGGACCAGCTGATGTGCCCACGCTGGTATGCCTGCACCTGGCCACCCGCGACGGCGACGCGGCCGCCAACGGCGAGGCCCAGCGCGCCCGTGGCTCCACCCAGGGCGGCGTAGCGGTCGTCGATCGGGTCGGCGGCCACCTGCGCGGGAGCGAGCCCCTGACTGGGCGTCGAGGTCGAGGTCGAGTCGGCGGTGTCGTGGGGTCCGCACTGCCAGTCGCAGTCGCCGACGTCGTCGGGAGCGGTGCGGGACTCGTCGGCGGGGTGGTCGGAGCAGTCGTCGGGGACGTGGTCGTCGAAGAGACCGAAGGCGTCGTCGCGGTCCCGGTGCCCGTCGTCGACGTCGTTCTCGTCGCCGGCCCAACCGGCTCCGGGTCGGCCACGGCGGCGACCGACATCAGACCGACCGCGACCAGTGCCGCGGCCGTGCTGCACGCGAAGACACGGAACGCCAGGCGGCGCCGTGAGCGTCGGACCATCGTCGACCCCCTGAGATGGCTTGGGTTCCCACACGGTAGCCCGGCGCCTCGGTATGCGCCCTCCCGCGCCGACCCGTGTCGCCGGTCCTGCCGCGCCCCGGCGGTCGGATACCCGGTCGAGTCACCGCGACGGTCGTGATCACCACCAGTTGGGGTACCCGACCGGGTATCCGAGGTTGCCAAGGTGAACCAAGCTGAAGGTCGAGGCTCAGTCCCGGCCGACGCCCCGTCGCGGCTCGGCCGGCAGGCGCTGGTCGCCGGTCAGGTCCTCGACCTCGGCGGCGACGTTCTCCTCATCCTGGTGGGCGGCCTTCAGCCGGGCCGCCTCGTGCGCACCGGCGCGACGCAGCCCGAACGGCCACCAGATCCTGTCGTCGAGGTCATAGGAGATGGCGGGGACGAGGAGGCTGCGCACGACCAGCGTGTCGAGCAGGACGCCGAACGCGACGATGAAGGCGATCTGGGCGAGGAACAGGATCGGCAGCACCGCGAGGGCCGAGAACGTCGACGCGAGAACGATGCCCGCGCTGGTGATGACTCCCCCGGTGACCGCGAGCCCGACGAGGATGCCCGGCCGGGTACCCCGGATCCGGGACTCCTCGCGTACTCGCGTCATGAGGAAGATCGAGTAGTCGATCCCGAGGGCGACGAGGAAGACGAACCCGTAGAGCGGCGTGGACGGGTCGGACCCCGGGAAGTGGAAGACGTGGTTGAACACCAGCGCCGAGACGCCGATGGTCGCGGCGAACGAGAGCAGGTTGGCCGCCACGAGGACCAATGGGGCGGTGATCGAGCGGAGCAGGAGGAGCAGCACCACGAAGATCACGCTGAGGATCGCGGGGATGATGACCTTGAGGTCTCGCTCACTGGCGGTCCGGACGTCGAGGTTGACCGCGGTGCTCCCGCCGACGAGGACATCGCTGCCGACCTCGTCGAGGCGGGTACGAATGGTGTCGACGGTCGACTCCGCCTCGACACTGTCGGCCGGTGCCACGAGCGTCGCCTGGACGAGGACCTGCCCGTCGACGACCTTCGGCGGCTGACCCGGCACCGTCCCGATCTGAGGGTTCTGGACGCCGTCGATGGCGCCGAGGACCTGGACCACCTGGTCGGCCTTGCCCTGTGGCGTGACGACCTCCACCGGTGAGCCCGAACCCGCCGGGAAGTGCCGGCCGAGGACCTCCTGGCCGGTCACCGAGTCGACGGTGGTGAGGAACAGGTCCGACTGCGTGACGCCCTTGGCCTCGAACGTCGGGACGAACGCCGCGCAGGCAGCCAGCAGGACGAACGTGACGATCCACGTCCGCCGGGAGTGGGCGCCGACCATGCCCGCGACGCGGCCCCAGATGCCGCGGCGGCCGATGGAGTCCTCGGCGTGGACGTGGTCGACCTGCGGGATCCCGGGCCAGAAGATGCGTCGGCCGATGAGGAGCAGCACGGCGGGCAGGAAGGTCAGCGACGCGATGAACGCGCCGGCGATGCCGAACGCCCCCACCGGCCCGAGGCCGCGGGTGTTGCCGAGGTCCGACAGCTGCAGGCAGAGCAGCCCGAGAATGACCGTGGCCGCGCTGGCGGCGATGGGTTCGACCGCCGCCCGCCAGGCGACCCGCATGGCCGCCCAGGTCGACTCGTTGTCGTGCAGCTCCTCCTTGTACCGCGCGACGAGCAGGAGGGCGTAGTCGGTCGCGGCGCCGACGACGAGGATAGAGAGGATCCCCTGGCTCTGACCGCTGAGACTGATCGACCCGTTCTTGGCCAGTGGGAAGATCACCAGTGCGGCCGCGGACAGCCCGAACAACGCGGTGACCAGCACAGCGATCGGCAGGATCGGGCTGCGGTAGACGATGAGCAGGATGACGAAGACCACGCCGAGGGCGACGATGAGCAGGATCCCGTCGATCCCGCCGAACGCCGTGATGAAGTCGGCGAAGAACCCGCCGGGGCCGGTGACGTGCAGTGCTATCCCGGCCGGGTCGAGCTGGGCGGTGCCGGCCGCCCGCAGCGCCTGGGCCACCGCATACAGGGCGGAGTCCCCGGCGATGGTGTCCTCGGCCTTGTCCGCGACGAACGCGACCGGGATGAGCACCGCCTGTTTGTCCTGGCTGGGGATCACCGTTTGCGGCGAGGTGAGGAGGAACTCCCCGACGGTGCGCGAGGGGTCCTCGGCAAGGGTCAGGGTCGGGATCGACGTGACGTAGGCCTGAACCTTCTGCAGGTCGTCCGCGGTCAGTCCAGTGGTCTTCTCGACGACGACGAGGTACGGCAGCGACTGGGTGTCGGTGGTCTTCTGGACGAAGGTGTTGACCGCCGTCGACTCGGCCGAGGCAGGGAGGAAGTTGGCGTTGTCGTTGGTCTGGACCTCCGACAGCCGCCCGACGAGCGGGCCGCCGATCCCGCCGACGCCCAGCCAGGCGAGGACCATCAGCAGGGCGACCCATCGCACGCCCCGGGCCCCGGCCCCCCTCGTCATGTGCCCATCATGATGGGTGATTCTCCCGGCGTAGCCTCGGGGGATGCAGGTCATCCGTCTCGGGTTCGGTCCCGACTACGTCGACTACCAGCGGGCCTGGGACCTCCAGCGTGAGCTCCACGCCAAGGTGGTCGCCGGCGAGGAGCCGGACACCGCGCTGCTCCTCGAGCACGCGGCCGTCTACACCGCGGGCAAGCGCACCGAGGCCCACGAGCGGCCGCTCGACGGCACGCCGGTCATCGACGTCGACCGCGGCGGGAAGATCACCTGGCACGGGCCGGGCCAGATCGTGGGGTACCCGATCGTCCGGCTGCCCGAGCCGATCGACGTCGTCGCCCACGTGCGGCGGCTCGAGGACTTGATGATCCGGGTCTGCGCCGACTTCGGCGTTGACGCTACCCGGGTCGACGGACGCAGCGGGACCTGGGTGCTGGCCGACGACGGCGACGCCGGCGACCCGGCGGTACGGCCCGACCGGAAGATCGGCGCCATCGGGATCCGGGTCAGCCAGAGCGTCACCATGCACGGGTTCGCTCTGAACTGCGACAACGACCTCGGCTGGGCCGACGTGATCATTCCCTGCGGGATCGTCGGCGCCGGCGTGACGTCGCTGACCAAGGAGCTCGGTCGCGACGTGACGGTGCACGAGGTTCTTCCCCACGTCGAGAAGCACCTGGTCGACGTCCTCGGCTGACGCCACCTCTCCCCGCATGTACCATTTGGTACATGCCCATCTCCTCGACCACCGACATCGCCGTACCGCCCGAGACGGTCTGGAACCTCATCTCCGACGTCCGCCACTGGCCCGACCTGCTGCCCGCGACTGTCACCTCCGTGACGCCCGTCGAGGCGGACCGTCCGGAGGAGGTCGGCGCGCGCTACGTCATGGAGCAGCCGAAGATACCCCGCGCCACGTGGGAGCTCACCGAGTGGGCGCCCACCCACCGGTTCACCTGGCAGTCCAGGACGTTCGGTGTCACCACCACCGGGTCGCACGTCGTCGAGCCCCTCCCCGGCGGGGGCAGCCGGGCGATTCTGGCGATCGAGTGGACCGGGCCCCTCGCGCCGGTCGTGCGACTCGCATACCGGAAGCTCACCCAGCGCTACGTCGACATCGAGGGCGGCAACCTCAGGGACCGGGCCGAAGCGACGTGAGCGCGGCCCGCGACGAGCTGCTGGTGCGCTGCGTCACCTGGTTCGCCCAGCATGGGGTCGGCGACACGAGCCTGCGCACGCTGGCCAGTGAGGTCGGCACCAGCCACCGCATGCTCATCTACCACTTCGGCTCACGGGAGGGACTGCTGGCCGCGGTCGTGGAGACGGTCGAGCAGGGCGAACGGGACCTCCTCGCGCGCCTCCTGCTCGACGAGGACGACCCGTATGCCGCTGGGCTGCGCTTCTGGGAGCACGTGGCTGACTCCGCGACGACGTTCGCGCCGCTGTACTTCGAGCTGGCCGGCCACGCGATGCAGGGCCGACCGTGGGCGGCCGGGCTCCGCGACTGGCTCACCGACGGCTGGACCGACGCGCTGACCGACCTGTGGACCCGGCTGGGCCGACCCCGCGAGGAGGCAGCGGAGCTGGCCCGCGTCAACCTCGCAGTGGTCCGCGGGCTGCTGTTCGACCTCGCCCTCACCGGCGACCGCGCCGCGGCCGACGCGGGTATGCGGCTGCTCGGCGAGCGCCTCGGCCTACCTCCACCCGAGATCGAGGGTGCCCACGCGCTGACGTAGCCTGGAAGCCGCACACAAGAACCAGGAGGCAGTACCGGTGACCATCTCCCCGGAAGGCCGGCGCATGCTGCGCGTCGAGGCTCGCAACGCCGAGACGCCGATCGAGCGCAAGCCGTCGTGGATCCGTACCACCGCCAAGATGGGCCCGGCGTACACCCAGCTCAGCGCGATGGTGAAGACCGAGGGACTGCACACCGTCTGCCAGGAAGCCGGCTGCCCCAACATCTTCGAGTGCTGGGAGGACCGCGAGGCCACCTTCCTCATCGGTGGCGAGCAGTGCACGCGGCGGTGTGACTTCTGCCAGATCGACACCGGAAAGCCGGCCGACCTCGACCGCGACGAGCCCCGACGAGTCGCCGAGTCGGTGCAGCAGATGGGCCTGCGCTACTCGACCATCACCGGCGTCGCCCGCGACGACCTGGTCGACGGCGGCGCGTGGCTCTACGCCGAGACCATCCGCCAGGTGCACGCCCTGAATCCTGGCACCGGCGTCGAGATCCTCGTCCCCGACTTCAACGCCATCCCCGAGCTGGTCGGCCAGGTCATCGACGCCCGCCCCGAGGTCTGGGCGCACAACGTCGAGACGGTGCCGCGGATCTTCAAGCGGATCCGCCCGGCGTTCCGCTACGAGCGGTCTCTCGACGTCATCACCATGGGCCGCGACGCCGGCCTGGTGACGAAGTCCAACCTCATCCTCGGCATGGGTGAGGAGGACCACGAGATCGACCAGGCCCTCCGTGATCTCCACGAGGCCGGCACCGACATCATCACCATCACCCAGTACCTGCGCCCCTCTCCTCGCCACCACCCCGTCGACCGGTGGGTGAAGCCCGAGGAGTTCGTCCACTGGTCCGAGGTCGCCGACGAGCTCGGGTTCAAGGGCGTCATGGCCGGTCCGCTGGTCCGCTCGTCCTACCGCGCGGGCCGCTTGTGGGCCACCGCGATGAAGCACTGGGGACGCCCGATCCCCGAGCACCTCGCCCACCTCGCGGCCGCAGCGGACTCCCCCGCGCGGCAGGAGGCAGCGACCCTGGTTGCGCGCAGCGCTTCCCTCACCGCGCGCGTATCCTGACCCGCATGGCCAAGGACCCGGCGACGACGCCCGCGAAGAAGCCCGGACGGATCGCGCAGGTCAAGCAGGTCTTCCTCTCCGCCAAGGCCGTCGACCCGGCCATCGGCTGGTGGATGGCGCTCGCGGCCCTCGGCGTTCTCGTCGTCGCCGCCGTCGTCGGCATCATCTTCAGCGCGCTGATCTACGCGCTCATCCTCGGTCTCCCGATGGCCTTCCTGGCCGCGACGATCGTGCTGAGCCGGCGCGCCGAGCGCGCCGCATACAAGCAGATCGAGGGCCAGCCCGGCGCCGTCGGGGCGGCGCTCCGCTCGATCCGGCGAGGCTGGTACATCGAGGAGACCCCCGTCGCCGCCGACGCCCAGCGCGCCACCGATCTGCAGTCGGCCGCCCTGGTCTACCGCGCCGTCGGCCGACCCGGCATCGTGCTCATCGGCGAGGGGCCGTCCGGTCGCGCCCAGAAGCTGCTCGTGGCCGAGCGCCGCAAGGTCGAGCGGGTGGCCTCCGGAGTCCCCGTCACGTTGCTGCGCGTTGGTGAGGGCGGCACCGAGGACGAGGTCAGCATCCGCAAGCTGGCCAACCGGGTGCAGCGGATGAAGCCGGTGCTCACCAAGGACGAGGTCGCGGTCGTCAACAAGCGCCTCAAGTCGATCGGCGGTGTCCGGCCTCCGCTGCCCAAGGGCGTCGACCCGACCAAGGTGCGGATGGACCGCAAGGCGATGCGCGGCCGCTAGCCCGCTCGAGCGCCCCCGACGCCTGGAGCACCCGGCATGACCGTCTCTCCCCTCGTGTGGACGCTGACCGTGGCCGCGATCGGCGGCCTGCTGCTCTTCGACTTCGTTGTCCACGTCCGCAAGGCCCACACGCCGACGCTGCGCGAGGCGGCCACCTGGTCGGCCCTCTACGTCGGCATCGCGGTGCTGTTCGGCGTCGGAGTGTTCGTGCTCGCGGGCGCCGGACCGGGCTCCGAGTACTTCGCCGGGTACGTCACCGAGAAGGCCCTCTCGGTCGACAACCTCTTCGTCTTCCTCATCATCATGACCAGCTTCCGGGTCCCGCGCGCCGACCAGCAGAAGGTCCTGCTGTTCGGGATCGTCTTCTCGCTCATCGCCCGGACCGGCTTCATCCTGCTCGGCGCGGCGCTGATCAACCAGTTCGCCTGGGTCTTCTACCTGTTCGGCCTCGTCCTGCTGATGACGGCCGGCAACATGCTCAAACCGGAGGGCGAGGACAGCCACTCGGCGGACAACATCATGGTCCGGTTGGCTCGCAGGCTGTTCCACACCACGGAGACGTACGACGGGGACCGCCTGTTCACCGTGGAGAACGGCCGGCGCGTGATGACGCCGATGCTGCTCGTGATGCGGCCATCGGCGGGACCGACATCCTCTTCGCCCTGGACTCGATCCCGGCCATCTTCGGGCTGACCCAGAGCGTCTACATCGTGTTCACGGCGACCGCGTTCTCGTTGCTCGGGCTGCGGCAGCTGTACTTCCTCATCGACGGCCTGCTGGACCGGCTCATCTACCTGTCCTTCGGACTGGCGGCGATCCTCGGCTTCATCGGGGTCAAGCTGATCCTGCACGCCCTGCACGGGAATAACGTGCCGTTCATCAACGGCGGTCAGCCGATCGACGTCGTCGAGATCAGCACCGGGCTCTCCCTGAGCGTCATCGTTGGCGTGCTGGTCGTGACCGTGGTCATCTCGCTGCTGAGCCCGCGGGGCCGAGCCCAGCACGCGGTGTCGAGCCTGCGGCACCTGGCCGAGAACTACCTCGACATCGACTACGAGGAGGACGAGGCGGTGCGCGCGGCGTGCTTCCAGCGCCTCGCCGACGAGGAGAAGCGGGTGAAGGCGCTGCCGGAGAAGTACCGCCGCTACATCCGTGAGGAGCGGAAGCTCCTGGACCTCATCGCCCGGGCGCACGCCGTCCACGACGAGCGGGCGCGGAACGCGGGCTGAAATCCGGCTGCCCCCGGTCGCCCCGCACGCATACGATCCGGCGTATGCCGAGCCCGTCCACCCTCGCCGCGTTCTCCGTCACGGCACTCCTGTTCGTGCTGTTCCCCGGCCCGGCGATGCTCTTCCTCGTCGCCCGCGGAGTGGCCGGTGGTCCTCGGGTCGGCGCGCTCTCCGCCCTCGGCGTGGAGACCGCCAACGCCGTCTACGTCGTCGCGACCGCGCTCGGGCTGACGGCGGTGCTCGCCGCCTCGGCGACGGCCTTCGCGATCGTGCGGTATGCGGGTGCCGCCTACCTGGTCTACCTCGGCGTCCGCACCCTGCGCCAGCGGGCCGACGCCCAGGCACCGGTCGTCACCGCCGGGTCACTGACGCCGTGGACCAGTTGGCGGCAGGGCTTCCTCGTGGGCATCGGGAATCCCAAGGCCGCGCTGTTCTTCCTCGCGTTCTTCCCACAGTTCATCCACCCGGAGGCCGGCCCGGCGTGGGCGCAGGTCCTCGTGCTCGGCGCGGTCATCATCGCCATCGGGACCGTGCTCGACGTGTCGTACGGAGTGTTCGGCGGCCTCGTCCGGTCGCGACTGGCGCGACGCAGCAGCCGTGGCGTGCGCCGTGGGCGCATCGCCGTGGGGCTCACCTACATCGGCCTCGGCGGGCTCACCGCGACGACGGGGCACCGCGCGGCCTGAGCCGTCAGGGCGAGGTCGTCCGGGCGGTCGCCAGCTCGTCCCGGACGACCTCGGCGAACCGGTCGACACGCTCGGGGACGTCGCGCATGAACAGGTCCGGCTCGATGACCTCGAGCTCGATGAGCACGGGCGCACCCTCCCAGTCGACGAGGTCGACGCGGGCGTAGGTGAGCCGGCCCGGAGCGGCAGCCATCGCGGCCAACGCGACCTGAAGCTCCGCCGAGTCCGGCTCGTGGTCGACCTCTCGGCCGCCGAGGTGCCGCTGCGACCGGTAGTCCCCCTCCTTCGGCACCTTGCGCACCGCATGGGAGAACCGACCGCCGAGGAACACCAAGGAGCGCTCGCCGTCGACGATCGCCGGCACGAACGGCTGGACGACCACGTCGCCGTGGTCGGTGAGCCGCTCGGCCACCCGGCTGAGCGACGGGTCGTCGCGCCGACCACGCCAGGCGTGCCGCGCGCCGCCGTCGATCGCCGGCTTGACGACGATCTCCTCCCAGGGCACCTCACGGATCTGGTCCGCCACGTCGATGGAGGGACCAGGGACGAGGCGGGTCGGCACGGTGGGGACACCCTTCGCCGTGAACTCGGCGAGGTAGCCCTTGTGCGAGTTCCACCGCAACACGTCGGCCGGGTTGACCAGCGTGGTCTCCCGCTCGACGCGCGCGGCCCAGTCGAGGAACTGGTTCACCCGGTCGAAGTAGTCCCAGGTGGTTCGCACGACGACCAGCTCGTAGGCAGCCCAGTCACGGTCCTCGTCCCAGGCGACGACGTCGGTCGGGACACCGGTGGCGCGCAGGGCGGCGGCGGCCACGTGCACCTCGGGCTCCTGGTAGCGCTCGTCGGCGCAGGTCACCAGCGCCACCTCGGCGGCGCGCGCGTCCGGCGCGGTCACCGGCGCGTCACAGGCGGACGAGGACGGTCTGGGCGGCCTTGTCGTGCAGCCCGCGCTGGTCGCGGTCCCAGATCAGGGCCGGGATGGCGAGGCAGAGCAGGACGGTCCGGGAGAGGACCTGGAGAACGGTCGCGCGGCTACCGCTCATCGACATCAGCCGGAGCCCCAGGAGCCGCTGCCCGAACGTCGACCCGAGGGTCGAGAGGAGCAGGAGGTTCTCGACGCCGAAGATGACCAGTGGCCACCACGACCCCGAGCTGCCGTCCCCGAGCCGAAGCCCGAAGAACGCGTACGCGATCAGCTGGCAGAGCGTCCAGTCGATGATGATCGCCACGAGCCGCCGACCGAACCGGCCGACCGAACCCGGCCCGCGCTGTGGCATACCGAGCCGTCGTCCGGGATAGTCGGTGTCGGCGTCGGGCCGCTGGGCGTTCGGACCCTCCAACCAGGAGGCGACGTCCTTGCGGTCCACCACGCGGGCGCCTCCTGCCGTTCCTGTAACTCGTGCGAAACATTGGGGTCACGGGCGGGAAATGCCCTCCCCCTAGTGTCTCACCCGGACAGCACGAGCGGTCGGGAGCCTCATGCCCCTACCCCACCGCGCCCCACAACAGGAGGTTGGATGTTCAGCAAGCCTGAGGAAGTCCTCGCGTTCATCGAGAAGGAGGGCGTGAAGTTCGTCGACATCCGGTTCTGCGACCTGCCCGGTGTCATGCAGCACTTCAACGTCCCCGCGCAGAGCGTCGACATCGACTTCTTCACCAACGGACAGGCCTTCGACGGCTCGTCGATCCGCGGGTTCCAGGCCATCCACGAGTCCGACATGAAGCTCATCCCGGACATCCGGAGCGCCTACCTGGACCCGTTCCGCGTGGAGAAGACCCTGATCCTCAACTTCTCGATCGTCGACCCGTTCACCGACGAGCCCTACAGCCGGGACCCGCGCAACATCGCGTCCAAGGCCGAGGCGTACCTGAAGTCGACCGGGATCGCCGACACGGCCTACTTCGGTGCCGAGGCGGAGTTCTACATCTTCGATGACGTCCGCTTCGAGACCAAGGCCAACGCCAGCTACTACTACATCGACTCCATCGAGGCGGCCTGGAACACCGGCCGCGCCGAGGAGGGCGGCAACCGCGGGTACAAGACGCGGTACAAGGGCGGGTACTTCCCCGTGCCGCCGGTCGACCACTTCGCCGACGCCCGCGACAAGATCTGTCTCGGCCTCGCCGATGTCGGCCTGAGTGTCGAGCGCTCGCACCACGAGGTCGGCACGGCGGGTCAGCAGGAGATCAACTACCGGTTCAACACGCTGCTCCAGTCCGGCGACGACATGATGAAGTTCAAGTACGTCGTCAAGAACACCGCGTGGGCCCTGGGCAAGACGGCGACGTTCATGCCCAAGCCGATCTTCGGTGACAACGGCTCGGGTATGCATACGCACCAGTCACTCTGGAAGGACGGCGAGCCGCTCTTCTACGACGAGAGCGGCTACGGCGGCCTCTCCGACCTGGCCCGTTGGTACGTCGGTGGCCTGCTCGCCCACGCCCCGTCGCTGCTCGCGTTCACGAACCCGACCGTCAACTCGTACCACCGGCTCGTGCCCGGCTACGAGGCGCCGGTCAACCTCGTGTACTCGGCCCGCAACCGGTCCGCCTGCGTGCGCATCCCGATCGCGGGGACCTCGCCGAAGGCCAAGCGGATCGAGTTCCGGATCCCCGACCCGTCGGCGAACCCGTACCTGTCGTTCGCGGCGCAGCTGATGGCCGGCCTCGACGGGATCAAGAACCGCACCGAGCCGCCGGAGCCGGTGGACAAGGACCTCTACGAGCTGCCGCCCGAGGAGCACGCGAACATCGCGCAGGTCCCCGGTTCGCTGCCCGCGGTCCTCGACGCGCTCGAGGCCGACCACGAGTACCTGCTCGCCGGTGACGTCTTCACCCCGGACCTCATCGAGACGTGGATCGACTACAAGCGGACCAACGAGGTCGACCCCATCCGGTTCCGCCCGCACCCGCACGAGTTCGAGATGTACTTCGATATCTGACGAAGTCAGATATCGAACATCAGGCGCAGCGACATCTGACGAGCGAAACATCGACCGAAACGCCGCCCGGCGACCGTCGGGCGGCGTTTCGCGTTCGCGGGCCCTCGAGGTGTCACGAGGCAGCGGCGTCGCGTTCGGCGGAGATCCAGGCGTCGATAGCCTCGAGACGGTGTCGGTCACGTGGTGCTAGGGCACGAATCCCAGGACGATGTGGGCCTTCTCCATCGCGTGCAGGGGTGCTCGCCCGATGTGGTCGACGGTCACGGCGGCGTCCTCGGCGCCCACGGGGGCGGCGAACTCGTCCCAGGTCACGAACTCCGGCCCGGGCTTCTTCCGACATGCCGAGCCACGAGCTCCGCGTAGCCGCGCAGCGTGAGTGCTTCAGTGCATCACCGTTGAAGCTCTCTCTCGCGGGGGCGCCTGGTTGCTCCAGGCTCGCCAGACGAAGTCCGGCGACGTCGTCGGCGTGCCCATGATGGATGGTCTCGCCGCCGTGGTCGGGAGGAGGCAGTAACCGTGGGCCTGCAGGGAGTCGATCACCCGGCCACCGGTGAGCAGCGCGCGCACCTGCCACGGAACCTGCACCCCACAGAGGTAGCGTTCGCGTTGTCACCGTTTTGAGACGGTTTGACCCGTTTAGTCGCTTTTGTCGTATATATGACGACGTAGACGAGCGTGCTGGTTCGAGTCCCGACATCCTTGGGCCTGCCGCGCCGACCACAAGCACCTCGGGGTCCAACTTCACGGAGGATCTCTGTGGCTGCACTCGACCTGATGACCGCTCCGGTGACGGCGAACGCCAGACCCCAGCCCGACCGACGTCCGCGGGGAGGGCGGCCGCGGAACGAGCGTCGCCTGACCTGGGTCTGCCTCGTCGCCACCTGCGTGGTCTCGGGCGCGATCGTGGTGCAGGGGGTCTCGTCCTTGCTGGCTCTGTGGGGGCGGCAGGCCTGGTGGCCAGTGGTCGCCGAGCTCCTCGTCGGAGCGGCCGTGGCCACCCTGGTCTTCGGCGGCATGATCTACCAGCTGGCACGGGTCGGGCGGCTCAGCCGCCACGATCTGGCTGTCGACGGGGAAGCAGTGATGAACACCGTCTACTCCTCGAACGCGCGACCGGGTCGGCTCACCATCCTGGTCCCGTCCTACCGCGAAGACGTCGCCGTCCTCCGGCAGACCGTGCTCTGCGCAGCCCTCCAGAACTATCCCGACCGACGCGTCGTCATCTGCCTGGACGACCCTCCGAACTCCTCCGACCCGTCGGACACGCTTGCCCTCCTCGCTGCACGTGCGCTCCCGGGGGACGTCGCCGCTCTACTGCGGGCGCCGGCGGCCCGTGCCGAGACTGCCGAGGGGGAGTACCTCCGCCGCCGGCGCGCTGGGGTGTCGCTGACGCCCGACGCCGAGATGACGTTGCTGGCCACGGAGTTCGACCGGGCCGCCGACTGGCTCGATGAGCAGGGGCGTGAGGAGGCCGTCGCCACCGGCACGGACCAGCTGTTCGTGCGGCTGGTGTACACCGATCGCGCTTCCTGGTGCCGATCGCGCAGCAGGGCCGCTTACGACAGGTGCATGGCGGGCACGCTCACGGAGGCCGATCTGGCGGTCGCCTACGCGGAGCTGGGATCGCTGTTCCGTGTCGAGGTCACCGCGTTCGAACGGAAGCGCTTCGTCAACACCTCGCTCGAGCCGAACAAGGCCATGAACCTCAACGCCTACATCGCCTTACTCGGACACAGCTACCGCGAGGTGGCCGGACCCGCAGGGCTGCGCCTCGAGAAGGTCCAGCCGGGTGAGGCTCCCGATGGCGATACGGGTAACAGCCCGGTCGTCGTGGTGCCGGACTGCACGTGGCTGCTCACCGTCGACGCCGACAGCCTCCTGGCCCATGACTACGCCGCGCGGATGATCGAGCTCTTGAACCAGCCTCGACATCGACGGACCGCGATCTGCCAGACGCCATACTCCGCCGTCCCGGGACTGACCGGCCGACTGGAACGCACCGCCGCCAGCACGACGGACATCATGTCTCTCTTCCACCAGGGCTCGACCTACTTCAATGCCACCTACTGGGTCGGAGCCAACGCGATGATCCGCGTAGCCGCCCTGCGCGACATCGCCACCCTGGGGTCCGAACGCGGCCACACCGTCCACCGATTCATCCAGGACCGCACCCTCATCGAAGACACCGAGTCGACCATCGACCTCATCGGGGCCGGATGGGGCCTGCACAACTACCCCGCACGACTGGCATATTCGGCCACCCCACCGGACTACGGGTCGCTGCTGATCCAACGCCGCCGGTGGGCGAACGGTGGCTTGCTGATCGCGCCGAAACTGGCCCGCTCCTTCTCACGGATGAGGCCGAGCGATCTGACGCAGGCCATGCTGCGCTTCCACTACCTCACCTCCACCGCCACCGTTAACGTCGCCTTGCTCGTGCTGATGAGCATTCCGATCGCCGGGCGGCAGTACGACCTGCTGCTGCCCGTCGCCTGCCTTCCCTACCTGTTCCTTTACGCTCGCGACCTTCGCCTCACCGACCGCCGCGCCCGAGACCTCTTGGGCATCTACGCGTTGAACCTGCTTCTGGTTCCGGTCAACCTGGGTGGTGTCCTGAAGTCGCTTCAACAAGCGATGAGCGGTTCCCGTACTCCCTTCGGCCGGACCCCCAAGGTGACCACCCGGACCCCCGTCCCGTGCCTGTATCTAGCGCTGATCCTCGGGCTCGTCACCCTGTGGACGATCGGAGGAGTGGTCGACGGGCTTCACGGGCGTTGGTTCCACTGCGCCATCAGCGGCCTGAACGTCGTCGCCATCCTCTGGGGCATCACGGTCTACATCGGCTGGCACCACCTCACCACCGACGTCCTCCGTCGCGACGCCGTCAGCCTGCCGACCGTCACCGCCATGGCACATCGGACGAGGTAGCTGCTCTTCGACCGTGCTGCCGTGCTGCCGTGCTAGACGGTATGGAGTGACCGCTCGGGTTGGCTGAGGGGTTGCGGGCCGGGGCCCCACTCACAGATGTTCGTGGGTCACCGAGTAGGGGCTGCCTGCTCGGCCTATCCGACAGTTGTGGGAGGCCCCGGTGTTTACCGAGCGTACGAGCGTGGGGCTCGATGTGCACGCACGATCAGTCGCGGCAGCAGCGATCGACGGCGTCACGGGTGAGCTGGTGCAGGCGCGTCTGACCCCGTCGCATGAGCAGATCAAGGCGGGGCTGTTGGCCTTGCCGGGGCCGGTGGCGGTGACCTATGAGGCGGGGCCGACGGGGTTCGGGCTGGCGCGGGCGTTGGACGCGGCGGGGGTGCGGTGTGTGGTCGCCGCCCCGTCGAAGCTGCAGCGACCTTCGGGCGACCGGGTCAAAACCGACGCGAGGGACGCGGTGCATTTGGCTCGGTTGTTGCGCCTGGACGAGGTGACGTCGGTGACGGTGCCCAGCATCGACCAGGAGGCGGCGCGGGACTTGGTCCGGGCTCGGGAGGACTGTCGCGGGGACCTGATGCGGGCCAGGCACCGGCTCTCGAAGCTGTTGCTGCGTCAGGGGGATCGTGTACTCCGGCGGCCAGGCATGGACCGGTGCCCACGACGTGTGGCTGCGTCGGCAGCGCTTGGAGTCGGCGGCGACCCGGCTGGCGTTCGAGTCCGACTATGACGCAGTCCTGACGGTCAAGGCGCGTCGGGACCGTCTCGATGCGGCCATCGCGGTGATGGCCTCGGACAGCGAGTTCACGTCGGTGGTGCACCGGCTTGGGTGCCTGCGTGGGGTGTCCACGTTGACCGGGTTCGCCCTCGCGGTCGAGATCGGTGGATGGCACCGGTTCACCGGAAACACCATCGGCTCGTTCGTGGGATTGGTGCCCAGCGAGCACTCCTCGGGCGCGTCCCGGGTCCAGGGGTCGGTCACCAAGACCGGCAACGGCCACGCCCGTCGGCTGCTGGTCGAGGCCGCCTGGCACCACCGTGCCCGCTACGTCGCGGGCACCACGATCCGGGACCGATGGGAGCTCGCGTCGCCGGCTGCTCGAACCCGCGGCGATGAGGGCAACCGGCGGCTGCATCACCGTTGGGTCGTGTTCACCGAACGGCGCAAACGAAACACCGTCGCCAACGTCGCGATCGCCCGCGAGCTGGCCGGCTGGTGCTGGTCGTTGGCCGTCATGGACGACTGACCTCTCGAGCGGCTTCGTCGCACGAGGCGGCTGGTGGCAGCGCGAGGAGCGACCCGCGACTCAACTATGAGCAGCCAAACCCATTGGGACACAGCGATGCTCGACCCTAGACCCGCGGCACCGTTCCTGCCGAACCACCGTCCTGCGGTAACCAACCCGCGCATATCAGTCTGACCGCGCGTCGCCAACCGACACGCTCGCCAGCCCATCACGCGACGAAGCAGGAGGCGCCGTCGAGACCCACGTCCCGACGGCGCCTCACCCTGCCCCTTGACAGGAAGCCACTACATATCAGTTGTGAGGCCGCACAACACCTCCGACGTTCCACGCCAGGCGCTGGTCGCGTGATTGTCGAGGGTCTTGCGCAGCGAGGGTCGGGATGACATGGTTTATCTATGACATTAGATAAGCAGGTTAACGGGTCGCCGATCCACTTGCGTCTCGATCCGTCGTCGGGCGTGCCGACGTACCTGCAACTGGTTCAACAGGTCGAGGCAGCGCTCCGGCTCGGCTTCCTTCAGCCCGGCGACCAGCTTCCCAAGGTGCGCGAGGTGGTGGCCGAGCTGGCCATCAACCCGAACACGGTGCTCAAGGCCTACCGCGAGCTCGAGCACAAGGGCATCGCCTCCGGGCGTCCGGGGGCCGGCACCTTCATCGAGGCGTCGCTGACGCCGGTCTCCCTGCCCGAGCTCGCCAACCTCCGGCGCTCACTGCGCCGCTGGCTCGACGACGCCGCGGAGGCCGGACTGGACGACGACGGCGTGGTGGCGCTGGTCGAAAGCACGCTGCGGGATTTTCCTGAGCGATCGACCGGAACCGGGAACTCGCGGCAGCGCAAGGGCACGGGAGGCGGGGCGGCGTGAACGTCATCGAGACGCACGACCTGGGTCGCCGGTACGGCTCCACCTGGGCGCTGCAGGAGTGCTCGCTCACGATCCCGGCCGGACACCTCACCGCCCTGGTCGGACCGAACGGTGCCGGCAAGACCACCTTGATCAACCTCGTGATCGGCCTGAGCACGCCGTCGGTCGGGGACCTCACCGTGCTCGGCGACCTCCGGCCCGGATCGCTGCCGGCCCTCGACGGCATCGGGTTCGTCGCCCAGGACGTGCCCCTCTACCGCGGGTTCTCGGTGACCGACATGGTCAGCCTGACGAGAAACCTCAACCGCACCTTCGACGTCGACTACGCCCATCAGCGCCTCGCCGACCTCGGCATCGACCTGCGGAAGCGGGCCGGCCAGCTCTCCGGCGGACAGCGGGCCCAACTGGCCCTGACCCTCGCGTTGGCCCGGCATCCACGACTGCTCGTGCTGGACGAGCCCACGGCGTCGCTGGATCCCCTGGCCCGTCACGACTTCATGGCCACGGTGATGGCCGCGATGGCCGACGACGGTGTGTCCGTGGTGCTGTCCTC
This sequence comes from uncultured Actinomycetota bacterium, assembly GCA_963781465.1. GTDB lineage: Bacteria > Actinomycetota > Actinomycetes > Actinomycetales > Dermatophilaceae > Lapillicoccus. The sequence continues at coordinate 1,090,956 of CAWAGH010000002.1, forward strand.
CCATCTCCTCGCCGAGCTCGAGCGCGTGGCCGACCACCTCATCCTGATGTCCGGCGGCCGGATCCGCCTCGACGGGCCGGTCGACGACCTGCTCGCGGGGCACCGACTGGTGACCACCCGTTCCGGACCGGTCTCGACGTACTCCGACTGGGACGTCGTCGAGTCCAACGCCGCCGGGGCTCAGACGCACCAGCTCGTCCGGCTCCGCTCCCCCGAAGCCGTGCTGCCCGCTGGCTGTGATGCCCGACTGGTCGGGATCGAGGAGCTCGCGATGGCCTACCTGCGCAGTAGCGCGCGCGGTGTCGGCCCCGTCCTCGAAGGAGCACACCGATGACCACGCTCGCCTCCGTGCCCGCCTCCGTGCCCGCCTCCACGGCCGCGCTCCGGCCGGTCCGCGGTCGTCAGCTGGCCTGGGTGGCCTGGCGACGCAACCGCGCGACGTTGTTCGGCCTGGGGGGCCTCCTCGCCGCCCTCGCGACGTACATGCTAGTCACCGGGCTGCAGGTGGATGCGGCATACGCCGACCTCGGGAGCTGCGTGCCACCGATCACCACCGACGCCTGCCGAGTCCGGTGGGACGCGTTCATCAACGGCTACGGTCAGCGCGGGTTGACCGGCCCGCTCCTGGTGCTGCTGCCCGGCATCGTCGGCGCCGTCGTGGGTGCCCCGCTGGTCGGACGGGAGCTCGAGTCCGGAGTGTTCCGCTACTCCTGGACTCAGGGCGTCGGCCGGATGCGGTGGGCCGTGGCGACCGTCCTCCCGGTCGTGGTCCTCACCGCAGCCCTGATGGGCGCACTCGGAGTCCTTGTGACGTGGCGAAACGGCCCGTTGTCGGAAGCCGGCACGTCGCAGCGGCTGGACGGCACGACGTTCCCGACGACCGGCGTCGCGGTGATCGGCTGGACGCTGCTCGCGCTGAGCGCGGGGGTGCTCGCTGGACTGCTCTGGCGGCGGGTCGTCCCGGCCGTGGCCTCCAGCTTCGCGGTGTGGTTCGGCGTCGCCCTCCTGGCCTCGGTGGGACGGCCGCACCTCTTGACCCCACTCACCAGCATCGGCGAGCCGCCCACCGGAAGTCTGGACATCTCCGCCTACTGGACCAAGAACGGGGCGCCGGTCAACGCATCCGAGGTCAGCACGGTCCTGGAGAGCGTGGGCGTGCAGATGAGGGATGACGGGTTCTCCGCTCACGTCGACGGGGCCAGCCCGGCCCCCAAGGACCCGCTCATCTACCTGAGCGAGCACGGCTACTCCCAGGTGCACAGCTACCAGCCCGACAGCCGGTACTGGACGTTCCAGTGGATCGAGGTGAGCTGGCTCGTGCTCGTCTCGCTGGCCCTGCTGGGCATGACCTTCTGGCTGATCCGCCGACGCTCGATCTGACCTCGTCGAAGGAAGCGGTCATCGGGGAAGCCGGAGCCCGCTCATGCCTCCATCAACGGAGAGGATGGTTCCGGTGGTGGAGGCCGACGCGGGGCTGGCCAGGTAGGCGATGGCGTAGGCGACTTCGTCCGCGGTGACGAGGCGGCCCATCGGTTGGCGGGCGCGCAGCGCTTCGGCGGCGGCGGCCGCGTCGCCGGACTGTTCGAGGAGCCGTTCGACCCAGGGGGTGTCGGCCGTCCCTGGGGTAACCGCGTTGACGCGGACTCGGTCAGCGACGTGGTCGGCGGCCATGGCCAGAGTGAGAGCGGCGACAGCACCCTTGCTGGCCGCATACAGCGCTCGTTGGGGAACTCCCACGGTGGCGACAACGGAGCAGGTGTTGACGATCGCCGCGTGCGGCGATGCACGCAGGTGCGGCATCGCCGCGCGCGTGACGCGGGCGATGCCCACGACGTTGACGTCGAAGACCCGATGCCACTCGTCCTCATCGTTCTCCGTGACGTCGCCGACGGCGCCGATCCCAGCGTTGTTCACGAGGATGTCGATCCTGCCGAGCATCGACGCGATGTCAGCGATCGCTGCGTCCACCGCTTCGGTCGAGGTGATGTCGCAGGCCACCGCCGTGAACGCCGCGGAGTCGACGCCCGCAACGTCGCGGTCGAGGATCGCGACGCGCCCTCCCCGATCGACGAAGAGCTGTGCTGTGGCCGCTCCGATGCCACTGGCGCCGCCGGTGACCACCGCGACCAGGTCCGTGAAGTCCGCTCTAGTGAGACTCACGGGACACCTCGTCGCCGCTGGAGCCGACCAGGAAGTCCAGGTCTGCGCCGGTATCGGCCTGCATCACGTGCCGCACGTAGAGCTGTTCCCAGCCACGACGGGGCGCAGCGAACCCCGCCACCGTGATGGGGTCGGGGGTTCGGGCCGCGAGCTCGTCGGGTGGGATGTCAATGTCGAGCCGACGGTTGGGCACATCGAGGACGACGTAGTCGCCGGTCTGCACCAGGGCTAGGGGGCCCCCGGCTGCCGCCTCAGGCGCGACGTGCAGGACGACGGTGCCATAGGCAGTGCCACTCATTCGGCCGTCGCAGATCCGGACCATGTCCCGAACCCCTTGCTGCAGCAGCTTGGTCGGTAGGGGCATGTTCGCGACCTCGGGCATGCCCGGGTACCCCTTCGGGCCGCATCCGCGCAGGATCAGGATCGACTGGGCGTCGACGTCGAGGTCGGGGTCGTCGATTCGAGCATGCAGGTCCTCGATGCTGTCGAAGACCACCGCCCGGCCCCGGTGGGTGAGCAGCTCGGGTGAGGCGGCAGCCGGCTTGATCACCGCCCCATTCGGGGCGAGGTTCCCGTGAAGCACGGCGATCCCGGCGTCGGAGAGCAACGGCGCAGTGCGCGGCCGGATGACCTCCGGATCCCAGATCGGCGCATCACCCAGGAAGGAGACCAACGGTCGGCCGGTCACGGTGAGGGCGTCCGGGTCGAGCAGATCAGCGACCTCCCGCAGCACGGCGAGCAATCCCCCTGCCCGGTGGAAGTCCTCCATCAGGAACCGCCCGGCCGGCTGCAGGTCGACGAGCAGAGGGACATCTGACCCGATGGTGTCAAAGTCGTCCAATGTCAACGGGATCCCCAGGCGTCCAGCGATGGCCAGGAGGTGGACGACAGCGTTGGTGGACCCACCGACCGCGGCCAACGCCACGATCGCGTTGCGGAACGAACCCTTGGTCAGGAAGGTGCTCGGGCGTCGTTGTTCATGGACGAGGTTCACGATGAGACGTCCGGTCTCGTGCGAGCCTTCCAGGAGTCGACTGTCAGGGGCCGGGGTCCCGGCCAGCCCCGGCAGTACGGTACCCAGCGCCTCCGCGAGCAGGCCCATCGTCGACGCCGTCCCCATCGTGTTGCAGTGACCCTTGCTGCGGATCATCGACGACTCCGACCTGAGGAACTGCTCGTTCGACAGCTCCCCACCACGGACCTCCTCCGAGAGCTTCCACACGTCGGTCCCGCAGCCGAGCGGCACCCCGCGGAAGGTGCCGGTGAGCATCGGCCCACCCGGGATCACGACAGCCGGCAGATCCACCGACGCCGCGGCCATCAGAAGAGAAGGGATGGTCTTGTCGCAGCCGCCCAGCAGGACGACACCGTCGATCGGGTTCGCTCGCAACATCTCCTCGGTCGCCATCGCGGCCATGTTGCGCCACAGCATCGCGGTCGGCCGGACCAGCGTCTCCCCCAACGAGACGACCGGGAGGTTCAGCGGAATACCGCCCGCCTCATAGACGCCCTGCTTGACGGCCTCCGCGACCTCGTCGAGATGCATATTGCACGGGGTCAGGTCCGACGCGGTGTTGGCGATGGCGATGTGCGGACGGCCGTCGAACGCGTGACTCGGCAGCCCCCGGCGCATCCACGCGCGGTGGATATAGGCGTTGCGGTCGGACCCGGCATACCACTGTGAGCTTCGGTGCTGCGCCATCAGCTCGCCCGCTCCCTCGGAGACCACGACGATACATTCCCACGAGGATGCTGAACCCGTCGACCGTGTCGCGCGAGGGAGGCGATGTCCGGCCCCCTGAATAACGTCGCGGCATGGATGGTGACCTGCCCGAGGTCGTGCTGATCACGACGGCGAGCGTCGACGGCCGCGTGACACTGGGAGTGCACCAGCGCCTCATCGATCCACCGGTCGGGGAACGCTGGGGGTCGATGTCCGCAGGCCACCCCTTTTCGGGGCGACCCGCCGACATCGCTGCCACCGCGGTCCTCGGGGGAAGTGGGTCGTTCGTCGACGTCAACGACGAGGCCCCCGCGTGGCCCGTCCCGACGACACCCGCGCCCGGGCTGTGGCAGGACCATCTCCCGCGCACCGCCCCGAACTGGTTCGTGGTGGCCGACTCCCGGGGACGGGTCGACTGGACCTTCACCGGCGACGAGACCACGATCTTGCATGTCCTCGTATGCCGCGCCACTCCCCCTGGGTACCTCCAGCGCCTGCGAGACCTCAGGGTCGGCTACTTCGTCGTGGGCGACGGACAGGTCGACCTGCGTCTGGCGCTGATCCGCATACGCCAGGTCCTGAGAGCCGACCGGGTGATCGTCGACTCCGGAGGCACGTTGAACGCTGCGGTCCTACGACAGGGCCTGGTCGACATCGTCGACGTCGTCACCCTGCCCGGTCTGGTCGGCGGGTCGGGCACACCCTCGGTCATGGACGGGCCACCACTGGAGAGCCACGAGCTCCCGATCCGGCTGCAGCTGCTCGACAGCCGCGTCGACCAGGGCGCCGTGCGCACTCGATACCGGGTGACTACCGGACGGTGACCGGCGCCGGTGCATGAGTGCCCCGCAGGCACAGGTCAACCGGGATCCGACGTTCCATGGGGCCTACGCGTCGGTCGTTCCGGTCGCTGCCGATCTCCGTCAGCAACATCTCCACCGCCGTCGACGCGAGGAGGTCCAGGTCCACGCGCACAGTGGTCAGGTTGATGACGGGCCACGCCGCGATGGCGATGTCGTCGAACCCGACGACCGTGACATCGTCGGGAACCCGGAGTCCCTTCTGCCGGGCGGCCGACAGTGCGCCCAGGGCGAGGACGTCGTTCGCGCAGATCAGCGCGGTCGGTCGGGGCGACTCGTCGAAGAGACTGTTGGCCGCGGCCATCCCCGTGTCATGGCCGAAGCCGGTGCGCCGGACCAGCTTCCGAGGCAGGGCGATGTCGTGCTCGCGCAGCCTCCTGCGGAGAAAGAGCGCCCGCTCACGACCGGTCGACGTCGTGACGGGACCGTGGATGGCCGCCACCGAGCAATGACCGAGCTCGGCGACCAGCGCACTGATCGCCAGTGCTCCGGCGGAGTTGTCCACCGTGCAGCTGGGAGACTCCGGGTGGTCGAGAACGCGGTTGACCAACACGTGCGGGACCCCCCGCTCGGACAGGTCTCGAGGCAGTCTCGAGGTTCGGAGCGTCGTCAGGAGGATGACGCCGTCGTAGCTGCCGTCACCGAGGTCGTCGACGGTCACCCCGCCATGCGCCGGGTCCGACCGGGTGTCGGTCACCAGCACCGTCCGCAGACCGGCGCCGGTCAGGTGGCGCTGGATGGGAGCGACCAGCTGGGGGTAGTAGGGATTGGTCAGCTCCTCGGCGACGACGGCGACCCTGCGCGTGCTTCGCGTCGCGAGGCTCCGACCGGAGTCACTCGGAAGGTAGGCCAGCGTGGATGCTGCCGCCAGGACGGCCGCGCGCGTCTGCGGGGAGGTACCTGGCAGGTTGCGCAAGGCCCGCGACACGGTGGCCTGCGAGACGCCGGCGGCGCGCGCCACGTCGTGCGAGGTGATCGCCTTCGCCACGGCGTCCTCCTTCGGCCCCAACTCAGCAGTTGACATGTATACGTATACAACCCAGATTGCTCCTACACCAGCGAGACGAAGGAGCAGTTCGGTGACCGTGTACCTGAAGACCGCCGCGAGCAACGACGAGGACCAGGCCCGCCTGGAGGCAGTTCGTGAGACCGTCTCCACCGTCATCGCGGACGTCCGGACGCGAGGCGATGTCGCCGTTCGCGAGTATTCGGAGCGGTTCGACGGCTGGTCCCCCGCGAGCTTCCGTCTCGACGCGGAGGAGATCCAGAAGATCGTCGACAGCGTGCCGGCACAGGTCATCGAGGACATCACCGCCGTACAAGCCCGCGTTCGTCGGTTCGCCCAGCACCAGCGGGACTCCCTCCGGGACTTCGAGGTCGAGACCGAGCCGGGCGTGTTCCTCGGTCAGCGAAACATCCCCGTCGCCGCGGCCGGGGCCTACGTGCCCGGCGGCAAGTACCCGCTCGTCGCCTCGGCGCACATGACCGTCGTGACGGCCAAGGTGGCCGGCGTCGAGCGCGTGACGGCGTGCACACCACCGATCCGCGGGGAGATCCCTGCCGCGACCGTCACGGCCATGCACCTTGCCGGCGCCGACGAGATCTTCCTGCTCGGCGGCACCCAGGCGGTCGCCGCCATGGCCATCGGCACCGAGACGATCGGCAAGGTCGACCTGCTCGCCGGACCCGGGAACGCGTTCGTCGCCGAGGCCAAGCGGCAGCTCTACGGCGAGGTCGGCATCGACCTCTTCGCCGGACCCACCGAGACCCTGATCGTGGCCGACGACGACGCCGATCCGTTCGTCGTCGCGGTCGACCTGCTCAGCCAGGCGGAGCACGGACCGGAGTCGCCCGCCGTCCTGATCACGACGTCCGAGACCCTGGCCCGCCGCGTGATCGAGCTGGTGGACGAGATCCTCGTCGAGATGCCCACCGCGGACTACGCCTTCCCCGCGTGGCGTGACCACGGGCAGGTGGCCGTCGTCGACAACCTCGACGCCGCCTACGCGCTAGCGGACCAGTACGCCTCGGAGCACGTCCAGATCCTTACCGGCAACCCGCGTGAGGCGCTCGACAAGATGAGCAACTTCGGGGCGATCTTCCTCGGTGAGGGCACGTGTGTCTCCTACGGAGACAAGGTGATCGGGACGAACCACACCCTTCCCACGCGGGGCGCCGCGCGCTACACGGGTGGGCTCTGGGTCGGCAAGTACCTGAAGACCGTCACCTACCAGGAGGTCACGGACCGGGCCGCCAGTGCCGCGCTGGGCGAGCTCTGTGGACGAGCTGCTCGTGTCGAGCTGTTCGAGGGGCACGCTCGCTCCGGGGACGTCCGCGCCTGGAAATACGCCGGTGCCGACCTGCCCTGGAAACCGGCCAGCCTGTGACCCTGGGTCCCACGGGCTTCCCGGGCGACGACCGTGTCGCCGGGCGGACGGCGCTCGTCACGGGCGCCGGCAACGGGCTCGGCCGCGCCATTGCGGTTGCCCTCGCCGGCGCGGGCGCCCGAGTGATCCTGACCGGCCGAGACCGGACCAAGCTGGACAACGTCGCCGCGGAGATCGGGTCCGACGCTCGCGTCGCGACGGTCAACACATCCGCGGAGAGCTCCGTCGGCGCCTTGGCCGAGTCCTTGTCCGACGAGACGGTGTCGATCCTCGTCAACAACGCCGGCATCGCCGGGCCCGTGGCGCCGCTGACCGATGTGGCCGTGGACGAGTGGGACGAGGTCTTCGCCGTGAACGTTCGCGGGGTCTTCCTCATGTGCCGCGCCTTCCTCCCGCCGATGATCGCCCGCGGCGCGGGCAACATCATCAACATCGCCTCGGTGAGCGGCAAGCGCCCGCTGGAGCGACGCACGCCGTACACGGCCTCGAAGATGGCGGTCATCGGCCTCACCACGACCCTCGCTCACGAGGTCGGCCTTCTCGGCGTCGCGGTGAACTCGCTCTCGCCCGGGCCGGTCAAAAGCCCGCGCATGGAGCGGAACTTCGCGCGCGAGGCGGTTCTGACAGGGACGACGGCCGCGGCGGCGGAGGCTGCGTTCGTCTCCAGATCCGCACTGAAGCGCATGGTCACCGAGGACGAGGTGGCCTCCGCCGTCCTCGCCATGCTCGCGATGCCGGGCCTCACCGCGGCCGACATCGACCTGTCAGCCGGAATGGTCGCCCGGTAGCCACCCTCGTCGACCACCAACTCGACAACGATTTCGCCACGCTCTTGTCAGGGTGGCCCAGCACTGGGAGTGTATGCGTATGCATCTGAACGCCGAGGACAAAACTCGGATCGGCGCCGGCGTCACCGTCGTCAAGGAGCCGCCTGGCCCGGACCGCCCCGCGCAGCGGGACCCCGAGGTGTCCGCGACGGTGTCGCAGATGCTCCTGGACATCGAGCGACGGGGGCTGGACGCGGTCCGCGAGTACGCCGAGCGGCTCGACCACTGGTCCGGCGAGTCCTTCGAGGTGAGCGCGGCGCAGCTCCGCGGCGCCGGCGACGGCCTCCCCCATGATCTGCGTGAAGCGCTCGACACCGGCGCCGAGCGAACGCGTCGGTTCGCGAGCATGCAGCGGGCCAGGCTCGTCGACTTCGAGGAGGAGGTGATCCCCGGCGTCGTCTGCGGTCAGCGGTACGTACCGGTCCAGACCGTCGGCGCCTACCTCCCCGCCGGCCGGTTTCCCCTCCTCGCCAGCGCGTTCATGACGGTCGGTGTGGCCTCGGTCGCGGGAGTCCCCAACGTCATCAGCTGCACTCCGCCGAGCCTGCGCGGCGAGCCGCACCCCGCGGTCCTGTATGCGGCCTACGCCTCCGGTGCCGAGCGCGTCTTCGCTATCGGCGGAGTTCAGGCCCTCGCCGCCATGGCCTTCGGCCTCCTCGACGCACCCGCGGCCGACATGCTCGTCGGAGCCGGAAACGCTTACGTTGCAGAGGCAAAGCGCCAACTGTTCGGCCGAGTGGGGATCGACGTCCTGGCCGGGCCGTCCGAGGTCGCCGTCATCGCCGACGACACCGCGACGACGCAGATGGTGGCCGCCGACCTTCTCGGGCAGGCCGAACACGGCCCCACGTCTCCGGCGTGCCTGGTGACCACCTCCGAGCGCCTGGCTCGTGAGGTGCCTGACGAGATCGACCGACAGCTGTCCGCACTGTCCACCCGCGAGATCGCCGGCGCGGCGTGGCGCGAGTACGGGTCGATCTACCTCGTCGAGAGCCGCGAGCTGGCCGTCGCCGTGATGGACACTCTCGCACCAGAGCACCTCGAGGTCCTCGCCGATGATCTGGAGTGGTACCTGGACCGCCTGACGAACTACGGCTCCCTGTTCCTCGGCCCGTGGTCGACCGTCGCGTACGCGGACAAGGGCATGTCAGGCACCAACCACGTCCTGCCCACCGGACGCAACGCCCGGTTCACCGGCGGCCTGTCGGTCGCCGGGTTCCTCAAGCTCGTGACCTACCAGCGGGCAACCATGGGCTCGACGGCGGCCCAGGCCCAGCCGGTAGTCGTCATCTCCGACTTCGAGCAGCTTCAGGCCCATCGCGACAGCGCACAGCTCCGCCTTGAGTTTCAGCATGGCTGAATTCGTATGCATTAGTTCGTCTCGCACCTCGATTACCGTCCGCAACCCGACAGGTCTGGAGCACTCATGAGAACATCCCTACGCACCACCGGGGCCTTGGCCCTCACGGCTGTCGCAGCCCTCGCCCTTGCCTCCTGCGGCGCCGGCTCGAAGACGGCATCGAGCACCGCCGCGCAAGTGACGTGCGACGTCGCCAAACCGAGCAAGGCCACCACGGTGAACGTGCTCGCCTACAACAGCTCAGCGATCGACCCCTTCACCAACACGATGGTCTCCAGCTGCACGAAGAACGACTACACCCTGAAGCACGAGCCCATCGACTTCCCGGGCCAGGTGCAGAAGACGACGGCGACGCTCGCCGGTGCCAGCGGCACCTACGACATCGTCGAGACCTACGGGTTCGTCATCCCGCAGTACGGCTCGCAGAACAAGCTCGCTCCCCTGAACGACCTGTTCACCAAGTACGCCGACACCTACAAGCTGAACGAGATCAGCAAGGACATGCGGGCCGCCATGACCTACGACGGCAAGCTGTATGCGCTGCCCATGCAGGCGCAGATGTACATCATGGCGTACCGCAAGGACGTGTTCGACCAGGTCGGGCTGCAGCCGCCGAAGACGTTCGAGGAGATGAAGACCGCTGCCAAGACCATCCAGGAGAAGGGTGGGATCAAGTACCCGATCGCCCTGCCGTGGCTGGCGACCGGTGACATCGTCACCTCCTACGACTGCATCCTGGGCAGCCTCGGGACGAACCTGACCAACTTCGACACCAAGACGGCGAACTTCGACAAGCCGCAGGCGAAGCAGGCGCTCGAGGAGATGATCGCCCTGAAGCCCTACATGGACCCGCAGGTGACGACCTTCGCGCAGCCGGCCGTCCAGCAGCAGATGTACAACGGCACCGCCGCCATCGCCATCATGTTCTCCGGGCGGATGAACGACCTCACCCTGGAGAAGAACAGCAAGTACGCCAAGAACTTCGCGTTCGCGGCGCCGCCGAAGGTGGCGGCCGACAGTGCCAAGCTCTACGACACTCTGTCGGTGGACGGCTGGTCGATTCCCAACAACACGGCCGTCGACAAGGACGCCCTCTTCCAGATGATCGCGTCCTCGGTGAGCGAAGACGCCTCGAAGGCATCGCTGCCCGCCGCATACCCGGCCCGAGCCGGCATGGTGAGCGACTCCAGCAGCCCCTACGCGGCCGCCGCCAACGTGTCGATCACGTCTGCACCGCCGGCGGAGCCCTACCCGTGGACCGCTGATGTCAGCAACAAGATCACGCCGATCATCGCCAACGCCATCCTCGGCAAGATCACGACCGACGAGGCCGTCGTGCAGATGCAGGCAGCGGCCACCGCCGCGATCGCAGCGGCCAAGTAGGCCCCTGGCCACCCGGCGCCGGCCGCCGCCCCCGCGGCGGCCGGCGCACGACCGGAGGTGAGCATGAGGAAGCGCGAGTACTGGACGCTGGTCGGACCGAGCCTCGTGGTGATGGTCGGTCTGCTGGCCGTCCCGCTCTACCGCACGATCGAGTGGAGCCTGCAGAACGTCAACTACGGCGACCCCGGCACCTTCGTCGGACTGTCGAACTACACCACCGCCCTCACCGACCCGCGGTTCGGTCGCGCCGTGGTGTTCACCGTGGGGCTGACCCTGGTGGTCACGGCCATCCTGCTGGTGCTGGGGTACCTCCTGGCGATCGCCGTCAACCGGCTGCGCCGGATGCGGCCCATCGTTCTTGGCCTGCTCCTGCTGGCCTACGTCATCCCCGGCCTGGTCGGCGCGACGATGTTCTCCTGGCTGTTCGACTCCAACTTCGGTGGGCCCGTCAACTACCTCATCGCCCACGTCACGGGTCAGGACCTGCTCTGGTTCACCGACACGTGGCCGAACCGGGTGGTCCTCACCCTCAACACCGTCTGGTTCCTCCTGCCGTTCGCCATGCTGGTCATCCTGGCCGGCCTTCAGTCGGTGAACCCGGAAGTGCTGGAGGCGGCCAAGATCGACGGTGCGGGCTGGTTCCGCCTGCACTGGAACGTCATCATCCCCAGCGTGCGCGGGGTGATCGGCTTCGTGATCCTCATCTCGCTGATGGACGTCCTGCGGGTGTTCGACCCCCTGGTCGCCCTGTCACCACAGGCGGCCGCCATCGGCAACGAGTCGATCATGTTCTACATCTATAGCGTCGCCTTCAAGGACGGCGGTCAGCAGCTCGGGCTGGGTAGCGCGATCAACGTGCTGCTGATCATCCTCATCGCGATCATGCTCGTGCCCTCGATCCGGGCTACCGCTCGAGAAGGGAGATGAGCATGAGCGTCTCAGCTACACAGGAGGTCTCAGCGCGACAGGTGATGGGAGCGGACCAGCCGCACCCGCGGCGGCGGCTCAACGGCACGTCGGTCCTCGTGGGCGGGTTCCTCATCCTCACCTGCATCGCGATGCTGAGCCCGATCCTGTGGACGGCGGCGTCGGTGAGCAAGCCCACCGACGTGGCGTTCCTCAACCCACCGGTCTTCACGTGGCAGCCGACGTTCGAGACCTTCGTCGACCTGTGGCAGACGACGAACTTCTACCAGTACGTCATCAACACGCTGGTGGTCGCGGTGATCAGCACGGTGATCGCGCTGGTCCTCGGACTCCCGGCGGCCTACGCCCTCTCGCGGGCGCCGGGCTGGATCTCCACCATCCTGCTCATCGTGGCGCTGATCTTCCGGGCCCTGCCGCGCTTCGCGGTGGTGCTGCCGATGTACGACCTCGCACGTGCTGTCGGTCTCTACGACACCCCGTTCGCGCTCGCGCTCGCGCTCGTGGCGATCAACCAGCCGTTCACGATCTGGCTGTTGCGCAACTTCTTCGCCGAGATCCCGACGACGCTCGACGAAGCGGCCATGATGGACGGCTGCTCGAGATTCCAGGTGTTGCGGCGCGTGATGCTTCCGCTGATGGGGCCCGGCATCCTCACCGCGGGGATCTTCGTCTTCCTGTTCGCCTTCCAGGAGTACCTCACCGCGACGATCCTCACCGACGTCAACGCCCGGACGGTGCCGGTCTTCATCGCCACCCAGCTCGGACAGACGCTGCCCATGCTCCAACAGGCCGGTGCAGCGGCCGTCCTCTTCACCATTCCCGCCATCGCCTTCGCGTTCATCGCCCAGAAGTACATCGTGGCGGGCCTGAGCGCCGGCTCCGTGAAGGGCTGACCTATCGCCGGAACTACCGGTATGCCAGTACCGCTGGTGCTCCTGCCGGGCATGAACTGCTCGCCCCGGCTGTGGGACGGCGTGGTCCGGGCGCTCCCCGTGGAATCCCCGGAGCGCCCGGCCCGGCCGGTGGTCGTCCTCGAGCTCGACCGCCCGACGCTGGACGAGCAAGTGGAGGTGCTTCTCGACCGGCTCCCCCAGCGGTTCGCGATCGGGGGTCTGAGTCTCGGGGCGATCGTCGCCATGGCCGTCCATCGTCAGGCGCCCGAGCGGGTGGCTGGACTACTGCTCGTCGCGACGAACGCGAGACCTCCCACCGACGCCCAGCGCGTGGCGTGGGGACGACAGCTCGCCGAGGTGGCGGCGGGCGCCTCGGCCCGAGACGTGCAGGCCGAGCTGCTTCCCCTCCTGGTGGGCCCGGACTCGGGCCTTCGTGCGCGCACCCTGGAGCTGGCCGACGAGGTCGGCGCGGCGACCCTGACGACCCAGCTTCAGCTCCAGTCGACCCGGGTCGACGAACGACCGACTCTCAGTGGAGCGACGATTCCCTGCACCGTCGTCGCCGCGGCCGAGGACCGCATCTGCCCACTGGAGCGGCATACCGAGATCCACCAGCTGGTCAGGGAGTCGGAGCTCGTGGTCGTTCCTGGGGCGCCGCACCTGGTGGCGTTGTCACACCCGCTCCACGTGGCCGAGGTGACCACGTCGTGGCTACGGCGAGTCGACGCCTGACCGCTCAGCCGCCGGGTCGGCGGGCGCCGGGAGCGGCCAGGTCCGCGAAGACGCGCATCATCACCTGAGCGACGTTGTAGACGACGAGCCGTCCGCCGACCGTGAGGATGCGGTCGGCGTCCTCGGCGCTGCCCGCCAGCTCAGCGCGCCATGAGCCCACCTCGGCGGCCTGCCGGTGGATGGTCGCCACGGAGTCCGCAACGGGCGGATCGCCTTCTCCGGTCGAGGCGGACAGGTCAGCCGTGCCGATGAGGTATCCGTCGACCCCGGGGGTGCTCAAGATCTCTCCCGCGGTGGCCGCCGCGTGCGGCGACTCCAGCATCGCAATGACCAGGGTCTCCGCCGCCCGGTCCCGATGGTTCTCGGCCGAGACGGTGCCGAACCGTCCGGCCCGAGGGTAGGTGGCGAACCCACGCCGCCCGATCGGCGGGTAGTGCACCGTCTGCACCAGCTCCCGCGCCTCCTCGACCGTCTCGATGTGCGGTGCGACGATCCCCTGCGCCCCTTGGTCCAGCGCGCGGAGGACCAGTCCGGGCTCGCCCTCGCCCGGACGGACCAGCACCGGGACGCCGTGCACCTGCGCGAGGGCGATGTGCGTGCGTAAGGCCAGCACGTCGGCCGGGCCGTGCTCACAGTCCACGAGGATGAAGTCGAGCCCGGCGACGGCGAGCATCTCGACGACGTCCTCGCACGGCATCCGCACGAGCGCCCCCACCAGCTGGTCTCCCGACGTCAGCCGGGCCTTCACGGAGGCATCGGGCGAGGGGACACCGTTCACTGACCACTCCTTCGGGCGTCCGGCCATCTGCGGTCAAGAAACCGCCGATGGCATGCGTATGTCACCTATACTGCTGTTTCCTGGTTGGTTGCGTCAACGTGGCCGACCCTGCTCGAGTCCACAGGATGTCCGGTGATCACGAGTTTCGATGTCGCCCGGCTGGCCGGAGTGTCACAGCCCACGGTCTCGCGGGCGTTGCGTGACAGCGACAAGGTCTCCGAGGAGACCAAGGCCAGGGTTCGCAAGGCGGCAGCCGCCCTCGGTTACGCCCCGAACGCCATCGGCCGGGCCTTGGCCCTCGGTCATTCGACGCGGGTCGGCCTGGTGGTCACCGACCTGCACAACCACTTCTACGGTCACGTCATCCCCCACCTGCACACGGAGCTGACCCGGCTCGGCTACGAGCTCGTTCTCATCACCGAGGCCTCGGAGACGGCGCCCATCGCGGAGCAGATCATCGCGAACGGGCTGTCCGGGGTGATCCTCACCACGACCACGGTCGACTCCTCGCTGCCGGGTCGGCTCCGGGACCGCAGCCTGCCCTTCGTGTACTTCAACCGAACCTCGCCATCGGTCGAGTCGAGCTCGGTCACCGTGGACCCCGAGATCGGAATGACGGCCCTGGTCAATGAGATCGTCCGTCTGGGTCATCGCCATGTGGGCGCCGTCTTCGGCCCTCGCACGACCAGCACCGGTGAGACGCGTGAGTCGATCCTGCGTGGCCTTCTCGACGAGCACGACGTCTATCTGAGACGTCAGGACGTACGCTACGGGCCGTTCGACTTCGAGACCGGCTTCCGTGCCTGTCTCGAGCTCCTCGACCTGGACGACCCGCCGACGGTTCTCATCTGCGCCAACGACGTCGTCGCGCTCGGGGCGATGAACGCCGCGGCCGAGCGGTCGGTGGCCGTGCCCGAGTTCATCTCCATCGTCGGCTTCGACGACCTGCCGACGTCGAGCTGGCCGCTGGTTCAGCTGACCACCGTGGCCTACGACCTCGCCGAGATGTCGCGCGAGGCCGGTCGCCTGGTGGTCGACCTCGTCAGCTCGCCGGAGGGGCCCTTCCAGCACGTCGTGCTACCCACGAGCCTCGTCCATCGGCGCTCGCTGGCGCAGCGACGGGACTGAGGCCCTGTCCGACACCTGGACCAGGGTCTGGATTGACAGCTATACATACGCATACACTGGCTCGGTCGCAATTGATCTCGACACCGATGTGAGAGGGACGATGGAGCTCAACCCCGTTGCCTACAAGCCGTACGCGGACCCGGACGACTTCATCCGAGAGGTGACCGACCTCATCTGGGTCCAGCGGGACGTCGCCTTCATCGAGGACAACTACGAGCCGGACTCGATCGTGCACGGAGCGCTCGGGACGACGGTGGGGCGCCAAGGGGTCATCGACGGCAGCCTGGTCCGTATTGCCCAGACGCCGCAGCGCGTCGGGCAGGCGGAGGACGTCATCTGGGAGGCCCGAGGGGACGACGCCTTCCTCAGCTCGCACCTCGTCCTGTCGGTGGAGCGCAACCAGACCGGGGTCAACAGCCTGACCTTCCCGTTCTTCCGTAGCCGCACGATCGCCAACTGCCTGTATCGCCGGGGGCGGATGGTCGAGGAGTGGGTCGTCCGCGACACCCTCGCCGGCGCCCTCCAGCAGGGCCTCGACCCCGAGGAGGCAGCCTCCCGGCTGGGTTTCGTGGGCTACCAAGGCTCTTGGTGTGAGCCAGCGCCGACGGACGTCCTGGCGGAGGGCGACAGCGGCCCGAGGTCGGACGACTTCCGGCCCGAGTGCGAGATGGTCCTCGAGTTCATCGACGAGGTGTGGAACCACCGCCGTCTGAACCGAGTCACCGACTTCATGGTTCGCGACCTGGTTCTGCAGACCGTGGGCGACTCCACGGTGATCCGGCCCGACGGGTACCAGCGCGATCTGCTGGACCTGGTGGCGCCCTTCCCCGACGCGACGTTCGCCGTCCGCGACGTGCAGACCAACTCCGCCGAGCGTTACGCCGGTCTGCGGATCGCGGTGCTGTGGCAGATGAAGGGCACCTACCGCGGTGCCGCGACGTTCGGTCCGCTCACCCACCAGCCGGTCGACCTCATGGGAGTCTCCCAGTTCCTCGTGCAGGACGGCCGCATCGTGCGCGAGATCCGCGTGTACGACCAGTTGGGGCTCCGCGCTCAGATCAACAGCACGCGGGGCGACGGTCCGGTCGACAGCAACGCCAACATCTACTGAGAGCCCTCCACGACGAAAGGACGGCCCGGTTCGGGCCAGGCATGAGCCAGACAACCGTGACCCGCGACGAGGTACGTCGTCGCACGATCCTCCACAGCGACTGGGTGCCGTGCAAGGCGGCGTTCATCGACTGCCGCACTCCCGGTTCGGACCGTAAAGACAACTACTCCTTCATCGGTTCGGGGGTGTCGCAGAGTTCGCAGCAGTTCGTGAACCTCACCGAACCGCACGGCTTCAGCCTCGGGGCTGCGGGTATGCCGCGCGGCACCACGAACAGCCTGCACCTCCACTTCACGGCCGAGGTGTTCATCAACTTCGGCGGCGAGTACCGGCTTCGGTGGGGTGCTGACGGTGGCCAGGGCGAGTACGTGTCCACCGACGGCGACGTCATCTCGGTGCCCACGTGGATCTTCCGCGGCTTCACCAACGAGGGACCCGACGAGGGGATCCTCCTCACCGTGCTGGGACGCGACGACACGGGCGGGATCATCTGGGGTCCGACGGTGCTGCAGGAGGCGGAGGGCTACGGACTGCGGCTCACGGCCGACAACCGCCTCATCGACACCGCCGCCGGCGACGAGGTGCCGACCGACGTGGCCCTCATCTCACCGATGCCGCAGGAGGAGATCGACCGCCTGGACCGCTTCACCGTGGAGCAGTTCCGCACTCGCGTCGTCACGCCCGCGGCCCGTCGGTGGGCCGAGGGTGCCCTCCTGTGTTCGGGTCTGCCCGGTGGAAACGCCCAGCTCGCCGCCGTCATCGGCTACGGGATCGCCGAGGACCGCCGCGTGGCTCCCGTGCTGCACGAGCCGCACAACTTCAACCTCGCGTGGCTGCGCGCCACCCCTGGCGAGGGCCTCCTGCGCCACCGGCACGACGCCACTCAGGTGGTCACCGTCAAGTCGGGTCGCTGGGTCGTCCGCCTCAACGCCGACGAGGACGAGGAGACGGTGACCCTCGGTCCGCGCGACACCCTGTCCATCCCGGCGGCCACCTGGCGGTCCTTCACGATGGAGGACCCCGAGCCGGGCCAGTCGGCGACACCCGGTTGGGGCGAGCTCCTCGTCGTCAACGGCGGAGATGGGCGCGTCACGCTCGAGTGGGAGGCGTCGGTCGTCGCGGCGGCCCGCGAGGCGGGGCACGTGCTCGACGCCAACGGGTACCTCGCCCCCACATCGGTGCTGAACACCGCCACCGAGGACGACTGACGAACCGCAGGATCCGGGTGGCCGCCGCACAGGTGGCCGCCGACGTGACGCAGGCTCCGACGGCGTTGCCCCTCGTCGAGGCGGTCCGCGCCGCGGCCGCGCAGGACGCTCGGCTCGTCGTCCTGCCCGAGCTGGGGCCGTCGGGCTACTGCTTCCGTGACCGCGAGGAGGCGTGGGCCGCCGGGGAGACTCTCGACGGCCCCAGCGTGACAGCGCTGCAGGAGGTCTCTCGCGAGCTGTCCGTGACGGTGGTGGTGGGACTCGCGCTGCGCGAGGGCGACACCCTCTCCAACGCCGCCGTCGTCATCGAGAACGGCGACGTCCTGGGCGTCTATCGCAAGTCTCACCTCTGGTCTCGCGAGACGCTCTTCTTCACCCCGGGGCAGGACCCTCCCCTGATGGTGACGACCGGGTGGGGCGTCCTCGCCGTGGCGATCTGCTACGACCTGGAGTTCCCCGAGCTGGTCCGTACGGCGGCCGAGGCCGGCGCTGAGATCGTCGCCGCCCCGGTCAACTGGCCGGTCCTCGACCACCCGGCCGACCAGCCGGCCATCGAGGTCGTCAAGGCGCAGGCCGTGGCGGCGTACTACGGCGTGTACGTCGCCATCGCCGACCGCTGCGGCGACGAGCGTGGGACCCGCTGGGTGGGGGGAACGTGCATCATCGCGCCCACCGGATACCTCCTCGCGGGGCCGGCCACTCGTTCGGGCGAGCCGGCCCGAGAGGCGCTCCTCCTCGCCGACATCGATCTCGACGCCACCGCCGACAAGAGCCTGGGGGCGTACAACCACCGACTGCTCGACCGACGCCCATCCTTGTACGACCGCTGGTCACCGCCGAGCTGAGCTGACAGGGACCGTCACGGGCTACGCGGGTCTGCCGGCCGCCGGTTCACGGCTGCATCCTCGGATCATGGGTGGGGTCGGCATACATCGGCGGGCAGCGGCCCCCGATCGCCGCGGGGCGTAGCTCGTAGTGCCAGGGTTCGTTGACGTAGATCTGGCACAGCCCGAACGTGTTGCCATGTCTGGAGAGCCACGCGGCTGCCTCCTCCTTCCCGACATCGGCCGCGTCGCCGGACACGTGCGGGGACGTGTCCGCGGTCGCCACCCATCGGGCTGCTGCTGACTCCGAGCCGTACGTCGACACCGCCTCACTCAGAAGCTCGTTCTGGTACGCCCGGGAGCGCCAGCCGCTGTTGACGTAGAACGCGACGCCGTCGTCAGCGGCCTCCGTCGCCGCTTCGCGCAGGGCCCGAAGCAGATCGGGGTCGAGGTCGGCCACGCCGGGGTACCGGTCGTCGAACACGGTAGCGCCGTCGGGGAGGACACCGTCAGCCTCGTCGACCGCTCCGTCGAATCTGGTTGCCCTACCGCCCTGGTCGCCGCTGAGCACGTCGACGACCGAGGGCATCGCGGCCGCTGCCTGGTAGACGAGGGTTCCGATGACGGCCATGGCGACGACGAGCAGGCCGACAGCGGTGGGCCTCATCGTCCGGCGCGAGGTTGTTCGTGGTGCCGCCCGCTGCGTCATGTGGCCAGTGAAGGCAAGGGGGCGTTGCCACCCCGTATGTGGTTTTCCGTACGCCCGCGATATGGCCGGGCTCGTAGCATCGCGGGCATGCGTGTGCTGGTCGTCGAGGACGAGCCCTATATGGCGGAGGCCATCCGCGATGGGCTGCGCCTCGAAGCGATCGCGGCTGACATCGCCGGTGACGGCGACACCGCGTTGGAGCTGCTCGGCATCAACGCCTACGACATCGCCGTCCTCGACCGAGACATACCCGGGCCCTCCGGCGACGAGATAGCGGCTGGCATCGTCGCCTCCGGGAGCGGTATGCCGATCCTCATGCTCACTGCCGCCGACCGTCTCGACGAGAAGGCGTCCGGGTTCGAGCTCGGCGCCGACGACTACCTCACCAAGCCGTTCGAGCTGCAGGAGCTCGTGCTGCGGCTCCGAGCGCTGGACCGCCGACGCGCCAACAACCGGCCTCCGATCCAGGAGCTCGCCGGCCTGCGCGTGGACCCGTTCCGACGCGAGGTCCACCGGGACGGCCGGTACGTCCCGCTGACCCGGAAGCAGTTCGCCGTGCTCGAGATCCTCGTCGCCGCCGAGGGCGGTGTCATCAGTGCCGAAGAGCTGCTCGAACGCGCGTGGGACCAGAACGCCGACCCGTTCACCAACGCCGTGCGCATCACCGTCTCAGCGCTGCGCAAGCGTCTCGGCACACCCTGGTTGATCGCCACCGTGCCCGGCGTCGGATACCGCATCGACACCGGGGTGGCGGCCGCCTCAGGCGGTGAGCTCCGTGGATAGGTCGCCGGGTCCGAGTGTTCGCCTCAAGCTCACCCTCAGCTACGCCGGGTTCCTGATGGTCGCCGAGGTCGTGCTGCTCGCGGCCGTGTGGGTGTTCCTGCTGCGCTACGTGCCCAACGAGCGGCAGCTGCCCGATGCCGGAGCCATCCCCTTTCTCCTGGTAGGACCGTCTCGCGACGACCTCGTGCGCGCCTTCGTACCCAAGGCGGCCTGGGCCTTGGTGTTCCTCCTGGCGTTCGGCCTCCTGGGAGGGTGGCTGCTCGCCGGCCGCATGCTCGCCCCGCTCTCGCGGATCACCAACGCCACGCGACGGGCGGCGCGGGGTTCGCTGTCGCACCGGATCGAGCTGGAGGGGCGCAGGGACGAGTTCCGCGAGCTGGCCGACAGCTTCGACGCCATGCTCGCTCGTCTCGAAGCTCAGGTCGCCGAACAGCAGCGTTTCGCCGCCAACGCCTCCCATGAGCTGCGCACCCCGCTGGCCATCACGCAAACCCTCCTCGACGTCGCCCGCAGCGATCCGAACCGGGAGAGCCACGAGCTCGACGAGCGCCTCCGCGCTGTCAACGCGCGAGCGATCGCCCTTACCGAGGCGTTGCTCCTGCTCAGCCGCACCGACCAGCGCTCCTTCACTCCCGAACCGGTCGACCTGTCGCTCCTCGCGGAACAGGCCACCGAGACCCTTCTCCCCTTCGCGGAGAGTCACGGCGTCACCGTCAGGACCTCCGGAGACATCACCCCGACCGTCGGCTCGAACGCCCTGTTGCTCCAGCTGACGACGAACCTCGTGCACAACGCGATCGTGCACAACGTCCAGAACCACGGCACGGTGCAGGTCCACACCGCCATCCGCCCCGAGTACGCGCTGCTCACGGTCGAGAACTCCGGCGAGCACCTCACTCCTCAGATGGTCTCGACGCTCACCGAGCCGTTCCAGCGAGGCACCGAACGCATACGGGGAGACCATGCCGGTGCCGGCCTCGGTCTGGCCATCGTCAAGAGCATCACCACCGCCCACGACGGGACGCTCATCCTGAGCCCCCGGACGGCCGGCGGCCTTCGGGTCCAGGTCCAGCTACCGGTATCCCCCACGCCCGGCCCCGGCGCACGGGAATGAGTCCGAGCGCCGCCCGAGCAACACCGGCCGCATCCGAAGCGAACTCGAGAGGAGCGAAATTGACGTGATAGCAGCACTTTCGCTCCCCTCGAAGCGGTCACAGGCCCCCCTTGTTACCGGGACCACCGCCCAGCCCAATGAGGCCGCGTCAGCCGCGGAGGTAGAGCAGGACGGCCAGGACCCGCCGGGACTCCGTGCCCGTCGACGGGATCCCCAGCTTGTCGAAGACGCTGGAGACGTACTTCTCGACCGCCCGCTGGGTGATGACGAGTCGCGCCGCGATCCCGGCGTTGGAGTTGCCCTCGGCCATCAACCCCAGCACCTCCCGCTCGCGCGGGGTGAGGCGATCGGTCGGGCTGCCGGTGCCGCGGCGGTTCAGGAGGGTCGACACGATCTGCGGGTCGATCGCGGACCCGCCGGCGGCGACGCGGCGGATGGAGTCGAGGAAGTCGGCAATGTCGCCGATCCGGTCCTTGAGCAGGTAGCCGACCCCCTCGGCCGACTCGCTCAGCAGCTGCATCGCGAGGCCCAGCTCGACGTACTGCGACAGCACGAGCACGCTCACCGCCGGGTGCTCCCGCCGGATGGTCAGCGCTGCTCGCATCCCCTCGTCGGTATGCGTCGGTGGCAGCCGGATGTCGAGCAGGGCGATGTCGGGCGGTTCGACCTTCAGCCGGTTGAGCAGGTCGTCGGCGTTGTCGTAGACCGCGATCACGTCGAGGCCGGACTCCGTGAGGATGCGGGTCAGCCCCTCCCGGAGCAGCACGCTGTCCTCGGCGATGGCGACCCTCAGGGGCATGGGAGCTCCGCCCGCACCTCGACGCCGCCGCCGTCCGCCGGCCGCACCGCGAGCCGACCGCCGAGCGCCTCGACCCGGAGGCCGAGGCGGTCCAGCCCCGAGCCGGTATGCGGCTGCGCACCGCCGCGCCCGTCGTCCCGGACGTCGACGACCAGCAGCGAGCCCACCCGCTCGACGCATACCCGGGCGAGCGTCGCGTGGGCGTGCTTGCCGACGTTGGCCAGGGCCTCGCTGATGACGTAGTAGGCGGCCACCTCTACCGCTGGTGGCGGCCGCTCGGTGAGCGTGACCGACAGCTGCACCGGCACGGGCGCCCGGGCCGCGAGCGACTCGAGGGCCACATCGAGGCCGTGGGCGGTGAGGACCGCGGGGTAGATCCCGCGGGCCAGATCGCGCAGCTCCTCCAGCGATGCCGAGACCTCGCGCTTGGCGTGCAGCAGACGGGTTCGGAGCTCCGGGTCCGTACCAGCGTCGGCGCCCAGCATGCCCAGCTCCATCGACAGCGCGACCAGCCGAACCTGTGCGCCGTCGTGGAGGTCCCGTTCGAGCCGCTGCCGCTCCTGCCGGCCGGCCTCGAGCACCCGGCCCCGTGACTCCTGGAGCTCGTTGAGCCGGGCCCGGAGCTCGGCCCGGAGGCGGCCGTTCTCCAGGGCGATGCTGGTCGTCGCCACGACCGCGTCGAGGAGCTCGTGCTCCTCGTCGAGAGCGGCGTCGAAGGTCAGCGCGGCCATTGGCTCACCCTCCCGGGACAGCACGCGCACTCCCCGTTCCACGGACGAGAGGGGTTCCGCCGTGGGCGTGCCGTCCTGGTCGGCCCAGGTCTCGAACTCGGGCAGCCAGTAGAACAACCGCAGCGACGGGTCGCGCAGTGCGCGCGCCAGCGGCGCCTGGAGGTCGGTCGTCGGGTCCGACTGCAGCTCGACCAGCAGCCCGGCCACGTCGCCGCGCGCGAGTCGCAGGTCGAGCAGGGCGAAGAGGAAGGCGAGCGGCGCCAGCCCCAGGGCGGCGAAGGTGGTCAGCCGGATCGGCTCGATGAAGGACCAGCTCAGCAGGCCACCGATGTAGAGCAGCGCGAGCATCACCAGCGCGAAGCTGAACGCGTCCACGACGAGCGTCGCCGGACGGCGCCGCAGCCGCTGGTGCCCGGACCGGCGCCGGTGCATCAGCACGGTTCCGACGATGAGGCAGCCGGCCACCAGGGCGAGCTGGAGCTGTTCGACGACGGTGCCGGCGGCCGATGCGGCCACGACGGTGAAGAGGCTGTCGGGGTTGGAGCCGAGCAGGATCTTGACCAGCTGGAGGCCGAGGGTCACCGCATACGCGACGACGACGAGGATCCGCTCGGCTCGGTCCCGGACCCGGCCGCTCGGGAAGGCCAGGAAGACGTGGAGGAAGAGCGCTGCCGGCAACATGTCGAAGAAGTTGCCGACGCTGTGCACCAGCGGCTGGCTCGACCACTGCATCGGGGTCAGGCCCATGACGAAGCCCGTGAGCATCATCAGCCGCCCGAGCCGGCTGGCCGGCCGCCGCCACCAGGCGACCGCCCCGCTCAGGACGTACGGGACGACGATCCACGCGATGAGGAAGATCCGCAGCGCGCCCGGCTCCAGCCGCGCGCTGGCGACGCCGAGGATGAGCACCCCGGTGAGGATGCCGATGCCGGCGACCGCGAGCGCCCACAGCATCCAGGAGCGACCCGCCGGGGTCTCCTCGACCATGGCTCACGGTAACGGCGCGGGCTCACCCACCGACATACCAGAAAACCCGCCAATCCCTCGGCCAGCGCACCGGCTGTCCCCGCTGGTCGGCCCCACCGAGGCTGGACCTGGAGCCAACCGTGGCTCCCTGGATGGAGGTCGGTCATGGAGCACGTGCGGCGACACCGGGTGCTCTGCTTCTTCGTGCTGGCCTACGTGCTGGCGTGGGGCGCCATCCCCTGGGGCAGCTTCTTCGCGCCCGGCGCGCTCATCGCGGCCCTCGTCGTGGCCGGGCTCGCCGACGGCTGGGCGGCTCTGCGCGACATCGGTGCCCGCCTGATCCGGTGGCGGGTGAGCTGGGTCTGGTACGCCCTGGCCGTCGCCGTTCCCCTCGGCGTGCACGCGCTCGCCGTCGCCCTCAACCTCGGCGCCGGAGCCGCCGCTCCGGCCCTCGACCTCCTCACCCCCTGGTATGCGTTGCCGCTCGCCCTCGGCATGCACATCGTCAGCCCGATGGGCGGACCGCTGATGGAGGAGCCGAGCTTCCGCGGGTTCGCGCAGCCCGAGCTGCAGCGCACCCGGTCCCGGCTCGGCGCGACGGCGATCATGGCGGCGGCCATCAGTGGCTGGCACGCGCCGCTGTTCGTCATGAGCGAGTTCGCCGCTCACCCGGTCGGCTTCGTCACCACCGTGGCCGTGACGTTCTGGTACGCCTGGCTGTTCAACCACGCCTCCGGCAGCTCACTGCTGACCCTCATCGCCCACGGAGTCGAGGGCGGCGTGCGGATCACCGGCTTCTGGGCGGTCGGTCCCGACCTGGAACGGCAGAACTGGACCTACGCCATCGTGTGGTGCCTCGTCGCCTTCGTCCTCCTGGTCGCCGACCGGCGCTACTGGGTGAGCCACTCGCCCGCCGACACCGGGCCTCGTGCGGCGGACCGTCGCCGCGAACCAGCATCGGTCGAGAACGCCTAGCGCGACGCAGGCGGTGGCACGATTTCTCCGTGACCGGGGAACGGGCGGCGGCGCATACCTCGACCTGGCGTGCGCTGCAGCCGGACCAGCGACGCCGGGTCCTCGCCAGCCTCGCCTCCCTGGCGCTGCTGTTCTTCGACCAGACCGCCGTCGTCGTCGCGCTCCCCGCCATCCGTCAGGAGTTCGGCTCCTCCTACAACGCGACCGCGTGGACGGTGACCGTCTACCTGCTGGCGCTCGCGGTGTTCATGCCGGTGGTCGGACGGGTGGCGGACCGCTTCGGCCGGCGGAAGGTCCTCGTCACCGCGCTCGTGCTGTTCGGGGTGGGGTCGGCCGCGTGCGCGGTGGCCCCGTCGATCGGGCTGCTCATCGCGTTCCGGCTGATTCAGGGGGTCGCCGGAGCGGTCATGCAGCCGATGGCGCTGTCGGTCGGCGTCCGTGACGTCCCCCCCGACCATCGCGGCCGGGTCATCGGGCTGATGTCCACCGGCGGTTCCAGCCTGCTGGTGTTCGGGCCGCTCATCGCGTCGGGCCTGTTGTCGGTCGGCAGCTGGCGGCTGCTCTTCGTCGTCAACCTGCCGGTCGTCCTCTACGTCATCGTGGAGATGGCCCGCAACGGTCCGACCACCCCCGCCCGCGGGACCTCGTTCCCGGTCCGGTCGACGGTGTGGCTGCTGCTCGCGCTGTCGGCCACCGTCCTCGGGATCAGCCAGCTCGCGACCTGGGGGGTGGTCGCCGCAGGGGTGTTGCTCGTCGGCCTCGTGCTGCTGGGCGGGTTCGTGCGGTCCGAGCATCGTCACCCCAACCCGCTGCTGCCGGTGGCCTACCTGCGGGACCGCGGGCTCACCGGGAGCCTCATCGCGCTGTTCGCGATCCAGTTCGCGGTCCTGGCGACGATGGTGTCGCTCGTGGCCTACCTCGAGGTCGGGGTCGGGGTGACGGCCGCCGCCGCCGGTCTGGTCGTCGCCGTCACCGGCATGGGTTCCCCGCTGCTGTCGATCACCACCGGACGACTGACGGACACGCACGGTGTCCGTCGCCTCGTCATCCCCGGCCTCGTCGCGGTCACCGTGGGCCTGGCGCTCACCGGTGCCGCGGCCCACACCCTGAGCATCCTCTGGCTGGTTCCGGGTCTGGTGCTGTTCGGTGTCAGCCGTCCGGCGGTGTTCACGCCGGCCAGCTCGGGGGCGATGGCGGCCCTCCCCGACGAGGACCGCCCGGTCGCCGCCAGCCTGGTCACGGAGGCGCGGCAGCTCGGCGCGGTCATGGGGGCCAGCGTGGCCGTCGTGGCCGCCGACTTCGCCGGCCGGCTCACCCCGGAGGACGCCGTGGAGGGGTTCGCGGCGGCGATCTGGGTGACGGCCGCCGTCACCGCCCTGGCCGGCGTGGTGGCGGTCCGGCTCCTGCCTTCGCTCGACCGTCGGTCGGCGTAGCCACCGCCGAACTCCCAGAACTCCCCCAGCCGGCTCGACTTGCGAGTCATGGCCGGTCTTGCCACGGTGGATCGGGAAGCATCCACCTCTCGGGGGTCGACGAGAGGAGTCACACCGTGTCCACCGACACGCCCGTCCTGACCGACGACGCCCTGCTCGGCGAGCTGCGCGAGGAGTGCTCCCGCTGGTCGACAAGGGACGAGCTCGAGGCCGGTTTCGCGCGCCTCTTCACGCTGCGAGACGAGGCCCTCGGCCGGGGCCTCCCAGTGCCCATGTCGTGCCCGATGCACGAGCCTGGCCGCTGACCCCCGTTCACACCCGAGCCCATCCCGAACCGGTCCCGACGACACCGAAAAGTCCCATGCCTCACCGCGACACCAACAGCCCCGCTGCCACCACCCACCTGCGCCCGGACGGGACGGTCTTCCCGCCGGTCACTCCTGACCCACCCGCCCCACCGGGGTACGTCTCGCCGCTGGACGGGGCACCCCACCTCGACGACCTGGGCGAGGCTCCGCGCGCCGACGCACCGGACCGCCCCGACCCCGCCTGATCGTCGCCTGTCAAGACCGTGGCAAGAGCCTGAGAGACCCGGGATGTCCGAATTCCCCGCCTAACGTGTCGGTCGCCGCCATCCGGTGCATCACGCCCGGAGCAGGAGGTCACCCTCTCGGGGGGTGCATGAAGGTCCAGATTCTCCCGCGATCGAAGGACGACTATGCACATTCTGCAATCCCGACGCGCCCTGGTGCTCGTCACCTCGGCCGCCGTCGCGACCGGCATCGGATTCGGTGTCGCCCCCGCCGCACAGGCGGCGAACGGCAAGGTCACCATCGCCAACACCCTGCCTCGATGGCTCGGCCACGCCTCCAAGAGCGCGGTCACGCCGTTCGCGGCGACCACGCAGACCGTCCGGGTGTACCTCACTCCGAACGGAGGAGTCGACGCCCTCAAGGCGGCCGTCGCCGCGATGTCCGACCCCTCGTCGGCGCAGTACCAACAGTTCCTCAGTACCGCCCAGTACGACGCGAAGTACGCGCCCACGCAGGCCCAGGTCGACCAGGTCAGCGGCTATCTGTCCGGCGGGGGCCTCACGGTCGCCGGCGTCGAGGCGCATCACCGCTACGTCGAGGCCAGCGGGACGACCGGCCAGCTCGGCTCGGCCTTCGGCGTCCAGCTCGGCACGTTCACCCACGACGGGCAGACCGTGACCGCACCGAGCACCGCCGCCACCGTTCCGGCGAGCATCGCCGGAAGTGTCCTCACGGTCACCGGCCTGGACACCACCGCCTACTCGAAGAAGGCGAACCGCATCGCGCCGAACGACCAGCAGGCCGCCAAGGGCGCGACGAACCCCAACGCGACGCCGCCGGCCGGCTTCGTCAACGGTCGCCCCTGTGCCATCAACTACGGCAACCCCCTCGCGACGTACCAGGCCGACTTCCAGACGCCGCTGCCCCAGTTCAAGGGCCAGACGCTCTCGTATGCGCCGTGCGGCTACACCGGGCCCCAGTTCCGGGCCGCCTACGAGGGCAACTCGGCTCTTACCGGCCAGGGTGCCACCGTCGCCATCACCGATGCGTACGCCTGGCAGAAGATCGCCAAGGACGCCAACACCTACGCCACCAACCACGGCGACGGGGCCTACGCGCCCGGGCAGCTGACCCAGGTGCTGCCACCCTCCTTCAACCGCCAGAAGGCCTGTGACCCGTCCGGGTGGTCGGGTGAGGAGACCCTCGACGTCGAGGCTGTGCACGCCATGGCGCCGGGTGCGAACATCCGCTACTACGCGTCCGCGAGCTGCTTCGACGACGACTTCCTCGTCACTCTGGCGAAGGTCGTCGACGAGAACGTCGCGCAGCTGGTCACCAACTCGTGGTCGGACCTGGAAGAGAACGAGTCCACGGCGAACGTCGCCGCCTACGATCAGGTCTTCCTCCAGGGCGCCGCGCAGGGCCAGACGTTCTTCTTCAGCTCGGGCGACAACGGCGACGAGCTCGCGAACAGCGGGGTCAAGCAGGTGGACTACCCGTCGTCCGACCCCTATATCGTCAGTGCCGGAGGAACGTCGACCGGTATCGCCCACGGGTCGATCGTGACCCAGACCGGCTGGGGCACGAAGAACTTCTCGCTCGCTGCGGACGGTAAGTCCTGGGAGCCGCAAGGCTTCCTCTACGGGGCCGGCGGCGGATTCTCGGCGCTGTTCAACCGACCGGACTACCAGAACACCAAGGTGCCGGCGTCGTCGCCGGCCGGGCGGGCGGTCCCGGACATCGCCATGGATGCCGACCCGAACACCGGCATGCTCATCGGCCAGACCCAGACGTTCCCGGACGGGGTGCGCTACGGCGAGTACCGCATCGGCGGCACCAGCCTGGCCTCGCCGCTGCTCGCCGGTTTCATGGCGCTCGCGGTCCAGAAGCACGGTGCTGGGCTCGGGTTCGTCAACCCGTCCCTGTATGCGGCCCCGGCCGCGAACATCACCGATGTCACCCCGGTGCAGGACAAAGGTGTCGTGCGGGTCAACTACAACAACAGCGTCGACCCGTCGGCCGGCCTCTCGTACTTCGTGAGGACCTTCGACCAGGACTCGAGCCTGGCCACGACGAAGGGGTGGGACCCGGTCACCGGTCTCGGAGTGCCGAACCCGGCCTTCCTCGCGTCCGTGAAGAAGGGCTGATCACCGACACCGCATGCGGAGGGGCGCCCGCCGACGGCGGGCGCCCCCTCTCGTCGTGTGTGAGACCGGGTCTGGGTCAGAACCCGCCGAAGTCGCCGCCCCCGAAGTCGCCGCCCCCGAAGTCGCCACCTCCGAAGTCGCCACCTCCGAAGTCGCCGCCACCGGCGTCGTAGCCACCCGAGTCGTAGCCACCGGCGTCTGCTCCACCCGCATCGGCGCCGGCGTCACCACCGGCGTCGCCACCCGCGTCGGCACCCGCGTCACCGCCGGAGGCGTCCCCCGAGCCGTCGCCGCCCGCCGCGAAGTCCTCTTGCTCCGGCGAGCCCTCGAAGCCGCCGAGCATGGCGTCCGCGATGGCCGTACCGATGACGACCCCCGCGATGGTGCCGAGCAGGGAGCCGCCGAGGGCGCCCATCATGCCGCCGCCACCCATACCGCCACCCATGCCGCCACCCATGCCGCCGGCGTAGCCGCGGCCACCGAACGTGTTCTGCAGGTAGCCGGGCCGCTGCATCTCGGCGCGCGTGGCCGCCCGGGCCATCTGCCGCGGGTCGTCGGACTGCGGCCGCTCCGAGGCGGGCAGGGTCTGCGTCATCTCCTGGAGCACCTGCTGGCGCTGCTGCGGGGTGAGCTGGGAGAACGCCTGGGCGTGCGCCTCCTCGATCTGCTCCGGCGGAGCCGTGCGCAGCAGGTACCGGTAGCGGGCGATGGCCGCCCGGTCCTGGGCCGTGGCGCCGGTGGTGGAGTCCTGCGGGCCGGTGGCCTGCGCATACCCCTGCTGGCCGTACCCCTGCTGCTGGTACTGCTGGGGGTAGTCCTGCTGCTGGTACCGCTGTTCTGGGGTCTCCCGGCCGAGCAGCCTGTCGAGGAATCCCATGTCCACTCCCTTCTGGGGGCCTGAGTCGAGGTCGAAGGTCGAGATCGGCGTGGTCGTGGCCCCATCCGTCCAACGACCCGCGTCCCGAGCGGTTCCCCGGAAACGTTCAGAGAACCTCTCCGACCACGCCCCGCAACGCCAGTCGAGGTCACTCGCAGCGGCGGACCGCCAGCATGGCGACGTCGTCGTCGTGGCGGGCCGGCCCGACCCGGCGTACCCGTCGGGCCACCCGTTCGAGGAAGGTCTGCAGGTGTTCGCGGTCCTCGGCGACGGAGTGCCGGACCACGGCGGTGAGCCGGTCGACGCCCGCGTCGAGGTCCTCGTCGCGGCGCTCGACGAGGCCGTCGGTGTAGAGCAGGACGACGCCGCCGCGGGGCAGGTCGACCAGCTCGGGGCGGCGATCGACGTCGCCCACCCCGAAGGCCGGCCAGACGGTGCCCTGCCACCGGGCCGGCGTCCCGTCGGGGGCCACGAGCAGGGGCGGCGGGTGTCCGGCGACGAGCACGTCGGCACGGTCCGTCACGCCGTCGAAGGCGAGCAGGACCAACGTGACCAGCGGCTGCTCGTTGGACAGCGCCAGGAGCCGGTCCAGCCCGGCGGCCACGGATCGCAGGTCAGGGTCGGCGGCGACCAGGGCCCGGACCGCCGCTTGGAGGCGCGCGGCGGTCGCGGCCGCGTCCACGCCGCGACCCATGACGTCGCCGATCACCGCGACGTAGCGGTCGGTCATCAGGTCGATGACGTCGAAGAAGTCGCCGCCCACCTCGACGCGGCCGGAGGGCTGGTAGAGCGTGGCGAGGTCCCAGCCCTTCAGCTCTGGGAGCCGCTGCGGAAGCAGCGCGTGCTGCAGCGTCTCGGCCGCGCGCTGGGTCTGCGAGAAGAGGTCGGCGTTGTCGATGGCGAGCGCGGCGCGGCGGGCGAGGTCCTCGGCGAAGACGAGGTCCTCGACGGTGAACTGCCGGCTGCAGGACGCGAGCGACATCGTTCCGGTGGTGCGGCCACGAGCGACGAGCGGGACGACGATGATCGACTGCAGCGACAGCTGGTCGGCGAGCGCGACCAGCTCCGGGTTCGTCGACACCCGCTGGATCAGCTCCACGGTCACCGGCGAGTGGAGCTCGCTGCGGCCGGTCCGGGCGACGGCGTAGGACCCCACCTCGGCGTTGGGGTTGCTGGGGACCCGCGTCATCAGCCGGTGTGCGGCGGCGGCGAGCTCGGGGTCGCTGTGCGCCACGACCGGCGAGTGCAACCGCCCGTCCTCCAGCAGCTGGACGCCGCACCAGTCGGCGAGCGACGACACCGCCAGCTCGGCGACCGTCTGCATGGTGGCGTGGTGGTCGAGGCTACGGGCCAGCTGCTCCGACGCCGACGACAGGAACTCGATCCGCCGCAGCCGCTCCGCGCTGCTGGCCTCCGCCCGGAGCCGTAGGACCGTCTGCGTACAGACGTCCGCGGCGATGTGGAGCAGCTCGATCTCCGCCATCTCGGGGCGCGGGGCCGGCGCGTCGAACCGGAGGGCGAGCGCACCGAACGCCGGGTCCTCGCCGCTGCGGAGCGGAAACGCGAGCATCGCTACGGCGTCGCTGCCCCCGAGGTTCGGGTAGGCCTCGGCCAGCTCCTCGCGGTCGAGGAGGAGCACCGGCTGACCGGTGAGGATCGCGTCGCAGATCGGCACCGGCTCGGACAGCGGGAACCGGCCGGCCGCCAGCTCCGGGAGCAGCGGGGTACCTCGCAGCCCGAGGGTGACGAGGTCGTCGCCGTCGCGCAGGGCGAGCATGGTCACACTGGCCGACACCGCGTCGCCGACGAGCCGCGTGATGATGTCGGTGACGGTGTCGAGGTCCGTGGCGGTGGAGAGGTCGCGCGTCACCCGGCCGAGCCGGGTGAACCGCTGCAGCTCCATGGGGTGCTCGCCCCTCTTCTCGGGCCGGGCCCGCTCGACAACATCGGTGTATGCGCGTCACCGGCGGCCCCGAGCGCGCCGTACGAGCGGATCCCCAACGCTATTCGGGTGGACGAGTCCTCCGAGACTGATTGGCGATCTTCGGGGGAATCACGGCGGTCTGTCCCGTCGGACGGCTCCGGTGTGGCCGATCGGGGGTCCCGCTGCTACGACGCGTAGGCCCGCGACACCGCCATGTCGAGCTCGCCGGAGGGCCAGCGGGCGGCCAGCAGGACCGTCGCGCCCAGGCAGATCACGGCGCACATCGTCACCGCGGACGCGGGGTTCGTCAGCTCGGAGAGCCAGCCCGCGACGAGGTAGGAGCCGCCGGCCGCGGTGACCGACAGGGCCCCGCCGAGCCCGAACACGGCGCCGCGGCGGTTCTCCGGTGTCACGAGGGAGAACGTCGACTGGAGGGGAAGCATGAACGCCTGAAGCGATCCGGCCACGAACCAGAGCAGGGCCGTGACGACGATCGGTGGCCGGAACGCGGTGAGCAGCAGCGGTACGGGCATGGCGAGCGCCATGGCGATGATCCGCCCGTTGGAGACGTGAGGTTCCCACCGGCTCACGACGACCACGCCGACCGCCGCCCCGGCGATGGGGCAGGCCATCAGCAGCCCGCCGAAGCCGGGGCTGCCCGCATACGGAAGCGCGACGGCCTCCGGCGCGGAGATGCCGAGGGCCGCGACCAGGCTGAGCCCGAGCAGTCGGCGCAGGACGCGGTTGCGCGTCACCACCTTGGCGGCCGTCCCGAGGTCCGCGAAGAAGCCCGACAGGCCGGGCCGCGGCTCGCCCGGCACGGGGTGGGCCGAGACGACCATGGCGACGACCACCGCGGAGATGACGAAGGTCGCGAAGTCGAGCGCGAGCCCTCGGGCGGCCCCGAGCGCGAGCACGATGATCCCGCCGAGGGCGAAGCCGAGGGCCTGGTTGGCCTGCTCCGCGAGCGCGGACAGACCCATGGCCCGCAGGAACACTCGTCGGTCGGCGAAGAGGTCGGTCATGAGGACCAGCTGCGCGGCCGAGGCCGGCCCGCCGAGGGTTTCGAGCACGAACAGGGCGACGAGCAGGGCCGGCACCGGCGCCTGGACGGACACCGCCCAGATCAGCACGAGCACCATGGCGGCGCGGCTGACGTGGGAGGCGATGAGCACGTACTTGTACGGGATGCGGTCGGCGACCGGTCCGAGCACGCTACGCCCGAAGATCGACGGGACCAGGCTGACGGCGAGCGTGGTCGCGGTGGCGAGCGGTGACTGGGTGCGGTCGTAGACGACGGCCGCCACGGTGAGCCGGGCGATGTAGTCGCCCCACGTCGACAGGCTGGCGGCGATGAACAGGGCGAGATACCCACGGACCGCGAACACCTGGGAGAGCGGCGGCATGGACGTCTGATTTGTCCCGTGCCCCGACACCCGGCCGACGGTACAGGTCACGGGGGCGGCAGGCTACTTCTGGCTGGTACCGGCCACTGGCTAGTTCTGGCGGCCCTCGTAGAAGTTCTGGTCCGTCGCGGCCCGGCTGCGGCGGGCGACGCGCAGGTAGTCCTCCTCGAGCGTCGACTGCGCTCCGGGTGGCCGGCCGATGATCCGGCCGATGCCGTCGGCGTCGCGCATGTCGGCCGGGACCGACTCCACCGGCCGACCTCGCCAGAGCACGGAGGCGTTGCGCAGGGACGCTGCCAGCGTCCAGCCGGCTCGCAGGCTGCGGGCGTCGGACGGCGAGAGCTGGCCGGCGGCCTCGGCCGCGTCGAGCCCCGCCATCGTGCTCGTGGTGCGCAGCGCGGGGTCGACGGCCGCGTGCTGGAGCTGGACCAGCTGGACCGTCCACTCGACGTCGGTGAGACCACCGAGACCGAGCTTGAGATGCGTCCGCTTGTCGCCGCCACGCGGCAGCCGCTCGGCCTCGACGCGGGCCTTCATCAGCCGGATGTCGCGCACCTGCGCGGCGGTGAGCCCGTCTTCGGGGTACCGGACCGGCTCGATGACGTCCATGAACGCCTGGCCCAGGTCGGGGTCCCCCCCGACCGGCCGGGCCCGCAGTAGTGCCTGGAACTCCCACGTCGCCGCCCAGCGCTGGTAGTAGGTCGTGTACGCGGCGAGGCTTCGGACCAGCGGCCCGGCCTTGCCCTCCGGACGCAGGTCGTTGTCCAGGGTGAGCTGCGGGTCCGGGCCGGCGGGTCCGAACAGCCGGCGCATCTCCTGGACGACGAGCACGGCTCGGCGCTGGGCCTCCTCGTCGGACACCTCACCGGTCGCCCGGTGCACGAAGATCACGTCGGCGTCCGACGCGTACCCCATCTCGCGTCCGCCGAGGCTGCCCATGCCGATGGCGGCCATGGCGGTGCCGAGCGGCGATCCGACCTGCTCCTCGACCTTGCGCACGGCGATCTCGAGGACGACGTGGACGATCGCCGAGGTGAGGTCGGACAGCGAGCGGCCGACCCCGGCAAGGTCGATCTCGTGGGCGAGGTCGGCGATGGCGATCCGGAGAAGCTCGTGCCGGCGCAGCTGCATCACCGACGCCGTGGCCGCGTCCGCGTCGGGACGCCGCCCCGCCGCGCTGCCGAGGGTGAGCCGGAGCTGCTCCTGCGCGCGCGGGGTGAGGCCGCCGGGCTCCCCGAGGATCGCGACCGACTCCGGCGAGCGCACCAGGAGGTCCGCCGCGTACCGGCTGCGACCCAGGGTCCGGGCGAGCCGCTCCGCCGACGAGCCCTCGTCGCGGAGCATCTTGAGGTACCAGTGGATGGTGCCGAGCTCCTCGCTGACCCGACGGAAGGCCAGCAGACCGGCGTCGGGGTCGGCCTCGTCGGCGAACCAGCCGAGCATCACCGGCAGCAGGGTCCGCTGGATCGCGGCGCGACGCGTGACGCCCGAGGTGAGCGACTCCAGGTGGCGCATCGCACCGGCCGGGTCACGGAAACCGAGTGCGGCCAGGCGGGCCCGAGCCGCCTCCGGCGTCAGCGACGTGTCGGCGGAGGTGAGCTTGGCGGCGGCGTTGAGCAGCGGCCGGTAGAACAGCCGCTCGTGGATGCGGCGCACCTCGCGGGACCGCGACGCGCGCAGCTCGACGACCTCCTTGGCGGGAGTGACCCGTAGCCCGATGGCGCGGCCGAGGCGCCGTAGCTCCGTCTCGCTGGTGGGCATGAGGTGCGTGCGGCGCAGACGGTAGAGCTGGATCCGGTGCTCCAGGGTCCGCAGCAGCCGGTAGGCCTCGCCCAGGGTCAGCGCGTCCTCGCGGCCGATGTAGCCACCCTTCGCGAGCGCCGAGAGTCCCTCCAGCGTGGTCGCGGACCGGAGCGACGGGTCGCCCCGCCCGTGGACCAGCTGGAGGAGCTGGACGGAGAACTCGACGTCGCGCAGGCCGCCCCGGCCGAGTTTCAGCTGGCGGTCGGCCTCGGCGGCGGGGACGTGCTGCTCGACGCGGCGGCGCATCGCCTGGACGTCCTCGACGAAGTGGTCGCGGCCGGCGGCGTCCCAGACCAGCGGCTGGATCGCGTCCTTGTAGGCCTTCCCCACCTCCAGGTCGCCGGCCGAGACCCAGGCCTTGAGCAGGGCCTGGAACTCCCAGGTCTTCGCCCACCGCTCGTAGTAGGTCCGGTGGCTGGCGATGGTTCGGACCAGCGGCCCGGACTTGCCCTCGGGCCGGAGGGCGGCGTCCACCGGCCACAGCGTCCCCTCGCCGGTGTTGGCCGAGCAGGCCCGCATCATGCCCGTGGCCAGGGCGGTCGCGACGGCCAGCGCTCGGTCCTCGTCAACCCCCTCGGCGGGCTCGGCGACGAAGATGACGTCGACATCGGACACGTAGTTCAGCTCGCCGCCGCCGGTCTTGCCCATGCCGATCACGGCGAGCCGGGCATCCTCGGCACCGGCGCCGTACTCCTCCCGGGCGATGGCCAGGCCGGCCTCCAGGGCCGCCTCGGCCAGCCACGCCAGCTGCTCCGCGGCCGTCGGCATGTACCCCACCGGGTCCGACGAGGTCAGGTCGAGCGCGGCGATGCCCAGCAGCTCGCGCCGGTAGGCGATGCGGAGGGCGTCGTACGCGGTTCGCTCACCGCGTTCGTCCGGCCCGACGGCGGCGACCAGGCTCTCCCGCAGACCGGTGGCGGTGGGCCTGGTCGGGTCGGCCACGCAGCGCCAGTGGTCGGGATGCCCGACGAGGTGGTCGACCAGGGCGATCGACCCGCCGAGGACCGCGACCAGCCGGTCGCGAGCGGGTCCGGGCCGCCGGAGCGCGACGAGCAGGGCCGCGCTTTCCTTCCCTGCCTCCGCAGAGGCGGAGGCAGCGCGGCTCCAGTCGTCACGATCAGGGACTGGCCGGCCGTTCTCGGGGAGGTTCTTGGCGCGGGCGCGCACTCCACGGTCGCGCAGGGACTCCATCAGCCGAACGAGTCCCAGCAGCGCCTGGTCGGGGTCCGCGGCCGCGCTCAGGGCGTCCGGCAGCCCGTCGTGGAAGACGTCGTCGAGCGGGTCGGCGAACCCGGTGAGCGCCCGGTCCTGCAGCAGCGCCTCGGCGCGGCCGGGGTCGGCGAACCCGAGCCGGGCGAGCTGCCCACCGGCCGTCGTGGCCCGCGTCGACACCGACCCGCCGCCGCTAGAGGCGCGGCAGGTAGCGGTCGAGCTCGAACTGGGTCACCTGGCTACGGTAGTCCTCCCACTCTGCCCGCTTGTTGCGCAGGAAGAAGTCGAAGACGTGCTCGCCCAGCGTCTCGGCGACGAGCTCGCTGCGCTCCATCACCTCGAGCGCGCGGCCCAGGGAGAGCGGCAGCGGCTCGATGCCCATGGCCCGCCGCTCGGAGTTGGTGAGGTTCCAGACGTCGTCCTCGGTCTCCGGCGGGACCTCGTAGCCCTCCTCGATGCCCTTGAGCCCGGCGTTGAGGATCACGGCGAACGCCAGGTAGGGGTTGCACGCCGCGTCGAGCGACCGCATCTCCACCCGGGTCGACTGGCCCTTGCTCGGCTTGTACATGGGGATCCGGATGAGCGCGGAGCGGTTGTTGTGGCCCCAGGTGATGTACTCCGGCGCCTCGCCGCCGCCCCAGAGCCGCTTGTAGGAGTTGACCCACTGGTTGGTCACGGCGGTGATCTCGGCACCGTGCTTGAGCAGGCCCGCGACGAACTGCCGACCGGTCTTGCTCAGCTGGTAGGGCGCGCCGGCCTCGTAGAACGCGTTGGTGTCGCCCTCGAACAGGCTGAGGTGCGTATGCATCCCGGAGCCCGGGAACTCCGCGAACGGCTTCGGCATGAACGTCGCGTAGATGCCCTGCTCCAGCGCGACCTCCTTGACGACCGTCTTGAACGTCATGATGTTGTCCGCGGTGGTGAGCGCGTCCGCATACCGCAGGTCGATCTCGTTCTGGCCCGGCGCGCCCTCGTGGTGGCTGAACTCGACCGAGATGCCCATCGCCTCGAGCATGGTGATCGTGGCGCGGCGGAAGTCGTGGCTGTTGCCGTGCGGGACGTGGTCGAAGTAGCCCGCGTCGTCGACCGGCTTCGGCTTGCGGCCCTTCTTCCAGCTCTCCTTGATGAGGAAGAACTCGATCTCGGGGTGGGTGTAGAAGGTGAAGCCCAGCTCGCCGGCTCGCCAGAGCGCGCGGCGCAGCACCTGGCGCGGGTCGGCGAAGCTCGGCGAGCCGTCCGGCATCTGCAGGTCGCAGAACATCCGCGCGGTACCCGGCGACTCGCCGCGCCATGGCAGCACCTGGAACGTCGCGGGGTCGGGCTTGGCCAGCATGTCCGCCTCGAAGACCCGCGCGAAGCCCTCGATCGCGGAGCCGTCGAAGCCAATGCCCTCGGAGAAGGCGCCCTCGAGCTCGGCCGGGGCGACCGCGACCGACTTGAGGGTCCCGAGCACGTCGGTGAACCACAGCCGGACGAAGCGGATGTCGCGCTCCTCGATGGTGCGGAGCACGAACTCTTGCTGGCGATCCATGGGTCGATCCTGCCGCACGACGGTTCCGCCAGGGTGACCAACCCGCGGGCTGGACGGAGTGTCCCTGGCGTGTGCCACCCTCGGGCGTGAGCGAGTCGCCCACCTCGACCCTGCACGCCTACCTCGGGTACCCCGACGCCTCCGCCGCGATCGACTGGCTGCAGCGTGGTCTCGACTTCGAGCTGGTCCGCCGGTGGCCCGAGGACGGCGAGACAGTCGCCCACGCCGAGCTCCGCCGGGGCGACGCGGCGATCACGGTGTTCACCGACGAGACCGGCTACGAGCGACCGCCGCGCAAGGGCGACACCTGTGGCATCGGGCTCTACCTCGCGGTGCCGACGAAGGACGACGTCGACGAGGGGTATGCCTCGGCGACCGCCG
This sequence comes from uncultured Actinomycetota bacterium, assembly GCA_963781465.1. Taxonomy (GTDB): domain Bacteria; phylum Actinomycetota; class Actinomycetes; order Actinomycetales; family Dermatophilaceae; genus Lapillicoccus. The sequence goes on from CAWAGH010000002.1 coordinate 1,128,581, forward strand.
CGGGCGGCACCAGCGTGTGGGTGCCGGAGCAGAGCGAGTGGAACTACCGTTGACGGGTGGTCGACCCGCAAGGCGTCGAGTGGACCGTGGGCACCTACCGCCCGCGCGAGCCGGCGGCCTGGTAGCGACGGGAGAGCAGAGATGTCTCCGCGCCCCTCCGACGTGCTGGCCGAGATCGTCGGTGGCGCCCACCGCACGCTGACCGTGGGTGTCTACACGAAGCGGGCCCGCGACGGCGGGACGTGACTCAGGCTTGCGCGGCGTCGGTCAACCCGTCGCGGGCAACCCGGTGTCGCCCGGCCGACAGGCATCAACCTCTCCTCCGCTTCGGTACTTCGGCGTGTCGTGACGACTCGTCGAGCGGGTGCCTGTTCGTCAGGCGCGGGTCACGGCAGCAGCACCGACTGTGCGCTGTTGTGACCCGGTATGCCGCTCACCCCGCCGCCGCGGCGCGCGCCGGCTCCGCACACCGTCACCATGGGATGGACCGTCTCGACGCCCCAGGTCCCGACCTCCTCGGGCCGCTGCGCCCACGGCCACTGCAGCGGCCGGTGGAAGATGTTCCCGCCGGGGAGGCCGAGGTCCCGCTCCAGGTCCGCCGGTGTCCGCACCTCGATGCAGGGGTTGCCGTCGGCGTCCCGCGCCAGGACGTCGTCCAGCGGCTCGTCGAGCACCGAGTCCAGCGCCCGGAGCACCGCCCGCGTCGCCTCCTCGCGCCGGACCGCCTGCCGCGCGCCCGAGCGCCCCTGGAACAGGCGGCCCGGGAAGTGCAGTCCGAAGAGGGTCAGCGTCTGCGCGTCCGAGGCGGCGAGGTCGGGGCCGAGGATGCTGCGGTCGGACAGCGTGTGGCAGTACACCTCGCACGGCGCCACCGGTGGGATCCGGCCGCTCCGGGCGACCGCGTGAGCGTCCTGGAGGTGGGTCATGCCCTCGTGCACATGGAGGGTGCCGGCGAAGGCGACCCGGGGTTCGACGGTCCGGTCCTTCAGGCGCGGGAGCCGGGTGAGCAGGAGGTTGACCTTCAGCTGGGCGCCCTCCGGCGGCGGCCCGTCACCGGACACGGGCGCCGACTCCGAGGCGGCCAACAGTGCGTCCAGCTGCGTCGGAGCCAGGCCAGCGTGGACGTGGCCACGGGCCCGGTGCTCACGGTCGCCCAGCCGCCAGACGACCTCGCCGTCCCCGTCGACCGAGACGACGTCCGCGTCGGTGACCAGCTCGGCACCCGCGCCGACCGCCGCCTTCGCGAGCGCGTCGGTCACGGCGCCCATACCGCCGACCGGCACGTCCCAGTCACCGGTGCCTCCCCCCATCAGGTGGTAGAGGAAGCAGATGTTCTGGGCCAGCGACGGTTCGTCGAGGTCGGCGAACGTCCCGATCAGGGCGTCGGTGGCGACGACTCCGCGAACCGTGTCGTCGGCGAGGGTGTCACGCAGCAGCGTGCCGAGCGGGACTTCGGTGAGGGCGTCCCACAGCTCGTCGTCGGCGACGAGCGTTCGGACGTCGTCGGCCGCCCGCAGCGGCTCCAGCACGGTGGGCCACAGCCGCTGAGCCAGCTGCGCCACGCGACCGTAGAACCGTTGCCAGGCAACGAAGTCCGCGTCATCACCCAGAGCCGCGACGAATGAGGCACGCGTCGCCTCGGGGTCCTCGGCGTCGACGAGCAGGCCTCTGGTGGGGTCCTCGGGAAGGGGGGTGTACGACGCATACCGGCGCCGGATTAGTCGGACGTCGAGCTCGAGGTCCTCGACGACTCGCCGTGGGAGCAGCGAGACGAGGTAGGAGTACCGGGACAGCCGCACCTCGACGCCGGGGAACGGCGCGGCGGAGACCGCGGCCCCACCGACGTGGCCCAGCCGTTCGAGGACGAGCACGCGCCGCCCGGCGCGCGCCAGGTAGGCGGCCGCCGTCAGCCCGTTGTGGCCGGCACCGACGACGACGTCGTCGTACGTCGAAACGCCCATCGACCGATCCTGCCAGAGACGCGCGGCCGGCCCCCGGGAGCATCCCGGGGGCCGGCCGCGTTTCGTGCGAGTACGGTGCTCGGCCGGCGAAGGCCACGTGGACCTGCAGCTCGTTGCCGCCGTCCCTCGTGTTCGTCACCGTCATCGAGGTGCCGGTACCGGCCACCTTCACCGAGTTCTTCGGGTTGCCCGAGCTCCAGTAGCGGTTCGGGTCGGTGTCGTCGAACGTCGGGATGCCCGCGCTGGACGGCACGGTCACCGGGACGCCGTTGAGGTGGAAGGTCACCGCGTCGGTGGCCTCCTGGCCGAACGTGGCGTCGAACGGCTGGCGACGGTTGCCCAGGAGCGTCCCGTTGGGGAACTTGATGGGCGTCGGACGCGCGTCGACGGGCAGCACGAGACCGGCACCGGGGTGCGAGATCGTGTTGTTGTCGTTGTACGGGTAGTCGACGTAGCTCACGAGCAGGCCGTTCTGGTACGGGAACCGCTCGACCCAGTCCGGCTTGGTGCTGGTCCAGCCGAAGTTGTACGGGCCGGTCCGCAGCGTGTCGTCATAGCCCGTGTAGGTCCGGTTCTCCGCGATGTAGTAGCGCGGGGTCACCTTGGTCTCCGTGCCACTGATGATGGCGAAGCCCGACGCGGTCCACGCGCCGGCACCGGCCTCGACGTCGTCGACCGCACCGGCCACGCCGTCCTTGGTCACCGCCACGTCGTCGATGAAGGCGCCCTTGAAAGACAGACCGCCGTCCGTCGCATACCGGAACCGGAACTGGACGTTCTGGCCCTTGTAGGCACTCAGGTCGTACGAGCGCTGGGTCCAGGCCGACGTCCCGGTTTGCGGGGCGCCGATCTGGGTCCACGTGGCCCCGGCGTTGGTCGAGACCTCGGCGTAGAGGTAGTCGAAGTCCTTCTCGATGTCGGCCTGGACCCACGCGGTCAGCGCGGCCGAGTTCGTGGCGCCGGTCAGGTCGACACTGCGCGCCAACGTGGCCGTACGGTTGTCCGAGGAGCCGCTCCACCACTCGGCTTTGCCGGAGTGGGGAGTGTTGTAGGCCGTGGTGGTCGACTTGTCCGGCAGGGTCACGACGACGGCCTGCGAGTTCGTCTTGACGTCCTGACCGGCCGGGCGGACCTTGACGGTGGAGTCCTGGCCGAACGGCACCGTCTTGTCGTCGAGCCAGCCCAGCTGCAGCTTCTCCCACGCACCCATGTAGCCGGGCGTGGTGCCGATCGCGTCGGTCCCGTGGTTGAGCCACGAGCCGGCCGACATCAGCGTCCAGAAGCCGGTGCCGTTGTCGCCACCCGCGGTGTCGTAGAGGTCGGGCAGACCGAGGTCGTGACCGACTCGTGCGAGAAGACACCGAGGCCGCCGTTCTCGGGTTCGGTGGTGTAGTCACCGATCCAGATCCCGGAGTTGCCGAGCGACACGCCACCGCGCTTGTTCTCGCCGGGGCCGGTCTTGCCGGCGTCGGTGCTGAACGCGTACCAGCGGTGCGACCAGATGGCGTCGGTACCCTGCGCGCCGCCGCCGGCCTCCTCGCCCTCACCGGCGTGGATCGCCTGGAAGTGGTCGATGTAGCCGTCCGGCTCGTTGTAGTTGCCGTCCTTGTCGAAGTCGTACCGGTCGACCTTGTCGAACTGCTTGAGGTACGTGGCGATCTCGGCGTCGGACTTGCCGGCCGCCTTCTGCGCGTTGAACCACGCGGTCGCCGTGTCCTTGATGTAGTTCCAGTAGCCGTCGCTCTGGGCGACGGTGTTGGAGCCGTAGCGCGCCTCGTTGAACGGCACGGTGACCTCAGTTCGACACGTCGCCCTTGGCGAGGAACCGGCCGCCCGACTGCTTGAGGTAGAAGTCCTTGAACGACTCACCGCTGCCGAACATCAGGTCCTGGTAGTGAGCCTGGTTGAAGTCCGACACCCAGTAGGTCGAGTTGTCGTCGGTCGCGTTGCCGTCCCAGACCCGGTCGGGGGCGGGGATCTGGTTGTGCACCGGGCCGGCCGCCGTCGACTGACCGGCCCGCGTCTGCGTGCCGAAGTCGGTGAGGATCGTGAAGATGTCCTCCTCACGGTTCACGTCGTAGAGGACGAACCTGTTCTTCGACGTCGGGTCGTTCGGGTTCGCGGCCACCTTGATGACCCGCTTGCCACCGCGCGTCTCGAGCGTCGCCTGACCCTTGAGCAGCTTGTCGACGGCGTCGGCGCGCTGGGCAGCGGCCTGCTCTGCGAACGGGTTCGGCAGGTTGTCGGCCTGGCTGGTCGCGGCGGCGTCGGGGTCGTTCGCCGGTGGTGCGGCCTGAGCCGGGGCTTGTAGCGCGCCGAAGGCGAGAGCGGAGACCGCAACGCCTGAGGCAACCCTCCAGCACCAATTCTTCATGAGGATCCTCCAGAAGGGCGCGCCGTTCGGGGTGTGCGCGCCAGCGCGCCACGGCAGAGGGGTGCGCGGCAGAAAAGAACCTCCCCGACGGACGAACTGACAGTTTTTACCCAGTCTTGACGAAGGTTGCTGTGCCATACACATGCGCCCGGTTCGGTCCCGGCCGACGGCGGGCACGCCGCAACTAGGCTCGAACCATGGCGCAGCTGCGACTCGCGATGGCCCAGGTCAACCCGGTGGTCGGGGACCTCGCCGGGAACGCCCGGATGATCCGTGACCGCGTGGCCGAGGCGGCCGCCGCCGGAGCACACCTGGTCGCGTTCCCCGAGATGGTGCTCACCGCATACCCGGTCGAGGATCTCGCGTTGCGCGAGTCGTTCGTCGAGGCGAGCCGGCGCGCTCTCGTCCGGCTGGCGGCCGACCTGGCCAGCGACGGGTACGCCGACCTGCCGGTGGTCGTCGGGTACCTCGACCGGGCCGATTGGAGCCACTCTGGCTCCGCTCCAGCGGAGGCAGAGAAGGAGGGGGCGCTCGACTCCGACCCGGGGCGCACCCTGCCGCAGAACTGCGCGGCGGTGATCCACGGCGGGAAGGTCGTCGGCCGTTACGCGAAGCACCACCTGCCGAACTACGGGGTCTTCGACGAGTACCGGATCTTCGCGCCCGGCGAGTCGCTCACCGTGGTCCGGGTGCGCGGCGTCGACGTGGCCATCGCGATCTGCGAGGACCTCTGGCAGGAGGGCGGACCGGTTGCCCAGACCCGCGACGCGGGCGCCGAGCTCCTGGTCGTCATCAACGGTTCGCCGTATGAGCGGGAGAAGGACGACACGCGGCTCGAGCTGGTCCGTCGACGCGCGGCACAGGCCGGGTGCACGCTCGCCTACCTCAACATGGTCGGCGGCCAGGACGAGCTCGTCTTCGACGGCGACTCGATGGTCGTCGGGACCGACGGAGTGGTGCTCGCGCGCGGCCCGCAGTTCGTCGAGTCGCTGGTCGTCGTCGACCTCGAGATGACTCCGTCGACGGTCGACGGCTCGCACCTGCCCGAGGGCGTGGTCCACGTCGTGGTGTCCTCGGAGCCGCTCGACCGGTACGCCCCGGTGGACCCGCCGATGTACCCGCGCCTCGACCCGGTCGAGGAGGTGTGGCGCGCGGTGGGGCTCGGGCTGCAGGACTACGTGCGCAAGAACGGGTTCCGCAAGGTCCTGCTCGGGGTGTCCGGCGGGATCGACTCGACCGTGGTGGCGACCATCGCCGCGGACGTGCTCGGCGGCGAGAACGTCGTGGCCATCAGCAACCCGAGCAAGTACTCGTCGGAGGGATCGAAGGACGACGCCGCCGAGCTGGCCACGAACCTCGGCCTGGACTACCGGGTCGTCCCGATCCAGCCGATGGTCGATCCCTTCCTCACGTCGCTCGGACTCACCGGCGTCGCCGAGGAGAACCTCCAGGCTCGCGTCCGCGGCGTCATCTGGATGGGCGTCTCCAACCAGGAGGGACCACTGGTCCTCGCCAACTCCAACAAGAGCGAGGTGTCGGTCGGGTACTCGACGATCTACGGCGACAGCGTGGGCGGGTTCGCCCCGATCAAGGACGTGCCGAAGACCCTGGTGTGGGAGCTCGCCAGCTGGCGCAACCGGTATGCGGAGGGGCGCGGGGAGCCGCCACCCATCCCCGAGGCGACGATCACCAAGCCGCCGTCGGCCGAGCTGCGGCCGGGCCAGACCGACCAGGACTCGCTGCCGCCCTACGAGATCCTCGACGCGATCCTCGCGGGCTACGTCGGGGTCGCTCACGGGAGGGAGCGGCTCATCGCCGACGGCTTCGACCCGGCGACGGTGGACAAGGTCATCCAGCTCGTCGACCGCGCCGAGTGGAAACGCCGTCAGTTCGCCCCCGGCCCGAAGATCTCACCGTTGGCGTTCGGCAAGGACCGGCGGCTGCCCATCACCAGCCGGTGGCGGGAAGAGGGCGGGTCGTGACGACGCCGCTCCGGACGCCCGTCCGGTTGCGGCCCTGGTCGGCCGGCGACCTGCCGGTGCTCGAACGGAACAACGCTCCCGAGATGACCGTCCACCTGGGTGGGCCGGAGTCGCCGGAGAAGGTGCGTGACCGGCACGAGCGCTACCAACGCCATTGGGTCGAGGGCACAGCCTGGATGTTCACCGCGTGGGTCGACGACGAGGTGGTTGGCCTGGTCGGCTACTGGAACGTCACCCACCAGGGCCAGGACGTCTTCGAGTGCGCCTACGGGATCCTGCCCGAGTTCCAGGGTCGCGGGCTGGCGGCGGCCGCGATGCAGGCGTGCCTGGCCCACGCCGCGCTGCACGGAACGCGCGACGACGTCTACGCCTACCCGAAGGTCACGAACGGGCCGAGCAACGCGCTGTGCGAGCGGCTCGGGTTCGTCCTCGAGGGAGAGCAGGACTTCGAGTACCCCAAGGGCCACCCCATCCGTGCGAACGCCTGGCGGTATGCGTTGGGCCCGCTCCGCGAGGCGACGTCAGGAACCGAGGGCGCGTAGCCGTCGCTCGTCGTCAGGTGGTGATCGCGAAGCCGCCGCTCGGCAGGTGAACACCGTTGTGCCCCACCGGGTTCCGTCGGGCTCCCTCGGGCGTCCACGCCCAACCCTGACCCGCGGCGAGGGGCGACGCGGGCGTCGGCGAGGTGCTGGAGTTGACGTAGAGCACCGCTGGGGTCGCGGAGCCACGCGCATACGAGACGGTCGTCACCAGCGGCTGCAGCATCAGGCCGTCCAGCTGGAGGTCCCCGGTGGTCTCGACCACCACGCTGACGGCTCCGGCGGGCAGGCTCCGGGCGAGGGGGAACGGCTTGAGGAGGCCGTCGGCCTGGACGACGCCGGTCGTTTGAAGGCCCCCGTTGTCCACGCGCCCGAGCACGGTTCGGCGGCCGCGGGCGTCGATGGCGGTGTAGGTGCTCGTCCCCTGGCCACCGGTCCGCCGGTTGACGATGGGGTGGACGAGGGCCCCGTCCTGACCGGAGACGTCGAGCGTGACCCTTCCGCCCGGGGGGACGGCGACGTAGGCGCCACCCGACCAGTTCGCGGCACCGGTCCAGGCCGACGGGGGGTGGACGACGGCCGCGCCTCCCCTGAGCACTCCGGACTCGGCCTCGACGACCGACAGCCCGTGGAAGGCGTATCCGGTGATCGAGGAAGCGAGGGCCGCCGCTACGGGATGGGCGTCGAGGGCCAGCATCGCGAGCAGACCGTGGATCGTCGACTCGGCACCGGAGTTGGCGTTGATCCGTCCGTCGACCTCGACGCCGTCGAACGTCGCGCCGGTCGCAGGGTCGTAGATCGGGCGCCCACCGGTGTTCGCGCCGAAGAACCAGCCGGCGGCCAGCCCGGCCAGCGTCACGAAGCCGGCCGAGGAGGTGAGGTCGGCGGCGGCCAGCAGCCCCGAGACCCGCCCTTCGGCGCCGTAGGCGATCTGGGCCTCGCCCGGGACCGGCGTCCACGAGTTGTGCGGCCCCCCGGATGTGAGGACCTGTGGCGTGAACGACCCCGCGTCGGACAGCCCGGCCGCCCGAAGCGCCGACCCGCCGAGGATCCCGGCCGCCCGGCACAAGGCCTGCGGCGCCTCGCCACCCCAGGCGTGCCAGAAGCTCTGCGACTGCGTCCACGGCAGCACCGCGCCGAACGGCCAGACCGCCGTGTCGCCCGACCGCATCGCGGCGACCCCTTCCGCCAGGCGGGCGAGCGCCGTGCGTGCGCGCCGGTCGTCGGGCTGTGCCTGCACGTAGGCGGCCAGCCCCAGGCAGGCTTCGGCCGTCGCGTCGGCCCCTCCGGTGATGAGCCACGCCGGGACGCGGACGTCGTCGGCCACGAGCCAGCGGCCGTAGGCGCTGAGGCACCCGCGGTCGAGGGCATCCAGCCCGAGGTGCAGCCGGTCGCGCAGGAACGCGGCCATCGCGGGATCGGTGGCGCGGAACGCGGCATACCCTTCGCCGACCGCCCAGAGCGTCCGGGCCAGCCAGTACGACTCAGCGGAGTCCGACGGGTTGGGCGAGTCCGGCGGCTGCGGCGTGAGGTTGAGGGTGCCGTCGGCCTGCATCCACAGGGCTACGTTGCCGGCGTTCGGGCCGGTGGCGTCCTGGAGGTACGTGAGCGTGCGCAACAGGCCACGGGCGTCGACCAACGCCCCGCCCGCACCCTGCGCCGCGGCGCGCACGAAGACGACCGCCGCCCGGGCGATGTCGTCGGCGTTGTACGCGCCTTGCGACCAGTAGCCGGTCGTGGCGTCGAGGGACCCACCGCCTACCCTGGTCCACCCGCCGCCCGGGTTGGCGTTCGCGTATGTCCACGGCGCGAGCCCATGGGGCTGCGTGGCGATGTCGATCGTCGTGTGCGTGGCCGTCGGGACCAGCCGGACGTCGTCGAGCAGCCAGCGCAGGTGCGCGAGGTTGGTCAGGGGTGTCGGCGCCGAGCTGGCCGCGGGCGCCGCGGACGCCGGCGTGGCGGTTCCCACCGCACCGACCGCGAGCCCGCTCCCGGCCAGGGCGGCCGTGGCGGTGATGAACGAACGTCGGGTGATCATCGGTGCGCTCCGTTGCGATCGAGGGTTCGGATGGGTGAGAACGGTTGGCGTGCTTGACGGCTCAGGCCGGGAGGACCTGCGACCACCGGTCGCCGGGCACGAACACGGCGACGCCGAGGGTGGAGTCCGCCTGGCCGTAGTAGGCGAGCCAGCGGTCACGGAACCACACGAGGCCCTCGACGAAGGTGACGTTGGAGACCAACCCGTGGCGCTCCTCGTGGGTCCGCGGCTCGATCCACGGCCGGGTCAGCTCGGCGAGCACCTCCCCGGGCCGGTCCGGGTGGACCAGCAGCTGGCCGGCGGTGTAGCGAACGGTCCCGTCGGCGTTCTTGATGGCGGTGTTGTAGACCAGCAGGATCAGTCCGTCGTCGGTGAGCAGCGGGGGCGGACCGACCTCCACGAGGAAGTCGGAGAAGGTGCCCGGTCTCGGCGCCAGGAGCGGTGGGGCCGTGTCCGCGGTCGTCGGAGTCCAGTGGAGGAGGTCCGTGGATGTCGCACACCAGATGGAGCCCTCGCCGAAGAACATGAGGTACCGCCCGTCCACTGGGTCCCGCAGGATCCCCCCGGCCTTCGACCACGGGCTCGCGATACCCCGCCCCTGAGGCTGGAAGGTGTCGAAGTCGGGGAAGAGCGGTCCGTGCTTGGTCCAGGTCCGTAGGTCGTCCGACGTGGCCAGGCAGAGCAGCGCGTGGTCGCGGTCCCACCCGGAGTAGGTGAGGTAGTAGGTGCCGTCGACCTCGGTCACGCGAGGGTCCTCGACGCCGAACCGGTCGTAGTCCGTGCTGGGCGAGAGGACCGGCTCCGTCTCGCGTTCGAAGGCGTACCCGTCGTCGCTCCAGGCGAGGCCGACCCGGGAGACGATGTCGTCGGCGTGCGCGCGGTAGAACAGCGCGACCCGGTTGCCCACCACCACCGCGGCGGGGTTGTACACGCTTCCCGACTCCCACGAGTCGCCGCGCGGGCGGAGGATCGGGTTGCCCGCATACGGCGTGAACGGCCCCAGTGGAAAGCGGACGGGGCCTTGGCCCGGAACGGTGTCACCGGCGGCGGGCCGCGCTCGAGTGGCGTGCACGACCATCGGCGTGGCCTCAGCCCTTCACGGACCCGCCGACCACGCTGGCGACGAGGTAGCGCTGCAGGAACAGATACGCGACGAGGAGAGGGGCCGCAACAATGATCGTCGCGGAGGCCAGGAGGCTCCACTGGCTCGTGTAGGTGCCCTTGAAGGCGAACAGCCCCAGTGTCAGTGGGTACTTGCTCTGGTCGGGCAGCAGGATGGTCGCGAGGATGATGTCGTTCCACACGCCGATGGCCTGCAGGATGAAGACGGTCGCCAGCACCGGGCGGATCAGGGCGGGCAGGAACCGGAACAGGTACCGCGTGTAGGAGATGCCGTCGAGGGCGGCCGCCTCGTCGATCTCCTTGGGGACCGTCTTGAGGTATCCGACGATCAGCAGCGGTCCGACACCGACGCCCGACGCCATGATGAGGACGTAGCCGAGACGGGTGTCGTAGAGGTTCATCCGGAGGGCCAACTGGAAGACGGTCACGAGGGTGTTGGGCAGGAACAGCATCGCCGCGAACAGGCCGTTCCAGAGTCGGGTGTGTTTCAGGTACCCCCGGGCCACGGGGAAGCCGACCATGAGCGACATCGCGGTCCCGAGCGCCGCCGCCACGAGGGTGTAGAGGATCGAGTTGAGGAAGTATGCGGCGAAGTTGCCCTTGGACCAGGCGGTCCCGAAGTTGCTCAGCTCGGGCGACGTGACCAGGCCGGTGGGGTTGCCGCCGAACTCGGTGTCGGACTTGAGCGCGGTGTTGACGAGGAACAGCAGCGGGTACAGATAGATGAGGACGACGACGACCAGCAGGGCATAGAGCGCGATCTTGCCTCGGACCCGGTGGTCCTTGGCCGGTGGTGGATTCGGCCGGTCCGGCCGTGGGGTGGTTGCCGACGTGGCGACGGCGGGACCGATGATGCTCACAGCGACGTCTCCCGTCGCCGGAGGTAGCCCAGGAGGAACAGCGACACGATCATCACGATCACGAACTGAACGATGGAGATGGCCGCCGCGTAGCCCTGGGACAGGGCGGCTCCACCCTGGGCGCCACCGAACCCCTGGGTGAAGATCGCCAGGGACAGCACCTGGGTGGCCGGGTTGATCGGCCCGGTCAGGACGTAGATCAGCTGGTAGCTCTGAAGGGCGCCGATAACGCTGAGCAGGGTGTTGGCCGTCACCGATGGGGCCAGCAACGGGACCGTGACGTACCGCAGGCGCTGCCAGCTGCCGGCACCGTCGATCGACGCGACCTCGTAGAGCTCCGACGGGATGGCCTGCAGGCCGGCGAGGTAGATGACGACGGCGACGCCGACGCCCGACCACACCTGAACGGCGATGACGAGCGGCATGGCCAGAGACGGTGAGCCGAAGAACGCCGACGAACCACCGAACCAGCTCCACACGCTGGCGGCGGGGCCACCGGTGGGGTTGAACACCAGGCTGAACACCAGCCCGATAACCGTGACGCCAAGAATCGTCGGCAGGAAGACGATCCCTCGGGCGACGTTGCGGCCGCGTAGCCGCTGGTTCAGCAGCACCGCGACGAACAGGGCGATGGCGTTCTGGAGGACCGTGACCGAGATGGCGAAGACCAGCGTGTTCCACAGGGCGTGCAGGTTGTAGCCGAGCTGCGCCGAGCCGAAGAACGTCGCGTAGTTCTGGAGTCCGACGAAGTGCACCGGCAGGAACGGCAGTGACCGTATGTCGGTGAACGAGATCACCAGGATCCCGACCGCGGGGACGAGCGAGAAGACGATGACCAGCGTGAGACCGAGAGCGAAGATCAGCTGTGCAGTCGAGCGGCGCCCGAAGAGGAAGGCGCTTCCTTTCACGTCGGCCGTCCGGTCACTTCGACAGTCCGGCGGCCCAGTCGTTCTGGGCGGCGCCAGCAGCAGCGGCCGCGTCCTGCGACCCCATCGGGCTCAGCCCGGCCCAGTTGAACGGGACGGATGCTGCGGGCCCGGCCTTGGTGTTGACGATCCAGATCGTGTCCCACGCGGGCTGGAACTGTGCGGTGTTGTCCGCGATCGACGTATAGAAGGCGTTGCTCTTGGCGCCGGTGACCGAGGGCGCGAAGCCGGCCTGGTCGTCGAACAGCGCGTAGTTCTTGGTGAAGAAGTCCATCCAGCTCACCGCGGCCTGCGGGTTCTTGGCATTGCTCGGGATGGCCAGGGACAGCTCGACCTTGCCGCCCAGCGCCTTGTTGTCCGCCGCGTTGTCGCTGGCGGGGAGCGGGAAGTAGCCGAAGTCGAGCGACGAGCCACCGGCCTTCTGCAGCGCCGTGACGTCCCAGGTGCCGTCCGCGATCATCGCGGACTTACCGTTGACGAAGTCCGCCGTCATGGTCGTGTAGTTCACGCCGGCGAAGTTGGGCTCGGCGTAGCCGTAGAGGGTCTGGAGCTTGGTCAGGACCTGGAGCTGCTTGCCGTCGTTGAGCTTGACCGACCCGTCGTAGAGGCCCTTCGCGAGAGCGTCCTTGTCCGCCTTCGCCGGGTACACGGACTGCACGATGCCGAGGGTCGCCACTCCCGCCGTGTCCTTGCCGGCGAGGCCGATGGGCGTGATGTTCTTCGCCTTCAGGGCGTCGCACGCGGCGGTGAACTCCGCCCAGGTCGTCGGGACGTTGACCCCGTTGTCCTTGAAGATCTTCTTGTTGTACATCATCCCCGTGTAGTAGCTGAGCCCCGTGGGAACGCTGTAGCTCTTGCCCTTGTACTTCGTGGCGTCGAGGACCGTCTTGTCGAAGGCGCTGAGGAACGGCTGGCCGGTCAGGTCCAGGAACCCCCCGGCGTCCGCCAGCCGGGCGTCGTCGCCCTCGTTACCGGCGGGGACGTAGCTCGGCAGCTCCCGGGGGAAGGCCACGACGATGTCGGCGCTGCCCGCGGTCAGCCGTGACGAGCGGGCCTGGTTGTAGTCCTCGTTCGGGATCGCCGAGAAGGTCACCTGCACGCCGGGATGCGCCGCCTGGAACGCCTTGTTGACGGCCTGGAAGCCGGCATCGGAGCCGGTGGCACTCGAGACGAGGATGTTGAGCGCACCGCTCACCTCGCCCCCGACGGAGGGTGCCGCAGCCCCCCCACCGCCACCGCTGGAGCAGGCGGCCAGGGAGGCCCCCACCACCGCGATCGCCGCGAGGCTCGAAACCCGGACTACGCGCAACTTCATCGTTGCCATCTGTGCACTCCCCAACCGAAACGTTTAGGTCATCGGAACGTAGCACCCCGACGGGCTCGACGGCAGTTGGGAACGCCGAAACGTTTCGGGCTACGACCGGGTCCGACGACCGCGCGGCCTCGACTCCGACGGCGGGGCCGCGAGGGAGTCACGGAAGATCGGAACCGTGGCCGCTACGTCGACGTCCGCCACGTGCTCCCCGGCCAGGATGCCGAGCAGCAGCAGGGCCGCCGCCTCCCCCAAGGCCCGGGGCGAGGTGGCCACCGACGTCAGGGCCGGGCGCACGTACGCGCCGATCTTCAGCCCGTCGAACCCGGTCACCGACATCTGCGTGGGAACGTCGACCCCGAGCGCGCTGGCTCGCGCGATGAAACCGACGGCCATGAGGTCGTTGGCGCAGACGACCGCCGTCGGCCACTCCCCCGGCGCAGCGAGGACGCGCTCGGCCGCCCGGCTGCCGCTCTCGGCCGAGAAGTCCCCGTAGACGAGCGCACCCGGCGTGAGTCCGGCCGCCGTGACGGCCGAGCGCCAGACCTCGACGCGTTGCCTGGTGTGGATGAGGCCTCGACGCCCGGCGACGTGTGCGATCCGCCGGTGCCCGAGTCCGATCAGGCGGTCCATGAGCTGTTCCAGGCCGGGCAGGTGGTCCTGCCGGACGGCGGGCACGCCGCAGTCCTGGGCCGGATTCACGGCGACGGCCGGGAGCTCCAGGTCCCGAAGCATGGGTACGCGGGCGTCGTTGCGCGCCATATCGGTGAGGAAGGCGCCGTCGATCCGGTGGTCGAGAGCCAGCCGGCGGTAGCGCTCGATCGCGGCCGGCCGGTTGGCGGCCAGCTGCAGCACCAGCGCGTAGCCCTTCCGGCTCAGGACCAGCTCGACCCCGGCCAGGAAACCCGCGAAGAACGGGTCGGACTCGATGACGGTCGAGGGGCGGTCGATGACGAGGCCGACGGCGTACGCCCGCTTGCCGGACAGGCTTCGGCCTCGCAACGAGGGCACCCAGCCCAGCTGCCCGGCCACGGCGAGGATCCGAGCGCGGGTCTCGTTGGAGATTCCGGGTCGTTCGTTGAGCGCGGCGGACACCGACGCAATGGACACGCCGGCGTCGGCCGCGACATCGAGGATCGTGACGCGTCGCCTCACCACAGCGTCATCATGGCCCCCGGTCGGCCTCGCCCACCGCTCGTATCAGGAGTGCTTCGGCGACGGCGGTACGGCGCAGCTCGTCCGGGCTGACGCTCTCGTTCGGCGCGTGGATCCGGCAGGCCGGCTCCTCCACCCCGATGAGCAGGATCTCCGCGTCGGGATGCGCCTCGGCGAGCGCGACGCACAACGGGATCGCGCCGCCCTGCCCGGTCTGGACCATCGGCCGGCCGTACGCCTCCTGCATCGCGACGGCGAGAGCGGCGTATGCGGGGCCGTCGGTCCGCGCCGCGAACGGACGCCCCAGGGTCTTCGGCTCGACCGTGATCCGGGCGTTCCAGGGCGCGGCGGCGGTGAGCTGATCCACCAGCCGCTGCTGGGCGTCGGCCGCGTCGATGCCAGCCGGCACGCGGAGGTTCACCACGGCCCGGGCCTCGGCCTGCACGGACGCCGTCACGTCCTTGATGGCGGGACCTTCAATCGCGAGAACCGTCGCCACCGGCCGGGCCCACAGGGCGTCCGCGACGGTGCCCCCGCCGACGACGTCCACCCCGTCGAGAACGCCGGCGTCCGAGCGGAACCGCTCCACCGGGTAGGCGGCGCCCACCCACTCCCCGTCGGACGGCACCCCCTTCACCGTGGTCGCGCCCTTGTCGTCGCGCAGCGTGTCGAGGACCCGGATCAGTGCCGCCATCGCGTCGGGCGCCGCTCCGCCGAAGGCGCCGGAGTGCACCGGTCCCTCCATGGTCCGCACCGTCACGAGGACGCTGCCGGTCCCTCGCAGGCTGGTCGTCACCGTCGGGACGCCGGCTTCGACGTTGCCGGTGTCCGCAACGACGATGACGTCCGCGGCGAAGAGCTCCGGCTGAGCGGCGACGAGCCGTTCCAGGCCACCGGTCGACATCTCCTCCGAGCCCTCGCACACGACGGTCAGGGACACCGGCCAGCCGCCGTCGACGTCGCGCAACGCGCGGAGCGCGGTGAGGTGCATGACGAGGTTGCCCTTGCAGTCCGCCGCCCCCCGCGCATACCAACGGCCGTCCCGCTCGGTGAGGGTCCACGGGTCGCTGGACCACGCGGCCTCGTCGCCCGGCGGCTGGACGTCGTAGTGCGCGTACAGCAGGACCCGGGGCGCGCCGACCGGACCGACGGTCCGACCGACGACGACGACGCTGCCGTCGTCGGCGTCGAGCAGCCGGATGTCGTCGACGCCCAGCTCACGGTAGAGCCCCTCGACCGTCTCGGCCGCCTCCCGGCCCGCCGGGACGGGGAGCCGGTCCTCCGACGCGACCGACGGGATCGCCACGAGCCGCTCGAGGTCGGTCCGAGCCCGCGGCATGAGCCGGTCGACCGCCGACGCCAAGGGGTCGGAGGTCATCCGACCATCTCGTCCACGTAGGTCGGGAGCATCTTCCACCAGGTCGGCCAGTCGTGGTCGTACTCCGGGCCCCAGTCGTCGACGCGGTTCGGGATTCCCTTCTCCCCCAACACGTTCGCGACGGCCCACGACTCCCCGGTGTCCTCCCAGCGACCGGAGCCGGAGGCCAGGACGACGAACCGCTGGCGCAGCAGGTCGAGCTGGCCGCCTTCCATCCCCTTGACGAAGTGAACGGGGGAGGAGAAGTAGAGGTCGTCGTTGAACCCGCCGATGAACTTCTCCATGTGGTACGTCCCGCTCATGCAGATCGCGGCCCGGAACAGCTGCGGGTAGCGACACACCATGGCCAGCGCGTTGAACGCGCCGATCGACGACCCCGCGGCGACGATCTCGTGACCACCGGTGTCGGCCTGGATGGCCGGCACCACCTCGGATGCGATCGCATCGTGGTACTGGTTGAACAGCCACATCCGGTGCTCCGGCGAGCCTTCGTGCGTTGCCAGCGCGCGGCCCGCGGTGCTGTCCACCGAGTACACCTTCACCCGGCCCGCGTCCACGGCCTCGGCCAGATGACCGAGGAGATGGTGTCGCTCGATCTCCTCGGCGTCACCGCCCGCGGTCGGGAAGACGAGCAGGGGTGTCCCGTAATGACCCCACCGCGCCAGCGTCAGCTCGCGCTGGGTGCGCGGCGAGATCCAGCGCTCCACGACCTTGTCGCCCAGTCCCATGTCAGCGTGCCTCTCAGTCGGTCGGTTACTCGTAGACGAACTTCTGCTCGCCCGGGAAGATCCAGGTCAGGGCGTCCCGCAGGCGGTCCCGCCAGTTCTCCCAGTTGTGGCCGTCGCGGGCCTCGGCGTAGCGCACCTCCATGCCGGTGTCACGGAACGTCGAGACCATCGAGCGGTTCGGGGTGATGAGCGGCTCGTAGATCCCACAGGTCTGGTAGATCCGGTCGGCCACCACTCGGGGCCGCGCGCGGTACCCGTTGACGAACTTGACGACCGGGTCGAACACCGGGCCGCCGCCGTGCTCCGCGCCGATGTCGGTGAAGACGAACGACCCGGACTCCAGGAGCAGCGAACCGAACACCGACGGATAGCGCACCGCCGTCGAGAGCGACGCCACTCCCCCGAAGCTGGAACCCATCAGGCACCGTCCGTCGGGGAGGTCGATGAGCGGCAGCTCCTCGGTGAGATAGGGCACCAGCTCCCGCGCGACGAAGCGCGCGTGAGGCGCGTGGTTCGCGTACTCGACGAGCCGGTTCCCCGGCGGGATGAACGCGGCGACGAGCGGGGCGACCTCACCGCGGTGGATGAGGTTGTCCAGGACGGTCTTGGCGGCGGCGTAGTTCAGGTAGTCGTCGCCGTCGTGGACGATGAGCAACGGGTATCGGCGGACCTCGCGGAACCGCGCGGGCCGGTAGAGCCGGATCCATTGCTCGCGGCGAAGCGCTTTGCTGCGCAACGAGATCGAGTCGATCGTGCCCGGGCGAGCTTCGGGGTCGGGCAGCGTCCAGGACGGGACGACGTAACCCGAGGCGGCGGCGACCGACTGCGAGCCGAACGGACCGTGCGCCAGCCGGGGGTTCAGCGGGTCGTTGAGGTACTCCTCGCGAACGCCACCGCGCACCACCTCGAACTGGTACTCGACGCGCGATCCCTCGGGCAGCTCGATCGTCGCGTGCCAGAGGTCGGTGTCGGCGAGGCGGCGCAAGTGGAGCGGGTCCGGCAGTCCGACGACCCGATGGCGGACCATCACCTCCTCGGCGTCACCGCGCCAGAGGAACGTGGCGTAGCGGCCCTCGACGATCGGCGCGATGTGGCGCTGGAGGAACCGGTCGACGGCGCCCGAGTCCGACGTCGCGAGCCGGTCGCGGAGCCGGTTGATCGCCAGCTTGCGCTGGTGCCCGCTCGTCGGGGCCGTGGTGGTCGGCGATGTCATGCGGCAGCCTCGACCACGCCGACCGTCCCGTCGGCGCGGATCACCCGCGCGCCGGGCGGAAGCGCACCGTCGGGCCCGACGGCGACCTTGGCGCCGTCGTCGAGGAGCAGGCACGCCGAACCCTCGAATCGCCGGACGAAGACCTGCATCCGGACGCGGTCGTCGAGGCGAATCCGGCGACGGGCGTGCGGCAGCGCCACGATGTTCTCGACCCGGGCGAGGCCGCGGTCCCAGACCTCGGCCGCACCGTTCGCCTGCGCGAAGTCGTTGAACAGCACCACGGTTCGCGTCATCGCCATCGCGCCCGCCGACCAGGCGACGACCGGCAGGTCGGCCGGCGGCCGGACCGAGAAGAACTGCATCGTGCGCAGCAGCATGCCGACGTGACCGCCGGCGACGGCGAGCACCGACGAGCCAGCGAGCAGCTCGCCGACCTCGCCCCGATGCTCGGCCCACAGGTCGCTGCCTCCCGCTGCGCCCGTCGCATACGTCTCGGTGTAGAGCGCCCGCACCTCGTCGAGGTACCACTGGTCGAGCCGGCGGACCGCGTCGATGCCGTCCCGCGAGGCCGCGGCCAGGACGTCCTCGCGGCCCTTGCGGCGGCGCAGGGTGTAGACCGCGTCGAGAGCATGGTGGAGGCGGATGGAGTAGAGCCCGGCGAGGTCGTCGACGGCGTCCCGCAGCGAGAGGGCCGCGGCGGCGACGACCTCGTCGCGTTCGAGGACGTCCATCATCCGGCCGAAGAGGCGCAGGTTCTGGGACCGGCCGTCCAGGACGGCGTCGAGCTCACCGTCGTCGGACTCGCGCTCCTCCCACCCGGCGGTGATGATCGCGACGGGTCCCTCGACGTCCAGACTGCGCACGACGGCCCCGGCGGTCGTGAGAAACCGTTGGGGGCCCAGCAGATGCGTCGAGCTCATCCGTCCACATCCACGCGGGTCAGCCCGCATGGACGCGCACGGTGCGTCCCGTGTCGTCCAGCATCCCGTGAAGCACGTCGTAGTCGGGGTGCTTCATCCGGACGTAGGCGTTGGCCATGTACCCGGCCTCGACCGGTTGCGTCGGCGTGCCGGGGTCAGGCAGGTGCGCGTCGATGACCCACTCGTTGTAGCGGTCGCGGATGTCGTCGAGCCCGCTGTAGCCCTGGATCGTGCCGTCGGCGGACGGGCGGAGCGCGATGATCCCGGCGGAGTACTGGCGGGACAGGGCGCGGTCCGGCCCGCCGTGGACGATGCCGTTGGCCCACTCGCGATAGACATCCACATCGTTGGCCGCGGAGTAGAGGTCCCACGCGCCGACACCTGGCGGGCGGCATCCGATCTCGGAGAACCGCAGCCCCTTGGGTCCGTAGAACCACTCCATGTGAGTGGCCGACGTCTCGATGCCGAGCGCATCGATGACCCGGGCGCCCATCTCCCGGACCTCGCCGTAGAACGAGGACTGGTCGATCCGGTTCGAGGTGATGAACTGCGGCGAGATCCAACGGTGCCGCATCGCCTCGAGGACGTTCGGGTAGTAGTGGGTCGCCCAGTCGTGCACGACGTGGCCGTTCACGGCGATGGTGTCGTAGAACCCCTCGTGGCCCTCGACGAACTCCTCGACGGCGATGGAGTCGGCGTCACCGAAGGAGACCAGTGCGGCGTCGAGCTCGGCGTCGTTGTCGACGCGGGTGGTGCCCAGCGCACCGGCGCCGGCGCGGGGCTTGAGGATCAGCGGGTAGCCGACGTGGCGAGCGAACTCCCGGGCCTGGTCGGCGGTGTCGACGGCGGCCGACGCGGCCGTCGGGACCCCCGCCTGGCGCAGGGCCTCCTTCATCGACGGCTTGTCGCGGCAGAGCCAGGTGGTGCGAACCGAGGTGCCGGGTATGCCGCGCCACTCGCGGACCGTGGCGGCGGTCATCTGGTGCGACTCGATGGTCGACTCGAGCCGGTCCACCCACACCTGGTCCTGCGCCCAGCGCACCGCCGCGTCGAGCTGCTGCTCGTCGGTCACGTTGGAGACCTGGTAGTACGCGCGCATCTGACCGCGCAGCTCGTCGCCGAGGTCCCCCTCGGCCGACTCGCCCACTCCGATGACGCTGGCACCCACGCCCGCCAGCGCGGCGACGAACCGGCGCTGGTTGTGCGGAAAGGCCGGCTCGACGAAGACGATGTTCACGCTCGGGAGCCTAGTGGTGGGTCCCGGTTCGGGCGTCGGTCACCAGGCGACGGGTGAGCGGTATGCCGGGCGCTCGAGGCGTATCGGCCGTTCGGCGGCAATCTGACGATTACGCGTACCTCGCGAAGCATCTGGATGCATCGTGACGAGGTGGGGGCACACGCTGCCCCCCGCCGTTCCGCCCCGGGGGCCCTGCGGGACACCTCGTCTCCACAAGGGGCAAGCATGACCTCTTTGCACCATGGCACTGAGAGCCGTTCGGGAGCGGCTTTGGCACTGCGCATCGGCGGCGGCGTTGTCGCCGTGGGATCCATGCTGGCGCTCGTCGCCGGCGTGGGAGCGGCGGCTGCCGCTCCGACCGCAGCACCGGGACCGCACAAGTCCTACATCTGCAAGTACGTGAGCAAGCCCGGTGAGGGAGAACGCCTCCAGACCGGCAACAACCCGATCTGGACCGACAACCACTCCCTCCTCGGGTACGACGGCACGGTCACCGTCGGCCAGGAGTTCAAGGACGCCCAGGGGCGGTCCGTCGTCATCGTCGCCAACACCGACAAGCTGGATCCCGAGCCCTCGGTGGCCGACTGTCCGCCGCCGGCGCCGCCCACCTCGACGACGACGACCCCGCCGACCAGCAGCACGACCAGCACGACGAGCACGACGAGCACGACGAGCACGACGAGCACGACGACAACGAGCACGACCACGTCGTCGCCTCCGCCGTCCACGACGACCACGAGCACGTCGCCCACGACGGGCACCACGACCACCGCTGCACCCGCCTCGACGGTCACGACGTACCCGCTACAGCCGGTCGAGGCCGGCGTCAGCGCCGACCCGGCCGGAGCCAACCCGTTCACACCGGGGCGGGCCGGGCTGCTGCTGCTCGGCCTGCTCGGCCTGGTGGCCCTGCTCGCCGGTCATCGGTTCCCGCGCGCGCTGCGGCTGACGCGGATCCGCGCTCCGCGGGAGTGACGGCGACACCGTCGGCGGCGAGGGCCACCTCGCCGCCGACGCTCGGGAGGCTCGACCCGGCGTGACCGACCGATGCCTCAGGACCGCCGCCCGCATGGCCGGGGCGGCGGTCCTCGTCGCGCTCGTCGCCGGCTGTTCCGGGGCCGCGGTCCCGCCGCCGGCCGGCGCGTCGCCCCTGGCGACGCCGACCGCCACCGCACCCACCACGCCACCCGCCACCACGTCCCCGCCCACCACCACGCCCGTTCCGCCCTCGGGGACCGGCAGCCGGCCGACGTCCATCCAGGCGGTCCCGCGCGGCGAGCTCACCGGGTTCCGCGTCGAACGGGCGGGAGCGCGGCTCATCGACGCCGGCTCCAGCGGGCTGGCCCGCTACAACACCTCTGAACGCTGCGAGGTCCCCGGGCAGCCCTGCTACGACGCGCCCACCCTGGACCAGGTCGCGCGCATCGACCTCGGCGCGGCGCCCACCGTGCCCGGCACGGAGACGACCTTCGTCACCGGCCACTCGAACCGGTTCCACCCCGACGACCCGGCGCGCGGGGTGTTCAGCCGGCTCCAGGAGGTACGGACCGGGGACACTCTCGTCCTCACGACGACGGCCGGCGTCTTCACCTACGCGGTGACCCAGGTGCTCTCGGTGCCCTTCGACCGGCTCACCTCCACCGACGAGGTGGTCCGAGTCCGCCCCGACACGGTCGTCGCGATCAGCTGCGTCATCGCCCCGGACCGCGCCTCCTACCTCGGCAACTACGTGGTCGTCGGCACCTTGCGGGAGTCCGCTCCGGCCTGACGAGCCCGGGCCGGCAATGTCGTTGTTCCGCGCCTCGTCGAGAGAGGACACTCCCCTCGTGGCGTGGGCGACCGTGCTGAACCGGATCCGGATGGACGTGACGCCGTACCGGCAGTCGCGCGACTACCGGCTGCTCTTCCTCGCCGGGACGGTCTTCTACCTCGGCGGGATGGTCACCTACGTCGCCGTCCCCTTCCAGCTCTACGACATCACCGGGTCGAACTTCGTCGTCGGCGCGGTCGGAATAGTCGAGCTCGTACCCCTCATCGTCTTCGGCCTCTGGGGCGGCGCACTGGCCGACCACATGGACCGGCGAACCCTGTTGGTGTGGACCGGTGTTGCGCAGGTGGTGTTCACCAGCGTCCTCGTCGTCAACGCGTTCCTGCCCGAGCCGCAGGTGTGGGTCATCTTCGTCGTCGCGGGCTTCCTGTCGGCCGCCCAGTCGCTACAGCGCCCGTCGCGCGAGGCGCTGATCCCCCGCACCGTCGCCCACGACCAGCTCCCGGCGGCGGTCGCCCTCTCAACCGCCGGGATCCAGATCGGCATGCTGGGCGGCCCAGCGGTCGGCGGCATCCTGCTCCACGCGGTCGGCACCGGGTGGTGCTTCCTCATCGACGTGGCCGGTATCGCCATCGCGACGGTGCTCTTCCTTCGTATGCGCCCGTACCCGCCGGTCGAGGACGCGGCCCCGCCGAGCCTGCGCGGCATCGGCGAAGGGCTTCGGTATGCGGTTGGCCGCCGGGACCTGCTCGGCACCTACGTCATCGACATCGTCGCGATGTTCCTGGCGATGCCGACGGTCCTCTTCCCCGCGCTCGCGCAGGACGTGATGCAGCGACCGGAGCTGCTCGGGCTCCTCTACTCGGTCGGGACGGTCGGCGCCCTGGTGGCCTCGCTGACCTCCGGGTGGACCGGACGTACACATCACCACGGCCGGGCCGTCGTCATCGCCGCGATGGCCTGGGGCGCATCGGTCGCGCTCGCCGGCCTGCTGGAGAACCCGTGGCTGGTCCTGCTGTGCTTCGGGTTCGCCGGTGCGGCCGACAACATCAGCGGCATCTTCCGCAGCATCATCTGGCACCAGACGATCCCGGACTCGATGCGCGGCCGGCTAGCCGGGATCGAGATGCTGTCCTACTCGATCGGTCCGATCGGTGGCGAGATCCGGTCCGGGCTCGTCGCGGACCGGTTCGGGGTGCGGCAGGCCATCACCAGCGGCGGGCTCCTCTGCGTACTCGGGGTCGCCGCGACGACGGTGTGGCTACGGGGCTTCTGGACCTACGACGACCGCACCGACCGCTACGCCGTGCACGAGCGCAAGGTCCGAGCCGAGCGGGCCGAGCGGGCCGAGCGGGCCGAGCTGGAGGGCTGACCCGTCTCTCCCGCTCAGGGCTGATAGGGCGGCGCGAGACCCCAGCCCCACCGCGGCACCGGGGCCTCGGTGACGACCTCGGCACCCGGCTGGGAGTTGTGCAGGGCCAAGCGGGTCCCCCACTCGAGGTAGCCGACCAGCGCGGCCCGGAACTCCGGGTCGTCCGGGAGGCCGGCGTCGTCGGCGGCCAGGCTCATCAGTGAGGCGAACCGGAACCGCTGCTCCGGCGTGATGCCGAGATCGCGATGGTGGTCGAGCATCCGCTGGTACCCCCCAAGCGGTGTGTAGTCCGCCGGACCGCCGAAGACCTCCACCCACCACAGGACGACGTGAGCGCGATGCTCCCCGGACACACCGCCCGGAAACAGCGGGCCCAGCAGGTCGTCCCCCTCGACGCGGTCGTAGAACGCGCCGATGAGCCGACGGAAGGCGTCCGTGCCGCCGGCCCACGCATACAGGCTCGGCGGTTCCTCCTCAGTCGTCGGCGTCACCCGAGGACGACGCGCCGCCAGTGTTCCAGCGCCGGTCCTCCTCGTCCCACTTCTCGGTGCGCTCGTGCGCGGACTGCAGAGCCCGCGACGCTTCCGCCTCGGTCTCGTAGGGGCCCATGACGTCCTGCGCCTGACCTCGGTTGTCGTCGGTCTCGACCTGACCGGTCGCCGTGTTGTACCAGTAGCTCACGGGTGCTCACCTGCTCTCGCTCGGCTGGAACGCGGCCTCTCGGACGGCGTGCTTAGACTCCAGCGTATGCCGGTTACCTTCGCAACCGTCGCGCCGCACGACGTCTCGCCGCGCCGGCCGGTACCCACCGCCATCGCTCGGCCCGAGTACGTCGACAAGCCCCGCCCCGAGCCGTTCACCGGGTCGGAGGTCAAGGACGCCGACACGATCGCCCGGATGCGGGTCGCGGGCCGGATCGCCGCCCAGGCCATGGAGGCTGCTGCCGCCGCCATCGCGCCGGGGGTCACCACCGACGAGATCGACGCGGTCGGGCACGAGTTCCTCCTCGACCACGGTGCCTACCCGTCGACCCTCGGCTACAAGGCGTTCCCGAAGTCGCTGTGCACCTCGGTCAACGAGGTCATCTGCCACGGCATCCCGGACTCCCGCCGCCTCGAGGACGGCGACATCGTCAACATCGACATCACCGCCTTCATCGGCGGCGTCCACGGCGACACCGACGCGACCTACCTGGTCGGCGATGTCGACGAGGAGTCCCGGGACCTCGTCGAGCGCACCCGCGAAGCGATGATGCGCGGCATCCGCGCGGCCCTGCCCGGCCGGCCGATCAATGTCATCGGGCGGGTCATCGAGTCGTATGCGCGCCGGTTCGGCTACGGGGTGGTCCGCGACTTCACCGGGCACGGGATCGGGACGAGCTTCCACAGCGGGCTGGTGATCCCCCACTACGACGCGGCTCCTGCATACGGACGGCTCATCGAACCGGGCATGACGTTCACGATCGAGCCGATGCTCAACCTCGGCACCGCGGACTGGCAGATGTGGGACGACCGGTGGACGGTCGTGACCGCCGACCGGAAGCGCTCGGCGCAGTTCGAGCACACCATCCTCATCACCGAGGACGGGAACGAGATCCTGACCCTGCCGTGAGGGTGGGGTGACCTGCCAGACTGCACCTCACCCGCATACGGGACCGCACCATCCGGTCACCAGACCAACTCACCGACGAGCAGGCGAAGGCAGGCGGACGACCATGGCCAAGCACCATGTGGCCCTCGGGATCGACATCGGGGGCAGTGGAATCAAGGGCGCCGTCGTGAACCTCGAGAAGGGCGAGTTCACGACCAAGCGCAAGAAGATCCTCACCCCGAAGCCGGCCACGCCCGAGGCGGTCATCGAGGTCGTCGCCCAGCTGGTCGATCACTTCGCCGACAAGATCGACGACGACACGGCGGTCGGTGTCACCGTGCCCGCGGTGGTCCAGCACGGTGTCGTCCTGTCGGCCGCCAACATCGACCCGACGTGGATCGAGTTCGAGGGCGAGAAGGCCCTGGAGAAGCGGCTGGGGCGCGACGTCTACCTCGTCAACGACGCGGACGCCGCGGGCTATGCGGAGCTGCACTACGGCGCCGGGATGGACGAGGACGGTCTGGTCATCCTCACCACGCTCGGCACCGGGATCGGCAGCGCGATCCTCTACCGCAACGTGCTGATACCCAACAGCGAGCTGGGCCACCTGGAGATCGACGGCAAGGACGCCGAGGACGAGGCCGCGTCATCGGTGAAGGACACGCTCGGGCTGACCTACGACGAGTACATCCCGCGCCTGCAGCGCTACTACTCGGTCGTTGAGGCACTGTTCTCGCCCGACCTGTTCGTCGTCGGTGGCGGCATCTCCAAGGAGGCCGACCAGTTCCTCCCGAAGCTCAAGCTGCGCACACCGATCATCCCGGCCACCCTCGAGAACCGGGCCGGCATCATCGGCGCTGCGCGGCTCGCTCACGAGGAGCGCGGCCGGCACAAGGACTGACCGGAGACGTCGAGAACTCGTCGATCGTTCAACGACGAGGTCTCGACATTGGGCGAACGGTCTGTTCAGAATGACGGGATGACCCCGACTCAGGAAACTCCCAGAAACGTCCTGTCCCGTCGAGCGCTTCTCGGGTTGGCCGCCGGTGCGGCCCTGGTCCCGGTGGCCATCTCCGGTGGTACCGCGCAGGCGCGCCGTCGCGTCGGGCCGGCTCCCGAGACGGTCGACCTCCCCAACGGGTTCCGACCCGAAGGGATCGCCTCGGGTCCTGGCACGACCTACTACGCGGGATCGATGCGAGACGGAAGCATCATCACCGGTGACCTCCTCACCGGGTCGCGATCAGTCCTGCTGCCCGCCCTCACCGGCCGCGCCATCCGCGGCCTCTACTACGACGACCGCAGCAACCTGCTCTGGTTCGTCGGCAACGTGTCGACGGTGCAGTGGGTCTGGGCGATCAACGCCAGCACCGGTGCTCTGGTCTTCGGAGAGTTCGCCCCGGGCGGGGGTTTCCACAACGACCTCGTCGTCGCGGACTCCTACGTCTACGTCACCGACTCGCGGGTCGACCGGCTGGTCCGGGTACCGGTCAACCCCGCAACGGGGCAGCCCAGCGGCAGCATCAGCTTCCTCGCGCTCGGCGGCGCGTGGCCGGTGAGCCCGGCGGGAACCACCAACGCCAACGGTATTCGCGAGCTGCCGGACGGTTCGCTCGTCCTCAACAACAGCCGCGTCGGTGGGCTGTGGCAGGTCGACGCCACCACCGGGGTGGCTCAGGCCATTCCGGTCAGGGGTGGTCCCGGCATCATCGGCGGCGACGGTCTCGAGATCGACGGGACCACGCTGTACAACGTGCGGGGCAGCGACCAGAGCTCGGTCGCCGTTCTGCTGCTCTCGCGCTCGGGAAGCGGATGGACGGCGAAGTGGGCCGGCGCCCGCAGCGACGAGACGCTGGACGTGCCCTCGACCACCACCCTCGCGGGTGGCTGGCTCTGGGTGATCAACGCCCGGTTCAGCACCACGCCGGTCCCGGAGACGCCCTACTGGATCACCCGGCTCCCGGCGAAGTAGCGAACACGCTCAGTCGAGGGTGATGTCGGCGGCGCGGCCTCCCGTGAGGTTGTGCACGGTGAGGTCGTCGCCGCCATAACCCTCGACGTGTCCGAGGTACAGGCGACGTCCCGCCTCCGACAGCAACGCGTCGTGGATCGGCACGATCTGCCGCGGCGCCACCCGCCGGACGAAGGCGATCGTCCCGGCGACCCGCGCCCACGGCGCGTTGAGCGGCACGGCGAGGACGTCCACGTCACCGGGCTCCCCGTCGTAGGCGTCGCCGGGGTGGTAGAGCGTCGGCTCACCGTCGGCCCTCAGGACGACGCCGACGTTCGTGCACCGCGGTACGGCGTCGTGGTTCACGGCGTGCAGCCGGCCGACGGCTCGGATCGTCGCGGCGCCGACGCGGTGCTCCTCACCGTCGGCAAGCACGACCACGTCCGAGCTCGTCCCGCTGAGCAGCTCCGCCGAGTCGGGATCGGCGAACACCGGCGCCTGCCGGTTGAAGGCCAGCAGGTCCGGGAGCCGCTCCTCGTCGAGGTGGTCCGCGTGCTGGTGGGTGACGACCACGGCGTCGAGGTCGCGCAGCGACTCGAACCCCGTCGAGAAGGAGCCCGGGTCGACGAGGATGCGGGTGTCGGCGAGCTCCACGAGCAGGCAGGCGTGGCCGAGATGGGTGACGCGCATGGCGACAACGTACCGACCCGGACACCGCGCCAGGCCGGGTGCCCACGCTCACCATCGCGGGCATACGCTCGGAAGCGCGGCCGGTGGCCGCGGCCCGGCGCAGCCGCACCAGGTGTGGCCGCCGACCCTTCGGGGTATGCCGGATATCGACGCTCACAACGGTGTGGCGTCCTGACAAGGGAGGAGTCTCATGAGCGACAACCCACTGGACCCGAGCACCGAAGGACCTGCGGACGGCGGAGCCAACCCGGGCGGGCATGACGGCGGAGCCGACGGCGGCGCGGACAGCGGCGCCGAGGGCACGGCCGACGGCGGCGCGAACGCGGCGGGCCACGACGGCGGGGCCGACGGCAGCGCCGAAGGACCGGCTGACGGCGGGGCCAACGCCGGCGGACACGACGGCGGAGCCGACGGCTCGGCCGACGGTGGAGCCGATGGCGGTGCCGACGGTGGAGCCGATGGCGGTGCCGACGGTGGCGCGGACGGCGGAGCCGACAGCGGTGCCGGCGTCTAGGTGACCGTCTCCACGAGGACACGGGTGCCCGCCCTCACGGGCGGGCACCTCGCCCTCCGGCGCCTGATCTCCGTCCCTGTCGACGAGTTCGCCTCGCACTACTGGGGATCGGGGCCGTTGCTGAGCCGGGCGGCGGACCTGCCGAGCGGGTTCGACGACCTGTTCTCCAACGACGCCGTCGACCAGCTCGTCTCACGGCGCGGGCTTCGTGCCCCGTTCCTCCGGGTCGCGAAGAACGGCTCGACCTTGGCGGACAGCGCCTTCACGGCCGGCGGCGGGACCGGAGCGGGCATCGCCGACCAGGCGAGCGACGACAAGCTGCTGCGGCTGTTCGCGGACGGTGCGACGATCGTGCTCCAGGGCCTCCACCGCACCTGGGAGCCGGTCCTCACCTTCACCCAGGACCTGGCCGCCGACCTCGGCCACCCGGTGCAGGTCAACGCCTACGTGACCCCGGCCCAGAACACCGGCTTCAGCGACCACTACGACGTCCACGACGTGTTCGTCCTCCAGGTGGCCGGCGAGAAGCGCTGGCGGATCCGCGAACCCGTCCACCCGAGCCCGTTGCGCGACCAGCCGTGGACCGACCGACGGGCCGCCGTCGAGGAGGCCGCCGGGCGTCCGCCGCTCCTCGAGGAGACGCTGCGGCCGGGCGACTGCCTCTACCTGCCCCGCGGCTACCTCCACGCTGCCAGCGCGCTCGGCGACGTCAGCACCCACCTCACTATCGGGGTCCACCCCTGGACCCGCCGGCATCTCGCCGACGAGCTGGTCGGGCGAGCCGTCGCCGCGGCGAGCGAGGACGAGCGGGTACGCGCGTCCTTGGGTCTCGGGGTCGACCTCGCCGACCCGGCCGGCTGGGAAGGCGACGTCGACGTGGTCCGCGAGGCGCTCGTCCGCGCGCTGCGCGACGTTCCGGCGGAGAGCCTGGTCGACGCCCTGGGCCTCAAGCGCCGTCGCGCACAACGGGCCGCTCCGGTGAGCCCGGTGGCGACGGTTCGCGCCGCTGCGGCGCTGGACGGCTCCGAGCACCTGGAGCTTCGGCCGCACCTCGAGGCTCGTCTCGACGGTGACGTCGTGCACAGCCGAGCCGGGGACGTATCCGTTGGTCCGGCCGACCTCGGGCCGGTCGAGACCCTGCTCGCGACCGGGACGGCGTCCGCGTCGGTGCTGGGCGTCGACCTCGCCCGTCGCCTCCTGCTCGGCGGCCTGGTGACCATCGGCGAGGGCTCCGACGACTCCGCGACCGACGAGCCGTCCCTCCCGTGATCGCGCGCCCTCCACGGCGCGGGCGGTGCTCCCCCTCCCCCGGCGAAGCCTGAGATCCGTTGGCATCGGGTCAGATCCGCGTGGGCGTCTCAGGATGGACCTACCCGCGGTGGCGGGGTGACTTCTACCCGACCGGGCTCCCGCACTCCCGGGAGCTCGCCTACGCAGCAGAACGGATGACCTCGGTGGAGGTCAACGGCTCGTTCTACTCGCTGCAGCGACCGACCTCCTACGCGCGGTGGCGGGACGCGACGCCGGAGGACTTCGTCTTTGCCGTGAAGGGCAGCCGGTTCATCACCCACATGAAGCGGCTCGTCGACGTCGACGTGGCGCTGGCCAACTTCTGGGCATCCGGAGTGCTGGCCCTCGGTCCGAAGCTGGGACCCGTTCTGTGGCAGCTGCCGGCTCGGTCCCGCTTCGACGCGCCGCGGCTGGCGGACTTCTTCGACCGGCTCCCCCGCTCGACGTCCGAGGCGGCCGGGTTGGCTCGCGGGCACGACGAGAAGGTTCCGGAGTCCCGCGCCCTCGTCGACGCCGTGGACGAGCGGCCGATCCGCCATGTTCTGGAGGCGAGGCACGCCAGCTTCGCCACCGAGGAAGCGGCAGAACTGTTGCGAGCCAACGACATCGGCACCGTGTGGGCGGACGCCGCCGGAAAGTTCCCCGTCATCGACGCGGACACCAGCGGGGTGCGGTACGTGCGGCTCCACGGGCATACCGAGCTGTATGCGAGTGGCTACAGCGCACGGTCGCTGGACCAGTGGGCCGAGCGCTGCCGGACCTGGGCCGGTGCCGGCCGGGACGTCCACGTCTACTTCGACAACGACGCTCGAGGTCGGGCGCCGTGGGATGCGGTGGGCCTGCTCGAGCGACTGGGCCGCTAGATCCGCGCCAGGGTGGCCGGGTCCTCCTCGCCGCCGAAGTAGCGGTCGAGGACGGCGGTGAAGTGCGGCCGGGTGTCGTCGTCGGCCGCGTGGGCGAACAGCGTCATCGACGAGCGCAGCTTCACGGCGTCGATGCTGCCCAGCACCGCGACCGGGTCGGTCGCGTCGAGGCCGGCGAGGACGTCGGCGCAGTCGACCAGCCGGGCGCCGAGGACGGGGTGGGCGAGGTAGGCCCTCGCCTCGTCGAGCCCCCGGACGCCGTAGTGGACCGCGGTCGGGCTCTGCCCGAGCCCCCGGACCTGCGGGAAGACGAACCACATCCAGTGCGACGTCTTGTGGCCCCGGCGCAGCTCGGCGAGCGCCGTCGCATACGTGCCGCCGGAGTCCTGGGCGTCGAGGAAGCGGTGGAGGTCGGGGACGCTCACGCCACCCATGCTGCCTTGACCGACGTGCGGACGCCTCCTGGCGGATGTCAGGGTGGGGTCATGTGGATCGGTTGGCTCGAGCTGGACCTGCTCCTGGGTGACGTCCACTCCCTCAAGGAGAAACGCGCCGTCGTCCGGCCGATCGTCGCCGAGCTGCAGCGCCGGTTCGCGGTCTCGGCGGCCGAGGTCGGCACGCAGGACCTGCACCGACGGGCCACGGTGGGCGCGGCTCTCGTCGCCGCCGACCGTCATCATGTCGTCGAGGTGCTGGACGCGGCCGAGCGCCTGGTCGCGGGGCGACCGGAGGCCGACCTGCTCAGCGCCCGTCGAGGCCTGCAGACCAGCGACGACTGACCGCGAGGTCTAGCGGGCGCGGGCCGCCTTGAGCACCTTCTTGGGGATCTTCTTGTCGACGGTGTACCTGCGCTTGGTCTCCCGCTCGGCGTAGCCCTCGCGCTCCAGGCGCATACAGGTGACCGGGCACTTGGTGCAGCGAGGCTTGTCCTTGCAGCACGTCTTCTTGGCGGTCACCGTGGGCACGCGCTGAGTGTAGGTAAGCCTTACCTACATTCCAACTCCGGCTCACTGGGTGGGCGCTGTGAGTCGGGCTTGCCGCGTCACAGATTCCCGCGTGACACACTGCGAACCGGATCACCGAGAGGACCGTTCCGTGGACGTTTGGCCCCGGCGTGGATGACGCCACCCGCAGCGCACTTCATCGCAGTCAGGTCATCGACCTGACGACGACCGGCCGTCGGACGGGTCAGGATCGGCGGATCGAGATCTTCCTCCACGACCTCGACGGGCTGCTGTTCATCACCGGCACGCCCCGGGCCGGCCGGACGAGGGACTGGATCTACAACATCAGGGCCGATCCCCGCGTCGTCATCCATCTCAAGCGGGGCGCGGTCGCCGACGTTCCGGCCAGCGCGCGCGAGATCACCGACCCGGACGAGGGCCGCCCGCTCATCGAGGCCGCCGCCCAACGGTGGGGGCGTACCGACGTGGACGACATGCTCCGTCACAGCCCGCTCATCGTGCTCGACGCGGGTGACGGCTCGGCGCATCGCCCCGCCGACGGCTAGCCCGGGGTGACCGCCGGCGTCAGCGGCGAGCCGGCTGCCGTCGAATGCGGACCGACCGGAGCAACCCGATGCCGGAGGCGATCAGCAGCAGTCCGAGGAACAGCGCGCCCCCGCCACACCCGGACCGGTGTGGGCCAGCACGCTGGTGGTCTGCACGCCCGAGACCGCCGGCGGGGTCGTCGGACGGCGGAGTGGTCGATGACGGATCCCCGGTCGGGGTCGGCGACGGCGTTGGGCTGCTTGTCGTGCTCGTCGTGCTCGTCGTGCTCGTCGTGCTGGTGGTCCCCGTCGTCGTGCTCGGCGCCGGCGTCGTCGTACTCGGTGCCGGTGTCGTCGTCGAGGGCGCGGGGGTCGCCGGTCTGGTCGACGACGGAGGTGCCGAGGGCGACGGCGGGGGTCCGGTCGTCGAGGTGACCGGTGTGGGGTCCGCGGCGGCGTGGGCCGTGGCGGGCGCGAACATCACCGGCGTGATCGGCAGGGCAACCACACCGATCAGCGTTGCGACGGCACTCGATCCACGAGGCACACTCCGACAGTGGGACTGCGGTATGGCGCGCACAACCACCCGATCGGACCACCCTCAGCGACGATCTCCATGCCTGCGCCTGTTTCCGATCATGACCTCGCGGCGGCGACCGGTGACCGGGGCGCAAACCGGCCGACCGACAACCCGCGGAGCGAGGTGTTCGCGGGCCCCACCCTGGGAGCATGACGACATGGAGGACCCGACGGCTCCTGTGCCATGGTCTCGATGACGCCGACCAGGCCGAGGCAGTGGCTCCGGGTCAATGGAACCGGCCTGGCCTGCGCTGCGGTCTTCGCGGCGCTCTACGGCGCGATTGCCGTCTCTCGGTACCGCCACTTCGTCTGGACCTCCTGGGACCTGGGCATCTTCACGCAGATCGTCTCGAGCTACGCCCACCTGGAGGCACCGACCGTCCCGATCCGTGGAGTCGGCTTCAACGCTTTGGGCGACCACTTCAGCCCCGCGCTCGCGGTTCTCGCGGTCCCCTACTCGCTCATCCCCGATCCGACCACCCTGCTGGTCGCGCAGGCCGTGTTGCTCGCCTGGTCGATCCTGCCGATCTCTCGGTTGGCCTCGCGTCGCCTCGGGCTCGGGCCGGGTCTCGCGGTCACCGTCGCCTACGCCCTGTCCTTCGGTGTGGTGCAGGCGGTTCTCGTCGACTTCCACGAGGTCGCACTCGCCGTACCACTGATGGCGTATGCCGCCGAAGGACTCGCGGACCGGCGCTGGCGCCAGGTGGTCATCGCGTCGCTTCCCTTGGTGCTGGTCAAGGAGGACCTCGGCGTGACCGTGGCCGCGATCGGCCTCGTCTGCGCCGTTCGAGGCCGGGGCCGGCTCGGCGCGCTCCTGGGCGCCGTCGGACTGGCCGCGAGCGCCGTCGAGATCCTCTGGCTCATCCCGGCGCTGTCGAGCACGGCGAACTACCCCTACTTCGCCCAGTTCGGCGCTACGGAGGGCGGCAGTCGCTCGCTGTTAGGGGCGCTCAGTCCGGACAACGTGGTCCGCGGCGCCGCCGAGAAGATCGGGACCTTGCTCACGTACACGTATGCGACGGCCGGACTCTGCTGGTTCTCGAGCCTCACGCTCGTGGCGGTGCCAACCCTGGTGTGGCGGTTCCTCGCCGCG
Organism: uncultured Actinomycetota bacterium; assembly: GCA_963781465.1. Taxonomy (GTDB): domain Bacteria; phylum Actinomycetota; class Actinomycetes; order Actinomycetales; family Dermatophilaceae; genus Lapillicoccus. The sequence continues at coordinate 1,161,525 of CAWAGH010000002.1, forward strand.
AACCCGTCGTACTGGGGCACCGACTGGCACTACGACCTCATCCTGATGCCGGTGGTCTTCGCGGCCGTCATCGAGGTCCTGGCCCGCCTGTCGAGGTCGGAGAGTCGGGTGGCCCAGTGGTACTCGCAGGCGGTGCCGTTGACGTTGGCCGGGTTCGCGGTCGTCCTGGTGGCGCTGTCGGCGGCCGCGGACGTCGTGCGCCCAGCGGCGTGGGCGGCAACACCGAGGCAGCAGGCGCTCGAGGCCGCTCTACGGGAGATCCCGCCCGGAGCGGGGGTGCAGTCCGACCTCGGGCTGCTCTCACACCTCGCCGGACGGAACACCGCGTACTGGATCGGCAATACCGGCAGTCCGGTGCCGAGCTACATCGTCACCGACGACACCGCGGGCTGGACCCCACCGCCACCGGACCGAGCAGCGGCCTACTTCGGCGAGGCATACCCGGGCCACACGTGGCAGGTCGTCTCTGCCAGAGACGGCATTGTGGTGCTCCGCTTGGTCACCTGACGGAAAGGGTGGATGAGTCGGTCGGTACGCCGGGTTCGCTTACGCACGGCTTTGTCGAGGTCAGATTTGACCCAAAGTGCCTCTGAACTGCGGAAACGTCGTTGGGTGTGTTGGCTGTCGTTGACCTGTTTTGAGAATCCTGCGGACTAACTGCGGGCTAAATAGCTGCCGAACGATCCCCTCATGAAGGGCACCGCGTCGGGCGACGGCAGCAAGGCCGGCTCCAGGCAAGGGTGGCCGCGGCCGCCGAGGGACGCGCAGTGGCTTCGACATCTCTCAACGGGTCGTTCGCGACAGGGCGCTTTCCCCCCAAGCAAGCCTGAACCACCATTGCTCGGGCCGGGTTGACCGTCGAGCGCTGACCTCTGCACGCGTTAGCGACCTCCCACGGGGGATCTCGCGGCTGCGGGCATGGCTCTTCCCTGAGTCGCGCCGCCCGCCGTCGGCCGCCGCTCGGTCGCGGAACTTGGGCTCAGCCGACGTCCCGAGATCGGGGCGTTCGATGGTTCAGGCAAGCCCTCGCGGGGCTCATCACCGGCACCACCCGCGGCCGGTCCCCGGTCACGATGTCGTGACGTTGTCGACCCGCGCCACGTCTGCGAGGACGGCGTTGCAGCCCGCCACCACGCGGAACCGAACGGAGTCGAGCGGGAACGGTGTCGCGGTCGACGCCAGCATGATCCAGCTGTCGGCCGGTGCCGACTCCGCCTGGTACTCCCAGAAGAGGGTGCCAGCCGACTCGCGGAACCGGAGCCGGCCCGCGTCGGGAAGACGGTAGGCGGGCCAGCCGGGGGTGAGGTTCACCGATCCCGAGCCGTCGTTGACCCACGCCGTCAGGGCGCCTCCCCCGATGAAGAACTCCACCGACCGACCGTCCCCGGTGTCGAGGAACACGCTGGTCTCTCCGAACGTCGCGCCACCCAGGCCGTCGTTGGCGGGCCGGCGCAGGGTCAGCGCCGTCGCCCGTCCGGTGAGGGCGTAGGGCTGGGCCGACCGCAGCTCTCCTACGGTCCAGTCCCCGCCGGGGTGGACGATGTGCAGCTCGCCGCCCTCCACCCGCACGTCCGAGGTGCCCGACGTCGTCCAGAGCGACCCCAGCGTCGCCGCCGAGAAGTCGTCGTTGGGAAGCACCGGCACGGCGCCCGACGTGGTGAACGTCCGGTCGCCGGACAGCGTGAGGTTGCTGTCGGCGTCCGTCGCGCGGACGCGGTAGTGGTACGTCGCGCCGGCCGTCAGACCGGTCACCGGCTTCGAGTGGGACAGCCCGGACGCTGTCGCGGTCGTCGTCGTCCCGTAGGCCGTGGTCGCGCCGAACTCGACCGCGCCCGTGGTCGGCTCGTTGCTCGTCCAGCTCACCGTCGCGCCGGTGTCAGCCACCCCGCTGACGGTCGGTGTGCCCAGTTTGGCCGGCACCCGGTTGGGTGGGAGCGTGTCCAGGAGCGCCTCGATCGCGGCGTCCACTGCGTCCGGGTCGAGCAGCCGGACGTAGTACTGCGCGCCGGAAGCGCCGTAGGTGAACTGGTTGGCGCCTGAGGCCGCCACGACGTTGGTCCCAGGCTGGCTGCGGACCATCGCCCCGTTCGTCGGCCGCACGGCCTGCAGGACCGCGGCGAGGTCGTAGGAGTAGATGTAGTTGCCTGGTCGCACGAATGCCTCGTAGGCCAAGCGGACTGGTGAGTTCGCCGCGTGGACGGAGGAGATCGTCTGGCCGGTGCGGACCTCGTCGCCCACCTCGACGCCCACCCACACGACCGTCGTCGGCCAACGGCTGGCCATCGTCTGTGCGGCGGGGACGTTGCCGCGCAGGTTGTTCTCCCCAGGGCTGCTCGGGTAGCCGCCGCCCATGATGACCAGCGAGTCCACCTTGCGGGTGACGAGCTGCATCCCGGTTTGCGAGCTGACGCCGTCGGCGGGCGAGTCGAGCAGCGCGGCGAGGTTCTGGGCGTAGCCGGTGGAGGCGATGCGGACACTGTGGTCCTGCTGCGCGGCCAAGGCTCGGCGCATCACGGTGACGGCAGACTCCGGCGCCGGGGCGTTCGGGGGTGCGGAGGTGGCACACGGCCCAATGAAGTCGACCGTGTTGACCTCGGTCCCCTCCGGAGCGGTCGAGACGCCGATAGGCACCGCGTCGGCTCCGTAGAAGCGGGTGAGGGCAGAAGCGCACCGCCACGAGTCGCGGGTGACGAGTGGACGGCTGGTTCTCGTGTTCAGGGTGATGGCGATGACCCGTGCCTCACCGAGCTGTTGCAGGCCGAACGCGGTGGCGATCGCCCCCACGTCGTCGGCGTCGCTGAACAGGTCGGTGTCGACGATGAGGGGAACCGGACCTCCCCCTGACGGCTGCTGGTTGCTCGTCGTGACCGACTTGTCCGGCGAGACCGTCCGTGTCGTCGGCGACGTCGCGCTTGCCACGGCGTAGTGGTAGGCCGTCGACGGTTTGAGCCCGGTCAGCGTGACGGCGTGCTGCGTGGTGCGTGCCGGGTCGAGAGACGATGCGCTGCCGTAGGTCTTGTCCGCCCCGTACAGCACCTGCGAGTCGGCCGGGACGTCAGTGTTCCAGGTGACGGTCACGGCCCCGGGCCCCGAGGCCTTGGACGCGACGTCCTTGACGACGGGTGCGACCGGAGCGGCCGGCTCGGGACGCAGGCCGAGCAGTGCAGTGAGCACATCGTCCTGCGGCTTGGAGGCCTCGGCGATCTTGTCCCCCGAAGGACCGGCGGCAGCTTGGATGCCCTGGTGCTGGCCGAGAGAGACCCTCGACGAGGGGTTGCGCTGCTCGGCGGCCTTGGCCAGCCCCGACTTCGGGGCCCAGCCGGTGTCGGTCTTCGTGTCCGTGAACCCTGCGTACGCAGCGACGAGCATCTCTCCCGGCGCGGCGCTGGTCACGGACGGGGCGGCGAACTGCCGGCCTGCGGCGGCGGCGTAGTCGGCGACGGCCGCATCGTCGACGGGGTCGCTCACGTCGACACCGTCGTACGCGGCCACCAGCACGACCGCCCCCGCCGAGCCGGTGCCCGAGAACGTGTACGACGTCTCCCCGGTCACGAAGGGGTGCGTGTAGGCGATGAGCGACGACTCGGTGCCGTGGGTCGCGCGGATCACGACAGTCCACCCGGCGGGCGTCAGCGCCATCGGCGCCTCGCTTCCCCCGGGCCGTGACAGCGCGAGGAGCGCGACGACGACGTCACCGGCCTGGGCATGGTCGGGGGCGCGCACCGTGACCGAGTCCGCCTTCCCGAGGTCCAACGCGGCCTTCATCGGGGCACCGTGCATCGTGATCGCCGTCGCGGCCTGCGCCTGCGGCGCGAGGACGACGAGACTGGTGCTGGTCAGGACGGTGAGCACGACCGTCCCGAGCAGGCGTCGGACCATGGCGCGCCGGCCGGTTCGGGTCAGGGACCCCAGGGGCTGCTGGGTGTGATGTGTCATCGGTCCCCCTGCTTGTCGTGCGCTCATTGGTCCTGAAACCGCAGAACGGTCTTGGCCACGGTTCGGACGCGGGTCTCGGCCTGTGACAGCGGTAGCCGCTCCGTCCTCCAGGACCAGCTCGGCAGGCCAACGGCGCCGAAACCCTCCTTGAAGGTCGCGAGGCCGGATCCGGGGCGGCTGTCGCCGAGGTGGTAGAAGCGGCATTTCGTCGCACATGCCTCCTCGATCGCGTGCTGGTGGAGCAGGTCGTTGGCCCGCACCGGCGACGCGACGTCGAAGTCCATCGCCCCCCTCCAGTACTTCGCGTGCCTCCCGTGGCGCAGGACGACGACGGCCGCGGCGGGTCGGTCCTCGTGCCAGGCGACCCAGAGCACAAAGTCCTCGCCGAGCCGGCGCGCGACGTTGCGCAGCTTCTCCGGCGGGTTGGCGCGATGGCTGCGGAGGCGAGCCAGCGCGAGGGGCTCGTGCTGATGAGCCGCCCAGCGCTGGACGGACATCGCATACAGGTGGTCGAAGACGTCGAGCAACCGCGCGCCACCGGGATCCCGTTCCACGCGTACGCCGTGGGCCTGAGCCCGCCGTACCGCTCGCCGGACACTGCTGCGGAAGCGGTTGCGCCAGACCGAGTCGAACCCGCCGTCGAGTTCGAGGACGTGCGTCGTATGCGTCGTCAGCCGGCGACCGGCCGCGGCCCGCCACGCCGGGTCGGCCAGCGGGCCTAGCCGGACGGTGCGCCGTAGTGCCGGACGGGCGTCGAGGTCGTCGAGGACGAGCCGCGCGTGCACGGGATGGAGGGGCCCGTCCGCCACCGGGCCGCCGATCCCCCAGTCGAACGGCATCGAGCCCTCGAGTGACCATCCGCGCGGCAGCCCCCGCCGCACGGCCAGGGGCAGCAGGACCCGCCGGCCGTCGTCGAACGTGTAGAGCCGGCTCGCGTCGCGGAACGGGCCCGCCTCGGTGACGCACCGCATCCAGTCGAGGGTCTGGGTGACCTGAGCCGACGCGTCCCGATCGACCACGTCCTGCCATGCCCTCGGATCCGGTGGCGCGACGGCCACGAGACGCGGCGTCATCGCGCCCCCCGCAGCAGGGTCATACCGATGCGGACGGTCCCGAGCGGCACGCTGCGAAACCCGTCCGAGCGCAGGTCGAGCACGCCCAGCAGCGCCCGAGAACGGTCGGCTCCCTCGGGCACCCGGCACACCCGGCAACCACCGGGTCGGTGCCCGATGAGGTCTGCGACGGCCTGCGCCAGACCGGTCTGGTAAGCCCCCCGAGCGCGGCGGACGCCCGGCCCCGACAGGGACCGTTCGGCGTTGCGGGGCGTCCACGAGCGCCGGGACTCCCGGAACATCGACAGGTCGGCGGCGGAGTCGCCGACCGCCAACGCCGCCGCCTCGGCCCCCAGGCGGTCGAGAAGCACGCGCAGACCCGTCCCCTTGTCCACCCCACGAGGCACGAGGTCGTCCTGCCCCTCTCCGCGTACGACGTCGACAGAGGCGTCGCCGACGATCCGGCGGACCACCTCGTAGGAGGGTCCACCCGACGTCCGTATGAGCCGCACGACGTACCGATGACCGGGGTCGACCACGACCCCCGGCTCGGCCAGCGCCGCCAACCGCACGCCATCGGTCCAGGCCATCTGCTCGGCCGAGCGAAGGTCGACCACGTCGCCGGTCCGCTGGTCGTGCAGAACGCTCCCGTACTCGGCCACCGCACCGGCAAGGCCGAACGCCGTGCAGCGGTCCCGGGCGTCGACGAGGCTCCGACCGGTGACGAGCACGGTGCGCAGCCCGTGGGCCCGCAGCGCTCGAAGGCATACGGCTCCGGTCGGTGTCGTGATCGGGACACCCAGTGGGTCGCTCTCCAGGACGCCGTCGAGGTCGAGGGCGACGACGGGTGAGTCGTCGGCGGGGTCTACCGGTGGCAGGTCCGCGAGGTACTGCGACACGAGATAGTCGTGCACCACAGCGGCGACCCTGCGCGCCGCCTCCGGGCTCGTCTCCTCGCCGGCCCGCGCGCTCCGCCACAGGTGGACCCAACGGTGGAGCAGCCAGCGCTCGTCGTCGACCGCGTCGCCGGTCCTGGCCAGGTAGCCCTCGCGCAGCGCCCGGCTCAGCTCGGCGTTGCCCGGTTCGAGGGCCGCTCCCGCGAGGTCGAACCGGGCGTCATAGCAGGCGCCCTCGAGGTTGCTGAAGGCCTTCTGGTGGAAGTCGGCCTTGACCGGCCGGGACCCGTCCGGTCCCGCCCGGAACCACGACTGCGGGCCGGTCGAGCCGTCGACGACGCTGGCCGGGCCTTCCGCGACGAGGAGCCGTCGGGTCAGGGGCCCGAGGAGACCGAGCCTCGCCGTCGTCGCGAGTGGCCCGAAGCCCCCCGAGATCACGGTCGCGGCAACCTCCCAGACCGGGTCTCGTCCCGCCAACCTCGGGGTCGGGTCCACGTCGACGGTCAGCGCCCGGCGGCGCGCCACGACGTAGTCGACCACCTCGCTCGGAGCGGCCCGGTGCGCCTGGGCGAATCCTTCGACCCAGTCCCGCAGGAGCAGCCCGTCGCGATGGCCGATGACCCGGCCGACGTGGTCCGGGAGGCGTTCCGCCACCGCTACGGCGTGGCGTCCCAGGTAGCCGAGGCCCGCACCTTCCGCGACGATCGTCCGGATCGTCGTGGTGCCGGTCGCTACGTCGGTGACCGGCACGGTGACGACGGCTCGGGCGTGACCCCGTCGACGTGGCCCGGTCGGCTCGCCGAGCGGTCGTGGGGAGCCGACCCTCCAGGCATCGCCGAGCAGCTCGTGGAGGGCAGCGGCGACGCACGCCGGGGCAAGTCGCTGGTGCACGGTCCAGCTCGACCAGGGTTGCACCACGGCGGAGACCTGGTCGAGGGCCGCAGGCAGTCGGTCGCCGAAGACCGGCACCGCGACGACCGTTCCATCGCCCCCCGCGCCGCGGGCCCGGAGCGGAGCGACCACCGCGGCCAGCGACGAGCCGCTGCCGGGCGGGTCGTCGGTCACGACGAACTGGCCGCCGGCGCGCAGGACGCCGTCCACCGTGGCGAGCTCGGAGGGGCGCAGCGGCCGCCCCGGCCGAACGGTCAGGGTCTCGACGAACCGCCGGCACCGTAGGCGCAGCGCCGCGGACAGCAGTGGCGCGAGGTAGCTGCCGGACGTGCGCACCCCCACCACACACACCGGGCGGTCGGCCCTTCCCGGGTAGCGCTCGAGGAAGGCCTCGGCGAGCCAGTGCAGGTCCGCAGGGTGTTGGTCGAAGCTGCGGAAGCATGCCGGGAGCCGCACCACGTCGTTGCTGACCATGGGTGGCAGGAACGGCGGGACCAGCGGCTCGAGCCGCTCCCGCAGCAAGGAGTCGTCGAGGCCAGGCTCCATGACCACCTCGGCCAGCAGCGAGGTCAGCTCGCCGGTGCGCAGAGCCGTCTCCTCGAGACCGGTGTGCCGCAGGTTTCGCCGGCTCTGCAGCTCCAGGAGATCGGCGCCCAGGCCGGCCAACTGACCGGCCCATCGGCCGGCCGCTGCACTGCCCTGACCGAGATGCGCGGCTGCGCGTCGCATCGACCACGGGTCCGGGTGGAGGGCGTCAGCCACGAGCTGGTCGAGTCCGGCGGCGAGGAGGTACGCGTCGAGCCACTGCCCGCTCTCGACACAGGACCGGAGGTGGTCCCGCACTGCGGTCCCGCTCAAGAGCAGGTCGAGCAACAGCAGCCCGCCCCCGACGGCGGTCGGTCGATCCGCCAGCACCGTCATCGCGGGCCCCCGCCCAGGGCGGCCCGCTGACGCACCATCTGCCGCACGACCGCGCGACCGCGGCGAGCGGTCCGCCACCCCTTCGTTCGCAGCCGTTCCCTGGCGCCGGCCATGGGAGCGTTGGTTCCCGAGAGCCAGCCGGTGACCGTCCCCGGCGGGGTGTCGAACCGGAGCATGAGGCGGGAGAGGCGGAACGACTCGTCGAAGGCGTGGCTGAGCGAGTCGGCAACGCCGCAGGCTGATTGGTACCCGGCCTCCCGAACCAGCCGCCGCACCGGAGCGCTCGAGTAGCCGTGCGGGTAGGCGAAGCTGACAACGGGACCGTCGAGCGCGTCCTCGAGCTCGGCCCGGCAGGCCGTCACCTCGTCACGCGCGCGCCGCAGCGACAGCGTGTCCAGCTCGGGGTGGGTGACCGAGTGGGCCCCGACCTCGTGCCCCGCGCCGGCCAGGTCGCGCAGGTCCGCCCGGCTGAGCATCGGGTCACCACCGGGGCTGCGCCGTCCGAGGAACCCGCTCGTGACGAAGACGGTGCACGGCATGCCGTACTCGGCCAGGAGCGGCGCGGCGAAGGTCGCCAGATCCGCGAACCCGTCGTCGAAGGTGATCACGACGGGGCGGGCGGGCAGCGGGAGGTCCCCGGCCAGGCCCAAACGCAGTTCCTCCACGGTCAGCGCCGTCCGCCCCGACGCCGCGACGAGCTCGAGGTGGTTCCGGAAGGCGTCCTCGGTCACGGTGAACGGCGCGATCCACTCGGACCGCGACCCGCCGATGGCGTGGTAGAGCAGGATCGGGATGGGCTCGAGCGCCGTCGTCGTCATGCGCGTCGACCTGGGTAGAGAACAACGGCCGTGCTCGCCACCGCGAGGCAGCCGACGAGCAGGGTCGGAGACCAGTGTTTGGTGATGGCGAGCAGCTCGGCGGCGACGGCCGAGGACGCGACGCTCACCGCGACGGCCTGGCTCCAGGCGGTCGCCGTGTCGTCCACGGGCAGCCTCGAGCGCCAGGCCAGACCGGGCACGAGGACGACGAACAGTCCGACGGCGGCCGCCCGCCACGGCTGCCCGACGTCGAGCAGCACGCAGGCGCACGCGGTCGCCGACGCCCCCACGACCAGGCCCGTGGCCCCCCTCAAGGCCGGACCTGACCGTCTATACGCCAGATCGTGGCGTCGCCGTTGCGAAACAGGACCCGGGCCTCGGTGTCCGTTCCCAGCGCGTCCTCGAGGCGGTCGAAGGAGCCGTTCGGCAACGCGCCCGAGTAGCGGACGGCAACGTCCTGGCTCCGGGTCAGCACGACGAAGGCCGGCCGGACCGATCCCATGGTCTCCGCGAGCACCTCGAGCGGCCGGGCGCCGAGGGCCGCTCGGCGCGGTGCCGGCTGCCCGTCGAGGAAGAGGTACTGGTAGTCCTCGGCGTGGCTGTAGGCCCAGGGGAAGTTGGCCGTGGCGGCGAGCACCAGCGACCCGGCCGGCGCGTTCCCGTACAACCACGCGGAGGCTTGTACCTCCTGGTCGGTGAAGTGGTTCATCCGCTCCTTGCCGTAGTAGGCGAGGGAGAACGGCACGAGCAGGCCGAGCGTCAGGACGACCGGCAGGACCACCGCCGCCCACCTCGTCGACACCCTCGGGTAGACCAGCCCGGCGGCGAGCAGCGCAAGAAACGGCGACGCGAACAGGAAGACCCGGAACAGCATCTCCCCGCCGTAGCTGTTGGCCGCGAGCAGGGGCATGGGGCTGACCGCCAGCAGGGCGAGCACCCGCACGGGCACGCGACGCCAGAGCAGCCGCAGCCCCCCGCCGAGCGCGAGGACGCCCAGGCCCGCCGTGAGCGCCCGGTCGGCCCAGTTGACGAGCTTCTGGCCCGCCGTGGCGTTGCTCATGTCGACGAAGGTGGTCTGGGTGGTCTCGGCCGGCTGGCCGATCGAGGCGACGATCCAGTAGAGGTTCTGCTGCAGGAAGCCCATCGCCATGACCGCCACCCAGATCACCGTGATCGCCACCAACGCCGGGACGAGCCAGCCGGGCCGGACGACCCGACCGACCGTGAGGGGGAGCAGGGCGGCCATGAGCATGAAGGGCGTCAGCTGGTGGCTGCTGACGATGGCCAGCATGAGGAGCAGGACCACCACCACCATGACCCGGCGCTGCCGTACCACCGCCATCATGACCCGGCGCCGCTCCGGCAGCGTCCGCGTGCCGACACCCGGAAGCGGGCCGTTGGCCCACCGACGCCACCACGGGAGGGCCGATCGCTCGACCGGTTGGGCGGACAAGTAGCGCAGGCAGGTCGCCAGCACGGCGAGGTGGAGCAGGAAGGCGAAGGCCTGGGGGGCGAAGTAGTCCTGCCCGACCCAGTTGGCGAGGACGAAGACGAGGACCCCCAGCCAGGCTTGGCGGCGGTCCGCGACGAGCGCGCCGAAGATGATCCGCAACAGGGCCGCCGCCAGCAGGCCGGTCACCGGCGGCGCCCACGCGGCATACGACAGGGAGCTCTCCAGCCCGCCCGCCTCCACGACCACGGCGTTGAGCGCGAAGAAGCCCGGCCACGCGTGGTAGGCGCTGAAGATGCTGCCCGAGTAAGGGTTCACGGACCCGTTGGTCGTGATGTAGTCGACGACCCCGATGTGCTTCCACGCCCACGCGTAGCGGAGCGAGTCGTAGAGGAGGACCGGCGTCGCGTGGATCATGACGACCAGGCCCGCAACGTATGCCGCGATCGTGCGGTCGCGGGCATGTCCCCGGTGCACCAGGAGTACCGCGGACACGAGCAGGAGCACGACCGCCGCCCAGAAGAGCGGTGGGAGCACCGACACCAGGCCGGTGTCCCCCATGGCATCGACGGGGACCGACCGCAGGCTCAGGGCCCAGGCGCCCATGGCCGCAAGCCACGGACCGCCGGTGATGAGAGCCCTTCGCGCCGCGGGTCCGACCTCGGGAGCGAACCGCGCCCGCAGGTAGCCGGCCGTGGTGGTGCCCAGTCCGACGACGATCGCCCCACCTCGACGCAAGGCCGCCGGGTCGCGCGACTCGACGGCCGAGCCGACGGCCGAGCCGATGCCCCGCGGGAGCACGGACCAGACGTAGCGCCGCTCCGACTCCAGGGCGGAGGCAGCGCCCCGCAGCCGGGACACGGCCGCCTTGGAAAGGCCCTCCGACCAGCAGCGCGAGACGAAGTAGCGCCAGGTTCCGCGCCGGGCCGCCACGTGGTGGCGCACCGACACCGAGGGGTCGTAGCGCAGCCAGCCGTCGGGGTGCCCCGCCCCGGCACGGATGCACAGCTCGGTTTCCTCACACCCGAGCGGTCGGTCGCCCACCCGGCCGAGGTCGACCCGGAAGCCACCGACCTCCTCCAGCACGGAGCGACGGAACGACATGTTGGCGCCGACGAAGTTGCGCACCGGAGCGACCCCGGCGGGCATACCCGAGTGGCTGCACCCCACGACCCAGTCGAACTCCGGCGGGAACCAGGCCGGCCGGCCCTCCTCCCAGACCGGCTCGACGTGCCCGCCAACGCCCAGGACGTCCGCGTCGGCGGCGTAGGCACTCGCCAGGGTCTCCACCCACCACGGGTCCGCGGTGGCGTCGTCGTCGAGGAAGGCGACGACGTCGCCGCGGCTCTCCTCGACGCCGGTGTTGCGGGCGCCGGAGAGCCCTCGCGCTCCCCGGCTGGCGACGACGCGGGCGCCGCGGCCGTCCTCCATCAGCCGGCGCTCGAGGTCGGGCGCGTGGTCGACGACGACGATGACCTCCAGTGGCCGGTGCGACTGCCGCCGCGCCGACTCGACCGCCGCCAGGATCTGGTCCCAGCGCTCGAGCGTGAAGCAGCAGATGACGACGCTGACCGTCGGGAGGGGCGTGACCGGCGCGGCAACGGCCGCGCCGTGTGCGGGCTGGGCGACGGGGGTGACGACGGAGCTCACGAGACGGCCGCCTGGAGAACCCGGACGACGGTACGCCGCCACCACACCGGCTGCGCGGCATACCTCGGGGCCTTGGTGAGGTTGTCGCCGACGTGGCGCAGCCAGCCGAGCAGGAGCAGGGTGCGGTCGGGGATCTGGCCGGCACCGGCTCGGTCGAGCAACCGGCGCTCCGCGGTGCTCCAGGGGACCGGGGCGGACAGCCGCCGAGCCACCTCGGCGCCGAACCCACCGCGTCCGGGCGCTGTGGTGAGGAGCCAGTGCACCGCGTCGAGTGCCACCAGGTCCGGTTCCCTCGACTGGGCCCAGTCGACGACCCCGCCCAGGACCCACCCGTCCACGAACAGGACGTTGTCCGGGCACAGGTCGCCGTGGCTGCGCCCCACCGAGGCGGCCCGCCCCCTCACAGTGCGGGCCACCTCGGCTTCGACCCGCGCCAGCCGGTACCGCAGGACCGGGTCTCGCAGCAGCGGCGCGAGGACCGCGACCGGCTCGGTGACGAGCGCGGCCACATGTTCCGGCCCGAGCCCACCCTCGGGCGCCGCCTCGCCCCACAGTGGCGCCACCGCGTCGAGGACCCGGCCCGCCAGCACGATGCGGTCGGGGCGAGCGCCAGCGCGGAGGGCCGTCCGACCGTCGCGACCGGGGACGCGCGACAGGAGCAGGGCTCGCGGCATGGCGCTACCGGCCAGTGACGGCACGTCCAGCACCTCGGGCACCGGCGCGGCCACCGGCGTCCACCCGGCCGTGACCTGGACGAGCGCCACCCGCTCCCGCTCGAGTGATCGGGCCCCGGCGTCGCCGACGGCCACCTTGAGCACCGCAGGGACCCCACCGACGACCGGCCGCACGAGCGCCACCCGGGTGTCGGACCCACCCGCGAGCACGCCGACGAGAGACCACTGCGCGCCCAGCAGCTCGCGTACCTGTCCCGCGGTCGGTGTTCCTGGTCGCGAGACCCGTACTCGAAGGACGGTCGCCAGCTGTGTCCACGGGAGCCGTTCCCGCAGCAGGGCCGCGGCCACGACCGACTGCGCGAGCAACCAGGCCAGCCCGGCGCCGGCGAGGCCGGTGCTCGGGACGAGGAGGACGGTCAACCCGAGGACCCCCACCGCCAGCGCCAGAAGGATGCCCACCACCCTGGCCATCCGTCGCTCGGCGCGGGCCCGGCTCACCTCGAGTGCGGTGACGACCTGGGGCAGCGCCGAGAGCACGAGGAACCGCAGGACCGGCACGCCCTCGTTGGCGTACCAGCTTCCGAACGAGGCCAGGACGAGCGGGGCAGCCAGCGCCGCGACCACGGCGGGCACCCCCACCAGGACCAGCATGTGCCGCTCCACCCGCCGGTGCCGCTCGGGCAGCCGCTCGAGCTCGGTGACACCGTGGGCCACGAGCGACTGACCGAAGGCTGCGGGGAGGCCGTACAGCACCAGGCTCACCGCCCAGGCGAGCGCGAAGACGGCCGAGTGCTCGGCGCCCGTGAGGTTGAAGACGAGGACGGGGACGAGGCTGGTACAGGCGATCCACGCGAGCGAGCCCACGTAGTCGGGCACGAGGTACCGGGCCACCGACGTGACCGAGGGCATGGAACCGTTGCGGCCCAATGCCGTTCGACGGAAGGCGGGGAGGACCCGGACCGTGAGGTAGCCACACGTCGCGAGGACCACCAGGCCCATTGCGCTCGTCCAGGCGAGCCATACCCCGGAGTCTGGGCGGGCCGCTGCGAGGACCACGACGAGGCCGAGTTTGACCACCGAGAAGGCGAGATTCTCGAGGACCACGACCCCCGCCCTGCCGAGCGCGACGAGCGCGCTGTCGAGCATGACGAAGAGCGCCCAGCCGGCGCTGGCCAGGACGAAGCCCGCGCCAGCTCCCCTCGAGCCCAGGAGTCCTGAGAGGCCGGGCGACCAGCGTTCCAGGCCGGCGACGAAGACGGCGGCCACGAGGGCACTGAGCAGCCCTCCGACCGCGAAGGCGGCGCCGATCATGCGGCCGGCCGCGCCACCGGAGGTGGGCACGAACCGCAGGAGCGCGCTCATCAGGTTGAGCTGGGCTACGCCCGCGATGAACATCATCGCCGAGATGGCCGCTGAGTTGAATCCCACGACGTCCGGGGGGTACAGGCGCGCTACCGCTAGCCAGAACGCCACTCCGACCGCGGCGCTCAGCCCCGCGTTGACGACCAGCAGGTAGCCCGATCGGAACATCGGGTGGCCCAGCTCGGCGCCCGGCCGGCCGCGACCCGTGACCCGGCGTCGTCGCGACCCGCGCGCCTCGACCGACGAGACCGACGAGACCGACGAGACCGGCGAGACCGGCCAGACCGGCACCGCATGCATCGTGGGGAGCTCCGGGTTCCAGCCGTGCAGGGCCGTCGTGTACCGCGTCGCGGTCATGAGCCGGTGCCTTCGGCCGCCCGCGCACGGACCCGGTGGGACCACCACCGGCTGCGCGCGTACGACCAGGGCCCGAGGCATACCCCGAGGCGTTCCCGCCAGACGAGCTCGGTCGGGAATCCCGGCTGGCGCTGCGCGTTCTTCGGTGACGAGGGAGCGAGCAAATGGTGCGCCGCCGGGACGGACCGGAGCAGGAGGAGCAGCAGCAGCGCCGGGTCGGCGCACACCGCGGCCGTCAGGTATGCGCCGAGCCCCACGCCGTACCCGAACGATTGCCGTCGCAGGCCCTCGACGTCGCGCCGGTGCCAGTGGCGCACCACCGCCGACGGTTCGTAGACGAGGTCGGAGCCGGAGCGGATGACGCGCAGGAAGGCCAGCAGGTCGTCTCCACCCTTGGCCGGGGTTCCGGCCCCCGTCGCGTCGTCGAACGGCTGCTTGCGCAGCCACTCGGTCCGGAAGGCCATGTTGGCGCCGGAGCCGAACCGGCCGGCGGTGAGCGGGAACAACGGGTCCTGCCTCGGGCGGGTGGCACCGAAGCGGTGGCGCTCGTAACCGCGGCCGAAGCCCCCCGCCTGCTCGACCCAGACCTGCGCTGGGGTCTCCAGCTCGGCGGGAAGGATGAGCCCGGTCACGCAGGCCACTGCCCTGTCCGCGAAGGGCGCCGCGATGGCATCGAGCCATCGGTCGTCGACCTGGACGTCGTCGTCGGTGAACGCCACGACCTCGCCCGTGACGTACGGCAGCGCGGCGTTGTGCGCGCGCCCGAGGCCGGGCGACCGGACGACGACGTGGGTCAGGACGAACGGCCAGCCGGAGGTGTCGGCGAGCGCCTCCGCCGTGCGGGAGTCAGACGGCGCACTGTCCACGACGACGACGTCGAAGGACGGGTGGCGCAACGCGGCGAGCGAGTCGAGGCAGCGCAGCAGGCTCGTGGTCCGGTCACGCGTGGCGACCACGACGGTGACGTGGGTCAGCCCGGCCTCGTCGGCCGACGAGCAGGTTCCCGGACCCGGGAGCCCGTCGGCGGGCAGCGTGGCCGGAACCGGCAGCCGGTCGCTCTCGAGGTGCCGGGCGGCCCGGGATCCGACACGATCCCAGGCGAGGCGCGCCACGTCGGACGCGGGCACCCCACCGGGACCGAGCGGAACCGCGATCTCGTCGAGGACCACCCCGTGCAGCCGCGTCAGCAGCCGGGCCTGGCGGTGTGTCCGTGAGCCGGCGATGGCGGTCACGGGGCGGTCGAGCTCGAGAACGCCGACGACCTCCGGGTCAGGCGACGGCATCGGGCTCCGCCCATGTCCCCCGACGCGCCTTCCGGACGGTCTGGATCGCCCGGCCGGACATCCCGCGGTGGTGGTCGCGCAGGATGGTGCGCAGCACGAGGTTGCCGTCGGAAACGGCGTGCAGGTTGGAACGCCCGCTGCGGCGCGGGAGCTCCAGGCTCGGCACCTCGGCGACCCGCAGACCGGCCTGGAGGGCGTGGATCGTCATCTCGGCCTCGATGTCGAAGCCGGCCGCGCTGAGGCGCAAGTGGTCGAGGTAGGTGCGGCGGAACGCGCAGAAGCCGTAACAAAGGTCGGTGAGGTTGGCCTCGTAGAACGTGTTCACCAGCGCGAGGAGCCCCCGGTTCCCGAGTCGCCGGAAGGGCGTGATGTCGAGCGAGCCGCCGCCCGCGATGAACCTCGAACCCTTGACGAAGTCGTACCCGTTGTCGAGGAAGTGGACGAAGTGCGGGATCTCGCTGGGCGACATGCTGCCGTCGGCGTCGATCATGACGACGACGTCGCACGTGCTCGCGAGGAAGCCGGTACGCAGGGCGTTGCCCTTGCCGGGCCCCGACTGGGCGACGACCCTGACCTCGGGCAGGCACTCGCGGGCCATCGTCTCGGTGGCGTCCCGGGACGCGCCGTCCACGACGATCACTTCGTCCACGCAGTCGGGCACCTGGCCGAGGACCCAGCCGAGATTGCGCGCCTCGTTCTTCGTGGGGATCACGAGGCTGACCGATGAACGCACCCGCGGCCGCCCCGGCACTCGGTCCACGGCGACGCGGTAGGTCGGGGTGGGTGCGAGCGCCGTGGGCTCCGCCTGGGGCGCCTTCGGCTGGACAATGGTCATGGCCTCAGCCACCTCCTGGACCTGGGAGACCCGGCGGAATGCCGGACAGTCGCACTAGTGCTGCGAAACCCTGGTCGTGATACATCGAGTTGCCACGTTGTCCGATGAATCCCTTTTGTCCACAACCGATTCGCGAACCAGACACCGGCAAGTGGCCGTTGCCACAAGCAACCCGAGACCAAGTTCCAAGCGTGTGTGTGGAGAGCTCCGCCCGAGCCCGTGATTTCACCGAAAGCAACCGGCGGCGTCCGAGTCCGTGGATATGCTCGGGCACCCGGAGAGACGCACCGGTTGGCTTGAGCAGACAGGCCGAAGCGAGGACGATCAATGCTGCGCCAGTACGAGTCGGCGGACGTGGCCCGGGGGGTCGGCTCCGCTCCGCCGTCGGACCACGACCTGCTGCGCCGCTGTCGTGGTCACGACATGGAGGCGTGGGACCTGCTCGTCGCGCGCTACGAGCGGCTCATCTTCAGCGTGGCACTGCGCAACGGCCTGAGCCGAGACGACGCCGCCGACGTCACGCAGACCACCTTCCTGGCCATGCTCGAGTCCCTCGGCGCCCTGAGGCAGGACGAGCGGCTGCCCTTTTGGCTCATGACGGTGGCCCGCCGTGAAGCCTGGCGCCTGCGCCGTCGGCGGCAGCGCGACCTCGCCTCGGACGGGGCGAAGTCACTCGCGGTCTCGGCGCTGCCCACCGATGCCATCGGCGACTGGGAGCGTGTGGCGGTAGTCCACGAGGCCGTCGAGTCGCTGGCCTCACCCTGCCGCGAGCTGATCCTGGCGATGTTCTTCGACGCCACCGCGCCGTCGTACAGCACGATCGCGAAGCAGCTCGGGCGCTCCGTGGGCAGCCTGGGGCCGATGCGGGCCCGGTGTCTCGCCCGGGTACGCCAGAGCCTCGGAGAGGACGCCCACACGTGAGCCGCCCCGAACCGACCTTCGCCACCCTTCTCGACTGGGTCGACGGACGACTCGATCCCGAGCAGGCGCAGGCCATCGCGGAACAGGCCCGTGGCGGCGACCCCCGGCTCGTCGCCACGGTGGAATGGCTCCGAGGTTTCCTCGACGTTGCCGGATCGCTCCCGCTCTCCACGCCGCCGCCCATCGTCCGGCAGCGGCTGCGGCAGCAGTATGCGGCGCGCTTGGAGACGGGATCGACCCGCACCTCGCGCCCAGCGGCGGTGTCAGCCGACCTCGTCTTCGACAGCCTCGTCGACCTGCGCGCGACCGGCACGCGCGGTGGCAACGACGTCATGGACGTACGCCATCTCGCCTACAGCAGCGAGTCGGCTGACGTCGTCCTCGACGTGCACCCCGCGGGGTCCGGCGCGGTCCGGCTCGAGGGCCAGGTCCTCCCCATCGAGGAGATCTCCGACCCGTGCTTCGAGGCCCGGATCACCAGCCCGTCGAAGGAGCTGCGGTCGCTCGAGGGTGACGTGCTCGGCCGGTTCCACGTCGCCGACGTGCCGCTCGACGCCGCCACCCTCGACCTCACGAACGGGCTGCTGTCCATCTCGGTCGCCCTGTCCCTGGGCAAGCGAGATGCCTGACGGCGGCCCCGCGCCAGAGGAGCTCGAGCAGGTGCTCGCCCAAGCCGACCGGCTCGGGCACAGCGATCCCCGCGCCGCCCACGACCTCGCCATCTCCGCGCACGCGTCGGCGGTCGCCCTCGGTCTGCCCGCGGTGGCCGCGCGAGCGCACTACCTGGCCGCGCGGGTCGAGGCCGAGCGCGGCGACCTCGATCGCGCCCTCGAGCTCATCGACTCCGCCAAGAACCTCTGGACCGAGGCCGGTGAGCACCGGTCGGCCCTTCGCACGGACTTAGGGCGTATGCAGGTCCTCGACGACTACGGCCGGCACGAGGAGGCCGTGGAGGTGGGGACGCGCCTGCTCGCCGCCCTCACGGCGCTCGACGGGGTAGACCAGCACGACGGGCGCGCCAACGGGCGCGACGGCCAGGACGGAGGCGAGGTCAACCCGGACGCCCTCCTGCGGGCCCGGGCGATGAACAACCTCGGCGTCGCGCGCAGCTTCCTCGGCGACCACCAGGCGGCGCTCGAGCTCTACCAACGCTGCCGGGAGTTCTATGACGGCACCGACCTGCGGGTGGAGCAGGCGCAGGCCCGGGCCAACATCGGCATCGAGCTGCTGGCCCTCGGCCGGGCCCGGGAGTCCTTGACCCACCTCGAGGAGGCGTCTCAGGGCTTCGCCGGGTCCGGCGACGACTTGTGGGCGGCCAAGTGCGCCGTCAACGTGGCTCAGGCCCACCAGCAGCTCGGACAGTACGCGTCCGCCCTGCACGCGCTGACGAGGGCCCGCGACGTCTTGGGCCACCTTGACGTCGGCGCCGAACGGTCCCGGGTCGTGCTCGAGATGGCCAACGTCCTGCTGGCTCTCGGTCTGTACCCGGAAGCCCGGTCCGCCGCGTCCCAGGCGGAACAGATCGTCACCGGCGCGGGGATGACGCACGACCGGGCCCTCGCGACGCTCACCCTCGCCTGGGTCGACCTGGCGACCGGGCGTCTCGAGGACGGTGCGGCCGAGGTCGCGGCGGCTGCGACCCTGTTCTCGGCGGTCGGCGACCGGCAACGCCAGGCCGTCTGCCTGCTCGCCGGTGCCGAGCTCTCCGCCGCGCAGGGCCAGCCGGAGTCGGCACGGGGCGAGCTCGAGCGGGCCGTACAGGCGCTGACGGCCGGCGGCTGGTTGGGCCCGCTCGCGTGGGCCCGGCTGCGGCAGGTCGACTTGGCCGAGGAGCCAGTCACTCGCGGCACCCTGCTCGACGAGGCCGACCGGGTCATCGCCACGCTGGGCCAGCCGCAGCTGCGCTACGAGAGCATGCTGCGCCACGCGCGCCTCGCGCTGGTTCGCGGCGACAGCGAGGCCGAACGATCGCACTACGAGGCGGCCGTCGAGGTCGCCGAGCAGCTCACCAGCGCGCTGCCGGACCCCTTTCTGCGGGTGGCCTTCCGCAGCGACAAGCTGGCCGCGCACGAAGGCCTCGTCGAGGTACTACTGAGATCTGGCGGTGCGGTCGACGCCGCCCGGGCCTGCGCGGTCGCCGACCGCGCCAAGGCAGCGTCCCTCGAGAACCTCGTGACCCAGTCCCGGTCGGCGCCCCACGCCGGTGCGGTGGACCCGAACCTCCGCCTGGAACGGCTGCGCACCGACCTCAGCGCCGTGTATGCCTCGCTCTTCGGGACGGAACACCCCCGTCAGCAGGCGACCCTGCGCCTCCGGGCACAGGAGCTCGAGGCCGACCTCGTCCGCCTGCGCCTCGCGGGCACCGGCACGACCGCGACGGTGTCCGACGCGTCCGGCCGGGCCACCACGGCCTGGCACCACCCCGGAGCGGCGATCGCCTACCACCAGCTCGGCGACGAGCTCGTGGCGTTCGTGCTGACCGGCTCGACGGGCTCGACGGGCTCGACTGGCTCGACTGGCTCGGTACGGGTGGTCCGGCTGGGGCCGGTCGCCGCCGTCGACCGGGCCGTGTCCGAACTGGAGTCCCAGTGGACCCGCTTCTCGGTGGGCGGGGACTTCGTCCGGCGCAACGCTCGGCTCCTGACCGCGACGACGGTCGAGGTGCTCGCCCGGCTCCACGCGCTGTTGATCGCCCCTGTGGCCTCCCTTCTCGACGCCGTCGAGGACGACCGGTTGACCATCGTGCCCCACGGACCCCTGAACCGGGTGCCCTTCCACGCGCTCCACGACGGATCCGGATACCTGGTGGAGCGCTGGACCGTTACCGTCGCCCCCAGCCTCGTCGCCGGCCGCCCGATTCCCGCCGCAGGCGGCGTGCACGCCCTCGTCCTGGGCGTGCCCGACGAGGACGCACCGTCGATCCTCGACGAGACCGCCGCGATCGCCACTTGCCTGTCCGGTGCCCAGGTCCTCGTGGGCGCGGCGGCCACGAGCGGAGCGCTGCACGATGCGCTGCCCGGCCCGCGCATCCTGCACATCGCGTCGCACGCCCGGTTCCACCCCGCCAACCCGGTGTTCTCCTCCGTGCGCCTCACCGACCGCTGGGTTACGGGCACCGAGATCCTCGACCTCGACCTGGGCGGCGCTCTCGTCGTCTTGAGTGCGTGCGAGAGCGGCCGAGGCTCCGTCCACCTGGCAGAGCCGGTAGGCCTGGCCTGGGCCTTCCTCGCCGCCGGGGCGTCTGGCGCCATCGTCAGCCAGTGGGCAGTGGGTGACGCGAGCACCACGCAGCTGATGACCAACCTCTACCGCGGCCTGGCCGGCGGGCACGCCCCCCCGCGCGCGCTGGGCGAGGCCCAGCGAGCCGCCGCCGCAGCCGGTCAGCACCCGTATCACTGGGCGGCGTTCAGCCACGTCGCGGCCCTCACCGATCCCACCACCGCCCCACCCTCCACGCATACCTCAGGAGAACCATCATGAGATCGCGCTCCCTCGCCGTGACCCCCGTCCTCGCCGCGTTGCTGGTGGGTGCGCCAGCGATCCAGGTGGCCTCGGCGGCCGAACCGCCCGCCCCCATCCCGCGCGGCATCGTCGTCAAGCTGGACCCCGCGAAGACCTCGATCGACACGATCGAGTCCACCTTCCCCGTGGCCCTCGACCGTGCGCTCGTGGGGTCGCGGGGCATCTATCTCGTGCGGCCGACGGCGACCGGCAAGGTCGACCCCAAGCCGTTGGCCGACCGGATCGAGCATGCCAACGGCGTGGTCTACGCGGAGGTCGACGACCAGGTGCAGGTCGACGATACGCAGTTCCACAGCTGGCCACAGGGCGAGGCCACGCCCGTCGACCTCGATCTCGCACAGTTCCGCGCACAGGCCGCCAGCACCACGCTCCGCCTCGACGCCGCACACGCGTTCAGCACCGGCGCCGGCGTCGTCGTCGCGGTCCTCGACACCGGCATCGACGCCGCCCGCCCGGCCTTCGGTGGCCAGGTTCTACCCGGCTGGGACTACGTCGACGACGACGACGACCCGGCCGACGTCGCGACGGGCGTCGACTCGGACGGGGACGGGCGCACCGACACCGCCGTCGGGCACGGCACCTTCGTCAGCGGCATGGTGGCCCTGGCGGCTCCCGGCGCGACCATCTGGCCCGCGCGGGTGCTCGACAGCGATGGAAACGGCAACCTCTTCGTCGTCGCGCAGGCGATGCTCGACGCCGCAGACGCCGGTGCATCGGTGGTCAATGTCAGCTTCGGTACGGATGAGAAGATCACGTCGCCCCTGCTCAAGGACACGATCAAGAGCCTGCGCGCCAGGGGCGTGCTCGTCGTGGGCGCGGCCGGCAACGACGCCAGCAAGGCCCCGCACTTCCCCGCTGCGGAAGACGGGGTGATCTCGGTCGGCGCGATGTCCACCGCCACCACCCTCGCGTCGTTCTCGGACCAAGGTGGCTGGGTCCAGGTTGCCGCCCCCGGGTCCGGGCTCATGGGCCCGTGCCCGGGCGGTGGCTACGCGCTGTGGGCAGGGACCTCGATGGCGGCGCCCCTCGTCTCCGGGCAGATAGCGCTGATCCTCTCGGCGTCTCCCAACCTCAAGCGCGACCGTGTCAGTGAGGCCATCCGGCACAGTGCGCACAAAGTCGAGAAGGCCGAGCTGAAGTACGGATCGGTCGACTTCGTGTCCAGCCTGGCCTGGGCCAAGGCGGAGGCGGCCAAGTAGGGATGCGGGCAAGCACCCGCATGACCTGTCCTCCGTTGCCCTCGACTCGACGCCTTCGCGGCGACACCCGAGGCGGTTCCTCTGCACGACCCCGGGGCGACGGCCGCACCCTCCTCTCGGGGAAACGGGGTAGCGCGCGTCGACGACCTTGGGTCGACGGGTCGCGGTTCGCCGATAAGCGGGCCGATTGCGCGGTGGCCGTCACCCGAGGCGACAGGTTGTGGCTCATCGGAGCAGGTACGGGGCGCACGGTATCGCTGGCCCCGGCCGGTCTGGTCCGAAACGCCAAGGTCCGGCAATGTCGGCCAGGGAATAGTCCTCGTCCCGCGCTGAAACAAGGCGCCCACCTCGGGCGTGTGGCGGTGAGGCGTACTGACCTTGGTCAGTTCGCATCGGCCCTGGTCCATGCCTAGTGCAGGGCGGGCTCACCCACAGGACCGGAGGTTCCGGTACGCCGATCTCTGGAAGCACGACTCCGACGCGCAGTAGCCCTGATCGCAGAGGCCCGAGCCGCCAGACAGCCTCATCGACTGCCCAGTGCGGTGGTCGCCAACACCATGAATCGCCCCGCGATCCAGGTGAGAGTGCAGCGGGGTGATACATCGCCCGCCCTCTGTCAACATTGTCCTTTCTGTACGATCCGGTATGCGGTGATATCCAGTGCTCGGTGGCCGTGGCGGACCACTTTGACTCGCGCGCATGCGTCACGGAGGTGGCTTACCGGCGCGGGCGACGTTCAATCCGTCTTGGTCCCTTGAGCGCCACACGGGTCTGGGACGTCGACGATGGGCGCGAGGTCGACGTGCGTCGACAGCCGGAACCCGGTGCCGTCAACCGCCATCCCGACCGGAGAGCCGTTGAGCCTCACTGCCGTGGCGTTGGTGAACAGGCTCAACGCCGGGACGACGCTGGAGGCCGGCGAAGGAGTTGCAGGTGCGGCGGATGTCTCCTGCCAAGTGTCGACGCCCGCAGGCCGGGTCCCGCCTCGGGGATTACCGATCCGCGGCAGATGTGGTGTGAGGGTCAAGGATTGATGGTTGTTCCTCCAAGCGCGTTGAAGGCACGATCGTCGGTTGACGCCGTGTCGACGACGCTTTGAGACGAGGGCATAGGGACGGGGCGGATTGCAGCAACCTTCGTCGTGTCCCTCTCTCCGAGCGTTGTCGACGACATCGACCTGAGTCCCGGTCCCAAGGCCTGGTCCGCTCGTTATTGGATGAGCTCGGAGTGCTGCTGATTCGAGTGTGTCCACGTTCACGCTGTCGCGCAGCCATGCCGTGCTGCAGGTGATGGAGGGGACAACTTCACAACGTCGAAAGCGCCCGCGAGGCCCTAGCGTCCATGAGCTGCGGGCGGCACCATGACTAGGGACCGCAGCTCGCTCCCGTTCTCGACCGACCTCGGAATCGCGCGGTGAGTCTCGAACAGGATTCGCTCCGCCGGCCGAAAACATTCGTTTGGGAGAGTCAGCATGACGATGCGCAAGACGGAAAGCCGTCCTACGAACACGTCTCGCCTCGGCTGGGTGGTGATCGTCGCGTCCATGCTCACCGTGGTGGCGTGCACGACCACACCTGAACCGTCACCGTCGGCCTCACCGTCGACTGCATCGACGGCTGGATCGACGACCAACGCTGCACCGCCGCTGGCCACGCCCTCTTCGCCGCCGTACTACGAGGGGTCTGCGTTCACCGGGCTCGCGGTAAGGCCGGTGGCCGCCGAGGTCAACCCGGTGCTCGGCGCGGACGACCGGATCCACCTGGCGTACGAGCTCCTGCTCGTCAACCAAGGCAGCCGCCCGGTGCAGCTGACCAGCGTCGCGACCCTGGATGCCAACAGCAACACGGTCATCCAGACCATGCGGGAGACGGACCTCGCCCGACTGTTTCGGCCGTTCGGCGGGGCCACCGGAACCGGACTCGCGCCCGGCGCCGCCGGCAACCTCTACTTCGACGTCACCCTTCAGGCCGGGGCGTCCATCCCGCGTCTCCTGCGGCACACCTTCGTTACCGCCTCGCAGACGTTTACGGGGGTGTCGGTGCCGGTCTCCAACCAGGAGGCCGTCGAGATCGCGCCGCCCCTGCAGGGGAGCGGATGGGTCGCGGGCAACGGCTGCTGCGACCCCATCACGGTTCACCGTGGCGCCCTGCTTGCCGTCGACGGCACGGTGGACGCGGCTCAGCGGTTCGCCATCGACTTCGTCCAGATCGATTCGGCCGGGAAGCTCTACACCGGCAACCCGGCCGACGTCGCGTCGTTCCCCTTCTTTGGCACTCCAATCCGAGCGGTAGCCGATGGCACCATCGTTCGTCTCCTCGACGGACTGCCCGAGCAGATCCCCGGCCAGCTACCCGAGGGTGCGACCCTCCAGACCGGGGACGGCAACTATCTGGTCTTGGACATCGGTAACGGCCGGTTCGCGTTCTATGCCCATATCCAGCCCGGCTCTTTCAAGGTCAAGATCGGAGACCGGGTCAAGACCGGAGACGTCCTCGGCAAGCTCGGCAACACTGGCAACACCGACGCACCTCACCTGCACCTCCACATCATGGACGGCCCGAATGCCCTGACCTCTAACGGGCTGCCGTTCGTCTTCACCAACTTCACCGGGACCGGCGTCGTCACCGACGAGGCGAAGATCACCGTCCCGTTCGCCGCCCAGGCGCCGGTGGTCCCCGTCGACACCGCGAAGTACGCCGGACCGCATACCAAGCAGCTCCCGTTAGACCTTCAGGTCGTCACCTTCCCGTAGCCACGCCGATCCCGGCCTGCGCAGGCAACACCGCTTCGCAGCCGTATGTCGGCCCGCCAGCGGCAGATCTTCTCGGGGACGTTCGTGGTTCACCCCGGGTTTTGTGGAGACTGTCAGGGTGTTGCTCCGACCTGTTGTGAGGGAGCGTGTTCAGCGTAGTAGTTCTGCTCGTACTCGATGGGTGGGATGTCGCCGCAGTGTTCGTAGAGCCGGCGGTGGTTGAACCAATCGACCCATTCGGCGACGGCGATCTCGACGTCGTCGATGCCGCGCCAATGGCCTTTCTCGGCGAGGACGTGACGGTTGCGGATGAGCTCGGACTTGAAGACGGAGTTGAACGCCTCAGCGGCGGCGTTGAGGCCCCTATGTCAAGCGGCCTTGGTGATGCTCGGCTCGCCGCGGAGAGCCTCGCGGATGAGAGCGAAGGTTTCGCGGGCGATGTAGCGCTTGAGGACGCGCAGAGTGTCGCTGCGACTGTCACCGAGCTGGCTTCGTTTCTTCGCGAACTCACGGGTCCGGGCGTCGTGGATCATCCGGTTGTTCGCGATGGTCCACAGGGCGCAGTTGGCGGCGCGGTCACCGCCCCGGCCGAGGCGGTGGCGTTGTCGTTGTCCGCTGCTGGCTTGGACGGGGCTGGCGCCGCAGAGGGCGGCGAAGGCGGCGTCGCTGTGCAGCCGCTCGGGATTTCCGCCAGCGGTGATGAGCAGCTGGGCAGCGGTGTGGATGCCGATGCCGGGGCGCTGGATGAGCTTGGGAGCCGTTCGCCGGATCAGGTCACGGATCAGCCTGTCGAGGTGGACGACCTCGTCGTGAAGCTGGAGCCAGCGACGTCCGAGACTGGCCAGCGCAGCGTGCAGGCCGCTGATGGCCGGCAGCTGGCTGCAGCGGGTGGCGAGCTGCAGCAGGCTCTTGACGTGCATGGCGTCCCGTAGGTCCTGCTCGGCGCCGACCAACAGCGCCTTGATCTGGTTGCTGGCGGTGGTTGTCGCTTTGACGGCGCTGTTGCGCGCGATCGTCAATGCCCGCAACGCTTCCACGGCTCCCTCCCGGTCCTTCGGGACCGCGGTGGCCTGTCCGGCTAGGACCGCCCGCCCGGCGGCTTCGGCGTCGACGGGGTCGCTCTTGCCCTTACGCCGGCGGTTGGCCCGGTCGGGCCGGTTGACCTCGGCGACCGTCATCCCGGCGGCTTGCAGGGAACGGGTGAGCTGATAACCGTAACTGCCGGTGCCCTCGACGCCGGCGGTGGTGGGCGCACCGTGTGCTCGGCTCCAAGCCAGTAGCTGTTCGGCGCCGGCGTCACTAGCCGGAAATTGCAGCATCCCGAGATGACGGCCGAGGCCATCCAAGATGACGGCAACATGGGTGTGCTTGTGGGTGTCGACCCCCAGGACGGCCTGGCCGTACGTGGACATGTGGAGCCTCTCGCTGAGGTGAACGGGCGAGACGCGGGCAGGGATCGGACAGGACACTCACGATGCTGGGGCAAGGCCCCTATTGGGTCACGATCCCGACCCGCGGCTCGAGGCGTGAACGCCGGATCAGTGGGTCGACTGATCAACGCGTTGGCAGGCATTGCCGCCAGTCGTAAGACGGGTCAGGCCCGACTGGTCCGCCAGTCGTAGCTCGGGTCAGACCAGGAACCCGGCGTCCACGGAACCATCATGGACTGAGTGTCGTACGAATCTCCCTTGCTGCCAACCGAAGCCACGATCTCGGCGTCTTCACGCCGCTCGGTGTCACGCACCGCTCGATATTGCACCTGCGGTCGCTGTGATGGATGAGATCGGCCGTGGCGCAGCCGGCAGGGCGTGGCTGGTCGACCCCAGCGATGCGGTCCCGGTTCCACAAGCCCATCTCCAGAGCGTCCAGGGCGAGGGTGGTGTGCAGGCCGGTCGAGACCTGCCAGCCGACGGTCCGGCGCGAGTACATGTCCATCACGAAGGCGGCATAGACCCAGCCGGAGAACGTGCGGATGTACTCGATGTCAGCCACCCACAGACGGTTGGGGCGGTCGGCGCGGAAGGCACGGCCCACCAGGTCGTCCGGCCGGTTGCCGACCGGGCCAGGGATCGTGGTGCGCGGGCTCTTGGCCTTGGTGATCCCGTGGATCTCGTTGGCGCGCATCACTCTCTCCACCGTGCAACGGGCCACCGGGTAGTCCGCCCGGGTCAGGCACCGCCAGGTCTTGCGTGCCCCGTAGACGCCGTAGTTGGCCGCGTGCACGGCCTTGATCTTGGCCAGCGTCACCTCGTCGGCGACGCTGCGCGCTGACGGTGGACGCGCCCGGGCGGCGTAGTAGGTGCTCGGAGCGATCTCGGCGCCGGTCCCAGCCAGCGCCTCGATGATCGGCTCGACTCCGTGTTCGTCGCGGTGTTCGTCGCGGTGCTCGTCGACGAACCGCACCTTCAGCGATGTTGGCGGTCGAGCTCCGCTCCGAAAAGTTGCGGCTGACGCAGGATCAGGTTCGCCCTACTCAACTCCCGGTTCTTCGCCTCCAGCTCGAGGATCCGCTGCCGGTCACTGACCTCCTCAACCTCCGCCTCACCCTTAGCCCCGTGTGGACCTGACGGGTGGGCTGGTGCTCGACCAGGCCGCTTCGGCCCACCGCACCCACCCCCGCAGCGCCTCCGGATGGATGTCGAGCTGGCCGGCGATCCGAGCGATCGCTCCTCGACGAGTCGTCGCGTCACGACGGGCGTCGACCGCCAGCCGCCTCGCACGCTCCTTCAGCTCCTCGGGGTACTTCCGTGGTGCAGGCATAAAACCAGATCCTTCCGGGTCATCAGCCTCCAACAAACCCGGGGTGAATCAGTATCGGGAGCAGGACGTGCTGGAGTGGGTTGACGCGCAGTATGCCGAGCGAGAGACAACTCCTGACGGGCTGAGGCGGTACCAGTCGCCGGCCTAGCGATACGTCGAGACCACGACGGACGCGGCCGGGCAGAAGGTGAGGACGCATGGCCACCATTGGACCCCGGCGCGCTGACGGCACGTACCGTGCGAGGTGCCGCGACCGCGCCGGCCGGGAGCACGCGCGTCACTTCAAGCGGAAGCTGGATGCCCAGCGCCGGCTGGACGAGGTGACGACCAGCATCATCACGGGCGCCTACGTCGCCCCCGGCGCCGGCCGTATCGCCTTCCGCGAGTATGCCGAAGGTTGGCGGGTCGTGCAGGTCCATCGGTACAGCACCGCCGTCCACGTCGAGGGGGCGCTGCGCAGGCGCGTCTACCCGGCCATCGGCGACGTCCCGCTCGAGTCGATCGTGCCCTCCGACATCCAGGCGCTCGTCAAGCGTCTGGAGCAGACTCTCGCGCCGCCGTCCGTCATCGTCACCTATCGGTATGTCGCGACGATCTTTAAGGCCGCGGTCCGCGACCGCCGCATCGCGCTCACACCCCGTGACGGAATCCGCCTGCCCAAGGATGTCAAGGCGCCGATCACCCCGATGGCGACCAGCGAGGTGCAGGCGCTCGTCGAGGCCATCCCGGAGCGCTACAAGGCCACGGTCGTCCTGGCGGCCGGGACCGGCATGCGGCAGGGCGGATCTTCGGGGTGACCCTCAACCGGGTCGACTTCCTGCGGCGGACCCTGTTCATCGACTGGCAGCTGACCGGCGTCCGCGGGGAGGCCCCGACGTTCGGACCGCCGAAGACCGCGAGCAGCATCCGCACCGTCCCGCTTCCGGACGTCGTGCTGCAGGCCCTCGCCGAGCACGTGCGGCATTTCCACCAGGCCCCCACGGGGTGATCTTCTCGGGCTCCGACGGCCAGCTGCTGCGCCGTTCGGCGTTCGGCACCCTGTGGCGTCGCGTCAACGACGAGGCCGGCGTCAAGGGCCGGACGTTTCACAGCCTGCGGCACTACTACGCCTCGCTACTCATCCGGCACGGTGAGTCGGTCAAGACCGTCCAGGCCCGCCTCGGGCACGCCAGCGCCGCCGAGACGCTTGACACCTACAGCCACCTGTGGCCCGACTCCGACGACAAGACCCGGGAGGCCGTAGACGCCTACCTGGGCACTGCACGGTCTCAAGAATCAGCTGCGGAAAGCCATTGAGCTCGGACGCCCTCGCCGCGGTGGACACTCCGGCGCGCCGCCGGAGTGTCCACGGGATCCGAGTTAGGCTCCCGTGGAGGCAAGACGAAACCCCGGCGATGTGGCCTGAGCCAGGGATCGTTCCGGGGTCTTCGTTGCGAATAGTAGCTGAGGTCGAACCGAATGTCACACAGGGGCGGTCCGGTGAACTACGAACAACTCCGCGACCTCCTCAGCGCCGAGCGCCTCGGGTCCTACCTAGCTGCCTCCGGTGGAGACGTCGAGGAGGCCTTCAAACTCTACGAGTGGAACATCGACGTGGCAGGTGCCGCCCTCTCGCTGACGGCCATGGTCGAGGTGCTCGTTCGCAACGCCCTCGATCGGCAGATGCGCGCTTGGGGGTCCAGCAGGGGTCACGACGAGTGGTTCGACGCCGCTCCGCTTGATCGACAGGGACGAGATGACGTGTCCAAGGCGAGGGCACGAGCGGCCCGCGGTCGTACAGCCGTGACGCACGGGCATGTGGTAGCCGAACTGAGCTTCGGGTTCTGGCGGTTCTTGATGAGCCGCCGCTACCTAACCTCGCTCTGGGTGCCGGCGTTGCAGCACGCCTTCCCTCACGCCCCCCGTGACGCCAGAACCGCCCAGCGGATCCTCGAAGGTCACGCGCAGCAGCTCGTCTACCTGCGCAACCGCGCGGCACATCATGAGCCACTGCATCGACGCGATCTGGGTCGGGACCTTGACCGATCCCTCGAGCTGACTGCAGCCATTCACCCCGCAGCGTGTGACTGGATCCGTCACAAGGAGGAGATGACGAGAGTCCTCTCAGAACGACCGGGCCGCAGGTGACGTCGCACTTACAGCGA
The DNA here is from genome assembly GCA_963781465.1 of uncultured Actinomycetota bacterium. Lineage (GTDB taxonomy): Bacteria > Actinomycetota > Actinomycetes > Actinomycetales > Dermatophilaceae > Lapillicoccus. Next base: position 1,190,948 of record CAWAGH010000002.1, read on the forward strand.
CCGCTGCATCGATCGTGTCACTGGCGGGGACAGTTCGGCCTGCACAACAACCAGCGGTCGGCGTAATCCGCGGGGATCCGAGCGTCGAGTCAGCGGCTTTGGTGATGCCTTCTGGCCCTATCGGGCTACGGGTACGCGAGACCCGTCTACTTCTGCACGGGATGGCTGCTGCTCATGGCATCCGCAATGTCACGGCTATCGGCAGCCTTGCGGGAGGCGAGGAGGACCCGGCAGCGAGCTCGACCTCGCAGCCGACTTCCCGCCGAGATGGGGCTCGTGGGCCGGGGGCTCGCCCGCGACGACTCGAGGCCATCCTTGGATGCGCAGTCGACCTCGTCCGCCTTTGTGACCTCAAGGACGAAATTCGCGAACAGGTCGAGGCCGAGAAGGTACGTCTCTGATTGGCCACGAAATCCCGCACGTGTTTCTGGAAAGGGCCCAGGCAAATTGCTGTCGTCGCAGATCGGCTAATAGGCGGTGAAGTTTCCGACATCGTGATCCTTCATTTCGATGCCGAGCACGCGATCGTGGCCCAAGCCGTCGACGCGGAGCTGCCGGCGTCAGTCGAGGCCGTCCGGCACCTCCGCCGACGGCGGTGGCTCCGCGCGCCCCATGAGCCATCACGATCCGTCAAGGGTGTCAAGGGGAGAGCAGTGTTCTCGAAATTCCTGCGGACTAGGTGCGGACTAAATCGACCTCCCAATCACGTTTCCGCAGGTCATCCCTGTAGGAGCGGGGGCGTGTCAAGCCGTGTGGTGCAGAGGTTTTGGCTGGGCTTCGATAGCGGCGGGCACGTCGAGATCGGCGCCGGGGTCAAGGCTCGGGCGAAGCCCGACCGCGTAGCGGCCGGAGGGCCTTGAGGCCTGCGCCGGGGGTCGACGGAAACTATGCGCGGCCAAGAACAGCCGGATGTCTGTGGTGGTTGGGGGTTCCCGGAGGTCGAAGGTGGAATGGTGGTGCGCTCGTCAAGACCGGGTCCCGGTTGGGAGGGCAGGCCCGGGTTTGGGCTGCCGGTCATCCCTTCGCCGCGGCAGGTGGCGGCATGATGGGGTGCGCGGTGCACTGGCCGGCGGGGTCAATCAGTAGGGGCGACCACGCCTGTTGTTGTTGGGGGTCATGACCTGCACGACCCGCGCCGACCAGAGATGGAGCCGACGGCGGTTCATGCCGCCCTCGACGGATGTTCGAGCGCCCGGACGTGACCGTCGCGTAGCGCGTAGTAGACGAACTCGAGCTGACGCCGGGCGGCGGCCACCGAGCCGATGTTGCGTCCGCGGCGGTCGGCGACCCGCTCCCGGAGCAGCCCGGCGGGGCTGTACTTGGGGATCTTCTTGACCGACTCGATCGCGGCCCAGCGCACTAGCCGGGAACCTTGTTTGGTGATCCGCCCGCGGTGCACGTGGGTGTCGGACTCGTGGTGCTTGGGCGTCAACCCGGCCCAGCAGGTCAGCTTCGACGCGGCCGGGAACCGGGTGATGTCGCCGATCTCGGCGACGAAGACGGCCGCCAAGACGGGGCCGATGCCGGGGATGTTCTGGACCGCGGTGTACCCCGGGTCACGCGCCAGCCGCCCGCGGGCCAGCCCGGCGAAGTGGTCAATCTCGAAGTCCAGGTCGTCGATCAGCCGGCGCAGCGAGCCGATCCGGGCGGCGTACGGGGCCGGAAGCTCCAACCGGTCCATCAGGTTGGTGCCGTCCACTCCGAACAGGTCACTCATCAGCACCTGGATGCCGCACTTGGCCAGCACCGCGTGCACCTGCGCCTTGCAGCCCGACCGCAACCCGACCAGCTTGGCCCGATGCCGGACCAGCTCGCGCAGCTCCCGGGTCGCCGGCGGCGCGATCCACGCCTCCGGCAGCCGACCCATCCGCAGCAGGTCCGCCAAGTCGGTTGCATCCCGGACGTCGTTCTTGACCCGCCGGTACTGGAACATCTTGACGCCCAACGGATGGGCCAGATGCACGCTGGCCCCGCCCTCCTGCAACGCGTCGACCGCCCAGTACCACCCGTAGGTGGCCTCCAGCACCGTCTCGGGCGACTCGCCCGCCCGGGCCATCACCGACGCCAATCGTTCGACGTCGTTGACGATGCGCACCGTCTCCAGCACGTCGCCACCCTCGGTGGTCCGCACGATCACCGACCGGCGACGGTGCAGATCAATACCCACAAACTGCTTCCCGGCATACCCTTCCATCAGGGGCCTCCTTCAACGTGAGCCGTGGACACTCCCAGCATCCCCGCTGGAAGGGCCACGAGGAGCGGAGGCCCCGCTCCTACATCGCATCAGAGGCCTCAAAGTGGATGAGTCGGTCTATACGCCGGGTTCTGTTCCGCGTGGCCGTTACCAGCCGCGCGGTGACGGTCATCCATCTCGACCGGCCATTGCTGACCAGTTCCAGCGCCCTACCCGCAGACTCGGACGGGCCGTCCTCGAACGCCTGCTGTCTGGGCTTGCTCCAGGTGGGGTTTACCTAGCCGTCTCAGTCGCCTGAGGCGCTGGTGGTCTCTTACACCACCGTTTCACCCTTACCTCGCGACCGGCCGAAGCCGGGCCCGGGGCGGTCTGTTCTCTGTGGCACTGTCCCGCGGATCACTCCGGGTGGCTGTTGGCCACCACCTTGCCCTGTGGAGCCCGGACGTTCCTCGGCAGCGACTCCGGAGGAACCCCCCGAAGACCCTGACGCGACCGCCTGACCGACTCATCCACCCACCGAGTCTATGGGGCCCGAGCCAGGGGTATGCGCGCCTCGCACCCCAGGGTCGGCGCAGGGTGTAGGAATCAGCGTGTGAGGCGGTGGACGGGGGTCCTGGCAGGGGCGGGTCTCGCCCTCGCGCTCGGAGCGTGCAACAGCAGCGGCGGGATCGCCATCCCGACCAACATCCCCACGACCTTCCCGACGTCGATCACCATCACCCTGCCGACCCTTCCGCCGGTCACCCCGGTGGTCCCGAGCACCACCACGGAGACGATCACCCGGACCGAACGGCCCACGACGGTCACCAACACCGTCACGAGCACCGTCACCACCACCCCGACGCAGCCCGAGCCGGCCGGCGGGCTGCCGCTGTGGGTGTGGGTCGTCCTCGCCGCGCTCCTCATCGCGGTCCTCGCGCTCGTCATCTGGCTGGTGCGCCGCGGCCGGGTGCGGGCGGACTGGGACGACCAGCTGGCGCTGGCCCGGCGCAACGCGGGCTGGTTCGAGGACTCGCTCGTCCAACAGGTCATGTCCCGCGGGTCGACCACCGAGGCGTGGCGCACGTGGCAGGCGGCTCAGCCGCGGTTGCTCTCCCTGGACGAGCAGCTCTACACGCTGTCGACCACCGCTCCGGACGAGGAGCGCGCCGCGCAGGCCACCCAGCTACGGGCACGGGTCGGCGGACTGGTCGAGGCGATGGGCGCCGACACGTCGACCGGTCCCGACGCTTCGGTGGACGACCTCCGGGGGCGACGGGCGTCCGTGTGGCGGGCGCGGACCGAGCTGCGCCAGCTCCTCGACGCCTCCGCCCCGCAGCGACGGCACTGACCCGTACGGGGCCGGCGGCCCTCTACGGAGCCGGCGGCGCGGGCGTCGCGGCCTGGTCGAGCTCGGCCTCGACCCACGCGTCGACCTCGCCCCACATGTCGTCGACCCAGGCCATGATGCCCTTCTGGTCCGCCGGGACCGTCCCGGCCTCGGCCACCCACCAGTGGATCGACATCGGCTGGTGTACGACCGGGATCGCCTCCCAGATGTCCACCGGCGAGACGAGCAGGTCGAGACCGGCGTGGGCCAGGACGACGACGTCGAGGCCGGGCCGTGCGGTCAGCGCCGCGACGACGCCGCCCGGCCGCGGTGGCAGGACGTGCTCCTCGTCCTCGGCCTCCTTGGCCCGCTCGTACTGGCCGGTCCGCAGCAGGTACCGAACCGCCCGCTCGTGCCGTTTGGGCGTCCAGTTGCCGCCCTCCGGGAAGATCAGCAGCGCCTCGTCCTCGACCAGCGAGGCAGCGAGCCTCGCCACATTGGCGATCCGGTCGTCGCCCGCACCCGTCGTGGACGGCAGGAAGTAGCAGTCCAGCCGGTTGAGGAGCAGGTCGATCCCCGGATCCCACTGCAGCGCCGCCTTGAGCACGACCTTGGGCCGGCGCCGGAACGTCGTGAGGATGAGGTTGACCAGCGTGAACGAGTCACCGGGACCCGCGTGCCGGCCGAGGATCATCAGCGGCCGGTGCGGCGCCGGCAGCGGCCCCGCGTCGACGACCACGCGGAACCCCACCATCGACCGTGACGCCTTCGCGAGAACCCGCAGGGCCTGCCGGAGCAGCGCCGTATGCCGTTCCCGCCAGACGGTCACGTCTCGGCTCGGCAGCGGCTGCTGGAACCACAGCCACCAGCACCCGAACAGCATCCCGACGTCGACCCACAGGTAGGCCATCGCGAACGACACGACCCGGAGCAGCCGGCGCCGTCCGGGGACGAGCGCGAACACCGCTCCAACCACGTAGAACGGCACGAGGAGCGCCGTCAGCAGGATGACGGTCGGCAGCCAGAGCACGTGGAAGACGCGCCGCACCCAGTACGGGGGGACCCAGAACCTCACCGCGTCGCCTCACTGTCGAGACCGGCCAGATACCCCCGCGTGGCGACGCTGGCCGCCTCGATCCGGGCCGACACCTGCCGAGCCCCGCGGTAGCTCATCGTCATCGACGGCGACCGCTCCGAGCCGGACGGCACCACGTGGACCGCGACCCCCTCGGGAACCCGCTCGAGGTCCTCGTTGAACCGGTATCTCCGGGCGATCTCGAACGCCACCAGCCCGACCTCCCAGGGCCACCGCGGCGCCCGCAGGGCATGCTCGATCCGGCCGACCTGCAGGACGTAGACCGTCTGCGCGCCGAGGTCGATCGCCCGCGACACCGGGATCGAGTGGACCAGACCGCCGTCGAGGTAGTGCATGCCGTCGATCTCCCGCGCCGGGAGCAGTCCGGGCACCGCGCACGACGCGAGCACGGCGTCCACCACACTCCCCTGCGAGAACCAGCGCGCCGACGCCGTCTCGATCTCTGCCGCTACGCACTGGAACCGCACCGCCAGGTCCTCGATCTGCATCCCGCCGAGCTCCTCCGACAGGAGGCTCTCCAGCGCGTCGCTCGAGTGCAGGTGGCTGGCCAGCCGCCCCACCCGCTGCAGCCGCGCGAACAGCGAGTCGGCGAACACGCCGGACTCGGACGCACGAACCCACACGTCGGCCAGCCGGTCGACCGCCGCCGGGGTCGGGTCGGCAGCGAGGAAGGCTCCGTTGACTGCGCCGACGCTGGTCCCCACGACGAGATCCGGCCGGATGCCGAGCCCGAGCAGCCCCTCGAGCATCCCGACCTCGCTCGCCCCGAGGATGCCGCCGCCCCCGAGCACGAAGGCCACCGGCCCGGACTGCGATGCCACGTCCCGAGACTAGTTCGGGCCCGTCCGGCCGGCCTGCTCAAACGCCCTCCTCGCCCGGCCGATCGCCGCGCGAACTACGCTCGCTGGTATGCCGGGACATCCCTTCCGGAAGGCCGGTGCGAACGCGCCGCTCGGGTACTACGCCTGGGAGGCCGCGGGGCTTCGTTGGCTCGCCGGCGTACCCGGCGGGGCCGACGTGGTGCCGGTCCTCGAGGTCGGCGAGGACGAGCTGGTCCTCGAGCGGCTCGAGCCGACCAGCCCGACCCGGGAGCAGGCGGGTGCCTTCGGGCGAGCGCTGGCAGCGACCCATGCGGCCGGCGCACCCGCATACGGGAGCCCTCCGGACGGCTGGCGCGGCGACGGCTGGCTGGGCCCGCTCAGCGAGCTGCTGCCCCTGTCGCTCGACCCCGTGCCGACGTGGGGCGAGTTCTACGCGCACCAGCGGATCGAGGCGATCCTCGCCCAGGGCCGGCGGCTGGGCATCTACGACGACCAGGCGACCGCCCTGTTCGAGAAGGTGGCCGCCCGGGTCGCGTCCGGTGAGCTGGACACCGGCGAACCGGCGTCGCGGCTGCACGGCGACCTCTGGGCCGGCAACGTCGTCTGGACCGCCCGCGGCGGCGTGCTCATCGACCCGGCCGCGCACGGCGGGCACCGCGAGGCCGACCTCGCCTTCCTCGTCCTCTTCGGCGCGCCGCACCTCGACGCGATCCTCGGCGGGTATACCGAGGTCGCACCGCTCGCGGCCGGCTGGCGGGAGAGGGTCTCGCTCCACCAGCTGCACCCGCTGATGCTCCACGCCGTGCTGTTCCGCGGCGGCTATGTCGGGCAGAGCCTCGCCACCGCCCGCCGCTGGGCGTAAGTGACGCGGTCGCTCAACGAGATCGTCAGTACCGCGGAACCACTACGGCTGGTCCGGTGGTCCCGCACCGGACGGCGGCGAGATGTCGGGGTACGGGTCGATGTCGGGGTACGGGTCGATGTCGGGGACGACGGTCAGTGCTGGGCGGTTGGGGGGTAGGTCGAGCCACCGGGTGTGCAGCCGCTCGCCGGTGGGTCCTCGGTATGCCTCACCGGTCCGTCCTAGGTCTGCCTCACCGGTCGGTCCTCGGTACGCCTGACCGGTCCGTCCTAGGTCTGCCTCAGCGACCGGTTCGCGGGAGTCGGTCGGCAGCGCCCGCGGAGCGGGAGGAGCGCCGAGCACGAGTCCGCGGGCGCTGGTGAACACCAGCCCGGCACCCGCGCCTGGGGTCGGCTGGACGAGCTGTTCGGGGTGGGTCGGGCGGCCGGTGATGGTGAACTCGCCGCGGTGGTGGGCGTCGTGGTGGAACGGGCACAGGCAGACCAGCCGGTCCAGGTCGGTCGCCCCGCCGCCGGCCCAGTGGTCGAGGTGGTGGACCTCCAGGTACCCGGTGGCCTGACAGCCCGGGAACACGCAGCCCCGGTCGCGGTCCTCGACCAGCCGTCGGGTCCGGGCCGGCGCGATCCGCTGCTTACGACCCACGCTGACCGGGGTGCCGTCGACCTCCCACACCGGCTGCACCACCCCGTCACACGCGAACTTCGCCGCCAACGACGCCGGGATCGCCCCCCGGCCACCGACCCACGACCCGTCGGTCGACAGGTGCACGTACACCCGGTACCGCGCCACCCGACCACCCGACCCACCCGACCCGGCCGACCCGGCCGACCCGGGCGACCCGTTCAAGCCCGCAGCCTCGAGCGACGCCAGTGACCGGGACGCGATCTCGGCCAGCCCGTCCGCGTACGTGCTACCGGTCCGGCCGATGGTGAACAGGGCGTCCTTGGCCTCCCGGACCGCCTGCTCCACCAACGCCCCGACGTCGGCCGGCGCCGAGTACCGCAACCAGAACCGCCCATCGCCGTACGACATCGACAGCTCCGGCGCCTTGACCGCGAACGCCTCCGTACCCGGCACGTCCCGCTCATCCCGGCCCGACAAGTCCGAACCGATGTCACCAGCCGCTTCATCGGCCCCGAACTGGTACCGCGACAACGCCCGCCGCAGCTGCGGCACCGTCGTCATCGGCGCCAGCCCACCGATCGACTCCTCATGTGACGCGGGCGCGTACCGGGCCACCACCACCGCCTGGTCCACCGACACCTGACCGGCGTCCATCGCCGCCACCGTCGTCGGCAGCTCCACCACCCGCCGCGCCAACCGCACCACATCGTGCGCCCGCGCCGGCGACAGACCCGCGTGCAGCACCAGCCAGTGCTGCGGTGATCGGATCCCACCACCGGCCCACCGCTCATCGTCGAGCACCCGACGGGTCACATCGACCAGGTCGGCATGCGCCCGATTCAACCGCGCCGCCACCACCGACACCTCGGACTCGAGGTCATCGATCTCCTGCTGACGCAGGACCACCGCCGCGGGAAGGCTCATACCCCAATCGTACACCTGTTCGAACGACAGCCTCAGGCTATCCACAGCGAGTTTGCCTGCGCCAGTTGACTTCTCGTCGGGGCTGGCGGCTACCTCAGGACTCGACCACCGCGAAGACGATCTTCCCCGTCGCGATGTCCGCGCTCTCGACGCGTACCTGGATCTGACGACCGAGCTCCACCTGGCCCCGGGCCGACGCGACGATGGCCGGGTCGGTGAGCTGGACCGTGAGGACGCCGCGCTTGGCGTCGACGTCGACGACGTCGGCCGTGAACACGTCACCGACCCGCGACACCATCACGGCCGCCTCCACGGCGTCGGTGCAGGCGCGCTCGACCGCCTTGGCCCGGCGGTCGCCCTCCTGCATCGTTGTGGGCAGCACGGGCAGCGCCTCCTTCACCCAAGCGGGCACCTCCTCGCCGGCGCAGAGCGCGACGCAGACGACGAGCCCGTACCGGTCGACCAGGCGCCGTAGCGGAGCGGTCACGTGGGCGTAAGGCGCAGCCACCGCGGCGTGGACCGCCTGGGCGGGGACCTCGCCGTCGAAGTTCGTGTAGGACGCGCCGCGGAACAGGCTGGCCGCCTCGTGGACCAGCGCGAGCTGTCGTGGGTCGTCGAGATCCAGCCCGCGGATGAAGTCGCCGTAGCGCTGCGAACGCGGCCAGTCGACGCCCAACGCCTTGGCCTGCCGCCGGAACCGCCCCACGCTGCCCTCGTCCGGCGGCGGCATGGTCCGCAGGATCCCGACCTTCGCGTCGATCATCATGGTGGCCGCGGCCATCCCGGTGAGCAGGGAGAGCTGCGCGTTCCAGTCCTCCGCCCGGACCGGCGGCCGGAACCCGAGCTCGAAGCACCCGTCCTCGTCGAGGGTGACCTCCTGTTCGGGCAGCGGCAGACTGGCCCCGCCGCGCTCGGACTCGAGGGCGATCCGCTGCTCACCGATTTCCTTGAGCAGCAACAGGATCTCGTCGGCGGTTCCCTCGTCAACGGCCTGCTGCACACCGACGTAGTCGAGCCGGGCCCGGCTCCGGACCCGGGCGCGGTAGACCGTGGCCTCCGTCTGCTCCCCGCGCCCGTCCAGCTCGATGTCCCAGACGTACGCCGACCGCAGCTGGTCCGGCAGCAGGCTGCCGGCCTCCTCGCCGATGACCGGCGGGTGCAGCGGGGTTCGCCGGTCCGGCGCGTAGATCGTCTCGACGCGCCGGTGCGTCTCGAGGTCGAGCACCCCGCCGGGGACGACGTACGCGGGCACGTCGGCGATGGCATACCGCACCCGGTACCCCTCCCCCGCTCGCTCGAGGTGGAGCGCCTGGTCGAGGTCCATCGAGCCGACCGGGTCGACCGTCACGAACGGCACGTCGGTCTCGTCGCGGTCCGGCATCACCACGTCGCGCGCCGCGCGCGCCGCCTCGGCCTCCACGTCGGGTAGGAAGTCCCCCGGCACCTTCGACTCCGCGCGGATCGCCGCGAACCGAGCTATCAGCGCCCGGTGGTCGACCTCGGTATGCGTCGGCACCGGGGTCGTCGTGCGGAACCGGATCTCGCGCTGCGGCATGGGCGCCACCATAGGACCCGTCCCCGGATTACCCTCCCAGCACAGGATGCTGCCGAGGAGTCACGCGGGGGGTGCGATGGCCCTGTTCCCCGACCGGGCCACGCTGCGCAAGCGGTTCTTCGCGGAGTGGCCGCAGATCGTCCGCATCGTCATCGCGGCGGTGGTCAGCTGGGAGGTCTGCCAGCTGATCGACACGAGCGCGGTCCCGATCTTCGCCGTCGTGGCCCCGCTCGTGGCGATGCGCGACCAGCCGTTCTCGGCCCTCAACGTGTCGTTCGATCGCCTGATGGGCGTCGTCGTCGGCGTGGGGCTCGGAGTTCTCGTCATCAGGGTGTTCGGGCTGAACCTGCTGTCGGTCGTCGTCGTCCTCGTGGTGGGACTCCTCTGCGGCGTCGTCCTCCGGTTCGGGCCCGTGCTCAACATCCAGGTCGCCCTGACCGGGCTCCTCGTCTTCACCAACACCGACCCGGACGTCTACGGGATCACGCGGCTCTGGGAGACGCTCATCGGCGCCGGGGTCACGGTCGTACTCTCGCCGTTCCTCTTCCCGCCGGACGCCACCAAGCAGTACCGCACCGAGTTCCGACGCGTGTCACGTCTGCTGGGCGAACACACCGCACAAGCCGCGCTCCTCGTGGAGGACGGGGCCCGTAACCACGAGGTCCTCCTCGACCTGCTGCGTGATGCTCGCAACACCGACGACAGCGCCAACGCGCTGCCCGCCACATTGGAGTCGGCCCGCCGGGCGGTCCGCAACAACCCTCTACGTCGACATCGGATCGGTGAGCTCGACGAGCTCGTCGAGGTGACCGGGACAGTCCTCGAGACCGGCCGCTGGGTCCGGCTGCTCGCCGAGGAACTCGTCGACCTGTCGGGGCGTCGCGACATCGACCCCCTCTGGCCCATCACGGGTCGATGGTTGTCGCGGGTTCTTCGGCCGGTGGCGGCGGTCATCGACGCCGCGCTCGTCCGCGACACGACCACGAGCGGCGAGAAGACCACGATCGCCGAGGCCCTCGAGGCGCTGAAACAGTGGCGTGAGGCCGACAAGCACGCGGTGGCGGTGATCCTGCGCCGGTCGTCGTTCCGGCTCGTGCGGTCCGTCGGGACACTGGTCGGCGAGGAGATCCTCGTGCTTCCGGGTGGGCCGACCCACCTCGAGGACGTGGTCGACGAGGGAGCCCATCGCGGCCCGTCCAGCCCACCGCCGTAGGGTCTGCCGTCGTGACGGCGCCCGAGCTCGCCGATATGGCGTCCCGGGTCCTCCCCGTCCTGGCCTTTCTCGTCGCCATCACGGTGGTCGCCGAGATCGCCGACCTGGCCGGCGTGTTCGACGTGGCCGCCCACTGGGCGTCGCGGGCCGGACGCCACCTCGTCTGGGCTCTCTGGCTGCTCATCGTGGCCATCGCCTGCGCCAGCACGATCGTCCTCAGCCTGGACACCACGGCCGTCCTCCTGACGCCGGTGGCCATCACCGTCGCGCGTCAGGTCGGCGTCCCGCCGCTGCCGTTCGCCATGACGACGCTCTGCCTGGCCAACACGGCCTCCCTGCTGCTCCCGGTCTCGAACCTCACCAACCTGCTCGCCCTCCACCACATGAACCTGCTCGGCGTCGGCCAGCGCGGGTACCTGCGGCTGGCCTGGGCGCCGGCGCTCGCGGCGATCCTCGCCACAGTCGTCCTGCTCGCGGTGCGCCACCGGCGCTCCCTCTCCGGCCGGTATGCGCCGGACGCCCCTCCCGAGCCCCACGACAAGGTGCTGCTCTGGGTCGCGGCCGCGTGCTGCGTGCTCCTCGGGCCGGCGTTCGTCACCGGTGTCGTGCCGGCGATCCCCTCGGCGGTCGCCGCAGCGGTCCTCCTCGTCGCGGTTGTCGTACGCGACCGGTCCCTGCTGCGCCGGATCTCGGTCCCGTGGCTGATGGTCCTCGGCGTGAGCGTCCTCTTCGTGGTCGTCGACATCGCTCTCAACCACGGGCTTCGTGAGGTGCTCGCATCTCTGGTCGCGTCGGGTACCGATGCCGGCGCGCTCTTCCGGCTGGGCGCGGTCGGCGCCGTCTCAGCCAACGTCGTGAACAACCTGCCCGCCTACCTCGCTCTCGAGGCGGTCTCCTCCGACACGCCGGTCCGCCTCATGGCGCTGCTCGTGGGGGTGAACGCCGGTCCGCTGGTCACCGTCTGGGGCTCGCTCGCGACCCTGCTGTGGCGGCAACGCTGCCGGACCCAGGACCTAGAGGTCGGCGTCGGGTACCTGGCCCGCGAAGGGCTGCTCTGTGCGGTCGTCAGCGTCGCGGCAGGACTCGGCGCCCTGGTTCTGTTCGGCTGACCAGCGGACCGTAGGGTTCCGGCGTGCTCGTGCTGCTGCCGCCGTCCGAGGGCAAGACCGTCCCTCGCCGCGGTCGGTCCCTCGACCTGAGCGCCTTGTCGTTCCCCGGCCTCACCACCGCGCGCCAGGCGGTCCTCGGGTCGCTCGTCGCGGCCAGTGGATTGCCCGACGCCCTCGACGTTCTGGGCGTGCCTCCGACCCTCGGCGACGAGGTGGCCCGCAACCGTGACCTCGTCACCACACCCACGGCCCCGGCCGCCGCGGTGTACTCCGGCGTCCTCTACGCCGCACTCGGCCTGGCCTCCCTCGACACCGCCGCCCGCCGGCGCGCGAACCGGTGGCTGGTGGTCACGTCCGCGCTGTTCGGCGCGGTCCGACCGACCGACCGCATCCCCGCATACCGGCTGTCGATGAAGGTCAACCTGCCGCCGCTCGGCCCGCTCGCCGGGGTGTGGCGGACTCCCCTGGGCGTCGAGCTCGACGCCCTAGCCCAGCGCGGACTCGTCGTCGACTGCCGGAGCAGCACGTATGCGGCAGCCTGGGTTCCCACGGGGGCGGCGGCGGCGCGGTGGGTCACCGTCCAGGTGCCCGGGGCGACCCACATGGCGAAGCACACCCGCGGCCTGGTGGCCCGGCACCTCTGCGAGGCCGGGGTCGACACGCGGAACCCGGTGCGCCTCGCCGACGTGCTCGCCGAGCGGTTCGAGGTCGACCTGACCCGGCCACCGCGGGCCGGGCGCCCCTGGGTGCTCTGGGTCAGCTGAGCTGAGCGAGGGCGGTGACGACGTCCTCGACGAGGTCGAGGGGGTCCTCCAGCCCGACCGAGATCCGGATCGTCCCGTCGGTGATCCCGACCGCGGCCCGGGCTTCCGGGGTGAGCCGGCGGTGGGTCGTCGTGGCGGGGTGCGTGACGAGGGACTTGGCGTCGCCGAGGTTGTTCGAGATGTCGACGACCTCGAGGGAGTTCATGACACGAAACGCCTCGTCCTTGCCGCCGTCGATGACGAAGGTGACGACGCTGCCGCCGCCGCCCATCTGGCTCCGCGCCAGGTCGTGCTGCGGGTGGCTGGGCAGCCACGGATGCAGCACCGTCGTGACGCGCGGGTGCGTCTCGAGGGCTTTGGCCAGCACGATGGCGTTCTCGTGCTGGCGGTTGACCCGCAGCGAGAGCGTCTCAAGGCCCTTCACCAGGACCCACGCGTTGAACGGCGACATCGCCGGACCGGTGTGGCGCATGAGGTTCTTGACCGGCCCGTCGATGAACTCCTCGGTGCCGAGGACCGCGCCGCCGAGGACGCGCCCCTGCCCGTCGATGTGCTTCGTCGCGGAGTACACGACGACGTCGGCGCCGAGCTCCAGCGGCCTACTGAACACCGGCGTTCCGAAGACGTTGTCGACGACCACCTTCGCGCCGGCCGCATGGGCCAGGTCGGCCACCGCGCGGACGTCGACGAGCTCCTGCATCGGGTTGCTCGGGGTCTCGAAGAAGACGGCGGTGGTCGGGACGCTGAGCGCCTCGCGCCACTGGTCGAGGTCCGGCCCGTCGACGACCACGGTCTCCACGCCGAACCGCGGCAGGATCTCGTCGACGATGACGAAGCACGACCCGAACAGCGCCCGCGAGCTGACCAGCCGGTCGCCCTGGCCGCACAGCGCGGCGAGCGCCACCCAGACGGCCGCCATCCCACTCGCCGTGGCGAAGCAGGCCTCGGCGCCCTCGATGAGCCGCATCCGCTCCTCGAACATCCGCACGGTCGGGTTGCCGTACCGCGAGTAGATGAACTTGTCGATCTCGTCCTTGAACGCGGCCTCCGCCTGCTCGGCCGAGTCGTAGACGAAACCGCTCGTGAGGAACAGCGCCTCCGCGGTCTCGTCGAAGTCGCTGCGGGCCAGGCCGCCTCGGACGGCGAGCGTGTCGGGCCGCAGTTCTCGCATACCGGGGAGGATAGAACGGCGCTTCTCAGGTGAGATGCGACGTCCGGTTGACGAACGGCACCGAGACCCGGCCGTCGGGCCAGAGCTCGACGGCGGTCAGCGAGGCCGGGTCGGTCAGGAGCGCCCAGAACCGCTCCTCGTCGATGCCGAGGACGCGCGCGAGGACGACGAGGATCGGCTTCCGGCTGGTCACCACGACGGTGGTCCCGCCCTCCTCGAGTGCCTTCTCGTATGCGCGCAGCACGCGAATCTCCAGCTCTGCCAACGACTCCCCGCCAGGCCGGCGGTAGTCGCGGTCGCGCCACAGCTTCATGAGGTCGTCGGCCTGGTGCTCGGCCAGCTCGGTGAAGACCTCGCCGTCCCAGTCGCCGAACGACTGCTCGTCCCAGTCGTCATCGACGACCGGCTCCACGCTGAGGAGCGCGGCGACCGCCGCGCCGGTCTGACGCGTTCGAGCCAGCGACGACGTGACGAGGCGGACCTCGCCCTCGACGAGCGCCCGGACCGCCTCGGCCGCCTGCCGGGCCTGCTGTCGACCGGTCTCGCTGAGATCCGGGTCGGCGCCGCCACGGCCGTCGACGCGGCCCGCCTCGGTGTAGGGCGTCACTGCGTGGCGGACGAGCAGCAGGCGGGTCGCGCCGTCGAGCGCCCCCGGCGGCTCGGGGTTCTCGCCGACAGCGGTGGCCTCGGCGGGGTCGGCCGGTCCGGCCGGCATCAGGTCGCGGGCAGGCCGGACTCGGCGGTCCGCACGAGGATCCGCCCGCACTCCTCGCAGCGCAGCACCTCGTCGGCCGGCGCCTGCGTGATGCGGTTCATGTCGACCTGGTTGAGCTCCATGTGACAGCCGCCGCAGCGACGCTGCCGCAGCTCGGCGGCGCCGATGCCGGCGTGGCCGGAGCGGATCCGCTCGTACAGCGCGACCAGGTCCTCGCCGACGGACTCGACGGTGGCGGCCCGGCGACCGGCGACGGTGTCACGCTCGCCGGCGTAGTCACCCATCGCGAGGTCCCTCGCCTCGACGACGGTGGCCAGTCGGGTGGCGAGGTCACGCTGGTCGCGCTCGAGGACCGTCACGTGCTCGGCCAGCGCCTCGGCGCGCTCCATGATCTCCAGCTCGATGTCCTCCAGCTCGGACTGCCGCCGCGACAGGGAGGTCAGCTCGTGCTGGAGCGCCTGGAGGTCCTTCGCGCTGCCGGTACCGGAGTCCAGCCGGGCCCGGTCACGGGCCGCTCGGTCGCGGACCAGCTGGACGTCGGCCTCGGACTTGTCCACCTCACGCTGCACGTCGGACAGGGCGGTCCGCGAGTTGACCAGCTGGGTGTCGAGCGTGCGCGCCTCGTCCTCGAGCCCCAGGACCTCGCGGTGCTGAGGCAGGTTCGACGTCGCGTGCTCGATCTGGTCGAGCCGCATGTCGATCGCCTGGAGGTCGAGCAGCGCGAGCTGACGGGTCGGGTCGGCTTTCAGCTGGTACCTCCGGGCGGCTGTTCAGGAGTGGTTGACGACTCGTTCGCGGCGTTGGCGCCCACGACGAAGGTCCAGGGCTCCGTGCGCAGCGTGGAGACGTAGGTCTCCAACCTAGAGGACCCGCCGCGGACGGCCTCGAGAAGTCGCCGTTCCGCCGAGGCCAGCCAGACGTACTCGCTCGCCCAGTGCCCGGCGTCGACCAGGTAGGGCCGCCCGCCGCGGGTGGTCTCCCGCTCCTCCAGCGCCGGATGATGGCGCAGGTCGGCGGTGACGTAGACGTCGACGTCCGCTGCCCGCACGACCCCGAACCGGTCGTCGCCGGACCCACCGAGCACGGCCACCCGCTCGACGAGCGCGGCAGGGTCCCCGCTCACCCGGATCCCGCCCACCGTCGCCGGCAGGCCGTCGGCCACCTGGTCGGCGAAGGCCCGGAGCGTCATAGGCGCGGCGAGGTACCCGACCCGGCCGAGCGCATACGGGACGTCCTCGAGCGAGACGACGTCGGTGAGCCCCACGGCCGAGGCGAGCGCGTCGCATACCCCGGGCGAGGCCACGTCGGCGTTGGTGTGGGCGCAGTAGATCGCGAGGTCGCCGAGGATCGCGCGGGTCAGCGTCTCGCCCTTGGCCCCGGTGGTCGCCACGCTGTGGATGCCGCGCAGCAGCAACGGGTGATGCGTGACGAGCAGGTCGGCGCCCCCGTCGACCGCCTCCTGCACGACGGCCAGCGTGGGGTCGACAGCGAAGTGGACGGTGCGGACCGCCTGGTCCAGGTCGCCGGCGACGAGGCCCACCTGGTCCCAGTCCATCGCCGTCTCCGGCGGGTAGACCGACTCCAGGGCGGCGACGACCTCGCGCAGGGTCAGCGGCTCGTCGGGTGACACGAGGCGACAATGCCACACCCGTCGGCGGGCCCGCCTACGGTGGCCGCATGGAGACCCCTGCCCCCGAGCACCGGCGCCCTGAGGGCGTGTCCGACGAGACCGTGGAGGCGCTGGGCAAGCTGTCCGAGGCGCTCGAGGTGGTCGAGAACGCGCGGGGCTACCTGTATGCCTTCCACCGGCTCACCGGGATGGGCGACCTCACGCTGGGCGACGCCGTCGAGCTCCTGCGCAAGGCCGGGCACGAGGAGATCGCCGACCGCATCGACCGCGAGCTCGTCGGCCGGAACGTCATCGAGGGACGGTGGACGTTCCAGGTCGTCGAGGAGTACGACGACGGCTACTACGCGCTGTTCAAGCAGCTGGAGGCCGGGGCGCGCGAGGAGCTGGTCGGCGGCCGGCGGCACCTGTTCGAGGCCGAGATGAAGGAGGACCTCCGTACCCACGGAGCGCGCCACCACGAGGCGGCGCCCGATCCCGGTACCTGAGCTCTCTCCCCGGGCTGGTCAGACGCGCGCGGCCGGCGGGAGCAGGTGGTCGTCCGCCTCGGGCCAGCGGTCGGGGTCGGGTCCGAGGGCGACCAGCTGCGGTACCTGCTCGAGGCACCACGTCGACACCGCTCGCGCACCAGCGAGAACGTCGGCGCTGAAGTCGGCCCAGCGCACCCACTCGGCGTCATCGACCTCGTCGGCCGCGAGAGTCACCGCATTGTCAGGGGCCAGCCGGCCCGCATACACGGGGCACTGCTCGAGCTCGACGACGCCGTCCATCTCGGCGCGGTAGGCGAACCGTGGCAGGACCAGCCGCAGCGAGGTGACCTGGAGCCCGAGCTCCCTGGTCGCGCGGCGGCGGACGGCGTAGGGCAGGGCCTCGCCGGGCGCGGGGTGTCCGCATACCGAGTTCGTCCAGACGCCGGGGAAGGTCCGTTTGCTCAGGGCCCGCCGGGTGACGAGGAGGCGGCCGGCGTCGTCGAAGAGGTATGCGGAGAACGCCAGGTGCAGCGGGGTGTCCGGGCCGTGGACCACGGCCTTGTCCGCCGTCCCGGCGGCGCGGCCCTCGTCGTCGAGGAGGACGACGAGCTCGGTGGTGGGCACGCCTCACCCTAAGCAGCGGCACGGTTCACAGCGGTCATCGGTCCGACCGGCGGGCGGACCGGGCGTGGCGATGCCACGATGGGGCCGTGATCGAGGGGGCACGTGACACTGCTGACGCCGTGGTCGTCGGCAGCGGACCCAACGGTCTCGTCGCGGCCATCACCTTGGCGGATGCCGGGTGGGACGTGGTCCTGCTCGAGGCCCGCGACAAGGTCGGCGGTGCGGTCTCGTCGGTGGACCGGGACGGCTGGGTGATGGACGAGTTCAGCGCCTGCTACCCCCTGGCCGTCGCGTCGCCGGTGATCTCGCGGCTCGGCCTGGAGCACCACGGCCTCGAGTGGTGCCTCTCCGACGTCGTCGTGACGCACGCGGGCCGCCCGGACGACAAGGTCGGGGCGACCATCCACGCCAACGTGCACGACACCGCCGCGGCACTCGCCGACGACCACCGCGCCGACGGATCGGCATGGCTGGAGCTGGTCGAGCAGTGGCACCACGTGAAGGAGCCGTTCCTCGACGCCTTGCTCACTCGCTGGCCCCCGGTCGAGGCGGGGTCGCGGCTGGCACGGGAGGTGGGCGCGGCCGACATGCCGGGGCTGGCGCGCTTCTTCCTCTTGCCGGCGACCCGGATGGCCGAAGAGGTGTTCCGGGGCCAGCGCGGCCGGATGGTGTTGCTGGGCAACGCGATGCACGCGGACATCCCACCCGAGGCGCCGGGCAGCGGGCTGTTCGGCTGGCTCATGTCGATGCTGGCGCAGGACGTGGGGTTCCCCTCGCCGCGCGGCGGAGCGGGGATGCTGGCCACTGCGCTCGCCTCGCGCGCGCGGGCCGCCGGGGTGGAGATCCGGACCGGCGAGCGCGTCGACCACATCGAGCTCGTCGACGGGCGGGCCGGCATCGTCCGCACGGTCGGGGGGTCGACCGTCCATGCCCGGCGGGCGGTCGTGGCGGACACCAGCGCGCCGATGCTCTACGAGGAGCTGCTCAGCGAACATGCGGTCCCGCCGCGGCTGCGCCACGCGCTGCGCGACTTCGCCTGGGACCTCCCGACGGTCAAGATCAACTACCGGCTCCGGTCGACCCCGCCCTGGACGGCGGCCGACGCGCGCCGGGCCGCGGTCGTCCACGTCGGTGCCGACGTGGACGGGATCGTCCGCTGGTCGGCCGACCTCGCGACGCATACCGTGCCGGCCAACCCGTTCGCCCTCGTCGGCCAGATGACCACCGCCGACCCGACGCGGTCGCCGGCCGGCACCGAGGCGCTGTGGCTCTACACGCACCTCCCCCGCGGCGTCACCGACGACGCCTCGGCCGACGTCCTCGTCGAACGGTCCGAAGAGATGCTCGACCGGTATGCGCCGGGCTGGCGGGACCTCGTCATCGACCGGTGGGTGCAGCGGCCGTCCGACCTGTTCGCGGCCGACGCCAACCTCGTCGGCGGCGGCGTCAACGGCGGGACGGCCCAGCTCTACCAACAGCTGTTCTTCCGGCCGGTGACCGGGCTCGGTGGCCCAAGGACGCCGGTCGACGGGCTCTACCTCGGCAGCGCGGCGATCCATCCGGGCGGCGGGGTCCACGGGGCCTGCGGGCATCTGGCGGCCCGGCAGGCACTGATGGACCATGCCTGGTGGCGCCGACCCGGAACCGCTGTGGCCAAGCGACTGCGCCGCCGACTCGAGCTCTGACCGCCTCAGCGGCCGGCGCTGAGGGCGACGGCCTCCGCCACGACGTCGACCAGCTGGCCGGTTCGCTCGAACGTCCGGCGTTGCCGGGTGGCGCCCGAGCCCTCGGCCAACAGCCGCTCGAACCCGGCCTCCACGCGGTCCAGGTCGCCGTAGGCCTCCAGCGCCGGCCGGATGTGGTCGAGCAACCGCTCCAGGACAAGTGCGGCCGGCTCCGGCCGCGACGTGACCGGGTCGACCAGGACGCCGTCGACGCCGTCGTGGCCCGCCCGCCACGTGGCGAGGCGCAGCAGCGCCGTGGGCAGCGGCGGCGGCGGCTCTCCTCGAGCAGCCTCGAGCGCTGCGGTCTCCACCAGAGCGCGGCACACGCCGGCCACGACCATCGTGTCGTCGACGTCACCGCAGACGTCGGCCACCCGGATCTCCACGGTCGGGTACCGGTGGGACAGCCGGGCGTCGAAGTAGACCATCCCGTCGTCGAGCAGGACGCCGGAGTCGACCATCGAGCGGACCAGGTCCTCGTACGCCTCGGGCGACCCGAACAGGTCGGTCGGGCCGGCCGACGGCCACCGGACCCAGAGCTGGGAGCGGTACGACGCATACCCGGTGTCGCGACCGTCGGAGTACGGGGAGTTGGCCGACAGCGCGAGGACGACCGGCAGCCAGCCGCGGATCCGGTCGATCACCCCGATGCCCTCCTCCGGCGACGCGACGCCCACGTGGACGTGGCTGCCGCAGGTGAGCACCTCCTGGACCGTCGGCCCGAACTGCTCCTCCATCCGCAGGTACCGCGCCTTGGGTGTGATGAGGCCGTCCCCGGCGAACGGTGAGGTGCCGAGGGCCGCGGACCCCGCGCCCGCCTCGCGCGCGGCGACCGAGACCGTATGCCGCCAGTCCTTCAGCTCCTGCTCGACGCCCGCGAGGTCGGTACCGACCGACGACTGGGTCTCGACCATGTAGCGCTGGAGCTCGCCCTCGACGCCCCCCTCGCGGCCGACGTCGTCGGGCTGCTCGTCGGCCAAGGAGTCGATCACCCGGTCCGCGACCGACCGCGGCCGACCGGTCGAGATGTCGACGAGGAGCAGCTCCTCCTCGACGCCGACCGTCCGCTCCCCTTGCGTCCCCATCCGGGAAGTCTGCCCAAGGCGGGTGCGTCCCGCGCGGCGGTCCGGTCCGTGGTGGGCCCGGCCGGGATCGAACCGACGACACCCGCGGTGTAAACGCGGTGCTCTGCCAACTGAGCTACAGGCCCTCGCCCGGAGGCGGGCAAAGTCTGTCAGACCGAGGCGGTCGTCCCGCGCAGCTCGGCCATGGCGCTGCGGTACCCCGAGAAGTCGCGAGCCTCGCCGGGACCGTTGACCAGGCTCCAGCGGATCACGCCGGACGTGTCGACGAGGAACGTGCCGCGGATCGCGAACCCGGTCTTCTCCCAGAAGACCCCGTAGTCGCGCGCGGTCTGGCCGTGCGGCCAGAAGTCACTGAGCAGCGGGAAGAAGTACGCCTCGGCATCGGCCCAGGCGCGCATCGACTCCATCGCGTCACAGGAGATGCCGACCACCTGCACGTCGTCGCCCTCGAAGTCCTCGAGGTGGTCACGGATCTCGCGGAACTCGCCCGTGCACACCCCGGAGAACGCGAACGGGAAGAACACGACCAGGACGTTCTTCTCGCCCCGGAAGTCCTCGAGGGAGACCGACTCGCCGTACTGGTTGCGCAGCGCGAAGACCGGCGCGAACTCGCCGACGCCGAGCGGTCCGGCGGCGCCTCCGGCGGGCGGCGGGGTCGGGTCGGTCATGCGGCCATCCTGCCAGCCGCACCTGACGAGGCCCACGCCCGACCGTCACAGAGGGGGCGACCCGGCTCGGTCTCGCGACGTGGACGCCGCCGGAGATATATCTCCGCGCCACGACCACGGCGCTCAGGAGGCCTCAGCGGCGCTGACCCCGGGGCGCCACCAGCCGCACGGAGCTCCACTCTGTGCTCACGCTGGCGCCGCCGGCCGTGTGGAGCCCGGCGGTGACGGCGGCCTCCTCGATCTCGCTGGCGTCGACGTGGTCGGGATGCCCGGCCTTGGGCGTCAGGAGCACGACGAAACCGCCGTCGGCGAGGTTGGTCAGGGCGTCGACGAGCGTGTCGACGAGGTCGTCGTCGCCCTGCCGGAACCAGACCAGAACCGCGTCGGCGACATCGCCGTAGTCCTCGTCCTCGAGCTCGGTCCCGATGAGGTCCTCGATCGCGAACCGCAGCTCGTCGTCGACATCGCTGTCCCAGCCGATCTCCTGCACGACCTGGCGCTCCCCGAACCCCAGCTTGGCCAGTGCCCCGCCAGCCGATCCGGGTGACGCCGCGTGCGCGGTCGAACCCACGGTGCTGTCCCCTTCGTACTTCGTCTGTGTCTCCCCGGCTCTGCACGCGCCGGGCCCGAGATCAACGGTAGTGGGTGACTCGGGGCCCCGGCACCACGTGCACAGTCCGTGGACCGGGGAGCCGCGCATACAGTGGCCCGGTGGGACGGGTGACGAGGCGCGCTCCGGCCGCACGGTACGAGGTCACCGACGGCGACCATCCCCGCGTGGTGCGGCGTCCCGACACCCTTGCCGTCGAGGAGCCGATGGAGATCCGCGTCGACGGCGAGCCGCTCACCGTGACGATGCGCACACCGGGTGACGACTTCGACCTGACCCTCGGGTTCCTGCACGGCGAAGGGCTCATCGGTGCCGCCGAGGACGTCGCGCGACTCATGCACTGCACCGACACGGACGCCGAGGGCTCCCCCACCTACAACGTCGTCGACGTCACTCTGCGCAACGGAATGTCGTTGCGGGACAACGCCAGGCGTGCGTTCGTCACGACGAGCGCCTGCGGCGTCTGCGGCACCGCCAGTATCGATGCGCTCCAGACGACGAGCCGGTATGCGGTCGCCGAGGACGCCACGGACGTCGATCCTGCGGTGCTCTGCAGCCTCCCCGGCCGGCTGAGGTCGGCGCAGAAGGCGTTCGACCGCACCGGCGGCGTCCACGCGGCCGGCCTGTTCACCGTCGACGGCGAGCTGCTCGTTGCCCGCGAGGACGTCGGGCGTCACAACGCGGTCGACAAGGTGCTCGGCTGGGCCCTGCGCGAGGGTCGCGTCCCGCTCACCGGGCACGTCCTCGTCGTGACCAGCCGCGCGAGCTTCGAGCTGACCCAGAAGGCCCACGCGGCCGGCATACCCGTCCTCGCGGCAGTCTCCGCGGCATCCTCCCTCGCGGTCGAGCTGGCCGACCGCGTCGGCCTCACCCTGGTCGGCTTCGTCCGGCCGCCCCACTTCACCGTGTATGCCGGCGAGCAGCGGGTGGCGGTGTCCGCCGCCGCTGGACAGACGTCTTCTTGACCCTGGCGAGGGTGGGAAGATGACCGAGACCTCCCTGCACACCCCGCAGACGACGACGGCGACAACGACGTGGCCGTGTGAAAGGACGATGCACCGTGGCACGACAGGAAGCCGGACCCATCCTCAACGGCATCCCGAGCCAGCTCCCCGACACCGACCCGGAGGAGACCCTGGAATGGCTCGAGTCCCTTGACGGGGTCGTCGACGCCTCCGGACGCACCCGGGCGCGCTACGTCATGCTCAAGCTGCTCGAGCGGGCGCGGGAGATGCAGGTCGGAGTCCCGTCGCTGACGGCGACCGACTACATCAACACGATCAGCCCCGAGCAGGAGCCGTGGTTCCCCGGCGACGAGGACGTCGAGCGGGAGTACCGCCGCTGGCTGCGCTGGAACGCCGCGATCATGGTCCACCGCGCGCAGCGGCCGGGCGTCGGCGTCGGCGGCCACATCTCGACCTACGCGTCCGCCGCGACGCTGTACGAGGTCGGGATGAACCACTTCTTCCGCGGCGCGGACCACCCGGGCGGCGGCGACCAGGTCTTCTTCCAGGGCCACGCCTCCCCTGGCATGTACGCCCGGGCCTACCTCGAGGGCCGGCTCAGCGAGGACCGGCTCGACGGCTTCCGCCAGGAGAAGAGCCACATCGTCGACGGCAAGATCCAGGCGCTGCCGTCCTACCCGCATCCGCGGCTGATGTCGGACTTCTGGCAGTTCCCGACGGTGTCGATGGGCCTCGGCCCGATGAACGCGATCTACCAGGCGCAGTTCAACAAGTACCTCGACCACCGCGGCATCAAGGACACCTCGCAGCAGCACGTCTGGGCGTTCCTCGGCGACGGGGAGATGGACGAGCCCGAGTCGCGCGGCCTCTTGCAGATCGCCGCCAACGAGGAGCTCGACAACCTCACCTTCGTCGTCAACTGCAACCTGCAGCGCCTCGACGGCCCCGTGCGCGGCAACGGCAAGATCATCCAGGAGCTCGAGGCGTTCTTCCGGGGCGCGGGTTGGAACGTCATCAAGTGCATCTGGGGCCGCGGCTGGGACCCGCTCCTCGCGGCCGACCGCGACGGCGCACTCGTGCACCTCATGAACAGCACGAGCGACGGCGACTACCAGACGTTCCGCGCCAACGACGGCAAGTACGTGCGCGAGCACTTCTTCGGCCGTGACCCGCGCACCCGCGCCATGGTCGAGAGCTGGTCCGACGAGGACGTCTGGTGGAAGCTCAAGCGCGGCGGGCACGACTACCGGAAGGTCTATGCCGCATACCAGGCGGCCATGAACCACACCGGGCAGCCGACGGTCATCCTCGCGAAGACGATCAAGGGCTACAGCCTCGGGTCGCACTTCGCCGGTCGCAACGCGACCCACCAGATGAAGAAGATGACGCTGGACGACCTGAAGCAGTTCCGGGACGACATGCGCATCCCCATCTCCGACGAGCAGCTCGAGGCCGATCCCTACCGTCCGCCGTACTACCACCCCGGCAAGGACAACAAGGCGATCCAGTACATGCTGGAGCGCCGCGCCGCACTGGGGGGCGACGTGCCGTCGCGCCGGGTGCAGCACGACTCGCTCAAGCTGCCGGGCGACGACGCCTACAAGCAGTTGAAGAAGGGCTCGGGGAAGCAGGAGATCGCCACGACCATGGCGTTCGTCCGGCTGCTCAAGGACGTCATGCGCGACAAGGAGTTCGGCTCGCGCGTCGTGCCGATCATCCCCGACGAGGCCCGCACCTTCGGGATGGACTCGTTCTTCCCGACCATCAAGATCTACAACCCGCACGGGCAGAACTACACGCCGGTCGACGCCGAGCTGATGCTCGCCTACCGCGAGTCCGAGAAGGGGCAGATCCTCCACCTCGGGATCGACGAGGCCGGCTCGATGGCCGCGTTCACGGCGGTCGGCACGTCGTATGCGACGCACGGCGAGCCGATGGTGCCGATCTACGTCTTCTACTCGATGTTCGGGTTCCAGCGGACGGCCGACTCGATCTGGGCGGCGACCGACCAGATGACGCGTGGGTTCCTCATCGGCGCGACGGCCGGGCGGACCACCCTGACCGGTGAGGGACTCCAGCACGCCGACGGGCACTCGCCTCTGCTCGCCTCGACGAACCCCGCGGTGGTGTCCTACGACCCGGCGTACGGGTACGAGATCGCGCACATCGTCCAGGACGGGCTGCGCCGGATGTACGGCGACAACCCGGAGAACGTCATCTACTACATCACCGTCTACAACGAGCCGCTGGTCCAGCCCAAGGAGCCGGAGAACGTCGACGCCGAGGGCATCCTGCGCGGGATGTACCTGCTGTCGCCGGCGAAGACCGACGGCTGGGAGCACCAGCCGGCGCGGGCCCAGCTGCTCGCGTCCGGCGTGGGCGTCCTGTGGGCGCTCGAGGCGCAGCAGCTGCTGGCCGAGGACTTCGGGGTGGCGGCCGACGTCTGGTCGGTCACCTCGTGGTCCGAGCTGCGCCGCGACGGGATGGACTGCGACGAGCAGGAGTTCCTGCGGCCCGAGGGCGAGCAGCGGGTGCCGTGGGTGACGCAGAAGCTCCAGGACGCCCCCGGTCCGGTGCTGGCGGTGTCGGACTACATGCGCGCCGTGCAGGACCAGATCGCGCAGTACGTGCCGGGCGACTTCATGTCCCTCGGTGCCGACGGGTTCGGGTTCTCCGACACCCGAGCGGCGGCGCGGCGGTTCTTCCACATCGACGGGCCGTCGCTCGCGGTGCGGACGCTCCAGCAGCTGGCCAAGCGGGGCGAGGTCCCCGCGGACTACGCCGCCAAGGCCGCCGAGAAGTACCGCCTGCACGACGTGACGGCCGGTACCAGCGGCAACGCCGGCGGAGAGTCCTAGGCCTCAGGCCCGAGATCGAAATGGGTGGTACCGGTCGGAACTCCGACCGGTACCACCCATTCCCACGTCAGCGTCAGCCGACCGCCTGCTTCTCGCGGACCAGCTCGGCGACGGCGCTGGGGATCCGCGTCTCGAAGTCGAGGATCTTGGCCCACGTCGGCGTGATCCGGATCTCCACCATCGAGTCGTAGAGCGCGCGCACGCCCGCCACCCAGTCGTCGTACTGGTCGTCGCCGACGTTCTTGTGGCCCGCCTCGAGGTACCCCTGAGGGACGCCCGGGAGCTCCTCCACTGTCGCCGTACCCCGGACCAGCAGGACCTTCGGCGGGAAGTCGTTGGTGTCGATCGTCACCGCCACGCGCGAGTCGTTCTGCAGGGCACGCACCTTCGCCGACCGTGGGACGGTCCACATCAGCAGCGCGGACCCATCCCACTGCCAGCCGATCGGGATCACCCGGGGAGCGCCGTCGATCCCGGTGTACGCGAACCGCGCCGGGGTCGCGGCGTGCAGCAGCTTCTGTGCGACTGGGTCGGCGAACAGCGTCTCCAGCTCGGTGTCGGTCATCGTCGTGGTCATGCCCGTGCCTCCGTCGAATCGAGGACCGGCGCCAGCCGGTCGAGGGTGTCGTTCCAGCCCGCCTCCACGTGACCGGCGACGTGCGGCATCGCCGCGAACAGCTCGTCGAGCTGTTCGTGGACGACGGTCAGCTCGGTCTCTCCCGGCCGCGGCTCCGCGAAGGTCACGGTGATCCGCGTCTCCGGAGAGAGGTCCTCGTCCCGGTTCGGACCGGCGAACCGCCACGCCAGGACGAGCCGCTCGTTCGGGACGAGCTCGAGGATCTCGCTCTCGCTGCCTCCGGTCATCGCCCCCTCGGGGTCGACCTGGAAGATCCGGTAGTGGCCGCCGACCCGCGGGTCGACCTCGGCGCGGCCGCCGGTGAACGTGGGGTCCACGAACCAGCGGACCATCGTCGCGGGGTCGAGCCACGCGCGGAACACGCGCTCGCGGGGGAAGGGCAGGGTGCGCTGGACGCGCGCGGCGGGGTACGCCATGGGTTCAGTCCTCCTGGGTGTCGGGGTCGTCGGCGGCCTCGTCGGGATCGAGGTCGGCTTCGAGGTCGGCATCGAGCAGCACCTGCTCGAGGGCGTCGAGGCGCTCGTTCCAGTACGCCTCGTAGGCGTCGAGCCAGGCCGCCGCCGACGCGAGCGGCCCTGGGGTCAACCGGCATACGTGCGTCCGCCCCTGGACCGTCCGCTGGACCAGCCCGGCCCGCTCGAGGACGCCCACGTGCTTGGAGGCGGCCGCCAGCGAGACGGTGAGCGGCTCGGCGAGCTGCCCGACCGTGAGGGTCGACTCGCGCAGCCGCCCGAGCATGTCGCGCCGAGTGGCGTGCGACAACGCGTGGAACACCTCGTCGACCTCGACCGGACTCTCAACCATGTGGTTGAACGTACGCCAGACCCTGGGTGACTGTCAACCATATGGTTGAGGATTTGTGACCGCCCCTCCCCCCTAGGCTGACAACGTGTCCAAAGTCCTCACCTCCCTGCCCGTCGGCGAGCGCGTCGGCATCGCCTTCTCCGGGGGCC
The DNA here is from genome assembly GCA_963781465.1 of uncultured Actinomycetota bacterium. Classification (GTDB taxonomy): domain Bacteria; phylum Actinomycetota; class Actinomycetes; order Actinomycetales; family Dermatophilaceae; genus Lapillicoccus. The sequence continues at coordinate 1,217,526 of CAWAGH010000002.1, forward strand.
TCGACACGTCGTGCGCCGTCGCCTGGATGCGCGACAAGGGCGCCGTGCCCTGCACATACACCGCCGACCTCGGCCAGTACGACGAGCCCGACATCGAGTCGGTGCCGGGCCGGGCGATCGAGTACGGCGCCGAGCTCTCGCGACTGGTCGACTGCACCGAGGCGCTGGCCGAGGAGGGCCTGGCCGCGATCATGTGCGGCGCCTTCCACGTGCGCAGCGCCGGCAAGATCTACTTCAACACCACGCCCCTCGGCCGGGTGGTGACCGGCACCCTTCTGGTGCGCGCCATGCGGGCCGACGAGGTCTCGATCTGGGGCGACGGCTCGACCTACAAGGGCAACGACATCGAGCGGTTCTACCGCTACGGCCTGCTGGCGAACCCGGCCCTGCGGATCTACAAGCCGTGGCTCGACGCGGACTTCGTCGGCGAGCTCGGCGGCCGGCACGAGATGTCGGAGTGGCTCATCGCGCACGGCCTGCCCTACCGCGACTCGACCGAGAAGGCCTACAGCACCGACGCCAACATGCTCGGCGCCACTCACGAGGCCAAGAGCCTGGAGCGCCTCGAGGTCGCCCTCGAGATCGTCGAGCCGATCATGGGCGTCAAGCACTGGGACCCGGCCGTCGAGATCACGCCCGAGGACGTCACCGTGGAGTTCCGCCAGGGCCGGCCGGTGGCGATCAACGGGACGCCGTTCGCGAGCGCCGCCGACGTGATCCGGGAGGCGAACGCCATCGGCGGCCGCCACGGGCTCGGCATGTCCGACCAGATCGAGAACCGGATCATCGAGGCGAAGAGCCGCGGCATCTACGAGGCGCCCGGCATGGCGCTGCTGTTCGCCGCGTACGAGCGCCTCATCAACGCGATCCACAACGAGGACACCATCGCTAGCTACCACCAGGAGGGCCGCCGTCTCGGCCGGCTGCTCTACGAGGGCCGGTGGCTCGACCCCCAGTCACTGATGCTGCGCGAGTCGCTGCAGCGCTGGGTCGCGAGCGCGGTGACCGGCGAGGTGACGCTGCGGCTGCGGCGCGGTGACGACTACACGCTGGTCGACACTCGCGGCCCGAACCTCTCGTACCACCCGGAGAAGCTGTCCATGGAACGCACCGAGGACGCCGCGTTCGGCCCGGTCGACCGGATCGGCCAGCTCACCATGCGCAACCTCGACATCGCCGACACCCGGTCGAAGCTCGAGCTGTATGCGGCCCAGGGCCAGCTCGCCGGCGGACACACCGCGGCGCTCATCGGCGAGCTCGAGGCCGGGGGCGCGGCCGCGATCGCCGCGGGCTCCGACCCGGACGACACCGACGTGGTGGGGGTCGACGAGGCCCAGGAGCGCTCGATGTTCGACGCCGGCACCGACTGACGCGACACGCACACGGGACGGATGTGGTTGCACCTTCTTGCTCGGGCCCCGTAACTTATTGACTCTCGATTGTCTCAGCGTGGAGGAATCATGCAGCCGTCCCGTCGTACCGTCCTCGGCGGAGCCGCCGCCACTCTCGCCCTGGCCTGGGCCGCGCCGCGCGCGGACGCCACCGGCCTGAGCCCGCTCGCGAGCAGTCCCTCCTGCGTGCTGGACCCGCGGGCCGACAAGACCGACCTGCGCGGCCTGTGGATCGCGTCGGTGACCAACATCGACTGGCCGAGCCGGCCCGGCCTCACGCCGGCTGCGCAGCAGGCCGAACTGGTCGCGTACTACGACCTCGCCGTCGCGCAGAGCTACAACACCGTCGTGGTCCAGGTCCGCCCGACTGCCGACGCGTTCTGGCCGTCACCGCTGGAGCCGTGGTCGAAGTACCTGACCGGCACCCAGGGCGGCAACCCCGGCTACGACCCGCTGGCGTTCGCGGTCGCGGAGGCCCACCGTCGCAACCTCGAGTTCCACGGCTGGTTCAACCCGTACCGCATCACCATGAACCTCACGACCGACGTCGCCGGCCTCTCCCCCACGCACCCCGCGAAGCTCCACCCGGAGTGGACGATCGCCTACGGCGGCAAGCTCTACTACAACCCCGGCATCCCCGAGGCCCGGGAGTACTGCCAGGCCGCGATCATGGACGCGGTCACGAAGTACGACATCGACGCCGTCCACTTCGACGACTACTTCTACCCGTACCCGGTCGCCGGCGAGGTGTTCCACGACGAGGCGCAGTATGCGCAGTACGGCGCCGGCCGGTCCCTCGCGGACTGGCGCCGGGACAACATCAACGACCTCATCACCGGGCTTGGCTCCGCGATCAAGGCGGCCAAGCCGTGGGTCAAGTTCGGCGTCTCACCGTTCGGCGTCTGGATGAACCAGGTCAACGACTCGCGCGGTTCGGCGACCCAGGCCGGTGTGCAGACCTACACCGACCTGTATGCGGACACCAGGCGGTGGGTCCTCGAGGAGTGGATCGACTACATCTGCCCCCAGGTCTACTGGGCCGAGAGCCTGGCCGTCGCCGACTACAACGTCATCGTCGACTGGTGGTCGGGTGTGGTCACGGGCCGTAACGTGCACCTCTACATCGGGCAGGCGACCTACAAGATCGGCGCGTCCACGCAGTCGCCCGAGTGGAACACCCTGCCTCAGGAGATGAGCAACCACCTGCTCTTCAACTCCACCCGCCCGGAAGTCGACGGCAACATCTACTTCAGCGCGAAGGACGTCCGCGCCAACCGGCTCGACGGCATGGGGATCGTGGGGCGCGACTGGTACAGCCACCCCGCACTCGTGCCGCCGATGCCGTGGATCGATGCGTCCGGGCCGAAGGCGCCCAAGGACCTCTCCGCCTCGGTGGGCGGGTCGGGAACGACGGTCCGCTGGCGGGCGGGAGACTCCTCGACCGTCTCGTATGCGGTGTACCGGATCCTCGTGACTGACAAGCGGGTCAAGCCGGACGACTGCGTCGTCGCCGACGCCACGAACCTCGTCGCCACGATGCGCGCCGTCTCGGGGTACCAGACCTGGACCGACGCGAGCGCCGGCGGTCGGCGGTACACGTACGTCATCACCGGCCTGGACCGGACGTGGAACGAGTCGGTCCCGCAGCAGGTGACGCCCGCCTGACCGCCCCCGGATAGATCCGCCGAGAGGCCAACTTCTGTCGTCATTCAGCGCTTTTGACGACAGAAGTTGGCCTCTCGCGGTGTTGAAACGGGGCTTCAGGCCGGGCGGCGAGCCCAGACCGAGGTCATGACGAACGGGATGTACTGCGCGTCCGGGTCCAGGGTCATCCGCAGGAACGCGTCGATCTCGTCGTGGGCCATCAGGCCTGAGGCGACCAGCGGCTCCCGGAGGACCATGAAGGTGAGCCGGCCGAAGTCCTGGACCCCTCCGCCGCGGACCATCGGTGAGTGGATCTCGCCGCCGACCAGCTCGAGACCGGCCCGCTCCCGGCAGCGTCGACGCATACCCCATGTCGGCGCCGACGGCGGCGAGCAGCCCGGCGATGGCGCGCAGGCCCTTGTCGCCGAGGGCGCGGGCGGCCGGTGCGTGGTACCGCGTGATGAGGTCAAGCGCCTGCGGTGACATCTCCGCCTCCTCGAGGACGAGGTACCCACCGGGGCCGCACCGCGGACGCCATCCGGTTGAGCGCCGTCTCCCGGCCGCTGAGGTGCTCGAGGAGCAGCCGCGTGTGGACGACATCGAAGGCGCCCTCGGGCAGGGAGTCGGTCACGATGTCGTGCTGGGCGTAGGTGACGTTCGGCGGCAGCCGGACGAGGTGGGTGAGGTCGATGTCGGTGGCGAAGACCTCGCCCTCGGGGCCGACCTCGTCGGCGAGCCAGGCGGCGACCGACCCGGTCCCGGCGGCGACCTCGAGGCAGCGCCAGCCGCGGGTGACACCGACCTGGGCCAGCAGGCGACGAATCGCCGGGTCGAAGAGATCCGCGATGGCGTGCAGCCGGCGGGACTCGAGGTCGCCGAGGTCAGCCCGGCGCTCGAACAGGTAGGTGTCGGTGGGAACGGAGGTGGTGGTCGTGGTGGGTCCTTCCGTGGGTTCGCGTCGCGGGTGACGATCGGCGTCGACGCCGACCGTAGGAACCGGGAACCACCCCTCACATGGGGAGCGGACCTCAGATCGCCCGCCCGCACCCCTTAGCCGCCGAGCGGAGCCCAGGCCATCCACTTTGTGGACCCCGTACAAATACGCTGGGGCTATGACCGTCAGTCAGGCGACCCGCGACCGGGTGGTGCAGCAGGCCGGCGCGCTCTCGACCGCCGCGGTGCGACGCCTCGAGGCGGACCTCGACTGGTACCGCGTCCTGTCCGCCCAGGACCGGTCGTGGATCGGGCTGGTCGCCCAGGCCGGCGTCGGCGCGTTCGTCGGGTGGCTCCGCGACACCGGAGGCCGCGGACGCGGGCCGGACCAGCAGGTGACGGCCGAGATCTTCGGTTCCGCGCCCCGCGAGCTGACCTGGTCGGTCAGCCTCGGCCAGACCCTCGACATCGTCCGGACCGTCGTCGACGTCGTCGAGGAGGAGGTCCTCTTGCTGGCCGCACCCGGCGACGAGGGCGCCCTCCGGGAGGGCGTCCTCCGCTACTCGCGGGAGGTCGCGTTCTCCGCCGCCCAGGTGTATGCCGAGGCCGCGGAGGCCCGCGGTGCCTGGGACGCACGGCTCGAGGCGCTCGTCGTCGACGCCGTCGTCCGCGCCGAGGCCGACGACTCGATGCAGTCCCGGGCGACCGCTCTGGGCTGGGGGTCGGTCGCCTCGGTCACCGTCGTGGCGGGTTCGACGCCGACGGGGTCCACGGCCGCGGCGGTCGACGCCCTGCGCCGGTCGGTCGCCCGGCTCGGCGCCACCGCGCTGGCCGCCGTCCAGCGCCGACGGCTGGTCGTCGTCCTCGGTGGCACGACCGAGGCCCTGAAGGTCGTGACGGCGATCGCCGACAACTTCGGCGAGGGCCCGATCGTCCTCGGCCCCACCGTCCCCCACCTGTTCGCCGCCGGCCGCTCGGCGCGAGCAGCCCTCAGCGGACTCGCCGCGGCTCCGGCCTGGCCCGCGGCGCCGCGCCCAGTGCTGTCCGACGAGCTCCTTCCCGAACGCGTGCTCGCCGGCGACCCGTCCGCCTCACGGGTGCTCGTCGACCGGATCCACCACCCGCTCGAGGGTCATCCGGCCCTGCTCACCACGGCCACGGCGTACCTCGAGACCGGCGGCTCTCTCGAGGCAACGGCCCGCGCCCTGTTCGTCCACCCCAACACCGTCCGGTACCGCCTCGGCCGGATCGCCGAGGTCACCGGCTACGACCTGGCCCACCCGCGCGAGGCCCACACCATCGCCATCGCGCTGGCGGTGGGGCGGCTGTCGGACACCCCGCCGGTCGAGTGGCGGGCCGGAGCACCGACCCGGACGCGTCGCATACCATCCGAACCCGCGTAGCCCTCTTTGGAGGATTCCTCCAAAGTCGCTGCCGAATGTTCGTCGGGTTCGCCGTCGCCGTCGGTCTCGGACACCCGGAAGGCTGGTCACCGTGATCGCTCTCGTCTGCCCTGGCCAAGGCTCCCAGACCCCGGGTTTCCTGGCCCCGTGGCTCGAGCTCCCCGGGCTGCGCGAGCGGGCCGAAGCGCTGTCCGACGCCGCCGGCGTCGACCTGGTCACCCACGGCACCACGTCCGACGCCGACACGATCCGCGACACCGCCGTCGCCCAACCGCTCATCGTCGGCGCCGGGCTGCTCGCCCTCGAGGCCCTGTATGCCGACAGTCCCGACACGCTCGCCTCCTCGGTAGGCGTGGTGGCCGGGCACTCGGTCGGGGAGATCACGGCCGCCGCGGCGACGGGCGTCCTCACCGCGCAGGACGCGATGAGCCTGGTCAGCCTGCGCGGGCGGGCCATGGCCGAGGCGAGCGCCATCACCCCGACCGGCATGTCCGCGGTCCTCGGCGGCGACCCCGCCGAGGTGGCCGCCGCCCTCGACCGGCACGGCCTCACCCCGGCCAACATGAACGGTGCGGGCCAGGTCGTCGCCGCCGGCACCCTCGAGCAGCTCGCCGCGTTCGCGGCCGACCCGCCGGCCAAGTCCCGCGTCATCCCCCTCCAGGTCGCCGGCGCGTTCCACACCGTCCACATGGCCCCCGCGGCCGACGAGCTCAGCGCGGAGTGGTCCGACCACGACGTCAGCGATCCCGGCGTCACCCTCCTGTCCAACACCGACGGCGTGGCGGTCGACACCGGTACGGAGTTCCTCGCTCGCCTCATCAGCCAGGTGCGCAACCCGGTCCGCTGGGACCTGTGCATGGACGACGATGACCGACCTGGGCGTCACCGGCCTCGTCGAGCTCGCGCCCGCCGGCACGCTGGTCGGCCTGGCCAAGCGCGCCATGAAGGGCGTCCCGACCATCGCCCTGAAGACCCCCGACGACCTCGACGCGGCGCGCGAGCTGCTCGCCGCCTCCACCTCTGCGAAGGCCTGACATGACCATCACCCCTGACACCGCCCGTACGGCCCCGGCGCCGAAGGGCACCGGGTCCCTCGTGGCCAGCGACGGCGCCCGCTACGCCCGCATCTGGGGCGTCGGTGGCTACCGACCCGAGCGCGTCGTCCCCAACTCCGAGCTCGTCGGGCGCATCGACTCCTCCGACGAGTGGATCCGGGAGCGGTCCGGCATCGTGAGCCGCCGCTACGCCGCACCCGAGGAGACCGTCGTCGACATGTCCGAGGCCGCGGCGCACCAGGCGCTCGAGGCCGCCGGGATCAACGCCTCCCAGCTCGGCGCCATCGTCATCTCCACGGTCACCCACCCGTACCAGACCCCCGCCGCCGCCCCGATCCTCGCCAACCGGCTGGGCGTCACGTGCGCGGCGTTCGACATCTCGGCCGCCTGCGCCGGGTACTGCCACGGCATCTCCCTGGCCAACGACATGATCCGCGGCGGCTCGGCCGAGTACGTCCTCGTCGTCGGCGTGGAGAAGCTCTCCGACTTCACCGACTGGGACGACCGCGGCACCGCGTTCATCTTCGGCGACGGCGCGGGCGCGGCGGTCGTCGGCCCCTCGGACACCCCCGGCATCGGCCCGACCATCTGGGGCTCGGACGGCGCCCAGTGGCAGGCCATCATGCAGCGCGAACCCTGGACGGACTACCGCCGCCCCGAAGTCGGCGACGGCCCGATCGACAAGACGGTCCAGCCGCGCAACTGGCCGGCGATCGGGATGGCCGGCCAGTCGGTGTTCCGTTGGGCGGTCTGGGGCATGGCGCCCGTGGCGCAGCAGGCCATCGACAAGGCCGGCATCACCATCGACGACCTCGACGCCTTCATCCCCCACCAGGCGAACATGCGGATCATCGACGCGATGATCAAGCAGCTCAAGCTGCCGGCCGATATCCCGGTCGCCCGCGACATCGCCGAGACCGCCAACACCTCGGCGGCGTCGATCCCGCTCGCCACCGAGCGGATGCTGCGCCAGAAGGAGATCCCGAGTGGCGGCCTCGCCCTCCAGATCGGCTTCGGCGCGGGCCTGGTCTACGCGGCGCAGGTCGTCGTCATCCCCTAGCGTCAGTCATCCCTCAGCTTCACCGACCATCCAGCACGACCGACCACCAGCACGACCTACGGAAGGAAGAACACATGGCGCAGAGCGAGCAGGAGATCCTCGAGGGTCTGGCCGAGATCGTCAACGAGGAGACCGGCATCGAGACCGACCAGGTCGAGCCGGACAAGTCCTTCACCGACGACCTCGACATCGACTCGCTGTCGATGATGACCATCGTCGTCAACGCCGAGGAGAAGTTCGGCGTCAAGATCCCCGACGACGAGGTCAAGAACCTCAACACCGTCAACGACGCGGTCACCTTCATCGCCAAGGCGCAGGGCTGACGCGAACCTGACGGGACGCATACCCGCGGGTATGCGTGCCCACCGGCAGTCATGACTCGCCGGTAGCCCTCGGAGCGGGGTAGAACGGAGTGTCCAGCCGTTCGACCCCGCTCCGTCGCGTCCGTACGCGCCCCGCGGGATCGGCCTACGCTGGGACCTGCCCAGTGCCCCAGGAGATCCCCGGGGCGACGACGCCCTAGGAGCACTCCATGACGTCAGCACGCGACCAGCGGATCGTCGTCACCGGACTCGGTGCCACGACTCCCCTCGGCGGGAACATCACGGACACCTGGGAGGGCATCCTCGCGGGGCGCAGCGGTGCGCGGACCATCGACGCCGACTGGGTGACCAAGTACGAGCTCCCGGTGACCTTCGCGGCCCAGCTCGCGGTGCACCCGTCGGAGGTCCTGGCGCGCCACGAGATCAAGCGGCTCGACCCGTCCTCGCAGTACGCGCTCATCGCGTCCCGCGCCGCCTGGGAGGACGCCGGCAAGCCCGAGGTCGAGCCCGAGCGCCTCGGCGTGGTCATGGGCTCCGGCATCGGCGGCGTCTGGACGCTCCTCGACCAGTGGGACAACCTGCGTGAGAAGGGGCCGCGCCGGGTCTACCCGCTCGCGGTGCCGATGCTCATGCCCAACGGACCCTCGGCAGCGGTCTCGTTGGAGCTGGGCGCCCGGGCGGGCGCGCACACCCCGGTGAGTGCCTGCGCCTCCGGCGCGGAAGGCATGGCGTATGCGGTGGAGATGATCCGCTCCGGCCGCGCCGACGTCGTGGTCGCCGGCGGCACCGAGGCGGCCATCCACGCCCTGCCCATCGCCGGGTTCGCGGCCATGCAGGCGCTGTCGACGCGCAACGACGAGCCGACGAGGGCGTCCCGTCCCTATGACACGGCCCGCGACGGGTTCGTCCTCGGTGAGGGGGCCGCGGTCATCGTGCTCGAGAGCGAGGAGCACGCCAAGGCGCGCGGCGCGCAGATCTACGCCGTCCTCGCGGGGATCGGGATGTCGGCGGACGCATACCACATCACCGCTCCCGAGCCCAACGGCGCCGGCGCCTCCCGGGCCATGAAGCAGGCCGTCGAGACGGCCGGGCTGTCCCTGGGCGACGTCGCCCACATCAACGCGCACGCGACGTCGACCCCCGTCGGCGACGTCGCCGAGGCCAACGCGATCGTGCGGGCGTTCGGCGAGGACGTCGCCGCCGGCATCCCGGTGTCCGGGACCAAGTCGATGACCGGACACCTGCTCGGTGCCGCGGGCGCCCTCGAGGCGCTCCTGTCCATCCTCGCGGTCCGCGACCGGCTGGCTCCGGCGACGATCAACATCGACGAGCTCGACCCGGCGATCCCGCTCGACGTGGTCCGGGGCGAGCACCGCGCCCTGCCCGACGGCGACATCGCGGTGATGGACAACTCGTTCGGCTTCGGCGGCCACAACGTCGCGCTGGTGTTCACCAACGCCTGACGCCCGCGCCGCGACGGCACACCGGCCTGACGTCTTCGTCGGAATTGCCCATGCTCCGGCTGTGGGTTGGGTAACGAAACGGTCACGATCGATGGTTGGGTCTGTCACCTGTCGGCGACGCCAACAAGACTCCGCGACGGCGTGCCCGGCCCCGGGCCCGCGTCTGTCGAAGGAGATCCATGAGACTCAGCACGGCTCGACACGGCGGGAGGGCGGCGGTCACCACCATCGCCGCCGCCGGTCTCGTCATCGGAGCGCTGGTCAGCGGGGCGAACAGCGCCTCCGCCGCACCCGGTGACCTAGGGAACCCGGCCCCAGCAGCGAAGGCCAGCGCGGACAAGGGTCCAGCCAAGGCCGCGAAGTCCAACCGCGGGCAGCTCAGCCAGCACAACCAGAAGCTGCTCGCCGACGCCCAGGCGGCCAAGCAGGACAAGGTCACCGTGCTCATCGCCACCGACAAGGGCCAGACCGCCACGGTCGCGGCCCAGGTCAAGGGTCTCGGCGGCAGCGTCTCCACCAAGGTGGACGCTGTCGGCTACGTCCGGGCGCTCCTGCCCACGTCGGCCGTGACCAAGGCGGTGAAGCTCCCTGGCGTCGCCGCGCTGGACCTCAACGAGTTCATCCCCCTCGAGGACCCACGGCCGGACGCCGCCGCCAGCAAGGGCAAGGGCAAGACGCCCGCCCTCTACCCGGCGCCCGGCGCGACCACGCCGGCCGACAACCCCTACATGCCCACCGCTGAGACGGGTTCGGTCAAGTTCAAGGAGAACCACCCGGAGTGGGACGGCCGCGGCACGACGATCGGCATCCTCGACTCCGGTGTCGACCTCGACAACCCGGCCCTCCAGACGACCAGCACCGGTGAGCGCAAGATCGTCGACTGGGTCACGGCGACCGACCCACTCCTGGACGGTGACAGCACGTGGCGCGCGATGCGCACCGACGCAGTCGGCCCGAGCGTGGCGTACCTGGGTCGCACCTACACGCTGCCCGCGGGCAGCTACAAGATCTCCCGGTTCACCGAGAGCATCACCACGGCCGACCAGTTCGCCGGCGACGTCAACCGCGACGGCGACACCACCGACACCTTCGGGGTCCTCTACGACCCGGTGACGCACAACATCTGGGTCGACTCGGACAACGACGGCAACTTCACCAACAACCCGGTGATGCGCCCCTACAACGAGAAGTACGACGTCGGCCACTTCGGCGTCGACAACCCGGCCACGGCGGTGCGTGAGCAGGTGCCGTTCGTCGTCGAGTACCGCGAGGACGTCGACCTCTCTCCGGCCGGCGTGCCCGGCACGGCCGACTTCGTCAACATCGGCATCATCGAGGACGAGCACGGCTCGCACGTGGCCGGCATCACCGCCGCGAACAACATGTTCGGCGACCCGAACTACGACGGCCAGGCGCCAGGCGCGAAGATCGTCTCCTCCCGGGCCTGCAGCTGGGGTGGCGGCTGCACCGCGGCCGCCCTCACCGACGGCATGGTCGACCTCGTCGTGAACCGTCATGTCGACATCGTCAACATGTCCATCGGAGGCCTCCCCGCTCTCAACGACGGCAACAACGCCCGGGCCACGCTCTACAACCGGCTCATCAACGACTTCGGCGTCCAGCTGTTCATCTCGGCCGGCAACTCCGGCTCCGGTGTCAACACCATCGGTGACCCGGCCGTGGCGTCCGACGTCGTCGCGGTCGCGGCGAGCATCTCCAAGGAGACCTGGCTGGCGAACTACGGCTCGGTCGTCAAGGACAAGCTCGACGTGATGCCGTTCAGCTCGCGCGGTCCCCGTGAGGACGGTGGCTTCAAGCCGAACATCACCGCTCCTGGTGCGGCGATCTCCACCGTCCAGATGTGGCTGCCGGGTGCTCCGGTCGCCGAGGCGGGGTACGACCTCCCGCCCGGTGCCGCCATGCTCCAGGGCACCTCGATGGCCTCTCCGCAGGCGGCCGGCGCTGCGGCGCTGCTCGTCGGCGCGTCCCGCTCGAAGCAGCTCGGGGTCACCCCGGCCCAGCTGCGGCAGGCGATCTACTCGTCCGCGAGGTACCAGGACGACATCCCCGCGTTCGCCCAGGGCAACGGGTTCTTCGACGTCCAGGGCGCGTGGCAGCTGCTCAAGACGAACCTCGACACCCGGTCGTTCACCTCGAGCGCCCCGGTCTGCTCCCCCGTCAACGCCGTGATCGGTGTGAGCGTGGGTCAGGGCATCTACAACCGGTGCGCCACGACGGCCGGCGGCCAGAAGCCGGGCGAGACCAAGGCCTACAACGTCACGGTCACCCGCACCAGCGGGCCGGCCGGGGCGATCCGCCACGACATCTCGTGGATCGGCAACGACGGCACGTACCAGTCGCCGAAGTCGGTCTCCCTGCGGCTGAACGTCCCGACCACGGTCACCGTCGTGACCAAGGGCGGAGCGGGCGCCCACGGGGCGTTGATGCAGTTCGACGACCCGGCCACCGCCGGCGTCGACTTCCGTGTGATGAACACGATCATCGTGTCCAACGACGTCGCTGCGCCCGGCTACGGGTTCACGGCGACGGGCGAGAACGAGCGCAACCACACGCAGTCGTTCTTCGTCACGGTTCCGCAGGGCGCGACCTCGCTGCAGGTCAACCTCGGCGGCATCGCGACGGGCTCGCAGACCCGGTTCATCGCGATCAACCCCTACGGTGTCCCGGTCGACCCGACGTCGACGCCGAACTGCTACCTCAACTACGTGAACCCCGCCAACACCTGCAAGGCGGACGAGCGCTCCTACGACAACCCGCTTCCGGGTGTCTGGGAGATCGAGGTGGAGTCACGCCGTACGTCGCCGGTGCTCAACAACCCGTTCCAGATCCGCGCCGAGGTTCTCGGCGTGACGGTCTCCCCCGCCGTCGTGACGCTCCCGAGCGTCGCCACCGGCGTCGGGACGCCGGTCACCTGGACCGTGAAGAACACCTTCGGTCCGGTCGCGCTGAAGGGCCAGGGCGGCCCGCTGGGCAGCGCGAAGGCGCTGCGCCCGACCATCGCGGACGGGGCGAGCCAGACGTACACCGTCGTCGTTCCGGCCGGGGCCACCCGACTGGACGTGGCGATCAACAACCCGAGTGACCCCGCCGCGGACCTCGACCTGTCGGTCTACCGCGGTGCCACCCTGGTGGGCCAGTCGGCCGACGGTGACTCCGACGAGTCGGTCTCGCTGGCCAACCCGGCGGCGGGCACCTACACCGTCGTCATCGACGGGTACTCGGTCCCGGCGGGGACGACGCAGTTCGACTACCGCGACGTGTTCTACTCGGCGGCGCTCGGCACGCTCAGCGCGCCGTCGACGTCGGTGAACCTGGCCAACGGGCAGAGCACGACGATCAGTGGGACGGTGACGGCCCTCTCGGCGCCCGAGGCCGGTCGGCAGCTGTTCGGCGAGCTCGTGGTGGTCTCGGACCAGGGCGCGGTGCTCGGCCGCGGCTCGGTCATCATCGGGGCGGTCAGCTGACCTGATCGCCTCAGTTCCGACGGACGTGCCCGCTCCTCCTCGTGAGGGGCGGGCACGTCCGTATGGTCAGGGGAACGTTTCGCCGAGCCTGGGGGTCTAATCCGGTATGCGTGTTCGTGCTGGCGTTCGTGGGATCGGACCCGCTGCGGCCGTGACGTTCTTGGTGGCGTTCGGGCTCGTGGGCTGCGGTTCGGAGCAGGGCTCGGGGGGCGCTACCCCGACGGTGACCATCTCCCCCACGACGACGCCCACTCCGAGCTCGACGTCGACCGCGACCACCAGCTCGTCGGCGACACCGTCACCGACCGGGACCATCCCGGGTGGACCGGACCCGAGCGACCCGGTGCCGCTCCCCACGGTGACCAGGGGCACCCAGGTGACGCTGACCGGCATACCGGAGCGTGGGGTCGAGGCGAGCTGCCTGCTGCTCGACAGGTACCTGCTGATCGGCGGGGACCGGGCGCTGCTCGGGTCGGGCGCGAAGGTCACGGTCACCGGGCATACCGAGCCGGACCTGATGTCGTTCTGCCAGCAGGGCATCTACCTCGTCGTCGACACCGTGACGAAGAGCGGCTGAGTCAGCCGACCTTGTGCAGCCAGCGCACCGGGGCGCCCTCGCCGGCGTAGCGGAACGGTTCGAGCTCACGGTCCCAGTCGCCGCCGAGGACCGTGTCGAGCTCGGCCTGGAGGGTGACCGGGTCGCCCGCGGCCCGCGCAATCGCGGCGCGGACCTGGCCCTCATGGACGAGGGCGTCGCCGGTCGCCGAGACCCAGGTGTGGTGGATGCCCAGGCTGGGCGTCGAGGACCACCGCGAGCCGTCCACCCCTGGCGACGGCTCCTCCGTCACCTCGTAGCGCAGGTGGTCCCAGCCGCGTAGCGCACTCGCCAGCCGAGCCCCGGTTCCGGCGTCCGCCGACCAGGACAGCTCGGTGCGGAGCAGGCGCGGCCCGGCCGGTTGCGGCGTCCAGTCGAGCGCGACTCGGTGCCCGAGGACCGACTCCAGCGCCCAGCCGATGTGCGGGCACAGCGAGGTCGGGGCAGAGTGCACGTACACCACGCCCCTGGTGGTACGCGGCGTCGCGTCAGTCTGCGGAGACATCCGGTTCTCCTTCTTGTGCGAGGGACGTCTTCCCCACGAACCTCGCTGCGAGAACCGGCGGTATGCCGCATACGGTGCCCATTGTGCCTCATCCGGCACTCCGACACCATCAGTCCCACTTTCAGCCCCACCCGAGAAGGGCCGGACACCGCACGGCGCGCGTCCCGCGGGGAAGAGGGACGCGCGCCGGCCGACCGGGAGCGGGGACGGTCAGCTGGACGGAATCGACCCTGACGCCGGCGGCGTCTGGCCGTTGGCGGCCCCGCCCGCCGGAGGCTGGTGGCCGCCACCCTTGCCCGCACCGCCCTGTCCCTCGAGGACGTTGGTCACCTGGAAGTCGGCGCCGACCTGGACGGTGATGTGGGTACCGTCGGCGCGCACCATGTGCGCCTCGTAGACGCCGTCGGAGTCCGTCTCCACCCGCTCGATGGTGGCGTCCGGCTCCTTGGCCTTGGCCGCGGCCGTGACCTTGTCGGCGGTCTCGCCGGCGAGCAGCTGCTCGTCGGAGCGCATCGGCTTGCTCGGATCGGTGTTGCCGTTCTGGGTGGCGCCCTCGCCGGACCGGCCGCCCTCGCCGCCTGGTGCAGCGCCGCGGTCGTACCCGTAGGCGGCGGTCGTCGCCGACACCTGGTCCGCGCCGGCGAACGAGGCTCCGAGCAGGGCCAGCCCGGCGGCGGTCGCAATGCCGGCTCCGGCGATGACGATGGTCTTGGTACTCAACACGATGGGGCTCCTCGAGATGGGGGATGTTCCGTCCACGGTGCGGAGCGAGGCTGTCGGGACCATCTCGGAGTCGTCTGGGCGGGCTGTGCCCGGCTGAGCGGTGGCTGCGACCCACCTGAGCCGGGCTTGTGAGTCCAGCGGCGCCGCGCCGGTAGGCTCACCCGCCGCGGGGCAGTAGCTCAGCCGGTCAGAGCAGCGGACTCATAATCCGTCGGTCGTGGGTTCAAGCCCCACCTGCCCCACCCTTGTGACCTGCAGTTTTTGCTGCAATAGCCACTCACAGTTTGCCGGTGAGCAGTCCGCACTCCGGGGAACGCGAGAGTCGTCAGTCCAAGCTGCAACGCTCGGGGGACGTTCGCGACTCACTGACCTCACGACGTCGGACAGACGATTCCTTCATCACGAACCAGAGTTGAGGAGGATGCTCGTCTCCTGGTGCTGGATGCCGCTGATCCCGCGGATGGTGCGGAGCGCGTACTCCAGGGTGACCAGGTCCTCGCAGCTGATCTCGGCGATGACGTCCCACCGGCCGTTGGTGGTGTGGACGGCGGCGACTTCCGGTATGCCGCGCAGCGACTCGATGACTCGGCGGGCGGAAGGCCCCTCGATGGCGATGAGGGTGATGGCCCGGACCGCTGCCGCGCCGTCCGACTCACGGACGTGGACCGAGAACCCGACGATGACCCCGGAGTCGACGAGTCGACCAAGCCGGCGGTTCGCCGTCGCTCGCGTCACGCCCAGGCGTTCGGCCAGCCGAGCCACGGACGTCAGGGCCATGACGGTGCCTACGAAGGTCGTGTTGGTGCCGAGGGTGGCGGAGCTGCCCACCTGCCAGAACACGTTGCAGGCCTGCGCGCCGTTGATGAGCGCGACCGTGCTGTTCGAGGCGGTGATGAGGGTGACGGCGGACTGGAAGATGAAGACCGCGTTGGGGTCGCCCTGGGCGTCCAGGGTGACCGTGCCGGTCAATGACAGGGTGCTTCCGGTGTAGACCCCGGACACCAGGGTGAGGCCGCCGAGCTCGCTCGAGGCGGCCCCAGGGCCGCGGCCTGCGGCGTAGTTGTAGGCGGTGACCAGGTCCGACTGTGCCTGCTGGGCCACCGCGTCGGTCTGGTGGGTCGTCCCGTGCACGATCCCCGGCGGGAAGCCGGTGATGGACGTCCCGGCATACGGGCCGAGGTCGCCGTTGATGACCGACGGCCCCGTATTGGTGACCGTCGAGGCGGCCAGCACGGCGAAGCTGCCGGCTGCCCCGAGGCCAACCCGGGCCTCCGCGGCCGCGGCCGGACGGACGCCGACGGCCAGGGCCATGGCGATGACCGCCAACGGCACGGTGACACCGAGCCACCAGCGCCCCGTGGTCCGTCTCAGAAGTCGAGGAGGTGACGGAAGGTGGATCGTACGTCTGGGCACGGTGATGCCTTGTCTGGTGGTCTATCCCGATCGGAACGGAATGGGCTGACAAGGGAAAGGCCGTGACATTTACCCGGTCGATGCGAACGAGGCCGAAGAGACCAGTTCAGGGAAGCGCGCTACCAAGCCGCAACGGGGTGTGCCCGATGTTCGAAGTGCGGAAATCCAGCGATCACGCAGTCGACGCGGGCTCAGGTCCAGGAAACAGCTCCGACGTGACAACCCTCGGCCTGCTCAACGCCCAGAAACGTCTGTTCGGAGCGAATGAACCAAGGCATCGTTCAGGCACGGAGAATCGTCGCTCTCCCGACTACAGCGACGTTTCGTCCTTTTACTGGCGAATCGCCATATTTGGTGCAGGCTGCTACGTCGTTCGGCGTGTGGCATCTCGGACAGTCGCGTCGCGGAGGCGAGCTGATGTCAGTCCCTGTTGGCGGCGACCCAGGCGTCGATGGACTCCAGGACGGTGTCGGTGACGGCGTGTCTCGGCACGAAGCCCAGGACGGTCCGGGACTTCTCCATCGAGTGCAGGGGGGCGCGGCCGATGTGGTCGAGAGTCGTCTCAGCGTGCTCGGCACCCACGCGGGCGATGAACTCGTCCCACGGCACGAACGTCAGCCTCGGCTCGTGCCCGAAGTGTCGGGCCACGACCTCGGCGTAGCCGCGCAGCGTGAAGCCTTGTGTGCACACGCTGTTGAAGCTCTGCCCGGCGGCGGCGTCGGGGTGGTCCAGGCACGACTGATGCAGTCCCGCAACGTCCTCGGCGTGAACGTGATGGATGGTCTCGCCGCCACGGTCGGGAAGCAGGCAGGAGCCGTCGGCGCGCAGCGAGTCGATCACCGTCGGGTCGAGGTTGCCGGCCGGGCCGATGGGCATCCAACCGGGGCCGCTGATGTGACCGGGATGCACGACACTGGCGCGCACCCGGTCCTGCTCCCGCGTGAGGTACAGCTCGACGGCCAGCTTGTTGACGCCGTACTCCCCGTAGGGGTGCTTGGGTGCATCCTCCGTCGTCGGGACGACGGCGCTGGGACCGTAGGACCAGATGCTGCCCGTGTGCACCACGTGTTGACCATCCAGGGCGTCGACCAGCTGGCGCGCCTGCTCCGGTGTGAAGCAGGTCAGGTCCACGACCGCATCGGGCCGAAGCTCGGCGACCACGGTCCCGAACCGGCCGTCGTGTTCGGCCGCCTCGCGATCACAGATCACCGTCTCGACGTCCTGCCAGGCCGGATCATCGCGGTAGGCCCGACGAGATCCACGACTGATGACCACGGTGTCGTGCCCGGCCCTGACCAGACTCGGCACCAGGTAGGTACCGATGTGGCCGGTCCCGCCGATGACGACCACGCGCATACCCAGGAACACTACTTCCGCCAACACCCCCCTGGTGGTACGCGTCTACCTGGGGAGTCGCCCGCACCTGCCCCAACTGATCGTCCACGTGCTGTTCGACGACGCCGCGACATGGACGTCGTGTGGTTCCAGACGACCGGGTGCGACACCACCACCAACAACGGCGCGACCCCGACCCGGTGCGGTGGAAGGTCGTGGCCGGGGTGCTGCCGACCTATGGGCATGGGCCCAGGACCATGCTGGCCAGGCACGCCGCTCAACCGCCGCTGCTGGTGTTCAACCGTTCTGATCGATGCTCAAGCCGTCTCGAATGGCCGCCTGGAGGACGTCGCCGTCGATGACGGACATGCGTCTGAACTTGATGCAGTAGCCCGTGACGCTCGCCTTGCCGAGGGAGTCGCCGTAGGTGCGCGCCAGGTAGGCCTTGTCGTCGAGGCCGAGCACATAGACCGAGATACCCGTCGTGTTGGCGCTCAGGCCGATGCGATAGAACTCCCGCGACGACCCGTTGGCGTAGGCGATGGTGTATGCGCCGTAGCCGATGTTGGGGTTGGCGACGACCTTGCCGTCCTCGTTCGTGCCGTCGTCGAACCACAGCCGACAGTCGGGGAACTCGGCGAGTATGCGCGCGTGCAGCTGACGCAGGTCGGTCTGCTTGGGCTCGGGCTGGCTGGCGAGGTACGCCTCGACGCGTTCTGGAACATCCATCTCGAGCTGGATGCTAACGGGCAGGCTTGCCGGCCACCGCCCGGACCGCCTCGATGACCGCATCCGGCCGCTCGACGTGGATGTAGTGCGTTGCGTCGGTGACCACCGTCGTCGTCGCGCCGGGGATGCTCGCGGCGAACTGGGCCCGGGCCTGGTCCTGGACGGCGGCGGCGTCCTTGAGCAGCCCCTGGGTGGCAGGGTCCGACACCTGCTGGAGCCGGCCGGCGAAGAGCAGCGTCGTGGGAGCCGGCCGCAGGGCCGGTGCCGAGTCCACGGCTCTGAGGATGTCGTCGAGGTCGTACGCCTCGTACGGATAGCCGGGAAGGGAGCTCGGCGCCTTGAGGGAGGCCTTGAGCAGAGCCAGCGACGGCGGCGGCAACAACGAGGCGAAGGCCGGAGGCGTCGCGTCGACCAGGACCATGCCGGCCACCTGGTCGGGGTAGGTCCGCGCGTACAGGAGCGTGAACAGGCCGCCGATGGAGTGGCCGACGAGGACGTACGGACCCGGGACTCCCGCGGTGGCCAGGAGATCGTGCCACTCGGTGATCAAGTCGGTGGCTGTGCGCGGCGTGGACACCTGGTCACTCCGGCCTGGCTGGGCCGAGGGCAACGGGTTGCCGGCGGCGTCGAGTGACAGGGTCGTCCCGGGACGGTCGTAGACACAGACCCGGTTCGTGGCGGCCAGCCCGGGAGCGACCGCGGGTGGGTGTGCCGTGGCGAAACTCCAGATGTCGCCGGCGTTGCCGTACCCCGACTGCAGCACGATCGTCGGGCGTCCTGAGCCGTGACACTCCAGGTAGAGCTGCCGCCCTGCCACCGTGAAGCGAGCCGCGATGTCACCGCCCGCGGACCCACTGGACGTCACGCTCGCTGCCGAGCCCGTCGTCGCACCAACCCCGTCCGCTGGAGCCGGAGAGGAGCACGCAACGGCCACGGCCGTCACCATCAGCACGCTGCCCAGGATCGCGGGAACGCGAAGAGGGGCGGGATACACCGTCACCTGGACTCGCTCACGGGACTACCGCTGCGCTGGGGCCGCGGCCACCGCCAGCCGGTGGTGTCGTTGCCTGACGTTTCTCACGTCGTCCTCACTCTCACCAGGTCATGGGATGTTCGCTGACGTCTCGAGCCAGGCTAGCTAGCTAGCCGGAGCTGGTGAAGGGCACGACGCCGGCCGGACAGGTCGCTCCTGGCGGGGGAAGCGTCCGGTCGAGGAGGTACCGCTCTCGGTAGCCGGTGCCGCACGGGCCGCTGTTGAGGAGCGTGGTGTGGCCGTAGCCCTCGGTGATCACCACCCGGCTCCCGGTGATCAGGCGCGCCACCGTGTCCGCGTTACGGGCCGGAGTGATCGGGTCGTAGCGGGTGTTCATCACCAGAGCGGGGTATGCCGGCCGCGTGTGGAACGACCCGGTGAAGCGGTCGGCGTCGCGGGCGGTCCAGAACGTGCAGCCGAACGTGAACCACGCCAGCCAGGTTCCGGCGTTGGGGCTCTTCCGATCGGCCCGCTGGGCGATGCCGGGGTAGAGGGCCGGCTGGTGCGGGTTGGTCGTCTCGCCGCACACGCTGGCCAGCTGACCGTCCTGCGTGTTGTCGTACGCGGCAGCGGCAGTGACTTCGGTCGCCGACAACGCCGGTCGTGGTGGCGCCGCGCCACCTGTCCGGGCGGCGTAGACGTCCTGCAGGAGCTGAGCCGTTGTCGACCACTCGCCAGCGAGGAAGAGGCCCCGGAAGGTGGCGGCCAAGAGTGTCCCGTACTCGACCACGTCGCCGCCGGGCAGCGTGATGGGGTGTTGACGGACGCGGGTCACGAGCTCGTCGAACTTCCGCGCCGGGTCGCCACCCGCGGCGAAGGCGCAGCGACTCGAACCGGCGGCGGCGCACAGCTGGAAGAACTGCTGCAGGGTCGCCCACCCGCCTTCGGCCCCGTTGGAACGCAGGAACGGCGTGCTCCCGCCGGCGCGGTAGGCCGGCGCGTCGAAGTTCCCGTCCAATACCAGCGCGCGAACGTTCTGCGGGAAGAGGGCGGCGTACGTCGTTCCGAGGTAGGTGCCGTACGAGATGCCGTCGTAGGTCAGCTTTCGGTCACCCACCGCTTGGCGCATCAGGTCAAGGTCGCGCGCGACGTTCGCGGTGGACAGGTGCGCCAACAGGTCGCCGTTGCGTTGCGCGCAGCGGGAGGCGAAGTCCCGGGCCGCCGCTACCCGTTGCGCAGTCTGTCCCGCGTCGCCGGGCGCCGTCTTGAGGAGGATGGCCGCCTGGGCAGACTCTTCCGTGGTGTCGAAGCACTGCACCGGAGTGCTGTCGCCGACTCCGCGTGGATCCATCCCGACGATGTCGAAGCGGGCCCGGACGGCCGGGGAGTACACGCTCTTGCCGCTGCCCCGTAGGAACTGGACTGCCGATGTCCCTGGGCCGCCGGGGTTGATGAACAGCGACCCGATCCGGTGTTGCCGGTCGGAGGCCGGTAGGCGTACCAGCGCCAGCTGGATCGACCGGCCCCTCGGCTTGTCGTAGTCGAGCGGCACCTGGGCGGTGGTGCACTCGAAGCCGTCTCCGCAGTCGTGCCAGCTCAAGGTCGGCACCCGCGGAGCGGACCGGTTGGACGCCGTCGCGGTGGGCGCTGCAGCCACCGTTGCACCGAGCAGGGCCGCCACCAGCGCTCCACCGACGAGGCGAGCGCGTAGGTGAGACATGAGAGCTCCCGTCCGGGTGTCTCCGGCCGGCCTGCCGATCGGCCGGTCCCTCACGGTGACAGCCCGAGAGGGCGCGCGGCCATAGACCTGGGTCCATGGCCGCCCGCCATGGACCTGGGCCCATGCCCGGACGCTCGATCTTCTGCAACCCTAGGGAGATGCAGCCGACCAGCGGTGGTCGAACGGGTGGTTCACACCAGCTGACGACGGCCCTGCTTCTGCTCTCGGTGGCGGTCGCTGCCCTCGCCGCGGGGGAGATCGCGCTGCTCGCCACCTACGGCACCGGCGCCCCGTTCGGGTTGCTGGTGCTGGTAACCCTCGTGGGATGTGTGTACACGGCGACCGGCATCCTCGCGTGGATCCGTAGGCCCGCCAACCGGATGGGGCCGCTGCTGTGCGTCGGCGGACTGGTCTGGCTGGCCGCGAGCGCGGTCAACATCGCGATCCCGGCCTTCATCGCCGTCGGATCGATCACCCAGACACTGCCCACCGCGCTCGCCGTGCACGCACTCCTGGCCTACCCCTCAGGACGGTTGCGGAGCCTGGGGGCGCGCGTCCTGACGATCGCTGTCTACTGCGCCACCTTGGTGCTCCAAGCCCCGCTCTACCTGTTCGGTGCCTCGTGGTCGGACCCACCCGTCCTGCTCGTGGCCGACCGACCCGACCTGCTCGCGGTGGGGCAGCGCGTCCAAGGCGTCGCCGGCTTCGTGATCCTCGTGTCGACCGGTGCGCTGCTGATCCGACGACTGGTCGCCAGCGACCGACGGCACCGACGGGTCCTGCTCCCGGTGTACGGATGCGGGGCCGTGGTCCTGGTGGGGATGACCTCCAGTGCGACCCTCGCCCGCCTCATGCCGATCGATCCGCTCACCCTCGGAACCTTTCAGCTCTTCCTCAGCATGGTTCTGCCCTGCGCGTTCGTCACGGGCTTGCTGATCGGGTTCGAACGCACCAGTGAGATCGACCAGCTCGGCGCCTGGCTCGGCGCACCGGATGGGCAACGGCCCAGCCTGCGTGACGCCCTGTCCCGCACCGTGGGGGATCCGGCCCTGACCCTGGGCTACCGCGTAGGACCGGGGTGGGTCGATGCCGACGGTGTCGCCATCGAGCTCCCCGACGCCGGCTCGGAGCGCCGTGCGGTCTCGGTCGAGCTGGACGGCCGCTCGGTCGCAGCGATCGTCTATGACGCGACGTTGATCGCCGATCCCGAGCCGGTCCGCGCCGCCGGGCGGGTCGCGGCGATCGCGCTGGACCGCGAGCGGCTGACCGCGCAGCTGCTGGCCAGCCAGGAGGAGCTGCGCGACTCGCGTACCCGCTTGGTCGAGGCCGGTGACCGTGAGCGGCGACGGCTGGCTCAGGACCTGCACGATCGGTTGCAGGGGCGCCTGACCCTGCTGGCGTTGCGAGTCGGTAGTGCCTCGCCGGGCGACGACCTGACCGAGATCCGCCGCGGTCTCGACGAGTCGATCACCGAGCTGCGGTGGCTCGTGCAAGGCGTCATGCCCTCGCTCCTCGTCGAACGCGGACTCTTGGCGGCGGTCGAGGACATGACCGACCGGTTGCCGCTGCGCACCGTCCTGGATCTGGACGAAGCCTCCGTGCACGGCATGGACGGGGACGACGTCGACCGCCGGCTGCCCTCGTCGGTCGAAGGGACGGCCTACACGGTGATCGCCGAAGCGCTGACCAATGCCGTGAAGCATGCCGAGGCGACGACGCTCACCGTCGCCATCCGGCGCGACGGTGGGCGGCTGCGTATCGAGATCATCGACGACGGTGTCGGCGGGGCGAAGCCATCCGGGGGCACGGGACTGCGGGGCATGGGCGATCGGGTCCACGCCCTCGGCGGCACCCTCGTCATCGACAGCCCAGCCGGCGCCGGTACGCGGGTGCTGGTGGAGATGGCATGCGCGTCCTGATCGGCGAGGACGAGACCCTCCTGCGCGAGGGACTGAGCCTGGTCCTGTCGCAGCAGGGAATGGAGGTCGTCGGAGCCGTCGCCGATGCGGATGCGCTCGTCGCCATGGCCTGCGCCGAGGAGCCAGACCTGGTGCTCACCGACATCCGGATGCCACCCACCGGCACCGACGACGGGCTACGGGCCGCGCGGCGGATCCGCGCCCTACGACCAGGCACCGCCGTCGTCGTGCTGTCACAGTTCGTCCAGCGCCGTTACGCCGTGGAGCTGCTCGCCGACCATGCCGCCGGCGTCGGCTACCTGCTCAAGCAGCGCATCCTCGACGTGCCGGCGTTCTGCCGAGATCTGCGGCGCGTCACCCACGGCGGCACCGCCCTGGACCCCGAAGTGGTGGCGCTGATGATGAGCCGGAGCCTGCGCGACGACGAGGCCCTCGACTCGTTGACGCCGCGCCGCCGGGAGGTCCTTGCCCTGATCGCCGAGGGCCTCAACAACGCCGCTATCGCGCGCCGGCTGCGCATCTCGGAGAAGGCGGTCGTGGTGCACACCTCCGGCATCTACGACGCGCTCGGCATCCCCGTCGACGGCGACGAGCACCGCCGGGTCCTGGCCGTCGTCCGCTACCTCGGGCGCTGATTCGTTCCAGCGCCTGATCTGCTGGCATCCCGGCGTACGTCACAGACCACCTGCCGGATCGAGCGATTCACCAGTGCCGGCTGGTCGACGTGAATGTTGTGCCCGCTGTGTTGGGCGATGCGGTGGCGCGCGCCGGGTACCAGCGCCGTCAGGTCGTCCTGGGCCGCCTGAAAGGCGCGCTCCAACGCCGCGAGCGGGTATGTCGTCGGGAAGGAGAACGGGTTCGGGAACCGCTTCGCGTTACGGGAGTGCTCGAGGACGATCATGGGCATCGGGCGAAGGGGCTGCTGGACTCGGGCCTGGCGCATCGCCGTTGCCGTGGCGACGACATCGATCTCGAGCCCGGGCACCTGGTACTGGTCGGGCGTGAGGAGCGCCTCGAACGCTTCGTAGAAGATTTCGTGGGCGGCGTCGACCGAGACGAACCCGGCGACGTCATCGGGGTACGTGCCGGCGTAGAGACGACTCAGCAGTCCGCCCATCGAGTGGCCGACGAGGACGTAGGGACCCGGGACGCGCGCGGCACCCAGCAGGGCATGGAGATCGCCCACCATCTGGGAGAGGGGGCGAGGCAGAGGCACCGGGTCGCTGCGGCTCGGCTCCCCCGACGGGGAGACGGTGCCCGGTCGGTCGTAGGCGCATACCCGGGTGTAGCGGGCCACCGCCGACATCACCGGGGTCTGGTGGGAGTCGGGCAGACGAAGGCTCCAGACGTCGGACGTGTCGCCGCCGCCGGCCTCCAGAATGACGGTGGGCGAACCGCGGCCGTGGCACTCGAGATACAGTCGCCGACCGCCGGGGATCTCCACCAGACCCGCGAAGTCGCCCCGAGAGACATCGACGGCAGAGGTGGCACGGGCGCTCCCCTGTTGGGTCAACTCCATGGCGCCGGCGACCGGCGCCTGCACCACGCCTATCCCGGCGATCGCCAGGACCAGAGCACCAAGGCCCCAGCCCGAACGTCTACGCGCCGCCATCCGTCCAGCGTCGCAGAACAATGGGTGGACGCCATAGACCCAGGTCCATGCCGAGCTCCGGACGCCGTCTCCGGGCGCGCGACCGATGAGTTTCGTCGGTCGCGAGGGTCGGTCCATCCATGAAGGTTCTGTTTCCCGCGTTCCGGGTGAGCCACCTCGACGCATCGCTGGCGTTCTACACGTCCGTGGGGTTCGAGATCGTCGGTCAGGTGGAGGCGGGCGACGGCAACCGGTTGGCGATGCTGGCGCTGCCGGACGAGGACGCGGTGTCGTTGGAGCTGGTGCACCAGGAGGGCCGCGACCCGATGGCCCCGGGCGGCATGGACCACCTAGCGATACAGGTAGTCGACCTCGCGGCCACCCGAGCGGACCTGGTGGCCGCCGGGCTCGACGTCGGCCCGGTGGAGACTCCCGGCGGCCGCGACGGGCCGCGCACCGCGTCGCTGGTGGATCCCGACGGCTACCACCTCGAGCTCGTTCAGTGGCCGCCGGGCCACCCGACCGGGATGATGCGAGCCGACTTCGAGCCCGCGCCGCGACCGCCGGCCACGAACGACGGGAAGGACACACCGAGATGACCGCGATCCGCCTCGACATGACCATGTCCCTCGACGGGTTCGTGGCCGGTCCGGACGATCGGACCGGCCAGGAGATGGGACGCGGTGGCTTCCGGCTGTTCAACTGGCTCGACGACCGCAACGGGCCGGGACCCAACGGCGAGGTGTACGCCGAGAGCGTGGCCACCGGCGCGATCATCTCCGGTCGGCGCACGTTCGAGCTCGCCGGTCGCTGGAACGGCGACCACCACGATGGCGTCCCGCTCCTCGTGCTCACCCACCACGTCGCCGAGGACGACGTGCCACCGGGGTCCGCACGGTTCTACACCGACGTGGTCGAGTGCGCCGCGGCGGCCCGAGAGGGCGCCGGCGACAAGGACGTGATGGTGCACGGTGCGGGAGCCGCCCGCGCGCTCATCGGGGCCGCCGAGCTCGACGAGATCGAGGTGCACGTCGTCCCCGTCCTGCTCGGCGCGGGGCGCCGGCTCTTCGACGGCCTCGAGGACCGCGAGCCGGTCGAGCTCGAAGCGGTGCGCGCCGTGCAGGGCCGCGACGCCACCCACTTGCGCTACCGCGTGGTTCGCACCACCTGAACCCCTCCCGCGCCCCGCTGTGGCCACAGGCACCGCGCCCGAACCTACGATGCGCTGGTGCCTTCGCGACTCCTGGCCGTGACCTTCGACGCGCACGACCCAGAGCGCCTGGCGTCGTTCTGGTCCGAGCTGCTCACCCGACCGGTCGTCGACCACCGTGGTGGGTTGTTGTTGCCCGGCGACGAGACGCAGCTGGGCCTTCGGTTCAGCGTCAGCCGCGAGGCGAAGGTGGACCGGAACCGCATACACCTCCATCTGACCAGCGAGAGCGCCGCGCACCAACAGCGCACGGTGACAACGGCGTTGGGACTGGGGGCGGGCCCGCTCGACGTCGGGCAGCTCCCCGAGGAGGAGCACGTCGTGCTGGCCGACCCCGAGGGCAACGAGTTCTGCGTCATCGAGCCGGGGAACGCCTTCCTCGCCGGCTGCGGCTTCCTCGGAGAGCTCGCCGGCGAGGGCACCCGCGACGCGGGCCTCTTCTGGAGCCAGGCGCTGGGCTGGCCGCTCGTGTGGGACCAGGACGAGGAGACGGCGGTCCAGTCACCGCGCGGCGGCACCAAGGTTGCGTGGGGAGGCCCGCCCGTGGCGCCACTGACACGCGGGCGCCGGCAGCGCTACGACCTCGCCGCCGAGGGCGACCTGGCCCGCGAGGTCGACCGGCTGATCTCCCTCGGGGCGACGCGGATCCGGGCCGACGCCGACGGCGCCGTCCTGCTGGCCGATCCGGACGACACCGAGTTCTGTATGCGTGTGGACTGACCGCCCACGCGTCACGAGTCGTCGGGCGAGGCGGTCCCAGAGTCCGCTGCTTTGATGTCACCCATGGATCGAGTCGTGCGGGTGACCGGTGGTCTGGTCCGTGGTTCGAGCCGGGAGGGGGTCGCGGCCTTCTTGGGGATTCCCTTCGCCGGCCCCGCCGTGGGTCCCGACCGCTATCGGGCTCCGCGTCCGGTGCCGCCGTGGGAAGGAACGCGGGACGCGACGGCGTACGGACCGAGCGCCGCCCAGTCGCCGTACCTGCCGCCGATCGACGCGGTGCTGCCCAGCTCCGTCTCGCCCGGAGACGACTACCTCAACGTGAACGTCTGGGCACCGGCCGACGCCGACGGCCTACCGGTCATGGTCTGGATCCATGGAGGGGCCTTCGTGCGGGGCGCGAACTCGCTCAGCGTCTACGACGGCTCCGCCTTCGCCCGGGACGGTGTCGTGCTCGTCTCGGTCAACTACCGCCTCGGCGCCCCTGGGTTCGCCGTGCTCGACGGAGCGCCGACCAACCTCGGCCTGCGCGACCAGATCGCGGCGTTGGAGTGGGTGCGCGACAACGTGTCGGCGTTCGGCGGGAAGCCCGACGCGGTGACGGTGTTCGGCGAGTCGGCCGGTGGCATGAGCGTCGCGACGCTGATGGCGGCACCACCGGCTCGTGGCCTGTTCCACCGGGCGGTCGTCCAGAGTGGCGGAGCGAGTGCGGTCTGCGAGCAGGAGGACGCCCGCCGGGTCGGCGCCGAGCTCGCCGCCCAGCTCGGGGTGTCCCCGACCGCCGAAGCGTTCGCCGCGCTCGACCCCGAGATGGTGACCCAAGCTCAGACGGCGGTCGGCTTGGCCATGCAGGCCGACCCCGACCCGCGGCGCTGGGGAGCAACGGTCCTCCGCAGCGGGCTGGGCATCATGAGCCTCTTCCCCGTCGTCGACGACGACATCGTCCCCGATCTCCCGCTGACCCGGATCGCCGACGGCGCGGCCGCCGAGGTGCCGCTGCTCGTCGGCACCACCCGTGAAGAGTTCCGGCTGTTCCTCGTGCCCACCGGCGGGGCCGCCGCCTTGACCTCGGATGCCTTGTCCGGGATGGCGATCCGGTACGGCTGGCCGGCCAGCGCCCTCGAGACGTATGCCGCCAACCGTTCCGCTTCCACGCCAGGGGACATCGCCTGCGCGGTGCTCACCGACGCGGGGTTCCGGGTGCCGGCGACCCAGCTCGCGGCGGCACAGCACTCCGCGGGCGGCACCGTGCACGCATACGAGCTCGCCTGGCGTACACCGGTCGCCGACCTCGGCGCGTGTCACGGACTGGACCTCGGCTTCGTGTTCGACACCCTGGGCTCCGGTGCACCCATGGCCGGGGACACGGCCCCCGCGGAGCTGGCGACGCAGATGCACGATGCCTGGGTCCGCTTCGCCATCGACGGCACACCGGGCTGGCAGCCGTGGACACCGGACGACCGGGCGGTCATGACCTTCGACACCGCCTCGCAGGTGGCGGTCGCTCCTCGAGCCGACGAGCTCGCCCTCTGGTTCTGACCGTCGCGGGCACCGAGCGTCGAGATCCGGGTCGAGGTCCTCGGCCGAGCTGTCCTCCGATCGGGGGACACGGCTGTGGGCTAGTCGGCGGACGGATGCTGCTGGGCCCCGACCTGAGGATGGTCGTGACCGGTGCCGCCTGCGCCGAGACGAACGCCTCGCCGGCGCCCACGAAAGGTAGTTGAGCTTGTTCACGCAACACCGGTTTCCCAACTTTGCCGCGCCCTTGCGGCGAAGTGCCGACGGCCGGTCCGCTCCCGATCAAAGGTTGTCATGCGTCGACCTCTCGCCGTTCTCTGGGCCGCTGTGCTGGTCCTCCTTGTCGTGGTCGTTGCGGCCCCCCCGGCCTCCGCCGCGACCCTGCCCTATGGCTCGTACGTCTGGGCCACGACGGCGACCAAGACCCTGGTGTTCAACCAGAAAAACCTGGGCGGCCAGCCGGTTGCGCAGTACACGAACCAGCCGAGGGGCAACCTGGTCCGAATCAACAGCCAGACCGGTCCCTGGGTCGTGGTGCCTACGCTGACGGGGATCGACGTGTTCGACGCCGGCACGGGGGGTTATGCCAACACCTTCGTGGGCGATCCGGGCGGATATCGGCAGGTCGCCGCCATCGAGGCCGCCTCCGTCGGCCCTCCCTCCATCTCCGCCCTGCGCACCGACGGGACGGCGATCGACGTCTTCGTCGGCGGTCCGAGCCCCAGCTGGTCGTCTCGGCCAACAACGGTGTCGGCAGCGCCGTCACCAGCCCCACCATCGTCATCACCCCCCGCGGTGCCGTCGGCGGCGACCAACCGAACCCGACCCCCTCGAGCTCGGCGGGGCCGCCACCGCCGGGATCCGCGGCGCCGCCGGCCCACGTAACGGCTGCGGCGGCGAGCGGGCATCTCGGGTCTACGGGGACCTCGATATCACCGCTGATCGGATGGGCCGGCGCGCTGATCCTCGTCGGCGCCACGTTCGTGATCCTCAGGCGTCGCTCCGGCCGCGAGAGCCCCGGCCCCGACCTCGGGTGATCCCCTGAGCCAACGGTGGCGCGACCGCTTACCCTCGGTCACGGCCGCGCCACCGCCTGGTGCTACGACGACCCCACAGCGGGCTGTCTTGCAGAGCCCCTCGCCCATCGTCGCCTCGAGACGGCCGAGGAAGGGTCGTCGCAGGGTCCGGCGCCGTTGGGCGTGGGCCTGCGCTTCCTCGGCTCGTCACGTGTGGATGTGCGCCAGGGTCTGGGGCGACACCGGCAACCGCCTACGAGCGGCGGTCGCCTTCCGGGATAATAGTGCGAAAGGCGAAGGAACGGCGCGCCAGCCTCTCAGCGCCGTCCGGGTGTCGGGTCGCCCGTCTCGTCCGTCGTGCCTCTGCTATAAACGGCTTCGCCGCATACTCGTTGCGGCGAGTCCGTAGGCAGGCGGCGCCGTGTATCCGAGGGATCGGCGTCCGATGACTGTCGTGCCGCGAGCGCCTCGGCTGCCGAATGGCGTCCCGCGGTGGCTACTGGTCGCGGCGGGCGTGGTCGTGGCCGCGGTGGGTGTCGTCCTGGTGACCCGACCGCTGGACTCGTTGACCGCCTTGTCCCTGTACATCGGGATCAGCTGTCTGGTCTCCGGAGTGGGCGACCTGTTGGCCCGCCGAGCCGGCGACAGCGTGCGCGGTCTGGTGACCGGCGTGTTGTGGTGCGCCGCGGGTGTCGTGGTGCTGCTGTGGGTAGGTCGGAGCGTCAGCCTGCTGGGCCCGTTCGTCGCGGCTCTCCTGGTCTGCACCGGCGCCGTGAGGATCTTTCAGCTGCGGCAGGGCCCGACGTCGGAACGGTTGCTGGGCGGGCTGTTCGGCCTCTCCGAGATCGCCTTCGGCCTGGCCGCACTGTTGTGGCCAGATGCGACGTTGCTGGTGGTGGCGATCCTGTTCGGGGTGCGCAGCGTCGGGTTCGGAGTGTCGCTCGTGTGGAGCGGGGTGTCGGGGCGGGGCCCAGCCGCTCGAGTCGACGACACGGAACCACGACGTCGGTTGCCGTCCGCTGCGCGCTGGGTCGCGGCGGTTCTGGTGGTCGTCGTGGCGGGTGGGACGTTGGTGGTCGGCCACGCCTTCCGGCAGGGCGTCCCGGTCGTCGACGCGTTCTACGACGCTCCGGCATCGGTCCCGAGCAACCCGGGGCAGCTCCTTCGGACCGAGACCTACGTCGGCAACCTCCCGGCCGGCATGAAGGCGTACCGCCTCCTGTACACGACAACGGCCGACGATGGAGTCCCGGCCTTGGCGAGCGCGGTCCTCGCCGTGCCGGTGGCGGCGACGCGCAGCGTTCCCCTCATCGCCTGGGCGCACGGCACGAACGGCATCGCGCGGGCGTGCGCGCCCAGTCTCGGTCCCGACGCCATCCCGGTTCAGAACGTGGCGACCATGGAGTCGCTGGCCCGGAACGGTTGGGGGGTCGTCGCCACCGACTACATCGGAGAGGGAACCCGAGGGGCCTACCCGTACCTGATCGGTCAAGGGGAGGGGCGTTCGGTCCTGGACTCGATCCGCGCCGCCCATCAGGTCGACGGCCTCGGGCTGGCCGACCAGACGGTCGTCTGGGGTCACTCGCAGGGCGGTCATGCGGCCCTCTGGGCGGGCCAGCTGGCTCCCACCTACGCGCCGGAGCTTCAGATCCAAGGCATCGCGGCACTGTCGCCCGCCAGCGACCCGCTGGCCCTGGCCTCCGAGGTCGCGCAGCATCCCGGCGCTCTCGGCGCCACCCTCGGAGTCTCGTTCGTCGTGACGGCGTATGCGAGGTCCTATCCCGACATCACCCTCGACGACATCGTGGAGCCGTCCGCGCGCACGTTCGTCAAGGAGGCCGCGGCCCGCTGCACCGTCGACCCCGGGACACTGGTGACCATCCTCACCGGGGTGGCCCTGTCCCTGGATCCCGTGGTCAAGGTCGATCCCACCCAGGGAGCCTTCGGACAGCGGCTGACCCAGAACATCCCCCACGGGCCATGGCCCGCTCCGCTGTTCATCGGCCAGGGTGACGCCGACGAGGTGGTCAGCCCCGCGATCGAGGCCCGCTACGTCGCCGGACTCTGTTCTGCGGGACGGGCACTGCAGTTCACCACCTACCCCGGGGCAACCCACATGGGCGTGCTGAAGCCCGAGTCCCCGCTGACCGCCGACCTCGAGCGGTGGACCCAGGACCGGTTCGCCGGCCGGCCGGCGCGCAACACCTGTCCCTAGCCCGGGTCCTTCGCTGACTTGACGTATGCCGATATCGGCATACGATTGGTTCATGGCACGAGCAGCGACGACGTCGGACGTCTTCAACGCGATCGCCGAGCCGCAACGCCGGGAGATCCTGGTCCTGCTTCGGGCAGGTGAGCGGCCGGTGACGGCGTTGGCCCACGAGCTGGGAATGACCCAGCCCGGGGCGTCCAAGCACCTGAGGGTGCTCCGGGAGGTCGGGCTGGTGCGCGACCGAACCGCCGGCCGGCAACGCCTGTACGGCCTGGACGCGCGCGAGCTGCGACCGGTCCACGAGTGGACCGGTGGGTTCGAGGCGTTCTGGAACGAGAGCTTCGACCGGCTGGACGCGTACGTCCAGGACCTCAAGCAAGCACGACAAGAGGAGTAGCGCATGAGCACGACGGGACACGGAGCGCCCGCAGAGACCGCGACGGCCGACCGCGAGATCGTGGTCTCCCGAGTCATCGAGGCGCCCCCTGAGCTGGTGTTCGAGGCGTTCACGGAGGTTCGGCACCTGTCGCGATGGTGGGGACCGGAGGGGTTCAGGACCACGACGCGAGCGTTCGAGTTCCGGGTCGGCGGGGACTGGGACTTCGTCATGCACGGACCGGACGGGACGGACTACCAGGAGTGGATCTCCTGGACCGAGATCGAGCCGCCGGAGCGGATCGCGTTGCGGCACGGTCGGTACCGCGGCGATCCGGACGCCTTCGAGTCGGTGGTGACGCTCGAGTCCGACGGCGCGGCGACCCGGATCGAGATGCACACGGTGTTCCCCACGCAGGAGCTGCGCGACGAGGCCGTCGAGAAGTACCACGCGATCGAGGGTGGCCAGCAGACCCTGAGCCACCTGGCGGACTACGTCACGAAGATCGTTCGGAAGGGAGCTGAGTGACTGATGGCCGGAAGAGTGTTCTTCAGCGTATCGATGTCGTTGGACGGGTTCATCGCGCCCGAGTCCTCGGACGAGCTGATGGGTCGGCAGTGGATGGAGCTGCAGCGGTGGATCTTCCCGCAGCGGTTCTTCCGGGAGAACCTCAAGCTCGGTCGGGGCGGTGAGGTAGGACGCGACAACGACATCGTGCGCGAGACGTTCGAGCGCACCGGTGCGAGCGTGATGGGAAAGCGGATGTTCGACGCCGGCGAGCAGATGTGGCCGGAGGAGGCGCCGTTCCACACGCCGGTTGTCGTCGTGACGCACGAGCAGCGTGACCCGTGGGAACGGCCGGGTGGGACCACCTTCCACTTCGTCGACGACATCGGGACCGCGCTCGACCAGGCCCGCGACGCGGCCGACGGCCGAGACGTCCGCATCGCGGGTGGCGGCGCCACGATCCTGGAGTACCTGAACACCGGACTGATCGACGAGTTCACGATCGCGCTCTCACCCGTGCTGTTCGGCGCCGGTATCCGTCTGTTCGAGGGTGTGGACGCGGCCCGCGTGGCCTTAGACGCGGTCCGCGCGGAGCCGTCGGAGCGAGTGACCCACCTGACCTACGCGGTCCGGGAGCGGTAGCCGTCTCGAGTCGGGCGGACGCCGCTCCTACGGCGTAGGCACGACACGGCTCGCGGCTCGCGGGCGCATGAGGATCGCCACGAGGCCTCCCCCGATCACCAACGCCATGCCGGCGACGACCGCCACGGTCGGCGGTTGCCCCCACGCGACCCAGTCGATGACGGCGGAGAAGACGATCACGGAGTAGACGATCGGACTGAGCCGGACGGCCGAGGCGTAGCGGTACCCGAGAACGATGAAGACCTGGGACAGGAGCTGGGCGACGCCGACGGCGAGCAGGATGAGCCACGTGCGGCCCGAGGTGGGCGGTCGCCAGTCGATCAGCGCCAGCGGCAGGACCAGGAGGCTGGACAACGCGAAGTAGTAGAAGAGCACGCGGACGGTCGGCTCGGTCGCCCCGAGGGCTCGGACGGCGATCAGGGCGACGGCCAACATCAGGGCGCCGCCGAAGGCCAGCAGCTCGCCGATGTCGAGCGGGTGACCAGCCGGCTGGAGGACCAGCACGATGCCCGCGAAGCCCAGTGCCGCACCGATCCAGACACCGCGCGAGGTCCGCTGCCGGAAGGCGATCCACGCGAGAACCGGCATCCACAGTGGTGCGCTGAACGTCAGAAGGTTCGCCGTCGTCAACGGGATCGTCCTCACCGCGACGAACAGCGCATACCAGCAGGCGGTGCCCGCGGCCGCCCGGACGATGTGCAGCCCGATCCTCCTGGTCTTCACCACCGAAGGGCCCGCGCGGATGACGACCGGAGCGATGACGAGCAGGCCGACGAGGTTCTGGACCAGCACGACGACGCCCGTCGACGCGTCCTCCCCCGCCACTTTGCCCAGCGCACTGACCAGGGCGACGCACAGGAACGACGCCAAGGTCAGCACCGCACCCAACCCCAGGCGCTCGCTTCTGTGCACTCGGTCGCTTCCTACGCTCGGGCCAATGTCAGAGGGCGACCGCGTCGACGGCGTCGCCACCCGTGGGGTTCGACGTCGAGCACGTCACGGTTGATCCGCATCATACAGACGAAGTAGATGCCGCCCGCCAGGATCAGGCCGAAGACGATGAGGTTGAACACCAGCGCGTCATCGGGAGTCACCAGAACGAACAGGGCACCCGCCACCCAGACCAGCGCGGCGATCGAGGTCGGCAGCTCGAACCGGCCGAGGTTGAACCCGTCCTCCTTGCGCTCCAACCTCTTTCGCACCACCAGGTAGAGGACGACGATCGAGCCGTAGATGAGCGCCGGCAGAATCGTCGAACCGACGATGGGCTGCAGCAGCGCTTGACCGGGTAGTCGACCATCAGAACAACGCCGACCACCAGGATGAGAGATGAGAAGAGTCGCGAACACCGGGGTCTGCGTCCGAGGGTTGACCCGTCGCATCAGGCGGCTGGCCGGGAAGCGCCCGTCCCGGGCCATCGCGAACACCTGCCGGGAGCACGCCGCCGTCACCACCATTCCGGCGCCGAAGAACGCGAACGCGATGCCGACCAGCAGGATCCGCTCCATGACCGGACCCAGCTGGTCGCGGATGATCGCGGCCACCGGCGAGCCCCTGTTGCTCACCGCGGGAACGTCCCTGATCGCGACGGTGAGCGCGATGAGGAACAGGAGCCCCACCACCCCAGCAGCGACCACCGACGACACGATCGCCCGAGGGACGCTGCGAAACGGGTCTTTGGCCTCCTCGGCCAGGTTGGCGGCCGAGTCGAAGCCGACGAGCGTGGTCAGGCCCATCAGCATGCCGGCCATCAACGCCCCGCCCACGAGGAAGTAGTCGCCGGCGCCCTCGGCGGTCCCCCTCGAGGTTAGGTTCTCCACGTGCCCACTACCCGTGAACACGACCACCGCGGCCAGGGCGACGATGAGGACCACGACGACGCCCAGCTCGACCGCCACCGCGGCAGAGGTGAACAGGCCGGGCAGTCGGATGGAGGCGATCACCAGGATGGCCTGGACCACGAGGATCACCACGGTGATCACCCGTGCCGTCCCCTCGTTCTCGTCCATCCCGAACAGCGGCATGAGGGCCTGGCTCGCCATGGCGTTGTCCATCGCGACGACGGCGATCGCGAGATACCAGAACGTGAGCCAGCCGAACAGCCGGCCGATCCTCGGGTTGGCCAGCCGGGAGGCCCACTGGTACGAGGAACCGCTCAGCGCGATGCGGCGGCGAACTGCGCCACCACGAGCGCGACCAGGGTCTGCCCCACCGCCGCGATCACCCACAGCCAGGTGCCCACCGGCCCGGCGGTCACCAACAGCTCGTCGTACGTGGCGAAGACCCCGACCGCCACGGAGATGACGGCGAACGAGATCGCGAACACCTGAAAGGAACCGAGGGTGCGTCTCAGTTCCGGCTCGGAGCTGGTATGCCGGGAGATATCATGCGCGGCCGGACCACTGGACAGCGACGTCGTCACCTTGGGGCCTCGCCGTACGTGGAGGACATCCCGGGACAGACGGTCGGAACGCCTCGAACGCTACGTGGCTAATCGGACCAAATCGCCGTAAACCGGATAAACCTGATCACCACCGACCGGTCGTCTCAGGCGTTGACATCCAACGAGGGACTACCCGGCCGCGGCCGGTTCCTCGAGGTGGGTGCCCGACGAGGCACTGTCGATGTCGCCGACGAGTAGGGCCAGCAGCTCGGCGACCGTGGTCGACCGGATGACGGGACCGGGCACGGGCAGGTGGCTCCGGACCTCGTAGCGGTTGCGCCGCCCGTCCTTCCGCTTCACCACGTAGCCCGCTTTGGCCAGGTCGTTGACGATGGTGAACGCGCTGCGCTCGGTGATGCCGAGGACCGCGGCGATGTCGATCAACCGAGCACCGGGGTCGTTCGCGATGCACAGCAGAACCTGGGCGTGGTGGGTCAGGAAGCTCCAGGTCGGCATGCTGACACTCTACAGGAGTTTCTAGAAAAGCACTGCATGTGATGGGGCAGTCGTGGCTGGCGACGCCGGTGCTGAGGAGGTCACCTCAGCCGAGCGCCCGTTTGCGGTAGCCGTCTCTGAGACGACGATGGAAAGACTTGTGAGGCAACACAACTCGGGAAAGAGACTTCGAGTTTTCGGCTCTTTCACCGGCGAGAGTCGCGGGTTATGTTACGCAGCGCGTCCCTCCACCGACCCTCGCCGAGAATCCAGACCGCATGGGAGAGATGACCCATGACGACCGACATCGCACCCGTCGCGGGTGCCGTGCACGGCGTCGACGACGACGCCCTGGATGAGGCCGAGGGCGATCTCGTCGCCGCTGATCCGTCTCTGGTGTCCGAGCTGAACGACGAGGTCCGCCAGCTGAAGGAGGCCCTGGACAGCAACCGGCGTATCGGTATGGCCATGGGCCTCGTCATGGGACAGCTTCAGGTCACCGACGTCGAGGCGTTCGACGCCCTACGCCGAGTCAGTCAGAACACCAATCGCAAGCTGCGGGACGTCGCCGACGACGTCATCCACCACCGCCGCCTCTAGCGACCCGGGTCGCCGGCTCGTGGGAGGGTTCACCGGTGGCGGCGCCAGTCGCTGGAGGACCCAGGAGGGCACCGTGGAGATGAAGCTCGAGCTCGTACCGATCCCCGTCAGCGACGTGGACCGGGCGAAGGCGTTCTACGTCGACCGGCTGGGCTTCGTGGCGGATGTCGATGTGCGTCCCGTCGACGGTGTCCGCGTGGTCCAGCTGACCCCGCCCGGGTCGGCCTGCTCCATCGGCATCGGTACGGGCTTGGCCGTCTACGAGGCGACCCCCGGGTCGGTCCGAGGCTTGCACCTGGTCGTCGAGGACATCGAGCAGACCCGAGCCGAGCTGGTCGACCGCGGCGTCGACGTGGGCGAGGTGACCGATGTCGGCGGTGGGGTCCTCTATGCCGCTCTCATAGACCCGGACGGCAACACCCTGACGCTGCAGCAGATGCCCCGGCGTACCGGCGACACCTTCTGACCCCTCGACCCCGATGGCTCACGAGCCGGTCGAGGGCCTACCGCGCCGCGGCATACCCCTCCGACGAGGGACTGTGGAAGGCGCGAGCGCGCCGCACCCTCGCTGTGGGAGGCCGTGACGCGCGACAGGCCGAGCCTTTCGCCGCGGGAATGGGGCCGGCCGAGCAGAAGGTGTGGGGCTGGAAGGACGAGCTGCCGCGTACCGGTCAGGCGTGGTACGGACGGTTCGTCGGCAGCCGCGGATCCTTCCTGTCGCCCGCGATGCTGGCGTCGCTCTACCCGGGCGCTGGAGACGTGGCCGACCACGCCTCGCTCTCGCTGTCTCAGCCCGCGCACGACATCGCTGCGGCGCTCGCCGCGGGGGCGTTACCCAGCCACGTGCTGCGTGCGGCGTGGGCCGTCGGCACTACCAGCCGGCGGTCACCGAGCTGCAGAGGAACCTGCTCGTGACCACGGCCGGGGTGCAGGAGAACCGCTCCGGCTGGCCGTCGTCGGTCCTGGACCTGACCTGCCGGCGATTTCGCGTCGGCGGCAGGCGCGACGACCGGCTCGCCACCGAGCTCTTCGTGCAGACCATGGTGGAGACCACGCCGAAGGAGCTCAGCCGGTGCTTCGGATGGCCGATGGCCCATGCCCGGACCCGGCTGGTTGAGCTCGTCGCCTCCGGAGTCGCCCGGGGGACGGCCGGCCGCTACCAGTCCGGGTGACCTCGAAGCACCATGCCCGCATCGGGTGTGAGGCTCGGCCCGGCGGGGCACGTCCCCCGCATGACGTATGCGACTCGGGAACCATCGGCTGAACCGCGCGAGCAGAAGCCGGAGCGGACGTCGAGAACGACGGTGACGGCCCTGACAGCCCGGCCGACCTGCCGTCCTCGAGCCTCAAGTCTGTGCTGGGCGGGCCCGTAGAGAGTTCCGTCGCGACCATCTGACCGACCTGGCCGCGGGGCTGACCTACTACGCGACGCTGTCAGCGATCCCGGCGCTCATCGTCCTCGTCGCCGTCCTCGGCCTCCTCGGCCCGGACACGACGAACCAGTTGACCAACCAGGTCCAAGCCATCGCGCCCGGCTCGAGCGCCGAGCTGGTCGGCAGCCTCATCACCCAGGCGCAGGCGAACCGGACCGGCGCCGGGATCGGTGCGGTCGTCGGCCTGCTGGTCGCCCTGTGGTCGGCGTCGGGGTACGTGGCCGCGTTCATGCGAGCGTCAAACGTCATCTACGACATCGGCGAGGGGCGGCCGATCTGGAAGACGCTCCCGATCCGTCTCGGACTGACGGTCCTCGCCGTGGTGGTCATCGTGATCAGCGTCGTCATCGTCGTGGTCAGCGGCCCCGTGGCCCAGCAGGTCGGGGACGTCATCGGTGCGGGCGACACCACCATCCTCCTCTGGAACATCGTCAAGTGGCCGGTGCTGCTCGTCCTGGTGTCGGTCCTGCTGGCCGTCCTCTTCTGGGCCAGCCCGAACGCGAAGCAGGCCGGCATCAAGTGGGTGAGCCCGGGAGGCGTCATCGCCGTGCTCATCTGGCTCGGCGCGTCGGCCCTGTTCGCGTTGTACGTCGGCCACTTCGCCTCGTACGACAAGACCTACGGGTCGATGGCCGGCGTGGTCATCTTCCTGGTGTGGCTGTGGTTGACCAACATCGCGCTCCTGTTGGGTGCCGAGATCAACGCCGAGCTCGAACACGCCAAGGCCATCTCCGAGGGGCTGCCGCCCGACGTGCAGCCGTTCGCCGAAGCGCGGGACACCCGCAAGCTCGACGACGAGGAGACCCGGGCGGTCGAGGCGACCACGCGAACCCGGGCCGACGGTCAGCAGCAGGAATGAGCGCCGGTCGGATGGTCCGCGCTGGGAACCGCCGAAACCCGGCCGACGTGTGAGAATGAGGGGTCGTTGGTTCACACACCTGACGGTTCGACGTCGGGTGGTCCGCGATGATGGCCAACACCAACCCACCGGGTCGGGTCAGGATCGCGTTGATGATCAACAGCCCCCACGACAAGAGCGCGCGAGCGACCTTCCGGCTGATGTACCGCAGCCGCGACCGGGTGCCTGCCGAGGACCGCGAGAACGAGCTGGGTGCCCTGTTCGCGTCGTCCCGGTCCAACAACGAGAAACGGAACATCACCGGGGCTCTCCTGCTCACCGGGACCTGGTTCGTCCAGGTGCTGGAGGGCGACGAGGGAGCGGTGCGGTCCCTGTTCGCCGGCATCCAGGCGGATCCCCGGCACGATCGAGTTGAGCTCCTGTTCGAGGGACCGGTCGACGACCGGGTCTTCACGCACTGGTCGATGGCCAAGGTCGCGATGTCCGACGCGGACATCCCCCTCATCGCTCAGATCAGCGAGATCTCACCCGTGAGCCTCCGCAAGATGACGCCGGAGAAGACCCGGCTGTTCGACGTCATGCGTGACGCGGTGGACTCAGTCCCGGCCTGAGAGCACAACCTCCCCGCGAGCCAGCTGGAAGTCGGGATCGCCGTCGGCCGCCAGCTGGGCTGTCTCCCACACAGCGAGGGCGGGTGACGACGCAAGGTACGACCGAGCTGCAACTTTTTGCCGGCCGTCGTCGGAATCAGCGTCGGGCCCCGTGGGGGTGGTCGCGCCCACCGCGCCACGAGGCCGCCCGCCCACGACGCCTTTCAGGAGAACCAGTCCATGACGCTGTCCCGACGGCACTTCCTCGCCACTGCTGCCGCAGCGGCGGCCAGCCCCCTCGTCCTCGCCGGATGCGGAGGGTTCTCCACGAGCGGCAGTCCCGACCCGCAGGCCACCGGGGAAGCGCTCACGTTCACCACGTGGGGCACCGATGCCGAGCTGGCGGGGTTCCGGTCGGTCATCACCGCGTTCGAGAAGGCCAACAGCGGATCGAAGGTCGCGCTCAACGCCGTGCCCTACGAGCAGATGTTCACCAATATCGACGCACAGATCCAGGCGGGGAACGCACCGGACGTCTTCCGGGTGCCGTACTACACCCTCGGCTCGTATGCGGGACGCGGCCAGCTGCTCGACCTGTCCAAGCAGGTACCGGGTGGTTTCGGCGACCGGTTCACGCCGACGGCGTGGGCCGCGGTGCAGGGCAACCGGATTCCGTTCGGCGTTCCGCACCACACGGACACCTCCGTCATCCTCTACGACAAGCAGGCGCTGGCCGCGGCGGGAGTCACCTCCGTTCCCACGTCCGTAGAGACCGCCTGGACGTGGGACGAGCTGACCCAGGTGGCCCAACGCCTGCGTCAGTCACTGCCCAACGACAAGTACCCCCTCGCCTACAACTGGCAGGGCAACGGCGTGACCCGGTGGCTCAGCCTGCTGTTCCAGGCGGGTGGTCGCTTCCTCGCCGAGGACCTCACAACGCCGGCCATCGACTCGGACGCGGGCCGGGCCACGGTCGACTTCAGCAAGAGCTTCTTCACGCAGGGCTTCGTGCCGCGGAACAACTCGGTCAAGTCCACGACCTACGCGGCGGACACCTGGTACGCCAAGACGGCGGCGATGACCTTCGGCGGCGCCTTCCTGCTGCCGGATGCCGCCAAGACGTACCAGGGTGAGTGGGGCGCGACCTTCGCACCTCGGAAGGTGCGCGGCGGTGGGGACTTCGGCGGCAACGCCCTGGTCGTCACGGCGGGCACCAAGCGCGCGGCACTGGCCGCGGCCTTTCTGGACTTCGCGACGCAGCAGGAGGCGATGCGGACCTTCTGCGCCGGAGCCTCACTGCTACCCACCCGTCGTGACCTCGTCTCGTCCGGGATCGACTTCGTCCAGCGTTCTGAGCTGTCCCCGATCTTCCTGGGCCAGTCGGGCACCGTTCAGCCGCAGGATGCCGCGCAGGTGGCCCAGCCGAACATGTCGAAGATCATCACCGTGCTCAAGGACCAGCTCGAGCAGGCCTTCATCGGTGGCCAGAGCACCGGAGACACGATCGCCGGCATAAGCGCCGGGATCGCCAAGGCGACCGCCTCTTGACGACTCTCCAGCAGCGGGAGCAGGTGGCGGCCGCCGGCCCGCCCCCGCGCACCCTGAGCCGCCGCACCCGGACCGAGGCCTCGGCCGCATACGCGTTCCTCGCCCCCAGCCTCGGGCTGCTCGCGCTGTTCGTCTTCCTGCCCCTCGGGTGGGCGCTCGTCATCAGCCTTCAGCACACCGACGGTTTCGGCTCCGGGTCCTTCGTGGCGCTCGACAACTACGTCCGACTGCTGTCCGACTCGTTGTTCTGGCGGTCGCTGCTCAACACGGTCGTCTTCACCGTGATCGTCACGCCGGCCGCCATGGTCCTTGGACTGCTCGCCGCGCTCCTGCTCAACTCGGTGCTTCCCGCGCGGGGGATCTTCCGGTCGATCTTCATCCTGCCGATGGCCGTCTCGGGCGTCGCGACCGCGCTGATCGGGTTGCTGGTCTTCGACGAGAACGCGGGCGTCATCACCCAGGTGCTCCGCGCCCTCCACCTCCCGACGCTCGCATGGCAGTCCAGCGGCGGGCCCGCTTTCGCGTCCGTGGTCCTCGTGACCCTGTGGTGGCGTGTGGGTTTCAACATGCTGATCTACCTCGCCGGGCTCCAGGGGATCTCGCCGGACCTCCACGAAGCCGCACGCCTCGACGGCGCCTCGGGCTGGCAGCGTCTGCGTTACGTCACGGTGCCGCTCCTCGGCCCGAGCTCGTTCTTCCTCCTGGTCATGAACGTCATCTACTCGTTCCAGGTGTTCGACATCGTCTTCGTCCTCACCGGCGGAGGCCCGCAGGACGCCACCTCGGTGCTCGTGACCTACGCCTACGACACCGGGTTCGACACCCGCGACCAGGGGTATGCCGCGGCCATCGGGGTCGTCCTGCTCCTGCTGTCCCTGGTCTTCACCGCCGTGCAGTGGCGCACCAACCGCAGCCGTGACCTTGTCGACTAGCCCGCGGGCGACCGCACGTCGCCGGGACCGATGGTTCGTGGCGCGGCTCGTCGGTGCCATCGCGGTCAGCGCCGTGCTCGTCTTCCCGCTGTACTGGATGGTGGTCGTCGCCTTCTCCACCCGGGCGGAGCTGCTGGGCGGCAGCTTTCACCTGTGGCCGCAGGAGATCACTCTCGACAACGTCCGCCGGATCCTCGACGGCTTCCCCGTGGCGACCTGGTTCGCCAACTCCGTCGCCATCTCGGTCACGGTGGCGCTCATCACCGTGGCCGTCAACCTGCTCGCCGGGTATGCGTTCGCCCAGCTGAGGTTTCGCGGCTCGAACGTCGTCTTCCTGCTGGCGCTGGCCACCCTGATGCTCCCGGTGCAGGTGATCATGGTGCCGTTGTACCGGCTGGTCACGGACCTCGGTCTGTACGGGAGCTACTGGGCGGTCATCCTGCCCTCGGCGGCATCGGCGTTCGGGATCTTCCTCGCGCGGCAGTTCATCCTCGGGATTCCGCGAGAGCTGATCGAGGCCGCGCGGATCGACGGCGCCGGACACCTCCGCGTCTTCCTGCGGATCGTCCTGCCGTTGTCGAAGCCGCTGATCGCCGTGCTGTTCTTCATGAGCCTGCTCCAGTCGTGGAACGACTTCGCGTGGCCGCTGATCTCTCTCAAGGAGAACCGCCTGTTCACTCTGCCCATCGGATTGCTCTACCTTCAGGGCCAGTTCGGCTCCGACTACGGCGCCACCATGGCCTTCGCCCTGGTCAACGTCGTGCCGATGGTCGTGGTCTTCCTCGTCTTCCAGCGCTACTTCGTCCAGGGCTTCTCCCGGAGCGGCCTGAGGTGACCGACCGAGGTCGGGGACCTCAGCGAAGGAACGGGCGGGCGCCGTCGACGAACACGGCCGGGCCGACGACGAGGACGGCCTCCGCCTCCCAGTGGGCCGCATCGCCGGGCTCGACCCGCTGCAGGGCGAACGCGATG
Source organism: uncultured Actinomycetota bacterium (assembly GCA_963781465.1). Taxonomy (GTDB): domain Bacteria; phylum Actinomycetota; class Actinomycetes; order Actinomycetales; family Dermatophilaceae; genus Lapillicoccus. The sequence continues at coordinate 1,259,796 of CAWAGH010000002.1, forward strand.
GCGTCGGACAGTCTCGGCAGGGTGAAGACGAAGTCCTGGCCCACGCCCAGCTCGAGCACCGTGTTCGCCGTCTCGTGGCCGGTCGGGCCCGACGGTCCCACGCCGTCCACACTGACGACCTCGGCTCGCACCGGCGCCAACGCTGCGAGGACAGAGGCGAGTTCGTCACCCAGGTCGCTGGAGAGAACGACCACGACGAGGGAGCCCGAATGCCTCTGGGTCAGCCACTGAGCCACCGTCGTCGCCGCTCGTGCGGACGTCACCTCGGCGACGAACAGCCGCGGCGTGGCGCCCGTCTCGACCGTCGGGCTCGGAGCCTCACCGCTCATCCGCGGAGCGTAGTAGGCACCTCCCCGCCACGCTCGTGTCACAGTGGCCCGACGAGTTCGGCTCGCTTCGAGGAGGACCACGTGACCGCGGAGACCTGGGTGTTCGGCGGCGGTGGGGTCGGCGGCATCGCCTGGCAGATCGGTCTGCTCGCCGGTCTGCACGACGAGGGTGTCGAGATCGCGTCCGAGAGCGCCTTGCTCGGGACGAGTGCCGGCGCCGTGGTCGCGGCTCAGGTCGGTAGCGGTGTGGCGGTCGAGGAGCTGTTCGAGCAGCAACGCTCCGGTGTCAGCTACGAGGTGCCGAGGGGGCTGTCCCTTCGCCTGCTGCTGACGATGACCGGGCACGGCCTGGTGGGCCGCTCGGCGGCGGACTTCGGGCGACGGATCGGTCGACCCGCCGTGGCGTCGGCCAGGAGGAGGAGCAGGTCCCGCCGTGAGGTGATCGACGCGCGGCTGCCTCGTCATGCCTGGGGCGACCGCGACATCGGGGTGGTGGCCGTCGACGCCGACACCGTCGAGCACCGCGTCCTGACCCGAGGTGACGGCGTGTCGATCGTGGACGCCGTGATGGCCAGCTGCGCGATCCCCCTGGTCTGGCCTGTCGTCCCCATTGACGACCATCGCTACATGGACGGCGGGATGCGCTCCCCGGTCAACCTCCACCTGGCACCAGGCGACGGACCGGTCATCGCCCTGGCCCCCACGACCAGGTGGCAGCGTTGGGCGCGGATCACCGAACCAGCGGACCGCCTTGGGCCTGCACCGTCCCGTCGAGATCGTGACCATGTCCCGCGACGTGCGGCGGGCGCGGGGTCGCAACCCGCTCGCCATCGACAAGGTGCCCGCCGTCGCTGCGGCGGGAAGAGCCCAGGGTCGCGAGTCGGCCTCGAGGTTGCGCGCCGCCCTGCTGGCTTGACTTGTCGAGGCGACGGGGAAGACTGGCGGTCTGATCGCCCTGCTGCCCAGACCCTGCAGAGTGCTGTTCGCCAGCAACCACCTGGAGACGTCGTGGGCAGTGTCGCCAAGGCTCCTCGCTCGCTGGGTACTCGATCCGGCTCCTCGATCTACGACGTCGCGCGGGCGGCGGGGGTGGCTCCCTCCACGGTCTCCCGGGCGTTCTCCCGGCCCGGCCGGGTCAACGCGCGGACCGCCGAGCGCATCTTCGCCGCCGCCCGTGGCGTCGGTTACCGTTCCGGGGTCCTCCAGGGGCGGACCGGACAGCGCACCCGCAGTCTCGCCGTCGTGGTTACCGACATCACGAACCCGTTCTACGCCGAGATCATCCGCGGCGCGCTCGAGGCGGCGGGCGAGTCCGGCTACACAGTCCTGCTCCCCCACACTCGTGAGGACGCCTCGCTCGAGCGGGACTGGACCGAGCGTGAGCTGAGCACCGTCGAGGGCGTGCTGCTCACCAGCTCGCGGATGTCGCACAACGCCATCCGGATGTTGGCCAAGCAGAAGCCGCTGGTCCTGCTCAACCGCCGCGTCCCCGAGGTCCCGGCGGTCGTCACCGACAACGCGCGGGGTATGCGTCGGGCCGTCGAGCACCTCGCCGCGCTCGGCCACCAGACCGTCACCTACGTCGCCGGGCCGGAGGCCAGCTGGGCGGATGGGACGCGCTGGGTCGCGTTGATGGAGGCCTGCAACGAGCTGGACCTGCGCTTCCGGCGAGTCGGACCGTGCAACCGGCCGACGGTTCATGCCGGGTTGGCGACCGCCCGCGCGGTCCTCGCGCAGCAGGCGACGGCGGTCATCGCCTTCAATGACCTGATGGCCATCGGCGTCATCAAGGGGATGCGCGGCGCCGGCGTGAGCGTCCCCGACGACATCAGTGTCATCGGCTTCGACAACGTCGGGCTGTCCGCAATCGTCGAGCCTGCGCTGACCACCGTGGCGGCCCCCTTGCGAGCCATGGGGGTCATCGGCGTGGAGAACCTCGTTGCCGCCATCGGCGGGGCGACCCCGAACCGGGACCCGATCGTCCTGCCGGTCCGGCTCGTGGTCCGCGGCTCGACCGGCCGCCGCCGGCGCAAAGCGATCCCCCCGGCCTTCAGCCCGCTCGCTCACGCGGCGGCCTCGTAGCAGCGCGGGACTCGCGGCCTGTCGATGTCGCCGGTCCCCGTTCGTCTTACTGTGACCGTCTGGACGAGGAGGAACGATGAAGTACGTGATGGTGATCTATCAGGGCACCACGCCGACGCCCGACTCGCCGGAGTGGGCGAGCCTGTCGGAGGAGGAGCAGAAGCAGGTCTACGCCGACTACCAGGCACTCAACGAGACCCCTGGTGTCACGCCGGGGCCGCCGATGGGCCTTCCCGAGAATGCGACCACCGTGCGGGTGCAGAACGGCACGACCATGACCACCGACGGCCCATTCGTCGGGATGAAGGAGGCGGTCGGCGGGATGTTCGTGCTCGAGGCGGACGACCTCGACGCGGCGATCGAGGTGGCGACCCGCGTCCCGGCGGCTCGCCTCGGCGGAGCGATCGAGATCCGGCCCGTGGAGACGTATTGGTAGCAACCCTCGAGGAGGTCTTCCGTCAGGAGTGGGGCCGGGTCGTCGCCACCCTGGTCGGCCTCCTCGGCGATGTCGAACTCGCCGAGGAGGCCGCCCAGGAGGCCTTCGCCATCGCCGCTGAGCGGTGGCCGCGCGAAGGCCTACCCGGACAGCCCCGGGCCTGGCTGACGCGAACTGCCCGCAACCGGGCCATCGACCGCATCCGTCGCGACCGGACCCTCGCGACCAAGCTCGACCTCATCGGCTCCGACCTGGCCGTGGAGGTACCGATGACCACCACGACGTTCCCGGACGAACGCCTGGAGCTGATCTTCACCTGCTGTCATCCGGCACTCGGGGTCGAGGCGCAGGTGGCCCTCACCCTGCGGACGCTGGGCGGGCTCACCACCGACGAGATCGCCCGCGCCTTCCTGGTGCCCGAGCGCACGATGGCGCAGCGGCTGGTGCGGGCCAAGCGCAAGATCAAGGCGGCCAAGATCCCGTTCCGGGTGCCACCGCCCCATCTGCTGCGCGAACGCCTCGACGCGGTGCTCGCCGTCGTCTACCTCATCTACAACGAGGGCTACAGCGGCCGCGACGAACTCGCCGCCGAGGCGATCTGGTTGGGACGGGCACTGACCGAGCTGATGCCGGAGGACGCGGAGACGCGCGGACTCCTGGCGATGATGCTCCTGCACGACTCCCGCGGCGAGACGCGGTTCAACGACAGCGAGCTCGTCCTGCTCGCCGACCAGGACCGCTCGCGCTGGAACACCCGACAGATCACCAAGGGCCGCGACGAGCTCGACCGGGCGCTGGCCCTCGGGGGCCGGGGACCGTACGTCCTGCAGGCCGCGATCGCCTCGTTGCACACCGAGACGCCCTTCGACTGGGCGCAGATCGCCGTCCTGTACGCGGAGCTCGGCCGGCTGACCGGTTCGCCGGTGGTCGAGCTGAACCGCGCCATCGCGGTCGCCGAGACCGACGGGCCCGAGGCCGGCCTGCGCATCGTCGACGGCCTCGGCCTTGACGACTTCCGCTACCTGCACTCGACCAGGGCCGAGCTGCTGCGCCGGCTCGGCCGGACCGACGAGGCGCGTGAGGCGTACCGACGCGCCAGGAACCTCACCGACGACGGGGCCGAACGACGCTTCCTCGAACGCCGGCTCACCGAGCTGGCCGTCGCCGCGGACGCCCTCCGGTCATAGCCGGTCGTCAGTCGGTCGGCGACCGGTCGTCAGCCGCGATGCTGCTCGAAGAGGACGCGGATGCGGCGGCGCGCATACAGGACGGAGAACCACGTCGTCACCGCAAGGATCGCCACCGCCAGGGTCGTCCCGCCGGAGGCGAGGAACGCGCTCGCCGCCGTGCCGGAGGCCACGGGGACCAGGACGGGTACCGAGTACCAGAGGATCATCACCGGGACCCCGGCGTTGGGCGAGAAGATGCCGGCCGGCGGCAGCCCCCGGAACGCGGCCATGAGCTGTGCGGCCAACAGCAGTCCCACCATGAGGACCGCCCAGATGATCCCGAGCACGGTGGCGTTGGCGAGAACCACGGCGAGGCCGCCGACGACGAGAACGGTCACGACGTAGCCCACACCGGGCAGAACCAGGTGTGCCGTCGCCTCGCTCGACGGGTCCAGGCCCAGCAGCGGCGGCGTGCCGGCGTTGTCGCCCTGGAGGCGCAGCCCCTCGGACCACGCGCTGACGCCGAGGTACGCCAACAGCAGCCCGGCGAGGGCGATGATGCTCGGCGTTCCGGGGGTCGCGGACTGGACGAGGGCGTACCCGCCGGCGGCGACGAGCAGCAGCCCGGCCACGCCGGCTCCCGCGGCCCGGCGCAGGCCGAGCCAGTCGCGGGCGACCATCACGGACGTACGACCCGACGCGCGCAGCCGCCAGCGACGACCTCGCGTCGTCGGCGACGCCACGTCGAGGCGGGCCGCCCGCAGGTCCCCGATGAGCACCGCCCCGCCCACCGTCACCGCACTGGCGGCCTGGCTGCGCAGGGCGGTCAGGTGCAGCGCGCGCAGGGAGCGGCGTTGCCGCAGGAAGACGCCGGCCCCGCGTGCACCGGTGGGCCAGCTGCGCACCTGCCCGTGCAGCCAGGTCCCGGCGACGAGGAGGCCGACGGCCGTCCCGATACCGACCGCCGGGAGGAGCACCAACGCAGAGGTCAGTGCGGCGATCGCCAGACCGGCGCCGATGACCAGGCCGATGAGCAGGCCGCCCACGAGGCAGCCCAACAGCCCGAGCCGCCACCACGGACGGAGCACGAGCGCCCGGTCGATCGAGCTGGCCGCGATGGTGTCGAGGTAGGGCAGGGGTGGCACGACCGGACCGCGCACCCCTCCGAGCCGGTACGCCAGCGCCAGGGCGGCGACCAGGACCACCACCCCAAGCAGCACCCCGCGGATCCCGCCGAGGTGGGTCGCGAGCCACGGTGGGTCGACGAACCGCAGCAGGGCCTGCGCTGCCGGGACGCCGTACGCACCGGCCACGATCACCGCCACGTACACCGCATACACGGCGTTCTGGCTGCGCTGCCGTTCCTCGCCGGCGAGCACCTCCCGGGCGTCGGCGAGCCGTTCGGAGTCGACGCTCATGCCGGCTGGACGTCAACCACGCGGTCGGCGATGCGCTCGGTCAGGTCCGGGTCGTGACAGGCGACGACCAGGGCCGTCCCGGACTCCTTGCGCGCCACGAGCAGGTCGGCGAGCAGGCCTCGCTTGTGCGTGTCGAGGCGTTGCTCCGGCTCGTCGAGCAGCAGGACGCGGGCCGGCCGGCCGAGCACCATCGCGAGGTGGAACAGCTGCTGCTGTCCGGAGGACAGCTCGTGCGGGAAGCGTTCGGAGAGGTGGCCGATCTCCAGGGACGCGAGGAGCCCCTCGGCCCGCTCGTCGGACCCGTCGCCCCGTCCCCACGTAGCGTCGATGAGGACGAGGTGGTCGAGCAGGGTCAGGTCCCGGTATGCCGTCGGGGCACCGATGAGGGCGGCCACCGTCTCCCGCACGGCCGGGTCGCGCTCGTCGGCGTCCCTGCCGTCGACCGTGGCGCTGCCCTCGGAGGGGTCCAGAGTCCCCGCAAGGATCCGCAGCAGGGTCGTCTTGCCGCTGCCGTTCTCGCCGCGCAGCACGACGCATCGTCCCGGCGCGACTGACACGTCGAGGGGCCGCAGCAGGACGTTCCCGTCGATCGCCTTGCCGACCCGGGCGGCCACGAGGATCGGCGGATCCACCGGGGTGCTCGCCCCACGTTTCGCTCGCCGACCCGCCACCGGACCTCCCTCTGTCGGGGGTCATCGTCGCACCCGGTCCTGGTCGGCCGGCCCACCCCCTGACGACACCGGACGCGACGGCCCCGATGAGATTCGGCCGTGCGGCGGGTCCGAACCAGCAGACAACGAGCACGAGGAGAGATCGATGGCGTCAGTCAAGCTGGGTATCCACCTGCCGGTGGCCGGGAAGGACGCGTCGCCCCAGGCGATCGCGCAGGTGGCGGAGGAGGCCGAGCGGATCGGGTTGGACTCGGTATGGGCCTGGGAGCGGCTGATGCGCCCGACCGTGCCGATCCCCATGGGCGGGCCGGGTGGACCGGTGATGGAGGCTCCTGAGGGCTTCGGATCGGTGTACGACCCGATCGAGACCCTGGCCTGGGTGGCCGCCCGGACCAGTCGAATCACGTTGGGTACCAGCGTGCTCGACGCGCTCTTCCACAGCCCCGTCATCCTCGCCCGTCGGCTCGCGACGTTGGACCGGCTCAGCGACGGTCGGCTCATCGCCGGTATCGGTCAGGGCTGGATGGAGCAGGAGTTCGCGGCGGCGAACGTGCCGATGCAGCGCCGCGGCGCGGGGTTCGAGGAGCACCTGCTCGCCATGCGTGCCGTCTGGGGCCCGGACCCGGTGCACGTCGAGGGCCGGTTCTACACGATCCCCGAGGCCGCCATCGGCCCGAAGCCGGTCCGACCCGAAGGCCCGGCCCTCGTCGTGGGCGCGGCGTCGCCGACCGCCGTCGAACGGGCCGGACGGCTCGGCGTCGGGTTGACCCTGGTGATCTTCGACTGGCCGACCGTCCGCGAGGCCGTCGCGACCTTCCGGGCGGCCGCCGGCGCCACCGGTGTCGACCCCACGACGATGCCCGTCCTGCTCCAGGTGCCTGAGCGCGGACCAGTACGACCTGACCGGCAACCTCAGCCCCGAGTCGGCGACGGTGCCCATCACGGTGCGGCTCGACGGTGCGGTCGGTGGCACTCCCATACCGACCGCGACGCCCACACCGACGCCAACGCCGACACCCACACCGGTGACAGCGACGGCGACCCCCACGACGGCGGCCTCCGGCGGGGGTCGGCTGGCGGCGACGGGGTTCGACGCGACCGCAGCCCTCCTCGTGTCGCTGCTGTTCCTCGCCGGTGGCGCGGCGCTGCTCTGGGGCTCACGCCGCCTGGGCTGAACCCGGCGGGGGTGCGACGATGATGGGCCCATGACGACGAGCCGCACGCAGGTCGCGATCGTCGGCGGCGGCCCGGCCGGTCTCATGCTGAGCCACCTGCTCCACGTCGCGGGCATCGAGAGCGTGGTGCTCGACAACCGCACCGTAGAGACCATCGAGAACACCCACCGCGCAGGCATTCTCGAGCACGACAGCGTCCGGCTGCTGGTCGAGTCGGGGGTCTCCGACCGGGTCCTGACCGACGGCCACGAGCACCAGGGCATCGACCTGAGGTTCGGCGGCGAGAGCCACCGCATCGACTTCCAGCGCCTCGTCGGGGCGTCCTGCTGGCTGTACCCGCAGACCGACGTCTTCGTCGACCTGCACGGTGCCCGGACCCGGGACGGCGGAGACCTGCGGTACGGCGTGAGCGAGACCGAGGTTCGCGACGTCGAGACGTCGCCGGTGGTGCACTACGTCGACGCGGACGGCCGGACCCATGAGGTCGCCGCCGAGCTCGTCGTCGGCGCGGACGGGTCGCACAGTGTCTGCCGCGGCCTGGTCTCGGCCGGCGCCGCGGGGAGCCGGCAGTATGCGCGCGAGTACCCCTTCGCCTGGTTCGGCGTCCTCGTGGAGGCGCCGCCGAGCGCCCCGGAGCTGATCTACACCCGCTCGGCCCGCGGGTTCGCGCTCATCAGCCAACGGACCGAGAGCATCCAGCGGATGTACTTCCAGTGCGACGCGACGGAGGACGCGACGGCCTGGTCCGACGAGCGCATCTGGGAGCAGCTCCAGACCCGGCTGGCCGGCGACGACGGCTTTCGACTGACTGAGGGGCGGGTCATCGACCGCACCGTCCTCGGTTTCCGCAGCTTCGTCCAGACCCCGATGCGCCACGGCCGGCTGCTGCTGGCCGGCGACGCCGGGCATACCGTCCCGCCGACCGGTGCCAAAGGCCTCAACCTCGCGATCGCCGACGTCCGGGTGCTCGCGGAGGAGCTCGAGCGAGCGCTGGTCGGCCGGAACGACGAGGCCCTCGACGCTTACTCCGGCCGGGCCCTCGAACGGGTCTGGAAGGCCCAGCACTTCTCCTACTGGATGACGTCGATGCTCCACCAGGCGCCCGGCGCGACCGACTTCGACGAGCAGCGCCAGCTCGCCGAGCTGGCCGGCGTCGCCTCCTCCGCTCGCGGGTCGGCCTTCCTCGCGGAGGGTTACACCGGCTGGCCGTCGGGTTCGGCGAAGAGGGCGCGGTAGTACTCCTTGTTCGGCTCGTGGTAGTCGGTGAAGTCGATGGCGGCGACGTCGCCGCCGGTCTCCGCGGCCACCAGCCGGTCGAGGTAGTAGTCCCAGCCCGGACCGATGTCGGCGGCCGTCGCGGGATCCGTGATGCGCTGCGAGAACGTGAAGGTGGTGCTTCCGTCGGCCTCGGCGAGGTCCATCTCGAGGTACCACGTCCCGTAGTCCGTCTCCGAGTGGACGGCCAGCCGATGCGGCGGGTCGCACTCGTCGACCACCATCCGCTCGGCAGGGGCGTCCTCGGCCTCGGCCGTCATCCGGAACCCGACCCACCCGTCGGCCGGATTCCCCTCCCACGTCCCGACCCACCGTTCCAGTCGCTCGGGCTCGGTCACGGCGGCCCAGACGTCGTCCAGGGGAGCGGCGAAGGTACGCGTGTAGACGACGAGGTCGTGGCCGCCCCTGGTCTCGCGGCCCCCGGTGGGGCGGGTGGGTGTGCTCATCCGGTCTGCTCCTTCGCGATGGGCGTTCCGGTCGCGCGGCGGTCGCGCCGGGTCCGGCGTACCTCGGTGTCCAGTGCGTCGAGGACGCCCTCGCCGACCCGCGGTACTGCCGGCTCCGTCTCCAGCTGGCCGAGGAAGCGCCTCACCTCGTCGAGGGGGGCGAGCTCCAACCGGTAGTGCCGTTCCCGGCCCCGGTCCTCGACGCTGGCCAGTCCCGCCTCGGTCAGCAGGCGCAGGTGCCGGCTGACGGCCGGGCGGCTCACCTCGTACGCGGCAGCCAGGTCGACGACGCGGGCCGGGCCGGTGGCCAGCCGCCGCAGCAGGTCTCGCCGCAGCGGGTCGGCGATCCCCTCGAACGCGTCCATGGTTATTGGTAACAGAATCCTTACCAATAGGCAAGGTCCCGGGCGCGACCGACCACCAGGACCGACCGCGGGCTCCTACAGTTGGGGCGCGCAGTCTGCGTCGACCCGGGCATCGCGGCCCATGGCTGAGGGTGAAGGCGGTGGAGCGGCTGAACCTCGGACGCCTGACCGTGCGGACCCGGTCGCGGCTGCGCAACCTGCTCTGGTGGGTCTGGCCGTCGTTCCCCACGTCCTGGGCCCAGCTGCCGGCCCGAATCCGGCCGGCGTCCGCGCAGATCGCCCGGCTGACGGTGGCCGCGGTCATCTCGTACCTCATCGCGAACCAGGTCTCCCCCGGCATCGTCGACCTCACCGCCCCGCTCACGGCGTTGCTGGTCGTCCAGGCCTCGACGGTCGGCACCCTCCAGATGGGACTGGTCCGCGTCGGCGCGGTGCTCACCGGCGTCCTCGTCGCGGTCGGGGTCGCCAGCTCGATCGGGCTCACGTGGTGGAGCCTGGCGATCGTCATCGCCGCGTCGCTGGTGCTGGCCAAGGTGCTCCGGCTGGGTGACCAGTCCCTGGAGGCGCCGATCAGCGCGATGCTGATCCTGGCCGTCTCCTCCCCCGAGCTGGCCGCCGAGGTGCGCGTCGTCAACACCCTGATCGGCACCGTGGTGGGGATCGCGTTCAGCCTGCTCGTTCCGGTGGCGATCCCGAACACCCGCGCCCGTGACGCGGTCCGCGGGGTGGCCCGCTCGCAGGCGGGGCTGCTCGACGAGGTGGCGCTGACCGTCGCCAGCCGGACGCCGCACCCGGACGAGGTGACCGCGTGGCTCGCCTGGGCTGACCACATCGAGGGGGACCTCGACGCCGCGGGCGCGTCGGTCGAGGCGATCGCGCAGAGCCGGAAGCTCAACCCGCTCGCCCTCGCCAGCGCGACGGTGCACCCCGGTCTGTCCGACGCCCTGAGCCGACTGGACGGTTGTCTCACCGCCCTGCGCGCCCTGCTGTCGGTCATCGCGCTGCAGGCGCCGGCCGCCGGCGGCTCCTCGGACAGCCAGGTCGCCGCCGACCTGAGACGGGCCTTCGCCGTCGTGCTCAACGACCTAGCCAGCGGCCTACGGTCGTTCGCCGAGCTGGTCGACGCCGAGTTCGGCTCGGGTGACGCCGACCGCGCCGACGAGGCGATGAGCCAGACCGTCGAGATCGTCCGCGAGTCCAGAGCGGTGGTGACCGAGCTGATGCTCATCGACGTGGACCCGCGGAACCAGACCGATCTCTGGATGCTCCAGGGCTCGGTGCTCGCGGCGGTGGAGCACGTGCTCCGTCAGCTGGATCTCGAGCACAGCGAGCGCCGCACCGAGGCGTGGTTCACTCGACGCGCTGCCCCGTTGATCCCGCAGACGTGGCATGCGACGCGCCGTGCGCGCGGGCACTGAGGCCGCCCCGGACCGCGATCGTGAGACCGCGTTGTACGGCGTCGAGCGCCTCCGCGCCCCGGGCTGGCTGCCCTGTCCGTCGCACGTCCTACCGCACATCAGCGGGCAAGTCAGAGTGCGGTTGGTGTCGGCAGGACGGCACCAGCTGCACCCTGACCCGCACTCTGACCGGTGACACACGTCGGGAGACGTCATGTCGCACGTCATGTCGCACGTCATGTCGCAGTCGGGGTCGTCATCACGACGCCAGGCGCGACATGACCCGCGACGCGAGCGATGCGCGAGCTCCCGCCGGAGAGTGGGGCAGCTCACATCAGAGCGGAAGCGGCCGAACGCGCCGGCCCTTCAGGGAGTCGGGGTCGTCGTCATCGTCGAACCGCCGACCGCGGCCTTGATCGCGGCGATGGTCACGTCGGGTCTCTCCGTCTGCACGTAGTGGGTCGTGTCCGGAACCCGGATCAGCCGAGCGCCCGGGATCCCTGCCACATAGGCGGTCGCGGCGATCGGGTTCTGCGTGATGACCTCCTTGACGATGGGGCGCTGGTCCGCCGGCACCTGGTTGAGGTCGAGCGGGATGGTCGCCTGGAGGTAGGTGAGCGGCACGCGGGGTGGCGGTCCGGCTGCGTCGATCTCCTCGAAGATGGTGTCGACCTGGTAGCGCTCGTTGACGTACCCCGGGACCAGGGACGGGCCAGGGTCGCTCTGGGCCGCGAACGCCACGACCGTCGCCTGGGGAGAGAGGAGGGCGCGGACGTTCGGGGTCGGCGAGTCGACCAGCACCATCCCGGCCACCTGCTGTGGGTAGGTCCGCGCATACAGAAGGGCGAACACCCCACCGAGCGAGTGACCGACGAGGACGTAAGGGGCCTGGACGCCGGCGACCTCGAGGAGGTGGTGCAGATCCGCGATCACGGGAGCTCCGGTGCCGGGTGTCGTCGAGGCGACGGCGTTGCCGCGAGCCCCGCGGTACTGGTCGACCGCTGTCGCCTCGACCCGTTGACCGTTCTGCTCCACGGTGGTCACGTAGGAACCGGGTCGGTCGTAGGAGCAGACCCGCGTGAAGCCGGCTACCCCGGTGGCCACCGGTGGTGGATGGCTGAGGGCCACCTGCCAGATGTCGGCGGCGTTGCCGAAGCCCGACAGGAGCACGACCGTCGGACTGCCGGTGCCGTGGCACTCCAGGTAGAGGGTTCGACCGCCCCCGACGTCGACCGGGGCAGCGATGTCGGCGCTGGCCGTGGTCGACGGGCTGGGGGTCGGGCCGGGGGTCGGCGCGGACGTGCACGCCGCCGCGGTGAGGGCGGCGAGGAGACCGAACGTGCACAGGTACCGGGCCCTTGGCATGGTCCCTCGATGCTAGGACCGCGGCGACCTGCCCTGGGTGACTAACCCGTCAGCGTTGGCGGGAGCCGACCCGCGAGCCCGTCGAGAACGCCGCGGCACCGCCGGAGCGGTAGCCGGTCGAGGACGAGGTATGCGTCGTCGTGGACCCTGCGCGACGCGGCCGGTTGTCGCGGCGCGGCCGGTTCTTCGAGCCGCCCTCGACCGGGCGGCCGTCGCGGCTGCCGCCGCGCGACCCGTCCTGCTGGGTCGCCGCGGTGCCGCTACGGACACCGGGGCGCCCACCGCTCCGCGGCTGACGAGTCCGGTCGGACGACTGCCGTGACGGGGTCGGGCCGCGGGAGACGGTGACGTTCGTGACCGGGGTGGTCGGCACCCGGGGGCCGGGCGCGAGCTCGGCCAGGAGCGGATGCGTCGCGTGGACGCGCGTGGTGGTGGCGCTGACCCCGGCGAGCCGGGTGAGGTCACGCACGTCGCGGACCTGGTCGTCGGTCATCAGGGTGACCACGACACCGTCGGCGCCGGCGCGGGCCGTTCGCCCGGACCGGTGCAGGTAGGCCTTGTGCTCGACCGGCGGGTCGGCGTGGATGACGATGCCCACGTCGTCGACGTGAATGCCGCGGGCGGCGATGTCGGTGGCGACCAGGGTCGAGGCGGCGCCGCTGTGGAACAGGTTCATGTTGCGGGTGCGGGCGCTCTGGCTGAGGTTTCCGTGCAGCTCGACCGCCGAGACGCCGGAGGCGTTGAGCTGCTTGGCCAGCTTCTTCGCGCCGTGCTTGGTGCGGGTGAAGACCACGCTGCGACCGGGAGCCGCCGTGAGGTCGAGCAGCACCGGCAGGCGACCGTCGTGGCTGACGTGCAGCACGTGGTGGGTCATCGTCGAGACGGGGCTCTGCGCCGAGTCGGCCTGGTGCGTGGCGGGATTCGACAGGAAGCGACGGACGAGCACGTCGACGCCCGCGTCGAGGGTCGCGGAGAAGAGCATCCGCTGACCGTTTTTCGGCGTGGTGTCCATGATGCGCCGAACGCCGGGCAGGAAGCCGAGGTCGGCCATGTGGTCCGCCTCGTCGAGGATGGTGATCTCGACCGAACCCAGGTCGACGTGGCGCTGACCCATGAGGTCCTCTAGGCGGCCGGGGCAGGCGATGACCACGTCGACGCCGCGGCGCAGGGCGGCGACCTGGGGGTTCTGGCCGACGCCTCCGAACACGGTGACGCGGGTGAGGCCGCTGGCGGCGGCCAGGGGCGCGAGGGCCTCGTCGATCTGGTTCACGAGCTCACGCGTGGGAGCGAGGATCAGGGCACGAGGGCGGCCGGACCGCCGGGGCGTCCGGTTCTGGGACAGGCGGGCGACCAGCGGGAGCAGGAACGCGTAGGTCTTGCCCGAACCGGTGCGGCCGCGTCCGAGGACGTCTCGGCCGCTCAGCGAGTCCGGCAGCGTGGCGGCCTGGATGGGGGTAGGGGTGGTGATGCCGTGCTTGTCGAGGATGTCGACAAGAGGGCGCGGCACACCGAGGTCGGTGAAGGGCGTGTCAGTAGACACAGGTGGGTGACTCCAAAGATGGTGGGATACGTTCCGCCCGGCGCGACCGTCACGGGCGCGGCGCAAGAGCTTCGCATCGACTCACATCGGGCCCGAGGCAGAACTGGGCGGGCCACTGCTGAACCGAGTGTAACGGGTTGCGGTGGGACGCCCGACCACCGCATACCCCATGGGGGTACTGCGACCTGGACAGTTGACCGCGAGGCCTCCAAGAGGGCGACACTGGACCCATGCCTCAGCAATCCGGTCAGCCCGGCCAAGGTCGTCGTCGCCCCTCCACGAGCCCCTTCCGCGACCACCCGGCTCCGACCTACGAGACGTTCGAGCTCGACAGTCGGGTGATCCACGACCGCTACGGGATCGGGCGGGTCGTCCAGCTCCACACCGGCCGGATGAACGTCAAGTTCGGCGACGTCGTCATCGACATCGACACGCGCAGTCCGAAGGTGCACCTGCTCGAGAGCTAGCGCGACCCGTCCCGCACGGGGTCGAGGCTCCCGGTGAGCACCACCGACTCGGCGACGTCGCGCAGCTTGCGGTTGTGGTTCATGCTGGCGAGCCGCATCAGCTCGAAGCTCCGTTCGGGAGTGAGCCGGTGGGTGGCCATGATGACGCCGACGGCCATCCCGATCTGGCGGTTCGACTGAAGCGCCTTCTCGAGGTTGAGAATCACGTTGCGGCTCTCGGACGAGAGGACGACGGACGAGGCATACGTCCCCACGAGCAGCCCGAACAGCACCGCCTGCTTGTCGAAGGCGCCCCTCTCGCGGGCGTAGATGTTGAGACCGTAGATGCTGTCCGGCACGTCGGTCATCAGTCGCAGCGAGAGCATGCTGCGGAACGCGAGGGTGTCGGCGACCTTCAGCCCGAAGTCGGGCCAACGAGGGTCGGTGGCCAGGTCGATCGGCGCGAAGACCGTCCGCTCCTTGATGGCGTCCAGACAGGGCCCGGACTCCAGCTCGTACTGGAGGGCATCGGCTTCCCGGGCTGCCTGGTCGGAGGCGGCGAGGGTGAGAAACACGCCACTACGCAGCTCGGTGATGCTCGCCGAGTCGGCACCGTCGAGGTGCTCGATGATCGCGGCGAGCATTCCCTGCTCGTCCTGCGTGAATCCCGGTGCCTGGAGCAGGGACTCCATCGCGAGGTAGGCCTGGACGACCTCGTTCACGGTGTACGCGTCGCCCAGCCAGCTAACCATGCTGGCTCCCAACGGGGTGCGCAGGTCCAGGCGGATCGATGCGCGACGCCTTCACCATACGCTTGTCTGAGCAACCGCGTTCTCCTTGGCGCGCAAGGAAATTCTGACCGTCAGGCTAATCTCGGTCGGTGGACTCCAGGCTGGGTGGGGTGCCCGTCGTGGGCGAGCTGGCAGCGGCACTGGGCGACGCGGTCCAGGGCCTGTATGTCGGTGGGTCGGTGGCCTCGGGCGACTACCGACCGGGGGTCAGCGACATCGACGCGGTGGCGCTCGTCGAGCGACCGCCGGACCCCGCCCGCCGTCTCCACCTCACCGACACCCACCAGCGGCTGGGCCGGGGGGCGACCGGTGCGGCGGACCTGCACTGCGCGTACGTGTCCCGGCGGCACGTGGGCGACGGCGCCTACCGGCACTGGACGTGGGCGTTCGAGGAGCTGTTCCGCCGGCCGTTCAGCGGGATCGCCCGCGCGGAGCTGCTCGCCGACCCGGTGGTCGTCCACGGGTCGGCACCGAGCGGGTGGCTGCCGGCCATGACGGTGACGGACGTGCGCGACGCGGCTCGGTCCGAGCTGAGCGGGTACTGGACCCGGGCGCTGCGCCGACGGGCGATCTGGCAGCAGGACGTCTACGTCGACCACGGGGTGACGACGGTCGGCCGCGCCGACCTCACCATCCGCGACGGAGGCCTCGTGACGAAGACGGACGCCATCGCCCACCTGGCCGACCTGGGCCTGCCGGCCGAGATCCTCGACGGGGTCCGACGCCGGCGGGACGGCGAGGACGTGCTGATCAGCACGGTCGAGCGGGACCAGCGGGCCGAGACGGTGCGCGCGTTCATGCGCACCGAGATCGCGCGACTCCTCGCCTGACCCAGCGAACCCCGCCCGCGCACGTCTCGATCGGACTATCGTCGACGCAGGAGGCATACATGGCGAATCTGGTGGTCCACTTCGAGATTCACGCAACCGAGCCGCAGCGTCTCGTCGACTTCTACCGCGAGCTCCTCGGGTGGACGTTCACGCAGTTCGGCGACATGCCCTACTGGGCCATCGACACCGGCGAGGGCGCCATCACGATGAACGCCCCGGGCAGCGGGATCAACGGCGGTCTTTCGCAGCGGATGGGTCCGGCACCGGAACCGGGCGGCCCGGTGAACGGCGCGAACATCGTCGTCGGCGTGGACGGTGACATCGACCAGATCTTCCAGCGGGGCCTCGACCTCGGCGCCACCGAGGCGCTCGCGCTGTCGGACATGCCGGGGGTGGGCCGGCTCGGGTACCTCCTCGACCCGGACGGGAACGTGTTCGGGCTCATCTCGTCCGTTCTCTCGGACGGCTCGAGCACGATGGCCGGCTGACCGGATCGATCAGTTTTCGAGAAGCCAACGCCAGCCGGCCTCTCCTAGCGTGGGGTCCGTTCCCGACCCGACCCACCAAGGAGTCCACCACCATGGCCACCGCACGTAAGACCGCCGCCCGCACCTCCGCCACCAAGACCGCGCCGGCCTTCACCGACGAGGAGAAGAGCGCCATGAAGGAGCGCGCCAAGGAGGCCAAGGCGGCGCAGAGCGGCGGTGTGGACGACGGGGCGGCGGTGCTCGGGAAGATCGCCGAGATGGAGGACTCCGACCGCGCCCTGGCCGAGCAGGTCCACCAGGTCATCACCCACGCGGCCCCGGGCCTGGAACCCCGGCTCTGGTACGGGATGCCGGCGTACGCCAAGGACGGCAAGGTCCTGTGCTTCTTCCAGCCGGCCAAGAAGTTCAGGTCCCGCTACGCGACGTTGGGCTTCAACGACGTGGCCGCCCTCGACGACGGCGCGATGTGGCCCTGCGCCTACGCGCTGACGACGCTGACCGCCGCCGACGAGAAGAAGGTCCGCGCCCTGATCACCAAGGCCGCCGGCTGACCACAGGTCGGCGCGCGGGCTCTAGGCCCGCACCGCCGTTCCGTATGCGCCCGCGGCCAGATCCTCCGTCAGGGTCGGTCCGGTGGGGGTCCAGCCGAGCAGCTCGCGGGTCCGCTCGCTGGTCGCGGTCAGGTCCATGGCGAAGAAGCCACCGATCCAGCCGAAGTGATCCTGGACGTCGTCCGGGTCCACCGAAGTCACCGGTAGCTCCAGGGCGTGGCCGATCGCCTCGGCGATCTCCCGAGTGGGAATGCCGTTCTCGGCGACGGCGTGAAGACGACTTCCCGCGGGCGCCTTCGCCAGACCTAGCGTGACGAGTCGCGCCGCGTCGGAGCGATGAACGGCCGCCCAGTGGTTGGTGCCGTCGCCCGGGTAGCCCGAGAAGCCCTTCGCGCGGGCCACCCCGGCGATCGCCGCGATGAACCCGTGGTCGCCGGCCCCGTGGACGGTCGGCGAGAACCGGAGGCTCACGGTGTGCACGCCTCGTTCGACGAACGCGAGCGCGAGGTTCTCGGCTCCCCCGCGCGGCGAGTCGGGCCCGTGGAAGGGCGACGGGTCGTCCTCGGTGACCGGGTGGTCGCTGCTCAGGCCGGCGACGCCGGAGGCCAACAGGAACGGTCTGCCGCTCCCCGCCAGCGTGTCGCCGATGGTCTGCACGGCGGCGCGCTCGGCCGCGTTCGAGACCGCCGGGTTGACGAAGTCGTGCTTGTTGGCCAGGTGGAGCACGGCGTCCGCCTCCGCGGCGCCGGCCCGCAGACTGTCGAGGTCGTCGAGGTCGCCGCGCCGGACGCGCACGCCCTTGGCCTCGAGGGACGCGGCGGAGGCGTCGGACCGGGCGAGGCCGGTGACCTCGTGACCCGCGGCGAGCAGCTCGTCGACCGCCGCCGACCCGATCCAGCCGGATGCTCCGGTGACAAAGACGCGCATGGCGTCAGCTCCTTTCGCTGCTCCGAGCCGTTCGGGCGTCGAAGCTGGTGATGTCAGTGACTGATATCAGTCACTGACATCACCATAGCCCTTGGCGTCAGTCACTGTCATCACTAGGCTCACCTCATGAGGTGGGAACCCGGCGCGCGTGAGCGGCTGCAGGAGTCCGCTCTCGAGCTGTTCGCGAGGAACGGGTTCGACCAGACCACCACCGCGGAGATCGCCCGCTCGGTCGGGCTGACCGAGCGCACGTTCTTCCGTCACTTCAGCGACAAGCGCGAGGTGCTGTTCTACGGGCAGCAGGAGCTCGTGCGGGTCTTCCTCGAGGGGATCGAGGCCGCGCCGCCCGGACTGACGCCGCTGGAGGTGGTGGCGGCCTCGGTGCAGTCGGCGGCCGTGTTCTTCCCGGACGAGCGGCGGCCCTTCAGCCGGACCCGGCAGACCGTGATCGAGCAGAACCCGGCCCTGCAGGAGCGTGAGCTGCACAAGATGGGCGCGCTGGGCGAGGTGATGGGCCAGGCCCTTCGGGCGCGAGGAGTCAGCGAGCCGGCCGCGACCCTGGCCGCGGAGTCCGCGATCACCGTGTTCGGTGTCGCCTTCGCCCAGTGGATCAGCGAGGGTGAGCAGCGCTCCTTCGCGGAGATCTCCGCGGAGGTCTTTCGCGAGCTCGTCTCCCTGACCGGGACCACCACCTCCCTCTAGCGCCGCGATCAGGTCAGCGGGGCTACGTTGACCAGCGCCGCCGTCGTCGCGAGCACCGCTGTTGCGAGGGCGAACTCGGCACCGACGGCGACCGCGAAGGCGCGGATGCTCTGGTCCGAGGCCGACTCGTCGATCTCGGTGACCTTCCGGTGGGCGAGCCTCCCCGCATACCGGCGTCCGACGTTGCCGAGCAGCAACATCACCGCGAAGACGATGATCTTCGCCATCAGCACCGCGCCGTAGGTCGACGTCAGCAGAGTGCTCAGCGACCCGGCGACGGCCAGCGCGTGGAGGGCGCCGGTGACGACCAGGGTGACGACGCTGACGATCGCCACGATGGAGAACCGAGGGAGGACGTCGTGCAGCACCTCGAGGTGGGCACTGGGCACGAGGATCGCCGCCAACGCGAGGAGACCACCGAGCCAGGCTGCGGTCGCGGCGAGGTGCCCCGTCGTGGCGACGAACTTGACCAGCTGCCATGGCTCTCGCCAGGCGTCGGAGTCGACGACGTAGGTCTCGATGAGCAGCACCTGCCAGACGACGATGGGGATCCGCCATCGACGGGCGTCGCCCAGCATCTCCCACGAGAAGGCGACTCCCAAGGCCACCAACGACATTCGGGCCAGGGCCGCCGCGCCCTCCCGACCGGCGAAGGTATCCTCCACAGACGCGTCCGCACCGAAGAACGACACCAGGACAGTCGCCACCAGCACCAGCACCGCCCCGCCGCGGAACAGCCGGATGAACACCCACTCGACGGAGCCCTCCGGCCAGAGCCACGTCAGGAAGAAGGTCGTGCCGACGACGAGGACGAAGCCGAGGTAGCCGAGCAGCCGGAAAACCCCCGTGAGGAGAGGGAAGACGTCCTGGCCCTCGGTGGCGGCCGAGGCGAGGGCGGCCAGGGCGGTCACTGCTGACCAGGCGGGGGTAGGTCGATCTGGGCGATCACCACTGACCGGCCGAGCGGGATGCTCGGGGTGGTCCACAAGGAGCCCTGCTGGCGGCCGCAGAGCTGCTCGGCGACCGCCAGGTCCGGACAGACGAGGTTGCGGATGCTGCCGCCCATGACCTCGACCACCACCGGGAGACCGGACAAGGACGCCTCCGCCGCGGTGACCGGTGGGAGCAGGACCAGGGCGCGGCCGACCGGGGCCGGCTGGCTGCGTTCGGCGCCGCCCTCCAGCCGGTACCGCATGGTGATCTCGGTCGAGGGAACGGGCAGGTCGAGGCGGTCTCCGCCGTCCGGGAGCGGGGTCGCGAGCGTGTCGGTGACGACCTGGCCGCCGGCCTGCGCCTGGAAGCCGGTGATGGTGGGGGCCGCCGCCGCGACCCCCGGGACGGACGCCCGAGGCAGCGCGATCGCCAAGGTGGTCGCCGTGGTGGGCAGCCGGACCTGCTCGACGACCTCCAGAGCACCGTCGGCGCCGGCCTGCGCCACGACGTGGATGCCCGGCTCGGTGAGGCCTGGACCGCTCGTCGCGACCGGTACCGTGCCGGGGCCCGTCGTCGCGGACCCGGCACCCGTGGCGGCCGGGCCGGACGTCGCACCGGAACCGCTCGCTGCGCTCGAGGATCCAGTCGAGGATCCAGTTGATCCGCTCGAGGATCCGGTCGAGGATCCGGCTGGAGGGCCGGCGACGGAGGGACCGGGCGCGGGCGTGCGACCGAGTGCCCACACCGCGCCGGCGCCGAAGACCACCGCGAACACGAGGCCGAGGACTCGTTGCACCACCACGGAGCGCGGCATGCAATTCACCCCCAATTCCGACGGTTATGTCCTTTATGCCGGACTCTCCGTCAATTCTCGACCTCACGTCGATTGGCTATTCATGAGATCATGCCGCATTGTCGGAATGCGAACCACCGCAACGCATTTCACGGAGTACTTCACACAGGCGAAATGTCCGGTCGAAAGCCGCCGTTATTCACCAGGAGGGCCTTATGGTGTCCATTTCCCGTCGCCGAGCGCTGGTCGCCGCCCTAGTCCTCGGCTCGGCCGTAGCGGTCGCGCCGCTCGCCGCCGTCGACGCCGCAGCGGCCCCCGCCACCGGAACCGTCTACGTCGTCCAGGGCGTCGCGGACACCCCGATGACCATCACGGTCGATGGCAAGGCGATGGCGACCGGTGCCGCGGCGAAGACCATCGTCGGTCCCTTGGCGCTGGCCGCCGGCAACCACACCATCACGGCCGAGAGCCCGTCGGGGACCGCCTCCGTGACCGCCTCGGTATCGGTGGCCGCCGGGAGCAACGTCGACACGGTCGTCCACCGGCAGGTGGACCCGTCCAAGCCGCCGCTGATCACGACGTTCCCCAACGACCTCAGCTCCGTCGCCGCCGGTAGCGGTCGGCTGGTGGTGGCCCATACCGCCGCGGTGGGCCCCGCCGACGTCCGCGTCGACCAGAAGGTCCTCTTCGCCAACATCGCCAACGGCGAGGCGTTGACCGTGACCGTCCCCGCCGGTGGCTACACCGTCGACATCGTGCCGACGGCCACCGCGGGTCCGGTGGTCTTCGGTCCCGCGAACGTGCCGGTGGCCGCCACGTCGCTGACCCGGGTCTTCGCCATCGGGGTGGCCGCGAACAGCTCGATGGACGCCGTCGTCCAGGTCCTCCCCCTCGCGGTCCGGGGCTCCGGCACGACGCCCAGCTCGGTCAACGCCGGTGACGGAGGGCAGGCGGCCGGGCTGATCGCCGCGGCGCACGGCTCCGACGACTCCCGGCCGCTCGCCGTCCTGCTCGTGGTCGCCCTCGCGGGTGTCGCCGTGCTCGTCGGGTCGCGCCGGCGTCCGGTGAGCGCTCGGTCCGGCGGCGGCTCCTGACCCGACGACTGCCGCTCCTGGGCGTCGGCGTCATCGCCGCCGGCGCCCTGGCGCTGACCGCTGCCTGCTCCTCGCCGGCCGCTGGTCAACCGGCCGGGCAACCGTCGGGGCAGCCGCCGGGACCCACGGCGACGACCGCCGCGACCGACTCCACGCCGACCACGACCGGTTCCTCCCGCGATCCCCTGGCCGTCTCCACCCCGGTCGCCCCCGAGACCCCGGTCGACGGAGCGTCGGCCACCGGGTCGGGCGTCACGCCCGCCCGGCCGGGTCAGACCGGGGAGACCCAGCGGCATACCTTCGCGCCGTCGTCGATCACGCTGCGGCCACGCGACGGGACGACGGCGAGCGCCACGGTCGACCCGGTCGACACGGGTGCGTCCGGTGAGCTGAGCCTTCCCGCGGACCCGGGTCAGGTCGGATGGTGGCAGAGCGGCGCCCTGGCCGGCGACGCGTTCGGCTCCGTCGTCCTGGCCGGCCACATCGACTCCAAGGACCGGGGCCTCGGGTTCTTCCTTCGGCTCCTCCACGTCCAGCCCGGCGACGAGGTGGTCCTCGCGGACGGGGCGTACCAGCAGCGCTATCGCGTGGTGACCACCCGTGACGTGCCCAAGGCTAGCCTCACGACGAGCACGGACACGTTCTCCCAGAGCGTCCCCGGCCGGCTCGTCCTGCTCACCTGCACCGGACCGTGGAGCCCGGCCACGCACTACCCGGACAACCTCGTCGTCACCGCCGAACCGGTCGGAACCGCAACGCCTCGCGGTTGACCTCGGTCGACCCGTCACGGTTGGCTGACCGCCATGGAACCGGAGGCCGAGCAGCTCGCTCTGCCTGCCGCATACGGGTCGCCCGACCGGCTGTTGGAGTGGCCCGACGTCGAGCAGCGCCTCGTGGAGGCGACCGTCTACTGGCTGGCCACGACCCAGTCCGACGGGTCGCCGCACGTGGTGCCGGTCGACGGCATGTGGCTCGACGGGGCGGCGTGGTTCGGCGGTCACCCGAGCACCCGACACACCCGCAACCTGCGAGGCAACCCGCACGCCGTCCTGCATCTGGAGAACGGGAGCTCCGCCGTCATCGTGCACGGGTTCGCCGCCGTGCACGTTCCGGACGACGCCGGGGCGGAGCGGCTGGCCGCCACCGCGAAGGCGAAGTACGGCTACGGCCAGCCGGCGTCCACCTACCGCGAGGGGGTCTGGCGGCTGGCTCCGGTCAAGGTGCTGGCCTGGAACGAGCTGCACCGCGACGCGACCCGGTTCCGTTTCATCGGCCAGGAGTGACCAGCGTCGCGAGCGAGTACAGCAGCAGGTCGAGACCCACCTCGAACTCGTTCGCGAAGTCGTAGTGGCCCGTGCTGACGACCTCGCGGAGGAACTCCTCGAGGTGCGGCAGCTCGGCGAGCGGGTAGGCGTCCATCATCGAGCCGGCCATCTCCGGCGCGGACGCCGCGTCGAACGGCAGCTCCTGCTCCTGGAGCACGAACCCCATGACGTATGCGTCCAGCAGCGCGTAGACGTGTCCGGCCGCATGGACCGAGAACCCGGTACGGCGCAGGTAGCCGAGCATGGCGTTGTGGTGGCGCAGCGTCGCCAGGCCTGGAGTGCCACGCGAGTCGACGATGCCCAGGGCCCAGCGGTGGACGTGGAACACCTGACGCTGCGCCAGGCACCGACCGCGCAGACCCGTGCGCCAGTCGGGATCCGTGGGGACCGGGATCGCCTCGAGAGCCTCGTCAACCATGGCGTCGAGCAGCGCGGACTTGTTGGGTACGTGGTTGTACAGCGACATCGCCTCGACCCCGAGATGCTCGCCGAGCCGTCGCATACTCACCCGGTCGAGCCCGTCCCGGTCCGCCACGGCGACCGCCGCGGCGACGATCGCCGCCCGGTTGAGGGGTACCCGCTGCTCCATCCGAATCCTCCCCTTGACTTACTTACACTGTAAGCCTATCGTCACTTACAGCGTAAGTACACACCAGGAGGACGCATGACCATCACCCCGATCCGCACCACGATGACCGCGGTCGTCCAGCACGCCTACGGCGTCGGACCCGCCGTCCAACGACCCGAGGAGACCCCGGTACCCACGCCGGGAAAGGGTGAGGTGCTGGTCCGGGTCGAGGCCGCCGGCGTCAGCCGCGCGGTCTGGCACCTCAGCACCGGACGACCGGCCGCGGTCCGGATGGCGACCGGCCTGCGGGCACCGCGGGAGCGCGTCCCCGGCAGCGACCTGAGCGGGACCGTCGTCGCCCTCGGGGAGGGCGTCACCGAGCTGTCCGTCGGTCAGGCGGTGCTCGGGCGGGGGCGTGGGGCATTCGCGTCCTACGCGCTGGCCAAGGCGACGTCCCTGGTCCCCCGACCCGACGGTCTCAGCGCGGCCGAGGCCGCCGCGTTCCCCGACTCGGGCACCACCGCGCGTCAGGCCGTCCTTCGGCACGCCCAGGTCACGCCTGGACAGCGGGTCCTCGTCATCGGCGCGTCCGGCGGGGTCGGCGCGTATGCGGTCCAGCTCGCCACGGCGGCCGGTGCCGAGGTCACCGGTGTCGCCAGCCGGGCGAAGCACGACTTCGTCCGCGGTCTCGGTGCTGTCGAGGTCATCGACTACCGCGACGAGGAGGTCGACGCGCGTGGATCCCGCTATGACGTCATTCTCGACATGGCCGGGTGCCGCCCGCTCCGCGTGCTGAGCCGTGCGCTGGTCCCCCACGGCCGGCTGGTCATCGTCGGCGGCGAGGCCGGAGGGCCGCTCGGCGGACTGTCGCGGCAGTGGCGAGCGCGCGTCGTCGGTCCGTTCGTGGGTCGCCGGATGGGCGGCATGCTCTCGCTGGCCAACCACGACGACCTGGTCGCCCTCACCCAGGCCGCCGCGTCGGGAGCACTCCTCCCGGTCGTCACGGCCAGCTACCCGCTCGCCGACGCCGGGCAGGCTCTCCTCGACCTCGAGTCCGGCGCGGTCACCGGCAAGGTGGTCGTCGTCCCCTGACCGTCACATGACCTCCGCCCGACCGTCCGGATGTCACAACTCCGGGGGCTGCCGTGTCTTCCTGGTGAGTGACGCTCATCCGCGGGAGGACCACCATGCGAGGACCGGAGACGTTCGTCGGCCAGCGCCGGACGGCGCTGTTCGACGAGCAGCGCCGTCGGCTCCTGGGCCTCGCCTACCGGATGCTCGGCACCGTCTCGGAGGCCGAGGCGGTGCTCGACGAGTGCCGCGAGCGCTGGTCGGCCGGGTACCGGTACGAGATCCAGGACCCCGAGACGGCGCTCACCACGATGGTCACCAGGCTCGCCGTGGACCGGTTGCGGCACCTCCGCGGCGGACGGCAGGGGTATGCGGGGTCCTGGCTCCCCGAGCCGGTCCCCTGTCGCTCGCGAGACGACGAGCCCATGTCCATGGAGCTGCTCGCGGCCATGGAGCGGCTCTCCCCGCTGGAGCGGGCCGCCTACGTGCTACGGGTGCTCCTCGCTCACCCGTACCCCGAGATAGCGACCGTGCTCGGTCGCCGACCGCCGGCCGTGCGCCAGCTCGTGCGGCGAGCCCGGGTCCACCTCGGCGATGCCTCGTCGTGGCGGAAGAACGGGAGCGGCCACGACGTCGTCGTCCGCCGGCTCGCTGCCGCCTGCCGGTCGGCGTCGCTGGTTGCGTTCGCCGAGGTCCTGGGCCCGGACGTCGTCCTGCTGAGCGACGGGGGTCGAACCGCGACGGTCCGGGCGCGACCCGTCGTCGGCCGGGACCGCGTGGCGCGGTCGCTCGTCGCGGTGCTGCGGCGACTCCCCCGTGGCGCGCTGGCCGACGTCGAGACGTTCAACGGCGCAGCCGGGGTGGTCCTCCGGGTGTGCCAGAACCCGGTCTGCGTTCTCGCGGTCCGGGTCGACACGGACCACGTGGCGTCGGTCATCCTCGTCACCGGCGCCCGCAAGCTCGGCGCGCTGAGCGACAGGGTCACCCCGACCGCCACGGTGTGAACGGACCCGGAGTCCGATTTCCCCGTTCCCACCATTTTCGTCCGCTTGCGGCGATATAACGGGCGGACGATCCTGGCCGGTCGGGGCGCGTTCTCGGGGCCGCAACCTGTGGAAGAGGAGTGGGCGTGGACCGACCCGGAGTCCTTCGACGACGGCCATCGACGGTGATCGTGGGCCTCGCCTCGATCGCCCTGGTGGCCACCTTCACCGTCGGAACGGCCGGCCCCGCCGGCGCGGCGCGGGTCAAGGCGACCGCAGCGAACAGCACTGACACCTTCGCGTTGGCCACGCGGGTCGACGGGTCCGGCACGAAGCGCTCCGGCGCGATCTCGATCACCGTGGGCGGGAAGACCTACAAAGCCCCCACGGTGCCCGGACCGTGCTCCGCAGGCGTCTGGGTGCAGCAGCTGGACCGGGCCTCCCTCGACCCCGGGCCCTCGTCGGCGTATGCCCTGTGCTCGGCCGCCGACGTCGGGCAGCTCGGCACCAAGCTGAAGTCGGTCCCGGCCGGACAGATCGTGATCCTCAACAGCCTCGTAATCGGTGCCGGCCAGCGCCCCGCGCTGAGCGGCGTCGCCGCGGCCATGGCCCCGATCGGCGTGTCGGCGACGGCCTTCCCCTCCCTCGACCTCGACGTCTCGACGTTCTCCGTCTACGGGATCGCGGGGACCAAGCCCGGTCAGGCTTCGTACGCGACCGGGACTGTCGCCCAGGAGTCGTCGCTGCCCGACGGCGCGACGGGGCCGGCGGCGATCAAGGGCCTCTTCGCCCGCGACTCCTCGGCCAACTTCGCCCTCACGTCGCTCGACTACGTCGTGTACGACATCGCGGCCGACGGTGACATCACCGTTGACGGCAAGGCCTACCCTGTCCCGGCTCGGCCGGCGGGGTTCGTCGGAGGGTTCCACGTCCTCGTCCTCGACCGGAGGACCCTCGCCACCGTGTCGGACAACCTGTACTCGACCAACAACAACCTGGTCCAGCAGTACGACCTGCAGGCCGCGCTCGGGCGGGTCTCGTACGACTACGGACCGGGCGCGCTCGTCCTGCTCGCCACGGTGGGGACACCCATCGGGTCCGCCGTCCTGCCCGCGGCGCTCGGCCCGGCACCGGAGGGGTGCACGCGCGAATGGTTCGCCGAGAGCTGCCGCTACACCTCGACCGGCGGCGAGCAGAGCTTCGTCGTCCCCACCCCGGCGTTCGCCGGCGACCGGCTTCAGGTCGCCCTCCAAGGGGGCCGGGGCG
The DNA here is from genome assembly GCA_963781465.1 of uncultured Actinomycetota bacterium. Classification (GTDB taxonomy): domain Bacteria; phylum Actinomycetota; class Actinomycetes; order Actinomycetales; family Dermatophilaceae; genus Lapillicoccus. The sequence continues at coordinate 1,286,232 of CAWAGH010000002.1, forward strand.
GTGACACCCTGTACGGGCCGAAGGGCGGCAACGGTGCGACCGTGACCGGCTCGCTGCCCTTCGGCACCGGGTCCACGCTCACGCCGGGCAGCCGGCTCTTCGTCGAGGTCGGCGGGAACGGAGAGTCCGGAGGCAAGTTCGACAAGGGTGACGGGGGCTGGAACGGCGGCGGGGACGGCAACGACAACGACGATGTGAGCAGCTGGCCCAGCGGCGGGGGCGGCGGCGCCTCCGACGTTCGCGTGGTCTCCGCCGGACAGGCCGCGTCGCTGCCGTCTCGCCTGCTGGTGGCGGCCGGCGGAGGCGGAGCCGGCGGCGACCCCGCGGGCGTCGGCCAGGGTGGCAACGGCGGCGCCGCCGGGTACCGACGGCGGAGCTGGTACGGCTCAGGGCAAGCAGCCGACAGCACTCGTCGGCCGCGCGGGAACGGCGAGCGGCGGTGGCGTCGGCGGATCGGGCGCGCAGCCCGGAACGCTCGGAACGGGCGGTCAGGGAGCGGACAGCGACAGCAAGCGCACCGGCAGCGGCCAGTACAGCTGGGGGGCCGGCGGCGGAGGGGGCGGAGGTCTCTACGGCGGCGGCGGCGGGGGTCACGGCACCGGTACGGGCAGCATCGGCGGGTCCGGCGGCGGTGGCGGGTCGAGCTACGCGCCGGGCGGCGGCAGTGTGACGACCGCGTCGAGCGCCGATCCCTCGGTGACGGTCACCTACGCGACCCAGTTCGGCCCCACGCTCGGCGAGGCGCTGCGGCTCTTCGGGGCCACACCGAGCCTGATCGACTCCCTCGGGACGACGCCGCGCTACGCGTTGGTCGGCGCGCAGAACCCGTCGGCCAACTTCACGTCGCCGAACCCGTTCGAGAGCCCCGAGGCCAGCCCGACGATCCGGGCCCAGGCGACGGGCGAGCTCCAGGGCGTCCTCGGGCGTGGGCGGGAGGAGAACTGGTACGTCCCCGTCGCGTCCAACGTCCCGGTCGCCACCTCCGAGAACGGGAACCCCGGCCCGCCGACGACGGTCAACTACGACCTGTACGACATCCTGGGCCAGGCCGCCCAGGCCTGGCCGATCCCCGACCGCTCCGCGTCCGCGGCAGTGCAGGCGGCCCAGAGCGCGGCGCTCACGTCCATCAGCCAGGCGGTCTGCGCCTGCGACGACATCCGGAGCAAGTACGCGACCACCGAGGCCGCCAACTACGGGGCGGCGGTCAAGGGGGCGCCGTTCGTCGCCGGAAAGGGCTTCGACCATCCCACCTTCACGGCCGTCCAGGGGCAGCTGTTCACCGAGCTCACCGCGGTGTCGTCCGTCCTCACCGTCTACAACACCATGCACTCGCTCCTCACGGACACCGCGACGGGCATCCCCACGATCATCGATGCGGCCTACACCACCGTGCACAACGCGGTTGCCCCGCCCAACACGACCATCGGCGAGGACATCGCGAAGCTGTTCCTGGCGCTCGTCTCGGTGGTCGCGTCGATGGTCCCGGGCGGTTCGGCGGCCGTCGGCGTCATCGGCGCGGTGCTGAGCCTCTCGCTGGCCCTCAGCCGCGACCCCCACGGCAACGAGACGTCGCTCAACACCACGGTGGCCAACCTCAAGGCCCAGGCGGCCGGTGAGTTCGCCAACGCGCTCGCGACCCTCGGCCAGACCTTCAGCTTCGTCATGGCCGACTGGGGTCGGCTGCAGAAGGTCGCCACCGGTGTGCAGCAGCACCCCGACGCGTGGGGAACCGGCCTCCTCCAGCAAGCGGGCTTCGTCAAGGGTATGCAGAACGTCGCCAAGCTCGGTGCCTACCGGTCCCTGGTGGGATCGGTCTACCACGTGGCCGAGGCCCGCGCCGACGACAGCTCGCGTTACGACCAGTTCTGCGAGTTCGACATCGACGACGGCGAAGTCTGCAAGGCGGTCAACGCGAGTGCGATGTACCACTTCGCCGCGCACCCCCCCTCGGCGTCGTACCAGGCGCGGCTGGACACCCTGGCCGTGTACTCCCTCGGTGGGCCGTACAGCCCGAACCCCATCCCCGACTCGCTGATCCAGCAGATGCAGGCCGTCGGGCTGTTCGCTCCCGACCTCTTCCTGCGCTGGCCGCTCGCCGGCCGCAGCTGCCAGAAGCAGGAATGGAACGACTTCATCCCGTACTGCTGAGGACGGCCCAGGGGTCTGACCCCATCGGTCGTCGGGGCCACTGACATGATGTCGCGGTGCTGGAGATCGACATCCGGCCCGTCGCGGAGGACGAGTGGTCCACTCTCGGGTGGCTGTGGCAGTGCTTCCGCCATGACCTGGCCCTGGTGGTCGGCGGTCTCCCCTACCCCGACGGCCGGTACCAGACCCGCGGGCTTCCGGAGCGACCCACGGACGATGTCGCCGCATACCTGGCGTGGCGTCCCCACCCCCGGACCGACGAGCCGGCCCCGGTCGGGTTCGCCGTCGTGGACGGCCTGACCCAGGAGCGTCGGTCCGTCGCCGCACTCTGGGTGGCACCGGTGGTCCGGTCGGACGGGGTCGGCCGCGCACTTGCTGTGGACGTGGTCGGTCGGCACGACGGCCCCTGGGCGGTCGCGTTCCAGCACGACAATGCGGGCGCGGGCCGGTTCTGGCGGCGGTTCGCCGATACCGCGTTCGGCCCGGACGGCTGGACCGAGGAGCAGCGCGAGGTGCCGGGCCTGCCGGGCGCTCCGCCCGACCACTGGATCGAGTCCCGCTAGGGACTCAGCAGGGCGGTGACGATGGTCCGGTCCGGCTTGCCCTGCTCGGTGACCGGCAGATGGTCGACTACGACCACAGGTCCCACGGCCGAGGCCGGCTCGACGTGACCCCGCAGGTGCTCGCGCACCTCGTCGGCGTCGACCGACGACCCGCGCGACCGCAGGGCCAGTACGCCGAACGACCCCGCCTCGCTCGGAAGCGCCACCGCGTAGACGACATCGGTATGTGCGCACGCCGCGTCCTCGAGGTCGAGGGGCATGACGGTGGTTCCCTCGATCTCACGAGCGTCGGCCACCCGGCCGCCGACGTGCAGGAAGCCCTCCTCGTCGAGGAAGCCCAGGTCCCCCGTCGTGTACCAACCGTCGTGGAACGCCGGGTCGCCCGGCCGCCCGATGTAGCCCGACGCCATTCCCGGGAGCCGCACCTTGATGACGCCCGGCGTACCCACCAGCGCCACGGCGCCGTCGGTGGCCACGATCCGCACGTCCACCCCCGGGCGAGGTCGCCCAGCCGTGCTCAGCCGCTCCGGATGGTCGAGGGCGTAGTCGGGCGCCGCCAGCACGCTGATCATCCGATCTCGCTGGCGCCGTAGGTGTTGACGAGGATCGGCCCCCAGCCGGGTGAGCAGCCGGCGGCGGAACGACGGCGGGGCGGCCGCCCGATGTGGCTGACTCGTCGCAGCGAGGAGAGGTCGGTGTCGGGCAGTGCCGGGTGGTCGGCGAACTCGGCGAGCAGCGGCTCGACGAGGCTCAGCTGGGTGATCCGCTCGCCCTCGACCACGCGCAGCAGCTCGGCCGGGTCGAACCGGTCTCGCAGAGTCACCGAACCGCCGCCGAGCAGGGTCTGGGCGATGAGCACCTGCGAGACGTAGGCAAAGGCACTGCAGGTCAACAGCTTTCGGTCGGGTTCGCGACCTCCGCCGAGCAGCGCCGCGTAGTCGTCGAAGCTGCGCATACTCGCCTTGGACGTGCCCGTCGTCCCGCCCGACGCGATGAGGACGGCCAGGTCCTGCGGCTGGGCCCGGCCGACGAACGGTACGTCGATCGCGGCGGCCGCCTCCGCGGCCAGGTCGTCGAGGCCGTCCACCTCGCCGACCGCCACTGTCTCGTCCGACAACACTCGCGCCGCAGCGGGCTGCGCATCGGGCGCGGTCTCGGGGAACACGACGAGCAGTCGAGGGCGGATCTGCTTGAGGAACTGGACCAGCCGCTCGGGCCGTCCGGTGTCCGGCGCGAACACGCTCGCCGCCCCGACCAGCGCGACCGCCAGCGCCTCGGGTGACTCGTGGCCAACAGGGCGACGCGGTCACCGGAACCGAGGCCGCGGGCGGCCAGCGCCCACGCATACCGGTCGACCGTCCCGGCGACCTCGCGTCCGCTGAGCGAGCGGGAGCCGTCGCGCACGACGACCTTGTCCGGCTCCCTGCGGAACCCCTCGAGCATGTGGTCGACCCAGGATCGGTATGACGTCCCGGCCGCGGCCTCCGGACTCGCAACACCGCTCACGGGCGGGATCGTAGGCCGATCTGGTCCCGGCGGGGTGCCGCGGCGATCGCCGGTACGGGAGGAGGATGTCCGCGTGTCGCAGAACCCCGCGTCGGCAACGCGCTCGGACCACATCGGGTCAGGACCGCTGCTGGCGGTCTGCACCGGGTACTTCATGGTCATCCTCGACGTCACGATCGTGAACGTCGCCGCGCCCGCCATCGGGCGGGACCTCTCGATCACGCTGACCGACCTCCAGTGGATCGTCGACGGCTACACCGTGGCGTTCGCGGGTCTACTCCTGCTCGGCGGCGCGCTGGGCGACCGATGGGGGCATCGACGCATCTTCTGTCTGGGCGTCGGCGTGTTCACGCTGGCGTCACTGGGCTGCATGCTGGCGCCGGACGAGACCGTCCTGACCGTGATGCGTGTCGTCGAGGGCATCGGAGCCGCGCTGCTCGTGCCGGGATCGTTGGCACTTCTACAACAGGTCTACGTGACCCCGCAGGCCCGGGCGCGAGCGTTCGGGCTCTGGGGGGCGATCGCCGGAGTCGCGGCCACCGCCGGTCCGCTCGTCGGCGGCGTACTGACGAACACGCTCGGCTGGCGCTGGGTCTTCGCCATCAACCTGCCGGTGGGCGTCGCCTGCCTCGCGTTCACGCTCCGCGTCGTCGGGCGGTCCAAGCGCAACCGCTCCGGGGTCATCGACTGGCTGGGACAGGGCGCCGTCGTCGTCACGGTCGCCGCCCTCATCACGGCGCTCAACGAGGTCGGGCGGCAGGGACTCACCGGTCCCCTCGTCATCGGCGGCATCGTCGTCACCCTCGCCGGGGCTGCGGTGTTCGCCCTGCGGGAGCGCTTCGCCGCCGCTCCCCCGATCCCTCGCGCGATGCTCGGCTCGCGACCCCTCAGCGGCGGGACCGTCGTCGGCCTCCTCTTCAACTTCGGCTTCTACGGCATGATCTTTGCCGCGAGCGTGTACTTCCAGCAGCGCGAGAACCTCAGCGCCACGATGACCGGCCTGGCCCTGCTGCCCGCCATGGCGGTGACCATGGTCGCGTCGACGCTCTCGGCGCGGCTCTCGCGTCGCTACGAGCACCGCCGGCTCATGCTCGTCGGCCTGCTCACCGCCGCGGTCGGGCTGGCCGTGTGGGCCGCAGCCGGCGCGACACCGAGTTACGTGATCCTCGTCGTCGCCATGGTCCTGTGTGGGTTCGGGACGTCGTTCACGCTCACCGGCGCCACGGCCACCGTGATGGGCGCCGCGCCGGCGGGGTCCACGGGGACCGCCTCGGCGGCGCTCAACACCGCTCGCCAGACGGGCTCGGCCGCCGGTGTCGCCATCAGCGGCTCCCTGGTCGCGGCCCTGGGCCTCACCACCGGGGTCACCGCCTTCATGGCGATCGGCGCCGCGGGCTACCTCCTCGCGGTGCTGGTGACCGCCCTCTCCATCCCTCGTCGACGCCCGGCGCTCGAGAACGCCTGACTCACTCGTCGCCTTCGGTCCGCCTTCACGCCGGCGCGGTGATTCCCCCACCCTCGTCTCACAAGCGTCGGCGTCGAGTAGTGAGCCCCAGTCAGGAGGTCGGCGGCGGCGAGACGGTCGGGAACCCGAAACCCTCGACGAACACATTCACGGTCAGCGACCCGTTGTTCTCGAACCGGAACGTCACCGGGATGAACCGGCCGCCGTTCACGTCGACCTTGAGGTCGACCAGCTCGAGGTGCGGCCCACCCGGGTACTGCATCGACGCCACACCCTTCGGCGGGATCGTCACTGCGGCCGGGGCCTCGGCGCCCTCACCGACCCGTAGACCACCTGACGCGCATACACCGTGCTGACCCCGACGAGCCGGTCGGCGGAGGTACCGTCGTTGGCCAGTGTCGTGAACAGCCCGACGTTGCCGTTCTTGAGGTGCTGATTGTCGTCCGGCGCCTGGACCCGGGTGGCGAGCAACCGGATGTTCCCGACCGAGGCGTCGACGCTGTTCTGCCGCACCGGAGTGGTGATCCGCGCGTCGACCGGGTTGGCGGTCGTACACGCACCCGGCAGCAGGAGACCGACCGCCACGGAGATCCCCCGACGAAGGCGAACGACACGCCGCGTCGCCGGACGATACCGCGCCTCGCGTCGCGAGATGTCGCGCGGGGACCATCACCCCCGGACGGGTGATGGTCCGTGGTGACTCAGCGCCGGCGCCGCTGCCCGAAACCGGCGCTTACGCCATACGCACCGCCACAATGGAAGGGGACGCACTACCGGGACGAGGACGGGGGTGGACGGTGAACGTCCTCTCGACCATCGGTGACGCCCTCGCCCTGGCCTTCTCGATGACTTGGCAGATCGCCTGGGCGCTGATCCTCGGGTTCACGCTGTCGGCCGTGGTCCAGGCCGTCGTCCGGCGAGACTCGGTGACCCGGCTCATCGGCGACGACCGTCCTCGAAGCCTCGCCGCGGCCGCCGGACTCGGCGTCGCGTCGTCGTCGTGCTCTTACGCCGCCGTCGCACTCGCCCGCACGCTGTTCGTCAAGGGCGCGAACTTCACGGCGGCGATCGCCTTCCAGCTGGCGTCCACCAACCTCGTCGTCGAGCTGGGGATCATCCTCATCCTGCTGATGGGCTGGCAGTTCGCCGCGGCGGAGTACATCGGCGGCCTGGTGATGATCGTGGCGCTGGCCCTGTTGTTCCGGGCGTTCCTCAGGCCGCGGCTACTCGAGGTGGCGCGCCGCCAGGCCGAGCAGGGCGTGGCGGGCTCGATGGAGGGCCACGCCGCCATGGACATGAGCATCACCGGCGAGGGTTCGTTCTGGGAGCGGCTGCGGTCGCGGAAGGCGTTCACGTCGATCAGCCACATCTTCGTCATGGAGTGGGTGGCGGTTCTCCGGGACGTCGTCCTCGGGCTGCTCATCGCCGGCGCGATCGGGGCGTGGGTGCCGGAGAGCTTCTGGCAGGGCTTCTTCCTCGTCGACCACCCGTTCTGGGCCAAGATCTGGGGGCCAATCGTCGGACCGGTCGTCGCGGTGCTGAGCTTCGTGTGCTCCGTGGGGAACGCGCCGCTCGCGGCGGTCCTCTGGAACGGTGGGATCAGCTTCGGCGGCGTGGTGAGCTTCATCTTCGCCGACCTGCTGATCGTGCCGATCCTGTTGATCTACCGCCGCTACTACACGACGCGGATGATGGTCTTCCTCGGCCTCACGCTCTACGCGGTCAGCGTCGTCGCGGGTTACGTCGTCGAGATCCTCTTCGGCCTCCTGGGACTCATCCCGGAGGAGCGCAACGCCCGGGTGGAGATGGCCCAGGTGTCGTGGGACTACACGACCTGGCTCAACATCCTCTTCCTCGCGCTGGCCCTCGCCTTCGTCGTCCGGTTCTTCCGCACCGGCGGCCGCCGGATGCTGGCCATGATGGGCGGCGGCCCGTCCGACCTGGCGCCGGACCACAACTAGGCCCAGTTCGCCACCCAGCCTCGGCGCAGTCGGATCCACCGGGAGCCGAACGGCTCCCGGGCGCTACACATCCGACAACGTGAACGCTTACCGACCCCCCATGGTCAGAAATCGTTCACGATGTGTACCCACGCCGGCCAAAACCCTGCATCCGGCGCGTCCGTCGGGCCATCGCTAGGTCTGGTTCGCCACCCAGCCGCGGCGCAGCCGGATCCATCGGTAGCCGTAGGGGTTCAGGGCCAGCCCGGTCAACGACTTGGTCGGAGCGGCGTAGGCGTCGTCGGCGAACACCTCGCGCGGCGTCTCGACGGCCACGTCCTTCTGCGGCCCGAGGTCGACGGTGACCGGCTCGCCGTCGAGGTTGTGCAGGAGCAGCAGCGTGCCCTCCTCCGCGTCGAACCGGTGAGCCAGGACCGCCGGCGGCAGCGCCTGGTCGAGGACGGTGAGCGCACCGGTGCCGACCTCCGGGCACTCCTTGAGGGTGCGGATCATCTCGGCGAACCAGCGCAGCAGCGACGCATGGTTGCGCTGCTGGTCGATGACGTTCGGCCGGGTGCGACCACCCACGCCCCGCGGCGCGAGCGGATGTGCGAACGACTCCGGGTCGGCCGGTGAGAACCCCGCCCGCGCACCGGGTTCCCACTGCATCACCGTGCGCATCGAGTCGCGGCCGGGCTGCGACATGAGGTCGGCCATCCCGATCTCCTCGCCGTACCGGATCATCGGGGTCCCCGGGAGCGAGAACTGCAGCGAGTAGGCGAGCCGCATCCGAGCCTCGTCGCCGCGGAACATCGGGGCCAGCCGTCGGCGGATCCCGCGGTCGAACTCCCGGGAGCGCGGGTCCGGCGCGAACTCCGCATACACGTCATTGCGCTGCTCGGTGCTGAGCCGGCTGAGGTCGAGCTCGTCGTGGTTGCGCAGGAAGGTGACCCACTGCGCCCGGTCCGCGAGCGGGGTCATCTGCTTGAGGCCGGTGAGCAGCGGCTCGGCCCGGCGCCGGGCCAGCGCGAGCCAGAGGAGCGGGTTGATCTCGAAGGCGAACAGCATCTGGGCCCGGTCGTTCTGGCCGCCGCGGGTCGAGGCGGTGTAGAGCGGGATGACGTCGGCGTCGACGTTCGCCTCGCACAGCAGGACCGCGTCGCCGCGGATCCACTGCAGGTGCTGGCGCCACTCGTCGAGGATGGCGAAGTCGTTCTGCACCCAGCCGTGAGCGGTGCGGCGCTCGAGGATGAACGGGGCCGCGTCGATGCGGAAGCCCGAGGCGCCGAGCTGCAGCCAGAAGGCGATGATCTTCTTGACCTCGCGCCGCACGGCCGGGTTCGACCAGTTGAGGTCCGGCTGGAAGTCGAAGAACCGGTGGTAGTACCAGGCGTGGGCCTCGTCGTCCCAGGTCCACGTCTCGGTCTGCTCACCGGGGAAGACCATGCCCTCGAACCGGTCCGGTGGTTCGGTGTCGCTCCAGACGTACCAGTCGCGGTACGGCGAGTCCGGCGAGCTGCGCGCGCTCGTGAACCACGGGTGCTGGTCGGACGTGTGGTTGACGACCAGGTCGAGCAGGATCCGGATGCCCCGCTCCTCCGCCTCCCGGCACAGCTCGACGAAGTCGCCGAGGCTGCCCAGCCGGGGGTCGACCGCGTAGTAGTCGCTGACGTCGTAACCCGCGTCGCGCATCGGGCTCGGGTGGATCGGGTTGAGCCACAGGCAGGTGACGCCGAGCCGCGAGAGGTAGTCGAGCCGGCTGATCAGCCCCTGGAAGTCGCCGCAACCGTCGCCGTCGGAGTCCTGATAGGTGTCCACCTCGAGGCTGTAGATGACCGCCTGCTTGTACCACCGGTTCGACATGGCAGCAGTCAATCCCACCTCCGCACCCGGCGCGCCCCGAGACGCCGGTATGCGGGTTTGGCCACCCACCGCAGGGGGCAGGTGCAGAGGCGGGGGGCTTTAGGCATACGCGCATCTGCGAACGATGGAGGAGCTGGTCAACCATGTCTCGACTGGTCGTGGTCACCGGAGCGAGCGGCGGTATCGGCCGGGCGACGGCCCTGGAGTTCGCCCGGCGCGGCGACCGGGTCGCGCTCATCGCGAGAGGCGAGGCCGGTCTCGAGGCCGCCGCGGCACAGGTCCGCGAGCTCGGCGTCGACGCCCTCGCCGTGCCGGCCGACGTCGCGAACTACGACCAGGTGGCCGCCGCGGTGGAGCGCATCGAGGACGAGATGGGCCCGATCGACGTCTGGGTGAACGTCGCGTTCACGTCGGTATTCGCGCGGTTCGACGACATCGCGCCCGAGGAGTACCGGCGGGCCACCGAGGTGACCTACCTCGGGTACGTCTGGGGCACCAAGGCGGTGCTGCCGCGGATGAAACAGCGCAACCGGGGCACGATCGTCCACGTCGGCTCGGCCCTGGCCTACCGCGGCATCCCGCTGCAGACCGCCTACTGCGGCGCGAAGCACGCGACGCAGGGGTTCCACGAGGCATTGCGCTGCGAGCTGCTCCACGAGCGCAGCGCGGTCAGCGTGACGATGGTCCAGATGCCCGCGGTGAACACCCCGCAGTTCTCGTGGGTGCTCAACAAGCTGCCGCAGAAGGCCCAGCCGGTGGCCCCGATCTACCAGCCCGAGGTCGCCGCGCGGGCCGTGGTGTTCGCGGCCGACCATCCGCGCCGCCGCGAGTACTGGGTGGGGTCCAGCACGGTCGGGACACTCATGGCCAACGCTGTCGTGCCGGGCCTGCTCGATCGGTACCTGGGCCGGACCGGGTTCTCGTCGCAGCAGACCGGCGAGGCGCGCGCCGAGGACCAGCCGGTCAACCTCTGGAAGCCCGCCGACGGCCCGGACGGGCGGGACTTCGGCGCCCACGGGGCGTTCGACGACCAGGCCCACGCCGGGAGCGCACAGCAGTGGGTGGCGCACCGGTACCCCCAGGTGGCGGGCGCAGTCGCCGCCACCGTCGGCGGCCTGGCCGTCTGGGCACTGGCGCGGCGGCGATGACGTGACGGCGATGACGTGGCGGCGATGAGCGGACCGACCGCGGGCTCCGACTGGCTCTCGCGGACCAGTGGCGTCCTGGCGACACTGTGGGGAACCGCGCTGCTCACCGCGGGCCGGGACGTCTGGTACGTCGTGGACGGCCGCCTCCCCACGCCCGGTGACGAGGCGGCGGTCCGGTTCCTCGGCGCCCGCCACCTCACCCAGGGCCTGCTCCAGGCGGCGATGCCGAGCCGGTTCCAGCGCCTCTACGTCGCCGTCGACATGACGCACGCGGCGTCGATGTTCTGGCTCGCCGCGGTCGACGAACGGCGTCGCCGTCCGGCGGTCGTGAGCGGGGTGGCGGCCCTCGTGGCCGCGTCCGTCACCCTGGCCGCGAGGCGGGCTCGAGCGTCCGCAACGGCTGGAACCGCACCCCGCCCGGTCGACGCCGGATCTCGGCGACCACGGCCCGCTCGCGGCTCCTGAGCGCCTCGGCAGCCAGATCCCGCCCTGGTGTGCCGGGAGCCAACGGGGCCGGATGGTCGGCGAGAAGCCGCTCGACCCGGTCGAGCTCGGCCACCAGGTCCCGGAGCGGCAGCTCCCGCAACGCGCCGTACCCGACCGACGACGGGCCACGCGGCGGGCTCATGACGGCCGACTCGGGGTCGGCGTGGACACAGGTGGAACAGCGAGGAGCGTCGCCATTGACGGTCCTTCCTCAGACTTCAGAGCCAGCGGCCGCACGGATGAGAATTGCAGTACCCCAATTCTCGCGTAACCACATCCTCGGCAACAGGGGGTTTCGCACGCCATCGGGACGGGCACGGTGAGGCTATGGGCCCCTCGCCGACCACCTCGTCCCGGTCCTCCTCCGGGGTCTCCTCCCGGCGGATGATGGCCATCTACCTCCGGCACCACGTGGCGGCATCCCGGGGCGGGCTCGACCTGTTGCAGCGCTCCGCCCGGAGCCAGTCCAGCGCGGTGACCCGCGACGAGCTCCGCGACCTGGCGGGCGAGGTGGGCCAGGACCGGGAGCAGCTGCTGGCCATCCTCCAGCGGTTGGGCATCCCTCGGCCGCGGATGGCCGAGGCGGTCGTCGGCGTGGCCGAGACCATCGGGCGCCTCAAGCCGAACGGCACTCTCGTCCGGCGTTCTCCGCTCAGCGACGTCGTGGAGCTCGAGGCACTGTCGACCGCGGTCACCGCGAAGCGGCTCGGCTGGGTGACGCTCCGGGTGCTCGCGGAGCACGACCGCCGGTTCGACACCGCGCAGCTCGACGACCTCATCCGTCGCGCCGAGGAGCAGGAGGTCCGCCTCGAGGCGCTGCGACGTCAGGCCGTGGCCGACGCCTTGGGTGGCATCGGTTCGGAGGGCTGACCGCGGGGTACGTCCCCCGCATGTCGCTCTCCGCACGCCTCTCCCGGCTGGTCGACCGCTCGACGACCGCGGTGGAGCGGGCCGCCGTGCTCGACGCTCCGTCGGAGGCGCTCGACAAGGTCATCTCCCGGATCCCGGCCGGCGCCGTGAAGGACGTGCTGTCTGGCGTCGCCCTGGGGCACCCGCTTCACCCGGTCCTCGTCACGGTCCCGATCGGCGCCTTCACCAGCGCCGTGGTCCTCGACCTCACCGGACGGCAGCAGTCCGCCGCCCGGACGCTGGTCGGGCTCGGCCTGCTGAGCAGCGTGCCGACGGCCTTGGCCGGACTGACCGACTGGAGCGACACCCGTGGCGCCGAGCGACGCGTCGGCATGGCCCACCTCGCGCTCAACGTCGTCGGCCTGAGTGTGATCGCCGCGTCATGGCTCTCCCGGGGTCGGGATCCTGGTACTGGCCGGTTCGACGCGCACGGACCGTGGCTGACCCTCACCGGCTTCGGGATCGTCGGCGCCTCGGCCTGGCTGGGGGGGCATCTCGCGTATGCGATGGGGGTCGGCGTCGACACGACGGCCTTCCAGCGTCCCCCGACCGAGTGGGCCGACGCCGTCGCCGACGCCGACCTCGTCGAGGGTCAAGCCGTCGTGGTCACCGTCGAGGCGACCCCGATCCTCGTCGTCCGGACCGGAGGTCGCGTCCACGCCCTCGCCGACCGCTGCACCCACCGTGGCGGCCCGCTGCACGAGGGGACGATCGCCGACGGATGTGTCGAATGTCCTTGGCACGCCAGCCGGTTCGCTCTCGCGGACGGCGCGGTCGTCCAGGGCCCAGCCACCCGGCCGGCGCCGGTGTTCGAGACCCGCGTCGTGGACGGTCGGGTGCAGGTCCGCCGCGACGAGATCCGAACGCTGCGGCTGAACCCGGTCGGCTGACCCTGCGCATACCCCGGTCTTCCGGCCAGACTTGGCGGGTCGTCCCGGCGGAAGGAGGTCGAGCATGCCGCGCACCGCACCTCGTCGCCGCCCGGACTCGGACCCTCTCGCCACGTACCGGGACAAGCGGGACTTCGCCAAGACGCGGGAGCCGGCCGGGGCGACCGTCGCCGTCGGGTCCCTGCCCGCCGGTAACCGGTTCGTCGTGCAGCGGCACCGTGCTCGACGACTGCACTACGACTTCCGGCTGGAGATGGGCGGCGTCCTCGCCAGCTGGGCCGTCCCGAAGGGACCGACGCTCGACCCGTCGGTGCGCCGCGCGGCGTTCCACGTCGAGGACCACCCGCTGGAGTACTACGACTTCGAGGGGGTGATCCCCGCGGGCGAGTACGGCGGCGGCGACGTCATCGTGTGGGACGCCGGGACGTGGGACCACTACTACCAGCGCGAGGGCCGCGACCCGGTCGACGCGGTGGCGCACGGCGAGCTCCACATGGAGCTGGACGGCCAGAAGCTGAAGGGCAAGTTCGTCCTCGTCCGCACGTCGGTCGACGACACCGGCAAGGAGAGCTGGCTGCTGCTGCACAAGAAGGACGAGTTCGTGGTGGCCGGTTGGGACGCTGAGGAGCATCCCCGTTCGGTCCTGTCCGGCCGCACCAACGACGAGGTCAAGGAGGACCCGGACCGGCTGTGGCGCTCGGACCTCCCGGCCGACCAGGCCGCGATCGCCCTCCGTCCGCCGACGTTCGAGCCGGTGTCGCGGGCCGAGCTGCGGGCGCTCGACCGGCTCGGCGCGTCCGGCCGGTGGGAGGTGTTCGGGCGCGACGTGCGGCTGACCAACCTCGACAAGATCCTCTTCCCGCCGCGAGCGCGGGAGAAGCCGGTCACCAAGCGGGACCTGGTCCGGTATGCGGCGCAGATCGCTCCGACCCTCGTCCCCTACGTGACGCGCCGAGCGCTGAACATGAACCGGTTCCCTAACGGCGTTGGTACCAAAGGCTTCTGGCACAAGGAGCTGCCCGACCACGCGCCGTCGTGGCTGACCCGTTGGGACAACCCGGACGCCGACCCGGGCGAGACGCTGACGTATCTCGTCGTCGACGAGCCGGCGGCGCTGGTGTGGGTGGCCAACTACGGCGCCCTCGAGTGGCACGCCTGGACGTCGCGGGTCGAGGACCCGAACCGACCGACCTACGCGCTGGTCGACCTCGACCCCGGCGAGCGGACGACGTGGCCCGAGCTCCTGGCCCTCGCGCGGCTGCACCGGACGGCCTTCGAGCACCTCGGCGTCGAGGCGTGGCCGAAGCTCACCGGCCGGCGCGGCATCCAAATCTGGGTCCCGATCGAGACCGGCCCGTCGTTCGACGAGACCCGCGAGTGGGTCGAGCGGGTGTCGCGCACGGTGGGCGCGGTCCTCCCCGAGCTGGTGAGCTGGAAGTGGCAGGTCCGCGAGCGCTCCGGGCTGGCCCGGCTGGACTACACGCAGAACGCGGTCAACAAGACGCTGGTCGCGCCGTACAGCCCGCGGGCCGCTCTCGGGGCGCCGGTCTCCGCGCCGATCGAGTGGGATGAGCTCGACGACCCCCAGCTCCGGCCGGACCGCTACACGATCCGGACCATCCTGCGCCGGCTGGAGGAGCGCGGCGACCTCTTCGCACCTCTCCTCACGACCCGCCAGCGCCTCCCACCCCTCCACTGACGATCTAGTCTCAGGCCCATGGCCAGCGCCTTGCCCCGGGACGTCACGCCGATGCTCGCCACGGCGGGCAAACTCCCGGAGAAGGACGACGGCTGGGCCTACGAGATCAAGTTCGACGGCGTCCGCGTCCTCGCCTTCGTCGAGAACGGCGAGGCCCGCCTGGTCACCCGCAACGGCAACGACGTGACGTCCTCCTACCCGGAGGTCGCCGACATCGCCGGTGCCCTCGACGGCCGGTCCGCGATCCTCGACGGCGAGGTCGTCGTCTTCGACCCGAAGGGCCGGACCGACTTCTCGCTGCTCCAGTCGCGGATGCACGTCCGCGCCCCCTCGGAGGCACTGCGCCGCTCGGCCCCCGTGAAGCTGCTGGTCTTCGACCTGCTCCACCTCGACGGCGAGTCGCTCATGCCGCAGTCCTACGACGAGCGCCGCGCGGCCCTGCTCGACCTCGGCCTCCGCGGCGCGGCCTGGGACACGCCGCGGGCGGTCAACGGCGACGGGCCGACCATCCTCGAGGCGTCCCGCGAGCAGGGGCTCGAGGGCATCATGGCCAAGGTGCGGTCGGCGCCGTACCTACCCGGCCGCCGCGTCACCACCTGGCTCAAGGTCAAGAACATCCGCCGCACCTCGGCCGTCGTCGTGGGCTGGCGGCCGGGCGAGGGCAACCGCGAGGGTCACCTCGGGTCGCTGCTCCTCGGCGTCCACGGCGAGAGCGGGTTCGAGTATGCGGGTCAGGTCGGGACCGGCTTCACCGCGACGACGCTCGCCCAGCTCGAGGCGCTGCTGGAGCCGCTGGCCGTCGACGGGTCCCCCCTCGACCAGACGGTCCCGCGGGCGCAGGCCCGTGACGCGAGGTGGGTCCGGCCGACGCTCGTCGCCGAGGTCGACTACACCGAGTGGACCCGGGACGGCCGGATGCGGCACCCGTCGTTCAAGGGGCTGCGCGACGACTACGACCCGGCGAACGTCGTCCGCGACTGACCACGCAGACAGAGACGCCTACGCCTCGACCGCGTCCAGGTCCTCGACGCGCCGGACCCGCACGACCGGTGAGCGCCACAGCCACAGGATCCCGAAACAGCCGCCGACGCCGGCCACGACGAGGGTCGTCGGGACACCGACCCACTCCGCCATGAACCCGCCCAGCAGCGCGCCCAGCGGCCGGACTCCGTAGTTCACCGTCGCATACGCGCCGGCCGAACGGCTACGCATCCGGTCGGGGGTGACCGCCGTCTGGATCGAGTTGATGTTGATGTCGTAGAGCATCACGCCGACCGACCCGACGAACTCGACCGCTGCCAGCACCGCGATCTTCACCACGTCCGGACCGGACGCCAGCGGGATGAACGCGAGCGGGGCGCTGAACAGCACCGCCCCGGCGACGGCGGCGACACCCGGTCCGGCCCGGCGGGCGACCCGCGACGCGAACACCGCCCCGACGAGCCCGCCCACCGCACCGATCCCGAAGGCCAGCCCGATCTGCCCGGGGTCGAGGCCCAGGGTGCGGCTGGCGTAGAGGATGACCACGGCGGACGCGACGAACGAGAAGAGGTTGACGACCGTCGAACAGCCGAGCGTCGCTCGCAGGTAGGGGTGCCGCCGTAGGAACCTCAACCCCTCGACCGCCCGCCGCCAGAGCCCCGGCCCCTCCCCCGCGCCCTCGACCGGCGGTTCGTCGACCTTGACCGAGCCGATGGCCAGGGCGGACCCGAGGAACGACACCGCGTCGACGACCATCGCCACCGGCGCCGTGACCGCCTGGATGAGCAGCCCGCCCAGCGCGGGACCGGCGATGAACGACCCGGAACGCGTGGCGCTCAGCAGCGAGTTCGCCTGCAGGTACTGGTCGCGGCGGACCAGCCGGGCGAAGAACGGCGGGTAGGAGGTCTGGTACAGCGTGCCCCCGGCGCCGAGGACCAGCGCGACCGCATACAGCAGCCACATCGACATGAACCCGGCGAGATGCGCGACGGGCAGGACCGCGACCGCGGCGGCCTGGATGAGGTTCGCGACGACGAGGAGGCGCTTCTTGCGCCGCTGGTGGTCCACCCACGCGCCGACGACGAGCGAGAGCAGGTTGGGCGCCCAGATCGCCGCGGTGAGCACGCCGACCTCCGCCGCGCTGGCCTGCAGCGTCGTCACGGCGATGAGCGGCAGGGCCAGCTCGGAGACCCGGTCGCCGAGCTGCGAGACGGTCTGCCCGGACCAGTACGTCGCGAACCGGCGGTCGCGCCAGAGCGGTCCGGTATGCGTGTCGCGGAGGTCGGTCATGAGGCCGGACCTCCGGAGGCTTCCGGGTCGGCGGCGGGCAGGGTGTAGCGCAGCAGCCGCACCCAGCGGGCCTCGGACGGGTGCGTCTCCGACGGCTCGTCCTTGCGCAGCACGTACGGCGCGAGGAGCCGTTCGATGGCCTCCTCGACCTGGTCCAGCTCGGCCGGGGTGACGACGATCCGGGTGTTGGTCCGGCCGGCCAGGCGCCGCCACTGCGGCTCCAGCCGGGGCTCCTCGTCGGCGCGCCAGCGGCCGACGATGTCTCCGTCCACGCTCTCCATGACCTGCTCGAGTGCCCGGGCGGCCTCGAGCGAGTCGTCCTCCGGCTCCCCCGCGAACCGGAACCCGCGCGACACCGCCTCCCACCACCGCTCACGGCCATGGTCACGACGGGCCTGCGCGTCGGACGCGTCGCGGACCAGGCCGTGGGTGGCGAGCTGGCGCAGGTGCCAGCTGGTGACCGACGGGCTCGCGCCGACCGACTCCGAGAGGCGCGTCGCGGTCGACGGTCCGTCGGACTGCAGCCGGGTCAGGATCGCGAGCCGCACCGGGTGAGCCAGAGCGCGCATACCGCGCGCGTCGAGCTCGACGTCGCCGTAGAGATTGGCCATGAGCGTCCTATGAGAGATTTCTATCGATAGGAACCTCTCATAAGCGTCAAGCCGTCGTCAACCCCTCCTCGGGCATGAGGAACCAGTGCCGCGCGAAGCAGCGCACCTTGACGTGGGCGACCCCGCCGGTGCCACTGTCGTCGCGCCACTCCACCCAGGCCGGCACGCCGCACTCCGGGCAGTAGACCAACGGCAGGCGCGAGAGCTCTGAGGCGTTCGGACCCCGCTCCCGGGCCGACGCCTCGCTGGGCGCATGGTCGTGCTGCATGATCACAGGAGGCCGGGGCCCCGAGCCTGATGCAGTTTCGGGATCAGGTTGGCGGAGTTACGACGCGCGCCGGTTCGCCGACAGCCCGCGCTCGTCGATGGCCGCCCGCAGCGCCGCGTACGACGCGATGAGGGTGCGCCGCTCGACCACGAGGGTCGGGTCGGTCAGGGCGCAACCGGCGGCGACCCAGGCGTCCGACAGCCCCATCGCCTCCACCCGCAGCCGGGCCGCCTCGCGGACGGTCTCCTCCGGGACGGCGTACACGTAGGAGTACAGGTGCGCCACCGCGTCGACCAGTGGAGCCACGTTCGATTCGTGCGGAGCACGGGACGATCGAAGGACGTCCTCGGTGAGGCTGTCCTCGCGTTGGTGCATGCGGTGGATCCGCCACCACTCGACCTCGCGACGCGACGCCTCGACGGGGTCGATGGCCAGGTCGCCGTGCTCCTTCACCATCGCGTAGAAGCGCCGCATGAAGTCGCGCGCGGCATCGGGATCGTTGTCGGGGTAGGGCGCCCAGACCTGGTTCGCCCGCAGGACCAGCCACGCGCCGACGAGCGTCCGCCGCGGCCCCATCCCGAACCCCGCCGACACCAGCCCGATCGAGTCACGCAGGAACGGCGCCCACTCGTGCCGGTAGTAGTGCACCCACGCGTCACACTCGCGGTCGCCCAGGACGACCGCGTCGAAGGTGTATGCGTCGCTCACGAGACCTCCCCCGAACGCCGGGCCGTTCTTCGCATCCTCCACCTGCGCCGCCCGACTTTGGAGCCGAACGGACGAGCACCGGACACACCAACGGGCGTTGGTCTCCCGAAGCGGCCTACATTCCGCTCGGCGAGGGACCAACGCCCGTTCGCGTGCTCGCGCCAGGGGTGACTACCCGCCGTTGCCGGAGAAGAGGTCGACCAGCTCGCGGTTGAAGGCCGGCAGGTCGTCGGGCTTGCGGCTCGTGACCAGCCAGCCGTCGCGGACGACCTCCTCGTCCACCCACGTCCCGCCGGCGTTGCGGATGTCGGTCTGCAGGCTCGGCCAGGAGGTGAGCCGGCGACCGTCGAGCACTCCGGCCTCGACCAGCGTCCAGGGGGCGTGGCAGATCGCGGCGACCGGCTTGCCGGCGTCGACGAACCCCTTGACGAACCGGACCGCGCCCGCATCGGCCCGCAGCGCGTCCGGGTTCGCGACACCGCCAGGAAGGACGAGACCGTCGTAGTCCGACACCGACGCCTCGGCGAACGTCGTGTCGACGTCGAACACGTCGCCCTTGTCGAGGTGGTTGAAGGCCTGGGCCTTGCCGGACTCCAACGACACGAGGACCGGCGTGCCACCGGCGGACTTGACGGCGTCCCAGGGCTGCTCGAGCTCGACCTGCTCGATGCCCTCGTTCGCCACGGCGAAGGCGATGGTCTTTCCCTGCAGGGGTGACGAGGTCATGAGGCGCCCTCCAGGTCGACCGTGCCGGTGTCTCCGGACTTCGGCGGGTTGCCGGTCACACGGGCCTTGACCATGTCGAGGGTCATGGCCAGCCGACCGGGGCTGTCCCAGTACTGCGCGGACTCGCCGGACACCTTGACGACGACGACCGACGGGTCGTCCTCACCCTCGGGGAACCACGCCTCGGTGAACGTGTTCCAGAGCTCCTTCTTCTTCGCGGCGTCGTCGACGACGTGCGCCGAGCCGGTGAGCGACAGCCACGCGCTCGTCCCGGCGTAGGAGACGTTGACGTGGGGCCGGCTGGTGAGGTTGCGCACCGTCTCCGAACGGTTGCTGGCGATGAACCAGACGTCCCCGTCGAACTCCGCCTCCTGCGTGGTCATCGGCGCCGCGTGGAGGCTGCCGTCGTCGGCGGTGGAGACGAACATGCAGGTCCGGACGTCCTTCATGATCGACTGGACGGTCTCTAGCGACTCGGGTTTGGACGCGGGATTGGTCGTATGCGTGTGAGCGGTCATACCGGTCCCGTACCCGCCGGTCGGCGGCTCAACCAGGACCGTTCCACGGCAAGTCCGCAGGTGGCTCTCACGTCTTCTTCACAATTCGATGCCAATGGAGCGCTGGTAACCCCGACGAAACGTGCCGAACGGTAGGTTGCGCAAATGACCGACGCATCGGCGGACTCGCAGCAGGACTCGGACGCCTCTGTGTCTCCGCAGCCTCCGCCGCCCAAGGGTGGCGAGCCCATGGTCGCCATCCAGGCCGTCAACAAGCACTTCGGTGAGCTGCACGTGCTCAAGGACATCGACCTCACCGTGGGCAAGGGCGAGGTCGTCGTGGTCCTCGGGCCGTCCGGGTCGGGCAAGTCGACCCTCTGCCGCACGATCAACCGCCTCGAGACCTTCGAGTCCGGCTCGATCGCCATCGACGGCAAGGCGCTGCCCGAGGAGGGCAAGGAGCTGGCCCACCTGCGAGCCGACGTCGGGATGGTGTTCCAGAGCTTCAACCTCTTCGCGCACAAGACGATCCTCGAGAACGTCACGCTCGGGCCGATCAAGGTGCGCAAGCAGAAGAAGTCGGCGGCGGAGCAGCGGGCCAAGGAGCTCCTCGAGCGCGTCGGCGTCGCCCACCAGTCCGGGAAGTACCCCGCCCAGCTCTCCGGGGGTCAGCAGCAGCGCGTCGCGATCGCCCGGTCACTGGCGATGGACCCCAAGGTCATGCTCTTCGACGAGCCGACCTCGGCGCTGGACCCCGAGATGATCAACGAGGTCCTCGACGTCATGATCCAGCTCGCGAAGTCGGGCATGACGATGATCGTCGTCACCCACGAGATGGGGTTCGCGCGACGGGCGGCCCACCGGGTCGTGTTCATGTCGGACGGCGAGATCCTCGAGGACGCCACGCCCGAGGAGTTCTTCAACAACCCCAAGACGGACCGGGCCAAGGACTTCCTCGGCAAGATCCTCACCCACTGACCTCACCCCAGATCAAGCCCAAACGCGCGGGCACTACAGGGAGGAAACACCAGGATGAAACTCGGACGGATCAGCGCCGCCACGGTGGCGGCGCTCGCCGCCATCGGCCTCGCGGCCTGTGGTAGCGGCACGCCCGGAGGCTCTAGCGGGGGCGGCGGCGCCACCGGCGGCGGCGCCGCCGAAGCCGTGAAGGTCGGCATCAAGTTCGACCAGCCCGGCATGGGCCTCAAGGAGGGCTCGACCTACTCGGGCTTCGACGTGGACCTCGCCAACTACATCGCCAAGGAGCTCAACTACACGCCGACCTTCGTGGAGGCGGTCTCCTCACAGCGCGAGACGCTCCTCAAGACCGGCCAGGTCAAGTACATCGTCGGCACGTACTCCATCACCGACGCCCGCAAGAAGGACGTCGACTTCGCCGGGCCGTACTTCATCGCCGGTCAGGACCTGCTCATCCGGTCCGACGACACGTCGATCACCGGGGTGGACTCCCTGGCGGGCAAGAAGCTCTGCTCGGTCAAGGGCTCCACGTCTGCGGTGAACGTCCAGAAGAAGGTCCCCGGCGTCAACCTGCAGGAGTACAACACCTACACGCTCTGCGTCGACGCCCTCAAGGCCAAGAACGTGGACGCGCTGACGACCGACAACACGATCCTGGCCGGCTACGCCGCCCAGGCGGCCAACAAGGGTCAGCTCAAGGTCGTGGGCCAGACGTTCTCCACCGAGAACTACGGCGTCGGCCTGCCGAAGGGCGACACGGCGCTCTGCCAGAAGGTCACCGACGCGATCAACAAGTGGATCAGCTCCGGTGACTGGCAGAAGGCGGTGGAGAAGAACCTCGGCCCGTCGGGCTTCAAGCCCGGCGCGGGCAACCCGCCGAAGCCCGCCGCGTGCGGCGCGTCGAGCGGCGCCACCGGCTGACCAGCACCACGAACACGGGGTATGCCGCCCGCTCGCCCGGGCGGGCGGCATACCCCTTCATTGGGTGCCGAGCACATGACCACCTGACCTCGACAGATCCACACCGACGAGAGGGTCGAAGGCCTCATGGGTGAGCTGCTGTCCCAGTACAACGTCTTCGCTGCATTCGGCATGACGCTGCTGCTGACCTTCTTCTCGGCTATCGGGGCGCTGGTCCTCGGCACCATCGTGGCGATCCTGCGCGTGTCGCCGGTGCCGCTGCTCCAGCGGGTGGGCGCCCTCTACGTCAACATCGTGCGCAACACGCCGCTGACCCTGATCATCATCGCGTCCAACATCGTCATGGTCGTCAACCTCGGGTTCAGCTTCAGTGACGACTTCGCACAGAACAACATCATCTGGTCGATCATCGGTCTGTCCGTCTATCACGCGGCGTTCGTGTGCGAGTCGCTGCGTAGCGGCGTCAACACGGTCCCGGCGGGTCAGGCGGAGGCCGCCCGGTCGGTAGGTCTCACCTTCACCCAGAGCCTGCGCGAGGTGATGCTGCCCCAGGCGTTCCGCGGTTCCATCACCCCTCTCGGCAACACGTTGATCGCGTTGACGAAGAACACCACCGTCGCCACGGCGATCGGCGTGGCCGAGATCGCCGGCCTCCAGCGCCAGATGACAGAGTTCCGCTCCGACCTCGCGCTCCTCATCCTCCTCGTCGTCGCGATCGGGTTCGTCATCATCACGCTCCCGATGGGGCTGCTGACCAGCTACCTGTCGAGCCGACTGGCGGTGAAGCGATGAGCGCCAGTGGAAGCGTCCTCTTCGACGCTCCGGGTCCCAAGGCTCGCGCGCGCTACCGGCTCGCGGGGATCATCGGCGCCATTCTCATCCTGGCCTTCCTGGCGTTCGCCCTGTTCCAGCTGGGGGCCAAGGGCAACCTCACCTCCGACAAGTGGGCGATGTTCGTCGGCGTCGAGGTCAACGACATCGACGCCAACGTCTGGGTCGACTACCTGCTCCCGGGCCTGCTCAACACCCTCAAGGCCGCGGCCATCTCGATCGTCTTCGCGGGGATCTTCGGGTTCCTCTTCGGGATCGGCCGGATGTCGCAGATCGCGGTGATCCGGATCTTCTGCGGCATCGTCGTCGAGTTCTTCCGGTCCGTCCCGGTCCTGGTCATGATGCTCGGCGCGTTCTACTTCTACTCGTTCAACAACATCTTCGTCGCCGACGTCAACCCGCTCGCGGCCGTCGTGACCGGCCTGACCCTCTACAACGGGTCCGTCGTGGCCGAGCTCCTGCGCTCCGGTGTCGGCAGCCTGCCCAAGGGCCAGTCCGAGGCCGGCCTCGCGATCGGGCTCACCCGTGGTCAGACGCTCCGGGCGATCCAGCTGCCGCAGGCGGTCACGGCGATGCTTCCCGCCCTGGTGGGCCAGCTCGTCGTCGTCCTCAAGGACACTGCGCTGGGCCAGATCATCACCTACAACGAGCTGTTGACGAACTACCAGCGGATCGGGTCGACCTGGGGCAACATCGTCCCGGCCATGATCGTCATCGCGGCGATCTACATCGTCATCAACTACGCGCTCACGTCGCTGGCGGCCTACGTCGAGCGCCGGCTGCGCCAGCGCGGCCGGGTGACGATCGGCGCCGGTGGTGGCGGAGGGGTACCGCTGGTCGTCGCCGGGGGCGTGGAGCTGGCCGAGGCCGAGGTCGCCGGCGAGGATCTCGAGGGGCCCAGCTCCCAGCGCTGAGTCTCCGGCCCGCGACGAACGTCAGTCGCGGGCGTGGGCCACGCGCATACCAGCCGGTTCGTCGGTATGCGCGGGTGCCGGGCGCCGGGGTTCGCGCAGCAGCAGGGCGACCAGCCCGCCGACGGCGGACACGGCCACGGTGACGAGAGCGGCGTGGTTCCAGCCGTCGAGGAGCCCCTGGAGGCCCTGGTCCGGCCCGGCTGCGGCGATGACCGCGACCACGGTGACGCCGACAGCGGAGCCGAGGTAGCGAGCGGTGTTGTTGGCGCCGCTGCCCAGAGCGCCGTCGCCCTCCGGGACCGTCGCCACCGCCTCGCGACCGAGTGCGGCGTTGAGCACTCCGCTGAACACCCCCGCGATGAACATCCCCGGCGCGAACGCCAGCCAGGTCCACGTAGGCCCGACGAAGGCCATGGTCAGCTGCCCCACGGCGACGCCCAGCAGCGCGAGCCCGAGCTGGGTGCGTCCGGTGAGCCACGACGGCAGCCAGCGGGCCGCGAGTGCGGTGACCACGCTGGTGGCCGACCAGACCACGGCGAGGTAGGCCGACGTCGTGGCGGGCACCCCGAACCCCTGGCCGAGGAGGACCGGGAGGTTCTGCACGAGTGCGATGACCCCGGCCCCGGCCGCGAAGGCGGCGACGGTTGCGGCGACGAAGCCCGGCTGCCGGAACAGCCGAAGGTCCAGCATCGGCCGGGCTGACCGCATCTCGACGAGGACGAAGGCAGCGAAGAGCACGGCCGCGAGGACGACCAGCATGAGAACGACCGGCCGGCCCCACCCGAGCCGGCCCTCCACAAGGCCCGCGAGGAACGCGCATACCGCGCCGGCGAAGGTCAGCGCGCCCGGCAGGTCGAGCCCGCGCTGGGCACCACGGGTCGACTCCGCGACCCGACGGCGAGCCACGACCGCGAGAGCTGTCGCGGCGACGGCGATCAGCACGTAGGCGTACCGCCAGCTCGCGTAGCGGTCCAGCTCCGAGGTGAGCAGCGGGCCGACCATGATCCCCGCACCGACGCTGGCGCCCCACACGCCGCTGGCGCGCGCCCGGGCCGGACCCGGGGCGAAGGTCGCCGCGATGAGGCCGAGGCTGGCCGCGACCACGGCGGCGTTGCCCACGCCCTGTGCCGCCCGAGCCAGCGTGAACACGAGCGGCGACGCAGCGACGGCCCCGGCCACGGACGACAGGGCCAGCACGACGAGCCCCATGACGAACACCCGGCGCCGACCCCGGTCGTCGGCGAGCGTGCCGGCGGTCAGCAGCGTCGCGCCGAGACCGATGCTCATCGCGCTGACCATCCACGTGCGGCCGGCCACGTCGGCGCCCAGCGCCTGACTGATCGGGCCGATGGCCGCGACCGGCGCGCTGAACGAGACCAGGGCGAGCATGGTGCCGAGCGCGGCGACCGTCAGGGTGGAGCGAGGTGTGGGGCGCATTCGGGCGGCCTCTCGAGGTTCGGTATCGCCAACGCTACCAGATTGGTCTGGTGAACAGACTGATCAGGTAGTCTGTTCCCATGGCCCTCGGAACCGAGTACGCGCAGCAGGACTGCTCACTGGCCCGCACCCTCGAGGTGGTCGGCGAGCGCTGGACGCTGCTGATCCTGCGCGACTGCTTCCTCGGGGTCCGCCGGTTCGCCGACTTCGAGACCCACCTCGACATCTCCAAGGCCGTGCTCACCCAGCGGCTCGGCGCGCTCGTCGACGCCGGGCTGCTGGCGATCGTCCCCCGCGGTGCCCGCCACGACTACGTCCTCACCGACCGCGGCCGCAGCCTCTGGCCGGTCCTCTTCGCGATGACCCAGTGGGGTGAGGAGCACCTGGCGCCGGACGGCCGGCGCCGGGTCTTCGAGCACCGCCCGTGTGCCGCGGTGCTCGAGCCGAGCGGTCGCTGCCCGGCGTGCGGACAGGTGCCCGGGCCCGCGGAGATCGACTCGTATGCGGGGCCCGGCGTCCGCGGCCTGCGCCACGACGGGGTGTCAAGGGAGCTGCGGGAGCGCCGCCCGCTCCTGGCTCCGATCGGCCGGCCCGGTGGGACAACCTCGGGCACGCTCGTCACCACGAGGGTACGTTCGAACGTACCCGCACGGTGACGAGGATGCCCGAACCTCGGGTCCCCCCCCCGCGGTCGGCGCGACCACGGTCGGAGGTGTTGGCTCCGGGCTGCGCAGGTTTGGGCGTCAACGCTGCCAAAGGTCCGCGACAACAGGAGGAATGTCGGCACCTGTCGACGCCGGCTCCTGCTTCCGGCAGAAGTCTCTCAGGGACACTCCGGCGCAGGCCGATCCGGCTCTTGCCGAGAGTGTCAAGGCAATGAGGAAAACGGTGCCGTGGTGCTCGAGCCGGGCGGTCGCCGGCCAGCGTGTGGGCAGGTCCCCGGACCCGAGAAGGTCGACTCGTGCGCGGGGCCCGGCGTCCGCGGCCTGCGCCAGGACGCGGTGTCGCTGGAGCTGCGGTCCGGCGGCGGCCCCTGCTGGCTCCGCTCGGCCAGCGGAATGTGCCGTCGAAACGGTGACGTCAGTGCTCGCGCCAGGGCGCCGCGCGCGACGTCGGACGCCCGGTGGGACAACCTCGGGCACGCTCGTCACCACGAGGGTACGTTCGAACGTACCCGCACGGTGACGAGGATGCCCGAACCTCGGGTCCCCCCCGCGGTCGGCGCCACCACGGTCTGAGGTGTTGGCTCCCCCACTTGGACTCGAACCAAGAACCTGCCGATTAACAGTCGGCTGCTCTGCCAATTGAGCTATGGGGGACCGCGTTCGTCTGGGTGACGTGCGCGGGAAAGGTTAGCAACCCGGACACGGGTTCGCGGAATCGGCCGGAATCGACCAGGATCGACGGACCCTGGCGGCTACGGCTGCGGCATCCCGATCTGCTCGCGCAACCAGGCCAGCGTGCTGGCCGAGACGGCGGCGACCTCCTCGTCGGCCTGGACGCCGCGGCCGAGGACGACCTGCTCGACGAGCACTCCGCTGCGCAGGTCCTGCCGGATCACCGCGCGTCCGGTCCGGCGCCCACGCAGCGGGAGGTCCTCGCCGAGGACGACGGTGGCCTGGACCCGCTCCCGCAGCGTCTGGAGGAACACCCGCTCGCGCATCCCCTCACCGAGCCGCCACTGCCCCGGTCGGCTCCGGTCGGCCCATGTCACGGTCAGCGTCGACGCCTCGCGGCTCCAGGACCCGGAGTCGACCTCGTGCCACGGCCTGGACCAGACGAGGCGCTCCCCCGCCGGCCGGCCGGGGTCGACGAGCGCCAGGTGGTAGGTCTCGGCCACCACCCAGGCCCGGGAGTCGGCCTCCGGTGCGGCCGACAGCACCTTGCCGCCGTCGCTGCCCTTGAGCGCCGCGAGCACGTCGTCGGGCAGGTCGTCGGAACGTCGTCCCTTGATCGACAACCGCATCAACCCTCCTGCTGGTCACGCAGATCGGCCAGCTCGCGCTGGAGCGCCTGAAGCCGCAGCCCCAGCTCGCGATGCGCCGCCGGGTCGGGCTCCGCTGCGCTGTCGCCACGGCGGAGCTGGCTGAGAGCGTCGGCGATCTGGCGAGTCAGCCCGACCTCGCGGAGCTTGGAGACCAGCGACGCCGCATACCTGCGGCTGGGGAGGCCGGTCGCGCGGTCCGGCGTGACCGGGAGCGGGGCGACCGCGAGCTCGGCCACGAGCGGCTGGACCGCCGCCGGGGCGGCCGCCGCCACCGCGTCGGTCCACGCCGCGGTCGAGCCGTCGGGGCGCCCGGCCGTGACGACGGCGTCCCACACCGACCGGTGCGCCGGCGCGCTGAACGACGTGCCGTCGAGCCGATCCAGCTCTGCGGGTTCGAGCAGGGCGGGCTGCTGGAGCACGACCTGCAGCAGCTGGCGCTCGGCGATGACGACGGGGTCGCGCAGGTCGGGGCGCGGGAGGGTGTCGCGCAGCTCGTCCGCGGTCGGCTCGAGCTGCGCCTCGGTCGGCTCGGGGTGCCGACGGGTCTCGTATGCAGGTTTGCTGCCGGCCTTCCCGGCGCGGGCCACCTCGGCCGTAACCGGCTCGACCTCGACGCCGAGCAACCCGGCGAGCACCCGCGCGTACTCCGGGCGGAGCGACTGGTCGCGGATGCTGGCCACGATCGGTGCCGCCGCCCGCATCGCCTGTATGCGGCCCTCCGCGGTGTCGAGGTCGTAGCGCCCGATCGTCGTTCGCACCGCGAACTCGAACATCGGCACGGCGTCGTCGACCAGGGCCTTGACCGCCTCCGGGCCGTCCGCCTGCCGGAGCTCGCACGGGTCCATGCCGGACTTCGCCACCGCGACGAACGACTGCGACGCCCACCGCTGGTCCTCCCCGAACGCGCGCATCGCCGCCTTCTGCCCCGCGGCGTCGCCGTCGAAGGTGAAGACGACCTTGGACGGCGCGAGGTCGGCCTCGTCGCGCATGATCCGGCGGAGCATCTTGATGTGGTCGACGCCGAACGACGTCCCGCACGTCGCGATCGCCGTCTCGACGCCGGACAGGTGGCAGGCCATCACGTCGGTGTAGCCCTCGACGATCACCGCGGTCCGGTCGCGGGCGATCGCCTTCTTGGCGGCGTCGAGCCCGTAGAGCACCGTGGACTTCTTGTAGAGCGGGGTCTCCGAGGTGTTGAGGTACTTCGCCTCGATCCGGTCGTCGTCGTAGAGCCGGCGCGCACCGAACCCCACGCAGTCGCCGGTGATGTCGCGGATCGGCCACACCAGGCGCCCGCGGAACCGGTCGTAGAGGCCGCGGGACCCGCGCCCCGCGAGGCCACCCGCGACCACCTCGTCGTCCTGGAAGCCCTTCGCGCGCAGGTGCCGGACGAGGTCCTCGCCGCCGCGCGGCGCATACCCGATCCCGAACAGCGTGGCCGCCGCGCTGTCGAAGCCGCGGGCGCGCAGGAAGTCGCGCCCGGCCCGCGCGGCGGCGTTGCCGGTGTCGAGGAGCTGGTCGGCGTAGTACTCCTGGGCGACGCGGTGCGCCTCGACCAGCCGGGCGCGCCGGCCGATGCCCACGTCGTCGCGCCGGCTGGTGCCGCCGTCCTCGTGACGCACCTCCATGCCGATCCGGGTGGCGAGCCGTTCGACGGACTCCGTGAAGGTGAGGTGCTCGACCTTCTGGACGAACGAGATGGCGTCGCCGCCCTCGCCACAGCCGAAGCAGTAGTAGTGGTTCGTCGTCGGGTTGACGTTGAACGACGGGCTCTTCTCGTCGTGGAAGGGGCACAGGCCGACGAGACTGCTGCCGGAACGGCGCAGGGTCACGTGCTCGCGCACGACCTCCTCGATCGAGGTCCGCTCCTTGAGCGTGGCGAGGTCCTCCGCCACGATCCGTCCCGCCACGCACCGAGTCTAGGTCGACGCCCCGACCTCGGCGGGAGCGCCCACAGGCTCAGCCCGACGTGGTCTGCGGGACGGCGACGTCGTTCCCGTCGGCCGTGATGCGCAGGCCCGTGGACACGACATCGGCGCGGCTCAGGGTGAGTCCGGCGGGCAGTCCCTCGACGGGCACCTCGATACCGCTGATGCCGTCGCGGATGGCCTTCGGCAACGACGCCGCCGTGATCTGCCGGTCGTTGAGCGTGAAGCCCTGGGCGTCGACCAGCAGCTTCCCGCCCTCCACCCGGGGCACTAGGTCCAGGGACAGAGGCAGCCCCAGCACGGAACCCGACGCCGTCAGCGTCGACTCCTTCACCGCGAGGGTCACCGTCAGGCCGCTCTTGTCCTTGACCACCTTCTGGAGTGACGCGGTGGGGATGGTCGCGGCGATGGTCGCATGACCCGCTGTCGGTGGCTTTCCGGCGGGCGGACGGACGTTGACCCGGGTCGCGTCCACGGCGACGTCGGTGACCGAGATCCCCTCGAGGGTGGCGCCGGCCGCGGTCGCGGTCACCTCGTCGAGCGTCCCGCCCATCAGCTGGGTGAGGAAGGGGAAGCCCTTGATGTCGACCACCGGCGGCTGTGTGGTGGAGATGCTCTGCGAGACGACGCCGACCGCATACTCCTCGGCTCGCGACTCCACGTAGCGGTCCCCCGCGTACAGCCCGCCGACCACCACGACCCCCAGGACGACGAGGCCGCCCAGGGCCTTGGCTGCGCTCACCGGGACACGCTACGGGTTCGGCCGGTCCGGTGCCTCACGACCCGGCCGTGACCAGGGCGAGGGCGCGTCCGTCGGTCAGCGAGGCCACCTGGTCGATCACGACGCGCAACCGTTCCGCGTCGTCGACGGCCGCGGCGTAGTCGGCGCGGAGGTCCTCGTCGAGCCGCTCCGGGTCCGCGGCGAACCAGCGGACCAGCTCCCCCACCACCTCGCGTTGGTGAGTCATGACGCCCACGCGGATCTCGGCGAACATGACGAAGTGAGCGGCGAGCGCCTTGAGGACCGAGGCCTCCGCCCGCACCTCGTCGGGGACCACGAGGTGCGCGTCGTACCGCGTCAGCGGCCCGGCCCCGTGCTTCTCCCGGGTGGCCCGCTCGACGGAGACGACGAACCGGCCGATGAGGCGGCTGGTCATGTCCTTGAGGACGGCGAGGTCCGCGCGCGTTCCCTCGTACGCGTCGGGGATCGCGCCGGTGGCCAACAGCCGGTCGAGGGCGCGCACGAAGTCGTCCTCGTCCAGGTCCGGCGCGTAGGCCGACCGCGCCCGGCCGAACACCACCGCGACATCGCTGCGCGAGTGCAGCATCCGCGGGTCGATGGTCCGCGAGGCGATGGCGTCCTCGATGTCGTGGACCGAGTAGGCGACGTCGTCGGACCAGTCCATGACGTCGGCCTCGAGGCAACGGACGCCCGGCTCGACGCCCTCCCGGAACCACTCGTAGACCGGCAGGTCCGCCGCATACACGCCGAACTTCTTGGTCCCCCAGACCGATTCGCCTCGCACCCAGGGGTACTTGGTCGCGGCGTCGAGGCTGGCGCGGGTGAGGTTCAGACCAGCGGGGCGTCCGTCCGGGTGCGACCGCTTGGCCTCGAGCCGGGTGAGGATGCGCAGCGTCTGGGCGTTCCCCTCGAACCCGCCGATGTCCTGCGCGATGGCGTCGAGCGCCTCCTCGCCGTTGTGGCCGAACGGCGGGTGGCCGAGGTCGTGCGCGAGGCAGGCGGTGTCGACGACGTCCGCATCACAGCCGAGCGCCGCCCCGAACTCGCGGCCGATCTGCGCCACCTCCAGCGAGTGGGTGAGGCGGTTCCGGGCGAAGTCGTCACTGCCGGGCTGGACCACCTGGGTCTTGGCTGAGAGCCGGCGCAGCGCTGCCGAGTGGATCAGCCGGGCCCGGTCGCGCGCGAAGTCGTCGCGGTCGGCTCGTTGGTATGCGGGGTCCTCCGCCACCCAGCGCTCGCGGTCGCGTGCGCCGTAGCTGCCCGTGGTGCCCACACTCGTGAATGTATGCCGTACCGAGCCGCGCTCGATGTGGGAGGCTGCCGCCATGCTGATCTCGACGATGAACGACATCCCGGGCCACGACGTCACCGAGGTGCTCGGCGAGGTGACCGGCCTGACCGTGCGTTCGCGCAACGTCGGCGCCCAGCTCGGCGCCGGCTTCAAGTCCATCGTCGGTGGTGAGCTCAAGGGTCTGACCAAGCAGCTCATGCAGACGCGGGAAGAGGCCATGGAGCGGCTCGTCGACGCTGCGCAGGCTCGCGGCGCGGACGCCATCCTGGCCATGCGGTTCGACGCGAACGAGGTCGGCCAGGGCTACCAGGAGGTCGTCGCCTACGGCACGGCCGTCAAGATCGCCCGTCGGGGCTGATCCGCCGGACCTGACGTTCCGGGGTTACGCGCTCAGCGGTCGGCGCGAACCCGGACCAGGTGACCCACGACGCCGGGAACCCAACCGGTCTCGGCGTTCATCCACCGGGCGGCGACGAGGTTGCCGGGCACCACGACGAAGTCGTCTTTGCCTCCGGCGACCGCCAGGTCGGTCCCGAACGCGTCGGTCACCCGTGACCAGCTGAGGTCCGTGGTCCGGTGCAGGTGCTCGCCGATCGCGATCGCGAACCGCTCCACGATCTCACGCTCGTCGTCACGATCGCCCTTGCGCGCGGACTGCCAGGAGGCGAGGGCCGCGTCGAACGCGGCGCCCAGCGCGTCGAGGTCGGTCACGTCGATACCGGCCTTCTCGACCGCCGTCCGCCCGGCGGCAAGCCGTTGCTGCTCCTCGGCGCCGAGACGCGCGATGACCGGACGGAGTGGCAGCTCCGCGTCCTCCGGGTCGGCCTCCGCGACCATCGACCGCGACGGGGCGGCCCGCTCCGCGGGAGCGTCGTCCTGCTTGTCCTTGCGCGAGAACCAGGCCACGGCCCCGAGCCTAGTGCCGAGCGTGACCCGGAAGGCGTGACGGCCGGTCAGCGCTGGGGTCGCCGATGTCGGATACCCGGTCGAGTACCCGGTCGAGTACCCAAGGCGGCTGTTCCAACGACCGAAGCGGTTACCCGACCGGGTATCCGACCTGTTCCTCGGCGCGCTTGCGACCCTCGGGACCGGCGGCCCGGCCGGCGTCAGCTCGAGCCGGCAGCGGCCGCCGCCGCGGCGGCTCGGTCGACCCACTTCGGGATCTCGCCGTAGCGCTGGCTCGGGATGAGCCGGCCGGCGGCGCAGTCCTCGACCAGCTGAGCCATCCGCTTGTCGTTGGTGGACTGCTGCTTGGCCGACTGCACCCAGCTGATGCAGATCTTCCGGTAGCTGGCCGTCGTCTCCGCCCAGAACGCCGTTGCGGCGGGGCTGGTAGCGAGCTGCGCCGCATACGCCTCGGGGAGGGCGAGCACCCCGCCCTGCTCGTAGGAGTAGATCGCCTGCCGGTCTTCGCGCCGTGCCTCCCACGCCCGGATGCCGGCCGGCCACATCCGGCCCTCGCGGGTGAGCCGGTCGACGTGGTCGAGGTTGATCCGGCTCCAGTTGCTGGTCTTCTTGCGGGGCGTCCAGCGCTGCCGCCGGGTGTCGTCGTCGATGCCCTCGGCGCGCGAGTCGATCCATCCGAAGCACAGCGCCTCCGGGACGGCGTCCTCCCACGTCAGGCCGCGGTCGGCGACGTGCCTCTTGTTGAAGCCCATCCACAGCTCGGTCTCGGTCTCGTGGTGCTGCTCTAGCCATGCCCGGAAGTCCTCGGGGCCGTCGAAGAACAGCGCAGGCTTCTCGGGCGTACCGCCCGTCCGTGAACCCATGCCGGGACCCTAGCGGCGACCACCGTCAGCCGCCGGAGTGGTGCTCCTCGGCCGCCGCGACCTCGGCGGCGTGCTCGGGCGACAGCTCGCGCGAGGCGAGCCAGCCCTCGGGCAGGATGACGCGGCGCGGGCTGCCGGCCCTGCCCCGCGGGCCTTCGGCCGGGTCGCCCGGCCACGGCGCGTCGGGGTCGAGCCCGTCGAGCAGCCGGTCCAGCGCGGCCAGCGAGTCGACGAGCGCGAGCGAGCTGCGCACGGTCCCGCCGGCGGGGAATCCCTTGAGGTACCAGGCGATGTGCTTGCGAATGTCGCGGCAGCCGTGGTTTTCGTCGCCGTAGAACTCGACCAGGTAGGCGGCGTGCCGGCGCAGCGTCTCGGTCACCTCGCCGAGGCTCGGTCGCAGTCGTACCGGCGAACCGGCGAACGCCGCCGCCAGGTCGGCGAACAACCACGGCCGGCCGAGACAGCCTCGCCCGACGACCACGCCGTCGCAGCCGGTCTCGTCGACCAGGCGCAGGGCGTCCTCCGCCGACCAGATGTCCCCGTTGCCGAGGACCGGCACCTCGGTGACCGTCTCCTTGAGCAGCCGGATCGCCGCCCAGTCGGCGGTACCCGAGTAGGCCTGCGCAGCGGTTCGGGCGTGTAGGGCCACCGCCGCCACCCCCTCCTGCTGCGCGGCGAGGCCGGCGTCGAGGTAGGTGAGGTGGGCGTCATCGATGCCCTTGCGCATCTTCACGGTGACGGGGACATCGCGGCGGGCGCCCTCCTCGACGACGGCGGCGACGACCGCGCGGAACAGGTCGCGCTTCCACGGCAGCGCGGAGCCGCCGCCCTTGCGGGTGACCTTCGGGACGGGGCAGCCGAAGTTGAGGTCGATGTGGTCGGCGCGGTCCTCGGTGACGAGCAACCGCGCCGCCGCCCGGGCGGTGGTCGGGTCGGTCGAGTAGAGCTGGATCGACCGCGGGTGCTCCTCGGGGTCGTGCTGGATGAGCCGCATGGTCTCGGGGTTGCGCTCGACCAGGGCCCGCGACGTGATCATCTCGCTGACGTAGAGCGCCGAGTCGCCGCTCCCGTCCTCCGACGCGAACTCGCGGCACAGCCGCCGGAACGCCCGGTTCGTGATGCCCGCCATCGGCGCGAGGACGACCGGCGACCCGATGGTGTGCCGGCCGATCCGCAGCGGGGAGACGAGGGTCGCGGTGGCGCTCATGACCCGTCCAGTGTCCCATCCGCGACGGCGCGGGCGAACTCGGCGAGCAGGGCGGTGACCTCGTCGGGCCGGTCGAACCCCGCGAAGTGGCCCGCCCCGCGGATCCGGACAACCCGCCCGTCCGGTGCGGCCCGCGCATACCGCCTCGCGTCGAGCATCAGCTGGTCGTACTGACCACCGGCGATCAGGACCGGGCAGGTCACCTCGCGCAGCTGGTGCGGTCCGCAGCGGGACATCACGTCGCGCCACGCGGCGCGGGTCGGCCGGAACCAGTACCCGCCGGCGACGACCGGCTCGACGAGATCGGGTGGATACAGCCGGCCCAGGATCCGGTCGTTGACCCGGGTCATCCGGTCGGGGCCGGCGCGCTCGGTCAGTGCGGCGATCGCCCGGTATGCGGCGGCGCCGGCTCCCCGGGGTACGGCGGCCGCGCCGAGAAGCACCAGCCCGTCGAGCCGGCGGGGGTAGGTGGCGGCGTAGGTCGCGGCGACGTACCCGCCGAGCGAGTGCCCGGCGAGGACGACGCGCTCGGCGGGTGGGGCGGCCTCGACCGCCGCCGCCACGGCGCCGATCGCCCGGTCCAGCGTGAACGGCTCGGCCGACCGTTTGCCGTGACCGGGCAGGTCGGGCACCACCACCTCGAGCCACCCGAGGGTGGCGTCGGCGGCGAGCCGTGTCTGCTGGGGCGCCCACTGGGAGGCCGCCAGGCGGGACCCGTGCACGAGGACCAGCCGGGTCGCGGGCGTCCGGTCCGCGCCGCTCACAGCCAGCC
Source organism: uncultured Actinomycetota bacterium (assembly GCA_963781465.1). Lineage (GTDB taxonomy): Bacteria > Actinomycetota > Actinomycetes > Actinomycetales > Dermatophilaceae > Lapillicoccus. The sequence goes on from CAWAGH010000002.1 coordinate 1,320,707, forward strand.
GTTCTCCTCGGCGATCCGCACGGCATCCCCCCGGTTGCGGGCGCCGGTCTTGCCGATGGCGGCCGAGAGGTGGTTGCGGACAGTTCCTTCGGAGAGGAACACCGCTGCGGCGATGTCGCTCACGCTGCCGCCGTCCCGGGCAGCGCGGAGCACCTCCGCCTCGCGGACGGTCAGGGGCGACTCCCCCACGGCCAGGCTGTCCGCGGCGAGGGTCGGGTCGACCACGCGCAGGCCGGAGTTGACCCGCCGGACGGCGTCGGCCAGCTGGCGTGCGGGGGTGTCCTTGACGACGAACCCGTTCGCGCCGGCGATCAGGGCGCGCCGCAGGAACCCCGGCCGCCCGAACGTCGTGACGATGACGACCTTGACGTCCGGGAGCGCCGCCCGTAGCTCGCGAGTGGCCTCGATCCCGTCCATGCCAGGCATCTCGACGTCGAGGAGGGCGACGTCGGGGTTCGACTCGCGCGCGGCCGCGACCACCTCGTCGCCGCGGCCGACCTCGGCCACGACGGTCATGTCCGGTTCGAGCTCGAGCAGGGTGGCGAGTGCGCCGCGGACGAGGGCCTGGTCGTCGGCGAGCAGGAGCCGGATCGTCACCGAGGCGTCTCCACGGGCTGGGGGCTGACGGACGCCTCGACCCGTGAGGGCTCAGGGGTCCCGGGGACGGCCGAAAGGCCCGAGGTCTCCGCCGCCTTGGCCGCCACCACGCTGAGCCGGAACCCGCCCGACGGCGGCGTCTCGACGACGACGTGGGCACCCTCGGCGGCCGCCCGTTCGCGAAGTCCGGTGAGTCCGTGACCGTCATGGAGCGCGGACGCGTCGGCGGACCGCATACCCCGTCCGTCGTCCTCGATGGTGATCCGGTCGTCGGCCAGGGTGACGGTGCAGCGCGACGCGGCGCTGTGCCGGACCACGTTGGTGACCCCCTCGCGCAGGGTCCAGGCGAACAGCTCGCGCACCTCCGAGGGGACGTGGTCGGTCGACCCGGGCAGGTCCGCGGTGATCTCCGCGGCCTGCAACGCGGCCCGGGCCCGGGCCAGCTCGGCCGGCAGGCTCAGCTCACGGACCCCGTCGACGGTCCGGCGGACGTCGGCGAGAGCGTCGCGGGAGAGCCGCTGGATGTCGGCGATCTCGGCGCGAGCGCGCTTCGGGCTGACGTCGACGAGCCGGTCGGCGAGCTCGGCCTTGACGGCGATGACGGTGAGCGAGTGGCCGAGGATGTCGTGGAGGTCGCGGGCCATCCGGGCGCGCTCCTGGTCGACCATGAGGAGGGCGTTCTCCTCCCTGGCCGCGAGCAGGTCGCGGCTGCGGCGCATCGCGGTCCACATCCCCCAGACCGCGAAACCGGCGAGGAGCACCGACAGGCCGACGCCGTCGGCGCCCTGCCATCCGGGGACCGTGCGAGCGAGGGCCTCCGCCCCGAGGGCCAGGACGCCGGCCAGCGGGAGCGCCCAGTGACGCGGCAGCGTCGTGATCCCGGCCACGGCGACGTAGACGGCGGTGCCCAACCCGTCCTGGTGGAGAGTGAGGACGACGATCGCGCCGAGGGCGAACAGGCCGCCGACGATGGCCAGCGCCTGAGGCTGGACCTGACGCCACAGCTCGCCGTCGTGCCGGTAGGGACGGGCCCAGGTGAACGACCAGACGTAGAGGAAGCAGAACGCCGCGAGGGCGCAGAGGCCGACCCAGCCGGCCATCGTGTCGCGCGCGGACCAGCCGGCCGCGGCGGCCGGGACCAGGAAGACGAGCCACACCCCGGCGCCCAGCGCGGCCCACCAGTTGAACCTGGTGTCGTACTGGGCGACGGGGTCGGACATGCTCACGAAACTACTCCGGCGAGTGGCTGGTCAGACCCGCGCGGTGTCCTTGCGGAACCGCCAGATCGCGCCTCCGGCGAAGAGGACCAGCCAGGCGGCGACGTTGACCACCCAGGTCCACTGGAACGAGTCGCCCGTGAGCGGTGCGTGGGCCAGCGACGAGATGCCGTACATCGGGGTGAACTGGGCGATCTTCTGCAGCGTCGAACCGTCCTCGAGCGGGACGAACAGCCCGCCGGCGAAGGCCAGGATGGCGAGCCCGGGACCGATGATCTGCATGACGTTCTCGCTCGGCAGCAGGTACCCCATGAAGAGGCCGAACGCCGCGAAGACGAGCGACCCCGCCCAGGCGATGAACGCCGTTGCGACCCACAGCCCGATGGTGTCCATCTGCGCCTTGGTGAAGGCGCCCATGACGAAGACGACGAGAACCGCGAGGGCGCCGAGCAGCATGGCGGTGAGCAGCTTGACGAATACATAGACCACCGGTGACAGCGGGGTCAGCCGCAGCTGCCGGCTCCAGCCCTGCGCGCGCTCGGTGGCGACCATCGCCCCGCCACCGGTCGACGCGATCATCGCGCCGTAGGCAGCCATCGAGATCATGATGTAGGCCGCGACGTTGCCCCGGCCGGCGTTCTGGTCGGCGTAGCTCTGGGAGACGCCGAAGATCAGGTAGAAGACGGCTGGCAAGACGAGGGTGAAGATCATCGTGCGGCGGTTGCGCAGCACCCGCAGCAGCTCGATGCGCAGCAGGGTCGGGTTGAGCCCACCCATCCTCGGGACGCGGCGTTCGGCGCGGGCGGCGTATGCGGGTTCCGCGGCGTCGCTGACGGCGGTGGTCATGATGCTTCCTTGATTGGTGGTGGTGGTCGGGTCGTCCTGCGCGTCGGCGGTCAGGGCGATGAAGGCGTCCTCGATGCCGCGCGACTCGATCTCGAGGTCGTGGGCGTCGGTCTGGGTGAGCAGGTAACGCGCGACCGCGTCCGAGTCCTTCGAGTGGATCCGGACGATCTCGCCGCGCACTTCCACCGAGTCCGCGGCGGGGACCGCCTCGAGCTGGGCGGCGGTGACGCCCGGGACGGTGGCGCGGACCGTGCGGCCGGCCGACATGGCCTTGATCTGGGCCGCGGTGCCGTCGGCCACGATCTCGCCCTGGCGGACGAGGATGATCCGGTCGGCGTACTCGTCGGCCTCCTCGAGATAGTGGGTCGCGAAGAGGATGGTGCGCCCGCGGGTGGCGTCCTGGCGGATCGCTGCCCAGAAGTCGCGCCGCCCGGTGACGTCCATCCCCGTGGTCGGCTCGTCGAGGATGAGCAGCTCGGGGTCCGACAGCAGGGCCATCGCGAACCGGAGCCGTTGCTGCTGGCCGCCGGAGCACTTGTTCACGCGGCGGTCGCCGATGTCGGAGATGCCGGCCCGCTTCATGACCCCGTCGACGGAGACGTGGTGGACGAAGAGCGAGCCGGTCAGCTCGAGGGTCTCGCGGACGCTGATGTCCTTGAGCAACCCGGCCGTCTGCATGACGGCGGCGACGAGGCCGTGGGCGATGGCGCTGCGTGGGCTCTGCCCGAGAACGGTGACGGTGCCGGCGGTCGGGTCGGAGAGGCCGAGGATCATGTCGATCGTCGTGGTCTTACCGGCGCCGTTCGGGCCGAGGAACGCGACGATCTCCCCCTGCCGGATCTCCAGGTCGATCCCGCGCACGGCATGGACGGAGCCGAAGTCCTTGCGCAGTCCGGTCGCCGCGATGGCGAGGTCTCCCCCGAGCACGCCCGGCGTGGACCCGTTCGGGCCCGCTGACGTGGTGGTCGTAGTGGTCATGTCCTCCAGGATGGTGGTTGGAGGGGCCGGGCGTGAGGTCTCTTCGTCATGACTCCCCCATGACCGTTGTCATGGGCGCCGAGTCCGCTCAGCCCGGCGCGACCTGCGCGTACCCGTTCTCGTCGTCCGGTTCCGTCGATCTGCCGGCTACCGAGGCGCTGAGGTCGCGGTAGTAGCGGCTCCTCAGAGCGAGCAGCGTGGCGATCAGACCGATGATGCCGATGATGACGAACACCAGGGCGATCCCGCGGTCCGGGCCGGTTCCGAACCACGGGCCGATCGTGCGAGCTCCCCAGCCGTCGGTCATGAACGGGATCACCGCGAACTGGGTGATCGGTCCGATGAGGAAGGCGGTCAGCGGCGACGCGGCCTGCTCCACGCTCTGGGCGAACCCGAAGACCCGGCCCTGCCGCTCGTAGGGGACGACCTGCTGCAGCACCGTCTGCTCGGCCGCCTCCGCGAAGGGGATGAGGAGCATATAGATCGCCATCCCGACGGCCAGCAGCACGATCGACGACCGGACCGGGAAGAGGATCGTGACGGTCCAGAGCACGACGTTGACGAGTAGCAGGATGCGAACGGGGTTGCTGGACAAGCCGACTCGGGCGACGACCAGGCCGCCGACGATGATGCCGACGCTCAGGGCACCCCACAGCAGGCCCCACGCCTGGACGCTCACCATCGACAGGCCGTAGGCGTCCATGAGCGCCATGAAGGCACCGCCGAGGAAGTTGTTGAAGCAGGAGAAGAAGATCAGCGCGAGCAGCCCGGGTACGCCGCGCACGATCCGCAACGTGCCGCGGACGTCGACCCCGGCGCTCATCGCCACCGGTGCGGGCGCGTCGTCGTCGGACGCGCCGTCCGCCGGCTCCCCCATCGCCTCGGCTGTCGTGACGACCCGGGGCTCCGGCACGTGGATGAGGGCGAGGTAGACCTCGACGAGCACCAGCACGCCGACCGCGAGCATCAGCACGTAGCGCATCCCCCCTGCCGCCACGAGGATCCCGCTGACGACCGACGTCACGAGGAACGAGACACCGGTGGAGGTACCGACCAGCCCATTGGCTCGGTCGCGGACGTCGGCCGGGATGAGCAGCGTGACGCAGGTGGGCAGGGCGATCGCGAAGAGGTTCCCGGCGATGACACCGAGCATCACCATGACGATGAACACCCAGAGCAGCAGGCTTCCAGGATCGCGGAAGGTCTCGTCCAGGGTGAGGAGGTAGAGCACCAGGCTGGCGATGTAGATGACCAGCGACACCGCCGCCGAGACCTGCATGACGCGCTTCTTGTGGTGGTGGTCGACGAGGCTGCCGAACCAGATCCCGGTCGACGCGATGGCGATGAGGAAGATCCCGGCGATCATGCCCGTGGCGAAAACTGACTTCGTCTCGAGGTAGACCCAGAAGGTCACGGCGAACCACACCGTGAAGTTCATGACCGACACGACCAGCGTGTTGAGCAGCAGGTGCACGAACGTCCGCTGCGCCGGCTGCTTCAGGTCGAGCCGTGGTCCCTGGGCGGCCATGGCGTCGTCCTCCTCGGGATTCATGGACGGTAGACCAGACCACCGACGGCAACTCATCGGTTTTCCGCCGCAACCAACCGCCGGGCGCCCCGCGGGGTGGGGGTCGGATACCCGGTCGTATGCCGTATTCGGTTGCTTGGACAACCGATACCGGCATACGACCGGGTATCCGACCTGGGCAGGCGACTTCACGCGCCGATGAGTTGGCGGACGCCTGCGAGTCTCAGGGGTATGAGCGATCCCCAGCCCGGCGCATACGCCGTCGTCGACCTGCCCGAGCAGCCGTTCGTCGGCGTCACCAAGACCGTGACCATGACGACGATGAACGAGATCGCCGACGAGATCCCCGGACTGGTCGGGTGGCTCCTCGAACGTGGACACGTACCCGCCGGTGCGCCGTTCCTGCGCTACCTGGTCATCGACATGGCCCGCGCCATGGTCGTCCAGGCGGGCGTGCCGGTCGCCGGACCGGTCGAGGTGGGCGGCGAGGTCGAGTGGGACACGCTGCCCGCCGGCCGGTATGCGTCGACGACGCACGTGGGACACCCCGACGGGCTCTACGGGGCGACCGTCGGCCTGCTCACCTGGGCCGGCAACGAGGGACTGCGTTTCGACAAGCACCCGTCGGCGGACGGCGAGGTGTGGGCCAACCGGGTCGAGTGGTACGAGACCAGCCCGATGGAGCAGCCCGACATGGACCAGTGGGTCACCCGGCTGACCTTCAAGCTGGCCGACTGACGTGGTCATCTCGACGGGCAGCTGAGCCGGTATCGGTCACCAGGAGCCCAAAAACAGAGCTCGTGCCCGTCGAGCGGTCCGGAGGCTCAGCAGCCGACGAGCCGCTGCGCCAGCCAGCCTTGGACCTGGTCGAGCGCGATCCGCTCCTGCGCCATCGAGTCGCGCTCGCGGATGGTCACCGCCTGGTCCTCGAGGGTGTCGAAGTCGACCGTGACGCAGTACGGCGTACCGATCTCGTCGTGACGGCGGTACCGCTTGCCGATGGCGCCGGCATCGTCGAAGTCGATGTTCCAGTTCTGTCGCAGCTGGGCCGCCAGGTCGCGGGCCTTGGGCGAGAGGTCGGCGTTGCGCGAGAGCGGCAGCACCGCGGCCTTGACCGGTGCCAGCCGCGGGTCGAGCCGCAGCACGACGCGCTTGTCGACGCCGCCCTTGGTGTTGGGGGCCTCGTCCTCGGCGTAGGCGTCGACGAGGAACGTCATCAGCGAGCGCGACAGGCCCGCCGCCGGCTCGATCACGTAGGGCGTGTAGCGCTCACCGGTCGTCTGGTCGAAGTAGACCAGCTCGGTGCCGGAGTGCTGCGAGTGCGTCGTCAGGTCGAAGTCGGTGCGGTTGGCGATGCCCTCGAGCTCGCCCCACTCCGAACCGGTGAAGTTGAACCGGTACTCGATGTCGACGGTCCGCTTCGAGTAGTGGGAGAGCTTCTCCTTGGGGTGCTCGAAGTGACGCAAGTTGCCCGGGTTGATGCCGAGGCCGACATACCAGGCGGTGCGATCGTCGATCCACCGCTGGTGCCACGCCTCGTCCTCGCCGGGCTTGACGAAGTACTCCATCTCCATCTGCTCGAACTCGCGCGTCCGGAAGATGAAGTTGCCGGGCGTGATCTCGTTGCGGAACGACTTGCCGATCTGGGCGATGCCGAACGGCGGCTTGCGGCGCGACGAGTTCATCACGTTGAGGAAGTTGAGGAAGATGCCCTGCGCGGTCTCCGGCCGCAGGTAGTGCAGGCCGGACTCGTCCTCGACGACGCCCAGGAAGGTCTTGAGCAGGCCGGAGAACTGGCGCGGCTCGGTCCACTGCCCGCGGGTGCCGCAGTTGGTGCAGACGATCTCGGTGAGCGGGATGTCGTCGGGGTCGACGACGTCGCCCTTCCCCGCGCGCTTCTCGGCGACGGCCTCCTGGAGGTGGTCGGCGCGGAACCGCTTGTGGCAGGAGAGGCACTCGACCAGCGGGTCGCTGAACGTCGCCACGTGGCCGGACGCGACCCAGGTCTCCCGCGGCAGGATGATCGCGGAGTCGAGGCCGACCACGTCGTCGCGCTGGATGACCATGGACTTCCACCACTGCCGCTTGATGTTGTCCTTCAGCTCCACGCCGAGCGGGCCGTAGTCCCACGCCGACCGGGTACCGCCGTAGATCTCACCGCTCGGGTACACGAAGCCGCGGCGCTTGCAGAGGCTCACAACGGTGTCGACGGTGGTGCCGGGGGTGGTCAGACTGGCCATAGTGGGCAAGGTTATCCGCCGACCCGAACCAGTTTCGCGCGAGTATGCGTCGAGCGGCCGCCGTGGTTCGTGGTGGCTGGAGCCGGAATTCCGCGTGGTTCAGAGCACGAACGGGGGCGGAGGGCGGAGCACGTAGCCTTGCGCGGGTGAGCCTGCCCTTCCGGTCGCGGGTGGAGCACGCCGCATACCCCGTGCTCGACCGCCTCGAGCGACTCCCCCGCGTCATCCCGTTCCTCGCCGTCATCGCCCTGATCGTCGTAGGGATCCTCGTGCCGCGCTGGGGGTTCCTCGCGTCGGCCCTCGTCGCCGCCGGAGTGGCGTTCCTCGTCTACTACACGTGGCCGCGGCTCACCCTGCCCGAGCGGATGATGCGCCTCGCCGTGTTGGCGGTGATCACGGCGATCACCGTGGTGCAGGCGGTCCCGCGCGGCTGACGCGATTTTGACAATCATTCTCATTCTGGGTACAAACGGGGTATGCGTCGCGCCACCGCCCTTGTCCTGCCAGCCCTGGCGGCGGCCGGACTGCTGTCCGCCTGCGGCTCCGGGTCGGTCGACGGGGCGACGTCCGGCGGCACCGCCGGGGGCACGCTCTCGGTCGTGGCGTCGTTCTACCCGATCGAGTTCGCGGTCCAGCAGGTCGGCGGCGACCACGTCGCGGTCACCAGCCTGACCAAGCCCGGCGCCGAGCCGCACGACGTCGAGCTGAGCCCGCAGGACGTCGCCAAGGTCGCCGAGGCGGGCCTGGTGGTCTACGCCAAGGGGTTCCAACCGGCCGTCGACACCGCGGTCGACCAGGAGGGCAGCCAGCACGCCTTCGACGTGGCCCCCGTCGCGAACCTCGACCTTGCCGCCCCGCCCGAGGCCGAGTCGGACGGCGACACGCATACCGCCGCCCCGCAGGACGCCGCCGCCGCCAGGGATCCACACTTCTGGCTCGACCCCCAGCGCTACGCGGCCGTCGCGACCGCCATCGGCCAGCGGCTCGGCCAGGCCGACCCGGCCAACGCGGCGACCTACACCCAGAACGCCAAGGCCTTCACCGACCAGCTCGGCGCGCTCGACGCCGAGTTCCGCACGACCCTCGCGTCGTGCACCCGCAAGGACCTCGTGACGAGCCACGCCGCCTTCGGCTACCTCAGCGAGCGCTACGGCTTCACCCAGGTCCCGATCGCCGGCCTGTCCCCCGACGTCGAGCCGTCCGCCGCGCAGCTCGCGCAGGTCGCGGACTTCGTGAAGACCCACGGCGTCACGACGATCTACGCGGAGACGCTGGTGGAGCCCGCCTTCGCCGAGACGGTCGCCAAGAGCACCGGTGCCCACCTGGCCACGCTCGACCCGATCGAGGGACTCACCATCACCTCCGCGGGCCACGACTACCTTGAGGTGATGCGGTCCAACCTCGCCACGCTCAAGGCCGGCCAGGGCTGCTGATGAGCGCCGCCGCGACGTCGGTCGAGCCGATCGTCTCCCTGCGGAGGGCGACGTTCGGGTATGCGGACAACGCCGTGGTCCGCCACGTCACCCTCGACGTGTTCCCCGGCGAGGTCGTGGCGATCCTCGGCCCGAACGGCGCCGGGAAGTCGACCATCGTCAAGGGGCTGCTCGGCCTCAGCGACCAGCTCGGCGGCGAGGTCCTGCTGTTCGGCACCCCGCTCGACCGGTTCGGGCGTACCGGAGACCACGCCCGCCTCGGGTACGTACCGCAGCGCCACACGCTCTCCGGATCGGTCCGTGCGACCGCCGAGGAGATCGTCGCCACCGGACGGCTCGTGCGGCAGTCCTGGTTCGGGCGGCCGTCCGCCACCGACCGGCAGGTCATCGCCCGCGCGCTCGACATCGTCGGCCTCGCCGACCGCGCCGGGACCGACGTCAGCACCCTCTCCGGAGGGCAGCAGCGCCGGGTGCTCATCGCCCGCGCGCTCGCCGCGCAGCCCGACGTCCTGCTCATGGACGAGCCGACCGCCGGGGTCGACACGGCCAACCAGCACGTCCTCGCCGAGGTGCTCGGCCGACTGGCAGCGCAGGGCGTGACGATGCTCGTCGTCACGCACGAGATGGACGCCTTCGTCGAGGTCGTGACCCGCGTGGTCGTCGTCGACCGCGGCGGCGTCGTCTTCGACGGGCCGCGCGACGTGTTCATCGCGCGGGAGGCCGAGGTCCTGCACGAGCACCACAGCCACCACCACGACCACGAGCTGTACGACTCGCGGCCGTCCCTGACTGGCAACGCCGAGTCCGGGCCCACCGGGAGAGCGCCGTGACCGAGCTGCTCTCGTACGACTTCATGCAGCGGGCCCTGCTGGCCGCCGTTCTCGTCGGCCTGGTCGCCCCGCTGGTCGGCGTCTTCCTCGTCCAGCGCCGGCTGTCCCTGATCGGCGACGGGATGGGCCACGTCGCCCTCGCGGGGGTCGCCGTCGGGCTGCTGACCAACGTCGCGCCCGTCTGGACGGCGCTCGTCGCGGCCGTCCTCGCGGCCGTGGCCATCGAGCTGATCCGGGCCTCGGGCCGCACCCAGGGCGACGTCGCCCTCGCCGTGATCTTCTACGGCGGCATCGCCGCCGGCGTCGTCATCATCAGCAAGTCGTCGCAGGGCACGCCGGCCAACCTCACCGCATACCTCTTCGGCGCCATCACCACCGTGAAGGCCTCGGACCTCTGGGTGTTCGCCGTGCTCGCGGTGCTCGTCATCCTCACCACCTGGCTGCTGCGTCCGCGCCTCTTCGCGGTGGCCAGCGACGAGGAGTATGCGCAGGCGATGGGGATGCCGGTCCTCGCCCTCAACATCGCCCTGGCGGTGCTCACCGCCGTGACCGTCGTCGTCTCGATGCGGATCGTCGGCCTGCTCCTGATCAGCGCCCTGATGATCGTGCCGGTCGCCGCGGCGCAGCTGTTCGGGTCGTCGTTCCGCGCCACGATGCGCTGGGCCGTCGTCATCGGACTGATGTGCTCGGTCGGCGGCGTCGTCGTCTCCTACGAGGCGGACACCCCGTCGGGCGGCACGATCGTCGTCCTCGCCATCCTCGTGTTCGTCGCGGCGTCGGTCGGCCGGGCCGTGGTCACCCGGGTCCGCGCGAAGCAGCACGAGCGGGCCGAGACCCACGCCCACGAGCACGGACCCCAGTGCGGCCACCCGGCGGTGGCCCACCACGGTCACGTGGACTACCTCCACGACGGCCACCGCCACGCACCGCACGAGGGTCACTACGACGAGCACGACGGGGTACACGCCGCCGCCGAGCCGGCCCCAGCAGCCGGTGCACCGGCGTCCGAGAAGGCGGGGCAGCCGTGACCGGCCTGGCCAGCCAGCCGCGCCGGCTCACCCGGCAGCAGGCCGCCGTGGCCGACGCCCTCGGCGGGGCGGACGACTTCACGTCCGCCCAGGACCTGCACGCCCGGCTGCGCAGCGAGGGCCACAAGGTCGGCCTGGCCACGGTCTACCGCGCCCTGCAGACCCTCGCGGACCAGGGTCAGGTCGATGTCCTGCGTACCGACGAGGGTGAGTCCGTGTACCGCCGGTGCAGCACCGGTGCGCACCACCACCACCTGGTCTGCCGATCCTGTGGACGGACCGTCGAGGTCGAAGGGCCCACGGTCGAGCGGTGGGCCGACGCGGTCAGCGCGGAGCACGGATTCCGCGACGTCACGCACACGCTGGAGATCTTCGGGACCTGCTCCGACTGCGCGCCCTGACCCCGTCCCCACCGCACCGTCCCGCCGATAGGCCAGCTTCTGTCCCCATTCGACGCAAATGACGACAGATGTTGGCCTCTCGGCGAGCGGGGGGCAGTGGTGGTCGGGCGGAGGCTCGCGGTTACTCGCCGCCGGACAGGAGGGCCTCCAGCTGCTCGGGGGTGACGTCGACGCCGGGGAAGCTGGCTATCCGCCCGATCGGGAACGACCCCACCACCTTGAGCAGCCCGTCCCCCTCGCCGCCGAGGAACCGACCGAGGGCCTGCCGGAGCGCGGGCCCGCGGACCGGATCCTCGAGGGCCTCGGCGACGGGGGTGTCGGCGGTGACCGGCATGATGACCTCGTCACCCTCGATCGTCACTGAGGCGCGGCCACGCAGGTCGCGGCTCGAGGCCCCGACCTCGACGACGTACTCACCGGTCTCCGTGATCCAGCCGCCCACCCGGGTGTCGTAGTAGGCGAGGTCGTCGCGCGTCACCCGCAGCTCGACGGTGACCGACTCCCCCGCCGGCACCCAGACCCGTTCGAACGCCGCCAGCTCGCGCTGCGGACGCACCACCGACGAACCCGGCACCGACGCATACAGCTGGACCACCTCGTGGCCGTCGCGGACACCGGCGTTGGTGACGGTGACGTGCGCGACCACGCCACCGGCGTCCGGTACCACGGCGAGGTCGGCGTACTCGAACCTCGTGTAGGAGAGCCCGTGCCCGAACGGGAACGAGACCGCGACGTCGCGCGCGTCGAACCACCGGTACCCGACGAACAGCCCCTCGCCGTAGCGCACATGCCCGTGCTCGCCCGGGAAGTCGAGGTAGGCGGGGGTGTCCTGAAGGCGCAGCGGAACCGTCTCGGCGAGCCGACCCGAGGGGTTGACCGCGCCGTACAGGACGTCGGCCACCGCCGAGCCGCCGGCCTGGCCGAGCAGCCACCCCTCGAGGAGCGCCGGAACCCGCTCGGCGAAGCCCGCGACCCGGACCACTCCTCCGTTGGCCAGGACGACGACGGTCCGCGGGTTGGCCGCCCCGACGGCGTCCAGCAGCGCGAGCTGGTCGGCGGGCAGCTCGATGTCCTCGCGGTCGAAGCCCTCCGACTCGTCGGCGTCGGGCAGCCCCAGGAAGACGACGGCGACGTCCGCGTCGGCCGCCGCCGCCACCGCGTCGGCGACGGGATCCGACCCGGCGTCCGGCGCGCCCTCGAGCACGAAACCGGGGGCGAACGCGACCTCGCCGGTTGCCACGTCCCGGATCGCGTCCAGCGCGCAGTCGACTCGCGTGGGGTTGATGTGCGAGCTGCCGGCGCCCTGGTAACGCGGCGTCCGTGCGAACTCGCCGATGACGGCGACACGCGTCTCGGGAGCGAGCGGAAGGACGTGATTCTCGTTGCGCAGCAACACGATTCCCGCCGCTGCTGCCTCCCGGGCCAGAGCGTGATGAGCGTCCGCGTCGTAGGTCGCGTCCGGCTGGCGCGCAGCAAGCACCCGGTCGACGAGGTGCGCCACGCGGCCGGCGGTCGTGTCGAGGACCGACTCGTCGAGCCGTCCATCCTCGACCGCGGCGACGAGCTGCGCGTCGGTCCGGCCTCCGCTGGCCGGCATCTCCAGGTCCAGTCCGGCCGCGACGCCGGCAACCCGGTCGTTGACCGCGCCCCAGTCGGACATCACGAGGCCCTCGAAGCCCCACTCGTCGCGGAGCACCGTCGTCAGGAGCCACGGGTTCTCCGACGCATACACGCCGTTCACCCGGTTGTACGAGCACATCACCGTCCACGGGTGGGCGGCCTGGACGACCCGCAGGAACCCGCGCAGGTAGATCTCGCGCAACGGCCGCTCGTCGATGTCGGCGCTGACCCGGAGCCGGTCGGTCTCCTGGTTGTTCGCCGCGAAGTGCTTCAAGGAGGCGCCCACGCCCTGGCTCTGCAGCCCGCGCACCAGGGCCGCGCCCAGGACGCCGCTGACCAGCGGGTCCTCGGACAGGTACTCGAAGTTGCGACCGCAGAGCGGCGAGCGCTTGATGTTGATCCCCGGGCCGAGCAGCACGCCGACCCCCTCGGCCTGCGCCTCCGCGCCGAGCGCGGCGCCGACTCGCTCGACCAGCGCGGCGTCCCAGGTGGACCCGAGGGTGACGGCCGGCGGGAAGCAGGTCGCGGGCACGCTGTCGTGCAGGCCGAGGTGGTCGCCGGTGGTGGCCTGTTTGCGGACCCCGTGCGGACCGTCGGTGAGCATGATCGACGGCACGCCCGGGACCGCCTTGGTCGTCCAGAAGCCGGCACCGCTGGTCAGCGAGGCCTTCTGCTCCAGGGTCAGGGCCGCCACAGCGGTCTGCGCGTCGGTCGGGCGCGTGGTGGTCATGGGCGGTCTCCTGTGGGTGTCGAGGTCAGGTGGGGAGGGCGACGGTCCGGAAACCGGCGTTGCCCATCGAGGAGTCGGGGGTGTTGGACGACCGCGCGGCGTTGCGGTAGCGGTTGCAGTACGAGTCGTGGCACAGGTAGGAGCCGCCGCGCATCGCGCGTTGCTGACCCTGCGCCGGGCCGGTCGGGTCCTGCGTCGGACCCGTCACGTAGTAGCGCGGATCCCACCAGTCCGCGCACCACTCCCAGACGTTGCCGATGGTCTGCCACAGGCCGTAGTCGTTGGGCTGGAAGGTGCGCACCGGGGCGGTGGTGAGGAACCCGTCGTCGAGCGAGTTCTCCACCGGGAACCGCCCCTGCCAGATGTTGCAGTGCTCCGGGCCGTCCAGCGCGTCGCCCCATGGGTACCGCCGGCGGGCCCGACCGCCGCGCGAGGCGCATTCCCACTGCGCCTCGGTGGGCAGGGCGCGTCCGGCCCAGGAGCAGTAGGCCTGGGCGTCGTTCCAGCTGACGTGGACCACCGGGTGGTCGTCGAGGCCGGCGAGATCCGAGTGGGGCCCGCCGGGGTGGTGCCAGTCGGCGCCGTAGACCCCGACCCACCACGGCGTCCCCCCGGCCGGTCCCATCACCGCCTCGGGCGGGGCCGCCACGACGAGATGGAACACCGCGGAGAACCCGAAGGTCTCGGCCTCGGTGCGGAACCCCGTGTCGGCAACGAACCGCGCGAAGTCGGCGTTCGTCACCGACGTGGCGTCGATCGAGTAGGCCGCGACGGCGACCTCGTGGACGGGTCCCTCACCGTCGGCCCACTTGCCGTCGCTGTGCGCGTCACCCATCGCGAACACCTGTGCAGGGACGGCGCACTGCCGGACGGTATGCCGGTCGGGCGCCGCGCCCCTGGAGGCCCCCGTCATCGAGGTGGCCGAGAGCGACAGCCCTTCGGCCGGGTGCCCTTCACCGCCCGCACGAGCGGGCGCACAGCACCCGTGCTCGTGCGGAGCGACCGGCTCGGAACCGGCGGCGTCGGGAACGCGCATACGGCGAGTCCATCACGGACCACCAGCCTCGCGGAACGGCTGTCCTACCGTGGGCGCGTGACCACCGACGCCGCGAACGCTCCCGAGGTCGACACCGCAGCCGGTCGGGTCCGCGGCTCCTGGCGCGGGTCGTCGGCCGCCTTCCTCGGCATCCCCTTCGCCGAACCGCCGGTCGGCGACCTGCGGTTCGCCCCCCCGGTACCGGCGCGGGCATGGATCGGTGTCCGCGACGCGACCGAGCACGGCCCGACCGCACAACGGACCGCGCTCTCCGAGATCACCCTCATTCCCGAGCCATCGATCCCGGGCGAGTCGACGCTCAACGCCGACGTCTACACGCCGTCACCCGAGACCCGACCCGGTCTGCCGGTACTCGTATGGATCCACGGCGGCGGGTTCGTGGCCGGGTCGCCGGCGAGTCCCTGGTACGACGGCCGGTCCTTCAACCGGGATGGCGTCGTGACGGTATGCGTGTCGTACCGGCTCGGGTTCGACGGGTTCGGCTGGATCGAGGGCGCACCGTCCAACCGGGCGGTTCGGGACTGGCTGCTGGCCCTGGAGTGGGTTCGGACCAACATCACCGCGTTCGGGGGCGACCCCTCGCGGGTCACCATCGCCGGGCAGTCCGCCGGCGGCGGCGCCGCGCTCACGCTGCTCGGGATGGAGGCCGCCCAGCACCTCTTCGCCCGGGTCTACAGCCTCTCCGGAGCGGTCGCCGACGTCCCCGAGTCGAGGGCCCGCGGTCTGGCGCAGCGCCTGGCCGAGCGGGCCGGCGTGGAACCGACACTCGACGGGTTCGGCTCCGTCCCCGAAGGCCGGCTGCTCGAGCTGCAGAACGGCCTGTCGGCGTCCGACGAGTCGGACGGCTCCGGCCAGCCGAACGACCCGCTGGCCCGACTGGCCGCCCTCGAGAACGGCCTGACCTTCGGACCCGTCCTCGACGGGGACCTGGTCCGGCGGCCGACGCTTGAGTCCTTGCGACTCGGCATCGGCGCGGACAAGGAGCTCGTCGCCGGCGCCACCGAGGACGAGTTTCCCATCGGACTCGACGAGGCCGCCCGGGTCCTGGACGGCCTGCCGGCGTCGGCCGTCCTCGAGCGGGCCGGGCTCGGCGGACCCGCCCTCGGCGCGTATCTCGAGGCGCACCAAGGGTTCCCGACGTCGCGGGTGGTCCAGGACCTCCTCACCGACCGGGTGTTCCGGAGCCTCGCGCTGGTGGCCGCCGACGCTCGGCCGGACGGGCGAACATGGCTCTACCGGTTCGGTTTCGTGTCGCCGACGATGCACGCGGCCATCCACTGCATCGACGTGCCGTTCTGGTTCGACTGTCTCGGCTCCGACCGCGTCACGGCGCTCACCGGACCCGAGCCTCCGCAGACCCTGGCCGACGAGGTGCACGGGGCCGCTGTCCGGTTCGTCGCCACAGGCCACCCCGGTTGGCCCGCCCACTCCCGCGCGCGCGGCGAGGTCATGCGGTTCGGCGATCCGTCCCGGGTCGTCGACGACGGGTATCGGGACGTGCGGCCGCTGCTCGGCTGACCCTCCTCACCGGTGAGGGCCTCAGCCGCGACGGGCCTCCAGGAGGCGCAGCCAGACCTCGCTGACCGTGGGGTACGACGGCACCGCGTGCCACAGGTCCGACAGTGTGACCCCGCCGATGATCGCCACCGTTGCGGAGTGAAGGAGCTCGGCCGAGCCGGTCCCGACGAAGGTCGCCCCGACGAGGACGTCCCGGGAGCGGTCGATGACGAGCTTGGCCCGCCCCACGTAGCCGTCCAGCAGCAGCGCGGCGCCGGACACGTGCGACGTGTCGTACTCGACGGTCTCGACGTCGATCCCCAGGTCCCTGGCCACCTGCTCGGTGAGGCCGACGCTGGCCACCTCGGGCGAGGTGAACGTCACCGAGGGGACGACTCGCTCGCTCGCGCGGTCTCGGAACTCCTTGCCCGCGGCGCGCTCCCCGGCCCCCGCCCGCGCCGCGATCACCGCTCCGGCGATCCGGCCCTGGTACTTGCCCATGTGGGTGAGGAGGGCGCGTCCGTTGACGTCACCCACTGCATACAGCCAACGTCCGCTGACCCCGTCGGCCTGCAACTGGTCGTTCGTGCGGATGTACCCGCGGGCCTGGGCGACGGCGTCGGCGATCCCGACCGCCTCGAGACCGAGGTCCTGGGTCGACGGGGTGCGACCGGTCGCGACGACGAGCTCGTCGACGACGATCGACCGCCGACGGCCGATGTGCAACGTGACCGGACCACCGCTGATGTGGCCGATCCCGTTGTCCTTCGGGGACTTTCGAGATACCTCGATGACCTTGGTCTCGGTGATGACCTTGGCGCCGCTGGCCTCCAGGGATCGGTGGACGAGCTCGCTGGCGAACGGCTCGGCGCGCGCCAGGATCCGGTCACCCACATCGATGAGGGTCAGTTCCTCCACCCCGAGACCGAGGAGCCAGGTCGCGGCCTCGCAGGCCACGACGCCGCCGCCGAGGATCGCCACCCGGCGGGGCACCTGATGCAGGTTCGTGACGTCCCGGGAGGTCCAGGGCAGCGACTGCCGCAGACCGGGGATGTCGAGGATGGTCGCGGTGGTCCCGGTCGCGACAATCACCGCGTGCCGGGCGGTGATGTCGCGGGCCGGTCCCTCGGAGTCGGCGACCTGCACGGTGCGGGTCCCGGTGAGGCGTCCGTGCCCACGCAGCACGTCGATCCCGGCACCCTTGGCCCATTTCACCTGGCCCGCGTCGTCGAGGTGGGAGGTGAACTCGTCGCGGCGTCCGAGGACCGCCTTGACATCGATCCCCTTGGTACTCAAGCGGGTTGCGAGTCCCTGGAGCGCTTCGGCCTCGGTGAACATCTCCACCGAGCGCAGCAGCGTCTTGCTCGGGATGCAGGCCCAGTAGGAGCACTCCCCGCCGAGCAGCTCGTTCTCGACGATGACGGCGGTGCGGTCGCTCCCCCGGATCGCGTAGTCGGCGGCGTTCTCTCCGGCGGGGCCGCCGCCGATGACGATGACGTCCCAGGTGTCGAGCGTACCCCGGGTCTCACGGGCCGTGCGCGCTTCAGTGGAGGCTGGGGGCATGTCGGGACAGTATGCCGCGCCCGGCTGGCCGGTTGGGGTCCGGGGCGGTCCCTCAGCCAGGTGTAACGCGATGTTCACGCGCGGTCGACGGCGCCTCCGTAGCGCCGGTCGCGACTGGCGTAGATCTCGATCGCTTCCCAGAGGTTGCGGCGGTCGAAGTCCGGCCAGAGCGTGTTGAGAAAGACCATCTCGGCGTAGGCGGACTGCCACAGCAGGAAGTTCGAGGTCCGTTGCTCGCCGGAGGACCGGACGAACAGGTCGACGTCGGGCATGTCGGGCTCGTCGAGGTAGCGGCCGATGGTCTTCTCGTCGATGCCGCCCGGCTTCAGCCGGCCCACTCGTACATCTTCGGCGATGCGGACCACGGCGTCGGCGACCTCGGCCCGGCCGCCGTAGTTCACGCAGAAGTACAGGGTCAGGCCGGTGTTGTCGCGGGTGAGCTCCTGGGCCACCTCGAGCTCGTGGATCACCGACCGCCACAGGCGCGGCCGCCGCCCGACCCACCGCATCCGGACGCCCCACTCGTTCAGCTGGTCGCGGCGCCGCCGGATCACGTCGCGGTTGAAGCCCATGAGGAAGCGCACCTCGTCCGGGGAGCGCCGCCAGTTCTCCGTCGAGAACGCGTACGCCGACAGGTGGGTCACGCCGATATCGATCGCCCCGGCCACGACGTCGAGCAGTGAGGCCTCGCCCGCCTCGTGGCCCTTGGTCCGGGGCAGGCCGCGGGCGTTGGCCCATCGGCCGTTGCCGTCCATGACGATGGCCACGTGCTTCGGCAGGACCTCGGCCGGGACCGACGGTGGTCGCGCCCCGCTCGGGTGCGCGAACGGCGCCGCATACGGGCTGGTGGGCATCGCGGGTCAGACCTGGGCGATGCGCTCGACGTGCCGCAGTGAGCGGACCCCGCGCTCGAGGTGCCACTGGAGGAACGCCGTCACCAGTCCACTGCCCTCACGGCGCACGCGCAGGTCGGAGGCGTCGGCGAGCACCCAGTCCCCGCTGAGCAGCGCGGCGAGCAGCCGCAGCGTCTCGGGCGCGGGTGCGGCGGACCCGGGCGGGCGACACACCGGGCATACCGCACCGCCCGCGGGGATGTTGAAGGCCGAGTGCGGGCCGGGGCCTCCGCACTTCGCGCAGTCGTGGAAGCTCGGCGCCCAGCCCGCGACCGCGAGGGAGCGCAACAGGTAGGCGTCGAGGACGAGTCCCGGGTCGTGCTCGCCGCCGCCGAGCGAGCGGAGGGCGCCGACGAGGAGCAGGTACTGCTGGGTGGACGGCTCGTGCTCCTCGGTGAGGCGTTCGGCCGTCTCCACCATGACGGTGGCGGCGGTGTAGACCGTGTAGTCGCGGGCGATGGTCTGCCCGTAGGTCGCCAGACTCTCGGCCTGGGTCACCGTGTCGAGGTTGCGGCCCTCGTAGCACTGCACGTCGACGACCATGAACGGCTCCAGCCGCGCCCCGAACCGGGACTTGGTGCGGCGCACACCCTTGGCCACGGCCCGGATCCGGCCGCGCTCCTTGGTCAGCAGGGTGATGATGCGGTCGGCCTCACCCAGCGGGTGGGTGCGCAGCACGACGGCCTCGTCACGGTAGAGGGGCACGTGGGCCATTCTCTCCCAGCCGCGGACTCCGGCTCCCCCGGCGCGCGGCCGGGCCGTCGCCGAAGTCGGTCTTCCGCCCCTAGAGCCGGCTGCCCAGTTCCGCGATGTCCTCCGTCTCGTCGCCCCGGTCGATCCCGAGGGTGGCCAGCAGGTCCTCGTGCAGCTCCATCCAGACGGTGTGGCAGGAGTCGACCCGCGGCCGGGTCACCCAGGCGGGCTCGCCGTTGACCGCGCGGGTCAGGGCCGCGCCGTAGCGCTGGTCGTAGCCCGCGAATCGGTCGAGGCGGCCGCTCAGCTCGGCGGCGACACCGACGAGCTCGTCGCCCAGGTCGGCCAGCTCGGCGAGCACGTGTTGGTCCCACACGATGTCGGAGTGGTCGTTCGGGCCGAGGGCGTCGTCCGGGGTCGGCCGCAGCTGCCACTCGGTGCAGGCTTTGAGCAGACGCCCGTTGAACGGCAGGAAGCTCCGGTATGCGTCGTGCACCGGCTGTGCCGCGCCGGTCGCCGTCAGCTCCTCGGCCAGTCGTCGTTCGTCCTCCTGCCGACCGGCGGCGGTCAGGGTCCAGCCCCCGGTCCCCGCGAAGTCGACCCGGGTGACCCAGCCGTACGCCTCGAAGTCCAACAGCAGCTCGTCGGACTCCGCCCGGTCGAGGGCGAACCGGGCCGCCACCTCTGCGTCGTCGGCCATCCCCTTCAGCCGGACGGCGTGCAGGGTCAGCAGCTCGGTGGTCGACCGGTGTGCCGTGGTGGCTGCCATGGGACGAGTCTAGGAAACAGCTGCTCCGATGCCGTGCAGGAACCGCTCACCGTTCGTCGGTCAGCTCACGCAGCAGGGTGCGCACCCGTGCCTGGATGTCGTCCCGGATGCGGCGGACCGTCTCGACCGGCTGTCCGGCCGGGTCGTCGAGCACCCAGTCCTCGTAGCGCTTCCCCGGGAAGATCGGGCAGGCGTCGCCGCAGCCCATGGTGATGACGACGTCAGCGGTGCGGACGGCGTCCGTCGTGAGGATGCTCGGCACCTCGCTCGCGATGTCGATGCCCTGCTCGGCCATCACGGCGACGGCCACCGAGTTCACCTGGTCGGCCGGCTGGCTCCCCGCCGAGAAGACGTCGACGCGGCCCGCGGCGAGCGAGGTGAGGTACCCGGCGGCCATCTGCGAGCGGCCGGCGTTGTGGACGCAGACGAACAGGACGGACGGCCGGCTCTCGGTCATCGGGTCGTTCCTTCCGATGGGGCGCGGAGCAGACGGACCAGCCCGTAGCCGAGGGCGCCCCCCACGAGCTGCACGAGCACGAACGCGGGCACCGACGCCGGTGCGATGCCGGCGAAGGTGTCCGAGAGGGTCCGCGCCAGAGTGACCGCGGGGTTGGCGAAGCTCGTGGAGCTGGTGAACCAGTAGGCAGCCGTGATGTAGGCGCCGACCGCGAGCGCCACCCGAAGCCGCGCGGAGCCGGCCGACCCGGAACGACCCGCGCCGTAGGCGACGAGGACCAGTCCCACGGTCGCGACCACCTCGGCGACCCATGGTCCGACGCCGCCGCGGGACGTGGACGAGACGGTCACCGGCGCCAGGTCGAACATCACGTTCGCCAGCACCGCGCCGACCGCCGCGCCGGCGACCTGGGCGCCGATGAGCCCGACCGCGTCCCGGCTCGACACCAGCCCGTCGGCCTGTTCCGCGAGGACGATGATCGGGTTGAACGCCGCGGACACCGGGTGGAGCGCGAGGATCATCGCCGTCAGCACGGCGCCGGTGGCCATGGCGTTCTCGAGGAGCTGGAGCCCCGGTTGGCCGGGCGACAGCCGACTAGCCGCGATACCCGACCCGACGACCGCGGCGACGAGGAACGCGCTGCCCACCCCCTCCGCGGTCATCCGGCGGACAAGCGAGACCCCGGTGTCGGAGCGCGCAGCCGCGACCGCCGTCACGAGACGAGCGCGCCCGGCTTGCTCGCGCGAACGATCGCGCCGTGCATCCCCGGCGCCGCCTCGTGGGTGAACTCGACGGTGGCCCCCTCGAAGCCCACCGCCGCCAGCCCCTCGAGGTACTCGCGGCGCGACAGCGCCCCGGCGATGCACCCGACGTACGAGCCGCGTTCGGCCCGTTCGGCGACGGTCAGGTGGTCCTCGGCCACGACGTCACTGATCCCGATCCGCCC
The DNA here is from genome assembly GCA_963781465.1 of uncultured Actinomycetota bacterium. Taxonomy (GTDB): domain Bacteria; phylum Actinomycetota; class Actinomycetes; order Actinomycetales; family Dermatophilaceae; genus Lapillicoccus. The sequence continues at coordinate 1,342,030 of CAWAGH010000002.1, forward strand.
ACCCGGCGCCAGGACTCGGTACATCTCGGCGAGGACGGCAGGCTTGTCGACCGACAGGTTGACGACGCAGTTCGAGATGACGACGTCGACGGCGCCGTCGGGAAGCGGGACGTCCTCGATGGTGCCCTTGACGAACTCGACGTTGGTCGCGCCGGCCTTCGCGGCGTTTGCGCGTGCGAGGTCGAGCATCTCGTCGGTCATGTCGACCCCGTAGGCGAAGCCGGTCGGCCCCACCCGGCGGGCCGAGAGGAGGACGTCGATCCCGCCGCCGGAACCGAGGTCGAGCACCCGCTCACCGGCCTGGAGGTCGGCGACCGCGGTCGGGTTGCCGCAGCCGAGGCTCGCCGCGACCGCCTCGACCGGCAGCTCGCCGCGCTCCTGGGCCGAGTAGAGCGCCGACCCGAACGTGTCGTCGATCTCCAGCATCACCGGGCCGGACGCCGAGGCGGAGCCCGAGCCACAGCACCCACCGTCGCCACATCCGCACCCGTCGCTCGCGGCACCCGAGGTCACCCTCAGTGCCGCCGCGGCGTACTTGTCGCGCACCTGCTCGCGCAGCTCGCTCATCGTCCCCATCTCCTTCGTTACATCGACACCTGTCGATGGACGATGCTGCCTCACGCATCGATGTCTGTCAATGCGTGTGCGATACTCGAGCCATGGCTCCTACGGCACTGCCCCTGCTCGAGGACTGCTGCTCCCCGGTCGTGGGGCAGGTCATCACTCCCGCCGAGGCCGAGACCCTCGCGACGTCGCTCAAGGCCGTGGCCGACCCCGTGCGCTTGCGCCTCATCTCCCTCGTTGCCGCCCACGCGGACGCCGAGGCCTGCGTCTGCGACCTCACCGACCCGGTCGGGTTGTCCCAACCCACGGTGTCGCACCACGTGAAGGTCCTCGTCGACGCGGGCATCTTCACCCGGGAGCAACGCGGCCGCTGGGCCTACTACCGGCTCGTCCCGGACACCCTGTCGAGCATCGCGCGCCTGCTGACGACTCCCTGAACTTGTCCGAACACCTGTTCGAGCCCTGGGCTACACTGGCCAGATGTCGTTCGCGATGCAGGGGTCGCTGCTCGACCTCGATGACGACCTGACCCTCCACGAGCTGGCCGACGGCCTGGTCCGGACCGAGCTCTGCGCCGGGGCGTGGGTGGACCTGCGCCCGGCCTGGCTCACCGGCGGTGACGCGCTGTTCGATGTCCTGCACCACGACGTGCCGTGGCGGGCGGAGCGTCGGCAGATGTACGACAACATCGTCGACGTCCCACGCCTCACCAAGTTCTACGACGTCGACGAGACGCTCCCCCATCCGATGCTCGTGACCGTCCGCGAGGCGCTCAGCGACCACTACGAGCCCGAGCTGGGCGAGCGATTCGTGACCGCCGGGCTGTGCCTCTACCGCGACGGTCGCGACAGCGTCGCCTGGCACGGCGACCGCATCGGACGGTCGACGAGCGAGGACACCATGGTGGCGATCCTCTCGGTGGGCAGCGCTCGTCCGCTGATGCTGCGGCCGCGCAACGGCGGTGCCGCCACCACACGCCTGCCGCTCGGGCACGGCGACCTCGTCGTCATGGGTGGGTCCTGCCAGCGCACGTGGGACCACGCGATTCCGAAGACCTCGAAGGAGGTCGGCCCGCGGATCTCGATCCAGTTCCGCGTGCGGGGCGTTCGCTAGCCGGCGGACCCCTGGCCCCGGGTGGCGATGCGGCTCGCCTCGGAGCAGACGTCGGGAGCGTTGTTGATGTTCTTACAGACCTTCACCCGGTATCCGTCGAAGGCCAGCACGATCGCGCCGCCGATGTTCTTGGTGCCGGAGTAGGTGCGGGTGGTGCCGGAACCGCAGGTGTCAGACGTCAGCCGCTCCCACCCGGAGTCCACCAGGTTGTCCCGCCAGCCCTGCACCTGGAAGTAGACGCAGTGCCCGTCCGCGGCGTCGTCGGTGAGCTTGAGGTTGAACCCGACCTCGTCGGAAGAGTCGAACCAGATGGTGCCGCGTCCGTTGGCCCAGCTGTTGTTGAGGTTGACCGACTCGTAGGCATAGGCCTGAGCGGCCGGAAGGGCGACGAGCAGTCCCGCAGCACTGCCGGCCGTGAGGATGCGAAGCGAGCGCGACATGAGAAACCCCTGCGTCGAGAGGGGAGCCCCCTCGGCTCCCCGCGGGGCGACTGTAGGGCAGGTCGGCTCCGTCGCCTGGTATGACGAGCGTCAGCCGGGCAGCGTGGCGCAACAGGTCGGAGTCGGCCAGTCCAGGACGCTGGCCACAGCCCAGCCGTCGTGGGTTCGCCGCAACAGCGCGACCCCGTCCGAGCGCTCGTTCGCGACGAGCACGCCGCCGTCCACCACGCCCATCCACCGCGGCCACGACCCTCCGCACGGCACCGACCCGACCATCCGGAGGCCGGCGTCCGACCGTGCGAGCACGGCCACGGTGTCGTCGCCACGGTTCGAGGCGAGCACCTCACCGTCCACGACCACGATTTCCGCCGCGGTGTTCTCGCCTTCGGCGTCCGGCCGGCGCACCGAGACCGACTCCCCCGGTGCAAGGACCAGTCCGGCGACGTCGCATACGGTCACCGTCGAGGCGAGCTCGCCGAGCACGTATGCCGTGTCCCCGTCGATCGCCAGGTGCCTCGGGCCCGAGCCGGCGGGCATCGCCGACCGCGCCACCTCGGTCAGCCGGCCGCCTTCCAGGTGGTACCCGACCACGGCGTCCAGCCCGAGGTCACAGATCAGCAGCCCACCGACGACGAACACCACCTGGTGCGCGTGCGGACCGTCCTGACGGTCGGCCTGCGGACCCCAATCACCGTGATGCTCGACGAGATCCGTTCTCTCCCCGAGAGATCCGTCGGTCTGGACCGGGTGGACGCTCACCGAACCCGACGTGTAGTTGGCCGTCACCAGCCACCGCCCGTCCGGGCTGAGCGCCAGATGGCACGGGGCCGCGCCGCCGGTCGACTGCTGCCCCAACGCCCGCCACGGCGGGTCGTCGGTGACCGCCCAGGCACCCACGCGGCCGTCGTCGCCCTCGAGGGCCGCATACACGAACCGGCCGTCCGGCGAGGCGATGACGAACGAGGGACTAGGCGCCGGAGCCACCTCGACCGGTGGGCCGAAGCCCTCCGGCCCGAGGTGGACCAGCCCGAGTGCGGACCCGTAGCCGCCGAGGACGAGCCGCGTCACGACTCGTCGAGCGCGTCCCGCTCGGCCCGGTTGACCGCCGACACGACGGCCTTGAGCGACGCCGTGACGATGGACGAGTCGAGCCCGACGCCCCAGAGCACCCGGTCACCGACCGCGCACTCGACGTAGGCGGCCGCCCGCGCGTCGCCACCGGCGGACAGGGCGTGCTCCTGGTAGTCGAGGACCCGCACGTCGACGCCGAGTCCCGACAGGGCGTCGGTGAACGCCGCGATCGGTCCGTTGCCGGTGCCCTGAGCGACGACGTCGTTTCCCTTGTCGGTCAACGTGACCGAGAGCCGGCTGCCGCCGTCGACCGTCGAGTCGGAATGCACCGACATGAGCCCGAACCGGCCCCACGCCTCCGGCGGCAACGGGAGGTACTCGTACTCGAACCGCTCCCACAGCTGCGCCGGCGACACCTCGCCGCCGTCGTGGTCGACACCGCGCTGGACGACTCCGGAGAACTCGATCTGGAGCCGGCGCGGAAGGTCCAGGTGGTGCTCCGACTTCATGATGTAGGCGACGCCGCCCTTGCCCGACTGGCTGTTCACCCGGACGACGGCCTCGTAGCTGCGGCCGATGTCGTGCGGGTCGATCGGCAGGTAGGGGACGGCCCAGACGAACTCGTCGACCGTCTTGCCGGCCTCGGCGGCGTCGTGGTCCAGCCACTCGAAGCCCTTCTTGATGGCGTCCTGGTGGGAGCCGGAGAAGGCCGTGAAGACGAGGTCGCCGCCCCACGGGTGACGCTCGCCGACCGGCAGCTGGTTGCAGTACTCCACCGTGCGACGGATCTCGTCGATGTTGGAGAAGTCGATCTGTGGGTCGATGCCCTGCGAGAAGAGGTTCATGCCCAGGGTCACCAGGCACACGTTCCCCGTCCGCTCGCCATTGCCGAACAGGCAGCCCTCGATGCGGTCGGCACCGGCGAGGTAGCCCAGCTCGGCGGCCGCGACACCGGTGCCGCGGTCGTTGTGCGGGTGCAGCGACACGACGACCGACTCGCGCCGGTCGAGGTGCCGGACCATCCACTCGATCGAGTCCGCATACACGTTGGGCGTGGTCATCTCGACGGTGGCCGGCAGGTTCACGATCAGCTTGTGGTCCGGGGTGGGGTCGATGACGTCGATGACCGCGTTGCAGATCCGGACCGCGAACTCCTGCTCGGTGCCGGTGTAGGACTCCGGCGAGTACTCGTAGTAGACGTCGGTGTCGGGGACCGTCTCCTCGAGCTTGCGGCACAGCCTCGCGGCCTGGACCGCGATGTCGATGATCCCGTCCTGGTCGAGGCCGAACACCACACGTCGTTGGAGCACCGAGGTCGAGTTGTAGAAGTGGACGATGGCCTGCTTGGCGCCGCGGATCGCGTCGAACGTGCGGTGCACGAGGTGGTCCCGGCACTGGGTGAGCACCTGGATGGTCACGTCGTCCGGGATGTGGTGTCCCTCGATGAGCTCGCGGACGAAGTCGAAGTCGGTCTGGCTCGCCGACGGGAACCCGACCTCGATCTCCTTGTAGCCCATCCGGACGAGCAGATCGAACATCCGCTTCTTGCGCTCGGAGTTCATCGGGTCGATGAGCGCCTGGTTCCCGTCGCGCAGGTCGACGGCGCACCATCGCGGGGCGCTGGTGATCCGCTTGGTGGGCCAGGTCCGGTCCGGCAGGTCCACGGCGATCTGCTCGTGGAACGGTACGTACCGGCCGAACGGCATCCCCGAAGGGGTCTGGGGGTGGAGCACTTCTCTCACGTCCTCGTGTTCGCTGGAGCTGCTGCTGGTTCTCAGCCAGACGCGACGAACTCCGCGACGAGGGAGGCCGAGTGTCTAGGCCTCGTCGCGGCAGCGAAGGAGGAGGAGCGCCGAACGCACAGGGCGAGGGTATGCCCGTGCCTCGCGACCCGTCCAGCCCGCCCGCCGTGCGCCCGGATCCTGAGACCGGCGTCCCGGCGACGGGCGCGATCCCTCTCGTACGATGTCGGTGTGACTGACGCGGGAAGCCTGCGCGTAGGCCATGGGGAGCGGGAGCAGCTCGTCCACGTGCTCATGCAGCAGTATGCGGAGGGCCGGCTCACGCCCTCCGAGCTCGACGACCTGTCCGGCCGCGCTCGCCAGGCCCGGACCTACGCGGACCTCGACCGCCTGGTCGTGGACCTGCCGGTGCCGCCGCCGTCGGCCGGGGTCCGTCAGATCGCCACCGCGGCGAACCTCGCCCGGCTGGGGACCGACCCGGAGCACCGACAGACGTTGACCGGTGGGATGTCCAGCTACGTGCGGCGCGGGATCTGGACCGTGCCCGCATACCTCAACCTCAACGCCGGGATGGCGACGGTGAAGCTGGACTTCCAGCAGGCGATCTGCCCGCACGACGTCGTCGACATCCAGGTGTCGGCCGGCGTCGGTTCTGTCGTCCTCGTGGTGCCCGAGGGCTGGGCGGCGAACACCGACCAGGTCGGCAAGGGCATCGGGACCGTCTCCAACACGGTCGACGCGATCCCGCAGCCGGGCAAGCCACTGCTCGTCCTCCACGGCACCTCGATGGCCGGGACCATCCGGGTCCGCTACCCGGGCCGACGGGACCGGTACCTCATGCGCCGGAACGTCAAGCGGCTCAAGGCCGGCAGCTCGTCGACCTCTCGGGTCGAGACCGACATGGGTCCGGCCCTCGGTGGCTCGGGCACGCCGCAGGACGCGCCGTCGTGGGGCGCGACGGACCGCCGCTCCTGACGGTCACTCTCGTCACCAGGGCAGGTGGGCCTCGAGCGCGACGCCGGTGAGGGGAGGTGCGTTCCACCACGCGTCGAGCGCGAGAACCGTTGCCGCGCATACGGATCCGATGTGGGGTTTCGATGAGCACCAGGTCGGCCTCGAAGGTGTCTGGTCCGGTCCAGCCGCCGCGGCAGACGACGGGCGTCGGTTCGGCCGGCGGAGCGCCCCGGGACCCGCGCGAGACGCCGGCGCGTTCGCCGAGCAGACCTTCAGTCCATCGGTCGTGTCCGCAGACGACGGCGAGCTCCGCCGACGGCAGCCGCAGGGTGAGCAGGTGGTCGGCGCCGTTGCGGGTCACGGTCAGCTCGGTGCCCGGCGCCAGGGGCTGCTCTGCGCCCCGCTCCTCGACGACGAACCGGCGGGACCGGGTATGCGCGTCCGCCCCGTGAGGGATGGGCTCGAGCACGGGGAGGGCCAGGGTCGCGAGCCGCTCCGTCAACCGGCCTGCTGCCTCGTCGTCGTCGGCGGCGGGGGCGCCGTCCAGCGCCGGGAGCAGCTCCTCCCAGAGGACGTCGAGGACCAGCTGCATGTCGTCCGTCCGGGCGGTCGTGGCGACGACGAGGTCGGCCTCGGGCACCACGACGCAGAACTGGCCGTGGGCGCCGTCGCCGCGGAACCCGTGCCGGGCCATCCAGTACTGGTACCCGTAGCCCTGCCGCCAGTCGAGCTGACCCAAGGGGTCGTTGTCGTTGTCGATGTGGCTGCGGGTGGCCAGCGCGACCCACCCCTCGGGGAGAATGCGTTGGCCGTTCCAGACCCCGTCCTGGAGGAGCAGCTGGCCGAACGAGGCGATGGACTCGGTCTGCAGGTGCAGGCCCGAGAACCCGAGGGCCTGGCCTCGTTGGTCGATGTCCCAACGAGCGGGCCCGATGCCGAGCGGGTCGAGCAGCCGCGGGCGCAGGTAGGCGAGCAGCGGCTGCCCGGTGTGCTCCTCGACGATCGCCGCCAGCGCGTAGGTGGTCGCGTTGTTGTAGGCGTGCCGGGATCCGACCGGCTCCTCCGGCGGGATCCGGAGGAACCCGGCGACCGGGTCGTCGGCATCGAGCCGGTGGGCGCGGTCGAGGGTGTCCTCCCGGTGACCGGTCGACATCGACAGCAGGTGGTGGACGGTCAGCTGGGCGACCGCCGGGTCGACGTTGTCCGGAGCGTGGTCGGGCAGGAGGTCGACGACCCGGTCGTCGAGGCGGAACCGACCCTCCGCGACGGCGAACCCGACGGCGGTCGAGGTGAACGACTTGCTGAGCGAGTAGAGCAGGTGGACGCGGTCGGCGGAGTAGGGAGCCCACCACCCCTCGGCGGCCACGTGGCCGTGGCGCACGACCATCAGGCTGTGAGTCTCGACGCCACGGTCCTCGAGGCGGTCGAGCACCGCGTGGAGGGCATCGGCCGGGATGCCGACGTCGGTCGGCCGGGCGCGTAGGAGTCGGGTCGAGGTCGTCGTCGTCTCACTCATCGCGCTCCACCCTAGGCCGCTGTGAGTTCGCTCCGAGCCGGGCGGGCCGCGTTGCCGTTGTCGGTGGCGCGCGACAGGCTGAGGGCATGACGTCGACGCCGCACTTCCCGCACCGACCCGCACTCGGCTGCGGAATCGTCCCGCCCGACCTGCTGCGACGGATCGCCGAGGGGGCCGGCCCGGACCACCCCGACGTCCCCGACGAGGCGGCCGCCGCGGCTCAGCGCACGCTGGACGCGGACGACCGGCTCCGGCAGCTGCGGGAGGTCGTGGCCGAGCGCGGTCGCGGCGACCTGCGCGGCCCGATCCCGGGACTGCAGAACCTCCGTGACGAGCGCTCCCCCGAGGTCACAAAGCCGCCGGCGCAGGCCGCGCCGGCCGTCCAGCGCGCCGTCTACGACTCGCAGCAGACGTCCAAGCTCCCCGGCAAGCTCGTTCGCGGCGAGGGCAAGCCCGCGACGTCCGACGACTCGGTCAACCGCGCCTACGACGGACTCGGCGCTACGTGGCAGCTCTACTGGTCCGCCTTCCAGCGCGACTCGCTCGACGCCAAGGGCCTCGAGCTGATCGCGTCCGTGCACTACCAGGAGCAGTACGACAACGCGTTCTGGGACGGCCAGCAGATGGTCTTCGGTGACGGCGACGGCACCTACTTCAACGACTTCACGTCGAGCGTCGACGTGATCGGGCACGAGCTGGCCCACGGCGTGACGCAGTACACCGCGGGCCTCACCTACGTCACGCAGTCCGGCGCCCTCAACGAGTCGCTGTCCGACTGCTTCGGCTCGATGGTCAAGCAGCAGGTCCTCGGCCAGGACGCGGCGGACGCCGACTGGCTCATCGGCGAGGGCCTGTTCACGGCGAAGGTCAACGGGGTGGCGCTCCGGTCGATGAAGGCGCCGGGCACGGCCTACGACGACCCGGTACTCGGCAAGGACCCGCAGCCGGCCGACATGGACGGCTACGTCAAGCTTCCCGCCGACTCGCAGCACGACAACGGCGGGGTCCACACCAACTCCGGCATCCCCAACCGGGCGTTCTACCTCGCCGCCACCAGCATCGGCGGTAAGGGCTGGGAGGGCGCGGGACTCGTCTGGTACGACGTCGTCACGGGCTCGACGATCACCAAGGACATCGACTTCGCCGGGTTCGCGGCCCTGACCATCGAAGCGGCCGAGGCCCGGTTCGGCGCCGGCAGCAGCGAGGCCTCGGCGGTCCGGGACGCGTGGCAGACCGTGAAGGTCACCAAGGCCGCGGCCAAGAAGACCACGTCCAAGAAGACCACCGCGAAGAAGAAGGCGAAGCCCAAGGCCTAGTTCTAGAACCCCAGTCGCTGCAGCTGTTTCGGGTCGCGCTGCCAGTCCTTGGCGATCTTGACGTGCAGATCCAGGTAGACCGGCTGGCCGAGCAGCGCCTCGATCGCCGTGCGGGCGGCGGTGCCGACCTCGCGCAGCCGCGATCCGCCGCGGCCGATGATGATGGCCTTCTGGCTGGACCGCTCGACGTAGACGTTGACCCGCACGTCCAGCAACGGTTTGCCCGCGGGGCGTCCCTCGCGGGGGACCATCTCCTCGACGACGACCGCCAGTGAGTGCGGCAGCTCGTCGCGGACGCCCTCCAGCGCGGCCTCGCGGACCAGCTCGGCGATCATCACCGCTTGCGGCTCGTCGGTGAGGACGCCGTCGGGGTACAGCTGCGGCGACTCCGGCAGGTGGCTCGACAGGACGTCGCGGACCTCCGCGACTTGGTCGCCGCGCGTCGCGGAGCACGGGATGATCTCGTCCCACGACCCGAGCTGGTCGATCGCGATGAGGTGCTCGGCGAGCCGGCCGCGGTCCACGCGGTCGCTCTTCGTCGCGATGGCCACGACCGGCTTGTGCTTCACCCGCTGCAGCTCGGTCAGCTCGCGGGCGATGTAGCTGTCGCCCGGACCCGGCCGCTGGTCGGCGGGCAGGCAGAACCCGATGACGTCCACCTCGAGGAGCGTCTCGCGGACGAGGTCGTTGAGCCGCTGGCCGAGCAGCGTCCGCGGCTTGTGCAGCCCCGGCGTGTCGACGAGGACCAGCTGCGCGCCGGGGCTCATCGCGATGCCGCGGATGGTGTGCCGGGTGGTCTGTGGCTTCGACGAAGTGATCGCGACCTTCTGGCCGACGAGGGCGTTGGTCAGCGTCGACTTGCCGGCGTTCGGACGGCCTACCAGGCAGGCGAACCCCGCCCGGTATGCGGGTTCGCCGCCCTCGTCGTCTGTGGGCCCTGCCCCCAGCGGCTTATCCGTCATGGGCCTGCTCCCTCTCGAGGACCCGCCGGGCCAGCGGCTCGACGTCGTCGGCGTCGAGGGGCTCCAACCGTCGCACGATCACGGTCGCGATCCGGTGGCGCCGGCCGGCCATCTTCTCGGCGGTGAGTGACAGCCCAGCGACCGGCGCGTGCGACCCGGGGATCGGGACGCGGCCGATCGCCTTGGCCAGCAGGCCGCCCACGGTGTCGACCTCCTCCTCGTCGATGTCGACGTCGAAGAGGTCGCCGAGGTCGTCGATGCTCATCCCGGCCGGGACCCGGAACGCGCCGTCCTCCAGCTCCTGGACCGACGGCGACTCCTTGTCGTACTCGTCGTCGATCTCCCCGACGATCTCCTCGAGGATGTCCTCGATGGTGACCAGCCCGGCCGTACCGCCGTACTCGTCGACGATCATCGCGAAGTGGTTCTGCTCGAGCTGCATCTCCCGGAGCAGGTCGTCAGCCGGCTTGCTCTCCGGCACGAAGTGCAGCGGGCGCATGACCTGGTCGACCGGCATGTGGGAGGCCTCGGGGTCCGCATACGTGCGCCGCACGACGTCCTTGAGGTAGAGCAGGCCCCTCGCATCGTCGCTGTCGTCGCCGACGACGGGGATCCGCGAGAACCCGGACCGGATGAACAGGGACATGGCCTGCCGGAGGGTCTTGTCCTGGCTGATGGTCACCATGTCGGTCCGCGGGACCATCACCTCGCGAACGACGGTGTCGCCGAGCTCGAAGACCGAGTGGATCATCTCCCGCTCGCCCTCCTCGATGACCGCGGTGTCGCCGGCCATGTCGAGCAGGTCGCGCAGCTCCGCCTCACTCTGGAACGGACCATCGCGGTAGCCCTTCCCCGGTGTGACCGCGTTGCCCAGCGCGACGAGGACCCGCGAGACCGGGCCGAGGACCTTGCGGAGGCCGACGGCGACGGGGGCCGCCCAGAGCGCGACGGTGTCGTAGTTCTGGCGTCCCAGGGTCCGCGGGGAGACCCCGACGACGACGAAGGAGACGACGGCCATGATGACGATGGAGATGGTCAGCGCCCAGCCGATGCTGTCGAGCAGGCTGAGCACGGCCACGGTGATGAACACCGCACAGGTCGCCTCGGCGACGACCCGCAGGAACGCGAGCACGGCGAGGTATGCGGCGGAGTCGGCGACGACGGTGACCAGCGACAGCGACCCCGACCGGCCCTCCTCGGCCAGCTCGGCGGCCCGGACGCGCGACATCCGGAAGATCGCGGACTCGGCCGCCGCGAGGCTGAAGGCCACCACCACGCTCAGCAGCGCGAACAGCAGCATCTGGGCGAACACGTCGGCTCCTAGACCGTGCCGAGGGAGGGACGGCCGCGGCCGGCGAGGAAGGTCAGCAGCAGCTGGCGCTGCAGCTCGAACATCTCGCGTTCCTCGTCCGGCTCCGCGTGGTCGAAGCCGAGCAGGTGGAGGATCCCGTGTGTGGTGAGGAGCAACAGCTCCTCGTCGGTGGCGTGCCCGGCGTCGTGGGCCTGCTTGGCCGCAACGCTCGGGCAGAGCACGATGTCGCCGAGCATGCCCTCGTCGGGGTCCTTGTCGTCACGACCCGGACGCAGCTCGTCCATCGGGAAGCTCATGACGTCGGTCGGGCCGGGGAGGTCCATCCACTGCACGTGGAGGGTCTCCATGGCCGGCTCCTCGACCAGGGTGATGCAGAGGTCGGCCTGGGGGTGGACCTTCAGCTCGCCCATCACGTAACGGGAGAGCGCGACCAGCTCGGTGGCGTCGGCGGGGTACTCGGTCTCGTTGAGGACCTCGACGCTCACGGGGTCGCCGATCGCGGCTCATCGTGAGTCCCTCGCCGGTGCGGCGTCCGCCGGCCACGCCCGTCCTCGCGGCGCTCGCGGCGGTCGGCGTCCGACCGGTCGTAGGCGTCGACGATCGCCGTGACGAGACGGTGGCGGACGACGTCCACGGAGGTCAGCTCGGAGAAGTGGATGTCGTCGACACCGTCGAGGATGCTCCGGACCTGCCGCAGCCCCGAGGTCGTACCTTCCGGCAGGTCGACCTGCGTGACGTCGCCCGTGACGACCATTTTTGACCCGAAGCCGAGCCGGGTGAGGAACATCTTCATCTGCTCGGCCGAGGTGTTCTGCGCCTCGTCGAGGATGATGAACGAGTCGTTCAGCGAGTTGTGAGTGACCACGAAGTCGTCGGTTACATACAGGCTGTCGGCCGCCCCTACCTGGATGCAGACCGTCTCGCGCTCCCCAGCAGGGGTGATGGCGTGTACGTACCGCATCGGTCGGGTGACCGCCGTGGTCCCGTAGCGCTCACGTTTCCGCGCCAACCTGAACGGCTGAAGGCCCTCAGGGAGCCGAATGTCCATGATGTAGGCGTCGTTGAGGTAGCGGACCTCCCGATCCTTGGCATACCCCGGCGTTCGACCCAATGCCGGTCGGGTCCGCCAGTACGCGATCCCGCCCAACGAGCGCACGAGGAACAGAACGTCGTCTCGAAGCCGGGGAGACGTGGTCGCGTACTGGACGCGCGCGCGCCGCCCCGACTGCATCACCGGGCCGCCGTCGGTGTCGAGCAGGCCTTGCAGCACCGCGAGCCGGACCTCGGCGGAGTTGTTGAGGTAGACCGTGGGCACGAACTTGGTGGACGACGTCCTCCCGTCGAGACCCAGATCGCGGATCGTTTCCGTCAGCGGGTTCGCGACGATGACGCCACCACGACGCCCGCCGAGGTGTCGCAGGACGTAGTTGTAGCCGCCCTTGTAGCTCAGCTCGATACGGTCGAGACCCGCCTCGAGCGCCGCGGCCAGCTCAGGGTCGGCCGTCGCGAACGACGGTGTGGTCGTCGTCGTGGTGCAGCCGTCGCCAAGCAGGAGTCCGAGACAGTACGGATCCATCGGCACCGGCTTGGGCACCATCTGTACGGCGCTCGCGATGGGCAGTTCGAACCGGTGGAAGTGCCCCGCTCGCACTCGGCCGATCATGTCGCTGGTCTGTATCACGCGGGTCCGGCCTCGACGCTTGTCGTCGCGAGTGGCCACCGTCCAGAGGTGCTCGCCGCAGGCGAGCGTCGAAGCGCCGTCCTGGGTCGTCACCCGATAGATGGGCTTGACTCCCTGCGGATAGACCCCGAGGACGGGTGTCGGTTGCCCGTTGGAACCGGTGACCAGGTCACCGATGCGGAGCGAGCCGATCGCGCGGAAACCGTCTGGCGTCATGACCTGTGCATCCAGTGGCTGCGCCCGGCCCCGCATGTACGCCAGGGGCGCGACCTCGATGGTCCCCGCGGCCATCAGCCGCGGGATCGAGTCCGGGTCGACCATGTCGTGCAGGGCGTCGTAGAGCGGCCGCAGGTAGGGGTCGATCTTGTCGTTGAGGGTGCCCGGGAGGAATCCGAGCCGCTCCCCCGCCTCGACGGCCGGGCGGGTGAGGATGATCCGGGTGACCTGCTTGGCCTGCAGCGCCGCCACGGCCTTGGCCATCGCGAGGTAGGTCTTGCCGGTGCCCGCCGGGCCGATCCCGAAGACGATCGTGTGCTCGTCGATCGCGTCGACGTAGCGCTTCTGGTTCAGCGTCTTCGGGCGGATCGTCCGGCCGCGGTTGCTGACGATGTTCATCGTGAGGACGTCGGCCGGGCGTTCGCGGGTCTGGCTGCGGAGCATCGAGATCGACCGCTCGACGGCGTCCCGGTTCAGCGGCTGGCCGACGTCGATGATGACGAGCAGCTCGTCGACGAGCCGCTCGACCAGCGCCACCTCCGAGCTCAAACCCCGGAGCGAGATCTCGTTGCCGCGGACGTGCACGTCGAGCAGCGGGAACGCCCGCTCGATGGTCCGCAGCAGCTCGTCACGAGGTCCGAGGAGCGTGACCATCGAGATCGAGGTCGGGATGGTGATGATGTGCGTCGGGACGGGCGGGCTCGCGCTGGTGCGGTCGAGGTCGTCGCGGTCGCTCGGCGCGGATGGATGGTCGGCGTCTGTCATCTCCCCGCCAGTTTACGTGCGCGAGGGCGCCCGACCGAACTCAGATTGTCGCCGCCGTTCCGTCGTCAGCCGGGTGGCCAGGCCATCCGACGGCCACCGAGCACGTGCAGGTGAGCATGGAACACCGTCTGCCCGGCGAGCTCCCCCGTGTTGGCGACCATCCGGAACCCCGCCTCCAGGCCGGCCTCCTCTGCCACCGACGCCCCCAGAGCCACGACGTCGGCGAGCTCCTCCGGGTACTCCGCGAGCGCGCCGAGGTTCTCGACGTGCCGCCGCGGAATGACGAGGACGTGCGTCGGCGCCTGTGGGTTGATGTCGTTGAACGCGACCGACTGGCCGGTCTCCCGGACGACGTCCATCGGGACCCTGCCCTCGAGCATGTCGCAGAAGAGGCACATGGCGACGATCCTCACGATCCGGAGCGGATCGTGTCAACGTGTCGGGCCGGGTGCGCGTCTACTCGTCATGGGACGGTTGGGCATGGCGGTTCGCCAGACGGACAGCGGCGCCCCCTTGTCGGCCGACGAGGCGCTGACCGACCTGTATGCGATGCACTGGGCCGGCCTCGTCCGGCTCGGCGCGCTGCTGCTGCGTGACCGGAGCCGCGCGGAGGAGGTCGTCCAGGACGCCTTCATCGCCGCATACCCCCGTCTGGCGCGGCTGCGCGAGGAGGGGACGGCACTGGCCTACCTGCGTCGCTCGGTGGTCAACGGCTGCCGGTCGGGGTTCCGCCACCACGCGGTGGAGGAGCGCTACCTCGCCACGCAGGTCGGGTCGGCCGACGCGTTGGGACGGGTCACCGGCGAGAGCGCCGAGACCGCCGTGCTGCGTCACCACGACGACGCGGCCGTGCTCGACGCGGTCCACCGGCTGCCACAGCGCCAGCGCGAGGTCGTCGTGCTGCGGTACTACGCCGACCTCAGCGAGCGGCAGATCGCCGACGCGCTCGACATCTCCCCCGGCTCGGTGAAGGCGCACGCCCACCGGGCGCTCACGACTCTCCGCGACTCGCTGGAAGGTGCGTCATGACCGACCGTCACGATGTCGAAGGCCTCGAGGGGATCGAGGAGCGGCTGCGCGGTGCCCTGTCCCGCGAGGCCGACGGGATCCGTCCCGACGACCGGCTCGGCGACATTCGAGCGGCGGTGTCGCCCGCAGCGGGTCGGCGCCCGTCGTGGCTCCCGCCGATCGCCGCCGCTGCCGCCGTGGCGGTCATCGCGGTCGGCGCCTGGATCGCCCTGCGCCCCACACCCGCACCGGCACCGATCCCCGCGACGCCGTCCACGACCGCCCCTGTCATCCCCGTTCCCAGCACGCCGCCCGGATCGGCGACGTCGGCCACCAGCGCGCCGGCGCTCACCGTGGCCGTCGCCCTGCCGGTCTACTACGTGGCGCCTCCGGGGTCGGCCGGCGGCCACTACGGCCTGGTGCGGGTGTTCGTCCCGGGTCAGCTCCCGGTGGGAGCGACGCCCGCGCAGAAGGCCGACGCCGCCCTGGCCGCCGCCGTCACGGTGCCGGCGACCAACCCGAACCGGTTCGTCGCCGCCTGGCCGGTGGGCACGACCGCGAAGCACGTCGCGCTCCCCGCGCCCGAAGTCGGCGTCTCGCTGAGCGGTCCCGGCGTCACCGGGCTGCCCGAGGAGGCGCAGCGGATCGCCGTCCAGGCCCTCGTCTGGACCGTGACCGCCGCCGTCCAGCAGGCCGGCGCCCCCGTCCCGGTAACCGTGGCCAACGGCGGGACGATCTTCGAGTCGGTCGGCACCAACGTCTTCAAGCGGCCCGCGGACGACCAGCAGTACACCGAGGTGGCCCCGATCTGGGTGGACAGCCCGTATGCGGGTCAGGCGCTGGCCGGGGGCAAGCCGGTGGTCGTGACCGGCCAGGCGTGCGTCTTCGAGGCCAACGTGACCTGGGAGCTGCGGCAGGGCGGTGCGGTCGTGCAGCGGGGCAACGCCACGGCGTCCTCGGGGTGTCCTCAGCAGGGCTCGTGGACGGTCGACCTCGGGGTGCTGGCCGCCGGTCAGTACGAGTTCCGCGGGATCGAGGTCAGCGCCAAGGACGGCAGCGTCGCCTTCCAGGAGATCGTGCCGTTCTCGGTCCGCTGACCGTCAGCGCCAGCGAGCGAGGTGTCGCTCGGTCGCATACCCGGTCGTGTACCCAACTCGGCTGTTGGAACAGCGTCTTCGGGTACACGACCGGGTACACGACCGGGTATGCGACCTGCCGGACGAGCGCCTCCTGGGTCAGCGCCAGCGGTCGGTTGACGCCAGTACCGCCAGCGCCGCGGGTCCGGCGGTCGACGAGCGCAGCACCTCCGGGCCGAGCCGGACGGGTCGCCCACCGGCGGCCACCAGCGCGGCCAGCTCGGTGTCGGTGATGCCACCCTCCGGGCCGACCACGACGACCACGTCACCGTGGCTGGGGAGGCCCACCGTCGACAGCGAGTCGGTGGCGGACTCATGGAGGACGAGCGCGAGCACCGCGGTCGAGAGGCGCGCAGCGAGCTCGGCGGTGCCGACCGGTTCGGCGACGACCGGCACCCGGGAGCGGCGGGACTGCTTGGTGGCGGCGACGCATACCACCTCCCAGCGCGAACGGCCCTTCTCCTCGCGCTCCCGCCCCCGCCAGACGACGACGCCGCGGGCGGCCTGCCACGGCACGACCTCGTCGACGCCGAGCTCGGTCGCCGTCCCGATCGCCTGCTCGTCCCGGCCGCCCTTGGCGAGCGCCTGCACGAGGACGAGGCGCGGGTCGGGCTCGGGCTCGTCGTCGACCGTGTCCAACCGGGCCGAGAAGGCGTCCCGCCCGGTATGCATGACCGTGGCCTCCGCCCGCCGGCCGCGGCCGCCGAGCAGCACCGTCTCACCCGCGCGGACCCGGACCACGGTGACCGCGTGCCGGCCCTCAGCGCCGATGACCTCCACCTCGTCACCGGCGGACGCGGAGAGCCAGTCCGCCGCGTCGACGAGGAACATCCGGTCGGTCATGGCCTCATCAGGCGGAGGTCAGCGGGTCTTGAAGGCGTCGCGGATCTTGCCCATGAAGCCCTTCTCCATCGGTGCGAGCTTGCCGGCCGGCCGCTCCTCGCCGCGCAAGGTCGCGAGCTGACGGAGCAGGTCCTCCTGGTCGGGCGTCAGGTGGGTCGGGGTCTGGATGTTGGTGTGCACGATGAGGTCGCCACGGCCGCTGCCACGCAGGTGGGTGACGCCGAGCGAGCGCATGGTCAGGGTCTCGGCGGGCTGCGTGCCCGGCGACACGACGAGCTCGCGTTCGCCGTCGAAGGTCCACAGCTGCAGCGTCGTCCCGAGCGCGGCGGCGGTCATCGGCAGCTCGACCTGGCAGTGCAGGTCGTCGCCGCGGCGGGTGTAGATCGAGTGCGGCCTGACCGCGACCTCGACGTAGAGGTCGCCGGCCGGGCCCGCGCCCGGACCGACCTCGCCCTCACCGGTGAGCTGGATCCGGGTGCCGGAGTCGACACCGGCGGGGACCCGCAGCTTGAGGGTGCGCCGGGTCCGGACCCGGCCCTGGCCCGAGCACTCGAAGCACGGGTGCTGGATGACGGTGCCGAAGCCCTGGCAGGCGTTGCACGGCCGGCTGGTCATCACCTGGCCGAGGAACGAGCGCTGGACGGTCTGGACCTCACCGCGGCCGTTGCAGACGTTGCACGACGAGGTCCCGGTACCCGGCTGGGCCCCCGAACCCCCACACGTCCCGCACGCCGCCGCCGTGTCGACGACGAGCTCCTCGTCGGAGCCGAACACCGCGGACGCGAGCTCGATGTCGAGTCGCACCAGGGCGTCCTGGCCGCGCTGCTGGCGGGACCGGGGTGCTCGGGAGGTCGCCGCCCCGGCCCCGAAGAACGCGTCCATGACATCACTGAACGTGAAGCCCTGCCCGAACCCGCCCTCGCCGGCCATCGCGTAGGGGTCGGCGCCCAGGTCGAACGCGCGCTTCTTCTCCGGGTCGGAGAGGACGTCGTAGGCCTGGGAGATCTTCTTGAACTCCTCCTCGGCCTCCTTGCCCGGGTTGACGTCCGGGTGGAGCTTGCGGGCCAGCTTGCGGTAGGCGCGCTTGATCTCCTCCTCGGTCGCCGTGCGAGGGACGCCGAGGTCCTGGTAGTAGTCGTTCAACGAATGTCCTTGTCTGGCAACAAAATCGGACCTCAGGGCCCGAGGATCTCAGAGACGTAGCGGGCCACCGCGCGCACCGTCGTCATCGCCGTGGGGTAGTCCATGCGAGTCGGGCCGAGCACCCCGAGCCCGGCGACGACCTCCGAGCCCGCCGCATACCCGGTGGAGACGACGGACGTGGAGGTGAGCCCGTGGTGAGCGTTCTCGTGGCCGATGCGCACGGCCACCGCGTCGTGTCCGAACCCCGTCCCCGTCTCGCTCCCCAGCGTACCCAGCAGCTTGAGCAGCACGACGTGCTCCTCCAGCGCCTCGAGCACCGGACCGATGGTCAGCGGGAAGTCGGGTCCGAACCGGGCGAGGTTGGACGTCCCGGCCAGCACAACACGCTCCTCGCGCTCCTCGAGCAGGGCCTCGTCGAGCGCGCGGGCGACCGATCGCACGGTGTCGCGGTCGACCGGCTCGAACCGGTCGGCGAGGGCCGACAGCCGGGCGGACGCCTCGAGGAACGGCCGGGAGGACACCTCGGCGTTGAGCTCCGACCGCAGCCGCGAGACGAACGACTCGCCGCGCTCGCTGACCAGATCGCCGTCGGTGCTGACGATCCGCTGCTCGACCCGACCGGTGTTGACGATGACGACGACCATCAGCCGGTCCGACCCGAGGGGTACCAGCTCGATGTGGCGCACGGTGGACCGGGTGAGGCTCGGGTACTGCATCACCGCGACCTGTCGGGTCAGCGTGGAGAGCAGCCGGACCGTCCGGTCGACGACGTCGTCGAGGTCGACTGCGCCCGCGAGGAAGGTCCGGATGGCCGACTTCTCGGCGGCGGACATCGGCTTGATCGAGCTGAGCCGGTCGACGAACAGCCGGTACCCGGCGTCGGTCGGGACCCGTCCCGCCGAGGTGTGCGGCGCGTGGATCAGGCCCTCCTCCTCGAGGATGGCCATGTCGTTGCGGACCGTCGCGGCGGAGACACCCAGGTGGTGGCGTTCGACCAGCGCCTTGGACCCGACCGGTTCGGAGGTCTGGACGTAGTCCTGGACGATGGCGCGCAGCACGGCGAGCCGACGTTCCTCGCTCATGACGCCACCTCCTTCGCTCGTCCCGCTCTCCTCAACGCCTGGCTGGCACTCCGGGTGCCAGAGTGCCAGTACCTGCCAAGTCTACGTCGTCGGCGCCGACCCGCCCGTTCGGGAAGTCCGGCTCGGACGGCCCCGGCGCGTCGCATACCGGCGCCGGTATGCGGGTGCCTACCCTCCCAGCGTGGACCGGTACGGAGCGGATGTGCTGAACGGCGACTGGCGCCGTCGCGGACGGCCGGCGCCGGCACAGGTCCCCGCCGAGCCGGGGCTCGTCGTCGAGGAGGCCGAGACCGGCTGGTGCGGCGCCGTGGCCCGGGTCGAGAAGGCCGGGGGTATGCAGGTGGTGCACCTCGAGGACCGGCGCGGGCGCACGCGCGGGTTCCCGCTGGGTGCCGGGTTCCTCGTCGACGGGCAGCCGGTCGTGCTCACCCCGCCTCGACGATCGGCGGCCACCGCGCTGGCCGAGGCCCGGCAGGCGGAGTCGCGGACCGCGAGCGGGTCGACGGCGGTACGCGGCCAGCGCGCCACGGTGGCGGCGGCCTCCCGGCTGTTCGTCGAGGGCCGGCACGACGCGGAGCTGGTCGAGAAGGTCTGGGGCGACGACCTGCGCGTCGAGGGCGTCGTCGTCGAGATGCTGGACGGGGTGGACGACCTGCCCGCGGCGATCGCCGAGTTCGGACCCGGCGCGGGTCGCCGGATGGGGGTGCTCGTCGACCACCTCGTCCCCGGGACCAAGGAGTCCGGCATCGTCGAGGCCGTCCGGGGGCTGCCTGGTGCTCGCGGCCACGTCAAGGTCCTGGGCCACCCCTACGTCGACGTGTGGCAGTCGGTTCGCCCGGCCCGGCTCGGCCTTGACGCGTGGCCGGTCGTGCCGCGCGGCCAGGACTGGAAGCACGGGATCTGCACGGCGCTCGGCTGGCCGCACGAGAGTCAGGCGGACATCGCGCTGGCCTGGAAGCGGATCCTCGGTCGAGTGCGCAGCTACGCCGACCTGGAGCCGACCCTCCTGGCCAGCGTCGAGGAGCTCATCGACTTCGTCACCGAGCCGGCCGGCGGTCAGGGGCGACCCTGACCCGACCCTGTCCCGACCCTGGGATCGCGACGGACACGGAACGCCCGAACCCCTGCTGGCGTCCACACTGGTGTCGTCATCAACGTGACGACGTGACGAGACCCCTCGACGAAACCAGGAGAGCATGTCCACCAACCAGCCTTACGGCCCCACCTCCGGCCAGCAGGCCACCGGGGAAGAGAGGACCGCGAGCATCCTCGCCCACCTGTCGGCGATCATCGCGGCGATCCTCACGGCCGGGTGGCTCAGCTTCGTCGGCCCCCTGATCATCTGGGCGATCTACAAGGACCGCAGCCCCCTGGTGCGCCAGGCGGCCGCCGGCTCGTTCAACTTCAACGTCGGCCTCTGGATCATGAACATCATCGCGTGGATCTGCGTGTTCACGGTGGTGCTCATCCCGGTCGCCCTCGTGCTGTTCTTCATCGCCAACATCCTCATCTTCGTCTTCCACATCATCGGCGCGGTCAAGGCGAGCAGGGGCGAGGTCTACAACTACCCGTTCCAGATCCGCATCCTGCACTGACTCTTAGCACGCCAACCGCTCCGCCACGTGCGCCGGTTCTTCCTCACCCGAGGAGCCGGCGCACGACCGTGTCGGCCAGCAGGCGGCCCTGCCGGGTGAGACGCACCTGACGGTCCCGGACCGCCGACGGACCGTCCACCAGCCCCTCGGCCACCAGACCGGCGACGGCGGTACGGCCGGACGGTTGCAGCCCGGTCACCGGGATCCCCCCGGCCAGCCGGGTGCCGAGCAGGACCCACTCGTCGTGGCGCTGCTCGTCGGTGAGGACCTCACGGGCGGCGGCCGGCGAGTCCCCGGCGGCGAGGCGCGACGCATACGCGGCCGGGTGCTTGACGTTCCACCACCGCACGCCGCCGACGTGGCTGTGGGCGCCCGGCCCGACGCCCCACCAGTCGCCGCCGGCCCAGTACCCCTCGTTGTGGCGGCACCGGTACCCGGGCGACCGGGCCCAGTTACTCACCTCATACCAGCCGTAGCCCGCCGCCGTGAGGACGTCGTCGGCCAGCTCGTACTTGTCGGCCTCGTCGTCGTCCTCGGGGGCCGGGACCTCTCCACGACGGACCTGCGCCGCCAGCCGGGTCCCCTCCTCGACGACCAGTGCGTAGGCGGAGACGTGGTCGGGTTCGAGGGAGACCGCGGTGTCGAGGCTGCGCCGCCAGTCGTCCAGCGACTCCCCCGGCGTGCCGTAGATGAGGTCGAGGCTGACGTCCAGCCCGGCGGTGCGGGCCCAGCCGACCGCGCGGGCGACGTTGGCCGGGTCGTGCGTTCGATCGAGGGTCCGCAGGACGTGGGGTACGGCGCTCTGCATGCCAAGGCTCACACGGGTGAAGCCACCCGCGGCCAGCTCGGCCAGGGACGCGGCAGAGACCGAGTCGGGGTTGGCCTCGGTGGTCACCTCTGCCCCGGGCGACAGCCCGAAGCGGTCCTGTATGCCGCGTAGCACCGCCACGAGGTCGCCCGCCGGCAGCAGCGTGGGAGTCCCGCCCCCCACGAACACCGTGTCGACCGGGGGCGCCCCGTCGCCCAGGACCCGCTGCGAGAGGTCGAGCTCATGAAGGGCGGCCGACGCATACGTGCCGAGGCTGGCGCCGGGCACAGAGCCGTCGCCCAGCTCGGTGAGCGTGTAGGTGTTGAAGTCGCAGTAGCCGCAGCGGACGGTGCAGAAGGGGACGTGCACGTAGACCCCGAACGGCGCACTCCCGAACCGGGCGAGCGCCGCAGCGGGCAGCTCGCCGGAGGTCGGGGCGGGTTCGCCGTCCGGAAGGGCGCTCGGCACGTAGAGCAGTGTCCCAGCGCTCAGCCGGTGTGCGTCGTGACCCCGTAGCGGGCCCGGGTACGCAGCGCCCAGCCACTCGCGGGCACGTTGGCCAGGGCGGCGAGCAGGACCAGGCCGCCCATGACCAGCCAGCCCGGCCGTCCCCAGTCGATGCAGAGGAACGCGACCAGCGGCGGGGCCAGGATCGACGCCAGCGAGAAGCTCATCCCCGCCAGACCCTGGTACTGGCCCTGCCGCTCCTGCGGCGCCAGGCCCATCTGGACGCCCCACTGGCCGCCGGACCCGATCATCTCGCCCACGCAGTGGACGGCGGCTCCGGCGAGCAGGAGGGCGGCGGCCGCCCACGGCGGCAGCCCGGCCGCGAGGGCGATGAGGGCGAAGCCCGAGAGCACCCAGAACCCGGAGATCGCCATCCGCCGAGCCGCCTTGGGCACCGTGTCGGACCCGCGCGACAACCGGACCTGGAACAGCGCCACCGCCATGGTGTTGACGAGCATGGTGCCGGCCACCAGCCAGGTCGGCGCGCTCGTGTGGCCGGCGATCCAGAGCGGAACGGCGAGCTCGATGACGAAGAAGTGCATGGCGTAGACGCCGGTAAGGACGCAGACGAGGACGAACGGCCCGTCGCGGAGGGCACCGAGGCGCGACTCTCCCTCGACGCGAGCGGGGGCCGGGTCGAGGTGCGGCAGCCGGGCGAGGACCACCGCGGAGACCAGGAAGGTCACCCCGTTGAGGGCGAAGACCGACAGGTACGCCCAGGGCTGGTTCACCGCCAGCGCGAGGCCGCCGAGCAGGGCGCCCACCGAGATCCCGACGTTGGTGACCGAGCGCAGGTACGCCTTGAACGCCACCCCACGGCCGCCGGTGGCGACCCGCGCGATGTAGCCGGACCGGATCGCGCTCGCTCCGCGGTCGAAGAAGGCCTCCACGGCGAGCACGAGGACCAGACCGAGGAACGACCGGGTAACGAGGAGGCCGAGCGTGGCGACCCCGGCGGCGGCGGTCAGCCAGAGCAGGACCTCGCGCGGACCCCGCACGTCGCCCAGATGACCGAGCGGGACCTGGCAGAACAGCGCGACCGCTGCGGCCACGGCGAGAGCCGCGCCGACCTGGGTCGGCGCCAGTCCGATGACGTGGGTGAAGTAAAGCGCTGACGTCGTCATGAGCGCGCCGTTGCCCATCGTGTTGACCAGGGTCGCGCCGCCGAGAACCCGCAGCGTGGGGTCGACGGGAACCCCTCGCCGGGTCAGCCGGTCGGCGTCGTTCGCGGTCGTCACGGCAGGCAATATATCTCGACGTCAAGATAAACTCACCCTGGTTGTCGAGTCGCTCGGCGTGTCGGGCGCGACACGCCGAGCGGCCGAAAAACGCCGGATGATTTTGTTCTGAAGCTCTTGCGAGAGGGCCGCGCGGTGGCCTAGAAATATCCCCACGCCACCGGTTCGCCGGAGGCGGACCGAAGATCTGAGGAGTCGAATTCTCTTTCGGGAGAAGGAGATTCGCAGAACTTCGGGTATGTGCGAGGGTCAAACCTCGGACATGAGCGGCGGGCTTCGGCACGTCGTAGAGGGCCCCGACGACTCATACTCGTCGGGGCCCTCACCTTTCCCCCGGTTAGGGTCGTCGGCGTGACGTCGACCCCCGTTCCCGGCTGGATCGAGCTCGACGGCGTCGACAACATGCGCGACGTCGGAGGCCTGCCGACCACCGACGGCGCCGCCGTCGCCGCGGGCCGGCTGATCCGGTCGGACAACCTCCAGGAGCTGCCGCCGGCCTCTGTCCGCCACCTCGTCGACGACCTCGGTGTGACCGACATCGTCGACCTGCGCACGGTGGTGGAGGTCGCCAAGGAGGGCGACGGCCCGATGATCGCGGAACCTCACATCCGCATCCATCACCACACCCTCTACACCGAGGATTCGAAGGAGACCGGCATCCCCGCCGGCGAGCGCAAGCTGCCCTGGGAGACCGATCGCCACATGGGCACGGAGGCGAAGGTCCGTCGCCCGAAGAAATGGAGCCGCGGCGATGCCGGACGAAGTCCGGAGTCGGTGAAGGAAGACCGGAAGCACGACGCGTACTGGTCGCAGCACTACCTCGGCTACCTCGACCGGCGTCCGGACTCGGTCGTCGCGGCGCTCCGCGCGATCGGCGAGGCCGACGGCGCCGTGGTCGTCCACTGCGCGGCCGGCAAGGACCGGACCGGGACCGTCGTGGGGCTCGCGCTCCTCACGGTCGGGGTGACTCCCGAGGCGGTGATCGCCGACTTCGCGGCCTCGGCCGAGCGGGTCCCCCGCATCATGGAGCGGCTGGCCCGGCATCCCGCGTACGCGGCGAACCTCGAGGGCAAGACCGTGGCTCAGCAGGAGCCGCGGGCCGAGACCATGCGGCTCCTCGTCGAGGCGCTCGACCGCGAGGGCGGCGCCGAGGCGTGGCTCGACCAACACGGCTGGACCGACGAGGACACCCAGCGCCTGCGGGCCAAGCTGCTCTCCCCCTGACGGGGCGGGTCAATCGCCGCCGGCGTAGGTGCCGAACGACCAGGCGTTGCCCTCCGCGTCGGCGATCGAGAAACCGTGCGAGCCGTAGTCGGTGTCCTCCATCGGACGCAGGACCCGCGCCGCGAGCGCCTCGGCCTTGGCCCAGACCGCGTCCGGGTCGTCACAGACGACGTAGACGTTGCCCGTGCCTGGCGCGGTAGCGAACGCGTCGTCGGCCTTACCCCGGGTGTGCACCATGACCCGGCCGCCCTCCGGCCAGAGCATCTCGCTGTGCTGGATCTCGCCGGGCTGGTCGCCGTCCACGCAGATGCCCTCGTCGAAACCGAGCGCGGCCAGCCACGTTCGGGCGGCGTGCGCGTCGTCGACGCTGATCCCGGGCCAGAGGTTGTGGTCAGTCCGTGTGTTCATGCCCCCGATGCTGCCGACACCGGCGTCGGCTCGGCTTGGACGAATGCGAGATCGTCCTCGACGCGCCACCTCGACGGCGGGAGGCCCGCCAGGTCGCGCCACTCCCGCGCCAGGTGCGCCTGGTCGGCATATCCGCACTCAGCGGCGACGTCGGCGAGCCGTCGATGTGGGTCGCGCGCGGCGTCGACCGAGCGCTCGAACCGGGTGATCCGCACGGCCGCCTTGGGCGTGATGCCGAACTCGCCGCGGAACCGCTGCTCCAGGTGCCGGGTCGACCAGCCGACGTCGGACGCCACGCCGGCCACCGGGGTCCGGCCACCTCCGCGCCGGATCAGCCGCCAGGCCTGCCCGACCTCCGGAGAGCCGTCCCGACGCGACTCGTGCCGGCTCATCAGCCCACGGACGACGCGGTCGACGGCGGCGAACCGCTCCGGCCACGTCGCATACCCCTGCAGCTCCTCGCGCAGGGATCGTGCGACGAGACCGACGACGTCCTCGAGCTCGACCGAGCTCTCCGCCAGCTCACCGGGCGGCATGCCGAACACGGCGCGCGCGCCGCTCGGGGTGAGGCCGAGCTGCAGCCCGTGCTGGCTGCCGTCGTGGTGGATCAGCGTCGGCCCGGTGGCCAGCCCGGCCAGCACGCCCTCGAACGGCGTCGGACCCGCCAGGCCGGCGCCGCTGAGCCACAACGGCTCGTCGAACGGCACGACCAGGGTGAGGGCACCGGACGGCAACCCGACGTGGACGCCCGGGGTGCCACCGGCATACCGGTAACCCACCGCCAGCGTGACGAACCGGTCGAGCGGTGGCCCGAAGGTATGCGTGTAGTGCTCTCGCACCTCGCCAGGCTAGTCACCCCACGAAGTTCTCCGCTTCGCTCCGATACTTCGCGGGGACCCCGAATGGGCCGACCCGGCGACAGCGCTACTTCTTGGCCGTCTCGGCGTCGTTGGAGAGGGCGGCGATGAAGGCCTCCTGGGGCACCTCGACCCGGCCGACCATCTTCATCCGCTTCTTGCCCTCCTTCTGCTTCTCCAGCAGCTTGCGCTTGCGGGTGATGTCGCCGCCGTAGCATTTCGCGAGGACGTCCTTGCGCATCGCGCGGATGTTCTCGCGGGCGATGACCCGCGACCCGATCGCGGCCTGGATCGGCACCTCGAACTGCTGCCGCGGGATCAGCTCACGCAGCTTCGAGGCCATCGCGACGCCGTAGCCGTAAGCCTTGTCCTTGTGGACGATCGAGCTGAACGCGTCGACCTGCTCGCCCTGCAGGAGGATGTCGACCCGGACCAGGTCGGCCACCTGCTCGCCGTCTGGTTCGTAGTCCAGCGAGGCATACCCGCGGGTTCGTGACTTCAGCTGGTCGAAGAAGTCGAAGACGATCTCCGCGAGGGGCAGCGTGTAGCGCAGCTCGACCCGCTCCGGCGAGAGGTAGTCCATCCCGCGCAGGCTCCCCCGGCGCTGCTGGCAGAGCTCCATGATCGCGCCGATGAACTCGCTCGGCGCGAGGATCGTCGCCCGGACGATGGGTTCGCGGATCTCCGAGATCTTGCCGTCCGGGAACTCGCTGGGGTTGGTGACGTCGACGTGGACACCGCCGTCGAGCGTCACGTCGTACTCGACGTTCGGCAGGGTCGAGATGAGGTCCAGGTCGAACTCGCGCTCCAGCCGCTCGCGGATGATCTCGAGGTGGAGCATCCCGAGGAACCCGACCCGGAAGCCGAAGCCCAGCGCCGCCGACGTCTCCGGCTCGTAGACCAGCGCGGCGTCGTTGAGCTTGAGCCGGTCGAGCGCGTCGCGCAGGGCGGGGTAGTCGGACCCGTCGATCGGGTACAGCCCGGAGAAGACCATCGGCTTGGGGTCGCGGTACCCGGCGAGCGCCTTCGCGGCGGGCTTGGCAGCGTTGGTCACGGTGTCGCCGACCCGGCTCTGGCGGACATCCTTGACGCCGGTGATGAGGTACCCGACCTCGCCGACCCCGAGCCCCTTCGAGGGGACCGGCTCCGGCGAGATGACGCCGATCTCGAGCAGGTCATGGGTGGCCCGCGTCGACATCATGACGATCCGCTCGCGCGGGTTCAGGTCGCCGTCGATGACGCGGACGTAGGTGACGACGCCGCGGTAGGTGTCGTAGACCGAGTCGAAGATCATCGCCCGCGCCGGCGCCGACGGGTCGCCGGTCGGGCCGGGGATCTGCCGCACGATCTCGTTCACGAGGACCTCGACGCCCTCCCCCGTCTTGCCGGAGACCCGCAGGCAGTCGTCCGGCTCCAGGCCGATCAGGCCGGCCAGCTCCTCGGCGTACTTCTCCGGCTGGGCCGCCGGCAGGTCGATCTTGTTGAGCACCGGGATGATCGTGAGGTCGTTCTCCATCGCGAGGTAGAGGTTCGCCAGCGTCTGGGCCTCGATCCCCTGAGCGGCGTCGACGAGAAGCACGGCGCCCTCGCAGGCCGCCAGGCTGCGCGACACCTCGTAGGTGAAGTCGACGTGCCCGGGAGTGTCGATCATGTTCAGCGCGTAGGTCGTCCCGTCGAGCTCCCACGGCATCCGGACGGCCTGGCTCTTGATGGTGATGCCACGCTCGCGCTCGATGTCCATCCGGTCGAGGTACTGCGCCCGCATGGCGCGGTCGTCAACGACGCCGGTGAGCTGGAGCATCCGGTCGGCCAGCGTCGACTTGCCGTGGTCGATGTGCGCGATGATGCCGAAGTTCCGGATCAGGTCCGGTGGCGTCGCATGTGGCGGCAACGCGGTTCGGGCCCTGGGTGACACGCCGTGAAGTCTTTCACGGGGCGCGCCCGCCCCCGACCACGCCGGTATGCGTCGGCTGCCGGTCCGTCCGCCGGGCTCGGCTGTCGAGGATGTCCTGCCCATTGCGGTTCCCGTCCACCACAATGGCGGGGTCCAACCGACCCGAGGGGGTGTGATGACCGCGAAGGACACCACCGTCGCCGATCAGGCGCGGCCGGCACCGAAGCGGATCCCGCGGGCGTGCTCGGACGTGTTCCGGCTCTGGGCGGCCCTCGGCCTCGGAATCCTGCTCAGTATCGCCTTCTACATCCTCCAGGACCTCTACCAGGAGATGGGTTTCCGCAAGGCCCTCACTCCGGCGCAGCTCGCGCTCGAGGAGGACTACGGCTCGAACCTCATCGGCTGGGTCACCTTCGCCGCCGCCTACCTCTGGCTGGGCATACGCGCGTTCAAGGGAGCGGACCACGACGAGCTCCGGCGCCGCATCCTCGGGTCGCCGCTCCCCAGATCCGTATGGAAGCGGTGGCTCTTCGCCGGCGGTGGCGGGATCGTATGGCCCCTCATCATCTCGATCTGGGCGTTCTCGACCGTCGTCACCGCGGTCATCAACCGCAACGACCTCCCGGCACTGGTGCTCACCATGGCCGGCCTCACCGTGCTCAGCTGCATCGCCATCATCACGTTCAGCTTCGCCCTCTACTACGCCCGCAAGGACATCGAGGAGGGCGGGCTGGAGTTCCCGGGGCCCGAGGAGTCGGTGTTCTCCGACTACGTCTACCTGGCCGCCGGCTGCTCGGTGACGTTCGGCACGACCGACACCACCGTGAGCACCGCGTCGATGCGCCGGTTCGTCACCTTCCAGAGTGCGCTGTCCTGGCTCCTCAACACCGTGGTGATCGCGACATTCCTCTCGCTGATCATCAACTGAGCCCGAAACCGCTGAGCCCGAAACCGCTGAGCCCCAAAACCGCTAGGCGCCGACGCGGAACCCGACCTTCATCGCGACCTGGAAGTGCTGGATCGAGCCCTCCTCGAGGTGACCGCGGATCTCGGTCACCTCGAACCAGTCGAGCCCGCGGATGGTCTCGGCGGCCTTGCCGATCCCGGTCCGGATCGCCCCTTCGAGGCTCTCGCTCGACGTCCCGACGACCTCGGTCACGCGGTACACGTGGTCGGTCATGAGGTTCTCCTTCGCCTGCTTCTCGACTGGCCCGCACGCCGGTGCACGGTGCCCGATCCAGCGACGCTAGCCCTCCGCACGCGGCGCGGCCAGAGTCCCGCGGGCGTCAGGCTGGAGTCAGCTCGACCACCGGAATCTCTCGTGGCGTCTTCGTCTGGTGGTCCACGAAGAACGGGAACAGCTCGGCGATCCGCGCCCAGACCGTGGCGCGGTCCTCCCCCTCGAGAACCGACGCCGTGGCCGCATACGCGGGGCTGCCCTCCTGGTCCCCGACCTCCACGGTGACCGCCGGCTCCTCCCGCAGGTTGAGGCACCAGTCCGGGTCGCGCGGCGCGCCGATGTTGGAGGCGATGACGAACAGCCGGCCGTTCTCCCGGTGGAACATCATCGGTGTCGTGTACGCGTCGCCGGTTCGCCGCCCGGTGGTGGTGAGGAGCAGCAACCGTTCCCGGTGCATACCCGGCAGCGCGTCGCCGGCCCGGAACGCCGGGATGACCTGGCGGTTGGTCTCGCGATAGTCCATGTCTCCCTCGGAACTGTCTCCCTCGGAACTCTCAGAACCCCGTCGCGCCGTCGATGCCCTCGCGGAGCAGGTCGGCGTGACCGTTGTGGCGGGCGTACTCGGCGATCATCGTGAGCAGCACGCCGCGCAGCGAGACCGGTTCGCCGTCGCGGACGCGAGTGCCCTCGTCGTCCAGGTCATGAGTGGCGACGATCTCGTGCGAGCGCTCGCACTCCTGACGCCAGGCCGCGAACTCCTCCTCGATGTCGCCGTCGAGCCGCTCGAAGTCCTGGTCCGGGTCGTCGTCGGAGTAGTAGAGCAGCGGGACCTCGTCGCCGGCGAAGTTGATCTGGAACCACCAGCGCTCCACTCCCGTGAGGTGGCGCAGCAGGCCGTGAAGCGTCAGCGTGGACGGCGGCATCGTCCGGTCGTTGAGCCGGACCGGCTCGACGCCGCGGCACTTCAGCTCGAAGGTTGCCCGGTGATGGTCGAGGTAGGCGGTGAGCATCGTGCGCTCGTCGCCGGTCTGCGGCAGCTCGGGCCGCTCGTCCGACGCCCAGGTCTGGGCATAGCTCTGTGGGGCCTCGGTCATGGCGCGAACCTAG
This sequence comes from uncultured Actinomycetota bacterium, assembly GCA_963781465.1. Lineage (GTDB taxonomy): Bacteria > Actinomycetota > Actinomycetes > Actinomycetales > Dermatophilaceae > Lapillicoccus. The sequence goes on from CAWAGH010000002.1 coordinate 1,371,712, forward strand.
CCCGCGCGACCGACAGGACGCGCGTCAGGCGGCGACCGGCATGTGGAGAGGCCCTCGGATCAGCCGCGACGGCCGCATCACGACCCGGCCGGCCTGGTGCAGCCCCGGCATCCGCTGGGTCAGCGCCGTGACGGCGACCTTGGCCTCGAGCCGCGCCAGCGGCGCGCCGAGGCAGTAGTGGATGCCGCTGGAGAACGCGAGGTGTTCCGAACCCGAGGTGCGGGTGATGTCGAACCGCGTCGGGTCGACGAAGACGTCCGGATCGCGGTTCGCCCCCGCCAGCAGGAGGACGAGGGCCTGGTTGACGTGCACGGGCACGCCGCCGATCTCGGTCTGCCGGAACGACAGCCGTGCGGTCTCCTGCACCGGCGGGTCCCACCGCAGCGTCTCCTCGACCGCCCCTGCGGCGAGGGACGGGTCGGCGCGGAGCATCTCCCACTGCTCGGGGTGGGCGAGCAAGGCCCGCGTGGCGTTTCCGATGAGGTTCACCGTCGTCTCGAACCCGGCGATGAGCAGCAGCGAGCACATCGGCCGCAGCTCCTCGGGGCGAATCGTGTCACCCCGCTCCGCCACGATGACGCTCACGAGATCGTCCCGCGGCTCCCGGGCCCGCTCCTCGAACAGCCGCGCAAAGAGGATGTCGAGCTCCCGGTTCGCCTCGATCACTCGCCGCGCCTGGCCGATCGAGGTGACACCGTCGAGCGCGCTGCCGAGAGCCGCGCCGTAGCGCTGGAACGCCGCCGCGTCCCCGCCGTCGACACCCATCATCCGAGTGATGACGGCGATCGGCAGCGGAGCCGCCAGGTCGGCCACGAGGTCGAAGGTGCCCTTGGCCTCGGCCGCGTCGAGCAGGTCACCGACCGTCTGGTCGATGGTCGTCGCATACCCGGCCATCATCTTGGGGCTGAACGCCGGCGCGGCGACCCGCCGCAGCCGCGCGTGGTCGGGCTCGTTGAGGCTGAGGAACGACAGGTCGAACTCCTCCTGCGGCGAGCGCACCGGCGAGACGCCGGTCTCCTCGCGCACGCCGAACTGCCGGCTGCGGAGTACCTCGTTGCAGATGGCGTAGCTCGTCGTCGCCCAGTTGCCCAGCCGGGTCGGGATCATCGGGCCGATCCGCCGCATGTCCTCGTAGACCGCGTAGGGGTCGCGGCGTCCCTCGCGCAGGCTGAGGCGGGCCAGCTGGTCGCCCCGGAAGCGAGCCGCATACCAGCGGTCCCAGCGCTCCTTGTAGAGCCCGCCGGCGAAGCTCGCCGCCGACCGGACCTGGCTGACCGTCGTCATGCCCCCACCCCCGACAGCATCGTGGCGAGCACGCGCTCGGCTGCGTCGAGCCGGGCCAACCGGCCACTCTCGACGCACTCCCACGCGACGTAGACCAGTGCGACGAGCGTCTGGCGCAGCCACCAGTCGGGCTGCGCGGGGTCGAGCGCTCCGGCCGCTCGTGCCTGGGCGAGCACCGCGAGGATCTCCTCATCGACCCGCTGGTATGCGGCGCAGAAGTCGTCGTCGGTCTGCAGGCTCGGTGTCCGCCAGAGGAAGTTCAGCTGCGGCCCGACCGGGACCAGCGCGGTCACGAGGGACCGGAGGCCGCCGTCGGGCGCGTGGGGGTCGGCACTGCGGGCTGCGTCGAGGCAGACGTCGACGGCCCGCATGGCGACGGCGTGCTCGAGCTCGTCACGGGTGGCGTAGCGCTTGAACAGCGTGGTCCGCCCGATCCCGGCCGCGGCAGCGATGTCGGCGAGCGATGCCCTCGGGTTGCCGACGAGGTAGGTGACGGCGGCGTCGAGGAGCTCAGCGTGCTGGGTTCGCGTGGCCAGAGCGGTCATGATCGGGAAGATACGCCGATGTTCGGTGGTGAACAAGACTGTTCACGCAGGGCGCGCGCACTGGCCGCTTCCTGATCGCCACCACACCAGTCCCCGGGTGAGCGCGTGTCGTATACCCGGTCGGGTACCCCGACCGGTCGTGCTGACACCCTGATCGGGCATACGACTGGGTATGCGACCTCGCGCGACGTGCTCGCTCCGACGGGCATGACGTCAGTATCGTGCGGATCGCCGGGGTCAACAGTCGGGCCCCCGCGGACCGGAGTTCAGGGTGAGCACGAACGGATCGGACCCGGGCGAGGCGCCGGCCAAGGCCCCGCATACGACGCCGCCCAGGGCCCCGACGAGACGTATCGAGGAGGCCCGCGAGCGGGTTTACTCGACCCGCGACCGCGTCATCTCCTCCCGCTCCCGCTACCACCAGGTCGACATCGCGCTGCGGACTTGGGAGCGTGACGTCGAAGCGGGCGGCTCGCTGATGGCGGCCGCCCTGGCCTTCCGGACGTTCTTATGGACGCTCCCGGCGACCCTGTTCGTGGTCGGGCTGCTCGGCTTCACGGTCGACGACAACGCGGCGGCCTCGGACGATGGCGGCATCCGGGGCTACACCCTGGCGACCGTCGAACAGGCCGCCTCCCAGGCCCACCACAGCCGCTGGCTGCTGGTCATCGTCGGCGGGATCCTGCTGCTCAGCGTCTCCTACACGTTGACCAAGACCGTGGTCGTGGCGACGGCGCTCATCTGGGGCCACCCCTTGCGGTCGGTCCATCGTCCGGTGCGGGCGATCGCCATCATGCTCGGCGTGATGGTCGTCGCGGTCGGGCTGGCCGCCGCCGCGTCCCTGATGCGCAGCGTGTCGCCGGGGATCGGGCTCGTCAGCACCTGCGTCATCGCCGGTCTCTGGGCCCTGCTGTGGTGGTTCGTGTCGTACCTGCTCCCCCACGGCCCCGACCTCCCGTGGTGGGGGCTCCTCCCCGGCGCGATCGTCCTCGGGATCGGGACCCAGCTGCTCCACCTCGCCACCGTCTACTACGTCGGCTACGAGCTGAGCAACGCGTCGGAGCTCTACGGGTCGCTCGGCACGGCCGCGACGTTGCTGGTCTGGGCCTACATCGTGTCGCGGCTCATCCTGGCCTCGGCGTCGATCAACGTCGCGGCGCAACGCACGTACCGGCCGTCCCCCTGAGGCTGTCGCAGCCCGGACCTACGCTCGCCCCGTGATCACGCTGGTGGCCGTCGCGGGGTACCGCTCGCTGCGCGACGTCGTGGTGCCCCTGCACGGGCTCGACGTCGTCACGGGCCCGAACGGGTCGGGCAAGTCGAGCCTCTACCGGGCCCTCCGGCTGCTGGCCGACTGCGGGTCGGGCCGGGCGATCGGGTCGCTGGCCCGCGAAGGCGGACTGCCGTCGGCCCTCTGGGCCGGACCCGAGACGCTCGGCGGAGCCCGAAGGGGGTATGCCGTGGAGGGCACCCGACGCAGCGGCCCGGTGAGCCTTCGCCTGGGCTTCGCGACGGACGACGGCTTCGGCTACCTCGTCGACCTCGGCCTCCCGATGCCCGGCGAGACCAAGTTCAACCTCGACCCGGAGGTGAAGCGCGAGATCGTCTTCAGCGGCCCGGTGGCCCGGCCCAACGCCGTGCTCGTGAGTCGGAAGGGCCAGCTGGTGCGGACCCGCGAGGGCCGTGACTGGGTCGAGCTGAGCCGCGGCATCGAGCCGGGGGAAAGCATGCTGACCGAGCTCGCCGACCCCGGACGGGCGCCAGAGCTGCTCGCCGTTCGCGACCAGATACGGGCCTGGCGCTTCTACGACGGGTTCCGCGTCGACGCGGAGGCGCCGGCGCGCCGTTCCCAGGTGGGCACGCGCACGCCGGTCCTCGACCACGACGGCGCCGACCTCGCCGCCGCGGTGCAGACGATCCGGGAGATCGGTGACCGCGCGGCCCTGGACCACGCGGTGGCGGACGCGTTCGACGGGGCGACCGTCGAGGTCGCCGTAGCCGCCGGGCGGTTCGACCTGTCGCTGCGCCAACCGGGGATGCTGCGACCGCTGGTGTCGGCCGAGCTGTCGGACGGAACGCTGCGCTACCTGCTCCTCGTGGCGGCCCTGCTGACGCCACGGCCGCCGGCGCTGATGGTCCTCAACGAGCCGGAGACCAGCCTGCACCCCGATCTGCTGCCGCCGCTCGCCCGGCTGGTCGAACGAGCGGCCCAGGAGACCCAGATCGTCGTCGTGTCGCACTCCCGGACGCTCCTTGAGGCCCTTTCCGGCGCCCACGGAGTCGAGCTGGTCAAGGACCTCGGCGAGACGACCGTGGCCTGGCAGCATCCGCTCGAGGTCCCGCCGTGGCACTGGGGCTCGCGCTGACACCGTCGACGAGGGACTGCACGTAGGGGTCCCACCAGCCGCGGTACCGGGTCTGGAGCTGCGGGATCCGCCAGTCGTCCCCGGCGACCATCTGGCGGCACCGGTAGCTCGGGCAGTGGCAGCGCAGTACGTAGTCGGGGTCGGCCGTGGACATCGCGTAGTCGTTCACCAGCTCCTGGCCGGCCGGCACGTCGACGATCGTCGCGAGCGTGTACTCGTCCACCCACCCCAGGTTGGGGTCGCAGCTATGGTTGCCGAACCGGTTGTCGCCGCCCGGATCGACGACCAGGTGACGGTCCTGAGCGACGACGATGCTGTCGACGTAGGGCGCCCGCCCCGCGTCACTCTCGGCGACCAGCCGGCTCAGCTCAGCCGTGTCGACGAGGCGTCCACCGAGCCGCGAGACCACGGTGTCGGCCGGCAGGTCATCGGTCGTGAACAGACCACGCCCGGCGATGTCGGACCGCCGGACCTCGACGGAGGGGTGCAGCCAGCACGACGCCGGCGGGACACGCATACCCCGAGTATGCGGGTGCCTGCCGGGGCGGGTGGAGTCAGGCCTGCTGTGGTTGGCGGGCCGACCGCCGGCCCAGCGCCGCGGAGAGGATCGCGATGCCGACGCCGGCCACGGCCAGGATCGCGCCGACCCGGCTGGGCCACTCGTACCCGAGCCCGGCGGACAGCACGACGCTGCCCAGCCAGGCGCCGAGCGCGTTGGCGACGTTGAGCGTCGAGTGGTTGAGCGCGGCAGCCAGCGACTGGCCGTCCTGGGCCACGTCCATGAGCCGGGTCTGCAACAGCGGGACGAGGATCGAGGGGAGGAACCCCAGCGCGAACACCATGACCAGGGCGAGCCCCTGGACGTGGGCGAGCGGGCCGAAGATGGCCAGCATCACCGCGATCGCGCTGAGCGACACGATGATCCCGCGGAGCACGCCGAGATGGGCGACGCGGCCGGAGACGAGCATGCCGCTGACCATCCCGACCCCGTAGATCGCGAGGACCACCGGCACGAACGCTGCGGGGAACTTCGACAGCTCGGTCATCGTCGGCGCGATGTAGGAGTACGTCGCGAACATCCCGCCGAACCCGACCACGCCGATGAGCAGGGCCAGCCACACCTGGAGCCGGGTGAGGGCAGTGAGCTCGCCGCGCATCGAGGCAGCACCGTCGAGTGGCTGCCACGGCACCCAGGCCCAGAGCGCCGCGACGGTGAGGACGCCGATGCCGCCGACGACCCAGTAGGGCGCCTGCCAACCGACGTTCTGGCCCAGCAGCGTGGTCAGCGGGACGCCGACGACGTTGGCCGCACCAAGGCCGATGAGCATCATCGCGACCGCCCAGGTCCGTCGTTCCTTGGGAACCATGGACGCGGCGACGAGCGAGCCGATGCCGAAGAACGCGCCGTGCGGGAACCCCGACAGAAACCGCGAGAGCATCAGCCAGCCGTACTCCGACACGAAGCCGGAGGCGGCGTTGGCGACGGCGAACCACACCATCAGCCCGATGAGGACGGTCTTGCGTCGCATCCGGGCCGCGAGCACCGCGATGAGCGGCGCGCCGACCACCACGCCGAGCGCATACGCGGACACGTAGTGGCCGGCCGTCGGGATGTCGGTCCCGGTGCCGGCGGCGACCTCGGGCAGCAGGCCCATGGTGACGAACTCGGTCGTCCCGATCGCGAACCCGCCGACGGCGAGGGCAAGAAGGGCGAGGCCCGCGCGCGTCCGTAGCCGGGCGTCGGCGGCGGTCGTGGCGGTCTGGGCGGGGGTCAGCGTGTCGGTCATCGTCTCGTCTGGTCGCGTTCGGGTGGGCGTGAGGGTCCGCACTGACCACCGGCAATGCTAGAGCCAACAAAGCAGGTGCCTCGGACACTCCCGGACCCCGAGACTCGTCGTGTGACCTCGCTCTCGGCCCCGGCGGTCGACTACCTGGACACGTCCCGGCGGCCGGCGTGGTCGGAGCTCCCGGGACCGGTCCGCGACGCCGTCGGCCGGATCGCGGGTGGCCCGGTGGTCGGCTCAGGGTCACCGGTCGGCAGCGGGTTCACCGGTGCTTACGCCGGCACGGTCACCCTCGCGGGCGGTGGTCGGGTGTTCGTCAAGGCCGGATCGCCGGAGCAGCCGCACGTCGTCGCGGCGCTGGCGCAGGAGGCCGAGGTCCTCGCGAGACTGCCCCGCGGCGTCCCCGCACCAGGTCTCGTGGGGTCCGCGTCGGTGGACGGCTGGAGCGTGCTGGTCCTCCAGGTTGTCGCGGGCCGGATGCCCGGACAGCCATGGACCCCGGAGGAGGTCGAGGCCGTCCATCGCGCCTGCCTGGTGATGGCCGAGATCGGCACGCCGTGCCCGGTCGGCGACCCCGCGCTGGGCCGCGCGCTGTCGACCGACCCCGAGATCCTCGCGGTGGCGCGGTCGCTCGCCGACGGGTCGTTCGTCGCCGGTCCCGAGCTGCCCGCCTGGCTGCCCAGGTACCAGGGGCAGGTCGCCGAGCTGGTGCTGGGCGCGGAGGGCCGGTTCGACGGCCGGACCCTCTGCCACGGCGACCTGCGCCCGGACAACCTGCTCGTCTCGGCCGCCGACCCCGCCGACCCCGCCGACCCCGCCGACCCCGCCGACCCCGCCGATCTCGCGGTCGCGACGGTCGTCGACTGGAACTGGGTGGGTGCGGCCGCTGCGTGGGTGGACTGGGTCGGGCTGCTGCCGCTCATGGCGGCCCAGGGCATCGACACCGACGCGCTGCTGGTGTCGTCCCCACTCACCAACGACGCGGACCCAGAGTCGGTGGACGCCTACCTGGCGACCGTCGCCGCCTACATGCTCGGTGGGTACCGTGACGAGCCGCCGCCGGGGTGCACACCCGCGCTACGGCGGCACCAGCTGCTGATGGCGCACCTGTTCCTGGAGTTCCTGCGCGGGCGGCGCGACTGGCGGGACTGAGCACGCGGACGGCTAGTCTCGGGCCGTGGCAGAGCGAACGATCGACCGGCTACGCGCCGCCGTTGGCCGGCTCCTGGGCGGCGGGAGTGGCCGCCCGCCGGCGCCCTCGAGCCCTCGGCCCTCGGCGCCCCCGCATCGGGCGGGTTCCGACGGAGGCTCGCCGCCACCGGACGGGCAGCGGCACTACCCCGGGGACTTCCGCGGCATACCGGCGATCGCGTATGCGCCGAAGCCGGACGGCCAGCCCGACCCCGGCGAGATCGTGTGGACCTGGGTGCCGTTCGAGGAGGACAACTCCGTGGGCAAGGACCGCCCGGTGCTGCTCGTCGGGAGCGACGGCGACTGGCTGCTCGCGGTGATGCTGACGAGCAAGGACCACGACCACGACGCCCGCCGGCAGCACCAGGCCGGACGCGAGTGGGTCGACGTCGGCTCCGGCGGGTGGGACAAGAGCGGTCGGCCGAGCGAGGTCCGGGTGAACCGGATCATCCGGGTCGACCCCGAGGCGATCCGGCGCGAGGGCGCGGTCCTGGCGCGGGAACGGTTCGAGGAGGTCGCGACGGCGATCCGGGCGATGCACTAGCCGCCGGACATCTGGCCGGCGACCGGCATACGAGAGGGCCCGTCACCTCGGGAGAGTGTGACGGGCCCTGACGTATGCCGGCGGAGCGAACCTCAGAGGGTCGCGGCCTTCTTGGCCATCGACGACTTCTTGTTCGCCGCCTGGTTCTCGTGGATGACGCCCTTGGAGACGGCCTTGTCGAGCTTGGTCGACGCCTTCTTCAGGGCATCCTGCGCTGCGTCCTTGTCACCGGCGTCCGCGGCCTCGCGGAACTTGCGGATCCAGGTCCGAAGCTCGCTCTTGACCGCCTTGTTGCGCTCGGTGCGCTTCTCGTTGGTCTTGATGCGCTTGAGCTGCTGCTTGATGTTCGCCACGTACGTGAGTGCTTTCTTGGTCGGAAGTGTGTTGCCGTTAGAGGGCGGCGGGCGCGGAGCGCCGAGACACGTTTCGTGCGCGCGACGACAAGCACAACGCCAGACGCGCACGCAACTCACGAATCTACCAGCGGAGGGGGTCCGCTCCCAAAACGTCAGCCGTCGTGCCGGGCGGCGGTGATGGTGAGGACGGCCCGCTCGACGGCGAAGACCGGGTCGCGGCCGCCGCCCTTGACCTCGACGTCCGCCGCGGCGACGGCCTGGATGGCCCGGCCGAGACCGTCGGCGGTCCAGTGCCCGAGCTGCCGGCGGGCCTTGTCGATCTGCCAGGGCGCCATCCCGAGCTGCTTCGCCAGCTGCTGCGAGCCGCCGCGGCCGGCCGAGCCGACCTTGACCAGCTGACGCAGCTGTGAGGCGAGGACCGCGACGATCGGTACCGGGTCGACGCCGGTCGCGATGGCGTGCCGGAGGAGCCGCAACGCCTCCCCCGTCTGGCCCGCCACCGCCGCGTCGGCGACCCGGAAGCCGGTCGCTTCGACCTTGCCGCCGTGGTAGATCTCGACGAGCCGGTCGTCGACCACGCCGTCGGTGTCCTCGACCAGTTGGGTGATCGCCGAGGCGAGCTCGCGGGTGTCGCGGCCGAGCGCCTCGACGAGGGCGCGGACGGCTTCCGGGGTGGCCTTGCGGCCCTGCCGGCGGAACTCGTTCACGACGAAGTCGGTCTTGTCGCGGTCGGTCTTGATCGCCGGGCACTCGATGACGCGTGCCTTCTGCTTGGCCAGGGCGTCGAGGGCCCGCTTGCCACGCTGGGCTCCGGAGTGGGTAACGATCACTGTCACGTCGTCGGCGGGTAGCTGGAGGTAGTCGGTCAGGTCGTCGATGAGGTCGTCGTTTGCCTCGTCGAGTCGTTCCACGACGACCGCCTTGTCGCCGCCGAACAGCGACGGGCTCGTGTGCGTCGCGAGCTCGCCCGGCTGGTAGGTGGCGGCGGCGAGCCGGATCACGTCGAGGTCGGGCGCGGTCTCGCGCAGGTCGCGCAGCGTCGCCGAGACAGCCCGCTCGGCCAGCAGCTCCTCTGGTCCGCGGACCAGGACGGCGGTCGGGGGCGAGCTCACGGGGCCAGCCTGTCACGACCGGACGACAGCCCCGGCTCCCTCTCGCGAGAGGCCAACTTCTGTCCTTATCCGGGCGTTTTGAGGACAGAAGTTGGCCTCTCGGTGGGGGCACGGGTCAGGTCGCGGGTCATGTCGCGCGTGGGGTCGTGATCACAGCAGTGCCTGCGACATGACCCGCGACCTGACTCAACCTCCAGCGTCTGAAAGGCGCCGAACGTCCGGACCCTACTCAGCGAGATGCGAGTGGTTCAGGGAAACAGCGTGGGCAGGTCGGCGGCAGCGTCTGCATCGTCGGGTTCCGCGAGCGTCAGTCCGAGCTGGGCCAGCCGCGCCTGGATGGCGTCGACCGGGAGCTCGAGCTGGTCGACGACGTCCTCCATGTCGACCCCCGCCTCCGCCGCGTCCCGGAGTGCCTCGTCCTGGCTCGAGGTCCAGGCGTGGCCCACCGTGACGGCCGTGCGGGCAGACGGCGGCACCGGCGGCGGGCCGGCCACGGGACGGTGGTCGACGCCAGGTTCGAGCGCATCGCCGCCGACCGCAGCTCCCTCCAGTGCGCCGACCAACCCCCGCAGCGCCGGATCGGTCACCGGCATCGGCGGCGGGGCGACCTCGTCGAGGCGCTTCAGGGCGGCGAGTACCAGCTCGCGGTCCGTCGTGGGCCAGAAGGGAGGCAGCGAGCGCTGCAGGAAGCTGGCATACCGGGCGCTGACCATCCGCGAGTCGAGGATGGCGACCACCCCGCGGTCGTCGGACCGCCGCACCAGCCGTCCCGAACCCTGCGCGAGCCGCAGCGCCGCGTGCGTCGCGGACACCGCCATGAACCCGTTCCCGCCCATCCGCGCGATCGCCTCGGACCGCGCCGAGGCGAGGGGGTCGTCCGGGCGAGGGAACGGGATCCGGTCGATGAGGACGAGCTGGCACGACGAACCCGGCACGTCGACCCCCTGCCACAACGTCAGCGTCCCGAACAGGCACGTCGCCGGCTCCCTGGCGAACTGCCGCACCAACGTCGAGATCTGGTCCTCGCCCTGGCACAGGATCGGGATGGCGGTGCCGTCCGAGGAGAACCGCGCCCGCAGCTGCTCCGCCGCGCTCTGCGCCGCCCGTGTCGACGAGAACAGCCCGAGCGTCCGGCCACCAGCCGCCCGGACGAGCGCCTCGATCTCGTCGAGCACCTTCGGCGATGTCCCGTCGCGCCCCGGTGCCGGGACATCCCGCGCGACGTAGACGATGGCCTGCCGCTGGTAGTCGAACGGGCTCCCCACGTCGATCCCGCGCCACGCGGGAGCGCCCTCGCCTCGCAGCCCGATCGTCCCCGCCACGGCATCGAACGAGCCACCGAGCTCCAGCGTCGCGGACGTCAGGACGCAGGTCCGCTCGGCGAAAACCCGGTCGCGCACCAGGATCGCCACGCTCATCGGCGCCACGTTGAGCACCGGCCCCCGCCGAGGGTCGCGCCGCAGCCACAGCACGTCGAGCTCGCGCCGTTCGAGGATCCGCGCCGCGTTCTCGTACATCTCGTCGATGCCGGCCCGGGCCACCTGACGCGCTCCGTCGGCCGGCTCCCCCGGTCCTGGCTTGAGCTCCGACTGGACCGCCCGGGTCGTGTCCCGGATACGCGTGAGCGCGAGGACCAAGCCGTCGGACAGCGAGTCGATCCGACCCTCCTCGATCTCGGCGAGCACCCCCTCGAGAAGATCCGCCGCGTCGGTCACCTCGTCGGTACCGCCGGCCAGCTTGGCCGCCTTCCGCGCCGCGCTGGTGACCATCCCGCTGCTGACCTCGTCGGTGATCGTCGCGGTGACCCGGTCGACCAGCTCGTGCGCCTCATCGATGACCAGCACGTCGTGCTCGGGGAGCATCTGCCGGTTCTCGAAGGCGTCGATGGCCATGAACGAGTGGTTCGTCACGACGATGTCGACGTCCTTGGCGGCGTCCCGCGACCGTTCCACGAAGCACTCCGCGATGACCGGACACTTCCCGCCCAGGCACTCGTGCGCCGACACCGACACTTGTCGCCACGCCCGGTCAGTGACCCCGGGGACCAGCTCGTCGCGGTCTCCCGACGCGGTCGAGTCGGCCCACTCCCGGAGCCGGACCACCTCGGCGCCCAGCCGCGACGCCGTCGCACTCACCTGGTCCACCGCGAGCAGCGCGTCCTCCTCGTCGGGGAACCCGCCCTCCAGCTTGTGGGCGCACAGGTAGTTGCGGCGGCCCTTGACCAGCGAGTACGTCGGCCGTCGCCCGAGCAGCGACTCCAGGGCGGCCGCGACCCGCGGCATGTCCCGGTCGACGATCTGGGCCTGCAGGGCGAGCGTCGCGGTGGCCACCACGGCCGGCTTCCCGGACTCCATCGCGTGCCGGACGGCCGGGACGAGGTACGCGAGTGACTTGCCGGTCCCGGTGCCGGCCTGCACCAGCAGGTGCTCGCCCGACTCCACGGCGTCGGCCACGGCGTGCGCCATCTCGACCTGACCCGGGCGCTCGGTCCCCCCGACCCCGGCTACCGCCGCCTCGAGCAGAGCGTCGAGATCGGCAGCCACCCGCAAAGGGTATGACGCGCCGGTGTCACCGTCGCGCCTGTCCACAGCCCGGGGTGGCTGGCGTCATCAGTGGTAGGCGTGCATCACCGCGTGCCCCTTGCCGCGGCCGATCATCCACTTGTTGAACGGCGTCGTCACGACGAAGGCGACGACCAGCGAGAAGGCCAGCGAGCCCCAGAACAGCCACGACGTGAGCCCGGCGTCCATCGCGCCCGGCACCGCGAGCACGACCGCGTTGTCGATGATCTCCATCACCGCGATCGAGGCGGTGTCCGCCGCCAGCGCCACCTTGAGAGCGGTCCGCAGGTCGAGCCCGGATCGCAGCACGCCGCGGACGGTCAGCGCGTAGCCGAAGACGAACGCCAGCACGATCGACAGGACGACCGTGGCGAGGTTGGCCAGGCCGAGTCCGGTCCCGATGACCATCCCGAGGACCTCGCCGATGGCGCACCCGGTCAGGCAGTGCAGCGTGGCCTGCGCGGCCATCGACCAGGTTGCGGGGGCGGGTTCGTGCGTCTGCGACGCATGCTCGTGCTGACTCACGCCGATGACTATACCCCCAGGGGGTATCAGACGCCACCCCTCAGACCAGCTCCAGACCGTCCGCCACGACGCGCCCGGCGTGGATGACCGTCCGGTCGCGGGACCGGTCCATGACCGCAGCGGCCACGGACTCCCCTTCCACCACCAGCAGCTCGGCGTCATCGCCGACCGCCAGCCCGGGACGATCGGCCACCGACCGCAGTCGGGTCGCCGACGGGTCGAGCACCGCCGCCCCGCCCATCGTCGCGATCGCCAGGCAGTGCTCGACCAGGTCGTCGCGCCGGAACTTGTTGGTGAACGCCAGCTGCCAGGTCCGGTCGAGCATGTCGGCGTTGCCGTACGGCGACCAGTAGTCCCGCTGCCCGTCCTCCCCCAGCCCCACGCGTACTCCGGCCTCGGTGAGGTCGACCAGCGGCAGCGCGGTGTCCACTGACGGAGCGACCGTCGCCATCGACACGTCGAGCTCGGCGAACTCCTCGATCAGCCGACGCGTGGTCGCCTCGGAGACCCCGCCCAGCGGATACCCATGGGAGATCGTCACCCGCCCCTGCATCGACAGCGCGCGTACCCGCTCCAGCACCAGGTCGGTGGAGAAGACGCCGAGCTCCCCCGGCTCGTGCAGGTGGATGTCGACGGGCACCTGGTACTTCTCGGCGAGGCCGAAGACGACGTCGAGGTGACGGACCGGGTCACGGTCCAGCTGGCACGGGTCGATCCCGCCCATGACGTCGGCGCCCGCCTGCAGCGCCGACTCGAGCAGCGGCACCGTCCCCGGCTCGCGCAGCAACCCGGCCTGCGGGAAGGCGATCACCTCGACCGAGCACCGGTCGGCGTGCTCGTCCCGAGCCGCCAGCACCGCCTCGAACCGCTCCAGGCCGCAGTCGACGTCGACCTGCGCGTACGACCGAACCCGGGTGGTCCCGCGGGCGACCATGAGCCCCAGCGTGTATGCGGCCCGCTTGGCCACCGTCCACTCGGCCTCACGCCAGTGCTCCCGGTCGTTCATGACCATGTTCCAGATACCGGGCGTCGCGGAGTGCGGGCGGAACGGCAGCCCGAGCCGCGTGGAGTCGAGGTGGACGTGCACGTCCGAGAACGACGGCACGAGGAGCCGCCCGCGCCCCAGCACGACGTCGCCGGTGGGGGTCGCCGACGAGTCGTGCGGCCGGACCTCGGCGATACGGCCGTCCTCGACGAGAACGTCGCTGGAGTCTCCGCCCCAGGGCCGGACATCGCGAATCGTCAGTGTCATCAGGGAGTCTCCTCGAAACGGGCCGTGGTCAAACGGGCCTGGTCAGATCGGGGGCAGGACGCCGGCCAACCCGACCAGCGACGGCGCCCGGCCGTGCTCGATGTGGGCCAGCGCCAAGGCACCGGCCAGGTCGGGGTTGCCCGAGTAGATCGCGTCGCACAGGGTGACGTGCTCCGCATACTCGATGCGCGGGTCCCGGTCGGCCGTGAGGGCGAACAGCCAGCGGATCCGCCCGAGCAGCGGGGCCATGGTGGCGGCGAGGAGCCGGTTGCCGCTCATCGCGATGACCTCCGCGTGGAAGGCGGTGTTGGCGCGCTGGATCCCGACGGCGTCCTCCGCCTCGGTCGCCCGAAGGGCTTCGGCCATCACCTCCCGCAGATGGTCGCCGGCTCGGCCCTCGGCCACGGCCCCCGCGGCCTGACGGGCGGCCAGCACCTCGAGCGAGAGGCGCAGGTCGAACAGCTCGGCGACGTCCTTGAGGGTCAGCTGGCTCACGACCGCGCCGCGGTTGGGGAACGTCACGACGAAGCCCTCGACCTCGAGCTGCCGCAGCGCCTCGCGGATCGGTATGCGTGACATCCGCAGCGACTCGGAGAGGTCCCGCTCGCGCAGCCGGCTGCCCGGCGTGTGGTCGCCGGCGATGATGCCCTCGCGGATGGCCAGGTATGCGGCCTGGGCCATCGACGGGCCGGCCTCCTCAGGCGCCGAGGTCAACGTCCACCCCCACGCCGGCGGCGCGGGCCGCGTCGAGCAGCAGCCGTCCGATCGCGAGGTCCTGCAGGCCGATCCCCACCGATTTGTAGAGCGTGATGTCGTCCCTCCCGCGTCGTCCGGGACGCTGCCCGGCGATGACCTCCCCGAGCTCACCCTCGAGGTCCTCGAACTGTAGGTCCCCGTCGGCGACCGGGATGACGACGTCGCCGGACTTGGCGCGGACCGTCGCGAGGTGGTCGACGAACACTCGCGAGCGGGTCATCGCGGCCGTGTCGACCTCACGGTGGTCGGGCCGCGGTCGGGCGCCGACGGCGTTGACGTGGAGTCCGGGCCGGAACCAGTCCCCCGACACGATCGGCGTCACCGAGGGCGTGAGCGTGCAGACCACGTCGGCCGACTCGACGACGGCTCGCGGTGAGTCGAGCGCCTTGACGAGCAGCCCGTGGTGCTCGACCGCGGCCTGGAACGCCCAAGCGGTCTCCTCGCTGCGGGTCCAGAAGGTCACCGTGTCGATGGGCAGAACCTCGAGCATCGCCGCCACGTGGGCCACGGCGAGCGCGCCGGCGCCGACGAGGCCGAGGGTCGTGCTCTCCGGCCGGGCGAGGTGTCTCGAGGCCACCGCGCTGGCGGCGGCCGTCCGCATCCGGGTCGGCACGGCCCCGTCGAGCAGAGCCAGCGTCTCGCCGGTCTCCGCGGAGACGAGCACCAGGCTGGAGCGCTGGGTGGCCCGTCCGGCGGCCGCGTTGCTCGGCACGTCGGCGAGCAGCTTGACGCTGGCCAGGCCGACGGTGGCCGAGGCGGCCGCCATCGGGAGGAACCCGGACTCGCTGCCCCGAAGGCGCATCAGGGCCGGCGCCGGCTGTACCGCAGCGCCACGGGCGACGTCACCCATCGCCCGGTCCACGGCGTCGACGGTGGCGTGCAGGTCGACGAGGGGCTCGAGGTCGGACCTCGTGAGGATCAGCGTCATCGCAGGGCCGGCTCTCGGGTGGGAAGGGCAGGGGCGGGAAGGGCAGGGGCGGGAAGGGCAGGGAGAGGGAAGGCCGGGAAGGTGGGCGGGAAGAGCTCGTCCGCCGTGCGGTGCCGGAGGTCACGCTCGGCGTAGGCGGCGCGCATCGTCTCGAACAGGCGCTGGCCCCGCTGTCGGAGCGCGTCCACATCGACACCGGGGATCCGCCCGTCCCGCACGACGGTCCGGCCGGCGACGACCGAGTGGGTCACCTGTCGCGCGGTGCCGTTGAGGACCAGCGTTCGCACCGGGTCGTCGAGGACGCCGTCACGCAGGTCGTCCAGGGAGAAGGCGACGAGGTCGGCCTGGGCACCCGGCGCGAGCCGCCCCAGGTCGGGACGCTTGAGGGCGGCCGCGCCACCGAGGGTCGCCGCCTCCACGTAGTGCTCGATGGGCGCGGCGTCGTGCCGGCCGTCGACCCACTTGGCCAGATGCACACCCACGTCCATGCCACGAACGAGGTCGGGCGGGAACGAGTCGGTGCCGAGGGCGAGGTTCACGCCCGCGTCGCGGTAGCGGCCGAACGACTCCAGCACCATCCCGTAGCGGAACGAGGTCAGCGGGCAGTGCACGACGCTGACGCCGGCGGCGGCGAGGCGCTGGACGTCGTCGTCGCGCTCGGCGTCGGTGACGCGCGAGCTGAGGTTCGTGAAGATCGCGTGCGGTACGAGGAGGCGTTCGGTCAGCAGGCCGGTCCGCTCGATCAGGTCCAGCGGGGTGGTCCCGTATGCGTCGCGGACCAGCCGTCGCTCCGGCAGCCCCTGCAGTGCGTGGAGCCGGACGAGCACCTCGCGGTCGGCGGAGACGCGCGCGGTGGCCCGCATCAGCTCCTCGTCGAGGGTCTCGATCCGGCATGGCAACAGCACCCCCGTGACCAGCGGGTCACCGAGCGCGTCGCAGTGGTCGAGGAACCGGATGGCGTCGGCGAGGCCCTCCCAGCCACGGCTGTCGTCGTGGTGGACCGCCCGCGAGGCGTCGTCGGCGACCACGTTGACGCCCGAGCGGTAGGAGGGTCCGAGGTAGCCGCGCAGCCCGATCCGCCGCGAGATGTCGGCCATGCCGACCAGCTCGTCGTAGGACTCGGCCCAGGCGCTGTGGACCTCGGACGCGATCGGCATGAACGTCGTCACGCCATGGAGGGCGAGCTGCACCAGTGCGTACTCGCGGACCGCGAGCCGCTCCTCCAGAGTGAACACGTCGCGCGAGGCCGACGCATACTCCTGCGACCAGACCAGCCCGTCCGCACGGTCGGCGTCGTGCCACGAGTCGAGGACGAGGTGGTCGATGTCGGTGAGCGCGTCCAGGTCGACGAGGCCGGGCAGGACCAGGGACTCGCCGAGGTCGATCGTCTCGTCGACATCACCCGCATACCCGCGACCCACGAACAGCACGGTGTCGTCTTGGTATACGACCTCGCCGTCGGTCAGCAGCGCGTGGTGTCCATCGACGTGGGCGAGCACGTGGCGAGCGGTGACCCGAGTTCTCATGGCGGCACTTTATCCAACTTGGGATACCAAAACAAGGGTTCAGGGTCTTGACGTGGTCCATCGCCGCCCTCTACCGTCTTTTGGTATACCAAGCACTCGTCCTCCGTTCCACCTCATGCTAGGACCCAGCCACATGACCGCCACTGCTGCCCCTGCCACCGACACCCCCGACCAGCCCCAGAAGCCGGGGAAGACCGGCTCGTCGACCATCACCCGACGCGACTGGGTGACCGCGGTCGTCCTGTCCACCGCGATCTCCGCGCTCGCCGTCCTCATCGGCACCCACTCCTTCAAGATCGGCACCGCCGCCGTCGTCCTGGTCCCGATCGTCTGGGCCGTGGTGTTCGGCGGCATCGTCGGCGTCCAGAAGTGGCGTCCGGTCACTGCCACCACCCGCGGCGTCTCGACCGTGCTCCTCGAGGTCGGGATCATCCTGTTCCTCGCGCGCCTCGGCACCCAGATCGGCCCGTCGCTGAGCAAGTTCACCGAGATCGGTCCGGCCATCGCGCTGCAGGAGGTCGGCCACATCTTCGGCACCGTCATCCTCGCGCTGCCAGTCGCCGTGGCGCTCGGACTCGGCCGGGTCGCCATCGGTGCGACGTGGTCCATCGACCGCGAGTCCTTCCTCGCGTACGCCATCGAGCGCTTCGGCATCCGCTCCCCCGAGTACCGCGGTGTCTTCTCCGTCTGGCTGCTCGGCACCCTCTTCGGCGCGGTCTTCATCTCGCTGCTCGCCGGCGTCCTCGGCAGCATGAGCTTCTTCGACCCGCGGGCCCTGGCCCTCGGACTGGGCCTCGGTTCCGCGTCGATGATGCTCGGCGGCGTCGGCGCCCTCTCGGCGATCTACCCCGAGCGGGCCGCCGAGATCACCGCGCTCGCCGCCCTGTCGAACCTCGTCACCAACATCATCGGGTTCTACGCGGGCGTCTTCCTGTCGCTGCCGCTGTGCCGCCGCCTCTACACCTTCTGGAGCCGGCTGTTCCGCAAGACCGACCCCACCCCGGTCGACCCGACCCAGCACACCGGCGAGGTCCTTGCCGTCGAGGACGACCCCCAGCCGCGGATGACCCTGCGCACCAAGGTCCTCGTGTATGCCATCGTCGCGGTCTGCGGTCTGCTCATCAACGCGTTGGGCACCAAGGCGTTCCAGCCGATCGACCTCGTCGGCATGGTGGCGTTGCTCGTCCTGACCGCCGTGTCGATCCTGCTGGCCAAGAAGGTCAAGATCATCCCGGCCAGCGTCTGGGTGCTGGGCCTCGCGACGATCCTCTCGGCGTCGTTCATCCCCGGCTCGGCCGCTCTGCTGGCCTCGGTCAAGGGCCTCGACGTCATCCTCATCGGCCTCCCGGTCATCGCCCTCATCGGCCTGACCCTCGGCCGGGACGTCGCGGCGCTGAAGTCGCTCAGCTGGAAGATCGTCATTGTCGCGCTGCTGACCTACAGCGCCTCGTTCGTCGCGGCCGCAGCGATCGGGCAGTACACCCTCCACCTCTGACCACCACGCACGCACGAAGGACGGCCGCTCCGGACCACCGGAGCGGCCGTCGCGGTTGTGTTCAGCCAGGTTCCATCCAGGGAGCCGGGCGAGACTGCCCTGCATGGAGCACGGAGGGCCGAGCCGCACCGCCTGGGGAGCCGCGGGCCACCGGGCCGCCCACCAGGTGCTCGAGGACGGTCGGATCTTCCGTGACCCGCTGGCCCTGCGGATCCTCGGCGACCACGCCGAGGCCGTGGTCGCCGACGCCCGCGCCACACCGCGTCGGACGCCGATGCGGATCTTCATCGCCGTCCGCCACCGGGTCGCCGAGGACGCCCTCGCGCGCCAGGTGGGCGCAGGCACCCGTCAGGTGAGGTGCTCGGAGCCGGCCTCGACACCTTCGCCTACCGGAACCCGTTCGCGGACAGCGGTGTTCGCGTGTTCGAGGTCGACCATCCCGCGACCCAGGAGTGGAAGCGAGACACGTTGGGGAGCACGGGGATACCGGTCCCCGACTCCGTCACCTACGTTCCGGTCGACTTCGAGACCGACGACCTCACCTCGCGGATGTCGGCGAGCGGGGTCGACCTCGCGGCGCCGGCGTTCTTCCTCTGGCTGGGCGTCGTTCCGTACCTCACCCGCGAGGCGGTCGACGCCACCCTCCGGGTGGTCGCGGCCGTCCCGGGTGCCGGCGTCGCGTTCGACTACCCCAACCCGGTCGAGCAGCTCTCGGAGCGCAGCCGCGAGGCGCACGCGGCTCGCGCCGCGCGGATGCGGCAGATCGGCGAGCCGTGGATCAGCTACTTCGACACCGACGAGCTCGCCGACGAGCTGGCCGACATCGGCCTGGGCGTGACCGAGGACGTCGGCGCTCGCGAGATCGGGACGCGCTGGTTCGGTCTCTCGCCCGGCGAGGCACCCCGCGGCGGCGGCCACGTCGTCGTGGCCACCGCCAGCTCTGGTGAGGCCGCCCGCGCGGTCTAGTGCACCAGCGGGGCGAGCGCCTCGCCCACGCTCCCCACGACACCCTCGACGTGGCCGGTGCCCATGATGTTGACGATGATCCCGTCCACCCCCTGGTCCAGGACCCGGGCCTTGATCTGAGTGGCGATCTCCTCCGGCGTCCCGGCGAAGCTGCGTGACTCCAGGGCCGCCCGACGGGCCGGATCCAGGGCGCCGACGTCCATGCCACGGGTCCGCATGGTGTCGATGAGGCCGGCCATCGCCGACTCACGGTCGGTCCCGACCACGGCCGATGCCAGGAAGCTGGTCTCGATCTCCGACCGGTCGCGACCCGCCTCGGCGCAGCGGGCGTCGAGGGCCGCGAACTTGCGCGGCAGGTCGGCGGGGTCGCAGATGATGTTGAGGTGGCTCGCGTAGCGGGCCGTAAGAGCGAAGGTCTTCTTCTCGCCGCTGCCCCCGATGAGGATGGGGAGGTCGTCGCGCATCCGCGGCTCGTTCATGGCGGACTTCGTCTGGTACCAACGGCCGTCGACGGTAGGCCGCTCGCCGCGCAGCATCGGCGCGATGATCGACAGGGCCTCGTCGAGCCGGTCGAACCGGTCGGTGAAGGTGCCGAACTCGAACCCGAGCTGCTGGTGCTCCAGCTCGTACCAGCCGGCGCCGATCCCGAGGACCGCGCGGCCGCCGCTCACGACGTCAAGCGTCGTCACGGCCTTCGCGAGGTGGGTGGGGTTCCGGTAGGTGTTCCCCGTGACGAGGGCGGAGAGCTGCACTCGCGACGTCGCGGTGGCCAGCGCGGAGAGCGCGGCGTACGACTCGAGCATCGGCTGGTCCGGGGACCCGATGCCGGGCAGCTGGTAGAAGTGGTCCATCACGAACACGGCGTCGAAACCAGAGTCCTCGGCCTCACGCGCCTGCGCGATGACGGTCGGGAAGAGGTCGGACACCGGCGTGCCGTAGGAGAAGTTGGGGATCTGGTAGCCGAGGCGGATGCTCACGTCTGTCGACGTTATGCCTGCTTCCTGCGCGGCCTCCCCGCGGGGTCGCCGGTGCGCGTCACCCGGCGAGGGTGATGCCGCGACCTAGACTCGCGACCGTGGTGCAGCAGCTGAAGATCTGGTCGACCGTACTTCTCGGCGTCGCCATCGGTCAGGCCGGCCTCGGCTCGGGTTTCGGCGCGTCACTCATCGCCCGGGACAAGAGCGACCTGCTCGAGACGCTGCACCGGTTCAACGCGATCGTCGTCATCGTGGTCGCCGCGATCTGCGTCGTCCTCTCCGCTGTGCATCGACGCCGCGGCGGCGCGAGGTGGCCGCTGGTGTTCGCCGTGTGTCTGGTGCTCGGTGCCATCCTGCAGACGGTCCTCGGCCAGGTTCGTGTCGTCGGGCTGCACCTGTTCCTCGGGGTGCTCCTTCTGTGCGCCGTGACGACGTTCTGCTCGTATGCGTGGCGCCACCTGCCGAGCACGGTCCCCGCAACGCCGTAGGCATCGGGCCGTCGGACTGCTCGCTCAGCGGTCGGAAGGTGACTCCCCGGGGTCGTAGACCGACTGCGGGGTGCAGATCAGATGGGCGACCATCGACGTCCAGCCGGTCTGGTGCGTGGCGCCGAGGCCGACCCCGGTGTCCCCGTGGAAGTACTCCGCGAAGGTCGGGTGCTCCGTCCACAGCGGGCCCTCGAGAAAGTCCCGGGGGTCGCTCGGGCGTCGCCCGTCGGGACCCGCCCGGAACAGCCCCACGAGTCGGTCCTCGAGCCGTTGCGCGATCTCGTGCAGGCCGAGCCGCTCCCCCGACCCCGTCGGGAACTCGACGGTCACCGCCGACGCCGACCCCGCCGCGTACGTGTGCAGGGCGTCGATGAGCAAAGCGTTGAGGGGGAACCAGATCGGGCCTCGCCAGTTCGAGTTGCCGCCGAACAGGCCGGTGTCCGACTCCCCCGGCGTGTAGCGCATCGACATGTTCATCCCGGCCACGTCGATGGTGATGCCGTCGCGGTGGGCGGCCGACAGCGACCGGATCCCGTGCGGTGAGAGGAACTCGCCCTCGTCGAGGAGTCGCTCGAGCAGCCGCGTCATCCGCGTGGGGTCGACGACGGCGAAGGTCAGTGCGTCGCTGTCCGCGGGGTTGGTCGTCGCCAGCGACGCGACCTCGTCCGGACGGTGCCGCTCCAGCCAGCGCAGCGCCTCGTCGAAGTCGGCCAGCTCGAGCCGGACCCACGGCGGGCAGTTGGCCACCGCGAGCAGCGGCAGCAGCCCGACCAGCGAGCGCACCCGCATCGTCTCCAGCTCGCCGTGCGGCCCGACGAGGACGTCGTAGAAGAACCCGTCCTCCTCGTCCCACAGCGAGACCCCCTGCGACCCGAACGACTGCATCGCCCGGACGATCGCGAGGAACCGCTCGAGGAACGTCGTCGCCAGGTCGTCGAAGGCGTGGTCGTGGCGGCCGAGCTCCTGCGCGATCCGCATCATCGACAGGCACATGAACGCCATCCACGCCGTGGCGTCGGACTGCTCGAGGCGCCAGCCCTTCGGGACCTGCTTCGACCGGTCGAAGACGCCGATGTTGTCCATCCCGAGGAAGCCGCCCTCGAAGAGGTCCGAGCCCTCGGAGTCCTTGCGGTTCACCCACCAGGAGATGTTGAGCAGCAGCTTGGTGAGGATCCGGATGAGGAAGTCGCGGTCCCAGGCGCCGTCGCGCAGGTAGACCTGCCACGCGGCCCAGGCGTGCACCGGCGGGTTCACGTCCGAGAACACCCACTCGTACGCGGGCAGCTGGCCGTTGGGGTGCTGCGCCCACTCGCGACAGAGGAGCAGCAGCTGCGACTTCGCGAACGCCGGGTCGACGTGCGACAGGGCGACGGCGTGGAACGCGAGGTCCCAGGTCGCGAACCACGGGTACTCCCACTCGTCCGGCATCGAGATGACGTCGGCCAGGGCGACGTTGCGCCACGAGGTGTTCCGGCCGTCGGGTTCGGGCGCCAGCCGTTCGTCCGGCGGCCGCGGCGAGGCGGGGTCGCCCTCGAGCCACTCCTCGACGTCGTACCGGTACAGCTGTCGGGTCCAGAGGAGGCCGGAGAACGCCCGGCGCGCCGTGAGGCGGTCCTCGTCCGGGACGCCCGCGGGGATGACCACGTCGTAGAACGCGTTCGCGTCGGCTCGCCGGTCGGCGACGACCGCGTCGGCCGTGGCGAACGGCCGGTCGACGAGCGGACCGGCAGCCAGCCGGAGCCGCACGGTCACCGACTCGCCGGGCGCGACCGCGTCCCACTGGTAGTGGAAGGCGGCCTTGGTGCCGGTTCCGTCGGTGGCCAGCACCGAGCGGTCACCGCGGACGATCGCGCGGTCCACGGCGTCCTTGGGGTGCGGCGACCGGTTCGGGACGCCCCACAGGGCCTCGGAGTCGGAGTCGTTGTCGCAGAGGAGCAGCTCGGGCAGTCGCTGGACACCGTCCGGGCCGACGACGCCGTCGGCGCTGATGACGTAGCGCCCCAGCGTGGCGTGGTCGGCCTGCACGGCGACGTGCGTCTGCTCGTCGACCTCGGGCCGGTGCAGCAGCGTCAGCGCCGGCATCCGCTCGTCCCGTCCCCAGGCCCAGGTGTTGCGGAACCAGAGCTGCGGCACCAGATGCAGGGGGGCCGGGTCTGGTCCGTGGTTGGTCGCCGTGACGGTCATGACGACGTCGGTGGGGGCGGCCTTGGCGTGGGTGACGACGACGTCGAAGAACCGGTTCTCGGCGAGGATCCCGGTGTCGCTGAGCTCGAACTCCCCCTGGTCCCGGGACCGTTCGGCGTTCTCCGCGACGAGCTGGTCGTAGGGGAACGCCTGCTGCGGGTACCGGTAGAGGTACTGCGCGAACGAGTGCGTGGGGGTGGCGTCGAGGTGCCACCAGTACTCCTTGGCGTCCTCGCCGTGGTTGCCCTCGGGGTTGGTCAGTCCGAACAGCCGCTCCTTGAGGCGGTCGTCCTGGCCGTTCCACATCGCGACCGCGAGGTTGAGGAAGCCGTACCGGTCGCAGAGGCCGGCGATGCCGTCCTCCCCCCACCGGTACGCGCGTCGGTGCGCCTGGTCGAACGGGAACGACGCCCAGGCGTCACCGTCGGCGGAGTAGTCCTCGCGCACGGTGCCCCACTGCCGGCCGGCGACGTACGGGCCCCAGAGTCGCCACGGGTCGGAGTCGTCCGGCGACTCGGCGAGACGGGCGTGCTCCACGCTCGGAGCGGCGTGCTGGCCGAACGGACTGAGCGTCACGCCGCATACTTTGCCCCAGCCTCTGCCGGTTCGTGCTCTGGACCGCTCGGATTTCCGGCGCCAGGCACCACGAACCGTTCAGACGAGGTAGGCGTCGAGCTCGCGCAGCAGCGGCGGGTGCACCTTGGCGTGGACGAACGTCCCGTCCTCACGGTGCTCGGTGGTGAGCACCTCGGACTCCTCGTGCAGCTTGCTGACGAGGTCGCCGCGCTCGTAGGGGATGACCGCCTTGACCTCGATGTCGGGGCGCGGGATCTCCTGCGCGACGAGGTCGCTCAGGGCGTCGATGCCCAGGCCGGTCCGGGCCGAGACGACGATCGAGTGCCGCTCGTGCCGGAGCAGCCGGTCGATGACCTCGGGGTCGGCCGCGTCGGCCTTGTTGATGACGATGACCTCCTTGACCTCGCCCACGCTGAGGTCGTTGAGGACGCCCCGCACGGCGGAGATCTGACCCTCCGGGTCGGGGTGGCTGCCGTCGACGACGTGCAGGAGCAGGTCGGCGTCGGCCACCTCCTCGAGGGTGGACCGGAAGGCCTCGACCAGCTGGGTCGGCAGGGACCGGACGAAGCCGACGGTGTCGGCGAGCGTGTAGGGCATACCGTCCTCCGTCTCGGCCCGGCGGACGGTCGGGTCGAGCGTCGCGAACAGCGAGTTCTCGACGAGGACGCCCGCACCGGTGAGGCGGTTGAGCAGCGAGGACTTGCCGGCGTTGGTGTAGCCGACGATCGCGACGCTGGGCACGTGGTTCACCTTGCGCCTCTGCCGCTTGGTGTCGCGAGTGGTCTTCATGTGGCCGATCTCGCGCTTGAGCTTGGAGATCCGGCTGTTGATCCGACGGCGGTCGAGCTCGATCTTCGTCTCACCCGGACCACGCGAGCCCATGCCCTGGCCGCCCGCGGCCTGGCCACCGGCCTGGCGCGACATCGACTCACCCCAGCCACGCAGGCGCGGTAGGAGGTACTGGAGCTGGGCCAGCTCGACCTGGGCCTTGCCCTCCCGGCTCTTGGCGTGCTGCGCGAAGATGTCGAGGATCAGGGCGGTGCGGTCGATGACCTTGACCTTGACGACGTCCTCGAGCGCGCGCCGCTGTCCCGGGGTCAGCTCGCCGTCGCAGACGACGGTGTCGGCGCCGACGGCGATGACGATGTCGCGCAGCTCCTGCGCCTTGCCCTTGCCGAGGTAGGTGGCGGTGTCGGGGCGCTGCCGTCGCTGGATGACCCCGTCGAGCACGTCCGAGCCGGCCGTCTCGGCCAGCGCGGCGAGCTCGCGGACGGAGTTCTCCGCGTCCTCGAGGGTGCCCTCGGTCCACACGGCGGCCAGGACCACGCGCTCCAGCCGCAGCTGGCGGTACTCGACCTCGGTGATGTCCTCCAGCTCGGTGGACAGTCCGGACACCCGGCGCAGCGCGGCCCGCTCCTCGCGGTCCAGCTGCTCTCCGTCGTGTCCCAGCCGGTCGTCAGTCATGAGGTGGTGACGGTGCTGGGATGCGTCGGCCTCGGCGGCGAGGGCCTCGGCCCGCTCGGCGAGCAGTTCTGAACGTCGCTGCATGATGTCCTTGAGTTCGGGGTTGATGCGCGTCTCCCTGGGGTGGCTATGAAACGGGCGGCGCCGGTCCAGGGTGACACGGGGGAAACGCCTGGCGCGAAACGTTTATGCCTTCGGCACCTGCGCGGGGCCGCGACCAGCCGCCGTCTCGTGGCGCACGAGCTCGGTGCGGTTCCGGCAGCCCAGCTTCATCAGCGCGGCCCGGACGTGGCTCTCCACGGTGCGATCGCTGAGGTAGAGCCGGGCCGCGATCTCGTGGTTCGTGAGTCCCGCGACGACGAGGTGCACCACCTCCCGCTCGCGCGGGCTGAGCGGGTCGTCGGCGGCCAGCGACCGCGTCAGCTCGGCCACCAGTGCGTCGGCGCGGCTCGCGTGGCCGGGCATGTCGAGTCTTCGGCTCTCCTCCGCCGCCGACCGGGCGTCGGCGAGCGCGACCCGGAGCGTCGCGGGGCGGTCCGCGCTGGGCCAGTCGGGACGCGCCAGGGTGCGCGCGATGTCGAGCCGGCCGAGAGCGACGTCGGGCCGGGCCCCGATCCGCTCGTCACAGTCCACGGCCGTCCGGTATGCGGCCACAGCGTCCTCCAGCCGGCCGGCCAGGACCAGAGCCCGCCCGAGCTGCCGGTTCGCGTTCCCGATGAACCACACGGTGCTGGTGCCGAGACCACCGACCGAGCCACGCGCATACGGTTCGAGCTCGTCGACGAACAGCGGGGCCACCGCGGCGTCCTGGAACCGCTCGGCGAGCTCGAGCAGCATGTACATGAGCGGCAACCAGGGCCGGTACTCCGGCGGCGCACCCAACAGCGGGACCAGTCGCTGGTAGATCACGCGGGCCTCGTCGTGACGGCCGAGCTGGTCGAGGACCATCGCCCGCGGCGCCTGGATGAGCGCCGAGATCGGGGCTCCCTCGAGGTTCCGCAGCTCTCGCTCGGGGTCGGACAACGGCACCCCTCGCCGCAGGGCCACCTCGAAGACCGCGGCCTGCCCGACGTTGGCCGCGACGACGTCACCGGATTCCCGGGCGATCGCGGTGGCCCGCTGATGGCGCTCCTCGACGGCGCCGAAGTCGCCACGGAGGACGGCGACGGCCACCGACGCGCGCAGCCAGTGCCACGTCGCGAGGGGTAGTCGGCTCTCCTCGGCGATCCGCCGGAGCGCCTCCAGGCCCTCGATGACGAGGTCCATCAGGCCGAGCTGGACGACGGCGTTCAGCCGCCAGGTGTGAGCCATCAGCTCCGGAAGCGGCTGGCCGACCCGCACGGCCAGGCGCACCGCCTCCTCGGCCAGCTCCCGCTGCTCGGCGGCGCCGCCGACCTCCGGCTTCGAGGACATCCAGGCGCCGATGGCCTGGAGGAGGGCAGTCGGGTCTCCGCTGCGCCGCGCGAGGGCCAGCGCCTCCGTGGTCAGCGCGGCACCGCGAGCCTCGGCAAAGTTGCCGAGCGCAGCGACCTGCTGGGCGACCAGCCGGGCCCTCGTCGCGTCGTCGAGGGCGGCGTGGCCGTCCAGAGCGGCGCTGGTCAGGCGGCCGATCGCAGCCTCGGCGTCGGGGTAGCTCACCCAGCCCACCGCGAGCGCCGCCTCCGCCACGATGTCGCTGCGGCCGACCGTCGTGGCCAGGGCGGCGGCCTGCTCCGCGGCGGTGACGGCCTCGTCGTAGCGGCCCGCACGGTGCCACGCCCGCGCGGCACCCAGATGGAACCCGGCCACGTCGGCGGCCGGAAGCCCCGCGAGCGTGGCGGCCCGCGCCGCGCGGGCCTGGTGGCCCGCGGCGTCGGCGTGGGCCCGCAGCGCGGACGCCTCGTCGGCGGCTCGCGCCCACCAGGTGGCCGCCTGCGCGGCGACCCCTGGACCGGCCGCCTCCCAGTGCGCGGCGACGCGGACCGCCGGTACTCCGGCCCGCGTGGTCCCGAGCTCGGCGATCCGGCGGTGGGCCGCCTGGGCTCGGTCGGGCGTGAGCCGGGCGGTCAGGGCCTCGCGGACCAGCTCGTGGGCGAACACGAGGCTCCGTCCGTCCGCGGCCCGCACCAGCAGTCCGGCCCGGAGCGCGGACGCGGTGGCGTCGCTCGCCACCGCGACGTCGACGTCGGCCGCCGCGGCGGCGAGCTCGGCGTCGAGATGGGAGGCGACGAGGCTCGCGGACTCGAGGACCTGCACGTGCTCGTCCCGCAGGGAGACGGTGAGCCGACGGACCAGGGTCGGCACGTCGGCGTGTGGGCCGCCGGACCCGGTGACGGTGGGGGTGCCCGGTCCCCCGCCCGGGCCCGCCCCCACCGCGACGGGCAGCAGCAGGGGAAGTCCACCGCTGAGGGCCAGCACCACGGCCGGGTCTCCCTCGTGTCGACCCCGGACGAGGTAGTCCTCGATGTCCGCGACGTCGAGCGGTCCGAGGGCGACGACCTGGGTCGACGCCGAGCCGGACAGCCCGGCCAGCGCCATCGCCCGCTCGTCGTCGACGGCGGTTCGGGCGGTCAGGACCACCACGAGCGGCGTACGACCCAGCTCGGGCGCGATCAGCCGGAGCAGGGCGACGGTCTCGGGGTCGGCCCAGTGCACGTCCTCGACGACGAGCACGAGCGGCGCCTCGGCCGCGGCCGCCACCAGCCGGTCCGCGACCTCGCCGAGGACGGCGAGGCGGTCCCAGCCCGGACCGGAGGGCGGCGCGTCGTTGACCGGGCGGTTCGTGGTGGGGCGCAGCAGGTCGGTCAACCGGCCGAGCGGGTCCTCCCCGGACGCCCGACGCGGCCGGGCGGCCGCCGACGACACCGCCCGGGAGATCGGCCACAGCGGCGGCATCAGCAGGTCCGGGAGGCACTCGCCGTAGCCCACCCGCACCCCAGCCAGCACCCCTTCCGACACCGGGTCCGACTGCGGGTCCGGCAGCGCGTCGAGCACCGCTGCGCCGGCCTCCGCCGACGACCCGTCGCGCCGAAGCCGCTCCAGCGTGGCGGCCACCAGCCGGCTCTTGCCGATACCCGCGCCGCCGGTGACCAGGGCCAGCCCGCCCCGACCCTCGGCCAGCCGGCTCAGCACCGAGGCCAGGGCGGCGGTCTCGGCCCGGCGCCCGACGAAGGGCGACGGCCCTTCCGGCGCGGACCCGGCCTCTGGCATACCCCCATGCTTCCACCGCGGTTCCGTGCGGAGGTTCAGTGCAGCGGTTCCGTACCGGAGTTCAGTACCGGCACTGATTCGCCCGCCTCCTGATCTGACAAACCTGGAGTCCTTCACCCACACCGATGTCCGGAGGACACCATGGACGACCAGCTCGCCACCCAGCTCGCCTCGGCGATGACCGGAACGACCCCGGCATCGGCCTTCCACACCGACGCCACCGCCACCACCGCGGCGTTCACGGTCACCGAGAAGTTCGGCCTGATGACCGCGCGCGGGACGATCCCCGTCGTCACCGCCGACGTGACGATCGACGCGGACGGCCTCCCGCGTGGCACCGCCACCCTCGACGTGTCCGCGCTCGACACCGGCAACGCGCGCCGGGACAAGGACCTGAGCGGGGCGAGGTTCTTCGACTCCGCGACGTTCCCGCTGGTGGACTTCCGCAGCGTCAGCACCCGCCGCACCGACGACGGAGTCATGGTCGACGGCCTTCTCACCATCCGGGGCGAGGACTGCCCGCTCAGCCTGGTGGCGACCCTCACGCACCAGCCGGACGGTGGCGTCGCGGTGCACGCGACCGGGACGTTCGACCGGATGACGTCGCCCTTGCGTCGGGCTCCGCGGTGGCTGATCAGCGCGTCCGTCGACGTCGTCGTGGACGCGGTGCTGCACCCCGTCCGCTAGGCCCGATACCGTCCGGGGTGTGGCCGGCGAGCACTACTTCACCGCGCAGCCGGCCACCTCCGCCGAACGCCGCACCGTTGCCGTCGACCTGGCGGGACGTCACCTGACCGTCGTCACCGCCGGCGGCGTCTTCTCCCCGGACCACGTCGACACCGGGACGCAGGTCCTGCTGCGCGAGGCCCCGTCACCGCCCGCCGAGGGCACGTTCCTCGACCTGGGCTGTGGCTGGGGCCCGATCGCGCTCAGCCTCGGGCTGCTCTCGCCGCAGGCCACCGTGTACGCGGTCGACGTCAACGAGCGCGCCCTCGAGCTCACCCGCGCGAACGCCGTCACGGCCGGTCTCGGCAACGTCCGGGCCGGCCTCCCCGACGAGGTACCGCCCGACATGAGGTTCGACCTCATCTGGTCGAACCCGCCGATCCGGGTGGGCAAGGCGGCCCTCCACGATCTCCTCGGAACCTGGCTGCCGCGGCTGACCGAGGAGGGTGAGGCGTACCTCGTGGTCCAGAAGAACCTCGGCGCCGACTCGTTGCAGCGCTGGGTGCGAGAGTCGCTGGGGATGCCCTGCGACCGGGTCGCCATCGCGAAGGGCTTCCGGGTCCTGCGGGTCAGTCGGGCAGGGTGACCGTGCCGTCGGCGACGAGGACCGCGGGGCCGGCCAGCTCGACGTGACCGTCCGGGAGCGCGCGGACCGCGACGCGACCGCCCGGGACGTCCACCGTCCACTCGGTGTTGTCGTCGGTCTCGCCCTCCCACCAGCGGGTGGCCAGGGCGGCCGCAGCCGCACCGGTACCGCACGACCGCGTCTCCCCCACGCCGCGCTCGTGGACCCGCATGGCGATGTGCCCCTGTCCGATCGCCCGGACGAACTCGACGTTGGTCCCGTGCTCGGGGTGCGGCGAGACGGCGGGAGGCTCGGTGAGGTCGAGCTCGGCCAGGTCGAAGTCCGGAGGCAGGATCACGACGGTATGCGGGTTGCCCAGGTCCAGCCTCAGGGCCGGGAGCTCGGTGCCACCGCGGGACCGGACCGTCGAGTCGAAGCCGCGCTGCCTGGCCCCCTCGGGGTCGACGACGCGCCACGGCCCCAGGTCCACGGCGTACTGCTCACCGGTCACCGTCACCGCCTTGGGCCCGCCTCGGGTGGCGATCCGGAACGCGTCCTCCTCGACGAGGCCCTCGCGCCGGAGGTACGCCGCGAACACCCGCGACCCGTTCCCGCACATCTCGGCCGGGGACCCGTCGGCGTTGTGGTAGTCCATGAACCACTCGGCTTCGCCCGCCTGCGCCCGCACCTCGGTCTCCGCCGCGCGTGCCGTCGGGACCACCCGGATCACCCCGTCGCCCCCGAGACCGGCGCGACGGTCCGCGAGGAGACGCACCTCGTCCGTGGTCAGCGGCCGAGTGCCGTCGAGGTCGGGCACCAGCACGAAGTCGTTCTGCGTGCCGTGGCCCTTGGTGAACGGCACGGAGGTCATGCGGGCATCCTCCCAGCCGCCGCCACCGTGGCGAGCGCGCGGTCCACGAGGTCCGGCGCGTCGTGTGGGAGCCAGACCACGCGCGGGTCCGCGCGGAACCACGACTCCTGGCGTCGCGCATACCGGCGGGTGGCCGTCGCGGTGTCGAGCTGGGCCTCCTCGGCGGTCATCGTCCCGTCGAGCTCGGCGAGCGCCTGGCGGTAGCCGAGGGCCTTGGATGCCGTTCGGCCGTCACGAAGTCCTTGCGGAACAAGGCTTCTCACCTCGTCGACCAGGCCCTCGTGCCACATCCGACGAACTCGCTGGTCGATCCGCTCGTGGAGGACCGGACGATCGGCGGCGAGCCCCACGAGGACTGTCGGCACCACGTGCTCCCGGGTCGGCATCGTCGCGGAGAACGGCCGACCGGTGAGCTCGACCACCTCCAGCGCGCGGACGATGCGGCGGCCGTTGTTGGCCTCGATCGCGTCGGCCGCCATCGGGTCGAGGTGGTGGAGCCGGGCGCGCAGGTGCCCGACGCCGTTTTCGGCGAGCTCGGCCTCCAGCCGCGCTCGGACCTCCGGATCGGTGGGCGGGATCTCGAGCCGGTCCAGGGCCGCTCGTCAGGTAGAGGCCGGAGCCGCCGACCAGGACGGCGACCCGTGCCCGCGCGTGGATGTCGGCGATGTCGGCGCGCGAATGACGTTGGTATGCAGCGACACTCGCCTCCTCCCGGACATCGAGCACGTCGAGCTGGTGATGCACGATCCCTCGCCGCTGGTCCGCGGGCAGCTTCGCGGTGCCGATGTCCATGCCGCGGTAGAGCTGCATCGCGTCGGCGTTGACGACCTCGCCGTCGAGGCGCTCCGCGAGGGCGAGGCCCAAGTCCGACTTGCCCGTCGCGGTCGGTCCGACGACGGCGACGACCGTCGGACCCTCCCGGTCAGACAAGTCGGTCGTCGTGGCCCGTGGCGTCGAGGAAGACGTCGCCGTCCTCGTGTTCGTCGTCGTGGCCGAACGGGTCCCGGTCGACGCCCGGCATCCAGGTGTTGCCGGCCTTGCCCCAGCCGTTGGCGCGGATCGCCTTCCGAGCCCGCCGGGTCTGCTTGTCGTCGAGCCGGTCGACGTAGAGCAGTCCGTTGAGATGGTCGAACTCGTGCTGCATCACCCGGGCGAACCAGCCGGTCGCCCGGAACGACAGCTCCTCGCCGTCCGCGTCGAACCCCACCACGCGCACCTCGTCGGCCCGCTTGAGGGGGTAGCTCTCCCCCGGTACCGACAGGCAGCCCTCGCTCTCGGTGTCGGGGTCGGGACGGTCCGTGGAGATCTTGCTGAGCGAGAGCATCGGGTTGATGATGACGCCCCGGCCGGGCACGTCGTCGTCGTTGGCCATCTCGTAGACGAACAGCCGCAAGGGCACGGCGATCTGCGGCGCCGCGAGGCCGACGCCGTGCGCCGCGTCCATGGTGTCGAACATGTCCGCGACCAGCTGGCGCAGGCCGTCGTCGAACGCGTCGACCAGGGCCGCCGGGCGGTGCAGCACCGGCTCACCCGTGATGACGATGGGACGGACTGCCATGGCCCGGAGTCTTTCAGCCGAACCCGGCCACGGGCCACTCGGCCCCAGGTTGAGCGCCCCGGTCGGCGGCCCTACCGTGATCGCATGACGCAGCCCGGTGCCGACCCGACGCACGACCGTTCGCACGAGCACATCGACCTGGGCTCGCTCATGGACGGCAGCGAGCGCGGGCCCGAGGTTCCGGAGGAAGACCAGTACGGCGAGGCCGCCGACCTCAGCGGTGAGACGGCCGACGGCTACGTCACCGGCCAGGACGAGGGCTCCATCGACTAGTCACCGACTGGCCACCCCACCTGGTCACCCGGACATCTCGACGGGCAGCCGGGCCGGAAACGGACGTTCCGGGGCGGAAAACCGGGTTCGTGCCCGTCGAGCGGTCCGGAGTCCGAGCGGTCAGGCGGTCGCGCAGGCGGGCTGAGCCGCGACCAGGGCGGGGCGCCCGATGGCCGGCATACCCAGGGACACGCTTGGCTTGGCCTGGCCGTGCTCCTGCAGGGCCGCCCAGGCGTTTCCACCGGCGGTGCGACGGACCCGGTATGCGCCGCCGGCCGGTCCGCTGTCGGCGACGAGGTGGTGCGGTGCGCCGTAGGTGACGCCCACGGTGACGAGGTCGCCCGGACGCGGGGTCTCCGCGCCTTCCGGCACGGCGAAGTGGACCAGCCGGTTGTCGCGCGCGCGACCGGAAAGCCGGTGGGTCGCCGCGTCCTTGCGGCCTTCGCCCGTAGCGACGAGAACCTCGACCTCGGTGCCCTCCAGCGTTCGGTTCCCGGCCCAGGAGACCTCCTCCTGGACGGCGATGAGGCGGTCGTACCGGTCCTGGACCACGGCCTTCGGCACCTGGTCGGGCAGCGTCGCCGCCGGCGTACCGGCGCGGATCGAGTACTGGAAGGTGAACGCGCTGGAGAACCGCGCCGCCCGGACGACGTCGAGCGTGCCCTGGAAGTCCTCCTCGGTCTCGCCCGGGAAGCCGATGATGATGTCGGTGGTGATCGCCGCGTCGGGGATGAGCTCGCGGACCCGGTCGATGATGCCGAGGAACTTGGTGCTCCGGTAGGACCGGCGCATCGCCTTGAGCACCCGGTCCGACCCGGACTGCAGCGGCATGTGCAGGCTCGGCATGACGTTCGGCGTCTCGGCCATCGCGACGATGACGTCCTCGGTGAACGCCGCCGGGTGCGGGCTGGTGAACCGGACCCGCTCCAGCCCGTCGATCTCGCCACAGGCGCGCAGCAGCTTGCCGAACGCCAGCCGGTCGCCGAACTCCACGCCGTAGGTGTTGACGTTCTGGCCGAGCAGGGTCACCTCGACGACGCCCTGTTCGACGAGCGCGCGGATCTCGGCGAGGACGTCGCCCGGACGGCGGTCGGTCTCCTTGCCCCGCAGGCTCGGGACGATGCAGAACGTACAGGTGTTGTTGCACCCCACCGAGATCGAGACCCAGCCGGCATACGCGCTGTCCCGCCGGGTCGGCAGAGTGGACGGGAAGGTCTCGAGCGACTCGCGGATCTCGATCTCGGCGCGCTGGTTGTGGCGAGCGCGTTCGAGCAGGACGGGGAGTGAGCCGATGTTGTGGGTCCCGAAGACGACGTCGACCCACGGTGCGCGCTCGACGATGGTGCCGCGGTCCTTCTGCGCGAGGCAGCCGCCGACGGCGATCTGCATGTCGGGGTTGCGCAGCTTGGCCGGACGCAGCTGGCCGAGGTTGCCGTAGAGCTTGTTGTCGGCGTTCTCGCGCACGGCGCAGGTGTTGAGGACGACGACGTCCGCCGTCTCGGGCCGGTCCGCGCCGAGGCTGTTGACGTCGACGTAGCCGGCGGTCTCGAGCAGGCCCGCGAGCCGCTCGCTGTCGTGGACGTTCATCTGGCACCCATGGGTGCGGACGTCGTAGGTCTTGGTGCTCATGCCAGGCACCAGGGTATGCGGGTCAGCGCAGCCGGGTGAAACGCACCTCGACCGTGAGGGTGGAGTCGGCGGCCCCGGAGTACACGCCCTTGAACGGCTGGACGTCGGTGTAGTCGCGGCCGCGGACCACGGCGACGTGGTCGAGACCGACGAAGACCCCGTTGGTCGGGTCGAACGGCATCCAGCCGCCGTCCCAGAACTCGACCCAGGCATGGCTCTCGCCCTTGGAGGACTCGCCGACCTCGGCCTCGCGCTTCGGGGCGAGGTACCCGGAGACGTAGCGGGCCGGCATACCGAGGCTGCGCAACGCCCCGATGGTGACGTGGGCGAAGTCCTGGCAGACCCCTCGGCCCTCCGCCCACGCCTGTTGCGCGCCGGAGTGCACGTGGGTGACCCCGGTCTCGTAGGTCATGTGCTCGCGGACGACCTCGACGACGCGGTATGCGGTGTCCCGGGGCGAGCGGGGGCCGCGGGCCTCCTGGGCCAGCTCGACGATCTCGTCGCCCGGGTCGGTCCGGTCGGTGTTGCTGACGTACTCGTTCTGGAGGTCGAGGAGGCGGGGGTCGGTGAGGTCCCTCCACGTGCCGCCGGTCGGCAGCGGGACCGAGTCACTGCGCTCAACCGTGCTCGTCGCCTCGACC
This sequence comes from uncultured Actinomycetota bacterium, assembly GCA_963781465.1. GTDB lineage: Bacteria > Actinomycetota > Actinomycetes > Actinomycetales > Dermatophilaceae > Lapillicoccus. The sequence goes on from CAWAGH010000002.1 coordinate 1,406,044, forward strand.
TCGAGCGAGGAGTGGTCGCCGATCGCCTCCATGGCGGTGACGTGGGCGCCCCAGTAGTCCCGGTAGACGTGGCTCCACGTCATCGGTCGCACCCGGAGCCGGTTCTCCAGGGTGGTCTGGCCGGGCTCCGTGGCCGGGGTCATCCGCAGCTCGTTGTACGACGCGGTCGCCCGCCGGTCGTAGCCGATCGAGGTCTTGTGGACGATGCGGTGCCGGCGGACCTCGGTCACGCGTACTCCTCGACCCAGGTCGTCACCGTGCCGGCCGGGAAGTAGCGGCGGGCGACGGCGTCGGACGCGCCGGTCACGGCCGCCTGGACTCGGCGCATCTGCGCGGGCAGGTCGGCCATGACGTCGGGGACGGGCCGGTACTCGAGGCTGGTCCGGATCCGGCCGAGCCGGCGTCGGGCCTCGTCGGGGATGCCCATCCGGTGCGTGGCCGGGTCGATCGCCTCCAGCCGGCGCTCGGCGGCGGACAGGGCGAAGAGGACCGAGCGCGGGAACTGCCGGTCGAGGACGAGGAAGGCGGCGACCCGGTCGTCCCGGATCAGTCCGCGGTTGGTACGCAGGTATGCCTGCTGGGCACCACAGCTCTGCAGCACTGTCGACCAGGGTGGTCCGGCCTGCGGCAGCGCACCGGTGGCGACGAGGCGCGCGGTCATGTCGGCCCGTTCCAGCGACCGGCCGAGGGCCATGAACCCCCACGCCTGGTCGTGGCTCATCGTCGAGTCGGCGATGCCGCTGACCAGCGCGGCTCGCTCGCGGACCCAGGCCAGCTGGCGGGCGGTGACCTGCTCGGGTTCGAAGGCGCCCCAACGGTTCCAGGCCGTGTTGATGGCCTCCCACAGCTCGGTGGAGACCGTCTCACGGGCCCGGCGGGCGTTCTCGCGCGCGGCCCGCCACGCGCCGGCGATCGAGCTGGAGTGGTCGTCGTCGTAGACCAGCCGGTCGCAGACGGTGGCGTAGGAGACCGGCCCGTCGCCGGGGTCGAGGCCCATGATCACCTGGAGGATGACCCGGGCGGTGATCTCCTCGGACTGGCCGGTCTCCTCGAGCATCTGCAGCCGGGCGGCGTCGACGATGCGGGCGGTCCCGTCCGCGCGCTCGACGTAGCGACCGATCCAGAACAGCGACTCCGCGATCCGGCTCAGCACGATGCGTCATCCCGTCCTCGGGCCCGGACCGGAGCGTCGTCGCATACCGGTCCTTGCTTTTGTTGCTGCTGCTGCTGCTGTTGCTGCTGGGCGATCGAGTCCTGGAGCGAGGTGTCCGGGGCGGTCATGACGACGATCTCGGTCGTGCCGGGGTGGACGTGCTGCCGGTTGACGCTGCCCTTGTGGTTGGACAGGACCCAGGTGTCCTTGGAGCCGCCGCCCTGGCTGGAGTTGACGACCAGCTGGCCCTCGGGGAGGGCGACGCGGGTCAGCCCACCGGGGAGAACGCGGACGGTCGTCCCGTCGTTGACCGCGAACGGGCGCAGGTCGACGTGCCGTGGCGCGAGCCGCCCGTCGATGAGCGTCGGCACCGTGGACAGCTGGACGACGGGCTGGGCGATCCAGCCGCGCGGGTCGGCGATCAGCCGCTGGCGCAGCGCATCCAGGGTGGCACCGTCCGCCGCCGGTCCGATGACGAGGCCCTTGCCGCCGGAGCCGTCCACCGGCTTGACCACCATCTGGTCGAGGCGTTCGAGGACGTGGGCCAGGGCGTCCGGCTCGTTCAGGCGGAAGGTGTCGACGTTGGGCAGGATCGGGTCCTCGTCGAGGTAGTGCCGCGTGAGCTCGGGGACGTAGCTGTAGATCAGCTTGTCGTCGGCGACCCCGTTGCCGATGGCGTTCGCGACGCTGACCCGGCCGGAGCGGATCGCGGCGACCAGCCCGGTGACGCCGAGCATCGAGTCGGGGCGGAAGTGCACCGGGTCGAGGTACTCGTCGTCAATCCGCCGGTAGATGACGTCGATCGGCTGCTCGCCCTGGGTCGTCCGCATCTTGACGACGCCGCCGGAACAGATGAGGTCGCGCCCCTCGACCAGCTCGACGCCCATCATCCGCGCGAGCAGGGTGTGCTCGAAGTAGGCGCTGTTGTAGACGCCGGGGGTGAGCACGACGACGGTCGGGTCGCCGGCACCGTCCGGAGCGGCCGCTCGCAGCGCCGAGAGCAGGATGCGCGGGTAGTCGTGGACCGGGCGGATCCGCAGCGTGGCGAACGCCTCGGGGAAGACGTTGGTCATGGCGCGGCGGTTGGCGATGACGTAGCTGACGCCGGACGGCACCCGGACGTTGTCCTCGAGAACCCGGAACGTCCCGGCCTCGTCGCGGATGAGGTCGATCCCGGAGACGTGCGCGCGGACGTCGTTCGCGGGACGGATGCCGTGGACCGCGCGGTGGTAGTGCGCCGAACTGGTGATCAGCTCCCACGGGATGATGCCCTGCTTGACGGCGCTCGGCGCGTCGTCGGGGTGGTTGTAGACGTCAGCGAGGAAGGCCTCGAGGGCTCGGACCCGTTGCTCGACGCCCTCCTCCACGACCGCCCACTCGTCGGCGGCGATGACCCGCGGGACGGCGTCGAGCGGGAACGGGCGTTCCTCACCCGCGTGGTCGAAGGTCACGCCCTGGTCGAGGAAGCTGCGGGCGAGGTAGTCCGCGCGTTCGCGAAGGACCTCGGGCTCCATCGAGCGCAGCGTGTGGTGGACGGCGCGGTACGGACCTCGGGCCTCGTCCGGCGAGCCCAGCATCTCGTCCCAGGAGGTCCCGAGTCGGTAGTCCTCGAAGAGGTCGGCCACGGGCCGATCGTAGGACCATACGGTTTCCGACATGTTGCGCAGCGGTTTCCGGGTTCGGGGCGGTGGCTCCGTGGGCGGGTCAGTCCTCCGGAAGAGCCAGTATGCCGGTCTCGCGCTTGAGGTAGACCCAGGGGAACCAGGTGCCGATGACCTGCCAGCCCTCCTGTTCCAGACGGGTGCGGGTCCCGACCGCCCCCACGCGGATCCGGCGGTGCTCCCACTGCGTCGCCGAGCGCTCGAGGGTGTGCTGGTATGCGCCGAAGCCCACCGAGTGCCAGCCGTGCCGGCCGGCTTGGCGCAGGGCCTCCATCTCGGAGGCGGCGGTGACCGGGCCGAGGATGCGGGTCCCAGGCGCGTCGTCCTGGTCGCGGGTCCGGCCGAAGCGCTGGTGGGCGGCCTGGCGGCTCATCCCGAGGACCCGGCCGATGGCGTCCCAGCTCGCGCCCGCGGCTCGTGCCGAGGTCACGGCCTCGCCGAGCAGGCTCCGGGTCTCGGTTCCGGCGCGGGCCGTGACGTCGACGAGCTCGAGGAGCTGCTCGCGGTTCGGCTCCGACTCTTGGGTCCCGGCCACTCGGGCGAGAGTGGCGGACAGGGCCTGGCGGAGGTCCACGGGTTCCGCGGTGTTCGGCGACCTGGGCGCGGGGTCGGGGACGGAGTCCGGGCTCATTGCGTCAACGCCAGGTTGACACGAGACGCGCTGTCAACCCTGGCTTGACGGACGGAGGAGGTAGGGCGCCTCCCGCTGGTCCTGGTCCTGGATCCTCAGTCGCGCTGGTGTTCGGGCGCGTCGTTCACCGCGTCGCGAACGACGGCGTAGACCACCGAGGGCGGGTACCCCTTGCGGCTCAGCACGCCGGCCAGCCGGCGCGCCTGGACCTGGGGGTCGAGGCCGGACAACCGACGCATCGTCTTGCCCGCTACGGCCTCCGCCAAGGCCCGCTCCGACTCGGCGTCGATCGAGCCGAGGGCCTCCTCGATCGTCGTGTCGGCCACCCCCTTGCCGCGCAGGTCGTGGGCCAGCGCCCGCTTGGCCAGCCCTCGAGTGGCCTGCTTCGAGCGGACCACCATCTGCGCGTAGGCCTCGTCGTCGACGAGACCGACCGCCTCCATCCGGTCGAGGACCCGGGCGCCGACGTCGTCGGGACACCCGCGTTGCCGCAGCTTGTCCTCGAGCTGCTTCCGGCTGCGCGGCGCCATCGACAGCTGCTTCAGCACGATGGCGCGGGCAATCTCCTCGGCATCCGGCTCGCGGTCCTCATTGCCGGGGTCGGGCGGTGGGTTGAACTGGCGACCTCCATCACTCGCGCGACCGCCGCGGTGACCACCCGACACGCCATCCCTATCACGGAGCCCACCAGCGCTGTCTCGGCCATCCCGGACACGGCCGCCGCGAGCGGCACCGCCTCGGCGACCACCACGACCCCGACGACCACCCCCAAGTTCACCGTCACCCCGGGACTCACCACCTCGCGCAGGGCCGTCGTCGCCGACCGGCGCCCGGGGTGCCCGGAACAGCGGCTCGGTCACTCGAGCCCTGCCCTGGCTGCTCGGCCGGTTCTCGGCGGCTCCGTTCCCAGCCGCCCTGTTGTCCGTCGCCCTGTTGTCCGTCGCTCGGGTCTCGGCCGCTCGACTCTCGGCCGCCGCGAGCGCCTCCGCGGCCGCTGCCCATCGTGCGTGCTGAGGGTCAGCGGCCGCGTCGGCGTCGCGGATGTCTGCCGATGGCACGGATCAGAAGTCGACCGGGACGTCAGCCACGGCCGGCTGGTCGACCCGCGGACCGATACCGAGCTTCTCCTTGATTCGCTTCTCGAGCTCGTCGGCGAGGTCCGGGTTGTCGCGCAGGAAGGTCCGGGCGTTCTCCTTGCCCTGGCCCAGCTGGTCGCCCTCGTACGTGTACCAGGCGCCCGCCTTGCGGACGAACCCCTGCTCCACGCCCATGTCGATGAGGCCGCCCTCGCGGGAGATGCCGAGCCCGTAGATGATGTCGAACTCCGCCTGCTTGAACGGCGGCGAGACCTTGTTCTTGACCACCTTGACGCGGGTCCGGTTGCCGACCGCGTCGGAGCCATCCTTGAGCGTCTCGATGCGGCGCACGTCGAGGCGCACCGACGCGTAGAACTTCAGCGCCTTGCCACCCGTCGTCGTCTCGGGCGAGCCGAACATCACGCCGATCTTCTCGCGGAGCTGGTTGATGAAGATCGCCGTCGTGCCGGTGTTGTTGAGCGCACCGGTGATCTTGCGCAGCGCCTGGGACATCAGCCGGGCCTGGAGGCCGACGTGGCTGTCGCCCATCTCGCCCTCGATCTCCGCCCGCGGCACGAGCGCCGCGACCGAGTCGATGACGATGATGTCGATCGCGCCGGACCGGATGAGCATGTCGGCGATCTCGAGGGCCTGCTCCCCCGTGTCGGGCTGCGACACGAGCAGTCCGTCGGTGTCGACGCCGAGCGCCTTGGCGTACTCCGGGTCGAGAGCGTGCTCCGCGTCGATGAACGCCGCGATCCCCCCGGCCTTCTGCGCGCTGGCCACCGCGTGGAGCGCGACCGTCGTCTTACCGCTCGACTCGGGACCGTAGATCTCCACGACCCGGCCCCGCGGGAGCCCGCCGATGCCCAGCGCGACGTCGAGGGCGATCGATCCCGTGGGGATCACCTCGATCGGCGGCCGGATGTCGTCACCCAGGCGCATCACGGCGCCCTTGCCGTGCTGCTTCTCGATCTGCCCGAGGACCGTCTCGATCGCGCGCTCGCGATCCGGAACTCCAGGAGCCATGCCACCCACCGCTTTCGTCTCGAAGTCTGCCGTCCACCTACGACCCGCTCCCCGCCGCCGTGCTGCCGGTCGACGTGGTGTCGGGTCAGACGTTAGGAGTGGTCACCGACATCCCGAGCCAGGTCAGCAAGCCCTGTGGATCGTGGGACGAGATGGTCACTCCGTGTGGACAAACCTACCGAACACCTGTTCGACATCAGCGGCACGACACGCCCGGCACGATCCGAACTGAGTCGTCCATGTTCAAGGGCCACCTCGTCAAGCAAGCAATGCCTTGACCTGTGCATCGGCCAGGTCCTTGGCTCGATGAAGTGCGACGCCAGACTCCGACAGCTGCTCGGCCAGGTCCCCGAGCTGCTCGCCCAGCGCAGGAATCTCATCCATAGGAATACCGGACCTTGCGCCTTCCTGCATGGCCAAACGGAGGAGCGCCTGGCCTATCAAGAGGAGCGAACTGACCTGATTGCGCATGGGCCGAGGTACGCCCTCCATGAGGGATCGCAGTCGTTCGAGTGGATACTCATTGCGCCAGTCGCCCAGAGCCGAAGCCGTTTCCTGCCAATCACGATCCTGGTCAAGCACCAGCATGTTGAGCCGGTAGCAGGCTCGGACAAGCTCACCGGCAGGATCGGCCGCATGCATCCTGACCAGAATCGCTTCGGCCTCATTCGGGCCCGAGGGCCCTCTTGCCACGACCACAGCACGAGTGAGGGGATTGCCGCCTTCAGAAACGTCTACCAAAAGAGCGGTTGCCACCGCAGCGGGGTCGTCACACTCTGTGAGTTCCAAGTCTGCGAGTGCCGAGAGCATGCCATCATGGATACCGCCCTTCATCCACCACCTCACGAGCTCCGCCCTAGTGTCATCCTTTAACATGGTAAGCATCGAGTACGCCGCCAATGTTCCGGCCGCGGACTCGTCACTGGTGTCCTCACCCCGGACATCCGCATAACGTCGAACCGCCGCCGTTGCCTCTTCGAAGCGACCTCGCACCATCGCGATCCGCGCTCGCGTGATCTGCATCCGGCTTGTCGCGTCACTGATCTTCTCAAGATGGCCTTGGGCTTGATCGATGTCTCCGACCTCGACGAGCAAGTCAGCAAGAACCTGATGGTCCTCGTCGGTGCGGACGAACTCCTTGGGCTGAAGCAAGGACCTAGCCAACGCTGCCGAGTAGACGACACCGACGAGGGCAACCGCCATCTCGGACGGGGTGAGCGAAGCGACCTGCGTGATGTTCGATGGCACGTTGAACAGCCCAAGACCAGCGTCCACGATCTTGGAAAGCGACACCGCATCTCCCAGTTGCTGCGCCTTGATGGTTGCGACAAGGACTGCCAGGGCAAGCGCATCGCCAACCGCAACAAGGACGAACGTCACAAAAGGCGGTAGCAACGAGCGCCGCAGTGATGTCGCCAGCGTCGTGACGACGAACCCCACGTGCTTGAGCAGGACCGCCACAAGAGCGAACCATGTGAGTACCAAGAGTAGGGCGCGCCAGACATACTCTGGGTAGTTCGTGAGGAGGGCGCAAACTATTCCGGCAGCGAGTCCCGAAATCATGACGACGATCGATTCGGGCCTGAGAGCGATCACGGCCGAGTACTGTCGGTCATTGCGGCGAGCATGATATTGGGCCAAATTGCGGCGGCCGTATGGAAGCAGTATTGCAAACGACCCGAATGCCAGCGAGGGCGCCTGCAACAGGCTCTGAAGGAAGGTACGATTGCGAGTGTTCTTCTGAAGCGTCCGCAACATTACGTCCACCGTTGTCAACGGCCGGGTCGTAACCCATTCGGGTCGGTACACGATCATCCAGCGACTGAAGATGTCCAGAAGCATCCATAACCCGGCGACAATACCGATACCAGACACCACGATGCGAAGCCCTGTTTCCATGCGCGACTCCGACTCATCTGTCCCGTCCGCAGAGAAAACAATCTTAGCGTGCGCACCTGGGGTTTCGTTGTCACTTCCCTGGAGGCGAGCACGATTCAGCTCACGACAGCAGCAGCCGCTCCAGTCGGCGTGCGGCGCCGATGACCCCGATGGTGCCGAGCACGACGAAATAGCCCACGTGCCAGAGCAGTCCGGCGTCGACCTCGCCCAGCATCAGCCCGCGCTCGAGCGCCACACCTTGGTACAGCGGGGTGATCTCGACCAGCCACCGGATGCCCTCGGGGTAGGTCGACAGCGGGAAGAAGGTCGCGGAGAAGAGGAACATCGGCAGGATCGCGAGGTTCACGTAGTCGAAGTCGACCCAGGACCGCATGAACGTCGTGAGGAACATCCCCACCGCCGAGAACGCGAACGCGATCATCGTCGCGGCCGGCAGCGCCAGCAGGGCCCACCACGACTCGATGGTGCCGGCGAGCCAAGCCACGAGCAGGAACGCCGCGGAGTAGAACGTCCCGCGGAGCAGCGACCAGCTCAGCTCGCCCAGCGCGATGTCCCGCGGACCCAACCGGGTGGCGAGGACCGAGTCGTAGAGCTTGCTGTACTTCAGCTTGAAGAAGACGTTGAACGTCGAGTCGAAGATCGCACCGTTCATCGCGGACGAGGCGAGCAGCGCGGGGGCGACGAACACCGCATACGGAACCGTCGTCCCGCCGTCGGTGGTGACGTCCTTGATGAGTGCGCCCAGCCCGATCCCCAGCGAGAACAGGTAGAACACCGGCTCGGCGAACCCGGTCACCAGGGTCATCCAGGCGTGCCGGAAGCTCGTGAGGTTGCGCTCGACGATCATCCGGGCGAGCCCGGCGCCGGCCGGGATCGGGACCGCGCGGGAGATCCGGGTCGCGATGGAGGCGCTCACGGCCGCAGCCTCGAGGTCAGGCCCCAGAGGGCGAGCACCCAGCCGACCGCGGCGAACCCCACCAGTGCGGCGACGTGGCCGAGCACGCCCGCCACACTGCCCGTCCCGAGGGCCAGGGCACGTTCTGCCTCGACCCCGTGCCACAGCGGCGTGACCCAGGCGACCGGCTGCAGCCATCCCGGCAGCTGGCTGATCGGGAAGAACGTGCCGGAGAAGAGCATCAGGGGCGTCTGGCCGAGCCGGAAGAGGATGTTGAAGCCGGTGTCGTTCTCGAGCCGGCTGGACAGCGCGGTGACCGGCGTGGCGAACGCCAGCCCGATCAGGAGCGCAACCGGCAGGCACCAGAGGGCGGTCCACGACGCGAACCCGCTGAACGCCAGCGCCACCACCATGAACGTCGCCGAGGCCAGCCCGACCATCGTCACCACGTAGGCGCAGTGACCCAGCAGGATGTCGACGACGCGGGCGGGTGTCGCGAGCATCGCGTGGTAGGTGCCGAACCACTTGATCGCCCCGAGCACCGGCCACGACGACTCGCCCATGCCCGTCGACATGCACGTCACGGCGAGGATCGCGGGGACGACGAAGAGCAGGTACGGGACGGTTCGTCCGCCGACCTCGACCCCGCCGGCCGAGCTGTTCACCAGCGAGCCGAGGCCCACGCCCATGGACAACAGGAACAGGACCGGCGTCAGCACTTTCGTCGTGAGGCTGCCGCGCCAGGTCCGTCGGTAGAGGCGCAGCTGGTACTCGTAGATGAACCGCCAGGGCGCGGCCGGAGGGCGGTGCCGGGCCGGTTCCGCCGCGGTACCGGTGACGGGGGCGAGGACGTCCTGGGCCATCAGCGGGTCACGTCAGTCGACCAGGGTGCGGCCGGTGAGGTGGAGGAAGACGTCCTCCAGCGTGGACCGGCGAACGAGAGCCGAGATCGGTCGCAGCCCTCGCCCGGTGACGGCGGCGAGGGCGGCGTCGCCGTCCGACGCATACAGGAGGATGCGGTCAGGCAGGACCTCGGCCCGGTCACCGATTCCGTTGAGGCGGGCCGCGATTCCCTCGTCGTGCTCGACGACGTCGAACCGCAGCTCGAGCACCTCGCGAGTGGAGTGCGCGTCGATCAGCTCGCGGGGTGAGCCCTCGGCGACGATGCGGCCCTTGTCCATGACGACCAGGCGGTCGCAGAGCTGCTCGGCCTCATCCATGTAGTGGGTCGTGACGATGAGGGTGACGCCCTGGCGCTTGAGCCGGAACAGCCGGTCCCAGAGGACGTGCCGGGCCTGCGGGTCGAGTCCGGTGGTGGGCTCGTCGAGCAGCAGCATGCGGGGCTCGTTGATGAGCGAGCGGGCGATGGTCAGCCGCCGCTTCATGCCGCCGGAGAGGGGTTCGACCTTGTCGGTCGCCCGGTCGGACAGCTGGGCGAACTCGAGCAGCTCGACGGTCCGCCGCTTGACCTCGGCGCGGGACAGCCCGAAGTAGCGGCCGTAGACCCAGAGGTTCTCCTGGACCGTCAGCTCCTCGTCGAGGGTGTCCTTCTGCGGAACCACGCCGAGCTGGGCGCGGATCTCCGGTCCGTCGCGGCCCGGGTCGAGGCCGAAGATCGCCAGCTCGCCCGCGGTGACCGGGGAGACGCAGCCGACCATCCGCATCGTCGAGGACTTGCCGGCGCCGTTGGGCCCGAGGAACCCGAACGCCTCGCCCCGACGCACCTCGACGTCGATCCCGTCGACGGCCACGAAGTCGCCGAACCGCTTGGTCAGGCCACGAGCCCGCAGGAGCACATCGTGGTCCGATCCGGCGCTCGCCTGAGGCCCGGGCAGGTCCAGGCGGGTCGCGTCGGTCACGGCCTCACGCTAACCGCGGGGACCGACCATCCCTCAACCGGTTTTACGGGGGTGGCGGTCCTTGCCGTGTCGCCGCGCCTCGGGGACCTCCTGCGCGTCGCACAACGCGAGCCACACCTCCCGCGGCGGCAGACCCGCCTCAAGGGCCTCCTGGGCGGTCCGGCCGCCGAGCGCCGTGAGGGCGAGGTCGCGGGCCAGGGAGACGGCATACGACGGCCCGAACTCGTCCTCCATGAGGATCCAGAACTGGCTCAGCCGCACGGCGGTCGAGTGTGGCACAGCGGTTCGGTATGCGCCGGGCTGGCCCGTCGGTATGCGCCGGTCTGGTTCGAGTTGGCGTCCGGGCTGGTTGGGGTATGCGAGCGCGCGCGATCGGGTGTCAGTGGGCGGTGGCAGGCTGGCCCTCTCATGACAGGTGACGTGCTCGAGCGGTTCTCCCCCGCGACCGCGGCGTGGTTCCGGGGGTCGTTCAGCGCGCCCACCCCCGCTCAGGAGGGCGCGTGGTCGGCGATCAGCTCGGGCCATCACGCCCTCGTCGTCGCGCCGACTGGCTCGGGCAAGACGCTGTCGGCGTTCCTCTGGGCGCTCGACCGGCTGGCCAGCGGCGAACCGCCCGCGTCGCCGCAGCAGCGTTGCCGCGTGCTCTACGTCTCGCCGCTGAAGGCCCTCGCCGTCGACGTCGAACGCAACCTGCGCTCCCCGCTCGTCGGGATCGGCCACGCCGCCGCCCGGCTCGGGCTGCCGGCACCCGACATCACGGTCGCGGTCCGCTCCGGTGACACTCCCGCCGCCGACCGTCGGGCGTTCATCCGGGCGCCGTCCGACATCCTCATCACCACGCCCGAGTCGCTGTTCCTCATGCTCACGTCGAGCGCCCGGGAGGCGCTCACCGGTGTCGAGACGGTCATCGTCGACGAGGTGCACGCGGTGGCGGCCACCAAGCGTGGCGCCCACCTCGCCCTGTCGCTGGAGCGCCTCGACCAGCTGCTCCCGAAACCCGCGCAGCGGGTCGGGCTGTCGGCGACGGTGCGCCCGGTCGAGGAGGTGGCCCGCTACCTCTCGGGCGGTCGGCCGGTGGAGATCGTGCAGCCGCCGTCGACCAAGGAGTGGGACCTCGAGGTCGTCGTCCCGCTGGCCGACATGTCCGCGCTCGGCGAGCTGACCGAGGACCTCAGCGGTCCGGCGGCCGGGGAGCAGCGCCGGGCCTCGATCTGGCCCCACGTTGAGGAGCGCATTGTCGACCTCGTCTCGGCCCACCGCTCCACGCTGGTGTTCGCCAACTCGCGGCGGCTGGCGGAGCGGCTGACCGCCCGGCTCAACGAGATCTGGGAGGAGCGGCTGACCGCCGCCAACGAGGCGGCTGAGGCAGCCGACGGCACCGATGCGAGTGGCGGCGGAGACAAGGCCGGCGCCGAAGGCACGCGCGGCGCCGGAGGCCCGGGAGGCTCGGGTGGTGCCGCACGGACCGGTGGTGCGGACCGGCATACCCGCTCGCCGGCCGAGATCATGGCGCAGTCGGGGGCGTCGTCCGGCGCTCCCCCCATCCTGGCCCGGGCCCACCACGGCTCGGTGAGCAAGGAGCAGCGGGCCGAGATCGAGAACGCGCTCAAGGGCGGCCTGCTCCCGGCGGTGGTCGCCACGAGCAGCCTCGAGCTCGGCATCGACATGGGCGCCGTCGACCTCGTCGTTCAGGTCGAGTCGCCGCCCAGCGTCGCCAGTGGCCTACAGCGGGTCGGTCGCGCCGGACACCAGGTGGGGGCCGTCTCGCGGGGCGTGCTGTTCCCGAAGTTCCGGGGCGACCTCGTACAGACGGCCGTCGTCGTCGAGCGGATGCGGGCCGGCGCGATCGAGTCGATGCGTCTGCCGATGAACCCCCTCGACGTGCTCGCGCAGCAGATCGTCGCCATGTGCGCGATGGACGACTGGTCGGTCGACGACGTCGAAGCCCTGGTCCGGCGGTCGGCGCCGTTCGCCGGGCTGCCTCGCTCGGTGCTCGAGTCGGTGCTCGACATGCTGGCCGGGCGCTACCCGAGCGACGAGTTCGCCGAGCTGCGGCCGCGGCTCGTGTGGGACCGCGTGACCGGCATGTTGACCGGCCGGCGCGGGGCCCAGCGGCTGGCGGTGACCTCGGGCGGGACGATCCCCGACCGCGGCCTCTACGGGGTGTTCCTGGCCGGCTCGGACGGAGCCGGGCGTCGGGTGGGCGAGCTCGACGAGGAGATGGTCTACGAGTCGCGGGTGGGCGACGTCTTCACCCTCGGCACGTCCAGCTGGCGGATCGAGGACATCACCCACGACAAGGTCCTGGTGACGCCGGCCCCCGGGCTGCCCGGACGGTTGCCGTTCTGGAAGGGCGACACTCTCGGCCGACCCTCCGAGCTGGGCCAGGCGGTCGGGAAGTTCGTCCGCGAGGTGGCGGCGCTGCCGCCGGCCAAGGCGCGGGAACGCGTGGCGCTGGCCGGGCTCGACGAGTGGGCCACCGACAACCTGCTCGCCTACCTCGAGGAGCAGAAGCAGGCGACCCGACACCTGCCGAGCGACCGGACCATCGTCGTCGAGCGGTTCCGTGACGAGCTGGGTGACTGGCGGGTGGCCGTGCTGTCGCCGTTCGGAGCGCCGGTTCACGCCCCGTGGGCGCTGTGCGTGTCGGCCCGGATGCGCGAGCGGTTCGGGGTCGACGTGCAGGCGATGCACGGCGACGACGGGATCGTGTTCCGGCTGCCCGACCTCGAGTTCGACGGGCTGAGCGAAGAGGCCGACCTCGGCGGCGCTCCCGGCGGTGGAGGGGCCGGCAGCGGTCAGGCCGGCATGGCCGAGCTGATGTCCCTGGTGCTGCTCGAGCCGGACGAGGTGCACGACCTGGTGACCGAGCAGATCGGCGGTTCGGCGCTGTTCGCGGCGCGCTTCCGGGAGTGCGCGGCGCGGGCCCTGTTGCTGCCGAGGCGACGTCCCGACCGTCGGCAGGCGCTCTGGCAGCAGCGTCAGCGCTCGGCCCAGCTGCTCGAGGTGGCCAGCCAGTACCCCTCGTTCCCGATCGTCCTCGAGGCGGTCCGCGAGTGCGTCCAGGACGTCTTCGACGTGCCGGGCCTCGTCGACCTGATGACCCGGATCCGGTCGCGCGAGGTCACGACGGTCGACGTCGAGACCGCGCAGCCGTCGCCGTTCGCGCGGTCGCTGACCTTCGGCTACGTCGCGCAGTACATCTACGAGGGCGACTCGCCGCTCGCCGAGCGCCGGGCCGCAGCCCTGTCGCTCGACCCGACCCTGCTCGCCGAGCTGCTCGGCCGCGGCGACGGGCTGAGCCTGCGCGACCTGCTCGACCCCGAGGCGGTCGCCCGTACCGACGCCGAGCTGCAGCGGCTCGACGACTCTCGTCGCTGCCGCGACGCGGAAGACGCCGTCGACCTCCTGCGCGCGCTCGGCCCGCTTCCCCTCGAGGCCGTCGTCACCCGATCCGAGGAGGCGGCCGACCCTCGTGTCGTCGGGCACTGGCTCGTCGAGCTCGAGGGCTCCCGGCAGGTGATCCGGGTCCGCATCGCCGGCGAGGAGCGCTGGGCCGCCGTCGAGGACGCGTCCCGGCTGCGCGACGCCCTCGGCGTCTCGCTGCCGGTCGGCGTGCCCGACACCTTCCTCGAACCGGTCCGCGACCCGCTCGGTGACCTCGTCGCCCGGTATGCCCGTACGCACGGCCCGTTCCGGGCGACGGAGGTCGCGGTCTGGTACGGCCTGGGCCACGCCGTGGTCACCGACGCGCTGCGACGTCTGGTCGGAGCCGGGCGGATCGTCGAGGGCGAGCTGCGTCCGGACCCGACGGGTTCGGCGGCCGGCGGACTCGACTTCTGCGACGCGGGCGTCCTGCGCACCCTGCGGCGGCGCTCGCTCGCCGCGCTGCGGGCCGAGGTCGAGCCGGTCACAGCGACCGACTTCGCCCGGTTCCTGCCCAGCTGGCAGGGCGTCGGCGGCACCCTGCGCGGCAGCGAGGGCCTGATCCGCGCGGTCGAGCAGCTGGCCGGTGCCGTCATCCCCGCCAGCGCCCTGGAGACCCTGGTCCTGCCGGCGCGGGTCGCCGCCTACACGCCGGGCATGCTCGACGAGCTGATGTCGAGCGGCGAGGTCCTCTGGCGGGGCCACGGCTCGCTGCCGGGCGACGACGGCTGGGTCTCCCTGCACGTCGCCGACCTCGCCCACCTGACCTCGCCGGCCCCCGACGGGACGCTGGCCCTGACCCAGACCCACCAGGCCGTCCTCGACGCCCTGGCCGGCGGCGGCGCGTACTTCTTCCGCACCCTGTCCGACGCCATCTACCAGCAGGCCGGCGGGGTCGACGACGACACGCTCCTCGGGGCGCTGTGGGACCTCACCTGGGCCGGCTACCTCACCAACGACACCCTCGCCCCGCTCCGTGCCCTCCTGTCGGGCGGCCGCACCGCCCACCGCCGGGCGCCACAGGGTCCACGGCGCGGCCGGTATGCGTCGCGCCCTGGTGCGCTGGGCGGCCTCGTCGGCGGCGCGGGGAGGTCTGGCGCGACACCGGGCCGCCCATCGTTCCCCGCGCGCTCCGGACCACCCTCTGCGGCAGGACGGTGGTCGTTGCTGCCGCCGGCCGAGTCCGACGCCACGGTCGTCGCCTACGCGACCGCCGAGATCCTCCTCGAGCGCTACGGCGTGGTGACCCGCGGCAGCGCCATGTCCGAGTCCGTTCCGGGCGGGTTCGCCGCGGCCTACCGCGTGCTCGCCGCGGCGGAGGAGTCCGGTCGGGTGCGCCGCGGCTACTTCGTCGAGGGGCTGGGCGCGGCCCAGTTCGCAACAACCGGCGCCGTCGACCGGCTCCGGGCCCAGAGCCGGCCCCTCGACGCCGTGCGACGGTCCGACGACGCGCCCCGAGCCGTGGTCCTCGCCGCCTGCGACCCCGCGAACCCGTTCGGCGCAGCCCTCACCTGGCCGGACCGACCCCTGGAGCCGACCGAGACCGGAGCGGAGGCCACGGCTGCAACCGGCGCGGGAACCGGCTCCGGCGGCGGCCCCAGCAAGGCCAAGGCGGCCGGTCGAGGCCATCAACCCGGCCGCAAGGCGGGTGCGCTGGTGGTCCTCGTGGACGGCGAGCTCGTCCTCTACGTCGAGCGCGGCGGCAAGTCCCTGCTCACCTGGACCGAGTCGACGGACGCGCTGCAGCGGGCCGCCGACGCGCTGGCGCTCGCCGTCCGCGAAGGCGCCCTGGGTCGGCTCACCGTCGAACGCACCGACGGCAGCCAGGTCCTTGGTTCGGGCCATCCGGTCGCCGACGCGCTGGCGAAGGCGGGGTTCCACGCCACGCCGCGGGGCCTCCGGCTGAGGCGATGACCCGCGATGCCTGAGGGTGACACGATCTTCCGGACCGCCGCCCGCCTGCATCAGGCCCTGGCCGGCGAACCGTTGACCATGACCGACCTGCGATGGCCCGACCTCTCCACCCTGGACTTCCGAGGCGTCACCACGTTGGAGATCGTCAGCCGCGGGAAGAACATCCTCCAGCGGCTCGGCAACGGTGTGACCATCCACTCGCACCTCCGCATGGAAGGCCAGTGGCGGGTCGACGCGACCGACCGCCTCACGGCCCGCAGCCTGTCGAACCCGCAGATCCGCGCCGTGGTCGCCACCCAGGCCTGGACCGCCGTCGGCCACCGTCTCGGCGATATGCACGTCGTCGAGACCTCCGACGAGGGTCGTCTGGTCGGCCACCTCGGCCCCGACGTCCTCGGCCCCGACTGGGACCCCGCCGAAGCCGCCACGCGGGTCCACGCCAGCCCCACCACGATCGGCGCCGCCCTGCTCGACCAGCGCAACCTCGCCGGCGTCGGCACGCTCTACGCCGCGGAGGCCCTGTTCCTCGAACGGGTCCACCCGTGGACCCCGGCCGCCGACCTCGACCCGGCGACGGTGGCCGCGGTCGTCGACCGGACGCATACCCTCCTCGACCTCGGCCGGCGCCACGCCGTCCAGACCACGACGGGCAGCCAGCGCCGAGGCGAGACCGCCTGGGTGCACGCCCGGTCGGGACGCCCGTGCCGCCGCTGCGGCGAGACGGTGCGGGTCGCGATGGTCGGCGAGGCGCCTCGCGAGCGGACGATGTTCTACTGCCCGCGGTGCCAGGGCGGCCTGGCCCCGACCGACGACGGTCGCCCGCAGCGACCGCTGGGCGCCGACAAGCGCAGCGGCCCGGCTCTGGGCGACCGCGTTCGTCGTCGCTGACGGTCTCCTCCACATCCGCCGGGAACCGCGGTGTCCGCCCCCGAGGTGGGCGGTGGCGGCGCTACGCTCCCAGCGAGCGACGGGGACCTGAGACGACGGCGGAGGGGCGTGACGATGTTCGTGTCGATTGCCGTCATCGTCGTCGGCACCGAGCTCTGTGCGCTCGCCCTGATCCTCACCCGCCGCCGGCGCCAGGAGCTTCGCAACCGCTACCACAAGACCCCGATCGCGGGCGATGTCTTCGGGGTGATCGGCACCGGGTTCGCCGTGATCCTCGCGTTCGTCATCTTCACGGCGTTCGAGAGCTACCAGCGAGCCCGCGACGACATCGGCGTCGAGTCGGTGGCGACGCAGCAGATGTACTCCCTCGCCGAGTTCTTCCAGCCCCAGTCCCGCGACACCCTTCAAGGCGGCCTCATCTGCTACACCCGAGCCGCCATCTACGACGAGTGGCCACTCATGGCCACCGGAGATCGCAGCGCCGTCGTGGACGCCTGGGTGAAACGGCTGGACAACGACATGGTCGCGGTGCCGATCACCACGAACAAGGAGATCGAGGTCTTCAACACGTGGTTCGCCCGCTCCGCCGAGCGGCAGGACGGGCGCCGCGGACGCCTGGCCGAGGCGACCCCCTATGTGCCGCCCTTCGTGTGGGCCATGCTCGTGTTGCTCTTCGTCGTCGTCGTCGGGTACCAGGTCCTCTTCGCCAGCCCGAAGACTCCGCTCATCCCCCAGGTCCTCGGGGTCAGCGCCGTCGCCGCGACCATGCTCGCCGGAATCGTCGTCGTCTACGTCCTCGACGCCCCGTTCGCCGATCGCGGTGCCCAGCTGACCCCGTTCCGGCTGCAGGCGACGTTGACGGCCATCGAGGCCGAGCACCAGGGGAGCGCGACGCCGCTCCCCTGCGACGCATTCGGCAACCCCAAGGCGTAGCCCCTCACGGGTCGGGTCACCCTTCGGGCAGGGTGCCGTCCTGGTACAGCGTCAGGTGCAGCTCGCCGGGTGCGTCGAGCCGCGCGTTGCGCGAGCCCCAGGGTGTGTCCACCGGCGCCGCGACGAGGGCGGCGCCGCCTTGGTCGACGGCGGCCGAGGTCGCGGCGTCGACGTCCTCGACGCGCAGCGCCACGCGAATCGGGCCGGCCACGGGGTGGCCGACCTCCAGCAGGTCGATGGCCGTGGCGTGGGTGGCGTCCCCGATCTCCAGCGTGGCCTGTCCGGCCTCGAGGATGACGACGCGGCCGCCGTCCTCGGAGACGTACTCGGCGGCCTCGGGCATACCGAGCACGTCGCGGTAGAAGGCAACCGCCGCGTCGTAGTCGGGCACGGTGACGACGAGCCGCAGCTCGCGGACCGGCGCGATCACGAGGTCACCCGCCGCGACGGCGCGTGCGGCATCCCCATGTAGACCCCGCCCTCGCGCAGCTCGTCGACCATCTGGCGCACCCGCTTGGCCCGGGTCTCGTCCTGCTGCGCCTGGCCGATCCAGCCGAGGTAGTCGTTGCGCTGGTATGCCGGTCGCTCCCGGTACGCGTCGAGCACCCCAGCGCTCCGCAGCGCCTGGTCGACGTCGGGTGGCATCGGCTGCTTCGGCCGCTTCATGCGGGTCATCGGATCGGTACCTGGGCGAGCGCCTCGATCTCGACGACGGCGCCCTCCGGCCCCACGTCGGACACGAAGAGCACGGTCACCGCGCAGGGGTTCGGCCCCCACACCTGCTGTGCGGCGGCGTACGCCGCATTGATGTCGACGCCCTGCGCGAGATAGATGCTGAGCTTCACGACGTCGTCCTGGGTGCAGCCGGCGCTCTCGAGGATCGTGATGACGTTCCTCAGGGCCTGGGCGCTCTGCTCGCCCGGGTCGTTGCTGACGACCTGGCCGGTCGCATCGACGCCGTTCTGGCCGCCGACGACGAGGAGTGATCCGGGTCCTTCGATGAGGACGCCCTGCGAGAAGGCGGGGCTTCGGTGCATCGACTCGGGGTTGAGATGGGTCAGGGTCATTCCGGTTCTCCTGTCGGGTCGGGTCGATCGGTTCCTGGTTCGCTGGTGGCTCGGGCTGCGGCCAGGCGGGCGCGCCTCTCGCGGACCTTGTGGCGGTTGCCGCACCGGCTCATCGAGCACCACCGACGGTTCGCGGAGCGTGAAGTGTCGAGGTAGACCAGGGCGCAGTTGTCGCCGCCGCACTCGCGGATGCCGTCGGCGTGCTCGCGCAGCACGTGCACCGCCTCGCGGGCGAGGCTGGCGAGGACCTGGTCGAGGGTCGGCTGTGGGTCGAGCGCGCCGAGCTGCGGCGCGACGTCGCGGCGAGCCGCATACCGGTTCACGACCTCCTGCTGGTCCGGCCGCTGCGGCCGGCCCTGGGAGACGTCGGTGACGAGACGGGCGATGGCGTCACGGAGCCCCTTCGCGCGGCGCACCTCGGCCTCGGTGACGCTCACCCGCACGCCGAACCGCTCCTGCACCCAGGTCTCGACGTCCGCCGGCCCGTGCCAGTACTCCCACTCGGGGCGGCCGTCGCCCATCGAGCCGGTGTAGGCGAAGTCGAGCGAGATGTCGCCGGAGTCGAACCACCAGCGGACGCCGTCGTTGGACACGAACCACTGGCCGACGGCCGGTTCGGTCCACAAGGTCATGTAACCATCTTAGACGGTTACAGCGACCTCCGCGACCCCCGAGCCGGCCGACGAGGGCAGCACCAGGCGGTCGCCCTCGTACGTCACTCCACCGACGACGGGCGACGATGCCGCCCACCACGCGGCGTCTAGGTCGTCGACCACGCTGGTCGGATGGGCGGCCGCGACGGCCGCTATGGCGCCCACGCCGATGGCCGTCTCCATCATCGAGCCCACCATCGTCCCGAGGCCGGCGTCGGTCGCGCGGCGCAGCTGCTCCATCGCGACGTCGAGCGACCCGCACTTGGCCAGCTTGACGTTGACGAGGTCGGCCGCCTCCAGGCGGATGATCCGGTCGAGGTCGACCAGGCTGTAGAGGGCCTCGTCGGCCATGACCGGCAGCCCGACGCCGGCTCGGACGCGGGCCAGGCCCTCGACGTCCTCGCCGGGGACCGGCTGCTCGACGAGCTCGACGCCGAGGTCGGCGCGCTCGAGGGCGCGGATCACGCCGATCGCCTCGTCCGGGGTCCACCCCTGGTTCGCGTCGAGGCGGATCGTCACGTGAGGACCGACCGCCTCGCGCACCGCACGGACCCGCGCGACGTCGGTGGCGGCGTCGGTCCCGACCTTCATCTTCAGGGTCGAGAAGCCGTCGGCCACCCGCTGCCCGGCCGCGGCCGCCAGATCGTCCGCCGAGCCCGCCGACAGGGTCACGTCGGTCCGCAGGACGGTGGGGTAAGCGGCGTCGCCGGTTCGCGCGGGCATCCCGGTCGCCTGCGACGCGAGGAAGGCTTGCAGGGTGAGTCCGGCCCGGCGGGCGACCAGGTCGCGCACCGCTGTGTCGATGGCGGCCTTGGCGCCGAAGTTGCGGGCCACCGCGTGCCGGACGTCGGTGAGGACGTCGCCCCAGTCGTCGACGTCGCGGTCGACGACGACGGGAGCGAGCATCTGCTCGATGCACGCCGTGGCGCCGGCCAACGACTCGCCGGTCACCTGCCAGACCTGGGGCGCCTCACCCCACCCGGTGGTCCCGTCGGCGTCGGTGACCCGGACGACGACGGTGTCCGTCGTCGTCGTGCGGCGCAGCGCGGTGACGAACGGCGTGTGCAGCGCTACCGAGAGGCGGGCGCAGACGACCGACGCGAACCGCGTGGCCATGGCCCGGCGGACCGTCAGGCAGCGGAGGCGACGACCGAGCCGATGCGCGCGGGAGCCGCGGCGCCCACGGGCAGGGTGACCGGCGCGGAGATGGCCTCGGTGTGGGCCACGCGGGTCGACACCTCACGCAGCACCTCGGAGAGCGGGACGCCGAGAGCGCCGCAGATCGACCCGAGGAGCTCCGAGGAGGCCTCCTTCTCGCCGCGCTCGACCTCGCTCAGGTAGCCGAGCGACACCGACGCGGAGGACGAGACCTCGCGCAGAGTCCGGCCCTGGTGCTGTCGCTCCTCGCGGAGGACGTCACCCAGCTCACGTCGCAACAGGACCATGGAACCCCTCCTCCGCGGTGTCTGGTCGGTCAGTCGAATGGTGTCCACCATAGCCCGTGGTCGCCAGCCGCCACGGGCTGGTTCCGCCGAAGGCGAAACGGCGGGCGGGCGGCGCAGCGATGGCGGAGTGGTCTCTTGTGGCATCTCACTGAGCACAACGTCCGAGCCTGCGACATCCTTCCGCGCCGGCTCCCCCTCCCGTCCGGAGCCGCGGCGCAGCCGCCGAGAGGCCAACTTCTGTTGTCATTCGCGCCGAATGACGACAGAAGTTGGCCTCTCGCTCAACGGGGACGGGGGTGGGGGCGGGGGCCGAGGTGGCGCAGCAGGAGGGCCAGGACCGCGTCGACCGCGCCCGCCCGGATCTGCGGTCGGCTACCGGCCAGATCGTGGCGCTCGACCGCGACCGACCCGTCCGGCCCGGCCACCGCGACGAAGACGCAGCCGACCGGCATACCGTCCTGCGGGTCAGGGCCCGCGACCCCGGTGGTGGCCACCCCCCAGTGCGCCTCGAGGACCCGCCGGGCGCCCATCGCCAGCTGGCCCGCGACGTCGGGGTCGACCGCCCCGTGCGACGCCAGCAGCTCCGCGTCGACCCCCAGCAGGCTCGCCTTGAGGGACGTCGCATACGCGACCACACCACCCCGTACGACCGCGGAGGCGCCCGGCGTGTCGACGAGCCGGGCCACGACCAGCCCGCCGGTCAGCGACTCCGCACACCCGACGGTCTGACCCAGTTCCACCAGGCGCGCGACGACCTCCGCCGACGAGACGGTCATTGCTCCCGGGCGGCTCGGCGGGCGGCCTTGCGGGCCGCCGTCCGTGCGCTGGTGGCCCGCAGCCGCCGGGCCTTGATGAGGTAGTCGACCCCGGTCACGACCGTGACGACGAGGGCGGCGGCCAGCACGATGTACGCCGCCGTGAGCCAGATCGTGTCGCCCGGCAGGGACTCCAACGGAAAGATGAGGATCCCCACGGCCAACGTCTGCAGCACCGTCTTGAGCTTGCCGCCGCGCCCGGCCGGCATCACCCCGTGCCGGATCACGACGAACCGCATCACCGTCACGCCGACCTCGCGGACCAGGATGATGACGGTCACCCACCAGGGCACGATCCCGATGACCGACAGCCCGATGAGGGCCATCCCGAGCATCGCCTTGTCGGCGATCGGGTCGGCCACCTTGCCGAAGTCGGTCACCTGCTTGCGGCGCCGCGCGAGGTCGCCGTCGATGCTGTCGGTCACCATGGCGACGCCGAACACGACGAGGGCGGCGAGCCGGTATGCCCAGACGTGCCCGCCGTCGGCCAGCAGCAGCCAGCCGAACACCGGCACGAGGACGAACCGGAACACGGTCAGGTAGTTGGGCAGGTTCCAGGCGCTCGGCGCCCGAGGTCCGGCGGCCCGCTGGTCCGGGGGCCCGGCCGGCGTGCTCATCGCGGGCGGGCGAGGAGGTCGACGCCCTCGCTGGCGACGATGGTGGCGGCCACGAGGTCGCCCACGGACGGGAGCGGGTCGGCGTCGGACAGCACGAGCGTCGTGCTCCCGTCGACGTCGGGACCCTGGTATGCGGTGCGTCCGACGACGCCCTCCCCGTCGTCGGAGAGATCCACGGACTCCACGAGCACCTCGACGGCCTCGCCGATGCGCTCCTCGGCGCGGCGGGCGGTCAGTTCCTCGACCAGCGAGGTCACCCGCTCGACCCGCTCGGCGACGACCTGCTCCGCCAGGTGCCCGTCCAGGCCCTCCGCCTCGGTGCCGTCCTCGTCGGAGTACCCGAACACTCCGACCACGTCGAGCCGCGCCGCCTCGAGGAAGGCGGTCAGCTCGGCGAGGTCGGCCTCGGTCTCGCCCGGGAACCCGACGATGACGTTGGTCCGGACGCCGGCCGACGGGTCGGTCGCCCGCACCCGCTCGAGCAGGTCGAGGAACGCCTCGCGTCCGCCGAACCGGCGCATCCGCCGTAGCAGCGGCTCCGAGGCGTGCTGGAACGAGATGTCGTAGTAGGGCACGACTCCGGGCGTCGTCGCCATGGCGGTCAGCAGGCTGGGCCGGATCTCCGCGGGCTGCAGATAGGAGACACGGACCCGCTCGATCCCCTCGATCGCCGTCAGCTCCGGCAGCAGGGACTCCAACAGGGTCAGGTCGCCGAGGTCCTTGCCGTAGGACGTGGAGTTCTCGCTGACGAGGAACACCTCGCGAACCCCCTCGCCGGCCAACCATCGGGCCTCGGCGATGACGTCGGCGGGCCGCCGGGACAGGTACGCCCCGCGGAACATCGGGATCGCGCAGAACGAGCACCGGCGGTCGCAGCCACTGGCGATCTTGAGCGGCGCCCACGGCCGGTGGTCGAGGCGTGCCCGCACGACGGGAGGCCCGTACGCGTGGGTCGGGCTCCCGTCCCGCGTGGGCCCGTGCCCGGGGGTCGACACCTCAGTGGCGGCACCCGGCCGGGCAGTGGGCGACAGCGGCAGGAGCTTCCGGCGGTCGCTGGGGGTGTGCGACGCGACCCGGCCACCGCCCAGGATGGTCGCGAGGTGGTCGGACATCGACGCATACGAGTCGAAGCCCAGGACCGCGTCCGCCTCCGGCAGCTGCGAGGCGAGCTGCTCGCCGTAGCGCTCGGCCATGCAGCCGACCGCCACGACGGCCTTGGTTCGCGCTCCGGACTCGGGGTCCTTGAGGTCGGCCGCCTCGAGCAGAGCGTCGATGGAGTCCTTCTTGGCCTGCTCGACGAACCCGCAGGTGTTGACGACCGCGACGTCGGCGTCGGCGGCGTCGTCCACGAGGTCCCAGCCCTCGGCGCTGAGCCGTCCGGCCAGCTCCTCGGAGTCGACGTCGTTGCGCGTGCACCCCAGCGTCACCAGAGCGACACGCCGACCGGCGGCTCGCTCCGAGCTCGCTGTGACCGTCACGCTGGGAGTCTACGGGGGTGCGCACCCCACCCCTGGATCTGCCGTTGGTGTTCGACGGGCACAACGACCTGCCGTGGGAGCTGCGCCTCCAGGTCGGCGGCGACCTGGACCGCCTCGACATCGACCGGCGCGTGCCGACCACGGCCACCGATCTCCCCCGGCTGCGCGAGGGTGGAGTCGGCGCGCAGTTCTGGTCCGTCTACGCGCCGAGCAACCTCCCCGGCGACCTCGCCGTCACCCAGACCCTCGAACAGGTCGACCTCGTCCACCGGCTCGTGCAGAGGTATGCGGACGACCTCACCCTCGCGACGACGGCGGCGCAGGTCGAGGCCGCCATGGCCGCCGGCCGGATCGCCTCGCTCATGGGGGCCGAGGGTGGGCAGTCGATCGGGAGCTCCCTGGGCGCCCTCCGGGCGCTGTACCGCCTCGGCGTCCGCTACCTGACCCTGACGCACAACGACAACGTGCCCTGGGCCGACTCGGCGACGGACGTGCCGGTCGCGGGAGGGCTGACCCGGTTCGGCGTGGAGGTGGTCCGTGAGATGAACCGGCTCGGCATGCTCGTGGACCTGTCCCACGTGTCCACGGACACCATGCGCCAGGCGCTCGACGTCGCCGAGGCACCGGTGATCTTCAGCCATTCCTGCGCCCGCGCCGTGACCGACTCGCCGCGCAACGTGCCCGACGACGTCCTGGCGGCCATGGCGACCGGCGGCGGGGTCTGCATGGTCGCGTTCGTGCCGGAGTTCCTCACCGAGGCGGCCGCGGCCTGGCGGGTCGAGGCGTTCGAGGCGGCCGCTCGCCAGGGCATCGCGGGCACCGACTTCCCGGCGTTCATGGGCTGGGCGGCCGACTACACCCGGGCGCACCCCAAGCCGCCGGCCCACGTCGAGGACGTGGTCCGGCACGTCGAGCACGTCCGCGAGGTGGCCGGCGTCGACCACGTCGGGCTCGGCGGCGACTACGACGGCACCGACGTCATGCCGGTCGGACTGGAGGACGTCACCGGCTACCCGACGGTCCTGACCGCCCTCGCGGAGCGCGGCTGGAGTGACGACGACCTCGCCAAGGTGGCCCACCGCAACGCCGTCCGAGCGCTCCGCGACGCGGAGGCGACCGCGCGACGCCTCCAGCAGCAGCGCGGACCCTCGACCGCGACCATCCAGGCCCTCGACGGGCCCGTCACTCGGGCGAACGGAGCTTGACCGAGCGGATCTGCAGCCCCACGAGCCGAGCGACGATGAAGGCGACGTACATCAGGCCGAGGACCTGCTCGACCATGACCGCCGACCGGGCGTGGGCCTCGATCGGGACGACGTCGGAGAGCCCCGTCGACGTCAGCGTTGTGAACGACAGGAACAGCAGCTCGAACCAGCTGCGCGCCGCGTCGGGGTTCTCGTAGGCGGTGAACGACACCGGCCAGACGATCTGGACCGCGTTGTAGAGGTAGGCAAAACCCCAGGCCAGGACGGTGAACGCGGCTCCGGTGGCGAACAGCTCGTCGGTCGTCACCTTGTCGTCGTTGAACATGTACCGCACCAGGCCGTACGCCGTGTAGAAGTAGAAGACGGCGTGCAGGACGCTCGACCACAGCTCGATCGAGGCGTTGTTCGGCTGGAACCCCTCGGCGACGGTCAGGACGATCAGCGGGAGGCCGAGCACCGCCGAGATCCACGTCAGGGCCGGCGTGCGTCGAACGGCGAGGACCGCCAGGAACAACACGAACAGGCCGAAGACGCCGAGCACCGATCGACCCAGACCACCCGCCCTACCGGTCTGGTCCTCGAGCGACGGGTAGAGCAGCAGCCCGAGCAGCTGGACCGCGAGCAGCGTGGCGCACGGCGTGGTGCGGAAGAAGTCGAAGGTCCGCAGGACCCGAGAGAACGGGCCCGACCTTCGCGGCGTGCCGCCGTCCGTGTGCTGCTCGACCCCCTCCTCCACGGTCCGGACGATACCGGCTGACCACCCCGTCAAGAACGCGTCAAGACGCATCAGCCGACCGTCAACACCGGGCACCCCTGTCATGCAACGGCATTCACTGACGGAGTGATCGAGAACATCGTCGCCGGGGTCATCGCCCTGGCCCTCATCGGCTATCTCGTGTACGCCCTGGTCAAGCCGGACCGGTTCTGATGGGCGACACCGCCGCCGGGCTGCTCACCCTTGGCGTCCTCGTCCTGCTCCTCGCCGCGACCCACGCGCCGCTCGGCGCCTACCTCGCGAACATGTTCACCACCGAGAAGCACTGGCGCGCCGAACGGCTCGTCTACCGCATCTGTGGAGTGAACCCCGACAAGGAGCAGCCGTGGACGGTCTACGCCGCCTCCGTGGGTGCCTTCTCGGTCCTGAGCTTCCTGCTGTTGTTCCTCGTGATCCTCGCCCAGGGCTGGCTCCCGTTCAACCACGGGGAGTCCATGCACGTCGACACCGCCTTCAACACGGCGGTCTCGTTCGTCACCAACACGAACTGGCAGTCGTACGCGGGTGAGGCCGGGACGTCGGTGTTCGTCCAGGCCGTCGGCCTGACCGTCCAAAACTTCGCCTCCGCCGCCGTCGGTATCGCCGTGGTGGCCGCCCTGGTCCGGGCGATCGCCCGTCACCAGAGCCGGTTCATCGGCAACTTCTGGGTCGACCTGACGCGGATCGTCGTCCGGGTCCTGCTGCCCCTCGCCGCCGTCGCGGCCGTCGTCCTGGTCCTCGGCGGGGTCATCCAGAACCTCGCCGCGCCGACCGACGTCACCGGCGTCACCGGGGCGGCGCAGTCGATCCCGGGCGGTCTCGTCGCGTCGCAGGAGGCGATCAAGGAGCTCGGCACCAACGGTGGCGGCTTCTTCAACGCGAACTCCGCTCACCCGTTCGAGAACCCGAACGCCCTCACGAACCTCATCGAGATCTTCCTCCTGCTCGCCATTCCCTTCGCGCTGCCCCGGGCCTACGGGATCATCGTCGGGGACAAGCGGCAGGGCCACGCGATCCTCGCCTTCATGACGGTCCTCTGGAGTGCCTCCATCGCCCTGACGACATGGGCCGAGGTCGCCTCCGGGACCATGGAGGGCAAGGAGACCCGGTTCGGGATCTGGTCGTCCACCCTCTTCGCGGCCTCGACGACCGCCACCTCGACCGGTGCGGTCAACTCGCTCCACGAGAGCTACAGCCCGCTGGGCGGCGGCGTCGTGCTGCTCAACATGATGCTCGGCGAGGTCTCACCCGGTGGCACCGGCTCCGGCCTCTACGGAGCGCTGGTCATCGCGATCATCGCCGTGTTCATCGCGGGGCTCATGGTGGGTCGGACGCCGGAGTTCCTCGGCAAGACCATCGGTCGGCACGAGATCACGCTCAGCGCTCTCTACACGCTGGTGACCCCGGCTCTGGTGCTCGTCCTCTCCGCGCTGGCCATCGCTCTTCCGGTCAGCCAGGCCGGCCTGCTCTCCAGCGGGCCGCACGGCCTGACCGAGATGGTCTACGCATTCACGTCGGCCGCGAACAACAACGGCAGTGCGTTCGCCGGGCTCACCGCGGACCAGCCCTACCTCAACCTCACCCTGGCCCTGGCCATGGCTCTCGGGAGGTTCGCCCCGATGGTGCTCGTCCTGGCCCTCGCCGGCCGCCTGGTCGCTCAGAAGCGGCGACCGGCCACCGCAGGGACGATGCCGACGCATACCCCCCTGTTCGTCGTCCTCCTGGTCGGCGTGGCGCTCATCGTCACCGGCCTGACCTACTTCCCCACCCTCGCTCTCGGTCCCCTCGCGGAGGCACTGTCGTGAACCCCCGGGCCCTCACTGCGGCGATCCCGCAGGCCCTCGTCAAGCTCGACCCGCGGCACGTCGTCCGCTCCCCGGTGATCTTCGTGGTCTGGGTCGGCTCCCTGCTCGCCACGATCCTCGCGATCGTCCAGCCCTCCTACTTCGCGGTGGGCGTCGCGTTCTGGCTCTGGGTCACGGTGATCTTCGCCAACATGGCCGAGGCCGTCGCCGAGGGCCGCGGCAAGGCGCAGGCTGCGACCCTGCGCGCGGCACGTACCGAGACCATGGCCCGCCGCCTGCTCGGCGACGACCCCCGAGGCACCCGGGAGGAGCAGGTACCCGGAGCCACGCTGCGGATCGGCGACCTCGTCGTGGTCGAGGCCGGACAGGTCATCCCCGGCGACGGCGACGTCGTCGAGGGCGTGGCCACCGTGGACGAGTCGGCCATCACCGGCGAGTCCGCCCCGGTGATCCGCGAGTCCGGCGGCGACCGGTGCGCCGTCACCGGTGGCACCACCGTGCTCTCCGACCGGATCGTCGTGAAGGTCACGACGAAGCCGGGTGAGACGTTCATCGACCGGATGATCGCCCTGGTCGAGGGCGCCGCCCGTCAGAAGACGCCCAACGAGATCGCCCTCAACATCCTCCTGGCGACCCTCACCATCATCTTCCTGCTCGTCGTCATAGCCCTGCAGCCGATGGCCGCCTACTCCGGCGGCCTGCAGCCGATCGTCGTCCTCGTCGCCCTCCTCGTCTGCCTCATCCCCACCACCATCGGGGCGCTGCTCTCCGCCATCGGGATCGCCGGGATGGACCGCCTCGTGCAGCGCAACGTCCTCGCCATGTCCGGCCGGGCGGTCGAGGCCGCCGGCGACGTGTCGACCCTGCTGCTCGACAAGACCGGGACGATCACGCTGGGCAATCGTCGGGCGGTGGAGCTGCTGCCCGTGGGCGGCGCCGACGCGGCGGAGCTGGCGCAGGCCGCCTACCTGGGCAGCCTCGCCGACGAGACCCCGGAAGGACGCTCGGTCGTCGAGCTGGCCGGCGAGGGGATGGACCCGTCGACGACCCGGACCCCGCTCCAGCTCACCCAGGACGGCGCGACGTTCGTCGAGTTCACCGCACAGACCCGGATGTCCGGTGTCGACGTCAGTCGGGGTCCTCGCGAAGTATCGGAGCGAAGCGGAGAACTTCGTGGGGTGACTGACGGGACGCAGCTACGCAAGGGAGCCGGCAGCCAGGTCGTCGCCTGGGCCGAGTCGCTCGGCGGATCGGCGCCCGACGACCTCGGCAGCATCGTCGACGGCATCGCGCGCTCCGGAGGCACCCCACTCGTCGTGGCCCGAGCCGTGTCCGGCGGCGAGGCTCGTGTTCTCGGCGTCATCCACCTCAAGGACGTCGTCAAGCCGGGGATGACCGAGCGGTTCGACCGGTTGCGTTCCATGGGGATCCGCACGGTGATGATCACCGGTGACAACCCCCTGACCGCCGCCGCGATCGCCAAGGAGGCGGGCGTCGACGACTTCCTCGCCGAGGCCACGCCCGAGGACAAGATGGCTCTGATCCGCAAGGAGCAGGAGGGCGGCCGCCTGGTGGCGATGACCGGCGACGGGACCAACGACGCCCCCGCGCTGGCCCAGGCCGACGTCGGGGTCGCGATGAACACGGGCACGTCGGCCGCGAAGGAGGCCGGCAACATGATCGACCTCGACTCCAACCCGACCAAGCTCATCGAGATCGTCGAGATCGGCAAGCAGCTGCTGATCACCCGCGGCGCGCTCACGACCTTCTCGATCGCCAACGATGTGGCGAAGTACTTCGCCATCATCCCGGCGATGTTCACGGTGATCTTCCCCGGCCTGGCGGCTCTGAACATCATGCGGCTGTCGACCCCGTACTCGGCGATGCTCTCGGCGGTGATCTTCAACGCCCTCGTCATCGTGGTGCTGATCCCGTTGGCGCTCACAGGGGTTCGCTACACGCCGTCGGGAGCAGCCGCGATGCTCCGTCGGAACCTGCTCGTCTACGGGCTCGGTGGCGTCATCACGCCGTTCATCGGCATCAAGCTCATCGACCTCGTCGTCTCGCTCCTCCCCGGAATGAGGTGATCCTCGTGTCCACAGTCACCCGCCAGCTGTCCGCCGCGCTGCGGATGCTGCTCGCCCTCACGCTGGTCTGCGGTGTCGGGTACCCCCTCGTCGTCCTCGGCATCGGACAGGCGGTCGACCACGGCAGCGCCAACGGCTCGCTCCTGGAGCACGGGGGCACCGTCGTCGCGTCGTCCAGCCTCGGCCAGAAGATCACCGACCCGCAGTGGTTCCAGGGCCGCCGGTCGGCCAGCAACTACGCCGGCAACACCAGCGGTGGCTCGAACCTCGGCACCAACGACCCCAAGCAGGTCCAGGCTCTGGCCGACGCGCAGAGCGCTCTCGTGGCCGCGAACCCCCAAGCCCCCGGACCGCCACCGGCCGACGCGCTCACCGCCTCCGCCAGCGGTCTCGACCCCGACATCTCCCCCGCGTATGCGAGCTGGCAGGTCCCGCGGGTCGCGGCGGCCCGCGGCCTGACCACCGCCCAGATCCAGGCGCTGGTCGACGCCAACACCAAGGGACGGCTGCTGGGGTTCCTCGGCCAGCCCCGCGTCAACGTCACCGAGCTGAACCTCGCTCTCGCCGGCGCTGCGGGCTGACGGCGGTCCGGCGACCGGACAGGAGACAATCGGATCGTGGCCCGCGGACGACTGCGCATCTACCTCGGCGCCGCACCCGGCGTCGGGAAGACCGTGGCCATGCTGGCCGAGGGCCGCCGACGCCAGGACCGCGGCACCGACGTCGTCATCGGGATCCTCGAGACCCACGGCCGGTCCTTCACCGCGGGACAGGCCGACGGCCTCGCGGTCGTCCCCCGCCGCGCCGTGGAGCACCGCGGCGCCAACCTCACCGAGCTCGATGTCGACGCCGTCCTCGCTCGGACACCCGAGGTCGCCCTCGTCGACGAGCTCGCGCATACGAACGCTCCGGGCTCACCGCGAGCGAAGCGCTGGGAGGACATCGACGTCCTGCTCGACGCCGGGATCGACGTCATCTCGACGGTCAACATCCAGCACCTCGAGTCGCTCAACGACGTCGTCGAGGCGATCACCGGGGTGGTCCAGCGCGAGACGGTCCCGGACGACGTCGTCCGCTCGGCCGACCAGATCGAGCTGGTCGACATGTCGCCGGAGTCGCTGCGCCGGCGGATGTCGCACGGGAACATCTACCCCGCCGACCGCATCGATGCCGCGCTGGCGAACTACTTCCGCCCCGGCAACCTCTCCGCCCTGCGCGAGCTGGCCCTGCTCTGGCTGGCCGACCGCGTCGACGAGACGCTCGAGAAGTACCGCGCCGCACAGGGGATCTCGGCGCCGTGGCCGACCCGGGAGCGCATCGTCGTGGCCCTCACCGGCGGGCCGGACGGCGAGACGGTCCTGCGCCGGGCTGCCCAGATCGCCTCGCGGGGTGCCGGCAGCGAGCTGCTCGCCTGCCACGTCACGCGACCCGACGGCCTAGTCGACGCCGACCCGGATGCCCTTGCCGCGCAACGAAAGCTGGTGAAGGAGCTCGGCGGCGTGATGCACGAGGTGGCCGGGAGCGACGTCGCGGAGTCGATCCTCGATGTCGCCCGCGGTGTGAACGCCACGCAGATCGTCCTCGGCACCAGCCGCCGCTCCGGGCTGGCCCGCCTCACCCGCCGAGGCGTCGGCGAGCAGGTGGCGGCGGCGTCCGGCGACATCGACGTGCACCTCGTCAGCCACACCGGCGGGCGCGTCGAGGGCCTGCGCCTCGGCGACGACGGCCTGGGAGCCCGTCGGCGCTGGGGCGGCTGGCTGCTCGCCACCGTGGGCGTCGCTGTGGTCACCCTCGGCCTGCTCGCCACCTCCGGCCGGCACGAGCTGCCGCTCGAGGTGCTCCTGTTCCTCTCGCTCACCGTCGCGACCGCGCTCGTCGGCGGCCTGCTGCCGGCCATCGTCTGTGCCGTCGTGTCGTCGCTGGTCATCAACTGGTTCTTCACCGACCCCAAGGGCACGCTGACCATCCAGAGCCCGCAGAACGCCTTGGCCCTGGTGGTCTTCGTCGTCGTCGCCGCCTCCGTCGCGTCGGTCGTGCACCGCGCCGCACGGCGCCGTGACGCCGCGCTCCGGGCGCAGCGCGAGTCGCGGGTCCTCGCCGCCCTCGCCCAGTCCCTCCTCGCGGAGGCCGAGCCCCTGCCCGCCCTGCTCGAGCGCGCCCGGACGACGTTCGGTATGCGCGCCGCCGCCTTGGTCGCCCGGTCCACGATTCGCGACCCGTGGACCGTCGTCGCCGCAGTCGGGCAGTTCCACCTCGACGACATCCCCGAGGCCGCCGTCCGCCAGACCGTGGACGACGAGACCGAGCTGGTCCTCGTCGGCCCGGTCCTGCCCGCCGACGAACAGCGACTCGTCGGCGCGTTCGTCTCGCACGCCGCGGGCCTGCTCACCCGGGAGCGGCTGGTCGCCGAGGCCGGCCAGGCCCGCGGCCTCGCCCGCGACAACCGCGCGCGAACCGCGCTCCTGGCGGCGGTGTCGCACGACCTGCGCACCCCGCTGGCCGGGATCAAGGCGGCGGTCTCCAGCCTGCGTCAGACCGACGTGACGTTCTCGCCCGAGGACGAGGCGCAGCTCCTCGAGTCGGTCGAGGAGTCCGCCGACCGGCTGGGCATCCTCATCGGCAACCTCCTCGACATGTCCCGCATCCAGACGGGGAGCATCACGCCGCACGCGGGTGACCTCTTCCTCGCTGACGTCGTCGAGGGGGCCCGGATCCCGCTGGTGGACGGCGACCGCGTGCGCACCCGGTTCGACGAGGACCTGCCCCTGGTGCGGGCCGACGCCGGCCTCCTCGACCGGGTCCTGGCCAACATCCTCGAGAACGCGCTGCGGCACTCGCCCGGCCGACGCGAGGTCGTCGTCCAGGCCGGACGTATCGGCGACCGGGTGCAGATCCGGGTGGTCGACCGCGGACCGGGCGTCCCGGACGAGGCCAAGGACCGGATCTTCGCGCCGTTCCAGCGCGGCGGCGACGCCCCTCGTGGCGACGGTGTGGGTCTCGGCCTGGCCGTCGCCCGCGGTCTCACCGAGGCGATGGACGGCACCCTCTGGGCCGAGGACACGCCCGGCGGCGGGCTGACCATCGTCGTCGACCTCCCGACCGTCCCCGCTGTCACCCCGGCTGCGGCAGGATCCGCCTCGTGACCTTCGTCCTGGTCGTCGACGACGAGCCGCACATCCGCCGGACGCTCTCGATCAACCTGCGCGCTCGCGACTACGAGGTCGAGACCGCTGCCGACGGCCGGTCGGCGCTCCAGATCCTCGCCGAGCGCACCCCGGACGTCATCGTCCTCGACCTCGGCCTCCCGGACCTCGACGGCGTCGACGTGCTCCGCCGGCTGCGTGACGTGTCCCAGGTCCCCGTGGTCGTCCTGTCCGCCCGGCACGACTCCGACGACAAGGTCGAGGCGCTCGACGCGGGCGCCGACGACTACGTGACCAAGCCGTTCGGGATGGACGAGTTCCTGGCCCGGATCCGCGCGGCGGTACGCCGTGGCTCACCGGAGCACGCCGAACCGCTCGTCGTCACGACCGACGACTTCACCCTCGACATCGTCGAGCGCCGGGCGACCGCCCGCGACGGCACCGAGATCCGGCTGACCCCCACCGAGTGGCGCCTGCTCGACGCCCTCGCGCGGCGCGCCGGTCACCTCGTCACGCATACCGAGCTGCTCCGCGCCGCCTGGGGACCCGCGTACGGACGCGAGCTCAACTACCTGCGGGTGTATGCGAACCAGCTGCGCCGCAAGCTCGAACCCGACCCGGCGGCCCCTCGCTACCTGCTGACCGAGCCGGGGATCGGCTACCGCTTCGTCGTCTGACCGGGCTCAGGGCCCGCGCGGGGGGCGATCGTGAACGCTTCCCTACCCTCTGGGGTCAGGAAGCGTTCACGATCGCCTCGGCGTCCAGCCCGGGTCGCGTGCGACCCTCCGGTCCATCGTCCGAACCTCACGCGGACGCCGGACCGGACCCCCCGTCGGACGAGGCGCTGACCGGCAGGAAGTTACATTCCGGCCGCGTACTGAGTACTTTTGTGGCAACCCCCCTGCCCCAGGAGTGCCCTCATGTCGCCCCACCTCGCCCCCGTCCGCCGCGTCCGCACCGTGGTCGGAGTGACCGCGGGCGCCGCGGTCCTCGCCCTCGTCGCCGCGTGCACCGGTACCCCGACGCCGTCCGAGACCACCGGCGCCGCCGGTGCGGCCGGCGGCAACCTCGTCATCGGGATGACCTCCGACCCGAACACGTTGCTGCCCTGGAAGGCCACCCAGTTCCAGGCGGTCAACATCCTTCAGAACGTCTACGGCACGCTCACCGAGTTCGACAAGGACCTCAACGTCGTGCCCGGTCTCGCTCAGTCCTGGGACCCCTCGGCCGACGGGAAGACGGTCACCCTGAAGCTGCGGACCGGCGTTACCTTCGCCGACGGCAGCGCGTTCGACTCGGCGGACGTCAAGTCCTCGATGGACAAGATCATGGACGAGAAGACCGCGGCCGTCGCCCGCACGTCGCTGGCTTCGGTCGCGTCCGTCGCCGCCCCCGACGCCAACACGGTCGTGCTCACGATGAAGAGCGCCGACGCGTCGCTGCCGGCCAACCTCGCCTCGGTCAACATGGCGATGCTGTCGTCGACCGACACCGACGAGACCCTCGGCACCAAGCCCAACGGCACCGGGCCGTACTCGTTCAAGGCCCGGACGCCGAGCCAGTCGCTCACCCTGCAGAAGAACGCGTCCTACTGGGGCACCAAGGGCACCCTCGACAGCGTCGAGTTCCGGGTCATCCCCGACGAGACGTCGATCGTCTCGGCCCTGCAGTCCGGCAGCGTCCAGATGGCCGTCATCGACGACCCGCTCGTCGCGAAGACCGCCGAGGGCGGCACCCTCAAGGTCGCCAAGACGCCGCAGCTGAGCTACCACGCGCTGCAGCTGAACGCCCGTAAGGGCGACCTCACCGACGTCAACGTGCGGCTGGCCATCCAGTGCGCGATCGACCGCAAGCAGGTCCTCGACACCGCGGCCCTCGGCGAGGGCGAGGTCACCGGACCGGTGACGTCACCCGCATACAAGTCCGACCCGAACTCTCGTCCCTGCCCGAACCGCGACCTGGCCAAGGCAGCCGACTACCTCGCCAAGGCGGGCAAGTCGTCGGTGACCATCAAGACCATCGTGTCGCAGGGCGAGTACGCCACGTCGGTCAACGAGGCGCAGAACCTCAAGGCGCAGCTGGCCGAGGCGAAGATCAACCTCGACCTGCAGGTCCTCGAGTCGGGGGCCTACGTCGACCGCTGGGTCGCCGCCGACTTCGACGCGGCCGTCGCCCTCAACGGCGGCCGGCCCGACCCGGACGGCATGTACGGCCGCTACTTCACCAGCACCGGCAACCTCAACAAGGTGGCCGGCTACAGCTCGCCCGAGCTCGACGCGCTCTTCGCGCAGGGCAAGACGACGAGTGACACCGCGGCGCGCAAGCAGATCTACACGAAGATGTCCGACGCCCTCGAGGCCAACGCGGCGTGGATCTGGATGTTCACCAGCTACACCTACACCGTCACGACGCCGGGCGTTCAGGGCTTCGTGCCGATGGTGAACGGCTCGCTGCAGTACCTGCGCACGACGACTGTCGCGACCTCGTGACCCGCACCATCCTCGGCAACGGGGTGGTGCGGAAGGTCGG
Organism: uncultured Actinomycetota bacterium; assembly: GCA_963781465.1. Classification (GTDB taxonomy): domain Bacteria; phylum Actinomycetota; class Actinomycetes; order Actinomycetales; family Dermatophilaceae; genus Lapillicoccus. The sequence goes on from CAWAGH010000002.1 coordinate 1,441,006, forward strand.
GGGTGCGCTGCTGACGCTGCTCGGCGTCGCGGTGGTCGTGTTCGTCATGCTCCGCGCCATCCCCGGTGACCAGATCACTGCCAACCTCGGCACCGAGGCCGCGGCCCTCACGCCGGCCCAGCAGGAGGCGCTGCGCTCGTACTACGGGCTGGACCAGCCACTCCTCGTCCAGTTCTTCACGTGGCTCGGCAACCTGTTCACCGGCAACCTCGGGTTCTCGGCCCGCAACCAGGCCGGCGTCCTCGAGCTGACCGCGCGCTCCCTGCCGGTGACGATGGAGCTCGCCGTCCTGTCGATCGTGCTGGCGCTGGTGATCGGCGTGCCGCTGGGCATGCTCTCGGCGTCGAAACCGAACTCGGTACGCGACGGTGCCGGACAGGTCGTCGGGCTCGCGGGGCTCTCGATCCCCGCGTTCCTCCTCGGCTCGCTGCTGCTGTCGGTCTTCGCCTCGCGGTTCGGCTACAACCCCAACGGCCGCGCGTACGCGACGTTCGTCTCCAACCCGGCGCTGAACCTCCAGCAGATGCTCATGCCGGCGTTCGTGCTGGCCTTCGGGATCGCCGCGCCGATCATGCGGACCACCCGGACCGCGGTCCTCGAGGTGCGCTCCGAGGACTTCATCCGCACCGCCCGAGCCAAGGGCGTCCCGCCACGACGGCTTCAGGTGCGGCACGTCCTGCGCAACGCGCTGGTCCCGATCGTCACCATGACCGGGCTCCAGTTCGGCTACCTGCTCGGCGGCGCCGTCGTCGTCGAGCAGATCTTCTCGATCCCGGGCATCGGCCGGCAGGTCCTGCTGGGCATCCAGCAGAAGGAGTACGCGCTGGTCCAGAGCACCGTGCTCGTCATCGCCCTGACGTTCGTCATCGTCAACCTGCTGACCGACCTGCTCTACCGGGCCATCGACCCACGGGTGCGGGCCTCATGAGCGACCGCGCCCAGGTCCCGTCCCTCGTCGCGGTCAGCGGCCGTCCGCCGAACCGGTGGCGCGCCCTCCTCCGCAGCCCCAGCGGGATGACCGGACTCGTCATCGTCGTGCTGCTCGGCGTCCTCTCGGTCGTGTCGTTGCTCGGGCTCCTCCCCTACGACCCGATCGCCCAGGACGCGCCGGCCCGGTTGCGGCCACCGAGCGGCGACCACTGGTTCGGGACAGACCAGTTCGGGCGGGACGTGTTCTCCCGCGTGGCCGCCGGCGTGGCCAACTCGGCCCTCGTCGCGATCGTGGCGGTGACGTTCGCAACGATCATCGGGACGCTCGGTGGCCTCACCGCGGGGTTCATCCGCGGGATCCCGGACATCGCGATCGGCGCCGTGACCAACGTGCTCTTCGCGTTCCCGCCGCTGCTGCTGGCCCTGTCGCTCGCCTCGGTCTTCACCCGGAACTGGTTCACGGTGGCCGTGGCGATCGCCGTCGTCTACGTGCCGATCTTCGTCCGCGTCACGCGGGGTCCGGTCCTCACCTTGCGCGAGGTGGAGTTCGTCAAGGCAGCGACGACGACCGGCCAGTCGCGGACGGCGACGATGTTCCGGCACGTGCTGCCCAACATCGGCGCGATCATCATCGTGCAGGTGACGCTGTCGCTGTCGTGGGCGGTCCTCACCGAGGCGTCGCTCAGCTTCCTCGGTCTCGGGACACCGCCGCCGGCGCCATCTCTCGGCTCGATGGTCTACGAAGCAAGGACGCTCGTGCAGGTGGCGCCGTGGACGATGCTGGCTCCGGGTGCCGTCATCGTCCTGCTGGTCGTCGGGCTCAACCTGCTCGGCGACGGGCTGCGCGACGTGCTCGACCCGCGGGGACGGGGCGTGCGATGACCGGGGTGGCGGTTCGGGCCGCTGGTCCGAGCGACCTCGACGCCGTGGTCGACGTGTTCCTTGACTGCTGGCGGTCGTCCTACGCCGGACGGCTGCCCGCCTCCCTGGTGGCCTCGATGTCGGACGACGCGGCGCGTTCCCTCTGGTCGCGCGCGTTGACGACCCCGGGCCGTCGGGTGTCGGTGGCCGAGGTCGAGGTCGACGGAAACGTATGCGGCGTGGTCGGGTTCGAGCCGCGCGGCGAGGACGGGTGGGTGCACTCCCTCTACGTCGCGCCGTCGGCCCAGGGTTCGGGGGTCGGCTCACGGCTCCTCTCGTACGCGACGGTGGAGCTCGCGACGGCCGGCTGCCGGCGCGCCCTGCTCTGGGTGTTCGCCGACAACGCCCCGTCGGTCGTGTTCTATGCGCGGCACGGCTGGACGCCGGACGGGTCCGAGCGGGTCGAGGAAGCGTTCGGGGAGAACGAGATCCGGCTGTCCCGGCTTCTTGCGGGCGCGGCTGGAACGGGAGTGGCGTCATGACCGCCGACGCGCCAGCAGAGGTGCCGGCGTTGGAGCCGATCCTCGCGATCGAAGGACTCACCGTCGTGTTCGGGACGACCCGCGGCGACCAGACGGCCGTTCGGGACGTCTCCCTCACCGTTCCGGCGGGGTCCACGGTCGCGCTGGTGGGCGAGTCGGGCTCGGGGAAGTCGACCACCGCGGCGGCGGTGAACCGGCTCCTACCGTCGAACGGCCGCGTCACCGCCGGCCGGGTCGTGCTCGACGGCCGCGACCTGCTCACGCTGAGCGAGCGGGAGATGCGGCGCATTCGCGGCGCCGGCATCGGTCTGGTCCCGCAGGACCCGATGTCGAACCTCAACCCGCTGATGCGGATCGGCGACCAGGTCGCCGAGGCCCTGGAGGTCCACGACGTCGCGAACGGGAAGGCCGCCTGGGCTCGCGCCCTCGAGCTGCTGGACCTCGTCGGCATCCCCGACCCGCAGGCCCGCGCGGCGCAGTACCCACACGAGTTCTCCGGCGGAATGCGGCAGCGCGCGCTCATCGCGGTTGGTCTGGCCTGCCGGCCGCGGCTTCTCGTCGCCGACGAGCCGACCTCGGCGCTCGACGTGACGGTGCAGCGCCGCATCCTCGACACCGTCGACGCGATCACCGACGAGCTCGGCACCAGCGTCCTGCTCATCACCCACGACCTCGGGCTCGCGGCCGAGCGGGCCGACACCGTCGCCGTCATGTACCGCGGGGAGATCGTCGAGACCGGACCCGCCGCCCACATCCTCGCCGAGCCCGAACACGCATACACGAGAAGGCTGCTCGCCGCCGCCCCGAGCCTCAACACCGTCCGTGAGGTCCGACGCACACCGCAGGACTCGGTCCCCGCCGAGCCCCTGGTGCGGTTCGAGGGTGTCAGCAAGCGCTTCGCGCTGCGGCGTCGTGGCCGCGGCGCGGGCGACGACATCCTGGCCGTCGACGACGTGTCGTTCGAGATCCCGCGTGGGCAGACCGTCGCCATCGTCGGCGAGTCCGGGTCGGGGAAGTCGACCACGGCGAACCTCCTGCTGGGGCTGGAGACCCCGACGAGCGGGCGGATCCTCGTCGGCGACCAGGACCTCACGACGATGTCGCGCCGGGAGACGTTCGCGCTGCGGCGCCGGGTGCAGCCGGTGTTCCAGAACCCGTATGCGTCGCTCGACCCGCGCTACACGGTCGAGCGGTCGGTGGCCGAGCCTCTGAAGGTCCACCGGGTCGGGACGCCGGACACACGTCGGGAGCGGGTGCGCACGCTGCTCGACCAGGTCGCGCTGGACGCCGATCTCGCCACCCGGCTGCCCCACGAGCTGTCCGGCGGACAGCGCCAGCGTGTCGCGATCGCGCGGGCGCTCGCGCTGGAGCCGGACATCGTCGTCCTCGACGAGGCGGTCTCGGCGTTGGACGTCATCGTGCAGGCGCAGATCCTCGACCTCCTCGCGGAGCTCCAGAACCGGCTCGGCCTGACCTACCTGTTCATCAGCCACGACCTGGCCGTGGTCCGGCTGGTATCGGACCAGGTGCACGTCATGCGAGCCGGCCGGATCGTGGAGTCCGGGCCGCCGGAGCAGATCTTCGACGCGCCGCAGGACGGGTACACCCGAGAGCTGCTCGCAGCCATCCCGGGCGCCGCGCGCTAGGCGGGGTGGCTAGGCGCCGGTCAGCTCGCGCGGACGGAGGATCACGTCGACCAGGGCGCCGTTGCGCCAGACGGTGATCTCGATCCGACGGTCGATCGCGTCCTCGACCATAAGCTTCTGGACCGCGGTCGCCGTGACGATGGTGGTGCCGTCGAGCTCGACCATGATGTCGCCCACGTGGATGCCGGCCCGCTCGGCGGGGCTGCCGTCGACGACCGTCGCCACCTGCATACCCGTGGCCGACCCGACCTTCGCCGCCACCTTGGGCGGCAGCGAGATGGTCTTGCCGGCGATGCCCAGCCAGGCCCGGCGGACGCGGCCCTTGGTCATCAGCAATGTCACGATCTCGCGGGTCGTCGAGTTGATCGGGACCGCCAGACCCAGCCCGACCCCGGCCACGGCGGTGTTGACCCCGACCATCCGGCCGAGGTGGTCGGCGAGAACTCCCCCGCTGTTGCCGGGGTTGAGCGCGGCGTCGGTCTGGATGACCTCGTCGACGACCCGGCCCGACGCCGTGGGCAGCGAGCGGCCGAGGGCGGACACGATGCCCGCCGTGACACTGCCCGCCAGGCCGAGTGGGTTGCCGAGGGCGACGACGAGCTGCCCGACACGCAGGGTCGACGCGTCACCGTGCTCGACCGGAGGCGGCGTCGTACCGCGCGCGTGCAGGACGGCGAGGTCCGACAGCGGATCGCGGCCGATGACGTCGGCGGTGGTCGTCGTCCCATCCGTGAAGGTGGCCTCGGCCGTGGTCGCTCCGGCAACGACGTGGGCGCTGGTCAGGAGGTACCCGTCGCCGGTGATGACACTGGCACTGCCGGCGCCCGTCCGGCCGCGGGAGGTTCGGACCTCGAGGCTGGCGACCGACGGCAGCACCGTCTCCGCCACCCGCACGATGGTTCGCGAGTAGGCGTCGAGCGCCTCGCCGTCATCGGACATGACCGGTCAACGCGCGAGGACCCGTTGTCGCTTCCGGAGCGCGCGATTGTTCGCCGTGAGCGTGACCGCCCGGGTGCGCCTAGTCGCGCCGCCCGGTCAGCTCCCAGGCGTCCTCGGACTCACCGGGTTCGTCGGCGTCGACCCAGACGTCGGTGTCCTCGTCCGGCCCGCTCGCACCGGCCGACGGCCCGTCGAGCGGGATGTCGTCGCCGCGGAGCAGCGCCAGTGTGGTCGGGAGGTCGTCGGCCTTGACGAGTACGTCGCGGGCCTTGGACCCCTCGGACGGCCCGACGATCCCGCGGGACTCGAGCAGGTCCATCAGGCGGCCGGCCTTGGCGAATCCGACCCTCAGCTTGCGCTGCAGCATCGAGGTCGACCCGAACTGGGTCGTCACGACGAGCTCGGTCGCCTGGAGCAGCAGGTCGAGGTCGTCGCCGATGTCGTCGTCGACCTGCCTCTTCGGCGCCACGAGGATGACGTCCTCGCGGTAGTTCGGCTGGAGTTGCTTCGTCACGCTCTTGACGACGGCGTTGACCTCGGACTCGGTCACCCACGCGCCCTGTACCCGGATCGCCTTGCTGGCGCCCATCGGCAGGAACAGCGCGTCGCCCTGGCCGACCAGCTTCTCCGCGCCGGGCTGGTCCAGCACGACCCGCGAGTCGGCCAGCGAGGACGTCGCGAACGCCATCCGCGACGGCACGTTCGCCTTGATCAGCCCGGTCACCACGTCGACCGACGGCCGCTGGGTGGCCAGCACCAGGTGGATGCCGGCCGCGCGCGCGAGCTGCGTGATCCGGACGATCGACTCCTCCACGTCGCGGGGCGCGACCATCATGAGGTCGGCCAGCTCGTCCACGATGACCAGGAGGTACGGGTAGGGCTGGATGACCCGCTCCGACCCCGGCAGCGGCTTGACCTTGCCGGACCGCACGGCCTTGTTGAAGTCGTCGACGTGCTTGAACCCGAACGCGGCCAGGTCGTCGTACCGCGTGTCCATCTCGCGCACGACCCAGGCCAGGGCCTCGGCGGCCTTCTTGGGGTTCGTGATGATCGGCGTGATGAGGTGCGGAATCCCCTCGTATGCGGTGAGCTCGACCCGCTTCGGGTCGACGAGGACCATGCGCACTTCCTCGGGCGTCGCGCGCATGAGGATCGAGGTGATCATCGAGTTGACGAACGACGACTTGCCGGCGCCGGTCGCGCCCGCGACGAGCAGGTGCGGCATCCGGGCGAGGTTCGCGACTACGTATCCGCCCTCGACATCCTTGCCGACGCCCATGAGCATCGGGTGCTGGTTGGACCGTGCCGCCTGGCTGCGCAGCACGTCACCGAGCGAGACGGTCTCGCGGTCGGTGTTGGGGATCTCGATACCGATCGCGGACTTGCCCGGGATCGGGCTGAGGATGCGCACGTCGGCGGAGGCGACCGCATACGCGATGTTCTTGGAGAGCGCGGTGACGCGCTCGACCTTGGTGGCCGGGCCGAGCTCGACCTCGTAGCGAGTGACCGTCGGCCCGCGGGTGAAACCCGTGACCTGCGCGTCGATCTCGAACTGCTCGAACACGATCGAGAGCGCCTCGACGACGCGGTCGTTCGCGACGCTGCGGGTGCGGTGGGGCGCGCCGGGCACGAGGAGAGCCTGGTCGGGCAGCGTGTAGGTGACGTCTCCGGTCAGCGACAGCTGCTCGACTCGCGCGGGAAGGCTGGACGTCGGCGGGGGGACCAGGGCCTCCTTGGGGCCCAGTCCCGGCTGGGGTGCGGTCTTCTCGGTCGGGTTCGCGACGGGCGTCTCGTCCGGTTCCGGCCGCCTCTCGCCCGGGCGGAGCCGGCGTCCCTTGCCGGGCACGACCAAAGCGGCCTGCTCGAACGCTTCGTCCCCGTCCCGCTTCTCCAGCAGGTCGACCGCGCGCCGGCGGGACCGCGGGGTCGGGGTGACGGCGGTCGTCGCCTCCGGCTCCTCGTTGTCGTCGGCGCCGTGGATGACCCGGTCTCGAAGGTCGCGAACGCGCTGGGGGATCTGACGGACGGGAGTGCCGGTGACGACGAGCGCACCGAACAGTGCGAGGAGGACCAGCAGCACGATCGCGCCCGGGCGGGACACCGCCGACGCGAGCGGGCTCGAGGCGAGGAACCCGATGATTCCGCCGGCGGCCCGCATCGGGTCAGCGCCGCCGGGCGGGTTCGGGATGCCGTCGGCGATGTGGGCGAGCCCGCAGGCGGCGAAGGTCAGCGCGATCGTGCCGACGACCAGCCGGTTCGTGACGGCTTCGTCCTTGGGTGCGCGCAGGAAGTAGAGCCCGAAGGCGAGCAGGACCAGAGGCACTGCATACCCGACCCGGCCCAGAGTTCCGGCGACCACCGCGTGGATGACGTCGCCGGCGACGCCCTGGACGCCCCACCACTCGCGGGCGGCGACGACGACGGCGAGCCCGATGAGCGCGAACCCGACTCCGTCGCGGCGGTGCTCCGGCTCCAGGTCGCGGGCGGAGCTGCCGACGCGGCGGACCGCGCCGCCGGCCAGGTGCGAGACGCCCATCCAGGTGCCCCGGATGGCGCGCAGTGGCAGCGGGAGGCCGCCGGATCGGGCCTTCGAGGTGCGGCGGGCGGCGGGTTTCCGAGGGGCCGGGCGGCCGCCGCGGCCCGTCGCCTGGCGCGACGTCGGCACGCGTCCCGTGGACGGGCGCGACGACGTGGAGGACGGACGCGGGGCCATGGTCGGAACGGTACGCGAAAGTCACCTCAGACTCACGCGTCACACGCGCCACAGCACCCGTGGGACCGAGCAGGCCCGAACCCGGGCTCGTCTCAGATCGCGAGAGGTCTGTCCTGCTGTTGGACACGCCAACCACGCCGTCGCTACCCTCGTGAGCACGGTCATGAGTGTCAGCGCACAGCTCCGGCTTGCTGGCCAGCAACCCTCCTCCGCGGTGGGGTGCTCCGGATGACGACCCGGCCGATGGCATACGCCGTCGGCAAGCGCGGACCTTGCTAGCCGGCAGGTCCCCGGACCTACGGAGTCGATCATGTCGATTGCTCGCAGCGAGTACACGTACTGCGCGCCCACCATCCCCACCAAGCTGCGCATCGTCCGCGAGGGCGACCCCGTCCGTCGGGCGGCTCCGGGCGAGCTGCCCGCCCTCGTCGGGGCCGGCCTCCGGGTGCCGACCTTGACCGGCGAGGTGGAGTACGCCAACCTCGACCACGCGGCGTCCACCCCGTCGCTGGTCAGCGTGAAGGCCGCGGTCGACATCGCCCTGGAGACGTACTCGTCGGTCCACCGCGGCAACGGGTATGCGAGCCGGGTCACCTCCGCCTGGTACGAGCAGGCCCGCGTCGAGGTGGCGGAGTTCGTCGGCGCCCGCGAGGACGACCTCGTCGTGTTCACCCGCAACACCACCGACTCGACGAACCTGCTCGCCCGGAGCCTGCCCCGCGGCACGGAGGTGTTCGTCTTCGAGACGGAGCACCACTCGACGCTGCTGCCCTGGCAACAGGCGCGCGGCGTCCAGGTGACGACGCTCCCGGTCCCGTCCAGCATCGAGCACGCGCTCGAGGACCTCGACACCGCGCTGGCCGCATCGGGTGCCAAGCACCGCCTCGTCGTGGTCGCGGGCGCCTCGAACGTGACCGGCGAGATCTGGCCCCTGGCCGAGGTCGTGGCCGTCGTCCAGCGCCACCACGCCCGGGTCTTCGTCGACGCCGCGCAGCTGGCCCCCCACCGGGCCATCGACATCGCGGCCAGCGGCATCGACTACGTCGCCTTCTCCGGCCACAAGCTGTATGCGCCGTTCGGTGCCGGGGTACTGGCCGGGCGCCGCGACTGGCTCGACGCGGGCGCGCCGTACCTGCGGGGCGGCGGCGCGACCGCGCGCGTCTCGACCGACGGCACCGCGTGGGCCACGGGTGCGGCCCGCCACGAGGGCGGCAGCCCCAACGTCATCGGCGCCATCGCGGTGGCCGCGGCCTGCGCCTCGATCTCGGCGCACCGCGAGGCGATCGAGGCGCACGAGGCCGAACTGGCCGAGCGGCTGCGCGCCGGGCTGGACGTCATCCCCGGTGTCGACACCTGGTCGATCTTCGGCGACGACCACGACCGGGTCGCGGTGCTGGCGTTCACGATCGAGCGCTTCGACTCGTCGCTGCTGTCCGCGATCCTCTCGGCGGAGTACGGAATCGGGGTGCGCGACGGCAAGTTCTGCGCGCACATCCTCGTCGACGAGCTGCTCGAGGACCCGTGGGGCGACACCCCCGCGACGGCCGTCCGGGTCAGCCTGGGCCTCGCCAACACCGCCGAGCACGTCGACCGGCTGGTCGCCGCGGTGGCCGAGCTGGCCGCCGACGGCCCCGCCCGGCGCTACACCCGGACCGACGAGGGCTGGGTCCCCGACGGCGACGAGCGCGACGTCTCGCTCCCCCTCCCCTGGTAGACCGCGCTCGCGGAGACGCGCGCGGTTCGTGGCCGAAACGCCACATCCCGCGGGCTTGGAGGCCGGATAGCCCGCGGTTCGTGGCCGAAACGCCACATCCCGCCGGCCCCGGAAGCGGGAAAGGTCTGACGTCGGCCTGACGTTGCTCGAACACGAGGGCTCCATCGTGGTGCTCAGCCGGTTCCACCGGTGATCTCAGCCCCACGACCTCAGGAGCACCACATGTGGAGAAAGGCCACCATCGGCGGCCTCGCGGCCCTCGCGATCGTCGCCGGCGGCGCGGGCGTGACCATCGCGCACGCCGCGCAGACCAGTACCGGCCCGACCGTTGCGACCGCCGACCCCACCCCGTCGCCCTCGGGCACCGCCACCAAACCCGCGAAGGCGCCCAAGGCCGATAAGGCCGGACGCGTCGCCGCCAAGCAGATCCTCGGGAAGGTCAAGGACTTCCAGCACGCCGAGTGGGTCACCAAGGGCGACGGGACCACCTACGTCACCCACGAGGCGATCCTCGGCGCGGTCACCGCGGTCTCGTCGACGTCGATCACCGTGAAGTCGACCGACGGGACCTCGATGACCTTCGCCGTCACCGCCGACACGAAGGTCCACCAGCGTCCGAAGAGCTCCACGACGCCGACCATCGCCGACATCAAGACCGGTCAGACGGTCCTCGTCGGCGGCGAGAAGTCAACGGCCCTCACGGCGAAGAACATCGTCGCCCGCAGCTGACACCGCGGCTTCCGGCTTCCAACCCGGGACGAGTCGGGGGCGGGGCGTAGTGGGGGCTCACAGTGCGTTCGGTCGCCGAGCACACCGACGGGCGTTGGTGGTCGAAACCTGGGCGTATCGGGCCCGCGACACGACCAATGCCCGTCGGTGTGCACACTCGCGACCGCGTCAGCGGAGGGCGCGAATCTTGTTGTTGCGCTTCTCGTGGGTCAGCTCGGCCTTGCCGAGGGCCTCGAGCAGCGGCGGCAGGTACATGCCGAACCGGCCCCGGTAGCCCTTGCGGAGGCCGTACCAGCCGCCGACCGGGTTGTCCTCCGCGCGCCCCCAGCCCTCGACGGTGCCGTCGGCCGCCGGCTTCTGCTCGTCCGCGGCGCCGACGTCGACCCAGTCGCCCTGCTCGACCAGCCAGGCGTGCAGGTCGTCGATCGCGCGCAGCTGGTACTTCAGCTGAGTCGAGCCCACCTGGCACACCAGCGTGGGCGGGTCGGCGGCCTCGTCCTTCCACATCGAGTATGCGGATGTGCCGGGTGCCGTCGTCAGCTCCCAGGGGTCTTCCTTGGTTCCCGCAGCCATGACCGGCTCCTTTCAGAGTGAAGTGACTGCCGCCACGAAGTGCGGCACCAGGGTGGTCCAGCCGCCGAGGTTGCGCTCACGCCAGGCGTCGGCGGCGTCGCCCAGGCGCTCCCATCCGGCGTGCTCGATCTCGACGCGCGTCCCCGCGTCGTCGGGGACGAACCGGATCTCGACGTCGGTGGCGGCCTCGCGGTCGGTCCGCAGGTGCCAGAGGTAGGCGAGCCGACGCGGCGGTTCCCACGCGGTCACCTGGCCCCACTCGTGCTCCGCACCGTCCCGGGTCACCTCGTAGATCCGGCCGCCCACCTGGGGTTCCAGGACGACGCGCGCTCCCGGCTCGCCGGTCGCGGTGTGGTCACGCGGCCACCACACGTCGATCCGGTTCGCCCACACGTCGAAGGCGTGGTCGGGCGGACAGTCGACGACGAGGTCCAGCCGCAGCGGCTCAGCCATCGGTCCGCCCGGTGTTCTCGGCGAGCAGCCGAAACCGGACCGCCGCCTCGCCCCAGACCCGTTCCAGGTAGTCCCGGACCGCCAGCGCCCCACCCGGCTCCAGGTGGTAGATCCGCCGGGTGCCGGCCGCCTCCTCGGCGACGAGGCCAGCGTCCTTGAGCACGCGGAGATGTCGCGACACGGCCGGCCGGCTGATCGGCAGCTCCTCGGCGATCTCCTGGACCGACCGGTTCCGCGCGGCTAGCAGCGCGAGGATCTCCCGCCGCGAGGCGTCCCCGAGAGCCTCGAGCGCGGCGTCCGGCGCGCGCTCGGGACGGGCGGCGGCAGGCATAGCAGATGGTAACTCGGAAGTTACCGTAACTCCAGAGTTACCGTCGCCCAGACCGCCGCGTGGTCCGTACCCCGCACCGGGGTGACGCCGGCGTCGACGGCCGTCACGCCGCGGCCGAGGACGTGGTCGAGCTGCACGAACGGGGGTATGCGCCGGCCCTGCGGCCAGGTGCGCACCCACCCGCCGCCGGTGGCCCGGTGCGCATCGGTCAGGCCCTCGAGCATCGCCCGGAAGGCCGGGTGGCTCTGCGAGGCGTTGAAGTCGCCGGCCATGACCAGCGGCTGGTCGGCCGGCTGGGCGAGCTGCCAGGTATGCAGGCGGTCGAGGTCCTGCTCCCAGCCTCGGGCCGAGACGATCGGCTGGCGGGTGTGGACGGCCTTGACCCGGAACGCGCCCGCCGGCCGCTGGACCAGGGCGTAGGGCTCCCAGAACAGCGACCCGCCGATGCCCTTGCCGTCGTCGATGAGGGTGAGCGGCCAGCGACTGCGAATCGCGGCTCCGGTGGTCCCAGCCTCCGGGTGGCCGACGACGTAGGGCAGCTCCTGGTCCAGGCCGGCGGCCTTGAGCCGGGTGACCGCCTGAGGGGTCAGCTCGACGAGGACGACGACGTCGGCCCGGTGGTCGCGGACGCCCTGGACGACGTCCTCGGCGTTGCCGCCGCCGAACTCGAGGTTGGAGGACAGGATCGTGACGGTCTCGGCGCCCCCCGCGCTCGGGGTGGCGGTCAGCCCGAACGAGGCGACCGCGAGGACCACCGCGACCGCGCTGGGCAGCGCGCCGACCAGCGCGAGCCGGCGCAACCCGCATACCAACGCGAGCAGGGTGACCACGACGACCCCGGCACCGGTGATGGGGACGACGGCCTGGACCGCCGCGACCTCGCGCGTCGCCACGTCGACCCACCGCAGCGCGAAGCCGACGGTGAGCAACAGGAGGGCGAGTCCGAGGACGACCGCGAGCCCGCGGCGGAACGTGCGCACTGAGTCCGGGTCAGGCTTCGATCAGGCTTCGATCGCTACCGTGGAGCCGGTCGTCATGAGGCATTTCATGCCTCAATAACGACGGGAATGATCATCGGCCGGCGCCGGATCGTGCCGCCGACCCAGCTGCCGATGGTGCGCCGGATGACCTGCTGGAGCTGGTACTCGTCGCGCACCCCGTTGCCGGTGGCCTCGGCGAGCGCCTGCTCGACCTTGGGGATGATGTCGCGGAAGATCTCCTCGTCCTCGACGAAGCCGCGCGCGGTGATCTCGGGTCCGGCGGCGATCTTCCCCGTGGCGGCGTCGATGACGACGACGCAGGTGATGAACCCCTCGTCGCGCAGGATGCGCCGGTCCTTCAGGAGCGTCTCGGTCGTCCCGCCGACCGACTGGCCGTCGACGTAGATGTACCCGCACGACACGGCCCCGACGAGCCGGGCCCGTCCGTCGACGAGGTCGATGACACCGCCGTCGGGCGCGACGATGACGCGCTGGCGCGGCACACCGGTGGCCACGGCCAGCTCGGCGTTGGCGACGAGGTGCCGCCACTCACCGTGGACCGGCATGACGTTCTTGGGCTTGACGATGTTGTACACGTACAGCAGCTCGCCGGCGCTCGCGTGCCCCGACACGTGGACCTTCGCGTTGCCGCGGTGGACGACGTCGGCACCGAGCATCATCAGCCCGTTGATGACGCGGTAGACCGCGTTCTCGTTGCCGGGGATGAGCGAGCTGGCCAGCAGCACGGTGTCGCCGACGCCGACCTCGATGCGGTGGTCGCGGTTGGCCATCCGGGAGAGGGCGGCCATCGGCTCACCCTGGGAACCGGTGCAGATGAGGACGATCTTGTCGTCCGGGAGGTCGTCCAGCTTCTTGACGTCGACGAGGACGCCGTCCGGGACGTGCAGGTAGCCGAGCTCGGCGGCGATGCCCATGTTGCGCACCATCGACCGGCCGACCATGGCCACCTTGCGGCCGGACTTCTGCGCCGCGTCGAGCACCTGCTGGACCCGGTGCACGTGGGACGAGAAGCAGGCGACGATGATCCGCCGCTTCGCGTGCCGGAACACCCGGTCGATGGCCGGAGCGATCTCGCGTTCGGTCGTCGTGAACCCGGCGACCTCCGCGTTGGTCGAGTCGGTGAGGAACAGGTCGACGCCCTCCTCGCCGAGCCGCGCGAACGCGCGCAGGTCGGTGAGCCGGCCGTCCAGCGGCAGCTGGTCCAACTTGAAGTCGCCGGTGTGCAGCAGCGTGCCCGCCGGCGTGCGGACCATGACGGCCAGCGCGTCGGGGATCGAGTGGTTGACCGCGACGAACTCGAGGTCGAAGACGCCGAGCTTCTCGCGGGTGCCTTCCTTGACCGTCAACGCATACGGCGTGATGCGGTGCTCCTTGAGCTTGGCCTCGAGGAGGGCGAGGGTCAGCTGCGAGCCGATGAGCGGGATGTCGGGCTTGCGCTTGAGCAGGAACGGCACGGCGCCGATGTGGTCCTCGTGGCCGTGGGTGAGGACGATGGCCTCGACCTGGTCGAGCCGGCCGTCGAGGTACTCGAAGTCGGGCAGGATCAGGTCGATCCCCGGGTGGTGGTCCTCCGGGAAGAGCACGCCGCAGTCGATGATCAGCAGGCGGCCCTGGGTCTCGAGGACGGTCATGTTGCGGCCGACCTCCCCGAGCCCTCCGAGGGCGACGATGCGCAGGGCGTTGCCGGCGATGGGTGGCGGGTCGGCGAGGTCGGGCAGGGCGATGGTCACGGGGTGGTTCGGGTCCTCTGGTCTGGGGGGACGACGGCTGGGATGTGTCTCAGGTCGTCGGGAGGGCGCTCAACGAGGCCAGTGCGGCACGCAGCTTCTCCAGGTGCTCCGGCGGCGACTCGACGAGCGGCAACCGGACGGCGGCCGAGTCGATGACGCCGAGCTCCTTGAGCGCGGCCTTGGCCATGATCGCACCCTGGCTGGTGTGCATGATCGCATCGACGATCGGGACGACCCGGCGGTGGAGTCCCACGGCGGTGGGCAGGTCGCCGGCGTCGACGGCCGCGAGCATCGCCGCATACTCCGCTCCGACGATGTGCGTGGCGACCCCGACATAGCCCGTCGCGCCCTGGGTGAGGTGGGCGAGGGTGGCGATGTCGTCGCCGGAGAACCAGAGCAGGTCGGTCTGGTCGAGCACCTTGGTCGCCGACCAGAGGTCGCCCTTGGCGTCCTTGACGGCGGCGATGTGCGGGTGGTCCGCGAGGCGCAGCAGCGTCTCGGTGGCGATCGGCGTGGCGGTGCGGGCCGGGATGTCGTAGAGCATCACCGGCAGCCCGGTGGCGTCCGCGACGGCGGTGAAGTGCGCGAGGAGCCCGGGCTGCGTCGGCCGGTTGTAGTAGGGCGTGACGACGAGGAGGGCGTGCGCGCCGGTCGCGGCGGCCTGCTTCGCGAGATGCACGGTATGCGCGGTGTCGTTCGTGCCGACGCCGGCCACCACGCGACCACGGTCACCGACCACCTCGAGGGCGGCTCGCAGGATCTGGTCCTGCTCCTCGTCGGAGGTCGTCGCGGACTCGCCGGTGGTCCCGCTGACGACGACGCCGTCGTGCCCGGTGTCGAAGAGGTGGGCGACCACCTTCTGGAGGCCGGCGAGGTCGAGGCTGCCGTCGTCGTGCATCGGGGTGATCACCGCCGTCAACGAGCGTCCGAACGGCGACGCGGTGCGCGCGGTCCAAGCGGTCATGGCGGCCAATCTATCGCCCGTGAGGGGTACGGCCCGGCCCGGGCGACGCGTGCCGCCACGGAGACATGCCTCAGAGACGTGAATGTCGAAGCGCTACCCGCTCGGGGGTCCGGGTAGCGCTTCGACACCCACTACATCGGTGTGGAGCCGGATCCGTTACAGCCGTTTCGACTCACGGCGTGTGACGTGGGTCACATCCGTCGGCCGGTCGCTGCTCCGGTGTAGCGTGCGGCCCGTGCGGCAGTACCTCGACCTCCTCGACCGGGTCCTCACGACGGGCGTCGAGAAGTCCGACCGCACCGGCACGGGCACGCTCAGCGTCTTCGGCCACCAGATGCGGTTCGACCTGGCCGACGGGTTCCCCGCGCTCACGACCAAGAAGCTCCACCTGCGCTCGATCACCGGCGAGCTGCTCTGGTTCCTCCGGGGCGACACCAACGTGCGCTGGCTCCAGGAGCGGGGCATCTCGATCTGGGACGAGTGGGCCGACGCGGAGGGCGACCTCGGACCGGTCTACGGGTACCAATGGCGGTCCTGGCCGACACCGAGCGGCGAGCACATCGACCAGATCGCCCGCGTGGTGTCCTCGATCCGCACGAACCCCGACTCGCGCCGCCACATCGTCTCGGCGTGGAACGTCGCCGACGTCGACTCGATGGCGCTGCCGCCGTGCCACGCGCTGTTCCAGTTCTACGTCGCCCCGCCCAAGCGGTCCGGCGACCCGGCCCGGCTGTCGTGCCAGCTCTACCAACGGTCGGCCGACGTCTTCCTGGGCGTGCCGTTCAACATCGCCTCCTACGCGCTGCTGACGATGATGGTGGCGCAGGTATGCGACCTGGCTCCCGGCGAGTTCGTCCACACGCTCGGGGACGCGCACCTCTACCTCAACCACCTCGACCAGGCCCGGCTCCAGCTCACGCGGGACCCCCGGCCGCTGCCGCAGATGCGGATCGCCCCGCGGGCGGCCCTGGACGAGTTCGAGCTGGAGGACTTCGAGCTGGTGGGGTACGACGCCTACCCCACCATCAAGGCCCCGATCGCGGTCTAGATCGTCCTCGATGACCCAGGTCACGCTGATCGCCGCCGTCGCCCGCAACGGCGTGATCGGCAACGGGCCCACGATCCCGTGGCACCTGCCGGAGGACTTCGCGTACTTCAAGCGGGTCACGATGGGCCACGTCCTCGTGATGGGCCGGCTGACCTTCGAGTCCATCGGGCGACCGCTGCCGGGGCGACGGACGATCGTGGTCACCCGGAACCGCTACTGGCAACACCCCGACGTGGAGGTGGCCCACTCGTTCGCCGAGGCGCTCGCGCTGGCCGGGCCGGCGGACGAGGTGTTCGTCTGCGGCGGCGGGCAGATCTACGCCGAGGCGATGCCGTGGGCGCACCGGCTGCTCATCACCGAGGTCTTCCTCGAGCCCGAGGGCGACGTGGAGTTCCCGCCGATCCCGTTCGACGCGTTCATCGAGACGTCGCGCGACACGCGCGAGCAGCTCGCGTGGGTCGCCTACGAGCGTCCGGGCTCCGCCTGACGCCGTCCACCGTTCTTCCAGGCTTTTTCCAGGCGATTCACATCTTTCCTGTCGTTCGCTCCGAACGACTGGCACGGCCCACCCCCGAAGGGCCCTGTCGGAAAGAGAGTGACCATGAAGAGCAGATTGATCGCCGCCGCCGCCGGAGCCGTCGGACTGGGTGTCGGACTTGTCCTCGCACCGTCGCCGGCCACGGCCGGACATACCAACACGTTGCTCACGGCCGACCTCACGGGCCGGGCCGAAGTCGCCGCGGACGGCGCCAAGGGGGTCGTGGGCGACCCCAACGGCCGTGGCGAGGTCTACGTCTTCGGCATCGACGGCGACCCTTCCACGCTCTGCTACATCCTCGAGGTCAGCCGCATCGCGGAGACCGAGCTGGCGCCCGGCGCTGCGCGGATGGCCCACATCCACCGCGGCGCGGCCGGCACCAACGGCCCGGTCGAGGTCAACCTGGCGTGGCCGCAGGACGGCCAGGCAGCGGACTGTCTCACCGAGGGAGAGGCCGGCAAGGGTCTGGATCCCGGTGAGGTGCAGCGGATCCTCGCGAACCCCGAGGCTTACTACGTCAACGTGCACAACTCCGACTACCCCTCGGGCGCCATTCGCGGACAGCTGCACAGCGACCACTGACGCTCAATCGGCTCGATCGGAGGATTCTTGCCCCTATCAGGGCAAGAATCCTCCGTTCGAATCCTCTCAGCGCTCGCGTCGGAGGGTATGCGTCGCACGCCGACGTTCGTGGCCGTCGCGCTGCGCGTCCCCCCGTCGTGGGTCGCGCCCTGGGCCGTCCAGCGCCGAGCCAACAGCTGAGCCCGCTACGTCGGAAGATCGCATCCACAAGAGGGGGACCAATCTTCCGATCACGCCGGCCGCCGACACACGTGATGGCGATTTAACCGACATTCTGGACATCGACCGCGACAAGTCACCACGTGCGGACTTGTTGACGCAGCGGGACAGGGCTGGACCCGTCTCACCCGCCGACTCGCCCAAGGGCACCAACCCTTCGGTCGAGCCGTCAGCGCGCGTGTTCCAGTAGGCCCGCGATCGTGTCCACGACCAGCTGGTGGTCCTCGAGCTGCGGCAGCCCCGACACGGCGACGGTCCCGACGCATCCGGTGCCGCGCAACAAGATCGGGAACGCGCCGCCGTGGGCCGCGAACGACGACGGATCGAGTCGCGAGCTCTCGTCGAACGACTTGCCGTCGACCCGGAACTGCTCACCGACCCGCAGCGACGAGCGGCCGTAGCGGTCCACCACGGCGCACTTGCGGGCCAGCCACGCCTCGTTGTCGGCCGACGAGCCGGGCAGCGCGGCGAAGAACAGCAGCCGGCCGTTGCGCCGGACCGAGATGGCGATCGGCAGGCCTCCGGCGCTGGCCTTCTCCCGAAGGGCCGACCCCAGCTCCCACGCCGTGTCGTCGTCGAACCGTTCGAACACCAGCCGCGACTCCTGCGCCTCGAGCTGGTCGAGCAGGTCGCGTCCGGTCATGCTGCGGCGCCCGTTCCGAGGTGGGCCGGCTGATGAGAGATCATCGCTGGATTCTCCACCACGGCGGTCACGAGGTGGTGCGGGTCCTGACGTCCGTCCTGATGTCGGACCGCGGCGACGACTGGGCCGTCCACCGCTCGAGTCGGTCGAGGAGCATCAGCGCGGGAAGGGCCAGGAACGGGGAGAGGATCCCCAGGTAGAGCAGCATCGATGGTTCTCTTCGGTGGACGTGGCCCCGAGCCGTTGTATGCCCTACCCACCTCGGCGCCGCACTACACGTCGCGCCCCGGCCGGCCGTCGACCCGGCGGGAACGCCTGCCCCGGCCCGCGCTTCACAGATAAGCCACAGCCGCCCGCCAGGACGCATTGAGCGGGCCGCCGGAGGTTGAACGACGCCGAAGACAACAGGGGGGACGTGCCAGCACAGGGAAAGCAGTCCTTCGCAGAAGTGGTGACTTCGCAGGCCGCGGCCGCCGCGTCGATGCCGTGGCTGGAGGCGGCCCGGAGCGACCGGGTCGTCGACCGGGCCGAGCTGGCGGCGAGCGTCGAGCAGTGGCGGACCTACGGCCTCTCCGGCCGGCGGGTCGGACTGTTGACGACCGATCCGGTGGCGTTCGGCACCCTCTTCGTCAGCCTGATCAGCGTCGGGGCGACCGTCGTACCCCTCGACCCGAACGCGCCCGAGGAGGCGGTCCAGGCGATGGTGGCCACCAGCCGCCCCGCGCTCGCCGTGACTACCCTCGATGACCCACCCGTCGGCGACCTGTTGGTCGTCCGCGTCGACCCGGTCACGTGGACCCCGGAGGCCCCGCCGAGCGGGCTCCGCCCGGGGGAGACCACCTCTCCCGGTGGCTGCCTGCTGTTCAGCTCCGGGTCGACCGGACCTCGGAAGGCCATCCGCCTCGACGAGACCCAGCTGCTCCACGTCGCCCGGGCCGTGGCCCGCGCGTACGAGCTGGGTCCGGCCGACCGCGGGTTCAACTCCCTGCCCCTGACCCACGTCAACGGCGAGGTCGTCGGCCTCCTCGCCCCGCTCGTCTCGGGCGGCACCATCGTGCTCGACGACCGCTTCCACCGCACCGGTTTCTGGGACGTCGTCGCGCAGCGCGCGGCCACCTGGGTCAACGCCGTGCCGTCGATCATCACGATCCTCGCCCAGGAGCCGCCGGGGCCGACTGCCCCGAGCGCCCCGGCGTCGGTCCGGTTCGTCCGCTCGGCCTCGGCGCCGCTGTCGGAGGCCGTGCTGGCCCGGTTCGAGCAGCGCTACGCCGTGCCGGTCATCGAGTCCTACGGCATGACCGAAGCGGGCAGCCAGATCACCGCCAACCCCATCTCCGACCGCCGACCGGGCACCGTCGGCGTGCCCGTCGACGTCGAGCTGCGGGTCGTGGGCGACGGCGACGAGCCGCTGCCCACCGGTGCGGTCGGCCGCGTCGAGATTCGTGGCGCCGGCGTGATCCGGCAGTACGAGAACGGCGTCGGCGCCGAGCGCTTCGGACACGGCGGGTGGCTCGACACCGGCGACCTGGGCGCCGTCGACCACGACGGGTTCCTCACCCTGGCCGGGCGGGAGGGCGACGTCATCAACCGCGGCGGGGAGAAGATCTTCCCGCGTGAGGTGGAGGACGTCCTGCTCGCCCACGCGGCGGTGGCGGACGCGGTCGTGGTCGGGCGTGACGACGAGGTCCTCGGTCAGGTCCCCGTGGCGTACGTCGTCCCGGCTCCTGACGCGCCCGACGACCTCGAGGAGCAGCTGACGACGCGGTGCCTCGCGGCCCTTCCGCGCGCCCACCGCCCCGTCGGCTACGTGGTCCTGGACGCGGTGCCCGTCGGCCCGACCGGCAAGCCCGTTCGTCGCCTGGTCGCCGACCTGGACCGCGAGTCGCTGACCGCAGGAGGAATCGGCCGATGAGTGCGGGCGCGGCCGCCTCCGAGCCCGGCACGCTCGGCCCGCCTCAGCCCGCGGCGGAGCCGACCGGACGACGGCACCTCTACGAGGTCGACATCGTCCGGCTGCTCACCTTCGTCTGCGTCGTCGGGGTGCACGCGGTCAGCGGGTCGATGAACCCGGAGAACGTCGCGAGCGGCGCGTTCGTCTCGCTGCTGCACTTCACCCGCGGCACGTTCTTCCTGCTGAGCGCCTTCGTCCTCACCTACGCCCTGGGGTCGAAGCCGGTGCAGCTGCGCCGGTTCTGGCCGCGCCGGTTCCTCTATGTCGGCGTCCCCTACGTGGTCTGGACGGTCATCTACTGGTGGATCGCGCTGGGCCGGCTCCCCGTCGCCGACGACCTGGGCCAGCTCGGCCACGAGCTGCTCACCGGTACCGGCAACTACCACCTCTACTTCCTGCTCGGCTCCCTTCAGCTGTACCTGCTGTTCCCCCTGCTGGTGTGGCTGGTACGCCGTACGCGAGGCCACCACCGGGCGCTGTTCCTCGTCAGTCTGGCGATCGAGCTGGTGCTGCTCGCGGTGACGCACTACGCCACGTGGCCCGGATCCTGGGCGACGGTGCAGGCCAACGCCCTCGTGCTCGCCCCGACCTACCAGTTCTACTTCGTCGCCGGCGCCCTCGCGGCCGTCCACCACGACCGCTTCCACGCCTGGGTCGTCGGCCGGCCGCGGGCCGTCATCGGTGCCCTGGTGGTCACCGCCGCCCTCCACGTCGCCATCTACCTCGTCCAGCTGCCGAGCAGCGGCTCGGTGGCACCGGCGTACGACCCCCTGCAGCCCTCGGTCGTGCCGTGGACGGTGGCGGTGACCCTCGGCCTGTACGCCGTCGGCATCGTGTATGCCCGTTCGCGCCAGCCGGGGAGCCGGCTCGCGACCTTCGTCGACCAGGCGTCGGTCGCCTCGTTCGGTGTGTTCCTCGTCCACCCCCTCTTCCTCAACACGCTGCTCGGCCGCTGGCTCAGCTGGGGCTACTCGTCCCTCGACCCGACGCTCTCCGGAGTGCTCGCGTGGTCCGGAACCCTCGTGCTGTCCTACGCCTTCGCCGCCGTCGTCATCCGCACCCCGCTGGCCCTCCCGCTGGCCGGCCGGAAGCGCCTGCGGCCCCGACCCACCCGGAGCGTGACCCATGCCTAGCGCCCAGGACACCCAGACCCCCACGACCACCCGGCGTCCCGGGCTGCGTCGACGCGTCCGCGGGAAAGTCATGGTGCTGCTCTGCATCTTCTACGCGCTCGCCTACATCGACCGCAGCAACATCTCCACGGCGGCTCCGTTCATCCACACCGACCTGCAGCTGTCCGACGCGCAGATGGGGCTGGTGTTCTCGGCCTTCGCGCTGCCGTATGCGTTCCTCCAGATGCCCGGGGGCTGGCTCGGCGACCGCTTCGGCGCGCGCCGCACGCTGGCGTGGCTGGGCGGCGTCTGGACCGCGGCCACGGTCGCCACCGGGGCGGCCGGAGGGTTGGGGACCCTGGTCGCGTCCCGACTGGCGCTCGGCGCCGGGGAGAGCGCGGCGTTCCCGACCGCGACGGCGGCGATGTCGCGGTGGCTGCCGGCGCAGCTGCGCGGTACCGGCCAAGGCCTGGTCCACGCCGCGTCCCGGCTCGGCAGCGCGGCGGCCCCGCTGCTCGTGGGGGCGATCATCGCCGCCAGCTCGTGGCGGGTCAGCTTCTACGTCGTCGGCGGACTCTCCCTGGTCTGGGCCGTCGTGTGGTTCGCCTTCTTCCGCGACCGGCCCAAGGACCACCAGGCAGTCACCTCGGTCGAGCTCGAGGAGCTGGACCGGGGCGACGCGGCGACCGACCGGCGTACCAGCACACCGTGGCGCACCGCCGTCCCCGCCCTGCTCCCCGTCGCCGTCGTCGACTTCTGCTACGGCTGGCTGCTCTGGGTCTACATCACCTGGCTGCCCACGGTGTTCCAGAGCTCCTTCGGCCTCGACATCGGCTCGTATGCCCTCTACACCAGCCTGGTCCTCGCGGCCGGCGCCCTCGGTGACCTCGTCGGTGGCTGGCTCGCCGACTACCTCATGCGCCGGTGCCGGAGCCGGCGGACCGCACGACTGCTGCCTCTCGTGGTCGGTCTCGGCGGCTCCCTCGTGGCTCTGGTGCCGGCGCTGCTGGTCCACGAGCTCGTCACCGTCACCGTCAGCCTCGCCGTCGCCTACTTCCTCCTGGAGCTGACGAACTCGACGCTGTGGGCCCTGCCGATGGACATGGTCCCGGAGCACGCCGGCGCGGCGAGCGGGTTCATGAACACCGGCTTCGGCTTGGCGGGGACGTTGAGCCCGTTGGTGTTCGGCGTCCTGCTCGGAGCCACCGATGGCAACTGGCGGGTGCCGCTCACTCTGTCGCTGGTGCTCCTGGTGGTCGGGATCGCCGTCGCGTTCCTCATCAAGCCGCACCGACGCGTACCCGTGGACGAGGGCGCCTCAGTGGCGTAGCAGGACGGCCCGGCTCATGGCACCGGGGTCGATGTATGCGGTCGCCCGGGTCTGCGTCAGCGGGGCGGCCGTCGAGGCCGCCCGCACGACGACGGTGGTGGCGTCGAGGTTGTCCGACTCCCCCACCGGCCACACGTGGCCCATGCCGGTGACGATGTAGGAGACGACCCCGGCCCCGGACTCACCCGGCGACCAGGTCGACACCGCCACCGGGCCGCGGCCGAGGCTCCCCGGATGCCGCTCCACGACCGCCGGGCCCGCGCCGGCCGCGTCGACCCAGGCCGCGACCGTGGCGGGCACCGGGATGTAGGCGGGCATGAGCGCCCCGCGGGCGGCGCGGCCTTCCCAGGGCTGGACCTTGTCGGCCGTCCCGTGCACGAGGAAGGTCCGCACCGGCGCGGTCGGCCGCGGGGCCCCGGCGCCGTCCATGAGCGAGCCGTCGACCGACACCAGCGCCGCCACGGCCCGCGGATGCGCGGACGCCACGGACATGGCCATGCCGGCGCCGTTGGAGAACCCCGTCACGACGACCCGGCGTGGGTCGGCGACTCCGGCCGCGACCAGCTCGTCGACCAGGGCCAGGGTGAAGGCGTCGTCCTGGGGTCCGGTCGCCCCGAGCCGGCCGTCGTTGAAGGCCGGACCGTCGCTCTCCGGCATCGCCAGCACCACGCCGGCCGTGCGGGTCGCCGCGACCAGGCCGGTCTGGGTGGCGAACACCCTGGCGGTCTGGAACAGCCCGTGGAAGGCGACGACGAGGGGCGCGGGCCGGTCGGACGGCGGCACCGACAGCAGGTAGGAGCGCTGCTTGCCGGCCACGCGGACGGTGCACACAGCCGTGCCGACGACGTGGGCGTGGTGGCGGCCCATGGTGCAGATCGGCGTCGCCGACGCCGTCTGCGGAAGGAGGAAAGCGGCGACGGCGGCGAGCAGGACGCCGCATACCGCGAGCACGACGGTGCGTGGCCGCAGCCGGCGAGGCCGTCGCATACTCATCCCCCTTCGGATCGTCGTCCCCCAGTGTGCCCGTGCCATCCGGGTTTGCCGACCGGAGTAGCCGGGCACGAGGTCCGGATGCTGCTGATCTTCGGACTTCACACCACCACCCGCGTGCTGGCGACCCTGGAACGCGTCTGCGGACGGTGCGGGAACCGCGCACCGCACCAGATCGTCGAGGCGTCCCGCCGGTTCACCTTCTTCTTCATCCCCGTGTTCCGGGTTGGGTCGGCGACCTACCTCGATGCGTGCCCCGTCTGCGGCTTGGAGACCGAGATGACGAAGGCTGAGGCCCTCTCACCGGGCAGCGCCGTGCCGCCCTTGGGACCACAGGACGCGCCGGCGTGGAGCACGCCCCGGGATCGATAGACCCCGCGTTCCGTGTCGATCGTGCCCAGTGAGGCGCCCAGGTCTGCGGATGGGGGACCCCGCCCTAGACGCCCCACCGGAGATCAGGGTGGCGAGAGCACTCCCGACGCGAGGGAGCCCCAGCAGAGGTTCGGAGTCGTCACGAACACTCGCGGACCGAACATCGGGTCGTCCATCCAGCAGAGGAGGATGTGAGCTGCCGGGGTCCGGGGCACTATCACATGCCCTTCCACGGTCGCAGGTCCCCGAGCCGCCTGTCAACGGTCGCAGCCCTGGACGAGCTAGGCGTCGTAGTCGAGCGTGACCTTCTCGGTGACCGGGTGGGACTGGCAGGCCAGGACCACGCCGGCCTCGATCTCGTCGGGCTCCAACGCGTAGTTACGGTCCATCCGCACCTCGCCGGTCACCAGACGGGCGCGGCAGGTCCCGCAGACCCCGTTCGTGCAGGAGAACGGCGCGTCCGGACGGACCCGCAGCGTCGCGTCGAGGATCGACTCGTCGAGCGACGGCATCGGCACCTCGGTGGTCCGGCCGTCCAGGGTCA
This sequence comes from uncultured Actinomycetota bacterium, assembly GCA_963781465.1. Classification (GTDB taxonomy): domain Bacteria; phylum Actinomycetota; class Actinomycetes; order Actinomycetales; family Dermatophilaceae; genus Lapillicoccus. Next base: position 1,465,461 of record CAWAGH010000002.1, read on the forward strand.
CCGTGACCATCGCCGCCGGCGGGGCGGAGGCGTCGACGGCCGCTCGTGGTGGGCGCACCGCGTCGCCCGGCTCGTCGATGTGGAAGATCTCGTGGTGGATGTGGTGCGGGTCGACGCCGCGGTCCTGGAGGAGCGTCTCCGCTCCGGTGACCATCCCGAACGGGCCGCAGAGGTACCACTCGTCGACGGTGTCCACCGGGACCAGGACGTCGAGGATGCGCGCCAGCCGGTCCGGGTCCAGCCGCCCGTGGAACAGCTCGACGTCCTGCGGCTCGCGGGACAGCACGTGGACGAGGTGGAAGCGGCCCGGGTAGCGGTTCTTCAGGTCCTCGAGCTCCTCGAGGAACATCACGGTGCTGGTCCGACGGTTCCCGAACAGCAGCGTGACCCGCGACGCCGGCTCCTCCTCCAGCGCGGTGGAGATGAGCGACAGCACCGGAGTGATCCCCGAACCGGCGGCGATGGCGACGTGATGCCGCGCCGCGGTCGGCTGGGTCGGGCAGGTGAACGACCCCATGGGGGTCATGACCTCGATCTCGTCCCCCGCCGCGACCGTCGTGTTCAACCACGTCGACATCCGGCCGCCCTCCACCACCGCCGACGCCACGCGCAGCCGGCCCGGCCCGCCACGACCCGACCGCGGCTGACAGATCGAGTACGACTGCCGCACGTCCTCGCCGTCGATCGTCGCGCGCAGGGTGAGGTGCTGTCCGGGCAGGTATGCGTACTCGTGCCACAGCTCGCGGGGCACCGCGAACGTCACCGCCACGGCCTCGTCGGTGAGCCGCTCCACCCCCGCGACGGTCAGCGGGTGGAACCGCGGCCGGCGCACCGGCGCAGCCTGAGTCAGCAACGCCATCAGAGGGTCTTGAACTCGTCGAACGTCTCACGGCACGCCTCACAGCGCCGCAGCGCCTTGCACGCCGTCGACCCGAACCGCGCGAGCTCCACGGTGTCCACCGACCCACACCGCGGACACGCGACGGCGCGCCGCCCCAGCGCGACCGGGACCGGCCCACCGACCGGGGTATGCGTGGGCGGCGCGATCCCGAAGCGGCGCAGCTTCTCCTTGCCGTCCTCGGACATCCAGTCCGTCGTCCACGCCGGGCTGAGCCGGGTGGTGACCCGCGGCTCCCAGCCGGCGGCGCGGCAGACGAACGACACGTGCGCGTTGATCGCCTCCATCGCCGGGCAGCCCGAGTAGGTCGGGGTGATGACAACCTCGACGACACCGGTCGCCTCGTCGGCGGTTACCGAACGGAGGATGCCGAGGTCGGCGATGGTCACGACCGGCACCTCGGGGTCCGGGATGCTCCCGACGGCCGCCTCGAGCTCGACGGGAGCGGTACGCGTCGTCGTCACCATGTCGCCCCCGGATGCGACCGGGCGAGGTGCTGCATCTCGGCGAGCAGGTACCCCATCGGCGCCGAGTGGACGCCCTGCCGCCCGCCGCGCGAGCGCCAGCGCGAGTCATTCGGCAGGGTCAGCGTGGCCTCCTCGACCACCGCCGCGACGCGCGCCACGACCGCGTCGTGGAGCGACGTCGGCAGTACCCCGACCCCCGCCTCGGCCGCGGCCACCGACACGGGGTCGTCGTCGAACAGCTCTGCCAGATAAGGGAGTACGGCCTCTAAGGCCGCCTGCATCCGTCCGTGCGACTCGTCGGTCCCGTTGCCCAGCCTCACCACCCACTGGTGCGCGTGGTCGTGGTGGTAGGCGACCTCCTTGGTCGCCTTCTCGGCCACCGCCCGGAAGGTCTCGTCCGCCGAGCCGGCGGCGGCCGCATACAGCTCGACCTGGTACGCCGAGAACCAGAGCAGCCGGGCCACCTCGAACCCGAAGTCCTGGCGCTCCTGCTCGACGAGGTGGACGTTGCGCCACTCCCGCTCGTCGCGGAGCATCGCGAAGTCGTCCTCGGACCGGCTCGACCCCTCGAGATCGCCGATGTGGGCGTACAGGCCGCGGGCCTGCCCGAGCAGGTCGAGGCTCACGTTGGCCAGCGCCATGTCTTCCTCGATCTGAGGCGCGTTGGTGAGCCACTCCCCCAGGCGCTGCGCGTAGACCATCGCGTCGTCGGCGATGCCGAGCAGGTATGCGGCGGCCAACCGGTCCCCGGTCGGCAGGGACGCATCGACCGCCCGGCCCGGAGACGGCGCCGCTTGGTGGGTCATCGTCGGCCCTCACTCACCCTCCGACCTTACGACCCGCACTGGCAGCAGAAGGAATCGACCTGGGAGGCTGACCGGGTGACCGAGCGGTTCCCCGTGCCCCAGGCGTACCGGGACCGCGATCGGTACCCGCACCGGGACGCCCGGTGCGACGGGTGAACAACACGACCGAGACGCCGGGCCGCAAGGGCCGGTTGCGCGGGGCCGGCCAGTGGGCAGCGCGCGTCCACAAGGGCACCGCGTTCGACGTCGTCGTCGGCATCGGGCTCGTCACGTACGGGTTCGTGTACCTCCTGGTCGCGGCGATCGCGGTCCGGATCGCGGTGACCGGCCAGCGGGGCGCCGACACGCCCTACGCCGCGCTGGACGCACTGGCCGAGACCGAGGTGGGCGAGGTGATGCTCTGGGTGACCGCCTTCGGTCTGGGCGCGCTGACGCTGTGGCAGGTGTTCGAGACCGTCTGGCAGCGGAACCCGCACGAGAACACGCTCGGCAAGGCGTTCGGGCGCTTCGGGACGATCGCGACTGCCCTCGGCTACCTCACCCTGGCGATCAGCGCCGTGCGCGTCGCCGCCGCCGGGCGCGCCGCCCGCGAGGGACGCCCCTCGCCGGCGGCCGTCGCATCGAGCCTCGAGGAGCTGGCCCTGCGGATCGGCGTCGTCGTCGCGGGTGTCGTCCTGCTGGTGCTCGCCGTCCGGTCGGGCTACCGGGGGGTCCGGCGTCGCTTCCTCGAGGACCTGCGAGACGGCTCTCCTCGGATGGTCGTCGCGGTCGGGCAGGCCGGGCTGGTCGGCAAGGCGGTGACGTTCGCCATCATCGGCGGGCTGATGATCTGGACCGCGCTGGAAGGTCGGCTCGGGCCGCCGGGCATCCAGACGGTGTTCCGACTGGTCAACCTGTCGCCGGCGGGCGGGATCCTCCTCGTGCTCAAGGCGATCGGGCTCACGGCCTTCGGCGTCTACTGCCTGGCCTGGGCGGCGAACCGGCGGCGCTGACCCTCAGAGGTACTCGACGTCCTCGGGCACGTCGTAGAACGTCGGGTGCCGGTAGACCTTGTCGGCCGCCGGGTCGAAGAAGGAGTCCTTCTCGTCCGGACTGCTCGCCGTGATCGACGACGCCTCGACCACCCAGATCGACACGCCCTCCTGACGGCGGGTGTAGACGTCACGCGCGTTGCGCAGCGCCATCGTCGCGTCCGGCGCGTGCAGCGAGCCCACGTGGGTGTGCGACAGGCCGCGCTTCGCCCGCACGAAGACCTCCCACAGCGGCCAATCGTTCAGTGCAGCGGGAGCCTTGGGTGACCGTCCGCGTGGCCTGCTTGGCCGCATACGCGTTGGCCGCCTCGCGCACCCAGGCCCCCTCCTCGTGGGCGCCGCGCCGGTGCTCAATGCGCTCGGCGTTACAGGGTCCGTCGCCGCGCAGCACCCGCCAGAACTCGTCCCAGTCGATCGGGCCGTAGTCCCAGTGCCCGCGCTCCTCATTCCAACGCAGGTCGGGGTCGGGCAGCGTGAGACCGAGCTTGTCGGCCTGCAGCACCATCATGTCGACGAACTTCTGGCGCAGGTCGTCGTTGCTGAACCGCTTGATGCCCCAGGCCATCGACTGCTCGGTGTGGCCGCCCGTAGCAGCGGCGTCGCCGGTGTCCGGCGGACCGAACATCATCAGGGCCGGCCACCACCAGCGGTTCGCCGCGTCCTGGGCCATCGCCTTCTGGGCGTCGGTCCCGCGAACGAGGTTCCAGAGGATCTCGAACCCCTGCCGCTGGTGGAACGACTCCTCCTTGCAGACCCGGATCATCGCGCGCGCATACGGGCCGTAGGAGCACCGGCAGAGCGGCACCTGGTTCATGATCGCGGCACCGTCGACCAGCCAGCCGATCGCGCCGCAGTCCGCCCACGTCAGCGTCGGGTAGTTGAAGATCGAGGAGTACTTCTGCTTGCCGTTGTGGAGCATGTCGAGCAGCTCGGCGCGATCGATGCCGAGGGTCTCGGCGGCCGAGTAGAGGTACATCCCGTGGCCGGCCTCGTCCTGCACCTTCGCGATGAGGATCGCCTTGCGCCGCAACGACGGGGCCCGCGTGATCCAGTTGCCCTCCGGCTGCATCCCGATGATCTCGGAGTGCGCGTGCTGGGCGATCTGCCGGATCAGGGTCTTGCGGTATGCGTCGGGCATCTCGTCGCGCGGCTCGACCCGGAGGTCGGCCGCGATGAGGGCGTCGAAACTCGACTCGTGGTCGCGGGCCTCCGCTGCCGTCCCGGCGGCCACCGCCTCGTCGAACTCGGGGGTCTCGGAGGCGTTGAGCGCTTCGGTCGGGTCCACGACGTCGTTGCCGTACATGCCCTCAGTATCGCTCAGCCGGGCCGAGACCTCGGAGTCACTGCTTGGAGTCGATGTACCAGCGCCCGTTGAGCTTCACCAGGTCGATGTCGTTCTGGTACCCGTCCGGCACGTTGGTGATCTGCGCCTTCGTCACCGTGGCCTTGTCGCCGGTGACCGTGGCGCCGGTGACCGAGGCGGTCTTGAGCTGGGCGATCTCGTCCGGGTCGTTGAGGTCGGCCAGGACCTTCTCCAGGCCCTCCTTGCACTGGTCGAAGCCGGCGTCGGTCAGCGGCTTCCCGCCCGTGGACACCTGCGCGCACGCCGCGTCGGAGTTCTTCTCGCCCAGGGCGTGCAGGAAGGCGGCCACCGCCTCGGTCGGGCTGGCGCTGCCCGCAGCGACGTCCGGTGCCGAGGTGCACCCCGCCAGGGCCGCGGCGAGGGCAGCGCTGACCGCCAGAGCTCTGAGTCGCACGGAGTCCATCAGAGCACGCCCGACTGAGACCCTGCCGGGCGGCTCGACTGCCAGTCGAGCCGCTCGGCTGCTCGCATACCGCCAGCCGAGTCGCCTGACCGCCAGTCGAGCGGGCCGGAGTCCGGCTGCTTGGATGGGCGGGTGAGCCATTCCCACGACCACGGACCGAGCGCTGCCGGAGACCGTCCGGTGGCCGACGCCAGTGTCCGGGTCGCCACGCCGTGGGACGTCGACGCGGTAGGGGCCGTCCAGGCCGCCCTCTGGCGGGAGGCGTATGCGTCGCTGCTGCCGGCCGATGCGCTCGACGCGGCCACCGCCGAGGAGTTCGCGCGGGTCTGGCGGGAGTCCCTCGCGAAACCGCCGTCCGGCGCATACCGGCTGCTCGTCGCCTGCGCGGGCGAGGAGGTGGTCGGGTTCGCCGCCATCGGTCCGAGCGCGGACCCCGACGCGACCGACGTCGACGGCGAGCTCCTCGTCGGTGGGGTGAACCCTGCGGCGCGCCGCACGGGCCACGGGTCGCGGCTGCTCAACGCGACGGTCGACACGGCGGGACTCACCGGGTTCGCCCGGGTCCGGACGTGGCTGCTCGACACGGACGAGGCGACCCGCGGGTTCTTGCAGGCGGCCGGGTTCGCCCCCGACGGAGCCCGTCGTGAGCGCGTGACGGGCCCCGCCGAGCGGGATGTCGCCGGAGAGGTCCGGCTGACGGTGGACGTGCCGCAGTGAGGCTGCTGGAGCAGCTCAGTCGTCGAACAGCTCGCTGAGGAACGACGTCCTCTTCTTATACGGCCGCTGCTGGTAGCCATGCTGGTCGTACCGGTTCTCGTGGCGGTCGTCATAGCGGCGGTCCGAGTGCTGGTCGTAGCCCTGCAGGTAGCCCCGGTCCTGCGGTCCGGCGTACGACCGATCCTGGGGCGGAGGCGCGGGTGCGGCAACGGCCGACGCGCCGTGCCACTCGTTCTCGGCGGCGACCACCTTCTCCAGCTCACCGCGGTCGAGGGACAGCCCACCGCAGCCGGCGCACTGGTCGACGAGCACGCGGTTGCGCTCCCCCGCAAGCGGGAGGTGCCCCCGATAGCTGCGCATGTCGCTCGCGCACTTCGGGCAGGTCAGGGTGGCCGTCATATCGGGCCAACGACCCTTCCCGCGGGAGGCTTCCGGCGGTCCCGGGCTACCGGGAGCCGACCACGCACGCCTCGCACACCGAGTCCGGAATCATCCCGGCCCGTTGCAGCTGGCCGAAGATGGCGCAGCCGAGGCAGAACGCGAAGACGGACTCGAGCACGGCCGCGACGATGAGCAGCCCGACAAGGACCCAGCCGGCCGTGGTCGCGCCGACGGCCACACAGACGGCGGCGGCGAGCGAGAAGGTGAGGCCGAGGCCCTGGGCGAACCGCTTCGGGGGGCCGGGGACCAGCTTCGGCCGGCCGAGCCGCGGCGCGACGACCTTCGTCGCCAGCAGACCGAACGGGCTGAACCGCGGCCCGGAGAGCACGCGCAGCAGGAAGCCGGCGGCCAGCAGCCAGAGCAGCCAGCCGGCCTGGAACACCAGCGCGGTGACGGCCGTGAGCACGACGAGACCGGCAACGACGCGGGCGGCCTTCTCGTTGACCGGGTTCGGGAACCCGACGATGCGGCTGCTTATGACTGACATAACCGCAGGTTATCCCAAGCCGGCGTTGGTTCCGCCCGCTGTTCCGTCCGTGGACAGCGGGCGCTATCGGGCCGCGTCGTTGTGTGACGATGCGGGGATGGACGCGGGGGCCGAGCTCGAACGCGACCCTGTCGACGAGGCCGACGCGTCCAACCGGCAGGCGCTGCGCGCCGTCACCCGCCAGGCCCTCTCGGTCGGCATCGCGACCGGCGCCTACGGCATCAGCTTCGGTGCGGTCTCGGTCGCCTCCGGTCTCTCGGTCTGGCAGACGGTGGCGCTGTCGGCGCTGCTGTTCTCCGGCGGGTCCCAGTTCGCCCTCGCCGGCGTGCTCGGTGCCGGTGGCAGTGGGGTCGCGGCGGTCGCCACCTCGACGCTGCTCGGGGTCCGCAACGGCCTGTATGCGTTGCAGGTCTCGCGGATCCTTCAGGTGCGGGGCCTTCGTCGGCTGGTCGCCGCGCACCTGACCATCGACGAGTCGACGGCGGTCGCGATCGGCCAGCAGGAGCCACGCGCGATGCGTCGTGGGTTCTGGCTGACCGGGGTGATCGTCTTCATCGGCTGGAACCTCTCGACGCTGGCCGGTGCGGTTCTCGGCAACGCCATCGGGGACCCCAAGGTCTACGGGTTCGACGCGGCCGCGGCGGCAGCGTTCTGCGCGCTGCTCTGGCCGCGGCTGCGGTCCCTGGAGGCCGGCGCGACCGCCGCGCTGGCGGCACTGCTGACCGTGGTGCTGGTGCCGCTGGCGCCGGCCGGGGTGCCGGTGCTCGTCGCCGCCCTGGCGGCGGTGGTCGTCGGCCTGCTCGTCCGGCGGCGCCGCCCCGACGACACCGGTGTCGGCGACGAGACCCGTGTCCGCGACGGCGAGGAGCCGGCATGAACGCCTGGGTCACCGTCCTCGTCGCCTGCGGGCTGGCATACCTGCTGAAGCTGGCGGGCTACCTCGTGCCGGCGCACTGGTTATCCGGTCCGCGGATCTCGCGAGTGACCGCCCTGCTCCCGGTCGCCCTGCTGACCGGGCTGGTCGTCGTCCAGGCGTTCGCGACCCCCGACCACGGACTCACGCTGGACGCCCGGGCCGCCGGCGTAGGCGTCGCTGTGGTGGCCCTGATCCTGCGGGCGCCGTTCATCGTCGTGGTGGTGCTCGCGGCCGGCACGGCCGCCCTACTGCGGCACTTCGGCTGGGGCTGACCCTCTACGGTCGGACGATGGAACAGCGAATCAGCCTCGTAACACTGGGAGTCGCCGACCTCGACGCCGCGCGCGGGTTCTACGAACGGCTGGGCTGGCAGCCGACCGGACCGACGGAGGACGTCGTCTTCTTCCAGACCGGCGGCATGGTCGTCGCCCTGTGGGGCCGCGCGGAGCTGGCCGCCGACACCGTGGTGGAGGACTCCGGTGGTTGGGGTGGGATCACGTTGGCCCACAACGTGCGGTCCCCGGAGGAGGTCGACGCCCTGCTGGACGAGGCGACAACCGCGGGCGGCACGGTGCGGCGGCCCGGAGCACCGACCGAGTGGGGCGGCTACGGCGGGGTCTTCGCCGACCCTGACGGCCACTGCTGGGAGGTCGCGCACAACCCGTTCTGGACCATCACCCACGACGGCCGGACCCTGGTGGGGACGCCGTAGACGGGGATGCCACCGCGTGGCGCCGGAATGTGGCATCTCGGCCACGAACTCACGCCAGCAACGGCGCTGACGGGTGGGTTTGTGGCATCTCGGCCACGAGACGACGTGGCAGCTCGCGGTTTCACGGGGTCGAATAACGGGCACGTTCCTCCCGAAGTCGTCATCCGGTCGACGTCGTGGAGCTCGAGGAGGAGCAGTGAGCGATCAGGCAGATCAGGTGGAGCAGGACGTCCCGGACGAGCCGCGGATGACGGCCGGTCCGACCGACGCCGCCGACGCACCCCAGCAGCAGGACGACCAGACCGACGCGAGCGACGAGACCGACGACGACGCGCGCCAGAAGTCGGCCGAGGAGTTCGCGCGCGAGCACGACCCGGAGCAGCACGACGTCGCGGCCGGCGAGGAGTTCCGGCAGCGAGGCGACTGGACCGCGGACGAGGCCGGCGGCCCGCAGGTGTTCGACGCGGGCGGGAAGCTGGTCGAGGGCTCGGCGCCCGGCCATAGCGACTCGCGCCCCAGCGACTCAGGCTCGAGTGAGTCCGACGCGGGTTCGACCGGCCAGCAAGAGGGTCGGTCCGGCGACGCGACCGACGACGGCCGGCGCACCTCGTCCCTCGACGAGATCCGCGACGGTGGCTACGGCGTCGGGTCGGCCGCGACCATCGAGGACGGGGCCGTCCCGCTCGGGCACCCGGTCAAGGCGTGGGAGGACACCAAGACCTTCGTCTCGCCCGAGCACGAGAAGTACGGCGAGGCCGAGCCGCACGTCTGGTTCGCCGACACCCACGCGGCCCAGCGCGCCGGGTTCAGTCCGGTCGACTGACGCCGGGCTACACCGGAACCGGCAGTATGAGCACCGAGGCTCCGGACGCGAGGTCCAGGGACTGGCGTGTCCGGGTCATCTCGGTGCCCTCGATCCGGCGTCCCGGCATACCCAGGTTGCGTGCGTAGCGCGGGAACGTGCCGCCACCGATGAGCAGGCCGATCCGTGAGCCCGCCGCGAACCGGTGGGCCATCGGGTCGAGCTCGAGTACGGTCCGGCCGTCCGCTCCGGGCGCCGGTGCGGCGCGGAAGGTCTCGGTGACGTTGTGCGACCGACCCTTGCGGTCCACCTCGCTGACCCGGACCCAGAGATCGGCGTCCGGGTTGTCGCTGCGGTGGGCCAAGGACACTCGAGGTACCCCGACCACGTCGATTGGCTCGCTCAACGGGTCGCCGGCGAATACCAGGACATCGGCCCGCCGCGCGAGGTCGGAGTCCTCGCGGTACCCGGAGTCCCCGGCGAGCAACCGTCCGCCGATCGTGGGCGTCGGGTCGCTCGGGTCGTAGGTGAAGCCGACGGCGCCCGCCGAGGCGCTCGGCGGGCGGTCGCTGAGCACCGCGCCCGGCGCGAGGTACAGCCTGCGGTCCACCGCTGCTGGAGGCCAGTCCGCCGCGGACCGCCACTCGTCGGCACCGGTGAGGACGTAGGAGACGGGGTCGATCTTGGCCGGTCCGCGCGGGCCGGCGAGGTGGCGGTCGACCCACTCGAGGGTCGCCCCGAACGCCCGTGACCCGCCCTTGTTGACCAGGTTCGCGTGGGTCCACGGGCCGATGGTGATGGCCACGTCCACGCCGCGGTCCCGCAGCCGTCGGTACTCGGCGAGCGTCTGCCCGATGAACAGGTCCTGCCAGCCGCTGAGGAGCCGCACCGGGACCGTCACCCGGTCCAGCGCCGCCGACACGTCGCGCGCCTGCCAGTAGGGATCGTCGCGGTCGGTGTGGGTGGCCCAGTCGCGGTACCACGCGGAGCCCGCGCCGAGGTAGCGCTCCTCGACCTCCACGACCGGAAGGCCGCTGTATGCGGGTGCGCGCCGACGCTGGGTCCGCCCGCCGTCGAGGAGCTGGTCGAGCATCGTCGTGCCCTCCTGGACGGCCAGGCTGTCGCACCAGTCCAGGCTGTCGCTCAGGGTGAGCGTGCCGGTCCCGTGGACCACCTGGAAGAAGTCGTGGAAGCTGACGATCGCCACCGCCGCGACCATCTCGGGCGGAGGATCCATGAGCATCGACCACAGCGTGTAGCCGAGGTAGGAACCGCCCACCCCGACGAACCGGCCCTCGAACCATGGCTGTTCGCGGAGCCATTCGACCGTGTCGGCGCCGTCGCGGATCTCGTCCTCGCCCGGCACGAACCGGCCCTCGGACCCGAACGTCCCGCGGCAGCTCTGCATCACGACGTGGTACCCACGCGACGCGAACAGGCCGATGAGGATGTGCGGTCCGATCCCCGCCCGCTGGTACGGGCCGCGCATCAGCACGGTGCCGAGGGCCTGGCCGTCCGGGGCGTAGTGGTCGGTGAGCAGGTGCACGCCGTCGCGCATCCGGACCGGGATGGCCGAGGTCACCGAGTACGGCCCTCGTTCCGGCGGCAGGTGGAACAGCCGCCTCGCGGTCGCGTCGACCAGACGCTCGGGCCCGCTGCGAGGGCGGGTTCCCGCGTCGGTCAGGATGGGTGCCACTGCTGTGCTCACGGTCTCGACCCTCTCGACGGGCCGAGTGTGTCACGAGATCCAGCTAGCTCCCGGGCTGCGGCGCCCCCAGGTCGTCAGGGACGTCCGGCCGTAGGTGCACGCGCAGGTCGAGCACGACGTCGTCGGCGCGGACGATGACCTCGGCGCGGGCCGGTACGTAGCCGTCGGCGTGTACCGCAACGACGTACCGGCCCGGACCGTTCGTGCCGAGCGTGAACGTCCCGTCCTCGCCGGACAGCCCAGCGAGGTCGGGCATCGGCGCCGGCGCCTCCGCGATCATGATGCGGGCGAACGCGACCGGCCCGTCCGGGCCGGTCGCGATCCCCGAGATGACCGGTCGCATACCGGCGTCCACGTGTCCTGCTCTCGTTGTGACGGGCCGTGACCGGCCCGCTCGTCAGGCCTTCCAGGCCACCATGTTGTTGTACACCGGCGTGACGATCCGGGTACCGGAGTTCGTCGTCGCGCCGCCGTACGCGTGGACCGCGAACGCATACCGCTTGCCGTCGACGATCCGGTAGACGGCACTGCCGCTCTGGCCACCGAAGGTGTCGATGTCGTAGTACACCTTGCGGGCCGCGACCGACGCGATGCGACGAGCGGCGTACCACTGGGTGCCGTCCGGCTTGTCGCCCGGGTACCCCGAGATGTTGCCGACCGACGCGGTGAGGGTGGCGTCGTTGTAGACCCCGAACCCGAACCAGCCGGTGGTGAGGCCGAGGTCGGTCCCGAGGATGATCGCGCCGTAGTCGTGCTCCTCGTCGCCGTTGGTGGCCCAGCCCTGGACGGTCCGCAAGTTGCTGCTGGTGACCGAGCCGTAGGGCAGCGTCGCGCCGTTGCGGCCCGGCATCACCTTGATGGACCGGACGAAGCCGTCACGACCGGGGACGCCGCTGTTCTTGATGTAGACGACGTGTCCGGCGGTCATCAGGGTGTGCGGCCCGATGAACCACCCGGTCCCGATCCACATCGACCCGTCGCGGGCGGTGATGAGCAGCGACGCGTGGGCGCGCCACGGGTAGACGTTGGTGCTCGTGATCTTGACCCGGTCGTCCGGGCCGTGGACGGTCTCGAGCACCGACTTTGGCACCTGGCGTGCGCCCGCCCCGAACGACGCCTCGGCGATGTCCGGGAGGTCGAGGGTGCCCGAGAGCACCTCCTTGGCCGAACGGGACGCGGCGACCTTGGGGAGGCTGAAGCCCTGGACCTTCTCGATCCCCGAGGCCAGGCCGGCCGCGGCCTTGCCCTTCCCTGGTGCGGCGTCCTGTTGCGCGACGCGGGCGGCCACTTCGGCGGCACCCTCGGTCCGGTTCGAGATCGGGGCGTCCAGGCCGGTGCCGACTTTGAGACTGGCCATGTATGTCTCCTGACATGCAGTGCCGTGCCGTGGGTGGCACGGCTGGTACTCCTGGGAGTCCCCAGGTCGTCCAGCAGATACCCAGGCAGCGGCCAGACTTTCGGTGCGGCCCTAGGCCAGCCCGAGATAGTGCTCGAGCCCGACGGTCAGGCCGGGGTGGTCGCCGACCCGACGGACTCCCTCGAGGACGCCGGGCATGAACGAGTCGCGGTCGAAGGAGTCGTGCCGAATCGTCAGCTGCTCCCCCGGGTTGCCGAACAGGATCTCCTGATGGGCGACCAGCCCCCGGAGCCGCACGGAGTGCACCGGGATCCCGTCGACCCGACCGCCGCGGGACCCGAGCTCGTCGGACTGCGTCGCGTCGGGTACGGGTCCGGCGCCCGCGGTCTCGCGGGCGGCGGCCACCAGGCGGGCGGTCCTCGCCGCGGTGCCCGAAGGGGCGTCCACCTTGTCGGGGTGGTGCAGCTCGATGACCTCGACCGACTCGTAGAAGCGGGCCGCCTGAGTGGCGAACCCCATCATGAGGATGGCGCCGAGCGCGAAGTTCGGCGCCACCAGCACGCCCACGCCGGTGCCCGACCTCGACGGAGGCGCGGCGGCGATCTGCTCCTCGACGACGGCCAGCCGGCTCTCGTCCCAGCCGGTAGTGCCAACGACGCAGTGCACGCCCTGCGACACGCAGTGGGCGACGTTGCGGGCGGACGCGTCGGGCACGGAGAACTCCACGACGACGTCGGCTCCCCCGAGATCCCCGAGGTCGTCGTCGAGGTCGTAGGTACCGACCAGGCGGAGGTCGGCAGCGGCCCCGACCGCTGCACAGACCCGGGAGCCCATCCGGCCCGACGCGCCGATGACCGACACCGCGAGTGAGGGTGGCGTGTCGGTCACAGGCGGAGCCTAGCCAACGTCAACGACCCCCGGCCCCAGGGCGGCCAACCCGGCCACGCCGTTCACCGACGGCGTAGCAGGACGAGCTCGCACGGGTGGCAGGCTGGGGTGGTGACCACAGCCACGGTGCGCACCGTCAACGTCGTGCACGAGCTGCGCGACGGGTACTTCCATCGGACGGCGATCGACAAGCGGCCGGTGAGCGGGGCGGTCCATGTCGGACCGCTCGGGCTGGCCGGCGACGAGCAGGTCGACCGCAGCCACGGCGGGCAGGACCGCGCCGTCTACGTGTATGCGGACGAGGACGCCGCGTGGTGGTCCGAGCGGCTGGACCGCGAGATCCCGCCCGGCCTGTTCGGCGAGAACCTGCGCACCACCGGCCTGCCCGTCACCGCCGCGCGGGTCGGCGAGCAGTGGCGGGTCGGCGACGACGTCGTCCTCGAGGTCCGGCGGTTCCGGACGCCCTGCGAGAACCTCGCGATGCGGATGGGCATCGAGGGTTTCCACCTGGAGTTCGTGAAGTCCGGACGCGTCGGCGCGATGTGCCGCGTCCTGTCCGAGGGCGACGTGCGGGCCGGCGACCCGGTCTGTCGGGTGGTCCGGCCGTCACACCAGGTGACGATCGGACGGCTGGCTCGCGGGTCGGCGACGCCGGAGCAGATGCGCGAGCTCCTGGACAGCGGCGTGCCGCTGGCGTCGAGCGTGCGGGCCAAGGCGACCCGGGTGGCGTCCGCGGGCTGACGCTGCCGTAGTCCGGTCCCGCCGTCTGACGCCGGACCGGCATACGGTGGCGTCGTGGACCTGGATGAGGCGGTCGGCGAGCTGTACGGGCTGCATCCCGACGAGTTCCTGCCCGCCCGGAAGGGTCTCGCGGCGAAAGCCAAGGCCGACAAGGAGACCGGGCTGGCCAAGGCCATCGAGTCGATCCGCAAGCCGACCGCAGCGGCGTGGGCGATCAACCAGCTGGTCCGCGCGCGGCCCGACGACATCGAGCGCCTGGTCGAGCTCGCGTCCGGGCTGCAGGAGGCGCAGGGGAAGATGGACGGCGCCGCCATGAAGACCCTGGGCCGGGAGCGGACCACGCTGATCGACGAGCTGGTCCGCTCGACCGCCGAAGTGGCCAAGGAGGGCGGCGGCTCACTGTCGATGCCGGTGGCCAACCAGGTGCGCGAGACGTTCGTCGCGGCGCTGGCGACGACCGCGGCCGCGGAGGCGGTGGGTTCGGGCCAGCTGACCCGGGCGCTGTCCTACGCGGGGTTCGGCGACGTCGACCTGTCCGAGGCGACCGCGGCTCCCGCTCCCGCCCGGCGGCCGGCGTTGAGGGTCATCAAGGGCGAGGGCCAGGGGTCCGGGCGAGGTAAGGGACGCGCGGCCGAGCCCGAGCCGGAGGAGCCGGCCGAGCCGGACCCGGCGCTGCTCAAGCGGCTGGCCGAGGCCGAGAAGCGCTCCCGCGAGACGATGTCGGCGGCGGCCAAGGCCGGCGATGCGCTGAGCGAGGCGTCGGACGCCCTGGAGACCCTGGACGCCCGGATCGCCGAGCTGGACGCCGAGCTCAAGGCGGCCCGCGGCGAACGCGACGGACTGGTCAAGGCCCAGAGAGAGGCGGCTGCGGCCAACAAGGTCGCCGACCGCACGCTGCGTGCCGCCCTGGCCGAGGTCGACCAGATCCGCGCCAAGCTGCCCGACACCGACGACGACTGAGGTGTCGATCGGTTCCGGGCGTCAGCGGTCGGAACTCCAACCGCTTTCACCCGGAAGGGCGGGGCCCTAGGGAACCGGAACGGCCCGGCATACCCCGTGGGTATGCCGGGCCGTCACCGGACCTGGAGGCGAACCTCAGGCGTTGGCCGGCTCGGCCGCCGGAGCGTCCGAGCTCTCGGAGCCGTCGGTGCCGTCGGAGCCGTTGGCGTCGGCCTGGACCGCGGCGAGCGAGAGCTTGCCGCGCGGGTCGATCTCCTTGAGCTCGACCTGGACCTTCTGGCCGACCTTGAGGACGTCGTCGACGCTGTCGATCCGCTTGCCACCGACGAGCTTGCGCACCTCGGAGATGTGCAGCAGACCGTCCTTGCCGGGGGTCAGCGAGATGAACGCACCGAAGGTGGTCGTCTTGACGACGGTCCCGATGAACCGCTCGCCGACCTCGGGCATCTGCGGGTTCGCGATCGCGTTGATCGCGGCCCGAGCCGCCTCGGCCGACGGGCCGTCGACCGCGCCGATGTAGACGGTGCCGTCGTCCTCGATGGAGATGTCGGCGCCCGTGTCGTCCTGGATCTGGTTGATCATCTTGCCCTTCGGGCCGATGACCTCGCCGATCTTGTCGACCGGGACCTTCACCGTGATGATCCGCGGGGCGAACTCCGACATCTCGTCCGGGACGTCGATGGCCTCGGCCATGACGTCGAGGATGTGCAGCCGGGCCTCACGGGCCTGAGTGAGCGCACCGCCGAGAACCGAGGCCGGGATGCCGTCGAGCTTCGTGTCCAGCTGGATCGCCGTAACGAAGTTCTTGGTACCCGCGACCTTGAAGTCCATGTCGCCGAAGGCGTCTTCGGCTCCGAGGATGTCGGTCAGCGCCGCGTAGCGGGTCTCGCCGTCGACCTCGTCGGAGACCAGACCCATGGCGATGCCGGCGACCGGGGCGCGCAGCGGCACACCGGCGTTGAGCAGCGACAGGGTGGACGCGCACACGGAACCCATCGAGGTGGAACCGTTGGAGCTCAACGCTTCCGAGACCTGACGGATCGCATACGGGAAGTCCTCCCGCGTCGGCAGCACCGGCAGGAGAGCCCGCTCGGCAAGCGCCCCATGGCCGATCTCGCGGCGCTTGGGCGACCCGACACGGCCGGTCTCACCGGTGCTGTAGGGCGGGAAGTTGTAGTTGTGCATGTAGCGCTTGCGCGTCACCGGCGACAACGTGTCGATCTGCTGCTCCATCTTGAGCATGTTCAGCGTGGTGACACCCATGATCTGGGTCTCGCCGCGCTCGAAGATCGCCGAACCGTGCACTCGAGGCAGCACCTCGACCTCGGCCGACAGCGCGCGGATGTCCCGCAGGCCACGGCCGTCGATGCGGACACCGTCGGTGAGGATCCGCTTGCGGATGAGCTTCTTCTGCACCGCACGGTAGGCGGCCGACAGCTCCTTCTCACGGCCCTCGAACTCCTGCTCGAGAGAGCCCTTCATCTGGGCCTTGATCTCGTCGAGCCGGTCCTCGCGCTCCTGCTTGCCGGCGATCTGCAGCGCCTGCTCCAGGTCGCCCGTCACGGCGTGGTCGACGGCGTTGTAGGCGTCGTCGTTGTAGTCGAGGAAGTAGGGGAACTCCTGGACCGGCTTCGAGGCGTTGGCCGCGACCTCGTTCTGCGCCTGGCAGAGCTGGGCGATGAACTTCTTGCTCGCCTCGAGACCCTCGGCGACGATCTCCTCGGTGGGAGCGCCGACGCCCTGGTTGGTGACCAGGTCCCAGGTGGCGTGTGTGGCCTCCGCCTCGACCATCATGATCGCGACGTCCTGCTCACCGACCTTGTTCGTCACCACGCGACCGGCGACGACCATGTCGAAGACGGAGCGCTCGATGTCGGAGAAGTTCGGGAAGGCGACCCACTGACCCTCGATGAGGGAGACGCGGACACCGCCGACCGGGCCGGAGAACGGCAGGCCGGAGATCTGCGTCGACAGGCTCGCCGCGTTGATCGCGAGCACGTCGTACTGGTGGTCGGGGTTCAGCGCGAAGACGCTGATGACGACCTGGACCTCGTTGCGCAGACCCTTCTTGAAGGTCGGGCGCAGCGGCCGGTCGATGAGCCGGCAGGTGAGCACGGCCTCGGTCGAGGGGCGACCCTCGCGGCGGAAGAACGAGCCGGGGATCTTGCCGATCGCATACATGCGCTCTTCGACGTCCACGGTCAGGGGGAAGAAGTCGAACTGGTCCTTGGGCTGCTTGCCCGCGGCGGTGGTGCTCAGCAGCATCGTGTCGTCATCGAGGTATGCGGTGACGGAACCGGCTGCCTGCTTGGCGAGCCGCCCGGTCTCGAACCGGACGGTGCGGGTGCCGAAGCGGCCGTTGTCGATGACGGCTTCGGCGAAGGTGATCTCTGGACCCTCCATGGGTCCTCCAATCTGTTCTGTGCATCCCGGGGCATCGTCGTTGTGCCCGGGTCCTTACTCATGCGACAGGGCGGCCTCCGCGTAGGTAGCGGTGGCCGCCCTGGTCACAGGCTTATCGGCGCAGGCCGAGGCGCTTGATCAACGAGCGGTATCGCTCGATGTCGGTGGCCTCCAGGTAGCGCAGGAGCCGGCGGCGCCGGCCGACCATCAGGAGCAGGCCCCGACGGCTGTGGTGGTCGTGCTTGTGCTGGCGCGAGTGCTCGGTGAGGTCCTTGATGCGCTGCGTGAGCATCGCGATCTGCACCTCGGGAGAACCAGTGTCACCCTCGGTGGTGGCGTACTCGGTCATGATCTGCTTCTTGACGTCCAGGTCCAACGGCATGGGCTACCGATCCTCTTCTGTATCTCGCTGCGCGGTGCACCAGGGCATGTCCACCTGGGCTCTCTGAATCCGCGGCCGTGTCACGGCAACGTCCAGGATATCAGCGGTGTGGTTTGCCGCCCTAATCGCGCTGCGGGAAGTACCGCCGCCACTCGTCGCTGCGAAGCCGCAGCGACACGCCCTGCGCCCGTGCGGCGGTCACGACGCGCTCGAGGGTACGGGCTGGACTGCGGTAGAGGTCGCCGCTGAGGACCACGACGAGCCGCCAGCCGTCCGCGTCCAGGTCCTCACGGCGCTGGACGTCCCAGCGCCACTGCGCGGTGTTCTCGGCATGCTGCCGTCCGTCGTACTCGACCGCGATCCGCCACTGCGGGTAGCTCAGATCCAGCCGATAGCGGACGCGACCGGTGGTCTCGTCGCGGAGCGCGTGGTTGACGACCGGCTCGGGCACGCCGGCCAGGACGAGCAGCATCCGGAGGCGCGACTCCATCGGGGAGTCGACACCCTGCCGTACGTATGCGGCGGCGCGCCGGGCCGGTCGGGCCTGCCTCCCTCGGTAGGCGGCAGCGGCGGCCACGAGGTCCTCGGGCGTCGCGACACCGGCTCGGACCAAGGAGTCGCCGAGAACGACCAGGTCGACGAGATCGAGGTCACCGGCGAGGTCGAGGAAGGTCTGCGCCGGAGTGGTCATCGGCAGTCCGTTGTGGCACACCCTCGTGGAGCGACGACGGACCCTCGCGTCGACCCCGGAGATCCGGAGTCTCGACCCGGGCGGGATGACCAGCTGGATGTCCGGGCTCGTCGGGACGACGCCTCCCCAGAGGGTGGCGGCGGTGTGGCGGGCCAGCATCGCACCCCCAGGTGCCACGAGCAGGGCCGCGCGCGCTCGAACCGTCGGGGTCGGAGTGACCCCGGCCGGCGCATACACCCCCTGCAGCAGGCGCTGGTAGGCCGGTCCGCGAAGCATGCGCTCGGTCAGTCCCGCGTCGAGGCCGCACTGGAGCGTGAACGGGCCGGTGAACGACATACCGCTACCGTCGCGCGACCCGCCTGGCGGACGGCGTCGTCATCCACAGGCTGCGCGCGGTTCGTGGCCGAGACGCCGAAAACCGACCCGCGACCGCGACCTTCCCAGTCGATATGTGGCCGAGACGCCACAATCCCACCCGGCTTGGCGCTGGCATTGACATGAAACGGTGTTTCAGCAACGTTGGCGGGGTGCGCATCGTCGACGTCCGGACCGTGCTGCTGACCGGCCCGTGCACCCATGACCCGTGGCTGTCGGTCTTCAAGCAGAGCCGCAGCGCCGCGTTCGTGGAGATCGAGACCGACGCCGGGGTCGTCGGGCTCGGGGAGACGTACGCCGGCTACTTCTTCCCCGAGTCGGTCCCGCTCGTCGTGGACTACCTCCGGCCGGTCCTCCTCGCCGTCGACGGCATGGACCGGGAGGACTTCGACCTGCGCGAGGTCGTGGCCCGGATGCGCACGTGCTTCCAGTACTGGGGCCGCGTCGGGCTTGGCGCCGCGGTGCTGGCCGGCATCGAGGGCGCCCTCTGGGACCTCGTCGGCAAGGTGCGTGGCCTCCCCGTCCATCGGCTCCTCGCCTCCGAATCGCCTGAGACCTCCGAGCCCCCCGGCAGCCTGCCCGCGTATGCGACGGGCGGGCCCTCCCCCTGGCCGACGGACGACCTGCTCCGCAAGGTCGAGTTCTACCTCGGGCTGGGGTTCCGAGCGGTCAAGCTGAGCTCCGGGTACCTCGACTCGGCCACCCGGAACGAGGTCGCCAGCCGTGGCGTCCAGGACGCCGTCGACACCGAGGTCGGCAAGGCGACCCTGGTCCGCGGGACGTTCGGCGCCGACGTCGGGCTGCTCCTCGACGGCCATATGGGCCACCGCGAGGGACCGAGCCGCTGGGACGTCGAGACCGCGCGCGCCGTCCTCCAGGCCCTCGAGCCGTTGGGGCTGACCTTCTTCGAGGAGCCCCTTCGCTATGACGACCTCGCGGGCTACGCCGAGCTGACACAGAGCACCACGATCCCCGTCGCCGGCGGCGAGCAGCTCTCGACGGTCGGCGAGTTCGACGCCTTCGCGGAGCGGGACGCCTTCGCCGTTGCCCAGCCGGACGCGGCGTGGCTGGGCATCGGCGGGTTCGTCCAGGTGGCGACGCGATTCGGCCAGAACGGGCGGGAGGTCGCCCCGCACGCCTGGTGCGGAGGCGTCGGCGTCATGCAGAACGTCCACGCCGCGTTCGCGTGCCCGAACACCCTCATCGTCGAGATCCCCCCGGCGGCCGGGCCGCTGCATACCGAGCTGTGGGGCGACTCGCTGCGGCTGGAGGACGGCCGGGTCCTGCGCCCGGACGCACCAGGCCTCGGGGTAGAGCTGACCGACGCGACCAGGGCGGCATACCCCTTCCGCGCCGGAGCCGAGGAGTTCTCCAGCGTTCCCGGCAAGGTCATGCGGAGCTGACGTGCCCGACCACGTCGCGATCGGCCAGCCGGGCGCCGACGAGCACCTCGACCGGATCGGCGCTGCCTTGCCCGAGGCGACGCTCACCGTCGTCGACGCGACCCCCGGCTGGCTCGCCGACCCCGACACCACGGTGGTGTTCGCCGACCAGCCTCCGGCCAACGTCGCGGACCTCGAACGCCTCGCGTGGGTCCAGCTCGGGTCCCACGGCTACGCCCAGCTGAACAGTCTGCCGCTGCGGGCGGACACCGTGGTCACCAACGCCAGCGGCGTCCAGGACCGGCCGATCGCCGAGTGGGTCGTGATGATGCTGTTGGCGCTCGGCCGGCGGTTCCCCGACATGCTCACGGCGCAACGCGCGCGCCGGTGGGACCGGTCCCCCTCCTACCAGGCCGAGCTGCGCGGTATGCGGGTCGGCATCCTCGGCTACGGCAACATCGGCCGCGAGGTGACGCGGCTCCTCCAACCGCTCGGGCTGACCGTCTCCGTGCTGACCCGCTCCCGTAACCGGGACCGCGGCGCCCGGTACGACCCGCTCGACCGCGCCACCGACGCCGTCCCCGAACCGGACCACTGGTTCACCGTCGACGACCGCGACCCGTTCTACGCGGGCATCGAGGCCCTGGTCGTCGCGGTACCCGACAGCGCCGGTACCCGTGGCCTCGTCGACGCCCACGCCCTCGCCATGCTCCCGCGCGGTGCCCTCCTCCTGAACCCCGCCCGCTCCCGGGTCGTCGACGAAGTGGCTCTGCTCGGAGCGCTGCGGTCGGGACACCTCGGCGGGGCCGCCCTGGACGACCACTACCGTCAACCGATGCCCGCCGATGACCCGTTCTGGGACGCCCCGAACACCGTCGTCACCGCCCACATCTCCGGGTCGACCGGCAGCCCCTGGTATCAGCAGCGGATCTGGGACCTGTTCCTGGAGAACGCTCAGCGCCGCGCGACCGGTCGGCCGATGCTCAACGTCATCGCCCGCCACGACCTCGAGCTCCGGGAGGCGAGCGACGCGTGATCGATCTCCTCGTCCGCGGCGGACTGCTGGTCGACGGCACCGGCGCCCCTCCCCGTAACGCCGACATCGCCGTCGCCGGCGACCGGGTCGTCGCCGTGTCCCCCGACCTCAAAGACGAGGCCCGCACGGTCATCGACGCGGCCGGCCTCGTCGTGGCCCCCGGGTTCGTCGACCTCCACACCCACAGCGACCTGACCCTGCTGTCCTCCCCGCAGGCAGCGAGCGCGCTGACGCAGGGAACCACCACCCAGGTCGTCGGCAACTGCGGGCTGGGCGTCGCCCCGCGCACCCCCGCCGCCGACCTCGACGAGATCCGGGCCTCCGCCGCCTACCTCGACCTCGACCCGGACGTCCGCGTCGACTGGACCACCATCGGGGGCTACCTCGGCCGGATCCGCACCGCCCGACCGGCCCTCAACGTGCTCACCCTCGTCCCGCACGGCCCGGTCCGCGCCTCTGCCGTCGGGTTCGGCGCCCGCCCGGCCACCGGCCCCGAGATCGACGCCATGGTCGGCCTGGTGGCGGAGGGTCTCCAGGACGGCGCCGTCGGGCTATCGACTGGACTCGTCTACGCGCCGGTCTGCTTCGCCGAGGAGGGCGAGCTCGTCGCGCTGGGGCGCACCGTCGCCGCGTACGACCGGCTGTTCGCCTGGCACGTGCGGGACTACACCGACGACCTCTTGGACTCGGTCGCGCAGTGCCTGCGCGTTGCGCGGGCGACCGGCTGTCGGACCCAGGTCTCGCACCTGGCCGCCGTCGGCCGGCGCAACTGGGGCCGGGTCGAGCAGGCGCTCGAGATGGTCGACGAGGCCCGGCGCGACGGCCTGGACGTCGGGGTCGACATCTACCCGTACCTCGCCGGGAACGCCCCGCTCGCCCAAGCCGTCCCCGCCGAGCTGCAGGCCGGCGGCGACGAGGCGCTCCGGGAGCGGCTCGACGAGCCGGCCACCGTCCGCGCCCTGGTCGCCGAGTGGGCCGACCGGGCCGTCGGCTGGGACGAGACCGTGGTCAGCTGGCTGCCCGAGACCGCCGACCCCGCCCTGCTGGGCCGTACCGTCACCGACATCGCGGCCACCCGGGGTGAGTCCCCGGACGAGGTGGTCCTCGACCTCCTGCGGCGTTACGGCTCCTCGGCGCTCGCGGTCTATTTCGGCCGCGACGCCCACGACCTCGAGCGGGTCCTGCGACACCCGGCCACGGTCGTCGCGTCCGACGGGCTGGCCCTCGACCCCGCCGGCCCGACCGGTCGAGGCACCCCGCATCCGCGCTGCTACGGCTGTTTCCCGCGGTACCTCTCGGAGTACGGCCGGGCCGACCTCGCCGACGCGGTCCGCCGGTGCACCTCGGCTCCCGCCCGCCGGGTCGGCCTCACCGACCGCGGGATCGTCGAACCGGGCGCCGTCGCCGACCTCGTCGTCCTCGACCTGGCCACCCTCAAGGACACCGCGACCTTCGAGAACCCGCACCAGCTGAGCACCGGCATACGAGACGTGCTCGTCTCGGGGCGCCTCGCGATCCGGGACGGACGCCTGACCGGTACGCGCGCCGGCAAGGTCGTCGCGCTGTCCGGCTAGGAGACCGGGTACGCCTCGCGCAGGTTCACCTGGGAGTACGCGACGTGCCGGGTCAGCGGGTCGGCCTCCATCGCGGCCCGCGTGACCGGGAACCGGTCGTGGGTCTCGTTGCGGTAGCGGACGTAGGCCTCGGCGAAGTTCACCCCGGCCAGCCGGCCGAACTCGCCGTTGTTGCTCTCCACCGCCTTGCGGGCGAACGGCCCGTCGTAGCCCTGGCTCGCGAAGCAGTCCATCGCCGCGATCTTCCGGCCGACGACCGGGGTGATGTCGATGAGCAGGTCGTTGCGGACCCCGTAGTTGCTCAGCGCGTCGGACGCGATCGACGGCAGCCCGGTGAAGAACACCTGACGGATGTTGACCTCGTCGCGCCCGTCGAGGTTCTTCAGGTAGGTGGCTGCCCGGTCGATCGCCGCGAGCGCGGTCATCGTCGCGATGGTGTGGGACGACTGCGACATCACGGCGTTCGCCGGGTAGTCGGCGATGACGACGTCCGGCGCGTGCAGGGCGATCTGCTCGGCGACCTCGCCGACAACGTCCTCGTGGACGGTGCTCATCGTGTCGTCGTGGTCGAGCAGGACCAGCTCGCGGATGCCGATGATCTCGGCCGCCCGCTCCAGCTCGCGGCGCTTGTTGGCCGCGATCTCGGCCAGGCCGGACGCCACCACCTGCTCGTCGGGGTGCTCCTTGCGCCACTCCTCGGCGTAGGCGTTCGGGTGGATCCGGCCGCCGTGGGTGAGGATCACCGCGACGATGTCGTCGCCCGCGTCGGCGTGCCGGGCCAGGGCCCCGCCGCAGTTGGTGATGGTGTCGGCCGGGTGGGCGTAGATGGTCATCAGCTTCATCGAGCGGTCCTCAAGGGTCGGTCCGGTCAGTTCATGAAACAGCGTTCCACATTTGTTGACCGACGGACAGGCCCGACCTAGCATGGCGCCGTGCCGCCGAGCCGCATCCCGTTCCCGACCGCGCGTGAGCACCCCCTGGACCCGCCCGCTGTCCAGACCGAGCTGCGTCAGACGTGTCCGGTGGTCCCCGTCGAGCTGCACGACGGCCAGCCCGCCTGGCTGGTCACGCGGTACGACGACATCCGCACCGTCCTCTCCGACGACCGGTTCAGCTCGGCGGGACTCTGGCGGTTCGCGGGTTCGGCGAACCGGGCGGCGGCCGAGCGCGCGGAGACGTCGTTCACGGTCATGGACCCGCCCGACCACACGCACTACCGCCGGCTGTTCACCCGGTACTTCACGATCCGGCGGGTCGAGACACTGCGACCGCGGATCCAGCAGATCGTCGACGAGACCATCGACGCACTGCTGGCCGGCCCCGGAGACGCCGATCTGGTGCGCGACCTCGCGCTGCCGATCGCGTCCCAGACCATGTGCTCCCTGGTCGGCGTGCCCTACGAGGACCACGACTGGTACGAGGCCCGGGCCGAGGTCCGCAGCCGGATGGACGGCGACCCGGCCGAGTCCGAGCAGGCGTTCCAGGACCTGCTCGCGTACATGTCCGGCCTCGTCGACCAGGCCGACGGCGGGACCAGCGACGACATCATCACCGCCTCGGTGCGCGACCTGCTCGAACCCGGCCTCATCGCCCAGGAGGACCTGGTGGCGGCGCTCCGGCTGCTGCTCACCGCCGGGCACGAGACGACGGCCACGATGATCGCGACGGGCACCTACGTCCTGCTCACGCATCCCGACCAGCTCGCCGAGATCCGCCGCGACCCGACACTGCTGCCCGGCGCGATCGAGGAGCTGCTGCGCTACATCAGCATGCTGTTCATCCTCGTGCGGACGGCCAAGGAGGACACCGAGGTCGCCGGTCGGCCGGTATGCGCCGGCGAGGGACTCATCGTCGGGCCGGCCCTGGCCAACAAGGACCCGCGCGCGTTCCCGGAGCCTGACCGGTTCGACATCCACCGCGACAACCGGCACCACGTGGCGTTCGGGTTCGGGCCGCACCAGTGCCTCGGTCAGCCGGTGGCCCGGCTGGAGCTGGGCATCGTCCTCGAGACACTGCTGCGACGCATACCCTCCCTGCGGCTGGCCGTGGAGGCCGACGACGTGCCGTTCAAGCGGACCAACCTCGTCGGCGTCGCCTCGCTCCCGGTGACCTGGTGACCACGTGAGCACCGTGGAGATCGACGCCGACCGCTGCGTGGGCGGCGGGCAGTGCGTCCTCGCGGCGCCGGACCTGTTCGACCAGGACGAGCTGGACGGCACCGTGATCCTGCTGCGCCAGCCCGAGGCCGGCGAGGACGCCGACGCCGTCCAGGCGGAGCGGGTCTGTCCCGCGCGGGCCATCCACGTCGTCCCATGAGACCCCCGGGCCGGGTCCTCGTCGTCGGGGCCGGGGTGGCCGGCTTCACCGTCGTCGACGAGCTGCGGCACAGCGGGTTCGAGGGCGCGATCACGTTGGTGGGCGCGGAGACCCACCCACCATACGACCGGCCGCCGCTGTCGAAGCAGGTCCTGCTCGGCACCTGGTCGTACGAGCGCGCGGCCCTGGCCACGGCGCAGCAGATCGACGAGCTCGACCTCGACTTGCGGCTCGGGGTCGCCGCGCGCACCCTCGACATCCCGCGTCGGACCGTCACCCTCGAGAACGGTACCGAGCTCGCCGCCGACGAGATCGTCGTCGCCACCGGCAGCCACGCCGTCGTCCCCTCCTGGACCACCCTCGGCCCGCGGGTCGTCGCCCTACGAACGCTAGGCGACGCGCAACACCTCGGAACCCTGCTGCGGGCCAGCC
Source organism: uncultured Actinomycetota bacterium (assembly GCA_963781465.1). Taxonomy (GTDB): domain Bacteria; phylum Actinomycetota; class Actinomycetes; order Actinomycetales; family Dermatophilaceae; genus Lapillicoccus. Next base: position 1,490,749 of record CAWAGH010000002.1, read on the forward strand.
ACCGGCTCGCGGTCGTGGGAACTGGTTTCCTCGGGCTCGAGGTCGCGGCCGCCGCGCGGTCCCTCGGCGTCGCCGAGGTGGTGGTGTCCGGCCCGCTCGAGCCCATGGTGACCGCGGTCGGCGAGACGGTGAGCGCACGGCTGCGCGGCCTGCACGAGGAGCACGACGTCGTCCTCGACGTCGGCAGCACGGTCGTCGAGGCTATCGGCGACGCCACCGGCGCGACGGTGCGGTTCCTCGACCGGACCGCCAGGGCCGACGCCGCGGTCGTCGCACTCGGCGCCCGCCCGAACGTCGCGTGGCTGGCCGGCAGCGGGCTGACCATCGTCCCGGGCGTCGTCGTGGACGCCCGCGGACGTGCCGCTCCCGGGATCCACGCAGTCGGCGAGGTCTGCGCGTGGCCGGACCGCGACGGCCGGTGCCGGCGGGTCGACCATCGCCAGACGGCCGGCGAGCAGGCCCGGACCGTCGCGGCGGACCTCCTCGGCAACGCGGATCCCCTGCCGCTGGTGCCCTACTGGTGGTCCGATCAGTACGACGTGCGGGTCCAGGCGTACGGCGTCACGGGCAGCGGCCGGGAGGAGCAGTGGCTCGCCGGAGACCGCGACGCCCCGACCTTCGCCCTCGCGCAACGAGACGGCGACCTCGTCGGCGGGGTGGTCGGGTGGAACGCCGCGCGCGCGACCCGTGAGGGCCGCGCCCTCGTGGCCACGCCGACGCCCTGGCCGCACCGGGCCGCCTGAGGCGTCTCAGCCGAGGGGCTCGACCTGCCCGGACGCGGCCGAGCGCTCCGCGGCGTCGATGAGCCGGCCGACCGACGCCAGGTCGGCCATGGTCGTCCCGCCTCCGCCACGGGCGAGGGTCTCCAGCTCGAGCTGGACCGGGCCCGGGCCGTAGCCGACCGGCGTCCCCTCCCCCACCAGCGTCAGCGCCGGCGACGCGAGGTCCACGAGGACCTGGCCCTCGCTGCCCAACAGCCGGTAGCGGTGCAGCATCCCGCCGACCCCGGGCTGACCTCGCGAGACCAGCAGGGTGACGACGACCCCGGGGTGCCAGCGCACCGTCAGCGTCCATGCCTCGGTCGCCGGTTCGCCGGTCGCGGTCCGCACCGCGTGGACGTCCCCCGACGGCGGCCCGAGCACGGCCGCCACGGCGTCCAGCGCGAGGACGCCGACGTGCCGGAGGTCGCCCTCGGGCGTCGGCCCGTCCCCGAACGGCACCAGCAGCTCGCCGTGCAGCGCGTGCGGCAGGCCGAGCTCGCCCGAGCGCACGATGGCCGCCAGAGAGACAACGCCGGGGTGGAACCGCGAGTGGTATGCGGCGAGCAGCCTCACGGCGCGCGGGTCCTGACCCAGCGCGGCCAGTCGTTCGGTGCCGAGGAGGGCGGCCTTGTCGAGGAGCACGGGAGCGCTGGGGTTCGTGTCGAGCACGGAGTCGAGCAGCACCTCGAGCGCGTCCGGGTCGAGGCACGCCACGACGGCGTCGGCTCCCGCGAGCGCCTCGCGGACGTCGGCCACGACGGGGACGCCTCGCGACCCCGCGAGCTCGCCGGCCCGGCCGTAGCCGTCGGTCCCGACCGGACCCGGCCACACGCCGACCACGTCGAGGACGTCGCTCGCCCCGATCGCCGGCGCGAACATGTCGCGCTGGTGGTGCCGCCCGGCGGACTCTCCGGCCGTGCCGGCCAGCAGGACCCGGGTCGTCATCGCGTCACCTCGACGCTCTGGCCGCTGCGGGCGGAGCGTTCGGCCGCCTCGGCCACGGCGGTCGCGTGCACCGCGTCCTCAGGACCGGGGTAGACCGGAGCGGTCCCGGCGACCGCCGCGGCGAACACGCCGAGCTGGCGCCGGAACGGGTCGGTCCCCGGCACCGCCCGGGGGCCCGCGCCGCCGGTCGTGTAGGCCACCAGGCCTTCGCCACCGTTGGAGCGGACCAGGGTCCCGCGGTCGCCGTGGACGACGATCTCGAACAGCGACGTCGTCTTCGGCCGCTCCCCGCGGCTGATCTCGCACACCGCCGTGGCCCCGGACTCCGCGACCAGCGTGCTGCAGAGGTAGTCGTCGATAGCGAGGGCGGCCGACGTGAGGGACTGACCCAGCGCATACACCGAAGCGATCGGCGAACCGAGCCACCAGCGGGCCAGGTCGTAGAGGTGGACGCCGTTGTGGAACGCGTGCCCACCCGAGCGCGCGGGGTCGAGCACCCACGCCGACCACCCGCCCCAGATCCAGCCGCCGGTGATGGCGATCCGGACCGAGCGAACGGTGCCCAGCCGGCCGGACGAGACGACCTCGTGCACCGCCCGCGCGTAGTCGCTGTGCCGGTGGGTGTGCCCGACGAGCAGGACCAGACCCACCGCCTCGAAGGCGTCCGCAACCGACCGGGCGTCCGCCGTCGAGAGGGCCATCGGCTTCTCCAGCAACAGGTGCTTCCCCGCGGCCGCCGCCGCACGGGCCAGGGACGCATGCGTGTCGTTGGGCGTGCAGACCACGAGGGCGTCGACGCCGTCGTCGGCGAGCAGGTCGGCGACGTCCGGCACTACGCGGGCGCCCCACGTCGTCGCGAACCGGTTCGCCGCCCCGCTGTCGCGGTCCGTGACCGCGACGATCTCGACGTCCGGGAGGCCGGCGGCGGCCGCTGCGTGGGCCCCCGCGATGAACCCGGTCCCGACGAGGGCGACCCGCACGCGAACGTCCTCCTCGGCTGCTCTCGACTGCTCCTCGGCTATTGTGGAACACCATTCCAGGTTGGTGTGAGTCGACGCAAGAGGCCGCGTGGCGAGGCGCGCCACCGTGCATACCCTCGTGCTTAGATGAGGCACCCGGACGCGTGACGAGAGGCGCCCATGCCCGACGAGCAGCGGGGCAAGAGCAACTACCACACCCACGCGCTGGCCCGTGGGCTGCTGGTCCTCGAGACCGTGGCCGGCCGGCGCGACCCCGCCACGCTGACCGAGATCCACGAGACGAGTGGGCTGCCCAAGAGCACCATCGTGCGGCTGCTCAGCGCGCTCGTGGAGGAGGACTACCTGGTGCGGGTGGACGAACGACCGTCCTACCGTCTCGGGCACAAGGTCATGGCGCTGGCCAACTCGTTCATGGAGACCCTGAGCGTCCCCGAGCTCGCCCGGCCGCACCTGCTCTCGCTGGCCGCCGAGACCCGCCAGACCGCCAACCTCGCCGTCCTCGACGGCACCTACGTCCTCCACGTCGCCGTCGAGCACCCCGCGCGACCGCTGCGGCTCGACGCCAGCGTGGGTGACCGGGCTGTCCCCTACGCCACCGGCCTCGGCAAGGTCCTGCTCGCCGGGCTCTCGGTCGACGAGGTCGGCGCCCACCTGCCGCCGGTCCCCTGGATCCCGGCCACCCAGTCGACCCTCACCAACCCCCAGCAGCTCGCGCCGGTCATCGACGGGGTCCGGCAGCAGGGGTATGCGTACGACGACGAGGAGTGGGACGAGGGCCTGCGCTGCATGGCCGTCCCGGTGGCGGCGAACGGCACCACGCTCGCCGCGCTGAGCATCTCGGGGGCGGCCGGCGAGTTCTCCGACGACGTGCGGCCCCGGTTCCTCGAGCTGTTGCAGAGCACGGCGAACTCGCTCGCCCACGACACGACGATCGTCGCCGCGCTGACCTCCGCCCCCCGCCCGCGCGGCTGAGTTGGGACCTCATACCGAGGCTAACCCGCAACATGGAACGTCTTGCCATGTCGCGTCCGACGCTCCTACGATGACTCCACCGCGGGCCGGTCGCCCCCACTGTCGTGGTGTCCGACGCCCCTGTCCTTCGTCGTCCCCCACCACGGGCGCGACGGGCGATGGTCCGCGTCCTCTCACCCCGTCTCGACCATGAAGGAGCCGACGATGACTCGAGGCACACGGACGGCGACGGGAGCGGTCAGCGTTGCCGTAGCCGCAGTCCTGGCGCTCGCGGCCTGTTCGCCGCCCCCAGCCGCCGACGGCAGCGGGAGCGCCACCGCCACGGGTGGTGGCGGCGGCACCACCAACGCGCTGACCATCTGGCTGCAGCAGAAGCCCGACACCGGTAGCCCGCTGCTCGGCGGCACCGCCGGCAACGGGCAGATCATCACGCCGGTGCTCGACCAGCTCGTCAACATCGCCGCCGACGGCACCCTGGAGCCGCGGACCGCGGCGAAGTGGGAGCTCTCCTCTGACGCCAAGACCCTCACGCTGACCCTGGCCGACCAGAAGTGGTCCGACGGCAAGCCGTTCACCGCCGACGACATCCTCTTCACCCTGAACCTCTACGTGAACCCCGCAGTCAAGTCGCCGATCGCGACCGTCCTCAAGCCGATCGCCGGTTACGACGAGGTCCAGTCCGGGGCGGCCAAGGAGATGTCCGGCGTCAAGAAGGTCGACGACAAGACCGTCCAGATCAGCCTGAAGACCGCCGACGTCGGGTTCATGTACACCCTGTTCGGCGCCACGATCTACATCCTCCAGAAGGACACCATCGGCAAGGAGGACCCTTCGACGGTCGCGTCCTCCCCGATCTGGGTGACGCCCGGCAAGGTGCCCGGCCTCGGGCCGTTCACGCTCACCGCCTACTCGGCGGGGCAGCGCGCGGAGTTCACCCGCAACCCGAACTTCCGCAAGCCGGTCACGTTCGAGAAGCTCAACGAGGTCCTGGTCAGCCAGGACGTCGCAACCCAGCAGATGTCCTCCGGCGAGATGGACCTCACCCTGGTCGCCGCCACCGACGTCAAGACGGTGCAGGGCATGCAGGGCGTCAAGACCGCGACCAACGAGGTCCCCGGGTTCGACCGCTACACGATCAACCAGCGCAAGGAGTACCTCAAGAACCCCAAGGTTCGGCAGGGCATCCTCACGGCCATCGACCGCGCTGGCATCATCTCGTCGATCTACGCGGGCGCCGCGAAGCCGATCAACACCTCGTTCACCTCACCCAAGGTCAGCAAGGACGGCTTCAACACGTATGCGTACGACCCGACCAAGGCCAAGCAGCTGCTGACCGAGGGGGGCTGGGACGTCAACCAGGAGTTCGTGATCCGCGAGGTGAACAACAACGCGCAGCGCGCCGCCGTCGACCAGGTGGTCCTCAAGAACCTCCAGGACATCGGCGTCAAGGCCACCATCAAGCCGGTCGACCAGGCCCAGCTGACCGACATGCTCACCAAGGGCGACTACGACGCCCTGCTCTACGGCGGTGGCATCTACGTCGCCGACCCGGAGACCAACATCCCGATGATCACCTGCGCCAACGCCTACCCTAAGGGCGCCAACCTGCCGAACTACTGCAACCCGCAGGTGGACAGCCTCCTCGCCCAGGCGTCGACGACGATCGACGAGAAGCAGCGCAACCAGATCCTCACCGAGGCCGGCAAGCTCGAGAACGCCGACGTCTCGCACCTGTGGATCGCGCAGCCGACCCGGGTCTACGCCTACAGTCCGAAGATCACCGGCGGCATCCGCGGTGGCGACGGTATGGCCGCCGCGCTGATGTCCGTGCAGGACTGGACGGTGAAGTAACGACGTTGCCCTGACCCGCCTCTGCGCGTCCCGGTCGGCCCGCCCCTGCGCCGACCGGGACGCGCACGGTATGCCGCGAGGAGCCCGAGACCCGCATGCTGCGTTACGTCCTGACCCGGTTCACCACGATGCTGCTGGTCCTCCTCGTGGTGTCGGTGGCCCTGTTCTCGCTCAGCCATGCGGCACCGGGCGGCCCCCTGGCCTCGCTGGTCCCGCCGGACCTGGTCGGCGACTCCGGGCCGCTCATCGAGGCCAAGACCAAGGAGTTCGGGCTCGACCAGCCGTTGCCGATCCAGTACCTGCGGTGGGTCAGCCACATCGCCGTCGGCGACCTCGGGACGTCGTTCCAGTACAACCGGTCGGTGGCGTCGCTGATGGCCGAGCGCATCGTCCCGACGCTGGAGCTGATGGGTCTCGGCCTGGTCATCGGCAACCTGCTGGCGCTGTTCCTGGGGATGGTCCAGGCGTCGCGCAAGGGGTCGGTCGTCGACTACAGCGTCGGCACCGTGACGCTGGTGCTCATGTCCACGCCGGCGTTCTTCCTCGGCATGGTCGCGATCTACATCTTCTCGGCCCGGTTCGGCATCCTCCCCTCGTCGCAGATGAGCTCGCCGGGTGACGGCGGCACCACCGACCTGTTGCGCCACCTCGTGCTGCCGGTGAGCGTCCTCGCGATCGTCCAGTGCGCGGTGATGACCCGGTACGTGCGCGTCGGGCTGCTCGAGGAGCTGTCCAGCGACTACGTCCGGACCGCCGTGGCCCAGGGCGCGACGCGGCGGCAGGCCCGGCGCAAGGGACTGCGCAACACGCTCGGACCACTGGTCACCGTCATCATGATCTCGGTCCCGACGCTGCTCGGCGGGGCGGTCGTGCTGGAGGCGGTGTTCTCCTGGCCCGGGATGGGGTCGCTCGTCCTGGCCGCCATCGACTTCCGCGACTACCCGATCATCCTGGCCTTCGGCATGATCGTCGCCCTGCTCGTGGTGCTGAGCAACTTCGCCGCCGACATCCTGGTGTCGGTACTCGACCCCAGGGTGAGGCTCCAGTGAGCGAGCCCGCGATCTCCGGGGCCGACAGTGCCGCTCGCGCCGCCCGGGCCGAGGTCACCGCCGCCAGCACGGCCGAAGGGTCGGCCGCCGCGGGCGAGACGATGCGCACCCCGCGCAGCCCGTCCCAGCTCGCACTGCGCCGGTTCTGGTCGAACCTCGGCGCGCGGGTCTCGGTGGTCGCCCTCGTCCTCATCGTCCTGGCCGTGGTCGTCGGCCCCTACATCCTCGGGATCGACCCGGACGCCCAGAACCTCACCGCCAGCCGGCAGCCGCCGGGCAACGGGCACCTCCTCGGCACCGACCTGCTCGGCCGCGACGTGCTGGCCCGGCTGCTCGCGGGCGGCCGGGTGTCGATCCTCGTCGGCCTCGCGACGGCGGCGTCGGCGCTGGCCCTCGGGACGGTCATCGGCGTTGTCGCCGGCAGCACCGGAGGCCGGGTCGACTCCGTCCTCATGCGGATCACCGACATCTTCATGGCCGTCCCGTCGCTGCTCGTCGTCATCGTCTGCGGCGGCATCCTCGGCCCGTCGATCGGCCTGCTCGTCGGGCTCATCGCGGCGTTCGCGTGGCCCACCTCGGCCCGGATCGCCCGTTCGGTAGTCCTCAGCGTGCGCGAGCTGGACTTCGTCAAGGCGGCCACGGCGGCCGGGACGCGGCGACCCACGATCATGCGCCGCCACCTGCTGCCCGCGGTCATCCCGCAGGTCACCGTCAGCGGGGCGATGCTCGTCGCGACCGCCATCCTCTCCGAGGCGGCGCTGTCCTTCCTCGGCCTCGGCGTCGTTCCGCCGCAGGCATCCTGGGGCAACATGCTCCAGAGCGCGCAGTCGTTCACCGTCATCTCCTCGATGCCCTGGCTCTGGCTGTCGCCGGGGCTCGCGATCATCCTCACCTCGGTGTCGGTCATCTTCATCGGCGACGGGATGCGCGACGCGCTCGACCCGAAGGCCAGCCGGTGAGCCTTCTCGAGGTCCGCGACCTCAGCGTCGAGTTCGACACGCTCGACGGGCCCGTCCACGCGGTCCGCGACCTGTCCTTCTCCCTCGACGCCGGCGAGGCGCTCGGGATCGTCGGCGAGTCCGGGTCGGGCAAGACGGTGTCGGTCCTCACCCTCATGCGGCTGCTGCCCCCCAACGCTCGCGTCACCAGCGGGCAGGTCCTCCTCGAGGGCACCGACGTGCTGCGGCTGTCGGAGAGCCAGATGCGAGCGGTCCGCGGCAAGCGGGTCAGCATGGTCTTCCAGGACCCGATGACCGCCCTGAACCCCGTGGAGCGGATCAGCAAACAGGTCGGCAACACCGTGGAGTACCACGACCGCAAGGCCACACGGCAGCAGGTCCGGCGCCGGGTCGTCGAGACCCTCGAGTCGGTCGGCGTCCCCGACCCGGACCGTCGCGCCGACCAGTACCCCCACCAGTGGTCCGGCGGGATGCGCCAGCGCGCCGTGATCGCCATGGCCCTCATCAACGAGCCCGAGCTCATCGTCGCCGACGAGCCGACCACCGCCCTGGACGCCACGGTGCAGGCGCAGGTCCTCGACGTCCTGCGGCAGGCGCGGGCCGACCGCGGCTGCTCTCTCGTCCTCATCTCCCACGACCTCGGTGTCGTCCGTGACGTCGCCGACGACGTGCTCGTCATGTATGCGGGCACCAAGGCCGAGTACTGCGACCGGGAGACGATCTTCGCCGACGCCCGCCACCCCTACACCCGCGCGCTCATCCGCGCCCGGCCCGGCTGGGGACCCCGCACCGAGCGGCTGTTCACCATCGCCGGGCGACCGCCGGACCTGCTCGACGTCCCCGAGGGCTGCCCGTTCGTGCCGCGCTGCACCGAGTCCGAGGGCCTGCCGGCCTGCCGCACCACGGTCCCGCCGTTGCTGGAGGTCGGCCCGCAGCACGTGGCCGCCTGTCACCGGGCCCGCGAGCTGGACAACCTCGGCGACCTCGAACCCGTCGCTGCGGACGGAGGCGCGGCATGACCGCCGACACGACGCATACCCCGCACGGCGTCACCCCCTGCGACGAGGCGAGCGACCACGTGCTCGAGGTGACCGATCTCAAGGTGCACATCCCGGTGCGGATGGGGATGCGCAAGGTGACGGTCAAGGCCGTCGACGGAGTGAGCTTCACGCTCGAGCGCGGCCGGACCCTCGGGGTCGTCGGCGAGTCGGGCTGCGGCAAGTCGACGACGGCCCGGGCCGTGATGCGGCTCGAGGAGCCGACCAACGGCTCGGTTCGGTTGCTGGGCAAGGACATCACCCACCTGTCCGGTGAGGCGCTGCGCAGCATGCGGCGGCACTGCCAGATGGTGTTCCAGGACCCGTACTCCGCGCTCAACCCCCGGCTCACCGTCGGCCAGATCGTCGCCGAGCCGATGCAGGCCCAGGGGATGAACCGCGCCGACATCACCGCCCGGGTCGAGGAGCTGCTCGACCTCGTCGGGCTGCAGCCGCGGCACCGGTACGCGTTCCCGCACCAGTTCTCCGGCGGCCAGCGTCAGCGCATCGGCACGGCGCGGGCCCTGTCGACGCATCCCGAGGTGCTCATCCTCGACGAGCCGGTCTCGGCCCTCGACGTCTCGGTGCAGGCCCAGGTCGTCAACCTGTTCCGCGACCTGCAGGACAAGTTCGACATGGGGATGATCTTCATCTCCCACGACCTGTCCGTCGTCCGGCACGTGTCCGACGACGTCGTCGTCATGTACCTCGGCCAGATCGTCGAGCGGGGACCGGCCGAGGCGGTACTCAGCACGCCGCACCACCCCTACACCGAGGCGCTCATCTCGGCAGCTCCCGGCCACGACGACGTCGGCGGGCGGCGCGAGCGCATCGTCCTCACCGGCGAGGTGCCATCACCCGTGGACCCGCCCACCGGCTGCCGGTTCCGGTCCCGCTGCTGGAAGGCGACGGCCGAGTGCGAGCAGCCGCCGCCGCTAGCCGTCCCCGAGGGCGGTACCCACGAGGTGGCCTGCTTCCACCCTTCGCTGTGAGGACGGTCAGACCTCCGTCGAGCGACCGCTCACGTAGGTCGTCAGCCGGCCGACCGGACCGAGGTCGGCGACCATGACGTCACCGTCGGTGAGGTAGGTCCCGGTCGTCGCGCCCACCCCCGCGGGCGTCCCGGTGAGGATGACGTCGCCCGGCTGCAGCGTGAACAGCCGTGACGCGAACGCGACCAGCTGGCGGCAGTCGTGGATCATGTCGGCGGTCGTGCCGTCCTGCTTCAGCTCACCGTTGACGCTGAGCCGTACCGGGAGGTCCTGCGGGTCCGGCACCTCGTCGGCGGTGAGGACCCACGGGCCGATCGGGGCCGCACCGTCGGACCACTTGCCCTCCAGCCAGTCGAAGAACCCGGCCCAGGCGTTGACGTCGCGGTCGTACCCCACGGCCAGCTTCCGCAGCGAGATGTCGTTGCTCGCCGCATACCCGAACACGTGGTCCAGGGCCCGCTCCTCGGCGATCGCCCGACCGGCAGTGCCGATGACGACGCAGAGCTCGGCCTCCCAGTCGGCGGCCGCGGAGATCTCCGGGATCTCGTAGGTCGCGCCGTCGCCGATGACCGACGTGGGCGGCTTCATGAACAGCTTCGGCGAGACCCTGGTCGGGTCGACGCGGTCGCCGCCGCCCTCGACGATGTGCTCCTGGTAGTTCGTCGCCACGCAGAGCACCTTGGGTGGCGCGAGCACGGGCGCGAGGATGGTCAGGTCGTCCCAGGCGTACGACGCGCGGGCCGGCCCGTCCGCGGGCTCTTCGCCCGACACCACCGCGAGCAGGTCGCCGTCACCGAGGTCCTCGACCTGCCTGCCGTCATCCACGACCCGACCGTGTCCCACCGACCCGTCGGGTCGCCGATAGGTGCTCAGACGCATGAATCTCCTTCAGTACGAGGGATATGCGCGTCAGCGCCGGGGAAGTGCGCCCTGCGCGACCAGCTCGGCCACCGCGTCGGCGGCCGCGTCGATGGTGCGGTCGATGTCCGCCTCGGTAAACGCGCCCGACACGTGCATCCGCTTCATCGGGATGGGCAGCATGAGGAAGCCGCGGTCGATCATCGCGCGGTGGAACGCCCGGCTCGCTGCGGAGTCGTTGGCCAGCAGGTCGCGGTAGCCGTGCGCCTCGCCGGGGATGAAGTAGGTGGTGAACGTGCCGCCGAAGCCCTGGATCCGCGCGGCCACGCCGGCCTCGTCGAAGACGCCCTGGAGCCCGGTGCGGACCCGCTGACCGAGGGCGTGGGTGCGCTCGTAGAACTCCGCATGCGACGAGAGGTAGCCGAGCGTGGCGAGGCCGGCTGCGCAGGCCACGGAGTTGCCGTTGAAGGTGCCCATGATGGCGACCTGGCCCCCCAGCGCCGGTTCCGCCTCGCGCATGACCTCGGCCGACCCGCCGACCCCGCTGACCGCATACCCGTTGCCCATCGCCTTGCCGAAGGTCGTCAGGTCGGGCCGCACGCCCGCGATCTGCTGGAAGCCGCCGAGAGCGTGCCGGAAGCCGGTGATGACCTCGTCGAAGATCAGCACGCTCCCCCGCGCCGCCGTGAGCTCCCGCAGCCCCTCGAGGTAACCCTTGGCCGGCAGCAGCGCGCCGACGTTGTGCGGGATCGGCTCGACGATGACGCCGGCGATCTGGTCGGGGTGCTCGTCGTAGAGGGTCCGCACCGACTCGAGGTCGTTGTACTCCGCGATGAGGGTCGCCTCGAGCGCCTCGGGGAGGATCCCCGCCGACAGCGGGTCCATGCCGTAGGCCCGGTCGGGCGGCGAGATGACGTTGCGGGCCACGGCGTCCGACCAGCCGTGGAAGCCGCCCTGGACCTTGACCAGCAGCTTCCGGCCGGTATGCGCGCGGGCGATGCGGACCGCGTACGCGACGGCCTCGCTACCGGTCGTGACGGTGACCATCCGGTCGATGCTGGGGACGACGTCGACGACGGCCTCGGCCAGGCGGACCTCGAGGGTGCTCGTCCCCCAGCCGGTGAGGTCGGGCTCCGTGCGGATGGCGTCGATGACCGCCTCGTCGACGATCGGGTCGTGGTGGCCGAGCAGGATCGCGCCGAAGGCCGCGTGGTAGTCGAGGTAGCGCTTGCCGTCCAGGTCGGTGACGTAGGCGCCCTCGGTGGCGGCGATGGTCAGCGGCGCTCCGTTGGCGCGGGTGGCGGAGTTCACCACTCCAGCGACGACCTGCTCGGCGCGGGTGGCCAGGTCGGTGATCTCGGCGGTCATGCGTCGGCCCCCCGCGGCAGGTAGGCGATCGCGTCGACCTCGACGCGCACGTCGGGGTGCCCGAACCCGACGACGACCGTCGTCCGGGCCGGCCGGTGCGTACCGAACCGCTCGGCGTAGAGCTCGTTGAACCGGCCGAACCGCTCCGCCTCGGAGAGCCACGCGCCGACCTTGACGACATCGCTGACCGACGCGCCACCGGCGGTGAGGACGGCCTCGACGTTGTCCAGCGTCAGCGTCACCTCGCGGTCGAAGTCGCCGCGGTAGACGCTGCCGTCCGGCGCCGTCGCCACCTGGCCGGACACGAAGAGGAAGTCCCCCGCCCGCATACCCGGGCTGAGCGGCACGGTGGGCGGCGGGACGGCTTCGGGAAACACCGCGGTCATGGACGGCTCCGGACGGTGGGAGTGGGCAGGATGGACCGGACACTCTCCGGCCCAGGACGGCAAAACGGAACGCCGTTTCAGGTGACACCTTAACCGGTCCCTGACCAGCGCGAAAGGTTGACGTGAAATCGTGTTCCGTGTAGGGATGGGCGCGTGCTGATCGACGTCCACACCCACGCCATGAACAGCTGTCACTGGGGCTCCGAATGGGAGGACCACTGGCAGCCCGTCTACGGGTACGGCTGGACCGACATCACCCCGGAGGCCTACGACGCGGCGATGACCGAGGGCGGCGTCGACCTCTCGTTCGTCTTCGGGATCACCGCGCGGTATGCAGGGATGGACACCCCGAACGAGTACATCGCCGAGTTCGTGCGCCGGTGCACGACCAACGTCGTGGGGTTCATGGCGGTCGACCCGACCGACCCGGGTGCCGTCGAGCAGCTGCGCGACGGGGCCGCCCGTGGGCTGCGCGGTATCAAGTGCTACCCCGTGCTCGGGCTCTACGACATCCGCGACGAGGCCCTCGACCCGTTCTACACGGCCGCCACCGAGGCGGGACTGATCCTGTTGTGGCACATGGGCGCGTCGCCGTCGCCGATCGGCAAGCTCGAGCTGTCGAACCCGATCTACGTCGACGAGGTCGCCCGGCGCCACCCCGACCTGGTCCAGATCATCGCCCACCTCGGCCACCCCTGGCAGCGCGAGACGATGGTCGTCATCCGCAAGAACCGGCGGGTGTTCTCCGACGTGTCGGCCTCGTGGGCGCGCCCCGCGGACGGCTACCGAGCACTGGTCCGCGCGCAGGAGTGGGGCGTCGTGGACAAGCTGCTGTTCGGCTCGGACTACCCGATCTGGACGCCTCAGCAGGCGATCGACGGGCTCCACGAGATCGCCGCCAACCGGGTCGAGGGGATGCCGGCGATCAGCCAGGAGCTGATCGACCACCTGCTGCACGGCGACCACCGCGAACGGCTCGGCCTGTGACGTCTCCTCTCACCGAGCTGCCGACGCCGTCGCTCGTCGTCGACGTCGAACGATGTGAGGCGAACATCCGCCGGGTGGCGGGGACGTTCGCGTCGCACGGGATCGGGCTGCGGCCGCACGTGAAGACCTCGAAGTGTCTCGAGGTGGTGTCGCGCCAGCGGGCGGCCGGCACCCTCGGGTTCACCTGCTCGACGCCGGCCGAGGTCGAGGCGTTCGGGTCGGCCGGCTTCACCGGACTGGTCTGGGCGCACCAGCCGGTGGGCGCCGCCAAGGTGGCCTTCGCCGTCGAGGCCACGCTGCGGTGGGACGTCACCCTCATCGCCGACTCCGTCGACGTGGCCCGCCCGCTCTCGGAGGAGGCGGTCTGGCGCGGCACCGTCGTCGACGTGATGCTCGACGTCGACACCGGCCAGCACCGCACGGGCGTCGACCCTGCGCGGGCCGTCGAGGTCGGCCGGGAATTCGCCGCGCTGCCCGGCCTGCGGCTGGCCGGCGTGCTCACCCACGAGGGGCACCTCGGCGCCTACCTGGCCGACCGGCCGGGTCTCGAGGCGGCGGGCCGCGGTGTCGGGGCCCAGCTTGCAGGAGTCGCGGCCGGGCTACGCGAGGCCGGTGTCCCGTGCCACATCGTCTCGGTCGGCTCCACCCCCGGCATGACGTCGTCCCCGTATGCCACCGGCGTCACCGAGGGCCGGCCCGGCACCTACGTCTACTTCGACGCCAACCAGGTCCGGCTGGGCAGCGCGACGTTCGACCAGTGTGCGCTCACCGTCCTCGCCCGCGTCGTCTCCCGCCAGCGCGACGGCCACGCGATCCTCGACGCCGGGCTCAAGGCCATGAGCTCCGACTCGATCTCCGCGGAGGTCGGCGCCGGTGTGGTGTGCGACCTCGACGCGGTCCCGCTCCCCGACGTGACGTTTCCGACGGCCAACGAGGAGCACGGGTTCCTCGCCGGGTCCGGAGTGAACCGGCTGAGGGTGGGCGACCTGGTTCGCGTGATCCCCAACCACGCCTGCGGGACGACCAACATGTGGAGCCGGCTCCACGCGGTGTCGCCCGACGGCGTGGACATCTGGCCGATCATGGCCCGCCACTGAATTCAGGCCCGGGCGCGCGCTTCCGAACGCGCCCGGCGTCGATTCGTGGCCGAGACGCCGAAAACCCACTCCGGGACGCCGTTCCGAAGTGGCTTCGTGGCCGAGACGTCACATCCCGACCACCAAGGTTGCCGATCGTGGCCCACCACCGAGGTCAAGCACGGCCGGCTCTTCCGAGCGCACTCGACTGCCAGTCATGCGCCTCGACTGGGGTTGTGCGACCAGTCAAGCGGCTTGACTGGTAGTCGAGCTCGGGCAGTGTTTTTGCGGACCTACGCCTGCCAACCCTCCAGAAAGTTCAGGACCTTGGCCGCCGGCATCTCGCACGGCCTGAGCTCCGCACCGCCACTGAGCCGGAACACGTTGGCGCTGACCACGTCCGGCCCGCCTAGCTCCTCGGCGAAGACGCTGACACTGCGTCCGTCGGCGTGTGTGGTCCGCGACAGCCCGTAGCGGCGACCGGCATACGACACCGCCGTCCAGCCTTCGGGCACCCGGTCGACCAGGACCTCCAGCGACGGACCGTCAGAGTCCGTAGGCAAGCCGGTGCTTCGGCTGGTAGAGCATGATCGGGTCCGCGCCGGGCACCTCGACCATGACGCACAGCCCGAACGGGCGGTCGGCCGGCTCGCCCTCGATCACCGCGCCGCGTCCGCGCAGCTCGGCGACCGTCGACTCGAGGTCGTCGCACAGCAGCGAGATGGCGTGGTGCCGCGGCGCCGACCAGCCCTCGCCTCCGGTCGGATGAACGCCCACCTCACTGCGCCCCGACCGGAAGATCAGCCAGTCCGACGCCTCCGACCCCTCGTCGTCCGAGACGAACGGCCACCGCAGCACGTCGCGGAAGAACGCCCGCGTCGCCGCCGCGTCGTCGGAGTACACCAGTGCATGCATCGCCGTGATCATCAGCGCACCCTCCCTCGCGCCGCCCACGCGGTCGCGTCCAGCGTGAACTCCCCGTCGGGCACCCGAGTCCGGCACGCCGCGATGACCCGCTCGCGAGTCGCGTCGTCGACCGACCGCACGTAGTCCCCCGCCGGCCCGACGCCCAGCGTGTACGGCTCCCACCAGTCCTCGAAGGAGGTGTATGCCCGGGTCGCGGTCACCTCGCCGCCGACCACGTCGTCGAGACCGCACGAGCCCAGCAACGTCACGAGCTGTCCCTCGCTCGACCCCATCAGCGACCCTTCGTCGCGCGCATCCGGGTCGGCCTCCGCGACCGCCGACCAGAAGATCGACAGCGGACCGCGGCCACCGGCGTGGTCCCACACGCACACCGCCACCACACCGCCCGGACGCGTGACACGAGCCATCTCTCCGACGCCCGCCGCCGGGTCCTTCATGAAGTGCACGACGAGCTGCGCCAGCGCCGCGTCGAACTCGTTGTCCGCGAACGGCATCGACTCCGCCGGCGCCTGCCGGATGTCGACGTCCGGCAGCCGGTCACGCACCGCCGCCACGAACGGCTCCGACGGGTCCGCCCCGGTCACCGCGGACGCCCCCAGCCGGTCGACCAGCTCGGTCGTCAGCGCCCCGGGCCCGCAGCCGACGTCGACCACTCGCATACCGGAGCCGGGCGCGACCCCCGCGAAGTCCGCGAACGGCGCTGACAGCTTCTCCGAGAACCGACCCATGAACCGCTGGTAGGCGCTCCCGGCCACATCGAAAGCCATAGCCCCCAGTGTGGCCCTGTCAGAGGTTGATCATGTGCCCCGCGATGCCCTCGACCGCTTCCTTCATGGCCTCGCTGAGCGTCGGGTGGGCGAACACGTTGCGGGCGACCTCGTCCGCGGTGAGGTCCCACTGCTGCGCCAGGGTCAGCGCCGGGAGCAGCTCGGTGACCTCGGGGCCGATCATGTGCGCGCCGAGGATCTCGTTGTGCCCGGAGTCGGCGATGATCTTGACGAACCCGACTCCTTCGGCCATCCCTCGCGCCTTCCCGTTGGCGGAGAACGGGAACTGCGCGGTCTTCACGTCGTAGCCCCGCTCCCGTGCCTGCTCCTCGGTATAGCCGAACGACGCGATCTGCGGCTGGCAGAACGTCGCCCGCGGGATCATGTCGAAGTTGATCTCGATGGTCTCGGCGCCGGCGATCGTCTCGGCCGCCACCACGCCCATGGCCTCGGCGGTATGCGCGAGCATCAGCTTCCCGGTGACGTCACCGATCGCGTAGATCCCCTCCACGTTGGTGCGGCCGCGCTCGTCGACGGCGATGGCGCCCCGGTCGGTCAGCGCGACGCCGACCGTCTCGAGCCCGTAGCCCTCGATCCGCGGCGCGAACCCGATCGCCTGCAAGACCTTGTCGGCCTCGAGCACCTGCTGGTCGCCGCCCTTGGCCGGGCTGACGGTGACCTTCACCTTGTCGCCGCTGTCCTCGATCGACTCGACCTTCGTCGAGAGCAGCACCTTCACACCGAGCTTCTTGTACTGCTTGAGCAGCTCCTTGGACACGTCCGGGTCCTCGGTCGGGACCATCCGGTCGAGGAACTCGACGATGGTGACGTCGACGCCGAAGTTCTTCATGACGTAGGCGAACTCGACGCCGATGGCGCCCGACCCGGCGATGATGATCGACCCCGGGAGCTGGTCGGTGAGGATCTGCTCCTCGTAGGTCACGACCCGCTCCGAGAGCGAGGTCCCGGGGATCAGCCGCGTCGTGGCGCCGGTCCCGATGATGAGGTTGTCGAACGTCACCGTCCGCCGCGTCGTGTCGGCGAGGGTGACGTCGAGCGACGTCGGGGAGGTGATGACGCCCCAGCCGTCGATCTCGTCGATCCGGTTCTTCTTCATGAGGTAGTGGACGCCCTTGGCGCTGGCGTCGGCGACGGCCCGGCTGCGGGCGTGGGTCGGCCCGAACGCCATCGTCGCGTCGCCCTCGATGCCGAAGACCTTCTTCTCCGCCGTGATGATGTGGGCGATCTCCGCGTTGCGCAGCAGCGCCTTGCTCGGGATGCAGCCGACGTTGAGGCATACCCCGCCCCAGTACTTCAGCTCGACGACGGCGACCTTCTTCCCGAGCTGGGCCGCGCGGATCGCCGCGACGTACCCACCCGGACCGGCACCAAGGACCACGACGTCGTAATCAGCCATGACGCCAGCCTATGGGGCGGCGTCGACGGCGCCCACGCCGACCGTTCACATCACGAGAAGGCCTACTCGGCGCGCTGGGCGCGACGGATCGCGGGCACGGGAGTACCTTCCCGTGCGGAGGTCGCACGGGTGCGGCCCGAGACCGCGGAGGTGCCTCATGGCCAACGACGCTCCACCCGACACTCGACGGCACTTCCCGGCGCCGCCGGCGAACAAGGGCCTGCTGGTCCTGGCCGGGGTGCTGCTGGCGACCCCGATCGTCGCCCTCATGCTCGTCAACACGTACGCGAAGAAGGAGCCGGCGATCGGCGGCTTCCCCTTCTTCTTCTGGTACCAGTTCCTCTGGGTCTTCCTCTGCTCGGGCTTCACGTATGCGGCGTACCTCGTGGTGCGCAAGGCCCGACCGCACCGGCCGATGAACGCCGAGGGTGACGAGTACCTCGTCGACCCGACCGAGGACGGCACCCGATGACCGGGGTCAACTGGGTCGCGCTGAGCGTCCTCATCGTGCTGTTCGTCATGGTCGCGGTGATGGGGTTCTGGGCTTCGCGGTGGCGCCGGCCGCAGAGCATGGAGAGCCTCGACGAGTGGGGCCTGGGCGGGCGCAGCTTCGGCACCTGGATCACCTGGTTCCTGCTCGGCGGCGACCTCTACACCGCGTACACGTTCGTCGCGGTCCCGGCCGCGATGTTCGGAGCGGGTGCCGTCAGCGGGTTCTTCGCGGTGCCCTACACGATCGTGCTCTACCCGATCATCTTCATCTTCATGTCGCGGCTGTGGTCCGTCAGCCACCGCCACGGCTACGTGACCCCGGCCGACTTCGTGTCCGGCCGCCACGGGTCGCGGGGTCTCTCGCTGGCCATCGCGATCACCGGCTTCGTCGCGACGATGCCCTACATCGCCCTCCAGCTGGTGGGCATCCAGGCGGTGCTCGAGGTGTCGGGCGTCGGCGGATCCGGCAACATCTTCGCTGCGGACGCGCCGCTGTTCATCGCGTTCCTCGTGCTCGCCCTGTACACCTACACCTCGGGCCTGCGCGCGCCGGCGCTCATCGCCTTCGTCAAGGACATCCTCATCTACCTCGTCATCATCGTGGCGATCATCTACCTGCCGTCGCGGTTCGGCGGCTGGGAGGCGATCTTCGGTGCGGCCGAGAAGAAGATGGCGACGCCCAACCCGACCACGGGTGCATCGACCGGGTCGTTCATCCCCACGTCGGCGCAGTACTGGTCCTACGCCTCACTGGCCCTCGGGTCGGCGATGGCCCTGTTCATGTACCCGCACTCGATCACCGGAGCGCTGGCGTCCAGGAGCCGCAACACGATCCGCCGCAACGCCGCGATCCTGCCGGCGTACAGTCTGGTGCTCGGCCTCCTCGCCCTGCTCGGATGGGTCGCGATCGCGGCCGGTACCAAGCCGATCGGTCTCGACGGGAAGCCCAACGCCCAGCTGGTCGTCCCCCAGCTGTTCGAGGACACGTTCCCGTCATGGTTCGCAGGGGTCGCCTTCGCGGCCATCGCGATCGGCGCGCTGGTTCCGGCGGCGATCATGTCGATCGCTGCCGCGAACACGTTCACCCGGAACATCTACAAGGAGTGGATCAACAAGGACGCGACCGTCCAGCAAGAGGCCAAGGTCTCCAAGATCGCGTCCCTGGTGGTCAAGGCGTTCGCGCTGATCTTCGTCCTCACCATGGACAAGCAGAACGCCATCAACCTCCAGCTGCTCGGCGGGATCTGGATCCTGCAGACCCTCCCCTCCATCGTCTTCAGCCTCTACACGCGGTGGTTCCACCGGTGGGCGCTGCTCGCCGGGTGGGCGGTCGGCATGACCTTCGGCACGGTGGCGGCCTACAACGTGTCCAGCGCGGCCACGTCGCACTTCGGTGGTTCGCTGGCCACCGTCCCCGTGTGGGGCCAGCTGGGCTACATCGCGGTGACCGCGTTCGTCCTCAACGTCGCGGTCGCGGCGATCCTCACCGTGATCCTGCGGGCCGCCAAGGCTCCGGCCGGGGTCGACGCGACGCAGCCGGCGGACTACTTCGCCGACGAGGGCGACCCCCGCGTCACACCGATGCCGCCGAGCTTCGACGAGCTCGCAGCAGAGGGCAAGGGCCAGCACTAGCGGCTCGCCAGCCGGCCGAGGAGGTCCGGGCGTGGCGCCACGGCGTCAGGCCCGGACCTCCCTAGCGTGGACGGTATGCGGGGACGTGCGGCGGGGGTGCTCGCCGGCCTGGCGCTGTGCGTGACGCTGGCCGCCTGCTCCGGCGAGCCGGAACCCGAGGCCGCGCGTACGCATACCCCGCTCACCATCGCCTTCGCCGGCGACGTGCACTTCGCCGGCGTCCTCGCCGACCGGCTGGACGACCCGTCGACGGCGATGGGCCCGCTGACCAGCGTCCTGGCCGCCGCGGACATCGGCATCCTCAACCTCGAGACCGCCGTCACGACCCGAGGCGCGCCGCAGGCCAAGCAGTTCACCTTCCGGGCGCCGCCGGTCGTCTTCGACGCGTTGAAGGTGGCCGGGGTCGACGTCGTGACGATGGCCAACAACCACGCCCTGGACTACGGGCCGAACAGCGTCCCCGACGCGCTCGCGGCGGCCCAGACGGCCGGTATGCCGGTGGTGGGGCTCGGTGCCGACGAGCAGCAGGCGTTCACGCCGTGGGTGACGACGGTCAGGGGCGAGCGCGTCGCCGTCCTCGGCGCCACCGCCGTGGTCGACGACAGCCTGGTCCGGACCTGGTCGGCCGGCCCGGGGCAGCCGGGCGTGGCCACCGCGATCGACGGCCAGAACCAGCGCCTCGTCGACGCCGTCCGGGCCGCCCGGGCCTCCGCCGACACCGTGGTCGTCGAGCTCCACTACGGCAAAGACCTGACGACCTGCCCGACCGCCGTGCAGCGCAAGCTGGTCGACGACCTCGTCGCCGCGGGCGCCGACATCGTCGTCGGCCAGCACGCGCACGTGCTGCTCGGCGGCGGGTACCTCGGGGCCGCCTACGTCCACTACGGCATGGGCAACTTCCAGTTCTACGCGTCCAACGGCGGGACGAAGACCGAGACCGGCGTCCTCGTGCTCACTGCGGCCGGCCGGACCGTAAGCGGCGCGCAGTGGCATCCGGGGCGGATCGTCGACGGCCTGCCGACCCCGCTCACTGGTACCGCGGCGGCCACCGCGACCGCCCGTTGGGAGGGCCTGCGCGGCTGCGCGGGACTGAGCGCCGAACCGGCGCCGCCCGCCCCCTGACCGATCCGTGCTCTGGACCGCTCGGAATTCCGGCGCCATCCACCACGAACCAACCGCGATCTGCGGCTAGCGGTCAGGCGGCGGCCACCGACGCCGATCGGGACGTCGCGCTGTTTCCCGCAGTCGAGGCACTCCTGGTACCGGGCCTCGCTCTCCGGGTACCGATGCGTGCGCCAGCGGTGCCAGACGTGCAACCGGCACGACCACCGACCCGGCCGTCGTACCTCCTGACCCGGCTCACGATGTGACGTCTCGGCCATGCTTCAGTGTGCTCCCGGAAAGGTGCCGCTGTCAGGCATTGGCACCCGATGCATACATGCTGTAACTTACAAGTTAATGACAAGTTCGCGGTTCGCCACCATCGCTCACGACCTCCGAGAGCGCATCGCCCTCGGTGAGTTCGGGGACGTCGGCGCGCTCGACTCCGAGTCGCAGCTCTGCGCCCGGTATGCGGTGTCGCGCCCGACCGTGCGGCGCGCGCTCGAGGTGCTGCGGGACGAGGGCCTCGTCGAGTCCCGGCACGGGGCGGGCTGGTTCGTGACCGGGTCGGCCTTCCACCAGCGGCTGGCCATCGGCTCCTTCCGGCACGCGGCCTCCGCGGTCGCCGAGGCCGGCAAGACCATCGACCGCCACGTCGTGGAGTTCGGGTACCGGCCCGCGCCCCTCTCCCTCGCCGGTTCGCTCAGCGTCGACGAGGGCACCGAGGTCCTGTCCGCGCGGTCCCTGCGAACCGTCGACGGCGAGGGTCTCGACGTCGTCCGCGAGTGGGTCCCGGCCGACCTGGCCGGCCCGGTGAGCCGCGACTCGGCGACCCGGCCCGGTATCTGGGAGACGTTGACCCGGCACGGGCACCGCATCGCCACGGTCCGGCAGGTCGTCACCGCCGGCCTGGCCAGCGCCGAGGACGCCGAGCTGCTGGGCGTGACTCCAGGCGACGCGCTGCTGCTCGTCCGCCGGTTCGCCGCCGACCCGACCGGCCGGGTCCTCGCCCTCTCCGACCACCGGTACCTCGCCCAGCGGTTCGCCCTCGAGGTCGAGTTCAGCTCGGGCCCGAGCGGCAGCGCCGCAGCCACCGCAGAGCCCACCGGCATCCACGCCGTCCCCTCCCCCGAAGCCCGTCAACCGCATACCAAGGAGCACATCGCATGAAGGTCCTCGTCACCGGCGGAGCCGGGTTCATCGGCTCGAACTTCGTCCTGCGGGTCCGCGAGACCCGGCCGGACTGGGAGATCACCGTCCTCGACGCCCTGACGTACGCGGGTAACCGCGCGTCGCTGGCGGCGGTCGAGTCGGAGATCGCGTTCGTCGAAGGGTCGATCGCCGACGAGGCGCTCGTGGACCGCCTCGTCGCCGACACCGACGTCGTCGTCCACTTCGCCGCCGAGTCGCACAACGACAACAGCCTGGACGACCCGTGGCCGTTCATGGAGGCCAACATCATCGGGACGTACCGGCTGCTCGAGGCGGTTCGCAAGCACGACAAGCGGATCCACCACATCTCGACCGACGAGGTCTACGGCGACCTCGAGCTGGACGACCCGAACCGCTTCTCCGAGTCGACGCCGGTGAACCCCTCGTCGCCGTACTCGTCGTCCAAGGCGAGCGCCGACCTGCTGGTCCGCGCCTGGATCCGGTCGTTCGGGATCAAGGCCACCCTGTCGAACTGCTCGAACAACTACGGCCCCCGCCAGCACGTCGAGAAGCTCATCCCGCGGCAGATCACGGGGATCCTCCAGGGCGTGAAGCCCAAGCTCTACGGAGCCGGCGCCAACGTCCGCGACTGGATCCACGTCGACGACCACAACGACGCCGTCGTGGCGATCATCGAGCAGGGCCGCCTCGGTGAGACCTACCTCATCGGCGCCGACGGCGAGCAGAACAACCGCGAGATCATCGCGCTCCTCCTGGAGCTGATGGGCAAGCCGGCCGACTGGTTCGAGCACGTGAACGACCGCCCGGGGCACGACCTGCGCTACGCGATCGACTCGAGCAAGCTTCGCGCGGAGACCTCCTGGCGGCCGCAGTACCAGGACATCCGGGCCGGCCTGGCCCAGACCATCGACTGGTACCGCGAGAACGAGGACTGGTGGAGCGGTGCCCGCGAGCAGTCCGAGAAGGTCTACGAGCGCCTCGGCCGCTGACCAGTTCCCCAACCGGCTTGGCAACGATGTGGTCACAGTAAACGCATGGTGCGCGTGTTACTGAAGTGACCCATGAGGTCACTGCCCATCATCGGGACTCACTCGGGGCTACGTCCACCAAGGGGAACCGATGCCTGCTTCCACGCCACGCCATCGCCGTCTGCTGTCCCTGGCCGCCGCCACCGGCATCGCCACCGTCGGCCTCATCGGGCTGAGCGCGCCCGCCCACGCCGCTGACGGCAACGTCAAGGTCTGGGTCTGCAAGTACGTGCGCACCCCGGGCGGCTTCGAGCTGCTCAAGGGTGGCAAGAACCCGATCGAGGTCAGCGCCAACTCCGTCAACAACAAGGGCCCGGTCAACGTCGGCGACAAGTTCCCCGACGCCCAGGGCTTCTCGGTGGTCGTCCAGGTCGCAGGGGCCGACCCGGGGACCGGCGCCTGCTCGACCACACCGCCGCCCCCGCCGCCCGGCACCCGGGTACGCCTGGCACCCCCGGTACGCCTGGTGAACCCGGCACACCTGGCACCAGTGCTCCGGGCACGGGTGGGGACGGCGGCGGGATGCCGCTCGGGCTCATCGGCGGTGGGGCCCTGCTGACCGGTGCCGGCCTGCTGGCGGCCGAGGCGCAACGTCGCCGCCGGGGCATCGCCGGCTCGTGACGGGGTGACGACCCCACGTCGGCACCGGGCGCGGGTTCCGCGCCCGGTCCGGCTCATGCGCACGATCGCGGTGCTGCTGGCGGTCGTCGGTGCGGTCCTCGTCGCCGGCGACCTCCGCAACCGAGTCGGCCTCGACGTGGCTCTCGGTCCGCGACCGCCGGCTTCGCCCTGCCAGCCAGGGTCGCCCACCCGGATGAGCATCCCCGCCCTCAATGTCGACGCCCCGGTCGGGATCATCGGTCTCGACCGGGGGGCCGCACCGGACGCGTCCGGGCGAGCTCCGCTGGCGGCCCCGGTCGACCAGCGCACGGTGGGCTGGTACGCCGACGGACCCCACCCCGGCTCGGGCGCCGGCACCGTGCTGACCAACGGCCACACGTACCGGGACGGCTCGGCGGTGTTCCAGCGGGACTTTCCCACCCGGATCCAGGTCGGCCAGGACGTCGACCTCCTCCTCGACAACGGCACGACGTGCCGGTACCGCATCTCCACCGTGTGGCGTGACGTCGACGCGGTCACCGGCTACCCGCAGCTGGTCAGCGAACAGGGCCTGTACGCCCAGGGCGGCCCCGAGCGGCTGTTCCTCGAGACCTGCAGCGGTCCGTGGCTGGCCGCCGAACGCCGCTTCGAGGACATCACCGTCGTCCTGGCGACGCCCGTATCGACCTGAACCCGCTGCGCGTCCGCCTTCCAACCCGGAGAAGTATCAAGTTTTGGCGGGTCGAGGCCCTGAAAAGTGAGCACTTCTCCGGGTTGGAAGCGGGACGTCAGGCGCCGGGGAGCTCCTCGGGAATCCGCGGCATGACCGCTACGGCCTCCTCGTAGTCCATCCCGGTCACCTGGAGCAGGTCGACGATGAGCGACCGGATCTGGACGAGGAGCACGTCGACCGACAGCGACCCTCGCTCGAGCTGCGCCGTGGCGCGGCCCACCTGGACGATCCCGCCGCGGCCCTGGCTTGCGGCGGAGTTCTCCCCGAGGACCCGCGCGACGATGTCGGTGGCGTCGGCCAGGTCCTCCAGCAGGGTCGCGTAGGAGTCGGGGACGTGGATCTGGCGGTCCGCGTTGACGGCGACCCGACGGCAGAGCACCCGGGTGCTGCGCATGGCCCGGTCCAGCGGCTCGACGAGCTCGGCGACGCTGCGGACCTTCTCCTTGTGCTTGCGCTGGAACGGCGACGAGGCGATCACCGCCAACCCCTCGTCGGCTGCTCGCTGCAGCTCCCGTAGTGGAGCCTCCGTGGCGCGCGCCGACGCCAGCACCCGCGCAGCCCTTTGGACGTCGCCGTCCCGGGTGCACTGGGCCGCGTCGCGCAGCAGCGTCGAGATGGTCCGCACGACCACTGCTGCCTGGCTCCGTGGCCGCCGCAGCGGAGCGGCCGGGACGACCGCGGCCGCGAGCAGCGCGACAGCGCCCCCGATCACCGCGTCGAACCAGCGCGTCAACGCGTCCCCCGGGGTCGCCACGAACGCGACCACGAAGATCGACTGCACCGCCGCCTGGGTCACCAGCAGGCCGCCGGCGTCGAGGAACAGCGCCGCGGACATGGCGAGGAGGACGATGACCCCGATCTGCCACGCGCCGGTCCCACCAGCATGAGGAACAGGTCGGCGACGAGCAGGCCGACCGCGACGCCAACCGTGATCTCCGCGACCCGACGCAGGCGCTGCGCATACGTCGTCCCGAGGCAGACCACCGCGACGATCGGCGCGAACACCGGTGCCTGGTGGTGGAATACGGAACTGGCCAGGAACCACGCGAGCGCGGCCGCGATGGCGCACTGACCGATGTGCCACGCCTTGCCGCGCACGCGGTCGACCCGCCCGCGCACCGAGATCCGGCCGCGGCGCCAGGCGCGGTCCATGAGCGCGTCGATCCGGTGGTCCGACCACGCCGAGCTCATGTCGCCGATCCTCCCATCGGGGTATGCGGACACTCCGGTCGGCGGTATGCCGGGGGTCAGCCGCCCGTCACCCAGCCGCCCGCAACGCGTCCCAGATCACGCGCGAGGCGGGGGCGGCGGTGCTCGCGCCGGTGCCGGCCTGCGCCACCATGACGACGACCGCATACCGCGGGTTCGTGACCGGTCCGAACGACGCGAACCAGCTGGTGGCCTGCTTGCCGAACACCTCGGCCGACCCGGTCTTCCCGGCCAGCGGGTACTCGGCCTGCGGCCAGCCCGCGAAGACGCCGCTCGCGGTGCCCGCCGTCACGACCCCCTGCAGGGCTCCGACGAGGAACCCGCGGACCTCCGGCGTCAGCGGCACCGTCCCCGAGGCCACGGGCGCGGATCGGCGGTCCGGGCCGACCCGTCCTGGTTCTGCGTCGCCGCCGCCACCTGGGGAACCCAGAGCGTCCCGCCGTTGGCCACCGCCGCATACACGCGAGCGAGCTGGAGCGGGGTCACGGCGACGTCGCCCTGGCCGATGGCGAAGTTGGCCTCGTCGCCGGCGCGGTACTGCCAGCCCGAGTCGCAGTTCTCGACCGCGAGCGCCTTGAGGTAGTCGGCGCGAGCCGGGTCGGAGGCCGCAACGTCCGGGTAGCCGCTCGCCGCCCGCGCGCAGGTCTGGGTCTTGGTGTCCTCCCACGTCGAGCGCTTCCCCACCCGGTCGGGGATCCGCCCGGCCACCTCGCCCGGGAGGTCGACGCCGGTCCGGACGCCGAGCCCGTAGGCCTTGGCCGCCGTGACGAACGGGTCGCCGGCGTCGTCCTTGGCCCGAGACCGCCCTGGGCGAGCCAGGACTGGTAGGCGAACCGGTACCAGATCGTGTCGCACGAGACCTCGAGGTTGCGCTGCAGCGAGAGGAGCGCCGTAGTCGTGGGACTCGTAGTTCGCGAACGCCCGGTCCCCCACCTGGAACGTCGACGTGCAGTCGTACTGCCCGTTGAGGTCGACGCCCATCGCCGCGGCCGCGGTCGTCGAGACGACCTTGAACGTCGAGGCCGGCGGCATCGTCGCGCCGGTCACCCGCGAGACGAGCGGTGTGCCGGCCGCGGGGTTCCGCAGGGCGTCGAGGTTCGCCTGCGTGATGCCGCCGGTCCAGACCGTCGGGTCGTACGCGGGGTAGCTCGCCGCCGCGACGACGGCCCCGTCGGTGACGTCGAGGACCACGGCGGCCGCCGAGTCCGCGGCGAAACCCGCCGCTGCGCGCGGAGCCGACGGCACCCGCCAGCGCCTGCTCGGCGGCGACCTGGACCGGCGCGGAGATGTGCGTGACGACGTCGCGCCCGGCGACCGGAGCGGTCGTCGCGAGCCGGTCGACGACGACCCCGCGCGGGTCGACCGCGACCGACGTGGTGCCGTGCGTCCCACGCAGGACGCCGTCGTACTGCGCCTCCAGCCCGTCCCGCCCGACGGTCTCGTCCGCGGTGACCGCACCGTCGCTGCCGGACACGTCGCCGGCGCTGGCCCGGTCGACGTAGCCGAGGAGGTGGGCGGCGTTGACGCCGTGCGGCGCGGGATAGGTCCGGCCCGGCTCGGCCACGACCCCCACACCGGGGTAGTTCTCCGGCTGCTCCAGCAGGCTCAGCGCCCGCGTCGGGTCGACGTTCTCGGCCAGCGGGATCGGTTGGTATGCCGACCCGTTGAAGCAGGCGGGAGGTGGCGTCGCGCCCGGCGAACCGCAGAGGAAGGTCCGCTCCCAGAGCGGCTGAGCCGGCCGGTCCAGGCCCGCGGCGATGCGGTCGACGAGCCCACGGCCACCGTCGGACGCCTCGACGAGCACCCTGCGCTCGACCGTCACCGCGACGCTGGAGGTGTTGTCGGTGAGCGGCTCGCCCTGCGCGTCGAGGATCCGCCCGCGGACCGCCGGCTGGACCGTCGTCCGGGTCTCGAGCGACACTGCGGCCGGCCCCGCGTACGCCGTCCGCTGCACGACCTGGACCTGCCCGAGCCGGCCGAGCAGGAGGGCGAACACCGAGACCACCAGGGCGGCCACGACGACCAGCCGCGGCACCGACGTCGGCGGCGACGACGGGTATGCGGCCTCACGCCAGTCGTCGCCGGGTCAGGGCGCGGTCCACGCCGAGCACCGCCGGCAGGGCGAGCAGCCCGACGGCCAGGGTCACCAGCGTCCGCGTCGCCGCGGCGGCGAGGTCGACGGTGCCGTCCCCGAGGATGGCGACGCACACCCCGCCGAGCTCGACGACGACGGTGGCCGCGGCGAGCCCAGCAGGGCGGTAAGCAGGCTGCGGTGGGCGCCGCGGTGGAACAGACCCGGCGGTGGCGCCGGCCGCGGCATACAGGAGGGCGGTGAGCCCGAGCGGGGAGCCGCCCGGGGGGACGAGGTCGACGACCCAGCCGGCGGCCAGCCCGAGCAGGGCCCCATGGGCGGGGCCGCGGACGACTGCGGACGCCGCCACGAGGAGGACGACGAGGTCCGGCCGAAACCGGACCGGCACGCCGAACCGGGGCAGCACGGTGGCGACAGCCAGAGCCGCGAGGAGCACCGCGCCGGTCCGGAGCAGCCCGAGCAGGCTGAGCCGCGGCATCACGACGGCGCCTTGGCGGCGGCGCCGGTGGTGCCGGTGGTGCCGGTGGCGGGCGTCGAGGGCAGGACGACCGCAACGACGTCGAGCCGGCTCGGGTCGACCGCGGGGCGGACGGCGGCCGTCGCCGTCAGCTGGCCGCGCGGCGGGTCGAGTGCCGTGACGGTCCCGACGACGATGCCCGGGACGTAGGGGCGCCCACCGACGCTGCCCAGGGTGGTCACCCGATCCCCCACGGCGACGGTCGAGCGGTCGACGAGAGTGAGGGTGAGGTCGCCGGGCGAGCGGGCGAGGTCGCCGGGCGGGCCGGCGGCGACGCTGCCGAGCACGCCGGAGCCGACCCGGACCGCGACGGCGGCCTCGGCGCCGTCGAGCAGGCGGATGTCGCTGGACCACGGGCCGACGCTGACGACCCGGCCGACCAGGCCGTCGGCGGCGACGACGGTGAGGTTGGGCTCGACCCCGTCGCGCTGGCCGACGTCGACGGTGACCTGCCGGCCACCGGTGACCGTGGAGTTGGTGGCGACCACGCGGGCCGGGAGCAGGTGGCCGGCGCCGGCCGACGGTGAGGCGAGCAGCCGACCGGCGGCGTCGTCCTGGGCCAGCCGCGCCTGGGCCTGGGCCAGCTGAGCCCGCAGGACGGCGTTCTCCTCCTCGAGCCGGGCGATGTCGCTCCGGTCGACCCCGGCGACCGACCGCTGGACCGGTCCGACCGCCGCGGCAGCGAGCGACCGGGCACGGTCCGGGAGCACCGAGCCCGAGAGGTCGAGCACCACGGCGACGACGGTCGCGAGGAGCAGCACCACGAGGAGGCGCCGACGGGCGAGCGGCGTCACCGGTACTCGCTGGTGACCAGCACCCGTTGCAGCGCCCCGAACTCCTCCACGCACCGGCCGGCTCCGAGGGCCACGCTGCGCAGCGGGTCGGTGGCGACGTGGACCGGGACGCCCAGCTCGTGACGCATCCGCTCGTCGAGCCCGCGGAGCAGCGCGCCCCCGCCGGTCAGCGTGATGCCGCGGTCGACGATGTCGCCGGCCAGCTCGGGCGGGCAGACGTCGAGGGTGGTGCGCACCAGCTCGACGATCTGGATGACCGGGGTCTCGATGGCGCGGCGCACCTCGGGCGACGAGATCGAGACCACCTTGGGCAGCCCGGTGACGAGGTCCCGACCGCGTATCCGGGTGGTCAGCTCCTCGGCCAGCGGGAAGGCCGAACCGACGCCGGTCTTGATGTCCTCGGCGCTGCGCTCGCCGAGCAGCAGCGAGTACTCGCTCTTGACGTGGGCGACGATCGCCTCGTCGATCTCGTCGCCGCCGATCCGCATCGACCGCGACGAGACGATGCCGCCGAGGCTGATCACGGCGACGTCGGTCGTGCCGCCGCCGATGTCGACGACCATCGACGCAGCGGTGTCGTTGACCGGCAGGCCGGCGCCGATGGCCGCGGCCATGGGCTCCTCGATGATGTAGACCCGGCGCGCACCGCACCGGGTGGCGGCGTCCTCGAGGGCGCGGCGTTCGACGCCGGTCACCTCGCTCGGGACGCAGACGACCATCCGTGGGCGGACCAGCCGGCTCGGGCGCACCTGGTCGATGAACCAGCGCAGCATCCGTTCGGTCAGGTCCGCGTCGGAGATCACGCCGTCGCGCAGCGGCCGAACGGCGCGAACCGTTGCCGGGGTGCGGCCGACCATCTCCTTCGCGCGGGTCCCGGCCGCGACGAGCCGGTTGCTGCCCGCCTCGACGGCGACGACGGAGGGCTCGTCGAGGACGACGCCGCGACCGCGCACGTAGACCAGGGTGTTGGCCGTCCCGAGGTCGACGGCGAGGTCGCGCCCCAGGATGGCGGGACGCGACACCGAGGTCATGCCGGCGATTCTCGGGCGGGGGTCGGTGCGTTCCCCGCCTATCCGTAGCGTGTTGCCGAACGTGTGACCAGTGAGGCTGGTGTGACTCCCAACCCCCGGGTTCGCACCCGCCCGAGGCAGATCGTGGGAACTAGTTGACGCCCTGGGAGCAACTTGTTCCCACGATCGTCGAGGACCCGAGCTACCGACCGGGCGCGTCCAGGACGCTACGTAGCTCGACGGCGATCCGGTCCTGCTCGGCCACGGGTACCCGCTCCGCCTCGGGTCGCCCGAGCAGCGCGAAGACCCGTGGCCCGCGCAGCTCGGGTGCGAGGTCGGCCGCCCGCGGGACGACGTGCACGTGCAGGTGCGAGAAGCCCTCCGCCTCGGCGAACTGGATGACGTAGGTCTTGACGCAGCCGACGACCTCGGCCAGGGCGCGCCCCAAGGCCACGAGCAGCGGCCCGAGCTCCGAAGCCTCCGCCTCGTCCAGCTGCGCGAACGCGGTCACGTGCCGGCGCGGCACGGCCACCAGCCACCCGGGCAGCGAGGTGTCGAACGCGTGCGCCACCCGCCAGGCGCCGCCGAGGCTGACCTCCTCGCGCGGTGGCCGCTCCCCCAGCGCCTCCTGCCGGCACGAGTAGCAGTCGAGCTCCAGGTGCGGCTCGGTCACAGGTCGGGGAACCAGATCCCGATCTCGCGGGTGGACGACTCCGGGCTGTCGGACCCGTGGACGATGTTCTGCTGGACCTTGAGACCCCAGTCGCGGCCGAGGTCACCGCGGATCGTCCCCGGCAGCGCGGCGGTCGGGTCGGTCGCGCCGGCGAGGGCCCGGAAGCCCTCGATGCACCGGTGCCCCTCGATGACCACCGCGGTCACCGGGCCGGACGACATGAACTCGACCAGCGGCTCGTAGAACGGCTTGCCCTCGTGCTCGGCGTAGTGCAGGGCCAGCCGCTGGCGGTCGGGGGTGAGGATCGACAGGGCGACGAGCGCATACCCCTTGGCCTCGATCCGGCGGATGACCTCCCCCGACAGGCCGCGGGAGAACCCGTCGGGCTTGACCAGGACCAGAGAACGCTCCGTCGTCGTCACCCGTCAACCCTAGTGGCCCGCTTCGGCCGCCCGCCCGGCCTGGATCGCGTCGATCCGCTGCCCCTGCCAGAGGCAGACGACCCACAGCACCGTGAAGATCACGCCGACGATGAGCATCATCGGCAGCACGAACGCGCAGAGGAGCGTGGCCACCTGGATCAGCCACCCCAGGGTGACCCCGAACGGCCGACGCATCAGCCCGGCGACGAGAAGGCAGGCGACCGCCAGCCCCGAACCGACCAGCAGGTATGCACCCGACGCAGAGTCCCCGGTCGCCACCCCGAGGGTTCGCGCCACCAGCGCGCCGAGGAAGACGATCACCGACTGGGCTGCGAGCACGACCGCACCCATTCGCCAGGTGAACTTCCCGGTCGCGCCGTAGAAGGGGACAGCGGCCATGCGCCTCAGGGTATGCGGCGGGCCGGCCACCGGCCGAACCCGCCGGTCACACCGCGGTTACGTCACACACCAGGGTGCGCCGCGAAGAACTGGTCGAGGACCGGCAGCAGGATCGTGTCCCGGCGCGTCACCTGCATGTGGGTCGTCGCCGGAATGACGGCCAGCGCGGATCCCGGGATCCTCGCGAGCATCACGCCGGCGTGCTCGACGGTGGTGAAGTCGTTGTCGCCCTGGACGATCAGCACGGGACAGCCGATCCCGGCGAGCTGCTCGTCGGTCCAGCCGGCGAAGTCGCTGTCCATCCCGCCGAGTGACATGAGGAAAGCGTCGAACTGCTCCGGATGCGGCGAGAGACGCTCGTACGCCGCCTTGAAGTCGGCGAAGTCCTGCGCGGTGGGCATGATCGGCGACGTCTCGAAGGTGGACGGGTCGAGCAGGTCCGGGTGCATCCCGTCCTTGCTGACGCTCGCCGACATCGGCACGATCGCGCTGACCCGGTCGGGGTGGTTCACGGCGAGCTCGAGCGCCACACCGCCACCCATGCTGTGCCCGAGGACCGCCGCCCGGTCGATCCCCAGGTGGTCGAGCAGCGCGACGACGTCGGAGGCGAGGTTCGGGTAGGTGATCTCGCGGTCGATGTTGGCCGTCCGCCCGTGCCCCTGCTGCTCGACGCCGATGACCGTATGCGTCTGGGCCAGGGTCGGGATGAGACTTGCGAAGTTGAGGTCGATGGTCAGCATGCCGCCGTGGAGCAGGACCAGCGGCGCACCCGACCCGTAGGTCTCGTAGTAGAGGTGGAGCCCGTTGACGTCGGCGTACCCGGTCTCGGTCGGGGCGATCGGGGTCTGGATGGTCATGACGGGTTCCTTCCCGGTTGGGGTTGCGGTCACCATCACCACGAACGGAGGCGCCCGGTCAGGACACCTCCGTCCAGATGATCGGCTCAGATGATTGGCTCAGGTGTCGTCGGCGCCGAGGAGCAGCCGGGCGTCGGCGGCCGTGACGACCGACCCGGTGACGATGACTCCGCCGCCCATGCCGTCCTCCTCGGCCAGGGTGACCGCGGCGTCGATGGCGTCGGGCATCGACTCCTCGACCGTCACGCGGTCCTCGCCGAAGATCTCGGTCGCGATCTTGGCCAGCTCGCGCGGCGGCAGGGACCGGGGCGACGTGTTCCGCGTGATGACCACGTGGTCGATGGCCGGCTCGAGGATCTCGAGCATCTCAGCGGCCTCCTTGTCGGCGAAGATCGCGACGAGCCCGACCAGCTTGGTGAACGTGAAGGCGTCGCCGAGCGCGGCCCGAAGCGCCCGCATACCCGCCGGGTTGTGAGCCGCGTCGACCAACACCGTCGGCGACCGACGGACGACCTCCAGCCGACCCGGCGAGGTGACGTCGGCGAACCCCTGCCGCACGATGTCGAGGTCCAGCCGCTGCTCGCCGCCACCGAGGAACGCCTCCACCGCGACCAGTGCGGTCGCGGCGTTGCTGGCCTGGTGCTCGCCGTGGAGCGGCAGATAGATGTCGGGGTACTCGCCGGCGATCCCGCGCAGCGAGAGCTGTTGGCCACCCAGCGCCACCTCGCGGGCAATGACCCCGAAGTCGTTGCCCTCGAACAGGATCCGCGCCCCGACCTCGTTCGCGCGCTCGAGAAGGATCTCGGCGACGTCGCGCTCCTGGATGGAGGAGACGGTGATCGCTCCGGGCTTGATGATGCCGGACTTCTCGGTGGCGATCTCCTCGACCGTCGAGCCGAGCAGCTGCGCGTGGTCGATCGCCACCGGCGTCACGACCGCGACCTGCCCGTCGGCGACGTTGGTCGCGTCCCACGTGCCACCGAGCCCGACCTCCACGACGGCGACGTCCACCGGGGCGTCGGCGAACGCGGCATAGGCGAGGACCACCGACATCATGAAGAAGTTCAGCGGCTCGCCGCCCGACGCCACGGCGCGGTCGTCGACGAGCTGCACCACCGGCTGCACCTCGTCGTAGACCTCGACCAGCCGCTCGGGGTCGATCGGCTCACCGCCGATGGTGATCCGCTCACGGAACGAGTGCAGGTGCGGCGACGTGAACCGTCCGGTGGTCAGGCCCAGCGCGGTGAGCAGCGAGTCGATCATCCGGGTCGTCGACGTCTTGCCGTTGGTCCCCGTCAGGTGGATGACGGGGTAGGAGCGCTGGGGGTCCCCGAGGAGGTCCATGACCTCGCGCACCGTGTCGAGCGTGGGGTCGATGTCGGTCTCGGACGTACGGGAGAGGATCGCCTGCTCGACGTCGAGCAGGCGCCGCAGCGTGTCCGGGTCCGGGGTGGTGAGACCGCTGGGGCGCTTGGGGCGCGGGCTGTCGCTCATCCGGCGGCCACCGGTCGGGACATCCAGATGGTATCCGGCAGTCCGCCGGATCCCGGTTCCCGGTCCACCTCGACGAACCCCTTGAGGGCGTAGAAGTCCCGGGCCGACACGTTGCCCTCGATGTACGCCAGCCGGATCTCGGGGTGGATGCCCCGAGCGCCTTCGACGACCGCCTCGAGCAGCCGCGCCCCGATGCCGCCACGCTGGTGCTCGGGCACGACGTAGAGCTTCCAGAGCACGAGGTGCCCCTCATGGGGTCCGGCGCTCGCGACGCCGACAACCTCACCGTCGACCTCGGCCACCGTCATCCGGCCGGCGCGGATCGCCGGGAGCGTCGACTCGGCGCTCCACCACTTGGCCAGGCCCATCGCCACGTAGTCCGCGCCGGCGATCGGCTCGTAGGTCGGCGGCCACGTGCGGTGGCCGACCGACAGGATCGCATCGAGGTCGTCCTCGACGGCTCGGCGGACCAGGACGTTCACCACGGTGGGCATCAGACCTTCCTCACCAGGACGCGTGCGGGGTGGCCGTCGCCGACGGTCACATCGGTGGCGCCGTCCGCGGCGGCCAGGTCGTCGAGGTTCGGCGACGAGCCGAACTGGGTGGCCAGCGTCTCGCGGACCAGGTGGTCACGATGGGCGACGGTCGCGTCGAACACCGCCTCGTCACCGGTGACGGTCAGCGAGATCCGGTCGCTCACATGCAGGCCGGCGTCGCGGCGGGCCTGCTGGACGGCGCGGACGAGGTCGTTCGCGAGCCCTTCGCGGGCCAGCTCCTCGGTCACCGCCGTGTCGAGGACGACGACGCCACCCCCGTGCAGAGCCGCGGCGTGCTGGTCCTGCTTGGCCTGCAGGTACTCCTGCTCGAGGGTGAACTCGCCGGGCTCCAGACGCTGGCCGGCGGCGTAGACCGCACCGTCGTCGTCGACCCGCCAGTCCCCGGACTTGCTGGCCTTGATCACCGTCTGGACGTCGCGCCCGAGCCGCGGGCCGGCGGCGCGGGCGTTGACGACCAGCCGCTGGGTCAGCCCGAAGCCGGCCTCGTCGGCGGTACCGAGGTCGACCAGGCGGACCTCCTTGACGTTGACCTCGTCGCGGATGACGTCGGTGAACCCTTGCAGCGCAGTGGGATCCGCCGTCACGACGGTCAGCGCACCCAGCGGCAGCCGCGCTCGCAGCTGGTTGGCCTTGCGCAGCGCGGAGACGGTCGAGCAGACCTCGCGGGCCCGGTCCATCGACGCGACCAGGGCGTGGTCCTCGGGCAGGTCGTCGAACGAGGGCCAGTCGGTGAGGTGCACCGATCGCCCGCCGGTGAGGCTGCGCCAGATCTCCTCGGTGGTGAGCGGCAGCAGCGGGGCGACCACGCGGCATACCGTCTCGAGCGTCGTGAAGAGCGTGTCGAACGCGGCCTTCGCCGACTCGTCCTCGCCGCCCCAGAAGCGGTCGCGCGAGCGCCGGATGTACCAGTTCGTCAGCACGTCGAGGAACGAGCGCATCGTGTCGCACGCGTTGGCGATCTCGTACGCGTCCATCTGCGACTGCATCGTCGCGACGAACTCACGCAGCTTGGCCAGGAGGTACCGGTCGAGCACGTCGGTCGAGGCCGTCGACCACTGCGCGCGGTACCCGGACCCGCCGTCGGCCGCGTTGGCATACAGGGAGAAGAACGACCAGGCGTTCCAGAGCGGGATGATCACCTGGCGCACCCCGTCGCGGATGCCCTGCTCGGTGACGATGAGGTTGCCGCCGCGCAGGATCGGCGAGGACATGAGGAACCAGCGCATCGCGTCGGCGCCGTCGCGGTCGAAGACCTCGGAGACGTCCGGGTAGTTGCGCAGCGACTTGCTCATCTTCTGGCCGTCGGAGCCGAGGACGATCCCGTGCGAGACGCACGACGAGAACGCCGGTCGGTCGAACAGCGCGGTCGCGAGGATGTGCAGCGTGTAGAACCAGCCGCGGGTCTGTCCGATGTACTCGACGATGAAGTCGCCCGGGAAGTGGTGCTCGAACCAGTCGTGGTTCTCGAACGGGTAGTGCACCTGGGCGAACGACATCGACCCGGAGTCGAACCACACGTCCATGACGTCCTCGACGCGGCGCATGGTCGAGTGGCCGGTCGGGTCGTCGGGGTTCGGCCGCGTCAGCCGGTCCACGTAGGGCCGGTGCAGGTCGGTCACGGCGACGCCGAAGTCACGCTCCAGCTCCTCGAAAGAGCCGTAGACGTCGATCCGCGGGTACTGCGGGTCGTCGGACTTCCACACCGGAACCGGACTGCCCCAGAAGCGGTTTCGCGTGATCGACCAGTCGCGGGCGTTCTCCAGCCACCGGCCGAACTGGCCGTGCTTGATGTGGTCGGGCGTCCACGAGATCCCCTCGTTGAGCTCGAGCATCCGCTCCTTGATCTTGGTCACCTCGACGAACCAGCTCGAGACCGCCATGTAGATCAGCGGCTCGCGGCACCGCCAGCAATGTGGGTACGAGTGGTCGTAGGTCTCACGGCGCAGCAGCACCGTGCCGGCGGTCACCGCACCGTGGTCGCCCTCGCCGCGCGTACGCGCCTTGAGGTGGTCGATGATCGGCAGGTTCGCGTCGAAGACGAGGAGGCCCTCGTAGTCGGTCACCGGGTAGGTGAACCGGCCGTCGGGGCCTACCGGGACGACCGGCTCGATGCCCGCGGCGTCCGTGACGATCTTGTCCTCCTCGCCGAACGCGCCCGCCGTGTGGACGAGCCCGGTGCCGTCCTCGGTGGTGACGAACTCGGCCGGGAAGACGTGGTGGGCCTTGGGGTGCCCGAGGTAGTAGTCGAACGGCGGCAGGAACTTCCGGCCCAGCAGGTCGGTGCCCTTGAGCCGCTCGACGACGTGCTCCTGCGGGTCGTCGCCGTCGGGGAAGAGGTCCTTCGCGTAGGCGGCGATCCGCGCCTCCCCGATGACGTAGCGCTCGGGCGTGCCCGTCACGTCGGACTCGACGACGACGTAGTCGATGTCGGGGCCGACCATGATCCCGAGGTTCGCCGGGAGGGTCCACGGCGTGGTGGTCCAGACCAGGGCCAGCTCGCCGGTCTCCAGACGCAGGCCCACCGTCACGGCCGGGTCCTGGCGGTTCTGGTAGACGTCGTCGTCCATCCGCAGCTCGTGGTTGGACAGCGGCGTCTGGTCGTTCCAGCAGTAGGGCAGGACGCGGAAGCCCTCGTAGACCAGGCCCTTGTCGTAGAGCTGCTTGAACGCCCAGATCACCGACTCCATGTAGTCCGGCTCGAGCGTCTTGTAGTCGTGGTCGAAGTCGACCCAGCGGGCCTGTCGCGTGACGTAGGCCCGCCAGTCGTCGGTGTAGCGCAGCACCGACTCGCGGCACTTGGCGTTGAAGGCCTCGAGACCGAGCTCGAGGATCTCCTCCTTGGTCTTGATCCCCAGCTGGCTCATCGCCTCCAGCTCGGCGGGCAGACCGTGGGTGTCCCAGCCGAACCGGCGCTCCACGCGGCGTCCGCGCATGGTCTGGTACCGCGGCACGATGTCCTTGACGTAGCCGGTGAGCAGGTGGCCGTAGTGCGGCAGCCCGTTGGCGAACGGCGGGCCGTCGTAGAAGACGAACTCGTTCGAGCCGTCCACGCCGGCCTCGCGGTTCTCGACCGACGCGACGAAGGTCCCGTCCTCGTCCCAGTACTTCAGGACGCGCTCCTCGATCTCGGGGAAGCGCGGGCTGGACGGGACGTGCGGGTACGGCGACGACTGCTCGCTCATCAGAGGGTCGGCTCCTGCGGATCGGTATGCGGGTGGTCTGCTCATTCGTGTTGACCGAGGACGACGCCACCTGACGGTGAAACCGCGGTACCACCCCGCTTGTCGCACACCGGCCCGGGAGGTCCCGGACTCGCATACGACCGCTCTTGCCGAAGGCTGTGACGGGCCCACCCGTCCGGGTCTACTGGGAGCGCACGCGCTCGGTTCTTCCGGAGGCTCACCGCTGATGACGGCTCAGACGCCTGTGCAGCCAGTCTAGCGGCGGCCGCCGCCGGGACTCGACCGACATAGTGTGCGGGCATGCGTACCGTCACCGATCCGGACGTGGCCGCGACGTACGCCGTGGACTCCTCCCTCGGCGCGATAGCGCCGGCGTCGTTCGAGGTGGTGCGCGCCCGCGACCGGGCCGACGTGGTCGAGGTGCTGCGCGAGGCCGCCGCGACGCACCGGCCCGTGGTCCCGCAGGGCGCCCGCACCGGTCTGGCCGGCGGAGCGGTCGCCAGCGAAGGGTCCCTCGTGCTCAATGTCGAGGGACTCGACCAGATCGACGAGCTCGACGAGCTGGAGCGCTTCGCCGTGGTCGGCCCCGGCGTCGTCAACGCGTCGCTCAAGGCCGCCGCGGCGGCGGTCGGGCTCGCCTACCCACCGGATCCCGCGTCGTCCGCGAGCTGCACGATCGGCGGCAACGTCGCGACCAACGCGGGCGGGCTCTGCTGCGTCAAGTACGGGGTGACGGCCGACTACGTGCGGGGTCTCGAGGTCGTCCTGCCCGGCGGAGCGGTGATGCGGACAGGACGCCGGACGGCCAAGGGCGTGGCCGGGTTCGACCTCACCGGGCTGTTCGTGGGTTCCGAGGGACTGCTGGGCGTCGTGACGTCGGTCGTCGTGCGGCTGGTGCCGGCGCCCGACCCGCCGCTGACGGCGCTCGCGACGTTCGGGACCCTGGAGGCGGCCGCCGCCGGTGTCGTGGCCCTGCGGGCCGAGCGGCCGGGGCCGTCGCTCATCGAGGTGCTCGACGGGCCGACGATCGACTCGGTGCAGCGGCTCGCGGACTACGGGTTCCCCGCCGGGTGTGCCGGCGCGGTCATCGTCCAGTCCGACCGCCCGGGTGGGACGGCGGAGGACGTGCAGCGGTATGCGTCGGTGCTCGCCGACGCCGGCGCGCTGGAGGTCGCCGTGGCCGACGACGCGCAGGAGGCGGACGCGCTGATGGCCGGCCGGCGCGC
This sequence comes from uncultured Actinomycetota bacterium, assembly GCA_963781465.1. Lineage (GTDB taxonomy): Bacteria > Actinomycetota > Actinomycetes > Actinomycetales > Dermatophilaceae > Lapillicoccus. The sequence goes on from CAWAGH010000002.1 coordinate 1,529,272, forward strand.
GCTGCACGCGGCCCAGGAGCTCAAGGGCCCGCACTTCACCGAGGACGTCTGCGTCCCGATCCGCCGGCTGGCCGACCTCATCCGGGCGGGGCACCGGCTCGGAGCGGAGCACGGCGTCGACGTCACGCTGTCCGGGCACGGTGGCGACGGCAACCTGCACCCGTGCTTCTTCTTCCGCCTGGACGACCCGGACAGCCGTCGACGCGCGGAGGCGGCGTTCGACGGCCTGGTCCGGGAGGCGCTCGCCATGGGCGGCACGATCACCGGCGAGCACGGCGTCGGGTCGCTCAAGGCCAAGTGGCTTCCGCTCGAGCTGGGCGAGGCCGAGATGGCCCGTCAGCGGGCGGTCAAGACGGTGTTCGACCCGCTCGGGATCATGAACCCGGGCAAGGTCCTCTGACCGAGTTGCGCCCTGCTGGTAGAACCGTGCCATGAGCGAGACGGAGACCTCGGCCGGTTGGCTGACCCGCGAGCAGCTGCGCGACGCCCGCGAACGGCTCCCGATCGTCTACGTGTCGGTGGTGCCGGTCCGGGTCGACGAGCGCGGCGTCGTGACGACGATCGGGCTGTTGCTGAGGGCGTCGTCCGAGGGGACCATCGACCGCGAGCTCGTCTCCGGGCGGGTGCTCTACCACGAGCGGATCCGCGACGCGCTGATCCGGCACGTCGAGAAGGACCTCGGCCCCCTGTCGATGCCGCGGATCCCCTTGTCGCCGCAGCCGTTCACGGTGGCCGAGTACTTCCCGACGCCGGGGGTGACGCCGTTCCACGACCCCCGACAGCATGCAGTGGCGCTGGCCTTCGTGGTGCCCGTCATGGGCGACTGCTCGCCGCAGCAGGACGCGCTGGATCTCGCGTGGATGACTCCCGACGAGGCTGCCGCCCTCGCCGCCCTCGGCGAGATGGACGGCGGCCATGGGGTCCTGCTGCGCCAGGCCCTCGCCCACGTGGGTCACCCGGTCTGACTCGCCGCCGGCTTCGCGGCTACTCGCGTCGGCCGGCCGGATCTCGCCAGTCGTAGGCGACGCCCGCTCCCTCGTAGAACGAGCCGAGGATGCTGTCGGCCTGGTAGAAGCGGTAGCCGGGGTTGAACTCGTTGCGGGCGTCGGGCTCGACGCCGGGAGCCGTCTTGATGAGCCCGACCTTGAGTCCGTTCCTGAACGCTCGGCCCAGCACGAACCACGGCACTCCCCACCCGTGCCGATCGGTCCCGTCCCACCGACTCTCTCCCAGGACGGCCACATGGGCGGACGGCATGAGGCAGGGACCGGCGACCCAGTCGCCGTGGATGCCCAGCATCCCGCCGATGAGGGTGCTCTGGGCGCGCTCGATCTCGACCTGCGGCGCCGGGAACGTGTACCAGTCACGTCGGGTCCGCCCCACGGTGGCGAAGTCGAGGCCCCGCGACCGGTACTGCCGGATCGTGGCCGGCAGCCGGTGCTCGATGAACGCGACCTTGTCGCTCTCGAAGTAGAAGACGTGGGTTCCGCGCTCCGCGGCCGCTCGGAACGCCGACTCCATCTGCCCCCGCAGGTGCCGACCCGGCTGCTCGACGTGATGGCCCATCGCTCGCAGCCGTTCGACGAACTCCGGGGAGGAGCCGCCGTCGCCGACGCAGGCCGCGTACCCCTGCTCGGCCAGGCTCTCCATCGCGCGGAGCATCCCGCCGGCGTTGTCGCCCCGCTCTAGCGTGATCGTGGCCACCGTCACCTGCATACGAACCGCCACCCCTGCTCCCCGCTCATCGCGCGAACTCACCGCAGTTCAGGTGGACCACCGTGTTGGTCAGCGTGCCCTCGTTCACGTAGAGCACGTAGTGCAGCAGCCGGCTGACCTCGTCGGCCTGCAGAAGCCGGCCCTTCGGGGATCGGCGCGCGCGCTCGCCCACCGAGTCGAGGTCGTGTCGCCGTAGGGTCATCCCGCTGTCCATGATGATCGTCGGCGACACGGCCACGAGCTGTTGTCCCGGCGCGGTCAGCCGGCGTCCCTCGACGTACGCGTCGAGCGCCACCTTGGCGAGGAAGTACGTCGTGTCGTACGACCCTCTCGACGCCTCGCTGCTGACGATGGCTATCCGGGCGTCGGGGTTGTTGGTCAGGACGTGCTCGCAGATGCGGACGACGCTGGTGAGGTTGATCGCCAGACTGCGGGCCGTCTCGCCGAAGTCCTGCTGTGACAACGGCTTCGGGATGAGAAGGCCGGCCGCAAACAAGTACCGGTCGACGTCGACCGGCACCGCGGTGACGTCGAACTCCGCGGCGAGGTCGAGCCGGACGGCGTCGTCGTCGCGACGGCCGATGGTGACGACCTCCTCGCCGGGGACCAGCGCGAGCAGCCGCTGGAGGATCGAGGTCCGCGCGCCGGTGACCGCCAGCGTCATGAGGGGCCGGGGTGGTTCGAGGGCTCGGGCGGAGAGACCCGGTCGGTCCGCTTCTCCTGGAGGTACTCGGCGGACTCCCGCCGCTGGCGCACCATGAACGGCTCCTCGTCGACCTCCGCCTCGACCCGCTCCTCGGTCGGGATACCGGACGAGACGCGCTGCGTCTCCGTCGGCGTCATGGTCCACGTGAGGGTCTTGTCCATCGTGTAGATGGGCCGGCTGCGCACCTCCGCCAGGATCCGAGCGGTGTACTCGCCGACCACCGCCAGGACGAAGAACAGCCCCGCGAAGCCCACCGCGATCATCGTCGTGATGACCAGTTCCCAGGGCGTCTCCCTGTCGCTGATGAACGCGATGATGCTGAGGAAGATCGCCACCACCGACACGGCCGCGAAGAACAGGAAGAACGCCCGGGAGATCCGCACTCCGGCGTCGGTGAACGAGAAGAAGACGTCCAGCCCGAACCGCAGGCTCGTCCGCGGGTGGTGGCCGGCCTTCCGGTCGGCCGGGTAGTCGAGGCGCAGGTACCGGTACCCGGTGTAGCGGTAGAGGACCTGCCGGTCGCGGATCCGCTCCCGCTGGTGCAGCATCGCGTCGAGCGCGCGACGGGACGAGAGGCGGAGCCGCTCGTAGCTGAGTGGCGGCTGGATGCCCGAGAACCAGTTGCACACCGCGTAGAACGCCCGGAGCCCCCACCCGAGGTTGTCCGGGGAGGCCGCGACCACGTCGAACCCGTTCACGGCCGAGTCGTACATGCGGTCCAGGACCTCGAACGGGTAGTCCATGAAGGTGTCGTCGAACTCGAAGACGAAGTCGCCCATCGCGCGGTCGAGCCCGGCGACCATGGCGGCCTCCACCCCGTGGAAGTGCGCCAGCTCGACCACGCTGAACGCGCAGTGCAGCGTCGGGGCGACGGTCTTGACGACCTGGGTCGACCGGTCGCTGCTCGCGTCGTCGACGACGACGATCTCGTAGGCGTCGAACCGCGCGTCGAAGTGGCGGTCCACCGCGGTGAGGAAGACGGGTAACCGCTGTTCGGCGTTGTGACAGCGGATGACCACGGAGATGAACTTGTGCTGCTTCACAGGGCCTCGTCCAGGTCGTAGATCGTGGCGATCTTGCCGGACAGCACCGAGGTGAGCCACGGCTCGGAGCTGTGCTGGATGATCATCGTCGGCCGGGCGTCGTCCACCTCGGTCGTCTTCAGGACTGTCTTGACCGCATACAGCGACTCGGCGAAGCGGACCGTGTGCTGGTCGCCCAGGTAGCGGCGGGTCATCTGCGAGACGAAGGGCCACGACGACGAGGGCGCCTCCGGGCAGAACGAGCAGTTGTCCAACGCGGTGTCGTTGCAGACCGCGTTCCGGGCCTGGCAGCTGAAGTGCGGCGTCGCGTCGTGGCTGACGCGATGAGGGGTGAACCCGACCGACGTCAGCGAGTGGAAACCGCTGAGGCCGTACGGCATCAGCGAGAAGTACTCCCCGTCCATGATCGTCAGGCCGACGCTCCGGAGCTCGTCACTCACGCGCGTGAGGATGATCTCGCAGAGCTCGTACTTGAGGGACAGCGGCGCCTCGCCGAGGAAGGCGAGGACCTGGTTGGTACCGGCATACGACGCGTTGAGGATCCCGTCGGTGCGCAGCCGCCGGCCGTCCTCGAGCAGGACGGTGAAGCCGTCGGCGTCGCGGTCCACGTGGGCCATCCGCGCGGGCTGGTACCAGCTCACGCCGGGGGTGTCCTCCACCTGGGCGGTCATGATGCGCCGCAACCGTTCGGCGTCGAAGCTGTACTCGTCGGTCCGGTAGGCGGATTCGACGGTTCCGGGCCGGAACCACCGGCTGGGGTCGACCGGGTCGCACTGGACGCCGGCGCGACGGCAGAACAGCTCGAAGCCGTCGGAGCTCATGAACGACTGGGATTGGGCGATCGCATAGATCTGGTCGAACCGCGTGTTGACGGCCTCGGCGAAGTCCCGCACGAACTGGCCGTAGTAGTGCACGGACGACAGGGCCGTCGTCAGGCTGCGGGGGTAGTGGTAGCCGTTGTGGACCCGAGCCTGGTTGACCTGGCTGGCGCGCATCATCGGTTCGGCGTCGGCGTCGAGGATCGCGACCCGGAGGCCCTTCCGGGCCAGGACGAGCGCGCCGTGGAGTCCGAAGAAGCCGGCGCCCACGACCAGCCGGTCCACATGAGGGAGCACGTCGTGCCGCTGTGGTCGCAGCGTCGACACGACTACCGTGTCCGCTGTGGGCGGGTTCATCGCACTACCTTCGATGAACGCCGATTGTATGGCTCTGTTCGCGTACGGACGCAACAGAGACCGGTACCTATCGGCCTCGGGCTGACATGGCCAGAACGCCCGCTCGGCTGATCGCCTTGTCGGCCGCGACCGGCGGCCTGTTCGGCTACATGATCGCCGTCAGCAACGACGCCATCGACTCCGTGCGGACCGAGCTGCAGCTCACGACCGTCAGTGCGGCGTTGGTGGTGTCGGCCCTCGTGGCCGGCGCTCTGCTCGGCTGCGCCGTCGCGGGAACGACGGCCGACCGCGTCGGGCGGCGTCGAACCCTCATCGGCGCAGCCCTGGTCGCGCTGGTCGGGGTTGCGCTCACCGCAGCGGCGCGGGAGCCCACCCTCATGACGAGCGGCCGCCTGGTCACCGGAGTCGCCGTCGGGATCACCTCTGCCGTCGCGCCGCTCTACCTCGCCGAGCTCGCGCCGTTCGCCCGCCGCGGCACAGTGCTCACGACGTACCAGCTGTTCATCACCGTCGGCATCCTCACCGCCTTCGCGACGGGGTTGCTGCTCGCCCCGGGTGGAGAGTGGCGCTGGATGTTCGCCCTCGGCGGCGTGACGGCGCTGGCCCAGCTGGTCGCCGCTGTCCTCGTCCCGCCGAGTCCGCGGTTCCTCGTCCGCGGGGGTCAGGTGGACCAGGCTCGCGCGGCGCTGGCGAGGCTGCGGCCGCCGGACGAGGTGGAGCCCGAGCTGGACGCGATCGTGTCGGCGGCCGCCGAGGAGGACACGCCGCCGCTGCGCGAGCTGTTCAGCGCCCGCTTCCGTCCCGGTCTGGTCGTCGGACTCGTGATGGCCCTGATGAACGCGCTCGTCGGCGTGGGCGCGGTCATCTACTACTCGACCGACGTCTTCCGGGCAGCCGGGATCGGCGGGACCAGCGGGGCCGAGTTCGCCTCGCTCGCGGTGGGCGGCGTCAACTTCCTGGCCGCCGTGGTCTCGGTGTTCCTCACCGACCGGTTCGGTCGTCGGCCGCTGCTGACCATCGGCCTGGTCGGCATCGTCGTATGCCTCGCGGTGGCCGGGATGATCCTCGTCGGCCCGGGTGCCGACCAGGGCGGCCTCCTGGTGGCGGCGATCCTCGGCTACATGGCGTTCTTCGCGATCTCCGCCGGACCGCTCGCGTGGCTGCTTCTTTCCGAGGTGCTGCCGGGCAGCATCCGCGCCCGCGCCGCCGCGATCGCCACGGCGGCGAACTGGGGGGCGAACCTGTTGATCACGCTGCTGTTCCCGCTGGTCGTCGGCACCCCCGGCGATCCGGGACGCGTCGGGATGGCGTTCTGGTTCTTCGGCGTCCTGACCTTAGGGTTCCTGGCCTTCGTCCGGCTGCGGGTTCCGGAGACGAGGGACCGCACGCTCGAGCGGATCGAGGCGGACCTGCGCGACCGGGCCTGAGGCGTCAGCGGTGCGCGCAGGTTCCGGACCGCGCGCGCACGTGCACCCTGACGTTCGAATGGTTCGTGGTCTTTTGAGCCGGAATTCGGGGCGGTCCAGAGCACGAACCGGCAGGGGGGTCAGCGGTGCGCGTAGGTTCCGGACAGTCACGCGATACTCGACCATGCCCGGACGCGTCGCTCATATCGCCATCAACACCGACGACGACGCCGCTACACAGGCGTTTTACGAGGAGCTGTTCGAGTGGCGGTTCGAGCCGTACTACCCCGGGTTCGTGCGGACGGCCCTGGCTCCGGCCGCGGAGGTCGTGGCCGCGGTCCAGACGCGGCGAGAGCTGCTGCCAGGGGTCCGGAGCAACGGGCCCGAGGTGACCATCGAGGTCGACGACCTGGGTGATGTCCTCGTCCGCGTCGAGGCGCTGGGCGGGCGGATCGTCATGGAGCGCGTCGCGATCCCGTCGGTCGGGGATCTGGCCTTCCTCGCCGACCCGTCCGGCAACCTCGTGGGCGTGATCGAGTACGCCCGCACCTGACGCCGAGCGCGAGGTCTGCGCAGACCCTCTGGTCAGCGCGCACACCGTCCACGGTCTGCGCGCCGACCAGAGGGTCTGCGCAGACCTGGTGACCAGATGCGCGCAGGTCTCGCACCGTGCGCGCAATGCCCTCGGATCAGCGGGTCTCGGCCAACGCGGCACGCCCCGCGCCGAGCACGGTCAGCGGCAGCAGGGTCTTGCCCGTCGGGCCGACCTCGATGTCGGTGCCCATCTGGGGGCACACCCCGCAGTCGAAGCACGGCGTCCACCGGCAGTCGTCGACCTCGGTCTCGTCGAGGGCGTCCTGCCAGTCCTCCCAGAGCCACTCCTTGTCGAGGCCGGAGTCGAGGTGGTCCCAGGGCAGCACCTCGGACTGCTCACGGTCACGCGTGGTGTACCAGGCGACGTCCACCGGCCCTTCCGCCAACGCCTCGCCGGCGCACCGCATCCAGCGCTCGTAGGAGAAGTGCTCGCTCCAGCCGTCGAACCGGCCGCCGTCGCGCCACACCGCCTCGATGACCTTGCCGATGCGGCGGTCGCCCCGGGACAGCAGGCCCTCGACGATCCCGGGCTGGCCGTCGTGGTACCGGAAGCCGATCGCCGACGCATACCGGCGGTCGCTGCGGATCGCGTCGCGCAGCTTGGCCAGCCGGGCGTCCGTCTCCGGCGCCCCGAGCTGCCCGACCCACTGGAACGGCGTATGCGGCTTGGGCACGAACCCGCCGATCGACACGGTGCACCGGATGTCGCGCCGCCCCGACACGCGCCGCCCCGTCTCGATGACCCGCTTTGCGAGGTCGGCGATCTGGAGGACGTCCTCGTCGGTCTCGGTGGGGAGGCCGCACATGAAGTAGAGCTTCACCTGCCGCCAGCCGGCCCCGTATGCGGCGGAGACCGTCGCGATGAGGTCCTCCTCGGTCACCATCTTGTTGATGACCTTGCGGATCCGCTCGGAGCCGCCCTCGGGCGCGAACGTCAGACCGGACCGCCGGCCGTTGCGGGTCAGCTCGTTGGCCAGGTCGATGTTGAACGCGTCGACGCGCGTCGACGGCAGCGAGAGCCCGGTCTGCGTGCCCTCGTAGCGGTCGGCCAGGCCCTTGGTGATGTCGGCGATCTCCGAATGGTCGGCCGACGACAGTGACAGGAGGCCGACCTCCTCGAATCCCGTTGCCGCCAAACCCCTTTCGACCATCTCGCCGATGCCGGTGATCGACCGCTCGCGGACCGGACGCGTGATCATCCCCGCCTGGCAGAACCGGCAGCCCCGGGTGCAGCCGCGGAAGATCTCGACCGACATCCGCTCGTGCACCGACTCGGCCAGCGGCACGAGCGGCTGCTTCGGGTACGGCCACGCGTCGAGGTCCATGACGGTGTGCTTGGAGACCCGCCACGGCACGCCCGGCAGCCCGCCCCGCGGAGCGACCCGCTGGATCCGGCCGTCGGCGAGGTACGACACGTCGTAGAACGCCGGCACATAGACGCCACCGGTCCGGGCCAGCCGCAGCAGCAGCTCGTGCCGCCCACCCGGCTTCCCGGACACCTTCCAGTCCGTGACGATGTCGGTGATGGTCAGCACCGCCTGCTCGCCGTCGCCGATCACGGCGGCGTCGATGAAGTCGGCGATCGGCTCGGGGTTGAACGCCGCGTGGCCGCCGGCGATCACCAGCGGGTCGTCCTCGGACCGGTCCGCCGCGTGCAGCGCCATCCCGGCGAGGTCGAGCGCGGTGAGCAGGTTGGTGTAGCCCAGCTCGGTCGAGAACGAGACGCCGAGCACGTCGAAGTCGCCGAGCGCGCGGTGGCTGTCCACGGTGAACTGCGGCACTCCCGACTCCCGCATCAGCGCCTCGAGGTCGGGCCAGACCGCATACGTCCGCTCCGCCAGGGCGTCGGCCCGCTCGTTGAGGACCTCGTAGAGGATCATGACGCCCTGGTTCGGGACGCCGACCTCGTACGCGTCGGGGTACATGAGCGCCCAACGCACCGTCAGCTCGTCCCCGGAGGGACCGAACCCGCCGCAGTTCCAGTCCTTGGTCGTCGAGTTCAGCTCACCGCCGACGTACTGGATGGGCTTACCGACCCGCTCGAGCAGCGGCTCGAGGGCGGGCCAGACCGAGGCCCCGCGGGTCGTGGTGGTCGGCATCCGTCCAGTTTAGGAGCGCGGCCGCTCCAGCCCCGAATCGCCGGTCAGACGCTGGCCACCGTCTCGACCACGTGCGAGCGCACCGAGGGCCGCTCCCAGAGCCGTCCCGTCCACCACAGGCTGAACACCGAGGTCGCGCAGAGCACCACCGCGAGCACCACCGAGTACCACCAGGGGAAGAGCCGCCCCACCACGGAGAACACCAGGCCGGTGAGCGTCGCCGCCACGGCGAGCCGGGCTGAGTACGCCACCATGACCAGCGGCGGCGCGGGCGTCGCCCGGACGCTGCGCAGGTCGACACTGAACGGCCGGCGCACCGACCAGCGCAGCCCCGAGGCGACGGTCCGCAGCGCGATCGTCGCCGTGGCGCACAGCGCGGCGCTGAGCTCGGCTGACGTGGGGGCGCCGGCCCGCCATCCGCAGATCAGCAGGGTGGCGACGGACGCCACCGTCAGGACCTCGACGAGGACCCAGGCGCGCGCGACGAGCACGGTACGCGGGGCCACCGGCAGGCTCTCCCGCCAGACCGCGCCGCGCGCGTCGAGCGCCCAGGCGTTCACGCCGAACAGGAGCGCGCCACCCGAGGCGACGAGCCCGGGCAGGACCGGGACCATCAGCCAGTCCAGCCGGCCCGCGAAGGCGACCACGACCGGCAGCAGGCTGAGCAGGACCAGCCCGCGGCGCAACGGGGCGGAGCGCCACACACTGGCGCGGTCGATGGCGACCAGCGCCCGCAGGTCGCTGCGCGGGAAGGCGCGCATCGCATACCGCCGGGTCTCGACTCGTGCCTGCGTCGTGGCCGGCCGTGTCCAGGTCATGCGGGCGGCGCCGACCCCGAGGATGGCCATGCCCAGGGCGGCCGACAGGAGGAGGAGACAGCCGAACAGCCAGTTGAGCCAGTCCCCCGCGGCGCCCATGGCCGGGAGCGACGAGGCCCATGCGGCGGGCGTCCACAGGGCGGCGTCGAGCAGGTGCCCGGTGGCGACGACGACCACGATGCCCAGACCGACGAGCACGGCCGTCGTGCGCACCACCAGGTCACCCCGCGGGCCACGTCGGACGTACTCGACGACCCACGACAGCCACTGGACGGCGACGGTCACGGCGACCAGCCAAAGCAGGACGGGGATGACGGCGGCCCACGTGTGGCCGCCCTGGGTGAGCACCGCGACGGCGGCTAGCAGGGACCAGGCCTGCAGCAGCCACGCCAGGTTGAGCGGCGCGAGAACGAGCCCGGCCAGGTGGTCGGTGGTCGGGCCGAGCGGGTAGGCGACGACCTGGTCCGCGGCGATCGCCTCGCGGCCACCGCCGCCGAACAGCACCGCCGTCGCCGTCGTCACGACGAAGGCGAGGAAGCCGACCGGGAGGTACCGGCGCATCGCGTCGACCAGCTCCGGCGCGAGGCCGATCTGCGACGGAAAGATGACCGAGACGACGGTGAGGGCGACCATGAGGGCGACGCCGACCATGACCGCGACGCGCGCCGAGGTCCGGAGCCCGCGGGCGCGCAGCCCGAGCAACAGGGCCAGCGACGTCGCCGGCCCAGGGTGCGGCCGGACGTCAGCCGAGGAGCGCCCGGTAGGCACGTGCGCCTCCTTCGCCGGCCATCTCGTTGGCGTCGACGCTGGCCACGGCGAGTCCGCCCCGGAGGACGACGGCGTGGTCGCAGGCCTGCACCGCGAGGTCACGCAGGTGGGTCGAGAGGATCACGCCGGCGCCGCGGGCCCGCGCGTCGGCCACCGCCTCCAGCGTGGCGTCCACACCGGTCGGGTCGACCCCGTCGAACGGCTCGTCGAGCAGCAGCACCGGCGGCTCGTGGAAGACCGCCAGCGCGACTGACATCCGCCGACCCATGCCGTGGCTGAACCCGGCCGTGACCCGGTGGGCCTCGCCGCCGAGGTCGAACTGGTCGAGCAGCGCGCGGGCCCGTGGCTCCCAGTCCCGCAGGCCACGGAGCCGGGCGCTCAGCTGCAGGTGCTCCCACGGGGTCGCCCGCGGGATGAGGCCGCCGACGTCGGGGCAGTACCCGCTGCGGCGCTTGGCCTCCAACGGGTCGGCGGCGACGTCGATGCCGGCGACCTCGGCCAGCCCGCTCGACGCCGGGACGACGCCGGCGAGGACCCGCATGGTGGTCGACTTGCCGGCGCCGTTGCGGCCCAGGAGCGCCGTCGCGCCACCGGCACGGACCTCGAAGGACACTCCGGCGACGGCGACCACGGAGCCGAAGCTCACCTTGAGGTCCCCGACCCGCACCACCGCCGTCACGGGGAAAGTGTGCAACACGCATACCGGGTTGCGACCCTCAACCACCGGAGCCCGGTCCAAGGGTGGCCGAACGTCGGTCCGGGTATGCGGGTTGGCACGTCAGCGGTACAGCTGGTCGATCTCCGACCCGTACCGCTCCACGACGATCTTGCGACGCAGCTTCAGGCTGGGGGTGAGCTCGCCCTCGTCGACCGTGAGGTCGCGGTCGAGGATGGCGAACCGCTTGATCGTCTCCCACCGGTTGAGGCCGCTGTTGAGCTCGTCGACGAAGCCCTGGACCATCGCCTGCGCGGCCTCGGAGGTGACGATCTCCGCGTACTCCTTGCCGCCCATGCCGTTCGCCGCTGCCCACGGGGTCACGGCGTCGGGGTCGAGGGTGATCAGGGCCGAGGCGAAGTTGCGGCCGTCGCCGATGACGACGAACTGGCTGACGTAGGGGCAGATCCCCTTGAACATCGTCTCGATGATCGACGGCGCGACGTACTTCCCGCCGGACGTCTTGAACAGGTCCTTCTTCCGGTCGGTGATCTTGACGAAGCCGCGCTCGTCGACCGAGCCGATGTCGCCGGTGTGGAACCAACCGTCCTCGGTGAGCACCTCGGCGGTGGCGTCCGGCCGGTTGTGGTACCCGCGCATGACGCCGGGACCCTTGACGAGCAGCTCGCCGTCCTCAGCGGTCCGGACCTGGGTACCGGGCAGCGGCCAGCCGACGGATCCGAAGATGTAACGACCGAGCCGCGGCCGGTTCACGCAGGTGGCGGCGCTGGTCTCGGTGAGGCCGTAGCCCTCGATGATCAGCAGCCCCACGGAGGAGAACCAGCGGGCGACGTCGGGGTTGAGGGCGGCCGACCCGGAGATGAAGAACTTGACGCGTCCGCCGAAGCGCTCGCGCACCTTGGACAGGACCAGGCGGTCGGCCAGCGCGTGCTGGACCGACAGCAGGCCCGAGGGCTGCTCGCCCTGTTCGCGCAACGTCGCCACCTGGCCGCCGACGCCGAGCGCCCAGTCGACGAGCGTCTTCTTCACGCCGGTCTCGTGGGCGAACATCATGCTGATCCGCGCGTAGGCCTTCTCGAAGATGCGGGGCGCCGCGCCCATGAAGGTGGGCTTGAAGACCGCGAGGTTGTCGACGATCCGGTCGATGCGCCCGTCGACCGCGGTGGAGAAGCCGATCTGCAGCGGCAGGATCAGCAGGATCTTGCCGAACACGTGCGAGAGCGGCAGCCAGAGGAACTGCAGGTCGTCCTCGTTGAGGAGCGACACCGAGTCGACGCCGGCGCCCTCGTAGACGAGCGCGTCGTGGGTGAGCAGGACGCCCTTGGGTCGGCCGGTGGTCCCCGACGTGTAGATGATGACGGCGAGGTGCTCCGGAGTGAGGGCCTCGATGCGCTCGTCGAGGACGGTCGGCTCGTCGGCGAGGCGCTGGCTTCCGAGCTCGGCCAGGCGGTCGGCGGCGATGACCCAGCCGTCGGTCCCGTTCTCGTCGTCGGCGGCGCTGCCGTCGAAGGTGACGACCCGGAGCAGCTCGGGCAGCTCGCCGCGGTGGTCGCGCAGCTTCTGGACCTGGGCCGCGTTCTCGGCGAAGACCACCTTGCTGCCGGAGTCGGCGACGATGAAGGCCACGTCGGCGTCGAGCATGGTCGGGTAGATCGTCGTCGTCGCCGCGCCGGCGGTCATGATGGCGAGGTCGGCAAGCACCCACTCGACGCGGGTGGTCGAGGCGATGGCGACGCGGTCCTCGAGCCCGACGCCGAGGGCCACGAGACCGGCAGCCCACAGGTCGGCCCGCTCGCGCGTCTGGTCCCAGGTCAGCCGTTCCAGCCGCTCGCCGCTCTCGGTCCCCGTGTCGGGGACGAGGTACTGGAGCGCCTCGCGGGACCCCGACGCCGCGACCCGCTGGCGGAACAGGTGCGCGATGCTCTGTGCGCGTGTGTCGATGACCTCACGTCGGACGACCTCGTCCGCAACGGCCTGTGCTCCCACCCCGGGCTCCTCGAGCATGCCTGGCATCGGAACGGCCCGACGCGGTCCGAAGATCCTTTCAGCAGGCTCTCAGCCGGTGAAGGCCTCGCGGGGTTTCGACACCAGACCGTCACGCTCCGGTCGGGGCGGCCGACGGCGGGAGACGGCGGTGACGAGGACGCCCAGGAGCAGCAGCAGACCCCCGATGACGGTGCCCAGGGTCGGCTGTTCGCCCCGGAAGACCCAGGCCGTGGCGATGCCGCTGACCGGCACGAGCAGGGTGAACGGGACGACGACGGCCGTCGGGTACCGCACCAGCAGGCTGTTCCAGACGCCGTAGCCGAACAACGAGCAGAGGTATGCGGTGTAGAGGGTCGAGCCGATGGTCACCGCGTCGATGTGGCGGAGTCCGTTGGCGACGGCCGCCGGGCCGTCGACGAGCAGGGAGAGGGCGAACATCGGGACCGGGACGACGAGAGCCGACCAGACCGTCATCGACAGGCCGGACGCGGTGCCGACCCGGCGGGTCACGACGTTGCCCGTGGCCCACGACAGGGCGCCGGCCAGGCAGAGGATCAGCGCCACGAGCGGTGTGTCGGCGGTGCGCCCGAGGGCGACGACGGTCAGGCCGATGAGGCCGATGAGGACACCGAACTGCTGTCGGCGGGTGGGCCGCTCGTGCAGGGCCAGAGCCGCGATCACCACGGTGAAGATCACCTGGACCTGGACAACGAGCGAGGCGAGGCCGGGCGGCATACCGAGGTGCAGGGACAGGTAGAGCAGGGCGAACTGCCCGAGGCTGAGGAACAGGCCGATGAGCAGGATGTCGCGCCACCGCGCGTCGGGCTTCTTGACGATGAAGATCGCCGGCAGCAGGACGGCGACGAAGCGCAGCGCGACGAAGGTCAGCGGCGGCATGTCGTGCAGGCCCGCGTCGATGACAACGAAGTTCGCGCCCCAGATCACCGCCACCGCGATGGCGGCGATGGCGTGGCGTGGCGTCATGGACTCCATGTTGGCCCGGACAACCGTGAAGTACCAGCGAATAATGATGCATCTCGCGATGTAGCATCGCTGCATGATCGACCTCGTGGCGCTGCAGTCGCTCCGGGCGGTCCAGTCCCACGGCTCGGTCGTCGCGGCGGCAGACGTCCTCGGCTTCACACCCTCGGCGGTGTCGCAGCAGATCAAGAAGCTGGAGCGGCAGACCGGCTCTGCGGTGCTGGAACGCTACGGACGCGGCGTGCTGCTCACCGATCACGGCGAGCGGCTCGCGGACCAGGGCGCCGACCTGCTGGACCGGATGGAGCAGATCGAGTCGGACCTCCACTCCGCCGGTTCGGTCGTGGGCGGCCGGCTGCGGCTGGCCGCGTTCTCCACGGCGGTACGGGGGCTGGTCGCGCCGGCCCTGTCGCTGGTGGCCGCCGACGGGTACGACCTCCGGCTGAGCCTCGTCGAGCTGGATCCGCCGCTGGGGATGGAGGCGGTCGCGTCCGGCCAGGTCGACGCGGCGTTGGTCCACCAGTGGGGCGACACGCCGCTCGCCCACCCCGAGCACGTCGAACTGGCGAGGATCGGGGTCGATGTCGCCGACATCCTCGTCCCCTTCGGTCACCGCCTCGCCCGGCAGTCCTCGGTCACGCCGGCGGACCTCGTCGGCGAGGTGTTCGCCTCGGCTCCCGTCGGGAGCGTGTGCCACGAGTGGCTGACCCGGCTCTTCGGCCCGGTCGGCGGTCCGCCGCGGGTCTCGTTCTGGGCGGCCGAGTGGAGCTCGCACATCGCCCTGGTCAGTCACGGCGCCGCCGTGTCGCTCATCCCGCGGCTCGGCCGGGAGCCGTTGCCGGAGTCGGTCCGGGTGCTGCCGGTCCGGGACCCGGTTCCCACCCGTCAGGTCTCGCTGGCGTGGCGTCGGAGCATGGGCTCCAGCCCGACGATCCGCTACCTGCACGACACCCTGGTCGAGATGGCGCCCGGCCTCGGCCTCCACACCTGACCCGCATACGTCATCGGCGGTGAGCCGCCCCGGCCAGGTGCACGTTGTTGACCAGACCCAGGGCGAGCCACCCGGCGAACATCGACGAGCCGCCGTAGGAGAGGAACGGCAGCGGGAGACCGGTGACCGGCATGATCCCGAGGTTCATGCCGATGTTCTCGAACGCCTGTACCGCGAACCAGACCGCGACGCCGACGCAGACCAGCTGCCCGAACGGGTCACTGCGCGACCCCACCAACAGCGTGCGCAGGATGAGGAACACGACGAGGACGACGACGCCCGCGGCGCCGAGGAAACCCCACTCCTCCCCCGCCACCGAGAACACGAAGTCGGTCTGCTGGAACGGGATCGCGCCACTCTGGGTCTGCGGTCCCTGGAACAGTCCCTGACCAAACCACCCGCCCTGGCCGATGGCGATCCGCACCTGACGGGTCTGGTACCCGATGCCCTCGGGATCCACCGAGGGGTCCAGGAACGCCGTCAGCCGGGCGCGCTGGTACGCGCTCAGAACCCGGGTCGTGAACATCGCCACCACGCCAACGACCCCGACCGCCCCCAAGGCCAGCAGCAGGCGCTTGGGCGCACCGGCCACCGCGACGACCCCGAACGCCATGGCCACGAGGACCAGCGCCGACCCGAGGTCGGGCTGCAGCAGGACCAGACCGACCGGCACCAGGGTCACGACCCCGGCGAGTGCGAGGTCACGAGCCGCCGGCCGCTGGGCGCGGTCCCGTCGCTCGGCGAGGATCATCGCCAGGCCCACGCACAGGGCCACCTTGACGAACTCCGACGGCTGCACCGAGAAGCCGCCGGGCAGCTGGATCCACGAGCGAGACCCGTTCACGGTCGACCCGATCGGGCTCAGGACGACCACCAGCCCGCCCAGCGACACGAGGTAGACCCACGGCGCCCAGGCCCGCAGCGTCCGGTGGTCGATCCGCGTGACGAGCACGAAGCAGACCAGCCCGACGCCGAGGTTGACGAGGGTCTTGAGCAGGTACTGCGAACCCGAGGTATGCCGCGTGGCCGACCACACGAGCAGCGCACCGACGCCGGACAGCCCGAGGCCGGCGATGACGATGCCCCAGTCGGTCCTCGCCCAGACCGTCCGGCGGTGGACTCCCCCGAGGACGCTCACCGGAGCCGGGCCGAGGTCAGGACGGGACGATGGTGCTGAGGATCTCCCGACACTGCGCGACGTCGAGGTTCATCTGGCGTACCAGCGGCTCGATGCCCTCGTACTTCAGCGTCGGCCGCAGCCGGCGGACCAGCTCGTAGCAGATCCGTTCGCCGTAGAGGTCGAGGTCGGTGCGGTCCAGGACGTACCCCTCGACCCGGCGCTCGTGACCGTCGAACGTGGGGTTCGTCCCGATCGACACGGCGCACGGGAGCACCCGGTCGACGGTGTCGTCCTCCGGGAGGTCGAGGCGTACCAGCCACCCGGCATACACGCCGTCAGCCGGGACGAGGCCGTCGACGACCGGCCCGAGGTTCGCGGTCGGGAAGCCGAGCTCGCGCCCACGGTGGTCGCCGTGGACGACGATGCCGCAGACGCTCGGCGGCCGGCCGAGCACGACGGCGGCGGCCTCGACGTCACCCTCCGCGAGCTGGGCGCGCGCCATCGTCGACGACCAGCGTTCGCCGTCGCCGAGGTCGGCGAGCACCATGACGTCGAAGTCGTGGGAGGTACCGAGCTCGCGCAACGTGTCGACGTTGCCGGAGTTCTTCCAGCCGAAGCGGGTGTCCTCGCCGACGATGACCGCACACGCGTGGAGCGCGTCGACGAAGACCTGCTCGACGAACTCCTCGGGGGTGAGCCGGGCGAACTCGACGGTGAACTCCATGACCAGGACCGCGTCGAGACCGGACCCCGCGAGCAGCTCCAGCCGCTGCGCCAGCGAGGTGAGCGGCGTCGGGGCGCGCTCGGGGAAGAGCACGGCCAGCGGGTGCGGCTCGAACGTCACCGCGACCGACGTCGCGGCGTGCGAGGTGGCCTGCTCGACCAGCTGCCCGAGGACCGCCCGGTGACCGCGGTGCACCCCGTCGAAGTTGCCGAGAGTGACGACGGAACGGCCGAGGTCGGCGGGGACCTCCGAGAGGCCGTTCCAGACGTGCACGGGGGACACTCTAGAAGGCGCCCGGTTCCGCGGACCCTAGGGTTGACGCGTGCCGGAGTACCTCGTCCTCCTCGCCCCGTCGAGCAACCGGGTGTACGCGGGTGACGCACCGGCGATCACGGCGGCCGAGGCCGAGATCGTGGTGTCGGCTGCGGCTCCGGACGGGTTCGTCGGCGCGACGCCGACGACGGTGGCCGGGGTGCCCTACCTCGCCGTCGACGTGGCCGACGGCGTCGACCCGCGCATCCTCGGCGGTCTGGCCGCGACGTTCGCCGTGTTCGAGCGGGAGGGCGACCTGCTGCGGCCGGTCGAGGCGCCGGACGGCGAACGGTTCGACGACGACCTGCTGACCATCCCCAAGTACCCGGGCAAGACCAACGAGCAGCTGACCCGGGTTCTCCTCAACGTCACGCTCGCCTCGACCGACCTGCCGGACCGGTCCCGCCGCACTGTCCTCGACCCGCTGGCCGGTCGCGGGACGACGCTCAGCTGGGCGCTGACCCTCGGGCACGACGCCGTCGGCGTGGAGGTCGAACGGCGTGAGGTCGAGGCCTACGCGGCGTTCCTCACGACGTGGCTGCGCCGCAAACGCGTGAAGCACGGCATCGGACTGACGCCGCTGCGCCGCGACGGCCGGCGGCTCGGCGACGTACTCGAGGCCGAGATCGGCCGCGACGACCCGCAGTCGCTCGTCCTGTACGCGGCCGACACCCTCGCGACCGCGGAGCTGCTCCAGCGCCGCCGGGTCGACGCCGTCGTCACGGACGCGCCGTACGGCGTCGCGCATGGCAGCCGCGGCGCTCGAGGCGGACGGGACCGCAGCCCGGCGGAGCTGCTCGAGGACGCCCTGCCCGTGTGGGTTGCGGTACTGCGCCCCGGCGGTGCGGTCGGCGTCGCCTGGAACACGCACGGGCTCAGCCGCGCCGACCTCGCGGCCCTGTGTGCCGGCGCCGGTCTGGAGGTCTGCGACGACGGCCCGTACCGAGGGTTCGCCCACCGCGTCGACGCCGGCATCCACCGCGACCTGCTGGTCGCGCGGAAGCCCCGATAGGTCAGCTGGTCGCGAAGACGACGATCGGCCGCGCCTCGGGGCCGGACTCGTCGAGCATGGCGACGAGCGACCCATCGGGGGCCAGGGCCGCGACGATGGGCTCACCCTCACGAGCAGCGGGTATGCGCCGGCCGTGGCCGACCGCCTCGGCCTCCTCGGCGGTCAGCTGGTGCAGCGCGAACTGGGCCCGAACCGCATCGCCCATGCCCACCAGCGGAACCGGGCCGCCGGGCTCCAGGGCCTCGAGGGTCACCGCGTCGGCGATCGCGAACCGGCCCACCCGGGTCCGGCGCAGCGCGGTGAGGTGACCGCCGACGCCGAGCGCGGACCCCAGGTCGCGGGCCAGGGCCCGCACGTAGGTCCCTGACGACACCTCGACCTCGATGTCGACGTCGAGGCAGGTGCCGGCCGGCCGCACGTCGAGCACGGCGAACCGGCTGACCGTCACCGGCCGCGCGGCCAGCTGGACGTCCTCGCCCGAGCGCACTCGCGCATACGACCGCTGCCCGTCGATCTTGATGGCGCTGACCGAGGACGGGATCTGCTGGATCGCGCCGGTCAGCTCCGCCACGGCCGCGCCGAGCGCGGCCCGGGACACCGCACTGGCGTCGGCCGAGGCCACCACGTCGCCCTCGGCGTCGTCGGTGACCGTCGACTCGCCGAGGCGCACCGTCGCCGCATACCCCTTGTCGCAGCGGACGAGGAAGGTCAGCAGCTTGGTCGCCCGGCCGACTCCGAGGACCAGGACCCCGGTGGCCATCGGGTCGAGCGTGCCGGCGTGGCCGACGCGACGGGTGCCGCAGACGCGACGGATCCGGGCGACGACGTCGTGGGAGGTCCAACCGGACGGCTTGTCGACGAGCAGGAGCCCTTCGGGCGGGCCCTCAGGCGTCGTCGTCATCCGGCTCGTCGTCGTCGGTCTTCTTGTACGGGTCGGCATCGCCGGCGTAGACGGCGCCCTCGCGAGAGCGGGCCAGCTCCGCGTCGGCCGCCCGGGTCGCGACGAGGACGTCCTCGAGGTGGGCGGCCCCCTCGGGGAGCGCGTCCGGGATGAACTCCAGCGAGGGCGTCAGCCGAATGCCCAACGCCTGGCCGACGGCGGTGCGCAGCTTGCCCTTGGCCGACTCGAGGGCGGCCGCCGAGGCGGCGCGGTCGTCGTCCGACCCGTAGGCGGTGTAGAAGATGGTGGCGTTCTGGAGGTCACCGGTCACCCGGACATCGGTGATCGTCGTGAGGCCGAGCCGCTCGTCCTTGATGCGGTGCTCGAGGGTCTCGGCCACGACCACCTTGATGCGGTCGGCGACCTTCCGGGCGCGGGCAGGGTCGGCCATTACTGTCCTCAACGTGAAGGTGACGGGGGCAGGAAGTCGTTACAGGCGGTGAGCCCGGAGACCAGTCTTGGTCGGTGCCTGTAAGCCAGGCACCGACCAAGGTGAGCTGACTACGCTCTTGGCTTTTCGCGCATTTCGAACATCTGGATCGTGTCGCCGATCTGGAGATCGTTGAACGAGCCCAGGTTGATGCCGCACTCGAAGCCCTCGCGGACCTCGGTGACGTCGTCCTTGAACCGGCGCAGCCCGGCGATCTCGAGGCTCTCCCCGATGACCGTGCCGTCGCGCAGGATCCGGGCGCGACCGCCGCGGCGGATCTCGCCGTTCCGGACGATCGAGCCGGCGATGTTGCCGAACTTGCTCGACCGGAAGATCTCGCGGATCTCCGCCTCACCGAGACGGACCTCCTCGAACTCCGGCTTGAGCATGCCCTTGAGCGCGGCCTCGATCTCCTCGATGGCCTGGTAGATCACGGAGTAGTACCGGATCTCCACGCCCTCGCGGTCGGCGACGTCGGCGTTCTGGCCCTCGGCCCGGACGTTGAACCCGATGATGATCGCGTCCGACGCCACGGCGAGGTTGATGTTGTTCAGCGTGATCGCGCCGACGCCCCGGTCGATGATCCGCAGGTCGACCTCGTCGCCCACGTCGATCTGGAGCAGAGCGTCCTCCAGGGCTTCGACCGAACCCGACGCGTCACCCTTGAGGATGAGGTTGAGGGTGTCGACCTTGCCCTGGGCGAGCGCCTCGTTGAGGTCCTCGAGCGAGATCCGCTTGCGGGCCTTGGCGAGCGAGGCGGCTCGGGAGGCAGCCTCCTTGCGCTCGGCGATCTGACGCGCGGTGCGGTCGTCGGGCGCCACGAGGAACGTGTCGCCGGCGCCGGGCACCGAGGTCAGTCCGAGGACCAGCACCGGCCGCGACGGGGTCGCCTCCGAGACCGTGTTGCCGTGCTCGTCGAGCATCGCGCGGACGCGGCCGTAGCCGGACCCCGCGACGATCGCGTCGCCGACGTGCAGCGTGCCGGACTGGACGAGCACCGTCGCGACGGGGCCACGGCCCTTGTCGAGGTGGGTCTCGATCGCGACACCACGCGCGTCCTTGTTCGGGTTGGCCCGCAGGTCGAGCGCCGCGTCGGCGGTGAGGAGCACCGCCTCCAGGAGGGCGTCGATGTTCTCGCCGGTCCGGGCGGACACGTTGACGAACATCGTCTCGCCGCCGTACTCCTCGGCCACGAGGTTGTACTCGGTGAGCTGCTGGCGGACCTTGTCGGGGTTCGCCCCCTCCTTGTCGATCTTGTTGACCGCCACGACGATCGGCACGTCGGCCGCCTGGGCGTGGTTCAGCGCCTCGATCGTCTGCGGCATCACGCCGTCGTCCGCCGCCACCACGAGGATCGCGATGTCGGTGACCTTGGCACCACGGGCTCGCATGGCGGTGAACGCCTCGTGACCCGGGGTGTCGATGAAGGTGATCTGCCGCTCCTGGTCCTCCAGGTGCGTCGCGACCTGGTAGGCGCCGATGTGCTGGGTGATGCCACCGGCCTCACCCTCGGCCACCTTCGCCTGCCGGATGGCGTCGAGGAGCTTGGTCTTGCCGTGGTCGACGTGACCCATGACGGTGACGACCGGCGGACGGGCCACCAGGTCGTCGTCGCCCTCGGCCTCGCGCTCGGCGTCGAGGTCGATGTTGAACTGCTCGAGCAGCTCGCGCTCCTCGTCCTCCGGGGAGACGACCTCGATCTGGAAGCCGAGCTCGGCCCCGAGGAGGCGGAACGTGTCCTCGTCGAGCGACTGCGTCGCGGTGGCCATCTCACCGAGGTGGAACAGGACCGTGACGAGCGACGCCGGGCTGGCGTTGATCTTGTCGGCGAAGTCGGTCAGCGACGCGCCACGGCGCATCCGCACGACCTGCGAGCCGTCCCCACGGGGAACCTGCACGCCACCGATCGTCGGGGCCTGCATCTGCTCGAACTCCTGGCGCTTCGCCCGCTTGGACTTGCGCCCACGAACCGGACGGCCACCACCGCGGCCGAACGCGCCGGGCGCGGAGCCACGGCCGCCGCCACCCGGACGACCACCGCCGGGACGACCGCCGAAGCCGCCGCCACCGCCGCCGGGACCACCGGGACCACCGGGGCGACCGGGCGCACCCGGACGGCCGCCGGGGCCACCCGGACGGGTGCCGGGACGGCCGATCGCCGCGCGGTCGGGCATCATCCCGGGGTTGGGACGCGCGCCGCCCGGACGCGGGCCGGCCGCACCGGTGCCACCGGGACGCGGACCGGCGGCGCCGGGGCCTCCCGGACGGGACTGGGGACGCGGCATGCCCTGGCTCGGGGCGAAGGGGTTGTTGCCCGGACGCGGCGAGCCCTCGCGGGCGGCCGCGGGGCGGCCCATGCCCTGGCTCGGGGCGAACGGGTTGTTGCCGGGACGGGGCTGACCGCCCGGACGCGGCGCGGGACGGGGTGCGCCACCGGGCGCACCGGCGCCACCGGGAGCACCCGGACGGCTGGTCTCACGGGCGGCGACGCCAGGGGCGGCAGGACGCGGACCCGGAGCGGCCGGAGCGGGGGCAGGGCTGGACGGCCGGACCGAAGCGGGCGCGGCGGCAGCGGCCGCCGGCTGGACCGGGGCCTGGACGGGAGCGGGGGCCGGCGCGGCAGGGCCCGGCGCCGGGGTCTCGGCGCGGACCGGAGCGGGCGCCGGCGCGGACGGTGCAGGGGTGGACGGCGCAGGAGCCGACGGCGCCGACGGCGCGGCCGTCTTCACGGCCGCGTGGGCGCCGTTTCCGTTGCCGTTCCCGTTGGCTGCTCCGCGCAGCTCGGCCGGGAACGACTCCTTGATGGTGCGAACGACAGGGGGCTCGATGGTCGACGATGCCGACCGGACGAACTCGCCCTTGTCCTTGAGGTACGTCAAGAGCGTCTTGCTCTCGACTCCGAGCTCTTTGGCGAGCTCATAGACACGGACCTTGGCCACGTTTCTCCTTCTCGGGTGGTCCGACCCGGAAGGACATTCCCTGGGTCAGACCTGGTTGTGGGGCTTGCTCATTGCTGAGTGCTCATCGAGTGCTCATCAGCGTCTGACCCGCCTTCGGTTGGTCTGTCGTCATCGGTGGTGGTGATCGGGGTTGTCATGGTGGTGCGTCCGGTGGTCTCGAGGTGGTCCGCCACGCGGGAGACGTCCGGCCCGGCCTGCAACCGCAGGGCTCGGGTGAATGCCTTCCGGCGAACCGCCTGCTCGAAACACGTCGTACTCGGGTGCAGCCATGCGCCACGTCCGGGTAGCCGGTGCCGCGGGTCCGGGACCAGCACGACGACGCCGTTCATGGCGTCTGCGGGCTCTTCCCTCACCGCGACCACTCGCAGGAGTGCCGACCAGCTATCCCTACGACGACATCCGACGCATGTGCGTACGGGCACCGAGACAGGGAGTCCAGACCGGTCGGTCACGGATAAGTCTACCCCGCTCGGCTCCGGGCCGACGATCCGGCCGCTATGAGTCTCAACGGGCGACGACGTTGCGGTATGCCCCTGGCTCAGGTCGTGCCGCTGTCGTCGGCCGGGGTGTCGGGCCGGATGTCGATCCGCCAGCCGGTCAGCTTCGCGGCGAGGCGCACGTTCTGCGCCTCCTTGCCGATCGCGAGCGACAGCTGGTAGTCCGGCACAGTCACCCGCGCGGCCCGGGCCTGCGCGTCGACGATCTCGACCCTCTGCACCCGGGCCGGCGACAGGGCCGCGGCCACGAAGGTCGCGGGGTCCGGCGAGTAGTCGACGATGTCGATCTTCTCGCCGTGGAGCTCGGTCATCACGGCGCGTACGCGAGCGCCCATGGGCCCGATGCAGGCGCCCTTGGCGTTCACCCCGGGGACCTTCGCGTGGACGGCGATCTTGGTGCGGTGCCCGGCCTCACGGGCTAGGGCCGCGATCTCGACGGTCCCGTCCGCGATCTCCGGGACCTCGAGGCGGAAGAGGGTGCGGACGAGGTTCGGGTGGGTGCGGGACAGCCCGATCTGTGGTCCGCGGGGACCTCGTTTGACGCTGACGACATAACAGCGAAGCCGGTCGCCGTGCCGGTAGCGCTCGCCGGGCACCTGTTCGGCCAGCGGCAGCACGCCTTCGACGGTGCCGAAGTCGACGAGCACCGTGCGCGGGTCGGAGCTCTGCTGGATGACGCCGGAGACGACGTCCCCCTCGCGGCCCTTGAAGTCGCCGAGGATCTGTTCGTCCTCGAGGTCACGCAGGCGCTGGACGATGACCTGCCGCGCTGTGGCGGCGGCCACCCGGCCGAAGCCGTCCGGGGTGTCGTCGAACTCCGGCCCCGGGTCGCCGCGCTCCTGGCGCTCGCCGTCCGAGGTGGGCAGCAGCTCGCCCTCCTCGCGGGCCCACACGACGACGTGCCCGCTCTTGCGGGCCAGCTCGACGCGGGCGATCCGGAAGGAGCCGTCGGTGCGGTGGTAGGCGACGAGGAGCGCCTGCTCGATGGCGGGGACCAGCACGTCGAGACTGATGTCCCGCTCACGTTCCAGGGCCCGGAGGGCCGCGACGTCGATGTCCATCAGAACTTCACCCCTCGCCGCTCTCGTCGTCGGTGGCACTGGGTCGGTTGAACTCCACCTGGACCGTGCCCGAGCGCACCCGGGCCACCGGCACGGTCTCGCGTTGCGCCGGTTGCTTGCGAGGCGGGGGCGTCTCGACCGTGACCTCGTCGGGGGTGACGGCGAGTACGCGACCGGTGATCTCCGGGCCGTCCTCGACGGTCAGCGTGACGAGCCGGCCGACGTTGCGGCGCAGGGCCGCATACCCGGTCAGTGGCCGTCCGACGCCCGGCGAGCTGACCTCCAGCGTGTAGGGGCGCTCGCCCATGAGGTCGAGCCGGTCGAGGCTGTCCCCCACGACGCGGGTGGCGTCCGCGACCTCGTCGAGGGTGAGCGGCTCGACGGGGCTGGAGGCGTCCGTGACCTCCAGCGCGCTGACGTCGCGGTCGACGAGCACCCGGAGCACCCGCCGGGTACCGGCGGTCGTCACGGTGGCCTCGACGGGGACCAGCGAGAGCGCGGTCAGAGGCGCAGCGAGCGCGGCAGCGATGTCCTCGCCCACGGTGCACCTCCCCTGTTCTCGACTCGTTGGTCATGCTAGCGAGGACGGCTCGCCGCGGCCCTCTCCATCCAGTGCTCCATGTCATGATCGGGCCATGGCCGCGGAGGGGACGAGGCGCGGCTCACTGCCCACGCGTCGCGAGCTGCTGCGGACCGCCGCACTGGCCACCGTGGTCGCGCCGCTCCTCGTGGCCTGCGACATCCGGCTGGAGGACGACGCTCCCACACTTCCCCTCCTCCAGCGCAAATCGGTCCCCGACGAGGCCGTGCTCGTCGACCTCGTCCGCCGGACGACGGCGCTCGCCCAGACCGCCGGGCGGGTCCCCAACCCGAACGACGCGGTCGGCAAACTCGCGAACATCCACCAGACCCAGGCCGACGTGCTCCGCTCCCGACTGATCTCGGCCGGCGTACCGAACCACGTCATCGACGGCCCGACGACCGCCACGACCACGTCCCCGACGACGACCCCCACAGCCGCGGTCAGCGCACCGCCGTCCACGACCCCGCAGGACGTCGCGGCCGGCGAGACCGCCCTCCTCGCCGCGGTGCTCCCGGCCCTCGCGACCGTCACCGCGGCCAACCGGGCCGTTGTCGCGTCGGTCGTCGCCTCGTGCGGCGCAGCCGCGGAGCTGTTGGGAGCAACCGTCCCCTGGCCGTCGGCCGACCCGCTGCCGCCCGCGGCTGCGGTGCCCCTCCTCGACGGCACCCGCTCCGCCGCCTACGCGTTCCAGGTCGTGGCGGCCCAGACCGGAGGCGACCAGCGCGCGGTCGCCGAGGGGACGCATACCGACCTCACCACCCGGGCGACCGAGCTGGCCGGGATGGCCGGCTCGTCTGCCCCGGTGGGGCCGCTCGGCTACGCCCTCCCCTACCCGGTGACGGCTCCGGATGTCGCGGCCCGGCTGGCGGGCCAGGTGCTGACGACCCTGGTAGCCGGAGGGCTGGCTCCGCTGGCGACCCTGCCCGAGGGGTCGACGGCGACGACGACGCTGGTCCGGCTGCTCGTCGGCGCCCAGCGTCTCGGCCGCACCTGGGGGGTCGCGCCGGTGCCGTTCCCGGGCCAGGCCTACCCGTGACCGAGCTGGTCCCCGAGGGCTTCCGGGCCCGCGTCGCGGCATACCCACCGGACGGGGTCGACCCGACCTCTTGGTATGCGGTCGCCGGCGAGGAGTGGCTGCGGCGGCTCCCCGCCCTGCTCACCGACCTGATGGCCGAGTGGTCGCTCGTGCCCGACGGCGAGGTCGGCTGGGGGGCCGGCGCGGTGGCGGTCCCCGTCGCATCGCCGTCGGGACCGGCCGTGCTCAAGGTGACCTGGCCGCACCACGAAGCGGTGACCGAACACCTCGGTCTCCGGCACTGGGACGGGCACGGCGCGGTCCGACTGCTGCGAGCGGACCCGCGCCGGTTCGCGCTGCTGCTCGAACGCCTCGACGCGTCGACGGACCTGCGCGCGGTGCCGGTGGACGAGGCCTGTGGGGTCATCGGCGACCTGGTCGCGCAGCTGCGCTCGCCGGCCCTGCCTCAGGTCCCCACGCTCTCGGCGTATGCGGCGCGCCAGCTCGCGAAACCGCCTCCCGTCGACGTGCTGCCGAGGCGGTTCGTCGAGCAGGGTCGCCGGCTCGCCGCCGAGCTCGTGACCGACCCGGACGTCGACGGATGGCTGCTGCATACCGACCTGCACTACGAGAACGTGCTGCGCGGGACCCGTCAGCCGTGGCTGGCCATCGACCCGAAGCCCACCGCGGGCGACCGGGCGTTCGAGGTCGCGCCTGCCCTCTGGAACCGGGCCGACGAGCTCGGCACCGGGTCGTCGGTCCGCTGGAACCTGCGCCGCCGCCTCGAGATCGTCTGCGAACACGGGGGCGTCGACGAGGAGCGAGCGAAGGCCTGGACCATCGTGCGCGAGGTCGACAACGCCACCGACCCGGCAGAGGG
This sequence comes from uncultured Actinomycetota bacterium, assembly GCA_963781465.1. Classification (GTDB taxonomy): domain Bacteria; phylum Actinomycetota; class Actinomycetes; order Actinomycetales; family Dermatophilaceae; genus Lapillicoccus. The sequence continues at coordinate 1,555,765 of CAWAGH010000002.1, forward strand.
TTCCACCCGGGCCAGTCTCGCCGTGGCGATCATCAAGGCGATGAACGACTGACCGTCGTGGGTGCGGCCAGCAGCGCCTCGCGCGCCGGCACCGGACCTGGCGTCGCCGTGAGCCGGCCGCTGAGATCGTCCAGCCGCCTCCGTGCCGTGCCGTCGAGACCCAGGAGCCGGAGCACAGCGTCGCGGATCTCCTCGGGCGACGCGGCGTTGGGGTCGAGGACCTCGGCGAAGCCCGCCGCCTCGAGCGCCGCCGCGCCGGCGAACTGGTCGGTCGACAGCGGCAGGACGAGCGACGGCACGCCGGCCGTCAGGGCCTCGGTCACGCTGTTGTTCCCGCCGTGGGACACCATCACCGCCGACCGGTCCAGCAACGTCACCTGGGGCAGAACCCCCCGGACCAACCACGACGCGGGGATCGGCCCGAGGTCCCCGGAGTCGGTAGAGCCACTGGCGAGCGCCACGCGGACGTCGAGCCCACGTAGCGCTTCGGCGATGCGGGCTAGGACGTCGGAGCGCACGGACAGGAAGCTCCCCAGGCTGACGTAGACGACGGGCGCGCTACCGGAGGCCAGCCACTGGTCGACCTCGGGATCCGGTGTCTCGGTGCGGACCGCGGAACCGAGGAACGAGTGCCGCGGCAGCAGCCGGGTCCGCTCGGCCGGATGGAGCTCCGCCGGGTAGTTGAGCAGCAGGACGTCGCCGGTCTCGGCGAAGGCATCGTCGCTGGCGGGCGCCGACGGGTCGAGCGTCCGCAGGGTGTCGTTCCAGCGCGTGGTGAAGGCGTCCCGTACCTGGACGCAGAGGCCGTGGAGACGGTCGAGCGCGCCAGGGTCCGGCGAGAAGCGCCACGGCCACTCCGGCGGGTAGCCGTAGACCTCGTCACCGACGGTCAGGGCCGAGGGGTGCCCGAGGACCACGTCGGCGTGCCGGACGCCCGCGCTCATCAGGGCCAGCCGGGCGCTGAACGCCAGGTGGTCGACGAGGACGTGGTCCGGGCGTACGCGGTCGACCACGGCCGCCACCTCCTTGGCGACCTCAAGGGGTTCCCACAGCAGGTCGTCGCCCCGTGCCGCCGCCTGGAAGGCGAGCGTCTCGACCGCCCCGCGCCTCGTGGCGTCGAAGAAGCCGCGGAGCGCGTCGTCCTCGCCGCGGGGCTGGTCCTGGGCCCGGATGACGCCCGGGTTCGACCCTCGGCCGAGCTGCAGATGCTCCCGGTCGAAGCCGAACCCGCGCACGATCTCGTCGGTGGCCGGGCCGGTAGCGATGACGACCCGCTCGCCGGCCTGCTGCCAGGCCGTGGCGAGGGTGGCGAGCGGGTAGAGGTGCGACGCGTAGTCCGGGCTGATGACCAGGAGGGTCACGGGGCGACGCCCTGGTAGATCGCCGCGAGGGCCGCGGCCATGGTGTGGACGCTGAACCGCTCCCGGACCAGGCGCTGGGCGCCCGCGGCCCGGCGGGTGGCTCCAGGAGCGGAGGCCAGGTCAAACGCGGCGGCGACGGCGGCGGCGAGGGCGTCCGGCGAGCGGGTGTCGGCGAGTACGCCCGTGACGCCGTCCTCGACGTAGGTCGCCGGCCCGCCCTCCCACGGCGCCACCACGACCAGCCCCGACGCCATCGCCTCGAGGATCGCGATGCCGAACTCCTCCTTGAGGCTCGCGGAGACGTAGACGCCGCCGGGAGCGCACAGGTCGGGCCGGCCGAAGCGCACCGCCGCGAGCCAGGTGGCGACCGTGGCGTTCGGGCGATGACCGGCCAGCAGGAGTCCGACGCGAGCCCCGTCGGCTCGACCCACCGTGGCATCGATGCGCGACAGCTGCTCCCGCTCGTCCGGTGTCGGGTGCGCGAGGTCACCGCCGACGACGACCAGGTTGCAGCGCTCGGCGAGCGCGGAACGACCGGCCCAGGCCTCCACGAGGGTCGCCATCCCCTTGACGGGATGCAGTCGTCCGACCGTGACGGCCAGCGGCAGTCCCCGTCGCTCCGGTGGCAGGGTGAGCAGCAGGTCGTCCAGGTCGTCGAGGGCATCGAGCGTGGCGGCCGGCGCATACTCGCCCCGCGCAGCGGCCGGGACCTCGCGGGCCGCGCGGTCGAGCGGCACGGGGTCGATGCCCTCGGGCACCACCGTGACGCGGTCCCGCTCGAGCGCGACATCGACACCGAGCAGGTCCCTGAGGTTCGCCTCGAGGGCCGGACGCGGGAAGACCACCAGCTGCGCCGCCTGCTGCTGGATCTGGCGGAGCAGGTGGATCCGGAACACGAGGTGCTCGACCTCGTCGGCGCGGCCGACGTTCTGGGGCGTCAGGACCCCGTCCGCCTCGCGCGCCGCGACCGAGGCGTGGGGATCGGGAGCCAGCGTCAGCACCACGGGCACGCCGAGGTCGTGGGCCGCCTCGGCGGCGGCCCAGGAGCCGACGTCGGCCATGCGCAGGTGCAGCACGTCGACGTGAGCCCGGTCGAGGATGCGCCGCACCGCGCGGCGGGTGGCGACCCGCAGCGGCCACGCCTCGGCAGCCGACACCGGCGGACCCCAGAAGGGAACCGGCAGGTAGTGGTGGCCGGGGCGGTCGACCGAGTCCAGACCCAGGTCGTCGCCGGCCCTGCCCCGCGAGATGGTGACCACCCGATGCACGGGACCGGGATCGGCGAGGAGGGCGTCGCCCAGGTGCACCAGGAGGGTGGCGATGCCGCCGGTGTCCCCCTGACCGGCGCGGCGCAGGTCTCCGTCGATGTCCGCGTGGAGGAAGAGCTGGGCCACGGTCAGCCCCGTCCCGTCCGCCGGACCCACCTGCGGTGACCGACGGTGGTCGACGTCGGAACGGGCGACGCGGGCGACCTCGGCGAGGTTCCCGTCGCTGCCAGCGACCACGTCGAGGACGGCGTGGACCTGTGAGTCGGACGGGTCCGCGTCGTCGCCGAGGGCGGCCAGAGCTGCCGCCCGGGCCGCCGGTAGCTCGCGGTCGTCGGCGGCGAGATCGAGCAGTATGCGCGTGGTGACGACCCCGGGAACCAGCCCGAGCGTCTCGACCAGCCGGCCGCGCGAACCCTCGAGCGTGGCGTATGGCAGGGCGGCGACCAGCGCATCGCGCACCAGCCCCGGGTCCTGCGCGGCGAACGACTCCAGCGTGGCCTGGGCCAGGGCGCCGGCGAAGCCACCGTCGAGGACGAGGTCGACCAGGCCCGATAGCGCCGCCCCGACCGGGGATCGCGAACCCAGAGCCCACGCCGCGTGCTCCCGGAGGAACGACCCCTCCTGGTACAGCAGGGCCGCCAGTCGCTCCCCCGGCTCCACTCCTGGGGCCGCGGCGAGCGCGTGCACGGCCGCGATCGCGGCCATCTGGTCCGACCCGTCCGCGATCGCGAGGTCCAGGTCCCGGATCGCGACGGTCGGGTCGCCGGGTGTCGTCGATGTCGGCGCCCGCAACGACGCCCGCACAGAGGCGATCGCCTCGAGGAGGGTCGCCGGGAGGTCGTCGCTCCAGAACAGTTCGGCGTCAACCGCCTCGCTCACGCTCACGAACTCGCCCTTCGACGCCGACCACCGGACCGCGGGTCACGTCCGTGCCCACGCTCGTATTCCGACGCAGGGCGCGTTACGGATGCGGGTGAGCGGCCCTCCTGAGTGAGGTTCTCCCCACACCGCGGTGGCGGTGGCGAGGCGTCGGCGCGGCCGCATAGTGGGGCAGCAGTTGTGTGCGGCGGAGCGTTCGCCTCGGGCGGCTGTTCCCATCCCCACCGTGACTCCAGGAGCCCTCATGTCCAGCGACACCCTCACCGACACGACCTCGTTCTCCGACCTCGGCCGGGACATGTGGTCCTACCTGACCGGCAAGGAGGCGACCATCGACTACACGTTCGTCGACATGGCCGTCGAGGTGCCCCGGTCGACCGGGCCCGACAGCGCCCGCGCGACGTGGAAGCTCAACGGCACCCTGCGCATCACGACCGCCGACAAGGACAACCGCGGGGCGTCCAACGGCTCCCGTGGCTGACGCTGCCCGCCCGTCTCTGGTGCTCGTCGCCGACCTCGTGCTCGAGGTCGGGGACGAGCGCGGCTCGACCACCGCACACCTGACCAGCGACGACACCGGTCTCGTTCTCGACGTACGGGACCCGGGCACCCTGCTGCGGTGCGTCCCGCCGAGCAGCCGGCGACGTGACCTCGTCCGCTCGTCGCCGCTCACCCGCTTCGCCGGCGTCCCGGTCCGGGTCACCTCCCGCGGGCGGGACCTCGGCCAGGTCCGGGTCACGACCGGCGGGAGAGTCCGCGCGCGGGCCTCGCTGTCCGGTACACCGACGCTGGTCAGGACGGCCGTGTCGTATGCGTCAGCGCGCCTCCGCGGCTACCTCGCGCAGCGGCGACGCTAGGCCGGCAGGACGTAGAAGTACATGAGCAGGTAGTGGAACAGCGCGGCCACGACGACCAGCAGGTGCCACAGCTCGTGGAACCCGAACACGCCGGGCCACGGGTTCGGCCTCTCGATCACGAAGATGACGAACCCCCCGGTGTAGCAGAGCCCGCCGAGGCCCAGCAGCACCAGGGCACCCAGGGGCAGCGAGGAGTCGGCGCCGACCAGCAGGACGGTCAGCCACCCCAGGACGATGTAGAGGGTGTTGGTCACGTACTTCGGCAGCTCGGGCCAGACCGAGCGGAACACGATGCCCGTCGCGGCGATCGCCCACACCGCGCCGAACACCGTCCAGCCGTAGGTGTTGCGGAACAGCACGAGCACCAGCGGGGTGGTCGAGCCGGCGATGAGGAAGAACACCGAGTCGTAGTCGAGGGTCCGGAGAATGCCGTTCACGCGCGGGCCGCGGTCGAGACCGTGGTGCAGCACGCTGGTCGCGAACAGCAGGATGAGGGAGGCGCCGTAGACGCTCACCCCGACGATCTTCCAGGGGTCACCCTCGACGCTGGACTGAGAGATGAGCAGCCCGGCACCGACCAGCGCGAAGCACAGGCCGACGATGTGCGAGACGGTGTTGAAGCGCTCGTCGGTGACGTGGACGCTGCCGTCTCTGCTTCTCGGAGTCGTGTCCACAGAGCCGCTTTCCCGCGATGTCGCGCCCCCGACCGTCGGGAGCCCACGAAGCGAGGAGCCGTGCCGCGCCGTCCTCGAGTTTACCCGGAGCCCGACGCTGACCTCGTCCGGCTAGGTCGTGCGGGGGTGCGGGAACTCGGCCGACCTGGACTGGAACTCGAGGATGCTCGGGTTGCGGATCCGGCCGTCCTCGATCTCGACGGCGCGGCTGATGGTCGGATCGGCCGCCCAGGCCGCCGGTCCGGCGAGCACCGTCGCCACGTGTGGCAGCAGGGCCTGGCTGATCTCCCACGTCGCCGAGTCCCAGAGGTACGAGGGGCTGTGGTCGACGCCGTAGTACCTCACGTCCTCGCCGACGGTGACCATCGGCTCCTCGAACGACGTCGGGCGAGCCCACGCGAACCCCATGCCCTCGTCGCAGGAGACGTCGACGATGAGCGTCCCCGGCGGGAGCTGCGGCAGGTCACTGGTGTCGAGGAACATCATCGGGCGGTTCGGGTCCTGGAGGACGCAGTTGACGATGATGTCGTGAGCGGCGAGGTAGCCGGCCAAGGGTTGGGGTCCGTCCGGCGTCTCGACCTCGTTGCGGCTCGGGTCGTTCTCGTCGAGGCCGAACTGCACGAGTCGGGCGGAGTGGATCGGTGACGCGACGGCGGCGACCGCCCGGTGCGTCAGCACGTCGACGTCGGTGACGCCCATCGCGGCCAGCGCGGTCACCGCACCCCGTGCGGTCGCCCCGAAGCCGATAACCGCCGCGGTCAGCCTCCGGCCGTAGTCACCCGTCGCCCCGACCAGGGAGAGGGCGTGCAACACCGAGGCGTAGCCGGCCAGCTCGTTGTTCTTGTGCAGCACGTGGAGGCTGAACGACCCGTCGGCACCCCAGTGGTTCATCGCCTCGAAGGCGATCACCGTCAGCCGCCGGTCGATCGCCTCCTGCGTGATCGCCACGTCCTGCACGCAGTGCGGCCACCCCCAGAGCACCTGCCCGGTCCGCATCTCCGCGAGGTCCTCGGGCAGCGGCTTCGGGAGCAGGATGACGTCACAGGCGGCGAGCAGCTCCTCGCGGGAACGGAGCCCACCGACCAGTGGCCGTAGCTGGTCGTCCGACACGCCGAAGTGCTCGCCGTAGCCGGTCTCGAGGAACACCCGGTCACGGAGCTCGGCATCGAGGCGGTCGAGGTGACGGGGGTGGATCGCCAACCGTCGCTCGTCCGCCTTGCGCGACCTCGCCATGATGCCGACGCTCAGCTGCTCCACGCACGCCCCTTCGGTCGAACGCCCTGTCTAGCACAGCGGACCGGCTAGGGACCTTCGGATGCTTCGGGGTCGCCGAAGGCGATCTGGAGGATGCGCGCGGGGCTCGCCGCGGTGTTGCCCACCCGATGCGACGTACCCCGAGGGATCGCGACCGGTTCACCTGGTCCGACGGTCAGGGACTGCAGTCCGCGATCGACGTCGAGCTGCCCCTCGAGGACGTGCCACATCTCGTCATGACGCCCGTGCCGTTGCCACGGCAGCTGCTGCCCGGGCGCGACCGTGACGATGGTGACGGTGCACTCGTGGTTGGTCACGAACTGGTCGAACGAACCCCATGGTCGGGTCGTGTGGGTCACCGGCTCAGGACCGAACGCGGGCTCGGTCATCCGACGACCTGGCTCACGGCGTCCTGAGGCCGAGCCACCGCGTTGCCGTGAAGCCGCTGCAGCAGTCCGGGCAGGTCGATGAGCGCGAACCCCACGCTGGCGTCCGCCACGCCGTACGGCAGCAGGATCGTGTCGTCGCGGACCAGCGCGCCGCAGCTGTAGACGACGTTCGGGACGTAGCCGTCGCGTTCGGACGGGCGTACCGCCATCAGGGGCTCCGCGAGGACCGCCAGCACCACGGACGGGTCGTCGAGATCGAGCAGCATCGCGCCCAACGCATACGTGCGGGCCGGCCCCACGCCGTGGGTGATGGCGAGCCAGCCGTCCGGGGTCTCGATGGGCGACCCGCAGGTACCGAGCTGGACGAGGTCCCAGGTGTGCTGGGGCCGCTGGATGACGACGGGCTCCTGCCAGTGCAGGCCGTCCTCCGACCGGGTCACGCTGAGGTTCTCGCGGTCCCATCGGCACAAGGCCCAGAACGTGCCGCCGACGCGCCGCGGGAACAGGGCCATCCCCTTGTTGGTCGCGGCCGTCCCGGTCAGCTGGCGCATCGAGAACGTGCGGAAGTCGTCGGTCCTGATGAGGTGGGGAGAGATGCTGGAGCCGTCGAAGGCGGTGTAGGTCGCGTAGTGGGTCACGCTGCCGTCGTCCTCGGTGAAGCGGGTGAAGCGGGCGTCCTCCAGTCCGCGGTCCTCCGCGGGGCTGGTGGGGTGCAGGACGCGAGCGGAAAGGTCCAGCTCGGCGGGGAAGGTCAGGTCGTAGTTGCTGGCCGCCAGCCTGCGGATCCGGTCGATGAGGCCGGCGCTGCCCGAGCGGCCGAAGCCGTCACGCAGGTTGCGGTCGAGCGCCTCGTCGAGGTCGGCCGGCGTGAACTGGGCCGGCAGCAAGCGCAGCAGGCCCTCCGCGGCGCGCGCGTCGCCCTGCTCCCCAAGGCTCATCCGCAGCGCGTCGAGCGTCATCGGGGCGGCGGTGGCGGTGCCGGTTCCGAGCCGGCTCGCGGGCCGGTCGACGGTCACGTTGTCGCCGGGACCGAACCGCCCGGTACGGAACTCGACCGTCGAGACGTGCCCCTCGCCGACCGCCCGCAGGGACATGACGAACGGGATCTCGCCGGGACGGGGGTCCTTCGGATCGGGGTCCGGGACGATGGAGGGGTTGAAGAGCGCCGCCCCCTCCAGCGAGTACTCCTGCGTGAAGTACGCCCCGATGAGCTGAGTCCGCTCGGCGGTGACGGTGTCGCGGGAGACGTGGTGACCGACCAGCGCGAAGTTGCGGTCGAACGTGGCGGCCAGGTCGGGGTGGCGCTCGCCGAACGAAGCGCGCACCGCCGAGAGCTCGGCGGCGACCTCGTCCTCGGTGAGCGCGAGGACGCGCCCGACCACCGACTCGGCCCTCGAGATCCCATCGCTCAGGACCTCCTGCCCGGGCAGGAAGGGCCGGGCGATGACGCGCCTGGGGTCGGGTCGCAGCTCGACGGACGCATACCGGATGAGCTCGTCGGTAGGCCTCATCGAGTGGTGACGAGGAGCTTCTGACTCTGCTGCCGCGTCGACAACAACGCCAGCGTGGACTCCGCGCCCTGGTTCTCGTTGCGCCCGAACGGTTCCAGGCCGTCGAACCCTCCACCGGTCTTAGGGTCCGACATCGGGGTCTCGGCGTCGTTCTCGCCGTCGAACCACGCGGCGCATCGGACGACCGCGTCGCTCCAGACGCGGTCCTCGGTGACGGCGTAGGCCCGGGCGCAGGCGTCGGCGAGCGCCGCCACCTCGATCGGCTGCTGGTCGAAGCCGGGTCGGGTCTCGCCGGGTGCCCATCCTCCGACCGGGACCACGGAGAGATGCCCGTCCCGGGTCTCGTTGTCGAGCAGCCAGCCGAGGAGACCCAGTCCCTGGTCGGTCCATCGCGGGACGTCGAGCAGGGTGCCGGCGGCGATCAGCACCTCTGGGACGACCGCGTTGGCGTAGCGCAGGCGTGGCTCCGGCCAGGGCCAGGGCCCGTCCGGGTTCGTCGGCTCGACGAACCGGGCAGCATCGCGCAGGAGGGCGTGGGCGGAGCGATGACGCGGGTCCACGGAGAGCACCTCGGCCGCGCCGAGCGCGGCGAAGCACATCGCGCGGGACCAGGGGGCCCGGTGGTCGGTGCCGGCCGCGAACCGGCCGAGCGCCTCGTTGGCGTGCTGCGGCAACCGCGCGGCGGCGGTGCCGAGGCCCCAGAGGGCGCGTCCCCACCAGTCGCCGAGGCCGGGGGGGTCCGCCCAGACGCCCGCTGCCGTGCGTCGGTTGTGGACCCGCCCGGACGAGTGCTGCGCGGCGACCAGGAAGGTGAGGTAGGTCCGGGTCAGGCCCTCGACCTCCGGGTCCGCGTCCGGCTGCCGCGCGGTGACGACGAGAGCACGGGCGACGTCGTCGACGCAGTAGCCGTGCTCGATGCGCGGCTCGGTGCCGTCGGCGTGCTCGAAGAGACCGGTCGCGTCGGTCAGCCGGGCGAGGTGGGTGAAGACGATGCCGTTACTCATGCGCTCATCCGGCCCTGGTTCTCTAGAAGGGCGGACTCGGCCACCTCGCGGTACTGCTGAGCCACCGCGGACCAGAGCAGGCCGGGGGCGATCCGGCCCGCCTCGGCCGACATGGCGCCGGCGACTCCGGGTTCGGTCAGGACCTTGCGCACGGCGGTCGCGATGGAGCCCGCGTCCCCGCGCTCCACGAGGAGCCCGGCCCCCGAGGCCAGCAGCTCCTCCGCGTGGGGGAACCCGGTCGAGACGACCGGCCGGTGCGCGGTGACGGCCTCGACGAGGACCCCGGAGGTGACCTGGTCCCGCGAGTCGTACGGCAGGAGAACGACATCCGCTTCCCGCACGGCCTGATGCAGCTCGTCGGTCGTGAGGTAGCGCGCGTCGAACTCGACGAGGTCACCGACGCCGAGGTCGGCGACCCGCTGCTCGAGCATGCGTCGGTACTCCTCCCCCGCGGCCTGGCGGACCTTGGGATGGGTCTCCCCGAGGACGAGGTAGCGAGGGCGCGGGTGCAGGTCGCGCAGACCGGCCATCGCCTCGATGGCCCACTCGATCCCCTTGCCGGGACCGAGCAGACCCCAGGTGAGGATCGTCGGACGAGCGTCGGCCCGCGCGGCGACGACGTCGTCGCCCTGGGGCGGGACGGCGATGGGCCGGGAGTCCGGCGCCCCGTGCGGCACGACGTGGACCCCCGCCGGGACCTCGTACTGGTCGAGCAGGCGCTCTCGGGCGGTATGCGTCATGGTCACGACCGCGTCGGCCCGCAGGACCAGCTCGTCGAGGATGTCGCGCTGGCGCATGGTCGGGGTGGTCACGACGGTGTGCAGGACGACGATGACGGGGACGGTGAGCATCCGCAGGACCTCGAGGACGTCCTCGCCGTCCGGGCCTCCGAAGATGCCGTACTCGTGCTGGATGACGGCGACGTCCGCCTCGTTGAGCCACGCCGCGGCGGCCGCGGCGCCGTGTGCGTCACTCCGGACCCACACATGGGCCGGCCGGGGCAGGGGGCCGTGCTGATGCTCGTCGAGGGTGTCCGCGACCGCGACGATGTCGACGACGTCCCGCGGGCTGCGCAGGGCCGACGTCAGCGCGGCGGTGAAGGTGGCCAACCCACACTGGGTGGGCGGGTAGGTGCTGAGGATGCCGAAGGTCGTGGTCACGTCGGGCCTTCCCGATCTCACGCGCGCCGAATCACGCGCCGTGCACGACGACCGTGTTGGAGGCCGCCCAAGCGCGCTCGATGCGCTGCGGGCCCTCACCCGAAGAGGGATCCAGGAGAGGTCGATCAGGAACGTCGTCGTCCGGGAAAGTGCCCTGTCCAGTCAGGGCAACCGATGCCCGAGGGTAACACCGCGCACGCGCGGCCCGGCCGCCGTGATCGCGTACCGTCGTGCGCAGACCGACGCCCGCAGAACCCCGCCGCCGGCCGTCGCCCGTCGAAATGGGTTCCGTGCGCATCGGAGTGATCGCCTCGATCGCCCATCGTCTCCCACCGGCCTCCTACGGGCCGTGGGAGCAGATCGCGTCGACGCTGACCGAGGGTTTCGTGGCCCGCGGCCACGAGGTCACCCTGTTCGCCACGGCGGACTCCGCGACGACCGCCACGTTGGTCGGCACGGCGCCCGCCGGGTACGAGGAAGACCGGTCGGTGGACGCCAAGGTCTGGGAGGGCCTGCACAACGCGGCGGTCTTCGAGCAGGCCGACCGGTTCGACGTCATCGCCAACCACTTCGACTTCATGCCGCTGACCTACAGCCGACTGGTCGGCACCCCCATGGTGACCACCGTCCACGGGTTCTCCTCGCCGGCGATCCTGCCCGTCTACCAGCGGTACGGCGACATCGCGCACTACGTGTCGATCAGCGACGCCGACCGCAGCCCGCTGCTCCACTACGCGGCCACCATCCACCACGGGATCGAGATGGCGCGGTTTACCTTCGTCCGGGAGCCCGGCGCATACCTGCTGTTCCTCGGCCGGATCCATCCCGACAAGGGGACCCACCGCGCCATCCAGGTCGCCCGTGAGGCCGGAGTCCCACTCGTTATCGCCGGGATCGTGCAGGACCAGGGCTACTTCGAGTCGATGGTGCGGCCCCACGTCGACGGCGAGGCCGTTCGCTACCTCGGACCGGTGGGGCCGGCCGAACGCGACGCCCTCCTCGGCGGGGCCATGGCCCTGCTGCACCTCATTGACTTCGACGAGCCGTTCGGCCTGTCGGTGGTCGAGGCCCTCGCCGCCGGGACCCCGGTCATCGCCTCGCCGCGCGGCTCCCTGCCGGAGCTCCTCCGGCCTGGCGTGACCGGCTTTCTCGTGAGCGACCACACCGAGGCGGTACGCGCCGTCGCCCGTCTGCCCGAGATCGACCGCGCCGACTGCCGGGCGGATGCCGAGACCCGGTTCGGTGCCGACCGCATGGTCGACGACTACCTCGCGCTGTTCCGACGACTGACCTCCGGTTCAGAGCCCGGACCGGTCGACGCCCAGGGGTAGGCCCGAGCTCAGCCCACCGAGGACAGCGGGCTCGGCGAGGGGATCGGGTGGTCGGGTCCGTAGGCCGGCCAGGTCAGCGTGCCGAGGGCGAGCAGGGCGGCCAGGACCACGGCGAACGCCAGGGCGAGAGCCAGGACGACTGGTTGCCGCGTCGCCGGTCGCCGGGTCGCCGGTCGCCGCGATGCCGGTCGCCGCGATGCCGGTCGTGGCAGGTGGACGACGTGGCGCGGTCCCACGCCGGACCCGAACGACCGCACGGAGACGCTCATGGTGACGACTCGCCGGCGTGAGCGTCCCGAACGCGACGCAGCGCGTCGGGGCGGGCCCCGGTGCCGGAGCTGGCGTAGAACGACAGCTCGTGGCGGTCGGGGTCGAGGAACCCGATCAGGCGGCCGGTGGCGCCGTTGATGACGGGGGTGTGCGAGATGCCCAGCCGGTCGAGGTGGGCCGCGCAGGCGGCGAGGTCGTCCTCGCCCGGAACGGAGATGTTGAGGAAGCCGAAGTTTGCCGTCGCGGCGGAAGCTTCGGGGTGCTCGCGGAGGGCGATCATCACTCCCCCGATCGGCGCGAACCCGACGCCGCGGACGACACCGTCCTCGTCGGGCCACTCCAGCTCGACGGTCAGCTCGAACACGTCCGCGTACCACTGACGGCTGATGGTGAGGTCCGCGACGGGGATCTTCACCGACAGCAGACCCAGGGGCGGCAACGAGCCGGCGGCTCGGCCATTCGCTACAGTGCTCATGTAATCAGGAAACCACGCCAGTGTCACTGTAGTCAATAGAGAAGGGCTCCGAAGGGATGAGCAGGGATCGCGCCGGGACGGCTGGCGGCACCCCACCGCCGAGGGCGTACGACGCACCGAAACGGCAGGCGGCCGCGCGCGAGACCCGGCGGCGGATCCGGTCCGCGGCCACCGATCTCTTTCTCGCGCAGGGGTATGCCGCCACCTCGATGCGCGCGGTCGCCCTCGCGGCCGGGGTGGCCGAGAAGACGGTGTACCTGCAGTACGCCACCAAGACGGCGCTGCTGAAGGAGGTCGTCGAGACCGCGATCGTGGGCGACGACGACGACGTTCCGGTCGCGGCACGGGGCTGGTTCACCGAGGCGCTGGGAGAACCGGATCCCCGAACCAAGCTGCAGCTCATCGTCGACGGCACGACCGCCCTGCACGAACGCACCGGACCGGTGTTCTCGGTGGCCCGAGGAGCGGCCGCCGTCGACCCGGATGTCCAGCAGCTGTGGGACGCGGGCAAGAAGGGCCACCGCGCGGACATGGGACGACTGGCCGTCGCCCTCGGCGAGGCCCGGATGATCCCGCCCGATCGTGACGTGGAGTGGGCCACGACCGTCCTGTACGTCCTGCTGGGACTCGAGACGTGGGACCTCGTGCGCGTCGAGCTCGACCACGACGTCGACGGCTACCGCACCTGGTTGCTGACCTCCCTGCAGCGCGCGTTCACGTCCGAGGCCGCCGAGGCCTCCGAGCGCCCGGAGGCCCCGAGGCGAGGGCGGTCCTGAGCAGCGCCTGCGCGGACCAGCGCATCGACTCGACCGCCTGCTCCCGGGTGAGGCCGGCGATGTCGGTCAGCCAGACGAGTGCCTCGATCCCGATCGCGCTGCGGACGGCGAGCGCCAGCGCCTGCACACCGGGGTCGGTGAGCTGGTCACGGAGGGGTTCGAGGGCCTCGGCGATCCACGCGATGGCGCGGCCCTGGCGCAGCGGCAGCGCGGCACGAACGGTGGGGTCGTCGTCCAGCGAGAGCCGCAGCATGGTTCGCTGCGCGGTCTCGGTGTCCACGATCAGGGCCGTGAACGCAGTGACCACGACGTCGAGCCGCTCGGCCGGATCCTGCGGCGGGTCGTCGCCCAGCAGCGACCGAGTGGCGGTCTCGGGGTGGGCCGCAACAAGGAGCAGAGCCTGGTTGGGGAAGTAGCGGTAAGCCGCCGCTCGTGAGACCGAGGCGGCGTCGGCGGCCTCCGCGACGGTGGGGGTTACGCCTCGGGCGACCAGCTCGCAGGCCGCCGAGACCAACGCGGCGCGCGTCCGGCGCTTCTGGTCGGCTCGGCCGCCGACCTCGTAGGGCAACGGCGCGGGGCTGGGCGTTGACACGGGGCTCATGGTATGCGATTCTCACCATGAGACATGAGTCTCACGAGTGCGTGTCGTCAGAGAGCAGGCCGAACATGGACACCGCCACCATTCCCCCGGTCGTCCGTGCGGACGCCGACGGCGAGCGCCGCTGGTTCTTCGGCGGCGGCCACCACACGTGGAAGGTCCGGGCGGCCGAGACCAACGGCGCCTACTTCCTCTTCGAGGACCGCATGGAGCAGGGGAAGATGACGCCGCTGCATACCCACCCGGAGGCCGACGAGACGATGTACGTGCTGGAGGGCGAGCTCCTCGTGCACCTCGACGGCCACGAACAGCGCGTCGCTGCCGGAGGAACCGTGATGGCCCCCCGCGGACTCCCCCACGCGTTCATGGTGCTCTCGCCGGTCGCGCGGATGTTGTGCCTGCACACCCCCGGCTCCTGCGAGGCGTTCTACTGGGGCGCCAGCGAACCCGACTCGGGCGATGCGTCGCAAGCCGTCGACTTCGGCCGCATCCGCGCCTCGGCGGCGCAGCACGGCGGCATCGAGCTGCTCGGGCCTCCGCCGTTCGCACCGGCCTGAACAGCCCGAACGGCGGCTGGAGCTCCGTCAGTCCTTGTCGGGCAGCGTCGTGTCGACCGTGAACGGCGGGCGGCCGACGCCGCTGACCTTGAACCGGCCCCAGAGGTCCTGCTCGTAGACATCGCAGCGGCTCATGCCGTGGGGCGTCACGAGGACCGCCTGGTGACGCGCGCCGGCGAGGACGTCGAGCGCGTTCGGCGCGTCTGCGGGCGCACTGAGTCGTCCGTGCCACCGGTACCGGCCGTCGACCGACTGGAAGTAGCCGCGCAGCGCGGCCACGAGGGCGATCTCGTGGTCGGCAGTGACGAGCAGCGCGTCGCCCTCGTAGCCGTCGTCGTGGTCCTCGAGCTCGCCGATCCCATGGGCACCGGCAGCGAGGTCGACGGCGGTCACAGGAACCCGCCGGCGCGCCAGATCTTCTCGCTCGAGCCCCCGATGAGACCGATCTCGCGGTAGTGCGTGACGACCCGCTTGGCGGCCCAGGCGAAGGTGGCCTTGTTGGCCGGGTTGCCCATCGCGGCCTTGCGCGCCTCGCGCGGGTCCAGCCCGGCCCGTCGGTACATCTCGGGGTTGAACAGCTCCTGACCGAACGTGTACATCGTCAGGGCGAGAACGGTGCGCAGCCCGGCCAGCTCGGCCTTGTTGAGGCTCGGGACGAAGGTGTCCAGCTCGGCGCGGGCGAAGCTGATGTGCCGCGCCTCCTCGACGACGTGGATCCGCGACATGGCGCGGATCACCGGCTGCGCGCTCTCGTCGGCGGCGATCTCCCGCTGGATCCGGTCGAAGATCTCCTCGGTGAGCAGGATCAGCGCCCAGAGGCCCTGGACCGGGAACGCGGTCTTCAACAGCCGGCCGCTCTCGCGGACCTTCCACGGAACCGCATACGTCGTCGCGCCGATCGACTCGACGACGTTGGCGAACATGATCATGTGGCGGACCTCGTCGGCGACCTCGGTGAGCGCGAACTGCACTGCGGGAGTGGCGATGTCGCGGTCGTAGACGTACCGCGCGACGAGCTGCAGGAGCATGTGCTCGGTCCAGACGCCGAGGGCCATCGACGAGGCCATCTCCTCGCGGCTGACCGCGAGCCTCTGCTCCATGGTGAGCCGGTTCCAGAGGTCGGTGCCGTACAACGTGCAGCGGTGCTCAGGCAGGAACCACTTGCCCGGTGTGAGCGGCGCGGTCCAGTCGATGTCGAGCTCGGGGTCGTACGAGTGCTTCGTCGAGGCGGTCAGCAGCTGCCGCGCCTTGTGGGCCTGGCGGGCGATCGGGTCGGTCGGTCGAGCGGTGGACTCGAGGGTCGTCGCGGTCACGAGGGCGTGCTCCTTCAGCGGGGTGGCGAATGCCGGTCAGGAGGGCCGCGGGGTGCCGTCCTGATACATGCCGCCCCCGATCCCCCCGAGCCGGTTCCCGAGCCGATCCGATACCGGTCGACGGGCACGAATGCCCCCATGGCCCGGATAGTGGCTCATCGCGCTCGACGTGCCAGTCAGGATGTCCGGCCGACTCACGCGCGGTGCCGCTCGATAGCCTGCAGCGTGCCGAACCGCCTGGCCGCTGCGACCAGCCCCTACCTGCTCCAACACCGCGACAACCCCGTCGACTGGTGGGAGTGGGAGCCGGCGGCGTTCGCAGCGGCGGCCGAGCGCGACGTCCCCGTGTTCCTCTCGGTGGGCTACTCGGCGTGCCACTGGTGCCACGTCATGGCCCACGAGTCGTTCGAGGACGCCGAGGTGTCGCGGGTCCTCAACGAGGGGTACGTCTCGGTCAAGGTCGACCGCGAGGAGCGCCCCGACGTCGACGCCGTCTACATGGCCGCGACCCAGGCGCTGACCGGCCAGGGCGGCTGGCCGATGACGGTGCTGATGACCCCCGACCGCGAGCCGTTCTTCTGCGGGACCTACTTCCCCAAGGGGCAGCTGCTCCAGGTGCTCGACGCGGTCTCCGACGCCTGGCGGGTCCGCCGCGACGAGGTCCTGGCCAGCAGCACCCACATCGTGGGAGCGCTCCGCGAGGCCACGACTCCCCCGCCGCACGCGTTGACCACCGGCCATCTCGACGCTGCCGCCGCCGCCCTGCGGCCCCAGTTCGACTCGGCCAGAGGCGGATTCGGGCGCGCCCCGAAGTTCCCACCGTCCCTTGCCCTCGAGTTCCTGCTGCGCCATCACGGCCGCACCGGTGACGCCGGGGCCGTCGAGATGGTCGACGCCACGTGCACGGCGATGGCCCGCGGCGGCATCTACGACCAGCTGGCCGGCGGCTTCGCGCGCTACGCCGTCGACATCGCCTGGGTCGTGCCGCACTTCGAGAAGATGCTCTACGACAACGCGATGCTCACCCGGGTCTACGCCCACTGGTGGCGGGCCACCGGGTCGCCGCTCGCCGAACGGGTCGCGCGGGAGACCGCGGACTTCATGCTCCGCGACCTCGGTATGCGTGAGGGCGGGTTCGCCAGTGCGCTCGACGCCGATGCGGCCGGGGTCGAGGGGCTCACGTATGCGTGGAGCCGCCCGCTGCTCGACGCCGTCCTCGGCGCCGATGACGGGGAACGCGCCGCGGACCTGCTCCGCGTCACCGACGACGGCACCTTCGAGGACGGCCTGTCCACGCTCCAGCTGCCGGTCGACCCTGCCGACCCGGAGTGGTGGGCCGACATCCGCTCCCGGCTGCTCACCGCCCGCGCCGGACGGCCCCAGCCGGGTCGGGACGACAAGGTCGTCACCGCCTGGAACGGGCTGGCCATAGCCGCTCTGGCCGACCTGGGCTCGCTGCTGGGCGAGACCCGCTACGTCGAGGCGGCGACACGGGCGGCCACGTTCCTCCTCGACACCCACCTCGTCGACGGCCGGCTGCGGAGGTCGTCCCGCGACGGTGTGGTCGGCCACGCGGTCGGCGTGGCCGAGGACTACGGCGACCTGGCCGAGGGCCTCCTCGCCCTGCACCAGGCGACCGCCGATCCTCGTTGGCTGGCCGCCGCGGGTGACCTCCTCGACACCGCGCTGCGGCACTTCGCCGCCGACGACGGCGGCTTCCACGACACGGCCGACGACGCCGAACCGCTCTTCACCCGCCCGCGGGCCCTCGGCGACAACGTCGAGCCGTCGGGGACCACGTCGCTCTCCGGCGCCCTCCTCACCTACGGCGCCCTCACCGCCTCGACCCGGCATCTCGACGCGGCGTCGGCCGCCGTCGACGCCGTGGGGGCGGTCGCGGCGCAGAACCCGCGGTTCGCCGGATGGGCCCTCGCGGTCGCCGAGGCCCGGGCGGCCGGTCCGCTCCAGGTCGCGCTGGTCGGATCGGGTTCGGATCTGGACGAGTTGGTCGCCGAGGCGCGAGCCGCGACCTCCCCGGGACTCGTCCTGGTGGCCGCTGAACCCGACGCGCCCGGCATACCCCTGCTGGCGGACCGCCCGCTCGTGGACGGCCGGTCAGCCGCGTACGTGTGCCGCGGGTTCGTGTGCGACCGCCCGACCACCGACCCCGGCGAGCTGCGTCGGCAGCTTCAGGCCGCGAACATCTGAGCGCCAGGAGCGTTGCGCGCGAACGCTTCTCGCGCGGCGTCGCCACCGACGAACAGGGCCGTGGCCCAGACGTCCGCCCACAGCAGGGTGTCCGCCACGACGGTCATCGAGCCGACGCGGTCGACCGCCTCTCGCGCCACCGGGTCGTAGAGATGAGCGCCTCTCGCCGCGGTCCCGGACGTCGCCACCGCACCGGTCGTCAACGGGACCACGGCGACCATCCGGGTGCGGTCGCGCGGATCCTCGACCCCGATCCGCCAGGGCGCCGCATCCCCACCCTCAGGCGGGACGTGGTGGTGCCGGCCGACCAGGACGTCACCACCGGCGTTGACCGACCACGATGTCGCGGGCAGGCCGGTCAGCTCCCGGGCCGCGCGGTCGATCGCCCAGCCCTTGACCAGCCCGGTGGGGTCGTAGCGGAGCACGCCGTCGTCGTCCGGCAGCCGCGCGGTGAACGCCCCATTCGTCCGCTCCGACGCGATCGCACAGAGCCCCTCGACCTCGGCGAACAACGGCTCGTCCGAGCCGGCCGCCAGGTCCCCTCGGCGGCGCCGGCTGAGTGGGGACTCGGGGCGGTACGTCGAGAAGATGCCGTCGACCCGGACCAGCTCGGCGTATGCGGCGGCGACCGCCCGCTCCGCCTCCAACCCCCGCACGTCCGGGCCACGCAGGTGGATGCTCACCGGCATCCCCATCACCTGCTCGACCCAGGCTCGGCGGCTCACGCGCTGGCCCGGTCGATCGCGGACTGCAGGGACCGGGTGTAGCCCTGCGACGTGAGCGTCGCCCCCGACACGAGGTCGACCTGGGCACTCTGCGCCGCGACCGCCTCCGCGTTGAGGATCGGGACGGCTCGCTCGTTGATGAGCCGGTCGTGGCGGTCCCGGTTCGGCACCTGAAGGGCCTCCACCGATGCGATCCGCCCGTCGGCGACGGTGATCCGGACCTGGACCACCCCGAACCGCGTCACCACCGCGTCGCCGTCGAAGGTGCCCGACTCCGGTAGGTCCGGCGCGTCGTCGGTCGCATCGCGAGCCGCGACCGCGGCCTGGCTCGGGGCGAACCGGCTCGACGTCGACGTGTGGTAGCTGAACAGCAGCACCAGGACCGTCACGGTCCCGAGCATCCACACCGCGAGCCGCCTCACCAGACGAACCTCTCCACGTGGATCCGCTCCGCCTGCGCGCCGGCTGCGACCGCGGCGGCGCGCGCGTGCTCCATCCACTGCGCGTTGCCGCAGAGGTACACGTCACGTTCCGCCACGTCCGGGACCAGGTGCATCAGCGCCTCGACGTCGTCGACACGCTCCGCCGACACCGGCAGCCAGCTGTTGCGGCTCCGGATACGCGGACCGGGGACGGTCACGACGCGCGCTCCCCGTTCGAACGCGAGCGTGGCGAGCTCGTCCCGGAACAGGACGTCGGCCGTCGAGTGCACGCGGTAGACGAGCACCACGTCCCCCGGTCGCTGGGGCAGTCCTTCGAGCAGGGCTCGCATCGGGGTCACCCCGATGCCCGACGCCATCAGCAGCACCTTGTCGCCGGTGCGGACGCCGGCGTGCAGCCGTCCGTACGGGCCTTCGACGAGGACCCGCGCGCCGCGGTGGAGCTGGTCCAGCCCGGTCGAGTCGGGGCCGACGTGGACCGCGGTGATCCGCAGTCGCGACCCATCCGGCGCGGCGGACAGCGAGAACGGGTGCGCGCGCGTCCAGCCTGGCCGGTCGAGGAACCGCCAGAGGAGGTACTGCCCCGCGCGCGCCCCCAGCTGGTCGAGGTCGCGTCCCGACACGACGACCGACGTCACGCCCAGCGTCTCGCGGCGGACCTCCTCGACGACGAGCCGGTGACGGTAGGACCGGACCAGCGGGAAGACGAGGCGGAACCCCACGACGCAGCCGAGCGCAACCGCATACAGGGTCCACCAGAACACCGTGCCGGCAATGTTCCCGACGAAGTCCTGCCCGGTCCAGAGCTGGTGCGGGAGGGCGAGGCCGACCCCGAGGTAGGCGTACAGGTGCAGCAGGTGCCAGGTCTCGTAGCGAAGTCGCGCGCGGGCCCTGCGGATCGACGTGACCACGACCATGGTCAGTGCGACCGTGCCGGCCACCGCCAGCAGCATCCCCGGGTAGTTGACGACGAAGTCGACGATCGTGCCCCAGATGCCGAGCTGGGTAGACGCCGCGTACCCGAGGGTGGACAGGACGATGTGCGCCAACAGGAGATGGAACGACGAGAACCCCACGAGGCGGTGCGTTCCCACGATGGCGTCCTGGCCGAAACCACGCTCCAGGAACGGAACTCGCGCCATGAGGACGACCTGGATGAGCAGCAGCACCGAGGACAACAACGCCGTCAGCCGGCCGAACGAGTGGAGCGCGCCGCTGACCGAGGCGAGCTCCTGAGGGCCCTGGCCCTTGACCCACAGGCCGACGACGAACACGACCGCGAGGCAGCCGAGCGCGGCCGCGAGCTGTCGCCACCAGTCGGGGTCGTTGGCCGGGCGGCTCCCCGTGGCCCGTGCGACGCCGTCGACCACTCGCGACGCGAGGTGCGGTGTCGACGGTTCCGCGGTCACCACGGGGGCGCCCGTAAGGAGATCCTGGGCCGCCTCTCTGTGGGTCCTCTGTGGCCAGGCCATGTCAGGGCCACACTCCCAGCAGCTGGAGGGAGATCCGGACGATGAACGCCGACACGACGACGATGAAGACCACGCGCACGAACCCGCTCCCGAGCCGGACCGCGGTCCGCGCGCCGAGGTAGCCGCCGAGGAGGTTGCCCACGGCCATGACCAGGCCGACCTTGACCATGACGTAGCCGCCTGGCGCGAACACGACCAGGGCGCCGAGGTTGGTGGCGACGTTGGCGATCTTGGCCTTCGCACTGGCCTCGAGGAACGCATACCCCATCAGCCCGACGAGGGCGAAGACGAGGAACGACCCGGTTCCCGGTCCGAGGGCGCCGTCGTAGACCCCGATGACGAACCCGATGAGCATCGCCGCGACCCGGTGCTTGTGGCCGCTCCACCGCAGGGCCGTCTCCCGGCCGAGGTCGGGCTTGAGGATCGTGTAGGCACCGACGATGACCAAGCAGACGAGGACGATCGGGTTGAAGGCGGCCTTGGGGATGTGTAGCCCGATCAGCGCGCCGAGGATCGACCCGAGGAAGGCGACGCCGGCCATGGGCAGGGCGGTGCGCAGGTCGGGATGGACCCGCCGGTAGTACGTGACGGCGCTCGTCGTGGTCCCGAAGATCGAGCTGAACTTGTTGGTCGCGAGGATCTGGGCCGGCGTCGCCGTCGGGAACCCGAGGAGCAGCGCGGGGAGCTGGACCAGCCCGCCGCCGCCCACGACTGCGTCGACCCAGCCGGCGACCAGGGCGGCCGCGGCGATGAAGGCGACGGTGAGCAGTGTGGGGTCCACCGTGGCGTCGGGCATCTCCGGTCAGCGCCGCCCGTCCCACCGCAGCACGATGTCGAGGACGTCGAGCAGCTCGTGCGCCACCGCGTTGGGAGTCGCGTCGTGACGCACCTGCTGGCTCTCGGGGATGTCGCTGTGCGGCACCAGGA
Source organism: uncultured Actinomycetota bacterium (assembly GCA_963781465.1). Classification (GTDB taxonomy): domain Bacteria; phylum Actinomycetota; class Actinomycetes; order Actinomycetales; family Dermatophilaceae; genus Lapillicoccus. The sequence continues at coordinate 1,577,214 of CAWAGH010000002.1, forward strand.
TCGCCCGCATCCCGGCCGACTGCGGGCCGTGCACGTCCTCGTACCCGCGGTCCCCGACGTAGACGCACTCCGCCGACTCCACCCCGATCCGCCGCGAGGCCTCGAGGAAGATCTCCGGGTTCGGCTTGACCCAGGGCGTCTCGCTGGAGTAGACGTCGGCGTCGACGAGATCGAGGACGCCGTCACGCGCGAGCAGTCCACGGTGGTACTCCCGGGACCAGATCGTGTTCGAGAGGACGCCGACCCGGATCCCGTTGTCCTGCAACCCTTCCCACAGAGATCGGATCTGCGGGTCGGTCCAGGTGTGAGGTTCCCAGAACGCCTGGTATGCGGCGAGCCCCGCCACCGCGCGCGGGTCGTCGGCGACGATCCCGGCCTCGGCGAGGATGTCCTCGAGGCGGGCCGAGGCGCCCTCGTCGCGGCCGCGCGACCACCCGGCGCTCTCGGCCTCCCAGATGCGAGCGGCCAGCTCGTCGGCGAGGCCCGGCTCGGCCTCCGGGTGATACTCGCGGGCGAAGACGCGCCACTGCTCGTCGATGTCGACGGTGTGCCAGGGCGTGATGGTGCCGCCCCAGTCGAAGATGACCGCGCCGACGCTGCCGGCGTTCCCCCCTCTGTCCCTGTCGTCCCGAGCGTCCGCGGTCATGTCGCGGGATGACTGGTGCCGCGGACCTCCGCGACCACCTCAGCCACCGCCGAGTCGACCGGGACGACGCGGCGCTCCCCCGAACGCCGGTCCTTGACCTCGATGGTGCCGTCGGCCAGACCGCGGCCGACGACGACGATCGTCGGAACGCCGATGAGCTCGGAGTCCTTGAACTTCACGCCCGGGCTGACCTGCTTGCGGTCGTCGTAGATGATCTCCAGGCCCGCGGCCTCGAGCCCGCGGACGATCTCCTGCGCCTTGAGGTAGACCTCGTCGTCCTTGCCGGTCGCCACCACGTGGACGTCGGCCGGCGTGATCTCGCGCGGCCAGCAGAGCCCGTGCTCGTCGTAGTTGCCCTCGGCGATGGCGGCGACCGCCCGGGACACCCCGACGCCGTAGGACCCCATGGTGACGGTCACGAGCCTGCCGGTCTCGTCGAGGACCTTGAGTCCCAGCGCCTCGGCGTACTTCTTGCCGAGCTGGAAGATGTGGCCCATCTCGATGCCGCGCGCGGCCTCCAGCTGGTGCCCGCAGCTCGGGCACTCGTCGCCGGCGCGGACCTCGGCGGCCTCGATGGTGCCGTCGGCGGTGAAATCCCGGCCCGCGACGAGGTCGATGACGTGGTGGCCGGGCGAGTTGGCGCCGGTGACCCAGCGGGTGCCGTCGACGACGCGCGGGTCGACGAGGTAGCGCACCCCGGCCGGCTTGTCGGCGCCGAGGGCCTCGGGTCCGATGTAGCCCTTGACCAGCTCGGGGTGGTGCTCGAAGTCCTCGAAGACGGTCGCGACGGAGGGGTCGAGCTGGGCCCCGAGACGCTTCTCGTCGACATCGCGGTCGCCGGGGATGCCGATGGCGAGGATCTCCTGTGTGCCCTCGGGCGTGGTCACCGTGACGAGGACGTTCTTGAGCGTGTCGCCGGCCGTCCACGGCCGGTCCTCCCGGGGGAAGCTCGCGTTGAGGTGGTCGACGAGCGTGGCGATCGTCGGGGTGTCCGGAGTGTCCTCGACGTGCGCGGGCGGGGCGTCGCTCCAGTCCACCGACGGAGGCACCGGCACCCGCACGGCCTCGACGTTCGCCGCGTACCCGCAGTTGGGGCAGCGGACGTAGGTGTCCTCGCCGTTCTCCGCGGTGGCGAGGAACTCCTCGCTCTTGCTGCCGCCCATGGCGCCGGCCATGGCCTCGACGATCACGTAGTGGAAGCCGAGGCGGTCGAAGATCCTCGTGTAGGCCTCACGCTGCTGGTCATAGCTCTTCTGCAGCGCGGCGTCGTCGATGTCGAAGGAGTACGCGTCCTTCATGACGAACTCGCGGCCGCGCAGGATCCCCGCACGCGGACGCGCCTCGTCGCGGTACTTGTTCTGGATCTGGTAGAGGGTGACCGGCAGGTCCTTGTAGGACGAGTAGAGGTCCTTGACCGTGAGGGCGAACAGCTCCTCGTGGGTCGGGCCGAGCAGGTAGTCGGCGCCTTTGCGGTCCTTGAGCCGGAAGATGTTGTCCCCGTACTCCGTCCAGCGGCCGCTCGCCTCGTAGGGCTCGCGCGGCAGCAGGGCGGGGAACAGCAGCTCCTGGGCGCCGATCGCGTCCATCTCCTCGCGGACGATCGCCTCGACGCGGCGCAGGATTGTCAGGCCCAGGGGCAGCCACGTGTAGATCCCGGGGGCGACCCGGCGGATGTACCCCGCGCGGACGAGCAGCCGGTGGCTCGGCACCTCGGCGTCGGCAGGGTCCTCGCGCAGGGTTCGCAGGAACAGTGTCGACATGCGCATGGCCACGGTGGGGTACTCCGGGATCGGGTGGGCCGGGTGAGGCCTCGAAGAGAAACGGTGCGGTGGGCAGGATATCCACGCCTCGGTATGCTGCTCACCCGGCTTTCGTATGCCTGCGGCCGGGTTCTTGCTCTCCCGGGTCAGAGGTCGCGGCCGGTGGCGCTCAGGGCCACCCGGATCAGCGGCCACTGCAGCGGCAGCCGCGCGACCGTTCCCGCGAGGAAGGCGGCCCGCTTGCGGTCGTCCGGGCGGCGCCGCCAGCGTTTCGCCGCGGCCACGGTCATCTGGACGTTCGCGGGGAACACCCCGACGAGGAGCGCGGCCGAGCCCCAGCCCGCCACCGACCGGGTCCGCGGGACCAGCAGCCCCGCGGCGCAGACCAGCTCGGCGACGCCCGACGCATACACCAGCTCGCGGCGGGCGGGCAGGGCGCGCGGCACGATCGGCTCGAACACCTGCGGACGCACGAGGTGGGTGGCGCCCGAGGCGACGAACAGCAGGGCGAGGCCCATGATGCGACGGGTGAGGGGTGCGCTCGGGGAACCGGCCATCGGGCCATCAGACCACCCCGTTGGCCACCTCCATCGGGCGCCCCGACCCGCGGACGATGAGGCGAGTGGGGACGATCACCGTGGTCGGCTCCCCCGCGCCCGCGGCGAGGCGGGCGAAGATCTGCTGGACCGCCCGCTCCCCGAGCACCATGGGGTCCTGGTGGACGACCGTGACCGGAGGGTCGACGACGTCGGCCAGCTCGAAGTCGTCGTACCCCACCAACGACAGGACGACCCCCGCCTCGCGCATGGCGTGGAGCACGGCCAGCGTCACCCGGTTGTTGCCGGTGATGATCGCGGTGACCGGATCCGGCTCGTCGGTCCACTCCCGCAGCAGGGCGGCGACCTCGCCGGCGGCGTAGGGACCGACCCGGGAGCGCAGCGGACCGCGGAGGGACAGGGAGGCCGCCGCGGAGGCGAAGCCGGCCTTGCGCTGGCGGGCGGTCCAGATGGACTGGTCGTCACCGAGGAAGCCGATCCGCTCGTGCCGGTGGGCGGCCAGGTGCTCCACGGCGCTGCGCATCCCACCCTCGTTGTCGCTCAGCACCGTGTCGACGCCGAGGTCCGGCTGGGGGCGGTCCACGCAGACGACCGGCACCGAGCGAGCGGCGGCGCGCAGGGCCTCCGACGGCTCGGTCTCGATCGGGACGACGACCAGACCCGCCACGCGCTGGGCGATGAGGGCGTCGACCAGCTCCGCCTCGTTCTCGGCGGACTGCTGGGAGGACGTGCTGATCAACAGGTGCTGTCGCAGCCGCGCCTCACGCTCGATCCCCGCCGCGAGCTGGGCGTAGAAGGGGTTCGCGAGGTCCTCGACGACGAGACCGATCCGGTCCGAGCGCCCGGTCCGCAGCATGGTCGCGCCCGCATGCCGCTGGAAGCCGAGGTCGTCGATGATCTCGCGGACCCGCGCCGTCGTGGCCGGGCTGACTCCGGCCTCGCCATTCACCACGCGGGACACGGTCTTGATCGACACCTCGGCGCGGCGGGCCACGTCGGCCATCGTCGGACGGCTCGGGCCGTCCTCGGAGGGCCGGTATGCCCCCTCGTACGACAACGTTGGCACAGTCCCTCACTATTCAGAGCAGAACGGGCAACGTCAACCACGGATACGTGAATCTCGCCTGCCACGAACCAGATCAGGCGAAAAGTTCCGCTCGCCGGTTGCCCTCCGCCGCTTGACGCCGGAGCCGCTGATGGGGTTCAGTGGTCCGCGTTGTCTGACAACGATGTCGGTTGGTCGAGCGCCGCGGCACAACCCCGATCCAGGGCGTGGGGATCGTTACGCCCTTGTGACTGGTCTGAGGCCGCCAACTCCTCACGCAACCGACGCCCTGTAGGTCAGAATCATCGAGCGCCCTGGGCCGCTGCCCGCCTGCTGAAGCGCCGTGATTCGCAAGCCGCCAGGTCCCCCCAGTCCACCGCAGTCTCGCTCGGTCACGAGGAAGTGATGACGGTCAGATGAGCACCGACTCCAGTCTCCAGGACAACGTCTCCTCGCCCGGCTCGGAAGAGGGTGACACTTCCGCCGGCCACGTCATCCTCGAGATGCGCGACATCAGCAAGGAGTTCCCGGGCGTCAAGGCGCTGTCGAACGTCTCGATGACCGTTCGGCGCGGCGAGATCCACGCGATCTGCGGGGAGAACGGCGCCGGCAAGTCCACGCTGATGAAGGTCCTGTCGGGCGTGTGGCCGGCCGGTAGCTACGACGGCGAGATCCACTTCAACGGCCAGCTGGTGGAGTTCAACAACATCCGCGACAGCGAGCACGCCGGCATCGTCATCATCCACCAGGAGCTCGCGCTCATCCCCGAGCTGTCGATCGGCGAGAACATCTTCCTCGGCAACGAGGTCACCCGCAGCGGGGTCATCAACTGGATGACGACCCGCCAGCGGGCGAGCGAGCTGCTCGCCCGGGTGGGGCTCAACGAGAACCCCGACACCAAGATCAAGGACATCGGCGTCGGCAAGCAGCAGCTGGTCGAGATCGCCAAGGCGCTGTCCAAGGACGTCAAGCTGCTGATCCTCGACGAGCCCACCTCAGCACTCAACGAGGGCGACTCACAGCACCTGCTCGGGCTCATGGCCGGGCTCCGCGAGCGCGGCGTGACCTGCATCATGATCAGCCACAAGCTCAACGAGATCGAGCAGATCTCCGACTCGATCACCATCATCCGCGACGGCAAGTCCATCGAGACCCTCCGGGTCAAGGAGGACGGCGTCGACGAGAACCGGATCATCCGCGGCATGGTCGGTCGCGACATCGAGTCCCGGTTCCCGGACCACGTCCCGGAGATCGGCGAGAAGCTGTTCGAGGTCAAGGACTGGACCGTCCGGCACCCGAACGTCGCGGACCGGCTGGTGTGCAAGAGCGAGAGCTTCTTCGTCCGCCGGGGAGAGATCGTCGGCTTCGCCGGTCTGATGGGCGCGGGCCGCACCGAGCTGATGCGCAGCATCTTCGGGCAGTCCTACGGCATCTTCGTCAGCGGCACGCTGCTCAAGGACGGCCAGGAGCTGCACCTCAAGTCGGTGCCCGCGGCGATCGACGCAGGCCTGGCCTACGTCACCGAGGACCGCAAGACCCTCGGCCTCAACCTCCTCGACGACATCAAGCGCACCACCGTCTCGGCCAAGCTGAAGCGGATCACCCACGGTCTCGTCGTCGACGAGCGTGAGGAGTACAAGTACGCCGAGGAGTACCGCAAGTCGATGCGCACCAAGGCGCCGACCGTGGACGAGGGCGTGTCCAAGCTCTCCGGCGGCAACCAGCAGAAGGTCGTCCTGGCCAAGTGGCTGTTCACCGAGCCGGACCTCCTGATCCTCGACGAGCCCACCCGCGGCATCGACGTCGGCGCCAAGTTCGAGATCTACGGCATCGTCCAGCGGATGGCCGCCGAAGGTAAGGGCGTCATCCTCGTCTCGTCCGAGCTGCCCGAACTGCTCGGTCTCTCCGACCGGATCTACACGATCTGCGAAGGAGCGATCACCGGCGTCCTCGACAAGGGGCACGCCGACCAGGAGTCCTTGATGCGCCTCATGACCAAGACCTCGTCGAGGTCGGACGTCCCGACCCAGGCCAGCGCCTGATCTCACCGTAGTTCTAAGAGGAAGCCGGAAAACGCGATGAACAAGATCAAGCAGATCTTCGGGGGCGACGCCCGTCAGCTCGGGATGATCTTCGCCCTCGCGGCGCTGATCATCCTCTTCCAGATCCTCACGGGCGGTCTGACCCTGCAGCCCGACAACGTCAACAACATCATCCAGGGCAACGCCTACATCCTGGTTCTCGCCATCGGCATGGTCCTCGTGATCATCGCCGGCCACATCGACCTGTCCGTGGGTTCGGTCGCGGCGTTCATCGGCATCGTCGTCGCCATCTCCATGCGCGACTGGGGCCTGCCCTGGTTTGTCGGCATCCTCCTCGGGCTGGCCCTCGGCGCCGTCGTGGGCATCTGGCAGGGCTTCTGGGTGGCCTACGTCGGCATCCCCGCCTTCATCGTCACGCTGGCCGGCTTCCTCTTCTTCCGTGGCGCGAACCAGTTCGTGGGCAAGTCCAACACCGTCCCGGTGCCCCCCGAGTTCCAGGTGATCGGGGCCGGCACGCTGCCGGAGGTCGGCCCCAGCACCGGCTACAACAACCTCACCGTGCTGCTCGGGCTGCTCGCCTGCCTCGGCATCATCCTCGGCACGCTGCGGGGCCGCCGCCAGCTCATCAAGATCGGGGCGACCGTCGAAGAGGCGTGGATCACCTACACCCGGATGGGCCTCATCAGCCTCGTCGTCTTCGGAGCCATGCTGCTCATCGCCTCGGGCCGCAAGGGCTTCCCGGTTCCGGGCCTCATCCTCATCGCCCTGGTCCTGCTCTACGGGTTCATCGCCAGCAAGACCATCATCGGGCGGCACATCTACGCGGTCGGTGGCAACCGCCACGCCGCCGAGCTGTCCGGTGTGCGCAGCAAGCGCGTCAACTTCCTGGTCATGGCCAACATGTCGATGCTGGCCGCCCTGGCCGGCATGATGTTCGTGGCGCGCTCCAACGCCTCCGGCCCGTTCGACGGTGTCGGCTGGGAGCTCGACGCGATCGCCGCTGTGTTCATCGGCGGCGCGGCCGTCAGCGGCGGGGTCGGCACCGTGATCGGATCGATCATCGGCGGTCTGGTGATGGCCGTCCTCAACAACGGCCTCCAGCTCCTCGGAGCCGGCGCCGACGCCACTCAGATGATCAAGGGCCTGGTGCTGCTCGTGGCCGTGGCCTTCGACATCTACAACAAGTCGCAGGGTAGGCCGTCCATCACCGGCCTGTTCATGCGCAACCGCGGATCCAAAGGATCCGGCGGCGACGCGGTGGAGTCGCCAACGGCGGCCTCGGAGATCGAGAAGCTCGACGAGACCCTCGGTCAGCGAAGCTGATCTCGACCTCCTCACCGCACCCACATACCCGCGTCCCGCCGGGGCGCGAGCAGAAAGGAAACATGCATATGCGTCTCATCGCCAAGGTGGTGGGAGTCACTGCGGTGGCTGCCCTCGCACTTACCGGTTGCGGTCGCGCTGCCGACTCCGGAACGGGCGGAGGGTCGGGCTCGACCGGCGGCTCCAGCACCGGCTTCGCGGCCAACGCCACCATCGGCGTCGCGCTGCCGCAGAAGACGTCGGAGAACTGGGTCCTCGCCGAGGGCCTCTTCAACGACGGTCTCAAGTCGGCCGGCTTCACCCCTGACGTCCAGTTCGCCAACGGTGGCGTGTCTGAGCAGCAGAACCAGATCCAGGCCATGATCACCAAGCAGGCCAAGGTCATCGTCATCGGCGCCATCGACGGTGCGCAGCTGGGCACCCAGGTCAAGGCGGCCAAGGACTCCGGCGCGATCGTCATCGCCTACGACCGGCTCATCAAGAACACTGCCGACGTCGACTACTACATCGCGTACGACAACCGGAAGGTCGGCCAGCTCCAGGGTCAGGCCCTTCTCGACGGGATGAAGGCCAAGAAGCCGAGCGGTCCCTACAACATCGAGCTGTTCGCCGGCTCTCCGGACGACGCCAACGCCCAGGTCTTCTTCGACGGAGCCATGGACGTGCTGAAGCCGAAGATCGACGACGGCACCCTGAAGGTCGCCTCGGGCCAGACGAGCTTCAACCAGGTCGTCACGCAGGGCTGGAAGGCCGAGAACGCACAGAAGCGGATGGACACGCTCCTGTCGGCCAACTACGCCAGCGCCACGCTCGACGGCGTGCTCTCCCCGAACGACACCCTCGCTCGGGCCATCATCACCTCGGTCAAGGCGGCCGGTAAGCCCATCCCGATCGTCACCGGTCAGGACTCCGAGGTCGAGTCGGTCAAGTCGATCATGGCCGGCGAGCAGTACTCCACGATCAACAAGGACACCCGCGCGCTGGTGGCCGACACGATCAAGATGGTGCAGGCGCTCCAGAAGGGCCAGGCTCCGGCGATCAACGACACCAAGCAGTACAACAACGGTGTCAAGGTCGTTCCCGCCCAGCTCCTCACCCCGGTGATCGTCACCAAGGCGAACGCCAAGGAGGCCTACGCCAACGACCCGACGCTCCTCGCGATCGTCAACGCGGCCAAGTAGCGACCGGCACCGCCGGTCGTCGACCTGACGCCACGCGAAGGGCCCGTTCCCCTGGGGGACGGGCCCTTTCGCATACCCGGGGGTATGCGCGTGGCTAGAGCAGGACGGTGGTGAAGGCGCCGACCTCGCGGTACCCGATGGCCCGGTAGGTCGCCCGCGCCGGCGCGTTGAAGTCGTTGACGTAGAGGGTGGCGAGCGGCGCGACGTGCTCGAGGATGAGGTCGGTCGCCGCCGCCATCAACGCCTCGGAGAGCCCGTGCCCACGCAGCCGCGGCGCGAGCCACACCCCCTGGATCTGCGCAGCGTCCACCGCCGCCGAGCCGACGTCGGCCTTGAACAGGACCTCGTCGCCCTCGACCCAGACCACCGTGTGGCGGTCGGCGATCAGCCCGGCGATCAGGGCCCGGTAGCCCCGCGAGGAGCCGCGGTAGGGCGGGTACCCGATCTCGTCGGTGAACATCGCCGCCGCCGCCGGCATGACGATGTCCACCTCCTCCAGCCGGGCGAAGCGAACCCGTGGCTCGGCGGGGACACCGAACTCCGCGGACGTCTGCGACGTCGCCAAGAGGGGCTGGTGCGCCCGGACCGCGCGGGCGCGGCCCCACGAGTGCTCCAGCACGCCCCACAGGGCGAGGACCTGCTCACTCGGGCCGAAGATCGACGCGCACCCCTTGTGCCACCGGCGGATCCGGGCGGCGAAGGCCTCGGCGGTCTCCGCGTCGCACTCGACCGGCACCACGTTCGCCGACACCCAGCAGAGGGAACGCAGCCGACCACTCGTGCGGAAGCCGAGGAGGGAGCCCGGCGCCGAACGCAGGGCACCCTCCTCGATCCGCGCGGCGACGAAGACGTTGGCGGCGGGGTTGCGGGCACACAGCTCCAACGCCTCGTCGCGGTCCGCCGTGGTCAGGGCGCGCACGGGGGACTGGGTGCGCAGCACGGGTACAGCCTGCCGGTCGGGCCCGTGCGTTGTCGACCGCTATCCCCGCGCGTCACCCGATCGGTATGCGCGCCGTCGCCCCGTCAGGCCGCGACGGCGACTCCGGTCTCGACGTCGGACGCCGCCGGCTGCCGGCGGCGCCAGGGACCCAGCGCGACGCTGGTACCCCATGCTGCGGTCGCCCCGAGGACCAGTCCGCCGGCGGCGAGGACGAGCCGGTACACGTTCTCCGGGTACGGCGTCAGCGTCGTCTCGACCTCCTGCCAGCTCATCAGCACGAGGATGACGGGCGCGGACAGGACGGCCAGAGCAGCGATGAGCCGCCCGACCGGTCCTCGACGCAGACCCCAACCGCCGACGGCCGCGGCCGGGAACAGCACCATGCCGGGACTGAGGAATATCACCGGGGCGATGAGGGCGAGCAGTCGCCACCAGCGACTCCCCCCGCGTCGCCGGGCGGCGTGGACGACGCCGAGGGCGAGGCCGATGACCGCCGCTGTCAGGACGATCGACAGGGTCCCGGCCCAGGTGAACTCTGGCGACGTGGAGATCAGCCGCATCCAGACCCGCGCCAGCACCCCCCAGCCGGCGCCGAGCGCGAAGCCGGTGGCGGCATACCGTACGGTCCTCATGACCAGCTCACGGGCAGACATGCGAGCCGAGCGCCGGCGGTGCCGTGGTCGTCCGTGGCGACGGCGTGCAGCACGACGGCGCGGTTGCCGGGCGCCGGCACGAAGGGCACACGGGCGACCGCGACGGCGCCGCCGTCGGGGCCGATCGTGACGTCGAGCCAGACCTCGTTCTCTTCGTCGACGACCGGCGGGACGACGCCGTTCACGGTGGACTGGTTGTAGTGCGGTCCGGCCGCGGCGCCGTTCCCGGCGACACAGGCTCCGGTATGCAGGTGCGCGCCGTACGTGTGACCGACGCCGTCCCGTCCGACCCCGGAGACGACCAGCACGAACATGGACGAGCCGCGGTGCTCCACGAAGACGAGCTTGGCCTGGGCCCCGTCGAGCGGGTCGCTGGTGGTGGGCTGCAGGTCGCTCAGCGTCCCGCGGAAGACGTGGGCGCCGAGGTGCCCCGCCGGTTTGCCGTGGCCGACCCCCTTCGCCTGGGCCGGGGCGGCCGCGGCGAGGGCGGCCACCGAGACGAGACCTACCGCTCCGACGGCAGCGAGGACGGTGCCGCGAGCGGGTCGCGCCGTGGTCGACGTGGATACGTGGGTGTCGTGTCGAGTTCTGGACATGGTGGACTTCCCCCTTGCTGGACAACAGGATCGGTGACCGCCACCCGGCGAGTGAGCGGCGGACAACTGCTGATACCTGGACTGACGCGGCCGACCGTCCGACTGGGTGACCGCACCCGCGCGGCGGAAATCCGTCGTCCTGTCGTGTCACCCGGCGATCCCCGCTCTTCGTCTGTCGAAGTGATGGAGACTCTTGGTGTGGTGTCCTCCGGGACGACCGCAGGGCAGCAGGGCGTCGTGTCGGCCGACGCTCTCGTTGCCACGCTGTTCCGCGACGAGGGCACGCGACTGGTGTCGCTGGCCAGGCTGTTCGTCGACGACCGGACCGCAGCGGAGGACCTCGTCCAGGAAGCCTTCATCCGACTCGCCCGGAGCGCCCATCGGATCCGCGACGAGGAACGGGCCGCGGCATACCTGCGGTCGATCGTCATCAACCTGGCCCGCGACCACAACCGTCGCGGCCTGGTCTCCTTCCGGCACCGCCCTCCGGCCGCCCCTGACGCCCCCTCCGCCGAGGAGCACGCGACCGAGACCGAGGGCCGGCAGGAGGTGGTCGAGGCGCTGAGGGCGCTGCCCAAGCGGCAGCGCGACTGCGTCGCGCTGAGGTACTACCTCGACCTGTCCATCCCCGACATCGCGGAAACGCTTGGTGTGTCGACCAACTCGGTCAAGACACACCTGCAGCGCGGATTGCGGTCCATGGCCCAGACCCTGGAGACGAAGCAATGAGCGCATCCGAAGACCTCTTCGGCAAGGCGGTGCACGACGCCCTGCACGACGACCGTGATCTGCGGCCGTCGCCGGACCTCTTCACCCGGGTCGTCGACAGCATCGACGCAGACCGGCTCCGTCGGCGACGGCGGCGGACCGTCGTCGCGCTGTGGGCCGCCGCCGTCGCCCTCGTCACAACCATCGTCCTCACCCTGACCCCACGAAACCTCAGAGGAGAGCTGGCCATGCCTTGGTGGGTCCTCGAGCTCGCAACCACCGCCGTCCTCATCGCCATCGCGCTGTGGCTCGGCCCGTTCATCAAGCGGTTCGGCCGCGCGTACGCCGCGGACGTCTTCCACGACAACCCGTTGACCGGCAAGAGCTACATCGTCCTCACCGACGTCGTGTACTACCTGATCTTCAGCGCGTACATCCTCTTCACGGTCCGCTTCGAACCGCCGGGAGACCTGGCCAAGATCACCGGCGAGGTGAACGCGGAGCTGGCGCAGCAGGAGGTGGTGCGCGTCGGCGGGATCCTGCTCATCATCGGCGTCCTGCACGGCCTCAACATCGTCCTGATGCCGGTACTGGGGCGGCTGTTCTCCCTCAACCGACGCCTGCCGCCAGGGTCCATCCCCCGGCGTCTGCAGTCGGACGAGCCCGCCGAGGAACGCTCGATCTACCGGCGGGCGGCCGAGCTGGAGCGGGAGGCCGACGACGACGACATGAGGTGAGCGAGGCCTCGGGGGTCAGCCGACGGTGACCGAGGGCGAACCGCGCTCGGCGGCCTCGCTGTCGCGCTCCATCGACTCGGCGATGCGCATGGCCTCCTCGATGAGGGTCTCGACGATGTCCTTCTCCGGCACCGTCTTGATGACCTCGCCGCGGACGAAGATCTGGCCCTTGCCGTTGCCGCTGGCGACACCGAGGTCCGCCTCGCGGGCCTCCCCCGGGCCGTTGACGACGCAGCCCATGACCGCCACGCGCAGCGGCACCTCGAGGCCCTCGAGCCCGGCGGTGACCGCGTCGGCGAGCGTGTAGACGTCGACCTGCGCGCGGCCGCAGGACGGGCAGGACACGATCTCGAGCTTGCGGGGTCGCAGGTTGAGGGACTGGAGGATCTGGTTGCCCACCTTGACCTCCTCGACCGGGGGCGCGCTGAGCGAGACCCGGATCGTGTCGCCGATCCCCTTGGACAGCAAGGCACCGAAGGCGACCGAGGACTTGATCGTGCCCTGGAAGGCCGGCCCCGCCTCGGTGACGCCGAGGTGCAGCGGCCAGTCGCCCGCCTCGGACAGGAGCTCGTACGCGCGCACCATGACGACGGGGTCGTTGTGCTTCACCGAGATCTTGACGTCGTGGAAGTCGTGCTCCTCGAACAGGCCCGCCTCCCAGACCGCCGACTCGACGAGCGCCTCCGGGGTGGCCTTGCCGTACTTCTGCAGGATCCGCGGATCCAGCGAGCCGGCGTTGACGCCGATGCGGATGGAGACGCCGGCGTCCTTGGCCGCCTGCGCGATCTCCTTGACCTGGTCGTCGAACTTGCGGATGTTGCCCGGGTTGACGCGGACCGCGGCGCAGCCGGCGTCGATCGCGGCGAACACGTATTTGGGCTGGAAGTGAATGTCGGCGATCACCGGGATCTGGCTGTGCCGGGCGATCTCCGGCAGGGCGTCGGCGTCGTCCTGGGTGGGGCAGGCGACGCGGACGATGTCACAGCCGGTCGCGGTGAGCTCGGCGATCTGCTGGAGGGTCGCGTTGACATCCGTCGTGGGGGTGGTGCACATCGACTGGACGCTGATCGGAGCGTCCCCACCGACATCGACCTTGCCCACCCGGATCTTCCGCGTGGGCCGCCGAGGGGCGAGTACCGGCGCAGGAAGGGCGGGCATACCAAGCGAGACGGTCATGCCTCCAGTATCCCAGCCTGCTGACTGGCCGCGGTTCACCGGTCCGCAGCCTCCCCCGAGCGCGTCCCGATGGAGTGCGCGCCGCCGATGGGGGAGGGTTGTCCGTGTCCGAGCACGGAGAAACCTCCCCGATCCGTCGCCGATGTCAGCCGGCACCGGTTCGGCGGCGGGGCGTCGGCTAGAAGAGCTTGACCGGCTTGACGATGTCGGCGTAGATGAGCAGGGCCGACATGCTGATGAGGACGATCGCCATCGTGTAGGCCACCGGTAGCGCCTTGGCGACGTCGACGTGACCCGGGTCGGCCCGGCCGAGGATCCGTGCCCCGTTGCGCTTCAGGCCCTCCCAGAGGGCGCCGGCGACGTGTCCGCCGTCGAGGGGCAGCAGCGGGATGAGGTTGAAGACGAACAGAGCCATGTTGAGCGCCGCGATGAGCGACAGCAAGGTCATGATCTTGGCCGTCGTACCGTCCGCGCCGAGGTCGGCGGAGGCGATCTCGCCGCCCACGCGGCCGACGCCGACGACCGAGATCGGGCCGTTCGGGTCGCGCTCCCCCGAGCCGAAGGCGGCCTGGACGACGCCGACCATCTTCTGCGGCACCTTGACCACCACACCGGCGGTCGTCGTGAACTGGTTCCACACGAACCCGGGCACCTGGAGGGCCGTGCCCTTGATCAGCTCGCCGGTGGGTGTCGCCCCGAGGTAGCCGACGGTCTCGGTGATCACGGCCCCGTTGGCGTCGACCTTGACCTTGTCGTTGTCGACGTAGGCCGCCCGGCCCAGTGCGGCGATAGGCGCGGCGAGGGTGACCTGGGAGCCGCCCCGGTCGACGACCAGCGTCATCGTCTGGCCCGCAGACTGGCGGATCAGCGGCGTCACCTGGTCCCACGTCGAGACCGCGGTGCCATTGACCGAGACGATGCGGTCGCCCTTCTGGAGGCCCGCCGCGGCCGCCGGCGACGCGGGGTCACCGGCGATGCACTCGGGCTGCGGCTTGGCGACGGTCGGCGCGGTCGACGGGACGCAGGTCGCGACGGTCGAGATGAGCGGCGTGGCCGTCGGGATGCCGTAGAGCGTGAGGATGCCGCCGAACAGGACGACCGCGATGAAGAGGTTCATCAGCGGGCCGCCCATCATGACGACGACCTTCTTCGGCACGCTGAGCTGGTAGAAGACCCGGTGCTCCTCGCCCGGCTGGACCTCGTCCATGGAGTCCTGCCGCGCCTGGTCCATCAGCTGCGAGAACCGGCCGGTGGACGACGCGCGGAGCTGTCCCTCGGGGTCGCCGGGCTTCGGCGGGAACATCCCGATCATCCGGATGTAGCCACCGAGCGGGATCGCCTTGACGCCGTACTCGGTCTCACCCTTGCGCTTCGACCAGATGGTCGGCCCGAACCCGACCATGTACTGGGTCACCTTGACGCCGAACTTCTTGGCCGGCACGAGGTGGCCGATCTCGTGCAGGGCGATCGAGAGCGCGACGCCCACGGCGACGACGAGCACGCCGATGATGTAGGCGATCACGCAGGGGTCCTTTCCAGACCGAGCACCGTACGCGCTCGGGTTCGCGCCCAGGCGTCAGCCCGTAACACCGTCTCAACGTCCAGGTCGCCGCTGTTGATCCCGGCCTCGGGAGTATGCGCGTGGTCGTCCACGACCCGGGCCACCGTGTCGACGATGTCGGTGAACCGGACCCGCCCGTCGAAGAAGGCCTGGACGCACTCCTCGTTGGCGGCGTTGTAGACCGCCGGATAGGTCCCGCCGGCCTGTCCCACCCGCTTCGCGAGCCCGACGGCGGGGAACGCGTCGTCGTCGAGTGGGAAGAACTCCCAGGTCGACGCTCGCGACCAGTCCACCGGGCTGGCCGCCCCCGGTATGCGTTCCGGCCAGGCCAGGCCCAGAGCGATCGGCAGCTTCATGTCCGGGGGCGACGCCTGGGCCAGGGTGGACCCGTCGACGAACTCCACCATCGAGTGGACGACCGACTGCGGGTGGACCACGACGTGGATGCGCTCGAACGGGACGTCGAAGAGCAGGTGCGCCTCGATGACCTCGAGGCCCTTGTTGACCAGGGTGGCCGAGTTCGTCGTGATGACCGGTCCCATGGCCCAGGTGGGGTGGGCGAGGGCCTGCTCGGGCGTGACGTCGTGCAGCTCGTCCCGTCGCATACCCCGGAACGGTCCCCCGCTCGCCGTGACGACGAGCCGCTCGACCTCGTCGGCCGTCCCCCCGCGCAGGCACTGGGCGAGGGCCGAGTGCTCACTGTCCACCGGGACGATCTGACCGGGTTTGGCGGCGGCCTTGACCAGCGGCCCCCCGACGATGAGGGACTCCTTGTTGGCCAGGGCGAGGGTCGTCCCGGCGTCGAGCGCGGCGAGCGTCGGCGCGAGACCGATCGAGCCGGTGATCCCGTTGAGCACCACGTCGGTGGGGCGGGCGGCGAGGACGGCCGCGGCGTCGGGCCCGGCCAGCAGCTCAGGCCGGTATGCGTCCTGTCCGGCTTCTCGCGCCGCCTCGGCGACGGCGGCGCCGAGCTCGTCGACCGAGCCCCGCGCGCACCCGACCGCCTCGACCTGCAGCTCCACGGCCTGGCGGGCCAGCAGCGTGAGGTTGCCGCCGGCGCTCAGCGCGGTGATGCGGAACCGGTCGGGCGCGGCCTGCGCCACCTCGATGGCCTGGGTGCCGATGGAACCGGTCGACCCGAGCAGGGTCACGGTCCGCGGCGAGGAGGTCACCCCACGATTGTCCCACCTGCCAGCCGGTCGATCGCCCGTCTCGTCATGGAACGGGTGACGGGGTCGTGCAGGAACCGCACGGGCAGGAAGTAGGTGCGGCCGCTCCGGCCGTGGAACCACACCGCCGTGGTCACCCACACCAGGCGAGCGTCGACGTCGACCCCGACCGAGGCCCGGAAGTCGAGGTGTCGGTCCGGGTACGCGATCAACGCTTCGTCGCCCTGGACCTCGCTGACGTCGAAGACCTCCCAGGTCCCCCGGGAGGCGCCGACCAGGGGCGCGAACAGCTGGCGCACGCCCATCAGGCCGGTCACCACCGGCGGGACGCTGCGCACCGAGAAGATCTCGCGAGCCCATCGGGCGGGGTCCGACATCCCGGCGAGAGTGTCCGGGATGGTCTCGACGACGACGTCCGCCCAGTCCGGGGGCGGCTGCTCGCGCAACGCCAGTGAGGTGAACGAGGGAGCTGGGGTGACGGTCATAACTCTCCATACGGTGCCGTATGTTCCGGACCCCATACGGTACCGTATGGTCGTGGCGCCGCGGAAGACTCTGACCCGGGAGGACTGGACTGACGCCGGACTCGCCGCCCTGGTGGAGGGCGGTCCGGACGCGGTGGCGATCGAGCCGGTCGCCACCCGCCTCGGAACGACCAAGGGCTCCGGCTATTGGCACTTCACCGACCGCGCCGACCTGCTCGGTGCCGTCCTGGAGCGATGGGTCCGGGACCACACCGTCCTCATCAGCGAGCGGGTCGAAGCCGGCGGCGGCACGCCACGCGAACGGCTGCGACACCTGCTCGGGATCGTCAGCCGGGCGGCCGAACACTCTCCCGCTGACATGCTGCTCGTCGCGAGCGCCGACCCGGACGTCCGAGTCGCCGTCGTGGAGGCCACTCAGCTGCGGGTCGCCTACGTGGAGCGGCTCATCCGCGAGGACGGCATACCCGCGCCGGAGGCCAGGTCCCGCGCGGCCCTGGCCTACGCCGCATACCTCGGGTATGCCTCGCTGGCCTCGGCGGTGCCGGGACTGGTCCCCCACCGGCCGGCGGACCGCCGTCGGCTGCAGGAGTCCCTTCTGGACCTCGCCCTTCCGGGCGAGAGCCTCGAGGTCACCCGGGGTTGAGCGGTCTGAGGTTGCGCGGCACCAACGCGTAGCAGGGCGGCAGCTTCGGCTTGGGCTTCGGCTTGACCTTGTGCTTCGGCGGCGGGCACGGCTTCATGGCCTTCTTCACCGGCGGGCACGGCTTGGCCGTGGGCGGCGGGCACAGCTTGACGAGGACGCGGTAGTGGATGACCGGCTTGAAGACGCACGGCTTGGGCTTGCAGATGCACGGTTTCGGCTTGCACAGGCACGGCTTCGGTACCGGCTTGCAGATGCATTGCGCGGCCTTGGACGGCGCCGTGCAGGCGCCGGCGGCGCAGGTCCCGCCGAGGTCCACGAACCCGAGGAAGTCCATCCGCTGTCCGGCGATGATGCTGATCGGCGGGATCGCGGTGCTGCCCTGCTGCTCCGCCCACAGCAGGCCGCCCGGCCGGGTCAGCCCGGTCTCGTCGGACGGCGTCGCGTTCCACAGGTCCGCGCCGGCGGCGTGCGCGAGCCCGAGGATGAACGCGGCGATGGCCGGCGTGTAGAAGCGGTTGACCACCGGCGCGCCGCCCCAGCCGAACGGCACGACGAACAGGTCGTTGTCGCCGGTCCAGTCGAAGAGTCGGGCGCGCCCGGTCGCCGCGATGAGGACATCACGCCCGGCCCCGCCGTACGCGAACACCGGGTCGGCCCACGCCGGGGGCTCGGGGTGCTGGTTGTGGTAGCCGTCGGCGTCGAGGAACTGGGACGTCTGCAGGAGGTCGTCGCCGAGCCCGCCGAACAGCCAGTTGGTGTTCGTGCCCCCGACCAGCCAGTCGTTGCCGACGTCACCGAACACGACGTCACAGCCGTCGTCGCTCTTGATGGCCTCACCGTTCGCGTCGAGCACCGGGATGCCCGGCCAGCTCAGCACGTACGGGGTGAAGTTGAGCAGGAAGTCGACGCGCTGACCGCCACCGGGGCACACACCGTCGATGCCGACGTCCTTGGTGCCGTCGGTGCAGTCGAACACCTTGGACCGCGGGTCGTCCGCGTTGAAGTCGGCGAACGTCCGGCTGGCCGCGTCGTACCCGAGCGGGTCGAGCGGGTCCACGCCCCAGCTCGCGAGGATCTGGGTCTGCGGCATGTCGGAGTAGTAGAACTGCAGCGCCTCGGCGCCGGAGATGGCGTCGTCGCCTTCGTTGCCGTGGATCCAGTCGTTGCCGACCCCACCCCAGATGATGTCGGCGAAGCCGCCGGCATCGGTCTCCAACGGGTAGGCGAACAGCCGAGCCTCGTGGAACAGCGAGCCGCGCGGGAAGACCGACGCGACGGTGCAGAGGTCACACAGGGCGAGCGTGGCCGCGGCGTTCGGCGACGTGACGCCCCACAGCGGTTCCACGAGCCCGTTGCGACTGGTGCGGAAGTAGCCGTCGTCACCGAGGATCGAGTCCTCGCCGGTGCCGCCGTAGATCCGGTCGTTGCCGGTCCCGCCGATGATCGTGTCGTCCTGGCCGTCGCCGAAGAGGACGTCATCACCAATCTCGCCGAGGATGAGGTCGTCGCCCGCCTCGCCGTGGACCAGGTCGGCCTGACCCCGGTCGGTGGGAGCGGTCACGCGCCAGCTGTAGTCCAGCAGCGACCACGCCCGCGGCACGATCCGCTCGCTGCTGTAGTTGTCGTAGACGAACGCGAGGGACCAGGTGGGCGGCTTGAACCCGCCGAGCGCGTCGACGAACGCGGATCCGAAGGCCCCGACGATCCGGTAGAGGTTGCCGTTGTCACCGAGGATCGCATCGGCGTCGCGGGCGTGGCCGTTCGCCGCCAGGTCGCCCGGCTCCATGAGGCCGATCCGGTGGCCGGCCCCGCCGTAGATCGCGTCGATGCCGTTGAGTCGCACCGAGCCGTCGGTCAGCCCGAACATCGAGCTGCTGCCACCGACGAGGTCGTCCTGACCGAGGCCGCCCCAGATCGCGTCGTCGCCGCCGTTGCCCTCGACGTAGTCGTCGCCGTCGGTCCGCGAGCCCGCGTAGTCCTCCTTGGAGAACCGGCCGTCGTACACCGGGTCACGGGTCAGCACGTTGACGGTGACCTGCCCGAGGTCGTCGATCGACGAGGCGTCGCCCTGGAGCCAGTCGTTGCCGAGCTGTCCGTAGAGGACGTCGTCGTTCGCGCCACCGGCGAGATCGGAGTCGGAGGACGTCCCCGGAGTGGTGCCGTCCATGTCGTAGAGCTGGATGAACCGCTGCTTGGTGCCGCGCGGGTCCTGCTGGTAGCCGTAGGTGCGGCAGCCGCCCGAGACCGCCCCGTTCGGGTCGAACCACTCGCACGGGGTCGTCCCGTCGTACTCGCTTCCGGCGACGTTGGCATACCCGCCGAGGATGTTCATCAGCTCGGACCCGGTGAGCACCCGGAACCTCGGGCCGGCCGTCGAACCGGTGCGCAGGATCGTCGCGTTGTCACCGGCGAGGACGTCGTTGCCGCTGCCGCCGTCGAGGAAGTCGCCGTAGGTGCAGTCGGCGTCGGTGTTGCAGGCGCTGTGCGGGCCGTCGATGCCGCCCGTCGCGTCCCAGTCGTCGCCGTAGATCAGCCCGGCCGAGTAGTCCAGGCCGGCGTTGTAGCCGCCGGCGCCACCGGTGCCCGGGAGGCCCAGGAAGGGGTCACCGGTGTTGCCGCCGATGAGGTCGTCGTCACCGGAGCCGCCGGTGATCCGGTCGGACCCGGCGCCGCCGATGAGGATGTCCTGACCGGCGTTGCCGTTGATGAGGTCGTTGCCCCAGTTGTCGTCGGCGCCGGTGAAGAGCGACGTCCACGAGAAGGTGTGGTTGTTGAGGGCGACGTCGAGCGGCAGCAGCGTGAGGTCGATCCGGCAACCCGCCATCCCCGTGATGAACCCGGTGCACATCACGAGGGCGAAGTCGCCGAAGACGAGGTCGTTGCCGGAGTTGCCCCAGATCGTGTCGCTGCCGCCCTCGCCGAGCAGGAGGTCGTTGCCGAGGTCGCCCTCGAGGGTGTCGCTCACGCCGTTGTCCGGATCCACGCTGACGACGACGAGGAGCTCACCGGTCGTCTCTCCGGACAGCGGGCGCGGGTCGAGCACCACGAAGGTGAAGGTGGCCTCGTCGAACAGCCAGGTGCGACTGCTCGCCACGTCCTGGAGGATCAGGCCGAGGTCGCCGATGATGACGTCGCCGTCGTCGTCGTGGTTGGTGGCCCAGCTCGGAGCGGAGCCCAGACCCTCGCCGATGAGGACGTCGTGACCGGCGACGAGCGGGTCGGCGTTCGGCGGCGGCCCGGCCAGCACGGTCACCGACGGCAGGGCGACGAGGGTCGAGGTCCCGGCGAGCAGGTCGACGTTGACCCCGTCGTCGCCGACGATGATGTCCTCGCCGCGCTCGCCGAGCACGAGGTCGTCCCCGGAGCCGCCCGCGATGATGTCGCCGGTCTGGCTGCCCACCAGGGTGTCGTTGCCGGCGCCGCCGTACATCGTCACGCCGATGGCCGGCAGTGCGCTCGACGGCAGGTCGGCGAACAGGTCGACCGCGTCGAGGAAGTCGTGGCCGGAGTAGGCGAACGGCTGGCCACCCGACAACGTCAGGACGTCCGGGCTGCCCGGTGGGTTCAGGGTCGGTGCCGCCCCCAGCGCGACACCACTCGGGATCGACGGGTCCGCTGCGTACCAGGCGCCGTCCTGCGAGGTGTCGCCGAAGACGACGAGCTTCGAGGACGGACCGCCACCACCGGTGATCGTGACGTGGTCGCCGCCGAGCCGCACGTACCCGTTGGCCGGCGAGTACAGGTCGAACACCGAGACCGTGCCGTCGACCAGAGCCGGGAGGACCGGCAGCACACCGGCCAGGAACATGATCGACCCGTCGGCGGAGAAGCCGAGGACGGTGAAGGCGCCGTATGCGTAGCCCGGCAGGTTGACCCGGTCGCCGACCCAGAACCCGGCAGCGGCCCAGGAGGCACCGTCCAGACGCTCGATCGCGCCGGTCGCCCCACCGATGAGGCCGAAGAGCAGGAACGACCCGGTGACCTGCCGCAGGGAGTTGCCGCCGCCCTGGACCACGGTCAGGCCACCGAACAGGGCCGGGATGCCGGTCGGCAGCCGGTCGTCGACGTCCGTGTCGGGTGCACCCTGCAGGGTGTCCTCGACGTCGAGGGTGTCGTTGCCCTGGCCGAGCTGGAGGTTCAGCACCTCGAACCGGGTGCCGTCGCCCTCAGCGAAGACGATGAGCCCGTCGGACATCCCGAGGAGCGAGGTCCCGGTCAGCACGCCGCTGCGGTCGGCCCGGCTGCCGTCGTCGAACAGCCCGAGCACGTCGACCTGACGCGCCTCGGACGGCTGCGTCGGCACGCCGGGGCGGACCTGGTCGTGCTCACCCGGGGCCAGCACGGGTACCGGCGGCGGCTCGTCGGCCGGGTGCAGGTTCTCGAGGGTCCCGCCCTCGAGGATGGTGTCGCCGCGCACGGCCGAGAGCAGGTGCGGCCGCTTCGGCGACAGGAAGAGGTCACCCGCGGCGGCCGGCGGCACGAGCGCGGTGCCCGAGAGGGAGACGACGACGGGGATCCACCAGTTGGTCTCGTCGAACACGACCACCGCGACGCTCGGGGTGACCTGGCCGTCGGTGACGAAGCTGACCGTGACGGGTCCGGTGGGCGCCTTGGTGAGGCGGAGCGAGACGGTGTCGGAGATCGGCGAGCCGCCGGCGCTCGGCGTGACCAGCGTGCTGCCGCCTGACGGCGTGGCGACGAGGCCGGCCGTGTCGTCGTCGTAGACGACGACATCGAGGGAGCGCGAGACCGTGTCGAAGGTCGGGTCGTTGCCGGGCACCGTGTCGTCGACAGCCATGTCGAGGACCGTGATGCTGCGGTCCTGCCGCACGTAGTCGTCGGTCGCCGCGACGGTGATTAGCACCGGGATGTCCCAGTCGCCGACGGCGAACGTCAGCCGGTAGGTCTGGACCCCACCGAGGACCGGGCCGAGGGCGAACCGGGAGTCGGTGCTGGTGAGGACGACCCGCGAGTCGGACGGCCGGACGCTGACCGTGACGGTGCCGACCGGCGCGTGCGAGAGGGAGACCCGGACGTCGTCGGTCTGACGCGTCACGTCCGTGCCCTCGATGACCACCGTGCTGGCGTCGGTGCCGCCGCCGACGCCGACCTGCTCGACCACGAGATCGGGCGTGAGGGCGTCCTGCTCGGCCACGGCGACGTTGCGCACGACCATGCCCATGAACCGGCTGTCCTCGCTGATGACCGACTGGCTGATCGAGGTGACGAAGGCCGGGACGGCGAGGGTGCCGTTGACCGCCGCGAACCAGACCGCCTGCGTGGTGCCCCAGTTCGCGGCGGTGAACAGGAGGACGGTCTCGCGGTTCGGCACGAGGGTGGGCACGCCGTCGACGTAGACGGTGTGGAAGTACCCGGCCGCCGTGGCGCAGACGACGGCCGAGGTCGTGCAGACGTAGACGCTGTCGGCCGACGGCCCGGCGTCGGGGCGCTGCACCAGCGGGCTGGCCGCGGCCGACACGGTGACCCAGACGTCCGACGTCGGGGCGGCGGCGAGACGCACGCCGACGGAGTCGACGGTGCCGATCGGCGTGCCGTTGGGCAGGCCGCGCACGTGGCTGTCGCCACCGCTGTCGACGACGACCACGCCGCCCTGGGTTGCCCGCGCCACCGCCGCGGCCACGCCGGGTCCGACCACGGTCGCGTAGTCGACATCCGCCGAGGTGAGGAGGTAGTTCACCGTCGTCGGCGTACCGGTCGGGTCACGGCTCAGGACGTCGCCGACGACGTCACCGGCGACGTTGATGACGTCGCTGCCGAGCCCGCCGACGACAAGAGTGATGACGCCCGGCGCGGTGGCCAGCACGTCGACCGTGTCGTTGCCCTGGAGCGCGTCGACGGCGAGGAGGCCCACCGAGCGGTGCGTGATCCCGAGGCCGGCGCCGTCGACCGTCGACTCGCCGAGCACGAGGTGGTCGCCGAGCTCGGTCCCCGTGATGTCGAGGACGTTGTCGCCGGCGCCGCCGTCGACGGAGATCGGGCCGTTCATCGGGTACCGGGCGCCACCGGTCGCGGTCAGCGCGGGACGCGGCAGACTGCCGGCCACGGTCGCGTCCACGAAGACGCCGTCGGTCAGCTGGGCGTCGAGCACCAGCAGGTCGTCGGTGACGTCGACGACGACGTAGGGCACACCGGCGGCGTTGTCGTTGGCGCCGGCGTTGCGCAGGACGACGAGCTGGCCGATCTCGAAGCCGTCGTCGACGAAGCTGCCACCGTCGGTGCGCGCGACGACCGAGACCTCGAAGATCGGGTCGTAGACGACCTCGAGGTCGGCGCGGGCCAGCGGTCCGCTCGCGAGGGAGACGTCGAAGGTCCCGCTCGCCGCGAGCGGCGGCACGGTGGTGAGGTTCCGGGCCAGCGTGATGGTCGTCGCGGTGACAGCGGCGATGACGTACGCGGTCGCTCCGGTGTCGTTGCCGGCTCCGGCCCCACGGACGGTCAGCGTCTGTCCGACGGCGAACCCGTCGGCGAGGAAGCTGCCCGACGCCCGGGTGATGGTGCTGAGTGCGCTGTCGATGGTGACGGTCCCCGTGAAGAGGGGGCCGGTCGACTCGGTGCCGCCCCGCCCGGTCTGGGCGAGCGCGTAGGCGGCGACGGTGAAGGTGTCGTCGCCGGCGCCACCCTCGAGCCGCAGGGTGGCCTGGCTGCCGCCGATGACGAAGGTGTCGTCGCCGGCCCCGCCCTGGGCCAGCAGCGGCGCGCTGGCGCCGTTCGACAGGTACCCACGGGTGGTCGCGATGGTCGGGAAGAAGTCCGGTGGGTCGAGCCCGCTGAAGGTCGCGTCGCGCCGGGTGCCGTAGACCTGGCCCACGAGGACGGTGTCGTCGCCGTCACCGGCGTCGAGGGTGGCGATGGCGGCGGTGTCGTCGACAGCGAAGAGGTCGTTGCCGCCGCGCGACATCACCGCGAGGCGCCCGTTGAGCGCACCGTCGTAGTTGATCCGCTCGGTGACTCCGGCGTAGTCGTTGGTGCGCGCCAGGGCGGCGAGGTCGTCGGCGGACAGGGCCGGGAGCGGCGTCGGCTGGCTCGGGTGCACGACGGCGACGTACGCGGGGTGCTGGCTGCACGGCGCGTCGCTGGTGCTGCCGCAGTACAGGGACGGCCGCGCCGAGGACTCGCCGGGCACGTACGAGGTGCCGCGCAGGAGGAACAGGTCGTCCGTCGCATACGGCAGGCCGGTGGCGGGGTCGATGCCGTTGGCGGCGCTGTCCGCGCCGTAGACCTCGGCGGTGTCGGCGCCGTCGCCGGGGGCGCCGCTGTCGAAGAGGTTCACGACGTAGTGGACGTCGCCGGCCTGCGACCCGTGCGCCCAGACGACGTAGTCGTCGGCGCCGCCCTGGCCGTCGAGGGTCAGGGTCGTGCCCTCGACGGGCATCGTCGGGATGAGGTAGACGACGAGGCGGTCGGAGCCGTCGGCGGCCGGCGAGTAGGCGCGCAGAGGCGGCGGGGTGGCGCTGCCGAAGGCGCGGGTCTGGCCGCCGAGCAGGGTCCGGTCGAAGACGATGAGGTCGTCCTGCAGAGCGCCGAACACCCGAGTGAGGCCGTCGGTGCCGGGGGTGACCTCACCGCGCAGAACGATGACCGCGCCGTCGTTGGCGTTCGGGTCCACCACGGTCGGGTGCCAGTCGCCGAAGATGTCGATGTTGCCGGTCTTGGTCTTCGGCAGGTTCGGGTTCGGCTGGACGACGGGGATATCGCCGTCGCGGGTGGTCGCGAGGATCTGGGCGCTCGGGTCGGTGACGACGTTGTCCGCGGCGAGCAGCGTGACCGATCCGTTGTGGGCGAACACCAGCCCGTGGGGGACCGCGACGGGCGTCTGGTCCTCCGCGACCTGCATGGTGCCGTCGTGGATCACGCGGATGTCGTTGCCCTCGACGGCGGTCTGCGTGGTGGTGATCCGGACGTCGCCGTCGGCCGCCTCGGCGATGAGCAGGTCGGCGGCACCGGACAGCTCCGTGACGTAGATGACGGTGTCGGCGGTCGCCGCGATCGGGCAGCTGGCCAGCACCGCGCGCTGGGCAGGGGTGGCGAGGTACCACGCGTACGAGCTCGACGCGGTGCAGCTCGAGCCGGCCGCGCTGTTGACCTTGAGGTCCCCCACGAAGACGCCGCTGTTGGTGGTCGCGTAGCCGATCCCGCCACCGCGGGCGACGAGGTTGATCTGGTTGCCCTGGACGTTGAGGGTCGTCCCGCCGAGGCCGGCGTTGTGACCGTCGAGGATGCTCCCGTTCGCGGTGGTCAGCGTCACGTCCTCGCAGACGTCGCCGAAGCAGGTGTCGACGAGGCCTACGTAGAAGTTGCTGACCGGGCCGGCGAGGGCCACCACGGGGCCGGCCAGCGGGGCCGCCGCGAGCGGAGCGAACGGCGTCGGGCCGGTGGTCTCGTGGATGAAGATCTTCCCGCGGGCCTTGGCGTTCAGCAGGCCGAAGCGGCTGTAGGCGACGTCGACCTCGAGGTAGTTGTTGGCCGCGCCGATGCTGCCCGGACCCGCGGTGCCCGCGACGAGGTTGATGGTGACGCCGATGACGTCCGGACCCTCGCTGCCCGGGAACGGCGGGATCCCGCTGCCGTCGGGTGCGTCGACGATGTTGGCCGGGCCGGTCAGGGTGACGTCGTCGTCGAACGACTTGATGACGTCGACCCGGAGGTCCGCCGTCTTCTCGGTGTCGGTGATGGACCCGCTGGTGTGCATGGTGATGTTGCCGGTGTCGCGGATCTCGCTGAGGGCGATGATGTTGATCCGGTGGGTGTCGACCACGTCGGCCGGGTTGGCTGCGTCGACGGTGATGGACCCGGTGCCGACGGCGGCACCCGCGTCGAGCAGCGAGAAGCTGTAGGTCGAGTTGATGGCGTGCGGGTTGGCGCCGAAGGCGCCCTCGGTGTCGCCGCGGTTGAACGGGATGTCGGGCCAGTAGAAGTTCACGAAGTCGCCCGTCGGACTCGGGCCGGTCGCGGTGACGTGCACGAATCCCGTTACGCCCGTGCCGGTCTCGTAGACCGAGTTGCGCAACCGCGCGAAGATCGAGTCGCCGGCGACGATCGGACCGACCGCGAACGTGTAGGCCGAACCCGGCGTGCCCGCGGGGTCGGGGACGCTGCTGTCGCGCAGGTGACTGAGCAGGTCGAGGTAGGCGCTGCCGCCGGCGCTCGCGGTGAGGACCACGGCGTGACCCTTGTAGGCGATGAGGTCGACGACGAGGTACTGGGCCGCAGTGCCGAGCCCGGTGCCGGCGAGGAGCTTGACGATGTTGGAGCGCAGCATCGAGGTGTGGGTGCCGTCGAACGTGCTCACGCCGCCGCGCTGCGAGGACGCGGTGACCGGGCCGAAGTCGTTGGTGACGCGGGTCTCCCCCACCGGGTTCTCGATGGTGCCGTTCAGGAGAAGGTCCGGTCCGCTGGCGTGGCTGTTGCGGATGGTGATGAGCGTGGACCCGACGCCGTAGCGCAGCGCGAACGTCAGGGTCGTGGTGGGCAGCGGCGTCGTGACCAGGGTGACCGTGGGGACTGCCGTGCGGCTGATCGGGTCGATGTCGTCGATGACGAGCCGCCGGGCCGACTCGTTGAGGATCGTCACCGAGGCCCAGCTCATGTCGAAGGTGAACGTGCCCCAGTAGTGCGTCCCGGCGGCGGTGCCCAGCTTGCACGCGTCGTTGTTGGCGCCACCGAAGCAGCCGCCGCCGTTGATCACCCCGGCCTGCGACGTCATCCAGATGTCGGCCGAGCCGGCGTTGCGCAGGTCCTCGACCTCGATGTACGGGTGCGCGCTGAGCGGGTCGCCGGCCGCCGGGTTGGTGACCCCGTTGACCCGGATGTTGACAGCGCTGACCACTCGCCCGTCGGAGCCGACGTGCAGCGACGGGCTCGCGCCGGCGTTGGCCACGACGTCGGAGAACCACTTCACCGAGTGCGGACCACCCGCGTCGTTGCTGAACTCCTCGGCCTGGACGTAGAGGACCAGGTAGTCCTTGCCGGCCACGGTCTGGAGCGGGGTCCCGGGCAGGCGGGGACCCGCGTACAGCGTCATCCCCGGGTGCGCCGACACCTGGTCGCTGATCGAGACGCTGCCGCCGCGGTTGTCGTGCGACGGGCCGATGCAGTAGCAGGTGGCGTCCGGGTTCCTCGAGAAGCGGTTGTTCTGCGAGATGGCGCGGACGTCGATGCCGTAGACGCCGGTGATGGCACCGCTGGTCGAGGCGTCGCCGTCGAGCAGGGCGAGGACGAGCGAGTCGAGGCTGTAGTCGGCGTTGGCGGTCGCGCTGCCGAACAGGCCGCCGGTGGTGATCCGAGGGCTCACCGAGCCGCTGCTGGACGTCTGGCCGAGCAGGGCGACCGTGCTGCCGAGGACGCGGGCGTTGGCGCCCACCGCGACCGCGGTGCGGTCGATGAGGCTCGTCCGGGCGCTCGCCGTACCGGTGCCCACGAAGCCACCGCTGTCGCTGTTGGCCGACACGTTGGTCTGCAGGAGCGTCGTCGCGAGGACGCGGACGTTGCCACCGGCCGTGATCGAGGCACCGGCACCGTCGACCTGCACCGAGGCCGAGTCACCGTTCAGGGGGTTCGGGTCGACGCCGACGTAGGCCGACGTCGTGTTGCTCCCGCTCAGCCCGGAGTCGACGTTGGCCACTGAGACGAACCCGCCGGAGCCGTTGCTGGTCGAGGCCGTCCCGTTGGTTCCCACCTGCGAGGAGATCGTCACGTCGCCGCCGACCACGGCGCCACCGGCGAAGGAGGCGACGGCCGTCGGCGAGATGGTCGTGCGGGCCGAGGGCTCGCGCACGCTGATGCCACCGCCGCCGCCACCGCGCGCGGACGAGGCAGTCACGCCGTCGCCGGGCGGCGGTGACGCGGTGCGCAGCGACGTCCCGTCCGGCGCGAGCAGCTTGCTGCTGCCCAGGTTGCCGGTCAGCTGCAGGTAGAGCTGCTGGGCGTCGCTGCTGGTCTGGACCGCCAGCCCGGCGGCGAACAGCTGGTGCTGTCCGAAGAAGTCGCCCCCGCGATGGGTCGGGTCGAGCGTCTGGTCGATCCCGCCGGCCTGGAGGGTGATGTGGGTGGCGTCGACCCGGTTGACGGTGTAGGTCTGACCGTTGACGAGGCCGCCGATCTCGTCCGGGCGGATCGCCGAAGCCACCGAGCACGACGCGGGCAGCGGTGTGGTCGAGCAGTCGTCCGGAGGGGCGATGTGGATCGGGTTGCGCGGGTGCGGCACCGGGTCGCCGTTGCCGTCGGTGCCCGCGCACGTGGGGTCGAAGTCGGACCCGACCGCGTCGCAGTACGTCGCGGCGACCTGGACGGTCCAGTTCGAGTCGAGGTGGACGAAGTAGGTGCCGCCCGTGGTCAGCCCGGTGATCGGGGTGGCGCCGAGCGTCTGGTAGAGGACCTGCTGCCCCTCCTGCAGGCCGTGGCCGACGATGGTCGGGTTCACACCGGGCACGGTGATCGTGCCGAGGAAGACGTTGTACGCGGTGGGGTTCGTTCCGGTGACCTTGCCGGTCCCGTCGACGGTGACGTTGACCCCGACGTTGGTGAACGGGAGCGGCGGAGCGGACTGGTACGTGACGCGGGTGCCGTCCGCGAGGGTGGAGTCGGTGATCTGGTTCGCAGCGATCGGAGCGGCACCCGGTCCGGTCAGCGGGATCGCAGCCTGCGTCGCCGCAGCTGCGGTCGGGTAGAGCTCGATGGTGTTGGGGTCGATGACCCGGACGTAGAGGACGGTGCCGTCCGCCACCCCGGGCAGGATGGTCGACCCACTGGTCCGGTAGACGACCGCGTCACCGTTCTCGAAGTGGTGGGGGCCCGCGAACCGGATCATCGAGCGGAGCGGGTCGACACCCGAGACCGTGCCGAGCGCCGTGGCGTCGATGAGGGCTCCGGTGAACGTCACCCCGAACCGCAGGTTGTTGGCGTCCAGGACGATGACGCTGTAGAGGTGGCCGCTGCGCAGCCCTGTGATCGGCGGACCGGTGGACTCGTAGAGGACCTGGTCGCCTGTGCTCAGCCCGTGCTGGACGAACTGGACGCTGTCCCAGGTCGCGATGGTGGCCGGCGGGGGTGCGTCGTGGACGACGAGGGCGGTGATCTGGTCGGTCAGCGGGACGTTGCTGGCGGGAACGGCGAGCGACTCCGCGTCGACGGTCAGCGAACCGCCGATCCGCACCGTGGTGCCGGTGCCGACGTAGGCCCGGACGAGGGGCAGGGAGTTGGCCTCGGCGTAGGTGCTCGCCACGTCGACCCCGCCGCCACCGGAGTTGTTGGCGAGGGCGTCGGCCTCGGCCCGGTTGGAGAGCGCCTGGATGGAGACGTCGTGGCCCGAGCCGTCCTGGAGCACCACGGCGACGCCGTTGTCGAGGTAGGCGGTCACGGCCGGCGCGCTGAGTGCGACCGCGCGGCTCTCCGCGCTGGAGACGAACCCGCCGGAGCCGACCGAGGAGTTGCTGACCGACACGCTCGCGTCGGTGGCCCGCACGGTCAGGGCGCCGGGCCGACCGGTGTCGGTGCCCACGACCGCGCCGTTCTCGACCCGGGCGCTGGCGCCACCGCGCGTGGTGCTGTTCGACCGGAGGCCGGCGATGCCGACGAACCCGCCGCCGCCGCCGCTGCTGGCCGCCGTGGCGATGGCGCCGCGGATGACGCTGACCGTGATGGCGGTGCCCTGGCTGCTGATCCTGGCGGAGCCGCCGATGGCGGCGCTGTCGAGCGCGTCGGCCGCCTGGCCGCTCGCGCCGACGTTGGCGAAGGAGCCGGTCTGGGTGCTGCTGCCGAGGATGCCGATGTTGATGACGAAGAGCTGGGAGTTCGCGGCGTGGCTGGCGTCGGAACCGACCTTGAGCGAGCTCGCCGAGAGCAGCCGACCGTTGAACACGGCCGCACTGCCGCCGCCGTCGTGCGCGACGGCTTCGAGGGAGGCCGCCGAGATGGCGCCGCCGCCCCCGCCGTTGCTCGTGGCGGTGGCTTGGTTGCGCAGGACGGCGTCGATGGTCGCGGCGGCGTTGGCCAGGTCGAGCGTGGCGCCCGCCAGGACGGACGCCGTGACCTGGGCGAGGGAGGTGATCTCGGCGAGGATCGTGGCGCCCGGGTTGGCGAAGCCGAAGCCGATGGACAGCGGGCTGGAGCCGACGGTTGCCGTGTTGGTGCCGTTGGCACTCACCGAGAACCCGGTGCCGCCGGTGGCCGACCCACCGAACGAGGCGATGACGCTGCCCTCGATGCGCGCGGTAGGCGTACTCGAGCCGACCGCGATGAACCCTCCGGAGCCGGCGTCACTGGTGGCGTCGGCCAGGTTGGTCCCGGTCGCCGTGATCGCCGTCGTCCCCGAGATCGTGATCGCGGCCGTGGAGGCCGCCGTGGCGGCCACCTTCGCCTCGGGAGTGATGTGGGCATAGCTGGAGGCCCCGGCGTACGTGCCGGCCCCGATCGCGACGGCATCGGTGTCGGCGATCGCATGGTTGGTCCCGGTGGCCTTCACCGTGAGGGCCGACGCCGCGGTGACCGCCCCGTTGACCTCGGCGGTGGTTCCACCCGCGACCGAGGCTCCGGCGCCGAAGCCACCGGCGGAGATCACTCCTCCGGCACCGCCGGTGGCCGTGGCCGTCGCGAGGTTCTGCTGGCCGGTGAGGCTGGACTCGACCGTGACGGCCCCGGTCACCGCGATCGAGCCGCTGCTGCCGATCCGGGCGGTCGTGACCGCGTCGGCCGTGATCGTCGCGGTCGCGTACGCCCCGGCACCCCCGGCGATGCCGATGGAGACCACCTTGGTGGTCGCGCTGGCCGCGTTCTCGCCGGCCGCCGCCACGTCGAGACTGCCGCCCTGGACGCGCCCGTTGGCCTCCGCGAGGACTCCCCCGGCGATGGTCGCCGACGGGATCATCACCGAGATGCTGATTCCGCCGACGCTGCCGCCGTTCGACGCCGCGGCGGCGCTGTTGTGTCCGGTGGCGGAGATGGTGACCGCACCGGTGGACGTGACGGAACCCGTGCTGGTGATCTCGGCGGTGACGTCGGCGGCGCTGGTCACCTGAGCGTCGGAGGAGGCGCCGGAGCCCGTGAACAGCCCGAGGGAGAGTGCGAGCGCCGTCGCGGACGCGGTGTTGGTGCCGGTGGCGGTGATGGCCACCGACCCGGAGGAGGCGATCGTGCCGCTGACCGAGGCGAGCACCGCGCCCTGGACCCGTGCGGTCGGCAGGGACACGCCGATGCCGAGCCCGAACGACGCGGCACCGGCGTCGGACTGTGCCTGGGCGACGTTCGGCCCCGTGGCCGTCACGGTGACGGCACCCGAGACCGAGATCGGCCCGCCGGAGATGGCGGCGGTCACGTCCGCGTTCTGGCCGATGTCCGCCAGCGAGGCCGCCGCGGCGCCCGACGCCAGCGCCGACAGGCTCGCTGCGATCGTCTCCGACGTGGCCGTGTTCGTTTGAGCCGCCTCGACCGTCAAGGACGCCGCCGCCGGCACCGACCCGCCGAAGTCGGCCTTCACACCGGCGTCGACGAACGCGTACGAGACCATCACCGTGCCGGCGACGAAGGCACCACCGGCGCCGCCCTTCGCCGAGGCCGTGGCGACGTTGTTCAGGCCCGTCCCGTGTGCCCGCAGGGTGATCGCGCCCTGGCTGGTGAGGGAGGCCGCGCTGCCGACCTGGGCCGTCGTGTCGGCGCCCGAGGTGATGACGGCCTGGGCGTAGGCGCCGCTGGCTCCGGCGAAGAAGGAGATGGCGGCGACGATCGCTTTCGCGGTGGCGGCGTTGGAGGCCTGGGCCTCCATGGACACGGACGCTGAGGCGGTGACGCTGCCGTCGACCTGGACCCGCGTGTGCCCGGAGATCTCGGCGTACGGGAACATCAGGACGATCGCGACGCCGCCGACGGCCCCGCCCGGCGTCGAGACGACGGTGCCGTTGGTGGAGCTCGCGGACACCGAGACCGCGCCGGAGGTGGCCACACTGCCGACGGCGAGGGTGGCGGCCTCGGTGCTGCGCTGCAGCATCGCCCGCGCGACCGTGACGCCGACGGACAGGCCGCCGGTCGTGATGTTGAGCGAGTCGATGTTGACCGCGGGGCGGGTGCCGGTCGCCGTGACGGTGACCCCGGTCGCGCCGATGACCACGGTCCCGTGCGCGCCGGACTCGGCCCGGGTCGTGCCGGTGTACCAGACGGCCGCGACGGCCCCGCTGAGCGCGCCGGCGATGCCGCCCTGGATCGAGTACGCGCGGTAGGTGGGAGTGAAGGTGTCGGCGGCCGCCACGTCGATGCCGCCGATGGCGCCCTCATCGCCGATCGCGACGTCGCCGATGGAGGCGATGGTGTCGCCGCTGACCTTGGCCACGGTCACCGCGGCACCGACCGCGCCGGCCGCGATGCTGACGCCGAAGGTCTGGGCCGCAACGGTCTTCGTCGAGGTGGCGTCGACGTCGAGGAGCGTGCTCGCCCGCGGCACGGCCGCGCCGTCGTCGATGTGGGCGCGCTGGCTGCTGGTGTCGGTGAGGACCACGACCTGGGCCGAGATGGCCACGATGCCGATCGCACCGGCCGCGGCCAGGCCGTAGACGTTCTCGGTGAGGGTCGCGTGGACGCCCACGGTCCCGCCGGCGCTGACCCGGCCGGCGGAGGCGATCCCAGCATCGGTTGCGAGGCCGATGGTGGTGATCCCGATGCCCGCGCCGACGGCGCCGAGGCCGACGGCGGCGACACCGGCGACGCTGACCATGCCCAGCAGGTCGGCCGCCCGGATCTGGGCGTCCTGGCCGGCGTGGACGCGGCCGTAGACGGTGGCGGACGTGCCGTTCGGCGGCGCGGGCTGGGTGAACGGCGTCGACGCGACCGACCCGGTCGGCTTCGCAGCGGTCACCGAGGCCTGGGCGGCGGCGGTCTGTTGCGAGGCACCGGCGAACACGTTGTCGTCGTTGAGCTGCCAGGGCGGGTTCGCCGGAGGCGCCGGGCCGCCCGCCGCGACATCCTGGGTCGCCACGTAGTAGTGGCCGCCGAAGAGCACGAGGTCGCCCTGGTGGTACGTCGCCCCCGAGGTCCACGTGGGGACGGTCGCCGCGCCACTGAGCACCGAACCCCAGCCGCCCGAGGACCCGCCGGAGCCGCCGCCCGCGATGGTGTCGGCCGAACCCGTGGCACCGGTGGTCGGGTCCTGGTCGCTGAGCGCCCACCACTCGTTGTCGGTCGGCGCGTGACCGGTGTTGTTCACGCCGTCGTTGTCGCCCTTGCGCGCCCCGTAGGTCTGGCCGTTGAAGGTCACGACGTCGCCGGCGAGGTAGCGGGTCCCGCCGGACCAGGCGCCACGCTGCGGACCCTGGTCGTTCTGCTGGTACGTCTTGGTCGGCGCCGCGCCGACGGTCCAGACCGACACCGCGCCGGCCACGCCGACGAACCCGCCGCCGACGCTCAACGCATACGTCTGGATGTCCTTGCTGGCCAACGCGTTCAGCTCGACCGAGCCGTTGGCCCAGATGTCGCTGCCGACGCCGACGTAGGACTGGACGGTGACGTTCGCGATGCCGACGTCCACGCCGGCGGCCAGGCCGACCACACCGACGCCGAGCCCGCCGGCGAAGGTGAGGGTGCGCATCCGGTCGGTGGCGGTGACGGCGACGCCCTGGTTCGCGGCGGCTCCGGCGAGGATCCCGCCGGTGCCCTGGTTGACCGTGGTGTTGCCCGCGATGAACGCCTTGACGACGACGGTGAAGAGGTTGACGCCGATGCCACCGGCGATGCCGACGAAGCCGCCGGCCACTCCGGCCGTGATGCCGAACGCCCGCTCGGAGGAGGAGGCCTGGACGGCGAGGCCGACGAACCCTGGCTTGGTGCCGAAGCTCCCGTCGGGCTTGATGGTCCCGTCGTCGATGCCGGGGAGCAGGCCGCCCTGACCGAGGGCGACGACGACGTTGCTGCCGCCGAGGTAGGCCTCGGTGTCCTTCGTGACGACGGCGACACCGACGCCGGCGCCGACGCCGACGTAGAGCCCGGCGCCCAGGGACGCCGCGACGAGGACGGCCTCGGTGGCGTCGGTGGCGGAGACGAGGACGTTGCCGGTGGCCCGAACGACCGTCCCGGTTCCGGTGTGGGCCTGGGTGGTCACGTTGAGGACAGTGACCTGGACGGCACCGGCGATGCCGCCGCCGGCCGCGCCGATGGACGCAGCGGCCGCCACCGCGATGATCGACTCCTGGCCGGTCGCCGCGAGCGTCACGTCGGCGGCCGCGTTGACGACGGCGCCGTCGCCGATCGTGGCGGTGGTGGTCAGCGTGACAACGCCCACCGCGACGCCGGCGCCGGCCGCCGCGGTGCCGCTGACCGAGGCGGATGCGGCGACGCCGAGCTGGCGGAACGCGTTCCCCGCGTAGACCAGCACCGACTGGTCCGCGTTGGCGCCCGGGTCGTTGGTGGCGCAGGCCGCGTCGGCGGCCGCGCAGTTGATCTTCGCCGAGCTGCCCACCGACGCCGTGGTCGTGACCTTGATGACCGAGACGGTGCCGGCCACGTTGACGGCGACGGTTCCGGAGACGCCGGCGCTCACGCCGATGGCGTTGACCGTGTCGCTGTTGGTGGCGACAACCGCCACGCCGCGGAACCCGACGCGGTCCGCCACGCTGGTCGTCTGGGCCGTGGTCGCCTCGGGGCTGGCGGCCGGCAGGGTGCCGTCGGGGACGACGCTGTGCGAGCGTCCGGTCGCGACCGCCGCGTTGAGGTTGATGGCGGTGCCGGCGACGGCGAGATCGCGGGTGGCGGCGAGGCTGATCCGCTGGGCGCCGAAGGCGCCGGGGGCCAGGACGATCGCGTAGTAGGTGAGGCCGTCGACGAGGTTACCGATCGGGGTGCCGCCGCCGGAGGAGTACACGACGGCGTCGCCGGTAGCGAGGGCGTGGCCGAGGGCGTAGGGCAGGGTCAGGACGTTGCCGGAGACGTCGGAGCCGGGGATGAAGCGTGGCGAGGAGTCGAGGGAGACGTTGGCACCCGTGGCGGGCACGAACCGCTGCGACTCGCCCATCAGGGCGCTCGGCAGGCTGAGGCTGGTGATCGGGGGTCCGCGCGGTGACATGGACAGGGTGAACTGCGTCGGCGAGACCACGTTGACGTAGTAGGTGCGGCCGGAGGTCAGGCCGTTCACCGCGGCGCCGCCGGCCGCGTCGTAGAGGACCTGCTGCCCGGTCGAGAAGCCGTGGTTGAACGGCATCGTGAACGTCGTGCCGTCACCGCCGAGCCCCTGCGGCCGGTTGTCACCCGGAGTCGGGCCGCGCGGGTTGAAGCGCAGGTCGTTCGCAGTGGTCGTGAACCCGCCCGAGTTCACGGTCTCGTGCCCGATCTGAGCGGGGGTCGCGAGCGCCGTCACGCGGGCCAGGTCGCCGACGGACGCCGAGGTGACCTTGGTGATGATCGGCACGGCCGCACCGGCGCCGACCGCCGCAGTGCCCGAGACGGCGATGTTGCCGGCCACCACGGTCAGCGTGAGCGACTCGTCGGCGGAGACGATGACGTTTCCGCCGGCGACAACGACGGTCGACGCGCCGAGACGCGCGGTGGTCGTGATCGACAGCACCGGGACGGCGGCGTTGATGGCCACCGCCGCGGTGCCGCCGACGGTGCCGCCCACCGAGATCGAGAGCAGGTTCTCCGAGGAGACGGCCGACACCACCACGTCGCCCCGCGCGTTGACGAACGAGCCGTCGCCGACCGCGGCGCTGGTGTTCTTCGTGATGACCTGGACGTCGGCGCCCGCGCCGACGCCGGCCGTCCCGCCCACCGCGAGCATGCCGGCGGCGGCGCTCAGCGTGGTGCGGTCGGTGGCAGTCACGACGACCGCCGAGGTGGGCAGGCTGCCCACGGGCACGGTGCAGCCGGCTCCGACGCAGTTGACCTTGGCGTTGCTGCCGATCGACGCGGTCGTGGTGTCGTTCAGCACCTCCACGGTCGCCGACCCCGCGATGCCGGCGGTCTGGCCGCCGCTGCCACCGATGGCGATGAGGATGATGTTGGAGGTCTCGGCCCCGGTGACGACGACCCCGATGGCACCGGCGGCGGAGACGTCCGCCCCGTTGCCCACGGTCGCCTCGACCCGCTGGCTGCGGACCAGGACGGCCGCGGCGATGCCGACCCCGGCGGTGCTGCCGAAGGCGATCTGACCCGCATACAGCTCGAGCTTGTCCGCGGTGTCGGTGGCCGAGACGGTGAGGTTGCCCCCGGCGCGGACGGTCGAACCGGCGCCGACCGACGCGTACGTGCCGGTGCCCGTGCCGGAGTTCATCACCAGGACGAGGACTGAGCCGCTGACCGCCGCCGAGGAGGACGCGGCGAGCTGGATAGCCAGGCCGAAGAACTTCTCGCTCGACGTGGCGGACACCGTCGCGTCGCCGCCGGTCGCCACCGTGGCTCCGGTGCCGATGGAGGCGCCGACCGTGGTGTTGACGACGTCGACGATGAGGCCGATCCCCACCGAGGAGCCGTTGGTGGTCGCGGCGATGCCGCCGGCCACGTCGACGAGCCGGACGGTCCCAGTTGCCGAGACCAGCAGGCTCTGCTCGAGGCCGCCGGTGACCGTCTGGTTGACGAGCACGCCGTCCCCGAGGGAGGCGGTGGTGGAGAGGTTGGCGATGTCGACCGTCACCGAACCGGTGATCGCGGCGCTGCCGGTGCCGACGCCGCCCGACATGACCAGGGACGTGAACTGGGGCAGGTCGGCGGGGTTGATCCTCGGGATGCCGGGGTCGGGGTTGAGCGGGTCGAGCGACGACTCGGCCGTCACCGCGAGCGCCTTCGCGACGTCGAGGCTGGTCCGGGTGGCGGTCGCGGACTTGACCGCGGCCTGCGTCGTGAACGAGAGGACCGCGACGGCGATGGCGCCGCCGACGGCCACCCCGCCCTGGGAGACGCCGCCGGAGAGGGCGAGCAGCTGCATGCCGACCGGGGTCTTCGCGTGGACCGTCAGACCCTCGGTCGAGGTCAGGTGGGCGCCGGTACCGACGGTCGCGGACGTGGTGAGGGTCAGCACCTGGATGGCGACTGACGCCGCGACGCTCGCCGACGACTTGCCGCCCGCGGCCGCGATCCCCCAGGCGATGAAGGTGTTGGCCGCCGGGGAGGTCGCCTCGACGGTGATCCCGGCGCCGCTCAACGTGGTCGCGTCGCCCACCGAGGCGGTGTTGGTGATGTCGGCGACGTTGAGGCCGACGGCGGCGCCGATCTGGGCGTCGCTCTGCTGGGTGTTCAGCGCGGTACCGATGGCCTTGGCGTTGGACGTCGTCGTGCTGTTCGCCGTGACCGCGACCGCACCGGTGACGGTGAGCTGGAGGCCGCCCCCGATGGAGGCCGTGGTCGTTGTGGTCGTCCAGTTCACGGCGATCGCGGCGGCCACGCCGACGCCACCACCGGAGCTGCCGGACTTGCCGGACGCCTGCCCGTTGCCCTGGGTGGCCGTGCTGTCGGCGGACGGGAGGGTGCCGGTGCCGGTCCCGTTGGTGTTGGGGTTGCTGCCGTTGACCTGGTCGTTGGCCGTCTCGTCGGACTTCTTCCCGTCGTCCTTGTTGCCCCGGGCGCTTGCCGTGGCCTGGCTCTCGCTCTTGAGGGTCGAGGTGGCGGTCACCGTCGCGGCGCCCGCGGTGCCGCCGCGGGCCAGGGTCGCGGACGTGGTGCGGCGCTCCACGACGACGATGGCCACGACCGCGCCCACCGCGACGCTGCTCCCGGCCGCGGTGGCGTCCCCGGTGGTCTTGGTGGTGTCGGTCGTATGCGTCGCCGAGACGGTCACGGTGCCGGTCGCGCTGAGGCCGGTCGGCGAGGTGCCGAGGTAGGCGGTCGCGGTGTCGTCGAGGACCAGGGCCAGGGCCACGGCCGGGGTGATCGCGGTGCCGCCGGTCGTCCCGGCCTCGACCGTCGTCGTGACGGTGCGCGCCGCGGTCGCGGTGACCGTGATGTTGCGGCCGCCGACGACGCTCGCGCCGTCGCTCACGGTCGCCGACACGGTCGACGAGGTGAGGAGGTTGAGGGAGATCGAGGCGCCGACCCCGACCGCGTCGCTGGTCCCGCTGGCCTTGGCCTTGGCGGCGGCGGTCTCCGCCTCGGTGCTCGTCGCACCGACCGTGACGTCACCGGTGGGCGTCAGGGTGACGGCGCCGCCGACGGTGGCGGTCGTTCGGTTCGTCACGAGGTTCATGGCGAACGAGCCCGCCACGCCGACCGAGCTGGCGTTGCTCGCACCGGAGGTCGAGGTCGCGGAGGTCGTATGCGTGGTGTCCGGGGTCGGGGTGCCGACCGGGGTCATCCCGGCGGTGACGGTCAGGCCGCCGACGCCGTCGTCGGCGGTGCCGATGACGGCGGTGCCGGTCGACGCGGTGTTCGTGATGGTGACGAGGTTGATGGCCACGCCCGCACCGACGCCGACGCTGGCCTTGGTCTTGGTGTCGCCCTTCGCGGTGGCCGTCGTGTCGGTGTTCGCGAGGGACGCGAGAGTGACCGACTCGCCGCCGACCTCGACGCCGTCGGCCAGCGAGACCGAGGAGGTGGTGTTGACGATGTGGATGACGATGGCACCGGCCAGGCTCAGCGAGGCGCCGTTGTCGTCGGACGTCGAGGCCTTCGGGGTGCTCGTGCTGCCGGTGGTCGTCCCCGAGGGGCTGTTCTCGGCCTGCGTGGTCTTGGCCTGGGTCAGCTGCGCGTCGGACTTGTCGTTGACGTTCGAGCTGCCCCCGCCGGACTTCTGCGCACTGGCCTCGGTCTCGCCGTCCCCGGCCGCCTCGGCGTCGCCCTTGACCGTGAGCGACCCGGTGGCGGTCAGGGAGACGGCGCCGCCCGCACGCATACCGCGGCCGGAGCTCGCGGAGACGGTATGCGTCGGGATGGCCAGGACCAGCGAGATGCCGATGCCGACCTTGGACCCGGCCACGTCACCGGACGCGGAGGACTCGACCTCGCCCTTCTGCGTGGCTTTGACCTCGATGTCGCCGCTGGTGGTCAGGGCCGGCCCGGCGAAGAGGACGGCCTGGGTCGTCGCATTGGAGATCTCCACGGCCACCGTCGGGCTGATCGCGACCTGCCCGGCCCCTCCGCCCGTCGCGGTGGTGGTGAGCGAGAGCTCGGCGGCCGCCTCCACGGTGAGGTCCTTCGCGCCGCTGAGCGAGGCGCCGCGGGCCGGCTGCCCGGCCACGCCGCCGAGGCCGGCCGTCGTCGTGTCGTTGACGAGGTTGACCGCGACCGAGGCGCCGATCCCGACCTTGGCCGGGGCGTCCTTGACCTCGAGCGTGTGCTCGGTGCCGGTGGCGGCCGGGTCGGCCTTCAGGTCGATGGCCGTGCCACCGGAGCTCGTGGACAGCTGGTAGACGCCGGGCTTCTTGACGATGACGAAGTACTCGGTGCCGTCGGTCAGGCCGCCGATCGCCTTCCCGCCACCGGAGTGGTAGACGACCTTGTCGTTCGTGGCGAGCGGGGAGCCGTCGGCCTTGGTCAGCGCGAACGGCAGCGTGATCGTGTCCGCGGTGAAGTCGACGGCCGTGGCCGGGTCGAACGAGCGGGTGGCGGCCAGGGCCTCGGTGGTGCTCGCGACGTTGGACTCGGCGCTGAGGGAGACGTCGGCCGCGTCGGTGATGACCACCGCAGCCGGGGCGATTGCGTCGTGGCCGCCGAGCAGCATCGCCGTCGTCACGATGTCGACGATGTTGAGGGCCAGCGAGCCGTTGATGTTCGCGGTCGTGCTGTTCGAGGCGCCAGAGGTCGCCTTGGCGGCGAACGTCTGGGTCGTGTCGGGTGTGCCGCTGGTCGTCACAGGGGTGACGGCCGCCTTGAGGACGACGCCCTTGGCGGTGAGGGTGCTGCCGGCACCGACCGTGGCCAGGTTGTTGACGATCGCCCGGTTGATGCCCACGGCCGCGCCGATGCTGGCAGTACCGCCCTGGGTCGACGCCTGGCCGTCGGCCTCCGCGCTGGCGTCGGTGTTGACCGAGGCGCCGAGCGTCGCGAGCCCGGTCGTCGTCACGGTCACGCCCTCGCCGAGCGAGGCCTCCGCCGTCGCGTGGACGAGGTTGAAGACGACGGCCGCCGCGACCGACACGCTGCTGGAGCCGCCGTTGCCGTCGCTGTCGGCGGTCGACGCGGCCGGGGTGCTGGTGTCCTTGGAGCCGCTGGCCCCGTTCCGGGTGGCCGCGGCGTTCGCTCCGCCGAGCTGCGCGTCACTCTGACCGTTGACGTCCTGGCTCGTCCCGTGGGACGAGCTGGAGTCGTCGGCACCCGCGGCGCTCGCCGTCGCCGAGCTGACCGTCGTCGAGGTGCCGTGCGCGGTGAGGGTGACGTCGCCACCGGCGGTGAGGTTCCGCAGGGTCGTCGCCTGGACAGTGTGATTCGCACTGAGGATGGCGACCGAGGCGCCGATGGCCGCCGTGGAGGCCTCGGTGTCGCCGGTCGCCGTCGTCGTGGCGGAGGCGGTCTGAGTGGCGGCGAGGCTGGCCGCACCGCCCAGGGCGACCGCGGGTCCGGTGCCGAGCTGGGCGGTGGTGGTGACGTTCGAGATCGAGACGGCGACGACCGGGGTGATCGCCTCCGCGCCCTGGGAGCCGTTCTCGGCGAGGTTGACCAGGGCGTCGGTCGTCGTGGCCGAGACCGAGAGGGCGCCGGCTCCGGTGAGCTGCGCGCCGGTGCCGATCCCGGCGGTCGTCGTGTCGCCCACGATGTTGATGCCGAACGAGGCGCCGATGCCCACGCCCTGGGCGGAGGTCTCGGTGCCGATCGTGTGCTCGGTACCGGTCGCCTTGCTCTTGTCGAGCGTGATGGCGGTGCCGCTCGTGGCGTCGGACGCGGAGGCGGCGAGCTTGAGCTTGGTCTCGGTGTCGGTCGCCGAGACGACGATCGCGTAGTACGTGCCGCCGTCGGCCAGACCGCCGATCGGGGCGCCGCCACCGGCGGAGTACGTGACCGCGGTGCCCGTGGTGATGGCCGAGCTGCCGCTCTTCAGGCCGTAAGGGAGGGTGATCGTCTCGTTGTCCGCGTCGACCGCGGTGGCCGGGTCGAAGACGTCCGAGTGGGCCGTGGCCTTCGTGGTGCTCGTGGAGCTCGAGGCGGCGGTGAGAGTCACGTCGCCGAGCTGGTCGAGTGCGGGGCCGTATGC
Source organism: uncultured Actinomycetota bacterium (assembly GCA_963781465.1). Lineage (GTDB taxonomy): Bacteria > Actinomycetota > Actinomycetes > Actinomycetales > Dermatophilaceae > Lapillicoccus. Next base: position 1,618,542 of record CAWAGH010000002.1, read on the forward strand.
GGTGTCGAGATGCGCGTTGTCGGCAATGGTGGCCGAGCGGTTCAGGGTGATGACGTTGAGGGCGAGCGACCCGGCGATCGCGACCGTGGTCGCGTCCCCGACGCCCGACGTGGCGGTGGTGGTGTACGAGTCCTGCGTGGTGCCTGTCGTCGGCATGGTGGCGAGGATGCGCACGGTGGGCCCGCGGATGTTCGCGCTGCCGGTGACGAAGGACTTGTGGTTCACGTTCGCGACGGTGACGGCCAGGCCGACCCCGACCGAGGTGCTGGCCGACGACGCCTTGACGGCACTGCTGTCGGCGCTGCTGGAGAGGTGGTTGCCGGACGACGAGCTGATCGTCACGATGCCGGCGGGGCCGTTCGCGATGACGGTGCTGGGGTTCGGGGACCCGGTCGGGCCGACCCACGCCGCGGTGTCAGAGGTGAGGTGGGTGAAGGCCAGCGAGGCCGCGACGGGGATCGACTGGGTTCCCGAGCCGCCGGCCGGCGTGACCTTGCCGTTCCCGTCGGCCAGGTTGTCGGCCGTCGTCGGGTTCCCGTCCTTGTCCTTGTTCTCGCTCGCCCCGCCGACGCTGGCGATGGCCGAGGTGTCGATCGTCGTGTCCGACGTGGCGTTCACCGTGACGCTCGAGCCCGACGACGCCGGCCCGGTGCTGTCGATGAACGCATGGCTGGTGATGTCGACGACCGCGATGGCGATGGCGCCGCCCGCGGGCGAGTCCTTGGCGTTCGCGTTCGCCTTGACGTTCGTCGTGGCGTCGGAGCTGACGGTGAGCAGGCCGTCCGAGGTGACCGAGCTGGTCCCGGTCACCTGGGTGATCGCCGTGGTCGTGAGGACCGGGATGGCGATCGCGGCGTTCGCGGTGCTGCTCAGCGAGCTGGGCAGGCCGTCGGACGTGGCGTTGGCCTGCATGACGGCCTTGGAGGAGAGGGTCACGTCGCCGGTGCCGGCGATGACCGAGTCGCCCGAGACGACCACGGTGGCCGACGCGGTCGCGGTGATCTGGGCGACCGGGCCTGCCCCGCTACCGCTGGTCGTGTCCGGCGTGGAGGTGGCGGTCGCCGTGATGACGATCGTTCGGCCGCGGATCCGCGCACTGGTGATGATCACCTGGGCGTCGGTACTCGCGTCGAGGATGACCCCGAGCAGGTTCGTGCCCGAGGCCGCGTCCTCGGCCGTGATCGCCACGTCGGCCGCGCCCGAGTCGATGGTGCGGCCCGCGATGGTGATCTTCTTCGCCTTCAGCGAGACGGGCACCCCGGGGACCATGAGGTCACCGTCGACGGCGAGCGTCTTGGTCGACGTGATGCTGATGCTCGTCGCGTCGGAGAGCTGGAACGTCACGGTCGGGTCGTCGCCGGTGACGCTGACGATGCCGCCGCTGACCGAGACGTGGGCGTCACCGGTCTGGTTGACGACCACCGGACCCGCCGCGAGGGCCGTGACGAGCGCGGCCATCGACTGCGGCGTCACCTGAGTCGTCGCCGACTCGGCCGCGGAAGCCTGGGCGGCGGACTGGGTGGCGGCTCCCCCGGCGCCCGTGGCTGCCGTGTCGGTCGCACCCGTCGAGCCGGTCGACCCGGTCGCTGACGTCGTCCCGGTAACTGTGGTTCCGCCGGTGGTGGTGCCGGCCGGTGCCGCGTCCTGCGACGGGCCCGAAGCGTTCGCGTCCATGGCCGGCGCCGACGACGAGGAGCCGGCCGACGGGGTCGCCGGCTGGTCAGCGGGTGTGTCGGCGGACTTGTCCGCGGGCTTGTCGGCTGGCTTGTCGGCGGGCTTGTCCGCGGGCTTGTCCGCCGCCTTGTCCGAGCCGGACGAGCCGGACGAGCCGGACGAGCTGCTGGCCGGGGGGTCGTCGGATGCCGGCTTCGGCAGGTCCGACGCGTCGACGGGGTAGCTCTGACCGGGGCTGAGCGTCGCCGACATGACGCCGCCGCCGTGGCCGAGACCGAGGAAGTGCCCGATCTCGTGACGCACGACGGTGAGCAGGTTCATGCCGCCGGCGCCCCAGCCCCAGCCGGCGGCGTCACGGTCGATGACGACCGAGCCACCGCCTTCCGAGCCCAGCTGAAGGCCGGGGAGGTCCCCGACGCTCGCGCTGAAGCCCGCGAAGCTCGCGGAGGGGTAGGCGGCCTTCCATTCGGCCTTGGCCGTGGCCACCGCGGAGGCCAGCTGGCCCGAGCCGAGGTCCGCGTCGTCGACCGGAGTATCCGGCGCCGACCGTGCGTTCAGCTGCTGGGTCTCGGCCTCCCCCGCCCCCGAGGTGGTCTGTGGTGTCGCTGAGCCGGTCGGAGCCGGGCTCGGGGTCTGGCTGGGCGTCGGGGTCGGCGTCGGGGTGGGCGTGGGGGTGGGAGTCGGGGTGTTCGACGACCGGCCCGAGGTGCACGTCACCGAGTTACCGTCGGCGCTGCGTACGCACTGCATGGTCGAGCCGGTGCTCGTCTCCGTGCCCGCTCCGGGCGGGGCCGGGTTGTCCGCGCTGCCGGCCGGGGGAACCGGGACGACCGAGAGGACGGGCGGCGCGGACGAGCTCCCCGACTTGACGGCCACGGTCTTGGTCGTGGCGCCCGTCGTCGAGCCCGTCTTGACCATCTGCCGCAGCTGCTGGCTGGCCGACTGCTTGACCGCCTGCACCTGCGCCTGGAGGGACGACAGCTCGCCGAGGATCTGCGAGATCTGGTACATCCCGTCGACCAGCTCGGCCGCGCGGTCCCGCACCGGGCCGGCCAGCACCGCCGGGACGGCCGGCGCCGCCGCCGAGGAGGTCGCCTCGGGACGGCTGGACGACGAGTCGGACGGGAACAGCCAGGGGACGAGGCCGACCGCAAGGGCGAGCGCGACGAGGGCGGCCACGAGCCGGGCGGGAACCCGCCCTGACCCAACCGCTTCGTTGTGCGCGCTCATACGTCCCCGGTGCCGCGTGCTCTGACTCGAAGGAACCGCGCCGTCAAACGGCTCGCCCCCGACGGGTGTCCGATACGGACGGGACGCTAGACCGGTGGCCGTAGTCCGGAAATAGTCCTAACGGACCATTGACCCTCGGCACGCCGGTGCTCGGGTCCCACAACACGACTGCGTGTCCACCGTGCGCAACCGACGCCCACCGGGGGTAAATCCCACAGAGAACCCCTGCCGTGGACCACGTTCGGCCCTACGGAGGGTCCGGATCCTCAGCGCCTCCAGGGCTGCGTCAGAGACCCGGACCAGGGGTCACGACCCACGGAAACCGGCCGGTTCGCGTGAGTAGTTTTCGTTGGCTCCCGTCTCAACCAGTGAGACAGAATCGGGGGGCCCATGTCCCCCACGCGTCACTCGGTGAACACGCGCTCCTCGATGAGCTGCTCCGCGACGTACTGGCCCGACGCGTCGAACCGGCCCTCGGCGAACGCCTTCCGGAACTCCAGCTCGACCCCGTCGACGCCGTGCCGGTTCTTCTCGATGGTCATCACCACCCAGGCCTTGTAGCGCTCGGCGTTGCCCAGGTCGTAGACCAGGTGGTGCCGCGCGACGACGTCGTACTTGTCGTTGAGGATCAGCACGACGTCGGCCTCGTACGCCAGGGCCGACGAGCCGCGCAGGTCGTGCACCCGCATCCGCTTGCCCGCGACCAGGCTGGCCTTGTCGGCGGCGACGATGGCGAGGATCGGCACACCGAGGGCCAGCGTCAGGTCCTTGAGCCGTTCCACGACGACCGTGACCCGCTCCTCCTCGGTGGCGGGACCACCTGGCACCGGCACCTTCTGGAGGTAGTCGACGACGACCAGCGGAGGCATACCGTCCTCGCTCGGGAGCGACTCGACGATGCGGCGGATCTCCTCGAGGTCCGTCGTCGCACCGGTGGACTCGTGGATGTGGAGGCGGCCCGCATACAGGCGCATCGTCTGGAGCCCCTCGGGCACCCCACGGAGGTGGGCCAGGCGGTCGTCGAGGGTGGCCCCGGGCGGCCCGGTCGTCTCGAAGGCGCCGCGGATGGCCGGCAGCCGGGCGGCGTCGAGGCCGGCGACGAGGCTCGCCTCGAGCGAGAGGAGGCGTTCCAGCAGGGTGTGCCCCTCGTGCTCGTACGAGAAGATCACCGCATGGCCGCCGTTGCGCACCACGTTGCGGACCATCTGCATGGCCATCGTCGTCTTGCCCAGTCCCTGCGGGCCGCCCAGCAGGACCAGCTCGCCGGACCGGAACCCGCCGTCGAGCGCCCGGTCGAGCACCGCGAAGCCGGACGCCACCACCGCAGCACCCGGCCGGACCCCGCGCTGGATCGCGTCGTCCGTGCGGGCCAGGAGGTCGGCCATGCTGCTGAGGCGGCCGTCGGAGCCGGGGGTGGCGGTCGTCATGCCGCCAAGTCCACCAGCCCACGACCGGGTGGGTGCGGCTTTACCCCGAACCGGGCCCGAACGGACCCGTCACCGATCCCGTCACAGGGCGATGCCGACGTACTTGGTCTCGAGGTACTCCTCGATCCCGTCGACACCGCCCTCGCGCCCGAACCCGCTCTGCTTGACGCCCCCGAAGGGTGCCGCGGGGTTCGACACGATGCCCTGGTTGACCCCGACCATGCCGTACTCGAGCGCCTCGCTCAGCCGCACGGCGCGGCTCAGGTCGGTCGTGAAGAGGTACGCCACCAGCCCGAACTCGGTGTCGTTGGCCATCCGCAGCGCCTCGGCCTCGGTGCGGAACGCCGTCACCGGTGCGACCGGGCCGAAGATCTCCTCCTTCTGCAGGCGGGCGTCGGTGGGAACGTCGGCGAGGACCGTCGGCTGGAAGAAGTAGCCCGCCCCCCGCTGCGGCTCCCCGCCGGTGACCACGCGGGCGCCCTTCGCGACGGCGTCGTCCAGCAGCTCGGTCACCTTGGCCACCGCCTTGGCGTCGATGAGCGGGCCCACGGTGACGTCCTTGCGGGTCCCCTTGCCGATCGTCAGGCGCGACATCCGCGCCGCGAACTTCCGGGAGAACTCCTCGACCACCGACTCGTGCACGTAGAACCGGTTCGCGGAGGTGCAGGCCTCCCCGATGTTGCGCATCTTCGCGAGCATCGCCCCGTCGACGGCCCGGTCGATGTCGGCGTCCTCGAAGACGAGGAACGGGGCGTTGCCGCCGAGCTCCATCGAGACCCGGAGGAGCTGCTCGGCGGACTGCTCGACGAGCTTGCGGCCGACCTCGGTCGATCCCGTGAAGGTCAGCTTGCGCAGCCGGGGATCGCGGATCAGGGGTTCGCAGACCTCGCCGGTATGCGACGTGGTGACGAGGTTCAGCACGCCGTCGGGCAGGCCGCACTCCTGCAGGACCTGGGCCAGCAGGAGCATGGTCAGCGGGGTCTGCTGAGCCGGTTTGACGACCATGGTGCAGCCGGCCGCGACCGCGGGACCGATCTTGCGGGTACCCATGGCGAGGGGGAAGTTCCAGGGCGTGATCATCAGCGCCGGCCCGACCGGCTGCTTCATCGTCATCAGCCGGGTCTTCCCGTCCGGCGACGTCGCCCACTGGCCGTGGACCCGCACGGACTCCTCCGAGAACCACCGGAAGAACTCGGCGCCGTAGGCCACCTCGCCGCGCGACTCGGCCAGCGGCTTGCCCATCTCGAGGGTCATCAGCAGGGCGAACTCCTCGGCCCGCTCGGTGATCCGCTGGTATGCCGCGCGCAGGATCTCGCCGCGCTCCCGGGGGGCGGTCGAGGCCCAACCACGCTGGGCCTGGACGGCGGCATCCAGGGCAGCCCGCCCGTCGGCGACGGTCGCGTCGGCCACGTGGGTCAGGGTTCGGCCGGTCGCGGGATCCTCGACGGCGAGGGTGTCGCCGCCGGTGGCGTCCCGCCACGAACCGCCGATCAGCAGCTGTTTCGGGACGGTGTCGAGGAGGCTCTTCTGCGTCGGTGCAGGCATACCTCGCAGGTTACGGCCGCCTGTTCCTCATCGCTCCAGGAGGGGCCGGTCCGAGTCGTACGCGTCGCCGCCGGCGGCGTCCCGACGACGCCGGGCGATCGCGGAGAGGGCCTCCAGGACCACGCGGTTCGCGAGGGCGGCGGTGATGTCGGCGTGGTCGTACGGCGGGCTGACCTCGACGACGTCGATCCCGACGATCGGCAGCTCCAGGCAGAGCCGGCGGACGGCGTCGAGGAGCTGGCGCGCGGTCAGACCACCCGGCTCGGGGGTGCCGGTCCCCGGTGCGTGGCCGGGGTCGCAGACGTCGATGTCGACCGACAGGAAGACCCCGTCACAGTCGTCGGTGGCGATCTGCGACGCCTCGGTGAGGCAGGTGTCCAGCCCGCGCCGGCCGATCTCGGTCATCTCGTAGGAGCGGAAGCCCTCGGCGGCCATCCAGTCGAGGGTCTCGGGCGGCGGCCAGTACCCGCGCAGCCCCACCTGGAGGAACCGGTCACCGCGCACCGCGCCGGACTCCAGAAGCCGGCGCATCGGCTGGCCGTGGCCCCAGAGGGAGCCGAACTCGACGTCACCGGTGTCGGCGTGGGCGTCGAAGTGGATCATCGAGACGCGGCCATGCCCGAGCACGTTGGCGACGCCCTTGGCGTCGGGGTAGGCGATCGAATGGTCGCCACCGAGGATCACCGGGATGGCCCCCGCCCGGGCCACGCGCTCGACCGCTGCTTCGAGGGCCGGGAGTGCGACCTCGATGTCTCCGGAGTACATCTCGACGTCGCCGGCGTCGACCACGCGCAGGTCGCGTAGGCCGTCGGTCCGCAGCGCCAGGGAGGGGCGCGAGCCGTCGTGCGGGAGGTAGTCGGTAGTGCGGATCGCCTGCGGTCCGAACCGCGCCCCGGGACGGTGCGAGGTGCCCCCGTCGAACGGCGCGCCGAGCACGACGACGTCGGCCCGCGCATACGAACTCTCGTCGTCGAGGTCGCAGCGGTCGACGCCGAGGAAGGTGACGTCGGGGCCGTACTGCGAGCCGTAGCGGGTCATCCGCACACGGTAGTACACGCCAACGCCTGCTCTCGAAGTCGTTGCGGCGCAGGCGAATTGCTCTTGTATCGATGCCGGACGTGAGGTAGACTCGTACACATGTTCGAGGACCTGGTAGCGGTGGTAGCGAAGGTCGACCGCGGCCTGTCCGACGCCGATCGGGTCGACCGGCTGAGCGCTCTCGAGCAGGTCAAGGCGGCCTGCGCGGCAGCGCAGGCACGGATCACGGCGGACTTCGCCGAGTCCCAGGCCGAGGTCGCCGTGGCATGGCGGCAGCGTGCTCGCGAGTGTGCCGACGACAACGACTTCGACGGGTGGCGAGCGGCACGAGAGCAGGCGCGACGCGCGACCGTGGACGCCGCGGAGCCGGACGCCGAGTCATGCCCAGGACGCATCCGTCGGCGCCGAGCCGCACGCGTGGTCGGGGTGGCCGGGCAGGTAGCGCTGGCTCGACGGGTGTCACCGTCGCGCGGCGCCCGCCACCTGGCGGTGGCTCTGGCACTGGTGCGCCAGATCCCCCGGACTTTGGCGGCCCTGGAGGTCGGCGCCCTGAGCGAGTGGCGGGCGGAGATCGTCGTCAGGGAGACGGCCATCCTGGCGCCCGAGCAACAGTCGGCGGTGGACGCCGAGCTGTTCGACGTCCTGGGCCTGGAGGGAGTCGGCCGGCTCGGGGACCGCGAGCTGATCCGTCGGGTGCGCGCGATCGCCTACCGGTTGGACGCGGAGTCGGTGCTGGCCCGTTGCCGGGGCGCGGAGGAGCAGCGGCGAGTGTCGATCCGACCGGCCCCGGACACGATGAGCTACGTGACGGCCTACCTGCCGGTGGCGCAGGGCGTCGCCGTGCACGCCGCCCTCACCGCCGCCGCGGCGGCAAGCCGGGCCGGGGGTGACGACCGTTCGAAGGGTCAGCTCATGGCCGACCTGCTCGTCCAGCGGGTCACCGGTCAGTCAACGGCGGCCGCGGTGCCGGTGGAGGTGCAGGTCGTCATCACCGACCGCGCGCTGCTGACCGGAGCGTTCGGCACCGGCGACGACACGCCGGCTCAGGTGCCGGGGTACGGGACGGTGCCCGCCCGTTGGGCCCGGGAGCTGGTCGCGCACAGCGACGGTGAGGCTGCCGCCCGAGTCTGGCTGCGCCGGCTCTACACCCACCCGGACGACGGGACGCTCGTGGCCATGGACTCCACGCGGCGGTTGTTCGGCGGCGGACTTCGCCGGTTCCTCGTCGCACGGGACGGGACATGTCAGACGCCGTGGTGCGACGCCCCCGTGCGCCATCTCGACCACGTTGTCGACCACGCATCAGGCGGTCCAACGAGCGCGCACAACGGTCAGGGCGCCTGCGAGCGCTGCAACCACACGAAACAGCAACCAGGCTGGTGCGCCAGACCCGAACCGGCACCGCCCCCAGGTGCCTGGCGCGCGCATACCGTCGTGACGATCACCCCGACCGGCCATCGGTATGCCTCGACCGCCCCGCCGGTGCTGCCAGGGGAACCGCCTCACGGGTCCAGTCCCCTCGAACGACACCTCGAGACGCTGCTCGCCGCCTGACCCCAGGCGTCAGCGCGACTCCTGTCAGTGCGCCTCCGCGTGGCGCAGCACCGACCCGAACTGCTTCCCGAGCGTTCGGGCGCCGACGATGGGGATCAAGGCCCCTATGAGTCGGCCCTTGAAGGACTTCGGGACACGGGACAGCGTGACCTGGACGTCGGTGCCGTTCGAGGCCGGTGTGAGCTCGTAGTGCCAGCGGCTGCCAGGTCCCCAGAGGTTCGACTCGAGGGTGTCGACGGTGACCGTGCTCGCGATGGGGTCCCAGGAGTAGCGCTCGTGCTCCCAGCCCATCGCCGTGCCCTCGGTGACCTCGGCCCAGTTCTCGCCCTGGTCGTGCACCGCGTAGTGCGCCTCGTCGATGTTCGGCCATCGGCTGGGCCGGTCCGGGCCGAAGTCGGTCAACAGCGTCATCACCTCGCTCGGCGACAGGCTGGTGTGGGCGGTGAACCGTGTCATGGGCATGGCTCAGGTTCGCAGGTCGAGGCGCCGGATCACGGCTCGATGTTGGCCATGACGTGCTTGATCCGCGTGTAGTCCTCGAACCCGTACATCGACAGGTCCTTGCCGTAGCCGGACCGCTTGAACCCACCGTGCGGCATCTCCGCGACGAGCGGGATGTGGGTGTTGATCCAGACGCAGCCGAAGTCGAGGGCCTTGGAGACCCGCATGGCGCGCCCGAAGTCCTTCGTCCACACGCTCGAGGCGAGCCCGTAGTCGACCCCGTTGGCCCAGCGGATCGCCTCCGCCTCGTCGTCGAACCGCTGCACGGTGATGACCGGCCCGAAGATCTCGTCCTGGACCGCCTCGTCGTCCTGACGGAGCCCGGAGACCACGGTCGGCTCGAGGAAGAACCCATCGCCCAGCGCCGTCACGCGGTGGCCTCCCGCAGCCACGGAGGCGTGGTCGGGCAGCCGGTCGAGGAACCCGGTGACCCGGTCCAGCTGGCCCGCGTTGTTCACGGGCCCGAACAGTGCGTCGTCGTCGTCCGGCATGCCGACCTTGGCGGAGCTGCGCGCATACTCGCTGAGCGCCGCGACGAAGTCGTCGTGAATGCGCGGCGCGGCGAGCACGCGGGTGGCCGCGGTGCAGTCCTGGCCGGCGTTGAAGTACCCGGCAATGGCGATCCCCTCGACCGCCTTCTCGAGGTCCGCGTCGTCGAAGACGACGACCGGCGCCTTGCCGCCGAGCTCGAGGTGCACCCGTTTGACCTGGTGCGATGCGCTCTCGGCCACCTGCATACCGGCCCGGACCGACCCGGTGATGGCGACCAGTGCCGGGGTCGGGTGCTCGACCACCGCGCGGCCCGTGTCACGGTCGCCGCAGACGACGTTGAAGGTGCCTGGGGGCAGGAACTCCGCGGCCAGCTCGGCCAGCTTGAGCGTGGTCTCGGGGGTCGTGTCGCTCGGCTTGAGCACGACGGTGTTGCCCGCCGCGAGCGCGGGCCCGATCTTCCAGATCGCCATCATCATCGGGTAGTTCCACGGGGTGACCTGGCCCACCACGCCGATCGGCTCACGCCGGACCCAGGACGTGTGACCGGCCAGGTACTCGCCCGCCGCCTTGCCCTCGAGCACCCGCGCGGCTCCGGCGAAGAACCGGAGCTGGTCGACCATGGGCGGGATCTCCTCGCTCGCGGTGAGCGCATGCGGCTTCCCGGTGTTCTCGCCCTCGAGGCGGATGAGCTCGTCCGCGTGCGACTCGATCGCGTCGGCGAACTTGAGCAGCGCCTGCTGGCGCTCGCTCGGGGTGGTCTGGCCCCAGGTCTCGAAGGCGGTGGCGGCGGCCCGGTAGGCGCCGTCGACGTCCGCGGCCGACGAGACCGGAGCGCTGGCGACCACCTGGGCGGTGGAGGGATCGACGACGTCGCTGCGGGCGTCGGACTCGGGGTCGGCGTAGTCGCCGCCGACGAAGTTGCGCAGGGTCCTCATGGCGACCCAGACAACCACGGATTTCGTTTCCGATCCAGGGGTTGACGACGGATTTCGTCGTCGGGGAGGATCAGGACCATGCCTAACCGCACCAACGGGCTCGCGCCGCCGCTCGACGACGTCTCGAAGCGCATCGTCGAGCTGCTGCAGGAGGACGGCCGCCAGCCGTTCGTCACCATCGCGCGCGAGGTCGGGCTGTCCGAGGCGGCGGTCCGGCAGCGGGTCCAGAAGCTCATCGACGGCGACGTCATGCAGATCGTCGCGGTGACCGACCCGCTCCAGGTGGGCTTCACCCGCCAGGCGATGGTCGGGGTCCTGGTCCCGGGCGACGTCCGCCTCGTGGCCGACGCGCTGTGCGAGATGCCCGAGGTCTCCTACGTCGTCACGACCGCCGGCAGCTTCGACCTGCTCGTCGAGGTGGTCTGCGAGGACGACGACCACCTTCTCGACGTCGTCATGGGCCAGATTCGGGGCCTGCCCGGCGTCGGCGCCACCGAGACGTTCGTCTACCTCAAGCTCAACAAGCAGCAGTACAGATGGGGCACCCGATGACCACGACACCCGGCACCTTCAGCGAACCCACCGGCCCGACGCATACGCCGTCCGGCTCGACGTATGCGGACGCCGCCCGGAACCACCTCTGGGGCCACTTCACCCGGCAGTCGGCGTGGGAGACCGAGGGCTCCGGGCCGCCCCTCATCGTCCGAGGCGAGGGGTACAAGATCTGGGACGACCGCGGCAAGGAGTACATCGACGGCCTCGCCGGCCTGTTCGTCGTCCAGGTGGGGCACGGCCGCGCCGAGCTCGCTGAGGCGGCCGCCAAGCAGGCGAAGGAGCTCGCCTTCTTCCCGCTCTGGTCGTATGCGCACCCGCGCGCCGTCGAGCTCGCCGAGCGTCTCGCGGCCGGTGCGCCGGGTGACCTCAACCGCGTCTTCTTCACCACCGGGGGCGGCGAGGCGGTCGAGACCGCGTGGAAGCTGGCCAAGCAGTTCTTCAAGCTCACCGGGAAGCCGACCAAGCACAAGGTCATCAGCCGCAACGTCGCTTACCACGGCACCCCTCAGGGCGCCCTGTCGATCACCGGCATCCCGGCGGCCAAGGAGATGTTCGAGCCGCTGGTGCCCGGCGCGTTCAAGGTGCCCAACACCAACCACTACCGCGCGCCGGAGCACCTGCGCGACGACGTCAAGGCGTTCGGGCTGTGGGCGGCGGACCGGATCGCCGAGGCGATCGAGTTCGAAGGGCCCGACACGGTGGCGGCGGTGTTCCTCGAGCCGGTCCAGAACTCCGGCGGCTGTTTCCCGCCGCCACCCGGCTACTTCCAGCGGGTGCGGGAGATCTGCGACGAGTACGACGTCCTGCTGGTCTCCGACGAGGTGATCTGCGCGTTCGGGCGGATCGGGTCGATGTTCGCCTGCGACGACTTCGGTTACGTGCCCGACATCATCACCTGCGCCAAGGGCATGACCAGCGGGTACTCCCCCATTGGCGCGATGATCGCCAGCGACCGGCTGTTCGAGCCGTTCCGGCACGGGACCACGTCGTTCCCGCACGGCTACACGTTCGGCGGGCACCCGGTGTCGTCCGCGGTCGCGCTGGCCAACCTCGACATCTTCGAGCGCGAGGGTTTGTACGACCACGTTCGCGACAACGCCCCCGCATTCCGGGCGTCGCTGGAGACGCTGCTCGACCTGCCGATCGTCGGGGACGTCCGCGGCGAGGGGTACTTCTACGGGATCGAGCTGGTCAAGGACAAGGTGACGCGGGAGACGTTCGACGACGCCGAGTCGGAGCGGCTGCTGCGCGGGTACCTGTCCAAGGCGCTGTTCGAGGCCGGGATCTACTGCCGGGCCGACGACCGGGGCGACCCGGTGGTCCAGCTGGCGCCGCCGCTGATCATCGGGCCGCCGGAGTTCGCCGACATCACCTCGCGGCTGCGCTCGGTCCTCGAAGGCGCCCTGGCCCACATCTGAGCGTCCGTTCTCGCGCCGAGAGGCCAACTTCTGTCGCTAAACGACGTTGTTAAGGACAGAAGTTGGCCTCTCGGCGAGGAGGAAGCGGCCGGGAGGGGCCTCGAGGCCACGGGTTCGACCAGGCGCGCCGGCCCCGGCATACTCGCCGGATGTCCCCGAGCCAGGCACAGACGTTCCCCGACATGTGGGTCGACCCCGAGGAGGACCCACGCGACCGCGACCAGATCGAGGTCGTCGACGAGCGCACCAACCTGCGGGAGTACCTCCGGGTCTACCGGATCACGCTGCGGATGAAGATGGACGGCCTGACCCCGGAGCAGCTGGCCATGCGGTCGGTGCCGCCGTCCACGATGTCGCTGCTCGGGCTCCTTCGGCATCTGGCCAAGGTCGAGCGCGACTGGTTCCGTCGGACCGGAGCCGGCCAGGACGTGCCGCGGCTCTACTGGTCCGAGGAGGATCGGGACCAGGCGTTCACCAACGCGGTCGGCGAGGAGTCGGTCGTCGCGGAGGCGTTCGCCCACTGGGAGCGGGAGGTCGCCTTCGCCGAGGGGTTCGTCGAGGAGCACCCCGACCTCGGCGAGACCTACACCTACCGCGACGGCGAGACCATCTCCCTGCGCGAGATGCTGCTGCACATGGTCGAGGAGTACGCCCGCCACTGCGGCCACGCCGACCTCCTTCGCGAGTCCGTGGACGGCCGCACCGGGCAGTGACGGCCGTCGGTCAGAAGGTCCAGCGCGTCGCGCCGCCGGGTTCGACCGTCGCCACCGCGGTGGCCGTCACCGGCGTCACCCGGTAGACGGTCCACGGTGGCGGACCGGCCGAGGGGGCGCTGTACTCGGCGGTGATGGCCCGGCCCGTCTCGTCCGGGCGCGCCGGCCACCCGCCCTCGGCCCAGCGCGCCGCCATCGCGGCGACCGTCTCAGGGTCGGTCACGGGTTCCGCGGTGCCTTCGACGACGAGGTCGAACTCGTGCGTCGCCACGGCGATAGAGCATCGCGGATTGTCGGCCAGGTTGCGCGCCTTCCGCGTGCCGGGACCGGTCTGGAACCAGTACGTGTCGTCGACCCACAGCGCACCCACCGCGGTCGTATGCGGCGTGCCGTCCGGGTCGACGGTCGTCAGCCAGGACGAGTGCCGGTTCGGGCCGCCGGAGTCCGGGGCATGGGTCACACCGCTGTTCATGACGTGGCGGACCGACTCCCACTCCAGGGTCGGGAGGTCGTAGAGGTCGGCAAGGTTGTGAGCGTCCATACCGGGTGAGACTCGCGCCGGGACCCGGATCGGTCGGGTGGCGGACGGGGTTTCTGGGACGGAGCCTCCACCGCCGAGCATCGGTGTCACGATGACCACGTGCCCCAGTACTCACACACCCTGGAGGTCGATGCTCCTCCGGAGGCGATCTTCGCGATCCTCGACGACGTGACCCGTACTCCCGAGTGGCTCGGCCGCTGCACCGAGCTCGAGAACCTCACCGGCGGCCCGATCGCCGTGGGCCAGCAGCTGAAGTATCACTATAAGGACGGCAGACGCACCGGAGTCATGGACGGCCAGGTCGCCGCGCACGACCCGAATCGGCACCTCGAGAACCGCTTCACCGACACGATGATGGACGTCTCGGTCGACTTCCGCGCCGAGCCCCTCGGCGCCGACCGCACCCGGCTCACCCACAGCATCACTATCGACACCAAGGGAATGGGCAAGGTCTTCACGCCGCTGATCAAGCGCCAGCTGCCCGAGCAGACCATGGGCGCCATGAACAGCCTCAAGGCGCTGGCGGAAGGCGCCTGACACCAGGATCTGTCTGCGCTCGACGCTGCCGCTAGACCGCGTCGCAGCCCAGCTGTTGCCGGACCACCATGGCGTCCGCGACGAGTCCGACCGCCGGGCCCACCGCGATCGTCCTCCCGGTCTGCGCCCGCACCTGGTTGACGTACCCACTGAGGCTGTCGCAGTCCCCCCGCCTGGTCACCCGCGTCCACGGCGTTCGCCATCGCGTCGAGCTTGGCCGGCAGGCTGCGCTCGATGCCGTGCGGGAGCCCGACCCGCCGGACGTCGGCCTTGAGCAGGTCGGTTCCTGGCAGCGTCGGCGGCGGCAGCGGCCCCGGGCTCACGAGGCTGTCCATCGCCAGTCCGGTGGCACTACCGAGGATGCCGAGGAAGTAGTTGTTCAGACCGGTCGTGCCACCGCCCGAGGACTCGCGGCCGAGGTAGCCGTCGTAGAGGTTTCCCCAGTAGAGGTAGCCCCCGCTCCGTCGGCGAGGTTGGCGCGCCCGATCCGGTCCCCCTCGAGGTCCGCCCAGAAGATGAACCCGTTCACGCTGTCGACCGCGAGGGCGTTGGCGGAGAAGATGCCGGAGACGAAGCTCGGGTTCGCGCCCGTCCCGTCGAGGTTGGCGCGCCCGATCGAGTTCGGTCCGTTGGCCCAGTAGAGGTGAGAGGCATCGACGGCGACGGCCTGCGCCCCGAACAGGCTGTGCATCAAGGTGTGGTTGAGACTCGAGCCGTCGTTGTTGGCCCGCCCGACCAGGCCGCCACCGGCCGGCCCCCGGGTTCATGCTTCAGTAGACGAAGGCGTCGGCCCGGGCCGCGAAGACCGGCACGGCCAGGGCCATGGCCGCGAGGGCCACCACAACGCGCCGCACCACTGTCGTCCTCGTCCGTCCGCTCACCGCAACTACCCCTCTGATGCTCGTCACCCCCGAGCACGGCGGTGCCAGGCTAACCGTCCAGGGCGTGCTTCTCAGCCGGTCCCGCGGAACAGCAGCGCGATCAGCAGGATCACCGGCACCGACAGGAACGTGCTGACGAAGATCGCGTCCCGCGCGAGGACCGTCGCTCGGCGGTACGTGTTGGCGTAGGTGAACACGTTCTGTGCGGTCGGCAGCGCCGCCGTGACCGCCGCCGCGAACAGGGCCGTCCCACGCAGCCCCACCGCCGCATACCCGACCGTGATCGCGACGATCGGCTGGAACACCAGCTTCAAGCCGACCATCGTCGCGACGTGCGCCCGCGAGCCGGCCGCTCCCGGCTTCGGACCACGGCGAAGGGAGATCCCGAACGCGATGAGCATCGCCGGCACGGCCATGTTGCCGACCAGCTGGACCGGCTGCATCAGGCCGGCGAGCAGATCAGGGTTGATGTAGGGCACGAACAGCGACAGCACGACACCGGCCAGCGCGGCGATGGTGACCGGGTTCCGGGTGACGCTGCGCAGCCCCGTGAGCAGTGACGGGCGCTCCCCACTGCGGTCCGCGTCGAGCAAGGCCAGCGAGATCGGCGTGATGATCAGCAGCTGCAGCAGCAGCGTCGGAGCCATCAGCGAGATGTCACCGAGGACGTAGAGAGCGATGGGAATGCCGAGGTTTCCGGCGTTCACGTAGGCGGAGCAGAGGCTCCCGATGACCGACTCACCCAGGGGTGGCTTCCAACGCACCCGCGCGATGAGCAGGTAGACGCCGACGGTGACGACGACCGACACGACCGACGCCACGAGGTTCGCAGAGATGATCGCGCTGATCGGCGTGCGGGCCATGACCACGAGGAGCAGCGCCGGCGACGCGACGAAGAACGCGAGCCGGCTGAGGAACAGCTGGCCACTCGTCCCGAGGACGCCGAAGTGCGCGAGGACCCAGCCGAGCGCGACGACCGCAGCGATCGTCGCGAAGCCCTGGAGTACGCCGAGCACACCCCGATGCTGTCAGGAGCCCCGCAGAACTGGCGTCAGCCGTTCCAGGACCGAGACGTCCTCGATGGTCGGCGGCGTCGCCGGGTGGTGACCGTCGGCGATCTCCCGCATCGTCTTGCGCAGGATCTTCCCGGACCGGGTCTTCGGCAGCGCGGCAACGACGTCGACCCGCCGCAGCGCGGCGACCGCGCCGACCTCGTCACGGACCCGCTGCACGAGCTCCGCCCGGATCCGCGCGCCCTCGGCCTCCGCGTCGACGCCGGCCTTGAGGACCACCAGCCCGCGCGGGACCTGTCCCTTGAGCTCGTCGGCGACGCCGATCACGGCGCACTCGGCGACGTCGGGGTGACCCGCGAGCGCCGCCTCGATCGAGCCCGTTGACAACCGGTGTCCGGCGACGTTGAGGACGTCGTCGGTGCGGCCCATGACGTAGAGGTAGCCGTCCTCGTCGAGATGACCGCCGTCCCCAGTCAGGTAGTAGCCATCGAACGCCGCGAGGTACGACGAGACGTAGCGGTCGTCGTCGCCCCAGAGCGTCGGCAGGGTGCCGGGCGGCATCGGCAGCCGGAGGCAGATGGCGCCCTCGACGCCCGGATCGACCGGCGCGCCCAACTCGTCGAGCACCGTCACCGCATACCCGGGCACCGGCACCGTCGGCGAGCCCGGCTTGATCGGCAGCGTCTCGAGGCCGCGGAGGTTGGCCGCGATCGGCCACCCGGTCTCGGTCTGCCACCAGTTGTCGATGACGGGGATGCCCAGCCGGTCAGACGCCCACTGCCACGTGTCGGGATCCAGCCGCTCCCCCGCGAGGAACAGGGTGCGCAGCGAGGAGAGGTCATAGGCCGAGGCCTTCTCGCCCGCCGCATCCTCCTTCTTGATGGCCCGGTATGCGGTCGGTGCGGTGAACATCGCGACGGCGCCGTACTCGGAGATCACCCGGAAGAATGCGCCCGCGTCGGGCGTCCCCACCGGCTTGCCCTCGTAGAGAACGGTGGTGCACCCGGTGAGCAGCGGCGCGTACACGATGTAGGAGTGCCCGACGACCCAGCCCACGTCGCTGGCGGTAAACCAGGTCTCGCCCGGGTGGACGCCGTAGACGTTCTCCATCGACCAGCGCAGCGCGACGGCGTGGCCGCCGTTGTCGCGGACGACGCCCTTCGGCTTCCCGGTCGTACCGGACGTGTAGAGGATGTAGAGCGGGTCGGTCGCGGCCACTTCGACGCAGTCGGCGCCGGCGTCGGCCGCCGGCGACGACACGAAGTCGGCCCAGTCGACGTCGCCCGGCTTGAGCTCGGCCGGGGCCTGCTCCCGCTGGAGCACCACGCAGACGTCGGGCTGGTGCGACGTTCGCTTGAGAGCCGCCTCGATGATCGGTGTGTACTCGACGATGCGGCTCGGCTCGACACCGCAGGACGCGGTGAGGACGACCCTCGGCCTCGCGTCGTCGATGCGGGCAGCGAGCTCGGCCGGCGCGAACCCGCCGAAGACCACCGAGTGGACCGCGCCGACCCGCGCACAGGCCAGCATGGCGACGACCGCCTCGGGAACCATCGGCATGTAGATCACGACGCGGTCCCCCTTCCCGACGCCGGCGCCGACCAGGGCACCGGCGAGGCGACGAACGTCGGCGAGCAGCTCCGCATACGTGATCGAGCGCTTGGTCCCGGTGACCGGCGAGTCGTAGTGGACGGCCACCTGCTCGCCCCGGCCGGCGGCGACGTGCCGGTCGAGGGCGTTGAAGCAGGTGTTGAGCGTGGCGCCCGGGAACCAGCGGTAGAACGGCGGCCGTGAGTCGTCGAGCACCCGGTCGGGTGGGGTGATCCAGTCGATGTCCTGCGCGGCCTCGCTCCAGAACCCTTGCGGGTCCTCGAGACTGCGCAGGTAGGTCGTCGCGTAGACACCGGTGCTCATGCTCTCGACACTAGTGACACGATCCGGATGTGGAGATCCAGTCGACCGCCGAGCTGACCGACTGGCTGGCCGCGGGCCGTCCACTCGGAGGGGTCAGACTCCAGGACGTCGACCTCGGGCCGGTCGAGGAGGCCTTGCTGCGCGAGACGCGGCTCGGCGGCCTCGTAGTCCTGGGCGGGGTGGTCTCGTCGTCCTTGCTCGTCCACCTCCAGACGCATGGCGCCGTTGTCTTCCCCGAAGACCCGGACACGCCGGTCGACGTCTTCCGCGCGCACCTCTACACCGGGTCCGAGCTCTACGCCGGGCTCGACGGACCGGAGGGGTATGCCGGGACGGTGGACTCACGCGCATACGAGTGGGCCCGGGACATGCGGCTGGCCGACGACGCCTACGCCACCCTGCTCAAGGCCATCCACGACGACTCGATCAGCGACGCCCTCGACGAGTGGGTGGCGGCTCGCCGGGTCGTCGGCATCATGGGCGGTCACGAGCAGCCCCGCGGCACCGGCGGGTATGCGGCGGCCGCGCGGACCGGGCACGCCCTCGCTGCCGCGGGTCTGCTCGTCGCGACCGGAGGCGGTCCCGGAGCAATGGAGGCGGCGAACCTGGGCGCGGTGGCGCCGTCGGCGGACGCGCTCGAGCTCGCGCTGCAGCGGCTTCGGCCGGTTCCGACCTTCGCTCCGGACGTCGGCGCCTGGGCTCGGGTCGCGTTCGAGGTGGTCGAGTCGTTCGGGCCGCGGGTCACGCCGCGGGCCGGCTCCCCGGCCCCGGTCGCCGAGGCGGGTGCGTCCGACCCGCAGCCCCGGTCGCTCGGCGTCCCGACCTGGTTCTACGGGCACGAGCCGCCCAACGTCTTCGCCGAGGGGATCGCGAAGTACTTCTCCAACGCGGTCCGCGAGGACGGACTCCTGGCGCGGTCGAACGCCGGCGTCCTCGTCATGCCCGGAGCCGCGGGGACGGTGCAGGAGGTGTTCCAGCTGGCGACCCGGCTGTACTACGCGGCGGACGGCGACATGCCCCCGCCGCTCGTCCTCGTCGGCGTCGACCACTGGGTCGAGACGTTCCCGGTCTGGCCACTCCTGCGCGCGATGGCGCGGGAACGCGAGGCAATGTCGCAGTCCATCCACCTCGTCGACGAGGCGGAAGAGGCGGTCGCGCTGGTGGCGGGCTGACCGGCGTCGTCAGGGCTCGGACCTACGGTGACGGTATGCCGCTGACCCAGCAGGAGTGTGCCGCCGCCATCGCCGAGCACAGCCGCGGCTTCGCCGAGGCGGCGGCCGGGAACCTCGACGCGGAGGTCGAGTTCTGTCCCGGCTGGACCGTGCGCGACGTCGTGCACCACCTGACCCGGGTGCAGTGGTTCTGGGCGACCCTGGTCGAGGACGGGCACGCCGAGCGGCCTGACGACCTCGAGGAGCCGGAGCCGGCGCCCGACGAGACGACGCTGAACGTGTTCCGATACGGAGCCGAGCGGCTGGTCCGGGTACTCGGCGAGGCCGACCCCGCCGCGCGGGTCTGGACCTGGGCGCCGTCGCGGCAGAGCGCCGCGTTCGTCATCCGCCACCAGGTGCAGGAGGCGGTCGGGCACCACTGGGACGTCGCCCACGCCGCCGGCGGGACGATCCGGATCTCGCCGGAGGTGGGCGCCGACGCGGTGGACGAGTTCCTCCACGTCTCGGTGTCCAACGCCGACGACGCCGCGGACGCCGCGGCCGGCCAGGACCCGTTGCCCGCCCCGCTCGAGCGTCGGCTCGGCCTGGCCTGCACCGACAGCGACGCAGCGTGGCTGCTGACCGACGGTTCGGTGCCTGGTACGGCGGCGGTGACGTCGACCACGAGGGCCGGTCTCGACGCCGACAGTATCCCGACCGTGACGGGTACCGGCGGGCAGCTGCTGCTCTGGCTGTACCAGCGCCACGGCGACCCGGCGGGCGATGCCGACGCTCACGCGCTCGACCCCGATCTGTTCCAGCGGTTCCGGGGGCTGTGTTTCACCGACTGAGCACGACAGGATCAGCGACGTGGACGTACAACGCGAGACACTCCGGTCCCTCTTCGACGCCGTCGCCGACAGCTACGACCAGGTCGGGGTGGACTTCTTCCAGCCGATCGCGGCCGGGCTGGTCGCCGAGCTCGACCCGCAGCCCGGGGAGCGGGCGCTCGACCTCGGCTGCGGGCGCGGAGCCGCGCTGCTCCCGATCGCCCGGGCGGTGGGCCCGACGGGCTCCGCCGTCGGTAGCGACCTCTCCCCGGTGATGGTCGCCGAGTCGACGGCGCTCGCGGCTGAGGAGGACCTGAGCCAGGTCGAGGTCCTCGTCATGGACGCCCAGGAGCCGGAGCTGGACGGCGTCGCGACCGAGCGCTTCGACCTGCTGTCCGCGTCTCTCGTCCTGTTCTTCCTGCCCGACCCCGGCGCGGCCGTGGCCCGGTGGCGCGAGCTGACGCGGCCGGGTGGCCGCGTCGGGGTGGCGACGTTCGGGCCGCCCGACCCGACATGGCACAGCATCGACGCGCTGTTCGCGCCCTACCTCCCGCCGCAGCTGCTCGACGCCCGGACGACCGGGATCGCCGGGCCCTTCGAGTCGAACGCGGGCGTCGAGGGCCTGTTCACGGACGCCGGCTGGAGCGACGCCCGCAGCACGGAGACCTCCGTCCCGGTGCGGTTCGACGGGCCGGACCACTGGTACCGGTTCACCATGTCGACCGGGCAGCGAGGTTTCTGGGGGTTGACGCCGGAGGACAAGCGGGCCGGGATCCGCGCGGCGGCGACCCGCATCATCGAGGACGCTGCCGCCCCCGACGGCTCGGTGACGTTCACTCAACGGATCCGCTACACCCTCGCCCGTAACCCCTGACCGAACCGACCCCATACCCTCCCGACCCTTGACAGGAAACCATTTGGTTTCCTATTGTGATGGGCATGGAGACCGTGTTCCGGGCGCTCGCCGACCCGACCCGCCGGTCCCTGCTCGACGCGCTGCATGAGCAGGACGGCCAGACCCTGGTCGCCCTCACCGCCGGGCACGACATGACCCGCATCGCGGTGGCCAAGCACCTGCGCCTCCTGGAAGAGGCCGGGCTCGTCGTCACCCGCCGCCGGGGCCGCGAGAAGCTGCACTTCCTCAACCCGGTCCCGATCCGGCTCATCCACGACCGCTGGGTGAGCAAGTACACCGAGCCCTGGGCCGCCGGACTGGCCGGCCTCAAGACCGAGCTGGAGCACACCATGGAGAAGGTCTTCGAGATCTACATCCGCACCACGCCGGAGCGGCTGTGGGACGCGATCACCGACCCGGCCACCCGCGCCCGGTACCACTTCGGCGTCAGTGCACGGTCGGACTGGACGCCGGGGTCGAGCTACACGCTCGAGCACCCCGGCGCGGACCGGCCGCTCGCCGAAGGCGAGAACCTCGTCGTCGATCCGCCGCGCCGCCTCGTCCAGACGATGCACACGCTGTGGAGCGAGGACGCCGAGCGCGAGGGCACGTCGCGGGTGACCTGGGAGATCGAGCCGGTCGGCGACTCGTGCCGGCTGATCGTCACCCACGACCAGCTCTCCGACGACGCCCCGCCGGAGCTCTACGGCGGCTGGCCGATGATCCTCTCCGGCCTCAAGACGTGGCTGGAGACCGGCGAGACCCTGACCACCCCCGGCTCGCTGATGTACAGCGACCCCGAAGACCGCCGACACCACTGAAACCACCGCACAGGAGGCATGACGATGACCACCATGACCGACGTCCGCACCATCGGCGTCACCGTCCGCGACCAGGACGCCGCCCTCGACTTCTACGTCGGGACGCTCGGCTTCGAGAAGCGCCTCGACGCGCCGATCAGCCCGACGCAGCGCTGGGTGGAGGTAGCGCCGCGGGGCGCGACGACCTCCCTGGCCCTCACCGCCGGGGAGCCGGCCGGCCCGACCGACACGGGTATCCGGTTCGCCGTGGCCGACGCCGAGTCCGAGCGCACCGCCCTCGAGGCTCGCGGCGTGGCCGTCGGTGAGCTGCTGCAGTGGGACCAGGTGCCGCCGATGTTCGAGTTCGACGACCCGGACGGCAACCACTTCTACGTCGTCGAGGCCGGGTGACCGTCTGCCCGCCCGACCGACTGACGAGGCGAGGTCAGGCGGTGGACGCGGCGAGCTGTCCGCAGGCGCCGTCGATGTCCTGACCGCGGGTGTCACGGATCGTCGTGGGGATGCCGGCGGCCCGGAGCCGTTCGACGAACTGCTGTTCCACGCCGGGGCGCGACGCCGTCCACTTCGACCCCGGCGTCGGGTTGAGCGGGATCGGGTTGACGTGCACCCAGCCCTTGCCGCGCGCGGTGAGCTTGCGACCCAGCAGGTCGGCGCGCCAGGCCTGGTCGTTGATGTCCCGGATCAGGGCGTACTCGATCGACACCCGCCGCTTGGTGGCGTGGAAGTACCGGTATGCGGAGTCGATGGCCTCGTCGACGGACCACCGGGTGTTGATGGGGACCAGCTCGTTGCGCAGCTCGTCGTCCGGGGCGTGGAGCGACAGGGCCAAGGTGACGGGGATGCCCTCGGCGGCCAGCTTGTCGATGGCCGGGACCAGGCCCACGGTGGACATGGTGATCCCGCGGGCGGACATGCCAAGCCCGTCGGGCGCCGGGTCCACCAGCCGCCGGATGGCGCCGATCGCCGCTTTGTAGTTGGCCAGCGCCTCGCCCATCCCCATGAAGACGACGTTGGAGACGCGCAGTGGCGTCGCGCGCTCCTCCTCGTCTCCCCCGCCGGCGAGCTCGCCCCGGCGGAGCGAGCGAGCCGCATACACGACCTGTTCGACGATCTCGGCGGTCGAGAGGTTGCGGGTGAGTCCGGCCTGGCCGGTCGCGCAGAAGGGGCAGTTCATCCCGCAGCCGGCCTGGCTGGAGATGCAGATGGTGACCCGGTTGGGGTACCGCATCAGCACCGACTCGACGATGGCGCCGTCGTGGAGCCGCCACGCGGACTTCACTGTCTCGCCGTCGTCCGCGGTGCGCTGCACCATCGGGGTGAGCAGCGTGGGTAGCAGGTCGCGGACCAGGTCGTCGCGGACCCCCTTGGGGAGGTCGGTCATCTCGTCCGGGGAGTCCACCAGTCGCTCGAAGTAGTGCGTCGAGAGCTGCTTGGCCCGGAAGCCCTTGTGGCCCAACGACTCCACGACCTCACGGCGCTCGGGGGGCGTGAGGTCGGCCAGATGGCGAGGCGGCTTGCCACGCCGCGGCGCCGTGAAGGTCAGCTGGCCGGGCTTCGGTGGCGTGCTCGTGGGCGTCGGGAGGTCGGTCATGAGGAGGACAGTCTCTCAACCCAGGCCGTGCTCGAGCGCATCGAGCATCGCCTCGAGCTGCCGATCCCGTTCGCGGGCCGGCACGTCCTTCAGCGGTCCGTCGATGTGCAGCAGCGCGAAGCCGTGCACCGCCGACCAGCAGGCGACCTCGGCGCCCTCGCGACGGTCGGCTGACAGGGTGCCGCTCGCGACCATCTCGTCGAGGGCGGTACTGAGCAGCTCGTAGGGGCCCGGCTGGTCGCCGGCGCGCTCGACCGTGCAGGCGAATGCGGTGGCGAAGAGTCCCGGCTGTCGGACGGCGAAGAGGACGTACGCCTTGCCGATCTCGCGGAGCCGCCGCAGTGAGCGCTCGGCGGGTTCGCCGCCCCGGACCCTCGCGGCCCGGTTGGCCATGGCGCGGGACAGCGCGTCCTGGCCGGCCTCGGCGGTGGCGGTGAGCAGCTCGTCGCGGTCGGCGAAGTGCCGGTATGCGGCGTTGTGAGAGACCCCGGCCCGGCGGGCCACCTCGCGCAGGACCACCCCGGACGGCCCCTGCTCGCGAGCCAGCTCCACGGCCGTCTGGAGCAGCTCCGCCCGGAGGTTGCCGTGGTGGTACGCCTTCACGCCCTTGATCCTAGCCGAGATGTTGACACTGTCCACATCGGCGTGGTGGAATCGTCAATGTTGACACTGTCCACATCTGCTGCTCGCGAGGTCCCCATGAAGCGGAAGGCCGGAATCCTGGTCGCGGTCTACGCCGCGGTCCTGGCCATCAACCTCGACACGACGATCGTCAACGTGGCGCTGCCGAGCATCGCCCGTGAGCTGGGCTCCGGCACGCGAGGGCTCCAGTGGGTCGTCGACGGCTACAACCTGGCCTTCGCGGCTCTCGTCCTCGCGGCCGGGAGCCTCTCCGACCGGTACGGACGCCGACCGGCGCTGCTCGTCGGACTCGTGGGCTTCGCCGCGGCGAGCATCGTCGGCGGTCTGGTCACCAGTGACAGCGCGCTCATCGCCGCTCGGGTCGCCATGGGCGTCTTCGCGGCGCTGATCTTCCCGGCGACCCTGTCGGTGATCTCCAACGCGTTCCCCGACCGTCGGCACCGGGCCGCCGCGCTCGGTGGCTGGGGTGCCGTCGTGGGGGTCGGCGTCGCGGCCGGGCCGGTCGTCGGCGGCGTGCTGCTCACCCACTTCTCGTGGGGCAGCGTGTTCCTCGCGCTCGCCCCCCTCGCCCTCGTGGCCGCGGCCCTCGCCGCGTTCCTCGTGCCCGAGTCCCGCGACCCCGAGGCCCCGCCGCTGGACCGACGCGGCCTGATCCTCTCCACCGCGATGCTCGGGCTGCTGGTGTGGACGGTCATCGAGGCGCCCACCCGGGGCTGGGGGTCGCCGGCCACGATCGTCGGCTTCGCCGGAAGCGCCGTCCTGCTGGCCGCGTTCGTCGTCGCCGAGCGGCGTGCCGCCCACCCGATGCTCGACGTCAGCCTCTTCGCCGACCGGCGGTTCAGCGCGGCGAGCGGCGCGGTGACGGTCACCTTCTTCTCGCTGGCGGGCTTCATCTTCCTCGTCACCCAGTACTTCCAGGTCATCCGCGGGTACGACGCGCTGTCCACCGGCGCGCGCATCCTCCCGGTGGCGGTCAGCATCGCCGTGGCGTCGATCGCCGGCGGACTGTTGGCTCCCCGCCTGGGTACCCGCGCCGTCGTGACCACGGGGCTGCTGATGTTCGGGTCGGCGATGGCGTGGATCGCGGCCAGCCCGGTGGACGTCCCGTATGCGACGTCGATCGTCCCCCAGATGGTGCTCCTCGGCCTCGGGATGGGTCTCATCTCGACCCCTGCCACCGAGTCGATCCTGCTCGTCCTGCCACCGGCCCGGGCCGGGGTCGGGTCGGCGGTCAACGACGCGACGCGTGAGCTCGGCGCCACGCTGGGCGTCGCCGTCGTGGGTTCGGTCTTCGCCTCGGTCTACGGCGCCGCGCTGAGCGGGGGCGCGTTCGACCGGCTCCCTGCAGCGGCACAGGACCAGGCCCGCGAGTCGGTCGTGGCCGCCGCGGCGATCGCGCAGGGTCATCCGGAGCTCGTCGCTGCCGCCCGGGACGCGTTCATGGACGGGATGCACGCCGGCAGTGCGCTCGTCGCCGTGATCTGCCTGGTCGGGGCGTGCGTCGCGGCCGTCGCGCTGCCCGGCCGTCACTTCACGCGCGACCATGCAGCTCGCAGCGACGAGCTCGCCGTGGCGGCAGTACCAGAGCCCGCCTGACGGCAGGCGTCGTCCTACGACGACAGGAGCACGACGGTGACCGACCGGTCGATGCTCGCGGGCGTCCTCGGGCGTTCGACCTCGGCAAGGGGAGCCTCTCGGCCGCTCCGGTGGGCCGCGGCTGGCTGGGCGAGATCTGGCGGCTCGACTCCACGACCGGGTCGTGGGCCGTGAAGACACGAGGGGTCGACGGGTCCGCCCCGGAGGACGACGTCGAGGCCACGGCGGCGTTCCACGAGGCCGCAGTGCTGGCCGGGCTTCCCGCGCCGGCGGTCCGCCGGACCCCTGACGGCCGGCTGCTCGCCGATGTCGGCGGCGCGCGCGTCGGGGTCCTGGGGTGGGTGGACATGGCCGGCCCCGACCCACGGCTGGACCCGGTGGCGGTGGGCTCGCTGCTCTCCGGGCTGCACGGTATGCGGGCCTCCCGGTTCCCAGGGCCGGTCGCGTCGGCTGGGCGGTGGGTCGTCCGGCCCTGGTTCCGGACGCCCGTCGGTGCGGTGGCGTGGGACGAGGTCATCGGCCGGGTGGTGGAGCGTGAGGCTCCCTTCGCCGCGGACCTGGCCGCTTACCGTGACGAGCTGGTGGCGCTGGAGGGTCTGTTCGCCCCGCCCGGCGAGCTGCTCTGGTGCCACCGCGACCTGTTCTGCGACAACGTCCGGGCCACCCCCGACGGCGGGATCGTCGTCTTCGACTTCGACAACAGTGGGACGTGCGACCCGTCCTGGGAGCTGGCCTTCTGCCTGACGGAGTACGCCACCGAGGCGGCGGCCACCCACGCCGGTGTCGACGCGGAACGGGCGAAGGCGCTGTACGACGCATACCGCTCCGCCGGTGGGCCGGGCCGGCTGACCGGTCCGGGCGACTTCACGATGGTGGCGGCCGTGCTGGGTCACATCGCCGAGCTGGCCGCGACCGCTGGCTCGACGCCACCGACGACGCGGAACGGTCGGCCACCGCGACGTGGGTCGCGGAGCTCACCGACCGCCCCCTGACCCGCCAGGTCATCGACCAGCTCCTCGCCGCCTGCCTTTCATGACGTGAGCGACGCCGCCCTCGTGTCCGCGTCGCCCCGCGTACCCAGCCCTGTTGGTGGTCGCATACCCGGTCGTGTACCTGAATCGGTTGCCCTAGCAACACTTTTGCCGACACGACCGGGTATGCGACCGGGTATGCGACCGGGTAGGCGACCGGGTGCACGACCGGGTATGCGACCGGGTACACGACCAGGAGGTGTCGGAAGCACGGCTCGGCAGGCGAGAGGTGACAGTGGCCGCGGTCACCCGCCGGCAGCCTCGCCCCTCTCCACAGGCTGGGCGCACGCAGTCCCACTGTCCACAGGCCCGCGAGGTCGGGTGGACCGCCATGACGGCCGGGCCGATGCTGGCCGGATGGAGCTGTCGCCGACACTGAACGCCCTCGCAGACCAGCAGTCCGGAGTGGTCACACGGAAGCAGCTGAAGGACCAGGGCATACCGATCGGCCAGATCCGCTGGCAGCTCGGCCGCTCGTGGCGTCAGCTGCTGCCCGGCGTTGTCCTGCTCGACAAATCCGTGCCGACAGTTCATCAGCGCCACGTCGCCGCCCAGCTCTACGGCGGACCGGAATCCTGGCTTGCCGGCCCCACCGCGGCCGCGGTTCTCGGCTTCATTCCGGCGGCCCAGGGTCGGGTTCACGTCCTTGGCCCACCGACCGTCAAACCACGTGATGTCGAATGGGTAAGAGTCCGTCGTACCCATCTGCTCGACGAGCGGTTGATCGAGCGAGGGATCTTGCGATTCTCCTGCCGTCCTCGAGCGGTCGTCGACGCGGCCGCGATGCTTCCCGACGACGCAGCACGCGGTCTGGTCATCGACGCGGTCCGCCGTCGACTGGTCCGGTTGGACGACGTCACCCACTGGGTCGAGGCCCGCGAAACCAGGGGGCGATTGCGCCTGCGGGGCATCGTGCGGGAGGCCGCCGCCGGCGCGTGGTCGGTGCCGGAGGCCGACCTCGCGGCCCTGGTCCGCACGTCCGGCGTCGTCCCGGCGCCGTTGCTGAACCCCGAGCTCAAGGATCTGAAGGGCAAGCGGCTGACCACGCCGGACCTGTGGGTCGACGACGTGGGCATGGCCATCATGGTGCACAGCCGCGCGTTCCACTCGGGCTCGCTGCAGTGGGACGACACCGTCACGGACGACTCGGATCTGTCCAGCTACCGCGTGGTCGTCGTGGGCGTCACTCCGGAACAGCTGGCCGCCTCACCTCGGATGGTCCTGCAGCGGATCGAGGCCTGCTACCTCATCGCCCGGCAGTCCGGCTTCAGGCCCGCGGTGGTCGCGAGCCCGCGGCTGTGGTTCCGCGACACCGCCTGACGGACCGCGACCAGCTGCGGTAACTCCGGGCGCGGATGTCTGTTGACCGGATCCACTCCCGGCGTTCGAGGGCTCTCGGTCAAATCCCGGTCATACACGCGGTCGTATACCCGGTCGTGTACCCAAGGTGGTTGTTGGCACAGCCGAATCGGTGACACGACCGGGTATATGACCTGGGCTGGGCCGGGAGCTTCAACCTCAAGCCCCAGGGTCAGGTCAGGACGGCCACGGGGACCAGGACCGCTAGGACGGCCCAGATGATCGGGGCCGTCATGACCAGGGAGTCGAGCCGGTCCATCAGGCCACCGTGCCCCGGAAGGATGTTGGACATGTCCTTGATGCCGAGGTCGCGCTTGATCGTCGACTCGACCAGGTCACCGGCGGTCGCCGCCACGGCCGCCGCGGCCCCGGCAAGCAGTCCCACCCACCATGCACCGTGCAGCGCGAAGTGGACGCAGGCCACGCCCACCGCCATGCAGAAGACCACCGAACCGGCGAACCCCTCCCACGACTTCTTGGGACTGATCGTCGGCGCCATGGGGTGTCGCCCCGCGAGGACACCCACCGCATACCCGCCGATGTCGCTCGCGACGGTGAGCGCGATGTAGGTGAAGATCCGCCACGCGCCGTCGTCCGGGGCGAGCAGCAGGGAGGAGAACGCCGCGAGGAACGACGGGTAGGCCGCGACCAGGGCGCCACCCATGATGTCCCGCGCGGCCCCGGCCACGCCGTCGGCCACCCGCCAGACGAGGATCGCCACACAGGTCAGCGCGAAGCAGACCAACAACGCCTGGGCGCCGCCGACGTAGGCCGCGCCGAGCATGCTGATGCAGCCGACGATGCTGGGGACCACGGGCACCGCGAAGCCACCAGCGCGCAAGGCCCGGCACAGCTCCCAGGCGCCGACGCACAGCGAGGCGGTCGCGAGGACGACGAAGGTCCACCTCGGGATGACGAACAGCGTGATGACGACGGCCGCGCCGAGCGACAGCCCGACCCCGACCGCCGCCGGGAGGTTGCGCCCGGCCCGGGAGACCTTGACCGACTGCGCCTCGGTCGTGACCGGAGCGACGACGGCACCCTCCGGCTCCTCGGAGGACGCCACCGGTTCGTCGGTCATGTCGCGCGCGGGTACGGGCATCTCGGTGGGCCGTTCAGACCTCGCGGAGCTCCGTCTCCTTGCCCCTGAGTAGCGAGTCGACGGTGTCCACGTACTTCTTGGTCATCGACTCCAGCTCCTTCTCGCCCCGGACGCCGTCGTCCTCGCCGACGTCGCCGTCCTTGACCAGCTTGTCGAGGTCGGTCTTGGCCTTGCGGCGGACGTTGCGGATCGAGATCCGCGCCTCCTCGGCCTTGTGGTGCGCCAGCTTGACGTACTCCTTGCGCCGGTCCTCGGTGAGGATCGGCAGCACCACGCGGATGATGTTGCCGTCGTTGCTGGGGTTCACACCGAGGTCGGAGTCCCGCAGCGTCTTCTCGATCTCGTGCATCGAGGACTTGTCGAACGGGCTGATGATGATGGTCCGGGCCTCCGGCGTCTGGAACGACGCGAGCTGCTGGAGCGGAGTCGGGGAGCCGTAGTAGCTGACCGTGAGCTTGTTGAACATGCCGGGGTTGGCCCGCCCGGTCCGGATGCCCGCGAAGTCCTCCTTGGCGACCTCGACGGCCTTCTCCATCTTCTCCTCGGCCTCGAAGAGCGTCTCGTCGATCATCGTGTGTTTCTCCGTATGCGTCGGTGTCGTCAGCAGGCGTCACACCGGGGTGACGAGCGTGCCGATCCTCTCACCTTGCAACGCGCGGGTGATGTTTCCCTCGCCCTCCATGCCGAAGACGACCATGGGCAGCTTGTTGTCGTGGCAGAGGCTGAACGCCGCCTGGTCGACGACCCGTAGTCCCCGCTGCAGGGCCTCGTCGAAGGTCAGCGTGTCGAGCTTCTTGGCCTCGGGGTGCAGCCGCGGGTCCATGTCGTAGACGCCGTCCACCCCGTTCTTGCTCATGAGCACGGCGTCGCACCGGATCTCCAGCGCCCGCTGTGCGCTGACCGTGTCGGTGGAGAAGTAGGGCATCCCGGCCCCGCCGCCGAAGATGACGACCCGGCCCTTCTCGAGGTGACGGATGGCGCGCCGAGGGATGTAGGGCTCGGCGACCTGGCCCATGGTGATCGCGGTCTGGACCCGGGTCTCGATCCCGTTCTTCTCGAGGAAGTCCTGGAGCGCGAGGCAGTTCATGACGGTGCCGAGCATTCCCATGTAGTCGGCCCGCGCCCGGTCCATGCCCTTGGCCTGCATCTCCGCGCCGCGGAAGAAGTTGCCGCCGCCCATGACGATGGCCACCTGGACGCCGCTGCGGACCGCCTCGGCGACCTGGTCGGCGATGGTGCGCACCACCGCAGGGTCGAGCCCCAGCTTGCCGCCGCCGAACACCTCTCCCGACAGCTTCAGCAGTACCCGATGGAACTGGGGACGGGGTCCGTCAGCCTGGCTGGCGAGCGTCACAGGGCGACCTCCATGGGAGTCGTGCGCGAGCGAATCCCCGTCATCAGCAGGGTCACAGGATCGTCCCACACCCGCCGACCCTCGCGACACGGGAGGTACCCTCACTCCGAGAAGGGCGTCCACTGCTGCTGCGCCCAGTTGCGGCGCGCCGTCTCCATCCGGGAGGGGATCGTGGTGTCGAGTCCTCCCCTGCACGCGCCGCAGAAGCTCGTCAAGTTCCACGCCCCCGAGATCGTCTTCGGCCCCGGTTCGCTGTCGGAGGCGGGGTATGCGGCGGCCCGGCTCGGTGCCCGCCGGCCCCTCGTCGTCACCGACCCCGGGCTGATCGAGGCCGGCTGGGTCGACGAGCTGCTGCGACTCCTCCACGAGGCCGGCCTGCGCCCGGTGGTCTGGAACGACGTCACCCCGAACCCCAAGGACCACGAGATCGCGAAGGGGTACGAGGTCTACCGCGAGTGCGGCGCCGACGTGCTCATCGCGCTCGGCGGCGGGTCGTGCATCGACGCGGCCAAGGGCATCGCCATCCTGTCCAGCAACGGCGGCGACATCCTCGACTACGCCGGCGTCGACCAGGTCAGCAAGCCGATCCCGCCGCTGCTGATGATCCCCAGCACGTCGGGCACGGGCGCGGACGTGTCCCAGTTCTGCATCATCACCGACACCGCCCGCTCGGTGAAGGTGACGATCATGGGTCGCGCGCTGGTACCGGACCTCTCGATCATCGACCCGGCGCTGCTCACGACCATGCCGAAGTGGCTGGCCGCCGCCACCGGGCTCGACGCGCTGACCCACGGCATCGAGTCGTTCGTGTCCCTGGCGCACAACCCTCTCGCCGACATCCACGCGCTCCACGCGGTCGGGCTGGTCACCCGGCACCTCTACCGCACGATCGACGTGCCGACCGACACCGCCGCCCGGGAGGGGATGGCCCAGGCCAGCCTCAACGCCGGCCTGGCCTTCACCAACGCGATCCTCGGCGCGACCCACGCGATGAGCCACCAGGTCGGCGGCCTCCTCGACGCGCCGCACGGCGTGGTCAACGGGGTGCTGCTCCCCCACGTGATCCGCTACAACGCCCGCGCCACCCCGGACCGGTTCATCGACCTCGCCCGTGCGGCCGGCCTCTCGGTCGACGGTATGCCGGGGGTCGAGGCGGCGGAGCTGCTCGCCGTGCACGTACGCACCCTCGCCGACGACGTCGGCGTCCCCCGCGGTCTGCGTGAGCTGGGCGTCGACGAGAGCAGCGTCGGCCGGTTGGCGACCACCACGCTCGACGACGCCTGCCTCACGACGAACCCGCGGGAGGCCAACGCCGAGGACATCGTGGCGCTGTTCATGGCGGCGCTGTGAAGTCCGCCGGCGGCGTGTGGTGACCGAGGCCCACGCCCCGGACCTCTCCGTCCTCACCGGCGTCCGGTCGGGGAAGCGGTCCTACTACCGCGAGTACCGGCGCTCCGACGAGCGCATGCAGAGCGCGGTCCGCGCCATGGACTCGATCTCGCGAGCGCTGGTCCGGACCGTGGAGGGCCCGCGCGGCCTGCTCGAGGAGGTCGCCCGGGCGGCGGCGGACCACCTCGACGCGGAGTGGACGCTGCTCGCCCTCGCCGACGGGCACCTGGCCGGGGCGCGGCCGCGGTTCATCGCCATAGCGGCCAACGGCGTCGCCTACATCGACGAGGTGGGCCTGCCCGCATACGTCACAGCCGAACTGGCCGACGTCCGGGCGGGGGAGCAGCGGACCGACGACACCGGCGAGCGGGTCGGCCGTTGGGTACGCGTGCCGATGACCCTGGAGGGCGACACCGTGGGGGCACTGGCCGCCGTGCACCGACTGCCCGAGGGGCCCGAGCCGAGCGACGTGTCGGTGCTGCGCATCCTCGCGAACCAGGCCGCGGTGTCGCTGCACACGTCGCAGCAGTACCAGTCGGGGCTCGCCCTGCACCGCCGAGCGCAGCAGCTCTACGACGAGGCGACCGCACAGGCCCAGGACCTGGCGGTCCGCACCGCGGAGCTGCGTGACGTCGAGACGCGGCTGCACGTCGCCCGGCAGCGTGAGGTCATCGACGCCGAGCGGCACCGGATCGCGCGCGAGCTGCACGACAGCGTCACCCAGTACGTCCTCTCGGCGGGGATGGCCGTCGAGATCGCCCGCGGCGAGGCCGAGGACCTCGGGTCGGTGGCGATAGGCATCAACGAGCGCCTCCAGACGGCGAAGGGCCTGTCACAGCAGGCGGTCGAGCAGCTGCGGCGGGCGATCTACGCGCTGCACCAGCCGCATACCGACACCGTCAAGACCCTTCCGGAGCTGCTGGCCGAGGTCCTGCGTCATCACAGCCAGAGCTTCGAGACGCAGCTGCGGGTCGAGGGCGACGTCATCCCGCTGGCCGGCGACGCCCACCACGAGATCGCCCGCGCGGTCGGCGAGGCACTGTTCAACGTCGCGGCCCACGCGCAGGCCAGCCGGGTCATCGTCCGGTTGCGGTACCAGCCCAACCAGATCCGCGTCGCCGTCTCCGACGACGGCGTCGGCGACCCGGTCGAGCTGGCCCGGCTGCTGCGCCTCTCCCGGACGTCGTCCACCGACGGCCGGCATCGCGGCCTGGTGAACATCGACGCGCGACTCGCCGACCTGGGTGGGACGATCGCGTTCCGCCGAGCGCGGCTGGGCGGGGTCCGGGTCGAGATGCGCCTGCCCCTCCCCCTCGCCGAGACCAACCGTCCGGCGCTCATCGACGGCCTCGTGTCGTCGGCAAGGAGCTGAGCCATGGCCACGCTGACCCCCGCGAAGCACGACGAGCGCACGGACGTCGTCGGCATCATGCTCGTCGACGACCACGCCATCGTCCGGCAGGGCCTCCGCTCGATCCTCGAGCGCGAGGACGACATGCGGGTCGTCGCCGAGGCGTCGTCGGCCGCCGAGGCCAAGGCGGTCGTCGCCCGGAGCCGTCCGCAGATCGTGCTGCTCGACCTCAAGCTCTCGACGTCGTCGGACACCGAGGGTCTCGACCTCTGCGCCGACCTCACCTCCGCGCATCCCGAGCTCGGTGTGCTGGTCCTCACGACGTTCCTCGACGAGAACCTCGTGCTGCGCGCAGTGCGGGCCGGAGCGCGCGGATACGTCGTCAAGGACGTCGACACCTCGGCGCTGATCCGGGCGATCCGCGACGTGAGCCGGGGTGAGAGCGCGTTCGACGCCCGCAGCGCGTCCGCGATGGTGCGCGGGCTGAACCAGGCGGACACCCCGAGCGCCCGCCAGCTGACGTCACGGGAGACCGAGGTGCTCAAGCTCCTGGCCCGCGGGATGTCCAACCGCGACATCGGCGCTCGCCTCTACATCTCGGAGACCACGGCCAAGTTCCACGTCGGCAACATCCTGCGCAAGCTCGGCGTCTCCCGCCGCGCCGAGGCGGTCTACGAGGCCAGCAAGGCGGGCCTCATCTGACCGCCAAACGTCGTTGGCGAGGAAGCCCGTTCGGCCGATGACGCGACAGTGCGGGCGGTGGGAGTCTGGTCGACACCTTCGGCGGGAAGGCCGGGCGCGAGATGAGAACCCGAAACACTGGTCGGCTGCACCGACTTAGTGCCTGCGCTGCCTGCGTACTCCTCGTGCCCGCGCTGACGGCCGCGCGATGCACCACCGAGCCAGCGGCGAAGGCTCTGTTCGACAAGACCCGCGCCTTGGCCGACGGCATCAGTCCCGACGCGACGACAGGAGCCAAACCCCTGTCCGAGCTCAGCGCTGCGGCGCAGCAGGTGAGGAAGGTCCCGGTCGACGACATTGCCGACGGTGATCGTGACGCCGTCGCTGCGCTGCTGCGGAGTATCGAGACCAAGGCGGTCGCCCAGTCAGATCTGGTCGCCACTCTGCATGCCTCGAGCTTCGCTCAAGCGGTGCAGTCGCGCAGCGTCTCGATCGCGGGGAAGCACGTCGCCGCCCACGTGAACGACAAGAAGTTCCTAGCGGACCTCGAGAGCGTTACGAAGGAGGCGCTCCAGGGCCAGGCCTGCGAGCTGGTCCGCCAGGTCGCCCTTCCGGGCAATGAGGACAAGGACGCATCGGATGGAGACGAGAAGGGGTGGGCCGACGACCTGATCGGCGTGGCGAAGGGCAAGATGAGCGGCCGGGGTTGGGCCGCCAACAGCATCAACGCGCTGATCGCGTGGGCGTCGTGGGGCAAGGACATCGCCGAAACCGGCAAGGCCATCTCGACGACGTCGGTGTCCGACCCCGACGTCCTCGTCTTCTACGTTTCGCGCCCTGCCGCTCGCCAGGCGGTCATCGAGTACTTCAAGATCTGTCACGCCGTGCCGAAGCGGACGTGATCCACAGGTACCGGTCGCGCACCGACACCCTTCGGATTACGCCGACTCCTCGACCGCCCACCAGTTCTCCATGCGGTGGACGGCCGGTGCGTCCCGGCCACTATCGAGGACCCGGGCGAGCCGGAAGAGGTAGGCGGCGATCCCGGCGGTGCCCTGCATCCAGCCGACGCGGGGCGGCTGCAGTGGGTTCTTGTCCCGATGCTCGACGAAGCGCCAGTATGCGACGTCGTCGGTGACGATGGCCCGCTCGACGAGCGCGTCCCCCAGCCGGACGGCGAAGGCCAGGTCGATGTCATCGCCGGTTCTCGCGTAGGCGTCGAGGAAGGCGTCGCCGACGCCGGCCGTCCCGCAGCAGCGGCCGTCGTTGTCCCAGAAACCGGGCCGGAGCCGGTCGGGGAGGCCGGAGGTCCGCACGCTGTGCCGGCCACCCGCATACCAGCTCATCGTGGGCTGTCCGGCGACCTCGGCGACCCCCGCTCGGTCCAGGGCGAGGAAGAGCATCGAGGTGCCGGTCGGGCCGTGGCACCAGCCGTAGGAGATCGGGTCGACCTTCGCCGGGTCCTCCGGAGGGATCGACAGTGGGACGAGGAACCCGTCGTCGGACGCGTCACCGAGCGTGACGAGGTGCTCGGCACCGCGTCGCGCCGCCTCGACGAGGTCCGCGCGGCCCAGCTCGGTGCCGGCCAGGGCGAGGCTGCCGGCGATGCCGGCGAGCCCGTGCGACCAGTTCGGCATCTGCCCCACCGGTCCGAGCAGGAAGCGGCTCGAGACCATCCGCCAGTTCGTGCCCGTCGGCTCAGGCTCGCCCTCGGCCAGGAGGACGTCCGCGGCGCGGTCGGCGAGCGCGCGAGCGCCCGGGACGTCCCGGCGCAGCGCCCAGACCGCGGCGAGGACGACCGAGGCGGTACCGAGGGTCGCGTCGTTGATGCGGGAGCCGGGTCGGTGCTTCGCGGACGAGAGGGCGTACGCGGGCGGCCACCCGTCGGTCTCCACGGTGGCGAGGAGCCGGTGGATCGCCTCGTCGGTTCCCGGTGCGTTCAGAGCGATCAGCGCCCCGACGATGCTCGACAGTCCGTCGAAGAACGAGACGTCGGAGACCTCGGGGATCCGGGTGCGGAGCCGCTCGGCCACGTCCGCGGCGAGGTCGGCCTCCTCTGCGGTCCATGCCCGCGACAGCCGGACCTCGGCGAGCACATGGGCCAGGCCGCCGATCCCCTCGTGCATCCCGTCGCGGTAGTCCTCGTCCGTCGGCTCGGGTGTGCCGGTATCCACATCCACCCGCGCCGGGATCCGGGGACCGTCGGACCGGTCCACCTGGGCCAGCACCCAGCGCCACGCGGCCTCGGCCAGCTCGCGGTACCGGGCCGGATCCGTCCGCGTCACGCCCGACATCGTGGCACTGCTCGGCCCATGTCGGTAAGGCGTCGGGACGGAACCGGCGACCGACGGGCGGCGTTGACCCGGACGTGAACGACCCGACCGGCACGGTGAACCCGAGGCGAGAGGCGATGCTCGACGTCGGCGACGGCCAGCGGCTGTGGTGGGCCGAGTTCGGCGATCCCGACGGCATCCCGCTGGTCCTCGTCCACGGTGGCCCGGGCGGTGGTCATGTGCCGGCGATGATGCGGCCGTTCGACGCCGGCACCTACCGGATCGTGCTCTACGACCAGCGCGGATGCGGGCGCAGCACGCCGCACGCCGCCGACCCGCGGGTGAGTCTCGACACGAACACCACCCAGCACCTCGTCGCGGACCTCGAGCGGCTCCGGGAGGCTCTCGACATCGACCGCTGGGTGGTGTGCGGGAGCTCGTGGGGGGCGACCCTCGCGCTGGCGTACTCGCAGACTCACCAGCAGCGGGTGCTCGGGATGCTCTTGCGCAGCATCACGACCTACAGCGAGAGCGAGTGCGCGTGGGTCTACCGGGACGGCGCCAACCACCTGCTGCCGGAACGGTGGGAGGAGCTCCTGTCCGCCGTGCCGATAGACGAGCGCGACGACCTCGTCGCCGCGTTCCACGCCCGGGTGAGCTCGCTCGACGACGAGGTACGCATCCCCGCGGCGCTGGCCTGGTGCCGGTGGGAGACCGCCGGCATGCTCTCGACCCCCGACCCGGTCGTCGAGGCGATCTTCGCCGATCCGCACTTCGCGGTCGCGTTCGCCCGGATCAGCACCCACTACGCGCTGAACCGCGCCTTCGTTCCCGACGGGTCGCTGGTGGCCGGGGCAGCGAGCCTGACCGGCATACCCGCCGTTCTGGTCCAGGGACGCTACGACCTGTGCACCCCGCCGGTCACGGCCTGGCGCCTGCACCGCGCGTGGCCCGGGTCCCGGCTGCACCTGCTCGACGACGAGGGGCACCGCCTCACCGGCGCGTCAGCGACCCTGACCGACGCCGCGGCGTGGATGGCGCGCGAGTTCGCGGCGTCTAGGTAGCGGCGGGGAGGTCGCGCAGCCAGGACACGATGGCCGCTCCCACCTCGGCGGGCGCGTCCTCCGGGACGAAGTGGCCGGCGGTGACGGTGAGGTGCGACTGTTGCGGCCAGGAGCGGGCGAACGCCCGGTGACTCTCTAACATCACCCCGGGAACGGCCTCCACGAACAGCTTCGGGACGTCCGAAGCCGCAAGCCACGCTCCGTACGCGCGGACGATGTCGTGGACGTCGCCGGGTTCACCGGCCACAGGGACCTGTCGGGGCCAGGTCAGGGTAGGTCGGCGGGACTCGCCGGCGTCGAGGTAGGGCCGCCGGTACACCGTCATCTCCGCGTCGGTCAGCCCGCGCAGCACTTCGCTCGGCAGGACCTGCTCGATGAAGAGGTTCTCCTGGAGCACCAGCTGCTCACCGGTCACCGACCGGATGGCCCGGAAGAACGCGACCGCCTCCGGTGGCCAGTCGTCCCACGAGTCGATGGTCGCGACGAAGGCCTCCATGTAGGCGATCGCGCGCACCGCGGACTGGTGCCGGTACGCCCAGTCGAACCCGAGCGCCGAGCCCCAGTCGTGCAGGACCAGCGTGACGCGGTCGCGCACGTCGAGGGCCTCGAGGAGCGCGTCGAGGTATGCGCGGTGCTCGACAAGCCGGTAGGAGCCCGGCCCGCTGTCGAGCAGCTTCCCGGAGTCGCCCATCCCGACGAGGTCCGGGGCGATGCACCGGCCGAGGCCGCTCAGATAGGGGATGACGTTGCGCCACTGGTACGAGGACGACGGGTTGCCGTGCAGCAGCACGATCGGGTCGCCGGCGCCCTCGTCGACGTAGGCCATCGGGACGCCGTGCACCTCGACGAACCGCTTGGGGTAGCGCTCCTCCGACGAGACCATGGCCCTCCTGCCGTGCACGGGTACGGACGCACGGTACGCGGAATCTCGGCCTACTACGGTGCGCTGGTGACCTCCCGCGACGAGCTGACCACCCTGTCCGAAGAGTTCTGGTCCGGCTACCTGGCCGCCGAACCGACCGACGCCCACCTCCTGGGCCACTACCCGACGACCGGGCGGTTCGAAGAGGCCTCCCGGGCTGCCGAGGACGCCGAGATCGCGCGGCTGCGAGACGTGGCCGCGCGGGCGGAAGGGATCGACGCCGCCGACCTGGACGAGCAGGAGCGCACGACGCGGGCGGTGATCGTCAGCCAGGCGACCACCACGGCCGACCGGCTCGAGGCCCGCCTCGCGGAGGTGTCGGCCGACCCCATCTTCGGCCTGCAGGACGCCCTGCCGCTGATCCTCGGCATGCTCACCCTTCCCGACGCCGAGGTCGCCGACGCGATGCCCGACATGCTCGCCGGGGCCGGTCAGTGGTTCGCCGACGTCGCGCAGCGGCACCGCGAGGGCCTCGCCCACGGCTGGGCGCCGGCCGCGTTCGCAGTCACCGGGACCATCGCGCAGATCGAGGCCGCGTTGGCTCGCCCGCTCGACAGCGACCCCTTCGTCACCGCCCTGCGACCGCCGGAGGGGATGGACGTCGACGCCTGGCGGGCCGGGCTGGCGACAGCCGTGGAGACCCGGCTTCGTCCGGGTCTGGCGACGTACCGCGACGTGCTGCGCGACGAGGTGCTGCCACAGGCGAGGCCTGACGACCGCGCGGGTCTCACGCACCTCGATGGCGGCGACGACGCCTACGCCCGGACCCTGCGGTACTTCACGACCACCGACCTCAGCGCCCAGCAGATCCACGACACCGGGCTGGCCCAGATCGAGTCCCTGGCCGCGGAGTACCGCAGCCTCGGGTCGGAGGCCCTCGGCACCTCCGACCTGGACGAGATCTTCGACCGGATGCGCGACGATCCCGCGCTGCACTTCACCAGCGGCGACGAGCTGGTCACCGCGTCGGAGACGGCGATGGCCCGCGCCTGGGCGGCGATGACCGACTGGTTCGAGGTGCTGCCGCAGGCGCCGTGCGCGGTCGAGGGAACGACGACCGGCGCCAAGGCCTTCTACTTCCCGCCCGCGTCGGACGGCAGCCGCGGCGGCACCTTCTTCGTCAACGTGACGGACCCGACGGCGTGGGGCACGTTCGAG
Source organism: uncultured Actinomycetota bacterium (assembly GCA_963781465.1). Classification (GTDB taxonomy): domain Bacteria; phylum Actinomycetota; class Actinomycetes; order Actinomycetales; family Dermatophilaceae; genus Lapillicoccus. Next base: position 1,657,720 of record CAWAGH010000002.1, read on the forward strand.
CTGGAGGCGATGGCGTTCCACGAGGGCATCCCCGGGCACCACCTCCAGATCGCGATCGCCGGCGAGCTGTCCGCGATCCCCGAGTTCCGCAAGCACCTGCGTAACTCGGCCTACAGCGAGGGCTGGGGCCTCTACACCGAACGGCTCTCGGACGAGATGGGCCTCTACACCGGCCCGGTCGAACGCCTCGGGATGTTGTCCGCGGACTCGATGCGGGCCAGCCGGCTCGTCGTCGACACCGGTCTGCACGCCCTCGGCTGGAGCCGGGAGCAGGCGGTCCAGTTCATGCTCGACAACTCGCCACTGTCCGCCGGTGTCGTCCGCCCGGAGATCGACCGCTACATCGTGACGCCCGGACAGGCGACGTCGTACATGATCGGGCGTCTCGAGATCCAGCGGCTGCGCCGTGAAGCGGAGCAGCGCCAGGGCGACGGGTTCGACGTCCGGCGGTTCCACTCGGCGGTCCTCGACTCGGGGTCGCTCCCGCTCGACGTGCTCGAACAGGTGGTCCGGACCCGGCTCACCCGATGAGGGTGGTCCGGGGGTCGGCTGGGCGGTGGCACCGTGGGTGCCGGCGACGGCGCAGGCCCGTCCGCGACGAGGAGGACGCGATGACCACGGCGCCGAGCGGACCCTCCTGCTCGAGACCTTCGACTAGCCCCGCGGCAGGGGCCTCCCTCGCGTCTCGGGCAGGAGCCACACGAAGGCCAGCCCCACGAGGTAGATGCACCCCACGGTCGTCGCGGTGGCTCCGAACCCGCCGAGCGGGACGATGAGGCTGCCCGCCACCAGCGGACCGAAGCACGCCAGGAAACGGGATGCGTTGAAAATCAAGGAGATTCCGGTAGCCGCACGCTCGTGGGATAGAGCTCGGGTAGCCAGACGGCCATCCACCCGTACTGACCCATCGTGAACACCCCGTTGACGAAGAGCATGACCAGCAGCAGCGACACGGTATGGGTCCACAGGAAGACGACCGGCGTGATGACGAACGCGGCTGCGAAGAACAACGCAGCCGTCGGCCTCCGCCCCCAGCGCTCGGCGAGGTACCCGACCAGGAGATACCCGAGCACGCCGCCGGCCGTGTAGACCATCCCGGACACGCTGGCCGCCCGCGACGGCTCCCACCCCGCCGGGAGCGCGACCGAGGCGAAGTACTGCGGGATGAACGTCTGGCTCCCCACCAGCCGAGGGTCGTGGCGAGGGACATGACCGAGCCCACCAGCGTGATCCGGCGCAGAGCGGGGTCAGCCAGGATGCGCCGGGTGGTCGAGCGACGAGGCACGGTTTGCCTCCGTGCCTGTTCCGCGGTCCAGGACGGGGACCGGGGAACCCGGCGTCGGATGGCCAGCGCGACCAGTGCGGGCACCACGCCGATGACGAACATCCAACGCCAGGAGCCGCGTCCGAGGGAGCCGACACCCAGGCCGCTCTGCATGAGGGCCACGGCACGCGACCGCAGCCGGTCCGGCCAGGTCTCGGCCACCAGCGTCGCTCCCGTGCTCCACTCGGAGCCGAGGGCCACGCCCGTCAGCAGCCGCAGCGCGGCGAAGGACCACCAGCTCCACGCGAGCGCGGTGAGTCCGGTGAGGAGGGCATGCGCGCAGACAGTGACGAGCAGGGTCCGGCGCCGCCCGAAGCGGTCGGCGACGATCCCGCCGACGATCCCGCCCAGGCCGAAGCCGAACAGGGTCAACGCGATCGTCGCCCCCGCGAAGAACGGGATGCGGTCGTTGTCCGCTGCGGGCAGCAGCTCCGGGAGGGACACGCCGAGGGTGAGGACCAGCGCGTAGGTCTCGTAGCCGTCGAACGTCCACCCCAGTCCGGCGCCGACCAGCGTTCGCCAGCGGTCGCGCGGTGACACCATGGCGGTGTCGGCGCCCTCCGAGGGGTGCGGGCTCGACGCCAAGGCTGTCCTCCGCCGGTGTCGGCATCGGTGTCGGTGGTTCGCGCCACAGTGGTGGCATGACGCACACCCATCACACCATCGACTACGTCGAGCTGGCTGCCCCGGACGTTGCGGCTTCCAAGGCCTTCTACGGGGCCGCGTTCGGCTGGGAGTTCAACGACTACGGCCCGGAGTATGCCGGGATCCGGACCGCGGACGGCACCGGTGAGGTCGGTGGCCTGACGGCGGCGGGCCAGCCGTCGGCCGAGGGCATCCTCGTGATGCTCTGGTCCGACGACCTCGACGCCACCGTGCGCTCGGTCCAGGACGGAGGCGGGACCGTGACCAACGGTCCCTACGAGTTCCCGGGCGGCCGGCGGTTCCACTTCCAGGACCCCGCGGGCAACGAGCTCGGCGTCTACCAGACGTCCTGAGCGACGTCGCCGCTCTGCGCTACGGTCCCGGTCATGCTGGAGTGGGCGGCGATCCTCGAGGCCATCGGCCAGGCGCAGACCGGTGACCGGGCGACCGGGCGGCAGGCGCTGCGCGCGTGCTGGGAGCAGACCGAGCCGGCGCAGCACGCCTACCGCTGCGTTCTGGCGCACTACCTGGCCGACGTCGAGGACGCCGTGGACGACGAGGTCGCCTGGGACACGACCGCCCTGGCGGAGTACGCCCACCTCGGCGGTGACGACCTGGCCGCGGTCGGCATCCCTGACGCGGCCGGCCTCGCCCCGAGCCTGCACCTCAACCTCGGGGACGGGTTCCTCCGGCAGGGCCGGACGGTCGAGGCTGCCGAGCAGCTGCGTGCCGGCCGCGGGACGGTGGCCGCGCTCGGCGACGACGGCTACGGCCGGATGATCCGGGACGGGCTGGACCGTCTGGCGAGCCGGATCGACAGCGTCGAGTCGTCCGCCGGCCGATGAGTTCGGACGACGTACCAGGTCTGTACTGACGACGCCCGAGGCGACGTCATCGGACTCACCCAGAAAGGCCCCCGAGGATGGAGACCATGGAGAAGCAGACGCATACCCTCGAGACCCCCGACGTCGACCTCGTCTACGACGTCCTGGGACCACTGCCCACCGCCGACGGCCAGCCGCCCCTGCTGATGGCGGGGCATCCCATGGCGGCCGACGGCTTCTTCACGGTGGCCGAGTACTTCCCGGAGCGGACCATCGTCGTCTACGACCCGCGGGGGGTCGGCCGCAGTGTGCGCAAGGACGGCAAGACGGAACGCTCCCCTGATCTGCACTCCGCCGACCTGCACGCCCTCATCACCAAGATCGGTGCTCCCGTCGACATCTTCGCCAGCAGTGGTGGTGCGGTGAACTCCCTCGCGCTGGTGGCGGAGCACCCGGACGACGTCCGGATCCTCGTTGCCCACGAGCCGCCACTCATCGCGCTGCTGCCCGACGCGGACGCCGCGCTGGCCGCCGAGCAGGGCTACCACGACGCCTACCACGAGCGGGGGTTCGGCGCGGGCATGGCGCAGTTCATCGTGATGTCCTCCTGGGAGGGCGAGTACAACGACGCCTACGCCGCGCAGCCGGCGCCCGACCCGGCGATGTTCGGGATGCCGACCGAGGACGACGGCGGCCGAGACGACCCGCTGCTGTCGGGCACCGCGAGGGGGATCACCAGCTACCGCCCTGACGTCGCGGCTCTGACGGCCGCCCCGACCCGCGTCGTCATCGGCGTCGGCGTCGAGTCGCGCAAGACGGTCACCGGCCGCACCTCGGACGCCACAGCTGCCTTGCTCGGCCAGGACCCGGTCGAGTTCCCGAGCCACCATGGTGGCTTCCTCGGCGGCGAGTTCGGGTATGCGGGTCAGCCCGAGGCGTTCGCGGCGAAGCTCCACGAGGTCCTGGACTCCAAGGCCTGACGGCCATCGTCCCGACGACCGGGACGAGCAGCAGCCCCAGGACCCCGTCGGGTCCTGGGGCTGCTGCTGGGCGATCAGGCTTCGGCCACCACAGGGTCGGCCAGGTCGGCCGGGTCGTCCTCCTCGAGAACCACTGTCTCGGAACGGTTCCGGTAGGCGAACGCGAGGAGGACCACGGCCAGCATCGCGTAGCCGAGAGCGACGGACGGCTGCGCGGCCCAGGAGACCTCGCTGGCGTGGATCAGCCCGATCCAGCTGAGCACCGCGCCGAGAGCGGCGGCGATCGCAGAGCTGACGAACTTGCGCATCATGATGAAGGCGACGATCGACCCGAGCACCATGCCGGCGAGGACCGCGCCCTCGCCGAGGATCTTGAGCCCCTGGTAGACCAGGCCGGCGCTGGCCAGGGCCTCCTCGCCGACCTTGTCGGCGCTGGTGCCGGCGGCGGCCAGGGCGTTGTCGATGAGACCGGTACCCCACGACGCGAGGTTCGGCAGGATCGCCGCGACGACGGCCGCCGCCTGGATCCGCGGGGTGGACTGGAAGGCCTGCGCCCCGATGAGCAGCCCGATGTACAAGAGGATCGGGACGATCGCGGGAATCGGCAGGAGGGTCGTGAGCACTCCGAACAGGCCGAGGAAACAGAGAACCGCGATGAGGATGCCGCTGCCCATGGAGTAGCTGGTCCGGCCGCCGGTCGCCTTCCAGCCGGGGTGGCCGATGTAGACGGCCGGCGGGAACGGTGAGCCGAGCGCGGCGCCGATGATGGCGCCGGACCCGTCGGCGATGAGGACGCTGCGCAGGTTGTAGCTGTCGCCGGCCGCCGACGCGCTCTCGACGTTGCTCATGGCCTCGGCGAAGTTGTAGACGCCGAGCGGGATGGCGGTGGCGAGGAGCGGGGCCAACTGGCCCAGCCCGCTGGCCAGCATCCCGACGTGCAACGTGGGGACCGCGATAGCGATCTCCTGCACCGCGGCCGAGACGTCGGGAACCGACATGTATCCGCCGATCCACCCGATGGCCGTGCCGACGAGCAGGGCCGCGAGGCCAATCGGGATGCCACCGGGGAGCCGGATGTTGGTGAAGAAGCCGACGAGGATGATGCCCAGCACCGGCAGGCCGATCCACGCGACCGCCCAGATCTGTCCGGCCGGGCGCATCGAGATGAAGGTCAGCGAGATGCCGGCGAGCGTCCCGAGCATGGCGGCCCGCGGCGTGATCCGGCGGATGAACGGTCCGATGAACGCGCCGATGAGGACGATGACGCCGATGACGAACGCCCAGGCGAGCCCGGCCTGCCAGGCCTGCACGGGGTCCTTCGTGGCCAGGTAGATCGGCAGCATGATGACGAAGACGACGATGAACATGTGCGGGACGCTCGGCCCGTAGGGCAGCGCGGTCACGTCGAGGCGGTTCTCCCGGCGGGCCAGCCGGCGGGCGAGCACGGTGTAGTAGATGTTGCCGGCCAGCATCGCGATGCCGAGGGCGGGCAGCACGGTGCCGAGCACGTCGCGAGAGGGGATCTGCACGACGAAGATCAGCAGTGCGGTCAGCGTGAGGACGTTGACGAGGATGTTGAACCCGAGGCCGAAGAAGGCGTTGGTGTCACCCCTCGTCCACCACGGGAGGTTCAACGGGGGCGTCCGACGGGGCGTCCGGCGGGGCGTCGGATCCTTCTGAGGGCATGGCGGACCGGGGCTTGAGCAGGCTCATGGAGGGCTCCTGGAGGCGAGCGGGTCAGCCGGCGAGGGCCGGCACGGAGAGTGCGGAGAGCAGCGAGGACGAGTCGGCGACCCATCCGAAGATCCCGCCCTGGGCGGCGATCATGTCCAGCCCGACCCGCTGGAACTCGGGGAAGTACGAGCCGACGCAGTCGGAGAGGACGAGCGCGTTGTAACCGCGGTCGTTGGCCTCGCGAACCGTGGTGTGGACGCATACCTCGGTGGTCACGCCGGTGACGACGAGCGCCGTGATCCCGGCGTCCTCGAGGACGTCCTGGAGCTCGGTCGCGTAGAACGCGCCCTTGCCGGGCTTGTCGATGACCAGCTCGCCGGGGAGGGGGGCGAGCTCGTCGACGATGTCGTGGCCGTACTCGCCGCGGATGAGGATGCGCCCGTGCGGACCGGGGTCGCCGATCCGCTGGGAGGGCCTCCCGCGCCGGAGCTTGGCCGGGGGGCAGTCGGAGAGGTCGGGCAGGTGTCCCTCGCGGGTGTGGATGACGGTCATGCCGACCGTCCGGGCCGCGGCGATGACAGCGGCCAGTGGTTCGACGACCTTCTGCAGCTGGCCCACGTCGTTGCCGAGGGTCTCGCCGAACCCACCGGGGAGCAGGAAGTCGCGCTGCATGTCGATCACCACCAGGGCGGTGCGCGAGACCGAGAGGGCGAACGGGGAGGGTTGGGCGTCGACGACGATCTCGTCGGCGCGGGACTCGGGTGTCGGGAACATCGCAGGCTCCTTGGTCGAGAGCGGGTATGCGAGGGGATGGCCGCCGGTCAGAGGCCGGCGGCCACGGAGGCCAGGTAGCTGCGCCAACCGCCGTGGCTGGTGATGTCGGTGACGTCGGGGTCGGTCGCGATCGACGCGCCGGCGACGAAGCCGAGCTGGACGCTGCCGTCGGCGAGGGTGACCTGGCCGAGGCAGATGGAGGGCGACGAGCCCGCGAGGATGGCGGGCACGGCGGCAGAGGGGACAGACCAGGACTCGACCTCGACGCGGGCGCCGGAGGACGGCGTACGGACGAGGGCGGGCAGCGGGTGGTCGCCGCCGGTCTTGAGCAACCGGTAGTCGGCGGACGTCGTGGTGCGGGCCACCAGGTATCCGCCGCGGTCGGCGAGGTCCCCATTGCGCGGCTGGCCCTCGAGGTGGTGGCCGACGACCACCAGCGTGGTTCGGCCGTCGGATTCCCCTGCCGGCCAATGGGTATGCGGGGCCGCGGGCGCTTCGGCCAGCGCAGCCGCCGCGCCGAGGACCCGGTCGTCGGCCAGCGCCGGCCCGAGGACCATCAGAGCGGCGGGTCGGCCGTCGGACGTCAACCCCGCGGGTACCACGGCCGCGCACAGGTCGAGCAGGTTGCCGAAGTGCGTGTAGTGGCCGAGCGCGGTGTTGGTGGCGATCGGGTCGCTGAGGACCTCGTCGACGGTGAACGTCGTGCCCAGGGCGGGCAGCACGAGCAGGTCCGTGTCCTCCCACAGCCCCGCGACCGCGGCCCGCAGCTCGCCGAGTCGGTGTTCGGCGGCGAAGACGTCGATGGCGGAGTAGCCGGCGGCGCCGGCGAGGATCTCCCGGATCACCGGGAGCACCGAGCTCGGGTGGTCGGCCATGAAGTCGCCGAACTCGGTGAGCCGCTCGGCCACCCAGGGGCCTTGGTACAGCAGCTCGCCCGCGGCGAGGAACGGGCCGAACGGGACGCCCACCGTGCGGGCGAAGGTGCGCTCGACGCGGCTCCGCGCCGCCTCGTGGGCCCGGCGCATCGGCTCGTCGCCGAAGAACTCGAGCTCGGACATGGCCGGCAACCCGACCCGCAGGGTGACCGGGTCGGCGAGGTCGCGCCGGCGCATACGGGCGTAGGGGTCACGGCGGTCGTGGTCGGCGACGACGTCGAAGACCCCGGCCAGGTCCGAGACCGTGGAGCCGATCAGGCTGATGCAGTCGAGCGACCGGCAGGCCGGGACCAGGCCGACCGTGCTGATGAGTCCGCGGCTGGGCTTGAACCCCACGATCCCGTTGAGGGCCGGGGGAACTCGTCCCGAACCGGCGGTGTCGGTGGCCACTGCGAACGGGACGTCGCCGGTGGCCACGGCGAGCGCCGAACCCGAGCTAGATCCACCAGAGATGAGGTTCGCGCCGAAGACGCTGCGGGGCATGGGGTACGGCGTGCGAGTGCCGTTGAGACCGGTCGCGAACTGGTCGAGGTTGGTCTTCCCGACGTAGATCGCGCCCGCCGCGAGCAGCCGCTCCACGACCGCCGCGGTGGCGGTCGCCCGGTAGGCGTAGTCCGGGCAGGCGAGCGTGGTGAGGACCCCGGCGACGTCGATGCTGTCCTTCACCCCGAACGGGACGCCGTAGAGGGGAGCCGTCGCGGGGTCGACCCGCTGCTCGAGCTCGGTGGCCCGGGCCGCCAGTTCGACCTCGTCGGCGACGCTGATCCACGTGCCGTCGTCGCCGCGCGCGCTGATGTGTTCCAGCGTCCGGGTGACCACATCGGTGGGCCGCAGCGTCCCGGCGCGGTACCCCGCGACGAGCTCGACCACGGTCGGTCCGGGGGTGGGCCCCGCCTGAACGTCCTGCCTCAGCACCGCTCGATTATCGAGAATCGAGGAAGGGCGGCGGGTTTCCTGGGTGTTAAGAGTGTGTTAGGTCGGCAATTCCGACGGTGTCAGGTGGCCGAGCTGCCGGCCGAGCCGCTGGCCCAGGCCGGGGCCGGGCTGAGGTAGCGCTGGCTGCCGTGCTTCTCCAGCGCGTCGATGACCATGCTGGAGTCGTTGGTCTCGAGCGCGGTGATCAGCTCGCGGTGACGGCGGATGCCCTCGCCCGGACCGAGCGCCGCGGCTTCGGCGCGCAGGTTCACGGCCATCGGGCGCTGGAGCTTGAGCATCACCGGTTCGTACATGAGGTCCAGCTGGCGGTTGTCCGCGAGCGCGACGATCGCGGCGTGGAAGTCGCGGTGGGCGTCGTCCTCGGCGAGCTGGTCGCCGTCCTTCTCCGCTGCGGCCATCCGGTCGAGGTGGCGGCGGACCTCGGCGAGCGGGTCGGTCCCGTTGGTCGCAGTCAGGGGCAGGGCACTGCTGATCGCGTAGCGCTCCAGCACAGTACGCAGGGCGAACAGCTGCTGGACGTCCTCGTCGGACCAGACCGCCACCCGGGCGCCGCGACGGGGCAGGTGCTCGACGAGTCCCTGCTGTGCGAGCAGCCGCAACGACTCCCGGACCGGCGACTGGCTGATCGAGAACCGCCGGCAGATCTGCTCCTCGATGAGGCGCTCCCCCGGGGCCACGGCACCGCTGAGGATCTCGTCGCGAAGCCGTCGCGTGGTCAGCTCGACCAGGCTCGGGCCGAACGTCGCGGACGCGGACGATCCGACCATCGGTGCACCTCCCGGCCCCCAGCCTAGGTGGCGGACTACGGGAGGAGCGTCAGGCTCAGGTCCACTGGCCCGGGTAGAACTGCCGGATGAACAGGTAGCCGAACGTCGACGTGGGCGTCGTGGAGTTGGTCGACTCGTTGCCGACGATGGCCAGGGTGAGGTCGGCCGGCGGGTAGCGGAACACCACCGTGCTGAACCCGTAGATGGCGCCGTTGTGCCCGGTGAAGCCGTTGACCCGCTCGCAGCCCAGGCCGTAGCCGAGGTTGACGGGGGTTCCGTTGAACCGACGAGCCTTGAGCCGTTCCGCCTGGGTCGCGGGCGACAGCAGGCTGCCCTCGGCGATCTCCCGGCCCCAGATCCGGAGGTCGTCGAGGGTCGAGATGATGGCCCCGGCGCCCGCCGCGACGGCCGGGTTGACGGCGTTGACGATCTTGGGTGGGTGCGCCGCGTTGTCGAAGGCCTGGCTCGGTTTGGTGGGGTCGAGCCCTTGCGGGACATAGCCGTTCGGGTGCGGGTCGGGGATCGTACTGTCGGCGGGCCAGAAGGTATGCGTGAGGCTCAGCTTCGCGGCGATGGAATCGGCGATGACCGTTCGGGCCGGCTTGCCGGTGACCATCTGGATGATCTCGCCGAGGATCGAGTAGTTCGAGTCGCAGTAGGAGATGTCCGTGCCGGGCGCGAACAACGGCTGGTTCGCCTTGATGATCGCCAGGGTGTCGGCGAACGTCCACGGCATGTCCGGGTTGGCGTCGAACTTGACGTTGAAACCGGCGTTCGAGGTGAAGTCGTAGATCCCGGACGTCATGCCGAGCAGGTTGCGGATCGTGATCGTCGCGCCGTTGGTGATCCCCGGGACGAACTTCTCGAGGACGTCGTCGAGCTTCAGCGCTCCGGCGTCGACGAGCTGAAGGATCGCCGTGGCCGTGAACGACTTGGTGACGCTGGCGATTCGGACGTTGGCCGCCGGGTCGTAGGGGGTCTTCTGCGCGAGGTCGGCATACCCGCCCGTCCGCTTCCAGACCTTGTCGCCCATCCACACCGCACCGGCCATTCCCGCGATGCCGGTGGACGCCATCACCTGGTCGAACAGGGCGTCGATCTTGGGCATGGTCGTGTCGTCGAGCGCGAACGGCATGGCCGGGACACCACCCGTGCCGGTCGGACCCGAGGTCGGGGAACCGCCGGAGGGTGGGGCCGGCGAGGCGCAGGCGGCCAGCACCCCACCGACGCCCATCAGCGCCCCCGCGCCGAGGACGGTTCGCCGCGTGGGCGCCCATCGGGACAGTGCATGACCAGTGGACGTCCCCCGAGCCGGATCCATCCCCTGACGGTAGCGCCCGACGGTAGCGCCCGACCCGCTGCGCGCTGGTCACGATTCCGACGCTCCGTGGCCCCTCGAGTCAGGACAGCGCGGCGCAGATGTCCACCGACGGCCCGGTCGAGGAGATGACGATGAAGTTCGAGGCGCTGTCCACCGTGATGACGACCCGGCCGGTGTACACCCTCGTCGAAGGACCGGCCGGCGTGTCGGTCGGGAAGAGGATCAGCGCGGTATGGCCGGTGGCCGTGAGGGTTTGCGAGCCCTCCGCGTTCGAGAGCGTCTGCTGAGCCGAGCCGTTCGCCCGCGTGGTCACCGAGGCACCTGACTCGAGGTTGGTGAAGGTCAGCGCGTAGCCCCTCCCGGTGGTGATCGTCCGCGCGCGGCCCGAGGGACTGACGAGCTCCGTGGTGTGCAGGTTGCTTCCGCTGCCTTCGACCCGCAGCCCGAATCCAGCACACCCCCCGTCTGGCGGCAGCTCGAAGGCGATCGATTCGGGTGGGTCATCAGCCCTGGCAGAGGTCGCCATCGGGGCGCTCACCAACGCAACTGCCGCCGCTGCGATCCCGAGTCTCCTTGTCATTGAACGCATTTCCACTCCTCCCATGGTGGTGGCCCGACGGGCCGCCCTGCAGGAGAACGCTGACAGGCGCCGACTGCGCGGCGCATCCGTAGAAGTACCGGGACCGCGCTCCTCGGTATCCCTGGGCCTGCCGGCAATGCGATGGACAGCGGTCGGTCCGGGTGCGAGAGTCGGTCTCCACACCAGGAGAGGTCTGTTGGGGTCGCTGATCCGCCACATCACCGTCGACTGCCGGGACCACTTTGCGCTGATGCAGTTCTGGCGCGAGGCGCTCGAGGACTACCACGACCATCCCGAGGACCCGAACAAGCCGGAGGACGAGCAGTCCGGCCTGGTCGGACCACCCGGCAGCCCGTGGATGCTGTTCGTCCCGGTGCCTGAGGAGAAGTCGGTCAAGAATCGGCTCCACCTCGACATCGCGCCCGTCGACCGGACCCGCGACGAGGAGGTGGACCGGCTCGTTGCGCTGGGCGCTCAGGTGGTCGGCGACCATCGCCGTCCGAACGGAAGTGGCTGGGTGGTCATGACCGACCCTGAGGGCAACGAGTTCTGCGTCGAGCGCAGTGACGCGGAGACCGCCGCGAGCCGGACGTCCACCGAGCCGGCAGACGCAGCAACCGAGTAGGGAACGGGGCGTCGCCCGGCATGTAACACGAGCGGCCGACGGCGACACGATCCCGGACAAAGACTGGTCGTCGGGATGGCCACACCTCTCCGACCCGGCAGGTAGGTCGGCCTACCCGAGGAGGGGCCGAACCGGCTGGGCACCCCTAGCGTGGGAGGGACAGCCCGGTCGGCGTCAGGCCAGGGGCACCGACGGAAGGCGGCCACCGATGTCCGAGACCCTCACCCCCCAGATCCTCGACCGCCCTGCCCCGGGGACCGAGTCGACCGGCGGGGCGGTCGAGTCGCCCACGCCGGCCGCGCCGGTGACCGCCGAGATGCTGGTCGAAGAGGTCTCCATCGACGGCATGTGCGGCGTCTACTGAGACGCCTGGATCGTCAGCCGATGACCTCGATCGCCGCCGAGGGTTGGCGGCTGAGTGACTCCGTGTCGCTGCGGCCCGAGCCGTTCGGCGCCCTGGCCTACGACTTCGCCACCCGCCGGCTGAGCTTCCTCAAGACGGCGGCACTGGTGACGGTCGTTCAGGGACTGGCGGCCAGCCCGACGGTCGCCGACGCCCTCGCGACCGCCGGCGTCCCCGAGACCGAGCGACCCGCATACCTCGACGCTCTGAGCGGCCTCGCCGCGACGGGCATCCTCACCCGGAAGGACGGGGCATGACCGTCACCGCCGAGAGGCCGGCCACGGGCCGGCTGGTCGACCTCTTCGAGTACGGCCTCGACGCGCCGATCTGCCTGACCTGGGAGCTCACGTATGCGTGCAACCTCGCCTGCGTGCACTGCCTCAGCTCGTCCGGGCGACGCGACCCGACCGAGCTGACCAACGCCGAGGCCAAGGCGCTCATCGACGAGTTCGAGCGGATGCAGATCTTCTACGTCAACATCGGCGGCGGCGAGCCGACCGTGCGCCCGGACTTCTGGGAGCTGCTCGACTACGCCGTGGAGCACCACGTCGGCGTGAAGTTCTCGACCAACGGCTTCCGGATCACCCCCGAGCGGGCCCGGAAGATCGCCGCGACGCCCTACGTCGACGTGCAGATCTCGGTGGACGGCGCGACCGCCGAGGTCAACGACGCGGTGCGCGGTCCAGGCACCTACGATGCGGCGCTGCAGGCGATGGGCAACCTCCAGGACGCCGGGATGCGGGACGTCAAGATGTCCGTGGTGTGCACCCGGTTCAACATCGGCCAGCTGGACGAGTTCAAGGCCATTGCCGACCGCTTCGGCGCGCAGCTGCGGCTGACCCGGCTGCGGCCGTCCGGTCGCGGGGCGGACGTGTGGAGCGACCTGCATCCGCTGCCAGAGCAGCAGCGCGAGCTGTACGACTGGCTGGTGGCCCACGGCGAAGGCGTGCTCACCGGCGACTCGTTCTTCCACCTGTCCGCCTACGGCGACGCGCTTCCGGGGCTGAACCTCTGCGGCGCCGGCCGCGTCGTCTGCCTCGTCGACCCAATCGGGGACGTGTATGCCTGCCCGTTCGCCATCCACGACACCTTCCTCGCGGGGTCGGTGCGGGACGGCGGGTTCGGTCACGTCTGGCGCGACTCGGCCCTCTTCGCCGAGCTGCGATCCCCCCAGACCGGCGGCGCGTGCACGAAGTGCTCGGCGTACGACTCCTGCCGGGGCGGCTGCATGGCCGCCAAGTTCTTCACCGGCCTGCCGCTCGACGGACCGGACCCCGAGTGCGTGAAGGGTCACGGCGCGGACGGTCTCGCGGTGGCGGGAGCTCGCCCGGCCCCCAGCCGGGACCACTCGCATACCGGGCCGGTCCGGGCCCAGCCGGTCGCCCTGACCTTGCAGCGGCGTCCGCCCGACCGGTCCTGCGACGAGAGCCCGCTCGCCGGCGTGCGATGACGCGTCACTCGCCGCAGGACCTCGGGCTGCGCGCGTGGCCCTCGCTCCGCTCCGACCGGCCGTTGGTCCTGGTACCCGTCGGGTCGGTCGAGCAGCACGGCCCGCACCTGCCACTGGTGACCGACGCGATCGTCGCCTCGGCGGTGGCGCGCGAGGCGGCTCGCGTCCTGGCCGCCCGTGGAGTGCAGGTGGTCGTGGCGCCCACCGCGGCCTACAGCGCGAGCGGCGAACACGAGGGGTTCCCGGGGACCATGTCGATCGGGCACGAGGCCCTGCACGCGGTGCTCGTCGAGCTCGGCCGTTCGGCCTGCCGGTGGGCGGCCGGGGTGGTGTTCGTCAACGGCCACGGCGGGAACGTGCCGACCCTCAAGAAGGCGGTCGAGCTGCTGCGCTACGAGGGGCGGGCGGTGGCGTGGACCTCGTGTGACCTGCCCGGTGCCGACGCCCACGCCGGGCGCACCGAGACCTCGCTGCTCCTCGACCTGACGCCCGATGTCGTGGTGGTGGACGACATCGAGGCCGGCTGCACGACCCCTGTGAGCGAGCTGATGCCGCGCCTGCGGGCCGAGGGCGTCGCCGCAGTCGCCCCGAACGGTGTCCTCGGCGACCCCCGCGGGAGCACCGCCGAGGAGGGCGCCCGGCTGTTCGCCGAGCTCGTGGACCGGCTGGTTGAGGAGCTGACCACGCTGGAGGTGGTCGGCGCCGGCCGGCTGTCGTCGGTGGCGTCCGACGATGCCCTCGCCTGCTCGGTCGTGCCGTGAGCGGGGCCACGGAACGGGTGGCTCTCGTCACGGGCGCCGCGCGAGGCATCGGGGCGGCGGTGGTCGAACGGCTCGTCGCCCGCGGCCATGTCGTGTATGCCGTGGACCTGGGCGGGGACGGGACGGCCGCGACCCACGAACTTGCCTCTCCCGCCTACCCGTTGGGCACTCAGGAGGATCTCGAGGGACTCACCGGACGCCATGGGTCCGCGGTGGTGCCGCTGGCCGCCGACGTGCGAGACCAAACGGCCGTATCCGGCGTGGTGGACCGCATCCGCCGAGAGCGCGGGCGGCTGGACGTCGTCGTCGCTGGCGCGGCGGTCATTGCCGGTGGGGACGCACTGTGGGAGACCGGGGATGCGTTGCTCGACGCGGTCTGGCGCGCCGACGCGGTCAGTGTCTGGAACACCGCCAAGGCGACCGTCCCGCTGCTGCTGGAACGGACCGCCGAGGACCGTCCGGTGTTCGTGGCCATCGGCTCCGTCGCCGGGCTGCACGGGCTCTACCACCTGTCGGCGTACGTGATGGCGAAGCACGCGGTCGTCGGGCTGGTCCGTGCGCTGGCCGCCGACGTCGCCGGGTCGCCGGTGACGGTGTGCTGCGTCTCCCCCGGATCGACCGACACGGCGATGCTGACCGAGACCGCGCGCCTCTACGACCTGCCGCACACCGAGGACCTCGTCGCCGAGCAGGCCATCGGGCGGTCGCTGACCCCCGACGAGGTCGCCGCAGTGGTGGAGCTGGCCTGCTTCGCCGGGCCGGCCGTCCACGGCGCCGTCCTCCCGGCGAGCGGGGGGTTCCGGCTGTGACCGCGCTGCTCGCCGACGCCCGGACCCGTCCGGACACAGGGCTGCCGATGGGGTTCGCCGTGCGCCTCCCCGCCGGGACGAAGGTCGCCGACAGCGGCACCACCCTCTTCGGGTCGACCACGGGCCGGTTGCTGTACCTCAGCCCGTCGGCCGTCGACGCCCTCGACGGCGACCTCGTCCGGGTCGTCGACGAGACGTCGGGAACCCTGGCCCGCACCCTTCTCGACCGCGACATGGCGCACCCTACGTGGGACGACGCGCGACCGCCGCAGGACGACCCGGGCGACCTCGCCCTGGTGACCGTCGTGGTGCCCGTGCGCGACCGTCCCGTGCAGCTGCGCCGCCTGCTCGCCGAGCTGTCGACGATGCTCCAGGTCGTGGTGGTCGACGACGGGTCTACCGACCAGGCCACCATCGCGCGGATCGTCCTCGAGGCCGACGCGACGCTGGTCCGGCGTCCGGTCAGTCGCGGTCCGGCGGCCGCGCGCAACGCGGGGCTGGCTGCGACGCATACCCCGTTCGTCGCCTTCGTCGACTCCGACGTCGTCCCCGAACCGGGATGGGTCACCGCCCTGCTACGACACTTCGACGACCCCACGGTGGGTATCGCGGCGCCGCGGGTGCTCGGCACGGAGGCCGGCGACGGCGGGTCGTGGCTGCACCGGTACGAGGCGGTCCGCTCCTCTCTGGACCTCGGTGCCTCCCCCGCATTGGTCCGCCCCCACGGCCGGGTCGCGTACGTGCCGAGTGCGGCCCTCATCGTGCGCCGGGCGGCATGGACCGCCGGGTTCGACGAGTCGATGCGCGTGGCCGAGGACGTCGACCTCGTGTGGCGGACGGTCGCCGACGGGTGGCGAGTCCGGTACGAACCACAGGCGGTCGTGCGCCACGAGCACCGCACCGACGTGCGGAACTGGTTGGGGCGCAAGGCGTTCTACGGCACCGGGGCCGCGTTGCTCGCCGAGCGACACGGCGACGCGGTCGCGCCGATGGTCCTCACGCCCTGGACCGCGGCGTTCGCCGGAGCGCTGCTCACACAGCGCTGGTGGTCCATCCCTGCGAGCCTCGCGGTGTATGCGGGAACGACCGTCAACGTCTCTCGTCGCCTCCGCCGGAGTCGCCGGCCGCTGGTCACCGCGGCCTCGATGACGGTGGTCGGGGCGGTCGCGACGGGATACCAGACGGCGTCGGCGCTGACGCGGCACTACTGGCCGGTCGCCGTGGCCGCCGCGGTGGTCAGCCGGCGCGCGCGTCGAGCCCTGGTCGTGGCCGCGGTGGTCGACGGGGTGCTCGACTACCGGCGGACCAGGCCCGACCTCGACCCGGTGCGGTACGTCGCCGCTCGCCGCCTCGACGACCTCGCCTACGGGGCGGGAGTCTGGTACGGCGCGCTGCGCGCTGGGTCGCCGAGGGCGCTGCTGCCGTCGTGGCGGGGCGTCGACGTCCTGCGCACAAGTACCCGCCGGATCTAGAGGAGACACGATGCCTGGTTGGTTCGGGTCCAGCTGGTTCGAGACCGTCGCGGAGGCGCAACGGCGGGCCCAACGCCGGCTGCCGCCGTCGGTCTACAAGGCGCTGCTCGCCGGCTCCGAACGCGGGACGTCCTATCAGGACAACCTCACGGCGTTCGGCGAGCTCGGCCTGTCGCCTCACGTGGCCGGCAACTCGGCCGCGCGCGACCTCGCGACGACCGTGATGGGCCAGGACATCTCGATGCCGGTGCTGATCTCCCCCACCGGCGTCCAGGCCGTGCACCCCGAGGGCGAGGTCGCCGTCGCGCGGGCCGCAGCGGCGCGGGGGACGGCGATGGGGCTCAGCTCGTTCGCGAGCCGGTCGGTCGAGGACGTCATGGTGGCGAACCCGGTGACCTTCTTCCAGATGTACTGGATGGGGTCAAAGGAGTCGATGGAGCGGCGGATGGCGCGGGCGCGGGACGCCGGGGTGGTCGGCCTCATCGCGACGCTCGACTGGTCGTTCTCGCACGGGCGGGACTGGGGCAGCCCACACATCCCCGACAAGGTCGACCTCAAGGCGATGGTCGAGTTCGCGCCGGAGGTGCTGCGCCGCCCGCGGTGGCTGAGGGACTACGCCCGGACCGGCCGCATCCCGGACCTCACGACCCCGAACCTCGCCGACGGTGACGGCCCGGCCCCGACGTTCTTCGGTGCGTACGGCGAGTGGATGCAGACCCCACCACCCTCATGGGAGGACGTCGCGTGGATGCGCGAGACGTGGGGCGGGCCCTTCCTGCTCAAGGGCGTCGGCCGGATCGACGACGCGCGGCGGGCGGTCGACGCCGGCGTCACGGCCATCTCGGTGTCCAACCACGGCGGCAACAACATCGACGGGACCCCGGCACCGATCCGGATGCTCCCCGGCATCGCCGGCGCCGTCGGCGACCAGGTCGAGGTGCTCATGGACGGGGGGATCCGGCGGGGCAGCGACGTCGTCAAGGCGGTGGCGCTCGGCGCGCGGGCGGTCCTCATCGGCCGGGCGTACCTCTGGGGGCTCGCCGCCAACGGGCAGGCCGGGGTCGAGAACGTCCTCGACGTGCTCCGCGGCGGGATCGACTCCGCCCTGCTCGGGCTCGGAAAGTCCTCAATCCACGAGCTGACACCGGACGACGTCATCGTGCCGCCCGGGTTCACGCGCGACCTCGGAGCCGACGTGCTCGGGGGCGTGCCGACCTCGACCCAGACCACCTGAGGTCCACGCCGGACGGCTGCCTACGCAACGCACAGGCTCATGGCGCGGTCGGCGCTGGCTGCCCTTGCGGTCCCCGCGGTGCTGGACATCAGATGCGGAGGATCCCTCACACGGATCTTCTCGCACCCTTGCCAAGCATGCCCGTGAGGTGAATAGTACGCCGTCAACACTCCCTATCATCATCAGGAATTGTGATGTCGCGTATCGCTGCCGCTTCCCCCGATCAGTACGCCCCCCTCTTCGGCGTCGACGCGCCTCTTCGTCAACAGGTCTACGCGCAGGCCCCCGCGATCGCCGGGCCTTACCTCACCTACATGAAGGCCCTCCGCGAGAACTCCGTCCTGCCACGCCGACTGGTCGAGCTCGTACGCCTGCGCATCTCCTTCCACAACCAATGCCGCAGCTGCATGGCGATTCGCTACGCCGACGGCATCGACGACGGCCTGACCGAGGACCTCGTGTGCTCGCTGGAGAAGCCCGAGGAGGCTGCCGACCTCACCGGCGCCGAGAAGGCCGCTCTGTCGTTCGCGGACAAGATGGCGACCGACCACTTGTCGGTGACTGACGAGACCTTCCAGGAGCTCGCCCGATTCTTCACCGACGAGGAGCAGATGGATCTCTGCTTCCAGGTCGCGACCTTCGTCGGCTACGGCCGCATGGGCTCGGCCCTCGCGATGATCGACGACCTGCCCGACGAATACACCGAAGCAGACGCTGCGCTCGCCCCGTGGAGACAGACACCACAGTCGGTGGTCTGACCCACCACCTACAAGAGCCAACTAGCCAAGCACCATCCGCAGTCTGCAAGGCCACATCCGGCACGTAGCACGGGGCGGGGCGGGGCGGGGCGGGGCGAAGTATGGTGGCGGGTCAGCGCGCAGCACGCTCAGAAGGCGGCCGGTACCGGCCGATGACCAGCAGAGACGCTCCTATGCTTCGTCAAGCAGCTGCGGCCCCGCTTTCGAGTAGGCGGTAGAGGTCGCGTGCGACGTAGCGGGCCAGGCAGCGTTTGATCTCGCGGCTGGTCTTTCCCTCGGCGGTTCGTCGAGCGACGTAGTCGCGGGTGGTGGGTTGGTACTGGATCCGGATCTGGACCACGGTGTGCAGTGCCGTGTTGAGGTGCCGGTCGCCGTAGCGGTTGAGCCGGTACCGGGTGGTGACCTGGCCGCTGTTGGCGGGGATGGGTGCTACGCCGGCGAGCATCGCGAACGCGGCTTCGGAGTGGACGCGGCCGGGGTGGGACCAGGCGCACAACACCGTTGCCGCGACGATCGGTCCGACGCCGAACTCCTCGAGCAGGTCAGGGCGCCAGCCGCGGATGATGGCCAGGATCGCCTTCTGCAGCTCGCGTGCTTCCTGCAGCATCGCGTGCGCGCGGCGAGCCAGGGTGCGTAGCGCGACGACGGTGCTGGTCGTCTCGACGTCCCACGCGGACTGAACACGCAGCTTGGCGGCAGTGTTGAGCATCGCGGCGAGCTTCTGACCACGGAACCGGACGCGGATCGGTTCGGGCGCGGCGACCACGAGACTGAACAGCTGTAGCTGCGCCTCGGTGGAGGCGTTGATCGCTGAGCGGCGAGCGGTCAACAGCACTGACAGTGCTTGGCGTTCGCCCCCGCTGCGCGGTGTCCCCAACCGTGGTCGCGCCATCGCCTCCCGCGCGGCTCGGATCGCATCGAGGGGATCCGACTTCGCGCCGTTGCGTCGCGCGGACCGCTTCGGACGGTCCAACTCGACGACGAGCTCCGGCGACTCAGTGACTCCAGCAGGTGCCGGGTCAAGCCGGCGCCGTGGCCGCCGGTCCCTTCGATGGCCCAGGCCCGCATCATCGGATATCTGTTGGCGAACTCCACCAGCTCGGCATACCCCGCGGCGGTCGCCGCCACGGTGATCTCGCCGAGGACACCACCGGTCGCGCTGTCGATGACCGCGGCGGAGTGGGTGTGGACATGGGTGTCGACGCCGATGACGACATCGACCACCTCACGCAGATCGGTCAGACTGGTCATGCGTTCTCTCCTTCGCCGGACGGGACGTGGTTCCGGTCCGGGACGAAGGCTCGGCAGGACTGTGATGGGACACACCCGGCGCCGTTAACGCCTGGTGGTCAAGCTCCTAATCAGGCCAGCTCCTTCAACCGGACCGGGGCCAGCAACCGCGAGCGGACATGTCGCACTAAGGCATAAAGCCAGTCACTCCGAGGGTCACACCCGCGGTCACCAACCCACAGCCCACCACCATCAGGCTGCGAAGGCGATCCTCACAGTCACTCCGCCCACTGTGGGCGTGGCCCACTCCGCCCAGAAGGACGCGCGGTCTGTCTACGCGAACGCGGAGGTCGGCTACGTCGCAGGGTGCCCGCCGCTGCGGACTGCACGGCCGAGCTTGAGCGGGACGACTGGTCCTGACCTCGCCTTTGTTGGCCTGCAGCGCCAGCGGCAGGGCCGCGACCGGCCCGCGGGCGTTCTGGATGGGACACTGGTTCGCACTCAAGTTCGGTTCTGGCTTGGGCACTTACAGGATCCAGCCGGGACAGGGACAGTCGCTCTATCAGGTTAAGGGTGGTTTCACTTTCAGTGTTCTCGACCGCGGACATGCGGTCGGCGAAGTTGAGGGCGAAGGTGTTCAGGGCAGGCTTCCACCGCACCGCCCGGGCGGTCGGAGCGACTTTCGGGGTCCTTCTTCGAAGAGTGGCTGCGGTTGCGACGGCCCAGTACGTGTCACTGCTCCGGGTGTGGCGATATGGGCGCGTCACGGACCTCCTCGACGAAGACCAGGAACTGACGGGTGACATGGCCGACCGTGATGGGGCCCTGAAGGTCGGATTGCCTAATGACATGAGCGCGCAGCTCCACCAAGGGCTCGATGGCCTCAGGTTCGACGACGGACGGGTGGCGCGAGGGTAAAGCCGAGTGAGGCGGTCAAACCGACGCGGTCAAACAGATCGACCATGTGGCGGCGGCGTTGCAGGCGTGGCAGTGGTCGAAGCCGCTGACTTTCGAAGGTACCCACGGCAGACGGCGGCACGTCCACGTCAGTCCCCGGCTACCACCTCGACGCCCGCGCCGTGTAGCGCTTCGGCCAGATCGTCGGGAGGTGGCACGTCTGTGACGAACCAGTCGGCGCGACCGAGTTCGCCGACTTTGGCGAAGAGTCGCCGCCCGATTTTGGTGGAGTCGGCCATGACCGCCACTTGGGTCCGTGCCTCCCCACCCCCGGGGTCCAGCAGCACCCGGGCCGACGCAACGTTCATGAACGCCGCCGCCGGCCGGTGGCAAGAGCCGCGCAGGCACCGCCGCCGGCCGGTGGCAAGAGCCGCGCAGGCACCGTCCCCGGCCGCCCTGCGACACGACCCAGGGCGGAGCACACCATGCCCCGCCGCCCATGAACCCACCGCCGCCCAGGCGCGGGGAAAGGTCGCACCTTCCCCGGAAGCGGGCATCCGAGGGTCCAAGAGCGAGGAGGATGTGTGCCCTCAGGGGCGTGTCCGGAGAGGAAGTTCCCCATGAATGAGACCAGCCGGCGAGGGTTTCTCGCCGCGGCGGGGACGGGAGTGGCCACGGTCGCTGTCGCGCCAACCGTCGTCGGAGCCTCAGCGGCCAGTGCCGCGCCGACCCAACAGGGCGCGGTCGTCGCGTACGTCAGGGATGCGGCCGCGGGCCAGGTCGCGGTGATGGCCGGCGAGCGTGAGGTCGTCGTCACCGACAGAAACCTTGTCGCGAGCATCACCCGGCACTTGCGCGGCTAGCACCCGCAGGTACACCCACCACGCCGGCCGCAGCGCGGCCACTGGCGGAGCCCGCCCAAGGCGTCGGTACGCCTGGGCGCGCCCCGGGGTTGCCGCGCCGCATACCACCGAATTGCGCAACACCGAGTTGCCGCAACGCTTCCCAGCACGAAAGGCACGCCATGTCATCGCACCGCGAGGCGCCAGAGATCTCCAAGGATCCCGCCGCCGACAACACCGACGTCTACGCGTTCGTCAGTCCCGACCGTCCGAACACCGTCACCCTTATCGCCAACTTCATCCCGGCCCAGACCCCGTGGGGCGGTCCGAACTTCTACGAGTTCGGTGACGACGTCCTCTATGAGATCCACGTGTCGAACCGGGGCGACGCCCAAGACGACGTGACCTACCAGTTCCGGTTCGACACGAAGGTCCGCAACCCGGACACGTTCCTCTACAACACCGGACCGATCATCAATATCACCGACGCCACGTTCAACCGGCCGCAGACCTACTCGGTCACCCGGGTCACCAGGGGAGGCAAGTCGCAGGTCCTCGGCAGAGGCCTCACCGTCCCGCCCGTGAACGTCGGGGTACGCAGCACCCCGAACTACGCGCACTTCACCGACCAGGCGACCCACGCGCTGCCCGGTGGACGGGTCGTCTTCGCCGGCCAGCGGTCGGACCCGTTCTGGGTGGACCTGGGCTCCGTCTTCGACCTCGCCGCGCTACGGCCGTTCCAGAACCTGCACCTCATCCCGCTCCGGCCGCGAGCGGAGTCAACGGCCTGCAGGGGCTCAACGTCCACACCATCGCGATCCAGGTGCCGAAGGCCGACCTCACCAAGGGCGGCAAGACCCCACGGACGTCATGGCTGCTGACTCGGTCATCGGCGTCTATGCGTCGGCCAGCCGCCAGAAGACGAAGGTCCTGGGACGATGGAGGCGGCCGGATGAAGGGGCACGGTCCCTGGCAGCAGGTCTCGCGACTCGGGAACCCGCTGTTCAACGAGGTCATCGTCCCGATGTCCCGCAAGGACCGGTGGAACGCCATCGACCCCGACCAGGACAGCCAGTTCGCCAAGTACGTCGCCCAGCCCGAGTTGGCCGGGCTGCTGCCGGTGCTCTACCCAGGAGTGTTCCCCAACCTCGCCGCCTACACAAAAGGACCGCGCCGACCTGCTCGCCATCCTGCTCACCGGGATACCGGCCGGTGTCGTGCCGGGTTCCAGAACTTCACCGGAACCACGCAGGCCGACCTGGTGCGGCTCAACCTCGCCGTCCCACCGTCCGCCGACCCCAACAGCTCGGCCTCGTCGCCGGTGACGCGGCCGGCTTCCCGAACGGCCGCCGACTGATCGACGACGTCGTCACCATCGAGCTGCGGGCCATCGCCGGGCTGACCATCCCGCTGGTCGACAACACGTACACCGTTGACGGGGCCGCGACAGTGATCGAGGACGGCACGAGCAACACCAACCTGCCGCTCCTCGACCACTTCCCGTACGTGGCCAACCCGGCGGGCGGGTTCCAGTCCAAGCCCGGCACACCGGCAGCATGACCCGCACAGAGCTGGACCCTGAGCGGGCGGCCAACCTCGCGGAGAACCCGCACGCCGGTCAGGGTCCAGTCCTGCTCGACATCGGAGACGACATCGGGGCGATCGTCCTGCACCTCACCCCCGCACTCGAAGGTGCCGAGGTCGAGATCGAACCAGCCGACCACGAAGACAACCACGAACCCGTGCAGCCCGACCACGTCCACGACCACCGGCATACCCATCGGCCGCACGTCGCGGTAGTGGGCCGCCCCGTGGCCGGCAGGCTCGCCTCACCGCGGTCTTCCCCGCTCTCCACGCGGACCGGTACGCATTGAGCGTCCCGGTCAAGACGGTCGCCTCGTCGTAGAGGTACGCGGCGGGGAGGTGAGCGAGGCCAGCTGGGCGCCGGCCTGACCGCGCTGCGCTGCAACCGGCTGCCCCAGGCCGACGAGGCCGACGAGGCCGACGAGGCCGCGAAGGCCACGAACGCCACGAACGCCACGAACGCCACGAACGCCACGAACGCCACGAACGCCACGAACGCCACGAACGCCACGAACGCCACGAACGCCACGAACGCCAGCGGACAGCCGCCGGCGACGTTGCCGTACCCATTCGCCAGCGTACTTCGCGACGGTGTGGTGCGAGACCCCGGCCAGCTCCCGGCATCCGCAGCGACCCCGTCAGGTCGAATGCTTCCAACCCCCGGCTCGGTCACCCACGGCCGGTGCACCCGCACCCGGCTAGTGGTCTACGGACGAGTCAGAGGTGTCGACAAGAGGTGCGCACGGGGCCGATTTCCGATTTCGCCCTGCTGAATGGGATCGGATTGCCCGGCTGGCAACGTGGTTTGCCCGGGCCGTCCTGAGGGTGGAGCCGGGTCCGCGACATCGACCGCCCGCAACATCAGGGACATCGACCGCCCGCAACATCAGGACTGAAACCTCGACATCACAGCCGCGCCCGCCTGCTGGAGCATCGGGAGTACTTCGCCACCCCGGCCGGCATCGCCGACCTCGGCGGCGGTTTCTGGACCGCGGCGCTTGCCCTGGTCCTGCCTGAGTCCGCGACGGTCGCACTCGCGGGAGTCGACGCCCCCACCACCGGGGATGTGGTGGTCGTCGTCGGCCCCGAGGGCGGCATCACCGAGGCCGATCGGGCACTTGGCGTTCGGCGGGAGGCGGACCGGTCCGGCTGGGCCCGGAGGTGTTGTTCTCGTCCGCCGGACCGGCCGGGTTCGCCGACCGCGATGGCCCTCCTCGCCGGGGGCGTCCGCTGGCGGTGACGGTCAGCCGACCGTGTACGGCACGACGTTCGCGAAGGCGACGCTGCCGTCCTTCATGCTGATCTCGGTCGCCCGGAACTCGTACCGACCACCGGCGAGGGTCCCCAGGTCCACCGACCACGAGCCCTGCTGCGGACACCCCGACGACGCCATGGTGTGGCCCTGCCTGACCACCGAACCGCCCTGACGCAGCTCCCAGGTCACGTTCGCCTCCTGGACGCAGGCCAGTCCGGTAACGACCACGGCCTTGCCCCCGGCGAGGGCCTGCCCCGCATACGGGCTGTCCACCCAGATCGGAGCGACCTCCTCGAACACCTGCTGGTCGGCCGGCCGCTTGAAGACGTTGGTACCGACCGTCTCAAAGATCGGCCCGCCGCTGGCCACGGTGACCGCCACCGGCGCGGTGGCCTGCTGGACGGCGGCCGTCACCGTCCACACCAGCGCCTGGACCGCGAGCCGCTGCGCCTGCTCGGTCAGGCCCCTGACGCCGGGACCGCTCAGCGACACCCCGATCTCGGGCGCCGGAAGCGCGACGTACCGGGCGGTCGCCCCGGCCGGCCAGACGGCAACGAACCGGTTCGGGTTGTCGGCGGGCACCGTCATAGCGGCGGCCAGGGCCGCGTCCGCCTTCTGGGCGACGGTCGCGCCGGCCGGGAGCTGCCCGGGGACGAACACCCGGACCAGCCCGTAGCGGCCGTCCGACGATCCGGGTGGCGCCAGGTAGTACACCGGCAGGGCCACCGCGACGGTCGGCGCTGGTATCGAGGGCATCGAGGGCGTCGAGGTTGTCGGGGGCGTGGAGGGGTCGGTGGACGGGGATCCGGTGCCGCTGGTGGACGGTGTCGTGCTCGGCGTCGGGCTCGGCGGGGCGGTGGTCGACCGAGTCGCCGGGATGGGCGGTGGGGCGGCGCTGGGCCGCAGCCCAAGCCAGCCGCCGACGACGATCGCGGCGACCGCGGCAGCGGCGGCGATCGGCGCCCACCACGACCTCGGCCGGCGCCGGGTCGGCGAGACGGCGGCCCGGATGTCACCAAGCCGGTTGTCGGGGCGGACCGCGTCGGCCTCCCGCGACAGGGCGCCGCGCAGCTCGGCCTCGAGCTGCTCGAACCCGTCGGGACCCGGTCGGGTGGTCATGACGCACCTCCCAAGGTGCTCCGCAGGGTCGTCAGGGCCCGGTGGGCGTGCGCCTTAACGGAGCCGGGTGAGATGTCGAGCGCGTCGGCGATCTGCCGCTCGCTGAGGTCGGAGTAGTAGCGCAACACCACGACCTCGCGCTGCCGTTGGGGCAGGCGGTGGACGGCGTCGAGCAGGGCCGCGTCGTCCCGGCGGCGCAGCGCTGTCGTCTCCGCGCTGTCGCCGGACGCGCGCCCCGGAGCGTCCGCGGACCCTCTGACCGAGGTGAGGTAGCGCTGCTCCACCCCGTGGCGGCGGAACCCCGACCGGCAGCCGTTGACCACCGAACGGCGCAGGTAGGCCAGCGCGGTCCCCTCCTCGCGCAGGCGGGCGAGCCGGGGGTATGCGGCGACGAAGGCGTCCTGGACGACCTCCTCCGCCCGGCTGCGGTCCCGCAGCAGCAGCACGCCCAGCCGGACCAGCCCGACCCAGTGGGCCGCGTACAGGTCGGTCAGCGCGTCGTCCGAGGCGCGCCGCGCGGCCGCCTCCGACGGGCGTCGCACGGCACCCGGTACGGGGGCCCCGGAACCCGGATCCGCCAGGCCGGGATCCGCCATGCTCAAGGCTCCCATGACCATAAGACGCCCGAGCCGCCTGGCCGGTTGACACGTCTCCGGGGCGCCCTGTCGCGCTACGTGGGCGGTGACATGAGGGCCCCGACGGGCCGGCCTCTGCAGCACGCTCGACCGACGATCGACGACCGACCACCGACGACCGGCGATCGAGGCGCCCAAAGGCGCAGTGGATGGACCGGCCCGGCCCGACCGACGTCGAGAGCTTGCCGTTCCCCGAGACCGACAGCCGTCGCCAGCCGATGATCGAGACTGCGTCGGCGACCTGCGACTTCGTGGTCGTCAAGATCCTGGCCCCGCCCATCGCCACCGTTCTCGGCCCCACCCTGGCAAAGGGTTGGGCTTCCAGCCGAGAGCAAGGCACCGGCAATGATGGTCGAGGGATCGGAGGAGCCAAAATCCCTTCAGTATCCTGGACTCCCTCGGGATTCCCGATCTCTTCGGTCCAAGGCGTTGGCGCGAGTCGCGTCGGTCGAGTCGGATTGCCGTGGTTCTACGATCATCGGTCCCCCTGGACGCTGGGCGATGTCCAACGTACCCGGCCGCTCGGCAGCCGGCGGCCGCTCGCACTGCCAGTCCGAGGACCGCCGGGCCTGACGGCTCGATCCGGGGCCGGCCTGGCGGAGGCGTGCCGCCTAAGACGGTCAGGCGGCCGGGTTTAGCCGCGCGCCACCGTCACCCAACGTTTGGATCCGGTGCGCGTCGGCGACGGCTTGAGCCACCCTGGCCGGTAGGAACCCGGAGTCGGACCCACAGTCGTGGCAGACCGTGACCGCGCGATGCCCAAGATGAATGACCTCGACAACATGAGGGTGACAGGTCACGGCCGTTGCATGGTGATGATCCCTGCGGTGCGCGGCCGCTGCTGTGCACGCGGCCACCAGAGCCGCGCTCTCCTCGGCGGTATACCCGTTCATGACCCCTCCCGTGATGCT
Organism: uncultured Actinomycetota bacterium; assembly: GCA_963781465.1. Classification (GTDB taxonomy): domain Bacteria; phylum Actinomycetota; class Actinomycetes; order Actinomycetales; family Dermatophilaceae; genus Lapillicoccus. The sequence continues at coordinate 1,684,465 of CAWAGH010000002.1, forward strand.
GCCCGGCGGTGCATCCTGTTCAACACTGTGCGCTCTCCCGCCCATCCCAGGGGCAGGACGCGCCGAGCACGGATGACCTCTGTTTCGATACACAACTCTTCAACCAGTGAAAGCCGTATCCCGCTCCGGCCGGTCCGGACTGGGAACGAGGGAGCATCGGGCTGACTCGTCACCGACGCTCGGGTCCGGTAGATAGCGTTCGGACCGTGGCGAACGAGACCACGGCGTTCACGCTGTCGGCAGCTGCTTCCACCCGTCGCACCAACCCGTCGCACACGACAAAGCACGGGTTCAGGGAGCGCCGTTCTTCCAAGGGACGAACGGATGCAGCAACGATGGCGAACGCAGCGCTCGCCGCCTGGCGCGCGCGCCGCCGGATGTGCGCCTCCAACGCCCTCTGGCCGGGAGTCTGGCCCGATGGTGCTGCCGGTTGTCACGAGACGCCTGCCGGCCGTCGTTGGGCGGTCAGCAGTGAGGTCTGGTGGCGAAGATTGAGGCGGATGGGCCGGTGCCGGAGGCGATGTCGCTGGCCAGCCAGCCCCCGTTGCGGTGGGTCATGACGACGGTCAGGTCAGGTGGTGCTGGTGTCGCGGGTCGCCGGATGACGACGGTGACGGTGCCGGCGGTGTCGCCGTGCGCGGAACGAACCGTGGGCGCGGCGGCCAGGCCGTTCTGGGTTCCGGTGAGGTAGTCCTCAGCACAGACCCGGTCGCTGAAATAGCCGCTGCTGCGCAGCGCGGCCAGGCGGGCGGCGACCGAGGGTGACAGGTGGCCTGTCGTATCGCTGACCGGGACCCAGACATACCCTGCGGAGGCGTCCTGGGGATTTCGGGGGACCCTCTCAAACAGGTCGAGCGCCGACCGCACGGCCGCGGTCACGTCGCCGGAGGACGTGCTGGCCGCGGGAGCCGGCGTCGTGCCGACCGCGGAGGTCGCCGTCGAAGGAGCCACGGACGAGGCGACCGGCGCCAGGCTGGCCGGCACGGCGGCGGCCGGGGGGCTGGCCGTCGACGGTGACGCCCCGTCCGCTACGCCGGTGGCGGCCGCCGACCCGCAGCCCGCGACGAGCAGCAGCATCAGGCTGGAAACCAGCGGTCGGATCGCTCGTGGGGCGGCAGGGTCGGCAGGGGTGGCAGGGTTCGGTTTCATAAGTCCTCCTTCGGGACACCGATAAGACGAACAGCTCTCCTTCTGGGTTGACACGCACCCCAGACGGTGGCCCCACAAGTGCCCAGGCCGATCGGCCGAGACCGGCAGGTCCGGCAAGCCCGGCTTGTCACGGCAGTCCGCCATTCCCATCCGTTAATCCGCAGCACGCCCAGACATCACACTTGTTCTACTGTCGATGCGCTGCTGCAGCGGCGGTCGATGCATCTCGCGGAGATCAGTTGCGCTGCTGGGCCCAGTCACGTCCACCCACATCGGTGACATGCGCCCACCTTCCAGGGTCGCGCCGAGCCACACCGACGCCTGCTACCCGGCTCCTCCGCGAAGCGACATCCCTGGGTCCGCCGCTGCCTGTCAACCGAAACCGCTAGCTGCGCGTCTTAATACCGTCCACGAAGGAGGGCACCATGACATCAACTCGGACACCAACCCGGACATCAACCCGGACATCAACTCGCCGGTCACGCATCATCCGCCTGGTCGTCACCGCACTGGCGCTGACCGGGACGGCCACTATCGCCGCCGCCTCCACCAGCGAGGCCACGGCATCCACGGCATCCACGGCATCCACGTCGACCGCCTGCAGCGGCATCACCTGGGGGTCGCTGCCCAAGGCCGACGGGTTCGTTGCCTACGTGCCGCAGGTGTACACCGAAGGCAAAGGCGACCCGGTGACGCTCGCGGAGGTGCCAAGCTCAAGGTTGTCGTGATGGGCGAGGTCCTGGCGGTGCGCACCGGACGGCACGAATGCTACGACCGGCTCGTCATCGACCGCGCCCCCAACGCCCTGTTCACCGCGCAGCCAGGCCAGGAGATCGCCACCGTCACCGGCTACTCTACCTTCCGCGAGGTCGCCTACGGCGGCACCTTCGAGGGATACACCACCATCGGGCTCGGCGTTCGCGCCCGGCTCCCGATGCGGGCCTTCAGCCTGCCAGGACCCGGCAACGGCGACCGGTTCGTCGTCGACGTCGCCCACCACTGGTGACCGTTTGCTAGGAGCCCTGGTCGCGACCCTGCTTCCAGCCGGCCAAGGCATCGTTCTCGTGATGTTGTCCGACAAGCTGGGCACGGAAACCACCACTTGACGGCACGGCCGAGCGCGGTGGGTACCAACAATCCGGGTTGCAGCCACACTTGCGGTTTCGCGAATTGTGGATGCTTTGGTCGACACTTCGTGTCACCCCCTGTGCGTACGGCTGCGCGGACCGTCGACCGGAGCAACCTGAACCGCACTGGGTCTTCCGGAGGGTGCTGATCTAGCAAGGGAGACTGCATCTCATGTCAGCGCCGAGGAAGTATGACCGGGAGTTCCGGGAGCGGGCGGTGCGCCTGTACCGGGAGCGGCTGGAGCAGCACGACGAGTCCAAGTTGCGGGCTCGCCGCCAGGTCGGGGTCCTGTTGGACGTGAACGCGGCGACGTTGCGGAACTGGGTGGAGGACGCGGAGCGGGTCGACGGTGTCCGCGGGCCGTTGCCGTCGCGCTCGAGCGAGTCTGAGGAGGTGCGGGCGCTGCGGCGGGAGAACGCCGAGCTGCGCCGGGCGAACGAGATCCTTAAGACCGCGAGTGCGTTTTTCGCGTCGGCGGAGCTCGACCGCCGACTGCGGTGATCGTCATGTACATCACCGCCTTTCGTGACCGGTTCGGCGTCGAGCCGATCTGCGCGGTGCTCACTGAGCACGGGATGCCGATCGCGCCGTCCACCTACTACGCCCACCGGGCCTGTCCGGTCTCCGCTGCGGCGCTGGACGAGGCGTACCTGGCCAACGCCCTGGTCACCCTCCACCGTGACAACTGGGGCGTGTATGGGGCCCGGAAGCTGTGGCTGGCGGCCCGACGGGCCGGGATCGAGGCGGGCCGGGACCAGGTTGCCCGGCTGATGCGGATGACCGGGATCCGTGGAGTGGTCCGCGGCCAGCATCGGACCCGGACCACCTGGCCGGACCGGGCCGCGCCGCGGCATCCAGATCTGGTGCACCGGGCCTGGCACGCCCCGACCCGGCCCGACCAGTTGTGGGTGGCCGATTTCTCCTATGTGTGGACGCTCACCGGGTTCGTGTACGTCGCGTTCGTCGTCGACGTCTACTCTCGAAGGATCCTCGGCTGGCGGGTCTCGGCGAGCAAGCAGACACCCTTGGTCACCGACGCGTTGCATCAGGCTCTGACCACCCGTCGGATCGCCGAATCCCGTTGGCAGTCAACCGGACTGGTCCATCACTCCGACGCCGGCTCGCAATATACGTCGGTAGCGTTCACCGCCGAACTGCTGGAGCACGGTATGGCCGGCTCGATCGGCAGCGTCGGCGACGCCCTCGACAACGCACTGTGCGAGTCGACCATCGGCCTGTTCAAGACCGAAGCCATCCACGACGGCGGTCCCACCTGGGCCGACCGACGTGCCGTCGAATGGCAGGTCGCCTCCTGGATCCACTGGTACAACCACGACCGGCTGCACTCCTCCATCGGGCACCTGCCTCCGATTGAGTTCGAACAGCATCACCGGCAGGCTACGACCGTGACCCCCAACCCGGAGGTCGCCTAAACAACCACCCTCCGGACGACCCAGTGCGGTTCAGTGTCGCCCCGCGGTGCCCTCCCGGACCCGCGTCCACGGCCACTGCGCTGACGGCGTTCGCGTCGGCGAGTAGCTGCCGATATAGGGCGTCGGAGATGCGGCGCTTCAGGCAGCGCATCGCCTCGGCTCGGGTCTTGCCGGCGGCGAGCTTGCGTCGGTAGTAGGCCCGGCCGGGGGTGTCGAGGCGGATCTGGGTGGCCGCGGCAATGTGGATCATGTGGTTCATCCGCCGGTTCCCGGCCCGCGAGAGCCGGTGCCGGACGATCTCGCCGGAGGAGGCCTCGATCGGTGCGGTGCCGGTCCAGGAGGCGAACCGGTTCCGGTCGGCGAACCGGGCCACGTCGACCGACGTCGGCCAACGTGCGGGCGGCCACGACCGGACCGACGCCGGGCAGGTCCATCAGCGTCGACCCGGGGCGAGCGACCATCGCCTTGAGCTCCTTGGTCAGGGCCTTGATCTTCTTGTCCACCGCCACCAGTTCGGCCAGCTGCTCGGCAGCGAGCCGACGGCGGGTCTTGCCGGCCAGGTCGCGGGGTCGCACCGAAGCCAGGATCGCCTTGGCCTGCAACGTGGTGATGTCCTTCTTCGCCTTACCGGGAGTCAGCTCGGCGAGCAGCCGCTGCAGCCGGTTGACCGTCTGGATCCGGGTCCGGGTTAGCTCCTCGCGGCGGTCGACCAGCATCCGCAGCGCCTCCATCTCGACGTCGTAGGACAGGACTCGCAGGCCGCTGGTGCGGACCGCGACCACCGCGACCGCGTGCGCGTCGTGGGCGTCGGTCTTGCGGTTGTGGCCGGTGTCGAACAGCCGGGCGCGGGCGCTGAGCTTTGCGGGGACGTCGACCACCCGTTCACCGTCGGCCAGTAGCCGCTGCGCCAGCGGCCGTCCGGCGCCGTTGCTGCCCTCGACCGCCCAGGTCCGCTCCGGCCACGCCGCCACGTGCTTGCGCATCGCGGCGTAGCCGGCCTTGTCGGTGCCGAACCGGCCCGTCGCCAACACCGTCTCCCGGTCGTCGACGACCTCGATCGTCGCCGACAGCTTGTGGGGATCGACCCCGATGAACACCCGCATGACCGCTCTCCGCCTCTCGCACATTGAACTACCTGGGATTGCGAGGCGGGCATTGCTATTACGAGCAGGGCAGACCCCTCTGGAGCCACGCCTCGACACGGCGACCGGCGAAGACGCAAACCGAAGTAGAGCCACACCAGCACTCAGGTGGGCAGCCGCAAGGAGAGCATCTCGCCGGACGCCTGAACCGAGTCTGGCCAGACACCGGTCCTACCGGAATCGTCTAATAGCCGCGAGTCCGCGTATGCCCTGTAGGCACCCTGAACTTCAAGTGCTCGGTTGATCGTTGGCGATGCGCGCTTCCGGTTCCGTCTCTCCCGGAACTAGGCCGGTGTGGATCCAACGCGGACCTGGACGTGACCACCCTTGAGGCTGAGCACCGTGACGTCGACGAGGTCGCGCTCCAGCGAGGTCCACGGGTGGGCGTCGATGCTGGATCCGCCGACACGACACGCGAGCCGAGCCAGAGGTCGCCATACCGTCGCGGTGCCGACCGGGTCGGCCATGTCTACCACGCCAATCTGCCCCCGGGCCTCGTCAGCGCCAGGACGTCCGCCCACACCTGAAGCCACGAGCTCATCAGCGACAGGGAGTAGACGAAGACGGCGCCGTCGAGCGGAGCCGCGTTGCCGTCTCTCCCTTCCGCCGACTGCAGGGCCGTGGCGAGGACACCGGGCTCGGCGGCGTCCGCTCGGACGAGGTCGACGTTGTCCCACCCGGCGGACTCGATCCGGCCCGTCGCCTGACGCAGCATCGTCGGGCTGGCGTCCACGCCGACCACCCGTCCGCGTCCGCCGACCGCCTCACGCAGCAGCGGGAGGGAGAGACCGGTGCCGCAGCCGATGTCCGCGACGCGGTCTCCCGACTGCAGTCCGAGCGCCTCCACTCCAGCGACCCGCCCGGCGCGGTACACGGGCCACTCGAAGGAGACGAGGTCGTAGAACGGGGCCACCCAGCCGTACCGTGGAGGTCGCTGCATTCGCCTCTGGTCACCCCTGCGTTCTCGGTCCTGCGTGAGGGGCCCGACAGTGCGGGCCAGAACCTCGTGGACCAGCGTCTCAAAACAGTCAACAGGAGCGCGCATGGGCGTCGTGGCCGAGCAGCAGCCGGCGTACCCGCCGGGCGTCCGTACCGAGTCCGGTCCGGAGGGCGAGCCGGACGTCGAGGCCGAGCCCTGGGACCTGCTGGTGGTCGGTGGCGGCACGGCGGGGCTGGTCGGTGCGAAGACGGCGGTGGCTCTCGGCGCCCGAGTGCTCCTCGTGGAGCGGGATCGGCTGGGTGGTGACTGCCTCTGGACCGGCTGTGTCCCGTCCAAGGCCCTGCTGGCTGCGGCGTCTTCGGCCGCCGACGCGCGCGCCGCCGCCCGACTCGGCGTCAAGGTGTCCGGTGTACGGGTCGACTTCACCGCGGTGATGCGGCATGTACGCGGAGCGATCGACCAGATCGCCCCGACCGACGCGGCACCGGCCCTCGAGCAGGCCGGCGTCACCGTCCGAGCGGGCACGGTCCGGTTCACCGGCTTCGACACCGCGGCGGTCGACGGAACCATCGTGCGGTTCCGCCAGGCGCTGCTGGCCACGGGTGCAAGGCCGGCCACCCCACCTATCCCGGGCCTCGACGACGCGGAGTACCTCACCAGCGACACCGTCTGGGACCTGACGCAGCTGCCGGAGCGGCTCACCCTGCTCGGCGGCGGCAGCATCGGCTGCGAGCTCGGCCAGGCCTTCGCCCGGCTCGGCTCGCGGGTCACCCTGCTCGAGGGCGAGGACCGGATCCTGCCGCGCGAGGACCCGGCCGCAGCCGCCCTGGTACGCGCCGCCCTGGAGGCCGACGGCGTCGACGTCCGGACCGGCATACCGGTGTCGCAGGTCGAGGTGACCATCGGCGCCCCTTCGGCTGGGACGGTGCGGCTCGCCGACCGGACACGGATCGAGCACGACCGCCTCCTCGTGGCCGTCGGGCGCACACCGCGCACCGACCGGTGCGGCCTCGACCTCGCCGGCGTGGGCCTCGACGACCGCGGTTATGTCCAGGTGGACGAGCACCTGCGAACCAGCAACCCCCGCATCTGGGCCGCCGGCGACATCACCGGGCACCCACAGTTCACCCACCTAGCCGGCATCCACGGCTCGCTGGCCGCGACGAACGCCGTCCTGGGCCTGCGGCGCTCGGTGGCGTCGGAGACCGTCCCCCGGGTGACCTACACCCAGCCCGAGGTCGCCGCCGCCGGTGTCTCCTCGTCCGACCCCGGCGGCGGTATGCGGGTCCTCACCTGGGAGCACGCGCACGTCGACCGGGCGGTCGCCGAGGACCGGACCGCAGGGGTGACCCGCCTGGTCGTGGACCGCCGAGGTCGGATCGCGGGGGTGACCATCGTCGGGCCGCGCGCCGGAGAGAGCCTCGCGGAGGTCGTCCTCGCGATCGATCGCGGGCTACGCCCCCGCAACCTCGCCGGCGCCATCCACGCGTACCCCACGTACTCGGACGGCGTCTGGAACGCGGCGATCGCCGAAGTGCAGGACTCGCTCCGTTCACCGCTGGTCGCGCGCGGGGTCCGGCTGCTCGGGTCGGCCCGGCGTTCCTGGCTCGACGGGCGACAGCGCCTCGGCCGTTGAGCCGCAACCCCCGGCGGTATGCCCTTCGTGATGGCCAAGACCGGCGGAGGCGCCCTAGCGTGATCGGTTCTCTTGGGCGAGCGGCGAGGTCGGGCGCGGATCCGGCGCGGTGAGAATCGGTGCAGCGCGGTGGGCGACGGGGGCCGTGCGAAGGGTGTGCACGCCCAGCACGACGCGCTGCACGGCCGTCACGGCGACCGCGCCGGTGAAGACCCAGACGATGCCGAGCGTCCACGCGGGGACGAGACAGATCAGGGCGTACACCACGATCGTCTCGGTGCCCTCGGCCAGTCCCCCGACGAACCGCAGCGAGCGACCGTCACCCACTCCCCCGCCGCGCCGCTCGACCAACGACGACAGGGCCAGGAACGCGGTGCCGGAGACGTAGTAGGTGCTCAGCAGCACCACGCAGGCCAGCCGAGCCTCGGGGACCGCGACGGCCACCCCGACGACGAAGCCCGCATAGACGCTGAAGTCAGCCACGATGTCGAGGAAGCCGCCGAGGTCGCTCGCTCCCCGGCTGCGGGCCACCGGCCCGTCGAGCCCGTCGAGCAGCCGGTTCACCAGCCACAGCACCAGACCGAGGGTCCACGCCTGCTGCGCGACGGCGACGCACGCCCCTATCCCGACGGCCCAGCCCAGGCCGGTCAGGGCGAGCGGCGGTATGCCTGCGCCGGCCAGCCGCGAGCCCGTCGCCTCCAGCACGGGCGCGAGGAGCCGGCGGGCCCTGGCGTCAAACATCGCGCCCTGACGGCACCGGGTCGCGGCGGCGGCCGCGGTCGACGGGTGTGAGCGGCAGCTTCCGGCGCAGGGCGACGTTCTCCACGGGGTCGAGCACGCTGTGCTGGACGCAGGCGGGGACGAGCCGGCCGGTCTCCGGGTGCGCCATGGCATACGAACAGGCCTGAAGCCGTTCCTGGGTGTCGCGCAGGCGGGGGTCGCTGCACTCCTCGCCGCGCTCCATGGCCTCCCAGGCGGGCTGGACGTCGGCGGCGTCCATGAACGAGTGCATGACGAACGTGACCGGGCGGACGCCGTACCGCGCCAGGTTCACCGGCCCGGCCTGGCGCACCCGCCGACCGGCCCAGCGCAAGAACGGCCACGCGGTCCCGGGGTGACGGACGACGACCCGGACGACCTTGACGGTGAGGGCGGGGACCTCGGTGCCGGAGAAGCTGACGCCGCCGAAGCGCTGGAAGAAGGTGTCGCGCAGCCGCAGGTCCGCCGGGTCCAGGTCGTCGAACGCCGGGAAGAACCGCGGTCCCACGTAGAAGCCGTAGCTGGTGCGGTTGCAGCGCTCATCGCCGATCTGCAGCGCCCGGAACGGCAACCGGGCCTCGGCGCCCTTCTCGACCTCAGCCCAGACGTCGTCGGCGGTCGAGTCGCGGTAGCCCTCGTGCCAGCGCCGGTCGTCCCCGACGAAAGCGGCCGGCTGGAAGGAGAAGAGGCCGAACCCGGCGTCGCGGGAGCCGCGGACGACATCGGCGACCTGGCCCAGGTTGCGCGGCGTCACGGTCATGTTGTGCGCAAGGAAGTGCCGGACGCCGTGCTCCTTCTGGAGCCGGTCGAACATGGCCACGAACCGGCGGCGGTAGGGGTCGAGGGCGGCCTCGTCCGGCGCGCGCGGGATGTCGCGGCGTCCGAACATCATCATGTCGAAGTGGGCGGCGAAGGCCAGCCGCCGGAAGCGGCGCCGCCCGTCGGCGCCGACGGCGAGAGCCTGGAGGTAGTCGTAGTCGAAGTCGCCGTGGGTCATGCTCATCGGGCTGCGGCCGTGATCCAGCATCGTCTGGAGGGCAGCGGCGTGGTCGTCCGAAGGCAGCAGGGTCACCTCGCCGCCGATGAGCTGGGCGTGCGCCCGGGGACCGCGCAGGCGCCGGAGCAGCCCCATCTGGGCGTCGACCTCCCGGCGCGTGTGGCCGCCGTCCACCGCCACCTGGTTCGCGTCCCGCGAGTGGTAGCACGGGGTGCACGCGAGGTTGCATTGGGGGAACACCCCGTGGGTGCCTTCACACCCGACGGCGTGCTGGCCTAGGGCCTGAGCCTTGGTCTTCACCCCCTCGGGAAGGTCCGCCCATCGGCGCTCCAGCGCCGCCCGAGTCTCGGGATGGACGGGACGGGTGGCGAGCTCCAGCGCCGCCAGCCACGAGCCAAAACGCGCACGGCTCGAGGCGGCGGTTCGCGCGAGGGGTGGCCCAGACGTGTCAACGTGCATCAGCGCTGCCCCTCGGTCACGGACGGTGGTCGCGTTTGCGGGGGTTCGGCCCGGTAAGCGATTCAGATGGTCAAACCTGAACGCATTGTGCCCTGCCCGACACCGAGTTCGGGTCTGCTGCCGGTTCGGGTCTCGTCGCCGGAAAGATCGGCGAGCAGCGAGCCCCCGGTGACACCGGTGACAGCAAGAGCGCAGCACCCCGATGTTCCAGTGCTGCGCTCCAGCTGAGCGGAACCAGGTCCGCGGGGTCGTCAGGACCCGACGCGGAACCGGGCGAACGCCTGGGCCTCGGCGTTGGCGTCCTTGAGGACCTGGCCGACGGTCTTCTTCTGGTCCTTGGCGAACGCCTGCTCGATAAGCACGTTGTCCTTGAAGAACCCGTTGACGCGGCCCTCGATGATGCGCGACATGGCGGCCTCGGGCTTGCCCTCCTCGCGAGCGGTCGCCTCGGCGACCCGGCGCTCGTTCTCGACCGTCTCGGCCGGGATGTCGTCCCGGGTCAGGGCGGTCGGCGGCAGCGCCGCGGCGTGCATGGCGATGTCGCGGGCGACCTGGTCGTCGCCGCCGGCGATGGCCACGAGGACGCCGATCTGCGCGGGCAGGTCAGGGCTGGTCTTGTGCAGGTAGGCGGCGACGCGCTCACCCTCCACGCGGGCCACCCGCTTGACCTCGATCTTCTCGCCGATGACGGCGTTGGACTGGTCGACCAGCTCCTGGACGGTCCGGCCGTCGGCGAGCGTGCTCTTGAGCAGCGCGTCGGTGTCGACCGCCTGGGAGGCGATGGCCTGCTCGAGGATCTGCTCGGCGAGCGCGATGAACTTCTCGCTCTTGGCGACGAAGTCGGTCTCGCACAGGACCTCGACGAGAGTGCCGACGCCGTCCTCGGCCTTGGCCGCGACCAGCCCGTTCGAGGTGGTCCGACCCTCGCGCTTGGTCACGCCCTTCTGGCCCTTGACGCGCAGGATCTCGGTGGCCTTGGCGTGGTCGCCATCGGCCTCGTCGAGGGCCCTCTTGACGTCGAGCATGCCGGCGCCGGTCTGCTCGCGCAGCGCCTTGATGTCAGCGGCGGTGAAGTTCGCCATGGTGGTACTCGCTCTTTTCCTCGGAGTTGATGAGGGTGATGAACAGGGCCGGTCAGGCCGTCGCGTCGGTGGTCTCGACCTCGGGGTCGACCGGCTGGTTGTCGTCGTCGGCCTGCGGGACGGTCATCGGCTCGGCACCGGTCGCACCCTCGGGCGCCGGGTCCGCAGCGGCCTCGGCCACCTCGGGCTCGGGCGTCACGGCCGGGGCGGCCTGGTCGGTCGCCTCGGCGGCGGCGGCCTCGCGGTAGAGCTCGCGCTCCCACTCGGCCAGCGGCTCCTCGGCGGCGACCTGCTCGTCACCGGCGGCGCGACCGCCACCGGCGCGGGCCACGATGCCCTCGGCGACCGCGTCGGCGATGACCCGGGTCAGCAGCGTGACCGAACGGATCGCGTCGTCGTTGCCGGGGATCTTGTAGTCGACCTCGTCCGGGTCGCAGTTGGTGTCGAGGATCGCGATGACCGGCAGCCCGAGCTTGCGGGCCTCGTCGACGGCGAGGTGCTCCTTCTTCGTGTCGACGATCCAGACCGCCGAGGGCACGCGCTGCATGGAGCGGATACCGCCGAGCGTCTTCTCCAGCTTGATCTTCTCGCGCTGGAGGATGAGGAGCTCCTTCTTCGTGCGGCCCGAACCGGCCACGTCGTCGAAGTCGAGCTCCTCGAGCTCCTTGAGGCGGGTGAGCCGCTTGGAGATCGTGTTGAAGTTGGTGAGCATGCCGCCCAGCCAGCGGTGGTTGACGTAGGGCATCCCGACGCGCGTCGCCTGGTCGGCGATCGGCTCCTGGGCCTGCTTCTTGGTGCCGACGAAGAGGATCGAACCGCCGTGGGCGACGGTCTCCCGGACGAACTCGTAGGCGTCGTTGATGTACGTCAGCGACTGCTGCAGGTCGATGATGTAGATCCCGTTGCGCTCGGTCATGATGAAGCGCTTCATCTTGGGGTTCCAGCGTCGGGTCTGGTGCCCGAAGTGGACGCCGCTCTCGAGGAGCTGGCGCATGGTGACAACGGCCATGCCGTGTCCTCCTGGTGTGTCGTGGTCGGTTCCGTCGGCGGCGCACGGGTGTGGCCACCTGCCTGGCGCCTGACCCGCACCCCACCGGACACCGTGCAGCGGGGGCCGCTGCGTGGCGTACCGGACCAAACCGGGTGCGCGTCCCCATTTCGCTGGACAACAGGTCAACGGGCGAAGGCGCGCGAATTCGGCCGTCACGGATGACGGCCGTACATCCATGGTATGCCCGTGGTGAGGCGAGGAGGAAATCGGCGCCCGCTCGATCGCCTAAGGTGCCACCGTGAGCGAGTGGCTGCCGGTGCTGCCACTGCTGGTCCTCGGTGCGGCCGTCGTCCTGCTGCCCGGTGCCGCGATGGCCTACGTGGCCGGTCTGCGCGGGATCGCCGCCTGGGGGGTGGCTCCCAGCCTCGGAACGACCCTGGTGGCCGGTGCCGCGGTGCTGGCGCCGTTCCTCCAGCTGTCCTGGCAACCGTGGTTCTACCTCGCCGCCACCGCGGTGGGGGTGCTGCTGGCGTACCTCCTGGGGTTCGCCGTCCGCCCGCGCGGACTGGTCCCCGCGGCCTACGCGGCGCGTGACACCGGGTGCACCTCGTGGTTCGCGTTCGGTGGGGTATGCCTCGGTGTCCTGCTTGTGCTCATTGCCGTCCTGCCGGGGATCGAGCGACCGGACCAGATGGTGCAGAGCACCGACGCCGTGGCGCACCTCAACCGGATCCGGCGGTTCCTCGAGACCGACGTCTTCTCCTCGCTCGGGTCCCCCGGCCATCCCGCCTACCCCAGCGCGTTCCACGACATCGCCGGGACGCTGGCCCAGGTCGTGCCCGCCCTGGCCGACGGCAGCGCGATCGTCGTCGCGGCCAATGTCATGGCCATCGCGGCCGCGGCGGTGTTCTGGCCGCTCGGGATCGTGGCGCTCGTGCGGGTCACCCTCGGCCGGTCCGCGATCCTGCTGGTCGGCGCGGGGCTCGTGTCCGCAGCGTTCACCATGTTCCCCTACATCCTCATGGGGTGGGGAGTGCTGTGGCCCAACCTGCTCGGTACCGCGCTGCTGCCGGGAGTGCTCGGTCCGGCGCTCGTCGCGGTCGGCTGCGTGGCGCCGGTGCCGGGGCTCCCCCGGCGGCTGGCGGTGCTGGTCACCGTCGGCGCGGTCCCCGGGCTGGCCCTCGCCCACCCCAACGCCCTGGTCTCGCTGGTCCTCTTCATGGTGCTCGCTGTCGGCACCCGGTTCGCGCTGCAGTGGCGGCGGCTGGGCGGTGAGGTCGGGCGACGAGCGGGAATCAAGCTGGTCGTCCTCGTCCTCGTCGTCGTCCTCGGCTTGCTCGTGGTCCCGCAGGTCTCGCAGCAGGTGGCGGATACCGCGAGCTACGACTGGGGCGCCTCCGACCCGCTCGGCTCCGCACTGCGCGACAGCGTGCTCCTCGCGCTGCAGATCGGGCCGATCCCGTTGGGGCTGCTCGGCGTCATGGCCATCGGGCTGGTGGTGTGCGCCCGGCGGGTGCGCCTGCGGTGGGTGATCGTGACGTGGGTGGCCTGCATCGTGCTCTACGTCATCGCGGCGACCGGCCGTCCCGGGTTGGGCTCGCTGGTGACGGGGTACTGGTACAACGACAAGGTCCGGATCGGGGCCCTCGTGACGGTCCCGGCCGTCCTCATGGCGGTCGTCGGCACGCATACGCTGGCCCGCTGGCTGTCGCGGCTGCTGGCGGCGTTCACCCCGCCGATGACCGACCGGACGCGCCGGCCCTGGGCGCTCGCCGTCATCTCCGGAGGTGGCGCGCTGGCGCTGGTGGCCGTCATCACGGGGGGCGCGTCGCACCAGCAGGCCGGCGACATCGTCGACCGCTACTACCACCCGGACCAGCCGTACCAGGTGCTGCTCTCCCCCGCGGACAACGTGGCGCTCGGCCAGCTGGTGCGGCTCATCCCTGAGGGGGCGGTCACGGCCGACGTGCCGGCCAACGGGTCGGCGTTCCTCTACGCCTTCCACAACCGGCCGGTCGTCTTCGAGTCGCTGCTGCTCGACCCCGACCCCGACCATGCCCTCATCGGCGCGCACCTGCGTGAGGCCGCGACGCGGGCCGACGTCTGCGACGCGTTGCGGCGGGACGGCGTCGAGTACGCGATCACCGGGCCGGAGCGGTACTGGCTGAACCTCTACCAACGGACCGCCGGGATCACGAAGCTCGAGGAGGCGCCGGGGTTCCAGCAGATCGGGACGGCCGGCCGCTACAAGCTGTTCCGGATCCAGGCCTGCGGGTTCGACCCGGGCTGGCTGCCGCCCGACGCGTAGGCCGGGGTGGGGCGGCGCGGCATACGCTGCTGGTCATGCCTGTCGGTCTTTCTCCGGCCACCCCGCTGGTCGAGCGTATGCAGGGCTTCGGGACGACGATCTTCGCCGAGATGTCGGCGCTCGCCATGCAGACGGGTGCGATCAACCTCGGTCAGGGGTTCCCGGACACCGACGGGCCGGCGTCGATGTTGTCGGCCGCAGTGGCGGCGATCGAGGGTGGGCGGAATCAGTACCCGCCGGGACCGGGGGTGCCGGAGCTGCTGTCGGCGGTAGCGGATCATCAGCAGCGGTTCTACGGCCTGTCGGTCGATCCTGCGTCCCAGGTGCTCGTCACCGCCGGTGCCACCGAGGGGATCGCGTCGGTGGTGCTCGCGCTGTGCGAGCCGGGCGACGAGGTGGTGACCTTCGAGCCCTACTACGACTCGTATGCGGCGACGATCGCCCTCGCAGGTGCGGTGCGGCGGACGTCGGTGCTGCGGTTCCCGTCGTTCGAGGTGGACGAGGCCTCGCTGCGGGCGGCGTTCTCCCCGCGAACTCGTTTGGTACTGCTCAACTCTCCGCACAACCCGACCGGGAAGGTGTTCTCGCGGGCCGAGCTGGAGCTGGTGTGCGCGCTGGCGCGGGAGTACGACGCGTGGGTGGTCACGGACGAGGTCTACGAGCACCTGACCTTCGACGGGGTCTCGCACATCCCCGTCGCGACGCTGCCGGGGATGTGGGAGCGGACGATCTCGATCTCGTCGTCGGGGAAGACGTTCTCGGCCACCGGGTGGAAGGTCGGATGGGTGACCGGGCCGGCGTCGGCGGTGGCGGCCGCGCGGACGGTGAAGCAGTTCCTCACGTACGTCGCGTCGGGACCGTTCCAGCCGGCGGTGGCGCTGGCGCTCGGACTGGACGACTCGGTCTACACCGGGCTGGCCGCCTCGCTGGAGCGCAAGCGGGACCTGCTCTGCGCCGGGCTGACGGAGGCGGGGCTGACGGTGTCGAGGCCGTCGGGGACGTACTTCGTCGTGGCTGATGCGGCGGGGTTGGGCGCGACGGACGGGCTGGCGTTCTGTCGCGAGCTGCCGGCGTTGTGCGGGGTGGTCGGGGTACCGGTGTCGGTGTTCCACGACGACGTGGCGGCGGCGCGGACCTTGGTTCGGTTCGCGTTCTGCAAGAAGGACGAGGTGCTGACCGAGGCGGCGTCCCGGCTGGCGACGTTGAAGGGCCGCGAGGTCGGGGCCGTCTGACGCTGTCGGGGTTCGGTCGCTGTCTGAGCCGGGCTTGACGGGGGCTGGCGTGACTCGGTCGTCGGGCGGATCGGGTCGGTCGGGTTCAGACGCGGTCAGGTCTTGCGCGAATGGGTCGTCCACAGGGTTTGACCCGTTCGTCCCATGATCCACAGGGGCGGGGTGACCCCTCGACGGGCGTCGGCCCGCGCTCGACGCTGTGGGGATGACGTGGTCGGCGAGGTTCGGGCGGCGAGCGGGAGCCGTGGCACTCCTCGTCACGCTCGCCGTCGTGGTGACGGGAGCCGACTCGGCGGCGGTCGTGGCTCCGGACTGGACGTCGGGCGCACGGGCTCCTCAGATCGCGCTCGCTTCAGTGGTGGCAGCCGACGCGAGCGCAGCGGTCGGCCCGGCCACCGCGGGTGCCTCGCGAGCCCCGGAGGTCTCGAGTGCGGCGGCTGGCTCGGGTGCGGCGGGCCCGTTGGCCACGGCGCCCCGAGGCCGCTGGACGTGGCCGCTCCTCCCCCGGCCTCCGGTCCTCGCGCCTTTCGACCCGCCGGACGTGCGCTGGGATTCGGGCCACCGCGGAGTCGACCTCGGCGCCGCCGTCGGCCAGGAGGTGTTGGCCCCGACCGCCGGGGTCGTGACGTTCCACGGGGTTGTCGTCGACCGAGGCGTCCTCGTCATCGAGACCCCGGGCGGGCTGAGGACGACGTTCGAGCCGGTCGACTCGTCACTGACCGTCGGGACCGCCGTCGCCCAAGGCCAAGCCGTGGCCACGGTGGCGACGACCCCCGGTCACTGCGCCCCGGCGACTTGCCTGCACTGGGGCGTCCTGCGCGACGAGACCTATCTCGACCCGCTGGTCCTGGTCGGCGCCGTGCGGGTGATCCTGTTACCCCTCCGCCCTCCGTGACCCAACCACGTCCGGCGCTCGACCGGGTCAGGCTGGGTCAGGGGCAATCAGGGGCTCGTGGGCCAGGGCCACGCCGTGCAGCCCTCGAGGTCCTTGGTCTGCTGCACCATCACCGGCGACGGTTCGCCGGCACCGGGACAGTGGACATGCCCATGGCCGAGGCCGTGGCCGACCTCGTGGCTGACGAGGTAGTCGCGGTACGACGTGAGGTCGTCGCCGTAGGTCGTGGCCCCACGGACCCACCGGGTGAGGTTGAGGACCGCACGCATGCCGTTCCAGCACGACACCTGTTCGGTCGAGGTGTTGAGCGGTGCGCAGAGCTTGGCGGTCAGCGTGGGGCTGGCCAGGGTGACGCGGATGTCGACGTGCGCACCGGCCTCTCGTTCCGCGGGACTCACCGGCACGAAACGGACGCCATCCTTGGTCTGCCAGCCGCGTTCGTCGACGAGCACCGTGTGGACCACCGCCGCGAAGTCCGCCGCCGAGACGGGGAGGCCGTCCTCGATGTCGATGCCGTAGGCGACGGTCCGTCCCGTTGCCTTGATGGCTCCACTCGGGATCTCGACGGCAGTGATGGTTCCCGCGCCCGAGCTCGGAACCGGTAGCTGCGAGGCCATCGGTGCCGGCTCGACGGGAGCGTCCTCCTCGGCGTGCGCCGTGGCCGACGAGTCGGGAGTGGCGCCCGCCGAGCCATCCGCAGCGGTGGCAGGTGCCGCCGGCGTGTCCGGTGCTCCGGCTCCGGCAGCGTCCTGACCGGGTGAGGCCATGACTGCGTTCACCGGGCGGAGTCCACTGGCCAGCACCGTTGCGGGATCCTCGCGCCACCGGGCGAGCACGGCGCCGGCGATGAGGATCAACAGGGCAAGCAGCACAGTCCGGCGGAGGCGGGCCTCCTGGCGGCGCTGTCGCCGGACCCAGTCCGGGACCTCTTTGACGATGGTGATCTCGTCCGGGGCATCGTCAACCGCTCCGCGCCGAGCGCGGGAGCGTGACTGCTCCACCGTGGTCATGGTCTCCGGTCGTCGAAAGGTCCCCGTCGGCCTCCGGAACGATTATTCCTCTCCGAGAGGGCTCGTGGGCGCCAGGCGGATCCCGTGCGTGTCACGCCGCCCCACATGGAGGTCGACGTGGCGCAGGTCGAGGTCCAGAACGTCGTGCGGTTGGTGGTGCAGATCGTCGTGCGGTTGGTGGTGCACACCGTCGTGCGGTTGGTGGTGCAGGCCGTCATGCGCGGGGGTGCGCCTGTTCGTAGGACCGGCGCAACCGGTCCACCGAGACGTGGGTGTAGAGCTGCGTCGTCGCCAGGCTCGCGTGCCCCAACAGCTCCTGGACGACGCGGAGATCGGCGCCACCTTCGAGCAGGTGGGTCGCCGCGCTGTGCCGCAGCCCGTGGGGGCCGAGGTCCGGAGCGTCCGGGAGGTGGGCCAGGAGCGCGTGCACGACTTCCCGAACCTGGCGCGGGTCCACGCGTTTGCCGCGTCGCCCGAGGAACAGCGCCGCACCCGTATGCGCCGTGGCGACCCGCTGCCGGGCCGACAGCCACGCCTCCAGCGCGCGCCGCGCGGGGATGCCGAACGGCACCACCCGCTCCTTCGCGCCCTTGCCGGTGACTCGAACGAGATCGTTTCCGAGGTCCAGGTCGTCGACGTCGATGGCGACC
Source organism: uncultured Actinomycetota bacterium (assembly GCA_963781465.1). Classification (GTDB taxonomy): domain Bacteria; phylum Actinomycetota; class Actinomycetes; order Actinomycetales; family Dermatophilaceae; genus Lapillicoccus. The sequence goes on from CAWAGH010000002.1 coordinate 1,702,276, forward strand.
AGCTCGCCCACCCGAATCCCGCTCGCGTACAACAGCTCGAGGATGGCCCGATTGCGGACGTGGATCGGGTCCTCGTCATCGGCGGCCACCGCGGCGATGTCGAGCAGTTTGGTCGCCTCCGCTTGGCGCAGGACCGCCGGCAGGCGTCCTCCTCGACGAGGGGCCACCAGCCGCAGCGACGGGTCAGCGGCAACCCGACCGGTCCGCGTCGCCCAGCGGTAGAACGTCCGGGCCGCCGCCGCGCGCCGGCCGATCGTCGCGCGCGCCGCGCCCTCCTGCGACTGCGCCGATAGCCAGGACCGCAGGTCGGCCAATGTCGCAGTCGCCAGGACGTCGTCCATCATCTCGACGCCGGATGGGCTGGTCCCCGAGTCGTCATCGATCGGGTCGTGGGTCGAGTTGTCTGCCGCCACGTGACGTTCCGCGGAGCGGATGCCTTGCGAGCCGTGCTCTGCCGAGCCGTGCTCTGCCGAGCCGTGCTCTGCCGAGCCGTGCTCTGCCGAGGTGTGCTCTGCCGAGGTGTGCGCTGCCGAGGTGTGCTCTGCCGAGGTGTGCTCTGCCGAGGCGTGCCCGCCAGAGTCGTAGCCGTTCGAGCCGCCTTCTGTCGAGCCGCTGCCTCCTGAACGTGCGACCAGGTGTCGGCCGAGGTGGGTGACGTCCGACGCATACGCGCGGATGGTGTGCTCGGAGCGGCTGCGTTCGGCGCGCAGGTACCGGACGAATTCGCCGATGAGTCCGAGCCCGCGATCGGCCAGGGTGGCGCCTGCGTCTGACGCGGCGCTTTCGGTCGCGCGTGCGTCGGCCGCGACGCTCTCGGCCGCAGGCGCAGTACCCGCCGCCGCTGCCGAAACCGTCACGTGGCCACCGTGACAAACCGGAGAGGTCCGCACAACGACCGCGTCAGCGCGCCGCGGAATCGCTCTGCGTGTGGTCCGAGCCCGAGTGGGTCAGCCTGACTTCATCACCGCCTTCCGCCAGCCGTTGCCGTCACGGCGTACGAAGCCTTGCAGCTCGAGCCGTCCCAGTGCGGCGCCGACCGCGTCGACCGACACCGCAGCTGTCACCGCGATGTCCAGCGCGCTCTGAGCGCGCCGCACCGGGACCGACGCGAGGACCTGGGCGTCGGAGGGGTCGAGGAGGTCGACGAGGAGCGACTCTGCGCTCCGGCGCGGGGCGGCGTCGACACCGAAGTCGCCGACCAGGTCGATGACTTCATCCACGTCGGTGACGATCTCGGCCAGCCCGTCCCGCCGGGCCTGATGGCAGCCGGACGACATCATCGACGTCACCGGCCCCGGCACCACGCCGACCGGGCGGCCGATCTCCGCGGCCGTGCGAGCGGTGTTCAGCGAGCCCGACCTCAGCGCCGCCTCGACCACGATGACGCCCCGCGACATGGCCGCGATGATCCGGTTGCGGAGCAGGAACCGTGGCCTCGTCGGCGCCATGCCCGGGGCCACCTCGGCGACCACCGCCCCCACCTCCGCGATCCGTGCGAGGAGCGTGGTGTGCGCCAACGGGTAGGGCCGGTCGACTCCCCCAGCCACGATCGCGACCGTGGCCCCGTCGACCGAGAGCGCGCCGCGATGCGCGGCCGCGTCGATCCCGAACGCGGCGCCGGACACGACGGTCCAGCCGCGTTCCGCCAACCCCGAACCCAGACCGCTGGCGACGGTATCTCCGTAGGGGGTGCTGCTGCGGGCGCCCACCACCGACACCGACCGCTCGGCCAGCATCGCGAGGTCGGAGCTGCCGAGCACCCACAGACACAACGGCGGCACCGGGTGGTCGTCCAGCCGGACCGGCCACTCGGGGTCGCCCGGGCAGATGACGGTCGCTCCGATCGCCCGGGCCGCCGCGAGCTGCGAGCCGGAGTCCGCCTCGATACGGAACCGGTCCGCGCGCATACAGAACACCTCCGGCACCCTGTCGTCGCCCGACAGCACCAGCCGGAGAGCGCCGACCGCTCCGTGCTCCGCGACCAGCGCGAAGGCACGCTCATCGGCAGGTTCGGCGATCCGCGACCAGGCCGCCCGCGCGCCACGCACGGCCCGAGTGACGCCGGCTGGCTCGGAGATCGCCTGGGCGGTCACGCGGCCACCTGCTCGTCCGGGAGGCGCAGGGCGAGCGCGCGACCGACGTCGTCCGCGTCAGGCCGGTCCGCGCCCCGCAGGTCGCAGAGCGTCCAGGCCAGCCGAAGACACCGGTCATAGCCGCGCATGGTCAGCAGGCTGCGGTCCAGCGCGGCGTCGACCGCTGAGGTCACCGGATAGGGCAGCCGGAACCGGCCCGCGCGGAGCATCGGTCCGGGTACGTGACCGTTGAGCCGCCACGACGTTCCCGCCCACCGTTCGCCCTGACGCCGGCGAGCCTCGACGACCCGCGCTGCGACCTCGGCACTCGACTCCCCGACCGCGCCGAGGAGCGCCGCCTTCGACGGCGCCGGCACGAAGACCTGGATGTCGACACGATCGAGCACCGGCCCCTTGAGCCGGTTCTGGTAGTGGGACAGCCGGATCGACGAACATCGACACCGGACGCCCTTGCCGTAGCCGAACCCGCAGGGACACGGGTTGGCCGCCAGGACCAGCTGGAACCGGCACGGGAACCGGTGTCTTCCGACCGCCCGCGACACGACGACCTCCCCCGACTCGATCGGTTGGCGCAGCGCCTGGATGACCGACGTGTGGAACTCGGGAGCCTCGTCGAGGAACAGCACGCCGTGGTGAGCCTGCGTGACCGCGCCGGGCAGGACCCGGCTCGAGCCGCCACCGATCACCGCGACGGGCGACGCGCCGTGATGGGGTGCGACGAACGGGGGCCGTCGCTCGAGCGCCGCCTGCGGGCCCACCCGTCCGAGAACCGACGCGATGGCGGTGACCTCCATGGCCTGGGCGTCGTCCAGCTCGGGCAGGAGCCCGGGTAGCCGCTCCGCCAGCATCGTCTTCCCGCCGCCAGGCGGGCCGACGAGGTAGAGGTGGTGCCCGCCGGCGGCTGCGACCTCGAGGGCGCGCCGGGCCTCGTGCTGTCCGACGACCTCGGCGAGGTCCGGCGACGGTGCCGCCACGACCGGTCTCGGAGGCGGCTCCGGCACCGGTGCGGGAAGGAGCCCGTGCTGCAACGCCGCATACCGAGACACCAGCTCGTCGAGGGTGGCGACCGGGTGGACCTGCACGCCGGGGACGAGCCGCGCCTCGGCCGCGTTGGCGACCGGGACGACGACGTGGCGTACGCCCTTGCGGGCGGCAGCGAGGACGAGAGGAAGAACGCCGGGTACCGACCGAACGGTCCCGTCGAGACCGAGCTCGCCGATGTGGACGACCTCGCGGACGACGTCCGGGGGTATCGCCTCGCTCGCGACGAGGGCGGCGACGCAGATGCCGAGGTCGAAGCCGGAGCCGACCTTGGGGATCGACGCCGGCGAAAGGTTGACGATGACGCGGCGCAGAGGAATCGGATGGCCGGAGTTCGCGGCCGCCGCCTTCACCCGGTCGGGAGCCTGGGCGCAGGCGCCGTCCGGGCAGCCGCCCACGCTGAACAACGGCAGCCCCGAGGCGATGTCCACCTCGACGTCGACGAGGAAGCCGACGATCCCTCGCAGCCCCACCGCGCGCGTCCGGCCGAGCGTCACGAGACCGCTCCTACGACGTGCTCGATGCGGCACGGTCCGCGGCGGGGTCGCAGGACGCCGACGACGTCCACCCGGATCCCGGCGACGCCCGTGAGGGGTGCGCCGGCGGCCCGGCGGTCGGCGAGCCAGGCGGCCGAAAGCCGTCGGAGCCGGGCGAGCTTGCGGTGGTCCACGGCCTCGATGGGCTGGCCGAAGGTGGTGCTGCGTCGGGTCTTGACCTCGCAGACGACGAGGCAGCCACCGTCGCGGGCGACGATGTCGATCTCGCCGAGGTCGCACCGCCAGTTCCGGTCGAGAACCTCGAGGCCGCGGTCGGTGAGGTAGCGCACCGCCATCCGCTCGCCGTAGCTGCCGAGCCCGCGCGCGGTCTGCCACGGCATTCCCGTGGCGACGGCCCCCGATGTGTCCATGCGCCAACGGTGCCGGTCGGTATGCGAGGGCGCACCACCCCGCATACCGGCTGTGGACCGTGGGACGAAACGCGCAGAGCATGTGGACGAGCGGACGTCCCCCACTATGACCGGGGGACGCTAGCAGCGGCCACCGACCAGCGGCCACCGACCAGCGGCCACCGACCAGCGGCCACCGACCAGCGGCCACCGACCAGCGGCCACCGACGTGAGCTAGGAGGGCAGCTCCAGGTCGGACTTGGGGAGCTCCTCGATGTTGACGTCCTTGAACGTCACCACGCGAACCGTCTTGACGAAGCGGGCCGGTCGGTAGATGTCCCACACCCACGCGTCGTGCATCGTCACGTCGAAGAACACCTCGCCGCCGTCGCCGCGGACCTTCATGTCGACCTGGTTGCACAGGTAGAAGCGGCGTTCGGTCTCCACGACATGCGTGAAGAGGGAGACGACGTCGCGGTACTCCCGATAGAGCTGGAGCTCCATCTCGGTCTCGTACTTCTCGAGATCCTCAGAACTCATCCCGTTGACTCCTCGGACCCGTGTTCACGAACGTCCAGCGCGCTCAGTTCTACCACCCCGTCCTCCAGCAGCTCCTCGAGGCTCGGCATGCCGGGGAGCCGCCACGACCGGCGGTGCTGGACGCACGGACCGTGCGCCTCGAGGGAGAGCATGTGCTCGGGGGCGGCGTACCCCTTGTTGACCGCCCACCCGTACTCCGGGTGGTCGACGTCGAGCGCCACCATCATCCCGTCCCGCTCGACCTTGGCGATGACCGAGGCCGCCGCGACCGACGAGCACTTCATGTCGGCCTTGATCATCGTCGTCACCGGCGGCACCGACGGCGCGCCCTCGTGGGCGAAGGCCAGCAGCCCCAGCTCGTCGGAAGGGGTGAGCCAGTCGTGGTTCCCGTCGAGGATGACGAGGTCCGGCACCACGCCCGCCGCCGCGATGGAGGCAAGCGCACGCATACCGGCCAGCCGTAGGCCGCCCATGATCCCGATCTCGTCGATCTCCGCGGGCGAGGAGTGGCCGACGGCGTACGCGCGGGCCCACCGCTGGATGGGACGCACCATGCGCCCCCGCGCCAGGGGCGTGAGCAGCTTGGAGTCCTTCACCCCCACCGGAGCGGAGCGACAGGTCTCGTCGATGACGACGACCCCGACCGACACCGGCCCGGCGAGCGCACCGCGGCCGACCTCGTCCATCCCGGCCAGCACCCGATGGCCGTCCCGCTGCAACGCGCGCTCGACGCGCAGCGAGGGCTTCTTGCTGCGGGTGACGACCACTCAGCCGGTGGCGCCCGTGGACGCCGGGGTCGGGGCCGGTTGGCCGGAGGCGGGGGGCACGTCGGAGTAGACCCGTTCGGGTACCGAGAGCCACTTAACGTGGTCGACCGGCCAGACGATCATCACCGAGCGACCGGTGATGTCCTCGATGGGGACCGACCCGGTCGCCCCGGTGCCGTCGTCGTGGAACCGGGAGTCGCTGGAGTCGCTGCGGTGGTCACCCATGACCCACACCTTGCCCGGCGGGACGGTGATGTCGAAGCTGGCCTTGCCGCCGCCGGCGGTGTCACCCGGCCGGATGTAGGGCTCCGCGATGGCGACGCCGTTGATCGTTAGCTGGCCGTTCTTGTCGCAACAGACCACGTGGTCGCCGGGGAGGCCGATGACCCGCTTGATGAGGTGGTCGTCGGAGTCGTCCGGGACCAGGCCGACGAACTGGAGGACGCGCCGGACCGACTCGCGGGTGCCGCCCTCGTTCGTCGTCGGGACCGTGCCGAGCCAGTTCCCGGGGTCTCTGAAGACGACGATGTCACCACGGTTGAGATCGAACGGGCCAGGCGTCAGCTTGCTGACGATGACGCGGTCGTCGCGGACCAGGGTGTTCTCCATGGACCCGGACGGGATGTAGAACGCCTGGATCAGCCAGGTCTTGACGATGAACGACAGCACCAGCGCCATGACGGCGATGATGAGGATCTCCTTGATGCCGCCCCAGACGTTCTGCAGGAACGACCCCGAGTCGTCGTAGTCCTCGTCGTCGTCACCGACGTCGCCGGCGGTCCGGTCGGGGTCGACGTCCTCGACACGGCCGCCACCGCGGGGGTCCACCGACTGGCGCGCCTGCGCGGTCTCTGTGGCCCGGGTCGTGGCGATCCGGCGGAGCCGCTGTTCCGCGGTCTCGTCGCTCATGCCCGGCCCAGCGGAACGGCGGGAGCGTGGGCGGTGAGCACCACGGGCGTTGTGGGTGAGGTCACTGACCAGCTCCGGCAGGCGATGGGACGGTGGACAACGGACCGGGACCCCCGAGAGAGCCGAGTCGGCCGGGCGGCCAGTATCGCACCGTCGCCTGACCGATCACCTCACCCACCGGGACCATGCCCCCGCCGGGGCGCCCGAGGTACGAGCGGGAGTCCCCGCTGGCGCTGCGATGGTCGCCCATGACCCACAGGTGGCCCGCAGGGACGAGCACGTCGAAGGTCAGGTCGCTCGGCGTGTCGCCGGGCATGAGGTACGGCTCGTCGACGCCGACCCCGTTGACCTGGAGGTGTCCGGAGGCGTCGCAGCAGGTCACCCGGTCGCCGGGCAGTCCGATGACCCGTTTGACGTAGTCGGTGCCGGTGTCGAGGGTGAGCGCCCCGGCGAGGGTCCGGCCCAGCGTGGCGAGCGCGCCGGATGAGGGTTCCTCGCCGCTCACCGGGAACGCGCGGGTGCCGTCGAAGACGACGATGTCGCCACGGTGCAGGTCGTCACCGCGTACCAGCCGGTTCGCGAGGATCCGGTCACCGGGCTCGATGGTCGGCTCCATGGACCCGCTGGGGACCGAGAACGACTGCACGACCAACGCGCGCAGCAGGACCACGAGGACCACGGCGAGGAGGACGTAGGGCCACCACCGGGCGCGGGGCCGGTCGTCGGTATGCGGTCCCCGACGGCTCTCGGGGGCCGCGGGGGCCGCGGGGACCTCGGGGACCGAGGAGCCCGGCACCGGATCGGTGCCGGGCTCGCTGGACGTCACTCCGACGTCAAGGCGGCGGTCGCTCCTGCCGGGGCGGCCTCCGGCGTGGCCTGCGGGGCCGCGACGTGGGTCTTGCCCTTGCCCTTGACGGGAACCGTGTCCCGCTTCTCCTTGATCTTGGCCGCCTTGCCGCGCAGGTCGCGCAGGTAGTACAGCTTCGCGCGCCGGACGTCACCACGGGTGACGACCTCGATCTTGTCGATGATCGGGGTGTGCAGCGGGAAGGTCCGCTCGACGCCGACGCCGAAGGAGACCTTGCGGACGGTGAACGTCTCGCCGACCCCGCCACCGTGGCGGCGAATCACGACGCCCTGGAAGACCTGGACACGAGAGCGGGTTCCCTCGACGACCTTCACGTGCACCTTGACGTTGTCCCCGGCGCGGAACGCCGGGATGTCGGAGCGGAGGGAGGCCTGGTCGAGCGCGTCGAGCTTGTGCATGGCGGTGTCGCTTTCTCGGGTGCCACAGGTCACCACGTAGTTCACGTCGTCGGATAACGAACGGGGGTATGCGTACCGGCCGGCCTCGTCACCCGCATACGTGCTCGCGGGTGAACTCCCCCTGTGGCAGGGGCGTGTCTGGTGCCGGACGCAACCACTGATTCTGCCAGAGCCGGAGTCGACTCACGAAATCGCGTCGGCCCCCGGGACGTCCTTGACGAGGTCGACGGTCCCGACGAACCGTCCCTCGCCCGGCCGAGCCCGGTACCCGGCCCGGCGGTAGCGGCGCAGGTTGGCCGCGCTGCGGGATCCGGTGTTGATCCAGAGCCGGCGCGTTCCGGCCGGAGCGGCGGCCTCCGCGTACGCCAGCAGGGCCCGGCCGATCCCGCGGCCCTCGAGGTCGGGCGCCACCATCAGCCGGCTGATCTCCCACTGCCCGGAGACCTCGGCCGAGGCGCGGGCGCGCACGGAGCCGACCAGCCGGCCGCCGCTGCGGACCACCCAGGTCTGCCACTGTGCGAACCCGCTGCGGACGTCGTCGGCGTCCTCGCCGAGGGCGGGGATGTCGAGCGTCGAGTTGGCGACGGCCTCGGACAGCCAGCAGGCCCGCTGGAGCACGGCCAGCTCCTCGGCATCGGCCGGCTGGGCGAGGCGTACGTCCAGACCGCCGACGTCGAGGGTCGCCGCCGCGTGCCGGAGGTCCGGGCGCCGTTCGGCAGTGCGGGCCAGGCGCTGCTCGTGCCGCCATGCGGCGATGGCTCCGTGGTCGCCGGAGAGCAGCACCGGGGGTACGGCTCGGTCCCGCCAGACGGGGGGTTTCGTGTAGACGGGGTACTCGAGCAGGCCGTCCTCGTGCGACTCCTCGACGAGCGACTCGGCGTTTCCGATGACGCCGGGCAGGAGGCGCGCGACGGCCTCGACGATCGCGAGCACGGCGACCTCTCCCCCGTTGAGGACGTAGTCGCCGAGCGAAACGACGGACACCGGCATCCGGGTCGCGGCGTCCTCGACCACGCGCTCGTCGATGCCCTCGTACCGGCCGCAGGCGAACGCCAGCCAGGGCTCGGCGGCCAGGTTGCGGGCGATCTGCTGGGTGAACGGCGTCCCGGCGGGCCCGGGGACGACGAGGTGCGGGACGCCGTCACCCGACGCCACGACCGCGTCGAGCGCTTCGCCCCACGGTTCGGGGCGCATGACCATGCCGGCGCCGCCCCCGTAGGGGCTGTCGTCGACGGTGCGGTGCCGGTCGTGCGTGAACTCGCGCAGGTCGTGGACGCGCAGGTCGAGCAGGCCCTCGCGGCGCGCCTTGCCGATGAGGGACAGGTCCAGAGGTGCGAGGTAGTCCGGGAAGATCGACACGACGTCGACCCGCATACCGGTCACGCGTTGAGCTCCAGCAGACCTTCCGGCGGGTTCACGACGACCCGGCCGCCCTCGACGTCGACCTCGGGGACGATCGCCTCGACGAACGGCAGGTAGGCGTCGCCGCCGGTGTCGAGGGCGACGACCAGCAGGTCCTGGGCGGGGCCCATCTCCAGCCGGGTCACCTCACCGATCCGGGCGCCGTCGGCGGTGTGGACGGCGAGACCGCGCAGCTCGTCCTCGTACCAACCGTCGTCGTCGCCGCCGGGCTCGAGGTCCGCGGCGTCGATGACGAGCCGGGTACCCCGCAGCGACTCGGCGCCGGTGCGGTCGGGGATCTGCTCGAAGCCGAGCAGCCAGACCCCCTGGTGGACGCGCGTCGACCGGATGGTCAGCGTCCGGGGTACGCCGGTGCCGGCGGTCGCCTGGGTCGCGACGGTGGACCCGACCGCGAACCGGGTCTCGGGGTCGTCGGTGTGGAGCTGGACGGTGACCTCGCCGCGCAGACCGTGCGGCTTGCCGATCCGGGCGACGACGACCTCGTCACCGTTGCCAGGGACGCTCACGAGCTCATCCTTCCCGCCCGCTTCCCGCTTCCAACCCGGAGTTGTGGCAAGTTTCGGGCGCCGATCCGCCCCGAAAGTCGCAACAACTCCGGGTTGGAAGGCGGAGGTCAGCGGTCGCGGTCGGTGTCGACGATGTCGATCCGGACCTGGCCGCCGCCGGCCAGGGCGCCGACCACGGTGCGCAGGGCGCTCGCCGTGCGACCGGAGCGGCCGATGACGCGGCCGAGGTCTTCGGGGTGCACCCGGACCTCGAGCAGCTCGCCTCGGCGCAGCTCCTTGCGCCGGACGACGACGTCGTCGGAGTGGTCGACGATGCCCTTGACCAGGTGTTCGAGGGCTTCTTCGAGCACGATCAGGACTCGGACTTTTCGGCGCCGGCCGTGGTCGCCGCCGGGTCGTCGCTGGAGTCGTTGCTCTCGGACGCCGCGGCACCGGAGTCGGTGTCGGCGGTGACCGGGGCCGGCTCGGAGGGCGTCTCGGCAGCAGGCGCCTGGGCGACCGCAGCCTCAGCAGCGGGAGCCTCAGCAGCAGGAGCCTCAGCAGCCGGAGCCTCAGCAGCCGGAGCCTCAGCAGCCGGAGCCTCAGCAGCGGGAGCCTCAGCAGCGGGAGCCTCAGCAGCGGGAGCCTCAGCAGCGGGAGCCCCAGCGGCCGGAGCCCCAGCGGCCGGAGCCTCAGCGGCCGGAGCCTCAGCAGCGGGAGCCTCGGCGGTCTTGGCCGGGGCGGCGGCCTTGGCGGGAGCGGCCTTCTTGCGGGCCGGGGTCTCCTTGACGTCCAGGCTCGAGCCACCGGCAGCGGCGACCGCGGACTCGTAGAGCTCCTTCTTGCTCTTCTTCGGCTCGGCCACCCGCAGGGTGCCCTCGGCGCCGGGGAGGCCCTTGAACTTCTGCCAGTCGCCGGTGACCTTGAGCAGCGCCGCGACGGCCTCGGTGGGCTGGGCGCCGGAGCTCAGCCAGTGCTGAGCGCGGTCGGAGTCGATCTGGATGACCGACGGCTCGGCGGTGGGGTGGTACTTGCCGATCTCCTCGATCGCCCGGCCGTCGCGCTTGGTGCGCGAGTCCATGACGACGACACGGTAGAACGGAGCGCGGATCTTGCCCATGCGCTTCAGACGGATCTTGACGGCCACGTCGGTGGTCTCTCTTCTCTCACATGAACGCGGCGAGACCGCACAGGATCGCGCGGGGAGCCGACGCTCGGGGGGTAGGCGTCCCGGGCACGGCTTGTCGCCAGACAAGGCCCACCCGGACGGGTACAGCCGACCATTCTGCCAGAAGTGCGCGCCGGTCCCGACCACTCAGCGGCTGCGCCAGGCGTCCGGGGCCGCGGCGAGCTCGACGACGTGCTCCGGGAGCCGCCCGTCGAGGACGTCGGCGAGCGAGCACTCGTCGAGGACCCGCCGCAGGCTGGCGCGCACCGCGACCCACACGACCGGCAGGTGCTCCGCCGCTCCGGTGTATGCGGTCTCGTGGGGTCGCAGCCCGCGCACCTCCGCGAGCGGCCCGTCAACGGTCCGGAACACGTCGCCGAGGAAGATCTGGTCCGCCGGGCGGGCCAGGGCGTAGCCACCACCCGGACCGCGACGGCTGGTCACCAGCCCACCGCGCCGCAGGTCGGCGACGATGGCCTCGAGGAACTTGCGGGGCAACCCCTGCTCCCGCACCAGGACCTCCACGGAGACGGCAGCGGTTTGCGCGTCGTCGCCCGCGGCCTCGCGGTCCCGCTGCGCGGCGGCCAAGGTCAGCAGGGCGCGGACCGCGTAGTCCGTCCGCGCCGAGATGTCCACGGGGTCATTCTGGCCGCTGCCGTGACCCGCGCCGCTCGCTTCGGGTCGGCTGGGCGGCCGCGTCAGGCGAAGGTCGCGCGGACCGACAGCGCGAGACGACCGACGTCCTGGTCGCTGAGCGGGCGTGTCGTGTCGACCGTGAACCCGGGACCCAGGCCCAGTGGCGTCGCCGCGTCGGCGATCCGTGACCAGTAGGCGTCGTCCTCGAGCGGCCACGCGTGCATCGGATGCCGTCCGGGCTCGGCCGCCCGCGCCGTGAAGCGCGCTCGCGCGACGTGGACCGGCACGTCGCACCACACCTCGGGCACGGCGCGCGCGTCGAGTCCCGACCGTTGGAGTCCGGCGACCACGTGATGGCGGACCTGCGGCCACATCCAGCTCTCGACGACCCCACCCACCGGGGAGTCGGCGAGCAGCCGCCAGAGCGACGACGCCGCTCCCGCACCGAGCGAGTGCTCTCCGTCCCTCAGTGCCTCGACCGCCTCCGAGGGCAGCGCGTCGGCCATCGCCTCCTTGACCGTGTCCTTGGAGAACAGCGGCACTCCCAGCTCCGCCGCGAGCCGTCGCGCCAGCGTCGTCTTGCCCGAACCCGGAATGCCGTTGACCAGCAGCGCTGTTCGGGGTGATGCGGATGGCGGCCACGGGTCCGCCGGCCACTCCGCGCGAGTCACCGCATACCGGTCGTGGTCCCGCCACTCGTCCGAGCCACGGCTCGTCGGCATGAGCAGGTAGGACGGCGAGAAGCCCTCGCGCCGGAAGCCGATCCCCCGCAGCACGCCGGCGGAGCGCACGTTGGCCGGCTGGACGTTGGCCTCGAGCCGGTGCAGGCCCATCCCGCGCGGCTCCTGGGTGAATGCGAGGTCGACGACGAGACGCAATCCTTCGGCGAACAGCCCGCGACCCGCATACGGGTCGAAGGCGTCGTACCCGAGGGTCGCGCCGAGCGCTCGGCCGCGAACGACGTTGGTGACGTTGACCTTTCCGACCAGGTCGTGATCGCCCTCGGACTGACGCGCGTGGATGAGCAGGGTGCGGTGGTAGCCGGAGGCCGCGCGCAGCAGGGACGGCAGCCCGTAGGGGTCCACCGGGTTCCACTCCCGGAGCCGGCGGGACGACTGCAGGGTGGCGCGGATGTACGGGTCGACGTCCGCCTCGGTCGCGCTGGCCACCCACACGCGCTCCCCGTCTGCGCGTAGCGGTCGCGGCTCGGTCACACCGTCTGCCCTCGCAGGACGACGGCCAGCGGCGCGGCGAGGACTCGGATGTCCGCCCGCGGATCAGTTTCGTACACCACGAGGTCCGCGGAGGCGCCCTCCTCGATGCCGGGCCGGCCGAGCCACTCGCGCGCCGCCCAGGTACCGGCGGAGAGGGCCTCGACGGTCGACAGCCCCGCGGCCACGAGATCCGCGGCCTCGTCGGCGACCAGACCGTGCGGGAGGCTGCTGCCCGCGTCGGTGCCGAGGTAGATGGGCACGCCGGCGTCGTGGGCCGCGGCCACCGTCTCGTAGCGGCGGCGATGGAGATCCATCATGTGCGCGTAGTAGGCCGGGAACTTGTCCTTGCCCGGCGCGGCCATCTCGGGAAGCCGCGCGATGTTGATGAGGGTGGGCACGATGGCGATCCCCTGTGCCGCGAACTGCTCGATGGACGCCGGCTCGAGGCCGCAGGCGTGCTCGATGCAGTCGGTCCCGGCGGCGGCGAAGTCGTAGAGTGACTCCTCGCCGAAGCAGTGCGCCGTCGTCCGGGCGCCCTCCTCGTGCGCGGCGGCCACGGCGGCGATGACCGTCTCGCGGGGGAACGACGGGGAGAGGTCGCCGGTGTCGCGGTCGATCCAGTCCCCGACGAGCTTGACCCAGCCGTCGCCGCGCCGGGCCTCCTGCCGCACGTAGGCGACGACGTCCTCCGGTTCGAGCTCGTGCGCGAACCCGCGCAGGTAACGGCGGCTCCTGGCGATGTGCTTGCCGGCCCGGATGATGCGGGGCAGGTCGTCGCGGTCGTCGACCCAGTGGGTGTCGACCGGGGTGCCGGCGTCGCGGATGAGCAGCGTCCCGGCGTCGCGGTCGGCGAGCGCCTGCTCCTCGGAGGTGGCCTCGTCGACGGCGCCGTCCGGACCGAGTCCCACGTGACAGTGCGCGTCGACGAGACCGGGCAGAACCCAGCCCGAGACCGTCTGCGCCGGGGCGATCGGCCTGGTGAACGTGACGCGGCCGTCGACGACCCAGACCTCGGGTCGGACGTCGTCGGGTCCGACAAGGACCGGCCCGGTGAGGTGGAGGACGTCGGCCATGGACGCAACCTACGGGACCGGGTCACGCCTGGCATACGCTCGCTGATCGCCATGGCTGACGCGCGTCCCGAGCTGCCGCTCGACCCCGACCGGCCGCCGCCGCACCTGACGTGGACAGGCGTGGGGCTGGTCTTCGTCGGCGGCGTGCTCGGGACCGCGGCCCGCTACGGCGTCGGCGAGGCGGTCGGATCGTGGGGACCCTGGCCGGCGGCGACGTTCGGCGTCAACGTCGTCGGGGCGTTCCTCCTTGGAATTTTGGTGGAGGCGCTGGCGCGTCGCGGGCCGGATGTCGATGGGCGGCAACGACTTCGGCTGCTGTTGGGGACGGGGTTCCTCGGGGCGTTCACGACGTACAGCACGCTCGCGGTCGACACCGACCTGTTGCTGCGCGACGGGTATGCATCGGTGGCGGTCGGGTATGCGGTGGGGACCGTCGTGGTCGGGTTCCTCGCGACCACGCTCGGGATCTGGGTGGCGGCCGGGCGCCGTCGTGGGGTTTCGAGGTGATCGTTCTGTGGGTGGCGCTCGCCGGTGGGGTGGGAGCGGTGGCGCGGTTCGTGCTGGACGGGCTGGTTCGGTCTCGGGTGGCGTCGTCGTTCCCGGTCGGGACGGTGCTGGTCAACGTGACGGGGTCGTTCGTGCTGGGATTCGTGACGGGGATGACCCTGGCGCACGTGGTGCCCGAGGACCTGCGGCTCGTGGTGGGTACCGGGTTCTGCGGTGGGTACACGACGTTCAGCACGGCCTCGTTCGAGACGGTCCGCCTGGTGGAACGGCGGCGAGTGGGCCTGGCCCTGTTGAACGGTCTCGGAACCGTGGTCGCGACGGTATGCGTGGCCGCCCTCGGCCTCTGGCTCGGCCTCCGCGCCTGACTCAGGGGACCGCTCACCAGGTCATGTCGCGGGTCATGTCGCGGTCCTGGTCGTGATCACGACACCTCGTGCGACATGACCCGCGACGTGATCCGCGATGCAGTGTCGGGACCAGGGTCACCTATCCCCGCCAGCCTTCCGGTAGTACCCGCGCTGAGCAGACGGCCGATCGAGACGACCCGTGGCGTGGCCACCACGTCGGCGCGGCGACCCGAGCGGACCGCCGAGGCGTAGGCCCGTTCGATGCGCTCGATCACCCTCGCCGGATCCCGGGCGATGGCGCCGGGCGTCACACCGATCACGACGACCCGACAGGCCGACAGGTCCGAGTCGCGTTCGACCGTGGAATCCCAGTCGATGACCCCGCTGTGGTACTCGCGACTGTGCACCATCACCGCCATCGCGACATCGTCGAGCCAGAGATCCGGCGTCGTCAGGCGTCGACCGTCCCGATCGCGAAGCTCGGGGTTCAGCCAGGCTGCCGGGAGAACCGACGATCGAGACAGGAGCGCCGCCAGGTCGGCCTCGGGAACGGACCACGCCCCAGCGGCAGCCTCGGCCAGCGCCCGATGGAGGCGCGCCTTCCCGTTCGGGCGACGGGCGTCGATCCAGTGGCTGACGTCGTCCAGCCGGACGATCCGTCGCTGAACGGCGTCGATGAGCATCGCTCGGCATTCTGAGTCATCCGTCGACTGGGCCGCCGCGTCGACGACGGCTCGCGGAAGGCACGAGAAGCGGAGTGGGCCGCGTTCGACGACTCGCTCATCGGTGAACCCGCTCCGGCGGATCGAGAGCCACGCGACGTCGCGCGACCGGCGCGCTGGCGGAACGAGGACGTACACGCGGCGACCTGACCCCGGCGAGGGCCACCCGTGGAGTGCGAGAGCGGTCGGCCCGGACAGCCAACTGTCCGAACCGGCATAGAGGAGCGCCGCCATGTGGCGCTGCGGGACGCTCGCCAGACCCGGGGCCAGCATGACGACGCCGGGGAGCAACAACCGCCACGTTCGTCCCAGGTGCCAACGGATCTGGGCGTGCGTGACCCCGGCCTCCAGGAGCTGAGCTCGTGAGACGACGCCGCCCTGTTCCTGAGCGCGGCGGAGGAGGTGATCGGGGAGACCCGTGCTGAGGTGCATGCCGACCACGGTGTTCCACGTCGTCGAGCGGATCCAGAGCGCCGCCTCCGACGGTGGACGACGTGACGACTCGGACGGACCATGTGGATAACCATCGCGCACCGAAACATCCGCCCAACACCCTCCACTTGCGTCATGACGTGGTCGACGTGGTGGGCTGCGCGTGCGTCAGAGTGCGCGTCAGAGTGCAGTTGGTGTCGTCAGGACAGCACCTGGTGCACTCTGACGCGCACTGTGACCAGAGTGGCGCCGAAGCGGATGGACGCACCGGCACACCTCAGCGGATGCAGGGCCTTGCGAGGCGGCGGCCGGCCCGCAGGCGATGAGCGAACGGCGGGGAAGCCAACGGTGAGCGTCAGTGGCCGCACGAGGTCAGCGGCCACCTGAAGCCGTACGGTCAGCGGCCGCCCAGGAACTTCTCGAAGCCGGCCGGCAGGCTCTGCTCGTCCAGCTGGGAGGCGCCGTCGCCGCCGGAGGCCGGGATCCCGAACGCCGAACCGGCCGCCGCCGAGCGAGCCGCCGCGGACTTCTCGGCCGCCTCGCGCTCCTCGGCGGCCCGTTTGGCCGGGTTGCCGCTCTTGGACTTGCGCCGCTGCGGGGGCGGAGCGCCACGACCGCCGCCCTTGCGGCCGGCGCCGGGGATGCCCGGCATACCCGGCAGGCCGCCGCCGCCACCGCGGGCCAGCGACTTCATCATCTTCTGCGCCTCGCGGAACCGCTCCAGCAGCTGGTTCACCTCGGACACGGTCACCCCGGAACCCTTAGCGATCCGCGCCCGCCGCGACCCGTCGATCTGCTTGGGGTGGCCCCGCTCGAACGGCGTCATCGACCGGACCATCGCCTCGACGCGGTCGAACTCCTTCTCGTCCAGCGAGTCGAGCTGGTCGCGCATTCCCTGCATGCCCGGCATCATCTTGAGCATCGCCTTGAGCGAGCCCATCTTCTTGATGGCCGACATCTGCTGCAGGAAGTCGTCGAAGGTGAAGTCCTCCTCGGCGAGGAACTTCCGGGCCATCTCGTCGGCCTGGCTGCGGTCGAACGCCTTCTCGGCCTGCTCGATGAGCGTGAGCACGTCGCCCATGTCGAGGATCCGCCCGGCCATCCGGTCGGGGTGGAACACCTCGAAGTCCTTGACGCCCTCGCCGATCGACGAGTACATGACCGGGCGCCCCGTGACCGAGGCGACCGACAGCGCGGCCCCACCGCGGGCGTCGCCGTCGAGCTTGGACAGGACGACACCGGTGAAGTCGACGCCCTCCTGGAACGCCTGCGCCGTCTCGACCGCCGCCTGCCCGATCATCGCGTCGATGACGAAGAGGACCTCGTCCGGCTGGATCGCCGCGCGGATGTCCGCCGCCTCGGCCATCAGCGCCTCGTCGACGGCCAGCCGGCCGGCGGTGTCGACGATCACCACGTCGTACTGCCGGTTCCGCGCCTCCGCGATGCCCGCGCGCGCCACCGAGACCGGGTCGCCGAACGACCGCGTCCCCTCCCTCACTTCGTGGGGGGACCCCCAACCCGAGCCGAGCACCGCGTCGTGGCCGCCGACGTTGCCCTGCTCCGGCGCATACACCGGCACGCCGGCGCGCTCGCCGACGACGACGAGCTGGGTGACCGCGTTGGGACGCTGGAGGTCAGCGGCGACGAGCAGCGGGGTATGCCCCTGGCCCTTGAGCCAGTACCCCAGCTTGCCGGCCAGCGTCGTCTTGCCCGAGCCCTGGAGGCCGGCCAGCATGATCACGGTCGGCGGCGTCTTGGCGAACCGCAGCGTCCGCGTCTCGCCGCCGAGGATCCCGACGAGCTCCTCGTTGACGATCTTGACGACCTGCTGGGCGGGGTTCAGCGCCTGGCTGACCTCCTCCCCCAGCGCCCGCTCGCGGACGGACGAGACGAACTGCTTGACGACCGGCAGCGCGACGTCGGCGTCGAGCAGCGCCATGCGGATGTCGCGCAGCGCCACGTTGACGTCGTGCTCGGAGAGCCGACCCTTGCCGCGCAGGCCCTTGAAGGTCGCGGTCAGCCGGTCGGACAGGGAGTTGAACACCAGGAAAGCCTAACCGCGTGCCTATGCGGGCGACGCCAACGCCGGGAGTAGCCGCTCAGTCGCCGTCACACGTGTCGATGATCATCGAGACCGCCTGGGCCACCCGGGCGGGCGGCAGCGGCCGGCCGCCGAACTCGGTGACGTAGAAGGTGTCCAGCGCCTGACCGGCATACGTCGCGATGTGCGCGCTCCGGACGCTGAGCGAGGCCCGCGACAACGTGATCCCGATGTCGTGGAGCAGCCCGGGCCGGTCGGTCGCGCGGACCTCGATGACCGTCGCCGAGTCGGAGGCGTGCGAGATGACCATCGCGCGGGTCTGTCCGGGCGAACCGGACGTGGCCCGCGACGAGTCCGACGCCGTGGCCCGGCGGCGGCGCGACAGCATGGCCAGGGGCTCGCGGTCGCCGCCAGCCAGCCGGGTCAGCCCTCGGACCAGGGGGCCCTCCTCGGGCGCCCCGCCGCCGGGTGTCTCGACGTGCCACTCGTTCGAGGCGATCCCGTCGACGGTCCGGACGACCGCGGACCGGACGATGTGGCCCTGCGCCGCCAGCAGCCCGGCCGTGTCGGCGAACAGCCCCAGCCGGTCGCGGTCGTAGACGTCGACGCGGTGCGCGCCACCGAGGGGCGTGATGACGACCACCGGCTGGCCGACCGCGATGCGGGACATGACCTCGGGCGAGACCGGATCGGCCTCGCGGAACGAGTCCGGCGACGGTGCGCCCTCGGCCAGAGCGGCGCGGGCCGTGGTGACGAGCTTGTCGAGCAGCGAGGCCCGCCAGTCGGTCCAGGCCGCCGGCCCGGCCGCACTGGCGTCGGCCTCGGTGAGGGCCCGCAGCAGGTCGAGGTTGGCCAGGCTGCCGCCGACGGCGCGCGACACCATCGCGATGGTCTGCGGGTCGTCACCGTCGCGCCGAGTGGCGAGGTCGATCAGGGTCAGGTGCTCGCGGACCAGCTGGACGACCAGGGCACGGTCCTCGTCGCCGACCCCCAGTCGCTGGAGGACGCGGTCGGCGATGGGCGCACCGGTCTCCGAGTGGTCGCGCGAGCCCGGCACCTTGCCGATGTCGTGCAGCAGCGCGGCGAGCAGGAGCAGGTCGGGACGGTTGACCTCGCGCAGCAACCCGCTGGCGCGGACCACCGTCTCGATGAGGTGCCGGTCGACGGTGTGCCGGTGGACGGCGTTGCGCTGCGGCCGGCTGCGAACGGCCGCCCATTCCGGGATCCACTTCTCGACGACGCCGGCGAGGTCGAGCCCCTCCCAGACCGAGACCAGTCCGGGTCCGGTCGCGAGCAGGTCGCCGAAGACCGCGAGCGCGGCCGGCGGCCAGGGCGTCGGGATCGGTGGGCAGTTCTTCGCGAGGTTCTGCAGGGTCGTCGGCGCGATGCTGACGTTGTTGCGCGCGGCCACCAGCGCGGCACGGAGCACGAGCATCGGGTTGCCGGCCGCCTCGACGCCGGGGCCGAGGACGGCCTCACCGTCGGAGAGGAACAGGCCGTAGCCCAGCGGCGTCATCCGCGGTCGGCGCGGACCGACGCGCAGGGTCCGGGCTCGCTGCGCCTGGGCGGCCCGTCGCAGCGTCCCGTCCAGCGAGTACGCGATGAGCCGCGCCGAGGTCGACACGTCGGTGAGCAGCTCGTCGGCGTCGTGGTAACCGAGCAGGGCGGCCGCGGCGTCGTGGTCCTCACGGGCCAGCCGGTCGCGCCCGCGGCCGGTGACGACGTGCACGGCGTCTCGGACGTCGAGGAGCTTCTCGTATGCGGCGTCGACCGCTCCGTGGGGCCGGTCGGCCAGCCAGGCGGCGGCCAGGGCGCGCAGGACGGTCATGTCGCGCAGCCCGCCGCGGGCCTCCTTGAGGTCCGGCTCGAGCAGGTGGGCGAGGTCGCCCTGCCGCGAGTGCCGCTGCGCGATCTGCTCCTGCAGCTGCGGCAGCCGGGTGCGCGCGTTGGCGCGCCAGTCGTGGGCGACGGTGGACTTCGCCGCGTTGACGACGTCCTCCTCGCCCGCGACGAAGGTGATGTCGAGGAGGCCGACGGCGGCGGACAGGTCTGCCCCGGCGACGGTCCGGCACTGGTTCACGGTGCGGACGCTGTGGTCGAGCTTCACGCCCTGGTCCCAGATCGGGTACCAGAGCCGGTCGGCCAGGCCGGTCAGGTCGGCCGCGCCGAGGGCGCGGGTCTGGTGGAGCAGCACGAGGTCGAAGTCGCTGAGCGGGCCACCGTCGCGGCGGGCCAGGCTGCCCACGGCGGCCAGGGCGACGCCCGGGAGCCGGCGACCGGCGGAGGCCTCCTCCCAGAGCTCGCCGAGCCACTGCATACCGAAGTCGGCGAGGGCTGCCCGCCTCGCGGAACCGGCACCGGGAGCCGAGAAGCTCCGGGTGCCAGCCAGGTCGAGCCGCCGCGAGGTGACGTCAGTCGGGCTGGTCACAGGATCTGGCCCTTCGTCTGGTGCGGGGCTGAGCGGGGGATGCGCCACGGACCGGCCGAGGCGGGGGTCACCCGTCGACCGGTCCGTAGCGTCATTGGTAGTTCCCTAGAGCGCGTCGTGGCCGCGCTCGCCGGTCCGGACCCGGACCACGTCGTCGACGGGGATCGCCCAGATCTTCCCGTCGCCGATGCGCCCGGTCTGGGCGGCCTTGAGCACGACGTCGATGACGCTCCCGGCGTCGAGGTCGTCGATGAGGACCTCGACGCGGACCTTCGGGACGAAGTCCACGGTGTACTCCGCGCCGCGGTAGACCTCGCTGTGTCCCCGCTGCCGGCCGTACCCGCTCGCCTCGCTGATGGTCATGCCCGAGATGCCGTAGGCCTCGAGGGCCTCCTTCACCTCGTCGAGCTGGTGCGGCTTGATGATCGCCGTGATGAGCTTCATGCCGAGGCCCCTTCCTTGGTGGCGGACTCCGAGACCTCGGACTCCAGCGGAGCGGTGCGGGCCGCGATGATGCTGCGGGCGCTCCCCCCACCGAAGCTGGTGAGCTCGTAGGCCGACTCCGCGTGCTCGAGCAGGTCGATGCCCTCGACCTCGTCCTCGGGCTTGATCGTGAAGCCGATCGTGCGGTCGAGGGCGAAGCCGATGATGGAGGTGATGATGAACGAGTAGATCAGCACCGCGGCCGCGCCGAGCGCCTGGGCGCCGAGCTGGCCGAACCCGCCGCCGAGGAGCAGGCCGTCGTTCTGGGTAAGACCGGCCGCCGCGGTGGGGCTGTTGGTGGCGTCGGCGAGGAACCCGATGAGGAGCGTGCCGATGAGACCACCGACGAGGTGGACGCCGACGACGTCGAGGCTGTCGTCGAAGCCCAGCTTGAACTTCAGGCCGACGGCAAGAGCACAGCCGGCACCGGCGATGACACCGACGACGAGGGCACCCCAGGCCGAGACCGTGGCACAGGCGGGCGTGATGGCGACCAGACCCGCGACGACACCGGAGGCGGCGCCGAGGGACGTCGGGTGGCCGTCGCGGAACTTCTCCACGATGAGCCAGCCCAGCATGGCCGTGCAGGTGGCGCCGAGCGTGTTGACCCAGACCCCGGAGGCGAGCGCCCCGGCGCTGAGGGCGGAGCCGGCGTTGAAGCCGAACCAGCCGAACCACAGGATGCCGGCGCCGATCATGACCAGGGTGAGGTTGTGGGGCCGCATGGGCTCCTTGCCCCAGCCCACGCGATTGCGGATGATCAGCGCCAGGGCCAGACCGGCGACACCGGCGTTGATGTGGATGGCGGTACCACCGGCGAAGTCGTACGCGCCGACGCCGCCGAGGAAGAGGCCCTCGGCCTTGTTGGCGATCCAGCCACCGGTCTCGGCCGCGAACCCGCTGAAGGCGAACACCCAGTGGGCCACGGGGAAGTAGACGAGGGTCGCCCAGAGGAGGGTGAAGACCGTCCAGGCGCCGAACTTGACGCGGTCGGCGACCGCGCCGGAGACCAGGGCCACCGCGATGATCGCGAAGACGACCTGGAAGGCGACGAAGGCGGCACCGGGGATGCCGCCCGCTGCCGCGGTGCCCGCGGCGGCGTCGGCCGGCACGAAGCCGTAGATCTCGCCGAAGACGCCGCTGAGGCCGAACTTGTCGAAGGGGTTACCGATGAGCCCCATACCGGCATCGGCACCGAATGTCTCGCTGTACCCCCACAGGATCCAGGCGGTGCCGACGGTCCCCATCGTGATGAACGACATCATCATCATGTTGAGGACGCTCTTGGTGCGGACCATGCCGCCGTAGAAGAAGGCCAGGCCCGGTGTCATGAAGAGGACGAGGGCGGCGGCCGCGAGTACCCACGCTGTGTTCCCGCTGTCGATGAACGGCCCGTCAGCCGTCACGATTGAAAGTGCGCTCATGGACCGAAACCTTGGGGGAACGGCATTTCGCGGCGTCGCCGCGACTGTTACGGCCGTGTAAGCAATCCGGGCGACGTGTTATCGCTGTGTTTCGCAGGCTCAGCGGCGGTCGTCGTCGGCGCCTCGGTGGTGTCTGGGTGGCGTCTCGGATGGTGGCGAGCCCGGTCTCGGGGTGAGGATGGGGTGTGAGCCTCCCCTCCTCCGCCCGCCAGTGGCTGGCCGACTCGTTGCGCGACAAGGTCGTCGGCGAGGGTGCCGAAGACAAGGCCCGGGCCATCTGGCTGGCCCAGGGCTCGCGGTGGTTCAGCGAGAGCGACCCGATCTGGCGCGTGCACGACGACGCGTCGATGTTCGTCGGCGGGATCCGGGCGCTGCTACTGCAGTCCCTCCACCCGTTGGCCATGGCCGGCGTCGCGGGGCACTCGGGGTACCGGTCGGACCCCTGGGGCCGGCTGCAGCGGACCTCGGCGTTCCTCGCGCGGACCACGTTCGGCACGGCCGACGACGCCGAGGCGGCGGTCGCCATGGTGCGCGGCATCCACGAACGGGTTCGCGGCCGGGCGGAGGACGGCCGACCGTATGCGGCGTCGGACCCGCACCTGCTCGGCTGGGTCCACGCGGCCGAGGCCGACAGCTTCCTCGCCGCATACCGGCGGTTCGGGTCGTCCCGGCTGTCGGCGGCCGACGAGGACGAGTACGTCGCGCAGTCCGGCTCCATCGCAGAGCGGCTCGGCGTGGTCGACGCGCCACGGTCGGTCGCCGAGCTCGCCGCCACCCTGGACGCCTACCGTCCTGAGCTGGCGCGTACGCAGGCGGCGCACGACGCGGCGCGGTTCCTGCTCCTGCACCCGCCGCTCAGCTGGGTCGAGCGACCCGGGTATGCGTGTCTGGCGGCGGGCGCGGTGGCGCTGCTTCCGGTGGGGGCCAAGGAGATGCTGCGGCTACCGGTCCTGCCGGTCACCGAGCGGGCGCTGACGCTGCCCGTCGGCGCGCTCGCCGTGAACACCGTGCGGTGGGCCCTGACCGACCCTCGACACCCTCGCGAGGACCTGCGCCAGGAATGGCGTCGGCTGAACCCGGTCTAGGCGGCGTGAACGGGGGTCAGCCGAATCTTCTGGCCGAGCTCCGCGGGCCCCTCCGGGCCTCACTCGTACCTCGCTCGTGTCCTCAGGGCCCTGTCGCTCAGCCGACGATCGCGTCGACGAACGCCTCGGCGTCGAACGGCGCCAGGTCGTCCGGGCCCTCGCCCAGGCCGACCAGCTTGACCGGCACGCCCAGCTGACGCTGCACGGCGACGACGATGCCGCCCTTGGCGGTGCCGTCCAGCTTGGTGAGGACGATGCCGGTGACCTTGACCGCCTCGGCGAACACCTCGGCCTGGCGTAGGCCGTTCTGGCCGGTGGTCGCGTCGAGGACGAGGAGGACCTCGTCGATCGGACTCTGCTTCTCGATGACCCGCTTGACCTTGCCGAGCTCGTCCATGAGGCCGACCTTGTTGTGCAGGCGGCCGGCCGTGTCGATGATGACGACGTCCGCCTCGATCTCGCCGGCGGCCTTGACCGCGTCGTACGCGACCGCGGCCGGGTCGGCGCCCTCCTTCTCGGAGCGGATCGTGGGTACCCCCACCCGAGCCCCCCACGTCTCGAGCTGGTCCGCAGCGGCCGCGCGGAACGTGTCCGCGGCTCCGAGGATCACGTCGCGATCCTCCGAGACCAGGACGCGCGCGAGCTTGCCGACGGTGGTCGTCTTGCCGGTGCCGTTGACACCGACGACGAGGATGACCGCGGGGCGACCGTCGATCCGCGACGAGGCGATCCGGCGATCCATGTCCGGGTCGACGAGGTCGAGCAGGTCGGCCTTGAGCCAGGCCTTGACCTCGGCCTCACTGGTCGCGCCGGAGCCGTCGACCTTGACCTTGCGCCTCAGCCGCTCGACCAGCTCGTTGGTCGCGTCGACGCCGAGGTCGGCCCGGATCAGGGTGTCCTCGACCTCCTCCCACGCCTCCTCGTCGAGACCGCCGCGGGAGAGCAGGACGAGCAGCGCGTTGCCGATCGCCGTGTTGCTGCGGGCCAGTCGGGCGCGGAGCCGGGCCAACCGGCCACGGGCCGACGCCGGGCGCTCGAGGGTCGGAAGCTCCTCGACCAGAATGTCGTCATCGACCTCCGGCTCGGCCGGGCGGGTCGGGGTGGGCGCCGGGAGGGTGTCGACTCCCCCACCGTCGGCGTCGCTGTCGAGGTCCGTCGGTGGGACGGTCGGCGCCGAGGGCTTGGGCGGCGGCGGCGGCGGCGTCAGCTCCTTCTGGCGCGACGACCGCCCGCGAACCAGCCCGACGACGCCCGCCACGAGGACGATGGCGACGATGGCGCAGACGGCAACGATCTCCCAGACCTGGTCGAACACGGCGCCCATCCTTGCACGGTCGGCGCGACCGCCCCGACGCCCGTTCGTGCTCTGAACCGCACGGAAATCCGGCTCTCAGCCCGCACAACTCCTCGCGACCACAGGCCGCGCGAAAGCCGAGCGTCAGCGTTTGGTGGTGACCCGCCCGACGACCTCTTCGCCGCGGGCGGTGAGCAGCTCACGGCCGTCCTTCCGGGCCTGGGCCGCCACGACACCGACGACCACCATGCCTCCGACGAGGCAGACCAACATGCCGAAGACCAGGGCGAACATGTGACCAGTGTGACTCATGGGGTGCCCGTTACGGATGGCGACTCGCGATACCCGTGTGTCTCAGATCGGTATCATTGCCGCGAGTCGGACACCACGAGCACGCCACGCCGATAGCGTCCGATTGCGCTTCCAGCGCACTCAACCATCCTGCAGGGAGAAGACCATGTCGTTCACCGAGGCCATCCGCAGTGTCCTCACCCAGTACGTCGGCTTCTCGGGCCGCGCGCGTCGCTCGGAATACTGGTACTGGGTGCTGTTCTACATCGTCATCGGAGTCATCGCGTCGCTGCTGGACCGCGCTGTCATCGGCAGCACCAGCAGCTGGTTCAGCTACATCGTCGGGTTGGCGTTGTTCCTCCCCGGACTGGCCGTCGCCGTCCGGCGTCTGCACGACACGACCCGCAGCGGGTGGTGGATCCTCCTCGGCCTCATCCCGGTCGTCGGAGCGATCATCCTCATCGTCTTCTACGTCCAGGACAGCCACGGCGACAACCAGTACGGCCCGTCGCCGAAGGCCGTGGGCTCGGCGGCCACTCCCGAGGCTCCCGCCGCTCCCCCCGCTACCGCCTGACCTGCTCGACACCGGCATCCGACGCCGGGGCCGCCCACCCGGGCCGCCCCGGCGTCGTCGTCCCGCCAAGGTCTCAGGTCGGCAACGTCCGGCGTTGCTCACGACGGCACCTGCCTCAGGGCCGCTAGGTTCCCGCCTGCGCGCCGTCCGGCGGGCACCGCATCGCCAAAGGGGTCAACCATGTCGTTCACCGACGCCATACGAAGCTGCTTCCAGCAGTACGTCGGCTTCACCGGGCGCGCCCGGCGCTCCGAGTTCTGGTACTTCGTGCTCTTCAGCATTCTCGTGAGCATCGTCGCCACGATCATCGACCGCGCCATCCTCCGGAGCACGGGAAACATCGGGGTCGTCTCGAGCCTCGCGAACCTCGCTCTCCTCCTGCCGAGCCTGGCGGTGGGCGCCCGACGGCTCCACGACATCGACCGCACCGGTTGGTGGCAGCTGATCAGCCTCATCCCGATCATCGGCACCATCGTGCTGATCGTGTTCTGGGTCCAGGACAGCAAGGGCGACAACAAGCACGGTCCGTCCCCGAAGGCCGTAGGCGGCACCGTCGCCGACCCGCCGTACCCGACGGTTCCGAACGACCCGACCCCGAGCGCCTGACCGAGCCGGGGGCCCGTCAGGCGGAACGGGCCCCCGCCACCTCGGACATCCGCTGTGACACCACCGTGGTGACGCCGTCGCCGCGCATCGTCACGCCGTAGAGCGCGTCGGCGATCTCCATGGTGCGCTTCTGGTGGGTGATGACGATCAGCTGGCTGGAGTCGCGCAGCTCCTCCAGGAGCAGGATCAGCCGGCCGAGGTTCGCGTCGTCCAGCGCGGCCTCCACCTCGTCGAGGATGTAGAACGGCGACGGCCGGGCCGTGAAGATCGAGACCAGCAGGGCCACGGCCACCAGCGAGCGCTCGCCACCGGAGAGCAGCGAGAGCCGCTTGATCTTCTTGCCCGGCGGTCGCGCCTCGACGTCGAGCCCGGTGGTGAGCATGTTGTCGGGGTCGGTGAGGATCAGCCGGCCCTCGCCGCCCGGGAACAGCCGGCTGAAGACGCGCTCGAACTGCACGGCGACGTCGTGGTAGGCCTCGGTGAAGACCCGCTCGATCCGCTCGTCGACCTCCCGGATGATGTCGAGGAGGTCGCGCTTGGACCGCTTGAGGTCCTCCAGCTGGGTGGTGAGGAACGTGTGCCGCTCCTCCAGTGCGGTGAACTCCTCCAGCGCGAGCGGGTTGATCCGCCCCAGCGCCGCGAGCCGTCGTTCGCCGCTGCGCAGCCGCTTCTCCTGGGTCTCGCGCACGTACGCCTGTGGATCCCCGGGGTCGTCGCTCCCCTCGGCGGGCGGCGTGGGGACCAGCTGGTGGGGGCCGAACTCCTCGACGAGGGTGGCCGAGTCGACGCCCAGCTCCTCGATGGCCCGCGTCTCGAGCTGCTCGATGCGCAGCCGCTGCTGGGTCCGCGCTACCTCGTCGCGGTGGACCGAGTCGGTCAGCTCGCGCAGCTCGCCCTGGAGCGTGGCGACGCCGCGGCGCAGCACGCCGAGCTCGGCGTCGCGCGTGGTGCGGGCCTCCTCCGCGCGGCGTCGGAGACCGTCGGCCCGCTCCGCGGCGCGAGTGACGACTCCGGCGGCGTAGGCGGCGCCGACGCGGACGGCCTCGGCCACCTCCGCCTCGCGGAGCCGGCGTTGCCTTCGGGCCTCGTGACGGGCCCGGGCGTCGATCTCCGCCACGGCCGCCGCCTCGAGGGCGGTGGCCCGGTCGTGGAGGGCACGGCCGCGCTCCTCCCGGGTCCGCTGTGCCAGTCGCAGCTCGGTCTCGTGGGCGCGAGCCGCGGTCGCGGCGGCGTCGAGCCGGTCGCGCTCGTCGGTGGACACGTCGGCATCCGTGGCGTCCGGCTGCACGCCGGCGGCCTCGTAGCGTTCCGCGAGCCCCGCGTGCTCGGTCCGGTCGCTGTCGAGCGCCGCCTCGGCGCCGGCGATGGCCCGCTCCGTGCGCTCCGCCTCGGACCGCGCGCTGCGGACCGCCACGCCCAGTGCGCCGAGCTTCTCGGCGACGGCGGACATCTTGGCGTCGGAGTCGTGCAGCTGGTCCAGCGCGCCCTCGACCACGTCGGACGCCTCGGCCACCCGGGTCCGCAGCGAGGCCATGGCGAACCGCGCGCGCTCACCCCGGCCGGCCGCTTCGGTGACGCGGTCGCGCGCCTCGTCGACGGCGGCCTGGATCTCGATGAGGCTCGGTGCCGCGGCGCTGCCGCCACGCACCCAGCCGGGCCCGAACACGTCGCCGTCCCGCGTCACCGCGGTCACGCCGTCGCGAACCAGCGCCGCCACCGCGTCGGCGGTGTCGACAAGGGCCACCCGCTCGAGCAGCCGGTCGACGGCTGGGCGGAGCCGGTCGGAGCACGACACGACGTCGACCGCCCAGCGCGCCGCGCTCGGGAGCGACGGCCAACCGGACCGATCCACCGAGCCGGCGGTCTCGGGGACGAGCAGCCCGGCCCGCCCGGCGTCGTCCGACCGAAGCCGGTCCACGGCCGCGGCGGCGCCGGCCAGGGTGTTGACGGCGAGCGCGTCGCCGGCCCAGCCGAGGGCGGCGGCGACCGCGACCTCGTGCCCGGCCTCGACCTGCACCAATGAGGCCACCGAGCCGGCGATGGTATGCGTGTCGTCCCCGGCGGCCAGCAGCGCGGCCGCACCGTCCTTACGGCGCAGGCTCATGTCGAGAGCGTCGACGCGGGCCGTGAACGACTGCCGGTCACGCTCGGCCGCCCGCTCGGCCTCCTGCAGCTCCTCGAGCTCGGCCTGGAGCCGGTCGAGGTGGGCGGCGGCCTGCTCGTAGCCCGCGTCGAGGTCCTCCTCGCCGGCCTCCTCGGCGGCGATCGACGACTCCAGCGCCGCGAACTCGCGCTCGGCCTGCGCGGCGCGGGCTCGCGCGGCGCCGACCGTCTCGCGCATCCGGCCGATCTCGCCCTCCGCCGCCTCGATGCGTGAGGCCTTGGCGGCGACCTGACCGGCGAGCCGGGCCAGGCCCTCGCGGCGGTCGGCGACGGCACGGGCAACGCGCGCGAGGCGCTGCTGCTCCGCCGCATACGCCTGCTCGACGTCCGCCCGCTCGGCGACGGCGGCCTCGAGCGCGGCCGTCGCGGCGGCGATCTCGACGACCAGGGTCTCGTGCTGCTGGAGCAGGTCGGCCGCCTGGCGACGCAGCTCCTCGGGGTCGCGGCTGGACGCCCCGGACCCGGCGTCGCGGGCCTCGTCGGCGAGGTCCTGACGCAGCAGGCGCACCCGCTCGGTGGCCAGCGACCCGGTGGCGGTGAGCCGCTCGGTGAGGCGGGCGAGCGCATACCAGCGGTCCTGCGCCTGGGAGAGCTCCGGGCGGGCGGCCTCCGCCGCGGCCTCGAGCTCGGCGACGCGGGACCCGAGTCCGGTCAGGCCGTCCTCGACCTCGGTACGCCGCGCGATGAGGGCGGTCTCGTCGGCGACCTCCTGCTCGAGTGTCGAGGTCAGCTGGACCAGGTCGTCCGCCAGGACGCGCAGTCGGGCGTCGCGGACCTCGGCCTGGATGGCCGCGGCCTTGCGGGCCGTCTCGGCCTGTCGCCCGAGCGGGCCGAGCTGGCGGCGGATCTCGCCCGTGAGGTCGGTGATCCGGGTGAGGTTGGCCTCCATCGACTCGAGCTTGCGCAGCGCGCGTTCCTTGCGCTTGCGGTGCTTGAGGACACCGGCCGCCTCCTCGATGAAGCCGCGCCGCTCCTCCGGTGTTGCGCGCAGCACCGCGTCGAGCTGGCCCTGGCCGACGATGACGTGCATCTCGCGGCCGATCCCGCTGTCGGACAACAACTCCTGGATGTCGAGGAGCCGGCAGGAGGTGCCGTTGATGGCGTACTCCGAGCCGCCGCTGCGGAACATCGTCCGCGAGATGGTCACCTCGCTGTAGTCGATCGGCAGGGCGCCGTCGGTGTTGTCGATAGTGAGGGCGACCTCGGCCCGGCCCAGCGGCGGACGACCGGCGGTGCCCGCGAAGATGACGTCCTCCATGGAGCCGCCACGCAGCGACTTCGCCCCCTGCTCCCCCATGACCCAGGCGAGCGCGTCGACGACGTTGGACTTGCCGGACCCGTTGGGGCCGACGATGCACGTGATGCCGGGTTCGAGGCGCAGGTGCGTGGCGGACGCGAAGGACTTGAAGCCCTTCATCGTCAGGCTCTTGACGTACACGGTGCGGGCTCTCCTCGGGTCATGCTCGGGGTCCCGTCACCCTACAAGCGGGGACGCCAAGGCCCGCGGACATCGCGGGCTCGGTGGTTCGAGGGACTGGTGGTGCAGGTGTGACTGCGCCACGGTCACCCCTGAGTGGCCTCGGCGATCTGCTCGTGGTGGTGGATGACCTCGGCGATGACGAACGCGAGGAACTTCTCGGCGAAGACCGGGTCCAGACCGGACTCTTCGGCGAGGGCCCGCAGGCGGGCGACCTGCCGCTCCTCACGGCCGGGGTCGGCCGGGGGCATCCGGAGCCGAGCCTTGAGCTCGCCGACGGTCTGAGTGGCCTTGAACCGCTCGGCCAGCAGGTGGATCAGCGCCGCGTCGATGTTGTCGATGCTGCGGCGCAGCTCGACCAGCTCCGGTGGGACGTCGCTCACGCGGGCAGGTTACCCAGGGTCAGCCCCGGCGGGCGGCGCCCTTCCACCTGGCGAGCGCCAGGAGAGTGCCGCCGCAGACGAGCAGCAGGGCCGCGAGGAACACCGTCAGCCCCGCGTCCGACCCGGTCGACGCCAGAGGAACCGAGCCGCTCGTGGATCGCGTCGAGGTGGAGCCGGGCGACGTGGTCGTGGCGGCGGTGGTCGACGTCGAGGTCGAGGTCGTGCTCGTGCTCGTCGTCGCGGTCGTGGTCGTCGACGTGGGGGGCTCCGTCGTGGTCGTGGTGGTAGTAGGCGGCGTCGTCGTCGTGGTCGCCGATCCGGTGACCTCGATCTCCGCTCCGAGTGGCTCCGTGGTCCCACCGTCCTTGTCGATGACCCCGAAGAACGCCGTGTAGGTGCCCGGCGCCGTGAAGGTGTGGGCGACCGAGATCTCCCGAGGGCCGCTCACGGTCTGCACGGCCGTGCCGTCGCCCCAGTCCACGACGTAGGTGAAGGGGGCCGCCAGGTCGGCCGAGGAGGGGTCGTCCGCGTGGATTCCGAAGGCCGACGGCACCCCGACGCGGACGTCGACGTTGAAGCTGAGGCGGGGCGACGGTCCGATGTTGGTGACCTGCAGCATGGCCGTGTCCGTGAGCGTCTGGGCTCCCGAGGTCACGCGTAGCGTGATCACGTGGGACGACGGTCCGTCGTCGATCCCGAGTGCCTCGAGCTGGGCCCAGGTCAGCGTCGGCGTCGCTCCGGTGGCGTCACCGAAGGTTCCGTCCCCGTTGACGTCCCAGGTGTAGGTGGCGGCCGGGTCCGCCGGCGACACAGAGCCATCCAGGGTCAGCGACCCACCCTCGGCGACGGTGTAGGGGCCTCCGGCCACCGCGGCGAGCGCCGCCCCGACGACCTGCGTCGTCGAGCCGGAGCTCGTCGAGAACGCCGGGTTGACCAGATACGTGGCTGACACGGTGTGCGAGCCGGCGCTCAGCGCGGCGGTCGAGAACGTCGCCTTACCGTCGGAACCGACCGGGACCGGCGCCCCGGCGTTCGTCCCGTCCACCGAGAACTGGACGGCGCCCGAGTTGACCGGTGTGGCCTCGGCCTTGGTCGTCGCCGTGAAGGTCACGTTCTCTCCGACGACCGACGGGTTCGGTGCGCCGACCACCGTGGTGGCCAACATGGACGTCGTGGTGATCGTGACGCACCAGCTGCCGACCGATCCGGAGTCGGCACTGGCGTCGTCGACGACCCAGAGGGTCCAGGTCCCGTTCACGACACCGCCCTGGAAGGTGGCGAGCGTGGCCGTGCTCGGCACCGGTGCCGGGGCCGGGAACGCGTCCGACCCCCCGTCGCTGTCCGAGTCGGTCGGTCGGAACGTGCCGCTCGTCACCGGCGTGGGCACGTCGCCGGCCGCGGCGTCGTCGAAGGTCACATTGAGTCCGGAGACGGGGTTCTGGCCGCCGGCGTCGCTCATCAGGACGACGTTCTTGCCCCCCGGCCCGGACAGCATGACGTCGAGATCGATCGGTGACGCGTGCGCGAGACCCTTGACCGTGGCCGTGACGTGGACCAGCGATCCCGCCAGCCCGCTGACGGTGATGTTCGAGGGGTAGGGAGCCGACGGTCCCTGGGTCGGAACGGCCAAGCCACCCGGGTTGCAGAAGGTGCTGCCGGCGATGATGGTCGGGGTGTCGACGCGCTGGCTCACCGACCCGTTGCTCGTCAGGAAGCCGGCCGAGCCCGAGTAGGTCGCCGTGATCGCGTGCGTGCCCTCGGACAGCGCCGACGTGGAGAAGGTGGCCTGCCCCGAGCCGTTGAGGGCGGCCGGGCTGCCGACGTCCACGCCGTTGTCGGCGAACTGGACGGTCCCGGCGGTCACCGCGGACGTACCCACCTTCACCGTCGCGGTGAACGTCACGGGCAGGCCGGTCCGTGAGGGGTTGAGCGAGCTGGTCACGGTCGTGGTGGTGGCGACCGCGGCGTTCTCCGTGGTGATGGTGAGAGTCCAGCCGCCCGCCATCACACCCACGTCGCCCGTGGTGTCGTCGACGACGTAGAGCTTCCACGACCCGTTGGGGTTGATCCCGGTGAACGCGCCGCCCAGGGTGGTCTGAGCGGACGGGGTGGGTGCCGACGGGAACACGTCGGGGAGTCCGTCGTCCCCGTTGGTCGGTTTGTACGAGCCCGTCGGGACGGCTCCGCTCGGCACGACACCAGCAGCGGCGTCGTCGAAGGTCAGGTTGGCGTTGGTGGCGGTGTTGAGTCCCATCGGGTTCCCGACGTCGGACATCACGACGAGGTTGGCCCCGGTCGGCGCGACGAGGAGAGCGTCGACGTCGTTGACCGACGAGTGGGTCAGAGCGTTGAAGGCAAGGGTCACCTTGGTGACCGCCCCCGCCATGCCCGACACGTCGACGGACGACGGGTAGGGGCTGGCCAGACCGACCTGGTTCGGGGCAGTGGTCGAGGGGATCTCGATCGGGGAGCTGTTGCTGAACGTCGTCGGCCCGTCGGCGACGGCGGAGGGCGCCAGGACCACCGCTGCGGTACCACTGGCCGCGACCAGCGCGACGACCGCGGCAGCCCGTCCCACGCGGCCGCGCCACGGCACGGAACCGTGCTTCCTCGAACCGGACGACGGACGAGTCGACATCAACCCACCTAGCGCACGAAGGTGCACCCGTCCCCCGTCCGGACGCGGCGTCGCGGGACAAACAAACACGGACGACGCTGTGGGAACGGTAGCCGCCCACGACTACCGTGAGCAGGAGTATCGGGGGAAATGGCTCACCCAGGCGAACCCGTGACGGAGGCTCCGATGCCCGACCCCTTCATTGGTGAGATTCGCGTGTTCGGGTTCAACTACGCGCCGACCGGGTGGGCGTTCTGCGCGGGTCAGTCGCTGCAGATCAGCCAGTACACGGCGCTGTTCTCCCTGCTCGGCACGATGTACGGCGGTGACGGCCGAACCACCTTCAACCTGCCGGACCTGCGCGGCCGGGTCCCGATGTCGTTCGGTCAGGGCCCGGGACTCTCGCTGTATCCACAGGGCCAGGTCGGCGGTGACGAGGCGGTGACGCTGCAGCCCAACCAGATTCCCGGGCACACCCACCAGGTCGCGGCCTCCTCGACGGCCACGACCAAGAACCCCGCTGCGGCGGTCCCGGCCGTCACTCCGGCGGGCGCCGCCTACGGCACGACGACGGATCTGGCGATGAGTCCCGCGATGGTCGCCCCCAGCGCCGGCGGCACGGCACATCCCAACGTGCAGCCGTACCTCGTCCTCAACTGGTGCATCGCCCTCGAGGGCGAGTACCCGCCCCGCAGCTGACCGCGGGCGCTACCGCGCCTCGAACGACCCGACGCCCGGCAGGGCCCGTCCCCACTGGGTGACGACCCCCGTCACGGCGCCGGGACGTCCGGATGCCGACGACTCCTCCTCGAGCAGCGCGATGAGGCGGTCCAGCGCGTCCCCGTCCCCCTGCGCAACTACCTCCACCCGGCCGTCCGGCAGGTTCTTCGCATGGCCCACCAGACCGAGCTCCCGAGCGCGGGCCCGGGTCCAGAACCGGAACCCCACACCCTGCACATCGCCCCGCACGTAAACGGTCACCCGCTCCGTACCCTCCGCCACCGGACCACCCTACGAGGCCGTCCGGCGTGCCGACCGCGTGGCGCCACCGTCCGCCGTCCGGCCGGTCCTACGCTCGCGCGCAGGGGGTCGGACGGTAAGGAGGCGGTCGCACGGTGTCGACGCTGGAGCGCCCTGCCCCGACCGCGACCACGAGCAACTCGACGTACGCGGGTACGCCCCCCGCCTCGACGACCCACCTCGACGGCCTCGACGGGCTGCGCGCCCTCGCCATCGGTGCCGTGCTCGTCTACCACCTCGACCCCTCGTGGCTCCCCGGCGGCTTCCTCGGCGTGGACGTCTTCTTCGTCGTCTCCGGCTTCCTCATCACCACGCTGCTCCAGCGGGAGGCCCTCACGCACGGCCGAATCGCGCTGGGCCGGTTCTGGACCCGGCGGGCCCGGCGGCTGATCCCGGCCCTGGTCGTCTGCGTCGTCGTCAGCACCGTCGCCGCACGGGTGGCCCACCACGACCTGGTCGTCCACATCGGGCGGCAGATCCTCGGCGCCCTGACCTTCTCGACCAACTGGGTCGAGATCGCGGCCGGCTCGAGCTACTTCGACCAGACCTCACCGCAGCTGTTCATGAACTTCTGGTCACTCGCCGTCGAGGAGCAGTTCTACCTCGTCTGGCCCCTGGTCGTGGCCGCCGTGATGACGGCGGCGCTGCTGCGCGGTCGGCGAGTCGCGGTCGGGCTGGGCGTGTCGCTCGGGGTCGCCCTGCTGTCCACCACGCTGATGGCCCTCCTGTACGTCCCGGGTGAGGACGCCACGCGGGTCTACTACGGCACCGACACGCACGTCATGGGGCTGATGCTCGGCGCGGCGCTCGCCTTCGCGTGGTCTTCCTCGTGGCGGACCCGGTATGCGTCGGCGTGGCTGGCGGTGCGCGGGCCGGTGCTCGGGGTGGCCCTCGTGACGTTGGCGGCGCTGCTCTGGGTGCTGCACGAGGACTCGCCGCTGACCTACCGCGGCGGCCTCGTGCTGGCCTGCGTCGCCACCGTCGTGCTCGTCGCGGCACTGCTGCCGGTCGGGTCCGGGACCGGCGCCGGCCCGCATACCGACTCGCCGGTCAACTCGCGTACCGAGCCGGAGTCGCGATGGCGCACCCTCATGAGCGCCGAACCGATGACGTGGATCGGACGACGGTCCTACGGCATCTACCTCTGGCACTGGCCGGTCATCGTCATCATCGGCCAGGAGATGCGGACCGAGCCCGGCACCTTCCAGTACGTCGTCAGCGCGATCTGGTGCGTCATCGTCACGATCGCGCTGGCCGACCTGTCGTACCGGTTCGTCGAGGCGCCGATCCGGGTGTGGGGCTTCCGGGAGTGTGGGCGGATGGTCTGGGGCGCACTGCGGTTCGGGACGTCATGGGTGCCACGGGTCGCGGTCGGAGCGGCGGTCGCGCTCGTTGCGGCGAGCCTCGTCGTGGTGGTCACGGCCCCGATGCGCAGCGACACCGAGCAGGTCATCGCGGAGAACACCGCGGAGCAGGCTGCCGCCCCGGCGCCCGCACCGAGCCCCTCGGCCGTCCCCACCCCCGCCGCGGGCAACCCGGCGCAGGACTGGTCGATGCCGACCGGCGACCAGATCGACGTCTTCGGCGACTCCCTCATCGCGACGACGAAGGGCGCGATCGACTACTACTTCCCCGGCGTCCGCCAGGACGCGAAGTCCAACCGCCGTTGGAGCGACGGGCTCGCGGCCGTCACCGCTCGCGGGGTCGACATCCGGCGCGCCACCGTGCTGGCGTTCGGCACCAACGCCGGCGTCACCGAGGCGACCGTGGTCCAGACCCTCGACGCCCTCGGTCCCCACCGGATGGTCGTCCTGGTCAACCTCTACAACCCGAAGTCGACCTGGATCGACGAGTCGAACGCCACGCTGGCCCGCGTCGCCTCGACCCGGCCGAACGTCATCGTCGCCGACTGGAACGCCGCGATCCGGGCGAACCTCGGTCTGCTGCAGGCCGACAAGGTCCACCCCGGCATCCCCGGCGCTCACCTGTTCGCCAAGACCGTGCGCGCCGCGCTGGCCGAGCTCAGCACACGACACACCGGCCAGCCCGTCGTCCTCAAGGAGCTGAAGGGCCCGTGACGGTCCGCCCGTGTATCGGCACCGCCTGCCCCTGGCTCCTCCCCTCATGAACCTCGACGTGATCCAGCACCAACCGGCCTCCGTCCGGCCCGAGGCGCGCCGCGAGTACGCGCAGTGGCTGACCTGCACGTCGTGCGCCGTCGCGTGGATCGGGATGTGGTCACAGGAGGCGTGCTGGTGCTGCGAGCGCGCCGACCACGTGCGGCTCCGCTGGGCGGCCTAGACCTCCTGACCGAGAGCGCTCAGCCCAGACCGGGCGGGATCTGCGGGGCCTCACTCGGCACGAGGGCGGTCGCGATCCGGCGCCACAGGTAGTCGGCCGAGTTCCCCTTCTCGAGGAACCCGGACGTCGCACCGAAAGCCTCCGGCCGGAAGGTGACCGCCACCGAGATGGCCAGCTGCTGGGACGGGAGATAGGCGAACGCGCCACCCTGACCGGCGAAGAGCGGGTTCTGGATCAACCAGCCGCCCGTCGAGATCAGGCCCAGTCCGTAGGTGTACCCACTCGTCATCGGCGCGCAGGTCACGCACCCGTCGACGGCCTGCGTCCTGCCGATGAGGGCCTTGCTGGTCATCGCCGCATACGACTCGGGGCTGAGCAGCTTCCCGGTCCCGATGGCGATGGCCGTCGCGTCGAGGTCGGTGATGGTCGTGGTCTGGACCGCGCCGCGGGTGATCGTCCACGAGGGGTCCCACGAGGTCGACTCCTCGTAGAACGACGTCCCCGCCGGTATGCCGAGCGTCTCGCGTCGCTCGGACGTGAAGGCGTGCAGCGCCGGTGCGGGGATGGCCGGCGTGCCGGGGTCCGCGGTCTGGGTCAGCCCGAGGGGCGTGAGGACCGTGTCCTGGAGGAGCTCGGCGAACGGCCGCCCGGTGATCTTCTCCAGGGCCAGGCCGAGGATCACGTAGTCGGTGTGCGAGTAGTTCCAGTTCGTGCCCGGTGCGTAGGCCAGCGGCTGGCTCGTCCCCACGGCCACGAGCTCCTCCGGCGTGTAGTGCCGGAACGGGTTCGCATACAGCTGCTCCGCGAAGCCGGGGACGGCGACGTAGTCGGCGTACCCGGACGTCATCTGGGCCAGCTGACCGAGGGTGACCTGGTCCCCGTACTTCAGATCCGGCAGCCACCGCGACACCTTGTCGTCGAGGCTGACCTTCTTCTGGTCGACGAGCCGTAGCAGCGCCGTCGAGACGTAGGAGATCGCCACCGCGCCGTTGCGGAAGTGCATGTCGGTCGTCGCCGGCACCCCGCCGACCGACTCGCCGTAGGCCGCCGTGAGGACGTTCCGGCCGGCCTTGCTGACCTTGACGATCACCGCGCGCAGGTGCGACGCGGCCATGACCTCTTTGACGACACCATCGGTCGTGGCCGCCGTCTGCGCCGTGGCCGCGTCGGACGTGGCTGACCCCCCGCCCGCCGCCGTGGTCGCCGCTCCGCTCGAACCACTGTCGGTCGTGCAGGCCGCGCACAGCACGACGACGGCACCGAGGACGACGGCCGCCCACCGCGGCGGTCGGGTCACCTCAGCACTATTCGGCGAGCCATGCCGCGTACGCCTCGAACGTGTAGGGCCGGCCGAGGAAGTCGGCGACCAGGTCGGCGGCGTCGTGCTGGCCGCCCTGGGCGAGCAACCGGTCGCGGTAGCGGCCCGCGACCTCGGGGTCGAACATGTTCTCCCGGTCGAAGGCGCTGAACATGTCCTTGGCGATGACCAGGGACCACATGTACGTGTAGTAGCCCGAGCCGTAGCCCTCGAGGTGGCCGAACGACGCCGGCATGTGGGTCCCCTCGATGTAGGGGAACAGGCTGTAGCGGCTCTGCAGCTCTCGCGTCCGCTCGGTGAGGTCCTCCGGGATGTCGACGTGGAACCAGTACGACATCGACGCGTAGAACATCTGGGTCCGCGCGTTGTACCCCTTGCCGAAGTCGTCGGCGAGGCGCATGCGGGCGACGAGAGCGTCGGGGATCTCCTCCCCGGCGGCGTTGCGCGCGAAGGTGCGCAGGACGTCGGCGTCCCAGGCCCACTCCTCGAGCATCTGGCTCGGCGCCTCGACGAAGTCCCACTCCGTCGCGACCCCGGAGAACCGCACCCACTCGCCGCGGCCGGCGAGCACGTGGTGGACCAGGTGGCCGAACTCGTGGAACAGCGTGACGACGTCGGAGTGCTCCATGAGGCCGCGCGGGAAGTTGCAGACGAGCACGCCCTCGGCCAGCTGCCGGTCGGACAGCCCACGGACCAGGTCGAACTGCGCCGCGTGCTTGAACTTGCCCTCGCGCGGGTGCAGGTCGAGGTAGATCCGGCCGAGGTGCCGGTCGGTCTCGGTGAGGAACACGTCGTAGGCGGCGACCGCCTCGTCCCAGAGCACCGCGTCCTCGGCCGGCCGGTAGGTCAGCCCGAACAGCCGGCCGGTGACCTCGAGCAGACCGCGGCGTACGGCGGTGAAGTCGAAGTAGGTGCGCACCTGCTGGGCGTCGACGTCCAGCTGCTCGCGCCGGACGGCCTCGGCGTAGAACGCCAGGTCGGAGGCGTCGATGGTGTCGGCGTCGGGGTAGTCCTGCCGCATCCGGTCGAGGACGACCTTGCGGTCGCGCTCCCCGGACTCGAGGGCGGCGACGGCGATCCGGTCGATGAACTCCGGGATCGCGGCGCCCTCCTTGATCATCTTGACCTCGGCGTCGTAGTCGGCCCAGTCGCGGTAGCCGAGGAGGTGCGCGTGCTCGCGGCGGATCTCGAAGAGCTCCTTGAGC
This sequence comes from uncultured Actinomycetota bacterium, assembly GCA_963781465.1. Lineage (GTDB taxonomy): Bacteria > Actinomycetota > Actinomycetes > Actinomycetales > Dermatophilaceae > Lapillicoccus. The sequence continues at coordinate 1,740,494 of CAWAGH010000002.1, forward strand.
AGCGCGTCGTTGGCCGGCCACGCGCGGTTGAGGAACTCCATCCGCAGCGCGCGGCGGGTGTCGCGGTCGCGCCCGTAGGTCGAGAACGGCACGACGTCGGGGTAGTCGGTCGTCAGGGTGACGAAGCCGTCCTCGTCGACGACGTGCGCGTCGATCCAGTCCTGCGGCATCCCGTCGAGCTTGTCGGGCGTGACCTTGACGCTGCGGACGTCGTCGCGGATGTTCTTGCTGAACTCCTGGCCGACGAGGATGGCTCGTTCCGACAGCTCCTTGACGCGGGTGCGGGTGGCGTCGTCCTTGTCGACGCCGCCCCGGTGGAAGTCGAGCAGCGTCTTGTCGAGCAGCCGCTTGGCCGTGGCGTCCAGTCCGGACCCGTCGACCGCCGCGAACACCTCGTAGAGGTCGCGGTCCAGGCTCAGGTCGGTGTCGAGCTTCTGGACCTCCTGCATCGCCGACTCGCCGCGCGACCGCACGGTCTCGAGCGGGTGGACCTCGCTGAACAGGGAGGCGACGGAGGCGACGTTGCCGATGGAGATGCTGACGTCGTTCCACCGGTTGAGCAGGTCACTCGCGTCGGTGGGCCGGTCCGCCTTGATCCCGGACACGAGCTCACGCGCCCGGTCCAGGTCGGCGAGGGCGCGGCCGTCGAGCCACTCCTCGGCGTCAGCGGGCGTGGGCAGGGTCAGGGGATTCAGCGGCTCCGTCACGGCGTCGATGCTAACGGCCGGGGTATGCGCCGTGGTTCGCGTCGCTCCTACGCTGGCGGTATGCGGACTCTCGTGGTGGTGGAGAACCTCTCCGTGGACGGCGTCATGCAGGCACCGGGGCGAGCGGACGAGGACGAGCGAGGTGGGTTCACCTACGGCGGCTGGGCTTCGCGGATGCTGGCCGACGACCCGCAGGTGGTGCAGGCGAGCCTGGGCGAGTCCGGGTCGGGCACGGAGATGCTCTTCGGTCGGCGCACCTACCTCGACCTCGTCGGTCACTGGCTGTCGACGCCGGACCCGAACCCGTTCACCGAGATCCTGCGGACCACGCGGAAGTACGTCGCCTCGCGCTCGCTCACCGACCCGCTGCCGCATCCGGCGTCCACACTCCTGGCCGGTGACGCGGTCGACGCGGTCCGGACCCTGCGAGCCGACGGCGAGGGAGACTTGGTGGTCCTCGGCAGCGGCGACCTCGTGCGCCAGCTGGCCGCCGCAGGACTTGTGGACGTCTACCAGCTCACCATCCTCCCGGTCGTGTTCGGGGTCGGTACGCGGCTGTTCGGCGACACGCATACCGAGCTCGAGCCCATCCGGACGCAGGCGTTCGAGAGCGGCGCGGTCGTCGCCCGCTACCGCGTCGTCGGAGCGGGCGCCTGATGGCCGGCGTCGTCGACCTGCACGAGCGGCTGTCGCTGTTCTCCGAGCACTGGAGCCCCAAGGTGGTGGCCCACCTCAACGACTACGCCGTGAAGGTCGTCAAGCTCAAGGGCGAGTTCGTCTGGCACAGCCACCCGGAGACCGACGAGCTGTTCCTGGTCGTCGAGGGCACGTTGGTCATCCAGCTGCGTGACGGTGACGTGACGCTCGGCCCGGGTCAGCTCTACGTCGTCCCGAAGGGCGTCGAGCACCGGCCGGTCGCCGACGGCGACGTGAGCGTCGTGCTGATCGAGCCGGAGGACACCGCCAACACCGGCGACGTCGGCGGACCGCTCACCGCGACGCCGGAGGACCTGACCGGGTGAGCGTGGTGGCTGAGCGCGGTCGCGGCTGGCAGTGCGGGCAGGAGTACGACGAGCGGTTCATGAACGCCTCGCGCCGTATCGGCGTCCCGCAGCGGCGGCACGGCCGGCCCTCCTGCCCATAGGCGTCCAGCGACCGGTCGAAGTAGCCCGACGACCCGTTGACGTTGACGTAGAGCGCGTCGAAGCTCGTCCCGCCCTGGCCGAGGGCCTCGACCATGACGTCGCGGGCGTGCCCGAGGATCCGGTGGAGGGCCGGCTTGGTGAGCCGGTTCGCGGGGCGCTCGCCGTGGATCGCGGCCCGCCACAAGGCCTCGTCGGCGTAGATGTTGCCGATGCCGCTGACCAGCGACTGGTCGAGCAGGCAGCGCTTGACGCCGCTGCTGCGGGCCTTCATGCGAGCCACGACCGCCGGCTCGTTCCACGCGGCCTCGAGCGGGTCGGGCGCGATGTGGGCGATGGGCTCCGGGATGCCGTCGTCGTCGAGCTCCGCGAGGGCCACGCCCCCGAAGGTCCGCTGGTCGACGAACCGCAGCTCGGTCTCCCCGTCCGCGAACCCGAACCGGGCGTGCAGGTGCTTCTCGTCCGGGGCGTCCAGAGGCTGCACGAGCAGCTGGCCGCTCATGCCCAAGTGCATCAACAGACCCTGGTCGTGCCCGCCGGACGCCTCGAGGACGAGCCACAGGTACTTCCCCCGGCGACGGGCCTGGGTGATGCGCGACCCCTCGACCCGGGCGGCGAGGTCGGCGGCACCCGGGACGTGGCGGCGCACCACCCGGGCACCGAGGAACTCGGCCGTGGTGATCCGGCGCCCGACGACATACGCGTCGAGGCCGCGCCGGACCGTCTCGACCTCGGGGAGCTCAGGCATACCGGACCTCGAGGAGCTTGGGCCTACCAGGCATCCGCGCTGGTCGGTGCGTCACGTGACCTTGGGCTCGAGGGCCGGGCTGGGGCGACGGCGACGGTCGAGCGCGGACCACGCCTGCTCGGCGGCCCGCTGCTCGGCCTCCTTCTTGCTGCGTCCGGTGCCGTGCCCCAGGATCTCGGCGCCGACGACCGCGCTGGCCACGAACTCCTTCTCGTGGTCCGGTCCGGACTCGTCGACGTGGTACTCGGGGGTGCCGAGGGAGGCCTGCGCCGCCAGCTCCTGGAGGCTGGTCTTCCAGTCCAGGCCGGCCCCCAGCGACGCCGACTGGGTCATCAGCGGGTCGAAGAGGTGGTGGACGAACACGCCCGCCGCGGTGAGGCCGCAAGAGAGGTGGATCGTCCCGATCAGCGCCTCCATCGTGTCGGCGAGGATCGAGGCCTTGTTGCGGCCACCGGTGGCCTCCTCGCCGCGGCCGAGGAAGACGTACTCGCCGAGCCCGATGGTGCGGGCGACCTCGGCGAGGGCGCGCATGTTGACGACGGCCGCGCGCAGCTTGGCCAGCTGGCCCTCGGGGAGGTCCGGGTGCGTCCGGTACAGCGTGTCGGTGACGACGAGGCCGAGCACCGAGTCGCCGAGGAACTCCAAGCGCTCGTTGTTGGGCAGACCGCCGTGTTCGTATGCGTGCGAACGGTGCGTGAGGGCGCGCACGAGCAGCGCCTCGTCGACCTGCTCACCGACCACCTCGGCGAGGTACTCGACCAGCGCGCCGACGGGGCGCGGGAACATGCCGTTCGAGGCCGGCGACGTCACGAGGTCACCTGGGTGACCCCGGTCAGCCCTGGTGCTCGGTGCGCTCGGCGGTGGCGTAGTGACGACCCTGGTAGGTGCCGCACGACGGGCACGCCACGTGCGGCTGCGCCGGGTTGCCGCACTGGGGGCAGGTCGTCAGGGTGACCGGAGCCGCCTTCCAGTTCGCTCGGCGCGATCGGGTGTTGGAACGCGAGGTCTTCCGCTTCGGGACGGCCACGTCATGTCCTCTTCTCTGGGTTCTTCGGGGTTGGTGCCGGCGTTTCGGTGAACACGCCGGTCAGGGCGGCCCACCGCGGGTCGATCGTGTCGTGGTGATGGTCGGGGTCCTCCGCGAGCAGGGCTCCACACTCGGAGCACAGCCCGGGGCAGTCGTCCCGGCACACCGGTTGGAACGGCAGGGATGGCACCACTGCGTCCCGGATCACGGGCAAGAGGTCGATCAGATCTCCCTCGAGCACGCGCACGACGTCCTCGTCGGCCCCGTTCGCGTCGGCACCCACCTCGTGGTGGTGTGCCGCCCGATCGGCGTAAGCGAACAGCTCCTGGAAGGGCGCGTCCACCGAGTAGGTGGCCGGCTCCAGGCACCGCACGCAAGCCCCGGTCGCCGTGGCTCGGACCGAACCGCTCACGAGGATCCCTTCGACCACCGACTCCAGACGGATCTCCAGATCCAGCGGGTCTCCCGCGGGGATGGCGATGACGTCGGTCCCGATGGTCTCGGGAGCCTCCACTCTCCGAGTGAGCTCATGCATGGTGCCCGGCCGCCGATTGAGCTCCCGAGTGTCGAGGACCATCGGGTTCTGAGCGTTGAGGCGCGGCATGAGTTTTCTCGGAGAGGTCGAGGGTTCGGTCGTCGTCCACGCACGGACGAAGACCGACTCACCAGATTACCGGAGCCGCAGGTCAGGGCCCAAATTGGCGGGTCATCGCGGCGAGGACAGCGTCCGGGACCAGCCCCGTGACGTCGCCGCCGTACTTCGCGACCTCCTTGACCAGCGAGCTCGACACGTGCTCGAACCGGGGGTCGCCGGGCAGGAACACGGTCTCGATGCCGGTCAGGTGGGTGTTCATGCGGGCCATCGGCAGCTCGTAGGCGAAGTCGGTGCCGCCCCGCAGGCCCTTGACGATGGCCGAGGCCCCGAGGTCACGGCAGACGTCGACGAGGAGCCGGTCCGCGAAGGCCTCGACACGCAGGTTCGTTACGTCGGCGAACGACTCCTCCAGAAGGCTCAGCCGTTCCTCGATCGTGAACGTCCCCTGCTTGGTCGGGTTGTAGAGCACCGCGACGACGATCTCGTCGAAGAGCGTGGCGGCGCGGGTCACGACGTCGACGTGCCCGTTGGTCACGGGGTCGTAGGACCCGGGGCAGACCGCCCGACGCACCTCGCTGGCCACACGCGAACGCTACCAACGGCCGAGGCCGGATTCGGTATGCGGCCGGTCAGGCCACCGCGTCGGGGCCGGGGGCGTCGGCGAACCACATCCGGGTCTCGCCGTAGCGACGCTCCCCCGCCGGCGACAGGCCCTCGGACCACCGGGGCTCCGGGCTGCGCGAGGACCGTTCGACGATGACCAGCGCCTCCGGCGCGAGCCACCCGTGGCCGACCAAGAGCGCCAGCGCGTCGCCGAGAGCGTCCTCGGACAGGTCGTAGGGCGGGTCCAGGAAGACGAGGTCCACCCGGCCGCCACTCCCGGGGCCGGCCAGGAGAACCCGCTCCACCGTGTCCTCGTGCACGACGACGCCCGGCAGCGCCACGACCGCCGCGTTCCCGCGGGCCACCTTGGCCGCGGTGCGGTCGGCGTCCACGAGCAGCACCGACCGGGCGCCCCGGCTGGCGGCCTCGAGGCCGAGAGCCCCCGAACCGGCGTACAGGTCGAGCACGCGCGCCCCGGAGAGGACGTCGAGGTGCTCGAGCCGGGAGAACAGGGCCTCGCGGACGCGGTCGGATGTGGGCCGCGTCCGCGGGCCGGCCGGCGTCTGCAGGCGCCGGCCGCCCACGACGCCGCTGATGATCCGGGTCACGAGGTCACCGCCGTCAGCCCCGCTCCAGGTAGGCCGCCTGCTCCTCGTCCAGCCGGGCCGCCACGCGCGCCGCCAGGTCGGGGTGCGTCGCCAAGGTCGGATCGAGGTCGACGACCGCCGTGGCGTCCTCCCGGGCCTCGGCGATGATCTGCGCGTCGTGCTCGTTCCCCATCCGCAGGAACCGCACCGACGAGGCCCGACCGCTCTGGCGCGCACCGAGGACGTCCCCCTCCCGGCGCAGCTCGAGGTCGCGCCGGGCCAGCTCGAACCCGTCCGTCGTGGACGCCACCGCGTCGAGCCGCTCGCGAGCGGGCGTCCCCTCGTGGGCCTCGGTGAGGAGGAGGCAGAGGCCCTGAACGCCGCCCCGGCCGACCCGCCCCCGCAGCTGGTGCAGCTGGGAGATCCCGAACCGGTCCGCGTCCATGACGACCATGACCGAGGCGTTCGCGACGTCGACACCGACCTCGATGACCGTCGTCGAGACGAGGACGTCGACGTCGCCGGCGGCGAAGGCCCGCATGGTCCGGTCCTTCACGTCGGGGTCGAGCCGGCCGTGCAGCACCTCGATGCGCAGGCCGGCGAGCGACGGGATCGCGCGCAGCCGCTCGACCATGTCGTACACCCCGGTCAGCTCGCGGGGCGCGACCTCCTCCCCGGTGTCGCCGGGGGCCCAGTCGTCCGGCGGCGGTTCGAGGTCGACGTCATCGGCCGCGGCGGGATCGGCCGGGTCGCCGATCTTCGGGCAGACGACGTAGGCCTGGTGCCCCTTGCCGACCTCCTCGGCGATCCGCTGCCAGGTCCGCTCCACCCACGCGGGCTTCGTGGTCTCGACGACGTGGGTCTGGATCGGCGAGCGGCCGGCCGGCAGCTCGCGCAGCGTCGAGGTCTCCATGTCGCCGAACACCGTCATCGCCACCGTTCGCGGGATCGGCGTGGCCGTCATGACGAGCAGGTGCGGAGGGGTCCGGCCCTTCTCGCGCAAGGCGTCCCGCTGCTCCACCCCGAACCGGTGCTGCTCGTCGACCACCACCAACGCGAGGTCGTGGAACGCCACGTGCTCCTGGATCAGGGCGTGCGTCCCGACCACGATCCCCGCGTCGCCGGTCACGGCGTCGTTGAGCGCCGACCGCCGCACCGCCGTCGGCTGCGAGCCGGTCAGCAGCACGACCCGGGTCCCGATGTCGGCGCCACCGAGCTGGCCGCCCATCGCCAGGTCGCCGAGCATCGCGGAGATCGAGCGCTGGTGCTGCATGGCGAGCACCTCGGTCGGTGCGAGCAGGGCCGCCTGACCGCCAGCGTCGATGACCGCCAGCATCGCCCGCAGCGCCACGACGGTCTTGCCCGAACCGACCTCGCCCTGCAGCAGCCGGTGCATCGGCCGGCTCCGGGCCAGCTCCTCGGTGAGGGTCTCCCCCACCGCCCGCTGCCCGGCCGTCAGCTCGAACGGCAGCCGGGCGTCGAACGCCGCGAGCAGGCCGCCGGCGCGAGGCATACGCGCCGTCGCCTCCATCGCCTCGATGCTCTTGCGCCGCTGGGCCAGGATCGCCTGGAGCACGAACGCCTCGTCGTAGCGCAGCCGGTCGACCCCCGCCTCGGTGTCGTCCTCGAGCCGCGGCCGGTGCACCAGCTCCAGGGCCTCGCGCCGCCCGAGCAGGCCCCGGCGCTCGCGGACGTCGGCCGGCAGCGGTTCGCGGATGGTCTCGACCGAGTCGAAGGCCAGCTCGACCATGGTCCGGATCTTCAGGGAGCTCACGTTGCCGGTCTCGGAGTAGACCGGGATGCGGTGCTCCCGGTAGGCGTCGAGCTTGCTTCCGGTGTCGAGGCGCCCGTCGGCGTCGACGTCCCAGCCGTCCAGGGAGGAGCCGAGGATCTCGTACTCGGGGTGCGTCAGCTGCCACCGCCGGTTGAACTGGGAGACCGCCCCGACGAAGATCCCGACCCGGCCGGGGACCAGCTTCGCCTCGTGGCCCCACGCCTTGAAGAACGTCAGGTCGATCTCCCCGGCTCCGCCGTGGGCCCAGGCACGCCCGTCGGTGATGGTGGCGACGAGCATCTTCTGCCGGGGGTTTCGGCGCAGCGGCTTGGTCACCGCGCTGGCCACCTGCGCCACGACGAGGACGGTCTGGCCCTCGCGCAGCGTCGACATGTCGGTCAGCGTGTTGGTCGCGACGTAGGAGCGGGGCAGGTACTCGAAGAGGTCCCCGACGGTGCGGACCCCCTTGTTCTTCTCCAGCAGCACGGCGGCCTTGGGGCCCGCGACCTTGGCGACCGCCGAGTCCTCGGTGAGCAGCACGGTCACTCCACCCCGAGCAGCAGCGGGTAGACCGGCTGGCCGCCGTAGATCTGGGTGACCTCGAGGTCCCGACGATGGCTGCGCACGGAAGCGGCGACGTCCTCGCCGAGGGCCGGGGTCGCGTCCTCCCCGGACACGACGGTCAGCAGCTCGCCGCCGCTGGACAGCAGCCGCTCGACGACCTCGGCGCCGACGCGCGTGAGGTCGTCACCGACGATGACGATGTCGCCGTCGACGACGCCGAGAACGTCGCCCGGCCGGCACGGACCGCCGGAGGTCAGCGCCTCCTTGGTGGCCACCGTGACGGCGCCGTTGCGAGTGGCCGCCGCTGCGCTGCTCATGGCGAGGACGTTGTCGCCGAACGCCTGGTCGGGGTCGTAGACGGCGAGCGCCGCGATGCCCTGGACGGCGGTCCGGGCGGCCACGACGCGCAGGTCGACGCCCTCCTCGGCGGCCACCTTGGCCGCGGCGTTCGCGGCGAGGAGGGTGTCGCCGTCGTTGGGCAGCAGGATCACCCGGCCGGCGCCGGTGGACCGGACCGCTTCGAGGAACTGGGCCGCGTTGGCCCGGCGCCGGGGTCCGCTCGGGACGACCACCGCCCCGGCCGAGCGGAACGCCCCCGCCAGACCCTCGCCGGCCGCGCAGCTCACGACTGCCTGCGCGTCCTCGTCCGGCTGGCGGGTCATCTGGTCGCGGAAGTGGGTCACCTTGATCCGGTGTGGCCGGCCCGCGGCGATGCCGGCCTCGATGGCAGCGCCGACGTCGTCGACGTGCACGTGCACGTTGTGCAGGTCGCCGGTGCCGACGACGAGGAGCGAGTCACCGAGGCCGTCCAGGCGCTGCTTGAGCACCTCGACGGCGTCGTCGGTGGTCTCGGAGAGCAGGTACATCACCTCGTATGCCGGTCCGCCGGGCTCGAGGTCGTTCCCGTGCCGCACGGGGGTCACCGGCTGGGTCCAGCCCGCGCGACGGCGCAGCGGGTCGTCGCCCGCGAACGACTCGGCGCCCACGTCGCCGGTCACGACCCGCTCGAGGGACTCCAAGAGCAGCACGTAGCCGGCGCCGCCGGCGTCGACCACGCCGGCCTGCGCGAGCCGGGGCAGCTGGTTCGGGGTCTCGGCCAGTGCGGTCCGGGCGGCCTCGAGCGCCGCGGAGGAAACCGCATACAGGTCGTCGCCGTGCTCCTCGGAGGCGCGCGTCGCGGCGCCGGCGGCCGCGCGCGAGACGCTGAGGATGGTGCCCTCGACGGGGTGGGCGACGCTCGACCAGGCCAGCTCGTCCGCGCGGGTCATCGCGGCGGCGAGTCCGAGGGCCCCGATGCCCGACACCCCCGTGGCCGCCGCCTCGTCGGCGAAGCCGCGGAAGATCTGGCTGAGGATGACGCCGGAGTTGCCCCGGGCGGTGAGCAGGAGGGCCCGGGCGAAGACGTCCGCCTCGGTGGCGAGGTCCTCGTCGTCCATCGGGTGACCCCGTCGGGCGCGGTCCTCGTACTCGACGCGGGCGCTGTCGAGGGCGGCGTCGAAGGTGAGGTAGAGGTTGGTGCCGGTGTCGCCGTCCGGGACGGGGAAGACGTTGAGGGCGTCGATCTCGGCCCGGCGGGCGGCGAACGCGGCCCGGGTGACGACCGCCCAGCGGCGCGCTGCGGCGGTGTCGAGGAGCGTGAGGACGTCGCCACGCACGTCACTGCCCGTCACCGCAGCCCTCGTCTCCTCGCCACTGGGCCCTCCCGGGCTGGACCGCACGACCCTGGGACGGCAGGCTACTCGTCGGCACCCACCGGAGATGTCGCATACCCCCAGCCGGACGGCGCGGACCTGCGCCGTTTTGGTCGCTCGTGCGCGCTCGGCTACTCTTGACAGGTTGCCCAGCGGCCACGTGTGTCGCGGGCCCCTTTCACTTTCGTCATTCGAGTTACCAGGAGATCCACCGTGGCTGCCAACTGCGATGTCTGCGGCAAGGGACCGTCCTTCGGTCACAACATCTCGCACTCGCACCGTCGTACCAAGCGCCGCTGGAACCCGAACATCCAGCGCGTTCGTACGCTGGTCAACGGCGTGACCCCGAAGCGGCTCAACGTCTGCACCTCGTGCCTCAAGGCCGGCAAGGTCGCGCGCAACGCCTGACCGGCCCCTGCGGCACACGGAAGGCCGGCACCCTCACGGGTGGCCGGCCTTCGTCGTCTCCTTCGGCACCTCTTCCCCGGTTCGTGCTCTGAACCGCATCTGGAGCCGTCGGCCGGGCCTGCCCGGCTAACGGAAATTCCGGCGGCATCCACCACGAACCGATGGTCAGCCGCCGAAGTGGTCCCAGCCGCGCGGCTGCTGCGGTGTGCCGTCCACGCTCACGCCGCCGCCGGCCCGGACGGCGCCGATGACCCGGAAGCCCTCGGGTACGACCGAGCCGGCGGGGAACGTCGCCAACAGCGAGTGCTCCTCACCCCCGCCGAGCACGCAGTCCCGGGCCAGCTCGGCTCCGAGCGCGGGTTCGAGGCGGGCCACGTCGGCGGCGAGCGCGGCCGAGTCGAGATCCACGCATACCCCGCTGGCCGCGGCGACCCGGGAGGCGTCGCGCAGGAGGCCGTCGGAGAGGTCGATCATCGACGTCGCGCCGGCGTCCGCGGCCTCTGGACCGAGCCCGATCGGCGGGACCGGCCGGCGGTGCACCGCGACCGCCTCGGGGTCCGTGTCCGGGTGGCCGGTCTGGAGCAGGTGCAGCCCGGCCCCGGAGAGGCCGAGCGAGCCGGCCACCGCGACCACATCGCCGACCTGAGCTCCGGACCGGAGCACCGGTCGGCGGCCGTCGAGCGACCCGAGCGCGGTCACCGAGACGGTCAGCACCCCTTCCGGGGCGGAGGACAGGTCGCCGCCGACCACGGGGCAGCCGGCCGGGCCGGCCACGGAGGCGAGCCCACGGGCCAGGTCGAGCACCCACTCCACCTCGGTCGAGGGGGCCATGACCAGCGTGACGAGCAGGGCGACCGGCCGGGCGCCCATGGCCGCCACGTCGGCGACGTTCTGCGCGGCCACCTTGGCGCCCACGTCAGCGCCCGTCGACCACTCGTCGCGCCAGTCACGGCCGTGCACGACGGCGTCGGTCGTGGCGACCAGCCCGCCCGCCCCGAGGGCGAGCACCGCCGCGTCGTCGCCGGGCCCGACGGTGACGTTGCCGGACTCACCCGCGGCGGCGAGGATCGGGAAGACCATGGCGAGCAGCTCGTCCTCGCCGACCTCGGCCACCGTCCGGCGTGCGTGTTGTCCTGGGCCCATTGAGCGCACGGTAGCGTCCTCCATGGGCGCACCGCCGCGCCCCCATCGAGCAGCGGAAGAAGGTGTGTCAGGTGGTCCAGGCATACATCCTGATCCAGACCGAGGTCGGCAAGGCCGCGTCCGTCGCCGAGTCGATCGCCGGCATCTCCGGCGTCGCCCTCGCGGAGGACGTCACCGGTCCCTACGACGTCATCGCCCGCGTCGAGGCCCAGACCGTGGACGAGCTGGGCAAGCTCGTCATCGCCAAGATCCAGGACGTGCCGGGCATCACCCGCACGCTCACCTGCACGGTGGTGCACGTCTGAAGGCTGCGGTACTCCTCCTCGCCGGGATCGCGCTGCTCGGGGGCTGCTCCAAGGGCGTCCCGGTCACCGTGCCCACCAAGGGCTCCGACCCGGTATGCGTCAAGGCCGCCGCCGCGTGGCCGGCCTCGGTCTCCGGCCGCGCGAGCGTCGCCACCGACCCGGACGACCCCGCGGTCCACGCGTGGGGCGACCCGGCGATCGTGGCGCGCTGCGGTGTCGCGACGCCCGGGCCGACGACCGACGACTGCCTGACCGTCAACGGAGTCGACTGGGTGGCGACGCCGCTCAGCGACGGGACCCGGTTCGTGACGTACGGCAGGGACCCCGCGCTCGAGGTGCTCATCCCGAAGGGCGACGTCCCCGAGGGCTCGTTGCTGCCCGTCTTCGCCGCGGCCGCCCAGGCCCTCCCCGAGACCGGCCGCCACTGCAGCTGACCGAGATGGTGGGCGATGGCGGCCCCCCTGGGGTCGACAACCGCCCACACTCTCGCCGCCACCGCCTCATGGGAGCGAAGTTGCTGCCCACACACCACTTTCGCTCCATCGTGAGTTGGCTGGCGACGCGCAGGTGCGGACGTGCGGATCGTGGGGTTGACGCAGATCGTGGTCGATCCTTGACCCCCTGGGGTCGACAACCGCCCACAATCTCGGACGGCCGCCGACATCAGCGCAGGCCGAGGGGGCGTTCCAGCGCCAGGGTCACGAGCTCGTCGATCAGCTCGGGGTAGCTGAGCCCGCTGTGCTGCCACGCATACGGATACATCGACGACGGAGTGAACCCCGGCATCGTGTTGATCTCGTTGAGGATCACCCGGCCGTCGTCGGCGTAGAAAAAGTCCACCCGGGCCAGGCCCTCGCAGCCCGCCGCCTCGAACGCCCGGACCGCGAGGTCGGTCATCTCCGCCGCCACGTCGTCCGGTACGTCCGCCGGGCAGACGAGCGCGACGTCGTCGGCGAGGTACTTGGCCTCGAAGTCGTAGAACGCGTGGCTCTGCTCCACGACGACCGCCTCCCCGAGCCGGCTCGGCCGGGGCGGACCGCCGTCACGTCCGCCCAGCACGGCGCACTCGATCTCGCGACCGTGGATGCCGGCCTCGACGACCACCTTCGGGTCGTGTACCCGGGCCGCCTCGACCGCCTCCGCCAGCTCCCCGGCCGACGCCACCCGCGAGATCCCGATGCTGGACCCCGACCGCGCCGGCTTGACGAATACCGGCCAGCCCAACGCCGCGACGGCCGCCTCGACCGCCGGGCGTTCGCTCCGCCACTGCCGGTCCGTCACGACCACGTGGTCGACGATCGGCAGCCCAGCGGCCGAGAACACCAGCTTCATGAACGCCTTGTCCATCATCACCGCCGACGACGTGACCCCGGACCCCACGTAGCGAACGTCGGCCAGCTCCAGCAGCCCCTGGATCGTCCCGTCCTCGCCGAACGGCCCGTGCAGCAACGGGAACACGACATCCACCTCGCCGAGCTCGCGCGGCGGCTGGCCGGGGTCGAGCACCGTCAGCGACCGCTGCGCCGACCCGAGGGGCACCAACACGTCGCTCGTCCCGGTCACCTCGGGGACGTGTCCCGGCGCCAGCCGCAGCGGCTCCGGGTCGTCAGCCACGAGGACCCACCGGCCGTCAAGGGCGATCCCGATCGGCACCACGTCGTACTTGTCCCGGTCGATCGCGGCCAGGACGCTCGCGGCCGTCGAACAGGACACCGCGTGTTCGGAGGAGCGGCCGCCGAAGACGATGGCGACACGAGTCTTCCGGGAGGAGCCGTCGGACTGGTCACTCACCGGCCAGACCCTATCCCGCCGGTAGCGTGTCGCCGGTGACCGGTAGCACCCCTGAATCCGAGGACGAGACGGCCCACGCCGCAGACCATCTCGCGGGTCTCGCCCCGGCGAGCCTCGTCGTCGCGGCCGGCCGGCCCCCGCGCATACCCGGCGCGCCGGTCAACCCCCCGGTCGAGCTCTCCGCGACGTATGCGGCGCCGCTCGCCGGCACCGGGTACGGCCGCAACGGCAACGCCACCTGGACCGCACTCGAGGAGGCGGTCGGTGTTCTGGAACACGGCGACGCCCTGGTGTTCGCGTCCGGGATGGCGGCCGTCGCCGCGGCCATGGCGTTCGTCCCCGCCGGCGGCACCATCGTCGCTCCGCGCAACGCGTACAACATCACCACCGCCCTGCTCGCCGACTACGCGGCCGAGGGGCATACCGTCCGACACGTCGAGATCGCCGACACCGCAGCGGTTCTCGCGGCCCTCGCCGGGGCCGACCTGCTCTGGCTCGAGTCCCCCACCAACCCGACGCTCGAGGTGGCCGACCTCCCGACGCTCGCCGCGGCGGCCCGCGAGCGCGGCGTCCTCTCGGTCTGCGACAACACCTTCGCGACGCCCCTCCTGCAGCAGCCGCTCGACCTCGGCGTGGACGTCGTCGTCCACTCGGCCACCAAGTACCTCTCCGGCCACTCCGACGTCCTCCTCGGCGTCGCCGTCACGCAGCGCGAGGACCTCTACACGGCGCTCCAACGCCGTCGCCTCGTCCACGGCGGGATCGCGGGACCCATGGAGGCCTGGCTCGCCCTGCGCGGCCTGCGCACGCTCCACGTCCGGTTCGAGCGGCAGTGCGCCAACGCCGTCGAGATCGCGCGCCGGGCCGCCGATCATCCGGTGGTCGAACGGGTCCGCTACCCGGGGTTCGGCGCCATGGTGTCGATCGAGGTCCGCGGCGGCGCGCCCGTCGCGGACGGGGTCGCCGCCGGCTGCCGGCTGTGGCTGAATGCGACCAGCCTCGGCGGGGTCGAGTCCCTCATCGAACGACGGCGCAAGTATGCGGCGGAGTCGCCGACGGTCCCGGAGGGCCTGCTGCGGATGTCGGTCGGCATCGAGGACGTCGACGACCTGTGGCGGGACCTCAACCGGGCGCTGGACGCCGCGACGGCGCTCTAGCGCACCTCAGGAACCCTCGGACTTCAGCGACCGCGTCATCAGCTCCTTGACCATCTGACGCGGCGTCACCTCGCCGCGGACGACGCCGACGACCGCTCCGACGATCGGCATGTCGACCCCGTGGTCGAGGCCGAGCTGGTGGATCGACTCGCAGGACTTCACGCCCTCGGCGGTCTGGCTGGTATGCGCCGCGACCTCGGCGACGCTCATCCCCTGGCCGAGCATCTCGCCGAACGTCCGGTTGCGCGACAGGTGCGACATGCAGGTGGCGATGAGGTCGCCGACGCCGGCCAGGCCCATGAACGTCGCCGGGTCGGCCCCGAGGGCGGACCCGAGCCGCGCCGTCTCAGCCAGCCCGCGGGTGATGAGTGACGCCTTGGAGTTGTCGCCCATCCCCATCCCGGCGGCCATGCCGACGGCCAGCGCCACGACGTTCTTCACCGCCCCGCCGAGCTCGATCCCGATGACGTCGGCGTTGGTGTAGGGCCGGAACCACGGAGTGACGCACGACGTCGCGACGCGTTCGGCGGTCGCCTCGTCGAGACAGGCGACGACGCTCGCCGCCGGCTGGTGCTCGGCGATCTCGCGCGCGAGGTTCGGTCCGGACACGACGACGATGCGGTGGGCGTCGACCCGGCCGACCTCCGCGATCACCTCGCTCATCCGCTTCGTCGTACCGAGCTCGATGCCCTTCATCAGCGAGACGACCGCGGCGTCCGGAGGGAGCAGCGGGGCCCAGCCCTCGAGGTTGCCGCGGAGGGTCTGCGACGGCACGGCAAGGACGACGACCTCGGCCCCGTCGAGCGCCTCCTCGGGATCGACGGTCGCGCGGATCCCTTGCGGCAGCTCGATTCCCGGCAGGTACGACGTGTTGCTCCCGGCGTTGACCTGGTCGACGACCTCCTGGCGGCGCCCCCACATGTGCACCGTCGACCCGGAGTCGGCCATCGTCGCGGCGAAGGCGGTCCCCCAGCTGCCGGTCCCGAGTACCGCAGCTCGCGTGCTCATCGCTTGCCCTTCTTGAAGTTGCCGATGTCGGGCTCGCCGGCGCGCCGGGAATCGTGCCGGATCGCGGGCGCGTGCCCGCCGCGGATCCCTTCGAGCAGGTCGGTGATCGCCACCATGAGCCGTTCGGTCGCGATCTTCAGGGTGGGGGTGTCGATCGGCCGGTCGTAGAGGTCGCTGAGGTCGACGGCCGGGCCCGCCGTCACCCGCATCGTGCGTCTCGGGAAGAGGTGGATCCCCTTGCCGTAGGTCGGGATCACCTCCTGCGCGCCCCAGTGGGCGAGGGGGACGACCGGCTTGCGGGTCTGAAGTGCGATGCGCGCGGCGCCGGTCTTGCCGACCATGGGCCAGAGGTCCGGGTCGCGGGTCAGGGTCCCCTCCGGGAACACGACGATGCACTTGCCGTTCTCGACCCCCTCCACGGCGGCCCGGTATGCGTCCGCCGCGCGGCCGGTCTTCCGGTAGACCGGCACCTGGCCGGAGGCGACCAGCAGCGGTCCGAACACCGGGACCCGGAACACCTCCTCCTTGCCGAGGAAGTACGGCTCGCAGCCGCTCGCATACAGGTAGTGGGCGATCGAGAAGGGGTCGAAGTACGAGATGTGGTTCGGGGCCGCGACGAAGCCGCCCTCCTTGGGGAGGTTCTCCCAGCCGCTCCACTCGTGCTTGGTCGTCACCGTCACGAACGGGACCACCATCGCGGCGGCCGTCCGGTAGGCCGGGTTCAGCCGGCCACGGCGTCGCGCTGGTTCCACGGGACCAGGGGCCTCTCTCTCGTGCGCCACGGCGTTCGAGCCGCGCGGGTGCGGTCATCCTTGCTGTCCATCCTCCCCCGTGTCGAGCAGCCTCGCGCGTGGCTGCAAAACTCGGTGGCGATGAGCGACTGGATCAACGACCGTACGTCCCGCCAGCGTGCCCCCGCCCCGCCGGGCACGTGGCACGTCGTCATTCCCGTCAAGGGCGGCCCCGATGCCAAGAGCCGGCTACGGGCCCCGGACGGTGTCGACCGGCTGGTCCTGGCCCGCGCGCTGGCCCTCGACACCGTCACCGCCGCGGCCGAGGCCGTCGGTACGGACCACGTCGTCGTCGTGACGTCGGACGCCGAGGTGCTGGAGGCCCTCGCCCCCCTGGGCGTCGCCACCCTCGCCGATCCGGGTCGGGGTCTCAACGAGGCCGTCCATGCCGCGTTGGGCGACCTCCCGTCCGACCAGCCGGCGGCGGTGCTGCTCGGCGACGTCCCTGCCCTGCGCCCCCCTGACCTCCGCGCCGCGCTGGCCGCCGGTGACACCTCCGACCGCTGGTTCGTCCCCGATGCGGAGGGCACCGGCACCGTCCTGCTGGGGGCGCGGACGGCGGCCGCGGTGCGGCCGGGCTTCGGGTCCGGCTCCGCCACTCGGCACGAGTCGGACGGCAGCACTCGTCTCGCGCTCGACCTCGACCGCCTGCGCCGCGACGTCGACGACGAGGCCTCGCTCGGTGAGGCGCTACGGCTGGGCGTCGGTCCGCACACCGCCGCGCTGCTCGCCCACCTCATCGGGCTCTGAGCACCGGCCGGACATCTCCGGCCGGACTCGGCCACCATCGGAGCATGCCCAGGGCACCCGACCTGACCGGAAAGATGATGGGCCACGGCGGCTACGGACGGCACTCGCTGGCCCAGCACTCGGCGGGAGGCTTCGGTCTGCCCGGGCTGGAGCGGGCGGCATCGAGACGCTGCGCGACGCCGGCGTCACCGCACCGATCACGGTGGTGCACACCGACATCCCGACCAACGACTTCTCCGCGCTGTTCGAGACGGTCGAGCACGACCCGGACACCTACCTGCGCCTCGACGACGTGTATGCCCTGGCGGCCGGTCGCTCGTTCTACGGCCGGATCTTCCCGCCCGAGTCCCTCACGCTCGCGTGGTCCGCGATCGCGGTGCACTGGATCTCGCGCGTCCCCAAGCCGATCCAGGGTCACGTCTACAGCACGTTCGCCACCGGTGCAGTGGCCGATGCGTTCCGGGAGCAGTCGGCAGCCGACTGGCGGATCTTCCTCGAGTCGCGGGCCGCGGAGCTCCGGCCGGGCGCGGAGATGGTCGTGGTCGGCGGAGCCAACCAGGACGACGGTCGCAGCGGCGCCGAGGCTTTGATGAACGCGCTGGACGTGGCGATCCGCGCCGAGGTCGCTTCGGGGGCGCTGACGCAGGACGAGTACGACCGTATGTCGATCCCCACGTGGAACCGGACGCTCGCGGAGTTCACCGCCCCCTTCGATGGTGACGACATCGGGCTCACCCTGCTGGAGGCGGAGCTGGACTTCGCGCCGGACGCCTACCTCGCGGCATACCGCGACGACCACGACGCGCCGAAGTTCGGCACCGCGGTGTCGGGCTTCCTGCGCGCCTTCACCGAGCCCAGCCTCTTCGGCGGACTCGCTCGTGCGGCCGGGGCGACGTCGACGATCGCGGACCGCGTGTATGCCCGGGTCGCCGAGGCGGCGACCGCCGACCCCGAGGCGATGGAGACCCTCTGGCACGTCGCCGTGCTCCGGATCGCCAAGCCCGCCTGAGCCGGTCCGGCGACTAGGGTGAATGGGTGCAGGCGAGCGTCCACGGGTTCGACGAGCAGACCGGGTTCGGCAGCGTCCTGCTGGACGACGGCATCGAGCGGTGGTTCGACAGTGAGGTCTTCTTCCGCAGCGGCCTGCGCCACCTGCGAGTGGGCCAGCGCGTCAGCGTCGAGGTGGGCGGCGAGACGGTGACCCGCCTCTGGATCGTGGGGATCGGCGAGGGTCAGCCGATCCGCTGACGGCGCCGCTCCCTCACGCGCCACCCGAGAAACGCGAACCGGGCGGACCCCGAGGGGATCCGCCCGGCCGTGGTGCCGTGGTGGCGCGTCAGGCCTTCTTGGCCGCCCGGCGCGTCGTCGTCTTGGCCGGAGTGGCCTTCTTGGTCGCGGACTTCTTGGCCGGAGCGGCCTTGGTGGCCGCGGCCTTCGTCGCGGTCGCCTTCTTCGCCGGAGCCGCCTTGGCCGTCTTGGTCGCAGCCGTCTTGGTCGCGGCGGCCTTGGTCGTCGTGGCCTTCTTGGCCGGAGTCGCCTTGGCCGGAGCGGCCTTGGCGGTCTTCGTGGCGGCGGCCTTGGTCGTCGTGGCCTTCTTGGCCGGCGTCGCCTTGGCCGGAGCGGCCTTGGCGGTCTTCGTGGCTGCGGCCTTGGCCGTCGAGGTCGCCCGCTTGGCCGCGGTCTTGGTGGCGCCCGCGGCGGCGGTGGTGGCCTTCACGGCCGCTCCCGCGGATGCGCGCCCACCGGCGGCCGCCGCCTTCGGGAGTTGACGCGGGTCGGCGACGACCTTCTTGAACGCGGTGCCGGCGTTGAACTTGGGCACCGTCGTCTTCTTGATCTTCACCGTCTCGCCGGTGCGCGGGTTGCGGCCGGTACGGGCCCCACGCGCGACCTTCTGGAAGGTACCGAAACCGGTGATGCCGACCTTTCCGCCACGAGCAACCTCGCGGATGATGACATCGAGGACGGCTTCGAGCGCGTCGCTGGCGGCCTTCTTGCTGCCGAGCTTGGACTCGAGAGCACCGATGAGCTCTGCCTTGTTCACGTTTTATCCTCCGAAAGCCTGCGGGTCGGGCGACCGCCCGACGTTGACGCGGCCGGACCGATTCCGGCTCTGTGCAGACGTTAGGCGGTGTCAGCGCGCGAGTCCATCACCGAACGCCCTCATTCCGTTGTCTCGCAACAGATTCGGGGCTCATCGGCAGGTTCGGGTCGTCCCATGCGCCTCACCAGTCACATGCACGAGCCCTGAGGGGCCGCAAACCCAACCCCTGACGGTGGTCGCCAACGCCGCGAAAATCCTTCCGACCCAACGGTTTTCGCCCGATCAGGGTCGGCGTGCAAGCGCAGGAACCCGCCGGTTCTCGGATTTCGTGGACTGGCGGGCCGATTGGCGCCGCCGGTCAGGACGGAGCGGAGGTACTTTCCGCTCCGACACGCCCATTCGGCGTGTCGGCGCTCTGCGTCAGGGGTTTCCACGACGGTCGGGTCTTCTCGAACTCCGTGATCGTGTCCTCGTGGCGCAGCGTCAGGCCGATGTCGTCGAGCCCCTCGAGGAGCCGCCAGCGGGTGTACTCGTCCACCCGGAACGGCGCGACGATCTCGCCCGCGGTCACCATCCGCGACACCAGGTCGACGGTGACCTCGCCACCCGGCTCGTTCTCGAGGTACTTCCAGATCAGCTCGACGTCGTCCTGCGCGACGGTCGCGGTGAGCAGCCCCGCCTTGCCGCTGTTGCCCAGGAAGATGTCGGCGAACCGCGACGAGATGACCGCGCGGAAGCCGTAGTTCATCAACGCCCAGACCGCGTGCTCGCGGCTCGACCCGGTTCCGAAGTCCGGGCCCGCGACGAGGACCGAGCCTTTGGCATACCGGGGGTTGTTGAGGACGAACGACGGGTCGTTGCGCCACGCGCTGAACAGGCCGTCCTCGAACCCGGTGCGGGTCACCCGCTTGAGGTAGACGGCCGGGATGATCTGGTCGGTGTCGACGTTGGTGTGCCGCAACGGAACCCCGATGCCGGTATGCGTGGTGAACCGCTCCATGTCAGACCTCCACCAGGTCGGCCGGGGACGAGAGGGTGCCGCGGACCGCGGTCGCCGCGGCGACGAGCGGGCTGACCAGATGGGTCCGACCGCCCTTGCCCTGCCGGCCTTCGAAGTTGCGGTTGGACGTCGAAGCGCTGCGCTCGCCGGGCGCCAGCTGGTCGGGGTTCATGCCGAGGCACATCGAGCAGCCGGCCAGCCGCCACTCGGCGCCCGCGGCGGTGAAGACCGAGTCGAGGCCCTCGGCCTCGGCCTGGAGGCGCACTCGTGCCGACCCCGGGACGACGAGCATCCGGACGCCGTCGGCGACCTTGTGGCCCTTGATGACGTCGGCCGCGGCGCGCAGGTCCTCGATCCGCCCGTTCGTGCACGAGCCGAGGAACACCGTGTCGACGTGGATGTCGCGCAGCTTCACGCCGGGCTCGAGGCCCATGTAGGTCAGCGCTCGCTCGGCGGCGTGGCGGTCGCCCTCGTCGGCGTAGGACTCGGGGTCCGGCACGCTTTCGGAGAGCGGAAGGCCCTGGCCGGGGTTCGTGCCCCACGTGACGAAGGGGGTGAGCGCCGACCCGTCGAGGCGGACCACGGTGTCGAACTCGGCGTCGTCGTCGCTGCGCAGCTCGCGCCACGACTCGACGGCGCGGTCCCAGTCGTCGCCCTGCGGGGCGTGCTGCCGGCCCTTCAGGTAGGCGAACGTCGTCTCGTCGGGGGCGATCATCCCGGCGCGGGCGCCGGCCTCGATCGACATGTTGCACACCGTCATCCGGGCTTCCATCGACAGCGCCTCGATGGCGCTGCCCCGGAACTCGATGACGTGGCCCGAACCGCCGCCGGTGCCGATCTTGGCGATGACGGCCAGGACGATGTCCTTGGCGGTGACGCCCGGGGCGAGCTCGCCGTCGACGACGACGGCCATGGTGCGGAACGGTTTCAGCGGCAGGGTCTGCGTCGCGAGGACGTGCTCGACCTCGGACGTGCCGATCCCGAACGCCAGCGCCCCGAAGGCGCCGTGGGTCGAGGTGTGGCTGTCGCCGCAGACCATGGTGAGCCCCGGCTGGGTCAGCCCGAGCTGCGGGCCGATGATGTGCACGATGCCCTGGTCGATGTCGCCCATGGGGAACAGCGGGACGCCGAACTCCGCGCAGTTGCGCCGGAGCGTCTCCACCTGGGTCTTGCTCACCGGGTCGAGAATGGGTCCGGGCGTCGTCGGGACGTTGTGGTCCTCGGTCGCGACGGTCAGGTCGGTCCGCCGGACGGTCCGACCGGCCAGCCGCAGGCCGTCGAAGGCCTGGGGGCTGGTGACCTCGTGGAGGAGGTGCAGGTCGATGTACAGGAGATCAGGTTCACCTTCGGCCTGGCGCACCACGTGCGCCGCCCAGACCTTCTCGGCCAGCGTCCCCGCCATTGTCGAACCTCCACGAATCTCCGGGCCTTCTCAGCCTGGCCCAAGTCCGGCGTGCCGGAACTTGCGTCTCAGGCACTGAGACGGCAGTATCAGTGCATGGACAACTCCAGTGGAGTCGGCGTCCTCGACAAGGCGGCCACCGTGTTGGGCGCCCTCGAGGCCGGTCCGGCCACTCTCGCTCAGCTCGTCGGCTCCACGGGGCTCGCCCGACCGACCGCGCACCGCCTCGCCGTCGCCCTCGAGCACCACCGCCTCGTCACCCGCGACATGCAGGGCCGCTTCGTCCTCGGACCGCGTCTGGCCGAGCTCGCATCGGCCGCGGGCGAGGACCGACTGCTCGCCGCCGCCGGCCCGGTGCTCGGCGCGCTCCGCGACCACACCAACGAGAGCGCCCAGCTGTTCCGCCGCCAGGGCGACCAGCGCATCTGTGTCGCCGCGGCCGAGCGCCCCGTCGGCCTGCGCGACTCGATCCCCGTCGGGTCCAGCCTCACCATGCTGGCCGGCTCCGCCGCTCAGATCCTGTTGGCCTGGGAGGAGCCGGACCGGCTCCACCGCGGGCTGCAGGGAGCCAAGTTCAACGCCACGGCCCTGTCCGCGGTTCGCCGCCGCGGCTGGGCCCAGAGCGTCGGCGAGCGCGAGCCGGGGGTCGCGTCGGTCTCCGCTCCGGTCCGCGGGCCGTCCGGCCGGGTCGTCGCCGCCGTGTCGATCTCCGGCCCCATCGAGCGCCTCTCCCGCCAGCCCGGCCGCCTGCACGCGGCGACCGTCGTCGCGGGGGCGAACAAGCTCACCGAGGTGCTCCGCCGTGCGCAGAACACGCACCACGCCTGAGCTGTCACACGGGTAGGTCACGATTTGTTCAAGGCGCGAGTCGACGCATACCGTCGCCTGTGGCCGCAGCGTACGGTGAGGAGCCCTCACGCGCGCCTCTCGCGACTCGGACGGGGCAACCCCACGCAGTGGGTATCTCGTATAACACCCGTAGGCCGGCCAACCGGCAGGGTCAGGCAGATCAGGGGAATGGCATGAGGGCAGGCGCAGGCCTGGTGACGGCTCTCGCAGCGGGGGCGCTGCTGCTGAGTGCGTGCGGTCCGACCGTCGGAGGGGCCGGGGCGATCGACACCCCGACGACGACGGCCACGACCGCCGCGTCGACCGCGTCGACGCCGCCCACGACGACCACGACGGAGCCGGCGCCCAGCCCGACCTCCACCGCGACGGCGGCGCCGTCACCGACGAGCGCCGCACCGGCATACCTCATGACCGACGGCACGAAGGGCGACCAGGTCCGCGACCTGCAGGCGCGCCTCAAGCAGCTGGAGTGGTACGACGGCAGCGTCAGCGGCACCTACGACGCCGTGACGACCGCCGGGGTCCGCGGGTTCCAGAACAAGCGGGGTATGCCGGAGTCCGGCTCGGTCGACCAGGCCACCTGGACCTCGCTCACCTCCATGACGCGGCAGCCGACCAGGGACGAGCTGAGCAACACGCTGACCCCCGGGCCGGCGCTGCTCAAGGTGGGCTCGACCGGTGCGAAGGTCCGCGACCTCCAGTCCCGGCTGAAGCAGATCGGCTGGTGGAGCGGCGACGTCGTCGACGCCTACGGCGCGACCACCACCGCGGCCGTGAAGTCGTTCCAGGACAAGCGCCAGATCCCCGTCACCGGGGAGGTCGACCAGCGCACCCTCGACAAGCTCAACGCGATGACCCGCAAGCCCACCGACGACGAGCTGAACAACGTCAAGCCGACGGCGGCTCCGGTCTCCGCGACCGGCCTCGACCCGCGGTGCATGAGCGGGCGGGTCATCTGCATCAGCAAGGCCAGCCGGTCGCTCACCTGGGTCATCGACGGACAGCCGCAGATGAAGCTGGCGGTGCGGTTCGGGTCGGAGTACACGCCGACGCGGGAGGGCGTGTTCAGCGTCTTCCAGAAGAACCGCGACTGGACCTCGACGCTGTACGGCTCGAAGATGCCGTACTCGATGTTCTTCAGTGGCGGCCAGGCCGTGCACTACTCGTCGGACTTCGCGGCCCGCGGGTATGCCGGTGCCTCCCACGGGTGCGTGAACGTGCGTGACCTCGCCGGGATCGCCTCGCTGTTCAGCCAGGTCAACCTGGGCGACAAGGTCGTCGTCTACTGAGCCTCGGCTGAGGACGTGGCTGAGCTCGAGGCCGCCTCCCGGAGGCGGGCATAGCGCTTCCGCTTGGGCACCGGCACCGCAGACGTCGCCGCGGCCAGCCCCATGACGGGGGTCCCGTCATAGATGCTCTCGTGCGCACCGGCCGGGACCGCGTAGGTCTCGTGCCAGATGCCGACGACGCCCCTGGCGTTGCGGGCACGGGCGTTGAACGCGGTCCAGGCCGGCCGGTGCTCGTGGTCCGGCGCCGACGCATACCGGTAGATGTCCTCGACGCTGCGCCAGTACTGCACGACGGTCAGCCCTTTGCCGCCCATCATGGTGCGAGCGCCGAGGAACCCGAGGTCCTCGGCCTCACCGCGCGCCGCGGCCGCCTGGTTGGCGTAGAGCTCTGCGAGCATCTTCGGCATCGCGAGGAAGACCGGCCCCCACTGGTCCGGTCGGTGCAGCCGGTTGAACCGCATCCCGATGAGGAACACCCCGATCGGGCCGTCGTGCTCGTGGGTCATCTGGGCGGTCTGGATCTGCGCCATGTCGAGCTCCTTCGAGGGATTGCCGCCAGTATGGATAGTGCTACTCTCCAATGTCAAGGAGGATGTCGTATGCGGCTCGCGGAGCTCTGCGCGGCGACCGGCGTGCCGTCGGCGACGGTGAAGTACTACCTGCGTGAAGGCCTCCTTCCCGCGGGCGAGCGGCGGTCGGCGACGCGAGCTGAGTACGGGCCGGAGCACGTCGAGCGGCTCCGCCTCATCCGCGCCCTGGTCGACGGCGCCCAGCTGAGCATCGACGGGGTGCGCCGGATCGTCGAGGCGATCGAGCAGCCACCTCCGTCGCCGCACGACTTCTTCGGGGTCGCGCAACAGGCGATCAACGGTCCCCCACCGGACGTCGAGATCGCCGACGAGACCCACGAGGCGCTGCGGCGGCTCGGGTGGGGCGAGTGCGAGCCACTGGCGCTGGCCCACCTCCAGGCGGCGCTCGACACGGCGGCGCAGGCGGGGTTCGCCGTGACCGGCGAGCTGCTGGTGGCCTACGGGGAGGCGATGGGCGACGTCGCGCGGTACGACCTGGACTCGCTGATGGCGGATCCGGCGAGCCAGACGCCGAGCGGGGCGCTACGACACGTCGCGGTCGGGACCGTCGTCACGGACCCCGTCATCGTGGCGATGCGCCGACTGGCTCAAGAACAGGAGAGCCAGCGCCGCTTCGGCCCGGCCGCTCAGTGACCCCCGCTACCGCAACAACCGACGTTGTGGTCGATGGTGGTGGGCGAGAAGGCCGAATCCCCGCAACCAGTGACCATGTTGTCAGTTGTTGCGGCCCCACGTCGTGCGCCGGGTTGTGGAGGGCAGACGCCGAGCGGCCACCCTGTCGAATACCTGGTCGAGTAACCGGATCAGTTGTTGGCACGACCGACTCCCGGACCCGACCGGGCATTCGACCCACTCCGGCGCGGTGTCACTCCCCTCTCCGCGGCGGCCGCCGCAACAACTGACCACGGTGTGAGGTGTTGCGCGCTGATGGCCCGGTCGGCCGCAACGACCGACAACAGGGTCAGGTGTTGCGGCCCCGTGTCGTGCGTCTCCCGGTCATCACCACCCAGACATCTCTGAGCAAGAGGTCCGGTTCCGGGGAACGCAGCCCCGAATCTCGGACCTATCCGAATTGCGGAGGCCGGAAGGTGAGGGCAGGCGCCGAGCAGCCACCCAGTCGTATACCCAGTCGTATACCCAGTCGTATACCCAGTCGTATGACCGGATCGGTTGTGGACACGACAGATTCGGGCATACGACCGGGTATACGACCCGCTATCCGAGTGGAGTACCCGGTCTGGTCACCGGATCGGTTGTCGACGCGACGGACTCGGTTACCCGACTGGGTATTCGACCAGTCGGCACGCGAGCGCGGCGACGCGGTGTCAGGCGGCGAGGGCTGCGGTGATCGCGTCGGCCAGGTCGCCCACCTGGTCGTCGGTCATGACGAACGGCGGCGAGATCTGGATCCCGCCCGCACCGACCGCGCGCGTGGCCACGCCGAACGAACGCAGCCGCTTGGCCAAGGCCATCGCCGTGGGCGGGTCGGCCAGCTGGACCGCCGCCAACGCGCCCGTCCCGCACCGAACCTCGACGACGCCCTCGAGATCGGCCAGCGGTGACAGTCGCTCCGCCAGCGTCGTCTCCAAGCCGGGCCGCCTCGTCGAGCAGCCCTTCCCGCTCGATGACGTCGAAGTTGGCCAGGGCGACCGCGCAGGACGCCGCGTGTCCCGAGTACGTGTACCCGTGCCGCAGCCACACCCCCGGCGTCGGCCCGAAGAACGGTTCCCACACCCGCGGCGCCACGAGCACGGCGCCCATCGGCGCATACCCCGACGTCAGCCCCTTCGCACAGGTGACGAGGTCCGGCTCGAGCCCGAACTTCGACGACGCGAACCACGCCCCACCGATCCGCCCGAACCCGGTGATCACCTCGTCCGCGACGAACAGCACATCCAGCTCGGTGCACAGCTTGCGCACGCCCGCGAGGTAGTCCGGCGGCGGCGGGTAGACGCCGCCGGCACCGACGACCGGCTCGCAGAAGAACGCGGCCACCCGCTCGGGACCGACCCGTTCGATGGTCGCCCGCAGGTCGTCGACGGAGTCCCACTCGACGGTCGCGGTGTCGGGCACCAGCACGCCGTACCCCTCGACGTTGCCGGGGATGCCACCGAGAGCCGTGCCCGCGTAGTGCATCCCGTGGTACGCCTTCTGCCGGCCGATGATGACCGTCTTCTCCGGATGTCCGGCCTCGACCCAGTACCGGCGGGCCAACTTGGCGGCGGTGTCGATCGAGTCGGAGCCGCCGGACGTCAGGAACACCTTGCTGCCGGGCACAGGAGCGATCCCCGCCAGCCGCTCGGCCAGCTCGACCGTCGGCGCCGTGACGTAGTCGCCGAAGGTGCTGTAGGCGGCCACCTTCCGCATCTGCGCCGCCGCGGCATCGGCCAGCTCGGCCCGGCCGTGGCCGATGTTGGCGAACCACAGGCCGGCGGTGGCGTCGAGGTAGCGGTTCCCGTCGGAGTCCCAGACGTACGCGCCCTCACCGCGGTCGATGACCAGCTCGCCGTCCCGCTCGACGACGGCCATGTCCGAGAACGGGTGCCACAGCGATCCCATGGCCCGGACGCTATCGCGAAGCGGCGAGGCCCCTGGGAGCAGGTACCGGGCCCCGGGCATACGCTCCCGACATGGCTCTGAAAATCGGCTACAAGGCTTCGGCGGAGCAGTTCGGGCCGCGCGAGCTGCTCGACTACTCGGTGCTCGCCGAGGAGGTCGGCCTCGACTCCGTGATGATCAGCGACCACTTCCAGCCGTGGCGCCACCACGGCGGTCACGCGCCGTTCTCGCTGTCCTGGCTGGCCGCCGTGGGCGAGCGGACGAAGCGCGTCCAGCTCGGCACCTCGGTCATGACGCCGACGTTCCGCTACAACCCGGCGGTCGTCGCGCAGGCGTTCGGGACGCTCGGCTCGCTCTACCCCGGCCGCGTGATGCTCGGCGTCGGCACCGGCGAGGCGCTCAACGAGGTCGTCGTCGGCTCGGTCGGTGCCCACGGCGAGGCCAAGGAGTGGCCCGAGTTCAAGGAGCGCTTCGCCCGGCTGCGCGAGTCGGTCACCCTCATGCGCAAGCTCTGGACCGAGGAGCGGGTGACGTTCGAGGGCGAGTACTACGAGACCCAGGACGCCACCGTCTACGACAAGCCGGACACGCCGATCCCGGTCTACGTCGCCGCCGGCGGACCCCTCGTCGCGCGGTATGCCGGTCGATCCGGTGACGGGTTCATCTGCACCTCGGGCAAGGGTGAGGAGCTCTACGTCGACAAGCTGCTCCCGGCCGTCGACGAAGGCCTCGAGAAGTCCGGCCGCACGCGGGACGACATCGACCGGATGATCGAGATCAAGCTCTCCTGGGACCCTGACCACGACCAGGCCGTGGCCAACACCCGGTTCTGGGCAGCACTCGCGCTCACCGCGGAGCAGAAGCACGGCACCAGCGACCCGCTCGAGATGGAGAAGCTCGGCGACGAGCTCTCCGACGAGCAGGTCGCCTCACGCTGGATCGTCTCGGCCGACCCGGACGAGGTCGTCGCGAAGGTCAAGCAGTACGTCGACTGGGGCTTCGACCACCTCGTCTTCCACGGGCCAGGTCACGACCAGACGCGGTTCCTCACGACGTTCTCGCAGCAGGTCCTCCCAGGGCTGCGCGCCCTCGGCTGACCACGACGACGCTGTCGGGGACGGGCGGCTCCGGAGTGCTGCAGATGACGACATCGGCGCGCTCCCACGGCCGGTCCGCCGCGAGGAACGGCTCCTCGACGACCATCCACTCGTCCCAGAACGCGACCGCCTCGGCGCGGTTCCGCCCGAGGACGATGTCGCGCTCGATGCCGCGACGGTAGGCCTCGTCGACGTCCGACTGGACCCAGACACTCGCGTCCAGCCACGGCGTGAGGGACAACCGGGACGAGCCGACCCCCTCGACGAAGATGGCCGAGGTTCCGGCGGGTACCTCCAGCGCGCCGTCCCGACCGCGTTCGACCCACGCCGGCGGCCGGAACGACACCGCCTCGCCGCGGACGGCAGGGGTCAGCACGCCCTCGACCAGCAGCCCGTCCCAGTCGAAGAACCCGTGGTGCCAGGCGATGTCATCGGTATGCACGACGACGGCTCCCGGGGTCGCGTCGGCCAGCCGGCCCGCCGCGGTCGACTTGCCGCCGGCACTCCGGCCGTCGACGGCGACGACGAACGGGCCGCCGCGACCGGAGACGGTGCGACGGATCCGCGCCGTGTCGAGGAGCCGGGCGGCCACGGCCTCGACCGGCTCTGCCGCCCACGGTCCGAGCTCCGGCTCGTCCTCGGCCACGCGCATACCGGGCTCCGCCCTGTCGCCGGAGGCGCCGGTCGCCTCCGGCCGTCAGTATGCGTGCTCGCCGTCCGCGGCGATGGCGGCACGCAACCGGTCGACCGGGTCCAGCGCGTGGTAGACCCGCTCAGTCGCCTCGATGTGGTCGAGGAAACGCTGGTACGTCGCAGCGGCCGCCAGCTGGGCCACCGGACCGAGCAGGTATGCCGCTCGCGCCGGGTCGCTGTCGGGCACCTGTTCCGCCCAGAGCTGGGCCCATAGGGCCGAGATGCGTTCTCGCAGATCAGGATCGGCGAGTCGCTCGACGAAGGCGCGCTGGTCGACCATCGGGTTGCCGACGCCGACGTCGCCCCAGTCGAGCAGGGTCAACCGGTCGCCGTCGCGACGCCAGTTGCCGGGGTGCATGTCGCCGTGCAGCACGGTGTCGGGGAGCCCGCAGGCGGCGATGTCGTCCAGTCGGCCGGGGAGCCCCTCAACCAGCTCCTCGACGGCGGCGAGGTCCCGCGAACCAAGGGACACCCGCACCTCGGAGCGGCCCAGCAGGGCCTGCGCCTCGGCCAGCAGCGGTGCACGTCGCAGGTCGCGCGCGCCGACGGCCAGGGCGTGGTCGATGTCGTCGACCAGGGCCGTCTGGACGTCGACCCATCGCCGGACCATCGCCTCGGCCACGGCCTCGTCACTGAGACCGAACTCGTCCTGCCCGGGAACGTGGTCCATGAGGATCGCCCGCCGGCCGGGGTCGTGGGCGAGGACGGTCGGTACGAGATCGTGGTCGGCGGCGGCGACTCGTCGGATGACACTGCCCTCGTCGGCGAGGAACGGCGGGGTCGCCTTGAACCACACCTCGCCCTGGTCGGTCGGCGCGGTCACGACGACGGAGAGGTTCCAGGTCTTGCGCTGGCGCAGCACCCCGGTGCGACGTCGCCCGTGCGCCCGCAGCGCCGCGTCGACCCAGTCGGGCAGGTGGTCGAGACCCCCGGGTTCGGCCCACCACAGCCGGTGCGCGGGGTCGTCGGCGAGGGCGGCGACCACCGGCCCCTGCGGCGGGACGGTCGGTGTGGGAGGTCCGGACCGGACCTGAGCGAGGTACGCGACGTCGCCGCCGGCATGGTCGGTGTCGGTCGTGAGCAGCCGCAGCACCGTGACGACGAGCCCGTGGCGATCCCGCACCGCGGCGACGACGGGGTCGACCTCGGGCCACCACCGCGGCGCGACCGCGAACGGCGCCGGGAGCCGACCCAGAACGGTGCCCTCGTCATCGCAGAGGACGACGGTGACCTGCCGCTCGTCGGCGAGCGTGTGAGGCATAGGCGGAGGCTAGCGACCCTCTTTCGCTAGGGACCTTCCCTAGTTAACCTGGGCGCGTGCCCACCGTGACCGCGGAGCGCCGGCCCGCCCGGGCGTACCGGTCCCCCGCCCGGACCGAACAGGCGCGCCGGACGCGCTCACGGATCCTCGAGGCGGCGCACCAGCTGTTCGTCGAGCACGGGTACCCGGCGACGACCATGCGAGCGATCGCCGGGTCCGCCGGGGTGGCCGTCCCCACGGTGGAGCTGCTGTTCGGGACCAAGCCCCGCCTGCTCAAGTCGGTCATCGACGTCGCGATCGCCGGCGACGACGAGCCGGTCGCCGTCCTCGACCGCGACTGGACGGCGACCGCGCTCCGGCAGCCGACCGCGCGGGACCTTCTCGGCGTCACCGCCACCGTCCTGCGCGCCGCCCAGGAGCGCTCGGCCGGGGTGCTGCTCGCGGCGTACGAGGCGGCGGCGAGCGACTCGACGGTGGCGCAGCTGGTCGACCAGCAGGAGCAGCGCCGGGCCGTCACCGCGCGCTGGGTCGTCGACAGCGTCGCTACCGTGGCCGCGCTGCGGGCGGGCCTGACCAGCGACGAGGCCACCGAGTCGGTGTGGCTGCTGATGGACCCGGCGGTGTTCGTGCGGCTCACCCGCCGGCGCGGCTGGCCGCCGGATCGCTACCAGACCTGGTGGGCGGAGAGCGTGCTTCGCCTGCTGACCAACGAGGAGGAACCATGACCATCGTCCACGGACAGGTCTGCTACCTGCAGGTCCCCACGACCGACCTCGGCGCGTCCGCCCGGTTCTACGCGGCCGTCCTCGGCTGGCAGACCGACCCCGGCGAGGCGAACGGCGGGCGGGTGCTCGACGCGCCGTCGCCGGACGGTCCCACCCGCGTCCTCACGACGGTCGCCGACCCGTCCGGGAACCCGGTCGGCCTGGTCAGCCACGCGGGTGGCGTCCAGGAATAGGCCGAGCAGGCCCGTCGCCTACCCGAGCCACAGGGCTGCGCCGTAACGTCTCCGCCCTCATCGGCGAAGAGGAGACATGAGCAGCACACCTGGCGCCCCGGACCTGCGCCGGATCGCCGCGGACCCGAACGCCTTCGAGTCGTTCTACCGGGAGCACCTCGACGCGATCCACCGGTTCGTCGCCCGTCGAGTCGCCGACCCGCAGCACGCCTCGGACCTGGTCGCCGACATCTTCCTCGCCGCCATCGACGGCGCGACCACGTACGACGCGCATCGGGGGCCGCCGGTGGCCTGGCTGTTCGGGATCGCCCGCAACGTCGTCGCCGCTCAGGAGCGGATCGACGCGGCCGCCGAGGGCCGCCGGATGTACGCGGCGCTGGAGCGGTTCCCCGCCGACCAGCGAGCCGTGGTGGAGCTCGTCGCCCTCGATGGTCTCGGCGTCGGCGACGCCGCCCGAACCGCTGGGGGTGCAGCCGGTCACCGCGCGGGTCCGGCTTCACCGTGCCCGCAGGTCGGTCGCCGCGGCGCTGTCCGCGTCACGCGACGACCGGTCCGACCCTCCGGCTCCGACCCAGGAGCCGCAGCCGACCAAGGAGGCCCTGCTGTGAACCCCACGTCCACCCCCACATCCCCTCGACCACTCGACTCCTACGAGAGCGCACTGCTCCACGAGCTCCGAGACGAGGTCGTGCGCCGAACCGGGCTCGCTTCCGATGCGCCCGTAGCCGCTGTGCCCCCCACCCGACGGCCCGTGCGCCGGCGTCTGGTCCTGGCCGGAGCCTCGGTCGCGGCCGTCGCCGCCGCCGTCACCGTGCCGCTCGCGCTCGGCGGCTCCCCGGCCTACGCCGTCTCGCCGAACTCCGACGGGTCGGTGACGGTGGCCATCCAGCGCCCGGAGGACGCGGACGGGCTCCAGCGCACCCTCGCGGCCAACGGCGTGACCGCGAAGGTCGACTACGTACCCAGCGGGTATGCCTGCGACCCGGCGCGGTTCACACCGGCCGATGGACCGGGGGCCGGCACGGTGTCGGTGCAGCACGGCTCGGAGGGCATGACCTTCACCGTGACGCGCTCCATGGGCGACGGCGGTCGGACCCTGGTCATCGTCATGTCGGGCGACGAGCAGAGCGGCTCCCTCGACGTGGCCAGCGCCCAGGGCACGGTCGGCGCCTGCGCCGCCCGGCCCGGTAACCGACCCGTCCCGCCGGGCGCGACCACGCAGACCACGGGCCCCGGCGTCCAGGGGCAGCAGAGCCAGGCTGGCTGACCAGAGCGAATCGGCAGCGCACGGAGAAGGCCCGGACCAGATGGTCCGGGCCTTCAGTGACGACATGAGTAGCCCCGACGGGATTCGAACCCGCGCTACCGCCTTGAGAGGGCGGCGTGCTAGGCCGCTACACAACGGGGCCCTAGCTGGACGAAACCCTACCCGCAGAGCGTGGTCGCGGCCGAATCGGCCGGCGCTCGCAGGGAGCTCGTCAACGTCGCTGGGGTACCAGGACTCGAACCTAGAACAACTGAACCAGAATCAGCCGTGTTGCCAATTACACCATACCCCATGGGGGTATCGCCTTCGACGCGTCACGAGTGACGGCCACCGACGAGACCGAGGAGCGATGTTACCGGTCCCCCGCACCCGCCCCCAAATCAGAGCGTGGCGCGCAGCGCGTGGATCCGGGCCAGCGTCGACGTCTTGCCCAGGATCTCCATCGACTCGAACAGCGGCGGCGACACCCGCTGGCCCGACACGGCGGTCCGCAGCGGCCCGAACGCGAACTTCGGCTTGATCCCCAGCCCGTCCACGACCGCCTCGCGCAGTGCGCCCTCGATCGCTGCGGCCGACCACCCGCTCTCCGACCCCAGCAGCCCGCGCGGGTGGTCGTCGATGTCGCCCAGGACCCGGATGGCGGCGTCGAGCACGGCGGCCGAGTCGCCGCCCAGCTGCGCGCGGGCGTCGTCCGCGATCTCGATCTGGTCGTCGCCGACGAAGAACGGCCGGACCAGTGGGGTAGCCTCCGACAGCTTCCCGATCCGGGTCTGGATGAGCTCCGCGACCGCCATCAGCCGGCCCAGCTCGCCCAGCGACGGCGAACCGGAGAGCACCCCGTCGGCCTCGAGGTAGGGCAGCAGCCGCGACGTGAAGTCGCGTACGTCGAGGCCCCGGATGTAGACGCCGTTGAGCCAGTCGAGCTTGTCGAGGTTGAAGATCGCGCCGGCGCGGTTGACGTCCTCCCAGCGGAACCGCTCGGTGAACTCCGCGAACGAGAACACCTCCCGCTCCGTGCCGTCGGCCTCCACGATCGGCGGGTACCCCTGCAGCGCAAGGAAGTTGACCAGCGCCTCGGGCAGGTAGCCCTGCTCCTTGAACCAGGTGAGCCGGGCCCACGGGTTCTTCCGCTTCGAGATCTTCGCCTTCTTCTCGTCGCGCAGCAGCGGCATGTGGGCAAACTTCGGCGGGGTCAGCCCGAGCCAGCGGTAGAGGAGCAGGTGCTTCGGCGTGGACGAGATCCACTCCTGCCCGCGGACGACGTGGGTGATCCCCATCTCGTGGTCGTCGACGACGACGGCGAGATGGTAGGTCGGGAACCCGTCGGCCTTGAGGATCACCTGATCGTCGGGGTGCGGAGCGCGGGTGCGCCCCATGATGAGGTCGTCGAACTCGAGCTCGACGTCCTCGGGGACGAGCATCCGGACCACCGGCTCGGGCGAGAACCCCGACATACGGGCGCGTTCCTCCCGGGTCAGACCGAGGCAGAGCCGGTCGTACCCCGTCGGCTGCTTCGCGCGCTGCTGCTCCTCGCGCATCTGCGCCAGCCGCTCCGGTGAGCACCAGCAGTGATAGGCCTTGCCCTCCTCGAGGAGACGGTCCGCATACGGCCGGTAGGTGTCGAGCCGCTCGGACTGGCGGTAGGGCGCGTCCGGGCCGCCGAGGTCCGGGCCCTCGTCCCAGGCGAGCCCGAGCCAGTGCAGCGTGTCGTAGAGCTGCTGCTCGCTGGTCGGCGAGAACCGGGCGCGGTCGGTGTCCTCGATCCGGAGGATGAACCGCCCACCCTGCTGGCGCGCGTAGGCGAGGTCGAACATCGCCATGTAGGCGGTGCCGACGTGCGGGTCGCCGGTCGGCGACGGCGCGACGCGCAGGCGGACGGGGCGGGTCGAGGGGGTATGCGCGGACGATGCGGCGGTCTTGCTCATGGTTCTGCCAGCCTAACGAGGCAGACCGTTGCGCTCGGCTACTGTGGGAATCGTCCGGAGCCGCGTCGCTGTTCGAGGAGTGGGGTGTCCCAGGTCAGCACGTCGTCCGGGAGTGGCGGGACGCAGTCGACGTCGTTCCTCAAGTCGTTGCGACCCCTCCTCGACATCGCCAAGCGCGTCCCCTACACCGCCTCGGTCGTCGTGGTCATCGTGGTCCTGGGCTTCGTCAGCCAGGCCTTCTGGCGACCGCTCAGCGAGTCCGGCTGGTGGCCGCACATCGCCTACGGTCTGCCGGCCCTCGACGAGGGTCGCTGGTGGACCCCGGTCTCCGGCTCCTTCTTCGCCCGGATCCCCGCGCAGTACATCCCCGTGCTCGGCGGCTACATCCTCATGGCCGGCTTCGCCGAGTGGCGGTTGGGTACCCGGTGGGCGGTCATCACCACCTGGGCCGGACAGCTGTTCAGCGTGTTCGCGACCGCCGCCATCCTCGCGCTCTTCCGCGACAGCGGCTGGCCCTGGGCCGTCGACACCGGCCGCGCGCTGGACGTCGGGTTCTCCTCGGGCGCGATCTGCGCGTTCGTCGTCGCGGCCATGACTCTGCGCGCGCCGTGGCGGGCCCGGATCGTCGTGGCGGTGTTCGGCTACTGCCTCGTCAGCCTGGTCTGGGTCGGACTGGTCTGGGACGTCGAGCACATGCTCGCCGCGATCCTCGGGCTGGCCATCGGCTGGCCGCGGGCGCGCAGCCTCTTCGAGGGTGACGGCCACCTGTCCCGGCACGAGGCCCGGGTCATCGCGACCGCGCTCATGGTCCTCATCGCGTTCGCGCAGATCCTCGCCATGGTCTTCCCGGAGGACGGGCCGCTCGGCCCGGAGGAGACCGTCGTCGGTCGCCCGCTCATCGTCCTGTTCGTCGTCGCCGAGCTGCTCGTGGCCACCGGGCTGCACCGGGGCAGCCGCCTCGCGTGGAGCGCCGCCACGGCCCTGGCCATCACCGGTCTGCTCACCTCGACGGCGCTGCGCCCGGTGCCTCGCGGCGTCGCCGCGGCCCTCGTGTTCCTCCCGCTGCTGGTCGTCCTGGTCCGGACCCGCCGCGCCTACACGGCCAAGATCATGCCGCCGTCGTCGACCCGGATGACCCGCGACCTGGCCCTGCTCGGCGTCGGGTTCATCCTCTACGTCGTCCTCGGCTTCGTCGTCATCGAGGACTTCAACCCGCCACCGGACTTCCTCATGCAGGCCCGCGAGCTCATCGCCCGGCTGTTCTTCTCCAGCAGCGGGTCGTTCCGGGCGACCGGGCGTCCTGGTGCGGTCTTCCTCGTCTCGTTGTCGCTGATCCCGATCATCGTCTTCTTCAGCGTGCTGCTCGTCCTGCTGATCCGGACCCGCAAGCCGGCGGCGGCCGTCAACCGTGAGCGGACCCTCGCGCTGCTGCACACCTACGGCGGCGGCAACCTGTCCTGGATGTGCACCTGGCCGGCCAACGCGCACTTCATCACCGCCGACGGCAAGGCGGCCATCGCCTACCAGGTCAAGAGCGGCACGGCGATCGCGCTCGGCGACCCCATCGGCGCCCCGGAGTCGGTGTCCCACGCCGTGCTCGAGTTCGCGCGCCACTGCGAGACCCACGGCTGGATGCCGTCGTTCTTCTCCTCGACCCGAGCGGTGCTGCCCCAGGCCCACAGCCTGGGCTACCGCCACGTCCAGGTCGCCGAGGACACGGTGATCGATCTGGCCGACCTGCAGTTCAAGGGCAAGGCCTGGCAGGACGTCCGGACGGCGCTGAACCGCGCGGCCAAGTCCAACATCCAGTTCCGGGTCGTGCGGCTGGTCGACGAGTCGTTCCAGATGGTCCAGCAGGCCCGCGGCATCTCCGAGCAGTGGGTCTCGGACAAGGGGCTGCCCGAGATGGGGTTCACCCTCGGCGGTGTCGACGAGGCCCTCGACCCCGAGGTCCGGGTCGGGCTGGCCGTCGACGACCACGGCGTCCTCCAGGGGATCACCTCGTGGCTGCCGGTCTACGGTCCGGACGGCGTCGTCACCGGCTGGACCCTCGACGTCATGCGACGGCTGCCTGACGGGTTCCGGCCGGTGATGGAGTTCATGATCGCCTCGGCCTGCCTGGCGTTCAAGGAACAGGGCGCCCTGACCGTCTCGTTGTCCGGCGCCCCGCTCGCCCGCTCCGAGGACGACGTGGACGGCGTCGGCGCGGTCGACACCCTGCTCAACCAGCTGGGCGAGATGCTCGAGCCGGTCTACGGGTTCCGGTCGCTGCACCAGTTCAAGACCAAGTTCAAGCCGCGCTACGAGCCGATGTACATGGTCTTCCCCGACGAGGCGGCGCTCCCCCGCGTCGGCGTGGCCCTGACCCAGGCGTTCCTGCCCGACGCCAGGCTGCGCGACTACGCGTCGGTGCTCCGGAGCTGACCGGTGAGCCTGGGCCCTCACGGCGCCGCTCCGGCGACGGCCGTGCGGCGAACCCGGGATCCGCCGCACGGTCTGGCGTCGGTGGCGGGACTTCCTCGAGTACGGCGGCGTAGCGCTCTGGCTGCTGCCCTCGGTCGCCGGGGTGGTGGCCCTCGTCATCGGGTGGGCCCTCTCGTCCATCGACGTCGGCGACACCGGGCCGTTCGGCTGGGTGGTCTTCGAGGGGACGCCCGACGACGCGCGCACCCTGCTGACCGTGGTCTCGACGGCGATGATCGGGGTGATCGCCACCGTCTTCGGGCTGGCCGTCGTCGCGCTCCAGCTCTCTCGTCGACCCAGTTCTCGCCGCGCCTGGTCCGCAACTTCCTACGGGACGGCGTGACCCAGGGGGTCCTCGCCGTGTTCGTCGGCACCTTCGCGTCTGCGGCTGCTGGGCTCTACACCGTCGGCCTCGGCGCGGGCGGCCGCGTCGACCGGTTCCCGCGGCTGGCGGTGAGCGGAGCCATGGTGCTGCTGTTCGTCAGCGTCGCGGGGGTCATCGCGTTCGCCGACCACCTGGCCCACTCGCTCCAGATCGACGCGATCCTGTTCGTGTCCACCCGCGGGACCCTCCGGGCGATCGATGCGGCCCGGGAGGGAACCGAGGAGGCACCGCCGACCCTTCCCGACCATGCGGTCCTGATACCCGCGCTGAGATCCGGGTACCTGCAGGTCCTCACCCCGGGCCACCTGCTGCGGTACGTCGAGGAGAAGAGCGTGACGGTGGCGCTCCTCCCCCGCCTCGGCGACTACGTCGTGGCCGGAACCCCGGTGGCCCATCTCTGGGCGGCCGACGCGGCCCCGCGTCCTGCCCGCCGGCCCCGAAGTCGCGCGCGTCGTCGCGTCCGCCCTCGACCTCGGGTTCGAGCGGACCCTGCAGCAGGATGTGGGGTTCGGCATCCGGCAGCTGGTCGACACGGCGTGCAAGGCGCTGTCCCCGGCGGTGAACGACCCCTACACCGCGGTCCAGGCGGTCCACCACTCTCCGACATCCTCGTCACCCTCGCGTCGCGGACCCTGGGCTCCGTGGTCATGCACCACTCGGACAGGACGCTGGTCGTCCCGGCCCGCCGGTTCGCCGACTACCTCGCGTCAGCGGTGGGACCGATCCGGCGCTACGGCGCCGCCGAGCCCATCGTGGCAGTGGCCCTGCTGGAGCTGATGACGATGTGTGCGGGTACCGCCCGCCTCAGCCCGACCCGCGCGGACGCCGACCGCGGCAGGCCGCCCCCCTGCGGGAGGACGCCGAGCGCCGCACCGAGAACCCCGCCGACCTGCGGACGGTGCACGCCGCATACGCGCGACTGGAGCTCGCTCTGCTGGCGTGAGCGACAGGTCAGCGCCGCACGAACGGGTTGTCCAGCGTCCCGATCCCCTCGATCTCGATGCTGACGCGCTGCCCGGCGGTGACCGGCCCGACGCCGCTCGGCGTCCCCGTG
The DNA here is from genome assembly GCA_963781465.1 of uncultured Actinomycetota bacterium. Lineage (GTDB taxonomy): Bacteria > Actinomycetota > Actinomycetes > Actinomycetales > Dermatophilaceae > Lapillicoccus. Next base: position 1,778,121 of record CAWAGH010000002.1, read on the forward strand.
AGGATGACGTCGCCGGGCAGGAGGGTGAAGGCGGCGGAGGCGTACGCGATCAGGTCGGCGACCTTGTGGACCATGTCGGCCGTCGTGCCGTCCTGGACCACCTCACCGTCGAGCCGGGTCACGAGGCGCAGGTCTGTAACGTCGAGCTCGGTCTCCACCCACGGCCCGAGCGGGCAGAACGTGTCGAACCCCTTGGCCCGCGCCCACTGCCCGTCCGACTTCTGCAGGTCGCGCGCCGTGACGTCGTCGGCGACCGTGTAGCCCCAGACGCAGTCGAGGGCGTCCTCGACGCGGACGTCCTTGGCGATCTTGCCGATGACGACGGCCAGCTCGCCCTCGTAGTGGACGTTGGTGCTCTGGCGCGGCAGCACGACGGGGTCGCCGGGTCCGACGACCGCGGTGTTGGGGATGAGGAACATCAGCGGCTCGGCCGGTACGTCGTTGCCCAGCTCGCGGGCATGGTCGGCGTAGTTGCGGCCGATCCCGATCACCTTGCTGCGCGGGATGACCGGCGCCAGCAGGCGGACCTCCTCCAGCGGGAGCTCGCCGTCGCCAGGCACCAGCCCGATGTAGAGCGGGTCGCCCTGGAGCGCGAGGACCACCTCGTTCCCCGGTTCACCCTCGACGACTCCGTATGCCGGGTCCTCCCCGGTCGTGTACCTCGCGATCCGCACGCGACCCACCCTAGGACCGCGACCCGAGGGGCTGCCGCACCGGCTCAGCGGACAGCAAGCACCGCCGCCGCCATCGCGGCGTACCCGGCGTCGTTGGCATGGATGTCGTTCCGCGAGCACATCCAGGTCCAGTCGCAGATGCGCTTGACATTCGTCGGCTGCGGCGAACCGGACGCATCCGTCGTGGCGAACGCCCCCGCGACGTCGGCGACCTTGGCCTTGACGACCTTGGCGGCCTTGGTGATCTCGGCGTTGAGGCCGCCGAGCAGGACCTGCGACTGCGTGGCCGTCGTCTGGCCCTCGGGCCCCGTGAGCCACGCGGCGAGCAGCGGGTTGTAGTACGTCAGCACCACGATCGGAACCGTGGGCGCGGCCGCCCGGATCTGGCCGAGGATGGTCGCCAGCTCCTTGGCCACCGTCGTGGTGGTACTCGTCGCGCAGGTCTGGTCGAGAGCCGGGCGGGCGCAGCGCAGGACGTTGTTGGCGCCCATGTCCACCGTGATGAGGCGGGTGGTCGCGGCGTTGGCCTTGAGGAACGCGACCGCCGCAGCGATCTGGCTGCCCTCCGGGTAGCGGCACAGCCCCCCGCGCAGCATCGACGTCGTCGTCTCGCCCGAGCAGCCCAGGTTCGTCAGCTGGGTACCCGGCTGAGTCTTGCGGACGCCCTCCAGCACCGGACCCGCGTACCCGCGGGTCTTCTGGTCGCCGCCGGTCGGCTGGAAGCCCGCCGCGAGCGAGTCCCCGAGGGCGAGGTACCAGCCGGTGGCGGCCGCGTCAGGAGGGCTCGAGGTCGGAGCGCTCGAGGTCGGCGCCGGCCGGGGTGCCGCGGTCGGCGAGGCGGGCGGGGTGGTGATCGTCGCAACGATCCCCTGCGGGCCGATCGGCTCGGGCGCGGCGCCGTAGCAGCCGGCCAGCCCGAGAGCGGCCACCACGGCCGCCGCAGCGGCCGTCACGGCGGCGAGACGTCGACCCACCAACACAGCCTGCCATGCGGCCCGCACCCGGCTGAGCGACCGTCCAGACCACGACGCGAGAATCGGATCCAAACGTCGGACACCTGGCCCAAACTGCCCCTACGATCCTGCCGACGGGGACCGTGCGCATCCCCGGAGATCGGGGGGCACCGTGTCCGGCCTGAGCCGCCGCGCGTTCCTCACGCAGACCGCCGCCCTCGCCGCCCTGACGGGCCTCGACGCGCATACCCTCGGCGGCCTGCTGGCCGAGCCCGACGCGGTCGCCGCCGCCGTCCCGTCGACCCTGGTCGGCACCGTCCTCCAGGGACCGGTGACCACCGGCAGCTACCGACGACTCCTCACCGGACCCGGCGAGCCCTATGTGCCGCGCCTCGACGTCCTCGGGCGAGCGCCGGGAGCGAGCCGCGTCAGCGCGCGACGGTCCCTGCTCTACCTCGGCCACCTCTCCGACCTGCACGTCATCGACTCCCAGTCCCCCGGCCGGATCGAACCCATGATCGTGTCCGACCACACCGCCTGGGGCTCCGCGTTCCACCCGCAGGACGCACTCACCGTGCACGTCGTCGCCGCCATGGCGCAGGCCATGAACGACCTGCGCACCAGCCCGCTCACCGGTGCGCCGATGGGCGCGGCCGTCGTCACCGGCGACAGCGCGGACATGCACTCCCATCTGGAGCTGCGCTGGTTCATCGACCTCATGGACGGGCACACCGTGTCGGCCAACAGCGGCGCGCCCGACCGGTTCGAGGGCGTCCAGGCGTGGCCCGACGCGACCTGGGCGTACCGGCCCGCGGACCCGGCCGGCGGGGACTTCGGCACGTACGGCTTCCCGACCCTGCCGCAGCTGCTCGACCAGGCGATCCGCCAGCCCGTCCAGTCCGTCGGCCTGCCCAGCCCTTGGTACTCGGTCTACGGCAACCACGACACGCTGCTGCTCGGCACCTTCCATCTCGACGCGGCCCTGCGCGCGCTCGCCGTCGGCGACCAGAAGGCCTTCACCCTCACCGCGACGGCCAGCGGCGCGCTCGCGGGGTATGCGTCGGCGGCCAGCCCGATGCAGCGGTTCGCCGACGCGCTCGGGATCTCGCTCGGCGTGCGGTCCGGGTACCGCCCGGTGACGAGCGACCCCGCGCGGTACCTGTTCGAACAACGCGACTTCATGGCCGAGCACTTCCGGACCGAACCCACACCCGGACCCGTCGGCCACGGGTTCACCCAGCGCAACCTCGATACTGGCGAGACGTGGTGGAAGGCCGATCTCAGCCCGCGGGTCCGGGCCTTCGGGCTCGACACCTGTAACCAGGTCGCCGGGCCGGACGGCGCGGTGCCCGACGACCAGTTCCGCTGGCTGGAGGCGGAGCTCAAGGCCGCCCAGGCCGAACAGCGGCTGGTTCTGCTTCTCTCCCACCACAACAGCCTCACCCTCGAGAACCGCGCGACCCGGCCGGGATTCGACCAGCCGCTGCACGGCGCCGAAGAGCTCGTCGACCTGCTGCTGCGCTATCCCGTATGCGTCGCCTGGCTCAACGGGCACACCCATCTCAACCAGATCCTCGCCCACCGGTCCCCGCAGGGCACCGGTGGCTTCTGGGAGGTCACCACCGCGTCGTGCATCGACTTCCCGCAGCAGCAGCAGGTCGTCGAGCTGGTCGACAACCGCGACGGCACGATGTCGATCTTCACGACCGTCGTCGACCACGCGTCGCCGGCCGTGCCCGGGACGAGCGGCAGTCTGGCCGACCTCGCGTCGCAGAGCCGTGAGCTCGCGGCCAACGACTGGGCGGAGACGCCGATGATGCGCCGCGGGTCTCCTCTCGACCGCAACACCGAGCTCCTCCTACCAGCGCCGTTCGACCTCTCCGCGATCACCGACGCCGACCTCGAGGCGCAGCACGTGACCGAGCGCGCCCGGATCGCCGCGACCGCGGCCAGGACCCTCTCGTGAGGCGCGCCGGAGTGAAGGCGGCCGCCGTCGCGGCTCTCGTGGCCGCCGGGCTGTCGGCCTGCTCCCAGGTCTCGGCGCTCGCCCCCGTCGGCGGTGATCGGCTGGCCACCGTCCGGTTCGCCGCCAACGACGTCCTCGTCCAGAACCGGGTGCCGGTCCTCGCGGCCCCCACCTGCACGGCGTCCGGAGCGGCGATCACGTGCACCGGGTCGACCACCGACGGCGCGACCATCTCGGTCTCGTCCACCGCGGACCAGCAGCAGCTGATGACGGTGACGATCGGGTCGGCGACGCTCTACAACGGCGCGATCCAGGACGCCATCGACCGCGCCGCCAGGCCGACATCGTGACTGCCCCCACCGGTACGCGGACCGTCGCCACCCGCCGGGGCGGCGGCAGCGGCTGGCTGATCGCCCTCATCGCCGTCGTCGTCACCGCGATGGTCCAGGCCCTGCTCGCCCGGGTTCCGACCGACCCCGGGTGGTCGGCGGCCTTCGTCGGACTCGCGATCGTCTCGTTCGCGGACGCCGCCCTCGGGCTCTGGCTGGTCGCGTCGGGGATCGCCACGACGGTGCGCCGGAACCAGGCCAGCACCGTCCGCGGGTTGGCCTGGACCATCGCGCTCCTCCTCGTCGTCGTGGCGGCGGGGGTGTTCGTTCCGCTGGCTGTCCCGGTCGTCGTCGTGCCGGTCGCCTGGCTCCTCGCGGCGGTGGCGCTCGGCGAGCCGCACCCTGTCCGCGCCGCCGTCCGCGCTCTCCGCGCGGCGCCGTTCCGCCACGTCCTCGTCGCGCTGGCGACGGTCGTGCTGGCCGGCGTGGCCTGGCTCGTCGCGCTCGTCCTCGGCGTCCTCCTCCCCGGACTGATCGGCGACGCCGGCACCTGGCTGTGGTTCGGTCTCAGCGCCATGGTGGTCCTGCGGATGTGGTGCGGCCCGCACCGCCGCGTCGACCGCGACCCTGTCCCCGCCGGCTAGTTCGGGGTCCTCGCGAGGTATCGGAGCGAAGCGGAGAACCTCGTGGGGTGACTATCCACGCTCGGCGACGAACCCGCATACCCTCGTATGCCGTGACCGTCCTGTCCCCGGAGCAGTGGAGTGCGCGCGAGCGCGCCCACACCGACCGGGTCGACGCCGCCACCGCCGGGCACCGCGCCCGGCGCGGGGACGGAACCAAGCACCCCGTCGAGGACTTCCTCTTCACGTACTACGCCAACTCGGTGACGGCGCTGCGGCGCTGGCACCCCGGCGTGGGCGTCGGGCTGGATGCTGCGGCCGGCACCGAGCGAGCGACGTGGCGGTACCACCGCACCGATGGGGACGTCGTCACGGTTGACCTCGACGCCTACCTCGCCGAACGCGGTACCCGGGTCGAGGCGATCCGGCGCCTCCTCGGAGCCACCCTCGACCGGCCGGCCCAGTTCGGCTGCTTCGGGCTGCACGAGTGGGCGATGGTGCACCGCCTGGACCAGAACGGGGTCCGCCACCCCGACTGGCCGCTACGGCTCGGACGAGGCGGCACCGATCGGGTCGTCGAGTCGCACCAGCTCGCCTGCTCACACGTCGACGCGTTCCGGTTCTTCACCCCGACCTCGCGGCCGCTCAACGCGCTGCAGCCGACCCGCGACCAGCAGGTCGCCCTCGAGCAGCCGGGTTGCCTGCACGCGGGAATGGACTGCTACAAGTGGGCGTACCAGCTGGTGCCGGTCGTTCCGAGCGAGCTGGTCATGGACTGTTTCGACCTGGCCCGCGACATCCGGGTCCTCGACATGCGCGCCTCGCCCTACAACCTGAGCGCCCTTGGGTACCAACCGGTTCCGATCGAGACCCGCGAGGGCAAGGCGGATTACGTCGAGGCCCAGCGGGCGTTCAGCGTCCGCTCACAGGACCTCCGGCGCCGGCTGCTCGACGCGACCGCCGCCGCGCTGGCCACGTCAGCCGCCTGACGCCACGAGCTCGGCCAGCTCGCGCCGGTTGGTGATGCCGAGCTTCGTGTAGACGTGCCGCAGGTGGTACTCCACGGTCTTCGGGCTGAGGAACAGCGCCCCCGCCGTCTCCCGTGTCGTGCGGCCGTCGACGAGCAGCTGGACGATCTGCCGCTCCCGGGGCGTGAGCAGATCGAGTCCGGTCGCCCCGTGCGGAGCGACGGTCACGCCGGTCGCCGCCAGCTCGTCCGCGGCGGCGGAGGCCCACGGCCGCGCGCCCAGTCGCTCGAAGGCTTGGTATGCGTCCTGCAGCCGGCCGCGCGCGTCGACCCGCCGTCGCGCCCGCCTCAGCCGCGACCCGTACGCGAGGTTGGTCCGGGCGGTCTCGTAGACGTCGGGCGTGGCGGCGTGGAGCGTCAGCGCCGTCCCGAACGCCGCGTCGATCTCGTCGTCCCCGGCCAGCAGCCCCGTGGTCCGCCAGGCCCGGGCCAGCGACCACGGCTGGCCCTTGCGCTCGGCAACGCGTTGGTGCCCGGCCGCCACCGCGGTCGCCCGTTCCACGTCCCCGGTACGGAGCAGCGCCTCGGCCAGCTCCGGCGCGGGCGAGAGGTCGACGTCGCGGATCCGCGACGCGTCGAGCAGGGCGACGAGGGACGCATACCGGTCGACCGCCTGGTCCATGCGCCCGGCCCCGAGCTCGAGGTCCCCCAACGCGAACCCCGCCCAGATCCGCGCGATCATCACCCGGCGCGGCTCGGCGAGGGCCAGGGCGCGCTCGGCATGCTGGCGCACGGCGACCTCGTTGCCGCGCCGGGCCTCCAGCCACGCCAGGCCGGCCAGCGACATCGCCTCCTCGGTGGTCTGTCCGAGCTCCTCGGCCAGGGCCGCCGCCTCCGCGTAGTCGGTCACGGCGGCGGTCCAGCGGTCGGTCGTCGCCTCGTCCCGAGCGAGGTGGAAGAGCAGGTGCGGCAGACCGCCGACCGAGGTGTCCGCCCGCGCCTCCTCGACCGCGCGGAGCAGCAGGCGGGTCGACCCCTCCTCCCGGAGGAACAGGGCGCCGATCATCAGCCACGTCGCATCGAACTCGTCGGTCGGCCGCGCGTCCTCGCCGCCGAGCAGCTCGAAGCCCTCGCGGAGCGACACCGAGCCGTCCTGCCCGTCGAGCACCTGCGCCATGCCCACCGCCAGCCGGCCGATCGCGGCCGCACTGCCGCCCACGCCACGGTCGAGCAGGGACTCGGCCAGCCGTTGGGACTCCCGGGCCACGTCGCCGTCGGCGAGGTAGAAGGCCACGTCGACCGCTTCGGCCACGAGGTGCAGGGCCCGATCCGGGTCGGTCTCGGCGACCTCCCGGGCGGCGGCCACGAGGATGGCCCAGGCCTCGTCCAGCGCCCCGCCCCGCGTCGTGATGGCGCCCCGCAACGCTCCGGCCCGGCTCCGCGTCCCGGCCGGGAGCTCACCGGCCGTTGCCTCGTCGAGCAGCCGCAACGCCCAGGCGGTGTCCCCCGCGTCGAAGGCCGCCGCCGCTGCCGCGACCCCGCGGTCGGCCCGTCTCACCGCGTCATCGGTCAGCTGGGCGGAGCGCTCCAACGCCGAGGCCGCCACGGCGTAGGCGCCGCGACGCCGGGCCCCAGATCCGACCTCCTCGAGCGCGTCGGCCGCCCCGGCGTCCGGCCCCAGGGCCGCGGCCGCACCGTGCCACGCCCGACGTGCGGTCTCGTGCCGGGGCAGCGCGGCGACGACCGCGCCGTGGACCTGCCGGCGCCGGTCCGGCGTCAGGCTGGCGTACGCCGACGAACCGACCAGCGGGTGCGTGAAGACGACCCGGTCGGCCGTGGTCCGGACCAGTCCGGCCGACTCGGTCAGCGGCAGGGTGGCCGGGTCGAGGTGGAGGACCAACGCCCCGCCGAGAACCACGCGCAGGTCCCCCGCCGCGGCCTCGACCAGCGCAAGCAGCGTGGTCGCCTCCGACCCGACCGTCCGCGCGCGCCGGACGAACCCCTCGGCGAGCGCGGCTGGCACGGGGAGCGGCGCGACCGCGTTCTCCCCGGCCGACCCGGTCTCCGAGTCGGCCGTCGTTCGAGCGAGCTCGACGATGGCGAGCGGGTTGCCGCCGGTCGCCTGATGGACCCACGCCGCTCGGTCGGAGGCGCCCGCCGTCGTGTCGGCCGACCGCAGCAGGTCGGCGGTACCCGCCTGGTCCAGGCCGGTGATCGTCAGGACTGGGAGGTCGGCGGCACGCAGCGGGCTCGGCTCGCCCTCGCGCAGAGCGGCCACGACGAGGATCGGGTCGGCGACCAGCCGACGTGCGGCGAACACCAACGCCTCGGCGGAGGGCCGGTCGAGGTGGTGCGCGTCGTCGAGAAGGATGGCCAGCGGCTGCCGCTCGGCGCGACGGGTCATCACGCCGAGCGTCGCCGCGCCCACGGCGAACCGGTCTGGTGGCGGTCCGGTGTCGAGCGCCAAGGCGGTCCGGAGCGCGGCCGCCTGAGGCGCGGGGAGCTCGTCCAGGTCCGCCGTCGCGGTACCCATCGCGAGGGCGAGCGCCCCGAACGGCAGGTCGCGCTCGGCCTCCGCGCCGGCGACCCGCACGACGTACATCCCGTCGGCCCGGCTCGCAACGTAGTCCAGCAGCGTCGTCTTCCCGATCCCCGGTTCGCCGACGAGCAGGAGGACGCCGCTGCGACCCAGCCGGGCCCCCGCGACGAGCGCGTCGAGGGCCCGCCGTTCGGCCTCCCGCCCCACGAGCACCTGCCGAGTCTAGGAACCGGAGGCAACCCCTGGCGCTCCCGGCAGACCTGGCGGTCGGTCCACCCCTGAGCGGCTGCTCTAGGGGATCCCGTCGAGCAGCCGCTCATCCGTGGAGTCGTGGTGACTCGCACGACTAGGGAGGCCCCCGGATGCGGCGGATACCCCCGGGGCCGGACCGTGGGCGTACCGAACCTCTCCGGCCCGCACCGGCCGACCCGACCGAAGGACGACCACCATGACCACTGTCTCCTCCCCGCCCGCCGTCGACGGCGACGTCCTCATGGGCTTCGTCTTCAAGGCCATCGACGAGGTGGGCGCCTCGCTCAACACCGCCCTCGTCGTCATGGGCGACCGGCTCGGCTACTACCGCGCCCTCGCGGAACAGGGGCCGCTGACGCCCAACAGCCTGGCCCACCTCACCAACACCGCCGAGCCGTATGCGCGGGAGTGGCTCGCCGCCCAGGCCGCCGGCGGGTACCTCGGCTACGACCCCGAGACCCGCACGTTCTCGATCTCGCCCGAGGTCGCGATGGCCATGACCGACGAGACCAGCCCCGCATACCTGCCGGGGTTCTTCCAGATCGCCTACGGCACCATCCGCGACGCGAACCGGATCTTCGAGGCGGCCGCCACCGGCGACGGCCTCGGCTGGCACGACCACAACTCCGACGTCCACATCGGCTGCGAGCGGTTCTTCCGCCCCGGGTACCTCGCCAACCTCACCGCGTCCTGGCTGCCCGCGCTCGACGGCGTCGTGGAGAAGCTCGAGAACGGCGCGAAGGTCGCCGACATGGGCTGCGGCCACGGCTCGTCCAGCGTGCTGATGGCCCAGGCGTACCCCGCCTCCCGGATCCACGGGTCCGACTACCACGGCGCCTCGATCGACGTCGCCCGCGGGCGGGCGCAGGAGGCCGGCGTGGCTGAGCGCACCGAGTTCGAGGTCGCCGGCGCGGACGGGTTCTCCGGGACCGGGTTCGACCTCGTGACGACCTTCGACGCCCTGCACGACATGGGCGACCCGGTGGGCGCAGCCCGGCACGTCTACGACGCCCTGGCCGACGACGGAACGTGGATGGTCGTCGAGCCGGCGGCCGGCGACCACGTGGAGGACAACTTCACGCCGGTCGGCCGGGCGTACTACGGGTTCTCGACGCTGCTCTGCACCCCGGCGTCGCTGTCCCAGGAGGTCGGGCTCGCGCTCGGCACCCAGGCCGGCCCGGCCAAGATCCGCGACGTCGTGACGGCTGCCGGGTTCACCCGGTTCCGGATCGCCGCGCAGACCCCGCTCAACACGATCTTCGAGATCCGCAAGTAGGTCGGATCCCTGCCGGCGCGAGGAGACTGAACCGATGAGCCAGTTCGCGCTCCCGGACGGGATCGCCTCGCTGGACGGCGTCGTGGACCGGGACGGCGTACGCCTGTCGTACGCCGTCTCGGGCCAGTCGACGGACCATCCGGTGACGATCCTGCTGCTCCCGACCTGGTCGATCATCCCGGCGCGGTTCTGGAAGGCCCAGGTCCCGTACCTGTCCCGCCACTACCGCGTCGTCACCTTCGACGGCCGCGGCAGCGGCGACTCTGATCGTCCGGAGGGGGCTGCGGCCTACACCAACGCGGAGTATGCGGCGGACGCGCTCGCGGTCCTCGACGCCACCGGGACCGACCGGGCCGTGGTCGTCGGGCTCTCCTGCGCGGGCGCCTGGGGCGTGCATCTGGCCGCGGACCACCCCGAGCGCGTCAGCGGCCTCCTGGCGCTCGGCCCGGCGTGTGGGTTCGACCTGCCCTCACCCCACCGCGACGCCTACTGGTGGGGCGACCGCGTGGACACCACGCGAGGGTGGGCGAAGTACAACAAGTACTACTGGCTCGAGGGCGACTACGACGACTTCGCGCACTTCTTCTTCTCCGAGCTGTTCAGCGAGCCGCACTCCACCAAGCAGATCGAGGACTGCGTCGCCTGGGCGCACGAGATCGCCCCCTCGACGCTGGCTGACACGACGGCCGGGCGACTCGGCGTCGACGGTGCGGTCTGCGAGCGGATCGAGCCGTTCTGCGAGCGGGTGCAGTGCCCGGTGCTCGTCATCCACGGCACCGACGACCACATCCGCCCGCACTCCTACGGGGAGCGGCTCGCCGAGCTGACCGGCGGCGAACTGCTCCTCGTCGACGGTGCCGGCCACGGGATCATGTCGCGCGACCCGGTCCTCTTCAACGAGGAGCTGCGCCGGTTCGTCGACCGGATCCACCCACCGACCGTCCCGCCAGGTGGAGTGGGCGCCTCGCGGTCGCGGGTCCGCGCCCCGTCCCGTCCGCGGCGGGCGTTGTACCTCTCGTCCCCTATCGGTCTCGGCCACGCCCGCCGCGACGTGGCGATCGCCGCCGAGCTGCGCCGGCTGCACCCGGACCTCCAGGTCGACTGGCTGGCGCAGCATCCTGTCACCCGGGTCCTCGCGGACGCCGGCGAGACGCTGCATCCCGCGTCGCGCTGGCTGGTCAACGAGTCCAGCCACATCGAGAGCGAGTGCGGCGAGCACGACCTCAACGCGTTCCAGGCGATCCGCCGGATGGACTCGATCCTCGTCAACAACTTCGGCGTGTTCCGCGACGTCCTCGACGAGGAGCCGTACGACCTCGTCGTCGCCGACGAGGCGTGGGACGTGGACTACTTCCTCCACGAGAACCCGCAGGTCAAACGGGCCCCACTCGCGTGGATGACCGACTTCGTCGGCTGGCTGCCGATGCCCGAAGGCGGGTCTGCCGAGGCGGCGCTCACGGCCGACTACAACGCGGAGATGATCGAGCAGCGGGCCCGGTTCCGGGCGGTGCGCGACCGGTCGGTCTTCGTCGGCAACGAGTCCGACGTCGTTGACGCGTCGTTCGGCCCGGGCCTGCCGCTGATCCGCGACTGGACCTCGGAGAACTTCGACTACGCGGGGTACGTGACCGGGTTCGAGCCGACGCCGCCGGAGTCGCGGTCGGCGTTGCGGGCCGCGCTCGGGTACCACCCGGACGAGCGGGTATGCGTCGTCACCGTCGGCGGCTCGGGCGTCGGTGGCGCGCTGCTGCGGCGGGTCCTCGACGCGGTTCCGTTGGTCCGGCCGGCCGCTGACGATCTACGGTTCGTGGTCGTGACCGGTCCGCGGATCGACCCCACGTCGCTGCCGTCGGTGCCGGGCGTCGAGGTCCGCGGGTTCCTGCCCGACCTCGTCGACCACCTAGCGGTCTGCGACGTGGCCGTCGTCCAGGGCGGCCTCTCGACGACCATGGAGCTGACCGCCAACCGGCGGCCGTTCGTCTACGTGCCGCTGCGCCGGCACTTCGAGCAGAACCTCCACGTACGGCACCGTCTCGAGGGCTACGGCGCCGGGACCTGTCTCGAGTACGACGTCGCGAGCGACCCGGACGCCCTGGCCGCCGCGATCCTCACCGAGCTGGACCGCGTCGTCGACTACAAACCGGTGGAGACCGACGGGGCCGCCCGAGCAGCCGCCCTCATCGCCTCGCTCCTCTAGGTCACCCCACGAAGTACTTCGCGTCGCTCCGATACTTCGCGGGGACCCCGACCGGCCGATTCGTGCTCTGAACCGCGCTGGAGCCGTTGGCCCGGGCGAAGCTCGGCCAACGGAATTTCCGGCTCCACACGCCACGAACCGATCGTCAGCCGACCGGGAGCTCCAGCACGGGCAGCTCCCGTCCGGGGACCGACCCGCTGGCGACCGTCCCGACCCGCCGGGCTCCGTGAGCGACATAGAAACTCTCGGCGCCCGGGTCGGACTCGACCCGCAGGACCGACCAGCCGCGGCGAGCCGCATACGGGACCGCATCGTCGAGCAGCGCCCGACCGATCCCGCTGCCGATGGCCGAGGGGTCGACGAACAGCATGAGCAGCTCGCCGCGGCCCGGATCCCCGTCCGGGTCCGGGGCAAGCAGGTGGAAACCGCGCACCGCACCGTCGGACGCCCGAACCACCCGCGACGCCGCCGCCTGGTCCGGCGTCAGGGTCAGCTCGGCCCGGCAGGTGTCGAGGAACGCGTCGTCGTAGCCCCAGTACCCCTTGCTGCGCAGCGCGAGTGCGCTCAGCGCCACCGCCTCGTCCGGTCGACCGTCCTCAACCGGACTACCCAGGTCACCGGTCGCGGTCACGCCGCCGTTTGCCCCCGTCGTTGCCCGAGTAGAGGATCACGCCGGCCGCGGGGATGAGCAGGAACCACACCCACCAATGCGTCGCGAAGAACAGACCCAGCGCGACGAACGGCGTGACGCCCATCAGCGCGTCGCGGTGCTCGGCGATCCACGAGCCGGCCGGGAAGAGGCCGGTCCCGCTCTGCGGCGCGATCTCACCGGGCTGGGACGGCGACGACACGACCTCGCCCTGCAGCGGGACCGGTGAGGCGGGAGTGGTGCGAGTGGCGGGGTCACCACCGGGCAGGTCGGCGAACAGCTCGTCGAGGTCACCCGTGGTCACGGCGGCGTAGGCGGCGGTGGTCCGGCGCTCGTGCTCGGCCGGGTCGAGGCGACCGGCCTGCCAGTGCTGGTTGAGGGCCTCGATGGCCGCCTCTCGCTCGGTGTTGCCGACGCGCTGCCCGAAGTCCCCGCTCATGCTCATACCCCCATCCTCCCCGAACCGCACGTCGGCCGCGCGCATGAAGCCCGCGCGCCGCGGGTACGCCATGATGGAAGGTCGGCGAAAAACCCCAATAGCCGACTCGATATCGAAGGAGACTCCCGTGAGCACCGACGAGACGGAGCACCGCACCGGCATGGAACGCCGCGCCACCGAGGACGACGGAGCCCGACTCCGCGCCGAGCAGGAGAACCGCGTGCGCGGCGACGAGGGCACCCGGCCGATGCGCACCGACGCGGACACCGAGGCCGCGTACGCCGAGCGGAACCCGGCGACCGACCGGTCCGACCCGGTGGTCGTCGAGGAGCGGCGCATCGCGCCGGGCAGCGCGCGGGGGCGCCTGCACGTCGGCATCAACTGGGGCGCCGCCTTCTTCGGCTGGGTCGCCGCGATGGGTCTGGCCGTCATCCTCACCGCGTTCGTCGCCGCCGTCGGCGCGGCGGTCGGCGTCACCCAGGGCACGACGACGGTGGACCAGGCCACGACACAGATCCAGAACCAGGACCCCCAGACCGTCGGCATCGTTGGCATCGTCGTGCTGGCGGTGATCGCCTTCGTGTCGTACTACGGCGGCGGCTACGTCGCCGCCCGGATGTCCCGGTTCGACGGCGCGCGTCAGGGCTTCGCGGTCTGGTTGTGGGCGGTCATCGTCGCCATCGTGGTGGCCATCGTCGCCGCCGTCGCGGGCGCGAAGTTCGACGTGCTCAGCACGCTGAACACCTTCCCGCGCCTGCCCGTCGACCAGGGCAACCTCACCGGCACCGGCATCGTCGCGCTGGTCCTGCTCCTGGCGATCACGTTGCTGGGCGCGGTGATCGGCGGCGCCGGCGGAATGCGCTACCACCGCAAGCTGGAGACCACCGAGGCCGAGTACCTCCAGTAGCCAACGGTTTTCGGTGAGGGTATGCGCGACTCACCTCCGCGCATACCCTCAGCGAACCGGTACCTCGTGCCGGCGCAGTCCGAACGTGATCCCGTCGACGAGGGCCTTCCACGACGCCTCGACGATGTTCGCCGCGACGCCGAGGGTGTTCCACGAGGTCTCACCGTCGGACGTCTCGATGAGCACCCGGGTGACCGCGTCGGTGCCGTGCGACGCGTCGAGGATCCGCACCCGGAAGTCGATCAGCTCGAGCTTGTCGATCTCGGGGTAGACCTCGGCGAGGGCCTGCCGCAGGGCGTGGTCGAGCGCGTTGACCGGCCCGTTCCCCTCGCCCGTGGCGACGAACCGTCGGCCGCTGGCGACCAGCTTGACGGTCGCCTCGGAGACGGCGACCTCGCCGCCGCGGGCGTCGGTGATGACCCGCCACGACTCGACGTCGAAGTAGGTAAGGGTGCTGCCGGACAGCGCGTTGCGCAGCAGCAGCTCGAACGACGCGTCGGCGGCGTCGAAGGTGTACCCGCGCAGCTCCAGGTCCTTGACCTCGGCCAGGACCGACGCCACGAGCTCGTCCTGACCGGTGAGGTCGACCCCGATCTCGCCGGCCTTGAGGTGGATGCTGGCCCGGCCGGCCATGTCGGAGACGAGGGTGCGCATCCCGTTGCCGACCGCCGACGGGTCGGTGTGCTGGTAGAGGTTGGGGTCGACCTTGAGGGCGCTGGCGTGAAGGCCGGCCTTGTGCGCGAACGCGCTCGAACCGACGTAGGGCTGCCGGCTGTACGGCGGCACGTTGGTCACCTCGCTGATCGCGTGGGCCAGCCGGGTCGCGTCGCGGAGCCGCTCGGGGGCGACCACCTCGTGACCGGACTTGAGCTGGAGGTTCGAGACGACGGTGAGGATGTCGGCGTTGCCGGTGCGCTCGCCGTAGCCGTTCACGGTTCCCTGGACATGGGTGGCGCCGGCCTCGACCGCCGCCAGCGAGTTGGCGACGGCGCAGCCGGTGTCGTTGTGGCAGTGGATGCCGAGCCGGGCGCTGGTGGACGCGAGGACGTCCGCCACGACGTCCTGCACCTGCGGCGGCAGCATCCCGCCGTTGGTGTCGCAGAGGGCGACCACCTCGGCGCCGGCCTCGGCCGCGACCCGGACCGCCTCCAGCGCGTAGGCGCGGTCCGCCGCATACCCGTCGAAGAAGTGCTCGGCGTCGAGGAACACCCGGCGGCCCTCGCCGTGCAGGAAGCTCACGGTGTCGCGGATCATGGCGAGGTTCTCCTCGCGGGTGGTCCGTAGCGCCTCCTCGACGTGCCGGACGTGCGACTTGGCGACGAGGGTGACGACGGGCGCACCGGAGGCCAGCAGCGCGCGGACCAGCGGGTCGTCGGCGGCCTTCGACCCGGCCCGGCGGGTGGCCCCGAACGCCGCCAGCGTCGCGTTTTGAAGGACGAGCTCGTGCTGGGCCCGCTGGAAGAACTCGGTGTCCTTGGGGTTCGCCCCGGGCCAGCCGCCCTCGATGAACCCCACGCCGAGCTCGTCGAGGTGCCGCGCGATGGCGAGCTTGTCGACGACGGAGAGGTTGAGGCCCTCCTGCTGGGCGCCGTCGCGCAGCGTCGTGTCGTAGATGTGCAGGTCGCTCGCCGCTCTGGTGGTGGTGTCGGTCATCGCCGCTTCCCTGGGGCTGGTGGGTGTGGTGCCGCCGTATGCCGGCCGCTCCTCGACGCTCGTGTCCGGACGGGGTGTGCCCGGGACACAAAAAGACCCCCCGGGTTACGGGAGGTCTGCGCGACGAGGAGTACTCGTCGCGCTAACTGATAATGAGCGAGGCGTGTGGTGCGGCCGGCCTGACGTGCGTCACGCGGTCCAGAGTGCCCGTCGATCCGCGTCCCTCCTACGACCGTCTCGGTATGTGGGCAGCCTTCTCACCTGTCGGCGGGTTCGAGCAGCCCCTCGAGGACCTGCGCCACTCCGTCCTCGTCGTTGGACGGGCACACATGGTCGGCGGCGGCGACGACGTCGGGGTGGGCGTTGGCCACCGCGAACGAGGTCCCCGCCCAGACGATCATCGGCAGGTCGTTCGGCATGTCCCCGAACGCCCACACGTCCGAGGCGTCGATGCCGAGGTCGGCGCAGTACGACTCGAGGCCGGCCGCCTTGGTCACGCCGCGCGCGGAGATCTCCGCCAGGCCACCCGCTCCGGAGAAGGCCACGATGCCGCGGTCGCCGACGACCTCCGCGACCCTCGCCAGGAACTCGTCCTCGGCGAGGTCCGGGTGCCGGCCGAGCAGCTTGCCGACCACCCCACCCTTCGGGCGGCCGATCGGTCCGTAGATCGCGTCATCGGGTACCGGGTGCTGGCTGCGGTAGTCGTGCTCCAGCGCGAACCCCGTCGCGCGCTCGGCCGCGAAGGTCACGCCGGGCAGCTCCCGCCTCAGGTCGTCGATGATCCCTGCTACCGCCTCGGGCTCGATCCCCTGGTGTGACAACACCTTTCGGTGCGGCACGTCGTAGACGAACGCGCCGTTCCCGCAGATCGCGATCCCGCCGTCACCGACGAGGTGCTCCAGCCCGTCGAGCCAGCGCGGCGGCCGTGCCGTGACCAGCACGGTCCGGATGCCGGCGGCTTGGACGGCTCGCAGGGTCGCGGCGGTCCGTTCCGAGCCGGTCCCGTCCGACCGCAGCAGCGTCCCGTCGAGGTCGGTGGCGACGAGCCGCGGACGACGCATACGACGCGCGGCCGACCCGCTCAGGCGAGGCGGGTGAGCCAGCCGCGGGTGTCCGGGGTGCGCCCGTACTGGATGTCGAGGAGCCGCTGCCGCAGGCCGAGGGCGACCGTGTCCTCGTGGCCGACGCGCCGGTGGTCGACGCTGCCGCCCTCCCACTTCAGCTCGCCGACCGGCGTGATGACCGCCGCCGTGCCGCAGGCGAAGACCTCGGCCAGGTCGCCGGACGTCGCCGCGTCCTTCCACTCCTGGATCGGGAGCCTGCGCTCCTCCGGCTGCAGCCCCATCTCCTTGGCCAGCTCGAGGATCGAGGAACGCGTGACGCCCTCGAGGATGGAGCCGGTCAGCTCGGGCGTGACGATCCGGCCGTCGCGGTAGACGAGGAACAGGTTCATCCCGCCGAGCTCCTCGATGAAGGTCTGCGTCGAGGAGTCGAGGAACACCGCCTGGTCGCAGCCGTGCTCGGCACCCTCCATCTGGCCGGCGAGGCTCGACGCGTAGTTGCCGCCGCACTTGGCGGCCCCCGTGCCGCCGGCGCCGGCGCGGGCGAAGTCGGTCGAGATCCACAGCGACACCGGCTTCACGCCGCCCGGGAAGTAGGCGGCCGCCGGCGAGGCGATGACGCAGTAGGTGACCTCGGCGGACGGGCGCACGCCGAGGAACACCTCGGACGCATACATGAACGGGCGCAGGTAGAGGCTCTTCTCCCCCGACGGTCCCGGCTCGGGGACCCAGTCGACGTCGGTGGAGACCAGCGCCTTGAGGGACTCGATGAAATCGTGCTCCGGCAGCTCGGGCAGGGCCAGCCGCCGGGCGCTGCGGTTGAACCGAGCCGCGTTGGCCTCAGGCCGGAACGTCCAGACCGACCCGTCCTCGTGCCGGTAGGCCTTCATCCCCTCGAAGATCTCCTGCGCGTAGTGCAGGACGGCCGTGGCGGGGTCGATGAGCAGCGGCCCGTACGCGGTGACCTCCGCGTCGTGCCAGCCCTCGCCCAGCGTCCAGACGGCCTTGACCATGTGGTCGGTGAAGGTCTTGCCGAAGCCGGGGTCGCGCAGCACCTTCTCGCGCTCGATCTCGGCGAGCCGGTCGTCGCGCTCGGCGACGGCGAAGTCGAGCCGCACGTGCTGGTGCGGGTCGTGCGCGAGGTCTGACGCGCTGGTCCGGCGGGGCTGGGGGTGGGTCACCTGCGTGGTCATTCGAGGGCCTTTCGACTGCATGTCCGTATGCTGAGACTACCGGGTGGCGTCAGGGCGCCGGTCGCCGGTCGGGAGGGGTCCGCCGCCGTGGCGGCGGTTCGACCCAGGGGTCGGGAGGTTCGGCTCAGGTCAGCCGGGCGGCGATCGCGTCGCCCACGGTCGTGGTCGACCGGGAGGCGTCGCCGCGCTCGGCGAGGTCCGCAGCGACCGCGGCCTCGACGGCCCGAGCCTGCTCTACTCGGCCCAGGTGCTCGAGCAGCAGCGCGACCGACAGCACGGTGGCGGTGGGGTCGGCCTTGCCCTGCCCGGCGATGTCCGGCGCCGAGCCGTGCACGGGTTCGAACATGCTCGGGTAGGCCCGCTCGGGGTTGATGTTCCCGCTGGCCGCGAGCCCGATGCCGCCGACGATGGCGGCGGCGATGTCGGTGATGATGTCGCCGAACAGGTTGTCGGTGACGATGACGTCGAACCGGCCGGGGTCGGTGGCGAGGAAGATGGTCGCCGCGTCGACGTGCTGGTAGGCGGTCTCGACGTCCGCGAACTCGGTCCCGACCTCCTCGACGGTACGGCGCCAGAGGTGACCGGCATACGTCAGAACGTTGTGCTTGTGGACGAGGGTGAGGTGCTGCCGCGGGCGGGCCTGGGCGCGCCCGAAGGCGTCGCGGACGACGCGCTCGACGCCGAACCGGGTGTTGACGCTCACCTCGGTGGCGATCTCGTTGGGGGTGCCGGTCCGCAGGGAGCCGCCGTTGCCGACGTACGGACCCTCGGTGCCCTCGCGGACGACGACGAAGTCGATGCCGTCGGGGGCGACGTGCGCGACGTCGAGCGGGCTGCGGACGCCCGGGAACAGCTTGGCCGGGCGGAGGTTCACGTAGTGCTCCAGCGCGAACCGGATCGGGAGGAGCACGCCGCGTTCGAGGACCCCGCTCGGAACGCTGGGGTCGCCGATGGCGCCGAGCAGGATCGCGTCGTGGCCCTTCAGCTCCTCCAGGACGCTGGCCGGCAACGTCTCACCGGTCGCGTGCCAGCGCCGGGCGCCGAGGTCGTACTCGGTCGTGGTGACCTTGAGTCCGCCGGGGGCGGTGACGGCCTCGAGGACCTTGAGGCCCTCGGCGACGACCTCCGGACCGATCCCGTCGCCGCCGATGACGGCGAGGTTGAGGGTGTCGGTCACCGGGTCCTCCTGCGGGTAGCTGGGCGTGCGAGAAAGCCTAGGCGCAGCCCAGGGAGCTGCGCCTAGCTGTCCGCGGTGGGTCAGTCGTCCGAGTGGCCCTGGTCGCGCAGGTCCATCGACTCCTGCAGTGCCTGGCGGGCCTTCTCTGCCTCTTCACTCATGGTCTTCACGTCCTCAACACAAAATCGATACGTCAAAAGGCTTGATATCTGGCGGGTTTCGCGCTCGAACCGGATTCGGCGAACGCTGTCAGCAGTGCACGCGGGATCTCCGCGGCGAGGGGCTGACTAGAGAAACTCGCCGCGGCCGGCAATGAGTACGAGCCGCCGCGTCATACTTCGAGATTACGTGGACGTCCAAGTAATTGCACCCGGATTCCACCATCCGGACCGAGAGCGTGAAGAACCTGCGCGCGCCCGACCACCCCTCCCGCCCCCTCCCGCCCCCTCCTGGCGAGAGGCCAACTTCTGTCGTCATTTCTGCGGAATGGCAGCAGAAGTTGGCCTCTCGCGAGGGTCGGACGCGGGCGCCCTGTGGAAAACGAACGGCTCTCCGGAGTGGCGGCGTCGAAGGTATGCGGATGCGCCCGTTCTCTCCGTTACCGGAACCCCTCGCCCGAGGGCCCTTCGCCCTTTCCGAGGCGTGGCCGACAGGCCTCACCCACGGGCGGGCACGTGGGCGGGACCTGGAGGTGCCCTACTGGGGTGTGCGCACGCCAGGGCGCTCGGGGATGTTCCTCGACCGAGTTCGTGCCGCCGACCAGATCCGCGCCGTCGATGAGGCGTTCTCCGACGACACGGCGGCTCGATTGCTGGGACTTCCGCTCCCGCGACCGTGGGCCGACGACGAACAGATCCACATCTGCGGCGAGACCGAGCTCCCGCGACTCCGGCGCATCGGCATCGTGTCGCACCGAGGGCTCGAGCGGCGGATGGTCGTCATGACCCAGGGCGTGCCCTGCACTGACCCACTCACGACGTGGGCCGATCTCGCCGGTGTCCTGGCGCTGGACGACCTCGTCGTCATGGGCGACGCGGTGGTGCGCCGAGGAAGCGATCTCTCGATCTCGGACCTTCGCCACGTGGTCTCGTCACGCCGGGGTCGACGCGGTGTGGTTCGCCTGCGCGACGCCGTGAGCCTGGTCCGGGTTGGCAGTGACTCGCCGATGGAGACCCGGGCGCGCCTGGTGTTCGTGCGGGGCGGCCTCCCCGAGCCGGAGCTCAACGCCGCCGTCCTGGACGACGCCGGTGGATGGTTGGCCACGGGCGACTTCGTGTGGCGAGAGAAGAAGGTCGTTGCCGAGTTCGACGGCGACCACCACCGCACGGACCGGCGACAGTGGCAGACCGACGTCGCCCGACGCGAGTCGGTGCAGGCGTCGGGGTGGACCTACGTCCAGCTGACGGCGCACACGGTCACGAATCCGATCCTTGCCGACCGCCTCGTGCGACGCCTACGACGACTGCTCCTGGATGACGAAAGGCCAACTTCCGCTCTCATTCGAGCCGAATGACAACAGAAGTTGGCCTCTCGCCGGACGGAGTGCGGCGGGCTTGGGCAGGGTCAGACGTGTCAGTGCAGCGTCAGAGGTTGATGACGGCGAAGCTCTCGGCGCCGACGGCCTCGGCGATCCGGGCCGCCACGGCCTGGGGCAGCGCGACGTCGACGTTGAGGAGGACCAGCGCGGACCCCTGTCGCTCGCTGCGGGCCACCTGCATACCGCCGATGTTGATGCCCTCGTCGCCGAGGATCTGGCCCACCTGGCCGACGACGCCCGGTCGGTCGGCGTAGGTGAACACGGCGAGGTGGTCGGTCAGTGGCACCTCGAGGTCGAACCCGTTGATCCCGACGACCTTCTCGATCATCCGCGGGCCGGTGAGGGTGCCGGCCACCGACACCTCCGAACCGTCCCCGAGCGTCCCCCGCAGGGTCGTGACGTTGCGGAAGTCGCCGCTCGCCGCGTCGGTCAACAGCCGCGTCTCGACACCGCGCTGCTCGGCGATCACCGGTGCGTTGACGTAGGAGACCTGCTCCTCGACGACGTCCTGGAACAGCCCCTTCAGTGCCGAGAGCCGCCAGACCGACACGTCGAACGCGGTGATCTCGCCACGCACGTCGATGTCCAGCTGCACCGGGACCTGCCCGGCCACGGCGGTGAAGATCCGGCCCAGCTTCTCGACCAGGGCGATCCCCGGACGGACCTCCTCGGCGATCGCCCCGCCGGACACGTTGACCGCATCCGGGACCAGGTCGCCGCCGAGGGCCAGCCGGACCGAGCGGGCCACGGACACGCCGGCCTTCTCCTGGGCCTCCTCGGTGGAGGCGCCGAGGTGCGGCGTCACGACGACCGAGTCGAACTCGAACAGCGGCGACTCGGTGGTCGGCTCCTTGGCGAAGACGTCGAGACCGGCGCC
The DNA here is from genome assembly GCA_963781465.1 of uncultured Actinomycetota bacterium. Lineage (GTDB taxonomy): Bacteria > Actinomycetota > Actinomycetes > Actinomycetales > Dermatophilaceae > Lapillicoccus. Next base: position 1,799,390 of record CAWAGH010000002.1, read on the forward strand.
GGCTACCCGGCCGTCGCGGATCGCATCGGCCAGGGCCAGCTCGTCGACGATGCCGCCGCGCGCCGCGTTGACGATCCGCACGGTCGGCTTGACCTTCTTGAGCGCCTCCTCGCCGATCAGACCGACGGTCTCCGGCGTCTTCGGCAGGTGCACGGTGATGAAGTCCGACTCGGCCAGGAGCTCGTCCAGCCCGACCAGGCGGGCGCCGAGCTGGCCGGCCTTGGCCGCTGACGTGTACGGGTCGTACGCGAGCAGCGTCACGCCGAACCCCTTGAGCCGCTCGGCCACCAGTGCGCCGATCCGGCCGAGACCGACGATGCCGACGGTCTTGTCGAGCAGCTCGACGCCGCCGTACTGGCTCCGCTTCCACGCGCCGCCCTTGAGCGACGAGCTGGCGGGGGCGATGTTCCGCGCCGTGGCCAGCAGCAGCCCGATGGCCAGCTCGGCGGCCGACGTGATGTTCGAGGTCGGCGCGTTGACGACCATGACGCCGGCCTGGGTGGCGGCCGGCACGTCGACGTTGTCGAGGCCGACCCCCGCCCGCGCGATGACCTTGAGCTTCTTGCCCGCGGCGATCGCCTCGGCGTCCATCTGGGTGGCCGACCGGATCAGCACCGCGTCGACGTCGGCGAGCCCGGGCAGCAGCTGGGCCCGGTCCGCTCCGTCGAGGTGGCGGATCTCGAAGTCGGGGCCGAGGGCGTCGATCGTCGCGGGCGAGAGCTCCTCGGCGATCAGGACGACGGGCTTGGTCACGTCAGGGTCCTATCAGGCGGTACGTCGTTCGGGGTATGCGGCGAGCACGGCACCGCGGTGTGCCGCGAGGAGTCTAGGACCGCCCACTCTGTGCTCCGGCCCACGCCCATCCCGTGGGACGGACGTCCCGCATACCGGACATCAGGCGACAGGAGCAGCAGTCACTGTCTCGACCGACCGAACGCCTCGATCGCCATCCGCGACACGATCAACAACGCGATGACGACGACGACGACACCGACGATGGCCACCGGCCGGATCCGCGAGGCGACGAGCAGGCACCCCACGACGACGGCGCCGATGGCGATCGCCCAGGACTGCCACGCTGCAATCGGTCGGCGAGTCACCCCGGAAGTGTAGGTGGTGAAGCTCTCGAGGCTGGAAGATGCGAGGTGGCAATAACCATCCAGCAGGGAGGCAGTGCAGTGACCGCTTCACCAGTCAAGCGCCCGGGTGGCGTGACGTTCCTCGGGGTCCTCGTCGTCATCTCCGGAATCCTCTATGTCATCTCGGGCATCATCGCGCTGATCGCGTACGCCGGCAGCGGTGGCAGCGGCGCCGCCATCGAGCTCACCGACAACCAGCGGCTCGTCGTCCTCATCACCGGGATCGTCATCCTGCTCGTCGGCATCATCGAGCTCGCGGTCGCGCGCGGCCTGTTCCGCGGCAGCAACGGGGCCCGCATCATCGTGGCCATCCTCAACGTACTGACGATCGTCTCCGGGCTCTTCGCGGCGTTCCAGTCCGGGAACCAGCGCGGCACCTCGATCGGCCAGGTCATCATCGCGATCATCGTCCTGGCCCTGCTGTACTCCCCCAAGGCCAACGAGTTCTTCAGCCGCGGCGGAGCCAACGCCACCACGTACTGACCCGAACCGCACACCTCGGTATGCCGCGTCGCCCCCGGGTGGCGCGGCATACCTATGCCGGTTGCTCGTCCTCCTGCCGGTCCTCGGAACCCGCGCCCGGCCGCACCGATCGACGGCGGCGACGCACCAGCCAGGTCACGCCGACCACGACGAGGATCGCGACGACGGCCCCGATGACCCACGGCCACGGGTGGTCGCCGAACCACGCCTCCAGCACCGCGAACCCGATCGTCGTGTAGATCGTGGCCCAGAACAGCGCCCCGACCACGACGCCCGGCACGTAGCGCCACCACGGCATCCGCAGCGCCCCCGCCGCCGCGTTGACCGCGGTCTGGAAGCCGATGGTGAGGAACGAGACCGCGACCGCCGGTGCCCCGAACCGCCCGATGGCGGCCTCGGCCCGGTGGACCGCCGGCCGGTCGAGGTGCTGGGCCAGGCGGGTGCGCTGACCGCCGTAGCGCAGCGCCCGCCCCGCCCAGTAGGTCGCACTTCCCCGCGCCAGCGCCAGGACGAAGAACGCGCCGAACGTCAGCGCATACGGCCAGTCGCTCACGCCGTCAGTCTAGGAACGCCGCCTCAGCGCGCCGCCGACCCCTCGACGTAGTCGCTGTCGCTGTCCTTGATCCAGCTCATCAGCCCGCGCAGCTCCTTGCCGGTGGCCTCGATCGGGTGCTGGGCCCCCTTCTCGCGCAACGCCTTGAACTCCGGGGCGCCGGCGTCCTGGTCGTCGATGAACCGCTGGGCGAACGCACCGCTCTTGATGTCGGCGAGCACCGCCTGCATGTTCTCCTTGACGTGCGGGTCGATGACGCGCGGACCGGAGACGTAGTCGCCGTACTCCGCGGTGTCCGAGACCGACCAGCGCTGCTTGGCGATGCCGCCCTCGACCATGAGGTCGACGATGAGCTTCAGCTCGTGCAGGCACTCGAAGTAGGCGACCTCGGGCTGGTACCCCGCCTCGACCAGCGTCTCGAAGCCGTACATCACCAGCTGCGATGCACCACCGCAGAGCACCGACTGCTCACCGAACAGGTCGGTCTCGGTCTCCTCGGTGAACGTGGTCTTGATGCCGCCGGCCCGCAGCCCGCCGATGGCCTTGGCGTAGGACTGCGCGAGGTCCCACGCCTCACCGGACGCGTCCTGCTCGACGGCCAGCAGCACGGGTACGCCACGGCCGTCGGCGAACTCACGACGGACCAGGTGGCCGGGACCCTTGGGCGCGACCATGAGGACGTCGGAGCCGGCCTCCGGCTTGATGTAGCCGAACCGGATGTTGAAGCCGTGCCCGAAGAGCAGCGCGGCGCCCTCTTTGAGGTTCGGCTGGATCTCGTTCGCGTAGACGTGCCGCTGGACCTGGTCCGGCGTGAGGATGACGACGAGGTCGGCCTCCTTGACCGCGTCCGCGACCGACTTCACGGTCAGGCCCTCGGCCTCCGCCTTGGCCTTGGACTTGCTGCCCTCGGCGAGGCCGACGCGGACGTCGACACCGGAGTCGCGCAGGTTGAGCGCGTGGGCGTGGCCCTGGCTCCCGTAGCCGATGACGGCGACCTTCTTGCCCTGGATGACGGACAGGTCGGCATCGTCGTCGTAGAACATCTCGGCCATCGTGGCCAGCTCCTTCTCGTTGAGGGACAAGCGTTTTCGGTAGGCAGGTGATGCACAGTATGCCGGTCGGCCCGACTCCGCTCGGGTCGGCCGGGGTGGGCTCAGGCGGTGCGCAGGCTGCGGTCGGTGATCGACCGAGGGCCGCGGCCCACGCCGACGATCCCGGACTGGACGAGCTCGCGCACGCCGAAGGGCTCGAGAACGTGCAGCAGCGCCTGGACCTTCTCGGCCTTGCCGGTGCACTCGATGGTCAGGCTGTCGTGCGCGACGTCGATGACCTTGGCGCGGAACAGCTCCACGGTCTCGAGGATGCTCGACCGGGTCGTCGGGTCGGCCCGCACCTTGATGAGGACGACCTGACGCTGCACCGACGCGTTCGGGTCGAGCTCGACGACCTTGAGGACCTCCACCAGTTTGTTGAGCTGCTTGGTGACCTGCTCGAGCGGGAACTCCTCGACGTCGACGACGACGGTCATCCGGGAGATGTCGGAGTGCTCGGTCGGGCCGACCGCCAGGGAGTCGATGTTGAAGCCGCGCCGCGAGAACAGGCCGGCGATGCGGGCCAGGACGCCGGGCTTGTCCTCGACGAGGACGGACAGGGTGTGCTTGCTCATCGTCTCGCTCCTCTCAGTCTTCCCGGTCCCACACGGGGGCCTCGCCGCGGGCGTTGAGGATCTTGTCGTTGCTGACGCCGGCGGGGACCATCGGCCAGACCATCGCGTCCGGGTGCACGATGAAGTCGATGACGACGGGGCGGTCGTTGACCTCCAGCGCCTGCTGGATCACGGCGTCGACGTCCTCCTGCTTCTCGGCCCGCAGCCCGAGGCAGCCGTAGGCCTCGGCCAGCTTCACGAAGTCCGGGATCCGCTGGTGGCTGCTGGTGTGCAGGTCGGTGTTGGAGTAGCGCTCGTTGTAGAACAGCGTCTGCCACTGACGGACCATGCCGAGGCTGGAGTTGTTGATGATCGCCACTTTGATGGGGATCTGGTTGATGACGCAGGTCGCGAGCTCCTGGTTGGTCATCTGGAAGCAGCCGTCGCCGTCGATCGCCCACACCACGCGGTCCGGCTCGCCCACCTTGGCGCCCATGGCCGCCGGCACCGAGTAGCCCATGGTCCCGAGTCCGCCGGAGTTGAGCCAGGCGTTCGGCCGCTCGTACTGGACGTACTGGGCCGCCCACATCTGGTGCTGGCCGACGCCGGCGACGTAGACCCCCTCCGGGCCGGTGAGCTGCCCGATCCGCTCGATGACGTACTGCGGTTCCAGACGGTCCGGGTAGTCGGTGTAGCCCAGCGGGAAGGTGGCCTTCCAGTCCTGGGTGGTCGTCCGCCACTCGCTGTAGTCGGCCTCGCCCAGGCCCTCGTCGGTCAGCAGTGTGACGAGGTCGCGGATGACCTCCTTGGCGTCACCCACGATCGGGACATCGGCCACCCGGTTCTTGGAGATCTCCGCCGGGTCGATGTCGGCGTGGATAATCTTGGCGCCGGTCGCGAACGTCGACAGCTGGCCGGTGACCCGGTCGTCGAAGCGCGCGCCGATGGTGATGAGCAGGTCGGACTTCTGCAAGGCGGTCACGGCGGCGACAGTTCCGTGCATACCCGGCATACCGAGGTTCAGCGCGTGCGAGTCCGGCACCGTCCCACGGGCCATCAGCGTCGTGACGACGGGGATCTGGGTGAGCTCGACCAGCTGCCGCAGCTCGTCGCTGGCGCCGCTGCGGACGACCCCGCCGCCGATGTAGAGGACCGGCCGCTTCGCCGCGGTGATGAGCCGGGCCGCCTCGCGGATCTGCTTGCTGTGCGGGCGGATCACCGGACGGTACCCGGGCAGGTCGATCTGCGGCGGCCAGGAGAAGGTCGTGCTGCCCTGCAGGGCGTCCTTGCTGATGTCGACGAGGACCGGACCGGGGCGCCCGGTCGACGCGACGTGGAACGCCTCGGCGAGCGCGCGCGGGATCTCCGACGCGTCGGTGACGAGGTAGTTGTGCTTCGTGATGGGCATCGTGATGCCCCGGATGTCGGCCTCCTGGAAGGCGTCGGTGCCGATCGCCTTGCTCGACACCTGGCCGGTGATCGCCACGATGGGCATCGAGTCCATGTAGGCGTCGGCGAGCGGCGTGACGAGGTTGGTCGCCCCTGGTCCCGAGGTCGCCATGCAGACACCGACGCGACCGGTCGCCGCCGCATACCCCTCGGCCGCGTGCCCGGCCCCCTGCTCGTGGCGCACGAGGATGTGCCGCACGGTGGTGGAGTCCATGAGCGGGTCGTAGGCCGGCAGGATCGCGCCGCCGGGGATGCCGAAGACGGTGTCGACGCCGAGGCGTTCGAGGGACTTGACCAGGGCCTGCGCGCCGGTGACCTGCTCCGGGGCCGGCGTGGGCGGCTGCGACCCGGAGCGCGGGTGCCCGGCGGGTGCTGCGGGCGGTCCGCTGGGCGCATGCGGTACCGACCGGGCAGCGCTGCTCGGGGCCGGCGCGACGGTGGTCGTCGGCGCCGCGGAGCGCGGGCGGGGGTGGGCGTGCTGGGCCACATCTGCCGGGGTGGGTCGCACCGGTGTCGCGCCGTTGCTCACTGGTCCACTGCTTTCACTCGGTGTTCGCTGGTCGTTCGCTCGTCGTGCTGCTGGCGCCGGTCATGAAAAAACCCTCCGGTCCGCGATGGACAGAAGGGCAGCGCGCTGAGGGGGTCGGCTGGTTCGCCTGCTCACACGCGCTTGGGGAGTACGAGGACTCGGGCCACGCCCCCACCGTGCTCCCGGGCAGCGTGTCGTGTCAACCGGCGGACACTCTCGTCTCACCATCCGGCCGTCCGTCCCGCGGGCTGGACGCCTCAGCTGATGTTCATGCGCGACTTGAGGGTGTCCCGCTTGTCCTCGAACCGGGCCGCCTGCTTGTCGAGGCCGTCCATGAAGTTGGACAGCTCGGTACGCGCCACCTCCCCCTCCTGCGACAGGCCCTCGAGCTCGAAGATCTTCCAGTAGCGGAGCACCGGCATGACGACCTCGTCGCGGTGCGACCGCAGGTCGTAGATGCCGGCGACGGCCATCTCGACCGCCTTGCGCTGGAACCCCGGGATGTCGGAGCCGGGCATCTTGAACCCGGTGACGACGTCGAGGATCGCCTGCACCGCCTGGTCGGGTGACAGCTCGATCGCCGCCTGCATGAGGTTCCGGTAGAAGACCATGTGGAGGTTCTCGTCGGCGGCGATCCGGGCGAGCAGCTTCTCGGCCATCGGGTCGTCGGTGTACTTCCCGGTGTTGCGGTGGCTGACCCGCGTCGCGAGCTCCTGGAACGAGACGTAGGCCAGGTTGTGCATCATCGAGTCGCCGTGGTCCGCGGAGTAGCCCTGCGACATGTGGGTCATGCGGAACCGCTCGAGCTCCACCGGGTCGACCGAGCGCTTGACGACGAGGTAGTCGCGCATCGCGATCCCGTGGCGGCCCTCCTCGGCGGTCCAGCGGTGCACCCAGGAGCCCCACGCGTCGTCGCGCCCGAAGATCGTCGCGATCTCGTGGTGGTAGCTGGGCAGGTTGTCCTCGGTGAGGAGGTTGACGAGGAGGGCGTTGCGCGCGACCTCGTTCATCGGCGAGTCCTCGGGGGTCCACGGGTCGCCGCCCATGATCCCGTCGAAGTTCCGGCCCTCGCTCCACGGGATGTAGTCGTGGGGGAACCACTCCTTGGCCACCTGGAGGTGCCGGTTGAGCTCCGTCTCGACGACCGGGTTGAGCTCGCGCAGCAGATCGGTCTCGGACCAAGTCGTCGTCATGGTTCCGAGGTTACGCCACCGTAGGTGCCCCTAATCCGGATGCGCGACGGCTGGTTCGCCGCGACGCTGTGGCCCATGGAGCTGCCAGCGGGCCTCACCACCCGAGCCTTGCGCCCAGAGGACGCCCAGGTGGTCTTCGACCTGATGGTCGACTCGCAGACCCTCGACGCCGGGGAAGCGTCGGTCGACCTCGAGGACGTCGTGGGCGACTGGCAGCGACCGAGCTTCGACCTTGCCACCCACGCCGTCGGGGTCGAGGACGCCGGCCGGCTCGTCGGCTACGCCCACGTGGCGAACGGCCGGTACGCCGACGCCGCGGTCGCGTCGACCCACCGGGGGCGGGGGATCGGCACCTGGCTGGCCGCCTGGACCCGGGCCGAGGCGCGGCGGCAGGGCGGGTCCATGGTCGGTATGCCGGTACCCGTGGGCAGCCACGGCGACCACCTGCTCGAGCGGCTGGGCTACCACGTGGCGTGGACGTCCTGGGTGCTCCAGCTGGACGAGGGCGAGCGGATCGAGAGCCAGCCCCTGCCGGAGGGGTACGCGGTCCGGCCCTTCCGCCCCGGGGAGGAGCACGTCGCCTACCGGGTCGTCGAGGACGCCTTCAACGAGTGGCCGAACCGCCAGCCGGTGGCCTACGACGACTGGGCCGCCCGGGTCGTCCGGCGGCCGGGGTTCGAGCCCTGGCACCTCCGGCTGGCGACCGATCCCGACGGGGAGGTCGTGGGCGTGGGGTACGTCTTCGTCAGCGGGGAGTACGGGTACGTCCCGACCCTCGCCGTGCGCCGCGACCAGCGTGGCCGCGGTCTCGCCCGGGCCCTGCTCGTCGACTGCTTCGCGGTGGCGCGGCAGCACGGGGCGTTACGCTCGGAACTGTCCACCGACGCCCGGACCGGCGCCCTCGGCCTCTACGAGCGGGTCGGTATGCGGGTCACCTCGACGTGGGTCCACCGCGCCATCGCGGTGTGACCCTCAGTCGGGGTGATCAGTCGCAGACGGCGCCCTTGCTGGCGCTGCCGACCAGCTTGCGGTACTTGCCGAGGACGCCGCGCGGGTACTTCGACTCCGGCGGCGTGAAGCCCACCGCGCGCCTCGCCAGCTCCTCCGGCGAGACCTCGAGGTCGAGGGTCGCCTGGGCGACGTCGAGGACGATCGTGTCGCCGTCGCGGACGAAGGCGATCGGCCCGCCGTCCACCGCCTCCGGTGCCACGTGGCCGACACACAGCCCCGTCGTCCCGCCGGAGAACCGGCCGTCGGTCAGCAGCAGGACGTCCTTACCGAGTCCGGCGCCCTTGATCGCCCCCGTGACCGCGAGCATCTCGCGCATACCGGGGCCGCCCTTGGGGCCCTCGTAGCGGATCACCAGGACGTCGCCGGCCTTGAGCGAGCCGTTCTCGACCGCGTCCATCGCGGCCCGCTCGCCGTCGAACACCCGCGCCGTGCCGGTGAAGACGTCGGAGTCGAACCCGGCCGACTTGACCACGGCGCCCTCGGGGGCCAGCGACCCGGTGAGGATGGTGATCCCACCGGTCTTGTGGATCGGCTCGCTCAGCGCGCGCAGCACCTTGCCGTCAGGGTCGGGCGGGTTGATCCCGGCGAGGTTCTCGGCGACGGTCTTGCCGGTCACCGTCAGGCAGTCGCCGTGGAGCAGGCCGGCGTCGAGCAGTGCCTTCATCACCACGGGCACCCCGCCGACGCGGTCGATGTCGGTCATGACGTAGGAGCCGAAGGGCTTGACGTCCGCGAGGTGCGGCACCCGGCTGCCGATCTTCCGGAAGTCGTCGATGGTGAGGTCGACGTCGGCCTCGTGGGCGATGGCCAGCAGGTGCAGCACCGCGTTGGTCGAGCCCCCGAAGGCCATGACGACGGCGATGGCGTTCTCGAACGCCTCCTTGGTCATGATCTGGCGGGCGGTGATCCCGCGCCGCAGCATCTCGACGACCGCCTCACCGGACTTGCGGGCGAACCCGTCCCGCCGCCGGTCGGTCGCCGGCGGCGCCGCGGAGCCGGGCATCGACATCCCCATCGCCTCGGCCACCGACGCCATGGTGTTGGCGGTGTACATACCGCCGCAGGCTCCCTCGCCCGGACAGATCGCCCGCTCGATGGCGTCCACGTCGGCGCGCGACATCTTGCCCGCGGCACAAGCACCGACCGCCTCGAAGGCGTCGATGATCGTGACCGTCCGCTCCGAGCCGTCCGACATCTTGGCGATCCCCGGGAGGATCGAACCCGCATACAGGAACACCGAGGCGAGGTCGAGCCGCGCGGCGGCCATCAGCATCCCCGGCAGCGACTTGTCGCAGCCGGCGAGCAGGACCGACCCGTCTAGCCGCTCGGCCATCATCACCGTCTCGACCGAGTCGGCGATGACCTCACGGGAGACGAGCGAGAAGTGCATCCCTTCGTGGCCCATCGAGATGCCGTCGGAGACCGAGATGGTGCCGAACTCCAACGGGTAGCCGCCCGCCGAGAACACCCCGTCCTTGACCGCGCCGGCCAGCCGCTCCAGCGACAGGTTGCACGGGGTGATCTCGTTCCACGAGCTGGCGACCCCGATCTGCGGCTTGGCGAAGTCGTCGTCGCCCATGCCGACGGCCCGAAGCATCCCTCGGGCGGCGGCCTTCTCGAGACCGTCCGTGACGTCGCGGCTGCGGGGCTTCAGATCGGGCGTCGTTGCTGTCGGGACCGTCATGGCCCCGAGCGTACCGAGCGGGTGACCTCAGGCCTCGGGCACCGTGGCGCCGGTGGGGTCGACGTCGCCCGCGGGCACGGCCGTCTCGAACAACGGCGCCACGACGGCCGCGATCGCGCCACCGATGAGCGGGAAGACGATGAACACCCACAGGTGAGCCAGCGAGTCGCCGCCGTTGAAGAGGGCCGGGCCGATCGAACGGGCCGGGTTGACCGAGGTGCCGTCGAGCGGGATGCCGACGAGGTGAATCACCGTCAGTACCAGGCCGATCGCGAGCCCGGCGAAGCCCGGGGCCGCCGCGCGGCTGGTGACCAGGAGCACGACGAAGACGAGCAGGAAGGTCAGCACGATCTCGACCACCATGGCGCCGCCCATGCTGACCGACTTGCCGTAGTCGTTGGTTCCGAGGCCGCCGGTCTGGTCCGTCGCGCCGCCGAACCCGGAGACCAAGAGCTTGAGCAGCGCCGCCGCGACGATCGCGCCGACGACCTGGGCGATCCAGTAGGCGACCGCCTCGCGGACGGTGATCCCCTTGCGGATCAACACTCCCAGCGTCACCGCGGGGTTGACGTGGCAGCCGGAGACCGGCCCGATCGAGTAGGCGAGGGCAAGCAGGACGAAGCCGAACGCAATCGCGACCCCGAGCTTGCCGATGGTCTCGATCCCGAAGACCGCCGACCCGACGGCGAAGAACACCAGGATGAAGGTGCCGACCGCCTCGGCGAGCGCCTTGCGCGTGGTGTCAGGAGCAGGAGCGGTGTCGGCCATGAGCTTCCCCGATCCGTGAGGCCGTCAGGACGTGATCCGTTGCGGTCGAAGTCTAGGCGTACCGACCACACGCGTAACAGGAGTAACACCCCCGGATCGCGGGGCGGGAGCGGTCAAGCGCGGCAGACGTGGAACCGTTCGAGGTCGCAGTCGCCGTCCGCGAGGTCCGGCCAGCCACCGGCATACCGGAGAACGGCGAGCCCGCAGGTCGGGAACCCCTCCCCCATGGCGACGTGCGCGTCGTGCGACCCCTGCCCGTCGGTGAGGCCGCTGGCGAGATCGGGGATGGTCGGCGCGTGGCCGACGAGCACGAGGGTGCGCACCTCGCCGGCGTCCTCGCGAATCGTCTCGAGGATCCCGGACGTGCCGCTCTGGTAGACCGAGCGCCGGTACTCGACGAACTCGGTATGCGCGCCGCCCCGGGCCGCGAACTCCCAGGTCTGCCGGGTGCGCCGGGAGGTCGAGCAGATGACCAGCTCCGCCACGATCCCCTGGTCGCGCAGCCACGTACCGGCCGCCGCGGCGTCCCGCGCGCCGCGCTCGGTCAGCTCGCGGTCGTGGTCGGGCTTGCCCGGGACCTGCTCGGCCTTGGCGTGTCGCAGCAGGACCAACGTGCGGTCGTCGCTGACTCGGCTCATGGGGAGAGCATCCTCCGACCGCCCCGACGGCACCACCGAAAAGAGGCGACCGACAGGTCCCGCGTCAGGCCTAGGCTCGCGTCGTGGACGACGCGCCCAGCACCGGAGCCCGGACCGTGGTCGACGTGCCCGCGCCGCGACCCGTCGACCGCGCCTGGGTCGACGAGGCGGTCCGTCGGATCACCGCCGACGCGAACCGGAGCGCCGACACCCACCTGGTGCACGTCGAGCTGCCCGAGGGCTGGGACGTCGACCTCTACCTCAAGGACGAGTCGACCCATCCGACGGGCAGCCTCAAGCACCGGCTCGCCCGGTCGCTGTTCCTCTACGCGATCTGCAACGGCGAGATCGGGCCCGGGACAACGGTTACGGAGGCCTCGAGCGGGTCGACCGCCGTCTCCGAGGCGTACTTCGCGCGGATGCTCGGGCTGCCGTTCGTCGCCGTCATGGCCAAGACGACCAGCCTGGAGAAGGTCGCGCTCATCGAGCGCGAGGGCGGGACCTGCCATCTCGTCGACGACCCCTCCGCCGTCTACGACACCGCGCGGGCCATCGCCAACGCGACCTCCGGCCACTACCTCGACCAGTTCACCCACGCCGAGCGGGCGACCGACTGGCGGGGCAACAACAACATCGCCGAGTCGATCTTCGAACAGATGGGCCACGAGCGGCATCCGGTGCCGACGTGGGTCGTCGTCGGAGCCGGGACCGGCGGGACGAGCGCGACCATCGGCCGGTTCGTGCGGTACCGGGCGCTGTCGACCAAGGTCGCGGTCGTCGACCCGGAGAACTCCGCGTTCCTCATGGCGTTCCAGGAGCGCTCGACCGAGGGTGCACGGGGGTCCCGGATCGAAGGCATCGGCCGCCCACGCGTCGAGCCGAGCTTCCTCCCGACCGTCGTCGACCGGATGATCGGGATCCCCGACGCGGCCTCGATCGCGGCGATGCGGTACCTCCAGGACCGGACCGGGATCCGGGCCGGCGGGTCGACCGGCACCAACCTCTACGGCTCCCTGCGGATCGCGTGCGAGATGCGCGCGGCCGGTCAGCCGGGGAGCATCGTGACCCTCATGTGCGACCCGCGCGAGCGCTACGCGCAGACCTACGCCGACGACGGCTGGCTGGCGTCGCAGGGGTTGGACCTCGACCCCTACCTCGAGGTCCTCGACCGCGCCTGGACCACCGGGGAGTGGACCGGCTAAGGCGCCTGACGTTACGGCGAGACGACGCTCTCGAGCAGACGGCCCTCCGCATACGCGGCGAGCTGGCGCCGGACCAGGGCCAGGGCGCGCGGCCGAAAGGCGGTGCTGGCGCCGCCGACGTGCGGCGAGACGAGCACGTTCGGCGTCGACCAGAGCGGGTGGCCCGCCGGCAGCGGCTCCGGGTCGGTGACGTCGACGGCGACCCGCAGACGTCCGCTGGCCGCCTCGGCAACCAGGGCGTCGGTGTCGGCGACCTTGCCGCGGGCCACGTTGACGAGGAGCGCGCCGTCCTTCATCGCCGCGAGGAACCGCGCGTCGACCAGGCCGGCCGTCGTGTCGGTCAGCGGGGTGATGACGACGACGACGTCCTGCTCCGGGAGGAGCGCCGGCAGCTCGTCGATGCCGTGGACCTCGTCGACCAGCTCGTCGCCGGCGCGCGCCCGGCTGGCGACCGCGGTGACAACGGTCTCGAACGGCAACAGCCGCGCGGCGATCGCCCGGCCGACCTTGCCGTAGCCCACGACGAGCACCCGCCGGTCCGCGAGCGCCGGCCAGATCCGGGTCGGGATCCAGTGGTTCTGGTCCTGGGCGCGAACGAAGTCGGGGATCCCGCGGATCGAGGCCAGGATCAGCGTGAGCGCGAGCTCGGCCGTCGACGCGTCGTGGATGCCACCGCCGCTGCACAGCGTCACCCCAGGCGGCAGGTGCGGCGTGACGTTGTCGTAGCCGGCGGTCAGCAGCTGGACGAGCTCGAGCTTCGGCAGCGTCCCGAACAGGTCGAGCCGCTGGTGCGGGTCGAGGTAGGGCGGCACGACGACGGCGATCTCGTCGGCCCGCGGATGCGGTTCGTGGACGTCCCACGTGACCATCTCGAGGCCGGAGATCTCACCGGTGTCCGCCACCCAGGACGCGTCCGGCATCGTCACGAGAGCCATACGGCGAACCTACCGGGCTCCTCTTGCGTTGAGCCGGTATGCCTGGCGCCCACCGACTGCCCCAGACCACCTCCCTCTCGCGCCGCGCCGTGCTCGGCGTCGGTGCCCTGGGCGCGCTCGCTCTCGCCGGCTGCACGTCCAGCAGCGGTTCGGGGACCGGGTCGGGCGCGGGCGGGGGCAGCGGGGCGGGTGGCACGTCGACGGCGGGGTCGTCGAGCGCGACCGGTTCCTCGACGTCGGGCACGACCGGTGCCCGCGTCGCCCTCTCCGCACCGGTCGACGCGGCGACCGGGCTGCAGGTGCCGTGGAGCGGCGCGGTGCTCCCGGACGGGTCGGTCCTCGTCAGCGAGCGGGACACCGCGCTGGTCAAGCGGATCCCGGCCGGGGGCGGCACGGTCGAGACGGTCGGAACCGTCCAGGGCGTAGAGCCCGGCGGCGAGGGCGGACTGCTCGGGCTGGCGATGGACGCCTCGACGTTCGCGAGCACACCGGTGCTGTACGCATACCTCACCGCCGGTTCGGACAACCGGGTGGTGACCATCGCCCTGGACGGCGGCCGGTTCGGGGCGCAGACACCGATCATCACGGGCATCCCGAAGGGCAGCATCCACAACGGCGGCCGGCTGAAGTTCGGGCCGGACCGGTTCCTCTACGTCACCACCGGCGAGACCGGCCAGACCGGCAACTCGCAGAACCGGGACAGTCTCGGCGGCAAGATCCTGCGCGTCACGACGTCCGGCGAGGCCGCCCCCGGCAACCCGTTCCCGGGGTCGCGGGTGTGGTCCTGGGGCCACCGCAACGTCCAGGGGATCGCGTGGAGCGCGAACGGCCAGATGTGGGCGAGCGAGTTCGGGCAGAACACGTGGGACGAGCTGAACGTCATCACGCCGGGCTCGAACTATGGCTGGCCGACGGTCGAGGGGATCGCCGGGCAGAGCGGGTTCATCGACCCGGTGCGGCAGTGGACGACCGACGAGGCGTCGCCCAGTGGGATCTGCATCGGCCCCGACGGTGCGGTCCTCATGGCCGCGTTGCGCGGTCAGGCGCTGTGGAAGATCCCGGTCGGGTCCGACGGCTCGACCGGTGAGCCCCAGAAGCTGCTGGACGGCCAGTACGGGCGGCTGCGGGACGTCTTCGTCGGTCCGGACGGCAACGTCTGGGTCATCACCAACAACACCTCGCGGGGACAGCCCCGGGACGGCGACGACCGAGTCGTCCGGCTCCCCCAGTCGCTGACCGGCTGAGCCGTTCTACGCTGACGGGGCGAGCCAACGGCGGCCTCGTACGGGCGACGAAGGGGTAGGCCAGATGTCGGAGATCGACGAGATCCTCAGCCAGGTACCGATGGACCAGGTGGCCGCCGCTCTCGGCGTCGACCAGAGCGAGGCCGAGGAGGCCACCCGCACGGCGATCCCGGCCCTGCTCGGCGGCATGCAGGCCAACGCCGCCGACCCGGCGGGTGCCGCGTCGCTGATGAGCGCCGTCGAGCAGCACGACCCCTCCGTGCTCGGTTCGGGCCTGGACCAGATCGACACTCAGGACGGGGAGCGCATCGTCCAGAACGTCTTCGGCGAGCAGACGCCCGACGTCATGGCCCGCCTGGGGGGAGCCACGCCGGGCCAGGGGTCCAGCCTGATCCAGAAGCTGCTGCCGATCATCGCGCCGATCGTCATGGCCTACCTGGCGAAGAAGCTCCAGGGCGGCGGCGGTTCGACGAGTGCCGCAGCGACCGACGACCCGATGGGCGGGCTCGGCGGGATGCTGGGTGGGGCCGGCGGTGGTGGGCTCGGTGACGTGCTGGGTTCGGTGCTCGGTGGCGCGGCCGGCGGAGCCGCGGGCGGCCAGGGCGGCGGGATCGGCGACATCCTCGGCCAGGTCCTCGGCGGCGCCGGTGGCGCGCAGACGCAGCCCGGAACGCCCACCGGTCAGGGCGGTCTGGGCGACCTGCTCGGCGGCGTCCTCGGCGGACTCCTCGGCGGCGGCAAGCGCTAGCCACGCTGTTTCCCGCTTCCAACCGGAGTTGTCTGCAGTTTCGCCGGCCGTACGCCTCGAAAGCGCCCTCAGGGGGTGAGCTTGGCCAGGACGATCTCGCGGACCTTCGCGGCGTCGGCCTGGCCCTTCATCTGCTGCATGACCTGACCGATCAGGGCTCCGGCCGCCTGGACCTTGCCGCCGCGCACCTTCTCCGCGATGTCCGGGTTCGCCGCGATCGCCGCGTCGACGGCCGCTTCCAGCGCCGAGTCGTCCGAGACGATCTCGAGGCCGAGGGCGTCGGCCACGGCGGTCGGCGAACCGTCGCCGGCCAGCACACCGTCCAGGACCTGCCGGGCCATCGAGTCGTTCAGCCGCCCGGAGGTCACCAACCCGTCGAGCTCGGCGACGAGCGCCGGAGTGAGGCCGGCCGACGCCGCATACTCGCCGACGTCCACTCCGGCGGCACTGGCCCGTCGGGCGACCTCGCCGCTCCACCACTTGCGCGCGCCGGCAGCCGTCGCACCGGCGGCGATCGTCTCCCCGACGATCTCGACCGCGCCGGCGTTGGCGACGTCGCGCATCTCGAGATCCGTGTAGCCCCAAGCGGTTTGGAGCCGCTTGCGCCGCTCACCCGGAGGCTCGGGCAGCGTCTGCCGCAGCGCAGCCACCAGCTCGGACGACGGGGCGACCGGAACCAGGTCGGGCTCCGGGAAGTACCGGTAGTCCATGGCGTCGCTTTTCTCACGCCCGGACGTCGTCACCCCGGTGTCCTCGTGCCAGTGCCGCGTCTCCTGGACGATCCGGCCACCGCCGCGCAGGATGGCCGCCTGTCGGGTGATCTCGTAGCGAACCGCCCGCTCGACCGAGCGCAGCGAGTTGACGTTCTTGGTCTCGGTCCGCGTCCCGAGCGGCACCGTCTCCTGCTCGTCGTCCAGGCGGGGCCGCAGCGACACGTTGGCGTCGCAACGCAGTGAGCCCTGCTCCATCCGCACGTCCGACACCTCGAGCGCGCGCAGCAGCTCCCGCAGGGCTCCCACGTAAGCGCGGGCGATCTCGGGCGCGCGGTCACCCACCCCGGTCATCGGCTTGGTGACGATCTCGATGAGCGGGATCCCGGCCCGGTTGTAGTCGACCAGCGAGTGGTCCGCCCCGTGGATGCGACCGGTCGCGCCGCCCATGTGCAGCGTCTTGCCGGTGTCCTCCTCCATGTGCGCACGCTCGATCTCGACCCGGTAGATCGACCCGTCCTCCAGCTCGACGTCCAGCCAGCCGTTGAAGGCGATCGGCTCGTCGTACTGCGACGTCTGGAAGTTCTTCGGCATGTCCGGGTAGAAGTAGTTCTTCCGCGCGAACCGGCACCACGGCGCGATGGTGCAGTTCAGCGCCAGCCCGATCCGGATCGCCGACTCGACCCCGACCTCGTTGACGACGGGCAGAGCGCCGGGAAGTCCGAGGCACACCGGGCATACCTGCGTGTTCGGCTCGGCCCCGAACCCGGTGGCGCACCCGCAGAACATCTTGGTCGCGGTGTTGAGCTCGACGTGGACCTCGAGCCCGAGCACCGGGTCGTATGCGGCGATCGCGTCCTCGTACGGGAGCACGGCCTCGCGCGCCTCGGTGGTGGTCATCGGGAGGCTCCCTTCGGAAGCTCGGGTGCGCGGTCGAGCAGTGGGCCACCCCACCGGTCGAGGAGGGCGGCCTCGAGGGCCGCACCGGCGGCGTACAGGCGGTCGTCCTGGGTCGCCGGGGCGAGGAACTGGATTCCGGTCGGCAGGCCGTCCTCCGGGGCGAGGCCGGTGGGGATCGACATCCCCGGCACCCCGGCGAGGTTGGCCGGGATGGTGGCGACGTCGTTGAGGTACATCGCGAGGGGGTCGTCGAGCTTCTCGCCCATCGGGAACGCCGTGGTCGGCGCGGTCGGGGAGACGAGCACGTCGGCGACCTGGAACGCGCGGGCGAAGTCGTCCGCAATCAGGCGACGCACCTTCTGCGCCTGGCCGTAGTAGGCGTCGTAGTAGCCCGACGACAAGGCATACGTCCCGAGGATGATCCGCCGCTTGACCTCCGGCCCGAACCCCGCGTCACGCGTGGCCGCCATCACCTGCTCGGCGCTCGGGTCACCCTCGGGAACCACCCGCAGCCCGTAGCGCATCGCGTCGAACTTGGCCAGGTTGCTCGACGCCTCGCTCGGGAGGATGAGGTAGTAGGCGGCCAGCGCGTAGTCGAAGCTCGGGCAGTCGACCTCGACCACCTTGGCGCCGAGGTCGACGAGCAACTGGACCGACTCGTCGAACCGCTCGCGCACCCCGGCCTGGTACCCCTCGCCGCCCAGCTGGCGAACGACCCCCACGGTCATGCCCTCGACCGACGCCCGCTGTGCCGCCTCGACGACCGGCGGCACCGGCGCGTCGATCGACGTGGAGTCCATCGGATCGTGGCCGCCGATGAGGGCGTGCAGCAGCGCGGCGTCCAGCACCGAACGCGCGCACGGTCCGGCCTGGTCGAGGCTCGAGGCCAGCGCCACGAGGCCGTAGCGGGAGACGCCGCCGTAGGTCGGCTTGACCCCGACCGTCCCCGTGACGGCGGCCGGCTGGCGGATCGAGCCTCCGGTGTCGGTCCCGATCGCGAGCGGTGCCTGGAACGACGCCACGACGCTCGATGACCCGCCGCCGGACCCGCCGGGGATCCGCGTCAGGTCCCACGGGTTGTGACTCGGTCCCCAGGCGGAGTGCTCGGTCGACGAGCCCATGGCGAACTCGTCCATGTTGGTCTTGCCGAGGATCGGCATGGCCGCGGTGCGCAGATGGGCCACCAGCGTGGCGTCGTAGGGCGGTATCCAGCCCTCGAGGATCTTGCTGCCGCACGTCGTCGGCAGGCCGCGGGTCGCCATGACGTCCTTGACCGCGATCGGCACGCCGGCGAGCAGGTGCAGGCTCTCCCCCGCGATCCGCCGCTGGTCCACGTCCTCAGCGGTGCGCAGGGCGCCCTGGGCGTCGACGTGCAGGTACGAGTGGACCGCACCGTCGACCTCGGTGGTCCGGTCGAGGTGGGCTCGGGTCAGCTCGACGGAGCTGACCTCCTTGGCCGCCAGCAGGCGCGCCATCTCGGCGGCGCTGAGCCGGGTCAGGTCGGTAGTCACGTGTTCTCAACCCTCATGAGGTCCGGAGGTATGCGCGCGGCTGCGGCCCGGGGCCGGCGCGACGCATACCGAGGTGGTCGGTCAGTCTTCCGCGTCGAGGATGCGGGGCACGGAGAACCGCTGTTGCTCCTCGGCCGGCGCGGCCGCGAGCACCTCGAGGGCGGTCAGACTCGGTCGGACCACGTCCGGCCGGGTCACGTTGGTCAGCGGCAGCGGGTGCGACATCGGCTCGACACCGTCGGTCGGTGCCTGCTGGACCACGGCCACGGAGTCGAGGATGACGGTCAGCTCGCCGAGCATGCGGTCCAGCTCCGCCTCGCTGAGATCGATCCGGGCCATCGACGCGAGATGCACGACGTCGTCGCGGGAGAGGGACATGGTGCGTCAGTCTATGGGGACCGCGGCAGCACCCTCGCCGGTCCCTCGTCGAGGAGGCGAACGCCCTCGGCGGTCCCCAGCAGGACGCGAGACTCGGGGTCGGCCACGAGCCGATCCAGCGCCGCGGCGAGCTCCTCCGGGTTGCTGAGCTCCTTCGCCTCGCCCACAACGATGAGCCGCCGACGCGTCAGGTTCGCCAGGCCGGCCTCGAACGGGGACAGCCCCCGCACCGCCACGAAGTCGCGGATCTGCAGGGCCAGGAAGTTGCGGTTGCCCCTCCGGTCGAACAGCGCCGTGAAGTGGAACGTCACGACCCGCTCGACCTGGTACCAGGGCACGAACACGTCGTCGACGGCCACGCCATCGCGGGACAGCAGCAGGTCCGCGCGCGCGCCCGCGTGCCACCGGCGCAGCCGGACGAGACGGTATGCGGCCACCAGCAACACGACGCTGAGGACGACCACCACCGGCCAGGCGCTCGTGAGGCCGTCAACGGCCGCCTTGATGCTCCACGCCACGAACATGAACGCGAAGAAGGCCATCCGCGCGAGCTGGACCAGGCGCTGCGCGATGCGTCGCATCGCGATCCGCACCCAGTCCTGGACGACGACCGGCACGCGGACGACCGGCCCTCCGGCGTCCTGCTCCAGGACGGCGTGGCCGCGGTACGAGCCCGCCACCACGTCGCGCCAGCCGTCATCTCCGCGGGAGCGGGGTACCCACTCGATCACCGGCGCCTCCTGGATCGAGCCACCACTGTAAGTCGGCTTCCTGAGCGCTCACACAACGCCTCATCACCCCTCGGAGCGGAAGGTTGCACCCCTTCTGGGGGGGTGCGATCTTCCGCGCTGCGAGCGCTCCACGAAGAAAGTCGGAACCCGCCTGTCGAAATCGCGTCGCGCCGTTCGAGGAAGAGGTGAGGCCGCCCGACGAGCGGCGGCCCCCGACCCGAAGGAGCCACCGTCATGACCACCACCAGCTACGTCGACCCGCGAACCCTCTCCGCCACCGACCGTGACGCCGCCAAGGCCACGGCGTGCGCCGACCCCCGCGCCCGCGTCACCCGCTCGCTGGCCGGCTACGGCGTCATCGCCGGCCCGGTCTACGTCGGCGTCTCGCTCGCCCAGGCGCTCACCCGCGACGGCTTCGACCTCGGCCGGCACTCCTGGAGCCAGCTGGCGGTCGGCGACTGGGGCTGGATCCAGACCGCCAACCTCGTCGCGACCGGCCTGATGTCGCTCGCCTTCTCGGTCGCCCTGCGCCGGACCCTGGCCGGCGGCCGCGGTGGCCGGGCCGTGCCCGTCCTCGTGGCGGTGTTCGGCCTCGGCGTCCTGCTCGCGGGCGTCTTCCCGGCCGACCCGGCCGGCGGCTTCCCCGTGGGGATGGCCACGCCGGCGACCCCCAGCCTGCCCGGGATGCTGCACCTGATGACCTCGGGCGTCGGCTTCCTCGCCCTCGCCGCCGCCATGGTCGTCATGGCGGTCCGGTATGCGTCGGAGCACCGCCGGGGCCGGAGCGCCTTCTCGGTCGTCGCCGCGGCTGCCCTGCTCGGCGGGTTCGGCACGATCGCGTCCGGCTCGGCGGCTGGCGTCGCGGCGTTCACGACCGGCATCATCACGGCGCTGACCTGGCTGAGCCTGCTCGGCGTCG
Organism: uncultured Actinomycetota bacterium; assembly: GCA_963781465.1. Classification (GTDB taxonomy): domain Bacteria; phylum Actinomycetota; class Actinomycetes; order Actinomycetales; family Dermatophilaceae; genus Lapillicoccus. Next base: position 1,819,760 of record CAWAGH010000002.1, read on the forward strand.
ACACCTACACCCGGGCCACCTACGCCCGCCGGTGAACCCCACCCACCCGCATACTCCATCGACACCCCAAAGTTCACCCCCACGAAGTTCTCCCCACGACGTTCGCCGCTTCGCGTCGATCCGTCGCGGGGACCCCACGCTTCGCTCCGATACTTCGCGGGGATCCCGACAAGGAGCCCCACGATGCGTTTCGTCAGCACCCTCAAGGTCAGCCAGCAGCCAGACACCCCACCCCCGGCGTCCCTCATGGAGGCCATCGCCGCCCTCGGCATGGAAGCCACCCGCTCCGGAGCCCTCGTCGACTTCGCCGGCCTCATGCCGGTCGACGCCGGCGGCGGTCGCGTCATCCTGGCGGGCGGCACCCTCACCGTCACCGACGGGCCGTTCGCGGAGTCCAAGGAGCTCATCAGCTACGCCGTCTACGACGTCCGCTCCCGCGACGAGGCCATCGAGTGGGCGACCCGGTTCGTCCGGCTGCACCAGGAGCACTGGGCCGGCTGGGAGGGCGAGGCCGACGTCCAGCAGGTGTTCGAGGCCCCACCCGCCCCGTGACCGGACCGGACGCACGGCAGACCGCGGAGACGGTGTGGCGGATGGAGTCCGCCAGCGTCGTCGCCGTGGCCAGCCGCGTCCTGGGCGACGTCGGCCTGGGCGAGGAGATCGCCCAGGACGCCTTCGTCGCCGCCCTGGAGCAGTGGCCGGTGCGCGGGGTTCCGCCGAACCCCGCGGGCTGGCTCGTCTCCACCGCGCGGCACCAGGCCATCGACCTGGTCCGGCGCCGCAGCACCTATGCGCGCAAGCTCGCCGAGGTCGGCCGGACGGTCACCGACGCCCGGCTCGACGGTTCCGTGGAGGAGACGGGCGACGTGGATGACGCTCTGGACGACCACATCGGCGACGACCTGCTCCGGCTCGTGTTCACCACCTGCCACCCGGTCCTCACCACCGAGTCGCGGGTCGCGCTGACCCTCCGGCTGCTCGGCGGACTCACGACGACCGAGGTGGCGCGCGGGCTGCTGATCCCGGAAGCCACTGCGGGACAACGGATCTCACGGTCCAAGCGGACCCTGGCCACCCAGGGCGCCTGGTTCGAGCTGCCGCCCGCCGAGGAGATGCCGGAGCGGCTGGGTTCGGTGCTTGAGGTCGTCTACCTGATGTTCAACGAGGGGTACGTCGCCACGTCGGGACCCGACTGGGCTCGCCCGGAGCTCTGTCACGAGGCGATCCGCCTGGCCCGGCTGCTGGCCACCCTGCTCCCGGAAGAGCGGGAGGTCCTGGCACTCGACGCGCTGCTCGAGCTCCAAGCGTCACGGCTGACCGCCCGTGTCGACGCGTCCGGCGCGCCGGTCCCGCTGCTCGACCAGGACCGGCGCCGGTGGGACCCGCTCCTGGTCCGGCGCGGCACGTCGGCGCTCTCCCGGGCCTTGGCGCTGCCCGGGCCGCCCACCCCGTACCTGCTCCAGGCGTCGATCGCCGCCTGCCACGCCCTCGCGCCGACGGCGGCGGAGACCGACTGGCCGCAGATCGCCTCGCTGTATGCGGCGCTCGCGACCGTCTCGCCCTCGCCGGTGGTCGAGCTCAACCGGGCGGTGGCAGTGGGGATGGCCGGCGACCCGGCGGTCGGTCTGGCGATCGCCGAGGCGGTCGCGCACGAGCCGTCGCTCCGGGACTACCCGCAGGTCCCCGCGGTCCGTGCCCACCTGCTCGGCCTGCTCGGCCGGACCGAGGAGTCGCGCGAGGCATACCTGCTCGCCGCCGACCTCACGCGGAACGAGCCCGAGGCGGCGCTGCTGCGACGGCGAGCCGACGAGAGTCGGGGCTGACCGAGAGCTGACCGGGAGCTGACCGGGAGCCGACCGGCCCGGTCGGTCGTCAGTGTGCGGGGACGCGCCAGGACGGGCCCGCGGCTACCAGCCGCACGCCCTCGGCCCCGCTCAGCAGCTCACGGGCGACCGGGTTCTCGACGAGCTCGTCGAGGGCGTTCGCGAGCGCGGTCGGATCGTGCACCTCCCGCGCCTCGCAGAGCACGAGGAGGTGGCGACGGGTCAGGTTGGCCAGGCCGGCCCGGACCGGGGACATCCCCCGCACGGCGACGAAGTCGGCCACCCGCACGGCCACGAAGCGGCGGTGCCCGGGCCCGCCTCGACCGGGGCCGAACGCGAAGCCGAACCGGACCACGCCCTCGATCTGCGACCACGGCACCACGAGTCCGCCGGTGTGGATCCCCGCGGACGACAGCACCACCTCGCGGTGCTCGCGACCGGTGAACCGGCGTAGGCGCAACGCGCGGTAGGCGGCGATCAGCACGACCACGAGGGCGACCACGGAAACCACGACGGAGAGAACGAGCGACGTGCGACCGCCCCACAGCACCAGCTCGCAGCCCCGGACCAGGATGACCATGACGATCCACCAGTGGAAGGGCAACAGCCGGATGCGTCGCGGCACCACGGGGACGCACACGGCGCCGAGGTCGCCGCTCGCCTCGGTGTGGAGGGGACCCGGGACGTATGCCGACCCGGAGGCGGTGCGCCAGGACGCGGCGGCGGCCGGGGCGGAGCGCGGCACGTACTCGATGGTCATGCGCCGGCCCTGCTTCCCTCGGTCGAGCCATGGAACGGGGACGCGCGACGCGACCCTGATGCCATCCTGCGTCGCGTATCGGCTGACGTCTATGCCGCGGGACCTGTGAACTCGCCCGAGAAGGCCCTAGTCGACCGAGCCGTTCTCCAGCAGGGTCCGGAACCCAGCCTCGTCGAGGACCCGCACGCCGAGCTCCTCCGCCTTGGCCGCCTTGGACCCGGCGTTCTCGCCGACCACGACGTAGCTCGTGCTCTTGGACACCGAGCCGGCCGCCTTGCCACCGCGGATGAGGATCGCCTCACGGGCCTGGTCGCGGGAGAACCCCTCCAACGAACCGGTGACGACCACGGTCATCCCCTCCAGGGTCCGCGCGACCGAGGCGTCCCGTTCGTCGGCCATCCGGATCCCGGCCGCCGCCCACTTGTCGACGATCTCCGCGTGCCAGTCGACAGCGAACCACTCGATCACCGCGTCGGCGATGACGCCGCCGACGCCCTCGGCCTGGGCCAGCTCCTCCCTGGACGCCGCGCGGATCGCCGACATCGTGGCGAACTGCGACGCGAGCGCGCGGGCCGCCGTCGGGCCGACGTGCCGGATCGACAGCGCGACGAGCACCCGCCACAGCGGCTGCTGCTGAGCCTTGGCGAAGTTGTCGAAGAGCCGAACGCCGTTGACGGAGAGCGTCTTGCCGTCGACGACCTTGTCCTCGGGGTCGGTCTTCTTGGCGGCCCGGGTGAACAGCGGCACGGTGAGCAGCTGCTCCGGGGTCAGCGCGAAGAGGTCACCCTCGTCGGTGACGACGCCGGCGTTCAGCAGGGCGACAGCGCCCTCCCAGCCGAGCACCTCGATGTCGAACGCGCCGCGCCCGGCCAGCCCGGCGATCCGCTCCCGCAGCTGGGCCGGGCAGGTCCGCGCGTTGGGGCAGCGGATGTCCTTGTCGCCCTCCTTCTCGGGGGCCAGGGGCGTGTCGCAGGCCGGGCATACCGTCGGCATCTCGAACGCGCGCTCGGTGCCGTCGCGCAGCTCGACCACCGGTCCGACGATCTCGGGGATGACGTCGCCGGCCTTGCGCAGCACCACGGTGTCGCCGATGAGCACGCCCTTGCGGCGGACCTCGTCGGCGTTGTGCAGGGTGGCCCGCTCGACCGTCGACCCGGCCACGACGACGGGGGTCATCACGCCGAACGGGGTGACCCGACCGGTACGCCCGACGTTGACCTGGATGTCGAGGAGGGTCGTGTTGACCTCCTCGGGCGGGTACTTGAAGGCGATCGCCCACCGTGGCGCCCGTGACGTCGCCCCGAGCTGGCGCTGGACCACGATCTCGTCGACCTTGACGACGACGCCGTCGAGCTCGTGCTCGACACTGTGGCGCTCCTCGCCGAACCGCGCGACGTAGGCCTCGACCTCCTCGATGGAGTCGACGACCTCGTAGTGCGTGGAGACCGGCAGGCCCCACTCGCGGAAGAGGTCGTACGCCTGCGACTGCCGGGTCAGCTCGAGACCCTGGCGGTAGCCGATCCCGTGGACCAGCATGTGCAGCGGCCGCGACGCGGAGACCCGGGGGTCCTTCTGGCGCAGCGACCCGGCGGCGCTGTTGCGAGGGTTCGCGAAAGGTGCCCGCCCGGCCGCCACCAGCGACGCGTTGAGCTCCTCGAACCCCTCGACGGGGAAGAACACCTCGCCGCGGACCTCGACCTTGGCCGGGTGACCGGACCCCCTCAGCCGGTGCGGGACGCCCTCGATGGTCTTGACGTTGTTGGTGACGTCCTCACCGGTGCGCCCGTCGCCCCGGGTGAGCGCCCGGGTCAGCCGGCCGTTCTCGTAGAGCAGGTTGACCGCGAGGCCGTCGATCTTCAGCTCGCAGAGGTAGTGGTAGTCGGTCGTGTTGGCGTCGCGAGCGGCCCGCGCGGCCCAGGCGGCCAGCTCCTCGGGCGAGAAGCAGTTGTCGAGGCTGAGCATCCGCTCGAGGTGGTCGACCGCCTGGAACTCGGTCGAGAACGTCGCCCCGCCGACCAGCTGGGTCGGGCTCTCCGGGGTGCGCAGCGTGGGGTACTGCTCCTCCAGCTCGTTGAGACGCCGGATCATCCGGTCGTAGTCGGCGTCGCTGACCGTCGGCGCGTCGCGGACGTGGTAGTTGAACTGCGCCGCCAGCGCGTCCTGCGCGACCTCGGACCACTCGTGGAGCGCCTCGGTCGGTATGCCCGTGGCCGCCGCCGTGGACGGCGCCTCGGGCCCCTTCGCATCGCCCTTCTTGCTGCCGGTGCTGGTTCCCGCCGCTCCCGTCGCCACCCGCCAATCCTGCCCTACGACGCCGACAACGCCGCAGGTCAGCCGCCGATCACGCGGTCGAGGAAGGCGTTGCCGAACGTCCGGTCGGGGTCGACGCGGTCCCGCAGCGCCCGGAAGTCGCCGAGCCGCGGGTAGAGCGGCTCCAGGTCGGCCGCCGTCGCGGCGAAGCACTTGCCCCAGTGCGGACGCGCCCCAAGCGGGAGCAGCGCCGCCTCGAGGTCCGGCAGCACCGCATACACCGCGTCCTCGTCCTGGACCCAGGTCAGGTGGAACCCGACGACGTCGGTGCCGTAGGCGCTGCTCAGCCACAGGTCGTCGGCCGCGACGCTGCGCACCTCGGCCACCCGGAGCAGGCCCTCGAGCCGCGGCCGCAGCGTGCGGAGGGCGTCCAGCGCATCGAGCGCCCGATCCCGAGGCACGAGGTACTCACCCTGGAGCTCCGCGCCGTGGCTGGGCGTGAACTCGAGGCGGAAGTGCGGCAGCCGCTCCAGCCAGGGTCCGACGACGCCGCCCTGCTGGGTCACGCCCTCGGCCACCGCCCCGATGTCCGGGTGCAGCTGCTTCGTCGCCGGCCGGGCCCCGAAGAACTCCGTTGGCGCGTCGGCCGCCCGGCTCTTGACCCACGCCTGGGCGAACCCGGCGTCGGAGAAGTCGGTGAACAGGCTGACCGAGTACCCGCTCGAGGTCATCTCGTCGAAGTGGTCCGCCACCGCGGCGTACGGCAGGTCGGTCCACACGTCCTGGCGCACGTCGTACGTCGGCTCGACGTCGAGGGTGAGCGTGGTGACGATGCCCAGTGCCCCGAGCCCGACGACGGTGCCGCCGTGGTCTGGGTCGCCGCGGCGGACCGTCCGCACGGCTCCCGACCCGTCCATCAGGGTGAGCCCCGCCACCGCCGTCGCCAGCGATGCGTTCGTGTCGCCGGAGCCGTGCGTTCCCGTCGCCACCGCCCCGGCCACCGAGATGTGCGGCAGCGAGGCGAGGTTGGCCAGGGCCCAGCCCGCTTGTGGAGTGCCCGGGAGACCTCGCCGTAGCGGGCCCCCCCACCGATGGTGACGGTCCGGGCGTCGGTGTCGAGCTCGAACACCGGCGGCACCGCCTCGAGGGAGACCAGCACGTCGCTGTCGACGATGTCGGTGAACGAGTGCCGCGACCCGATGGCCCGCACCCGCGGCTCCCCGGCCACGATCTCGGCCAGCTGGTCGAGGGAGGCGGGGCGCTCGAGCCGGGCGCCCGCATACTCGTGGTTCCCGGCCCAGTTGCGCTCCACGGCCGCCCTTCCCACGCTCGCGCCCGACGGGGTGTCGGCGACTTCACAGGCGCTTCAGCATGTCGGAATTTGGTCGGAGGTGCAGGCTTCGGCGACACTGTCCCGTGGGGCGTGCTATGCCCTGTCACGCCCAAATGGGGGAGAAGGCACGGATGGTGCAGGTCGGTCGTCAGCAGGGTCTGACGGGTAAGCGTCTCGGATGGCTCGCCGGTGTGGTCACGGTGGGGCTGATCCTCGGCGCCTGCACCGTCCCCGGCGGCGGTGCATCGCCCTCGGGCGGCGGCACCGATGCCCCCTCCTCCGCCGCGGCTCCGTCGACCTCGACGACGACCACCCAGGCGATCCCTCCGGTGTCCCTCACCTCCAGCGTCGCGACCGACGCCCAGGTGCCGGTCGACACCGTGGTCTCCGTCGCCGCCAAGGACGGGACCGTCACCGACGTCACGCTGACCTACAAGGACCCCAAGAAGGGCGAGGTCAACGTCGAGGGCAACCTCGACCCCAACGGCGCCAACTGGACGGCGACGAGCCTCCTGGAGCCGGGAACGACCTACACGCTCAGCATGGTCGGCAAGAACACCGCCGGCACCGAGTCGACCGCGCACTCGACGTTCTCGACGCAGGCGCTGTCCAAGAAGCAGCAGATCTACCCGACGGTGGTCGCCAACGGCGGCACCGTCGGCATCGCCATGCCGGTCATCGTCCGGTTCGACGTGCCCGTGAAGGACAAGGCCACCTTCGAGAAGAAGATGACGGTCAAGTCCGAGCCCGCGCAGGAGGGCTCGTGGAGCTGGATCTCCAGCAGCGAGGCGCACTGGCGGCCGGCGAACTACTGGAAGCCGGGCACCAAGGTCTCCGTCAACGTCGACATCAACAGCGTCCCCGCCGGTAACGGCACCTACGGCCAGATGTCGACCTCCGGGTCGTTCACCGTGGGCGACGCGACGATCATCAAGGCCGACCTCGGGACCCACCAGATGACCGTGAACGTCAACGGCGCCGACGTGAAGACCATCCCGATCACCGGCGGCAAGGCCGGCTTCGAGTCGCGCAGCGGCACCAAGGTCATCATGGAGAAGTTCCAGCAGCTGCGGATGGACGCCAACACCATCGGCATCGAGCCGGGCGACCCGAACTACTACGACATCCCCGACGTGAAGTTCGCGATGCGCGAGACCAACTCGGGCGAGTTCCTCCACGCCGCGCCGTGGTCGGTCGGTTCCCAGGGCAAGGCCAACGTCAGCCACGGCTGCATCGGCATGAGCACCGCCAACGCCCAGTGGCTGTTCGGCATCGCCAAGGTCGGTGACCCGGTGGTCGTGACCGGTACCAACCGTGGCCTCGAGGCCGGCAACGGCTGGACCGACTGGAACGTCAGCTACGACAAGTGGAAGTCCGGCTCGGCCCTCGCCGCCTGAGTCCCATCCACTCCGCGTGGCCACGCCGGCCACGAGCCAGGTCGACCGGGCCGAGTGTCATAGTGCGCGTCAGAGCGCGTCTGGTGCTGCCATGACGACACCAACCGCACTCTGACCCGCGCTCTGAGGCAGGCCGAGGCGGCCCACCCCAAAGAGCCACGTCCATGGCGCCGAGGCACGTCCGCTGAGGCCGCAGACCAGCGTCAGCGGCGGGGCGTCCGGGTCGAACTCGGTGGGGTGAGCTCCTCCAGGACCTCGCCCTCGGGAACCGCGACCGGCCGGCGCCGCTCACGGCCGACGGCCACGGCGGACCCGAGGACGATCGCCGCCCCGGCCACCTGCGGCCACTGCAGCCGCTCGTGGAGGAACACCATCCCGAGCACGACCGCGACGACCGGGATCACGTAGGTCACCGTCGCGCCCACCGTCGGCCCGACCTCGCGCACCACGTCGTACTGGAGCACGAACGCCAGCCCGGTCCCGACCACGCCGAGCACGAGGATCGCCACGACCGGCCAGAGCACCGGTCCGGAGCCGGGTACCGGTGACCACGGAGCCGGTATGCCGGTCGGCTCACCGTCCCGGTGCAGCCACCACCACACCAGCGTGACCACGACCATCTGCGCGGCGCCCATCAGCAGCTGGGCGGCCGGCATCCCCAGACCGCCGATGTCGTCCTTGGCCAGGAACCGCTTCACGTAGGTCCAGCCCAGCCCGTACGACGCGCCCGCGAGCAGCGTCATGGCGAACCCCACGACGTCCGGCCGCCCGTTCGACTCCCACGGCTGCATGATCACGACGACCCCGACGAAGCCGGCGACCACCGCCACCACGGTGCGCCGGTCGACCCGGTCCGCGGGCAGCAGCAGCATCGTGAAGAGGACCGCCGAGAGCGGCGTGGTCGCGTTGCCGATGCCGGCCAGGGCCGACGACACCCGCTCCTCGCCCAGCGGGAAGAGGGTGAACGGCACCGAGCAGAGCACGAGGCCGGCGACGAACAGGTGCCCCCAGACCCGACCCCACGGCGGCAGCCGCACGCCCATGACCAGCGCGGTGAGCAGCACGGTGGCCGCCCCCGACGCGATCCGCAGGGTCGAGATCTGGACCGGCGCGAGCGCCTGGAGCCCGATCTTCATGAGGAGGAACGAGCCGCCCCAGATGAGGGCGAGCGCCCCGAACTTGACCTGCCAGGGGACCCTCATGTCGTGGCTCGTTCGGCGAGCTCCCGTGCGCTGTCGATGCACACCCGTTGAACGTCGCGGGCCTGCCCCGGTGTGAGCCCCGCTAGCCCGCAGGCCGGCGTCACGACGATGTCGGCGAGGCGGGACACCGGCATCCCCAGGTCGTGCCACGGTCGGGCCAACTGGTCCACGACGCTCTGGGGCCGGGGCGGCTCACCGCCCGATGTCGGCACGCATCCCGCATACAGCGTCATCCCGTCCTCGACCCCGACGGCGATGCCCTCCCAGCCGCGCGAGCCGAGCAGCGACGTGTCGACCGCCAGGTCGGCGCCGGTGCGACGGAGCAGCACGATCGGCGCGTCCGGGGCGCAGCAGTGGACGACCCGGCTACCTGCCGGCCCCGCCGCGAGCACCGTCTCCAGTGCGGTGAGGGCGACCTGAGGGTCGACGGCGCGGACCATCCCGAACCCGGACGCCGTGGGCAGCCGGCCCTCGACGACCGCGGGCAGGGACGGCTCGTCGACCTGGAGCACGAGCTGGGCTCCCGGGACCAGCCGCTGCACCGTCGCCAGGTGCAGGCGTACGCCCTCGGCCAGCGAGTCGACGAGGTCGCGGGTCGCGCCGGGGTCGGACGCCACCCGCTCCCCGCGCGGGAGCCAGGTGCTGGCCGCGAGGGTCCACGGGCCGGCGACCTGGACCTTGAGTCGCCCGGTCCACCCGTCGAAGGCCTCGGCCAGCTCGTCGAGGTCCTCGCGCAGGAAGGCACCGGTGCGGTTCTGGTCGTGCCCTGGCCGGTCGGTCAACCGCCAGCCCGACGGCTGCAGGTCCACGGGCAGGTCGACGAGCATCCCGAGACCGCGCCCGACGAGGTCGGCGCCGGGACCGCGGTCGGGAAGCTCCGGAAGGTATGGGAGCCCCTCGGCGCCGTCGCCCGGGTTGGCGAGCAGGTCGCGGACGACACCGAGCGTCTCGCGGACGTCGGTACCCGGCCAGGAGCCCATGCCGGTCGCGGTCGTCACGCCGCGAGGTTAGCGTCGCCGGTATGCCCGGTCGCGTCGCCCCTGCGCCCGGCCCGACCCGTTGGCTGTTCGGCGACCAGCTCGGCCCCCACTTCCTCGACGACCACGACGGCGCCGTCCTGCTGGTCGAGTCACGGCGGGTCTTCGCCCGGACGGCCTTCCACCGCCAGAAGGCGCACCTCGTCCTCAGCGCGATGCGGCACCGCGCCGCCGAGCTCGGGGAGCGGTGCCGGTATGCGCGCCTCGACCGATACCGCGACGCCCTCGCCGAGGTCGACGGCCCGCTCCAGGTGATCCAGCCGACGTCGCGAGCGGCGGTCGCCCTCGTGCGGGCCCTGGCCGAGGAGCGCGAGGTCGAGCTGCTGCCGGCCCGTGGCTACGTGACGACCCGTGTGGACTTCACCACGTGGGCGGAATCCCGCGGTCGGCGGCGGCTGCTCCTGGAGGACTTCTACCGCGACGCTCGCCGGCGCCACGGCGTGCTCATGGACGGCGAGGAGCCGGCCGGCGGTCGTTGGAACCTCGACGCCGAGAACCGCGAACCGCCGCCCAAGGGGCAGCCCACCCTCGGAGTCCGGGAACCACTCTGGCCCGTGGAGGACGACATCGACGCCGAGGTCCGGGACGACCTGGACCGCTGGAAGCGGGACGGCGACGTCACGTTCATCGGTGCCGACGGGCCACGCCGGTTCGCGGCCACCCGCGCCGAGGCCCTGGCCGCCCTCGACGACTTCGTCGCGCACCGCCTCCCCCGGTTCGGGCCGCACGAGGACGCCGTCATGACCGGCGACCCGTGGATGGCCCACTCCCTCCTCTCGGCCCCCATGAACCTCGGCCTCCTCGACCCGACGGAGGTCGTCGAGGCGGCCGAGGAGGCCTACCGGCGAGGGGACGTACCCCTGCAGTCCGCCGAGGGGTTCGTCCGCCAGGTCATGGGCTGGCGCGACTACGTCTGGCACCTCTACTGGCAGCTCGGCGACGACTACCGGTCGGCGAACCGCCTGAACGCCCGGCGGCACCTGCCGGACTGGTGGCGAGACCTCGACGGCGACGCGACCGACGCCGCCTGCCTCGCGCATACCCTCAACGAGGTACGCGACCACGGCTGGGTGCACCACATCCCGCGGTTGATGGTCCTCGGCAACTACGCCGCGCAACGCGGTTGGCGGCCCGAGGAGCTGACCGACTGGTTCCACCGCGCGTTCGTCGACGGCTACGACTGGGTGATGGTCCCCAACGTCGTCGGAATGTCGCAGCACGCCGACGCGGGCGTCATGGCCACGAAGCCCTACGTCTCGGGCGGCGCATACCTCAACCGGATGACCGACCACTGTGGTGACTGCCGGTTCGACCCGGGTACGCGAGTGGGCGAGAACGCCTGTCCCTTCACCGCCGGGTACTGGTGGTACCTGGACCGCAACCGCGAGCGCCTGGAAGGGAACTCGCGGATGACCCGCGCCCTGGGCGGGCTGGATCGGCTCCGCGACCTCGACGCGCTGGTGGCGCAGGAGGAGCGCCGCGGCTCCGAGCCGCCGTGACCCTCAGCGCCGAGCGGCCCACTCCTTGATCAACCGGGGGCCGGCGATGCAGCGCCAGGCCTCCTCCACGAGCAGCTCGACGCGGTCCCAGTCCGGGTCGTCGTCGAGCCACATCCCGACCCAGCCGCGGACGCCGACGTAGGGCGGCCGGAAAAACTGCTGAGGCTCGTCCTCGACGAGGTGTCGTTGCACCCCGTCGTCCGCCGCGGCCCAGAACGCCACCCGGTCGTCGTGGTGGTGGTCGGCGAACATGACGAACATCCGCTTGCCCGCGACGAACCAGCAGGCCTCACCGTGGCTCGGCCGCTCCTGGGTCTGCGGGAACGCCATGCAGAGGGTCCGGACACGCTCGACCAGATGGTCCGAGCCCGTGCCCATCGCCGCCATCGCCAACCTGTGCCCCTCGCCCTGCCGAGTCCCCACTCCTGAGGCACCCTAGCGCCCGGAACCCAGTCACAGGCCCGTACGGGACGAGAGAGCAATCCTCCGTCTCAGGGGGTCGCCGGTCCCGAGAAGGCTTCCTGGATCGTTGCGCTGCCGACCACCCGGCTGCCCGCGTAGAGGACCACCGACTGTCCGGGCGCGACCCCACGAGCCCGACGCGCCAGCCGGACGTGGACCGTGTCGCCGTCCGCCCAGGCCGTCGCCGCATACTCCTCGCCGTGGGCCCGCAGCTGGGCACCGACCTCGACGACGCCGTCGGGGGCGGGGCCGCACCAGCGGGCGTGGCCGCCGACGATCGCGTCGACGCCGAGAAGGTCGCGGGTACCGATGACGACGGTGTTGGTGCGGGCCTCGACGCCCACGACGAAGCGGGGTTCGCCGTCGAGAGCGCCGCGGTCGAGCCCGAGCCCGCGTCGCTGTCCGACGGTGAATCCGTATGCGCCGGAATGGGATCCGACGACCTTCCCCTCGGTGTCGACGAGGTCCCCGGGCTGCTCACCGAGGGCCCGGCTGAGAAACCCGCGAGTGTCGCCGTCCGGGATGAAGCAGATGTCGTGGCTGTCCGGCTTGCTGGCGACGTAGAAGCCGCGGGCCTCGGCCTCCTCGCGGATCTGCGGCTTGGTCGTGTCGCCGAGCGGGAAGAACGAGCGGGACAGCTGGTCCTCGTCGAGGACCCCTAAGACGTAGGACTGGTCCTTCTGCGGGTCGACGGCGCGGTGCAGCTCGCGCCGCCCGTCCGGCCGCTCGACGACCTGGGCATAGTGACCCGTCGCCACCGCGTCGAAGCCGAGCGCGACCGCCTTGTCCAGCAGCGCGGCGAACTTGATCCGCTCGTTGCAGCGGACGCAGGGGTTCGGCGTCCGCCCGGCGGCGTACTCCGCGAGGAAGTCCTCGACGACGTCCTCGCGGAAGCGGGCGGCGAGGTCCCAGACGTAGAAGGGGATGCCCAGCACGTCGGCGACCCGGCGGGCGTCGCCGGCGTCCTCGATGGTGCAGCACCCCCGGGCGCTCTCTCGCAGCGTGGCCGCGTTCTGGCTGAGGGCGAGGTGGACCCCGACGACCTCGTGTCCGGCGTCGACCATCCGGGCGGCGGCGACGGCGGAGTCGACCCCGCCGCTCATCGCGGCGACGACCCTCATCGACCGCTCACCAGCTCCGGCCGGACGCGCGGCGTGCGCGTTCCACCGTGGCCGGCAGCGCGGCCAGCACCGCGTCCACGTCCTCGCGGGTCGAGGTGTGACCGAGGGTGAGCCGCAGCGCGCCGCGCGCCTGCTCCTCCGGGATGCCCATGGCCAGCAGCACGTGGCTGGGCTGCGGGACGCCGGCCTGGCACGCCGAACCGGTCGAGCACTCGATCCCGGCGGCGTCGAGCAGGTACAGGAGGGAGTCCCCGTCGCAGCCGGGGACGAGCAGGTGGACGTTGCCGGGCACCCGGTCGGCGACGTCGCCCGGGACCCAGGGACCGCCGACCGCGATGTCGAGCCCGAGGCCGAGCGCCCCCTCGATGAGGGCGTCGCGCAGCGCCGTCAGCCGGGCCGCTTCCTCGGCCAGCTCGCGGACCGACTCCTCGACCGCGACGGCGAACCCGCGGATCGCCGGCACGTCGAGGGTGCCACTGCGGACCTGCCGCTCCTGGCCGCCGCCGTGGGACAGGGGTACCAGCTGGTGCTGCCGCTTGACGACCAGCGCGCCGACACCGATCGGGCCGCCGAGCTTGTGCGCCGTGAGCGACGCGAGGTCGACCCCCGACGCGGCGATGTCCACCGGAAGGTGGCCGACGGCCTGGACCGCGTCGGTGTGCACCGGGACGCCGAAGTCGTGGGCCACCGCGGCGATGCCCGGGATGTCCTGGACGGTGCCGACCTCGTTGTTGGCCCACATCACCGACACCAGCGCGGCCGACTCGGGGTCCTCGGCCAGCGCGGTCCGAACCACCTCCGGGGCGATCCGGCCCGCGCCGTCGGCCTCCAGCCAGGTCACCTTCGCGCCCTCGTGAGCCGCAAGGAAGTCGACGCAGTCCAGCACGGCGTGGTGCTCGATGGAGCTCACCAGCATGCGGACCTGGCGCGGGTCGGCGTCGCGGCGCGCCGCATACGTGCCATGGACGGCGAGGTTGTCGGACTCCGTGCCCCCAGAGGTGAAGACGACCTCGGACGGACGGCAGCCGATGGCGCCGGCGATGGTCTCGCGGGACTCCTCGACGACGCGCCGGGCCAGCCGGCCGGAGGTGTGCAGCGACGAGGCGTTGCCGGTGCGGCCGAGCTGCTCGGTCATCGCCTCGATCGCCGCGGGACGCATCGGCGTCGTGGCGGCGTGGTCCAGGTACCGGCGCACCCGCGAAGTTTACGTCCGCAACCGGGAGGGGTATGCCAGGTGCCCCCAGCCGCTCAGTTACTCGGGGTCCCCGCGAGGTATCGGAGCGAAGCGTGGGGTCCCCGCGACGGCTCGACGCGAAGCGGCGGACGTCGTGGGGAGAACCTCGTGGGGTGATTAGGGCCTGGCGTCGCCCTCGATGATCGCCATGTCGTGCACGTCGTACCACTCGCCGTCGTGACGGACCGCCTCCCGGCGCACGCCCTCCAGGACGAACCCGACCTTGGTGTAGACGGCGATGGCCCGCGCGTTGAAGGAGTTCACCTCGAGGGCCAGACGGTGCAGCGCGAGCGGCCCGAGCGCGAAGTCACGGACCAGCCGGGTGGCCTCGGTCCCGTAGCCTCGGCCGAACACCTCAGGACCGACGAGGGCGATGCGGTAGCTCATCGAGGAGGCATCCTCGTCCAGGTCCCGGAGGACCGCCTCGCCGATGACGACGTCGTCCGCACGACGGACGATCGCCCAGTCGGCGCGGTCCTGACGCGCCTGGGCCCGGACCAGCCCGACCCGCGCCTGCTCCCGGGTCAGCGTGACGAACGGGTCCTCCTCGCCGCCCGAGTAGAGCGGCCAGAGCCCGTCGAGATGCTCCGGACCGGCCGGCTCGAGACGGACCAGCCGTCCTTCGAGAACCGGCTGGAGCCCCAGCACCCCGACGTCGACCACGACAGCAGCCAACCAACAACCGCTAGCGTCGGCAAGCGGGCGCGACGGTGGCGGGCATACCGTGTTCTCGTGGTGCTGGACGCGGCCGAAGAGCCCGACTACCTGCGCGCTAACCGCGCGAACTGGGACGACCGCGCCGTGATCCACGCGGCGTCCCCGGACTACGAGGTGCAGTCGTTCCTCGACGACCCCGAACACCTCTCCGGCGTGGTCCGGTTCGACCTCGCGCGGATCGGCGACGTGAGCGGCCTGGACGGGGTACATCTGCAGTGCCACATCGGCACCGACACGCTCTCGCTGGCCCGGCTGGGCGCCCGGATGACCGGGTTGGACCTGTCGCCGCAGTCGGTCGAGGAGGCGCGCCGGCTGGCCGCGGCCACCGGAGCGGAGGTCGACTATGTGGTGTCGGACGTGTACGACGCGCCGCGGGCGTTGACGGGGCGCACCTTCGACCTGGTCTACGTCAGCCTCGGCGCGATCTCCTGGCTGCCGTCAGTGGACCGCTGGGCCGAGGTCGTGGCGGCCGTCCTGCGACCCGGCGGCCGGCTGTTCATCCGCGACACCCACCCGATGCTCGACACGATGGAACCGGACCCGGTCACCGGGAGGCCGGTACCCACCTTTCCGTACTTCGAGCACGACGACCCCGTGGTGTGGGACGAGGACATGACGTACGTGCAGGCGGCCGAGAACTCCACGGACACCATCACGCACACCGAGACCCACACCTGGAGCCACGGCATCGGCGAGACGGTGACCGCCGTGATGCGGCACGGGCTGCAGCTCACCATGCTCGAGGAGCACGACAGCGTCCCGTTCTGCCCCTTCCCGGGGAAGATGACCCGCGACGAGATCGGCGAGTTCCGGATGACCGAGCATCCCGAGCGGATCGCCATGAGCTTCACCCTGGGCGCCGTCAAGCCCGCGTGAGTGACGGGTGAGCCCGCGCGCCGCAGGATGTGGCGTTTCGGCCACTGACTGACGTCGTCCACGCCTCGAACGCGTCGGTTCGTGGCGTTTCGGCCACGAATCGCGAGGGTCAGCCCTTCTTGGCCTCCACCGCGGCCGTGGCCTGGGGCAGGACCGCGAACAGGTCGCCGACGACGCCGAAGTCGACCAGCTCGAAGATCGGCGCCTCCTCGTCCTTGTTCACGGCGATGATCGTCTTGGACGTCTGCATGCCGGCCCGGTGCTGGATCGCGCCGGAGATGCCGCAGGCGACGTAGAGCTGCGGCGACACCTGCTTGCCGGTCTGGCCGACCTGCGACGCGTGCGGGTACCAGCCCGCGTCCACGGCCGCCCGCGAGGCACCCACGGCGGCGCCGAGCGCGTCGGCGAAGTCCTCGACCTTGGAGAAGTCGCCCGCCGTCCCGCGGCCACCCGAGACGACGATGGCCGCCTCGGTCAGCTCCGGGCGACCGGTCTTCTCGCGCGGGGCGGTGGCGGTGATCCGAGCGGTCTTCGCCGCGTCGGAGGCCGCGAACTCCACGACCTCCTCGACCGGCTGCGACTCCGCCTGCTCCGGCGTCGCCGAGTTCGGCTTCACCGTGACGATCGGCGTGCCCTCGGTCACCGTCGCGGTCACCGTGTAACCCCCGGCGAACACCGACTGCGTCGTCTCGACACCGCCCGCGGACCCGGCCTGCACGTCCACCGCGTCGGTGATGAGGCCGGAGCCCGTCTTCACGGCGAGCCGCGCCGCGACCTCCTTGCCCTCCGCGGACGACGCGATGAGTACCGCCGCGGGCGAGGTCCGCTCCACCAGCTGCGCCAGCAGCTCGGCCTGCGGGACGACGAGGTAGTCGACGAGGTCGGCGGACTCCGCGCGATAGACCTTCTGGGCCCCGTACGCGCCGAGCGTCGCCAACGCCTTGTCGTAGCCGTCGCCGACGAACACGGCGGAGGGCTCGCCGAGACGACGGGCGATGGTCAGCAGCTCGGACGTCGTCTTGCGGACCTGTCCGCCGGTGTGGTCGACGAGGACGAGTACTTCAGCCATGGTGTTCGGATCTCCTTGCCAGCAAACGAAAAAGGGGCGGCGGTCAGGGGCTAGACGAACTTGCGCTCGGCGAGGAACGCGGCGAGCTTCTCGCCACCGTCACCCTCGTCGGCCACGATCTGGCCCTTCTGCCGCGGCGGGCGCGCCGCATACGACTCGACCTTGGTCCACGCCGCGTCAAGTCCGACCTGGCTCGGCTCGATGCCAAGGTCGGCGAGCGACCAGGTGTCGACCGGCTTCTTCTTCGCGGCCATGATCCCCTTGAACGAGGGGTACCGCGGGGTGTTGATCTGGTCGGTCACCGACACCAGCGCGGGGAGCGATGCCTCGATGGTCTGCGAGGCGGCGTCGTTGTCGCGGCGGACCGTGACCTTGCCGTCCCCGACGGTCAGCTCCGACGCGAACGTCACCGCCGGCAGCCCGAGCCGCTCGGCGAGCATCGTGGGGACGACACCCATGGTGCCGTCGGTCGAGGCCATCCCGGTCATGACGAGGTCGGGCTGGGGGTCCAGCTTGCCGATCGCCGCGGCGAGGATCGCCGACGTCGCGAGGGCGTCCGAGCCGTGGATCTGGTCGTCGACGACGTGAACCGCCTTGTGGGCACCCATCTGAAGCGCCTTCTTCAGCGCGTCGGAGGCCTGCTCGGGGCCGACCGTCAGCACGGTCACCTCACCCTCGCCGGTCTCGGTGACGAGGAGGGCCTCCTCGATCGCGTACTCGTCGAGCTCGGAGAGAAGCCCGTCGACACCCACCCGGTCGGTGGTCTTGTCGCTCTCCACGAAGGTGCGGTCCGCCTGGGCGTCCGGGACGTACTTGACACAGACGACGATGTTCATGCGTCCTCTTCTTTGACGGGGTTGATGCTCATAGTTCGTGACCGTCGTCCATCCTCGCAGCCGCACCCGCGAGGCCCCAAGCCCACGCCGCGTGATGCCCGACACGCCCGAACGGGTGAGCCGAACCGTCCGGTCAGATGCCGTGCATCTGCCCGCGGAGGCGGCGGTATGCGCCCCGCACCTCCGCGGCCCAGTCACGGCCGGTGTCGGGCACCTCCTTCGCGCCGATCGCCCAGTCCGGGGCCTCGACGACGCCGTCACCACGGCTGCGCCCGAGCACCCACGCGGCCTGTCGAGCCGCTCCGAGGGCGACATATTCCCCCGGGGACGGCACCGACACCGGCGCCCCGAAGATCCCGCTCGCCACCGCCTGCACCGCCGTGGACCGCGCCGCGCCCCCGATGAGCAGGACCCGCTGGACGGGGACGCCGTTGTCGCGCAACGCGTCGAGCCCGTCGGCCAGTCCGCACAGCATGCCCTCGACGGCGGCCCTCGCGACGTTCGCCGGCGTGAGGTTCTCGCGCGTGAGCCCACCGAGGGTGCCCGTCGCGTCGGGGAGGTCGGGGGTCCGCTCGCCGTCGAGGTAGGGCAGCAGGGTGAGCCCACCCGCACCGGGCTTCGCCGACAGCGCCAGCTCATCGAGGCCGGCATGGTCCGTGCTGAGCATGGTCGCGGCGGAGGTGAGGACCCGGGCCGCGTTGAGGGTACAGACCAGCGGGAGGAAGCGTCCGGTCGCGTCGGCGAACCCGGCGACGAACCCGGTCGAGTCGGACGTCGGCGCCTCGGCCACTCCGAACACGGTCCCGCTGGTCCCGAGCGACACGACGATGTCGCCGGGCCCGAGGCCGAGCCCCAGCGCGGCGCCCATGTTGTCGCCGGTGCCGGGGCCGACGACCATCCCGCTCGCCGTGGTTCCCGCCGCCTCGTACGGCCCCAGTACGTCCGGCAGCCCGACCTCGCGGCCGAACGCCCGGGTGAGCAGGTCGGTCCGGTACGAGCCGCTCGACGGCGCCCAGTAGCCGGTGCCGGAGGCGTCGCCGCGGTCGGTGACGAGCCGCACGCCGGACGCCGACCCGGACCCGAGGATCTGCGCGGTCAGCCAGTCGTGCGGCAGCACCACGTCGGCCGTCCGGTCGGCCAGCTCGGGCTCGTTCTCGGCGAACCAGCGCAGCTTCGCCACGGTGATGCTGGCCAACGGGACGGTGCCCACGGCGTCGGCCCAGGCCTGGGGACCGCCGAGCTCCTGCACCAGCTCCGCCGCCGCGCCGGCGGAACGGGTGTCGTTCCACAGCAACGCTTTTCGTACGACCGCGCGGTCCTCGTCGAGAGCGACCATCCCGTGCTGCTGCCCGGCGACGGCGATGGCGCGGACGTCGTCGAGCAGCCCGGCGGACGTCGCCTCCTCGTAGGCGGCCCACCACGCGGCCGGGTCGACCTCGGTGCCGTCGGGGTGCGACGCGCGCCCCTCGCGGACGATCTCGCCGGTGGTGGCGTCGCAGACGACGACCTTGGTGGACTGGGTCGACGAGTCGACGCCCGCAACGAGGACTCGGTCAGTCATGAACCGAGTCTGCCCTGCCTACCAGTCGTTCGAGAGTCGCGCGGCCACCCACCTCGTGGAGCGAGTCCAGCCACCTCGCGTAGGTCTCGGCGAACCGCTCGTTCGATGCCAGGTCGCCGAACAGTTGCTCGTCCTCGATGAACGCCAGCGGCTGGTCCTGCTGCCGCGCGGCCGCCGCCATGACCCGGTCCTTGAGCTGGTCGACGACCTGGATCGCGTCGCCCTGCTCGTCGACCCCCTCGGCGTAGCGGGCCCACGACGCGACCACCAGCGCCGACCGCTCGATCTCGCCACCCTTCTCGAGGTTGGTCCGGATCACCGGGACCAGCCACTTCGGGATGCGGTCCGAGCTCTCGGCGCAGAGCCGGGCCAGCGTGTCGCGGACCTCGGGGTTCGCGAACCGCGCGATGAGCTGGTGCTTGTACGCGGTGAGGTCGACCCCGGGTACGTCGTGCAGCGTCGGGGTCGCCTCGCGGTCCATGTAGGAGAGGAGGAAGTCGACGAAGAGGGGGTCCTGGCATACCTCGTGGGCGTACCGGTACCCGCTGAGGTACCCGAGGTAGCACAGTGCCTGATGGCTCGCGTTGAGCAGCCGAAGCTTCATCAGTTCGTACGGCTCGACGTCGGGGACCAGCTGCACGCCGACGTCCTCGAACGCCGGCCGGCCCGCCGCACCGCCCTCGAACGAGTCCTCCAGGGCCCACTGGGTGAACGGCTCGCAGACCACCGGCCACGCATCCTCGACACCGAACTCGTCCTTCAACGCGACGATGTCCTCCGGCGCCGTCACCGGCGTGATCCGGTCGACCATGGAGTTGGGGAACCGCACGGACGACTCGATCCACGTCGCGAGGTCGGGGTCCTTGAGGGTGGCGAAGGCGACGATCATCTTCTTGGCCACGTCGCCGTTGCCGGGGATGTTGTCGCAGGACATCACCGTGAACGGCGGGGTCCCGTCCTCCCTGCGCTGCCGGAGCGCCTCGACGATGAACCCGAACGGGGTCGTCGGTGTCGCACCGGGCGCCAGGTCCGGCTGGATCAGCGGGTGATCCGCGTCGAAGTCCCCCGTCGACGGGTGGAACAGGTAGCCGCCCTCGGTGATGGTCAACGAGACGATGCGGGTGCTCGCCGCCCTCATCGCGGCGAGCACCGCACCCGGGTCGTCAGCGGCATGGAGGAACCGCGTCATGGACCCGATCACCCGCGGCTCACGTCGGCCGTCGGGAAACTTGACCATCAGGGTGTAGAGCCCGTCCTGGCCGTTGAGCGCGTCGCGCATGCGGGTGTCGCCGGGCATCGTGCCCACCCCGACGATCCCGAAGTCGAGCGCCTCGCCCTGGTCCATCAGGGCGTCGACGTACATCGCCTGATGGGCGCGATGGAAACCGCCCACCCCGAAGTGCACGATCCCCTCGGTGACCTGTGACCGGTCGTATGCGGGTCGGGCCACCGCCTCGGGGAGCGAGTCCAGGGTGCGCTGGCTGAGCATGGGCATACGAGACCCCTCCTTCAGTGACGAATCGTGACGAGACTGCCTAGCGGACGGCGCCGAGCGAGAGGCCCTGCACCAGCTTGTCCTGGGCGGCGAACCCGGCGATCAGCACCGGCAACGACACCACCAGCGACGCGGCGCAGACCTTGGCGAGGAACAGCCCCTGGCTGGTAACGAAGCCCGTGAGGAACACCGGTGCGGTCTGCGCCGCGGTGCCGGTCAGCACCCGGGCGAACAGCAGCTCGTTCCAGCTGAAGATGAACGAGATCAGCGCCGCGGCGGCGATCCCGGGCAGGACCACCGGTGCGATCACCGAACGGAGTGTCCGGACCAGGCCGGCCCCGTCGAGCTGCGCGGCCTCGAGCATCTCGACCGGCACCTCCGCGAGGAAGGACCGCAGCATCCACACCACGATGGGCAGGTTCATCGAAGTGTAGAGGACCAGCAGGTACCAGATGTTGTCCAGCAGGTGGGTGGCCTGGGCGAACAGGTAGAGGGGCAGCAGGCCGGCGACGACCGGGAGCATCTTGGTCGACAGGAAGAAGAAGAGCACGTCAGTCCACTTCTTCACCGGCTTGATCGACAGCGCGTACGCGGCCGGGAAGGCCAGCAGCAGCACGAGGACCGTCGACAGGACGCTGGCGGTCAGCGAGTTCAGCAGCGGCGGCCACGGCCCGGAGGCGAAGAAGGTCTGGTAGCCCTCGATCGACAACGGCGCGAAGAGCGCCGGCGGGTTCTTCGCGGCGTCCGGTTCCGAGTGGAAGGAGGTAAGCACCATCCAGAGGACCGGCAGGACGAAGAGGACGCCGACGACCCAGGCGACCACGCCGAGAAGGGTGTGGCTGCGCGGCTTCTTCTGGTGGTTGATGGGCTGGGCCTGCTGGGTGCCCGGGGTGGTGGCGGTAGCGGTGGCGCTCATCGGGTCTCCTCCCGGAACAGCGTCGACACCGACCGCAGCGCGAACGTCGCGATGAGGATCGTCGCGAAGACGACGATGACTCCGGCGGCGGACGCCCGGCCGTAGTCGTGGGCGGTGTAGAAGGTCTGGTAGATGATGTAGGGCAGGTTCGCAGAGCCGAGTCCGCCGGCGGTGATGGTGAACACGGCGTCGAAGTTCTGGACGACGTAGACCGACCCGAGCAGTGCGCTGAGCTCGACGTACTGGCGCAGGTGCGGGAACGTCATGTTCCAGAAGATCTGCCAGCTGCCCGCGCCGTCGATCTTGGCCGCCTCGACGACGTCGAGCGGGCGGCTCTGGAGGCCGGCCAGCAGGATCAGCATCATGAACGGCGTCCACTGCCAGACCAGGGCCGCGATGATCGACCACAGTGGGGCCTGGCTGATCCAGTCGGGTTGTGGCCAGCTCTGTCCGAAGAGGTTGCCGACCCATCGCAGAACGCCGTTGAACAGTCCGTACTCCGGGTTGAAGAGCGCGTGCTTCCACAGCAGGGCGGCCGCGACCGGGACGATGAGGAACGGCGTGATCATCATCGTGCGGACGATGCCGCGGCCGCGGAACTGGCGGTCGAGGAGCAACGCGATGAGCAGACCGAGGACGAGGCTGATGAGGACGACCGCCACCGTGAGGAGGACGGTCACGACGATCGCGGACCGGGTGTTCGCGTCGGTGAGGACTCGGCGGTAGTTGTCGATCCCGGTGAAGCCGATCTCGTCCGGGTAGTAGGCGTTCCAGTTCATGAACGAGATGCCCAGCGTCACGACGAACGGCAGCTGGGTGATGATGATCATGAAGATCAACGCGGGCAGGAGCGGCGCGCGACGGGCCCAGGCGCCGGCGCGAGCCAGGGCGGAGTTCTCGGCCGGTGTCGCCGGCGGGGGGGTGCCCCTGCGAGTCGACTGGGCGACGGCGCTCATGAGCAGTCCTTCCTGGTTCCGATACGTATGCGGCGGGGTTGGCGACGCTGGCGGCCCGGGGCCGCGCGCGTGCTCACTGCCCACCTCGGGCCTTGTAGCGGTCGGCGACGTCCTCGGCGAGGTCCTGCCCGTTGTTCAGCGCCTCCTGGACGGTCATCCGGCCGGCGATCGCCGAGCTGACGTCCTGGGAGACCTGAGTGCCGAGGTCGGGGAACTCGGGGATGTCGATGAACTGGATGCCCGGAGCCGGGCGGGGTTGCACGCCGGGGTTGTTCGGGTCGGCCGACTCGATGGCCGCCTTAGTCGGGGTGGCGAACGACGACGCGACCTTGAGGTAGTCGGGGTTCTCGTAGGTGGACGCGCGCTTGCCGGCCGGGACCTTGGACCAGCCCAGCTGCTTGCCGACCAGCTCCTCGTAGTCCTTGCTGGAGGCCCACGAGACGAACTTCCAGGCGTTGTCCTTCTTGGTGCTGGCCATCTGGATGCCCCAGGCCCACGAGTACAGCCAGCCGGAGCTCTTGGTCAGCTTCACCGGGGCCGCGACGTAGCCGATCTTGCCCTTGACCGGGGAGTCGTCGGCCTCGAGCGACCCGGCGGCCGATGTCGCGTCGTACCACATGGCGACGTTGCCCTGGACGAGGTTGTTGAGGCACTCGGTGAAGCCGGCCTGGGGGGCACCCTTCTCGCCGTGCGCCTGGACGAGGTTGACGTAGAAGTTCGTCGCGTCGACGAATGGCTTGGCGTTGACCCCTGGCGTCCAGTCCTTCTCGAACCAGGTGCCACCGAAGGTGTTCACCACCGTCGTGAGCGGGGCGAAGATCTGGCCCCATCCCGGCTGGCCGCGTAGGCAGATGCCCTTCATGTTCGGCTGCGCCCCGTCGACCTTCGCCGCGATGTCGGCGACCTGGTCCCACGTCGGGTTCGCGGGCATCGTGATGCCCTTCGAGTCGAGCACGTCCTTGCGGTACATGAGGAACGAGGACTCGCCGTAGAACGGCTCCCCGTAGATGACGCCGTCCTTGGACATCGACTCGGTCATCGGCTTGAGGATGTCGTCCTGGTCGAACGCCGTGTCCTTGGCGATGTAGTCGCTGAGCGGCGCGATCCACTTGCTGCGGGCGTAGATCGGGATCTCGAAGTTGCTGACCGTGGCGACGTCGTACTGCCCCGCCTGGCTGGAGAACTCCTGGCTGATCTTGTCGCGGACGTCGTTCTCGGGCAGGACGGTGAAGTTGACCTTGATGCCCGTCTTGGCGGTGAAGTTGTCGGCCGTCAGCTTCTGCAGGTCGACCATCTGGGAGTTGTTGACCATGAGGACGTTGATCGTGTCGGCGCCCCCACCGCCTCCGCCGCCGCCCCAGCCGGCACAGCCGGCCAGCACCACCGAGACCACCAGCCCTCCGCCGACGAACATGCCGGCCCGGGCCGGTCGCCTACCGACCCTGCGTCCTGTTCGACCCGCCACGCCGACTCCCTCGTCCCGGGACCACCTCGACGTGGTCCGTGCGTTTCGCTCATGTGAGCACCTTCATGCTCGTATGCTGCTTTCGGAGTCAACCCCTGCCGGGTCCGCCTGTCAAGAGTCGGCCCCGGAAACGCCTCGCGTCGGCCGGTCCTCGCCGTAGATTTCGGCGGGGGTGGGTCGAGCACGCACCGAAGGGAGCCGGCATGGAGGGCGCTGAGCTGACCGCGGGTCCGGCCCAGCTAGTCCTCACGGCGACCGTGGCCCGGCGGTACTACGTGGACGGACGGTCCAAGGTCGAGATCGCCGATGAGCTGGAGATCAGCCGGTTCAAGGTCGCCCGGCTGCTCGACCAGGCGCTGGCCACCGGGCTGGTCCGGATCGAGATCGGCCATCCGGGCAGCATCGACACCGACCTGTCCAGCCGGCTTCGTGAACACCTCGGCCTCCGGACCGCGATCGTCGTCGGCACCGAAGAGTCCGACCCGGCCGCGCTGCGCACGTTGCTGGCCCGGGCCGCCGGTGAGCTGCTCACCGAGACTGTCGGGCGGCACGACGTGCTCGGGTTCGCCTGGGCGAGGGCGGTGGCCAGCACGGTCCCGGTGCTGGGCCGGATGGCTCCCGCCCCCCTGGTCCAGCTGACCGGCTCGCTCCTCCGCGAGGACCTGTCCGTGACGTCGACCGAGATCGTCCGCGACATCGGGCGGCTCACCGGCGGCCGGGTGACGGTGTTCTACGCCCCGTTCCTGCTGCCCGATGTGGAGACCGCCCGCACCCTCCGCCGGCAGCCCGAGATCGCGCGAGCGTTCGCCCAGTTCGGCTCGGTGACCAAGGCCGTCGTCGGGCTCGGCGCCTGGGGCCCGGGCAAGAGCACGATCTACGACGCCATGGGCACCGCGGACCGCCGTGCGCTGACCAAGGCGGGGGCCGTCGCCGACGTCTCCGGGGTGTTCATCGACGCGTCCGGCACGGTCGTCGGCCACGAGCAGACCGCCCGGATGATCTGCATGAACGCCGAGCAGCTGGCCAAGGTCGGCGACGTGCTCGCGATCCCCTACGGCGTCTCCAAGGCCCCCGCGGTCCTCGCAGCCGTCCGCAGCGGCCTGGTGACCACCCTGGTCACGCACGACGCGATGGCGCGGACGCTCCTCGGCGGTTCGGCCTCGAGCGACTGGCGCCGGAGCGCCGTGTAAACAACCCCACGAAGTTCTCCGCTCCGCTCCGATACTTCGCGGGGACCCCGAAACGCGGAGCCGTCGTGGCCGAGGCGTCCGAGGCATACCGAAAATCACGACGTTCCCGTAACGCAGCGGAAACACCGGGCTCCCAAGATGGGTCCATGGACACGCGACGGCTGCGCATCGGGTGCGAGTTCGTCTACCACGCGGAGATCCCGACGCCGACGGTGTTCCAGGTCCAGCCGTCGCTGGCGGCCGAGGTCCTCGTCGCCGACGAGTCGTGGTCGTTCGAGCCCGACCTCGACGTGCGCCGCTACGCCGACCTCTACGGCAACCCGTGCCTGCGCACCGTGCTGCCGAAGGGCCAGTCCGTCCTGCGATATGCCGCGGTGGCGACGGTCCGGGACGCGGTCGACGACGCCGACCCGGACGCGCCCGAGAACCCCGTCGCGGCGCTGCCCGACGACGTGCTGCTGTTCACCCTGCCGAGCCGCTACTGCCTGCCCGACATGCTGGCGAACGAGGCGTGGAAGCAGTTCGCCGACATCCCGCCCGGATACTCCCGGGTCCAGGCCATCTGCGACCACGTCCACGAGCACCTGACCTTCCAGTACGGGTCGAGCACCGCGACGTCGACGGCCCTCGACGTGTTCACCACCGGCTACGGGGTGTGCCGCGACTTCACGCACCTCGCGATCTCGTTCTGCCGGGCGCTCAACATCCCCGCTCGGTATGCGTTCGGGTACCTCCCGGACATGGACGTGCCGCCGGACCCGGCCCCGATGGACTTCGCGGCGTGGATGGAAGTCTGGCTCGGCGACCGCTGGTGGACCTTCGACCCTCGGAACAACCAGCGACGCAAGGGGCGCGTCGTCATCGGGCGGGGCCGGGACGCGTCGGACGTGGCGATGGCCACGACGTTCGGCGGTCCGGTGCTCCGGTCCATGGTGGTGGTGGCGGAGGAGGACGCCGGATGAGCCCGCTCGACGACGTGGACCGCGTGACCTACCGGCTGGACCAGACCTTCGTCTACCGGTACGACGCCCCGATCCAGCGGCTGCGCCACCGCCTGCGCGTGATGCCGCCGCGCCAGCACGGGCCCACCGTCCTCGAGACGTCGCGGCTGACGATCTCGGGCGCCGACGTCCAGCGGCGCCGGGTCCGGGACGGGGCGGGCAACACCGTGGTCCGGGTCGGGGCCGAGCGCGTCGACGAGTACGTCCAGTTCGCCTACTCCGCCACGCTCAGCCGCCGACGGGACGGCGAGTCCGTGCTCCTCGACCCGGGCGCGCTCGGCGACTCCCGGTGGCTGCGGGCGACGGCGCTGACCGGGTCCTCCGAGTCGCTCCGTGAGCTGGCTGACGTCGCGCCGCCGTCGGGACGCGGGCCGTTCGACCGGCTCAGCGGGCTCGCCCTGGCCGACGCGCTCTGTCATGTGACCCACGACGCGCTCCGCTACGAGTACGGCCTGACCGGGGTGCGGACCACGGCCGACGAGGCCCTGGCCATCGGGCGGGGCGTCTGCCAGGACTCGGCCCACATCATGCTGGCCCTGTGCCGGATCCGGGGCCTCGCCGCGCGGTACGTCTCCGGCCACCTCGTCGGCCAGGGCGGGACGCACGCGTGGGTCGAGGTGGTCGTGCCGTCGGCGGACGGTCGCGCAGCCGAGGCGGTCGGGTACGACCCGTGCAACGGCCGGCGCACCGGGGCGGGCCACGTCACGGTCGCGACGGGCCGCGACTACCGCGACGTGCCGCCCACGTCGGGCAGCTACGTCGGCACCGCGACCGGCAGCCTGACCACGACCCGAGACCTCGTCGTCCTCGACGCCGCCTGACCGCTCCGCCCACCTCGCCCACGTTCCCACCGGACAGCTCGACTGGCACGACGAGCCCCATCAGGCCTAGAACGGCGGATGTAGCGGGTTGCTGCCCGTCCACATGTCCGGCGTCCCCCACGACGACGTGGTCCTCGTCGTTACCGATCCGCCCGGCACGGTGGGGTCAGGCGCCTTCGAACTTCGCCTTACCCGGGCCCTGCTGCACGAACGAGGTCATCCCGATCTCGCGGTCCTTCGTCGCGAAGAGCGAGGCGAAGAGCATCCGCTCGATCTCCAGCCCGGTGTCGAGATCGGATTCGAGCCCGCGGTCGATGGCCTCCTTGGCTGCCCGCAGCGCGTAGGCCGGACCCCCGACGAACGAGAGCATCCAGGCGCGCGCCGCCGCATACACCTCGTCGGCCGGGACCACCTTGTCGACGAGCCCGATGCGCAGGGCCTCCTCGGCGTCCACGAACCGGCCCGAGTAGATGATGTCCTTCGCCTTGGCGGGGCCGACGAGGCGCGAGAGCCGTTGCGTACCACCGGCGCCCGGGATCACGCCGAGGAGGATCTCCGGCTGTCCGAGCTTCGAGTTCTCGCCGATGACGCGGAAGTCGCAGGCGAGCGCGAGCTCGCAGCCGCCGCCCAACGCATACCCCGCCACCGCGGCGACCGTGGGCTTGCGGATCTGGGCGACCGCCGTGATCGAGCTCTGTAGCGGGACCGAGCGCTCGACCATGTCGACGTACGACATGGCCTGCATCTCCTTGATGTCGGCGCCGGCGGCAAACACCTTCTCGCCGCCGTAGACGACGACCGCGGCCACGTCAGACGTGGCGCCGGCGGTCTGCGCGGCGAGCCGGATCTCCTCCTGCACCTGCACCGAGAGGGGGTTCATCGGGGGGCGGTCCAGCCGGATCGTGCCGACCCCGTCCTGGACCTCGAGGCGGACGAACTCGCCTGCGTAGGCGATGTCGCTCATGCGTCGTCCTGCGGACGGTGCCGCGGTCGATACTCCCCAGCAGAGCTGGGGCCCCCTTCGCCCACCGCGCCCGCTGACCCGTTGGACCCTTCCAAGCCGCCGATCTCCTCGGGCGGCGTCTGGAACGAGGCGTGCCACATCTGGACGACCTCCATGATGAGGTTCACGCTGATCTGGAACAGGGCTGAGATGTCGGTCTGCATCGTCACGACGTGCTCGACGCTGACGACGAGGTTGTTGTTGGCGATGCCGACCTTGGCGAGGTTGAGCTGCAGGCTGAAGTCGTTGCAGCGCTGCAGCCGCAGGTTCAGGTCGTCCGGGACCTGCTCGCCGATCAGCCACTGCCCGAAGATCCGCATCACCGGCCAGTCGCCGTCCAGACAGCGCACGAACAGCTGCTGCGGCGGTTCGCCGATCATGAACGCCACATCGCCGTCACCGTCGATGTTGGGATTCAGCCCGAGGTCCTTGAGGACGTCGAGTACCCGCCCCCGCAGCGGGTGCTCGTCCGCCGGGGGCGGGAAGTTGGGCAGGCTGGTGGGGTCGCTCATGCTTCCGGCTCCACGGGGTAATCCATGGGACCACCGTAACGGCCCCCTACGCTGACGGCATGTCCCCCCCGGCGCCGCCACGACCGCTGCGGGACCTTCCTCCACCCCCGGGATCACCCGGGTCGAGGGCGGAGTGGAGCTCTGCGTGTATGCCGGTCACGCCGACACGGTGCACGTCTGCCTGTTCGACGCGGGCGACCGCGAGGGCGCTTCCGAGCGGCGGATTCCGCTCACCGAGCGCGCTCACGGGTTCTGGTTCGGGCACCTGCGCGGAGTGACGCCGGGGCAGCGGTATGCGGTCCGAGCCGCGGGTCCGTGGCAGCCGGAGAACGGCCTGCGCTACAACGAGTCCAAGCTCCTGCTCGACCCCTACGCCCGCGCGATCGAGGGCGACATCCGGGTGGCGCCGTCGGTCTTCGGGCACCAGGTCGGGGTCGAGCTGGCCGGTGACACCGGGTTGCGCGACGACCGCGACTCCAAGGCCTACGTGCCGCGCTGCGTCGTCATCGACGAGGCGTTCGCCTGGGAGGGCGACGTGTCGCCGCACCGGTCCCTCGCCGAGACGGTGATCTACGAGGTCCACGTCAAGAACCTCACCGAACGGCTGCCGGGCATCCCCGACCACCTCCGCGGCACCTACGCCGGACTGGCCCACCCCGTCACCATCGAGCACCTCACCCGGCTCGGCATCACGGCCGTCGAGCTGCTCCCGGTGCAGGCGTTCACCACCGAGCCGGAGGTGCTCCGGCGCGGTCTGACCAACCACTGGGGCTACAACACCCTCGGGTTCTTCGCCCCCCACGCGCCGTATGCGGCGGCCCGCGACCCGCAGGGCGTGCTCGACGAGTTCAAGGGCATGGTCAAGCTCCTGCACCGGGCCGGGATCGAGGTCCTCCTCGACGTCGTCTACAACCACACCAGCGAGCAGAGCGCCACGGGGATGACGCTGAGCTGGCGGGGCCTCGACAACCGCGCCTACTACCGGCTCGACGACCGCGGCCACGACATCGACGTCACCGGCTGCGGCAACACCCTCGACCTACGTCACCCCGTGGTGTGCCGGATGGTGCTCGACTCGCTGCGGTACTGGGTCGAGGAGTGCCACGTCGACGGGTTCCGGTTCGACCTCGGCGTGGCCCTGGCTCGTGGCCGCTACGACGACTACGACCCCAACCATCCCTTCCTCGTGGCCCTGCGCACCGACCCGGTCCTCTCCCGCGTCAAGAACATCGCCGAGCCGTGGGACCTCGGGATCCACGGCTGGCGGACCGGTCAGTTCCCGCCGCCGTTCAGCGAGTGGAACGACCGGTTCCGCGACGGCGTCCGGTCGTTCTGGCTGGCGGGGCTGGGCCGGGACCGCGAGTCGAGGCAGGGCCACGGCGTGCAGGACCTCGCCACCCGGTTGGCCGGGTCACAGGACCTCTTCGGCACCCGCGACCGGGGGCCGATCGCGTCGGTCAACTTCGTCGCCGCCCACGACGGGTTCACCGCTCGCGACCTCACGATGTACGACGTCAAGCACAACGACGCCAACCTCGAGGGCAACCGCGACGGCACCGACAACAACCTGTCCTGGAACCACGGCGTCGAGGGCCCGACCGACGACGCGGAGGTCCAGGACGCCCGGCTGCGGTCGATCCGCAACCTGCTGGGCACGCTGCTGACCTCCACCGGCGTGCCGATGCTCAACGCGGGCGACGAGTTCGGGCGCAGCCAGGGCGGCAACAACAACGCCTTCTGCCAGGACAACGAGACGTCCTGGTTCGACTGGGACCTCGCGCCATGGCAGCAGGACCTGCTCGAGACGACGCGCCACCTCGTCCGACTCAGGGCGACGCTGCCGGTGCTGCGCCAGCGAGCCTTCCCGTCCGGGCGGCAGATCGGCGACGACGGGTCGACCGACATCGCGTGGTTCACCGCGAGCGGGCAGCCGATGACCGACGCCGTCTGGACCGATCCGTCGGTCCGCACCCTGGCCATGTACCTCGACGGGGCCGAGCTGGGCGAACGCTCCGTGCTCGTCCTCGTCCACGGGGGTGCCAACCCGGCGCAGGTGACCCTGCCGATGCCGCCCGGGCTCAGCGCATACGAGCTGTTGTGGGACAGCGCGTGGGAGCGCCCGCAACGTGCGTCCGTGGTCGACCCCTCGGCCGGCCCGGTCGACGTGGCGGCCGCGTCGATGCGGGTCTACCGCGCCGTCCAGCTCGCCTGACCTGGCGGGGGTCAGCGCCGCGGGCGGTCGGTCTCGTCGTCGAACTCGCCGAGCACCCGCTCCAGGAGGTCCTCCAGGGCGGTGATGCCGATGACCTCGCCGTCGGTGTCGGCGACGAGCGCCAGCTGCGCCCGGTCGGCCCGCATCCGGCCGATCGCCTCGACCACCGACGCGTGGGGGTCGAGCAGGGTCGTGACGTAGGCCAGGTCCGACACTGGGGTGTCGGGAAGGGCGAGCACCGCGTCGCGGACGTGTACGAGGCCGGTCGGCGCGCCGGACGCGTCGAGAACCACCAGACGCGAGCGGCCACTCTCCCGCGACCGCCGCTCGACGTCGGCGGCCCGCGCGTCCAGCGGCACGCCGACGACGTCCGCGAGGGGCAGCGTGGCCGCATACACCGGCGTACCGGCGAGGTCGAGGACGCTGCTGAGCAGCTCCTCCTCAGCGGCCTCGATGAGACCGTGCTCCCGAGACGCGTCGATGAGCAGCCGCAGCTCGGCCGGCCCCTGCACGACGCTGGCTTCGTCGACCGGCTCGACCTTCCAGATCCCCAGGAGCGCGTTGGCGATCCCGTTGAGCAGCCGCAGGACCCACCGGGTGGCCGCCATGAACATCCGGAACGGCAGCCCGAGCAGGATGGCCGACCGCTCGGGATGGCTGATCGCCCACGACTTCGGGGCCATCTCCCCCACGACCATGTGGAGGAACACCACGACGGCCACGGCGATGACCGTGGCGATGACGGTGGCCATGGCCTCCGGCAGCGGGGTCAGCTGGAGCAACGGGTCGAGCAGATCGGCGACCGCCGGCTTGGCGAGCGCACCGAGTCCCAGCGTCGCCAGGGTGATTCCGAGCTGCGCACCGGCCAGACCCAGGGAGAGCTCGCGGCTGTTGCGCACGGCCGCGCGCGCCGAACGTCCGCCGAAGGCCGCCGCGACCTCCAGGCGGTGGCGCTTGGCCGAGACGACGGCGAACTCCGCCGCCACGAAGAACGCGTTGGCGAGCAGCAGCAGGACGGACAGCCCGATCGAGACGGCGACGTTCACGACGCGCGCTCTTCGGCGGGGTCCGACCGATGGCGCAGCAGGGTGACGACGGCGGGGACGTGCCGCTCGACCTCGTCGACGCGGATCTCGATCCGGTCGGGTACGGAGAGGTCGTCGACGTCGCCGGGCTCGACGACCTCCTCGACCACCACGGTGTCGCCGGTCCTGGCCACCCGTCCGAGCCGGCCGAGCACGAGGCCGCTGACCGTGGCGTAGTCCGGGCCGAGCGGCAGCCGGATCCCGGTCGACGACTCGACCTCGTCGAGCCGGAGCCGGGCCGAGAGGGTATGCGTGTCCGCCGGCCCGGCTGGCTGGTCCGGTTCCCGCTCGTCGCCCTCGTCGAAGATGTCGCCGACCACCTCCTCCGCGATGTCCTCCAGGGACAGCACCCCGTCGAAGCCGCCGAACTCGTCCACGACGACGGCCAGCTGGCGCCGGCTGGCCCGCAGCTGCTCAAGGGCGGCGGGCAACGGAAGTGAGCCGGGCACGACCACGGCGGCGGAGCACGCGTCCTGGACGGTGACGCTCTCCCAGCGCTCGCGCGGGACAACCAGCAGCTCGGCGAGCCCGACGATGCCCACGACGTCGTCGACGTCCTGCGCCACGACAGGGAACCGCGAGTGAGAGCTGGTCCGCAGGAGGTCGACCACGTCCGCGAGCGTCGAGGTGGCGGGCACGGTGTCGACGTCGACGCGCGGGGTCATCGCCTGCTCCGCGCTGAGCGCGCGATAGGCCAACCCGCGCTCGAGCAGCAGCGAGAGCTCCTCGTCGAGCGCGCCGCCCTTGCGGGACTCGTCGATGACGTGCTCCAGGTCCGCGGTGGTGGCGCCGGGCGAGAGCTCCTCGACCGGTTCGATGCCGACCGCCCGCAGCAGCCGGTTGGAGGCGGCATCGAAGAGGCGGATCAGGGGGCCGGCGACCGCGAGGTAGACCTGCGTCGAGCGGCTCAGGGAGCGCGCGAGCGGGATCGGTCGGGCGATGGCGAGGTTCTTCGGCGCCAGCTCGCCGACGACCATCTGGAGGACGGTCGAGAAGACGAGGACCAGCGCGACGGCGATGGTGAGGCGGGCCGCATACGGAAGGTCGCTGAAGCCGAGCAGGTCGGCCAGCGCGACCCCGATGAGCGGCTCCCCCGCATACCCGACCAGCAGGGCCGTGACGGTGATCCCGAACTGAGCGCCCGAGAGGGTGAAGGAGAGCCGTCCGGTGATGTCGAGGGCGCGAGCGGCGGCCGCGTCGCCCTCGTCGGCGAGCTGCCGGAGGCGGTTGCGGTCCACCGAGACGTAGGCGAACTCCTGGGCGACGAAGTAGCCCGTCGCGAGGGTGAGGAGCACGACGAGGACGAGGCCGACGGCGATGAGCATCGCGGCGTCCACTCCTCGCAGGCGTTCATTCGGTCGCGCTGAAAGGTCCAATCTACGCGACCGTGAGGGTACGGTCATGCGGTCGCTCGTGGGACGGCTCGGGGCCGGGGCGATCCGTTGACCGCCCAACCAGGAGATTTCACTGATGGCCACGAGCCGCCGATCCCGTATGACGCGTACCACTTCCGCCCTCGCGGGAACCGCCCTCCTCGCGGCCGCGCTGGTCGCCGCCTCCGCCCAGACCGCCTCGGCCGACAAGCCCGGCAGCGGGACCTCGACCGGCTCCGGCCAGGTGTTCAAGGTCAACCCGGTCCAGTCCAGCGGCAACCAGAGCCTCACGGACATGAAGGACTCGGACGCCGCGGTGCCGGCGAGCGAGTACGCGACCGTGCAGCTGAGGAACCTGGACGGGTCCGGCTACCTGCGCGGCTCCTGGGCCAACGTCCAGTCCGCCACGGGGACGCCGGCCTTCAGCACGACGAACACGTTCATCTACACGCGTCACGCGGACCAGTTCGAGCAGGTCATGGGCTACTTCTGGGTGAACCAGGCGCAGGAGTACCTACAGTCCCTCGGCTTCGGGTCGACCCTCCCGGGGATCGTCCACGAGTCGTTCACCGTCAAGATCGACCAGTACGGAGGCGACAACTCGTACCAGACCGACAAGCCGTACCGGATCCGGCTCGGCAAGGGCGGCGTCGACGACGCCGAGGACGCCGAGGTGATCGTCCACGAGTACGGCCACGCGGTCCACGCGTCTCAGGTGCCCGGCTACGGGGCCAGCCTCGACGCCGGGTCGATCGGCGAGTCGTTCGGCGACTACCTCGCGGTCACCGTGGGTCTCGCTGCCGCTAAGCAGTACGGCTGGCCCGTCAGGACCGACCAGGCCTGCGTCGCCGACTGGGACTCGGTCTCCTACACGAGCACGGCCCCGCACTGCCTGCGTCGCCTGGACACCGACCTGACCATCGCCGACCGGCAGGGTGAGGTCCACTTCGACGGCCAGATCTGGAGCCGGGCGCTGTGGGACATCCGCCAGGCCTACGTCGGGCTCGGCAAGACCACTGCGGCGTGGGACACGACGCTGATCGACAGCCAGTTCGGGTATGCGCCGGACACCTCCTTCTCGGCGGCCGCCAAGGCGACCTACGAGACGGCGGCGGCGCGTGACGGCTCGGCGGCGGCCGCGGCGGTCAAGGCCGCCTTCGCGGCGAGGGGCATCACCTTCTGACCCGTCGCTCCCACGAGAGTCGGCCCGGTCCCACGGAATGCGGTGGGACCGGGCCGATTCCGGTAGGAGTCGCTGATCCCTCCGCCGGGCAGAGTGCTCGCTACGAGTTGGCGGCGTAGCGATGGCGCAGTCCGAAGGATCCGTGGCTGCCGCCGGTGACCGTGGTCGGTTGTCGACCCCCTGCCCTCAACGAACGCCCACGATCGTGGCGCCGGCCGGCGAGAGGTGCTCGAGTGGAGCGAAGTTGACGTCATAGCGTCAACTTCGCTCCACTCGAAGCGGTCTAGTCGTCGAGGACGGGCGGGGTGTGCCAGATCCGGTCGATATAGTTGCGCATCGCGCGGTCGCTGGAGAAGAACCCGGAGCGAGCCACGTTGAGGATCGCCGAACGCGACCACGCGTCCTGGTCGGCGTAGGCCTTGTCCACCCGCTCCTGGGTGTCGATGTAGGACCGGTAGTCCGCGAGCGCCAGGAACCGGTCGTCGCCGAGCAGGTTGGACACCACCGGCTCGAACACCATCCGGTCGCCGTCGGAGAACGTGCCCGACGCGATCATGTCGATGGCCGCGCGCAGCTGCGGGTCGCTCTCGTAGAAGCTGGCCGGGGTGTAGCCCGACGCGAACAGCGCCTCCACCTCCGGCTCGAGGAGCCCGAAGAGGAAGAAGTTCTCGTCGCCGACGAGCTTGCGGATCTCGACGTTCGCGCCGTCGTCGGTGCCGATCGTCAGCGCGCCGTTGAGGGCGAGCTTCATGTTCCCCGTGCCCGAGGCCTCCTTGCCGGCGAGCGAGATCTGCTCCGACAGGTCCGCGGCCGGGATGAGCTTCTCGGCGAGCGTCACGTTGTAGTTGGGCGGGAACACCACGGTCAGCTTGCCCTTGACCAAAGGGTCGTTGTTGACCGTCTCCCCCACCGCGTTGATGAGGCCGATGATCTGCTTGGCCATCCGGTACCCCGGTGCCGCCTTGGCCCCGAACACGAACACCCGCGGCGTCACGTCGTCGGCGCTCAGCTCGCCGCTGCGGATCTGCTGGTAGAGCGTGACGATGTGCAGCACCTTGAGGGTCTGCCGCTTGTACTCGTGCAGCCGCTTGACCATCACGTCGATCATCGCGTCGGTCGGGAGCACGACCTCGTTGCGGGCCAGCAGGTGCTTGGCCAGGCTTGTCTTGCACGTCTTCTTGACCGTGCGGAACCGCTCCCGGAACGCCGCGTCGTCGGCGAACGGCTCGAGCTCCGACAGCCGGTCGAGGTCGGTGATCCACCCGGGACCGATGGCGTCGGTGATGAGCGCCGAGAGGTTCTTGTTGGCCAGCCGGACGAACCGCCGGGGCGTCACGCCGTTGGTGACGTTGGTGAACTTGTCCGGCCAGTACTCGGAGAAGTCCGGCAGCACCTTGTCGCGCAACAGCTGCGAGTGGAGCTCCGCCACCCCGTTGACCTTCGAGCCGGCGACCGTCGCCAGGTAGGCCATCTTCACGGCGCCCTCGGAGACGATCGACATCCGGCGCAGCCGCGCCTCGTCACCCGGGTAGGCCTCACGCACCGCGTCGAGGAACTCGTCGTTGATCCGGTAGATGATCTCGAGGTGGCGCGGCAGCAGCCGTCCGAGCAGCTCGACCGGCCACACCTCGAGGGCCTCGGGCAGCAGGGTGTGACACGTGTAGGCGAAGCACTGCTGGGTGATCGCCCACGCCTGGTCCCAGTCGAACCCCTTGTCGTCGACGAGGATCCGCATGAGCTCCGGCACCGCGATGACCGGGTGGGTGTCGTTGAGCTGGAAGATCACCCGCTCGGGCAGCTGGTGGAGGTCGAACTTCGCCGGCAGCACCTGGTCGATGAAGTCGCGCAGCGAGCAGGCCACGAAGAAGTACTGCTGCTGGAGCCGCAGCTCCTTGCCCTGGGGCGTCGAGTCCTCGGGGTAGAGGACCATCGAGATCTTCTCGGCGAAGGTCTGGTTGCGCACCGCCTCGACGTAGTCGCCGGCGTTGAACACCTCGAGGTTGAACGCCCGGGTCGCCTTGGCGCTCCACAGCCGCAGCGTGTTGACGCGGCCGTTGCGGTAGCCCGGGACCATGTAGTTGTAGGGAACGCCGAGGACGTCCCAGTCGCCGACCCAGCGGGTGCGCCCGGTGCCGTCGTCCTCGGTCACCTTCTCCGTGTAGCCGCCGAACTGGACGGTCACCGCGTTCTCCGGGTGCGGGAACTCCCATGGGTTGCCCAGCTGCAGCCACGGGTCGGAGTGCTCGACCTGCCAGCCGTCGACGAAGGTCTGCCGGAAGATGCCGTACTCGTAGCGGATCCCGTAGCCGACGCAGGGCACCGACATCGTGGCGAGCGAGTCGATGAAGCACGCCGCGAGCCGGCCGAGGCCGCCGTTCCCGAGCCCCGGCTCGATCTCCTGCGCACGCAGCGTCGACAGCGAGATCCCCAGCTGGCCGAGGCCCTCCTCGACGATGTTGTCGAGGTCGGAGGCGAGGATCGAGTTGTCCAGCTGCCGCCCGAGGAGGTACTCCGCCGACAGGTAGCAGACGGACTTGGCCTGCTGGTCCCACTGCTTGGCCAGGGTGGCCATCCATCGGGACTGCAGGTGGTGGCGCACGGTCCGCGCCAGCGCGAGGTACTGGTCGTTGACCGAGCTGCGCGCCAGGCTCACGCCCTGGCCGTAGTTGAGCTCGCGCATGAAGTCGCTCATGAACGCCTCGACCGTATGCCGGGGAGCAGTGAGGTCTCGGCTGTCCAGACCCCCGCGGCGGGACGCCGCCGGGTGGTCGGTCTGCGTGTCGCTCACGCGACTCTCCTTTGCTTGAAGGGTGGCGCAGTTCGAAGGGTGGCGCGCAGAACAGAGACTCGACTCTAGCGGGTGTCTTGCCGGGTTCTTGCAGGCGTTGCAACGGGCTTGCACGCTCCGCGAGACACGGGGCTCCGAGGGTGTCCCTCCCACAGGCCACCGAGTAGCGTCGCCGTGTGACTGCATCCGACGCTGCTGCAACCACGACGTCGCTCGACCTCTCCTCCAACGGTACCGAGCCAGCCCCCGACACCACCGACCCGGACCTCGCCGGTCCCGAGAGCGTGGGCACCGCGCCCAGCCCCGAGGCGACGACCACGCCCATGCATCTCCTCGAAGAGACCCTCCCGGAGGGTGTGCTCCCGTTCGGGCGGATCCCCGTCCAGAACGTCCAGCCCCTGGTCGACGGCGGCACCCGCCCGGCCAAGTCGGTCGAGCACGAGGAGTTCGTCGTCGCCGCCCAGGTGTTCCGCGAAGGGCACGACGCGGTCAACGCGACGGCCGTCCTCACCGACCCGGACGGCGTGGACCACCACTTCCCCATGCGCGTCGACAACGCCGGTCTCAGCTGGTGGAGCGCGACCGTCGCCGCCGACCGCCCCGGCTGGTGGACCTACCGCGTCGAGGGCTGGTCCGACCCGTGGGGCACCTGGCTGCACGACGCGACGATCAAGGTCGAGGCCGACGTCGACGCCGAGATGATGCTCGAGGAGGGCGCCCGGATGCTGGAGCGCTGCCTGGCCGAGCAGGGCGACCTCCAGGGCAGCCCGGTCGTCGAGGCGGTCAGCCTGCTCCGCGACACCGAGCGGCCCGCCGTCGACCGGCTGCACGCCGCGACGTCCGCCCCGATGCGCACCTGGTTCGCCCGGCACCCGTTCCGGGAGATGGTGAGCCCCAGCCCCGCATACCGGCTGCTCGTCGAGCGTGAGCTCGCCCTGTTCGGCGCCTGGTACGAGATCTTCCCGCGGTCCGAGGGCGCCTATCTCGACCCGGGGAGCCACCCGGAGTCCGCGCGCAGCGCGGAGGGCGGGAAGGAGACCGGTCAGTGGCGGTCCGGCACATTGCGCACGGCGGCCGAGCGGCTGCGGGGCATCGCCGCGATGGGCTTCGACGTCGTCTACCTCACCCCGATCCACCCCATCGGGTCGGCCGCTCGCAAGGGCAAGAACAACACCCTCAATGCGGAGCCGAGCGACCCCGGGAGCCCGTATGCCATCGGCTCACCGGACGGCGGGCACGACTCGATCCACCCGGACCTCGGGACGTTCGACGACTTCGACCTCTTCGTCCGGGCGGCCCGCCGCAACGGGCTCGAGGTCGCGATCGACATCGCCCTGCAGGCCTCCCCTGACCACCCCTACGTCGAGACCCACCCCGAGTGGTTCACCACGCGAGCCGACGGCACGATCGCGTATGCGGAGAACCCGCCGAAGAAGTACCAGGACATCTACCCGCTGAACTTCGACAACGACCCGGCCGGCGCCTACGCCGAGATGCGGCGCGTCATCCAGGTGTGGATCGACCACGGCGTGACCCTGTTCCGCGTCGACAACCCGCACACCAAGCCGGTGCAGTTCTGGCAGTGGCTCATCGCCGACGTCGCCAAGGACCACCCCGAGATCATCTGGCTGTCCGAGGCGTTCACGAAGCCGGCGATGATGCACACCCTGGCCAAGGCCGGGTTCCAGCAGTCGTACACGTACTACGCGTGGCGCAACATGCGGTGGGAGCTCGAGGAGTACCTGCGGGAGCTGTCCGGGGAGGCCGCCGCCTACATGCGTCCGGCGTTCTGGCCGACGACCCACGACATCCTCACGCCCTACATGCAGTACGGCGGGCCGACGGCCTGGACGCTGCGGGCGGCCCTCGCCGCCACGCTCGTCCCGACGTACGGCATCTACGCCGGGTACGAGCTGATGGAGAACGTCGCACGGCAAGGCGCGGAGGAGCAGGTCGACAACGAGAAGTACGAGTACAAGGACCGGCACTGGGAGGACTACGAGCCGGGCGGCGCGAAGGCCGGCCAGAGCCTGATCCCGTACCTCACCAGGCTCAACGCCATCCGCAAGGCGCACCCCGCGCTGCGCTGGCTCCGGAACATCAAGTTCCACTCCAGCGAGGACGAGAACATCATCGTCTTCTCCAAGTCCCGCGTCGTCGACGGCCGTCGGGACACGATCCTCGTCGTCGCGAACCTCGACCCCCACGCGACCCGCGGCGGCTGGCTCGACCTGGACATGCCGGCTCTCGGCCTGGGCTGGGACGAGCAGTTCCGCGCGCGCGACCTCATCAGCGAGCAGACCTGGATCTGGAAGCAGCACTCGTGGGTGCGGCTGGGCCCTGAGACCCACCCGGTGCACGTCATCGAGGTCAGGAGCATCTGAGCCGTGCAGGGCCTCAACCTGTCGCAACCCGGTTTGCGACACGACCCGCAGTGGTACCGGACTGCAGTGTTCTACGAGGTCCTCGTCCGCGCGTTCTCCGACTCGAAGGGGTCGGGGTCGGGTGACTTCCGTGGGCTGATCGAGCGGCTGGACTACCTGCAGTGGCTGGGGATCGACGCTCTGTGGCTGCCTCCCTTCTACGCGTCGCCGCTGCGTGACGGCGGGTACGACATCTCCGACTACAAGGCGGTGCTGCCGGAGTTCGGCACCCTCCCGGAGTTCATCGAGCTGGTCTCGCAGGCGCACGCGCGCGGCATCCGGATCGTCACCGACCTCGTCATGAACCACACCAGTGACCAGCACCCGTGGTTCCAGTTCAGCCGCACCGAGCCGGACGGCCCGTTCGGGGACTACTACGTCTGGTCCGACACCGACGCGCCCTACAGCGAGGCGCGGATCATCTTCGTCGACACCGAGGTGTCGAACTGGACCTTCGACCCGATCCGGCGGCAGTTCTTCTGGCACCGGTTCTTCTCGCACCAGCCGGACCTCAACTTCGAGAACCCGCGGGTCCGAGCGGAGATGTTCGACGTCGTCCGGTTCTGGATGGACCTCGGCATCGACGGGTTCCGGCTCGACGCGATCCCCTACCTCTTCGAGGAGGAGGGGACCAACTGCGAGAACCTCGCGCGAACGCACGGGTTCCTCGCCGAGCTGCGCGCCATGGTGGATGCCGAGTACCCCGGCCGGGTCCTGCTCGCCGAGGCGAACCAGCCGCCGGCCGAGGTCGTCGACTACTTCGGCACGAGCGAGTCGCCGGAGTGCCAGATGTGCTTCCACTTCCCGGTGATGCCACGGCTGTACTACGCGCTGCGGGAGGAGCGGGCGGCGCCGATCGTCGACGTCTTCGCCGACACACCGGCGATCCCGACCGGGGCGCAGTGGGGCACCTTCCTGCGCAACCACGACGAGCTGACCCTCGAGATGGTCTCGCCCGAGGAGCGCGCGGCGATGTACGGCTGGTACGCCCCGGACTCCCGGATGCGCGCGAACGTCGGCATCCGCCGCCGGCTCGCTCCCCTCCTCGACAACTCCCGGCCAGAGATCGAGCAGATCCACTCGCTGCTGCTCTCGCTGCCGGGTACGCCCTGCCTCTACTACGGCGACGAGATCGGGATGGGCGACAACATCTGGCTGAACGACCGCGACGCGGTCCGCACGCCGATGCAGTGGACGCCCGACCGCAACTCCGGCTTCTCGGCGGTCGACCCCGGAAAGCTCTATCTCCCAGTGATTTCCAGCCTCGTCTACCACTACAACACGGTCAACGTCGAGGCCCAGATGGCGACGTCGTCGTCCCTCCTGCACTGGCTCCGGGGGATGCTGCAGGTCCGCAGCCGGCACCCGGTGTTCGGTCTCGGCGACTTCCTGGTGTGCCCGACCGAGAACGAGGCCATCCTGTCCTTCGTGCGGCACCACGAGGGCGACCGGCCGGTCGGCACGGACGCGCCCGCCAACGAGACGGTGCTGTGCGTCAACAACCTCTCCTCGAGGCCGCAGGCCACGACGGTGCAGCTGCCCATGGAGTATGCGGGGGCGCAGCTGGTCGACCTGTTCGGCGGGCAGGGGTTTCCCAAGATCGGGGACGACGGAAAGGTGTTGGTGACACTGGGTTCCCGGGATTTCTTCTGGTTCCAGGTTCGCGGCGATGGAGCGTCGGGCGGAGTGGGTGATCGGCGTGGCTGAGATCCACAAGACGACGCTCGAGCCGACCAAGCTGGAGCTGCTGACCGCCTGGCTGCCGCAGCAGCGCTGGTATGCGGCGAAGGGCCGGACCCCGGTGCTGCGCAAGCTCGGCGGCTTCCGCCTCGACGACCCCGCGGGCGCCGTGGGCATCGAGGTCATGGTCGTGGCCGACGAGACCGGCCCGAGTCCCGTGGTCTACCAGGTCCCGTTGACCTACCGCGCCGCCCCGCTGCCCGGTGCGGACGGCGCCCTCATCGGGACGACGGAGCACGGCGTGCTCGGCACCCGTTGGGTCTACGACGCGCCGCACGACGACGTCTTCGTCGACCGGCTGCTCGCGCTCATCCAGGGGCAGGCCGAACCGCAGGCCCAGTCGACCAGCAACACCCCCGACCCGTCCGTCGAGGGCCACGCGGTCGACGCCGACGTCGTGACCCTGTCGACGTCCGCCGTGATGCGGGGCGAGCAGTCCAACACCTCGATCGTCTGCCAGGTCGTCGACGCCGCCGGTGCCCCCGCGAAGCCGGTCATCGTCAAGGTGTTCCGAGCGCTGCACGCCGGCGAGAACCCCGATGTCGTGGTCCAGTCCGCGCTCACCGAGGCGGGGTCCACGCAGGTCCCGCACACCGTCGGCTTCGTCGCCGGCGAGTGGGCCGACCCGCAGTCCGGCGAACGGGTTCGCGGCCACCTCGCGTTTGCCCAGCGGTTCCTGCCAGGAGTCGACGACGCGTGGCGGGTCGCGCTCCGGGCGGCCACCGCCGGCGAGGACTTCAGCGAGGCGGCGCGCGAGCTCGGCGCCGCCACGGCGCACATCCACCTCAGCCTCGCCTCCGCGCTCGGCACCGTCCCGGCGGCGGAGGACGCCAAAGGCGAACTGGTCCGGATCATCCGCTCCCGCTACGACGCGGCCGTCGCCGAGGTGCCATCCCTGGCGGCCTACGAGGACGTCGTCGCCGCGTCGCTCGACGACCTCGCCGCCCGCGAGTGGCCGGATCTGCAGCGGGTGCACGGCGACTACCACCTCGGCCAGGTGCTCCGCACCCCTGACGGTTGGGTGGCCGTCGACTTCGAGGGCGAGCCCCTGCGGCCGCTGCACGAGCGGGTGCGGCCCGACCTCGCCCTGCGCGACGTCGCCGGCATGCTGCGCTCGTTCGACTACGTCGGCGGCTCGGTCGAGCTCGAACAGCCCGACCGCTCGGCCCGCGAGTGGGTGGCGGCGACC
This sequence comes from uncultured Actinomycetota bacterium, assembly GCA_963781465.1. GTDB lineage: Bacteria > Actinomycetota > Actinomycetes > Actinomycetales > Dermatophilaceae > Lapillicoccus. The sequence goes on from CAWAGH010000002.1 coordinate 1,862,289, forward strand.
CGTGCCGCCTTCCTCGAGGGCTACACCAGCGTGACCCATCTCGACCCGGCCCAGGCTGGTCCCGTGCTCCGGGCCCTCGAGCTCGACAAGGCCCTCTACGAGGTCATCTACGAAGTCCGTAACCGCCCCAGCTGGTTGGGGATCCCGACAGCCGCCGTGGAGCGGCTTGTCACCGACCCGAGCTCCCACACCTCCGTCCGCAAGGACGCCGTCGCCCGGAAGGGTGCCTCATGAAGACCGTCCGCACGACCGCAGAGCTCGGAGACCAGGGGCCGCTCCAGGCCTTCATCGAGGGGCGGAACGGCCAGCCGCACGACTTCCTGGGCAACCACCTGGGCCCGGGCGGGCTGACCATCACCGCATACCGGCCGCTGGCGAAGTCGGTCCGTGCCCGGCTGGCCGACGGCGTCGTCATGGACCTCGGCCACGTCCGCGACGGCGTCTGGACCGGGACCGCCCCGGACGTGACGACCACCACCGACTACCGGCTGCTGGTCGCCTGGGACGACGGCGTCGAGCACGAGCAGGACGACCCCTACCGGTTCGCGCCCACGCTCGGCGAGCTGGACCTCCACCTGTTCAACGAGGGACGTCACGAGCGGCTCTGGACCATCCTCGGCTCCCACGTCCGCCGCTACGACGGCCCGCTCGGTGAGGTGCAGGGCGTCTCGTTCGCCGTCTGGGCGCCGCGGGCCAAGGCGGTCCACGTCATCGGCGACTTCAACGGCTGGGACCGCGTCTCGCACCCGATGCGCAGCCTCGGGCAGAGCGGCGTCTGGGAGCTGTTCATCCCCGGTGCGGTTCCCGGGATGAACTACCAGTACGCGATCCGCGCCAAGAAGGGCAACGTCGTGGTCCACACCGACCCGATGGCCCAGCGGACCGAGGTGGCCCCGAAGCAGGCGGCCATCGTCTACGAGTCCGGCTACCAGTGGAACGACGACGAGTGGCGCACCCACCGCGCGGCCGACAACCCGCACAACGGGCCGATGAGCGCCTATGAGGTACACCTGGGCTCGTGGCGCCAGGGGCTCAGCTACGTCGAGCTCGCCGAGCACCTCGTCAACTACGTCAAGGACCTGGGCTTCACCCACGTCGAGCTGCTGCCCGTGATGGAGCACCCGTTCGTGCCGTCGTGGGGCTACCACGTGACGAACTACTACGCGCCGACGTCGCGGTTCGGCACCCCCGACGACTTCCGCTACCTGGTGGATCGCCTGCACCAGAACGGGATCGGCGTCATCCTCGACTGGGTTCCGGGCCACTTCGCTACCGACGAGTGGGCGCTGGCCCGGTTCGACGGCAAGCCGCTCTACGAGCACCCGGACCCGCGCAAGGGCTGGCACCCCGAGTGGGGCTCCTTCATCTTCGACCTCGGCCGGCCCGAGGTCCGCAACTTCCTCGTCGCCAACGCGCTGTACTGGTTCGAGGAGTTCCACGCCGACGGGCTGCGGGTCGACGGTGTCGCGTCGATGCTCTACCTCGACTACTCGCGGCAGCCCGGTGAGTGGATCCCGAACTCCTACGGCGGCCGGGAGAACCTCGAGGCGGTGCAGCTCCTCCAGGAGGTGAACGGCACCGCATACCGGCAGTACCCCGGCATCGTCACCGTCGCCGAGGAGTCGACCTCGTGGTCCGGCGTCACGGCGACGACCGAGAAGGGCGGCCTCGGGTTCGGCTTCAAGTGGAACATGGGCTGGATGAACGACGCCCTGCGCTACCTCGGGCAGGACCCGATCTTCCGCCAGTACCACCACAGCTCGATGACCTTCGCCCTCATGTATGCGTTCAGCGAGAACTTCGTCCTACCGATCAGCCACGACGAGGTCGTGCACGGCAAGGGCTCGCTGCTGCGCAAGTCGCGCGGTACCCGCGACGAGCAGCTGGCGACGCTGCGCGCCTTCCTCGCCTACATGTGGGCGCACCCCGGGAAGCAGCTGATCTTCATGGGCTGCGAGTTCGCGCAGGAGTCGGAGTGGGCCGAGGGCCGCAGCCTGGACTGGTGGCTCCTGGACCAGCCGGCGCACTACCGCGTCCACGCGCAGGTCAAGGACATGAACCAGATCTACAAGGACCACCGGCAGATGTGGGAGTACGACAACGACCCGGCCGGGTTCCGCTGGCTCAACGCCGACGACGCGAGCCACAACACCTTCGCGTTCCTGCGCTACGGCTCTGGCGACCGGGGCTCCGACGCTCCCGTCATGGCCGTCGTGACGAACTTCAGCGGCATGACGCACGAGCCCTACCGCGTCGGGGTCCCCCGACCGGGCGGCTGGCGGGTCATCCTCGACACCGCCGGGTACCGGCCCGACTCGCCGAGCTCGGCCGGGGTCGTCATCCCGGCGGAGTCCCAGTCGTGGGACAACCAGCCCTACGCCATCAACGTCACCGTGCCCGGCCTCTCGACGGTCTGGCTCGTCCCCGAAGGAGCCTGAGCGTCGTGAACCACCCCCGCGCCGGACAGCTCGCTCAGCCCGAAGACCTCGTCGACGTGACCGCCCTGGTCGACGCGTACTACGACCGGATGCCCGACGCGACGAACCCCGACGAGATGGTCGTGTTCGGCACCTCGGGGCACCGTGGGTCGAGCCTCAAGACCGCCTTCAACGAGGCCCACATCCTCGCCACAACCCAGGCCATCTGCGAGTACCGCTCGTCCGTCGGCGTGGACGGGCCGCTGCTCATCGGGCGGGACACCCACGGCCTCTCCGAACCGGCCTGGAAGTCGGCCCTCGAGGTGCTCGTCGCCAACGGGGTCACGGTGCTCGTGGACTCGCTCGACGGGTACACCCCGACCCCTGCCGTGTCGCACGCGATCCTCACCCTCAACCGTGGCAAGGCGGGTACCGGCTCCGGTGCCGGACTGGCCGACGGGATCGTCGTCACGCCGTCGCACAACCCGCCGGCCGACGGCGGGTTCAAGTACAACCCGACCCACGGCGGCCCGGCCGACACCGATGCGACGTCGGTCATCGCCGCGCGGGCCAACGAGCTGATCCGCGACGGGCTGAGCGGGGTTCGCCGCGTGCCGCTCGACCAGGCGCTCGGCGAGATCGGCACCTACGACTTCATGGGTCGCTACGTCGACGACCTGCCCAACGTGGTCGACCTCGCGGCCATCAAGGAGGCCGGCGTCCGGATCGGGGCCGACCCGCTGGGTGGCGCCTCCGTCGCGTACTGGGGAGAGATCGGCAAGCGGCACGGCCTCGACCTCACCGTGGTGAACCCCGAGGTCGACCCGACGTGGCGGTTCATGACCCTCGACTGGGACGGCAAGATCCGGATGGACTGCTCGTCGCCGTCGGCCATGGCGTCGCTGATCGGACGCAAGGACGAGTACGACATCGCCACCGGCAACGACGCCGACTCCGACCGCCACGGCATCGTCACGCCGGACGCGGGCCTGATGAACCCGAACCACTACCTCGCCGTCGCGATCCAGTACCTGTACGGCGGGGCGCGTCCCGGATGGCCGTCCACTACGGCGATCGGCAAGACGCTGGTCTCGTCGTCGATGATCGACCGGGTGGCGTCCGACCTCGGCCGGGTGCTGCTCGAGGTTCCGGTCGGGTTCAAGTGGTTCGTCCCCGGGCTGCTCGACGGGTCCGTCGGTTTCGGTGGCGAGGAGTCGGCCGGCGCGTCCTTCCTCCGCTTCGACGGCACGGTGTGGACCACCGACAAGGACGGGATGATCCTCGCGCTGCTCGCGTCGGAGATCCTCGCGAAGACCGGAAAGACGCCCAGCCAGCACTACGCCGCGCTCGTCGAGCGGCACGGGAATCCCGCCTACGCCCGGATCGACGCGGCCGCCAACCGCGAGGAGAAGGCCGCCCTCGCGGCCCTCTCCCCCGAGGCGGTCACCGCGGAAACCCTTGCGGGAGAGCCGATCACCGACAAGCTGACGTCGGCGCCCGGCAACGGCGCGAAGATCGGCGGACTCAAGGTGGTCACCGAGGACGCCTGGTTCGCCGCGCGGCCGTCCGGCACCGAGGACGTCTACAAGATCTACGCCGAGTCGTTCCGCGGCTGGGACCACCTCGCCGAGGTGCAGGCCGAGGCGAAGGATGTCGTCAGCGCCGCGCTGAGGTCATAGCCGGCTCCCAGGTGCCACGGGAATACCCGGTCGTTCTCGCTCGTTGAGCCGGTCAGATCGCCTGTGTGACGTCCCTCGGATGTTGCCTGTGTGTGGTCGAACCCGTGCGCTTCGGCGCTCCCCGCGTACGACGCTGCCCTCGTGCTGGTCCGCGCCGTCCTACTTCAAGGAGCCCCTGATGACCGACCAGCTGACCACCGGGACCCCCGTCCGCACCGAGACGCTCGAGGCGTTCGAGACGTTCGAGACGTTCGAGACCTTCGAGACCCCCGTCGTCGCGCCCGCGCCCCGCCCGGCGGAGCCGCACTGGACCCAGCACGCGGCCCGGGAGTTCCCGCACCGCAGCGGCGACCACGCGCCCAACCTCGCCACCCTCGCGCAGCTGCGCTCCGGGGGCCGCAACCCGCTGCTGCTGTCCGCCAAGCGCCGCCGTCAGGTCGCGCCGAAGGGCTGCACCCAGCGCTGAGCGGAGCCTGACCCGCGTACCCCGTCCATCGTGTTGAATCGCGAGGTGACCGACGCGAGTCCGTGGCTGACCGAGCAGCTCGACCTGGACGCCTACCTCCGCCGGATCGGCGCGCAGCCCGCGCCGCCGTCGCGTGCGGCGCTGCACGAGGCCCACGTCCGGGCGTTCACGTTCGACAACATCGACGTGCTGCTCGACCAGCCCCCGGCGTGCGGTTGGACGCGGTCCAGGAGAAGTTCGTCGGTCGCGGGCGGGGCGGGTACTGCTTCGAGCACGCCGTCCTGTTCGCCGCAGCCGTGGAGCGGCTCGGCTACGACGTGGAGCGACGGCTGGGGCGGGTCGGGGACCCGGCCGCGCCGCGGACGCACTGCGTCGTCGCCGTGACCATCGACGCTGAGCGGCTGCTGGCCGACCCGGGGTTCGGGATGAGCGTGCTGCGGCCGATCCCGCTCGCGGACGGCGCGGAGGACGACTACGGCGGCTGGCGGTAGCGGCTGCGCGCGCTCGCCATCGGCGCGGGGCGCGGCTGGGTGCTCGAGCGGTGGCGCGACGAGCACTGGGAGCCGATGCACACCCACGACGAGCTGCCCGTGCATCCGGTCGACCTCACCGTGGGGAACCACTTCACGAGCACCTACCCGCCGATCCACTTCCGGCAGATGCTCATGCTCACCCGCCACCTCGACGGGAGCCACGTCGCGCTCACGCACGAGACGGTCACGGTCCGCCGGCCCGGCGCTGCCACGGAGCACCGGCCGCCTGCCTGAGGGCGAGCTGAACGACTGGCTGGACGAGCTGGCCGTCCCCCTCAGCGGTGACGAGCGGGTCGCCCTCGACGGCGTGGTCCACCGCCTGCGCGGCTGACGGGATCGGTCAGAAGAGGGCGCTCATGAGGGCCCGACGGCCCGTCGCCACGCGCTCGTCGCCCGCACCGACCACCTCGAAGAGCTCGAGCAGGTGCTCGCGGGCCTGGTTGCGCTCGTCGCCGGAGGTCGCCCGAACGGTGTCCACCAGGCGGGCGAAGGCGTCCTCGACGTGGCCGCCGAGCAGGTCGAGGTCGGCCACGAGGATCTGGGCGTCGACGTCGGTGGGGTTCGCGGCGGCCGCGGCTCGGGCCGCGACGGGGTCCACGCCCTCGGTACGCCGCATCAGGCCGACCTGGGCCAGACCGGCCTTGGCCTCGGCGTCGGCCGGGTTCTCCGCCAGCGCCTGCTCGTAGGCCGTCGCGGCGGCGGCGAGGTCGCCGGCCTCGATCGCGTCGTAGGCGGCCGCGATGTGCGGCGGCAGCTCGGCTTCGGCGTCCTCGTCGACCACCTCGTCGGGGGCCGCATCGTCGGGGGCCGGGCTGACCCGTCCGGCGACGCCGTTCTGTACGGCGACCTGGAGCAGCTCGTCGATCACCGGCTGGATCTCCTGTGGGAGGAGCGGCCCGACGAACAGCGGCAGCGGCCGCCCTTGGAGCAGCGCGATGGTCATCGGGACCTGCTGGACCTGCAGCGCTCGCAACAGCCCCGGGTTCTCGTCGACGTCCACCGAGACGACCTGGAACCGGCCCTGGTTGCTCGCGGCGAGGCCGCCCATGACCTTGACGAAGTCACCGGACTCCGGAAGCCGAGAGGACCACAGCACCACGACCACGGGGTAGCGCAGGCTCGCGTTGACGAAGTCCTGGAAGGTTGCGTCGGACCCCGTGACGAGCAGTCCGGTCGTGGCCCCGGCCTCCGCTGCCCCGGTCGGGCCTCCGGCGTCGCCCGGGCCCGCGCCGCGCGCCGGCGCCGCCGGACGCTTGAGCGCGGACAGGTCGACCGCACCGCGCAGCGCGGCGGGCGGGAAGGGTTGCTGGGTCATGGCGCCATTCTTGCCGATCGGTATGCGAGGACGGTCGCCGCGGTCGCGCGCGTGTCCGGGTCGAGCGGGTCAGGTGCCCGCGGCCGCCACGAGGTGGTCCTCACCGGCGACGACCTGCGCCTGGCCACTGTCCGGGACCACGAAGACCACGAACACCAACGCGTCGACGGTCGCCTCGGCGTTGACCGTTGACAGTCCGGTCAAGACCTTGAACTGCTCGGTCACGGGGATCGTGCCAGCCGACTTCTTGAGGACGGTGTCCTTGCGTTCCATCACCGCGAACGCCAGGGCGCCGCGCCCGCTCGCCAGACGGAGACCGCCGGCAATGTCCTTGGCCGAGTACTGCTCCGTGAACGACCCCACATTGGCCAGCTTGTCGGCTTGGTCCTTGGCGGCCGCCTTGGCCCGGATCGCGAAGCTGTCATCGGTGAAGGGACGCTCGGCCGAGGCGGCTGGAGCCGGGTAGGCGAGCGACGCCGCATACGCACCGACGAGCTTCTGAGGGTCGACCGCAAGGCCGCTCGCGTCGTCACCGAGCGAGGGCGCCCCCTGGGTCACCTGGTCGAATGCTGGCACCACGGTGCTCGGCAGCATCGGGGCGCTGGCCGCGATCTTGAAGGGGGTCCGTACGTCCGGGGTGACCAGGAGGGAGAGGACCGGCAGGCCCGACTTGGCCCGCGTGGTCTGGACGACCATGGACCTCGGGTAGCTCAGGCCGTTCGACACGGCGAGGACCACCGGCGGGGCCGGGGTGAGCGCGAGTGCGTCCTTCTGGTCCTGGGTCAGGGTGGCGGCGAGCTTGGCGTCGGCCTGGGCTGCGGTCAGAGCGTCACCGGTGTAGGCGGCGTCACGCAGGGTGTCGCCGTCGGCGCCAGGCGACGCACTCGCCTTCTGAGCGGCGTCCACGACCTGCGCGGCGATGGACTGCGCGCGAGTGCCGGACACGGCGCCACCGACGGTCCCGGTGGGCGGGTCCGAGATGCCGGCAACGGTGGCGCAGCCCGTGAGAGACGCGGTGAGCAGCGCGGCGCCGGCGAGGGCCAGGAGACCGCGACGGGTGACGTGCGGGGTCATCGCGCCTCCTCCGGTCGCTCGGTGCTCTCGGTGGTCTCGGTGCTGTCCGGGGTATGCGGCTCGTCCGGGCTCGCGGTGAGCTCGGCGGGCGCGGTCGGCTCAACGGGCTCGGTCGGCTCGGCGGGCTCGGGAGCGGCTGGGTCGGGCGAGGCGGCCGGGGACGGGTCGGCGGTGGCCGTATCGGGTGCGGGCTCGACCGCCTCGGGGACGGTCCGCCAGTGCTGCCAGAGCCACCCACCGGCGAAGGCCACGACGATGAGTCCGACGACGAGGGCCACCAGGGACTGGAGGAACCAGGTGTTGCGGGCGACGGTGACGTCCACGTCGACCGACCCGCCCTTGCTGGGGTAGACGAGGATCGACTGCGGCGCCTGGTCCTGGGTGACGGTGATGGACCCGTCCGCGTTCGAGCGCCAGATGTGGGACTCCGACGGATCCTGGAGCTCGCCGGACCCGAGCTGCTCGATGGTGAGCGTGCGGGCCGGGAAGGACGCCGAGGCGACGAAGTTGTGCTTGGCCTGGCCGACCAGCTGGTCGACGTCCTGCGGCACGGCCGCCCCGAGGAACACCGGTCCGGAGGCGGCCTCGGCCGACACGGTCACGGGGGCGTTGACGCGGTTGAGCACCGTCGGGCCGATGACGAGCGGGGCGTTGGAGGTCGACTCGAAATGGGCCGTGCCCTTCGGGCCCAGGACGAAGGCGAACCAGGCGCCGAACACCGCGAGGGCCAGGCCGAGCAGGGCCGCGACGGCGACCGCGATACGGCGTGCGAGAGCCACGGATGGAGGTCCTGTCGAGTGTCGTGGACGGCGCGTGTCAGCGCGCAGCGTCCGGCTGGAGAGGGGCTGCCGGGGGTCGGCCTTCCCTCCACCATGACATACGAGCCGGGGCCGAGACCAATCCGTGACCTACCTGTGAGCGTCGCCGGGCGCTCGGCTCAGAACCGGGCGGGCTCCCGGTAGACCCCCCACTCGTCACGCAGCGCGTCGCAGATCTCGCCGAGCGTCGCCTCGGCCCGGACCGCCTCGAGCATGGCCGGGACCATGTTCTCCGAGGTTCGCGACACCTCGACCATCCGGGTCACGGCCGCCTCGACGGCCGCGCGGTCGCGCCCGGCCTTGCGATCGGTCAGCAGCCGGACCTGCTCGGTCTCCACCTCATGACTCACGCGCATGATCTCCAGCTCGTGGCTGATCGACGCGGTATGCGTGTTGACCCCCACGACCTTCTTGTCGCCCTTCTCGAGGGCCAGCTGGTACTGGAACGCCGCGTCGGCGATCTCGCCCATGAACCAGCCCTCCTCGATGCCGCGGAGGATGCCGGACGTCATCGGGCCGATCTCGTGCTGGAACGTGCCGTCGGCGCCCGGCGTGCGGCCGAGCTCGCCCATGGCGCGGATCCGGTCGAAGATCGCCTCCGCCTGCGCCTCGATCTCGTCGGTGAGCGCCTCGACGTACCAGGACCCGCCCAGGGGGTCGGCGACGTTGGTCACGCCGGTCTCGTCCATGAGCACCTGTTGGGTGCGCAACGCGATCTCCGCGGCCTGCTCGCTCGGCAGGGCCAGGGTCTCGTCCAGGGCGTTGGTGTGCAGCGAGTTGGTCCCGCCGAGCACGGCGGCGAGCGCCTCCACGGCCGTCCGCACCACGTTGTTGTAGGGCTGCTGGGCGGTCAGCGAGACGCCGGCGGTCTGGGTGTGGAAGCGCAGCCACTGCGCCTTGTCGGTCTGCGCGCCGTAGACGTCGCGGAGCCAGCGCGCCCAGATCCGGCGGGCCGCCCGGAACTTGGCGATCTCCTCGAAGAAGTCCACGTGCGCGTCGAAGAAGAACGACAGGCCCGGCGCGAAGACGTCGACGTCCATGCCGCGCGACAGACCCAGCTCGACGTACCCGAACCCGTCGGCCAGCGTGTAGGCCAGCTCCTGCGCGGCGGTCGAGCCGGCCTCGCGGATGTGGTACCCCGAGACCGAGAGCGGCTTGTAGTCGGGGATGTTCTGGGCGCAGTACTCCATGAGGTCGCCGATGAGGCGCAGGTGCGGCTCCGGCCCGAAGAGCCACTCCTTCTGCGCGATGTACTCCTTGAAGATGTCGGTCTGCAGCGTCCCGTTGAGGACGCCGAGGTCGACGCCCTGCCGCTCGGCGGCGACGAGGTACATGCAGAACACCGGCACGGCCGGCCCGGAGATCGTCATCGAGGTGGTGACGTCGCCCAAGGGGATGTCGGCGAACAGCGTCTCCATGTCGGCGGCGCTGTCGATCGCGACCCCGCAGTGCCCGACCTCGCCGAGGCTGTGGCCGTCGTCGGAGTCGCGGCCCATGAGCGTGGGCATGTCGAAGGCCACCGACAGCCCGCCGCCCCCCCGGGCCAGGATCATCTTGTAGCGCTCGTTGGTCTGCACCGCGTTGCCGAACCCGGCGAACTGGCGGATCGTCCAGGTCCGCCCGCGGTAGCCCGTCGCATACAGGCCCCGGGTGAAGGGGTACTCCCCCGGCCACCCGATCCGCTCGAGGCGGGCGCGCTCCTCGTCGGACGACGGCTCCGGTATGCCGTTCAGCCCGGGTCCGTAGACCGGCTGGACGGTGTCGCCGGAGAGGGTGGAGAAGTCGGCGTCGCGCACCCGACCGGCGGCCAGGGCGGCGTCGTAGCGCTGCTGCCAGCGGGCCGCGCCGCTGTCGGTCGTGGGGGTGTCGGGGCTCATGCCCACCAGTTTACTAGGACGTCCTAGTAAATGACAGCCGAGCCCGTCACTCGGCGAAGTCCCCGCGCGCGACGCGGACCTTGCGTAGCAGCGTGAAGAGCAGGTCGTGCTCCTCCGACGTCAACATCGACAGGCCGAAGCCGCCCTGAACGAGGTCCGTGGTGGCCGCCTCCATCACCTCGCGCCCGCTGTCGGTGATGGCCGCCAGCGTGCCGCGCCCGTCGCGCGGGTTCGGGCTGCGCGAGACGAACCCCTGCGCCTCGAGGCGCTGCACGATGTTCGTCGCCGACGTCGGGTGGACCATGAGCCGCTCGCCGATCTTGCTCATCGGCAGCTCGCCGGCCGACGAGAACGCGAGCAGGACCAGTGCCTCGTACCGGGCGAAGGTCAGCCCGTGCCGTCCCACCACCGCGTCGAAGTCCCCGAGCAGGAGCTGCTGGACCCGCATGATCGAGGTCGCCGAGGCCATCGATTGCGGCTGTGACGTCGGCCCCCATCGGCGGCGCCACAGCTCGGCGGCCCGCCGGATGGGGTCGAAGCGCAGTCGCAGGACGTCGGCCACGACGGGCAACGCTAGTGGTTGGCTGGGCCCATGGACGGGATCGTCGAATGGGTGGACGCGCAACGCCGGGTCATCGACCTGGTCGGTGGGCTCGACGCGCCACAGGCCGAGCGTCGGGTGCCGGCGTGCCCCGACTGGACGGTGCGCGACCTGTTCTCGCACGTGGTCGGTCTCGGGGTCGACGTGCTCGCCGGGGACGAGCCGAACGACCACAACGCCACCTGGACCCAGCGCCAGGTCGACGAGCGCCGCGAGCAGGACCTCCCGACCCTCGTCGAGGAGTGGCGGGGCATCACCGAACCGCTGCAGGCCCACATGAGGCAGAAGGGCACGCGACCGCTCGGCGACGTCGTGATCCACGAGCAGGACCTGCGGGGGGCGCTCGGGGTCTCCGGCGCGCAGGACACGCCCGGGCTGGCCTACATGCGGGACCGGATGCTGCGCGTCTTCGCCCACCGGGTCGCCGAGCTGCCCCCGATCGCGCTGGTCGGCGACGACTGGCGCTGGGTCTCGGCCGACGAGGACCCGGCGGTGGTCGTGCGGGCGCCGGACTTCGAGCTGGCCCGCGCCCTGATGGCTCGGCGCTCGGCGGCGCAGCTGCGGTCGTGGACGGTGACCGGCGACGTCGAGCCGTACCTGGAGGCCTTCGCCACCCTGGGGTCGCTGCCCGAGCGCGACCTCGCGGAGTAGGGCTCAGCCGCCCGCGAGCAGGTCGTCGATGCGGGCCACCTTGGCCTCGAGCTCGCCGGTGAAGCCCGGCCGGATGTCGGCCTTGAGCACCAGGCTGACCCGAGGGCTGGCCGCGGCCACCGCGTCGACGGCCCCCTTGACGACGGCCATGACCTCGTCCCACTCGCCCTCGACGGTGGTGAACATCGAGTCGGTGCGGTTGGGCAGCCCGCTCTCGCGGACGACGCGGATGGCGGCGGCCACCGCCTCGCTCACCGAACCGGTGTCGTCGGCGGCGACGGCGGGGGCGACGGAGAAGGCGACGAGCATGGCCTCACCGTAACCGCCGTGCCGTGTGGCGAGAGTCAGAGGTCGGTGAGCACCTTCCGGCACATCCGCGCGACCTCGACGACGTGGAACCCCAGCTCCTCGTTGATGCCGACCATGTAGGAGTTGGTGGCGTCGTTGCCCGTGCCGACGGTCTCGCGCTCGGGGTGCGCCGACTGCACCTCGCGCAGGTTCGCCAGCTTGACGGCCATGCCGAGCCGATGCCCGCGGTGCGCCCGGTCCACCAGGGTTCCCCACTGCCACGCCTTGGTCGGGGCGCCCGAGGGCAGCACGAGGTCGGTGTAGGCCACGACCTCGCCGGTCGCCACCTCGAGGGCGACCGTGGTCAGCCGGCGCCGTCCCTGACGACGCTCGAGGGCGAGGTAGCCGCGGTAGCGCTCCGGCGTGAGCGTCTCCGCCTCGAAGTCCACGGCCCCAGTGGGCGCGTCGACGTTGAGGAGGTTCGAGACGCGGCAGTATCCCTCGACCAGCTCGTCGGGCAGCCCGTCGGTATGCGTCTCGAGCCGGTATGCGCCGGCCCACCGCTCCCGGGCGCTCGCCTCGAGCCGGTCGAGCACGGCGTCGGGAACGGGGAGGTCGAGGATGCGGACGTTGTCGGTGCTCTCCGCGAGGAAGCCCTGGGAGGCGGCGAAGCGCTCGAAGGGGTGCTTGTCGGTGTTGGTGTCGGTGTCGACCGGCGGGAGGTAGACCTCGACGATGAGCTCCGGCCGGCCCAGCTCACGTCCCCGGCGCTCCAGGAGCTGAGCCAGGGCCGTCCCGGCCCTGCGCCGACGATGGTCCGGGTGCACGTCGACCTCGGCCCAGATCTTGTCGGTGTTGTCGTCCAGGCTCATGTACAGCGTCGCAACGCCGACGACGAGACCGTCCGCCTCGACCACCCAGCGCTCGTCGCGCTCGGACGGGTCCTCGTAGCGCCACTCGGCGAGCGTCTGCTCGAAGCCGTCGCTGTCGTCCCACGGTCGCTGGTACGTCCGGCTGGCCATGAGCGCCGCATAGGCAGCGGCGCAGTCGGCGTCGTCGTGGAGGTCGACGAGCCGGACCTGGGACGTCACCAGGGACGGTGCGGAAGCGGTGGCGGACATACGTCGACGGTAGATCGCGAGTCGTGCCGTGCGCCAACGGTTTTCGGTAAGCCCGCGCGGGACCGGCTCATCGGAGCCGGGTGAGGCGTCCCTCGTCGAGGCGGACCTCGCCGTCGCACACCGCCGCGGCCTCCGGGTCGTGGGTGGCCATGACCACCACGTCGCCCACCGCAGCCCGGGCGCGCAGCAGCTCGAGGACGCGGGCCCGGTTCGCGTGGTCGAGCTCGGAGGTCGGCTCGTCGGCGAGGAGGACCGGCGCCTCGGCGGCCAGCCCACGGGCGACGGCGACGCGTTGCTGCTGGCCGCCGGACAGCTCCTCGACCAGGTGGTCCCCCGACTCGGCGAGGCCCACGTCGGCGAGGGCGGCAGCGGTTCGCGTGGCCACATCGGCGGGCGCGGTCCCCGTCGCCAGCAGTGGGAACGCGACGTTCTCGTGGGCGGTCAGGACGCCGGCCAGCCCGTTTCCCTGCGGGATCAAGGCGATTCCCGCTCGGATCCCCGCGGACCGGTCGGCGACTCGGGCGTCCTCCACGGTCACCTCACCGGCGGCCGTGCTCACGGCACCGGCGATCGCCCACAGCAGCGACGACTTCCCCGCGCCGGACGGACCGGTCAGGGCCAGGAAGGTTCCGGGCGGGACCACGAGGTCGACGTCGTCGACGGCCACCAGCTCGCCGTACCGCACCGTCATCCCGCGGACCACCACCGACCCCGGCTCGGCCTCGGGCTCGGCAACCGCCGCCATCAGCTTTCCGGTGGAGGTATACCCGAGCCCCCTGGCGCTCGGATCGCTCTCCACCGAACCGTCGTCGGACGGCGCGGGGCGCGCATACGGGTTCTCGTCAGTCACGCTCGGGCCCGCCTCCCGTGATGAGGGTCCACCGGTCGCCGTCGCGGTGCACGCGGACCAGGGTGCCCGGCGGCAGGTCGACGAGGACGTCGTCCGGCAGGGGCAGCGACCCGTCGGCGGACACGACCGCATACTCCTCGCCGCTGCGACCCTCGCCGCCCACGCGGCCGTCGCGAATGGTGACCGTCCGCGGTAGCCGGGCGGCGACCTCGGCGTCGTGGGTGACCAGCACGATCGTGGTGCCCACCTGGCGGTTCACGTCGTGGAGCCGGTCGAGGACGAGGTCCCGCGCCCGGTGGTCGAGCTGGCTGGTCGGCTCGTCGGCGAGCAGCAGGCCCGGCAACGTCGAGATGGCGACCGCGAGCGCGGCGAGCTGCAGCCGACCGGGCGTGAGCGTCTCCAGCGGCACCCGGGCTACATCGGTGAGGCCAACCAGGTCGAGGACCTCCCCCGGCGTCGGGACGGGGAGCCCGACCGCCCGAGCGGGCTGCTGGGCGAAGGCGACGTTCTCGCGAGCGTCGAGGTAGGGCAACAGGTTTCGGCCCGCGCCCTGGAGTACGAGCCCGACGTCGGCGGCGCGGTACTCGTCGAGGGCGGCCTCGGCCATCCGCCCGAGGTCGTGGCCGCCGATCCGGATCCGGCCGGCGCTCGGCCGCATCAGCCCGCCGAACAGGGTCAGCAGGGTCGACTTGCCGGCCCCGGACGGGCCGAGGAGGCCGACCATCTCGCCGGCCCGCACGTCGAGGTCGACCCCGGCCAGGGCGGCGACGTCGTGACCCTCGGACCGGTAGATGTGGACCAACCCGTGGGTGGAGACGGCGAGACCTCGGCGCTCGGCGCCGACCGTGGCCGTCACAGCTGCTCCCGGACTCTCGAGAGCGAGGCGCGCTCGACGAGACGGACCCCGACCACGGCGCCGACGGCGAGCAGCAGGACCAGGACCGCGACGACCGCGAGGACGACCGGACCCGTCGCGAGGGACGCATCGATCGGCAGGACCGCCGAGGGCGTCGTGAAGAACGGGATGATCGGCATGGCCAGCTGGGCGCCGAGGATCCCGGACAGCGCACCGACGACCACACTCACGATGACCACGATCCACTGCTCCGCGAGGCCGACCCGGCGCAACGTCCGCGGCGCGACGCCGGCCATCCGCAGGGCGGCGTAGTCGCGGGCCCGGCCTCGCCACGAGGTCACCGCCACGAGGACGAGGACGAGCGCGGCGATGGCCAGCGCCAGGAGGCCGACGACCAAGGCAAGCCGCAGCCCCCACGCCGACGCGGAGCTGGCGAAGAGCTGCTCGCGTTCGGTTCTCAGCTCGACCGACCGCACGGCCAGGCCGGCCATCCTCAGGGCATCGCTGACGGCGGGCACCGCGTCGGCGCGGGCCACCCACACCTGCGCCTGCCCGAGGGCGGCGATCTCGGTCGACTTGGCCGCGAGGACGTCGAGGTTGACGATCGCCTGGTCGGTGCCCCCTCCCGGGGGGTACGGGATCTGGGCCACCCGGGTGTAGTCGAGGGTGAGGCCGTCGAGCCCGGCCGCCTTGAACCCCGGCCCGGCCGCGCCGTTGGGCAGCGAACCCGAGACGAGGGCCGGGATCGGGGCGGAGCTGCCGCGGGCCGTCAGCTTCACGTCGTCCGCAGTGGTCTGGACGGCCACGCCGAGGCGCGTCGGGTCGCCGGCGTCGGTCGCCTTGGCGTACGGACGCAGCTGGTCGGCCGGGGCCTCCGGGTCACCGGAGGGCAGCCACGCGGCGGCTCCGCCGAGGGCGACCGGCGCCGACCCGTCCATCGTCACGGCGCTCACCGTGAGCGTCCCGCGCATGACTCCCTTGAAGCCCAGGGGTGGCGCGACGCTCAACCCGACCAGGCGGCAACCCGACGCGCAGGCGACGTCGTGGTTGAGCGTGACGGGTCCGGTCGAGGGGACGACGATGTCCCCGAGGTTCACGACGAACGGGCCCTGGCCGACCGGTGCGAGGTAGGCGATCACCGACGCCAGACCGTTCCCCGGGAAGCCGAGGGGGACGCCGGGAGGCCGCGTGGTCGGCGAAGCGCTGGGCACGGTCGGGGCGTCCAGCACCAGGGTCGAGTCGCTGACGGTCAGGGAGAACGCCCGTCCGGTGAGCAGGATCTCCGGAGCGCTCCCGCCGCTGATCGCGGCCCAGGGGAAGGCGCCCGCGTCGCGGGGAAGCTGAGCGATGCGAGAGAACTGGTCGGGAACGACGGCCAGGGTCGTCATCGCCGCGGCGCTCCCCTGCCGGACCTCGACGACCGGCGTGGCGACGGTGCCGGTCGGGTCGGCGGCGGTGACCGCGTCACGCAGGGACGTGGCGTCGGTCGGCGCCGTGGTGATGACGGCCTCCGCCCCGGTCTCCACCTTGGCGCGGTCCTCGCGGTTGCGGGCGCCGACGACGAGCGCGTCGGTCGCGAAGACCGTCAGGGCAGTGGCGACCGTGATGATCGCCATGATCCGGCGCACCGCGGGACGGCGCGCCACCTGGACCGCCGTGAGACCCCCGACCACCCGTCCTCGAGCGGTGAGTCGGCGCGCGGTCGCGTCCGCGAGCGGGATGAGCACGTGGGCGAGGACCAGCCCGAGGGCGAGCGCGATGAGGGTAGGCGTGGCCAGGGCCAGCGGCCCGGAGACGTTTCCGCTCAGCAGCGTGACGAGGCCGGCGGCCGCCACCGCGACGACGACCGCGTCGACGGCACCGACGGCCCAGCCCGCCCGGCGGGGCGGTACCCGGCGCAGGAGGGTCGAGATCGGCTCGCGCAGGGTCGGGCGCGCGACGACGGCAACCGCGAGCAGCGCCACGACGAGGGAGAGCAGCGCGGCCACGAACATCGCCGACGGCAGCTCGAAGGGGACGCCCTTGGCGAGCCAGAACCTCCGCGCCACCTCGCCGAGCAGGAGGGCGAGCAGGAACCCGACGGGGACCCCGGCGGCCACGACCGTGCCCAGCTCGAGCATCACCATCCGGCCCGCACCCGCCGGACCTCTGCCGCGCAGCCGGCCGAGGGCGAGCTCCGGGCGGCGCTGTTCGACCGCCGCCGCGGCCACGAGGCCGAGCACGACGACGGCGAGCACGGCGAGCTGTCCGACGAGGAGCGGGACGATGGTGCGGGCCTGGCGCTGTCCCTCGACGACGCCGGCGACGAGGTCGGGCACGGAGGTGCGGACCGCGATGGCCGGGACCTTGCCCACCCCCGCCTGCTGCATCTCCTCGACCGCCGCCGGTACGGCCCCCAGGCCGTCGAGGCTGACCACGTCGCTCCGTACCAACCAGACGACGTCGAGCCGGCTCGACCGCCATCCCGTCGCGAAGGTCGACGGCGGCGTGACCCACCCGTCCATCAGCGGCGTGTCGGCCGGGCCGGGGGAGGTCAGGCCGGCGCGACCCTCGAGGCCGAACCCCTGCCAGTGGCCGGGATCGTCGAGCTGACGGTAGAACGCGGTCACGACGAAGGGTTTGGGGAACGGTCGGCTCTGCAATCCGGCGATGAGCACCTCGGCGGGGTTGAGCTGCGCTCCCAGCTGCCAGCCCTGGATCTTCGCCTCGGCGTCCGACACGGCGATCTCGTAGGCGTTGGAGGGGCAGGCGCCCTGCGTGATCTCGAGCGCGCGGCAGGTGTCCTGGGGCCCGACGATCTGGACCGTGGACGGGAGACCGACCACGCCGGTGTACGTGACGCGCCCGGACCACAGCTCGCTGCCCGGGTCGTAGAACGGAACCAGGGCGACGGGGAAGATGCCGCGGATCCCGCTCGGCTGTGGCAGGCCTACCTCGGACTGGACCGACTCGCCCACGAGCGAGGTGGCCAGTGCGCTCTGGCGGGTCAGCCCGTCTCGCAGCAGTGACTGCTCGAGGGCCCGCTCGTAGAGAGGGGCGAAGACGGCGCAGGCGGTAAGCAGCGCCGACAGGAGCATGAGGGCCACGGCCTGGGCGCGCCGGTAACGAATCGCCGCCCACACCGCGCACCTCCGGGTCCCGCCTCAGCGGCACCCTCCTGCCACCGGCCGGTAGACCCTACCCCGCGCTGCTGACCGTCAGGAGGCGAGTCGCAGCAGCACGACGGAGTGGCCCGGAAGGGTCACGGAACCCTCGGTATGCGACGTGCCCGCAGGGTCCCAGGCCAGGACCACCTCGGCGGACTCGCCCAGCTCCGGGACCGGGACGGTCGCCGGCTCGGCCGCAAGATTGGCGACCACGCGTACCCGCCCATGGCACAGGACGAGCCAGGCGTCGTCGTCGTCCGCGTCCACGACGAGCGCGTCGAGCCGGTCGTCGGCGAGGTCCGGGTCCCGCCGTCGCTCGGCGACCAGCGAGGCATACCAACGGAACATCCGCTGGTGCGCGGGGCGGCTGAGCTCGGACCAGTCGAGCACGCTGCGGTCGCGGGTCGCCGGGTCCTGCGGGTCGGGCACGTCCTCGCGGGCCCAGCCGTGCGCGGCGAACTCGGCACGACGGCCGTTCCGCACCGCGTCCGCGAGGTCGGGCTCCTCGAACGAGGTGAAGAACTGCCACGGCGTGCCGGCCGCCCACTCCTCGCCCATGAACACCATCGGTGTGAACCCGGCGGTGAGGTAGAGCGCGGCCCCGATCGCCTGTTGGCCCGGCGTGATGGTGGCGGAGATCCGGTCGCCGCAGGCCCGGTTCCCCACCTGGTCGTGGGTCTGGAGGTACCCGAGGAACTGCGACGCGCGGTGGGCCGACCGGTCGACCGGGGCTCCCCAGACGCGACCGCGGAACGACGACCACATGCCGGCGTGGAAGAAGACGTCACGCAGCGTCCGGGCCAGGACGCCCGGCGCCGCGAAGTCGGCGTAGTAGCCCTGTCCTTCGCCGGTGAGGGCCGCGTGCATGGCGTGGTGGATGTCGTCGTCCCACTGGGCGCTCATCCCCCAGCCACCGTGCTCCGTGGGTGTCACGGCGACCGGGTCGTTCAGGTCGCTCTCCGCGACGAGGGTGAGCGGGCGTTCCAGTTCGCGCGACAGGGCGGCCACCTCGTCGGCCAGCTCGGCGAGCAGGTGCCGTGCGGTGTCGTCACGCAGCTCGTGGACCGCGTCCAGCCGCAGCGCGTCGAGGTGGAAGTCGCGGAACCAGCGCAGCGCGTTGTCGAGGACGAACCGGCGCACCTCGTCGGACCCCGGCCCGTCGAGGTTGACCGCGGGACCCCAGGGGGTGACGTGCCGGTCGGTGAAGTACGGGCCGAACTGCGACAGGTAGTTCCCGCTGGGCCCGAGGTGGTTGTAGACGACGTCCAGGCAGACGCCGATCCCCCGCTGGTGGCACGCGTCGACGAACCGCTGCAGCGCGGCCGGACCGCCGTAGGGGTCGTGGACCGCATACAGGGCGACGCCGTCGTACCCCCAACCCCACCGGCCCGGGAAGGCCGCGACCGGCATCAGCTCGACGACGTCGACCCCGAGGGCGACGAGGTGGTCGAGCCGGCTGGTCGCGGCGTCGAGGGTTCCGCCGGAGGTGAACGTCCCGACGTGCAGCTCGTAGAACACGCCGCCGACCGCTCCGGCCCCGCCGCGCGGCCCGGGCCAGCCGTTGTCGCTCCAGACGTGCGTGCCCGCGTCGAACGTGCGGCTCGGCCCGTGCACCCCGCGGGGCTGCCACGGGCTTCGCGGGTCGGGGAAGGGCAGGCCACCGTCGAGCCGGAACGCGTAGTCGAGCGGTGCCGGTCGGTCGGTCGACACGGACCACCAGCCACCGGGCTGTCGGGTCATCGGCGTGGTTGTCACCACGCCACCCAGCGGCTCGATGTCGACGTCGACGCGCTTGGCATTCGGCGCCCAGACGCGAATCTCTTTTTCAGACATGCGTTCTCATCAGAAGGGCCACGGGCGTACGGTCGAGTATGCGAGCCAGCGGCACCTCTCCGTCGCTCTCCAGCGCGCGGCCGCTGAGCAGGTCGGTCCAGGTTCCGGCGGGCAGGGCGAGGCGCTCGTCGCCCCACCCGTCGAGCGACGCCGCGAGGCGGGTGACGACGGCGACGACGTGGTCGCCGGACGAGTCGCCGCGGGCGATGGCGTAGGCGCAGTCGCTGTCGGATCGCACGCGGCGGACCGTGGCGGTCGGTCCGGTGAACCACTCCGGCCGGTCGCGCCGTAGCCGCAGCGCCCGGCTGGTGACGAGGAGCTTCTCGTCGTCGAGGTCACCGGGTTCTGCACCGCCGTCGAGACGGGCGAGACGCGCGGCGCGGACGGCGAAGTCGACCGGCCGCCGGTTGTCGGGGTCGACGAGCGAGAGGTCGACGAGCTCGGTGCCCTGGTAGACGTCGGGGATACCGGGCAGGACGAGCTGGAGCAGCTTCTGCCCCAGGGTGACCGCGCGCACGGCGCCGGCCGTGGCGGTGACCCACGACGCGAGGTGGCCCGGCAGGCGCTCGTCCTGCAGCACTCCGCTGACGAAGCCGGCCACCGCCGCCTCGTACTCCTCGTCGGGGTCGGTCCAGCCCGTGTGCACCTTGGCCTCGCGAACTGCCTTGGTGGCGTAGGTCTGCAGCCGCTCCTCGTCGATGGGCCAGGCCCCGACCAGGGTCTGCCAGAGGAGGTACTCGGTGGAGCCGTCGAGGCGCTCGGAGCGGTAGGGCCGGGCCGTCTCCTGCGCCTCGCGCAACCACTGCTGCCACTCCTCGGGCCGCTCGGACAGCACGGCCAGCCGCGCGCGAAGGTCCTCGGAGCGCTTGGTGTCGTGGGTCGAGAGCGTGGTCATGGTCAGCGGCCACTCCTGCGCCAGGCGATCGACGAAGGCGGTCAGCTCGTCCGGCGACTCGGCGAAGTGGTCCGGGTCGGCGCCCACCTCGTTGAGGCCGACGAGCCGGTGCCAGCGGTAGAAGGCGGTGTCCTCGATCCCCTTGGCCATCACCGGTCCGCAGGTCTGCTGGAACCGCACGACGAGGTCGTCCAGGGCGGGACCCGCCTCGGCGCGGACGTCGTCACTCACCCGTCCGAGGACGAGGTCGAGGAGGACGTCGAGGGTCGGATGGTCCTCGACGGGCAGGTAGGCGCGGGCCCGTTCAGCGGCGGCGTCGAGCACCCGCTGGGCCTCGGGATCCACGCCCTCCCCCGGGACGACGTAGGCGCGGTAGCGGTCCATGGCGACCAGCAGGGCCACGAGCGCGCGGACCACCGAGTCGGACGGCGGGTGCGCCGGCGACGACGGTGCCGCCAGCACCTCGTCGGCCCGGCGGGCCAGCCGCAGAACCTCGGGAACGAGGGCCGTCCCGACGACCTGTTGCTTGGACGCCGTGACGACCTCGTCGAGGGTCAGCCGCGCTCCGGACACGAAGGCCAGCTGGTCGGTGAGCGGCTGCTCCCCGGCCGGGTCGACGAACAAGGCGCCGATGCGCCACAGCAGGTCGTAGCCCGTCGTCCCGGCGCACGGCCAGTCGTCGGGCAGCTGCTCGTCGCCCTCGAGGATCTTCTCGACGACGACCCACGCGTCGTCGGTCGCCTCGGCCAGCCGGCGCAGGTACCCGCGCGGGTCGGCCAGCCCGTCCGGGTGGTCGATGCGCAAACCGTCGACCGAGCCATCGCGGACCAGATCCACAACCAGGACGTGGGTGGCGTCGAACACCTCGGGCTCCTCGACGCGGACGGCCGCCAGGGAGCCGACGTCGAAGAACCGGCGGTAGTTCAACGTGCTCGCCCCCGACCGCCAGGACTCCAGTCGCCACCACTGCCGGTCGAGCAGCTCGGCCAGTGGGAGGTCCTCGGACCCGGGCCGGACCGGGAGCTCGTGGGCGTAGTAGCGCACGACCACCTCGTCGCCGTCCGGTCCACCATCGGCCGCGAGGACCAGCTCACCCGACGCGAGCGCCTCGTCGACGGTGCCGCCGAGGACCGGGATGACGATGCGGTCCCCCGCGGCGTCCCAGTCGACGTCGAACCAGGCCGCGTACGCGGATTCACGCCCCTCGCGGAGCATCGACCAGAGCGGCGCGTTGAGGTGCTCCGGCTCCGGCACGGTCATGTGGTTGGGGACGATGTCGACGACCACGCCGAGGCCGCGCTCGTGCAGCGCCGCCACCATGGCGTCGAACGCCGGACGGCCACCGGCCTCGTCGCTGAGCCGGGCGTGGTCGAGCACGTCGTAGCCGTGGGTCGATCCCGGCGCCGCCTGGAGCACCGGCGAGAGGTATGCGTGGCTGACGCCGAGGTCGGCGAGGTAGCCCGCCAGCGCGCGGACATCGTCGAACCCGAAGGCCGCCTGCACCTGGAGCCGGTAGGTCGCCGTGGGCACCCGGCGGTCCGCGTGCCCCTGCCGTTCCTCCCCGCCCGTCACGCCTCCGGCCCGCAGGGGCTGCGGAGTACGACGATGCTGCGCGCCGACACGGAGAACTCGGTCTCCGGCTCGAGAATCGTGGAGGCGGCGGCCGACGACGACGCGGCGGTGACCGGGTCGGCGGCACCGGCGCTGGCGTGCGTGGCGGCCGAGGCGCTCAGCGAGGTGTCGACCTCGATGTACCACTCGGGCCCGTACTCCTCCTCCGGCAGGGTGAAGGTGATCGCCTCGTCGTGGGCGTTGAAGACGACCAGGAAGCAGTCGTCGCGGACGACGTTGCCGCGCCGGTCCGGCGCCGGGATGGCCAGCCCGTTGAGGAAGACCATCAGCGACCGGGCCATCCCGTCGCGCCAGGCCGCCTCGTCCATGTGCTTGCCGTTCGGCATGAACCAGGCGATGTCCCCGAGGTCGCTCTCGCCACCGTGGTTCGCGCTGCCGGCGAAGAACCGCCGTCGACGGAACACCGGGTGGTCCTTGCGCAGCTGCACCAGTCGCCGGGTGAAGTGCAGCAGCTCGTTCTCGCCCTCGTCGAGGTCCCAGTCGACCCAGGTGAGGTCGTTGTCCTGGCAGTAGGCGTTGTTGTTGCCGAGCTGCGTACGACCCAGCTCGTCGCCGTGCGCGATCATCGGGACGCCCTGCGACAGCAGTAGCGTGGTGAGGAAGTTGCGCTGCTGCTGCAAGCGGAGCGCGTTCACCGCGGGGTCGTCGGTCGGCCCCTCGACACCGCAGTTCCACGAGCGGTTGTGGCTCTCGCCGTCCTGGTTGTTCTCGCCGTTGGCCTCGTTGTGCTTCTCGTTGTAGGACACGAGGTCGCGCAGCGTGAACCCGTCGTGGGCGACGACGAAGTTGATCGACGCGATCGGCTTGCGCCCCGAGTGCTCGTAGAGGTCGGACGACCCCGTGAACCGCGAGGCGAACTCGCCGAGGGTGGCCGGTTCGCCGCGCCAGAAGTCGCGGACCGTGTCGCGGTACTTGCCGTTCCACTCCGTCCACAACGGCGGGAAGTTGCCCACCTGGTAGCCGCCGTCGCCGAGGTCCCAGGGTTCGGCGATGAGCTTGACCTGGCTGATCACCGGGTCCTGCTGGATGATGTCGAAGAACGCGGAAAGCCTTGACACGTCATGGAACTGGCGAGCCAGAGTCGCCGCGAGGTCGAACCGGAACCCGTCGACGTGCATGTCGAGCACCCAGTAGCGCAGCGAGTCCATGATCAGCTGCAGCACGTGCGGGTGCCGCATCAGCAGCGAGTTCCCCGTGCCGGTCGTGTCGTAGTAGTGAGCGGGGTCCTCGTCGACCAGGCGGTAGTAGGAACCGTTGTCGATCCCGCGGAAGGCCAGGGTCGGGCCTTTGTGGTTGCCCTCGGCCGTGTGGTTGTAGACGACGTCGAGGATGACCTCGATGCCGGCCTCGTGCAGCGCCTTGACCATGCCCTTGAACTCCGGGACCTGCTCGCCCCGGGTGCCGTAGGCCGCATACTCGTTGTGCGGAGCGAAGAAGCCGATCGTGTTGTAGCCCCAGTAGTTCCGTAGGCCGTTGTCGAGCAGGGAGAAGTCCTGGACGAACTGGTGGACGGGCATGAGCTCGATGGCCGTGACGCCCAGCTTGGTGAGGTGCTCGATCGTCGCGGGGTGGCCGATGCCGGCATACGTGCCGCGGATGTCCTCGGGCACGTCCTCGAGCAGCCGGGTCAGGCCCTTGACGTGGGCCTCGTAGATGATCGTGTCGTGGTACTCGAGCTGCGGCTGACGGTCCTGGCCCCAGTCGAAGAACGGGTTGATGACGACCGACGTCAGCGTCTTGCCCAGGCTGTCCTCGGTGTTGGCGATGTCGTCGAGGCCGCCCTCCGGGTCGTCCATGTCGTACCCGAACAGCGACGGGTCACCGCGCATCTCGCCGTCGACGGCCTTGGCGTAGGGGTCGAGGAGCAGCTTGGCGGGGTTGCAGCGGGTGCCTTGCGACGGCTCGTAGGGGCCGTGGACGCGGTAGCCGTAGCGCTGTCCCGGCTGCACGCCGGGGAGGAAGCCGTGCCAGACGAAGCCGTCGACCTCCGGGAGGGTGAGGCGGGTCTCCTTGCCGCGCTCGCCGATGAGGCACAGCTCGATGCGCTCGGCCACCTCGGAGAAGATGGCGAAGTTCACACCCGTCCCGTCGTAGGTCGCGCCGAGCGGGTACGGCTTACCGGGCCAGATCTCCATGAATGCCTTTCGTCGGTTCGCGGCCAGGAGCGCCACGGATCAGGCCGACGTCACTGGCGAGCCGGACCCATCCTAGGCAGCCAGGGCGCCGACTGCTCACCGAGCAGGGACGCCTGGAGACGCGAGCGCGCCGGGGTCCGTTGGTGGACCCCGGCGCTCTCATCGAGTCAGCAGTGCTCGACGTAGCCGTCCGGCACGATGAACTCCTTGTGCACGAAGCCCAGCTGGCCACCCTGGCCGACCCGGAACCAGTAGTCGCTCCCGTAGACGTTCTCACCCTCGGTGTAGCAGACGATGGTGGTCTTCTGGCCCGGCTGGAGCCCGAAGAGCACCGCCGGCGAACCGCTGTGGGGGGCGGAGTAGACGTTGGTCGACAGTCGGATGGTCCCCGTGGACGGGGCGGACGTGGCGTTGGCGGTTCCGGCCGCGGCGACGACGGTGATCCCGGCGGCGACGGTCAGGGCGGCGGCGACAGCGGCGAGCTTGCGCATGACGGTGGGTTCCTCTCGAGGGTCCGAGCCGGCGTTCCGGCCCGGATACGGGTGTGTTTCGGTGTGCTTCCAGCGTGCTGGAACGACCACACCGGGCCGGTCCGCCGAGAGGACGACAGCGGGGGTGACGCGGTCCGCCGCACCGGCGGACGCCCGTGTGGGGCCAGCCCCACGTGAGCGTTGGTCCCTCAGGTCAGGGCGTCGAGGACCTGGTCGGCAGCGGCGTACGGGTCGGTCCGGCCGTCGACGACATCGGCGGCCAGCCGGTCGACGCTGTCGTGGTGGCGCAGGTTGCCCATCCGTCGCCGCAGGGCGGCCAGGACGATCGCCTCGATCTCGTCGCCGGCGCGGGCCTCGCGGCGTTCGCGGAGGTGACCCGTGCGCGTCAGCCAGTCGGTGTGCTTGTCGATCGACTCGATGACCTCGTCGATGCCCTCGTTCCGGGCGGCGACGGTCTTGACGACGGGCGGTCGCCAAAGGCCCGGCTCGGTCCGGTCGCCGAGCGAGATCATGTGCCGCAGGTCGCGGACCGTCGCGTCGGCGCCCTCGCGGTCGGCCTTGTTGACGACGAACACGTCCCCGATCTCGAGGATCCCCGCCTTAGCGGCCTGGATCCCGTCACCCATCCCCGGAGCCAGCAGGACGACCGTGGTGTCGGCGAGGCCGGCCACCTCGACCTCGGACTGGCCGACACCGACGGTCTCGACGAGCACGATGTCGCAGCCGGCCGCGTCGAGCACGCGCAGCGCCTGCGGCGTGGTCCACGACAGCCCGCCGAGGTGCCCGCGCGAGGCCATCGACCGGATGTAGACCTCGGGGTCGAGCGCGTGGTCCTGCATCCGGACCCGGTCTCCGAGCAGCGCTCCGCCCGAGAACGGCGACGAGGGGTCGACGGCCAGGATCCCGATCCGCTGCCCGCGCTTCCGGTATGCGGCCACGAGGGCGTTCGTCGACGTCGACTTGCCCACGCCGGGGCTCCCGGTGATCCCGATGACGTGCGCGTGGCCCGCGTGCGGGGCCAAGGCGGCCATGACCTCGCGCAGCGCCGGGTGCTCGTCCTCGACCAGCGAGATCAGCCGCGCGACGGCTCGCGGGGACCCCTCCCGGGCGGACTGCACCAGCGCCGGGACATCGACCGGTCTTGACGCCACCGGAGGGACGTTAGCGAACGCGGTACGCGCCGCGGGTGCCGGAGGTCCGCCTGTGGGGCGACGCGGCCATCTCGGATCCTCAGCTACACCTCGTA
The DNA here is from genome assembly GCA_963781465.1 of uncultured Actinomycetota bacterium. Classification (GTDB taxonomy): domain Bacteria; phylum Actinomycetota; class Actinomycetes; order Actinomycetales; family Dermatophilaceae; genus Lapillicoccus. The sequence continues at coordinate 1,888,213 of CAWAGH010000002.1, forward strand.
TACCCGGCACTCCGGGATCCGCATACCGCCACCACTTCGGCGCAATTGCGCCCTTCTGGTGGCTGATCAGCCACGATCCGCCACCACTTCGACGCAATTGCGCCCTTCCAGGGGCCGGTCCACAGCCTTGCGCCAACTGCGCGCGTCTGGCGGCTGGGCCATGCCTCGGTGCGAATGGACGGTCGACGATGAGCCCGGCTCGGGATGGGATACCCAGTTGGGTAACCGATCACGTTGCGATCACAGCCGATCCGGTTACCCGACCGGGTACTCCATCAAGAGCGAACGCGGTCCGCGTCGCGAAAGGCGGCTACGAGGTGGCCGGGACCCTGACGACGAGGGCGTCGCCCTGGCCGCCGCCACCGCACAACGCCGCCGCGCCGACACCGCCGCCGCGCCGCTTGAGCTCGAGCGCGAGGTGCAGGACCAGGCGGGCTCCGGACATTCCGATCGGGTGGCCCGTCGCGATCGCGCCACCGTTGACGTTCACCTTGTCCAGGTCGATCCCGAGGTCCTTGGTCGACGCGAGCGCGACCGAGGCGAACGCCTCGTTGATCTCGACGAGGTCGAGGTCCGCGGGGTCGATGCCCTCCTTGGCGCAGGCCTTGCGGATCGCGTTGGCCGGCTGCGCCTGCAGGGTGGAGTCCGGGCCGGCGACGATGCCGTGAGCGCCGATCTCGGCGAGCCAGCTCAGGCCCAGTGACTCGGCCTTGGACTTCCTCATCACGACCACGGCGGCCGCGCCGTCGGAGATCGGCGAGGCGGAGCCGGCGGTGATCGTGCCGTCCTTGGAGAACGCCGGCCGCAGCCGCCCCAGCACCTCGACCGACGTGTCGGCGCGGACGCCCTCGTCGGCCTTGTACTCCAGCGGGTCGCCCTTGCGCTGCGGGATCGAGACCGAGACGACCTCGTCGTCGAACACGCCGTCCTTCCACGCCCTGGCCGCGAGCTCGTGCGAGCGGGCGGAGAAGGCGTCCTGCTCCTCCCGGCTGAAACGCAGGTCGGTGTTCCCTGCGTTCTCGGCGTCGGTCAGCGCACCCATGGCCTGGTCGGTGAAGACGTCCCAGAGGCCGTCATAGGCCATGTGGTCGCGCATCGTCACGTCGCCGTACTTGTAGCCCTCGCGCGTCTTCAGCAGCAGGTGCGGGGCGTTGGTCATCGACTCCTGACCGCCGGCGACGACGATCTCGACCTCACCGGCGCGGATCAGCTGGTCGGCCAGCGCGATGGCGTCGAGCCCCGAGAGGCACACCTTGTTGATGGTGATCGACGGGACGTCCATGGGGATTCCGGCGTTGACCGCGGACTGGCGGGCGGGCATCTGGCCCGCGCCGGCCTGGAGCACCTGGCCCATGATCACGTAGTCGACCTGGTCGGGCGAGACGCCCGACTTCTCCAGCGCACCGGCGATCGCGAACCCGCCGAGGTCGGTCGCGGAGAAGTCCTTGAGCGACCCGAGGAGCCGGCCCATCCCGGTCCGGGCCCCCCCGACGATGACGGTGGGATCTGCGCTCATGGGGGGCCTCCTGCGAGTGTCAACGACGTCGGTGGACGAACGTCAACTCTAGTCTCGCGACGCATACCCACCGCCCCCTCCGAGGGTGGCGCTCCCCACACCGACCGTCGGAATTACCGCGGCGTCCAACCTCTGTTCAGCGCCCGGTATCAGGGAGCACGCTGGACTCCTCTCCACGGTCAGTCCTGATCGATGACCTGTCCCCGGAGGTCGCCCCATGTCGTACGTCAGCGGATTCCTGCCCAGCCGCTCTGCGCCGCTGTTCCACAACGGTCCCTGGCCGGCCGGCCTCGACCTGCGGATCTCGCTGGCCGGGCTGCCGTCGGCGTCGATCGACGTCACGAAGATGGGTCTCTGCGGCGGAATGTCGTTCCTGGCGCGCGACATTCACGAGAGCGGCACCCAGCAGCTGCGGTCCACGAACCCCCAGGGCATCCCCCTGCCGCTCGGGCGGCACATCCTCTCGCGGCTGCTCGACAGCTTCCTCGGCCCGGGCGTCATCCCCTACTGGATCCACGCGACCCAGGAGCTCGACCACGGGACCTGGTTCTGGGGAAAGGGCCTGTATGCGGAGACGGTCGACGCCGCGCGCCAGGTGATGCGCTACGTCGACGCCGGTGGCCTGGTCCCGATCGGCGTCGTCCTGGCCCAGAGCGCGTGGCCGTGGGACGTCTTCCAGAACCACGTCGAGCTGGTCTACGGGTACGACCTCGTCGGGTCCCAGCTGACCCTGCACGTCTACGACTGCAACTACGAGGGCAGCGACAACGTCACGATCTCCCTCGACATCGGTTCCTCGGCGCCGGCCCGGCCGATCCTCACCAACGGCACGTCGATGGCCGGTCAGTCCGGCTACGTGCGCGGCTTCTTCGTCCTGCCGTACCAGCGCAAGGACCCGAGCCCGGCCTACATCGACGACGGGCACGTGACGTTCGCCGGCGGCGTCCCGACGTCGGTCACGCCGGGCCAGACCCTGAACCTCGCGGTGACCATCGACAACACCGGGTCGACGACCTTCGAGTCCGGTCGCGGCTACCGGCTCGGCACCCAGTCGCCACCCGACAACACCGAGTGGGGCACGCCCCGGTTCGAGCTGTCGGAGAGCGTGGACCCCGGACGGGTGTCGACCCAGACCGTGTCCCTCCGGGCGCCGCTCGCCGGCTCGCCGACCCTGCAGCTGCAGCTGCTCCGCGAGTCGGTCCACTGGTTCGGCCAGCCGACCGATCCCGTGCAGGTGACTGTGAGCACACCCGCCCCCGTGGGCTGACCACGGTCGCCGTCGCGGGCATACCCTCGCCGCATGAGTGAGTTCCCGCACCTCTTCACGGCGATCGACCACGTCGGCGTCGCCGTCGCGGACCTCGACGAGGCCAAGCGCTTCTACGAGCGCACGTTCGGTATGCGACTCGTCCACGAGGAGGTCAACGAGGAGCAGGGCGTCCGGGAGGCGATGATGTCGGTCGGTGACTCGGGCTCGTGCGTGCAGCTGCTCGCCCCACTCAGCCCCGAGTCGACGATCGCCAAGTTCCTCGACCGCAGCGGTCCCGGCGTCCAGCAGGTCGCCTACCGCGTGGAGGACGTCGAGGAGGCCAGCACGATGCTCCGCGAGCGCGGGCTCCGGCTGCTCTATGACGCCCCGCGCCGCGGCACCGCAGGGAGCCGGGTCAACTTCGTCCACCCGAAGGACGCCGGCGGGGTCCTCGTGGAGCTCGTCGAGCCCGCCGGGCACCACTGAACGGGGCCTCTACCCGCGTCTGAGGTACCGAGGAACGGCACCCGTCTGAGGTAGCTGCGCCCAGGGAAGATAGGTCGTCCTCCCCATCCCCTGGGGTACCTCAGCAGCGCACTCTCAATGGCGTCGGACCAACAGGCCCGGCGAACCACGCAAGGAGTGCTGCCATGTTCCCCATCACCACCGTCGACACCGTCTCCACGGACCGCAGCCGTCGTCTCGAGGGCTACCGCGGCTGGTCGCGTCGCCGTCACCAGACCGCCGGCCCCGACGCCGACGACTCGCCCCGCCCCGTCGAGGGGCACCGCCCGATGCTTCGTCCCGTCTTCGGGCGCTGAGCCGGGTGGCCCGTGAGGGCACCTCGTCGCATACCGACACGGTTGTCGGCGAGTCACACCAGCAGGAGCAGACCGCGAACCCCGCGACCTCCGTCCAGGAGCCGTCGCGGGGTTCGTCGTTGTCCGCGATGTCGCCGGTAGCCACGATGATGGACCTCATGACCACTGTGGACCGACGCGCGCCCCTGGTCGGTCGCGACGAGCTCCTCGCCGACCTGGCGTCGTTCTCGGCCGTCGACGACCCGGAGGGCAGCGCGTCCGTCCTCATCGGCGGCGACGCCGGGGTCGGCAAGACCCGGCTGCTGCTGGCCCTGCGCGACCGCGCCGTGGCCGCCGGCCGGCTCGTCGTCGTCGGCCACAGCCTCGACTTCGGCGACAGCGCCCTGCCCTTCCTCCCGTTCTCCGAGATCCTGGGCCGGCTCCAGGACGAGCTGCCCGCCGTCGTCGACACCGTCGCCCAGACCTACCCCGCGATCATGCGCCTGCTCCCCCGCCAGCGGGTCCGGGTCGCCCAGGCCACACCCGAGGGTGCCGAGGCCGCGGAGCACGCGTCCGGCGCCGACGACCGGTCCAGCCGGTCAGACCTCTTCGCGGGGATCCACGCCCTGCTCGAGGAGGCCGCCCGTACCCAGCCGCTGCTCGTCGTGATCGAGGACGCCCACTGGGCCGACCAGTCCTCCCGCGAGCTGCTCAGCTACCTCTTCGCCCGACAGCTCGAGGCCCCCGTCTCGCTGGTCGTGTCCTACCGCAGCGACGACGTCCACCGTCGCCACCCGCTGCGTCCGACCCTCGCGGAGTGGTCCCGGCTCCCGACCCTGCACCGCCTCCAGGTCGGTCCGCTGTCCGAGGCGTCGGTCCGGACCCTGGTCCACGCCCTGCACCCCGACCCGCTCACCGACGAGCAGGTCCGGGCGATCATCTCCCGGGCCGACGGCAACGCGTTCTTCGTCGAGGAGCTCAGCGGGATGGAGGGCCTCTCCAGCGCCACGACCCTCCCCGTCGACCTCGCCGACCTGCTCCTGGTCCGGCTGGACCGGCTGGACGAGCCGTCCCGCCGCGTCGTCGGCGCCGCCTCGGTGGCCGGCCGTCGCGTCTCCCACGAGCTGCTGGCCCGGGTGCTCGCGGCCTCGGGGTCGGACGCCCAGGACCTCGACCTCGGCCTGCGTCAGGCCGTGGACGCCCTGATCCTCGAGCCCCGCCAGGCGGGCAACCAACCGGGGTATGCGTTCCGCCACGCCCTGCTCTCCGAGGCCGTCTACGACGACCTCCTCCCGGGAGAGCGCGCCCGGCTGCACACCGCCTACGTCACCGCGCTGCAGGACGGCAGCATTCCCGGCACATCCGCGGAGCTCGCCCTCCACGCGCGGGCCGCGAACGACATCGAGACCGCCATCGCCGCGAGCACGGAGGCCGGCGACGAGGCGATGCGCGTGGGAGCGCCCGAGGAGGCCGCACAGCACTACCAGTCCGCCCTCGAGATGCTCGGGCCGCGCGCGGCCGTCGAGGTCGGCCTCGTCGCGAGTGCCGCCGACGCGCTCGTCGACGCCGGCGACGCCTACCGCGCCGTGAAGCTGGTCTCCGCCCACCTGGCGATGCTGCCCGACACGGCGCCGGCAGAGTCGCGCGCCCGTCTGCTGCTGGCCAAGGCCGAGTCGGCGTTCACCACGGAGGTCGACTTCGACCCGCTCGACCTGACCACCGCGGCGATGGCCCTCATCCCGGAGGAGCCGCCGTCCAAGCTCCGCGCTCGGTCGTTGATGATCCACGCCCAGGCGCAGCGCTGGCACCACAACACGGAGGCGGCCGCCGGCTCGGCGTCGGAGGCGGTGCGGATGGCCACCGAGCTCGGGTACCCCGGCCTGGCTCGGGCGGCGTCGCTGGTCCTGGCGAGAGTCGCGGACCTGTCCGGTCAGCCCGACGACGCCATCGCCCGGCTCACCAAGGTCCTGGGCGAGGCCGGCGACGACGTCGACGTGGAGATCCGCGCGCTGCACCAGCTGGCCACGGTCCACTTCGGCATCGGGAAGTTCGCCGAGGCCCGGCGTCTCTACCTCGAGGCCCTGGCCCGGTCCAAGGCGAGTGGGCGGCCCTGGTCGCCGTGGGGTCTCGACGCGCGGGCGGTCGCCGCGCTCGCCGCCTACATCCTCGGTGACTGGGACGGCGTGCTCTCGCTCACCGACACCTCGGCCGAGGCTCCGCCGCCCCTGGCCGAGGCCTACCTGCGCTCCGTGTCCCTCGACGTGGAGGCGGGGCGCGGGATGGCGGAGGCCCTCGACCACATCGCCGCCATCCGGCCCTTCTGGGAGCGCGACGGAGCGATGGTGCTCTACTGCACGACCGCGGCGATCGACCTGTACGGCGACAAGGGCGACCTCGACGGGGCGCGCACGTTCCACGACGCGTCGGTCACGACCCTGCGCCGGCTGTGGCCGGGCAGCATCATGTGGCTCCGGCTGCGTTTGAGCACCCTCCTCCTCGGCCAGATCGCGTCCCACGTCTCGACGATCTCCCGGTCGGAGCGGGCCGAATGGGCCGCCCTCGGGGAACACCACGCCGCGGAGAACCGGGACTTCGCGGCCACCCACTCCCTGGAGGGGGCGCCACACATCGAGGCCCGCGCCTGGTACGTCCGCGGCGAGGCGGAGATCCAGCGGCTCCGGTGGTTGGCCGACGTCGAACCGCCGTCCTCGGCCGAGCTGGTCGACGCCTGGCGGGCGAGTGTCGCGGCCTTCGAGGAGATGGGGCACGCCTTCGAAGTCGCCCGCTCCCAGACCCGGCTCGCCGCCGCCCTCCACGCCGCGGGCGAGGCCACCGAGGCCCGGCGGCTGGTGACCGTCGCACGGGAGACCGCCCGGCGGCTGCGAGCGGAGCCGCTGCTCGCCGAGCTGCGCACCGTGGCCGGCACGACGAGCCGCCGCGGACGAGAGGAGCACACCGCCGACTCGGTCGCCCTCACCGCCCGTGAGCAGGAGATCCTCGGCCTCGTCGCGCAGGGCCGGAGCAACGGCGAGATCGGGCGCCAGCTGTTCATCAGCACCAAGACGGTGAGCGTCCACGTCTCCAACATCCTGGCCAAGCTCGGCGCGGCCGGACGCACCGAGGCCGCGGCGATCGCGCGGCGCCAAGGGGTGCTCCAGGACTGAGCTCCGCGAACGGCCGGCAACCCGGGGGTTCGCGACAGGGGGCCAGGTCATGTCGCCGGTCATGTCGCCGGTCATGTCGCAGATGGTGCTGCGCTCACGACACCAGGCGCGACATGACCCGCGACCCGAGGGCCGCCGACCGTGATCCTTGGGACCTTGCCTACCTCTGGGGTCGCAAATTCACCCCATTGCGACGCCCGACTGTTAGTGGCGTAACAGCCACGAACCGACGCTTGCACCCACCCGATCGGGTCGGGTCGTGGCGTCTCGGTCAGAAACCGACGCGCATACCTCCAGCACCCGCTCCGCGTGAGCCAGGTCACCCCGTGACGGGCGTCTCATGGCTCGGGGACGCAAGGCTACTCGCCAGTACGGTCGTGGCCACCTGCCACCGACGGAACAGGAGCCGGGGTCCCCATGGACGAGATCCGCGACGCGATCATGGCCGGAGAGCGCACCGCCGCCGCGTGGGAGGCCCTCTCGGTACCGGACTCCTACCGCGCCGTCACCGTCCACCGCGACGAGGAGGGCCTGTTCGAGGGCCTGCCCAGCCGTGACAAGGACCCGCGCAAGTCCCTGCACGTCGACGACGTCCCGGTCCCGGAGCTCGCACCCGGTGAGGCGCTCGTCGCCGTCATGGCCAGCGCCATCAACTACAACACCGTCTGGACGTCGATCTTCGAGCCCATCTCGACGTTCCGGTTCCTCGAACGCTACGGCCGCCTCTCGTCCGAGACCAAGCGGCACGACCTGCCGTACCACGTCGTGGGGTCGGACCTGTCCGGCGTCGTCCTGCGTACCGGACCCGGCGTGCACCTCTGGAAGCCCGGCCAGGAGGTCGTGGCCCACTGCCTCTCCGTCGAGCTGGAGTCGGCCGACGGCCACAACGACACGATGCTCGACCCGGAGCAGCGGATCTGGGGGTTCGAGACGAACTTCGGCGGCCTGGCCGAGCTGGCCATCGTCAAGACGAACCAGCTGATGCCCAAGCCCGGCCACCTGACCTGGGAGGAGGCGGCCTCCCCTGGGCTGGTGAACAGCACCGCATACCGGCAGCTGATCTCGCGCAACGGGGCGGGCATGAAGCTCGGCGACGTCGTCCTCGTGTGGGGAGCCAGCGGCGGGCTCGGCTCGTATGCGACCCAGATGGCCCTCGCCGGCGGTGGCACGCCGATCTGCGTGGTGTCCAGCCCCGACAAGGCCGAGATCTGCCACCGGATGGGCGCCGAGCTGGTCATCGACCGGTCGTCCCTCACCGGCGAGGGGTACCGGTTCTGGACCGGCGACGGCCCGGACGCGACTCAGGACCAGTCCGAGTGGCGCCGGTTCGGGGCGAAGATCCGTGCGCTCACCGGCGGACGCGACCCCGACATCGTCGTCGAGCACCCCGGCCGCGAGACGTTCGGTGCGAGCGTGTTCGTGGCCCGCAAGGGCGGCACGATCGTCACCTGCGCCTCGACGTCGGGGTACCTCCACGAGTACGACAACCGGTACCTCTGGATGAACCTCAAGCGCATCATCGGCTCGCACTTCGCGAACTACCGCGAGGCGTGGGAGGCCAACGCCCTCATCGACCGGGGGCTGATCCACCCGACCCTGAGCCGGACGTACCCGATGGAGGACGTCGGCCAGGCCGCGTACGACGTCCACCGCAACCTCCACCAGGGCAAGGTCGGCGTCCTCACCCTCGCGCCCCGGGAGGGCCTCGGCGTCACGGATCCCGAGAAGCGAGAGCGGTTCGCCGACGAGCTCGGCTGGTTCCGCAACGAGTGACGGCCCTGCCTCCGCCGACCCGGCGGGGGGCGCGGTTAGCGTCGAAGCATGCTCGACGTCGTCGGCCGGCTCCGCGGTCTCCGGGACCGCGAGCGGGCGTTCCGGGCACGGCAGCGCGGGCGCGTGGAGGAGAGCCGGCGGCGTCCGCTGGCCGATCTCGGTGGCGAACGCCGCGGCGACGACGAGCAGCTGACGCACTCCCTGCTGGGAGACACGTTGCCCCGGCAGGACGCCGAGCCGATGGCCCCCGAGCCCGACGTCCGAGGCGCTCGACGTCCCTTCGGCCAGGCCGGCCGGCCGCTCAACCGACAGTCGCCGTTCTACGTCGGCTTCGTCGGCGCGATCGGGGTGCTCGCCGCGTACGCCCTCTGGCAGGCGGTCTCGTCGCTGGGCACGGTCCTGACCCTGCTGACCGTCGCCTTCTTCCTCACTCTGGCCCTCAACCCGGTCGTGGAGTTCCTCGTCCGTCGCGGGCTGCGACGCGGCGGCGCGGTGGCGGCGGTGTTCGCCCTGGCAGTGGGCGCGTTCGTGCTGCTGGGGTTCGTCGTCGTGCCACCGGTCACGCAGCAGGCGAACGAGTTGGCCCAGAGCGCGCCGGTCTACGTCAACGAGGTGCTCAACAACCCCCGCGTCCAGGACATCGACCAGCACTACCAGGTGATCGACAAGATCCAGGAGGAGGTCAACAAGCGGCTCACCGACAGCGACTTCATGTCGCAGGTCGCCGGCGGCGTGCTCGGAGCGGGCCGGATCGTCGCGGAGGGGATCTTCTCGACGCTGACTGTCCTGGTCCTGACCCTCTACTTCCTCTCGTCCCTGCCGACCCTCAAGCAGGCGGCGTACGCGGTCGTCCCCGCCAGCCGCCGCCCCCGGGTGATCTCGCTCTCGGAGGAGATCATGCGGCGGGTCGGCTCGTACGCCATCGGGCAGGTCGTCGTCGCGGCGGTCAACGCGTTCTGCGCGTGGATCATGATGTCGATCGTCGGGATCCCGTATGCGGCCGTGCTCGCCGTGGCGGTGGGGTTCCTGGGGCTCGTCCCCATGGTGGGCGCGACGTTGGGGGCGGTCCTCGTCGCGGTGGTGGCGCTGTTCGACGACCCGACCAAGGCGATCATCGCGCTGGTGTACTTCATCGTCTACCAGCAGACCGAGAACTACCTCGTCGCGCCCCGGATCATGCAGCGCACCGTGTCGGTGCCCGGAGCCGTCACCATCGTCGCGGCGCTCATCGGCGGCACGCTGCTCGGGATGCTCGGGGCCCTGCTGGCCATCCCGGCGGCGGCGGGGCTGCTGCTGCTCTACGACGAGGTGCTGGTCCCGCGGCAACGCCGGGTGTGACCCACGCCGGTAACCTCGTTCGGTGCGGTTCCTCAACGGCCTCGAGCCGGCGTTCGACCTGACCTACGACGACGTCTTCATGGTTCCGGCCCGCTCGTCGGTCACCTCGCGCATGGACGTCGACCTGTCCTGCTCCGATGGTTCGGGCAACACCATCCCCATCGTCGTGGCGAACATGACTGCCGTCTCAGGACGGCGGATGGCCGAGACCGTGTCCCGGCGCGGTGGTCTCAGCGTCATCCCCCAGGACATCCCGACCGACGTCGTCGGCGACGTCGTGGCGTTCGTCAAGTCGCGGCATCTCGTGCACGACACCGCCATCACGGTCGACCCGGTCGAGACTGTCGGCGCCACCCTGACGCTGCTCCAGAAGCGCGCCCACGGCGCGGCTGTCGTCGTTGACGAGCGTCATCACCCGATCGGCCTGGTGACCGAGGCCGACCTCGGCGGCGTCGACCGGTTCACCCAGGTCCGCGACGTGATGAGCCGTGACGTGGTGACGATCGGCGCCGACGAGTCGGCCGAGGACGCGTTCAGTCTGCTCAGCACGGCCCGGCATCGGCTCGCTCCAGCGGTGGACGCCGAGGGTCGGCTGGTCGGGATCCTCACTCGTCAGGGCGCTCTGCGCGCGACCGTCTACCGTCCCAACGCGGACGAGCACGACCAGCTTCGCGTCGCGGCCGCCGTCGGCATCAACGGCGACGTCGTCGGCCGGGCCAAGGAGCTCGCGGCGGCCGGCATCGACCTGCTCGTCGTCGACACCGCGCACGGCCATCAGGAGAAGATGCTCGAGACGTTGCGCGCCGTGCGTGACCTCGGGTTGGAGATCCCGATCTGCGCCGGGAATGTCGTTGCGGCGCAAGGGGTTCGGGACCTCGTCGAGGCAGGTGCCGACATCGTCAAGGTCGGTGTCGGGCCGGGCGCGATGTGCACGACGCGGATGATGACCGGCGTCGGCCGTCCTCAGTTCTCGGCGGTGCTGGAGTGCTCGACGGCCGCCCGCGAGCTCGGGGCGCACGTCTGGGCCGACGGCGGCGTGCGGCACCCACGCGACGTCGCGCTCGCGCTGGCCGCCGGCGCGTCGAACGTCATGATCGGCTCGTGGTTCGCCGGGACCCTCGAGTCCCCCGGCGACCTTCAGGCGACGGCCGACGGACGCGCATACAAGGAGTCCTTCGGCATGGCCTCGTCGCGCGCGGTCCGGACCCGGACGGCGACCGAGTCCTCCTACGACCGGGCCCGCAAGGCGCTGTTCGAGGAGGGCATCTCCAGCGCGCGGATGTTCATCGACCCGGCGCGGCCGAGCGTGGAGGACCTGCTCGACGCGATCACCGCCGGGGTGCGGTCGTCCTTCACGTATGCGGGAGCGCGCACGGTCGAGGAGTTCCACGACCGCGCGGTCGTCGGGCTGCAGAGCACCGCCGGGTTCGCGGAAGGTGCGCCACTGCACACCTCCTGGTGAGGTTGTGGGTCAGTTGAGGCGCGTTGCCGGGGAGGCCTCGTGCTGCTGCTCGGCGGCCGGCCAGGTCGTCGCCAGGGGCAGTGCCTTCGGGTTGACGCGGCGGACGATCTCCTCGTGGACGCGCCGCACGTACGGCTCGCCGACCCACAGGTGCTTCGCACCGTCCACGCCGATGACCTCGGCCTGCGGTACCACGGCGAACCGCTCCCTGGCCTCTGCGGGCCGCAGGTAGTCGTCGAGCTCGGGGACGAGCGCCACCAGTGGCTTGCCCGAATCCGCCCAGGCGGCACGGTGTTCCGGGCCGGAGTACCGCAGTGGCGGGCTGAGCAGGATGGCGCCCTCGACCGACGGGTCGTTGCCGTACATCAGGGCCAGATCGGTGCCGAACGACCAGCCGACGAGCCACCGGTTCGGCAGCTCGGGCGCCTCGTGGAACTCGGCGTACTCGATCGCCGCGGCGACGTCGAACCTCTCGGCGTCCGCATTGTCGAACGTCCCGTCGGACGTGCCCCGCGGTGAGGTCACCCCGCGCAGGTTGAAGCGGAGCACCGCGACGTCGGCCAGCGCAGGCAGCCGGTACGCCGCCTTCTTGAACACGTGGCTGTCCATGAAGCCGCCGTGGGTGGGCAGCGGGTGGAGGGTCACCAGGGTCGCGACCGGGTGGCGGTCCGCCGGGAGCGCGAGCTCGCCGACCAGTCGTAGGCCGTCAGCGGTGTGGAGCACGACGTCCGTGCGCCGCGCGGGAAGGATCGAGCTGGCCCGGATCTCGTCAGGGTCGCGGCTCATGGTGGGCAGGCTATCGAGGCAAGCTCAGCGGTACGCGTTGCCCGCCGGTCGCGCGTCGCGGCGGGACCAGCAGCCGGTATGCCAGTGCCGCCGGTCCCCGAGCCCGCCGACGCCCTCGGCCGGCCAGGCGACGACGTGTGGTGTCCCCACGGCGACCTCCTGCTGGCAGCCCGGGCAGAGGTAGGTGCGAGTGGCCCGGGCGCCACTGACGCGGCGTACGGTCCAGAGCGAACCCGCATACCGCTCGGTCGTCGTCTCACCGAGTCCTCCGGCCGCGAGCGGGCGGTGCTCGTGGCGACGGCGGTTGGCGCGGGGCATACCGACGATTGTCCCTGTGCTCAGCTCGGCGTCAGCAGGCCGGTGGCGCCGGTGGTGAAGAGGTCGACGAGGGCCGGGAGGGTCTGCTCGACCTTGTTGCCCGGATCGTCGGGGTCGACGTAGGCGTGGGGAGCCTGGAGCGAGGCGGGGAACTCGTAGACGCTCACCAGGTCGCCCGCGTCGCGCTGGCGGCCGACGAGGGCGCGGACCACCGCCGGGTCGACCGAGGTGTCGGCGCCGTTGAGGACGTGGACGACGTAGGCGTTGCTGCGCGTGGCGCCCAACGTCGAGCCGAGGCTCATGAGGCCGCCCAGGCTCCGGGTGGCGAACTTGGCGTAGCTGTAGCGCGGGACCTGGTCGGCCTCCCTGCGCGAGAAGCTCCACCAGACGTCGACGTTGGGAGCGAGGCGCATCGCGTTGCCGGCCGCATGTGAGAGGACGGTCGGGATCGACGTCGGGCCGAGGAACGGCGCCAGGGCGACGACCCGCTGCACCTCCGCGTTGTGCTCCGCGGCCCAGAGCGCCAGGGTGGCGCCGCCCGAGAGGCCGCCGACGACGGTGCGCTTGTCGAGGCCCAGCGCGATGGCGGTCGTGCGCATCGCGAAGTTGGCCAGCTCCTGACCGTCGACGGAGTTCGGTTGGGCGTCCGTGTCCGCGATGCCGTGCTCGGGCCAGCGCGGGACGAGGACCCGGTATCCGGCCGCGGCGAGCCGACCCGCGAGCGCGGAGAACTGGTTCGGGCAGCTGGTGTAGCCGTGGAACAGCAGGACCACGCCCAGCTGAGGCACGGTGGGGTGGACGTCGAGGGACTTGCACTCGGGCAGGACGGTCGGGTCGGCGGTGTCCTTGGCGATGAGGTCGGCGTACCCCGCTTCGGCCTGCTCGGGCGTGAGCGCGCCCGGACTGACGGCGACCGGGGGGTTGTCCGGCAGCACGGTCAGCCCGATGACGAGGGCGGCGGCCACCGCGACGATGGTGACCAGGACGGTGACCGTCCGGCGGAGCCAGCGAGGCACACCACCGCCGGCCCGTTCCGTCACCCGGCGATCGTATGCAAGGACCCCGACTCCCGCGCGGAGGAGTCTCAGTGCGCGCGTTTGGTCCGATCGTGGGGACTAGTTGACTCCCTGGGGTCAACTTCTCACCACCTTCTCCGGCCGACGGCACAGGCGACCTGAGGACAGGACGTGGGGGCGTCGCGCCATCCCCGTTCGCGGAGCACGTCACCCACGTCGACGGCCAGGTCACAAGGAGTGCCGGCGACGTCGAGCCAGAACGCTCGCAAGGTCAGCCAGCCCTGAGTCGCGCTTCGGCGATCGCGCCGGCCGTCGTGGATCCTCCCTGCGCCCGCGTGACCGAGCTCACCGTCGAGCTCGACGAGGACGCGTTGGGCGTCGTACGCGACGTCGTAGAGCCCAAGCCGGCCGGCGATCGTCGGTGCCTGACGACGTCCGTGGGGAAGCCCGTGGGCCCGCTCCACGTCGCGGAGGTAGCGCATCTCCATGGCACTCTCCGCTCCATCCGCGACGTCACCGAGCACGTCGTTCAGCAGCCCGCGCCGGCGATGTCGAGCCCGGGTCGCCAGGAGCGTCCTCAGCGTCGCCTCGGTCGTTCCGCCGCGCTGGAACGCCCGGCCGAGGACCGCGACCGCGTCGTCGGTCGTGCCGCGTTCGGCCAGGTCGAGGATCGTCTCCTCGAACCTGGTTCGCCAGGGCCAGTGCAGTTCGTCGACCCGATGATCGGCGTGCCGGCTGCGGTGGACACGAATCCCCGGCCCTGGGCGGACGTGGATCTGCGCATGCACCATGAGCTCGACCGTCGACGGCGGCGAGCGCACCAGGCCCTGCACGAAGCCGGCAGTTCCGAAGGCCCACGCGGCGCCGGATCCCACCGTGAGGAGGGCCGAGGTCGCATCCCACCACCACCCCTCACGGCCTGGCACGGTGAGGTAGACGCCGTGCCGAACCACGACCCAGCGACCGAGATCAAGGCGATGCCGGATGGCCCGGTCGGTGAGCCCCGCCGAGAGGCACTGCTGACGGGTGACGAGTCCCCGCTGTTGGTCGATGACCTCGCGCAGTGATTGACGGTCGGTCGGCGTGGGCGGGCCGCCGAGCACCGGTCCGAACACCGAGAGATCCGTCACCCCGCCAGCATTCCCGCCCGGGCGGGGACGCCTCGGCGCTTATCCACAGGCCCCAAGTGGCTGGCTCGACCCAGATCGTGGGAACAAGTTGACCCCCTGGGGTCAACTTGTTCCCACGATCGCCCAAAGGTGAAGGCGGGAAGGTGGGCGGTCAGGGGTAGGTGCGGAAGCCGCGGCCGGTCTTGCGGCCCAGGTAGCCAGCCGTCACCAGGTGCTCCAGGAGTGGTGCGGGCGCATACCCGCGTTCGCGGAACTCGAGGTAGAGCTCGCGCTGAATGGCCAGCGACACGTCGAGGCCGACGACGTCGAGCAGCTCGAACGGGCCCATCGGATACCCGCACCCGGTCTTCATCGCCGTGTCGATGTCGTCCGCCGTGGCGTAGTGGGCCTCGAGCATCCGCACGGCGTCGTTCAGGTACGGGAACAGCAGCGCGTTGACGATGAACCCCGACCGGTCGGCGCACGACACCGGGTGCTTGCCCAGGGAGGCGCACAGCCCGACCGCCGTCGCCGACACGTCCGGCGCGGTCGACACCGTCGAGACCACCTCGACCAGCTTCATCAGCGCGGCCGGGTTGAAGAAGTGCATCCCGACCACGTCCTCGGGCCGCGACGTCACGGCCGCCAGCTCGATCACCGGCAGCGAGGAGGTCGTCGTCGCGAGGATCGCTCCGGGCCGGCACACCTTGTCGAGCGTCCGGAACAGCTCCTGCTTCGCACCGAGATCCTCGACGACCGCCTCGACGACGAGGTCCACCTCGGCGAGGTCGTCGGTCGACACCGAGGGCGTCATCCGCTCGACGACAGCCTCCGCGGCAGCGGCCGACAGGCGACCCTTCTCCACCCCTCGAGCCACCGACCGCGACACCGCCGCCACGACGCCGGAAGCCTTCTCCGGCGACCGAGCCACGACGGTCACCGCGTACCCGGACCGCGCGAACACCTCGACGATCCCCGAGGCCATCGTCCCCGAACCGACCACGCCGACCCGCGACACCGGCCGGACCGCAACCTCGCCGCCCACCCCCACGTCACGAGGCGTCAGCGCGTCTGGCACCAGCGCGGACGAGCCCGGCTCCGCATACGTGTAGAAGCCGCGACCCGTCTTCCGGCCGCGCAGCCCGGCAGAGACCATCTGCTTGATGAGGGGGCTCGGGGCGTGCAGCCGGTCGCGGCCCTGCCGGTACATCGTGTCGAGGATCTCGTATGCGGTGTCGAGCCCGATGAGGTCCATGAGGGCCAGCGGGCCCATGGGCAACCCGCACCCCAGCCGCATCGCCGCGTCGATGTCCTCGCGCGACGCGTACCGGTTCTCGTACATCGACACCGCGTGGTTGAGGTACCCGAACAGCAGCGCGTTGGCGATGAATCCCGCCTTGTCGCCGACGACGACCGGCTGCTTGCCGAGCCGCCCGGCCAGCTCGCTCACGTCGTTCACGACGCCCTCGTCGGTGACGACGGTCCGGATCACCTCGACGAACGACAGCACCGGCGCCGGGTTGAAGAAGTGCAGCCCGACCACCCGGCGCGGGTTCGCCGTGGCCACAGCGATCTCGGTCACCGACAGCGAGGAGGTGTTGGTCGCGAGCACGGCCTCCGGACCGACGATCCGGTCCAGCGCCGCGAAGATGTCCTGCTTGAGGTCCAGGTGCTCGGGCACCGCCTCGACCACCAGCCCGCACCGGGCCACGGCGTCCAGCGACGTCGCATACCGGACCCGCGCGTGCAGGGCGCTGGCCTCGTCAGGAGTGAGCTTCCCGCGCTCGACCGCCCGTGCCGTGGAGTGCTCCAGCGCCTCGCGGCCCCGCGCCGTGCCGGCCGCATCGACCTCGACCGCGACGACGTCCAGCCCAGTTCGGGCGACGACCTCGACGATGCCCGCGCCCATCGTCCCGAGTCCGATGACGCCCACGCTGGCGAAGTCCCGAGCCGCTCTGTCGACCATGTCGGCAAGGGTGACAGCCGGAGCTACTGGTGGGTAGGGATGGCGGACGCGACGGTCGTCACACTGGTTCGGCCGCAGCACTTGATGAGGCGCGCGGGTTCGGAGACCATGGAGGCGTGCCCAGAGCCGGTCTGCGCCCGCCGAGAGTCTTCCGCCAGCGACGCCGCGTGGCGGTGCCGACCCACATCGACTTCGACCTCGGCGAAGGCCCCGACGAGGGCGGCGGCCTGGCCGGGGTGCGCGAGCCGCGGCGGCCGAAGCCGGTCCCGCCGAGCCTCATGGCCGCGCTCCCGCTCCCCGAGGACGAGCACGCCCGCTGACCGTCGTTAGTCTTTCCGGTGTGCGTCTCGTCATCGCCAGGTGTCACGTCGACTATGACGGCCGGCTGACCGCACACCTGCCGTTGGCCACCCGACTCCTCATGGTCAAGGCCGACGGGTCGGTCCTCGTCCACAGCGATGGCGGCTCCTACAAGCCGCTCAACTGGATGTCACCGCCCTGCGCGATGGCGGAGGTGTCACCCACGCCCGAGGAGGGGGCCCACGGGGTCACGCTGGTGTGGGTCGTACAGCACGCGAAGTCGGAGGACCGCCTTCGGGTATGCCTGCACGAGGTCCTCCACGACTCCCACCACGAGCTCGGGGTCGACCCCGGGCTGGTCAAGGACGGGGTCGAGGCTCACCTCCAGAAGCTCCTCGCCGAGCACATCCACACCCTCGGTGACGGCTGGAGCCTGGTCCGTCGCGAGCACATGACCGCGATCGGGCCGGTCGACATCCTGGCCCGCGACCACTCCCGGCAGCACGTCGCGATCGAGATCAAGCGCCGTGGCGAGATCGACGGCGTCGAGCAGCTCACCCGCTACCTGGAGCTGATGAACCGCGACCCCCATCTCGCGCCGGTCGTCGGCGTCTTCGCGGCGCAGGAGATCAAGCCTCAGGCCCGAGTTCTGGCCGAAGACAGAGGGATTCGCTGCGTGGTGCTCGACTACGACGCGCTGCGCGGGATCGACGACGTCGGCGCCCGGCTGTTCTAACCGACCCCGGGCCACGGTCCGACCAGGCGCCACCCGTCGGCGTCGACCTCGACCTCGGCGACCGCGCAGTTCGGGATCATCGCGTCGAGCGCCAGCTCGGGCCGCACGTTCACGGCGGTGTTCGGGATGGCCAGAGTCATCACCCCGCCGTGGGTGACCACGAGGACCGTCTCGCCGCGGTGCCGGTCGGCGAGCGCCTCGACCGCCGCCACGAACCGGGCCACCACCTCGGACCCCGTCTCGCCGCCGGGCCAGCGTCGGTCGAGGTCGCCGGTGACCCACGCCATGAAAATCTCTCGAGCCTGCGGGCCCATGGCCGGCGTCCCCGCCAGCGAGCCCACCGAGAACTCCTGGACGCCCTCCACCGTCGTCGGCGCCAGCCCGAGGAGATCCCCGACGACGGCCCCCGTCTCCTGGGCCCGGGCCAGCCGGCTGGTGTAGACGGCGGCCGCCCGCTCGCCGCGCAGCCGGTCGGCCAGCTCACCCGCCTGCCGTTTGCCCAGGTCGGTCAGCCAGCCACCCTCGTCGCTGAGCAGCTCAGCGTCGGCGTACATCGCCTCACCGTGCCGCGCAACGAGGAAGCGGGCCGGGCACTGCAGGTCGCTCACCACCTCACCGTATGCCCGGGCTCACGTCAGCGGCCGGGCCTCCTCGGGCACGCCGCGCTTCGTGAGCACCTCGGCGCGGTTCGCCGCATACCCGACCATCCACGTCGGCTCGAGCCGGAAGAACACCACGTCACCCCACGAGAGCGGTGAGGAGCCGTAGTGGGCCGTCCAGTGCGCGTCGACCTCGGCCAGCTCGTCACCCTCCAGCACGACGGCGTGGCCGTGGGTGAACACCGCGACCTCCTCACCCTCGATGCAGGCCGCGCTGACCGCAGGCCGGGCGACCAGCTGCCGGCCCTTGGGTGAGCTACGCAGCGTGCTCAGCGTCCAGTGTCCGTGGAGGAAGTGCCCGTCGAGCGCACTGACCCGTGGTTCGCCGTGGGCGGTCACCGTCGCGAAGCTCATCACGCGCATACCCGTCATCAGCCCGGCGATCTCCCGGGCCGTCAGCGTGCGTCCGTCGTCGATGATGCTCCTCAGATGCTCGCTGGCACCCGCGTGCGACCGGTCCAGCAGCGCCTGCAGCGCGCCGAGCTCCTCGTTCGTCTCCTTCATCGCCCCAGTCAAGCGCCGATGGCTGACACGCGGCAGAATCGGCGCGTGACCGCTGCCGTCGCTGCGCCGAACGCCATCGCCGTCCGAGCGGGTCTCGACGTCGTCGAGGCCGGCGGGACCGCCGTCGACGCCGCGGTGGCCGCGATGCTCGTCGCGATGTGCACCGAGCCGGGCGTGGTCTCCCCGCTCGGTGGCGGGTTCGTCGCCATCTGGCCGCACGACGGCGACCCCGAGGTGATCGACGCCAACGTCGAGATGCCCGGCCGCGGGCTTCCGAAGGAGCGGTTCGGCGAGGGGCTCGTCGAGCTCAGCATGTCCTACGGCGGCGGGATCACCGTGTATGCGGGTCCGGGCAGCGTCGCCACGCCGGGTGCCATCAGCGGTCTCGGGCTCGCCCACGAGCGGCACGGGCGGTTGCCCTGGCGCGAGGTCGTCGCGCCGGCCGCCACCGCTGCGCGCCAAGGGTTTCCACTCGGGGCGGCGGCCGCGAGCTACCTGGCGATCACCGGCGACTCGCTGTTCGCCTGGGACCCCCAGACGGCGGCGCTACTGCTGCACGTCGGGGGTGAGCCGAAGGTGGCGGGCGAGAAGATCGTCGACCCGAACCTGGCGTCCGCCCTCGACCGGCTCGGGGAGGCCGGGGCAGGGGACCTGTTCACCGGCGACCTGGCCGCCACCCTGGCCGCCGACCAGGAGGACCGCGGGGGCCTCATCACCCGGGCCGACCTCGCCTCATACCGGCCCGTCGTCCGCGGCCCGCTGCGGCTCCGCGCGGGCGACTGGGACCTCGCCACCAACGCGCCGCCCTCGATCGGCGGTCCCGTGCTCGCGGTCATGCTCGGCGAGCTGGTCCGCCGTGGCCGTGTCGAGCTCGCCGACGTCCTCGACATCCAACGGCGGGTCCTCAGCCATCGCCTCGGCGTCCACGACTTCTCCCGCGACCTCGAGAAGGACGGCTACGACCTGCTCGCCCTGGTCGAACGTCACGGCCTGGTGGGGCTGCCCACGTCGGGTTCGACGGCCCACGTGTCGGTCGTCGATGCGGCCGGAACCGCCTGCGCCATCACGGCATCCGCGGGATACGGCTCGGGGGCGACGGTGCCGGGTACCGGGCTGATGCTCAACAACTGCCTCGGCGAGCCGGAGCTCAACCGGCGCGGCCTCCACGCCCTCGTCCCCGGGACGCGGCTGGCCTCCAACATGTCGCCGACCGTGGGCCGGGCCTCCGGTCCGCCGTCCGGTGTCGGCCAGGTGCTCGCGATCGGGTCACCCGGCGCCGACCGGATCACCACGGCCCTGATGCAGGTGCTCGGCCGGTTCTGCCTCGAGGGGCTGGACCTCGCCGAGGCGATCGACCGGGCGCGGATCCACGTGACGTTCCGCGGCGAGTTCGCCGACCCGAGTGCGGCCGCGGCGGACGCCGGGGACGAGACCGCGCTGCCGCTCGACGAACCGGTACCCGTGGTCCAGGTCGAGGACGACGACGACCTGGTCACCGCGGTACAGGACGCCGGCCTGGAGGCCGTGGTCCACCCGCGGCGGTCGATGTTCTTCGGCGGGGTGGCGGCGGCCTACCGTCGCGATGACGGGACGCTGGGCGCCGCCGCTGACGCCCGCCGCGAGTCCGCGACCGGCGTCTCCTGACCGCTTTACCGCTTCCAACCCGGAGTAAGGTGAATTTTTCGGTGCCGTGGGGCGAGAAAACTGAGCATTACTCCGGGTTGGAAGGCGGCAGGCCGTGCGCCCACCGGATCAGCCGGACGAACTCGCCCATGATGTCGGTGATCGCGAAGTCCTTCGGCGTGAAGACCGCCGCGACCCCCAGCTCGAGGAGCACGGCCGCGTCGGCCTCCGGGATGATCCCGCCGACGACGACCGGCACACCGGCCACACCGGCCGCGCGCAGACCGTCCAGCACGTCGGGGACCAGCGAGAGGTGAGACCCGGACAGGATCGACAGCCCGACCAGGTGCACGTCCTCGGCCACCGCTGCGGCGACGATCTCGGCCGGGGTCAGCCGGATCCCTTGGTAGACCACCTCGAACCCCGCATCGCGCGCCCGGACCGCGATCTGCTCGGCGCCGTTGCTGTGCCCGTCGAGACCCGGCTTGCCCACGAGCACCCGTAGCCGACGCCCGACCTCGGCGCCGGTACGCACGACCTCGCTCCGCACCGTCGCGAGGTCGGCCGCCGCCTCACCCGGGGCCACCGTCGACGAGACCCCCGTCGGAGCGCGGAACTCCCCGAAGACCCCTCGCAGCACCCCGGCCCACTCCCCCGTCGTCAGCCCGGCTCGGGCGCACTCCAGGGTCGCGGGTACGAGGTTGGCGGCGCTCGCCGCGTCGGACCGCAACCTCTCCATGGCCAGCTCCGCCCGTATGCGACGGGCAGGGACCGCGTCGCGCTCCGCCCGCCAGCGGCGCACGGCCGCCACCGCAGCCTCCTCCACGTCGGCGTCGACGGCCTGGATCGCGGAGCCCAGGTCGGCGGTGAGCGGGCTCGGTTCGGTGGTCGTGAACCGGTTGAGACCGACGACGACCTCGTCGCCCGACTCGATCCGGCCTCGGCGGGCGGCGTGCGAGGCAACCAGTGCGGACTTCATGTACCCGGACTCGACGGCCGCGACCGCGCCACCGAGGGAGGCAACCCGGGCCATCTCCGCCCGGGCACCCTCGACCAGCTCCGCCACCTTCGCCTCGACCACCACCGACCCGGTGAAGAGGTCCTCGTACTCCAGGAGGTCCGACTCGAAGGCCAGCACCTGCTGGAGCCGCAACGACCACTGCTGGTCCCAGGGACGGGGCAGCCCGAGCGCCTCGTTCCACGCCGGCAGCTGCACCGCACGGGCTCGGGCGTCCCGCGAGAGCGTGACACCCAGCATTTCCAACACGATCCGCTGGACGTTGTTCTCCGGCTGCGCCTCGGTCAGGCCGAGCGAGTTGACCTGCACCCCGTACCGGAACCGCCGCAGCTTCGGGTCGGTCACGCCGTACCGCGTCGACGTCAGCTCGTCCCACAGCTGAGCGAAGGCGCGCATCTTGCACATCTCCTCGACGAACCGCACGCCGGCGTTGACGAAGAACGAGATTCGGCCGACCACCTCGCCGAAGTCCGCGGGGTCCACCTGTGCTGAATCGCGGACTGAGTCGAGCACCGCGATCGCGGTCGACAACGCATACGCGATCTCCTGCACCGGTGTCGCCCCGGCCTCCTGCAGGTGGTAGCTGCAGACGTTGATCGGGTTCCAGCGCGGCATCTCACCGACCGTGTAGGCGACCATGTCGGTGATCAGCCGCAGCGACGGGCCGGGCGGGAACACGTAGGTCCCGCGCGAGAGGTACTCCTTGATGATGTCGTTCTGGGTCGTGCCGGCCAGGTCCGCGATCGGAGCGCCCTGCTCCTCGGCCGTCACCTGGTAGAGCGCGAGCAGCCACATCGCCGTCGCGTTGATCGTCATCGACGTGTTCATCCCGGCGAGCGGGATGCCGTCGAACAGCGCCCGCATGTCGCCGACGTGGCTGACCGGCACGCCGACCTTGCCCACCTCGCCGCGGGCCAGCGGATGGTCCGGGTCGTAGCCGGTCTGGGTGGGCAGGTCGAAGGCCACCGACAGGCCGGTCTGGCCCTTGGCCAGGTTGGTCCGGTAGAGCGCATTGCTGGCCGCGGCGCTGGAATGACCGGCATACGTGCGCATGACCCACGGCCGGTCGGTCTCCCGGCGGCGTGCCTCGACCGGCGAGGAGGCGACGTCGTCCGGCATACCGATGGACGGTACCGGCGGGTAACCCGCCGGTGCAGGTCCTCAGGCGGTGAGAGGCGCCACAGTGGCCGGCGCGTCGGCGGCCACGTCGAGGTGGAAGACGCGGTGCAGGCGCGCGGCGCGGAGCAGCCGCGAGGTGCGGGGGGTGATGCTGGCGAGCACCAGGCGACGACCGTCGCGGCGGGCCCGCCGGTGGGACTCGAGCAGGACCCCGAGCCCGGTCGCGTCACCGATCTCGACATCGCCGAGGTGGAGGAAGAGGTCGCCGACGCCGTCGTCGATCGCAGCGTGGAGAGCGAGGCGCAGATCGGCCGCCGAGCGGACGTCGATGCGTCCCTCGATCACGACCTCCTGGCCGCGGGCGGAGTCGACGACGCGAACCGGTACGGTCGCTGTCGGCTGCAGTGCCATCTGGTCCCCCTTGTGGGCCCCCCGGCCCTGTGTGGGCCATTCACTCATGCGCGGCACCGCGCGCACACGGGTCCGGCGGTAACGATCCGGACTACTTCGCAGGAGTGCGGTCGTCGACGGGTGATACATGCGCTGGTGGAGCGGTGGTTCGGTACCAACGACGCTACGGCCAGCCATCGCGGGCAAACGCCTCGACACGCACGATCTCGATGACGAATGCGTGACGTTCCGGTGGCGAGGCTCAGCCGTAGAGGTCGTCGTCGGGCTCACGGACGACGTCCGCACCCAGCCCCTGCAGCTGCCGCTCGAACCGGTCGTACCCCCGGTCGACGTGGTGCGCGCCGCTCACCGTCGTCACGCCGTCCGCGACCAGACCGGCGACGACGAGCGCGGCACCGGCGCGGATGTCACCGGCCTCGACCGGCGCACCCGACAGCAGCGGGACACCGTGGACCATGACGTGATGGCCGTCGATCCGGGCGTCGGCGCCGAGCCGGGCCAGCTCCTGCACCGTCCGGAACCGAGCCTCGAAGAGGTTCTCGGTGATCATGGCGCTGCCGTCGGCCACCGCGTTGTAGGTCAGGGCGAACGGCTGCAGGTCGGTCGGGAACCCGGGGTAGGGCAACGTGGCGACGTCCACCGAGCGCGGCCGTTCCTGTGGCCCTACCACCCGGAACCCGGCGGGGGTCACCGTCACCGTCGACCCGGCACCCGACAGGAGGTCGAGGGAGATCTCCAGGTGCTCCGCCCGGCCGCCGACGATCTCGACGTCGCCCCGAGTCGTCGCCGCCGCGAACGCCCAGCTGCCGGCGGCGATGCGGTCAGGGACGACGTGGTACTCGGTGGGGTGGAGCGCGTCGACGCCGTCGATCTCGATCGTCGAGGTGCCGGCCCCGCTCACGTGGGCGCCCATGGACACGAGGAAGTCGGCGATGTCGGCGATCTCGGGCTCGCGGGCGGCGTTCTCGATGCGGGTATGCCCGGTGGCGAGTGCCGAGGCCATGAGGACGTTCTCGGTGGCCCCGACGCTCGGGAACTCGAGGTGCACGCTGGCGCCGTGCAGCCCCTGCGGAGCGGCGGCGATGAGGTACCCGTGGGCCACGTGGACCTTCGCGCCCAGGGCCTCGAGTCCTTCGGCGTGCAGATCGAGACCGCGCGAGCCGATGGCGTCACCGCCGGGGACCGCGACGTCCGCCTCGCCGACCCGGGCGATGAGGGGTCCGAGGACGCAGATGGAGGCCCGCAGTGCGCGGACCAGCTCGTAGTCAGCCCGATGTCCGATGCGCTCGGGGACGTCGATCTCGACGACGCCCTCGTCCGAGCGCCAGTCCACGTCGCACCCGAGTCGCCGGAGCAGCTCGGCCATGATCGTCACGTCGACGATGTTCGGGACGTTGGTCAGTCGGGTGCGGCCCACGGCGAGCAGCGTGCCGGCCATCAGCTTCAGCGCGCTGTTCTTGGCCCCGACGACGCGGACCCGTCCCCGGAGGCTGGCACCGCCGGCGACCCGGAACCGTTCCCGCACCCGCCAACCGTAGCGACCGCGGCGGGGTGCAGGCCGCCGCGGTCGTCCCGCGACCGGGTGGCACGCTTGGCCCATGGTCAACCTCACGCGGATCTACACGCGCACCGGCGACGACGGCACCACGTCCCTCGGTGACTTCAGCCGAACGTCGAAGAACGACCCGCGCCTGGCCGCCTACGCGGACACCAACGAGGCGAACGCCCAGATCGGCGTCGCGCTCGCCACGGGCGACCTCGGCGAGGAGATCGCCGCGACGCTGACGCGGGTCCAGAACGAGCTGTTCGACGTGGGTGCGGACCTGTGCAACCCGCTCCAGGCGATCTACGAATATCCGCCGCTGCGGGTGGCCGAGCCATGGGTGGACGACCTCGAGGCCGACTGCGACCGCTACCTCGAGCGGGTCGAGCCGCTGCGGTCGTTCATCCTGCCCGGAGGGAGCCCCGGCGCCGCATACCTGCACGTGGCGACGACCATCGTCCGGCGGGCCGAGCGCAGCGCGTGGGCCGCGATCGCCGCCCACGGCGACCAGCCGGGTTCCGAGAAGGGCGTCGGCGGCGTCAACCGGCTGACCGCGACCTACCTCAACCGGCTCTCCGACCTGCTGTTCATCCTGGCCCGGGTCGCGAACGTCGAGCGGGGCGGGGACGTGCTGTGGCAGCCGGGCGGCGGCCGGGTCGAGAAGCCCGAGCGGAGGCGCCGGACCTAGTCGGGTCGCTCAGTCGGGTGGCCTAGGCGACATTGGCCGTGGACCCGGGCGGCGAGGCCTCGGACCAGGACCGCAGCGCGGTGTAGGCGCCGGGGGTGAGCGCCAGCTCGAAGCTGACCCCGTTGTCGGTGCACGGCACGGGGACGGCGTCGGGCATGAAGTCGATGACGTCAGAACGACGGACGGCGCGCGGGGACTCCAGGTCGACGCTGACGCGGTCCCAGCCGCGCTGTGGGCGCGAGGAGACGCCCAGGAGGCTGAACCACTCCAGCCGGGTGTTTCCGAGCCGCAAGTGGCCCAGGCGCCATCGGTTGCGGCGGTTGGGCCGCCAGCCGCACGGGACGAAGAGGATGGCGCCGCGAGAGATCACCCGGCGACGCGCATACGTCGTGGCGAGGAAGACCGCCAGGACGATGAGCACCACAGCGACCGCGATCTCGACGGAGAGGAGTGCGGTCGGCATGGGCGTATGCGGCTGACGCGGGCCGGTCAGCTCTGACCGGGGACGCCTACCGACTCCGCGATGATGGTGACGCGGTCGTGCTCGACGGAGATGAACCCGCTGTCGATGGTCGTCGTCTGCTCGCCGCCCTCGCCGTGGATGACCACGTCACCGGATACGAGGACCCCCAGCAGCGGGGTGTGGCCGGGCAGGATGCCGAGCTCACCGTCGACGGAGCGGGCGCGGACCATGGTGGCCTCCCCGGTCCAGACCCGGCGGTCGGCCGCGACGAGTTCGACCTGCAATGAGCTCACGATGTCCTCCGGTTCGTGCTGCCTGACGGGGGGCGGTCCGGCGTTGTCCGCAGTCTAACCGTCGTGGGCCGGCGTTCCGGCCTCGGTGTCCACGGCACGCGGGCGGCGCCGGCTGGAGGCGCGAGTCCGGGTGAAAACGGCCGGAATCTCGTCCAGTTTCACCCGGTAGCGCGAATCCCCCGGAGCCTCAGGCCTCGGGCGACCTGGTCCATGAGGTCGTCCTCCGGCGAGTCTCAGTCCGAGCAGGTCGATCCGGAGCACCCGGTCGCCGGCGATGGTCACGTCGTTCTGCCTTAGGTTGTCGCGCATCACGCTGAGCCCCGAGTAGTGCTGGGAACCGTCGATCTCCAGGGCGAGCCGGCCCTCGGACCACCCCACGTCGAGGTAGATACGGCCGCTCGACCGTCGGCGGAGAACCTGCCGGTCAGGAGTGGGCAGGCCTCGGCGCCGACACATCGCCGCGAAGTCGAGCTCGCCCAAGGACCGCGCGCCGTCGGCGATGTCCCCGACCAGCGTGAGGACCAGCGCACGGCGCCGCCGTCCGCCCACGAGGTTCGCCGCCTTCACGAGCTGGGGCCCGGAGACCACGCCCTGCTGGACGGGGAGAGCAAGCAGAAGCGCGGCCTGCCGGTCCGAGGCAGCCCAGTGCGCCGCTCGGATCGCGGCGATGGCCGGCGCCACTCGAGGCACGCCTCGGGTCGTGATCACCTCGTCGGGCCGCCGATCGACGCGATGCACCCGGACCCCGCCCGACCGTTCAGGGGTGCACGCGTCGGGTACGGAGATGTGCACCAGGGACTCGTCGTAACCCGCCACTCCCGCCGCCAGCAGCGCACTGACGCCGTCCAGGGCCGCGATCCGGTGCCCGGTCTCCCAGACGGCCCGCCACCACAGGGCTGGCGCTCCCAGAGGTTGAGAGTGGACGGCGACGGTCTGGTGGCCGTGGACGCGCCACCGGTCGCCGGCCACCTCACGGGCCACGGCGTGGCGGTCCACACCGAGCGCGCGCAGCATCCGGCGGGACAGCACTCCCCCGTAGGCGTCCGCCTCCCGCGCGACGAACGCGCGACGGCGTGCGGGGCGCGATGGCATACGGCAAGCCTGTCGCTCAGCGCGGTTCCGATGGGAGCGCGCCCTCGACCTGTGGACAAGCGGAACGGGTGATACCGGTCGGAATTCCGAGCGGTCTCACCCGTTCCTGAGGTTCAACCCGAGACTCAGAGGTTCTTCTGGATCTCCGCCCACTGGCGCTCGACGTCGTCGAGGCCACCGCACATGAAGAACGCCTGCTCGGCCACGTGGTCGTAGTCGCCGTCGGCGATCTTGGTGAACGCCTCGATGCAGTCCGCCATCGGAACCGTCGAACCCTCGAGGCCGGTGAACTGCTTGGCCACGTAGGTGTTCTGCGAGAGGAACCGCTGGATGCGGCGAGCCCGGTTGACGAGGATCTTGTCCTCTTCGGAGAGCTCGTCGATGCCGAGGATCGCGATGATGTCCTGCAGCTCCTTGTTCTTCTGGAGGATCTGCTTGATCCGGACTGCGGTGTTGTAGTGAGCCTCGGAGATGTACCGCGGGTCGAGGATCCGGGACGTCGACGCGAGCGGGTCCACGGCGGGGTAGATGCCGAGCGACGCGATCTCGCGGGAGAGCTCGGTGGTCGCGTCGAGGTGGGCGAACGTCGTCGCCGGCGCCGGGTCGGTGTAGTCGTCGGCCGGGACGTAGATCGCCTGCATCGACGTGATCGAGTGACCACGCGTGGAGGTGATCCGCTCCTGGAGCACGCCCATCTCGTCGGCGAGGGTCGGCTGGTACCCCACCGCGGACGGCATCCGGCCGAGCAGCGTCGACACCTCGGAACCTGCCTGGGTGAACCGGAAGATGTTGTCGATGAACAGGAGCACGTCCTGGCCCTGCACGTCGCGGAAGTACTCCGCCATCGTCAGCGCCGAGAGGGCCACGCGCAGGCGGGTGCCCGGCGGCTCGTCCATCTGACCGAAGACGAGCGCCGTCTGCCCGAGGACGCCGGCCTCCTCCATCTCGGCGATGAGGTCGTTGCCCTCACGGGTGCGCTCGCCGACACCGGCGAACACCGACACACCACCGTGGTCGCGGGCGACGCGGGCGATCATCTCCTGGATGAGCACCGTCTTGCCCACGCCGGCGCCGCCGAACAGGCCGATCTTGCCGCCCTGCACGTAGGGGGTCAGCAGGTCGATGACCTTGATGCCGGTCTCGAACATCTGCGTCTTGGACTCGAGCTGGTCGAACGGCGGCGCCGAGCGGTGGATGCCCCACCGCTCCTTGACGTCGAGCGTCTCGCCTTCTGCGAGGTTGAGGCAGACCCCGGTGGTGTTGAACACCCGGCCGAGGGTGACGTCACCGACCGGCACGGTGATCGGGCCGCCGGAGTCGAGCACCGCCGCGCCGCGGACCAGGCCGTCGGTGGGCTGCAGCGAGATGGCGCGGACCATGTTGTCGCCGATGTGCTGGGCGACCTCGAGGTTGACGTTCGACGTCTCGCCGCCCAGCTCGACCTGCGTGGTCAGCAGGTTGTACTGCTCGGGGATCCCGTCGGCCGGGAACTCGATGTCGACGACGGGGCCCGTGATGCGGGCGACCCGGCCGGTGGCGCCGGGAGTGGTCTCCTGGCGCTCTTCGGTGACGGTGGCGGTCATGTGTCGTTCCTTCTCTCCAACGGAGGGGTACTGAAGCTACTTCTTGACAGCGAGGGCGTCGGCGCCGCCGACGATCTCGCTGATCTCCTGGGTGATCTCGGCCTGGCGAGCCTGGTTCGCCAGCCGCGTGTAGGTCTTGATGAGGGCGTCGGCGTTGTCCGTCGCCGACTTCATCGCCCGCTGCTGGGCCGCGAGCTGCGAGGCCGCCGCGCCGAGGAGACAGGTCCAGATCCGGGCCGTGACGTACTTGGGCAGCACCGCGTCGAGGACCTGGCCGATGCTCGGCTCGAACTCGTAGAGCGGCAGCACCTCGTTGTTCGCCGGCGCGTCGTCCTCGTCCTCGTCGACGATCTCGAGGGGCAGCAGGCGCAGCGCACGCGGCTCCTGGGTGACCATCGAGCTGAACCGCGTGTAGACGACGTGCACCTCTTCGGTGCCGCCGTCGTCGTAGTCCTTGAGGAAGTCCGCGACGATCCGCTCGCCGATCTCCTTGGCCGCGTCGTGCGTCGGCTGGTCGGAGAAGCCGCCCCACGCCTGCGCATACTCACGCCGGCGGAACTTGTAGAAGTTCACGGCGCGGTTGCCCACGAGGTAGACGACCAGCTCCTTGTCGTCCTCGCGGAGCTTACGGACCAGCTGCTCGCTCTCGCGAAGGACCGAGGAGTTGTACGCGCCCGAGAGGCCGCGGTCGCCGGCGATGATGACCACGCCCGCGCGGCGCACGTTCTCCCGTTCGGTGGTGAGCGGGTGGTCCTCGTTGGAGTACGTCGCCAGCGCGGACAGCGCCCGGGTCAGCGCGTGGGTGTACGGCGCCGACGCGAGCACCCGCTGGCGAGCCTTGACCACCCGTGAGGCCGCGATGAGCTCCATCGCCCGGGTGATCTTCTTGGTCGCCTGGACGGACCGGACGCGCTGGCGGTAGACCCGCATCTGCGCTCCCATGTCGCCGCCTCTCTCTCGTGTCTGTAGGTCAGAGCCGTTGGTATGCCAACCCTCGGGGCTCCGCCCCGAGTTCCCCCTCAGTGGTCAGCGTCGCTGCCGCTTGATCTGCTCCTGGTCCACCGAGTCGGCGTCGAGGTCCTCGGCCTCCGCCTCGGTGCCCACATCAGTGCGCCGGTCGTCGACCGGCTCCTCCGAGGCGAACTCCTTGCCGAACTCGACGACCGCCTTGTCGAGGGTGTCCCTCGCGTCGTCGTCGAGCTTGCCGGTCTCGCGGATCCCGTCGAGCACGCCCTGGTACTTGTGGTGGAGGAAGCCGAGGAAGTCGACCTCGAAGGTCTTCACGTCCTCGACCTTGATCTTGTCGAGCTTGCCGGTCGTGCCGGCCCAGACGCTGACGACCTGCTCCTCCACGGGGTACGGGTTGCTCTGCCGCTGCTTGAGCAGCTCGACCAAGCGGGCGCCTCGGGCCAGCTGGGCCCGCGACGCCGGGTCGAGGTCGGAGGCGAACATCGCGAACGCCTCCATGGCGCGGAACTGCGCGAGGTCGAGCTTGAGCCGGCCCGCGACGTCCTTCATCGCCTTGATCTGGGCGTTGCCGCCGACCCGGGAGACCGAGACACCCACGTCGATGGCCGGACGCACGTTGGCGTTGAACAGGTCCGACTGGAGGTAGATCTGACCGTCGGTGATGGAGATGACGTTGGTCGGGATGTAGGCCGACACGTCACCGGCCTTGGTCTCGATGATCGGCAGTCCGGTCATCGAGCCGGCACCGAGCTCGTCGGACAGCTTGGCGCAGCGCTCGAGCAGCCGGCTGTGCAGGTAGAAGACGTCGCCGGGGTAGGCCTCGCGGCCCGGCGGACGGCGCAGCAGCAGCGACACGGCGCGGTAGGCCTCGGCCTGCTTGCTCAGGTCGTCGAAGACGATGAGGACGTGCATGCCCTGGTACATCCAGTGCTGCCCGATGGCCGAGCCGGTGTAGGGCGCGAGGTACTTGAAGCCGGCCGCGTCGGACGCGGGGGCCGCGACGATGGTCGTGTACTCCATCGCGCCGGCCTCCTCGAGGGTGCCCCGGACACCCGCGATGGTCGAGCCCTTCTGGCCGATCGCGACGTAGATGCAGCGGACCTGCTGCTTGGGGTCGCCGGACTCCCAGTTGCGCTTCTGGTTGATGATCGTGTCGACGGCAACGGTCGTCTTGCCGGTCTGCCGGTCGCCGATGATGAGCTGGCGCTGACCGCGACCGATCGGCGTCATCGCGTCGACCGCCTTGAGGCCGGTCTGCAGCGGCTCGTGCACCGACTGGCGCTGCACCACGGTGGGCGCCTGCAGCTCGAGCGCACGACGGGTCTCGGCCTCGATCGGGCCCATCCCGTCGATCGGCTCGCCGAGCGGGTCGATGACGCGCCCGAGGAAGTTGTCGCCGACGGGTACCGAGAGCACCTCGCCGGTCCGCGTCACCTCCTGGCCCTCGTCGATGCCGCTGAAGTCGCCGAGGACGACAACACCGATGTCGGCCACGTCGAGGTTCAGCGCGATGCCGAGGGTGCCGTCGGAGAACCGCAGCAGC
Organism: uncultured Actinomycetota bacterium; assembly: GCA_963781465.1. Taxonomy (GTDB): domain Bacteria; phylum Actinomycetota; class Actinomycetes; order Actinomycetales; family Dermatophilaceae; genus Lapillicoccus. The sequence goes on from CAWAGH010000002.1 coordinate 1,919,254, forward strand.
TCGTTCGTCATCGCCGAGGGCAGGCCCTCGACGTGAGCGATGCCGTCACCGGCGTCGATGACGCGGCCGACCTCTTCACGGGAGGCGGCACCCGGCTCGTAGGACTGGACGAAGGTGTCCAGCGCGTCCCGGATCTCCTCCGGACGGATCGAAAGCTCCGTCATGGTGTCTCTTCTCCTGTCGTCGGCTGCTGCCGAGCTGCTCTGCTGAGGTACGGGCGGGGTCGATCGGGTATGCGTGGGTGCTGCGGTCGAGTCTGCGTCACGTTCCGAGGTGGCGCTTCGCGGCCTCGAGGCGGCGAAGGATGGTGCCGTCGACGACGTCGTCGCCGATCTGCACCCGGATGCCACCGATGACCGCGGGGTCGATGACGACGTTGAGGTGGACCGTCTTGCCGGAGTAGTAGCCGGATAGCGCCGCGGACAGCCGGCGCCGCTGCTCCTCGTCGAGCGCGACGGCCGTGGTGACCGTGGCGGCGAGCTGGTCGCGCCGGGTCGCGGCGACCGCAAGGTAGCCGTCCAGAACCCGGTCGAACCGGCGACCGCGCGGGGAGCGGACGGCCTGGCGCACCAGGCGTACGGCCTCGGGGTTGGCCTTGCCGTCGAGCAGCGAGCCGACGAGTCGTTCCTTGCTCCCGGCGTCGGCCCGTCGATCGGTCAGCGCGTCGCGCAGACCGGGGTTGCCGGCGACGATCCGTTCGAAGCGGAAGAGGTCGTCCTCCATCTGGTCGGCCCGACCCTCCGCCTCCGCGGCGGCGACGACCGACGCCACCGCCAGCGACTCGAGCGTGTCGGTGAGGTCCCGCTCCCCCGCCCAACGCTGGCCGGCCGCCTTCTTCGCGACGACGACCGCCTCCGGGCTCACCTTCCCGCCGAACAGCTTCTCGACGAGGCCGGCCTTGTCGGCCCCCTCACGCGAGGGGTCGCTGACGGCCCGGCGCAGTGCGATGGTGCCGTCGAGGGCGTCGGTGATCCCGAACAGGTCCTCACCGAGACGGCCCCGGTCGACCTGCCCGTCCAGGACGCTCTGGAACGTCTCCTGGACGGCGCGCGCGGAGGTGCGGGACGAACCGCGCATCAGGTGTCCTGCGACCCGGGCGCGCCAGCAGTGCCCGCGTCGCCGACCGACTCGGCGCCGGCGGGCTGGCTCACCTTCTCGGGGGTGATGTTGCCGGCCTCGAGCTCGGCGAGGAACCGCTCGACGATGCCGCGCTGACGCGTCTCGTCCTCGAGCGACTCGCCGACGATCCGGCTGGCCAGGTCGGTCGACAGGCGGCCGACCTCTCCGCGCAGCTGGACGATCGCCTGCTGGCGCTCGGCCTCGATCTGCTTGTGCGCGCTCTCGGTGATCCGGCCGGCTTCCTGGTTGGCCTTCTCCCGCAGCTCGGCGATGATCTGCGCGCCCTGCGCCTTGGCGTCCTCGCGGATGCGAGTGGCCTCCTCGCGGCCCTCCTGCAGCTGGAGGTTGTACTGGTCCAGCGCGGCCTGCGCGGCCGCCTGGGCCTCTTCCGCCTTGGAGATGCCGCCCTCGATCGCCGCGGTGCGCTCGGCGTAGATCTGCTCGAGGCGCGGCACGACCCGCGTCCTCACGACCCAGTAGAGGATCCCGAAGGTCACGAGGCCGAAGATCAGCTCGACCGGGTGCGGGATGATCGGGTAGGCGGACGCCCAGAAACCGCCCTCGTCGCCGCCTTCGGCGGCAGGTGCTCCGAGAGGGCCGACGAGCGGCAACGTCACGGCATACATGGGATTCTCCTCACCAACGGTGGGTGGGCTGTCGAAGCGGTGACGAGGGACTCGTCAGGCTTTGAAGACGAACGCGAGCGCGATACCGAAGATGGCCAGCGCCTCGGTGATGGCCATGCCGAGGAACGCGATGGGCTGGAGCATCCCGCGAGCCTCGGGCTGGCGCGCGACGCCGTTGATGTAGGCGGCGAAGATCAGGCCGACACCGATACCGGGGCCGATCGCGGACAGGCCGTAACCGAGGATGGCGATATTGCCGGTCATGACGTTTTCCGTTTCTTGTGTGGTGTCCCGGAGGCGGATGCCCCCGGGGCCTTTCGGTACTTCGGGCTAGTGCTCGTCGGCGACGGCGCCGGCGATGTACAGAGCGGTGAGCAGGGTGAACACGTAGGCCTGCAGGAACTCAACCAGCAGCTCGAAGAGGGTCATGATGAACGCGAAGATCCACGTCACACCGCCCGCGACCGTGAGGATGCCACCACTGGTGAGCATGTACCAGCCGCCGGAGATGAACAGGACGATGAGGAGGTGGCCGGCGAACATGTTGCCGAAGAGCCGCAGGGCCAGGGTCACCGGTCGGGTGAAGAGATCGGTGATCAGCTCGAGGAAGAAGATCACCGGGACGATCCATCCGGGTAGCCCCGACGGCACCAACGACTTCCAGTAGCCGACGAAACCATGCTTGCGGAATCCCACGACGTGGAACGTGATCCACGCGATGAGGGCTAGTCCGATGGGGAAACCGATCCGGCTCATCGTGGGGAACTGGACTGGAGGGATCACGCCGAAGAGGTTGTTCACCAGGATGAACATGAACAGCGTGAAGAGCAGCGGGACGAACCGCAGGAACTCCTTGCTCCCGATCAGGTCGCGGGCCACGCCGTTGCGCACCAGGCCGTAGACCGCCTCGGTGGCCATCTGGCCCTTGCTTGGTACCAGCGCCTTCTTCTTCGTCGTGGCGAGGAGGAACCAGGCGATGAGGGCCACCGAGATGATCGCGACGAAGCACGCCCGGGTGATAGCCGTCGAACCCGAGCCGATCAGCGGCTGCCAGAAGTCGGCGACACCAGGAGCCTCGTAGTCCGCGGGAACGGCGGCAGCGAGGATGCTCACGGGTGACTCCTTCGTACGCGCGGGACACAGCAGTGCAGATGGGTCGAGCGCCGGATCTGGGACGACCGCACGACCGCCACACACACTGGAGCCAGACCGCCGTCCTCAGCCTCCGCCGAGTTCAGTGAGAACCGTACCTGAACCAGATCAGGTAGAGCGACAGCGCCATTCCGCCAACAATTCCCACGCCGACGATCCACGTGGTGCCCAACCATCGGTCGAGCAGATAGCCGATACCGCCGTAGACAAGCGGTCCGCTGATGAGATAAGCGACCGACCTCCAGGCGGCGTCCTGCTCCCGGGTGTTGAACGCGCGCAGCTCCTCCGCCTTCTCGTCGGACGTCATCTCGCGCCGCGGCTCGGGGGGCGGCGCCGACGGGTCGAAGGGTGATTCGGGCGGCGGTTCGGACGGTGTCATGACGGCCTCGATTCTGGGTCACGTGCGGTCCTCCTGACCCGGCAGCGCGGCGGCGCCGTTGGGGTCGTACGTGAAGATCCGCAGTCGCCTGTAGGCGCGGAGCTCGAAGAAGAGCCAGACCAGCGCGCAGACCGTGATCGTCACGCCGACCGCATACCCCGACAGCCAGGACACGTCGCGCACGGCGAACATGACGATCCCGAGGACGATCACCTTGACCGTGTAGCTCACCATCACGACGAGCATCACCGTCGTCGGCGGCAGGTCGGCGGTGCGCTTCATGACGAGCAGCGTCAGGCTGAAGAACCCGACGACGAGAGCGGCGCCGAGAGCCGCCGACCACGCGGCCATCGGGCTGGAGATGAGACCCACCACGACGCAGACCACCGCCGCGACGAGCGTCGGCCAGAGCGAGCCCCGCAACAGCTCGCCGAACGCGTCGCTCTGACCGCCGGCGCGGGCATCACTGCTCATGTCGAACCTGCTCTGTCGTTGTGGCAGAACCCTTTTCAGGGTTTCCTCAGGTGCTTGTGAAAACTATCACAAGCGCTTCGGTCGGGTCCACCTGGGCAGCCACACGGTCAGGGTCACCACCACGGCCAGACAGATGCCGATGACGATCGCCGCGCGCCAGCTCTCGACGAACGCGAGCGACACCGTACCCAGAGCCAGGAGGGCGGCCCACATGTAGAGGATGAGTACGGCGTTGCGGTGGCCGTGCCCGAGGTCGAGCATCCGGTGGTGCAGGTGCTTCCGGTCGGGGTCCCACGGGTTCTTGCCGGACAGGGTGCGCCGGGCGACGGCGAGCACCATGTCGAGGAACGGCAGGCTCAGCACCGCCAGCGGGACGGCGATCGGCAGCAGCGCCGCGGTGAGGCTCCCCCCGTTCGCCGAACCGGGGTCGACGCTGCCACTGAGCGAGATCGTCGCGGCGGCGAGGAGCAGGCCGAGGAGCAACGCACCCGAGTCGCCCATGAACAGGCGTGCCGGATGGAAGTTGTGGGGCAGGAAGCCCAGGCAACAGCCGAGGACGGCAGCGCTGATGAAGGTCGCGTTGGAGAACACGTTCGGCGGGTTGTAGCTGTTGGAGATGTAGTACGAGTAGATGAAGAAGGCCAGGGCCGCGATGGCCACGACGCCGACGGCGAGCCCGTCCAGCCCGTCGATGAAGTTCACCGCGTTGACGGTGGCGAGGACGGCGACGACCGTCACCGCGACGAGGACCGGCGTCGGCAGGACCGTGCTGGTCCCGAAGAACGGGACGGAGAGGAGCTGTACGCCCTTGTAGGCCATGACGCCGGCCGCGAGGATCTGGCCGGCCAGCTTGGTCATCCAGTCCAGCTCGCGGATGTCGTCGATGGCGCCGACGAGGCAGACGATCGCGGCCCCCATCAGGACGCCGGAGATCTGGCCGCTGCTGTAGACCCCCTTGAGGTAGGGCAGCTCCCGCGCGACCAGGCCCGCCGCGGCGAACCCGAGGAAGATCGCGACACCACCCAGCCGCGGCGTCGGCGTCGAGTGGACGTCGCGCTCACGGACCGGCGTGAACGCGTTGGTCGCCACGGCGACCGCGCGCACGAACGGGGTCGCGAAGTACGTGATCGCCCCGGCGACGACGAAGATGACGAAGTACTCGCGCACGCGATCTGCTCAGGACACCTGGGTCGGCCTCGCGACCGGACGTCAGGGACGCGGGTATGCGGGGAAGCGGGTCACCAGGTCCGTCACCTCGGCGCGGACCTCGCGAGAGACCGCGTGGTCCGGGTCGGCGTCGCCCTTGATCACCGCCGTGGCGATGAGCTCGGCGATCGTCACCATCTCCTGGGTGCCCATCCCCTGCGTCGTCGTGCACGGCGTGCCGACCCGGATGCCCGAGGCGATGTTGGCCTTCTGCGGGTCGAACGGGATCGCGTTCTTGTTGAGGACGATCCCGGCGGCGTCGGCGCGAGCCTCGGCGTCGACACCGGTGACACCGACCCCCTGGAGGTCGTGCAGCGACAGGTGGGTGTCCGTACCGCCGGTCGTGGGCCGGATGCCGTGCTCGCCGAGAGAGGTGGCCAGCTGCTGGGCGTTCTCGACCACGCGGCGGGCGTACTCCGCATACTCCGGCGTCGCGCACTCCTTGAAGTTCACCGCCTTGGCGGCGATGGTGTGCATCTGCGGGCCGCCCTGCATCATCGGGAAGACGGCGCGGTCGAGCGCCGCGGCGTGCTCCGCCTTGGACACCAGGGCGCCGGAGCGCGGTCCGCGGAGCACCTTGTGCGTCGTGAAGGTCACGACATCCGCATACGGGACCGGGCTGGGGATCGCCTTGCCGGCGACGAGGCCGATGAAGTGCGCCGCGTCGACCCAGAAGATCGCGCCGACCTCGTCGGCGAGGTTGCGGAAGAACTCGAAGTCGATCAGCCGCGGGATCGCGCTGCCGCCGGCGAGGATCACCTTGGGCCGGTGCTCGCGGGCCAGCTCGGCGACCTGGTCGTAGTCGATGTCCTCGGTCTCGCGGTCGACGCCGTAGTGCACGGCGTTGAACCACTTCCCGGAGAAGGACACCTTGGCGCCGTGGGTGAGGTGGCCGCCCATGGGGAGCGCCATGGCGAGGAACGTGTCGCCGGGCTGCATGAACGCGCCGTAGACCGCCTGGTTGGCGCTCGCCCCGCTGTGCGGCTGGACGTTGGCGTGCTCGGCGTCGAACAGCGCCTTGCACCGCTCGATGGCGATCGTCTCGGCCTTGTCGACCTCGGCGCAGCCGCCGTAGTAGCGCCGGCCCGGGTAGCCCTCGGCGTACTTGTTGGACAGGGTCGAGCCGAGTGCGGTGAGGACCTCGGGCGACGACATGTTCTCGCTGGCGATGAGCTGCAGCCCGCCGCGGATGCGGCGGAGCTCGGAGAGCAGGACGCCGGCGATGTCCGGGTCGAAGGCCTGGAGGGCGCCGAAGTCGGAGCCGTAGAAGGTGTCGTCCGGCGAGGTGGGCTCGTGGTGCGTCAAGGCAGTCTCCGGGTCGGGTCGGGCAGGGCGACCTCAACTGTAGGCCCGCCGTGACCGGCCACCTCGCGGATCCCACCGGATGCGACACGGTTCCGGCCCGGAAACTCCTCCCGTGCGAGCGCTCAGTCTGTGAGACTTCCTGACGTCATGGCCAAGCCGACCATCCTCGCCGTCGACGACGACCCCGGCGCGTCGCGCGCCATCGCGCGGGATCTCAGCACCCGCTACGGCGCCGACTACAGCGTCGTGCGGGCCACGTCGGGCGCCGAGGCACTCACCCATCTCGCCCGGCTGGCGCTGCAGGACCGGCGCGTGGCCATGGTCGTCTCCGACCAGCGGATGCCCGGGATGACCGGGATCGAGCTGCTCGGGGAGGTGCGCCGCCAGTCCCCGGACTCGAAGCTGCTCCTGCTCACGGCCTATGCGGACACCGACGTCGCCATCAAGGCGATCAACGACATCGACCTCGACTACTACCTCGTCAAGCCGTGGGACCCGCCCTCGGAGCGGCTCTACCCGGTCGTCGACGGCCTGCTGGACGACTGGAGCAGCGACCACCCGCCGGAGACGCAGGAGGTCCGGGTGGTGGGCCACCCGTGGGCCGAGCACACCTACGAGGTCAAGACCTTCCTCACCCGCAACCACGTGCCCTATCGCTGGCTGGACGTCGAGCACGACGACGAGGCCCACCGGCTGCTCGAGCTGGCCGGCCTCGGCGACCTGGATCCGGCGCGGCTGCCGGTGGTCGTCATGCCGTCGGGCAGCGCGTTGGTCGCCCCCTCGAACCTCGAGCTGGCCGGCGCGCTCGGCTTGCGGACCCAGGCGCAGCAGCCCCTGTACGACCTCTGCATCGTGGGTTCCGGCCCGGCGGGTCTCGCAGCGGCGGTGTATGCGGCGTCCGAAGGCCTGTCCACGGTGGTCGTCGAGCGGGACGCGCCGGGCGGGCAGGCCGGGCAGAGCGCGTCGATCGAGAACTACCTCGGCTTCCCGCGTGGGCTCTCCGGCGCGGACCTGACCCATCGGGCGGTGGCCCAGGCGGCCCGGTTCGGGGCCGAGACGGTGCTCGCACGGGACGTGATCCGGTTCGAGGCGCGCGGTCCGGTCCGGGCGGTCATCCTCCGCGACGGCGGCGAGATCGAGGCCCGCGCGCTCCTGGTGGCTACGGGCGTGTCCTACCGGCGGCTGGAGGCCCCGGGGGCCGCCGAGCTGGTCGGCCGTGGCATCTACTACGGCGCGTCGGCCGCCGAGGCGCTCCAGTGCAAGGGGCAGGACGTCTACGTCATCGGAGCGGCGAACTCCGCGGGGCAGGCGGTGCTCAACTTCGCGCGGTACGCCAAGCGGGTCGTGCTGCTGGTCCGCGGCGGCGGCCTCGAGGCGACCATGTCGGCCTACCTCGTCCAGCGCATCCGCGACGCCGAGAACGTCGACGTGCGCCTCAACACCGAGGTGGCAGCGGTTCACGGTTCGGGCCACCTGGAGCGACTCACGCTGGCCGACCGCACCACCGGTGCCCAGGAGGAGGTCGACGGGAGCTGGTTGTACGCGTTCATCGGCGCCTCCCCGCATACCGACTGGCTGGGCGACGCGGTCGAGCGCGACGACAAGGGCTTCGTCGTGACCGGCCGTGACCTGCACGCTCCCGAGGGCAGCACGCCGTCACGAGCCCCGTTCGCGCTGGAGACGAGCGTGCCGGGCGTGTTCGCCGCCGGCGACGTACGGCTGGACTCGATGAAGCGGGTCGCGTCGGCGGTCGGCGAAGGCGCGATGGCCGTCTACCTCGTCCACCGGTACCTCGCGACCACCTGAAGGAGCGACCGATGGACCCGACGGAGCTGCGCGACATCCCGCTCTTCGACTCGCTGACCGACGACCAGCTGGCCTGGCTGGCCGGGGAGGGCGAGGTCCGCCCGTTCCGCGAGGGCGAGGAGCTCTGGCACGAGGGCGAGCCGGCGGTGCTGTGGTGGGTGCTGTTGGAGGGGTCGATCACGCTGCTGCGGCGGGTCGGCTCGGAGGACACCGTGATGGGCGGGCTGACCAGTCCCGGGCACTGGGCCGGCGGGTTCGCCGCGTGGGACGAGCTCGGGAGCTACCTCGCCACCGGCCGCGGCGACGGCGACGGTCGGGTGTTCACGCTGGAGGCCGACGCCCTGGCGGCGCTGGCCGGCGAGTGGTTCGCGTTCGGTGTGCACTTCATCCGGGGGTACGTCGGCACGGTTCGCCGGGTGGAGACCCACGCCCGCGAGCGGGAGTCCCTGGTGGCCCTCGGAACGCTGGCCGCAGGCCTGGCCCACGAGCTGAACAACCCGGCATCCGCGGCGACGCGGGCCGTCGACTCGCTCAGCAGCACCTCCGCGCGTATGTATGCGGCGCTGAGCCGGCTCGCGGCCCACCAGATGACGCCCGAGCAGTTCGCCGGGCTGGACGCGCTGCGTCAGGAGCTCCACGGCCGCACACCCCCGGCGGACTCGCTGGCCGAGTCCGAGCTGGAGGACTCCCTGGGCTCGTGGCTGGCCGACCACGACGTGGCCGAGGAGTGGCTGCTCGCCCCTCCTCTCGCAGCGGCCGGGGCCGACCTCGAGTGGTGCGAACGAGTGGCCGAGGTCGTGCCCGGTGAGCTGCTGGGCCCGGGAGTCGACTGGGTGGCCAGCGCGCAGTCCATGGACGGGCTGCTGGCCGAGGTCAAGGAGTCGACCGGCCGGATCTCCGGGCTCGTCGCCCGGGTCCGCTCCTACACCCAGCTCGACCGCGCCTCACTGCAGTCGACCGACATCCCCGAGGGGCTGGACAGCACCCTGGTCATGCTCAACCACAAGCTCGCCCGGGGCGTGGTGGTGGAACGCGAATACAGCCCGGACGTGCCGCGGATCGAGGCCCTGGCGGCCGAGCTGAACCAGGTGTGGACCAACCTCATCGACAACGCGGTCGACGCGATGGACGGTCAGGGGACGCTGCGGATCCGCACTCGGCTCGACGACCTCGGCTGGGTGGTCGTCGAGGTCGAGGACTCCGGGCCGGGGATGAGCGCCGAGACGGCGAAGCACGTCTTCGAGCCGTTCTACACGACCAAGCCGGTCGGTCAGGGCACCGGGCTCGGCCTCGACATCTCCCGGCGGATCATCACGGACCACCACCACGGGGAGATCTCGGTCGACTCCGTTCCGGGCCGGACCGTGATGCGGGTCCGGCTTCCGGTCCGCTGACGCGCCGCTGCCGACTCGCGATCCGGGCGGCTGCTGCGGCACTCGTGGCCGCCCCGCCGTGGGTTCGCGCAGGTTCGTCACCTCACGCGCACGTTCCACCCTGCGCGTGAGGTGACGAACCTGCGCGCCATGACGAGGTGAGCCCGCTCAGCCCCGTTCGCGGCGGCGGGAGCCGGCGATCCGCGGGCCGGGCCGGCTCCGTGGAGGCGCCGTAGCGGCGGCGGCGATCGCGGCGGCCCGCGCGGCCTCCTCCGCCTCACGCTTCTGCGCCTCGTCCAGCGCCGCGTCGATCTCAGCGCGGGTCAACGCCCCTTCGCGCAGGGTGACCAGCGCGTCGCCGGTGCAGTCGAGGATCGTCGAGGCGTAGCCGCCCGGAGCGGTGCCGCCGTCGAGGTAGACCGCGACGGAGGCGCCGAGCTGTTCCTGGGCCTCCTCGACGGACTGGGCCGGCGGCCGGCCGGTGAGGTTGGCGCTGGTAACCGCCATCGGGCCGGCCTGGCCGAGGAGGGCGAGGGCGATCTCGTGGTCGGGCATGCGGAGCGCGACCGTCCCGTTGGTCTCGCCGAGGTCCCAGGTGAGCGACGGCTGCGACTCGAGCACGACGGTCAGCGCGCCCGGCCAGAACCGGTCGATCAGGTGCCGGACGTACGGAGGCACGGACCGCGCCAGTCCGTCGACGGTTCGGGCGTTCGGGACGAGGACCGGGGGCGGCATGTCACGGCCACGTCCCTTGGCGGCGAGCACGGCGGTCACGGCCGACGCGTCGAACGCGTCGCACCCGATCCCGTAGACGGTGTCCGTCGGGAGCACGACCACCTGCCCGGACTGGACGGCTCGGGCTGCGGCTTCGATCCCCGCCGCCAGGCCCTCCGGCGTGGTGCAGTCGAAGACCTCACTCATGACACGTCACGACCTCGGACCCTATGACGAGTCGCCACCACGCAGCGCGGCCGGCCCACCAGGTCGACGTGGTCGACGACCTTGCCCCAGTCCCCCGTGGCGGCGAGCGACCGCGGGAGCGAGGCGCCCTGGGTCTCGGCGTGCTCCATCACGAGGGTGCCGCCGTCGCGCAGCAGGTCCGCTGCGCGGGCGGCCATGACCAGGGGCAGTGCCAGCCCGTCGGCGCTGCCGCCGTAGAGCGCCTCGACCGGGTCGTGGTCGCGGACCTCGGGGTCGACCGGGACCTGGTCGTCCGGGATGTACGGCGGGTTGCAGGTGACGACGTCGACGGCGTCCACCAGCTCCGGGTATGCGTGTCGCGCGTCGCCGCGGTCGACGGTGACCTCCAGCCCGAGCCGGTCGCGGTTCCGGACCGCCCACGCGTGGGCGAGGTCGGTGAGCTCGACCGCATACACGGTGGCCGCCGGACACTCCGCCTTGACGGCGAGGGCGATGGCGCCCGAGCCCGTGGCGAGGTCGACGACGACTGGTGCGTCTCGGTCGGCGAGCGAGCGCAGGGCGAGGTCGACGAGCAGCTCGGTCTCGGGGCGCGGCACGAACACACCGGGGCCGACCTCGAGCTCGAGCCCCCGGAAGTACGCGCGTCCGGTGAGGTGCTGCAGCGGTACCCGGCTCGCGCGCTCGGCGACGAGGTCCGCATACCCGTCCGGCGCCTCGACCCCGCCGAGGACCATGAGCCTCCGGGTCTCGCTGACGTCCTCACCGCGCAGGTGGGCGGCGAGGTGCAGAGCGTCGACCGGGGCGGACTCGACGCCGGCCTCGGCGAGGGTCGTGGTCGCCCGCCGGACCGCGTCGCGGAGCTCAGCCACGACGCCTCACGCGCCTGCCACGGCGGCCAGCCGGGCCTCCTCGTCGGCCTCGACGCAGGATCCGATGACGGCGTCCAGGTCGCCGTCGAGCACCTGGTCGAGGTTGTAGGCCTTGAAGCCGGTCCGGTGGTCGCTCAGGCGGTTCTCGGCGAAGTTGTAGGTGCGGATCCGCTCGCTGCGGTCGACGGTCCGGACCTGGCTGCGGCGGGCGGCGGACGCCTCGGCCTCGGCCTGCTCCTTGGCCGCCTGGTGGAGGCGGGCGCGGAGGACCCGCAGGGCGGCCTCCTTGTTCTGCAGCTGCGACTTCTCGTTCTGGCAGGACACGACGATGCCGGTCGGCAGGTGGGTGATCCGGACCGCGGAGTCGGTCGTGTTGACGCTCTGGCCGCCGGGGCCGGACGAGCGGTAGACATCGATCCGGATGTCGTTCGGGTGGATCTCGACCTCGTCGGTCTCCCCGACGTCGGGCATGACGAGGACACCGGCCGCGCTGGTATGGATCCGGCCCTGGCTCTCGGTGACCGGCACACGCTGCACGCGGTGCACACCGCCCTCGAACTTGAGCATCGCCCACGGCGCCTCGCCGGGCGGGGGCGTGCCCTTGGCCTTGACGGTCAGCCGGGCCTCCTTGTAGCCGCCGAGGTCCGACTCGGTGGCGTCGGTGACCTCGGCCCGCCAGCCGCGCTTCTCGGCGTAGCGCAGGTACATCCGCAGCAGGTCGCCGGCGAAGAGGGCCGACTCCTCGCCGCCCTCCCCCGCCTTGACCTCGAGGATGACGTCGCGGTCGTCGTCGGGGTCGCGCGGTACCAGCAGGTGCCGCAGGTGCTCGCGGGCCGCCGCGGCGGTCTCCTCGAGCGCCGGCACCTCGGCCGCGAACGACTCGTCGTCCGGCGCCAGCTCGCGGGCGGCGGCGAGGTCGCCTTCGGCGGTCTCCAGGGCCCGGTATGCGGCCACCGTCGGGGCGAGCGCGGCGTACCGCTTGTTGAGGGTCCGGACCAGCGTCTGGTCGCCGAACACCTCGGGGTCGGCGAGGCGCTGCTCGAGGTCGGTGTACTCCTCGAGCACGGCGCGGCCGCTGTCGACGACGGACCCGGGGGACGTCTCGGTCATCGGCGCCTCACCTCCTTCCACGACTCGACAGACCGCATACCCGCAGACAACGAGATCGCCGGCCCCGGACCTGGGTGAACCCAGGCCGGGACCGGCGATCCGGAGAGCTACTTGGAGGCGGCGTCGGCCTTCTTGCCGTAGCGCTGGTTGAACCGGGCCACACGGCCACCGGTGTCGAGGATCTTCTGCTTACCCGTGTAGAACGGGTGGCACTGGGAGCAGACGTCGGCGTGGATCTGGCCGGACGCGGACGTGCTGCGGGTGGTGAACGTGTTGCCACAGGTACAGGTGACCGTGGTCTCCACGTAGGTGGGGTGCAGGTCCTTCTTCACAAACGGCTCCTCAGTCTCAGGTAGGCCGGGTCGGCGGGCTCTTGACGCCCTGTTGCCGTGAACCGGTCCAACGGGAAAGTGTGCCAGAGGAGGGCACACATCCCCTAAACGCCAAGGGGGGTGACGGCATTCCTCGGCGTCACCTGGCCGATGGAGGTGTCTCCGAGCGCTCTCGTCGGCGTGGCCACGCCCTGGGCCCCGTCGCGGTACTTCACATCGCCGTCAACCCAGATCGGTAGTGGCACCGACGGCGCCCACGAGGCAGCGCGCGGCCGGGCGGAGGGTTTTCGCCCCCTATCAGGGCCAAAACCCTCCGGTCGAAGCCGTCCGAAACGAGCCGGGTCGCTCACGTGCACACGAACAGTGGCAGATGGACGAGCGTCCCCCGGCGCTGCTGTCCCGCGAAGCGTGGCCTCGGCGCCCTCGCCGAGGCGCATACGACAACGCGGTGGTTTGCACCCCTCAGAGGGGGTACGAACCACCGCGTTGACCGATGTGGGCGCTCTCAGTCGTCGGCGTCGAGCTTGCTCGACGAGCTCATCTGGACCTGCCGCAGGAACTCGATGTTGGTGCGGGTCCGGCGGATCCGGTCCAGGAGCAGCTCCAGCGCCTGCTGCGGCTCGAGGGCGCCGAGAACGCGGCGGAGCTTGTACATGATCTTCAGCTCCTCCGGCCCGAGGAGCAGCTCCTCGCGCCGAGTGCCCGAGGCGTTGACCTCGACGGCGGGGAAGATCCGCCGGTTCGCCAGGTCCTGGCCGAGCCGGAGCTCCATGTTCCCGGTGCCCTTGAACTCCTCGAAGATCACCTCGTCCATCTTCGAGTCGGTGTCGACCAGCGCCGTGGCGATGATGGTCAGCGAGCCGCCGTTCTCGATGTTGCGCGCGGCGCCGAAGAACTTCTTCGGCGGGTACAGCGCGGCCGAGTCGACGCCGCCGGACAGAACGCGTCCCGAGGCGGGAGCGGCGAGGTTGTACGCACGGCCCAGCTTGGTGAGCGAGTCGAGCAGCACGACGACGTCGTGACCGAGCTCGACGAGCCGCTTGGCCCGCTCGATGGACAGCTCGGCGACGCTGGTGTGGTCGTCGGCGGGGCGGTCGAAGGTCGAGGCGATGACCTCACCCTTCACCGCGCGCTGCATCTCGGTGACCTCCTCGGGCCGCTCGTCGACGAGGACGACCATGAGGTGGCACTCCGGGTTGTTCTGCGTGATCGCGTTGGCGATCGACTGCAGCACCATCGTCTTGCCGGCCTCGGACGGCGCGACGATGAGGCCGCGCTGGCCCTTGCCGATCGGGGCGACGAGGTCGATGACCCGGGTCGTGAGGTTGCTGGTCTCGGTCTCGAGGCGCAGCCGCTCCTGCGGGTACAGCGGCGTGAGCTTGCCGAACTCGACCCGCGTCTTGGTCTGGTCCGGCTGGAGGCCGTTGATGGTGTCGAGGCGGACCAGGGCGTTGAACTTCTGCCGTCCGCCGGTGCCGTTCTGCGGCTGCTCGCCCTCGCGGGGCGCCTTGATCGAGCCGGTGACGGCGTCGCCCTTGCGCAGCGAGTAGCGCTTGACCAGGCCGAGCGGGACGTAGACGTCGTTCGGCCCGGGGAGGTACCCGGAGGTGCGGACGAACGCGTAGTTGTCGAGCACGTCGAGGATGCCCGCCACCGGGACGAGGATGTCGTCGTCCGTGATCTGGAGCTCGGGTTCGTACTCCTGCGTCGTCCCGGTCGTGCCGCGGCTGCGCTTCCGGTCCCGGCTGCGCTGTCGGCTGCGCCGGCGACCGCCACGGGCCTCGTCGTCGTCGTCGGCCTTCTGTGCCGCCGACTGAGACGACTGCTGGGCGGGTTGCGTGGAGGAGGGCGCCGTCTGGCCGCTCTGCCGGTTCGCCTGGCGGTCCTGCTGGCGGTCCTGCTGGCGGTCCTGCTGGCGGTCCTGCTGGCGGTCCTGCTGGCGGTCCTGCTGGCGGTCGGCCTGGCGGTCGGCCTGGCGCTCCTGCTGCCGGTCGGCCTGGCGGTCCTGCTGGGGGCGCTGCTGCTGGGCGCGCTCGGCGCGTTCCGACCGCGTCGGGCCGGTGTCTGTCGTGGTGTCGGTGGTGGTGTCGGTGGTGGTCTGGGTGGCGTCCTGCGGCTCGTCCGGAGCGACCGAGGTGCGCTGGCGGGTCGCCGGCTCGGACCGCCGCTCGACGCGCTGCTCGACGGGCTGTTCGGCCGGTCGGTCCGCTGGCGAGTCGACGGGAGCCTCTGCCGGCTGGGACGCCCGCTCGGCCTCGGGCTGGCGCTGCGGCTGGGCCGCCGCCTCGGAACGCGGAGCGCTGCCGACCTGTCGCGCGGTGATCGCCGCGACCAGGTCGTCCTTGCGCATCTTCGTCGTCCCGGTGATGCCGAGGCCCGAAGCCAGGCGTTTGAGCTCGACGACGTTCATCGTCGCCAAGCCGGAGCGGCCGGTGGTGGCCACCCGTTCGGTGGTGTCTGTCACGAAGGTCCTTCCCCCTCGTCGTCGGGGCGGCCCTCGCGGGCGGCACCGGTGTCGGTCGGAGAGTCCGACCGTCTGGTGTGATTGAGGATCACGCTGCTGGGCAGACGAACGCTGCCGGGCCTTGCGGCTCCGGGAGGCTGTCGCTCACCTTCGCGTGGAATGTCGCCGCTGCCGGGCCGCCAGAGGGCGGCCTTCCGTGCGTCGCGACATCACAGTAACACCGCCGAGGAACCCCGTGTTCCGTCAGGGCCCGGCCCCGGCGTGGTTCAGGTCCGAACCACCTCCACCCCCGAGAAGGGGATTCCCGGCTCGAGCCGGGTCCACCCGGCACGGTTCGCCGGGACGAGCACCCCGCCGGCGCGGGCGTGCGTGGTGAGGACGACGACGCTGGGTCCGGCGCCCGAGATCACGGCCGCGTGCCCCTCGCTCCGGAGCGCGTCGACGAGGTCCATGGACGGCGCGAACGCCGCCCGCCGGAACCCCTGGTGCAGCCAGTCCCTCGTCGCCGGCAGGAGGAGGTCGGGACGCCGGGTCATCGCCTCGACGAGCAGCGCCGCGCGGCCCGAGTTGAGGGCGGCGTCGACGTGGTCGACGTGGGGAGGAAGGACGGCTCGGGCGGTATGCGTCGCCAGCTGCTCCCGAGGGACCAGGACGACCGCCGTCACCTCGGGATGGGTCGCGACCGATGCGGTGCCGGTCACCGACGGCGAGGGGTCGTCGGGGTCACGGCTCCACGACACCGTCATACCGCCGCGGACACTCGCCGAGGCGTTGTCGGGGTGACCCTCGAGCTCGGTCGAGAGGTCGGTGGCGACGTCGAGGTCGACGTGGATGACCGTCCCCGGTGCGGTCGCGGCCAACCCTTCGAGGTCCGAGAGCACTTGCGCCGCAACGACTCCCGCGACGATGGCCGACGCCGATGACCCGAGGCCGCGGCTGTGCGGGATGCCGTTCCGGGCGACGAGGCAGAGGTTCGCGGGCATGTGCGTCTCGAGCCGGGCGAACCCGTGCGCCATGGCCCGGACGACGAGATGCGTCGCGTCACGGGGTACCTCCTCGGCCCCCTCGCCGGAGACCGACACCTGCAGGCCGTCGCCCTCGCCGACGCTCACGTCGTACTCGTCCCACAGCCCGAGCGCGAGCCCGACCGAGTCGAACCCCGGGCCGAGGTTCGCGGTGCTCGCGGGGACGCGGATGCGGACGGCGGGCCGGTCGGGCATACCCCTGCTCACCCGTCGAGGCCGAGCGCCACGGCCGCGGACACCGCGTCGACCGACACCCGGACCGGGACGAGCTCGGACCCGTCGGCCTGACGCAGGGCCCACTGCGGGTCCTTGAGGCCGTGACCCGTGACCGTGCAGACGATCCGCGCGCCTGCCGGCACGAGTCCGGCGTCGTGCGAGGCGAGGAGACCCGCGACCGACGCGGCCGACCCGGGTTCGACGAAGACGCCCTCCTTGGACGAGACGAGGCGGTGCGCCGCGAGGATCTGCTCGTCGGTGACCGCGTGGATGAGCCCCCCGGACTCGTCCCGCGCCGCCTCGGCCTGCTTCCACGAGGCGGGGTTCCCGATCCGGATCGCCGTGGCGACGGTCTCCGGCTCGTCGACGGGGTGTCCGAGCACGATCGGCGCCGCCCCCGCGGCCTGGAACCCCCACATCTTCGGCGTATGCGTCGCTGGACCAGGCTGCGCCGAGTCCTGTTGGTACTGCTGGTAACCCAGCCAGTAGGCGGTGATGTTGCCGGCGTTGCCGACGGGCAGGCAGTGGATGTCGGGAGCGTCACCGAGGGCGTCGACGACCTCGAACGCCGCCGTCTTCTGGCCCTCGATCCGGGCTGGGTTCACCGAGTTGACGAGGTCGATCGGGTAGGCCTCGGCGAGCTTGCGGGCGAGGGTCAGGCAGGCGTCGAAGTTGCCCTCGACCTGTAGCAGGGTGGCCCCGTGGGCGATCGCCTGGCTCAGCTTGCCCATCGCGATCTTGCCCTCGGGCACGAGGACACCGCACGTCATGCCGGCCTTCGTCGCATACGCCGCGGCGGACGCACTGGTGTTGCCGGTCGACGCGCAGATCACCGCCTTGGCCCCGTGTCCCGCGGCGACCGAGATCGCCGTCGTCATGCCGCGGTCCTTGAACGAGCCGGTCGGGTTGAGGCCCTCGAACTTGAGCCAGACCTCGGCGCCGACCAGGGAGGAGAGGTGCTCGGCCGGGATCAGCGGGGTGCCACCCTCGAGGAGGGTCACCACGGGCATCCCGTCGAGGGAGGGCAGCCGCTCGGCGTACTCGCGGATCACCCCGCGCCACTGATAAGCCACGTCAGAACCCCTCGACGCGCATGACCGAGTCGACCGCGCGGACGATCGGCATGGCCGCCAACGCCTCGACGGTCGCCGAGAGCGCCGAGTCCGGCGCCGTATGCGTGACGACGACGAGGTTCGCGCGCCCCTCGGACCCCTCCTCGTCGGTCGCCGGGACGATCTGCTGGCGGACCGTCTCGATGGACACCTCGTGGTCGGCGAAGGCCGTCGCGACCGCCGCGAGGACACCCGGACGGTCCGCCACGTCGAGGCTGATGTGGTATCTCGTCTGGGCCCGGCCCATGGGCAGGATCGGCAGATCGGCGTACGAGCTCTCTCCCGGTCCGCGGCCCCCGCCGATGCGGTGCCGGGCGACCGCGACCACGTCGCCGAGGACCGCCGACGCGGTGGGGTCGCCGCCCGCGCCCCGGCCGTAGAACATCAGCTGACCGGCCGCGTCGGCCTCGACGAACACCGCGTTGAACGCCTCGCGCACTCCGGCCAGCGGGTGCGACCTCGGGATCATCGCCGGGTGGACGCGGACCGAGACGCCCTCGTCGGTGCGCTCGCAGATGGCCAGCAGCTTGACCACGGAGTCCATCTCCTTGGCGGCGGCCACGTCCGCGGCGGTCACCTCGGTGATCCCCTCGCGATGCACGTCGGCGCCTGAGACCCGGGTGTGGAAGGCCAGCGACGCGAGGATCGCGGCCTTGGCGGCGGCGTCGAAGCCCTCGACGTCGGCGGTCGGGTCGGCCTCGGCGTAGCCCAGCGCCTGGGCCTGCTCGACGGCGTCGTGGAAGCTGGCGCCGGTCGAGTCCATCTTGTCGAGGACGTAGTTGGTGGTGCCATTGACGATTCCGAGCACACGTCGCACGTCGTCGCCGGCCAGCGACTCGCGCAGCGGACGCAGCAGCGGGATCGCTCCGGCCACGGCGGCCTCGTAGTAGAGGTCGACCGCCGCGTCCTGCGCCGCCGCATACAGGGTGGGACCGTCCTGCGCGAGGAGCGCCTTGTTGGCGGTGACGACCGAGGCGCCGTGCTTCATGGCTCGCAGGATCAGCGAGCGCGCGGGCTCGATGCCCCCGATGACCTCGACGACGACATCGGCGCGAGTGACGAGATCCTCGGCGTC
Organism: uncultured Actinomycetota bacterium; assembly: GCA_963781465.1. Lineage (GTDB taxonomy): Bacteria > Actinomycetota > Actinomycetes > Actinomycetales > Dermatophilaceae > Lapillicoccus. Next base: position 1,937,818 of record CAWAGH010000002.1, read on the forward strand.
GGTCGTGAACAGCGCGGGGTCGAGGCCGAGCTCGCTACGGTCGCGCCCGGCGCGGCGCACGGCGATGCCGACGATGTCCATCGGGCGGCCGACGCGGGCCGCGAGGTCGTCACGGTGCTGGGTGAGCAGCCGGGCGACGGCGGAGCCCACGACGCCGCAGCCGAGCAGCGCGACGCGCAGTGGTTCGTCCGGCCTCCGTTCGCTCACGGCGTCGATCCTGCCGTTCGTCCACCGATCGGGACGGACATGTTTCGAGATCTGGTCACGGAGGTGGTCACCCGACGTCCAGGGCCAGCAGGTCGTCGACCGTCTCGCGGCGGACCAGGACCCGGGCCTGTCCGTCGCGCACGGCGACCACCGGAGGCCGTGGGGTGTGGTTGTACTGGCTGGAGAGGGACCGGCAGTAGGCACCGGTACCCGGTACGGCCAGCAGGTCGCCGGGTACGACGTCAGCGGGCAGGAACTCGTCCATCACCACGATGTCGCCGCTCTCACAGTGCCTCCCGACCACGCGGGACAGCCGGGGAGGAGCGGTACTGGTGCGGCCGGCCAGCGTGCAGGAGAAGTTCGCCTCGTAGAGAGCGGTACGGATGTTGTCGCTCATGCCGCCGTCGACGGAGAGGTAGGCCCGCGCGGCGCCGCCGTCGAGGTCGACCACCTTGACGGTGCCGACCTCATACAGGGTGAAGGTGCTCGGCCCGGCGATGGCGCGACCGGGCTCCACGGAGATGCGGGGGACGGCGACCCCGCTCGCCCGGCACTCGCGGTCGACGATCTCGGCCATACCGGCGGCGAGGTGCTTCGGCGGCAGCGGGTCGTGCTCGGTCGTGTAGGCGATCCCGAAGCCGCCGCCGAGGTCCAGCTCGGGCAGCTCGACCCCGTGCTCCGTGGCGACGTCCGCGTGCAAGCCGAGCACCCGCCGGGCGGACACCTCGAACCCCGACGTGTCGAAGATCTGCGAGCCGATGTGGCTGTGAAGCCCGATCAGCTCGAGGTGCGGAGCCGCCGCGAGGATGCGGCGGACCGCCTCGGCCGCGTCGCCACCGCTGAGCGAGAACCCGAACTTCTGGTCCTCGTGGGCCGTCGCGATGAACTCGTGGGTGTGGGCCTCGACGCCGACGGTGACCCGAACCATGACCCGCGCGACGGTGTCGAGCCGGCGGGCGACGTCGGTGAGCCGGTCGATCTCGTCGTAGGAGTCGACGATGATCCGGCCCACGCCGTAGCGGAGCGCCTGCTCCAGCTCGGGGACCGACTTGTTGTTGCCGTGCAGGCCGAGGCGAGCTCCCGGCATACCGGCCCGCATGGCGACCGCGAGCTCACCGCCGGTGCAGACGTCGAGCCTCAGGTCGTCGTCGCGGATCCAGCGGGCCACCTCGGTGCAGAGGAAGGCCTTGCCGGCGTAGTAGACGTCGGCCCCGCCGCCGAGGTCGGCGAAGACCTCGGCGTAGGTGTCGCGGAAGTCGCGGGCCCGGGCGCGGAAGTCGGCCTCGTCGAGGAAGTACGCCGGTGTCCCGAACTCGCGGGCGAGGTCGTGGACCGACACACCGCCGACGGTGAGCGCCCCGTCTGTACCGCGCCCGACGGACGACGCCCAGAGGGACGGGATCAGCGCGTTGACGTCACGGGGCAGCGCCAGCCACGCCGGGCTGCCGTACCCGTCGGCGTGCAGCGCCCCGGCCTCGTGTGCCCGCATGGCGTCCAGCCTAGGGCTGGGGCGCGGGCCGTCCCGACACCGCAAGGTCGCCGACCAGGTCGACAAGGTCCTCCGGCTCGAACGGCTTGGCGACGAAGGCGTCGACGCCGGCCGCGATCGACCGCTCCTTCTCGCGCTGCTGCAGGCTGGCCGTCACCATGACGACCGGCAGGTGCGCGAGGGCGGGGTCCGCGCGGATCGCCGCGACGGCTCCCCAACCGTCCAACGGCGCCATCTGCGCGTCGAGGAGGATGACCGCCGGCAGCCGGTCGGGGTTCCGGTCGAGCAGGTCGAGAGCGGCCTGGCCGTCGCCGGCCTCCAGCACCTCGAAACCGGCCAGTTCCAGGTTGATCCGCATCAGCAACCGGATTGACGCGGTGTCGTCGCACACGAGGACCCACCCGGTACCGGACGCCGCCCGGACCGGCGGTGGGCTGCCTCCCGGTTCCATGAAGGGCACCCTAGGCTGCTAGCCTCACCGGGCACCAAAAGGCCGGTATGCCAGCGGGTCCGCCCGCGGAAGCCCACCATCCGGCCCCCGTAGCTCAGGGGATAGAGCGCCGCCCTCCGGAGGCGGAAGCGCAGGTTCGAATCCTGCCGGGGGCACGCCAGGACGCGCGAAGCGCGTCGGGCGTGCCCGCGGCAGAAGTAACAGGCGCTCCTCACGAAGTGGGAGCGCCGACGGGGGCACCGAGGCCGCACGGAGTGCGAGGGCCGAGGGGGCACCAAACGATCCGGAGTGCGTCAACCAGGTTCGTGGGCCAGGTGGCCCCTGAGTCCGGACACGATGAAGCCTTGGTACCTCTCGATGCTCCAGCCGCTCCGTCGTACCAGGAGGTCGTAGATCTCCGGGGAGCTGTAGGTCCACAACAGGTCGGCGGCCTGCGACACCGAGACGGATGCCGGCAGGTGCCCGGCGGCGGCGAGCCGGATGGCGTTGTCGGTCATGCGGATTCGCCGGTTCTCGTCGAGCTCGTGGACGAGGTCGCCGAGATCGGGGTGCTGTGCGGTGGCATCGCGGACCAGGAGCAGCAACGGGGCCACCCGAGGGGAGACTTCGGCGGAGAGACGGCCCCACCCTCGCAGCAGCACCTCGAGATCCGCCGACGGCAGCTCGTCGGACCGCGCTTCCGCCGGCACCGGACCCTCGCCCAGTAGCGCCCGCTCGACGACGGCCCGGACGAGCGCTGGCTTCCCGGGGAAGCGGCGGTAGGCAGACTCGACCGAGACTCCGCAGGCCTCGGCGACGGTCGTGATGGTCGTGGCCGCATACCCGCGGGCAAGGAACTGGCTCCACGCGGCAGCCACCAGTGCCTCCCCCATCTGCTCGGCCCTGGCTCGCCGGGACGAGCCGTCGTATCGCCTCTTGACGCTGGTCATGCGTCTACCCATACTCGATGAATTAGATAGAATCGAGTGTAACGAAATTGAGGCGGCCATGCCGACCGACGTCCACCCCTTCCTCGACCGACTGGTCGCCGCCACCAACGCACACGACCTCGACGCGCTGGTCGACTGCTTCACCCCCGAGTACCGCAACGAGGCTCCAGCCCACCCCACCCGGGCGTTCCACGGACGGGAACAGGTCCGCTCGAACTGGCGTCAGATCTTCGCCTTCGTCCCGGACGTCCACGCCGAGGTGCTGAGCCAGGCGGTCGACGGCGACCAGATCTGGTCCGAATGGGAGATGTCCGGTACGCGCCTCGATCACACGAGGCACCCGCTCCGAGGCGTCATCGTCTTCGGGGTGGACGGCGGGCGGGCGACGTCGGCGCGCTTCTACCTCGAACCGGTGGACGATGAAGCCACGTCGGTCGGCGAGGCCGTTGCTCACCAGATCCATTCCGGCGCGTCGACATGATCGTCGTCGCCGGCGGCAGCGGCGTGCTCGGTCGGTCCGTGGTCGCCGAGCTGACGAGGGCGGGCGAGCAGGTCCGCGTACTCGTCCGCGACGCCGCGTACGCCGAGTCCATCTTCGGGGGGACCGTGGAGGTGGTGGCCGCTGACGTGCGTCGACCTGACGGGCTCGACCACCTGGTGGCGGGCGCATCCGCGGTCGTCAGTGCGGTTCACGGGTTCCTCGGCGGTCGGGGTGCGGGTCCCGCCGAGGTCGACGTATGCGGCAATGCGCACCTCACCGACGCCGCACAGGCGAACGGCGCCCACATGGTGCTCGTCTCGCTGCTCCCGGCCGCCAGGGACAGCCCCGTCGACCTCTTCCGCGCCAAGGCCGAGGCGGAGCTGTACCTCAGGGGTAGCGGTACGTCATGGACCATCGTGCGCTCGGGGCCGTTCCTCGAAACCTGGCTCGACCTCTTGACCCAGACTGCCGGAAAGACAGGTCGCCCAGTGGTTTTCGGCGACGGCGAGCAACCGATCGGCTTCGTCTCGGCCGCGGACGTCGCTGTCCTGGTGGCGCGCGCCGCCACCGAGGAAGCGCACCGCGGTCGGGTCCTCGAGATCTCGGGTCCCCCCATCACGATGAACGAGCTGGCCGGCGCCCTACAACGGGTACGAGGCTGGACGGGACCGCCCCGTCACGTCCCGCCCCAGGTGCTGCGGCTGCTCGCCACCCTGACGGGTCCCGTCGCCCCGGCGTTCGCCCGGAAGAACCAAACCGCGCTGCAGATGGATACGGCGACCAGCCGGGCCGCGAGCGCCGATCCTGCGTCATGGACGCTCACGCATACCCTCGCCGACGTCCTGGCCGACGTGCGAGCCACATAAGGTCCGACGGCGCCGGACTCTGCTCGGATCGGAAGGGGTCGACGCGACTACCTGGTCATGTCGCGGATCGTGGTCGTCGTGATGTTGAGCGGGCCGAGGTTGTCGCGGGCGGGGTGGGCCCTCCCTGCTGGGCCGGCGGCGAACGCCTTCAGCAGGGTGGTGGTGACGGCGGTGACGACGTCGACCAGGTGCTGGTCCTTCGGGTGGTAGTCGCACTCGTACACCAGGCCGCAGATCCAGGAGCTGGTGCCGGAGGCGAAGATCCCCGCGCCGCTCGCGGTCGTGTAGTAGGCCGCGTCGGAGAACTGGTGGTGCCCCTGACACGTCACCGGCGAGTGGAAGAGCACCTCGATCGGGCGAGGCGTCGGCACGCTGGGAGTGACCTGGTCGTACTCGGAGCCGACCATGCTGGCGAGCTTGTCGCCCGCCTTGAGCCCCGACCCGGCGAGCAGCCAGGAGTCGGGCTGCGCGACCACCATGTCCGCCTTGACGGGGTTGCACTGGTAGTAGACGCCGGTGACCACGCTCTCCGGTCGGGGCACCGGGGGCTGACGCCACTGGGAGGTGGCCTCGGCCGGATTCGTCTTGAGGATGGGGTCGATGCCGGCGTCCTTGTAGTCGGTCTCCAGGCGGTCCGGGCCGATCGGCGTCGGACCGAGCCGGATGTGCCGGTACATCGCGTTCGCACCGAGGAAGGCCAGGTTCGTGCCCTGTGTGTCACGCGCGGCGACGAGGGCGTCCCACATCGCCTGGCTGTAGTACTCGTCGTGGCCGAGAGAGATGACCGCCCTGGCGCCATCCAGCAGGTGCGGGTCGGCGTGCAGGTCGGTGTCGGTCACGTACGCGACGGGCAGCCCCAGCTTCTCGGCCAGCCGACCGAGCGGGGCCTCGTTCCCCCAGTAGTCGCCGGTGCCCAACCCGTAGTCGATCGGACGGTCCAGCGACACGGCGTAGGCGCGGTCGGCGAAGCCGGTCGGACCTCGGTAGAGGCTGGTGCCGCCCCATCGGTTGTAGGCGTGCCATGTCGTGTTCTCGTTGACGATGACGACCGCGTTGCGGGTGCTCGGGGCTCGGACCGCCAACGGGACCAGGTTGACCGTGCCGGAGCTGGCCTGGAGCTTCAGGACGTAGTCGCCCGGTGGCCAGTCGTCGGTGGGCAGGGTCGCGGAGGGTGCCCAGTTCGACGCCGACCACGTGCGGGTCGCCGGCTCGAAGGTCGGTTTCGGCTGGTCGACCTGCGTCACACTGGGCGAGGTCCAGACCAGTCGCGCTCCGGCACCGGCATACCAGCCGATCCGGTACGCCCTGACGACCACCGGGCCGTCCAGTGACCGGATGAAGACGGGCAGGGCCTGTCCCGGGGTCACGCTGGCCCGGCCGGTGAATCCCTCGACCCGCGTGCTCGGCGGCTCCGTGACTCCCGCGGTCCAGCTCGGGTCGCCAGGCTTCGAGTTCTCGTCCTGAACGGCCTTGGCGCTCGGCCACGCCGCGATCGTCGACTCTTTGGTGGTGGGCACAGGCGCCGACGCGACCGTGCCCGCTGCGGGTCCGGCTCCGCTCGACGACCCCGAACCGGACGGCGGGCTCTCGGGTTCGACGCAGGCGGTCAGCAGCAGGACGAACAACAACGTGGCCAGCAACGATCTTCTGGTCGAGAGGACCGGTGACGGCACGCATGGATCCTGGCAGAAACCCACCCGCGCCGGCAGGAAGCGGACAGCAAGACTGCGATCAGATCCGGACTTCCGACGACCATCGGCTACGAGCCGGAGAGCACCGCGATCGCTTCGATCGACACCAGCAGGCCCCGCGGGAGCCTGACGTTGGCCGGAGCCGAGCGCGCCGGCGGCGGCTCGGGCATGTGTCGGGCGTAGACCGCGTTCAGGACCGGGAAGTCGTCCACGTTCGCATAGAAGATCGTGGTCTTCACGACGTCTCGCAGTGAGCTCCCGGCCTCGTCGAGGATGGCGGCGAGGTTGCGAAGCGCCTGCTCGGTCTGGGCCTCGATGCCGTCCGCGACGTCTCCGGTGACCGGGTCGATCCCCGCGGTCCCTGAACAGAAGACGAAGCCACCGGCGATGACCGCCTGGCTGTAGGGGCCCAGCGCTGCTGGGGCGCGATCCGTGGTGACGGCGCGGGTGTCCATGGGTCAGTCCTTCGATGGCCGGTGTGAGGTCGGGATCACTCTGACCGCGAGAGCGGGTCAACGGCAAGGAGGTTCATGTCGTCACGGCCTCGCTCAGGTCTCACCGGGCCGGACCAGGCGGGTCTCGTAGGCGATGACGATCAGTTGGGCGCGGTCTCTCGCGTCGAGCTTGGTCAGGGTGCGCGCGATGTGGGTCTTGACCGTGGCGGGGCTGATGTAGAGCCGGGCCGCGATCTCGGCGTTGGAGAGGCCCGTGGCCACCAGGGCGAGGACGTCACGCTCCCGCTCGGTCAGGACGTGGAGGCGGCGCGCGTCGAGAGTCTGGACCTCGGCCGGCCGCTGGACGAAGGCCTCGATGAGGTGCCGGGTGATGCCCGGCGAGAGCAGGGCGTCCCCACCGGCCACCAGCCGAACCCCGGCGAGCAGGTCGGCCGGAGGTGTGTCCTTCAGCAGGAACCCACTCGCGCCGGCCTGGAGCGCCGCATACACGTACTCGTCCAGGTCGAAGGTGGTCAGGATGATGATGCGTACCTCGCCACACCGCGGGTCGCCGAGGATCCGACGGGTCGCCTCGAGCCCGTCCATCACCGGCATCCGGATGTCCATCAACACGACGTCGGGCTGAGCCTCGACGACCAGGTCGACGGCTTGCGCCCCGTCGGCCGCACTGCCGACGACCTCCAGATCGGGCGCGGACTCGAGCAGGACCACGAAGCCGGCGCGGACCAGGGCCTGGTCGTCGATAACGGCGACGCGGATCATGGCGTCACCACCGACGCGTCGATCGGCAGCTCCACCATGAGCCGGAACCCGCCGGCGGGCTGGTGTTCGGCGTGGACGGTGCCGCCGAACAGGGCGGCCCGTTCGCGAATTCCGTTCAGGCCGTGTCCCGATCCTGGCGTCGCCCGTGCCGGGGCTCGTCCTTCGTCGCGGATCTCGATGCGCAGCTCGGTCGGAGACCGCTGCATTCCGAGGTACGCGACCGGGCCACCATGGCGCAGCACGTTGGTGAGGCCCTCCTGCACGATCCGGTATGCCGTGATGTCCAGTGCCGGCGGCAGGTCGCCCACGCGGCCGAGGCCGGCCACCTCGACCCGCACTCCGGCGTCGCGGAAATGGTCCAGGAGCCGGTCGACATCGCGCAGACCCTCGGCCGGTGGCATGCCGGAGTCATCGCCCACGCCACCTTCGGAGCGGAGCAGTCCGAGCAGCCGGCGCATCTCCACGAGTCCCTCCCGCGCGGTGACCTCGATGCTGCCAAGGGTGTCGCGAGCGATCTCCGGCCGCTCCTCGATGACATGGTGTGCGACGCCGGCCTGGACGGCGATCACCGTCATGGAGTGGGCCACCACGTCGTGCAGGTCGCGGGCGATCCGCAGCCGCTCCGCCGTGACCGCCCGGCGCGCCTCATCCGCCTTCTGTGCCACCTGGCGGTGGGCGTCCTCGAGCTCGTCGCGCCGCCGGGCCCGCCGGGACCGGAGGTTCTCCCCGGCCAGCCAGGCGACCGTCACCGTGAGAACCGTGCTGATCCACGAGGACACCGTCGCCACGGCCGGTGGCTGCAGCAGGAGCGAGACGCTCAGACCGGCGACGCCGCCGAGGTACACGACCAGTGCCCGACGACGACCGGCGTGCAGGGCCACGAGGAACACCAGGACGAACGTCGTGTACCCGGGGAACGCGGTGAAGCGGCCCAACGAGTAACCGACCAGGGCCGCGGTCGAGGACAGCATCGCGACGACGGGATATCGGCGGTGGATCGCGACCGGGGCCGCGATGAGTCCCGTCACGACATAGGCGGCCGGCGACGCCGGTGACTGGCCCTCGGTCAGCGGCCGGGTCGCCAGGTCGACCGCCATGCCGGCCCACAGCAGGCCCGCCACGCTCGTGTCGAGCACCGGCTCACGGATGGTCGCCCAGCGACGGCCGACCGGGGCACCGATGCTCAGCTGCGGACGGTGCACAGGGCACAACGTAGCCGCGGGAGTCGCCGGTGGGCATCGGCCGGAAGGCGTACGCCGGGAGGGTGACGCGGCGGCGCAGGTCTCGGCTCTCCGGCCGACGACAGCGACAGAACGTCGGCGCGACCGTGGCGCGATGAACACTCAACCTGTTGTCCCCGAGAGCCCACAGCACGGGCCCGATCCCGTCCCCCGCGGCTGGCTCCGGCGAGCCGCGATCTCCCATCCGATCCTGCTCCTGCTCGCCGTGGCCACGCCGTTCGTGTGGATCACACAGATGGGTTCGGCGGTCGCCGGCCTCGATCTGATGCCGGCCAAGCTGGCCGAGCTCCTACTCCTCGTCGGGCTGGCCACTGCCATCGCCCGAGCCGCCGACCAGCGCCGTGGCGTTCGACAGCTGTTCGCCGGCCTACTGCGCTGGCGTCTGGGCTGGCGATACGTCCTCCTGGTTGGCGCGATGCCGCTCCTGACCGTCGCCGTCGCGATGGCGACCGGAACGCTGGCTCCCCCGTCCGACGGGTGGTTCTCAGTGGCCCTGACCTATCTGATGTTCCTTGCCATCGGGGCGGTCACGGCCAACCTGTGGGAGGAGACCGTCTGGGGCGGGTTCGTCCAGCGTCGGCTGATGGCGCGGCACGGACTCCTCGTGGGCTCGCTGCTGACCGCCGCACCCGTCTTCCTGATCCACCTACCGTTGGCGTTCGAGACCAACGGATGGTCAGGAACCACGTGGCCGGACGCCCTGGTGACCTGGGGTGTGCTGCTCGTGGCGGCACCGTTCCAGCGCTACCTCATCGGAACGTTGCTCATCGACACCGGTGGCAGCACGTTGGCCGCCGGCCTGATCCACGCCTCGATCAACGCGGCCGGCGCCATGGTCGTCGTCTCCGGTGGCTGGCAGCTCGTTCCCGCCCTGATCCTGCTCACGCTCGGCGTCGTCGTCCACCGTCGTTGGCGCGGCCGCTCGGCCACCGACGGGTATGCCCCCGCCGTGACCCCGGCCTCCGAAGCCGGCCAGCACACCGCCCTCGGAGTGTCCCGGTAACCGCCGCCGAACAGATCAGCGGACGCGAGTGACGGGGATGATCGCGACGGCGGCGCCGAGGGCGCAGATTCCGGCCACCGCATACAGCACGCCGTAGCTGCCACCGCCGACCGCGAGGATGACGGGGGCGACCGCCGGCGCGATCGCACTCGGTAGGGCGCCGGCGATGTTCAGGACGCCGAGATCCTTTGCGGCACTGTCCGGGTCCGGGAGGACGTCGACGACGAGCGCGAGGTCGACGGCCATGTACAGCCCGAAGCCCAGGCCGCCGATGGCCATGCCGACCAGGAAGCCGTTGACACTGCTGGCCGCGGCGATGGTGAACAGGGCGGCCCCGTACGTGACGGATGCGGCGGCGACGAAGACCTTCCGGCGTCCGGTCCGGTCCGAGAGCCGGCCGCCGAGCAGCGAAGCCACGACCAGGACCGCGGACTGGACCAGGGTGCCGAGGAAGACCTGTTGCGGCACCTCGTTTTCGGCGCTGCCGAGGTGGTCCAGCAGGTAGTACGCCTGGTAGGTCACCAGGAACGCGTAGGCCAGGACGAACAGGAACCGGCTGGTGAAAGCCCACGCGAAGTCCGGGCTTCGGCGGGGGTTCACCCAGAACGTGCCGGCCAGCTCTCGCATCGACCACGCCGGCTTGTCATCAGGGTCCAGACGACGGTCGGTCAGGGTGACGGCGAAGATGAGGATGAAGAGCCGCGGCGACGGCACACGGGACCAGGAACATGGCGACGGTGTCGCCGGTGAACAGGGTGACGAGGAAGGTGCCGGCCACGGACGCGACGGGCAGGCAGACGCCGAGAATCCCCGCCACCATCCCGCGCTGTTCGACCGGCACCTGGTCGGGCAGCACCGCGATCATGGCGGCCAGGACCGCGTTGAACCCCACCTGTGCCACGCACCATCCCAGCAGGACGACCGGGATGGTGGGCGCGACGGCGACGACGAGGATGCCCAACGTGCCCCCGACCAGACCGCCCACGATCCACGGACGACGCATACCCAGGGTCGAGGAGGTGCGGTCGCTCAGCCGGCCGAGAACGGGATTGGTGAACATGGCTACTGCTGCACCGACGCCGGCGACCAGCGCCAGGCTGTTGGGTGCTGCGTCGAGCCCGACCAGGGAGTTGACCTTCAACGCCAGGCTCACCAGCAACGGCGCGAGGAAGAGCAGGCAGGTGCTCATGTATGCCAACGCGTACAGCGCGATGAACCGCCAGCCGACGGCGGGGACAGCGCTCCGGTGTGGCGTCGTCGCACTGGTCGCTGTCATCGCCGCATCCGGTGGTGGTGTTCGGATCACCAGTCTGGCGCATCCGCCCGTCGGCCTCGGGCACCCGCGTTCGCGGAGACCGAGATCCCCACCCGTGCTACACCTGTGGGCGAGCGGTCGAGTCCGGCTCACGAGGGGAGCGGTGTTGGCAAGCCCCTTGCTCGAGACCAAGCTGTTCGTGCCTCGACTGCGGCGCGGAGCGGTGCCGCGGCCGCGGCTGAGCGACCGTATGCGGCTGGGTAGCGAGGCGCGGCTGACCCTCATCTCCGCCCCCGCAGGCTTCGGCAAGACCACCGTCCTCGCCGAGTGGTTGAGCACCTCGGCCATGTCGGAGCAGTGCGTGGCGTGGCTGTCGCTGGAGGAGGACGACCGACAGCCCGCCTCCTTCTGGACCTACGTGATCACCGCCCTCGGCCGGGTGGTCCCCGGCGCAGGACTCGACTCTCTGGCGCTTCCCACCGCACCCCAGCCGCAGATCCAGCCCGTCCTGACCACCCTGCTGAACGAGCTCTCCACCGCGCCGGCCGACATCCACCTGGTGCTCGACGACTACCACCTGGTCGACGGACCGGACATCGGCGCGGGCATGATGTTCCTGCTCGAACACCTTCCCCCGAACGTCCACCTCGTCATCAGCACCCGGGCCGACCCAGCCCTCCCGCTGTCCCGGCTGCGGGCCCGCGGCGAGCTCGTCGAGCTTCGCGCGGCCGACCTGCGCTTCACCGGCGAGGAGGTGGCCGACTACCTCTATGCGGTGGAAGGCCTCGACCTGACCACCGTCGACATCGCCACGCTGGCGGCGAGGACGGAAGGGTGGGTTGCCGCGCTGCAGCTGGCCGCGCTCTCCATGCAAGGGCAGGAGGACGTTCGCGCCTTCATCGCCGGTTTCGCCGGAGACGACCGCTACATCGTCGACTATCTGGTCGAGGAGGTCCTGGCCCGCCAACCCGACCCGGTCCGTCGCTTCCTGACTGCCACCTCCATCCTGGACCGGCTCACCGGTGAGCTGTGCGACGCCGTCACCGGGCGGACCGACGGGAGGGCCATGTTGGCGGGGCTGGAGCGAGCCAACCTGTTCATCGTCCCGCTCGACGACTCCCGCCGCTGGTACCGGTAACACCACCTGATCGCCGACGTCCTGCAGACCCACCTGGCCGACGAGCGACCCGACGAGGTCCCGTCCCTCCACCGTCGGGCCAGCCAGTGGTACGAGCGGCACGGGGAGACGGCGTCGACGGTGCGGCACGCCCTGGCGGCAGGCGACGTCGACCGCGCGGCCGGCCTCGTCGAGCTCGCCATACCCGGCCTGCAGCGAACCCGGCAGGACGGCATCATCCGCGGCTGGGTCGATGTCATCCCCGACGAGGTGGTACGACGCCGACCGGTGCTCGCGGCCCTGTTCGTCGGAGCCTTGACGTCCGCCGGTGAGTTCGACGACGTCGAGCACCGTCTAGACGGCATCGAGATGTGGCTGGACTCACCTGGCGGCGCTGACGGTTCGGCTCCATCGGGGTCCACCGCTGCGACGGCGGTGGCTGACCAGAACCAGATGGCCACCGCGTTGGCCGGGATCGCCACCGCCGTCGCCTTGTACCCGGTGGCACGCCGCCTGAACGAGTCACTGGCCATCGGCTTCGTCACCACCCGCATGTTCGAAGCCGCCGTCATCATGCTCGGCGTCGTCAGCCTCCTCGCCGTCGTCACCCTGCGACAGGACGGGGTCGGGACCACCGGCGCCGACCAGGCGTCGCTGCTGACCACCGGGCACGCCTTGGTCGCCATCCGCGATTACACCTTCCAGTTCGGGCCCAACATGGCGGCCGCCCTGAACGCCCTGATGATCGGCACCATCCTGTTCCGGTCGCGGCTGGTCCCGCGGATCATCCCGGCCACGGGCCTTCTGGCGGTCCTGCCGCTCCTGGTCGCCACCGTCGCCACCATCCTCGGGATCGCCGAGCAAGGCTCCGTCTGGTTCGCCGCCGGCGGCGCGCTGATCTTCGTCTGGGAGCTCTCGCTGGGCGTCTACCTGGTCGTCAAGGGATTCACGCCCTCAGCCCTCAGCGCCACCACACCCCCCGCGGCCGCCTGATCGACCCGCACTGCCGGAGCGACTCACCGGGGCACCCGGTGGGTCGCTCTGGTCGTCTGCGAGGCGCGTTCTCAGCGCTCGCGGGCCCGCCCTGGTTGGGCCGTCGAGTTGCGGGAGAGGCGCTGCAGGCGCAGCTCGTCGCGCAGACGCGGAGGTACGGGAATACGCCGCCGGCCGAGCTCGTCGACATAGGCCTCCAAGGCCGCCAGCAGGCTCCGGTGCGCGGAGGCAAGCTGCAGCGGCACGACCGGCGTTGATCGCCGAACGCGTACCGTCTCCCGCGCCGCCTCGATGTCGAACCTCAAGTCGGCCAAGGCCGGCCGAGCCGACGGTGTGGGTCGAGGACCGTCCACGTCTCGACCTCGTCACTCCGTCAGGCTCGCATCGGCGCGCGTGTCCTGTTGCTCTTGAGAGTAGCCCCGTTCGGCGGTCGACGATTCTCGCGGCACCGGCAGGGCGGTGGGAGCTACCCGATCACCGCCTCCACCACCGACCACGGGCTGGTCGTGTACAGCGTCCGACGGTGCTGAAGCCCCGAACGCTCGAGCAGCCGGACGAACTGCTCCTCGGAACGCTCCCGGCCGCCCGTCATGACGAACATGTTGAGGTCCGAGAACTTGGTGTCCGCGCCCTCGTTCGGGCCGGCCAGGAGGCGCTCGACGATGAGCAGAGCCGAGGACGGAGACATCGCGGCCCGGCATATGCGCAGGATCGACTCGCAGTCCTCGTCGGGCCAGTCGTGCAGGACCGACTTCATCAGGTAGACGTCGCCGCCGGTGGGCACCGACTCGAACATGTCGCCGGCCACCAGCCGAATCCGTTCCCGCGCAGGCGTATCCGTCAAGATCTCGTCCGCTCCGGCCACGACGTGCGGCAGGTCGAACACCACCCCGGACAGCGAGGGGTATGCGGCCAGTACCCCCGCGAGGAGGGCTCCGTGCCCGCCGCCGATGTCGACGAGCAGGCCGTGGTCGGGGAAGTCGTAGGCCTCGGCGACCGCGGCGGCCATCCTGGCGGCGAGGTCGGTCATGGCCGCGTCGAAGACGGCAGTCCGCGTCGCGTCACCGGCCCGGTAGGCCCACACGTCCATCCCGTACAGCGCCGTGAAGGCCGTCTCCCCGCTCCGGGTGCTGCTCAACAGGTGGCCCCACGCGCTCCAGAAGTACGGCTCACCGATGAGGGTGGCCCAGCCCTTCACCGACCCCGGCGCACCGGTACGCAGCGCCTCGCTGAGCTCGCTGTTGGCGTAGCCACCGTCGTCCGTCTGGACGTAGATGCCGACGGCAGCCAGCGCCCGGAGCAGGCGGCCGAGTGACTCGGGGTTGGAGTCGGTCCTGCGGGCGAGCGACTCGAGGTCGAGCGGGCCGTCGGCCAGCAGGTCTGAGACGCCTAGCACGGCCGCGACGTGCAGCGCCTGCGAGATCCGAAAGCCGTTGACCAGTTCGCGGAGCTGCTCGGACGCCGTCATGGCGCGAGCCTCCTCCCACGAACCGTTCCGCGCCATCACCCGTCGGGCACCCCGCCCCCGATCTGGGCTGGAGGCCGGCGACGTCATGACGGCCGGTCACCGGCACCGTCGAGGTGGACCAGATCGGCACTGACCTTCCAGAGCCGGACCGCTGCGGCCCGGTCGTAGCTCGGCCGGGCGGACCGCTTCTCCTTGCTGTCCGAGAAGTAGCGACCCGAGACGTGCGCGAGACCGGGGGCGGATGCGAGGTGGATGGAGGTGGCGGCCCCCTGGGCGGGGCTCTTCATGAAGGGCCGCACGAGCGGGACGAGGAACCGTTGCACGCCGCCGGGGTCCTCGGCCCCGAAGGCGGTGCGCACCACTCCCGGGTGCAGGGCGTTGGCGGTGACCGACGTGCCCTGCAGCCGGCTGGCCAGCTCGTAGGTGAAGAGGACGTTCGCGAGCTTGGACTGGCTGTAGGCCCGAGCGCCCGAGTAGGCCTGTTCGCCCTGGAGGTCGTCGAAGTCGATCCGGCCCGTGCTCTGCGCGTTGGAGGACACCGTGACCACGCGCGCCGCGGGACTCTGTTGCAGCCGCTCCAGCAGGAGGTTGGTGAGCAGGAACGGGGCGAGGTGGTTGAGGGCGAAGGTGCGCTCGAGACCGTCGGCGGTCACATGCCGGGTGTTCCAGTACCCGCCGACGTTGTTGACCAGCACGTCGATGCGCGGCAGGCGCTGCAGGATCTCGTCAGCCATCGCACGGACCTCTGACTGCTCCGACAAGTCGGCGACGAAGACGTCCACCGGCCCGCCGCCGGCCGCGCGCATCGCACGAGCTGCCGCCTCGGTGCGGCCGCGGTCCCGGCCGGTGATCGCCACGTGAGCGCCCGACGCCGCCAGCCCCACGGCCGTCGCCTCACCGATCCCCCCATTGGCACCGGTCACCAGCACCGTCCGGCCGGACATGGGCCCCGCGGTCTGTGCCATGGTCGGCTCCTTGCGCGCGGGCGATTCCCGACTGCTCGCTCATCATCATGCTCGCTGTCCCGTGGAGACACGCCAGTGGTGCGGGCCAGGAGCCGCTGGCATACGGTCGAGAACGACATCGCCCCGAGGACCGGGGCGGACCTCACACTCCGATGAAGGACACCTGTGCGCTTCCGACCGCTCGGCAACAGCGGCGCCGTCGTCTCGACGTACGCCCTCGGAACGATGACCTTCGGTGCGGAGGCGGACGAACAGACCTCGCACCAGATCCTGGACGCGTACGTCGCGGCCGGCGGCAACCTCGTGGACACGGCCGACGTGTATGCGTCCGGGGCCTCGGAGGAGATCATCGGCCGGTGGATCGCCCAGCGGCCCGCCGCGAGCGAGCGGGTCGTCCTGGCGACCAAGGGCCGGTTCACCAGGGGTGGGGTCCTCAACGAGATCGGCAACTCGCGGCTGCACCTGCGCCGCGCTCTTGATGCGTCGCTTCGCCGCCTCGGGGTCGATCACATCGACCTCTACCAGCTGCACGCCTGGGACGCCGTGACGCCGCTCGAGGAGACATTGCGGTTCCTCGACGACAGCGTGAGCAGCGGCAAGATCGGCTACTACGGCTTCTCCAACTTCCTCGGCTGGCAGGTGACCAAGGCGGCGTACCTCGCCCGCGCTCACGGTTTCGCCGCACCGGTGACCCTGCAGCCGCAGTACAGCCTGCTCGTGCGGGAGATCGAGTCGGAGGTCGTGCCGGCCTGCCTCGATGCCGGCATGGGTCTGCTGCCCTGGTCGCCGCTTGCCGGGGGCTGGCTGACGGGGAAGTATGCGCGTGACTCGACCCCCGAAGGTGCGACCCGGCTGGGGGAGGACCCCGACCGCGGCATGGAGGCCTGGGAGCCACGGAACCGCGAGGAACGCACCTGGCGCATCATCGACACGGTCTCCGAGATCGCCGCGCAGCGGGGCGCCAACCCGGCCCAGGTGTCCCTGGCGTGGCTGGAGGGCAGGCCGGCGGTGACGTCGGTGATCCTGGGTGCCCGCAACACGGAACAGCTCGCGGACAACCTCGGTGCCGCTTCGGTCGAGCTGACGGACGAGGAGCGCGGGCGGCTGGACGAGGTCAGCAGGCCGCTGGTCTCGGCCTATCCCTACGGTGAGGCCGGCGCAGCGCAGCGCGACCGCGCCATCGACGGGTCGGCGTAGCCGGCTGGGGTCTCGATCCGGCGTACTGTTCGCACGAGGGCCATCTCTGGCCCCGACGAGGAGCCAACATGTCGGACAAGTCCCCGCGCCAGCACATGGCCAAGAAGCAAGGCAAGACCATCAAGGAGAAGCGGGCCGACAAGAAGGCCAACGCCAGCGCCGCTTCCATCGGTGACCCGGTGGCTCGAGCCGCGAAGCGGTAGCCCTGGACCAGGCCTGGCCAGGGCCGGAGCTCTGCATGCGTTCGCCGCGCCCCCTCCGCTCGGCTTGACGCCGAGTCGAGCGACTCGACGCACCGTGTAAAGCGAGTCAAGTCGCTGGACTCAGCGTCAAGTCGCACCGGTTGGCCGACTCGGTACCAGACGGTCGCACTGGTCGCCCCCGCAACCGGCCTAGTCCCGCCTGGCGACCTCGACGATCTCCGCGAGACGCGGCAGCTGTTCCAGGACATCGTCCGGGGGTGGCGCGTCGGTCACCACCGCCGAGATCTCGTCCCACCCGCACAGGTGGACCGGCGCCGAGGCGAGGAACTTGCTCGAGTCGACGAGGAGGACGACACGGTCGGCGATCGACATGAGGGCGAGCTTGGTCGGCCGTTCGTTGTCGGTGGAGACGTAGATGCCCTGGTCATCGGCCGCAGCCGCGCCGAGCAGCAGCGTCTGGACTCGGAGCCCGGCGACCGCGGCGACGGTGCGTGGTCCGATGAACGCCTGACTCTCCCCCAACAGCTCGCCCCCCAGTCCGACGACGCGCCCCAGTCCCCGGCTGAGCATCAGCTGCATCACCGGGATCGAGTGCGTGACCACGGTGCCCCGGAACGAGTCCGGAAGAGCCTGGACGACGGCGTAGGTCGTCGTTCCGGCGTCCACGGCGATGGTGGCGCGCAACGACATCGACCGCGCCACCGCCTCCCCGATCGCCCGCTTGCCGGCCGCGTGCTCCTCGGCCCGGCCGGTGAAGGCCGGCGAGTACGGTGACGTGGCCAGGGCGCTGACGCCGCCGTGGACGATCCGCACCGTGCCCTGCTGCGCGAGCTTGCGCAGATCTCGGCGCACGGTCATATCCGAGACGCCCAGCCGACGCGTCAGCTCGGTGACCGAGACGAACCCGGCGTCGCCCACGGCACTGAGGATGGACCGACGGCGCTCGGGCGCGCTGTCGTAGCGCAGTGTCATGGCTTCGTTCGCCTCGGCCGGCTGATCCCCCACCGCGCCAGCATACGCGAGGTAAGTCACAAAAAAGTGTTGACTTTCCAACAACAACTGTTAGAGTCTCAACATCGAACCATCCGGCACGAAGGAGTGCGCGAGCGTCATGGCGACCAGCCCCAGGAACTTCCCCCGTTCCGTCGACGCCGTCTTCGTCGGCGTAGCCACCTTCGACGCCATCGCGCTCGTGGACCGGTTCCCCGCCCCCGACGACCGCGTGGTCGCCTCCGCGGTGGCCTACGCGGGAGGCGGCCCCGCCGCGACCGCCGCCGTCGCCGCGTCCCGGCTCGGGGTCCGCACGGCCTTCGTCGGCACCGTCGGTGACGACGCCAACGGTCGCGCCATCCTGGCCGGGCTGGTGGACGAGGGTGTCGACGTCAGCGGGGTCACTATCCTCGAGGGGCAGGCGTCGGCGGCGAGCGTCGTCATCGTCGACCGGGTCCGCGACAGCCGGGCCATCTGCAACCAGCCGGCCCCGCGCATCGACATCAGCGCCGGACTCGGCCTCATCGCGTCGAGCCCCGTCGTCCACGTCGACCACGCGGGCTGGGGCTCGGTGGCCGCGGCCGGACTCCTCCGCGAGGGCCAGCTGCTCTCGGTGGATGCCGGCAACCCCATCCCCGGCTTCACGCCCCGAGGCGTAGGCCTCTACGCGCCGACCGTCGAGGCGCTGCGGCTCACCTACGGCGCGGACCGTACGGTCGCCGACCTCCTCGCCCTGGCCGTCGCCGACGGCAGTGACGTCGTCGTCGCCACCGACGGAGCCCGAGGCTCGTCCGCGCTCACCGCCGGCGGCCATTCGGCGTATGCGCCCGCGCATACCGGCACGATTCTCAGCACCTTGGGCGCCGGCGACGTCTTCCACGGCGCCCTCGTGGCCGCCGTCGTCAAGGGCCTGACCCTCGACCAGCAGCTCGCCTTCGCCAACGTCACCGCCGCCTTGTCCTGCCGCGGCCTCGACGGTCGATCGCGCATCCCGTCCCTCGCCGAGGTCGAAGCGGCCATGCCGGCGAACGCTCACTGACACCGACCAGCCAGTCACCCACCAGGAGAACCGATGACCGACGTCACCCATCCCACTCCCACCGCCCGCAGCGCCGGTCTGGCGCGGGTGGCCCGGCCCAGCGGCGCCTTCGCCATGCTGGCCGTCGACCAACGCGAGGCCATGCGCGCCATGTTCGCGGAACACCAGACCGCGCCGGTCACCGACCAGCAGCTCACCGACTTCAAGGTCGCGGCGACGCGGGTGCTCACTCCGTACGCCTCGGCCGTTCTCGTCGACAAGCAGTTCGCCTTCGACGCGGTGGTCGACGCGAACGCCGTCGCCCCGACGTGCGGGCTCATCGCGGCGGCCGACCACTTCATCGAGGGCAACGGCGAGTTCGTCACCGCGGTCGAGATCGACCATGGCGTCGACCCGGCCGCCGTCCGCGACCAGGGCGCGGTCGCGATGAAGCTCCTCGTCATCCACCGCCCCGACGAGCCCGCCGCCACCCGCATCGCGATGGTCGAGGAGTTCGTCGAACGGTGCCGCGCCGCCGACCTCGTGAGCATCATCGAGCCCGTCGCCAAGGCACCCCGCCAGGGTGGCGCGTGGGACTGGGACGACTGCGTCGTCGACGCGGCCCGCGAGCTCGGTTCCCTCGGCGCCGACCTCTACAAGGCCGAGGTCCCGCTCAAGGGTCAGGGCCCGGCCGACGAGATCCGCCGGCGCTGCGCGCAGATCACCGACGCCGTGTCGTCGCCGTGGGTGGTCCTGTCGTCGGGAGTCCCCGCCGACCTCTTCCCGCAGGCCGTGGAGCTCGCCTGCCGTGAAGGCGCCTCCGGTTTCCTGGCCGGCCGCGCCGTCTGGGCAGCCGTCATCGGCAGCAACGATGTCGAGCGTGACCTGAACGAGGTGTCCATCCCCCGCCTCCAGCGGCTCGGCGAGCTCGTCGACGAGGTCGTCCAGCGATGACCGCGGCAGCCCCTCGGGTCGTCCTCGTGCCCACCGCCCGGCCCACCTTCGCCGTCGACGTCGCCCGCCGGCTCGCCGCCGACGCACGGGCCCTGCTCGTCGACCTGGGCGCAGAGGTCGTCGGGCCGGAGGACCTCGTCATGACGCCCGAGGACGTCGAGGCCGCGAAGCCCTTCCTGGCCGACGGAGCCGACCTCGTCGTCAACGTCTGCGCGTCGTTCTCCGACGCCACCCCGGCCCTGGAGCTCTACGGCGACCTCGACCAACCGGTCCTCCTGTGGTCGTTCCGCGAGCCCGGCCCCGTCGGGGACCGGCTCTGGCTCAACTCGATGTGCGGCGCCAACCTCTTCGGCCACGCCCTCGTGGTCCACGCCGGTCGGACGCCGCACCTGGTCCTCGGCAACCCCGACGAGCCCAGCACCCGGCAGACCATCGCCGAGGCCCTCGCCGGCAACCTCCCCGCCGTCGTCACCCCACCGACGACCCGCGGCCCCCGCGCGAACGCCGACTCCGTCCTCCCCGCCCTGGAGTCCCTCCGGGGCCGGCGGCTCGGCCTCGTCGGTGACGCACCGCCGGGGTTCACCCCGAGCCAGTACGACGGCGCGCTGGTCTCGTCACTGTTCGGCATCGAGGTCGAGCAGCTCGAGATCGATGCGATGTTCGACCGGGTCGACACGGTCGACGACGTCGTCGCGAAGTCGGAGTATGCGTCGGCCGTCGCCGCCCAGCCGTCACTCGGCACGGTCGACGCCGACCAGGCCCTGACCTCCGCGCGGATCACCACAGCGCTGCGCGCGTGGCGTGACGAGAGCGCCCTCGATGGCATGGCCATCCGCTGCTGGCCCGAGTTCCCCAACCAGCTGGGCGCCTGCCCGTGTTCATCGCTCTCCCGCGTGGCGGACGAGAGCACGCCGACCGCGTGCGAGCGCGACGTCTACGGCGCCGTGACCATGCTGCTCATGGAGGCGCTGGGCTCCGGGACGACCTACCTCGTCGACACCGTCGACCTCGACGCCGAGGCCAACATCGTCCGGCTCTGGCACTGCGGCGCGGCGGCCACGTCGCTGGCCGCGGACCCGTCGGACGCGACCCAGTTCACGCACTGCAACCGCAAGCTCGGGGTCGCGGGCAACTTCCCGCTGAAGACCGGCCCCGTGGTCATGGCCCGGCTCACCGAGGACCCGGCTCGTCCGGGCACGCTCCGGCTGCTGCTCGCCTCCGGCGAGTCGACGGCCGAGCCGAACCGGTTCCAGGGCAACACCGCGGCGGTCCGCCTCGACGGTGACGCCGAGCAGTTCGTCACCGGTCTCGTCACCGGAGGCTTCCCCCACCACACCGTCCTCGCGTGGACCGACGTGCGCCCGCAGCTGCGGGCCGCAGCGGATCACCTGGGGATCGCCGTCATCGACTGGTAGCAGCAGAGCAGGACCGAGGAGACAACGATGTCCGAGAAGTTCACCATCGACCGCCGCCGCTTCCTCACGGGAATCGGTGCCCTGGGAACGGCGGGAGCGCTGACCGCCTGCGTAGGGCCGACGATCACGTCTCGCGGCAGCGCGACGGCAGGCGGACCCGGTGCCAGCACCCTGCTCCTGCCCGCCGTCGACGCGAAGCCCGCGACCGGGACGGTCTCGTTCGCCCACTGGCGGGCGGAGGACAAGGCCGTCTTCGACACCCTGATCGCGTCCTTCGTCAAGGCCAACCCGCAGGCGAAGATCACGCAGGACATCTCGCCGTCGAACGACTACCAGAGCACCGCACTCCAGAAGGTCAAGGGCGGCAACATCGGCAACGCGTTCACCGCGTTCCGCGGGGCCCAGTTCGTCAACATGGTCAAGGCCGGCTTGTACGCCGGTCTGGGTGCCCAGCCGTTCGTGGACGGCTACTTCGCCGAGCTGGTCAAGGCGGGCCAGGACCCGAGCCGGGCGCAGATGGGCCTGCCGTACCAGCTGGTCTTCAACATGCCGATCTACAACGAGGACGCCTTCACCAAGGCCGGCGTCACGTCGTTGCCCGAGGACTGGGACGGGTTCCTGGCGCTGTGCGAGAAGCTCAAGGGCGCCGGCTTCGTCCCGATCGCCTGGCCGGGTGGGGAGCCGGCGAACTCCGGCCAGCTCATCAACGCCATGGTCATGAACAACATGCCGACCGACACGGCGTTCGCCGACATCGAGGCCGGCACTCGCAAGGTCACCGACGACTGGTTCCTCGCCACCCTGAAGCAGTACCAGCAGCTGGCGCCGTACTTCGAGCCCAACTCGACCGGTACCGCCTCGGAACCGCTGCAGCAGCTGTTCGCCAGCGGCAAGGCCGCGATGCTCGCCACGGGCTCGTTCCACATCAGCGCCGTCCGCAAGCTCGGCGCCACCTTCCCGATCAACCTCATCGCGCCGATCACGGTGGCCAAGGACAAGGCGAAGTACGAGGGGATCTACAACGCCACGTTCATCCTCGGCGTCAACACGGCGGGTAAGGAGCAGGACACCGCGGTCAAGTGGCTGCAGTTCCTCTCCGACCCGGTCAACGCCGCGGTGTACGCGAACGGGACCTCGCAGCACCTCACCGTCAAGAACGTCGACTACACGAACGCCGACCTCAAGCACACCGCCCCGTGGCTGGAGAAGAAGACCCTCCTCGCACCCCGGTTCCAGTTCAACAACCTCGACATCCGCAACGCCGTGGAGGCCGCGTGCGTCGCCGTGGTCGGCGGCACCGGCCCGGACCAGGCGGCCCAGCAGGCGCAGACGATCATCGACCAGAAGCGGAAGTGACCATGGCCACCACGCTCACCTCCCCGAGCCAGGCGAAGGGCCCGGAGGCGGCCGACGCCCAGCCCAAGCCCAAGGGCCGCAACCCGATGGCGGCGCACCCGGCGCTCTGGCTGTTCCCCATCCCCGCCCTGGTCCTCTACGTGGCGTTCTTCGTCGTCCCGACCATCCAGGGCGTCGTCTACGCGGTCACCGACTGGGACGGCTTCAGCCCGACGGCGCAGTTCGTCGGTCTGGACAACTTCGGGACCATCGCCACGTCGGACGACCTGTTCCGCAACGCGCTCGGCAACAACCTCAAGTTCATGCTGGTCGTCGTCGTCTTCCAGACGATCTTCTCGCTGGCGCTCGGCGTCTACCTCACCAAGAACACCAAGTCGTCGGTCGCTCTGCGCTCCCTCTACTTCTTCCCCACCATCCTGTCCAGCGTCTCGGTCGCGTTCATCTGGAAGTTCGTCTACGACCCCAACTTCGGTCTCATCAACACCGTGTTGGGCGCGCTCGGACTGGAGCGGTTCCAGGGCGCCTTCCTCGGCAACGACAACCAGGCCATCTACTGGGTCGCCATCACGCAGGTGTGGTTCCACGTCGGACAGATGATGATCATCTACGTCGCGGGTCTGCAGCAGATCCCGCAGGAGCTCTACGAGTCCGCCGAGATCGACGGAGCCGGTCGCTGGCAGCAGTTCCGCTACGTCACCCTGCCCATGGTCGCTCCCGCCACGGCCATCGTCATGGCCTACACGACGGTCCAGTCGTTCAAGGCCTTCGACCTCATCCTCGGGCTCGGGGGCAACCCACCCAAGGGCTCGCTCGACATCCTGTCGACCCGCATCTACGCCGGCTTCGCGAACTCCCAGTTCGGTTACGCCGCAGCCGAGTCCCTTGTCTTCATGGCCCTCATCGCCGCCATCACCTGGCTCCAGCGGCGTGCGGTCAAGGCCAGCAACCCGGACGCCTGAGGAGAACGCCATGACCTACAACCTGACCCGCCGCGTGGTCCTCGGGATCTACGCCGTCCTCGTGATCGTCCCGCTCGTCGTCGTCATCTTCGGCAGCCTCAAGACCAGCCAGGACCTGTTCGCGTCGCCGTTCTCGCCACCGACGAACTGGCAGCTCGACAACTACACCAAGATCGTCGGCGAGTCCGGCCTGGGAGTGGCGTTCCGCAACAGCGTCATCGTCACCGGCTGCTCGGTACCGCTCACGCTGTTCTTCGCGAGCCTCGCGTCCTACGGCATCGCCCGGATCCCGGGCTGGAAGAGCGGTCTGCTCTTCGGGTTCTTCGTCCTCGGCATGGCCGTTCCCGCTCAGGCCAACATGATCCCGCAGTACGTGCAGTTCGAGACCTTCGGACTCACCGACTCGCTCGTCGGGCTGATCCTCATCAACATCGTCGTGACCCTCCCGATCGCGGTCTTCATCATGACCGGGTTCCTCAAGACGCTGCCGAAGGAGCTGTTCGAAGCGGCCGCCGTCGACGGGTCCGGTCCGTGGCGCACCTACCGGTCCATCGTGATCCCGGTGTCCGTGCCCTCGCTCTCCGCGACGGCGATCTTCCTCTTCGTCATCCACTGGAACGACCTGCTCTACCCGCTGCTGTTCATCCAGGACGCGGCGAAACGCACCATCCCCGTGGCCCTGCTGTCGTTCCAGGGCGAGTTCCTCACCGACTACCCGCTGCTGTTCACCGGCGTCGTCGTCGCCTCCGCGCCGATCGTCATCGCCTACGTGTTCCTCCAGCGCTACTTCGTCGCCGGCATCACCGCCGGCGCCGTGAAGGGCTGACCGTGACCGACACCGCTGTCCTGCTCCGTCGCATCCGGGGCGTCCGTCCCGACCCGTCCGGCGTGACCCTCGACCTCGACGCGCTCCCCGGCGTCCAGCTCGGCATGATGCCCGGCTGGCTCACCGGGGAACCGTTGGAGGCCCAGGGAGTCGAGACCCAGATGCCGAACCTCCCCGACATCGCCCTGCCGCCCACCGACGTGACCCCGTATGCCTTGCGGGTCACCGCTCCCCAGCCCCAGTGCCTGCGGCTCGTCCTCGCACCGGCGGCCCACGCCTCGCTCGGCGACGACGGCACTGGCCTGGGCATCGTCGTCGATCCGACGCCGGATCCGTCCCCCCTCGAGGTGGAGGAGTACGACGACCGCGTCGTGCTGCACGGCGGTGGGCTCCGGTTGACGGTGGGCCGAGCGCCGTTCACCCTGACGTTGACCGACGAGACCGGCGCCACCGTGCTGCGGACGTCCGACCGGCTGCGCCAGGTCGCCGGGCTGCTGACCGCCCCGTCCGTCGTCGTCGAGCAGGGCACGACGACGCTCAGCCTGGAGCTCGGTGCGGACGAGGACATCCTCGGCTTCGGCGAACAGTTCAGCCGGCTGGTCAAGAACGGCCAGAAGCTGCGGCTGCGCAGCGAGGACGCCTGCGGCACCGGTACGGGGATGGCCTACAAGCCGGTTCCGGTGTGGCACTCGTCGCGTGGCTACACGGGGTTCGTCAACACCGGCGCCGTCCTCACCGCCGATGTCGGGCACTCCCGCCCGTCGGTCCTGTCGATCGGCGTCGACGACCCGGTCATCGACCTCTACGTCGTCGCCGGCGCCGACCCCGCGTCCCGGCTCACCGCATACACCGCCCTGACCGGTCGGCCGGACGTGCCGCAGCCGTGGGCCTTCGGCTACTGGATGGGGCGCTGCCGCTACCACACCAGCGAGGAGATGCTCGAGGTCGGCCGGACGATGCGTGAGCACGAGGTACCGCTCGACGTGCTGCACCTCGACCCCGACTGGCTGGTCGTCGACCGGCTCAACACCGACTTCATCTGGAACACCTCCCGGTTCGGCGACCGCAAGCAGTTCGTCGCCGACCTCGCCGACCTGGGCATCCGGCTCTCCGTGTGGGAGCTCCCGTACCTCGACCCGGCCTCGCCGATCTTCGAGCACGCCGAGCGTGAGGGGTACCTCGTCAAACGGGTCGACGGCAGCCTCGCGTCCATCGTCAAGACCCCGACCCCCGACGGGCGGATGCGGGCGCTCATCGACTTCACCAACCCGGACGCGAAGCGGTGGTGGCAGGAGATGCATCGCGAGTTCCTCGACGACGGCGTCGCCGTCTTCAAGACCGACTTCGGTGAGGCCCTGCCGGATGACGTCGCGCTCTTCGACGGCACCCCTCCGCACCAGGCCCACAACCTGTACCCGCTGCGCTACAACGGGGCCGTCTCGGACGCGATCCGTGAGTTCACCGACCGACCGCCGCTGGTGTGGGGTCGCAGCGGATGGGCCGGCTCGCAGCGCTACCCCGGCCAGTGGGGCGGCGACGCCGAGTCGACGGTCGCCGGGATGCAGGCGACGGTCCGTGGCGGGCTGTCCTACGCGATGAGTGCTCCGGGGTTCTGGAGCCACGACATCGGTGGGTTCTTCGGGCCCGAGCTGACCCCCGCCCTCTACGTGCGATGGACCCAGCTCGGCGCTCTGTCGCCGCTGATGCGCGCGCACGGGCTGCGCCCACGCGAGCCCTGGGCGTTCGGCGAGGACGCGCTGCGCATCTGCCGTGACTGGGTCCGGCTGCGCTACTCGCTCCTCCCCTACCTGTGGCAGGTCGCCAACGAGTCCGCCGCGAACGGCTGGCCGGTGATGCGGCCGCTCGGCTTCCACTACCCCGAGGACCGGGTCGCCAGGAGCGTCGACGACAGCTTCCTGGTCGGCCGGGACCTGCTCGTCGTGCCGGTGTTCGACGACGGTGACCGCCCGGTGAGCCGGACGTTCTACGTGCCGGACGGCCGGTGGTACGACCTGGAGGACGGCACGGCCTATGCCGGTCCGGGCTTCCACACGGTCGACGTTCCACTGGATCGGATGCCGCTGCTGGTCCGGGAGGGCGCCGTGATCCCCCGCGTCGACGTCGACGCGACGGTCCGTTCGGTCGCGGACCTCCTCGACCGGCCCTGGCACCAACACCTCTACGGCGACGTCGACCCGACCGAACGGACGTGGGTCGGTTTCGACGGCTCGCCGTTGCGTGCGGACGGCGAGGTCGTTCGCCATGGTGGCTGACCCCGACCGCTGGGCGGATCTGCCCGAGAAGCTGGCAGCGCTGGTGTCCGTGGCTCGGAGCCGGGACCTCGACACTCTCGTCCTCCGCGACCCGGCGAACCTCACCTGGCTCCTCGGCGCGCGGGTCAACGTCCCCCAGACGCTCGACACCGCATGCTTGGACGTCGTCGTCGACTGCGCGACGACCCCACGGATCACGGTCGTCACCAACGCGATCGAGTCACCGAGGCTTCGTGACACCGAGCTCGCGGGGCTGGACGCCACCTGGGACGTCGTCGCCTGGTGGGACGGCCGAGACCCGAGACTCCCGCGTGGCCCCACGGTCGGCAGCGACCGGCCCCTGGGGGACGCGGTCCCGGTGGCCGGTGACCTCGCCCTCCTGCGGCGTCGCCTCACCGCTCGGCAACGGCGACTTCTCCGAGAGGTATGCGGCGACGCGGCGGCCGCTGCCACGGCCGCGGTGGCGGGGCTCACCCCGGCGACGACCGAGTACCAGGCCGCGGGGCTCCTGGCGCGCGAGCTCCTCGACCGCGAGCTCGACCCGATCGTCCTGCTCGTGGGCGGGGCGCCACGCCTCGACGCGCACCGCCACCCGCTGCCCACCGGCGATCTCCTGGGGGACCGCGGCATGCTCGTCGCCTGCGCCCGCCGGCACGGCCTGGTCGCGAGCGTCACCCGGATCGTCTCGTTCGAGCCGCTCGGCTCCGACGAGCGGGACGCCTACGAGCGCCTGCTGAACGTCGAGCAGGCCTTCCTCGACGCCTCCCGGGTGGGCGCCCGGCTGGGCGACGTCGTTGCCGCCGGCACCGCGGCATACCCCTCGCAGGGCTTCGACCCGAACGAGTGGCACCGCCACCACCAGGGCGGCTTCAGCGGGTTCCAGCCCCGCGAATTTCCCGCCTCTCCGGCCAGCGACGACGTCGTCACGGACGGCGCCGTGCTCGCGTGGAACCCGAGCGGGGCCGGCTGGAAGGTCGAGGACACGACCCTCGTCGAGGCCGCCGGCCCCGAGACCCTCGTCCACGACGACGCGTGGCCGACGGTGAAGATCGGCGACCGCCTCCGGCCGGACGTCCTCGTCCGCTGACATTCGAAACCCGTTGACCATCAACCCCACTCGTCAAGGAGCACACTCGTGAGCACCATCGCCAGCCACCTCGTCGACGGCATATGGGAGGACGGTGACAGCACGGTCGACGTGACCAACCCCGTCGACGGCAGCGTCGTCGGTCAGCTCGCGTGGGGTGACGCCAAGACCGCCCGGCGCGCGGCCGACGCCGCGGCCCGGGCCTTCACCGACTGGGCCGACCTGCCGCCGCGGCGACGGGCCGACATCCTCCTCGACGCCAGCCGGCTCATCGCCGAGCGGGCCGACACCATCGGCGACACGCTGGCCCGCGAGGCCGGCAAGCGCCGCCCCGAGGCGGTCGGCGAGCTGGCGTTCAGTGCGGAGTACTTCCGCTGGTTCGCCGAGCAGGCCCGCCGGCCACAGGGCGAGGTCATGGCGCACGAGGCCGCCGACCGCCGGCACCTGTCCATCCGGCGCCCGGTCGGGGTCGTGGCCTCACTGACCCCGTGGAACTTCCCCTGCTCGATCCAGGCCCGCAAGCTGGCGCCCGCCCTCGCCGCGGGGTGCACCGTCGTCGCCCGCGTCTCCGAGAAGGCGCCGCTGGCGGCGACCGAGATGGTGCGTGCGCTCGTGGACGCCGGCGTCCCGGCCGGGGTCGTCAACCTCGTGCACGGACCGGCCCGCGAGGTCACCCAGACCCTGCTCGACCACGAGGCGGTGCGCGCCGTGACCTTCACCGGCTCCACCCCGGTGGGCCGCGAGATCATGGCCGGCGCCGCCCGACGGGTGGTCCGACCGCTCCTGGAGCTCGGCGGCGACGCGGCGTTCATCGTCTTCGAGGACGCCGACGTCGAGGCCGCCGTCGAGGGCGCGATGCTCGCGAAGTTCCGCAACACCGGCCAGTCCTGCATCGCGGCGAACCGGTTCATCGTCCACGAGGACGTCTACGACGAGTTCGTCGACGCGCTGGTGGCCCGGGTCGACGCCATGACCGTCGGCGACGGGCTCGCCGATCCCCTCCCCGACCTCGGCCCGGTCATCGACGGCTCCCGGGTCGACGCGGTGAACGCCCTGGTCTCCGAGGCCCTGTCACTCGGCGCGACCCGGCTGACCCGCGAACGAGACCTGCCCGACGGCGGGACGTTCCTGGCCCCGACCCTGTTGGCGGACGTCCCGGACACCGCCGCGATCGCGACCCAAGAGGTGTTCGGGCCGGCGGCCGCCGTGTTCCGGTTCCGCGACGCCGCCGAGGCGCTCGCTCGCGCCAACGCCACCGAGATGGGCCTGGCCGGCTACCTCTGGTCGCGCGACGTCTCACGCTGCTGGCGGACGGCGGAGCAGCTCGAAGCCGGCATCGTGGGGGTGAACAACGCGCTCCCCTCGGTCGCCTTCGCGCCGATGGGCGGCGTCAAGCAGTCCGGGCTCGGCCGGGAGGGCGCGGCGCTCGGGCTCGAGGAGTTCGAGGACGTGCGCTACCTGGCGCTCGGCCTCTGACGTGACCCTCGAGCTGGTCTTCCTCCCCCTCGGCGTCCTCGTGGGCGCTCTGACCCAGCGCATCACCGGCGTGGGCTTCGCCCTCGTCGCGGCTCCGCTCCTCGTCCTGGTGGCCGGACCGTTCGAGGGGATCCTCCTGTCGAACCTCCTCGGCGCCATCGTCGCGGCGACCGTCCTCGTGGTCAGCTGGCGGGACGTCGAGTGGCGGAAGGCGGTTCTGCTCGGGGTCCCCGCGCTCGTCACCGTGCCGCTGGGTGCCTGGGTCGCGCGAGCTCTTCCACCGGCCCCGCTGATGGTCGTCGTCGGGTTGCTCGTCGTCGTGGCGCTCGTCGCGGTGCTCGTCAGCCAGCGGGCCCGCGTCCTGCGTGGTCGAGGGGGCGCCGTTGCCGCCGGCGCGATGAGCGGCTTCATGAACGTCACGGCCGGGGTCGGCGGACCAGCGATCATCCTCTATGCGGTCAGTACGGCGTGGGAGCACCGACGATTCCTGGCGACGTTCCAGGCCTACACACTCGTCGTGAGCCTCGCCTCGCTGCTGGCCAAAGGCGGGCTGCCGCAGGTGTCGTCCACTGAGCTCCTGCTGTGCCTCGCCGGGCTTGCGCTAGGGCTGACCGGCGGCCAGCTCCTGGCCCATCGTGTCGACCACGTGACGGCACGGCGCCTGGCCATCGGCCTGGCCCTGGTGAGTGCGGTCGCCACGGTGGTCAAGGGCGTCCTCAGCTGGTGATCGTCAGGAGGCCACGACCTGACGAGAGCGCAGTCGCTCCTGTATGCCGGTCTCGACCAGCTCGGCGTTGATCTGCGCGCCTGCCATGAGGCCGGAGGCCGCGGACGCCATGAGCTGGGCCATCGGCTCCACCACGGATCCCGCGGCCCACACCCCCGGGACTGCGGTCCGGCCCATCGGGTCGGCGTCGAGCCGGGCCGCGACGACGCGGCCCATCATCTCGATGTCGACCGTCCCGAGACCCAGGTCGGCGAGGAACCCCGCCCGCGCGCCGGCCAGCGGCGAGACGACCACGGCGTCCACCGGGACGACGTCACCGGACTCCAGCCGTATCCCGGTGAGCCGGTCGTCGTCGACGACGAGTCCCGTCACGGTCCCGTCGACGACGGGCACGCCCAACGCCTCGAGCCGCTCCGCCGTCTCCTGGTCCAGCGCCTCGTCGGTGTGCCGGAACACGGTGACCCGGTCGGTCAGCTGGCGCCAGAGTCCGGCGGCGTGTCCGGCGAGAGGTCCCACCGCGAGGATGCCCACGGCCTGGTCGCGGACCTCGTAGCCGTGGCAGTAGGGGCAGTGCAGGACGTCGCGGCCCCAGCGCTCGGCAACGCCCGGGATGTCGGGCAGCCGGTCCTGGAGCCCGGTGGTGACCAGCACCCGCCTGGCCTGCGCGACCCGGCCGTCGGCCGTCGTCACCTCGAACCCGTCGCCGACGCGACGGATGCCACTGACCTCGGCCGACTCGACGGTCCCGCCGAACGACTCGACCTCCTTGCGGCCCAACGCCAGCAGCTCCAGCGGCGAGGTGTTGTCCCGGCTGAGGAAGTTGTGCAGGTGACCGGCCGGGGCGTTCCGTGGGGCGCCCGCGTCGAGGACCAGCACGGTGCGTCGCGACCTCGCGAGCGCCGTGGCCGCACTGAGGCCCGCCGGGCCTCCTCCGATGATGACGACGTCATAGCTCGAGTTCATGCGGGCAGTCTGCGCAGCCTCGGCACGTGAGGGCAAACAACCTTGCCGGTCTGGCAAACTGGCCGGCATGGACGCACCCGACCTCACCACGACCCTCGACGGCGTCGGCGAACGCCTGCGGGCAACTCGGCGACAACGCGGCGGGACGCTGGCCCAGTTGTCGGCGGCGACCGGCATCTCGGTCAGCACGCTCTCGCGCCTCGAGTCCGGGCAGCGCCGTCCCACGCTGGAGCTGCTGTTGCCGATCGCGAGCGCCTGGCGCGTGCAGCTGGACGAGCTGGTCGGAGCCCCGCCGACCGGCGACCCCCGGATCCACCCTCGCCCGGTCAACCGGCACGGGCGGACGTTCATCCCGCTGTCGCAGCAGCCCGGCGGGCTGCAGGCGTACAAGATCCTCATCCCGCCGCCGACCTCGACCCGCCTGCCACCACTGCAGACGCACGAGGGGTACGAGTGGCTCTACCTGTTGTCCGGCCGGCTCCGGCTGCGCCTCGGAACGCAGGACCTCGTACTGACCCGTGGGGAGGCGGCCGAGTTCGACACCCGCACGCCGCACGCGATCGAGGCCGCAGGCGGGAAGAGCGCCGAGATCCTGGCCCTGTTCGGCCCCCAGGGTGAGCGAATGCACGTCCGCGGGCCGGCTAAGGCGGAATGACTCGAGGGCTCTGCGTGGTTGCCGACCACATGAGCACCCACACCGAAACCACCGCCGCCACTGCCGCCACCGTCCCCGCCTCGCACGCCGACCTCCTCGAGCGCCCGGTGTTCGCGCACCTGGCCACCGTCCGGCCGAGCGGCGCGCCGATGAGCAGCGTGATGTGGTTCGCGTGGGACGGCAACCGGTTGCGGATGACGCACACCAAGACCCGGCAGAAGTTCACGAACCTCACCGAGGACCCGCGGCTGGCCCTGTCGATCGCCGACCCGGACGACGAGTACCGCTCCCTCGAGGTGCGCGGCGTGCTCGAGAGCGTCGAGGACGATGACGCCGACGCGTCCTTCTACAAGGGCCTGCAGCACCGCTACGGCCGGGACTACGAGGTCACCGACAAGGACGTCCGCGTGGTCATGACCGTCCGGCCCACGAAGTTCATCGCCACCGAGGGCGGCGGGATCACCGCCACGACCCGCGCCTGATCCCTAGAACCACACGGCGAGGTCCTTCAAGGCCGGCTCGTAGGCGATCTTCAGCTCGACGTCCTTCGGGACGTCGAAGGTCACCGACCCCACCAGCGTGTCACCGGGCTTGACCGAGGCCTCGTCGATGTCGGGCGGCGCCTCCGCCGGGCGGCCGGCGATGTACAGCGGAGAGTCGTAGTCGCCGTTCGGCAGCAGGACCTGGAAGCGGAAGTCCTCCACGGGGAGGGTCACGGATCCGGTGGCCTTGACCGTCACGGGCACGTAGACGAAGCGCTCGTGGGCCGGTGTCGAGTACGGGTTGGTCGACGTGAACTCGACGGGTCTCCCCACGGTGATCTCGGCGGCCGGCGCGCCTTTGTTGAGCACGGTCGCCGTCTCGCGGAACGCGAAACCCTCACCGGGCGCCTTGCTCGCCGCGGGCGTGCTCGTCGTCGTGGTCGCCGGCGTGGTCGTCGACGGTGACGCGGTCGTCGAGCTCGCCGACGTCGACGTACCCCCAGCCGTCGCCCCCGCCTGGCCGCTACCGCTGCTGCAGCCGGTCACCGCGAGCGCCAGCGCCGTCGTAGCCACCAGGACCCATCTCCACGGTTTCGTGCGGGACGCTCACTGCCATGTCCCGAGCACCTCGAGCTCCGGCGTGTAGGCCACCTTCAGCGGCGTGCCGGTGGGCACGTCGAACGCGACCGAACCGGTGATCGTCTCCCCCGGGTTCACATCGGCGCCGTCGAGGTCGGCCGGTGCGTCCTTGGGCAGCCCGGCGACGAACGCCACGTCGAGCCGCTGGCCGTCCGGGAGGACGATCTCGAAGTCGAACGGGTTGATCGAGACCTTCTCCGTGCCGGTCACCTTCATGGTGACGGGCACGTAGACGAGGCGGCCCTTCTCGGCCTTGTCGAACTGGTTCGTCGAGGTGAACTCCACCGGTGCTCCGACGGTGATGTCGGCCGCGTCCGCCCCGTCCAGGGTCAGCTGTGCGGTCTCCCCGAACTCGAAGGTCTTGCCCTCCGCCGCGGCCGACGCCGACCCCGACGCCGACGCCGAACCCGATCCCGAGGCCGCTCCGGAGGCCGTCGACGACGCCACCGACGGGCTGGCGAGGTCGCCGATCGTGTTCCGGGCGTTGACGAGGGCCAGTGCGATGGCGGCGATGCCACCGACGAGGACCACGGCCACCACGGCGAGGGCGATCCACACGCCCTTCCGGCTCCGCGACCCGGGCGCCGGTTGGTATGCGGGCTGCACCGGCCCGTAGCCCGGCTGGCTCGCATACCCCGGCTGGGTCGGGTATGCCGCGGGCATCGGCTGGGTGGGCTGAGCACCTCCCGGGCCGAGCGGTGACCAGCCCTGGTCGGTCAGGACGTACGCGCCGACGACGTCACCGATCCGGTACTGCGGTGGCGCCGGCGCATCCTCCGGTTCGAGCCTGGTCCAGCCGTGTTCGGTCAGGACGTAGCCGTTGGCCACGTCGCCGATCTGGTACCCGCCGTTGTCGGCCATGAGTCCCCCTGAGACTCCCCGGGGCGGCCCCTGCCGCCGCCCACAGGGGAGAGGATGTCACCGCTGGGTCGCGTCCGACACCTCACCCACGAGCTCCTCGAGGACGTCCTCGAGGAAGACCACGCCGCTGACCGCACCGTCGGTGTCGACAACCCGGGCGAGGTGGGCACCGGTGTGCTGCATCGTCCCGAGCACGTCGTCCACGTCGTCGTTCGGGCTGACCGTGGCCAGGCGGCGAACCCGCTTGAGCGGGACCGGTTGCGTCTGGCGCTCGTCGTCGGCGTACAGGATGTCCTTGAGGTGGAGGTACCCCGTCACCTCGCCGTCGGTAGTTCGCACGGGGAACCGCGAGTACCCGTAGCGGGCCACGAGCTTCTCGATGTCCGCGGGCGTCGCGCCGAACGTGACGGTGACCAGCGAGTCGACGGGGACCGCGACCTGGGAGGCGACCTTGTCGCTGAAGTCGAGCGCCGAGCGCACCAGCCCCTCGCGCTCCCCCTCGATCAACCCCTCGGCGTGGCTCTCGGCGACGATGTGAGCGACCTCGTCGGCGGTGAACGCACTGGTGATCTCGTTCTTGGGCTCGACGCGGAACACGCCGCGTACCAAGCCTTTCGCGATCCACTCCATGACCCGAACCAGCGGCCGCAGCGCACGGGACACGAACAGGAGGGCCGGCACCAGCAGGAGGGCCGCGCGGTCAGGTCCGGCGATGGCGAGGTTCTTGGGGATCATCTCGCCGATGACGACGTGGAGGTAGACGACGATGTTGAGCGCCACGAAGAGCGAGATCGGACCCAGCCACGCCTCGCTGATCCACTGGTCGAGGTGCCAGGCGATGAAGACGTCCTCGAGCATCTCGTGCAGCGCCACCTCGGCGAGGGCACCGAGACCGACGGAGCAGATGGTGATGCCGAGCTGGGCGGTCGCGAGCATCGAACCCAGATGCTCCAAGGCGTCGAGCGACATCCGGGCGCGGGCACTGCCGGCCGCCGCCATCGGCTCGAGCGTCGACCGGCGCGCGGCCATCGCCGCGAACTCGGCACCGACGAAGAAGGCGTTCCCGAGCAGCAGGAGCACCGAGATCCACAGGGCCAGTGCATGGCTCATGCGGACGCCTCCCCGGACGGCTCGCCGTCGGCATCCGTCGGCGGCGGCTCCTCGGGGTTCGGGATGAAGCGCAGCCGGTCGACCCGCCGGCCGTCCATCCGCGCGACGCGAACGACCCAGCCGGGCAGGGTCAGCTCGTCGCCGACGACCGGGATACGCCCGAGCACCGCCATGGCGAACCCGCCGACGGTCTCGTAGGTGGGCCCGTCCGGGACCACGGCGCCGAGCTGGTCGCGGACCTGGTCGGGCCGCCAGAGGCCCGGCAGCAGCCAGGACCCGTCGGCCATCTGGTTCCAGTCGGACTGCGACCGGTCGTGCTCGTCGCTGACCTCGCCGACGATCTCCTCCACGACGTCCTCGAGGGTGACCACGCCGGAGGTCCCGCCGTACTCGTCGACCACGACGACCATCTGCAGGCCGGCCGCGCGCAGCTGGAGCAGCAGCGGGTCGAGCCGGATGGTCTCGGGCACCATGACCGGCGGGACCATCAGCGCGCTGACGGGGACGTCCGGCCGTCGGTCGTGCGGCACCGCGATGGCCTTCTTGACGTGGACCAGCCCGTCGATGTCGTCCCAGTCGTCGCCGATGACGGGGAACCGCGAGTGCCCGGTCTGCCTCGCCAGCCGGATGATGTCGTCGGCCCGGGCCGTGCGCTCGATACCCGAGCAGCGGACCCGCGGGGTCATCACGTCGACGGCCGTGCGGTCACCGAAGTCGAGGGAGCGGGTGAGCAGGCGTGCGGTGTTGGCCTCGAGGGTCCCCTGCTCCGCGGACCGCCGGACCAGGCTGGCCAGCTCCTGCGGGGTACGCGCGCTGGTCAGCTCCTCCTGCGGCGTGATGCCCATCGCCCGCAGGGCGGCGTTGGCCGACCCTTGGAGGATCGCGACCAACGGTCGCGCGACCATGGCGAACGCCCGAACGGGTCCGGCCACGACCTTGGCCGCCGCCAGCGGCGCGCTGATCCCGAGGAACTGCGACATCAGCTCCCCGAACACCATCGAGAACAACGTGACGAAGACCAGGGCCAGGGTCGTGGCGACCGAGGCCGCCATCGAGTCGGACAGGCCCAGTCCGACGAGTGGCCCGTAGAGCAGCGAGCCGATCGACGGCTCGGCAAGGTAGCCGACGATCAGCGTGGTGAGCGTGATCCCGACCTGGGCGGCCGACAGCTGGGTGGAGAGCTGTCGCAGCGACCGGAGGACGGTGGCTGCGCGCTCGTCGCCGTTGTCGACCGCCTGCTGGACGGACGGCCGGTCCAGGGCGACGAGGGAGAACTCCGCCGTGACGAAGAGCGCGGTGCCCGCCGTGAGGGCGACAGCGGCGAGCACGAGCAACCACTCGGTCATAGTCGTTCCATCCTAGGGAGGCCCCGCCGAGCCGCCGTTCCGCCGCATACCCGCTCCTCCGTCTGGGGTATGACCCTGAGTGCACCCTGAGCGGGCCCGGAATCCGCCCCCCGTGGGATCCGGCGCCCCACCCGCGCTGGTTTGATCGACCCATGACATCTAGCGGGGACGACTCATGACTCCGGCGCCGGCGTCCGGCGCACGCATCGAGGTACGGGGCCTCACCAAGCGGTTCGGGGACTTCACGGCGGTCCAGGACCTCGACTTCGCCGTGGAGCCCGGCCGCATCACCGGCTTCCTCGGCCCGAACGGCGCCGGCAAGACCACGACGCTGCGGATGCTGCTCGGCCTGATCCGGCCGACCTCGGGCACCGCGACCATCGGCGGTGTCAGCTACCACGACATCCCGAACCCCCTCATCGAGGTCGGCTCCGCCCTCGAGTCCACGAACTTCCACCCCGGCCGCAGCGGTCGCGACCACCTTCGAGTCCTCGCGGCGACCTCGGGCGTCCCGGTCAGCCGGGTCGACGAGATGCTGGACCTGGTCGGCATACCGGCGGCGGCGCGCAAGCGGGCCGGCGGCTACTCGATGGGTATGCGTCAGCGGCTCGGCCTCGCGGCCGCCCTCCTCGGCGACCCGAAGGCGGTCATCCTCGACGAGCCGTCCAACGGCCTCGACCCGGAGGGCATCCGCTGGCTGCGCGGCTTCCTGCGGTACCTGTCCAGCGAGGGCAAGACCGTCCTCATCTCCAGCCACCTGCTCGCCGAGGTCGCCCAGACCGTCGACGACGTGGTGATCATCGCCAACGGGCGCAGCGTCGCGCAGGGCCCGATCAGCGACCTGCAGGGCGAGCCGACCGTGCTGGTCCGCACCCCCGACCGCGACGAGCTGGCCAGCGCGCTGCTGGCAGCCGGGGTGGTGTCCGAGGAGGACGAGGCCAACGGGCTTCGCGTCCGCACCGAGGACATGGCCCGGATCGGCGACGTGGCCCTCCGGGCCGGCGTAGCCGTCCATGAGCTGCGGACCCTCTCCACCGACCTCGAGTCGCTGTACTTCGAGCTGACGACGTCACCGGAGAACCGCAACCGCAACCTCGAGGGGCTACCGGTGCAGGACGCCGAGCCCGCGGTCCACCAGGGGGTCGCGTCATGATCCGGTCGATCAAGTCCGAGCTGCTCAAGTTCTTCACCACCCGGATGTGGTGGGGCATGGCGATCGCCATCGTCCTCGCCGGTGCGGGCTTCGCCCTGCTCTTCGGGTTCATCTTCACCAGCGACTCGGCGACCGGGCAGAACGGCGGTCCCCCGCAGATCACCAACGATCTCGATCTGGCCCGCCAGGTCTTCACCGGCGGCATCGGCGTCGGCTATCTGCTCACCCTGGCCATCGGCGTGATGACCATCGGTGCGGAGTACCGCCACAAGACGGTGACCTCGACGTTCCTCGCGACGCCGAAGCGCGTCCAGGTCATGGGCGCGAAGGTCATCGCCCTGCTGGTCATCGGCGCGATGTATGCGGTGCTCTCCCTGGTGGGGTCGGTCGTGACCGGCTGGCTCCTGCTCACCGCCAAGGGCCACGCCCCGTTCGCCGACCCGCAGATCTGGCGGACTCTGGCGCTGGCGCTGCTGGTTCTCGGGCTCTGGGCGCTCATCGGCCTCGGGGTCGGGATCCTCATCCCCAACCAGGTGGCCGGACTGCTCATCGCGATCGGCGTCGCGTGGATCGTCGAGCCGATCCTCGGCGCGGTCCTCGGCATCACCGACTGGGGCAAGGACATCACCCCGTACCTGCCCAGCCAGGCCACGTCGGCGATGCTCAGTACCTCGACCGGCGGGTTCAACGGGGACACGGTGAAGACCCTCAGCTGGTGGGCCGGGGCCCTCGTCCTGGCCGGCTACGCCGCAGTCATGGCGGGCATCGGCTCGTGGCTGACGGTGCGCCGCGACATCAGCTGACCGTCCCACCTCCGACCGGACTCAGATGTCTGTCGGTTTCCGAGCCGCAGCGCTCGAAACCGGGTAAACATCTGAGTTCGGTCGCGGGGTGCCCGGACCGGGGAGGCCGCCCCGCGGCGACGGAGCAGCGGGGCTAGACTTGAGCCTTGAGTTGCGCGGGAACAGCGGTGACGGGCTGCGTTCTCTGGGCCTTCCCGGCCGTCTCGCGTGACCGTCATCGTTGACGTGACGAAAGAGGCGTTTTCCCCGTGGCTGACCCCCGGACCACCCGGCCCGACGACCCGCTCAGTGCCTTCGGCCCGAACGAGTGGTTGGTGGACGAGCTGTACGAGCAGTACCTGCAGGACAAGAACTCGGTCGACAAGGGCTGGTGGGCGTTCTTCGCCGACTACACGCCCGACGGCACGCCGGGCGCCAACGGCGCGAACGGAGCCAACGGTTCTGCCGCCGAGGCGAAGCCCACTCCCGCGCCTGCGGCGAAGCCCGCTGCTGCCCCCGCGGCGAAGCCAGCTCCCGCTGCTGCGGCGAAGCCAGCGGCCGAGGTGAAAGCCTCGCCCGCGAAGCCCGCAGCGGAGAAGGCCGCGCCCTCGAAGGCCGGCGGCACGGCCACCCCGACCGTCGCTGCCACGGCGACGACGCCACCCACGAGCAAGCCGACCCCCACCTCGGCTCCGACGGCCCGCGCCGAGCAGAAGCCCGAGACCACACCGACCCCCCGCGACGTGAAGGTCGCGCCCAAGAACAGCGACGCCGAGATCACCGAGAAGGTCTCCCCGCTGCGCGGACCGGCGGCCCGCGTCGTGACCAACATGGAGTCCTCGCTCCATGTCCCCACCGCGACCAGCGTCCGGGCCGTGCCCGCCAAGCTGCTCATCGACAACCGCGTCGTCATCAACAACCACCTCGCCCGCTCACGCGGCGGGAAGGTCAGCTTCACCCACATCATCGGCTTCGCCCTGGTCAAGGCGCTGCGCGCGATGCCCGAGATGAACAACGGCTTCTCCGTGCGCGACGGGAAGCCGGTGCTCCTCACGCCCGCGCACGTCAACCTCGGCCTGGCCATCGACATGTCCAAGCCCGACGGCACCCGCGCGCTGCTGGTGCCGAGCATCAAGGCGACCGAGTCGATGGACTTCGTCCACTTCTGGACCGCCTACGAGGACGTCGTCCGCAAGGCCCGCGGCAACAAGCTCACCGTCGAGGACTTCCAGGGCACGACGATCAGCCTGACCAACCCGGGCACCATCGGCACGAACCACTCGGTGCCACGGCTCATGGAGGGCCAGGGCGCGATCATCGGCGTCGGCGCGCTGGAGTACCCCGCCGAGTGGCAGGGTGCGAGCACCGAGACGATCAACCGCAACGCGGTCAGCAAGATCCTCACCCTGACCAGCACCTACGACCACCGGATCATCCAGGGCGCCCAGAGCGGCGACTTCCTGCGCGTGGTCCACCAGCTGCTGCTCGGCGAGCAGGGGTTCTACGACGAGATCTTCGAGTCGCTGCGCATCCCCTACGAGCCGATCCGCTGGGTCCAGGACATCTCGGCCACGCATGACGACGACATCAACAAGGTGGCGCGGGTCCAGGAGCTGATCCACGCATACCGGGTCCGTGGCCACCTCATGGCCGACACTGACCCGCTCGAGTACCGGCAGCGCAAGCACGCCGACCTCGACGTCACCACCCACGGCCTGAGCCTCTGGGACCTCGACCGCTCGTTCGCGACCGGCGGGTTCGGCGGCGAGCCGTTCCTCAAGCTGCGCCGCATCCTCGGCATCCTGCGCGACTCCTACTGCCGCACCGTCGGCATCGAGTACATGCACATCCAGGACCCCGAGCAGCGGGCGTGGATCCAGGCCAAGGTCGAGGTCCCGTATGCGCGTCCGTCGCGCGACGAGCAGATGCGGATTCTCAAGAAGCTCAACGCCGCCGAGGCGTTCGAGACCTTCCTCCAGACCAAGTTCGTCGGGCAGAAGCGGTTCTCGCTCGAGGGCGGCGAGTCGGTCATCGCGCTGATGGACCGGATCATGTGCCGCGCCGCGGACGAGCGGATGGACGAGATCTGCATCGGTATGCCGCACCGCGGCCGGCTGAACGTGCTGACCAACATCGCCGGCAAGTCCTACGGCCAGATCTTCCGCGAGTTCGAGGGCCAGCAGGACCCGAAGTCGGTCCAGGGCTCCGGCGACGTCAAGTACCACCTCGGCACCGAGGGCGTGTTCACCTCGGAGGACGGCTCGACGACGAAGGTCTACCTCGCGGCGAACCCGTCCCACCTCGAGGCCGTCGACCCCGTGCTCGAGGGCATCGTCCGGGCCAAGCAGGACCGGCTCGACCTCGCCGGCGAGGCGTTCACCGTGCTGCCGATTCTCATGCACGGCGACGCGGCGTTCGCCGGGCAGGGCGTCGTCGCCGAGACGCTGCACCTGTCGCAGCTGCGTGGCTACCGCACCGGCGGCACCATCCACGTGGTCATCAACAACCAGGTCGGCTTCACGACCTCGCCGTCGGCGTCGCGCTCGTCGGTCTACTCGACCGACGTGGCGCGGATGATCCAGGCGCCGATCTTCCACGTCAACGGCGACGACCCCGAAGCGTGCGTGCGGGTGGCCGAGCTGGCCTACGAGTTCCGCCAGGCGTTCAACAAGGACGTCGTCATCGACATGGTCTGCTACCGGCGTCGCGGCCACAACGAGGGCGACGACCCGTCGATGACGCAACCGCTGATGTACAACCTCATCGAGGCCAAGCGCTCGGTCCGCAAGCTCTACACCGAGGCCCTCATCGGCCGAGGCGACATCTCGCAGGAGGACGCCGAGGCGGCGCTGCGCGACTACCAGCAGCAGCTGGAGCGGGTGTTCCTCGAGACCAAGGAGGCCATCAAGGCCCCGCCGACCGCAGCCAGCGCCGCACCTGACAACCGCAGCCGCGGGCTGGAGAAGCCGGCGTCGCAGGCGGCCGACTACGCCGCCGCGCCACGCTGGAAGAACAACACCGGCATCTCGGCCGAGACGCTCCAGCACATCGGCGACGCGTTCACCAACATCCCCGAGGGCTTCACGGTGCACCCGAAGCTGCGGCAGCTGCTGGAGCGGCGCTCGGCGATGACCCGCGAGGGCGGGATCGACTGGGCGATGGGCGAGCTGCTGGCGTTCGGTTCGTTGCTCATCGAGGGCACCCCGATCCGCTTGGCCGGCCAGGACAGCCGACGCGGCACCTTCGTGCAGCGGCACGCGGTGCTCATCGACAAGACCACCGCCGCCGAGTGGACCCCGCTGCTCTACCTCGGCGAGAACCAGGGCCGGTTCTGGGTCGTCGACTCGCTGCTCAGCGAGTTCGCGGCCATGGGCTTCGAGTACGGCTACTCCGTGGAGCGCCCCGACGCCCTCGTGCTCTGGGAGGCCCAGTTCGGCGACTTCGCCAACGGCGCGCAGACGATCATGGACGAGTTCATCTCGTCGTCCGAGCAGAAATGGGGCCAGCGCTCGTCGGTCACGCTCCTGCTGCCGCACGGGTACGAGGGCCAGGGCCCGGACCACTCGTCGGCCCGGATCGAGCGCTATCTCCAGCTCTGCGCCGAGGACAACATGACCGTGGCGTACCCGTCGACGCCCGCGTCGTACTTCCACCTGCTGCGTCGTCAGGCGTATGCGCGTCCTCGCCGTCCGCTCATCGTCTTCACCCCGAAGTCGATGCTCCGGCTCAAGGCCGCAGCCAGCAGCGTCCAGGACTTCACCCAGGGCGGGTTCCGTCCGGTGCTGCCCGACCCGGCGCGGCTCGACCCTGCCGGTGTGACCCGGGTGATCCTCGCCTCCGGCAAGGTGGTCTACGACCTCGAGGCCGAGCGCACCAAGCGGGAGGACACGACCACGGCGATCGTGCGCGTGGAGCGGCTCGCGCCGGTCCCCGGCGCCGAGGTCGCGGAGGCCCTCGCGGTCTACCCGGGCGCCGAGGTGCTGTGGGTCCAGGACGAGCCGCGGAACCAGGGGGCCTGGCCCTACATGGCGCTCAACCTGCCCGAGGCCATGGAGGAGTTCGGCGAGACCCGGCCGCTGCGGCTGGTGTCGCGGATGGCCTCGGCCTCTCCCGCGACCGGGTCGCACAAGAAGCACGAGGTCGAGCAGGAGAACCTCGTCGCCGCCGCCTTCGACCGCTGAGTTCACCCCACGAAGTTCTCCGCTCGTTCCGCCCACGCGGAGCGTGGGACCCTGCTCCGATACCTCGCGGGGACCCCGGGCCGGCCGTGCATACTCGGCCTGTGTACTTCACGGACCGCGGGATCGAGGAGCTCGCCGCCCGGCGCGGCGAGGAGGAGGTCTCGTTCGACTGGCTCGCCGAACAGCTGCGCACGTTCGTCGACCTCAACCCGGAGTTCGAGACCCCCGTCGAACGGCTCGCCACCTGGCTCGCCCGGCTGGACGACGACGACTGAGCCCCTCCGCGTTTCCGGCTCGGACGCGACACGCATCCGTACCGGGAGCGCACGGACGAACGACACCCGGCCGCGTGGAACGATGACCCGGTGACCGACGACGACACGCCCGCCTCCTCGGGCGAGACGCCTGAACCCCAGTTCATCCCGAGCGCCGAGTTCAACGTGGCCGAGGGGCGCCGCGACGTGGGCCTGTGCTTCGTCGGCTCGTCGATGACGGCGGGGTACGGCGACCCCAAGGGACTCGGCTGGGTCGGACGCGTCGTCAGCCGCACCCAGCACCCGGACCTCGACCTCACCGCCTACAACCTCGGCGTCCGCGGCGACACCTCGGCCGGCGTGATGGCTCGTTGGCGCAGTGAGACCGCCCCGCGCTGGGCCAACCGGGCCGAGCGCCGGCTGGTCGTCTCGGTGGGCGCCAACGACATCGCCACCGGCGTGAGCCTCGCCCGGTCCCGGCTGAACCTCGCCAACATCCTCGACGAGGCGACGACGAGCGGCATCGCGGTGTTCTGCGTGGGCCTGACCCCGAGCCTGGAGACCGAGTGGAACCCGCGCATCGAGGCGCTGGCCGAGGCCCAGGCCGACGTCTGCGCCCGGCGCGGAGTCGGCTACGTCGACTGCTTCACACCGCTGGTCGGCCACGAGCAGTGGCTCTCCGACATCAACGCCTCTCCCGACCGCGTCCACCCTGGACAGGCGGGGTACGGCCTCATCGCCTGGCTGGTCCTGCACAACGGGTGGAACGACTGGATGCGAATCTCCTCCTAGCCACCCCCGACGTTCTCCTTGGGGCTTGCGCTCCCCGCATACGCGATATAACGTGTCTCTCTAGGACGCGATATAACGTGATCGGACACGCCGGCACGCGCGAAGGGAGAGGGCGCATGACGCAGGAATGGCGGATCGAGGGGCCACGAGTGCTCGACATCGGCGACGAGAACGAGCGGGTCGGCAAGCTCGAGGTCGGCATCGTCGGCGGACGGGTCGACGTCGTCACCCACGACGACTCCCCCACCGCCCGGATCGAGGTGACGCACGTCGAGGGGCTGCCCGTCAAGGTGACCTGGGACGGCGTCACGCTCCGGGTGCTCCACGGCAAGGAGTGGGACAACAACAACATCATGGAGATGCTCAAGCGCACCTTCGAGCACTTCGGGCGCAACAAGGTGATCATCAGTATCTCGGTGCCCACCGACGCGTCGGCCACGGTGGCCACGGTCAGCGGTGAGGCCGTCGTGTCCGGGCTGCGCAACGTCGTCAAGGTCAACAGCGTCTCCGGGTCGCTCATCGTCAGCGACGTCCAGGGCGAGGTCGACATGTACACCGTCAGCGGGACGGTCGACGGCGACAACCTCACCGGGAGCGCCAACGTCAACTCGGTCTCCGGCACGGTGACCCTGCAGCGCAGCAGCCTGCCGGACGTCAAGATCAACACCGTCAGCGGCGACATCGCGCTCGACCTGACCTCGGGTTCGTCTCGTATCCGGTCGAACTCGGTGTCCGGGGACGTCACAGTCCGGGCGCCGCTGACCGGCTTCGACGTCGAGGCCAATACCGCCAGCGGCTCGATCGTCGTGGACGGCCGCCAGCTGTCCAAGGGCTTCGGCGGTGGCTCGCACGGTCACGAGCGTGTCGGTCATCTCCGCGAGGGTGACGGCGCGCTGGAGATCAAGGCCAACGCGGTGTCCGGCAGCATCGTCGTGCTGCGCTCCAGCGAGCCGACCAGCGCGCCGACCCCGCAGGATGCCCCACCGCCCACCGGCGACCCGACGGCGCAGATCCGCACCGAGGGCACGTCGCCGATGACGCAGGACACCCCGCCCGGTGAGCACCCGGCGGACCAGTCCGGCGAGGGTGACCCCCGATGAGCCCCGTCTTCGCCCACGGACAGCTGCGCCTCTACCTCCTCGTGCTCCTCGACGAGGGGCCACGACACGGGTACGAGGTGATCCAGGAGCTCGAGAGCCGGTTCAACGGGCTGTACTCGCCGAGCGCCGGCACCGTGTACCCCCGGCTGGCCAAGCTGGAGGAGGAGGGCCTCGTCCAGCGGACCGACGACGGACGTAAGGCGACCTACGCGATCACCGAGGCCGGCCGGGCCGAGGTCCGTGCGCGGCAGGCCGACGTCCAGGACATGCGGGACGACCTCGACCAGTCGGTGCGGCAGCTCGCCGAGCAGGTGCGCTCCCGCGTGCAGCACCAGGCGGCCGACCTGCGGACCGAGCTGAAGAACGCGGCCCGCGAGGCCCGGGCGACGGCCACTCCGGTCGGCGGCCACGAGCCGTGGACCCGGGGCGAGGCGGCGGCCTACGCCGACCTCGAGCGGGCGGTCAACACGTTCCGCAGCGACGTCCGCCGAGCGTGGCGCCGCGGCGGCCTGACCGCGGACCAGACCCGTGAGGTGGTCGACATCCTCACCGACGCGGCCAACCGCATCCGCGCGGTCGTCGGCAACCGCTGACCCGCTATGCGACAGGGCCGGTTCGCCAGCGGGCGAGCCGGCCCTGCGCCGTCGACGGAGCGGGTATGCGACGGGTCAGGTCGTCGGGCCGGTTCGCTTGGTCGCGAGCGCTCCCGCCGTGGTCACGACCCCGAGGACCACGAGGACGAGCAGCCCGGTCGCGATGAGCGACTCCTCGGCGCCGTAGAGCGCGACGACCACGGGGATGAGCA
The DNA here is from genome assembly GCA_963781465.1 of uncultured Actinomycetota bacterium. Taxonomy (GTDB): domain Bacteria; phylum Actinomycetota; class Actinomycetes; order Actinomycetales; family Dermatophilaceae; genus Lapillicoccus. The sequence goes on from CAWAGH010000002.1 coordinate 1,982,795, forward strand.
GGCCGTTCCAGACGAACGTCGGAACCGCGCCGCGGCTCGAGCCGAGGAACCACACCCGCGCGAGCAGCGCCAGGAGCGCGGCGAACACGAGGATCAGCAATCCGGACATCGCCACCGTGGTCGGGTTACTGCCCTCGCCGCGCAGCAGCTCGAGGCCGTAGAAGACGGCCAGCGCGAGGAGGACCAGCACGTGAAGCACGCAGACGGCGCCCGCGGCCACGGCCCACGGGCGGCGGACCGGCCGGGAGACGGCGTCCCCCGACGTCGGCTCCGGTGTGGCCTGCGTCACGACCCGAGCCTAGCGAGCACCCGATCTGAACCGGTTCGGGGGCCCGAATATCATCTCGACGTCGAAATGGTTGCCCTGAAGCACCGCAGCCGTCAGACTGTACGGCGGCCCTGGAACATCGGAGCGTCCGCGGGCGTTGCCCGGGGTGCCGAGCCGTGTGGTCACGAATCAGACCCGACACGGCACCGACGAGGAAGCAGCGCCGCTGCCTCGCCACCCGCTCCCAGTGACCATCGAACCGCCCGTGCCACCGGTGAAACGCCGACGTGAGACGTGGCGTCCAGGCCAGACCACCACTCCCCCGAGAATCCGACGAGACATACGAACTGATGACGACGAGGATGACGACTAGCGCCACCCGACCCCACCGGGTCCCCCGAACCTCCCCTACTCCCGCCACTGGCTCCCCACGTAGCCACTCTCGCCCGACGACCGGCCCCACCCCGGTCCGCACGGCGCCCACCGCCTCATCAAGGAGCACGATCAGCATGGACTGGCGCGACCGCGCTGCCTGCCTCGACGAGGACCCCGAGCTGTTCTTCCCGATCGGGAACACCGGCCCGGCGATCCTCCAGATCGAGGAGGCCAAGGCTGTGTGCCGTCGCTGCGAGGTCATCGAGACGTGCCTGAAGTGGGCGCTCGAGTCCGGCCAGGACGCCGGCGTCTGGGGCGGCCTCTCCGAGGACGAGCGCCGCGCGCTCAAGCGCCGCAACGCCAGGGCGCGCCGCGCCGGCTGACCCGGTCCTTACCAGCTCTTCTCTGCTGACCGTCTGGCGATACCGCCGGGCGGTCAGCCTTTGAGGGGGCGCAGGGCCGCCGTGAAGGTGACCTGGGTCCCGTGCGGCTCCGCCGGCGACCACCGGATGGTCCCTCGCAGGTCCTGCACGAGCGACTGGACGATCTGGGTGCCCAGGCCCGACCCGGGGCGGCGTTCGGTGCCGATGCCGACCCCGTCGTCGGTGATCTTCACGGTCAGCACGTCGGGGGCACCCGGTACGCCGACCACCCGTTTGACGTCGACCGCGACGGTTCCGCCGATGTCGGCCGGGAAGCCGTGCTCGATGGCGTTCTGGACGAGCTCGCTGAGGATCATCGCGAGCGAGGTGGCGTCCTCGGCGCGCAGCCGGCCGAACGAGTCGCCGGTGCGCTGCCGCTCGATCCGCTTGTCGTAGGCGGCCACCTCGGCGACCGCGCGGAAGCCCTGGTCGGCGACCTCGTCGAAGTCGACGGTCTCGTCGAACCCCTTGCTCAGGGTGTCGTGGACGAGGGCGATCGTCCCGACCCGTCGCTCGGCCTCCTGGAGCGCGGCGCGGGCCTGCTCGTCGTCGGTCCGCCGGGCCTGCAGCCGGAGCAGGGCGGCCACGGACTGCAGGTTGTTCTTCACCCGGTGGTGGATCTCGCGGATCGTCGCATCCTTGGTGAGCAGCTCCTGCTCCCGGCGGCGCAGCTCGCTGACGTCGCGGAGCAGCAGCAGTGCGCCGAACCGCTGCCCCGCCTCGGTCAGCGGGATCGCCCGCATCGTCACGATCGCGGCGCGCGAGCCGACCTCGGTGCGCCAGGGCTGGCGTCCGGTCAGGACCAGCGGCAGGCCCTCGTCGACCGGGGACGAGTCGCGCAGGACCGAGGTGACGATCTCGGACATCGAGCCGCCCATGACCTCACCCGGCCACCCGAGGCGGTGGATGGCCGAGACCGCGTTGGGACTGGCATACGTGATGACCCCGTCGTAGTCGAGCCGCACCACACCGTCCCCGGCTCGCGGGGCGCCGCGTCGGAGGCCGGTCGGCGCGGACGAGTTCGGGAACTCGCCGGCGGCGATCATCCGCGACAGCGCGTCGGCCGTGGCGAGGTAGGTCAGCTCCAGGCGACTCGGGGTACGCATCATCGACAGGTTGGTATGCCGCGTGATGACGGCCACCGCGCGGCCCTGCCGCACGACGGGGATCGACTCCTCGCGGACCGGGAGGTCGTCACGCCACTCGGTATCGCGCTCGCGGACGATCCGGCGTTCGGCGAAGGCCTGTTCGAGGATCTCCGCACGGGCGCGGGTGGCCTTGATCCCGACCTGGTCCTCGAAGAAGACCATCTGGCCGGTCGTCGGCCGGACGTGCGCGACGGCCTCCCACTGCACCGGTGAGAGCCGGACCCAGAGGACGAGGTCCGCGAAGGACAGGTCCGACAGCAGCTGCCAGTCGCCCACGAGCAGGTGCAGCCACTCGGAGTCGGCCCCCTTCAACCCGGAGTGCTCTTGGAGGAGCTCGGCGAGCGTGGGCACGGCCCGAGACTATCCGGCGGCGCGAAGGCCGTCTCCGCCCGGCTCCGTGGCCCGCTCACGTCGCGAGTCATGTCGCGAGTCATGTCGCGAGTCAGGTCGCGAGTCATGTCGCGACCGGTGTCGCGATGACGACCCCAGATGCGATACGACGTGCGACATGACCTCTCCGGACCTGGGCGACGGGTCGGAGTGCGCGTCAGAGTGCAGCAGGTGCTGTCCTGACGACACCGCCCGCACTTTGACGTGCACTCTGACGGGCAGTGACTCGCTTGCCCACGGCCGGAGCCCACCAATCGCACACGCCTGGTGGGTCAGGCGGGTTGGCCGGCTCGGAGCACTGAGCGCAGCGTCCGGAGGGCGACGGACAGCGCGGCCAGTCCCGCGTTGTCGAGACGCTCGACGCCGTGTAGCGCGGTCTTGGCCCGCTTCAGCGCGTCGCGGTTGGCGTCGGCCCAGTACTCGAACCGCTTCGCCGGGGTGTCACCGCCGTCGCTGGCCACGAGCACCGACCGGGTGAGCGACTCGAGCACCGCGTAGAGGTCGTCACGCATCGCCCCGCGGGCCAGGGCGTCCCACCGGTCGTCGCGGGGCAGCTTGCTGACCAGCGTGAGCATCTCGTCGATGGTGAACTTCTCCGACGCGTAGTAGTAGACGCCGGCCACCTCCTCGACCGGCAGCTCGAGCTCCTCGGAGAGGTCGACGACGTCCAGCAACGAGAAGAGGTCGAGCAGGGAGGCCGCCCGGGCTGCTGTGGCCGCGGGGACGCCGAGCTTCTCGAGCTCCTTGGTCCGCTTCTCCAGCCGGCGCCGTTCCGAACCCTGCAGCATCTCGCTGACCCGCGGCGCGAACTCCGACACGGGGTCGCGGAACCGCTTCACCTCGGCAACGACGTCGATGTTGGTGGGCCGCGTGGAGAGGAACCAGCGGGACGCGCGGTCGAGCAGGCGCCGGAACTCGAGGTAGAGGATCGTCTGCGTCTGCGTCGACACGACGTTGTCGAGGGCCTCGATCTCGGCGACGTAGGACGTCAGCCCGAACACCTCGCGGCACACGACGAACGCCCGCGCGACCTGCTCCGGCTCCGCCCCGGTCTCCTCCCCGGCCCGGAAGGCGAAGGTGATCCCGCCCCGGTTCACCATCGAGTTGACGACCGCGTTGATGACGATCTCCCGGCGCAGCGGGTGGGCCGCAAGCTGCGTCGCATACTCATCCTGGATCTGGGGCGGGAAGTACTCGGTGAGCGTCTGCTGGAACCAGGGGTCGTCGGCGAGCTTCGTCGGCATCAAATCGGCCTTGAGCGCGAGCTTGGCGTAGGCGACAAGGACCGAGAACTCCGGCGAGGTGAGCCCCATCTTGTTGGCGCGGCGCTTGGCGATCTCGGCATCCGAGGGCAGGTACTCCAGCGCGCGGTTCAGCTCGCCGCGCTCCTCCAACCAGTGGATCAGCCGCTGGTGCACGGGAAGCATCGAGTACTGCTGCGCACGGGCGTTGCCGAGCAGGACGTTCTGCTCGTAGTTGTCGCGCAGCACCTCGGCGGCGACCTCGTCGGTCATCGACTGGAGGATCACGTTGCGCTGCTTGAGGGTCAGGTCGCCCTCCTGGACCAGCCCGGTCAGCGGGATCTTGATGTTGACCTCGTGGTCGGACGTGTCGACGCCCGCCGAGTTGTCGATTGCGTCGGTGTTGACGCGAACACCGTTGAGGGCGGCCTCGATCCGGCCCAGCTGCGAGCAACCGAGATTGCCGCCCTCGCCGATCACCTTGACCCGCAACGCGTTCCCGTCGACTCGGATGGCGTCGTTGGCGCGGTCGCCGATCTCGGCGTTGGTCTCGGTGGACGCCTTGACGTAGGTGCCGATGCCGCCGTTCCACAGCAGGTCGACCGGGGCCAGCAGGATCGCGTGGATGAGCTCGGCCGGCGTCAGGTGTGACGTGTCCTTGGGCAGACCCAGCGCGGTGATCATCTCGGCCGACACCGGTACCGACTTCGCGGACCGGTCGAACACGCCACCGCCGACCGAGATCAGTGAGCGGTCGTACTCCGCCCATGACGAGCGGGCCAGTTCGAACAGCCGACGCCGCTCGGCGAAGGACGCCGCCGCGTCCGGCGTCGGGTCGACGAAGACGTGCCGGTGGTCGAACGCCGCCACCAGCCGGATGTGCTGCGAAAGGAGCATGCCGTTGCCGAAGACGTCGCCGGACATGTCACCGACACCGACGACGGTGAACTCCTGCGCCTGGGTGTCGACGTCCATCTCGCGGAAGTGCCGCTTGACGGACTCCCACGCGCCGCGCGCGGTGATCCCCATGGCCTTGTGGTCGTAGCCCGCCGAGCCGCCCGAGGCGAACGCGTCGTCGAGCCAATAGCCGTACTGCTGCGCCTTGGCGTTGGCGATGTCGGAGAACGTCGCCGTCCCCTTGTCCGCCGCGACGACGAGGTAGGTGTCAGGTCCGTCGTGCCGCACGACATTGGGCGGCGGGACCGCCTCGCCCTGGACCCGGTTGTCGGTGAGGTCGAGCAGGCCGGAGATGAACAGCTCGTATGCGGCGATCCCCTCGGCCAGCCACGCGTCGCGGTCGAGGGTGGGGTCGGGCAGCTGCTTCGCGTAGAAGCCGCCCTTGCTCCCGGTCGGGACGATGACGGCGTTCTTGACCATCTGGGCCTTGACCAGCCCGAGGACCTCGGTGCGGAAGTCCTCCCGGCGGTCCGACCAGCGCAGCCCACCGCGGGCGACCTTGCCGAACCGCAGATGGACGCCCTCGACGCGGGGCCCGTAGACCCAGATCTCGAACATCGGTCGGGGCGCGGGCAGGTCGGGCACCTTCGTCGGGTCGAGCTTGAGGCTGACGTAGGCCTTGGGTCCGCCGGCCACCGGGTCGGTCTGGTAGAAGTTCGTCCGCAGCGCCGCCTGGGCCACTCCGAGGAGAGCACGGATGATCCGGTCCTGGTCGAGGCTGCTGACATCGTCGAGGGCGGCGAGCACCGCCTCGGCGATCGTCGTCTCGGCGGCGGCCCGCTCGGAGCCCACCTCGCCCGCATACCGATCGGGGTCGAACCGGTTCTCGAACAGCTCGACGAGCATCCGCGAGATCGCGGGGTTCGCGACGAGAGCGGCCTCGACGTAGTCCTGTGAGAACGTCGACCGGGTCTGCCGCAGGTACTTCGCGAGCATCCGCAGGATGACCACCTGGCGCCAGGTGAGCCCGGCACCGAGGACGAGCGCGTTGAAGCCGTCGGACTCCGCGGCTCCCGTCCACACCGCCCGGACCGCGTTCTGGAACCGCAGCCGGCGGGCGTCACGGTCGTCGCCGACGCCCCACTCCTCGACCCGTGGCACGCGAAGCCCGAAGTCGTAGACGAAGACGCGGACGCCGTCGCTGCGGGTGATCTCGTAGGGGCGCTCGTCGATGGCCTCGACGCCGAGGTGGGTGAACATCGGCAGGACGCGGGTCAGGGTGAGCGGACCGCGACGGTAGAGCTTGAACCGCCGCTCGTTGGGCGGGCTGCCCGGGTCCTGGTGCAGGCCGACCTCCACGGCGTCGTCGGAGTCGAGCATCTCGATCCGCCGGATGTCCGTGACGGCGACCCGGGGGTGGACGTCCTCCTTGTAGGCCTCGGGGAAAGCCTTGCCGTACAACCCGATCAGCCGGCCGCCGGCCTCGTCGCCCACGTCGGCGCGCAGGGCTTCGACGAGGTCCTCGTCCCAGGTACGGGTCGCCTCGACGATCTCGCGCTCAAGCGCGGCCTCGTCGACCTGCGGGATCGGCGCACCCTTCGGGACCCGGACCACGAAGTGCAGCCGGGCCAGGGCGGACTCGGAGACGCGCGTCGTGTAGTCGACGCTCTCCGCGTCGAACGTCCGCCGCAGGATGTCCTCCATCTTCAGCCGGACCGTCGTGTTGTAGCGGTCGCGGGGCAGGTAGATGAGGGCGGAGACGAACCGGTCGTAGATGTCGTAGCGCAGGAACAGCTTGGTCTTGCGGCGCTCTTGCAGGTGCATCACCGACAGAGCGATGTCGACGAGGTCGTCCGGGTCGGTCTGGAGCAGCTCGTCGCGCGGGTAGTTCTCCATGACCTGCACGAGGTCCTTGCCGGAGTGGCTGTCCGGCGTGAAGCCGGCGCGCTCTAGCAGGTGAGCCACGCGCTCGGCGAGGATCGGGATGTGGAGGATCGACTCCGCATACGCACTGGAGGCGAAGATGCCCAGGAACCGACGCTCGCCGGTGACGCGACCCTGGTCGTCGAAGACCTTGACGCCGATGTAGTCGAGGTAGGTCGACCGGTGCACGGTTGAGCGCGAGTTGGCCTTGGTGATGATGAGCAGCTCGGGCTCGCGGGCCTTCTTGCGGGCCGACGGGTTCAGCCGCGCCACCGGCTCGGACGCCGGCCGGTCGTAGCGGAGGATGCCGAGGCCGGTGCCGCTCACCGGGGCGAGCAGGTTCTCGCCCTGGTCGTCGACGTCGAGGGTGTACTCGCGGTAGCCGAGGAAGGTGAAATGGTTGGCGGCCAGCCACTCGAGGAACCGGGCCGTCGAGCCGACCTCCTCGGGGGGGATCCCCACGGGCGGGCTGTCGTGCAGCGAGACCGCGATGCTGCTGCAGCGATCGCGCATCTTGGTCCAGTCCTCGACGGCGTCGCGGACGTTGCCGAGAATGGTGCGCAGCTTGGCGGAGATCTCCTCGCGGTCCGCCGCCGAGGCGACTCGGTCGACCTCGAGGTGCATCCACGACTCGGTGACGACGCCGAACTCGTCCTGCCGCGGCGCGTCGGCGTAGATCTCCTCGAGGGTGCCGACGGCGTCGCGGCGGACGACCAGCTGAGGGTGCACGACGAGGTGGACGGTGCGGCCGAGCGAGTCGAGCGCGGCGGTGACCGAGTCGACGAGGAACGGCATGTCGTCGGTGACGACCTGGACGATGGTGTGCCCGCTGGACCAGCCCTGCGACTCGACGCTCGGGTTCGTCACGTCGACGTTGGCGGTGCCGACCGCGCGTCGGCGGGCGAGGTCGCGCATGGCCAGGGCGGCCCCGAGGAGGTCGTCCGGCTCTCGAGCGAGGAGGTCCTCGGTCGCGGTGTGCCGGTAGAACACGTGCAACAGCCGGTCGACGTCCTCCCGGGACTCCGCGCGAGCGTGTTCGGCGGCGGCGCGCAGCTGTTGGGTCCGGGACTGCTCGAGCGTCGCCGACATCGTTGGTTCGTGTTCCTTCTCTGGTCTCGCGGGCACGCGTCTTCGGGTGCCGTTCGAGGGTATCGCCCCTGTTCACATGCTGGACACGGGGCCGTAGGCCGGGCGCCCTGGCGGGTCGGTGGAGAACGGCGAGGGGGTATGCGCCGGAACGCCTACCGTGGTGACGTGACCACGCCGAGTGGGCTCCGGCCGTGACGACGCCGGGGCCACGCCGTGACGGGCTGGTCCGTGCCCTGACCGCCGTCCGGGAAGCGGCTCGCGCGCTGGCCGACGACGTGCTCGGCCACGTCCCCGACACCGGCGACCGGGCGACCGGTCGCGCGGTGGACGACTTCGTCGAGCAGGCGGCCGACGCCCTGCGCGCTCTCGACGAGTCGGTCGCCGAGACCCTGCGCGCTCTCGAGCCGGAGCGCCGGTGATCGACGGGGTGACCGGAGACCCGGGGTCGTGCTCGCAGCTGGGCGGAGCGTTCCGTTCCCACGCGGCGCGGCTGACGGCGCTGCGCGGCGAGCTCGCCGAGCGTACCGAGCGGCTGCGCCGGGACCCGGCCGCGGCGGAGACCGTCGCCGACCTCGACGCCGACCTGCGGCTGCTCGACACGGTCGCCGACCGGCTCGACGCGAGCGGGTCGGCGCTGCAGCGGTTCGCCCAGGAGCTCGCCGAGATCGCGGAGGCCGTCCGCCGGCTGGGTGGCGAGACGGTGGCGGCCGGCCTCGAGCTGGACGGGCTCCGGGTGGTCGAGCCCTGGGGCGTGCTGACCACCGAGCTGGCCCAGCAGCGCCATCGCGCGCAACCGGACCTGCAGCGCCAGGCCGACCGGCTGGCCAGCCGGCTCGGTCGGGCTCGAGCCGCCACGGCCCGGGTGATGGTCGACGGCACGGCGGCCCTGGCGGCCGCGGCCACGACGTCACGGACCCGTTCGCTACGGTGAGCCCATGAGGATCACGACGTCCTTCGACTACGCCGCGACTCCCGAGGACGTGTTCGCGATGCTCGCGGATCCCGCCTTCCAAGCGGCCAAGGTCGAGGCCACCCACCCCCTGTCCCACACCGAGTCGGTGACCGCCAAGGGCGAGCAGACCGAGATCGTCACGAGCCGGGTGATCCCGACCGACGGCTTTCCGGACTTCGCGAAGTCGATGATCGGGCCGAAGCTCCGAGTGACCGAGACGCTCATCTGGAGCCGCGCGTCGGCCGACGGGTCGCGCACCGGGACCATCGCGATCGCCATCGGCGACGCCCCGGTCGCGATGCACGGCACCGTGCGCCTCGCCGCCGGCGGGCTGGGCACGCGCATCGACGTCGACGGCGACCTCAAGGCCAAGATCCCGCTGGTCGGCGGCAAGATCGAGAAGGCCGCCGAGGGGCCCATCCTCGGCGCCATCGAGAAGGAGCAGGAGGTCGGCACGGCCTGGCTGGCCGGCTGACCTTCTCGCGTGCGCATCTTCGGGTGGAGGTATATCCGAGCGCCCTAGCTGTACTGACCAGGGAGGTTGGTTAAGCGGCTGATGGGCGTGGCCTTGCCGATCGCGGTGTGGGGCCGGTGGTGGTTGTACTCGTGGAGCCATGCTGGCAGGGCCGCTCGACGGGCGGTCTCGGAGCGGTAGAGCTTCTTGAACGCCCACCCGTCGGCCATGGTGCGGTGGAACCGTTCGATCTTGCCGTTGGTCTGTGGCCGGTACGGGCGCGTCTTCTTAGGGGTGACGCCGAGCTCGCGGCAGGTGTCGCGCCACAGGTGGCTGCGGTAGCAGCTGCCGTTGTCGGACAGCACGCGTTCGACGGTGACCCCGCGGGCGGTGAACCAGGACACCGCATTGCGCAGGACCGTGCTGGCGGTGGCCGCGGTCTCGTCGTCGTGGATCTCGGCGTAGGCCACCCGTGAGTAGTCGTCGATGACGGTGTGCACGAACGCGGTGCCCATCTTCTTGCCGTACCAGGCGTTCTTCTCCTTCTCCGGTGTGGCGGCCCGGTTCTTCAGACCTTGAGCCCGCCCGACGTAGCGCCAGCCCCCGCCGTCGGGGACGTTGCCGAGCTTCTTGACGTCACTCGTTAGCGCACGTGCAGCATCGCCCCGGGGTGAGGGTGCTCGTAGCGGCGTACCGGTTCACCGGTGACCCGGTCGATGTGGGAGAGCCGGTTCAGCCGGCACCGCACCAGCACTGCGTGCACCGTTGAGGCCGACACACCGACCCGGTCCGCGATCGCGACCGGGCCCAGCCGCTGCTTCCACCGCAGCTTGACGATGGCCCGCACCACCGGGCGTGGGGTGCGGTTCGGGGACCGGTGCGGACGTGAAGACCGGTCGCTCAACCCGCCCTCGCCGAGCTGGCGGTACCGCTCCGCCCACCGCTTCGCGGTTGGCCACGACACGTCGTACCGTTCCGCGGCCCTGGCCACCGGCCAACCCTGGTCCACGATCAGGCGCGCCAACCGAAGCCGGGCACGAGGAGTCAAAGCAGCGTTAGCGTGGGACACGAAGACCTCCTGGGTGAGGGAGCGGTTCCTAGACAGCTCCACTCCACGCCCGGAGGTCTTCGCCTTTCAAGCACCCTCAGATCGTGTCGTCGCACGATCTCGACCAACGTGCCCGGTCAGTACACCTAGCGCTCGCTGGGCTCTCCACCCGCCTGTCAAACAGGCACCCAGTCTGCGATCAGGCCGACTCGTCGGCGGAGTCGGCGCGACACGCCGCGGCGGCTCGGGTGGTGCCTGTTCGTCGGGCGCCCGAATACTCCAGCGCTCGCTGGGCTCTCCACCCGCCCGTCAGAGCGGGCGAGCGCTCAGCCCATGTGCGGGTAGGCGTGCGACGTTGCGGGGACGAACGTCTCCTTGATCGAGCGGGCGCTGGTCCAGCGCAGCAGGTTCTGGGCGGCACCCGCCTTGTCGTTGGTCCCCGACGCGCGACCCCCGCCGAACGGCTGCTGCCCCACGACGGCGCCGGTCGGCTTGTCGTTGATGTAGAAGTTGCCGGCGGCGAACCGTAGGCGCTCGGTGGCCGAGGCGATCGCCGTCCGGTCCTGGGCGATGATCGACCCGGTCAGTCCGTACGGCGAGAACGACTCCATCTGGTCCAGCGTTGAGTCGAATCGGGCGTCCGGGAAGACGTGCACCGAGAGGATCGGCCCGAAGTACTCGGTGCGGAACGACTCGTCGGTCGCGTCGCCCTCGATCACGGTCGGCCGCACGAACCAGCCGACCTCGTCGTCGTAGGTGCCGCCGGCGATGACCTTCACCTTCGCGGCCGCTTTGGCGCGGTCGATGGCCGCGGAGTTCTTCGCATACGAGCGCTCGTCGATGACCGCACCCATGAAGTTGGAGAAGTCGGTGACGTCGCCCTGGGGCAGGCCGTTGGTGATGTCGACCAGGTCGTCGCGGATCACCTTCCAGAGCGACGCCGGGACGTAGGCCCGCGACGCCGCCGAGCACTTCTGTCCCTGGTACTCGAACGCCCCACGGATCAAGGCGGTTCGCAACACGTCCGGGTCCGCCGACGGGTGCGCCAGGACGAAGTCCTTGCCGCCGGTCTCGCCGACCAGCCGCGGGTAGCTGCGGTAGGACGTCAGGTTGGCCCCGACCTCGCGCCACAGGTGCTGGAAGGTCGGCGTCGACCCGGTGAAGTGGATCCCGGCGAGGTCCGGATCGGCCAGCGCGACCTTGGAGACGTTGAGGCCGTCACCGGTCACGAGGTTGATGACTCCGGGCGGCATCCCGGCCGCCTCCAGGAGCTCCATCGTCACCTGCGCGGCGAGGTTCTGCGTCGGCGACGGCTTCCACACGACGGTGTTGCCCATGAGCGCCGGCGCGGTCGGGAGGTTGCCGGCGATGGCGGTGAAGTTGAATGGGGTGATCGCGTAGACGAACCCCTCGAGCGGCCGGTGGTCGGTGCGGTTCCAGATCCCCTTGGAGTTCAGCGGCGGCTGCTCGGCCAGGATCTCCCGGGCGAAGTACGCGTTGATCCGCCAGAAGTCGATGAGCTCGCAGGCCGAGTCGATCTCGGCCTGGTAACAGGTCTTGCTCTGGCCGAGCATCGTCGCCGCGTTGAGCCGGGCGCGCCACGGCCCGGACAGCAGCTCGGCCGCCTTGAGCAGGATCGCCGCGCGGTCATCGAACGACAGCGCCCGCCAACCCGGTGCCGCCGCCTTGGCCGCGTCGACGGCCGAGCGGGCGTCGGCCACCGTCGCGTTCTTCAACGTCCCGAGGATCTTGCGGCGGGCGTGCGGCTGCCGCACGTCGAACTTCTTGCCGCCCCCCATCACCCGGCGGCCGCCGATCGTATGCGGGAGCTCGCGTCGGTCGGCACCCAGTGTCGCCAGCGCGACCTCGAGGTCGGCGCGTTCGGGGCCGCCCGGCGCATACTCGAGCACGGTTTCGTTGACCGGTGCGGGGACCTGGGTCACAGCGTCCATGGGGGCTGCTCCTCCTCGGGTAGGGCGGATCGGCGGCCCTATGGTTTCACGTATGCCGTCCCCCCACCGCAGCGAGGACCTCACGGTCTACCGGTTCGGCCGCACCGAGGTGGACGCCCCCACGCTCCTGCTGCTGCACGGCCTGACCGACTCCGGCCGGTGCTGGCCCGACGCGGTCGCCCGCTGGCAGGACGACTACCGCGTCCTCGCCTGGGACGCCCGCGGGCACGGGGAGTCGGAGCGGTTCACCGACGAGGAGCTCGCAGCCGGTGTCGGCGAGACGCATCTCGCGGACATCGTCGACCTGCTCGAGACCCTCCGCGACGAGGGGACACCGCTCCCGGTGCTCGTCGGGCTGTCGATGGGCGGAGGCACCGCTGCGGCGGTGGCGGGCGCCCGCCCAGACCTGCTCCGGGCCACCGTCCTGGAGGACCCGGTGCTCGGCGGCGGGCGGTTCAGTGACGAGCTCGCCGCAGAGCTGGCCGAGCGCCGGGTCCAGGAGAAGAAGGCGGCCCTGGACGATCCCGAGGGCACCCTCGCCGACGGCCGGAGGGAGCATCCGTCGTGGCCGGAGTCCGAGTACGGCCCGTGGCGGGACGCCAAGCTCCAGACCGACGTCGAGGTGCTGCGCGACTTCACGACGACGGTGCTGACGCCGTGGCCGGAGGTGGTCGCCGCCGTTGCCGTGCCGTCGCTCGTCGTCCTTGGGCGGCAGGGTATCTGGCCCGCGGAACGGATCGAGGAGATGCGCGAGGTCGGCAACCACCGGCTCGAGATCGAGATCGTCGAGGACGCCCAGCACTGCGTGCGACGCGACCAGGCGGACGCGTTCCACGCCCTCGTCGACCCGTGGATCGCCGCCCAGCTCGACGCGGCGCGATGACCGGTACCACATCTGGCACGACGACCGTTGCGGGCCTTACCGTCCACGACCTCGGTGGTCCGGCCGATGCGCCGAGGCTGGTCCTGTTCCACGCCAACGGCGACTCGGGCCGGTGCTGGCCGGACGCGGCTGCTCGCTGGTCACCGGCATACCGGCTGTTCGGGGTCGACATGCGCGGGCACGGGTCCTCACCCCGATTCCGGCCCGACCAGCTGGACGCACCGGGCGATGTCTTCGTCGCCGACACCATCGCTGTCCTGAACGCATTGCGCCACAACGGAACTCCGATCGGCGCCGTCGGCCACAGCCTCGGCGGTGCCGCCCTGACCGCCGCGGCCGCTCAGGTACGCGACCTCGTCGACGCCATGGTGCTCGTCGACCCGCCCTGGGACACCCCGGTCGTCGTCGGCCCGCGTCGCGAGGTGGGTGCGGCCCGTCGGGTGGAGGTGCTCGGGTACCAGCGCGACCCGGAGGGGGAGCTGGCCCGGCTGCGCGAGCGGGAGCCGCAGTGGCCGGACGCCGAGTACCGCCCGTGGGTGGACGCCAAGGTCGACCTCGACCTCGACTACGTGACAACCGGCGGTGGCCGTCCGACGACGCCGTGGGTCGACAGCGTCCCGATGATCCAGGCCCCGACCTTGCTGGTGACCGGCGACGGCGACGTCATCACCGGCGAGGCCAGCCGGGCGGTCGTCGCGGAGATGGATAACCCGGCAATCGAGGTCGTCGTCGTGCCGGGGGCCGGCCACTACGTCCGCCACCAGCAGACCGAGGCGTTCCACGCGGTGGTCGACCCCTGGCTGGCGGCTCGGCTGCGGGGATGACGCCCCGTCGCTTCCGTTTGACGCGGACCCCGTTTAGGGGTTCAGTTTGCCCTAGTTTGCGGCGATTCTCGGAGGAGCACATCATGCGGACGGCGGCGCCCCGACCTTCCCGTCCCCGGCTCCCTCTCGTCGTCGCCCTGGTGGTCGCCGTCCTGGCCACCCTCGGCCTGGCGACCGCGTCGCCCGTGCAGGCCGCCACCGGCACCCCGGTGGTGGGCGTGGCCTCCGGACGCTGCCTCGACGTCACCGGGAACACGACAACGGTGCAGACCCGGGTCATCATCTGGGACTGCCACCAGCAGGCCAACCAGGCCTGGACCCAGACCGCGGCCGGTGAGCTGCGGGTGTTCGACGGCACCCGGTGCCTCGACGTGCGCGACAGCAGTGTCAGCGCGGGTGGCATCGTCCAGATCAACACGTGCACCGGCGGGGCCAACCAGAAGTGGCGGGTCAACGCCGACCAGAGCATCGTCGGCGTGCAGTCGGGCCTCTGCCTCGATGTCAACGGCGGCAGCACCGCCAACGGAGAGGCAGTCCAGATCTGGACGTGTCACGGCGGCGGCAACCAGAAGTGGCGCACCACCTTCGCGCAAGGAGACACCACGCCGCCGAGCGTCCCGACGAACCCCCGGGTCAGCAACCTGACCTGCAGCACAGTGACCTTCGCGTGGAAAGCCGCCACGGACAACGTCGGCGTGACCGCCTACGACGTCTACCACGACGGCCAGCAGATGACCTCGGTGAGCGCGTCGACAATGTCGACCTCCCTCTCCGTGGTCGCCGGGGCCACCTGGGGCCTCTACGTCAACGCCCGCGACGCCGCCGGCAACGTCTCGCAGGCGAGCACGACGGTGACGATCACCCCACCGGCCTGCCAGTCCGACACCCAGGCACCGACCGCGCCGACCGGGCTCACCGCGTCCGCGTCGGGGACCACCGTCACGCTGCGCTGGACGGCGGCGACCGACAACGTGGGCGTCCGCTCCTACGACGTCCACCGGGATGGGACAAAGGTCGGCACCGTGTCGGGCACGGCGGCCGTGCCGCCCGCGACGACCTTCACCGACAGCGGGCTCGCCGCCAGCCGGAGCTACACGTATGCGGTGACCGCTCGCGACGCGGCCGGCAACACCTCGCCCCAGAGTGGTACCGCCACGGTGACCACGGGCTCGGGCTGCGCCCAGTCGGTATGCGGTGTCACCCAGGTCGCCACGGACACCGACATCCCCTGGGGCCTGCTGACGCTCCCGGACGGCTCGGTGCTCTACAGCCGCCGCGACGCCAAGGACATCGTGCGCCTGGACCCGGCCACCGGAGCCAAGACCACCGTCGGCACCGTCCCCAACGTGTCCGGGACTGACGGCGAGGGTGGCCTCATGGGCCTGGCGATCGGCCCGGCCTTCAGCTCCGACCGCTGGCTCTACCTCATGTACACGACGGCCACGGACAACCGCATCGTGCGGATGAAGCTGAACGGCTTGACCCTCGACACGGCCTCCGCCCAGGTCCTGGTGTCGGGGATCCTGCGCAACAAGTACCACAACGGTGGTCGGCTCCGGTTCGGCCCCGACGGCAAGCTGTATGCGTCCACCGGCGACGCGCAGAACGGCGACAACGCCCAGAACCTCGGCAGTCTCAACGGCAAGGTCCTGCGGATCAACCCGGACGGCACCGTGCCGTCGGACAACCCGTTCGCCGCCAGCTACGTCTGGAGCTACGGCCATCGCAACCCGCAGGGCCTCGCCTTCGACTCGCAGGGCCGGTTGTGGGAGCAGGAGTTCGGCAACTCGGTGATGGACGAGACCAACCTGATCGTCAAGGGCGGCAACTACGGCTGGCCGGCGTGCGAGGGGACGACCGGGACCTGCGGAACCGCCGGGTTCGTCGCGCCGAAGTACACCTACCCGACGTCTGAGGGCTCGTGCTCCGGCATCGCCATCGTCCGGGACGTGCTCTACGTCGCGTGCCAGCGAGGCACCCGGATGTACCGGGAGGTCATCAGCGGCAGCTCGCTGACGAACGTCACGGCGTACTTCAACGGGGTCTACGGCCGGCTGAGGACCGTCGAGCCGGCGCCCGACGGCGGACTCTGGCTTACGACCTCCAACACCGGCGACAAAGACAGCATCGCCAACAACAGCAACGAGAAGGTGCTGCGGGTCTCGCTCGGTCCCTAGCGGCGACCCCGACCGTCAGGCGCCGACGTAGGCCGCGAGGTGCTCGCCGGTCAGGGTCGAGCGGTCCGCCACGAGGTCGGCGGGCGTCCCCTCGAAGACGATCCGGCCGCCGTCATGTCCGGCGCCTGGTCCGAGGTCGACGATCCAGTCGGCGTGCGCCATGACGGCCTGGTGGTGCTCGATGACGATGACCGACTTTCCCGAGTCGACGATCCGGTCGAGCAGCCCGAGCAGCTGCTCGACGTCGGCGAGGTGCAGCCCGGACGTCGGCTCGTCCAGCACGTAGACGCCGCCCTTCTCGCCCAGGTGGGTCGCCAGCTTGAGGCGCTGGCGCTCGCCGCCGGACAGGGTCGTGAGCGGCTGCCCCACGGTGAGGTACCCGAGGCCGACGTCGGCCAGCCGCTGGAGGATCGCGTGGGCGGCGGCGATCCGCGCCTCCCCCTCCGCGAAGAACGCCTCGGCCTCGGTCACCGACATCGCCAGCACCTCGCTGATGTCGCGGCCGCCGAGGTGATACTCGAGCACCGACGCCTCGAACCGCTTGCCGTCGCACTCGACACAGGTTGTCGCGACGCCGGCCATCATGCCGAGGTCGGTGTAGATGACCCCGGCGCCGTTGCACGCAGGGCAGGCCCCCTCGGAGTTGGCGCTGAACAGCGCGGGCTTGACGTCGTTGGCCTTCGCGAAGGCCTTGCGGATCGGCTCGAGCAGCCCGGTGTAGGTGGCCGGGTTGCTGCGCCGCGAGCCGCGGATCGCCGCCTGGTCGATGGTGACGACACCGTCGCGGCCAGCCACGGAGCCCTGGACCAGTGAGCTCTTGCCGGATCCCGCGACGCCGGTCAGCACGACGAGGACGCCGAGCGGGAGGTCGACGTCGACGTCCTGGAGGTTGTGGGTGGACGCGCCACGAACCTCCAACGCGCCGGTGGATGTGCGCACCGTCGTCCTTGATCCTCGCCCGGTCGTCGAGGTGACGACCGGTCACGGTGTCGCTGGCCCGAAGACCGTCGAGGGAGCCCTCGAAGCAGACCGTGCCGCCGGCCGCGCCCGCTCCGGGGCCGAGGTCGACGACGTGGTCGGCGATGGCGATGGCCTCGGGCTTGTGCTCGACCACGAGGACCGTGTTGCCCTTGTCCCTCAGCTGCAGCAGCAGGTCGTTCATCCGCTGGATGTCGTGCGGGTGCAGGCCGATCGTCGGCTCGTCGAAGACGTAGGTGACGTCGGTCAGTGACGAGCCGAGATGGCGGATCATCTTGGTGCGCTGCGCTTCTCCACCGGAGAGCGTGCCGGCCGGGCGGTCGAGCGAGAGGTAGCCCAACCCGATCTGCGCGAACGAGTCGAGCAGGTGCTGGAGTCCGGCCAGTAGCGGGGCGACGGAGGGCTCGTCGAGCTCGCGGGCCCAGTCGGCCAGGTCGCTGATTTGCATCGCGCAGACGTCGGCGATGCTCTTGCCGTTGACCTTCGACGACCGGGCCAGGGCACTCAGCCGGGTGCCCTCGCAGTCGGGGCACACGGTGAACGTGATGGCCCGCTCGACGAACGCCCGGATGTGCGGCTGCATGGCGTCGACGTCCTTGGACAGCATCGACTTCTGGATCCTCGGGATCAGGCCCTCATAGGTGAGGTTGATCCCCTCGATCTTGACCTTCGTCGGCTCCTTGTAGAGCAGCGCGTGCAGCTCCTTCTTGGTGAACTTGCTGATCGGCTTGTCCGGGTCGAAGAAGCCGGAGTCCCGGAAGATCCGGCCGTACCAACCGTCCCGGGTGTAGCCGGGGATGGTGAGCGCACCCTCGTTGAGCGAGAGGCTGGCGTCGTAGAGCGCGGTCAGGTCGAAGTCGGTGACCGAGCCCATCCCCTCGCAGCGGGGGCACATGCCGCCGGTGACGCTGAAGCTGCGACGTTCCTTCGTCGTCGCCTCGCCGCGCTCGATCGTCACCGCGCCGGCACCGGAGATCGACGCGACGTTGAACGAGTACGCCTGGGGCGAGCCGATGTGCGGCGACCCGAGCCTGCTGAACAGGATGCGCAGCATGGCGTTGGCGTCGGTGGCGGTGCCGACGGTCGACCGCGGGTTCGCCCCCATTCGTTCCTGGTCGACGATGATCGCCGTGGTCAGGCCGTCGAGGACGTCGACGTCCGGCCGAGCCAGCGTCGGCATGAAGCCCTGCACGAAGGCGCTGTACGTCTCGTTGATCATCCGCTGCGACTCGGCCGCGATCGTGCTGAACACCAGCGAGCTCTTCCCCGACCCCGAGACGCCCGTGAACGCCGTGAGCCGGCGCTTCGGGATGTCGATGCTGACGTCCTTGAGATTGTTGACGCGGGCGCCGACGACGCGGATCACGTCGTGGCTGTCGGCGACGTGTAGGTCGGTGGTCATGGCCCCACGCTAGGCGTCGCCGGACGCCGCGTGCTTCTCGATTCCTGACGAGCCGTCGGCCCCGTCAGCCGAGGAGGTCGATGACCACGTCCAGCTCGGTGGCGTCGTACCAGGCGAAGTCCGCCCCGTCGTCGACGACGTGGAACGAGGCGACCTGGGGACGCGGAACCGCCGCGGCGACGTGGACCGAGCTGACCGGCGCACCGGGTTCCAGCAGGTCGGTCACGAGGTCGGCGTCGACGTCGGCGGCGGCGACCACCCGTCCCGCGGAGGCCTCCGCGGCGGCCTCGGTGGCCGCGTCGGTGAACGCCAGGTACTCGAGCTCCTCGTCGTCGGCGTTCGGGTGCTCGCGGCGCAGGTCGGTCGTCACCGCATACCCCGTGAACGGAGCGGGTTCGAGCCTCCCGGCAGCGGCCAACCGGCGCAGCGCTGCTCGGTCCAGGGCGAGGTAGACGCGGTTCTGCACGGTCACTGCTGCCCCTCTCGGGCGGACAGCTCGGCCTGGTGCGCCGCCTCGTCCTCCGCCGCCATGGCCGCCCGCAGCTCGGTGTCGTCGGTCAGCGGGTGGAAGTCCGACGGCAGCGGGGCGGGGCCGGGATCTTCCAGGGCGAGCAGGGAGGTGCGCAGCGACGTCTCCATGACCCGCGGCCGCCGGCCGACGTCCATGAGGTTGCCGCCGATGGCCTCGAGGTCCTCGCGGCCGGGACCGATGATCGTCACGTCAGTACCCTCGGAGTGGACCACGGCCAGCTCGCGTAGCGCCTTGGCGGTCACCCGGCTGCGCCACTGCCGCTCCAGCCGGGTCACCAGCTCCCGGGGGGCGTCGAGGTCGAACGACGCCTGCGGCGCGAGGACGTAGACCTCGTCGAGGCCGAGCCCCGCCATGAGGTCGATGTTGGTCGACGACCACGTTCCGCCGTCGATGTAGCGCCGCTCGTTGATGGTCACCGGTTGGTACCACCCGGGGATCGCGCACGAGGCCATGACCGCCTCGGGTGCCCCCGCCACCGGCTCGCCGGCGCGTCCGAACGGCACCCGCACGCCGAGGTCGTAGTCCAGCGCGGCGACGGTGAGCCCTTCTCGCTCGACCCAGCCGTCACCGACGACGTGGCGGACCAGGGCGCCGACGCTGTCCAGCCGGCCGCGGCCCTCGGGCAGGAGGGCGGCGAGGACGGCCATCGGCGGCAGCTGGCGCAGTTCGCGAATCCCCTTGCGGAGCAACACGCTCGACCCGAACCCGGCCCGCGGAGGTGGCGGCCGGTCGCCGCCGGTGCTCTCGTCGTAGTTCCATTCGAAGCCGGCCAGCTTGCCGTAGGTGAGCGACCCCTCCATCTGGTGCGTGCGCAGCTCCGCGACGCTGACGCCCGAGGCGAGCAGCGAGCACAGCACCGAACCGGCCGACGTCCCGACCATCTCGTCGAACGACCGCACGTCCACGCCGAGGTGATCATCGAGCGCCGTCAGCGCGCCGACCATCCACGCCGCTCCCAGCACGCCCCCGCCGCCGAGGACCAGCCCTCGCCGGGTCATGACGGCGTCATCGGTTCGTCACGCGCCCTCGCGGCCCTCGGTGAGCTCGGCGAGCGCGTCGACGATGCACTGGCCGAGCACCTCGAGGTCGGGCATCGCGTTGCGGTCGGCGTTGAGGCCGAAGTAGACGCCGCCGTCGTACGACGTCAGCCCGATCGCGAGGGCCTGCCCCTTGGCCAGCGGGATCACCGGGTAGGTCGAGAGCATCGGTGCGTCAGCCGCATACAGCGTCGTCTGGGGGCCGGGGACGTTGGTGATGATGACGTTGAACAGCCGGCGCGACATCGCGCTGCCGAGCCGGGCGCCGAGCGAGTGCAGCGTCGGCGGCGCGAACCCGGCCAGCCCGACCAGCCGCTGCGCACTCATCGCCTGGCCGCCCTCCATCTGCTGGCGCATCGAGAAGGCGATCTGGTGCAGCCGCATCGACGCCCCTGGCTCCCCGACCGGCAGGTCGACGAAGCAGGCGGTGAGCCGGTGCGCCGCGGCGGGCGAGCCGGACTCGGACTCGACGCTGACGGGGACCATCGACCGGATCACCGAGCTCGGGTGGACCGGTTCGCCGCGGGTGAGCAGCCAGGCCCGGAACGCCCCGGCCACGGTCGCGAGGATCACGTCGTTGATGGTGACGTCGTCGGCGTAGGCCCCGCGGGCCAACCGCGAGCGCACCTTCCGGTAGTCGTCGAGGTCGGTCCCCACCATGACGAACCGGCGGCCGGCGCCGATCTCGACGTTGAGCGGCGACGTGGGAGCCGGGCGCGCGGCGCCGCGCACCACGGTCGAGACGAGGGAACCGAGGCCCTGCACGACGCGACCGGCGATCTCGCGGGCCTCGTCGACGTTCTCGCGGACGGAGTCGATGACCTGACCGGGCATGAACACGGCGTCGGTGACCGCGCCGGCGACCAGCTGCAGGTCGGTGGGCTCGTGGCGTGGCCGCCACGTGTCGACGACGTCCTCGTCGACCCCGGGACGGTCGCGGACCACGAGCTGCGCGATGTCGAGGGCGACCGCCCCGTCGACGAGGGCGTGGTGCGTCTTGGTGACGATGGCGAACCGGTCGTGCTCCAGCCCCTCGACGAGGTAGACCTCCCACAGCGGGTGGCTCCGGTCGAGCGGACGCTGCTGGATCCGGGCGACGAACTCCTCGAGCTGCTCGTCGGTGCCCGGCTTCGGCAGAGCGGCCTGGCGCACGTGGTAGGTGATGTCGAACGACTCGTCGTCGACCCAGACCGGGTTGGCCAGCCGGCCGGGCACCTCGCGGACCTTCTGGCGGTACCTCGGGAGGTGCGCGATCCGGGCCGAGATGAGGCCGACGAGCTCCTCGTAGTCGAACGGCGGGTCGGAACTTCCCTGCCCCCCTGGTTCGTCGAACACCATGACGTTGCCGACGTGCATGACCGTGGTCGGCTCCTCGAGGTACAGCAACGAGGCGTCGAGGGAGCTCAACCGGTCGGACACCCGCACATCGTTGCAGACCGGACCTTCCTTACGATGGCGACGTCGATCACGCCAGACATCACTCGTCGATCAGGGAGAGGGAGACCAGGGGTATGCGTCGCCTCACCACGGCTGCGGTCGTCGCCGCGACCGCCGTCGCGCTGGCGGGGTGTTCGAGCGGGACGCCGACCCCGGCCGTCACCACCCCGACGACGACGGCGAGCCCCTCGACCTCGATGACGTCCTCGACGACCTCGTCCACCAGCCCCACCTCCTCGGCCACGACCTCGACGACCGCCTCCGGCCGCACGATCGCCATCGCGGTGACCGGGTCGACGGTCACGCCGCCGCCGGCGCAGGTCGACCTGCCGGTCGGCCAGACCCTCACCCTCGTCGTCACGAGCGACCACGACGACCAGCTCCATGCGCATGGGTTCGAGGTCGAGGAGGACATCAGGGCGGGCGTGCCGGCGACCATCGACCTGACCGGCAAGGACCCGGGCGTCTACGAGGTCGAGCTGCACCATCCCGCGCTGACGCTGCTCACGGTCGCCGTCCGCTGAGGTGAGCGCCACCGCGGCCGGACTCGCGGCATACCTGCCCGCGGTGCCGTGGGTCGCGGTGCCGGCCCACGGCGTGGGCAACCGCACGGACCTCCCCCTCCCCTTCGAGGCGCTGGTCATCGGGGCCGCGCTGGCTCTGCTCGCCTCGTTCGTCGGGCTGGCGTTCCTGTGGCGGGAGCCGCGGCTGGACGCGGCCGACGGGTGGCCGGTCCCGCGTGGCGTGCAGTCGGTCGTCGACGCGCGGTGGTTCCGCGGGATCCTCGCCGGGCTGTCGCTGCTGCTGACCGGCTGGGTGCTGATGTCGCTGGTGTTCGGGCGTGACGACGCGAACAACCCGGTCCCGTACGTCGTCTACGTCTGGCTCTGGGTCGGGATGCCGTTCCTGTCATTGGTGTTCGGCGCGGTCTGGGCGCTGCTGAACCCGGTCCGCCGGCTGCACCGGGGTATCGCGGCCCTCGCGCGGATCCCCCGCGACTTCACGCTCACCGACGTCGACGTCGGCTACTGGCCCGCGGCGGCCGGGCTGCTCGCCTTCACGTGGCTGGAGCTCGTCACCCCGGACCGGACCACGCTGCTGGTGCTGCGCATCGCCGTCGGGCTCTTCGTGCTCGTCAGCATCGTGGGGTCGCTGACCTTCGGCGAGCGGTGGTTCCGCGAGGGCGACCCGTTCGAGGTGCTCTCGCGGCTCTACGGCCGGCTGTCGCCGCTCGGCCGCCGGCCGGACGGGCGCCTGGTGCTCCGTAGCCCGGTCCACGGACCGAGCCTGCTGTCCGCGCGCCGCGGCCTGCTGGCGACGGCGGCGGTGATGCTCGGCGGGACGGCGTACGACAGCCTGTCGGCCGACATCCGGTATGCGGGGTGGGTCCAGTCGACGACCGCTCCCGACCTGGTCCGGACGGCGACCCTGCTCGGCGTCGTCGCCCTTGTCGGCGGGGCGCTCCACCTGGCCGCGGCGATCTCGGCGTGGTTGTCGGGAGTTCCGGTCCGTGGCGTGGCCGCCGACCTGGCGCCGTCGCTGCTGCCCATCGCCGCGGGGTACCTCGTGGCGCACTACTACTCGTTGCTCGCGTTCCAGGGACCGCGAACGCTGGCGCTGCTCAGCGACCCGCTCGGCACCGGCGCGAACTGGCTTGGCACAGGCGGGGTGACGCCGTGGGCCTGGCTCATCCAGCCCACCCTGGTCGCCGTCGTCCAGGCGGGAGCGATCGTCATCGGCCACGTGCTCGGCGTGGTGGTCGCGCACGAGCGGGCGATCCGGATCCTCCCGCACCGCGCGGCGGTCGTCGGCCAGGTACCGCTGATGGTGCTCATGGTCGCCTACACCGTGGGCGGGCTCTCGCTGCTGTTCAGCGGCTGACCCGGAGCCCCCGCCGTCGCCGCCGACCGCTACCGGCCGGGGCGCCGGCGACCTTCTCGGCCAAAGAACGCACCGCCGGTCGGACCGGCGACTGCGGGGCGCACTCCGCCAGCGCACGACCTTGCAGCAGGGCCGTGTCGAGGGCGCTCGGGTCGTCCGGGACGAACAGCACCTCATTCACGCCGGCGAAGCGGGACAGCGCCGCGGACACCCGCTGCTCCGGGTTGGCGCCGACGGCTCCGGAGCGGACCCGGTTGACGACAATGGTGGGCCGCGGCGTCGGGACGGTGCCGAGCTCCTGAAGCCCGCGCACCAGGCGCTGCAGCCCCACGGGGTCACACCCGCCCACGACCACGACCTCATCGGCCAGGGCGAGGGTGCTGAGCGTCGCGGCGTTGCGGCGCGGCGCCATGGTGTCGTAGCTGAGCTCCTCGTCGTCCTCGAGGCTGAACCCGCAGTCGACGACGACGACCTGGCCGAGCGACCGGCAGAGGGTGAGGACGCGCTCGAGAGCGGCGGCCCGGATCTCCGGCCAGCGCTCGGCCTTGGGGATGCCGGTGAGCACGCGCAGGCCGGGCGACGCGACGGGCGCCAGGCGGGCCAGCGTGGGCAGGTCGAGGGTGCCCTGGTCGGCCGCCCGCGTGGCGGCTGCCAGCCCGGGCGCCTCGTCGAGGAACGACAGCGCCTGGGCCACCGAGCCGCCGTAGGTGTCGGCGTCGACCAGCACGGTGGGTATGCCGAGTCCCGCCAGCTCGCTGGCCAAGGTCACCGCGATGGTGGTCCGGCCGGGCGCGCCGGTCGGGCCCCAGATGGCCACCACCCGGCCCAGGGCGGCGTCGACAAGGTCCACGTCGACGCCGTCGCCCGGGACCTCCGCGCCGACGCGATCAGGGTATGCCGGGAGCTCCGTCTGAGGGGTGGGTCCGGGCCTGCCCTCCGGTCGCTGGTCGTCGGGGACGTCGTCAGCGAGGTCCCGCTCGAGGCTGCCCAGGGCCTCGTCGACCGGAGGAGCGGCCTCGATGAGCGCGGCCTCGAGCTCCGCCAGCTCGACACTGCCGGGGACGACCCGGCCGACACCGAGCTGGTGCAGCCGTCGTTCAGACTCCTCGTCGCCGTCGGGGGCGATCCCCACGACGTGGACGCCGGCCGACCGGAGCTGCGCGACGACGGTGAGGTCGAGGCCGCGCAGGTCGCTCGAGACGAGGGCCACGGTGCCGAGCCCGGCGGCGGCGGTCGCGACGAGGTCGGGCAGGTCCGCGCAGCGGCGGACGATGGTGATCTCGCGGGAGCCTTCGAGGAGCGTGGCGACCCGGCTGTCCCACCGGTTTCCGAGCGCGGTGAGGACGTGCGTCACGAGGTGCCCTGGCCGGGGACCGGGACCAGGGTGAACCGCGACTGCTTGTCGACGGCGGCGATGATCTCGGCGACCTTGTCGCGCGGGACCCGGAGCTGGACCGCCATCGTCGAGGAGGCGGCGCCGAACCGACCGGAGTCCTGGTTCACGGGCGAGACGCTGACCCGCTGGAGCGCGAGCGTCGCCTCGAGGTAGCGCTCCTGGGTGGACTGGAGGTCGCGCGGGCTCACCCAGACGTCGACCACGGCGTTGGCCGGCAGACCGCGCGCCGAGTTGGCGTCGACCTCGACGGTGACCGGTTGGACCGCGACCGTGGACCGAGGCCCCACCGCGGACGAGGGGATGAGCTCGCCCTCGGGGATGTCGCGCAGCGCGTAGCTGTCGTCGGGCACGGCGGAGGCCGCCGTGAGGTAGCGCGCGGCCTCGTCACCGAGCTGGACGTCGACCCGTCGCAGGTTGTCGGTCGTGAGGTGGTCGCCGGGCCGGATGGCGGTCGAGGCCGCATACATCGGCGTCGTGTCGTCGGCGCCGGCGATGAGGCGAGCGCCGAGGACTGTCCCGAGCAGGATCAGGACCACCCCGACGAGCAGCCGGGAGTCCCGCCACGATGGCCGCTGTAGTCGCTTTGCCGTGGGTTCGGCCAGCTGAGCCACATATTCTCCTTGTCGCCCTGACTTACGTGCGTCGTTCCGCGCTGGGGCGGGGCGCGTCCAATCATGTCCGACGGCTTCCACCGACGTGTCCTCAATCCCCAGGCTGTGCAGAACCTGCCAGTCGGACATTGATTGTGGAAGAGTAGACGCGTAAGGGGACTCATCGCCTACAGTAAAGAACCGGTAAAGAACCTCGACATGTGTCCGAGAGACACGGTAGGGATCCAGCCGATTCAACCACTGCCCCATCGAAGCGAGGACAAACCCCAGCATGCCCACGCAACGCTTCCTCCAGCTCACCGAGGTCTCCGAGGTCCTCAACATCTCCGCGGCCCAGGCCTACGCCTTGGTCAGGTCCGCTGAGCTTCCGGCCATCAAGGTAGGTGGCCGAGGTCAGTGGCGGGTCGAGACGACAGAACTGGAGAACTACATCCAGCGCATGTACTCCGAGACCCGTCAGTTCGTCGCCGCCCACCCGTTCGGCACCGGGACCGACGACATCGTCTGACCCCAGACCCCGGCTTCGCGTCACCGTGGATGCGAGGGACCCCCGATCCCCTCCGCGTCAGCGGCGTCGCACCATCGCGACCCCCGCGAACGGGATAGCGCGCACGGCCAGCACGTTCTCGGCTCGGCGCGGCAGGTCGGCGGAGTGCTCCGCGACCTCGAGATAGTCCTGGCCGACGTTGTCGATCGTCCCGGTCACGACTCCGCCGTCGACATCGACGACGTCGACGACCGCACGGTCGCGGCTCACCGCCCGTAGGGCGGACCCGAACCCGAAGCCCTTGGCGACCGCACCGATCTGCTCCGCGCCGCCGAGCCCCGTCACCGCACGGATGGCCTGCGTGGCCACCAGCATCGGCCGGTCCACGCGAGGGGTTCCCGAACCGGTCGCCGGCACCACGCTCAGCGCGGCGTCCACGCGATGGTCGAGCAGCACCCAGTCGGGACCGCTGCCGGTCACCAGCCCGCGCAGCAGCCCGACCCCGGACACCCGGATCTCGACGACCGTCCTGTCCACCGCCGCAGCGAACCGTTCGTGCAGTCCGACCAGGGCGCGCTCGCGCCGGGTTCGGTCGGCGACCTCCGCCTCCAGCTCGCGGGTCTCGTCGGAGCTCAGCTGCGCCTCGAGGTCGTCGAAGAGCCGCTCCCACCGCACAACAACAATCCTAACCACCGACATTGACATGTCATCAAAGACAGGTAAACATAGGCAAACGGCATCAATCAGCATGGAGAGCCCGTGGAAACTCGTTCGGCATCGTCCCTCCGGCGGTCGGCGACCGCCGCCGCGGCCACCCTCCTGCTCTCCGCCGCGGGGCTCTGGGCGTTCTGGGTGGCCGGGGCCGGCTCCCTGACCGAGGTCCGATCCACCGGCCCTGACGCTGCGGAGGACCTGCTCGTCCTCGGGGCTGCCGGCGTCGGTGCGGCCCTCCTCGCGTGGCTCGGCCTGGGAGTGACCCTCTCCGCGCTCGGTGCCGCGCCGGGCGCCCTCGGCCGACTGGCCACGGCGGCCGCCGAGCATGTCGCCCCGGCAGCGGTCCGGCGGTTGACGGCCGCGGTGCTGGGGACCGCGCTCGCGACGGCAGCGGCCCCCGCGGCGTACGCCGACAGTCTGTTTCCGGCGCCGCTCACGACGACCACCAGCCAGACGGCGCCCGCACCGGATCCGGGGTTCGCGACCACCGTTCGGGCGCCGGTGGTCGACGCGGTCCCGGATCCCGGGAGGACAACCGGCCCCGTCGCGACCGTCCCCGACCCCGGGTTCGGGGCCGGCATCCGAACCGCCCCCGCCACGACATCGGCCCTCGCTCCGTCCGCCACGACAGCGACCGCACCGACGCCCGCCACGGAGACCCGGACGCCGCCGGCCCTGGGCCCGCTCGGCCCCGCGGCGCATACCCCGTCGCCGGCGTCCGGGGACCGCAGCGTCACGGTGGTCCGAGGCGACAGCCTGTGGGTGATCGCGGCGCGACACCTCGGGCCGCAGGCGACGCGGCATCAGGTCGCCCGCGAGTGGCCGCGGTGGTACGCCGCGAACCGGAAGGTCATCGGCCCGGACCCGAATCTCATCCGCGTCGGTCAGGTGCTGACCGCCCCGACCGCCTTTGCCTCCTCGTGAGCGCCCAGCCGTTGCGCGTGGTGCCTCTCCCCCGCACCGAGCCACCGGTCATCTCCTACGACGAGGTCGTCGCCGCCATGACGACCACCGAGTCGCCGTACGTCCAGGACGCCCTGGCCATCGACTACACGCCGGACGACGACCGCTACTTCGACCGTCAGCGGTCGAAGTCGGACGACCTGCCCGACCCCGACCGGTTCGCACCGCAGCTGGCCCAGGCCATCGTCGAGGTGATGGCCGGTGCGCGGCCGGCGCCGCAGGTCATCCGGTGGACCAGCCCCGAGGTGTATGCGGTGCTTGCGCGCCGATCCCTGGTCGCGGCCCGTCGCGGCCTCCAGCACGCCCGCCGGCCGGTCGTGCGCCGGACCCGGGTATGCGACATCGCCGACGGTGTCGTCGAGGTCAGCGTGGTCGTCGTCCACCCCGACCGGCTTCGGGCCATGGCCATGCGGATGGCGGGGGTCGACCACCGCTGGGTGGTGACCGACCTCGTCATCGGCTGACGCTGGCCGACGCGCCCTCGGCCGGGCTCGCTCCAGCGGTTCGCGCGCTCCGGGCAGCCACCAGCACCATGCCGAGCGGCACCGCGAGGAAACCGAACACGACGCTGCTCAGGGCGTCCACGAGGTCGCCGCCCTGGCTGCCGAGGACCCAGACGAGCGCAGCCAGGGTCGAATAGGCCAGGCAGGTCATGCCTAGGCTGCGGAGCGCCGTTCGGGTTCGCAGCGGGTCGGACGTCGTCGCGAGCGCCGCCCACAACGCCGCGATCCCCGGCGTACTCAGGGTGAGCACCAGAAGCCACCCCTGAAGTCCGTCGGGGAGGAGGCGCAGGACGACCGGTATCTCCAGCAGGGCCGTCGTGAGGACCGCAGCGACGACGATCTCGTACCCGTCGATGGCCGACCGGCCTCGCACCGCCCAGACCAGCGCGGCGCCGAGGAGAAGCACACCCAGTGCGACGTCGAGATTGACCGTCGTCGGGGTCCCGCCCACGAGTGGGAGCACGCTGAGACATCCCACCCAGAGGGCCACCGCACCCAGGTAGACGAGCATGCGCCGCCGACGCGTGACCAGAGCGACCACAACCACAGTCACGAGGACGACGACCACGACGGCACCGAGGAGAAGGGCGATCGCGCCGAGGCTTATCAGGGGCTGTGTGAGGTCCACCGCCGCACCGATCCGGACCCCCGCCCAGCCGACGACGAAGGACCACCCGAGCGCGGTCAGCGCCCCGATGCCATACGCCAGCACGCGGACTCGACCCGTCGAGCGCCGCAGGCACCACGCCAGCACCGGCAGGCCCACCAACCCGGGCACCACCCACGGACGCTGCCACACGAGTGCTACGGCGATCGCGATGAGGATGACGCCGACCAGTGCACCCAGCGGGACAGCGACCAGGGCCCCGGCGACGCGGGCGACGACGGCATGGTCCGAGCCGGCCACGATGAGGCGGCGGTCGAGGACGAGCAAGCCGAGCATCAGTGAAGCCGCGACCACAGCGCCGATCCAGGCCGGGAGACCGTTCGCCAACAGGTAGGCGTCGGGGCGCAGCCACCGCGCGAGCAGGGCGACCGCGACGACGGCTCCGAGCTTGGCCAGCACCACGAGAACCACGAAGCGCGGCACCTCGCGAGTCCGCCGCAGCACCGTCTCGCCCCTGGCCCGCGACTCGGTCAGGCCGGCGACCGACCCATGCACCAACGCCGTCGGCACGAGAACCAGGGCCGCGAAGGCTCCGAGGACGACGGGCGCCATGGCCTGGACGCCGGCCAGCGCGGGGCGTGGCTCGCTGCCCAGGCTCAATCCCACGGCGACCAGAAGGAGCGCCCCGGCCATGGCGACGCGGCCGGCGCGACCGAGGTCGACCGGGCCGGCCGGCGGACTGGGCCGAGTCCCCGATCGCAGGAGCAGGACCGCGCCCACACCGAAGCTGCACCACGAAACCGCCCGCAGGGCCGGTGCGGCGCCCCGGCTGGTCGCGCCGGACGCGATGTCGAGCAGCAGGACCAGGACGAGTGGCGACAGCGCCGCCGCCGTCGTCACGGCGCGCTCCGCGCGGGCCACTCGCAGGACCGCCGTCGATGCGCCGAGGGGGGCCCTTCGAGCGGTGGCCGCGAGCAGCGCCAGGCCGACCGTCATCCCCGCAAGCAGCAGCGTGTCGGAGACCAGCTGAGCCGCCGGCGACCGCGCCGACAAGGGCGAACCAGCCAACACCGCCACGGCGAGCACGACCACGGCAGCCACGGTCAAGCCGGCCGCCGGCCAGGCCAGCGCCCGCACGGCGGGACCCACCCCGCCGAGCCGACGGGTCCTGACCGCGTCCACGCAGGTAGCGGTCCACCGGCGCAGCAGGGCGACGAGGTCGTCGCCCGAACCGCTCATCGTCGGTCGCCTTCCGCCGGGACAGCACTCGCCGCCACGTCACCAGACGATAGGCATCCACCGATCCGCTTGCGGCCCGGATGGCCTGGCCAGTAGCCGAACGGCCGACCACCACCGGCGCGGAGTCGGGCGCCCTACTTGCCCCGGCGCCGGGCCTTCTTGGAGGACCGCTTGGGCGCACGGTTGCCCGCGCGGGTCTGCGGTGCGCCGTTCGAGCCGGCTCCGCTCGCAGACTCCTCGGACACGCTCCGCTCCTCGACCGAACCGTCGTCGCTCGGCGCGGTGTAGCGGAGCTGACGCGCCGCCGGACCGCCGAGGCCCTTGGCCGAGAAAGCGGGGGGAACCCGGGCGCCGGTCGGCACCGGTTCGCGGGCCGAGCCGTTCGAGCCGTTGCTGGCCGCCGGCTGACGGTCCTGGACCTCGTCGGCGGGTTCGTCGGCCGAGTCGGCCGAGTCGTCCACCGCGTCCTGCGGCGTGGCGGCGAGGGAGCCCATCATGTCGCTGACCGACATCGGCTCCAGCGCCTGGCCGGCGATGGCCCCATCGGTGGAGCCGTCGCGAGCGCCAGCGAGCGATGGAGGCTCGACCTGGACCTCGACGTTGAAGATGTAGCCGACGGACTCTTCCTTGATCCCGTCCATCATCGCCTCGAAGAGCAGGAAGCCCTCGCGCTGGTACTCGACGAGCGGGTCACGCTGGGCCATCGCGCGCAGGCCGATGCCCTCCTGGAGGTAGTCCATCTCGTAGAGGTGCTCTCGCCACTTCCGGTCGAGGACCGACATGACGACGCGCCGCTCGATCTCGCGCATCACCTCGGCGCCCAGGGCCTCCTCGCGCTGGTCGTACGCGTGGTGCGCGTCCGAGGTCAGGGCCTCCTTCAGCTGCTCCGGGCTGATCGCGTTACGACTACCGGCCTCCTCGGCCAGGTCGTCGATGGTGATCGAGACGGGGTAGAGGGTGCGCATCGCGGTCCAGAGCTGCTCGAGGTCCCAGTCACCCGCATACCCGTCTGACGTCGCGGAGTCGACGTAGCCCTCGATGACGTCGTTGACGAAGTGGCGGATCTGCTCCTCCATGTCCTCGCCCTCGAGGACCCGGCGCCGCTCGTCGTAGATGACCTGGCGCTGCCGGTTGAGCACGTCGTCGTACTTGAGGACGTTCTTGCGGATCTCGTAGTTCTGCGCCTCGACCTGGCTCTGTGCGCTCTGGATCGAGCGGGAGACCATCTTGGACTCGATCGGGACCTCGTCCTCCATGCCCGCCGTGGTCATGAACCGGTCCACCATCGCGGCGTTGAACAGCCGCATGAGGTGGTCCTGCAGCGAGAGGTAGAACCGGGACTCGCCCGGGTCGCCCTGGCGACCGGACCGGCCACGGAGCTGGTTGTCGATGCGCCGCGACTCGTGCCGCTCGGTGCCGAGGACGTAGAGCCCGCCCAGGTCCACGACCTCGTCGTGCTCGGTCGCGACCGCCTCCTCGGCGGCCGCGAGCGCCTCGTCCCAGGCCTCCTCGTACTCCTCGGGGGTCTCCTCAGGGTCGAGCCCGCGGGCCTTGAGCGCCGCGATCGCCCGGAACTCCGGGTTGCCGCCGAGCATGATGTCGGTGCCACGGCCGGCCATGTTGGTCGCGACCGTGACGGCGCCCTTGCGGCCGGCCTCGGCCACGATCGACGCCTCCCGCGCGTGCTGCTTCGCGTTGAGGACCTCATGGGCGACCCCGTGGCGCTTCAGCTGCTGGGAGAGGTACTCGCTCTTCTCGACCGAGATGGTGCCGACGAGGACCGGCTGGCCGGCCTCGTGCCGCTCGGCGATGTCGGCGACGACGGCGTTGTACTTGGCCTCCTCGGTCCGGTAGACGAGGTCGGCCTGGTCGGCGCGGATCATCGGCATGTTGGTCGGGATGGTGTGGACGCCCAGCTTGTAGATCGCGTTGAGCTCCGCGGCCTCGGTCTGCGCGGTACCGGTCATCCCCGACAACGTGTCGTACATGCGGAAGTAGTTCTGGAGGGTGATCGTCGCGAGGGTCTGGTTCTCGTTCTGGATCTCCACGCCCTCTTTGGCCTCGATGGCCTGGTGCATGCCCTCGTTGTAGCGGCGGCCAGGGAGCATACGACCGGTGTGCTCGTCGACGATGAGGATCTCGCCGTTCATGGCGACATAGTCCTTGTCGCGCTTGAACAGCTCCTTGGCCTTGAGCGCGTTGTTGAGGTAGCCGATGAGCGGCGTGTTGACCGACTCGTAGAGGTTGTCGATGCCGAGCAGGTCCTCGACCTTCTCGATGCCGGCCTCGAGGACGCCGACGGTCCGCTTCTTCTCGTCGACCTCGTAGTCGCCCTCGCCGGACTCCAGCTCGCCGCGGTGGAGCCGCTGGACGATCTTGGCGAACTCGACGTACCACTTGGTCGCCTGGTCGGCCGGCCCGCTGATGATGAGCGGGGTCCGCGCCTCGTCGATGAGGATCGAGTCGACCTCGTCGACGATCGCGAAGTTATGGCCGCGCTGGACCAGCTCGTCGGGGCTCCACGCCATGTTGTCGCGCAGGTAGTCGAACCCGAACTCGTTGTTCGTCCCGTAGGTGATGTCCTTCGCATACTCCACGCGCCGCTGCGCAGGGGTCATCGTGGCGAGGATGCATCCGGTCTCGAGCCCGAGGGCGCGGTGGATGCGCCCCATCAGCTCCGACTGGTACTCCGCGAGGTAGTCGTTGACCGTGATGACGTGCACGCCCTTACCGCTGAGGGCGTTGAGGTACGACGGCAGCGTGGCGACCAGCGTCTTGCCCTCACCGGTTTTCATCTCGGCGACGTTGCCCTGGTGCAGGGCCGCCCCACCCATCATCTGCACGTCGAAGTGCCGCTTGCCGAGGGTGCGCTTGGACGCCTCGCGGACCGCCGCGAACGCCTCGGGGAGGATGTCGTCGAGGCTCTCGCCGTCGGCCAGCCGCTGCTTGAAGACGTCAGTCTCGTTGCGCAGCTCCTCGTCGGTGAGCTTCTCGAAGTCGTCCTCGAGCGCGTTGACCTGGACGGAGATGCCCTCCAGCCGCTTGAGGATCCGGCCCTCGCCGGCACGCATCAGCTTTTCGAAGACCTTGGGCACGCTGAACTCCTGCTGATGGACGAACGGACGACGTGTGGTCGCGGGACGCGCGACATCACCGCGCGAGCACGCGGAACACCGACCTAGGCTAGTCGGTTCCCTGGCACCCGAACCAACGCGTCGCCACCAACAGCGGTTCCGTCAGGGTCACGGTGCCCGAACCGCAGCGCCCAGAGCGCGGCCCATCGCCTCGAGCACCTCGAGCACCTGCGCCTCGTCGACTCCCTCCTCGGCGAGCCCCTTGCGAAAGAGGCCGATCGCGTCGGCGAAGGCCGGGAAGCAGGCCTCGGTGTCGCGCCGTCCCTTGGCGGTGAGCTGGATCAGGGCGGCCCGGCCGTCGTGCGGGTCCGGGCGGCGGCGCACGAGGCCGCGGTCCCCCAGGCGGCGCAGGTGGTTGGACAGCGTGGTGGGGCGCATCCCGAGGATCCGGGCCAGCTCGGTCGGGCGGCAGGGCTGGGCCAGCCGCAGCGCGCTGGTCACGGCGAAGTCCGGTGGCGTGAGCGGTGAGTCCGCCATCCGCTGCACCAGGAGCTGGTCGAGCTGCTGGTCCAGGGCGTAGAGGAGCAGGAAGGGCCCGCGAGTGAACGGCGCGGGCTTCGGCATGACCCCAGGTTACGGATCCCCAACGACTCTGCGCGACCCTGGTCAATTAGTTCACGATGGTAGTACTTTCCCTGTATGCGTTGGGTGACAGCGGGATTCGTCGGCTCCCTTCTCGCCGCTGCGCTCGCGGGGTGCGGGAGCAGCCCGGCACCCGACGCGGCGGCGACCACCACGGGCACCGGCGACCCCGCATACGTGGTCGCCCGAGTACGAACGGGCACCTCGCCGTGCGGCGTGCTGGGCGCCGCCGGCAAGGTGTGGGTGAGCAACTACGGCGACGGCACCCTCGTCACCATCGACCCCGTCACGCATGCCGTGAGCCCACCGGTCAAGGTCGGGGTCTCGCCGTGCGGGCTCGCCTTCGGCGCGGGATCGATCTGGGTCGAGAACTACGGCGACAACACCCTGACGCGGGTCGACGCGACCACGGGCGTCGTGCAGGCGACCGTGCGCGTCGGTGGGGCCCCGTACGACGTGACCTTCGCCGACGGGGCCGCCTGGGTGACCGACTACACCGACGGGGCGGTCTCCCGGGTCGACGCCGCGACCAACGCCCGCACCGTCGTCAAGGTCGGGGACACGCCGGTCGGCGTCGCGCATACGCCCGGCGCGGTCTGGGTACCCCTCCCCACCAGCGGGAACCTCGCCCGGATCGACACGGCGACCCTGGCGGTGACGACGGTCAAGCTCGCCCCGGGCATCGGGTGGACGGCGTACGACCAGCACGACGTGTGGGTGGCCAACGGGACGAACGGCACGGTGACCAGGGTGGATGGCGCGAACGGCGCTGTGGTGGAGACGGTGAAGGTCGGCCCGAAGCCGCTGGACGGCGACGTCGTCGACGGGGTCGTGTGGGTCCCCGACAAGGGCGGTGACCTCTACCCCGTCGACGCGTCGACCAACGCCGTGGGGCCACCGGTGGCGTCGCACAGCGCGAACCCGTTCGTCGTCGCCGGCTGGGACCACCTGCTGTGGGTGGTGGACTTCGCCGGGACCGACGTCATCGCGATCGACCCCGCCAAGGCCCGCGGCTGACGAGTACGCCGGAAGTCGCTTGCCGCAACGGGGGCCGGTTGGTTGGGTGACCCGTATGCCGCCCGTCCCCCCGACCACCGCGCCCACGGTCGCGCCCACGCTCTCCGACGGGACGGTCACCCTGCGTCCGGTCACCGCCGACGACATCGCCGCGGTGGTCGAGCAGTCCCAGGACCCGGAGACGGTCCGTTGGACGACGGTGCCGCCGGGCTACACCGAGGACGACGCTCAGGCGTTCCTCCAGCGGGCCGACGAAGAGTACGCGGCGGGGCGGCGCACGACGTGGGCGGTCGAGCTGGAGGGCAGCTTCGCGGGTCTCGTCTCGCTGCGCACCCAGGGCGACGGCGTCGAGGAGGTCTCGTTCGCCGGCCACCCGGCCCACCGCGGACGCGGAGCGGTCACCGCCGCCGTGCGGCTGATGTGCGCCTACGCCTTCGAGCAGGGTGCGCAACTGGTCCTCTGGCACACCCTCCTCGGGAACTTCGCCTCACGGCGGGTGGCCTGGAAGGCCGGGTTCCGGATCGCCGCGGACCCGGTGTGGGCCGCGGGGCCGCCCGCCGGCGGTTCGCGCCCGGAACAGGTGTGGGCCGGCCGACTGCTGCCGGGCGAGGCCATGGAGCCGGCCACCCGATGGCTCACGGCACCGACGATCGAGGGCGACGGGATCCGGCTGCGTCCGTTCCGGGACGAGGATGCGGCGAGCATGCCGGTCGAGCACGACGAGGCGATCCGGTCCTACTCGGCCGGTCTGCCCACCCGGGACTCGTTCGCCGACTGGCTGCTCGGGCAGCGCAGCCGGGGCGCGGCAGGCAACACCCTGTCCTGCGCGGTCGCGGACACGACCACCGACCGGCTCCTCGGCGGCGTCGACGTCGGCCGGCTCGACGTGCCCCTCTTCGCGGGCACGGGGATCCTCGGCTTCTGGCTGCTGCCCGACGCGCGAGGTGGGGGCGTCGTGGGCCAGGCGCTCGAGCTGCTCATCCCGTATGCGTGGCGGCCCGTCGACGACGGCGGGCTGGGTCTGCACCAGCTCACCGCCGGTTGCGCGGCCGGCAACCGGGGGTCGGCGCGGACGCTGCGGCGAGCGGGGTTCGCGCTCGTCGGCACCGAGCGCCAGGCCATCCGGGTCGACGGGTCGGCGGACGACGCCCTGGTGTTCGACCTGCTCGCGAGCGACGACCGCGACGCCCGACGGGTCCAGCCCGGCCGGCTCCCGGTGATCGAGACCGAGCATTTCCGCCTGCGCCCGTGGACGTCCCGGGACGTTCCCGAGCCGGACGAGGGTCCCGACCCCGCGAGCCTGCGGTACATGCCGGCGGCCGCGCACCCCGACGCGTCCACGTTTCCGGCGTGGCTGCGCCGCCGCGAGCTCGGGCTGGACGCCGACGAGCACCTCAACTGGGCCATCGCCGACCGCGAGACCGACCACGCTCTCGGCAACATGACGGTGTTCCGGCTCGACCCGGTCGCGAACCGGTTCCAGGCGGAGATCGGCTACTGGCTGCACCCGACCGCCCGCGGACGGGGGGTACTCGGCGAGGTGATGCCCGCGATCGTCGACCACGCCTTCGCCCCGGTGGCCCACGCCGGGATGGGTCTGTCGCGCCTCTACGCCGAGACCGACCTGGACAACGGCGCGTCGCAGGCGGTGCTGCTGCGGGCCGGGTTCCAGAGGTGGGGCCAGGACCGCTACGCCTTCCGCAACGGCGCCGGCGACGTCACCGACGGTGCCTACTTCGAGCTGCTCGCGACCGACGAGCGCCTGGACCGTCGGCCGCAACGGGTCGACGAGGTGACGCTCGCAGGCCACCGCGTCCGGCTCCGGCCGTGGCGCGACGACGACGCGCAGCGGGTGGTGGAGGCGTGCACCGACCCGCGGTCGATGCACTGGCTGTCGGGGCTGCCGAACCCGTACACGTCGGAGCACGCCGAGGACTACATCCGCCGGTGCCGCGGTCAGGCCGCCCTCGGGACCGGGCTGTTCCTCGCCATGGCCGACCTGGATAACGACGCGTGCGTCGGGTCGATCGCCCTCATGGACCTCGGCGGCATGGACCCGACGACCGGGGAGGTGGGCTACTGGGCCCACCCCGCTGCCCGCGGGCGAGGGATGACCAGCGAGGCCGTGGCGTTGCTGTCCGCTCATGCCTTCCGGCCGACGACGGAGGGCGGGCTCGGCCTGCGCCGCCTCGTCCTCAAGGCCGCGGCCGGGAACGCCGCCTCGCAGCACGTCGCCGAGTCGAACGGGTTCCACCGGACCGGGATGCAGCGCCAGGCCGAGCGGCTCGGCGACGGTTCCTACGACGACCTCGTCGACTACGACCTACTAGCCGCGGACCCGCCTCGGGTGGAGGTATAGCCGAGACGCCAGAGCGCTCGGAGATACCTCTACCGGAGAAAGCGCGACTTGCGGGGCGAAGGTGGTGCGCTGCCCGCGAACCCGTCGATCCTGTGCACATGACATCCGCAGCCGGGTCGCCCGGCCGGTCCGCGTCACCGACCCCGGGCGTCAGCCTGCGCGACGCGCTGATCACCATCGGGGTGGTGATCGCCCTGCTCGTCCTCATCGAGCTCGCGGTGCCCTCGACGTCACGCGCGAGCGTGGCCGCCGTCGTGGACCTCGTCGGGGTCGCCGCCTTCTCGGTCACCGGTTTGGTCGCCTGGCACCGACGCCCCCACAACGCCACGGGACGGCTGATGGTGGCGACCGGGGTCGCGCTGTGGGCAGCGGCGATGCAGGACGACGAGATCGCGGTCCTGCGCCGCGCGGGCGAGCTGCTCGACTCGCTGCCCCTCGCCCTGCTGCTGCACCTGCTGTTGGCCTTCCCGTCGGGCCGGTTGGTCGGGCGGGCCTCCCGGGTCACGGTCGCCGCCGCCTACCTCGTGGCCCTGGTGCCCGGGGTCGTCCAGGACCTGGTCGGACCGGGTTCGCTCTCGACGACGGTCGGATGGGTCCAGACGACCCTCGGCCTCACGACGTTGGTGGCCACGTTCGTCCTGGCCAGCCGTCGGCTCGCGAGGACCTCACCGCTGATGCGCCGACAGCTGCTCCCCTTCCTGGGGTACGGCTGCCTCGCCGTCGTCGCTGATCGGCATCTGCATCGCGATCACGCACACCGACTCAGCGACACCGTCCTCGACGTGGTGCTCGTCATCCAGGTCGCGCTGGTCTCCGGGATACCGATCGCCTTCCTCGTCGCGCTCACCGTGGGCGCGTTCGGTCGGGCCGGCGAGGTGGAGGAGGTCGCCCGCGGGATCTCCGAGGCCTCGGCCGAGCCCGGGCTGCTCGACGACCTGATGGTGCGGGCCCTGGGCGACCGCAGCGCCCGGGTGCTGTGGTCCACGGGTCCGGGCGACGGCGGGTTCGTCGACAGCGACGGCTCCCCCTACGAGATCCCAGATGCCGGTGGATGGTGGCCGGTGGGAAGCCCCGCGCCGGCCGGTGCGCTGAGCTACGACCAGACCCTCATCGCCGACACCGGGGTCGTCGCCACGATTGCCGCCCCGCTGGAGCTGGCGATCGACAACCGCCGGCTCGTGGTCGAGCTCCGGTCGGCCGTGCAGCGGCTCGACGAGGCGGCCGGCGAGATCCGGACGTCACGGCGCCGGATCGTCGTCGCCGCCGACGCGGAGCGCCGCCGTATCGCCCGCGACCTGCACGACGGTGCCCAACAACGCATCGTCCTCGCGGGCCTCGAGGTGCAGCGGATCGGGCGCCGCGCGGAGGATCCTGAGCTCGTGCGGACCATGGCGATGCGGGTGGGCGAGCAGATCCGGTCGCTGCTCGACGACCTGCGGGGCCTGGTGCAGGGCATCATGCCGACAACGCTGCAGGAGCTCGGCCTGGAGGCCGGAGTCACGGCCCTCGCGGACCAGATGCCGATGCCGGTACGCGTACGCGTCGCCGAGCCGTTGGGCCGGATGGAGGCGGAGGTCGAGTCGACCGGCTACTTCGTCGTCGCCGAGGCGCTGACCAACGCGGTCAAACATGCTGCGGCGCAACAGATCACGGTCGACCTGGCCGCCAGGGACGGACGTCTGGAGATCATCGTGACCGACGACGGCAAGGGTCTGGGCGACAGCACCCCGGGGTTCGGACTCCGCAGCCTGCAGGATCGGGTCGCCGCGTTGGACGGGACGATCACCCTGCAGCCGGCCCCCCGCCGCGGGACGACGTTGCGGGCGGAGTTCGTATGCGGCTGATCATCGCCGAGGACGACGTCCTGCTCCGCGAGGGGATCGCCCGGATCCTCGGTGACGAGGGGTACGAGATCCTGGCCCAGGCGGGCGACCGCGACGACCTCCTGGAGAAGGTCCGGACGCTCCATCCGGAGGTCGTCGTCACCGACATCCGGATGCCGCCGACGTTCACCCGCGACGGGATCGCCGCCGCGCTGCAGATCCGTCGGGAGCTGCCCGACATTGCGATCATCGTGCTGTCGCAGTACATCGACACCCCCGGCGCTTTGGAGCTGATGACGTTGGGTGCCGACCGCATCGGGTACTTGCTGAAGAGCCGGGTCCTGGACCTCGAGGAGTTCCTCGAGTCGGTGCACCGCGTGGTGGCCGGTGGGTCCAGCATCGACCCCGAGGTGATCTCCTCCCTGATCCGGCGCGGGGTCCGGGACTACCAGGACCACGGCGTCGGCCTGCTGACGCCCCGCCGGCTCGAGGTGCTGCAGCTGATGGCACAGGGGTTCAGCAACGCGCGCATCGCCCGCGAGCTGGACGTGACGGAGAAGGCCGTGGACCGCAGCATCGGCCTCATCTTCCAGACCCTCGAGCTGCCCAAGTCGGCGGACGAGCACCGTCGGGTGCTCGCGGTGATGCGCTACCTGAACCGCTGAGGCGTCGTTGGGGTGGGGCTGACCCCACAACGGTGTCCGTTGACACGGTCGACCGGCGTCATCCGCCCGGTCCGCCCATCGGGTGACCGTCGGCGGGGTCCCGTCGGCCGAATACTTCTAGGTAACGAACTCGATTCACTACCAAGGAGATCCATCATGAACCACACGACCCGATCCACGGCCGCCACGGTCGTTCTCGGCACGGCCGTGACGATCGGCATCCTCGCCGGGCTCGGTGTCACCGCCGCATCCGCCGCATCCGCCGCATCCGCCGCATCTGCGGTAGGCGCCGGCCCGGCCACGTACTCGACCGAGGCGTTCCGCGAGACCATCAGGCCCTGGGACTCCATCACCATCCCGGCGCTGTCGTGCCCCACCGGCTACCTGGAGAACACGGATTACTCCCCCGGTCGTGTCGTGCCCAAGGGGGTCGAGGTCCTCGAACCGAACGCCATCGGCGTGACGATCTCGGAGGTCAAGAGCACCCTGGTGACCGACTGGTGGAGCAAGCCGCACTACCCCGCCACGGGCACCACACCTCAGGGCGGGTTCTCGACGGCCACCAACTGGGACCCGTTCAGCAGCAAGGAGCTCATCATCCGGCTCCACTGCACCACGGACCTGGACAAGGCATTCATGGACCCGTCCCCGTACAGCTGATCGTGAGATCCCGGCCGAGGCCGTCCCCCTTCGTCGAGGGGACGGCCTCACCGCGTCCTACTTGCCGCCCTCCTTCAAGGTCACCGCGGGCGCCTTGTAGGAGGACCCGGTCACGTCCATCCCACCGGCCTTGAGGGCATCGACCGCCTTCTGCACGTAGGTGTTCGAGTACGCGTCGGCGTCGGGAGCCGCGGTGACCACCTTCTGGCTGGTCGCGACGGAGACCGTCTGGTCCCACAGCGTCTTGTCCACGACCCCGATCCCACCGGGTGACGGCCAGACCAGCTCGTTCACCCGGGCCAGCTGCCAGGCCTGGTGCGAGGCCCCCAGCGTCGGGCCGTTCTTGAGGACGATGTCGACGCACGGCTGGAAGTTGTCGCGGCAGTAGACCCAGCCGCCGATGGCGCCCTTGAGCAGCTTGACCGCGGTGTCCTGGTACGCCGTGTCGTTCTTCAGCTTGTCGGTGTTGGCCCAGATGGCGTCCTGGAGCATGGCGACGCCGTCCTTGTTCCAGTCGATGACGTTGAGGTCGGCCGGCTGGTACAGCGCACCGGTGGCCGGGTTCTTCTGCTCGAGCACCTGCGCGTACTCGTTGTAGATCATCGCTTGCGCGGCGTCGATCTGCTTGCTCAGCAACGCCGCCATGTCGAACTGCTGCTGGACGAGGGTGACCCCGGACTTCGGGTCGACGCCGGCCTTCTGCAGGCCGGCGAACAGCTCGAACTCGTTGCCGAAGCCCCAGTTGCCGACCTTCTTGCCGGCCAGGCTCGCGGCCGAGGTCAGCCCCGAGTCCTTCCACGAGACCTGCAGGGTCCCCGACCGCTGGTAGATCTGACCGATGTCGGTGATCTTCGCGCCCTGCTCGCGCGAGGCCAGCGCCTTGGGCACCCAGGCGATGGCGAAGTCGACCGCACCGGTGGCCAACTGGGTCTGCGGCACGATGTCAACGCCGCCCTCGACGATGGTCACGTCGAGACACTCCTTGGCCCAGAGGCCGGTGTCCTTCGCGGCGTAGTACCCGGCGAACTGGCTCTGCGCCACCCACTGCAGCTGCAGCTTGACCTTGGTGGTCGAGGCGCAGGCCGTGTTGGTGGCGGCCGTGCCTCCGCCGGCCGCTCCGCCGCCGTCGCTGGTTCCTCCCGTGCCGCACGCGGCGAGGAGCATTGCTGCGGTGGCGGCGACAGCGCCGATGGCCGCTCGGGATGTCCGGGTGGTGCGTCTCATGCGGTCCTCCAGGGGGTGCGGTGCGGTCTTGTCGGTATGCGCGTCAGTGCGCGGTGGCGGGTGGGGTCATGCCCCGAAGGACGACGCGCTCGAGGAGCAGCACGAGCGCATACAGGGCAATGCCGAGCAGGGCGGCGGCGATGACGGCGGCCCAGGCCCGGTCGTAGCGGGACAGTCCGGCGCTTTGCGTGATGATGCCGCCAAGGGTCCCCTGCTCACCGCCGAAGTACTCCGCGACGATCGCCGCGATGACGCCGAGCGATGCGGCGACCTTGAGCGAGGTGAAGAAGTAGGGCAGGGCGTTGGGCACACGGACCTCCCGGAGCACCCGCCAGCCGCCCGCCGCATACGTGCGCATCAGCTCGAGGTGGACCGGCTGCACCTGCAGCAGGCCCTTGGAGGTCGACACGAAGACCGGGAACAGCACGACGACGGCGACGACGGCCTGCTTCGCGGTGGGCTCGACCTGGCCGAACCACTTGAAGAAGACCGGCGCCAGCGCGACGATCGGGGTCGCCGCGAGCGCGGCGGCGAGCGGGGTCAGGGCGGTCGCGAGCGGCCGAAACCTGGTGCACAGCAAGGCCATCAGCACGGCGACGATCACCCCGGCGACCAGACCGGTCACGGCGACGTAGCCCGTCTTGCGCAGGCCGTCGAGGATCTGCGGGAACGTCTCGACGAAGGCGACCGCGACGGCCGAGGGCTTGGGGACGAGGAACTTCTGGATCTGGAAGACCGTGACGATGAGCTCCCAGAGGGCCAGGCCGACGGCGGCCACGACGACAGCCGGCCAGACCGATCCGACCAGCGACCGCGCGCCTCCCCACGGCGCCGCCGCGTCGACCGCGTCCGGAGCCGAGGTCTCGGTGACGACCGGCGCAGTCATTCGACGCCCACCTGCAACCCGGAATCAGTGGCGGCCGGCACACCGGATCCCCGCAGGGCACCGCGCACCGAGGTGACGGCGG
Organism: uncultured Actinomycetota bacterium; assembly: GCA_963781465.1. Lineage (GTDB taxonomy): Bacteria > Actinomycetota > Actinomycetes > Actinomycetales > Dermatophilaceae > Lapillicoccus. The sequence continues at coordinate 2,025,057 of CAWAGH010000002.1, forward strand.
CGAAGAACCGGTCGTCGGCCCTCGTCGGCTCGCCGCGCTCGCCGAGGTCGACGTCGATGACCTCGGCGATCCGGCCCGGCCGCGGCGACATGACGACGACGCGGTTCGAGAGGAAGACGGCTTCGGGGATGGAGTGGGTGACGAAGACGACGGTCGCGCCGGTCTCGGCCTGGATGCGGACCAGCTCCGACTGCATGTGCTCGCGCGTCATCTCGTCCAGCGCACCGAACGGCTCGTCCATGAGCAGGATGCCGGGTCTCATGGCCAGCGCCCGAGCGATGGCGACCCGCTGCTGCATACCGCCGGACAGCTCCCACGGACGGTGCCCGGCGAAGTCGTCGAGGTGGACGAGCTCGAGGAGCTCCCGCGAGCGCTCGCGGCGGCGACCCGAGTCCCAGCCGAGCAGCTCCAGCGGCAGCTCGACGTTGGCCGCGACGGTGCGCCAGTCGAACAGAGCGGCCTGCTGGAAGGCCATGCCGTAGTCGTGGTCGAGCCGGGCCTGTCGCGCCGACTTGCCGTTGACCTCCACCGAGCCGGCGCTCGGCGTCTCGAGGTCGCCCACCAGCCGCAGCAGGGTCGACTTCCCGCAGCCAGAGGGGCCGATGAGCGAGACCAGCTCGCCGTGGGCGACGTCGAGGTCGATGCCGGTCAGCGCCGTCACCTCGCCCTTGCGGCCGGGGTTGAACACCTTGTCGACCCCGGCGACGGCGATGGCGGGTCCGCGTTCCGTGGGCGTGGTCACGTCGCCTCCCGGGGACGGCCGCGCATGAGGACGCGGTCGAGGACGTCGATCAGCCCGACGAAGAGGATGCCGAGCACGCCGGCAGCGATCACGGCGCAGTAGAGGCGGGCGGGGTCGGTGAGGTACTGCTGGGAGTAGTCGATGATCAGCCGCCCCAGCCCGCCGCGAAGCCCGGCGGAGATCTCGCCGACGATCGCGCCCACGACCGAGGCGGTGGCCGCGAGCTTGAGCGCGGGGATGAGGAACGGCACCGAGGCCGGGAACCGCAGCTTCACCAGCGTCGCGCGGTCCGTCGCCGCATACGAGCGCATCAGCTCCAGCGGCAGCCGACCCGGCGACATGAGTCCGCGCAGGGCGTTGACGGTCACCGGGAAGAAGGTGAGGTAGGTCGCGATGACCGCCACCGACATCCAGGACTGCCAGTAGCCGAACGGCAGCTGGTTGCCCCACGCCACGACGACCGGCGCCAGCGCGATGAGCGGCACGGTCTGCGACACGATGACCCACGGCAGCAGCCCACGTTCGAGCCAGTGCGAGCGGAGCATCAGCACGGCCAGCGCGATGCCGATGAGGATGCCGGCGAGGAACCCGACGAATGCCTCGCGGAAGGTGAACAGCGACGCGTCGACGAGGTACTGCCAGAGCGGCGCCGGGTCACCGGTGCGCTGCGGCTCACCGAACCGACGCAGGATGTCGAGGAACGGCGGCAGGGTGGTGTCGTCGGTGGGCACCGGCAGCGGTCGCGAGGTTCCCGGCCAGACGTCACCGGTGGCCGCCCCCATGGCCTTGTAGCCGGTCCAGACCAGCCCGACCGCAGCCACCGCGGCGGCGACCAGCCCGACCCGCCCGAGGGCGCGGCGGACGGCGCCTCCGCCCGCCCCCGGTCGCGCAGACACCGCCGCTGCGGTCACGTCTTGGCCCTGACCCGTTCCGCGACCGCCGGGACCACGTGCTGTCCGTAGGCCCGCAGCGTCTCGTCCTGGGCGTCGTGCTGCAGATAGATGGCGAACTGGTTGACGCCGAGAGCGCGCAGGGCGTCGAGCTTGGCGAGGTGCTCATCGAGGGTGCCGATGACGCAGAACCGGTCGACAATCTCGTCGGGGACGAACGCGGTATGCGTGTTGCCGGCCCGGCCGTGCTCGTTGTAGTCGTAGCCCTCGCGGCCCTTGATGTAGTCGGTGAGCGCCGCGGGGACGCCGGCCCCGTCGCCGCCATAGCGGGCGACGATGTCGGCGACGTGGTTGCCGACCATCCCGCCGAACCAGCGGCACTGGTCGTAGGCGTGGGCCCGGCTCGCGTCGGTGCCGTCGGTGACGTAGGCGGGGGCGGCCACGCAGATGGCGACGTCGGCCGGGTCGCGACCGGCGTCCGCGGCGGCCTTCTTGACGGCGGCGATGCTCCACTCCGCGATCGACAGGTCGGCCAGCTGGAGGATGAACCCGTCGGCGACCTCGCCGGTCAGCGCGAGGACCCGCGGCCCGTAGGCGGCGACCCAGACGTCGAGGGTCGACCGGTGGCTCCAGGGGAACCGCAGGTGGCTGCCCTTGTACTCGACCTCCTCACCGTTGGCCAGACCGCGGATCACGGCGATGGAGTCGCGCAGCTCGGCGACCGTGCTCGGCCGCCCGTTGGTCACGCGAACTGCGGAGTCGCCGCGGCCGATCCCGCAGATGGTGCGGTTGCCGTACATCTCGTTGAGCGTCGCGTAGGTCGACGCGGTGACGGTCCAGTCACGGGTGGCCGGGTTGGTGACCATCGGCCCGACGACGATCTTGCGGGTGGCCGCAAGGATCGCGCTGTAGATGACGTAGGGCTCCTCCCACAACAGGTGGGAGTCGAAGGTCCACGCGTGGGAGAATCCGTAGTTCTCGGCCTGACGGCAGAGCTCGACGACGCGGGACGCGGGAGGGTTGCACTGCAGGACGACGCCGAGATCCATCGGTCGCTCGCTTCTGGCCGGGGCCTAGTGGAGGTACTGCGAGAGACCGCGCTTGAGGTACTTCCCATGGCCCTTGCCGCCCCGGAACTCCCCCTCGCTGACGACGACGGAGCCTCGGGACAGGACGACGTCGACGTGCCCGTCGATCTCGAACCCCTCCCACGCCGAGTGGTCCATGTTCATGTGGTGGGTCTTCTCGTACCCGATGCTCGTATGGCCCTTCGGGTCGTAGACGACGATGTCGGCGTCCGCACCCGGCTCGATGACACCCTTGCGGCCGTAGAGGCCGAACATCCGCGCCGGGGTGGTGGAGCACAGCTCGACCCAGCGCTCCAGGGTGATCTCGCCCATGACGACGCCCTGGTAGAGCAGGTCGAGGCGGTGCTCGACGGACCCGATCCCGTTGGGGATCTTGGAGAAGTCGCCGACGCCGAGCTCCTTCTGCTCCTTCATGCAGAAGGGGCAGTGGTCGGTGCTGACCACGCTGAGGTCGCCGGTGCGCAGGTAGCGCCACAGCTCGTCCTGGTGGCCCTCCGCGCGGGACCGCAGCGGGGTGCTGCATACCCACTTGGCGCCCTCGAACCCCGGTGCCCCGAGCTGCTCCTCGAGGGAGAGGTAGAGGTACTGGGGACAGGTCTCGCCGAAGACGTTGAAGCCCTGGTCGCGAGCCTCCGCGAGGGTGGCGACGGCCTGTTTCGCACTCATGTGGACGATGTAGAGCGGGGCCCCGGTGAGGCGGGCCAGCATGATCGCGCGGTGAGTGGCCTCCTGCTCGGTCTCCCACGGCCGGGTGAGCCCGTGGTAGATCGGGTCGGTGTCGCCGCGGGCCAGCGCCTGGGCGACGAGGACGTCGATGGCCATGCCGTTCTCGGCGTGCATCATGATCAGCGAGCCGTTCTCGCGGGCCTGTTGCATGGCCCGGAGGATCTGGCCGTCGTCGGAGTAGAAGACCCCGGGGTAGGCCATGAACAGCTTGAAGCTGGTGATCCCGTCGGCGACCAGCTCGTCCATGGCCTTGAGCGAGTCGTCGTCGACCCCGCCGAGGATCTGGTGGAACCCGTAGTCGATCGCACAGTTGCCCGCGGCCTTCTCGTGCCACGCGGCGAGCCCGTCCTGGACGCGCTCCCCCGTGCGCTGGACCGCGAAGTCGATGATCGTCGTCGTCCCGCCCCACGCGGCCGCCGTCGTGCCGGTCTCGAAGGTGTCCGAGGCGTTGGTGCCGCCGAACGGCAGCTCCATGTGGGTGTGGCCGTCGACGCCGCCGGGGATGACGTACTTGCCCGTCGCGTCGATGACGGTGTCGACGGTGCTCGCGAGGTCGCTGCCGAGTGTGGTGTTGCCGGGAGCAACGATCGCGGCGATGGTCTCGCCGTCGACGAGGACGTCGGCCTTGACCTGACCCGTCGCAGAGACGATCGTGCCGCCGCTGATCAGCGTGGTCATGCCGGGGTCCCCGCGAAGTATCGGAGCGAAGCGGAGAACTTCGTGGGGTGGCTCACGGTCGTACCAGGTCCTCGTAGGCGTCGGGACGCCGGTCGCGGTAGAACGCCCAGCGCTCTCGGACCGTCTGGATGAGGTCGAGGTCGAGGTCGCGGACGATCAGCTCCGGCTTGTGCGCGTCGCCCTTGTCGCCGACGTAGTTCCCCTCGGGGTCGACGAAGTAGGACTGGCCGTAGAAGTCGTCGTCGCCGAGGTCCTCGATGCCGACCCGGTTGATCGCGCCGACGTAGTACTCGTTGGCGACCGCCGCGGCCGGCTGCTCGATGGACCAGAGGTACTCGCTCAGGCCACGGCTGGTGGCACTGGGGTTGAAGACGATCTGGGCGCCGTTGAGACCGAGCGCGCGCCAGCCCTCGGGGAAGTGGCGGTCGTAGCAGATGTAGACGCCGACCTTGCCGACCGCGGTGTCGAAGACGGGGTACCCGCCGTTGCCCGGCCGGAAGTAGAACTTCTCCCAGAACCCGCCGACGTGCGGGATGTGCTGCTTGCGGTACTTGCCGAGGTAGCTGCCGTCGGCGTCGATCACCGCGGCGGTGTTGTAGAGGAACGGCTCCTCGCGCTCGTAGACCGGCAGCACGATGACCAGCTTCAGCTCCTTGGCCAGCGCCTGGAACCGCTCGGTCGTCGGGCCCGGAACGGCTTCCGCGTACTCGTAGAACTGCGAGTCCTGCACCTGGCAGAAGTACGGGCCGTAGAACAGCTCCTGGAAGCAGATGACCTGCGCACCCTGGGCCGCAGCCTCGCGCGCGTACTCCTCGTGCTTGTCGATCATCGAGTCCTTGTCGCCGGTCCAGGTGGTCTGGACCAGCGCTGCACGCACCACGGTCATCGAGACTCCTCCGCTTCAGGAAACCGCCAGCCTAGAGCGGTGCGGTTCCGGACGGTACGCCTTGAGGAACAAAGTCGTTACGGTCTGATGTCCTGACCTACCGGTTGCGCATGCGTGGGGTCAGCTGCCCGGTCGGGCGCCGGTCCGCCCCCGCAACCCGTCGCGGAAACCGCGCCACGCCTCCCGCGCCCGGGTGCCACGTTCGGGGTCGAACGCGAGCACCATCCCTAGGTGTCCGGCCACGCCGACGACCTGCCCGGCGGCCCAGCCAGGATGACGTCGAGCATGGCGTCCGACAAGAGCCAGAGCCGGTTGCGGGTCAGGTAGTAGTAGCGGAACGGCGCCGACCTGGTGAGGATGACGGTCCGGCCAGCGACGGTGACCTCGTGGGTGTCGCCGAGGCGGTGACCCATCGTCAGGCCGTCGGCAACGACCAGAGTGAGGCCGGCATCGAGGCACCGGAGGGCGAAGTCGTCGTCGACCCCGTCGATGAAGAGGTCCTCGTCGAAGTCACCGACGTGTCTCAGCGTCGCGACCGGGATGAGCTGGCCGGACTGGATGGGAGGCCGGCCTCGGGCTTGGTCCGGGAGGCCGGCGACGTGCTCGGGAGCGATGATGCCGGCGCGCAGTCCGTCCTGCTCGGCCTGCGCCCAGGTGTCCAGCAGTCCGGCGACGAAGCCGACGGGGATCTGGGAGTCCTGGTCCACGGTCAGCACCGCGACGGTGCCGTCGGTCGCCTGGGCGCTGCGGATACCGGTGTTGAGGGCCGCGGCAATGCCCCGGTTCGTGTCGTGGCGAAGGACGTGCGCACCTCGCGCCGCCGCCGCGTCGAGGATCTCCTGACCGGTGCGGCTGCCGTCGTCGACGACGACGACCTTCGTGACCTGGGGGGCGAGGCTCCTGACGAGGTCGAGCAGGTTCGGCCCGGGCCGATATGCGGGGATGACCGCGACGACGGCCGGCGGGTCCGCATCGGGTTCGGGCTCCGTCACGCGGGCACCGCCTCGACGACCCCGTCGTCCAGGCCGAGCCAGTCGGCCATCGACGCGAGGTTGCGCAGCAGGGCCGGGCGGGCCTCGCCGGGGGCGCCGGGCTGCCAGGTGACCTGGTTGAGCCGCAGGACGCCGGCGGCGCGGTCGGCCTTGAGGTCGACCCGGGCGACGAGGGTGTCGCCGTAGAGGAACGGGAGCACGTAGTAGCCGTGGATCCGCTGGTCCTGCGGCGTGTAGATCTCGATGCGGTAGCGCAGGTCGTAGAGCGCCTCGGTGCGTTCCCGCTGCCACACCAGGGAGTCGAAGGGGCTGAGCAGCGCCTCGGCGTGGACCCGTCGCGGGATCCGCGCCTCGGCGTGCAACCAGGCCGGCTTACCCCAGCCGTCGATGGTGACGGGGAGGAGCTCGCCGGTCTCGACGAGATGCGCGATGGCCGGACGGACCTGCACGGACTTGAGCCGGAAGTAGTCGCGCAGGCAGAGCTCGGTGCCCACGCCGTGAGCCCGAGCCGCGAGGCGGACCAGCTCGAGGACGGCGTCCTCCTCCGAGGGTCGGCAGCTCGGGTCGAGCCAACGGTCGCGGACGACCGGAGGTGCGACCATCGCCAGCGAGGCGTACCGGCGCTCGAACTGGCTGGTGCGGCCGGCCGAGCTGACCTGGCCGGCCCGGAAGAGCAGCTCGAGTGACGTCTTCACTGCGGACCAGTTCCAGCCCCAGTGGTCGCGGTTGCGGGGAGAGTCGTGGGCCAGCGCGACTTCCGCCTCACGCGAGGTCATCGGCCCCCCGCGTTCGATCTCGTCGAGGACGGCGTCGACAAGGCCCGGAAACTCGCGGCGGACGCTCTGGGCGCCACCCCACGCCTCCTGTTCGGCCCTGCTCATCCGGAAGTCCAGCAGGGGCCAGGTGGTGGGTGGGATGAGGCTGGCCATGTGGGCCCAGGACTCGACCAGCCGCCGCGGGGCGCGGCTGCAGGCTCGGTCGACGAGGTCGCGGTCGTAAGGGCCCAGCCGCGCGAGGAACGGGAGGTAGTGGCTGCGCGAGACGACGTTGACGCTGTCGATCTGGACCACCTGCACGCGGTCGATCACGCGCTGAACGTGGCGCATGGTCGCGGCCCACGGCTCGGGCTTCGGGTCGGCGAACCCCTGAGCGACCAGGGCGATGCGACGTGCCTGCGCGATCGTCAACGTCCGGCCGGCCATGCCGCCGAGCCTAGAAGGTAGGTCTGACGGTCAGGACTGACGCGGGTCGATGATGTTCTGCCGCACCGCGTACATCGCCGCCTCCATGCGGGTGTGCAGCTGCAGCTTCTCGAGGATGTTGCGGACGTGGTTCTTGACCGTGTTCTCGGAGATGAACAGCTGCTGGCCGATGTCACGGTTGCCCAGGCCCCGGGCGACGAGGCGCAGCACCTCGACCTCGCGAGCGGTGAGCTTCGGGGCGTGCGGGTTCGGCGCCTCTTCCTCCCGCCGGCTGATCTGGGCGAACTCGGCCAGGAGCTTGGAGGCCATCGACGGAGAGATGAGCGAGTGGCCGGTGTGGACGGCACGGATCCCGTCGGCGATGTCCTCGCCGGGGATGTCCTTGAGGAGGTAGCCGTTCGCGCCCGCCCGGATCGCCTCGAAGAGGTCGGACTCCTCGTCGCTGATGGTCAGCATGACGATACGGCTGGACGGCACCGACTCCTTGATGGCCAGGCAGGCCTCGATTCCCGTCTGCTTGGGCATGCGGACGTCCATGAGGACGACGTCGGGCAGCAGCTCCTCGGCCCGCCGCAGCGCCTCGACACCGTCGCCGGCCTCGCCGACGACCTCGATGCCTTCCTCGGCCTGCAGCACCATCTCCAGGCCGCGGCGGAACAGGACGTGGTCGTCGGCGACGAGGACCCGGATCGGCTCGGGCTTACTGCTCGCGTCCACGCTCGTCACCGCACCGGAGCGCGCCTCGACGTCTGGCCTGCCGCCGTTATCCAAACCGCCCATGTCGGGCATCATTGCACGCCGTCGACCGTGGCCCGGGTCAGCCGGTCGCCGACCCGACCGAGGAGGTCTCCTGCCCGCCGGCGGCAGCCAGAGCGCCCTGCTCGAGGGTCAGTGCATCGGACGCGTCGACCTTCAGGTGGATCACGCCGTAGGACCAGCCGCGCCGCCGGTAGACCACGCTCGGCTGACCGGTGTCGGAGTCGTGGAAGAGGTAGAAGTCGTGGCCGACGAGCTCCATCTGGTTGAGCGCGTCCTCGAGCGTCATCGGGGCGCTGGCGTGGACCTTCTCGCGGACCTCGATGGGCGACTCACCCATCGCACCGAAAGCGCCGTTGGCGGCCGGTGTCACCGGTGCGTCCTCGGGAGTGGCGACCGCGGACCCACCGCTCCCGCCATCCGTGAGCCGCCCGGTGGCCCGCGCGACGGACTCCGGCACCCGCCGGCCCGTCCGCGACACCCGACGCCGATCTGAGGCTCGACGAAGGCGCTCGAAGAGCTTGTCCAGGGCGATGTCCAGCGAAGCGTAGAGATCGTCGGTACAGGCTTCCGCCCGGATGACCGGGCCCTTGGCGTAGCACGTGATCTCCACGGCGTCGCCGTTGCGGACCGCCTTCTCGTGGGTCACGACGACGTCGATCCGCGACACTCGCGGCAGGAGATGGGGCACCTTCGAGAGCTTCTCCTCGAGGTGCGTGCGGAAGCGGTCGGTGATCTGGGTGTGACGCCCGGTCACGACGATGTCCACGTCGTTGTCCACGTCGTTCTCCTCGCTGTGGGGGATGGTTCGCCTCGGGCCTGGCAGGCCCTCGTTACCGATGGCCCACCTCCCATCCGCTCAACGTCGGAGTCCTGTCACGACCGTAACCCTTCCGGCCCCCGTGCGGTACCGGGGGCCCGCGGCCGGTCGCGCACCACGCCGCCGGGGACGCGCCCCTGCTCATGAAGGCCCTCTGTGGGCACGTCGCTGGGTGGCGGCCAGGGTCGCCGCGCCCACGACGAGTCCGCCCTTCGCTCGGACCACGCGGGCCGCCTCGGCCAGGGTCGCCCCGGTCGTGACCACGTCGTCGACGAGGACGACCATCCGCCCATGGAGCTCGGCGGCTCCACCGCCGCGTACGGCGTAGGCACCCGACAGGTTCGCCGCCCGCTCGCGATGCCCCAGTGCCGACTGGTCGGCGAGCCGGCGCCGAGGGCGTAGGACAGGCACGACCGGCGGCCAGCCGGGCACCTGCGCGGCGGCCGCGGCGACGAGGTCACCTATCGGGTCGTCTCCGCGGCGGCGGACCGCCGCCCGCGACGAGGGCATCGGCACGACGACGACCGGTCGACCCGAGGCCGCGACAGTGAGCGACTCGGTGAGCAGGCCGGCAAGGACCGGGCGCAGGTCGCGCCGTCCGTCGTCCTTGTACGCGGAGACGAGCTGCCGTAGGACACCGGCATACGGGCCGCGGCTGGTGACCGGCGGCAGGTGGATCGGCACCGGGTCGGGCATCGAGCGTCGCGGCCGGTCGAACAGACTGGCACGGAGGTCTCGGTCGCAGGCGGCGCAGACCGGGCCCCACGGCTCGTCGCACGCGGCACACGTGCTGGGCAGGGCCAGGTCGAGCAGGGCCTCGGCCATCACGCGTCCGCCGACGGCGACGGACCGCGCGATGCTGCCGGTCAGGGTCTTGGCACTCGTCATGTCACCAACCCTGACCGTCCCGCCGTGGGCTGTCGCGGGTCCGTTCTCAAGCTGTGGATGATGGGACGAACCGCTCGCAGGATGTGAACGATGGTCCGTTCGGACCATTTTCGGGTGGTTCTCTGCCAATCCGCCGACCACCTCGGCACCAATGCCGAAACATGTGCGCGGGGGCCCGGACGCGGGCCCCGTCATGACGAAGGGACTTCGGTCGATGGGCTCTGGCCGCGTGCTCTCTACGGGCACACGTCTGCGGGTCGCCGTCGTCGTTATCGTCCTGCTGGTCAACGCTGTTCACGGCAGCTCGCTGAGTGTGCTCCCCTGGGCGCTCCTGGTACTTGCGGCCGATGTCGTCACCGGCGCGGCGCTCACCATCGCGCCGCTGCGTCCCGCAGACCGCCGCGTCCTCGGCCTGACGCTCACTCTGGCCGGTGCGGCCCTCGCGGGGCTCTCGCTGACCGCCGGTGCCGGCGGCCTGCCGCTCGTCATCATCCCGCTGTTCCGGGCCGGCGAGGAGTGGGGGCGGAAGGCGGTGGCCGCCGGGCTGGCCGTGTTCCTCGTTCCCGCCGTGATCGCCTGGGTCGTCACCGAGCCCTTGAACATGGACCTGCAGCCGCCGTCGCTCATCCTCTGGGGCGCCCTGGCCCTGTGCCTGGGCGCGCTCGTCGCCTGGTCGCTGCACCTCGCCCCGCACCCGAACCGGGACGACGCCCTCGCGGCCGAGGCCGCCTGGCTGCTGACCCGGCTCGAGGGTCTGGCCACGGAGATGCGCGCCGGGTTCGACCCGGCGACCTCCGCCGAGCACGTCCTGGACGCCCTGCCGAGCGCTGGAGCCCGGTCGCGCTCCGGCGTCCTCATCGGCGCCCCGACGGACCGACCAGTGCCCCTCGCGCTGCGCGGGTCGCTGCGCGTGCCCTGGCCCGACCCTCGCGACGACCACGGCGTCATCGGCGACGCCTGGCACCACAGCCGTGCGGGTGTGGTCGTCCTCGACGACGGCCGCGTACAGCTGGCGATCCCGCTGCGCGACGCCCGGGACCGGCAGTACGGCATCGTCATCAGTGACGGCATCGGAGGGTCGGTGCCTCCCGCCGATCTGCTGGAAGCGACGACCGCCGTTGCCCGTCAGCATCAAGGGCTTGTGGCCGTGGCCCTCGCCTTCGGCGGTCTGCGCGAGCGCGCAGGCATCGAGGAGCGCGAGCGGCTGGCCCGACAGATCCACGACGGCATCGCCCAGGAGCTGGTCGCCCTCGGCTTCCGCGTCGATCGGCTCAAGCGCCTCCCCGACGAGGACCTGCGGACCGAGATCGTCCAGCTGCGGACCGAGGTGAGCCGCATCCTCGGCGACGTCCGGTCTCACATCGGCGACCTCCGTCTCACCGTCCGGCCGGAGGGTGGCCTCGGCGCGGCCATCACCTCTCAGCTGCAGGTCTTCGGTGCCGCCACCGGTGCCGCCGTGACCTTGCGCCTGTCGGAGTCGTCGTTCCGCCTGCCCGCCCACGTGGAGACCGGCCTCTACCGGATCTTCCTCGACTTCGTCGCTGACGCCCGGCGTGCCGCCCAAACCGAGGAGATCGAGGTCGAGGTGTCGCTGCGGACGCAGGCCCCGGACGCCCGGATGGTCCTCCGGCAATCCGGAACCACCCGGCTCACCGAATCCGAGCTGTCCCCTCACCTTCCCGCCTCACTGGGGGCCGTCGTCACGGTCACGGGTTCGTCGCCGGGCACCGAGATCTCCGTCCACCTGACTGCCGTGCCCGACGCGTCGGCGGTTCTTGATGAAAGGCTCCCCCAACCGTCATGATCGGCCTGAAGGACGCTCCCATGACCACTCCTGCCACCTCTGCCGCCCGTGCCTCCGCGGTCACGGTGCTTCTTGTCGACGACCACCCCCTGGTCCGCGACGGTGTCGCCCACCTGCTGACCGACGGCGGGCTCAACGTCGTCGGCCAGGCGTCCAGCCTCGCGGAGGGTATGCGTCTCGCCGACGCCGTCCGCGCGGACGTCATGGTCGTCGACGTCTCGCTGGGCGACGGGTCGGGTCTCGACCTCGTCACGACGGTGCGGGCCAAGCGTCCGAGCATGGGCATCGTCGTCCTGACGATGCACAACGACGACGAGACGCTGCTCGCCGCCCTCGACGCCGGCGCCTCGTCGCTGGTGCTGAAGACGTCCTCGTCGGAAGAGGTGCTCGCCATGGTTCGGCGGGCGGCGGCCGCGCCCGACTCGTTCACCGCGGTCGGCCTGGCCGACGCCCTGCGCCGCCGTTCGACGCAGGTCAAGCCCAACCTCACCGCCCGTGAGATGGAGGTCCTCGAGCGCCTCGCGGTCGGCGACTCCGTGGCCGGCATGGCCAAGCGGCTCTACATGAGCGAGTCCACGGTCAAGACGCACATCGCGAAGCTCTACTCCAAGCTCGGTGCCCACAACCGGGCCAGCGCCGTCATGGCGGCAATCAAGCTGGGGTTCGTGAAGTCGCAGCCCTGACTCATGCCCCCTGAGTCACAGCAAGAGGGCCGGTATGCGGTGGGGCTCACGCATACCGGCCCTCTTGCTATGCGCTGGTCGGGCGGGTCGGACAGGCCCGGTCAGAACCCGGCGAACATCCCCATGATGCGGATGATGCCGGGGCCGATGACGACCACCATGAGAGCCGGGAAGATGCAGAAGAGCATCGGGAAGAGGATCTTGACCGGCACCTTCTGCGCCTTCTCCTCCGCCCGCTGACGCCGCACGAGCCGCATCTCCTTGGCCTGCTCGCGCAGGACATTGGCGATGGGAAGGCCCAGCCGGTCGGCCTGGACGATGGCGCTGACGAAGGTCCTGACCTCCGGGGGCGTCGTGCGCTCGCCCATGCCCTGGAACGCTTGACCGCGGGTGTTACCGATCTGGATCTCCGAGAGGACGCGGGCGAACTCGCCGGCGATCGGCCCCTCGACCGAGCGGGCGACCTGCAGCAGCGCACCGTCGAAGCTCTGGCCGGCCTCCATGCAGACGGTGAGCATGTCGAGCGCGTCGGCGAGACCTCTCCGCAGCTGGTCCTGCCGTTTGATGCCGGCGTTGTACACGAGGAGGTCCGGGAGGAACAATCCTGCGGCACCAGCGATGACGGCGATAATCACGCCGGTCAGAGAGAAGCCGCCGAGGAGCAGGCCGACGATCCCGAACAGGATCATGGTGATGCCCTTGGCCCCGAGGACGCGCTCGACCGGCCAGTCCGGTGGGTTCCCGGCGACGTCGAGCATGCGAGACAGCCGGTCGGACGTCCCCTTCGGCGAGAAGGCCAATCCGAGTCGGCGGGAGCGGTCGAGAGCCGGGGTCAGGAGCCGGTCGCGAGCCGGCAGCTCGCTCTTGCCCACCTCGCCGTGCGTGATCTGGCGCTCGATGATGGCCAGGCTTCGCGCGACGCCCTGAGGCTCGCCGGCTCCGATCACCAGGCTCCCCACGACGACGATGATGGCCAGGAAGATCAGCACCGCGCCGGCGATGAGCATCGTCTGTGCGGTCATCAGACCTCCACCTCTACAACCTTGCGCATCCAGAAGATGCCGATGACCATGAGGATGAGCGCCATGACGACCAGGGCAATGCCGATCAGGCTCTGCCAGAGCCCCGAGATGTACTCGAAGTTGACGTAGAGCATCCAGAAGAAGATGACGATCGGCAGCGCGATGAGGATTGCGGCCGACAGCCGCCCTTCGGCAGACAAGGCCCGCACGTGACGGAACAGCGATTCTCGTTCCCGCAGGGTCGTGGCGGTCGTCCGTAGGGTTTCGGCGAGGTTGCCACCGACCTTGCGCTGGATCTGAATGGCCATGGCCGCCCAGCGCATGTTCTTGCTGTCCATCCGGTCGGCCATGCGGTCCAGGGCGTCCTCGATATCCGAGCCGATCCGGGTCTCGGCCATGGCTCTCGAGAACTCCTTCGCGGCGGGTTGGGCTACATCTCGCGACACGGCGTCGAGCGCCTGCGGCAGCGAGAATCCGGTCGACAGGCTGCTCGCCACGAGCGTGAGCACGTCAGGGAGCTGTCGCTCGAACTTGCGCGCGCGGCGCCCGGCCAGGAACCGGAGAACCAAAGGCGGCGCGATCAGCCCAAGGACGATCCCGAGCAGCGCCCCGAGGAAGATCAGCAGTCCGTCGCCGTGGATGAGCAGGATGCCCAGGAGCATGCCGACGACGAGGGAGATGACGCGGAGGACCGCCCATTCGCCGGCACGCCAGGGCAGGTCGGCCCGCTGCAGCAGCTGGACCGTCTTTGGCGTCGACTCCCGACCCTCGACGACACGATCGCCCAGATGAACCAGCTGGTCGGCGATCCCGCTGACGTTGGTCGTCCGCACGTTCTCCACGGCCCGACGACCGGTCTGCGTGACGTACTGCTCGATCGACTCGACCCGCTCCCGCCGCTTCGACTTGAAAGCGGGAGACATGAGCGCGGACACGAGCAGGAGCAGTCCGAGAAAGAGGAGCAGGGCGGCGATGGCGACCGGCAACGGCAGTCCGAGGATCGTGCGGTTGGACAGGGTGCCCATCAGTGAGGTGTCCGGTGGGGCCGCTGCCGCCACGGCCGGCGGAACGCTGGCCGAGGACCCCGGAACCGGCGCGCCGGTCGCGGTCGCCGAGGGACTCGGCGTAGTCGGTGCCTCGCCGAAGGCCACGGTGGCTGTCGCGGTGAAGGACTGCCCGTTAGCCGTCCCTTTGAGCTGGACGTCCCTACTCCCTGAGACTCCTGGCGCTTGGGCGGACCAGGAGACCTGGCTCCCGAGCGCCTTGGCGGCTGAGGAGAAGGCACTCGCCACCCCTGCGCTGTTCTCGACGGCGGCGACCGACCCGCCCTGACCGGCGGCCGCGAGGTAGCCGAGCGCCAGGTTGTCGGTATAGCTGGTCTTGAAGGCGATGACCTGCGTCTGGATCCCGGACGCCTTGAGCTTCTGTTCGGCCGGCTGCGCCTTCGTCGCGCTGATGGTGTCCTTGCCGTCGCTGAGCACGAGGATGCTCCGGTCGCCGTCTGCGCCGAGCGTGTCGATGGCGAGGTTGAGGGCGTCGTAGAGCGCCGTGTCACCGGCTGATTTCAGCCCGTCCACCGCCGCCTGGACGGCGCCGTGGTCGGTCGTCGGAGCCACATCGAGGTTGGGCTTGTCGGCGAAGGAGACGACACCGACCCTCACGTCGTTGGGGACACTCTGGAGGAACTGCGCCACCGAGGCCCGAACCGTCGCCATCCCGGAGTCCCTCATCGAGCCGCTGCGGTCGATGAGAAGGATCGTCGAGCGCTGCACGGACGAGGCCGACTTCGCCTTCGCCGGGAAGTTCTGGCCGTCGACCGACATGACCAGCGACGCGGTGTCGACGACCGCAGGGTTGTTGCCGAACGGCTGCACGGTGAGGACGCCGTTGACCGTGCCGTCCGCGGTGCGGCTGAGCGAGCTGAGTGAAGCGTCGCCGTCGGCGGCGTTCGCGACTCCGGCTCCAAGCACTCCGAAAGACATGGCGAGGAGCCCGGCCAGGGCCAGGCGGATGCGCTGCTGTGTCATCCAAGCCCTCTGACGAACATGCTGGTGGGCAGGTCGATGCCCTGGTCGTGCAGCGCCTCGGTGAACTTGGGGCGCAGGCCGGTGCTGACGAGGCCACCGCGGAACCGGCCGGTCTCGTCGCGGCCGGCCGCGTAGTCGAAGGTGAAGAGGTCCTGGAGGGTGATGACGTCGCCCTCCATGCCCTCGACCTCGCTGATCGCGACGATGCGCCGGCTGCCGTCACGCATACGGGCCTGCTGGACAACGAGGTCGATCGCGCTGGCGACCTGGTCGCGGATGGCGCGCACCGGCAGCTCGATGCCGGCCATGAGGACCATGGTCTCGAGCCGGGACAGGCTGTCGCGGGGGCTGTTGGCGTGGACAGTGGTGATCGAGCCGTCGTGGCCGGTGTTCATCGCCTGGAGCATGTCGAGCGCGGCCCCGTCTCGGACCTCACCGACGACGATCCGGTCCGGACGCATACGGAGTGCGTTCTTCACCAGGTCGCGGATCGCGACCTGGCCGCGGCCCTCGATGTTGGACGGACGGGCCTCGAGTCGCAGCACGTGCTTCTGGTTGAGCTGGAGCTCGGCGGCGTCCTCGATGGTGATGATCCGCTCGTCGGACGGGATGTAGCCCGACAGGACGTTGAGGGTCGTCGTCTTCCCGGAGCCGGTGCCGCCGGAGATGATGATGTTGCGTCGGCCACGAACGCAGGCGTCGAGCAGGTCGCGGACCTGCGGCGAGAAGGTGCCGAAGGCCAACAGGTCGCGGTCGGTGAACGGGTCCGGGGAGAACTTCCGGATCGTCAACACCGAGCCGTCGAGGGCGATCGGCGGGATGACTGCGTTGACCCGCGACCCGTCGGGCAGGCGCGCGTCGACGAGGGGACTGGCCTCGTCGATCCGGCGGCCGACCCGGCCGACGATCTTGTCGATCGTGCGGCGCAGGTGGGCATCCGAGGCGAAGGCGGCCTGGACCGGGAAGATCTTGCCTGCACGCTCGACGAAGATGCTCGACGGCCCGTTGACCATGATCTCGGTGATCTCCGGGTCGCGGAGCAACGGCTCGATCGGCCCATGGCCGAGGATCTCGTCCGAGACCTCCTGCGAGATCCGCGTCCGGTCGGCGAGCGACAGCGGGGTCTGCTCGGCGTCGATGATCGACTGGAGCGTCTGCCGGACGCGACCCTCGAGGTCGGCGGCAGGCAGGTTCGGGTCGTAGAGCTTCGGACCGAGCTGGTCGATCATCGCTTGGTGAACCCGCGCCTTGACGTCGGCGAACGGGTCGACGATGGCCGACACCACGCGGAGCTGGCCGTTCGGGACCACACTGCTGATCGGCTGCTGCGCCCGACGGACGCTGTCGAGCCGTTCGGAAAGGCTCATCTCCGGTTCCCCCTACTCAGTGAACGGAAGCTGGCGCGCGTCTCCCGCCGCGCACCCGTCTCCACCGCCGGACGGATGTACTGGTCGACGAGCTGGCGCAGGGCCACGCTCACCGGGTGCTTGGGCTCGTCCAACAGGATCGCGACGCCGCGATTCACCGACGCCGGCACGTCGACGCTGCTCGGCACCATGACGGCGATGTCCTGCTTGATCGAGGTGACGACGTCCTCCGGGCGCAGGCCGACCTTGGCGTCGGAGCGGTTGAGGACGACGACCCGCGACTCCGGCGGACTGCCCAGCAGGTCGAGGGTGTCGAGGGTGAGCCGGAGGTTCTTGAGCGCGGGGATGTCGAGGGTGGCTAGCAGGACGATCTGGTCGCTGATGTCGAACGCGGCCAGCACATGCTCGGTGAACGCCGGCGGGGTGTCGATGATGACGAAGTCGTAGGCGCGCTTAGCCACTCGGAGCACCTCCCCCACCGTCGGGCCGAGGATGCGGTCGGCCTCGCCGGGCTCGGCGGGCGCGCAGACCGCGTCGAGCCCGCTAGCCGGGTGCTTGGTCACCACCGAGGCCAAGACCCTGGTCGTCCAGGTGGCCGGACATCGCCACGACGTCGGTCATCGTCCGCTCCGGCAGCAGCTGCAGGCTGATGGCGACGTCGCCGAACGCGAGGTCCAGGTCGACGAGCAGAGTGCGGCTTCCGGTCGCCGCGAGGTAGGCGCCGAGGTTGGTGGAGAAGGTCGTCTTCCCGACACCGCCCTTCGCGGAGAAGACCGTGACGATCCGGCCCTCACGTGCGCCGGGCTGGCCGGAGCCGCCGACCAGCTTCAGCGACAGGTCACGGCTGTGCCGGCAGGCCTCGGCGATGGCCGTGAGGTCGTCGGCGGGGACGACCTCGCGCACGCCGGCGCGGAGGGCCTGGGCCAGCAGAGTCACGTCGAGACGACGACGAAGCAGGATGATGCCGACTTCGGGTCGGTCGACGCGCGTGATCTCGGAGAGGTCGCAGGCCTGCTCGAGGTCCACGTCTGGCCCGATGATGACCAGCCGCTCCGAGTGGTCCGCGGTGAGCACGCGTGACGCCATCGAGGCGCTCTCCACCGCATGGAGGGTCTCGCCGACGGCCATGGAGTACCGCTCCACGGCGCGTGGGTCGTTGTGCCAGAAGATCGCCATATCAGTCCTTCGTTGTCCTGACCTCAGCGGTTGAAGACGTTGGCTTCAGTGACAACGAGGGCCGAGTCGATCTTGACGTCGGAGCCCCGCAGGCCGGCGTACAGGGTGCCGTTCTGGAGGGCGTGGACGAGTCGGGGGGCCTGTTCCGGCGACAGGGCGAGGGTCACGAGCGTGCCGCCCTGCTGAGCCGCGGTGGCCTGGCCGTTCGGCTGCGCCGGGGTCAGCGCCGTGGCTCCGATGGCGATCACGAGCACGTCGTCGAAGAGGACGTGCGTACCGGGCTGAGGCGATGAAGCACCACCAGTGGCAGTCGCGCCGGCGATCGTGTCGTACAGCACGATGTGGGAGCCGGGTGCCACGAAAGTCCCAACGCGGGCCGGGTCGCTCAGGTTGAGGGACATCGCGATCTGTCCGTTCGGGACTCGGATGGCCTGGCTGCCCTGCGGTGTGGTCCCGAAGCGAGCGGTCTGGATGTACTCGCCCGGTGCGATCTCGCTGAGCGCAAGCAGGCTCTTGTTGTCGTCGGTGACCGCCGTCAGGCTACCGACGGGCACCGACTTCGCAGGCAGTGTGGTCTCGACGATGAGCCCCCCGGCGATGGCATCGTTGAGGGTTGTCCCGGCCGGCACCGCCCGGGCGGAGACGAACACCGTCCGCGGCTGAGCGGACGCGATCGCCCGCTGGTCGGCGCCGTTGGCGTAGAGCACCACAGCGACCACGCCGACGATGGCGAGGAGGACTGCGGCGGTGATGGCAATGACGCGACGACCCACAATGAGCTCTTCTCGAAGGTATGCGGGCGTCAGCCCGCGGTGAGGATGGTGAACGTCCCGAAGTAGCCGCTTCCCGACGGCGGGGACGTGATGTAGGAAGCCTGGAGCTGCCCGGTGACGAACCACCCCGAGATGCAGCGGTCACCGCCGTTGCAGGGGAACTGGTTGCTGACCAGGCTTTTGCGCTTGTTGGGCAGGCCACTGGTCACGTTGACGCTGTAGCCGCTCAGGTAGAAGGCGGCGTAGCCCACGCGGTGGTACCACGCGTTGTTGCCGTTGCCGGTCGAGCAGTCGGCTGCGGGGTTCGGTGGATACTCCGCTCCGGGGAGCGACGTGTAGGTGCAGTCGAAGACCGGGACGTAGATGACGGTCCCGACCAGATCGTCGAGGTTGCAGCCAACGTTGTTACCGGTCGAGGTGTGCAGCCAGTTGTTGGCGTACTGCTTGGCAACGCACGGATCGGCCGTGGTGTCGAGGATGCCGAAACCGCCGGGGAGAGCGTGGCCCTGCCAGGTCGGGCAGGCGGACGGCTGCGTCTGGCCGCCGGGCGGGTTCTGGATGAGCAGGATGATCTCGCCACCGGCGTTCTGTGCCGGGGGGGTGGCCGCTGCAGCCGGCCAGGCCGGTTGGCCGGACCCACCGTAGCCGTATGCCGTGCCGCCGGCAGTCCCGTAGACGGGCGGCGGGTAGTAAGCGCCACCTCCGCCGCCGATTGAGCCTCCGGTCGCATGCATCCAGTCGCACCCCGACACGGTGATCGGGATGTTGCCTTGCCCAGGCCCACCCGGGGCGCCCCAGGCAACGCGTGAGCAAGAGGAGACGGCGGCGCCAGGGAAGCCGGTCACCGCCCGCCCGAACGCAGTCGGCAGAATGGAGCTGCCGGAGCTGGTCTGCGTGAGGTTGTGCACCTCAACGTACGGGATGGCGGTGTTCGCCATCAGCCACGAGGGCCGGGTAGGACAGTCGAGCAGGGACCCGTTCGGGGCCGCACAGCTGGGTAGTGCCGTCGCCCGACCGCACAAGCCCGTTGTCATAGGTGCCGTTGAACGCCGCATTGAAGCCTGCGTAGTCGTCCCTGGCGTTGACGTTGTTGAGATTTGAGATGCGGTTGGCGCCGAGTGCGAGCGCGTTCGCGCCGGCGTACGAACAGGTACCGCCGGTCGCACACACCTTCGCGAGGGACAGCGCCGCTGCGTCCGCGCCGTTCTGGAGCTGGCGGCGCTCGGAGTAGAGCTGCCCGACGTCGACGGTGAGCGCAGCTACGCCCATCAGCACGCCACCAGCGAAGAGGACCGTGACGATCAGCGCGACCGCGCCACGATCGCGACGCCTCCGATCTAACCCCCGCATCTCATCACCGCCTTCTGCTGCAAGATCGTGCCGCCCGAGAGGAAGAAGATGCCCTTGAAGTTGTAAACCACGTTCACGGTGGCAGCGTCAGAAGGGCCGGCATTTGTTGCGCACATGACAGGAGCGGGTGACACGGACGCCGGCGTGCCGCCAAAGCCCGGATTCGGGGCGGCCTGCAATACACGCGCATTGACGTCCGCCGTTGAGTAGCCGCTGCCGCCGGCCAACGCTGCAAGGCGGACGCCTTCGCGCGCTGCCTGGGATATCTGAATCTGGGCGTTGAGCGCTCGCCCGAAGTCGATGATGCCGAAGACGAGTAGTGCCAGCAGCGGCAGCACGATGGCCATCTCGACAGCGCTGGCGCCGGCGTCACGCCGGCGCCAGCGGTGCTGGCGAGTGGTCATCTCGGCCCGTCGCTCAGAAGACCGGGACGTTGTTGTACAAGTCGAAGACCTGACGACCGACCGTGGCGACGAGGACGATGATGACCGCGATGATGAGCGCAACCATGAGCGCGTACTCGATGGCCGTGGCCCCCCGTCCGCGGTCGCCCCGAGTCCAACGTCGCATGGAAGTACCTGACCTTCTGGGTGATGGAATCGGGGGGTCATCGACGGGTTCGGCGCGGACGCCGCGTCAGATCGCGTCAGAGACCGATTGGAACGCGGTGCTGACCTGTCGGCCGAGCACCAGGACGATCGCGACGATCACGGCCGCGATCAGCGCGACGAGCAGTCCGTACTCCACGGCCGTAGCGCCCCGCTCGCGCGTGTGGAGTTTGGTGGAAATGGTGGCAAGAAGCCGGGTCATGTCGGGTGGATCCTTTCAGAGGTGCTGACGCTGCCAGGGACAAGGCAGCGCAAGGCGGCCCCCCGAACGCCAGTCAAATCCTCGGTGACACACCGATACGGCGCCATAGCCCGTCAGGACCATCGGCGCCGCTGGCCGTGCCACCCGCTGGGGCGAGCTCCCCCCAGGCACTCGCCCCAGCGGGATGCATCAGATCGCCGTCGAGACCGAGTTGAACGCGGTCGAGACCTGACGGCCGAGGACGAGGACGATCGCGACGATGACCGCAGCGATGAGCGCGACGAGGAGGCCGTACTCGACGGCGGTCGCACCCTGGTCACGGGTCGCGATGCGGGTCTGGATCTTCGTGAGTGCCTTCAGCATTTCGGTGCCTTTCAGGGGCTTAAGGATGTGAACCCACAGGCACTACCGCCTGCAGACAGAACTCTGCCGATCGGATGGGGTCCCGCACATCGCCCGAGCCGTCAACCTCTGCGTGACATTCGGTCACCGGAGGGTCGTCCGTTCGGTCTAGCCGAATCTGGCTAGTCGGCTGTGTTTACGTGCCGCCGACCACGATCTCGGTCACGTTCTCCTGCTGGGCCCAGGCGTTACCGGCCCGAAGGTAGGCCGCCTGGGGCGTCATGACGATCAGTCCGCGCACGCCACCGCGCGACGTGAGGCTGGTCGCCTCGGGGAGCTCCTTGATGAGGCTCTGGTCGAGGTCCAGCTGTCCGACACGGCGTAGCCCGACCCCCTGCCCCAGGTCCACCCGGAACGGCCGAAGGGCCGCCCCGTCCTTCTCGCGGGCCAGCACCGCCATCGTCATCTGGTCCAGCCACATCACGTCGACGAACTGGGTGAGCGGCTCGCCCTGCCGGTAGGGCTCGGTGAGCGACGTTGCCAGCCCGGCGTCGTTCCGGACGATGCCCGCCACGTCGAGCCGGAAGTCCGTCCCGTTGGGCAGCTTGGAGACGATGGCGACGCGGGTGGAGTCGGGAGCAACACAGAGGCTCACGACCTGCCTCCCGTCCAGCCAGGGCGCCGTGACCACGGCCGGCGCACCGGTCAGCTTGGACGCGTCGAACGTCCAGATCTTGGCTGCTCCGGCGGCCTGCCCAGCGACCCAGAGGCGGCCGTCCGACGCATACATCGGGTTGGCGAGGCTGGTCCCGAACGGCGGCACCGTCACGCCGGCGCCCCCGCGCCACCGGGCGAGCTCGGCGCGGCTCGCCGAGACGCCGGCGATGTCGTTGCCGTCGCTGGACATGGCCACATTGACATAGGTCTCGGGGATCTTCGGCAGGCCGGGCACGGTCTTGGTGCCGTTGGCCGCGGGCGGAGGGCTGCTCTCGTCGAGGAGCTGCGGGTTGATCCGCTCCAGGGAGTCCTTGGACCGGAGCAGTCCCGCCGTCGCGGGATCGGTCGGTGCGACGGCGTATCCGAGGTCGGACAGCGAGGACACCGCCGTCGGCAACGAGGAGACCGGGATCTTGCCGATCCCCTGCACCTCGATCGACACCGAGATGACACCCGGTGCCTGCGTCAGCGTGGCCAGGAACTGGGCCCACATGGGCCGGCGGCGAGCCGGGTCGATGGTCTGGGCGCTGTTGGTCAGCGTCACGGTGGCGACCCCCGTGGGGTCGACCTGGACCGCGTCCACGGCCAGCCGGGTCCCCTGCGGGATCGCGGTGTCCACTACTCCCGTCAGATACCCGGGAACCGCCGCGAGCTGAGCGCGCGCGAGCGCGGTCGGAAGCCGGGGTCCGACCGGGAACCAGCGGACGTCGGGGACCAGCTCCTTTCGCGCGGTTAGGACGTAGTTGACCTGGTACGGCGCGAACACCCGGTCGAAGTCGTCGGTGTTGAGCCAGAGCCCGAAGCCGTCGTCCGGGAGCTTGATCCGCCATTCCCCGTCGACCTTCGTCATCCCGAAGACCGCCGACCGCGCGGTGTTGGGTGGTAGCTCTCGGTAGTGGCCCGTCTCGTCGATGGTCGCGACGGCGATGATCGTCAGTCGCACCTGGTCCGAGGGCAGCGGCTCGATCGTCAGCGGCGTCCGGGAGTCGTACACCGTCGTGGTCAGCGCGGTCGGCCGCCAGAGGTCCACCGAGCCGGGTGCGAGGTACGAGCGACCGACCACCTGCTGGTCGTCGCCGGTCTCTTGGAAGGCCGCGCCGGACCGGATGAAGTCACGCGCGATGACGTCCGGCGGGGATCCCACCGCGGGTGGGAAGACGACGATCCGGGCTCGCGGGGCGACGTTGTCACCGACGCGCCGGCCGTCGATGACCTCGCTGGAGCGCGGGATCCCGCAAGCGGCCAGAGCGGCCCCGCAGAGGATGGCCACCAGCCCCACCCGGATCCGGTATGCGACGCGACCGCCGGTCACGGGGTGCCTCGTGCTCCGGCGGACGTCGTGCGTTCGCCGGTCCCCGACGCCGCTGGGTCGGCGCCTGAGGTGGGGTCGGCGGCGGCGCGCACTCGCCGCAGGATCGTGGTCTCGGGTTCGCCTCCGGACGGCCCGAGCGGAAGGCCCGACATCCCCGACCGGGTGACCAGGACGTCGCCGATCAGGGGGTTGAGCGGCAGGGGTGAGGACTCCAGCGGCTCGCCGGCCCGTCGCGGAAGGGTGAGCCGGAAGCAGGAGCCCTCTCCGGGGGCTCCCCAGGCCTGCAGCCAGCCGTTGTGGAGCCGTGCGTCCTCGAGGGAGATCGCGAGGCCCAACCCGGTGCCGCCGGTGGTGCGGGCCCGTGCTGGGTCGGCCCGCCAGAACCGGTTGAAGACCATCGAGGCCTCCCCCGGGCGCAGTCCGATGCCGTGGTCCCGCACCGTGACCGCGACCGCGTCCTCGTCCTTGGCCACGCGCACGACGATGGGTCGAGCCTCGCCGTGCTCGACCCCGTTCACCAGGAGGTTGCGAAGGATCCGCTCGACCCGGCGGCTGTCGATCTCCGCGACGCACGGCTCGCTCGGCGCCTCGATGGCGACCTGAATGCCCTTGCGCTCGGCCAGCGCCGCGGTGGACTCGACGACCCGCGTCACGGTGGCTCGGATGTCGGTGGGCTCGACGTCGAGGACGGCGGCCCCCGCGTCGAACCGGCTGATCTCGAGCAGGTCGGAGAGCAGTGCCTCGAACCGGTCCAGCTCGTTGTGCAGGAGTTCGGCCGAGCGGGCTACGGCGGGGTCGAAGTCCGACCGCGAGTCGTGGATGAGGTCGCCGGCCATCCGGATCGTCGTCAGCGGGGTCCGCAGCTCGTGGGACACGTCCGAGACGAAACGCTGCTGGAACCTCGACAGGTTCTCCATCTGGGCGATCTGTTGCTGGATGCTCGCGGCCATCTCGTTGAACGACGTCGCCAGCGTGGCGATGTCGTCCTCGCCCTTGGCGGTCATCCGCTCGCCGAGAGCGCCGGCGGCGAACCGCTGCGCGACGTCGGCCGCGCGTCGCACCGGGGCCACGACGAGGCGGGTGACGACGTAGGCGATGCCGCCGAGCAGCAGCATGAGCGCGACGCCACCGAGGAGCAGGAAGCGTCCCACCAATGCGAGCGTGTCCCGCTCACGGGTCATCGGGTAGACGAAGTAGAGCCCGTAGTCGCCTGCCCGCGGAACGGCCACCTGTTGGCCGATCACCCAGGCGGACACCGGGTCGGACTCACCGGTCAGCTTGACCGGGACGATCTGCATCTGCTGGACGCTGGGGTTGTCGGCGACCTTCTTGCGCAGCTCGTCGGGGATGGCGTCGGCATCGACCTCACCGGACCGGATGGGGGGCAGGACGTCGCCCTGAGTGGTGTTGTTGGTGCCGCGGATGAGCACGACGTAGCGGCTGCGCTCGGTCCCGGCCGCGTCCTGCACGAAGTTGCGAGCCGACTCGAGCAGCGCGTCGGTGGTGAGGACCTTGTCCGTCCCGTCGAACTGCTGCTGCGTCCGGTTGGCGAGGAGGACGACCTCGGCCGAAGCGGTGACGCGTCGGTCCTCGGCGAGGCCGTTGGCGACTCGCTGGTAGAGGTACGAGCCGACCCCGGCGAGGACGATGGTGCCGAGGACCATGGTCACGGCGACGACGCGGAACTGCAGGGACCGCCGCCAGCGGTGCCGCAGCCATCCGGCTCCTCGGCCGACACCTCGACGACCCCGGTTGAGGGTGCGTCGGGTGGCCGCGTCGGCGGAGGCCCAGGGCCCGACGGGCACTTCCGGCGACCTCGTCGCCGGCGAGGGCTCCGTGGGCGAGCGTTCCGCCGGCATGGCGCTCATGGCGGGCTCATCCGCGGGTCAGGACGGGCCGGCCTTGTAGCCGACGCCCCGGACCGTCACGACGATCTCGGGGTGCTCCGGGTCCTTCTCGACCTTGCTGCGCAACCGTTGGACGTGGACGTTGACCAGGCGGGTGTCGCCGGCGTGGCGGTAGCCCCAGACCTGCTCGAGGAGAACCTCACGGGTGAAGACCTGCCACGGCTTGCGGGCGAGCGCGACCAGCAGGTCGAACTCCAGCGGGGTGAGCGACAAGGCGCCGCCGTCCCGCTTGACCGAGTGGCCGGCCACGTCGATGTGAAGATCGCCGATCTCGAGCTTCTCGGGCTCCGGCTCGTCGCTCCGGCGCAGGCGCGCGCGAACCCGGGCGATCAGCTCCTGCGGCTTGAACGGCTTCATGATGTAGTCGTCGGCGCCGGACTCCAGCCCGACCACGATGTCGACCGTGTCGGTCCGCGCGGTGAGCATCACGATCGGCACGCCGGACTCAGCCCGGATGCGGCGGCATACCTCCATGCCGTCGAGCCCCGGCAGCATGACGTCGAGGAGGACGAGATCGGGCCGGTAGTCGCGGAACGCCTGGACGGCGGCGGAGCCGTCGGCGACGTGAGAGACGTCGAGACCCTCTTGGCGCAGGACGATGCTCAGCATCTCCGCGAGCGCCAGGTCGTCGTCGACGACGAGTACGCGTCCCTTCACGCCCGTTGTCCCTTCCCCTTTGTGACCCAATCGTCATTTGGATCATCGCACACGCGCGAACGCGCGCCGACGCTCTCGCTTCGCGGCGCGACGGTCTCCCCTACGGATCTCGACCACCTCTGCAGCGTGTGGAACGCGTCCGGAGTTCCCGCTTGGCTCGATGACCGATGGCACACTGTGCCGAATGTCCGCCCTCGCACCGCGCGATCTGCTGCGGCGGCCGGCAGCGGCAGTGGAGCTGCTTCGTCGGCAGTCCTACCTAGCCCTGGCCGGTATCGCGATCGCCATGGGCCTCATGTACTTCCGCCTCGTCGGACTCGACAACGCTCCATTCATTCTCGACGAGCCGCGGTTCTTGGAGGCGGCCCGTCAGCAGCTCTCGACAGGTCAGTGGGCCACCGCCTCCCCGATCCCTGGTAACCAGGGGATCACCTACGGGGCGAGCGTCGTGTGGTTCTACAGCATCACCGAGCGGCTCCTCGGCTCGTCCCCCTTGCCCAACATCGCCGTCATGTGCCTGCTCGTCACCACCGCGCAGGTCATCATGGTCGTTGCCGTCTCCCGCACCTTTCGGATCGGCGCATGGGGCTTTGCCGTCCTCCTGTTCTTCGCCGCCTCGTCCTCGTACCTCTTCGTCTGGGCGAGGTTGGCGTGGGACCAAATGACCCTGCTCATCCCGTTCCTCGTCATCGCGCTTCTCTGCACGAGAACGGTGACCGTCGCGCGTGTCGGCCTGATCGGGGTGTTGCTCGGCCTCGGGCTGTCCTCCCACCCGATGATCCTCCCGTTGCTCGCCGTGGTCCTCGGGACCCTGCTGGTGGAGAACCGGCGTTCGGTGCGACGCCTACTCAGCGTGCTGGGAGCCGCCAGCGGAGCCATCGGCCTGGTGTGCCTCCCGTGGTTTCTCTCCCTCCGTGGGGGTGGCGGGCTGGCCGGCTCGACCGCTCCCTTCCGGCTGGACCTGGGCAGGCTCTTCGAGGGGTTCCAGACAGCCGGCTTCTGGAGGTTCGACTACTTCCTCGACCAGGACTGGTCCGACTTCGTCGCCGGACTGCCGCTGCCGGGCGACCCGACGGCATGGGGAACGCTGTGCATGAGC
This sequence comes from uncultured Actinomycetota bacterium, assembly GCA_963781465.1. Taxonomy (GTDB): domain Bacteria; phylum Actinomycetota; class Actinomycetes; order Actinomycetales; family Dermatophilaceae; genus Lapillicoccus. The sequence continues at coordinate 2,051,771 of CAWAGH010000002.1, forward strand.
GCAGCCGCCCTGTTGGTGGTCTTCGGCGCCGTTCTGATCAGGTCGCCGAACCCCGCCCAACGGCGGGTCGTGGTGGTAATGGTCGTCGTCGCCGTGTTGCATCCCGTCTTCCTGGACTGGCGTAACACGCTGCACGACCCGCACTACTACTTCCCCCTCGCCTGGCTGCCGTACGTCGGAGCCGCAGCAGTCCTGTCACGACTGCGAGCGGCCGGCCCGTCCGCACGAGGAGCGCTCATCGCGATGACCTCAGGGATCCTCGTCGTCACGGCGATCCAGCTGGTGTTCGTGGTCGCCTTCCGCGGCTACGTCGTCGATCGTGGAGGAGCTCAGGGCGTTCACTACGGGACCGCGGTCGCCCTACAGTCGGAGGCGGTCCGAACGGCCTGCCTGAGAGCGGGAACGGAGCCCCTGTCCATCGAAAACCGGACCGCGATCTTCGATCTGGCACTGCTGTACCAGATCCGGATCACCGTCGACTGCGACGGGCGGCAGGTCACCCTGTGCCAAGGCCGGTGTCCACCTTCGGTCCGCACGGTCACCCTCGTGTACCGCGAACCACACGGAGGAGCGGTCGACCTGCTCGGTCCGTGACCGCAGGGTGGGAGGACGCCTACGTACGTGACGGGATTCGTTCGAAGAGGCTCCACCCCTGCTGGTGGGGGACGCGGGCGAAGTGACCGTCGCGGGACACCAGGGCTTCCGCCGATCCCCCCGCGCGGACCACGACCACCTCAGCCCGATCCATGAGGGCCTGAGAGTCCTGGCTGGTGCTACCGGAGACGAAGTCGAGATAGGCGGCCTGGTCTGTTCGGTTGAACGCATCGATCGGGTTGCTCATCCAGACCCGCACACCCTCGGCGGCGAGCGACTCGACCACGGGTTCGTCGGCGAGCACGACCCGTCCCTGGGCGACCGCTTTGACGGAAGCGACGAGGCCCGGGTCGCCCGAAGGGTTCAGAGCGTCCAGGCGCGTCCACAGAAGACCCGTACAGCCCACAAGGACAACGAGACCGGCCACCAGGGGAACGGCGCGGCTGGGCGCTTCCAGCGGTTCGCGGCCTCGGCGGGTGAGCCTCGCCGCAGTGGGAGCCGCGCAGAGCATCAGCAGCCACACGCCGTGGCGCGACGAGGTGACCGTGCCGGCCAGCAGACCCAGAATCGCGACCACCTCCCACAGGGGTGGCCGTGACCAGAGGGCGAGGACGACGAGCGCGGCACCCGCAGCGATGAGAAGCAGGTCGAAGAGGTTGTTCGGGTTCGGGCGGGCCCAGAGCTCAGTGCCTCGACGAGACGCCTCATTCCCCAATACGCCGACGTAGTAGTGGACAGACCCGAGCAGGGCGGGGTTGACAGCGACCGCGAGCAGAGCGCCCATCCCGACGGCGACGGTCTCGGCCGGCCGCCGTCGAAGCCGGGAGAGAAGGAGGTATGCGCCGGTCACGGCAACGCCCATGAGGACCGCTCCATGGAGGTTGCCCCAGACACCGATGACGAGGACGACCCACCAGATTCGTCTCGACGGGCGGCGGTGATCTGCGCGCAGGAGGACGAGGAGAACCGGAAACAGCGCCACGGAGAACAACTGCATCTTCACCGAGGCCAACGCGGGGAGGACGCCGAGGATCACCAGGGTGAGGGAGACCGCGGTGGCGCCGTCACTCGCTCCCGCGCGACGCGCTCCCAGCGCGAGGAGCGCCAACGCAATCGCATCGAACAGCAGCTGGGCGGCGACGATGCCGACCGGCCCTGGTGCCGCGAGGCCGGCCAGAATGAGCTCACCGAGCACCGGCACGTTCGGCCACCCGCTGCTGGAAGCCGTGGCGAAAGGGATGCCGTCGGGGATCGAGCCTCGAGCCGCGATGTCACGGCCGAGAGCGACGGCCCAGTATGTGTCCGCCCCGATCGACGCGAACCGCGCGCAGAAGAGGAGAGCGGCGACTGTAGCGACAGCGGACCACCGTTCCAGGGGCCAGCCTGCGCCGACCGAGGCGGAGCTACGGCTCACCATGACGCCGTCCGGCCGGCCGGACCGAGGGTAGCCGCGATCACCCCGGGGACGGCTCGCATACGGGGAAGGTACCGGCCTGGACCCGCTGCACACCGGCGTCGCCGGGCAACGTGACCGTTCGGGCGAGCGACGGAACGACGCCGACCAGACAGGTCGGCGCCGTTCCAGTGGCGTCAGTAGCGGTAGAGCTCCGGCTTGTACGGCCCGGCGACGTCGACGCCGAGGTACTCGGCCTGGTCCTTGGTGAGCTCGGTGAGCCGAACACCCAACGCGTCGAGGTGCAGTCGGGCCACCTTCTCGTCGAGGGCCTTGGGCAGCGTGTACACAGAGATCTGGTACTCACCCGGCTTCGTGAACAGCTCGATCTGGGCGATCGTCTGGTTCGAGAACGAGTTGCTCATGACGAAGCTCGGGTGACCGGTCGCGTTGCCGAGGTTCATCAAGCGGCCCTCGGACAGCACGATGATCGAGTGGCCATCGGCGAAGGTCCACTCGTGGACCTGCGGCTTGATCTCGGTCTTCGTCACGCCCGGAAGCTTGGCCAGACCCGCCATGTCGATCTCGTTGTCGAAGTGGCCGATGTTCGCCACGATCGCCTTGTTCTTCATCCGCTGCATCTGCTCGGCGGTGATGACGTCGAAGCAGCCGGTGCAAGTGATGAAGATGTCCGCCGTCTCGACGACATCATCGAGGCGGGCGACCTGGAAACCCTCCATCGCGGCCTGGAGGGCGCAGATGGGGTCGACCTCGGTGACGATGACGCGAGCGCCCTGGCCGGCGAGCGACTGGGCGCAGCCCTTGCCGACGTCACCGAAGCCCATGACCACCGCGACCTTGCCGCCGATGAGGACGTCGGTGGCGCGGTTCAGGCCGTCGATCAGCGAGTGACGGCAGCCGTACTTGTTGTCGAACTTGCTCTTGGTGACGGAGTCGTTGACGTTGATCGCCGGGAAGAGCAGGTCGCCGGTCTCGGCCAGCTGGTAGAGACGGTGGACACCGGTCGTGGTCTCCTCGGTGACACCGCGAATTCCCTTCGAGACGGTCGTCCACTTCTGCGGCTCGGTCTTGAGGGTCTCTCGGACGAGCTCCTTGAACACCCCGAATTCCTCGGAGTCCTCCTCGGTCGTGGACGGGACCTGACCAGAGGCCTCCCACGCGGTGCCCTTGTGGACGAGCATCGTGGCGTCGCCGCCGTCGTCGAGGATCATGTTCGGACCCTCACCCCCGGGCCAGGTCAGGATCTGGTCGGTGCACCACCAGTACTCGGGCAGGGTCTCGCCCTTCCAGGCGAAGACCGGGACGCCCTGAAGGTCATTCGGCGTTCCGTGCGGGCCGACGACGACCGCGGCGGCGGCCTCGTCCTGGGTGGAGTAGATGTTGCAGGAGGCCCAGCGGACCTCGGCACCGAGAGCGGTGAGCGTCTCGATGAGGACCGCGGTCTGGACAGTCATGTGGAGCGACCCGGCGATGCGGGCGCCCTTGAGCGGCTGCGCGGCGCCGTACTCCTCGCGCAGGGCCATGAGGCCGGGCATCTCGTGCTCGGCAAGTCGAAGTTGGTGGCGGCCGGCCTCGGCGAGGCCCAGGTCGGCAACCTTGTAGTCAAAGGACATGCTGAATCGATTCCTTATCCATGAAGGGTGTGCGGACCCGGCGTAGCCCATCTGGGCGCGTCTTCGTGCGGGGCATCACCCACGCCGGCGGTTTGCCAGTGTACGCGCCGCCGGCCGTCAGGCGGGAATCGTCAGCCCTGGTAGCCCTCGACCGTTCGCGCGTTCCGGACGTGGGCCGTATCGGGATCCTGACCGAACTCCTGTTTGGCCTGCCGCTGGCGGAGAAGGTCCCAGCACTGGTCCAGCTCCACTTCCAGGTCCCGCAGCCGCGCGTGCTCCTCGGCCGCTGAGATCTCGTGCGTGGACAGCTTGTCGCGCAGGGAGTGCTCCTCGTGGACGAGGTCGGAGATGCGCTGCCGGATGCTGCCGTCGCTCATGCGCGTCAGGTTACGCCGCCGCCGCCGTTGGCCGACCGCGGCCCACCTGTGTCTGAAAAGCCGATGTACCGCACTCGGCGAGGGCTCACACTTGACGCTCGATGACCCAGCTCGCCTCACGCCCGGACCGCGCCGGTGGGATCCGCGCCATCCCCCGACATCTCGCCGCCCTGGTCGAGGGCGCCCGCACGTCCGGGCGCCTCGACCTGTTCTCCCGTGCGCTCTGGATCGGCCTCATCCCTGGCGGCCTGCTCTTCCTCGCCATGCAGGTCTACGTCTACTGGCAGACGGACAACATCGGGCTCGACTCGCACGCCTACTGGCTCGCCGCTCGAGAACCGGAGACCTGGTACACCCGGCCTCCCGCATACCGCGACGCGTTCCTGTACTCCCCGGCGTTCGGGCAGGCGCTGCGTCCGCTCAGCGTGTTGCCGTGGCCGGCGTTCCAGGCGGTCTGGTTCCTCGGCTGCGCCGCCATCCTCGTCTGGCTGCTGGCGCCACTCGGTTGGAAGCGCGGTCTCATCCTCGCGCCGTTCTTCGTGACCGAGCTGCTGCTCGGCAACGTCTACCTGCTGTTCGCTGCCTCATTGGTCCTCAGCCTCGGCCGGTTCCCCGGCGCCGTCGCGCTCCCGATCCTTACCAAGGTCATGCCTGGCGTGGTCGGTGTCTGGTTCGTCGCACGCGGGGAGTGGCGGAAGGTCCTCTGGGTCGTCGGGACGACGACGGCGATCGTGCTGATGAGCGTCCTCACGGTCCCGGACGCCTGGGTCGGCTGGATCCAGCTCCTCGGCACTTCCGCGGGTGATCGCGGCATCGGGTCCACCATCCGTCTGGTGCTCGCCCTCGTGCTCGTCGTCTGGGCGGCCCGCCGCAACCAGGCCTGGCTCCTCGCGCCGGCCCTGATCCTCGCCTGTCCAGTCCTCGGCGGTTGGAGTCCGCTGGCTGTACTCGCAGCGATTCCTCGCCTTCTCCAGTGGCAGCGGGAGCAGCGAGCGGCGTCGACGCGAGCGCCCGCCGAGCCAGCGCAGCACTGAGGGAGGGTCACTCGCAGGCGAGCAGACGCCAGTCAGTGCTCGTCGATGTTGCGGATCTGTTGATCATCAGGCGCGGACCAGCGTGTCAGTCGCGGGATAGCCGCGAGCAGCGTCAGGGTGTTGGGTCCGAACGTCGGGCTCACGAGGATGGTGGCCACGGACAGCAGCCACGCTCGACGCGTCAGGGCGCCTATGGCGACGGCCGCGACGCCGGCGCAGAGGAGCACGACGGTGATCGCCGACGAGTTGGACGTCACGCCTGATCCGTGCCGGAGGAACTCGATCCACTCCCGCCACTGGTTCAGGCCGATCGCCACAGACAGGCCGACGACAGCAATGGTCGTGACGAGCCCGACCAGGAGAGCCCGCCACTGACGGGTGAGCGTCAGCCACACCAGTCCGACTCCACCTCCGGCGATCTTCGTCAGACCCAGGAAGACCCAGGGCGGCCCACTGTTCACTCCCAGCACCAGCGTGGCCGCCATCAAGGCGTAGATGTTTCCCGTGAGGATCTCGGGAAGGGTGGCGATGAAGGCCGGGACGAACCAGGCGCGACCCAGTGGTCTCAGCAACCACACGAAGAGGGCGGCCGACAACAGGGTCCACACAAGGTAGAACACCGGCCACGGCAGTAGCCCCAACGGCCAGATCAGCTGTGCGAACGCCGGTGAGTAGAGGAACGCGTCCCGGGCCAGCGCCGGAGCCCCGTAGAGCCGATCCATGTCCTGGACCGCCAGCCAGTATGCGTGGGAGTCGTACCCGAGCCCCACCTGGAACGCGTACCACACGCCGAAGAACCCGAAGGCGCACGAGCCGACCCACGCCAGGTACCAGCCGACCGGCTTGCGTACCCGATCAGCGCGTGGGGGTCCGATTTCCCTGCCGAGCTCGGACATGAGGCCAAGCCTCCCAGGCGGGACGGAGGACGTCGTGACCCACGAGCGGAATCATGGCTGAAGGAACGACATCGGCTTCCGACCTAGTCTGCTCGGTCAGGCGTTCGCCGTCCCGCGGTCCCACGTCGGCCGCTCGGTCGAGCCGCGGTCGAGGTCCGGCTCGATGTACATGAGCAGGGTCAGCGAGGGAACCGCCTGGCGCGCGGCCAGCTCGGCCCGGTTGATCGCGTCCGCGATCTCGTCGGCGGTGTCCGTCGTCGTCACCGCCACCTTGGCGGCGACCAGCAGCTCCTCCGGGCCGACGTGGAGGGTGCGCATGTGGATGATCCGGTCGATGCCCTCAGATCCGGCGACGGCGGCCTCGATGGCCTGGACGTTCTCGACGCTGCCCGCCTCTCCGAGCAGCAGCGACTTCATCTCGACGGACAGTGTGATCGCCACCGCCACGAGGAGGATGCCGATGAGCCCCGTTCCGACGGCATCCCAGATGCCGTTGTGGGTGATCAGCGTCAGTCCCACGCCGAAGAGCGCGAACACCAGCCCGATCAGCGCCGCGAAGTCCTCGAGGAGGACGACGGGAAGCTCCGGCGCCTTGGCCCGGCGGATGAACTCCGCCCACGGCCGCTGACCCCGCACGTGGTTCGACTCGTGGATCGCCGTGCGGAACGAGTAGCTCTCGAGCCCGATCGACACCACCAGGACGACGATGGGGACCCACCACCACATGCCCTCGATCGGCTCCGGTTGCTGGAACTTGTGGAATGCCTCGTACAGGGCGAACAGGCCGCCGACGGAGAACAGCACGATCGACACCACGAACGCCCAGAAGTAGCGCTCCCGGCCGTACCCGAACGGGTGCAGCGGCGTGGCCTGCTTCCGCGCCCGCCGCCCGCCGAGAAGCAGCAGCGCCTGGTTGCCCGAGTCGGCCACCGAGTGGACGGACTCCGCCAGCATCGAGCTCGACCCGGTCAGCAGGAACGCGACGAACTTCGTGATGGCGATGCCGAGGTTCGCAGCCAGCGCGGCGACGATCGCCCTGGTTCCGCCCTCAGTCGACACCCGAGCAGCGTAGTCGGTGGTGTGCTCACGGCCGAGGACGCGACCACCTCCTCCGTTCGGTCACCGGCGGACGATTCGGACGTGGACGGGCTCCCACGTCCGGCACACTCCTCTGGTGTCCGAGCAGCAGCGCGACCGGGAGCTGGTCATGCCCGGCGACGACACGCGTACCGAGGATTCCGCACCCGAGCGGACACCGCGCGTGGTGCTGCTGGTCCCACTCGTGGTCCTCGGTGCCCTGCCGCTCATCCTGCTGAAGTTCGGCACCGGCCCCATCGCAGACCCCGACACCTTGTGGCACATCGTGGCCGGCCGCGACCTGTGGTCGACGTGGCAGTTCGCCGGTCCTGATCATCTGGCGGAGTTCACCCGGCTGCCCTTCGTCTTTCACCAGTGGCTGCCTGAGCTCGTCATGGCCGGTGCGGACGCAGTCGCCGGACTCGCGGGCGTGGCCTGGCTGTTCAACGCGATGCTGCTCGGATTCATCGTGGCCCTGTACGCGCTGTGCCGGGGGCAGGGCGGCATCCTCGCCGCGCTGCTGGCCACCGTCGCGGGATGGATCGGGGCGGGCGGCAGCCTCAGCCCGAGGCCGCAGGTGTTCGGGTTCATCCTCCTGGCGGTGTCGCTGGCCGCCTGGCTGCGTACCGAGCGCGACGGCCGGATCCGCTGGTGGCTCCTTCCCCTGACGTGGCTCTGGGCCTGCGTCCACGGCACCTGGCTGTATGCAGTCGGGCTGACGGTGTTGTTCGGCGTCGGCATGCTGCTGGACCGAAAGGTCGGGCGGCGCTTCGCGCTCCGGGTGGGCGGCCTCGTCGCCGCCCTGGTCACGGTGGCGATGCTGACGCCGGTCGGACCTCAGCTGCTTCTTGCTCCGCTGGCGATCTCTCGAATCAGCCCGTTCATCAACGAGTGGAAGCCGACGTCGATCACCGACCCCCACGCCGCCGCGACGCTGCTCATGGGGCTGGTCGTCGTGGTCGCGTGGATCCGCGGTCGGCGGCGAGTCAGCTGGACGCGAATGTTCCTCTGGGCCGCCGGGATGGCCTCCGCCCTGATGTACGCACGGACCATCGCGATCGGCGCGATCTTCCTGGCGCCGCTGTTCGCCGAGGTGCTCCAGCGGTGGCTGCCCGAGCGCGCCATCCCGCGAAAGTGGGAGATCCGGACGCTAGGTGCGGCCATGTTGGTGAGCCTCGTCCTGGCCGCGGTGCTGGTTCCTGCGACCGCGAAGTCGCCGGCGGACATCCCCTCCTCGTTCGATCGGACGCTGGCGGCGATGCCCCACGGCACCGTGGTCTGGAACGTCGACGCCCTAGGCGGGTGGCTCCTCTACTCGCATCCCAACATCGAGCCGACCATGGACACACGCTCGGAGGTCTACGGACCGGACTACCTCAGCAGCTACGTCCGGGCCATCAGCGGTTACCCGGGCTGGCAGGAGACGGTGGCCTCGACGGGGGCGAAGTACGCGATGGTGTCGGAGGACGGCGCCTTGGCCAACGGACTCCAACGGCAGCTGGGATGGACGGTCGTGGCCACCGAGAAGCCGTACATCCTTCTGAAGGCGCCGTGAGCTCGACGCAGATCCGCACGGACAGCACGTCTGCGGAAGCCGCGCGACCCCCGGCACCCGCCTCGCAGCCCCCGAGGTCCGCCGGTCGTGGGCGTGACTGGTGGGCTCCTGCGATCACCGCGCTCCTGTCGACGCTCGCGATGGCGCAGGCGATCACCGTGTGGGACTGGCGACCGGGAACCCCGTTGGACTTCGACGGGGACTCCGCGTTCGTCCTCATGCAGGTCAAGGACATCCTCGACCACGGCTGGTACTGGTCGAACCCCGACATCGGCGCACCGTTCGGGCAGACCGCCGGCTGGTTCACCGACGCGAGCTGGGTCCACTACGCGGCGATCAAGGTCATCGGCCTGGGGTCGTCCTCTCCGGCCACCGTCAGCGCCCTGTACTTCTTCCTGTGCTTCCCGCTGGCGGCGCTCACCGCCTACTGGTTGTCCCGAGCCATCGCCATCTCCCGTGCTGCCTCAGTCGTCGTGGGCGTGCTCTTCTCCGTGCTGCCCAACCACCAGACGATGTTCGAGCACCTCTGGCTCTCGGGATATTGGGTGGTTCCGCTGGCGGTGTGGCTCGTCCTCGTCACCTCCGGATACGTCCGCGCGCACTACCGAGACTCCATCCGGTGGACCCGCATCCGGCTGGGCGCGGTGGTACTGATCGTCGGGCTGGGTGGCGCGTACTACGTGGCGTTCACGCTGATCCTCATGGCCGCGGTGGTCGTGCTCTCGATCCTCGCGGGCAAGGGCTTCCCGGCTCTGAAGCGCGCTGTTGCCCTGGGCGGCGGCGTGGCCGTCGTCTGCCTGGTCCCGATCGTGGCGGCCGCGCTGCAGACGCGCGGCGACGACGTGACCGGCCAGGTTGCCGGTCCACGAGGCTTCTGGCAGTCCGAGACCCTCGCCGGCAAGATCGTCGATCTCGCCCTCCCCTGGATCCACCACCGCGTGCCTGGCGCGGCTGCGCTGACCTCGAACTACGCCTCGGCGACGATCCCGAGCGTCGAGGAGCCCGCCCTCGGAATCGTGGCGCTGTGCGGGGTGTGCGGGTTGCTCGCACTCGGTCTGGCCTCACTCCTCGGCCGGCCCACAACCTCCTCCACCGCTCTACTCGGCGCCATGACGGTGCTGACCCTGATCAGCATCGCTTTCTACACGCGTGGCGGCCTCGGCGCCCTCGCGGCGGTCATCGTCACCCCGTCGATCCGCACGTGGTCCCGGCTCGTTGTCGTCATCGCCCTGTTGGGACTCCTCGCTGTCGGCCTCCTGCTGACCTGGTTCGAGAAGCGTCGTGGCCGCGTCCTGGCGCTCCTCGCGGCCGGCTCGATCCTCGTCGTCGGCGTCCTCGACCAGACCAACCCGGCGGTGGCGCCCAACTATCCGGCCCTCCGCGCCACGAGTGGCGCGATGGCCGCGTACGCGTCCTCGTTGGAGGGCATCGTCGGACCAGGCTGCTCGGTGTTCCAGCTCCCCGTGGTCCCGTTCCCGGAACAGGCACCGACGCTGGGAATGACGGACTACGACCAGCTCCGGCCCTACGTCGTCTCGTCCGGGCTGCGCTGGAGCTATGGGGCGATGCGTGGCACTTCCGCCATGGACTGGCAGCTGACGCTGCCCCCACCCGGCGCTGACCGCGCCCTGGTCGACGACCTTGCGGCCGCCGGATTCTGCGCAGTCGAGGTGGACACCCGCGGGCTCAGCCAGCCGATCTCGACCGTGGCCAGCCTGACCTCTGCCCTCGGGGCTCCGATCGCGGCGACCTCGGACGGGGTGCTGATCAGCTTCGACCTGCGCGGGCACCGAGCCGCGATGATCAATGCGCTCAGTTCGTCCGCCGTGGAGCAACGTGGTGATCGCGTGCTGCACCGGCTACCCGGGTCGTCGTGACCGTGACCGTCGCGCCCCCGTCGGATATTGCGCGTCGGCCAAGCCGGCTGATATCGACGTGGGCGCCCCTCGGCGTCATCGCCCTCGTTCCGCTGTTCCTGCTCCTGGGTCGAAGCCACCAAATCGGCGATCCGGACACGTTCTGGCACATCCGCGCCGGCGACTACCTGCTCCAGACATGGCAGTTCGCCGGTCCGGATCCCTGGTCGCCGTTCACGACCAACACGTGGGTCCTACATGAGTGGGTCCCCGAGCTCGCGCTGTCCTGGGCCAACAAGGTCGACGGCCTCATCGGCGTCGCGTGGGCCTGGTACGTGGGGACCGTCCTCGTCGCATTGACCTTCTACGCCTCGTGCCGGAGCCAAGGCCGGATCGTGCTCTCCGCGATCGCCACCGTCCTGGCCCTGCTCGGTGCGGCAGCGAGCCTCACGCCACGCCCGCAGCTCGTCAGCATCGCGCTGGCCGCCGTCGTCACTGCAGCGTGGCTGTCCTCCGCACGGGACGGACGGGCCCGGTGGTGGCTGATCCCGATGACCTGGGTCTGGGCATGCTCGCACGGGATGTGGTTCGTCAGCCCCCTCGTCGGAGGCGCCGTGGTCCTCGGACTCCTGCTGAACCGCGACCGAACGAAGCCAGTACGCAGGCTCGGAGGCGGTGGCGCTCTCGTGTGTGCTCGTGGCGGCCATCACGCCCGCGGGACCTTCGCTGGTGCTGGCCCCTCTCTCCGTGTCCGGCTACACGCGCTTCGTCAGCGAGTGGGACCCGCCACGGCTCGTCTCCCCTCCGGTGGCGGTCACCCTGCTGCTCCTTGCGGTCGTCGCGGCCATCTGGGTTCGCTCCGGGCGTCGCGTCTCGTGGGCACTGGTCTTCGTGTGGCTCGTCGCACTCGGGTGGGCCGTGGCCTATACGCGGACGGTCGCCGTCGCGGCGGCCATGGCCGCGCCGCTCGTCGTCACCGTGGTGTCGAGCGTCCTGCCCCCGGAGCCGATCGAGCGTCGCGCAGAGGTCCAACGACGGCGCCGGGTCGAATGGATCACCCTTGTCGCTTCGGCGGTGATCAGCGCGATTCTGGCCGCCGTGGTCCTGCCCGCCACGACCGCGACCCCCGACCGGATGCCCGTCGGACTCGACGCGGCCCTGGACCGGCTTCCTGCGGGCACGGTGGTCTTCGACGAGTACGGGCTCGGCGGCTACCTCCGTTACCGTCACCCGGACCTCAAGCCCGTCATCGACGAGCGGACGGAGCTGTTCACCGTCGACTATGTCGAGGCATACCTGGCCGCTCGGGGTGCCAAGCCCGGCTGGACCGACTTCGTCAAGCGGACAGGAGCCATGGCGGCGCTCGTGCCCGCAGAGTCCGCGATCGCCGATGCGCTGCCGCGAACCCTGGGGTGGACCAGCCTCGGCGAGAGCAACGGCTACGTGCTCCTCGTGAGCCCGACGACGCTCTAGGCCGGACCGCTGTCGCCCGGTCGCGCAGGGGTCGGCTCTGTCGGTGCCTGCGCGGACGGCGGCCCACTACGGTCGCGGTTGCTCGCGTCGAGGAGGCGGGGCACGGCAGCGAGAAGGGTGAGGGTGTTCGGGCCCAGAGTGGGAGAGACGAGCACCGCCGCGACCGGCAGCATCCAGTAGCGGCCCCGGCGCGCCGCGACCACGACCAGGATCACGGCCGCGGCGGCACCGATCACACGAACCGGCAACGGCAGGATGGCGGCAACGGCGCCCGAGGTTCGCTGCTCGATCAGGAACCTGACCCATTCCGACCATGCGCCTGGAGCTATCAGCGCGGTGGCACCGATCGCGAGGGCGGTGGCTCCGATGACGTAGGCGAGCTGACGCCAGTCGCGGCGAACGACGAGGAAGCCCACCCCGACGAGGCCCGGAGCGACCTTGGTCAGGAGGGGAAAGCTCCACGCCGCGCCGTGGCGGACACCGAGCACCATCGCGACCGCCATCAGTGCGTAGACGTTACCGGTGAGCACCTCGGGCACACACGCGAGCGCGGAGAGGACGAACCAGAAGGGCGGCAGCGAGCGCAGGAGCCAGAGGAAACAACCGGCCAGGAGGGCACCCCAGAGAACCGCGAAGATCGGCCAGGGAAGCTGAGCGAGAGGCCACAGGACCACGACGAACGCCGGCGAGTACAGGTAGGCGTCACGGGCCAGCGGCGGCCGGTCGTACAGGTGACCGAGATCTTTCGCGGCGGTCCAGTAGGCATGGCTGTCGTAGCCGAAGCCCAGCGTGTAGGCCACGCCCATTCCGAACAGGAACAGCAGGATCAGGAACACGACCGCGACGACAGACACGACTCGCGGCAGCCGTCGGCCGGTCCCGTCCATGCGACCAACGCTCTCACTCTCGGGCGCAGCCCGCGGCTACGCGCCTCCTCCGAACGGGCGAGATCTCCGGTGCGTTAGCGTCCGGGGATGCCCAGCCCAGCGGGGAACCTCGACTGGCAACCCCTCGTCGACCGGCTCGACCTCGTCGCCCCCGTCGTCGCGGCCCATGCCGAGGTCGTGCCGGGAGCCCGAGCCGCGGCGATCGACCCGGCCATGGCCGACACGGCAGCCTTCTGCGACGCGTACGACGTGGCACCGGAGAACTCGGCGAACTGCGTGATCGTCGTCGGTCGACGCAGCGGGGAGGCGCGCTACGCCGCGGTGATGGTCCTGGCCACCATGCGCGCAGACGTCAATGGAGTGATCCGCAAAGAGCTCGACGTCCGCAAGTGCTCGTTTGCGGCCATGGACGAGGCGGTCGCCCTGACTGGCATGGAGTACGGCGGCATCACACCGGTGGGGCTCCCGTCGGACTGGCCGGTCCTCGTCGACGAAGCTGTCATCCAAGCCGGAGACGTCGTCATCGGGAGCGGGATCCGCGCCTCCAAGCTGCTACTCCCGGCCACCGACCTCTTGGCGCTGGCCACGGCCCGACGTCTGACGCTGGCCAGCTGAGCTTTCGCCGTGGCGGCTCGGAACCAGCGTCCGAATCGCCTCCGCAGACGATCACTGCGACCATCGTCTGAACGGTCAGAAGTTCTCCGGACGAGCAGCTTCCGACGTGGCACGCAGGGGAGAGTGGCTCGCGTGGAATCCCCCCGACGGCGACTCCTGCTCCTCATCGTCGCCTACAACGCTGAGTCGACGCTGTGCAGTGTGCTCGACCGGATTCCGGCCGAGGTGCTGACGGCCTACGACTGTGAGGTCCTCGTCATCGACGATGCATCCACCGACGGGACCTTCGAGCGTGGTCGGTCCTACGGGCGACAGCGGCCCGACCTCCCCCTGACCGTCCTTCGCAACGAGGAGAACCAGGGCTACGGGGGTAACCAGAAGGTCGGCTACCTCTACGCCGTCGAGGAGGGCTTCGATTTCGTCGCGCTGATCCACGGTGACGGCCAGTACGCACCGGAGGAGCTGCCGACACTCCTGGCGCCGATCGTCGAGGACCGCGCCGACGCGGTCTTCGGGAGCCGAATGCTGACGCGCGGAGCCGCCCGTAGCGGTGGTATGCCCCTGTACAAGTTCGTGGGCAACAAGATCCTCAGCCGAGTGCAGAACGTGCTGTCCGCCGCCGATCTGTCGGAATGGCACAGCGGCTACCGCATTTACCGCGTCAGCGAGCTGGACCGTCTGCGGTTCCACAACAACAGCAACGGCTTCTCGTTCGACACCGAGATCATCACGCAGCTGCTGAGTGCGGGGTCGCGGATCGCCGAGCTGCCCATCCCCACGTACTACGGAGACGAGATCTGCCGGGTCGAGGGTGTTCGGTATGCAGCGCAGGTCATGCGTTCGTGTCTGCGCCACACGCTTCACCGGCTTCGCGTTCGCCCGGTGCGGGCGCTCATGCCCAAGACGAGCGGCAACGTGCAGTACGACGCGAAGGTGGAGTTCGACAGCAGCCACTCGGAAGCGCTGAAGCGTGTCCGTGCCGGGAGCCGGGTCCTCGATCTCGGTGCCGGACCGGGCTTCCTGGCCTCGGCAGTTGCCGACCGTGCCGCGGCGGTGGCGACCGCCGACCTCTATCCGCCGGTGATCCACGATCCACGCGTAGTGGCGTTCACCGCCGACCTCAACGAGCCGCTCACCCTTCCGGTGGACGAATTCGACCAGGTTCTCCTCCTGGACGTCGTCGAGCACCTGCGCGACCCGGAGCAGTTCCTCGAGGACCTCCGCCATCGCATCGGAAACCGTTCGAGCGAGTTGATCCTCACGACGCCCAATGTGGCCTTCCTCGGGACCCGGCTGATGCTGCTGTTCGGCCAGTTCAACTACGGCGAGACCGGCATCCTCGACCGGACGCATACGCGGCTGTTCACCAAGTCGTCGCTGCGCACCCTGGTCACGGACGCGGGCTTCGACATCGTCGAGGAGGTCGGAATCCCGGCGCCGTTCGCGAAGGTGGTCGGGAGCGAGCGGCGCCTCGCCCGGGCCATGTCCCGAGTCCACCGTGCCTGCATCAAACTGGCGCCGCGACTCTTCGCGTACCAATTCCTCGTCGTGGCCCGGAACCGGCAGACCACTGCACATGTCCTCGCGACGACCCGGGCGAGCGGCTACGTCGAGGCCGCGTGACCGACCCGGCGACCACCGTGCGCTGGGTGCCGTTGGCGGCAGCGGCGCTGCTGATCCTCGCGACCGCACCCACGGGGCTATCGACGCCAGCCTCGGCGACGTCGGTGCTGCTGCTGCTGGTCGCCGGTGCGACCTCGATCATGGCCGCGCGCGGACATACCGTCCTTTCCGTCCCTCGGAATGCGGTGGTGGGCATCGTCAGCGGTGTTCTCGCCGTTCCCGCCTCCCTCTCTCTCGGAGACCGGCTCCTGTCCGGCTCGCTCGTTGGCCTCGTCGCGTTCGCTGTGGTGCTGCCGATCTCGACAGCGCTGGTCGTGGCGGCCCCGTTTGCCCGTGGCTCGAACGACCGGAGGACACGGCTCGTCATGCTCGGCTTCGTGGTGGTCTTCTCGGCGCTTTCCGCCCTTGCGCTGGGCACCTTGGGCCGCGCGATCGACGTCTACGAGTTCCTGACCCGGGGAGTCGACGCCCTCCTGCACGGGTCCAACCCTTACGCCACGGTGTTCCCGAACATCTACACGCCACAGGAGAGCCTGGCGTACTACGGGCCGGGCGCGGTGGTGGGCGACCACCTCGCCTACGGTTTTCCGTACCTACCGGGCACGCTGCTGGGAGCGATCCCGGGCTTCCTGCTGGGCGACGTGCGACTTTCGGGAGTTCTCCTTCTCGGGCTGTTGGCGGTGCTCATGGTTCTCACCACGGCCGACCTGCGGGGACGCCTCGTCGCGGTCACCTTGATCACGGCGCCGGCGATCATGACGGTCATCCAGGGATCTTGGACCGAACCGATGCAGGTCGCGCTCATCGGTTTCGCGGTGGTGGCACTCAAACGTCGACATCTCCTGCCCGCTGCCCTCCTCCTCGGTCTTACCCTCGCCACAAAGCAGTACCTGGTCGTTGCCCTGCCGGCGTTCTGGCTGCTCCGCGGAGCCTTCGCCCGCCGGGACTGGTTCATCCTTCTGGGAAGCGCCGTCGCGGTCACGCTGCCGTTCCTCCTGGCCAACCCTCGAGAGTTCTGGCGCGCCGTCGTCGAGTGGCAACTGATCCAGCCGTTCCGGTCGGACTCGGTGTCGCTACTCGCCCTGAGCGTGAACCAGTTCGGGTGGCCGCCCGCAGCCGTCTACGGCGTGCTGCCGATCGCCGTCGGGCTGGCCGTCGCGCTGCTGTTGGCCTGGCGGCTGAACCCGGGGCCGTCGGCCTTCCTGCTGACCACGGCGCTGGCCCTGTTGGCCACCGTCCTGCTGTCGAAACAGGCCTTCGTCAACTACTACATGTTCGTCGGCGGCTGTCTGCTACTGGCCGCATGGGTCGCCGGAGACCGAGATCCAGCCTTCCGCCGGCGGTCACTCCCCCGTGAAGTCGCGGAGGTCGGCGACGTGCGGGGAGAGTCCGGGGTCCATGCCTAGCCCCAGCGCCAGGTAGACCGCGGCGAAGTCGGTGAGGGCGACGTGCCCGGCCAGCCGCTCGAGCGGGTGGCCCGGATCGGTGGAGTGCTCGCTGACCCGAACGCCAGCGTCCCGGGCGGTGCGGGCGACCGCGTCGGCCAGGGCACGGGTGGCCTCGTCCACGACCTCAGCCCCCTCGTCGCGGAGCAGCAGGAGGCGCAGCTTCGGCGACGGAGGGCCGTCGAGGAAGGGGTCGGCGAAGATGTCGGTGTCGCGAGGCATACCGGCCGACGCCCCCGCGTCGGTGTAGGGGCCGTCGAAGCATGAGACCACCTGGGACGCCGCGTCGGGCAGCTCGCCCCACGTCGCCGGGATGCGTGCGGTCCGCGCGAGCATGGCGGCCGCGCGGCAGGCGGCGACACCGGTGAGCGGTCCGTCCCCCAGGACGACCGGGACGCCCTCGGCCAGCTCGCAGGCCAACGACTTCGCCGGGTTGACGAACGCCTCCGAGCTCGGCCGGAACACGCTCGCCTGCTCGTCGAGGCGGTCCGCGACCCGAGCCATGACCTCCGGACCCGCGTCGACCATCCCGAGCGCGTGCGCGCCGAGGAGGACCGGCGTGAGCATCGCCCAGAGCGCGGTCCGCGACGACATCGACCCCACCGGCACGGAGATGTGGATCCCCCGCGCTCGGGCGGCGACGTCCGCGAGTGGGGAGTCGGCCGCGCCGATGGTCAGCAGCGCCGCGCCCCGCCGGGCCGCCTCGGCGGCCAGGGCGACCGGGCCCTCGGCATGGCCGGACTGCGACACCGCCACGACGAGGTCCATCGAACCCACCCAGCCCGGTAGCGGGAGGTTGCGGCGGATCTGGACCGGTACCGGCGAATGCGGCTCGGCCAGCAGCTCCAGCACGTCGGCGATGACCGCCGATCCCCCCAACGCCGCGACGAGCACGGACCGTGGTCGCTCGCCGCCGGTCAGCCGCTCGAACCGCGCGTCCGCCGCCAGGTCGACCGCGTGCCGCACCTGCGCCCCGGCGGTCGCGAGGGCCCGCAGGGTCTGCCGGGAGTCCAAGGCGGCCAGCGCCTGCTGGTCGTCGAGGGCGCTCTCGTCGATGTAGGGCATCTCCGCTCGTCGGCGGTCAGTCGCGGGTGGAGCGGGCCTCGTCGGCGAGCAGGACGGGCACCCCGTCGTCGATCCGGTATGCGCGTGCGCACGACTCGTTCGTGCACTGCAGCTCGGGGTGCTCCGGACCGACAGCGTCGGCGAGCTCTCCGTGGCATACCGGGCAGCGCAGGATCTCGCGCAGCCACGGCTCGATCCTGGGCGTCGTCTCCGTCATCAGTCCTGGCCTTCCGTCGTCGCCCGGATGCGCTCGAGCACCTCGTCGCGCACGCGTTCCATCGTCCCACGATCGGCGGCCTCGACGTTGAGCCGCAGCAGCGGCTCGGTGTTGGACGCGCGCACGTTGAACCACCACATCGGCTCGCCCTGGTAGGTCACCGTGCTGCCGTCCAGCTCGTCGACCTCGACCGGCCCGTGGGTCGTCGCCCACTCGAGGACGCGGGCCTTCGCCGCCGGCACGTCGTCGACACGGGAGTTGATCTCGCCGGAGGCGACGTAGCGCTCGTATGCCGCGCCGAGCTCGCTCAGCGGGCCCGTCGCCTCGCCGAGGGCGGCCAGGACGTGCAGCGCGGCCAGCATGCCGGTGTCGGCGTACCAGAAGTCGCGGAAGTAGTAGTGCGCCGAGTGCTCGCCGCCGAACACCGCCTTGGCCGTGGCCATCTCGGCCTTGATGAACGAGTGCCCCACGCGCGTACGGACCGGTACGGCGCCGGCCTCGGCGATCATCTCGGGGACGACGTGAGAGGTGATGACGTTGTGGACGATCCGAATGTCCCCGGCCGGGATGCCGCGGGCCACTTCCTTGGCGATCTCGCGGGTCGCGACCAGGGCGGTCACCGCGCTGGGGCTGACGGGATCGCCGCGCTCGTCGATGACGAAGCACCGGTCGGCGTCGCCGTCGAACGCGAGACCGATGTCGGCGCCGTGCTCGACGACCGCCTTCTGCAGGTCGCGCAGGTTCTCCGGTTCCAGCGGGTTGGCCTCGTGGTTCGGGAACGTGCCGTCGAGCTCGAAGTACAGCGGCACGATCTCCAGCGGGAGCGGGTCGAGCCCGGCGGCGGTTCCGAGAACGGCAGGTGCGGTGTAGCCGCCCATCCCGTTGCCGGCGTCGACGACGACCTTGAGCGGGCGGTTCTTGCTCAGGTCGACCAGCGACCGGAGGAACGCTCGCGTAGTCCGCGAGGGTGTCGCGCTCGCTGATGGTGCCGGCGACCACCTCGGCGGCCGGAGCGGTGCTCGGCTCGTCGAGGGACTGCTGCGCCAGGTCACGGATCTCGGCCAGTCCGCTGTCCTGGCCGACCGGGCGCGCGCCGGACCGGCACAGCTTGATCCCGTTGTACTGCGCCGGGTTGTGGCTCGCGGTGAACATCGCGCCGGGCAGGTCCAGCGCGCCGCTGGCGTAGTAGAGGCCATCGGTCGAGCACAGGCCGATGAGGGTCACGTCGATCCCGTGTGACGCCACGCCCTCGGCGAACGCCTGGCTCAGCGACGGCGAGCTCGGCCGCATGTCGTGCCCGATGACGACGCCGGCGGCGCCCTCCGGCCGGACGATGACCTGGGCGAACGCCGCCCCGATCGCCAGCGCCACCTGCTCGTCGAGCTGCTCGGGGACCAGCCCGCGCACGTCGTAGGCCTTGATGAAGTCGGCCAGCCGGCGCGAGCCGGGGGGTGCAGCCGGGGCCGGCGGCGGAGCGGGGGTCACGACTCAGGAGGCTATCGGAGGCGCGGTATGCCCCCGTGCGGCCGGGTCGCGGGACCCTGGGCGTCAGGAGTCGCGCAGGACTCTCAAGTGACCGCGGCGTCCGACCTCGACCGCCCCGGTGGCGGCTTCACGGCGCAGCTGGTCCGGGCGTTCGGTCGTGGCTGCCGGACGAGGCCGGCCGGCCTCGCGCACGGCGTTGGCCAGCGCGAGCAGGTCGTCCGTGGTGGGCGGCGGCGTCGCATACTCGCCGCCCAGCCTGACGACCTCCCACCCGCGCGGGGCGGTGAGTCGCTCGGCGTGCCGAGAGCAGAGGTCGTAGGTGTGCGGCTCGGCGTAGGTGGCGAGCGGACCGAGCACCGCAGTGGAGTCGCGGTAGACGTAGGTGAGGGTCGCGACGGCGGGGCCGGAACACCCGGTCTTCGAGCACTGCCGCGACATCCCCACGTCCGGACTCTAAGGCGGCGACCGCGCGCCACGGCGGCGGCGCGCCGTCCCGCCGATGGCCCGCTGACTAGCATGGTGTCGTGGTGTGGAGCGACCTCGAGGGGACCCGGTCGGTGAAGCGCCGGAGCCGGCGGCGCGACCGGCGCGGTCGCGGTCCGCGCGGCCCGCTGGCGTGGCCCGCGGTGCCCGCCATGGCAACCCGCGCGGAACGGTTCGACGATCTGGTCATCGAGGCGGCGACCCGGCTCGAGGAGACTTGGGGGAACCCGTTCCCGCCGGTCGAGTTCGGCGTCGAGGACGTCCCGCCGTCGGACCCGGCGCCCTGGGAGCACTCCGAGGTTCCACTGGGTCGCCTGTTCGGGGCCGAGGGTCGCGAGCCGGCCCGGATCGTCATCTACCGGCGCCCGGTGGAGACCCGCACCCAGGGCCAGCGTGAGCTCGCGCTGCTCATCTCGGACGTCGTCACGGAGCAGGTCGCCGCGCTACTCGGGGTGACCCCGGAGCAGCTCGACCCGCACTACGCCGACGGCGACCCCGACGACTGATTGCTCGCCCACGCGACGACGTCGTCAAGATCATCCGCAGCGCCCTGGTTCCTCAAGATCACCGCGTCGTCCGCGCCCGTTGACGTCGCATCTCACGTTCGAGCGCGACCGTGATCAAGGCCGCGCGGCTCGATGCCTTCCCGGTGGCGACGTTGTTGTCCACGAACGCCACGATCTCGTCGGGCAGACGAACGATGATCTGAGTGCTCACGCTCACAGCATCCCAAGCGAACCCCGCAAGTGCTGCACATCGGGCTCGCCCGTGGGTCAGCCGGGGATCTGGCGGACCGGAACCTGGGTGGCCGAGACCTGTGCGGGCGGCAACGGGATCAGCGCGAACAACGGGTCGGCGCCGGCCGCGTTGAGGCTGAGCGAGAGCCCGGCGCGGACGGTGCCCTCGGTCGTGCGGACCCACACCTGGCGAGCGCCGGAGAGCTCGAGCGTGGCGACGCTGTCGGCCGCGATGGAGAACGGTCGGACGTCGATGGTGCCGGACTCGGTGACGACGTAGATCGTCGCTGTCGCCGCACCGCCGGTCGCGACGAGCATCGCCGACGCGGTGGCGCCGGCGGGGAGCGGGGCGCCGGCGACGACGGTCACCGGCTCGGTCGACGTGGTCCAGCCGAAGTCGGACTGGCCTTTCGCGTTGGGGCGTCGCTCGGACATCACTCCTGCGACGACGGGGTGGTCGGCGCGGACCTGTATCGCGTAGGCACCCGCGGCCATGGTGCTGAGGTCGACCTCGCGGACCGCGCCGCCGGGCACCCGCACGACGCCGTCCCCCGGCAGTGCGACCGGGCCGTCCTTGGTCAGGGCGCGGGCCTGGACGACCGTCTCCTCCGCCCCGGGGACCGCGACCCGCAGGCGAGCCGGGCCGTTCAGGTAGACCGCGGGCACGACCTGCTCGTTGGACGGCTCCGCGGCCGGCGAGGCGTCGTCGGCGCCCCGACCGACAGCACCGTCGATCCAGCTGTCCTCGAGCACGCCGGTCAGGACGCCACCCGAGGCGACGACGCGGACGACGGGCGTGGCTTCGGGGCCGACGAGGGCATCGACGAGCAGGCTGGTGCGACCCCGCGGCGGCACGGCGACGTTCCGGCCGTTGGCCGAGGGGAGGGTTCCGGACGAACCGAGGACCGTGACGTCGGCGGTGACCGTGTTGGCGCCGGGGTTGGTGAGCACGACGCGCTCGCGGCGGGTGCTGCCGCCGCCGCCCCCGACCAGCCAGAACTGCGCGCGCGGCGACTGGCAGGCGGTCGCCGTCGCGGCGCGGTCGTCCCCCTGGGTCACGACGGTGCTCTGGAGAGCGGACAGACCTCCCGCGAGGGGCCCCGTGCCCACCACCTGCCCCACCGAGGGACCCGTGAGCGAGCCCTGGACGAGGGCGCCCCGAACGTCGGAGGTGCCCACGGGGGTGCCGGCCGGGTTCGCCGTCACCGTGAGCGTGCCCGTACTGCCGGCAACCTCGACACCCTGCAGCACCGGGGCGGGCGGGCTGGCCGCGAGCGCCGTGGTCGTCCCGGCGACGGCCGGGACACCGGTCAGCCCTTCGCTCTCAGGGCCCGGGCAGGACAGGACCGTGGTAGACACCGGAGCGAGCGTGGCGGTCGCCGCGGCCGAGGTGGGGGTGTCGGGACCCAGGCTCGTGGTCCAGGGGACCTGCACCGCCGCGTACGTGAGACCGACCCCCGCGATGACCGCCGCCCCGGCACGGACGAGACCCCAGACGGCCGGCCTCATACGAGCCTCCGGGAGCGACGCGAGCCGAACGGGATCGCCAGGAACACGACAGCGGCGAGCAGCGCTATCTGGGCGAGGAACCAGCGCTGGTGCGACGGCGGCAGGTCGGCCTCGAGCCGGCCGGCGGCGGGTGGGAGCAGGTAGGTCGGTGTGCCCGTCGTGGCGACCGGCGTGAGGACCTGCCCGTTGTAGGTGACCACGGCGTGCGACGACCATTCGGGCGCCTCGGCGAAGACCACCTGACGCCCCGAGGCGGCGACCGACAGGTCCTGAACGACCGCGCCGTGCGGACCGTCGACAGGGACCACCTGGAGTGGGCGCCCCTCCGCGTTGTCGAGGCGCACCCGCGACGGCGGGACGGGAACCTCGGGTGCAGCCGCCGACGGCCGGGCGACGACGCGCCACAGGGTCCGCTCGGCCGTCGATCCGAGCCGGGTCAGGCCGGAGGCGGCGTCCAGGGTCCGGGTCAGCGGGTCGTCCGCCTTCGCCATCACGGAGACGAACCCGACCCCGAGGTCGGCCAGGGCGTCACCGGTGCCGCCGGGGATGACGCCGCCGGACGCGATCCTGCCGAGCAGGGGCGCGAGTCCAGGATCGGTGACCTCGGCGGGTCGCTCAACGTCGCGCATCAGCTGTCCAGGCTCGTTGCCGATGACCGCGAAGTCGAGGCGGTCCGCGCTCGGCGTCAGGACGACCAGGCGGTTGGCGTCGGGCCCGTTGGCCTGTTCGACGGCCACGGCGGGAAAGGCGTCGGACCCGAGCTGGAGCGCGCCCGCACCGGCCCACGCGGTGAGCCCTGCAGCCACGGCGAGGCCGCCAGCCAGGACGGCGGCGACTGCGCCGGCGACGAACCGACGCCAGCCGAACCGCCGCTCGCCCAGCACATGGGCGAGCCCGTGCCCGCCGACGAGGAGGATGCCGAGGACGGCGGCGACGTAGAGCTCCAGGCCGATCCCGGCCCACAGCGTCGCGAGGGCCGGCTGGCCGTCCGCGCGGATGGCCTGGCCGACCTCGACGCGCTCGGAGAGGTATGCCAGGGCGAGCCCGACCAGCGCAGTGACGGTGAGTGCGGTGAGGGCGACGCTGCGCGGGCGTCCGCCGCTTCGGCGAGCGAGGGCGACCACCGCGACGACGAGCACCGGGACGAAGAGGAGCCCGACCAGCTGAGTACCGCCGTCGGGCTGGGCCAGCGCGAGCTGCCAGGCCGGCGGCGAGTCCGGCCGGACGTCGAGCAGGCCCTGACCGGTCAGCAACAGCCGCGGCTCGTCGACGAACTTCAGGACCCACGGCCCGAGCAGCGCGACAGGCACAACGGCGAGCACCGCGGCCCGCGACCGCCGACCCAGCCCGGGCGCGACGACCACGGCGATGAGCGCGGCGACGACGCATACGGCCAGCAGGACCGGCACGAAGGCGCCGAGCAGTCCGGCGGCCAGCACAGCCGCGAAGGTTGCGGTCCACGTGCCGTCGCGCTTCATCGCCGCCGCGAACCCGGCGACGACGAGCGGCAGCAGGATGTGGGCGATGACGACGGACACACGCCCCTGGGTGAGCGCAGCGGTGAGGACGCCGCTCGTCCCCCACGCGAGCGCGACGAGGCCACGGCCCCAGCGGGCGCGGGTGGCGACCCGGGCGGCGAGGTATGCGGTCAGTGCCGACAGCGGCATGGCCGCGAGGATCAGCCAGGACAGGGTCACGCCGGCGGGCGTGCGTCCGTCGTCGACGTAGGGCACCCACTGGACGAGCCAGGTCAGCCCGGCGAGCACCCCCATCGACGGCGAGGTGTCGAGCGCGTTACCGAACCCCGCACCGTGCCAGGAGTCGCGGTAGAGGTGCCAGAGCCCGTTGGAGTTCGTGGCGACGCCGAACAGCTCACCGCCGGCGAAGCCCGGCCCTCGTGCGTCGAGGACGCCCTGGGTGAGCGCGGTCCGGAAGGTCAGGGCCGAGAGGATCGTGCAGGCCAGGACGGCCAGGAAGCCGGGGTGGGTGGCGATCCGTTGCGGCAGCGAGGGCGGTAGCCCGCTGAGGGACTCCGCCTCCTCGGCCACCGGGCCGGACTCGGCGGCCGCCGCGTCGTTGGCCGGCGCCTGATCGGTGCCGCTGCGGTCGGGCGTGACCGCGTCCCGCACCCGGTCCCAGGAGGCGCCGAGGGCCGCGCCGGACCCGATGAACAGTCCGGTCAGGTGGCGGCGCCGGATGGTGGTGGCGCGGCGGAACCGCCAACGCGCCGCGGTGCTCGAGAACGGCCGGCCGAGTGCGCCGATGTCGGAGAGCTCCGCCCACGCGTGTTGCGGTCGCTTGAGCAGGAGCAGGCCGAGGGCCGAGAGGACCCCGCCGACCAGCGTCCACAGCGCGAGGAGCGGCACGGCCAGCGGCGAGCACCGGGTCAGCGCCACGCGGCGAGCGGCCCGGCGCTCGGCCAGCCTGGTGGCGAGCGGGCCGGCCTGGCGTTCGGCGGCGGACCGGGTCCGCCGGACGACGGCGCTCGGCACGACGACGACACGATGGCCGGCCAGCTGCGCCCGCCACCCGAGGTCGAGGTCGGCGCCGGCCGCCGCGAACGTCGGTTCGAACCCGTCGAGCTCCGTGTAGACGCTGCGACGCACCAGCATGCCGGCGGTGCCGACGGCCAGGACGTCGGTCCGCGTGTCGTACTGGCCCTGGTCGGCGTCCCCGAACGCCGGCGAGTCGACGCGACGCCCGGCCCGGGTGACCTGTCGGCCGAGCTCGACGAGCAGCCGCGGGTTCTCCCAACGGACGACCTTCGGTCCGGCGATGCCCACGCTGGGCGAGCGGCGGACGGCCTCGACCAGTCTCCGCAGCGCGGTCGGCTGCGGCGCGACGGTGTCCTCGAGCACCCAGAGCCACTCGGGGCCGGTGGGGGCGGTCGATCGGGTTGGTACGACAGGAGATTCGGTATGCGAGGGTGCCGGCTCGGGTTCCAGCTCGCCGTCGTGGGTCGAGACTTCGGGTCCCTCGGCGCTGGCGTCGTGCTCGGTGTGCGCAGCCTCGTCCATGGCAGGCGCAGCCTGGTCCTCGGCAGGCGCAGCCTCGTCGGCTTCTGCCTCGACCTCGGCGATGCCGGCCTCGGTGTGGGTCTCGGTCTCGCTCTGGGTCTCGGCGGGTTCAACCTGGACGGGCCCTGGCGCGTCTACGTGGTCGGGCGCCTCGGCGGACTCGGACTCCGGGGACTCGGCGGCATGGGATGCCGTGCTCGCGGAGGTGTCCGGAAACGACTCCCCCGGCGCGTAGCGGCGGTCCAGCTCGGCCAGAGCCGCGTCGACGGCGGCACCGAGGTCGACCGGCGCGGGCAGCCCGATGAAGACCAGCTCCGGCACCGCCGCGACCAGCCGTTCGTGCGCCTCGACGAGCTCGGTGACCCTGGTCAGGACTGACGCGCCCCCGTTGGAGGCGTCAGTGGCGTCGGCGGCGGCCACGACGACCAGCCGCTCCGGGGGCCGGGTTTGAGCGGCGACGGCGTCGAGAACCTCGGGAAGCCGGCCGACGCGGGTCGCCGCGGTGACCCGCATACCGGAGCCCGAAACCTCGTGGGAGCCCGCCGATCGCCCGAGCGCGTCGCCGCGGACGAGGAGGACCGCCGTCACCCGAGGCGCCGCCGCCGCGCGATGCGCGGACGCGGCTGAGCCAGGGGTCTCCGGTTGCACAGCGTGGGGCGGCGCGAGCGTCGTCGTCACGTGGCAGGGTACGTCGGCGTCACGCGCTAGACAGCGCGTTTCTTCAGCTTGCGACGCTCTCGCTCGGACAGGCCGCCCCAGATGCCGAAGCGCTCATCGTGCTGGAGCGCGTACTCCAGGCACTCCGCGCGGACCTCGCAGCCGATGCAGACCTTTTTCGCCTCCCGGGTCGAGCCTCCCTTCTCCGGGAAGAACGCCTCCGGGTCCGTCTGGGCGCAGAGCGAACGCTCCTGCCAGGACAGCTCGGTCTCGTCCTCGTCGATGGTGTTCAACATGACCAACTGCACCTCGTGCATGGCGCCCTCCTCGACCCTTGCCCGTACACGATGTCGCTCACATCCACCTCTCGGGCGCTGGCCGCGGATCCCTGGTGGAAGCGGTGTGCGGGTCGACCTTGAGAAGGACAGTGGTGAAATTACACGCGTGTCATTGGTCATAAGTCAAGCCGGATTCTGATATTCAGCCGAATTCCCCCCGATTAGTCCTGTGCCGACCCGGTGACACGTCGTGAGGAGGCCCTGAC
Source organism: uncultured Actinomycetota bacterium (assembly GCA_963781465.1). GTDB lineage: Bacteria > Actinomycetota > Actinomycetes > Actinomycetales > Dermatophilaceae > Lapillicoccus. Next base: position 2,077,944 of record CAWAGH010000002.1, read on the forward strand.
AGACTCTCGGGCATGCACATCACCGCCCTCGCCGGCGGGGTCGGGGGCGCGCGTTTCCTGCGTGGCCTGCTCGCCCACATCGACCGCACGCCCGAGCTCGAAGGCTCCCACGTCACCGTCATCGGCAACACCGGTGACGACATCACCCTGTTCGGCCTGCGGGTCTGTCCCGACCTCGACACCGTCCTCTACACCCTCGGTGGCGGAGTCAACGAGGCCCAGGGCTGGGGGCGTACGGACGAGACGCACCACGTCCAGGGCGAGCTCGCCGCATACGGCGTGACGCCGCAGTGGTTCGGCCTCGGCGACCGCGACGTCGGCACCCACGTCGCCCGATCGCTGTGGCTCGGACAAGGCCTCACCCTCTCGCAGGTGACGGCGCGGCTCGCGGACCGCTGGGGGCTCCCGGCTCACGGCGTGACGCTGCTGCCGATGACCGACACGCCGGTCGAGACCCACGTCGTCCTGGACGACGGGGACGGCGAACGTGCGGTCCACTTCCAGGAGTGGTGGGTCCGGCTGCGGGCAGCGGTACCGGCTCGTCGGTTCGTCGTGGCCGGGATGGATGGGGCGGTCGCCGCTCCCGGCGTCCTCGATGCGATCCGGACGGCCGACCTCGTCGTGCTGCCGCCGAGCAACCCGGTCGTGTCGATCGGCATCATCCTCGGCGTACCGGGCGTGCGCGACGCCCTGCGCGGCTCTCGGGCGCCGGTCGTCGGTGTGTCACCGCTGATCAAGGGTCGCCCGGTCCGCGGACACGCCGACGCCTGCCTCGAGGCGATCGGGGTGGCCTCGACGACGCGGGCCGTAGCCGGGCTGTACGAGGACTTCCTCGACGGCTGGCTGGTCTCCGACGAGGACGGCGATTTCGTGACCAGCGGCCGCCTCGTGGTCGAGGCCCGCCCCCTGCTGATGTCGAGCGTGGAGGCGGCGGCGGACATCGCCGGCGCGGCCGTGGACCTGGGTATGCGGCTGGCCGGAGTCCGTGCCTGACGGCGTCTGGGTCGTCCCGGTCACGGGTATGCCCGAGGTCGGCCCCGGCGACGACCTCTCCGCGCTGGTCGTGTCCGGGGTTCGTGCGCTGGGCGTGAGCGTCGCGGAGGGCGACGTGTTCGTCGTGTCGAGCAAGGTCGCGTCGAAGGCCCTCGGACTCATTGGCGCGGACCGCGACGCGGCGATCGCGGCCGGGACGGTTCGCGTCGTCGCCGAACGGACCATGGACGACGGCCGGGTCACCCGAGTGGTCGAGTCCGTAGCTGGTCCGGTGATGGCCGCAGCGGGGGTGGACGCGTCGAACACCGGCGACCTCGACGGGGTGCTGCTGCTGCCGACGGATCCGGACGCGGTATGCGCGTCGCTGCTGGCGGAGCTGCAGTCCGCCTTCGGTGTCGAGCGGCTCGCCGTCGTGCTCAGCGACACGAGCGGCCGGCCCTGGCGGGTCGGCCAGGTGGACTTCGCGCTCGGTGCGGCCGGGATCCGGGTGGTGGACGATCTGCGGGGCGCGGTCGACGCCGACGGCCGGGCATTGGCCGTGACGGCGCGCGCGGTCGCCGACGAGGTGGCGGCCGCAGCGGACTTGGTGAAGGGGAAGGCGGCCGCGGTTCCGGTTGCTCTGGTTCGCGGGGTCGGCGAGTTCGTGACCGGGGCGGTGGAACGGGATGGTGGACGGGCGCTGGTCCGCACCGGTCCCGGGGACTGGTTCGCAACGGGCGAGGCGGAGGCGATCCGCTCGGCGCTGGGGGTCGCACCGGGTTCGGAACTGGCCGAACGGGTCGGGATCGCCGGGCTAGGCGTGGAGATCGCGGAGGTACGGGTGGGCCGAGCGGTCGCGGTCGCATTGTCGGCGGAGGACCTCGACGATGGCGTGGGCGTGGACGTCGGCCTCGATGAGGTCGTCGTCACCGGGGGTGACCCGGTCGACCGCGGCATGCTGGCCGGCCGGCTCCGGGTGTCGCTGTGGGGCGAGGGGTTCGTGACATCGGTCGACGCGGCGCCGCAGCGGCATGCCGACGCGGTACGGGTTCGGATCCGCGAGCGCTGACGGCGTCGCGCGCCCGCCGGCGTCAACGAGCGTCAGCGCGGGAGGTGGGTGCGCGGGGCCATCCGCGGTCCGTGGCGGGGCCGCCGGTACCCGCTCAGCTCGAGCAGCCGCTGTACGCGGTAGCGGTGGCCCGCGTAGGGCTCCAGCACCTCGGCCAGGACGTCGTCTCCGTGCGACTCGCCCAGCAGCGCCCAGGTGATGTCCTTCGCCACGTGATAGTCGCCGAAGCTCACCGCATCGGCGTCCCCGAGCGCCCGCTGAGCCACCTCCGCGGCCGTCCAGACACCGACGCCGGGAAGGGCCCGCATCCGCGCCCGCGCCGCCACCGCCGGCATGTCTACCGTTTGCTCTAGACGGCCCGCCGCGCGTGCCGCCCCGACCAGCGTCCGCGAGCGAGCGGGGTCGACCGACGCCTTGAGGAACTGCCACGACGGGATCGCCGCCCACGCCGCCGGTGACGGCTGAACGAGGAGCCCGACCGACGCATACGGACCTGGTGCGGGCTCTCCGAAACGGCGGACGAGCTGCCGGAAGCCCGCGAACGCCTCTTTGCCGGTCACCTTCTGCTCGATGATCGCCGGCGCGAGCGACTCGAGGACCAACCGCGAGCGCGGGACCCGCCAGCCGGTGAACCGCCGCGCGGCCTGTGCGACAACGTCGTGGTGCGTCACGAACCCGGACGCGTCGTCGTGCTCACCGAGCAGGTCCGGTATGCCGTCGAGCGCCCAGTCCGCCCCCGGCCCCCAGGCCCGGGCGACCACCTCGGCGTCCGTCGGCCGCGTCTGGAGCTCGAGCGTGGCCAGCCCTGCCGGCGTCCGGAGGCCACGCACCACCGACCCACCACGACCCCGCAGGAACGTCGGGTCGCCGCCGCCGTGTCGCAGCGTGGAGAGGATCGTCGACACTGCGAGGGGACGATCGGACCGCCAGACCCGGCCCTGTTGCGGCCAGTCGACGACGGCCGCCGCGAGGGCCGCCGCCGGTTCCGTCGTCACTCCGCCAGTGTCGCCCACGCCGCCGACGCCCGTGCCTCGACCCTGACCTCCGTACGGACCTCGGCCCGGATCACGACCGCTGGAACGTACACTTGGCCCGGCTCGTTGTCGGCTCGTTGCGGGTGCGTGCACCCCGCCGACCGATCGAACGCCTCACTCCCCGTCCGTAGTCCCTGGCGCCGCGCCCTGTCGCTCGCCAGCGCACCGCCCCGAAGGACACCGTGGCCAGGAAACCCCCGACCAGCCCGCCCTCCAAGGACTCGGCCAAGCCCTCGTCCGCGAAGTCCTCGGCGCGCCCTGCCGCCGGTTCCGCCCGGCCGTCTTCCGGTCGCCCGACCTCGAGCCGGCCGCAGCGGTCCGACCCGTCCGCGCGCAAGGCCCGCGTCGCGGAGGTCCAGAAGGCCCAGAAGGGCCGCGAGCGGCGGACCGTCCTCATGATCGTCGGGGCCTGCGCCGTTCTGGTCCTTCTGCTGGGCGGCGTCATCACCTACGGCATCCTCGACGCCCGCAAGAACCAGCCGGACAACCTCATCGTCGCCCTGGGCACTCCGGCGGCCTCCGCCTCCTGCGACGCCGTGACCACGGACCCCGCGAGCGGCAACTCCGACCACGTCGGTCCGGGGACCAACCGCACCGACGTGACGAAGGTGCAGTACTCCACCATCCCGCCGACGAGCGGCTCGCACTTCGTGCAGCCCATCCTGGACGGCCGCCAGTTCTACTCGAGCGCCGACGCCCCGGCCGTCGAGACCTTCGTGCACAACCTCGAGCACGGCTACACGGTGCTCTGGTACCTCCCCAGCGAGGAGTCGGCCCGCAGTGCGCAGCTGAAGGAGCTGGCCGGTCTGGCCAACAAGATCGCCCCCTCACAGGGGAAGTTCCTCGTGGCGCCCTGGAACGACTCCTACGGCCAGTTCCCGAGCGGGAAGAAGTTCGCGCTGACCCACTGGTCCGCCACCACCGACTCGACCGGCAAGGTCACGGCTCAGGCTGGACACCGCCAGCTCTGCGGTGACCTCTCCGGCGAGGCGGTCATGAACTTCGTGACCCAGTTCCCGAAGAGCGACTCCCCCGAGCCGCTGGGCGCCTGACGCCGGTACGCCAGCACGCCAGCACGCCGGTACGCCAGACGGCCGGGTCCGCCGGCCTCACGGCTCCTCGGGCACCGTCTCCACAACGGGGTGCTCGCGCTCCTCGCGCGAGGTGACCAGGTGGTGCCGTCGCGCATACACCCAGCCGGCAGCGGCGGCGAGCACGTCGACGAGCGTCACGACGAACCGCGAGACGAGCGCGACGGCCGTCCCGGCCGAGACCGGCATCGCCGACGCGAGGATCAGCGTCAGCAGGCCCTCCCTGGCACCGAGGCCGGCCGGCAGGATCACCGTGACCATGGACAGAGCGCCAGACAGGCCGAACCCGGTCAGGGACGCGACGGTCAGGGTGCCGCTCGGGCTCGCTCCCACGGCGTTCGCCAGGACGAGGATGTGGACGCCGAAACACAGCCACGCCACACAGAAGATGACGACTGCTCCGAGCACCGCGCGCCCGGAGAGATTCTTCTCCAACGGCTGCTGACGCAACACGCGCAGTCCGAGGGCGACGATCCGGCCGAGTACGGGTGGCCAGCAGAGCACCGCGAGCAGCGGAATGCCTACCAGCACCCAGGCCAGGGCACTGCTGTCCGGCCGTTGCAGGAGGAGCGGGATCGCGGGCGCTCCGACGATGAGCCCGGTGAGAACCGAGAGGCCGATCGTGACCAGGCTGGCCACCCCGGTCCGTCGGCGCGGCACGTTCAGATGAGAGGCCATGTCGGCCTGCATCAACACCGTCCAGACGGAGCCGGGCAGGTACTTGCCGAGCTGACCGACGAACCACACTCCGGCCGCCGGCGCCAGGTGGAGCGGCGACCCCAGGTCCGCCAGGATCACCCGCCAACCGAGCATCGTCAGCCAGGTCCCGAGCGCCGCCGGGACGAACGAGAGCAGCAGTGCGCCGAGGCTGACCCGCTGCAGGTCCTGGCTGATCTCGGTCCAGTTCCGCGCGACGCCCCACACCAGCGCCACGACGACGGCCGCGGCGACGACGATGCGGACGAGGGAGATCGTCCGTGCGCGCGTCACCCTCTGATCATCCTCGGGTCGGTCTCGGGCTGACGACTCAGCGGCGGCGCAGCGTGAGCCGCACCAGGCCGTAGGCCGCACCAGGGATGCGTCCCGGCGTCACGTCGGCCGCCACCCCGGCCGCACGCATCCGCCACCCGACATCGCCGTCGAGGTCGCCGACGAGGACGTACCCCTGCTCGTGCGCCCGCGCCACGATCGCCCGCACGTCGGCTGGACCGAGAGCGTCCTCCTCGCCGGGCCGCCCGAGCGGCAGCGTGACGACGAACAACCCGCCGGGCCGCAACGCCCACGCCGCCTGGCTCAGCGCCTCGTCGATGTCCGTCGCGTCGCAGCCGCCGGGATGGACCCGGGCCACGACGTCGATCGAGCCCATGTCGACGTCCAGCAGGTCGTACCCGCCGCCGACCACGGTCAGCCCCAGGTCCACGGGCGCGAACCCGCAGGCGCGAGCCCACCGCCCCAGCGGCGACGCCGAGCCCGACTCGTCGACCACCAGCGCCGCACGCCGACCCTCGTCGCCCTCACCCGGTACCCAGTCGGCGACCCGGACCACGGCGGCGAGCGCTCCCAGCGCGGCCCAGGCGGCAATGCCGTCGCGAGCCCGGGGCAGACCGAGCGCGCGGGCCGCGGCCTTGGCCTCGTCGGCCTGCCACCCGTCCTCGAGGACGTCGGTCGGACGCACCCACTCGGGCAGGTCGCCGCGGGTCAGCTCGACGCGCGGTGCCCGAGCGGCGGCAATGCGCCGGGCGGCCGCGAGCGTCCGCGTCGTGAGGCGGGCCGTCAGGCTCGAGGCCGCGGCGACGTCATCCTCGGGGGTCGGGGCGGCCGCCACGTCGGTACCGGCGAGGGCCTCGATGGCGCCGACGTAGGTCGCCCACGGTGCACTGAGGTCGGCGGACGGGAGGTCGGCCGGCAGCGGTCCGAACGCCGCCCGTCGGTCGCCGGCCCCCGCCGGACCGCTGGTGGTCTCCGCGACGGTCAGCACCGGTATGCGACGCAGCCGCACGGCCGACGCGAGCTCGGGCTGTTCGGCCGCATACACGCGGGACGCGCCGAGCCGGGTGGCGAGCGGCGCCTCCTCGCGGTGGTGGAGGAGCACGCCGTCGACGCGGCCGAGGAAGGTCGTGAGCAGGTTCCGGCTGGCCGGACCGGGCCGGGCGGAGAGCAGGTGGTCGACGAGGACCACGCCGCGAGGGCCGCCGTCCACGGCCCCGGTCGGTGCGCGGTGGATCCCGGCGCCCCGCAACAGGGCCAGGTGCAGCGGGATCATGGCGGCGCCGGTGTGGACGATGACGACGGCGTCGTACCCGCGCAGCCGCCGCCCCGTGCGCAGCCAGGTGTCGGGCCGGTTCCAGGCGAGCGAGCGGACGGTGCGCGGGAACGGCTCTCCCGCCGCGGCGACCTGCTCGGGGGAGGACCACGACACCAACGTGACGTCGTGTCCGGCCCGGGCGAGCTGGTGGGCCAGGGCGACGGTATGCGGCGCCATCCGGCCGGCACTCTCGTGGGTCGGCCCGACCAGGGCGACCCTGAGGAACGCCGACTGCGCGCCCCACGAAACCGGTGCTCCCGACGTCCCTGCGACACGGCCCAGCATGCCTCGGAGCGTAGCCCGCGAGGCCGCGAGCCTCGCGACGCCACTCGGCGCGCCGCCCGCTAGGGTCGCCGGGTGCCCACCCCCGCCGCGGTGCTCGCCGCGATGCTGGCCTCCGACCCGGGCCGCCCGCGGCTGACCTGCTACGACGACGCCCCCGGACCGACCCACGGCGAGCGCATCGAGCTCTCCGCCAAGGTGCTGGCCAACTGGGTGTCCAAGGCGGGGAACATGCTCCAGGACGACCTGGACGGCGCGCCCGCGACCACGGTCGGCCTCGACCTGCCGGCCCACTGGCGGGCGTTCTACTGGGCGCTGGCCGCCTGGTCCGTCGGCGCGACCGTCGTCGTCGGCAACGGCGCCGACACCTCCGACGTCGTCATCACCACCGACCACCAGACGGCCGCTCAGGTCGCCGAGAACGCCGGCCTCCCGGTGCTCGTCTCGCTCCCCATGCTGGCCGCAGCCAACCTCGACGCCCCGCGCGACGTCGTCGACGAGGCCCGCGAGCTGGCCAACTACGGCGACGCGTTCGCCGCCTACGAGGACCCGAACCCCGACGACCCGGCCCTCGTCGACGGGGACGACGCGCAGTCCTTCCGGGACGTGGTCGTGGCCCAGCCCGACTGGGGCCGTAACCCTCGCGTCCGGGTGCCGGACGACCTGCACCGGGCCTTGAGCGCGGCGCTGTCGGCCTGGGCCGCCGACGGCTCGGTCGTGCTCGTGCGTCAGCCGGACGGGGACCGGACGAGACGGCTGGCCCCGGAGAACATCACCGTCGACGTCAGCTGAGCGCGACCCGCAAGTCCGGCTCGGTCTTCGAACGGACCTCGTCCTCGGTGACTCCCGGAGCCAGCTCGCGCAGCACCAACCCGTCCGCGGTCACGTCGATCACCGCCAGGTCCGTGATGATCCGATGGACCACGCCGCGGCCGGTGAAGGGCAGCGAGCACTCCTTGACGATCTTGTAGGAACCGTCCCGGGCCACGTGCTCCATCAGCACGATGACGTGCTTGGCGCCGTGGACGAGGTCCATCGCCCCGCCCATCCCCTTGACCATCTTCCCGGGGATCATCCAGTTGGCGATGTCGCCGGCCTCCGACACCTGCATGGCGCCGAGGATCGCCGCGTCGACCTTGCCGCCGCGGATCATCCCGAACGACGTAGCCGAGTCGAAGTACGACGCACCGCGTCGCACCGTCACGGTCTCCTTGCCGGCGTTGATGAGGTCCGGGTCCTCGGTGCCGTCGACCGGGTACGCGCCCACGCCCAGGATCCCGTTCTCCGACTGGAGCACGATCTCGACGTCGTCGGGCACGTAGTTCGGGACCAGCGTCGGCAGCCCGATGCCGAGGTTCACGTAGGAGCCGTCGCTCAGCTCGCGAGCGGCGCGGGCGGCCATCTCCTCACGGGTCAGCGGCATCTCAGGCCTCCCTCACGGTGCGTCGTTCGATCCGCTTCTCGGCGACCTGGTCGGCGTCGAGCGGCAGCACCCGCTGGACGTAGATCCCCGGCAGGTGCACCTGGTCCGGGTCGAGCTCGCCGGGCTCGACGAGCTCCTCGACCTCGGCGACGGTGACCCGACCGGCCATCGCAGCGAGCGGGTTGAAGTTGCGGGCGGACTTGTTGAAGACGAGGTTCCCGTGCCGGTCGCCCCGCCAGGCCCGCACCAGTCCGAAGTCCGCGACGATCGCCGGCTCGAGGACGAACTCCTTCGTCTCCCCCATCCACTCGATCTCGCGCACCTCCTTGGGCGGCGAAGCGACCGCGACAGATCCGTCCGCCGCATACCGCCAGGGCAGTCCGCCCTCGGCGATCTGCGTACCGACCCCCGTCGTCGTGAAGAACGCGGGTATGCCCGAACCCCCGGCGCGCAGTCGCTCGGCCAGAGTGCCCTGCGGGGTCAGCTCGACCTCGAGCTCGCCGGCGAGGTACTGGCGCGCGAACTCCTTGTTCTCGCCGACGTAGGACGCGATCATGCGCCGGATCCGCTTGTCGCGCAGCAGGATCCCGAGACCCCAGTCGTCGACGCCGCAGTTGTTCGAGATCGCCTCGAGGTCGGTGATGCCCGCGTCGTGGATCGCACCGATGAGCACACTGGGGATGCCGCAGAGCCCGAAACCACCGACCGACAGCGTCATCCCGTCGGCGATGCCCTCGATCGCGGCGGCTGGGCTGGAGACCACCTTGTCCATGGCCGGGACTCTAGTCACCCCACGAGGTTCTCCGCTTCGCTCCGATACCTCGCGGGGACCCCGACTGGCCGTCGACCCCACGCGCGCAGGCAGCGCCCGGCACCACGCATACCCGGTATGCCTGTGGTTGGGGCACATCCGGGAATTCGGTACCGAACAGCGGTGCGTGAGACCATGGGTCGCTATGCCCGAGGGAGACGACGTCCGAGCCGTCGACGACCGCCCTGCCGGCTATGTCGTCGACACGAGGAGCCCGTTCCGCCGCCGCTCCTCGCGTCGCGGTCCCCTGCCGCCGCTGAAGCCCAGCGGCAAGCCGGCCGGAAGGCCCAGCGGCGGACTCCCGCCGCGCTCGCCCGGGCGCGCTCCCGTAGCGACCTCGCCGCCGCGTCCGCGACGTACCGGACGCAGCGTCCTCATCGCCGTCCTGGTCGTCGTCATCCTCTGGGTGGCGTTCCTGGTCTGGGTACCGTTCAACGCCTGGAACAGCGTCGCCCGGGTGGACAACAACCCGTCCGGCGACCGCCCGGTGGACAACAGCGGCTACAACTACCTGCTCGTCGGCTCGGACAGCCGCGAAGGACTCACCCCGGAGCAGCAGCAGGCGCTCAACGGCGGCGGCTCGGCCGAGGGCAAGCGCACCGACTCGATCATCCTGGTCCACGTCCCCGGCAGCGGCGGCAAGGCCGCGATGATCTCGATCCCCCGCGACTCCTACGTCCCGATCCCCGGACACGGCAGCAACAAGATCAACGCGGCGTATGCGTTCGGCGGCGCGAAGCTGCTGACCCAGACGGTCGAGCAGGTCACCGGCGTGCACGTCGACGGGTACCTCGAGATCGGGTTCGCCGGGTTCGCCGGCGTCGTCGACAGCCTCGGCGGCGTCGACGTCTGCGTCCCGTTCGACATGAAGGACGAGGACGCCGCCATCGACCTGAAGAAGGGCTGCCAGACCCTCGACGGGCCGACCGCCCTCGGTTACGTCCGGGCCCGCAAGTCCGACCCCCGCGGCGACATCGGCCGTGCCGAGCGGCAGCGGCAGTTCCTCGGCGCGCTGCTGAAGAAGGCCGCCACCCCGTCGACCGTGCTGATCCCCTGGCGCTACAAGTCCTTCGCCGACTCGGCGGCGACGGGGCTCGAGGTCGGCCAGACGACCTCCTTCACCGACGCCGTGCGGATGCTCCAGGCGCTGCGGGGCGTCGACAGCGGCGAGACCCTCTCGCTGGTCGTCCCGATCGAGACCGCCGCCCTGCAGACCCCGAACGCGGGCGTCGCCGTGAAGTGGAACACCGCCCAGGCCAAGGCCCTCTTCAACGCCCTCCAGCAGGATCAGCCGCTCACCACGCCGCCCGCAGGAACCGTCCCCGGCTGAGGGCTCCTCGGCGGACTTCTCGACGGGCACGAGAACCGGTAACCGCACAGAACACCGTTTTCGGGGGCTTCGTGCCTGTCGAGCTGTCCGGCTACTTCAGCAGCTGGCGAGCCATCACCATCCGTTGGATCTGGTTGGTGCCCTCGTAGATCTGGGTGATCTTCGCGTCGCGCATCATCCGCTCCAGCGGGAAGTCCTTGACGTACCCGGCCCCACCCAGCAGCTGCACCGCGTCGGTCGTGATCTGCATGGCCACGTCTGACGCGTAGCACTTGGCCGCCGCTCCGAAGAACGGCAGGTCCTTGTCGCCGCGCTCGGACTTGGCCGCCGCCACGTAGACCATCTGCCGGGCCGCCTCGAGGGTCATGGCCATGTCGGCGAGCATGAACTGGATGCCCTGGAACTCGGCGATCGCCTTTCCGAACTGGCGACGCTCCTTGACGTAGTCGATGGCGGCGTCCAGGGCGCCCTGGGCGATCCCGACCGCCTGCGCCCCGATGGTGACCCGGGTGTGGTCCAGCGTCCGCAGCGCGATCTTGAGCCCGTCGCCGACCTCGCCGACCAGGCGGTCGCCGGGGATCCGGCAGTTCTCGAAGTGCAGCTCACGGGTCGGCGACCCCTTGATGCCGAGCTTGCGCTCCTTCTCGCCGAAGGTGAAGCCGGGGTCGGACTTCTCGACGACGAATGCGGAGACGTTCGCCCCGCGCCGGCCGTCGGGGTCGGTCACGGCGAGCACCGTGTAGAACTCCGAGACGCCCGCGTTGGTGATCCACGACTTCTGGCCGGTGAGCACCCAGTCGTCGCCGTCCGGCCGCGCCCGGGTCTTCATCGCCGCGGTGTCGGACCCGGCCTCGCGCTCGGACAGGCCGTAGGAGAAGCCGGCCTCACCCCGAGCGAGGGGCGGCAGGTACTTCGCCTTGACCTCCTCGGACCCGGCCAGGATCACCGGCATCGAGCCCAGCTTGTTGACCGCCGGGATCAGCGAGGACGACGCGCAGACCCGCGCGACCTCCTCGATGACGATGCACGTCGCCAGGGCGTCGGCGCCGACGCCGTCGTACTCCTCGGGCACGTGCGGCGCGAAGAAGTCGCTGGCCACGAGGGCGTCGTGCGCCTCCTGCGGGTACCGGGACTGCTCGTCGACCTCCGCCGCATATGGGGCGATCTTGTCCTCGGAGATTGCGCGGACCGCCTCGCGGACGGCCTCGTGCTCCTCGGACAGCTGGTACAGGTCGAACGATGACGTGCTCACCGGCCCAGGTTACCGCCGGGTATGCGCGTCGCCGACGCCCGCGGTCAGGCCGCGGCCACCGACGGCAGGCCAGGGTCGACACCGGTCAGCCGGACGGCCAGGTCCCACAGCGCGCGCTGCGTGTCGAGGTCGCGCGAGGCGGCCGAGGACCCCACGATGCGGGGCGGTCCGGTCTGCTCCATGAAGCCGGACGGTCCGACGTAGCTGCCGCCCGGCAGGTCCGGTGCCGTCGCCGCATACAGGGTCGGTAGGGCCCCTCCGGCGGCGTCCTGGACCAGCCCGGCCTTCAGCATCCACCGCTGGCTGGTGAGCGCCACGGCGCCGAGGTTGGCCTGGAGGTTCGTCGCTGCATACCCGGGGTGCGCTGCGATGGACCGCGTGTGCGATCCGGCAAGGAGGAGCCGCCGCTGGAGCTCGTAGGCGAACATGAGGTCGGCCAGCTTGCTCTGCCCGTAGGCGGTCCAGCGCTGGTAGCGGCGCCGCTCGAAGCCAGGGTCGGCCAGGTCGATCCGGCCCATCCGGTGCACGCCCGAGGACAGCGTGACGACCCGGTCGGTCACCTGCGGGAGCAGCAGGGCGGTCAGCGCGAAGGGCCCGAGGAAGTTGGTGCCGTACTGGCTCTCGAACCCGTCGACGGTCCGGGCGAACGGGACGGCCATGATCCCCGCGTTGTTGACGAGGACGTCGATCGGTCCGTCCCACGCCTCGGCGAAGGCGTGGACCGACGCCAGCGAGCCGAGGTCCAGCTCGCGCACCTCGGTGTCGCCGCCGATCTCGGCCCGTGCAGCCTCGGCCTTGGCGAGGTTGCGACAGGCCATGACGACGCGACCACCCTTGTGGGACAACGCTTTCGCGGCCTCGAGGCCGATACCCGAGTTCGCGCCGGTCACCACGAACACGCGTCCGGTCTGCTCGGGCATGTCCGCGAGGCGCCAGACCATCAGGACCCCCGCAGCTCCGGGATCACTGCCGACTCGAACAGCTCCATCCCGGAGGTGTCGTAGGCGGCCTCGCGGAAGTTGGTGATGGCGTAGGTCATGCCCAGCTTCTCCATGCCCTGCAGCGTCTCGACGATCTGCTCGGGCGTGCCGACCGCGGGACCGGAGCGGAAGTTCTGCGCCTGCGCGCGGATCGACGCGTCGGACAGACCGGCCTTGCGGTAGGACTCCTCGACCCAGGCCAGCCGGTCCTGGACGTCCTTCTCGGTCTCCCCGATGACGACGTTGTAGTTGGCCGAGCGCACGATCGAGCCGAAGTCGCGCCCGACGTCCTTACAGTGCTGCTCGAGGATGGCGCTCTTGGCGGCGAACCCTTCGGGCGACCCGTCGAAGTTGGTGTAGTCCGCATACTCGGCGGCGATCTTCAGCGTCACCTTCTCGCCACCACCGGCGACCCACATCGGGATGCCGTTCGCGGCGGAACCCGGCAGCGTCGTACCCTGCAGCGGCCGCGGCTGACCGATCGCGCCGTCCACCGTGTAGTACTTGCCGGCGTGGGTCGCGATGCCCTTGGTCCACATCTGTCGAAAGATCTCGACACCGTCACGAAGTCGGCCGAGCCGCTCACCGGCCGGCGGGAAGCCGTACCCGTAGGCGCGCCACTCGTGCTCGTACCAGCCGCCGCCGATGCCCATCTCGACCCGCCCGCCCGAGATGACGTCGATCGTCGCTGCCACCTTGGCGAGGTAGGCCGGGTTCCGGTAGGCCATGCACGTGCACATCTGGCCGAGCCGGACGCGCGAGGTCGCGGCCCCGAACGCGGCCATCAGCGACCACGCCTCGTGGGTCGCCTCCTCGGACGGCTCCGGCGTCGTGTGGAAGTGGTCGTAGACCCAGATCGACTCCCAGTCGGGGTTGTCGTCCGCGCGTTTTGCCAAGCGCAGCATGGTCTCCCACTGCCGGTCGGGCTCGATGCCGACGAGGTCGAATCGCCAGCCCTGAGGGACGAAGGTGCCAAATCTCATGTCTCGCATCATGTCATCGGCTGCCGATGGCCGCCTCAGGGGGCGACTCCCAGGCGACGGTGCTTGGATCACGGTGTGACGAAGTACGACAACGACCCCGTCGTCATCCGCGACCTCCTGCACACCCGGGCCACCTGGGCGGTAGTCGGCCTCTCGACCAACACATCGCGGACCGCCTACTCGATCGCCCAGTTCCTCAAGGTCGAGCTCGGTATGCGCATCATCCCCGTCCACCCGCGGGCCGAGACCGTCTTCGGATCCCCGGGGTACGCGACCCTCGCCGATGTCCCGGACGGCACCGCTGTCCACGTCGTCGACTGCTTCGTGAACTCGGCAAAGGTCGGTGCGGTCGTCGACCAGGCGATCGCCGAGAAGGACCGACTCGGCATCGCGGCCGTCTGGCTCCAGCTGGGCGTCGTAGACGAGCAGGGCGCGACGCGCGCCCGCGACGCCGGACTGGCCGTCGTCATGGACACCTGCCCGCGGATCGAGTACCCGCACGTCCAGCCGGGCGACGGCGCCGGAGCGATCGCGGGCTAGCGGTCGCCGGTGGTGCGGTCGCGCAGAGCGCGGCCCTTGGCCATCGCCGCCTCGCGCAGCTCGACCTGGAAGTCGACCATGGCTGCTCGGATGCGCGCGGACTCCTGGCCCTCGCCCGCGCCGAGGATGCGGGCGGCCAGCAATCCCGCGTTGCGGGCTCCGCCGATCGACACCGTCGCCACGGGGACGCCGGCCGGCATCTGCACGATCGACAACAGCGAGTCCATCCCGTCGAGGTGGGCCAGCGGGACCGGGACGCCGACGACCGGAAGGGGCGTGACCGAGGCGAGCATCCCCGGCAGATGGGCCGCACCGCCGGCTCCCGCGACGATCACCCGCAGACCGCGCTCGGCCGCCGACCGGCCGTAGTCGATCATGTCCTCGGGCATCCGGTGCGCCGAGACGACGTCCACCTCATAGGGAATCTCCAGCTCCTGCAACGCGATGGCGGCCTTCTCCATGACGGGCCAGTCGCTGTCGCTGCCCATGACGATGCCGACCACGGGGCTCTCACTCATCGATGGCTCCTGCGATGTAGTCCGCGGCGTGGGTGGCGCGGGTCCGGGCGTCGGTCAGGGACCGCGCGGAGACGTTGACGTGCCCGATCTTGCGGCCGGGCCGGACCGCCTTGCCGTAGAGGTGGACCTTCACCCCCGGGTCGCGGGCCAGGACGTGACGGTAGGCGCTGTAGAGCTCGTCGTGCTCCCCGCCCAGCACGTTGGCCATCACCGTCCAGGGCGCCCGGGTCGACGGATCCCCGAGCGGCAGGTCGAGCACCGCCCGCAGGTGCTGCTCGAACTGTCCGGTGACCGCCCCGTCCATCGACCAGTGGCCGCTGTTGTGCGGGCGCATGGCCAGCTCGTTGACGAGGTATGCCGGCGCCGAGCCGGCCCCGGCCGCGGGAACCTCGAACATCTCCACCGCGAGCACTCCCGTCACCCCGAGCTCGCCCGCGATTCGCAGGCCGGTGGCGGTGGCCTCCGCCCCCAGCCCAGGGTCGATCCCCGGCGCCGGCGCGAGCACCTCGGTGCAGATCCCGTCGGTCTGCACGGTCTCGACGACCGGCCAGGCGGCCGCCTGTCCCGACGGGCTGCGGGCGACGAGGACCGCGAGCTCGCGGCTGAACTCGACCCGTTCCTCGAGCAGCACGCCGTCGGCCAGCAGTCCGGGACGCCCCGCCTCGGCGAGCCAGTCGGCCAGGTCCTCGGCGGCGTGCACGACCCGGACGCCCTTGCCGTCGTAGCCGCCCCGCGGGGTCTTCGCCACGACGGGCCACCCCACAGTCGCCGCGAAGGTGTCGACGTCGTCCGCCGACGCGGCGCGAGCCCAGCGCGGGCACGGGACGCCGAGCACGCCGAGCCGCTCGCGCATGGCCAGCTTGTCCTGGGCGAACACCAGGGCCGCCGGCGTCGGATGAAGGACCACTCCGTCGGCCTCCAGCGCCGCGAGCACGTCGGCCGGCACGTGCTCGTGGTCGAAGGTCACCACGTCGCACTGGCGGGCGAAGGCGCATACCGCCTCGAGGTCGGTATGCGAGCCGACCGGCGCCGAGGGGACCACGAGGGCCGCCGACGCGTCGGCGGCCTCGGCGAGGACGCTCAGCTGGACCCCGAGCTCGACGGCCGGGCCCTGCATCATCCGGGCCAGCTGGCCGCCGCCGATCACGCCGACCACCGGAAAGCCCCCAGGGGTCCGCCGTGGCGCGTCGGGTGGGTCGGGCCGGGCGCTCACGGCAGGCGAGCCTATCCGGGGGTGGTGGTCGGACCCGTCCGGAGGGCGTCGGCTGGGAGGACCTGACGGTTTCGGTCTGTACCATTCACGCCGTGACGGACTCCCCTAGGCCTGGCCTCATGGACCGGTTGCGCGAGCTCGTCAGCATCTTCTGGCGCGAGGCCGCCAAGTTCGGCGTCATCGGAGCCGTCGCCTTCGTCATCGACTTCGGCGGGTTCAACCTGCTGTTCTACGGCCCCCTGGAGGGCCGGCTGGCGACCTCGAAGATCATCTCTGGGGTTGCCGCGACGCTGTTCGCCTGGATCGGCAACCGGATGTGGACCTTCCGGCACCGACGTAACCGGCCGGCGCACCACGAGGCCATGCTGTTCTTCCTGGTCAACGGCGTGGGCCTGGTCATCTCGACGCTGTACCTCAACGGCACCCACGACCTGCTGCACATGGACTCACGCCTCGCGGTCAACATCAACAACATCATCGGCATCGGCCTGGCGACCATCTTCCGGTTCTGGGCCTACCGCCAGTTCGTCTTCGCCGGCGAGCACCCGGGCGACCCGGAGGCGGACGAGGTCGCTGCGGTCCAGGCGCGGACGCCGGACGAGGGCACCCGGCCGCACCCCTGACCTCGCCCTCCTGACCCCTCAGGGTTCGGGCAGGTTCGGGACGTCGCGGGCAGGTTCGACCGTACGCGCGCGGTGACGACCGTGCCCGAACCTCAGCTCGCCCGTCGCGCGGACCGTTCGACTGCGGCGTCGATGCGCCGGTGCAGGATCCGGATCGCGTCCAGCTCGGGCCAGGTCACCCGGACGAACCCGTAGTCCAGCTCGCGGACGTGGTCCTCGCGGACCTTCTCCGCGGCGACGACGTCGGCCGGTTGAGCACCCAGCGTGAAGGGTGACCGCCGCCCGTACTTGACGAAGCCGTCGAACTCGACGACCACGCGATACCCGGCGAGCAGGAAGTCGACCACCGCAACGAAGGAACCGTCCACGATCCGGAACTGCGGCACCGCGTCGTACCCCATCAGGCGCAGGGCCCAGCGCAGCCGGGTCTCCCCCGGCGACTCTGCGCGAGCGTCGGCATACCGCAGCGTGGACCGGACCCCCGCGGTGCGTGGCCCGACGACCCGCATGCCGGCCTCGGTGAGCTGTCCGGTGTCGACCATGGCGCGGTGTAACGCGGCATCGGCCGCGATCAGGGCGGCCATCGGGCCGTTTTCGAGTCCCGTCTGGACCACGGCGGTGGCTACGTCGATCACGCCGTCATGCACGGACGCCCCCACGACACGACCGTGCACGGTGAGACCGGACCGGCGCCGCGACAAGGTGTCGTCGATGCGCGTGAGATGTACCTGACGAAGGTCGGCCGCGAAGACCGGCAGGTCACGCAGCACAAGCGCACTGTGGTGGCTGGCGGATGCCCGGTCCTCGACCGAACGGATCGCGGCCCGCACCCGGGCCCGGTGCAAGAGGCGTCGGCGTTCCCAGGGGGTGACGCCGTCGGTCGACTCGAGGAACGGCAAGGAGTACCAACCGCGACCGAGGTGGACGAGACGCTCGTCGTTCACCAGGTCGGCGAGCTCCCGCTTAGTGAGTCCGGCCACGAGCGCGTCACCCGTGCTGAGCAGCCCGTGCCGGTCGGCGATCGCCTCCCAGCAGTCCACGTTCGTCATGCTGATCAGGGTGACGACGACGCCGTCCCGGTCGCACCTTGCGCCGGCCGGTTGTGGAGCGTGTGACGAGTGGTTCAGGGCATGTGGACAACCTCGGGCACCCTCGTCACCGCACGCGTACGTGCGAAGCTGCCCGCGAGGTGACGAACGTGCCCGAACCCAGGGCCGAACCCGAACCAAGCGCCGTCAGTGCCCGTCGGCCTCCGAGAGGAACAGGGCGAAGCGCACCGGCTGGGCCGACACCAGGTCGAGCCGGCCGCCGTTCGACTCGGCCAGGTCCCGGGCGAGAGCCAGCCCGAGCCCGGTGCTCTGGCCACGGCCGCTGCTGACCGAGCGCTCGAAGATGTGCGGGGCGATCGCCGCCGGGACGCCGTCGCCCTGGTCGCTGACCTCGACGACGACCGACGGACCGCTCCGACGGGCCTGCATCTCCACGGTGCCGCGGCCGTGGACGAGCGAGTTCTCCAACAGGGTGCTGAGGACCTGGCTCAGCGCGACCGGTGTCGACTTGACGACGAGGCCCCGCTCACCGTGGACGCGCACGCTGCGCCGCGCCTGCTCGAAGGCCGGCTGCCACTCGCGCTGGAGGGCGGCGATGACCGAGTCGAGGCTGACCTCGGGTCGGGGCGCGTCGTTGCTGCGGCGGCTACGCATGAGCAGGTCGTCGACGACGCGGGTCAGCCGCTCCACCTGCTCCATGGCGATCCCGGCCTCCTCGTGCACCACCGCCACGTCGTCGGAGACCGAGATCTCCTCGAGCCGCATGAGCAGGGCCGTCAGCGGGGTCCGCAGCTGGTGCGAGGCGTCGGACGCGAACTCGCGCTCGGCCGCGAGCGACTTGGTCACCCCTTGGGCGCTACGGGTCAGCACGACCGAGACCCGGTCGACCTCGGGGATGTCGGAGCGGATCGGGTCCAGCTTGGTGGTGCCCTCGCCGAGCTTCTCGGCCGCCTCGGCGAGTCGCGTCAGCGGCTCGGTCAGGCGGAGTGACATCCGCTGCACCAGGGCCAGCGCGATCGCCACGATCACCAGCGCCACGACGACCACCCCGCCGAGCAGCTGCAGGCTGCGGTCCATCGCGGTCTGGGCGAGCCAGGTCTCCACCAGCGCGGGTCGCTGGGTGACGACCCACACCCCGAGCACGGAGAGGGGAAGCAGCACGACGAGCATCGCGGCGATGACCGCATACGCCGTGGTGCGCACGAGCTGGCGGCGCATCCGGGTTCAGTCCTCCGGACGCTCGAACCGGAAACCGACGCCGCGGACGGTCGAGATGTAGCGCGGCTGGGTCGCGTCGTCGCCGAGCTTCCGGCGCAGGACGCTGATGTGCATGTCGAGGGTCTTGGTGGACCCGAACCAGGCGGTCTCCCAGATCTCCCTCATGAGCTGTTCCCGCGACACGACCTTGCCCTGCTCGCGCACGAGCACGCGCAGGAGGTCGAACTCCTTGGCCGTCAGCTGCAGCTCCTGGTCCTGGAACCAGGCCCGCCGGCCCTCGGGGTCGATCCGCAGCTGGTCGCTCGACGAGGACGTCTCGGTCGGGTTGCGGCGCAGCAGCGCACGCACCCGGGCCAGCAGCTCGGCCAGGCGGAACGGCTTGGTGACGTAGTCGTCGGCGCCCGCGTCGAGCCCGACCACGGTGTCGACCTCGTCGGCACGGGCCGTGAGGATGAGCACCGGCACGGTCTTGCCCATCGCCCGGATGCGGCGGCACACCTCGAGCCCGTCGATGAAGGGCAGTCCGAGGTCGAGGACGACGAGGTCGGGGTTCTCGCGCGCGCCCTCGAGGGCGGTGCGGCCGTCGGCTCGCACATCGACGTCGTACCCCTCCCGCCGCAACGCTCGCGCGAGCGGCTCGGAGATGGCGGGGTCGTCCTCCGCCAGAAGTACTCGGGTCACGGCCTCGATGCTAGGGGATCGGCGGGGTTCACCGTCCGGGCCACCGCGGGGGCCTCCGTTCGGCGAAGGCCGCGACGCCCTCGGCCCGGTCGCCACTGAACGCCGTGGCCCGCCAGCAGGCGTCCTCGACCTCCAGTCCGGTGGCCAGGTCGACGTCCGCGCCGAGCCGCATCGCCCGCTTGGCCTGACGCAGGCCGACCGGCGAGTTCGCGGCGATCTGCCGGGCCAGCTCGAGGGCTCGGTCGCGGGCGGTACCGGCCGGGACCACCTCGTCGACGCAGCCGAGCGCCAAGGCCTCCGGCGCCGGCAGGCGGCGGGCGGTGAAGACGAGGGACGCCGCGCGGGACCAACCGACCCGCCGGATCAGCAGCTGGGTCCCGCCCCCGCCGGGGATGACCCCCACGGACACCTCGGGCAGCCCGACAGTCGCGCTCTCGCCGGCCACGATGAGGTCGCAGGAGAGCGCCAGCTCGTACCCGCCGCCGAGCGCGTACCCTTCGACCGCGGCGATCGCCGGCACGGGCAGGTCGAGTACTCCCCGGTATGCGCCGCGCGCCACCGGCCGCTGCTGGACCAGGTCGGCGTCGGTGAAGCTGTTGCGCTCCTTGAGGTCCGCCCCGACGCAGAACGCCCGCTCCTGGCTGGACCGGAGCACGACGCAGCGGACGGCCGGGTCGGCGGCGACGCGGGCGGTGGCCTCGGCAATCGCGGTCGCCATGGCCGTCGAGACGGCGTTGAGGGCCTCCGGGCGGTCGAGGACGATCTCGACGACGTGGCCCTCCCCGTCGGCCTCGATGCGGACCAGCGTGCCGGTGTCGGTCACCGGTCCTCCTGTCGGTCGGGGGTGACGGCCGGCCGTCGGACGGGCGTCCCGGCGCGGGTCAGCAGGAACGGTTCGACCTTGCCGACACCGCGCAACGTACGCGGTCGCAGCGGGACGAGGGCGAACCCGGGCACGTCATGCAGGGACTCCGCCACCACCTCGTCGGCCAGCACGCTGCCCGGGTGGGCGATGCCGGTGAGGCGCGAGGCCCGGTTGACGGTGTTGCCGAAGACGTCCCCCAGCTTGGGCATCACCCGGCCCGCGGCCAAGCCGACGCGGACGTCGGGGAGCAGCTCGTCGAGAGCGATCGCCTCGACGAGGTCGATCGCGGTCGCAGCGGCCGGCGCGGCGTGCCGGTTCGAGAAGAGGATCTCGTCGCCGACCGTCTTGACGATGCGGCCGCCGTGGGCCGTCACGACGTCGGCGCTGAGCATCTCGAACCGCTTGACGATCTCGGAGAGCTCACGCTCGGTCGACCGGCGGACGAGGGTGCTGAACGCGACGAGGTCGGCGAACCCGATGTGCCGGTAGATGCCCTCCTCGGTCGTCTCCGGCTCGGCGTCCGTGAGCAGGCGCGAGACGGCGTCCGCGAGGTGCCGGCGCCACGCATACACGAGGAGCGGTTCGAGCTCGTCGGCCATGCCGACGAGGTACGCGGCGGTGGCCTGAGCCGTGGCGGTCGTGGAGTGGTCGGCGGACAGGTCGCCCACATCCGCGCGCTCCGCCTCCAGCGCCTCGGCGACGAGCTGAACCTGCCAGGACGCCAGCCGGTCGGCGGTGCGCGCGAAGGCTCGCGTCAGCTGTAGGGCCGTGGCCTCGTCCAGCTCGCCGCGGCGCACGAGCCCGGCCACGATCCCGAGGGCGTCGACATCGGCCTGGGTGAACAGCAGCTCCTCGTTGTCGACCAGCGGGAAGCCCAGGGCCTGCCAGAACCGCCGGGCGCTGTGCAGGCTGACGTGGGCTTCGCGGCTGACGTCGCGGCGGCTGAGCTCGAGCGGGCGGGCCAGCAGCGCCGCCGTGACGTCCTCGAGGTCCTGACCGGTCACGACGGGTTCGGTCCGGCCCCGGTCGGCCGGCGTCGCGCCCATGCGGCCATCATGCCAACGCGCGGTCCCCGGATCACCCCACCGATCGGACGTGCGTGACGTCGCCGGCGGCCCACGCCTGCCGCCCGTCGTCGCTGTCGACGACCAGACGACCGTCCTCGTCGACCGCCACCGCGGTTCCCACCACGTCCGGGCGGTCCGGCCGGCTGACCGTGACCGGGCGCCCGACGGTCGTGCACCGGCGGCGATAGGCGGCGCGAGGGGCGGCCGGGTCCGGACCCGTCAGGGACGCATACCAACGGGCGAGCCCGGAGAGGTATGCGGTGACGAGCCGGTTCCGGTCGACCTCCTCCGCCCCCGCCAGGGCCAGGGAGGTCGCGGTGTCGACGGGCAGCTGCTCGCGGGTCTGGTCGACGTTGACCCCGGCGCCGACGACGACGAAGGCGGCGCCGAGGCCGGTCACGACCTCGCAGAGCACGCCGCAGACCTTGCGGTCCCCGTCACCGGGGAGCAGCACGTCGTTGGGCCACTTGAGCTCGGCGTCGAGACCCGTCGCCGTCGTGATGGCCTCCGCCACCGACAGCCCGGCCAGGAGCGGCAGCCAACCGGCGCCCTCGGGCGGGAGGGGCACGGTGGCCGAGACCGCGACCGATGTGCCGGGTGGCGCCTCCCACGACCGCGCGAGCCGGCCGCGTCCCTCGCTCTGATGGTCGGCGACGACGACGCGCCACGGCTCGCCCACCATCGCGGCCCGCGCGTTCGTCGAGCCGATGGTCGCGTGGTGCTCGAGGTCCTGCCAGGGCGACTCCGACGTGAGCAACGCCGCACGAAGGACCTCGCCATCGAGTGATCCGGCCACGACCGGCAAGGCTATTCTCCGCAGCATGCCCGACCTACCCGAGGCTGTCTCCGCTCCGGATCTCTCCACCACCGCGGGCAAGCTGGCCGACCTCAAGCGCCGGGTGGCCGAGGTCGCCCACGCCGGGTCGGAGCGCGCGGTCGAGAAGCAGCACGCCCGGGGTAAGAAGACCGCCCGCGAGCGCCTCGAGATGCTGCTCGACGAGGGCACGTTCATCGAGATGGACAAGTACGCCCGGCACCGCAGCACCGCGTTCGGCCAGGAGAACAACCGGCCCTACGGCGACGGCGTGGTCACCGGGTACGGCCAGATCGACGGCCGCCAGGTGGCCGTGTTCGCCCAGGACTTCACGGTGTTCGGCGGCTCGCTGGGCCAGGTCTTCGGCGAGAAGATCGTCAAGGTCATGGACTTCGCCATGAAGATCGGCTGCCCCGTCATCGGGCTCAACGACTCGGGCGGCGCGCGGATCCAGGAGGGCGTGGTCAGCCTCGGCCTCTACGGCGAGATCTTCCGGCGCAACGTCCACGCCAGCGGCGTGGTCCCGCAGATCTCGCTGATCATGGGTCCCTGTGCGGGCGGCGCGGTCTACTCGCCCGCCATCACCGACTTCACCGTCATGGTCGACCAGACGTCGCACATGTTCATCACGGGCCCGGACGTCATCAAGACGGTCACCGGTGAGGACGTCGCCTTCGAGGACCTCGGCGGCGCGCGCACCCACAACACGAAGTCCGGCGTCGCGCACTACATGGGCACCGACGAGCAGGACGCCATCGACTACGTCAAGGCCCTGCTGTCCTACCTCCCCTCCAACAACCTCGAGGAGCCGCCCGCCTACGAGGGCGGCGGCTCGCTCGAGGTCACCGAGGAGGACCGCTGGCTCGACACCTGCATCCCGGACAGCCCGAACCAGCCGTACGACATGCACGAGGTGATCCGGCACGTCGTCGACGACGAGGAGTTCCTCGAGGTCCAGCCGATCTTCGCGCCGAACATCATCACCGGGTTCTCACGGGTCGACGGGATGCCGATCGGCGTCGTCGCCAACCAGCCGATGCAGTTCGCCGGCTGCCTCGACATCGACGCGTCGGAGAAGGCGGCCCGGTTCGTGCGGACCTGCGACGCGTTCAACCTGCCGGTGCTGACCTTCGTCGACGTGCCGGGGTTCCTGCCGGGCACCGACCAGGAGTGGGACGGGATCATCCGCCGGGGGGCCAAGCTCATCTACGCGTATGCGGAGGCGACGGTTCCCCTCGTCACGGTGATCACCCGCAAGGCCTACGGCGGCGCCTACGACGTCATGGGGTCCAAGCACCTAGGTGCCGACATCAACCTCGCCTGGCCGACCGCGCAGATCGCCGTCATGGGGGCTCAGGGTGCGGTGAACATCCTGTACCGCAAGGAGATCGCCGCCGCGCAGTCCGACGGGCGCGACGTCGACGCGGTGCGGGCGGGGTTCGTGCAGGACTACGAGGAGCAGCTGGCCAACCCGTACATCGCGGCCGAACGCGGATACATCGACACGGTGATCTCGCCGTCGAACACCCGGATGAACGTGACCCGGGCGTTGCGGGCGCTGAAGACCAAGCGCGAGACCCTGCCGCCCAAGAAGCACGGAAACATTCCCCTATGAGCAGCGGCTCCGCCGCTCCTCAGAGCGGCTCCACCCTATGAGCAGCGGCTCCGCCGCTCCTCAGAGCGGCTCCACCCTATGAGCAGCGACGCCGAGTCGCCGGTCATCCGGATCGTCCGCGGGAACCCCTCGGCCGAGGAGGTCGCCGTCCTCGTCGCGGTCCTGGCCGCGGCCGGGGGTTCGAGTGAACCGGAGGAGCCGCCACGCGCGCGCGGCTGGGCCTCGCCGGCCGCGCGGTTGCGCTCACCCGCATACGGAACGCGAACCGGTGGCTGGCGCGCGTCGGCCCTGCCCCGCTGACGCGTACAACCCCGGCGTGACCGCTCCGATCGGAGGGTTGTTGCCCCTGTCAGGGCAGAAACCCTCCGATCGGAGCCGCGAGGTCAGGTCCGCGGAACCTTGAACCGGTCCCAGGTGGTGCGCCCCGGGATCCCGTCGGCGTCGACGGGTCCGAAGAACCCACACTTGTTCTGCCACAACGCAGACGAGCGAACGTCTCCTGTCCCCCAGACGTCCGTGTCAGTCTGCGTCTCGTAGTCGTTGCAGCCCTCCGCCATCAGCCGGTCGTCCATCGCGGCGATGATTGGTGGCCGGACTCCGGGGGCTAGGTTGGCGCGCATGCCGCGCGTCGCCGTCCTGCATCCTGGGGAGATGGGCTCGGCCGTCGGCGCCGCGCTCGTCGAGACCGGCGCCGAGGTCGTGTGGGTCTCCGCGGGCCGCGGCGCGGCCACCCGGCGGCGCGCCGACGACGCAGGGCTGCTCGAGGCCGACGACCTCGAGGGGTGTGATGTCGTGCTGTCGGTATGCCCGCCCGGAGCGGCCGTCGACGTCGCCCGGTCGGTCGCCGGCTTTCAAGGCGTCTACGTCGACGCCAACGCGGTGAGCCCGGCCACGGCCGCGGCGGTCGCGGCGACCGTGGAGGCGGGCGGCGCCGCCTACGTCGACGGCGGGATCATCGGGCCGCCGCCGCGCGAGCCCGGAACCACGCGGCTCTACCTCTCCGGCGAGCGGGCCGGCGAGGTCGCGCGCCTCGTCGTCGACTCCCGGCTCGAGCCCGTCGTTCTCGAGGCCGGCCGGTTCGCCGCCTCCGCGACGAAGATGACCTACGCCGCGTGGACCAAGGTCAGCGCCGCCCTGCTGTTGTCGGTGCACGAGACCGCCGAACGGCTCGACGTCGACGACGTCCTGCGTGCCGAGTGGGCCGTCTCACTGCCGGAGCTGACGGACCGCCTGGAGTCGGCCCGGCGCTCCGCCGCCGCCAAGGGCTGGCGGTGGGAGGCCGAGATGCGCGAGATCGCGGCAACGTTCGCCGCCGTCGGGATGCCGAGCGGGTTCGGGGAGTCCGCCGCCGACGTCTTCGGCCGCTTCCCCCGCCCGGGCTGACCCGCCTCCCGCGCCCCTCGCTAGGTTGGCCCCCATGCCTGGAGTGAACGCCGAGTTCCTGGCCCTGCCGCTCACCACGCTCGCGGACGCCGGGCTCTCCCGCGCGCGCGAGCTCGGGGCCGAGTACGCCGCCCTGCGCGTGGTCTCGACGCGAGGCCAGTTCCTTGCCCTCCAGGACCTCGACCTCGAGACCTCGATCACCTCCGACGACGTCGGCCTCGCCGTGCGTGTCGTCCACGACGGCTGCTGGGGCTTCGCCGCCGGCATCGTCCTGTCGCCCGAGGAGGCCGCGCGGCTCGCGGAGCGGGCGGTCGAGGTAGCCCGCGCGAGCCGGCCCGTCTCCACCGAGCGCGTCGTGCTCGCGGACGAACCGGCATACCCGGACCGGCAGTGGTCGTCCCCCTACGAGATCGACCCCTTCGCTGTGCCGGACGCCGAGAAGGTCGCGACCCTCCTCGACCTCACCGAGCAGCTGTTGGCCGGGGACGGGGTGGCCCACACCCGCACCAGCTTCCAGGCGGTGCGCGAGAACGTCTTCTACGCCGACCTCGCCGGGACCTCGACCACCCAGACCCGCGTCCGCATCGAGCCCGAGCTCACGGCGACGGCGGTCGACCGCTCGACCGGCTCGTTCGAGACCATGCGCACCCTGGCCCCGCCGGCGGCCGCCGGGTGGGAGTACGTCACGAGCGCCGACACCGACCTCGCGGGCGAGATCGCCGAGATCCCCGAGCTGCTCGCCGCCAAGATCAAGGCGCCGTCGGTCCGCGCCGGCGACTACGACCTCGTCATCGACGGGTCCAACCTCTTCCTCACCATCCACGAGTCGATCGGGCACGCCACCGAGCTCGACCGTGTCCTCGGCTACGAGGCGGCGTACGCCGGAACCTCCTTCGCGACGTTCGACAAGCTCGGCACCTTCCAGTACGGCTCACCGGTCATGAACGTCACCGGCGACCGCGACACCGACTGGGGACTGGCCAGCGTCGGCTGGGACGACGAGGGCGTCGCCGGGCAGCACTGGGACATCGTCAAGGACGGGATCCTCGTCGGGTACCAGACCGACCGCGCCATGGCCGCCCTCAAGGACCTCGGGCCGAGCAACGGCGCGGCGTATGCGGACAGTGCCCGGCACGTGCCGCTCCAGCGGATGGTCAACGTGAGCCTCCAGCCCGACCCCGATGGCGGAACGCTGGACGACCTCGTCGGGCAGGTCGAGAACGGGATCTACGTCGTCGGCGACAAGTCGTGGTCGATCGACATGCAGCGCTACAACTTCCAGTTCACCGGGCAGCGGTTCTTCGCGATCGAGAACGGGCGCCTGTCGGGCCAGCTCCGCGACGTCGCCTACCAGGCCACGACGACCGACTTCTGGCGGTCGATGGAGGCGGTCGGCGGGCCGTCGACGTTCTACCGCGGCGGCGCGCTGAACTGCGGCAAGGCCCAGCCCGGCCAGGTCTCGCCGGCCAGCCACGGGACGCCCGCGGCCCTGTTCCGCGGCGTGCGGATCCTCAACACGGTCCAGGAGGGTGGACGCTGATGGCTCGCCTCGACTCACCCCAGGACATCGTGGAGGCGGCGCTCGCCGCGGCCACCACGGACGGCACCGTCGTCATCGTCACCGACCGCTCCGAGGCGAACCTGCGCTGGGCGAACAGCTCGCTGACGACGAACGGTGAGATGTCGTCCCGGTCGGTCACCGTCATCGCCACCAACGGCTCCGCTAGTGGCGCGAGCGCCGGAGTGGTGGGACGAACCGTGACCGACGCCGATGCGGTCCGTGAGCTCGTCGCGGAGGCGGAGGCGGCGGCCCGGGCCGCGGACTCTGCGCCGGACGCGGCCCCCCTGGTCACACCGGACCAGGCCGGGGTCGGCAGCGAGTTCGCGCTCGAACCGGAGACGACGAGCGTCGGGGCGTTCGCCCAGGTGGCCACCGATCTCGGCGACGCGTTCGCCGCGGGTGGCGCGGGCCGCCAGCACTTCGGTTTCGCCGAGCAGATGGTCGACTCGGTCTACCTCGGGACGTCGACCGGACTGCGCCTGCGGCACGTCCAGCCCACGGGCCGGTTGGAGATGAACGCCAAGAACGCGGACTGGTCGGCCTCGAGCTACCTGGCCTTCACGCTGCGCGACCCGTCCGAGGCGGACGTCGCCGCCGCGGATGCGGACCTGGCCCGGCGGCTCGGCTGGGCCGAGCGCCGGCTCGACCTCCCGGCGGGCCGCTACGAGACGATCCTGCCGCCCACCGCCCTGGCCGACCTGCTCGTCGAGGCCTACTGGGAGTCCGGAGCCCGCGCGGCGGACGAGGGCCGGTCCGCCTACTCGGGGAAGCTCGGCGAGCGGTTGTCGCGGCTCCCCCTGGAGCTGTTCAGCGACCCGACCCGGCCGGGCCTCGAGTGCGCGCCGTTCGTCATCGCGGCGGCCTCGACGGCAGACACCTCCGTCTTCGACAACGGGCTGCCGCTGCCGCGCCAGGACGTCCTGACGAAGGGCGAGCTGGTGTCGCTCACCGGTTCCCGCGCGTATGCGGCGTCGCACGAGACGCCGATCCGTCTCGAGAGCGACAACCTCGTCCTCGAGGCACCCGGCGCGTCGGGTGGCCTCGACGACCTCGTCGCCTCGACGCAGCGAGGGCTGCTGCTGTCGACGGTCTGGTACGTCCGGGTCGTGGACCCGCAGACCCTCCTGCTCACCGGTCTCACCCGCGACGGCGTCTACCTCGTCGAGGACGGCGAGGTCGTCGGCGCCGTCAACAACTTCCGGTGGAACGAGTCGCCGCTCGACGTGCTGGACCGCATCACCGAGGTCGGCGCCACCGAGCGCTGCTACCCGCGCGAGTGGGGCGACTACTTCACGCGGGCGGCGATGCCTCCGGTCCGGGTGACCGACTTCAACATGAGCAGCGTGAGCGCCGCCCAGTAAGGGCCGCTCACATCACGGAGCGGACCGCCTGGATGACGACGTCCGGCCGTTCGACCTGGATGTAGTGGGTCGTGCCCGGGACCGGCTGGAGCCGACTGCCGGGGATGGCCGCCTGGAACCGGATCCGGGCCTCGGGAAGCACCTTCTCCGTCGAGGCCACCAGGGCTGCGCTGGCGGGATCACTGACGGTCTGTCCCTTGTCCGCCGTGAGGAGCACGGCCGGAATGGCCGGACTCGTCGGAAGCGCCGGGGCCGCGTCGATCTGGGAGAGCAGGACGTCCAGGTCGTACGCCTCCGGGACGTAACCGGGATTGCTCGTCGGAGGTGTGAGGAGGCTGCCGCGCAGGTACGCCGCGGCATCGGCCGGGAGCAGGGAGACCAGCGCCGGTGGGGTGGCGTCCACCATGACCAGACCGCGGACCTGCTCGGGGTAGGTGCGCGCATACAGGAAGTTGAGGAGCCCCCCGAGCGAGTGGCCGACGAGAACGAAAGGCCCTGGCACCTGGGCCTTCTCGAGCAGACCGTGCAGCTCGGTGACGACGTCGGCGCCGGTCCGGGGCATCGGGGCCTCGGCGCTGCGACCCGGAAGCGGCGTCGAAGAGGGGGCGCCGCTGTCGGTGAGCACCCGGACGGTCCCCGGGCGGTCGTACACGCAGACGCGGTTCGACGGAGCAAGACCGGCGGCCACCGGTGGCGGGCTCGCCTCCGCGACGCTCCAGATGTCCCCGGCGTTGCCGAACCCGGACTGCAGGACCACCGTCGGTGATCCGGTCCCGTGGCACTCCAGGTAGATCTCGCGTCCACCGACCTGGATGCGGCTCCCGTCGGAGGTCGAGGTTGCCGTGCTGGCCGGCGGGGTCGCGGTGGCCTCGGTCGGGACGGAGCCCGCAGCGCTACCGCCGCCGGTCGAGCACCCGGAGAGTGGGACGGCCAACGCGAAGGCCGCGACGATCGCACCATGCAGCACCGACCGACGCATCCCGTCCCCCTCTTCGCCTCCACCTGGTGGTCCAACGCTGGGAGACACTCTCCGCCCCTCGGCCCGCACTGTCCACGACGCGCCGAGGTATGCGGGTAGTCCGTTTCGTCGAGTTTTCCGCGTTCCTGCGTGACTGGTCCTGGGGCCCTGGCACCCTGTCCGAGGACGGATCGCCCGCACCTCCGCCGCTCGGGGCGGCGACGAACACGTCGCAGCTCCCCACCAACACCGAGGATCTCGTCGAGGAGCCCCTCATGTCACTGCCCGGTCGCATCACGCGCAGCGCTCTCGCGCTTGGTCTGGTGGTCGCCGTCACCGCCGCGTGCGGCACTGCCACCGGCGGACAACCGGCCGCGAAGAAGAGCTCCGCACAGGCCGACGCGATCCGGCAGATCGTGCGACAGACGATCGCCGAGCAGCACATGAAGGCGGCGATCGTCAGCGTCAACGTCGACGGCAAGACCGTCCTGACCGAGGCCTACGGCGACACCATCCCCGGCGTCCCCGCCACGACTGACATGTACTTCCGCAACGGGGCCGTGGCGTTCCAGTACGTCGGCAACCTGCTGCTGCAGTTCGTCGACGACGGCACCGTCCATCTCGACGACACCATCGACAAGTGGATGCCCGAGCTGCCCCCTCCCGCCGACAAGGTGACGCTGAAGATGCTGGCGAACCAGACGGCGGGCTACCCCGACTTCGAGCAGAACCCGGTGTGGCGGGACGCGTTCTATGCGGATCCCTTCCACAGCTGGACCTACGAGGAGCGCATGCGCTACGTGTTGGCCGCTGACCGCCCGTTCGCCCCCGGCGCGAACTGGAGCTACTCGCACTCCAACTTCATGATTCTCGGCGAGGTCCTGTCGAGGATCGGTAAGAAGCCGCTCGCTCAGCTGCTCCAGGACCGGGTGCTCAAGCCGATGAAGCTCAGGAACACGTTCGAGAGCCAGACGGCGAACATGCCGTCGCCGTTCCTGCACTCGTTCAGCGTGGAGCGCCGCGACTACTTCACAATTCCCGCGAACCTCCCCTTCTACGAGGAGGAAAGCTCCTTCGACACCCAGTGGGGTTCACCGGTCGGTGCCAACGAGGTCACCACGATCGACGACATGATCACGACGGCGATCGGGATCGGGACAGGCGCGCTCCTCTCGGACGCCAGCTACCACGCCATGACCGACCCGAAGCTCATCGGCTTCGGCCACACGGACCCGGCGTGTACGCCCGAGTGCTTTCCGCAGACCTTCGCCTACAACTTCGGTCTCGGTGTCGTGCGGAACGGGAACTGGCTGAAGCAGACCCCTGCGCTCGCCGGCTACTACGCCGTCGAGGCCTACCTGCCGTCGCAACGGATCGCCATCGCGGTGGCCAACACCGGGACGATGGAGTACTTCCTGGACCCGGCGACGGCGTCGAACCCCGCGAACACGCTCTTCCAGAAGATCGGCGCCTACCTCGCCCCGAACGACGCGCCGCCGTCCACCTGACCACTCAGCGGTCCAAACACCGTTCGCGAGCCCACCGACGCGCATACCGTCCGAGGGTGGGCGACGACCGAGTACTGCGCCCGACGCGGTGGGTAGCCGGCGGCATCCTCCCCTTCCTCGTGGTGGGGTTCGTCCTGCTGTACGGGTTCCCGGGCCGGACCGGCGAGCTGTTCGCCTGGCCGATCGCGCCGACGATGACCGCCATGCTGCTGGCCTCGGCGTATGCGGGCGGTGTCTGGTTCTTCGTCGGGGTCCTGCGGGCACGGCGCTGGCACACCGTGGCGGCCGGGTTCCCGCCAGTCTTCGTGTTCGCAGCGCTGCTCGGCGCGGCGACGTTCGTGCACTGGGACCGGTTCACCCACGGCCACGTCGCGTTCTGGGTGTGGACCGCCCTCTACGTGGTGGCACCGTTCCTCGTGGCCGGCGTCTGGCTCGCAAACCGGAGGGTGGCGTCGCGGCCCGTGCCGGAGGAGCCGCGGCTGGGCGCCTGGACGCGACGGGCCGTCGTCGCCTGCGGCGTCGTCTCCGTGTCACTGGGCGTCGTCCTCGTCCTCGTGCCCGGCCAGGTGTCGTACGTCTGGCCGTGGGCGATCACCTCGCTCACGGGCCGGGTGGTGGGGGTGGTCCTCTGCCTGGGTGTGGCGGCGTTCGGCGTGGTGAGCGACGACCGGTACAGCTCGCTGGTCCGTCTGGTCGAGGTGGCGATGGTGATGGCGGTCCTCGTCGCCGTCGCCGTGCTGCGCGCCCGGGACCAGATCGCGTGGCACCGGTCGCTGGCGTGGGTGATGGTGGCCGGACTGGCCGTGCTCCTCGTGGGCGGCGGGCTGCTCCTCGTCCGGGCCAGGGCCTCGACCCCCTCGGCCTCCCAGGATTCTCCCAGGGAGCGTTGAGAACTTTGCCTGGGTGACGGTGCACCAGTCGCAGCTTCCCGGGCGCCTCGCGCGCCGCTTCCACGTGGTCCCGCTCACCGAGGGCGACCTCGAGGAGGTCTTCACGCTCCACACGGCGGACCGCACGGCGGTCCTCGGCTTCTCGGAGGGTGTCGAGAGAGCAGATCCGGCCCATGCTGGATCCGAGATGGTCTGGTGTGCGGTTCGGGGCGCACAGCGAGGACGGCTTGGTGCAGTCGTGGCTCGCCGCCCGGTTGCCCGGAGCAGTGTCTCCGATCGGCACGGTGACGAGCCATCCCGACCTCGTCCAGGGCGGCGACATCGAGGACCTCGAGTCCGCCGGGTGGCGCTGCCTCGTCCGATGGGCCAGTAGCCAGGCTACTGATCCCGACACCGCACAGCTGCGGACCCAGCGCCCGGTTCCTGACGTCAGCGGCCGCGAGCGCCTGCATCGCGAGGGATTCTCGGACGAGCGGACGTTGTGGGTGATGGAGGCCTCGGTGGACGCCGAGCGCCCCGGATCACCACCTTCTCTCGAGGGGTTGCTGGTCCACGGCGCAGCGAACCCGCGCACCGTCTATGACGTCTTCATGACCGGCTTTGCCGGGACGTTCGGCTTCCTGCCGATGTCCTTCGACGAGTTTCTGGACAGTCGGAGCGCTGTACCCGGAAACGACTCGTCGCTGTGGTTCCAGGCGACCGTCGACGGACGGCCGGTCGGTGCCATGACGCTCGCTCGGGCAGCCCCGGAACGCCGCGCCATGCTCGTCAGCGAGCTGGCGGTGCTGCCCGCGGCCCGCGGTCCGCGGTCAAGGGATCGCAACGGCCTTGCTGCACAACGCGTTCGAGGCCGCCCGCGCCCACGGCATGCGCCTTCTGTACCTGTTCGTCGACAGTGAGAACGAGGACGCCGCTCCCACGTTGTACGCGTCTCTCGGGTTCGAGATCGTCCAGGCAACCCAGCAGCTGGTGCGACCCCTACCGCTCCGGCCGGCCGATCGGACCAGTGCCGGACGAGAGTGACCGTCGGTCTGGGCCACCCCGCAAACCCGCGTGCCCGTCGTCGAAACCCGGGTATACGTTCGCGGGCGTGACTACCGACCTCCACGCCACGAGCGCCCCCGCACGTCCCCACACCGACGCCGACCGCGTCGCGGACGACTACTTCGACGCCGCCGTCCGGCTCAGCCCGATCATGGCGACCAACGCCGGCATCCCCGGTCACGAGGAGGACCTCGACGACGTCTCCCCCGCCGGTCACGCCGCGTTCTCCGCGTTGCGCAAGCAGACCCTGGCCACCCTGGCCGACGTCGAGCCGATCGACGACGTCGACCGCGTGACGATCTCCGCGCTGCGCAACCGGCTCGAGCTGGACGAGGAGATCCACGCGGCCGGTTTCGACGAGATGTCGCTCAACGTCATCGCGTCCCCGCTGCAGGACCTGCGTGACGTCTTCGACCTCATGCCGCAGGACTCCGAGGCGAGTTGGGCGACGTTCGCGACCCGGATGACCAAGCTGCCGACCGCACTGGTTCAGTACCAGGAGTCCCTGCTCGCCGCTCGCGACAAGGGTCACGTGGCCCCTCGCCGCCAGGTCACCGAGGGGATCCAGCAGTGCGTCGACCTCACCGCTGACGACGGGTACTTCGCCACCCTCGTCGCCGGGGCGACGGTCGACGGCCAGCCCCTCGCCGGCGACACGCAGGCCGCGCTGGCCGCCGCCGCGGCTCAGGCCGCGGACGCATACCGGGGCATGGGCGAGTTCCTTCGCACCGAGCTGCTCGACGCCGCACCCGAGGAGGACGCCTGCGGGATCGAGCGGTACCGCCTGATGTCGCGCTACTTCGTCGGTGCCACGGTCGACCTCGAGGAGACCTACCAGTGGGGCATCGAGGAGTGCGCCCGCCTGGACGCGCAGATGCGCGAGGTCGCGGAGCGGATCAAACCCGGCGCCACGGTCAAGGAGGCCATCGCCGCGCTCGAGGCCGACCCGGCATACCAGCTGCAGGGCAAGCCGGCCCTCAAGGCGTGGATGCAGACCAAGGCCGACGAGGCGATCGCCAGCCTCGGCGAGGAGCAGTTCGACATCCCCGGGCCGATGCGCACGATCGAGTGCATGATCGCGCCGACCGAGCAGGGCGGCATCTACTACACCCCGCCCAGCGACGACTTCAGCCGACCGGGCCGGATGTGGTGGTCGGTCCCCAAGGGCATCACCACGTTCGGCACGTGGAAGGAGCTGACCACCGTCTACCACGAGGGCGTCCCGGGCCATCACCTCCAGTGCGCGCAGGCGGTGCTGCGGTCCGAGACGCTCAACAAGTGGCGCCGGCTCGACCTGTGGATCTCGGGTCACGGCGAGGGTTGGGCCCTGTATGCGGAGCGGCTGATGGCCGAGCTTGGCTACATGGAGGACCCCGGCCACCGGATGGGCTGGCTGGACGGGCAGTCGTTGCGGGCGGCGCGCGTCGTCATCGACATCGGCGTGCACTGCGGGTTCGACGCCCCCGAAGAGGTCGGTGGCGGCGCCTGGACCTACGACAAGGCGTGGCAGTTCCTCACCAGCCACGCCAACCAGGGCGAGGCGTGGCTCCGGTTCGAGCTGAACCGCTACCTCGGCTGGCCCGGGCAGGCACCGTCGTACAAGATCGGCGAGCGCCTGTGGCTCTCGTTGCGCGAGGAGGCGCGCGAGCGCGAGGGCGCCGCGTTCGACCTCAAAATCTTCCATCGCAAGGCGCTCGACCTCGGCGGCGTCCCGCTCGACACCCTCCGGTCGGCGGTCCTGGACGAACTCTGAGTTCGCCTGTGGATAAACGGTTTTCGCGCCTCAGGGCTGTCGGTGGTCTCCTCTAGATTGGGTTGATGGACGAGGTTGCGGGTATGCGGGAGCGCCGGCTGGCGCTGACTGCGGCCCGGGCCGCGTTGACCGGGATAGCGTCGGTTCTGTGGCAGGAGCCCGGGGTCGACCTGGGCCCGGTGCTCCGGGAGATCGACGACCTGGGCCGCCTCGTGGACGCCGCCAGAGTGGCGGTGGTGGACGAGGCGATGAGCCGCGGCGAGATGTGCTCCTATACCGGCCCCCACCCGGACGGCGACGAGACCATCGACGCGGTGACGGCAGGGCTGGCCGGGGTGGGATGGGTGCGGGAGTGGGCGCCAACCCTGAAGGCCGGGGGTGCGGTCGGGCTGGTCCGGCTCAGCGAAGGGATCCGGTCTCAGGAACGGCGCCCGCTGCGGGAGGCGGTGCTCACCGGCCGGGTCGGGGTTGGCAACGCAACGGTGTGCGTTCGGGAGATGGACCGCTTGGTGCCCCGCCTGTGCCCCGAGGCGGTGCCGGCGGTCTGGGACGCCCTGATCCAGCTGGGATCCCAGTTCGGACCGCGGGAGATCCGCGCGGTCCGGCCGCGCCTGTTGGCTGAGTACGGCGCGGACGGGGAGCTTCAGCACGAGCAGGACAGGGCCGCGCGCCGTGCTGCCCTGTCCCAGCCGCACGACGCCGGGGACGGGACGTTCGAGTACCGGCTGCGCCTCGACGCCGAGGGGACGGCAGTCCTCGAGGCCGCCCTCGGACCGCTGGCCGCACCGAAACCGGCCGAAGGTGTGCCGGACCGGCGAGGGTCGGACCGGCGTCGCGCGGACGGCCTGATCGAGATCGTCCGCCGGGCGGTCGCCTGTCCAGACGGGGTTCCGACGGTGGCGAAGGCACAGGTGTTCCTCCGGATCGACCTGGACGACCTCGTCCGAAGGACCCGCTGCGCCACGACGGTCGGGTCAGCGGACGCCGGCAAGGTTCTGGCGCCGGAGACCGTGCGGCGGATGGCCTGCGACGCCGGCCTGCTCCCCGTCGTCCTGGGCGGACCGTCGCACGTTCTCGATCTGGGTCGGGCGAGCCGTCCCTTCACACCCGCCCAGGTCAAAGCGCTGTGGCTACGCGACGGCTGCTGCACGATCCCCGGCTGCGGGATGCCGGCCCAGTGGGCGGACGCCCACCACATCCGACACTGGGCCGACGGCGGCCCGTCCGACCTCGGCAACGCGACCCTCCTGTGCGGGTACCACCACCGGTGGGTGCACGACCACCGCCTCACCGCGTCGATCACCGACGAAGGACGAGTCGTGTGGGACCTGACCCCCGGCTCCTACGACGAGAAGCTCCGTCGACGACATTGACGCTGCCCCGCACCGGGTCCACCCCTGCTGACCGGGCGCTGAGTCGCGTCGGGGAGCTGATGCCGCGCACACTCGGGCGGAGCGAAATTGCCGCTCCCAGGGCAATTTCGCGCCACCCGAGCCAGCAAGGCCACCGGACGAACCCGGGTCCTGACACGCATTTCCGACCTCGACGGCTCTAAGGTCGAAAAGTCACGTACCTCGCGAACTGGGGTGATGTGGCATACCGGAGTGTCACTCGAAGGGGCGTGACGATGACCACCGAGCAGCATGCGAACCTCACCGCGGACCAGAGCCCGGACCCGACCCTCACCGCAGCGTCCCGGAGGGCGGCCAAGCGGCTGATCTGGTTCCTGGGGGTCCTCTACTTCATCAACTACCTCGACCGGACGAACATCTCGTTCGCTGGCCCGAACGGGATGAACACCGACCTCGGGCTCACCCAGACGATGTTCGGGCTCGCGTCCGGCGTGTTCTTCATCGGGTACCTGCTGCTCGAGGTGCCGAGCAACATGGCACTGCACCGGTTCGGCGCGCGCCGGTGGATCGCCCGGATCATGGTCAGCTGGGGCATCGTCGCGACGATCATGACGTGGGTGCCCAACGCCGGCTGGCTCTACGGGCTGCGCTTCCTGCTCGGCATCGCCGAGGCCGGCTTCTTCCCGGGGATCATCCTCTTCCTCACCTACTGGTTCCCCCAGAAGGACCGCACCCGGATCGTTGCGCTGTTCATGCTCGCGATCCCGTTGTCGTCGGCGATCGGCGCGCCGGTCTCGTCGTGGATCATCAGCACCGGCCACGGATTGTTCGGCCTGGAGGGCTGGCGGACGATGTTCCTCTTCGAGGGCATCCCGGCTGTCATCTTCGGCGTGATCTGCTGGTTCTACCTGACCGACCGGCCGCGCGACGCGCACTGGCTGCCCGACGACCAGCGCCACGCCCTCGTCACGGCGATGGACGCCGACGAGGAGGCCAAGGCGGCCCGCTTCGAGGTGTCGGTCAAGGACTCGCTGACCCGGCCGCGGGTGTGGGCGCTCGCGTTCGTCTACTTCGGCGGCGTCTATGGCCTGTATGCGTTGGGGTTCTTCCTGCCGACGATCATCAAGGGGTTCGAGACGCAGTACAAGGTGTCCTACGGGATCGTCGAGCGCGGGTTCATCAACGCGATCCCCTATGTCCTCGGGGCCGTGGCGATGTACCTGTGGTCGCGGCACGGCGACCGGACCCGGGAGCGCGTCTGGCACGTCGCGCTGCCACTGATCGTCGGCGGGGTCGCGATCCCGGTGACGCTCTACCTCGGCAGCCCGCTCGCCGCGATGGTCGCCGTGAGCATCTGCGCGATCGGGATCATGGCCTTCCTGCCGTGCTTCTGGGCGCTTCCGACGACGTTCCTGTCGGGGGTGGCGGCGGCCAGCGGGATCGCGCTGATCAACTCGGTGGGCAACCTGTCGGGGTTCGCGGCGCCCTACATCACCGGCTGGCTGGCCGACTTCACCGGCGAGCAGCGGGCGGGGCTCTGGGTCGTGGGCGGCACCATGGTGGCGGCGGCCATCGTCACCCTCGTCCTTCGCGCGGCCCCTGAGCCCAACACACCGCAGTCCGGCTGACAGAATCGGCGAGTGCCGATCGCGCTGACCCTCCTGGCCATCGTGGCCGTCGTCGTGGGCGTGTCGGCCCTCGCCCGCCGCTACGGCGTCTCCGCCCCCCTGGTGCTCACCGCCGTCGGCATCGTCATCTCGTTCGCGCCGATGATGCCGGAGGTGACCGTCGGGCCCGAGGTGATCCTCCTCGGCATCCTGCCTCCCCTCCTGTACGCGGCGGCGATCCGCACCTCGCTCGTCGACCTGGGTGCGAACAAGAACGTCATCGGGCTGCTGTCCGTGGGCCTGGTCATCTTCACCGCGGCCGGCGTCGGGCTGGTGACCTGGTGGCTGATGGGCATCCCGTTCTCGGCGGCAATCGCCCTCGGCGCCGTCGTGGCCCCGCCGGATGCCGTGGCCGCGACCGCGGTCGCGCGCCGGATCGGTCTCCCCCGCCGGATCGTGACGATCCTCGAGGGCGAGTCGCTGTTCAACGACGCGACGGCCATCACCATCCTCCGCACGGCGATCGTCGCCATCGGCGGCTCGGTGACCGCGCTCGACGTCGGGGTCGAGTTCCTCCGCGAGTCGATCGGCGGCATCGCCGTGGGGCTCGCCGTGGCCTGGATCCTGGCCCACGTCCGACGCCGGGTCACCGACACGACCACCGACACGGCGATCTCGTTCATGGCGCCGTGGCTCGCCTACCTGCCCGCCGAGCTCATCCACGGCTCCGGTGTCCTGGCCGTGGTCATCGCGGGAGTCCTGCTCGGCCACAAGGCGCCGCTGATCCAGACGGCCCCGTCCCGGCTGGCGGAGCGGATCAACTGGACGACGATCCAGTACCTGCTGGAGAACGCGGTCTTCCTCGTCATCGGGCTGCAGACGCACAAGATCGTCGAGGGCGTCGTCAACTCCTCGCTGGGACTGCCGCGGGCGATCCTCGTCGCGGTGGCGGTCTTCCTCACCGTGGTGCTGCTGCGCCCCATCTGGATCCTCGCGTTCGGCGTCATCCTCCAGCTGACGCCGGGGTTGAGCCGACCGGACGCGTTCTGGCGCAACGGGAGTGTGCTGTCCTGGGCTGGTATGCGTGGGGTAGTCACCCTTGCCGCCGTCCTCCTGCTGCCCGCCGATACGCCCCACATCGAGGTACTGACCTTCGTCGCGCTGGCCGTGGTGGTGGGCACGCTACTGATCCAGGGGCTGACGCTCCCGGGGTTGGCCAGGGCCCTTGACGTGCACGGGCCGGACCCCAGGGAGGACGCCCTGCAGACGGCGTCGGTCCTCGAGCACGCCGTGACCAAGGGCAACGAGGAGCTCGAGCGCCTCGCCGACGAGAACACGCCGCCCCAGATCGTCGACCAGCTCCGAGCTGTTGGCCAGCGCCGGACCCACCTCGCGTGGGAGCGGCTCGGTGAGACACGGGACGACCAACCCAGCCCCAACGAGGCATACCGACGCCTTCGGCGGAAGATGCTCAAGGCCGAGCGCACAGAGGTGCTGCGGATCCGCGACACCGGCTCCGTGGACCACGACGTCCTCGACGAGGTCATGCAGACCCTCGACCTCGAGGAGTCGATGCTCACCATCGCGGACGACCGGAACGCCCGCTACGAGGGCCGCGTCATCCTCACGCCCGAGTCCCAGCGCGGCGACTGCGAGCACCTGCAGGACGCCCCGCAGAACTGCCGCCCCACCACCCCGGAGGGCTGCGACGACTGCATCCGGGAGGGCCTGGTCTGGGTCAACCTCCGGATGTGCCTCGCCTGCGGCGAGGTCGGGTGCTGCGACTCCTCGATCGGCAACCACGCTACGAAGCACTTCCAGAAGACCGAGCACCCCGTGATGCGCAGCTTCGAACCCGGCGAGGCCTGGCGCTGGTGCTACGTCGACGAGATCCTCGGCTGACCCCCGCGCAACGTGGCGGGCTTGTCTGGGTCGTTGTCACGGGCGTTGCGCCCACCCACCGGCCTAGGCTCCGGGACATGTCGTCGAACCGCGTGAGCCTTGTCCTCGCGAGCGCGTCGGGGGCCCGTCGCGCGACACTGCGCGCCGTCGGCATCGAGCCGACGGTCATCGTCAGCGAGGTCGACGAGGACGCCGTCCTGGCCGACGCCATTGCCCGCTACGGCGCGCTGGAAGGCGCCGACATCGCCCTGCTCCTCGCCCGCGCCAAGTGCGAGGCGGTCGCCACAGACCTCACGTCGAGCGCTCTCGTCCTGGGCTGCGACTCCGTTCTCGACCTCGACGGCGAGGTCCACGGGAAGCCCCGCGACGCGGCCGAGGCGACCGAACGGTGGCGGCGGATGCGCGGCGGCTCGGGCATCCTGCATACCGGCCACTGGCTCCGCGACGAGCGACCGAGCGACGAGGGTGGGACCAACGCCACCCTCGGCGCCACCGCCTCGACCACCGTCCACTTCGCGGCACTGACCGACGCCGACATCGACGCCTACGTCGCGACCGGCGAACCCCTCCGGGTGGCCGGTGCGTTCACCATCGACGGGCTCGGCGGCGCCTTCGTCACGAGCATCGAGGGCGACCACCACAACGTCGTCGGACTGTCAGTGCCGCTGCTGCGCGACCTGCTCAAGGAAGTCGGAGTCGGCTGGTTCGACCTCGCGGGCGCCCCGACGCACTAGGTGCCCGATGAGGGCCGCTAGGGGAAGTAGATCGGCCCGTCGAGATGGCTGACGATGAGGTAGTTCTGGATCCACCAGACCTGCTGCCCGAGCCCGAGCAGCGCGACCGCGATGAGCCCCCAGACCTCCCAGCGGCGCCACCATTTCAGCCGCAGGAACCAGGCGATGAACAGCGTGAACGGGAACGCCAGCAGCGCGTAGCGCAGCCGGGACGGTCCGGTGTTGGTGGCGAGCAGCAGGTATGCGGGGTAGGCCCCGGCCCAGCCCCAGATCTCCGGGCCCCACCGCCACGAGCGTTTGGTCAGCATGAACCAGCCGAAGCCGATGACGATCGCGATGCCGCCGATGATCCCCCACCAGCCATAGGCGAAGTCGAGGTAGTTCCACCACGTCGACAGCTTGATGTCGGTGCCGATCTTCCAGGCCTGCATCGTGTCGGCATAGCCGGCGGGGTTTCTGGTGACCGCTCCGATGATCGCCGGCCAGAGGAAGGTCAGCGCGCCGGCCTCGACGATCAGCGCGCCGAGCATGATCTTGTCGCGCTTCCCGAAGTCGTCGCGCTCCGTGCGCCAGCGCACGAAGCCGTGCGCCATGATCACGGGCACCATCGCGATGACCACGTTGCGGGTCAGGGCGAGGAGGACCAGCGCGACCGCCGTCCACCAGTAGCGTCGCGCCCGGATCAGCATGAGGTTGACGATGACGAGCAGCAGGGCGAGCGACTCGGTGTAGGTCGCCTGGAGGATCGGCGCGCTGATGAACGTGCAGACGCCGACGACCGCGACGATGGCCTCCCAGCGCCCCACCGCCCGGTCGACGAAGCGGAACAGCAGCAGCAGTGCGGCGGCGCCGATGACGATGGCGGTGATGCCGCCGACGACGTAGAAGTTGCCGCCGGTCACCCGCATCAGGGCGCCGACCATCATCGGGTACAGCGGGAAGAACGCCCACGCGTTCATGTCGACCTGGCCGAGGTCGTCCAACGGGAGCGGGTTCGGGTACCCCACGTCGGCGATCTGCTGGTACCACTGGCCGTCCCAGTTCGCCATGGCCACCCAGTAGCCCGGCGCCCCGTCGCTCGGGTACATGATCCGCAGGATCCCGTTGGGGGCCGGCAGAGCGATCTGCGAGCGCTGGCAGATCAGGACGATGATGACGGTGAAGATCCGGCTCGCCCCGTAGACGGCCAGCGGGAACCAGATCTCGAACCGTCGCCACCAGGGCGTCCTCGCGTCGGTGGAGGCCGCGGGCTGCCCGTCGGGTTCCCGATCCGGTTCCGGGGTCTCCGCGCGCTCACGCGTCAGCACACTGGTCAGGGCGCACCTCGGGAGTCGCTGGGTTCGGACGGTTCGGACGGGTCGTAGCGCCGGCAGAGGACGCCGGAATGTCGCCACCCAGCGTAGGTCAGCCGTCGCATACCGGCTCGCCGGCGTCCACGGCGGTTAGGTCACGAATCGGTCCGGACGCCGTGACCGCGTCGGCCGAGAGCCTGCTCAGACCGGCGGGATCGAGCGTCGCCGCTCGCTGAACGCGCGGTCTCGGCGCGACGCGTAGCGGAGCCGGTGCAGCAGCTCCGCGCGCAGCTCGTCGGCCTCAACGATGCCGTCGAGCACGAGGTCGGCGGCCAACCGTTCGAGGTCGACGTCCTCCTCGTACTCGCGGCGCTTCTCCGCGACGAACGCGTCGCGGGCCTCGGCGCCCTGGGTGCGCTCGAGCTCGGCGATCTGGTTGGCATACACGGCGTTGACCGCCGCCTCGGGACCCATTACGGCGATCCGCGCGGTGGGGAGGGCAAGGGTGGCGTCCGGGGCGAACCCCGGCCCACCCATGGCATACAGGCCGGCGCCGTAGGCCTTGCGGACGACGACGCAGAACTGCGGCACGGTCGCGGACGCGACGGCGGAGACCATCTTGGCGCCGTGCCGGATGATGCCGCCGCGCTCCACCTCGGCGCCGATCATGAAGCCGGGCACGTCGGCGAGGTAGACGATCGGGATCGAGAACGCGTCGCAGAGCCAGATGAACCGGGACGCCTTGTCGGCGCTGTCGGAGAAGAGGACCCCACCCTTGACGGCGGAGTTGTTGGCGACGAACCCGACGGTCTCACCGCCCATCCGGCCGAACCCGATGACCAGCTCGGCGGCGAACAGCGGCTTGATCTCGAAGAACGAGCCGTCGTCGACGAGCCCGTCGATGACCTCGTGGACGTCGAACGGCACCGACTCGCGCTCCGGCACCACCTCACGGGTCAGCGGGGCGGCCGGCTCCTCCGGGGTGTAGACCGGCGGGGCGTCGCGCCAGCTGCCCGGGACGTAGGAGAAGTAGAGCTTGGCCAGCTCGATGGCCTCGACGTCGTCCTGGGCGAGCAGGTCGCCGCAGCCGGAGACGGTGCAGTGCATCCGCGCACCGCCCATCTCCTCGAGCGAGACGCGTTCTCCCGACAACCATTTCCGCCATGCGGGGACTTCCGAGGTACATCGACGCGTTGCCCTCGACCATGATGACGATGTCGGTGAACGACGGGATGTAGGCGCCGCCGGCCGCACTCGGCCCGAAG
The DNA here is from genome assembly GCA_963781465.1 of uncultured Actinomycetota bacterium. Lineage (GTDB taxonomy): Bacteria > Actinomycetota > Actinomycetes > Actinomycetales > Dermatophilaceae > Lapillicoccus. Next base: position 2,120,289 of record CAWAGH010000002.1, read on the forward strand.
AGGCAGCAGATCTGCGGCACCTTGCCGGACAGCGCGACCTGGTTGTGGAAGATGTGTCCCGCACCGCGTCGGCCGGGGAACATCTCGACCTGGTCGGTGATCCGGGCGCCGGCCGAGTCGACGAACCAGAAGACGGGCAGCTCCTCGCGGAGCGCTGACTCGGTGGCGCGGACGATCTTCTCGACGGTGCGGGCGCCCCACGAGCCGGCCTTGACCGTCGGGTCGTTGGCGACGACGATCGCCGGCCGGCCGTCGACGGTCCCGCGACCGGTCACGACGCCGTCCGCCGGCAGACCCGCCGCGGTCGCGTTGGCATACCGGCCGTCCTCGACGAACGAGCCTTCGTCGAAGAGCAGGCCGATCCGGTCGCGGACGTAGATCTTGTTCTGGCTGTCGAGCTTGGCCCGAGCCTTGTCGCTGATCTTGCCGGAGGTCTCGTATGCCTCGTGCAGCCGGGCGCGGACGTCCGCGACCCGCGGGTCGGACTCGTAGACCGGCGGTGGGGTCATGCGGGCAGGCCCAGCCCGCGGGCGATGACCATCCGCTGCACCTCGGAGGTGCCTTCGCCGATCTCGAGGATCTTGGCGTCGCGGTAGAACCGGGCGACGGGGTACTCCTCCATGAAGCCGTTGCCGCCGAAGACCTGCGTGGCGATGCGGGTGGCGGTCACGGCCGCCTCGGTCGAGTAGAGCTTGGCCACCGCGGCGGCCTGCTTGACCTCCTTGACGGTGCGCCGGCCGGCGTTGAGCTCGTCCTTGAGCCACGCCGCCTTGTAGGTGAGCGTCCGGGCGGCCTCGACCGCGACGGCCATGTCGGCGATCGGGAAGGCGACACCCTGGTTGGCCCCGATGGGCCGACCGAAGGCCTCGCGGCCCTTCGCGTAGTCGGTGGCGAGCTCGAGGCAGGCCTGGGCGCAGCCGACGGCGAGCGCGCTGATCGCAATCCGGCCGTCGTCGAGCGTCTTGAGGAACTGACGAAGGCCCTGCCCCTCCTCGCCGAGGACGTTCTCGGCGGGGACGCGGACGTTGTCGAAGGTGAGGCCGTGGGTGTCGGAGGCGTGCCAGCCGAGCTTGTGGTAGCCCGGGTCGACGGTGAAGCCGGGGGTACCGGCGGGCACGAGGATGGCGCTGACCTGCGGCGAGCCGTCGGCGTTGGTGCCGGTGCGGGCGGTGACGGTGACGACGGAGGTGAGGTCGCTCCCCGAGTTCGTGATGAACGCCTTGGCGCCGTTGACGACCCACTGGTCGCCGTCGCGGGTGGCGCGGGTCTGGGTGGCACCGGCGTCGGAGCCGCCGCCCGGCTCGGTCAGCCCGAACGCCGCGAGCGCGCGGCCGGCGACGAGGTCGGGCAGGAAGCGCTCCTTCTGCTCCTCGCTGCCGAAGCTGAGGATCGGGTTGATGCCGAGGCCGACGCCGGCGCTCAGGGTGATGCCGATGGACTGGTCGACGCGGCCGAGCTCCTCGATCGCGACGACGAGCGACATGAAGTCGCCGTCGGCGCCGCCGTACTCCTCGGGGACGACGAGACCGAAGAGTCCGAGGTCGCCCATCTTCGGGACGAGGTCGGCCGGGAAGTGGCTGTCACGGTCCCACTGCGCGATGTGCGGGGAGACCTCCGCCTCGGCGAACTCGCGCACCACCGCGCGGAAGTCCTCGTGCTCCTTGCTCAGGTCGAACATCGTCGTGGGCCCTTCCGATCACAGATTCCGCCAGCGGGTGTGTGCTTGACGTTTACGTCAAGGTAAAGCACAATCGGTGACGTGGCAAGTCCGGAGAGCGAGCTGGAGAGCTGGACCATCGCCCAGATCGCCGACGAGTTCGGCATCACGCACCGCACGGTCCGGCACTACGAGGACCTGGGGCTGCTCTCCCCCGAGCGCCGCGGGCTCAACCGCGTCTACCACCGACGCGACCGCACTCGGCTCAACCTCATCCTGCGCGGCAAGCGGCTCGGCTTCCCGCTCGAGGAGATCCGCACGATCATCGACCTCTACGACGCTCCTCGTGGGCGGGCCTCGCAGCTCGAGTACGTGCTGAGCCAGATCGACGAGCGGCGCGTCGACCTCGAGCAGCGCCGGCGCGACCTCGACGACGCCCTCAAGGAGCTGGACGCGTTCGAGGAGTCCTGCCGCGCCGACTTGACTCGGCTGCGCTGACCCGGTCGGCGAAGCTACGTTCGGCCGGCGTCCTGGAAGGCTCCGTAATCCCGGATCGTCAGGCCTCGACTGGCTGTCGTCGTCGCGGCGTTCCTACTTGACCCACACCTGCGAGAGGACGGCGCCAAGCCCGGACCGAGTCAGCACGTTCGACACCCGCGGCGACACCAAGGCGGCGTCGTGATGGCCGCCCAGGGTGAGGAAGGCGGCGTCGTCTGTGAGCAGGTGATCGACCTGCGCCCAGAGGTCCAGTGAGCGCGTGGGATCAGTCTGCGCAGCCGCCGCCGCCTGACCGGCCACGGCCTCGATCTCCGGGTTGCAGTAGCCGCTGAAGTTGGTCCCCTGGCAGGAGAACTCCTCGTCGTAGAAGTTCGAGGCTGAGGGGTAGTCAGCCAGCCAGCCCTGTTGCGTGAAGATCTGGTATCCGGCGTAGACCGGATCCTCGGGGCCGGTGTTGTGCTCCGGCGGGATGTCCACCATCGTGACATCGGTGTACCCGATCGACCGCAGCACCTCGACGAGGTATGCCGGAAAGGCCTGGTATAGCGAGTACTCGCGGTATGCGTGGACGGTGATGGGAACCGCAGCGGTCCCCGACTCACGGACGAGGTCTCTGGCCCGGGCCACATCGGGGCCGAGGTAGCGCTCGGTGGCAGCCCCCGTCTGGTAAGGACAGTAAGGACGCCAGGAAGAGAAGCCACGCGGGAGCATCTGACAGGAGAGGTTCGCGCCTGAGTCGCCGCCGCCGTACAACGAGACCAAGGTGCGTCGGTCGACCGCGTAGTTGAGCGCCTGTCGGGCCTTGCGGTCGTTGAAAGGGGGGATCCTCGCGTTCAGGTAGGCCCAGTCGGTGTTGTAGTTCTCGAACTCGTGCACCAGCTCGGCGTGGCCGCCCAGTTGTACCGCTTCGGCGACGGTGATGGTCGTCACATCGGCGACTCCCGAGATCACGTCGGCGGCCGCCTGCTCGCGCGACGGAGCGATCCGAAACTCAATACGGTCCGGATAGGCGGCCGGCTGTGCCGCGAACGACCATGGTTCGAAGTACGGGTTTCGCGAGAGCGTGAAGTTGCCGTTCGGTTCAACGGTTGATATCTGATAAGGACCGGTGCCCGGTATTGCGGCGGTGAGACCGACATCCTCAAGTGGCGTTCCCGCCGGCGTAGGGACGAGCGCGTAAGCGAGCTTCGGGAGGAAGTCCGGGTCCGGCTCAGTGAGGCGGATGGTGACCCGCCTCGTCGCGTCGTCGGCATCCACGCCGCCCCGCAGATCGCAGTTCCCGGGGACGGAGGCGTTAGTCATGCACTCGGTGGCTCCCACGACCTTGTTGAACCGATTGGACTCGTCCGAGTAGGCCAGCGCACGCCGCAAGCCGATGACGAAGTCAGAGGCCTTGACCTCGGCTCCAGTCGAGTACCGAATCCCTGGGCGGATCGTGAACGTGTAAGTCAGACCGCCGTCGCTCGGTGTCGGTACCAAGATGGCGAGATCAGGAACCAGCGCCTCGGCGCCCCGTCCGCCGGTGACCCGGAACGACACCAGGCCGTCGTAGACGTGCCGCAGGATGGCGAATCGCGAGGGTGCACCGAACCGGGCAGGGTCGAGTGTGCCCGGATCCGGCCGATACTCGGTGTAGACAAGCGTCCCTCCTTGGTGCTCGGGACTGCCGAACGCGCCAGTGGAAACCCAGACCCTTCCGTTGACCAGCCCGAGCGCCTGAGGGGCACTCTGGAGGTTGATCCGCGAGACACGATCGGTATCGATGTCGATGCGCGAGACCGTGCCCGAGTACGCGTTGTTGACCCAAACCGACCCGTCCGACACGACGACCGTCGACGGTCCATCCTCGACGGGGATGGTCCTCACCCGTCCTGAGGTCCGGTCGATCCGCGACACCGACTGCCCCAGCTCGTTGGCCACCCACAGATCGGAGTCGGTCATGGCCATCCCCCGGGCCCCTACGTCGACTCGAACGTCCGCGGCCAAGCGATCGCCTGTCCGCGTATCAAGCTTGGTCACGCTTCCCGACCGCGAGTTCGCCACCCACAATGCGCTTCCGTCGAGGAGAAGACCGTCCGGGCCGTCGCCGACGCGGATCGGCTCACCGGCCTGGCCGGTCGCCGGATCGATTCTCTGAACCGTGTTGTCGGCGCTGTTAGCCACCCACACCTGGTCCGGTGTTGCGACGACAGCAGCCGGCTGGACGCCGACCGGGACCTTGTACACAACCCGGTTGGATGCCGCGTTCACCCGGGCGACGACACCCTCCCGCGTCCCAGCCACCCACACGTCGCCGTTTGAGGTGGCGACTGCCTGCGGTCCTCCCCCGACCCCATGGATGGTCTGGACGATGCGGTGGGTGTCGGGATCCACCCGCAAGACCGCGTCGTTGCCTTCATCCGCAACCCATAGCGCTCCAGCCCCGCTCGCCAGGGCGCCCGGAGTGGTGCCTACGGGGAGCGCGTCGCCGTCGAGACCCTTGTCGGACAACATCGCCAGGGTGTTGGGCGGTACCGGCGTTATGTCGTCCGACCGGAGAGCCCTGATCACCACCACTCCCAAAAGTGATGCGGCCACGGCTCCGATGACGGTCACCGCTACCCACTGCCGCCGGCGACTGGACCCGCCACTCCGGCGCAACCCGAACGGCCTGCTTTCTGCGGCTGCGGCCGGTTCGGGGGACGGGGGGTTCGCCACTGCCACTTCCGAAGGCTCCGGGAGGACAAGGTCCAGGCTCGGGTCCTGCTGGAGCACGCGCCGGTGAAGGGACTCCACCTCAGCCGACGGCTGGATCCCGAGCTCGTCGTCGAGGGTCTGCCGCAGGGTTCGGTATGCGGTCAGCGCGTCCGCCTGACGTCCGGCTCGGTAGAGCGCGAGCATCCGCACCGCGGCGAGGTGCTCGCGCAGCGGGTACCTCGCGACGAGGTCGTCGAGGGTGCCGACCACGTCGTGACCGAGCGCCATCTCCGCCTCGACCCAGAGTTCGGTGGCCGCTCCTCGTTGCTCGTCCAGACGCGCAGCCACCGGCGCCACGAACCCGTCCATGGACGCCAGGTCGGACAGCACGTCCCCGCGCCACAACCCGAGCGCCGTCTTCAGCTGCTCGGAGGCTGACGCCGGGTCGGTCGCAACTGACGAGCGACCGGCGGCCACCAGATCCTCGAAGCGCAGGGCGTCGATCGTCACGGCAGCAGCCTCGAGGCGGTAGCCGCCCGGCACCGTGCTGATGACGCCCGACGCCGCCCCCTTGACCCGCGTCGGCTCGAGGGCGTCGCGGAGATGGAACACGTAGGTCTGTAGCGTGGTCTGGACACCAGCCGGAGGGCGGCCGTCCCACACGGCGTCCGCGATCCGGTCCGAAGAAACGGCGCGCCCGGGCTCGAGCAGCAGGCAGGCCAGGACGGACCGCTGACGCTGGCCGCCGAGCGCGACCTGCTGGTCGCCGAGCCAGGCCTCGAGCGGGCCGAGAATGCGGAGATCGAGGGCGGGTGGGAGCCCCTCCTGACCAGCGTTCCCGTGTCGATCCACGCTGCACCGCCCGTATCGGCCCCGTTCGGAGGATACCGCCTGCGGTGCCTCTGGTAGCGGCGTTATCGCAGGCCAGGACCCCACGGCGCGGTCGTGTCTCCGTCCTTGGAACTCAGTCTCCAAGCCAGGTTCAAGCCATCTCCGAGGGCGCCGTCGTGGGCTGTCCCCATCGCTCGACGGCCAACGTCGGGCTCCGGCAAAGGAGCAGCCATGTTCGCCATCTCACGTCACCCGCGGCGACTCGCCGCCGCCCTTCTCACCGTCGTCGCCTGGGTTACCGCTTCGGTCGTCGTCTCCGCCACGGCCGCCCTGGCCAAGGTGGGGCCGGACAACGAGGGCTTCGTGACCCAGACGCGGACCGTCACGGTCACCGAAGTGGACTGGAGCCAGCTGGCCATCACCGCCGTCGCGGCCGCCGCGATCGGTGTCGCCGCCACCCTGGCGATCCAGCTCGTCGTCCACCGCAGCCACCAGCACTCGATGGCTCACGCCTGACGGCGTGGGAAGGCGGACCGCCACAAGATCCGAGCGCCCGGGATGTGCACCCCGGGCGCTCGGTCATCGGTCGTTCAGACCGTGTAGGCCTTGTCCGGCCAGTAGGCCCACTCCTCGAAGAGCGCCACCCGGCCGTCGTCGGCGAACCTCAGCACCCACAGGTCGCGGTACTCCTGGGTGACCGGCTCCCCGTATCGCACCAGCACGCGGACCACCGCGTCGACGTCCTCGACCGCCACGGGCTCGGCGGTCATGGTGAACACCGACCCGTCCTCGTCGTCGTCGACCCAGAAGTCCTGGATCGCCGCGTGACCGACGAGCGGAGCCGCATACGGGCTGCGGAGGTACGTCGCGCCGTCGGTGAAGAGGCGTGTGACGGCCGCGCGGTCCTCGCTGCGCCAGGCGTCCTCGTACGCCCGGACCCAGCGCATCACCGCATCGCGGGTCAGGACGGGCCGCCACCCGCGAGGTCGGAGGGGTCGCGCACGTAGGTCTTCCTGGCCCGCAGCGCTCGGTTAGCGAACCAGGTGATCGCCCACAGCACGATGCCGAGGGCCAGGAGGTAGCCGGCCAGGACGTACTGCGTGCCGGCCCGCCCCGAGAACGGCGTCACGAGGAACGCGCACGCCAGCGCACCGATGATCGGCAACACCGTCGGCGTGCGGAAGTGGTGCGGGTCTAACTCGGGCTCCTCCCCGGCTGCGCCGTGGGCCCAGTCGTTGAGCGGGTTCCCGTCGAGGTCGGTGCGGATCCGGTCCCTGTCGACGTCACGCCGCCGGAGGACCAGCACGCAGATGTTGACGATCGTGAACACGCCAAGAAGAAGCAGGGACGTCGTGCCGCCCAGCACCGCCACCGCGTCGCTGCTGGCCTGGCTCACGTAGACGATGACCGCGAGCGAGAGGGCCGTGGTGAAGATGATCGCCGCGTAGGGCGTCCGCCGGGTGCGGTGCACCTTGCCGAGGAACGGCGGCAGCACGGCTTGCCGGGCCATCCCGTAGAGCAGCCGGCTGGCCATCAGCATGTTGACGAGGGCCGAGTTGGCCACGGCGAACAGCGAGATGAACGGCAGGATCTGCTCAACCGGTATGCCCGGGGCCGCCGTCTCGACGACGGTCACCAGCGGGGTGTCACTGTCCGCCAACACGCCCACGGGGACCAGGGCCACCGAGCAGAGGGCGATGAGCACATACATCACGCCGGTGACCGAGATGCCGGTGATCATCATCTTCGGGAAGATCCGCACCGGGCCCTTGGTCTCCTCGGCCATGTTGACCGAGTCCTCGAACCCGACCACGGCGAAGAACGCCAGCGACGTCGCCGCGGTCACCGCGAAGAACGCGCTCTTGTCGCTGGGCGAGTCGAAGACCACGGTCCGCGAGAAGTCCCCTGACCGCCGAAGATCGCCCAGAAGCCGACGAGGATGACGAGCAGCAGGCCGGACAGCTCGACCATAGTCAGCACGATGTTGGCCTTGACGCTCTCGCCGACCCCTCGGAAGTTGACCAGGGCGATGAGGAGCATGAACGCCAGTGCGATCCCGAGGATCAGCAACGTGTTCTTGTCGTCGAGCTTGAACCCCTTGACGAAGTTCGAGGCGAACGCCCTTGACGCGGTCGACGCCGAGGTGATCCCGGAGCACATCACCGTGAACGCGATGATGAAGGTGAGGAAGTGGATCCCGAAGGCCTTGTGCGCAAACAGGACCGCCCCGGCCGCCTGCGGGTACTTCGTCACGAGCTCGAGGTAGGAGAACGCGGTGATCATCGCCACCACGAACGCGACGATGAACGGGGCCCACGCGGCGCCACCGACCTCGGCCGCCACGTCGCCGGTGAGGGCGTAGACGCCGGTCCCGAGGATGTCGCCCACAATGAAGAGCAGCAGCTTCGGCCCCATCACCCGCTTGAGCTCGGTGCGGTCCTCGTCCTCGGCCGGAGGCGCCTGTGTCGTCTCTGACATTTTCCTGATCTTTCCCTGAGTGCCACCGATCCTGTCGCACGACCGGCTCGAAGGCCACCGGGGCATGCGTGACACGATGGGATCGTGAGTGACAGCAAGGACTTCTCGCAGTATGCGCATCCCGAGCGGCTCGTCTCGACGGAGTGGCTGGCGGAGCAGATCGCCGAGGGCCGGGTCGGACGACCGGACGGTGTCGTCGTGGTCGAGTCCGACGAGGACGTCCTCCTCTACGACTCCGGCCACATCCCGGGCTCGGTCAAGATCGACTGGCACCTCGACCTCAACGACCCGGTGACGCGGGACTACGTCGACGGTGAGACGTTCGCGAAGGTCATGAGCCGCAACGGGATCGGCCGTGACACGACCATCGTCATCTACGGCGACAAGAGCAACTGGTGGGCGGCGTACGCCCTGTGGGTGTTCACCCTCTTCCGGCACGAGGACGTCCGGCTGCTCGACGGTGGCCGCGCGAAGTGGGTCGCCGAGGGCCGCGACCTGACCCGTGACGTGCCGACGCCGAGCCCGACCGAGTACCCGATCGTCGACCGCGACGACCACCGGATCCGCGCCTTCAAGGACGACGTCCTCGCACATCTGGGCAAGCCGCTGGTCGATGTGCGGTCGCCCGGCGAGTACTCCGGTGAGCTGCTGCACATGCCCGACTACCCGCAGGAGGGCGCCGTCCGCGGCGGTCACATCCCCGGCGCGAAGTCGGTGCCGTGGGCGCGGGCGGCCAACGAGGACGGGACGTTCAAGTCCCGCCGTGAGCTCGAGGCCATCTACGTCGGCGAACAGGGGCTCGACGCCGACGACGATGTCGTCGCCTACTGCCGCATCGGCGAGCGGTCGTCCCATACCTGGTTCGTCCTCACCCACCTGCTCGGGTTCGACTCGGTGCGCAACTACGACGGGTCGTGGACGGAGTGGGGCAACGCCGTGCGCGTCCCCATCGAGAAGTGACCGAGAACGTGACCGAGCCCCAGACCCCGCTCCCGCCGGCGCTCGAGGAGATCGCGGAGGACTTCTCCGTGGCCTCGTCCCCGGAGAAGCTGCAGCTGCTGCTGGAGTTCAGCGACGAGCTGCCGCCGCTTCCCGAGCGCTACGTCGGTCACGACGAGCTGCTCGAGCGGGTCGACGAGTGCCAGTCCCCGCTGTTCCTCGTCGTCGAGGTGGCCGATGACGAAGAGCGTTCGGTTCACCTGTTCTTCCATGCCCCGGCGGAGTCGCCGACCACCCGCGGGTTCGCGGGGATCCTCCACGAGGGGCTGGACGGGCTGCCCGCCGCCGAGGTGCTTGCTGTGCCCGACGACGCGCCCTACCGGTTCGGGCTCGGGGAGGCCGTGTCGCCACTGCGGCTGCGCGGCATGGTGGCGATGCTGAGCCGGATCAAGCGCCAGGTCCGGATCCGGATCGCGGCCTGACGGTCCGAGGCACCCGCAAAGTAAGGGACCCTTATCCTTTCGTGGCCTCGCCGGGCGGGACGAGCTTGCGGACCGGGCATCCTCGCGTGGCGTCGTCCACAACGCTGAGGCTATCCGACCACCGCTCGGATGCGGTCGGATACCCAGTCGTATGCCCGAATCTGCTGCCCGGACAACCGGATCGGGCATACGACCGGGTATCTGACTGCGTGGGCTGAAGTCACTCCCCGATCTCGGAGCGGACCGCATACAGCTCGGGGAAGAACGTGAGGTCCAGCGCCCGGCGAAGGAAGTCGACGCCGCTGGACCCGCCGGTCCCCCGCTTGTGGCCGATGGTCCGTTCGACGACCTTGAGGTGCCGGAACCGCCACAGCTGCATGTTGTCCTCGAGGTCGACGAGCTCCTCGCAGGTCTCGTAGACGCCCCAGTGCTCGGCCGGCGCCGCGTACACCTCGCCGAAGACGTGGACCAACTGCGGGTCGAGGGTATGCGGCAGCGTCCAGTCCCGGTCGAGCAGCGCGGGCGGCACCGCATACCCGCGGCGGGCGAGGTAGCGGAGAAACTCGTCGTAGAGGCTCGGCTCCCGCAGCAACGTGTCGAGGAGGTCGTTCGCCGTGGCGTCGTGGTCGAACACCCGGACCATCTCGACGTTCTTGTTGCCGAGCAGGAACTCGACGGCGCGGTACTGCCACGACTGGAACCCCGAGCTGGTCGCGAGGAACGGACGGATCTCCGCGTACTCGCTCGGGGTCAGCGTCGCGAGAACGCCCCACTGCTCGATGAGCACCTCCTGGATCCGCTTGACCCGCGCCAGCCGTTTGAGGGCCGGCGCGAGGTCGTCGGTCGTGAGGAGCGACCGGGCGGAGCGCAGCTCGTGCAGGAGCAGCTTCAGCCACAGCTCCGAGGTCTGGTGCTGGACGATGAACAGCAGCTCGTCGTGCTGCGGCGGTTCGCTGCGGGGGTGCTGCGCCGACAGCAGCTGGTCCAGCGCGAGGTAGTCGCCGTAGGACATGCTGCGGCTGAAGTCGCGCTGGACCTCGGGCTCGATCGGCCTGATGTTCTCGGTCACCACAGCGGTGACCGTATCCCTCGGTGCCGGCTAGGAACCGGGGTTGAAGCGATCCGGGTCGGGGCCGGTGCGCTTGCTGCGGTCGAGAGCGGTGATCCGGGCGACCTCGTCGTCGGTGAGCTCGAACCCGAACAGGTCGAAGTTCTCCTCGATCCGGCTCGGCGTCACCGACTTGGGGATGACGACGTTGCCGAGCTGGAGGTGCCAGCGCAAGATCGCCTGGGCCGGCGTGACGCCGTGCGCCTCGGCGGCCGCGACGATGGTCTCGTCCTCGAGCACGCCGAGACCACCGGACGCCAGCGGGCTCCACGCCTCGGTGACGATGCCGTTGGCGGCGTGGAAGTCGCGCAGCTCCTGCTGGACGAGGAACGGGTGGAGCTCGATCTGGTTGATCGCCGGGAACTCCCCGGTCTCGTCGAACAGCCGCTGCAGGTGCGGGATCTGGAAGTTGCAGACGCCGATGGTCGTGATCCGGCCGTCGTCACGCAGGGCCTGCATGGCCTTCCACGCCTCGGGATAGCGGTCGGTCTTCGGCAGCGGCCAGTGGATGAGGTAGAGGTCCAGCACCTCGCGCTGCAGCTTGTCCATCGAGGCGTCGAACGCCTTCATCGCGAGGTCGAACCCGTGCGCGTTGTTGTTGAGCTTGGTGGTGATCCACACGTTGTCGCCGAGGCCGCTGTCCTGGACCGCCTGGCCGACGCCGGCCTCGTTGCCGTACATGGCGGCGGTGTCGATGTGCTCGTAGCCGACCTCGAGGGCCTTGGCCACGGCGGGCACGACCTCGTCCTCCGGCACCTGCCAGACCCCGAAGCCCAGCTGGGGGATCGGGACGGTGCCGGTAGGGGTGTTCAGCGGGACGGTAGGAACTGTGGTCATGCCTTTACCGTATGCCGGGCGGTGCCGGCCTCGCTCATCGGCGGTTCCTCCCGCAGGCCCGTGGCCAGGGCCGCGACGAGGCGCTCGAGGGCGGCGTGGACCGACCCGACCGGCACGATCTCGGGGTGGGCCGCATACACCTGGAGCACGACCTCGGACGGTCTCGAGGCCGACCACAGGCCGGCGCCGATCTGCGACGTGGCGGTGAGCAGGAGGGTGGCCCGGTCGACGTCCAGACCCACGGGCCGAGCGGCGAGGGCCTGCGCCAGCTCGTCGACGACCATGGTGGAGGTGACCTTGAGCCGCTCGGCGGCCGGATAGGAGACGTTGTGCTCGAGATGGGTCGTGAGCTGGCTGAGCAGCTCGCAGAACAGCTCGTGCTCCATCAGCGTGCCCGCCAGCACTCGCGGCAGCGTCTCCTCGGTGACGTCGTCGAACTTCGGCAGGAGGGCGTCGCGCAGCCGGAACCCCTCCTCGCTGCACAGCTCGACGAAGATCTCCTCGCGGGTCCCGAAGTAGCGCACCACGTTGGACTTGGCCAGGCCGACCGTGTCGGCGAGGTCGCCGAGGGTGATCGCGCGGACGCCACGCCCTATCGCGAGGTCGCGGGCCGCCTGGAGGATGGCCTCACGACGTTGCTGCTTGTGCTCCGGTCGGCGGGCCCGGACGAACGGGGGCGAGAGCTCGTTTCCCACGGGGACCACCTTCCTCTTGCTAGCGCAACGACGTTGCGTTAGCGTACCGCTCATCGAAACAGAACGTCGTTGCGTTAACTGGGAGACCTGCAGATGACCGACACCATCGCCCCGCCGGCGGCCCGACCCGTCCGGCTCGTCGTCAACGGCGTGCCCACGACGCTGGAGCTCGAGCCGCGCGTCAGCCTCCTCGACGCCCTCCGGGAGCACCTCCACCTCACCGGCACCAAGAAGGGCTGCAACCAGGGCGCCTGCGGCGCCTGCACGGTCCTCGTGGACGACCGCCGGATCGTCTCCTGCCTCGCCCTCGCAGTGCAGTACGACGGTCGCGAGGTCACGACCATCGAGGGCCTCGGCCCGCATCCGCTCCAGGACGCCTTCGTCCACTTCGACGGGCTCCAGTGCGGGTACTGCACGCCGGGCCAGATCTGCTCGGCGATCGGGATGCTCGCGGAGCACGAGCACGGCGCTCCCAGTGCCGTCACCGACGACGTCGCCGGACCGACCACCTTGACCCGCAACGAGATCCGCGAACGGATGAGCGGGAACCTGTGCCGGTGCGGCGCTTACAACGGCATCGTCGACGCGATCGAGTCGGTCGGCGCGACGCTCGACGAGGAGGTGTCGGCATGAGGCCCTTCGACTACGAGCGGGCGACCGACGTGGCGCACGCCGTGACCCTGGTCGCCGAGCGCCCGAACGCGCGCTTCCTCGGCGGTGGCACCAACCTCGTCGACCTCGTCCGCCGCGGCGTCGAGACCCCGGACAGCGTGGTCGACGTGACCGGACTGCCTTTGGCCGCGGTCGAGGAGACCGGCCTGGGCGCGCTGCGCGTCGGCGCCGTCGTCACCAACGCCGACCTGGCCCATCACCCTCTCGTCCGCACCCGATACCCGCTGCTGTCCCAGGCGGTTCTGGCCGGCGCGTCGGGTCAGCTCCGCGCGATGGCCACGGTCGGCGGCAACCTCCTCCAGCGCACCCGATGCCCCTACTTCACCGACCTCACGACCACCTGCAACAAGCGCGAGCCCGGCTCGGGCTGCGCCGCCCGCGAGGGGTTCACCCGGTATGCGGCGGTGCTGGGGGCCAGCGACCACTGCGTCGCGGTTCACCCCAGCGACATGGCGGTCGCTCTGGCGGCCCTCGACGCCCGGGTCGAGCTCACGTCGGCGACCGGCGTCCGCGAGGTGGCCGTCACCGACCTCTACCGGCTGCCCGGCGACACACCGCAGATCGAGACCGTCCTCTCCCCGGGCGAGCTGATCACCGCCGTCGTCCTCCCGCCGCCTCCGGCCGGCCACTCGCGCTACCGCAAGGTCCGCGACCGGGCCTCGTACGCGTTCGCGCTGGTGTCGGTCGCGGCGGTGCTCGATGTCGAGGACGGCCGGATCACCACCGCCCGGCTGGCCCTTGGTGGTGTCGCCCCCAAACCGTGGCGTGCTGCGGCTGCCGAGTCGCTGCTCTTCGGTGCCGAGGCCACCGATGAGACGTTCGCCGCGGCGATCGACGCCGAGCTCGCCGACGCGAAACCGTTGCTCAGCAACGAGTTCAAGCTGGACCTCACCCGTCGCACCGTGGTTGGCGTGCTACGCCGGCTGCGCGACGAGGGGGTCACGGCATGACCACCTCGTCCGCCCTCCCGACCACGGCGCCGACCCGCATACCCGACCGCACTGCTGCTCCGGCCGACGCCGGACCGTGGGTCGGCCGTCCCCTCGACCGCGCCGACGGCACGGCGAAGGCGACCGGGTCCGCGACGTTCTCCGCCGAGTACCAGGTCCCGGACATCGCCCACGCCGTCCTCGTCCACGCCTCGATCGCCCGCGGGCGGATCCGTCGCATCGAGACGACCAGGGCGGAGACGCATCCCGGCGTCGTCGCGGTGCTCACCCACCTGAACGCGCCCAAGCTGGTCCCCGCCTCGAGCCGGACCAACCTCATGGACCTCAGCACCATGGTGGTCGGCAGCCGGGTGCCCTACCTCAACACCGACGAGGTCCACTACGACGGCCAGCCGATCGCGGTCGTCGTGGCCGATCGCCTGGAGGCGGCGCAATACGCGGCGTCCCTCGTCGAGGTCGACTACGACGTGCTGCCGGCCAACGTCGACTTCGCCACCGAGCAGAGCAACGCGAAGCCGGTCAGCCAGTCCCTCGGGATGCCCACCGTGAGTGGCCGCAAGGGCGACGCGCAGGCGGCCCTGGCCACCTCACCGCACCGGGTGGACCTGCGGTTCACCACCCCCACCCAGAACCACAACGCCATGGAGCCCCACGCGACGACCGCGGTGTGGGAGGGCGACTCCCTCACGGTCTGGGACGCCGCCCAGAACATCGACTGGTTCCGCAAGCACCTCGCGAAGCGTTTCGACGTGCCGGCGGAGAAGGTGCGCGTGCTCGCGCCGTTCGTCGGCGGCGGGTTCGGGGCCAAGGGGTTCGTGTGGTCCGGAACGCTGCTGACGGTCATGGCCGCCCGCGCCACCGGGCGTCCCGTCCGGATGGCTCTGACCCGCGAAGGCGTCTACCGGACCGTCGGCGGCCGGGCGCCCACCGCCCAGCGGGTCGCCCTCGGCGCCACCGCGGACGGTCGCCTCACCGCCCTGGTCCACGAGGCGGTCACGCGGAGCTCGCCCATGGGCGGTAGCGCGGACCAGGTCGTCGGTGCGTCCGGGGACCTCTACGACGCGCCGACCATCGCACTCAGCTCGTCGCTCGTCGAGCTCGACCTCGTCCCCAACACCGCCATGCGGGCGCCGGGAGAGTCGGTCGGCTCGTTCGCCATGGAGTCGGCGATGGACCAGCTCGCTCACGAGGTCGGGCTCGACCCAGTCGAGCTGCGGCTCCGCAACGAGCCGGACGTCTCCCCCATGCACGGCCGGGCGTTCTCGCATCGCCGCATCCGTGAGGTCATGGACCTCGCCGCGCGCGAGTTCGGTTGGCACGACAGGCGATCCACGCATACGAGCTCGTCGGGTTCGTCCGGCTCGACGTTGGTCGGGTACGGCATGGCCCTGGCGTACCACCCGGCCTGGACGTTCACGGCGAACCTCACCCTGCGGCTCGACGCCGACGGCACCGCCCGGTTGCGGTGCGGCTTCCACGAGATGGGCATGGGCACCGTCACCGTGCAGGCCCAGGTCGTCGCGGACGAGCTGGGCGTCCCCTACGACGCGGTGCGCGTCGAGTACGGCGACACCGACCTCCCGATCGCTCCGGGTGCGGGTGGGTCGGCGCAGTCGGCGAGCGTGGCCGGCAGCATCGTCACCGCCGGGGCACAGATCCGCCGGCAGGTCCGGCGGTGGGGCGGCCGCGACGGCGAGCCTCTCGCCGACGCCCTCGCGCGAACCGGGCACGACCACGTCGAGGTCTCGGTCGGTGCCGACACCGGTATGCGGGCCGTGGCCGGGCAGGTGCGCTTCCTCGCCCAGACGCTGCGCGACCAGCGACGTTGGGTCCGCGCCGCGTCGGGCGCCCACTTCTGCGAGGTGCACGTCGAACGCGACACCGGCGAGGTCCGCGTAGCGCGTTGGGTCGGGGCGTTCGACGTCGGGCGGGTGCTCAACGCCAAGACCGTCGCCAGCCAGCTCAAGGGCGGCATCGTCATGGGGCTGGGGCTGGCCCTCACCGAGGAGACGCTGATCGACCCGCGGACCGGTCGCATCATGAGCGCGTCCCTCGCTGACTACCACGTGCCCTCCCACGCCGACGTCCCCGACATCGCCATCCACGTGCTCGACGACCCGGACCCGTCCATGCCCAAGGGCGTGCTCGGGGCCGGCGAGGTGGGCATCACCGGTGTCGGAGCCGCCGTGGCGAACGCGGTCTTCGACGCCACCGGCACCCGCGTGACCGACCTGCCGATCACGCTCGACAAGGTCCTGCGCGGCGCTCCCCGGGTGTGACGCGGCTCGCCCGAAACGGGCCGCCCCCACCCGTTAGGCTCCGGCCATGCCGATCTCGAAGGTGCTGATCGCCAACCGCGGGGAGATCGCCGTACGCATCGCCCGGGCCTGCCGCGACGCGGGCATCGGCTCGGTCGCCGTCTACGCCGAGCCCGACCGCGATGCGCTCCACGTGAAGGTGGCGGACGAGGCCTACGCGCTCGGAGGCTCGACCCCCGGTGACAGCTACCTCGTCGTCGACAAGCTTCTCGACGTCGCGACGAAGTCCGGTGCGGACGCGGTCCACCCCGGGTACGGGTTCCTCGCGGAGAACGCCGGGTTCGCGCAGGCGGTCATCGACGCCGGGCTGACGTGGATCGGTCCGGGGCCGGCCGCGATCGACGCGTTGGGCGACAAGGTGAAGGCACGGCACATCGCTACCAAGGCGGGTGCGCCACTGGTTCCGGGCACCGCCGACCCCGTCGACGGACCCGACGAGGTCGTGGCGTTCGCCCAGGAGTTCGGACTTCCGGTGGCCATCAAGGCGGCCTACGGCGGCGGTGGCCGCGGCCTCAAGGTGGCGCGCACCATCGAGGAGATCCCGGACCTGTTCGAGTCCGCAGTGCGCGAGGCGGTCACGGCGTTCGGCCGTGGCGAGTGCTTCGTCGAGCGGTTCCTGGACAAGCCGCGCCACGTCGAGACCCAATGCCTGGCCGACCAGCACGGCAACGTCGTCGTCGTCTCGACGCGCGACTGCTCACTCCAACGCCGCAACCAGAAGCTCGTCGAGGAGGCGCCGGCGCCGTTCCTCACCGAGGAGCAGCACGCGGAGCTCCTCCGGGCATCCAAGGCGATCCTGTCCGAGGCCGGCTACGTCGGTGCCGGCACCTGCGAGTTCCTCGTCGGACCGGACGGCGACATCTCCTTCCTCGAGGTCAACACCCGGCTCCAGGTGGAGCACCCGGTGAGCGAGGAGGTCACCGGCGTCGACCTCGTGCGGGAGCAGTTCCGCATCGCCGACGGTGAGCCCCTCGGCTACGACGATCCCGAACCGCACGCCCACTCGATCGAGTTCCGGATCAACGGCGAGGACGCCGGCCGCAACTTCCTGCCGGCACCCGGGACCGTGGTCCGGTTCCTCCCGCCGTCCGGCCCCGGCGTTCGCGTCGACTCGGGGGTCGTCGAGGGCGACGTCATCGGCGGCGCGTTCGACTCCATGCTGGCCAAGCTCATCGTGACCGGGCGGACCCGCCAGCAGGCGATCGAGCGGTCCCGCCGCGCCCTGGACGAGTTCGTCGTCGACGGGATGCCGACGGTTCTGCCGTTCCACCGCGCCGTGGTCCGCGACGAGGCGTTCGCGCCGTCGACCGACGAGCCCTTCACGATCCACACGCGCTGGATCGAGACCGAGTTCGACAACACCATCGAGGCGTATGCGGGTGGTTCCGCCGACGGCGCCGAGCCCGAGCTGCGTCGGCCGGTCGTCGTCGAGGTGGGCGGGAAGCGGATCGAGGTCGTGTTGCCGGCCGAGCTGTCGCTCGGCGGTGGTGGGGGTGGCGGCGCCGTCGTCCGCAAGAAGGCCCCCCGACGCTCCGGGGGCGGCTCCGGCGGGGCGGCCGTGTCCGGCGACTCACTGACCGCGCCGATGCAGGGAACCATCGTCAAGATCGCCGTCGAGGACGGGCAGAACGTCGAGCAGGGTCAGACCGTCGTCGTCCTCGAGGCGATGAAGATGGAGCAGCCGATCAACGCCCACAAGGCCGGCGTCGTCACCGGCCTGACCGCCGAGATCGGGGCCACCGTGACCAGCGGGACCGTGCTGGCCGAGATCAAGGATGCCGACGCCTGACCGGACTGGGCGAGGCGACCAATGATCGTGGTCGATCCCTGACCCTGGGGGGTCGACGATCGTCCACGAACCCTTCGGTCAGGCCCGCGGACCCGAATCCGTGCTCGTCGTGTCCGGCGCCGCCTCGGGGATCGTTTCGGGCGGCGACGTCGGTACCGGGTCAGGGGTGGGGACCGGCGGAGTCGTCGTCGGCTCGGTCGGTGCGGGTGTCGGGGTGGGTGTTGGTGTTGGCACCGGGGAGGGTCCCGGCGCCGTGCCCGGCGAGGGCGTCGGGTCGCCCGGCAGCGGGGGCGGGTCGCCTGGCTCGGGTATGGTCGCCTCGTTATCGGGGATGCCAAGCTGCTCGCGGACGACGTCGTCGCCCTGGGCGATCTGCTCGGCGTACTGACCACCGGTCCGCTCGTCGATGATCTCCTCGACCTTGTCGAGGCCCTGGTCGGCCTGCTCGGGGTGACCCGTGATGAAGTCCTTGACCCGGTCGAAGAAGCTCTCGTTGCTCATGGCGTCTGTCCCTCCTGGTTCGGCCGGCGGCCGGACATCGTCGGTGCCGCCGTTTCGACCCTAGCCGCCGGGCGCGCCCGGCCGGTCGCCGGACGCCTACCATCGGCGTATGCCCCTGCTCACCGTCGCGGACCAGATGCCGTGGGAGGGGTTCTCGGTCAACAACCTGCTGATCCTCGTCGTCATCCTGGCCATCCTCTGGCCGCTGATGCGATGGATCCGGCGGCGGGTCTCGGACGGCCGTCGGGCGCGCTGGGCGCAGGAGGAGGAGGCCGAGATCCGCTACACCGAGGAGAACGACCCCGACCTGCACCGGAATCACCCCGAGGGCTGACCCGCTGCCCGGTGCAGACGCCGGGCCGCCTCGGCGATGGAGCCCGACATCGACGGGTAGATGGTGAACGTGCTCGACAGCTGGTCGACGCTGAGGTGGTTCTGGACGGCGACGGTCAGCGGGTAGATGAGCTCGGAGGCGCGGGGCGCCACGACGACCCCGCCGAGCACCGTCCCGCTCCCCTGCTGCGCGAACACCTTGACGAAGCCGTGCGTGAACCGGTCCATCTTGGCGCGCGCGTTGGTGGCCAAGGGAAGCATCACCGCGCGGGCGGTGCCCCGTGACTCGTCGACGTCGTTCTGCGTGATCCCGACCGTCGCGATCTCCGGCGAGGTGAAGACGTTGGCGCTCACCACGTCCAGCAGGAGCGGGGCCACCGCGTCGCCCAGGGCGTGCGACATGGCGATCCGCCCCTGCATCGCCGCGACCGACGCCAGGGGCAGGACGCCGGTGCAGTCCCCCGCCGCATACACGCCGCGCACCGAGGTCCTGGAGACCCCGTCGACCTCGATGTGGCCGGACTCGGTGAGTGCGATCCCGTTCTCCACCAACCCGATTCCCGCCGTCTGCGCCACCGAGCCGACGGCGAGCAGCGCGTGCGAGCCGAGCACCGTCCGACCGTCGGTGAGCGTCACGCATACCCCGTCGGCGGTCCGCTCGACACTGGCCATCCGCGAGCGACCGAGCACGTCCATCCCGTCGCGGCGGAAGACGTCCTCGATGACCGCGGCCGCGTCCGCGTCTTCACCGGGCAGGACGCGGTCGCGCGAGGAGACCAGGGTGACGCGAGCGCCGAGACCCACGTAGGCGTGGGCCAGTTCGGCCCCGGTGACGCCGGACCCGACGACGACGAGGTGCTCGGGCAGCTCGGGGAGCGAGTAGATCTGCTGCCAGGTGAGGATCCGCTCGCCGTCGGGTTGAGCGGTCGGCATGGTCCTCGGCGTCGACCCGGTGGCGAGGAGCACCACCTCGGCGTCGAGGTCCTCGGCGGTCCCGTCGAGACCGACGGCCCGCACCGCGCCGGCCCCGAGCAGGGTGCCGGTGCCGTGGACGATCCGCACGCCGTCGCCGGTGAGGCGCGTGGCGATGTCGCTGCTCTGGGCCTCCGCGAGGTCGAGGATGCGGCGGTTCGCCGCCGCCAGGTCGACGGTCGCGTCGGCCAGGCCGACCCCGAGGTCGCCTCCGGTGGCGCGGTTCGTGACGAACCCGGCCGTCGAGATGAGGGCCTTGCTCGGCACGCAGTCGGTGAGAACGCAGGCGCCGCCCAGGCCGTCGCGGTCGACCACGGTGACGGAGGCCCCGAGCCGCGCCGCGACCAGCGCGGCTTCGTACCCGCCCGGGCCGCCGCCGAGGACGACGACCGACGTGGGGTGCCCCATCACGCCTCCATCCAACCATCGGAGCGGGACGCCCTCCGGCCACTAGGGTGCGTGCGTGAGTGTGGATCTCAACGACCCGGCCACCGATCCCTTCGACGTCGCCCAGGCCGCCGCCACCGTCATCGCCGAACGCACCGGGGCCCCGACCCACGACGTCGCCCTCGTCCTCGGCTCCGGCTGGGGGCAGACCGCCGACCTCATCGGTCCGACCCTCGCGACCGTCGACAACGCCGACGTGCCCGGCTTCCACGCGGCGGCGGTCGCCGGACACAGCGGGAGTATGCGCTCGGTCGCCATCGGTGACACCGCTCGGCGCGCGCTGGTCTATGGGACGCGCACCCACTTCTACGAGGGCCGGGGCGTCCGCGCCGTGGTGCACGCAGTCCGCACCGCCAAGGCGGCCGGCTGCTCGACCATCGTCCTCACCAACGGCTGCGGCGGGCTCAACCCGGCGTGGGGACCGGGAACGCCGGTCCTCATCAGCGACCACATCAACCTCACCGCTGCATCCCCGCTGGAGGGACCGACCTTCGTCGACCTCACCGACCTCTACTCGGCACGGCTGCGCGCGATCGCCCACGAGGTCGACCCGACCTTGGACGAGGGCGTCTACGTCCAGTTCCGGGGGCCGCACTACGAGACGCCGGCCGAGGTGCAGATGGCCAAGCGGATGGGCGGCGACCTCGTCGGCATGTCCACGGCGCTCGACGCGATCGCGGCCCGTCACGTGGGCATGGAGATCCTCGGGATCTCCCTGGTGACCAACCTGGCCGCCGGCATCTCCGACCAGCCGCTGTCCCACCAGGAGGTCATCGAGGCCGGCCAGGCCGCCGCCGAGCGCTGCGGCCGACTGCTCGCCGACGTCGTGCAGCGGGTGGCGTCATGACCGACGACGCCGACCTCGGCTCGCGGGTCAGGGCCTGGATCGACGACGACCCCGACCCGGTCACCGCACGGGAGCTGACCAGCCTCCTCGACGCCGCGGACGAGGGCGACCTCGAGGCGTCCTTGGACCTGGCGGACCGGTTCGCCGGGATGCTGGAGTTCGGGACCGCCGGGCTGCGTGGTGCCTTGGGCGGCGGACCCAACCGGATGAACCGCGCCGTCGTCCTGCGCGCGGCGGCGGGCCTCGTCGCCTACCTGCAGACCGAGCGCGGCATCCCCGAGCCGATGGTCGTGGTGGGGTTCGACGCGCGGTACAACTCCGACGTCTTCGCCCGCGACACCGCGGCCGTCGTGGTCGGCGCCGGGGGGCACGCGTCGATCCTGCCGCGACCCCTCCCGACACCGGTGCTGGCGTTCGCGATCCGGCACCTCGGCGCCGACGCGGGGGTCATGGTCACGGCGAGCCACAACCCACCGCAGGACAACGGCTACAAGGTCTACCTCGGCGACGGCAGCCAGATCGTGCCGCCGACCGACGCGCAGATCGCCTCGCACATCGCCGCCGTCGCGTCGGTGCGCGACCTGCCGCTCGTCGACGACGGCTGGGAGAGCCTCGGCGACGAGGTCCAGGACGCCTACGTCGCCCGCGTCGCGGCGATGCTCCCGGCGGGGGCGGCGACCGACGTCAGCGTGGTGCACACCGCCCTGCACGGCGTGGGCGACGACACCGTGCGTCGGGTGTTCGCCGCGGCCGGCTTCCCACCGCCGACGACCGTGTCGAGCCAGGCGGTGCCGGACCCGGACTTCCCGACGGTGAGCTTCCCGAACCCCGAGGAGGCCGGAGCGATCGACGCAGCCCTCGCCGTGGCGCGGGAGGTCCACCCCGACATCGTCATCGCCAACGACCCGGACGCCGACCGGTGCGCCGCCGCCGTGCTCGACCACGGTTCGTGGCGGATGCTGCGCGGCGACGAGCTGGGTGCCCTGTTCTTCGAGGCGTCGATGCGGCGCGGGCTCGCACCGGACGCCGTGGTCGCCTGCTCGATCGTCTCGTCCCGGGTGCTGTCCGCCCTCGCCGCGTCGGCGGGACGTCGGCACGAGGAGACGCTCACCGGGTTCAAGTGGATCGCGCGGGTGCCGGGGCTCGGGTACGGCTACGAGGAGGCGATCGGCTACTGCGTCGCGCCGGACATCGTCCGCGACAAGGACGGCGTGAGCGCCGCCCTCCTCCTCGCCTGGTACACCGCGGAGCTCAAAGCCCAGGGCCGCACCCTCCTCGACGTGCTCGACGACATCGCGGTCGGCGTCGGCGTGTATGCGACGGACGCCTTCTCGGTCCGCGTCGCCGACCTCGCGCAGATCCCGCCGGTCATGGAACGGCTGCGGTCCGCGCCGCCGCGCGAGCTCGGGACGGTGGAGGTCTCCCAGGTCGACGATCTCGCCCGCGGTGACGGCGGGCTGCCGCCGACCGACGGGCTGCGCTACTTCCTTGCCGACCGGTCACGCGTCATCGTGCGGCCGTCCGGCACCGAGCCCAAGCTCAAGGTGTACCTCGAGGCCATCGAACCGGTGGGCCACCCCGACCGGCTGGCCGACGCCCGGCGGACGGCCGCCGAGCGGCTGGCGGCCCTGCGGTCGGCCATGGAGGCCCTGACCCGGATCTGACGGCGGGCGCCGATCAGGGTCAGGCGTCCGCAGCGTCCACGGCGTCCGCATAGGTGCGGCAGGCGCCGAGGATGGCCATGACCCGTTCGGCCAGCTCGTCCCGGGTCAGGTCAACGAGGTCGATCAGCTCCGGAGCCGGCTTCACGTCCCGGATCCCGCTCTGCAGCCGCCTGCGCTCGCTGCGCGTCAGGTCGTAGTCCTGGGCGATCGCGGTGAGCACGTCCCGCATGTCGAGGCGCGCCGTCTGGACCGGACCGTCGATGACGCCGAGCGCGGCATCGAGCCACCGCTCGTCGTCGTCCGGGCTGTCCTCCATCACGTCCGTCACGAGGTTGAACAGCATCAGATGAGCCGCCGCCGCCGCTGGGGCCACCTCCTCGTGCTCGTCGAAGGGCAGCCCGACGGCCCGACGGACCAGGGCCGTCGCGCGGTCGTCGTCCTGGGCCTCCAACGCGTCCACGGCCTTGACCAACAGGTTCTCGGCACCGAGGCCAAGCGCCCGGCTGAACGGTGCGAGTGTGCGGCCGGACGCCAGCTGCGCGTCGCCCAGAGGGCGGTCGGCCTGCTCGCGGAGGTACCTCGCGACGGCGTTCTCCGCGTCCTCGGGGTCTGTCTCCATCGGCCGAGGTTACCGGCGCGGACCCGAACGGCGGGACGGGTGACCCGCGACTCACGACGTGACTCGCGAGGGGTTCTGAACGGGACCCGCGGCGTGAACGCACCGTCTCACCCGGCTGTTAGCGTCCCGCCATGCCGGAGTCACCGCGCCCCGACCTGGTCCCCGTGTTCGCCGACGAGTTCGACGAACCGGGGCTCGACACGAGCGTCTGGATCCCGCACTACCTGCCCGCCTGGAGCTCCCGCGCGGCGAGCGCGGCCGCATACGAGATCGGCGGCTCGTGCCTGCGGCTCCGGATCCCGACGGACCACCCGGTGTGGTGCGAGGGCGACCACGAGCCGCCGATCCGCGTCTCCGGCATCCAGTCCGGCTCGTGGTCCGGGCCGGTCGGCAGCACCCAGGGTCAGCAGCCGTTCCGGGGCGGGCAGACCGTCCGCGAGCAGCAGCCGACGCAGTGGGGCTGGACGCCGCGGGAGGGCTGGTTCGGGATGCGGGCGCGGGCCGTCGTGTCGCCGCGGTCGATGGTCTCGCTGTGGATGGTCGGTCGCGAGGAGGTGCCGGAGCGGAGCGCGGAGATCTGTGTGATGGAGGCGTTCGGCGACGCGGTGGTCCCGGGCGAGGCCAGCGCGGTCGGCATGGGGCTGCACCCGTTCCGCGACCCGGTTGTGCGTGAGGACTTCGAAGCAGTGCGGCTGCCGCTCGACCTGGCGGAATTCCACACCTACGCGTGCGACTGGTCGACGGACCGGGTCGACTACCTCGTCGACGGCGCCCTGGGCCGGCTCTTCATCTCGGTCAAGACCGTCGACCACCACGTGTCCGCAGTCCTGAGCAAGCTCGGCGCAGCGACCCGCCGGGACGCCGTCGCCGCGGCCAACCGACTGGGCCTCGTCGCCAGCGACCGCTGACCGCCCCGAATCTGGGGAACCGCCCGGACAACATGGGGAGTTCCTCCCCATGCGAGCCCAGGCCTGCTCGCCGCACTCTTCTCGAGAAGCCAGGCCGTAGGGTGCGGCCGGCCCGAGATCGGAGCTGCGATGCCTCTCTTCATGGACATCCACCACCTCGGCGACAGGGTCCGTCACGACGACGTCGGCAAGGCGCACATGGCCGACCTGCAGACGCAGGACCGGTACGACGTGCGCTACCTGCGCTACTAGGTCAACGAGGACAAGGGGACCGTCTTCTGCCTCGTTGAGGCGGCCAGCGAGGACGCCGCCAACGCGGTCCACAGGGAGGCTCACGGCCTCGTCGCCGACGAGCTCTACGTCGTGACGGAGGGGTCATGAGGACGGGTATGCGGCTCGGTGCCGTGGCCGCCTCCCTGGCGCTCCTGCTCGGGGGCCCGGTCGCCGCCGCGCAGGCCGCCCCGTCCCCCGGGCAGGTAGAGACCCACGCGGGCCACGGCTCGGAGCACCTGAAGCTGCGGGAGCAGCTCGGTCTGGCGCCGTCGTTGTTCGGGCACGAGTTCATGGTCACCGACGCCCCGAACCGCTATGGGCTGCCGGCGTTCTACTCGCTCCACGTCTGGGCCTGGGACCACAACCCGATGGGCACCTTCGAGATGTGGAACCCCGACGTCGTCTGCCCCTGACGCTGCGGCTCCGGCTTTCCTGGGTGGAGGTATATCCGAGCGCCCTAGCGCTCTCAGCACCCTCCACCCAGGGCTGGGCGCGTGGGGGACGTCAGGCGACGACGCCGGCGACGATCACCAGGGCGGGCACCACGAAGCAGAGGATGTCGAGCCAGTTCCACGTCCCTGTGATCTCGCGGCCGGTCACCGCGGCGGAGTCGCCCTCGGCGACCAGCTCCGCATACTCGGCCATCGCCGTCTCGATCATCCGGCTGGCACTACCCACCGTCGCACCCTCGGACGGCTTGGGCGCGTTGACCGTGGTCTCGTCGATGCCGAGCTTGCCGTACCCGAGGACGCCGGAACGCTTCGGCCGCTCGATGTGCGACGCGACCGCCCACGCCGGGTAGGTCTTGCCGTCGGCCCAGATCTCGAGGTTCCACCGCGGCGAGACGTCCTCGATGTGGGACCACGGGATGCTGGTGCGCCGGAACGGGTTCTCCAGCTCGACCCCGACGATCGTCAGCACCACCGCCGGCCGGATGAACAGCACCCACCCGATCGCCATCAGCATCAGCATCGCGCCGATGAGGATCAGGGACGGCTCCCCGGAGAACACGGACAGCACCGCCATCAGGCCACCCAACGACATCGCCACGATGCCGAGCGCGATCGACCCGCGCTGACGGAGCGTACGCAGGGCCTCCGGCGTGGACGTCGAACGGCTCATGCCGGTCATTCTCGCACGCAGATCTCGGTGCCCCCTGGGGCAACTAGGCTGGGTAGGTGACAACCCTCGCCAGTGTCGGAGAGCGGACCACCGAGAGAGCACGCGACATCCTCGGCGTCGGCCGAGTGACCAACCGGGCCCTCACGACGTGGCTTCACGGGCTCCCCGGAGTCGACCAGGTGGGCTGCGAGGCCCGCGCCGCCGGGCTCGGGACCCGATCCATCAAGACCACCGCCAAGGCGTGGGGCATCGACATGGCGATCTCCATGATCGACCTCACCACCCTCGAGGGCGCGGACACGCCCGGCAAGGTCCGCTCGCTCTGCGCCAAGGCGCGGGTGCCCGACCCCACCGACCCCTCGACCCCTCATCCGGCGGCGATCTGCGTCTACGGTGACATGGTCACGACGGCCCGAGAAGCGTTGGGCGACAGCGGTATCCACGTCGCGGCGGTTGCCACCGCCTTCCCCTCGGGACGCGCCAGTATGCCCGTCAAGCTGGCTGACACGGCCGACGCGGTGGCTGCCGGAGCGGACGAGATCGACATGGTCATCGACCGCGGGGCGTTCCTCGCCGGCGACTACCTCACCGTGTTCGAGGAGATCGTCGCGATCAAGGAGGCGTGCCGCCGTGCGGACGGCCACGACGCCCACCTCAAGGTCATCATGGAGACCGGCGAGCTCGTCACCTACGACAACGTCCGGCGCGCCTCCTACCTGTCGATGCTGGCCGGCGGCGACTTCATCAAGACGTCCACCGGGAAGGTGCAGCCCGCGGCGACCCTGCCCGTGACGCTCATCATGCTCGAGGCGGTCCGCGACTGGCAGGAGTCCACCGGCGTGCAGATCGGGGTGAAGCCGGCCGGTGGCATCAAGACGAGCAAGGACGCGCTGAAGTACCTCGTGATGGTCAGCGAGATCGCCGGTGACGACTGGATGGACCCGGACTGGTTCCGGTTCGGTGCGTCCAGCCTGCTGAACGACCTTCTGCTGCAACGGCAGAAGCTGCGCACCGGCGCCTACTCCGGCCCCGACTACGTCACCCTCGACTAGAACCGCCTGAGGTCCACCATGCCCCGCTTCGAGTACGCCCCCGCTCCCGAGTCACGCTCGGTCGTCGACATCCACTCGTCCTACGGACTGTTCATCGGCGGCGAGTTCGTCGACTCGACGGGAGACACGAGCTTCAAGACGATCAGCCCGGCGACCGAGGAGGTGCTCGCCGACATCACCGAGGCGACCGCCGACGACGTCGACCGCGCCGTCAAGGCGGCGCGACAGGCATACCGAGGGGTCTGGGGCCGGATGTCCGGCGCCGACCGAGGGAAGTACCTCTTCCGCATCGCCCGCATCATGCAGGAGCGGGCCCGCGAGTTCGCCGTCCTCGAGACGCTCGACAACGGCAAGCCGATCAAGGAGTCGCGCGACGTCGACATCCCGCTCGCGGCCGCGCACTTCTTCTACCACGCGGGCTGGGCCGACAAGCTCGAGTACGCGGGTCTGGCGCCGGCCGGTGGCCGGCCACCGCGGCCGATCGGGGTCGTGGGTCAGGTCATCCCCTGGAACTTCCCACTGCTCATGCTGTCGTGGAAGATCGCGCCCGCGCTGGCCTGCGGGAACACGGTCGTCCTCAAGCCGGCCGAGACCACACCGCTGACCGCGCTGCTCTTCGCCGAGGTGTGCCAGCAGGCCGACCTGCCCCCGGGCGTCGTCAACATCGTGACCGGCGCCGGCGACACCGGTCGCGCCCTCGTCGAGCACCCGGGCGTCGACAAGATCGCGTTCACCGGCTCGACCGAGGTCGGCAAGGCGATCGCCCGCACCATCGCGGGCACCCGCGTCCGGGCCACCCTCGAGCTCGGCGGCAAGGCCGCCAACATCGTCTTCGACGACGCCCCGGTCGACCAGGCGGTCGAGGGCATCGTCAACGGCATCTTCTTCAACCAGGGCCATGTCTGCTGCGCCGGGTCGCGGCTGCTGGTGCAGGAGTCCGTCCACGACGAGGTGATCCGCAAGCTCAAGCGGCGGCTCACGACGATCCGCGTGGGCGACCCGCTCGACAAGAACACCGACCTCGGCGCGATCAACTCCGCCGCCCAGCTGGACCGCATCCGCGAGCTGTCCGGCATCGCCGAGGCCGAGGGTGCCGAACGGTGGAGCCCTCCGTGCGAGCTGCCGAGCCGCGGGTTCTGGTTCCCCCCAACGGTGTTCACCGGTGTCGCCCAGACCCACCGGATCGCCCAGGAGGAGGTGTTCGGTCCGGTGCTCTCGGTGCTGACCTTCCGGACACCGCAGGAGGCGGTGGCCAAGGCCAACAACACGCCCTACGGCCTCTCCGCCGGCGTCTGGACCGACAAGGGGTCGCGCATCCTCTGGATGGCCGACCAGCTGCGCGCGGGCGTGGTGTGGGCCAACACCTTCAACAAGTTCGACCCCACCTCGCCGTTCGGCGGCTTCAAGGAGTCCGGCTACGGCCGAGAGGGCGGCCGACACGGCCTCGAGGGCTACGTGACGACGGGAGACGACCAGTGAGCCCCACGGCTACGCGCAAGGCCGCCGCGCCTTCGCCGCGGCTCGACGTGCGCAAGACCTACAAGCTCTACATCGGTGGCGCCTTCCCACGCAGCGAGTCGGGCCGCTCCTACGTCGTCAGCGACACCAAGGGCCGGTTCCTCGCCAACGCCTCGCAGGCCTCGCGCAAGGACGCCCGCGACGCGGTCGTCGCGGCGCGGGCGGCGTTCCCCGGCTGGGCCGGTGCCACCGCATACAACCGCGGGCAGGTGCTCTACCGCGTCGCCGAGGTCATGGAGGGCCGGTTCGACCAGTTCGTCGAGGAGGTGTCGGCGGCCGAGGGCCTGACTGCGGCTCGGGCACGGACCACCGTCGCCGCCGCGATCGACCGCTGGGTCTGGTACGCCGGCTGGACCGACAAGCTGGCCCAGGTCCTCGGCGGCCTCAACCCGGTCGCCGGGCCCTACTTCGACATCTCCGCTCCCGAGCCGACCGGCGTCGTCGCGGCCCTGGCGCCGCAGTCGTCCTCGCTCCTCGGGCTGGTCAGCGTCGTCGCGCCGATCGTCGTGTCCGGCAACACCTGCGTGGTGGTGACGAGCGCCGCCCGCCCGCTGCCGGCGGTGACCTTGTCGGAAGCCCTCGCGACGAGCGATGTGCCGGGCGGCGTCATCAACGTGTTGACCGGTCGGGCGGGAGAGATCGCCCCCTGGCTCGCGTCGCACCGTGACGTCAACGCGATCGACCTCACCGGCGCCGCCGACGCCGACGGGGTCGTCTGGGGCGACCTCGAAGTCGCTGCCGCCGACACTGTGAAGCGGGTGCTGCGGCCCGGCGGGACCGGCGCGGCGGCGGTCGAGCCCGACTGGTCCGTCACCCCGGACCTCCGGCGCGTCCGCGCGTTCCTCGAGACCAAGACCGTCTGGCACCCCAAGGGCCGGTGAACTTCGGCCGACTCGTGCTCTGGACCGCACCGAAGGGCGAGCGGTCCAGAGCACGAACCGACGGCGGGCGGGTCGTGGTGCTCGCCGGGCCCTCGGGAGCCGGGAAGTCGCGGCTCGCGGCCCGGCTGCACGGCGCATCCGGGTGGCCCGTCGTCCGCCTCGACGACTTCTACCGCGACGGCGACGACCCCGAGCTGCCGACCCGCGACCTCGGCGGCACGACCATCGTCGACTGGGACGACCCGGGCTCCTGGAACGCCGCCGCCGCCGTCCGAGCCCTGGAGGAGCTGGTCGCCTCCGGGACGACGGAGGTGCCGGTCTACGACATCGCCCGGTCGGCGGCCGCCGGGACGGCCCGGATCAGCGCCGCGCCCGACGCGCTCGTGGTGGCCGAGGGGATCTTCGCGGCCGAGATCATCGGGGCGCTGGGCGACGCCGGAATCCTCCACTCCGCCTGGTGCGTCCGGCACCCGCGCTGGGTGACGTTCGCGCGCCGGCTGGTCCGCGACCTCGCCGAGCGCCGGAAGCCACCCTTCGTCCTCCTGCGCCGAGGCCTGGCCCTGACGCGCGCCGAACCGGACGTGGTGGCCCGGATGGAGCAGCTCGGAGCCACCTGCGCCAGTCCGGCCGAGGTCGAGCGACAGCTCCGAATCGCCCGTCCCGTCAGAAATCGGACATCCGCGAATCCGCATACACGAGAACGCGACTCGGGTTAGCGTGAGTCCGCGCGGCTCGGGGTACATGCGCAGTCACGCCCTGTCGGGAAACGGGGCTACACGCTGGGAGGTTTTCAGCGGTGCAGTCGACGCTGCCCCGCGCTGCCCGTCGGGCGGTCGCCGGGGCCATGGTCGCCTGCCTCGCCGTCGTCGGGACGCTCGTCGCCGACGCGGCGCGGGCGGACGACCTCACCGTGTCCTACGACACCCTCCGCACCGGCTGGGACCTCAACGAACCGGGGCTGTCGCCCTCGGACGTCTCGGCGCCCGACTTCGGCCAGATCTTCGCCACCCAGCTCGACGGGCAGATCTACGCGCAACCGGTGGTCGCCCGGTCGACGGTGATGGCCGTCACCGAGAACAACAAGGCCTACGGCCTCGACCCGGTGTCGGGCGCGATCCGCTGGACGCGCGATCTCGGAGCGCCCTGGCCCGCCTCCGTCATCGGCTGCGGGGACCTGGTCCCCAACATCGGCGCCACCGCGACACCCGCCGTCGACCCCGCCACCGGAACCGCATACTTCACGGCCAAGGTGAACGACGGACCCGACCCCGACCACCCGCACTGGTACCTGCACGCGGTCGATATCACGACGGGCGCCGAACGCCCAGGGTTCCCGACCACGATCCAGGGACACCCGAGCAACGACCCGAACAACACCTTCACCCCGAAGACCGCGATGCAGCGCCCGGGCCTGCTGCTCCTCGACGGCGCCGTCTACGCGGCGTTCGCCAGCCACTGCGACGCGGGTCCCTTCGTCGGGTACGTCGTCGGGGTCAACGCGACCACGGGGCAGCAGACCGCAATGTGGGCGACGGAGTCCGGGTCCTCGAACGCCGGCGCCGGCATCTGGCAGTCCGGCGGCGGCCTGGTCTCCGACGGCCCACGCCGGATCTTCCTCGCGACCGGCAACGGCGTCTCGCCGCCACCCGGCCCGGGCTCCTCGCCGCCCGGCACTCTGGCCGAGTCGGTGGTCCGGCTCCAGGTCAACTCCGACGGCAGCCTGGTCTCCCAGGACTTCTTCAGCCCGTTCAACAACACCAACCTGGACACCGACGACACCGACCTCGGCTCCGGCGGCCCGATGGCGATCCCCGACGGGTTCGGCACGCCTTCCCATCCGCACCTTCTCGTCCAGGCCGGCAAGGACGGCCGAGTCCTCCTGCTCGACCGCGACAACCTCGGCGGTGTCGCGCAGGGACCCGGCGGCACCGATGCGGTCCTGCAGGCGCTCGGCCCCTACGGCGGGGTCTGGGGCCATCCCGCGTTCTGGGGCGGTGACGGAGGGCACGTCTACGTCGTTCCCAACCAGGGCCCCCTCACCGCGTTCTCGGTCGGAGCCTCCGCCACGGGGACGCCGACCCTCACCCGGGTGGCCCGCAGCGCCGGCACCTTCGGCTACACCTCCGGATCTCCCGTCGTCACCTCGGACGGGTCGACGTCCGGGACGGCGCTGGTGTGGGCGGTCTACGGTGGCGGGCCCACCGGCGCCGAGGGACAGCTGCGCGCCTACAGCGCCCTGCCCTCCAACGGAACCCTCGATCTGCGCTACGCCGCGCCGATCGGGACGGCCAGCAAGTTCTCCGTGCCGGCCACCGACAAGGGCCGGGTGTACGTCGGCAACCGCACCGGAGTGCTCTACGGGTTCGGGCGCCCGACGACGGTGGCGCTCCAGGGCTCGCCGACCGACTTCGGCACGATCGCCGTAGGTTCCACGAAGGCGACCTCGGTCACCGTGAAGGCCCTCCGCACGGTCACCGTGAACGGTGTCTCGTCGAGTGCCCCGTTCACGAACGGGTCGGTCCCGCTGCCCCACACCCTCGCCGCGGGCGAGACCCTGACCGTCCCCGTGACATTCACACCGACCATCCCGGTCTCCGTGTCCGGCGCGCTCTCGTTCGCGACCAGCGCGGGGACGCTGGGGTTCGACCTGCACGGGATGGGCACCAGAGACGGCCTGATGGCCACGCCGAACGCGCTCGCCTTCGGTGACGTCCCGACCGGGGGTCTCGTCACGTCCAGCGTCGACGTCACCAACACCGGGACAACGAGCACCACGATCACCGGGGTGACCGGCCCGAGCGGGTCGTTCTCGGCGGCGTCGCTGCAGACACCGGGCCTCGTCCTGGCGCCCGGCGCCTCGGTCACGGTGCCCATCACCTTCGCCCCGACGTCCAGCGGGGACAAGGCGTCGCAGCTGATGGTCGCCTCGACGACCGGCAACGTCACCCTGCCCCTGTCGGGTACCGGCGTCACGGGCGCGCCGCATCTGCGCGTTGCGCCCACCGATCTCGACTTCGGCACCGTCGTGGTCGGATCGGCGGCCACGAAGACGTTCGACATCTCCAACATCGGCAACCTGCTGCTCACGCTCAACAAGGCGGCTCCTCCAGCGGCGCCGTTCCTCGTCCCCGACCCGGTCGCCGAGGGACAGCAGCTCTCCCCCGGCGACACGTTCCGCCAGTCGGTGACGTTCACGCCGACCACGGCGGGGGACTTCAGCGGCACTTACCTGATCACCGGCAACGACGGGTCCGGCAGCACCGCCGTGACCGTGCACGGGACCGCGATCGCCCGTTCGGGAACTCCCCTCCTCGGTCCTGGCAACAAGTGCCTCGACGTCCGGTCCTCAGGGACCGCTGACGGGACCCCGGTGCAGCTCTATACCTGCAACGGGACCGACGCCCAACTGTGGACGCCGCGGGCCGACGGGTCACTCCGGGCGATCGGCAAGTGCCTCGACGTCTCCGGCAGCGGAACCGTCGACGGCACCCGGGTCCAGCTCTGGACCTGCAACGGTACAGGCGCCCAGTCATGGGTGGCCCAGGCCGATGGGTCGATGTGGAACCCCCAGTCCGGCCGGTGCCTCGACGTTCCCGGAGGGAACGCCGTCGACGGGGCCGGGCTCCAGATCTACGCGTGCAACCAGACGCCGGCGCAACACTGGCAGCCGACTCGCGGCATCCTCCCGCTCAACTCGTTGGGTGAGGTGGTCGGCCTGGCCGACAAGTGCCTCGACGTCCGCGCCGGGCAGAGCGGTGACGGGACGGTCGTCCAGCTCTTCTCGTGCAACCGGACCTTCGCCCAGCGGTGGACCGCGGTGGGCGACCACAACCTCACGGCTCTGGGCAAGTGCCTCGACGTCGCGGGGGGTGGGACGGCCAACGGCAGCCGCGTACAGATCTGGACCTGCAACGGCACGGCGGCCCAGACCTGGTACGTCCTGGCGGGCGGCGGCCTGCTGAACCCCCAGTCGGGGCGCTGCCTCGACGTCCCCGCCGCCAACCCCACCAGCGGAACCGCCCTGCAGCTCTACGACTGCAACGGCACGGCGGCCCAGAAGTGGAACCTCGCCAGCTGAGCCCCCTCGGCCGGTGCCACCCCCGCGAGGTGCGCGCCTGCATACTGGACCAGGCCGCTGGGGCTAGCGTGAGCAGCGCGGCTCACCGTTCTGTGTTCCAACCACAATCTGTCGAGTAGCCGGGCCGCACGCTGGGAGGGGTCACCGGTGCTGTCGATGCCGTTCCGTCCTGCCCGTCGAACGGTCGTCGCCCTGCTGGTGGCCTGCCTCGCCGTCGCCGCGACGCTCGTGGCGGTACCGGTCCCGGCGCAGGCCGACGACGTCACCGTGTCCTACGACCGGCTCCGGACCGGCTGGGACCCCAACGAGCCCACCCTCTCTCCGTCCGACGTCACGGCCGCCGACTTCGGCCAGCTCTTCGCCACCCAGCTGGAGGGCCAGATCTACGCGAAGCCGGTCGTCGCCCGGTCGACGGTGCTGGCCGTCACCGAGAACAACAACGCCTACGGACTCGACGCGGTGTCCGGGGCGATCCGGTGGACCCGGAACGTCGGTAAGGCATGGCCGGCCTCGGCGATCGGCTGCGGCGACCTCGTCCCCAACATCGGCATCACGGGTACGCCGGTGGTCGACCCCGCGACGGGAACCGCCTACTTCACGTCCAAGGTCAACGACGGACCCGACCTGGACCACCCACACTGGTACCTGCACGCCCTGGACATCACCACCGGAGCCGAGCGGTCCGGGTTCCCCACGACCATCCAGGGCAACCCGAGCAACGACCCGACCAACACCTTCATCCCGAAGACGGCCATGCAGCGTCCGGGCCTGCTGTTGCTCGACGGGGTCGTGTATGCGGCCTTCGCCAGCCACTGCGACGTCGGGCCCTACGTGGGGTACGTCGTCGGTGTCGACGCGGCGACCGGCCGGCAGACGACGCTGTGGGCCGGAGAGGTGGGCTCGTCGAAGGCCGGAGCGGGCATCTGGCAGTCCGGCGGCGGACTCGTCTCCGACGGCCCGCGCCGGATCTTCCTCACGACCGGCAACGGGGTGTCGCCGCCTCCAGGGCCGGGCACCTCGCCGCCCGGGACGCTCGGGGAGGCGGTGGTCCGGCTCCAGGTCAACTCCGACGGCAGCCTGGTGTCCAAGGACTTCTTCAGCCCTGTCAACAACACCAACCTCGACACCAACGACACCGACCTGGGGTCGGGCAACCCCCTGGCGATCCCCGACGGCTTCGGCACGGCTGCGCATCCGCACCTCGTCGTCCAGGTCGGCAAGGAGGGCAAGGTCTACCTGCTCGACCGTGACAACCTCGGTGGGATGGCGCAAGGCCCGGGCGGCACCGACGCGACCCTCCAGACGCTCGGGCCCTACAACGGGGTCTGGGGCTATCCCGCGTTCTGGGGCGGCGACGGAGGCTACGTCTACCTCGTCCCCAGTCAGGAACCGATGGCCGCGTTCAAGGTCAGCGCCTCGGCGAACGGTCTGCCGACCCTCACCCGGGTCGCGACGAGTCCGGGCTCGTTCGGCTACACCTCGGGTTCGCCGGTGGTCACGTCCAACGGCACGACGTCCGGTTCGGCCCTCGTGTGGGCGGTCTACAGCAGCGGCTCGAACGGCGCCGGTGGTCAGATCCGCGCCTACTCGGCGCTTCCCTCGAACGGCTCGATGACCCTGCGGTATGCGGCTCCGATCGGCACGGCGACGAAGTTCTCGGTGCCGGCCACCGACAAGGGCCGGGTCTACGTGGGGAACCGGACCGGAGTGGTCTACGGCTTCGGCCGACCGACCACGGTGGCCCTGCGGGGTTCGCCGACCGACTTCGGGTCCGTGGCGGTCGGTTCCACAGCGACGGCTTCGGTCACCGTGACGGCGCTGCGAGCCGTCACCGTCACGGGCGTCTCGACGAGTGCTCCGTTCGCCGCGAACGGCGCCGGGCTGCCCAAGACCCTTGCCACCGGCGACACGTTGACCGTGCCGGTCACGTTCACGCCGACGACGCCGACATCGCAGTCCGGTGCCCTCACCTTCGCCACCAGCTCCGGACCATTGGCCTTCGACCTCCACGGTCTCGGGACCAAGGACGGCCTCGCCTCGGCCCCGTCCTCGATCGCCTTCGGCGACGTGCCGACCGGTGGCGTCGTGACCTCCAGCGTGAACATCACCAACACCGGGACCACGACGACGACGATCACCGGCGTCTCGGCCCCGGCGGCGCCCTTCACCGCGACGTCGCTGCCCGCGACCGGGACGACCCTCGCCGCCGGCGCGTCGCTCTCGGTGCCGATCCGCTTCGCCCCGACCTCCACCGGCGCCAAGAGCGCGCAGCTCGTCCTCTCGTCGTCGACCGGCAACGTGACGGTCCCGCTGACCGGTACCGGCGTCGCCGGAGCACCGAAGCTGGCCATCACGCCGACGGACCTCGACTTCGGCTCGATCCCGGTCGGCATGACCGTGACGAAGACGTTCGACATCACCAACACCGGCAACCTGTTGCTCACGCTCAACAAGGCCGCTCCCCCGGCGCCACCCTTCCTCGTGGCGGACCCGGTCGCCGAGGGCCAGCAGCTCTCGCCGGACGACACGATCCGCCAGGCGGTGACCTTCGCCCCTACGGCGGTCGGTCGCTACACCGGGACCTACCAGATCACCAGCAACGACGGGACCGGCGCGCGCGACGTCACCGTGCACGGGGTCGCGACGAACCCGGCTCCCGGCGAGGTCCTCGGCCCGGCGTCGAAATGCCTCGACATCCGTGGGTCCGGGACCGCCGGCGGCACGCCGGTCCAGATCTACCAGTGCAACGGTAGCGCTGCCCAACGGTGGACCTACGGCAACAACCAGACGCTGAGCGCCCTGGGCAGCTGCCTGGACGTCTACGGCAGCGGGACGGCGAACGGCACCCGCGTGCAGTTGTGGACCTGCAACGGCACCAGCGCGCAGACCTGGGCGCTCGAGGCCGACGGCTCGCTCCGCAACCCTCGTTCGGGCCGCTGTCTCGACCTTCCCGGCGGCAACAGCACCAACGGGACGGCGCTGCAGATCTACGACTGCAACGGTTCCGCAGCGCAGGGCTGGCAGCCTGCTCGGACGATCTCTCCGCTGCCACCGCCGGGCCCCGTCCTCGGCCTGGCCAACAAGTGCCTGGACGTCCGCGGCGGCTCGGGCGCGAACGGCACCACGGTCCAGCTGTACGCGTGCAACGGCGGCTCCGCCCAGCGGTGGACACTGCTCGGCAACCACACGCTCCTGGCGGTCGGCCAGTGCCTGGACGTCGCGAGTGGCGGGACCGCCAACGGCAGCCGGGTCCAGCTCTGGACGTGCAACGGCACTGCCGCCCAGGTCTGGTACCCCCTCGTCAGCGGCGGTCTGTTGAACCCCCAGTCCGGCGCGGTGTCTCGACGTCCCCGGCGCGAGCTCGACCGACAGCACAGCCCTCCAGCTGTACGACTGCAACGGCACGGCCGCGCAGAAGTGGACGCCCCCGGTCTGAGCCGCGGTCTGACGCGTTTCCTTGCCGCGATGTCGTCGCACGACCGACACTGAGCAGATGGGCGACTGGTTCCGGGCGAACATCCTCGACACCGGCCGGCTTCCGCTGTTCTGCTTCTTCGCCGCGTTCGTCCTGACCTTCGCCTTCATCCGCTTCTCGGTGCGGATGATCCGAGCGCAGGTCAGCTGGTGGCCCGGCAACATCACTCCGGGCGGTCTGCACATCCACCACGTCGTGTTCGGGACCGTCGCGATGGTGGCCGGTGGCGTCGCCGGGCTCGCGGTGCCGGTCGAACCGGTGGTCTGGCGGGCGGTCTGTGCCGCCCTGTTCGGGCTCGGAACCGCCCTCGTCCTCGACGAGTTCGCCCTGATCCTCCACCTCGACGACGTCTACTGGGCCGAGGAGGGACGCCTCTCCGTCGACGCGGTCGCGGTGGCCACCGGAGTGAGCGGGCTCCTGCTGCTCGGCGGCGTACCGATCCTCGACGACCTCACCCCGTTCGCCGGGGAGAGCGCGCTGGTGTTCGCCATCAGCGTCGGACTGGTGGTGGCCATCGACCTGGCGCTCGCGGCGGTCACCCTGGTGAAGGGCAAGATGTGGACCGGACTGGTCGGTCTCTTCTTCCCGCTGCTGCTCATCATCGGCGCCATCCGGCTCGCCCGGCCCCGGTCGGTGTGGGCCCGGAAGCGCTACGAGGCGCGAGATGGCCGCCCGGGCCGCCCCGACAAGCTGGCCAAGGCCCAGCGCCGGGAAGGGCGGTACCGCGAACCCGTCCAGCGGCTGAAGGTCGCCATCCAGGACGCGGTGGCGGGGGCGCCGACCGCTGCCGCCGAGGCGCCTGCGCCCGAGCCCGAGGTCGCCGCCGACGAAGCCCGCCAGCGGCGGTAGAACCGTCATGGCCGACCTCCCCGCTTGATACCTTCTCCGGACGGACACCGTCGTGGCGGCGGTGGGCAGAGGCAGGGGTTGTCAGGGGTGCTCGTCATCGACGCACGGCCGGGGACGCCGTGAGCGGGTTCGGGCCGCCCCCCGGCGCTCTGGCCGAGGACGGGCGCCGGCGACCCCCCGCGTACCTGCCGCCCGGAGGGCTCGCCACGGCCTCGTCCGCCGGTATGCCGGTCACCGCACCCGACGAGGTGGAGACCCCGCTCGGCGGGCTGGCCGCTCCGGGCAGCGCGGAGGCGGCCGCACCGAGCACCGCGCCGCCCTACCGGGGCGGCGGCGTCGTCCGCGGTCCCGATCGGGTCCTGCTCGTCACCAGCCACAAGCCCGGCATCATCTCGCTGCGCCCGATGAGCCTCGGCGACATCGTCGACGCGGCGGTGAAGCACATCCGGCGCAACGCCGGCGCCATCTTCAGCACCACCCTCGTCGTCCTCGCGCTGTCGGCCGTGCCGGCGATCCTCGCCGCCGCCCTGGGCGCCCAGGGTTCCTGGTACGCCGACCTCGGTGCCGACGCGGTCGTCGACCAGAGCTCGTTCTTCGGACTCTTGCTGCTGTTCGGGATCGGGTTCGCCTCGCTGGTGCTGGCCGGCGCGCTGTCCTACTCCGTGGGCGAGGCTGCCCTCGGCCGCCGCCCGGGCCTCGCGGAGATGTGGGGCCAGGTGCGGCGTCGGCTGCTGCCGCTGGTGGGCCTCGCTGCCCTGCTGACCGTCGGGCTGGCACTGCCCATCGTGCTGCTCATCCTGCTCGTCGCGCTGGCGACCCAGGCCAACTCGCTGCTGGCGGCCGTGGCCATCTCGCTCCTCGGCGGCCTCGTCGTCGCCGCCTGGTCGGCATACCTGCTCACCCGTTCCTGTCTGGCCGGTGCGGCCGTGGTCCTGGAACGACGCCGGGTCTCCGACGCACTGAGCCGCAGCTGGGCCCTGACCCGCGGCGTGTTCTGGCGCACCCTGGTGCGGCTCGTCGTCGTCGGCCTGCTCTGCGTCGTCGTCTTCTGCGTGATCCAGCTGCCGCTCATCGTCGTGGCGTCGCTGGTCAGCTCGGCCCTCTCCCTGAGTCCCAGCGTCGAGGCCCTGGTCTACTCGCTGGGTCTGGCGATCGCCACGCTGCTGTCGATGACGGTGGTCGTCCCGTTCGCCGCCGGCGCGATCTCGCTGCTCTACGTCGACCAGCGGATGCGGCTCGAGGGGTTCGACCTCGTCCTCCAGCGCGCCGCGCGCGCCTCGGGGAACGGCTCGTGAGCCGGTTCGCCGGAGTCCTCGCGATGGCGCTGCCGCGGGACCTCGACCCGTCGACCGACCAGGCGCGTCAGTGGCTCAGCGAGGAGCTCGCCCGCTCCGAGTACCAGGACACCCGTTCCCTGTTTCAACGGCTCATGAACTGGCTGGGCGAGCGGCTGGCCGACCTGCAGAGCACCCAGGGAGTCGGCGGGGCCAGCCTGCCTCCGATCGTCATCACCCTCGTCGTCGTCCTCCTCGTCGCCGCCGGGGTCGTCCTGCTCACCCGGATCCGGGTCGAGAGCAAGTCGGTGGCCGAACGACGGAAGCCCCTGCTGGGCGACAGCGTGCTCACGGCCGACCAGCTGCGCCGCGAGGCCGAGAAGGCGCTGGCCGAGGGACGGTTCGACGACGCCGTGCTCGCCTGGACCCGGGCGATCGCCCGCGACGCCGAGAGCCGGACGCTGCTGCCGGACGCCCGGTCGAT
The DNA here is from genome assembly GCA_963781465.1 of uncultured Actinomycetota bacterium. Lineage (GTDB taxonomy): Bacteria > Actinomycetota > Actinomycetes > Actinomycetales > Dermatophilaceae > Lapillicoccus. Next base: position 2,159,516 of record CAWAGH010000002.1, read on the forward strand.
GACCGCCCACGAGGTCGGCACCGCCCTCGCCGTCGCCTTCCCGTCCCAAGTGGCCGATATCAGCCGCACCATGGACCTGTTCGACGCGGTCGCCTACGGGGACCGCACCGCCTCCCGCGACGACGCGCTGACCGCCCGGTCGACCGATGCGGCCCTGCACGCGGCCAAGCCGGTCCTGCCGCCGCGCAGCGCTCGGGCTACGCGCGGCGACGACCGTACGCCCCCTCCGCCGACTCAGCCCGGCTCGGGTTCCGGTTCCGGTGAGGCGGAACCGGACTCCGTCTGGCTCACGGGGGTGCGGTCGTGACGACCGAGCTGTGGCAGCGCTCCGCCGAGGCCACGGCCGAGTCCACGGCCGGGTCATCCGTCGAGGGCTCGCTCGACGGTGCCGCACCGAGAACCCGCGGCTGGCGACGCCGTTGGGTGCTCGTCGCGGTCCTCGCCGCCGCGGTCGTCGCCGTCGCCTTCCTCTTCGTGTCGCAGGGTCCCGGGCCGGCCAGCTCGGCCCCGCTCGACCCCCGCAACCCGACCGCCAACGGCGCCCAGGCGCTCGCCCGCGTCCTCGAGTCCCAGGGCGTTCGCGTCGTCATCGCGCGGGGCGAGGCCGAGCTCGAGCGGGCCGGGGCCGACGCCGACACCACGGTGGTCGTGACCCGGACCTCCCCCCTGGCCGAGTCGACGACGAAGAGCCTCGCCCGGCTGGCGAGCGGCGCCGAACGGCTGGTCCTCGTGGCACCGGACCGAGCCGTCCTGCGCTACCTCGCTCCCGAGGTGACCGTGACCGAGGCTCGTCGCGCCGCGCAGGACCTCGTCGCCGCCGACTGCGGGACCTCGGACGTGCGACCCGGCGAGACGCTCTCGCGCAGCCAGGTCGAGTACACGTCGGCCCTCGCGGACGCCGCGTGCTTCACCCACGACGGCGCCTCGGTCTACCTGTCCCTGGCCCGCCGCGGCGCCACGCCGCCCATGGTGCTGCTCGGGAGCACGTCGATGCCGGCCAACGACCAGATCACCGACGACAGCAACGCGGCAGTGATGCTCCGCGTCCTCGGGCACTCGGGCCGGGTCGTCTGGTACGTCCCGTCCCGCGAGGACGTCCCCGCCGGTTCCGACACAGGGCTCGGGTCCCTGATGCCGCGCTGGCTCGGACCGGTCCTCGCCCTCGGCGGCTTCGCCTTCCTGGGCCTGGTCCTCTGGCGTGGCCGCCGGTTCGGCCGGCTCGTCCCCGAACCGTTGCCCGTCGTCGTCCGTGCCGTCGAGACGACGGAGAGCCGCGGCCGCCTCTACCGTCGCGCCCGCGACGCCTCCCGGGCCGGGGCCACCCTGCAGGAGGCCACCCGGGTCCGGCTCGCCGACTACCTCGGACTCCCCCGCCCCAACCCGTCGATCTCGTCCCGTGGCGCCGACGGCTCCGACCTCGTGCTGGTCAGCGCGGTCTCCGCGGCCACCGGACGCCCGGTCGGCGAGGTGGGCGCTCTGCTCCTCGGTCCGCCTCCCACGCGGGACGACCATCTCCTCGGGCTCGCCGCCGAGCTCGCCGTCCTCGAGAAGGAAGTACGCCGCTCATGAGCGACACCCCCGACCACTCCGCCGCGCCGGCTGCTACGGACGCGCCGCCGCAGCCTCCGCCGCCGACGGGGCAGCCCGCATACCCGCCGGCATACCCCCACGACGGCCAGCCGCAGCCCGACCGCGCACCCGTGCCGACACCGGCTCTGAGCCCCGCGGCGCAACAGGGTTCGGACCGCGCCCGCGAGGCGCTCCTCGCCGTCCGTCGCGAGGTGGGCAAGGCCGTCGTCGGTCAGGACGCAGCCGTCTCGGGTGTCATCATCTGCCTGCTGGTCCGCGGCCACGTGCTGCTCGAGGGCGTGCCCGGTGTCGCCAAGACCCTCCTCGTGCGCGCCGTCGCCAAGGCCCTGGCCATCGACACCAAGCGGGTCCAGTTCACGCCGGACCTGATGCCCGGTGACATCACCGGCTCGCTGGTCTACGACAACACGACGTCGGAGTTCGTGTTCCGTGAGGGCCCGGTCTTCACCAACCTGCTGCTCGCCGACGAGATCAACCGGACGCCGCCGAAGACCCAAGCGTCGCTCCTCGAGGCGATGGAGGAGCGTCAGGTCTCGGTCGACGGGACGCCGCGGCCCCTGCCCCAGCCGTTCCTCGTGGCGGCGACCCAGAACCCGGTCGAGTACGAGGGGACCTATCCGCTGCCCGAGGCGCAGCTCGACCGGTTCCTCCTCAAGGTCGTCCTGCCGCTGCCGCCCCGCAACGACGAGCTCGAGGTGATCCGGCGGCACGCCAGCGGGTTCGACCCGCGCGACCTCGACGCGGCCGGCCTCACGGCAGTCGCGGGTCCGGAGGACCTCGCGGCGGGCGTCGAGGCGGTCCGAGCGGTCACCATCGCGCCCGAGGTGGCGGGCTACATCGTCGACATCGCTCGCGCGACCCGGTCGGCGCCGTCGCTCTCGCTTGGGGTGAGCCCCCGTGGTGCCACCGCGCTCCTCGCGACCTCCCGCGCGTGGGCGTGGATGAACGGGCGCACGTTCGTCACCCCCGACGACGTCAAGGCCCTCGCGCACGCCACGCTCTCGCATCGGCTCTCGCTGCGACCGGAGGCCGAGCTGGAGGGCGTCTCGGTCGGGTCTGTGCTGGCCAGCGCCATCGGCTCCGTGCCGGTCCCCCGCTGAGGTTCCGTATGCGTCGTGCCGGCTGCCGCACTCGGCTCACCCGCTCGGGGGTGTCGCCGTGGCGGTGAGCGGGCGGTTCCCCCTGCTGCTCCTGCTCGGCGCGGTGGCCGTCGTCATCCAGCCCACCCGGGAGATGGTCCTGCTCTGGGTGGGGATCTGTGTCGCCGTGATGCTCGCCGATATCGCCATCGCCGTGAGCCCACGCCGGCTGGACATCGAGCGCGAACCGGTGGGCCAGGTACGCCTCGGTGCCGACGGGTCCACCTCGCTCCTCATCACCAACACCTCCGGGCGGACGCTGCGCGGGTGGCTCCGGGACGCGTGGCAGCCCTCGGCGGGGGCGACGGGTGAGCGGCATCGGCTTCGGCTGCCGGGTGGCGAGCGCCGCCGGTTCACGACGGCGCTGCGGCCGACGCGGCGCGGCGACCGGCTCGCCGACCGGGTGACGGTCCGGAGCTTCGGGCCGCTGGGGATCGGGGCGCGGCAACGGTCGCTGACGGTGGGCGGGTCGATCCGCTCGCTGCCACCGTTCGCCAGCCGCAAGCACCTTCCGTCGAGGTTGGCCACCCTGCGCCAGCTCGACGGGCGGTCTGCGGTCCGGATCCGGGGACAGGGCACCGAGTTCGACTCCCTGCGCGACTACGTCGAGGGCGACGACGTCCGCTCGATCGACTGGCGCGCGACGGCGCGTCGGCAGCACGTCGTGGTCCGCACGTGGCAGCCCGAACGTGACCGCCGCGTCGTGCTGGTCCTCGACACCTCGCGGACCTCAGCCGGACGAGTCGAGGACATGCCGCGGCTGGACAGCGAGATGGACGCCGCGCTCCTGTTGGCAGCGTTGGCCTCCCGCGCGGGCGACCGGGTGGACTTCATCGCGGGTGACCGGTGGGTCCGCGCCCGGGTGACCGGATCGAGCCGCTCGACGCTGCTCGGCGACCTGGTCAGCGCGATGGCGCCGCTCGAACCCGCTCTCTTGGAGGCGTCCTGGCCGACGCTCGCGACGGCCATCGCCGACACCGCGCCCCGCCGGGCGCTCCTCGTCCTCCTCACTGCCCTAGAACCAGCGGCCATCGAGGAGTCGCTGCTGCCGACGCTCGCGGCCCTCACGACGCACCACCGGGTCGTGCTCGCCTCGGTGAGCGACCCCGCCCTCGACGAGATGGCCGCTCGCCGCGACACCACCCGGCACGCCTACGACGCCGCCGCCGCGGAGCGCACGATCGCGCTGCGACAGCGCACCACCGCCTTGCTCGGGCGCCTGGGGGTCACCGTCATCGACGCGAGTCCGGAGAACCTCCCGCCCCGGCTGGCCGACCACTACCTGCTGCTGAAGAGCCAGGGACTCCTCTAGGGCCGTCGCTCGCCATTGGTTCGTGGTGGATGGAGCCGGAAATCCGTGCGGTCCAGAGCACGAACCGGCATTTGAGCGGTCAGCCCACCACGGGGGCGTAGTCGCCGGCGTCGGCCGCCGAGACGTCGCCGGTGGCTCCTCGCCGGGCCGCCCACCGGCCGACGGTGAACACGTAGGACATGAACCCGGCCCAGGCGACGAACCCGATTGCGATGCGCGCCCACGTCGGCAGCGGCGACGGGGTCACGAACGCCTCGATGATGCCGCTGACGAGCAGCACCGCCGCCAGCCCCAGCGCGACCGACATCGCCGTGCGCCCGGCGTGCGCCACGGCGTCGAGTCTTCGGCGCGGCCCGGGTTCGATCCACGCCCAGAAGATCCGCAGGCCCACGCCGGCGGCCACGAACACCGCGGTCAGCTCGAGCATGCCGTGCGGCAGGATCAGCCCGAAGAACAGGTCGGCCCGGCCGTGCGCCCACATGAGGCCGCCGATGAGGGCGACGTTGAGGATGTTGTTGAGCAGCAACAGGATCACCGGCACTCCGAGCACGCCGAGCGCGATGCAGAGTGCTGACACCCAGGCGTTGTTGGTCCAGACCTTCAGCGCGAAGCTGCCCGCCGCGTACTCGCTGTAGTAGCTCTCGAAGTCGTTGTTGATGAGCTGGTCGACCTCGGACGGCGAGATGAGCGAGGACTCGATGCTGGGGTTCGACACGAACCACGCCCCGATCACCCACGCGACCACGACGTTGGCCGCCATGGTCCACAGCCACCACGCCCGCAGCCGGTAGAGCGCCGCCGGGAAGGTGTCGGTGAAGAACGTCGTCACGTCGTCGAAGCTCAGCGTGCGGGTGCCCGCCGACCGGAGGCGTGCCGTCGCCAGCATCGAGGACAGGTGCGCGACGAGGGTCGGTTCCGGCGAACGGGTCCGGATCTCCGAGAGATGCGTCGCGACCCGCTGGTAGAGGTCGAGGAGCTCGTCGCCCTCGGCGCCGGTCAGCTTGCCGCGCCTCGACGCCAGTTCGTGCAGCCGCGCCCATTCGTGCTGGTGCGTGAGCACGTAGGCGTCGAGATCCACGCGGTCACTGTATGTGGTGGGTCGCCACCCCAGGGCCGGGTCCGGGAAGCCGCCGGTGCGGCCCCGTGGGGCCACCTACGATGACCCGGTGAGCAGCGCGACCGTCGGTGTGGGTGACGACGACTTCGTCACCGGTGAGGCCGTCGCGCTCGACCTGCCGCCGGCGTCCATCGGGTCGCGGATCCTCTCCGGCTTCCTTGACTACCTCATCGTCTGGGTGGTGACCTTCACCCTCGTCTCGGCCGGGACGGCGTTGTCGCAGCAGCTCGACGACGCGCTGATCGCCGCGACGGTGCTGGTCTGCTTCCTCGTGGCATGGCTGGCCTACCCGATCACCATCGAGACCCTCACCCGTGGCCGCAGCCTCGGCAAGATGGCCGCCGGGCTGCGGACCGTCCGGGACGACGCCGGCCCGATCACGTTCCGGCACGCCTTCACTCGTGGCTTGCTGGGGGTGGTGGAGGTCTACCTGTTCTGGGGCATCCCGGCCGTCATCGCGTCGATCCTCAGCAGCAAGGGCAAGCGGCTCGGCGACATGCTGGCCGGGACCTACGTGGTCCGCGACCGCGTCACGGCGCAGCTGCCGCCGCCGGTCCCTATGCCGCCGCAGCTGGCCGGCTGGGCCATGAGCGCCGACATCACGCAGTTGCCGGACGACCTGGCGATGGCCGTGCGCACCTTCCTCCCCGCGGCGCCCACGATGACGCCCCAGAGCCGCGACGAGATGGGCCGCAAGCTGCTCGCCGAGATGAGCCTCTACGTCTCGCCGCCGCCTCCGCCGGGGAACCACCCCGAGTACGTACTGGCCGCGATCCTCGCCGACCGGCGGCGCCGTGACACGGTGCGCCTGGCGCGCGACGCGGCGTTGCGGCAGCGGCTCACGGCACCCGACCGGATGAGCTGACGAGGGGCTCCTCGTCGTTCCCCTCGATCTCCTCGGGTTCACGGTCACGCGACCACGGCGTCTCGAGAAATCCGCGCTTGATCGTCAGGAGCTCGACGTTGGCCGTCCAGTCGCGGACCCCGTCGATCTTGCCGAGCCCCTGCGTCAGGAAGTGGTAGAGGTCGTCCGTGGTCGGCATGATGACCTCGCAGATGAGGCTCCCGTTCACCGACGCGGCGAGGTAGCGGACGCCGACGTAGGCGGCGAGCTCGTGGGCGACATCGTCGAGGCGTGCGGGATCCACGGAGATGTTGAGGATGATCTCCGACTCGAACCCCAACGCCGACGCCGCGACGAGGGTGAGGACCCACGCACATCCCCGCTCCCGCATCCCGTCGAACCGGCGGCGGACCGTGCTCTCGTTGACGCCGAGGACCTCGGCGACCGAGCGGAGGCTGGCCCGGCCGTCGGCGCGCAGCTCGTCGAGGATGAGGTGGTCGACCTCGTCGAAGTGCGACGGAGAGCAGACGTGCGGCTCCGCGTCCGGCTCTCCGGTGGGTTGCGCGTCGGACAGCAGCTGCTGCGCCCAGTTCTGGCTCACCTTGTAGGTGTGCATGACCAGGTCGCTGACGCAGCGCTCGACGCCGATCACGCCTTCGATCTCGTTGATGAGGCGCAGGTGCAAGGACTCGGACTTACGACAGACCAGCTCGGCCAGCAGGTCGCAACCACCGGTGACCAGGCAGAGGAACCTCAGGTCGTTGCGTTCGGACAGGGCGCGAGCCACCTCCATCTGTCGACCCGGTGAACACCCGATGCGCAGGAGGAACAGGTCCGAGTCCCCCGGCGAGTTGATGTCGCTGCTGACGCCGACCCGCACCGCTCCGACGGCCAGGAGGGTCTGCCCCCGACGGGTCGCGGTCGCGACCGAGGTTCCGACCCGGTCGGCGATCTCGGTCCAGCTGGCGCGGCCGTCGGCCTGGAGGGCAGCGATGATCCGCCGGTCCAGTGGCCCGAACCGCGTCGGCGCGAGGGTCACCTCAGATGGCCGTTCGGCTCCCGGACTCTCCCGCGAGAGTCGAGCGCCTCGGAGAGGAACCCGCGCACGAGCTCCTGGAACGCCGCCGCCTCCTCGATCTGGGGCGAGTGTCCCGACTTCTCGAACACCACGAGCCGCGAGTCGGGGATCAGGGACGCGATCGTCTCACTGCACGCTACCGGCGTGATCCAGTCGTCTCGGCCCACGGTCACCAGTGTCGGGCAGGAAACGGCCCCGAGTGAAGCCTTGACGTCGTAGGCCGGCATGTTGTGCGTGAACGCCCAGTTGTGGGTCTCGTAGCGATAGGTGGTCGCCTCGACCTTGCGCTGGACCGCGGCCGGGTCGTAGACGTGGTCGTACAGCGGCAGGATCTCGGCCCAGCACTCCCGTAGGTCGGCGTCGCTGAGCGTGGCACCGTCCATGATCCGCTCGAAGCGCCCCATGTCGAGGTGGACGCGAGCACTGGCCAGGGCGTTGGCCCGGGCCATCTCCTCGTTGGCGTGATCGGCCGAGGTGTCACGCAGCACCATGGCCAGCACCCGTTCGGGGTGCCGGATTGTGTACTCCATGGCGATGAAGCCCCCGTACGAACCACCGGCGATGACGAACCGGTCCGCACCGGCCCACTCGCGCAGCCCCTCGACGTCCGCGGCCCACTGCTCGTGGGTGAAGGGACCCTTTCCCTCGCTCTGTCCCGAACCGCGGGCGTCGAAGACGACGACGCGGTAGGTGTCGCTGAGCGGCCCGAACGTCGCTCGTGGCTCGGTCAGCGTGCCGAGCCCGGGTGCGCCGTGGTGGGCGATGAGCAGCGGCCCGTCCTCCGGGCCGCTGACCTCGACGTTGAGCCGGTTGTCGTTGATGGTGACGAACACGGATGCTCCTGGGATTCGAAGTTCAGGCAGCGATGACGATGTCGTCGATCGCCTTGGGATAGGACGTCAGCGGGGTCGCGCCGTCGGCCGTGATGAGCATCGAGTCGGACACGCGGTAGCCGGCGTGACCGGGCACGTAGATGCCCGGCTCGTTGGAGACGACGAAGCCGGCCTCGATGACGGTGTTGTCGCCGTCCTCCAGCCAGGGGGGTTCGTGCATGCCGACACCGATGCCGTGACCCTGCCGGTGCTGCAGGTAGGCGCCGAGCCCGGCGTCGCGGATCACGTCCAGACAGGCGGCGTTGGCCTGTGCGCAGGTGAGGCCGGGGCGCAAGGTGTCGACGCCCAGCTGCTGCGCGGCCCGGACGGCCTCGTAGTAACGGACCTGGTCGGATGTCGGCTCGCCGAGGATGAACGTGCGCTCGCCCTCGACGAACCGGCCGCCCACGGCGCACCCGAGCGACAGCATGAACGTGTCACCCGGGCGCAGGCGGTATGCGGACGGCAGCCCGTGCGGCTTGGCGCTGTTCGCGCCGGCGTAGACCAGGCCGCCGGCCAGGAAGCCGATGACGACGACATCGTCGTGCTCCGCATACATCGTGCCGACGCCGACCCGGCCGACGTGAGCGGCGAGCTCCGACTCGCTGGGTAGCTCGCCCCCGGCCGCCACCGCGTCCCGGACCAGCGCGGTCCCGGCCTCCAGCATCCGGTCGGTGATCCGGGCGGCCTCCTGGTGCAGGACGACCTCCTCCGGCTCCTTGACGTAGCGGGTGAGGGTGACCGCATCGGTCGGGACGAGCTCGGTGTCGGCGCACACCCGGGTGAGGATCCGCAACCGGCCGACGCTCATGCTGTCGCCGAAGCCGACCCGTCCGCCGCCGGGCACCCGCCCGGCGAGCACGGAGAGTGGCTCCACCACGCCGGGGAACTCGGGGTAGGTCACCACGTCAGCGGCGGCCTGCTGCCAGCGGGCGTGCTCCTCCTCGAGGCGGGGCACCAGCAGGGTGGCGTCACCGTCGGTCCGGAGCAGGGCGACGACCGGACGCTCGCCGGGGTGGTGGAAGAAGCCGGTCAGGTATGCGACGTCGTCGGGATGGTCGACGAGGACCGCGTCCAGGCCCTCGTCCTCTATGCCGCGAGCGGACCCGCTGCTGGACCCGCGCGAAGAACGCCGGCTCGAGGCGCTGGCGGAAACCCATGTCGGTCAGCCCTTCAGTCGCGCCGCGTCCGCGGGTTGCGGGCGTCGTTGTAGGCGATGGCGATGAGCGTGGCGGCGACCACCAGGGCCAGGATCGCGAGGGACGGGAAGAACGTGGTCCACCATGCGCTGGTCATCGCCCCGGACTGCTGTGACTCGTAGAGGATCCGGCCCCACGACCAGCTGTTGGGGTCGCCCATCCCGAGGAAGGACAGCCCGGCTTCCGACAGCACCGCCCGAGAGGCGGTGAGGACCACGGTCACGGTGATGACCGGCGCCACCGCCGGGAGCAGGTGCCGGCGCAGGATCCAACGGTGTCGCCCACCGAGGACTCGTGCCGCGTCCATGTAGGGCAGGTTGACGATCGAGAGCGCCTGGGAGCGCACGACTCTCGCGACCTCCGGCCAGGAGAAGAAGGAGATGACGAGGATGATGGTCGAGACCGACGGGCCGGCCAGGGCGGCCACGAGGATCATCAGCGGCAGCACGGGAAGTGACAGGGACAGGTCCACGATCATCGCCAGGACGGCGTCGACCTTGGGGAAGTAGGCGCCGAGCATCCCGACGAGCACGCCGATGGAGATGGCGAGCAGCGACGCGGCGATGCCGACGGTCATCGAGATCCGCGTCCCCCAGACCACCTCGGCGAAGATGTCCCGGCCCAGGTTGTCGGTCCCGAACCAGTGCGCGCTCGACGGCGCCTGGAGGACGTCGGCGCTGAACCCGCTGGGGTACGGCGCGATGAGCGGCGCGCACAGGCCTACGAGGAGAAGCAGCAGCAGGATGCCCGCCGCGATCATCCCCATCGGGTTGCGGCGGAAGGCGTACCAGGTCGCGGCGGACGCCCGCTCCGGGTCGCCGACGGGCTCGGTGGTCGCCTCCGTGAGGATCGCGCTCATGCCGTCCGCACTCTCGGGTCGAGGACGCCGTAGGCCAGGTCGGTGAGCATGTTGGCCACGACGACCGTGGCGGCCAGCAGGACGAACGCCCCTTGCAGCACGGGGAAGTCGAGCCGGATGACCGCGTCGTAGATCGCCCGGCCCACTCCTGGGTAGGCGAAGATCGTCTCGGTGAGGACGGCGCCGCCGACCATGAAGCCCAGCTGGAGCCCGAGCAGGGTCGTCGTCGGGAGCAGCGCGTTGCGCAGCCCGTGCTTCCACACCACGACGCGCTCACGCGTGCCCTTGGCGCGGGCGAGCGTGCAGAAGTCCTCGCCGAGGGACTCGATGAGCGTCGATCGCAGGGTGAGCACGTAGCTGCCGAGGGTGACCAGGACGAGACTGAGACACGGCAGGATCAGGTGCCGCAGGACGTCGAGGTACCACGCACCGCCGTAGACGTTCTCGCTGTAGGCACCGCCGATCGGCAGCAGCCCCAGCTGAAGTCCGAAGACGTACAGCAGGAAGATCCCGACGCTCGGTACGAACAGCGACTGCCCGACGACGCCGACGACCTGCACCAACCGGTCGAGCGCCCCGCCGGCGTGCGTCGCCGCCAGCACCCCCAACGGGATACCGACCAGGACCGTGACGACCAGGGCCGACCCGGTGAGCAGCAGCGTCCACGGAAGTCGGGCCATCAGCACGGTGGTCACCGGTTCCGACTGGCTGAACGACGTCCCGAGGTTCCCCTGGAGCAGCTGTCCCAGGTACTTCACGTACTGGACGGGCAGCGGGTCGGTCAGTCCGTACTTCGTCAGCAGGTCCTGGCGCATCGCCGCGTCCATGTTGGTCGAGGCGATGGCCTGGGCCGGATCGCCCGGGAGCAGGCGCAGCAGCAGGAAGGTGATGGTGACCGCGAACCACAGGGTCACCAGCCCGTGTACGACCCGGCGCGCGATGAACCACGCGATCGGTGGCATACCGGCTACTTCTTGGTCACGACGGCCAAGGACACCGGGTCGATGATCGAGAGCAGCTCGCTCGGCTTGGTCACGAACCCCTGCCATGCACTGCTGTGAGCGACGTTGAGGTTCTGCACGTACATGATGTTGTCGATCATGTTCTGGTGCACGTAGCCCGCGGCCTGCTGCACCAGGGCCTTCTGGGTCTCCGGGTCGACGGTCCCCTGCGCCTTCTGGATCGCCTCGGTCAGCTGCGGGTCGTTGACCTGGCTGTAGTTGATGGCGCCCTTGGGCAGGTACTGCAGCGCCATGTTCGAGACCGGCTCGTCCATGATCGCGAAGGACCCGGCGTAGATGTCGTAGTCGCCGGCGTTGGTCTTCGCGAGGTAGGTGTTGCGGTCCAGGCCCTGCAGGTTGATGGTGATGCCCGCCTGTGCGGCGCTCTCCTTCACCAGCGTTGCCCACGCGGCGATCACCGGGTCCTGTAGCGAGTAGATCATCGACAGGGTCGGGTTGCTGACGCCGGCCTGGGCGAGCAGCTGCTTGGACTTCTCCGTGTCGAACGCGTACTCCTTGAGGGACGGGTTCGCGAACTGCTTCAGCGAGTCGGTGATCGGGCTGTTGTTGGCGGTGACCGCCTGACCCTGCACGGCGACCTGACGGATGGAGTTGTAGTCGACGGCGTGCGCCAGGGCCTGGCGGACCAGGACGTTGTCCATCGGCTTCCGGGTCATGTTGTAGGTCATGTGGGTGAAGCCGAGACCGGGCACCTCGGTCACGCTGATCCCGTTGGTGCTCTTGAGGTTGGCGACCTGAGCCGGGGGCAACGCGTTGGCGATGACGTCGACGTCGCCCTTCTTCAGAGCGAGGATCTCGGTGTTGACGTCCGGGTAGACCTTGAACACGACCTTGGACAGGCTCGGAGTTCCGTTGGGAGCCAACGGATACGGGGTGTTTCGCTCTAGCGTGTAGCTCTGGCCCTTGGCGATCGACGTCAGCTTGTAGGGGCCGGCGCTCACCCAGTCGCTGTTGTTGGGGAAGTCGTCCATCTTGGCGTGCTTGCTGAAGACGTGCTCGGGGACGACGGTCATCCAGAACCCGACCTCGGGCACGACGATGCTGTCGGGCTGCTTCAGTGCCAGCTCGACGCGGGTCGCCGACACGGCGGTGGCCTTGTCGAGGTTGACCATGAAGCCGTTGACGACCCCACCCTTGGGGTTCTGGGTCTTGATGGTGTTGATCGTGTAGGCGACGTCGGAGGCGGTGAGCTTCTGGCCGTCGCTCCACTGGAAGTCGTCGCGGATCTCGAAGTAACCGGTCTTGCCGTCGTCGCTGTAGCCCCACTTGGTCGCGAGATTGGCGCTCTTGGACCCATCGGCGTTGATGCTCAGCAGGCGGGGATACATCAGGTCGGTGACCCAGCTGTCGGTCCGGCTGTTCCCGAGCATGGGGTTGAGGTTGACCACGTCGGTGGTCGTCGCGATGTTGAGCACGTCGGCGCCGCCACCACCCGAACCGGTCGTGCCACCTCCGCTCGTCGTCGGAGCGCTCGGCGCGCAGGCCGCGACGAGGGCGACGACGGCGCCCACCGCCGTCAGGCGGGCGAGATGAACCAGTCGGGGAGTACGCATCAGACCCACACTTCCTCGAGAACGCGAACGATGTTGCCGCTGACGACGGCCGAGATCTCGCTGTCGGAGTACCCGTGGGACACGAGCCAGCCGATGATGTTGTAGAAGCACTCCGCCGGGTTCTCCAGACCGTCCACGTAGGGCTGCTTCTCGTACTGCACGGATCCGTGGGCCTGGCCGATGGACAGGTTGCTGCTGAACGCGTCGTGCAGGCCGACGTGGTCGCCGAACAACGTGTCCGGCCCGAAGGCGACGTGGTCGATGCCGACGACGTCCACGAGGTGGGTGAAGTGGTCCATGACCGACTCGAGCGAGTGCTCGGGGTGCTCCGGCGAGAGCGTCGTGTGGGGCGCGGCCTCGAGGCCGATGACCCCACCGCGCTCGGCCATGGCCTTGATGACGGCGTCGGGCTTCATCCGGTTGGTCGGCCACACCTCGCGAGAACCGCAGTGCGTCATGAAGATCGGCTTGGCGGACGCCTTGATGACGTCCATGGAGGTGACGTCACCGGAATGGGAGATGTCGATGGCCAGGCCCAGCTGGTTCATCCGCGCGACGGCCCGCTCACCGAAGTAGGTGAGGCCCCCGTCGGCGCGCTCCTTCAGGCCGCTGCCGAGGTAGTTGGCTTCGGAGTAGGCGATGCCGATCTGGCGGACGCCGAAGCCGTAGAGGATGTCCAGCCGGTCGACCTCGTTCTCGATCATCGTCGCGGCCTCCAGCCCGAAGACGATGGCCATGCGCTCCTGCGCATGGGCGTCCCGGATGTCCTGCAGCGACTCGGCCTTGACGAGGTAGTCCTGGTGGGCGAGGTCCGACATCCGCATCCCCAGGTCGTGGATGACGTCCACCCACTTCCAGCCGCCCTCGCTGCTGATGCAGCAGGTGCCGTCCATGACGTTGTCGAACACCGCGGTCATCCCGCTGCGGGCGAGACCTTCGAAGCCGGTCGCCTCGCGCCCGGTCCGGATGTACTCCCGCATGTCGCGCTGGAGGTTCTCGGGAAAGACCGACGGGTGGTCGTGCAGCGAGATCACCAGGTTGTCGCGCAACAACGCCTCGGTCCGCGTCACCTGGTCCGACGAGAGGTCGAGGCCCGTGTAGGCGGGGACCCGCCCCACCTGCTTCGCCAGGGGAATGTCGGGATAGTCGACCCCGGCTTCGAGGTAGGCGTACGAGCGGTACTGCTTGTACTGGCTGGACGGCTCGAGCACGGGCGTTCGTCTCCTCAGACCTGGGGATTGCGGTCAGTCAGCGCGAGTGTTGCAAGTTTGCGGCGCAGATGTCAACTAGATGCACAATACGCGGCATGACGCTATTCTCAATGTGAGAATTCAGCACGACCGTGAACCCGACGCCGAGGAGGCACCGTTTGGCTGTCCATCCGGTCCGTCGCGCCACCCCGACCGCGCTGACCACTCCGACGCCATCGGAGCCCGCCGACGCCGCACTCAGGGTTCGCGGTCTGTCGGTGAGCTTCGACTCCCGGACCGGCCCAGTGCCGGCGGTCCGCGGGGTCGACCTCGATCTCGCTCGTGGACGCCTCCTCGCCCTCCTCGGAGAGTCCGGTTCGGGCAAGTCGGTCACGGCGCGCGCGCTCATGGGCCTGCACGACCGGCGGTCCACCACGGTCACCGCCGACGTCATCGAGGTGGCCGGGCACGACGTGCTCACCGCGTCTCCGGAACAGCTGCGCCGGATGCGCGGAGCCAGTGTCAGCCTGGTGTTCCAGGACGCGCTGTCCGCCCTCAACCCCGTGCTCACCATCGGCGACCAGATCGGTGAGCTCTACCGGCAGCACCAGGGAATGAGTCGCCGGCAGGCCCGGAGCCGGGCGATCGAGATGCTCGAGCTCGTCGGGATCCCCGGCGCGCGTGGACGGGTCGACGCCTACCCGCACCAGTTCTCCGGCGGCATGCGGCAACGGCTGCTGATCGCCATGGCCATCGCCCTGGAGCCGGACCTCCTCATCGCCGACGAGCCGACGACCGCCCTCGACGTGACGGTGCAGGCGCAGATCCTCGAGCTGCTCGACCGGCTGCGTCGCGACCTCGACATGGGCGTACTCCTCATCACGCACGACCTCGGCGTCGTCTGCGAGGTGGCTGACACCGTCGCCGTGATGTACGCGGGGCGGATCGTCGAGACCGCCGACGCCGACGCGCTCTTCGACCAGCCCGCCCACCCCTACGCGGAGGCGCTGCTCACGTCGGTCCCGAGCCTGGGACACGTCGGTGCCGAGCTCCCGGTGATCCCGGGTAGCCCACCCATCCCGACGGCACTGCCATCGGGGTGCCCCTTCCACCCGCGCTGCTCCTGGGCGGTGGACGCCTGCCGGGACACGACGCCGGAGCTGCGGACCGTCGCGCCGGGACGACGGGCTGCCTGCCTGCGCTCCGAGGAGGTGCTCCGTGGCGGGGCCTGACGTCGTCCTCGAGGCCAGCCATCTGACCAAGACCTTCCACGTGGGCCGCGCCGGCCTGGGCCGGACCCGGGTCAGCGCCGTCGACGACGTCAGCCTCACCCTCCATCGGGGAGAGTCCCTCGGGATCGTCGGCGAGTCCGGCTGCGGCAAGACGACGCTGGCTCGGATGCTGGTCGGACTGGAGCGGCCCGACACCGGCACCATCTCCGTGGCCGGACGGGACGTCGGCGGGGCCCGGGGCGCAGCGCGGCGCGCCTTGAGCCGGGACATCCAGATGGTCTTCCAAGATCCCTATACGTCGCTCAACCCGCGTCTCACGGTCTACGACCTGGTCTCCGAGCCGCTCATCGTCCACCGAACCGAGCCCAACGGTGCCGCCCGCCGCGAACGAGTGGCTGAGCTGTTGGACCTGGTCAACCTCTCCCCCGACATGATGAGCCGCTTCCCGCACCAGTTCTCCGGCGGTCAGCGGCAGCGCATCGGCATCGCCCGCGCCATCGCCCTCGACCCCCGGGTGCTCGTCTGCGACGAACCCGTCTCGGCGCTGGACGTGTCCGTCCAGGCACAGGTGGTCAACCTGCTGCGTTCGCTGCAGCATCGTCTGGGCCTGGGCCTGGTCTTCATCGCGCACGACCTGGGGGTCGTCCGGCACGTGTCCGACCGGACGGCGGTGATGTACCTGGGCCGGTTGGCCGAGACCGCTCCCACGGCCGCACTCTTCACGGACCCGACCCACCCCTACACACAGGCTCTCCTGTCGGCGTCGCCTCAGGTCGACCGGCAGCGCCGGAAGCGGATGGGCGGCCGGATCATCCTCGCCGGCGACCCGCCCTCCCCGACCGACCCGCCGTCGGGCTGCCGGTTCCACACGCGGTGTCCACTGGCCACGGAGGTCTGCTCCGACGAGCAGCCCGCCCTGGTCGAGGTCGGTCCGGCCCACGCCGTCGCCTGCCACCACCGCGACGAAGCTCGGGCCCTCGCCGTGGATCGGTCCGACGCGGTGGTCGACCGCGGCGAGATCTCCACCGCACCGCACCCGACCGGTTGAGCTGACCTACCGGGGCGGACAGACACACACCTGCAGGTCTCCGGCCACTGGCACCTGGAGCACCAGGGCGGGGTGGTCGGGGTCCGACCCGATAATCGGGTCATGCCCCCACGTGACCGAGATGGTCGCGGTGAAGGTTGCGGGTGGGAGCGTAGCGGTCCTGGCGTTGACAAAGGTGTTCGTGCAGTTGCCGGGCGTGATGGCTCGGCCCAACGGTGGCTCGATGCTGTCGAAGGTGAGATCGCCGATTTCCACCGAGGTGATGGTCACGGAGTACAGGTAGGCCGTCTGAGTCCCCTGACCGCATACCCGGACCAGGAAACCGTAGCCTGCTCCCCTTCCGGCACAGGCCCCGGCCGGGTTGACGCACGGCGCCACCAGCTGGAGCAGCGGGGCTACCCCGGATGCCGCCATGGCCGGGGCGGCGCTGGCCAGCACGACGGCCGGAACCGACCATGCCAGACCGGTGGCGACGACACGGCGACTCACCCGGCCGGCAGTGGGATGGTCGGTGTCCGGACCCTCGGTAGTGCGATCGTCGGTGGTGGCCACGGCTACCTCGCTCGAACGGTCACAAAACGGATCCAGTGACCGCAGACTAGCCGAATACGGCGCGGTCGAGGCTGATCTAGGCGCGTAGTCCGAATTCCGCATACCCCGGCTTGATGACGTCGTCGATGAGCGCGAGCCGCTGGTCGAACGGCAGGAACGCGGACTTCATCGCGTTGATGGTGACCCAACGCAGGTCGGCGAGCGTCCAATCCGCCTCTGCCGCAAGCAAACCCGCCTCACGTGACAGGGATGTGCCGCTCATCAGCCGGTTGTCGGTATTGAGCGTGACCCGGAACTTCAGCCGGGCCAGGAGCGAGATCGGGTGCAGCCCGATGGACGTTGCGGCACCGGTCTGCAGGTTGCTGCTGGGGCACATTTCCAGGGGAATTCGAGCATCGCGGACATATGCCGCAAGAAGCCCCAAGTACACCGAGCTCGGGTCGACATCCGCCAAGGTCGTCAATCCCCGTGCCGCGGCCTGCTCCAACCAGATCGGGAAGGGCATTCCCTCCACGGTGATGTCGTCGACGATGCGGACGCCGTGGCCGAGACGGTCGGCTCCGCACCACTGGATCGCCTCCCAGATGCTCTTCAGCCCGAACGCCTCGCCGGCGTGGATGGTGAAGTGAGCGTTCTCCCGGCGCAGGAACTCGAACGCGTCGAGGTGACGGGTGGGCGGGTACCCCGCCTCCGCCCCGGCGATGTCGAACCCGGCCACCCCGTCGTCGCGGTACCGGACCGCGAGCTCGGCGATCTCCCGGCTCTTGGCGGCGTGCCGCATCGCGGTCAGCAGCGCCGTCACCCGGATGCCGTCACCGGACTCGCGCGCCAGCCGCTCGCCCTCCCGGAACCCGTCGTTGACCGCCTCGACCACCTGCTCGAGGGTGAGCCCGCGCTCGAGGTGCTGCTCCGGCGCATACCGGATCTCGGCGTAGACGACGCCGTCGGCGGCGAGGTCCTGCGCGGCCTCCGAGGCGACCCGGAACAGGCCATCCTCGGTCTGCATGACCGCCAGGGTCTGCGCGAACGTCTCGAGGTAGCGCTCCAGCGACCCGGAGTCGGCGTTGGCGCGGAACCACTCTCCGAGGCCGGCCGCGTCCTGCGCCGGCAGGTTCGCCGCGACCTCGGGGTCGCCGACGGCGAGCTCGATGATCGTCTGAGGCCTCAGGCCGCCGTCAAGATGGTCGTGGAGCAGGACCTTGGGGACCGCTCGCAGCGCGTCCAGGGTCAGCTCATTCATCGTCACGGTGCGCTGCCTCCGGGTCGAACGCCGGCAGACACACCGCGACGTACTCCGCGCCCTCGGGGCCGGTCGAGTACCGCACCCGCTCCCCCGGCGCCGTGACGACGCCCTGCCCCACACCCACCTCGAGCCGACCGCCCTCGTGGTCGACGAGCACCGTCCCGCGCAGGACCACCGTGATCTCGCCGAACTCCGGCGTCTGGAACGGCTCCGACCAGTCCCCGGGGGCGTTCATGTGCGCCACCGACACGGGATGTTGCGTGGGGCCGGACAACGTCGTCGACGGGGTGTTCACGGCCCCGACGTACTCGTCGATGACCTTCCCGCCCGGAACAGGGATCCGTGTCGGGGCGGCGATCAGCTGAGGCATTCGCCCAGCGTAGGGCTCAGCCGAACCCACTGGGCTGAGCTCCGCGGGACCCTCCGGGCCTCGCTCGTTCCTCGCTCGTGTCCTCAGGTCCCTGTCGCTCAGCCGATCCGGTCGATGACGAGTGGGAGAAGGTCGGGTCGCGAGCCCTCCGGAGCGATGAAGAACGCGCCGTCGAGCGCCTCCAGCGCCCGGTCGAACCGGTCCGCGTCGTCGGTGTGCAGCGTGAGGAGCGGGTCGCCACCGCGCACGAAGGCGCCCGGCTTGGCGTGCATGACGACGCCGGCCCCCTCCTGCACCGAGTCCTCCTTGCGGGCCCGCCCCGCGCCCAGCCGCCAGGCCGCGACACCCACCTTGTACGCGTCGAGCTGGGTCAGCAAGCCGTCCGCCGGTGCGCGCACCTCGTGGGTCTCCTTGGCCCACGGCAGGTCCGCGTCCGGGTCGCCGCCCTGGGCGCTGATCATCCGCCGCCACACGTCCATGGCCCGACCGTCCTTGAGTGCCTCGGCGGGGTCGACGTCGGTGCGCCCGGCGGCGGTCAGCATCTCGCGGGCCAGCGCCAGGGTCAGCTCGACCACGTCCTCGGGACCACCGCCCTCCAGGACCTCGACCGACTCGCGCACCTCCAGGGCGTTGCCGGCGGTGAGGCCGAGAGGCGTCTGCATGTTCGTCAGCAGGGCCACCGTCGTGACCCCGGCATCGGTGCCGAGGGCGACCATGGTCTCGGCCAGCTCGCGGGCCCGCTCCACGTCCTTCATGAACGCCCCGGAGCCGACCTTGACGTCGAGGACCAGGGCCCCTGTGCCCTCGGCGATCTTCTTGCTCATGATCGAGCTGGCGATGAGCGGGATGGCCTCGACCGTCCCCGTGACGTCCCGCAACGCATACAGCTTCTTGTCCGCCGGTGTGAGTCCCGGGCCGGCCGCGCAGATGACGGCACCGACGTCCTCCAGCTGCGCCATCATCTCGTGGTTGTCCAGCGACGCGCGCCAGCCCGGGATGGACTCGAGCTTGTCGAGCGTGCCGCCGGTGTGCCCGAGACCGCGACCGGACAGCTGGGGCACGGCCACCCCGCACGCCGCGACCAGCGGCGCGAGCGGGAGGGTGATCTTGTCCCCGACCCCGCCGGTGGAGTGTTTGTCGGCGGTCGGCCGGGAGAGGCCGGAGAAGTTCATTCGCTCTCCCGACGCGATCATCGCCGCGGTCCAGCGCTCGATCTCGCGGCGGTTCATCCCGTTGAGCAGGATGGCCATGGTCAGCGACGACATCTGCTCCTCGGCGACGACGCCGCGGGTGTAGGCGTCGACCACCCAGTCGATCTGGTGGTCGGTCAGCTCGCCCTTGTCCCGCTTGGTGATGATGACGTCGACGGCGTGGAACGGTTCGCTCATACCCGCCATCATGGTCGACCCCGGTCGGTCGGGTCGGCGGCTTCACCGAGAGCGCAAGCCAGCCGTGCGTCAGGACCGCTGCCGACCCTCGCGGCGGCCCCGCGCGACCTCGGTGGCCAGAGCGTCCAGCGGCTGGTCCCACTGGTGGGTGAGGGTGTCGAGCCAGGCCTGCGCGCCCTGGAGCGCCGGCGCCTCGAGGGCGTATACCCGCCTGGCGCCCACGGGGCGAGCCGTCGCGAACCCGTTGTCGCGCAGCACTTTCAGGTGCTGTGACACCGCCGGCTGCGAGATGCCGTGCTCGGACATCACCGTCTCGGCGATCTGCCCGGCCGACCTCTCGCCGTCCGACAGCAACTCGAGGATGCGGCGACGAACCGGGTCTCCGAGGACGTCGAACGCGTGCACCCCGAGCGCCTCGTGGTCGGCCGCCGCCGAGGCCTCGGCCTCAACTGCTGTTCGCGCAACCGGTCGATAAGGCGCCGATTCCGAGATCTGAGGCCTCCTGCCGATCCTCGGGGTGACTGGCGGTTCCTACCGTCGCTGCCGGCAACGTCACCGGTTCGCACCCCGACCCACCACCAGGAGGCATCCCTCATGCACACCGCTCTTCGCTCCTTCGCCCTGTCCGCCGTGGCTGGGATGGCGGTCCTGTTCGGGGCTACGTCCTCGGCCCAGGCCGTCACCACCGCGACGGTCAAGGAACCGACCCGCTACTACTCGCTCACGTCGTATGCGGACGGCCGAGCGGTGGCCTCGCACTCCTTCTACCCGTACCTCGCGACCGCCGTTGCCGAGGCGTACGACAGCTCGACGCGGATGCAGTGAGGCCTCGTCCCGCAGGCCGGCGCCTCGGACACCCCTTCTCGTCAACCGGGTGACCGGCGCGTGCCTGACGGCCAGCGGCGGCTACGCGGTCCAGAGCACCTGCGGCGCCGCCGCGACGCAGGGCTGGACGTTCGTCTCCGCGGCAGGACCCGATCACATCGAGGCTCCGCACGGGTTGCGCAACACCGCCACCCAGACCGTCCTGACCGTCGGTCCGGACAACTGGGCCGGGACGCCGATGGAGCTCAAGCCCCACTACGGCATGGACATCCAGCGGTTCTGGGTCGACTGGCGATACACCGCCTGACGCGGCGACCGTCAGTCCAGGTGTGGCAGGGCCCAGCCCTGCCAGACGGAGACCAGGCGGAGGACGAGGCACACGAGGAAGCCGATGGTCATGGCCAGGGCCCGGCTGGCCCGGAAGTACCGGACCGCCAAAACGGTGGTCCCGGCGCCGGCCAGGGCGGCGAGCGCGTAGATCTCGCCCCGCAGCACGACCGGGACGATGTTGAGCATCATGTCGCGGACGACGCCGCCCCCGCAGGCGGAGACGGCGCCGAGCAACGCCGCGGTCAGGCTGCGGATTGTGTAGTCGACGGCTTTCATCGCCCCGGCGACCGCGAACAGGGAGAGCCCCACGGCGTCGGTCACCTGGAGCAGGACCATGGGGATGTCGTCCACACCGCGGTCGAGGACCCAGACCAGGGCCGATCCCGCGAACGCCACCAGCGGGTAGGTCGGCGACCGCAGGGACGCCGGCGGCGTGCATCCGATGAGGAGGTCCCGGACGATCCCGCCGACGAGGGCGGTGCTGAACCCGAGCACGAACACGCCGAGGAGGTCGACGTCGTAGTACGTCGCGGCGATGGACCCCTCCATCGCGAAGACGAAGGTGGCGCTCAGGTCGACCACGGTGAGCAGCGACCGAGGGATCCTCGGGACAACCGCGGTCATCGGGCTCCTGACCACCAGGCCTTCGGGGTCGACGCCCCGACCGTTCCGGAGGGCAGCAGGTTAGCGCGACGGGGCGCGATCTCGTGCCAGACTGGGCGCGGTGATGCGTCTCCCTGACCATCGGGTCTGGGACTCATGGGTCGCCGACGACGGCACCGACTACCACCTCTTCTTCCTCATGGCTCCGCGCGCCCTGACGGACCCGAGCCGGCGTCACGTGGCCCGCGCGGGTGGGACACGCGGTCTCCCGCGACCTCGCGGACTGGGACTACCGGGGCGAGTGCTTCGGGCCCTCCGACGCCGGCTTCGACGACCTCGCCATCTGGACCGGGTCGGTCGTGTGCGACGGCGACCGCTGGCGGATGTTCTACACGGCGCTGTCCACCGCCGGGCACCACATCTTCGACCAGCGTGTCGGGTCGGCCGTCTCCGACGACCTCCACCACTGGACCCGGTCCAGCAGTGAACCCACAGTGCGGGTCGACGGCCGTTGGTACAAGACGCTCGCCAACACGCCGGGCGGCCAGACCACTGGACCCGACCTCGAGGGCTCCAGCGAGACGTGGCGCGACCCGGTCGTCCTGGCCGACCCCGACGGCCACGGCTGGCACCTGTTCGTGACCGCCCGCGGTGTCGGGGCCGGTCGCAACGACGACGGGGTCATCGCGCACGCCACCAGCCAGGACCTCGCCACCTGGACCCTGGGTCCGCCCCTGTGCGACCCCGGCGGGGGGTTCGGCCAGCTCGAGGTGCTCCAGAACGTCGTCGTCGCCGGTCGCCCCGTTCTCGCATTCACCTGCCACCCGCAGGAGCAGACGGCCGAGCGGATCGCCGAATGGGGCGAGTACTGCACGTGGTCCGTCCCGTCGCCGGGCGTGGTCGGGCCGTGGGACATGAGCAAGGCCCGCCCGTTCCTGGCCGAGCCGGACCTGTTCGCGGCACCCATCGTGCGGCTGCGCGACGGCGGGTCGGCGATCATCGGGTTCCGCAACCTCGAGCCCCGCGGTGGCGACGGGTTCGAGATCATCGACCCGATCCCCGTCACCCTCGACGCCGAGGGCTAGCTGGTGGCGCGCTAGCCGCTACGCGGGATGGCGTGCGGCCGCCGCGTCGAGGTCCTCGGCCCCGAACGCCTGGGGCAGCACCTGCGCCATCGTGAGCTCGCCCTCCGGAGTGAGCAGCACGCATACCGGACCGCCGTTCTCCCACAGGAGCTGGCGGCACCGCCCGCAGGGCATGAGCAGCTGCCCGTCGCCGCCCACGCAGACCACCGCGAGCAGTTTCCCTCCGCCGGTGCGGTGCAGGTCGGAGACCATCCCGCACTCGGCACAGAGCCCGACACCGTAGGCGGCGTTCTCGACGTTGCACCCCGCCACGACCCGGCCGTCGTCGACGAGGCCGGCCGCCCCGACCGGGAACTGCGAGTACGGGGCGTAGGCGTGCTCCATCGCCGCCACGGCGGCGGCCTGCAACGCAGGCCAGTCCGTCACGTCGACTCACCCTTGCGGTAGATCTGCCCGTCCGCCGCGGGTGGCCGGAGCCGTTGCGACGCGAAGGCCAGGACAAGGAGGGTCGCGACGTACGGCGTCATGCCGGTGAACTCGTTGGAAACCCTGCTGACGCCGAAGAACCAGACGAACGACAGGATGCCGAGGACGACCGTGACCACGCCGACGGCCGGCTTGCCCTGACGCCGGCGGACGAGGATCCAGATCCCCCACGCCACGAGGAAGATCGCGATGGGCAGCAGGTAGGCACGCACCACGTCGCCGCCCCCGCGCAGCTGGATCGCGTCGGTGTAGCCGAACAGGGCTGCGCCACCGGCGAGTCCGCCGGTCCGCCAGTTGCCGAAGATCATCGCCGCGAGGCCGATGTACCCACGGCCGGCCGTCTGACCTTCGCGATAGAGGTTCGAGGCGACGAGGACGAGGAAGCCGCCCGCGAGACCGGCGAGGCCGCCGGAGATGAGGACCGCCATGAACTTGTAGCGAATCACGTTGACGCCCAACGTCTCCGCCGCGTGCGGGGCCTCACCACAGGACCGGAGGCGCAGCCCGAACGGCGTGTGCCAGAGGATCCACCACGACAGGACCAGGAGAAGGACGGCGATGATGCTGAGGATGTTGAGGTTCGTCGTCACCGCGCGGAGCACGCCGGCGATGTCGGAGACCAGCCAGATCCCGGTCTCCTCGAGCCGGCCCAACCCGTCGCTCAGCCCGGGAATGCTGATGAACGGCAGCTGCGGAAGCGGCGGCGACTGGGTCGGGCCGCCGCCGGGCATACCGCTGAACGTGCGGACGGCGAGATAGGCACCGGCGCCGGCACCCAGCAGGTTGATGGCCACCCCGGAGACGATGTGGTCGACACCGAAGATCACGGTGGCCAACGCGTGGACCGCGCCCCCGACGACGCCGAGGAGGATCGCGCCGAGGATCCCGACCCAGGGGCCGTAGTAGTACGCGAAGAACGCGCCCCCCCACGTCCCGAGGATCATCATCCCCTCGAGACCGATGTTGACGACGCCGGCTCGCTCGCTCCAGAGGCCCCCGAGGCCGGCCAGGCCGATCGGCATGGCCAGCGCGATCGCGGCGGTGAGCGCCCCGGACGAGTCGATGTCCTCGGCCCCTGTGACCACCCGGACGGTGGACAGGACGACGAGCGCGCCGCCGATGACGGCGAACCAGAACCAGCGGGCGCGATGGATGCCTCGCCGAGGCGGTGGCGGTGCTTCGAGGCCTGTGCTAATGACCAACCCTTGGTCGCTCATGCCGTAGCCCCTTCCGTCTCGGGCGACGGCGTTCGGGCGGCCGCGAGCTGCGAGGCGACTCGACGCTGCTCCATCCGCACCCCGGCCCGGCGCACCAGCTCGTAGGCGATGACGACCGAGAGGACGATGACGCCCTGGATGACCAGCACGAGGCGGTCGGAGACACCGGCGTTGATCTGCAGACCGTTGCCCTGGGCGTCGAGGAAGGCCCACAGCAGCGCCGCGAAGACGATGCCGACGGCGTTGTTGCGGCCGAGCAGCGCGATGGCGATGCCGGCGAAGCCGAGGCCGGACTGGAAGGTGTCGCCGTAGGTGTAGTCCTGCCCGAACAGCAGCGGCATCCCGACCAGGCCGGCGGCCGCTCCGGAGATGACCATCGAGGTGAGCACCATCCGCTTCACCTTGACGCCGCTCGCGACGGCGGCCGTCTCGGACCGCCCGGTCGTCCGCAGGTCGAACCCGAAGCGGGTCTTGCCCAGCACGAACCAGTACGTCAGCCCGACGACGACGGCCAGGACGATGAGCCCGTAGATCAGGTTCGGCGTCGCGATGATCCCGTCCACGGAGATGCCGGGTACGCGCGACGACTCCGGGATCGGCCGGGTGTTGACCGCGTTGCTGCCCTCGACGCGCAGCGCCGCCTTCGAGAGCAGGAACGACACGAGGAAGGTCGCGATGGCGTTGAGCATGATCGTCGAGATGACCTCGCTGACGCCGCGGGTCACCTTGAGAAGGCCCGCGATTCCCGCCCACAGGCCGCCGGCGGCCATCGCTACGAGCAGGGACACGGCGATGTTCAGTGGCCCCGGGAGCCAGGCCTGGCCGGCGAAGACGGCGGCGGCAAACGCGGCGACCCGGTACTGGCCGTCGACGCCGATGTTGAACAGGTTCATCCGGAACCCGACGGCGACGGCGATCGCCGACAGGTAGTAGACCGTCGCCGCGTTGACGATCGCGACGACCTGGCGCGGAAGTGGGACCTTGACCAGCTGCTGCCAGACCGCCGCGACCGGGTCGCCGGCGATGAGGAGGATCAGGGAGGTCACGACGAACGCGACGACGATCGCCAGCAGGGGCGCGGCCAGCCCGAGGGCGACCCGGCGCGGGTCGATCCGCTTCATGGACGTGGCTCCGCTTCGTCGTCGGCGTCGGTATGCGCGGGTGCCGGCTCGGGATCGACCGGCCGGTTGTCGGGCGACTCGGGGGTATCGGCGGGCTCGGGCGAGTTCGCCCCGGTCATCGCGGCTCCGAGCTCCTCGCGGGTCACCGTGTCGGGGTCGAAGTTACCGCTCAGCGACCCCCGCAGGATCACCCGGATGATGTCGGAGAGGCCGACGAGCTCCTCGAGATCGGCGGAGATGAGCAGGACCGCGAGCCCCGCCCGGCGGGCGCGCTTGATGTGGTCCCAGATGGCCGCCTGGGCGCCGACGTCCACGCCACGGGTCGGGTGGGCGGCCAGGAGCACCTTGGGGTTGTGCGTCATCTCGCGGCCGATGATGAGCTTCTGCTGGTTGCCGCCGGAGAGCGAGCCGCCGGTGACGAAGATCGACGGCGTCCGGACGTCGTACTCCTTGACGATCCGCTCGGTCTCGGCCTTGGCCGCCTTGGCGTTGATGAGACCGCCCGCACCGACGTTGGGGGCCTGCGTCTGGTGGCCGAGGATGACGTTCTCCCAGAGCGGCGCATCGAGCAGCATCCCGTGCCGGTGCCGGTCCTCGGGGATGTAGCCGACCCCGGCCTCGCGGATCTCGCGGACCTCCCAGTCCGAGATGTCCTCCCCGTCGAGGGTGATGACCCCGGAGGTGGGCTCGCGCATACCCATCACCACCTCGACGAGCTCGGCCTGCCCGTTGCCCTCCACCCCGGCGATGCCGACGATCTCGCCGGCGTGGATGGTCAGCGAGATGTCCTCCAGGACGCGGCTGCCGCCGGCCGCGCCGTCGAGGTTGACGTGCTCGATCGTGAGCACCGCGCGGTCGGTCACGGTGTTGGCCTCGGTCTGCGGCGACGGGAGCTCGGAGCCGACCATGAGCTCGGCCAGCTGCCGGGCGTTGACGCTCTTCGGGTCGATGTTGCCCTTCACGGTGGTGCCCCGCCGGATGACGGTGATCTCGTCGGCGACGGAGAGGACCTCGTCGAGCTTGTGGGAGATGAAGATGACCGTGAGGCCCTCGGACTTCAGCTCGCGCAGGTTGTCGAAGAGCTCGTTGACCTCCTGCGGCACGAGTACGGCGGTGGGCTCGTCGAGGATGAGGATCTTGGCCCCGCGGAAGAGGACCTTGAGGATCTCGACCCGCTGCCGCTTGCCGACACCGAGGTCGGCGACCAGGTCGTCGGGGTCGACCCGCAGGCCGTAGGCGTCCGAGATGTCGACGATCGCCTTCCGGGCGGCATCAGCGATGCCGTGCAGCTTCTCCGCGCCGAGCACGACGTTCTCGAGGACGGTGAGGTTGTCGGCCAGCATGAAGTGCTGGAACACCATGCCGATGCCAGCGTCGATCGCGTCCGTCGGGCTGCGCAGCGTCAGGGTCTTGCCGTTGACGGCGATGGTCCCCTCGTCGGGCTGCTGCACCCCGTAGAGGATCTTCATCAGCGTCGACTTGCCGGCGCCGTTCTCCCCCACGATCGCGTGGACGGTGCCGTGCCGGACGATGATCTCGATGTCCTTGTTGGCGACGACCCCGGGGAAGCGCTTGGTGATGCCGTGCAGCTCGACCGCGGGAGCGGTGCTGCCGCTCGGCGCGCTCGGCCGGTCCTTCACAGTCGAGTCGGTGATGACGTCCTCCTCGGTGCCTGCTCGCCTCGGGTGCGGCGCGCGCGGGTGGGGGCCAACCTATGACAGCGGAGGGCCCGGCCGACACGCAATGGTGTCGGCCGGGCCCCTCGCTGGTTCGACTGCTGGTTCAGCCGGTCGTCAGCGCGTCACGGCGTTGTCGGGACCTTGATGGTCCCGGAGATGATCTGCGCCTTGTAGTCGTCGAGCTTGGACTTGATGTCGTCGATCTTGCCGCCGGTGGTCGAGTAGTCGACGCCACCCGCCTTGAGGTCGAAGATCTTGTTGCCGGCCTTGAAGGAGCCGTCGGAGACCGACTTGATGAAGTCGTAGACGCCGACGTCGACCTTCTTGATCATCGAGGTCATGATGACGTCGCGGACATCCGCGGCCGCCGTCTTGGCCTGGTCGGAGTCGACACCGATCGCGAGCTTGCCCGCCGCCTTGGCCGCGGTGAACACACCGCCACCGGAGCCACCGGCCGCCTGGTAGACGATGTCGGCGCCGCCCTGGTACATGCCCTCGGCCGCCGCCTTGCCCTTGTCGACCGAGTTGAAGCCGGAGAAGTCCGGGGGCTCGGTGAGGTACTTGGTGTCGATGACGATGTTGGGGTTGACCGCCTTCGCGCCGGCCTGGTAGCCCGCCTGGAACTTCTTGATGAGCGGAGTGTTGACGCCGCCGACGAAGCCGATGTGGTTGACCTTCGACTTCAGAGCCGCCGCTGCGCCCACGAGGTAGGAGCCCTGCTCCTCGGCGAAGGTGATCTGGTCGACGTTCGGCCCTTTCGAGTCGTCCGACGCGTCGTCGACGATGGCGAACTTCACGCTCGGGTTGGCCTTGGCGGCCGCGCCCACGGACTTCGCGTAGGCGAAGCCGACCGCGACGACGTTGGTGTAGCCGGCGTCGATGAGCTGCTGCAGACGCTCCTGGCGGGCCGACTCGGCCTCACCGTTGGTGGCCGCGGCCTCCTTGGACTGGACGCCGAGGTCCTTGACCGCCTTGTCGAGACCGGCCGCAGCCGCGTCGTTGAACGACTGGTCGCCACGACCACCCACGTCGTAGGCCATACCGACCTTGAGGCCCGCGGCGCTGGAGCCGCCGGACGTCGCCGCGCCCCCGCCGGTGCCGCCGCCGCTGTTCGAGCTGCTTCCACACGCGGCCAACGCCACGGCGGCGACCGACATGGCCGCCGCGAACTTCATCACCTGACGCACAACGAGAACTCCTTTAGGGCTTCGGGGCGAACGGGCAAGGGGTCCGCCGCGTTCGAGAGAGAAGATACTGCCGAGGAACGGCCCGCCCGGCCGGAAGTGTGTCAGCGGGTGGGGAACGTTACCGAGTCGGAACGTCGAGCAACGTCTGCGCGTGGCGCCTCGCGGCGTCCAGCACCGCCCCCACCAGCACCTTTGCCCCGAAACCGAGTGCGCGTTCGTCGATCACGAGATCGCCCTGGTGCAGGTCGTAGGTCGGTCCGCCAGGGGTACGGGTGCCGAGGCGGCCCATAGCGCCCCGGACCTCGGTGAGGTACCACGCGAAGTCCTCGCCCCCGAGGGACTGCACCGTGGTCCCGGGAACGAGCCCGGCGGCTCGGGCCGCGTCGCGCAGCGAGTCGACGGAGGGGCCGGCGTTGACCACCGGGGGAACGCCCTGGGTGTAGCGCAGCTCGGCGGTCACCGCATACGGGGCGACGACGGCCTCGACGAGCTCCTCGACGAGCGCGCCGATCTCCTGCCAGAGGGTGGCGTCGAGCATCCGCAGCGTGCCGGCAGCGGTGCCGATCGACGGGATGACGTTCTGGGCGCCGCCGGCGTGGACGCTGCCCCAGACCAGCGCGGCGCCGGCGCGCGGGTCGACCCGGCGGCCCAGGGCGGCCGGCACCTCGGTGATGACCTTCGCCAGCGCGAAGGTGAGGTCCTGGGTCAGGTGCGGTCGGGAGGTGTGGCCGCCGTGGCCCTTGAGGGTGACCTCGACGCCGTCGGACGCGGCGGTGATGGGGCCGACCAGGAGCCCGATCTCGCCGACGTCGCGGCTCGGGTCGCTGTGCAGCGCGAAGACCTCGTCGACACCCTTCAGCCAGCCGCCGTCGATGATCTCGTGCGCGCCGCCGGGGATGACCTCCTCGGCGGGCTGGAAGATCAGCCGCACGCCGAGCCCGGCGGCCGCGAGCGCCTGGCCCTGGGTCGCGAGGGCCAGCCCGGCGCCCAGGACGATGCTCGTATGCAGGTCGTGCCCGCACGCGTGGGCGACCCCGTCGGTCGTCGACGCCCACGGGAGGCCGGTCCGCTCGGGCACGGGCAGGCCGTCGAGGTCAGCGCGGAGGGCGACCCGGTATCCGGGTTCCGCGGCGCCGAGGTCGACGACGACACCGCTGCCCTCCAGCAGCGTCGGGGTCAGGCCCGCGGCGGTCAGTCGGTCGGCGACGACGCGGCTGGACCGGGTCTCGAGGCGGGCGAGCTCGGGGTGCGCGTGGAGGTCCCGACGCAGGCCGACGAGCTCGGGTTCGAGCTCGTCGACGGCGGCGTGCAGCACGGGAAGCAGTGGGTCCATGTCGGTGGGCAAGGTTACCCGGCCGATCAGTACGCTCCGCCCATGGTCAGCGGTCCCGCGTTCGTCGTCTCCGCGATGGTGGCCGAGGCCCTGGCCGACGGCCGCGGCGTCGTGGCGCTGGAGAGCACGATCCTCGCCCACGGCCTGCCGCGCGGGGACAACCGACGGGTGGCCGACGAGATCGAGGACGCGGTGCGGGCCGGTGGTGCCGTGCCCGCGACCGTGGCGGTCATCGACGGTGTCGTGCGGGTCGGGCTGTCACCGGACGAGCTGGACCGGCTGTGCCTGCAGGACGACGTGCTCAAGCTGAGCAGCCGCGACCTCGGTGTCGCGGTCGCGCTCGGCCGCACCGGCGCCACCACGGTGGCCTCGACCGCCGCGCTGGCCCACCGCGCGGGCATCCGGGTGTTCGCAACGGGCGGACTCGGCGGGGTGCACCGCGGGGCGGCGGAGACGTTCGACATCTCGGCCGACCTCGGGGTGCTCGCCACGACCCCGGTGCTCGTGATCTGCGCCGGCGTGAAGTCGATCCTCGACGTGCCCGCCACCCTGGAGCGGCTGGAGACCCTGTCCGTGCCGGTGCTGGGGTACCGCACCGACCGGTTCCCGGGGTTCTACCTCACGGACTCCGGCTCGACCGTTCCGTGGCGGGTCGAGTCCGCAGCGGAGGCGGCGGCGGTGGCATACGCCCGTTCGCTCCTCGGCACGGACTCGGCCGGCGTGGTCCTCGCGAACCCCCTGCCCGAGGCGCGCCAGGTCGACCCCGTGCTCCACGACCGCCTCGTCGCGTCGGGGCTGGCCGAGCTGGCCCGTGAGGGCGTCACCGGCAAGGACGTGACGCCGCGGCTGCTCGAGTTCTTCCACGAGGGCTCGGGCGGGGAGAGCCTGCGGGCCAACGTCGAGCTGGTGCTCGCCAACGCCGCCCTGGCCGCCGAGGTCGCGGTCGAGCTGGCCGCGCTGCACGCCGGCGTGCGGGCGTGACCGTTCGGCCGGTCGTCGTCGTTGGCGACGTCGGGCTCGACGTGCTGGTCCGGCCCCAGGCCGCCGTGGTGCGCGGCGGGGACACGCCGAGCGACGTACGGATCGTGCCGGGCGGTGCCGGCGGCAACACCGCGGCCTGGCTCGCGTCGGCCGGTGTTCCGGTGGCGCTGGTGTCGCGGGTGGGCGACGACGACGCCGGTGCGGCGGCCCGTCGACGACTCGAGTCGGACGGTGTCGTATGCCGGTTCGCGACCGACCCGGTGCTGCCCACGTGCACGGTCGTGGTCCTGCTCGAGGACGACGAGCGCACGATGCTTCCCGACCGAGGGGCCAACGCCGCGCTCTCCGCTGACGACCTCGACCTGGCGGGGGCGGCGGGCGCCCTGGCCGCGACCGGGGCGCCCGGTGGGGCGGCAGGCGGCATACCGCATTTGCACCTGAGCGGGTTCGTGCTGCTGGACGCGCGGTCGCGGCCCGCCGGGGTCGCCGCGCTGGAGTCAGCCCGGTCGCTCGGGTGGACCACGTCGGTCGACCCGCAGGCGGCCAACCACGTCGACCGCGTCGGCGCGGACGAGTTCCTGGGTTGGGCTGAAGGCGTGGACCTCTTGCTGCCCAACGAGATCGAGGCTCAGGCCCTGGGCGGGGACGAAGCGATGCTGGGCGTCGCGAAGTCCGCAGCGGTGTCGATGGGAGCCGGTGGCGCACGGTGGGCGACGCGGGCGCATACCTGGCGGGTTCCGGCTCCAGAGGTGGTCGAGGGCGACCGAACCGGATGTGGCGACGCGTTCGACGCAGGCGTCCTCACGGCGTGGCTCTCCGGGGCCGGGCCGGAGGAGGCGCTCACGCGCGGCGTCGAACTGGGCAGCCGGGCCGCGGGTCGGACCGGCGCACGACCCTAGGCCGGCTCAGGTAGGTCAGAAGGCGTCCCGCGGGACGTAGGTGCCCCAGACCTCGCGGAGCGCGTGGGCGACCTCGCCGCCGGTGGCGCGCAGCCGGAGCGCCTCCTTCATCGGGTACAGCACGTTGTCCGTCCCGGCCGCCGCCGTCTTGAGGGCGTCGAGCGCCGCGCTGACCGCGTCGTTGTCCCGGTCGGCCCGGAGCGCCGCGAGGCGGGCGACCTGCTCCCGCTCGATCTGGGGGTCGACGCGCAGCGGCTCGTAGGGCTCCTCGATGTCCAGCCGGAACCGGTTGAGGCCCACGATGGTTCGTTCCTTGCTGTCGATCTCGAGGGCGATCCGGTAGGCGCTCCGCTCGATCTCGCTCTTCTGGAAGCCGGTCTCAATGGCCGCCACTGCCCCACCCAGATCGTCCACCTGTCGCATCAGGTCAAGGACGGCGGCCTCGATCTCGTCGGTCATCGCCTCGACGGCGTACGAACCGGCAAACGGGTCAACGGTTTTCGTGACATCGGTCTCGTAAGCGATGACCTGCTGGGTCCGCAGCGCGAGGCGGGCAGCCTTCTCCGTGGGGAGCGCAATGGCCTCGTCGAACGAGTTGGTGTGCAGGCTCTGGGTGCCGCCGAGGACCGCGCCGAGACCCTGCAGCGCGACCCGGACGAGGTTGACCTCCGGTTGCTGCGCGGTCAGCTGGACACCCGCGGTCTGAGTGTGGAACCGGAGCATCAGCGACTTGGGGTTCGTCGCACCGAAGTCGTCGCGCATCACCCGCGCCCAGATCCGCCGGGCCGCCCGGAACTTCGCAACCTCCTCCAGGAGCGTCGTGCGGGCCACGAAGAAGAACGACAGGCGCGGGGCGAAGTCGTCGACGTCGAGGCCGGCGGCCTGGGCGGCGCGGACGTAGGCGATCGCGTTGGAGAGGGTGAAGGCGATCTCCTGCACGGGCGTCGCACCCGCCTCGGCCATGTGGTAGCCGGAGATGGAGATCGTGTTCCAGCGCGGGATGTTTTTCTGGCAGTACGCAAACACGTCCGAAACCAGTCGTAGCGACTCCTTCGGCGGGTAGATGTAGGTGCCTCGCGCGATGTACTCCTTGAGCACGTCGTTCTGGATCGTCCCCGTCAGCTTGTCGCCGGGGATCCCGTGCTCCTCCGCGACGAGCTGGTACAGCAGCAGGAGCACCGAGCCGGGCGCGTTGATGGTCATCGAGGTGGACACCTCGTCGAGCGGCAGACCGTCGAAGAGGATCCGCATGTCGTCGAGGGAGTCGATGGCGACGCCGACCTTCCCGACCTCGCCGTGGGCGATGGGTTCGTCGCTGTCGTAGCCCATCTGGGTCGGCAGGTCGAAGGCGACGCTCAGCCCACCGGTACCGGCCTTGACCAGCTGGTGGTACCGCTCGTTGGACTCCTTCGCGGTGCCGAACCCGGCGTACTGGCGCATGGTCCAGGGACGGCCGGTGTACATGGAGGGGTAGACGCCCCTCGTATACGGAAACTCGCCCGGCTCCCCCAGCTGGGTCGCCGGGTCGAACCCGGCAAGGTCGTCCGGCCCGTACGTCTGCCGGATGGGCAGGTCGGACTCGGAGCGGGCTTCCTCGGCCATGGCTCGCAGACTACCGACGCCGGTATGCGCCGTGCCCGGCCCGTGCCGCAACTCACCCCCGGACATCTCGACTGGCAGGAACGCCCGGTTTGGCGGCTTACACGCTCACGGAGCGGTTGCTGCCCGTCGAGGTGTCCGCGCCGCGGCGGCGACGACGGGGACGACGGAGAGCGACCGCGGCCCGCAGCGTGTATGCGACGAGCTCGGGCTCGAACATCACCTGCTCCCAGCTGAACCGCAGCACCAGCCACCCGCGGACGACCAGCCCGTTGTACCGCCTGCAGTCACGGTCGAACGCTTTGCGGGAGCCGTGGAACTCGAAGCTCTCCGCTTCGATGACGATCCTCAGGCTCTCGTCGGCGAGGTCGACCCGCGCCCAGAACGTCGAGTCCTTGACGACGTGTTGAGGCACGACCGAGAGGCCCGGGACCGTCATGGCGATCGCCCGTAGCACCGACTCGAACGGGTTGGCCGCGCGCGGATCGGCCGCTCGGGCCACGGCCAGCACCTTGTCGCGCTGCCGGCGGGGCAGCGTCAGGGCGAACAGCTGGACCTCCCTCGGTTTGAGGCCGCCCCGCCACGAGGAGTCGAACACCGCAAGCGCCTCGTCGAACGGCAGGTCCAGGCAGCAGTCGACCACGGTCCGCACCGGCGAGGTCACCCAACCGTCCACGATCGAGTCGGCATCCAGGTTGCGCCAGTGCAGAACCACACCCTCCCGCCGGGCCGGAGCGATCTTGCGGTGTCGCGAGACCATGACGTCGGGGACCGTCGGCGCCGTCTTGACCGCCCAACCCCAGTGCAGGGCAGCCGAGGTATGCGAGACGTACCCCGTCAGCCGGGAGGCCGCCGCCCGCGCCGAGTCGGCGTGCGGCAACGCATACCGGCCGTAGTAGCTGCGGACGATCCGACCGTCCCGCAGTGCGCGACGCAGTCGCCGAGCGGAACACATCCGGCGCAGAGCGCCCCACCGCGCCGTGCCGCCCAGGCGGGTGAGGGCGAGCACCGGATCCACCGGCTCAGCCTCGCGCCCTGCCGACACCGTCTCCGGGTTGTCCACAGGACAGCTCGACGGGCGGCAACGCCGAAAACGCGGCCCAGGGGGCCGTTTCGGCCACTTGTGCCCGTCGAGATGTCCGCCAGGTCAGGGCGCCGGGCGGAGGGTCTTCTGCTTCTCCTCCCACCGCTGGGCGATCGCCGTCATCTCGTCGGCGATGAAGTCGAGGAAGTCGGCCGACGTCGACAGCCGCTCCCCCGCCTGCGTGGCGGGACCGCCGACCGCGTCGATGCCCGAGGCGATGGCCGCCTGGATCGGCGCGTAGGTGCGGCGCATGTTCACGATCGCGTCGTGCCAGGCGTCCTCACGGACGACGTAGACGTCACGCCGCGTGCCGGGCTCGCGCTCACGGTGGAGAAACAGCACCTGGGAGAGGTACCGGACCGCCCCGGACACCGAGGCGGGGCTGACCTCGAGCACGTCGGCCAGCTCCGCGGACGTCATCCGGCCGTCCTCGTCGGCCAGCATCGCCGCGAACGCCCTGGCCGGCAGCCGGGCCATCCCGGCGTCGGTCAGGGCCGACCCGAGCCGTTCCACGAAGGCGCGGACCTCGTCCTCGGAGCGAGGCGCCGAGGCGCGCGGAGGGGTCGTCGCACGGGCCGTCATACGGAGACTTTAGTACATTCACGTTTTTCTGAAAACGGTGTACCGTCGCTCTCATGAGTACTGCCATCTCCGTATCCGGTCTGCGCAAGTCCTTCGGATCGACCGTCGCTCTCGACGGCCTCGACCTCGAGGTCCAGACCGGCCAGGTGCACGGCTTCCTCGGCCCGAACGGCGCGGGGAAGTCCACCACCATCCGCATCCTCCTCGGCCTCGTCCGCGCCGACGCCGGCTCCGTCACCCTCCTGGGCGGCGACCCGTGGCACGACGTCGAGACCCTCCACCGCCGCCTGGCCTACGTGCCCGGCGACGTCACCCTCTGGCCCAACCTCTCCGGCGGCGAGGTCATCGATTTGATTGGTCGCCTACGCGGCAATCTCGACGTCCAACGTCGCGACACGCTCATCGAGAAGTTCGAGCTGGACCCGACCAAGAAGGGCCGGACCTACTCCAAGGGCAACCGGCAGAAGGTAGCCCTCGTGGCCGCCCTCGCCTCCGACGTGGAGCTGCTCCTCCTCGACGAGCCCACGTCCGGGCTGGACCCTCTGATGGAGGCCGTCTTCCGCAGCGCCATCGAGGACGTCCGCCGCGAGGGCCGCACCGTACTGCTCTCGAGCCACATCCTCAGCGAGGTCGAAGCGCTCGCCGACCACGTGAGCATCATCCGGGCCGGTCGCACCGTGGAGACGGGCGCGCTCTCCGATATGCGCCACCTCAGCCGCACCAGCGTCGACGCCGTCCTTGCCGGCGCGCCCCCGGTCGCGATGCTCGAGGGCATCGACGGGATCCAGGACCTCACCACCGACGGGTCCCGCGTCGCCTTCACCGTCGACACGTCCCGGGTCGGCGAGGTGCTCGCCCGCCTCGGCCAGCACGGCATCCAGAGCCTGACCTGCCAGCCGCCCACGCTCGAGCAGCTCTTCCTCAAGGAGTATCGCGAGCGCTCCCGAGCCGGTCCGGGCATGAGCGGGTACGCCGGCACCGGCGCCCTCGTGAAGCTCGCCCTGCGCCGCGACCGGGTCGTCATCCCCCTCAGCGTCCTCGGCCTGGTCGCCTTCGCCGGCGGCTCGGCGAAGAGCACCGTCGACCTCTACCAGGGCCAGAACGCGATCGACGCGGCGCGGGCGCTGCTCGCCAGCCCGGCGATCGTCGGCATGTACGGCCCGATCTCCAACCCCGACAACCCCGACTCGTTCGCGATCTTCAAGACCCTGCTGCTGGGCTCGGTCGGCATCGCCCTGCTCGCCATCGTCCTGGTCCGCCGGCACACCCGGACCGAGGAGGAGGCCGGCCGCACCGAGCTGGTCGGCGCCGGAGCGGTCGGACGGCGGGCGCCCCTCACGGCGGCGGTCCTCCTCGCGGTCGGCACCGTCCTCGTCAGCAGCGCGCTCGCCGCGCTCAGCCTCATCGGGTCCGGGCTCGGCCCACGCGGCTCCTGGGCGTTCGGCCTCGCCTGGGCGACCGTCGGACTGACCTTCACCGGCGTCGCCGCGGTGGCCGCCCAGCTGACGACGACCACCCGAGGAGCCGGCGGCTGGGCGTTCGGCGCACTCGGCGTCTCCTACCTGCTCCGCGCGATCGGCGACACCGCCAGCGGCGCCGCGTCCTGGCTCACCTGGCTCTCCCCGCTCGGGTGGGCCGAGAAGATCGAGGTGTTCGGCGACGACCGCTTCCTCGTCGCGGTCGTCCCCGTCGTCGTGACCGTCCTGCTCATCGGGCTCGCCTACGCCCTGCAGGAGCGCCGAGACTTCGGCGCGGGACTGTTGCCGGCCCGTCCCGGCCCCGCGAGGGCCGCGCCAGCACTGCGGTCGCCGTGGGCGTTGGCCTGGCGGCTCCAGCGGTCGAACCTGTTTGGCTGGGTGATCGGCTACGTCGTGGTCGGAACCGTGCTCGGCGGGGTGGCCGGCAGCGTCTCGTCGATCGCTTCGAGCGAGCAGATGCAGGACCTGCTGCGCAAACTCGGCGGCAACGCGGGGTCGCTGACCGACACCTTCATCTCCACCGAGCTGCAGTTCCTCGCGATCGGCGCCGCCGCATACGGCATCTCGGCTGCCGTGCGACTGCGCAGCGAGGAGAACGACCTGCACACCGAGCAGGTCCTCGCCACCAGCACCCGGCGATCCACGGTGCTGGCCAGCCACTCCGTCATCGCGCTGCTCGGCAGCGCGCTGCTGATGCTGGTCCTCGCGCTGGCGCTGGCCCTCGGCACGCGCACGCAGTATGGCGGGTTCGGTGCGGCGCTCGGCCACCTACTGCCGAGTGCGCTGGCGACGATCCCGCCGGTCTGGGTATGCGTCGGACTCGCCCTCGCGATCTTCGGCTCGGCGCCCAGGGTGGTCTACGTGGCGTGGGCGCTGCTCGCGGCCTTCGTGGTCGTCGGCGAGTTCGGTCCGCTGTTCAACCTGCCGCAGCCGGTGATCGACGTGTCGCCGTTCGTCCACGCCGTGGTGCTGCCGGGGTCGAGCGTCGTCGCCATGCCCCTGGTCGTGCTGGTCGTGATCGCGGCCGCCTTGCTGGTCCTGGCGCAGACCACGTTCCGGCGACGGGACATCGGCTGACCCGCCAAGGCGGTGACTACTTCCCCTCAGGAGGGGGACTTCTCACCGCGCTGAGGCACCGGCAGCCGGGCCGGCTTGGCTAGGTCAGATCGTCGCGGCCGGACGCCTTGAGGCGGTCGACGACCGCCTTGACGTCCTGCGCCCGGTCGCGGGCGACCACGAGGAGCGCGTCGGGGGTGTCGATGACGACGACGTCGTCCAGCCCGACCACGGCGACCAGCCGACCGCCGCGGGCGGCGACCACGCCTGACGCGTCCACGCTGACGACGTCGGCGGGGTCACCGATGACGGTGACCCCGTCCACCGTGGAGCCCGCCCCGACCAGGGTGCCGAGCGACGCGAAGTCGCCGACGTCGTCCCACGAGAAGGACGCCGGGACGACCGCGACCAGGCCGTCGGCCGCGGCCGGCTCGGCGATGGCGTGGTCGATGGCGATCTTCTCCAGGGCCGCCCAGTCCGCGTCGAGCCGCGAGGGATCGGCCGCGATGGCGCGCAGGCCGGCGGCCAGGTCGGGGTGGTACTCCGCCAGGGTGTCAAGGAGCACCCCCGCCCGGGCGACGAACATGCCCGCGTTCCACCAGAACCCGCCCTCCGCGAGGTAGCGGCGCGCCGTCGCCTCGTCCGGCTTCTCGACGAACTCGGCCGCCGCCCGGGCCTGCGGTGCGCCGTCGACGGACAGCGAGGCGCCCTGCCGGATGTAGCCGAACGCCGTCGACGGGAAGGTCGGCGTGATGCCGATGGTGACGATCCGCCCGGTGCGCGCGACGGCGACGGCCTCCCGCACCGCCTCCCGGAACTCGTCCTCGTGCCGGATCACGTGGTCGGCGGCGAACGACCCGATCACGGCGTCCGGGTCGCGTCGCTCGATGATCGCGGCGGCGAGGCCGATGGCCGGCATCGAGTCGCGCGGACTCGGTTCGGCCACCAGGTCCTCGTCGCCGAGGTCCGGCAGCTGGGCGCGAACCGCCTCCGCGTGATCCTCGCCGGTCACGACGACGACCCGGCCGGCGGTCAGCGGCGCCAGCCGGTCCCAGGTCCCCTCGAGCAGCGTCCGACCCGTTCCGGTCAGGTCGTGGAGGAACTTCGGCGACCGCCGGCGCGACAACGGCCACAGCCGAGTTCCCGCGCCACCGGCGGGGATCACGGCCCAGAACCCCTCGATCGCCCGGTCGGCCGGCAGCGCTGCCCCGTCGGTCATGGTCCCGAAGGCTAGCCCGCTCGCGGGGGGCTACCCCGCCGTGGCACCCGCATACCTCGCGGTAACGAGACGAATGGCACAGTGCAGCGGCCCGTTCCGCGCCCTGAGCGTCCCTCCGGCGGGCGTAGATTCGGCTTGTGGCCACCTCCGTCGCTTCGCCGTCACCGGTGACGGCCCGCCGCACGACGATCGCGATGAAGCTCGTGATGGCCGTGTCGGGCGCGCTGTTCGTCCTCTACGTCATCGCCCACATGTACGGGAACCTCAAGGTCTTCGGTGGGCAGCAGGCGTTCGACGACTACTCCGAGCACCTGCGCAGCCTCGGCGAGCCGATCCTGCCGTACTCCGGGTTCCTCTGGGTCCTGCGGATCCTGCTCGTCGTCGCCCTCATCGCCCACGTCTACTCGGCGTTCTACCTCTGGAGCCGCGCGCAGGGGGCCCGGACGACCCGGTATGCCGTGAAGAAGGCCGTCGCGGCGACGATCTCCGCGCGGTTCATGCGCTGGGGGGGCGTCGCGCTGTTGTTCTTCCTGGTGTTCCACCTGCTGCAGTTCACGACCAACACGATCCGCGCGAACGGCGACTACCCGAGCCCCTACCAGCGGGTCGCCGCCGGGTTCCAGGTGTGGTGGGTCGTCCTCATCTACGTCATCGCGATGGTGGCGCTCGGCATGCACCTGCGGCACGGAATCTGGAGCGCCGCCCAGACGCTCGGCTGGACCTCGTCGGCCCGAGCCCGTGGCACGGCCAACACCCTAGCCATCATCGTCGCCACGGTCGTCGTCGTCGGCTTCCTCCTGCCGCCCCTGTCCATCCTGTTCGGCTTCGTGAAGTAGGACTCCCATGACCGACACCGACACCACGCCCGACATCGGCACGGCCACCGGGCTCTACCGCACCGGCCAGCCCATCGCCGACACCAAGGCCCCGCCCGGGCCGATCGGCGACCGGTGGAACCGGCGCAAGTTCGAGGCCAAGCTGGTCAACCCGGCGAACCGCCGCAAGCTCAGCGTCATCATCGTCGGGACCGGCCTGGCCGGAGCGTCCGCCGGAGCGACCCTGGCCGAGGCGGGGTACCAGGTGACCTCGTTCTGCTACCAGGACTCCCCGCGTCGGGCGCACTCGATCGCGGCCCAGGGCGGCATCAACGCGGCGAAGAACTACAAGGCCGACGGCGACTCGGTCTATCGGCTGTTCTACGACACCGTGAAGGGCGGCGACTTCCGCTCGCGCGAGTCCAACGTCTACCGGCTGGCCGAGGTCAGCGCCAACATCATCGACCAGTGCGTCGCGCAGGGCGTCCCCTTCGCGCGAGAGTACGGCGGGCTGCTCGACAACCGTTCATTCGGCGGCGTGCAGGTGTCGCGGACCTTCTACGCGCGCGGCCAGACGGGGCAGCAGCTGCTCATCGGCGCGTACCAGGCCCTGGAGCGGCAGATCGCCGAGGGCCGGCTGCAGATGTACACCCGGCACGAGATGCTCGAGCTGGTCGTCGTCGACGGTCGGGCCCGCGGCGTCATCGTGCGCGACATGGTGACCGGCGAGATCGAGACCCATCTCGCCGACGCCGTCGTGCTCGCCAGCGGCGGCTACGGCAACGTCTACTACCTCTCGACCAACGCGATGGGCTGCAACGTCACGGCGACGTGGCGGGCGCACCGCAAGGGCGCCTACTTCGCCAACCCCTGCTTCACGCAGATCCACCCGACCTGCATACCGGTCGCCGGTGAGCACCAGTCCAAGCTCACGCTGATGAGCGAGTCGCTCCGCAACGACGGCCGCATCTGGGTGCCCAAGCGGCGCGAGGACTGCGACAAGAATCCCAGGGACATCGCCGAAGAGGACCGCGACTACTACCTGGAGCGGATCTACCCGTCGTTCGGCAACCTCGTCCCCCGCGACATCGCCTCGCGGCAGGCCAAGAACGTCTGCGACGAGGGGCGTGGCGTCGGGCCTCTGGTCGGCGACTTCCGCCGCGGGGTCTACCTCGACTTCACCGATGCGCTGAAGCGGATGAGCGCCGAGGCGGTCGCGGAGAAGTACGGGAACCTCCTCGACATGTACCAGCAGATCACCGGTGAGAACCCCTACGAGGTCCCCATGCGGATCTACCCCGCCGTCCACTACACGATGGGCGGCCTGTGGGTGGACTACGACCTGCAGTCCAACATCCCCGGCCTCTTCGTCACCGGTGAGGCGAACTTCTCCGACCACGGCGCCAACCGGCTCGGGGCGTCGGCCCTGATGCAGGGTCTCGCCGACGGGTACTTCGTCCTGCCGAACACGATCCGCGAGTACCTCGCGAGCGGCCCGTATGCGCCGGTGCCGGCCGACGCGCCGGAAGTCTTCGAGGCGCGACAGTCGGTGACGTCGCGGGTCGAGAAGCTGTTGTCCATCAACGGTTCTCGCACTGTTGACTCGTTCCACCGCGAGCTCGGCAACATCATGTGGGAGTACTGCGGGATGGAGCGCTCCGAGGAGGGGCTACTCAAGGGCATCGACCTGATCCGCGGCCTGCGCGACGAGTTCTGGCGCAACGTGCGGGTGCTCGGCCTGAACGAGGAGCTGAACCAGTCCCTGGAGAAGGCCGGCCGCGTGGCCGACTTCCTCGAGCTGGGCGAGCTGATGTGCATCGACGCTCTGCACCGGCGCGAGTCCTGCGGCGGCCACTTCCGGGCGGAGAGCCAGACCGACGACGGCGAGGCGCTGCGGCACGACGACGAGTACGCATACGTCGCGGCGTGGGCGTTCCACCAGGACTCGGCAGGGGACCGGAACGGCGAGGCTCCCCTGAATCCCGTGCTGCACAAGGAACAGCTGGTCTACGAGTACGTCGAGCTGAAGCAACGGAGCTACAAGTGAACCTTCACCCCACCCGAGCCTGCACGGGACTCGCTTCGCGAGTGTGCGGCACTCTCGCGCGAGGACCCCGGTAATGCGCGTCACCCTGAGGGTCTGGCGACAGGCGTCCACGGATGCCGAAGGTCGCCTGGTCACCTACGACGTCGACGACGTGTCCCCGGACATGTCGTTCCTCGAGATGCTCGACGTCCTCAACGAGCGGCTCATCCTCGCCGGCGAGGACCCGGTCGCGTTCGACAGCGACTGCCGCGAGGGCATCTGCGGCATGTGTGGCCTGATGATCAACGGCGAGGCGCACGGTCCTCAGGTGACGACGACCTGCCAGCTGCACCTGCGCTCGTTCGCCGACGGCGACACGATCACCATCGAGCCGTGGCGCGCGTCCGCCTTCCCGGTGCTCAAGGACCTCGTGGTCGACCGGTCGGCCTTCGACCGGATCATCCAGGCCGGCGGGTTCGTGTCGGTGAACACCGGGGCCGCCCCGGATGCCCACGCGGTCCTCGTCCCCAAGGACGACGTCGACCAGGCGTTCGCCGCGGCCGCCTGCATCGGCTGTGGCGCCTGCGTCGCGGCCTGTCCCAACGCGTCGGGGATGCTGTTCATGGGCGCCAAGGTGACCCACCTCGGGCTGTTGCCGCAGGGTCAGCCGGAGCGCGACCACCGGGTCGTGGCGATGGTCGCCCAGCACGACGCCGAGGGGTTCGGCGGCTGCACCAACATCGGCGAGTGCGCGGCGGCCTGCCCCAAGGAGATCCCCATGGACGTGATCTCCTGGCTGAACAAGGACCTCCGCACCGCCATGGGCCACCATCACTGACGGTCAGAGGGTCGCTAGCGGGAGGGCGGCGAACGTCCGCGTCAGACGGATCCGCTCGTCGTAGCCCCCGACGACCAGCACCACGGAACCGCTGAGGCCCACGGTCGAGAACGACGATCGGCCGGTCCCCGCGGCGTCGACGCGGCGGCTTCCGACGGCCAGGTCCAGCACCTCGACCCCGGGGCCACCGCCGGCCACGACGACCCGGTCGTCCGGGAGGGCAAGCACCGCGCCGTTCATCTTGTACCGCCCCGACGTGAGCGGCGGCCCCTCGTGGAACGTGCGCGTGGCCGGGTCGTACAGCTCAGTGCTCGCCAGCAGCTGCCGGTCGTCGGTCGTCCCACCGACCACCACGACCATGCCGGATCCGAGCGTGGCGATGCCGTGCTTGAACCGACCGGTTGCCAGCCCGCCGACCGACCGCGCGACCAGGTCCGGGCATACCGTCGCCGCGACCCCGGTGGCCACGCCCGGGCTCGACTGACCGCCCACCACGAGCACGCAACCATCGGTCAGCTGGGTTGCGGCCAAACCGTCGGCGGCGGCCGGCAGCGAAGGTCCCGGGGTGAACTCCCCGGTATGCGGATCGAAGACCTCGGTGGTCGCCGTGTAGCGGCGGGGCGCGACCCATCCACCGGCGACGAGCACCCGCCCGTCACCCAGTCGCGCGGCCGCGTGGCCACCTCGACCGGTCGTCATCGACCCCACCGGGCTCCATCGGTTGGTCGCGGGGTCGAACAGCTCCGCGCCGGCCAGGGGTGGCGTGCCCTCCCCTCCGAACCCGCCGGTGACGAGCACACGGCCGTCGGACAGGGCAGTTGCGGTATGGGCGTCTCGCGCCTGCGCGAGCGCCGGACCGCGGGCCGTTCCGGCTGCCGTCACGACGAACGTGTCCGTCGAGGCCACGGCGCACCCGTCGACGACGCACCCGCCGGCGACCAGTAGGGACCCATCGGGCAGCGGCGTCATCGTGTGCGCGGCGCGGGCGGCCAGCTCGGCTGCCTCTGACGCGCTCGCCGAGATCGAGGGTCCTGGGACCTTGTCAGTGGCCGACGACGAGCAGCCGGCGACGACGACCCCCATCCCAGCGACGGATACCAACGCGGCGGTGGCAGCCCTCCCGACGTGCATCACCCAACCACGCCCCGTTCGGAGCGTCAGTCCTTGCGGCGGGTGATGGTCCGGCCGAGCCAGCGGACCGGGTCGTACTTGCGGTCGGCCACGCGCTCCTTCATCGGGATGATCGCGTTGTCGGTGATCTTGATGTGCTCCGGGCAGACGTCGCTGCAGCACTTGGTGATGTTGCACATCCCGAGGCCCTGGCTGTCACGGGCGAAGTTCGCCCGGTCGTCCCGCGCGTCGAGCGGGTGCATGTCGAGCTCGGCCGCGCGGATGAAGAACCGCGGTCCGGCGAACGCCTCCTTGTTCTCCTCGTGGTCACGGGAGACGTGGCAGGTGTTCTGGCAGAGGAAGCATTCGATGCACTTGCGGAACTCCTGCGAGCGCTCCACGTCGATCTGCTGCATCCGGTACTCGCCCGGAGCGACACCCGCCGGCGGGGCGAACGCCGGGATCTGGCGCGCCTTCTCGTAGTTGTAGGTGACGTTGGTGACGAGGTCCTTGGTGACCGGGAACCCGCGCAGCGGCGTGACGGTGACGGTCTCGTCCTCGGCGTAGGTCGACATCCGGTTCATGCACATGAGCCGCGGCTTGCCGTTGACCTCGGCGCTGCACGACCCACATTTGCCGGCCTTGCAGTTCCAGCGCACCGCGAGGTCGCCGGCCTGGGTGGCCTGCAGCCGGTGGATGATATCGAGGATGACCTCGCCCTCGTTCACCTCGACGGTGTAGTCGACGAGCTCGCCGCCGTCGTCGTCGCCCCGCCAGACGCGGAAGTGGGCGTCATAGCTCATTCGGTGCCTTCCGACGACATCACTGGGGGATCGCCTCGACCTCGTCGGGCGTGAGGTACTTCTTCAGCTCGTCCTTCTGGAACAGCTGGATGAGGTCGT
Organism: uncultured Actinomycetota bacterium; assembly: GCA_963781465.1. Lineage (GTDB taxonomy): Bacteria > Actinomycetota > Actinomycetes > Actinomycetales > Dermatophilaceae > Lapillicoccus. The sequence continues at coordinate 2,203,579 of CAWAGH010000002.1, forward strand.
CGCGCATCGTTGACGTCCGCTGCTCCTCGACCTTGACCGGCCCGTCGCCGGTGCCCGAGCAGACGAGCAGCTTCTGACGCCAGGTCGGGTCCATCGCGGGGTAGTCGTCACGGGTGTGCCCGCCGCGGCTCTCCTGCCGCAGCAGCGCCGCCCGCGCCACGCACTCGCTGACCAGCAGCATGTTGCGCAGGTCGAGCGCGAGATGCCACCCGGGGTTGAATCTCCGGCCGCCCTCGACGCTGAGGTGCTGGGCGCGTTCCTTGAGCTCGTCGATCCGGGTCAGCGCCTCGGCCAACTCGGCCTCCTTGCGGATGATGCCGACCAGGTCGTTCATCGTCTGCTGGAGCTCCTGGTGCAGCGTGTAGGGGTTCTCACCGCCGTCCAGCTCGAGCGGCCGCAGCGCCGTCGCCACCGACGCGTCGACCAGCTCCTGGTCGAGGGTGGGGCGGTTCCCCCCAGACCTTCGACGTAGGCGGCGGCGCCGACGCCCGCGCGGTTGCCGAACACCAGCAGGTCGGAGAGGGAGTTTCCGCCGAGCCGGTTGGACCCGTGCATGCCGCCGGAGACCTCACCGGCCGCGAACAGCCCGGGAACCCGGTTGGCCGCGCCGGTGTCCGGGTCGACCTCGACACCGCCCATGACGTAGTGGCAGGTCGGCCCGACCTCCATCGGCTCCGCCGTGATGTCGACGTCGGCCAGCTCCTTGAACTGGTGGTGCATCGACGGGAGCCGCTTCATGATCTCGGCCGCCGGTCGCCGCGAGGCGATGTCGAGGAAGACGCCACCGTGGGGCGAGCCGCGGCCGGCCTTGACCTCGGAGTTGATCGCCCGGGCGACCTCATCCCGCGGGAGCAGCTCCGGGGGGCGCTTGTTGTTGTCGGCGTCGGTGTACCAGCGGTCGCCCTCCTCCTCGGTCTCCGCGTACTGGCCGCGGAACACCTCGGGGACGTAGTCGAACATGAACCGCTTGCCCTCGGAGTTCTTCAGGACGCCGCCGTCGCCGCGGACCGACTCGGTGACGAGGATGCCCTTGACCGAGGGCGGCCAGACCATGCCTGTCGGGTGGAACTGGACGAACTCCATGTTGATCAGCGTGGAACCCGCCCGCATCGCGAGGGCGTGCCCGTCGCCGGTGTACTCCCACGAGTTCGAGGTGACCTTGAACGACTTGCCGATGCCGCCGGTCCCCAGCACGACGGCCGGGGCGTCGAAGCGGATGAACTGACCGCTCTCCCGCCAGTAGCCGAACGCTCCGGAGATCTCACCGGTAGGAGTGCAGAACAGGTCGGTGATGGTGCACTCGGCGAAGACGCGGAGGAAGCCGTCGTAGTCCCCAGCTTCGCCGTGGGCCCCCCCGGTGGCCGCCGCGTCGTCCTGCTGCAGCGACACGATCTTCTGCTGCATGGTGCGGATCAGCTCGAGGCCGGTGCGGTCGCCGACGTGGGCGAGACGCGGGTACTCGTGGCCGCCGAAGTTGCGCTGGCTGATCTTGCCGTCCGGAGTCCGGTCGAACAGGGCGCCATAGGTCTCCAGCTCCCAGACCCGCTCCGGAGCCTCCTTCGCGTGCAGCTCGGCCATCCGCCACGAGTTGAGGAACTTGCCGCCGCGCATCGTGTCGCGGAAGTGCACCTGCCAGCTGTCGTTGCTGTTGACGTTGCCCATGCTCGCCGCGATGCCGCCCTCGGCCATGACCGTGTGCGCCTTGCCGAACAGGGACTTGCAGATCACCGCCACGCGCATACCGGCCTCGCGGGCGGCGATCGCCGCGCGCAGCCCGGCGCCACCGGCGCCGATGACGAGGACGTCGTACTCGTGTCGCTCGACCTGGTTCTCCGCAGTCGCGTCGGAAGCAGCCATGTCAGTTCACCAGCCTCAGGTCGGACAGGACACCCGCCGAGACCAGCCCGATGTAGGCGTCCGTGACCATGAGGGTCGCGAGCGTCGTCCAGGCGAGCTGCATGTGGCGGGTGTTGAGCTTCGACACCTGGGTCCACAGCCAGTAGCGGGTCGGGTGTTTGGAGAAGTGCCGCAGCCGCCCGCCGACGAGGTGGCGGCAGGAGTGGCAGGACGCCGTGTAGGCCCAGAGCAGCACGACGTTGACCAGCATGATCAGCGTGCCGAGCCCGAGCCCGAACCCGCCGTCCTTGCCGTGGAACGCCCGCACCACGTCGTAGGTGTTGACGAGCGAGACGACCACCGCGGCGTAGAAGAAGTAGCGGTGCGCGTTCTGGAGGATCAGGGGGAACCGGGTCTCGCCGGTGTACTTCCCGTGCGGCTCGGCGACGGCGCAGGCCGGCGGCGACAGCCAGAACGAGCGATAGTAGGCCTTGCGGTAGTAGTAGCAGGTCAGCCGGAACCCGAGCAGGAACGGCAGGACCAGCAGCCCGAGCGGCACGAACGGCGGGAACTCCCCGAACCAGGTGCCGAAGTCGCGAGACGCGGGGACGCAGGTCGCCGAGAGGCACGGCGACGAGAACGGCGAGAGGTAGTGGTACTCCTCGACGAAGTAGTAGCGCTGCGAGGCCGTGCGGATGAGCGCGTACAGCAGCCAGGCGACCAACAGGGTGAAGGTGACCGCCGGCTCGACCCACCACTTGTCGGTACGCAGCGTGCGGGCCGCGATGCTCGCCCGCCCTGGAGCCCCGACCCCGGATGGTGACGGTCCGGAGGAGTCTCCACCGAGGTGGGTCTGCGTCATCCGTGACTCCTCACAAGTGCTGTCGCTGTGGGCCGTTCGGGAGTGTAACCCGACCCTCGGGGGCCAGCCCCAGAGCACCCCCGAGATCTACGCCTCCGCAGGAGGATGACGTACCCTCCCCGTGACATGTCGACGGCGCGCCCCACCCGGAGACGGCTTCGCGGCTGCGCGGCGGCCTTCGTGGCCGGGCTCCTCGTCACGGCTCTAGCCCCTGTCGCGACGGCGCTGCCGACGGAGACGACACCGCCCACGCCGGTCACCTGTCCGAGCGGGCAGACGGCCGCCACGGTGACCCAGCCGCCGCCCACGCCGACCCCGAAGACGCCGCCGAAGCCCAACCCCAGCGTCACCACCAGGTCCGACGGCAACACCGTGCAGACGGTCTGCCTCATCGCGCCGCCCACGCCGTTCCCCGCCCCACCGGTGGCCGCGGCCAACGTCGTCGGCGGCCCCACGCTCGCGGGCACCGGCGTCATCGTCGACAAGCCGGACGCCGTGCCGGCGCCACCGGACGGCACGGAAGTGTCCTACGTCATCGCCGACATGGACACGGGCCAGGTCCTCGCCGCCAAGAACCCGCATGCATGGCTGCTCCCGGCCAGCACCCTCAAGACGCTGACCTCCCTGGTCGTCATGCCGGCCGTACCCGCCACGACCACACTCGTCGCCACCGACGACGAGGTCAACGCCGACGGCACTCGCGTGGGCATGGTCTCCGGAGGCACCTACACGGTCGACGACCTCTTCCACGGGCTCGTCCTCATGAGCGGCAACGACACGGCGTATGCGCTCGCCGACGCCTTCGGTGGCCGGGACAAGACGATCGCGGCGATGAACGCCAAGGCGGCTCAGCTCGGCGCGTGGGACACCGTCGCGGTGGACCCGTCCGGGCTGGACGCGCCGGGCCAGCGGTCCAGCGCCTACGACCTCGCCCTGCTCGGGCGCGCGGTGATGCAGCTGCCCGCATACCGGCAGGTCGCCGCGACGAAGACCTACACGTTTCCCGGAGGGACCGACCGGAGCGGCAAGGTCTTCCCCGCGTTCGAGATCCAGAACCACAACCAGCTCCTGGACAACTACCCGGGCACGATCGGGGTGAAGAACGGGTACACGACCGGCGCCCGCAACACCTTCATCGGCGCCGTGACCCGAGGCGGCCGGACCCTGCTCATCACCCAGATGGGCAGCATTCTCACGCCGAGCTGGCAGCGGCAGGCGGCCCTGCTCGACTGGGCCTTCGCCAACGCCGGGCAGCTGCGGCCGGTCGGGACGCTCGTGGCCCCTGGGGCCGCGCAGCCGCCCGAGCTCGGCGGCACCCCGGCCCCGACCACCGCTGGCACACCGGTCCCGTCGGCGACGACCAAGGAGCCGATCCCCACCGCGACGACCTCGTTGCCGCCGGCCGTGGCCGCCGACGAGATCGGTCCGGGCGGCAACCCCGGCCCGTGGCTGCTCGCGTCGGCCGGGACGGCGGCCCGGAACCCGATCACGTGGCTGGTGGTCGTCGTCGTGGGCCTCGGGGTGATCCTCGGGCTGCGCCGGTGGGTCCGGCGGGCGGGTCCCGAGGACTGACGGGGCCGAGGTGGGTCTGAGCTGGACAGAGCGGGTCAGCGCGAGGACCGGCGCCGCAGCAGGCCGGCGACGCCCGTCGCCACCGCCGCCCCGATCACCGCCCCCGCCGTGACCGCCACCCGGTCCCGGCTTCGAGCGACCGCCGGGTCCGCGACCCCCGCCGTCGCCGTGGCCGGAGGAATGAGCCGCACGGTCGTGTGCTGAACCGCAGCACCGGCGGCTTCGCCCTCGACCTGAGTTCCGTCGGCCGCCCCGGCTTCCTCCGCCGACTTGGCCGCCTCAGCCGCCTCGTCCGCGACGTCGAGATAGGCCCAGCAGGCCGACAGCAGCACGATCCGCGCGATGAGGTTCAGCCAGAACAGCAGCCCGATGACGATGGCCACCGACCCGAGCAGCGGGCTCTTGGTGGCGTTGCCGATGAGCTCGATCCCGAAGATCTTGATGATGCCCAGCAGGACGCCGCCCACCAGGGCGGACTGCCGGACCACGGACCACGGGAGCGAGACCCCCGACAGGACCCGCAGCAGCAGGACCAGGATGCCCACGTCGACGGCGAAGCCCACGAGGATCCCGACCACGGTGACGACGATCGTGTTGCTCCCCAGTCCGATCCGCTGCGCCAGCCAGTCGGCCGCGGTACCGACGACGCTGGTCAGCACGGCGGAGAGGAGGAAGGCCGAGCCGAACGCGACGAAGACGCCGAGGTCGCGCAGCTTGTCGGTCAGCACGTTGCCGGGCGACCCCTCCGCGCCGAGGCTGGCCCGGATCCCGTCGCGGAACGACCCGATCCAGCCGATGCCGGAGAGCACCAGGCTGATCAGGGCGACGATCCCCCCGATGGTCAGCAACGAGAGCTGCGGCTCCTGCAGGGTGATCAGCCCGGTCGGGTTCCCCGCCGTCTTGACGAACCCGGGCAGCGCCTGGTTGAGGGCGTCACCGACGCTGTTGAGCAGGTCCGGCCGGCCACGCAGGACGAACCCGAAGATGACCGCGGCGATGGCGAACGCCGGGAAGACCGAGAAGAAGGCGTAGTAGGCGATCCCCGAGGAGAGAAGGTTCCCGCGGACCTCGTTGTACCGCTCGTTCGCGCGGTAGGGCTTGAGGGCCTTGACCTTCTCCCAGAGCTGCTTCACCCGTCGGCCTCTCCTGCGGTGTCACCAAGGGGGAACTCACGGACCGGGATCCAGGTCCCGTCTCCATCCTTGACGTACAGGTGGAAGCCGCGCACCTCGAAGGTGGCGACGAACTGCGCCAGCTCGTCGAAGGCGCGGTCGAGCTCGGCCTCGTCGACGTCGTGGGCGATGGTCACGTGCGGGTGGTACGGGAAGGCCAGCTCGGTGCCCCACCGCCCCTTGCGGATCCCCTGCTCGAGCTGCTCGCAGGCCGCGATCCCCCGCGCCACCTGGACGAACACCACGTCGGAGACCGGCCGGAACGTGCCGGTGCCGCGGAGCACGACGACGAACGGGTCGACGGACCGCGCGGCGTCGGCGAGATGCTCGACCAGCTCGGCGACCTCGGGGTCGGCCACCTCGGTGGGGCCCAGCAGGGTGATGTGGGCGGGCGTGGTCGGTGCGAGCGGGTCGCCGTAGGACGCCCGGCGCGCCTGCAGCTGCGGACCGAACGGGGCCGGGATCGGGATCGAGACTCCGACCATCGTCACGTCGCGCGGAGCGCTGGCCGGAGCCGCGAAGGACATGGCGTGCATTGTGGCAGGGTGACGTCCGTGGAAGCCGCCGCCTCCCTCTTCGCCGGCGCCTTCGGGGACGAGCCCGAGGGTGTCTGGTCGGCGCCCGGTCGCGTCAACCTCATCGGTGAGCACACCGACTACAACGGTGGTCTGGCCCTGCCGATCGCCCTCCCCCAGCGCACGTATGCGGCGGCGCGGCGGCGCGACCACGGTCGGCTGAGGGCGGTCAGCACCTCCGCTCGCGGCGGGGTCGTCGAGGTCGCACTGGACGACATCGAGCCGGGCCGGCCGCAGGGCTGGGCCGCCTACCTCGCCGGCGTCTGCTGGGTACTCCGGCAGGAGGGGTATGCGGTTCCGGGCCTCGACGTGGCGATCGCCAGCGACGTCCCGGTCGGGGCCGGTCTGTCGAGCTCCGCCGCGCTGGAGTGCGCCCTCGTCGCGGCGCTCTCGGACCTGCTCGGCCTCGATGTCCTCGCCGACGATGCCGGCCGCGCCCGGGCCGCGGGGTGGTGCCAGCGCGCCGAGAACGAGATCGCCGGGGCGCCGACCGGAGGGATGGACCAGGCCGCCTCGATGCGGGCCACCACGGACCACGCGATCCTGCTCGACTGCCGATCCGGCGCCGTGGAGCAGGTGCCGGTCGAGCTGGGTTCACACGGCCTGGCCCTGCTCGTCGTCGACACCCGCGCGGAACACGCGCTCGTCGACGGGCAGTACGCCGCACGCCGCGCCGCCTGCGAGGACGCCGCGTCGGTGCTGGGAGTCGAGACCCTCCGGGAGGTCGACCCGGCGGACCTCGACACCACCCTCGAGCGGCTCCCCGACGACGTCGCCCGCGCCCGGGTGCGACACGTCGTCACCGAGATCGAGCGGGTCCGGATCTGCGTGGACGCGTTGCGGCGCGGCGACTTCGACGAGGTCGGCCGGCTGTTCGTGGCGTCGCACGCGTCGCTGCGAGACGACTACGAGGTCTCCTGCCGCGAGCTCGACCTCGTCGTCGACATCGCCTTCCAGTCCGGGGCGCTCGGCGCGCGGATGACCGGCGGCGGGTTCGGCGGGTCGGCCATCGCGCTGGTCCGCGCGGACCAGGCGGAGAGCATCGGCGGCCACATCGTGGCGGCGTTCGCCGCTGCGGGACTGACGGCGCCTCAACCGTTCGCGGTGACGGCCGGCCCACCGGCGGCCCGGGACCGCTGACCGGTCGGCACATCAGCGGTACACACCAACGGGCGTTGGTGTCCCCGGCGGCCGGAACGCGCCAGGTTCGGGTGACCAACGCCCGTTGGTGTGCTCGCGCCGCTGGCTAGGGTGGCCCGGTGCCCGACGATGCCACGCCCACATCGGAGCCCGCCGCCGCCGCGACCCCCGCGCTGCAGGGGGAACCGGAGAGCCAGTCCACCACCGAGACCGTCACCGAGGTGACCAAGCGGCCGGCCGAGCCGACCGACGACCTCGTGACGACGACGCATACCCTCCGCGTCGGCCGACGGACCCTGCGCTACACCGCGGTCACCGGGCGCCTGGTGCTGCGCGAGGAGGTCTACGAGGACGGGGTCTTCAAGGGTTTCCGGCCCAAGGCCGAGGTGTCGGTGACGACCTACGTCCTCGACGGTGCGAAGCCCGCGGACCGACCGGTGACCTTCGCGTTCAACGGCGGTCCGGGGTCGTCCAGCGTCTGGCTGCACCTCGGCCTGCTCGGGCCGCGGCGCGTCGTCATGGGTGACGTGGGCGCCCTCCTCCCGCCGCCCTACGGGCTCGCCGACAACGCCGAGTCCCTGCTGGCGGTCAGCGATCTCGTCTTCATCGACCCGGTCTCGACCGGCTACTCGCGAGCGGTCGAGGGCGGCAAACCCGAGCCGTACCACGGGTTTCAGGGGGACCTCGACTCCGTCGCGGAGGTCATCCGGCTCTGGACCTCCCGGTACAACCGCTGGATGTCACCGAAGTTCCTCGCCGGCGAGTCCTACGGCACCCTGCGCGCCGCCGCGCTGGCCGAGCACCTCCAGGGCCGGTACGGCATGTACCTCAACGGGGTCATGCTCATCTCCAGCGTCCTCGACCTCAGCTCGATCGACTTCGAGAAGCAGCGCAACGACCGGGCCCACGCGCTCTACCTGCCGACGTACGCAGCGGTGTCGCACTTCCACGGCCGGCAGGGTCGCCGCGGGCTACGCGCTCTGCTCGCCGAGGCCGAGGCGTACGCGGCGCGCGACTACCCGTGGGTGCTCTCGCGGGGCGACCGGCTCACCGCCGCCGAGCGGGCCGAGGCGGTGGCCACGATCGCGCGGATCTCCGGGCTGAGCGAGGACTACGTCGACCGGGCCGACCTGCGGATCGAGCACCTCCGGTTCTTCACCGAGCTGCTGCGCGACCAGCGGCTGGTCGTCGGCCGGCTGGACTCCCGGTTCACCGGGCCTGCGGAGAGCGCGATCGCGGAGATGACCGAGACCGACCCCTCGTACGACGCGATCGTCGGGCCCTACGCCGCCGCCTTGAACGCGTACGTCCGCGACGAGCTCACCTACCGCAACGACCTGCACTACGAGCAGATCACGTCGCGGGTACACCCTTGGTCCTACAAGGAGTTCGAGGGCCGTCCGGTGGACGTGTCACCGAATCTCGAACGCGCCATGCGGCAGAACGCGCACCTCAAGGTGCACGTCGCCTACGGCCGCTACGACGGCGCGACGCCGTACTTCGCGGCCGAGGACGTCGTGGCGCACCTGCGGATCCCCGCCGAGCTCAAGGCGAACGTCGAGCACGCCTACTACGACGCGGGCCACATGATGTACGTCCACGAACCGTCGCGGCTGCAGCAGAGCGCCGACCTCGCCGACTTCGTCAGGCGAGCCAGCGCCGGCTGAGCGGTCCGGGCGTGAGCGGTCGGGAATTCCGACCGCTCACACCCGGAACCACACCTCAGGACCTGACCATCAGCTGCTCGCCGGGTGGGTCAGGGCGACGCTGTCGACGAAGCCGCGGTACTGGCCGTTGAGGTCGCCGGACCCGAACGAGAACACCACGGACTGGATCTGCTTGCCGGCCGCCACCGCGCCGACGTCGAGGGTCACCTGCTGCCACGTGTTGGTCGTGAGCAGGGGTCCCTGGCTCGTCGGAGCGGAGGTGCCGCCGTTGCTGGCGTGCGCCGCGAGGTCGTGCAGGAAGGTGCCGTCGGTGAACTGGACGTCCAGGGCGACGTAGGTGCTGACCCGCCCGGTACCGGCCTCGGGGTAGACCCAGTAGGACAGCTGCGCGCCCGGCTTGACCCAGATCCCGCTCGCCGGGAGCACAGCACTCGACGCCGCCGATGGCTCGGCGTCGACCGCCTCGCCCGAGAAGAGGAGTGCGGCGTTGCCGTCGTGCTGCGCGATGTTGTCGACCGACCCTCTCGTCGTCTCCATCCCGCCGATGCCACAACAGAACTCGCCGATATGGCTCGAGATGAGCCGGGCATTGGTGACCGGCTGTGGCTGGCCGTCCTGGAAGCTCGTGGCCAGGTCGGTGCCGGCGGGATAGGTCATGTCCGCCGCGCTGAACGGGGCGATCGTGACGTCGAACGTCCGGCTGACCGTCGCGGTCCCCTTGGTGATCGTGACGGTGAGCTTCACCGTGACCGGCGGCTGCCCGACGGCCGGGCGCCGGACCAGCAGGCCGGCGTCGGTCAGCCAGGAGGTGTCGGAGCTCTTCCAGGCGACCGAGGTCGTGCCGTCACCGGAGGGGAGCGACAGGTTCGCCGTGACCGCGGAGGTGTCGCCGAGGTCGAGACCCGCGGCGTACGAGGTGACGTACTCCTGGTCGGTCAGCGTGCGACCCGGCCGACCGATGAGCTCGAGCTCGGCGAGTGACGCGTTGCCGCCCGAGGACGCGGTGACGGTCAGCCGGTAGTACTGGTACTGACCGGGGTTCTTCACCTTGAACGGGCGGGTCTGCTGTCGCCAGTCGAAGGTCTCGTTGCTGCGAGCGTCGACCTCCTTCCACTTCTGGCCGTCGTTGGACGCCTCGAGCCGCCACGCGGTCGGCGTGCCTCCTCCGGTGCCCGAGGTCAGCGTGTACTGCTGGACCGCGTTCTTCGGGGCGACGAACCGGTAGGTCGCTGCCTGGCCGGTGGGCAGCGTGGTCTCGGTGAGCGACGTGTTGTCGGTCAGCGCGGCCGCGGAGGGGACGCCGGAGGCTTGGCCCTGTCCGGACCCGGTGAGGTCGTCGAGCGGGGTCGGCGGCTGGTCGCCGGTGGTGATGGACGGCAGCTGCTGGGCCTTCCCCCACGCCGTCGGCGCGGCGCCCATGGTGAAGTTCACCGTGCCTCCGTTGGCGATCATCGAGTGGTCGATCCACGCCTGGTCACGGGCCACCCCGTTGACCGACAGGCCGGTGACGTAGATGTTCTTCGCCGAGTTGTTCGGCGCGTTGACGGTGAGCGTCTTGCCGTTGTCCAGGTGGAGCGTCATCTTCGTGAACAGCGGTGAGCCGACGGCGTAGTGGCCGTCGCCCATCTGCAGCGGGTAGAAGCCCATGGCGCTGAACAGCCACCACGCCGAGGTCTCCCCGTTGTCCTCGTCACCGGCATACCCCTGGCCGATCTCGCTGCCGGAGTAGAGCCGCGACATGATCTCGCGCACCTTCTCGGCCGTCTTCGACGGCTGGCCCGCGTAGTCGTACATGTACGGGATGTGGTGCGAGACCTGGTTGCTCATGCCGAGCTGGCCCATCCGGACGTCGCGCGCCTCGATCATCTCGTGGATGACGCCGCCGTAGCCGCCGGGGTGCATCGCGTCCTCGGGGGTCGCGAAGAACTGGTCCAGCTTGGTCGCGAGGCCGTCCCGGCCGCCGTAGAGGTTGGCCAGTCCCTGACCGTCCTGCGGCGCGTGGAACGCGAAGTTCCACCCGTCGGTCTCGGTGTAGTCACCGCCCCAGTCGAGCGGGTTGTACTGCGCGGGCGTCTTGCTCGGCACGTGGTTCGCGTCGAAGCCCTGGAAGAAGCCCACCTTGGGGTCGAACATCTTCACGTAGTTCTGGGAGCGGTTGAGGAAGTATGCGGCCTCGGTCCGGTAGCGGTCGCGGGTCGCCTGGTCGAGCTTCGGCTCGCCGGACAGCTTCTCGGCCATCTTCGCGATGCCGTAGTCGTTGACGTAGCCCTCGAGCGCCCAGGAGACGCCTTCGCCCACGGTGGTCGGGGTGTAGCCGAGGAAGATCGACTGCTGGAGCCCCTTGCGGCCGACGTTGGAGTTGTTCGGGTTCCCCGGCGGGGTGACCGTCGCGTTGCGCACGGCCGCCTCGTAGGTCGCCTGGACGTCCTTCAGCGGGACGCCCTTGGTGTAGGCGTCGGCGAAGGCGACGTCCGAGCTGGTGCCGGTCATGAGATTGGCGTAGCCCGGCGACGACCAGCGGGCGATCCACCCGCCGTCGCGGTACTGCTGGGCGAACCCGTCGACCATCTCCGACGCCTTGTTGGGCGTGAGCAGCGAGTAGGCGGGCCACGTCGTCCGGTAGGTGTCCCAGAACCCGTTGTTGACGTACATCTTCCCGTCGGTGACCTTCGCGCCGGTCTGCGTCGGCGTACTCGCCGCGGCCGGCTGGACCGGACTGGCGTACTGGTACTTCGGCGCCGCCGCGGTGCCGGTGTTCTCGAACGCCGAGTTCGGGTAGAGGTACAGCCGGTACAGGTTCGAGTAGAGCGTGGTCAGCTGGTCGGCGGTCGCGCCCTCGACCTCGACGCGGCCGAGCACCTGGTCCCAGGCGTCCTGCGCGGCGTCGCGAACCTGGTCGAAGGTGCGGCTGTCCGGGATCTCCATGGCCAGGTTCTTCTTCGCCTGGTCCAGGCTGATGAGGGACGTGGCCAGCCGAACGGTCACCGTCTTGCTCGCGCCCGCGTCGACCTTCGCGTAGCGGGTGACGTTGCTGCCACCGCCACCGCCGAGGGTGCCGCTGCCGGTGACCGGCGCGTCAAGGGTGCCGTAGACGAACATGCGGGTGGCGCCGTCCTGACCCGCGCGCACGTCGGAGTACCCGCTGAACGAGCGGCTCGCGGCGTCGATGGTGAGCCCGCCCGCGTTGCTGACGTTGTCGAAGATGACGTTCGCGTTGGCGTCCGGGTAGGTGAACCGCATCGCCGCCGCGTGGTCGGTCGGCGCGATCTCGGCCTTGAGCCCGTTGTCGAACGTCACGCCGTAGTAGTGCGCCCGGGCGACCTCGTTCTCGTGGCCGAACGGCAGCGATCGCGCACTGCGGCTGGCGTTCGGCGTACCCGACGCGGTCGACGGCATCAGCTGGAAGGTGTCGCGGTCGGACATCCAGGGGCTCGGCTCATGGCTCGCCGAGAACGCCTCGATCCGAGTGCGGTTGTTCGCGTCGTTGTCGCGGTGGTACTCGTACAGCCACGACGTCGACCCCGCGTCGGTCACCGGGGTCCAGAAGTTGAAGCCCTGCGGGACGGCGGTGGCCGGGAAGTTGTTGCCCCGCGAGAAGTTCCCGTTGGACTGCGTGCCGCGCGTCGTGACGACGTGGTCGCTCGGACGGCCCACCACGACGGGCTGGGCCTCGCGGACGACGAGGTCGTCGATCCAGCCACCGAAGTCGGCCGGTCCGGCCGGGTTGTCGTAGCCGACGAGGATCCGGTCGATGGTCTTGCCGGCCGCCACGCCACCGACGAGAGCCGAGCGCGGGTTCCACTGGTTGGCGTAGAGCGCCTTCGAGGCGCCCTGGGCGCGGGGGCTGATCCCGAACCCCAGCTGGTCGACGGCGGACAGGTCCGACAGGTAGGTGCCGTCGGTGAAGGCGAGGTCGACGGACGCATACGTGCTGGGGTAGCGCAGGTCGCCCTTGGTCAGCTCCGGGAAGATCCGGTACGAGAGCTCGGTCTTCGCCCCGACCGGGATGTTGACGTCGTAGACCTTGTCCCACGCCTTGCCGCCGGCCGCGCCGGTGACCAGACCCGCATACCGGAGAGCCTTGAGGCCGGTGAAGCCGACGCCGGTCTTGGCGTTGTACGCGCTGCTCGGCCCGCTGCCCACCTCGGCGACCATCGGGCCGCTCGGCGGGGTGGCGGGGCTGCCGTCGGAGAGCCGGAACTCGGCCAGCTGGATGATCCCGCCGCTCTGGTTCGCGGTGACGTTGAGCCGGTAGGCGGCGTAGGCGGTGGTGTTCGGGATGTCGAACACCTTGGCCTGGAACCGCTGGTCGAAGGTCTGCCCGGTCTTGGTGTCGACCGTGGTCCAGGTGGCGCCGTTGTCGTTGGAGCCCTGGACCTGCCAGTCGCGGGGGTCGCGCTCGGGCGAGTCGTTCGCGCTGACCAGGGCGTAGCGCTTGACCGTGACGCCCTGCGCGAAGTTCACGCGGAGCCATCCGCTCGTCGCGAACGCCAGCCACTTGCTGTTCTCGTCGCCGTCGACCGCCTTCGCCGCGACCTCGTTCGGCGCGTTCTCCGCGCTCGCGGTCACCCCGGTGTTGGTCGCCGTGATGTCGCCCGGGATGCCGGTCTGGGCCGGGCCCGTGACCCCCGAGGTCTTGGTTCCCTCCGGCGTGCTCACCCACGACGGCGGCGACTGGTTCGCCTCGAAAGAGCTCGCGAACGCGACGTCACCGGGGGCCGCCGTCGCCGACGGCAGCTGCCCGATCGTGGGTGCGGTGATGGCGAGGGCCGCGACGGCGAGAACCGCGGGGGTACGCCAGTGGGCATGGAGAAGCGACATTGCCAGGCTCCTGGTTCGGGGGGAGAAGCCACTCGTGGTCCTGCCACTTCAGCCAATGTCCGGTAGACAAGTCAAGGGACAAATACCCGTCAATGGTCAGAACTTGGTCAGTTCCCTCCGCGCGCGCTAAAGACCCTGATCGCCCCCCGGCTCGAGACCCAGGAGCCGAGCCCCGTTCTCCCACAGCACTGCTCGCATCCAGTCGTCGCCGAGCTCCAGCCGGGCGAGGGCCTCGAGCTGGTGTGCGTAGGCGTACGGGATGTTCGGGAAGTCGCTGCCCAGCACCACTTTCGCCCGCAGGTCGGCGAGCCGCGGGACGTAGTCGTCCGGCATCGGAGCGAACCGTTCGGTGAAGTCGGTGCCGGCCATCGTCGTGTCGAGGTGGACGCCGTCGTACGCCTCGGCGAGGTCGGCGAACGCGTGGTACTCGCTCATCCCGAGGTGGGCGACCACGAGCACGAGGTCGGGGTGGCGGCGCAGCAGCTCGGCGACCGGCCCAGGGCCGGTGTGCTCGCCGGGCCGCGGTGCCGAACCGGCGTGGATGACCACGGGCACCCGAGCGTCCTCGAGCACGCCCCACGCCTCGTCGAGCAGCGGGTCGACCGGGCTGAACAGCCCGACCTGGACGTGCATCTTGAACAGCCGGGCGCCGGCCGCCAGCGCGTCGCGGACGTCGTTCGCGGCCGACGGCTCCGGGAAGAAGGTGCCCGAGTGGACGGCGTCCGGGACCCGCGCCGCGAACTCGGTGCACCACTCGTTGAGCCAGCGCGCCATCCCCGGTCGATGCGCGTAGGTCAGCGACGTGATCGCCCGGAACCCGAGCCGGCGCACCGTCTCGAGCCGGTCTCCCTCGGTGCCGCGGTAGTGCACAGGCCAGGCCATGCCGTAGTTGGCCTCGGCGGCGTCGAAGTACGCCCACACCTTGGCCAGCACCGATGGCGGCAGGAAGTGGACGTGGATGTCGGCGAGCCCCGGTAGGCCGAGCCCGCGCCAGTATGCGGGGACCTGGTCGTCCGTCGCGGGTCCGCTCATGGCGCCCCACCGTCCACTCCCCGTCGGGACTGACGAGACCGCGGCGGCACGGGCCAGAGTGTAGACGCGGCCATCGTTACCATCGACCCTCGCGCCCCGACACCCGCCACCCGATTCCCGACACCCGATGCCCGACACCCGACCGAAGTTGACCTCCATGACGAACGAGCTCGAGGCCCTGGCGCTCGCCCACGGTTCGGACAAGGCCAGTCACGACTACTAAGCTCTGTACGAGGACCTGTTCGCGCCGCTCCGAGACCGGCCGGTCCGCCTCCTGGAGCTCGGGGTCGGCGGGTTCGAGCGGCCGGACGACCCGGCCTTTCGGCGGTGCCTCGTTACGGATGTGGCGTGACTACTTCCCCCGCGGCTCGCCTGGTTGCTGAGCACTTCCCCTTCGACATCGTCATCGACGACGCTAGCCACCTCCCCGCGTTGACCAGACGCAGCTTCGAGCTGCTCTTCCCGACGCTCGCCGATGGGGGGATCTACGTCCTGGAGGACGTCGCGACCTCCTACTGGCCGTTGTGGGGCGGTCGGTTCCGGCCGAGCGCCCGCGGCACGACCATGGCCATGGTGAAGCGACGGCTCGACGGCCTCAACCACGCCGAGTTCAAGCTGCCGCGGTTCCGGCCGGACGACTTCGACACGTCCGTGCTGGAGATGCGCGCTCGGCACAACATCGTCGCGCTGGTCAAAGGCGTCAATACCCTGGCCAGTGACCTCAACCGACCCCACACGGTCGAGCTCGGCGAGTGGCTTCAGCAGGACCTCGCTCCGGTCATAGTGGATCGCGTACGTCAGCCCGCGGTGAGGCGAACGGCCACCAGGCTCGGCGTCCTTCCGGCTCTGGGGCGACTACGCCGGGCGCTGGTCCCGGACGTGAGGCGTTGAGGCCGGCTCCGGGCGAGAGCGCGCCGGTCAGGCCCCGGCGGGCGTCGGTGCGGTGGGGTCGTTCTCGGACGGCCGGCCCGCCGCATACCCCTCGATGTACTGGATGTCGTCCTTCGCCCGCGTGACCACGGTGAGCAGGTCGTTCATCGCGGCGACCTCCTCGACCTGCTCCTTGATGAACCACTGCATGAACTGCTCGGCGGCGAAGTCGTTCTCGTCACGGGCGATCCGCGTCAGCTCGTGTATCTGCGTCGTGACACGCTTCTCCTGCGCGAGCGCAAGAGCGACCGGCGCAACGATGTCGGCGAACCGGCTCTCCGGGGGTTCGGTGCCCGGGATCGTCACCTCGCGGTCGGTGTCGACGAGGAAGCGGACCATCATCATCGCGTGACCGCGCTCCTCGATGGCCTGCTGGTAGAAGTACGCGGCCATGGCGGGCATGGTCAGCGCGTCGTAGTGAACGGCGATCGCGACGTACTGATGGTGGGCGGCGAACTCGTTGCCGATCTGGGTGTTCAGCTGCTCGGCGAACCGGGACGTCGACATGCGGCGATCCTAGCCAGGGGCAGCGCATGGGTAGGGTGACGACGTCGCGACGGGGAGGGACGTGATGAGCCAGCCACCTCAGCAGGACCTCTACCCGGAGGTCTCCCGCGAGGACGTGCGTCCGTTCATCCCGCGCGGCGCAGGGTCGGTTCTCGATGTCGGTTGCGGGCCGGGCGGTTTCGGCCCAACGGTCCGCTCGGTTCTGGGTCCGACCGCGCGGCTGGTCGGAGTCGAAGCGGTCCTCACCCAGGCCTCCATCGCCCGCGCGGGCCATGGCTACGACGAGGTCGTCGACGGCTATTTCCCGGAGGCGCTCGGGGACCGCTCGGAGCGGTTCGACCTGATCTGCTTCAACGACGTCCTGGAGCACGTCGTCGACCCGTGGAGCCTGCTCCGGGCGACACGCGAATGGATCGCGCCGAGCGGCCACGTCCTCGCCGCCATCCCCAGCATCCAGTTCGCCCCGGTCGTGTGGCGGCTCGTGCGCGGTCGGTGGGACTACGTCGACGTCGGGACGCTCGACCGCACCCATCTACGGTTCTTCACCCGGGCCACGATGCTGGAGATGTTCGAGCAGAACGGCTACCGAGTGGTCTCGTGCGAAGGGACGAACCCCATCGACGACGCGTGGCGGGCACTGCCGTTCTCCGCCCGCCGATTGGCCAAGACCGCCTTGCTGCCGTTCCTCGGCGACGCCCGGTTCATCCACTTCGTGGTGCTCGCCGAGCCCCGGTCGGGCGGCGTCAGCGGCTGAGCTCGTCGACCAACGGGACCACGTCGGCGATGGAGTCGACGATGCGGGTCGGCCGGTAGGGGAACGTCTCGACCATCTCGCGGCGCGTCGACCCGGTGAGGACCAGGACGGTCCGCAACCCGGCCTCCAGCCCACTGATGATGTCGGTGTCCATGCGGTCGCCGATCATCGCCGTCGTCTCGGAGTGCGCGTCGATGCGGTTGAGGGCCGAGCGCATCATCAGCGGGTTGGGCTTCCCGACGAAGTACGGCTCCCGGCCGGTGGCCTTGGTGATGAGCGCCGCGACGGACCCGGTCGCGGGCATGAGGCCGTCCTTGGACGGCCCCGACGGGTCCGGGTTCGTCGCAATGAACCGGGCGCCGGCGTCGATCAGCCTGATGGCCTTGGTGATCGACTCGAACGAGAGCGTCCGGTTCTCGCCGAGGACGACGTAGTCGGGGTCGCGCTCGGTCATCGTGTAGCCGACCTCGTGCAGCGCCGTCGTCATGCCGGCCTCGCCCACGACGTAGGCCGTGCCGCCGGGGCGCTGACCCGCGAGGAACGCCGCGGTGGCCATCGCTGACGTCCAGATGACCTCCTCGGGCAGGTCGATGCCGCTGCGGGCCAAGCGCGCTCGTAGGTCACGAGGCGTGTAGATCGAGTTGTTCGTCAGCACGAGGAACCGGCGCTCCATGGCCACCAGACGCTCGATGAAGTCCCCCGCCCCGGGGATGGCCGTCTCCTCGTGGACGAGGACCCCGTCCATGTCGGTCAGCCAGCACTCGACAGGCTTGCGCTCGGTCATGCGAGCATTGTTCCAGCCCGGCGGGATCGCCCGCGGGCGTCGTCAGGCCTTGGACCAGGTCTTCAGGCCGTCCGAGGACCGCCAGGTCGTGCTGCCCACGACGAGCCAGCCGGTGTTCGGGTTCGGGGCCGCCAGAGCGACCTTGCCGGGCACGACCTCCGCCGCCGTCACCGGTGCACACCCGAGGTCGGTGACCTGGCTGTTCACGACCGTGCTGACCTGGACGCCCTCGCAGCCCTCCTTGGTCCACGCGACGTAGGCGGTGACCGTGCTGCCGACCAGCTTGCTGTCCATGGCCAGCGCCGACGTGACTCGGCCGGCCTCCGGCCACGTGCGGCCATCGTCGCCGGACGACCGGAAGGACCCGTCGGCGCAGAGGGCCTCGGCACCGTTGGCCGAGTTGCGGGCCAGGTCGACGACCTGGGTGGTGCCGCACGGCGCGACCGTGCGGCTGCCGGGCGCCCGGACCTTGGTCGGGTCGCTCGCGTCGCGGGCCAGCGTGTCGGCCAGCGAACCGGTGCCCGGCCACGTCGTCGCGCCGTCGGTCGTGGACCGAACGCCCATCGCGCAGGCCTCGTCGGCGCCGACGACGAAACCCTTGGTCGCGTCGGTCGCCTGGATCCGGGTGATGACCGGGTAGGGGCTGGTCCGGGTCCGCCAGGTCTTGCCGCCGTCGCTGGTGATCTGGACCGTCGCTCCGCCCGAGCCACAGGTCCCGACCGTGGCGCGCCAGGCGAGGTTGCCGTCGACCGCGCTGACGACGACGGTCAGCGGCACCCCGGTGATGTTCGTGGGTCCGGCGTCGGGCGCGGTGGTCGTCGTCGTCGCGGACGCCGGAGGAGTCGTCGTCGCCGCCGGTGCGGACGTCGGCCCGACCGTCCCGTCCGACGAGGGGACCTCGGCCGCGGACGACCGTCCGGTGAGGCGGAGTGCGGCGAACACCAGAGCGATGTCGACGAGGACCAGGGCGACGAGACCGAGCGTCGCGGCGAGCCGCTTGCGCCGTTCCATCGTCCTCCCACCTGTCTTCGCTGCCCCCGACGGCGCACCGTCCGCGTGCACACGGTACTCGGCAGCGACCGGGCCGAGACACCGGCTGACCATGAAAGGCTGCCCCTATGGCGTCGCCGACGGAGCCGGTCCGGGACGGCGGCGGCCACCGGGTCGCGGTCAACGGCAAGTGGCTGAGCCAGGCGGTCACCGGGACCCAGCGGTATGCCACGGAGGTCGCCTCCCGGCTCGTGACCCGCAACCCCGAGCGCTACGTGCTGCGGCTGCCCGCGGACGCGCCGGTCCCGGACTGGGCTCCGGTGGGTCTGCGCGTCGCCCGGTCCCGTTGGCGGGGCGCGGCGTTCGAGCAGGTCGCCCTGCCGTGGGCCGCCCGCCACGAGCTCCTGCTCAGCCTCGGTGGTCCGGCGCCGGTGCTGGCCCGGCGGCAGGTCGTGACGATGCACGACGCGGGCGTCTTCCGGGTGCCCGCGAGCTACAGCCGGGCGTTCCGGACCTGGTACCGGTTCCTCTACCGCGCCATCGCGCCGCGCGCCGTCGCGGTGCTGACCGTGTCGCGGTTCAGTGCCGGCGAGCTGGCGCAGGTACTGGGCCGGCCCGAGTCACGGTTCGTCGTGGCCCCGAACGGCGCCGACCACATTGACGACGTCGACCCCGTCCGACCGGACCTCCCCTTCGGCGACGAGCCGTTCCTCCTGTGTGTCGGGACGCCCGCGGCCCACAAGAATATCGCTTTCCCGCTGGCGGTCCTGGGAACCGGCCGACGGCCACTGGTCGTGGTGGGGGCGGTCAGCGCGAAGCGGGTGTTCGGGGCGACCGCCGAGGGGACCGAGGCGGCGGCTCCGGCGGCCGTGGTGCTCGGCCGGATCAGTGACCGCGAGGTCGCGTGGCTCTATCGCCACGCCGACGCGCTCGTCTTCCCCTCCCGGTACGAAGGGTTCGGGCTCCCCGTCGTCGAAGGCCAGCGCCTCGGCTGCCCTGTGGCCAGCTCGAACTCGGCGTCGCTGCCGGAGGTGGCCGGCGACGGCGCGGCCTACTTCGACCCCGACGACCCCGAGTCGCTGCGAGCCGCCCTGGAGTCGCTGGACGTCGACCGTGACGGCTGGGCCGCCCGCGGCCGGGCCAACGCCGAGCGGTTCCGCTGGGCCGACACCGCGGCTGCGGTCGAGCGGGTGCTGGACGGCGCCGTCCACCGGTAATCTCGGCGCAGGCTGGAGCACGTCATGGATGCCTCTGCCGGCGGAACGGGAGGACCAGAGTCCTCTCACCCCATGGTCTTTGGAGTCCACGTGCAGTACTGGAGCAGGATCGAGCGCACGTCACCAGTGGCGCGGGTGGTGGCGTCCCGAGGTGACTGACCATGGCTCAGGTGAGGAGGACCTCGATCCGTCCGGGGACTCTCTTCGCAAACGCACTCTCGTGGGGTCCGTGTGGACGCTCGTCGGGGTCCTTGCCGGGTTCCCGCTGGGGATCCTCTCGACGACCCTGACGGCGCGGCTGCTCGGCAGTACCGGTTTCGGCGACTACGCGCTCCTGGTCTACGTCGGGAGTCTCGCCACCGGCCTGAGCGAGCTGGGCCTGACGTCCGTCCTTCAGCGGCGGGTGGCGCTGGCATACGGTCGGGATGACCGAAGCGGCGAGCTCGCCGCGGCCCAGGCGGCCCTCCCGGTCATGGCCCTGCGGCTGCTGTCGCTCGTGGTCGTCATCCTCTTCTTCGTCCACGATCCGCTGGCGCTCGCCCTCGTCGTCATGAGCGCCATCACGTCGACGCTCGCCGGCTCCGCCCTGGTGTTCCTCACCGGCACGAGCCGGTCGGCGGTCATGGCGCAGGTGGGAATCGCGTGCACCGTCCTCGGGGCGACGTCCCTGGTCGTCGTCGCCGCCCTCACCCACCGAGCGGACCTGGCGTTCGGCGCCTACCTGCTGGGCGGGAGCCTTCCCAACCTGGTGCTGTTGTTCAGGACCGGCCACCCCGCGCGCGAGCTCCTGAGGTTGCGCCGCCCGCACGTCACTCGCGCCGAGTGGAGGTTCGGGTTCATGACGTACCTCCATACGCAGCTGTCCACGCTGGTCTTCAGCCGGTCGGAGCTGCTGTTCTTCCCGGGCAGCCGGGCGTCGGAACGGGGCAGCTTCGCGGCCGCCTCCACCATCGCCAGTCGGTCCACCATCGCCATCGACGCGCTGTTCGGACCAGTGCCTGCGGCTCTGTCCACGGCCTTCGGACGGGGACGCGAGAGCTACCAGCGCAACCTGACGTCCCTGTTCCGGCTGAGTGCCGCCGTGTTCGCCCTGACCTTTCCGGCGGTGGTCGTGGTCGCCGTGGCCGCGGCGCCTTACCTGTTCCCCGAGAGCTTCGGCGACCTCACCGCCCCGGTCGTCGTCCTGGTGGCGGTGTCCATGTTGCAGAGCGCCACGCAGCCGGCCAGCGCCGCGTGGACCGCCGAGGGCGAGGCGCGACCGCTGCTGATCGCCGCGGTGGTCTCGGGATCCGCCAACCTGCTGCTGAGCGCCGTGCTGATCCCCCGGTACGGCCTGCAGGGAGCGGTCGTCAGCAGCGCGGCTGCCGGCGTGCTCTACCTCGTGTGGGCCACCGTGGCGTTCCGGGGACGGTTGGCCCCCGGTGAGTACCGCCGCTACGTCGTCGTCATCGCCGTCGCGACCGGCACGGGCTGTCTCCTCGGCCTTGTCGTCCCCCTCGTGCCCGCGCCGCGCCTCATCGGTGGTGCAGCCCTCGCCATCGTCGCGGTGGGGGTGGGCGCCCTGGTGGTGAGGGTCAGCGGCGTGCTTCAGCAGGCCGAGCTACGGCTGCTCATCGACCCGACCCGTCGCGACGGGTCGGCACGGCTGCTGAGAGTGTTCGGACCCCCCTTGCGGCTGCTGAGCGGCGGAGGTTCCGCCGGCGCCTCGCCGGAACCCTGATCTGACCAGTCGCCTCGCCCAGAGGCCGGCTCGCGTCACCGGGTGGGCACCGGCCGTGGTGACCCAGGGGTGTCGGCGATCCATGACCTCCCGTAGTCGGGTCACCCTGGTCAGCAGCTCGGTCGTCATCGAGCCGGCGCGCACCCGGTAGAGCAACGTCACGTCATCCGTGTGCGCACCGCGGTACCCGTGTCCCGCGAGCGTCAGCCACAGGTCCCAGTCCTCACACCCCACCCCTTCGTCGTCGGGGCAGAACCCACCCACGCGCAGGATCGTGTCTCGTTCCAGCAGGGTCGACATGTTGATGTAGTTGTGGTGAGCGAGCCGGTTCGGGTCCCACCGGCCCGGCGTCTCGACTCCGGTCCGAAGGCCGAACTCCTGTCGTGCTCCGTAGTAGACCGCCGTGCGACGGTCCCGGTTGCGGGCGGCGAGGCCGACCAGCGTCTCCAGGGCCGACGGCACCAACAGGTCGTCGGCGTCCACGAACAGCAGGAACCTCGTCCTCGCTGCCCTCACGGCGAAGTTACGAGCACTGGGCAGCCCTTCATGGGGGCGCGCATAGACCGTCAGGTCCCCCGCGTAGCCGGCCACCACCTCGGGGGTGCGGTCGGTGGAGCCGTCGTCGATGACGATGAGCTCCTCGGGGGGCAGGGTCTGAGCCAGGACCGAGTCGATGGCCTCGGCGAGGAACTCCGCGTCGTTGAAGGTGCAGATCGCCACCGTGACGGACCGATCACGCTCCCGGTCGTGACCCCGGCCGAACGGCCACCGGGACGTCATCAGCGGTCCTTCCATCGACGAGCCCTGGCCTCGAGCGACGCCGGCGCCCGGCCATAACGCTGCCGGAGGTGGTGGGCGACGGCCAGGGCCAGCACCTGCTGTCGATGCCAGGCCGCCCGCCGGTCGCCGCGACGCCACGCCCCCGCCACTTCCGGGAGCACGTGCCGCCGCAGGAACCGGTATGCGCCGTACCGGTCCTGGGTGTGGGTGGCGGTGCGCCATCGGCGGCCGAAGAGGAGGCCGTTGCGGGCGTAGTAGTAGAGCCCCAGCACCGCACGGTCCTCGACGAACGAGGCCGACACGGCGTGGTCGATGTGCACCGACGGGTCGACGACGAGGTCCACCCCGAGGCCGCGCGCCCTCAGGCTCCAGTCGGCGTCCTCGAAGATGAGGAAGTACCGCTCGTCGAACCCGCCCACGGCGCGCCAGACGTCCGCCGAAGCCGTCACGCAACAGCCGGCGAGGGTCTCGACCGAGCGTGGTCCGGGTTGGGGGAACGACTGCGCGATCTCGGCGTCCGACAGGTGCCGCGCCAGCCCGGTCGCCGGGTCCACCACCCCGCCACCGAACCACACCCCACCCGTCGAGGCATACCGCACCTCGGGGCTGACCGCGTCGCCATGCCGTGCGCGCTCGCCGAGCGCCGAGATCACCCCCGGTGGCACGACCGTGTCGTTGTTGAGGACGGTGACGGTCGCGGCGTCATGGGTGAGGGCCCAGTCGACGCCCCGGTTCATCCCTCCGGCGAAGCCGAGGTTGTCGCCGGTCTGCACGGTAGCGACGTCCGGCCAGCGACGTCCGACCTCCTCGAGCACCCCGTCGCCGGAACCGTTGTCGACGACGACGACCTGCGCGTCGGCGTTGCCGTCGACCAGCGACGCGACGCATCTGAGGGTGTCGTTCCGGCCACAGTAGGAGAGGACGACGACCACGTCCGGTCCCATCGTGCTCACACCTTCGACGTCGTTCGGCCCACCGGTCCGCCGAGTTGGCCTCGGCTAGATTCGGACCCTAGCGTCAGGCGGCCCGCCTCCCGCTGCAACCCGGAGGAGCGAACCGTGGGGACTACGCGCGAGCGGCTCAAGGCGGTTGCGCCGCCCCAGGTCATGGAGCTCAGCCAGTGGCGACGCGAGATCTGGTCCGACCTGCGGCTCCGGCTGCTCACCGACGTCGGGTACCTGCCGTCACACCGGGTCCGTAACGCCGCCTACCGCCGAGCGGGGCTGACCCTCCCGGCGAGCTCGAGCATCCACTGGCGGGCCGAGTTCTACGCACCGGAGCGGATCGTCGTGGGCGAGCGGTGCACGATCGGGGACTCTTGCTTCCTCGACGGCCGTTCGGGTCTCGAGCTCGGCGACGACGTCAACATCGGCAGCCACGTGACGATCTACACCCGGCAGCACGACGTCGACTCCCCCGACTTCGCGGAGGTCGGGGCGGCAGTGACGATCGGCCGGCACGCCTGGGTCGCCAGCCACGCGATCGTGCTGCCCGGCGTGTCGATCGGCGAAGGCGCCGTCGTCGCGGCGGGGTCGGTCGTGACCAAGGACGTCGAGCCCTTCCTCATGGTCGGCGGCAACCCCGCTCGACCGATCCGCGAACGGACCCGCGATCTCCGCTACCACCTCGGCTACGCGAAGCGGTTCGTCTGACCGCTACGAGGCCGAACCTCGGTAGATCGCCTCGTACCGGTCCACGATGGACGTCAGAGCGAACTCGCGGGACCGGGCCAACCCGGCCGCCCGCATACGCTCCCGGCGCGCGTCGTCGCCGAGAAGCTGCGCGAGCGCTCGGCCGAGGTCCGGCAGCTCGACGAGGACGCCGGCCCGGCCGTCGTCGAGGACGTAGCGCGCGCCGACGTTGGGGGTGGCCACCACCGGCGTCCCACTGGCCAGCGCCTCCGCATAGGGAATGCCGAACCCCTCGTAGTCGGACGGGAGGCAGAAGACCCACGCGCGTTGGTAGGCGTCGGCGAGGGCCTCGTCGGAGAGGCGGCCCAGGACCCGGACCCCGGGCCCGAGGTCGTCGGGGGCGTCCTGGGTGACCATGTGAAGCTCGGCGTCCGGGATGGCCGGGAGGACGTCGGTGGCGAAGGCCTCGGCCAGGGCCGCCCCACGCTTGCGGCCGTGCCAGGTGCCGACGAAGAGCACCGTGGGCCGGTCCGCGAGCGGTGCACCCGAGGGGCGGAACCGGTTCGTGTCGACGCCGTTCGGGACCACGCGGTGAACCCACGGAAGCCACTTCCGCGTCCCGGGAGACACGACCACAGTCTGGTCGGCGGCCGCACTGGCGAGCACCTCGGTGAACCCGAGAGCCACCATGCGCACCTTCTCCTTGGCGCCCTTGATGGTCAGCGCCTCCTCGAAGCACGACCCGTGGATGGTCCGGACGTGCAGGGGGACGCGCCGCCGCCACAGCCAGTAGTCGTCGCCGTGCGCGTGCAGGACGTCGTAGCCCGAGAAGTCCACCCGCCGCAGCTGCGTGGCGAACCGGAAGGTCCGAAGGGAACCGGTGAGCCGGAGCCAGTGGTGCCCGTAGAGCGCACCCGGAACCGGCGGACAGTCGCTGACCACGTCGACGCTGTGCCCGCGTCGGACCAGCTCGGTCGCCAGCTCGTGCACCTGGTAGCCGACGCCGATCTTGCTGCCGCTCGGCAGGTAGTACGAGATCATCGCGATCCGCAGCGGCCGCCCGACCGCCGGCTCAGTCATGCGGCTCGAGCCCGTCGCGTAGCGCCTCCAGCCACCCACGACCGTCGCGGAGGTCGGGTTCGAGGTGGTTGCCCTCGGCCCACTCGTTCCAGGACTTGACCCAGAGCAGTCGCTCCTGTTCGGGGCGGTCGCGGATCGTGTCCACCGCCGCGGCGACGTTGCGGCGGAACTTCTCGGGAGTGGCTCCCACCAGGGCAAGACCACCGCGACCGGACCGCGGCGTGTTGTCCCAGTTCGGGTAGACGCACGGTTGGATGCGGGGACCGACGAGGGACTGGGCGGCCACCGTGTCGGAGTAGGAGTAGATCTCCGGCCCACCGCGCATCGCCTTGCGCAGCAACCGCATCCGCGCGACCGAGACCGTCGTCACCTCGGCGGGCAGCCGCATATAGACGGACGCGTCGAACCCGTCGGCGACGCCGGAGGTGTAGGCGGGACCGCGCCCGAGCAGGTCGCTCATCTCCGCGACGAGGTAGAGGCCCGGCAGTCCCGCTGCGAGGGCCATGCCCTGCCACCGCTCGACGAAGGCCGGCGCATACGGGAGCTCCTCGGGCCGGAAGACGTAGAACACCGGGCGTCCGTCGACGGTCAGGTAGCGCGCGTCGGTGAACGCCGGGAGCAGCTCGGCGAAGTGGCGCTCGTCGTCGTGCACCCCCGGATAGCGCTGCTGCTTGAGCACCCGGTCCTGGGCGCCGTGCCAGATGCCGGTCCAGGTCTGGTTGGCCCACGCGAGGCAGAACGAGATGCCCGGCTCCCCGGACGCCTGCACCTCCCGGAACGGCCGGTCGAGGATGCGGTCGCCGTCGCCGAACCAGTAGTGCCAGTAGACGAACGCCTCGACACCGTGCTCCCGGGCGAGCTCTGCCTGAGCGGCGCGGGTCTCGGGGACCCGCAGGTCGTAGAAGCCCAGCTCCGACGGCAGCGTGGGCTGCTGGTGACCGGGGAACAGCGGACGGGCCTTCGCCACGTTGGTCCACTCGGTGAAGCCCCGACCCCACCACTCGTCGTTCTCCGAGATCGGGAAGTACTGCGGCAGGTAGAACGCCAGCGCCCGGGCGGAGGTCGGCACGGAGGGACTCTAGTGGCGCGGGCCGGGGGGGCCGGACAGGGCCAGGGCACCGCACCCGACGGCACCGACGAGGACAAAAGAGGCGATGACGTCGCTGGGACGGTGCGCCTGGCTGACGATGTTGCCCGCAGCGACGACGAGCAGGACGACGGCGGCGGCGTTGAGCAGCCACCACGGCCGGTGCCGCGGCCAGAGCAGCACCACGGCGACGGTCAGGGCCGCGGCCGCGGTGGCGTGCGTCGAGGGCAACCCGTTCAGCGGGAACGCCTCGTCGGTGAACCGCGGTCGCGTGAGCACCTCGTCGCGCAGGTAGGGACCAAGGGCCACCGAGACGGCGACGGTGAGCACCGCGGCCACGAGTGCCGCCCAGTCCCGACGCCCGATCGCCGCGATCCCGAGCACGGCGGCCGCGACGGCCAGGACGACGACGGAGGCCGCACGGGCGAACGCCGTGACGAGCTCGGCCGGCACGCCGGCGGGAACGACGCCGAAGACCAGGCGGAAGAGCCGCACGTCCGCGACCTGTCCCGCGGCGGTCCGGACCATGACGAGGTAACAGAGGAGGAAGGCCGCGGCGAAGCCGACCGCCCAGACCGCGGCCTGCAGCCGCCAACGCCCCGTACCCCGGGAGGCGGCGACCGGCGACGGCCGGCTCACCCGCATACCCTGCGCCGCTACTCGGTCGACGGGGACTCGGTGGTCACGACCCGAACGAGCGGCGCGAGACCCTTCTGGATCTGCGCGAAGCTGTCGGCGTAGACCGACGTCGACCGTCCGTAGGGGTCGACGATGTCCTCGGCAGGATCGACCCCCGGGGTCCGGTGGCGCTTGGCGAGCGCGACCGTTGCGCGCAGCCGCTCCGCGGCGGAGGCTCCCGGTCCCGCGATCGCCGACACCTCCTCGCCGTCGACCAGCCCGAGCATGTGCGCCAGCTCCCCGAGGACGAAGGTCCGCTGGACCGCGGCCGGCACGAGGGTGACCGTCTCGCGGCGGTGGGCGCTGGTCATCGTGATGACGAGGTCCGCGCCGCGCACGATCGAGGGGGTCAGCTGGCGGGCCGAGAACCGCTCCACGTCACCGCCGGCGCGCAGGACGAGCTCCGCCATCGGGGGGGAGATCGGCTCCCCCACCAGAGCGCCGGTGCCGGCACTGGAGACGTCGACACCGCTCAGGCCGGCGATCCCGCCGACGGTGCGGTCGAGGTCGTGCCGGAGCAGTCGCTCGGCGGCCGGGGAGCGGCAGATGTTTCCCGTGCACACGAACAGCACCTCGTATGCCATTCCCTGGTCCCCTAGTGATGGATCCGTGTCTTGGTACAGCGGGCTCGAGCCCCTCGAGCTTCCGCTACCCTAACCTCGGCACCACGGCGGTCGACCTCATGGACGGCCGCTCGACGTCGCTGGCGGGGCGGGAACAACCCGTTGTCGAAATGTAGCCAAACCACCCCCTACTACCGATATTGTTTCGGTCGTCCGGGGGCCTGGCGCGAGGTCGCGCCGCCGAGTACGTCGTTTGAATGCGCGGGGGCGCGTTCCCAGGGTGGGGAGAACCAGCGTGACCAGTAAGTCTGAGCAGCCGAAGCCGAAGGCGGGTCTGTCACGTCGGACCGTCGTGGTCGGGACGGCATGGGCCGTGCCCGCCGTCATTGTGGCTACGGCAACGCCGGCGTTCGCGCTCTCCGGCCCTGTGACCTTCACCGGTGTCGCGTGCAAGGACCCGGGCAACCCGTTCCGCTATCTCTTCTCGGTG
The DNA here is from genome assembly GCA_963781465.1 of uncultured Actinomycetota bacterium. Lineage (GTDB taxonomy): Bacteria > Actinomycetota > Actinomycetes > Actinomycetales > Dermatophilaceae > Lapillicoccus. The sequence goes on from CAWAGH010000002.1 coordinate 2,231,467, forward strand.
ACCATCACCAACTCGAACGCCCAGCCGCTGCAGGTGAACTTCACCAGCCTCGTCATCAACGGGGTTACCGGCACGTCGATCTGCCCCACCTCGGCCACCGTCGCGGCCAACAGCACCGCGACCTTTACGCTGATCGCCGGCGGCTTCACGAACAGTGCCAACGGCTCGGCGACGCTCAACTACTCGTTCGGACCGGTCGGCGGACCCTACGTGGCGGGGCAGGCCAGCACGGCGTTCAACAACAGCATCCCGCCGATCCAGAACCCGTCGTGCACCCTGTCGATCCCGTCGGGCTGCAACGTCTGATCATCGGTAGGACATTCAGGGCCCGAGCTGCCCCGACCAACGGGTCTGCTCGACCCCGCTGGTCGGGGCAGTTGCGACCTGGCTCCGCGACGTGGCCGTCTCGCGGGACGTGGTGACCTCCACGGGCGTCGACGTGCGGATCGACGTCGTCGGCGCGACCGTGCTGGTGGGCACTCCTGACCACGGGACGGCACACCGTCTGGTGGCCGACTGGTCCAGGTGTGGTGCGGCGATCGTCACCTCGAACGACTCCGCGAACGACTCCGTGAACGACTCCGCGGAGCTGACCGTGTCCGGGGAGGAGCGCAGCCTCTACGGCCTGGCCACCAACCTGACCATCCGCGTCGTCGGCCGGCTGGCCGGAACCCACGTCCTGATCCACGCCGCGGGACTCGCGACGGAGGACGGTCGGGTCATGGTCCTGGTCGGGACGTCGGGCGCGGGGAAGACCACGGCGGCGGGCCGCCTGTGTGAAGAGCTCTTCGGCTACGTCACGGACGAGCTGGTGGTCATCTCACCGGGTGGGTCCGTCCTCGAATACCCCAAGCCGCTGTCCGTCATCGAGGAGTCGGCCGGCCATGCCAAGCGCCAGTACGGGCCGGACCAGCTGCAACTGCGCTCGACGCCCGATGAGCTCAGGTCGGGGCCCTTCATCCTGCTCGAACGCCGGCTCGACGCCGTCGACCCCTCTCTGGACGACGTGCCGTTGGTGGAGGCACTGCTGGATGTGCTCCCGCACACCTCCTCTGTCGCACTGTTGCCCCACCCCCTGCAGACGTTGTGCCGACTGCTGGGCGACGGGGGGGCCTATCGGCTCACCTACGCCGAGATCGACGGGGCCGGAACGTTGTTGACGTCATTGGCGACCCCTCCCACCCCGCCTGAGTGGCAGCCCGAACCAGAACAGGAGCCCACCGCGCTCCTCTGGGACGGGCACTACCGTCGCGCGCCCGTCGTCGATGCGGTGCGGGTCGGCGACGAGATTGTGGCGATGTCCACCGGGCCGCCGGTGCGGATGATGGGCATCGGTGTGACGCTCTGGGAGGCGGCGGCGTCGCCGGCGACGTTCGATGACCTGGTCGACGCCTCGGTGGCCGCCCACGGTTCCCACCCCGAGGCCGAGCACCTCGTCAGGGAAGCGGCGCATCTGCTGGTGGCGTCCGGGATGCTGCACTACGAGCGCCCACTCGGACTGGACGCCGTCATGGCCGGCCGGTCGACGCGCGACGGCGACGCCCCCTCCGACGGGCTCCCGTAGTCTGCGCCCGTGACGGCACGCACCGAGGCGGTGCCCCTCGAGGCACTTACGCGGATGGCGCACGCGGCCGTCCAGGCGACGCTCGCCCACGCCGGGATTCCGCTCCTGCACATCAAAGGGCCCGCGATGGCCGCCCACCTGCTCTGGCCGGGGCGCGGCAGCACCGATGCCGACATCCTCGTCCCGTTCTCACAGGCGAAGAGGAGCCTTACCGTCCTGGTCGCGCATGGTTGGACCATCGAAGCGCGGTTCGAGAACAGCTCCGCCTTCGAGCATTCGGCCAACCTGCACCATGAGACGTGGGGGTACCTCGACCTGCACCGGACGATTCCCGGGTTCCGCATCGATCCCGACGACGCCTTCGAGGCGCTGTGGCGCGAGCGGTACACGGCGGCCATCGCCGGGATCCCGTGCGAGGTGCCGTCGGTGCCGGCCCAGATCCTCATCCTGCTGCTGCACGCGGGACGGTCCCCCGCGGGCGGGCGTGGCGCCCGAGATGTCGAGTACGTCTGGAGCCAGGCCGACGAACCGACCCGGGCCGAGGTGAGTGGGCTGGCGGGGCAGCTGCGTGCCGAGCTCGGTTTCGACGCGGCGTTCGGCCGTCTCGAGCGTCACCGGGATGAGCCGGAGTACGACCTGTGGAACCGCCTCTACCGGGGCACGGGCACCCGGATGGGCGAGTGGCGCGCCCGGCTCCGTGCCGCGCCGACCCGTCGCGAGGCCGCGCGCATCGCTGCCCGGGCGATCCTGGTCAACGTCGACCATCTCACCGCCGTCCGCGGACACCACCCCAGCCGGTCCGAGATCGTCCTCGAGTTCTTCGCCCGACCGTCGCGGGGCCTGAAAGAGCTGTGGCAGCAACGGTCGAACCGCCACGCAGGTCGGTCGTGACCGTGCAGCTGGTCGTCCCGGACAACGTGGCCCAGGTCGCGTTCACCGGCCTGGACAGTCGCGACCCTGGTCCCGTGTACCTCGGGTTGCTCCCCGACGGACCGCTCATCGTGCTTCACGGTCCGGCGCGGGCGATCTGGGCCGCTGCTCCCGGTGACGAGGTCGCGATGGTCGATCGCGTCGCTGCCCTCGTCGACGCGGAACCGGCCGAAATAGCCGGCGACGTCGACCGTTTCGTCACGGACCTGCTGGCCCGGGGGTTCCTCGATCGCCGAAGCGGCTAGCGCCGATCGGCCTTCGCTCGCTCCTTCGGCTTCTCCCGACGGTGGGCCCGCGTCGTGGGCGGCGTCTCGGCGTCGTAGCGGTAGTAGCCGTATCGGTAGGGGTCGCTGGCGCCGGTGGACACCATGTTGAGCGCAAACCCTGACGCCGTGGCGTCGACCGTGGTCAGCGCCTTGAGCGCGGACTGGAGGTCGCGCTTGCGGGTCCGGTCGACGGCGACGACGAACAGGAGGCCGCCGACCAGTTTGTTGATGACGACCGCGTCGATGACCGGGAGCACCGGCGGGCTGTCGACGAGGACGTAGTCGAACTCCTTGGTGAGGTGGTCGAACAGCGTCTCCATCGGCTCGGAGCCCAGGATCTCACTCGGGTTGGGCGGGATCTGGCCCGCCGGCAGCACGTAGAGGCTGCTGTCGCGCCACTGCTGCACCACGTCGTCGACGGTGGCTGCGCCGAGCAGGATCGTGGTGAGGCCGACGCCGCCCTCGAGGCCCATCGTCTTGGCCACCGAGGGGTTGCGCAGGTCGCCGTCCACGAGCAGGACGCGGGCACCGGTGTCGGCGAGCGCCATGGCCAGGTTGATCACCGTGGTCGTCTTGCCCTCGCCGGGCATCGCCGAGGTGACGACGAACGAGTGCTTGCCCGTCGTGACGTCGACGAAGAGCAGGTTGGTCCGCAGCCGGCGGATCGCCTCGGCGTGGATGCCGTGCGGGTCGGTGACCAACGTCAGCGGCTTGCCCTTGGTGTTCTTGTCCATCGGGATGGCTGACAGCAGCGGGCGGTCGGAGAGCGTGCGGACATCGGCCTCGGAGCGGACCTTGGTGTCGAGCGCATGCCGCCCGAAGGCCACGCCGATCCCGATGACGATCCCGGCGAGCAGCCCGAGCGCGAGGTTGCGCCTGACGTTCGGGGAGAAGGGTGTGTCGGGGGCTACCGCCGGCGTGATCGTCGTCGCCTCGACGGTCTGGCCCGCGCTCGCGAGCAGCGGGGAGAACTTGGCCGCCACCTTGGCCAGCTGGGGGCCGACGGCGTTCGCGGTGCGCGCGGCGCCCTCAGCGGTCCCGTCGACGGCGGTGATGTCCAGGACCGACGCCTGGGGCGGGACGGACGCCGACAGGTTCAGTGCGGCGCCGGCGGGCAGGCCGAGCTCGGTCCGCAGCGGGTCGAGGACGGCGGGCGAGCGCATCACCTCGATGTAGGTGGTGAGGTCCTGGCTGGTGATGACGTAGACGCCCCGCGCCTGGCTGGTCCCGACGTCCGGCGATGTTGCCGAGAAGTAGACCCGGGCGGTGGCCGTGTAGGACGGCGTGAGCGTCAGCGTGTAGGCCGCGGTCGCCCCAAGCACGATGAGCGCGCACGCGGCGATGGTCCTCCACCGGGCACGGAGGACCACCAGAAAATCCCGGAACTGCACGCTGGTCTCTCCTGCGGCTGGGAACGGACGACGGGTCATCTTCCCATATGCATCCCGCACAAACCGCGCCAATCAGTCACCATAGGAGGGGCGCCCTAGGCTTCTACCCCGACCAACTCTGGACGCCGCTCCCTCGAAGGAGACCGCTGTGCGTGTGCTGCGTGTCTCACACAGTGCTGTCGTCGACGCCTGGCGCGAGCGCGAACGAGCCGTCACGCGGCACGGCGTCGAGGTGCGCCTGCTCTCCGCGAAGGCGTGGGACGAGGGTGGCTCACGGGTGCCCCTGGTCCCCCGTTCCGGCGAGCCGGTGGAGGGCATCGACACGCTCGGTTCGCACCCCGCGCTGTTCCTCTACGACCCCGGCCCGCTGTGGCGGGCGCTCGGCGAGGAGTGGGACGTCCTCGACCTCCACGAGGAGCCGTTCGCCCTGGCCACGGCGGAGGTGCTGCTGCTCCGCGCGCTGCGCGGGCGGCGGATGCCCTACCTCGTCTACTCGGCGCAGAACCTCGACAAGCGGCTCCCCGCTCCGTTCCGGTGGCTGCAGCGGTGGGTCCTCGACGGGGCCGCCGCGGTGAGCGTCTGCAGCACCGCGGCCGGCGAGATCGTGCGTCGCCGGGGTTTCCCCGGCCGGCCCGACGTGGTTCCGCTGGGGGTCGAGTCGCCGCTGACCACGCCGCGGGAGCTCCCGGTCCGGGGCCGGACGATCGGGTATGCGGGTCGGCTCGCCGACCACAAGGGGGTCGACGTGCTCCTCGAGGCGGTGGCCGGCCTGGCCGACACGGAGCTGCTGGTCGCCGGAGCGGGTCCGGCGGAGGCCGCGCTCCGCGACCGCGCGTCGCGGTCCGACCTGGCCGGACGGGTCCGCTTCCTCGGTTCGCTCCAGGACGAGGCGCTCGCCGCGTTCTACGAGGGCCTTGACGTGCTGGCAGTGCCGTCGCGCACGACCGCCGCGTGGGTCGAGCAGTTCGGCCGGGTCGCGGTCGAGGCCATGGCCTACGGCGTGCCGGTCGTCGCCAGCGACAGCGGCGCCCTTCCCGACGTCGTCGGTGCTGCCGGCTTGCTGGTCCCGCCCGGCGACGCCGTCGCCCTGCGCGAGGCGCTGGACCGCATGCTCGGAGACGTCGAGCTGCGCCGGCGGTCCCGGGAGGCCGGCCTGAGCATCGCCGCGGACTGCCGGTGGGAGGTCGTCGCCGACCGCTACGTCGAGATCTACCGCCGAGTCAGCGGCGCCGACGCGGCGGTGGCGCGCCGCGACCGTGGTGTCGAGGTGGTCGTCGTCGCCTACGGAACACCCGAGCGGCTCCGGCTGGCGCTCGCCCCCCTCGACGGGCTGCCCATCACGGTCGTGGACAACTCGGCCTCGCCCCGGGTGCGGCGGGTGTGCTCCGATCTGGGGGTGCGCTACCTCGACGCGGGCGGCAACCGCGGCTTCGGCGGCGGGGTCAACCTCGCCCTCGACGACCGGCTGGACCCCACGGCCGACGTCCTGCTCGTCAACCCGGACGCGATGGTCGGTGCCGACGACGTCGCGGCCCTGCACCGCGCCCTGCTCGCGGACCCGGCATTGGCCTCGGTGGGTCCGGCCCAGGTCGACGAGACGGGCACGCCGAGCCGGGTGGGCTGGCCGTTCCCCTCGCCCACGCGCACCTGGGCGGAGGCGGTCGGTCTCGGCCGCGTCGTCGGCGACCAGGCGGACTTCGCGATCGGGTCGGTGCTGCTGCTGCGGTCCGAGGCGCTGGCCCAGGTCGGCGGGTTCGACGAGGGGTTCTTCCTCTACGCGGAGGAGACCGACTGGGCATACCGCGCCGCGCGCCTGGGGTGGCACCACGCCGTCGTCCCCTCGGTGACCGCGATCCACGCCGGTGGAGCGTCGAGCAGCGACCCGGCGCGACGCGAAGCCCACTTCCACGGATCGCAGGAGCGCTACCTGCGCAAGCACTTCGGCGCCGCCGGGTGGCAGGTGGCCCGGGCCGGGCAGCTGGCCGGGTCGGCCGCGCGGTCCGTCCTCCCCGGCGGACGTGGCGTCGCCGCCCGCGACCGGCTGCGCCGCTACCTGCGCGGACCGGCCGCGGTGGAACGCGCATACCGAAGCGTTCCGGAGGTCGTGGCATGACGCTGCGCGCGCGGCTCCAAGGTCCGCTGCTGTGGACCGTGTCCGTGGTGACCCTGCTGGCCCTCATGTTCGGCGTCGCCCGGCTGGTCCCGGAGCAGCCGTACATCGCGCTCCTCGTGGCCGTCGTGGTGCTGATGCTCGGCCTCACGCTCGCCGACCCGACGGTGATCCCCCTGCTCGCGATGCCCGTCCTGCTCGTCGTCGTCCGGGTCAGCGCCGGCGGCATCGCCCTGTCCGTGTCCGACGTGGTCCTCTTCGTCGCGTTCTGGCCGGCGGTCGTGCTGGGAGGGCGGCCCTACACCCCACCGATGCGCAGCCTGCTCTGGCTCACCGCCGTCTACCAGGCCTGCACGCTCTTCACCGTCGTGGCGAACCCGTTCACCGCCAATGCCGTCGAATGGTTCCACGCCTGGTTCCTGACCGGTGGCGCGCTGATCATCGGATGGGCCCTCGGCCGAGCCGGTCGAGGCGCGGCCGCGCTGACGCTGCTGCTGCTCGCGTCGTGCGGCATCGCCGTGGCCACCATCGCGCAGGGGGTCGCCCACCTGCCCGCCCTCGACCCGGTCTACCCCGAGCTGCCGTTCTCGATGCACAAGAACTTCGCGGGCACCGTGCTCTGCTTCGCGGCGCTCATCGCCTACGTGCACCCGCCATGGATGCGATGGCCCCGCTGGATGGCCCTCAGCGCGTTCATGCTCTGTACCGGCGGCATGCTCTTCACCCAGTCGCGTCAGGCCATCGTCGCCCTCGCGGTCTCCGTCGCCCTGGTGGTGCTGCGCACCGACGAGACCCGGCGCCGCTCCAGGCTCCTCGTCCTCGCCGGCGTCGGTGCTCTGGCCCTCGTCGGCACGGTCATCCGCGACCAGGTCAACTCCGGCAACCAGTTCAACTCGGTGTTCCAGCGGATCAACTGGCTCCAGGACTCCCTCGACATCTGGATGAACGACCCGATCTTCGGCGTAGGACTGCGCTGGTGGTACACCGACCGGTTCCCGGCCAAGTTTCAGCCTCCGAACGCCGAGCTGGAGGTGCTCACGACCGCCGGGATCCTCGGGCTGCTGGCCTTCCTCATCCTGGGAGTGGGCACGATCCTCGTGCTCTGGCGGGTCGACGCGGTCTACGGCACGCTCGGCACCGCCGTCGTGCTCAGCCGGTTCGTCCAGAGCCAGTTCGACCTGTTCTGGACGGCGGTCCAGGTGTCGGTGCCCTTCGTCATCGCGGGCATCTGCCTCGGCGTGGCGGCCCGGGCGCAGAGCAACGACGACGTCGTGCTGCCGCCGACCGGCCGTCGAGAGCCGGAGCGGGTGGCGGCCAGCCCGTGACCACCGTCGTCCAGATCGCCCCGAACATCGGCCCCGGGTCTGGGGTCGCGGCCGTGGCCCACCACCTCGAGGCCGAGCTCGACCGGCTCGGCGTTCCCACGGCCCGGATCACCCTCGCCGACACTCACGGCTCGTGGCTGCCGGAGCCCGGGTCCGGTCTCTCCGGCAAGGCGGCCCTCGCGATGCGGGTCGCGTGGTTCTCGACGGTCGGGTCGGTCGTGGCCCGGAACCGCCTGCGGCAGCTCCCGGACGCCGTGGCGATCTGCCACAACGACGCCCTGGCGGGGGAGGTCTACGTCAACCATGGGATCGTCCTGGCCGCCATGCGGGCCCGCGGGCACGCGACCCTCCGCATGGCCCGGAACCCCCTGCACCTCTTCACCCTGGCCCGCGACACGGTCCGGTTCGGGACCCGGACGCACCGGGTCGTCGTCAACCTCACCGTCGAGGAGGACGACCTCCTGCGCGCGACCTACCCGAAGGTCGCGCCCGCCACTGTGGTCATCGGCAACGGCGTCGACACGAGGCGACTCCGTCCGCCGAGCGACGCCGAGCGCGAGGCGGCCCGCGGGCGGTACGGGTTCGGGCCCGACGATGTCGTCGTCCTGTTCGTCGGTCACGAGTTCGACCGGAAGGGGCTGCCGGTCCTCGTCGACGCCGTCGCGCAGTCACCGGACCGGGTTCGGCTGCTCGTGGCGGGCGGCACGCAGGACCTCGTCGACGGCGCCGGTGACCACGCTCGGACCGCGGGCTGCGCCGACCGAGTGCACTTCGCCGGCCGGCTCGCCGACCCGACCCCCGCCTTCCACGCCGCGGACATCTTCGCCCTGCCGAGCGCCTACGAGTCGTTCGGCCTCGTCGTCCTCGAGGCGCTCGCCTTCGGCCTGCCGGTCGTCGTGACCGACGTCGGCGTCGTCCCAGAGGTCGTCGACGACGGCGTGAACGGGTTCGTCGTCAGGGCGGACGCGCACGAGATCTGCGACCGGGTCGTCGAGCTCGCCGGTATGCCTCGCGACCGGCTCCGGAGTGCGGCCCGGGCCACGGCCGAGGAACACGGGTGGGACCGGATCGCACGGCGCTACCTGACGCTGCTCGAGGGGCTGGGCGCCCGGTTCGACCTCCCCGCCGGCGTCTCTGCCGACGTCTCTGCCGACGTCCCCGCCAACACCGCCGACGCCGCGGTGTCATGAGGGTTCTCCACGTCATCCACTCGGACGGCTTCTCGGGAGTGGAGCGCCACGTCGCGATGCTCGCCGCCGTCCAGCACGACGCGGGCCACCAAGTCGTCGTCGTCGGGGGCGACCCGGCGTCGGTGGTCTCGGCGACCGACCGGCCCGGGGTCACGATCGTGCCGGGCGCCACGTGGCGAGAGACCTGGATCGGCGCACAGCGGTATGCGTCGGGCAGCGACGTCGTCAACCTCCACATGACCGCCTCCGAGCTCGTGGTCTGCCTCGCTCCGGCCGCGCGCCGGGTGCCGCTGGTCACCACGCGGCACTTCGCGCAGCGACGCGGGGTGGGGCGGTTCGGCGGGATGGCCCAGCTGGCGGTCCCGGCGGTCGCCCGCCGGCTGGCCGCCCAGATCGCCGTGAGCCGCTACGTCGCGGACCACATCGACGGGCCGAGCCACGTCGTCCACGCCGGGGTGCTCGGCCGGGAGGCCCCAGACCCCGACACGCGCGAACGGGTGGTGCTGCTCGCGCAGCGGCTCGAACCCGAGAAGCGCTCCGACGTGGCGTTGCGGGCCTTCGCGGCCTCCGGCCTGGGCGGCTCGGGGTGGCGCCTCGACATCGCGGGCACCGGTTCGGAGCGCCGGCACCTGGAACGGCTGACCACCTCGCTCGGGCTCACGCCCCGGCAGGTCCGGTTCCTCGGGCAGCGCTCGGACATCCCCGAGCGGATGGCCACGGCCGGCCTGCTCCTCTCCCCTCGTCCCGACGAGGCGTACGGGCTCAGCGTGCTGGAGGCCATGGCCTGCGGTCTGCCCGTGGTCGCCACGCGGGCCGGCGGTCACCTGGAGACCTTGGGGCTCCTCGACGCCCCGGCGCTGTTCCCACCCGGGGACGTCGATGCGGCCGCCGCCGAGCTGCGACGGCTCGCCGACGACCCCGCGGAGCGCCGGCGGCTGGGGGTGGCCCAGCGCGACCTGCAGCGGTCCCGGTTCACCCTCGAGGCCCAGCAGCGGGCGACCGACGAGGTGTACCGAGGCGTGCAATGACCCGGGATCTCGTGGTGGCCTCCCTGGAGGCCTGGGACACGGTCTGGCGCCGCAACCAGCACCTGGTGTCCCGGCTGCTGCGCGACGACCCGTCGCTCCGGGTGCTGTTCGTCGAGCCGCCGGCGGACCCGAGCCACGCCGTCCGCCGCCGGGCGCGGCCGCATCGCGGTGCCGGCAAGCGCCCCGGCCCCCGGCTCGAGGGCGTCGAACCCGGCCGGCTGCACCTGTACCAGGGCACCAAGGCGCTCCCCCGCCGTGTCGACCCGCACGCCGACGTCCGGCTGGCCGAGCAGGTCGTCCGGGCCGCGGACGACCTGGGCTTCGACGACCCCCTGCTCTGGGTCAACGACCCCTCGGCCGCCACCCTGCTCGCCCGCACCGGCTGGCGCGCGCTCTACGACGTCACCGACGACTGGCTGCACGCCGGCCACACCGGACGCGAGCACGAGCGACTGGTCGCCGACGAGGCCCTGCTGCTGCGGGACGCCGCCCACGTCGTCGTCTGTTCGCCGGCGCTCCTGGCCGCGAAGTCGGCCGCCCGCGACGGCCGGCCGCTCTCGCTGGTCCCGAACGCCGTGGACGTCGACGCATACCGCACCCCCGGCCCGCGCCCCGCGGACCTGCCCGACGGGCCCGTCGCCCTCTACGTCGGGACCGTCCACCGTGACCGGGTGGACCTCGACCTCTGCACCCGCACGGCCCGCGCGCTGACCGGTCGGGCGAGCGTCGTCCTCGTCGGTCCGGCCCCGCTCGACCCGGCCGACCGACGCAACCTCGAGGCGGCCGGTGTCCTGCTCCTCGGGCCGCGGGACGCCACCCACATCCCCGCCTACCTGACGCACGCCGACGTCCTGCTCGTGCCGCACGTGGTCACCGCGTTCACGGACAGCCTGGACCCGATCAAGCTCTACGAGTACCGCGCCGCGGACCGTCCCGTGGTGAGTACCCGGGTGGCCGGGTTCCGCGACTCCGCGGACCTGCGGGTCGTCCTGGCCGACCCGGAGGACTTCCCGGAGGCGGTCGCCGCGGTCGTGAAATCTCCCCCTCCCACCGCGCTCTCGCGAGAGTTGGCCACGCCCGAGACCCCATCGTGGGCGGTTCGTACCGTTACGATGCGATCCGTGCTGAACGACGTGGCGGCGAGCAGGGCGGTTCGCTCGCGCCCCACCGTGGCGATCGCGCACGACTACCTCACCCAGCGGGGCGGCGCGGAGCGGGTCGTGCTGGCGATGCATCGGGCCTTCCCGGACGCCACGATCTTCACGACGCTCTACGAGCCGGAGCGCACCTACCCCGAGTTCCGGAACGCCCGCATCGTCACGTCCGCGCTCAACGACGTCCCCCAGCTGCGACGACACCACCGCAGCGCCCTGCCCCTGCTGCCCCTGGCGGCGCGGTCCATGCGGATCACCGAGGACGTCGTCCTCGCCTCGAGCAGCGGCTGGGCCCACGGCTTCTCCGCCAGCGGCCTGCGGCTGGTCTACTGCCACGCGCCGGCCCGCTGGCTCTACCAGGCGGAGGCCTACCTCGGCGCCGACCACAGCCAGTCACTGCGGGGCATGGCCCTGCTGACCATGACGCCGTGGCTGAAGCGCTGGGACAAGCGGCACGCCCTCGCCGCCGACGGCTACCTGGCCAACTCGCGGGTCGTGCGCGACCGGATGCGCGAGACCTACGGGATCGAGGCGCCGGTCCTCCCGGCCCCGCACGCCATGGACACGAGCGCGCCGCAGGAGCCGGTTCCCGCCCTCGACGGCTGGCAGGACTACCACCTCGTCGTCTCCAGGCTGCTCCCCTACAAGAACGTCGAGGCGGTCGTCGAGGCGTTCCGCGACCTGCCCGAGCGCCTCGTCATCGTCGGGCACGGCCCGCTCCGGCGCTCCCTCGAACGCCGCCTGCCGCCCAACGTCCGGCTGCTGTCGGACCTCACCGACGCGCAGCTGCGCTGGGTCTATGCGCACAGCCTGGCCCTCGTCGCGCCCGCCCTCGAGGACTACGGCCTGACCCCGCTGGAGGCGGCCGCCTACGGAAAGCCCACTCTCGCGCTCGGCGCCGGTGGCTACCTCGACACGGTCGTCCCGAACGTGACCGGACTCTTCTTCGAGCAGTCGACGCCGATCGCGATCCGGACCGCCGTGCTCGCCGGCCGCCGGCACGCCTGGTCGGCGGCGACGATCCGCGAGCACGCCACCCGGTTCAGCGAGCCGGTCTTTCGGGCCGCCCTGCAGCAGGCCGTCGCCGACCTCGTCAACCCGTCGCTGTCACCCGCGGACGCGGCCGCCAGCTAGCGCTCAGTACGCGCCCTGCCGCTTGAGCACGGTGAGCGCCGTGCGCCAGAGGATCTTGAGGTCCTCGACGAGGTTCCAGTTCTCAACGTAGTAGAGGTCGAGGCGGACCGCGTCGTCCCACGGCAGGTCGCTGCGCCCGCTCACCTGCCAGAGGCCGGTCATCCCGGGCTTGACCAGCAGCCGCCGGTAGACGTCCTGCTCGTACCTGGCCACCTCGGAGGGCAGCGGCGGACGCGGGCCGACGAGGCTCATGTCGCCCCGGAGGACGTTCCACAGCTGGGGCAGCTCGTCGATGCTGGTCCGTCGGATCACCCGTCCGAGCGGGGTGATCCGCGGGTCGTCCTTGAGCTTGAACAGCGGGCCGGCGCCGTCGTGCTGGGCGGCCAGGGGCATCGTGTCGGCGTCCGGGACCATCGACCGGAACTTCCACATGAGGAACGGCTTGCCGCCCTGGCCGATCCGGGTCGCCTTGTAGAGCGGGCTGGCTCCGTCGCGCGCGACGAGCAGCGCGACGACCAGCAGCAGCGGGCTGAGGACGAGCCCGATGAGCAGGGCACCGACGACGTCGAAGGTGGTCTTGACCGCCCGCTTCGGACCGGTGAAGGTCGGCGCCTCGACGTGCAGGAGCGGCAGGCCGGCCACCGGGCGGGTGAGGATCCGGGGCCCGGCGACCTGCGTCATCCCCGGCGCCAGCACCAGCCCGATGCCGGTGCCCTCGAGCTCCCAGCCGAGCCGGCGCAGTCCCTCCGCACCGAGCCGCCACGAGCCGGAGCAGGCGACGACGTCGGCGCTGAGCCGCTCGGCGACCTGGGCCGCCTCGTGCTCGGAACCGACGATCGGCACGCCGGCGATCGGCTCGGAGCCCTCCGAGCACGCCCCGACGATCGTGTAGCCCGCCTCAGGCACGTTGCGCAGCGCGGCGATGAGCCCGGCGAGGTGCCCTCGGTCGCCGACGACGACCATCGCGTCGCACAGGCGGCCCTCGGCGCGCTGGGCGCCGAGCCACCGCCGCCAGATCCAGCGGGCGACGAAGAGCCCGGCCAGCCCGAACGGCAGCGCGACGAGGAGGAAGCCTCGAGCCAGCTCCAGCTTGAACAGGTAGCTGACGATGGCCAAGGTGGCGAACAGGCGCACCGTGGCCGTGGCGACGGCGCGGTACTCCTCCGGCCCATGACCGAAGAGCCGGGGGTCGTAGGCGTTGTGCACGCGCAGCGCCACCAGCCAGAGCACGATGAGGACGACGGCGACCAGGGCGTAGTCCAGCCCGAACGTCGACGTCTGCGGTCCGTCCGCCTCCCCCGAGGAGGTGCCGAACCGCACGAGCTGGGCGCCGATGACCGCCCAGACGATGACGAGCGCGTCGGTGACCGCGATCCGGAGCGTGTACCGCTCGACACCGCTGCTGGAGCGGGTCGTCGGCCGTCCGATCGCCGTGGTCATCCGGCCAGGACGTCCGGCTCGCGAGAGTCGGACGCACCGGCGCCGGCCGCCGGATGCGGCAGGACCAGGGCCGAGCGAACCGACGCCCGACGCGAACGTTCGATCGCGCGCAGCCATAACAGGCCCGCGACGACACCGAGGACCCCGACCGCCAACCAGACCGTCACGAGCACTGTGCTTCCCACCACCACGTCAAAACCCCTCCCGCTATCACGGAGCCGGGTGGCGAATCATCGATCCGGACCCCCACGGTGCGCTCCCCCTCAAGAGCGGCCCCCACCCAACGCTCGTCATCGTCGCACACGGAACGGGCCTGTGCGGTCGCAGTTGGGAAACAACCGGATTGCCCGGTTCGCCCCGCCTACACTGTCCCGGTGACCGACCTCGACGATCTGACGAGGCTGTCGGCCGACGCGTCGGGGGGCGGGTCCGAGAGCGATGCCGACGACGCCTCCACGGGTGGGGAGAGCTCGCCCAGCCGCGGGCGTACCAAGCGCGTCCTCATCGTCGCGCTGGTGCTGCTCCTCGTGCCCGTCGCCGCGATCGCCGGCTACGGCGTCTACCTGGGTCACCTGGTCTCGTCGAACGTCCAGACCGAGAACCTGCTGCCGGCCCTGACGCCGGACCAGCTGGCGGGCAAGCCCGGCGAGCCGGTCCCGACCGGGCCTGGTGCGACCCCGGTCACCGGCAAGGGCCTGAACTTCCTCTTCATCGGCTCCGACGCCGGCCCCGACCGCGTGGGCGGCCGTGCCGACGTCATCATCCTGGCCCACATCGCCGAGGACCGGCACAACGTCACGCTGATCCACTTCCCGCGTGACCTCTACGTCGACATCCCCGGCCACGGCAAGGACAAGATCAACGCCTCGTATGCCTACGGCGGCGCCCCGCTGCTGGTCGAGACGCTGCAGGGCCTCACCGGCGCCCACGTCGACCACGTCGCCAAGATCGGCTTCGAGGGCTTCAAGAACATGACCGACGCGGTCGGCGGCGTCGACGTCTACGTCGCCGAGTCGAGCAGCCAGGACAAGTACAAATTCGTTGCCGGCACGACGATGCACATGAACGGCGACATGGCGCTGGAGTTCGTGCGGTCCCGCTACCAGCTGAGCCAGGGCGACATTTCCCGCGGCCAGCGCCAGCAGGAGTTCCTCAAGGCGCTGATGCTCAAGGTCCTGTCCGGGGACACGCTCACCAACCCGGTCAAGCTGGCGTCCCTCGTCGACGCGGCCACCAAGAACCTCACGGTGGACCAGAACCTCGACATCGGCGAGACGCAGCAGCTCGCGCTGTCGCTGCGCAACATCCGCACCTACGACGTCCGGTTCATCACGGCCCCGTTCAGCGGGTTCGCCACGACGTCCGGCGGCGCCGCCATCGACGTGGTGGACGTCGCGAAGATGACGGCGATGGGCCAGGCCGTCGCCGAGGACCGCCTCGACCTCTGGCAGCCCTGACCCGAGCCGTTCCCACACTCAGGGCTTGCGGGCCACCATGATGATCTGAGGTCCGAGCGTGGGCCGCCGTCTGGCCACCTGGTTGATCCCGCGCTTGGCCAGCCGCTTGGGCGCGGACCCACCCGAGAGGTGGAAGTGCCGGCTGGTCCGGACGACGACGTCGAGCCCAGCGATGCGCATGGCCTCGTCGACCTCACCGAACAGGTACTCACGAGCGTGCCGCGCGTGGGGCACGCCGGCGATCCAGTCCGGCATCGGCGAGTAGACCGTGCGGCCCCGGAGCAGGTTGATCCGGCTGCCGAGGTAGGCGGCGTTGGGGGTGCTGAAGAAGAGGAGGCCTCCAGGCCGGAGGATGCGCGCGATCTCCACCAGCGACCTCACCGGGTAGTCGCGCAGGTGCTCGAAGACCTCGGTGTAGACGACCCCGTCGTACGCGTCGTCGTCCAGCGGGTAGGGCACCTGCTCGAGGTCCCACTCGACGTAGCAGACCCCGTGGTCCGCGAACAACGCGGCCATCCGGCCCTCGGTGCCGTCGGCCCACTCGTCGGACGCGACGCCGATGTCGACGGCCGTCGTGTCGTAGCCCCGGTCGGCCAACGTGGCGATCTGGTCCCCCGGCGCCGCCCCGAGCTCGACGAGCCGGGCCGGCGGGTGGAGCCGCTCTTCGAGCAGGCCGAGGAGGAACGCATACCTCGCCTGCGCTTCGACGTCGAGGCCCATGCGGTGCCGCTCAGGCGCCGGTGGCCGGCGCGCTGACCTTGGCGAGCGCCGCCTCGAACCGCGTCGACGGCCGCATCACCGCTTCGGCCTTGGCGGGGTCCGGCCGGTAGTAGCCGCCGAGGTCCACCGGCTCGCCCTGAACGTCGACGAGGTCCTGCTCGATCGCCGCGAGATCGGCCTCCAGCGCCTCGGCGACCGGGCCGAACACGGTGGCCAGCCCGGGGTTGCCCGTCTGCCGGACGAGCTCCTGTGCCCACGCATACGCGAGGAAGGCGTGGCTGCCGCGGTTGTCGATCTCGCCGACCCGACGGCTCGGGGACTTGTTCTCCTCGAGCAGCCGCTCGGTCGCGCGGTCGAGGGTCTCGGCGAGCGTGGCCGCCCCGGTGTTGCCAGTGGACTCGGCGAGGTGCCGGAAGCTCTCCGCCAGGGCCATGAACTCGCCCAGGCTGTCCCAGCGCAGGTGGTTCTCCTGGACCAGCTGCTGGACGTGCTTCGGCGCCGAACCGCCCGCGCCGGTCTCGAACAGGCCGCCGCCGTTCATCAGCGGGACCACCGAGAGCATCTTGGCGCTGGTGCCGAGCTCGAGGATCGGGAAGAGGTCGGTGAGGTAGTCGCGCAGGACGTTGCCCGTCACCGAGATGGTGTCCTCGCCCTTGCGGATCCGCTCGAGCGAGGTCGCCATGGCGTCGACGGGCGACTGCACGGTGATGTCGAGGCCGTCGATGTCGTGGTCCTTCAGGTAGGCGTTCACCTTGGCGATGAGCGTTGCGTCGTGGGCCCGCTGCTCGTCGAGCCAGAAGACCGCGGGGGTGCCGCTCGCGCGGGCCCGTGTCACGGCCAGCTTGACCCAGTCGCGGATCGCGGCGTCCTTGGTCTCGCAGGCCCGCCAGATGTCACCCGGCTGCACCTCGTGCTCCAGGAGCACTGTGCCGGAGCCGTCGACGACCTGGACGGTCCCGGCCCGGTCGATGAGGAACGTCTTGTCGTGGCTGCCGTACTCCTCGGCCTTCTGGGCCATCAGCCCGACGTTGGGGACCGAGCCCATCGTGGTCGGGTCGAACGCGCCGTGCGCCCGGCAGTCGTCGAGGACCACCTGGTAGATCGGCGCGTACGAGGAGTCCGGGATGACCGCGAGGGTGTCGGCCTCGGCGCCGTCCGCGCCCCACATGTGCCCGGACGTGCGGATCATCGCCGGCATCGAGGCGTCCACGATGACGTCACTGGGGACGTGCAGGTTGGTGATCCCCTTGTCGGAGTTGACCATCGCCAGCTTCGGACCGTCGGCGAGGCGCTGCTCGATCGCCGCCTTGATCTCGGCACCGTGCTCGAGGTCGGCCAGCCCGGAGAGGATGGCGCCGAGCCCGTTGCTGCCGTCCAGGCCGGCGGCAGTGAGCTCCGCGCCGTAGGTCTCGAACACGTCGGCGAAGTAGGTCCGCACCACGTGACCGAAGATCACCGGGTCGGACACCTTCATCATCGTGGCCTTGAGGTGGACCGAGAGGAGCACGTCGTCGGCTGCGGCGCGGGCGAACTGGGCGGCGAGGAACGCGTCCAGAGCGGCCGCCCGCAGCACCGTGGCGTCGACGATCTCGTCCTTGGTGACGGGCACGCCGTCACGCAGGACGACCGGGTCGCCGCCGTCGGCCGGCTGGAGCCGCAGGGTGAGCGCGCCGTCCTCGGCGATGACGACGGACTTCTCGTTGTGGCGGAAGTCGTCGGCGTCCATCGTGGCCACGTTGGTCTTCGAGTCGGCCGACCAGGCGCCCATCGAGTGGGGGTGCTTGCGGGCGAAGTTCTTCACGGACGCGGGAGCGCGACGGTCCGAGTTCCCTTCGCGCAGAACGGGGTTCACCGCGCTGCCCTTGACCTTGTCGTAGCGCGCGCGGGCGTCCTTCTCCTCCGGCGTCGACGGCTCGTCGGGGTAGTCGGGGACGGCGACGCCCTGGCTCTGCAGCTCGGCGACCGCGGCCTTGAGCTGCGGCACCGAGGCGGAGATGTTGGGCAGCTTGATGATGTTGGCCTCGGGGGTAGTGGCCAGCTCGCCGAGCTCGGCGAGCGCGTCGCTCTCCGCCTGGCCGGCCGGGAGCCGGTCGGCGAAGGCCGCCACGATGCGTCCGGCGAGCGAGATGTCGCGGGTCTCGACCTCGACGCCGGCCGCGGACGCATACGCCTGGACGACCGGGAGGAAGGAGTACGTCGCGAGGAGCGGAGCTTCGTCGGTGAGCGTGTAGATGATCCTGGCCATGCCGCATCCTATCGGTATCTTGACGTCAAGATAAATGGCTTCCCGGACCCGCGATGGTCGCTCCGCTAGATTCACCGCATGACGACTCCGGCCCTCCGCAAGCGTCTCGGCGCGGAGCTCCTCGGCACGTTCTGGCTGGTCTTCGGCGGGTGTGGGACGGCGATCTTCGGAGCGTCGTTCTTCTCGAGTCCGAGCCTGACCGCACCGTCCTCCCAGCTGGGGGTGGGGCTGCTCGGCGTCTCGCTGGCGTTCGGGCTCTCGGTCGTGACGATGGCGTATGCGGTGGGTCACGTCTCCGGTGGGCACTTCAACCCCGCGGTGACGATCGGCCTGTGGGCGGCCCGCCGGTTCGACAACATCCGCGATGCCGGCGCCTACATCGCCGCCCAGATCGTCGGTGGCCTGCTGGCTGGTGCCGTGCTCTGGGGCCTCGCCAAGAGCGTGCGCGGCGCGGCGGGCGTATCGGGCGCCCTGGCGGCCAACGGCTACGGCGAGCACTCCCCCGGCGGGTTCTCCCTCGTGGCGGTGCTGCTCGTCGAGATCCTGCTGACCGCGTTCTTCGTCTTCGTGATCCTCGGGGTGACCACGGCGCACGCCCCGACCGGGTTCGCGCCGCTCGCGATCGGGCTGACGCTGACCCTCATCCACCTCATCTCGATCCCCATCGACAACACGTCCGTGAACCCCGCTCGTTCGCTGGGAGTGGCGTTCTTCAACGGCAACGGCGCGCCCGGCCAGGTGTGGGTGTTCATCGTGGCGCCGATCGTGGGGGCGGTCATCGCGGGGTGGACGTTCGAGGCCATCACCGGGATCGACCGCAGCAACCTCGACATCGGCGGCGCGGTCAATCCCGGCGAGGTCATGACCGAGCCGACTCCCGTGCCCGAGGCTGAGACTCAGGCCGAGGTGGAGAGCGAAGCCGGGGTCGAGAGGGCGTAGCGCGCCGAGGGCGGCGAGCCGACCGGCATACCGGCTGGTAGCGTCCTCGGGCGTGAGCAACGACGCCAGCCCCGCCACCCGTACCCCCGTGAAGGTCGCCGTGACCGGCGCCGCGGGACAGATCGGCTACAGCCTGCTCTTCCGGCTCGCGAACGGTGACCTGCTCGGCAAGGACACCCCGATCGAGCTGCGGCTGCTGGAGATCACGCCGGCCCTGAAGACGCTCGAGGGCGTCGTCATGGAGCTCGACGACTGCGCGTTCCCCACGCTGGCCAAGGTGGAGATCGGTGACGACCCTCGGGTCGTCTTCGACGGCGTCAGCCACGCGCTGCTGGTAGGGGCGCGTCCGCGCGGTCCCGGCATGGAGCGGGGCGACCTGCTCGAGGCCAACGGCGGCATCTTCGCCCCGCAGGGCAAGGCCCTCAACGACGTGGCCGCGGACGACGTACAGATCTCGGTCACCGGCAACCCCGCGAACACCAACGCGCTCATCGCCATGTCCAACGCCCCGGACATCCCGAAGGAACGGTTCGCCGCCCTGACCCGACTGGACCACAACCGGGCGATCTCGCAGCTGGCGGCCAAGCTCGGCGTACCGGTCACGCAGATCCGCCGGATGACGATCTGGGGCAACCACTCGGCGACGCAGTACCCCGACATCTTCCACGCGGAGGTCGACGGCCAGAACGCCGCCGAGCTGGTGAACGACGAGCAGTGGCTGGCCGACACGTTCATCCCCACGGTGGCCAAGCGCGGCGCCGCGATCATCGACGCCCGCGGGTCCTCGTCGGCGGCGAGCGCCGCCTCCGCGACGATCGACAGCGCGCGCACCTGGCGCGACGGCACTCCCGACGGCGACTGGGTCTCGATGGCGGTGTGCTCCGACGGCTCCTACGGCGTGCCCGAGGGCCTCATGTCGTCGTTCCCGGTGACCATCACGGACGGTCGCTGGTCGATCGTCCAGGGGCTGGAGATCAACGACTTCTCGCGGGCGCGGATCGACAAGACGGTCGCCGAGCTCGAGGAGGAGCGCGAGGCCGTCAAGGGCCTCGGCCTCCTCCCCTAGCCTTCCCGCTTCCAACCCGGAGTTGTGTCAAGTTTCGGGCGCTTACTGACCCCGAAACTTGCCACAACTCCGGGTTGGAAGCGGGGTATGCGGGGCTAAGGGGTCGCGGGGCAGCTCGCGGCGCGTCCGCCGCCGAACTGCGCATCGACCGGACCGCACGTCCGGACCAGGAAGAACGCGCCGAACACCAGACCCGCGGCGACGACCAGTGTGAGCACGTCGCGCAGCTTGGTCCGGACCTCGATGCCACCCGCGCGCGGCTCCTTGACCAGCAGCCGCAGGACCGCGGCCAGCAGCAGCCCCAGCCCGATGACGAAGCCGCCCAGCCGAAGCCGTCCGGCGAACACGATGAGGCCGACGCCGGCGACGACGAAGACGGCGATGACCCACCACAGCCCCAGCCGGCGCAGCCCGGACAACCTCACGGCGTCACCCCAGGCCGGCCTGCCGCTCGGCGGCCGCCACGACGTTGGTGAGCAGCATGGCCCGCGTCATCGGCCCGACGCCGCCGGGGTTGGGGCTGAGCCACCCCGCGACCTCGGCCACCTCGGCGCCGACGTCGCCGACCGGCTTGCCATCGACCCGTGAGACGCCGACGTCGAGGACTGCGGCGCCGGGCTTGACCATGTCGGCGGTGATGATGCCCGGAACACCGGCCGCGGCCACGACGATGTCGCCCTCGCGCACCTGCGCCGCGAGGTCCGTGGTCCCGGTGTGGCAGATGGTGACCGTGGCGTTCTCCGACTTGCGGGTCAGGATGAGCCCGAGCGGTCGCCCGACGGTGATGCCGCGGCCGACGATGACGACGTGGGCGCCCGCGATCGGGACGTCGAACCGGCGCAGCAGCTCGATGCACCCCATCGGCGTGCACGGCAGCGGGGCGGGCTTGCCGAGGACCAGCCAGCCGAGGTTGGTCGGGTGCAGCCCGTCGATGTCCTTGTCCGGGTTCACCCGTGAGAGCAGCGCCATCTCGTCGAGCCCGGTGGGCTGCTGAACGAGGAACCCGGTGCAGTCGGGGTCGGCGTTCAGGTCGTCGATGACCGCCTCGACCTCGGCCTGGGTGGCCGTCGCGGGCAGGTCGCGGCGGATGCTGTTGACGCCGATCTGCGCGCTGTCCTTGTGCTTCGCGCCGACGTACCACGTGCTGCCGGGATCGTCTCCGACGAGGACGGTCCCGAGCCCCGGGACGATCCCGCGGGCCGCGAGCGCCGCGACGCGGTCGGTGAGCTCCGCCTTGATCGTCGCCAGCGTGGCCTTGCCGTCGAGGATCCGTGCGGTCACGACTGGCTATCCTGCCACGGGCGCATCGGACTCCCTTTTCTCCCGTGCGCGGCGGGAGGCGCGGGCTCCGGCCACCCCGGCCAGCGCCGCGGCGCCCATCGTGACGAGCAACCCGACCAGGACGAGCGGCGTGATGTGGTCGCGCGTCGTGGGGTCGAGCGCGTCGAGGGCGACCGCGGCCACCAGCTGCCCGGCCAGCATGAGCAGCATGACGAGCAGCACGCCCAACGGCCGGACCGCGACGGCGGTGACCGCGATGATGACCGTCCCGATCAGCCCACCGCACCACGCCCACCACGGCGCCGCGAACGACTCCGGCCGTCCGAACGACCCGAACCGCAGGCCGGGGGCGGTGAGCACGAGCAGGGTGGCCGTGCCGGTCGCGAAGTTGAGCCAGGTCGTCGTCATCGGGCTTCGGGCCGCCACCGTCACCCGCCCGTTGATGCCCTGCTGGACGGTCGCCGCCGCGCCGATCACCGCGGCGAGGACCGCGGGGAGGACGACCGCGGCGGTGCTTCCGGAGACGCGGCCGCCGACCGCCACGACCACCCCGACGATCGCGAGGAGGGCCGCGGCGACCCGCGCGACGGTGACCGGCACCCGGCCGGCCGGTCCGATCCCGAGCTTGTCGACGCCGACCGCCGTGAGGGTCTGAGCCCCGACCACGGCGATGGTGAACAGGGCTACCCCGGCGATCGGCACCGCATACGCCTGGGTGAAGACGAAGAGGCCGCCGATGACGCCACCGATGCACTGCCACCAGCGGATCTCGTTGGCGTGCAAGGCCTTCCGCAGCGAACGGAAGCCCTCTCGCATGCGCGGCGAGAACGCCATGACGAGAGTCAGCGCGGCCAGCCCCGACCCGAAGCTCCACAGGGCCGCGTCCAGGCCGTGGCCCAGTCGGGTCGCCAGCTCACCGTTCATCCGCGCCTGCCCCGCGAGCGCGGCGCCGGCGAGGAAGGTGACGACGACCCAGAACGCCACGTCAGTGGGCGAAGTGCCGGGTACCGGTGAAGTACATGGTGACCCCGGCCCGTTGGGCGGCCTCGATGACGACCTCGTCGCGGATCGAGCCGCCGGGCGCCACCACCGCCCGGACCCCGGCGTCGAGGAGGATCTCCAGCCCGTCGGCGAACGGGAAGAACGCGTCGGACGCGGCGACGGCGCCGGCCGCTCGTTCGGCGCCCGCGCGCGACACCGCCAGCCGGCAGGAGTCGACCCGGTTCACCTGGCCCATCCCGACGCCGACGGCCGCCCCGTCGTCGGCCAGCAGGATCGCGTTGGACTTGACCGCGCGGATCGCCCGCCACGCGAAGGCGAGGTCGGCGAGGGTCGCCTCGTCGGCCGGCTCTCCGGAGACGAGCCGCCAGTAGGCCACGTCGTCCCCACCGGTCGGCTCGTCGGACTCGTCGCGGACCACCGCGTCGACCCGGTCCTGCGTCTGCACGAGGATGCCGCCGCTGACCGGACGCACCTCGATCGGGTCGCGGAACCGCTGCATGTCCGCCGGCAGCCGCAGAACCCGGATGTTCTTGCGGGCGCGCAGGAGCCCCAGCGCGTCGTCGGCGAAGTCCGGCGCCACGATGACCTCGGTGAACACGCCCTTGGTGTGCTCGACGAGGTCGGCGGTCACGGTCTGGTTCGTCGCGATGATGCCGCCGTAGGCCGACTGGGGGTCGCAGGCGTGCGCCTTGTCGTAGGCCTCCACGAGCGTCGCGCCGACGGCGATGCCGCACGGGTTGGCGTGCTTGATGATCGCGACCGTCGGCTGATCGCCGTGGTCGTGGGCGGCGCGCACGGCGGCGTCGGCGTCGACGTAGTTGTTGTAGGACATCTCCTTGCCGTGCAGCTGCTCGGCCTGGGCGATGCCGGGGCGCCAGTGCCGGTACAGGGCCGCGACCTGGTGCGGGTTCTCGCCGTAGCGCAGCGGCGCGACGCGGTCCCAGGTGGCGCCGGTCCACGCCGGGAACCCGGTCCCGTCGGTGGTGTCGGCGACGACGTTGCCCATCCAGTTGGCGACCGCGTTGTCGTAGCTCGCGGTGTGCACGAAGGCCTCGGCCGCCAGCCGTTGGCGCTCGTGCAGGGTGAACCCGCCGGCGCCCAGCGCCTCCAGCAGGTGGGGGTATGCGTCGGGGCTGGTCACGATGGCGACGCTGGCGTGGTTCTTGGCGGCGGCGCGGACCATCGACGGGCCGCCGATGTCGATCTGCTCGATGCACTCCTGTGCGGACGCACCCGAGGCGACGGTGTCACGGAACGGGTAGAGGTTCGAGACGACGAGGTCGAACGGCTCCACGCCGAGATCGCCGAGCTGCCGGACGTGGTCCGGGTTGTAGGTGTCGGCGAGGATCCCCGCGTGCACCGCGGGGTGGAGGGTCTTCACGCGGCCGTCGAGGCACTCGGGGAAGCCGGTGAGCTCCTCCACCGCGGTTACCGGAACTCCTTGTGCCGCAATGGTCTTCGCGGTCGACCCGGTCGACACGATGGCGACACCCGAGGCGTGGAGCGCCGACGCGAGCTCGGGGAGCCCGGTCTTGTCGTACACGGAGACGAGCGCGCGCCGGATCGGGCGCCGCCCGTCGGTGGTGTCCGCAGAGCTCACGGGATGGTGACCTTCCGATCGGTGACGGTGAACCCCTCGCGGACCATGCGTCCGACGAGGGTGACGAGCTGGGGCCGTTCGGCCGCCTTGATCCGCTCGGTCAGGAGGTCGACGGTGTCGCCGTCCTCGACCGGAACGGCGACCTGGCCGACGATGACGCCGGTGTCGACGCCCTCGTCGACGACGAACAGGGTCGCGCCGGTGACCTTGACGCCGTACTCGAGCGCGTCGCGCGGCCCGTGGATGCCGGGGAACGACGGCAGCAGGGCGTTGTGGCTGTTGACGTAGCGGCCGGCGAACCGCGCGAGGAACACCGGCCCGACGAGCTTGAGGAACCCCGCGGACACCACCAGCGTCGGTGCGTACGCGGCGACGGCCTCGGCGAGGGCCGCGTCCCACGCCGCGCGGTCGGGGTGGTCCGTGACGCGGCATACGAAGGTGGGGATCCCCGCGCGCTCGGCGCGGGCCAACCCCTCGATCCCGTCACGGTCGGCACCGACGGCGGCAACCCGCACGCCGTATGCGGGGTCGGCCGAGGCGTCGATGAGCGCCTGCAGGAGGGTGCCGGACCCCGAGACGAGGACGACGACCGAGCCGGCGAGGGGCTCGGAGGGGGCGGCCGTCACGGTGCTCGAGCCTACCGAGGGCCGTCGACGTGCCTGAGGTCGCCACCCCTGGGCGAAACCCGGGGGGCGGGCCCGTCGTTGTCATCGGGGAGGATGGGGTCGCAGTAACCAGGGCCCGGTGGTCCACCCGAACCCGGCGAGAGCGGAGACACGATGGCGGGGCAGGTCGGCGGCCAGCAGGTCAGCCGCGAGGAGCTGCGCGCCCGCGGTCGCTACTCGCTGACCATCGCCTGCCTGTTCCTGCTCATCCTCGTCGGCGCCGGCCTGGGGCTTCCGCGGCGGGCGATCGTCGTCGTGCCGATCGTCGTCGCGATCGTCGTGTCGGTGCGCGAGATGCGCCGGCTGTCGCGGGCGTCGGCCGGGGCGTTCACCAGGTTCGGGCCGGCTGTGGCGTTGGGGCTCTCGACGGTCCTGCTGCTAGGGGCGATCACCCAGGCGATCTTCTACGTCCCGCAGAAGCAGTACGAGGACTGTATGACCGGCGCGAACACCAGCACCGCCCAGTCCGTCTGCAGCCAACAGCGCCAACGCTCGCTGCTCGGGTCGTTGACCGAGTTCTAGCGGGTGACGGCGTCGACCTGGGCGACCAGGTGGTCGGCGATCTCGAGCGACGCCGTGGCGGCCGGCGAGGGCGCGTTGAGGACGTGCACCTGCCGCGGACCGGTCTGCAGGAGAAAGTCGTCCACGAGCGAGCCGTCCCGGCGCAGCGCCTGCGCCCGAACCCCCGCCGGTGCCGGCGTGAGGTCCCGGGCCTCGATCCCGGGAACGAGCCGGGCCAGGCTCCGCGCGAACGCCCTCCGCGACAGGGACCGGACCACCTCCCGGGCGCCCGGAGCGGCGTGCTTGGCTCCGAGCCGCCAGAGGCCGGGCCACGACAGGGCGTCGCGCAGCTCGCCCAGGTCGACGTCGCGCCAGGTGTACCCCTCACGCCGCAGCGCGAGAACAGCGTTCGGGCCGGCGTGGACGCCGCCGCGGACCATCCGGGTCAGGTGGACACCGAGGAACGGGAACCGGGGGTCCGGGACCGGGTAGATCAGCCCGCGGACGAGGTGCTCACGGTGCTGGGCCAGCTCGAAGTACTCCCCCCGGAACGGCACGATCCGGGCCTCCGGCTCGATCCCGCAGGCCCGGGCCACGACGTCGGCGTGCAGGCCGGCGCAGACCACCAAGGCGTCCGCCTCGAGCGTGTCGCCGGTCGTGGTGCGGACCCGCACCGCGCCACCCGCGTCGGTGTCGACGCCCGCGAACCCGGTTGCGAGGCATACCAGCCCGCCGCCCGCCTCGATGTCCTGGGCGTAGGCGACGCAGACCGCGCCGTAGTCGATGATCCCGGTCGTCTCGACCCGCAGCGCCTCGACGCAGGAGACGTAGGGCTCGTAGCCGCGGGCCTCGTCCTTGGTGACCAGCCGGGCAGGGACGCCGTTGGCGGTGGCCCGGTCGGCGAGCTTGTGCAGGCCAGCAACCTCATCTGCCGAGGTCGCGACGACCAGCTTGCCGGTCGTCTCCACGGGAATGCCCCGCTCGCGGGCGAAGGCGGTCATCGACGCGGCGCCCCGGACCGCCATGGTCGCCTTGAGGCTGCCGGGCGGGTAGTAGATGCCGGAGTGGATCACGCCGGAGTTGCGGCCGGTCTGGTGCGTGGCGAGCGCCGTCTCCTTCTCGAGCACGGTCACCTCGTCGCCGCGACGAGCGAGCGCCCGGGCGGTGGCGAGCCCGACGATGCCGCCGCCGACGACGATGACCCTCATGCGGCCACCCGCCCGGATCGAGCCAAGGCCGCGCTCAGCGGTGCGGGCGTACCCGCAGCAGCAGCTGGACCGACAGGACCGACAACGCCGCGCCCGCGACGAGCAGGCCGAGGAGCGCCGCTCCGAACACCAGGGGCCGCGTGCCGACGGCACTGAGCCGCTCCACGCCCACCGCCCCCGAACCCAGTGCGGCGAGCACGGTGAGACCGGCGGCCGAGGTCACGACGGCCGCGAGGGCGGTGGCGAGCTTGGTCCGCCAGCTCGACAGTCGGGCCAGGCTGCGACACGCGAGCCACCCTATGACGCCCCCGGCCAGCACCGGCACGGACAGCAGGAGGATCAGCCATCCGGACCATGCGCCGTCCGACGGAAGGGCGCCCAGCACCGGGATCATCGGCATCAGCCCGGGGTGGGCGCCGGCGAGGGTGATCGTCGACCCGTCGGCGATCTGGAACCCGGGTCCGGCGAGCCAGGCCAGCGCGAAGACGGCGAGGTTGGGCAGGACGAGGACCTGCCCGGCGGTCAGCACGACCCCGCCGACCAGGCCCGCGTTGACCGCGGCGTGCAGCCCGGAGACCGTCGACCAGCGGACCACGACCATCACGACGACGAGGGCCGCGCCGAGCCCCAGCAGGACGGCGGCGCCGTGGACGCCGGGACGCACGGCCCGCGGCAACCAGCGCGGCAGCCGGTCGAGCCACTCACCGACCACCCCACATTCCTCGCCGGCGACGTAGCGTCGTAACAGCGCCCACGCGAGCGAGAGGACCGGGACGCCGACGACGACGAGCACCGCCGAGAGCCCCGGACGGGCCGGACCGGCCAGGGTGAGCAGCCACGCGAGGAGCCCGGCCGCCGCATACCCGACCAGGAAGCCCGGGAGCACCTGCCGGACCAGGGTCCGCGGCCAGGTCGTGCCCGGCGCGGACCGCTCGGTGCGATCGAGCAGCCGGCGCGCACCGCGGGCCGTCAGGAGCAGGGCCAGCAGCCAGAGCCCCAGGGGCGCCAGGGACAACGACAGCTCGCCGACGGCGACCGACGCCCCGTGACCGAGGAACCAGCCGGCGCTGGCGATGCCGAGGGCGTCGCCCCAGCCGACCGTCGTATGCGCGGTCGCCACCCATACGACCAGCGAGGGCAGCGCCAGCACCAGCCACGAGCCCGCGGCGGCGAGGGCGCCGGCGGCCGGCGCCGGCCACCAGTCGAGCCCGGACGGCGCGTCGAGCGTCGCGTGCGCCTCGTCGGAGCCCGTCTCGGGGCGGAGGTCGGCGCGGACGCGGTCGCGGAGCGAGTCGAGAAGGGACATGACGAGGCCATCGTCGCCGCTCCCCGCCGCTGGGCGAGGAGGGCGCGCCGAGGGTCGGTCAGATGACGACGGAGTCCAGGCTCGCCATGATCTCGCGCATCAGCGCGGCGGTCTCGGACGGCGTCTTGCCGACCTTGACCCCGGCCGCCTCGAGGGCCTCCTGCTTGGCGGCGGCGGTTCCCGACGAACCGGACACGATGGCGCCGGCGTGGCCCATGGTCTTGCCCTCGGGCGCCGTGAAGCCCGCCACGTAGCCGACGACCGGCTTGGAGACGTTGTCCTTGATGTAGGCCGCAGCCCGCTCCTCGGCGTCGCCGCCGATCTCGCCGATCATGACGATGGCGTCGGTGTCGGGGTCGTTCTGGAACGCCTCGAGGCAGTCGATGTGCGTCGTCCCGATGACCGGGTCGCCGCCGATGCCGACGGCGGAGGAGAAGCCGTAGTCCCGCAGCTCGTACATCATCTGGTAGGTCAGCGTCCCGGACTTGCTGACCAGGCCGACGCGTCCCGGGCCGGCGATGTTGGCGGGGATGATGCCGGCGTTGGACTGCCCGGGGCTGATGAGACCGGGGCAGTTCGGGCCGATGATGCGGGTGCCGCCCTTGCTCTGGGAGTACGCGAAGAACTCCGCCGTGTCCTTGACCGGGATGCCCTCGGTGATGACGACGACGAGGGGTATGCCCGCGTCCACCGCCTCGACGACGGCCGCCTTGGCGAACGGCGGGGGCACGAACACGACCGACACGTCCGCGCCGGTTGCGGCGATCGCCTCGGCGACGCCGCCGAACACCGGCACGGTGACATCACCCGGGAAGTCGACCGACTGGCCCGCCTTGCGCGGGTTGACGCCGCCGACGATGGCCGTGCCCGAGGCGAGCATCCGGGTGGTGTGCTTCATCCCCTCGGAGCCGGTCATGCCCTGGACGATGACCTTGGAGTCCTGGTTGAGGAAGATCGACATCGCGCTCCGCCGCCCCTTCTACTTCGCCGCTGCAGCGAGCTCGGCGGCCTTGCGGGCCGCGCCGTCCATGGTTCCCTCGATGCTGACGAGGGGGTGGTTCCGTTCGGCGAGGATGCGCCGGCCCTCGTCGACGTTGTTGCCGTCGAGGCGGACGACGAGCGGCTTGGTCGCCTCGTCGCCGAGCTGGTCGAGGGCGCCGACGATGCCGTTGGCCACCGCGTCGCAGGAGGTGATGCCGCCGAACACGTTGACGAAGACCGCCTTGACCTGCGGGTCGCCGAGGATGATGTGCAGGCCGTTGGCCATCACCTCCGCGGAGGCGCCGCCGCCGATGTCGAGGAAGTTCGCGGGCTTGGGCGGGGTCGCGAGGCCGCGCTCGGCGGCGACCTCCTCGCCCGCATACGCGACGACGTCGAGGGTCGACATGACCAGCCCGGCGCCGTTGCCGATGATGCCCACGTCCCCGTCGAGCTTGACGTAGTTGAGGTTCTTCTCCTTGGCCGCCGCTTCGAGCGGGTCGGCGCTGAGCGCGTCCTCGAGGCCGGCGTGGTCCTCGTGCCGGAAGTCGGCGTTCTCGTCGAGGGTGACCTTGCCGTCGAGGGCCACGATCTGCCCGTCCGACGTCTTGACCAGCGGGTTCACCTCGACGAGGGTCGCATCCTCCTCGCGGTAGACGTCCCACAGCTTGGTGAGGACGGCCGCGATCGCGCGCCTTGTCGGCCTCGTCGAACCCGGCCGCGTCGACGATCTCGCGGGCCTTGGCGTCGTCGATACCGACGTTCGGGTCGACGGGGATTCGGGCGAGGGCGTCGGGGCGCTCGACCGCGAGCTGCTCGATCTCCATGCCGCCCTCTTTGGAGCACATGGCGAGGTAGGTGCGGTTCGCACGGTCGAGGAGGACCGAGAAGTAGTACTCCTCGGCGATCGAGGCGCCCTGGGCGACCATGACGCGGTGCACGGTGTGGCCCTTGATGTCCATGCCGAGGATCTGCTCGCCGGCCGCGGCCGCCTCGTCGGCCGACTTCGCGACCTTCACGCCGCCGGCCTTGCCGCGGCCGCCGGTCTTGACCTGCGCCTTGACCACGACGACGCCGCCGCTCTTCGGGCCGATCTCCTCGGCCGCCGCGCGGACCGCCTCGGGGGTGTCGGCCACGATCCCGGCGAGCACGGGGACCCCGTGCGCCTCGAACATGTCCCGCGCCTGGTACTCGAACAGGTCCACGCCAGCCGTCCCATCGTTGGAATGAGCGATTTCGTGCGCGCCGAGCCTAGCGGCCGGGTCTGGACCGGCCGAGGGCCCCTGCGGCCGATGCGACCGATCTCACGCGCCTACCCCGGGTATGCGGGTCAGCCGACGGTGACGGCCTGCCCGGCGGGGACGAGGAGCACCCACACCGGACCGGACGCCATAGGGACCGGCTGGCCGTCCTGGCCACCGACCGTGTAGCTGGTCGGCGACCCGAGGTCGGGGCGGGCCCACTGGCCCCTCCAGACCTGGCCGTCGCGGAGCACGTTCGCGGTGCCCGACCCGACGAGGTCGACGACCGGCGTCTGGGCGCCGTTGACGTCGCGGTTCTCGCTGAGGTGGGCGGGGACCTCCTGGACGACCACGGTGGCCGCGGCGACCCGGGCCCCGCCGACGGCGACGTCCGGCCGCCCGTCGGTGGTGAGGAGGTACCGGCCGGTCCCGACGTCCCAGGTGAACGCGACCTTGGAGGACGGCCACGCCGTCGACACCGAGGCAGCCGGTGTTCCGCCCGGTCCCGCGGGGCCGAACCGGAACCCGGGGTCGCCGTTGGTGGCACCGGTGCCGGAGCGGGAGATCAGGGCCTGGGTGTTGCCGATGATGTTGTAGGGCGCCCGGCGGTCGCCGGCCCGGCGGTACCCCTGGGTGCCGGCGTCGTAGGGGATCGAGGCGAGGTTGGCGTGGTCGACGAGGCCGCGGGTGAACGCGGAACCGCCGGAGTAGGCGAGCGCGACCCGGCCCCAGCTCGCCAGCAGGGCGACGTCGGACTCACGGGCGCTGCGGATCGGGCCGACCTCGGGCGGCAGGTCGCCGGCCCCGGTGGAGAAGACCGCCATGAGGCGGGTGAGGCCGCCCTCGACCGGCTCGACGTAGACCACCTCGGCCCGCTCGATCCCCAGCCGCGGACGGGCGCCGGCCGTGTTGTCGATCTTGACCGCGAGCACGGTGCCGCCGGGCAGCCCCGGCAGGGCGGGCGTGGTCGGGCTGGGTGACGCCGTCGTCGTGGTGGTCGAGGTCGAGGTGCTCGTCGGGGCCGGCACCGCCGCGGCGGTCGTCGGGCCGGGCTCCGGGGGCGCGGACGAGCACGCGGCGAGCGCCACGACGATGGCGGCAGCGACGGCGGCAGCCGCAGCGTGGGAGCTCGCGGCACCTAGAGGCCAGCGGACGCGGCGGTGGGTGGCCCTTTGAGGACACGGCAACCGGGGGTCAGTTCGCTCGGACACGGGTCGCGAGCCTAGGTCATCTGCTTGGGTGGCCCTGTCGACTCACGGCGCCCCGCTGTGCATCGACACCCTGGTTGTGGGGCCGCAGCCCCTTGGCGGCCCCACAACCTTTCGGTCGTCGACAGCGCGGTCATGCCGGGGCTTTCGCTCCCGGCCCACCACGGGAGACCCGTGGTGCCCGGACCGCGCCCGCTGCGGGAAAAGCGGGGATCCGACCCTGTCCGCCATCGACTCGGAACACTGCGGCATGGGGGGTTGTCGCACTGCTCCGTACGTCAATGGTGGAACCTCGACGCCTCCACGACCTACCGACTTTGCCAACTCTTTAAGGTCGCCAGGGAAATGCCGCACCTAAAGGGCGGCATCTCGTCTCACCTGTTGGGATCGACGTTCGCGCGGACCCATTCGACGATCTCCGTGGTGGTCGCGCCCGGGGTGAACACGGTGGCCACGCCCATCCGCTTGAGCTCCGGCAGGTCGTCGTCGGGGATGATCCCGCCGCCGAAGACGACGATGTCGGAGGCGTCCCGCTGCTTCAGCAGGTCGACGACCTTGGCGAACAGGGTCATGTGCGCGCCGGAGAGCACCGAGAGACCCACCGCGTCGGCGTCCTCCTGGATGGCCGCCTCGACGATCTGCTCGGGCGTCTGGTGCAGGCCGGTGTAGACGACCTCCATGCCGGCGTCCCGCAGGGCCCTCGCCACGACCTTCGCGCCGCGGTCGTGACCGTCCAGGCCCGGCTTGGCCACCACCACCCGGATGGGCGACCCCGGCTGTTCGGAGAGGTGCTCGCGGGGTTCGGCCGGGTCGGGCGCGTCGGACATGCCGCGAAGCGTAGCGAAGGCCCCTGGTGGGGGTTACTGTCGCCGAACCATGCTGCCTCGATCGCTGCCGACCGTCGGTGGGTCGCCCACCGGCCGCCGCACCGACGGCGCGGCGCGGGTGACGGGGTATGCGTCGGGCCTCGCCTCCCGGGTCGCCAGTGCCGTCCAGGGGGCCGCCGCCTCGGCGACCGACATCGTCGGCGAGGCCGCGAAGGCCTTGGCCACCCCGACCGGACTCGGTGGCGCGACCGTAGAGGCGTTGTGGCTGGGTACCCATCTGGCGATCTACCCGCTCGGCCTCTTGGGGACGCACGCGAAGGACGTCTCCCAGGGGTACCGGATCGAGCATCTCGGCCCGGTGCAGCGCGGCCTGGTCATCTCCGACATCGAGGCGGCCGGGACGCCGATCCTGCTCGTGCACGGGATGGCCGACAACCGGTCGGTCTTCACCCTGCTGCGCCTCGGGCTGCGCCGCCGTGGCTTCGGCCACATGACGACGATGAACTACTCGATCCTCACCGGCGACGTGCGCGTCGCCGCCGCCCAGCTGGCCGAGGAGATCGAGGCAATCGTGGCCGAGACCGGCTACGAGCGGATCCACGTGGTCGGGCACAGCATGGGCGGGCTCATCGCCCGCTACTACGTGACCCGGCTGGGCGGGGACGAGCGGGTCCACACCCTGGTGACCCTGGGCAGCCCGCACCACGGGACCTACCTCGCGTACGCGTGGAACAGCCGGATCATGCAACAGCTGCGTCCTGGCAGCCCGTTGATGCAGGAGCTGGAGCAGCCGGTCGAGAGCTGCCGCACCCGATTCCTCTGCTACTGGTCCGACATCGACCAGCTGATGTTCCCCCAGCGCACGGCTGCGCTGGAGCACCCCGATCTCAACGTGACGAACGTCGAGATGCATGGCGTAGGTCACATGAGTCTGCCCATCATGCAGTCGGTCGTGCACGGGATCGGGGCCGCGCTGGCCCACTTGGACTCCGACGGCAGCACCGTCGCGCCGGGAGCGACGCCGTTCGCCGGCCGCCGCCGGAGCGGCTGATCGGTTGCGCCGGCCGGGCTCGGCAAACGGGCTGGTCACAGGCCGATCTGACCCTCGCGCGGGCCGGTCGAGGCCGCTAGGTTGTGTCCCGCGACGTTGCCCCCAGCTGCGCCGCACGCCCCCGCATTCGTCCGACTGTCCGGTGCTGTCCGGCGGCGCTCGCCCCTGCTCCACCCGTGTCTGCGTTCCCTCTCATTGTCCGCACACCTGTGGATGGGGATTTGGGATAACGAAATGGTCACGTTAGGGTAACCGCCGACCCCAGAAAGCTCCCTGTCGGTCATTTCCCGAAGCCCCCAAGGACCCCCTCTCTTGTCTGACGCTGCATACCGCGGGCGCCACCGGCCCCCGGCGGGACGGCATCGTGCCGCCCGTTCCGCCCGGACCCACGAGTCGACGGGTTCCTCCCTCCCCCGCTTCGCGGGGTCGGGGTACCTCCTCCCGACCGCTGCGGCCGCGACCCTGGTCCTCACGGCGACCGGCGCCCACATCGGTGGGGCGGCGGGCGCCCCGAGCGCCGTGGCCGCCCCCGCGACCAGCCTGACCGCGTCCGGCCTCGTGACCGAGGACGCCATCGAGCGCGACGTCATCGAGCGCTCGGCCCGGGACAGCGGCCGTACTTCGGCGCTCACCGGGACCGACTCCTTCGACCCCGCCGACAGCGGCCGGGCCGACCAGCAGGACGCCGCCGACGCCGCCGACCGCACCCAGGCCCAGGCCGACGCCGCCGCCGCGAAGGC
This sequence comes from uncultured Actinomycetota bacterium, assembly GCA_963781465.1. Lineage (GTDB taxonomy): Bacteria > Actinomycetota > Actinomycetes > Actinomycetales > Dermatophilaceae > Lapillicoccus. The sequence goes on from CAWAGH010000002.1 coordinate 2,265,034, forward strand.
AGCGGCCGATGCCGCGGCCGCGGAGGCCCAGGTGAAGGCCCAGGCCGACACCGCCGCGCAGCAGAAGGCCCAGGCCGACGCCGCGGCCGCCGCGGCCCACAACTGGGTTCCGTTCATCGACGGCGGCTACCAGCTCACCTCCGGCTTCGGTATGCGGTGGGGCTCGATGCACCCGGGCCAGGACTTCGCGGTCCCGGTCGGCACCCCCGTCAAGGCGATGTCCTCCGGCACGGTGATCTTCGCCGGCTGGCAGGGCGGCTACGGCAACAAGGTGGAGATTCAGTACTGGGACGGCACCGTCTCCTGGTTCTGCCACAACAGCAAGCTGGTCGTGACGCAGGGCGAGAAGGTCACGCCGGGCGAGCTGGTGTCGATGTCCGGCAACACCGGCCACTCGACTGGCCCCCACGTCCACGTCGAGATCCACCCGCAGGACGGTTCCCCGATCCCGCCCCTCCCGTGGCTCAAGAAGATGGGCACGATGCCGTAAGGCTCGCCCTCCCGTCACCCGCAGCGCAGTGTCCCGATCCCGGGGCGCTGCGCTGCTGCGTTGTTCAGAGCTGCCTTGGTGAGGCTGCTTAGAGCTTGGTGACCGGCGCATACCGGAGCAGGAGCCGCTTGACGCCCTCCGCACCGAAGTCCACGTGGGCCATTGCGCGGTCGCCGTCGCCCTCGACCCGCAGCACCGTCCCGAGCCCGAAGGAGTCGTGGGTGACGCGGTCGCCCGGGGTGAGGTGGAGCGCCGGCCGGGACGAGGCGCGCGTCATCTCGCGGCGGTTGGCCAGCGACTCCATCGCCGAACCGCCCATCCGGCGACCCTGCCGCGCCGCGTCGACCGCCGACTCGAGGCGCTCCCACCGGACCAGCTCGGGCGGGATCTCGTCGAGGAACCGGGACGCCGGGTGGTACTGCGGGGCGCCCCACGCGGAGCGGACCGCGGCCCGCGACAGGTAGAGGCGCTCGCGGGCGCGGGTGATCCCCACGTAAGCCAGTCGGCGCTCCTCCTCCAGCTCGAGGGGTTCGGACAGCGCGCGCATGTGCGGGAAGGTGCCGTCCTCCATCCCCGAGAGGAAGACGACGGGGAACTCGAGCCCCTTGGCGGTGTGCAGCGTCATCAGCGTGACCACGCCGCCGTCGGCCCCCGGCGCGCCGGACGGGATGTCGTCGGCGTCGGCGACCAGCGAGACCCGCTCGAGGAAGTCCTCCAGCGAGACGACCTCGCCGGTCTCGATCCGCTCCTCGTCGAACTCGCGCGCGACCTCGACCAGCTCGGCGAGGTTCTCGATGCGGGTCTCGTCCTGGGGGTCGGAGCTGGCCCGCAGCTCACGGAGGTACCCGCTCTGCTCGACGACCGCCTCGAGGAGCCCGGCGACGCCGGACCCGTCGGCCCACACCCGGGACAGTGACTCCAGCAAACCCGTGAAGACCTCGATCGCGGCCACCGACCGGGTCGCGATGCCGGGGGCGTCGGCGGGACGGCCGAGGGCGGCGACGAAGGGGATGCGTTCGCGCTCGGCCAGCAGGGCGATGCAGGCCTCGGCCCGCTCGCCGATCCCGCGCTTGGGGACGTTGATGATCCGCCGCAGGTTGACCGTGTCGGCCGGGTTCGAGATCACCCTGAGGTAGGCGAGCGCGTCCTTGATCTCCTTGCGCTCGTAGAACCGGGTGCCGCCGACGACCTTGTAGGGCATCCCGACCCGGACCAGCACCTCCTCGAAGGCACGGGACTGCGCGTTGGTCCGGTAGAAGATCGCGACGTCCTTCGGACGGACGCCCTCGGTGTCCTGCAGGTGGTCGATCTGCTTGGCGACGAACGCCGCCTCGTCGTGCTCGCTGTCCCCGACGTAGCCGACGATCTTCACGCCGTCGCCGGAGTCGGTCCAGAGGTTCTTCGCGCGACGCTTCTCGTTGCGGGCGATCACCGCGTTGGCGGCCCGCAGGATGGTCTGCGTGGAGCGGTAGTTCTGCTCCAGGAGGATGGTGCGCGCGTTGGGGTAGTCCTGCTCGAACTCGACGATGTTGCGGATCGTCGCGCCGCGGAACGCGTAGATCGACTGGTCGGCGTCGCCGACGACGCACAGCTCACCCGGGGGGACCGCGTGCGCCGGGGCGTCGTCCGGGAGGACCGGCCCCACCAGCTCCTTGACCAGCTGGTACTGCGCGACGTTGGTGTCCTGGTACTCGTCGACGAGGATGTGCCGGAACCGGCGCCGGTAGTGCTCGGCCGCGTCGGGGAACGCCTGGAGCAGATGGACGGTCGACATGATGAGGTCGTCGAAGTCCATGGCGTTGGCCTGCCGGAGCCGCCGCTGGTACATCGTGTAGGCCTGCGCCACCATCCGCTCGTGGTGCGTGCCGGGGCCGTCCTCGGCGCCGACGCGCGACGCATAGGTCTCCTCGTCGACGAGGTCGTTCTTGAGGTTGCTCACGGCGTGCGAGAACGCCCGCGGCTGGTAGCGCTTCGGGTCGAGGTCGAGGTCGCGCAGGACCAGGGTCATGAGGCGCTGGCTGTCGGCGGCGTCGTAGATCGAGAAGGTCGACTTCAGGCCGAGCCGGGTCGCCTCGCGGCGCAGGATCCGCACGCACGCCGAGTGGAACGTCATGACCCACATGGCCTTGGCCCGCGGGCCGATGAGGTCGGCGACCCGCTCCTTCATCTCGCCGGCCGCCTTGTTGGTGAAGGTGATGGCGAGGACCTGACCGGGCTGGACGTGCCGGGCGGCCATCAGGTAGGCGATCCGGTGGGTGAGGACCCGCGTCTTGCCGGACCCGGCCCCGGCGACGATGAGGAGTGGCGGGCCGTCGTGGACGACCGCCAGGCGCTGCTGCGGGTTGAGGCCCTTGAGCAGCTCCTCCGGGTCGTGCAGCCGTCCGTCGGAGTCCGTCGGGCGACCCGGTCCGCCGGCGGTCTCCGCGCCGCCGTCTGTGGTGGCCCACAACGGTATTCCTCGCTCGTCGACGTCTCCCCCGGGTACGGGACGGGGCAGGTCGAGGTCGTCGAAGAGGGTGCTGGGCTCGGATGTCATCGCGTCGTCCAGCCTACGTCCGTGGCGCGACACGGCCGCGCACGGTGGCCTGCGGCGCGGGGTGCAACGGCCCGGCAGCCCGAGGAGCGGCGGCGCGGCGGGGTGCGCGATCGCCGAAAGGGGGCCACACTCGGAAACCGGACATTTCGGCGACCCGTCACCACCCGGTACGGCGGCGTCGTCACTCGGGAGGTGGCCGTGTTCCGCTCGTTCGTGATCCGTCGGCGCGCCCTCGCGTCTGCCGCCGCGTGGGTGTCGGTACTGGCCACCGTCGGGCTCGTCGGCGGGTGTGGCCGGGAGCTCGCCACCCCGCCGGTCACTCCGCCGCTGCTCGCCGACCTCGCACCGACTGCGCCGGCAACCCCGACCACGGCGACTCCCACCACAGCGACTCCCACCACAGCGACTCCCACCACAGAGCAGACCAGCCCGCTGCCCACGGGCGGCCCGTCCTCCGCCTCGTCGACCGCTACGTCGAACCCGAGCGCGGAGACCCTGACCGTAGCGGCCGTCCCGCGACCGTCGCCGACCACCTCGGCCTCCTCGTCCACGACCCCCCGCAGCACCCCGAGGGCGACCCCCAAGGCCACCCCCACGACATCGAGGCCCACGCCCAGACCCAGCCCCACGCCCACACCGAAACCGGCGCCCAAGCCCACCCCGCCACCCGCGCCGCCGCCGGTCACGACACCCGTCTCCGACCCGTCGTGGGTGGCCTGCTCCGCCCAGCTCGGCGGCGTCCAGGTCTCGGTCGGCGCCCGCCAGCGCAGCGTGACCGTCGTCAACGGCAGCGGCGGGACCACCGCGGTCGTCTCGTTCTGGCTGCGCACCAACACCCCGTGCGGGTTCGCCAACGCATTCACCGACTTCGGCGGCCGGATCGGCTACGGCGGGATGACCAACGGGGCGACCCGCGCCCAGGGCAACGGCACGACGCCCACCGGGACCTACACGATGACCGAGGCGTTCGGGATCAGCGCCAGCCCGGGTACCACGCTCTCCTACCGACGCGTCGGCACCGGCGACTTCTGGGTCGAGGACAACAACTCGGCGTACTACAACACCTATCGCAACGAGTCCCAGGGCGGCTTCGACGCGACGCTCCCTTTCTCCGACCCGAACGGGTCCGAGCGGCTGCTCAGCTTCCCCGGCCAGTACGACTACGTCATCGTCGTCAACTTCAACCGGGCGCCCGACTCGCAGCGGCCCTACCGCGGCGCCGGCATCTTCATCCACGTCCGCGGGAGCGGGGCGACCGCGGGCTGCGTGGCGGTCTCCAGCAGCGAGATGGTGACCATGCTCCGCGCGATGCGCCCCGGCGACACGGTGACGATCGTCCCCTAGCCCCGCGCTCGGTCGCCGTCAGTGCGGCGAGAGGTCAGGCTGCGGCGCGCTCCGCCAGCGGCAGGCCAGCCTCGCGCCACGCGCGCAGCCCGCCGACGACGTCTGTCGCCCGGGTCAGCCCGAGCCGAACGAGCGTCGCGGCGGCGAGCGACGACGCATACCCCTCCTGGCAGAGCACGAGCACCCGCGCCTCGTAGGAGGTCCACGGCAGTCGGGCCGCGCTGCGCGGGTCCAGCCGCCACTCGAGGACGTTGCGCTCGATGACAACGGGTCGCAGGGCGGGGTCGACCTCGCCCTCGGCGCGCCGCTGCGCCTCCGGCCGGATGTCGACGAGCACGGCCCGGTCGTGCAGCAGCAGCTGGTATGCGGCCCGCGGCGAGATCCGCTGGTAGGCGGCGCGCGCCTCGTCGAGCAGGTCGTCCACCGCCGCCGACGGTCCGGAGACCGCCGCCTGGGACGGACCCGATCGGCCGGCGAACAGCCGCGTCTCCCAGTGGATCGCCGTGGCGCGCTCGGCGGTCAAGGTTGAGGTCGCGGTCACCACGACGACGCGTCCTGCGGCGTGGCCAGGCGGTTCGGGCCGTCCGGTCCGAGCTCGAACTGGCCCATGGTCACCAGGCCGGGGGCGTAGGCGTGGACCGTCAGCGCGCGGCCGGGACCGGCGCCGACCACGTTGTGGACGTGGTCGCGGCCGAACGCCCGCGCGTCTCCTTCGGTCAGGGTGCGGTGCTGGATGGCCCCCAGGGCCCAGGTCTGCTCGATGACGACGCCGGAGGCGACGGCGAACGCGCCGGACGCCTCACCGTGGTCGTGCCAGCCGGTCTCGGTACCCTCCGGCCACGTGATCAGCCACACGTCCATGCGGGCGTCACCGGCGAGGCGGGCCCAGGTGCGGTCGCCGCTCTCGGGGAACAGCGCGGAGAGGTTGGGGTTGAGGGCGTAGCGGCGGGCGGTCTGCCGCAGCTCGGCCAGCGGCACCGTGGCCGCGCGGGTGTCGAGGTGAGCGGTGGTAGCGGTCATGTCGGGTCCCCAGGGTCGGGGCCGGCGCCTCGACATCCCCGAGCGAAGCGGGGAGGGGCACCGGCAGGCTGTCGTCGGACGGTCTGAGCGGGTCGAGCAGGCGGTCAGGACCGGCGACAACAGCGCGCGACGACGCGCCACGAGGTCGCCGAGACCGGCTGACCCGTGCACATTCGCGTCGCGCTGCCGAGGAGCATGGGACAAGGACATCAGCGTTGAGGACGGGCTCGCAAGGGGATTGATACATCATCTTGCGTTATGGACATCCCTACGTGTCGTTATGTTCAGGTCCTCCTCCTAGGCTGGCCGTCATGACCTCCTCTGGCTCTGGATCGCTCACCGTCCCCGCCCTCGTCGTCCCCCGGAGCGGCGGATCTGACGTCCTCACCGTGCAGGACCGCGACGTTCCCGCGCCGGGCCCGGGCCAGGTCCGCGTCACCGTGGCGGCGGCCGGGATCAACTTCATCGACATCTACCAGCGCGAGGGCGTGTACCCGATCCCGACGCCGTTCGTCGTCGGCGGCGAGGGCGCCGGGACGGTCCAGGCGGTCGGCGACGGCGTCGACCTGGCGGTCGGGGACCGGGTGGCGTGGGCCCAGGGCGCAGGGAGCGCGGCCGGGGCGGTCGTGCTCGAGGCCGCCAACGTCGTCGCGGTCCCCGAGGGCGTCGACCTCGAGGTCGCCGCGGCCGTGATGCTCCAGGGCATCACCGCCCAGTACCTCGTCACCTCGACGTATGCGGTCCAGCCGGGAGACCTCGTCCTGGTCCATGCGGTGGCCGGCGGGGTCGGTCAGCTGCTCGTCCAGCTGGTCAAGGCCAAGGGCGCGACCCTCATAGGGACGGCCGGTTCGGCGGAGAAGGTGGCCATCGGCCTGGAGCTCGGCGCCGACCACGTCATCGACTACTCCGAGCTGTCCGACCTCGGCGAGCTGCCCGGCAAGGTGAAGGAGCTGACCGGCGGCCAGGGCGTGCACGTCGTCTACGACGGAGTGGGAAAGACGACGTTCGACGCGTCGCTGGCCTGTCTGCGGCGGCGCGGGATGATGGTGCTGTTCGGAGGCGCCAGCGGTCAGGTCGATCCGTTCGACATCCAGCGGCTCAACCGCGGCGGCTCGCTGTTCCTCACCCGGCCGACCATGGGCGACTACATCGCCACCCGCGACGAGCTCGAATGGCGCACGTCCGAGATCCTCGGCGCGGTGGCCGACGGGTCGCTGACCGTCGACATCGGCGGCCGCTACCCGATCGCCGACGCCAAGGCCGCCTACAACGCCCTCGCCGGCCGACAGACAACGGGCAAGCTCCTCCTCATCCCCTGACCCCACCCCCGGCTTACGCCGGTTCGTGCTCTGGACCGCACCCAATTCCGGCTCCAGACGCCACGAACCACTGGCCACAACGTCGTTGGTTACCCTCGGTCGATGGAGGGCCCGGTCGACGGACGCTCGGTGACCCGCCGGGCGGTCCTCGGTGGCCTCACGGCCGGCGCGGTCGGCGCGCTGGCCGCGTGCACCTCTCCGCCCAGCCCGCCCGCTCCCACCGACGGCAGCGCCTCGACCGAGGCGGTCGCCTCGCCATCGCCGGCGTCGACGGCCACCTCCTCGACGACAGCGACGCCCACCGGCCCCCGGCTGCCGCTGGTGCTCGCCGTCCACGCGACCCGCGCCAGCGGCATACGAGCCTCCAGGGCGGTGCTCGACGCCGCTGCGTCGGGCGGCGCCGTGTCGTGGTCCGACCTCGGTGCTCCAGGCGGGACCACAGGCGCGACGACGGTGGTCCGCGGGGTCTCGGCCGGCGGATCGGCCACCGACGCGGACGCGGTCGGAGCGGTCCAGGCCGACCGGGACACCGTCGCCGTCGTTCGCGCCGACGCCCTCGGGCCGGCGGTCGGCGCCGTACCGGTCGACGGGGTCGACCCGGTGACCAAGCCCGACGCATACCCTCTGTCGGTCCTCGGCGATCCGGCGAACCCGGTCGACCCGACCCGCATCGTCAGCACCCTCTGGGTCGGCGACGTCATGCTCGGGCGCCGCGTCGGGCAGCAGATCGCCGCCGCGCGCGACCCGAACCTCCCGTTCAGCCAGACCGCCGACCGGCTGCGGGCGGCCGACCTCACCGTCGCGAACCTCGAGTGCGCCCTCTCCCGCAACGGCCGTCCGACGCAGGGCGGCGACTCGTTCGGCGCCGACGCCTCGTCGCTGGCCGGTATGCGGGACGCCGGGTTCGACGTGCTCGTGCTGGCCAACAACCACCTCGGCGACTACGGCGACCGGGCGCTGCGCGAGTCGCTCGCCACCGCCCGCAACGGGTTCGCCATGACCGGCGCCGGGGAGAACCTCGCCGCCGCTCTCGAGCCCGCGGTGGTCGAGCGCAAGGGCGTCCAGTTCGGCGTCCTCGCGTTCAACGCGATCGGGGAGACCCCCGCGGCGACGGCGTCCTCGGCCGGAGCGCTGTCCGTGCGCATGCCGCCACGAACCGGCCCGCTCAACGAGGAGGACCTCGCCCGCGTGACCGACGCGGTCAAGGGGCTGCGGGCCCGGGCCGACGTGGTCGTCGTCTATCCGCACTGGGGCACCCAGTACGTCCACGACCCCGTCCCCGAACAGCGCGACGTCGGCCGCCGCCTCGTCGAGGCCGGTGCCACCGCGGTCATCGGCTCCCACCCGCACTGGGTCCAGGGCATGGACCTCCACAACGGCCGCCTCATCGCGCACTCGCTCGGAAACTTCGTCTTCGACATGACGTTCGGGGCGCAGGTGCAGCAGGGCATGGCCCTCGAGCTGGTCTTCTGGGGCGACCGCCCGATGGCCGCCCGCCTCTGGCCGTACCGCATCGGCGACCGCCACATCCCCCGCTGGCTCGACGGCGACCCCGAGGCCGGCCGCATCCTGGCGGACGTATGGGGCGCCAGCACCGGACCGTTCGCGGCCTGACCGGAGGTTTCGTATGCCCCACCCCCACCCCGCCGCCCCGTCCGGTTCCCCGCTGGTCGGCCGGCGAGCGGTGCTGCTCGGGGCCGCGGTCGTAGGCCTGGCTGGCTGCACCGACGCCGCGACGCCGGCCGGCCCGGCGACCGTGCCGCCCAGCACCGGCATCCCTAGCCCGTCCTCGTCGCCCCCTTCGACGACGACCACCGCCACACCGACCCCGACGACCACGACTCCGCCCCCGCTGCCGGTCAGCCGGGTGTTCCCGATCGCGCCCAACGAGCCCGAGCCGGTGGCCAAGGAGCGAGCGGTCCGGCTGGTCGAGGCGACGTCGTCGTGGGGACCCGGTGCAGCGGACCAGGCGGCGGTGGCGGCGCGACTGGCCGCCCAGGGGATCACCGGTGCGCGGGCGACGGCGTTCGCGGCAGTGACGGCGCCGTTCCGCGGGACCAGCCCCGAGGCGACGTCAGGGGTGATCGCGGTCCAGTACGGCGGCCTGACCGCGACGACGGCGTCGCTGCTGGTGACCTTCGAGCAGTGGACCCGGGACGCGGCCGGCGCCGTCGTCCGGGGCGGGGCGGGCGCCGACGTACGGCTGACCAAGGAGCAGGGCCAGTGGCAGGTGACCGAGGTGTTCACGGCGACGCCGCTGCCGCCGGTCCAGCCGGTCCCCGCCCTCGTGCAGCAGGTGCTGTCGAACCAGCGGATCCGGCTCCCGCCCGCGGCCGCCTCCGACATCGCGGCCGGGAACCTGCGCCCGAAGCCGATGCAGGCGCTGTTGAGTCTTGCGAGGGACTACGACATCGACGTGAGCATCGTGTTCAAGCCGCATCCGGACAACGTGTTCGCGACCGACCGGCTCAGCGACCACACCCGCCGCCGGGCGTGGGACGTCTGGGCGGTCAACGGCCAGCCGGTCATCGCCGAGTCGACGCCCGATGCGCTCGTCGACGGGTTCTTGCGCGCCGCCAAGGACGCCGGCGCCTACAACCTCGGTGGCCCGAGGCTGCTCTCGGGGGCGGGGTTCTTCTCCGACCGGACCCACCGCGACCACTGCCACATCGCCTTCAACAGCGACACCTGACGCCCGGGGCTTCCGCCGAGAGGCCAACTTCTGTCCTCAAACCGCGCGAATGACGACAGAAGTTGACCTCTCGCGCGGACGGGTCGGCCCCCTCGGCCTACGGGTCGGCCCCCTCGGCGAGTCAGGTCCAGAGGACGGCGACGCAGACGTTGAGGATCGCCAGGATCGCGGCCGCCTGAACCAGGCCGGTCGCCGGCAGGACCGCGGTGGTCGCCCCGCCGCCGGCACCAGCTCCATGGGCGTTGGCCGCGCCCAGCGCCCGGCGCTGCCGGCCGTTGGCGATCTCCGCACACGCCGCGACGGCCAACGCGATGACCAGCTTGACGCCGATCTTGGCGCGGATGAGCTCGTCGGCCGGGTCGCTGCTCATCTCGTGCAGGCCGACCAGAAGGATCCCGGTGACGACCTGAGCGCGAGCACCCCAGACCATCGCCATCCGGATCCGACCGGACCGCGGCGCGGCCAGCCACGGGCCGATGATGGCCGCCGCCCCGAGCAGGTGGAGGACGACCAGGACACCGATGACCATGCTCATACCGGCACCCTAACCACCGTCTCGCGAGGCTCGACGGCTGTCAGCGGGCCGTGCCAGGGTGACGCCATGGCCCCCACGGCAGCGACCATCGACGAGTACATCTCGACCTTCCCCGCGGCCACCCAGGAGCTCCTCCAGGAGCTGCGCCGGCGCGTGCTCGCCGCGCTACCGGACGCCGAGGAGCGGATCAGCTACCAGATCCCGACGTTCGCGGTCGACGGCCAGTACGTCATCTACATCGCCGGCTGGAAGAACCACGTGAGCATCTACCCGATCGCCGGCGGTGACGAGGCACTGGAGGCCGACCTCGCGCCGTACCTCTCGGGCCAGAGCACCATCAAGCTCCCGCTCAAGCAGCCCGTCCCGTGGGACCTCGTCGACCGCGCGATCGCCGCCCAGGTCGCGACCCGCGTGCCGCAGATCCGCCGCTAGGCCGGGATCAGCGCCGGGCCGGAGCCTGGTCGCGCCAGGTCAGGAGTCGCCGATCGAGCTGAGCAGCCGGTCGCCGGCGCTCTTCATATGCCGCTCCATCGCCGAGGCGGCGGCGTCGGCGTCCCGGGCCGCGATGGCGTCCGCGATCGCGGTGTGCTCGGCCAAGGTCAGGTTGGTATGCGCGACGTCGTTGACCGCTCGCTCGACCCAGACCCGGATCAGCGACCGGACCGTCGTGAGCAGGTCGGTCAGCAGGGAGTTCCCGGCCGCCTCGGCGATGACCTGGTGGAACCGCATGTCGGCCTCGACGAAGACCGCGAACTCGTCGCGGTGCTCCCGCATGGTGTCGAGCGTCGCGTCGATCGCCTCGCGCTGCTCGTCGGAGGCGAGCACCGCCGCCAGCCGGGCCACCTGGACCTCGAGCACCTGCCGGACCTGGATCAGCTCGACAGTCTTGGGCTCGCCCAGCCAGAGGCCCCAGCTGAGGGTCTGCGGGAGCAGCTCCGAGACACTGCCCTTGAGGTAGGTCCCCGAACCCGGCCGCACGCTGACGATGCCCAGCAGCTCGAGGGCCGCGAGCGCCTCTCGCACCGCGGACCGGCCCACGCCCAGCTGCGCCGCGAGCTGGCGCTCCGCCGGGAGGCGGTCGCCGGCGGCGATCTCGCCGGACGTGAAGAAGTCCAGCAGCCGCCGCGTCACCGCGGACACCGCGCTGACCGGCTCGATGGTCTGGAGGGGGGTGATCCGAGGAGTACTCGGACCGGTCACGCCGGCTGAGGTCACAGGGTTCACTCTAACCACGCGTCTTACGCTGGCCAACCGGTTGACTGGTTGACCAATTTATGTCACAGTTCTCCACAGCGCCCCACCGACACCCCACACCGACGTGCGAAGGAGTCCCACCCGTGCCGAGCAGCACCGCATCCAGCAGCACCGGGCCGAGCTCCGAGCCGGGCTCCGAGCCGGGCTCCGTGCCGTCGAGCACCATCGGGCTGAGCACCTACAGCTTCTTCTGGCAGTGGCACGAGACCGCGCCGCGTCCGCTGACCCTCGCCGAGATCGTCGCCAAGACCGCCTCGTGGGACGTGGACCTGCTCCAGCTGTGCGACTACCCCGCGCTGGACCGGTACGACGCGGCCCAGGCCGCCGACCTGGCCGCCACCGGTCGCGATCTCGGCGTCGCCTACGAGCTCGGCACCCGGGGCCTCGACACCGCCCACCTGCTCCACTACCTCGAGCTCGCCGGCCACCTCGACGTGACGCTGGTCCGCTCGATGGTCAGGACCGAGGAGATCGCCGACGCGCCGGAGCTGCTGGCCAAGGTCGTCCCCGCCTACGCGGAGGCCGGCGTGACGCTCGCTCTCGAGACCTACGAGCAGATCCCGACCCGCACCCTCGTCAACCTGGTCACCGAGACCGACCCGTCTCAACGTGGATACCTCGGCATCGTCCTCGACCCGGGCAACTCGGTCGCGGCGCTCGAGACCCCGCGCTCGACGATCGACCTCACCGCCGCGCTCACCCGGAACCTCCACGTCAAGGACTTCGCGTTCAGCCGGCAGGCCGGCTGGGTCGGGTTCACGTATGCGGGTGCGCGCCTCGGCGAGGGGCTCCTCGACTACGACTACCTGGTCGAGCAGGTCCGCCCCTACGAGCGCGGGATCAACCAGATCATCGAGCACTGGCTGGTCTGGCAGGGCGACGGCGAGACCACCTGCCGGCTCGAGGACGACTGGACCCTGCACAACCTCGACTACCTGCGCCGCAAGGCCGCCGCACACCGCATCCCTGCCTGACGCATTCGCATACCCCCCGCATACCTCTCGTATCACCCACTGCAGACCCACCCACGAAGGAGAACCACACCCATGTCCGAGAACCTCACCATCGCCGTCATCGGCGCCGGCGGAAAGATGGGGATGCGCGTCTCCAACAACCTCGCCAAGAGCGCGCACGACGTCCGCTACGTCGAGAACTCCCCCGCCGGCCAGGAGCGCACTGTCGAGGCCGGACGCGAGGTAACCGAGCTGGCCGACGCCATCAAGGGCGCCGACGTCGTCATCCTCGCCGTCCCGGACATCGCGTTGCAGCCGGTCACCGCGCAGGTCGTCCCGCAGCTCGCCGCGGGCACCGTGGTCCTCACGCTCGACCCGGCCGCCGCCTACGCGAACCTGCTCCACCCGAGCGACGACGTGCACTACGCCGTGGCTCACCCGTGCCACCCGTCGATCTTCCTGCGTCGGACGACCGAAGAGGAGTACGCGGACACCTTCGGCGGCATCGCGGCTCCCCAGGACGTGCTGGCCGCCTACGAGGGCGGCGACGAGACCAAGCGCGCGCAGACCGAGGCCGTCATCCGCGCGATGTACGCGCCGGTCGTCGACGTGCACTGGATCACCGTCAAGCAGCTCGCGCAGTGCGAGCCGACCCTCGTCGAGACCATCGCGTGCATGGTCGGCGACTTCCTCAAGGAGTCGCTGCACGAGGCGGTCCACACCATGGGCATCCCCGAGCCGGCCGCGCGGTCGATCCTCCTCGGCCACACCCAGGTGGCGCTGGCCAACGCGCTCCAGGGCGACAACCCGTTCTCGGACGCGTGCCTCATCGCCATGGACTATGGCCGTAGCAAGATCGTCAAGGACGACTGGAAGGTCATCTTCCAGGACGACGAGCTCGACAGGAACCTGCAGGCGATGCTCCACCTGCGCGAGCCCATCAGCCGCTGACCGACGTTCGAAACTCGTTCGCTAACAAGGAAGTCCAGCGATGACCCTCATCCTCAACTCCCCCGAGACCTTCGCCGCCGAGAGCCTGGCCGGCTTTGTCGCCGCCAACGCGACGCGGGTCCGCCCGGCCCCGGGCGGCGTGGTCCGCTCGACCGTCCGGGCTCCGGGCAAGGTCGCCGTCGTCGTCGGTGGTGGCTCCGGCCACTACCCGGCGTTCGCCGGCGTCGTGGGTGAGGGTCTCGCGGACGGAGCGGTCTGCGGCGACGTGTTCGCCTCCCCGTCGACCCGCCAGGTGATGGACATCTGCCGGGCGGTCGACCAGGGCCCGGGCGTGTGGCTCAGCTTCGGCAACTACGCGGGCGACGTGCTCAACTTCTCGGCCGCCGCCACCCGCCTGCGGGCACAGGGTATGCGCGTCGCCCTCCTCGCGGTGACCGACGACGTCGCCAGCGCGTCCGCTGCGGAACGTCACCGGCGGCGTGGTGTCGCCGGTGACCTGGTCGTGTTCAAGGTGGCCGGCGCCGCAGCGGAGGCGGGGTACGGCCTCGACGCCGTCGAGGCCGTCGCGTCGCGCGCCAACGACCGGACCCGTTCGTTCGGGGCCGCCTTCGACGGGTGCACGCTGCCCGGCGCGGAGGCCCCCTTGTTCTCCCTGCCCGAGGGGACCATCGCGTGGGGGCTCGGCGTCCACGGCGAGCCGGGCGTCGGCGAGGGCGAGCTGCCCTCGGCGGACGACCTGGCCACCGAGCTGGTCCGCCGGGTCCTCGAGGACGCGCCGGCCGACGGTGGGTCCAGGGTGGCGGTGCTGCTCAACGGGCTCGGTTCGGTGAAGTACGAGGAGCTCTTCGTCCTCTGGGACGCCGTCCTGCCGTTGCTGCAGGCTGCGGGCCTGGAGGTCGTCGCGCCCGAGGTCGGGGAGCTGGTGACCAGCCTCGACATGGCCGGCTGCTCGCTGACTGTCTCGTGGCTGGACGACGAGCTGGAGCAGCTGTGGCTGGCTCCGGCCGACAGCCCCGCGTTCCGCCGCACGGCCCCCGCGCCGCTCGACCCGACCCCGGTGCCGGTCGGCGCCGCCCGGCCGGCCGTCGAGGCGTCGACCGAGGTCGGGCAGCAGGCCGGGGTATGCGTGCGGCAGGCCGTCGAGGCGGTCGCCGCCCTGTTGCGGGACCTCGAGGACGAGCTCGGCCGGCTCGACGCGGTTGCCGGCGACGGTGACCACGGCCGCGGCATGGCCCGTGGGTCCTCGGCCGCTTTGGCCGGTGCCATTGCGGCCTCCGACGCGGGTGGCGACGCCCCGACGGTGCTGCGCAACGCCGGCGAGGAGTGGGCCGACAAGGCCGGCGGCACGTCCGGCGCGCTCTGGGGCGCGGGTCTGCTGGCCGCCGCTGAGCGGCTGCCGTCGGACGCGGTTCCGACCGACGCCGACGTGGTCGCCGCGGTCGTCAACGCCTGGCAGCAGGTCAAGTCGATCGGTGGCGCCGAGGTCGGCGACAAGACGCTGGTCGACGCGCTGGAGCCCTTCGCCGTGACGCTGCAGGACCGGTTCGACGGCGGCGACGACCTCGAAACCGCTTGGGGCGCAGCCGTTTCCGCGGCGCAGTCCGGCGCCGCCTCGACGTCCGACATCGCCGCCCGGATGGGCCGCTCCCGCGTCCTCGGCGCCAAGAGCCTCGGCTCCCCCGACCCTGGCGCCACCTCGCTGGCCGCCGTTATGGCCGCGCTCGCGCCTGTTCTGACCCGACGTCACGCGTCCTCGCCCTCCTGAACCATCAGCCCACCCGCATACGTCGAAGGAAGCCCTCATGACCGACCAGCTCCGGATCCTCGTCGGTAGCGACAGCGCCGGCGTCGACTACAAGGACGCCATCGCCGAAGACCTGCGCTCGCACCCGCGCGTGGCGGTCCTTACCGACCTCGGTGTGCACCCGGACGACCCCGGCGCCAAGACGTACCCGAGCGTGGCCATCGAGGCCGCGACCCGTATTGCGAACGGCGAGGCCGACCGCGCGATCCTGTTCTGCGGCACCGGTATCGGCGTCGCGATCTCGGCCAACAAGGTGGCCGGGATCCGGGCCACGGTCGCGCACGACTCGTTCAGCGTGGAGCGCTCGATCCTGTCGAACGACTGCCAGGTGCTGACTATGGGCCAGCGGGTCATCGGCCTGCAGCTCGCGCGTCGGCTCGCGTCCGAGTGGCTGCAGTACACGTTCGACCCCACGTCGCACTCGCAGGCCAACGTCGCCGAGCTCGAGGCGTTCGAAGCCGCGCACGTCTGATCGGCGGCTCTCCATGAGCACTGTCGCGATCAGCCTGAAGATGTACTTCGGGCCCGCCCGCGCGCAGGCGTACTGCGCCGCGTTGGCGTCCCTGGCCGCGCGCCACCCCGACGTCCAGTCGGGAGCGACCGACCTGGTCGTGCTCCCCTCGTTCGTCGCGATCCCGGCCGCCCTCGAGGCGGCCGGGACGACGCGCCTCCAGGTGGGCGCTCAGGACCTCGCCACCGAGGACGCCGGCGCCTTCACCGGTGAGGTGTCCGGTGCCGAGCTGGCCGAGCTGGGAGTGACCCATGTCGAGGTCGGCCACGCGGAACGCCGCCGGCTGTTCGGCGAGGACGACGCGGTCGTTCGCGCCAAGACCGCCGCGGCGCTGCGCAACGGCCTGGTCCCGCTGCTGTGCGTGGGCGAGGCCGAGCGGTTCGATCCTGCCGCCGCGGCGGCGGTCGTCGTCGAGCAGGTCGCCTCGGCGATCCCCGACGGCACCGGCCAGCGAGTCCTCGTGGCCTACGAGCCGGTGTGGGCCATCGGCGCCGCTCAGCCGGCGCCCCACGCATACACCTCTGCCGTATGCCATGCGGTACGCGCCGCTCTCGGTGAGCGCCTCGGCGACTTCGGCATCCTCTACGGCGGCAGCGCCGGCCCCGGCCTGGTGGCCGCCCTGAGCGACTCGGTGGACGGGCTGTTCCTCGGGCGCTTCGCCCACGATCCGTCCGCCGTCGAGACCGTCCTCGACGAGCTCGCTGCCACCCGCTGAGGGCGACCCTCCCGCTGGGTGTGGGTGATACCGGCCGGAATTCCGACCGGTATCACCCATTTCCGTGGTTTGCCGTCCACGCCGCACGCCCAGTCTCGGCGGACGCGAAGAGGGGCAGCGCCGTGACGGCGCTGCCCCTCTCGGCGAGGTGTGGTCGGTCAGTGCCCGACCGGGACCTCCGTCCCCGGGGCCAGCTCGACCTGCTTGCGGCGGCTCAGCAGGGTCATGAGGATCGCGGAGAGGAGCATGAACCCGCCCACCACGAACATCGAGACCTTGTAGTCGCCGGTGGCGTCCTTCAGCCAACCGGTGATGTACGGCGCGGCGAACCCGGCCACGTTGCCCATCGTGTTGATGAGCGCGATGCCGGCGGCGGCCGCGATCCCGGTGAGGAACTGGGTCGGGACCGTCCAGAAGTTCGGCAGCGCCGAGAAGATCGCACAGGCCGTCACGGTGATGATCGCAATGGTCAGCGCCGGGCTGCCGGCGTAGAGGGCCAGCGGGATGCTGGCCGCCCCGAGGAGGGCCGGCACGATGAGGTGCGCCGGCTTGACGCCGTGCTTCGTGGCGTGACGGGTGACGAAGTAGAGCGCGATCGCGGCGGGCAGGTACGGGATCGCCGTGATGAAGCCCTTCTGGATGTAGTCGAACTTCGTGCCGAACTGCGCCTCGAACCCACTGATGATCGTCGGGAGGAAGAAGGCCAGCGTGTAGAGGCCGTAGAC
This sequence comes from uncultured Actinomycetota bacterium, assembly GCA_963781465.1. Classification (GTDB taxonomy): domain Bacteria; phylum Actinomycetota; class Actinomycetes; order Actinomycetales; family Dermatophilaceae; genus Lapillicoccus. The sequence goes on from CAWAGH010000002.1 coordinate 2,281,883, forward strand.
GAAGCCGAAGTAGATGAACGAGAGGGTCCAGACGCGACCGTTGGTGAACACCGCGCGCACGCTGTGCTTCTCGTGGCCGCTGGTCTTCGTGGCCGCCTCGGCGGTCAGCTCACCGTTGAGCCACTCCTGCTCGTCCTTGTTGAGCCACTTGGCCTTGGACGGGTTGTCGGCCAGGTAGAACCACGCGACGACGCCGATGACGATGGCCGGCAGGCCGACGCCGAGGAACATGAACCGCCAGCCTTCGAGGCCGAAGATGCCGTGCTGGCTGATGAGCCAGCCGGCCAGCGGGGCGCCGATGACGGTCGTGAGCGGCTGGGCCAGGTAGAACAGGCCGAGGATGCGGCTGCGGTAGCGGGCCGGCACCCAGAGGCTGAGGAAGAGGATCGCGCCGGGGAAGAAGCCCGCCTCGGCGACACCGAGGAGGAACCGCAGCGAGCTCAGCTGGGTGAAGTTCTGCGCGAAGGTGAACAGCACCGCGACGATGCCCCAGGTGACCATGATCCGGGCCAGCCAGCGCCGGGCGCCGAACCGGTGCAGGGCCAGGTTGCTCGGGATCTCGAGCAGGATGTAGCCGAGGAAGAAGATCCCCGAGGCGAACCCGTACTGCGCGGCCGACAGGGCGAGGTCGGTGTTCATCCCGCTCGGACCGGCGAAGCCGATGGCCGTCCGGTCCAGGTAGTTGATGAAGAACATCAGTGCCACGAAGGGCACGAGGCGGATCGAGATCTTGCGGATTGTCGAGCGTTCGACGCTGCGCGTCTGCTGCTCCTGAACGGCACTCATGCCCACCGTGACTCCTTTGGCAGTCGGTTCAAAGGCCCGGGCGGACCTGGCGATGGCTGATTCAAGCGCATTGTCGGTCAACCTGTCAACCGGTTGACCAATATTAGATGGCTCACACCGACCGAAAGGGCGCCACTTCCGGTCGGCGGCGGCCCGCGCTGCAGGCCCCGGTATGCGGTGGGTGCGGTCTCGTAGGCTCGCGGCCCATGGGTGCGGCGGGCGAGGAGGGCGTGAGCGGGGTGAGCCACGCAAGCACCGGCCCGGGAACGCCTCAGGACGCCTCACCCCGGGACGCTCCCACTCCCCCTCGCCCCCTCGTCGAGGTCGTCGCGGCGCCGATCGTCAACTACGCCGTGGCCCACGGCGGGATCGCCTTCCTCCACCGCATCGTCGTCACCGTCCCGCCGACGGCTCAGGACGTGGAAGACCTGGTCGTGGACGCCGAGGTCGTGGACGCCCAGGGCGACGTCCTCACCCGCCCGTGGCAGCACCACGTCGACAGCCTGCGGGCCGGCATACCCCTCGTCGTCGACCATCCGGGGATCCGCCTCGACGCCCGGTACCTCGCCGAGCTCGAGGAGGAGACGACCGCCGAGGTCGTCGTCACGGTGACCGCGGCGGGCCGGGAGCTCGGCCGGGCCTACACGCCGGTCCGGGTGCTCGCCGCACGCCAGTGGTCGCTCGACCCGGCCGCCCCGGTCCTCTCGCTCGAGCTGCTGGCGTCGTTCGTCCAGCCCAACCATCCGGCCGTCGGGCCCGTCGTCGCCCGGGCCGCCGCGATCCTCGCCGACCGAACCAGGAGCGGCAGCCTCCAGGTCACCTACGTCGACCCCGAGCGCATCGACGCGATCGTGGATGCGGTGTTCACGGCGGTCCACGAGCTCGACGTCTACTACGCGGAGCCGCCGGCCAGCTGGGGCTACGGACAGAAGGTCCGGACGCCCGGGGACGTGTTCGAGCAGCGGGTCGGTACCTGCCTCGACACGACCGTCGCGCTCGCGTCCTGCCTGGAGCACATCGGCATCACCCCGGTGATCTGGGTGGCGCGGGGGCACGCCTTCCTCGGGTACTGGCGCCGCGGCGAGCAGGGCCTCCCCGACGCGGCCAGCCTGCAGATCGCCCCGGCGGCGAACGCCGTCGACCTCGGTCTCATGGGCGTCGTCGAGACGACCATGGTCACCCGCGAGCGCCGCCCGCCGAAGGACCTGTTCCGTCGGGCCATCCAGGCGCCGAAGGACGGGTACTTCTCCCCCACCGCAGAGCGGCGGGGGTACCCCCAGGGCGGCTCCTCCGAGCTGGTCGGTGTCGTCGACGTCGGGATGGCCCGGCTGATGCGGGTGCTCCCCGTCCCCGCCCGCCGCGTCCGCGCGGACGGCGTCGTCGAGCTGGTCGAGTACACCCCGGCCGACCCGCTGGCCGGCGCGACCGCCACCGCGACGACCCGCATACCGAAGCCGTCGCCCGGGCCCGACGCACGACCGAAGAGGCCCGACCCGCCACCCCGGGTCCAGGCCTGGAAGAACGCGCTGCTCGACCTCACCCTGCGCAACCGACTGCTCAACCTCGCGGGCCCGATGACGCAGGCGCCGCTGGTCACCCCGAGCGAGCAGCTCGGCCTCCTCGCGCAGATCCTCCAGGAGGGCAAGACCGTCTCGGTCCGGGCCGTCGACGACCTCGCCGGCGCCCTGGCCGCGGACCGGAGCCGTGACGCGTACGCGCTGCCCGGCGACGTCCTGCGCGGCATGCTCGCCACCCGGTCGACCATCTACTCGGGGTATGCGTCGGACGTCCACAAGGCGGCGATGACCCGGCTGCGCTACCGCGCGCGGACGGCGATCCAGGAGACCGGGGCCAACCCGCTCTACGTCACGCTCGGCCGACTCGACTGGCAGCTCGGCGATCGCGACCTCAGCGCGCCGCTGCTGCTCGCGCCGGTGCAGGTCAAGGGCGTCGTCATGCCGTTCCGGATCGCGTTCGACGAGTCGGGTGCGGTCACGCTGAACCACAGCCTCATGGAGAAGCTGCGGCTGGAGTTCGGGTTCACCGTGCCCGGGCTGACGGAGCAGCTGCCGACGTTGCCCGGCACCGAGCACGTCGACGTCGCTGAGGTGGTCCGGCGGGTACGCGAGGCGATCGCGGCGTCCGGCCTGCCGTTCCGGGTCGAGAGCGAGGCGCGGCTCGCCGTCATCGCGTTCACCGGGTACCTGCTCTGGCGCGACCTCGACGCCCACTGGGAGCGGTTCCTCGAGCGGCCGCTGGTCCGTCACCTGGCCCTGTCACCGACGGACAGCTTCGCCGCGGGTGAGGCGGTGTCCCTTGGAGACGCCGACCTCGACGAGGTGGTGGCGACGGCGCCGGTGCCGACCGACGGCTCGCAGGCCGAGGCGATCGCGGGGGCACGCGCCGGTCAGACGTTCGTCCTCGAAGGCCCGCCGGGAACCGGCAAGTCCCAGACCATCACGGCGATCCTCGCCGACCAGATGGCGCAGGGCCGCCGCGTCCTCTTCGTCGCCGAGAAGGGCGCGGCCCTCGACGTCGTCCGCAACCGGCTCGGCGAGGTCGGGCTGCTGCCGTTCGCCCTCGACCTCCACGACGAGGGTGCCCGGCCGACCGAGGTCCGCGCCCGGCTGCGAACCGCCCTGCAGCACCGCGCCCAGCCGGACACCGACGGGTACCGCATGGCCGCCTCCGACGTCTCCACGTCCGGCTCGGTGCTCGAGGCGTATGCCGGGCGCCTCCATCAACGCAACGGTGCCGGGCTGTCGCTGTACACCGCCCACGGCCAGCAGCTGGCGCGGGGGAACGGGGCCGCGCTGCCTGTCCCGGAGGCCGCCGTCGTCGACGGGTCCGTGTCGTCCGACGCGCTGCGGCGGGCGGTGGCCGACGCCGTGCCAGCCCTCTCCGCACTGCCGCGGGACGAATCACCGGCGTGGGGTTTCGCCCGTTCGCGGCCGGACGACCTGGCGGGTCTCTGGGCTCTGCTCGACGCGGCGGACGCCGCCGTGGGAAGCGCGCTCGGGGTGGTCGAGACGCTCCCGACGACCACTCGAGAGGTCGTCGAGGGCGCCACGACCAGCGCCGACCTGGGCGCCGCGGTCTGGCTGCTGTCAGCGTCGTCCACCGACCCTTCCGTCGCGGTCGAGGCCCGGTCGGACCGCTGGCGGGCTGCCCGCGAGGAGCTGTGGCAGCGAACCCGCGAGGCCCGGGAGTCCGCGTCGTCGCTGATGGCCCGGTTCACCCCTGAGGTCGCGTCCGTGGACGTCGAACCGGTTCGCCAGGAGGTCCGCGAGGCGTCGACGTCGTTTGTCATCGGTCGCAAGGGGCGGCTCGTGCGCGCGGCCGCGCCGGTCCTCGCTCACCTGCGGCCAGGGGCCGGGCTCGACCCCAAGACGCTGCCGGCCATCGTGGAAGAGGTCGCGCGGGTCCGTCGGTTGGTCGGCGACATCGCCCTGTCCTGGCGACGCCTGCCCGGCTGCGGAGCCCTCGACCCGGCGGTCAACGTCCTCTCCGAGGCCGGCTGGCAGGCGGTGTCGGACGCGGTGTCCGCCGTCGAGCGCGACCGCGACCTCCTGGCCGGGCTCCCGACGAACCTCTCCGACGGGGTCCAGGCCTCGCGACGGTTCGGTATGCCGGTGGGTCCGTCCGAGCACCGGTCGCTGGACGCCGCCGGACGGGCCGTGTCGACGGTCGTCACGCATACCGGCGGGTCGTCCGACGACGAGGCGAGGTTCGCCCGGGGACGCGGGCTGCTGCGGACCTGGGCGGCGACCGCGGCCGAGCGTCGCGCGGACCGGCCCCGAGGCGCCGCCTTGGGGCGATGGGTCGAGGCGAGCGAAGCGCTGGCGCCGCTGGGCGAGGCGCTGGGCGAGGCGCGCTGGGCGCTGCTGACCGGAGCAGTGGCACCCGACGACGGGCCGGAGGCCCTCGATCGGGGCCTGGCGGCGGCATCGGTGGCGGAGCGGTGGGACGCGGCCGGGTTCGGGTCGTTCGAGGCGGACCGGCAGGACCGGACGGTGAGCCGGTTCGTCGACGCGTCGGAGCGCCTGCGGTCGTCGCTGACGACGGCCCTTCCCGCCGCGTTGCTCGACCGGCGACCCTTCCGGCCCGGTACGTTCTTCGGCAAGGTCGGTGCGCTGGAGCGGGAGATCGGACGAACCCGCGGGGGCCTGAGCGTCCGGCGACTGGTCGAGGAGTACGGCGAGGTGATCGGCGCGATCACGCCGTGCGTGCTGGTGAGCCCCGACTCGCTGGCCCGGTTCGTACCGCCCGGCTCGATGACCTTCGACCTGGTCGTCTTCGACGAGGCCTCGCAGATCACCGTCGCGGACGCCGTCGGAGCCCTGGGGCGGGCCGACGCGGCGGTCATCGCGGGCGACTCGAAGCAGATGCCGCCGTCGGTCTTCGCCGAGCTGTCGATGGACGACGCGGACGCCGTGGAGGCCGAGTTCCAGGTGGTGCCGGACGAGGAGAGCATCCTCACCGAGGCCGTGCACGCGGGCGTCGGCCGGCTGTGGCTCTCGTGGCACTACCGCAGCCAGGACGAGTCGCTCATCGCGTTCTCCAACGCGGCGTACTACGAGAACCGGCTGTCCAGCTTCCCCGCGCACCCGGCTCAGTCCCACGACACCGGCGTCTCGTTCACTCGGGTTGCTGGGACCTTCCTGCGCACGGGGCGGGGTGCCGGGGTCGACAAGGGAGCCCTGCGGACCAACCCGGTCGAGGCGGCCGCGGTCGTGGCGGAGGTCCTGCGGCGGTGGCAGGCGCGGGAGCGGTCGATCGGCGTCGTGACGTTCAACATCCAGCAGCGCGCGCTCATCGAGTCGATGCTCGAGGAGAGTGGCGTGGAGGGGCTGGCCGAGGCGCTGGCCGCCAAGCGGGACGGGCTGTTCGTCAAGAACCTCGAGAACGTCCAGGGCGACGAGCGAGACGTCATTCTGTTCTCCACCGGCTTCTCCGCCAACGCGGAGGGGTTGCTGCCGCTGAACTTCGGGCCGCTCAACCGGTCCGGTGGCGAGCGGCGTCTCAATGTCGCGGTGACACGCGCGCGGCGGCGGGTGATGGTGTTCTCGTCGTTCGAGCCGGAGGACCTGCGCGTCGAGCAGACGTCGTCGGTGGGGATCCGGGACCTGCGCCGGTACCTCGAGGTGGCCAAGTACGGCGTGGCGACGACGCCTGCTGCGGTCTCGGCCGGGCAGGTCGGGGTCGACCGCCATCGGGACGACATCGCTGCGGCACTGCGGGCGGCCGGTCTGGACGTGGCGACGGCCGTGGGACTGTCGGAGTTCCAGATCGACCTCACCGTCGCGCCGCGGGGCGAGCCGATGGCGCTGGCGGTCCTGCTCGACTCCCCCGCCTGGGCCGAGCGGCGGACGACGTCGGACCGTGACGCGCTCCCGACCGTCGTCCTGGAACGGATCATGGGCTGGCCCAAGGTGGTTCGGGTCTGGCTGCCGGACTGGTTGGAGGATCGCGACGCCGTCGTGGCGCGGCTGGTCGTGGCAGCCGGTGAGGCGGCGTCGGCGCCGCGGCGGGTCGGCGAGCGGATCGTGACGACGAGCTCCGGTCTGCGGGTCACACCGACGGTCCGCAGGACGCGGCGGCCGCTGTAGACGCGGTGGCCGCTGTTGACACCGTGGACACCGTGGACGCGCCGATGCTCCCCGTCGACTTCTCCGCACGTGATGATCTTTCGGCGGACATTCCGGACATCGGACCGAACACCTCATCACGTGCGGACTTGTCGACGGCCGATCCGATCGGGTTGGTGACGTCGGTTGCCAGCCTGGAGGAGCCGTACGTCCCGTTCGTCAGCGACGTCATCGGCCGGCGGAACGCTCTCGACTCGGTGCCGGGCGGCCGTTACGTCGGAGAGGTCCAGGCCGTCATCCGCGACGTTGTCGAGACCGAGGGTCCGGTCAGCCCCACGCGGCTGGCGAAGCTGGTCGCGCACGCCTACGGGCTGAACCGCGTCTTGGACGACCGCGTGGTCCAGATCAACCAGGCCGTCCCGGCGGATCTGCGGCGCGACCCGGAGGAAAGGTTCGTCTGGCCGGACGCCCGGGATCCGTTGCGCTGGAGAGGATTTCGGCGCACTACTGGCTCGCCGAAGGAGCGCGCGCTGGACGACGTGGCGCTCCGGGAGATCGGCAACGCCATGGCGTCGATCGCGGAGCACGCCATGGGGATCACCCGCGACGAGCTGGCCAAGGAGACGTACCGGGTCTTCGGCGGTACCCGGGTCACCCCCAGCGCCCGCGAACGGCTCGATCGTGCGCTGGACGTCATCGTGCGGGAGGGGCGCGTCCAGGTCGTTGCCGGGGTGGTCATCCGAGGGCAGTGATCCCTCAGCGTGGACGATCTCCGACCCCAGAGGGTCGGCAAGCGTCCACGATCCCGTCGCCGCCTCAGAGGAGGCGGCGACCCATCGCCCAGGCGGTCAGCTCGTGCCGCGACGACAGCTGGAGCTTGCGCAGCACCGACGACACGTGGGTCTCGACGGTCTTGATCGAGATGAAGAGCTCCTTGGCGACTTCCTTGTACTGGTAGCCGCGCGCGATGAGCCGCATGACCTCGCGCTCCCGCGCGGACAGCCGGTCCAGCTCCTCGTCGATCTCCGCGATCTCACCCGCCGTGGCCCCGAAGGCGTCCAACACGAACCCCGCCAGTCGCGGGCTGAAGACCGCGTCCCCGTCGGCGACCCGGCGTACCGCGGTCATGAGGTCGTTCCCGCTGATCGTCTTCGTCACGTACCCCCGCGCGCCGGCCCGGATCACCGCGATGACGTCCTCAGCCGCGTCCGACACCGACAGCGCGAGGAACCGCACCGGTTGTCCTGCCTCGTTCGTGGCCCCCCGCGTGGCAGACAGCACGTCGACCCCTCCGTTGCCGTTGCCGCCGGGCAGGTGCACGTCGAGGAGGACCACGTCCGGCCGCACGTCCTTGATCACCTTCACGGCGTCGTCGACGTTCGGAGCCTCACCGACGACCTCGGTCACCGCCGGGTCGAGCTCGGCCTTCACCCCGGAGCGGAACATCCGGTGGTCGTCGACGAGAACGAGCCGGATCGGCCGGGTCGACTTCGCCGAAGCGGTATGCGTAGGAGTGGTCATGCGGGTCGACCTCCGGTCGTCTGCGCCTCACGTGAGGCCTCGGGCATCACTCCACCATGCCCTTCCTCAGCCGCGCGCTGAGGACCTCCCTCGCCGGCCTCCCGTGCCGCGGGGTCGCCGGCGCTGGTGCCCTTGGCGAGCGGCGGCAGGGTCAGCTCGATCTCGGTACCCGACTCGAGGCGGCGGATCTTGGCGGCGCCGCCGTGGCGGCGCATCCGACCGAGGATGCTCTCGCGCACCCCGAGCCGGTCGTCGCCGATCTCGCCCATCTCGAACCCGGGGCCGTGGTCGCGTACGAACGCCTCGACGCCGGACGGACCGACCTCGACGTAGACCGACACCGGCGCCGCGCCGTGGCGTACCGCGTTGAGCAACGCCTCCCGGGTCGCCTTGACCAGCGCCTGGCCGCCGTCGTCCATCGGGCGATCGCCGGTCACGACAACCTCGATCGGGATGCCGTGCTCGTCCTCGACCTCGTGGGTGACGCTGGTCACCGACGACGCGAGGCTGTCGGTGGATCGGTTCTCGTCGGCGTACAGCCACTCACGCAGCTCGCGCTCCTGGGCGCGGGCCAGCCGGATCACCGTCGCCGGGTCGTCGGCGCGGCGCTGGACCAGGGCGAGCGTCTGGAGGACCGAGTCGTGCAGGTGTGCGGCAATGTCCGCGCGCTCGGTCGCCCGGATCCGCTCCGTCTGCTCGGCCTGGAGTCCCTGCCACATCCGGACCACCCACGGCAGCGCGATGACGGCGGCGCCGACAAGGACGGCCACCGCGGCCAGCGCGCTGGTGAGCACGACGTCGAAGCCCTGCCCCTGGGTCGCGAGCGCGACGACGCCCACGGTCGCGAGCACCACGCCGACGACGGGCCGGGCGATGGCCAGCGCACGTCCGCGACGGGACCGGCCCGCCCAGCGCCCCCGCTCGTTGGCGTCCAGCTGCGACCAGGCGAGGAACGCACCGACCGCGACGGCGATGACAGGGAGCAGGAACCCGAGGTGACGGCCGATCTGACCGGCCGGGCCGCCCCAGCCGAGCCCGATGATGAGGACGCCGGCACCGATGACGAGCAGGATCTGGTTCTTGGTGAGCGGCTTCCGAACTCGCGCGACCGGGACACCCTGCGCCGACGTGTCGGGTCGCGTCATCACCCAGAAGAACCCGTAGAGGAACACCCCGGGTCCGGCGAGCACCGCCAGGACCATGAGCAGCCGGACCAGCGACGAGCTGATGCCGAGGTGTTCGGCGATCCCACCGCATACTCCCGCGATCCAGCGGTCGCCGGACGACCGGTAGAGCTTGGGACGTTCCCCCGACTCCGCAAGCGGAGTCGGATGGGCCCTGCCGGGCGGCGACACGGCGGGCTGGGGGTCGGGCACCCACCCATACTCGCCCATGCGAGAGGCCCTGGTAAGGCCGCTCGGGGTGCGTTCAGGGTGCCGTCAGGGTCGACCCTCATGGCTGGAGGTCGGCCGCGACGGCCAGCATGGGTGCCATGGCCGATCCCCACCCTGCTCCCAGCTCCGCCCGGTCCGGGCTCGACGGGATGTTCTCGACGCTCCGCGGCTTCGGTGTCCGCCGCAACACCGACGACCGTTGGCTCGCCGGTGTCTGCTCCGGCGTCGCCGACCGCCTGGGGATCGACCCGCTGATCGTCCGCGGCGCGCTCATCGTGCTGTTGTTCGTCGGCGGACTCGGCGGCCTCGCCTACCTCATCGCCTGGGCGCTCCTGCCCGACCAGAAGGGCAAGATCCTCGCCGAAGCGGCCCTGCACGGCGACGGCTGGGGAATCGCGTTGCTGGTCATCATCGGGATCGCCCTGATCAGCAACATCTCCGACCGCTGGTGGCTGTGGACGATCCTCGTCCCCGTCGGCCTGCTCGTGTGGTGGGCGCTCCGCTCCGCTCGGCAGGGCAAGACGCCCGAGCAGATGGGTGAGGAGGCGCGCGAGTTCGGCAACAAGTTCGCCGCGACGTTCTCCCGCTCGCCCGTCGCGACCCCTAGCGACGTCACGCCCGCCTCCGAGACGGAAGCCCCCCCGATGTCCACCACGTCCACCCCCACCACCCCGGCAGCGGCCCCGCCGTACGGCATGGGTCCGGGCCGCACCGGTGTCGTCGCCGCCCCCGAACGCGTCGTCCACCGCCCGCGACGGCGCGGTGGCTTCCTCGGCCTGCTGCTCACCGCCGGCCTCGCCGTCGCGGGCTACGGGCTCGGCCAGTGGTATGCGGAGCGAACCGGCTTCCAGGGATCTCCCGAGGTGCTCGCGGCCGGGTTCGCGGTCGCCGGAGCCGGCCTCGCCCTGCTCGTCGTCGGCCTGACCGGCCGCCGCGCGGGCTTCACCGCGTTCCTCGTCGCGGTGGCGGCGCTGGCCACCGTCGGCGCCACCTCGATGCCAGCTATGCCCAGCGGGGGCTTCGGCGAGCGACACTGGTCGGCTGCGTCGCAGCCGGCCGACGGCTTCAGCCTCACCGCCGGCGACGCCCAGCTCAACCTCGACGGAGCCAAGCCGGACAGCACGATCCGCGTGGCGATGGGCGCCGGACAGCTGAAGGTCTCCGTGCCCAAGGGGAACACGGTCACCTTCGTCCCGACGGTCAAGGCCGGCCAGGTGGTCGTCCACCGCGCCGGCGCCACCGGCAAAGAGGTGCAGGGCGGGATCGACAGCCAGGACGGCCAGCCGATCACCGTCGGCAGCGGCCCCACCGCCCTCACCGTCGCCATCACCATGGTCGCCGGCGAGCTCGTCATCACCGAGGAGTCCTGATGTCCGACCAGAGGCCCGAGACGCCTCAGGACGCCGATCTCACCGAGACGCTCTCCACCTCCTCGACCCCAGCCACGACGACCCCAACCACGACGACGCCAACTTCCTCGACGCAACACCTGCCGGCTCACGAGCCCGGGACCACCGCCTGGACCACCTGGGTCCCGGCCTCGGAGCAGCACCAGGCGCCGGCTCACTCGTGGTCGCCGCCGCCGGGCGGGACGCCCTGGACGCCGCCGCCGCTCCCTGAGTCGACCCAGACCGGTGCCCCGACCGCCCACCCGACCGCCGTCGTGGCGGCCGCCACCGGACAAACTCCCGCACAGACCCCCGCCGCTACACCGGCACATCACGGGACGGCACGTCAGGGACGGCCGCAGGTCACGTACCTGCCTCGGCCCAGCGGGCCGAACTGGGGCCTCGTCGTGGTCGGCCTGATCTTCGGGCTGGTCGGTGCGGGCGTCGTGGCGAACCAGGTGACCGGGTTCCAGGTGGCCGATCTCACCGAGCTCGGCCCCAGCGTCCTCGTCGTCGCCGGCCTGGCCTGTGCCCTCCTGGGGATGATCGGGATCGTCACCCGGCGCCGTCGCGGTTGAGGTGCGCGAGGATCTCGCGCGTCCCCGTGGCCAGCGGCAGCCGGTCCACCGTGTCCGGCGGGAACCAGGCCGCCGCGGCCGTGGTGCCGTCGACGTCGTGCACGACCGGAGCGGTCGGGTCGGGACACACCGCGCGGTAGACCAGCCGAACCGCGTGGAAGTCCTCCAGCCGCCGGTTCGGGGCGCGGCCGACCCAGTGCCGCGTCGTCACGACGGCGATCCCCGTGATGTCCACCCGCTGCCCGGTCTCCTCCCAGATCTCGCGATGGAGAGCGGCCTCCGGCAGCTCACCGAGGTCGAGACCGCCGCCCGCGAGACCCCACGTACCGGCGGCGTTGGTCCGGGCCGAGTTCTGGGCGAGCAGCACGCCACGCTCGCTGCGGACGACCGCGTAGACCGCCACCCGTTGCAGCACGACCGGCACCTCGCCCGGCTCGAGCACCATGCCTGGGTCCCGGGGCACGGCACCAGTCCCGCCGTCACCGACCGGAGCCACGCCGGCCGGGCCGACCGAGTAAAACACCGTGACGGTATGCGGGTTCGCCTCTCCCACAACGGAACTCGGTCCGCTCGTCGCATACCCATGGCGGGCCAGCAGGCGAACCGGGTCGTCGCCGTGACCCAGCCGTTCACGAACACGTTCGACCCCGGAGGCGTCGACACCCACGACCCAGAGCGCGGTCCCGATCACGCGCGAACCGTCGCCCCGACCGCACGCACGTACTCCGCCTCGGCCAGCTCGGCCACCCGCGGCCAGTCCTGCGCGGGCGCCTGGTCGAGGTTGTGAGCGCGCATCCGCTCGCGCAGCGCGTCGTCGGAGGCCAGCCGTGCGAGCGCCGCCCCCATCGACTCGTCGTCGTCGGCGAGGAACCCGTTCACGCCGTCAGCCACGAACTCGCCCACCCCGGAACCGGATCGCGCCACGACCGGCAGCCCACTGGTGCGGGCCTCGAGCGCCGCGATGCCGAACGACTCGAGCCGGGCCGGCGAGATGTAGACGTCCGCCGTCGCGTACCGGTCGCGCACCGACATCCGAGGCACCCGCCCCGGCAGGCTCACCCAGGACGCCATGCCGTGCTCCGCGAGGTACCGCTCGACGCTCCCCCGGTCCGGACCCTCGCCGAGGACCTCCAAGGCGATCTCGCGCCCGGCGGGGACGAGGGCACGTACCTGTCGCATCACCCGCATCAGCGGCACCGGACGCTTCCGGTTGGCGAGGCGCATGGCCGTGACGAACCGGACCACGCCGTCGTCGGGTCGCGGACCTTGAGGCCGCCACGCCGCGACGTCGATCCCGTTGGGCAGCACCGACACCGGCCCGGCGTCGCCGAGAACCCGGCGCAGCGGAGCCGCCGCGACGTCCGACACGGCGCTCATGGCCATCCCGCCGGCGGCCCACCGGCGCACGACCCCGAGTGCCGACACCACGGTCGCGAACCGGTCGAGCATGCAGTGCCACGTCATCGCGGTGGGGAGGCCGATCCGCCGGGTGAGGAACGCCGAGTCCACGGCGAACGGGCTGACCACGCCCATGTGCACGTGAGCCACGTCGAAGGTCACCAGCCGGTCCCGCATCGTCAGCGGCGCCAACGGGTTGACCGGCAGGTCCCAGGGCAGCCGCAGGGCCATCCGGTGCACGGTGATCCCGTCGACCACCTCGGTGGCGCCGTGCCTTTCGCCGTGCGTACCCGGGGTCGCCGTGAACACCTCGACGTGGTGTCCGCGACTCGTCAGCTGCGCCGCGAGGTCGTGGACCTGCACCTCGATGCCACCGAGCCGAGGCAGGTAGCAGTCCGAGAGCAGGGCGACCTTCACAGATCCGAGGATGTCATGGGGAACAATGGCGACCACATGGGACGGACACTGGTGGCGTTTCACGCCCACCCCGACGACGAGGCGCTCCTCACCTCGGGCACGATGGCGAGAGCCGCCGCCGAGGGGCACCGAGTCGTTCTCGTCGTCGCTACCGACGGCGGCCTCGGGCTGGCCGCCTCGGAGTACGTCGGTCCCTCCGACACCACGCTCGGCTCGGTCCGGATGGCCGAGCTCCAGGCGAGTGCCCGCCAGCTCGGCACGGCGCGCGTCGAGACCCTCGGGTATGCCGACAGCGGGCTCGGTCCGGAGACCCACCCCGACCCCCCGGGTCAGGTGCGCTTCGTCCGCGCCGACGCCGAGGAGGCCGCCGAACGCCTGGCCGCGATCCTGCGCGAGGAGCAGGCCGACGTGCTTCTCACGTATGACGCCAACGGCGGCTACGGGCACCGTGACCACGTGAAGGTCCACCACGTCGGCGCCCGCGCGGCCGAGCTCGCCGGCACGCCGAACGTCCTCCAGGCGACGGTGCCGCGCGACCTGCTGGTTCGCGCGATCCGGTTCGCCACCCGGATCTACCGGTTCCCGCCGGAGTTCGACGCGACCTCGTTCGAGCGCGCCTACAGCGCTCGCAACGCCATCACCCACCGGGTGAGCGTCCGCCGGTATGCGTCGCAGAAGCGCGCCTCGATGCGCGCCCACGCGTCGCAGGCTTCCGCCGACGGCGGTGCCGACCGCACGCTGGCCGCCTTCCTCCGCATACCCCGTCCCGTGTTCGACCTGGTCTTCGGTCGGGAGTGGTACGTCGATGCGTCGCGGCCGGCCGGAGCAGGAGTGGCCCATGACGTCTTCGACTGAGGTGGGCGTATCAGAACCCGCAGCTCCGCGGAAGCCGACCTTCACGTGGGTCCGGCTGCTCCAGGTCGTCGGCGGTCTGGCGCTGGCCGTCGCCCTGCTGGGCTGGGCGCTGCCGTACTTCGCGCACACGACCTGGGCCGACGTGTGGGCGGTGCTGCGAGGCATCCCCGCGACGACGGCGTTCGGCCTGTTCCTGCTGATGGTGCTCGGACTGTGGCTCTACACCTTCACGTTCACCGGATCGCTCCCACACCTGCCGCACGTCAAGGCGTTCATCGTCAACGTGTCCGGCTCGGCCGTCGGGAACCTGCTGCCGGCGGGCGGCGCCGCCGGTGCCGCGGCCACGTACAAGCAGCTGCGGTCGTGGGGGTTCACGCGGCGGGCCATCTCGACGTCGTTGATCGTCACCGGCGTGTGGAACATCATGGCGCGGCTGCTGCTGCCGATCATCGGCATCGGCCTGATGATCTTCTTCGCCGGCGACCTCAACCCCGCGGTGATGCGAGCCGCGGCCGTCGGCGCCGTCGGTGGCATCGCGGTCCTCGCCGTGTTCATCACCATGCTGGCGTCCGAGCGGGCCTGCCACGCGATCGGCCTCTGGTTGGAGCGGACCTTCCGGTTCGTACGGTTCGTGCGCGACTCCGACCCGAGCCTGAGCCAGCACATCCTCGACCAGCGGCACCAGACCATCGCCGTGGTGCGCCACGGCTGGCTGTCGATGACCTTCGGCCTCGTCGGGTTCTTCGGCATGAACTACCTGCTGTTCTGGTTCTGCCAGAACACCGTTGGCGTCCAGTTTCCCTTCGCCTACATGTTCTTCGCGTTCGCACTGAGCCGCCTGCTGACCAGCGTCACGGTGACCCCGGGGGGCGTCGGCGTCTCGGAGACCGGCGTCGCGGCGCTGCTCGTCGGGTGGGGTGCGAACCCTGCGCAGGCGACCGCCGGCGTCGTCCTCTACTCGCTCTACGTCCACTTCCTCGAGGTCCCGCTCGGCGCTCTCGGCTGGCTCGCCTGGTGGCTCGGCCCGAAGGTCGACACCTCACGAACCACCCTCGCCGAGACCGCCGGCACCGGCACGACCCAGGCTCAGTCCCAGGCTCAGTCCCAGGCCGCGTCCTCATCGGTCACCAAGGGCACGAAGACGTAGCCGCCGAGGTCCTCCTCGCGGCCGCGGGCGTCCACCCGGAGCAGCCGGCCGTCGACGGGAACGACCATCAGCCCGTCCTCGGCCAGCTGGTCGACCAGTTCGCGCGGCACCGCGTGCCCCTGGGCCGAGACGAGGATCCGGTCGAACGGTGCCTCGCCCGGAGCGCCGAGGACCGACGTTCGAGCGGCGCGGACCGACGCCCACGGCACGTCCGCCGCCGCCACCGCGCGGCCCCCGTCGGCGACGAGCTCGACGATCCGCTCGACCCCGATCACGGTCCCGGACTCGCCGACCAGGCGGGCGAGCAGGACCGTCGTCCACCCGGACCCGGAGCCGACGTCGAGCACCCGCATACCCGTCCCGACCCGTAGCGCGCGCAGCATGGCCCGGACGGTCGTCGGCTGGCTGTTGGTCTGGCCGTAGCCGATCGGCAGCGCCCGGTCGAGGTCGGCGTACTGCTGCTGGCCGCGGGGCAGGTGGTTCGTGCGCGGCGTCGCTGCCATGGCGGCCTCGACCGCGTCACGCGCGGCGGGCTCAGCGGGAGCGGCTCGACGCCATCCCATCCATCGAGTATCCCGCCGTCGTCAGCGGCGCGCAGCCGGGTTGGCCGCCAGGTCGCCGGCCACGAGGTGACCGTCCTGGACCACGGCGGCGAGCCGGCTCTCGGCCAGCACCGAGATGTCGGCCACCGGGTCGGCGTCCGTGACGACGAGGTCGCCGGCGGCACCGGTCGCGATGACACCGAGCTGACCCTCGCGCTGGAGGAGCGCGGCCGCGACGACGGTAGCGCCCCGGATCACGTCGATGACGGGGATGGTCCGCGCCCGGATAGCGAACTCCTTGGCCTGGTGGCGGTGCATCCCCCCGAGCAGGTCGGTCCCGTATGCCGGGTTGAGGCCCGCTGCGTGGGCCCGCCCGAGCGCGTCATGGGCCTGGTCGAGGACGGTCGCCACCTTGGTCCAGTTCTCCTGCGAGAGACCGAAGTCGCGGCCCTCCTCCTGGAGCGCCCAGTAGGTGACGAGGTTCATGGTGAGGACGCCGCCGTGGTCCTTGACGACGGCCAGCGCCTCGTCGTCGATGAGGTTCGCGTGCTCGATCCCGCGGACCCCGGCCCGGACGGCGCGGGCGATCGCGCGGCCGGTGTAGGCGTGCGCGGTGACGTAGCGGTTCGCCGCCTCGGCCTCCTCGACCACCGCCTCGATCTCGGCGACCGAGTACTGCGTGGAGTCGATCCGGTCTGTGGGCGAGGCCACGCCGCCGCTGGCCATGATCTTGAGGTGGTGCGCGCCCTTGCGCAGCTCGTCGCGCGCCGCCGCGCGGACCGCGGTGATCCCGTCGGCGACGCGACTGATCCCCGGCCGCGTCGGGTGGTCCTCGTCGGCGATCCGGCCGCGTGAGCGAGGGTCGCCGTGGCCGCCGCTCTGGGAGAGGGCCTTGCCGCCGAAGAACACCTTCGGGCCGGCCACCAGCCCCTCTCGCTGGGCGTCGTGGATCCCGTAGTCGGCGCCGCCGACGTCGCGCACCGTGGTGAAGCCGCGGCGCAGCATCCCGTCGAGGATGCGGGCGGTCCCGAACGCCACGTAGGTGGGCGACAGCTCGGGCAGGACGGTGAGATCCGCGGTCACCGCCGTCACGTGGACGTGGCAGTCGATCAGCCCCGGGAGGACGAACCGGCCGCTGGCGTCGAACGTCGCCACCCCCGGGCTCGGGGTCAGACGTGGTCCGACGTCGACGATCCGGCCGTCGAGGATGCGGATGTCACCATGGCGCCACTCGCCGGCCACGACGTCGAGGTATCGGCCGCCGCGGACGAGAAGGCTGCCGCCCTGGTGGTCGCGATAGTGGTCCATGGCGTCAAGTGCTACCAGGTCCTACCGGGCGGTGACAGTCCTTGACAGCGCCACGGCGACGCCCACGCAGTCCTGCCCAAGGCCGCGGGAGTGGGTCCCTGCGGCGCTCCGGCTCGCCCCCCCATGCGGGCCGGAGCGCCGAGTGCATCCCCCGATGGTGACCAGGACGCACGCCCCAACCCGGGAGATTAGGGACATCCCGAGGGGTTGCCTATCGGCTGATCAGCCGACTCGACCATGCGAATGGCCATAAAGGGTCCGGATGAGTCATACCGCTGCGCTGCGGCGCAGGTCAGGCTCGACTATGCCCAAGTCGGAGGGGGGCGGGGAGACCCGAGTGGCCGATGTTCGCCTGACCGACGTGCGCCTGGCCGCCGAGATCGAGCTGCTGGGCGAGGTCATCGCCGTCGTCGCCGAGCACGACGGGCCGCTGTCCGCGGAGGAGGTCGACGAGGTTCTCGGCGCCACCGACACGGAGTAGGGCTCGGACAAGGACCTGGAGAAGGACCCGGAGAAGGACCCGAAGGCGAACGCGGACGAGGCCTAGTCCCGCTCGGCGTCCGGTGGGTCGGACGTCGCCGTGACCATGACCGCCGGTCGGGCTGGGTCGCGACCGTCGCGTCCGGACCGTGCTGCCGGGCGGCCCGGACCGCGGCCCGGCTCATGTCGGTCCACTGAGCGACAAGGAAGTGCGAATCCCCATACGCGGCAGCGGCCTTCGCCGCATACCGCGCGTGGTCCTCGGCGCCGGGCTGCCCCGGCTGCCACGCCGACCAGTACGAGACGGCACTCGTGTCGGCGGGGCCCTCGGGGGTCGTGGTGAAGACGATGAGCGCCCGCTGCGCGTCGCACATCTGGTGGAACAGCAGGTCCTTGACCGACCAGAGCTCGGTGCGTGTCCGCCGTCCGAACGACTGCTCGTCCAGCTCCGACACGACCGTGGTTGTGGCCTCGTAGGTCTCGTCGAGGAGGGTGACCAGCGCCGCGTACTCGCGGGTGCTCATCGACCTAGGCCGCGAGGAGGCGCCGGACCTGACGCGACCGGGCCTGGTCCGCGACCGCGTCGTCGAGGTCGCCCGGCTCGAACGGCCGGCCGGTGGCCAGCTCCGCCGCTCGGGCGATGAGGTGGTCGGCGAGCCGGGGGTTCGCCGGGAGGATGGGGCCGTGGAGGTAGGAGCCGATCACGTGGCCGGTGACGGCGCCCTCGGTCTTGTCGGCTCCGTTGTTGCCGTGGCCTGCCCGCACCGAGCCGAAGGCGGCCTGCCCGCTGCCGAGAACCGTTGCCCCCGAATGGTTCTCGAATCCGACGACCTCACCGAGGTCGGTGGCGAGGACGATCCCGCCGATCATCCGCGTCGGGTTGCCGCGCGTGGTGACGTCGAGGATGCCGAGGCCGGGCAGCTCCTGCCCTTCGACGGTGATGAAGGCGTTCCCGAACAGCTGGTACATCCCGCAGATCATGATCATCGGCGTCCCGTCGGCGGCGAGGCCGCGGAGCCGGTCGGCGATGACGGCGAGGTCGTCCTCGACCCGACTCTGTCCCGAGTCCTGGCCGCCGCCGCCCATGAAGAGGTGCGGCGTCTCCGGAAGCGGGGCCCCGGGGTCGTGGTTGTGCACCCGGACCTCGTAGCCGTGCCGGCGGATCCGCTGCGCGAGGCACCGCGTGTTGCCGAGGTCGCCGTAGATCGACATCTCGCGCGGGTAGAGGTGGACGAGGTCGATGGTTCCCTTGCTGCTCACGCGGGCTCCTCTCCGAAACCGGCCAGGCGGTACCGAGCGGCCAGCATCCGCCGCAGGCGCATCATCGCCGTGTAGGTGCAGAAGATCCGCCGCGGCTCGGCCGGGTGCTCGCTGATGAGCCGGTCCAGCGCGCGCTCGAGGTCGGGTTCGACGGCCGCCACCGCCACGTCGTCGTAGTCGAGACGCAGCGCCATGTCGTATGCGCGGACGCCGGACGTAAGAGCAACACCGTTCTCCCGCAACGACTCGAACGACACGTCGTAGAGCCAGGACACGTCCTGGCCGTCGGCGTAGTCGTCGTTGATCGCGACCATCGTGGTGACCGGTTCGGCGTGGTAGGTGCCGAGCGCCACGGTGAACCCGGCCGGGTTCTTCACGAGGACCAGCTCGAGCGGGTACCCGCCGGCGTCGATGACCTCACCACGACCGAACGGCGGGGTGACCGCCCGGAGTGCCTCGTCGGCGACGCCGGGGCGGAACGCGTCGCCCAGGACCATGCGGGCCGTGGTCGTGGCCGCGGTGGCGTTGATCATCGCGGCAAGGCCGCGCTGCTTGAGGAGCAGCGGGCCGACCGTCTCGGCGCCGAAGTCGATGCGGAACTCCGCGGGGCCCTGGGGGTGCAGCATGCCGTCCTCGGCGGACGGCTCCGGCGGTGAGAACTCGTCGTCGAAGCGGGCGTCCGCCTCGTGCAGCGGCGGCAGCTCGTCGGCGACCGCGGGATCGATGCCGAACCAGCGCGTGGCGACTCCCGGCCGGAAGAGCGCCTCGTCGAGCCGGGCCACGAACGAGTCGTCGCGGTTGCGGACCACACCGGTCGACGTCATCGACGCGAGCGTGCCGAGCAGCTTGGCCGTCGTGTCGATCTCGGCGAACCGGTCCAGCTGGTCGCGCGCGACGTTGAGGAGCAGGGCGTGCGTCGGCGTTACGACCTTGGCGAACTGGAGGGCGTGCCACTCGTCCAGCTCCAGCACCGCGACGTCCGCGTCGAGGCGTCCACTGAGGGGGAGGTCGCCGAGCATGGCCGAGATGACGCCGCGGGTGAAGTTGCTGCCGGTCGGGTTGCTGAACACCCGCTTGCCGTGGGCGCGCAGGATCGCGGCGAGCATCTTCGTCGTCGTCGTCTTCCCGTTGGTGCCGGTCACGACGACGATCCCCTCGCTCACCCCCGACAGAGCGTGCGCGAGGAACTGCGGGTCGATCCGCTCGGCGACGAGGCCCGGCATGGCCGAGCCCCCACCCCGGACCCGGGCCGCCGCACGGGCCGCCTTGCCCGCGACGATCGCGGCGGTGGTCCGGAGCACGCGACAAACCCTAACGGTGTGGGCGTGAGGGGCCCGGGGTACGTACCGGGCGTGACCATCACCCCCGCCCTGTCCGACCTCGGCGACGAGGACTTCGTGGAGCTGACCACCTTCCGCACGTCCGGCACGCCCGTGCCCACCACGGTCTGGGTCGTCCGCGACGGCGACGCCCTGGTCGTGACCACCCCGTCAGGGAGCGGCAAGGTCAAGCGGCTGCGCAACAACCCCGACGTGCAGCTACGGGCCTCGAGCCGTCGTGGCCGCGTGGAGCCGGACGCTCCGTGGGTCCCGGGTAGCGCGGTGCTCGACCCCGACCCACACGCCCACGACGGGGTGTCTCATCTCTTCGAGGCCAAGTACGGGTGGCAGTACCGCACCGCGATGGTGGTGGAACGGGTCATCCGGCGGTTCCGGCCGCGACCCGGCCCGGACCGGCGGATCGTGCGGATCACCAACGATCGGCCGTAGCCACCGACACCCGAGGCAACCGAACAGTTGCCTCGTCGACCAATCCATGCAACCATCTGGTTGCATGGCTACTTCTGAGAACGACACCATCGGCACCGTCCGGATCGAGCGCTCCATCGCCATCGCCGCCACGCCCGAGCGGGTCTGGGATATCGTCAGCGAGCCCGGGTGGTGGATCAACGGCGGGACCATCCGCCCGCACCGCATCGAGGACGCCGGCGACGGGACCTCGATCGTCCACGACGAGGAGCACGGTGCCTTCCGCATCCGCGCCGAGCGGCTGGACCCGCCCCGGTATGCGGCGTTCCGCTGGCTCGGGCGGGCGGACGAGAAGGGCGCTGGCACTCTCACCGAGTTCTGGGTCGAAGATGCTGAGACTGGGGAGGACGGCCCCAGAGTGACCCTGCGGGTCGTCGAGAGCGGGCTGGAGAATGTGCCGGAGGGCGAGCGCGAGGCCTACCTGCGGGACAACACCCAGGGCTGGGAGGCCGAGCTGGCGGCGGCTCGAACGGCGGCCGAGGCGTGATCGCGTTGTGGGAGCGGTCGTGAATGTCGCGCTGCGGGTCGAGGTCTTCGCGGCACTGGGCGACCCGACCCGGCAACGGCTGCTCGACGCCGTGGCCCGGGGCGGCGGCTCCGC
The DNA here is from genome assembly GCA_963781465.1 of uncultured Actinomycetota bacterium. Classification (GTDB taxonomy): domain Bacteria; phylum Actinomycetota; class Actinomycetes; order Actinomycetales; family Dermatophilaceae; genus Lapillicoccus. The sequence continues at coordinate 2,302,954 of CAWAGH010000002.1, forward strand.
AGCGGAGATGGCAGCGCTGCTCGACATCACCCGCCAGGCGGTCGAGAAGCAGGTCCGCGTGCTTGAGGAGGCGGGCCTCGTCCAGCGGGTGCACCTGGGCCGGCGGGTGCGGTTCGCCGTCCGGACCGAGGCCTTGGCCGAGACCGCCACGTGGCTGTCGACCCTGGCCGACACCTGGGACCGCCGCCTGGCCGCGGTCAAGGCCCTCGCCGAGGCTGATGTCCCGCTGCCCCGCTAGCTCCCCTCATGCGCTGGCACGGGTAGCGAGCCCGAGGGCGGCGACCACCCGCTCCGGGTGCTGCAGGTCCGACCAGGTGAGGCGCACGACGCGGTAGCCGAGGGCCCGCAGGGCATCTTCTCGGCGCTTCTCGCGCACCAACGCGTCCCGGCCGTCGGCACCCTCGTACTTCACCGCGCCGTCGAACTCGACGACGACGCCGAGGGCGGGAAGCAGGAAGTCGACGCGGGCGACGAACCGGCCGTCGTGGTCACGGATCACCGCCTGCTGCTCGGCCTCGACGCCGAGACCGTCCAGGACCAACCGGGTCCAGGACTCCCCCGGAGACTCGGACAGACCCGACGCGAGGCCGGCGACGCGGTGAGCCGCAAAGCCGAAGTGGTAGGAGTCGGCGAGGGCAGCGAGTCGGTCGGGCGTGGTCAGACGCATACGGACGCAGGCGTCCGCGGCAATGAGCCCCGCCCGCATCGACCGCTCCGAGGCCTGGAGCACGGCGAGCTCGGGAATGACCACGAGCACGCCCCGGTGCGGGAGCACCTCAAAGGCCTCCACCGGCGGGTGGACCCGGACCACACCCGACCGGCGGGCCCGCCCCGAGCCGACCTGGGCGAGGTGGACGTCACCGATGTCCGCCGCGACCACCGGGAGGTCCCAGCACGCCACCGCGGACAGGTCGGTCACGGCGTAGCCGCGCACCCGGCGCGCGATGGACCGGGACGTCAGCACATGGCGCGCCGCGGGGTTGCCGGCCCGGAAGGCGTCACCGTCGACGAACGAGCCCGCCCGCACGCGGACGAGCGCTCGGCTCTTGACCAGGACCCGGGTGGCGTGTCGGTCGTAACCTGCGGCGGCGAGCTCGGCCGTGTGCACCACGCCGGCGTTCGCCAGGAGACGCAGGCGCAGCAGCTCGTTCATGGACAGGAGCGTCGCGGCGCGCAACCCTGGCCGGTAGCCCGGCTCGCCCGCTGTGGATGGTGGGACGAGACGTCCAGAGCGTGTGGACCGCCACCGATCCCACCGACGAGCGTCAACTCAACGGGATCCCGTGGAGTCGGCGCTCACCCGTGGAGCGATGGGGCGGGAGTGACGGGTGAGTGCCGAGTGAGGACCCGGGTCACTCCCACTCGATGGTGCCGGGCGGCTTGCTGGTGATGTCGAGCACCACCCGGTTGACCTCGCGCACCTCGTTGGTGATCCGCGTGGAGATCCGCGCCAGCACGTCGTAGGGGACCCGCGTCCAGTCGGCCGTCATCGCGTCCTCCGACGAGACCGGGCGGAGCACGATCGGATGGCCGTAGGTGCGACCGTCGCCCTGGACGCCCACCGACCGGATGTCGGCCAGCAGGACGACCGGACACTGCCAGATCGACCGGTCGAGGCCGGCCGCCGTCAATTCGGCTCGCGCGATGGCGTCCGCCCGACGGAGCACGTCGAGCCGCTCGGCCGTGACCTCGCCGACGATCCGGATACCGAGCCCCGGACCCGGGAACGGCTGGCGCCACACGATGACCTCGGGCACGCCGAGCTCCAGCCCGACCGCGCGTACCTCGTCCTTGAACAGCGAGCGCAGCGGCTCGACCAGCGTGAACTGGAGGTCCTCCGGCAGCCCGCCGACGTTGTGGTGCGACTTGATGTTGGCCGCGCCCTCGCCGCCGCCGGACTCGACCACGTCCGGGTAGAGCGTCCCCTGCACGAGGAACTCGACCGGGTGCCCCTCGGACGACGCCGAGCCCACGACGTCGCGGGCGGCCTGCTCGAACACCCGGATGAACTGCGCCCCGATGACCTTCCGCTTCTCCTCGGGGTCCGACACCCCGGCCAGCGCCGACAGGAACTGCTCACGGGCGTCCACGACGACGAGGTTCACCCCGGTCGCCGCCACGAAGTCCTTCTCGACCTGCTCGGCCTCGCCCTCGCGCAGCAGCCCGTGGTCCACGAACACGCAGGTCAGCTGGTCGCCGACCGCGCGCTGCACCAGCGCGGCGGCCACCGACGAGTCCACGCCGCCGGACAGCGCGCAGAGTACCCGTGCGTCGCCGACCTGCTCGCGCACCTTCTCGACCAACGACTCGACGACGTTGGACGGCGTCCAGTCGGCCTCGAGCCCGGCGCCGCGCCACAGGAAGTTCTCCAGCACCCGCTGCCCGAACTCCGAGTGCATGACCTCGGGGTGCCACTGAACCCCGTAGAGGCGCCGCTCGTCGTCCTCGAACGCCGCCACCGGCGCGCCGGACGTGGACGCGGTCACCCGCATACCGGCCGGGGCGCCCGTCACGGAGTCGCCGTGCGACATCCACACCGACTGCTCCGGCGGCTGCCCGTCGAACAGCGTCGACGACACGTCGGACACCGAAGCCGGGGTATGCCCGTACTCGCCGGTCCCCGTGTGGGACACCGTCCCGCCCATCGCCTGGGCCATCGCCTGGAACCCGTAACACATCCCGAACACCGGGACCCCAGCCGAGAGCAGCGCGGCGTCGAGAGCCGGCGCGCCCGGCGCATACACGCTGGACGGTCCGCCCGAGAGGATCACCGCGGCCGGCTTGCGCGCCAGGATCGCCGAGACCGACAGGGTGTGCGGGACGACCTCGCTGTAGACCTTGGCCTCGCGGACGCGGCGCGCGATGAGCTGCGCGTACTGGGCGCCGTAGTCGACGACGAGAACCGGGCGGGCCTGGAGCTCATCGTCCACGGACCCAGACTATCCGTCGGTGGAGCCGTCCCCGGTGAGGTAGGCCCGCGACAGCAGCGCCTCGGTGGACTTGGTCACCCGCTGCTCCGCGACGAACGGCAGGATCGGGACGAACCCGGTGAGCAGGTTGAGCACGATCCGCTTCAGGCCCCACGCGGACTTGAGCCCCAGGTTGGCGATCGACGCCGCGTACACGAGGTAGATCAGGCCGTGGATCGGGCTCCAGACCGCCGAGAAACCGGGATTCTGCGGCGGGCCGTACTTGACGAACATCGCGGCGATGAGGACGAACAGGGCGATGCCGGCGATGATCGCCATGACCCGGTAGAGGCGCAGGGCGCTGCGGATCTGGGCCGGCTTGGCCATGGTCGTGGGGTACGTGCTCACGTGGTTGCTCCCGCGGGGCGTGCGTCGGTATCAGTCGTGGTGTCGGTCGTGGTGGTCGCAGCCTGGTCGCGGCGATGGTCGTCTCGGACCATCCTCCACCACATGTACGCGGCGAACAGACCGAAGACCCACCACTGGAGCGCGTACGCGGCGTTGCGCCAGGTCAGGCCGGTGGGGACCGGCGGCGGAGGCACCCGCTGCACCCCGGGGCTCGCATCAGGGGACTCGGCGGTCGCGAAGACGAAGGCGTTGTAGAGCTCGCCGGGCCACAGGTTGACCAGCCGAGCCAGGTCGACCGACCCCAGCTGCCCGGCCGGGAGGGACGCGCTCGACGAGGCCGGGGACTCCCCCGGCGCCAGGGTTCCAGTGACGGTGACCGGTCCGAGCGGGGACGGCGCCGGACCGGTGCCGGTCGCGCCGGTGACGAAGCCGCGGAGGACGGCGATGCGGGCCGGACCGGCCTCAGCGGTGGCGTCCACCACGAGCGGCGTCAGCACCCAGTACCCGGACACGCCGTCGAGCCGGCGGTCGGCCACAAGGACCTGGCCGCCGGCGTCGTACGTCCCGGTCATGCTGACCGGCCGCCCCGACGCGTCGCCGGGGAACGGGGAGTGCGGGACCATCACGGATCCGAGGGCGACCGGCGGCTGCAGCGGCGCGGCGGCGATGGCCTCGCGCGCCGCGTCGTCGCGCGCCACGCTCAGCTGCCAGAGGCCGAGGAAGGTGAACGCCACGAGCAGCACGATCAGCGCCCCGAGGAGCCCCAGCCACCGCGGCTTGAGCATCGTCCTCAGCACCGTTCCAGGCTAAGTGATGAGAAGGTATGCGCCGCGCGCGTCAGGGGACGAGCGGGGTTCGCGAGGCGGTCCGGGCACCCCGGCTATGGCACCCTTGTGCCCCGTGATGCCCGCTGTGATCCCCTCGACGACGACCGCCAAGCGCCGACTGCGTGCCCTCGCCGGGGCGCTGGCTCTCGTTGTGGTCCCGCTCGTCGTGAGCGCCTGCGGCAGCGGCGGCGAACCCGTCGCACCGCTCACCACGACGGTCACCGTGACGCCGTCGTCCGGGTCGAGCTCCTCCGCGACGCCGACGACGACCACGACGACAACGCCGGCGCTGCAGCCGCCGAAGACGTACGAGCAGGCGATGCAGCACTTCGCGGCCGGCAAGATCGACGCGGGCGCCAAGGCGCAGTTCACCAGTCCGACCGGCAACATCTACTGCTCGATCGCGGCCACCGGCCCAGGGCCCGCCGGCTGCGAGGTGCGCGACGGCCGGGTCACCCCGCCGGCCGGGACCTGCGACGCGGGGGGTGGCGCCGCGGCCAAGGACGTGGGCCGGATCGAGTGGAGCGGGGACACCCCGAAGCCGATCTGCAACAGCGACACGATGATCCAGCCGGGCGCCCAGGTGCTCCAGTACGGCGCGATCGCCACCGTGCAGGGGTCACCGTTCCAGTGCGTCAGCGAGATGATCGGCGTGACCTGCGTCAACACCGCGGGCAAGAAAGGGTTCTTCCTCGCCAAGGGCGCCTACACGATCTTCTGACCCCGCTACCGTTCGTTCGTGGGAGCCGGACGCGACGCATACGAGGAACCTCTGGGCCGGGCGCACGAGCTGGCGCTCGACTGGCTCGGGTCGCTGGATTCGCGGCCGGTACCGCCGGCCGAGTCGGTGGAGACGGTGCTCGCCGCGGTCGGTGGCCCACTGCCCGACGGGCCGATGGACCCGACGGCGGTCGTCGAAGAGATGGCGCGCGCCACCGAGCCGGGGCTGATGGCGATCCAGTCCGGACGGTTCTTCGGGTGGGTCATGGGCGGCACCCTGCCGTCGGCGCTCGCCGCGGACTGGCTGGTCAGCGCGTGGGACCAGAACGCCGGTATGCGCTCGCCGACGCCGGGGGTCGTCGCCCTCGAGGAGACCGCCGGCACCTGGTTCCAGGACCTCCTCGGCCTGCCGGCCGACGCGGCGGTCTCGTTCACGACCGGCGCGACGATGGCCAACTTCGTGGGCCTGGCCTCGGCACGGCACGCCGTCCTGGACGGCGTCGGGTGGGACGTCGAGCAGCGCGGGCTGTCCGGCGCACCGCCGGTGCACGTGCTCGCCGGCGTCGAGCGGCACGACAGCCTCGACCTCGCGTTGCGATACCTGGGGTTCGGCGCCCCCACGCTCGTCTCGGTTGACGACGAGGGCCGTATGCGGGTCGACGCCCTCGCGGCGACGCTCGACGCTGTGCCGGACGGGGAAGCGGTGATCGTCGCCCTCCAGGCGGGGAACCTCCACTCCGGGGCGTTCGACCCGTTCGCGGAGCTCGTCCCGATGGCCCATGCGCGCGGTGCGTGGGTGCACGTGGACGGGGCGTTCGGGCTGTGGGCGGCGGCCACCCCGCGGCTCGCGGAGCTCGTGGCCGGGATGGCCGACGCGGACTCCTGGGCGACCGACGCGCACAAGACGCTCAACGTGACGTACGACTGCGGAATCGCTGCGGTCCGCAACCGGGCGGCGGTGCGGGACTCGTTCGCGGTGCACACCCACTATCTGGCGGCGGCCGACCCCGAGGGACCCGGGAACCCGTACGAACGCGTCCCCGAGATGTCGCGGCGGGCCCGCGGCGTACCGGTGTGGGCCGCTCTGCGCTCGCTCGGGCGGTCCGGGGTCAGGGACCTCGTCGAGCGGTTGACCGACCGGGCGGCCGCGCTGGCGGAGGGGGTTCGGTCGATACCGGGGGCGGAGGTGCTCAACGACGTCGTCTACACGCAGGTGTGCTTCGCGTTCGAGGACGACGCCCGGACGGCGGAGGTCGGCGCCCGCCTCATCGCCGACGGCAGCACCTGGATCTCCGGCTCCCGCTGGCGCGACCGCGGCGTGCTGCGGATCTCGGTGAGCAACTGGACCACGGACGAGTCCGACGTCGAGCAGACCGTCGCGGCCCTGCGCCGCGCCGCCTCCGGCTGACTAAGCCGCGCCCAAGAGGTTTCCGCAACAACTGACGTCGATGTCAGCCGTTGCGGCCTCCTGGCTGGTTGCGCCGCAACAACTGCCCGTGGCGTCAGACGTGGTGGTGTGCGCGGCTCGGGACCGCGTTCAGGCGCCGGGGACCAGCTCGACCTGCGGGCGGGCGCCCCAGGCGGCCCAGTCGCCACTGATCCGGCTCGCCGTCTCGAGCAACCGCGGCAGGTGGACCGCCAGCAGGTGCTCGGTCGACGTCTCCGCCGCGTGGACCGTGACGTTCATGGCGGCCCGCACCAGCCCGGACCCGTCCCGCACCGGCGCCGCCACCGAGCGGACACCCGGCGCCAGCTCCTCGTCGGCCAGCGCCCACCCCTGGGCCCGGACCCGGGTCAGCTCCCGCTGCAGGTCCTTGAGCGGGCGCTCCGGCGCCGGCGGCAGCCCGGACCGCGACGGCTCGGCCACCACCCGCGCGACCTCCGACTCGGGCAGCGCTGCGAGGAGCACCTTCCCCTGCGAGGTCCGCTCGGCGGGGAACCGGGTCCCGATGTCGACCCGCAGCGCGATGATCTTCGGCACCGCGACCCGGGCGACGTAGACGATGTCCGACCCGTCCAGCTGGGCCATCGAGGACGACTCCCCCGTCTGGTGCACCAGCGCCTCCAGGTGCGGGCGGGCCAGCTCCCACAACCCGAGAGACGAGACGTACGCGGTACCGAGCCCGAGCACCCGGGGCGTCAACGCATACGCGCCCTCCTCGACCCGCACGTAGCCGAGCTCGGCGAGCGTGAGCAGCAGGCGTCGGGCCGTGGGGCGGGCCAGGTCGGCCGCCAGCGCGACCTCACTGAGCGTCATCGTGGGGCGTCGCGCGTCGAAGCAGGTGAGCACGTCGAGGCCACGGGCGAGCGCCTCGACGAAGTCCGGTCCGCTTCCTCGTCCGGCCATGGGTCCCCGTATCGCTAGCCGGCCGACGAGTCCCCGAACAGCGACTCGCGGGCCTCTCTGGTCGCCGACGACTTGTACTCCGTGTACGTGTACGGGTTGTCCAGGACCGCGTCGTCCGAGGGCCGGTCCGGGTTCATGCCCGCGACCCACGTCTCCTCGCCCATGTCGCCGCGCAGGTAGTCGACGGTCGACTCGATGGCCGACCGCGCTGCCGCGAGGTCAACCCCCACGAGCTTGTGGTCCCGCTTCACGACCACCCCGTCGACGAGCACGGTATGCACGTCGGCCCGCTGCGCCTGCAACGCCACGTGCCCGTAGGGGTTCAGCAGCGGGAACGACACCGGTGAGTCGTCGTTCTTGAGCAGCACGATGTCGGCCTTGGCGCCCGGCGTGAGGCGCCCGAGGTCGTCGCGGCCCAGGGCTCTCGCCCCACCCCGCGTCGCCCAGTCGACGACGTGCTCGGCCCGCAGGTGGACGTGGGTCACCGTGTCGCCCTCGACGTGGGCCTCGAGGTGCTCCCGCGACCGGTCCGCCCCGAGGGTGGTCCGCATCGCCGAGAACAGGTCGCCGCTCCACCACACGCTGGTGTCCATCGACAGCGACACCGGGATGTCGTAGCGGCGCACCTGCCAGGTGGGCGGGTACCCCTGCCCGGCGCTCTGTTCGGACTCGGTCGAGACCGACAGCGAGCCGCCGGTTGCGGCGATCCGCAGGTAGGAGTCCTTATCGAGGGTCGCGGCGTGGACATAGGTCGTGTCCGCGTTCATGAACCCGTGCTCGTGCATGAGCCGGATCCCGTCGTCGTTCGTGGCGCCCCACACGCCGGCGTGCGTCGTCACCGGGAGCCCGAGCTCGCGGGCCACCTCGAACGCCGCCTTCTCGGGGAACGCCGGGTCACCGGTCACGTCGAAGGCGAGCTGCACCCCCAGCCGGTCGTCGCCCGCGTCGCGGAGTCCGGTGAGGAACCGCTGCACCTCCGGCTGGGCCGTCCACTCCCAGGGGCCGGCCTGGATGTTGCCGTACGCCAGCACGAACCGCCCCGGCACGCTGCGCAGCGCGTCGACCGCCGCCTCGGCGTGGTCCACGCTCTGGAGCCCGTGCGACCAGTCGACCGTCGTCGTCACGCCCGCGTCGAGCGCCTCCAGTGCGCCGAGCAGGTTGCCCGCGCGGATGTCCTCGGGGCGGAACCGGCGGCCGTGCTCGAGGTAGTACCAGACGAAGTACTGGGTGAGCGTCCAGTCCGCGCCGTACCCGCGCATCGCCGTCTGCCACATGTGCCGGTGCGTGTCGATCATGCCGGGCATGACGATGCCGCCGGACGCGTCGACCTCCACCGCACCGTCGGGCGCGCTGAGGCCGGTGCCGACCTCGGCGATCCGGTCGCCCACGACGAGGACGTCGGCGTCGGTCAGGACGCGGTGGGTGTCGTCCATGGTCAGGACGGTGCCGTGACGGAACACGACGGCGGACGGGGTGGGCTGGTCGGGTCCGGCCATGGCTCCTCCTCGAGTCGATGACGTCAGGGGCACGACGTCTGCGGACGATCGTCCGCACTACGGACATTCCTGTCAAGACTCCACTTGACGCTCGCGGGTCCGACTTGCGACTCTGAGCACCGATAACGGACGACTGTCCGCATACCGACTCGTGCTGAGGAGACGTGATCGTGAGCGACGACGCCGCAGGTCCCCTCGACGGGCTCCTCGTCGCCGACTTCTCGCGCATCCTCGCCGGCCCCTACGCGACCATGCTGCTGGCCGACCTCGGCGCCGAGGTGGTCAAGGTCGAGGGCCCGCGCGGCGACGACACCCGCTCGTGGGTCCCCCCGGTCCACGACGGCGTCTCGACCTACTTCCTCGGGATCAACCGCAACAAGCGGTCCGTGGTCCTCGACTTCGCCGACGAGTCCGACGCCGTGCTCGCGCGCGAGCTCGCCACACGGGCCGACATCGTCATCGAGAACTTCCGCCCCGGCGGACTCGCCAAGTACGGCCTGGACTACGACACCGTCGCCGCGTCGAACCCCCGCGTCCTGTATGCGTCGATCAGCGGGTTCGGCAGCGGCGAGCAGGGCCGCGCGCTGCCGGGCTACGACCTCATCGTGCAGGCGATCTCGGGTCTCATGAGCCTTACCGGACCCGCCGACGGCGAGCCGTACCGCGCGGGCATCTCGGTGTTCGACGTCATGGCGGGGATGCACGCGACGATCGGGCTGCTCGCCGCTCTGCACCGGCGCCACGAGACCGGTCGTGGCCAGCACATCGAGGTCAACCTCCTGTCGTCGGCCCTGTCGGGGATGGTCAACCACACCAGCGCCTACGTCGCCGCCGGGGTCGTGCCCTACCGGATGGGCAACAGCCACCCGAGCCTGTTCCCCTACGAGCCACTCCCCTGCTCCGACGGCGAGCTCATCGTCACGGCAGGCAACGACCAGCAGTTCCGCAAGCTGGTCGACGTCCTCGGCGTGCCGGAGCTGGCCGACGACCCGCGGTTCGCCAAGAACCCCGACCGCACGGCCCGTCGCGAGGAGCTGCGCCCGCTCCTCGTCGAACGGCTGTCGACCCGGACCACGATGGAGTGGTTCCGCGACATCACCGCCGCCGGCATCCCGTGCGGGCCGATCAACACCGTCGACCAGGGCGTGGCGTTCGCCGAGGGCATCGGGCTCGACCCGGTCGTCGAGGTCGGGCCGGACGGCGCGTCGGTGCGCAGCGTCCGTAACCCCATCACGCTGTCCGAGAGTCCGCCCGCCTACCGGCTCCCGCCGCCTACCCTCGACGAGCACGGAGCGGAGATCCGCCGCTGGCTGTCCGAGGAGGTCCCGTCATGACCGAACCACTGCGGCTGCCGACCTCGCTCGGCACCTCCGACGCCGACCAGATCCGGCTGCTCGGCCAGGACCTCACCGCCGACCTCATGGGCCAGGTCGGGTTCGGCGAGCTCGCCTTCTGGCTGGTGGCATTGCGCCGGCCGACGCCGTCGGAGGTCCGCGTCTTCGAGGCGGTGCTCGTCGCCCTGGCCGACCACGGGTACACGCCGACGGCGATCGCCGCGCGGCTGACCTACCTCTCGGCGCCGGACTCGTTACAGGGGGCGCTGGCCGCGGGTCTGCTCGGCGGCGGGTCGCGGTTCCTCGGGGTGACCGAGGACTGCGGCCAGTTCCTCGACGCGGTGCTGGTGGACGTCGGGGGCGACCTGCCCGCCGACGACGCGGAGTGGGACGCGTTGGCCCTGGCCGCCGTGACGCGGACCCGCGAGGCGGGGCGGTTCGTCCCGGGGCTCGGGCACCCGGTCCACAAGGTCGAGGACCCGCGGACGCCGGTCCTGCTGCGGATCGCCGAGGAGGAGGGGGTCCGCGGGCCGCACCTGCGCCTGTTCGAGGCGGTGGGGCGGGTCCACGAGCAGGTGCTCGGCCGCCGGCTGCCGCTCAACGGCGCGGGGGTATGCGGTGCCGCCCTCGCCGACCTCGGGCTGCCGGTCGAGCTGCTGCGCGGGTTCGCCCTCCTGGCCCGGGCAGCGGGGCTGCTCGGACAACTCGCCGAGGAGCGTCGCCGCCCGATCGGCATGGACGTCTACCTCGCCGTCGACCGCGGCGCCTACTACATGCCGCCGGACGAGACCTGATCCGCATACCCTCGAAAACCGTTGGAGGAGAACCGAATGGCCACGGTTGCCGCCGTCATCGCCTCGACGCACCACCCGTTCTACTACCGCGCGAGCGCGTCGACGGGGGCCGACCGGCCGCCTTTCGCGGACCAGTGGGTCGAGAAGATCGAACGGTTCCGGGCGACGCTGACGCGGGCGCGGCCGGACGTGCTGCTGATGGTCGGCAGCGACCACTTCCACCAGCTGTGGCTGGACAACATGCCGCAGTTCCTCGTCGGCAAGGCACCGTTCTACGACGCGAACTTCTACAACGAGGAGCGGGAGTTCGGGCTTCCGCGGATGACGCTGCGGGGTCAGGAGGACCTGTCGGCGCACGTGCTGCGCGACGGGATCGACGCGGGGTTCGACCTGGCGTTCAGCAACGAGCTGCGGATCGACCACAGCATCACCTGCCCGATCATCACGCTGCGTCCGGAGGCGGACCTGCCGATCGTGCCGGTCTACACCAACATCTTCGCGCCGCCGATGCCCCGGCCCGAACGGTTCGTCGAGCTCGGTCGTACATTGCGCCGTCTGGTCGAGAGCTGGCCCTCGGACCTTCGGGTGGCGATCGTGGGGACCGGCCACCTGTCGCTCGAGCTCGGCGGCCCGCGTCAGTTCGGGCCGCACGGGCCAGACCCGGAGTTCGACCGGAAGGCGGTCGAGTGGATCGCGACCGGCGACGTCGAGGGGTGCCTGCGCGAGGTGACGCTCGACAGCCTGCACGCGCCGGGTAACGCGACGCACGGGTTCATGGACTTCATGCTGATGATGGGCGCGGCCGGCGACGGGGTGGCGGCGGACCACGTCGACTCCCTCGACCTGTTTCACACGATGGAGGCGTACTTCACCTGGTACCCGAAGGGGGCGCTGGCATGAGCAAGTACCTGCTCGACAAGTTCCTCTTCACCGTCGACCGCGACCCGGAGCTCGTGGAGCGGTACCGCGAGGACCCCGCCGGGACCGTCGCGTGGTGGGAGGAGACGATGGCCAACCGGCTGCTGGGCAGCCACACCGGCGAGGCGAGCACGTGGCTGGCGTTCACCGACGACGAACGCCGGGCGCTGGTGGAGCAGGACCACGTGACGCTGTTCGGGATGGGCGCCCACCCGTTCCTCACGCTCACTCTGTTCATCGCGATGTTCGAACGCGACCACGGTCCGCTGGAGTACCAGCTGGCCTACGGTGCCGCGATGAAGCACCTGACGCTCCCGTACCCCGACATCTCGACCTGACGTGCGCGCCGCCCTGATCCAGGCGTATGCGTCGGCGCCCGTCGTCGGCTCGCGTCCGACCGCGGAGGGCTCGACCCTCGTGGCGGTGACCGTCGCGCCGGTCGTGCCGTTGGATCTGCTGTGCGCGAGCGGGACGTCGTACTTCGGGGAGCCGGCGCTGCCGTACGTGCCCGGGGTCCAGGGCGTGGGCCGGGTGGTCCGGTCGCCGGCCCTGGAGGCCGGGACGCGGGTGTGGTTCGCGACGTCGGCGGGGATGGCGCCCGGGGACGGGAGCCTGGCCGAGACGTGTGCGGTGGCCGGCGAGGACGTGGTGCCGCTGTCCGAGGAGGTCCGCGACGACGATGCCGCGGCGATCGGGACGTCCGGGATCGCGGCGTGGATGTGCCTGACCTGGCGGGCCGGGCTGCAGCCGGGCGAACGGGTCCTGGTCCTCGGCGCGGGAGGCATGGTCGGGCAGGCGGCCGTCGCCGCGGCGCATCGACTCGGCGCGCTGAGCGTGGTGGCGGTGTGCCGGTCGGAGGCGGCGGAGGCCCGGGCCCGGCGCGCGGGGGCCGACGCGGTGGTCCGGGTGTCGGACTCGGACGCGGACGACCCAGCGGCCCTCGGCCAGAGGTTCGTCGAGGCGGCGGGCGGACCGGTGGACGTCGTTGTCGACCCGGTGTTCGGGCCGTCGGCGGTTGCGGCGTGCCACGCCCTGGCGCCGGGCGGGCGGCTGGTCAACCTCGGCGGTCTCGGCGGCGACGCCGCCCAGCTGTCGTCGGCCGTGCTCCGTGCCCGGTCGGCGAGCGTCCTCGGCTACACCAACAACGCGATCACGCCGGCCCAGCGGGCGGTGGCGCTGGGCGAGGTCCTCGCGCTGGCGGCGTCCGGAGCGCTCGTTGTCGACCATCACGTCCACCCGCTCGACGACGTGGCGACGGCCTGGGCGGCGACGTCCCGCAACGACGGCGTCCGCCCCCTGGTCCGGATCGCCTGACCGCGGCGCGTCTCGGGTCGGATCACCAGTCGTATACCCGGTCGTATAACGGATCCGCTCGTGGGAGCGACCGCCTTGGGTATACGACCGGGTATCCGACCGGCGATGGGCGGCGAGCGGCGCACGTGACGATCGCCGCCGACCTCCACTTCTCGGACATGTCTGAGTAGTGGAGCCATTCCGCGCGATCCGGGCGCGACTTCTCAGACATGTCCGAGAAGTGGGCGCCGTGCCGGGTGGTCTCCGCGGTTAGCCGGTCGTAAGCCGCGACGCCGGCTCGAGGCATACCCCGTCACGGATGATGTAGCGCATGCGGGCGGCCCGAAGGACCACAGCGCGCCAGGCGGTACTCGCCCTCGCGCTGACTGCCTGCGCCGCCTGCAACACCGGGAGCAGCACCGGGAGTGGCATCGCATCCACCTCACCCACGACGGCCGCGGCCTCCAGCTCCGCGAGCACCGGAACCACCACGCCCTCGACCAGCGCTCCTGCGCCCACCAACTCCGGACCGGCCGCGACCACCTCGGCCGCCACGGTGCCCGCAGCGCTCGCGTTCCGCGCCACGACCGTCGACGGCACCGCCTTCGCGGGCGCCGAGCTGGCCGGGAAGAAGACCGTCCTCTGGTTCTGGGCGCCCTGGTGCACGGTCTGCGCCCGCGCCGCGGCCGGTGTGAAGGACGCCGCCACCGCGCTCGGCCCCGACGTCCGGGTGGTCGGGGTCGCGGGGCTCAGCACCGACGCCGCCGATATGCGCCGCTTCGTCGACCGCGGGGGGCTGCAGTCCATGACCAACCTGGCCGACACGACCGGCGACCTCTACGCCCGGTTCGGGATCACGCAGCAGGACACCTTCGTGCTCATCGCGCCGGACGGGACGGTCAGCCGGCACCCGGCATACAGCCAGGACGTCGACCTGGTGGCGCTGGCCCGGCAGACCTTCGGCTGAACGACGTGGACTCAGCGCCCCTCCTGCTCGCGCTCGGCGCCGGCGCGCTCGCCGCGCTGAACCCGTGCGGCTTCGCCCTCCTGCCCGCCTGGCTCACCCTGCTCGTCGACCGCGACACCCGGACCCGCAGCGACGCGGTCGCCCGGTCCCTGGCGCTGTCGGCGGCCATGACCACCGGGTTCGTCGCCGTGTTCGGGGTGTTCGGCGCGGTCGTGGTGCCGCTGGCGCTGTCCCTCGAGCGGTACCTCCCCTGGGCCACCATCGTGATCGGCGCCGTCCTGGTCGGCCTCGGCGTCGTCCTGCTGAGCGGTCGCGACGTGGTCCTGCGGCTCCCGCACTGGCACCGCGTCCCCGCCGGCGGCTGGTGGGCGATGGCCGCCTACGGAGCCGCATACGCGCTGGCCTCGCTCTCCTGCACCGTGGGCCCGTTCCTGGCGGTACTCGCCTCGACCTCGCGGGCTGACGGCGTCGCTGCCGGGCTGGCCGTCGTCGTCGCGTATGCGGTGGGCATGGGCCTGCTCGTCACCGTCCTGGCGCTGGCCGTGGCCCTCGCCCAGGACGCCGTCGTCGGGCGGCTGCGCCGCCTGCTGCCCTGGGTGAACCGCCTGAGCGGCGTGCTCCTGGTCCTCGCCGGCGCCTACGTCGTCTGGTACGGCGCCTACGAGGTGCGGGTGGCCGGCGGCGGCGACCCGAACGACCCGGTCGTCGACGCGGCCACGACGGTCCAGGGCCGCTTGGCCGAGCTCGTGGACCGCCTCGGACCCACCGGCCTGGCCGTCACCGCGGCCGTCGTCCTGAGTGTGGCCGTCGCCCTGCACCAGGTGAGCCGCCGCCGGGCGCTCACTCGCTGACCGACTCGGCCGTCCCCCGCTCGATCGCCGGCATCCACCGGGTGATGACGACCAGCACGAAGGACAGGGCGAACGGCAGCAGCATCGCCTTCTGCACGCCGAACGAGTGCACCAGCCACCCGAGGACCGCCGGGCCGCTGAGGAAGGCGGCGTACCCGAACGTCACCACCACAGCGAGCATCCGGCCGCCACCGAGGTAGCCCGACGTCGCATACACCTGCGGCGCGATCATCGCCACGCCGAACCCGACGAACGCCCAGCCGACCAGCAGCACCGGGACCGGCGTCGCGAACACGGTGAGGGAGTACCCGATCGCCGACGCCACCGCGCCGAACCACACGACCGGCCGGTGCCCGAACCGCGCCACCGCCCAGTCCCCGGCGAGCCGCATCGCGACCATGAACAGCGTCACCGTGACCACGGCGATCGACGCGGTGCCCGGGTCGACCCCGGCCACGTCGGCCATGTGGACCCCGGACCAGTCGTAGGCGGTCCCCTCCATCAGCCCGAAGCAGACGGCCATCGCGCCCAACAGCCACGCGATCGGCGGGATCGGCTGCTTGGTCCCGTCGACGGTATGCGAGACCGGTTCGGTCTCGGGGATCCACCGGAGCGTCACCAGCAGCGCAACGACGGCCAGCACGACGATGGCGATCATCGCCGCGAGGATCACCGACCCGTCGTCGTCGCCGACCAGCCACGCGCTGAGGAAGACCACGGCCGCTCCACCGAACGAGCCGATGCTCCAGAACGCGTGGAACCGGCTCATCACCGGCATCGGTCGCGCCTTCTCGACCGCCACTCCAAGAGCGTTCATCGCGACGTCGGTCGCCCCGTTGCCGAGGCCCAGGAGGACGCCGGCCACCACGGCGAGCGGGAACGAGCTCGCGAACGCCAGGACCGCCGCCCCGGCGATCATCAGCGGCAACGCGGTCAGCGTGACCCGGCGAGCGCCGACGCGGTCGGCCATCCGGCCGCCCACCTGCATCGAGACGACCGCGGCCACTCCGACGATGAAGAGGAGCACCGCCAGCGTCCCCGCATCGATGCCGAGCCGGGTGCGCAGGGCGGGGAGCACGCCGGCCCACCCACCGATGGCCAGGCCGTTGATCGCGAAGACCGCACCGACGGCGACGACCGCGCCGCGGCTGCCGTGGGGCACGCCACGCACGTTCTCGACGCCGGAGCCGGCCGTGGTCTCGCTCGCCATGACGACCAGCGTAGGAGAGGAAGCGCGGGCCGCCGGCCGGGCGTCCGCTGCTCGACCGAAAACCGGTGGGAGCCGTCAGATCTCACGCGTAACGTGAACTGTCGTGCGCCTTCCGTACGAGCATCCGGGCACCCCGGACCTGCGCAGCCCCCTGAGCTTCCTGGGCTGGGTGGGGCGGGGTCAGTGGCGCACGCTCGCGGTGGCCACGATCTTCGGCGTCACGTGGATGGTCACGCAGGCCCTCTTCCCCGCCGCGATGAGCCGGGCCATCGACCAGGGGATCGTCGAGGGCCAGGCCGACCAGCTGCTCCTCTGGTGCGGCGTCCTCGTCGGGCTGGGCGTGGTCAGTGCCCTGGCCGGCGCCTGGCGGCACTGGTTCGCCGTGACGAACTGGCTGCGGGCGGCGTTCCGCTCGATCCAGCTGGTCGGCTGGCACAGCGCCGACGTCGGCGAGGCGCTCACCCGCCAGACGCCCACCGGCGACGTGGTCGCGGTGGTCGCTTCCGACGCGATGCGCCTCGGCGGCCTCTACGACGTCTTCGCCCGGATGGTCGGCGCGATCGTCAGCTACGTCGTCGTCGCGGTCATCCTGCTCAGCACGTCGCGCACCCTCGGTCTCGTCGTCCTCATCGGTGTGCCCGTGCTCGTCGCCCTCCTCGCGTTCATCGTCCGCCCCCTGCAGAAGCGCCAGGCCCACCAGCGCGAGGAGGCCGGCCGGCTCATCGGGCTCGGTGCCGACACCGTCGCCGGCCTGCGCGTGCTGCGCGGCATCGGCGGCGAGCAGGTCTTCCTGCGCCGGTATGCCGGTCAGTCGCAGCAGGTCCGTCAGGTCGGGTACCGCGTGGCCGGCGTCCAGGCGGCCCTCGACGCCGCCCAGGTCCTGCTGCCCGGCGTCTTCGTCCTCGTGGTGACATGGCTCGGGGCGCGCTACGCGCTCCAGGGCGACATCAGCGTGGGCGAGCTGGTCGCGTTCTACGGGTACTCCGCGTTCCTCGTGCTGCCCCTGCGGACGGCGACCGAGTTCGTCGACCGGTTCAGCCGGGCCCACATCGGCGCCCGGAAGCTGATCCGGGTGCTCTCCGTGCAGCCCGACCACCGCGACCACCCGGACCCGTCCCGGCACGCCGCCGAACCGGCCCCTGGCGTCCCGCTCGTCGACGAGCGCAGCGGTGTCGTCATCGAGCCGGGCCTGCTCACCGCCGTCGTGTCGGCGCGACCGGAGGAGTCGTCGGCCCTCGCCGACCGGCTGGGCCGGTTCGGGCAGGACGCCGCCGGAGTTCGCCTCGGGTCGACGTCCCTGCTCGACCTGCCGCTGGAGACCGTCCGCCGACGCGTCGTCGTCAGCGAGACCGACCCGCGGCTGTTCACCGGCACGCTCCGGGACGAGCTCGACCCGTGGGGCCGCTTCGACGACGCCACCATCCTGCGCACGCTCGCCGTCGCCAGCGGCGAGGACGTCCTCGAGGCGCTGGCCGACGGTCTCGACAGCGAGGTCGAGGAACGCGGACGGTCGTTCTCGGGCGGCCAGCGGCAGCGCCTCGCGCTGACCCGGGCCCTGCTCACCGGGGCCGAGACCCTGGTCCTCGTGGAGCCCACGAGCGCGGTCGACGCGCATACCGAGGTTCGTATCGCCGGCCGCCTGGCCGCGGCCCGCGCGGGGCTGACCACCGCCGTCATGACCGCCAGCCCGCTGCTGCTCGACCACGCCGACCGCGTCCTGTTCCTGCAGGACGGGATCGTCACGGCGCGCGGTACCCACCACGAGCTGCTCCGTACCAACCCGGCCTACCGGGCCGTCGTGATCCGAGGGGAGGACTGATGGCGTTCCTCATGACCCCGCCGACGCGGGCCACGCTGCCCGTCGCCGAGATGTCCTCCGTGCGCACGCATACCAAGGGCATGCTGCTGCGGCACCGCCGTCAGCTCATCCTCGTCGTCAGCCTGCACGCGCTCGCCGCGGTGGCCGCCCTGGCCGCGCCGCGGATCGTCGGGCTGCTCGTCGACACGGTGACCCAGCAGGGCGTCGTGGCGTCGGTGGACCACCTCGCCGTGGGCCTCGCGGTCGCGGTGGTCGCCCAGACGATCCTGACCTGGTTCGCGCGCCGGTCGTCGTTCCGGATGGGCGAGGACCTCTTCGCCGAGCTGCGCGAGCAGTTCATGGACCGCGTCGTGTCGCTGCCGCTGTCGACGGTCGAGCGCGCAGGGACCGGTGACCTCGTCTCCCGCACCACCAACGACGTCGAGGCGCTGTCGCACGTCGCCCGGTTCGGGATCCCGTCGATCTTCGTGGCCGTCGTCACCGTGGTGATCACCTGCGTCGCGGCGTTCCTCACCGGGTGGATGGTGGCGCTGGCCATCGTCGTCGGGTTCCCCCTGCTCTGGATCTCCACGCGGTGGTACCTCCGGTATGCGCCGGACGGCTACCTGCGCGAGCGGGCCACCTACGCGGTGATGAACGGTGTCGTCACCGAGTCGGTCGACGGCTCGCGCACCGTCGACGCGCTGCGCCTCGGTCGGCGGCGGCGGGCCCGGATCGACCACGCCATCAGCCAGGCCTACGACGCGGAGATGTACACGCTGCGCCTGCGGATGTGGTGGTTCCCGCAGGTCGAGGTCGCCTACCTGTTCCCCGTCGCCGTAACCCTGCTCTGGGGCGGGTGGCTGGTGGCGCAGGGCCAGACGACGGTGGGCACGGTGACCGCGGTGGCGCTCTACGTCCAGGCGCTGGCCATGCCGCTCGACGAGCTGCTGATGTGGCTCGACGAGATCCAGGTGGGCGCCACCTCGCTCGCGCGCGTCATCGGGATCGCCGACGTGCCGCCGGACCGGAAGGCCAGCGGCGAGACGCCGCGCGACGGGCGGCTCGAGGTCGAGAACGTCCGGTATGCGTACCGGTCCGGTCGCGACGTGCTCAACGGCGTGTCCCTCGACCTGGTGCCCGGGGAGCGGCTGGCCATCGTCGGTCCGTCCGGGGCGGGCAAGTCGACGCTCGGGCGGCTGATGGCCGGCATCGACGGCCCTCGCGCCGGCCGGGTCGACGTCGGCGGGGTGCGGCTCGTGGACCTCGAGCTGGACCAGCTGCGCGGCGAGGTCGCCCTCGTCACGCAGGAGCACCACGTGTTCGTCGGCACCCTCGAGGACAACCTGCTGCTGGCCCGTCCAGGTGCGACGCAGGACACCCTGCTCGCCGCGCTCGAGGCGGTCGACGCGCGGGTGTGGGCCCTCGGGCTGCCGCGGGGTCTGGAGACGCCCGTCGGCAGCGGCGGTCACGTGCTGACCACCCCCCAGGCGCAGCAGCTCGCGCTGGCCCGGCTGGTGCTGGCCGACCCGCATACCCTCGTGCTCGACGAGGCCACCTCGCTGCTGGACCCGCGGGCCGCGCGGCACCTGGAGCGGTCATTGGCCGCCGTCGTCTCGGGACGCACGGTCGTCGCCATCGCGCACCGGCTGCACACGGCGCACGACGCCGACCGGGTGGCCGTGGTCGACGAGGGTGTCGTGACCGAGATCGGGACCCACGACGAGCTGATCGCGGCCGACGGCGCCTACGCGGCGCTGTGGCGGTCGTGGCGTGACGAGCCAAGGACGACGCCGGCGACACCGGTCTCACGGGGCTCGTCGGCCGGGCACTAGGACCCCGCTCGGCCCCGGGTGCAGGCGGCACGCCGGGTGCGATGTCCGCGACCGGCGCCGGTCCGATGTCTAGGCTGTCGAGGCATCCGCGGTCGGGGCCGCGCAGGGGCTCGAGGTCAGGAAGCGGCCGGGAGGACACACCAGACATGGCAGGGGTCAGTCGACGTCGGCTGCTCGCGGGGGGTCTCGGAGTCGGCGCCGCTGCCGCCCTGAGCGGCTGCGACGCGCTGCGCATACCCGGCGGTGGGGCGTCGCCGACGTCGGCCGGGGCGGGCGGGGCGACTGGGACGGGGGGCGCTACCAACGGGCCGGCTGGCGCGGTCACCACCGCCCCCGGCAACGACGGGTCGTGGCGCGAGGCCGGCCCGCAGCCGAACCAGCCGACGCCGCACCGGCTGGCAGCCGGCGACACGCCGCCGCAGCTGGTCGTCATCTCGTGGGACGGCGCCGGTGAGAGCCCGCGGCTGCCGCTGCTGTCGCACTTCCGCGGCGTCGCCCAAGAGCTCAAGGCGTCGATGACGCTGTTCCTCTCGGGCCTCTACTTCGTGCCGAAGGACAAGCGGACCCTCTACCACCCGCCCGGCCGGGCCGCCGGCGCCTCAGCCATCCCCTTCCTCGCCGACGACGCCGTCCACGCGACCATCGACAACATCGGCAAGGCGTGGCTCGAGGGCCACGAGATCGGGACGCACTTCAACGGCCACTTCTGCGGCGACGGCGGGGTCGGCGGCTGGACGCCGGACCAATGGCAGGACGAGATCGACCAGGCGATGAAGTTCGTCATGACGTGGAAGACGACCACGGGGTTCACCGACCTGGCGCCGCTGCCGTTCGACTACCGCAAGGAGCTCGTCGGCGGTCGCACGCCGTGCCTCGAGGGGTCGACGAACCTGCGCACCACGGCCGACCGGTTGGGCTGGCGCTACGACACCAGCTCGACCGGGACCCAGGTCTGGCCGAGCAAGGCCGGGAAGCTCTGGGCGGTCGACCTGCAGTCCATCCCCTTCGCCGGCCACAGCTCGTCGGTGCTCTCGATGGACTACAACCTCATGTACAACCAGTCCAAGACGCCGAACGGCGACGCGTCGAAGCGGGCCCAGTGGCAGCAGGAGGCCACCGACACCTACCTCGCGGGGTTCCAGCGCGCCTACGACGGGAACCGGGCGCCGTACATCGTCGGCAACCACTTCGAGGACTGGAACGGCGGCATCTACATGAAGGCCGTCGAGGCGGCGATGCGGAGGATGGCGACCTACCCGGACACCCGGTTCGTCTCGTTCCGGCAGCTGTGCGACTACCTCGACGCGCAGGACCCGGCCACGCTGGCCAAGCTCCGGAAGCTGCCGATCGGGGCGGCGCCGTCGAAGGGCTGGAAGAGCTACCTCGGCACGTAAGCGCGGGCGTATGCCTTGGTGCGTATGCCGCGCTGCGTATGCCGTGGTGCGTCAGCCGTGCATGTACGGCGAGACGACGACCTCGACCCGCTGGAACTCCTTGACGTCCGAGTACCCGGTCGTCGCCATGGCCCGGCGCAGCGCCCCGACGAGGTTGGTCGTGCCGTCGGCCACCCGGCCCGGGCCGAAGAGGATCTCCTGGAGCGGGGCGGTCGCGCCGACCTCGACCCGCTCGCCGCGGGGCAGCTCGCCGTGGTGGGCCTCCGGGCCCCAGTGGTACCCGCCGCCCGGGGCGTCGCTGGCCCGCGCCAGCGCGGCACCGAGCATGACCGCGTCGGCGCCGCAGGCGATCGCCTTGACGATGTCGCCCGAGGTGCCGACGCCGCCGTCGGCGATGACGTGCACGTAGCGGCCGCCCGACTCGTCGAGGTAGTCGCGACGGGCCGCGGCCACGTCGGCGATGGCCGAGGCCATCGGGGCATGGATCCCCAGCGTGAGCCGGGTCGTATGCGCCGCGCCGCCGCCGAACCCGACGAGCACCCCGGCCGCACCGGTCCGCATGAGGTGCAGCGCCGCGGTGTAGGACGCCGCGCCGCCGACGATGACGGGGATGTCCAGCTCGTAGATGAACCGCTTGAGGTTGAGCGGTTCGGCGCGGCCGGACACGTGCTCGGCGCTGACCGTCGTCCCCCGGATGACGAACAGGTCGCAGCCGGCGTCGACGACGGTCTTCCAGTGCTGCTGGGTCCGCTGCGGGCTGAGCGCGGCGGCGACCGTGACACCCGCCTGCCGGATCTCGCGCAGCCGCTCTGCGATGAGCTCGGGCTTGATGTCCTCGGCGTAGATCTCCTGCATCCGCGCGGTCGCCTTGACCGGTTCGAGGCGGACGATCTCCTCGAGGAACGGCTCGGGGTCCTCGTAGCGCGTCCAGAGCCCCTCGAGGTCGAGGACCGGTAGCCCGCCGAGCTTGCCCAGCGCGATCGCCGACTGCGGCGACATCACCGAGTCCATCGGCGCGGCGATGACCGGAATGGTGAAGTGATACGCGTCGATCTGCCAGGAGACGGAGACCTCCTCGGGATCGCGCGTGCGGCGCGACGGCACGACGGCGATGTCGTCGAAGGAGTAGGCCCGGCGGCCCCGCTTGCCCCGGCCGATCTCGATCTCAGTCACCGCGAGAGCCTAGCGGGGCGCTCCAGGGTCCCCGACCTCCGCCAGGAACCGGTTGTTCTCGTCGACTCGCGATGCGACATCGGCGTGGGCTGAGCGTGGACGGTTCTCGACCCCCTGGGGTCCGCGATCGTCCACGCTCACGGGAATGGTTCGAGCACCAGCTCGAGGAAGAACCGTGGCCGGTCGCCCCAGTCGACCAGCTCCTCCGGGGTGGCGTCGGCGACCGCTCCCCACCAGGTGAGTGCGCGGTTGACCGGCTGGGTCACGAAGGCGGCGGACAGGAGCCGCTCCAGCTCGGCGGCGTGGATCACGTCGGCCCACTCCGACGCATACGCCTCGACGATCGCCGGCCACGGCAGCGCGGTGAGCTGGTGGACCCATCCCCACGGGACGGCCAGGCTCTCCAACGGGTGCGCCCACTGTGCATCGCCGAAGTCGAAGACCCGAAGACCCCGGTCGACCGCGAACACGTTGCCGGGGTGCAGGTCGCCGTGCTGGAACGAGGTCGGCATCGGGCCGGCGAGCAGGGTTCCGACCGCGTCCTCGACGAGGCCGGAGGCGTCCCGGAGCCGTTGCCGCACCGTCGCGTCGAGGTGGGACGGGTGCTCCGCGGGGAGGGATGCCAGGGCCTCGACCAGCTCCGCGAAACGGGACGGGACCGTCTGCGGCGCACAGTCCGGCAGTCCCGCGGCGAGCAGCTCGGATCGGTGATCCGCCAGGCGACGCTGTAGCCGAGCGGCCACGCGGATGACCGCCCGCCAGTCGTCGAGCGTCGCGTCGTGACGGTCGCCCAAGGTGACGCCGCGGTCGCGGGTGACGACCCAGCCGCGCTCTTCGTCGATGGCGAACGGCGCGTCGACCTCGCCGGGATCGAGCCGGGCGAGCGCCGCGTGGACGGCCGGTTCGAAGGCCAGCGCCGGACAGTTCGCCTTGAACCAGAGCCGCCCGGAGTCGGTGGGGACGACCAGCTGCGTGGACCACGGCCGGATGCGGGGCTGGGTGATGTCGCCGACGACCTGCCCACCGGACCCGGTCACCCGGTCGCGGAACCACTCCTCGGCCTGGGCGCGCCAGGCCGGAGACGCGACGACCTCGCTGAACGGCGTGGACACCTCAGGCCACCCGGCCGACGTGCACCCGCCAGTGCCGGCCGGCCTTCCAGTGCGCGACGGCCGCCCGCTCCAGCGACGAGCGCTGCGGCAGTGACTCGACCGGGCCGGCCGGGTTGCCGAACACGAACTTGCGCACCGAGGAGTCGCCGTCGTCGTCCTTGGCCGGCCCGACACGGAACATCCGTTGGAACTGCGCGATGTTCGACGTCTCGGGCAGGTACTCGAGCAGCTGCGGGTCCAGCAGCCACGAGATGCAGTAGCGCACCCGCAGGCGCTGGTCGGGGAACCGGCGGCGCATCACGGTGCGCCCGGCCCGCAGCGACTCACTCACGGCACCGGGCTCGAGCGGCCCGGACTCCGGGATGTGCAGGTTGACGCCCAGCTCCCCCGGCGACCAGTCCGCGCCCTCCGCGAGGAACCAGGCCGACGTCCGCATCCCGGGCGTACACCGCTCGTGCTGGAGCCGGCCGATCTCGAGGATCGACCCCACGAGATGCCGCGGCAGCCAGCCGGCCAGCTCGTCGCCGAGCCCGGCGCTCCCGAACCAGACCCGGTTCCGCTGGAGCATCCGGCCGACGTCCCGCATCGTGGCGGCGACGAGGTTCGGCGCGAGCCCGACCCGGTCGGCCCAGGCCAGCGTGGCCGGCAGCACCTCCGCGAACGCGACGACCGGCAGGTATGCGACGACCGCCGGATCCCCCTCGGGCCGGGCCGTGAGTGCCGGTGGCGGGGACGGCTGCCCCATCGCCGCCCGGAGGTCCGTAGCCGTCCGGTCGACCCACTCGGAGAGGCGAGCGTCGTCGCATGCCGCTCGGGCTGCGTACTGGACGCCGTCGAGATCGTCTGCCGACAGGGCGAAGAGGGCGAGGGCCTGCTCCGTGAGGGCGGGCCGGCGGGTCACCGGGCCGAGTAGTTCGGGGCTTCGACGATCGACTGGATGTCGTGCGGGTGGCTCTCCTTGAGCCCCGCCGAGGTGATGCGGACAAACCGGCCGCGGGCCTTGAGCTCGGGGACGGTGCGGGCGCCGACGTAGAACATCGACTGGTGCAGCCCGCCGATCAGCTGGTGGGCGACGGCGGAGACCGGGCCGCGGTACGCGACCTGGCCCTCGATGCCCTCCGGCACGATCTTGTCGTCGCTGGTGACGTCGGCCTGGAAGTAGCGGTCGCGGGAGAACGACTTCTTGCCCCGGGTGGCCATCGCGCCGAGCGAGCCCATGCCGCGGTAGGCCTTGAACTGCTTGCCGTTGACGAGGACCAGCTCGCCGGGTGACTCCTCGCAGCCGGCGAGCAGCGACCCGATCATCACGGTGTCGGCGCCGGCGACCAGGGCCTTGGCGATGTCGCCGGAGTACTGGAGGCCGCCGTCACCGACGACGGGGACGCCGGCGGGGCGGGCCGCCCGGGCCGCCTCGTGGATGGCGGTGACCTGCGGGACGCCGACCCCGGCGACGACGCGGGTGGTGCAGATCGAGCCGGGTCCGACGCCGACCTTGACGCCATCGGCGCCCGCGTCGACGAGGGCCTGGGCGCCCTCGCGGGTCGCGATGTTGCCGGCCAGCACCTGGACGTGGCGGGTGGCGGGGTCGGACTTGACCCGACGGATCATGTCGAGCATCAGCCGGGCGTGGCCGTTCGCGACGTCGGGGACCAGGACGTCCACGCCGGCGTCGACCAGGGTCGTCGCGCGCTGCCAGGCGTCGCCGAAGTAGCCGATCGCGGCGGCGACGAGGAGGCGGCCGTGGGCGTCGTTGCTCGCGTGGGGGAACTGCTCGGACTTGACGAAGTCCTTGACGGTGATGAGGCCGGCCAGCCGACCCTCGGGGTCGACGATCGGCAGCCGCTCGCGCTTGTGCTGGCGCAGCAGCGAGGTGGCGTCTTCGCGGCTGATGCCGACCGGGGCCGTGACCAGCGGCATGGGGGTCATCACCTCGTCGACCTTGGTGGTGGCCCACTCCGCGACCGGCGTGAAGCGCAGGTCGCGGTTGGTGATGATGCCGAGCAGGCGGTTGTCGGTGTCGACGACCGGCAGGCCCGAGACGCGGTACTGCCCGCACTTCTCGTCGAGGTCCTCGAGGGTGGCGTCCGCGCTGATGGTGACCGGATTGGAGATCATCCCCGTCTGGGTCCGCTTGACGAGGTCGACCTGGTACGCCTGGTCCTCGATCGAGAGGTTGCGGTGCAGGACGCCGATGCCGCCCTGGCGGGCCATGGCGATGGCCATCCGGGACTCGGTGACCGTGTCCATCGCGCTCGAGACGAGCGGGACGCGCAGGCTGATGTCGCGGGTCAGCCACGTCGTCGTGTCGACCTCGCTCGGGATGACGTCGGTCTCTCCGGGCAGGAGGAGCACGTCGTCGTAGGTGAGGCCCAGCGGGGCGAGGAGGTCGGCGGACTGCTCGGAAGGGTCGGGGAAACCCAAGCTCATCGCCCCAGTCTACGGGCGCGGTGATGCCGATCCGGACGCCCCCGGGTCGACCGGCGGGTCACGGCCAGGTCATCGCCGGGACACGGCAAGAACCTCACCGGAACCTCGCAGGAACCCCGCAGGAACGCTGCCGCCGGACCCGCGGAGGGTCTTACTGGCCGGACGAGACCGTGGTGCCGGTGGTGGCGTCGGCGGTGGCGTCGGTGGTGGTGCTGGTGGGGTCGGCCGGAGCCTCTCCGGTGGCGCTCTTCGACCCGCCACCGGGAGCCGTCGTGTCGCCGGTCCTGCCCTTGGCCTTGCCCTTGGTCGGCGCGCCCGAACCAGCGGGATCGCCGGGGACCGCGCCCGTCGAACCCGTGCCGCCGGTCGACCCCGTCGACCCCGTCGACCCGGTCGAGCCCGCCGCTCCGCGGCCGTTGGCGTTGCCGTTCCCGTTGACGATCCCGTTGGCGTTCCCGTTGGTCACACCGATGCCCGGGTTGGCCGGCGGGACGGTGCCCTGGTTGGCCTGGTTCGGCGGTGGGGTCTGCTCCTGCTTCGGCGGCTTGTCGGCCTTCGGCGGCTCGGGAGCGGCCGCGGTCTCCTCGCCCTGGTCGCCCTGGTCGCCCTGGGTCTCGCCCGACGCCGTCTGACCGCTCTGGCTGCCCTGACCGCCGGCCGGGGTGCCCTTGGCCTGGGTCTTCTGGTGGGCCTCCTGCTGGTCCTGACGGTCGAGCTGGGCCTCCTGCGCGGCGGTCGCGGCGACCACCGGCTCGCCGAACGGTGTCGCGGACGACAGGGCCGCCCCTGGCAGTCCGGCCGCCGTCGCGGTTCCCGACGTGGGCACGGCCGGCAGGCTGCCGTAGGGCAGGAACAGCCGACCCTGGAACGGGGTACCGCTGAGGAACGGCAGGACGAGCGCCTGCAGACCCGGCGGCAGGAACGAGTGCGAGTGGGGGACGCCGTACGCCTGGTCCGGCGGGAGCGGTCCCAGCTCGACGGCAGCGGCCACCGTGGCACCGGAGACGGCCACGCTGAGAGCGGCGAGGACGGTGAGGCCGCGGTGACGCCGGCCCCGGCGGCCCACGATCGGCCGCGGGATCGGGGTGTCGGCACTGTGGGCGACCGCGAGCAGCATCGAACCCAGCTCGTCGTCGGCGTCGAGGCGGGCACCGATCCGGTCGAGGAACAGGTCGTCGGCGAGCACGGAGCTCAGCGGGGTCGGCTTCATGACGCCACCCCTTCCCTGCCGGCCGCCAGCTGTTTGCGCAGTGTCGTCAGGGCCCGGTGCTGGGCGACCCGGATCGCGCCCGGGCTCATGCCCAGGGCAGCAGCCGTCTCCCCCGTGGACATCCCCACAGCGACACGCAGGGTGAGGATCTCCTGCTGCTGGGACGGCAGGGTGCGGATGAGGGCCATCGCCCGGCTCGCCTCGTCGCGGACCATCGCGAGCTGCTCGGGCCCGGCGGTCACGTCGACACTGTCGGGCACGTCGGCCACCGCTTCCGGGCCGCGGATCAGCAGGCGCTGCGCGTCGGCCACCTTGTGGGCGGCGATCGAGTAGACGAACGCCTCGAACGGCAGGCCGCGGTCGTCGTAGGTGCGCAGGCCGGTGTGGACCGCCATACACACCTCCTGCGCGACGTCCTGGGCAACGTCCTCGGCTCCGAAACGCCCGAGCCTCGCCCGTGCGTACCGCAGGGCCAGCTGCCGCACGCGTCCCAGGAGAGCCTCGGCCGGGTCGCCACCGTCGCGTCGGGCCACGGCAGCGAGGTCGCGCAACGTGGGTTGCGCATCCACCGGTTCTATCGCGCCAGAGGCCTCAGGCGTTACGGAGGCGTCCCGACCCGTGGACAACGTGGCCCGGCGGGAGTCGTCGTCGGGCACGGCGGCAGAAGGTCTCCGGGGGAACGACCCCCGCCCTGCCCATGACGCAGCCGCGCTCACCGCACCCCCAAGCCATTCCTGATTCGTTGCGTACTTCGTTGCGTAGCGCTCGAACGATACCGGGTCACCGATCCCCGTGCGGGCTCTATGGCATACCTCCGTTGGCGGGCAACTGGGGCAAACGTCACCGTTCCATGACGCGTGAAGGGCCGCCGCAGTGGGTACGGGTTCCACCGATATGACGCTGTCGGTCGGCCTCTCCCTGGGGCCGAGTCCCCGCCGGCAGGTCATCGACCACGGGGTTCGGCGAGTCGGGACGCCCGAACCCCCTCACGACCAGGAGGCGAGATGGCGGAGATCTCCAGACTGCCCGGCCCGGTGGCCGACCTCTGGGACTGGCAGCTGCAGGGGCTGTGTCGACGCGAGAGCCCCGATGTGTTCTTCCATCCGGAGGGCGAGCGCGGCCCGGCCCGGCGCAACCGTGACTCGGCGGCCAAGGAGGTCTGCGCGACCTGCCCCGTGCTCACGCAGTGCCGCGCCCACGCGCTGCAGGTCCGGGAACCGTACGGCGTCTGGGGCGGGATGACCGAGGACGAGCGCGAGGCCGCGTATGCGACCGGCTCGCCGATGCCCGCCGCCTGACCGCACCAGCGATCCCACTCGCCTACGGCAGCGGGCCGCCCCCCGAGGGGAGCGGCCCGCTGTCGTCAGGCGGAGAGGTCAGTGACCGGTCAGTGACTGGTCAGTGACCGTGTCCGTGGCCGTGCCCGGCCCCGGCGGGCTCCTCCTGCTCCTTCTTCTCCACGACCAGGGTGTCGGTCGTGAGGATCATCGACGCGATCGAGGCAGCATTGCGCAGCGCCGAACGGGTCACCTTGACCGGGTCGATGACGCCGGCCTTGACCAGGTCGCCGTACTCGCCCGTGGCCGCGTTGAACCCGTGGCCGACGCTGAGCTCGGTCACCTTGGCGGTGACGACGTAGCCCTGCTCGCCCGCGTTCTCCGCGATCCACCGCAGCGGCTCGTGGAGCGCCTTGCGGACGATCAGGGCACCGGTGCCCTCGTCGCCGGTCAGACCGAGGTCGTCGATGGCCGACGCCGCATGGATGAGAGCCGAGCCGCCACCGGCGACGATGCCCTCCTCGATGGCCGCGCGGGTCGCCGAGATGGCGTCCTCGATGCGGTGCTTCTTCTCCTTGAGCTCCACCTCGGTGTGCGCGCCCACCTTGATGACGCAGACGCCGCCGGCCAGCTTCGCGAGGCGCTCCTGGAGCTTCTCGCGATCCCAGTCGGAGTCGGTGCGGTCGATCTCGGCCTTGATCTGCGCGACCCGACCGGTGACCTCTTCGCTGTCGCCGCCGCCGTCGATGACCGTGGTGTTGTCCTTGGTCACGACGATCCGGCGCGCGGTGCCCATGAGGTCGAGCCCGACCTGGTCGAGCTTGAGGCCGACCTCCTCGGCGACGACCTGGCCACCGGTGAGGATCGCCAGGTCCTGCAGCATCGCCTTGCGGCGGTCACCGAAGCCCGGCGCCTTGACCGCGACGACGTTGAACGTGCCGCGGATCTTGTTGACGACAAGCGTGGAGAGCGCCTCACCGTCGACGTCCTCGGCCACGATCAGCAGCGGCTTGCCGGTCTGGACGACCTTCTCCAGCACCGGGAGCAGGTCCTGGATCGAGCTGATCTTGCTCTGGTGGACCAGCACGTAGGCGTCCTCGAGGACGGCCTCCATGCGCTCCGGGTCGGTGACGAAGTACGCCGAGATGTAGCCCTTGTCGAACTGCATACCCTCGGTGAACTCGAGCTCGGTCGCCGCGGTCGAGGACTCCTCGACGGAGATGACCCCGTCCTTGCCGACCTTGTCGAACGCCTCGGCGATGGTGGCGCCGATCGTCTCGTCCTGCGCGGAGAGCGTGGCCACCGAGGCGACCTCGTCGTTGCCGTCGACATCGCGGGCGTTCTCGAGCAGCCGGTCGTTGACCGCCTCGACCGCCTTGTCCATGCCCCGCTTCAGCGCCGCCGGAGCGGCACCCGCGGCCACGTTGCGCAGGCCTTCCTTGACCATCGCCTGGGCGAGGACCGTGGCGGTCGTCGTCCCGTCACCGGCGACGTCGTTGGTCTTGGTCGCGACCTCCTTGGCGAGCTGAGCACCGAGGTTCTCGTAGGAGTCCTCGAGCTCGATCTCCTTGGCGATCGTCACGCCGTCGTTGGTGATCGTCGGCGCGCCCCACTTCTTGTCGATGACGACGTTGCGGCCCTTGGGGCCGAGCGTCACCTTGACCGCGTTGGCGAGCGCGTCGACGCCGCGCTCCAGCGACTTGCGTGCGGCGTCGTCGAACTCCAGCGTCTTGGGCATCAGGCGACGACCGCGAGCACGTCGCGGGCGCTGAGGATGAGGAACTCGTCGCCCTTGTGCTTGATCTCGGTGCCGCCGTACTTGCTGTAGATCACGCGGTCGCCGACGCTGATGTCGAGCGGGACGCGGTTGCCCTTGTCGTCGATACGGCCCGGGCCGACCGCGAGGACCTCGCCCTCCTGGGGCTTCTCCTTCGCGGTGTCCGGGATGACGAGGCCGGACGCGGTGGTCTGCTCGGCTTCGAGCGACTTGACCACGATGCGGTCTTCGAGCGGCTTGATGGAAACCGACACGATGGTTGACCTCCCCTTCGGGATTGTCGAAATGAATGTCTGGGCTGCTCGGGGCTCGCCGTCGCGGGGGTCGACCCGCCGAGCGGATCAGCACTCTCGGGGTGAGAGTGCCAACCCCCCAAATCTAGGTAGGTCATTAGCACTCGGTCAAGTCGAGTGCCAGAACCCTCGGGGGCTCTGCCCCCGAGCACCCCGAAGACCCGCGTGGTTGCCTTGACCTCATGGACCTCGCGGCGCTCGCCCTCCTCGTCGACACCGAGGGGTGGGACCTCCTGGCGTCGCTCCCGGTGTACGACGCGGGCACCGAGCTGGGTCTCCAGACCCGACTGCGAGAGGCCGGGTATGCGCCGGAGCTGGTCTCCGCGGCCCTGCTCCAGTCCCAGCTGCGGGCCAAGGCGCAGGACAAGTTCGGGTCGTTCGCCGACGCCATGCTCTTCACCGTCGACGGCCTCGAGCAGGCGACCCGGTTCGCGGTGGCGGCGCGTCACGCTGCGAGGTACCTGCGGGCTGAGGTCCGGCTGGTCCACGACCTCGGCTGCGGCATCGGTGCGGACGCGATGGCGTTCGCCGGGCTGGACCTCGCGGTCCGGGCGGTGGACGCGGACGACGTGACCGCCACCGTCGCCGGGGTGAACCTGCGGCACTGGCCCGCCGCGCGAGTCGTGCACGGCCGTGCGGAGGACGTGGTCCTGCCGACGGGCGAGGAGGCCACGCATACCGGCGTCTGGGTCGACCCGGCCCGCCGCCTCGACGGGCCCTCCGACGCCCGGGGACGGGCGCGCCGGGTGGTCTCGCTCGACCGGATCTCGCCGACGTGGCGCGACGTGCAGGGGTATGCGGCGCAGGTGCCGGCCACCGGGGCGAAGCTGGCGCCGGCGTTCCCGCACGCGGCGCGGCCGGACGGCGCCGAGGCGCAGTGGGTGTCGTGGCGCGGCGACGTCGTCGAGTGCGCGATGTGGTGGGGGCCGCTGGTGGAGACGGTCGGGCGTACGGCGACCGTCCTGCGGCCGGGGTCGGACGCGGTCACGCTCACCGAGTCCGACGCGGAGGGGGCCGGACCAGCGGTGGGGTCGCTGGAAGCGGTCGGTGGCTACCTCTACGAGCCCGACCGGGCGGTGATCCGCGCCGGGCTCACCGGGGCGCTGGCCCGGCTCGTGGGGGGCGCCGAGCTGGACGACGGGGTCGGGTACGTCTCGGCCTCGGCGCCGTTGGATGTGCCGTGGGCGCACCGGTACGCCGTGGTGGAGGCGATGCCCTGGAACGTCAAGGCGGTCCGGGGGTGGCTGCGTTCGCGAGGGGTCGGGCGGCTCACCATCAAGAAACGAGGCGTCTCGCTGGAGCCCGAGGCGGTTCGTCGGCAGCTGCGGCTGAGCGGTTCGTCGGAGGCGACCGTGGTCCTCACCCGGGTGGCCGGGCAGCCGGTCGCGGTGATGGTGGAACCGGTCTAGCGCTGGGTCCGGCCTAGTCGTCCTCGACGTTGCCGGCGGCGGCCACGGCGGCCCGGAGCGCCTCGAGGCGCTCGCACCCGGCGGCGAGGGCGGCGGCCAAAGTCCCGCAGAACGCCTCCGTCCCGCCCGGCGCGAGCGCGGGCGAGCCGAGGTCGCCGTTGTCCATCCGCAGCCCGTCCCACACCGCACCGGCCCGCCCGAAGGTCACGCACAGCGAGCGCGGCATCAGGCCGACGTCGGCCAGGAGCGCGGCGTCCCGCTCCCCCACGACAAAGGGGTCGGCCAGCGCCGCGGCCGCGGGATCCACCGTCGCGTAGGGCGAGGCGTTGACGACGACGCGGAGCTGACGCCGGTCGGCCTCGTGGAGCACGTCCGCGACGACAGCTGGTGGCACGTCGAGCTGGATGAGGACCACGTCGTCGGGTGCGGTGTCGTCGAGGGCCGTACGGCTGTCGAGGGCGGTATTGGCCCCGGGGATGAGCAACGTGGCGCCGTTCCGGTCATCCTGACCGGGCACACCGCCGCCGTACCCCCCGCCCTCCGTGATCACCACGAGGTTCCCGGTCTGCTCGTGCCTGACGACCTGGAGACGGGCGTCGATCCCCTCACTGGCCAGTCGGTCCGCGCACCAGCGGCCGGCGTCGTCGTCACCCACGGCGGCGACCATGACGACCGGCACCCCACCGCGCTGGGCCGCGAGGGCCTGGGCGACGCCGCGGCCGGCGAGCGCCCGACTCGTCCGCAGCGCCGTCGCGGTCTCCCCAGCGCCCGGAATGCCCTCGACGTCGACCCGAACCAGCTGGTGCAGCGAGCCGATCACCACGACGCGGCCCATCAGTGGCCGGCCCTGTCCGGGGCGCCGCCGAAGCGGGCGACGTAGCGGCCCTCTGGTGGTGATCGCGACCGACCAGCCGCTTCGCGAGACGCTACGAGGGCTGCTTCGACGGCGAACCGCCCGTCCCTCATGCCGGACCCACCGTGTCGAGCCAGAGCGACGCATACCGCGGGCCGTCGACGTCGAGGGCGACGTCGACCTCGACCGGGGAGCGGCCGTGCGGGTCGTGGCTCATGTCACCGACCCACTGGCGCCGGTCGACCACGGTCCGTCCGCGCGACCACGAGCCGCCGAGCTCGACGCGGACCGGGAGCCGCTCGGGCCGCAGCGCGTCCGGCTCGAGGACCGCGCACACCGCGCCGGCGTCCCCGATGGTGGCCGGGTCGCCGAACCGCTCGCACTGGAACCCGATGAGGAGCCCCGCAAGCCGAGTGGCCGGGTCCGCGGCGGCCGCGAGCGCCCGGGCCTGGGCGGCCGTGACGGTGGGTTGGTAGAACACGTCCAGCCCGTAGAGCGTCACGCGGAGGGACAGGTCGGCGGCCGCGTCGAGGACGATCGCGGCCGCCTCCGGGTCGTGGAAGACGTTGAACTCGGCCGACGCCGTGGCGTTGCCGACGTTCGCCGCGCCGCCCATGACGACGATGTCACGCAGTCCCGCGGCGACGTCGGGGTAGGTCCGCAGCAGTAGGGCGATGTTGGTGAGCGGGGCGAGCGTGACCAAGGTGACCGGCTCCGGCGAGTCGCGGATGACGTCGCGGAGCAGCACGACGGCGTGCCGGGGGTCGGGACGTCGGGTGGACCTGGGCCAGTCGAGGTCCCCGAGGCCGTCCTCGCCGTGGACGTGGCGCGCGTCGCGGGCGGCCTCCAGCAGGGGGCGAGCACTCCCGGCCGACACGGGGACGTCGTCGCGACCGGCAGCGTCCAGCACCGTGAGCGTGTTGGCGACGACCAGATCCAGCGGCGCGTTGCCGCCGACGCAGGAGACGGCGAGCAGGTCGAGATCGGGGTGACGGGCGGCGAGGAGCAGCGCGCAGGCGTCGTCGACCCCCGTGTCGACGTCGAGGACCACCGGGCGAGGCATGGCGGGGAGCCTATTGGCCGCCGGTACCGTCGCACCGTGTCCCACCGTCCCGCCGTCGCCGCGCTGACCCTGCTGGCGCTCGCGGCGTTGACGGCGTGCGCGTCAGAGGGGCCCAGCAGCGGTCCGACCGCCTCGACGTCAGGGCCGTCGACCACCTCGACCACTCCCTCGCCGACCACCGCGACGTCCGCGACGACCTCAGCCCCGTCGACCAGCTGCGGGCAGCGGCTGCTGGCCACGCTGAGCCTCGAGCAGAAGGTCGGCCAGCTGGTGATGGTCGGCGCGCAGTACGGGACCACCGTCGCCGCCCTCGACCCGGTGCTGCAGGACCACCACGTCGGCGGGGTCGTGCTGCTGGGCACCTGGGACGGCGCCCCACGCGTCAGTGCGGCGACCGCGCACTGGCAGCCGGTGGGCGCCGCGGCCGCCGGTGGCGTCGGCCTGCTCATCGCCGCCGACCAGGAGGGCGGCCAGGTGCGGCACCTGCGCGGTACCGGGTTCACCGCGACGCCGTCGGCCCTGAGCCAGGGGCGGGCCGGGACCGCGGGACCCACCGCCACCACGGTGGCCGGCGAGCTCAAGGCGGTCGGCGTCAACGTCGACCTCGCCCCGGTCGCCGACACCGTAGCGGCGTCGTTCGCCCCACGGAACGCACCGATCGGCGCCTACCAGCGCGAGTACGGCAACGACCCCGCCACCGTCACCAAGGCCGTCGTCGCCGCCGTGGGCGGCTACCAGAACGGCGGGGTCAGCGCGACGCTCAAGCACTTCCCCGGTCTCGGCCGGGTCACCGGCAACACCGACCTCACGGCGAACGGCACCACCGACTCGACCACGACCGCCGACGACCCGAACCTCGAGCCCTTCCGGGCCGGCATCCAGGCCGGCGCCGACCTGGTCATGGTGTCGTCGGCGCTCTACACGAAGCTCGACCCCACCAACCGCGCGGCGTTCTCGCCGCCGGTCGTCACCGGCCTCCTGCGCGAGAAGCTCGGCTACGACGGCGTCGTCATCTCCGACGACCTCGGCGGGGCACTCGCCGTCGCGACCATCCCGACCGCCGACCGGGCCACCCGGTTCGTCGCGGCGGGCGGCGACATCGTGCTGACCGGCATACCCCTCACCGTCCCGACGATGGCGGGCGCGCTCCGCGACAAGGCGAAGTCCGATCCCGCGTTCGCCGCGCAGGTGGACGCCGCCGCCACGCGGGTCCTCGAGCTCAAGGCGAAGCGGGGCCTGGCCGCCTGCTAGGCCAGCTCCGTGGCATACCCCTCGTGAGCGCTGCTCCAGTCCTCGGACCACGTGTCCCGGACCTCACGGCCGGCGACGAACTCGTCCAGCCGGCGCAGGTAGACGTCCCAGCCGGCGGCGTAGCCCGCGGCGCTGCTCGCCGAGAGCCGGGTATGCGTGAGGTGCAGCCGGGCGCGGTCGCCGGCAGGTTCGACGGCGACGGCGATGAGCGAGGTATGCGTGGCGTGCGACCACTCCCAGCGGTAGCCGCGGGGGGCGTCACAGGAGGTGACGACGCACCCGGGCACGTCATCGTCGTCGAAGTGGATGGTGAAACGGCCGCCCTCGCGCAGGTCGCCGTCGACGCGCGCGAACCAACGGGCCAGGCGCTCCGGGTCGGTCAACGTCTGCCAGAGGTCGGCAGCGTCGGTGTCGTAGACACGGTCGAAGACCACCTCGGCGTCGTCGCCGGTCCGGGTGATCGTTCCGAGCAGGGTGTCGAGGGTCATGACGTCTCCTTGGTTGTGGCCGTCGGGTTACCGGCGCGCTTGCCGCGGGCGATCTCGGAGTCCAGGGCGTCGAGCCGCTGCGACCAGAACCGGCGCACGTCGGCGCACCACTGCTCGACCTCGTCGAGCACCTCGGGCCGCAGCGAGTAGATCCGGCGCTGGGCGTCCTGGCGGACGTCCACGACCTCGGCCTCGCGCAGCACCCGCAGGTGCCGGCTCACGCCCGGACGAGCGATGTCGAAGGCCAGGGCCAGCGAGCCGGCGGTGGCCTCGGCGACCGAGAGCCGACGCACGATCTCCCGTCGGGTCGGGTCGGAGAGCGCCTCCCAGATCTCCACGCCTCTTGTGTACCCGAACAGTTACGTACCCGTCAAGGTACCTACCCCGCTTCCAACCCGGCGTTGTGTCAAGTTTTCCGGGGTCCAGAGCGCCGAAACTTGATACTTCTCCGGGTTGGAAGCGGGCTAGGCGCGAACGAGGGTGACCGGCATGGACGAGTCGGCCGGCAGGTCCAGTGCCGACGGGGCGATGCCGCGGGCGACCATCTGCGCGCCGAGCGCGGCGACCATGGCCCCGTTGTCCGTACAGAGGCCCGGCCGGGGTACCCGCAGCCGGATCCCGGCGGCGTCGCACCGTTCCTGAGCCAGGGCGCGCAGCCGAGAGTTGGCCGCCACGCCACCGCCGATGAGCAGGTCGTCGACCCCTTCGGACCGGCAGGCGGCGACCGCCTTCCGGGTCAGCACGTCGACGACCGCCTCCTGGAAGCTCGCCGCGACGTCCGCGACCGGGACCGCCTCGCCCGAGAGCTCGCGCAGCTGGACCCAGCGCGAGACCGCCGTCTTGAGACCCGAGAACGAGAAGTCGAACCGGTGCCGCTCCATGTCCCGCCCGCCCGTCAGCCCACGCGGGAAGTCGATCGCCACCTGGTTGCCCTCACGCGCCGCGCGGTCGATGTACGGCCCGCCCGGGAACGGCAGGCCGAGCACGCGGGCCACCTTGTCGAACGCCTCGCCCGCCGCATCGTCGATCGTCGCACCGAGCGGGCGAATGTCCGCGGTGACGTCGGGCACCAGCAGCAGCGAGGAGTGGCCGCCGCTGACCAGGAGGGCCAGACACGGTTCCGGGAGCGGTCCGTGCTCGACGACGTCGACCGCCACGTGCGACGCCAGGTGGTTGACGCCGTAGAGGGGCTTCCCGAGGCCGACGGCCAGCGCCTTGGCCGCAGCCACACCGACCAGCAGCGCGCCGGCCAGCCCCGGCCCGGAGGTGACGGCGATCGCGTCGAGGTCGGCCAGGCGTACCCCGGACTCCCGGCAGGCCCGCTCGATCGTCGGCACCATCGCCTCGAGGTGGGCGCGACTGGCCACCTCGGGCACCACCCCACCGAACCGGGCGTGCTCGTCGACGCTGCTCGCGACCGCGTCGACGAGCAGGGTCTCGCCCCGCACGATACCGACGCCGGTCTCGTCGCAGGAGGTCTCGATCCCGAGGACCAGCGGCTCATCAGCCATGCGTCGCCTCCCCGGCCAGTCGGCACCGCATGACGACGGCGTCGACGTCGGCGCCGGGCCGCCGGTAGTAGCGCCGGCGCACCGACACCTCCTCGAACCCGTGCCGCTCGTAGAGCCGACGCGCCGCGACGTGGTCGGCCCGCACCTCGAGCATCACCGACCCGGCCCCACCGTCGGCCGCAAGCCGGAGCAGCTCCCCGAGCAGCAGGTCACCCAGGCCGCGCCCACGCTGGGCCGGGACGACCGCGACCGTCATGACGTCGGCGACGTCACCACCGTGGTCCAGCCCGGCATATCCCTCGACGCCGTCCTCTCCATCGAGGACCAGGTATGCGCGTCGTGGCCGCCCCGCCAGCTCGGCCCACCAGGTCGGGGCGGTCCAGGCGTCGTCGTCGAACAGCTCGGTCTCGAGGGCGGCCAGCAGCGGGATGTCGCGCCACGTCACCTCGCGGAGGGCGCTCATCCGAGGGCCGACTTCGTGGAGACCGACGGGGAGGCGTCGGGGCGACGCAGGTAGTACGGCTCGTGCTCGTCGAGGACGTCGCCGGCCGCCAGGCGACGGGCTACGAGGTCCGCGAGCGCAGCCGCGGAGACGTCCAGGGGTCCGTCCAGCGGTGACCCGAACGCGTCCGGGTAGAGCAGTGGACCCCGACCGACTGCCCGTAGGCCGGTCACATCGGCAGGCAGGTCCGCGGGCTTCGTGACGTGCGGGCCGTCAACCCGCACGGGTATGCCGGTGGCCCCCGGCGCATACGTCGCCCAGTAGACCTCCTTGCGCCGCGCGTCGGTGGCTACGAGGAGCTCCCTCCCGACACCCGCCTGGTAGGCGAGGGCGTCAAGGCTGCAGAGGCCGTGCAGTCGCGCCCCGGTGACCAGGGCGAGCGTCCGAGCGGTGACCAGGCCGACCCGCAGGCCGGTGAACGGTCCGGGCCCCAGGCCGCAGACGATGTCGGTCAGGTCGGTCGGGGCCGCGCCGGCCTCGGCGAGGACCAAGGTGATGCCCGGCGCCAGGTGCTCGGCGTGCCCGCGGGCGTCGAGCGTCGTGGCCTCGGCCAGGATCCGTGACCCGTCGTGCACCGCTACGGTTATCGCCGTCGTCGACGTGTCGATAGCG
This sequence comes from uncultured Actinomycetota bacterium, assembly GCA_963781465.1. Lineage (GTDB taxonomy): Bacteria > Actinomycetota > Actinomycetes > Actinomycetales > Dermatophilaceae > Lapillicoccus. Next base: position 2,341,013 of record CAWAGH010000002.1, read on the forward strand.
AGCAGCACCCGCGCAGGCTACCCAGCGCTCGCGGTGGCGAACACACCGACGGGCATTGGTCGGCCGAAACCGCCGTTTCCGGGTTGCGTAGGGCAGCAACGCCCGTTGGTGTGCTCGCCGCGGTGCTCAGGACGCGACCACGCCCGCCCAGCGATCCCCGAACCCGGTCAGGGTCAGCGTCCGCGCCTCGTCGGCCTCGGCCGTGAGCACGACCTCGAGGTAGGCGTCGGCCAGCCGTTCGGCGACCCCGTGCCCCCACTCCACGACGGTCACGCTGTCGGCGACGTCCGCATCGAGGTCGAGGTCGTCGAGCTCGACAGCCCCACCCAGCCGGTAGGCGTCCACGTGCACCAGCGCCGGGCCGCCCACCGTCGACGGGTGGACGCGCGCGATGACGAACGTCGGCGACGTCACCGGACCACGCACCCCGAGTCCGGCCCCGATCCCCTGTGTCAGCGTCGTCTTTCCCGCGCCGAGGCCACCGGTGAGCACGACGAGGTCACCGGCGCGCAGCAACCGGCCCAGCCGCATACCGAACGCATGGGTGTCGTCGGCGGAGTCCAGCGTCACCCGCGACGGCAGACCGTCGAGCGTCACGACGCCTCGCTGCGCCGCTCCCGCGAGGGCCGGCTCCGCGCCGCGGGCTCGGTCTTGCCGCCGTTCTTGCCCTCGCCGCCGTCCAGTCCGCACCAGTCCGCGCTCGATCCGGCGCTTCTTGTCGACGTCGGTGACGACCCGGCGGACCCGCGGCACGAGGTCGGCTGGCATGTTCTCGTCCTCGCGCTTCGCAGCGCGGTCGATCATCGCCTGGAGCTGCTGGTTGAGCAGGTCCGGGTGTTCGAGCATGATCACGTGCCCGGCGTCGCGGACGATGACGTGCTGGGCGCCGGGCAGCGCGCGCACGATCGCCTCGCTGTGCTCCGGCGGCGTGAGGAGGTCCTGCTCGCCGTTGAAGACGAGCGTCTCGCAGCCGTCGTAGGCGCCCAACCCGCCGGTCTGGTCGTAGTTGTCGAAGGCCGGCGTGAACGACGACATCACCGTGAGGTTGGTCCCGAGCAGCATCTTCGCCGCGAGCTTGACCACGCTGCGGGGTACCGGTGACGCGAACGAGTATCGCTCCACGAGGAAGTCGGCCAGCTCCGAGTTGGCCGAGAGGATGCCCTTGAGCAGCTCCGGACGGTTCTCGAACAGCCCGGCCACGTTGGGTCCGAGCCGCTCCAGCAGCAGCCGGCCGGCCGACGCCGCGAAGCCGCCCGCAGCGAGTGGGATCCCTCCGGCGGAGGTCGAGATCGCCCCGAACGCCACCACCCGCTCGCGGACGAGGTCCGGATGGGTGGTGCCCAGCGCCATCGTCGTCATGCCGCCCATCGAGTGGCCGACCAGCGCGAGCGGGCCCTCGGGCGCGGCCGCCTCGATGACCGCGGTCAGATCCTCGCCCAGCTGCGCGATCGTGTAGGACGACGTGTGCCCGCGCCCGGACCGGCCGTGGCCACGCTGGTCCCAGACGACCACGCGGTAGCCGGCCCAGCGCAGGTAGCGGCGCTGGAACACCCAGCACTCCGAGGTCAGGCAGTACCCGTGCGACATGACGACGGTCGGCCGCGGCAGGCCGAGCTCGTCGATCCCGTCACCGGACCGCGGGTCGTCGACCTCGACGTGCAGCGCCACGCCGTCCGTGGCCTCGACGACCAGCGCGCGGCTGGGCGTCTCGACCAGGCTGACCCCGGTCTCGAGGGCGTCCTGGCGGCGCCGGTGCACTCGGTCGGCGACGATGCCCGCCGCCGTCGCGGCGCCGGCCACGCCGATACCGATGCCCAGGCCGATGAGGCCGTTCCTGCTCGAGCTCACGCGTGCCCTCCGACGTACGCCCTGGGCACCCGCGGCCCGATCCGCGTCACGATCTCATAGCTGATGGTCCCTGTCGCGTCGGCCCACCCCTGCGCGGACGGTCCGTCGGGATCGGCCCCGAACAGCACCACCTCGTCGCCCTCGCGCGCCGTCGAGTCCGGCCCTAGGTCGACGACGAACTGGTCCATGCACACGCGGCCGGCGATGACGTTCGGGACGCCCTGGACCGACACCGGGCCGACGTTCGTGGCGTTGCGGGGGATCCCGTCCGCATACCCGAGCGGAACAAGCCCGAGCACGGTCTCTCGCGGGGTGATGTACGCGTGGCCGTACGACACGCCCTGACCCGCCGGGACCCGCTTGACCAGGGACAACCGCGCGGTGAGGGTCATCGCCGGGGTCAGCCCGTACGCCTCGGGGCCGCCGAGCTGGGGGACGGGGGTCAGCCCGTAGACGGCGATGCCGGGGCGCACCAGGTCGTAGTGGACGGACGAGTTCGTGAGCGTGGCGGCGGAGTTCGCCAGGTGGCGGACCTCGAGCTCGCAGCCGGCCGCTTCGACGGCGCGGACCGCCTCCTCGAACACCTCGCGCTGCCGGCGGACGGTGGGGTGGTCGGGTTCGTCGGCATAGGCGAAGTGCGACCAGACGCCCACGACCTTGACGGCGCCCTCGGCCTCGTGGAGGCGGGCCGCGGCAACGAGGTCCAGGAAGTCCTGGCCGTAGGCGCCGTTGCGGCCGAGGCCGGTGTCGGCCTTGAGGTGCACGCGGGCGGTCCGGCCGGTGGCGCGGGCGGCAGCCACGATGTCGTCGAGCGCCCAGGTGGCCGACGCCGCGACGTCGAGGTCGCGGGTCAGCGCTGCGCCGAAGTCGTTGCCCGGGACGTGCAGCCAGGTGAAGATCCGGCCCTCGACCCCGGCGTCGCGCAGGGCGACCGCCTCGGGCTGCTGGGCGGTACCGAGCCAGGTGGCGCCGCCAGCCTGAGCGGCGCGCGCCGCCGGAAGGAGCCCGTGCCCGTAGCCGTCGGCCTTGACCACGGCCATCAGCTGGGCCGTCGCGGACCGCTCGTGGAGCGCGCGAACGTTGGCCGTGATGGCGCCGAGGTCGACCACCGCAGCGCCGGGCGCACCCACGGGCAGGTTCACGTCGTCAGTGTGTCAGGTGGGACCTCTGAGCCCCCTCATCGCCCGATTCGTGCTCTGGACCGCATGGATTTCCGCCTGCATCCACCACGAACCGATCGCCCGACCGCGGTCAGCCGCGGCGCAGCAGAGCCGCGATGGTCTCCGGTATGCGTCGGGCCACCTCGCTGATCCGTACCGGCCCTCCCGGGTTGGTCCGGTCCGCGGCGACGCCGTGGACGAGGGCGCCGAGCGCGCCGGCGTCGAGGGGGTCGAGCCCCGCCGCGAGCAGCGTGCCGAGCAGGCCGCCGAGGACGTCACCGGCGCCGGCCGTGCCCACCCACGCGGGGGCGTCGGCCTGGCTGCGCACCGGCCGCCAGGGGTCGGGGCTCACCACGAGGGTGTGCGACCCCTTGAGCAGCACGGTGCAGCCGGTGCGCTCGGCGGCCTCGCGGGCGTGGGCCAGCGGCGCACTCGTGACCTGTTCGCGGGTCACCTCCTCGCCACGGAGCCGGCTCAGCAGGCGGGCCAGCTCCCCGGCGTGGGGCGTGAGCAGGGTCGGAGCCGAGCGGTGCTCGAGGAGCTCCAGCGCGCCGGCGTCGACCACGACGGGCAGGTCGGAGGCCAGCGCCTCCTCCACGTGGTGCTTCTGCTCGGCCACGCCCTTGGCCCGGCTGGACGGGTCGAACCCGGACCCGCATACCCACGCCTGCACCCGACCCTCGGCGGTGACCGCCTCCGGCGCCGCGGCGTGTATGAGCGCCTGGACCTCAGGCGGCCCGAGGTAGCGCACCATGCCCGGACCCGCCCCCAGAGCGCCGAGCACACTGAGCACGGCCGCGCCCGGGTAGGTCGGCGTGCCCGCGACGATGCCGACGACGCCGCGCGAGTACTTGTCCGAACTCGCTCCGGGCACCGGCCAGAGCCGCCGGACGTCGTCGAACGTCAGCCGCTCCACGACCGGCCGGTATCCGCCCTTTCCGCCTTCCAACCCGGAGTTGTCTGCAGTTTTCCCGGTCCTGAGGGCCGAAAACTTGCCATTACTCCGGGTTGGAAGCGGGAAAGGGTTGGGGCGGGGCAGGTCGAGGCCGATGTCGATCACCGTCAGCCGCCCCACCGCCGGCTCGGTCGCCGGCAGCAGGTGGACCGGCTTGGCAACGCCGAAGGTGACCGTCTCGTCGGCGAACACCGCGTCGCCCAGCATGACCTCGCCGGCCGGGTCGGCCCCGCTGGGCAGGTCCACGGCGACCACCCAGGCGTCCTCGGGGATCTCGTCGACCCACTCGGCCGCCTCGGCGGAGAGCCCGGGGCGGCCGCCGATCCCGAGCAGTCCGTCGACGACGACGTCGGCCTCGGTGAGCAGCGCGCGGCGCTCGGTGCCGTCAGGGTCCGCGTCCGCCCGGAGCAGCGCCACGCCGGCTCCCAGCGCCGCCGCGAGACCACCCGGGTGCGCCTCCACCACGTGCACCGCTGCGGCCGCGACACCGCGCTCGGCGAGGTCGGCCAACGCGTACAACGCGTCGCCACCGTTGTTGCCGGACCCGACGAGGCCGACGACCCGCATACCGTGCCGTTCCTCGAGCCGGGCCGCCACCACGGCCGCCAACCCGCGCGAGGCGCGCGCCATCAGCTCGCCCTCGGGCAGGCCGGCCATCACGGCCTCCTCGGCAGCGCGGACGTCAGCGACGGCGTAGGCCTCGATCACGTCCCTAACCCTCCGCCACGACGACCGCCGACGCGATCCCGGCGTCGTGCGAGAGGGACAGGTGGAACGACGAGACGCCGAGGTCGTCGGCCCGCGCCTCGACGGTGCCGGACACCCGCAGCGACGGTCGCCCGTTGGCGTCCTGGACCACGGTGGCGTCCAGCCAGCGCAGCCCGACGGGCGCGCCGAGCGACTTGGCCAACGCCTCCTTGGCGGCGAACCGGGCGGACAGCGACGCGATCCCGAGCCCTCGCTCCGACGGCGTGAACAGCCGCTCCCGCAGGGCCGGGGTCCGCTCGAGCGTCTGGCCGAACCGCTCGATGTCGACCACGTCGATGCCGACGCCGATGATCACTCGGCGCCGCTCACTCGACCGTGACCGACTTGGCGAGGTTGCGCGGCTGGTCGACGTCCAAGCCCTTGGCCGAGGCCAGCTCGCAGGCGAAGACCTGGAGGGGAACCACGGTGAGCAGCGGCGCCAGCAGCGTCGAGACGGCCGGCACCCGGATCACCTCGTCGGCGAACGGGACCACGTCCTCGTCGCCCTCCTCGGCCACGACGATGGTCCGGGCGCCGCGGGCGCGGATCTCCTGGATGTTCGAGACCACCTTGCCGTGCAGGCCGTTGGCCGTCGACGGCGACGGGACGATGACGAAGACCGGCTGCCCGGGTTCGATGAGGGCGATCGGTCCGTGCTTCAGCTCCCCCGCGGCGAACCCCTCGGCGTGGATGTATGCCAGCTCCTTCAGCTTGAGGGCGCCCTCCAGGGCCACGGGGTACCCCACGTGCCGGCCGAGGAACAGCACCGCCCGGGTGTCGGCCATGAACCGGGCGATCTCGCGGACCCGGTCCATCGAGTCGAGCACGGTCTGGATCTTGGCCGGAACGCCTTGCAGCTCGGCCATGACCGCCGCCGCGTTGGCGGCGTGGTCACCGCCGCGCAGCTGGGCCAGGTACAGCCCGAGGAGGTAGGTCGCGGTGATCTGGGCGAGGAACGCCTTGGTCGACGCGACGGCGATCTCCGGCCCGGCGTGCGTGTAGAGCACCGCGTCGGACTCGCGCGGGATCGTCGCGCCGTGGGTGTTGCAGATCGAGATGGTCAGCGCGCCCAGCTCGCGGGCGTGCTTGACCGCCATGAGCGTGTCCATGGTCTCGCCGGACTGGCTGATCGACACGACCAGCGTGTGGCCGTCGATGACCGGATCGCGGTAGCGGAACTCGTGGGCCAGCTCCACCTCGCACGGGATACGGGTCCAGTGCTCGATGGCGTACTTCGCGATCATCCCGGCGTAGGAGGCGGTCCCGCACGCGACGACGACGATCTTGTCGACGTTGCGCAGGGCGGTCTCCGAGATCCGCAGCTCGTCGAGGACCAGCCGGCCGGACTGGTCGGTGCGGCCGAGGAGGGTGTCCGCGACCGCGTGCGGCTGCTCCTGGATCTCCTTGGTCATGAAGTTCGGGAAGCCGCCCTTCTCGGCGGCCGCCGCGTCCCAGTCGACGTAGTAGGGCTTGCCCTCGACCGGAACGCCGTCGAACCCGATGACGCTCACCGAGTCGGGGGTGATCGTCGCGATCTGGTCCTGGCCGAGCTCCAGGGCGTCGCGGGTGTGGCCGATGAACGCCGCCACGTCGGAGCCGAGGAAGTTCTCGCCGTCACCGAGCCCGACCACCAACGGGCTGTTGCGCCGCGCCCCGACCACGACACCAGGGGTGTCGGCGTGGATCGCCAGCAGCGTGAAGGCCCCGTCGAGGTCCTGGACCGCCAGCCGCATCGCCTCGGTGAGGTCGTGGGTCTCGTCGAACGCCCGCGCCACCAGGTGAGCGGCCACCTCGGTGTCGGTCTCCGACGTGAACTGCACGCCGTCGTCGACGAGCTTGGCCTTGAGGCCGTGGAAGTTCTCGATGATCCCGTTGTGGATCAGCGCCAGCTTGCCGTCCGACCCCCCGCGGTGCGGGTGCGCGTTGTTGTCGGTCGGTCCGCCGTGAGTGGCCCAGCGGGTATGCCCGATGCCGGTACTCGACGGGGGCAACGGGTGCGAAACGAGCGCCTCGCGCAGGTTTCCGAGCTTGCCGGCCCGCTTCTGCGTGGCCACATGGCGGTCCTCACCCCGGAAGTCCACGAGGGCCACCCCGGCGGAGTCGTAGCCGCGGTACTCGAGCCGGGCGAGGCCCTCCATGACCACGTCGAGAGCCTGGCCGTCGACGTTCGGGCCGACGTAGCCAACGATGCCGCACATGGTGGCGAGCCTAACGGGGCGACAAGCCAACCTCCGAAGTGAGCCGCGTACGTCAGAATGAGCGCCGTGACGCAGGACACCAGCGCCGAGTGGCTCGGTCAGCAGGTCGGCCACCAGGTGCTCGAACGCGGCGACGTCCTCTCGCCCTACATCGAGCTGGACCGCGAGACATGGTCCCGGCTCCGGCAGAACCACCCGATGAGCCTCACGCCCGACGATGTCACCCGGCTGCGTGGCCTCGGCGACCCGTTGGACATGAAGGAGATCGAGGACGTCTACCTGCCGATCTCTCGGCTGCTCAACTACTACGTCGGGGCGATCAGCAGCCTGCACGACGTCACCAGCGAGTTCCTCGGGGAGCAGCCGCCACGGACGCCGTTCGTCATCGGGGTCGCCGGGTCGGTCGCCGTGGGTAAGTCCACGACGTCACGCATCCTGCGCGAGCTGCTCTCCCACTGGCCGGACACCCCACGCGTCCAGCTCGTCACGACGGACGGGTTCCTCTTCCCGAACGCCGAGCTCGAACGCCGGAACATCATGGCGCGCAAGGGTTTTCCGGAGTCCTACGATCGCCGCGAACTGATGCGGTTCGTGGCGGCCGTCAAGTCCGGGGTCCCGGAGGTCACCGCGCCGGTGTACTCGCACCTGACCTACGACATCGTCCCGGACGACCACATCGTCGTGCAGAACCCCGACGTGCTCATCGTCGAAGGCCTCAACGTGCTGCAGCCGCCGAGCGCCCGCTTCGACGGCAGCGTCGGCGTCGCGGTCAACGACTACTTCGACTTCACGGTCTACGTCGATGCGGAGGCGGAGGACGTGGAGCGCTGGTACGTCGAGCGGTTCCTCAGCCTCCGCGAGACCGCGTTCGCCGACCCGGACTCGTACTTCCACCGGTATGCCGTGCTCACCGACGAGCAGGCCGAGGCCACCGCCGCGCGGATCTGGCGGGAGATCAACGGACCCAACCTCGTGGAGAACATCCTGCCGACGCGGTCCCGCGCCACCCTGGTCCTCGTCAAGGGTCCGGACCACAGCGTGGAGAAGGTCCGGCTCCGCAAGCTCTGAGACCTTAAGACCTCAGCTCAGTACCAGCCGGTCGACTGCGAGTGCGCCCAGGCGCCGCAGGGGGTGCCGTAGACCTGCTTGATGTAGCCGAGTCCCCACCTGATCTGGGTCACCGGGTTGGTGCGGTAGTCCGCGCCGGCGCTGGCCATCTTCGAGGCCGGCAGCGACTGCGGGATGCCGTATGCGCCGGACGACGGGTTCGTCGCGGTGTAGAGCCAGTTGCTCTCCCGCGTCCACAGCGAGTTCAAGCAGGTGAACTGGCTGTCGGCGAAGCCGAACTCGGAAAACAGGGCGCGCGCGGCGGCTTTGGGGTCCTGCTTCGCAGTGGTCACGAGCGACTGACGCTGGGCGTCTCGGGCCGCCTGGTCGGCAGCGGCCTGCCGCTGGGCCTCGGCGGCGGCCGCGTCGGCAGCGGCCTTCGCCGCGGCGTCGGCAGCGGCCTTGGCCGCCGCGTCGGCGGCGGCCCGAGCGGCTGCCCGGGCAGTTTCTGCAGCGGCTCGGGCGGTCGCGGCGTCCGCCTCGGCGCGGGCGTCACGCACCTCGGCCCGATGGGTGGAGAGGTCGCCGGTGTCGGCCCGGTACGCCACCGCCTCGAGGGCCGCCTGGGGCGGCAGCGTCGGCAGCGGTGCGGCGACGAGCCCGATGGCTCCGCTGCCGGCCCTGGTGGTCACCACGTCGACGGCCCCGACGGCCAGCAGCGACAGGGCGACGACCGCTCCGGCGACTCGAGTCGCACGCGAGCGCCGGGACCGCAGTGACGGCGAGGCGACCGGTGGCGGGTGGCCCAGCTCGAGCGTCGCGGGCGCGGCAGGCACCTCCGGCACCGTGCCGACCGAGGGGTCGGCGTCGCGGTGACGACCCGCATACCGCGACATGCACCGACCTCTTCTGCCGTCCTGGCGTTACCGAACCGAGACCTCTCGGTTCCACCGTGCCAGACCGGGCGGGACCGGCCAAATCGACGGGACTGGCTTTGCGCGGGTGTGGGTGGAAGCGGTCGGATTCCCGACCGTTTCCACCCACACCCGACGCGGCGGCCGCTCTACGGGTCGAGGCCCTCCAGCAGGTCGGTGACCAGGGCGGCGATGGGGCTGCGCTCGCTGCGGGTCAGGGTGATGTGGGCGAAGAGGGGGTGGCCCTTCATGGCCTCGATGACCGCCGCCACGCCGTCGTGCCGGCCCACCCGCAGGTTGTCGCGCTGGGCAACGTCGTGGGTGAGCACGACCTTGGAGTTCTGGCCGATCCGGGACAGGACGGTGAGCAGGACGTTGCGCTCCAGCGACTGGGCCTCGTCCACGACGACGAACGCGTCGTGCAGCGACCGGCCCCGGATGTGGGTGAGCGGGAGGACCTCGAGCATGCCGCGGTCGAGGACCTCCTCGACGACCTCGGTCGAGACCAGCGCGCCGAGCGTGTCGAACACCGCCTGCCCCCAGGGGCCCATCTTCTCGGCCTCGGTCCCGGGGAGGTACCCCAGCTCCTGGCCGCCGACCGCATACAACGGCCGGAAGACGACCACCTTGCGGTGCTGGCGGCGCTCCATGACCGCCTCGAGCCCGGCGCAGAGAGCGAGCGCGGACTTGCCCGTGCCGGCGCGGCCGCCCAGGCTGATGATCCCGACGTCGGGGTCGAGGAGCAGGTCGAGGGCGATCCGCTGCTCGGCGGACCGGCCGTGCAGGCCGAACGCGTCGCGGTCGCCGCGGACCAGCCGGATCTGCTTGTCGGCGCCGACCCGGCCGAGGCCGCTGCCGCGCGGGGACAGCAGGACGAGGCCGGTGTGGCACGGCAGCTCGGCGGCCGCCGGGTGTTCGACGCGGCCGACCTCGTAGAGGCGGTCCATCTCCTCGACGCTGACGTCCAGCTCGGTCATGCCGGTCCAGCCGGAGTCGACCGCGAGCTCGGCGCGGTACTCCTCGGCGTCCAGGCCGACGGCCGACGCCTTGACCCGCATCGGTAGGTCCTTGCTGACGACGGTGACGTCGAAGCCCTCGGCGGACAGGTTCTTGGCCACCGAGAGGATCCGGGTGTCGTTGTCGCCCAGGCGGAACCCGGCCGGCAGGATCTGCGGGTCGGTGTGGTTGAGCTCGACCCGCAGGGTGCCACCGTCCTGTCCCACCGGGACCGGCCGGTCGAGCCGGCCCTCCTGGATCCGCAGGTCGTCCAGCAGCCGCAGGGCTTGGCGGGCGAAGTAGCCCAGCTCGGGATGGTGCCGCTTGCCCTCCAGCTCGGTGACGACGACCACCGGCAGCACGACCTCGTGCTCCTTGAACCGGAGCATCGCCTTGGGGTCCGAGAGGAGCACCGAGGTGTCGAGGACGAAGGTCTTGTTACGGGCGCCCTGGGGGGTGGCGGGACGACGGGCGGCTGCTGGGGTGGAGGGCACGTGCGGCTCCTAGCGGCGCGGACGCACTGGTGTAGCGCGACCTACTCGCGATCGGTCTGCCGGGACCGGACCCCGTCGAGCGGGAACCGGGACCGGCCCTCCGCTCGGAGCGTGCACTCCATCAACCGGGCCTCCCGCACGCCCGGCGGGTGCCCGGCGTCAGGACTGACGGTACGTCCCGATCCTGGGCGCGACCCCGAATCGGGGGGCGTGTCGTCGCTGCGGTCCGACAAGTTCACCGGCCGGAAACACGGGGTATGCGGGGAGGGGGCACGGCGGGCCTCAGCGGCCGAAGCGGCGCTCCCGGTTCGCATACGAACGGAGCGCTCGGAGGAAGTCGACGTGCCGGAAGTCCGGCCAGTACGCCTCACAGAAGTAGAACTCCGACTTGGCGCTCTGCCAGAGGAGAAACCCACCGAGGCGCTGCTCGCCCGAGGTGCGGATGACGAGGTCCGGGTCGGGCTGGCCCTTGGTGTAGAGGTGCTGCTCGATCTCCTCGACCGAGATGGAGTCGGCGATCTGGTCCACCGGCGTGCCATGAGCGGCGTGCTCGAGGATCAGCGACCGCACGGCGTCGGCGATCTCGCGCCGTCCGCCGTACCCCACCGCCACGTTGACGTGCAGCCCGTCGATCCCCCGGGTCGCCTCCGCGGACGCCTTGAGCGACTGCGCGGTCTCGGCTGGGAGCAGGTCGAGCGCCCCGATCGGGTGCAGCCGCCACCGTCCCTCGATGGCGAGGTCGGCGACCGCCGTCTCGATGATCTTCAGGAGCGGGACGATCTCCTTCTTGCTGCGTCCCAGGTTGTCGGTCGAGAGCAGCCACAGGGTGACGACCTCGACCCCGGCCTCCTCGCACCACCGGAGCAGGTGCTTGATCTTGTCGGCGCCGGCCTGGTGACCGTCGACCGTCTCGAACCCGTTCTCGCGCGCCCAGCGGCGGTTCCCGTCGAGCATGACCCCGATGTGCCGGGGCACGTCCTCCGGCCGGATCTGCTTGGCCAGCCGACGCTCGTAGGCTCCGTAGAGCACGTCGGTCAATGGCACGCAGCCCACGGTACCCCCGGCCCTCGCGAAGTGGCCGACATGCGGCCCGTGGCGATGTGGCCGCCTTCACAACCTACGCGTCCGTAACCTACGGTTCCGTAAGTTAGACTCGTCGGTATGCGTCAGCAGCCCTCCTCCGCCTCGCCAGAGACCCCCGGGGACTCCGTCGGGGGTTCCGTCGGGGACTCGACGGCGGACTCCCTGGCGGACTCGATGGCGGACTCGGTCGGGGACGCCGCCCGCGACCTGGTCGCCGCGGTCAAGCCCCGGCTGCGCGGCTGGCTGCACGCCGCGACGTTCCCGCTCGCCCTCGCGGCGGGCATCGTCCTCAGCGTCCTGGCGCCCGACGGCGCTCCGAAGGTCGGGGCGATCGTCTTCACCGTGACGGCGGCCCTGCTGTTCGGGACGTCAGCGGTCTACCACCGCGGCCACTGGTCCGCCCGGATGTCCGGCGTGCTCAAGCGCATGGACCACTCGAACATCTTCCTCATCATCGCTGGCACCTACACGCCGTTCGCGCTCTCGCTGCTACCCCCCGACCAGGCGCGCCAGCTCCTGCTGATCGTCTGGAGCGGAGCCATCGGCGGGGTGCTGTTCCGGGTCTTCTGGGTCAACGCCCCGCGCTGGCTCTACACGCCGATCTACGTGGCCCTCGGCTGGGTCGCGGTCTTCTACTTCGGCCCGCTGCTGCACTTCGGCGGCCCCGCGGTGGTCATCCTCATGACCGTCGGCGGCGTCCTCTACACCCTCGGCGCGGTCGTCTACGGCACGAAGCGTCCGAACCCGTCACCGCGCTGGTTCGGGTTCCACGAGATCTTCCACGCGTTCACCGTGCTGGCCTTCGTGGCGCACTACGTGGCGGCGTCGCTCGCGGTCTACGGCGCCGGATCGGCCCTGTCCGCGTCCTGAGCCGGCTCGGCCCTCGGGCGGTCCTCGGGAGTGACCTTCTCGCCCGTCGCCGCCTCGCGCTCGGCCTCCCGGGCCTCCAGCTCGGCGACCCGCTGCTGCTCCTTGTAGGCCATCCGGCGCATCCGGCCGTTGAGGTTGCGCATGAGCAGCCACAGCACGACCGCCAGGACGAAGAAGGCGATGAACGCACCGAGCCCCGGGCCGATCGACGTCGACGGGGTGTCCATCAGGCGGCCGGCCCCGACGTGCTGGCGAGCAGCTCGACCGCTCCCTGCGGGTCCGGACGGATGTCGCGGGCGGGTACCAGACCGGCCTTGACCGCGAGCGCGTCGGCCTCACGGACCGAGCCGAGCCCCGCGAACAGGTCGTCCTCGGGGAGCTGCACCGTCGCATACGAGACGACCAGCTCGTACTCCTCGGTGGGCCACCCCTCACGGACCAGGTCGCGCGGCGCGTGGAACCAGCCGCCGTCCGGGTCCACCTGCGTGGCGTGGGCGAGCAGGGCGCGGTCGCGGAGGTCGAAGTACTCGGCGCACTCGACCCGGGTGGTGACCTCTCGCTCCGGCCGCTTCCAGTCCTTGAGCCAGTCGCCGTAGTCGGTCTCGATCCCGCGCTCGACCATGAGGTCGTAGAGCCGCTGGATGCGCTCCCTGGTCGTGGTCCGGAGGTAGTAGAGCTTCAGCGGCTGCCAGGGCTCACCGGCGTGCGGGTATGCGTCCGCGTCGCCGGCCGCGGCGAACGCCGCCATCGAGACGACGTGGCAGTTGACGTGGTCGGGGTGGGGGTACCCGCCGGTCTCGTCGTAGGTGAGCAGGACGTGCGGGCGGAACTCGCGGATCACCCGGACCAGCGCCTCCGTCGTCACGTCGATCGGCTCCGCGGCGAAGCAGCCATCGGGCAGCGGCGGGAGCGGGTCACCCTCGGGCAGCCCGGAGTCGACGAACCCGAGCCAGGTGTGCTCGATGCCGAGGATCTCCTGGGCGGCCTTCATCTCGTCGCGGCGGACCTGGGCCATGTCGCGCAGGATGTGCGGGTCGTCCTTCAACCGCGGGTTGAGGATGTCGCCGCGCTCGCCACCGGTGCACGAGACGACCATGACCTGCTCGCCCTCGCGGGCGTACTTGGCCATCGTCGCCGCACCCTTGCTCGACTCGTCGTCGGGGTGGGCATGCACCGACAGCAGCCGCAGACCTCGGCGCTCCACCGTCACCTACCTCCGCGTCGTCCCGTCCGGCGTCGTTCTACGGTGAGCCATCATGTCACCGCCCGAACCGCCACCTGCGGCCACCGTCGACACACGGCGCCGTCGAGCCTGGACGGTGGCCGGCGCCGTGGTGGGGGCCGTGGCCGCCGTGCTGATCGGGTGGTGGACGCTACGCAACGAGGGCCAGCGGATCACCGCGACGACGATCAGCTACAAGGTCGAGAGCGACACCTCGGTACTGGTGAGCTTCGACGTCTCCCGGCCGCCGGGGCTGGCGGTGACCTGCTCGGTGCGTGCTCTGGACGGCCACTTCACCGTCGTCGGGACCTCCGACATCGTGGTCCCGCCCGAGGGCGAACAGGTCGTCCACCTCCAGAAGGCCGTCCGCACGACCAGCCGAGCGGTCACCGGAGTGGTCCAGGACTGCGTCCGCACCTGACCGGGGAGCGCGCCGGGCCAGCCCACCCAGCCCGACCCCGGACCGTGGACGATCGTCGACCCTCTGGGGTGGGGAATCGTCCACACTCAGCCGGCGAGGACGCAGCTACGGCGTCGGCACGGGTGCGCCCGGTCACTCCAGCCACGCTGGTGCAACACCTCACCGACCTCGGTGGCCAGCGCGCACGGTGCGCCGGCGACGTCGTTCCAGAAGGCCCTGACCGTCAGCCACGCCCGCGTCGCGCTGCGTCGGTCGCGGATGCCGTCGCGGACGCGGTCCTCGCCGTCGTGCCCGAGCCGTCCGTCGAGCTCGACCAGCACCCGCTGCTCGTCGTAGGCGACGTCGTGCACCCGCACGTTCCCGATCGTCAGGGGCGCCTGGCGACGACCGCGCGGCAGGCCGTGGGCGCGTTCGACGTCGCGCAGGAACCGCACCTCCATCGCGCTCTCGGCGCCACTCGCCACGTCGGCCAGCAGATCCTGCAGCAGGCCGCGATGCGGATGCCTCGCTCGCCCGTCCAGCAGCGAGCGCAGCGTCTCCTCCGTCGTCAGCCCGCGCTGGAACGCGCGACCGAGAAGTGCCGTCATCTCGTCCACGGTGCCTGACTCACACAGATCGAGGATCGTGTCGTCGACGCGGGTCCGCCACGGCCAGTGGAGGTCGTCGACCCGGGCGTCCGCATACCTGCTGCGGTGGACGCGAACGCCGTCCGGGGCCGCCGGCGTCGCGGAGGCGTGGACGACCAGGTGGACCATCGACGGCGGCACCCGGAGGAGGCCCTGGGCGAACCCGGCCGTCCCGAACGCCCACGCAGCCCCGGTACCCACGGACAGCAGCGCTGCCGTGGCGTCCCACCACCAGCCCGTCCGACCCGGAACGGTGAGGTAGACGCCGCGCCGGACCGACACCCACCGCTGCGTGTGCAACCGGTGGGCGATCGCCCGGTCGCTCAGCCCTGCGCTCAGGCACTGCGCCCGGGTCACGAGCCCGCGCTGCTGTTCGGCCACCGCCCTCAGGGTCTCGAGGTCCCGCGGCACCGGTGGCGCGCCGAGCGCGGGCCCGAAGACGTCGCGATCGGTCACCCCGGCAGCATCACGGAGCGGGGCGTTCGGACGATCCCGTCATCCACAGGCCAGCGGGAAGCGGCCAGGAGTGGGATGGTGGACGAACACGCACCCCGGGAGGGCGGAAACCGTTCACGGTCCCCAGCCGCGCCGTCCCACCAGGCCGCCGCGAGGTGCGTCGCCTTCCCCGGCTTTGTTACCCTGAGATCATCACGCCGTAGCAAACCGGGTCTGGACCTCACGGGTCCAGACCCTTTCGTTAGGCGTCAACGCATTACCAAGGAGCATGACGTGACCGACACAGCGACCCAGAGTTTCCTGACCCAGGAGGCCTACGACCGCCTGTCGGCGGAGCTGGCGCACCTGTCCGGCGAGGGCCGCACAGAGATCGCCAAGCGCATCGAGGCGGCCCGCGAGGAGGGCGACCTCAAGGAGAACGGCGGCTACCACGCCGCCAAGGAGGAGCAGGGCAAGATGGAGGCCCGCATCCGCCAGCTGACCCAGCTCCTCGAGAACGCCAAGGTCGGCGAGACGCCCAAGGACAACGGGGTCGTCGAGCCGGGGATGCTCGTCACCGTCGAGATGTTCGGCGACACCGAGACGTTCCTGCTCGGCCACCGCGAGATCAAGGACGACTCGGGCCTCGAGGTCTTCTCGGAGCAGTCGCCGCTCGGCAAGTCGATCAACGGCAAGAAGGTCGGCTCGTCCGCCAAGTACTCGACCCCGTCCGGCAAGACCGTCGAGGTCAAGATCCTCAAGGCCGCCCCCTACACGGGCTGACCCTCAGCGCAGCAGCGGCGTGTAGCCGTCCGCGCGCAAGGCCCCGAGCACCTCTTCACGGTGTTCGGGGCCTTTCGTCTCGACGTCGACGACGATCTCGGTCTCGTGGACGGAGAGCGACGACTCGTTCCGGTTGTGGCGGACCTCGATGACGTTCGCGTCGACGCTGGCCAGGTCGGCGAGCAACCGAGCCAGCGACCCCGGGACGTCCGGCACGCGTACCCCGAAGGTGAGGTACCGCCCGGCCGCCGCCATGCCATGACGGATGATCCGCAGCATGAGCAACGGGTCGATGTTGCCGCCGGACAGCACCGCGACGACGGGTCCCTCGAGCCGCGGCGCCGACGGGTCCATCAGGCGCGCGACGGCGGCGGCGCCGGCCGGTTCGACGACGAGCTTCGCCCGCTCGAGCAGGAACAGCAGGGCGCGCGACAGGCTCGCCTCGCTCACGGTGTCCACCGAGTCGACCAGCTGCTCGATGACCGCGAACGGCACGTCGCCGGGCCGGCCGACGGCGATGCCGTCGGCCATCGTCGACATCCGCTCCAGCGCGACGGGGTGGCCGGCCTCCAACGACAGCGGGTATGCGGCGGCGTTCTCGGCCTGTACACCGACCACCTTGACGTCCGGGCGGAGCGCCCGCACCGCGGTCGCGATCCCGGCTAGCAGCCCACCCCCGCCCGCGCTGACGACGACGGTCCGCACCTCGGGACACTGCTCGAGGATCTCCAGGCCGCAGGTGCCCTGCCCCGCCACGATGTCCGGGTGGTCGAACGGGTGGATGAGGACAGCGCCGGTCCGTGCCTCGAACTCGCGGGCCGCGACCAGGCAGTCGTCGACCGTCATCCCGACGAACTCGATCTCCGCGCCGTAGGCCTTGGTGGCCGAGATCTTCGGCATCGGTGCGCCGTGCGGCATGTACACCTTCGAGTGGATACCGAGCAGCTGGGCCGCCAGGGCGACGCCCTGGGCGTGGTTCCCGGCGCTCGCCGCAACGACGCCGCGCGCCTTCTCCTCGTCGGACAGCCGGGCCATCCGTGTGTAGGCGCCGCGGATCTTGAACGACCCGGCGCGCTGCAGGTTTTCGCACTTGAGATAGACGTCGGCGCCGACCTTGGCGGAGAGGGCTCGCGAGTACTCCAGCGGGGTGGGTCGGACCACGCCCTGCAGGAGGCGTTCCGCGGCCCGGATGTCGTCGGCGCTGACGGGGAGTGAGGCAAGGTCGGGTCGGGGTCCCCGCGAAGTATCGGAGCGAAGCGTGGGGTCCTCGCGACGCATCGCGGCGAAGCCGAGATCGTCGTGGGGAGAACTTCGTGGGGTGGCTTCGGGCACGCTCGAAGGCTACCCACCGGCGACCACGATGTGAGACCGCGCCGGCAATCCGGATGAGGTCAGGCGATCTGCCCCGCCAGCGCCCGTGCGACCTCCGGATGGTCCTCGGCCAGCAGGCCGACGGCGAAGAGCAGGTATGCCACGTCGACGCCGGTTCGCGCGGCCCTGGGTACCCGCCACCCCCCGGCGTGATCGCCGGTGACGGCCGCGAGCACGCGCATACCGTGGTCGGCCGTCGCGTGGCGCAGCACGCCGCCCGAGCCGAGGACCAGCCCGACGTCGCCCAGCGGGCGGGGCGACGCCCCTGGCGCGCCGGGCCGCCCGTGCCGGCGAACCGCCACCAGCGACGCGACGGTGGCCAGCTGGAGGTCCAGCGCGGTCTCTTCGTCGTCGACCGGTAGGTGGGCGGGGTCGGCCACGACCGCCGCCGCGTACCGATGCAGGGCGGCCCCGACGGGAATGCGTTCGCGTGCGGCCGCCTCGACCACGCTGACCGCGTTCCAGCGCACTCCGAGGTCGCCCTCGACGGTGCGCGCGTGCCAGAGGGTGCCGACGACGTCCTTGCGCAGCGTCGCGTCCTCGCCCTCCGGCGTGACGACGGAGTAGACGTCGGTCGTGGCGCCGCCGACGTCGACGACGAGCAGGTCGCTACCGAGCACGTCGGCGGTCACCTCGGCGCCGCGGAGGACGGCGTCCGGCGTCGGCGCGCGGACCATCTCGCGGAACGACGGGCTGCTCGACAGGCCCTTCCCGCCGATGACATGGTCGAGGAAGGTGGCTCGGATCGCGGCCCGGGCGCTCCCGGGACTGATCTCGCCGATCTCCGGGACGACGTTGTCGGCGACCCGGACCGGCTGGCCGGCGCCGCGCAGCAGGGCCACCACCTCGTCCCGCGCGTCGACGTTGCCGGCGACGACGACCGGACGGCCCAGCGCGGCTCGGGCCAGGTGAGCAGCGTTGTGCAGCAATACTTCCGAGTTGCCACCGTCGGTACCGCCGACGAGCAGGAGCAGGTCGGGAAGCGAGCGCCCGACGGCCTTCACCTCGCTCGCGTCGAGCCGCCCCGAGGCGACGTGGACCACCTTGGCGCCGGCGCTCAACCCGACTCGGTACCCCGCCTCGGCGGTCACCTGCCGCTCGTACCCGACCACGGCGAGCCGCAGCCCGCCGCCGGCGCTGGAGCAGGCCAGCGTCGTCGTGTCGCTCCCGGCGCCGAGCTCCTCGGCCAGCGCGTGGCAGCCGTCGAGGACGTCCGTCCGACGCGTGGTCAGCGTCTCGGCCGTTCCGCGCACCTCGCCGTCGGCGCTGACGAGGACCGCCTTGGTGAACGTCGATCCGACGTCGAGGCAGAGCAGGTCGGACGCCGTCATCCCGGCCGGCCGGACGTCGGTATGCGTCGGGCGAACCCCTCGTAGTCGACGACCAGCCCGTCGGTGTCGACGGAGAGGACGAACGCGCCGTGCAGCGGGTCGCTGTAGCGCCAGCGGGCCGGCCCGTCCTGGTCGGCGAGCCGCTCGTAGGTCTGGTCGACCCGGGTCACGCCGAGAGCGGGGACGTCGACCCAGGCGACCCCGGACGTCGCCTGCTCCCCGACCTCGAGGTGCGCCAGCCGCCGGATCGCGAAGGTGTTGGTCAGCGGCGTCGCGGCGATGTCGACGTCGAGACAGCCGTCGAGGTCCGGCCGGGCGGCGCCGTCCACGGTCCAGCGCCCGTCCCCCGCGTGCAGGACGCGACGGGTCTCGCCGGCCGCCGAGACCGTCGAAACCTCGACGTGCCGGGTCACCCAGTCCGGCCCGACGACGATCGAGAACGTGCAGCTCAGCGTCTCGTCGCCGACGAGGACCTCGCTGCCGTGGAACAGCCAGCCGTCGGCGCGCTGTTCGACCCGGGCGACGCTGTGCCCTCTGCTGTCGTCGGCCCGCTCCCACGCGACGATCGTCATGGCTACCCGTGGGTGCTGAGGGCCGCGTCGAGGTCGTCGATGAGGTCGTCGGCGTCCTCGATGCCCACGGACAGCCGGATGAGGTTGCGCGGCACCTCGAGCGGCGTGCCCGACACCGATGCGTGGGTCATCCGGGCCGGGTGCTCGATGAGCGACTCGACACCGCCGAGGGACTCGCCGAGAGTCCAGATCTGGGTGGCGCCGCAGACCGCCACCGCGGCGCGCTCGCCGCCCTTCACCGTGATCGACACCATGCCGCCGAACCGACGCATCTGCTTGGCCGCGAGCATGTGCCCCGGGTGCTCGGGGAGACCGGGGTAGTAGACCCGCTCGACCGCCGGGTGCGACACGAGGTGCTCGACGACGCGCTCGGCGTTGTTGCAGTGCTGCTCCATGCGGATCGCCAGCGTCTTCAACCCGCGGAGCACCAGCCATGAGTCGAACGGACCCGCGACCCCGCCGATCGCGTTCTGGTGGAACTCGATCCGCTCCGACGCGTCCGAGAACCCTTTGGCGCCGAGCTCTTTGGCGATCACGACGGCGCCGCCGATGACGTCACTGTGGCCGCCCGAGTACTTCGTCGTCGAGTGCGTCACGATGTCGGCGCCGAGCGCGATGGGGCTCTGGAGGTAGCTGGTCGCGAAGGTGTTGTCGACGACGACGAGCGCCCCTTCGGCGTGGGCGACCTCGGCGATGCCGGCGATGTCGGCGATGCCGAGCAGGGGGTTGGTCGGCGACTCGACCCAGACCAGCTTGGTGACGCCCGGCCGGATCGCCGCGCGCACGTCGTCGACATCGTGGATCGAGGCGACGGTGTGGTCGATGCCGCCCGCGCGCGCGACCCGGTTGAAGTAGCGGTAGGTGCCGCCGTAGGCGTCGTTGGGCACGACGACGTGGTCACCGTGGTTGAGCAGCGCGCGGACGACGGTGTCCTGTCCGGCGAGGCCGCTGGCGAAGACGAACCCGCGCTCACCACCCTCGAGGGCGGCGAAGCACTCCTCGAGCGCGGTCCGGGTGGGGTTGGCCGACCGCGAGTACTCGTAGCCGCCGCGCAGCCCGCCGACGCCGTCCTGCTTGTAGGTCGACGTCTGGTAGATCGGCACCACGACCGAACCCGTGGCCGGGTCGGCCTCCTGGCCGGCGTGGATGGCCCGGGTGGCGAAGCCGTTCAGACGGCGCGAAGAGGTCACCGGCCGAGAGTAGTGCGGCTGACCACAGCGCCCGACGGGGCTCCGTAAGGGGACCGTCAGCGCCCGTGGGTGAGGGCCTTCCGCGTGCGTGTGACACTGGATGAGTGATCTTCGGAATTGGCAGGAAGTCGACGATGGTGTCCCGTGAGGACGCCCTGTCCGGACGCCCGACGCGGCCCTTCTCGGTCGACCCGAGGCACGTGGTCCTGGGCACCCCCATCGAGGGCCCGTGGCCCGACGACTCGCAGGTCATCTACGTCGCGATGGGCTGCTTCTGGGGCGTCGAGCGCATCTTCTGGCGTCAGCCGGGAGTCATCAACACCGCGGTGGGCTACATGGGCGGCTACACGCCGAACCCCACCTACGAGGAGACGTGCACCGGTCTGACCGGCCACGCCGAGACCGTGCGCGTCGTCTACGACCCGGAGCAGACCTCGCCCGACCTGCTGCTCAAGGAGTTCTGGGAGAACCACGACCCCACAACGGCCAACCGGCAGGGCAACGACGTCGGCACGGTGTACCGGTCGGCGATCTACTGGACCACTCCGGACCAGGAGCGGGCCGCGATCGCGACGCGCGACGCCTTCCAGAAGGTGCTCACCGACAACGGGTTCGGCGAGATCACCACGGAGATCCGGTCCGCCGAGGACGCTGGTCCGTTCTACCTCGCCGAGGACTACCACCAGGGGTACCTCGACAAGAACCCCGGCGGCTACTGCAACCACGGGCCCAACGGGATGACCTGCCCGGTCGGCATCGTCCGCCAGGACCAGCTCCCCGCCCAGCAGGACGTCGCGCCACCGCGGTCCTGAGGCTGTCGGCGCCGTGGAGGATGCTTCCCCCATGGCGTACGACGAGGAGCTCGCTGACCGGATCCGCACCGAGGTCCAGGACGTCGGCCACGTCACCGAGATGCGGATGTTCGGTGGTCTGGCGTTCCTCATCGGCGGCAACATGGCGGTCGCGGCCGGCAGCGGCGGCGGTCTGCTGCTGCGGGTCCCGCCGGACCAGACCGAGGAGCTCGCGGCCGAGGACCACGCCGGCCGGTTCGTCATGCGTGGCAAGGAGATGACCGGCTGGCTCCGGGTCGACGCGCCCGCGGTGGAGTCCGACGAGGGCCTCTCCCGCTGGGTCGACGTCGGAGTCCGGTATGCGTCGTCGCTCCCGCCCAAGTAGCCGGACTCAGTGCCACCCGGCTAGCAGCTGAGCGGCTGCCTCGTAGCCGAGCTGCCCGCTGGCTACCGCGATGACGAGGTCATAGGCGTCGTCGTCCGGAGCCTCCAACGCCACGTCGTTGATGCCGTAGAACACGACAGCGGCCAACCAGCACAGGCGCTTGTTCCCGTCGACCAGCGGGTGGTTGCGCACGATCGACTCCAGGAGTACGGCGGCCTTCTCGTCCAAAGTCGGGTACGCCTCGTACCCGATGAGCTCGGCCTGCGGTCTGTGCGCGGCCGAGTCGAGGAGGCCGAGGTCGCGAACCGGCCCCACCGCGAGATCGTTCGTCAGGCTCAGCAGATCCTCGAGCGTGAGGTATGTCGTCACCGTCCGAGACGGTCGAGCAGATCGGCATATCGGGTGCGGGCGCCGGCGGACAGCTCATCCACCTTGGCCCGGTGGCCCCGGCGCGCGGCGGCGTCTCGGATGGCCCGGACCGTTGCCTCGTGCTTGCTGACGCCCTCGGCCGCCGCCAGTTCGGCCAGGGCGCGCTCGTCGTCCTCCGTGAGTCGCAAGGTCATCGCCATGCGATAAATGCTACCACTTTGATACCAGATTGACCGTGTCAACGTTGACCCACTGCGGGACCCAGCCGACCGTGGGGGGCATGAGCACCGTCACCGCCGCGCCCTCGACCCAGCCCGAGTCCCTGGTCGCGCCTCCCGGACTGGCCGGCGTCATCGTCGCGACGACCGCCTTGTCCGACGTGCGAGGCCAGCAGGGGTTCTACCACTACCGCCAGTACGACGCGGTCGACCTCGCGCGCGTCTGCTCCATCGAGGAGGTGTGGCACTTGCTGCTCTGCGGCCACCTACCGGACGAGGCGGAGCTGGCCGCCTTCCGCGCGACCATCGCCGACGCGCAACGGCTTCCCGCCGAGGTCACCGAGGCGCTGGCCGGCGTCGCCGCCGCCACCCCGGACGGCACCAGCCCGATGACGGCGCTGCGCACTGGCCTCTCGATGCTGGGCGGCGCGCTCGACCTCACCCCGGTGTGGGACCTGAGCCCTGAGGAGCGCGAACGCGACGCCATCCGGGTGGCCGCCCAGGTCTCGGTGCTGACCGCCGCCGCATACCGGCGCAGCCAGGGCCTCGAGCCGCTCGCTCCGTGCTCCGATCTCGGCTACACGGCGAACCACCTGTGGATGATCACCGGCACCGAACCGGCAGCCGAGCACGTCCGGGCGGTCGAGCGGTACCTCTGCCTCACCGTCGACCACGGCTTCAACGCCTCGACCTTCACCGCCCGCGTGGTCGCCTCCACCGGCGCCGACGTCGCGGCCTGCGTCGTCGCTGCGCTGGGTGCCCTGTCCGGGCCACTGCACGGCGGTGCGCCGAGTCGCGCGCTCGACTCGCTCGACGCGATCGGCACCCCGGAGAACGCCCGCCCCTGGGCGGACGCTCAGCTCGCCGCCGGGTTCCGGATCATGGGGTTCGGGCACGCGATCTACCGCGGCAAGGACCCGCGTTCCGAGCTGCTGCGCGAGACCGCCGAGGAGCTCGGTGGCCCGCTCGCCGAGCTCGCCGTCGCTGCGGAGTCGGCCATCGACGCCGCCCTCGACGCCGCCCGCCCGGACCGCACGCTGCGCGCCAACGTCGAGTTCTACGCCGGCGTCGTCATGCACGAGTGCGGCATCCCGCGCGAGATGTTCACGCCCACCTTCGCCGTCAGCCGGGCGATGGGCTGGACGGCGCACATCCTCGAGCAGGCCCGCGAGCGCAAGATCATCCGGCCCAGTGCTCGGTATGCCGGTCCGCCCCCTCCGCAGCCCGTCCCGCCGCTCGCCACTCGCTGAGTTCCCGCGGTTCGGTTGTGGTTGATATCGGCCGGAATTCCGACCGCTAGCAACCAGACTCGCGCGACTCCCCCGTGTAGACGGCCCGCGGCCGGAACCGTAGACCCTGCGGGTACTCCTCCATCGCGTGGGCCAGCCAACCGACCATCCGGCTCAGCGCGAACACCGTCTCGCCACTGCCCGGCCGGAACCCGCACGCCTGCACCAGTGCGGCCAGCCCGAGGTCGACGTTGGGGCTGAGCCCGAACCGCCCGCTGACGGCCAGCAGCAGCGACTCCACCGCGGGCCAGCCCTCGGGGTCCAGCCGCGCGACGTGGTCGAGCAGCACCTCGGCCCGCGGGTCGGCGTCGACGTAGACCTTGTGCCCGAACCCGGGGATCCCGACGTCACCGGCCTCCGTCGCATACCGGTCGAGCGCGCTGACACCGTCGCGCCGCACGGCGCCGAGCAGGCCCTCGGCGATGATGCTGCTGCGCCCGTGCCGCGGGCCCCCCAGCGCCGCGAGTCCGGTGAGGAGCACCAGCCACGGATCGGCGCCGGTCCCGGCGGCGACCCGCGCCGCCATCGTCGAAGCCGCGAGCTCGTGGTCCATCAGCAGCACGAGGGCGGCGTTGAGGGCGGCCACCCCCTCGTCGGTATGCGCCGGCGCACCCAGAGCGCCCCACAGCCGGTCCGCGACCGAGCCGCCACCGACTCCGCCGAGGGCGACGACCCCACCCACGATCGCGCGCTGCCCGACGGCCACGACGTGGTCGGGCTTGAGCTCGGCGCGGTCGGGGTCGTCGGTGGCCAGCGCGAGGACCGCCGCACGGACCCGGTCGGTGTCGGTGGCCCCCGCGGCCAGGGCCGATGCCGCCGCGCGAACGATGGCGACGTCGAGGTCCGGCGCTTCCCAGTCGCCGACCGCCGGAACGGCCCAGACGAGCGCCGCCGCCTCCTCGAACGACCGTGACGCGAGCGCTACGGCGTCGTGCCCGCGGAACGAGAGGGTGCCCTTCGGGTCGAGCAGGGTCACGTCGGTCTCGACGAGCACCTCGAGCGACCCCGTGCGGACCCGCGTCCGTTCCGCCGCCAGCCGCAGCACCTCGTCGAGGGGGAGGACCGAGACGCGGTGGCCCGCCTCGTTGGTCCGGTGGCTCCGGGTCAGCAGGCCGCGGCTCACGTACGCGTAGATCGTCTGCAGCCGCACGCCGAGCAGGTCGGCCGCCTGGTCGGCGGTCACCTCGTTGCGCGCGACGGGCGGACCCACGTCGTCATCGTCGCACCGCGGCTCCCGCGCGGTACTGCTCACGTCGCTCTCCGTGGGTCTACCTTTTCCGTATGCGCGTGCGCGCCGAGTTCACGACCGAGCCCTTCGTGGGCGAGGGCGAGGTGCCCGCGCACGTGACCCATTCGGCCGCGCTCCTCACCGAGGCCGGCCTCGACGCCGACCTCGGCCCGTTCGGGACCTCCGTCGAGGGCGACGACCGGGTCCTGCTTCCCGCCCTGAGCAACGTCTTCGCCGCCGCGCTCGCGGCCGGCGCGACCCGGGTCACCCTGCAGCTGGAACCCCTCGACGGAGCCGGGCCGTGACACCGCCAGACCTCGACGAGCGCACCTTGGCGAAGGCGCTGGCCCCTTTGCTGCTCCGGATCGGTGGCGAGATCGTCCCGTCGGACGCCGCGCGGGTCGACGACGTCGCGGTGGCGCTGGCCGGCGGACCGGTGGTCCACGTCCGGCTCCCGGGCTCGGCTACCGACGCGGCCGCGGAGTCGGCGGACCTCTCCGACGGCCTGGCCCGGCTCATCGCCGACGTCGAGCGCGAGCTCGGCGGTCCGCTCGCGGAGCAGCCGCGGGCCGGAAAGCAGCTGGCGGTGCGCCTGCTGGAGGAACGCGGCGCCTTCGAGATGCGGCGCTCGGCCGAGACCGTCGCCGAGGCCCTCGGCGTGACCCGGTTCACCGTCTACAACTACCTCAACCGCCGGTCAACGGCGTGAGCCCCCCGGCCACCACCGTGGCCGCTCGTCCGGCGACGTCGCCGAGATTTCTTTCAACAAACCGTTGACGGTGACCCAGGTCACTCCCTACAGTTCCGTCATCCGTAAATCGAATTCCGCATACCGGTAAACACGCGCCACCTCCGGCCCCCACAGAAATCCAGGTGCGACATGACCGCCTCGCCCGTTCTCGACAAGCCCGACCAGCCCCGCCCGGCTCCGCCGAAGCATCCCGTCGACGAGGTCCTTCCGATCCCGAAGCTGGCCGTCTACGGCTTCCAGCACGTGCTCGCGTTCTACGCGGGCGCCGTCATCGTCCCGATCCTCCTGGCGAACTCCATCGGCCTGAGCCAGCAGGAGCTCATCCACCTCATCAACGCCGACCTCTTCACCTGCGGCATCGCCTCGATCATCCAGTCGGTCGGCTTCTGGAAGGTCGGCGTCAAGCTGCCACTCCTCCAGGGCGTCACCTTCACAGCGGTCTCGCCGATGATCGCCATCGGCCTCGCCGCCGGTGGCGGCACCGAGGGCCTGCTGGTCATCTACGGCGCGGTCATCGTCGCCGGCCTCTTCACCTTCTTCATCGCGCCCTACTTCAGCCGGCTCATCAAGTACTTCCCGCCGGTCGTCACGGGCACGGTCATCACCATCATCGGTATCGCCCTGCTGCCGGTCGCGGCCGCGGACGCCGCCGGTGGCGCCGGCCCCACCCTCGACCCGACCAGCGGCAAGAACCTCGCCTACGCGGTGGGCACCCTTGCCCTCATCGTCATCATCCAGCGGGTCTTCCGCGGCTTCATGGCCACCGTCGCCGTGCTGGCCGGCCTCGTCATCGGCACCCTGGTCGCCTGGATCCTCGGCGACGCCCACTTCGACTCGGTCGGCCAGGCGTCGTTCTTCGGCCTCACCACGCCGTTCTTCTTCGGCATCCCGAAGTTCAGCATCGCCGCGATCGTCTCGATGATCGTCGTCATGCTCATCACCGCCGTCGAGACCACGGGTGACGTGTTCGCCACCGGGGAGATCGTCGAGAAGCGGATCACCAAGGACGACATCGCCCGCGCCCTGCGCGCGGACGGCCTGGCCACCACCCTCGGCGGCATCTTCAACTCCTTCCCGTACACCTGCTTCGCCGAGAACGTGGGGCTGGTCCGGCTCACCCGCGTCCGCAGCCGCTACGTCGTCGCCATGGCGGGCGCCATCATGATCGTCATCGGCCTGATCCCCAAGGCCGGCGCGATCGTCGCGAGCATCCCGCACCCGGTCCTGGGTGGCGCGGCCCTGGCCATGTTCGCGACCGTGGCCGTCGTCGGCATCCAGACCCTGTCGAAGGTCGACTTCCACGACCACCGCAACGTCGTCATCGTCGGCACCGCGCTCGGCCTGGCCGTCTACGTCACCGTGCAGCCCGACGTCGCCAAGGCGGTCCCGGACTGGGCGCAGATCATCTTCGGCAGCGGCATCACGCTGGGCAGCCTGGTGGCCATCCTGCTCAACTACGTCTTCCACCACGTCGGCCGCAGCCGCGGTCCGGCGGTGGCCGGCCGGCCCGGCGACGTCGTGGGGCTCGCCGAGGTCAACCAGATGAGTCGCGAGCAGTTCGCCGAGACGTTCGGCTCGATCTATCAGGGCCCGTCGTGGGTCGTCGAGCGCGCCTGGGAGCGCCGGCCGTTCTCCGACACCCCCGACCTGCGTCGTGCCTTCCAGCAGGCCCTCTTCTCCTCGACGGCAGAGCAGGAGCGCGAGCTCATCGCCGCCTATCCCGACCTCGGCTCCACTGCGGTCGCGACCGGGACGACAGGGGCGGAGTCGATGGGCGAGCAGTCGTCCCTGGGCCTGACCTTCCTACGGGACCAGGAGCACGAAGAGCTCGGTGAGCTCACCTCCGCATACCGAGAGCACTTCGGCTTCCCGCTGGTGATGTCGGTGCGCGACCGGGGCTCGTTCGACCAGGTTCTCGAACAGGGCCGCGAACGCCTGGAGAACTCACCGGAGCAGGAGCACGCCACCGCTCTGGTCGAGATCTCTCGGATCGCCAACCACCGGTTCGACGACCTCCTGGCTGGTGCGAGCCCGATCTCCAGCGCGCGGAACCGTCCGTGACCGAAGTGTCGCAGCGGCACGAGGTGTCGGTCTTCAACCGCCTGTCGGCCGACGAGGCCGGCGAGCTGCTGCGGACCTGCCTCGACGTGCGCCGTTGGGTCGACGAGGTGGAGGGGGGTCGCCCGTACGCCGGGTGGCCCGCCCTCCGCGTCGCCGCTGAGCAGTCGGCGGCCGTCTTGAGCGACGAGGAGCTCGAGGAGGCCCTGGCCCGGCATCCACGCATCGGGGAGCGGGCCGGGGCCGGTCACGACGCCGAGCACTCGGAACGGGAGCAGGCCGGGGTCGACCCGGCCGACCGCGACACGGCGAGCCGGCTGGCGGCCGGCAACGCCGCGTACGAGGAGCGGTTCGACCGGGTGTTCCTCATCCGCGCGGCCGGACGCTCGGCGGACGAGATCCTCGCCGAGCTCGAGCGCCGGCTCGGCAACGACGACCGGACCGAGCGCGACGAGACCGTCCGGCAGCTGGGCGAGATCGCCGTGCTGCGCCTCGAGAGCGCGGTCTGACATGTCCGAGCGATTGGTCATCGCCGGCGGCACGGTCGTGACGATGGACGGCGACCGCGGCGAGTATGCCGACGGCTACGTCGTCGTCGAGGACGGCCGGGTCTCCTCGGTCGGCTCCGGACCGGCGCCGGTCGTCGAGGGCGCGCGCGTCGTCGACGCCCGCGGCTGCGTGGTCACGCCGGGACTGGTCAACACCCACCACCACCTGTACCAATGGGTGACGCGCGGCCTGGCCGTCGACGCGACCCTCTTCGAGTGGCTGACCACCCTCTACCCCGTGTGGGGCTGCATCGACGAGGAGTCGGTGTCGGCGGCCGCGACGGCCGGTCTCGGCTGGCTCGCGAAGACCGGGTGCACGACGTCGATGGACCACCACTACGTCTTCCCGGCCGACGGCGGCGACCTGCTGGCCGCCGAGATCGACGGCGCGCGAGCGGTGGGGCTGCGGTTCATGCCGACCCGCGGCTCGATGGACCTCGGCCGGTCGCAGGGCGGCCTGCCGCCGGACCACGTCGTGGAGGACCTCGACACGATCCTCGCGGCGACGACCGACGCCGTGGACCGGTTCCACGACTTCTCCCCGGACTCGATGCTCCGGATCGGCGTCGCTCCGTGCTCGCCGTTCTCGGTCACCGACACCCTGCTCAAGGAAGCCGCAGTCCTGGCCCGCGACAAGGGTGTTCGCCTGCATACCCACCTCGCGGAGACCATGGACGAGGACGCGTTCTGCCGCGAGCGGTTCGGGTGCGGGCCGGTCGAGTACATGGAGTCGCTCGGCTGGCTGGGCTCGGACGTCTGGTACGGCCACGGGATCCACCTCGACGACGACGCCATCGCCTCGATGGCCGCGACGGGGACTGGCGTCGCGCACTGCCCGTCGTCGAACGCCCGCCTCGGCGCCGGGATCGCGCGGGTCCGCGACCTGCGCGACGCCGGCGTCCCGGTCGGGCTCGGCGTGGACGGCGCGGCCTCCAACGAGGCCAACAGCCTGCTCGAGGAGGCGCGCCACGCTTTGCTCTTCGCTCGCGCCCGCGGTGGCCCGCAGGCGCTCTCGGTGCGCGACGCCCTCGAGGTCGCGACGATCGGGGGCGCTCGGGTGCTCGGCTGGGACGACCAGATCGGGTCCCTGGAGCCCGGCAAGCAGGCCGACATCGCCGTCTGGCGCCTCGACACCCTCCCCCACGTCGACATCGTCGACCCCGTGGCGGGACTCGTACTCGGCGACCGCCCTCCGCTCGAGCTGCTGCTCGTCGGCGGCCGGCCGGTCGTCGACCGGGACGTCCTCGTCAACGTCGACGAGGACGTTCTCGCGGCACGGTCCGCTGCCGCCAGCCGTGCGTTGCTGAGCCGGGCGGGAGTCACCCGATGACCGCCGGACCCCTTTTCAACGAACTGTTGAATCTGTACCGTTGGCCCCCCACGGGTCGACTGAGGACGCCAACGCCGGCGCGACAGGAGTGGACATGACCATCACCGCACCCGACTCCCGGACCACGGACTCCCCGGAGTCACCTCCGCAGGTAACGGTCAACGGCCGGCTCTGCTCCCTGGACGGCGTCCTGGCCAACACCACGGCGCTCAACTGGCTGCGCGACATCGGCCTGACCGGCGCGAAGGAGGGTTGCGCCGAGGGCGAGTGCGGCGCCTGCTCCGTCCTCGTCGCCCGGCCGGACTACCACGACGCCGAGACCCGCATGCAGTGGACGGCGATCAACGCC
This sequence comes from uncultured Actinomycetota bacterium, assembly GCA_963781465.1. GTDB lineage: Bacteria > Actinomycetota > Actinomycetes > Actinomycetales > Dermatophilaceae > Lapillicoccus. The sequence goes on from CAWAGH010000002.1 coordinate 2,370,592, forward strand.
TGCCTCATCCCCGCGGCCACCCTGGACGGCCAGGAGGTCGTCACCTCCGAGGGCCTCGGAACCCCGACCGCGCTCCACCCGGTGCAGCAGGAGATGGCGGTCCGGGGCGGGTCCCAGTGCGGCTACTGCACACCGGGGTTCGTCTGCAGCATGGCGGCCGAGTACTACCGGGCGGACAGGGGTCAGAAACCGGAGGCGTCCTACGACGCCGACGAGACCCTCGACTACGTCGAGCACGCGGAGTCCGAGCACGGCCCCAACGGCTTCGACCTGCACTCCCTGTCCGGGAACCTCTGTCGCTGCACGGGGTACCGGCCGATCCAGGACGCCGCCTACGCGCTGGGTATGCCTCCCGAGGACGACGCCTTCGCGGTCCGCCTCGCGTCGCCCGCGCCGCCCGTCCCGCACACGCGGATCGCCGAGCCGGACGGCGAGTTCGTCCGGCCCGCCAACCTGTCCGAGGCCACCCGCCTTCTCGGCGACCACCCGGACGCCGTGCTCGTGGCCGGCTCGACCGACTGGGGCGTCGAGGTCAACATCCGAGGCATCCGCGCTCCCTACGCGATCGCCGTCGACCGCCTCCCCGAGCTGCGCGGCTTCGAGGTCGGCGAGGACTGGGTCGAGCTGGGCGCCGCGCTGACGCTCACCGAGATCGAACGCCGCCTCGACGGCCGAGTCCCGTTGCTGGACCACGTGTTCCCCCAGTTCGCCTCGCGGCTGATCCGCAACGGCGCCACGATCGGGGGCAACCTCGGCACCGGCTCCCCCATCGGCGACACCCCGCCGGCGCTGCTGGCGCTGGAGGCCGTCCTCGTGCTCGCGTCGGCCGACGGCGAACGCGAGGTCCCCTTGGCCGAGTACTTCACCGGCTACCGGCAGTCGGTCCGGCGGCCCGGCGAGCTGATCAAGTCGGTGCGAATACCGTTGCCACTGGCCGGGATCAGTGCGTTCCACAAGATCGCCAAGCGCCGGTTCGACGACATCTCGGGTGTCGCGCTCGGCTACGCGATCGACGTGGTGGACGGTGAGGTCGTCAAGGCCCGGATCGGGCTCGGCGGGGTCGCCGCGACCCCGATCCGCGCACTCGACACCGAGGCCGCCCTCGAGGGCCGGCCCTGGTCGAGAGAGACCGTCCGCGTCGCCGCCGGCGTGCTGCGCCAGGAGGGAACTCCCATCGACGACATGCGGGCCTCCGCCGCCTACCGGTCGGCGATGCTCGGCACCTCGCTCCTCAAGCTCTACGCCCAGCAGTCGCGCCAGCAGGAAAGAGAGGCCCGAGGATGAGCGCCCTGTCCGAACGTCCGACGAACCCCGTTGTCGGAGAGGCGATCCCGCACGAGAGCGCCTCATTGCACGTCACGGGACTCGCGCTCTACACCGACGACCTGGTGGGCCGCACCAAGGACTGCCTGCACGCATACCCCGTGCAGGTCTTCCAGGCCCACGCGATGGTGACCCGGCTCGACCCGGCGCCGGCCCTCGACGTCCCCGGCGTGGTCCGGGTGCTGACGGCCGAGGACGTGCCGGGCGTCAACGACGCCGGCATCAAGCACGACGAGCCGCTGTTCCCCACCGAGGTCTGCTACTTCGGGCACCCCGTCGCCTGGGTGCTGGCCGACACGTTGGAGGCCGCCCGGCTCGGGGCCGCCGCGGTCGTCGTCGAGGCCGACCCGCTGCCGGCGCTCGTCAACGTCAAGGAGGCCATTGCCGCGAAGAGCTTCCAGGGCGCCCAGCCGCACATGGAGCGCGGCGACGTCGACGCCGGCTTCGAGGAGGCGGCTCACGTGTTCTCCGGCGAGTTCGAGTTCGCCGGCCAGGAGCACTTCTACCTCGAGACCAACGCCGCCCTCGCGCACGTCGACGAGAACGGGCAGGTGTTCGTCCAGAGCAGCACGCAGCACCCCTCCGAGACGCAGGAGATCATCGCCCACGTCCTCGGCCTCCACAACCACGACGTGACGGTTCAGTGCCTGCGCATGGGCGGCGGCTTCGGCGGCAAGGAGATGCAGCCGCACGGGTATGCGGCGATCGCGGCACTCGGGGCGACGCTCACCGGACGGCCGGTTCGGTTGCGGCTCAACCGAACTCAGGACATGACGATGACCGGCAAACGCCACGGCTTCCACGCCGAGTGGCGGGTCGGCTTCGACCGCGACGGGCGGCTGCTGGCCCTCGACGCCACCCTGACCTCGGACGGCGGCTGGAGCCTGGACCTGTCCGAGCCGGTCGTCTCCCGGGCGCTGTGCCACATCGACAACGCCTACTGGATCCCCAACGTCCGCGTGAACGGCCGGATCGCCAAGACCAACAAGACGTCTCAGACGGCGTTCCGCGGGTTCGGCGGACCGCAGGGGATGATCGTCATCGAGGACATCCTCGGCCGGTGCGCGCCGCTCCTGCGCGTCGACGCGATGACCCTGCGGCGACGCAACTTCTACGTCGAGGGCCAGTCGACGCCCTACGGGCAGCCGGTCCGGCACCCGGAGCGCGCGGTCGCCGCCTGGGACCAGGTCCTGGCCACCGGTGACCTCAACCGCCGGCTGGAGGAGGTCGCCCGCTACAACGCGGAGCACGAGGACACCAAGCGGGCCATCGGCGTGACCCCGGTCAAGTTCGGGATCTCGTTCAACCTCACCGCGTTCAACCAGGCGGGCGCCCTGGTCCACGTCTACAAGGACGGTTCCGTCCTCATCAACCACGGCGGCACCGAGATGGGCCAGGGCCTGCACACGAAGATGCTTCAGGTCGCCGCGACCACGTTCGGGATCCCGCTCTCGAAGGTGCGCCTGGCGCCCACCCGCACGGACAAGGTGCCCAACACCTCGGCCACGGCGGCCAGCTCGGGCGCCGACCTCAACGGCGGCGCGGTCAAGAACGCCTGCGAGCAGATCAAGGAGCGGTTGCTCCAGGTCGCCGCGACGAGCCTCGGCATCTCCCCCGCCGACGTGCGGATCGAGGACGGCGTCGCGCAGGGCGTCGCCTACACCAGCGAGCAGGTCCCCTGGGACGAGCTGGTCAAGACCGCCTACTTCCGCCGGGTCCAGCTGTTCGCCGCCGGGTACTACCGCACCGAGGGCCTGCACTGGGACTCGCAGCTGTTCCAGGGCGAGCCGTTCAAGTACTTCGCGTACGGCGTCGCCGCGACCGAGGTCGAGGTCGACGGGTTCACCGGCGCCTACCGCACCCGGCGGGTCGACATCGTCCACGACGTCGGCGACAGCCTCTCGCCCCTGGTCGACATCGGCCAGATCGAGGGCGGCTACGTCCAGGGCGCCGGCTGGCTCACCCTCGAGGACCTGCGCTGGGACGAGAGCGACCGGCCGACCCGCGGCCGGCTGGCGACCCAGGCGGCCAGCACCTACAAGCTGCCGAGCTTCTCGGAGATGCCCGAGGTGTTCAACGTGGCGCTGCTCCAGCAGGCCCACGAGGACGGTGCCGTCTACGGGTCCAAGGCGGTCGGCGAGCCGCCGCTCATGCTCGCCTTCTCGGTGCGCGAGGCGCTGCGGCAGGCGGCGGCCGCGTTCGGGCCGTTCGGCATCAGCGTCGACCTGCCGTCCCCGGCGACGCCCGAGGCCGTCTACTGGGCGGTCGAGCAGGCCCGGCGGGCGACCGAGCACGGTCACGTCCAGGAGGGCTTCCCCGGCGTGGTCCCGGAGCAGCCCGGGGCCGACGCCCACCCGGCGCACCCGACGTCGGAGCACTACGAGAAGCCCGTCCCGGCGCGGGCCTGAGCACCAGGAAAGCCGACACGGATGAACTGGGTCGCTGCCGTCGAGGCGCTGCGCCGCGAACGCCGCGCCGGGGTGCTCGTTACCCTGGCGACGGTTCGCGGGCACGCGCCGCGGGAGGCGGGCGCGAAGATGGTCGTCGCCGCCGATGCGACATGGGACAGCATCGGCGGCGGCAACCTCGAGGCCACCGCCGTGGCCCGGGCACGGGCGATGCTCACCGACGAGTCCACCGGCATACCGGAGCTGATGTCGTTGTCCCTCAACGACAAAGCACCGGTCGACCACGGCGTGCAGTGCTGCGGCGGCGAGGTCACCATCCTCCTCGAACCCCTCGCCGTCGTCCCGTCGGTCGCGATCTTCGGCCTCGGCCATGTGGGCGTGGAGCTGGCCCGGATCCTCGCCCGCCACGACGTCGAGCTGCACCTCGTCGACTCGCGCGCGGAGCAGGCCTCCGAGCGGGCGCTGGCCGGGGCCACCCGAGACGCGCTGGCCCGCGTACACATCCACCATGCGCCGGTGCCCGAGCTGGTCCTCGGTCAGGTCCCGAAGGGAACCCACGTGCTCGTCATGACGCACGACCACGCCGAGGACATCGCCCTGTGCGACGTCGCGCTCCGCTGCTCACACCTCGGCTCCGTCGGGCTGATCGGCTCGTCGGCCAAGTGGTCCCGGTTCCGGGTCAAGCTGGCGGAGGAGGGCCACGGGCCCGACGCGCTGGCCCGGATCACCACGCCGATCGGGCTGCCGGACGTCGCCGGCAAGGACCCCGCCACCATCGCGGTGAGCGTCGCGGCCGACCTGGTCCGCACCTTCGAGCGCGACCGCGCCTCGACGCATACCGAGGTGACCCGATGACGATCTACCGCGCCACGGTGCTCGACACCCCTGAGAGCCCCTTTACCGGAGGCCGGCTCCGGTCGGAGCAGGATGCCGGAATCCTGGTGCAGGACGGGGTGATTCGGGCCCGAGGGTCGTTCGCCGAGGTCTCGCGGGACCACGCCGGCGAGGAACTCGTCGATCTACGCGGTGGCGTGCTGCTGCCGGGGTTCGTCGACACCCACGTCCACTACCCCCAGCTGCGCGTCATCGGCGGGATCGGGATGCCGCTGCTGGACTGGCTCGACAACTGCGCGCTCCCGGAGGAGGCTCGGCTGGCCGACCAGGCCTACGCCCGCGCAGTGGCCAGCGAGTTCGTCCACGGGCTGGTCGCGGCTGGGACCACCAGCGCGCTGGTCTTCGGGTCGCACTTCGCCAGCGCCGTGGACAGCCTGTTCGCCGAAGCCGACCGGGTGGGCCTGCGCGTCACCGCGGGCCTAGTGGTCGGCGACCGGGTGCTTCGACCCGACCTGCTCACCACACCCGGGCGCGCCCACGAGGAGGGCCAGGCTCTCGCCACTCGATGGCACCGGCAGGGTCGTCTCCGGTATGCGGTCACGCCGCGGTTCTCGCTCTTCGCCAGTCCGGAGCTGCTCGAGTCCTGCGCCGCGTTGGCCAAGGACGTCGACGGCGCCTGGTTCACGTCCCACATCAACGAGAACGTCGCCGAGATCGAGCAGGTCGCCCGCCAGCACCGGCTGGCCATCGACTACCTCGACACCTACGACCGGCACGGGCTGGTCGGCCGCCAGAGCGTCTTCGCCCACAACGTGCACGCCACCGAGCGTGAGCTCAGTGTGCTCGGCGCCCAGGGGGCGGCGGTGGCGCACTGCCCGACGAGCAACGCGGCGCTGGCCAGCGGCCTCTTCCCGCTGCGGCGTCACGTCGAGTACGGCATCCGGGTGGCGCTCGGCTCGGACGTCGGCGCCGGCACTGGCCTCTCCCTCCTCAAGGAGGGCCTCCAGGCCTACTTCATCCAGCAGCTGCAGCAGGAGTCGGGCCTGGCGCTGACCGCGGCCCACCTCCTGCACATGGCGACGAGTGCCGGCGCCGACGCGCTCGGGCTCGACGATGTCGGGGACCTGTCGGTGGGCCGCCAGTTCGATGCGGTCTGGGTGCGCCCGCCTGCCGGCAGCACGCTGGAGACGGCCCTGCAGCACGCCCACGACCCGGACGACGCCCTGGCGAAGGTCTTCGCGCTCGGCGGGGTGGCCGACACCGCCGGGGTGTGGGTCGGCGGGACGCGCCTGCTCGGCTGACCGTCCGCTCCGGAATGGCCCAGGACACCGATGAACCGGCGCTGCCGCGGGTGGCGGCAGCGCCGGTTCAGGCGGTTCAGGCGCTCATGACTCTGGTCAGTCGCGGAACGCGTCCTTGACCTTTTCGCCGGCCTGCTTGACGTTGCCCGACGCCTGGTCGGTCTCGCCCTCGGCCTGCATGCGCTCGTTGTCGGTGGCGTCCCCGACGCCTTCCTTGACCTTGCCCTTGGCGATCTCGGCCTCGTTCTTGGCCTTGTCCATCAGTCCCATGGCATGCCTCTTTCCGTATCCGTCTCGTGAACGGGTGACCCAGGGAAGGACTCGCCCAGACGGCGACGTCCAGGAGCCACGGAACAGCGCATACCCGGTGCGGTGTCTGGACAAACCTGGCCGCTTGGGGCCGCGGCACCCAGCGGACTCTCAGGTATGCGGGCTTGATCCTGGGCGAAATTGATGGTTCGGTGGGGGCACTGGTCCAGAAGTGGCGCCATGGGTCGAGCAGTTCTCTCCCCAGGAGCCACACATGACCAGGCGTGACCGCACCGAGTTCCTCCTGCATGACCTCGAGGACGGGCGACCCGTCGAGCCGGAGACGGCCGAAGCGGTCGTCCTGCTCAACCTCGGCCTCGCCGACGGCATCGCCAGCCGCTACCTCGGCCGGGGGATCGACCGCGACGACCTCGTCCAGGTCGCGAGACTCGGCTTGGTCAAGGCGGTCCGCCGGTTCCGGCCGGGACTCGGGCAGTCGTTCGCCGGGTTCGCCGCACCGACCATCTCCGGGGAGATCAAGCGACACTTCCGCGACGCCGGCTGGATGGTCCGCCCACCGCGCCGACTGCAGGAGCTCGGCGTCCGCGTGCGCGAGGCCGAGAAGGAGCTGGAGCAGAACCTGCACCGTCGTCCGACCCCCGAGGAGATCGCGACCGCGCTCGGTGTCGACGAGACCCAGGTCCGGGCCGCTCGTGAGGCCGCGTCGAGCTTCCACGCCCTCTCCCTCGACCTCCCCGCCGGCCCCGAGCAGCCCACCATGGAGGTGGCCCCACCGGAGGCCGACGACCCTTTCACCGCGGTGGACGACAACGCCTGGCTGCAGGACGCCCTCAGCGATCTCACCGACCGCGAGCGGCTGGTGCTGCGCCTGCGCTTCGTCGACGTGCTGACCCAGTCCGACATCGCCGACCAGATCGGCGTGAGCCAGATGCAGGTCTCCCGCATCCTGCGCTCGATCCTGATCCGGCTGCGCAGCCGGCTGCAAGCCTCCATGAACGATGCCGCTTGAGGCGCCACCCTCCCCGTACGACAGGAGCCGGGCCCGATGGTGCGCGGGCCCGGCTCCTGCGACACCCCGGTCCGTGACGGACCGGGTGCCTCACGTCGTTAGTACCAGTACTTCCTACCGCCGACGGCGCGTCCCGTCGCGCCGAGCAGCATGAGCACAAGCCCGATCACGAGGACGATGACGCCGATCGTGACGAGGATCGAGATGTGGGCCAGCCACCCGATGAGCAGCAGGATGATTCCCAGGACGATCATTGATGTCTCCAGGTTCTCGCAGGGGTCGGCTGGAACCGGAGAGGTTCCAGCAGCCCAACACGCCCCCGACGCACCGGACCGCAGAGGAACATACCCCTTTGGTGCGTGGTCGAAACCACCCCCCTCACGGTGTCAGAATCAGGTCCTGATCGGACCCCGACCGACAACCTCTCGACGGTGAGCACATGGACACACCACTCCCCGACCTCGCCGGACACACCAGAGCGTCGAGCGACGCGCTTGGCGCCCTGAGCAAGATCCTCTACGCCTCCGACAGCTTCGACGAGGTCTATACCGCCATCGTCACCACGGCGGTTCGGGTCATCGACGGCTGTGACCACGCCAGCATCATGCAGCGTGGCCGCGACGGCCGCTTCCAGACCGCGGTGTCCACCGACGACATCGCGCGCAGCGTCGACAAGCTGGAGCAGCTCCATCAGGAGGGGCCGTGCCTCGACGCCATCGTCGAAGACGCTCCCCAGTTCGAGGACGACCTCTCCGACCCCTCCACGCAGTGGCCGTCGTTCGCCGAGCAGGTCGTCCGGCAGACCCCGGTCCGCTCCGCCGCCGGATTCCGGATCATCGCCGGGAAGGAGAAGATCGGCGCCCTGAACCTCTTCTCCGACCGCGTTGGGGGCATCAGCGAGCACTCGGCGGACCAGGCGATCCTCCTCGCCGCCTTCGCGTCCGTCGCCGTGTCGGCGCTCCACAGCAAGGAGGAGGCGCGGACCCTCGCGGCGGGTCTGGAGAGCAACCGGGAGATCGGGAAGGCCGTCGGGCTGCTCATGGCGTTCCACAAGATCCCCGACAACGCGGCGTTCGACCTGCTCCGCAAGGCCTCGCAGGACATGAACATCAAGCTGTCCGAGGTCGCCCGCGAGGTGGTGGCGCACCACAACTCGGGGCGTTCGACGACCCGGATCGGTTAACGCGGGCGGCCTTCAGCGGAGGCCGACGGCGTCGTGGTCCCACCAGATCCGGTGGTACACCAGCGTTCCCGTCATCCACTCCTCGTAGGTGGGTAGGCGCAGGACCTGGAACGCCGCGCGCGGGATCCGCCGCGACGGCCGCCGGAACCCGAGGTCCTTGGCCGACACGAAGCCGAACCGCGAGTAGTACGCGGGTGAGCCCTCGAGGAACACCAGCGGCTCCGGCCGCTCGTCCAGCGCGCGCAACGCATACCGGACCAGGGCCGAGCCGATCCCGCGTTCCTGCCGGGCCGGGAGCACCGAGAGCGGGCTGAGGACGAGGACGTCGACCAGCCGGTTCGGTGTGTCGAGAAGGCTCCGCGTAAAGGACACGTGGCCGACGAGCCGGCCCTCGTACTCGGCGACGAACGACAACCCCACCCAGGCGTCGGAGGTGCGCAGGTCGTCGACGATCCGCTCGACGCCCTCGGTCTCGCCGAACGCGGCGGCGACGACGTCACGGACCTCGCCCTCCTCGCCGGGGCGCTCGAACCGGTACGCGGTGGGCCGGGCCACGAGCCGACGCTAGCCCGCCGCAGGGCGCTCGTCACGCTGCCCACGTGCTGAACCCGCGCGCGCCGCGGACGGGTCAACCGCCCTAGGCTTCGGCGCATGGCACCCAGGACTCTGCGCCGCGTCGCCCTGCTGACCGCCGGCGGGTATGCGCCCTGCCTCTCCGCCGCGGTGGGGGCCCTCATCGAGCGCTACACCCAGCTGGCCCCGGACGTGGAGATCATCGCCTACCGCCACGGGTACCACGGCGTTCTGACCGGCACGTCCGTCGTCGTCGACGCCTCGGCGCGCGCGTTCGCGCGGGTCCTCCAGGAGTACGGCGGCAGCCCGATCGGCAACAGCCGGGTCAAGCTCACCAACGCGGCGGACCTCGTCAAGCGCGGCCTCATCGAAGACGGCCAGGACCCGCTCGAGGTGGCCGCCGAGCAGCTGCGCCGGGACGGCGTGGACGTCCTGCACACCATCGGCGGCGACGACACCAACACGACGGCAGCCGACCTCGCCGCGTTCCTCCACGAGCGCGACTACGACCTCACCGTCGTGGGCCTGCCCAAGACGATCGACAACGACGTCATCCCGATCAAGCAGTCGCTCGGCGCGTGGACGGCCGCCGAGCAGGCCTCGGTGTTCGCCCAGAACGTGCTCGCCGAGCACGGCTCCAACCCGCGGATGCTCATCATCCACGAGGTGATGGGCCGGGGCTGCGGCTGGCTCACCGCCGCCGCGGCGGCGCAGTACCAGGAGTGGCACGCCGGCCGGCAGTGGGTGCCGTCGATCGGGCTCACGCCGGAGAGGTGGGACATCCACGCGGTGTTCGTGCCCGAGGCTCCCATCGATGTGGACGCCGAGGCCGAGCGGCTGCGCGCGACCATGGACGAGATCGGCTGCGTCAACATCTTCCTGTCCGAGGGCGCGGGCGTCCCCGAGATCGTGGCCGCGATGGAGGCCGCCGGCGAGGAGATCCCGCGCGACCCGTTCGGTCACGTCAAGCTCGACCGGATCAACCCCGGACAGTGGTTCGCCGAGCAGTTCGCCGAGCGGGTCGGGGCCGAGAAGACGATGGTGCAGAAGAGCGGCTACTTCTCCCGGTCCGCCGCGGCGAACGAAGCCGACCGGACGCTGATCCGGCAGATGGTCGAGGTTGCCGTCGAGGCGGCGCAGCACGGCGTCTCGGGCGTGGTCGGACAGGACGAGGAGCGCGACGACGAGCTGCGCACCATCGAGTTCGACCGGATCGCCGGCGGCAAGGCGTTCGACACCTCGGTGGACTGGTTCCAGTCGGTGCTCAAGCGCACCGGTCAGGTCTGAGGCCGGCCCACCTCCCACTCGACCCGGCGCGAGCCGTCCCAGCGGCGCACCGCCGAGGCGACGACCGGCACACCGGGAGGGGCTTCGCGCTGCACCAGGGTGGTGACGAGGGCGACCGCTTGGTCGACATCGGCCTGAGCCACCCGCCGCGCCAGCGTGACGTGCGGCGCCCACCGATCGGGTGAGGACAGGCTGTCGCTGGGAACGCCGCAGGCGGCCGCGACCGCGGCCTGGAGCACCCGCATACCGTCGCTGGGTTCGAGGAGCCGCACGAGCACCCACGGACCCCGCCCGAACAGGGTGACGTCGCCCCAGACGGCGTCCACGGGCAGGCGGCCACGGACCGCCGCGGCCACCGCGGACTCCGCCTCCGTGGAGAGGTCGGGCACCGCGACGAGGGTCGTATGCGGACGGTTGCTCGGCGCGGTGTGGCGGGCCTGGGACGGCAGCCCGGCCTCCGACAGCGCCTCCCAGACCCGGACGACGCCGCGTTCGGCCTCCGGTTCGAGGAGCATTTCGACGGACTGGACCACCGCACGAAGCGTAGGCCGGATCGGCGGAGTGAACCGGATCCGCCCGTCCGGCGTCTTCCCGTCCGCCGACCCTGCCCGTGGCCGGCGCCCCGGCAGGGGGGCGGCGTCGGTCACGGCGGGGCGACAATTGAGCGGTACGGACGGAACAAGCAGCGGGGAGGGAGGTCGGTCATGCCGCTGGACGAGGCGGTGGTGGCGGAGATCTACCGCGAGCACGGTCCGGTCCTGCGTCGCTTCGTCGGCCGGACCTCGCTCGACCCGGGACGCACCGAGGACGTCGTCCAGGAGGTGATCCTGCGGGTCTGGAAGCAGGCCCCGCACGTGACGAGCATGCGGGCGTACCTCCTCCAGACCGCCCGCAACATGCTCATCGACATGCACCGGGCCGCCGGCCGCCGCGTCGTCGAGGTGGCCGCCGATCGCGACGACGACTCCCGCGCCCGGCTCGACCCGCGCAGCCCGAACCCGGAGCAGGACATCGACCGCGCCCTCGACCAGATCCTCGTCGAGGAGGCGCTGGCCCGGCTGCAACCGGACCACCGCCGGGTGGTCGTCGCCCTCTACTACCAGCGGCTCAGCGTCGCCGAGGCCGCTGAACACCTCGGCATCCCGCCGGGCACCGTCAAGTCCCGCGCCTTCTACGCGGTGCGCTCGCTGCGCACCGTCCTCGACGAGATGGGAGTGACCCAGTGACCGCCGGACCGGGCTCCGACGCCGAGCACGAGGAGCTGCAGCTGCTCCTCGGGGCTTTTGTGCTCGGTGGACTCGACACCGCCGAGCACCACGCGTTCTCGCGCCACCTGCGCACCTGCCAGGTATGCCAGCGGGAGGCCGCCCAGCTCTCCGGCCTGCCGGCGCTGCTGGACCTCGTCGAGCCGGGGTCGGAGACCGGGTCGGTCGACGGCGTGCCGCTCGATCCGGAGGGCCTCGTTCCCGCGGAGACGGTCGCACCGGTCGCGCTGCTCGACCGGGTCCGCGCCGAGCGTCGTCGTCGGCGCTGGCGCCTGGGTGCGGTCGCCGCAGCGCTCGTGCTCCTGGCCGGGGCGATCGGGGCGGCCATCGGTCCGGTCACGAACCGGCTCAATGCCCCGCCGACCCGAGGCCTCGTGGCGGCCGCCGCTCCCCTGACCCCGGGGCAGAGCGCGCCCGCGCTGGTCGAGATCGACCTCGTGACGCGGACGTGGGGCACGCAGCTGGACGTCCGGGGGTCCAGCCTGCCGGCCGGCGAGGTGCTGTTCCTCGCGGTGACCGACCGGGACGGCCACCAGTACGACGTGGCCAGCTGGACCGGGACCCCGACCGGGCGCACCACGCTCACGGCGGCGTGCTGGATGAAGCCCGGCGACATCGTCCAGATCCAGGTGCACACGCGCGAGGGCACCCCGATCGCGACGGCGACCGCCTGAGGCGTCCCGGCCCCACTCTCGGAAGGGGTGATAGCGGTCGGATTCCCGACCGTTATCACCCACAACCAGCGGCTCACCTAGGCTCGGCGGGGTGCGGATCGTGTCGCTTCTCCCCTCCACTACAGAGATCTTGTTCGCGGTGGGCGCCGGGGACGACGTCGTCGGCGTGACCTTCGAGTGCGACTACCCGACCGAGGCCCGAACCAGACGGATCGTGTCGACGTCGGCGCTGCCCGAGGGCCTCGGAGCGGCCGAGATCGACCGGGTGGTCAGCGAGCGGATGCGGGCCGGCGAGGACCTGTACCACCTCGACGAGGGCGCCCTGGCGGGCCTGGACGCCGACCTCGTCGTGACCCAGGACCTCTGCGCCGTCTGCGCCGTGGACGTCTCGGTCGTCGACGAGGCACTGGCCCACCTCGGCTGCCGCGCCGACGTGCTGACCATCGACCCGCACACCCTCGACGAGGTGCTCGCCTCGGTGGTGACCCTCGGCCGGTCCAGCGGTCGTGTCGAGGCAGCCGAGAACCTGGTCGCCGGCCTGCGGGAGCGGCTCGCCCAGGTCGATGCGGCCGTGGCCGGCCGGACCGCGCCCAAAGCCCTGGTCCTCGAGTGGACCGACCCGCCGTTCGCTCCCGGGCACTGGGTACCCGAGATGGTCGCGCGGGCGGGCGGCTCGAGTGTGCTCGGGACGGCGGGCGAGAAGTCTTTCCGGACCACGTGGGACGTGGTGACCGCCTCCCGACCCGAGGTCGTCGTGGTCGCGCCTTGTGGCTACCACCTGGCCGGCGCCACCGAGCTGGCCGGCGACCTCGTCGCCCGCGAGGTCCTGCCCAGCGGCATACCGGTGTGGGCCGTGGACGCCAACGCATCGTTCGCCCGCCCCGGTCCCCGCCTGGTCGACGGCATCGAGGCGCTCGCGGCGATCTTCCACCCGGTGGCCGTGGGCGCACCGGACCCAGGGATGGCCCGCCGCATCGCCTGAGTGGCAGGATCGTCGGCCGTGACCGAGGACGAGATCATCGCGTTCGCCGCCCGGCTGCCCGACGTCACCGTAGAGACCGCGAGCGCCGAGTCCGGGGCTCCCGAGGCGGCCTGGGGCGACTCGTTCGTCTACGTCAACCCGCCGGGGGCCGAACCCGAGCCGCCCGACCGCCGCTGGCCGTTCGCGACCCTCGTGGTGAACGACTACGCGGGCTTCGACGAGTCGTCGCGGCTGGACCGCGACGGCGTCTTCCGGGTCAACGTCAACGTCGGCAAGGGCCGGTTCGAGGAGCTCGTCGGGTACCCGCCCTCCCAGCACGCGGAGCGCCGCGGCGAGCACGACTACACCGAGCTCGACGTCCTGCTCCCCCACCCGGAGTACGGCCAGCAGGCGTGGGTATGCGTCGTCAGCCCCGGTGCCGCCACCGCAGACCTCGTGCGCACCCTGCTCGCCGAGGCGCGTGACCGCGCCGCCGCGCGGAGTCGTCCTCGCGACTGACCGCCGCCAAACTCGCGCTACCCGTTCTCCCCCGTCAGCTGGCGGTGCAGGGCCGCGTCGTCCCGTACCGCCCAGTGCTCGGCCCCCCGGTCGCCCCGCAGCCGGATCAGGTGCATCTGGCGGTAGTCGAACGTCCGGCCGGTTGCGGACAGGCCGAAGAAGTCGCCGGTGTGGCGACCGCTGTGCCGGCAGTAGATCGCCACGGTGTCGCCGTCGCTGATGACCTTCTCGATGGTCCAGCGCTGGTCCGAGAACGCCCGGTCGAGCAGGTGCATGTAGGAGATCGCGCTCTCCGGCCCCGGAGGCACGCCCGGCGGTGCCTCGTGGTTGACGAAGTCCTCCGTGAGCGCCTCCCGGAGGGCAGCCTCGTCGTTGCTCGGGAAGATCTCCTCGAGGACGCGGCGAGCCGCGGCCTTCATCTCGTCATGACCCAGGGTCCGGCGCTCGACGGCGTGTTGTGCAGTGGTGTCAGTATTCATGCCAGTATCATTCTCTTCAATGTCTCCCGACACAACCCCCAAGCGCCGGTACGACGCGAGCCGCCGACGTGAGCAGGCCGCCGGCACCCGTCACCGCATCGTCGAGGCGGCCGCGGCGCTGTTCGTCGAACGCGGCTACGCCGGCACGACGATTCCGGCGATCGCCGCCGGCGCGGGCGTCGCAGTCGAGACCGTCTACCGGTCCGCAACCGGCAAAGCGGGGCTCCTGGCCGCCGCGGTCCAGGCGGCCCTGGCCGGTGGCGTCGAGCGTTCGGAGCGCCCGGTCGAGCAGCGCGAGGGCATCCGCCGGGTCATCGAGGAGCCCGACCCGCGGCGGCAGCTGGCGGACTACGCGCATACCCAGCCTGGCGTGTGGACGCGCGTCGGGCCACTGCTCCGGGTGCTCGACAGCGCCGCCTCCTCCGACCCGGCTCTGGAGCGCCTGCAGGCCGATCTCGCCACGCAGCGCCTCGACGGTATGCGACGCCTCGCCGACCTCCTGGACGGCCAGGGCCGGCTCCGGCCGGGACTGACCGCCGCCCGGGCGGCCGACCTCGTCTGGACCCTCTGCGCCCAGGCCAACTTCGACGCTCTGGTCGGGCAGCGCGGCTGGACGCATCGCGAGTACGAGTCGTGGCTGGCCGACATGCTCGCGGCCGCCCTGCTGCCCGAGTAGGCACCCAGCCGCCTCCCAGGTGCCGCGGCGTAGCGTGCGAAGCATGCAACTCGGCATCCACCTCGCGAACTTCACCTGGTCCGGCGGACCCTCGACCTTCGTCGCCGACCTCGCCCGTACCGCGAAGCTGGCCGAGGACGTCGGCGTCCGGAAGCTCTCGGTGATGGACCACGTGTGGCAGATCGGGCACATCGGCCCGAAGGAGCACGAGATGCTCGAGGCCTACACCACCCTCGGCTACCTCGCCGCGGTCACCGAGCGGGTCGAGCTCCTCGCGTGGGTGACCGCCGCGGTCTACCGCGAGCCGGGCCTGCTGGCCAAGGAGGTCACCACCCTCGACGTTCTGTCCGGCGGCCGCGCCTGGCTCGGGATCGGCGCCGCGTGGAACGAGGAGGAGTCCGTCGGACTCGGGCTGCCGTTCCCCGCGACCGCGGAGCGGTTCGAACGCCTCGAGGAGACGCTGCAGATCTGCCTGCAGATGTGGAGCGACAGCGAAGGGCCGTACGCCGGCCGGCACTACACGCTCGGCCGGACCCTCAACTCACCGCAGTCGGTCCAGCGCCCGCATCCGCCGATCCTCATCGGCGGCGGTGGCGAGCGGAAGACGCTGCGGATGGTTGCGCAGTACGCCGACGCCTGCAACCTCTTCGACTCCCCCGAGCTGCCGCACAAGCTCGACGTGCTCCGCCAGCACTGCGAGGACCTCGGCCGCGACTACGACGACATCGCGAAGACCGTGATGTACCCGGTGGACCCCGGCCCGAACGGCGAGAACGTCGACGAGATCCTCGCCCACCTCAAGGACCTCGCCACCCTCGGCGTCGAGCACGTGCACAGCCGCGGTCTGGACGGGTCGCGCACCGAGTGGCTCGAGATCATCGGCGACCGGATCATCCCCGAGATCAGCCGGTTCTAGTCACCCGAGGTGAGCAGCGGCAGGACCTCCGCGGCCAGACGCTCCATCTGCTCGGCGTCGTCGTAGAGCGGGTGCAGCAGCACCAGGTCGGTCCCCGCGTCGATGATCGACTGCAGCACCTCGGCGACGTCGGCCGGCCGGCCCGAGACGCCGACCCGGCCGACACCCTTCGTCCCGAAGTACCCGTAGAGCCCCTCGAGCGCCTCGGTGAGCCGGGACTCCGCCACGGCCGGGTCGTCCTCCACGGCGAGGTAGACCCGCTTGGCCACCCGGAACATCCCCGGCTCACGGCCGGCCCGCTCGAGCTCCTCGGTGACGAACCGCGCCTGCTCCAGGTAGTCCGCCGTCATCGTCGACCCGGCCCCGATGAACCCGTCCCCGAGCCTCACGGCGCGACGCAGGGCGTCCTGATGGCCGCCGCCGAGCCAGATCGGCGGGTACGGCTTCTGGAACGGCTTCGGCTCCATGGCCAGCCCCTGCCCCTGCCAGAACCGCCCGTCGATGTCGAACCGGTCCTGCGTCCACGCCGCCTGCATGAGGCGCAGGCCCTCGGTGAACCGCGCGACGAACGCCTCTCGCTCCAGCCCGAACGCCCCGAACGCCCGGAAGCCGCCTCCGGACCCGAGGCCCACCTCGAGGCGCCCACCGCTGACCTGGTCCAGCGTGGCGATGGACTTCGCCAGGTGCAGCGGGCTCGCCAGCGTGCTGACGTAGACCGCGCAGCCGAGCCGGATCCGGTCGGTGTAGGCCGCACAGAGCGCGAGCAGGACGTTCGAGTCGAGGTTCGGCGCGGACCCGACGACCTGTTCGGTCACCCAGGCGCCCGCGAACCTGAGCTCCTCGGCCCGCGCGAGGTATGCCCGCAGGACCTCCCGCTCGAACGTGCCGTCGGCGACAAGCTGCGGGACGGAGATCGCGAACTCGGTCACCGGCATCCCTAGTTGCTGAGGAACCCGAGCAGGTCGGCGCGGGTGAGCACCCCGACCGGCTTGCCCTCGTCGGTGACGAGGACGGCGTCGCCGCGCTCGAGCTCGTGGCGGGCGACGCTGACCTTCTCGCCGGACCCGACGAGCGGGAGCCCGGGCTCCATGTGCTGCTCGACGGCATCGGCGAGGTGCGCCTTGCCGGTGAACAGCAGCTCGAGGAGTGCTCGCTCGCTGACCGAACCGGCCACCTCGCCCGAGGTCACCGGCGGCTCCGCCTTGACGACCGGCATCTGCGAGACGCCGTACTCGCGCAGGATGCTGATCGCGGTCCGGATCGTCTCGCCCGGGTGGGTGTGGACGAGGGCCGGCAGCCGGGCGCCCTTGCTGTCGAGCACGTCGCCGACCGTGGTCTCGCCGTTCTCCTGCAGGAACCCGTAGGAGCTCATCCAGTCGTCGTTGAAGATCTTCGACATGTAGCCGCGACCGGAGTCCGGCAGCAGGACGACGACGACGGCGTCGGCCGGAAGGCTCTGCGCCGCGCGCAGCGCCGCCACGACGGCCATCCCACAGGAGCCGCCCACGAGCAGCCCCTCCTCGCGCGCCAGCCGACGGGTCATCGCGAACGAGTCGGCATCGGAGACGGCGATCACCTCGTCGACGACCGTGGGGTCGTAGGCGGTGGGCCAGAAGTCCTCGCCGACCCCTTCGACGAGGTACGGGCGGCCGGTCCCTCCGGAGTAGACCGAGCCCTCGGGGTCGGCGCCGACGATGCGGACCCGTCCCTCGGAGACCTCTTTGAGGTAGCGCCCGGTGCCGCTGATCGTCCCGCCGGTACCGATGCCGGTGACGAAGTGGGTGACCTGACCGTCGGTATCGGACCAGACCTCGGGTCCGGTGGTCTCGTAGTGGCTCTGCGGCCCCATCGGGTTGGCGTACTGGTTCGGCTTCCAGGCGCCGTCGATCTCCCGGACCAGCCGGTCGGAGACGGAGTAGTACGAGTCGGGGTGCTCCGGCTCGACCGCGGTCGGGCAGACGACGACGCGGGCGCCGTAGGCCCGCAGCACGTCCTGCTTGTCCTGGCTGACCTTGTCGGGGCAGACGAAGACGCACTGGTAGCCGCGCTTCTGGGCAACGATCGCGAGGCCGACACCGGTGTTGCCGGACGTCGGTTCGACGATGGTGCCGCCGGGCTTCAGCTCACCGGACTTTTCGGCGGCCTCGACCATCCGCAGGGCGATGCGGTCCTTCACCGACCCGCCCGGGTTCATGTACTCGATCTTGGCCAGGACCGTGCAGGCGATCCCCACCGGGTCCTGCGTGACCGAGGACAGCTTGACGAGTGGCGTGTTCCCGACGAGATCGGCGATGTGTTCGGCGTACTTCACGGGACCATCCTGCCTCCTTTCCGCATGGCCACCGCGCTGTCCACCTACCCGGCGAATTCCGCTCGCGCGGAAGTCGTACGGTGGACACTGGACTCCCAGAGACTGGTCGGGGGGCCGGCGGGAAACGTGGTGGGGGATGCGATGGGACGTGCACGGCGCGCGCGCCGGATCGCCCAGACCGCTGCCTACGGCGGCGGTTTCGGGATTGCGGGAATCGGCGTGCTGGGTGTGGTGGGCTACGGCCTGATCAAGGCCGAGGCGCTGATGGCCCGCAAGGAAATCGGGATCATCGGGGAGGCCGCTCCCGAGGACGACGGCGTCTACGGCGCCGCGCCGGGAGCCCCGATCGAGCTACTCGTCCTCGGCGACAGCAGCGCGGCCGGCCTGGGGGCCGAGGTCGGCCTGCAGACCATCGGGGCCATCCTCGCGACCGGGGTCTCGGCCTTCGGCGGCCGTAGAGTCCGCCTCACCAACGTCGCCGTCGTGGGAGCTGTCTCCGGTGACCTGGGCGTCCAGGTGGCCAACGCGCTCGACACCGTGCCGGCGCCGGACGCCGCCGTGGTCCTCATCGGTACCAACGACATCACCCACCGCATCGACAAGTCGATCGCCGTACGTCACCTCGAGGCCGCGGTCCGCCGGCTGCGCGACGCCGGCGCCGAGGTCGTCGTCGGCACCTGTCCCGACCTGGGGGCGCTCCAGCCGGTCGCCCAGCCGCTCCGGTCGCTCGCCCGCCGCTGGAGCCGCGACCTCGCGGCGGCCCAGACCGTCGCGGTCGTCACCGCCGGTGGCCGCACCGTCTCGCTGGGCGACATCCTGGGCCCCGAGTTCGAGCAGCGCCCGCACGAGATGTTCAGCCACGACCGGTTCCACCCGTCGCCGGCCGGGTATGCGCGGGCCGCCGCGGTCCTGCTGCCCACCCTGTGCTCCGCGCTCGGTCTCTTCGACGAGGACGTCGTGCTGGGCCTCGACCGGAGCCGGGGCGAGCGCGTCACCCCGGTCTCCAGGGCCGCGACCAGCGCGGTCCGCGACCCCGGCACCGAGGTCAGTCCGACCCAGATCGGCGGGCAGACCCGCGGCCCGCTCGGCCGCTGGGCCGTGGTCCTGCACCGGGTACGCCGGCCGTTCCCCGCTCGCTCCAGCGAGCCGCATACCCCGTCCGACGAGGACGCTCAGGCCGAACCGATCGAGCACTCGGCCGGGAGCTGACCGTTTGCCGGTTAGGGCCGCCGGCCCCAGGCGCCCGCCGGACAGGCACCACCGGGGCCCACGTCCGACTCATCCCGCTTTCCGGGCGCGGGCGCGGCGCGGTGCCTGTCGGTCCGGCGGCGACGAGGAGAGGCAGGCCACACCCGAGCCGCATCCCGGTCGTCGCCCGACCGGCATATCATCGACGCCAACCAGGTAAGCGTGCGCTTACCCGCCGTCAAGGAGGACCGCCGTGGCCAGCTCTCGTGAGGCCGTCATTGTCGCCACCGCCCGCAGCCCGATCGGGCGGGCGTTCAAGGGGTCGCTCAAGGAGATCCGCCCGGACGACCTCTCGGTCCAGGTGCTGCGGGCCGTCCTCGACAAGGTCCCGGGGCTCGACCCCCAGGACATCGACGACCTCTACTGGGGCTGCGCGGAGCCGTCCGGACGCCAGGGCGCCAACCTCGCCCGCGTCGTGGCCGTCCTGGCGGGCTACGACCAGCTGCCCGGGGCGACGATCAACCGGTTCTGCGCGTCGAGCGTGCAGACGACCCGGATGGCCTACCACGCGATCAAGGCCGGCGAGGGCGATGTGTTCCTGTCCGGCGGCGTCGAGTGCGTATCGCAGTACCTCAGCTGGGCCGGGGCCGGCGGCGCCGACGACGAGGCCCGGAACCCGCTGTTCGGCGAGCCGATGGCCCGCACCGTCGAGACGGCCACGAGCAACGCGACCTGGACCGACCCCCGCGCGAACGGCCTCCTGCCCGACGTCTACATCGCCATGGGCCAGACCGCCGAGAACGTCGCGACGTCGCTCGGGATCACCCGCGAGCGCCAGGACGAGTGGGGCGTGAGCAGCCAGAACCGCGCCGAGAAGGCGATCGCCAACGGGTTCTTCGAGCGCGAGATCACGCCGGTGACCATGCCGGACGGCCGCGTCGTCACGACCGACGACGGGCCGCGTCCCGGCGTCACCATCGAGGGCGTCAGCGGCCTCAACCCGGTGTTCCGGCCCGAAGGCACAGTCACCGCCGGCAACTGCTGCCCCCTCAACGACGGCGCCGCCGCGGTGGTCGTCATGAGCGACACCAAGGCCGCCGAGCTCGGTCTCACCCCTCTCGCGAGGGTCGTCGCCACCGGGGTCTCCGGCCTCTCCCCCGAGATCATGGGCCTTGGCCCGATCGAGGCCTCCCGGCAGGCTCTGGGTCGCGCCGGGATGACCATCGGCGACATCGACCTCTACGAGATCAACGAGGCCTTCGCGGCGCAGGTGCTCCCGAGCGCCGACGCGCTCGGCATGGACTTCGACAAGCTCAACGTCAACGGCGGCGCGATCGCGCTGGGCCACCCGTTCGGGTCGACCGGTGCGCGCATCACGACGACGCTGCTCAACGGGATGCAGGAGCGGGACGCCCAGTTCGGCCTCGAGACGATGTGCGTCGGCGGCGGCCAGGGCATGGCCATCATCTACGAGCGCCTCAGCTGAGGTCGCGCCGCAGCCGTTCGAGCTGCGGCGCCGGGTCCAGGCCCGCCTGCGCCGCGTCGTAGGTCATCACCGTCAGCTGGTCCATCACCGCGCGTGGGCCGAGGTCGGGCACCTCGACGTGCGGTCGCCCCTCGACGTCGGCGACCGCGTCGGCCAGCTCCTGGACCACCGGGCGGACCACCGGCATACGCGAAAGCGCCTGGTCGAGCGGCAGCTGCTGCCACCGCTCGACCAGGCGCCGGAGTTCCGCGTCCGACGACAACCGGTCAGCCGCGCAGGCGGGCCAGGAGGCGCAGGATCTCGAGGTAGAGCCAGATCAGCGTGACGATGAGGCCGTGCGCGAGCAGCCACGAGTACTTCTCCGGCAGCCCGGCGCCGACGGCGCGCTGGACGTCGTCGAAGTCGACGGCCAGCGAGTAGGCGGCCAGGCCGACGCCCAGCAGCGAGATGCCGATGCCGAGGAGGCCGTTGCCCCCGAAGCCCCAGCCGCTGGTCCAGCCGAACATCAGGGCGACGACGTTGACCACGCTGAACAGCAGGTAGCCGATCAGCATCATCCCGAAGATCTTGCGGCTGCGGGTGGTCACCTTGATGAGGCCGAACCGGTAGCCGGCGAACATCCCGAGGAACGTGCAGAGCGTGGCGATCACGGCGGTCATGACGATGCCCGGCCAGCGCTGCTCCATCACCTGGCTGAACGCGCCGACGAAGGCCCCCTCGACGAGGGCGTAGAGCACGATCAGCGGCACGCTGATCGTCTTCATGAAGGCGATCGCCAGGCCTATGACGAGGCCGAGGACCATGCCGCCGATCCAGATCGGCGTGAGCAGGCCGGGGTTGCCGCGGGTGAGGAACCAGGCACCGGCCGCGCCGACGAGGACCAGCAGGAACAGACCGAGCGTCTTGATGATGACGTCGTCGAACGTCACCCGACCGGTCTGGATGGGCCCGGCCGGCGGAGCGTCGTACATCTGCTCCAGCTGGTCACTGGTCGCCCGGTCCTGCACCCCCTGCATCCCGGCCGGGTTGAACCCGGGCTGGCCGTACTGTCCGGTGCGCTGCTGGCCGAACCCGGCGTACCCCTGTTCGATCTGCCGGTTCACCTGCGAGAACACGGGGTTGCTGCTGGACATCCTTGCTCCTTGACGTGGGGGCGGCGTTCCCAAGCAACTCTCAGGAACACGTCTGTACAGGATAAGGCGAGTGGGCGGGCGACTAAGTTCCCGTCCGCCATAGGGTCGAATCGTGACCTCCGCCTTCCTCGAGGTGCCGGTGCTCCGCGGCCACCACGTCCTTCTCGAACCCCTGGCCCCTGAGCACGAGGCCGAGCTGGCCGACGCCGTTCGGGAGGGCGAGCTGTGGCGGCTCTGGGTGACCCGGATCCCCTCCCCCGAGGAGATGGCCGGCGAGATCCGCCGGCGCCTCGCCGAGCACGACGCCGGGACCATGGTGCCGTGGACCGTCCGCGACGTCCGGACTGGCCGCGCCGTCGGCATGACGACCTACATGAACGTCCGCCCCGACAATCGGAAGTTGGAGATCGGGTCGACCTGGCTGGCAGTGAGTGCGCAGCGGACGGCCGTCAACCCCGAGGCCAAGCTGCTCCTGCTGACCCGGGCGTTCGAGGACCTCGACTGCGTGGCCGTGGAGTTCCGGACCCACTGGCACAACCGCCGCTCCCGCCGCGCCATCGAGGCGCTCGGCGCCAAGCAGGACGGCGTCCTGCGCAACCAGGACCTCTGGCGGGACGGGACCGTTCGCGACGTGGCCGTCTACTCGGTCATCGACACCGAGTGGCCGTCGGTGCGGCTCGGCCTGCGCGAGCGGCTCCGGGAGTATGCGGATGACTGACCTGGTGCGCCGTCCCGTGCCACGATGACGCTGCCCGCACGGGCCCCGACTCCCATAAGGACCGGACATGTCCCACGCGCTCGTCACTCGTCGTCTGCCCCTGCTCGGCATCGCCGCACTCCTCTCGGTCGGGAGCGGCGTCGGGGTCCTCCCGGCCGTAGCCACGGCGAGCCCCGCCGTCACGTCGGCGATGGCGCCGGCCGCAGCACCCCTCACCGGCAAGGAGTACGTCGCGCTGGGCGACTCCTTCACCGCCGACTGGGGCGTCGACCCGGTCGCCGCCGACCAGCCGTCGACGGGGTGCCGCCAGTCGACGAACAACTATCCACACCAGGTCGCCGCCAACCTCGGCCTGAAGCTGACCGACGTCAGCTGCGCCGGGGCGCTGACCACCAACATGACCCAGCCGCAGACGACCTTCCCCGACGGCAAGTCGCACCCGGCCGCGCCGGCCCAGTTCGACGCCCTCACCGCGACGACCGAGATCGTCACGATCGGTATCGGGGGCAACGACTTCGGCTTCGGCGACATCGCCGGCAGCTGTGCCCTCAACCCGATCACCGGGTACGTCTTCGGCGACAACTGGCCGAACTACTACACGACCTGCAAGGACTTCTACGACCCGGGCGGCACGCCGGCGCACGACACGTTGCTGCAACGCATCGGCGTCGTCGCACCGTTGGTGCAGCAGACGATCACCGCGATCAAGGCCCGCAGCCCGAAGGCCGCCGTCTTCTTCGTCGACTATCTCGCGCTCGCCCCCGACCAGGCGCACGCGCCGAACCCCGCCACCTACCCCGACTCGTGCTACGAGTCGCTGATCTACAGCCAGTCCTTCCCCTTCGGTGGAGCCGACACCGAGTACATCGCCGGGCTCCAGGCGGTGTTCAACCAGACCATGGCCGCTACCGCGACCTCGGCCGGGGCGACGGTGGTCTCGACCTACGAGAAGAGCCTGAGCCACACCGCCTGCTACGGCACCGTCGACCCCTGGGTCAACGGGGTCACCACGGCGCTCACCTTGGGCGCCACCCCCACAGGCCCGCCGCCTCCGCCACCCACCCCGACCGGCCCGCCCACCGGGTCGCCCCTCGACTCGCAGCTCGGCAGCTCCGACGTCGCAGTCGGGAGCCTCCACCCCAACATCGAGGGTGCGATCCAGCAGTCCGAGTCGGTCACCTTCACGATCCTGCAGACCCTCACCGCAGTTCCGGTCGGCACGCCCTCCCCGACGACGGCCACCACGACGGCCACCGTGACCGAGACGGTGACATCGACCGCGACGGTTACCGCGACGCCCGGTTCGGGCTCGTCCACCGCGCCACCGTCGACCAGCGCGGCCGCGGGCTCCGCCGGTCGCACGGACCCACCGTCCGCAGCGGCCCGAGCGGGCCTCGCCACGACGGGATCGTCGTCGGGGATGGTCGTCCTCGCCGGAGTCGCCCTGGTCGTCCTCGGGCTCGCCGTGCTGCTACTGCTACGCCGCGGGATGCCCCGGCCTCAGCGGCGGTGACCTCGTGCCCCCGACGAGATTCGAACTCGCACTGAAGCGATTTTAAGTCGCCTGCCTCTGCCGGTTGGGCCACGGGGACGGACCCAACTGTATGCGCGTCCGAGGGCCTCCTCACGCGCTCCGCGTGCCCTGGGGTCCGCGGTTCACAGCGCACTGCGTAGCGGAGTGCGTAGCGGCGAACAGGTTGTTACCGCGACCGGAACGCCGCTACGCAGACCGCTTCGACGGTGACGCGGAGCAGGTGCTGGAACGCCGGCACCGCGCCAGGCTCTCAGAGGTACCTGCGGCGCGGGTGGACGGCGTGCGGACCGGCGACGCGGTCGAGGAACAGCAGGCCCTGTGTGTGGTCCACCTCGTGCTGGACCGCGACCGCCTCGAAGGCGTCCGTCTCGACCACGACCCACTCCCCGCTGACCGGCAGCTGACCGCGCACCGTCAGCCGGCGGGCCCGGGCCACGTCGCCGGTGAAGTCCGGGACCGACATGCAGCCCTCCCGGCCGCGCTCCCGCCGCGACCCCTCGACGACCTCGGCGTTGCAGAGGACGAAGAGCCCGTGACAGGTTCGGGTCTTGGGATGACCGGTGACGTCCACGCTGAACACGCGGCGGGCGACGCCCACCTGCTGGGCGGCCAGCCCGACGCACCCTGGCGAAACCGACTGCGTGGCAACGAGGTTCGCGGCCAGCTCGACGACATCATCAGCCGCGGGGTCGACCGTCTCCCCGCGCATACCGAGCACGGGGTCAGGCGCACGAACCACCTCGAGGACACGGCCGGGCGGAAGGTCCGGCATGCGCCACGCGGCCGGACCCGTCGGGCCGGTCACAGCAGGTCGTCCTCCACCACGGATACGTGAAAGTCGACACCGATCTCCTGCGCCACCATGGCGAGGTCCTCCTCGACCGCGTCGATGGCGACGTCGGACGGCAGCACGAACTCCGCGATGAGGACGTACATGTCCTGGCCGAGCCGGGTCCCGAGGTCGACGATGTTGCCCCGGTGCCGCGCGACGACGTTGGTCATGGCGGCGACGATCCCGGGCCGGTCGGCTCCGTGGACGTGCAGGGTGTAGGCGGTCCCGGGTACCCCTACGTCGCCGTGCTCGGGAATGACCCGCACATCCACGGCCAGGTCGCCGTCGTCGGTGAGCGGGCTCAGGGCGCCCTGGACGTCCTCGACCGGCCGGTCGATGCGGACCAGGACGACCATCGCGAAGTGCCCGCGCAGCAACGTCATCGTGGAGTCCTCGAGGTTGCACCCGAGGCCGGCGAGCGCCGATGTCACGTCGGCGACGATGCCGGGCCGGTCGTCCCCGAGCACGGTGACGGCGACGAGGCTGGGGGCGCTGGGCACCGGCCAACCCTAACGACTCGTGGCCGCCCAGAGCTCGCGCCGACGGACCGTGCTGACCACGACGACCAGGGCCAGCAGCGCGACCGGCAGCAGCACCGCCACGGCGGCCGCGTGCGCCACGAGTAGTCCAGCGAGCACCGCCCCGCCGAGGAGCGCGAGGAGGGCGACCACCGCGGCGACATTGGGCCGGCCGGACGTGACCAGCCCGATGAGCAGGCTGGTCAGCGTGCCGGTGAAGTAGGTCGTCGTCACGCCGGGCACCGGAACCAGCCGGAACGCCGCACTCTGCAGCCCCATGGCCAGGGCCGCGGCGATCAGCGCGACGTACTGCCCGGCGCCCAGCGGAGCCCCGCCGCTGGCCAGCCACACGCCGGTCAGGACCAGCAGCACGACGAGCTCGACCAGGCAGAGGACGGTGACGTGAACCGGCCACCGAGCCGTCGTCCGCCCAGCTCGACGCACTCCGATACCCCCGAGGACCACGCCGACGGCGAACGCTGCGACGGCGACCGCCACGTTGGCCAGCATCTGTGGATCGCCTTGTCCGATGGCCGTTCCCGCGACCACGAGGTTGCCGGTGACGATGCTCGCGAAGGCCTGTCCCAGCCGCGTGAACGCCAGGACGTCCACCGCACCGGCGGCGGCGGCCAGGGTCGCAGCCAGGGCGATCTCGGTCCGTCCCGGGTCAGGCGGCAGTCCCGACGCGCTCACACGGAGCAGCGTAGGCAGTCAGCCGAGCAGCGAGCGCAGCTCCGGGACCACGTCACGAGGGGCCGCGACGAACGGACCGCGCTCCGGCCAGGCGGTCTCCACGCCATCGCGGTCGCAGACCACGGCACCCGCCTCGCGGCAGAGCAGGACAGCGGCGAGGTGGTCCTCCGGGTGGAAGGTGCTGATCACGGCACCCGCGGCCCGGCCGGCGGCGACGCTGGCGACCGAGAGGGTGCCCGACCCCATGATCCGCGACGTGCAGTGCCGCGCGCCCAGGCCGTCGAGGAACTGCAGCATCCCCGGCCACGGGACGTGCGCCGCCCACTCGGTCATCACCACGCGCCCGGCCAGCGCGTCGAGCGACGGGACCTGCAGCAGCTCCTCGGCCTCGTCGACCCGCCGGTATGCGCCACGGCCCGCCACGGCGTGCAGGACCTCTCCGCGCCAGGGGTCGGCGACGACGCCGACGAGCGGCTCCCGGCCGACCGCCAGCGACAGCGAGAACGAGGTCCACGGCAGGCCCGACGCCAGGTTGGTGGTGCCGTCGACCGGGTCGCAGTACCAGGTCGGACCGTCCCAGGATTCGCCGCCGAGCTCTTCGCCGACGACGTGGTGGTCAGGAAACGCTTCTGAGACCAGCGACCGGACCGCGCGTTCGGTCGCTACGTCGACGTCGGTGACCACGTCGGCGGCGTGCCGCTTGGTACGGATCTCGCCGAGCGCCATCGTCCGGGCCAATGTGACCGCCTGTTCCGAGGCCGCGAGCGCCACCCGCAGGGCCTCGTCGAGGTCCACCGGGTCACCCATGTCGCTCCTCGACGGCGGCCACGAGCGCGCGAATGTCGTTGCTGATCACCGCATCCACTCCCTCGTCGAGGATCCGGGCGAGCACGGTCTCCTCGTCGACCGTCCAGCAGGAGACGGGGAGCTGTCGCTCCGCGGCCCAGGCCCGGCCGCCGGACTCGAGGACCTGCCAGTGCGGGTTGAAGGCCTCCGGTTGCAGCTGCGCGACGACATCGTCGGAGGGCGGCCCGTCGCGTGCTTCGTCGCCCCAGGACAGGAAGACCCGGGCGTCCGGATCGTGCTGCCGGACCTCCCGCATCCCGGCGACGTCGCCGCACCACATCACCTGGTCATGAACCAGCCGGCCCGCGGAGACCGCCTCGCCCGCCTCGAGTCGGGCGGCCGTGGCCCACTCCCCCGAGTCCATGTCGATCATCACCGCGGCACGGCGTCCCTCGAACAGGGCCAGGACCTCGCGCAGCGTCGGGATGCCGATGGTGACGACCTGCGCCGCCGACATCGTCCGGATGTCGCGGTCGACGCCCCACAGCCGCCACAGGGAGTCGTCATGGAGGACGACGCTCACGCCGTCCTCGGTGGTCTTGACGTCGATCTCGACGATGTCGGCGCCGCAGTCGAGGGCCGACCGGATCGCGGCAACCGTGTTCTCCCGGTGGGCGATCGGGTCGCCTCGATGGGCGATCGCGAGTGGCCGTCGGTTCTGCCCGGCTCGCGGCAGGTCCATCAACGGCCCGGACCGGAGTTCCTCGGCGCTCAGAGCAGGGACCCGTCGCGGTAGACCAGGGCGCGGCGGAACCGGACCGTCGAGGAGTCGCCGTCGAGGGCCAGCGCTCCGGCGTCGACGTACGCGCGTACCTCGGCGTCGCCCGAGCCGTCCACGTCGAGGACCGCCTCGGTGAAGTGACCGCGGGGGATGACGCGGACCACCGACGCCGCGGCGCCGCCCTCGCCGACGAGGACGTCCTCGGGGCGGACCGACACGATGTCGCCGTCGGCCGACGACTCGCCTTCGGGCAGGTTGGTCGTCTCGACGGGGACGCGAGCGGATCCGACGACCACGACGAGCGACCCGGAGTCGCGCACCAGACGACCGGACACGGTGTTGGTCGCCCCCACGAACCCGCCCACGAACGTCGTGGCGGGTGACCGGTAGATGTCCACCGGCGACGCATACTGCTCGATCCGGCCGCCGTTCATCACGGCGACGCGGTCGGAGATCGACAACGCCTCGTCCTGGTCGTGCGTGACGAACACCGTGGTGATCCCGAGGCGCTGCTGGATCTCGCGGATGTCCTCGCGAACCCGAACCCGCAGCTTGGCATCGAGGTTCGACAGCGGCTCGTCGAGGAGCAGGACCTTGGGCTCCTGAACCAGGGCCCGCGCCAGGGCGACCCGCTGCTGCTCGCCACCGGAGATCCGCGTCGGCCGCGACCGGATGTGGTGCGTGAGCCCGACCAGCTCGAGGACGCTCTCGACCCGCTGGGCGATCTCGGGTTTCGGCATCTTGCGCAGCTTGAGCCCGAACGCGATGTTGTCGAACACCGACATGTGCGGCCACAGCGCGTAGTTCTGGAACACCATCGCCGTGGGTCGCCGTTCCGGCGGCAGGTCGGTGACGTCGGCGCCGTCGATGATCACGGCGCCGCCGTCCGGCTCGAGGAACCCGGCGATCATCCGCAGCGTCGTCGTCTTCCCGCAGCCGGACGGGCCGAGCAGGCAGACCATCTGTCCCTTCTCGACGTCGAGGTCGAGGTCGTCGACGATCGGCCGGCCGCCGAGCTCCTTGTGCAGGCGGGTCAGCCGCAGGCCGCGGTCCGCCGCCGACGGGGCGGCCTCCACGGGTGCGGCTACGTCGGCCCGCTCGGTCGTGTGGCTCATCGGATCTGGAACCCTTCGGCGAGCTGGCCGCCCATGACGTGCTTGCGCACGAGCAGGAGCAGGACGGCGGAGGGGATGGCGAGCATGATCGAGAAGACCGCCGCCACCTGGGGTGGGTAGTTGAGGACCAGCGTGTACATCTGCGTCGGCATGGTGATGAACTCCGGGTTGCCGACGAGGTAGGTGCCCTGCGCCTCGTCGAACGACGCGAGGAACGACATGATCATGGCGACCGTGATCCCGGGTGCCGCCAGCGGCAACGTCACCTTGCGCAGCACCGTGAACCGGTTCGCGCCCGCGTCCCGCGCCGCCTCCTCGTAGGACCGGGGCACCGCCGCGAACGCGGCCGCCGGGATCCACGTCATGAACACGACCGTCCCGAGGACGTGGACGATGACGACGCCGACGAAGGTCGACATGAGGTTGAACGCGTAGAACAGCGACGCCAGGGCCACGAACAGCCCCATCTTCGGGAACGCGTTCGTCGCGAACAGCCCGACGAGGAACACCCGGCGACCCGGGAAGTCGAACCGGGCGAACGCATACGCCGCGGGCAGGCACACGACCGCGGAGACGATCATCGTCGTCAGCGCGAACTGGAACGACAGCCGGACCGAGCTGAGGAGGTTGGGGTCCTTGAACACCTGGCCCCACCACTCCAACGTCCAGGCGTCCGGCGTGAGCGACGGGTAGGTCCAGGTCGTCGCGAAGGCCCGGATCCCCAGCCACAGCAACGGTCCGAGGATGAACACCGCGAGGGCCAGCACGAAC
The DNA here is from genome assembly GCA_963781465.1 of uncultured Actinomycetota bacterium. Taxonomy (GTDB): domain Bacteria; phylum Actinomycetota; class Actinomycetes; order Actinomycetales; family Dermatophilaceae; genus Lapillicoccus. The sequence continues at coordinate 2,400,136 of CAWAGH010000002.1, forward strand.
AGGGTGCTCAGCAGCCGGCCGACCCAGCGGCGCGGCCCGCGCCGCGACCCGGCCACGCGCTCGACCGGAGCCCGGGTCGGGACGACGGTGTCCCGCTCCACCTGTGCGGCCGGCAGGGTCGGCATCGCCGTCATGTCAGACCCGGCCCGTCTGCGCGGCGGCGCGGTAGTTGGCCCAGACGTAGACCGCACCGAAGCCGCTGGCCACGACGAAGACGACGACGGCCATGACGACGGAGGCCTGGGGCAGGTTGAACGCCTGGAAGTAGTCGGCCATGTCGACGCCGAGCATCTTCGGGGCGTTCGGGCCGGTGAAGTACGGCACGGTGAACGAGCCCAGGGTGCCGATCGCCGTGAACGTCCCCGCGATGACCGTGGGCACCAGCGCCAGCGGCGCGATCACCCGCAGGACCGTCCGGAACAAGGAGGCGCCGGCGTCTCGGGCGGCCTCGATGAGCGCGTCCGGCACGCCCTGCACGCCGGACACGACCATCAGGGTGGCGAACGGCAGGTGCGTCCACACCAGACCGATCACCACCGCCGTCACCGAGAACCCCCAGACCGGCGCCTCCATCCCGAGCTGTGCGGCCACCGACCGGAGGAACCCATCGGCGTTGTAGAAGGTGAGGATCGCCCACGAGGCGATGACCACCGGGATGAACATCGGCACCACCGCGAGCGCCGAGAGCATCCGGGAGATCCAGGTGTCCGACAGCCGCACGTACAACGCGATCGCCCAGGCGAGAACCACGACGATGACCGTCGTGGCCAGGGTGACGAGCACGGTGACGGTGAAGTCCCGCTGGAACCGCGGGTCGGCGAACAGCTGCGAGTACGCGCCGAAGGTCACCTTCCACGGTGCGTCGACGGTCACCTGGTCGCTGGCGATCGCCGCCACGGTCGAGTTGAGCCCGCCGGTCTGGCCGAGGCTGTAGGCCACGGCCACGATGATCGGGAAGCCGACGAAGACCGCGACGAGCACCAGGGGCGGGCTCGCCAGTGCGAGCCCGCCCAGCCGGTGGCGGAGTCCCTTGCTCACTTACCAGGGACGTTCTGGTCCCAGAGGTTGTTGATGTCCGTGCCGTGGTCGCTGTAGTACCCGGCTCGCAGGTTCTGGGTGTCCGCGCTCTGGAACTTCGCCTGGACCTCGGGGGGAAGGGTGTTCAGCGGGATGGCGGGGTACCCGGCGATCTTGTCGGCGATCTTGGCCTGCTCGGCCGGCTGGAGGATGAAGTCGATGAACTTCCAGGCCAGATCCTGGTTCTTCGAACCCTTGGTCACGCCGAGGTAGGACGCGCCGCCGGTGAAGGACGGGTTGGAGATCTGCTGCACCTTGTAGTTCTTCGGGATCGAGCCGGACGCCTGGCCGGAGATGAACTGGTCGGACCACACCGGCGCCATGTCGATCTGGCCGGACGAGAGCAGCTGCAGCGTCTGGTTGTTCCCGTTCGGGTAGACGCCCTTCTGGAACACCGACTGGTTCAGCGACGCCAGCGTCTGCCAGCCCTGGTCCCAGTCCTTCTCGAGGTCCTTGTGGTACCCCGTCGTCATCTGGTCGCGGTCGGCCGGCGGCACGTACTTGTCGAGCACCGTCGTGACGAACGCTCCGCCGGAGCCGCCGGTCTTCGGCGAGTTGTAGGTGAACCGGCCCGGGTTGGCCTTGATCCACGCCAGCAGCTCGTCGAGGCTCTTGGGCGGGTTCGTGACCTTGTCCGGGTTGTAGGCGAGGAGCACCGAGGAGGCGCGGTACGGGACGGCTCCCGGGCCGCCGGCCGCGACCACCTTGGGGTCGATCCCGCTGAGGGCCGGGACCTTGCTGGTGTCGGTGGAGAGCAGGCCGGCCTTGGCCGCCTTGGCCACGAAGCTCGCCGTGACGTCCATCGCCGGGTCGCGGTTCTGCTGCGCGGCGGCCGCCAGCTTGGCGAAGTTCGCCTGGTCGTTGGTTCCGTGCAGGTCGTAGGTCAGCTTGACCGTCACGCCGGGGTTGGCGGACTGGAAGTCGGGGATGAGGACCTGCTGGAACAGCTCCTGGATGTTGGTGTCGTCACTGGCGGCGACGGTGATGGAGCCGGTCGCGGCTCCGCCGGTGCTACCGCCGGTGGCGGCACCTTGAGAGGCGGGCCCGTTTCCGGAACAGGCAGCGAGGACGAGGACGGCGGGGACGAGGCCGGCGGCCACGACGCCGCCTCGCACAGTGGTTCGGCGCATGACGCACACTGTGTTCCCCTCGTGAAGGATGTGCAAGACGAAGGGCCAAGTTTGGCGGAATGTCACGACATTCGGGCTGACAAGCCGCCCGCATGTCAGTCAGTTCGGTCCTTGAGGCGTGCGATGACCGCGTCGAGCATCGGCTCGGTGAGCTTGCCGGTGAACGTGTTCTGCTGGCTGACGTGGTAGCTCCCCACCAGCCGTACCGCTCGTCCACTGGTCGTGAGGAGCACGGTCTCGGCCCCGTGCGTGAACCGGGGTTTCGGTCGCGGCACGGTCCAGCCGAGGCGCCGGGCTGACCCCAGCGTGGCGTCCCAGGCGATGCTCCCGAGCGCCAGCATCGCGCGCAGCCGGGGTTCGGCGAGGGCCAGGTCGCGGTCCAGCCAGGCGCCGCAGGTGTCCCGCTCGGCCGGTGTGGGCTTGTTCGCCGGGGGCGCGCAGCGAACCGAGGCGACGATCCGCAGGTCGGTCAGGACGAGCCCGTCCCCCGCGGCGACGCTCGTCGGCTGGCTGGCATACCCCGTGCGGTGGAGCGCCGCGTACAGCCAGTCACCGCTGCGGTCGCCGGTGAACATCCGGCCGGTGCGGTTCGTGCCGTTCGCCGCCGGGGCGAGCCCGACGACCAGCACGCCGGCATCGGGGTCGCCGAAGCCGGGCCCGGGTCGGCCCCAGTAGGGCTGGTTCGCGAACGACGCGCGCTTGCCGACCCGTGCGACCTCCTCCCGCCACGCGACGAGCCGAGGACAGGCCCGGCATACCGAGATGTCCGCGTCGAGCTCCTCGACGTCCTCGGCCCGGGCGGCCAGCCGCGCGACCTCGGCGGCGTCGTGAGCCACCGGGGTATGCGACGTGGCCGGGTCGTGCGGCCATCCGGTCCCGGGCGGGACCGGGGATGGGAACGGCTGCCCGGTGACCGGATGAGGCAGCAGCTCGTCGGACATGCGCGCATGCTGCCAGCCGAGGCCCCATTCCTGAGACAGTGGGCCGCGTGAACGAGGTCTTCGTCGTCATCTCGGCGCTGGTGAACGCGCTCATCCTCGGGTTCATCTCCCGCCGGCTGCTCGGAGTCCCGGTGGGCTGGCCGCGCACCATCATCGTCAGCCTGCTCGTGTCGTGGACCTTCGGCGGCGTCGTCCAGCTCATCGGCCGCATCCCGGGCGTCGAGCTGAGCATCCAGACCCGCGGCGGCGATCTGACCGCCGAGGTCAACACTGTCCAGACCCTGCTCCTCGTCCTCCTGGGCCTGGCCTGGGCCGTCGCGCTGGGGCTCGCGGCGCTGGTCATTCTCGAGGCGATCGTCCCCACGGGCTCCCTTCCCCGGCCGATCCCCTGGCTGCGCGGCATGCCGGCGCGGTGGCGCCGGAGCCGCCGGTATGCGCGGATCGTCACCATCGCCACGAAGCACGGCCTCGGCGGGTACCTGCGCGGTCGCGGCCACGTCCCCGCCGGCGAGACCGACTCGTCCGTGGCCCGGTCGGTCCGGGAGGCCCTGGCCGACGGCGGGGTCACGTTCGTCAAGCTCGGCCAGATGCTGGCCACCCGGCCGGACCTCATCGGCCCCGCGTTCGCGCGCGAGCTGGCCCAGCTGCAGTCCGACGTCCCGGCGTCGCCGTGGCCAGTCGTTGCGAGTGCGGTCGAGTCCGAGCTCGGACGCCCCCTGCCGGAGGTCTTCGCCACCGTCGACGAGGTGCCCCTGGCGGCCGCCTCGGTCGCGCAGGTCCACAGCGGCACCCTCCTGGACGGCACATCGGTGGTGCTCAAGGTCCAGCGGCCGGAGGCGCGCGCGCAGGTCACCGCCGACCTTGACATCGTCATCCGACTGGCCACCTGGCTGCAGCGCCGGACCGACTGGGGCCGCCGGCTGGGAATCCTGTCGCTCGCCAAGGGGTTCGCGGCCAGCCTCGACGAGGAGCTGGACTACACCGTCGAGCTGTCGAACCACGCCGCCATCGACGCCGACCTCGACCCGCGCGACGGCGTCGTCGTGCCCCACGCCTACCGGGAGCTCAGCACCCCACGGCTCATCGTCATGGAGCGGATCTCCGGGAAGCCGGTCTCCCGGGCCGCACCGCTGCTGGCGACGATGGACCCGGCGCTGCGCCAGGAGACGGCCCACCGCCTGCTGCGGACCGTGTTGCGGCAGGTCCTGGTCACCGGGGTGTTCCACGCCGACCTCCACCAGGGCAACGTCGTCGTCGACGAGGCGGGCCGGCTCGCGCTCCTCGACCTCGGAGCCGTGGGACGTCTCGACTCCGGTTCTCGCAACGCGCTGGCCCTGCTCCTGCGCGCCGTCGAGCGGCGCGACTCGGTCGCCGCGACCGACGCGGTCATCGACCTCCTCGACCGGCCGGAGGACCTGGACGACCGAGCGTTCGAGCGCGAGCTCGGCCAGCTGCTGCAGCGGTTCACCGGCGCGGGTGGCGGCGGGTCCACGGGCATGTTCCAGGCCCTGTTCTCCCTCGTCATCCGGCACCACTTCGCGGTGCCGCCGCAGGTGGCCGCTGCGCTGCGGGCCCTCGGCGCGCTGGAGGGGACCCTGTGGTCGATCAGCCCGCAGGTCGACCTCATGACGGCCGCCCGCGAGGAGGGCCGCTCGGTGCTCGCCAGCCGCTTCGGGCCGAGCGAGGTGCGGGCCGCCCTCGAGGACCAGCTCGTCACCCTGCTGCCGCTCCTGCACCGCCTCCCGCGGCGGATCAACGCCATGAGCGAGAGCTTGGAGCGAGGCCGGTCGGTGGTCAGCGTGCGCATCCTCGCCGACGAACGCGACCGCGGGTTCGTCACCGGCGTGGTCCAGCAGCTGACGACGACCCTGCTCGCGGCCGCGTGCGCCCTCGGCGGCATCGTGCTGCTCGTCGCCGACACCGGGCCGTTCATGCTGCCCACCCTGCGGCTGTACACCTTCCTCGGCGCGACGCTGTTCTTCTTCGGTTTCGTGCTCGCGGCCCGAGCCCTGGTGCTCGTCTTCCGGCGCAGCGCCCCCGACTGACGCAGCGCGCCCCCACGCAGACGAGCCTCGCGGGCGGGGTTGACTCGATAGTAGGTAGCGGGTGTGGAAGATTCTCGGGATGGCCGGTTACGCAGGTGCAAGGAGGCATCGGTGACGTTCAGGCGGATCGCCGTGGTCAACCGTGGCGAGGCGGCGATGCGTCTCATCCATGCCGTCCGCGACCTCAACGCGGAGACGGGCTCGACCATCGAGGTCGTCGCGCTCCACACCGAGGGTGAGCGACGGGCCATGTTCGTCCGCGAGGCCGACCTCGCCTACAACCTCGGCCCCGCCTCGGCCCGGCCCTACCTCGACCTCGCGGTGCTGGAGAAGGCGCTGCTCGACACCGGATCGGACGCGGCCTGGGTCGGCTGGGGCTTCGTCGCCGAGGACCCGGCGTTCGCCGAGCTGTGCCAGCGCATCGGCGTCACCTTCATCGGCCCGAGCGCCGAGGCCATGCGCCGGCTGGGCGACAAGATCGGCTCGAAGCTCATCGCGGAGGAGGTCGGCGTCCCGGTCGCCCCGTGGAGCGGTGGAGCCCTCGACACCCTCGACGACGCGATCACCAAGGCGAACGAGATCGGCTACCCGGTCATGCTCAAGGCCACCGCCGGTGGCGGCGGGCGCGGCATTCGCAAGGTCGCCTCGGACGAGGAGATGGTCGACGCCTACCAGCGGACCCGCGACGAGGCGGAGCGTGCGTTCGGCAGCGGCGTGGTCTTCCTCGAGAGTCTGGTCACCGGCGCGCGCCATGTCGAGGTCCAGGTCATCGCCGACGGTCAGGGCACCGCCTGGGCCCTCGGCGTCCGCGACTGCTCGGTCCAGCGGCGCAACCAGAAGGTCATCGAGGAGTCGTCGTCGCCGGTGCTCTCCGCGGAGCAGACCGCGGAGCTCAAGGCCAGTGCGGAGCGCCTCGCCCTCGCCGTCGGGTATGCCGGTGCCGGCACCGTCGAGTTCCTCTACCAGCCGGGGGGCGAGTACTTCGCGTTCCTCGAGGTCAACACCCGGCTCCAGGTCGAGCACCCGATCACCGAGGTCACCACCGACACCGACCTGGTGAAGCTGCAGATCCACGTCGCATCCGGTGGCCGGCTCGAGGGCGAGCAGCCGGCCGAACGCGGCCACGCCATCGAGGCCCGGCTCAACGCCGAGGACCCCGACCGCGACTTCGCCCCCGCCCCGGGCCGGATCGCCCTGCTCACCCTGCCCGCCGGTCCCGGCATCCGCGTCGACACCGGCGTCGGTGAGGGCGACACGATCCCCGCCGACTTCGACTCGATGATCGCCAAGATCATCGCCTCCGGCCGCAACCGCGACGAGGCGCTCGGCCGGTTGCGCCGCGCCGTCGCCGAGACCACCGTGGTCATCGAGGGCGGCGCCACCAACAAGAGCTTCATCCTCGACCTGCTCGACCAGCCCGAGGTCATCGACGGCTCGGCCGACACCGGGTGGATCGACCGCGTCCGAGGCGAAGGACGTCTCGTCGCCCGCCACCGCTCGGGAATCGCGTTGGTAGCAGCCGGGATCGAGGCCTACGAGGACGAGGAGCAGGTCGAGGTCAACCGCCTGCTGGAGACCGCTCGTGGCGGTCGGCCGCAGGTGCAGCACAAGGTCGGCCGGGCGGTTGACCTCAAGCTCCGCGGAGCCGTGCACAAGATCCTCGTCATGCGCACCGGACCGCACCGGTTCCGGGTCACCGTCGACGACCACGAGCCCCTTGACGCCTCCCTGGAGCGCATCGACGCGTACTCGAGCCGGCTCACCGTCGAGGGCTCGCGCTACCGCCTCATCACCGCCAGCCACGGACCGGTCCATCTCGTCGAGGTCGACGGGGCGACGCACCGGGTCAGCCGCGACGAAGGCGGCGTCCTGCGCTCCCCGGCCCCCGCGCTGGTCGTCGCGACGCCGGCCGCCGCCGGCACCCAGGTCGCCGCCGGCGCACCGGTCCTCGTCCTCGAGAGCATGAAGATGGAGACCGTCCTGCCGGCACCGTTCGCGGGCACGGTCAAGGAGCTGCTCGTCTCCACGGGGAGCCAGGTCGAGACCGGCGCCCCGTTGCTCCGGCTGGAGCCCCTGGCCGAGGGCGACGACGAGGCCGCCGCGCCCGGTGCCGACGAGCCGGCCGAGGACCTCGAGCTGCCGTCCGGTCGAGTCGTCCGCACCGACGCCGAGGAGGTCGAGCACGAGCTGACCGACCTGTCGGGGATGCTTCTCGGCTACGACCTCGACCCGGGCAACGAGGGCCGCACCCTCGCCGCATACCTCTCCGCTCGCCAGTCCCTCTCCGCCGAGGGTGACGTCCCCATCGCGAACGAGGTGTCGCTGCTCGCGCTGTTCGCCGACTTCGCCGAGCTCAGCCGCAACCGCCCGGCCGGCGAGGACCAGCACGTCGAGAACCGCGTTCACTCGCCGCGGGAGCGGTTCCACACGTACCTGCAGACGATGGACATCGAGCGCGGCGCGCTGCCCGAGGAGTTCCACCAGCGGCTGTTGCGGGTGCTGAGCCACTACGGCGTCGAGAGCCTCGACCGGACCCGCGAGCTGGACAACGCGGTGTTCCGGGTGTTCCTCGCCCAGCAGCGTTCGGCTCCCGACGTCCAACTGGTCATGGCGTTCCTGCAGCACTGGATGAACGAACCCGTGCCCGCCGACCCGGCTCTCGCCGCCGCGGCGCGTGAGGTGCTGGACCGGCTCGTGCTCGCCACCCAGCTGCGGTTCCCCATCGTCGGCGACCTGGCCCGCAGTGTGCGGTTCCGCTGGTTCGACCAGCCCCTCGTCGACGCCGAGCGCGCGGCCGTGCTGGCGTCGGTGCGCGACCAGGTCGAGCTGCTCGCCGACCAGCCCGACGCCGAGGACCGCGCCGAGCGGATCGACGCGCTCGCCGCGATCCCGGAGCAGATCGTCCGGTTCCTCCTGGAGCGGCTCGAGAACGGTACGCCCGCGACCGAGCCGATGCTCGAGGTCCTCATCCGGCGCCACTACCGCGAGTACGAGCTGGACCACCTGACGTCGACCACCGTCGACGAGCGCCCGTTCGCCGTCGCGGACTACCTCCTCGACGACCGGCCGACGCACCTCGTGTCGACGATCGGGAAGGTCAGCGAGCTGAGGCCCGGCAGCGGGCTCGTCGACGCCGTCACCCGCGAGGTCGACGCCGCGGCCCCGGGTCACGAGAGCGTCGTCGACCTCTACCTCTCCTGGCCCGAGGCACCCGACAACGTCGAGGAGGAGTCCGCCGGGCTCCGCGCGATGGTCGAGCAGCTCGACGTCATCCGCCGCGTCCGGCGCATCGCGATCGCCGTCGGCGCCGGCACCGACCGGCCGCCGGCGTACTTCACCTTCCGGCCGACCGAGGACGGCGGCGTGGTGGAAGACGACCTGGTCCGGGGCGTGCACCCGATGGTCGGCCGCCGGCTGAACCTCTGGCGGCTGCGCAAGTTCACCCTGTCGCGGCTCGAGGCGCCCGAGGACGTGCTGCTCTACTTCGCGGTCGCCAAGGAGAACCCCGCCGACCAGCGCCTCATCGCGCTCGCGCAGGTCCGGCAGCTCGGCGTCGTCCGCGACGAGTCCGGCCGGGTCAGCTCCCTTCCGCACGTCGAGCGTGCCATCGCCAACTGTCTCGAGGCGATCCGTCGGGCCCGCGCCGGCCGCGGCGCCAAGGGTGCCCGCCTCGACATGAACCACGTCTGGCTCCAGGTCTGGCCGGTCATCGAGGCCGAGGTCGAGCAGCTCACCGCCCTCCAGAACAGCATCGCCCCGCTCACGGCGGGAGCCGGGATCGAGGAGATCCGCGCGGACGGCCGCGTGGCCGGACCGAACGGGACGGTCACTCCGATCTCGGCGCGGTTCTTCTATCAGGCCGGGTCCGGGGTCACCTCCAACGTCGGGCTGCCGGCGACCGAGATGCTCAAGCCGATCGACGACTACCAGCAGAAGGTCCTGCGCGCGCGCCGCCGCGGGACGGTCTACCCGTACGAGATGCAGGGGCTGGTGGCCGGCGTCGGTGGGTCGTCCATCGAGTACGACCTCGACGACAGCGGACGGCTCGCCCCCGTCGACCGACCGCCAGGACTCAACAAGGCCGGCATCATCGTCGGCGTCGTGACGACGCGAACCCCCTTGCACCCGGAGGGAGTTCGCCGGGTGGTGCTCAGCGGCGACCCGACCCGGGCACTGGGTGCGGTGTCGGAGGCGGAGTGCGCGCGGATCATCGCCGCGCTCGACCTCGCCGAGGAGCTCGACGTCCCGGTCGAGTGGTACGCCCTGTCGGCCGGCGCGCGGATCTCGATGGACTCGGGTACCGAGAACATGGACTGGGTGGCCCGGGCGCTCAAGCGGATCATCGAGTTCACCCAAGCCGGTCGCGAGATCAACATCGTTGTCGCCGGCATCAACGTCGGGGCGCAGCCGTACTGGAACGCCGAGGCGACGATGCTCATGCACACCAAGGGCATCCTCGTCATGACGCCGGACAGCGCCATGGTGCTCACCGGCAAGCAGTCCCTGGATTTCTCGGGAGGTGTCTCGGCCGAGGACAACTTCGGCATCGGTGGGTACGACCGGGTCATGGGCCCGAACGGGCAGGCGCAGTACTGGGCGCCGAACCTCGGCAGCGCGCTGCAGATCCTCCTCGCTCACTACGACCACACGTATGCGGCCCCGGGCGAGTCCGGACCCCGCCGGGCCGAGACCACCGACCCGACCGACCGCGACGTCTCGCCCTACCCGCACGTCATGGACGGCAGCGACTTCACGACGGTCGGCGACATCTTCTCGTCCCGGACCAACCCGGACCGCAAGAAGGCGTTCGACATCCGCACCCTGATGCGCGCGGTCGCCGACCAGGACCACCCGACCCTGGAGCGCTGGGCCGGCATGGCCGACGCGGAGACTGCCGTGGTCCAGGACGCCCACCTCGGTGGGTTCCCGGTGCTGCTGCTGGGGATCGAGAGCCGGTCCGTGCCGCGACGCGGGTTCCCGCCCACGGACGGCCCCGACGTCTACACGGCCGGGACGTTGTTCCCGAAGTCCTCGAAGAAGGCCGCCCGGGCGATCAACGCCGCGAGCGGCAACCGACCCCTCGTGGTGCTGGCCAACCTGTCCGGGTTCGACGGGTCACCCGACTCGATGCGCGGCCTGCAGCTGGAGTACGGCGCCGAGATCGGCCGGGCCATCGTCAACTTCGAGGGCCCGATCGTGTTCGCCGTCATCTCCCGGTACCACGGTGGCGCGTTCGTGGTCTTCTCCAAGGCGCTCAACCCCTGCATGACGGTGCTCGCGGTCGAGGGCTCGTATGCGTCGGTGATCGGTGGCGCCCCGGCCGCGGCCGTGGTCTTCGCCGGAGACGTCGACGCCCGCACCGAGGCCGACGAGCGGGTCCGAGTCGCCGAGCAGCAGGCGGACCATGCCTCGCCGGCCGAGCGAGCCGGACTGGTCGCCGCAGCGGCCGAGACCCGCTCCGCGGTGCGCTCGGAGAAGCTGGGCCAGGTGGCCTCGGAGTTCGACGCGGTCCACAGCATCCACCGCGCGGTCGAGGTCGGTTCGGTGGACGAGGTGATCAAGGCCAGCGAGCTGCGGCCCAAGATCATCGCCGCTCTCGAGGCCGGCCTGGGCTAAGCCGCAGCCGACCTCCCGCCGACAGGCACCACTGCGGGAGGCCACAGGGTGTGCGCAGACCCTGTGGTCGCTGCGCACACCGTGCACCGTGTGCGTGTGGGCCACAGGGTGTGCGCAGACGTTGTGGTCGGGGTAGGGAAGAGATCCTCCGGCTGCAGCGCGATGGTCTCGTCGCCACCCCAAGGGTAAGAGGGAGCTGGCCTCATCTGATGCGCGCGGGTTCGTTACCTCACGCGCACAGTGCTCCCTGCGCCGCACGCCGGCAACCTGCGCGCAGCTCCAGGGCACGCCCCCACGGCCGACCTACGACCGTCGAACAGGCACCACTCGACTCGGCCACGGCGGGTCGAGCGCGACACACCGCACACCCCGCCGGTACGCCGCGCCGGTGCCTGTCTGCCGGCGACGGGATCCGGGCTCAGGTCAGGGACAGGGCCAGCCCGTCGAGGATGTCGTGCTCGCTCGAGACCACGGTGAGCTGGTCGCCGCGACCGGACTGCTCGGCGACCTCGCGGATGACGACGTCCCACACCAGCGCGCCAGCGCCGATGACATCGACCCGACCCGGATGCATGAAGGGGAGTGCCGTCCGGTGGGCCCGGCTCATCCCGAGCAGGTCACGCGCCGCCGCCCTCATCCGCGACACCGGGGTCACGGCCAGGTGGATCCGGCGTGGGTCGTAGTAGGGCAGGGACAACGCCTGCGCGGTCACGGTCGTGACGCTCCCGGCCAGGCCGACCAGCGTCCTCACGCCCTGCGCCGGGACCTCGTGCAGCGCCGCGGCGACCGCCGCCTCGATGTCCACCGAGGCGGCCGCGATCTCGGCCTCCGTGGGCGGGTCGGAGTGCAGGTGGCGCTCGGTCATCCGGACGCAGCCGATGTCGACCGAGCGGGCCTCCTCCACCGAACCGGTACCCCGGACGAACTCCGTGGAACCCCCGCCCAGGTCCACCACGAGGTAGGGGCCGTCGATCCCCGCGGCGACCACGTCGCCCGTGGCCCCGCGGAACGACAGCGCCGCCTCTTCGTCCCCCGTGATGACCTCCGGAGCGGTCCCGAAGCCCGCGAACGCCTCCCGCACGCCGTCGACGAACTCGCCCGCGTTGGCAGCGTCCCGCGACGCCGACGTCGCGGCGAACCGCACCGCCTCGGCCCCCAGCGAGGCGCACTGACCCGCGTACTCGCGCGACATGGCGAGGGTCCGCTCCATCGCCTCCGGGTCGATGCGACCGGTCCGGTCGACGCCGTACCCGAGCCGCACGATCTCCATCCGGCGCAGCACGTCGGTCAGGGCCCCGGTCTCCCGGTCGACGTCCGCGACGAGCAGACGGATGGAGTTGGTCCCGCAGTCGACGGCCCCGACGCGGACCAGCCGGCCGGAGTCAGCCATCCGTCGTCTCCAGGGCGGCCGCCGCGCAGCTGGTCGGCTCCCACCAGTTGTCGAGCCGGTCCAGCACCTCGTCGCCGAGCACGTTGACTCCAGGTCCCCGCGCGAGCGCATGCGCGGCGAGGACGTGCAGGCACTTGACCCGGTCGGGCATCCCACCGGCGGAGATCCCGGCGATCTCCTCGACGTCGCCGAGCTCGCCGCGGTGGGTGAGGTAGTCGTCGTGTGCGGCCCGATAGCGTTCGGCGAGAACGGAGTCTGCGGCCATCCGCTCCTCCATCTCCTTCATCAGTCCGGCCGACTCGAGCGTGCTGACCAGGCCGGTCAGGCGTGGACAGGTCGCGTAGTACGTCGTGGGGAACGGCGTCCCGTCGGGCAGCCGCGGCAGCGTGCGGACAACGTCGGGCTCACCGCACGCGCACCGGTGCGCAACCGACACGACGCCGCGCATCTCCCGGCCGCGCTGCCGCGAGGCGGCGGCGAGGTCGGCGGCGCTGAGAGTCACTTGTCGGGGACCGGCGCCATGCCCGCGCTGGGCTGGTCGGCGAGCTTGACGGACTGCCACACCTGGCCGTACCACGGGGCGTTCGCGTCCGCCTGCGGTGCGGCGACCACCGCCGACGTCGGCGGCTTCGGCACTTCCGCAGCGGGGTCGATGACGCTGTAGGAACGGTCGCCCACCTTGACGAACTTCAGCCGCTCCCGCGCCTGCTGCTCGACGTAGGCCGGGTCGGCCCACCGTGCCTGCTCCCGCTGCAGGTCGGCGACGCTCTGCTGCTGCTGCACGACCTTGTCCTGCAGGGCCGCGATCTCGCCGCGCTGCCGCAGCAACGACCGGGCGGTCGGGGCCAGGGTGACCGCCAGGACCACGAGGATGGTCACGAGGATCGCGCCGCGCACCCACGTCGAGCTGCCTCGCTCCTCGACCGGTACGGCGGTCCGGCCGCGCGAGGCAGTCGCGGGTCGCGACGACGGCGAACGCCCGGCGGAGGTCCGGGCGGGCCCGGTGCTGCGCGACCGGGTAGCGTTCGTGCGCCCCGCAGTACGCGGAGCCCGCGCGCCCGCCTTCGCGCTCGTCGGCGTGGCGCCGGGCGGCGCCGCGCGACCGAGGGGGCTCGGGGTCACAGGACGACGCGGCGTACGCGCCTCGTCGCCCGACCGTGTCCCGCTCATCCTCGCTGCACCTCCCCCGGCTCCCTCGTTGCCCCGTGTCGTGCCGGCTCTCAGCCCTCTCCGGCCGGAGCCGCCGGGCCGCCGGCCGTCCACCCGGCGAACCGCGGGAAGGCGCCGGCACCCGCATACACCGCGGCGTCGTCGAGCTCCTCCTCGATGCGCAGCAGCTGGTTGTACTTGGCCACTCGCTCGGACCGGGCCGGGGCGCCACTCTTGATCTGCCCGCAGTTGGTCGCGACAGCCAGGTCGGCGATGGTCGTGTCCTCGGTCTCGCCCGACCGGTGGCTCATCATGCAGCGGTACCCGTTGGTCTGGGCCAGCGTGACGGCGTCGAGGGTCTCGGTGAGCGACCCGATCTGGTTGACCTTGACCAGGAGCGCGTTCGCGGTGCCGGTCGAGATGCCGCGCTGCAGCCGCTCCGGGTTCGTCACGAAGAGGTCGTCGCCGACGATCTGCACCCGGGAGCCGAGCCGGTCGGTCATCGCCTTCCAGCCGTCCCAGTCCTCCTCGTTGAGGGGGTCCTCGATGGAGACGAGCGGGTAGTCGGCGAGGAGCTGCTCGTAGTAGTCGATCATCTCGTCGGACGACTTGGTCGCCCCCTCGAACGCGTAGCCGTCGTCGCCGTGGAACTCCGACGCGGCCACGTCGAGGGCCAGCGCGACGTCGGTGCCCGCGGTGTAGCCGGCCTTCTCGATCGCCTCGAGGATGAGGTCGAGCGCCGCCCGGTTGGACTCGAGGTTGGGCGCGAACCCGCCCTCGTCACCGAGCCCGGTGGCGAGTCCGCGGGACTTCAGTACCGACTTGAGGTGGTGGTAGACCTCGGCCCCCCACCGCAGCGCCTCGCTGAACGAGGGCGCCCCGATCGGCGCGATCATGAACTCCTGGATGTCGACGTTGGAGTCGGCGTGCGACCCGCCATTGATGATGTTCATCATCGGCACGGGGAGCACATGCGCGTTGGGTCCGCCGACGTAGCGGAACAGCGGCAGACCGGCCGAGTCGGCTGCGGCCCGGGCCACGGCCAGCGAGACCCCGAGGATGGCGTTGGCGCCGAGGTTCTCCTTGTTGGGAGACGCGTCGAGCCGGATCATCTCCGCGTCGATGAGCCGCTGCTCGCTCGCGTCGAACCCGACCAGGCGCGGGTGGATGTCGTCGAGCACGGCGTCGACGGCGCCGGCCACGCCCTTGCCGAGGTAGCGGGCGTCATCGCCGTCACGGCGCTCGGACGCCTCGAACGCTCCGGTCGAGGCACCCGACGGGACCGCGGCCCGGGCGATCGTCCCGTCGTCGAGAGCCACCTCGACCTCGACGGTGGGGTTGCCGCGCGAGTCGAGGATCTCGCGGGCTCCGACTGCCTCGATGCTGGCCACGTGGGCTCCTGTCTGAGGGGTGGGTATCCGGGCAGCGACCACCGTCGCTCCCGGGGCGGACCTTGCTCGTCAGCGTAGTCGTCAGGCCGGTTCGGACGGCGGAGCGACCCGCTCCACGAGACCGCGCAGAGCACCGCGCAACGCGGTGTCGGGGTCCACGCCGGCCGCGGTCAGCTCGGCCACGAGAGCCAGCAGCCGGGCGCCCGGTTCGTCGCCGCAGGCCGCCTCCGTGAGCAGGTCCTCGAGTCCGGCCTTACGCAGCCGGGAGGCGACCTTCGTCGCCCGGGCGAGCGGCGGCATACCGGCCGGAACGCCGTGCAGCGGATCGGAACCCACCGGGCCGTCCGCCGCCGCGGCCTTCTCGGCCGCCTTGATCGCCTCCCAGCTGGTCTCCACCTCGCCCGGTGTCGACGCGGCCCCGTCGGCGAAGACGTGGGGGTGCCGTCGGACCAGCTTGGCGACGATGCCCGCAGCGACGTCGTCGATGTCGAAGGGCGCCTCGGGGTCCTCCTCGGCCACCCGCGCGTGGAAGGCGACCTGGAGCAGCACGTCCCCGAGCTCCTCGACCATGTGGTCGCGGTCCCCGGACTCCAGCGCCTCGGCCGCCTCGTGCGCCTCCTCGACGAGGTAGGGCACCAGGCTGGTATGCGTCTGCGCACGGTCCCAGGGGCACCCCCCGGGCGAGCGCAGCCGGTCCATCACGGCGACCAGGTCGAGCAGCCGCCCGCCGGGGACGTCGTGCGAGCCGAGGAGCACCTCCACATCGGGGGCCTGCGGCAACCGGGAGACCTCTCCCGCCACGACGTCGGTGAGGCCGGGGTCGCCGTCCGAGGAGACGACCCACACGACCTGAGCGCCTGCGGCGGCGCGGGTGACGAGGTCACGACCGAGGAAGGTCGCGGCACTCTCCGGAGGCGCCACGACGATCACGCCCGAGTCCCGTAGCGCCTCGACCTGTGGCTCACCCTCGTGACCGAGCACCACGTCGGCGGTGTCGAGGACCTGCCACGCCTCGCGGGTGAGCAGGCCGGTCCCGACCCGAGGACTGGTGAGCAGGAGGTACAGGCGGCCCGTCACTGTCCGGTGGAGGTGCCCGTCGGGGTGGGCGCCGGCTCCTGCGTCGGTGCGGGCGTCGCAGCGCCGTCCCCCGGAGCGGCGGTCGGCTTGATCCAGTTGTCCTGGGACGTGAGGAAGCCCCCGTTGGTGGGATCCCACGTGCCGAACCGCGGATCCAGCACGACGTCGGCCTTCTTCAGCTGGTCGAGGATGGCGGTGACGTCGGTCTCGGTCAGCGGGCCGCCCTGCGCGAGGACGATCGAGGTCGCGATGAAGTCCTTGGTGGCCTGGGTCGCGTCCGGGATCTTCTGCAGGGCCACGTTGTAGCGCGCGTCCGGCGTCCAGCTGCCCGAAGCCTTGACCTGGTTCAGGACGAAGGGCGCGAGGATCAAGACACCCAGGGCCTGGGACTCCTTGATCTTCTGTTCCGCGGTCGTCGCCAGGCCGGTGTTGAACTGTGTCGTCACGGTGGCGACGGTCGCGTCGGAGATCGCGCTGCCGTTGACGAAGGCCGCCGTACTGGCCTTGTCGAACGTCGTGCAGCCGGTCAGCGCCAAGATCGCGGCGAGGACGGCCGCGGCGAGGACACCGATTCGGCGAACCTGCCCACGTCGCCCCACGGAGTGGCCAACCGGCATACCGAGTTCCTTTCCCCAGCCTGCGGGTCATGCGACCCGAGCGGCCCCATTCTGCACCAGGCCGCGGCGGAACTCGGACGGGTGCCGCACCTCGGTCAGGGCCGGCCCGGGGGGCGGGGTGGGCCCGGCGGGTTCGGCGGCTGAGGATGCGTACGCGGCGGTGGGGCCGAGGCCGCGGAGGCGGAGCTCATCGAGACCACCTGCACGATCGGAACCACCCAGAGCGTCCCCACGGCGAGCCCGGCGCCCTTCAGCGTCGCCCGCCTGGTCAAGGAACCTGAACCGGATTTCGTCGTCGACATTGCCCGTCCCCCTGCATCCCCACGATGTCCGGCGTCCCTCACGCCGGGCTGGGCCCAGGCTAGGAGAACCGGGTTGCCCGGGACACCGTCCCGGGTCGCGGTCGTCCAGTTATGGTCCGTTCGGACGAGGCCAGAACGGAGGTTTACCGGCAAATCCGACGGACGGTCACTCGTCGGCGTCGGCGGGCTCCGTGCTCGACATCCGACGGGACGCCACGACGGCGGCCGCACCGACCGCGACGGCAGCGACACCGGCGGCGGCGATCCCGACGGTCTCGGAGGAGCCCGTACTGGCGAGTTCACCCTGGGACGCGGGTCCGGAGGCCACCGTGGTGGTACCTCCGGTCGTGGTCTGGACGCGGGCCGGCGGGGCGGACGCAGCCGCCGCGGAGTCCATGGAGATGACTTGCACCAGCGGGGCGACCCAGAGGGTGCCGACGGCGAGTCCGGCTCCCTTCAGCGTCGTCCGCCGTGAGAGCGACCCTGCGCCGCTCGCGTTTGTAGACATGCGAAATAACCCCCCTAACGTGAGTTGTCAGCCGTTCCCGTGCGGCTGCCATCGTCACGGTATGCCGGAAAGGGATGACTCCGAGGGGCATTCGCGGAAGAGTGGGCGCGGACCATCCGAAGTGACTAGCCGGTGACCAGGGCTGCGCGAACTTTGCGTATTTCTTCCGTTCCGGACGGCGCTCACCGGGGCGTGGTGGTCGCTGCGGCGAGGAAGGGGACACGATGTCAGAGCCGGTAGGGCGCCAGGCGCCGACGGTGAGCGGCGAGGAGCTGGGCGACGACCTGTCCCTCTTCGACTCCGCCTCCGGCAAGGCGGTGGCGCTCAACGGGACCGCCCGCGACATCTGGGAGCTCGTGGACGGGGAGGCGTCGGTCGATGACGTGGTCGCGACGTTGGCGCAGGCCTACCGCGTCGAACCGGGAGCCATCGAGGGCGATGTCCGCGTAGCCCTCGAGCGGCTCGCGGCCGAAGGGTTCATCGTCCCCACGACTCCGTGACCGCACTGCGGTTCCGAAGCGCGAACGCCCGCGTCGACCTGGTCGGAAGCGAAGCGCTACCGGCCGCTGTCATGTCCCGGCTGCACGGCGTGATGAGCCAGCTCGAGGTCGGCGCCTCCGACGAGGCCGGCGACGTGCCGGACCGGTCGGTCCACCTGACCAGCGACGACGTCCTGCGCCTAGACCGCAGCCCGTTGCCGGGCGACCCGGACCTCGCCGCCGCAGCGCTCGTCGCCGCGCTGGACCGGGCGCTGCTGGCCAGCACCCGCTGTCTGACCCTGCACGCCGCGGTGGTCGCCGGGCGACGCGGCGCGGCCATCGTCCCGGCGGTCTCGGGGGCGGGCAAGAGCACGCTGGCCGGCGCGTGCCAGCAGGCCGGTCTGCTCCTCGTCTCCGACGAGGCGGCGTGTCTCGACCCATACCGGGACGTCCTCTGGCCACACCCGCGGCCGCTCGGCCTGGATGCCAGCAGTCGTCGGCTTCTTCGCCTGCCCGCCCCGGAGGACGGCCCCGCCGACGGAGAGCGCGCGACGTCCCCGGCACTGCTCGGCGCGGTCGCCCCCGTCGACCGGCCCGTGGTCCCGGTCGCCGTGGTGATCCCCGAACGACGGGACGGCTCCGGCGGGGCGATGGTCACGCCGGTGGGCAACGCCGAGGCCCTCGCCGAACTGCTGGCCAGCTGTCTCAACACCGGTGCCGGGAGGGTCTGGACTCCCGAGCGGGCGTGGTCGCGGCTGACCGGTTTCGCGCGGACGGTGCCCGGTTCACGGATGGTCTACGGGAGCCCGCAGGACGGGGCCGAGGCCCTGGCCGCGTTGCTGGCCTGACCGAGGCAGCCGCCGGCTCAGCCCTCGTGGGCGACCCGGTCGAAGAACGCCTCCCGGCCTTCGGGACCGCCGTCGGGGAAGAACCCGGACCGGGGGTCGTCCTGGCTGAGCAGCACCTCGGTCCCGAACCGGGTCGAGCGGCCCTCACGCCGCCAGGCCCGGGCCTTTCCCGCGGCGGCGCCGAGGCTGCCGAGCTGGGTGGACCGGCAGGACCGCGCCACCAGCCGCGAGACGGATCCACCCTCGCCGACGAGCGGCGGCGGCGCGACGGCGTCGGCCACCCGCGCGACGGCCGGCCACGGCCCGACCCGGGCGGGGAGGGGTAGCCCCGGCGGCACCGGCATACCGATGATCCGGTGGGCGCGACGGATCATCAGGTCCACCGCTGGTGCCGCGCCCCACTCGGTCGCGGCCGCCCCGAGCGAGCCGTCCGGGTCCACCAGCGCGGCGTGGTCTAGGGCCCCTCGCAGATCGGTGAGCCAGACCAACCGGTGACCCCCGGACAGCGCAGCGTGGACGGCGACCTCGACGGCGAAGTCCCAGGGCGCCAGCGTGCGGTACCGGACGCCGGTGCCCTCCTCGAGCTCGACCGCGCGTTCCATCAGCCGATCGAGGGGCGCCGATGTGCCGACGCTGCCGCCCAGACCCCAGTGCAGGTCGATCGCCCCGCCGGAGCGCCCTTCGACGAACAGCTCCTTGACGCCCAACTCGGTCAGCAGCGGCCAGTTCGCGTCGAGCAGGGTGCAGCCGGCCCCCTCCAGTGCCTCGACCGCCCGGGCGAGGTTGGTCGGCCGGACGGCGATGTCGAGGTCGACGTAGGACCGCAGCGGTGGCCCCGCGTAGCAGGTGGCGACGAGCGCCGGACCCTTGACGACGAGGACCTCGACGCCGGCGTCGCCGAGCGCCCCGACGACGAGGCGGAGGTCGTCCAAGGCCCGAAGGTGCCGTGCCTGGGCCGCATGGACGAGGGCGATCAGCTCCGGTGTCGGCTCACCCACGGCCAGGCGGGCGAAGCCGGCCACCCCGTGGAAGTCGGCGGCGCGGGCCAGGGCGTCCGCCGGCATGCCCGTCGGGACCGTCACCGGCGCGCGGACGGTCCCGTCGTTGCCGACGCTGCGCAGGACCTTCACGAGCCACGCGACGGACGCGGCCCAGTGGGGGTCCTGCTCGACGGTCATCGCGCGTAGGTCATCGCGCCGCGGTCAGCGCGGCCGCGTCCCCGGCGGCGGCGATGTCCGCCAGGAACACCGCCCGGACGAGGTCGGAGGCCCATCGCAACACGGCGTCGTCGCGCAGCGGCGTCCCGCCGACGCGCGCCGTCATCGGCGCCGGGACGAGGATCATGCCGAGCGCGTCCTTGACGATGGAACCCGGGTAGAGCCGCTGCAGCCGCAGCTGCTGGCTCTCCCGCAGGTGGACCGGGCCGAACCGCACGGTGCGCCCCTGGACCGCAATGTCGCCGATCTCGGCCGAGCGGGCCACGGTGCGCAGCCGGGCGACCTCGAGCAGGTTCCGGACCGGCTCGGGCGGGGCGCCGTAGCGGTCGCGCAGCTCCGCCTCGATCTCGGTGAGCTCCTTCTCGTCGATGACCGCGGCGAGCTTCTTGTACGCCTCGAGCCGCAGCCGCTCGCCCGGCACGTAGTCGTGCGGCAGGTGCGCGTCGACCGGGAGCTCGATCTTGATCTCCTGGAGCTGGGTCTGGCCCTCCCCCTTGAAGTCCGCGACCGCCTCGCCGACGAGCCGCACGTAGAGGTCGAAGCCGACCCCCTCGATGTGGCCGGACTGCTCGCCGCCGAGGAGGTTGCCCGCGCCGCGGATCTCGAGGTCCTTCATGGCCACCTGGATGCCGGCACCGAGGTCGGTGTGGCTGGCGATGGTCATCAACCGGTCGTGGGCGGTCTCGGTCAACGGCTTCTCCGGCGGGTACATGAAGTATGCGTAGGCGCGTTCGCGGCCACGTCCCACCCGTCCCCGCAGCTGGTGGAGCTGGCTCAGGCCGAGGACGTCGGCGCGGTCGACGACCAGGGTGTTGGCGTTGGAGATGTCCAGCCCGGTCTCGACGATGGTGGTGCAGACGAGGACGTCGAACCGCTTCTCCCAGAAGTCGAGGACGACCTGCTCCAGCCGGTTCTCGCTCATCTGTCCGTGGGCCACGGCAATCCGGGCCTCGGGGATCAGCTCGCGCAGCCGCGACGCGGCGCGCTCGATCGAGCTGACCTTGTTGTGGACGAAGAACACCTGACCCTCGCGGAGCAGCTCGCGCCGGATGGCCGCGGTGACCTGCTTCTCCTCGTACCCGCCGACGTAGGTGAGGACCGGGTGGCGTTCCTCGGGAGGCGTTGCGAGAGTGGACATCTCGCGGATACCGGTGACCGCCATCTCCAGGGTGCGCGGGATCGGGGTGGCCGACATGGCGAGGACGTCGACCGCCGTGCGGAGGGTCTTCAGCTGCTCCTTGTGCTCCACGCCGAACCGCTGCTCCTCGTCGACAACAACGAGGCCGAGGTCCTTGAACCGGACCTCCGAGCCGAGCAACCGGTGGGTACCGATGACGACGTCCACGCGGCCGTCGGCCAGCCCCTCGAGGACCTGGCGGGCCTCCTTGTCGGTCTGGAACCGGCTCAGCGACTTGACGGTGACCGGGAACGGCGCATACCGCTCGGAGAAGGTGTTGTAGTGCTGGGTGACCAGCAGCGTCGTCGGCACGAGGATCGCGACCTGCTTGCCCTCCTGCACCGCCTTGAACGCCGCGCGCACCGCGATCTCGGTCTTGCCGTAGCCGACGTCGCCACAGATGAGGCGGTCCATGGGGACCTCCTTCTCCATGTCGGCCTTGACCTCGTCGATCGACGACAGCTGGTCGGGCGTCTCGACGTAGGCGAAGGCGTCCTCCAGCTCCCGCTGCCACGGTGTGTCCGGCCCGAAGGCGTGGCCCTTGGTGGCCATCCGCGCGCTGTAGAGCCGGATGAGGTCGGCGGCGATCTGCCGGACGTAGCGGCGCGCCCGCGCTTTGGTCTTGTGCCAGTCCGAGCCGCCCAGCTTGTTCAGCGTCGGCGCCTCGCCGCCGACGTACTTGGTCACCTGGTCCAGCTGGTCGGTCGGGACGTAGAGGCGGTCGGCGGGCTGTCCGCGTTTCGACGAGGCGTACTCGATGACGAGGTACTCGCGGGTCGCGTTCTGGACGGTCCGTTGGACCATCTCGACGAACCGGCCGACGCCGTGCTGCTCGTGGACGACGTGGTCGCCGGGTCGGAGCTGGAGCGGGTCGACCTGGTTGCGCCGGCGGGACGGCATCCGGCGCATGTCCTTGGTGCCCGCCGTGCCGGGCTGGCCGGTCAGGTCGGCCTCGGTGACGACGGCCACCCGCTGCCGCGGGTCCACGAACCCGCGACCCAGCGAACCGGTCGTCACGTGGACGAGGCCCGTCGCGATGTCCTCCCCCGCGGGTTCGAGGGTGGCCGCGACGTCGTGCTCGGCGAGCACCTCATGGACGCGGCGGGCCAGGCCGTGGCCGTCGGTGACGACGACGACGCGCCACTCGTCCGCGACCCAGGCGCGCAGCTGCGCGACGGCGGCCTCGGTGTCTCCGCGGAACGGCTCCACATCGGTGGTGCCGAGGTCGACCCGCTCGACGACGTCCCCGTCGTCCGGCTCGCTGAAGTCGGCCAGCTCCGCGTCGCTGGCGAACGACGTCAGCGTCCACCACGGCAGGTCGAGCGAGCGGGTGTGCTCCCGCAGCTCGGCCAGGGTGAAGAACGACGCGGTGCCGAGCACGCTCTGGAGGTCCACCGGCACGGCGCTGCCCGCCGACGCGCCCACCCAGCTGGCCTCGAGGAACTCGGTGCTCGTCGCGACGAGGTCGTGGGCGCGCTTCCGGACCCGCTCCGGGTCGACGAGCACGACCAGCGACCGGGCCGGGAGCAGGTCGAGGACCGACTGCATACCGCCGCTGTCCGCCAGCAGGACCGGCATGAGCGACTCCATGCCCTCGACGGCGATGCCCTCGGCGACCTTGGCCAGCATGTCGGCCACGCCGGGCAGCTCCGCCGCCAGCCGCCGCGCGCGCTCGCGGACGGCGTCGGTGAGGAGCAGCTCGCGGCACGGCGGCGCCCAGAGGCCGTGCTGGGCCACCTCGAGGCTCCGCTGGTCGGCCACCTTGAACCAGCGGATCTCCTCGACCGTGTCGCCCCAGAACTCGACCCGGACCGGGTGCTCCTCGGTCGGCGGGAAGACGTCGAGGATCCCGCCGCGCACGGCGAACTCGCCCCGCCGCTCGACGAGGTCGGTCCGCGTGTAGGCCGCTCCGGCCAGGGCGTCGACGACGTCCTCGAGGGGCGCCTCGTCGCCGGCCTTGAGGGCGACGGGAGCCAGTTCGCCGAGCCCCCGGGCCACGGGCTGCAGGAGCGCCCGCACGGGCGCGACGACGACGGACAACGGCCCGTATGCCGGGTCCTCGGGATCGGGGTGGCTGAGCCGCCGCAGCACCGCCAGTCGTCGACCGACGGTGTCGCTGCGCGGGCTGAGCCGCTCATGCGGCAGGGTCTCCCAACTGGGGAAGGTCGCGACGCGCTCGCGCGGGAACAGGCAGCCGAGCGCCTCGGCGAGGTCGTCGGCCTCGCGGGTCGTGGCGGTCACCAGCAGGATCGGCCGGGACGGACGGCCGGCCTGGGCGCTCGCGCGGTGCTCCACCTCGGCGAGACCGGCCACGACGAACGCCCGGGCTCCACCACTCACCGCGACGTCGACGAAGGGGAGCCGGTTCTTCGCGGCCTCCCGGACGCGGTCCATCGCCGGGCTCTCGGCCCAGATCGGGACGGCGGCCGCAGGCAGGACGACCCCGCCCTGAGCGACCTGGTCTGTCGTGGTGGTGATGCTCATGAGCTCCTCGCCGTTCGCCGTCGCCCCACCTGACCACGGTGGTCGGACAGCACGAAAACCCCGCCTTCTGTCGAAGACGGGTTGCTGCGCCCAGTTTACGTCGTGCGGCGGGCGTCCGCCGTCGCGGGGCTGAGCGGGTCCAGAGGCGCCACCGTGGAGGGTTCGGGTATGCGCGTCGAGGCGAGGTCCACAGCACCGACGGCGACCGCGCACCAGCCGGTGGTCCAGCACACGGCGAGGACGACGGGACCGGCGCCGACGTGCGGGAAGGTGGCGGCGTCGGCGAGGAGCACCGCCGTGGAGATCCCCACCACCACGGCGCCGCTGACGATCGCGGCGACATCCCGCCACGTCCTGGCGCGGGGCGGCGGCGCCCACGCCCGGCCACCGGCCAGGACCGCCGCACCGACCAGTGACCACCCCATCCCGAAGAGCACCGGGCAGAGGACCTGGAACGGCGAGTGCCAACCGGCGAGCATCACCCCGGATGCCACGGCGACCAGCACGGCCGCCGACAGGACCTCGGAGCGCAGGTGGCGCCTCGCGGGCGCGACGAGCAGCCACCCGAGGCCGATGCCCGCCGCCACGCCGACGTGCCCGCTGAGCGGGTTGAGCGACGTGGGGCTCTGCGTGAGACCGAGGGGGGCGAGCTTGACGAACTGCACGGAGAGGTTGGTCAGCAGTGCGGCCGCGGCGAACACGACGGCCGACCGGCGTGAGCGGAGGTAGGCCCCGCGGCAGAGCACCGCGAACACCACGACCAGCGTCGGGATGACGAGGTAGGCGTAGACGAGCTGGAGCACCTTCCAGGGCCCGGTCAGGTCGCTCATGGTGTCGTCGACGACGTGCGACCACCGCTCCCCGACCGAGGTGGAGGTCATCCAGCCGGCGAGCGGCGCGGCCGCCGCGACGACGACCAGCCCCGCCACCGCCAGAGCGACGCGACGCGTTCGCGCCCTGCTCGGACTCTCCATGGGCGGTCCCGCGCCTCCTTCGGTGTCCAACGGCATGACCGGGCTCCTGGGGCGGACTAGCCCCGGCCCAGCCGTCCGCCGGTGCCGCGGTCCACCAGGTCGCCGACGCGGCGGAGGCGGTTGCGGGCGATGTGGGCCTGCCGACCGGTGTAGAAGCGACCGATCGCCGCATACGCCCGGCGCCGGTTCGCGGCGGTCAGCTCCATGGCGTCGACGTCGCGGCGGAACTCCCGGCAGAGCAGTGAGGTCCCGACCCGGAGCTGCCACTTCGAGAAGCCGAGGCGTTCGGCCGCGAGCGGCGCGGACGGGACACCGACGTCACGGCCGGCGAGGACGGCCGGCACGTGGACCCACGGGCCGGCCAGGGCCAGCTGGACCGCGTAGCGCTGGTCCTCCTGGTACATGTTGCGTCGCGGGATCCCGACCACTGCGTCCCGGCGCAGCAGGGCATACAGCGGGTCCACCTCGAAGGTGTGGCTGTTGAGGGCCTTCAGCATCGCGTCGAGCCGCACGACCGGGTCGGTGGACGCGAGGCCGGCGCCGTCGTAGGTCGGCACCGCCGAGGCGTCGACCCCTGGCCCGGTGTACTCGATCCTCGTCGTCGCCAGGACGGCGTCGGGCCGCTCCGCGAGGGCGGCGAGGCATCGGGTCAGGTAGTCCGTCGTGAGCCAGTCGTCGTCCCCGATCCACCGGAAGTAGCAGCCCCGGCTCTCGGTGAGCGCGAACATGAAGTTCGGCAGGAGGCCGATGTTCTCCGGTTGGCGGACGTAGCGAACCCGGCGGTCCGCGCGGGCGAGCTCCCGGCATACCGACTCGGTGTCGTCGGTGGACGCGTTGTCCGTGATGAGCAGCTCGAGGTCGCCCTGCTCCTGCGCGAGGACGGAGCCGACCACGGACGCGACCGTCTCCGCCGCGTTCCGGATGGGCAGACCGACGGAGACGAACGGCGGGGCGACGCTCACCTGGCTCCCTATGCCGTCGTTCGCGGCCGCAGCCGGCGACGCAGGTCACCGAACACCCGGCCGCGCTGGGCGGAGGGTACGACGACCAGGAGGTATGCCAACAGGCCGGCCCCGCCCGCGACCAGCACCTCGGCGAGCGGGTGCTCGCCGACGAGACGCGCGACGACGAACATCACGAGCCCGGCCACGGCGCCGGCCAGCAGGATCCGCGTCAGCGCCGGCAACGCGGGCCGGAGGCTGACCCCGCTGCGATGGAACGAGTGCACGAGGAGCGGGATGGCGACGAACAGGGCCACGACGGCAGCCGCTGCGGCGGCGCCGGTGATCCCGCCGACGTGGACCCCGACCCAGAGCGCGGGGACGAGGACGACGACCCACATCGAGTTGACCCGCAGGGGCACCGACGTGTTCCCGAGGGAGGTCTGGACGTCGAAGGCGAGCGCCGTCAGCATCCGGGCGAACATGACGACGGCCAGGAACCGCAACGGCTCGCTGGAGGGCAGCCATCGGTCGCCGTAGAGGAACGTGACGAGAGCAGGGGACAGGGTCATCAGTGCGACGGCCAACGGCATGGCGACCCCGGCCGTCAACGTGAGGGACTTGCGCGTCCCGGCGGCCAGGGAGTCGTCGTCCTGCTCGGCCAACCGGGAGAAGCCGGGGATCGACACGTAGCGGACCGCGGTGCTGAGGATGGTCGGCATCCAGCTCGAGATGTTGAACGCCAGGAGGTAGAACCCGAGGAGGGTCGCCCCCAGCACGTTGCCGACGATGACCGAGTCGGAGTAGAGCAGGACCGACTCCACGGCCAGCCCGGCGGCCAGCGGCCAGCCGAACCGCACGAGCCGGCGCACCACGACCTTGTCGAACCCGAGCCGGTAGGGCATCCGGGTGAACACCAGGACGAGGATCCCCGTGACGACGGACTGGCAGAGCTGTCCGATGACGAACGAGTACGCGCCGGCGCCCTTCGCGGCCAGGATGATCGCCACCGGTGCGTTGACGAAGAAGCCCGCCATGATGGCGATCGTCAGCTTGTCCTGCTGGAACCGGCGCTGCAACAGCCCGACCCGGACCGCCGTGACGCCGTCGATGATGATCGTCGCGCTGAGCAGCCGCACGACGGTCGTGGCGTCGGGACTGCCGGCCAGGGACGCGTAGGCGGGGGCCGCGAGCCAGAACAGCCCGTACCAGGCGAGGCTGAAGAGCAGCGCCATCGTCGTCGCCGTCGGCACTATGTCCTCGACGCGGCCCCGCCACTGCGACGTGGCGGCGATGACCCCCATGTCGTTGACGTGGAGCGCGAGCTGCGTCGCGGAGAGCGCGATGGCGAAGAGTCCGAAGTCCTCGGGGACGAGCAGCCGGGCCAGCACCAGGCTCAGCGCGAACGACCCGAGCTTGCCGATGACGGTGCCGACCAGCGCCCAGCGCAGGCCGCGGCCGGCCTTCCGGCCGATCGTCCGGACATGGTCCTCCGCCGGACCCTCCGAGCGGGGTGGCTCGAAGTCCGCGGGCGCCTCAGGGAACGGGTCAGACGCGCTCAAGCCAGATCTCTCGCCAGAACGGCACGTACTCGCGGGGGCACGCCGAGGTGAAGGCGCCGGTGCAGACCGTCCGCTCGAGGATGATGCAGGGGTTCTTCATGGTGAGCAGCCGCCCGGTGCGCTCGTCGAGGCACTTGTCGACTCGCGACTGGACCACCGCCGTGCGGCCGCAGTGGCGGGACATCTCGGCGTCGAAACCCATGCCCCGGTTCAGCAGGTTCTGGTCGAGCGTGGCCATGATCTCGTCGCGCGACTTGATGCGCACGAGCTCGCCCGGCTGGAGGTTCAGCTCCTCGGTCGGGGTGCGGCCGGTGACCTTCCCCTTGATGAACCCCCACGACATTCCCTCACGGAAGCGCAGCCGCTCCGGCAGCCTGCGCCGGCTCAGGCTCTGGACCCGGTTGAAGGCACCGACGAAGAAGGCGCGCGCCACGAACACCGGCCCGAAGTTCCCGACCCGCACGTCGTCGACGAACTGGCCGACGTGGGTCAGCGGCAGCGGGTCGGGTGCGGCGCGGAGGATCTCGGTGGCCTGGCACGTGTAGCGTGTCGCGCCGTCCTCGAAGGTGCCTCGCGTGGTGTTGATCTCGAGGAGCGGCAGGGACGACCGTGACCCCCGGTCGAGGCCCGAAGGCGCCGCGGCCGGTACGGGCTCGGACGGGTCCACCTTGCGCAGCCAGTCCTCCTTCCAGAAGAGCGAGCAGGCGGTCTGACAGCCGCCGTGGGCCGAACCGTCGCACCGCGACCCGGTCAGGTGAACCGCCCTGGTCATCTTGTGCATGCCTGTCCAGTTCAGGGCGTCGCACACCTTGAGGGCCACCTTGTGGACCGTCATGCGGCGGCCGCAGAAGGCCAGCATCTCCGGCATGAACGGGAGGTTCTCCAGCTCGCCACGCTCGTCCAGGGTGGCGAGGATCTCCTCGGCGCTCTTCACCTCGACGAGGTCGCCCGCGCGAAGTCCCAGCGACGGTGCGACGGGACGGATCTCCGTCTGGGTCATGAGACCCCCTTCAGACTCGTAGGCGTGTGGGCGGACGCGCGAGAGGGCGCGAGCCCGAGAACGGTCTTGGGTGAGACGAAACCCTCGGCGTAGGGGGCTCGACACTCCACACCGCGAAGCCGGACGAGGCCGAGGAACGTCTCCTCGTCCCACCAGTCGTGGCCGTGCTGCGAGGGGTACGCCTCGTCGAGGAGACGAGCCTTGGCCACCGCCTGCTCCCGGGTGAGCGGGACGTAGTGGGTGACCGCGGCCAGGTCCCCCTCCCACTTCGGGATCTCGTAGTGGAGGACCAGGGCGTTGCGCCAGACGGTGGGGACCAGCTCGGCGAGGAGCCGGTGGTCCTGGTGGCTGTCGTCCCTGCGGGGCGCGAAGATCAGGTCCGGGCGCACGTCGGTGGCGACCTCCTCGAGGGCCTGCTTCACGTCGTCCCAGGAGGCGGGCAGCCGGCCGTCGCGGAACGCGTGGTTGACGACCGTCGGCTCGTCGGCCGTGTCCTTCCAGAAGAGCTGCGCCGCGTGCCGCCCCTCGACCTGGCGGTCCTCGGTCCCCGTGAGGATGACGTGGGTGGCGGTGACGTGTCGAGTCGCTGCGAGGGCCAGCAGCGTTCCCCCGCAGCCGATCTCGATGTCGTCGGGATGGGCGCCGAGGCAGAGGACCGAGAGTGGGCCGTCGGGCAGAACGAGCGAGATCATCGGGGCGAGGACCCGTCGCTCACGGCGAGACGAGCTGGCTCGCGCCGGCCGGTACCACGTGCTCGTCGCGCCAGAGGGTCCAGGGACTTGCCCCCGTGAAGTAGAGGTCCTCGAGGTGGGCCCGTTCCTTCAGGGTGTCCATGGGCGCCCAGAAGCCGTCGTACGGCAACGAGATCATCCGGCCGGCCTTCGCCGCCTTGCGGCAGGCGTCAGCAACGAGGTCCTCGCCCTCCTCCAGGAAGTCGAAGATCTCCTGGCGCAGGATGAAGAACCCGCCGTTGATCCGGAAGTTGAGGTCCTTGGCCGGCTCGAAGCCGACGACCCGGTCGCCGACGTCGTCGACGTGGACGACGTGGAACGACCCGGGTGGAGGCACGGCCAGCAGCGACGCGGCGGCGTCACGCGTGTGGAACTCGGCGATGAGGTCGTTGAGCGGCGCGTCGGTGAGCACGTCGCCGTAGGTGGCCAGGAAGACCTCGTCGTCGTCCAGGTAGGGCCGGACCCGGCGCAGCCGCTCGCCGATCTCGCTGTGCAGACCGGTGTCGACGAAGGTGATCTTCCAGTCGCTGATGTCGGTGCTGATCATGTCCACCCGCCGACCGCCGTCGGACAGGACGAAGTCGTTGGAGGCGGTCTCCTGGTAGTTCAGGAAGTACTCCTTGACCTTCTCGGCGCCGTAGCCGAGGCAGAGGATGAACTCGGTGTGCCCGAAGTGCGCGTAGTACCGCATGATGTGCCACAGCACCGGCCGGTGGCCGACGGTCATCATCGGCTTCGGCGTCGGGTCGTCCCCGACGCGCATCCGCATCCCGAAGCCGCCGCAGAAGAGGACCACCTTCATCGCACGGCCTCCTCGACACTGACGCGGAGGGTCTCGTCCATGCGCCCCTCCCGCATCAACCGGGAGATCTGGGCGAGCCGGATGTAGCGGGTCTCGAAGTCCTCGGCGGTCAGCCCGAGGCGGGTCATGTCCGCGTAGAGCTGGTCGATGCCGAGCGGCACCGTCCACTTCGGCTGGAACGCCGGAAGCGCCTCGGTGATCTTGCTGAAGTCGACACGGTAGTCACGGATGTCGGCACTGGCGCCATCGGCGAACGTGACCGGTGCGCCGGTGATCCGGGACACCTCGTTCGCGATGTCGCGGATCTGGACGACGTCGGCGTCACGCCCGACGTTGAAGGCCTGGTCGTGGATGACGTTGCGGTCGGCTTCCATCGCGGCGAGGAACGCCGCCGAGATGTCCTCGACGTGGACCAGCGGCCGCCACGGCGTGCCGTCGCTCTGCAGGCGGACCTCCCCGCGGGTGACGGCCGCGCCGGTGAGGTTGTTCACCACGATGTCGGCGCGCAGGCGCGGGGAGGACCCGTAGGCCGTGGCGTTGCGGAGGTAGGTTGGGCTGAAGTCGTCGGCGGCGAGCGCCGAGATGCCCGTCTCGGCGAGGACCTTGCTCTCGCCGTAGGGCGTCACCGGGTTGAACTGCGCCGTCTCGGTCACCGGGGCGTCACCCGCTGCACCGTAGAGCGAGCAGGAGGACGAGAAGAGGAACCGCGGGACGCCGGCCAGCTTCGCCACGCGTGCCATGTGGACCGCCCCGTCGGCGTTGACCGAGTAGGTCGCGCCGGGGTTGAGCTGCCCGATCGGGTCGTTGGAGATGGCGGCCAGGTGCACGACCGCGTCGAACCCCTCGAGGTCCGCCGGCTCCGCGTCGCGGATGTCGAGGGTGCGTTGCTCGTACCCCGTGACCGGGGCGCCGAAGTCGCACCCGTCGTACCATCCAGCGTCGAGACCGACGACCTCGTGCCCGGCCCCGACGAACGTCGGGACGAGGACCTGACCAATGAAACCACGGTCGCCCGTGATGAGTACCCGCATGCTGAACCGACCCCCATGGTTGAACCGCCGACCGTGGATGGCCGGCCCCGCTTCCCACACCCCAAACGCTGGACCGCACACCCCTGTGCCGTCCTGAGCTACCAGACGACGGTAGCCCGATCAGGGGGTTCTTCGGGCCGGAACCCACAAAGCCCCTCCAAGGCGGAACGCCCGAGTTAGCCTGAGTTCCACAGTCATTGGGTTATGGGGGAAGTACAAAACCGTGGACAGTCTCGACGTCATCAAGGTGTGCCTGCGTCGCTGGTACGTCTTCTTTCCGCTGATCCTGCTCGCCGCCGGTGCGGGGGTTGGGCTCGGAAAACAGGTCAAACCGACCTATACCGCCACCGGCAGCTACTCGTTCATCTACCCGAACCCGGACGCCATCACGGCGACGTCCGACCCGCGCAACCGCAACCCGCTGGTGACGCAGGGCAACACGTCACTCCTGGGTGAGGCGGTCCAGGCGAACCTCATCTCCGCGCTGGTCGAGGACGCCCTGGGAGGCAACAACCGGGGGTACGCGCCGGACGAGACGCCCACGCAGACCCACTACACGGTGACCCTCCCTCCGCAGTCGGCCTCCTACGTCATCAAGACCTGGGCCGACACGCAGCAGGAGGCGGCGGACGTCGTGAAGGCCGTTCTCAAGGCGGCCCCGAAGGCCGCCACCGACGTCCAGAACAACGCCCAGGCCCCGGCGTCCTCGCACTTCACGGCCTTCGTCACCGCGGCGACCCAGACCGAGGAGCTGCCGCCCCAGTCCCCGGCCAAGCTGCTCCTCACCGTGCTCGCCATCGGTGCCGTCGCCGGAGCGGCCCTGTCGCTGCTGGTCGACCGGCTCTTCCCGAAGCGGTCCAAGGGCCGGACCAACCCTCGCCGGCGCCCGGCCACGATGACCCGCCCGCGTCCGAGCGGCAACGGGCGGCACGGGCGGCGCGGCCGGCGCCCCGCCGACGTCGTTCGAGGCCCGGCCGCGGGACACCGAACCCAAGGACGCGCCGGCGCCGCCGCTGATCGAGACCGTTCCTGACGAGAAGCCCGAAACAGCTCTTCTACCAAGGGAATCCGTGACGTCGTGACCCGCTGGGTCGGGGGCGATCTCTGGACTCGGCCGCCGGTCCAGAAGGGCGCCGCCGTCGCTGCGGTGACGACGGCGCTGCTGGGCGCGTTCTACGTGTCGCAGGCCACGACGACCAAGGCGCCCGTCCTCGTGACGCTGGCGATCGCCGGGATCACCCTCGGCGTCGTCGTCGCCATGTCGCGCCGGGACGCCGTGAGCCTCCTGACGATCGTACTGGTCCCGCTCTTCATAGTCCCGGAGAACTACTCCATCGCCGGCCCGTTGAAGTCCGTGGGCTTCCCGCCGTTGCTCGCGGGCCTGGCGTGCCTCGCTGTCTGGGCCGTGGCCCGGTGGACGGGCGCGATCCGTCCCGAACCCTGGCACCCGTTCCGTTGGACGATGCTGGTCTTCGTTCTGACCAGCATGACCTCCTTCGCGGCCGCGCTCACCCGCAACCTCGTCCAGGCGGAGGCCGACTCCGCCACTCGGATGATCTTCCCCGTGCTCGCGATGATCGGGATCGCGATGCTGGCGTCCGACGGCCTCTCCACCGTCGCTCAGGTCGAGACGCTGCTCAAGCGGCTCGTGGTCGTCACCACGTTCGAGGGCATCATCGGCGCGCTTGAGTTCGCGATCCACCTCGACTACCACGCCGTCGCCCGGTTGCCGGGCCTCGTCGTCAACACCGAGGTGGGCAACGCGGTGCGCAGCGGGATCGACCGGATAGAGGCCGCTGCTGCGCATCCCATCGAGTTCTCGCTGGCTCTGGCGACGGCCGTGCCGTTGGCCCTGCACTTCGCGCTCAACGCCGACACGACGAGGTCGCGACGCCTCTTCTGGGTCTGCTTCGCGATCCTGGCCGGGGTCATCCCGCTGACCGTCTCCCGCACCGGACTGCTGGCCGTCGCGATCTGCATCATCGTCTACGGCGCCGTCCTTCGAGGCCGCGCACGTGCCAACCTCTTCGTCCTGTCGGCGATCGGCCTCGTCGCGTTCCCGGTCATCGCGCCGGGCGTGCTCGGCACGATCAAGAGCTTCGTGTTCGCGGGGACGGCGGACAACAGCATCACCGGGCGGCTCGACGACTACGCCCTGATCCCGCTCCTCCTGGACGGGCACTGGTGGTTCGGGCGCGGGTTCGGCACGTTCCAGCCCCTGGTGTACTTCTTCCTCGACAACCAGTACCTCATGCAGCTGCTGACCGGGGGGATCGTCAGCCTGCTGGCCTTCGCCGCGATCTTCGTCATCGGCGCCAGCGTCGCCCGGGGAGCCCGCAAGCGCTTCACTCGGACCAGGGACCGCGACCTGGCCCAGGCCATCGCCGCCCCGATCCTCGCCATCGCGGTCGGCGCCGGGACGTTCGACCTCTTCAGCTTCCTCCAATGCGCCTTCGTCCTGTTCCTGCTCTGCGGGTGCGCCTCGGCGCTGTGGACGATCAGCCGACACGAGGAGCGGGCGCGTGAAGCGGCAGCGGCGCGCGAGGCCACGCAAGCGGAGCTCGAACAGGGGCCTCAAGCGACCTCCGTACAGGCGACCGCGCTGGAGAAGGTGCCCGTGTGAGCGCCTGGGCGCTTTCGGCGGATTTGCCGGAAGTCTCTGGAAAGAGCCTGTGAACACGGGGGATTCGGCCCTCAACCTGCTCGTCGATGGTCAGGATGGGCGTGACGGCGAGACCTGGCGACACCGGACCAGGCCGACGCCCGACCAGGGGGTTCTCGTGGACCGAAGCACCGAGCGGGTCGGGGTGGTGGTGGTGACCTACAACAGCGCCGACGTTCTGCCCGGCCTGCTGTCGTCACTGCCGGCCGGCTTGTCCGGCGTGGACTGGCGGCTGGTCGTGGTCGACAACGGGTCGCGGGACCGCTCGACGGAGATCGTGCGCGAGATGGTCCCCGAGGCGGTCTGCATCGAGACCGGGCGCAACGGCGGGTATGCGGTCGGGTTCAACATCGGGGCGGCGGCGCTTCCTGAGGCAACCGCCGTGATGGTGCTCAACGCGGACGTCCGCCTGGAGCCAGGTTGCGTCGAGGAGCTGCTGCGCGCACTGCGCGAGCCCGGCACCGGCATCGCGGTGCCTCGGCTCGTCGACGGGAACGGAGACCTGGTCCTGTCGATGCGACGGGAGCCCAAGGTCGGCCGCGAGATCCTCGAGACCCTCGTCGGCGGTCCGAAGCTGGGCCGGTTCTGGGATGTGGGAGTCATGGTCGCCGACCACCAGCGCTACGCCATGGAGACGACGACCGACTGGGCCGAGGGGTCGACCCAGCTGCTCAGCCGCGAGTGCCTGGACACCTGTGGGGAGTGGGACGAGTCCTTCTTCCTGTTCTCGGAGGAGACCGAGTTCGGGCTGCGAGCCAGGGACGAGGGGTATGCGACACGCTACGTGCCCACAGCCCACGCGACCCACCTCGAGGGCGGCTCGGCCGACGACCCGGCCAAGTGGGCACTGCTGTGCCGCAACAAGGTTCGCCTTTTCCGCCGGCGCAACGGCGTGGTCCGCTCGGCCGCGTTCTACCTGTGCACGGTGGCTCGGGAGGCCTCTCGGGCCGCCACCGGTCGCGCGACCAGCCGCGCTGCGTTGCGGGTCCTGGTCAGCCCCCGGCTGCTGCGCACGCCGGCAGGTCCCGAGTGGCTCACGAGGATGGCGGCACGGCCTGGGTCAGCGAAGCCGCTTCACCGCGCCCTTGGCTGACCGCACTCCACGCGCCCAGGGGCGGCCGGCTGCGGTCACCGTCTGCCGGATCGACTCCGGGGTGTCGTCGGCGTGCACGCTGAACCGGGGTCGGAGCCACTCCCCACCGCGGGCGAGGCCACGGTCGCTCGTGGACACCGACTGGTAGCCCGCATCCCGGAGACGACCGAGGGCCCGGCGGTTGTAGCGCCCCAACGGCAGGGCCGCCTGGGCGACGGGTCGGCCGGCGGCGTCGGCCAACCGCTCGCGGGCCTCCACGAGCTCGAGGCGCGCGGCGGCGTCGTCCAGGTCGGACCACGGGACGTGGTGCCACCCGTGCGTGCCGACCTTCATCCCCGCGGCGACGATCATCCGGAGCTCGGCGGTGGACAGGCTCCCCGGTTCGTCCAGCCGCCCGGCCAGGGCGTAGAACACCGCGCCCAGCCCGCGCTCCTGTAGGGCCGGCAGCGCGATGGCGACGTCGGAGGCGTTGCCGTCGTCGAAGCTGATGTCGACGTCGGGCCACTCGGCGGCCTCGTCGAGGATGCGCAGGAACTGGTCCTCGGACACCCAGTACCCCGACTCGTCGCTCTCGAGCGTGCGCAAGCGAGGGCCGATCCCGTGGAAACAGAGTCCGATCCGGGTGTTGGGGGGAAGCGTCACGGGCGTCACGCTAGGTCGCCTCGCGGACCTGCGTCGGGCTGGGGCGACCCTGGTCGTGTCCCCATGACGAACCGCCCCAGCGGGCCGCCATGTCGGCATACAGCGTGACGAGCACGTAGGTCACCGCGGCGGGGAGGAGCCGAGGGTCGCGCCGGACCGCCTCGAGCAGCCATCCGAGTCCCTCCGCCGGTCGGGCGGCCGCACCGGCGGGCGTGGAGACGCGAAGCTCGCGGTTGCCGCGACGAACCCGCGCCAGACGGCGGAGGAGCACCCGGGTGCTGGACGGGGCGCCGACGACGCTGACGACGTCGGACACGACGATCTTCTCGTCGGGGCCGAAGAGAGAGTCGAGGAAGAAGTCGTCGGCGAGGACCTCCGGGAACTCGTCGAACCGCAGACGACCGCGTTCGGAGAGCACGACGACGCCGCGCCCGAACAGCGAGTGGCGGTAGGCCGGGTGGAGCGCGAGAACCCGGTGGTACTGGCGGACGAGAAACGCGCTCCCGGAGGTGTCGACCTCCCGCCGTGGGGCGGCCGCGAGCGGGGTCCGATCCCCCGCGCCGTGGTCGTCCAGCGCCGCGGTCAGCCGCCCCAGATCGCGAGCGGTGAGCTGCATGTCGGCGTCCAGGTAGACGCGGGGAAAGCTGGTGACCTGGCGCTCCGCGGCGTTGAGCGCCGCCGGCTTGCCCGGGTGCGCGAGGTCCAGCACCACGACGCCGGGTCGGCGGGCCTGGTCCACTGTGTCGTCGTGGCAGCCGTTGGCGGCGACGACGACCTCGAGCCGACCGGCGGTCGGGTCCCCCAGCAGGGCGTCCAGACAGCGGCCGATGACGCGTCCCTCGTTGTACGCGGCGATCACCACGGACGTCATGGCCCTCCCCCCTTCGCCGTCACAACCCTAGACGGAAGCACCCTGCGACGCTTCCAAAGTCGTCAATGTGTAACTCTCCCAATGGCTTTCTCGTAACCTGTATGCGTGTGCCGGGAGGCGTACGTCAACCAGTCCACGCCCACCGAGTACGAGGAGCACGGTCGTCCGTGAAGTCCACCGTCGCCCCGATCGTCGATACGGACATCGACGCCGTTGCCGACTTCCTCCACCGGAACCTCGGCGACCGCGTGTCGGCGGCCGCGTGGGTCCGTGCCATCCGGGTGCCGTGGCGTGTCGACGCGCCCAACCACGGCTACCTGCTGCGGGACGCGGACGGCGTGGTCGTGGGTGTCCATCTGGCCTTCTACTCGCAGCGCGAGATCCGTGGTGAGCACCTCGACATCTGCAACCTCGGTGCGTGGTGCGTACTGGAGGAGTACCGCTTCGCCGGCCTGCGCCTCCTCAAGGCGTTGTTGGCGCAGGAGGGCTACCACTTCACCGACCTCTCCCCCAGCGGGAACGTCGTGCCCCTCAACGAACGCCTGGGCTTCAGCCGACTCGACACGACGACCGCGCTGAGCCTCAACGCCTCGCCGCTGCCCAGCCGCGCGAAGGTCAGCTCGGACCCTGACGTGGTTCTCTCGCACCTGGACCCGGCGGACCGGGAGATCTACCTCGACCACCGGGCCACGGCCGCGGCTCTCCACGCGGTCGTCCTCGCCGGCGACCGGACCTGCTACGTGATGTTCCGACACGACCGCCGCAAGGGCCTGCCGCTGTTCGTCAGCGTCCTCCACGTCAGCGACCCCGAGGTGTTCCACGAGCACTTCGGCGCCTTCTCGCGGTTCGCCCTGCTGCGGCACCGGGCGGTCGCGACACTCTGCGAGCTGCGCGTGGTCGGGCGTCGGCCGCCGATGTCGCGGCTCATCGACCGTCCGCGCCCGAAGATGTACAAGAGCGCGATCCTCACCGACGCGGACGTCGACTACCTCTACTCCGAGCTGGAGTGCCTCGAGTGGTGAGCCTGGAGGCGGCAGCGCCTCGGTGAGGTCGCTTACCCGAGGGTGAGAGGAAGCCCGCCTCGTCCACCGCGCGGCCCCGGCGGGCGAGCGTGAACGGTTGTCGACCTCCTGACGTTGAGAAGCGTCCACGCTCCTCAATCGCGGGACTGGGCCCACCGCATCCACGCGCGGCTAGCGACGACCGGATGCGTGGAACGTCATACGGTCTGCGCACACCTTGCGGTCGGCGCACCTACCGTGCACCGTGTGCGCGTGGGCCACAGGGTGTGCGCAGACCCTGGTGGTCGGGGTAAACACGGAATCCTCAGGCGGCAGCGCGATGGTGAGGTCGCCAACCCGAGGGCAGGAGGAGCCGGCGTCGCCTGCTGCGCGCAGGTTCGGCACCTGACGCGCAGGTTGCACCCTGGGCGTCACGTCAGCAAGCTGCGCGCCGATCCACGGGGCCCTGCGGGCCGCGCGGCACAGCGACGACCAGATGCGTGGAGCGCCGCTCACGCCGCTGCTAGGCGACGCCTGAGGCGAGGTACGGCCGGGCCGGGCCCCACATCTCGTCGACGATGCTCCTCGTCGAGGCGATCGACCGGCGGCTCGAGGCCCCGAAGACGACCGACTCGATGCCGGGCTGCTCGCATACCCACGACAGGGCCTCGCGCGGCGGGATCGCCCCGGAGGCGAACACCGACATCGCCATGGCCCGGAACGGCCGCTCGCGCAGAGTTGCCTCGTAGGCCTCGATGCCCCCGGACATCCGGAACCCGAGCTTGTTGATGTTCGAGCAGACGATCGGGTTGTCGATGCCGACCGAGTCGAGAGCGTCGACCAGCAGCGGGAGGTTCATCGTGATGAACCCGGGCTCGGCGTCGTAGGCCGTGCGGACGTGGTCGGCGAAGATCCGGAACGCGTCGACGAAACCGAGCCCGAGGAGCAGGTCCACGACGACGTTCTGGAGGAAGATCACCGGGGACTTCAGCCCACGGAACATCGCCATCTCGGCGTCGATGAGCAGCGTCACGATGCCCTCGATGTCCTTGGACGCGAACGACTTTCCGCCCCGCACGGCGGCGTTGAGGAACCCCTGCTCCGGCAGGAAGCGGCGCAGCGCGCCGAGCAGACCGTCCTCGGTCACCGCGTTGGCGTACTTGTGGGCGTAGGGCATGCACGGGTAGAAGGCGAACCCCTCGTAGCGAGAGGGGTTGGCGCGCACGTGGGCGGCTACCTCGCCGACGCGGTCGTGCGTGGTGCACATGAAGGTGCGAACACCCTCGTCGTAGGCGGCGTCGATGACGTCGAGGATGGCGCGCAGGTCCTGGAACTGCATCGCCTGTGCGCGAGCCTTCTCCTCGGACCTGTGGTTGACGCCGAAGAACTGGTTGTCGCCGAGCACGAGCCGGTCGAGCTGGACGGCCGGCCGGGCCAAGTAGCTGGGTGCGATCTGGGTTGCGGTCATCATCGTCTCCTCAGCACCTGGCGGATGCTGCGCTTCGTCGTGGGTGGTGCGACGAGGAGCGTTCCCGGCGCTCCGTCGTCGGTCCGAGCGACCGTCATGGCCGGACGCTGTGCGTCGCGCCGGATCATGTCGATGACGTCGTCGGTGTGTGCAGCGGTGGCGAAGGTGTTGGCGCCGTGCGGTTCCCGGGCCGCGACGCGGGCCACGAAGTCGGCCAGCTGGGCGCTGTACTCCTCACCGCGCAGGTAGAAGCCGACCGCCTCGGTCAGCTCTGTCGTGTAACGGACGTTCCACCCCGTCTGGTAGCCCTCGACGGGCGCAGCGGTCTCCCGAAGGTGGACCTGGATCTCCTGCCGATCGGCGTAGATCCGCCCCGCGCTGCCCCAGATCGTCACGGAGGTCGACATCTTCCGGTGCGAGTCGTCCGACCAGTTGACCGACAGCTGGCTGGACACCCCGTCCGCGAACCGGATCGAGCTGTAGACCTCGTCCTCGGTCTCCGCGGAGAAGATCGAGCTCACGGTGCTGCCCGACACCCCTTGCGCCGGCCCGAAGAACCAGGCGAGGAGGTCGATCGGGTGCGCGGCGTAGTCGTAGAGCGCGCCGCCCCCGGACGCCCGACGGCTCCGCCAGGTTCCGCCCTTCGACTTGAGGACGACCGGCCCGTAGGCCTCGGCCATCACGTGCGACACCCGCCCGATCGCCCCGAGGTCGAGCAGCCGCTTCACCTCGGCGAACGAGGCGACGTAGCGGTTGTGGTACCCGACCTGCGTCACCAGGCCGAGCTGCTCGGCGGTCCGCGACAGCTCCGTGCTCGTCGCGGCGTCGAGCGAGAGCGGCTTCTCGCAGAACACGTCGATGTTCCGCCGCAGCGTCGCCCGCACCATGTCCGCGTGCAGATGCGTCGGCGTGGCGACGATGACCGCGTCGGGCCGTGCGTCGTCCAGCATCGTCTCGTAGTCCGTGTAGGTCGCGACCTGGGTGTACTTGCCCAGGACGTCGAGCAAGTACGCGGTCGAGTCGCACACGCCCACGACGTTGACGTCAGGATGAGCGCGGGCGATCGACAGATGTGAGAGACCCATTTTCCCTAGGCCTGCCACGGCAACATTAACCATGCCGACTCCCCCCGGTGTTTTGTGGCATGTCCAACTCTAGGCATTCGCGATGACGCGCGAGCCCTTTTCCCGAAACACCCGCACGGTGCTTATCTCCGCGCCTCTAGGCTGGTCGA
This sequence comes from uncultured Actinomycetota bacterium, assembly GCA_963781465.1. Classification (GTDB taxonomy): domain Bacteria; phylum Actinomycetota; class Actinomycetes; order Actinomycetales; family Dermatophilaceae; genus Lapillicoccus. The sequence goes on from CAWAGH010000002.1 coordinate 2,439,596, forward strand.
GGGGTAGGTGACGTCGGGCCGGGTAGGTGACGTCGGGCCGATGGGGGAACATGGAAGGCACCATGAGCGATGCCCGTGATGAGCGAAGGACGCTGCTCGTCGCGTCGACAGGGGGACATCTCGAGCAGCTGATGCGGCTTCGGGACCGATTCCGCCCGCTCTCCAACGGAGTTCGCTGGGTGACGTCGGACGAGCCTCAGTCACGCTCGTTGCTCGCCGGTGAGGATGTCTTCCACCTGCGCTACGTCCCGCCCCGCCGGGCCGACCTGGTCCTCGCCAACATGGCGGCCGCTCGGCGGCTGCTGAGGGAGGAGGAGTATGCCCGCGTCATCACCACTGGGTCGGCGATGGCGCTCTCTGTTCTCATTCAGGCCCGGTCCCGTGGAATCCCCTGCTATTGGGTGGAAAGTTCGGCCCGCGCAATGGGACCGAGCCTGACTGGGCGAATTGTCGGAAGAATTCCGGGAATGCACCTTTTCGCCCAATATCCGATCTGGGCGAATAGTCGGTGGCGTTACCGCGGGTCGGTGCTGGACGCCTACCAGCCGGCCCCGCGGACCCCACCCCCGGACGGCCGGGCCCGGCGGGTCGTGGTCACCGTGGGGACCATGAGGACCTACGGCTTCCGCCGCGCGTTCGAGTCCCTCGTACGGCTGTTGCCCGACGTCCTGGCCCCGGACGCCGAGGTGCTGTGGCAGACCGGCGTCACCGATGTCACCGACCTCGGGATCACCGCCGAGCCGACCGTCCCTGCCGCGCGGATCCGAGAGGCGATGGCCGAGGCGGACCTCGTCATCGCGCACGCCGGAGTCGGGTCCGCCCTCACCGCACTCGACCAGGGCAAGGCCCCCGTCCTGCTGCCGCGGCTCAAGCGGTTCGACGAGATGGTCGACGACCACCAGCTGATGATCGCGGCCGAGCTCCAGAGCCGCGGCCTGGCCATCAGCCGCGCGCCGGACGAGCTCACTGTCGACGACCTCCGGACGGCGATGACCATCGGCGTCGAGGCGGCCTCGGTGCTGCCGCCGTTCGAGCTGGAGGGTTGAGCCGGTGGCGACGCTGCCGGGGAGCGGCGGGCTCCTCGCCGTCTCCTCGAAGCCGGGGCTGTTCCCGGGACCGGACTTTGACCGGGCGATGGACCGGGTCGGGGCGCCGGATGCGGCTCGCTCGCTGGCGGGCACGGTCCTCGTCGCGTCCTGGGGGGCGCTGCGCCAGCACGCCCTGGGCGGCGACCCGATCCTGCTGAACCTCATCTCGCGAGGACCCGAAGGCGACGTGGCGCCGCCGGACCTGCGATCCGGTCGCGACGGTGACCGGCTGCTGCCGGACCTGATGCCCCCGTTCGCCGCGGTCCAGGTGGTCGACGACGTCGTGTCCGCGGTGACCGACGCGATCGGCTTCCGGCACCTCTACTACCGCGCCGAGAACGGCTGGTCGGCCGTCTCCACGTCGACCCGAGCGCTCGCGGCGCTGGCCCCGACGCGGCTGGACCGGATGGGGATCGGCTTCCAGTCGGTCCTGGGATGGCAGATCGGCGACCGCACGCTGTTCGACGGCGTCCGCAAGCTGCGCGAGGGTGAGCGGATCGTCCTCGCAGGCGGCCAGGCCCGGCTCGAGCGGTACCTGCCGGACACCCGTGAGCCGACGCGGCGGACGAACGCCACCGCCATCCCGAAAGCGGTGGACCTGCTGCGCGGGTACCTCGACGGCTACCTGGACGAGCACCCCGACGCGGTGCTGCAGCTCACCGGCGGGATCGACTCGCGGATCCTGCTGGCCGCGATCGACCCCGCCCGGCGTCGCGGGCTGCGCGCTCTCACCCTCGCGGCGGCCCCGGGCTCGGAGGACGTCCGGATCGCCGCCGACCTGTGCCGCCGGGGCGGGATGGAACACCTCGTCTTCGGCTTCGAGGGGCTGCAGACGCTCGAGCCCGAGGCGGCGTTCGGACTGGCTCAGGAGTCGGCCGACGCGCTCGACGGGATGGCCGATCCGCTGGCCATGGCGGCCCTCAGCCTGGTCGAGGGCCAGGCCCCTCAAGGCCCGCGCATCTCCGGGCTCGGCGGCGAGGTCGCCCGCGGCTTCTACTACCTCGGACCGACCCTCCCGATGCCCGTGACCCGGGCGTCGACCCGCCTGCTCACCTCGTGGCGCATGTTCGCCAACGAGTCCGTGTCGGAGGGGCTCCTCGAACCCGCATACGCGCAGGAGGTTCGGGCCGCCGCGGTGGACGACGTCTACCGGACCCTGCTCGCGACGGGGAAGCCGTGGATGGCCGCCACCGACATGTTCTACCTGTACGAGCGGATGCAGCGCTGGGCCGGCGTCACGGACACGGCGGTATGCCTGCGCCGGCCGGCGGTCAACCCGATGCTCGACCGCCGGTTCCTCGACATCGCGGCGGCGCTGCCGCCGCAGGAGAAGGCCGCGTCGCGGTTCCTGGCCGGTCTCCTCTGCCGGCTGGACCCGGAGCTGGGCGACATCCCGATGGACGGTCGCAAGGCGCCTCGGGCCTACGTCGACCCGTCCTGGGCCGAGCGGGTCACACGCCGGTCGTCGATCGTCGGCAAGGGGTACCGCAAGGCCCGGCAGCGCCTCGACCGTTCGCACCGGCCGCCCGCCGGAGGGGTCACGCTGGCAGAGCTCGTCGTTCGCCACTGGCGGGCCACGCCCGAGGTTCTGGCGCCGGCGCTGGCGTCCGGGTTTGTGCAGGAGGCGTGGGTGGACGAGGTCCTTCGCGGTACGCGGGAAGTCGACCCCAGCGACGTGGCGTTCGTGACGTCGCTCGTGGCGGCCCAGTCGGCGATCGACTGAGCCGCCACGACGACCCGGTGGGCTACGGCGTGACGGTGGTGCCGTCTTCCCACTTGTTGTTGGTCCACTGGTTGCCCGGTGCGTTCGTCCAGTCCCCGATCGGGGCGTAGGTCGCACACTTCCGGTTCGCCCCACGCGCGAACACGTTGTTGCTGAACACGATGTTGCGGGTGCCGCTGCTGTAGGGCTTGCCCGCCGAGGAGCCGCCGTAGGCGCAGAACGCCGCGTCCGGGGAGGTCATGAACAGGTTGCTGTCGATGAGGTTGTCCTGGACGGCCTGGAAGTCGCCGTAGCCGGTCAGACCGGCCGAGCAACCGCCGTCGTTCGGGCCGACGGGAGCATCACAGGTGACCGCGTTGTGGATGAACCGGGTGCGCTGGTCCATCCGATACCCCGACTCGTGCCAGCCCTCGCCCTTAGTGGCGTACTGGCCGTGGATGTAGGTGTCCTGGATCGTGCAGTCGCTGCACCAGCCGCCGGAGATCCCTCCGGTGAGCTCGGAGCGCAGGACGGTCAGGAACGACCCGACCACGGCCTTCTGGTTGCGCGCCCCGACCTGGATCTCGGTGTCGGAGATGTCGACCATCCGCTGGCCGTTGGCCGAGCTGTTGCGCGTGGCCACCGACCCGTTGACGAACCGGGAGCGGGTGATCCTGACGCCGGTGGTGGCGATGACCATGTCGCCGTTGATGACCTTGGCGTCGATGACCGTGCCGGGCGTGGTGACCACCATCGGGCCGGAGTAGGTCGTGAGCGCGACGCCCGACGGCACGCCGGTGTTGCCGGCGTTGGGGAAGCCGGCGATGGTCGGCTGCGACGAGCTCGTCGTCGTGGTGGTCGGGGCCGTCGTCGTGGTCGGCGGCTTGGTCGTTGTCGTCGTCGCCGACTTCGTGGTCGTCGTCGTGGTCGGCGGCTTCGACGTCGAGGTGGTGCTGGGGGGCGCCGTCGTGCTCGTTGCGCTGGCCGTCGTCGTCGTGCTCGTCGGGCTCGGCTTGTGGCCACCCCCGCCACAGCCCCGCCACCGAGCCGAGTTCGCCGCGTCCTGGACGTCCGCCGGACACCTCCACGCGGCGGCCACAGCGTCGCCTCCCGAGCCCCCCGTCGGGTCGCTACTGGCGTTGACCGCGCCGTAGGAGTAGGTGCCGCTCACGGCGAAGCCGGCCGCCAGCAAGGCCAGAGAGACGTGCCGGGTTCTTTGGGTCCAGGGGATGCGAACGATCCTCATGTGTGTGCTCCAGGGGGGCTAGACGACAAAAAGGGGACCTCTGTAGTCCTTTCGAACTACGAGGCCCCTGACTGACATCACCCAGACGGGCTAGGTGGTGCCGGGCACACCCTTCCGGAGACATGCCGAGAACTGCAAGCGCGCCAAGGGTGGACGTCTCGACATTTGAGACGCCCACGCACAAAAGCCCCATCTTTTGACCGAATGTGACCGTTTCGGTCCAGGAGACTCAGCAGGCTGCTACGAGCCCAGGTCGGCGGTTGTCGTCCAGCAGCCCTCCCTCACGCGTCGTCCGCGCCCGTGGGCCGATCGGCCCACGGGTCCTGCCACGGCATGGCCCACCGGGGGGACGCAGAACGGTCGCGAATTGGCGACGACCACCACGATGACGTTTCCCGACGTCATGTTCCTGCTCCCCGTACCCGCTGACGCGCACACCCCCCAAGCGTCATTTCGACCGTAGCACCCGGTCTTCGGACGCACAGGGGATCGACCGATGTCGACCCTGTGTCGATGTGACGACGGCCCCGACGGGTCGACGGCTTCAGGCCGGTGAGTGGAAGCGTTGCTGCGCCGCCACCAGCCCGTCGTTCACGAGGGCCTCCACGGCGTCCGCGGCCTCGTCCAGCACGAAGGGGAGGTCGGTGCGTTCGCTCGGCGAGAAGTCGCGCAGCACGTAGTCGGCGGGATCCATCCGGCCGGGTGGGCGGCCGACCCCCACTCGGACCCGCAGGTAGTCCTTGGTGCCGAGCGAGCGGCTGACCGAGCGCAGGCCGTTGTGCCCGCCCTCGCCACCGCCGCGCTTGAGCCGGACGTCACCGGCCGGGATGTCGAGCTCGTCGTGGACCACGATCAGGTGGTCGAGGTCGACCGAGTGGTAGGCCAGCAGCGAGGCGACCGGACCGCCCGACTCGTTCATGAACGTCGTCGGGACGGCGAGCACCAGCCGCGGGCCGCCCGGACCGCCGAGGCGAACCTCGTCGACCAGGGCACGGGCCCGCGGATGGGCCTTGAAGTGCGCGGGTTCCGCCGAGCGCCGACCCAGCCGGCCCACCGCCAGCGCACCGGCGTCGTGCCGGGAGGCCAGCTCCCGGGCCGCCATGGCTCCGACGTTGTGGCGGTTGCCGGCATACGCCGGTCCGGGGTTGCCCAGCCCTACGACGAGCCAGGTCGACCCCGGGCCGACGACGTCGGCGGTCACCGGGGACCGGGGATCAGGACTCGTCCGAGGCCTCGGGGCCATCGGTGATCGGCGCCTCGGCGGAGGCCTCGCCGTCGGCGCCCTCGGTCTCGTCCTCGGCCTGGTCGTGCTCGATGCCGGCCTCAGCCTCAGCCTCGGCGAGCTCCGCCTCGAGCGCCTCGGCGGACACTTGCTGCGTGACGTTGACCACGAGCGTCTCGGGGTCCATGACGAGCTCGGCGCCCTCAGGGAGCTCGAGCTGGCCGGCCAGCACCTGCGTACCGGCCTCGAGGCCCTCGACGGAGACGACGACGTGCTGCGGGATGTTGGTCGCGAGCACCTCGAGCTGGACGGTCTGCGAGTCGACGGTGACGACCGTCTCCGGCGCAGCCTCGCCCTCGGTCGTGACCGGAACGTCGACGGTGACCTTCTCGTCACGGTTCACGACGACGAGGTCCACGTGCTCGATGACCGGCTTGATCGGGTCACGCTGCACGTCCTTGGCGAGCGCCAGCTGGCTGTCCCCATCGAGCTCGATGCTCAGCAGGGCGTTGGCGCTCTTGAGGGCCATCATCGTGTCGTGGCCCGGAAGGGTGATGTGTACCGGGGCGGTGCCGTGTCCGTAGAGGACAGCGGGGATCTTGTGGTCGCGACGGATCTTGCGCGCCGCTCCCTTGCCGAACTGGGTGCGGGACTCGGCTACGAGCTTGATCTCGGGCATGAGTGAAGGTCTCCTGGCGTGCGGTTGCGGGTCGGCGGGGGCGCCTCGGCATGGGACGTGTCGCGGACTCGCCCTCCCATCGAGGGCCACCCGCGTCGATCACGGACGCGGGGCTGTCGAATCTCCAGCCCACGAATCGTCCCTCGCCGAGGCAACCCACCCATCATAACGGCAGGAACCGACAGGTAGAAATCGGGCGAAACCCCCCTATTTGCAAGCACTTTCGAGCAACTCGCCTCAGGCCATCCGGCGGTCGCCCTACGATCGTGGATGACTCTGAGGGGGGTCTGATGCGGGTATCGGTCACTGGTTGTGGCTATCTCGGGGCGGTCCACGCTGCCGCGATGGCGGCGCTCGGTCATGACGTCGTGGGCGTGGACATCGACCGCGAGAAGGTCGAGGCGTTGGTTGCCGGGGAGGCTCCGTTCTACGAACCGGGGCTGCCCGAGCTGCTGCGCATGGGTATCGAGAGCGGCCGGCTGCGGTTCACCACCGACCTCAGCGAGGTGGCTGGCTCCACGGTGCACTTCGTCTGCGTCGGCACGCCGCAGCAGGTGGGCTCGAACGCCGCCGACCTGACCCACCTCCACGCGGCGTTCCAGGCGCTCGCCGGCCTGGTAGCGGAGGGCGACGTCGTCGTGGGTAAGTCCACCGTGCCGGTGGGGACCGCGGCCGAGCTGGCCGACGACCTGTCCCGGCGCGCGCCCGGCACGACGGTCGTGTGGAACCCCGAGTTCCTCCGTGAGGGGCTGGCGGTGCAGGACAGCCTCCACCCCGACCGCCTCGTCTACGGCGTCCCCGACGGACCCGCGGGTGAGGCGGCGACGGGGGTCCTCGACGAGCTGTACGCGCCCATGCTGGCGGTGGAGACGCCCCGCATGGTGATGGACTACGCGACCGCCGAGCTGGTCAAGGTCGCCGCGAACTCGTTCCTCGCGACCAAGATCTCGTTCATCAACGCGATGGCCGAGCTGTGCGAGGTCGCCGGTGGCGACGTCACGCAGCTCGCGGACGCGATCGGGATGGACGAGCGGATCGGACGCAAGTTCCTCAACGCCGGCCTGGGGTTCGGCGGCGGCTGCCTGCCGAAGGACATCCGGGCGTTCATGGCCCGGGCCGAGGAGCTGCACGCCCAGCCGGCGGTGAGCTTCCTCAAGGAGATCGACTCCATCAACATGCGGCGCCGCGACCGGATGGTCGACCTGACCGTCGAGGCCCTGGGTGGCCGGCCGCTGGCCGGCGCACGCGTGGCGATCCTCGGGGCCGCCTTCAAGCCGGAGAGCGACGACGTGCGCGACTCCCCCGCCCTCGACGTCGCCGAGAAGCTGGACGCCCGGTGGGCCGAGGTCGTGGTCACCGACCCGCGAGCACTCGAGAACGCGCGCCGCAAGGCTCCGCACCTCAAGTACGCGCACTCGGCGGAGGAGGCGGTGAACGGCGCCGACGTGGTGCTGCTGCTGACGGAGTGGTCCGCATACCGCGACCTCGACCCGCAGATATTCGGCGAGACCATGCGTCACCGCCGGATCGTCGACGGGCGCAACGCGCTCGACCCCAAGCAGTGGCGGGCGGCGGCCTGGGCCTACCGCGCGCTCGGACGTCCCTGACCGGGCTGGGTCGGCTCAGAACACCTCGAGCCGGGGCAGCGGGACGACCAGCCGGGCACCCCAGTCGCGCACGTACTCCAGCTGCGCGGTGATCTCGGCGCGCAGGTTCCAGGGCAGGATCAGGACGTAGTCGGGCCGCGCCTCGAGGAGGGCCTCGACCGGCCGGACGGGAATGTGCGTGCCGGGGGTGAATCGCCCGTGCTTGAACTCGCTCCGGTCCACCGCGAACCGGACCAGGTCGTCTCGGACGCCGCAGTGGTTGAGCAGGGTGTTGCCCTTTCCGGGAGCGCCGTAGGCCACCACCGTCTCGCCGCGCCGTGAACAGCCCACGAGGAACTCGACGAGGTCGTTGCGCACCGCGGACACCTGACCGGCGAACCCCGCGTGCCCCTCGACCATGTGCAGCCCGTATGCGGCCTCGTCCGCCAGGACGGCGGTGACGGCGGGGGTCGGGTCGCCGGCGGTCTCGGTCGGCACCGACCAGGTGCGCAGTGACCCACCGTGGGTGGGCAGCTCCTCGACGTCGACGACGGTGAGGCCCGCCTTCGCGAGCACCCGCTGCGTCGTGAGGAGCGACAGGTAGCTGAAGTGCTCGTGGTAGATCGTGTCGTACTCGTTGCCCTCGATGAGCCGAAGCAGGTGCGGGACCTCGATGGTGACCGCACCGTCGGCGGCGACCAGCTCGCGCAGCCCGTGGGCGAAGTCGACGATGTCGGGCACGTGGGCGAAGACGTTGTTGGCGACCACGAGGTCGGCCCGGCCGTGCGTCGCGGCGATCTTGGCGCCGGTCTCGGCCCCGAGGAACGTCACCTCGGTCGGGACACCCCGCTCGAGCGCGCGGGCTGCGGTGTTCGCGGTCGGCTCGATACCGAGCGACGGTATGCCCAGGGCCACGGAGTGCTGGAGCAGGTACCCGTCGTTGCTCGCGACCTCGACCACGAAGGAGTCACGTCCGAGGTCGCGCCGCGCCACCGCCGTCTCGACGAACCGCCTCGCGTGCTCGACCCACGAGTCGCTGTAGGAGGAGAAGTAGGCGTAGTCGTCGGTGAAGATCGCGTCCGCCGGCAGATAGGCCGGGAGCTGCACCAGCAGGCAGTGGTCGCAGATCCGCACGTTGAGCGGGTAGAAGGTCTCACCGCTGTCGAGCTCCTCGGCGGTGAGGAAGTCCTCGCAGGGCGGCGACATCCCGAGGTCGACGAAGGTCGTCGTCAGGGGATGACCGCACAGACGGCATGGCGGGGCGCTCATGAGGGGGCCCCAGACACGTCGTAGTTCACGCGCATGGGATGAGCCTTTCTGCCGCCATGATCCCAGTCATCTGAGCGCCCCGTGGGGCTTTGCCGGGATCGCGCCCGACCACTCAGCGGGTCGTGCGAAGGTGGCTAGGTGACCATGGGTGCTGCTCCTCTCGGCGAGGTGTGCCGGGCCTGCCGCTCCCCCTCGGTCGACCCGGTGGTCCACCTGGGTGACGTCCCCGCGTCGGACGCCTTTCCCCTGGTCTCCGACGACCCGGCGACCGACCGCGCATACCCCCTCGAGCTGCGAATCTGCCGTGACTGCTTGCTGATTCAGCTCGGACCAGGTGAGGCATCGCCCCCGGAGCAGCCGGGCCCGGTGGAGTCGCAGACGATGCTGAGGCACGCGGCCACCTCGGCCGAGAGGGTCGTCGGGCGAGAGCATCTCGGCCGCGGCTCGACGATGATCGAGCTGCACAGCGCGCACGGCGGCTCGTGGGGGCCGGACCTCGAGCGGCTGGGTATGCGACGGGTGGCCGGCGACGGTCAGGCTGACCTCGTCGTCGACGTGCACTTTCTCATGCACGAGGAGGACCTCGACGCCGTGCTGGCCGCGCACGCCGCGCGCCTGGAGCCGGACGGCGTCCTCGTCTGCGAGTTCTTCCACGCCCTGCCTATGGTGACCGGCAACCTCATCGACACCGTCCGGCACGGCCACTTCGTCTACCTCACGCTGCTGAGCGCCATCGAGAACCTGCGTCGGCACGGACTCATGGTGACCTGGGTCCATGAGGTTTCCCTGTATGGCGGCTCACTGCAGCTCGCGGCCCGACGCTTCTCGCCGGCGACGGTGGTCGACCCGTCTGTCGCCGACCTGCTGACGCGCGAGCGGTCGGCCGGGCTGGACGACGCGGACGCCCTGGTGCGGTTCGGGAGCGAGGGCCGGTTGCAGACGCGGCGGTTCCGGGCGCAGCTCGAGGCCCGACGGGCGCAGGGGCGGCGCATCGCCGCGTACGGAGCCCCGTCGAAGGCCGCGGTGCTGCTGGCGCTGGCCGACGTGGACCAGCGCCTGCTCGCGTACACGGTCGACTTGTCGCCGGCGAAGGCCGGACGCCGAATTCCCGGCGCCGGCGTACCGATTCGCGCGGTCGACGACCTGCTGGACGACCGGCCGGACGACGTCGTCCTGCTCACGTGGGACATCGCCGACGAGGTCGCCGACCAGCTGGAGCGGTCGTCCGCCGGCAGTGGGTGGGACCCGACCCTCATCGCCCCCCTCCCCGAGCTGCGGCAACGTCGGCTGGGCGAGCGGGAGTGGCAGCCCCTGACCTGACGGGACCGTCAGGTCGGGTGCTCGGCGTACCAACCGACGGTGCGACGCAGCCCGTTGTCCAGGCTGGTGGTCGGCCGCCACCCGATGAGCTCGGCCGCGGCCCGCGGGTCGCCGATCTGGGCGGCGTCGGCGACCCGGTCGGGGATGGCCCCGAACCTCGGCGCGCCCGAGCCCCCGACGATGCCGGCGAGCCGGTCGAGGGTCTCGCGGATCGTGACCGGCTCGCCGCTGCAGACGTCGACGACCGTGCCCGGAGGCGTGGCCGTTCCCGCTGCACAGAGGAAGGCGTCGACGACGTCCTCGACGAAGACCCAGTCGACGAGGCGGCGCCCGCTGCTGACCGGAGGGTCCTCACCGCGCAGGAGCGCTGTCGTGACCGACGGGACCAGCTTCGACCGGTCCGCCTGTCCGGGGCCGTAGACCATCGCGATACGCAGCACACTCACGGGCAGGTCCCACAGGCGGGCGAACATCGTCGCGTACGACGTGGCCGCCAGCTTGGCCGCGGTGTAGGGCGAGGTCGGCGCCGACTCGTCACCGCCGAGGTTCTCCTCGATCGAGCCGGCCAGGACGACCCGCGCCGCGGGCGCCGCCTGCGCCACCGCGGCGAGCAGGTTGACCGCGAACCCCTGGTTGGCGCGCATCATCGGGACTACGAGGTCGACCCCACGGGCGCCGCTCACCAGGCTCGCGAGGTGGAGCACGACCTGCGGTTCGATCGCGGCGACCAGCGCGAGACAGGCGTCCGGCTCGTCGAGATCGACCACGTGAGCCCGTTCGACGGCCACCGGCCGGCGGACGGCCAGATGGGTCTCGGCGCCCAGCGACGCGAGCCGGGCCACGACGCGTGACCCGATGAAGCCGGTGCCCCCGGTGACGAGAACCCGGCGGCCGGTCCAGTCGCCGAACCCGTCGCCCACCCGACCAGTCTCGCGGAGCGAATGCCGCTCCGCGGCCAGATGTGAGAAGCCCGGGCTACCCGGCTGCCGTCGACCGCTCGCCCAGCCGCACGGCGACCACGCCCGCCACGACGACCACCCCGCCGACCAGCTGGATGAGGCCCGGCAGCTCGCCGAGCAGCAGCCAGGCGAAGAGAATCGCGAAGAGGACCTCGCTGAGCCCGACGAACGACGCCAGGGTCGCCCCCAGGGCGCGGACGGCATAGGTGCCGAGCAGGTAGGCGAACGCCGCCGCGACCAGAGCCAGCTCGCCGACCGCTGCCCACCACGGCAGCGTCGTGCCCGCGACGACGACGTCGGCCGTGCGGAACTGCAGCGGGACGATCCCGACGGCGCCGACGGCGGCCAGCGCGAGCGCACCGACGCCCATGCCGAAGCCGGCCAGGGCGACCGGCGGCAGGCCGCCGTCACCGTGCGAGGAGGCCACGAAGTAGGCGGCCAGGCCCACCGCGGCGAGCAGACCCCACATCACGCCGACGAGGTCGGGCGGGGTCTGGCCCGCGATGTCGAGGACGAGGGCCAGCCCCGCCAGCGCCACGACCGCCCCGATCAGCGTGAGCCGGCTGGGCGCCCGGCGGGTTCGCAGCCACACCCACAGCACGACGAGAACGGTCCCGGAGTACTCGAGCAACAGGGCGACCCCGACGGAGAGCGTGCCCACCGCGTTGAAGTAAGCCACCTGGCAGCCGGCGACAGCGACGACGCCGAAGACGAGGATGACCGGCAGGTTGGCCCGAACCTCGGACCACCGTCCGCGGCAGGCCAGGACGGCGGGAACCGCCAGCACCAGTGCCGCGATCCCGACGCGCAGCAGCACGATGGCACCACTGCTCCAGCCGGTCGTCAGGAGCGCCTTGGCGAACGGACCGGACGTCCCGAACGCGGCGGCCGTGACTACCGCCGCGACGAGGCCGAGGTCGGCACGTCGGACCGGGCGGCGGTCGCGCTTCGCCTCCGACGACCTGGTCGCCGCGGCCGTCTCGGTCGTCATCGGTCCTCCTCGCGATCTCGACCCGCGGAACCGGCCACGGGTGCGTCATGGGTGAAACGCTTTATACTCATGACAGTAGAGGTCGTCCCTGTCAGGAGTCAAGATGCTGTTCACTCATGACACCGAGGTATCCCTCATGGGGGCCGCGGCGCTGGTCAACACGATGGCCGGATCGGTACCCGGCGACGACGACGTCGACCGCCTGACGACACCCGAGGAGCTCGACCGGTTCTACGGCTCGTGGCAGTGGACCGGCAGCCGCGCCGTGGGGGACCAGGCCCGGGCGAAGGAGCTGCGCGACATCCGCGCGCTGCGATCGCGACTGCGCGAGCTCTGGTTCCTCGACGAGGACGGCGCCGTCGACGCGGTCAACGCGCTGCTGCGCGACGGCCAGGCCCTGCCCCAGCTGGTGAAGCACGACGCTTGGGAGTACCACCTGCACGCCACGTCGCGCGAGGCGCCGCTCGCCACGAGGATGGCCGTCGAGGGGGCCATGGCCCTCGTGGACGTCATCCGCGCCGGCGAGCTCGACCGGCTCAAGGTCTGCGACGCCGAGGACTGCGACGACGTGCTCGTCGACCTGTCCAAGAACCGCTCCCGCCGGTTCTGCGACGGCGGCTGCGGCAACCGGGCCAACGTGGCGGCGTACCGCGCACGCAAGGCCGGGACGGGCTCCTAGGGCTGCTAAGCCCGCCCGTCGAAGAGGCTCGTGACGGAGCCGTCCTCGAAGACCTCCCGGATCGCCTTGCTGATGAGCGGGGCGATAGACAGCACGGTCAGCTTGTCGAACATCCGGTCGGCCGGGATCGGCAGCGTGTCGGTGACGATGACCTCGGCCGCACTGCAGTTCTTCAGCCGGTCGACCGCCGGGCCGGAGAGGATCGCGTGGGTGGCCGCGATGACGACGCCGGCCGCGCCGGCCCCGAACAGGGCGTCGGCCGCCTTGGTGATCGTGCCGCCGGTGTCGATCATGTCGTCGACGAGGACGCAGATCCGGCCCTCGACCGCACCGACGACGCGGTTTGCCACCGACTCGTTGGGGCGGTTGATGTCGCGGGTCTTGTGAATGAACGCCAGCGGCGCCCCGCCGAGCCGCTCCGACCACTGCTCGGCCACCCGGATCCGCCCGGCGTCGGGCGAGACCACGGCGAGCTGCTGGTCGCCGTAGTGCTCCGCGACGTAGTCGGCGAGGATCGGCAGCGCCATCAGGTGGTCGACCGGACCGTCGAAGAACCCCTGGATCTGGGCGGTATGCAGGTCGACGGCCATGAGGCGGTCGGCGCCGGCCTGCATGAAGAGGTCGGCCATCAGCCGGGCCGAGATGGGCTCCCGGCCGCGGTGCTTCTTGTCCTGCCGCGCATAGCCGTAGAAGGGGAGCACGACGGTGATCCGCTTGGCCGACGCGCGTTTCAGCGCGTCGACCATGATCAGCTGCTCCATGATCCACTGGTTGATCGGCGCGGTGTGGCTCTGGATGACGAAGGCGTCCGACCCGCGTACCGACTCTTCGTAGCGCACGTAGATCTCGCCGTTGGCGAAGTCGTAAGCGCTGGTCGGAACGAGATCGGTGCCGAGCTCCGCAGCGACCTGGTCGGCCAGCTCGGGGTGTGCCCGGCCGGAGAAAACCATGAGGTTCTTCTGGGTGGTCTTCGTAATGCCGGTCACGTGGTCGGCTCCGTCGTGTCGCGGTCCTTGGCCTGTCGATGCTCGACCCAGCCCTGGATGTTGCGCTGACGTTCGCGGGCGATGGCGAGGTCTCCGTCCTTCACGTCGTCGGTGATCGCGGAACCCGCTGCCACATAAGCATTTCCGGCGATGTCGACCGGCGCGACGATCACCGAGTTGCTGCCGACGAAGGTGCCGGCGCCGACGCTGGAGTGGTGCTTCCGGACGCCGTCGTAGTTGGCGAAGATGGTCCCCGCGCCGATATTGGCCTTCTCCCCGATGGTGACGTCGCCCGCATACGTCAGGTGCGGGACCTTGGCCCCGGCGGCGATCTGCGCGTTCTTCGTCTCGACGAAGCCGCCGATCTTGCCCTTGGCGCCGAGCTCGGTCCCGGGGCGCAGGTAGGAGAACGGCCCGACGTTGGCCCCCGGCCCGATCACGGCGAGCAGCGCCTGGGTCCGCACGATCGCGGCGCCGTCGCCGACCTCGACGTCCTCGAGGGTGGTGTCGGGTCCGATGACGCAGTCGGCGCCGATCGTGCTGGCTCCGTGGATCTGGGTGTGCGGGCGGATGAGGGTGTCGGTACCGACGGTGACGGTCGCGTCGATCCACGTCGTCGCGGGGTCGACGACCGTGGCACCGTCGCGCATGACCCGATCCAGGGTCCGCCGGTTCAGCTCTGCGCCGAGCCGGGCGAGCTGGACGCGGTCGTTGACGCCCTCCGTCTGCCACACGTCGTCGATGGGGTAGGCCCGGACGGTCAGCCCGCGCGCGTGGGCGATCCCGACGACGTCGGTGAGGTACTTCTCCCCCTGCGCGTTGTGCGACCCGACGGCGGCCAGCGACTCGCGCAGCGTGGCGAGGTCGAACGCATACAGGCCGGAGTTCACCTCGGCGACGGCCAGCTGTTCGGGGGTGGCGTCCTTGTGCTCGACGATGGCGACGACGGCGCCGTCCGGCCCGCGCAGGACGCGGCCGTAGCCGGTGGGGTCGCCGAGGCTGGCGGTGACGACCGTGACCGCGGACGCCGCCTCCGCGTGGGACTCGAGCAGGGCGACCAGCGTCTCGGAGGTGAGGAGCGGGACGTCGCCGTAGGTCACCAGGACCGTGCCCTCGAGGTCGGCCGGAAGGCGGTCGAGGCCACACTCCACCGCCCGGCCGGTGCCCGCCACCTCGTCCTGGTCGGCCACGAGCACGTCCGGGTCGAGGTTCGCGACGTGCTCCGCGACGAGGTCGCGGTGGTGGCGGACGACGACGACGAGATGATCGGGGTGCGTGCCCCGTGCGGCGGACATGGCGTGCTCGACGAGCGACCGCCCGCCGATGGCGTGCAGCACCTTCGGTCGTCGGGACCGCATTCTCGTGCCCTCGCCCGCCGCGAGGACGATGACGGCGGCGGGGCGAAGAGTGGTCACAGCAGGTGGCTCCCAGGGTCAGTCATGTCGGGGAACGACCTCCGAGGGCTGTGCAACGGGGCCGTCGGCCATGCTACCCGCAGACCGTGAGCGGCCCGTCCGGGCGGGACTGCCCACCAACCAGGCGATTTGGCGAATACGCCGCGTGACCGCGACGCAGCACCTACCGTGAATGGTGTTCCGCGGACCCGGACATGTCAGCGTCGGGTCCACCGTGGGAGCCAGGGTTTCTCCACGGGTATCGGGCATCGACGGATCTGGGGGACCCGTGAAGTTCACCGAGACGCGCCTCGCCGGCGCGTTCATCATCGACCTCCAGCGTCGGGAGGACTCGCGCGGTTATTTCGCGCGCACCTTTTGCCAGCACGAGTTCGCCGAGCACGGCTTGAAGACGACCATCGCGCAGGCCAACGTCGCGCTCAGCCGCGACAAGGGCACCCTGCGCGGCATGCACTTCCAGTTCCCGCCCAAGGCGGAGACCAAGCTGGTGCGGGCCACGCGGGGCGCCGTCGTCGACATCATCGTCGACCTGCGCCCGGAGAGCGCGACCTACCTCGAGCACATCAGCGTCGAGCTGACCGAGGACAACGCCCGGGCGATCTACGTCCCCGAGCGCTTCGGTCACGGGTACCAGACGCTGGTCGACGACACCGAGACCAGCTATCAGGTCGGCGAGTTCTACGCGCCCGAGACCGAGGGCGGGCTGCTCTACGACGACCCGCGGCTCGGGCTCACCTGGCCGCTGCCGGTGGCGACGATGTCCGACAAGGACCAGGCCTGGACCCCGCTCGCCGAGTACGAGCCCGAGCTGGCCCGGAGGATGGCGCTGTGATCCTCGTCGACAGCGCGCTGCGCGAGCGGGAGACCGAGGGCCGCCCGGTCCGGGTGGGCATGCTCGGAGCCGGCTTCATGGGCCAGGGCCTGACCAACCAGATCGAGAACAGCGTCCCCGGGATGCGGGTCGCCGCCATCTACAACCGGAGGCCGCAGCGCGCGGTCGCCGTGTATGACTACTCCGGCCACGAGGGGGTCCGCACAACCGCGTCGCAGCGCGAGTTCGACGATTTGACCGAGCGGGGCGTCCCCGTGGTGGCGGAGGACCCGTTCCTCATGTGCCGGTCGCCGCACGTCGACATCCTCGTCGACGTCACGGGCTCGGTGGAGTTCGGTGCCCACGTCATCCTCGAGGCGTTCCGGCACGGCAAGTCGGTCGTGCTGATGAACGCCGAGGTCGACGCGACGATCGGCCCGATCCTGCGCGTCCACGCGAAGAGGTACGGCCAGATCCTCTCGGCCTGTGACGGCGACGAGCCGGGCCTCCAGATGAACCTCGTGCGGTGGGTGACGGGACTGGGCCTGACCCCGCGAGTCGTCTGCAACATCAAGGGTCTTCAGGACCCGTACCGCAACCCGACGACGCAGCAGGCGTGGGCCGAGCGCTGGGAGCAAAACCCCGCGATGGTCACCTCGTTCGCCGACGGGTCGAAGATCAGTTTCGAGCAGGCCATCGTCGCGAACGCCACCGGGTTCTCGGTCCTCCAGCGGGGGATGTCCCGAGGCGAGGTCTTCGACGGGTCGGTCATGGACACGCCGTCGATCTACGACGTCGAGGAGCTTCGGCGTATCGGCGGCGCCATCAACTACACCGTGGGGCCGGCCCTGGTGAAGGCCTACGTCCTGGCCGAGCACCCGGACCCGAAGCAGCGGCACTACCTCGAGCTCTACAAGATGGGCCCGGGCCCGCTGTACCCGTTCTGGGTCCCGTACCACCTCGTCCACTTCGAGACGCCGTTCTCGATCGCCCGCGTGGCGCTGTTCGGGGACGACCTCGCGCCATCACTGGGCGGCCCCGTCGTCGAGGTGTGCGCCGTGGCCAAGCGGGACCTCAAGGCGGACGAGGTCCTCGACGACTACGGCATGTACATGACCTACGGCGAGGCCACGAACGTCGACGAGATGAGCTCCGGTCGCTACCTGCCCGAGGGTCTCGTCGAGGGCTGCCGGATGGTCCGCGACGTCTCGAAGGACCAGGTCATCACCTACGACGACGTGGTGCTGCCGGAGGGCCGGCTGGCCGACCGGCTGCGCGCCGAGCAGTACCGCCACTTCCGAGGCGAGACCTGGCTGGAGGAGCACCTGACGGCGGGCGAACGCCAACCGACGACAGTCTGAGCCGTCCCCTCGAGGAGGGCCCAAAGGTCGCTATTCCGGTCTCTCCGGACGCGTCCACATGAGACCATCGGCGCCAGGCGATCACGATCGGGATGCCGGGTCGCCCACGACATCGAGCCAATGCACAACAGGGGGAGCACGATGGCTAGGTCCAATGTCGCCGTCGTCGGGGCAGGTCCGTACGGCCTGTCCATCGCCGCGCACTTGCAGGCCAAGGGCGTCGACCATCGTGTCTTCGGGCCGCCGCTGGAGACGTGGCGCCATGGCATGCCGGAGTCGATGCTGCTGAAGTCCGACGGCTTCGCGTCCGACCTGTCGTCGCCCGCCCCCGCGTCCCGGCTCGCCGACTACTGCCGTGACCGGGGGATCCCGTACCACGACACCGATATCCCCGTCGCGCTCAGCACGTTCGTCGACTACGGCCTCGACTTCCAGCGTCGGTTCGTCCCGCACCTCGAGGAGACCACGGTCACCCGGGTCACCGCCGAGGGCGACGGGTTCCGGCTGGACCTCGCCACCGGCGAGACCCTCACCGCCCGGCGCGTCGTGATGGCGGTCGGGATCACCCACTTCGCGACGATGCCGCCCGACTTCGCCGACGTCACACCGGGCCGCGTCACGCACGCGGGCCAGCACCGCACCTTCGACGAGTTCGCCGGCCGAGACGTCACCGTGATCGGCGCCGGTGCGTCCGCCGTCGATGTCGCCATCGACCTCGCCAAGGCCGGGGCGCACTCCCGGCTCATCGCCCGCCGCGGGTACGTGAAGTTCGCCTCCGGCGTCCACAACGAGAAGCGGCCGCTGGTCGAGACGATCCAGCACCCTGGGTCCGGGCTCGGTCCCGGTTGGCGCTCGCGCATCTGCTGCGACGCCCCGGACGCGTTCCGACTGCTGCCGGTGAAGGCCCGCGGCGAGATCGTCCGCCGTCACCTCGGCCCCTCGTCCCCGTGGTACCTCCGCGACGAGTTCCAGGAGCTCGTCGAGGTCCGGACCGGGACGCGTCTCGGCGCCGTCAAGGAGGAGGAGTCCGGCCCCATCCGCCTCGAGCTGGTCGGTGACGAGGCCGACATCCCGGAGGTCGTCGAGACCGACAACGTCATCTGCGCCACCGGCTACCGGGCCGACCTCGGCCGGCTGACGATGCTCGACGACGCCCTGCGGGGACGCATCTGCACCCTCAACGACGCCCCCTCCCTGAACCCGTGGTTCGAGTCGAGCGTCCCGGGTCTGTTCTTCGTCGGGAACGCCGCGGCGATGTCGTTCGGACCGCTGATGCGGTTCATGTACGGCGACACGTTCGCCGCGCGGCGACTGGCCCGCCGGCTGAGCCGGACGCGGGGATGACCCCCGAGGGCGGCGCCGACGTGAGTCTGGTCGGCGAGCGTCCCAAGGTCCTGCTCGTCTCCACGCTCAGCTGGACGACGGCGGGGCGGCTTGCCGTCGCGCTCGACGAGGCCGGGTTCGTCGTGGACGCGGTCGGGCCGTCCAACAGCATCATCCACGGCCTCGACGCCGTGCGCCACGGCCACCGGCTCAGCCTGACCCGGCCTCTGCGCTCGATCGCCCGCGCCATCGAGGCGGGGAACCCCGACCTCGTCATCCCCTCCGACGACCCGTCGAGGCAGGCGCTGAACCGGCTGTACGACCTCGCGGACCCGAGCACCCGCCGGGGCGCGGTCACGAGGGCGAGCCTGGCCCGCTCGCTCGGCCCGCCGGAGACCTACGACGAGATCTACTCCCGCACCACGCTGATGGAGATCGCCGCCCAGCGCGGTCTCTGCGCCCCCTTGACGACGGAGGTGGCCCGGCTCGACGAGGCCGTGGCCTGGCAGGAGCGCCTCGGCGGCCTCGCCGTGATGAAGACCGACGGCAGCTGGGGTGGCCGCGACGTGGAGATCGTCGGGGGCGCGGACGAGGTGGTGGCCGCCTGGCACCGCCTGAGCCGGCCGCCGAGCGCCGTGCGCATCCTCAAGCGTCTGGTCGTGGACCGTTCGCCCTGGCCGCTGCGCGACCGGTTCACCGGCCGCCGGCCCGTGGTGAGCATCCAGGCATACGTAGCCGGCCAGCCGGCCAACGTCGCCGTGGCGTGCCTCGACGGCGAGGTGCTCGCGGCGGTGACCGCCGAGGTGGTGGTCAGCACGCGGCCCACCGGCCCCGCAACGGTGCTGCGCGTGATCGACAACCCCGAGATGACCGAGACAGCCGAGAGCATCGTCAAGGCGCTGCGGATGACCGGACTGTGCGGGCTCGACTTCGTCCTCGAGGCGGAGACCGGCCGGGCCCACCTCGTCGAGCTGAACCCCCGGGCCACCCCGACGGCTCACCTGCTCACCGCGGACGGGGCCGACCCGCTGCGGTCACTCGCGGCCGCCCTGCGCCGGCAGGCGGCGCCGCGGCGCCGGACACCGTATGCCGACGGTCTGGTCGCGCTGTTCCCGCAAGAGGTCCAGCGCGACCCGGCCAGCGAGTACCTCGCCACGGCGCACCACGACGTGCCGGTGAACGCCCAGGACTTCGTCGCGCGAGCCGGGGCCCGCCCGGACGCACTGCGAGCGCTCGTGAGCTCGGTCGTCCACCTGTCGCGGCCGGTGCGCCCCTCGGCCGAGATGACCGTCCTGCGGCCCTGACGTCCTGCGCGCCGATGGCCGGGTGGCCGGCCGCTCAGGCCGCGTTGTCCTCCACGAACGTCGCCAGCGTGCCGATGGTGTCGAACGCCTCGCCGGAGAGGTCGACGTCGTCCGGGTCGAACCCGTAGCGCTCGGACAGCGCCGTGATCAGCTCGACCACCGCCAACGAGTCGAGCTCGGGCATGGCACCGAGCAACGGCGTGTCCTCGGTCAGGTCGCCGGCGCGGTCCTCGATGCCGAGGACGGTCGCAACGATCCCGGCGACCTCGGTCACCGTCTGGCTCATACGAGTACCTCCACTGGAGCGGGATGGCCCAAGAAGGCCGTGGGGCTGGCGGTCAGTCCGTAGGCGCCGGCCTGGAAGATGACGACGAGGTCGTCCACGTCGCACGACGGCACGCTGACGCGGTCGCCGAGCAGGTCAAGGGGCGTGCACAGCGCGCCCACGACCTGCACCGTCTCGGTGGGCTCGGCGTCCATGCGGCTGCCGATCACGAGCGGGTAGTTCCGGCGCAGCACCTGACCGAAGTTCCCGGACGCCGCGAGCTGGTGGTGCAGGCCACCGTCGACGACGAGGTAGGTGGACCCGCGGGACTCCTTGCGGTCGACGACTCGCGTCACGTAGACGCCGGCCTCCCCCACGAGGAACCGGCCGAACTCCATGACCACCTTGGCGGTGGAGGCGAGGTCCGGCGCGAGACGCGTCTCGACGAGCTCACGGACGTGGCCGCCGACCGCCGCCAGGTCCAGGGGCTGGTCGCGGTCGTGGTACGGGATGCCGAAGCCGCCACCGAGGTTGACGTAGCCCAGCTCGCCCGGCAGGTCCTGGGCCAGGTCGCGGACGAGGTCCACCGTCCGCGTCTGCGTCTCCATGAGGACCTCGGCGTGCAGGTTCTGCGAGCCGGCGAAGACGTGGAACCCGAGGACGTCGACATCCGCCGCGCTCAGCTGCTTGAGGAGCGCCGGCACGTTCTCGGCGTCCACGCCGAACTGCTGAGGACCACCGCCCATCTGCATACCGGATCCCTTGACCCGGAAGTCCGGGTTGACCCGGACGGCCACGCGGGGCCGGATCCCGAGGGACTGTCCGATCGCCACGGCGCGAGTGGCCTCGCGGGCGGACTCGAGCTCGACGACGACACCGGCGGCGATCGCCGACGTGAGCTCAGGGTCGGTCTTGCCCGGCCCGGCGAAGCTCACCCGGTCGCCGGCGATCCCGGTGTCCAGCGCGATCCGCAGCTCACCGGCCGAGGCCACATCGAGGCAGTCGACGAGCCCGGACATCAGCTGGACCATCGCCGGCATCGGGTTGGCCTTCACCGCATACCCGATCGAGACCCGCGGGCCGAGCGCCTCCCGCACCTCGATGACGCGCTCACGAACGAGGGCGCGGTCGTAGGCGAAGTACGGGGTGCTGCCGACCCGCGCGGTCAGCCGGTCCAGGGGCACCCCGCCGACGCAGAGGTACCCGTCGCGCACCTCGTAGCGCGCCACGGTGGAGTGCGTCACGACGCTCGCTCCTGACGCAGCCAGGTGCGGTCGTACTTTCCGTTCGGGCCGCGCGGGATGGAGGTCCGCTCGTCGACCGCCGCCGGGACCATGTAGCTCGGGGCGTTGCGGCGGAAGTACCGGTTGAGGCTGTCCCCCACCTGCTGACCCGGAGTGCTGGGCGTCACGATGAGGACGATCCGCTGACCGAGGGCCGGGTCGTCGTCACCGAGGGCCACGGCGTCGCGGACGAGTCCGGACCGGAACGCGATCTCCTCGATCTCGGTCGGGCTCACGCGGTAGCCGGAGGTCTTGATCATCTCGTCGTTGCGGCCGACGAAGTACAGGAAGCCCTCGTCGTCGGCGCGGACGAGGTCGCCGGACCACACCGCCCGTTCGCCGGTCTCCACGGGCGGCCCGCTTGGGGGCGGCCGGAACCGGAGGGCCGTCTTCTCCGGGTCGTTCCAGTACCCGAGTGCGACCAGGGCGCCGCGGTGGACGAGCTCGCCGGCCTCGCCCGGCTCGCAGCGGGTCCCGTCCGGCCGGACGACGAGGATCTCGGTGTTGGGGATGGCTTTCCCGATCGAGTCCGGCCGCCGGTCGATCTCAGCCGGGTCGAGGTAGGTGGACCGGAACGCCTCGGTCAGGCCGTACATGAGGAAGGGCCGCGCCGCCGGGAAGTGCTCCCGCAGCCGCGTCAGGAGCGGGCTCGGCATCCGGCCGCCGGTGTTGGCGAAGTAGCGCAGCGACGCCGTGGCCTCCGCCGGCCACTCCTGCTCGGCGATCTGGATCCACAGAGGCGGCACGCCGGTGAGACCGGTGACGCCCCAACGACGGCAGGCGGTGACGACGTCGCCGGGCAGCAGGTAGTTGTGCAGGACCACGTGCGCCCCCACCGTGAACCCGGTCGTCAGCTGGCTCAGGCCCGCGTCGAAGCTCAGGGGCAGCGCCGCGAGGATGACGTCGTCGACGGTGTTCCCGAGGTACTCGCTGACACTGTCGGCTCCGGCCCGCAGGTTGCGGTGGCTCAGCACCACGCCCTTGGGCAGCCCGGTGCTGCCGGACGTGTAGAGGATCGCGGCGACGTCGACGTCGATGGCCGGCTCGGCGGGACCCCGCGGCGGCCATTCGCTCTCGCCCACCAGCTCGGACCAGGTCCGGATCCGGTATGCGGCGTCGGTCGCCGGCGCCTCGTCGGTCCCGACCAGCACCACGACCTCGACCGAGTCGCAGGTGGCGAGCTCGGCCTTGAGCGAGGCATACCGTTCGGTCGTCGTGACCAGGACCCGGCAGCCGGCGTCGCGGAGGATGTGGGCGACCTGCGCAGCCCGCAGCACCGGGTTTACGGGCACGAAGACGCCGGACCCGCACGAGGTCCCGAAGATCGCCGCAACCGTCTCGAGGCGCTTGTCGAGGTAGACGGCGACCCGGTCACCACGGCGCAGCCCGTCACGGCGCAACCCGGCCGCGACCGCACCCACGGCGTGCCAGAGGTCGGCGTAGGTCCAGGTGTCGTCACCGTGGCTCAGCGCAGGGCGGGCCGGCCCGACCCGGGCAGCGTTGGACACGATCGAGTGCAGCACGGAATCACTTCCCCCCATCCCCGACAGCACCCGTCAACGGTACGAGACCGGGCTCCCCGTGCGAGGAGGAACCACGAAAGTGCCGGGTTCCTGGACGCCGTCGCTACCGCGGCTCAGAGCCCGAGCCTGCCGATCGGGAGCACGGTGCCTCATCTGGATAGTCGCGAGGCGTCCGGCGCCGGAGTGCACGTTCACATCCTCCGTGGGAGTGGCTGACCCCATGAGGATGTACAGCCCCTACGACCGGCCCGGTCGTCGACGGCAGGGCGGACGTGGTCCCACAAGGTGGTACGAACGACGACCGGTGGTGGCTCCCCGGGATGGAATCGAACCATCGTCGCTAGTCCTGATTCAAAGTCAGGCGGGCCCTGCCAGCAGACCAACCGGGGATCGACGCGAGAGAAGGCTAGTCGACCGGGAGGGGCGGTCAGAGTCGCGAGCGGAAGACCGCGACATCGGCGGCCTGCCAGTCGGCATGGTCGTTGCGCCAGCCCAGCCGATCGTGGAACTGGGGCGCCTCGTTGGCCGTGGCGTGCCCGATGACGTTCGCCGCGGGGATCCCGAACTGGGACTGGAGGCTGCGAACCAGGGCGAGCGCGGCACCCACCTGGGCGGGGCGGCTCAGGATCTGCTGATCCGCCCACGTCGCGGACGAGCCGCCCTCCTGGACCATCTCGATGCCGATCGCCTGGTCGTTCAGGCCGATGGTGTGCCGGCACCGCACCGAGGTCGGGACGAGCAGGTAGACCGTCCCGTCCTTGTCGATGACGTAGTGCGCGCACGTCCCCGGCAGCTCGCCCATGTTGACGGTGTCGGCGGCGAAGACCGCACGCGTGCTGGCCCAAGTGCCGCCGGCGGTGTAGTGCAGCACGATCATGGTCGGCGTCAGCTGCCAGCTCGCGGTGCCGTAGTGACGCAGGGCGTACGCGGCCATCTCCTGTTGGCGGGTCGTGGAGTAGGGGATCGGTGCTTGGACCACTAGGAGCGACGAGGGCCCGGCGGCCGGAGGAGCCGCGGCGGGCGGTGCAGCAGCCGGCGGTGAAGCGGTCCTCGTCGGGGTCGGGGCCAGGACGCCGGTCGCGCCCGGCTGGCGGGTGATCTCGAGGGGCGCCGGAGCGCCCGTGGACGAGGCCGAACCGGTGAAGATCGGCTGGGGCAGGTCCGGATACACCACGGCCGGGGCGGTCGCGCCACGCGGGCCCTCGGACACTGCCACCGTCGGCTGACCCACGTAGCCGGCCGACTCGGTACCGCAGGCAGCGGTCAGGGCGGCGGTGAGCAGCACGCAACCGAGCGCAGCCGCATACCGACCCCTGTGCCCTGTCACCACATCACGGTAACGGCAGAATGGCGGCATGACTCCACGGGACACGGACGGTGTACGGTCCCGGATGACGGGGCCACAGCGCCGGGAGCAGCTGCTCGAGGTCGGCCGGAAGCTGTTCGCCGAGAAGGGATTCGAGGGCACCAGCGTCGAGGAGATCGCCGCCAAGGCCGGGGTCTCCAAGCCGGTCGTCTATGAGCACTTCGGGGGCAAGGAGGGACTGTATGCGGTCGTCGTCGACCGCGAGATCCGCACCCTCCTCGACGGGATCAACGTCGCGCTCCGCGTCGAGACAACCTCCCGCGGCCTGCTCGAGGCGGCCGCCCTGGCGCTGCTCGACTACATCGAGGGGTCGACCGACGGCTTCCGGATCCTCGTCCGCGACTCCCCCGCCGGCCAGTCGACGGGGTCGTTCGCGAGCCTGATCAGCGACGTGGCCACGCAGGTGGAGCACCTGCTCGCCGCCGAGTTCAAGTCACGCAAGCTGGATCCCAAGACGGCTCCCCTCTACGCCCAGATGCTCGTCGGCATGGTCGCGCTGACGGGGCAGTGGTGGCTGGACTCGCCCAAGTTCAAGAAGGTCGACGTCGCGGCGCACCTGGTCAACCTGGCCTGGAACGGCCTGAGCGGACTCGAGGGGAAGCCGCGGCTCAGCAGCCGGCGGTGACCGCTCAGCCGGGCTTGTGGCCGACGGCGAAGATCCGGCGGAAGCCGAGGACGACGCCGTGCGGCTCGCGGGGGTAGGCGGCGTCGAGAGCCTCGGCATACTCGGCGAGGAAAGCCTGCCGCTCCTCGTCGCCGGTGAGCACGTCGAGAGCGGGTCGCAGCCCGGTCCCCCGCACCCACTCGAGGACCGGAGACCGCTGGGCACCCTCAGGGTCGAGCACGTGCTCGTAGGTCGTCTCCCAGACGTCGGGGTCCAGGCCCAACTCGGCCATGGCGCGCAGGTATGCGTGCGGCGCGACGATGTTGCCGACCCGTTCTAGCGGCCGGGCCAGTTCGGTCGCCCGCGGCTGACGCGCGGCCACCTCGCGCATGAGTGCGTGCGACGGTGCGTCGACGTTGTTCGGCACCTGAAGGGCGAACCAGCCGCCCGGTACCAGCGCGTCCACCCACCTGGGGAACAGGTCGAGGTGGCCGGGTACCCACTGCAGCGCCGCGTTGCTGACGAGGACGTCGATCGGCGCGCCCAGCGAGCCGGGATCCCAGTCCTCCGCGCGACCTTCCACCCAGTCGACCCGGCCCTGCTCGTCGTGCTCCCGAGCCGCGGCCAGCATCTGCGGCGACGAGTCGACGCCGACGACCCGGGCGTCGGGCCAGCGGTCGGTGAGGCTCAGGGTCAGCGGACCGTCACCGCAGCCCAGGTCGACGACCACGTCCGGCTCGGTGGCCGCCACCCGACCGAGGAGGTCGACGAACGGGCGACCGCGGTGGGAGCCGAACAACGCGTACTGATGCGGGTCCCAGGCCATGGTGGTCTCCCTTCGGTGATATGTATCTTGACGTCAAGATACTTGACGACGGTTAGACTTCGCAACGTGACCGCTCAACCGGTGTCGTCCGGCGACGAGGTCGACCGGATCGTCGTCGCCTGGGAGCGCGAACGGCCCGACCTCGACGTGGCGCCCCTCCAGGTGCTCTCCCGGATCTCCCGGCTGGCCCGGCACCTCGACCTCGCCCGGAGCGCGGCCTTCGCCGAGCGAGGGCTGGAGCTGTGGGAGTTCGACGTCCTCTCGGCGCTGCGCCGCTCGGGGCCTCCTTACCAGCTCTCCCCCGGCCAGCTGGTGAGCCAGACCCTGGTGACCTCGGGGACGATGACCAACCGCGTCGACCGGCTGACCACGCGCGGGTTCGTCGAGCGGAGCCCCGATCCCAACGACCGCCGTGGCGTCATCGTCGCCCTCACCGAGGCCGGTCGGGAGACGGTCGACGCCGCCCTCGCCGACCTGCTGTCCCGGGAGCGCGAGCTCCTGGCCCGGCTCTCCGAACGCGACCGCTCCATGCTCGCGTCCCTGCTGCGGGAGCTGCTCGAGCCGTTCGACGCGTGAGCCCTGCGAGACTAGTCCGGTAGCAGGGCGCAGCTCATCGAGCGCCGAACTGGGTCAGTCTGCCGTCTCGGCGGCGCTGAGCCAGTCCGCCTCGAGGTCGTCCCGCTCGCGTTGCAGTGTGCGGAGGTCGGCATCGAGGCGGAGCACGACCTGATGGTCCGCGGCACTGCGGGCCATCTCGTCGTGCAGCCGGGCCTCCTCCGCGCTGATCCGGTCGAGACGTCGCTCGATCCGCGACATCTCCTTGCGGGCGGCCCGGACCTCGGCGGCGCTGGTCGGAGTGGGCGCCCCATCGGTTCGTGGTGGATCGAGCCGGAATTCCGTTAGCCGTGCTCCGCCCGGCGAACGGCTCCAGGTGCGGTCCAGAGCACGAACCGCGGGAGAGGGGGTGGAGGCGGCGTGGGCGGCGGCGCGGAGGCGAAGGTACTCGTCGACGCCGCCGGGCAGGTCGCGCACCCGGCCGTCCCCGAGCAGGGCGACCTGGTGGTCGGCGACGCGCTCGAGGAGGTACCGGTCGTGCGACACCACGATCAGGGTCCCGGCCCAGCCGTCGAGAACGTCTTCCAGCGAGGTCAACGTGTCGATGTCGAGGTCGTTGGTCGGCTCGTCGAGGATGAGGACGTTCGGCTCGGTCATCAGCAACCGCAGCAGCTGCAGCCGCCGGCGTTCACCGCCGGACAGGTCGCCCACCCGAGTCTGCTGGCGGCCGCCGGTGAACCCCAGCCGGGTCGCGAGCTGGCTGGCGGTCACCTCCTTGCCGCCGAGGGTGGTGAACGCCCTGACGTCCTCGACCGCCTCGATGACCCGCCACGCCGCATACTTCTCGAGCTCGCGGACCTCCTGTGTCAGGAAGGCGATGACGACGGTCTTGCCGATCCGGCGGCGTCCGGAGCTCAGCGGCTGGTCACCGGTCACGGCCCGCAGCAGCGTCGACTTCCCGGCGCCGTTCACGCCGACGATCCCAACCCGTTCCCCGGGAGCGAGCCGCCAGGTCACGTCGTCGAGGATCAACCGGTCGCCGAACTGCACCGAGGCGTCGACGAGGTCGACGACGTCCTTGCCCAACCGCCGGGTCGCGAACCGGACCAGGGCCACGTCGTCGCGAGGCGGCGGCTCGTTCTCGATCAGCGCGTTGGCCGCGTCGATCCGGAACCGGGGCTTGCTCGTCCGCGCCGGCGGTCCGCGCCGCAGCCAGGCCAGCTCCTTGCGCAGCAGGTTGCCGCGACGGTCCTCGACGACGGCGGCCAGCCGGTCGCGCTCCGCCCGGGCCAGCACGTATGCGGCGTACCCGCCCTCATAGGTCTGGACCGAGCCGTCGGTGACCTCCCACGTCAGCATGGCGACCGCGTCGAGGAACCACCGGTCGTGGGTGACCGCGACGACGGACGCGTCCGGGCGGGTTCGACGGGTCACGAGGTGGTCGGCGAGCCAGGCGACCCCCTCGACGTCGAGGTGGTTGGTGGGCTCGTCGAGGAGCAGCAGGTCGGGGTCGGCGACGAGCAGCCGCGCGAGCGCGAGCCGTCGTCGTTCGCCCCCGGACAGCGGTCCGATCACCGCGTCGAGCCCACCGACCGATGGGGCGCCGACTCCGCCGAGGAGCCCCGTGAGGACGTCTCGGATCCGGGCGTCCCCGGCCCACACGTGCTCCGGCAGGTCGCCGACGGCCGCCTCGCGGACCGTCCACGCCGGGTCCAACGTGTCGTCCTGGCTGAGCAGGCCGACGGTCATCCCACCCGCCCGGGTGACCCGGCCGGAGTCGGCCGGCTGGTCGCCGGCCAGGACGCGGAGCAGCGTGGACTTCCCGCCGCCGTTGCGCCCGACGACACCGATGCGCTGGCCGGTGCCCACGCCGGTCGAGACCGCGTCGAGGACGGCGGTCGTGCCGTAGACGACGGTCGCGTTCTCGAGGGCGACGAGGTTGGCCATGCGTTGGGGGAAGGCGGATCGGCGGCGGGTTAGGCCCGCGACGTGGGGCCGGGCACGACCTGAGCGCCGTGGACGGGTCCCTTGGCCCGGCGGACCTCGCCCGCGACGCCCGCCGCGGAGAGCGAGACGCAGAGGTCGAGCGCGGCCTCGGGCGAGTCGGTGAGGAACGCCACGGTCGGCCCGGACCCGGACACGACGCCACCGATCGCGCCGTACTCGAGACCCGCGACGAGGACCTCGCCGAGATCGGGCTGGAGCGAGATGGCGGCGTCGCTGAGGTCGTTGGTCAGCGCGGCGCCGAGCGCGTCGGCGTCTCCGGAGCGCAGCGCCGTCATCATGTCCGCGGACGGCTCCGGGTGAGGGATGCGGGCGTTGCCGCGCAGGCGGTCGCACTCCGCGTACACCGTCGGGGTGGACAGGCCACTGTCGCTGACCGCGAGCACCCAGTGGTACGAGCCTCGGGCGAGCACCGGCGCGAGCCGTTCGCCGCGACCGGAGCCCACGGCGATACCGCCGGTCAGCACGAACGGGATGTCGCTTCCGAGCTCGGCGGCCATCTCGAGGAGGTCGTCACGGGGCAGCCCGAGCCCCCAGAGGTGGTCGCAGGCCAGCAGAGCGCCGGCCGCGTCGGCCGAACCGCCGGCCATTCCGCCGGCCACCGGGATCTCCTTGTGGATCACCACGGTCACCGGCTCGTCGACGCCCACCTGCTCGGCGAGCATCCGCGCGGCGCGCAGGGCGAGGTTGCTGGCGTCGGTGGGGACCCGGTCGGCGTACGCCCCATGGACGACGACCGACCAGTCGTCGGCCGGGACCACGGTGACCTCGTCGTGCAGCCCCACGGCCATGTAGACGGTGGCCACCTCGTGGAACCCGTCGGCGCGACGTGGGCCCACCCTGAGCTCGAGGTTGACCTTGGCCGGAGCGCGGACGGTCACCGACCGTCGCGTCGTCGCAGCTGAGGTCACCGCCTCACCCTATGGCAGCGTCGATTCCGCGCCGCGGGGCTGCTTCGCGGCGGCGATCGCCGCGAACGCCGCGATGTCGAGCTGTTCGCCGCGGGCGCTCGGGTCGACCCCGGCGGCCCGCAGCACGGCCTCGGCGGCCGGAGCCCCTCCGGCCCAGCCGGCGAGCGCGGCGCGCAGGGTCTTGCGACGCTGCGCGAAGGCGGCGTCGACGCAGCGGAACACCTCCTCGCGGGTCGCCGTCGTGACCGGCGGCGGCCGGCGAACCATCGCTACGAGACCGGAGTCGACGTTCGGCACCGGCCAGAAGACGCTGCGGGGCACCGTGCCCGCGAGCCGCACGTCCGCATACCAGGCGGCCTTGAGGCTGGGCACCCCGAAGGTGCGCGAGCCCGGGCGGGCGGCCAGGCGCTCGGCCACCTCCAGTTGGACCATGACCAGCACCCGCTGGAGGGTCGGCAGCTGCTCGAGGAACGTCAGGACTACCGGCACCGAGACGTTGTAGGGCAGGTTCGCCACCAGGGCGGTCGGCTGCGGGTCGGGGAGGGCGGTCAGGTGCAGCGCGTCGGCCTGCACGACGGTGAGCCGGTCGGTATGCGCCGGCTGGAGCTCCGCGACGGTGTCCGGGAGGGCGCCAGCGAGGGTCGGGTCGACCTCAACCGCGGTGACGTGGGCGACCTCGGGCAGCAGCGCGAGGGTCAGCGAGCCGAGGCCCGGGCCGACCTCCACGACGACGTCGTCGGGCCCGACGCCGGCCACCCGGACGATCCGCCGGACCGTGTTGGCGTCGACGACGAAGTTCTGGCCCCATCGCTTGGTGGGGCGCAGGCCGAGGCGCGCGGCGAGGTCCCGGACTCGCGCAGCGCCCAGAAGCTCCGGGGAACCGTTCATCCCCGGAGCTTCTGGGTGTGCTGCTGGTGGTGAGCGATCAGGGCTTGCAGGTCCACGGCTTGAGGCCGAGGTCCGCGTAGAGCCGGTTCGCGACGGTGATCTGCTGCTCGCGGGTGGCCAGGCTCGGCAGCGGCGCGAAGTCGTCGCCGTGCCAGCTCAGCCACGACTGCTTGAGGAACTGCAGACCGCCGTAGTAGCCGGTACCCAGGTCGAGGCTCCACCGCTGGCCGGACTCGCACCAGGCGATCTTGTCCCACATCGCCGCGTTGGCGAGGTTGAGGCCTGCGCCCGACGTGTTGCCCGCGGACGGCGGGGGCGCCGTGGTCGTGGCCGGGGCCGCGGCCTTGGTCCCGACGGCGACGACCTGGCCGACCGGGCTCTTGGTGACCTGCGCGCCGGTCTGGGTGCGCGACTCGAGCTTGCCGTCGACCCACACCTCGTCGAAGGTGACGCTCTGCTCGCCGGCGACGCCCTGGGTGGTGGTCTTCTTGGTGCCCTTGGCCAGGTTGGCGTCGTCCTGGTTGGTCACGGCGAACGCGACCGCCTGGGTCTCGCTGACCGTCTTCTTCTCGACGCGGTTGATCGTGACGGCCAGACCCTCGGTGAGCGGGGTCTCGGGCGCCGGGCTGACGCGGTCCTGCGCACCGAGGGTGACCTCGAGCTGCTGGAGGGCGTCGGCGACGGTCGGGCCGGTGGTGGCGACGGTCTTGCTTGCGCCGTCGACGGTGACCGTGACGTTCTTGGGGGTGGTGATGGTCAGCGCGAGACCCGAACGGCCAAGGGGCTCGGACCGCGACACCGAGAGCTTCGCGGCGTCGGCGCGGATCCCGAGCTCGGCCAGGGCGGCGTCGACCGAGGTGGCCGTCGTCCAGTAGTCGGACGTCTTGCCGTCGATGGTGACGGTCAGCTTGCGGCCGTAGCGGATGACGACCGTGTCGCCGTCGCTGAGCGGGGCGTCGGCGGCCGGCTGCACGATGTCGTGCTCGCCGACGGGGACGTCCTGCTTCGCGAGGAGGTCACCGACGGTGCTGCCGAAGACGTGCACCGACGAGGTGTCGCCATCGAGGGACAGGCTCACGGCCTTGTCGTACTGGGCCATGGTCAGGGCACCGGCGGCCACGACGGCCACGGCCGCGCCCTGGGCGGCCCAACGCAACGGACGAGAGATCAAGGGGACTCCAAGTTTCGAATTTCCCGGGTGGAGCAGGACCGGTCGCCCACCGCGTCTCGTGACGCGAAAGGGGGCCGTAAGCGGCCCCCACTGGACGCCGGCCGCGGGTCTCGCCCCCGGCCAACGACGTCCACTGTCCCCGAACCGTCACCCAAAGGTCAAATTTTGGTAACGGTCGCGTGGTGGATGTGACACACGCGACATCTGGTGTATGCCGCAGCGCCGGTCAGCTGCCGGTCAGGCCCAGGAGCCGTAGACCCGCTCCGAGTTGGCCGAGAGCGCGGTGCACAGGGTCGGGACATCGACGGTGAGGACCCCCGCCATCGCCCGAACCGTGAGGGGGACGAGGTACGACGCGTTGGTCGCGCCGCGGAAGGGCGTCGGGGTCAGGTACGGCGCGTCGGTCTCGACGAGCAGGTTCTCCAAGGGGGTCACGGCCAAGGCGTCCCGCAGGCCCGTGGCGTTCTTGAACGTCACGGTCCCGGCGAACGAGAGCAGGTACCCGCGCTCGACCGCGACGCGCGCCATCCGGGCGTCGCCGGAGAAGCAGTGCAGCACCGTATGCGGCGGTGCCCCCTCCTCGTCGAGGATCCTCATGACGTCCTCGTGCGCGTCCCGGTCGTGGATCTGGAGGGCTCGCCCGGTCCGCTTGGCGAGGTCGATGTGCCAGCGGAAGGCGTTCTGCTGCAACGGGATCCCGTCCGGTCCGGTCCGGTAGTAGTCCAGTCCGGTCTCCCCCACGACCCGGATCCGCGGGTGCGTCGCGAGCGCCTCGACCTCGGCCAGCGCGTCGTCGAGGTCTCCGGTGGCGGCGAGCCGTGGCACCTCGTTCGGGTGGACCGCGACGCCACCGAGCAGCGCCGCATACTCCTGCACCATCTCGCGGGTGAGCCGGACGCCGGCCGGGTCGCAGCCGACCTGGACGAGGCGCGTCACGCCCACCGACGACGCCGCCGCGATGGCCTCCGCCGGCGGCAGCGCCTCCTCACCCTCACGCGCGATGTCGAGGTGGACGTGGTTGTCCACCACGGGGATCGGCAGGGAATCGGGTGCCGGCGGCCGCTGGTCCTGAGGTCCGGCGTCGCCGTGGGAGCGGGGTGGGCTCACTCGACCGCGCCCGGGGGGTCGAACTTGCGGAACACCGGCGCCGGCTTCGCGATCGGCGTCCCGGCGAGGACCGGCCGCGACTCCCACCGCGGCGTCGACGAGTAGTCCCCCGTGATGACCGGGTAGGCGGGTCCGCCGTCCAGGTCGTTGACGACGTCCAGCCGCGGCATGGGGACGAGGTCGCCCTCGCCACCGAGGACGCGATGGATGGCGTTCGAGCTGTGCGGCAGGAACGGCGACATCATCGTGTTGAGGTCGGTGACGGCCTGCGCCAGCACGTGCAGGATCGTCCCGAGGCGCTCGCGCTCGTCGTCGGCCTTGAGGCGGAACGGCTCGGTCTTGCTGACGTAGGCGTTGGCCTCGCCCACGAGCCGCATCACCTCGGCGGTCGCCGCCCGGACCCGCTGCCGCTCGAGCAGCCCGCCCACCGTCTCGAACCCGCCCTGGACAGCGGCCAGGAGGTCGTCGTCGACGGTCTCCAGCGGGCCGGCCGGCGGGATCTCGCCGAACTGCTTGTGGATCATCGTCGCGGTCCGGTTGACGAGGTTGCCCCACCCGGCGACCAGCTCGGAGTTGTTGCGCTGGACGAAGGCGGTCCAGGTGAACTCGGCGTCCTGGGTCTCGGGTCCGGCGGCGCAGATGAAGTACCGCAGCGGGTCCGGCCCGTAGTCCCGCAGGACGTCGCGGACGTAGACGACGTGACCGCGGGAGCTGGAGAACTGCTCCGCCCCCATCGTCAGGTACTGCGACGCGACCACCTCGGTGGGCAGGTTGAGCACGCCGTACTCCCCCGGCGTACCTCCCTTGTCGCCCCGGCCCGCATACGCGAGGAGCTCGGCCGGCCAGATGAGCGAGTGGAAGGTGATGTTGTCCTTGCCCTGGAAGTAGTACGACCGGGCCTCGGGGTCGTTCCACCACTCGCGCCAGCGGTCCGGCTCGCCGGTGCGCCGGGCCCACTCGATCGACGCCGAGAGGTAGCCGACCACCGCGTCGAACCACACGTAGAACCGCTTGGTCGGCTGGTCGCGCCAGCCGTCGATGGGGACCGGAATCCCCCAGTCGAGGTCGCGGGTCATCGCCCGCGGACGGACCTCCTCGAGCAGCCCCTTGGAGAAGTTGAGGACCGAGGAGCGCCACGTACCAGTGGCCTCGCGCTCGTCGAGCCACTCGCCGATGGCGCCGGCGAGAGCGGGCAGGTCGAGGAAGAAGTGCTGCGTCTCGACGAAGGCCGGCACCTCGCCGTTGATCCGCGAGTGCGGCTCGATGAGGTCGGTGGCGTCGAGCTGGTTGCCGCAGTTGTCGCACTGGTCGCCGCGGGCCTGGCCGTAGCCGCAGATCGGGCAGGTGCCCTCGATGTAGCGGTCCGGCAGGGTGCGGCCGGTCGACGGGCTGATCGCGCCGCGCGTCGTCTGCTCGACCATGTAGCCGTTGCGCCAGTCGCCGGTGAACAGCTCCTGCGCGACGGCGTAGTGGTTGAGCGTCGTCGTCCGCGTGAAGAGGTCGTAGGCCAGGCCGAGGTTGGTGAGGTCCTCGGCGATGACGCGGTTGTAGCGGTCGGCCAGCTCGCGCGGGCTGACGCCCTCCCGGTCGGCCTCGACGAGGATCGGCGTCCCGTGCTCGTCGGTCCCGCTGACCATGAGTACGTCGTGACCGGCCATCCGCATGTACCGGCTGAACACGTCGGACGGCACGCCGAACCCGGCCACGTGGCCGATGTGGCGCGGCCCGTTGGCGTACGGCCAGGCGACGGCGGACAGGACATGACCCATACCACCCAGCCTATGGCGCCAGCGCCACCGACTTTCCGGCCGGCCTTCCCGCTTCCAACCCGGGGGTTGTGTCAAGTTTTCAGGGCCGCAGACGCCCGAAACGCGCACCAACTCCGGGTTGGAAGCGGGAAGCGCCTAGGCGAGGAACTGGCGGATCAGGTCGGGGTCGACCTCGTGGGCCAGGGCCAGGGCGCTCCCGACCGGGATGTCGTATGCGGTGTACCCCTGCTTGCCCGCCGCGGTGGTGGCGGTCAGGTGGGTCAGTCCGACCCGGCGCTGGAACCACGAGGACCGGACGTTCCAGCCGATGATCCCGGAGCGCTGGACGACGTCGCGCCGCCGGACGAACGACCCGGACCGCACCACGAGGTGTTCGGGCGTCAGGTGATGGCCGAGGCCGGCGTACCGGTCGCGGGCGATGAACGGCATCAGCAGCGTCGGCGTGAACGCCGCCACCGCGATCCCGATCGGCCACTGCCGCCACAGGGTCAGCAGCAGCGCCACGAGCAGCAGGGCCAGGGGCGGCCACATCGCCCGGAGGTAGCGGCGCCGGCGGGCGTTCGCGCCGTGGTGCGTGAGCCGGGCGGTCAGAGCCTCGCGGTCGCCCACGACCGCGGCCGCGACCTCGGCGACGACCGCGCGGGGCGCCGGCGGGACCAGCCAAGCCGTGCCGCGCCGGTCCTCGCGCTTGCTCAGCCCGGTGGTGATGACGTGCAGCCGGCCGCCGCCCACGAGCCGCAGCCCGAGCGGTTCGCCGACCTCCAGGCCGCGGATCCGCTTCTCCTCGATGCTCGACTCGCGACTGGTGAGCAGGCCCCGGGTGATGTGCAACGTGCCGCCGCTGTGCCGGGTCAGCCGGAACCCCCAGAACTGCAGGACGTAGCCGATCACCGCCAGCACGGTGACGACGACCAGCACGGCCACGATCCCGACGATGGAGTCGACCCACCACGCGTAGTCGCCGATCCGGTCGACCGCCTCGGTGAGGACCCCCCGCTCGAGGACGCGGGTGATGAACTGGTTCGCGAAGCCGAAGATCGCTAGCGCCGACACCACGCCGGTCATCGTCACGGGCGCGTAGCGGACCCACCGCGGGTCGAGCCGGAGCAGCTCGGTCTCGGTGTCGGCCACCGGCACGGGAGCAGCCGGCGCGAGGACCGGCGGCTGGATCGCAACCGGCTCACCGGTGGGCGGGGGGGCGGACGGACCGGCCGGGACGCCCGTGGTCGCCTCGGGAGCGGAACGCACCTGCCGCAGGTGGATGAGCTCCTCGCGCAGGTGCCGCGCCTCGGGGAGGGTGAGCGCGTCGAGGATCAGCCGGTCGCCGTGGCCGACGCCCGCGGTGCCGAGCTCCACCTTGCCGAGCCCGAGGACCCGGTGGATCGGCGACGACGTCACGTCGACGGTGCGGACCCGGTCGGCCGGTGTCGCGAGGATCTGCTTGTTCAGCAACCCTTTTCGCAGCTCGATCTGGCCGTTGGTGATGCGGTAACGGGTCGTGAGGTAGCGCAGGAGGACGACGCCGACGACGAGCGGGATGAACACCCACTCGAACCAGTTCTGTCCGCTGTCGCTGCTCCGCCCCAGGATGATGATGCCGAACAGCACCGGCAGCAGCCGGAAGGTCTCCTGGACCAGGTGAACCAGCAGCATCCGCGGGTCCAGCCGCCGCCAGTCGGTCTCCATGTCGGAGAGCGCGGCCACCGCCAGGGGGCTGGCGGCCGGAGCATCCTGCGGCACCTCGTCGGTCGCGGGGGGCCGCGTGACGGGGTCGGTCACGTGGCGTCACCGCGTTCGGCGATGGTGAGCGCGGTGAGGTCCTCGACCAGGTGCCGCGCGACGTCGAGGTCGAGGCCGTGGATCTTCAGCGGACCGGCGGCTGAAGCGGTCGTCACGGTGACGCTGGCCAGGCCCAGGGCCTGCGCCACCGGCCCCCGCGCCATGTCGACGGTCTGGATCCGGCTCACCGGCGCGATCCGCCGCTCCTGGTCGAGCCAGCCGGTCTGGGTGTAGACGGCGGTCTCGGTGTGCTCCCAGCGGTGCACGCGGTAGCGCCAGAACGGCATGATCGACAGGTACAGCACGGTCAGGACGAGCCAGGCCACGCCGACGACGAGGTGCGGCGTCCGCGACCGGGACCCGTCGAGGAACCACCACAGGGCCTGCCCGGCGAACAGGACCAGCATGAGGAACGCCCCCTCGACCAGCCACATCACCCGGGCGCGCGGGCTGACGAGGTTCGCCGGCTGGCGCAGCCGCAACGGCTCGGCCTGCTCGCTCATCCCCGTCCTTCCGCTGTCCGCTCACCCGTCCGACGACGGATCGCACCGGTTCGTTCCCACGACGGTATGCCAGCCGCGCCCGTCGCGAGCGCGCGCTCACCAGGCCGGGGTCGGACCGCCGCGCAGGAACTGGACGAGGAGCGGGTTCACGACCTCGGACGACTCGATCGGCAGGACGTGCGTCCCGGGCAGGACGGCCAGCCGCGCCTCCGGCAGGGTGGCGGCCACCGCCTGCGAGTGCTCCAGGGTGACCTCGTCGCGGTCGCCCTGGAGGACGAGCGTCGGCACGGCGACCTCCCGCACCGTCGCGAGGTCGATCTCCGGCTCGGTGAGGATCATCTGGAGGGTCTTGGCGTGGACCACCGGGAAGTGGTCGCCGCCGTCCGGGCTCACCCGCGCGTACTCGTCCCGGAGAAAGCCGAGGGCGTCGGGCGAGGACAGATCCGCCTCGAAGGTGCTGCCCGGCCGCTTGCCGCTGGAGTTGTAGTACTGCCCGATCAGCACCATCCGCCGGACGAGGTCCGGGCGTCGCTGCGCCACGAGGAGCGCCACGACCGCCCCGTCGCTCCAGCCGACGAGGTGCGCCGGACCGTCGACCTCCTGGTCGAGGTACGCGATCGTGTCGTCGGCCATCACCGAGTACGTGAGCGGTCCCTCCACGTCGGGAGTCCGCATGTGGCCCCGGCGCTCGGGCACATGGACGCGGTATCCCGCCTCGACGAGGAACGGCGTCTGCGCGAAGAACGACGTCGCCCCGCCGAACGCCCCGTGCAGCAGGACGACCGGCTCGCCCTGCCCGGTGACCTCGTGCCAGGTCCGCAGGCCCGCGACCTCGATGTATGCGGCGGTGTCGGCCATCGACCGGCCTCCTCTCAGCGGGCGGCCAGGGCCGCGTCGTACAGCGCCTTCTTGGACAGTCCCGTCTGCAGGGCGAGGTCGGCGCAGACGTCCTTGAGCCGCTCACCGGCCGCGACCCGCTCCCGGATCGTGGGGATGACGTCGGCCACCTCGGTGGCCGCCCCGCGCAGCCCGGCGACGACGACGGTGATCTCGCCGCGGGCGTGCTCCTCGGCCCAGGCCGCCAGCTCGACGAGGGTGCCGCGGCGAACCTCCTCGTAGGTCTTGGTCAGCTCCCGGCAGACCGCCGCCCGCCGGTCGGGGCCGAACGCCTCGGCCATCGCCGCGAGCATGACGGCCAGTCGGTGCGGCGCCTCGAAGAACACCATGGTCCGGCGTTCCTCGCGCAGCTCCGCGAGGGCCCGGGTCCGCTCCCCCGGCTTGCGCGGGAGGAACCCCTCGAAGCAGAACCGGTCCACCGGCATACCGGAGACGGCGAGCGCCATGAGGACCGCGCTCGGCCCTGGCACGCAGGTGACCGTGACCCCGACCCGGATGGCGGCGGTGACCAGGCGGTACCCCGGATCCGAGACCGACGGCATCCCCGCGTCGGTGACGAGCACGACTCGGTCACCCTCGAGGAGCCGGTCCACCAGCTCGCGCGTCCGGGACGCCTCGTTGTGCTCGTGGTAGCTCAGCGTCCGGCCCCGCAGCTCCACCTCGAGGTCGGCGGCCAGGCGGCGGAGTCGGCGGGTGTCCTCTGCGGCGAGCACGTCGGCGCGCGCCAGCTCGTCGCGCAGCCGCGGCGAGGCGTCCCGCGGTTGGCCGATGGGCGTGGCGGCGAGGACCAGCGTGCCGAGCGTGGTCGGGGAGGTCACGGCGGCATCCTCTCCCACGCGCCCTCGGAGTCGAACCGTCATAGGCTGGCGGTTTCGCGAGACTTCTTCCGCCACTTCCCAGTTCGGAGGTGCCTGACATCACCGCGACACCGCCACTCCTGTCGACCCTGCTGGACGACGCCCGCGCCGTCCACGCCGATCTGCGCGACCTCCGACGGGACCTCCACCGACACCCCGAGATCGGCCTGGACCTGCCGCGTACCCAGGAACGCGTCCTCGCCGCCCTCGACGGCTTGGCCCTGGAGACGGCCCTCGGGCGTGGTGCGACCTCGGTCACGGGCGTGTTGCGCGGCGGTGCGCCGACGACCGGACCGCGCCCGGTCGTGCTGCTGCGTGCCGACATGGACGCGCTCCCGGTCCAGGAGCTCGCCGAGGTCGAGTACCGCTCGCAGGTCGACGGCGCCATGCACGGCTGCGGCCACGACCTCCACACCGCAATGCTCGTGGGGGCCGCGCGGCTGCTCGACGCCCATCGTGACGAGCTGCCCGGCGACGTCGTGCTGATGTTCCAGCCCGGCGAGGAGGGCTGGGCCGGCGCGAAGGTCATGATCGGGGAGGGCGTTCTCGACGCCGCCGGCCGGCGCGCTGACGTCGCATACGGCGATGCACGTCTTCTCGGCCCTCGCCCCACAGGGCACCTTCGTCACAAAGCCCGGCCCGATGCTCGCCGCCTCCGACGGCTTCGCGGTGACGGTCAAGGGCAGTGGCGGCCACGGCTCGGCTCCGCACGCCGCCCTGGACCCGGTGCCGGCCGCCGCCGAGATCGTGACCGCCCTCCAGATCGCCGCGACGCGCACCTTCGACGCGTTCGACCCGGTCGTCCTCACGGTCGGCGTCCTTCGGGCCGGTACCCGCCGCAACGTCATCCCGGACGAGGCCTACCTCGAGGCCACCGTGCGGTCGTTCTCCGCGGCCGGCCGCGCGATGGCGGCCGAGGTCTTCCCCCGGGTGGCGCGCGGGGTGGCGGCCGCGCACGGCCTCGAGGTCGAGGTGACGTACACGCCCGAGTACCCCGTCACCGTGAACGACGAGGCCGAGACGACGTTCGCCGGTGACATCATCGACGAGCTGTTCGGCGAGCAACGACACCTGCGCTGGACCCGCCCGCTGTCCGCCTCCGAGGACTTCTCGTTCGTCCTCGAGGAGGTGCCCGGGACGTTCGTCGGCCTCGCCGCTCCACCCGAGCGGGCCGACCTGCGGACGGCCGAGTTCAACCACTCGCCGCGCGCGGTCTTCGACGACGGCGTGCTGGCCGATGGCGCTGCTCTCTACGCCGCCTTGGCCGTCACCCGGCTCCAGCAGCTCGCCACGCAGGGGGACTGACCCCCGTAACCCCGACGAGAGGAACTCCGATGTCTGACGCGCCCGTGCAGGACGACCAGGCAACGACGCGAAAGTCGTTCGCCGGCACCGGAATCGGCAACGCGCTCGAGTGGTACGACTGGGGGGTCTACTCGACGCTGACGCTGTTCATCGCCGCGCACATGTTCTCCAAGAGCGACCCCACATCGGCGTTGCTGTCGACCCTGGCGGTGTTCGCGGTCGGCTTCTTCGCCCGGCCCCTGGGCGGCCTGCTGTTCGGCCGGATCGCCGATCGTCGCGGTCGCAAGTTCAGCCTCATGCTGTCAATAGCCCTGGCCTCCGTCGGCAGCCTGCTCATCGGCATCGCGCCCACGTACGACTCCGTCGGGGTGTTCGCCTCGTTGATCCTCCTGTTCGCCCGGTTGATGCAGGGTCTCGCCCACGGCGGAGAGCTGCCGGCGGCCCAGACGTACCTCTCCGAGAAGGCTCCACCCGAGCGGCGCGGCCTCTGGTCGAGCTGGATCTACTTCTCGGGGACGGTCGGCAACATGGCCGGGCTCCTGCTCACCGCGCTGCTCACCACCACTCTGAGCAAGGACGCCATGGACACGTGGGGGTGGCGCGTCCCGTTCCTCGCCGGTGCCCTGCTGGGCCTGTACGGCCTGGTCCTCCGTCGGAGCATGACCGAGACCCAGGTCTTCGAGACCGACGTCGAGAAGTCCGCCGACGTGAAGTCGCTGTGGTCGTCGATCGCGGCGCACCGCAAGCAGGCGTTCCAGGTCATCGGTATGACGTGCGGCTTCACCGTCATCTACTACGTGTGGGCGATCAACGCACCGGCCTACGCCCAGACGACGCTGAAGATCGACCCGACGTCCGCGCTGTGGGCGGGGGTGGCCGGCAACCTGGTCTTCCTCATCGCCCTGCCGCTGTGGGGGATGGTGTCGGACCGCGTCGGACGCAAGCCGGTGCTCCTCGGAGCGCTGGCCGCCGCGATCGTGCTCTACATCCCGATGAACGCCATCCTCAAGGACTCGGCCTGGCAGCTCGCGCTGACCATGGGCATCATGCTGGCGGTCATCGCCGCCGTGGCGTCGATCGCGCCGGCGGTATACGCCGAGATGTTCCCGACGCACGTCCGGGCGGCCGGGTTCGGGTTCCCGTACTCGATCGCCATCGCGCTCTTCGGCGGCACGGCGCCGCTGCTCCAGGCGTGGATGGCCGAGCACTTCCAGTCCACGTCGGTGTTCCCGTTCTACGCGATCGCGCTGATGCTCATCTCCGGAGCGACGATCCTCACCCTCCCCGAGACCAAGGGAATCGACCTCCACGAGAGCGACCACGAGCGCGCAGCAGTTCCTGGCTGAGTCGCGCACCCGGTCGTATGCCGACAGCGGCTGCGACAACAGCGGATTCGGGCATACGACCGGGTATGCGACCGTGAACGAGACGGCGGCCCGAATCCGTCCACGGGGCGCGGGTTAGGCTCGCTCATGCCTGCACCCGGCCACCGCGCCCCCGTGGTGGCCCGCCTGGTGGCGTTGGTCATCAGCCTGGCCGTGGTCGTCGGGTATGCGAGTGCTCCGGCCGCGTTGGCCGCGACGGACGCACCTGGGTCCGGGGCGACGGGGCAGGCCGTTACGGTGCCGGTCCGCGCCGAGCCGGACGGCAGCGCCGTCACCCTCGACGCCAGCGTCTTCGTTCCCGGTTCGTCGGGTCAGCATCCCGCCGTCCTCCTCGCCCACGGGTTCGGCGGGAGCAAGGCCGACCTTGTCGACCGGGCTCGCGACCTGGCCGGCAGAGGCTACGTCGTCCTCACCTACTCGGCGCGCGGGTTCGGTGCGTCCGGCGGGCGGATCCACCTCGACGACCCGGACTACGAGGTCGCGGACGCGAGAGCGCTCGTCGACCTCCTCGCCGCGCGACCGGACGTCCGGCTCGACGGCGCGGGCGACCCCCGGGTGGGCGTCGCCGGCGGCTCCTACGGTGGCGCGCTGGCCCTCATGCTCGGCGCCACGGACAAGAGGGTGGACGCCGTCGTCGCGTCGATCACCTGGAACGACCTCGCTGAGGCGTTCTTCCCTCAGCACGTCACGACCGCCGCCGCGCCGACGACCCCGGCCGACCTCGAGCCCATCGCGACGCCCGGCCCGTTCAAGCAGCTGTGGGCCTCGACGTTCTTCCAGGCGGCCAACGCCGGTGCTGCGCGGTCCGGCACGGGCGGGGCGGTCACCTCACCGGTGTGTGGCCGGTTCGACCCGACCGTGTGCCGGCTCTTCCTCGGCGCGGCCGAGTCGGGTCAACCGAGCCCTGAGCTGCTGGCCCTGCTCCGCGCCCACAGCCCCCGACGGCTGCTTGCCGGCCTCACCGCCCCGACGTACCTCGTCCAGGGCATGGCCGACTCGCTGTTCGGGATCGCTCAGGCCGACGCGACCGCGCGTGCACTGACCGCTCAGGGCACCCCTGTCGCGGTGCGCTGGATGGACGGCGGACACGACGGCATCAGCAGCACAGCGACTGGCGACGAGGAGTCGGTGCGCACCTGGCTGGGCCACTACCTGTCTCCCGACGGCGGCACCCCGGCCGCCGGTGGGCTGCCGCTCCCCACCTTCGTCTACGCGACGCCGATCCCCCGTCGGCAGACGGTGGCCCCGCTCCTCGAGTCCGGTTCGTACGTCGGGTCGTCGACCACCGCAACGATCCCGCTCGACGCCGGTTCTCCGCGTCCGGTTCTCACCCCGCCCGGCGGCGAACCGGCGTCGATCACCGGCATACCGGGCGGTGCCGCCACCGGTGCCCTCGGCGCGAACCTGCCGACGTACCCGCTCGCTGCCCTGCCCGGGCAGTCCGCCGCGTTCGACTCGCCCCCGCTGACCGCGCGCACGCAGGTGGTCGGCGCTCCCCGCGTCCGGCTCACGGTCACGTCCACCGCGACGTCGGCGACCCTGTTCCTCAGCCTGTGGCAGGTGACCGGCGGCGTCCCGACGTTCCCGCGTCGCCTGGTCGCTCCGGTCACCGTCCCGACCACCCCGGGACAGCCGACGACCGTCGACATCGCCCTGCCGGCGGCGACGTGGACCTTCGAGTCGGGCAGTGTCGTGCGGCTGCTCGTCACGGCGACCGACTCCGCGTATGCGGGGCCACGCACCGCCCGTGCCGACCAGATCACCCTCGACGGGACGGGGCTCACCATCCCGGTCGTCGCCGGCACGACGTTCTCGGCGGAGTCGGACGCCGACACCGAGGCCATCGGCGTGGCGATCGCCATCGGCGTCGCGCTGCTCGCCCTGGCGGCGCTGGCCTGGTGGCACCGGCGCCAGCGCCGGGAGACGCCCCCGCGACCGGACCTCGCCGACACCCCGCTCGTCGTGGCGAAACTCGTCAAGACCTACCAGGACGGCCACCGCGCCGTCGACGACGTCTCGTGGACTGCCGAACGCGGCCAGGTCGTTGGCCTGCTCGGCCCGAACGGTGCCGGAAAGACGACGACGCTGCGGATGGTCATGGGCCTCATCCGCCCGGACACCGGCACCATCCACGTTCTCGGCGAGCCGATCAGCGCCGGCGCGCCGGTCCTCGCCCGAGTCGGCGCCCTCATCGAGGGGCCGGGATTCCTCCCGCACCTGACCGGGCGCCAGAACCTGCACGCCTACTGGGCCGCGACCGGGCGCCCGGAGGCCGACGCCGCATACGACGAAGCCCTCGACGTGGCCGCGCTGGGCGGCGCCGTCGACCGCCCGGTTCGCTCGTACTCGCACGGCATGAAGCAACGCCTGGGCATCGCGCAGGCGATGCTCGGCCTGCCCGACGTGCTGGTCCTCGACGAGCCGACCAACGGCCTCGATCCGCCGCAGATCGCGGCGATGCGCCCGATCCTGCACCGGTATGCGTCGACCGGCCGCACCGTCGTCGTCTCCAGCCACCTGCTCGCGGAGGTCGAGATGACCTGTTCCCACGTCATCGTCATGCACGCCGGTCGGGTCGTGACCAGCGGCACCGTCGCCGACCTCGTCGACAGCGCCGACACGACCGTCGTCCTCCTCGGCCCCGGGAGCGACGTCGACCGGCTCGTGTCGCGGCTGCACGGGACCGAGGGCATCACCCAGGTCGACGTCGAGGCC
Source organism: uncultured Actinomycetota bacterium (assembly GCA_963781465.1). Classification (GTDB taxonomy): domain Bacteria; phylum Actinomycetota; class Actinomycetes; order Actinomycetales; family Dermatophilaceae; genus Lapillicoccus. The sequence continues at coordinate 2,483,250 of CAWAGH010000002.1, forward strand.
GACCCGGTCGAGCCGCGGATCGTCGTGACGGCCGACCTGCCGCGAGCCGACGTCGTCCGCGCGGTGGCCGAGACCGGCGTCGACATCGTCGGGATCACCAGCCGCAAGCACCTGGAGGACGTGTTCCTCGGTGTCATCGCTGCGGCGCAGGGTGCCGGCGGGGCCAACGGGTCCAGTCCGGAGGGCGACGGTCCACGGTCGCTGTCCGACCGGCTGCGACAGGTGCGGGCCCGATGAGCGCGTCGACGAGCACCCGCCCGACGCTGCCGGAGACGGTGCGCCGGCCACTGTCCTGGCGGGCCGAGGTGGGGCGGCAGCTGCGCAGACGTCGGACCCTGTGGTCCTTCGTCCTCATCGGCGCGCTGCCGGTGGTCCTCGTCATCGCCTTCGCGATCGGCGGTGGTGGCCCCTCCGGCAACACCGTGGCCGGCCTGGCCAAGGTGGGCGCCGCGAACTTCGCCATCTTCGCCATCTCGGCCTCGGCGTCGTTCCTCCTCGTCGTCCTCACCGCCCTGTTCGTCGGCGACGCGGTGCCCTCCGAGGCGTCGTGGTCGACCCTGCGCTACCTCCTCGTCGCCCCGGTGCCCCGCGCCCGGCTGCTGACCAGCAAGCTCGTGGTGGCGTTCCTCACGGCGGCCGTGGCGGTGGTCCTGCTGTCGCTCTGGTCCCTGCTGGTGGGTGGCGTCGCCTACGGGTGGGCGCCCTTCACGAACCCGGCGGGCGGGGTGCTCGAGTGGTCGGAGCTCATCCCGCGGTTCGCCGTGATCATCGGCTACCTCGTGATGTACCTCCTGCAGGTGGGCGGGATCGCCTTCTGGCTGAGCACCCGCACCGACGCACCGCTGGCGGCGGTCGGCGGTGCCGTCATGGTGACGATCGTGTCGTCGATCCTCAGCCAGATCGAGACGCTGGGCGGGTGGCGCAACGGGTTGCCGATGTACTACGCCCGCTCGTGGTCCGACGCCCTGGCGCCACAGATCGACTGGACCGGTATGCGCCACGGCGTCCTGTGGTCGGTGCTCTACACCGTCGTCCTGGTCGGGATCGCCTACCGCCACTTCCGGCGCAAGGACATCCTCAGCTGAGCCTCCGGTGGGGTGTCACCGGTGTCAGTGGCCCAGGCAGTCCTGGACGTCCATGAGGCAGATGGGGCAGGTCTTGAGCGACCGGACCAGCTCGGTCGGCTCCGGCGGCGGGGCCGCGCGCTTCGTCGCGGCCGCGCGCTGACGTGGGATCGGCCGGGCCGTCGGCTCGGCGTGGGTGCCGCTGAGGTAGTCGAAGGCGTACTTCCGGACGCTGCTGAAGATGTAGAGGTCGTCGAGGGGCTGCGTGAGCGTCTCTTCCGAGGGGACCAGGTCGAACCGGACTTTGTTGGACGTGCCCGACGGCACCGGGACGTTGCTGTGGCCCACGATCTCGAACACTCCGAGCTCGATGTTCTTCTGACCGACCGCCACGAGGTGGGTGAAGTACCGAGCCTTGTCCGAGGCCACCACCCAGTCCCCGCTCGCGGCCTCCTGCACGCCGCGGTGCTCGGTCTGGGTGATCTTGACGATGATGAGGTCGTTCTCCACGGTGTCGGTTGCTCCTGAAGTGGCTCGTCGCACCCGGCCTGACGACGGGGTAGTACCCCAGCCTCCTCTACTCCGGCGGGTCTTGCGGTCACGATCTGGCCGGAAGGGCTGTCAGGGTGGGAACGAGGCCACGCAGAACGGCGCATTCGCCGACTGACGGACCGGGCTCCCTGACGATGAGAGGACCACCGACATGCCGGGCAACCCGCCCCCCGTCGCCACCGAGCGCGAGGCGATCAGCGCCTTCCTGCGCCAGCAGCACGACGGCATCCGCTTCGCCGCCTACGGGCTGACCGACGAGCAGGCCCACCAGGTGTCGTCGCGGAGCGCCATCAGCATCGCGAACCTGGTCAAGCACGTCACGCATACCGAGCGGACCTGGATGGAGCGGGCCCGCGCGGGGTGCGATCCGGGCAGGCGGATTCGCGGCCGGTCGAGGAGCAGGCCGCGAACTACGGGGCCGACTGGAACGCCGACGGCGAGACGATCGAGGACCTGCTCGCCGCCTTCGACGCCGTCGCTCGCGACACCGAGGCCGCCGCGCTGGACGAGTCGCTGGACCTGGACCAGCCGGTACCGGTACCTCGGAACGCGCCGTGGTTCCCGAAGGACATCGAGGCGTGGTCGGTGCGGTGGGTCTACTTCCACCTCATCGAGGAGCTGGCCCGGCACGCCGGGCACGCCGACATCGTCCGCGAGCACGTCGACGGCGCGACGATGTACGAGCTGATGGCCGGGTTCGAGGGCTGGCCCGAGACGCCCTGGCTGAAGCCCTGGCGTCGGCCCGCCTGACCGGCGCCCGACCGACAGGCACCGCCACACGCACCGCCCGGTGGACGCGGCGTGTCTCGACGACACGCCGCGAAGCCGCAGCCTGGTGCCTGTTGCGCGGGCGCGGGCGTCCCAGGGGCGCAAGGCCGGCTCAGCCAGCCTGACCGGCGCCCGACCGACAGGCACCGCCACACGCACCGCCCGGTGGACTGGGCGTGTCTCGACGGCACGCCGCGAAGCCGCGGCCCGGTGCCCGTTGCTCGGGCGCGGCGCCCATCGTGGGAGCGCCTGTCCGGCTCAACCCGGCGGAGCCGAGCCGGCCAGGAGGTCGGCGCGGATCTCCGTCTTGAGCACCTTGCCGACCTTGGACCGGGGCAGGTCGCTCCAGATCTCGACCTGCTTCGGCGCCTTGACGCTGCCGAGCCGGGCCTTGACGAAGGCCGTCAGCTCGGCGGTGTCGGCGCTCTGGCCGGCTCGCAGCGTCACGACAGCGGTCACCCGCTCGCCCCAGTGCGCGTCGGGGAGGCCCACCACTGCGCAGTCCTGCACCGCGGGGTGCTCCATCAGCGCCTGCTCGACCTCGGTCGAGTACACGTTGAACCCGCCGGTGATGACCATGTCCTTCGCGCGGTCGACGATGAACAGGTACCCGTCCGCGTCGAGGAACCCGATGTCGCCGGTGTGGTGCCAGCCCAACGCCGACGCCTGCGCCGTGGCCTCCGGGTTCTTGTAGTAGCCGGCCATCACCAGCGAACCCCGCGCGACGATCTCGCCCCGCTCGCCCTGCGGCATCAACGCGCCGTCCGGACCCATCACCGCCACCGTGACCAGCGGGCTCGGCCGCCCGGCCGACGACAGCCGCTCGGTCGCAACGGTCCCGTCGGCGCGGAAGTGCTCCCGTGGCGGCAGCGTCGAGATCATCATCGGCGCCTCGGTCTGGCCGAACAGCTGGCCCATGACCGGACCGATCCGCCGCAGCGCCTCCTCGAGCCGGGCCGTCGACATCGGCGCCGCGCCGTACCAGAAGCACTGCAACGACGAGAGATTCGCGCCGTCGAGTGCCGCGTGGTCCAGCACCATGTAGATCAGCGTCGGCGGCAGGAAGGTATGCGTGACGCCGTGTCGTCCGATGAGGTCGAGGAACGCCTGGACGTCGGGAGCCCGCATCACCACGACCTCGCCGCCGAGCGACAGCACCGGGAAGCAGAGCACCCCGGCGGCGTGGGTCAGTGGCGCAAGCGCCAGGTACACCGGCCGCCCCTCGAACGGGTAGCTCATCAACGTGATCGCGGTCATCGCCTCGAGGTTGTGCCCGGTGAGGACGACGCCCTTGGGCCGGCCCGTGGTCCCGCCGGTCCCGACGATCATTGCCACGTCGTCGACCGGGTCACCCCGGCCGTCCACGCCCTCGCCCAGCGCCAGGAACTCGTCCCAGCCCAGCGCCCCGGGAACGTCGCCGTCCAGGCATACCCACGTGTGCACGCCGGGCAAGTCATCGCGGATCTTCTCGACGAGACCCGCGAACGACGCCTGGAACACCAGCGCCCGGCAGTCGAACAGGTCCAGGAGCTCCCGGTTCTCGGCCGCCTCGTTGCGCGGGTTGACCGGACACCAGACCGCGCCGGCCCGGCTGATCCCGAACACGCTGGTGAACGCCACCGGGTCGTTGGCCGAGAGGATCGCCACCGTGTCACCCGGTCGGACGCCGCGCGCCACCAAGGCCGAGGCCACCCGCTTGCTGAGCGCGACGACCTCGGCGTAGGTCGTGCTCACGCCGTCGACGGTGAGGCAGGGGGCGCCGGGACCCAGCGACGCCCCCTTCTCGAGGTACTCGACCAGCCGCACCTCAGCGCTCCACGGTCAGCACCGGCTCCATCACCAGCCCGTATGCGCGCAGCACCCCGAGCAGCTCGCGGTGCCCGAACGCCTGGCAGCCCGAGGCGAACCCCACGCGCTTGGGCGGCTGCTGGAGCAGCGAGTACGCCGCATACGCCTGGAGCAGGCCGGTCTGCTTGTAGTTCTGGTTGCCGTGGATGACGCAGTGCGCCCGGCCGAGCGGTCCGGAGGCGTGCACCGAGTCGAGCGACTTGTTGACCCGGGCGTTCTCGCGCGGCGGCATCTGGTTCATGACCTGGGCCGCGGTGGCCTGCAACGCCTCGTACTGCTCGTCCGGCTCCATGTCCTTGGTCGCCTCCAGCGCGCCGGCGACGATCTGGGGGACGCCGAGCATCAGAGCGCGGTTGAAGACGCCACCGAGGGCCCGGACGTTGGCGACCCGCGGGTCGCGCTTGAACCACACCGGGTGCGAGGTGCCGCCCCACGGCAGCGCGAGGGCGAGCTCGTGCTGGCCGGGGACGACCAGGGTCATCAGGCCGAGCTCGGGGTCCCATTCCTTGTAGGTGTTCTGCTCGAGGTAGTGCGCCGCGGAGGTGGCGGCGTTGGCGAGGATCGTCATCGTCGAGGCGATCGTCGGGCTGCCGCCCCAGAACACCGCGATGTCGAGGGTGTCGAGGCCCGGCTGCTCCAGGCAGAGCTGCGCGGCGATCTCCCCGGTCGTGTACATCTGGGCCACGCCTGGAGCCAGGAGCAGCCCGGCGGCCGCGAAGTCGGCGCCGTACTTCTCGTCGCAGGTGATCAGCCAGTCCTGCTCGCCCGTCGTGTCGAGGTAGTGGACGCCGGCCTTGAGGCACGCCTCGACCACCACTGGGCCCAGCTTGCTGAACGGTCCGACGGTGTTGCAGACCACCGAGGCGCCAGCGAACAGCTCGGCCAGGGCGTCGACGTCGTGCTCGACCGCCTCGATCTCGTAGTCGGCGGTCTCGATGCCGGCCACGTGGCTGGCCATGGCGTCGTGGAGCTTGTCCTTGTCGCGGCCCGCGGCCACGAACGGGAGGTGGTAGTCGCGCAGGTATTCGCAGATGAGGCGCCCGGTGTAGCCGGAGGCTCCGTAGACGACGACTGGCTTGTCGGTCATGGCGCTCACATCCCCATTCCGCCGTCGACGGCCAGGCCGGCGCCGGTGATGAATCGAGCGGCGTCCGAGGCGAGGAACACCACCGCGTCGGCCATGTCGGACACCTCACCCAGACGCCCGGATGGCGTCAGTCCGATCACGGCGCCCACGGCCTCCTCCGGGCTGGCGAACAGGCCGATCGCGGCCACGTCGTTGGCCAGGCCCGCACCCATCGCCGTCGGGACGAGCCCGGGGTAGATGCAGTTGACGCGAACGCCATAGCCGAGCTTGCCCGCCTCCATGGCGGCCACCCTGGTCAGCCGGTCGACACCCGACTTCGTGGCGGAGTAGACGCCGATGCCCGGGAAGGCGATGGTCGCGGCGACCGAGGCGACGTTGACGACGGCGCCGCCGTTGCCGGCCGCCCCACCGGGCCGCATGGCGAGGAACGCATGCTTGATGCCGAGCGACGTGCCGAGGAGGTTGACCTCGAGCTGACGCCGTACAGCGTCCGGGTCGAGGTCGACGAACAGGCTGGTGATCTCGATCCCAGCGTTGTTGACGACGATGTCGAGGCCGCCGAGCTGCCCCACCGCGTCGGCGACCGCCGCGCCCCAGCTCGCGTCGTCAGTCACGTCGAGGTGGACGAAGCCGTGACCCTCACCGAGCGCCTCGGCCACCTTGGGCCCGAGGTCGTCCTGCACGTCCGCGACGACGACCTGGGCACCCGCGGCGGCGAGCGCCTGGGCCATCCCCTCGCCGAGTCCCTGCGCCCCACCCGTGACCAGGGCCTTGCGCCCGGTCAGGTCGAAAACCGTCATACCGACTCCTTTGTCGAAGCTGCGTGGTCTCGCCATCGCCGATGCCCCCGCTCGGCTTGACAAGTGTCAAGACTCTCCTGGACAGTTGTCAAGACTCTGCTGGACACTTGTCAAGAAACCGCCGGTATGCCCCGTAGACTGAGCTCATGAGCACGGCCACCGCCCGACGGGCCCAACGCCCTGCGGACCGCTTCGACGAGCGCCGCGACCAGCTGGCCGAGTCGGCGCTGCTCACCCTCGGCGAGCTCGGCTACGCGCGCGCCAGCCTGCGCGAGATCGCCGCCAACTCCCCGTTCAGCCACGGCGTGGTGCACTACTACTTCAACGACAAGATCGAGCTGATCGTCTACTGCGTGCGCTACTACAAGGCGCGCTGCGTGCACCGCTACGACGCTGTGGTGTCGGACTCGACCTCCGGCCCGGGACTGCTCGACGCGTTGGCCGCCAAGCTCCGCGAGACGCTGGAGGACGAGGCGCCGATGCACCGGCTCTGGTACGACCTACGCACCCAGAGCATGTTCGAGGAGTCGCTCCGCGAGGCGGTGACGATGATCGACCACACGCTCGAGGAGATGATCTGGCGGGTCGTCTCGCGCTACGGCGAGCTGATGGACCGGCCGGTCCTCGCGACCCCGGCCGCGGCATACGGGATGCTCGACGGCGTCTTCCAGCAGGCGCTGCTGGCCATCGGCACCGGCAGCGAGACCGCGCTCGACACGCTCGACGATCAGGTGCACGCGCTGATGCCGCTGCTGCTCGGACCCAAGGCTGCCGAGTAGCCGAGCCTCCCGGCATACAGTCGCGTCGTGAGTACGACCGACACGACGGACGTCCCGGCGCCGCCGTCACCGGTCGCTCCGGAGCAGCGCGGCGGGCTCAGCCGCGAGGTGCTGCTCGTCCTCGGCCTGTCCCTCGGGTCGTCGGCGGTCTACGCGGTCCTCGCGATCGTCGACCGGCTGACCAAGCAGATCCCGCTCAGCGGCCAGTCGTCGTCGCTCAACAACTCGGTCACGCCCGACCGTCCGTGGCTCGACCTCGCGTACCAGCTGGTGGCGATCGGGTTCGGCGTCGTGCCGGTCCTCCTCGCGCTGTACCTGCTGCGCCGGGTCGAGCCCCCGGTCCCGTATGCGGCGACGCGGTTCCTCGGGTTCGACCTGCGGCGCCCGTGGGCCGACCTCGGCGGCGGGGTCGCGCTGGCGGCGATCATCGGCATACCTGGGCTGGGCCTGTACGTCGCGGCCCGCGCGCTGGGGATCAACACCCAGGTCGCGGCGGCGAACCTCACCGCGCAGTGGTGGACCATCCCCGTGCTGGTGCTGTCGGCGTTCCAGAACGCGGCGCTGGAGGAGGTCGTCGTCGTGGGGTACCTCATGACGCGGCTGCGGCAGCTGGCATGGGGGACGCCGTGGGTGATCGCGGCGTCCGCGCTGCTGCGGGGGACCTACCACCTGTACCAGGGGTTCGGTGCGTTCGTCGGGAACGCGATCATGGGGGTCGTGTTCTCGCTGGTGTACGTGCGGTGGAAGCGGGTCATGCCGCTCGTGGTCGCGCACGCGATCCTCGACATGGTCGCGTTCATCGGCTACACGCTCGCCAAGGACCACCTCAGCTGGTTGCGCTGATGAGCGCCGACGAGGAGGGACACGGCGGCGGCTCGGGCGGCTCGCACGGGGGGCACTCGCACGCGCCGCCGGACCACCGCGGCCGGCTGGCGGTCGTGCTGGCGATCACGTCGGTGGTCCTCGTGGCCGAGGTCGTCGGCGCGATCCTCTCCGGCTCGTTGGCCCTGGTCGCCGACGCCGGACACATGCTCAGCGACGTGGCCGGGCTGTCCCTGGCCTGGTTCGCCGCGACCCTGTCCCGGCGGGCGCCGACCGACCAGCGGACGTGGGGGTACCGGCGGGCCGAGGTGCTGGCGGCGGCCGGACAGGCGGCGGTGCTGCTCGCCGTGGGCGGGTTCGTGCTGATCGAGGGCGTGCGGCGGCTGTTCGAGCCGCCCGAGGTGACGTCCTCGCTCATGGTGGTGTTCGGCGTCATCGGCCTGGTGGGGAACGCGGCGTCGATGGCCGTTCTCGCGAGTGCGCGCAACAGCAACATGAACCTGCGGGCCGCGTTCCTCGAGGTGATGAACGACGCGCTGGGCTCGGTGGCCGTGATCGTCGCGGCCGTCGTCATCGCGCTGACCGGCTGGCTGCGGGCGGACGCGCTGGCGTCGATCCTCATCGGCTCGCTCATCGTGCCGCGGACGATCAAGCTGCTCCGGGAGAGCATCGACGTGCTCATGGAGGCGACGCCGAAGCAGATCGACCTGGCGGCCGTGCGCGCTCGGCTGCTGGCCACCCCGCACGTCCACGACGTCCACGAGCTGCACGTCAGCCAGGTCGCGACCGGGCTTCCGGTGCTCACCGCTCACGTCGTCGTGGACGAGTCGTGCTTCAACGACGGCGACCTGCCGCGGATGCTCGACCAGATCCAGGGCCGGCTGGCCCGCGACTTCTCGCTGCAGCACTCGACGATCCAGTTCGAGGCGGCCGCCCACGCCGAGCACGAGCGCCCCCAACACGACTAACCCGGAGCACACACGAGAGCCGCATACCATGACCGCCGTGGTCGAGACCGAGGGGCAGCTGCGCCGCCGCCTGCTCGGGGAGCCGCCCGGCCGGGTGCTGTTCGGTTGGCTCGGCCCCCTGATCGCCGCCGTCATCGGCGGCATCCTGCGCTTCTGGAACCTCGGCGACCCCCACCAGCTGGTCTTCGACGAGACGTACTACGTCAAGCAAGGCTGGTCGATGATCCTCTTCGGCGTCGAGATGAGGAACGACCCGGTCCTCAACGAGGCCAAGCAGATCGACCAGAACTTCACCGCCGGCAACGTCCTGAAGGTGTACGACCCGACCACCGGCGACCTCGTCGTCCACCCGCCTGTGGGCAAGTGGCTCATCGGCTGGGGCGAACAGCTGTTCGGGATCGACAACAGCTTCGGGTGGCGGTTCGCCATCTGCGTCATGGGCGTCCTCTCGATCCTCATGATCGGCCGCGCCGCCCGCCGCCTGTTCGGGTCGTCGCTCCTCGGCACCGTCGCCGCGTTCATGCTCGCGTTCGAGGGCCACCACTTCGTCCACTCCCGCACGGGCCTGCTCGACCTCATCCTCATGTTCTGGGCGTTCGCGGCGTTCTGCTTCCTCCTCATCGACCGCGACCAGTCCCGCAAGGTCCTGGCCCGCAAGGTCGCCGGGCTCGACCTCGCCGGCCTGACCGCGCTCGGCCCGTGGGGTCCCTCGCTGGGCTGGCGTCCGTGGCGGCTGGCCGCAGGTGTATGCCTCGGGCTGGCCTGCGGGACCAAGTGGTCCGGCGCGTACTTCCTGGTGGTCTTCGGCCTGATGACGGTCCTCTGGGACATGGGGGCCCGCCGCTCGGTCGGCCTCACCCGGTGGAAGATCGCGTGGCTGGTCAAGGACACCCCGCTGGCGCTGCTCTGGATGGTCGGCACCACCGTCGTCGTCTACTGCCTCAGCTGGTGGGGCTGGTTCACGACCGAGATCGGGTACAACCGGCACTGGGCCGACACCCGCCCGGCGGAGCCCGGCTGGGGCTGGGTCCCCGACTCGGTCCGGTCGTGGTGGAACTACCACGCCCAGATCCTCGAGTTCCACACCCACCTGACCTCGGACCACCCGTACAAGACCAACCCGTGGTCCTGGCTCGTCCAGGGCCGGCCGACGTCGTTCTTCTACGAGGGACCGAAGCAGGGCGAGCAGGGCTGCCTCGTCGAGAGCTGCTCCAAAGCGATCTCCTCGATCGGGACGCCGTCGATCTGGTGGGGCGCCACCCTCGCGGTGTTCGTGTTGCTGTTCATGTGGGCGCTGCGCCGCGACTGGCGGGCCGGCGCGATCCTGGCCGGGTTCCTGGGCGGGTACATCCCGTGGTTCCTCCTCGGGGATCGGACCATCTACTCGTTCTACGCCGTGGCCTTCGTTCCGTACGTCGTTCTCGCCTGCGTCTACGTGCTCGGACTGTTCATCGGAGGCCCGAACGCGCGACCCCTGCGCCGGAAGATCGGGTTCGGCGTCACCGGCGCGTTCCTGGTCCTCGAGATCGTCCTCTTCGCGTTCTTCTGGCCGATCTACACGGCCCAGGTCGTCCCGTACACCTTCTGGAGCGCGCACATGTGGTTCCCCAGCTGGATCTGAGCACCCGCCGGACTTGATAGGCAAGTGGTTACTTGCCTATTGTGGAGCCATGGAGGACGGGCTGCTGTTCCGGGCCCTGGCCGACGAGACCCGTCGGGTGATCCTCGACGAGCTCGCCGAACGCGACGGCCAGTCGCTGTTCGAGCTCTGCTCGCGCCTGACCATGCGCCACGGGATCACGTCGACCCGCCAGGCCATCTCGCAGCACCTCGCGGTCCTTGAGGAGGCCGGTCTGGTCACCTCGCACAAGGACGGACGGACCAAGCTCCACCACCTCGACACCACGCCGCTCCGGGCCATCGCCGAGCGGTGGCCCCTCACCTGAACAGCCCGGCCCACCAACGAGATCAAGGAGATCCCCGTATGCCTCGCATCACCACCGCCAGCGTCTTCGTCGACGACCAGGCCAAGGCCCTGGCGTTCTATACCGACGTCCTCGGCTTCCAGCCCAAGACCGACGTCCCCCTCGGCGAGTTCCGTTGGTTGACCGTGGTCAGCCCCGAGGTGCCGGACGGCGTCGAGCTCCTCCTCGAACCAGACGAGCACCCGGCCGCGAAGCCGTTCAAGGAGGCCCTCGTCGCGGACGGGATCCCGCTCACCTCGTTCGGCGTCGACGACCTGGACGCGGTCCACGCGGACCTCCTGGCCAAGGGCGTGACGATCGTCCAGCCGCCGACGGACATGGGACCGGTCCGGACGCTGATCCTCGACGACACCTGCGGCAACCTCATCCAGCTGGCGGCCATGAAAGTCTGACCTCCGGCGACGACCGACAGTCCAGACTTCACAGTCTGGACTGTCGAAATTACCGTGTTCGTACGCCCGCCGCCCGCGCCGTCTCGCCCTCCTCCGTCCGGGCGGCACGCGACCTGCGGGTGGTGGTAAGCCGGCTGGTCGACGTCGCCGACACCCACGAGCTGACCCCGTCGCAGCTGTCCGTGCTCAGCCGCCTCGGTAAGGACGGGCCGGCCTCGGCCAGCGATCTCGCTGCGGCCGAACGGATCCGCCCGCAGTCGGTGGCCGCGACGCTGGCGGTTCTCGAGGAGCGCGACCTCGTCGTCCGTCGACCCGACCCCGACGACGGCCGGCGCCATCTGGTCTCGTTGAGCCGACCGGCACGGCGCTGTTCGACGACCGCCGCCGTCACGGCGAGGAGTGGTTCAGCCGCGTCCTCGAGGAGCGCCTCACCGAGGCCGAGCGACAGACGGTCATCGAGGCCGTCGCCCTGCTGGACCGGCTGACGCACCCGTGAGCGCGCTGACCGACCGGATCCGCGCGCTGCGCGGTCCCGGCGACGAGGCGGCCTTCGACCGCAAGCTCATCGCCCCGATGGTCCTCGGGGCCCTGCTCAACCCGGTGAACTCGTTGATGCTGGCCGTGGCCCTGGTCCCCATCGGGATCGCGTTCGGCGCTCCGCCGTCGGACACGGTCTGGCTCGTCACGGGCCTCTACCTCGCCACCGCCGTGGGCCAGCCGGTGGTCGGCCGCCTGGTCGACCGGTACGGACCGCGCGACCTGTTCCTCCTCGGCGCAGCCCTGGTCGGCCTCGCCGGCATCCTCGGCGCCGTCGCACCGAACCTCGGAACCCTCGTCCTGGCTCGAGTCCTCATCGGGATCGGGACCTGCGCGGGCTACCCCGCCGCGATGTACCTCATCCGCCGCGAGGCCGACCGCACCGGCATCCCCAGTCCGAGCGGCATCCTCGCGGCCCTCGCGGTGTCGACGCAGGTCACCGCCGTCATCGGCCCAACGCTGGGCGGCTCCCTCATCGGGATCGGTGGCTGGCGGACGATCTTCCTCGTCAACGTCCCGCTCGCCCTCGCCTCGCTGGCCCTCGGCTGGAGGCGCCTGCCGCGCACGATGGGTGAACCCGGTGACTCCGCCGAACCCGCCGGCTTCGACATCCCGGGCATTCTCACCTTCGCCGTCGGCCTCGTCACGCTGATGCTCTTCCTCACCACCCCCGACCTCGACCGCTGGTACCTGCTCGCGATCGTCGTCGTGACCGGCGTGGCCTTCGTCTGGCGCGAGCTCCACACGGCCGCGCCGTTTCTCGACCTCCGCGTCCTCGCGGGGAACCTCCCCCTGCTCGGCACGTATGCGCGTCAGCTGCTCGCCCTCACCGTCTCCTACGGCTTCCTCTACGGCTACACCCAGTGGCTCGAAGCGGGACGCGGCCTCAGCGCGTCCCAGACCGGGCTCATCCTGCTCCCGATGTTCCTCGTCGGCGTCATCGTCACGACGGTCTCCGGGCGCCGACCGGAGGTACGGCTGGAGCTCGTCGTCGGGGCGTCGGTCCTCGTGGCCGCCTGCGCCGCGGTGCTGTTCCTCGGGACGGCCAGCCTGATCTGGGTCCTCGTCGGGCTGTCCCTCGTCCTCGGCATCCCGCAGGGCCTGGTCAGTCTCGCCAACCAGAACGCGCTCGATCACCAGGCCGAGCCCGAACGGATCGGCGCGTCCGCCGGTCTCCTGCGGACCTTCACCTACCTAGGCGCCCTCGTCGCGTCCGCGGCCAACGGTGCGTTCTTCGGCACCGCCGTCGACACGACCGGCTTGCACGAGCTGGCCGGCTTCCTCGTCGGCTGCGCCGCCCTGCTCCTCGTTCTCACCCTGGTCGACCGCTCACTCCGGCGCGTCGGCCGAACCGTTGCTGTGGAAGGAAACTCGTGACCATCGCCGCCATCGACCCGCATACCGCCCTCGTCCTCATCGACCTCCAACGCGGGATCCTGGCGGCACCCACCCAGCCGTATGCGGCGGCGGACGTCCTCGACCGCGCGGTCCGCCTGGCCGAGGGGTTCCGGGCACACGACCTGCCGGTCGTGCTCGTCCGGGTCACCGCCCGGCCGGACGGCGTCGACGCCGCACCGGGCCGCACCGAGGTCCAGCGGCCGACCAACCGGCCGCAGGGCTGGGACCGCATTGCCGAGGAGCTGACCGGACACGACGACGACATCGTCGTGACCAAGCGCAACTGGGGCGCCTTCCACGGGACCGACCTCGACGTCCTGCTGCGCCGTCGAGGAGTGACCCAGATCGTCCTCGGTGGCATCGCCACGAGCATGGGCGTCGAGTCGACGGCGCGGGCCGCGCACGAGAGGACCACGTCACCCTCGCCACCGACGCGATGGCGCACATGTCGGCCGAGACGCACCGGAACAGCGTCGAGCGGATCTTCCCGCGCCTCGGCGAGACCGGGACGACCGACGAGATTCTCAGGCTGCTCGAGGCGACCCCCGCCCAGTCCTGATGGATGTCACAGTGCGCGTCGTGGTGCGTCCGGTGCTGGCCTGACGACACCCGCCGCACTTTGACCCGCACTCTGACCTCCGACGCGATCATCACCCCGACACCAGAAGTCACGTCGCGGGTCATGTCGCACTCAGGGTGGTTATCACGACACGCAACGCGACATGACGCGCGACATGTCACGCGGGTCCTCGACGGAGGGCGCTAGACCATGGACGGGACCATCGTCACCTTCATGCTCTCGGGGCTCATGCTCGTCCGCATCGCCGTGTCGGCGTCGGCCAGCCCGAACTCGTGGGTGACCATCTCGTCGAAGGGGTAGCGGTCCGCATACCGCTCCATCAGCCGCATGGCCGGCCCGTACCCCGTGCTCGGGTGGTTGGTCAGCCCGATGAGCCGGATGTTCTTGCTGCAGATGTGCCGGTGCACGTTGATGCTCACCTCGCCGGTGTCGGCGAAGTTGCCCATCTCGAGCATCATCCCGCCGCGCTTGAGCATCTCGATGCCCTCGACGAACGACGCCGGCGTGTTGGCCATGTGGAGCACGACGTCAGCGCCGCGGCCACCGGTCAGCTCGCGGATCCGCTCGACCCGCTCCTCGCTCGTCGTCGCGGTCACGTCGATGGTCTCGTCGGCCCCGAACCGGCGCGCCCAGTCGAGCCGGTAAGCACTGAGGTCGGTCGCGACGATCCGGCCGGCACCCATCATGTCGGCCTTGGCGATGTGCAGCAGCCCCAACGGTCCTGAGCCGATCACCACGACGGTGTCGCCGGAGTTGAAGCCCTCCATGGCGTACGAGCTGAACTCCTTCACCTTGTCGAGGCTGGCCGTGCACGCCATCACCTCGGCCAGGACGGCGACCCTAGGCGACAACCCGCTCGGCACCTTGTAGACGAAGGTGTCGGGCCTCAGGTAGAGGAACTCGGCCCAACCACCCATGAGGTGCGGCGCGAACGAGCTGGTGAAGGAGTTGCCGTAGCACTCCGACCGGTCGCACCACACGTAGCCCATGACGTGGGTGCACGAGTAGCACCGCCCGCACACGACGTCCGGGCACATCGTGACGCGGTCGCCGACGCCGAGCCGCTGCCCGTAGAACTCGAGCTTCTCGGCCGCGGACGGCGTGATCTCGTCGATGACGCCGACGTTCTCGTGCCCCTGGATGATCGGGAAGGGCGTGTCGGTCTCGGCCGGCGTACCCGCATACTGCTTCGTCTCGCCCTGGTACGTGTGCTTGTCGGTGCCGCAGATTCCCGACATCTCCATACGCAGCAAGGCCGCACCGTCCTCGAGCCGCGGTCTCGGGAACTCCTGCAGCTCGTAGCGACCCGGGGCGACGAGGACGGCGGCGCGAACGAGGTCCGACATGACCGCAGACTAGAGGGAGCCGACGAACTCCCGGATGAGTGCGGCGACCTCAGCGGGGGCGCCGTCGTTGGCCCCGTGCCCCTGCTTGGGCATGACAGCGAGTGGCCGCGCGGCGGGCAGGACCGCGGCGAGCCGGTCGGTGCGCTCACGTAGGTGGGCCGGGGTTTTGGCGCCGGTCAGGAGCAGGACCGGCAAGGAGATCGAGGAGTATGCGTCGAGCCGGTTCCCGAGGAGGTTGATCGCCTCGGTGTCGTGGATCTGCCGCGGGACGAAGGACCGGATCTTGGCGTTCATCCGCACCATCGGCGGCATGAGCCAGCCGACCGCTCGCGGCATCCCGACCATGCGGGTGATGAAGATCCGGAGCGCCGCCCCGGGTCTTCCCCGGTCGAGCGCGACCCGCGCGTCGGCCACCCCCGTTGCGCCGCCGATCGGCTCGTCCAGCACCAGCGGCGGCTCGTAGACGACGCCGCCCCGGAAGGGAGCGCTGTCTCGTACCAGGGTCTCCAGCGCGACGATCGCGCCGGACGAGTGCCCGACGATGACCGCCGGCTCGCCGATCTCGGCGACCAGGGCCAGGAGGTCGTCGACCTCCCGGGCGAAGTCGGTCGCCGGGTCGGCCGGCAGCTCGGTGCGGTAGAGCCGCCGCCGGATCCGCACCACCCGGAACGACGGCGTCAGCTCGCCAGCGACCTTCTCCCACGCCGACTCGTCGCTCAGCCCGCCGTGGACCACGAGGACGACCGGGCCGTCGCCCTCGTCGGCGTAGACGACACCCGCCGGGTCGTCGGTCGCGAGGCGTTTCAGCACGTCGGCCACGCTACCGAGACGGGTCGCGAACATGCCGACGGGCATTGGTCCTGGCGGGACCCCGTCGTGAGCCTTGTCAGGCGACCAACGCCCGTCGGTGTGTACAGGGGCGACTCACTCCAGTCCGTCGGCGGCCGCCCGCACCCGGAGCAGCACCTGCAGCTCGAGCGCGCGCTCGCGCCACGCCGGCCCGAGCACCCGGTCGATGACCGCCAACCGTTGGTACAGCGTGTTGACGTGGACGCCCAGCGCCGGCGCCGTGGCCGAGGGTCGCTGGCCGTTCTCGAGGTACGCCGTGAGCGTGGCCACCAGCGGGACGCCGCGACGCCGCTCCTCGGCCAGCAGCGGGCCCAGCTCGCGGCGCAGCTGGCCGGCCAGCTCACGCGGTCCGGTGTGGCTGAGCAGGATCCCGAAGACCCCGAGGTCGTCCGACCGCGCGATCCCCGTGCGACGCCCGAGCGCGGCGAGCGCCCGCGCCGTCCGAGCGGCGTCGAGGTAGGCGTCCCGGAACGTGAGCGCCCCGGTCACCGGACCGGCCAGGCCGGCCACCGGCCCACCGGCGGGCCAGATCACCGCCCAGTCCGCGCGGTGCCGGACGAGCATCACGGCCTGGTTCCGGTATGCGGCGGACGTCGCCTCCCGCAGGACCACCAGCGCCTGACGCAGACCGGGCACTGTCGCCGGGTCGTCGACGACGATCACGTCGTGCGGGCGGCGCGGGTCGAGGCCGGCGCCCCGCATCCGCTCCCGGTCCCGTCGCGCGTCGCCCTCCCGCCGGCTGACGAGGTCGATGGTCGCGATGTCGCGACCCAGCTCGGACGCCCGAGCCGCCTGCCGCGCCTCGGCGATGGTCAGCGCGATGATCGGGGCCGCCCGCTCCAGCACCAGCCGGGCGGTCGACCTCCCGTCGTCGGCCGTCGTGGCGACGAGCACGCCAAGGAGCCGCTTGGCCGCCAGCACCGGCTGGGCCACCAGACCGTCGCCGTCGACCGGCATACCGTCACCGCCCTCTCCCACCGCGTCGACGACCGCAGCAACGGCGTCGGACGGAGCCGGGTCGCCGGTGGCCACCCACACGAGCTCGCCGGGCGTCACGGACCGGACCAGCGCGAGCATGGCGTCGAGGTCGCCACCTTCGAGCACGACGGCGGTCAGCTGCTCGTCAAGCCGCAGCGCCTGGTGCAGTGCGGCGTTGCTCCGAGCCAGCTGCTCCCTGGACCGTGCGTTGTCGATGGCCACCGAGGCCTGGCTGGCGAGCGCCTGTAGCAGCGCAACCTCGTCCTCGGTGAAGTGCCGCTCGGTGCGCTTGGCCGCGAGCAACGCGCCGATCACCCGGCCGCGCACGCCGAGCGGGACCCCGAGCAGGCCGCGCAGCCCTTCCGCCGAAGCGGCGTCGTCGGCGATGGGGCGGTGGACGATCCGCTTCTCGGTCGCGTAGTCGGGGGTCCACATCGGCGAGTTGGACGCCACCACCCGCCCGATCAGCCCCGCGTCGGCCGGGAGCCGCACCCCGACGAGCTGCGGCGTGCGCTGGCCGCTGGCCACGTCGATCCGCAGGGCGTCGCCGTCGAGCAGCGCGATGTAGGTCAGGTCGACGCCGAGCAGCCGGCGGGCCTCGTGGACGACGCCCTGGAGCAGGTCGCTCGGCTCGTGCACGGTGGCCAGCTGCTGGGCGATGTCGTTGAGCGCCGACAGCTCGACGATGCGCCGCCGCCGCTGCTGCAGGAGGCCGGACACCGTTGCCGCAGCACGCTCCTCGCGAGCCACCCGGCCGGGCGGACCACCGGACTCCAGCAGGTGGTCCCGATGCGCGAGGAGGTCGGCCGCGGTCGCCTCGGCGGCGAGCAGCTCGACCCAGTCGCGGGCGCGGGGCACGACCCGATCATGCCGGGTGGTAGACGGAATCTCTACTCAAGCCGCGAACAGTAGAGGTTTCGACCGTGGCCGAGCTGGCCCTCCCGACCCTACGGTTCGACGAACCCGAACCGACGACCCAAGGACCACCGTGACGCTCACCCTCGCCGAGACCCCCATCTCGGGCCCGTCCGCCGCCCCGCGGCTGACCGACGCCGAGGTCCGGGAGCACCTGGTCCAGCTCCTCGGCGCCAAGGTCCTCACCGGCGAGGAGGCCCGCGCGCGGTACAGCCACGACGAGGCCGAGTGGGCGCCCTACGCGGTTCCCGCCGCGGTCGTCCGGGCGGTGCGCGCCGAGGACATCGCCACTACCGTCCGGTTCTGTGCCGCCTACGGGATCCCCGTCGTCCCCCGCGGCGCCGGCACCGGGCTCTCGGGAGGGGCCAACGCGATGACCGGCTGTGTCGTCGTCGCCCTCGACGCCATGGACCGGATCCTGGAGATCGACCCGGTCGAGCGGTTCGCCGTCGTCGAGCCCGGCGTCGTCAACGACCGGCTGCGCGCGGCCTGCGCGGAGTACGGGCTCTGGTACCCCCCAGACCCGGCCAGCGCCCCCTGGTCGACCATCGGTGGAAACGTCGCCACCAACGCCGGCGGGGTCTGCTGCCTCAAGTACGGCGTCACCGGCGACTACGTCCTCGGCCTGGAGGTCGTCACCGGCACCGGCGAGATCGTCCGGCTGGGTCGGCGCACGGCCAAAGGCGTCGCCGGCTACGATCTCACCTCCCTCATGGTCGGCTCCGAGGGCACCCTCGGGATCATCACCCAGGTCACCGTCCGGCTGCGGCCCGCCCGCGCCCCCGAGCGCACGGTCGTCGGCTTCTTCTCCTCGACCGTCGCGGCCGGCGACGCCGTCGTCGCGGTCGCCCGGGCCGGGATCGTGCCGTCGGCCCTCGAACTCCTCGACCGGCACTGCCTCGAGGCCGTCAACGACTGGAAGAACCTCGGTCTCGAGGCCGACGCCGCGGTCATCCTCCTGGCTCGCGTCGACGACGCCGGCGCCGCGGGCGACGCCCTCGCCGAGCAGGTGCTGGCATGCTTCGACTCGGCCGGCTCGACGTTCAGTGCGGTCTCCGGCGACCAGCAGGAGGCCGACGCCCTCTTCGCCGCCCGCCGCCTCGCCTACCCCGCCGTCGAGCGACTGGGTCCGGTCCTCACCGAGGACGTCTGCGTCCCCGTCGTGCGGGTGCCGGAGATGCTCGGCCGGATCGACGAGATCGGCCGTCGGCACGACGTTCTCATCGCCAACATCGCCCACGCCGGTGACGGCAACCTGCACCCGCTGATCATCACGAAGCCTGGCGACGACGCCGCCCGCGACCGTGCTCAGCTCGCCTTCGCCGAGATCATCGAGGCCGCGCTCGCCGTGGGGGGCACAGTCACCGGCGAGCACGGCGTCGGTCTGCTCAAGCGCGCCGGCCTCGTCGCCGAGATCTCCCCCGCCGTCGCGGACCTGCACGTCGCCATCCGTAACGCCCTCGACCCCCACCGAATCCTCAACCCCGGCAAGGTCATCGACCGTTGAACGCCGGGCCGCTCGACCCGTCCCACCTCATCCACCCACCATGTCACCGCATCCACAGGAGTATCCGATGACCACGACCATCCCGGTCCCGCTCGACGAGACGGCGGTGTCTGACGCGAGCGACGTCCAGGCCGACGTCGTGACCTCGACCACCAAGCTCACGAAACCGTTGCGGCGCACCGCGATCGGCATCTCGGCGCTGCTGACCTCACTCGTCGCCATCAACTCCGGTGGTATGGGCGTCCTCATCCCGGACCTCGTGTCCAAGCTCGACGCCGCCAACAAGGTGACCAACCTCGCCATCGTCGCGACCGTCGCCTTCGTCGTGACGATCATCGCCCAGCCCCTCGCCGGCGCGCTCTCCGATGCGACGCGCAGCCGGTTCGGTCGTCGCTCACCGTGGATCGTGTTCGGGGCGCTCGTCGCCGGTGGGTTCACCATCGGGCTCCCGCTCGCCGCGTCGTCCCTCGCGATGATCACCGTCACCTGGGTCCTCGTGCAGGTCGGCGTCAACGCGGTCCTCGCTGCCGCGCAGGCCATCGTGCCGGACCGCTTCGCGCCCTCACAGCGCGGCGCCGCCTCCAGCCTGATCGGCGTCGGCGTGACCGTCGGCAACGCCGTCGGTGCCGGCGTCGCCGGTGGCCTCGCGGTCCAGGGACAGCTCCCGTATGCGGTGCTGGGCCTGCTGCTCCTCGTCGTCGCCGGGATCTTCGTGCTGGTCAACCGCGAGTCGTCGAACGTGGACGTCCCCCGAGCGGCGTTCTCGTGGAAGGCGTTCGCCAAGGGCTTCTGGGTGAACCCCCGCAAGCACCCCGACTTCGCCTGGGCGTTCGCGGCGCGGTTCCTCATGGTCATCGGCTTCGCCGCCGGCACCACCTACGGCCTCTACACGCTGCGCGACTACATCGGCCTGGACGAGGCCACCTCGAACGCCGTCGTCGCCCAGATGGCCGTCGTCCTGCTCCTCGGCACGTTCATCTCCGCCGCGGTGAGCGGGAAGCTCTCGGACAAGACCGGGCGTCGCAAGCCGTTCATCGTCTGGGCGTCGATCATCATGGCCGCCTCGTTCACCCTGCCCCTGGCCTGGCCGACGGTGCCCTCGATGCTCATCTACTCCTTCGTCATGGGCCTCGGCTTCGGCACCTACATCGCCATCGACCTCGCCCTGATGACCGAGGTGCTCCCGGTGTCCGTGACCGGCGGCGAGGACTCGGCGGGTCGCGACCTCGCCATCCTGGGCATCGCCACGACCATCCCGCAGGCGATCACTCCCGGCCTCGCCGGTGCGCTCATCACGATCTTCGGGGGCTACCAGATCACGTTCATCGCGGGAATCGTGTTCGTACTGCTGGGCATCGTCGCGATCATCCCGATCCGCTCGGTGCGCTGACCCGCATCCGCTGAACCGCATTCTCCGACCAGACCCAGCCGGGCCCCTCGCCGAGAAGCGAGGGGCCCGGCGCCTCCCTGAAGGAACCCGATGCCGCCGTTCCGCACCACCGACGACGTGGCCCTCTCCTACACCGACGAGGGCGAGGGCGTACCGGTCGTCCTCGTGGCCGGCTTCCTCGCCGCGGCGACGAGCTGGCACTTCACCACCCGGGCGCTGCTCGACGCCCTCGGCATCAACGAGGCCTTCCTCATCGGCGGGTCCATGGGGGCGAGCTCGATCTGGGCCTACTTCGACCTCTTCGGGTATGCGCGCTGCCTCGGGATGGTCTCGGTCGACCAGACCCCCAAGATGCTCAACCGCGACGGGTGGGAGAGCGGCTTCTACGGGCTGACCGCCGACAACCTCGGGACGTTCTTCGACGCTGGTATCCCGCCGACCGGCCGCGGCGCGGGGATGGACAAGACCATCGCGGGGGTGACCGCGATCGCCGCCGCCACCGGGTCGAACCCGATGGGCTCCGACGCCGCGGCGCCGACCACGCTGCCGCTGCTGCGCGACCACGCGGCGGCCGACTGGCGGGACGTCGTCACTCGCGCGACCTGCCCCGTGCTCCTCGTCGCGGGCGCCGAGAGCCAGTTCTGGCCGTCCTCCCACGCCACCGAGATGGCCGCCCTCAACGAGGACGTCGAGGCCATGGTCCTGGAGGGCTGCGGTCACCCGGTGAACCTCGACGACCCCGAGGCGTTCAACGCGACGTTGCTCCGCTTCCTCGCCGGCTGACGAGACCCTCTGATCTACAGGGTTGAGGCCGCCGTCACGGGGTACCTCTGACCCGTGACGCAATTCGGCTACACCCTCATGACGGAGCAGAGCGGCCCCAAGGACCTGGTCCGGTACGCGGCCGCCGCCGAGGACGCCGGTTTCGACCTGCTCGTGTCGAGCGACCACTACTTCCCCTGGCTCTCGGCGCAGGGGCACGCCCCGTACGCGTGGACCGTGCTCGGCGCGGTGGCCCAGGTGACGCAGCGGATCGAGCTGATGACCTATGTGACCTGCCCGACGATGCGCTACCACCCGGCGGTCGTGGCCCAGAAGGCCGCAACGCTGCAGATCCTCGGCGACGGCCGGTTCATCCTCGGCCTCGGCGCGGGCGAGAACCTCAACGAGCACGTCGTCGGCGACGGCTGGCCCAACGTCGACACCCGCCAGGCGATGCTGGCCGAGGCCATGCACATCATCAGGGAGCTGCACACGGGGGAGCTGGTGACCTTCCGCGGCGACTACTTCGACGTCGACTCCGCGCGCATCTGGGACCTGCCGGAGGGTGGCGTGCCGATCGCCGTCGCGGCGGGCGGCCTCAAGGCCGTCGAGGAGCTCGGTCCCCTCGCCGACCATCTCGTCGCGACCGACCCCGACGGTGAGCTGCTGGACGCGTGGAACGCACTCGAAGACCGACCGCGAATCGGAGACGGTGCGCGCGCGGTCGGTCAGATCCCCATCAGCTGGGACCCGGACAGCGTCGACGCGGCAGTCGAACGCGCGCACGACCAGTTCCGGTGGTTCGGCGGGGGTTGGGCGGTCAACGCGGACCTGCCCACGACCGCCGGGTTCGCGGCGGCGTCGCAGTTCGTCCGGCCGGAAGACGTGGCGTCCTCGATCCCCTGCGGACCGCACCTCGACGCGATCGTCGAGGCGGTTCAGCCGTTCTGGAAGACCGGCTTCACCGACATCGCGCTGGTCCAGATCGGCGACGAGCTCCAGGACCGGTTCCTGGCCGAAGCGGCGGAACCCCTGTTGGCCCGGCTGCGGGAGGCCGCACCGACAGGGTGACCGGGCTCGGGGCCTCAGGGCCGGTGGCGGGGTATGCGGGGGGGCATCCCCGCCGCCGGTCTCGGCCCGACCTGAGATCCCGCTGCGCGGAGCCGCCCCGCGCCAGGTCGGCTACCCCCCGAACGTGAAGGGCCGGGACCAAGGTCATGGTGACCTGCCCGGCCTCTCACCGACGATGGAGGCTACTCGTTCCTGATGCGAGCCGAAGGAGGCTGGCGATGCTCGTCGGCGACATCGCCCGACCGCCGGGGCCGTCGATCCGTGAGCACACCGACCTCGCCACGGCCGCGGACGCGCTGGTGGCGTGCGGTTTCGGATCGCTGCCCGTCCTGGACTCCGACGGAATGCTCGTTGGGGTGGTCAGCGAGGGCGACCTGCTGCGGTTCGCTGTCGGAGCTCGACCCGGGGGCGCCCCACGAACCATCACCACCGCCAGCCGGGATGATGCCGGTCGCCACGTCGTCGCCGACGTCATGACCCGAGGTCCGGTCACCGCGACCGAACAACAACCGCTCGACGAGATCACCCGGCTGTTCGTCCGGTTGCCGTGGCGGATGCTTCCCGTCGTTCGGTGCGGCCGACTGGTCGGCCTCGTCACCCGCACCGATGTCGTGCGGGCGATCATCGCCGCGAAGTGCGTCTCGCCGACCCCGGTGGAGGTCTCGGTCATCCGAGACCCGAGTGCGTGAGATGACCCGCCAGCACCGTGGCGGCAACCGGCATGCCTCGGAGTATGCGCGCCGCCTCGCCTGAGTCCGCTGCTGTAGCAAGGGGATCCGCATCGAGCAGCACGACGTCGCCTCGACTGCCCACGCCCAGCGTCGGCTGACCGTCCGTGCTCGCGGCCAGGGCCTCGGCCGGGCTGAGCGACTCGGCCTCGTTCCACGGCTCGCGCTCGTCGGCCGAACGGTGCACCGCGGCGGCCATGGCCAGCCACGGGTCGAGGGGCGCGACGGGGGCGTCCGAGCCGAGCGCGAGCACCACGCCGGCGTCCACCATGGAACGCAGAGCGAAGCACCGGTCGGCCCGGTCGCCCCACAGGCGCAGCGTCGTGTCGCGGTCGTCGAGAAGGTGGGCCGGCTGCACGCTGGCCAGCACGCCGAGCCGCGCCATCCGCGGGAGGTCCTCGAGGCGTACCAGCTGGGCGTGCTCGATCCCGCCGGTGGCACCCGTCACCTCGAAGGCCTGCAGCGCGAGGTCCACCGCGGCGTCGCCGATCGCGTGGAGCGCGATCTCCAGGCCACCCGCGTGGGCCCGCTTCAGCAGCTCGGTCATCTCGTCGAGGTCGTAGTTCTGAGTCCCCTGGGTGAGGTGCCCACCGTCGGCGTCGGGATACGGGTCGCAGCACCGGGCGGTCCGGGTGTTGAGCGAACCGTCGGAGATCACCTTGAAGGGACCCATGGTCAGCAGGTCGCTGTCCGCAGCCAGCCGGTCGCCGGTGCGGATGCCCGCCGCCAACACATCGTCGAGCGCTTCCGGGTAGACCGAGGCACGCACCCGGACCAGGTCGAGCCCGTTCGCGAACCGGCTCGGCCACTGTCGGTAGCTGCTAGGCATCTCGAGGTCGACGACGCCGGTGATGCCGCGTGCCGCGGCAGCGGCCATCGCCGAGCGCAGGGCGGCCTCCCCGGCACCGCCCGCCTCGATCTCCTCCAGGAGCGCGCTGATCGCCGGCTGGAGCCCGAACCAGTCGTTCTCCTCCAGTGGCCCGGCCACGCCGGTCAGCCCGAGCAGCCCGAGCGCCGCGCTGTTGAGCCAGCCGTTGTGGGCGTCGCCACTGGTGAGGATCACTGGGACGTCTCCGGTGGCGGAGTCGAGCTCCGCGACGGTACCGACCCGGTCCCACGCACCCGACCGGTAGCCGAATCCGCTGACCAGCCGGGGCGGTTCACCGGTCAGCCCCGCCAGATGCGCGGACACGCGTCGCGTCACGTCCTCCGGACCCGTCGTCCCGGCGAGGTCGATGGTGGTGCGGGTCCGGGACCAGGTCGTCAGGTGCACGTGGTGGTCCCACAGTCCCGGGACCGCCCACCGGCCCGCGGCGTCGACGACGTCCGCGACACGGTCGGCCGGAAGGTCCGGCCCCACCTCGGTGACCATCCCGCCGGTGATCCGCAGGTCGACCGGCCGGTCGTGGGGGCCGGCTCCACGCGTACCGGGACCGACCGGAACCAGTCGCGCCCGTCGGACCAGCACCTCGTCGGGAGGTCGGGACGCTTTCATGGGGTGAGTCTGCTGGGTCGGTCGTCGCCGGGCTCGGAGGCCCGCTCGTTCAGCTGCTCCAGGGAGTGTCCGGCCGTGGAGACCCCGAACGCGAGCACGCCGACCACTCCGGCAACCAGGACCGCGCAGGTCATCCCGAACACCCCGCCGAAGCCGAGGGAGCTCGACGCGAAGCCGATGATGGCGGGCGCGCTGATCGAGCCGAGCCGACCGAACGCGCTCGCCAGACCGGTCGCCGTGGTCCGGGTCCAGGTCGGGAAGAGCTCAGGGGTGTAGGCGTAGGTCGCGGCGATGCTGCCGTTGAGGAAGAACGACAGCAGCGCGCCGGACATCATGATCGACGGCGGCGTCGTGCTCTGGCTCAGCCAGAACGCCGCCGCCGCGCCACCGAGAAGGCAGACCGCGATCATGTGCTTCCGGTCGAGCCGGTCGCTGAGCCACGCACCCGTGAAGTACCCGGGGATCTGGGCGAGGTAGATGACCAGAGAAAAGTCGAAGCTGCGCGTCACCCTGATCCCCTGCTGGATGAGCAGCGTCGGGATCCAGGTGAAGAAGCCGTAGAACGCGAAGACGTTGACGAACCAGACCAGCCAGACCACGGCGGTCCGTCGACGCATACCCCGTCCCCAGAGGAACCGCAGGCTCGCCGCCAGTCCAGCCTTCGTCTCCACGACGTCCGCGTCCGACGCACTGCCGCTCACCGGCGGCAGCTCGGCTCCCGTGGACCGCCGGACCTTGTCCTCGAACACGGTCACCACACGCTCGGCCTCCGCACGGCGGCCGTGCGCCAGCAGGAACCGGGGCGACTCGAGCAGCGACCGGCGCCACCACAGCAGCAGCACGATCGGGACCGCGGTGACGACCTGCGCCCATCGCCAGCCGGAGTCGGTGGCTGGCACGACGAAGCGGCCGAGGAGGGCGGCGGCGACGTACCCGAACGAGAAGAACCCGGCGAGGCAGCCGACGAACCAGCCCCGTCGGGCCGGCGGGACGAACTCGGCGAGGTACGGCGCGACGATCACGCTCTCGGCCCCGATGCCCACCCCGGCCAGGATCCGCGCGGCCGCGAACACCTCATAGCTCGGCGCCAGCGCCGCCACCATGGTGCACACCGTGTAGATCGCGAGCGCCCACATCATGATCGGTCGACGGCCGATCCGGTCGCCGAGTGTTCCGGCGACCAGCGCACCGACCAGGTAGCCGACCGGGCTCGCCGCCGCGAGCAGCCCGAGCGCGCCGTTGTCGAGGCTCCACTCGCGCGCCATGCTCGGCAGCAGGAACGCCACCAGCGCGTTGTCCGCGCCGTCGAACGTGTAGCCGAGCCCGCCGATGACTAGCAGCGCGTGGTGCGGACGGCTGAACGGCAGCCGGTCCATCCGGTCGAGCAGCGACATGGCAGGAGCCATCATGGTCTAGTCACCCCACGAGGTCCTCCCACGACCTTCGCCGCTTCGCGTCGATCCGTCGCGGGGACCCCACGCTTCGCTCCGATACCTCGCGGGGACCCCGACTAGACCCAGATCGCGCTGTGCCATCCGTCGCTGAACACCTCGGGCGGGTCGGGCAGCGAGTATGCCTCGCCGAGCAGCACCCGTCGCCCCGACCACGCGGCCACGGCAGCGTCCAGGACGTCGTCGACGGCGGCGCCGGCAATTCTCGAGTCGACCCCGATCCCGACGGTGGCGAGAAGGTCCCTGCGCATCCGCTGTCCCTCCGCGGTCTTCTTCGACGCCGTCAGCGGCCGTCCCGCGATCCGCGCGAACGACACCTCGGGGTGCACCTCGACGACCCGGTATGCGCGGGCCAAGGCCACCGTCTCGACCTCCTTGAGCTTCGGCCGGAGGTTGAACGCCTGCGTCGAGATCCCCTCGGCGGCTCGGTCGCGGTTCACGGTGCTCGCCCGCGCGTGAGTGTCCTCGTCGAGTGCTGCCCGGACCGGCGTCATGAACACGGAGGAGCGGCGCGGACCGAGCTCCGCCCGCGCCAGAACGTCGGCGAGGCGGCGCGAGTCGTCAGGCAACCCGATCGGCATGTCGACGGCCACGAGACCGAGCGGTCCGCGCGCCGCGGCCCAGGCGACGAGGTCTCGGAAGGCGGGCGCCACGCATACCTCGGCATGGCCAGAGGGATCCAACGCAACGCCCACCCATCCCGTCCGGCAGGCGTCGACCCCCAGGACCACGGTCACCAGCGGCACGTTAGCGGCCGTGGCGCGTTGGCGTGATTGGCGCGCCGAGCCATAGAGTCACTGCTCTCGGTTGCCCGGGACCCGGCCGCCGCGTTCGCACGACCGCGACCTCAGGTAGGGCCCATGGATCATCCCGAGCATCGAACGCCTCATCGGGCGCGGCTGTCGCTCACGGCTAGCGCGCGGGTCGCGGGCGAGCCACTCCCGGGGTCGCAGGGCTCAGACCTGATGGTCAGCCGAGCCGCGGGCCACGACAGGTCGCAACCCCGATCGACGGCCAGAGGCAGTGAGTGGGATGAGCGCGACCCGGGTGAACCAGATCCTGACCGATCTCCTGTCCGGACGTGGCCACGAGGGAAGCCTCGCGCAGCGGCTCTGTGTCGCGTGCGCGGTCGCGGTGCCCGTCGATGACGCGGCGATGGCGTTGCTGACCACCCGCGGGTCGGCGGGTCTCGTGGGGGCGACGAGTGAGAGGGCCAGGGCGATGGAGGATCTCCAGCTGGTGACGGGTGAGGGTCCGTGCGTCGACGCCTCGAGACTCCGCCGTCCGGTGTTGGAGCCGGAGCTGCGTCGGACCGCGCCGACGCGCTGGCTCGGGTTCGCACCGGCAGCGTTGGAGGCCGGCGTCGGGGCGATCTTCGCCTTCCCACTCCAGGTCGGCGGCATTCGTCTCGGGGTGCTCGACCTGTACCGCACCGCCGCGGGCCCGCTCGACGACGATGGCCTCAGCAGGGCTCTGTCGTATGCCGACGCCGCCGTCCTGGTCCTGCTGCACCTCCAGGACCAGACCCCTCTCGACGGCGGGTTGCCGCCCGACCTGGCCGCCGCGTCGACGCAGCAGTTCCACGTCCACCAGGCGACCGGGATGGTCGCCGTCCAGGCCGGGGTCGGTCTGACCGAGGCCCTGCTGTTGCTGCGCGGGCGCGCGTACTCCAGCGGACGAAGCATCGTCGGCGTCGCCGGCGACGTGCTGGCCCACACCCTCCGGTTCGAACCCGAGGGCCGCGGTGATGACGCGGGGCGAAGGGCTGGCGATGATGGGTAGGAACAGATCGTCTGCTCCCGACCGAAAGGCAGCCCGCTGATGGCCAGTCAGGAGCGACTCCTGGAGGTGTTCGTCACCCTCGCCGACACCATGGTCGCCGAGTTCGACGTCATCGACTTCATGCACACGCTGACCGAGACCTGCGTCGAGCTCATCGGCGCGGACGCCGCCGGCCTGATGCTGGCGGACCAACGCGGCAGCCTGCAGGTCATCACCGCGACCAGCGACAAGTCCCGGGATCTCGAGTCCCTCGAGCTGCAGTACAACGAGGGCCCGTGTCTCGACTGCTACCGCCTGGGCCACGCCATCACCAATGTTGACCCCCACGAGGCCGAACGCCGGTGGCCACGCTTCATTCACGTGGCCCGCACGGCCGGGTTCACGTCAGTGCACGCGCTGCCGTTGCGGCTGCGCGAGAACGTGATCGGTTCGCTGAACCTCTACCTCGCCGACCCCGGGGAGCTGTCTCCCTCGGACGTGGCGCTCGGTCAGGGCCTGGCCGACATGGCCACCATCGGGCTGCTCCAGGAACGTGCGGTCAAGGAGCAGACCCTTCTGGCCGAACAGCTCCAGGGCGCGCTGAACAGCCGCATCGTCATCGAGCAGGCCAAGGGCGCCCTCGCCGAACGCCTCGGGGTCGAACCGGAGCAGGCCTTCGCGGTCATGCGTCGGTATGCCCGAGGCACCGGCCGCCCCCTGCTGGCGGTCGCCACCCAGGCCCTCGACGGCACCCTCACGCTCCGTGCCTGATCGACACGGACCCGGGCGGACGCATACCCGAGTGATCTGACGACCGACGGATTCGTTGAGGGACAACCGTATTCGTCGGACGGTCCCGACCGTGCGCCGGCACACCGGCCGTGGCCCGTCGCCAGGTCACGGTGTAGTGCGCTGGGAGACCGACAGCCCCATCTCGGTCCGAGTGACCGGAGGCGGCTACAGCATCGTCACGCGCTGACGGGAACCCGCCAGGTCCGAGACACGCATACTGAGGCGTGGACAGTGTGGTGCCTTCCTCACGTCGGATGTGGCGGCTGGTTGAGCCGATCCACGCCATCACCTACTTCGCCCCCGAGGCTCTTGATGCGTTCGCGCGAGCCGGGTACCGCGGGTTCTGGATGGGCTACTTCGCGGGCCGCCTGGCCCCGTTGGGAGCGGTGGGTCCGCAGGTCGCGACCGCGGTCTGTTTCGGGTTCGCGCCGTCCCGCGTCGCGAGGGCTCTGCCCGATGCCTGGTCGTTCGCCCCACCCGACGAGGCGCTGAGGACTCGACTCAGTGGCGCCACCGCGACGCTCCGACGGGTCGGCGGCGAGACAGCGGGTCTCGAGGCGGCGGCCGGCCTGATTTGGGAGGCCGCTGCCCACGCGGCCAGCCCAGGTCGAGTGCTGGCCGCGGCCAACCAGGTGCTCCCTCGGCCGGACGACCCGATGGGCGCCGTGTGGCAGGCGGCCACGACGCTTCGCGAGCACCGCGGCGACGGTCACAACGCTGCGCTGGTGGCCGCCGGTGTGACGCCCGTGCAGGCGCACTGGCTCAAAATCGCCGCCGACGAGAGCGAGGATCAGGCCCTGGCCGTCAGCCGGGGGTGGCCCGAAGAGGCGTGGCGGCACGGGAGACACAAGCTGCAGGTACGCGGTTGGCTCGACCCCGAAGGCGGGCTCACCTCCGCGGGTCGGACGGCCCGCCAGGCGATCGAGGACGAGACGGACGCCGCCGCCGCATCCCCGTGGGAGCACCTCGGCCCGAGCCGGACCGACACGCTCGCCGATCTCCTGGCACCGCTGACCGACGCCGTCCGGCGATCCGGGATCCTTCCGTTCCCCAACCCGATCGGGCTGTCCTGACGTGCCCGGTCGTGCGACGAGCTTCGGTGCCGTGGCGGCCGCATACGAGCGTTTCCGGCTCGGCTACCCACCGGAGCTGGTCGACCTCGTCATGGCGTATGCGGACCGTCCCGTCCTCACCGCCCTCGAGATCGGGGCCGGCACCGGCAAGGCGACACGCGTGTTCGCGGACCGCGGCATTCTCGTCACCGCCACCGAACCCGACGCCGCGATGCTCGACGTCCTGCGTCAGCACGTGCCCGCGAACGTGGTCACGGTCACCGCTGCGCTAGAGGACCTGCGCCCGTCGACGCCCTACGACCTGGTCTACGTGGCCGCTGCCCTGCACTGGACCGACGTCGAAGGCCGTTGGCCGCGTATCGCCGCCTTGCTCGAGCCGGAAGGCACCTTCGCCTCCTTCGGGGGCGCGATGCAGCTGGCCGACGCGACGATGGAAGCGGCGGTTCACGAAGCCCGCCGCTCGTTCCTGGAGACCGACGACGTCCCCTCCCCGGACGGCACCCCACCGGACGACCCGATGCGATGGCCGGGGAGGGAGCTCGAACGATCGCCCCTTTTCACTGATGTCCAGCAGCACGTCATCGAACGCCGAACCACCCAGTCGTCGCGCGACTACGTCGGCCACCTCTCGACCGTCTCGGCCTACCTCCAGCTGCCGGCCGACCAGCGACGACAGGCGTTCGAGCGCATCCTCGAGGTCCTTCCGGACCCGGTCGAGATCACTGCCGACATCACCTTGCACCTCGCCCGACGCCACGCGTGAGCGTGAGGGTGTCGATGGGCACGGTTCGGGTGATGCTGGACCGGTGAGCGACGACCAGCCTCAGCCCCTGCCCGAGTCCGACCACGAGGAGCCGGCCGCACATCCGGACCTCGCCACCTGGTCGCAGTCGGTCGCCTCCTGGCGGCGCGCGGTCCATGCGCTGTATGCCGATGTCCGTGCCGCCGCGGATCCCGCTGCGGCTCAAGCGGATTGGGTCCGAGCGCGGACCGCACTCTTCGAGCAACACCCCGCCTCCCCGCGACAACCCGGGCAGGCGCTCCGCCACGCGCCGTACGACCCCGCATACCGGTTCGTCGTGCCTCTCGAGCCCGCCGAACCGATGACTTGGCAACCGCACACGGGGACCGACGGGCCGGTGCCGTTCGAGCGGGCGGGACGGTTCGCGTTGCCCGGGCTGGGTGACCTGGACATGTGGTGGCTGGGCTCGTACGGGAACGGGCTCTTCGTCCCCCTGCGCGACACGACCGCCGGGCGAACGACCTACGGCGCCGGCCGCTACCTCATCGACACCGTCAAGGGCGCCGATCTCGGTCGCGAGGACGACGCATGGGTCATCGATCTCAACTTCGCGTACAACCCTTCCTGCGCGTACGACCCGCGATGGGCGTGCCCCCTCGCACCCGCCGGCAACCGACTCAATGCGGACGTCCCGGTCGGGGAGCTGGCCGGCTCCTGACTCTTGGCGTGGGCGGCCGCCTTCTCTAGGCTGGACGACCGGATGTGGGGGGACGCACCCCGCTTGCTTCCGTCGTCGGTGGGGCGCCCCGATCTCCTGAGAGGGGCCCGCCGTGACCTCCGTATCATCAGTGTCGACCCGCGAGGTCGACACCACCCTCCCCAGCATCGTCTCGGTGCAGGTGGGCAGCGCTCGCGACTACGAGTGGCTCGGACGACAGTTGCGCTCCAGCATCGACAAACATCCAGTAGCCGGCCCGGTCAGGGTGCTGGCCACCCGGCTGGACGGTGACGAGCAGGCCGACCCCGAGCATCACGGCGGGCACGACAAGGCGGTCTACGCGTATGCGTCCGAGGATCTGCGGTGGTGGGCGCAGGAGCTGGAGCGTCCCGCGCTGGACCCGGGCGCCCTCGGGGAGAACCTCACGACGACCGGCATCGACCCGCGCGACGCGGTGATCGGAGAGCAGTGGCGCGTCGGGTCCGCCCTGCTCCAGGTGAGCGAACCCCGCACGCCCTGCTGGAAACTGGGTATGCGGATGCAGGACGCGCGGTTCCCCCGGGCCTTTGCGCAGGGCCGCCGACCGGGGGTGCTGCTGCGAGTCCTCGAGCAGGGCGAGGTGTGGGCCGGCGCCCCGGTGACGGTTACGCATACCCCGGAGCACGGCATCACGGCGGCCGAGGTCTTCGCGCTCTACGTCGGCGAGCGGCAGGACGCTGATCGCGTGTTGTCGGCACCCGAGCTGGCCGCCCACTGGCGGCGGTGGGCGGGTCACCGGACGGTCTGGCACCTGAAGGACGAGCGCGAGCTGGGCAGCGCCTGAATCCCTCCCGGCCGAGTCGGAGTCGCCCGATCGCTACGCTCGCAGGGTCTCGACGTCCCCCGAGGAGCCTGATGACCGTCGACCACGTCCCTGCCGGGTCCTCCGACGACGGCTTCGTCCGCAGCCCCAGCGGCGTGCTCGTGCCCGCGGTCATCGGCCCGTTCCACCGGGCCCTGCACCACGTCGCACCTGCCGGGCTCGTCGGGCAGACCACGCAGACGGCCGGTATGCGTCGGCTCGAGGCGATCAGCGGGAAGACCGTCGGCGCGCGCGGCCTCTGGATGGGACAGACGCACGTCCCCGCCGCCACCGCCTCGGCCAACCATCACCACGGCGACTCCGAGACGGCGATCTACGTCGTCGCCGGGCATCCGGTCTTCGTCTTCCTCGACGTCGACGGTGACGAGCCGGTCGAGACGCGCATCGAGACCGGCCCGGGCGACTACGTCTTCGTGCCACCGTTCGTGCCGCACCGCGAGGAGAACCCCGACCCCGGAACCGAGGCTGTCGTCGTCATCGCCCGGACCACCCAGGAGGCGATCGTCGTCAACCTCGACCGCCTCGACTGGGCGCAGGTCGACCCGTCCACGCCCGGGACCGCAGGCCCCTCCGACCGCTGAGCCATTGGTTCTGGCGCTAGGCGTCCTAGGCGCGGTCGTGGAGGGTGACCTGGTAGCCGTCGGGGTCGGCGAAGCTGAACGTGCGACCGAAGGGGCCGTCGATCGGAGCCGACACGATCGGGTGACCGTCGGAGGCGAGGGCGTCGTGTATGGCCTGGACATCAGTGGCGTGCAACCAGATCGCAGCACCGATGCCGGGCTGCGCGACGGACGCAAGATCGGTACCGGGAACGACGTCGCGCAGCGCGAACGCGATCGGCGTCGTCTCGAAGACGACGGCGTGGGGAGGACCCGCCTGAGAGCGGACGAGGCCGAGGTATCGCTCGTAGAACGCCTGCGACGCGTCAAGATCGCGAGCCTGGAGGGAGATGAAGTCGGGGCCGGTGACCGGCATGTGAAGCTCCTTCGGATCATGTCAGTTATCTGACACCAATGAATGTATGTCAGAGTATTGACATGAGGCAAGACGGAGTCGATCTGGAGACGTCGCTCGGTTACCTGCTGAAGGAGGCCTCGAGCGCCCTCCGTGTCGCCATGGAGGCGGTGCTGCGACCACTGGGGATGACCGTGACCCACTACTCCTGCCTCGAGCTGCTCGCCCAGCGCCCGGGCCTGTCGAACTCCGAGCTGGCCCGCGGAGCGTTCGTGACCCGTCAGTCGATGAACGTCCTGCTACAAGCCCTGGAACGAGACGGCTACGTGACCCGGCCGGCGCAGGCCCCGGTCGGGAAGGTGCTTCCCACGCGGCTCACTCCACGCGGTCGACGGAGCCTCGAGAAGGCGAGCGCTACGGTCCGATCCGTCGAGGTCAGGATGCTGAACGGCCTGAGCCAGGACGAGCAGTCGGCGGCGTTCGGCATGCTGCAGAGCATGATCCACTCCTTGCGGAAGGCCGACGACGATGCGTAGCAGCTCGCCGGCCCGAGAGGTACTCGACGTCCAACGGGTCGAGTTGTGGGGTGCGATGCAGGCCAAGAGCCGTGAGGCGTGGATGCGCGTTCTGGCGGACGACTTCGTTCTCCGGACTCCCGGCGAGGAGGACCGAGACCGGGATGCCTTCGTCGAGAGGATGACCTCGTTCCCCGGTGAGGTGGTGTCGATCGCCTGCCACGACCTACGAGCCGACGAGTTCGGGACCGCCGTGGTGGTGACCGGGGTGCAGCACGCCGTCCTGCGGATGCCGAACGACGCACGCTTCGAGGACTTCACGATGATGAGCAATGTCTTCGTGTCGCGCGAGGGCCGGTGGGTCATGGTTCTGGCGCACGCGTTGAGCCTGCCCATGTGAGCCGATGGCCGCGCACGCCCGGGTATCGGTCCACCAACGCGGTCCGGGGCCTACGCTCGCAGCACCCACACCGATCCGAGGTCACGATGCCCGATGGCAGCCCAGGTCTGCATGTCCCCGCCGGCGACGGCGAGGCGTGGTGGTTCCTGGCCACGCGGATGACGGTGCTGGTCGACAAGGACCGCAGTGGCGGCAGCCTCAC
Organism: uncultured Actinomycetota bacterium; assembly: GCA_963781465.1. Classification (GTDB taxonomy): domain Bacteria; phylum Actinomycetota; class Actinomycetes; order Actinomycetales; family Dermatophilaceae; genus Lapillicoccus. Next base: position 2,517,341 of record CAWAGH010000002.1, read on the forward strand.
GCTCGCGCTCCAGGAGTCCCCGGCGGGGTTCGGGCCACCCCGGCATGTGCACGAGGCGGAGGACGAGGCCTTCTTCGTGCTCGACGGCGCCATGCACATCGTGTGTGGTGACGAGGCGTGGGACGCCGGCCCAGGAAGCTTCACCTGGCTGCCCCGCGGGCTGCCGCACACATTCCTCGTCACCCGCGCGGGACGCATGCTGCAGCTCACCACCCCGGCCGGCTTCGAGTCCCTGATCAGCGAGGTGGGCACCACCGCCGCCGGTCCGGGGCTGCCGCCACCCAGCATCCCTGACATCCCGCGCCTGGCGGCAGCCGCCGCACGCCATGGAAGTGCCATCGTCGGCCCTCCCCTCGATCCAGCCGACTTCGGCATCCCCCTCTAGCAACGTGACGTTGACCGCGAAAACGCTCGAGGAGGTGAGACCCGAGGCAACGCCGATGGACTCGTTCGACGTGATCATCGCCGGCTGCGGCCCGACGGGCGCATCGCTGGCCGCCGAGCTGCGGCTGCACGATGTGCGAGTGCTCGTGGTGGAGAAGGAGACCGAGCCCGTCTCGTTCGTCCGCGTTGTCAGTCTGCACGTTCGGAGTCTCGAGCTGATGGCGATGCGGGGACTGCTGGATCGCCTCCTCGAGAGAGGCCGACAGCGTCCCGTCGGGGGCATCTTCGCGGGCATCCCGAAGCCGGCTCCCCAGGGCCTGGATACCACGCACGCCTTCCTGCTCGGCATCCCGCAACCGGTCATCGAGAACCTTCTCGAAGCGCACGCCATCGAGCTGGGCGCTCAGGTCCGGCGCGGTTGTGCGGTGGTCGGTTTCGAGCAGGACGACGAGGGCGTGACCGTCGAGCTGTCCGACGGGCAGCAGCTCCGTTCGCGATACCTCGTCGGCTGCGACGGCGCGCGCAGCACGGTCCGCAAACTGCTCGGCGTCGGCTTCCCCGGCGAGCCCTCGCGGTCCGACACCCTGATGGGCGAGATGCGGGTGAGCGCGGCGCAAGAGGAGATCGCCGCCACGGTGGCCGAAGTCCGTGAGACCCACCCGCGTTTCTGGCTCAGGCCCTCCGGAGAAGGAAGATACAGCGTCGTCGTCCCAGCGGCGGAAGTGAGCGACCGCGCGGAATCCCCCACTCTCGAGGACTTCCGGCAACAGCTGCGCACGGTCGCCGGAACCGACTTCGGGGTGCACTCCCCGGGCTGGATGTCCCGCTTCGGCGATGCCACTCGGCTGGCCGAGCGCTATCGCGTCGGGCGAGTCCTCCTGGGCGGAGATGCGGCGCACATCCATCCTCCGACCGGCGGTCAAGGCCTCAACCTGGGCCTCCAGGACGCGTTCAACCTCGGGTGGAAGCTGGCCGCACAGATCCGCGGCTGGGCGCCGGAGGCCTTGCTGGACACCTACCAGGCCGAACGCCATCCGGTCGCCGCGGACGTGCTGGACAACACCCGCGCCCAGATGGAGCTGTCGTCGACCGAACCGGGCCCACAGGCCGTGCGCCGGCTGCTCACCGAGCTGATGGATCTCGACGAGGTGAACCGCTATCTGGTCGAGAAGATCACCGCGATGGACATCCGCTACGACATCGGTGAGGGCCCCGACCTGCTCGGCCGCCGCCTGCCCGACGTCGAGCTGACGCATGGCCGCCTCTACGGTCTGCTGAGGAACGGCCGCGGTCTGCTGCTGGACCGCTCCGAACGCCTGACCGTCGGCGGTTGGTCCGACCGGGTCGACTACCTCGCGGATCCCGCTGCGGCACTTGACGTTCCGTGTGTTCTGCTACGCCCTGACGGTTACGTCGCCTGGATCGGCGACGACCAGCAGGACCTGGACGAGCACCTCACCCGCTGGTTCGGCCGTCCCGCCGGCTGAGGTCGCCGGAGCAGTGGTCATGCTGCATACCGGCAGCGAGGTGGGCACCACGTCATGATGGACGCGTGGATCGCAGCGGCGCCGAGTACGCCCGGCTCTACTACGAGCACCTCGTGGGGCCGGCCGTCGACGCACGCTGGCCCGGCCTGCCGCGCGCGGCGGGCCGCCTGGGCAGTGGCTCGGATGTCCTCGGCCTGGACGACGCCGTCTCGCGGGACCACGACTGGGGCCTGAGGCTCAACCTCCTCGTGTCGGCGGACATCGCCGCTGAGGTCGACGCATACCTGGAGGAGACCCTTCCCGAGTCGTTCGAAGGCCTTCCGACCCGATTCCCCACGACCTTCGACCCGCAGCGCCGGCATCGGGTCCAGGTGCAGGACGTCGCCTCCTTCGTGCACTCGCGTACCGGCGTCGACCTGCGGGAGCCGCTGTCGACCGATGACTGGCTGATGCTGACCGGTCAGGCGGTCCTGGAGGTGACGGCCGGTCCGGTCTTCGTCGACACCGACGGTGCCTTGACCGACGCCCGCGCTGCCTTGAGCTGGTACCCCGATGACGTGTGGACGTACGTCATCGCCGCCGACTGGGCTCGCCTCGCCCAGGAACTGCCCTTCGTGGGGAGGACCGCGGAACGCGGCGACGACCTAGGCTCGAGGGTCATCACCGCCCGCCTGGTCGAGGTCGTGATGCATCTGGCTCACCTGCTCGACCGGCGCTGGCCGCCGTATGCGAAGTGGCTCGGCACCAGCCTGACTCGGCTTCCCCGGTCCCACGTGGTGGCCGGACCGTTGAGCCGAACCCTGACCAGCACGCACTGGCGCACGCGGGAGGACGGAATGGTCGAAGCCATACGGACCCTCAACCGTCTCCAGGCCGACACCGGGTTGCCCACGGTCGACGATCCCGTCGAAGGGTTCTGGGACCGGGCCTATCGAGGCGTCCGCATCGAGGTCGTGACGGTGCTGGAGGAGTCCATCGACGACCCGGCCGTGCGCGCCCTTCCCCGAGGCATCGGCTCGGCGGAGCAGTGGAGCCACAACGTCGGCGTCCTGACCGACGTGTCCCGCCGACGAGCTCTGTCACACTGAGGACGCAGCAGCGGGTTCTTCTCCCATCAACGTCACGCGATGCGGGAAGCGGTGCACTTCCTGCGGCCAGCCGATCGCGACCGCAATCCGACCGGCCCAGTAGCGAGCCGCGGCGTCGTCGGCCACGTCCACGACCGCGAACCCACCGAGGTGCTCCTTGGTCTCGACGAAGGGGCCGTCGGTGAACAGCGGCGAACCGCTGCTCGGGTCCACGCTGCAGATCGCCGTGGATGCGTCCAGACCGCCGTCGCTGAAGACGAACACCCCGGCGGCGGTCATCTCGTCGCACACGGCGCGGCCGGCCTTGCCCCGCTCGCGGAGCTGCTCCATCGTCAGGTCCGGAACCCACTCGTCGTTGAAGGCGATCAGGTACAAAGCCATGTTCTAGCTCCTCCGCGTCATCGGGCACCCCGAACGGCTGCCCCGTCACCCTCTCTACGAACGCATACGGGCCGATAGGACATCTCGTCCCACGATTTTCGGTTCGTCGCGGTCACGACAGACCGAAGGGCTTGTGGTCGGCCGGGCACACCGTCCCCGCCAGTGGCACGACGAGGTCGACGATGTAGGCCACCCGCGCCTTCTCGATGCAGGCGCTGGGGTCGTGCGAGGTGACGTGGCCGTAGCCCTCCAGGGTGAGGAGCACGGCGTTGCTCAGCTGTGTCGAGACGTTGACGGCGCCCTGGTACCCGGTGTTGGGGTCGTACCGCGCGTTGATGAGAAGCACCGGGACGTCGGTCTTGGCGTTCCACGGCCCGGCGTAGCGGTCGTTGCCCTGAGCCGGCCAGTTGGCAGCACACGGAGCCCAGAGCCACCAGGCCGAGATCGCTCCCCGCCAGCGAGAGTGCTGGACGAGCTCCGGGAGGAAGGTGGGCCAGGCGCTGACCGGGAGCCCGGCGGGCCCGTCGAGACACGAGATGGCCGACGACTTCGTCGCCTCGGCAAAGGCGGTCGGCGTGCGCGACAGGCGTCCGTCGGTCTCGAGCGCCGACCCGTCGCCGTCGGCGGCGGCGTTGAGCTTCTCGGCCCAGTCCGGCCAGAGGTTCGGGTCCTTCAGCGCGCCGAAGGAGTAGAGGGCGTCGCCGTAGTCGAGCTCGCCGGGCGGGTTCGCATGGGGCGCGGGGATGGTGCCGTTGCGGAGCTTCTCGAGGAGCTGGTCCACGCGCTGCGCCGTGGTCTGCCCCGAGTGGCCGGCGAGCTTGCACCTGGTGGGCCCGGCCTCGTCGCACAGCTTCGCGAACTGGTCGTAGACCTCGTCGGTGGAGTTCCGGTCCCGCTGCCGGTCCTCGGCGCTCTTCGTATACGGCACGCCGTCGACGACGGAGTCGAGCATCATGGCGCGCACGTGCTGCGGAAACATGTTGAGGTAGGTCTGGCCGAGGACCGTCCCGTACGAGAGGCCGGCGTAGGTGATCTTGTCCTCGCCGAGGCCTGCCCGCAGGGCGTCGATGTCCCGGGCGGTGTCGGCCGTCGAGACGTGCGACAGCAGCGGTCCCATCACCTCTCCGCACCGCTTGGCCAGGTCCAGCATCCGCTGCTGGTAGGCGACGGAGGCCTCCTGTGTGTAGGGCACCTTCGCGTCCTTCCAGAACGCCGCCTGTGACGCGTCGTCGGTGAAGCAGCGGATCGGCGAGCTGCCGTAGGTGCCTCGCGGGTCCCAGCTGACGATGTCGAACCGGCCACGGCCCCAGGCGTCGAGGTCGTCCGCTGCCCCCTTGACAGCACCAACACCGGTATCGCCCGGACCTCCGGGGTTGAAGAAGATCGAGCCGATCCGCTGGTCTGGCTTGCTGGCCTTGTGCCGGATCACCGCGAGCTGGATCTTCTCGCCGCTCGGGTTCATCCAGTCCAGCGGCACCGGTACCTTCGCGCACTCCAGTCCCGGGTCGCACGGTGCCCAGACGATCGGCGTCACAGCCGGCGCGGCAACAGTGGTGGTGGCGGTGGGGTCCGGCGCCGACGAGGTGCACGCCGCGACGAGGGCCAGGACCCCAGCCGCGGCCACCGCCCCGACTCGGGTGCGCCGGTCCCGGTTGGTGGTCGTGATGTCCATCCGGCTCCCCTTGCTGACGCAGGCAGAAGGTGACCGTGCGTCGACGGACGAACGTTCAAGTTCGGACGATAAGGCACCGACCGCACGCCGCGAAAGCACCACTCAACCGGGCGGGTATGGGCCTGAGCCCGCTGTCCCCGCGCGAGGCGAGATGTCGGTCTTCGGTCATACGGTCGGCGACTGAGAAACCCGTCACGTCGAAGGAGAGCCGCGATGAAGTACATGCTGATGATGCACGTCGGGAGCGATGCCGGCAGCGACGCGAGCTGGACCCCTGAGGACCTCACCACCATGATCGAGTTCCAGCGCGCGTTCGACGCCGAGCTCGAGGAGAACGGCGAGATGGTCTACAACGCCGGGCTCGGCTGGCCGGACCAGGCCCGGATCGTGCGTGACGACGCCGGTGCGCCAGTGGTCACCGACGGTCCGTTCCCCGAGGGCCGGGAGTTCCTCATCGGCTTCTGGGTGGTCGACTGCGTCGACGTGGAGCGGGCGTATGCCATCGCCGCGAAGGCGTCGTCGTCCCCCGGCCCCGGCGGGACGCCGATGGGCATACCGATCGAGGTACGCCCCCTGGCCGGCCCGCCGCCGGCGGACGCCTGACGTCCAAGACTCATCACGTCACCCCGGTCCTCGCGTGGGCCGGTATCGCAGCGCCACCGCCCCCGATCGGAACTCCTGGCGATCCACGAGCTCGAGCTGGATGCGCTCCCGCAGACCCGCGAGCAACGTCGGTCCGTGTCCGGCAAGGACGGGCTGGACCAGGAACGCGTACTCGTCGATCAGTCCCAGATCGGCCAACGCGAGGGGGAGCGTCACGCCACCCGCGAACAGGCCCTCGCCTGGCTCCTGCTTGAGCCGCTGAACCGCTTGACCCACATCGCCTCGCACCAGCTCGGCGTTCCAGTCGACCTCGCTCAGCGTGCTCGACACGACGTACTTCTTCGTGAGGTCGATGGTCTCGGCGAACGGTGTCTCCCACTCACCCATCCAGTCGGGCCACGTGCCCGTGGCCGGCCGCCGCCACGCCGACTCCATCATCTGGTAGGTCACCCGGCCGAAGATCAGGGCATCGGCTCGTTCCATCTCGGCGGTCCAGTAGCGCATCGACTCCTCGTCCGGATGGAGCCCGGCCTCGTGATGGCAGCAGCCGTCGAGGGTGACGTTGATCGAGTACCGAAGTGGTCTCCCCATGTGGCAAACGCTCGCACAGACCGCTCCCGACAGCACACGGGAAGCGCTCGATACCCGGTTCGACTCGCGCCGACGTGGTGGCGTCGCTCGAGGTTGCCGGTTCGGCCAACGTCAGCGGAGAGTTGCGGCGAGGTCGACGAGGTATCGGCTGAGCCGCATCCGGTTCACCAAGGTTGTCTGGCTGACCGGCTGCTGTGCTGCGGTGGGGAACGGGATGGCCGAGAGTGCAGACCGGCAGATGAGGCTGCCGACAAATCCTTCTCGCACGAGCGACTGGTCGATCCGGCAGCCTTCGTCGGTGAGTCCTTCGTGGTAGGCGGGGACAATGGCTTCCTTGATGGCGGGAAGTGCTGCGGCGGGCAGCTCGTCGGCGTGAGCGAGCCCGATCAGCAGCTGTCCGAGGTCGAACCCGATCGGCAGCAGCTTCTCCAGCCCCCAGTCGATGACGATGCGGGTGGCTCGATCCTGTTCGGGGATCAACAGGTTCTGCGGGCTGGCGTCCCCGTGAACGGAGGTCTGTGGCAGCCGATCCAGCCGGTCGAGCAGCGATGGCACCCGGTCAGCGAGTCGGGAGAGATCGTCGGGCAGGTCGGGATCGCCCACCTGCTCCAGCGCGGTGGCGACGGGCGCGGCGTGCCAGTTGACCGGATCCCGCAGCGCGGGGACGTCCACGGCCTCCACCCGAAACTCCACGAAGAAGCGGAGTCCGGCAGCCGGCCACGGCAGGTGGCAGATCTCGGGCAGCGAGTCGTTGACCGGCTTACCCTCGGCCCGCCGGGCGCCCAGTCGCCCGAGGAGGTAGGCCGTCCGCGTGAAGTCGTCGAGACTCCACGGGGCTGGGTCGACGTCGATGAACTCCCACTACAGACCCAGGTAGTGGTCGCCCTCTCGGCGCACGTGGCGGAGTACCGGCGTCCGCATACCCGGCGGCAGGACCGCACCGACGCCCGCCTCGTACATGTCCAGCTCCACCCGCCAGTTCCGCCGTTGGGCGAACACGGAGCGTGAGGGCTCGGGCAAGGTGTGCAGAAGCGGCCACTGGCTGAGGTGTCGAAGCAGCTTGACGAAGTAGCGGGCCCAGACCTGCCGATTGGGCTCGTGGCCGGTCACGTCGACCCGCCACAGGCCGGCGGTGGCCGGGGATCCCCAGGCGTAACGCATCGCTGTAACCCGGACGTCGTCGACGACCGTGTGGGGGTTCGGTGACAGCATCCTCGCCAGCGTCTCGAGCGGAAGCTCGGCGAGAGAGAACGGCGGGTTGTGGGTGTCGAGATGAACCGGCACGGCACCCCCATCCATCAGGTCACCTGACGAACATGTCAAGGTAACTTGATGGAAAGGCGCAAGATCTCCACCAGCGACGCCCCGGACCACCTGATGCACATCGTCGACCTCGTGCGACGCCGGTTCGGCGAGGCCATCCGTGCTGAGCTGGCAGACCAGCCCTACACCGACGTACGCCGATCCGAGCTGCGGCTGCTCATGCTCGTCTCGCCCTCCGGCACGAGTCTCAGCCAGTTGGCCGACCTCACCGGGATCACCAAACAGTCCCTGAGCGAGTTCGTCGAGAGGCTTCAAAAGGCGGGGTACGTCACGACGGAGACCAGTCCGACCGACCGTCGAGCGAAGGTGATCCGCTCGACCGATCACGGCCGGGCGACACGCGATCGTCTCCTGGCAGCCGGTCAGGCCGTCGAAGACTCCTGGAGATCCTCGATCGGCCCCGACCGTTTCGACACGATGCGGGACGTCCTGGCCGACCTGGCCAACCTGGCCGATCGGACACTGAGGTCCGGCCCTTCTGCCGGCGCTGGGCGAGCGGCTCGGAGGCTTTGACCCGTTCCAGCCGGTGCAGCCCTCCACTGTGCGACGGTGAGCACTCGGGAACCCAGGGTCAGCGCATCCTCGTCGGTGGTGCGGCCCAGTTGAGGAGCGCATGATGGCCGAAGGCCCGTCCCGACGTACCGTCCTGAACGGGCTGACCGGGTCGGCCGTGGTGGCCGGGTCGCTGCCCTGGGTGGCCTCGTCGGCTTCGGCGGCGCCGCGGAAGCCGACGGGCCCCGCTACCGACTGGGCCGCGTACGGCCGGGCGGTCGGCTCGGCCTTCGACCGGATGCAGAACGTCGGCGGTGCCGTTGCCGTCGTCAGTGCCGACCAGGTGCTGCACATGTCGACCTACGGAGTGCGCGGTCTCAAGGACCGCAAGGCGGTCACCGCGGACACCTCGTTCCGGGTCGGCTCGACGACCAAGTCGATGACCGCGGCACTGGTCGCGACCTACGTCGACGACGGAACGCTGGGCTGGGACCAGAAGGTCGTCGACGCCTGGTCCGGCTTCCGTGCGCCCACCGACGAGATGACCCGCAACCTACGGGTGCGTGACCTGCTCGGCATGGGGTCGGGGATCGGTGAGCCCGATCGGATGAAGCCGGGGCTGCACTTCGACAGCGTGACCGCCGCGCAGATCCTGCAGTCCGCGGTCAACCTCCCGGTGGTCGCGTCGCGGGTGAACCAGACGTTCTTCTACGCGAACACCATCCAGACGGTCGGCGGGTACCTGCCGCTGCTGGCCACCGGCGTGGCCCCGGCGGACCTGGCGCCGGCCTGGGCGGCCGCCATCCAGGACCGCGTGTTCGGCCCGGCCGGGATGACAGGCGCTCGACTCAGCAGCGACCCTCGCGGTCAGGTCGAGAGCTTCGCCACCGGCAACGGGTTCGACCTGCGACCGAGGGCGTCGGCGATGCCGTTCACCGCGATCGGCGCATACGCACCGTCCGGAGGCACGCTGGCCAGCCTCTCCGACATGGCGGCCTGGGTACGCCTGCAGCTGCGACAGGGGCGCTCGGTCACCGGTCATCAGGTGGTGTCTCCGGCCAACCTCGCCCAGTGCTACGTCGCGCACGTCACCGTGCCTCCGAACGACGGGGCGCTGCCCGGTGGGGCCAGCTCCGGGTACGGGATGGGCTGGTGGCACGACACGTTCCCGAACGGGCTGCAGGTGGTGTTCCACACCGGCGCTTTCGACGGGTTCAGCACCCTGATCGCGTTCTTCCCAGACCACGACCTGGGACTCGTCGCCATGAACGCCATGAACCCGTCGGCTGACCTCTGGACCATCTACACACTGGCCCTGCTGCTGAGCCAACGCCTCGGAGGCAACCCCGACCTTCCGCAGCAGGTCGTGGCGGCGAACGCCGATCGGCTGGCCCACCTCGCCGATCTCGGCCGACAGTCGAGGGCCGTGGACTTGAAGCAGCTCGAGCCGTATCTCGGCTACTACGAAGGCGGTTGGTCCTTGGTCCGCGAGGGGCGGGAACTGCAGATGCGGATCGGTCCCCGGGTCATCCCATTGCAGGTCATGCCCGACGGCAGCTACGTCATGGCCGGCGGCACCCTCGTCGGCGGGACCGTTCGGCTGGCCAAGGAGGTCGACGGTACTCCGCATCTCGAGCTGACCGGCATCGAGACCGTACGCCGGACCACCGGTCTGTGAGGGAGCAGCCCTCACCCGTCGTCCCCCGATCGGAGGATGAAACATCGTCCGGGAGGAGGCCGATCGGGCGAGCGTGCTCCGGCGTCGGTCTTGCGATCGTAGGGGTGTCAAGAAACCCCAGGCCGCATTGCCGGCCGACCCGAAAGGCGGAACGTCCGATGGCCCTCCACACCAAGCTCCTGGCCGCGACGGCGGTCGCCGTCGCCCTGATCGGGGTGACGGCCGCGTCGGCCGCCGCCGCCGGCGACCCGTTGCCCGCCAGCGTCATCAAGATCGATGGTCCACACGGCAGCCTGACCGGCCTGCAGTCGACGGGTCTCGGCTCGTTCCAGTGCCCGGCCGACCACCCGTACATGTGGAACCGGGACCTGGCGCCGGGCCGCTCGGTGCCGAACGGCACCGAGGTCCACGAGGCGGGATCGATCGGCGTGACCATGGACCAGTTCCGGGACGTCATCGGCTCAGACGGCAAGGGCTACCTCGCCGGGCACACCGACGTCCTGTCCAGCGCGACGAACTGGGATCTGAGCACCCACGACTACCAGGTGTTCTACTACTGCACGAGCGACACCGGCCAGGCGCTGCTCGACGACAACGGCGTGCTCTGAGCGGCCGCTCAAGGGCTCTGTCCCGAGGCTGGCGGCCTGGGCGGGGTGGTCTTGCCATCCACCACGCGATGCGGTGGTTTCGGGTGCCTGCTCATGCGGCAGTGACACTGTGGTGGTGTGAAGGTCGTCGTGGCGGCGCTGCCGGCCTTTGGGCACGTGTATCCGCTGGTTCCCCTCGCGGTGGCTTGGCAGCGGGCCGGGCACGAGGTGCTGATGGCCGTCGGTGACGGGCTGCGTGCCGACCTGCCCGGGCGCCGCATCCCCGGAGCGGAGCCGGGCTGGACGTTGGCGGACGCCATCGTGCGGGCGCAGCAGAAGGTCGGCCACCACGCTGGCACGCCGCCGCATGAAGATATGCCCAAGATCTTGTTTCTCCAGGAGTGCGCGCCGCATGTGGTCGAGGTGATGCGCGAGCAGCTCCGCCGCGAGCGGCCCGACGTAATCGTCTTCGAGCAGTGCAATCTCGGCGCCGCGATCGCCGCCCGACAGGCGGGTTGCCCGGGCGTGGCCGTCGGGATCGTCGGCTGGAGCAGCCGCTGGGGCCGCGCCTACAGTGCGGCCGCCGCGACCACCGGTGCTGCGGCCCACGAGCTCGCGACGACGTACGTGGACACCCACCCTGCTTTCCTCGCCGACACGTCCGCGCTGCCGCCCCCCTTCCCCGTCACCGCGATGCGCCCCACCGCGTGGGCGCCGGACGGGGGATCAGTGCCCCGTTGGCTGCTCGAGCCGCACCGCGCGACCCGGGCATACCTGACCCTGGGCACGGTCTTCGGACGTGCTGACCTGTTGGCGGCCGCGGCGCACGAGGTGGCCCAGGCCGGCTGCGAGGTACTCCTGGCCACCGGGCCTGGCGTCGACCCGTCAGACCTGCCCGATCTGCCGCCGTCGGTGCACGTCGAACAGTTCGTTCCGCAGGCACGCGTCCTGCCCCATGTCGACGTCGTCGTCCACCACGGAGGTACGGGAACGGTGATCGGATCCCTGGAACACGGGCTGCCGCAGGTCGTCATTCCACGGGGGGCCGACCAGTTCTGGAACGCCGAACACCTTGCCGCCCAGGGAGCCGCACGCGCCGTACTCCCCGACGCACGCCCGGGATCGGTGACCAACGCCGTGTCACAGCTCCTCGCCCCCGACGCACCGGAGCGGCGCGAGGCAACCAGGCTGGGAGCCAGCGTCGCAGCCATGCCCAGCCCCGAGAAGGTGGCTGCAGCGATCGCCGACGCCAGTGCCACCTAACGCGCGGAGACCCTCGAGACCGAGGCGAGCCAGACTTCAGGTGTATGAGCGGCGGGTGGGCCCACACGGGTCCAGAGACGAACAAGGGACCGAGCCGCGGAGCGGCCGGTCCCTGATCGTCAGTGGAGCTGCGGGGATTCGAACCCCGGGCCTTCTCATTGCGAAGGCGTTCCCGGACCCATCGGTCACCGGTCTATGCGTTGCATGAGTTGCGAGGTGACCGCCAGAGTGCCCTGGTGTCGTCCGAGGGGGCACCGGGGGGGCACGCCATTGATACCCAGCTTGAGGCCCGCTCTGAAAGGCCCCTCGGGCTGCTCGCCCGCAATTCGCCCACGTCGAGCCGTCGTGACGACACCTCCATGACCTGAGGAAGCGTCCCACCAGTCGGTCCCACCCGTCTTCGTCCCGCTGGTCCAGCCGGTGCCGACGCGTCCGCAGCGGTTCCGACAGACGTCCCACAGACTCCTGCCACCCCGCCCGGGCGGCTGAAGCTGCGCCGGGGCACCTGACTGGTGTGGCTACGGCGGTACTGACGCGTCGCACTGCACAGGTCTGCCTGCCCAAGATCAACGCCGGCGGCAGATGTGCCCCACATCGCCGCCTGCGGACGCCCTCTCCACTAGGGAGCGGGGTCCAGCGGTCGCTTCGGTTCGGGTGCATGGCAGTTTTGGCGGCGGGCGGGGCTGGGCCGGGTGCTGTGCCACCGCAAGAGGTGAATTCCTGACCGGTCCTTTGCGGCCGTCGGCAGGAAGTTTGGGAAGAACAGGTCGGAACTCTCTGATCTCGTCCTGGCCGGGGCGCACGACTGAACCGCCCCGGGTTCAGTGCACGGTGAGTTGTCCCGACAGCGGCTGCTGTTCGGGGTTGTTCTGACGGTAGTAGGCCTGCTCGTACTCCGTGGGCGGGATGTGTCCGAGGGCTCCGTGGAGGCGTTGTTCGTTCCACCAGTGGACCCAGGACAAGGTGGCCAGCTCGAGCTCGTCGACGGTCTTGAACGGGCCGTCCGGTCGGACGCACTCGGCTTTGTAGAGCCCGATCACGCTCTCGGCGAGGGCGTTGAGGCCCCTATGTCAAGCGGCCTTGGTGATGCTCGGCTCGCCGCGGAGAGCCTCGCGGATGAGAGCGAAGGTTTCGCGGGCGATGTAGCGCTTGAGGACGCGCAGAGTGTCGCTGCGACTGTCACCGAGCTGGCTTCGTTTCTTCGCGAACTCACGGGTCCGGGCGTCGTGGATCATCCGGTTGTTCGCGATGGTCCACAGGGCGCAGTTGGCGGCGCGGTCACCGCCCCGGCTGAGGCGGTGGCGTTGTCGTTGTCCGCTGCTGGCTTGGACGGGGCTGGCGCCGCAGAGGGCGGCGAAGGCGGCGTCGCTGTGCAGCCGCTCGGGATTTCCGCCAGCGGTGATGAGCAGCTGGGCAGCGGTGTGGATGCCGATGCCGGGGCGCTGGATGAGCTTGGGAGCCGTTCGCCGGATCAGGTCACGGATCAGCCTGTCGAGGTGGACGACCTCGTCGTGAAGCTGGAGCCAGCGACGTCCGAGACTGGCCAGCGCAGCGTGCAGGCCGCTGATGGCCGGCAGCTGGCTGCAGCGGGTGGCGAGCTGCAGCAGGCTCTTGACGTGCATGGCGTCCCGTAGGTCCTGCTCGGCGCCGACCAACAGCGCCTTGATCTGGTTGCTGGCGGTGGTTGTCGCTTTGACGGCGCTGTTGCGCGCGATCGTCAATGCCCGCAACGCTTCCACGGCTCCCTCCCGGTCCTTCGGGACCGCGGTGGCCTGTCCGGCTAGGACCGCCCGCCCGGCGGCTTCGGCGTCGACGGGGTCGCTCTTGCCCTTACGCCGGCGGTTGGCCCGGTCGGGCCGGTTGACCTCGGCGACCGTCATCCCGGCGGCTTGCAGGGAACGGGTGAGCTGATAACCGTAACTGCCGGTGCCCTCGACGCCGGCGGTGGTGGGCGCACCGTGTGCTCGGCTCCAGGCCAGTAGCTGTTCGGCGCCGGCGTCACTGGCCGGAAATTGCAGCATCCCGAGATGACGGCCGAGGCCATCCAAGATGACGGCAACATGGGTGTGTTTATGGGTGTCGACCCCCAGGACGGCCTGGCCGTACGTGGACATGTGGAGCCTCTCGCTGAGGTGAACGGGCGAGACGCGGGCAGGGATCGGACAGGACACTCACGATGCTGGGGCAAGGCCCCTATTGGGTCACGATCCCGACCCGCGGCTCGAGGCGTGAACGCCGGATCAGTGGGTCGACTGATCAACGCGTTGGCAGGCATTGCCGCCAGTCGTAAGACGGGTCAGGCCCGACTGGTCCGCCAGTCGTAGCTCGGGTCAGACCAGGAACCCGGCGTCCACGGAACCATCATGGACTGAGTGTCGTACGAGTCGCCGACGGTGCCGATCGAGGGCAGAAACCCCCCGGGTGTCCAGCCAACGGCCGAAACCCCAGCCGAACACCGAACTGCAGGTCCCCGTCGCTGCGGGCCACCAGCAGCCGCGCGCGGTCCCGACCGCGATCGCCGCCGCCAGCACCAGGGCATGCCACCCCAACACACCGGCGACCCCGCGCCGCTGCCAAGCCCGGTCCACCGCCAGCCGCGAGATCAACACCGCACCGATCGGCGTCGGCATCGTGCCCTCCCCCACCCAGGCCGGCCCATCCGAAGCTGCCTCCACCTGGAGGGCGCTCAACTGCCCGCAGCCGACCACCCCACCACCAACGGTGGCCACCAAGACCCGGCTCCCCTGTCGTCGGTCGACGGCTTTGTCCGGGCTGCTCTCTTGGTGCACTTGTTGAAACGCCCAGTCGAGGCGTCGGCGGGTCGTGACGGCGCGCCGTGACGGCCGCCCAGAGCTCGGCCACTCGTGGGATCACGATGTTCGTCGGATCGCTCGGCCTGGACGCTGGGAGAACTGATGTCCGGTGCGGCTTGCGCCGAGACGCGCTCACGCCGTCTGGTCGACGTGGCTCATAGGTTGACGGGGAGGCCGACCAACCGGGCGCGTGAATGATGCCCCACATCGCCGGCGCTAGGTGGGGAAAGTTCTGGCGGAGTTGTGTCGCCATTCAAGGGTTGTCGGGCGACTTTAGGGGTGTGAGTGGGCAACCGCCGGAGGCAGCCGTGACCAGACAGGGTGGCACGGCCAGCGCCTCGGTTCCGGCTCCGGAGCTGGTTGACCGGGACGAGGCGGTGGCCGCCCTGTTTCACCGGCACTCGACGGAGCTGGTCGGTGTGGCGTTCTGCCTTCTTGGTGATCGCGAGGCAGCCGAGGAGGTGACGCAGGACGCGTTCGTCGCCCTGCACCGGCATTGGGGGGACCTGCGTGAGCAGCCGGCCGCGGTGGCCTATCTGAGGGCGGCCGTGGTCAACGGCTGCCGGTCGCGCCAGCGGCGGCTCGTGCGGGCGCGGACCGTGCTGCCGGCCTTGCGGCCGGCGACGACGCTCGTGCCCAGCTCCGAGGAGACAGCGGTGAGCCGGGATGAGGCCGCCCGCATGGCGGCCGCGGTGCGGACGCTGCCGACCCGTCAGCGTGAGGTGCTGGTGTGCCGGTTCTACCTGGAGCTGACCGAGACCCAGACCGCCACCGTGCTGCAAATCGGCCGCACTTCCGTCAAGACCCACGTGCGTCGTGGGCTGGCCGGGTTGACCCGGCGGCTGGAGGTGACGCCATGAGTATCGACGGCTCACAGGTCCGGGACGGGCTCACGACATACGTGAAGGGACTTGGCATGACCAGCAGTGACGTCGACCGGATGCACCAGAACCTGCAGGCACGGCTAGACCACGACCAAGCCGACCGGAAGCCGAAACAGCAACTGCTCGGGCGGGACGCGGGGGCCAGGCGGCGACGGCGCTGGGTGGCCGGGATAGCCGCGGTGGCGGTGGCCGCCGCGGTGGTGGGAGCGATGTGGGTCCGCCGCCCGCAACCGCCGCCCAGGCCGGCCGGTCCCGCCCTGTCCGAGGAAATTGTCGGCGTGTGGCGTGGCAACGCGGGCATCTCCATGACATTCCGCGCCGACGGGACGGAACGGTTCTTCACCATCCCCGAAGGGCTGCTGTTCACCTGGGGCGCGTTTGGACCCAACGAGCGGCTCCTGACGGACACCGGCCGGTACCGGGTCAACGAAGACACCCTGGCCATGTCCATGCTGGAAGGCACCCCACAGGCCTGCGAATACACCTTCACCGCAGCCACCCAACAAGAAGGCCAAGTCGACCTGACTCCGGTCAGTCAGGTCGGCCCCGGCTGCAGCCCCGGGCAGGCACTGGCCCAGCCATTCGGAATCGTCCGCATCTCCCCGGCATCTCCAGCCGGGCTCGCCCTCACGGCACAACCCGACGCCAACGTCACCCCCGTCGCATCGACCAACGACCTGCACGGAGTGTGGCTACTGCAAGGAACTGGCGTCGTCCTCGTCGTCAACTCCAGCTACGGCAACGCGGTCGACTACCGGATCGACCAAAAAGGGACCATCGACACGGCCGCCGACAACGCCGGCTCGATCACCCTCCCCAAGATCGGACAGATCCAGCTCAAGAGCCTGGACCCCCCGACGTGTGCCGACACCAACCTGACCGACGCCGCCGCGGGCGACTTCTCCTTCACCGCAACAGTTCTGACCGACCCCTGCAACCGGTTCGCCGGGCAGAAGACCCTGCACTGGCTGAGGATCCAGTAACTCAACCGCCAGCGCTCCCTGTCGCGCTGCCGCCCAGACTCCCGCTACACCGGGATGAGGCGCCAGAAACCCCGACAGTCCAAGGCAGCTCATTGGCCGCACACCACGCACGGTCAAGCATGCCTCCGTAGAGCCCAACCACTACAGATCCGGGAGGAAACATGTCCCCAATACCCATCAGCCGCAGGCATATCCTGGCCGGAGCCGCCATCGCCTTCCCCGTCGGCGCGATCGCCTTGATCGCCCCCACCGAGGCCCACGCGGCGGCAGAACCGGGACCCACCCACGCCCAACAGGTGGTCACCCGCTACTTCGGCATCCTCAACGCCGGGATGACCAGCGCCAACGCCGACTTCACAGCCCTGGCCACCGTCTACGCGGGCGACGCCGCCCTGACCCAGTCCAGCCCAGCCGGCGTCACCAGCGTGTACCACGGCCTCGACGCGATCATCGGGTTCTACGTGACCGCCTGGCAGAACCTCCACGGCATCACCTGGACCCAGGACCAGATCCGCAACCTCGCCAGCGATGTAGTTCTCAGCTACGAGCACGCGGGCCGGCCCGCCCAGACCAAACCCGGTCGATGCGCTCACCTATTCAAGCTCCACCGGAGCCTCATCAGCAGCCTCGACTGGGTAACCTTCTACCCCGGCGTGCCCTAAACAGCCGCATGAATCGACCGACAGGAAAACAGTCACCAGTCGCACCGGGCGCGCCACGGGGGCAACTCCCACTCAGCCCGGATCCACCGAGCGTGATTCCAGTGGCCGTTCTTGACCATTTCCGTTGATGCGGTTCGTCCTGGACGATGAATGGTGCAGTGGATCGGCCGGTCTGTCCGGTTCTTCCACGTTGGGGTGTTTCCTCGGGGTCGTCCGCCGGGCGGTCAGGTGGTGGCGGTGGACCAGAGGTCTTGCCACGCGGCCTGCCAGGGCCAGTCGGTGGGCAGGTGCAGCACGAGTCGCCGGGCGGAGGACGCGATCCGGGCGGGGATGGTGATGAGGTGGGTTCGCAGGGTGGCCCAGCGGGCTTTGGCGTGCCGGACCGACGCGGTGGCGCCGGGCACGCCACCGTCAGATGCTCCTGCAGGAGATCGTGAAGGCCGGCCAGATCGGCCAGCCGCATCACCGGCACCAGACCCGCCGAACCGATCAGGTTCGGGTCATCGAAAACCGCGCAGACCTTATGCGATGCTTGCATCTGCCGGATGCCCCCTCGGAGCCGCGTGGATCGAACTGTCGCAAGTCCAATCCTGCCGCCCCACAGGGGCATTCGCGCGTCACGACCCACCCTGCACTGTCATCCATCGGTGGATCCAGGCTCAGTCGCCCTTCCCTTGCTCCTCGGTCACGCCGACCAGCATCCAGGCGCTCCACGTCAGCGCAGTGTCTGGTCGGAGGTGGCGCGATCCTTCGAAACCCTCCTGGCGTCAGGGCTGGCGGAGTCGTCGGTCGTCCGCTACCGGGCCAGCCTGTCGGCGTTCTTCGGCTGGTGCGCGCGAGAGAAGCTGATCCTGAGCAACCCCGTGTTAGGGGTCAGGGTTCCCAGGCAGTCAGCTGAGTCGGTCGAAATGCTCCCGTTCTCGGAGGACGAGCTCGAGGCGGCGTACGAGGGATGGGCGGAGGTCGACCAGCGCGTGGCCGACATCCTGCTGGTCCTCGGCTGGACGGGGCTGCGATGGGCCGAGGCCAGAGCGTTGACCGTGGCTGACCTCATGGAGATCCCGACGCCCGGGCTCATGGTTCGTCGATCGGCCCCGGAGGGCGTCGGCACGAAGAGCACCAAGGGCCGGCGGTCCCGTCGTGTCCCGTTGGCCAACCGCATACTTCCGATCGTCCACGCGCTCACGGAGGGAAAGCAGCCGGGAGACCTCCTGCTGACCACGTCGCGAGGCGCCACCCTGCATCGATCGTCCGTCCTTCGGTCGATGAGGTGGGCAACCACCGGGCACGGCCGCCGCATTCACGACCTTCGGCACACCGCTGCCTGCCTCTGGTTGGCGCGGGGTGTTGACCCGGGAACAGTCCAGGCGTGGATGGGCCACGAGTCCATCGCCACAACGAATCGGTACCTCCACTTTCTCGGAACCGGAGCCGATTCGGCGGGCTTGGACCGGCTGAATTCGCGGACGGGGGGCACCGGGGGGGCACGCAAGCGCAGGAAGGGCAAACGACAATGACGAAACCCCGGCCCTGGTTTCAGCGTTTGCGCTGGTGGGGGCGGGGTTCTCTGGTGGTGGAGCTGCGGGGATTCGAACCCCGGGCCTTCTCATTGCGAACGAGACGCGCTACCAACTGCGCCACAGCCCCAAGTGCGGACCACACGATAACACCCGGCGGCACCCGTCCGAGACCAAGACCAGAGCCCCCGGGCCTGCCTCATCGGAGGGTTTGCCGCGTCGGCGACCGAACTAGCGTGAGGAGCGCTCCCGACGCCGTGAGCAGCCCCAACCCTGGAGGGACGTCGATGAAGACCAAGGCCGCCGTCGTGTACGAGTTCGGCAAGCCCATCGAGATCGAGGAGCTCGACCTCGACGGGCCGAAGGCGGGTGAGGTGCTGATCCGCTACACGTATGCGGGTCTGTGCCACTCCGATGTCCACGTCGCGCACGGCGACCTCGAGGCCCGCTTGCCGATGGTCCTCGGCCACGAAGGCGCGGGGATCATCGAAGAGATCGGCCCCGGCGTGACCCGGGTCGCTGTGGGCGACCACGTCGTCTGCTCGTTCATCCCGAACTGCGGCACCTGCCGGTACTGCGCCACGGGACGCCAGTCGATCTGCGACATGGGCGCGACGATCCTCGAGGGCTACCTGCCCGGTCCGCGCTTCCCCATCACCGGTCCGCGGGGCGAGTACGGCGCCATGTGCATGCTCGGGACGTTCAGCCAGTACGGCGTCATCAGCCAGACGTCGTGCGTCAAGGTGGACGACGACCTGCCCCTCGACAAGGCCGTCCTCGTCGGCTGCGGCGTGCCCACCGGGTGGGGTTCGGCCGTCAACTCCGCCGCGCTCAAGGCCGGCGACACAGCAGTGATCTTCGGCGTCGGCGGCATCGGGATCAACGCCGTCCAGGGCGCCCGGCACGCGGGAGCCAAGAACGTCATCGCCATCGACCCACTGGAGAACAAGCGCGAGAAGGCCATGGAGCTCGGCGCGACGCACGCGTTCGCCACCGCCGAGGAGGCCATGGCGGCGATCACCGAGCTCACCCGCGGCCAGATGGCCGACGCCGCGATCCTCACCCCCGGCCTGGTGACCTCCGAGATCGTCACCCAGGGGTTCAACTCCGTCGGCAAGGGCGGGGTCGTCGTGGTGACCGGGCTGAACAAGCTCATGGAGCAGACCATCGAGCTGCCCGGCTCGATCCTCACGCTATTCCGCAAGACGGTGAAGGGCAGCCTGTTCGGCGACTGCAACCCGACGACCGACATCCCGAAGATCCTCGGGCTCTACCAGTCCGGCGACCTCAAGCTCGACGAGCTCATCACGCGGACCTACACGCTCGACCAGGTCCAAGAGGGCTACGACGACCTCCTAGCCGGCAAGAACGTGCGCGGGATCGTGGTTCACGACCACTCGTGAGCCAGACCGAGACCGACGAGTATGCGGGTCCGACCGGCGTCGTCGGCCGGACCCGCGAGACCGAGCTGCTCCAGGCGGCCCTCGACTGCGGCGCACACGTCGTGCTCGAGGGCCCGCCCGGCACCGGCAAGAGCACTTTGCTGCGCGCCGTGGCCGCCTCGACCGGACGACCGTTCCACTTCGTCGAGGGCAACGCCGACCTCACCCCGAGCCGACTGACCGGTCACTTCGACCCGGCGCAGGTGCTCAGCCGTGGCTACCAGCCGGACGTCTACGTCGACGGACCCCTGGTCGCGGCCCTCAGGGCCGGTGCCCTGCTCTACCTCGAGGAGCTCAACCGCGTCCCCGAGGAGACGCTCAACGTGCTGCTCACCGTGATGTCGGAGGCGGAGCTGACCGTGCCGCGGCTCGGGACGATCCGGGCCGAACCGGGGTTCCGGTTGGTCGCCGCCATGAACCCCTTCGACGCCGTCGGCACCGCGCGCATCTCCTCCGCGGTCTACGACCGGACCTGCCGGATCGCCATGGGCTACCAGTCGGCCCCCGAGGAGGAGCGCATCACCGCGCTGCGCTCGGTGGTCGTGGACGACGAGTGGCGGGCCAAGGTCGTCGACCTCGTCCGCCGGACCCGTGAGCACCCCGACATCCGGGTCGGGTCGTCGGTGCGCGGCGCGATCGACCTCGTCAAGGTCGCCGCCTCGTTGGCCCGGCTCCGCGGCACCTCGACCGACGACTGGCGGGTCGGCCTCGACGCGGCACTCGTCGCGCTCTCCGGCCGGATCCGCCTCTCCGAGTCCAGCCGTCGAGCGCCCGAAGCCGTGGTCACCGAGCTCTACACCAGCGTGTTCGGGGCCGACCCCGCCGAGGGTGAGGACTCGCATACGGGAGAGGAGCGCCCGCCGGGGGAAGCCTGAGCCCGTCCCCGCCCCCACGGCGGGACGGGCCGACCTCGCCGAAGCCCAAGAACCGGGCCACCTCTCGCACCGTGGGCCGGGCCGAGCTGTCCCGACGCCCGAACTTCGCCGAGGTGTCGCCGGAGGTCGGCGTCATCGACGAGGACGCCCTTGGCCGGCTGGCCGTGGAGGACCTCGACGCAGCCGTGACGCTGCTGGCCGACATGGTCCACGCCACCGACGAGGTCCTGCGCGACGAGGCCCGCCGGCTCGCGGCGCGCCTCGTCCTCGACCGGGTGCGGCACGGGCGGCCGACCTCGACCGGTCTCGGTCGGTTGCGGAGCGTCCGCGCCGAGGAGGGTTCCGACCTCGACCTCGACGCGTCCCTCGACGCCCTCACCGACGCCCGGGCCGCCGGGCGCCACCCGGACCTTCGCGACCTGCGGGCGCACGCCTGGGCCCGACCGGAGCTCGCGGTATGCCTGCTGGTCGACACGTCCGGGTCGATGGCCGGTGAACGCCTCGCCACGGCCTCCCTCGCGGTCGCGGCGTGCGCTCTTCGGGCGCGAGAGGAGTACGCGGTGCTGGCCTTCGCGAAGTCGGTCACCGTCGTGCGCGACCTACTGGACTCCCCCCGCACCGAGGACGTCGTCGACGCCACGCTGGCGCTCCGCGGCCACGGTCTCACCGGCCTCGCCGGAGCCCTGGACGGCGCGGCCGAGACTCTGAGCCGGTCCCGGGCGTCCCGCCGCGTGGTGGTGCTGCTGTCGGACTGTCGCGCGACGGACGGGGTCGATCCCGTTCCTGCGGCGGCGGCCCTCGCCGAGCTGCTCGTCGTCGCTCCGGAGGGTGACGCCGACGATGCCGGCCTGCTGGCCGCAGCCGCGAACGCCCGGCTCGCGCTGGTCAGCCGGCCCAGCGACGTGGTCGAGGCCGTGAACGAGCAGCTCCGCACCGGGTGAGGGATCGCGGCCACCACCACGTCCTCACGGCGCGCGGGTGAGTGGCACCGCATACGCTCCCGGGTATGCCGACGCCACCCGCGACGACCGACCCGCCGACCACGCGGGAGTCGTTCGTACCGCCGCTCGTGCGCGCGGCGAGCGAGTGGGCCTGGCGCTCGATCGTCATCGGTGTCGCGGCGATCGCCTTCCTCTACCTGATGGGCTTCCTCAGCGAGGTGGTCATCCCGCTCACGGTGGGACTGCTCCTCTGCGCCCTGCTGTCGTCGATCCACCTTCGGATCGCCCAGGTGATGCCCCGGGGAGCCGCCGCCGGGGTGACCGTCCTCGGGACGCTGCTCGTCATCGCGGGGCTGCTGGTCCTGGTCGGGACGCAGATCTCGGGTGGGTTCGACTCGATGTCGGACCAGGTCAGCACGGGGATCACCCAGATCCGCGACTGGATCCGCAACACCCTCGGGGTCAGCGACGTCCAGTTCGGCCAGTACCTCGACCAGATCAAGGAGTTCCTGTCCAGCGCCAACCTCGGGTCGTCGCTGAGCAAGGCCGGCGTCACGGCCGGTCACTTCGTGGCGGGCACCTTCATCGCGTTGTTCACGCTGTTCTTCTTCCTCTACGACGGCCCGCGGATCTGGGCGTGGGTCGTCCGGCTGTTCCCCCGCGTCGCCCGTGACCGGGTGGACTCCTCCGGCACCGTCGCGTGGGGGCAGCTCACCGCCTACACGCGGGCGACGGTGCTGGTCGCCGCGGTCGACGCCGTCGGGATCACCGCCGGCGCGCTGATCCTGCGGGTGCCATTCGCGTTGGCCATCGGCGTGCTGGTGTTCCTGCTGTCGTTCATCCCGATCGTCGGCGCCCTGCTGAGCGGCGCGGTGGCGGTCATCATCGCCCTCGTCGCGCACGGGCCGGTGACTGCGCTGATCATGCTGGCCGTCGTCATCGGCGTGCAGCAGCTGGAGTCGCACGTCCTCCAGCCGTTCATCCTGGGCCGTTCGGTGCGCGTTCACCCGCTCGCCGTCATCGCCGCCATCGCCACGGGCGCGATCCTCGCCGGCATCGTGGGCACGCTCGTCGCCGTCCCGGTCGTGGCGGTGGTCAAGGCCGTGGCCGAGCACCTGTTCCGGCACGACGACGACATCGACGACAGCGAGGACGTCGCGGACGACCCGCCGGTCCTCGACGACGCCCCGGTGGCGGCCGGGGAGCCGCCCGCCTGATCGGCGGGTGACCCTCCGGTCGGTCGATCAGGCCTGCGGCTGGCTGATGTTGACGAGCCAGCCGACGCCGTACTTGTCGGTGAGCTGGCCGAACTCGTCGCCCCACATCTGCTTCTCGAGCGGCGTGCCGACGCTGGCGCCCTCGGAGAGGCCCTGGAAGTAGCCGCGAAGGGTGTCGGCGTCGTCGCCGCTGAGGCTGACGGTGATGTTGGACTCGCTGGCACGGCCGGGCATGAACGAGGGGGTGTCCGCGGCCATGATCGTGAAGCCGGCGTCGGTCTCGAGCTGGCCGTGCATCACGAGGTCGCCGTCGGCGCCCTCGGTCCCGTACTCCTTGAAGAGGCTGACGACCAGCTCACCGCCGAGGATGCCCTTGTAGAAGTCGAGGGCCTCGGCTGCGTTGTCGCTGAACTGCAGGTAGGGGTTGAGTCGCATAGACATGGGTGCGGGGGCTCCTTCTGCTCGCCGGTTGCCCACTCGGGTGGGTCACGACAGTAGACCCGCGAGCACCGACAGACTCATCGCTCGGGCGAACCCGAGGTGAACCGCCTGCGTCAGCTGCCGACGCGCCGCCGCAGACCCGCCGAGACGACGTCGATGTCGTCGTCCTCGACCTCGATCGGCACCGGCCGGTCGCTCTCCGGTGCGGGCTCGGGCCGGTAGGCCGGCTCCTTGAGCGTGTAGGTCGGCGGCGGGACCGGGACGGGCTTCCACCCACCAGGGGTCTCTTCGGCGGCCAACGAGGTATGCGTGTCCTCGCGCTCCGCGGCCGGAGCGGCGACGGTGCGGGTCGGGCGCGCGGTGGCGGGGACGCGGTGGCGAGCCTCCTCGAGGCGCCGCTTCTGCAGACGCTGGGCCTTTCGGGCCTGCTGCTCCTCGATCGCCGACACGCGCAGCCAGACGACCGAGCCCACGAGCACCACGAGAGCGATGCCGACACTCAGCCACTTGAGGATGTTGACGACGGACAGGACCAGCGTCACCGGGACGGCCACGAGAGCCGCGAGGAAGAGGATCCCGCGCGCCCGGCGGAGAGCCACCTGGGCGGCGGTCTTGTGCGGGACCAGCTCGATGAGCGGAACGGGGTGCGCCGGCGGCAGCGGCGTCTCACCCCGGCGGGCGCGCAGCGGCGAGCTGACGCTGGCGTGCTTCACGACGACTTCGGGCCGGGAGTCCTTCGAGGTCTCGGCGCCGGACGCGCTGGTCGCCTCGGCCAGCATCGTGGTCGGCAGCGGGGTGCGGCGCTCGAGGACCCGCATCGCCTCGCTGAACTTGTCGACGGACCGGGCGGTCGCGAGGTGTTCGCGGCGACGGACCCAGTGCTGGATGAGGTAGGCAACCCAGATCGCCACGATGACGAGGAAGATCAGGCTGCTGGGCTGCACGGATCCGACGGTAGGCGGTATCGGCGAGCGGATCTCGTACCCATAACGGTGTGTCGCTGATGTGTCGCGTGTGACGGGTGTGACTGGGCCTCCGCCGCCCCGATACGCCGAGGGCTCAGGGCTGTCGGGCCCGGGTCCAGCGGTCGAGGACGCGGCCGCCCTGGAGGTCGTCGCTGGTGAGGGCGAAGGTCCGGTGGTCGCGCCAGCCGCCGTTGATGTGGAGGTAGCGCTCCCGAATCCCCTCGTCCCGGAACCGCAGGTGCTCGACGACCCGCAGCGACGGCCCGTTCTCCGGGCGCACATTGACCTCGACCCGGTGCAGCCCGAGGGGGCCGAACGCGTAGTCGCAGAGCATGGCCAGAGCCCGGGTCGCAATGCCCTGCCCCGCATACTCCTCGGCGACCCAGTACCCCGCGGCGCCCGAGAGCAGCGACCCGTGGACGATCCCGAACAGGTGCATCTGGCCCGCGATCCGACCGTCCGCCTCGATGAGGAACGGCACGATCCGCCCGGCCCGGGCCTCCCGGTCGAGACTCTTGACGTACTGGCGGAAGGTGATGCGCCGGCCCACCCCGTCGGGCGCGGTCGGCTCCCACTGCCCGACGTAGTGGAGGTTGGCGCTGCGCACCCGGTCCCACTCGCTCTTGTCGCCCTGCCGGAGCGCGCGCAGGGCGACCGCGGGCATCCTCGGGTCGCGCGACACGAGGGTCACCGGCCAGTCCTGGACCGGGCGCTCCAGCATCACGACGACCTCACCGGTGGTCACCGCCCGCGATCTGGTCGACCGCGTGACCGACGACCTCGGCGAGCACGCCGAGCGCGTCCTTGACCCCACCGGTCGACCCCGGCAGGTTGACGACGAGCGACCGGCCGGCCACTCCCGCGAGCCCCCGCGAGAGCATCGCGGTCGGGACTCCCTTCGCCACCCCGGCCGCACGGATCGCCTCGGCGATCCCCGGTACCTCGCGGTCCAGGTGCCGCCGGGTCATCTCCGGTGTCGCGTCGGTCGGCGAGATCCCGGTGCCGCCGGTGGTGAGCACCACGTCCGGGGACGCCGCGAGCGCCGTCGCCAGCGCCTCCGCCACCGACTCCCCGTCGGGGACGACCGTCGCGTCCTCGACGTCGTACCCCCACTCGCGCAGCGCCGCCACGATCAGCGGTCCGGTCCGGTCGGGGTAGACACCGGTCGCCGCCCGCGTCGACGCGCAGATGACGACGGCTCGCCGCGCGGTCACGACTCCGTCCAGTCGCCGGACCGCCCACCCGATTTCGCGGTCACGCGCACGTCGGTGATCCGGGCGTGCTTGTCGACGGCCTTGACCATGTCGACCAGGGCGAGCGCTCCGACGCAGACCGCCGTCAGGGCCTCCATCTCGATGCCGGTCCGGTCCGCCGTGCGGACGGTGGCCACGATGTCGACCCCGTCGTCGGCGACCGTGAGGTCCACCGCGACGGCGTGCACCGCGACGGGGTGCGCCAGTGGGACCAGCTCCGGGGTCCGCTTGGCGGCCTGGATGCCGGCGATCCGCGCCACGGCCAGGGCGTCTCCCTTCGGGACGTCGCCGGACCGCAGGGCCGCTACCGCCTGCGGCGACAACAGGACGCGTCCGGCGGCCGACGCCTCCCGCGCGGTGACGTCCTTGCCGCTCACGTCGACCATGTGCGCGGAGCCGTCGGCGCGGACGTGCGTCAGCCGTTCGCCCTCGAGCCGGCCGTCGCTCATGGCGTCATCCTGCCCCAGGTTCGTCGAGGAGCCACATGTCGACCGCGTCCCCCGCCTCGACGTGGGTCGCCTCGGCCGGGATGAACACGAAAGCGTTGGCGCGAGCCAGGTCGGCCACGAAGTGCGACGCCTGGCCCCAGACCGGGTCGGCTCGCCAACCCTCCTCGGTATGCGTCGCCACGGCACGGGCCACCTGCGCTCGGCCGGGCGGCGAGGAGAGGGCGTGCTCCAGCCGCGCGGTCAGGGTCACCCGCTGCTCGGGCTCGCGCCCCATCAGCCGCCGCAGGGCCGGCCGGACGAACACCTCGAACGACACGTACGACGAGACGGGGTTGCCAGGCAAGGCGAAGAGCGGGACGTTGCGGTCGCCGACCAGCCCGAACCCCTGCGGCTTCCCCGGCTGCATCGCGACCTGGACGAAGTCGACGCCGTGGTCACGCAGCGACTCCTTCACGACGTCGTACGCGCCCATGCTCACCCCGCCGCTCGTGACGATCGCGTCGACGTCGTCGGCGAGCGCCGCGACCGCCGACAGCACCGCGGCCGGGTCGTCGTCGACCGTCGCCTGGCGCACCGCGACCGCACCGCTGGCGACGACGGAGGCCTCGAGCATGTAGGAGTTGGACTCGTGGATCTGCCCGGGCTGCAACGGTTCTCCAGGCGGGACGAGCTCGGCGCCGGTGGACACGATGGCCACCCGAGGCCGCGGGCGGACCAGCGCGTCGGCATGCCCCGTCGCTGCCAGCAGGGCGACCCGCCGCGCGTCGATCGTCGTGCCGGACGTGAGGACGACCTGGCCCTGTGTGACGTCCTCGCCGGCGGGCCGGACCGAGGTCCCGACCGGGGCACCGGCCCGGATCTCCACCGTCTCGGTACCGCCGTCGGTGTCCTCGACCTTGACGATCGCGTCGGCGCCGGGCGGCATCATCGCGCCGGTCATGATCCGCACAACCTCGCCCGGCCCGACCGCGCGGGTGGCGACACCACCGGCCGCGACCTCGCCGACGACCGGAAGGCGAACCGCCGTGCCGGGCATGTCCGGGTCCGCGGCCGACACGTCGACCGCACGGACCGCATACCCGTCCATCGCCGAGTTGTCGAAGCCCGGGAGGTCGACGAGCGAGGTCACGTCCTCGCAGAGCACCAGCCCGAGGCAGTCGGCCAGCGGGAGCCGAACCGGCTCCGCCGGCGTGACCGCGGCGAGGATGGCGTCGCGATGCTCCTCCAGCGTCCGCACGTCAGCCGGCACCCTCGAGCGTCGTCATTCCGGTGAGCCGACGTCCGTCCGGGATCGTCGCGGGCGCCGTGGCGCGGACGGTCACGTCGCCGATGCAGACCACGTCCGCGCCGAAGGTCACGTCACCCTCGACTCGCAACGACGTCGCTTCGCGCAACGACGGCGCCCCCTTGGCGAACCGCTGCTCGAACCCGGGCACCAGCTTGTAGGGCTTGTCAAGGTCGACGTAGGGATCGGCGTGGGTGATGACCGACACGATGTTGGACTGGTCGTCGAGCTCGAAGATGTCCGAGCGAACCAGCAGCAGCTCGTTGGTCGTCTTGACCGGACGAAACCTGGTGCGCGGCACGTGGATCGCGCGGGCCCCGTCGATCCGCGCGACCGCGCCGCCCATGGCGGTCTCGATCTGGATCACCTCGGTTGACGACGAGTCCGACGGGTCCACCGTCTTGCGGTTGACGATCACCGGCAGGCCGATGCCGGCCTCGCCCCGCTCGCGGCTCTGCGTGAGCAGTGCGTCGAGGGCGTGGAGGTCCACCCAAAGGCTGTTGGCGTGGAACGTCGTGTGCCGCGTGTAGTCCTGGAACTGCTCCTCATCCTGCTTCTCCACCATCGCGCTGTCGCGAAGCACCAGCTGACCGTCGCTCTTGCGTACGGCGAGGTGGCCGCCCTTGCGGTCGTTGACCGTCCGGTCGCAGACCTCCGCGACGTAGGGCACGTCGTTCTCGACCAGCCACGCCGCAATACGGGGGTCGCAGGTCGCACCGAGGTTGTCGGCGTTGGACAGGAAGACGTAGCGGAAACCCTTGTCCAGCAACGCCTTCAGCAAGCCTGTGGCCGCCAGCGAGAGGTAGACGTCGCCGTGTCCCGGCGGGCACCACTCCAGCTCGGGGTCGGCGGGCCAGTCGACCGGGGACAGGTCGTCGACGCGCAGCTTGGGCTCGGCGCTCTGGACGAAGTCCAGCGGCAGCCCCTCGAGCTCGAGGTCGGGGTAGCGACGCAGGATCGCCAGCGAATCGTCGCGGGTGCGGAACGAGTTCATCAGGATGAGAGGCAGCTGGACGCCGTACTCCTTACGCAGCGCGAGGGTCTGCCGGGCGATGACGTCGAGGAACGACAGGCCGTCCTTGACGACGAGCGCGGACTTCGGGCCGGTGATCCCCATCGACGTCCCGAGACCGCCGTTGAGCTTGACCATGGCCACCTGGCGCAGCGCCGCGGCCATCGCGTCGGCGGTCGGGGCGTAGTCCTCCAGCGACGGGACGTCCACCAGTGGGTCGATCGTCGACTCCGGGATGGTCCCTCCGGAACCGGTGGCGACGACGTCCTCCAGCTCGGCGTAGCTGCGTTCGAAGGCAAGGACCGCCTCCTCGCTCTCGCCGTGCTGCACCATCCGCCGTCGTGCCTCGGCCAGCCCCGCAGCGCTCACTGGTGCACCATCCTCACGTTGGTGGTTCTGGATGGACTGCTGATGCACCCCTGGTCCCCACCGGGCCATCGCCAGCGACGCTCGACCTTCGAGGTCCAGCATGAGTTCTGCGAGGTCCGGTGGCCCAGGACCCTCGGACTGGCTACAGGGCTGTGCGCCATCGAGCGCCGATCAGTGAGCGACCGGCTGCGGGGTCCCGGGACCACCGGGTGTTCTCTCACTGCTCGAACAGCGAGGAAACAACCATGAGTGTCACCCCTGAAGCCATCCCGGCGCGAGCGTGCGCGGGCGTGGACTGGGCCAAGGACGACCACGCGATCTGCTTCATCGACCCCGACGGCCTGGTTGTGGAGCGGTTCACCGTCCCCCACACCGCGGCCGGGCTCAAGACCCTGGTCCGTCGCCTGCTCGCCGTAGGCGTGGCCGAGGTCGGCATCGAACGCGGCGACGGGCCCGTGGTCGAGGCGCTGCTCCAGGCCGAGCTGACCGTGCTGGTGATCAGCCCGAACCAGGTCAAGAACCTGCGCAGCCGTTACGGGTCGGCCGGCAACAAGGACGACCGGTTCGACGCCTACGTGCTGGCCGACGCGGTCCGCACCGACCGGCGCCGCCTGACCCCGCTGACCCGCTCCACCCCGGCGACCATCGCGCTGCGCTCCACCGTGCGAGCCCGCCGTGACCTGGTCGAGCACCGGGTCGCCGCCGCCAACCAGCTGCGCGCCCACCTGCAAGTCGTATTCCCAGGTGTAGTGGGCCTGTTCGCCGCGCTCGACTCCGCGGTCAGCCTGTCCTTCCTGGAACGCTTCCCCACCCAAAGCAAGGCCGACTGGCTGACCTCCAAGCGCCTGGCCGACTGGCTCGGCAAACTCGGCTACAGCGGCCGGGTCGCACCCGAGACCCTGCACCAGCGGCTGCTGGACGCACCCCGCGGCAGCACCGACGACAACGCCCACGCTCACACCGCCACCACGCTCGCGTTCGTCGCCGTACTGCGCGCCCTGACCACCCAGATCGACCAGCTCGAAGACAGCGTCGCCGCACAGCTGGACGTCCACCCCGACCGCCACATCATGACCTCGCTGCCCCGCTCCGGGATGCTGCGCGCCGCCCGCCTGCTCGCCGAGATCGGCGACGCCCGCGGCCGGTTCCCCACCGCAGACTCCCTGGCCTGCCTCGCCGGAGTCGCCCCCTCGACCCGCCAATCCGGCAAGGTCAAAGCCGTCACCTTCCGCTGGTCCGCCGACCACCAGCTGCGCGACGCCCTGTGCGACTTCGCCGGCGACTCCCGACACGCCAACCCCTGGGCCGACCGACCTGTACCAACGAGCCCGCGCCCGCGGTCACGACCACCCACACGCCGTACGCATCCTCGGCAGAGCCTGGGCCAGCATCATCTGGCGATGCTGGCAAGACCAACTCGCCTACCAACCCGATCGGCACCAAGCCCTCCAACGCGTCCTCAACGAACAGGCCCGAAAAGTCGCCTGACCCGGACGCGGTTGACACAGGGCAACTCATGCCGCCAGCCTACGATGGTCGATGTGACCGTCGACGCGACGTCCACGGCCAAAACCGCGCTCCGCCGGCGCCTCCGCGCGACCCGCCGCCACCGGCTTCCGGAGCGTGACGTCGAGGCCGAGGCGAGGGCTCTGGCCGACCACGTGAGCGCGCTCGTCGAGGAGCGGACGCAGGGTCGAGTATGCCGCGTCGCCGCGTACGAGTCGCACCCCACCGAGCCGCCGACGCACCTGCTCGTCGACCGGCTGACCGCGGCCGGGTACGAGGTGGTCGTGGGGGTCACCCTGCCGGACCTCGACCTCGACTGGCGGGTTGTCGGAACACCGACGACGTTGGGACTCAACGCCATCCACGACGCGCGGGTGATCGTGACCCCGGCACTGGCCGTCGACCGGACGGGGCACCGGCTCGGTCAGGGCGGCGGTTCATACGACCGCGCGCTGGCCCGGCGGCGTCCGGACGCGCTCATCGTGGTGCTGCTCCACGACGACGAGCTGCTGCCGGCCGACACCGTTCCGGTGGACGCGCACGACATCGCCGTCGACGCCGTGGTGACGCCGTCGAGCGGCGTCGTCCGGCTGCCATCAGCCTGACGACCCCTGTGGGCTGAGGATCAGCTCGTCCTGGCGCGCCTGCTCGACGGCCCCTCTGCTGAACGGCCACGGGAACGTCTCCCCCGCGGCCCAGGCGTCGAGCTGGTCGACGTAGTGCGCGGAGTACGGATGGCCGCTGGTCCCGGTCTGGGTCACCCAGGTGGACGCGTCGAGGTTGCCGAGGTTGACGACCATCCGCATCGACGGCGCCCAGTTCACGTCGAAGTTGCCGGACGAGACGTCCCAGCCGTTCGCGTTGACGATGGACGACCCACCGCCGAGCTCCACCGGTCCGCGGTTGAAGATCCGCCGGACGATGTCGGGCACGGTCGAGCCGCCGAGTACCTGGTGCTTCTCGGTGAGGGTGTGCAGCTCGCCCCAGGACCAGGTGACCGGGTCCTTGCCGAGGTGCTTGGCCAGGTCCAGCCGGGCTTGCACCAGCGCCCGGCGCAGCACCTCGTCGCGGGTCTCCACGAGTCCAGGTGTACGCCGGTCGTCCCACCACCCATTCGTCGCGTCCTTGAGCAGGGTGATCATCGCGGCCATGTACCGGCCCCCGCCGTCGGCCTGGAGGTCCTGGGGCAGCTCGTCGTTGAACGTGTACTCGACGATCCGCATCCACACCGCGTTGTAGTAGGCGGCGCGCACGGCGGACCGGCCCTTGTCCCCCGGCTGGAGGAAGTCCCAGTCGCCGAGCAGGGTCTGCGCCTGCTGGGTGAACTCGTCACCCGACAGGTCGATCTGCAGCAGGGCCTGGACGAGGGTCGGGGCGAAGGCGTTGTAGGTGTCGTTCTGGATCTCGCTCATCCGCTCGGGCGAGATCTTGGCGCCCTGGCTGTCGCTCTGCTTGAGCAGACTCTCGATCCGCGAGCTGCGCCAGCCGTAGTCCCAGTCGGAGGTGAGGAAGGGCACCTGCGGCCCGGTCGCCGACGTCACCTGGTTGTTCGCCGTGACGATGAAGCCCTCGGGTGGGTCGTAGGTCCACGGCAGCTGCTCGAAGGGAACGAAGCCCTTCCAGTCGTACTGGCTGTCCCATCCGGGCGCCGGCCAGTAGCCGGGCGGGGTGTTGGGCACCGAGGTCGACCGGATCGGGATCATCCCCGGTGACTGGTACCCGATGTGCCCGGCCGTGTCCGCATACACGAGGTTCTGGGAGGGGACGGCGAACTTGCTTGCGGCGGCGCGGAACTCGGTGAAGTTCGTCGAGGCGTCCATGCCGAAGATGGCGTCAGCCGAGGTGTTCGGCGTCAGCCCCGTCCAGGCGAGCGAGACCGCATACGTGTCCTGCTGAGGCACCAGCCGGACGAGCGCGTTGCGGCCGACCCGGCCGACGGAGTCGATGACGTCAGAGACGATCGGGCCGTGCACGGTCCGGCGGATCGGCAGCAGCACGTCGTTCCCGCCGGCCACCTTGATGGTCTCGGTGGTCGTCTCGAGCGGTACCTGCTGCCCGTCGCGGAGGTAGGTCTGGTCGGTGACCTTCTCGAGGTAGAAGTCGGAGACGTCCGGAGCCAGGTTGGTCAGGCCCCAGGCGACGGACTGGTTGTGACCGATGATGACTCCCGGCATCCCGGCGAAGGTGTAGCCGGAGACGTCGAACGGGCATGCGGCGGAGACGTTCCGGCAGTGCAGGCCGGTCTGGTACCAGATCCCCGGGATGGCCGTTCCCAGGTGCGGGTCGTTGGCCAGCAGCGGCTTGCCGGTCGTCGTCTTCGACCCGGCGACGACCCACGAGTTGGAGCCGATCCCGTCGCCGCGGCCGAGGAGGGCCGGGATCGAGTCGAGTGCCGTCTGGGCGCTCTCGAACACCGCCGACGTGACCGAGCTGAGCGGGGCAGGGGACGGTGGCGGCGAGGCAGTCGCGGCGGCCGGCGCGCCGCCCGTGGTGAGCGCCGGGTTGACGGCACTGGCCGCCGGCGCCGATCCCGCGGTCCACTCGTCGGACCCGAGGATCGGCGGGTGCCCGGCGATCGAGTAGTCGGGGAACAGCACGGCGAGGCGGTCCGGAGCAAGCGTGGTGCCCAGCCGGGCCCGCGTCAGCTCGTCCCCGTAGTTGCTGATGAGGTCCCAGCCCATCGCCTTCAGCCAGGCCAGCGAGTCGACGGCGGACCAGCGCTCGACCGAGTACCCGGGGAACTGCTGCCCGAGCACGACGTACTCCAGCCCCATGTCGCTGGGGCTGTCCGCGCGGGCGATGTAGTCGTTGACCCCGTCGGCGTAGGCGTTGAGGTACTGACGCGTCGCCGGCGAGACGAGCGCCAGCTCCTTCTCGGCGACGTTCCGCCAGCCCATCGTCCGGACGACCTTGTCGGTCTCCAGACCGGCCGACCCGACCAGCTCCGAGAGGCGGCCGGCCGTGACGTGGCGCCGGAAGTCCATCTCGAAGAACCGGTCCTGCGCGGCGACGAAGCCCTGCGCCCGGAACAGGTCGTCAGTGGAGTCGGCGTAGATCTGCGGGATGCCGTGGTTGTCGCGGATCACCTCGACTCGGCCACCGAGGCCGTTGAGCTTGATCTCCCCGCTCGTCTGGGGCCAGGACTGCCGGACGATGCCGGTCAGGACGACCGCGAGCGCGACGACGAGGAGGACCACGAGGACGAGCACGCCCAGCCCGACCCGTCGGGCCACCCTCGCACGCGCCACCCTGCGAGACTAGGACACCCACGAGGCCCCACGAGGCAGGCAAGACCGTGACCGGCCGACGGTGATGGGATCGAGACGGACGACCGAGCACACGGACCGGCAGGACGACCCCTGAGGGAGGAGGCGAGGTGACCCGGCTGGCCCCCGTCCCGACCGAGTTCCTCCTCGACGACCTCACCTGGTCGCTGCTCATCGGGTCGGCCGTGCTCCTCGTGGCCGTCGCCGCAGTCCGCATCTCGGTCCGCTCCGGGCTCCCCTCGATGCTGCTCTTCCTCGGCATCGGGCTGCTGCTCGGCGAGAACGGCCTCGGGATCGGCTTCGACTCCGAAGAACTGACCCAGGTCCTCGGCTACTGCGCGCTGGTGCTCATCCTCGCCGAGGGCGGTCTGACGACCCGCTGGTCGGGGATCAGGCGGTCCGTCGCCCCGGCGGCGGTGCTCTCGACGGTCGGGGTGTTCGTCTCGGTCGGCGTGGTCGCGGTGGCGGCCCGCTTCGTGCTCCAGCTGGACTGGTCGGTGGCGTTGCTCATCGGGGCGATCCTCAGCTCCACGGATGCGGCGGCGGTGTTCTCCGTGCTGCGGACGGTGCCGCTGCCCCGCCGGCTGAGCGGGATGCTCGAGGCGGAGTCCGGGTTCAACGACGCGCCCGTGGTCATCCTCGTCGTCGCCCTCGCGGCCGAGTCGGTACCTACGCTCGAACATCACCCCTGGTGGTACGTCCTGCTCGAGGCGGGCGTCGAGCTCATCGGCGGTACCGCGATCGGCCTGCTGGTGGGCTGGGCGGGGGCCTGGCTGCTCCGGCGGGTCGCCGGAGCGTCGTCGGCCCTGTTCTCGATCGGCGTCGTCAGCCTGGTCGTCCTCGCGTATGCGGCCGCGGCCACCGTGCACACGTCCGGGTTCATCGCCGCATACCTCTCGGCCCTGGTGCTCGGTAACCTCCGTCTCCCGCACCGGGCTGCCGTGCACAGCTTCTCGTCGGCGCTGGGCTCGATCGCCCAGATCGGGCTGTTCATCCTCCTCGGTCTGCTCGCGTCGCCGACCCAGCTGCCCGCGCAGATCGTCGTCGCGGTCGTGATCGGCCTGGTCCTGCTGTTCGTGGCGCGGCCACTGTCCGTGCTGGTCTCGTTGACCCCCTTCCGCATACCCCTGCGCGACCAGGCCTTCCTCTCGTGGGCCGGTCTGCGCGGGGCGGTCCCCATCGTGTTGGCCACGGTGCCGGCCACGCTGGGTACGCCGAATGCCGAACGGATCTTCGACCTCGTCTTCGTCCTCGTCGTCATCTTCACGCTGGTCCAGGCCCCGACCCTGCCGTGGGTGGCCCGGCGTCTGGGGCTGGCCGAGTCGGTCCGGGCGGTCGACCTCGACGTCGAGACCACACCGCTCGAGACCATGGGCGCCGACGTGATCCAGGTGACCATCGGGGAGAGCTCCCGGCTGCACGGCGTGGAGCTGTTCGAGCTCCGGCTGCCGCCCGGGGCCAACGTCACGCTGGTGGTCCGCGACGGCAAGGGGTTCGTGCCGAAGGG
The DNA here is from genome assembly GCA_963781465.1 of uncultured Actinomycetota bacterium. Lineage (GTDB taxonomy): Bacteria > Actinomycetota > Actinomycetes > Actinomycetales > Dermatophilaceae > Lapillicoccus. Next base: position 2,552,277 of record CAWAGH010000002.1, read on the forward strand.
GCAGACCGTGCTCCGGCACGGCGACCAGCTGCTCGTCGTCAGTACGGCGGACGTGCGCCACAAGGCCGAGCAGCGGATCCGCGACGTCGACGAGGGTGGTCGCCTCGCGGGCTGGGCCTGACCGTTGGGAAGCGATTCGGGTCCGTGCGCGTTCCCCACGTAGACTTCCGCGCGGCCTGACCTACGGCCGCCCATGACCTGAGGAGACCATCCCCGTGCCGACGTATGCGTATGCGTGCACCGCGTGCGGCCACGCCTTCGACGCGGTTCAGAAGTTCAGTGACGCCGCGCTGACCGAGTGCCCCGACTGCGGCGGGCGGCTGCGGAAGGTCTACACGTCGATCGGCGTGTCCTTCAAGGGCTCCGGCTTCTACCGCAACGACTCCCGCGCGAGCAATGGCAACGGAACGGGCGCGAGCAAGAGCTCCGACAGTACGAAGCCGGCTGAGAAGTCCTCCTCGGACTCGTCCTCGTCGACGCCGTCGACCACGAAGGAGTCCTCGTCGAGCTCCTCGGGCGCCAAGGGTTCCTCGGGGTCGTCGGGATCCGGCTCCTCAGGGTCGGCGGGGTCGTCGGGCAGCAGCACCGCCGCTGCGAGCTGACCTCGGTCGGACGGCGGGGCCGTCCCCAGGGTCTGAGCGGATCGTCACAGCGTCCACAGGGGCGCTGACGCGCGTACCGGGTCGTCGACCACGCGCTTAGGGTCGTCGGCATGACGGGAATGCCACGCGCGGAAATCGGGGTCATCGGCGGCTCCGGGTTCTACGAGTTCCTCGAGGGCGCCGAGCGCGTGCATGTCGACACGCCCTACGGCGACCCGAGCGACGACCTCGTGGTCGGTGAGCTGCGGGGCCGACGGGTGGCGTTCGTGGCGCGGCACGGGAAGGGCCATCGGTTCCCGCCGCACCTCGTGCCCTACCGGGCCAACCTCTGGGCGCTCCGCTCGCTCGGGGTGCGACAGGTGCTCGCCCCGTGCGCGGTCGGCTCGTTGCGGCGTGAGCTGGGTCCAGGCACGGTCGTCGTCGTCGACCAGGTCGTCGACCGCACCTGGGGACGGCCACACACCGTCTACGACCAGCTGGGCGCCGTGGTCCACGTCGGGTTCGCGGAGCCGTTCTGTCCGCGCGGCCGGCCGGTGGTCGTGGCGGCCGCTCGGGAGGCCGGGCTGGCGGTGGAGGACGGAGGGACGTTGGTCGTCGTCAACGGCCCACGGTTCTCGTCGAGAGCCGAGAGTCAGTGGCATCAGCAGGCGGGCTGGAGCGTCGTGGGGATGACGGGGATGCCCGAGGCGGCGATCGCCCGGGAGCTGGCGCTGTGCTTCACGACAGTCGCGCTGGTCACCGACCTCGACGCGGGGGTCGAAGGCGAGTCGGGGGTAACGCACGAGGAGGTCCTTCAGGTCTTCGCCCAGAACATCGAGGGTCTCAAGGCCGTCCTCACCGATGCGGTCGAGGCCCTGCCGCCGGCCGAGTCCGACGAGGCGGCCACCTGTCCGTGCCGGCGGTCCCTCGACGGGCTCACCCTGCCGTTCGCGCTGCCGACATGAGCGGCGGCGGCGTGGCGACGGGGGCCAGGCCGGGGGCGACGGCACCTGGCTCGGCTGCGGGAGGGTTGGCCGGCGACCAGCGCGACCCGCCGTGGGGACGCACTCGGTGGGGACGACCGCGGTGGGGACCGGTCTCGCGCCGACGGCGTTGGCGCCGGTCCCAGCTCGTGCAGCTGGCCGCTGTGGCCCTCGTCGCGGTGGCCGTGTGGGTGACGGTGAGCGCCCTCATCCCCACACCGGCCGATTCTGGAGTGGCGACGGTGGTGGCGATCCAGGACGTGGCGCTCGGGTCGACGCTGACGGCGGCCGACCTGCGCGTCGAACGGCGGCGGGCCGACGAGCGGCCGGTAGGCGCACTCGACGACGTGAGCCGCGGGGTCGGTCAGGTGGTGTCGGGCCCGGTGCTGGCGGGCGAGATCGTCACGTCCGCGCGGTTCCGGGGTGCGAGCCAGCTGGCCGGGCTGGCGCCGGGTTTCGTCGCGGTGAGCCTGCCCGTCGCCGACGGTGTGCTTCTGGGGACGCTACGGCCGGGGGACACCGTCTCGGTCCTGGCCACCGGAACGGGCCAGCCGCTGGCTGCAGCGGCGCGAGTGCTGACCACCGAGCTCGCTGGGTCGGGCGTGCTGACGGCTGGTGCTGGCGGACAGGGACATCTCGTGGTCACGGTGACTGCCGACGAGGCCCGCGCACTGGCCGTGGCGATGGGCCCGGCCGGTGCCCCGGGCGGGTTCCTCGTCGCCGTGAGGGGGTGAGGAGCGCTGGCGCGCGGGGGGCGCGTTCACCTCGACGACACGCGGCTTCGCTAGGGTCGGGGCGCCCGTTCAGGCTCCATATGCACTTCCCTCGCTTCGTGGGGAAGGGAAGGACACATCGTGCTCAAGGGATTCAGGGAGTTCGTCCTCCGCGGCAACGTGATCGACCTTGCGGTCGCCGTCGTCCTCGGCGCCGCGTTCGGGGCGATCGTCACGGCCTTGGTCGAGAACATCATCAACCCGCTCATCGCGGCCCTCGTCGGCGCACCGGATATCACGCGAGTCGGCAACTTCACCATCAACGGCGCCACCTTCTCGGTCGGCGCCGTGCTGCAGGCGATCCTCAACTTCCTGTTCGTGGCCGCGGCGATCTACTTCGTGCTCGTGCTCCCCATGAACAAGCTGATGGCCATGCGCAAGCAGGGCGAGGAGGCTCCGCCCGAGGCTCCCTCGGAGGACATCCTGCTGCTCACCCAGATCCGCGACCTGCTCGGTGGCGCCGACACCACAGTGGTCGGCCCGCCCGCGGGCGCCCCGGGTCCGGACGGCACCCCTCCCCCCGCGGCGACGCGCTGACCAACCCGGCGCGGTGATCGTGGTCGATCGTCGACCCCCTGGGGTCAACGATCGACCACGATCTGGTCCCCGGCGCTCCGGCCTATCCCCTGGGTGCCCGGCCGCCTCGCCGTGGACGGATCTTCACCGCGTGTCCGCCCAGCGCTCTAAGGTGCCGACATGTTCGACCACGTGGGCATCCAGGCGGCTGACGTCGACGCGGCCGTCGCGTTCTATCTCAAGGTCTTCGGGCCGATCGGCTTCACGGAGATCGTCCGCCATCCGGTGGGCGACTCCTCGGCCGTCGGGATCGGTGGCCGGAAGGGCTTCCCGGGATTTTGGGTCAGCCCGGCGGGGGGCGCCGAGACCCGAGAGCTGCACATCGCGTTCAACGCCCTCAGCACCGACGAGGTCGACGCCGTGCACCAGGCCGCGCTCGACGCCGGCGCCGAGATCCTCCATGCGCCGCGCATCTTCCCCGAGTACCACCCTGGCTACTACGCGGTCTACATCCGCGACCTCGACGGTCACAACGTCGAAGCGGTCCACCACATCCAGGGCGACGCTTCCGGCCCGTGACGCAGGGCCTTCCCGACTGCCCGGGTCAGCACCCGCGGGCGGACGCGACCGGTGGATCTTCGCCCCTCTGAGGGGAACTACTCACCGCGATCCCACCGGCGCCCCGTCGCGACCCGAGCGGGACCTGAGCCGCCCGGCTGGAGGTCACCGGCCGCGCTCCGAGCTGATCAGCCCCAGTGCGGCGGTCGCTGGTCGCGCAACCACTGCTCGTGGGTGCCGTCGTCCCGCCGCTCGCCCCAGCCGGCATCGGTGTCGTCCGCCGTCTGAGCAGTCGCGTCGGCTGGGTCGGCAGCGTCCTTGGTCCCCCGCCGGAAGGCCCGTCGGCGCCGCCGCTTCGAACCCTTCTCGCCGGCCTCAGCCCCCTCGGCGTTGTCGCCCGCGCCTTCGGCGTTGTCGCCGGCCCCTTCGGCGTCCTCGGTCACGTCGCCAGTCGTCGCGCCGGACTCGACATCCCGCGCCTCCGAATCGGAAGTCTCAGCACTGGACGCCTCGGCACCAGACACCTCCGGTCCGGACGCCTCCGACCCGGGCTGATCCGACTCGGACGCCTCGGCACCAGACGCCTCGGGACCGGAAGCCTCGGTCTCCGACCCCTCGGCGTCCGCCTCCGGAGCGGTTGTGGTCGAGCCGGCCAGCGCCCGCGCCTCCTCCCGGACCACCGTGACGATCCGCGCCACATCGCGAGCCGGGTCTCGGTAGAGGTCGGTACTCCACACCCGCAGGTGCCGCCAGCCCCTGCGCTCGAGCTCCTGCGGCCAGAGCCGGTCCCGTTCCCGCGTACCGCGCCACGTCGCATACCCCGGTCCGTCCCCGTCGACGGCGACGAGCCACCGCTCGGGGTTAGTGGGCACGGTGATGGCGAGGTCGACGCGGTGTGGGCCCGTCCCGACCCGCTCGGCGACCAGGAGGCCCTCGCGGCGCAACCGCCCGGCGAGCTCGGTCATCAGCGGGTCCGGCGCGGTCGGTGAGATCTCAGGTTCCGACGCCTCGGGGGGCTCGCTACCGCCGGACGCCGCCGCGACCAGCAGGTCCCGGAGCACGACACCGCCGTCGCGCATACGGCTCTCGTCCAGCTCCTCCGGGGCGAGCGAGGACACGACGGTCAGCCGGCGCCGGGCCGCCGTGAGCGCGGCGCGCAGCTGCCGGGCGGCGTCGGCCGCGGACAGCGCGGGGAACCGGTGCAGAACCCGGCCGTGAGCGGTCTTCCCGTAACCCACGCTCAGTACGACGGCATCGCGCCGCAGCCCGGCGGTCGCGCCCAGGGACACCACGGCGACCGGCCGATCGGTCTCCATCGTGAGGTACGCCAACGCCTCCGGCTCGGCTGCAGCGTCGAGCGCGCCGACGGCGGAGCCGAGCGCCCACCGGATCCGCTCCGCATGACGTTCGGTCAGCGCGACCACGCCCAGCGACTCGTCGCGACGCTCGCGGGCATGATCCAGAACCAACGCGACGACGCGGTCGACCTCGGCGTCGGTCGAGTCGATCGTCGCGTCCTCACCGGGTTCGAGTGCCGCCCGGCCGTCGACGACCTCGAGGCGAACTATCGGGTCGAGGACCGGGCTGGGCGGGGCGACGAACGAGTCCGCATACCCGCCGCCGGCGACGCCGAGCAGGCGAGGGTCCGCATACCCGTGCGCCCAGCGCAGTCGGTGGACCGGGAGCAGCGCGGTGAGGTCCTCGAGGAGCGACCGGGGTGCCGGCCCCTCTTCCGGTACGCCAGCTGGGCCGGCGGAGAACCCCGTCGGCCACGTCGACTGCGGGTCACCCACGGCGACGACCTGACGGGCCCGCGACAGCGCGCTGACCGCGGCCGCCGTCGTCAGCGACCCGGCTCCGGCGACGACCACGACGTCGAACCACGACGCGGGGGGCAGGGCCTCGCCGACCACGAGCGGGCTCATCGCCCAGCACGGCGCGGACCCGAGGAGCAGGTCGGACGCCGGCTCGAACACCTGCTGCAGCGATGTCGGCCGGCCGGCGCGGTCGGCCTCGGCCCGCAGCATCGCGGCGGCGGTGCGATTCCCCTCGAGGGCCACGGTATGCCAGGCGGCGGCCTCGACGCGGGTCTGCCGAGCGGTCGTGGTCAGGTGCTGCCGGTCGTCGGACGCGTAGCCCTCGGCCGCGGACCGCAGGCCGGTGCCGTCGTGCTGCCCGTAACGCGGGTCGCTGTCGGTGACGTGCCGGGCGATGGAGACCCACCAGATGTGCTCGAGCTCCGGGGTGACCTCGTCGGCCTCGACGCCGCGCGCCGCGAAGTCGTCGACGACCTCGCCCATGCCGGCGGCCCGCAGGTCGTCGATCACCGGGACGACGGCCGGGACCACCGCGAGCCGTTCCGGTCGAGCGGCCAAGGCGGCCAGCCGGGTTCGAAGCTGCGACAACGGGATCGTCGCCAGGTCGCCGCCGGCCGCGGTCGAGGCCAGTCGCTCACCGAGCCAGGTGAGGTCCGCGTCGAGCTCGTCGTAGGCGTCCTGTGCCTCGTCCAGCCGGGGCGAGATCTCCGGTCGGCCACCGGCCCCCACCAGCGTGTTCCAGGCGCTGCGCTGGGTCCGCGCGCGCACCAGCTCCGCATGAAGGTCCTCGGGCGGGCGGCCCGGTCGCAGCAGCCGACTCGCCAGGCGGCGTACGCGCGACCGTGCCCACCAGCCGAGCTCGACGCCCTGGGCCTCCCGGTACTCCCGGGTCCCGGTTGCCGCGACGTGCTCGTCGAGCGGCACGTCGAAGATCTCCGGTCGGAACACCTCGAGGGTGTCCCGGACCCCGGCCATCGTCGTCAGCGTGGCCTTCCAGTCCTGGACGTTGCGCGCCGCGGGCAGGGAGGACTCCGCGAGGATCTCGTCGAGCGTGCTGGCCCGCTGGTCGAATCCGCCGTCGGCCAGCCGCGTCACGATCGACGACGCACGCGACACCTCCGCCTCACTGGTGATGCGGGCGCCGTACCAGGGGTCCCCGGCCTCGCCCGCCGACCACGCCCCGACGGCGGCCGCTCCGGCCAGCTCATCCGCCAGCTCGTGCAGCCGCCCGCGCGACAGCCGAGCCAACGCAGCGCCGCGGATCCGCACCCGGGACGCCGGCGCCGGCTGACGCGAACCGAGTTCGCTGATCGCGCATTGGGCCTCGTGCACGCTGACCCCCCACGGAACCCGGACCTCGTGGAGGGCGGCCACGTGGTCGCGGAGCGCGTCGCGCCGCGCCCGCAACCGACTCTCGAGCTTGCTGCTCTCGACGGGGAGGCGGTCGGCCCACGACTCGTCCACCCCAGACGCCCCCAGGAGCCCTACGACCTGGGCCAGCGTGCCGCGGTGGTCGAACAGGCCGTCGCCGACGTTCGCAACGAGCGACCCCAGGCCGACCGACTCGAGCCGGCGGCGGACATCGTCGATCTCCGACCGCTGCTCCGCGACCAGGAGCACCGAGTTGCGCTGGCCGGCGAGGGCGGCGACGACGTTCGCGATGGTCTGGGTGGTACCGGTTCCGGCCGCCGCGTGCACCACGACGTCCTCACCGCGGAGCACCGCCTCGACCACACCGCTCTGGGCCGCGTCGGCGTCAAGGACGATCCGCTCGCTCGCCGGGTCCGGGTCCGGGTCGAGGTCGGCCGCCCGCTCGACCGGTATGCCATCGGTCGCCTCGGCCGGTTCCGGGCGGGATCCGTCCGCGGCGGCGACGGACCGCGCGGCCAGGGCCCCGATGACCGCATGCCCGGCCAGTCGCTCGGCCGACGACGGCTCGGCCAGCTCGCCGAGGTCGCCGACCATGGCCAGCTTCCCGTGCGGGAACGTGCCCACGAGCATCCGAGGCGTGATGGTGAAGCCCGGCAGCCCCTCGCAGAGGCGACCGAGGGCCGCATACACGGGGTAGGGGTCGAAGCCGCTGGTGACCGTGGCCATCGCCGCGAGCGACGCGGTGTCGAGGTCGATGCCGGCCGTGGACCGGAGGTACTGCTCGAGGACGGGGTTGACCTCGACCTCGTCGCCGAGAACGACGTCGAAGTCGCCTGCCGCGGCGTCGGTCGGACGCAGCACGCAGGACCGCAGCAGCACCGGTGCATGGGGCGGGGTCGGCGCACCCGGGTGCTCCCAGGTGGCCATCCCCGCCGCCAGGAACGACGTCTCCAGGCCGCGCGTCGCCGCCAGCGAGACCGCCCGGCCCCGGATGTCCGCGGCGCGGGCGCGGGCCTCCCCGAACGCCGCGCGCTCACGAACCAGGTCCGACAGCCGCGTCGGCCGCCCCGCGAGGAGCATCGACACCCCGCCGGGATGCGCGGTGGTGAGGTCGAGAACCGCGTTGGGCTGCTCGACGTACCAGAGAAGCGTGTTCGGGCCGCCGAGCATGGACAGCTGCCGCCGCCAGCCGGCGAGAGCCGCCGCCACGGCCTCGGCCCGCTCGGGCGTGCGCGTGGCGTCGCTCTCGAACGGGCCGGGACTCACCCGCAGAGGCTAACCAACGAGCGCGGCGGCCCTCGGCTTACGGTCCGGCAGGGCGAGCCGGAAGATCTTGCCCCACGTGGAGCCGACCTGCTTCCACAGCGGCCCGGTCGTGTAAGGCAGGCCGTAGCGCTCGCAGATCTCGCGGACCTGGACCGCCACCTCGGCGTACCGGTTCGACGGCAGGTCGGGGAAGAGGTGGTGCTCGATCTGGTGCGACAGGTTGCCGGTCATCAGGTGCATGGCCTTGCTACCGGAGATGTTCGCGGAGCCGATCATCTGGCGGACGTACCAGTCGCCGCGGGTCTCGCCCTCGATCATCTCCTCCGTGAACGTGTCGGTTCCGTCGGGGAAGTGGCCGCAGAAGATGACCGCGTGGGCCCAGACGTTGCGGATCGCGTTGGCGGTCAGCGTGCCGAGAAGGGCGGGCACGAAGGAACCGGTCAGCGCGGCGACGGCCGGGGTGGCGACATAGTCCTTGGCGAACTGCGTCGCGACCTTGCGGCCCATGGCCTTGAGGTCCCGGCGGAGATCGGTCTTGGACTTCTTCCCCTCGGCGACGTCCTGGAGCTCGAGGTCGTAGACCGCGATGCCCCACTCGAACACCGGCGCCAGCAGCGCGTTGTAGAGCGGGTTGCCGAGGTTCCAGGGCTGCCACTCCTGCTTCGGGTCCATCCGCAGGATGTTGTAGCCCACGTCGCGGTCCTTGCCGATGACGTTGGTCCACGTGTGGTGCAGGTCGTTGTGGGTGTGCTTCCACGAGGCGGCGGGGGTGACGAAGTCCCACTCCCAGGTCGAGGAGTGGATGTCGGGGTCGCGCATCCAGTCCCACTGACCATGAATGACGTTGTGGCCGATCTCCATGTTCTCGAGGATCTTGGCGACCGAGAGCATCGCGACGCCGGCGACCCAGGCGGGCGGCAGGCTCGCGAAGACGAGGCAGGCGCGGCCGCCGAGCTCGAGACTGCGCTGGGCCCGGATCACCCGGCGGATGTAGGCGGCGTCGGAGGCTCCGCGGCTCGCGATGACGGAGTCGCGAATGGCGTCGAGCTCGCGGCCCAGCTCGGCCACGTCCTCGTCGGTCAGGTGGGCGGCCGCCTCGGGGCGGACCGCCGGGTGGCCCTCCTTGGCGAGGACGGGACGCCGGCGCAGGGTCTTCACGTCAACCGGCGCCGCGTCGGGCGCCGGGGCGAGTCGGGTCAGGGTGGTCATGGGCAGAGCAGTCATGGTGGTGCTCCTCAGATCTCGAGGTGGACGGGTCCCGCCGCAGCGGAGATACATGTCTGGATGAGCTGCCCCTCGTCCCCGTGGACCTCACCGGTGCGCAGGTCGCGGACCTGGCCGGCGAGCAGGGGGATGAGGCAGCTCTGGCAGATGCCCATGCGACAACCGCTGGGCATGACGACGCCGGCGTCCTCGCCGGCTTCGAGGATGGGAGTCGAGCCGTCGACCTCGACCTCGCGGTCGGAGGTCTCGAAGGTCACGAGGCCGCCTTGGCCTCCGGCGCCGTCGAGCAGCACCGCGGCGAACCGTTCGACGCTGAGCTGGTCGGGCACGTTCGACGACTGCCACAGTGCGGTCGCTGCATCGAGCATCTCGGGGGGACCGCACACGTATGCGGCGCGGCCCTTCCAGTCGGGGACCACGGTGTCCAGGTCGTCGGTCCGCGTCAGGTCGATGCGGCCGCGGTCGGTGGTCACCCAGTGGACGACGCGGAGGCCGGGGTGCTCGTCGCCGAGAGCGGCGAGCTCCTCCCGGAACAGGGAGTCGTCGAGCGTCCGCGAGGAGTGCACGAGCACGACGTCGGCGTCGCGACGGCGCCCGACGAGCGTGCGCACCATCGACATCACGGGGGTGAGGCCGCTGCCGGCGGTCAGCATGAGCAGCGGACGGGGGTGTTCCGGCAGGACGAAGTCACCCTGCGGAGGGGCGAGGAACAGCACGTGGCCCGGACGGGTCCTCCGGACCAGCGCCTCGGACACCTTGCCATTGGCCGTGACCGTGATGGCGGGGTCGGCGCCGGACGGGGCGCTCAGCGAGTAGGACCGCCAGTGCCGGACTCCGTCGATCTCGACGCCGATCCGGGCGTACTGACCGGCCTGGTGGGCCTGCCAGCCGCGGCCCGGCCGGAAGTGGATGGTCGCCGAGTCCGGGGTCTCGGGGACGACGGCCGTGACGACGCCACGCAGCTGGCGCGCAGAGCTCAGCGGGTTGACCAGCCAGAGGAAGTCCTCCGGCGCGCGCGGCGTCGTGAAGACCGACGCAACACGGCTCAGGGGACGGATCTTGCTCACCTATCCAGAGTGACAAGAACACCGTCCCCGGCGCTCCTATCGTGGCATACGATGTGAACCACGAAACTATTACGTCGTGATAGATCCTGGGACTCACCTGTGACCATTACTCCACCAGACCCGCCGTGGTTAGCCGTGCCAACACAGATCAGTGAAATGCTACGGCCTCGGTTGCACGACGTCGTGGAGGAGGTCATCGCGGCCGTCGCCGTCGCCGTCCCGGCCTACGCACGCCCCCTCGAGGGACGCTTCGGCGTCGGGGTCCGGCAGGGCGTGGAGGTCGCCCTCGGTCGGTTCCTCGAGCTGCCCGGGACGACCGAACCGGCCCTCACCCCGGACAGCCGGCGCGTGTATGCGTCGCTCGGGCGCGGCGAGGTCCGTCAGGGACGCACCCTGGACGGCCTGCTGGCCGCCTACCGAGCCGGGGCCCGGGTCACCCTGCGCCGGATGTCGCGCGACGCCCTCGAGGCCGGGCTGGACACCGAGGCGCTCGTGGCCCTCGGCGAGTCGATCCTCGCCTACATCGAGGAGCTGTCCGCCGCGAGCGCCGAGGGGTTCGCCTTCGAGCAGTCCGAACGGGCCGGCGAGATGGACCGCCGGCGGGTCGACCTCCTCGAGCTGCTGCTGCACGGAACGGCCGACGACGTGGCCGCCCAGGAGGCGTCTGCGGCGGCCGGCTGGGTCCTGCCGACCGCCCTCGTGGCCGTGACGATGCCCCTGGACGAGGCCTCGGGTGTCCGCTTCCAGCTGGGTTCGCGGGCGCTCACCATGGCGCGAGCCACCGATGCGGTGGCGCTGGTCCCGGCTCCGCGGACTGTTCGAGAGCGGACCGAGCTGGAGCGGGCGCTGCGGGGCCGACGCGCGGTGATCGGTCCCGCCCGCGACTGGCGGCGAGCACCCGACTCGCTGCGACTGGCCACCACGGCGGCGACCTCCCTCTTCCGAGGACCCGGGCGGGGGGAGGCCGACGAGAGCGCGCGGCCGGTGTGGGTCGAGGAGCACCTCGCCGATCTCGTCGTCGGGGCCGAGTCGCAGGCGCTGGACGACCTCGCCGAGCTGCGGCTCGCCCCCCTGACCGGACTGCGGCCGGCCTCGCGGCAGAAGCTGGCCGACACCCTCTACGCCTGGCTGCGCCACTGGGGCCAGCGCGCCCCGATGGCCGCCGAGCTCAACGTCCACCCCCAGACGGTGGGCTACCGGCTGACCCAGCTGCGGGAGCTGTTCGGCGACGCACTGGACGACCCGCAGGTGCGGTTCGAGCTGGAGCTGGTGCTGAGGGCGGGACGCGCCTTCTGAGGGGGCCGTCGGCCCGGTAGCGTTCGGAGACTGCGCGCGGCGAAGGGGGCATGACGATGGACTGGGTCGCCTCGGTGATCTGGTGGCACTGCTATCCGCTGCGCTTCGTCGGCGCCGAGGCGCGGGCGGACGAGCTCGCCGACGGTCACGTCGAGCATCGCCTCGGCCGGATCAACGGCTGGCTCGAGTACCTCATCGACCTCGGCGCCAACGGCCTCATGCTCGCGCCGGTGTTCGCCTCGACGTCCCACGGGTACGACACGCTCGACTACTTCCGCGTCGACCCCCGCCTCGGCGACCTGGACGACTTCGACGACCTGGTCGGGCACTGCCGGGAACGGGGCATCCGGGTGTGCCTGGACGGCGTGTTCAACCACGTCAGCCAGGACCACGAGATCGTCCGCCGGGCGCTCGCTGAAGGCCCGGATTCCGAGGCAGGCCGCTGGGTGACGTGGGACAACGGCTACACGATCGGGTTTGAGGGCAACCTCGATCTCGTCGAGCTGAACTTCGCGCACCCGCCGGTGGTCGACTACATCGTCGACGTCATGTGCTTCTGGCTCGACCGGGGCGTCGACGGGTGGCGGCTCGACGCCGCCTTCGCTCCCGGCGGCGCCGCCTGGCGGCCGATCATCGACCGGGTCCGGGCGGCTCACCCGGACGCATGGCTAGTCGCCGAGCTCATCAACGGCGGGTACCCGGAGTTCGTGGCCGAGAGCGGCGTCGACTCGGTGACCCAGTATGAGCTGTGGAAGGCGATCTGGAGCTCGCTGAACGAGCCGAACCTCCACGAGCTCGAGTGGACCCTCACGCGGCACGCCGAGTTCTCGGCGTCGTTCCGGTCTCAGACCTTCGTCGGCAACCACGACCAGACCCGGATCGCGACGCTCCTGAAGGATCTTCGCAACCTGCCGCTGGCCGTCGCGATCCTCATGGTGGTGCCGGGAGTCCCGACGATCTACGCCGGGGACGAGCAGGCGTTCACCGGCGTCAAGCTCGACCAGCCCCGCGGTGACGACCCGGTCCGGCCGCCGTTCCCGGAGACCCCCGCCGAGCTCCTGCCGTTCGGCGCCGAGACGCTGGCGGTCTACAAAGACCTCGTCGGCGTCCGCCGCGACCACCCGTGGCTCGTCGACGCCGACCTCACGACGACCGACGTCTCGAACACGACGATGAGCATCCACCTGTCGTCGTCCGACGGCGAGCAGCTGTCGTTGGCGCTCAACGCCGGGGACGAACCCGCGGACGTCGGCGGCGTCAGCGTCGAGCCGCACTCCTACGTGATCGGACCCTGAGCGGTCGCCTCGGCGTGCCGCCGGTGCAGCTCGCGGATCTCGTCCTCGAGCTCCAACGCGGGACCCTCGACGACGACCAGCGGCGCCACGGCGTTGATGGGCAACGACGTCACCGGCGACGCCGCGGTCAGCCCGAACTCGGCACGCCACCGGCCCAGCTGCTCGGACGACGCGACGTAGACGATCCGGCCGAGCCCGACCCAGCCGTGCGCGGCGGAGCACATCGCGCAGTGCTCGCCCGAGGTGTACACCGTCGCGCCGGCCCGCTCATCGGGTGAGAGGTAGGTCGCCGCCCAGCGGGCCAGCTCGAACTCGGGGTGGCGCGTCTGGTCGCCGCCCGCGGTGCGGTTCCGGTCCTCGTGGCACACCACGTCGTAGGCATCGACGAGCACCGAGCCGAACGGCTCGTCGCCGGCGTCGAGCGCCTCTCGGGCCAACTGGACCGAGCGCCGCAGATGGGTCAGGTCTCGTTCGTCCATACCGTTTTCACGTCCTCGACGATCCGGGTGGCGTTCTCGATAGTGGCGGTCAGCTCGGCCGCTGAGGTACCCACGCTGCCGAGCACGCTGCATACGCGACGTTCGAAATCCGTTGGCGCACAGGGTAACCGGCCCGCTGAGGCGATGGCACCCTTCTCGTTGACCAGCCAGCTCCGGTCGTACGCGTGCAGGGCGTGCGCGCAGAGCAGGAGGGCTCGGCTCAGGCAGAGGCCGATGTATGCGGCGTCGCCCCGGCTCGTGGCCTTGGCCGCGATCTGGAGGAGGAAGCCGGCCTCCCAGAGGTTCTGCGCGAGCGCGGCGCGCAGCGCGTCGGGGTAGGTGATCGCGTCGCGGAGGTCGGCGAGGTCGCCCCTGGGGTCGGCCAGCACGACGCCCAGCGCCAGTTCGCCGACGTAGGCGAAGTCGGGCACGCCGAGCGGGTGCCCGGTCTGGGCGTTCCAGTCGTATGCGCCCCGGTGGGCTCGCGCCCAGGCCTCCCGGACGCGGTCGACGTCGCGATAGAGCCAGTCGACATGGACGCCGTCGACGACCAGCCACCCGCCGCCGTCGACCCAGGGTCCCCACTCACCGAGCTGAGTGACCTCGGCGTCCGGTCCGGCCACGTCGCGCGCGATCGCCCCGAGGGCCACGACGTCGAGCTCGCCTTGGTAGTACAGGCCGAGGTCGACGTCGGACTCGGGAGTGTGCTCGCCCCGAGCTCGGCTGCCGCCGAGGACGACCCCGACCACGCCCTCGACCGAGGTGAGGCGCTGCGCGAGCGCTGCGAGGTCGAGGCCGTTGGGGACGGCGACGTCCTGGACGGTCACCCGAGGGTCACTGCTCGTCGGGGGTCTCGTCCGGCGTGCCCTGAGGTCGCGGCCGAGCGATGCGGACGACGTTCTTCTCGAGGTCGACCTGGGTGTCGCCGTCGCCCTCGGATCCGGGGATCTGCGCCTCTACGCGCTTGCGTTCCATCTCCTCCCGAACGTGCCGCTGCCCAGGGTTGAAGATCTCCCCGACGCCGCTCCAGCTCATACGGCGAGGCTAACCCGCGGGCGACCCGGCGCATACCGGATGGGAGTGGACGCAGCGAGTCTGGGTACGTTCGACAGCATGAAGACCAGAGCCATCGGAGACCGGACCGTGTCGGAGATCGGGCTGGGGGCGATGCAGCTGTCGATCAGCGGACGCCCGGACCACGCCCAGGGAGTGGCGACGATCCACGCCGCGCTCGACGCCGGCGTGACCTTGGTCGACACCGCCGACGCCTACTGCCTCGACGACTCGGAGACCGGGCACAACGAGCGACTCATCGGTGAGGCGCTGCGGTCGTGGGGCGGCGACACGTCCACCGTGTTGGTCGCGACCAAGGGCGGCCACGTTCGGCCGGAGGGTCGGTGGGAGGTGGACGGCTCGCCGGATCATCTGCGGGCGGCCTGCGAGGCGTCCCTGACGGCGCTCCGGGTGGAGGCGATCGGGCTGTACCAGTTCCACCGGCCGGACCCGGCGGTCCCGTATGCGGACTCGGTGGGCGTGCTGCGCGACCTGTTGGACGAGGGCAAGATCCTCATGGCCGGTGTCTCCAACGCGAACGCGTCGCAGATCCGCGAGGCTCAGGAGGTACTGGGCGGGCGGTTGGTGAGCGTGCAGAACCAGTTCTCGCCGGCGTTCCGGTCGTCGGGGCCCGAGCTGCGGCGGTGCGACGAGCTGGGCATCGCGTTCCTGCCGTGGGGACCGCTGGGCGGTGCGTCACGGGCGTCGGAGGTGGGGTCGCGGTTCTCGGCGTTCGCGGAGGTCGCGTCGGCGCACGGGGTGAGCCCGCAGCAGGTGACGCTGGCGTGGATGCTGGCTCTGTCGCCGGTCGTCATCCCCATCCCCGGCTCGTCCCGTCCGTCCACCATCGAGGACTCGGTAGCTGCTACAGATCTGCGGCTCACCGACCAGGAGGTCGAGCGCCTCTCGGCTGCCTGACCAGCGGCCGCCCCCAGAGTCACATTGCGCATCAGAGTGCAGTTGGTGCTGTCCTGGCGACACCTAACGCCCGCTGATGCGCACTCTGACCGGTTCCGGCCGCTGGCGTGTGTGAGCGCGTCGGTTACCCTTCCTGCGGCGCCGAACCGGCTCCGCCCTCGTAGCTCAGGGGATAGAGCACCGCTCTCCTAAAGCGGGTGTCGGCAGTTCGAATCTGCCCGGGGGCACTCATCGTGATGTCTCAGGACCCCGGCGACAGGGGTGGATGTTCTCCTTGGCAGCACCGATTCTCGGGCTTCGGCCGCACGACAAGTCCGCCCGGGCGCAGCATGGTGAGCCAACGCGAGAGGACGCCATGACGGCCACCGATGGAACCGTGATCCTCGGCCCCGGCGAGGGACGGGCGATCCCGCTCGGCACCTTCGCTATGAGCGTCAAGGTCGACAGCCAGGACACGGGCGGGGCCTTCACCCTGCTGGAGGCGCAGGAGCCGCCTGGCTTCGGCCCGCCTATGCACATTCACCACGACGCGGCCGAGGCGTTCTACGTCCTCGAGGGCGAGTACTGGATCTTCATCGGCGACGGCGAGTGGGTCTGTCCGGCCGGTTCCTTCATCTTCATCCCAGCCGGGGTGGTCCACGGCTTCCGGGTCGGAGGTGTGCCGAGCCGGAAGCTGAACCTCTTCACACCCGCGGCGATGGTCGGCTACTTCGACGACCTCAGCGCGGAGCTCGCCAGCGGGGTCGACGACCCTGACCGCGTGGCCGCCATCGCGGACCGGTACGCCATGGAGGTCGTCGGACCCGTACCTGAGAGCTACATCTGAAGCACCGTTGCCAGCCCCACGTGACCGCAGAATCAGCCGGTGAGCGCGAAGGAGTTCGACGTCGTCGTCGTTGACGGCGGTCGCGATCGGGTTCTGGTCCCGGTCCCGTTCGACCCCGACGCCGAGTGGGGCGCCAAGTCGCGCCACCCCGTCGGCGGGACCCTCAACGGCCATCGAGTACGCGGCGTCGTCGAGGCGCACGCTGGAGTCCAGGGCTTCCTGGTCGGGGTCGCTTGGCTGCGCGACTGCCCGCTGGCGGTCGGTGACCGGGCGCACATGGAGATCGCGCCAGAGGGCCCGCAGCGAGCGGACCTCGCCGATGACATCGCTGCTGCGCTGGAGGCGAGCCCGAAGGCCGGCCAATTCTTCGACGCCCTTGCCCAGTTCTACCGGCGCGCGTACCTGAGGTGGATCGATGGCACCACGCGCCGGCCCGAACTACGACAGGAGCGGATCGCGACGATGGTCGAGCTGCTGGAGCGGGGCGTCAAGGACTACCGGAGCGGCTAGGCCCGGATCCCGGCGCGGAGCAGGCCTCGCGCCCGAGATCGGTACGCCCGAAACGGGTGGAATCGGGTCCGGTAAGGCCGCTGTCAGAGGGTTTGACCCCGCCGACCGTGGGGGACCATGGACAGCCTCCCGACAGGTGCGCTCAGCCACTCCGGAGCCCTTCACGGCTTTCCTCATGGTTAAAGATTGCGTTTGGGCCACGTCTTGCCCCTTTGTGCGGTATGGGGCGGTGGTGTAGAAACAAGCCCAAGTCCCCTCACGATTGAGCCGTCAACATGGCTTGAGTGGTGACTCGCATGACGCTGGATCAGATCAAGCCCCTCCACCTCCTGAATAATCGGCCTGACCTCGGTGGGTTCTACCCGCACCGTTACGCATCGGGGCCGTTCAGTTGACGTCGTCGCGCCGGTTACCGCCCCCTATCGGAGGTACCTATGTTTCGCCGTCGTTCGATGTCGCCTGCCCGCCTACGTTCGGTGCGCCCGGTCCCTCGCGTCCTGGCCGGTCTGGCGACCACCCTGGTGGTCGTCGGCCTCGGCCTCGCTGCGACGGCTGAGGCCGCCCCACCAGCCGCCCTGCCAGCCGCTGCAGCGGCGGTGCCGGCGGCGGCGGCTGGACCGGGGGGTTTCACCTCGGTCGCGCCGACCCGCGTACTCGACACCCGCACGGGCGTCGGCGGAACCCGCACCGCGGTCGCCGCTGGGGCGACCGTGACCGCCACCGTGACCGGAGTCGGCGCGGTGCCGGGGTCGGGTGTGTCGGCGGTCGTGGTGACCCTGATCGCCACCGACTCGTCGGCGACGGGCTACATCACCGGGTATGCGAGTGGCGGGGTACGGCCGACGACGTCCAGCGTCAGCTTCGACGCCGGGAAAACCGTCTCGAACCTCGCGGTCCTGCCGGTCGGCGGTGACGGACGGATCGCCCTCTACAACGGCGCCCCTGGCTCCACCCACGTCGTTGCCGATGTCGCGGGGTACTTCACCTCCGGCACTCCCGGAGCGGGAGGGTTCGGATCGGTCACTCCGACCCGGGTCCTCGACACCCGGACGGCCCTCGGCGCGCCTGACGCCCCAGTGGCGGCCGGCGGCACCGTGACCCCTCGGGTCGTCGGTACGGGTGGCGTCCCGTCCTCCGGCGTGGCGGCGGTCGTCGTCAACCTGACGGTCACCGAGGCCACGCAGAGCGGCTTCGTCACCGGCTACCCGACCGGCGCCGGACGGCCGCTGTCGTCAAGCGTCAACTTCGACGCCCGCCGCACGGCCGCGAACCTCGCCGTCCTGCCGGTCGGCGGAGACGGACGGATCGCGCTCTACAACGGTGCCCCGGGCGCGGCCGAGATCGTCGCCGACGTCAGCGGCTACTTCATGAGCGGGACGCCGACCGTCGGTGGCTTCGGCTCGGTCGTCCCGACCCGCGTGCTCGACACGCGACTGGGTCAGGGGGCCAGCAGGGCCATGGTGTCCGGCGGTTCGACCCTCGCAGTGCAGGTCACGGGAGTCGCTGGCGTCCCGAGCTCCGGCGTCGCCTCGGTCGTCGTCAACCTGACCGTGACCGAGCCATCCGCCACCGGGTACATCACCGGGTATGCGAGCGGCAGCCGGCAACCGGCGACGTCGAACGTGAACTTCGACGCCAAGCAGACGACGTCCACCCTGGCGGTGCTCCCGGTGGGGACGGACGGCCGGGTCGCGCTCTACAACGGTGCACCAGGCCCGACGCAGCTGGTCGCCGACATCGCCGGCTACTCGCTCGGCGACGCCGTCGCCCCACCCACCGGTGGCGGGTCGGCCCCCTCCACCTGCCCGGTCAGCCAGCGGAACGTGGCCGGCGGTCCGGACCCGTGGGGCGGCTGCTTCCCCGGCCCCGGCAACGCGGGAGTTCCCGCCGGGACCGCCCTCACCGCATACAGCGGCTCGTTGCGGATCACGACCCCCAACACCGTGATCGACGCCAAGACGATCACCGGTCGCCTCGTCATCGCCACCAGCGGCGTCACCATCACCCGATCGAGGATCAGCAATGGGATCGAGAACGCCGGCGGCTCCCGCTTCACCGTCACCGACAGCCTCATCCTCGGCGCGACCCCCGACGACAAGGCCCTCGACGCGGACCACTTCACCGCGGAGCGGAACGAGATCAAGGGCGGCAACTCCGGCGGCTGGTGCAACGACTGCATCGTGCGGAACAACTGGATCCACAACGACATCCGGTTGGCCTCGAACGATCCGCACCACCTGAGCGCCTACCGGATGGACCAGAACGGGCAGTTCCTCCACAACACCCTCGCGTGCGAGTCGGCGCCGACGCCGGCCGGTGGCGGCTGCTCCGGAAACCTCACGGGCTACGGCGACTTCCAGACCGTGCAGAACAACCTCGTCGCCAACAACCTGTTCGTCGCGAGCACGAACATCTCCTACTGCAGCTACGGCGGGAACTCGGGCGGCAAGCCCTACCCCAACGGCAACAACGTCGTCTTCCGCGACAACGTGTTCCAGCGAGGGTCCAACGGCAAGTGCGGGGCGTATGCGCCGATCGGCGACTTCACTGCCGGCCAGCCGGGCAACAGCGCGATCAACAACGTCTGGGACGACGGGAGCCGTCTTCCGGACCAGCAATGATCGAGAGCCGGTAGCGGCCCGCGCCGTCCACGCATACTGGTGAGGTGTGGGGGGATCGCGTCGGCGTGGCCGTCATCGCCTCCGCCCTCCTGCTCCTCACCGCGTGCACCACGAGCTCATCGCCGGGACCAGCCGCCACCGGCGCCGACGGTCGCGCCACGACCTCCGTCACGACACCGTCCGCAACCGCGGTCCCCCTCGCGGACCACTGCGCCATCGCCACCCCCAACGTTGTCGGCGGGCCGGACCCCTGGGGCGGCTGCTTCCCCGGGCCGGGCAACACCGGCGCACCGAAGGACGTCCAGCTCGTCGACTACAGCGGTCCGACCACGATCCTGGCCGACAACATCACCATCGAGGGCAAGACCGTCAAGGGGAGCCTGGAGATCGGCGGCGCCAACGTCACCGTCCGGAACTCCACGATCCTCGGGACGATCTCGACCCTCGACGAGCAGTTCCCGAAGGCCTCGCTCACGCTCGACTCGGTCACCATCGACAGCCACGGCGCCGAGGGCAAGTCGGTCGAGGGCAAGAACATCACCGTAAGGAACAGCGAGATCACCGGAAGCGCGAGCGGCGGCGTCTGCTCGAACTGCACCATCGAGAACTCGTGGTTCCACGACGAGTGGATCCCCCCGACCTCGCTCGACCACATGAGCGCCTACCGGATGGACCGCCACACGGTCCTGCGGCACAACACCCTGTCCTGCGACTTCGACCCGACCGGCATGGACCCGGAGGCCGGCTGTTCGGCCGGACTGACCGGTTACCCGGACTTCAACGCCGTCGAGTTCAACACGGTCGACCGGAACCTGTTTGTAGCCAACGCGAAGTCGGCGTTCTGCGCCTACGGCGGGTCCTCGGGCGGAAAGCCGTTCAGCGGGTCGACGAACCACATCACCTTCACCGACAACGTCTTCCAGAAGGGCCCCAACGGGACCTGCGGGAGCTACGGTCCGATCTCCGACTTCGACCGGAACGCCCCGGGCAACGTCTGGTCCGGAAACCGTTGGGACGACGGCACATCGCTGGACCCGCCGGCCGAGTGACAGCCGAGTGACACCACCGACCGCCGACGCTCGTAGCATCGACCCATGCCGGGGTACGTACTGGACCACCACCTTCGCGGCGAGGGCGCCCGCCTCGCCCTGATGTCCCGCCTGCTCGACCCGATGCACCGCCGCTACATCGAGGCGCTCGGTATCGGGCCGGGCGCGCGCACGCTGGAGGTCGGGTTCGGCAACGGCTCCGTCTCGGCGTGGCTCGCCGACCTCGTGGGGCCGACCGGGCAAGCCGTCGCGGTCGACATCGACCTGTCCCTCGTCGACCAGAACGCCGCCCCGGCGAACCTCGACTACCTCCAGGCCGACATCGTGGCCGGTCCGGTCGACCCCGGCACCTTCGACCTGGTGACCGCGCGCGCCGTCCTGCACCACGTCACCGACGTCGCCGCCGCCATGAAGAACCTCGTCGCCAGCCTGGCGCCGGGCGGAGCGATCCTGCTCATCGAACCCGACTTCCTCCCGGTGAGCATCGCCGAACCCGACGAGGTGCACCGCTTCTGGGAGGGGTGGCTGACGTGGTCCCGCGAGCAGGGCATCGACTACTTCCTCGGCCGCACGTTGACCAGCCGGCTGGCCGCCCTCGACATCCGGGACATCGCGGGCACGGCGGAAACCGCTGTCTACCAGGGTGGTTCGCCGTGGGCCACCTACTGGGTCGATACCGTCGACGAGCTCCGGTCCGGCCTGGTGGAGTCCGGTGCGCTCACCGACGACCTCGTCGACCACTTCCTGACCCAGTGCGCCGACCCCTCCTGGTGGACGCAGACCATCGCGTTCACAGCGGCCCACGGTCGGGCGGCCACTCCAGCGAGCTGACGTCGTCCGGCACGTCCACGGCGTGCTGCTTGAGGGCGGCGAACGGCACGATCGCCAGCACGGCCTCATTGGTGGCGGCCAGGACGACAGGGGCGGCCACTCCCTCGTTGTAGGCGCGGGCCCAGTTCGGTGCCGTGACGCACCACCGATCGCCGGGGTTCAGACCTGGGAAGCGGTACTGCGGCATCGGGGTCGAGAGGTCGTTGCCGATGCTGCGCTGGTGCTCGAGGAACTCGGCCGTGACCACGGCGCAGATCGTGTGGCTGCCGACGTCCTGCTCCCCCGTGTTGCAGCAGCCGTCCCGGAAGAACCCGGTCATCGGGTCGGTGCCGCACGGTTCCAGCTCGCCGCCGAGGACGTTGCGCTCTGCCACGGCACCAGCATGGCCGCATCGGTATGCGCGTAGAAGCCCGTCTCGGGGGTCAGCGCATCGCCACCGCCCGATCGGCCGGCATACCCGGCCCCAGCCGCGCCGCCACCGCGTCGTCGCCGTCCAACCGGCCACAGTAGTCGCAGACCACCTCCTGGGTGACCGAGCCCCCGCAGTCCTGGTGCGCATACCGGATCGGTGGTCCGTCGGGCGCGGCCCACCGGTCCCCCCACGCGGTCAAGGCGATGAGCACCGGCGCGAGGTCGCGACCCTTGTCGGTCAGGAGGTACTCGAACAGCTCGGGCCGCTCGGAGTAGCGATGGCGGCGCATGATCCCGGCCTCGACGAACCCGTCCAGTCGATCCCGCAGGACGTTCGTGGCGATGCCGAGGCTGCGCTGGAAGTCGCCGTAGCGCGTCGACCCCGCGAAGAGCGCGTCGCGGACGATGAGAATGCTCCACCGCTCGCCCACCACCTCCAGCGCCCGCGCGATGGAACAGACCTGCGCGTCGTACGTCCGGCCGAGCATGTCCTCGATCGTACCGAGGGACTTGCGTGATGCAAGTATCTCCTCTAATCTGCAACTCATCAGTTGCAGTTTAACGACGATCGAGCGAGGACCCCATGACCGACCAGAGCTTCACCACCACCTTCTCCGTCGAGCGCAGCCCGCAGGAGGTGTTCGACGCGATCAACGACGTGCGCGCCTGGTGGTCGGCGGAGGTCGAGGGGCCGACCGACGTCGAGGGCGAGACGTTCACCTTCCGGGTCAAGGACCTGCACCGCTCGCAGATCCGCGTCTCCGAGCTGGTGCCCGGCGAGCGCGTCGTGTGGACGGTGCTCGAGAACTACATGAGCTTCGTCGAGGACCAGACCGAGTGGGTCGACACGCAGATCCGCTTCGACCTGACGGAGCGCGACGGTGGGACCGACGTCCGGTTCATCCACGTCGGCCTGTTGCCGGACCACGAGTGCTACGCCGTGTGCTCCACAGCCTGGGGCTACTACCTGCGCGAGAGCCTGCCGAACCTCGTCACGACCGGCGAGGGGAAGCCGGAGGGCAAGCCGGACGACGCGCTGCGCGGGCCGGAGCCGAGCCTCATCAGCCGGTAGCGGATCGCCGGGTCGCGGGAGTCACCTCGGGACGCAGCGCATCTCGACGATGCCTGAGCCGAAGACCCGCGACTCGGCGAGATCCAGCTCGACGCGATCACGGCCCCGGCAACGCCACCGGCGTCCCGTCGCCGAGCAGCACGGGGTTGACGGCGAACCGGTACTCGTCGATCAGTCCGTGGGCGCTGAGCGTGCCGGCGAGGTTCGCGCTCCCATGAGGACCGCGGCCCCGCCGTCGCCGCGCCGGAGCTCGCATACGGACGCAACGGGATCGGGGTCGACCCGAGCGTTCGGCCAGGCCGTCTCCCGAGGAGTATGCGAGAAGCCCACCTTGTCGAGGGCGTTCATCCGCTCGGCGACCGGTCCCTCCGCAGACGGCCAGTACTGCTCCATGCCGGCGAAAGTGATGCCGCCGAACAGCAGCGTCTCGGCCTGGTCGAGCAGCTCGCCCGAGTAGTTCAGCCACTCCTCGTCCGCCCGGAACCAGTCGAGCGTCTCGAAGCCGGTTCCCGGGGCGGCTGAGTACCCGTCCAGTGAGCTCATCACGGACCAGATCACGCGTCGCATGGCCGGCTCCTCACGCGGTCTTGCGGGTGTCGGCCCAGGCCTCGTGCGCCGTGCGCACCGAGGTCCAGAGGGCGGCGAGCGCGTCAGCCGGGACGTCATCGAAGGCGAGGTCGAACTCGCCCTCGAGCACGTCGAGCCACTCGTGGAGGCTCTCGCAGGTCCGCGTCGTGACCACGTCGCCGTCCCGCCGGGTGAGGACGCAGCCGCGCATGACCGTGGTCCCGGTCGCGTGACGCCGCTGCGCAGTGACGGTCTTCGCGAAGCCCGACTCGGGCGACGTGGAGTTGTAGAGGTGCCGGGCCTCGAAGACGTCCATCGCGACCGGTTCGTCGACGAGGCTCACGCCGGTGAACGAACCGGACGGGTCGTGGGTCAGGTGCCAGTCGCCGACGCCCTCGGCGCCGACCTCGGCCATCCCGAACCGCATCGGGCCCTGGGCGACCACGCTCTCCACGAGCGGCATCGGTTCGTGGAGCGCGTCGCCGAGACCGGCGTCGACCCACCAGCGGCCGCCCGGGTTCGACTGGGTCGGCAGACCCTCGACGACTAGCGCTGCGTGGTTCCGCAGCGTCGACTCGTCGGGCCCGGCCGCCTCGTGCACGCCGGCCACGTTGACGGAGACCTGGTAGCCCAGGGCAGTCAGGAGGGTCCAGAACGCGCCGTTGAGCTGGTAACAGTAGCCGCCACGCCGGCTGGTGGCCACCCGCCGGGTGGACTCGGCCGGGTCGATCCCCCAGCCCTGCGCCAGGTGGATCCAGAACGTCTCGTAGGGCACCCGCTCGACGTGCGCGCGGTGCAGCCGGGCCAGGGCCTCGGCGGACGGCGGCTCGGCCTCGACGCCGAGGCGGTTCAGGTATGCGGCGGTGATGGTGTCCATGTCGTCCTCCTCGAGTGCTTTCCCTTGGGACGACTCTGACTCAGGTGTGGTCCGCCGACCAGGTCCACTCGAGCATTGGTCCACCGGACCAATTCTCCGGACCACTCCCCCTTCGACTACCGGCCGCGCAGGACCGGACCCACCCGGCGCATCGCGTCGATGATGGCGCTCTCCTTGACGTTGCCGAACCCGAGCACCAGCTCGGCCGGCTCGGTACCGCGGTCGTTCCGATAGCGGCTCATGCCATACACCGCAACGGATTTCGCCGCACAGTCGGCGATCGCATCCTCCTCGCGGACGCTCGGTGGCAGCCGCAGCACCGCATGGCAGCCGGCAGCGAGGCCGGTCACGGTGACCTCCGGCGCATACCGCGCGAGCGCCTCGACCAGTGCCTCGCGCCGGCTCTTGTAGACGCCGCGCATCTGGCGCAGGTGCCGGTCGTACCGCCCGGACTCGACGAGCGCGGCGAGGGCCAGCTGGTCGAGCCCCGGCGCTCCCCGGCCGAGGAGCTGCTTCTCGACGCCCACCGCCTCGCGCAGGCGCGGCGGGCAGACCAACCAGCCCATCCGCAGCGTGGGCGACAGGGTCTTGCTGGTCGAGCCCATGGCGATGACGCGGTCCGGCGCGAGCCCCTGGACCGCGCCCACCGGCTGCCGGTCGTAGCGGAACTCCGCGTCGTAGTCGTCCTCGACGACGAACCCGTCGACCGCGTGCGCCCACTCGACCAGTGCGTGTCGTCGCGACGGCGCCAGCACCACCCCGGTCGGCGCCTGGTGCGCGGGTGTCACGACGACGACCCGGGCCGGCGTGCGGGCGAGCGCCGCCACGTCGAGGCCGAGCTCGTCGACCGGGACCGGCACCACCCGCATACCGCTGCGGTGGGCGATCGCCTCGTGGTCGACCGGACCGGGGTCCTCCACGGCGGCCGTCGTCACGCCCTCGGCGAGGAGCGCCCGCAGCACGAGGTTGAGGCCATAGCGGAATCCCGCGCAGACGAACACCGCGTCCGGGTCGGCGACCGCTCCCCGTACCCGGCGGAGGTATGCGGCGAGCACCTCGCGCAGCTGGGTCGCCCCAGCGCCGTGCTCGTCGCCCAGATCGGCGGCCGTCGCGGTCCGCCCGGCCACGCCCATCGCCCAGAGCCAGTCGCGCATGGGGAAGCTGCGCAGGTCGGGGACGCCGTACTCGAAGTCCACGTCGAACCGTGATGGCGTGGCCCGAGTCGGCTCGGCCGGCCGGACCTCCCCACCGCTCGACGCCACCACCGTCCCCGAACCCTGCGTGGACCGGAGGTACCCCTCCGACTCGAGCTGCGCATACGTGTCGACGACGACCCCGCGCGAGACGCCGAGCTGCGCGGCGAGCGCCCGAGAGGCCGGCAGTCGTTCCCCGCGGGAGAGCCGTCCGGAGCGGATCGCGTCCCGTAGCCGCTCCTGGAGCTGGTGGGCCAACGGCGTCCTGGCACTCCGGTCGAGGCCGAGCAGCAGCTCCGGCCCGTTCCGCGTCCAGTCGACGGCCACTCAGATCCCCGTCCCCGGCACGGAGACGACCGTATCGCCGAGGGTTGGGGGGATCACGAACCCGGGGAGGCCGCGTCGCATACCGGGGCGCGCGCAGGTGGGGGCGGCAAGATGAGCACATGACGCTGCCCTTCGTTGCCGCCGGCTCGGACGGCTCGCCGCTGCTGTCGACTCGCGGGTTCCGAGTGGTCGACGACGACGATGACGATCCGGTGCTGCTGCGGGCGGACGGGTCGGCGGTCGACACCTGGCGGCAGGGCTACCCGTACAGCGAGCGGATGGACCGCACCGACTACGAGCGGGAGAAGCGGCTGCTCCAGATCGAGATGCTCAAACTCCAGTACTGGGCCAAGCGGACCGGGAACCGGCTCGTCGTCGTCTTCGAGGGGCGCGACGCCGCCGGCAAGGGCGGCACGATCAAGCGGTTCATGGAGCATCTCAACCCGCGAGGCGCCCGGATCGTCGCGCTCGAGAAGCCGACCGCGCGGGAGGGCACCCAGTGGTACTTCCAGCGCTACATCGCCCACCTGCCGTCGGCCGGGGAGCTCGTCCTGTTCGACCGGTCCTGGTACAACCGGGCCGTCGTCGAGCGGGTCATGGGGTTCTGCACCGACGACGAGTACCGCGAGTTCCTGCGCCAGGCACCGCGGTTCGAGGAGATGCTGACGCGCTCGGGGATCCTCTTCGTCAAGCTGTGGTTCTCGGTCTCGCGATCCGAGCAGCACACGCGGTTCCTCATCCGGCAGATCGACCCGGTCCGCCAGTGGAAGCTCTCACCCACCGACCTCAAGTCCCTCGACCACTGGAGTGACTACACCGAGGCGAAGGAGGCGATGTTCTTCTACACCGACACCGAGTACGCCCCATGGACCGTCGTGAAGAGCAACGACAAGAAGCGGGCCCGGCTCGCCGCGATGCGCCACGTCCTCAGCCTCTACGACTACGACGAGAAGGACACCGAGCTCGTCGACGAGCCCGACCCGCTTATCCTCGGGCCCGCGTCGCGGATCTTCGAGCAGGGCGAGGCCGTGGGGCGGCAGTTCCCGCCTCTCTAACCTCGGGTGGGGGTAAAGAAGGCGTGGATTCCACGCCTGCTTTACCCCCACCAGATGTCGCGGCGACGAGACGGACCAGCTCGGCGCGGAAGCCGGTCGGGTCCGAGAGCCGATCGGCGACCAGGGCGTCGGCGATGTCGGCGGCCCTGATGTCGCCCAGCGTCCTTCGACCCTGAGGCGTCAGGCTCACAACGAGACGGCGCCGGTCCACCGTGTCCCGGCGGCGCTCGACGTGACCCGTCCGTACCAGACGGTCGAGCACGCGGCTCATGGTCTGCTCTTCCACCCGGCTCGCGGCGGCCAGCTGCCGCTGTCCGAGCGGGCCCGCCTCGAGCGCGTCCAGCGCCAGCAGCCCCGCGTGGGTGATGCCCTGCTCGGCGAGCCACGCGTTCCAGTCGTGCTCCACCATCCGGGCCGCCGTCGAGAGCAGGCGCCCCAGCGACCAGCTCTGCGGCCCGTCGGACGTCTGGAGTGGCACATCCCGACCCTAGCGGCCTATATTGCTCAGCATGCTCAGTATTCTGGCGGCGAACCCCCGGACCCGCTGGTGGGGTCTCGTCGTCATCAGTCTGGGCGTCTCGCTCATCATCGTCGACTCGACGATCGTCAACGTGGCCGTGCCCTCGATCATCGACGACATCGGCATCACGTCGACGCAGGCGCAATGGGTCCAGGAGATCTACACGCTCGTCTTCGCCGCGCTGCTGCTCGTGTTCGGGCGACTGGCCGACACCTTCGGCCGGCGTCGGCTGTTCATGATCGGCGCCGCGGTCTTCGGCGTGTCCAGCGTGCTCGCCGCGGTGGCCCAGAGCGGCGGCACGCTGATCGGCGCCCGGGCCCTCCAGGGCATCGGCGGCGCCATGATGCTGCCGACCTCGCTGTCCCTGCTGAACGCGACGTTCCGCGGCCGCGAGCGCGGGATCGCGTTCGGCGTCTGGGGCGCGACGATCGGCGGGACGGCGGCTCTGGGTCCGTTGCTCGGCGGCTGGCTGACGACGAGCTTCTCGTGGCGCTGGGCGTTCGGGATCAACATCCCGCTCTGCCTCATCGTCATCGTGGGCCTCGGCCTGCTCGTCGCCGAGTCCAAGGACCCGTCGCGGTCCGGACGGGTCGACGTCGTGGGCGCCATGCTGTCGGCGCTCGGGTTCGGCGGGGTGGTGTTCGGCCTCATCGAGGGCCGGACCTACGGCTGGCTCAGCAGCCTCACGCCCTTGACCATCGGCTCGTGGTCGTGGCCATGGTCGCTCTCGCCGGTCCCGGTCGCGATGGTGGTGGGTGTCATGGCCCTGGTGGTGTTCGTCCTGCTCGAGCGGCGCAAGCAGCGCCGCGGCGAGCCCGGGATGCTGGACCTCGCCCTCTTCGCGATCCCCTCGTTCCGCAACGGCAACATCGCGGCGGCGATCGTCAGCCTCGGCGAGTTCGGCATCATCTTCGCGCTGCCGCTCTGGCTGCAGAACGTCATCGGCTACACCGCGTTCGAGACCGGGCTGATCCTGCTCGGCCTGGCGGGCGGCAGCTTCCTGGCCAGCGGCCTCGGAGCGGTGATCGGCCGCACCCGCAGTCCGCTGTTCATCGTCCGCCTCGGAATCGTCCTGGAGATCCTGGGGATCGCCGGGCTCGCCCTCTTTCTGCGACCCGACTCGACGTGGGCGGTCGTCGTTCCGTTGCTGTTCGTCTACGGCGTGGGCGTCGGGTTCGCGACGGCGCAGCTGACCGGCGTGGTCCTCGCCGACGTCCCGGTGGAGCAGAGCGGCCAGGGATCTGGAACGCAGAGCACGGCACGGCAGGTGGGGTCGGCGCTCGGCATCGCGATCCTCGGCACGGTCCTGTTCCTCACCCTCACCAACCGGTTCGACAGCGCCCTCACGGAGCTCGCGGTACCGGACGCACAGCGGGTCCAGCTCGTCGACGCCGTCGAGTCCAGCGCCGGGGCGGTGATCCCCGGCCTGGCGGCGAATCCCGCCACCGCCACCATTGCGGCGGCCGCGGAGTCCGCCTACACGGACGCCACCCGGCTGTCCGCCCTCGTGGCGGCCGGCTTCCTCGTCATCGGTCTGGGCGCGAGCGCCTCGCTCGGACGGGGACGCCGTCCCGACGACCTCTCGGAAACCGTCATCGTCACCCCCTCGGAGGAACCCGCATGAGCACAACCCACGACACCGCCACGGCGATCCAGCCGGCCGCCGGACAGGACCGCCTCCGGCAGGTCGCCGTCACCGTCTCGGAGGTCCTCTGTGTCCTCGGCACCCTCGTCGGCGTCGGCCTGCTCGGCGGCACCGAGGTGCAGAACACGGCCGGTGGCGCCCTGTCGTCCGAGGCCACGCGTCTAGCGCCGGCCGGCCCGGCGTTCTCGATCTGGAGCGTCATCTACCTCGGCCTGGCCGCGTACACGATCTGGCAGTGGCTGCCCTCGTCGGTGACCGAGCGGACCCGGTCGACCGGCTGGCTGGCGGCCGTGTCGATGCTGCTCAACGCCGGCTGGCTGCTGGTCACCCAGCAGGGGTGGATCTGGGCGAGCGTCGTCGTGATCCTGGCCCTCGCCCTGGTGCTCGGCGAGCTGCTGCGGCGGCTGACCCGCCGCTCGGCCGCCGGCGTCGTCGAGCGCGTCGTCGTCGACGGGACCTTTGGGCTCTACCTCGGCTGGGTCGCCGTGGCGTCGTGCGCCAACGTCACCGCCGCTCTCGTCGACTCGGGGGTCCGGCCGAGCGACGGAGAGAGCGACGCGCTGGCCGCCGTGGTCCTCCTCGTGGCTGCCGCACTGGGCGTCCTGTTCGCCCGCACGCTGGGTGGCCGCTGGGCCATCGCCGTGGCGATGGCGTGGGGCCTGGGCTGGATCGCGGTCGGGCGTACCAGTGGCAGCCCGCAGTCGCTCGTGGTGGCGCTGTTCGCCGCCGTGGCGGCTCTCGTCGTGCTGGCCATCGTGCCCTGGGCGCGCCAGGCCTCTCGTCAACCCTCGACGGTCCGGTAGCGCTAGACGGTGGCGTGCACCAGCTTCGAGTCCAGCCAGTCGACGAGGTCGACGATGACCTCGAACCGGTTCGTCTCGTTGAAGACCTCGTGCCGAGCACCCGGCCAGACCCGGACGGTGATGTCGGTGAGGCCGGCGGCACGGTAGCGGTCGACCAGGGCGTCGACCATGACAAGGCCGCCACCGACCGGGTCCATCTCGCCGACGGTGATGTAGACCGGCAGGTCCTTCCGCATCCCGGCCACACGCTCTGGGTCGGCCAGCGCCCGCGCGCCCGCGAAGAGCCCCTTGCTGCCCCCCACGTCCAATCCGAAGCCGCACCAGGGGTGCTCGATGTAGGCGTCCACCTCCGCATCGTCCCGGCTGAGCCAGTCGAAGTCGGTGCGCTGCGGCTGGAACGGCGCGTTGAACCCCGACAGGTCCATCGGCGCCTCGAGATCCATGCTCGGCTCCAGCAGGTCGATGGCCGCGGTGCCCGACAGCGCCACGGCATCCACGTCCGCACTGTGGTCGAGCAAGAGCTGCTGCGTGGCGAAGGACCCCAGACTGTGCGCCACCAGTCCCAGTGGTATGCCGGGGTGCGCCTCCTTGGCCCGCGCCCCCATCCGGCCGATGTCGGCGACCAGCTCGGTCCAGCCGGTCTCGCCCAGGACGCCGTAGTCCGCTTCTCCGGCAACGGAGTTCGCGTGCCCACGGTGGTCGTGCGCATACACGACGTACCCCGCGGCGGTCAGTGCTTCGGCGACCCGCGCGTACCTCGTCGCGTACTCTCCCACCCCGTGGGTGATCTGGGCGATCGCCCTCGGTGCGCCCTCGGGGTCCCATCGGTATGCGGCGATCGTGACGCCCTCGGTGCTTGTGAAGTCGACACGGGTCGGTTCGCTGCTCATGCCGGTGAACCTAGCCCGTGGGTCAGAGGTGAGCTTGGTCGAGGGCCGACTGGAGCGACTGGATGTAGCCGTCGCTCGT
Source organism: uncultured Actinomycetota bacterium (assembly GCA_963781465.1). Classification (GTDB taxonomy): domain Bacteria; phylum Actinomycetota; class Actinomycetes; order Actinomycetales; family Dermatophilaceae; genus Lapillicoccus. Next base: position 2,582,750 of record CAWAGH010000002.1, read on the forward strand.
CACTGTGGCCCCGGACACCGCATCGATCTGGGCGCTCTGGGCCTGCGTGACCTCCTGTGCGAGGACCGGCAGGGCGTAGGCGTTGATCTGGCGGTCGCGCGCGTTGCTCTGGGGGTACTCGACCGCCTGGATGGCGGTGATCTTGCCGTCGGCGACGGTGATCGCGACCTGGACCGCGCCCCACCGGGTCATGACCGAGCTGCCGGTGTAGGTGCCGGCGGCGGCGTTGCCCTGGGCGGCCTGGGGTGCCGGTGCCGCGCCGGCCGATCCCGAGGACCCCGAGGACCCCGAGGACCCCGAGGACCCCGATGAGCCGGCCGCCGCCGGAGCCGAGGCCGAGACGGCGACCGATCCCTCGTTGCGGCTCGTGTGGTAGCTGAACAGCAGGACTAGCCCGCTGATGGTGCCCATGATCGCGATGGCGATGCGTCGCATACCGGTGCCCCTTACCAGCTGAACCGCTCGAGGTGGATCGCGTCGCCGGGAACCCCGGCCGCGAGGAGCGCGCGCTCGGCGGCGTCCATCCAGCCGTCCGCACCGCAGACGTACACGTCGCGGTCGGCGACGTCGGGGACCAGCTGGCGCAGCGCGTCCACGTCGGACAGCCCGGCGGCCGCCTGAGGCAGCCAGGAGTGCCGGTCCGCGACCCGAGGGCCGACCGCGTAGAAGACCTGGGCGCCGCGAGCGTCGGCGAGCGCCTCGATCTCGTTCTTGAGGATGAGGTCGCCCTCGTGGGACGCCCGGTAGACCAGCGTCACGTCGCCCGCGTCCTGCGGGATCGCCTCGAGCAGCCCGAGTAGCGGAGTGACGCCGATCCCCCCGGCGAGCAGGAGCACCTTGCGTCGGCTGCGGACCCCCTCGTGCAGCCGGCCGTAAGGCCCTTCGATCCCGACGCGGGTCCCGGGGCGGACGTGCCCGAGACCCCGGCTGGCGTCGCCCAGGTCCTTGACCGTGATCCGCAGCGTGTCACCGGTGGGTGCGGCGGAGAGCGAGTACGGGTGGCCGCGGGTCCAGCCCGGCGCGTCGAGGAACCGCCAGACGAAGAACTGCCCCGCGGCGACGGGGAGCCGGTCGAGGCGGCGCCCGGTCATCACGACCGACACCACCTCGTCGCTCTCGCGGACGACGTCGACGACGCGCAGCCGGTGGGTGAGGGTCCGGTACAGCGGCACGCCCACCCGCCAGACCAGGATCGCGCCCGCCGCGGCGCCCCAGAGCGTCCACCAGTAGACCGAGGCGACGGTCGAGGACATGAACTCCTGGCCGGCCCAGAGCTGGTGCGGCAGGGCGAGACCCACGCCGAGGTAGGCATACAGGTGCAGCAGGTGCCACGACTCGTACCGCAGCTGGCGCCGGGCCTTGCGAATGCTGGTCACGGCGACGAGCAGGAGCAGCCCGGCCCCCGCGACGCCCAGGAGGATGCCGGGGTAGTCGACGACGAGGTCCCAAGCCTCGGCGAACACGTTGGTCCGCGCCTGCACCGCGTAGCCGACCGTCACGACGAGAATGTGGGCGACCATGAGGTTGACCGACCAGAACCCGACAAGACGGTGGCGACGCGCGAGCTCGTCCTGGCCGTAGACGCGCTCCACGAGCGGGATCCGGGCCATCAGCAGGACCTGGATGAGCAGGAGGTCGGACGCGACGAGCCCGGTCAGGCGGCCGATCGCCGTGAGCCCGGTGCCCCAGCCGGTGAGGTCCTGGATGTTGCCGCCGCCGACCCAGAGGGCGACAACGACCAGCATGCTCGCCCACGTCAGGACGCCGACGACGTCGCGCCCCCAGGTGGGGACGTGCGGCCGGTATGCCGTGACTCCCCGAGTCGGGTCCGGAGATGGCGCAGGGGGTGTCCCGGGCCGTCGGGCGACTGCGGTCATGTGCCTACCTTCGGGCCCGCGGCTATGGGTTACCTGTGCGCGACCCCTGGACTCGGCCAAGGACGTCCTCGCACTCGGCGACGGACGCCGACGCGTCCGGTGGCGGTGCCGCTCGGCCCCACGTACCGAGGATCGACCCAATGATGACCAGCGGAAACCCGACCACCAGGCCCAGCGTGATCGGCTCGGAGAGGACCAGGGCGCCGAGCAGGAGGGCGACAGCCGGGTTCACGTAGGTGATGAGCGTCATCCGGGCCGGGCCGGCCTCGGCGATGAGGGCGAACATGACGAGGAAGGCGATGGCCGTGCAGAACACAGCGAGGACGACCACCGAGACCACCGCGGACACGGTGAGGTGGGGAGCCTTCACGAACGGGGTGAACGGTGCGTAGACCAAGCTGGCGAGGATCAGCGACGCGGTCACCACGCCCAGCGACGGTAGGTCGGACAGCTGGCGGCTGATGATGATCGGCCCGATCGCGTAGCCGACGACGACCAGCAGCACCTGACCGATCGCGACGGCGTCGCCGGCCTCGACGTCGAGGCCGAGCAGGACGGCGACCCCGGCCAGCCCCATGACCAGGCCCAGGATGCGCCGCCAGCCGAGCCGGTCCTGGCCCATGACCGTGAGGATCACCGCCGCGACGATCGGCACCGCGGCGATGACCAGCCCCGTGGTCGAGCTGGTCAGCCGGGTCTCGGCGTGGCCCAGCAGCAGCCAGGGGCCGACGATCTCGACGACCGTGTAGACGACGAGCACCTTCCACCGCCGCAGCACCGGCCGCAGCGCGTGCGCCCCCAACGCCATCGGCAGCAGGATGAGCGCCCCGAGCGCGGTGCGGGCGAAGGCCAGGTGCAAGGGGTCGAGGTCGGTGACGGCGATCCGGATGAAGAGGTAGGGGATGCCCCAGCACACGCTGAGGATCGCGAACAGCAGCCAACCCCGCCTGGTCACCGAGACCTCCTTTCGGCCACGCCCACCGTAGGGGTTGCCTCAGACGAAGGTCTGGCGCTGTCGCCCCAACCCGGGGATCTCGAGCTCGCAGACGTCGCCGGCGCGCAGGTACGCGAACCGGCCGGACAGTCCCACGCCCTCCGGCGTGCCCGTGAGCAGCAGGTCTCCCGGCTCGAGCGCCAGGTACTGGCTGAGGTTCCACACGAGGTGCTCGACCCCGAACACCATGTCGGCAGTCGTCGAGTCCTGCCGCGGCTCGCCGTTGACCCACGACCGCAGGGCCAGCGCGCCGTGGTCCAGCTCGTCAGGCGTGACCAGCCAGGGCCCGGTCGGTGTGAACCCCGGGCAGCACTTGCCCTTGCTCCACTGGCCGCCGGACTCCTCGAGCTGGAACGTGCGCTCCGACAGGTCGTTGGTGAGGACGAACCCGGCCACGCAGTCGAGGCTCTCGTCCGGCGACCCGAGGTAGCTCGCCGGCTTCCCGATGACGACGCCGAGCTCGACCTCCCAGTCGGTCTTGCTGCTGCGCAACGGGATTCGCACGTCGTCGTCCGGACCGCCGACGGTGTTGGGCGTCTTGAGGAAAATGACCGGCTGCTTCGGCGGCTCGACCCCGGACTCGGCCGCGTGGGCGGCGTAGTTGAGCCCGACGCAGACGACCGCCCCCGGCCGCGCGATCGGCGCGCCGACTCGCATACCCTCCGCGCCCTCGAGCCGCGGAAGGTCGCCGGCCGCTAGCCGTCGGCCCACCACGTCCGGTCCGCCGGACGTCCAGAAGGCCGCGTCGATGTCGGCGGTCACCTCGCGCAGGTCGTATGCCTCGTCCCCTCGCCAGACGACGGGCACCTCCGCGCCGATCGGTCCGAGCCGGCCAAACCTCATGCGTCCTCCTCTTGCCGAAACGTTGTAACGTTAATAGGTTTCGTCGCCATGCTCATCACGCGCGTCACGGCGTACGCCGTCAAGGCCCCGCAGATGTACGCGATGTCCGGTGGGGTCACGGCGGGGACCACCCTGCCAGGCAGCGACTACCTCCGGTTCGGCGACTACCCGCAGCTGTACTCGGCGCGGTCGCAGGCCGCGCTGGTCCGGGTCGAGACCGATGCCGGCATCGTCGGGTGGGGCGAGGCGCAGGCGCCGGTCGGCACGGAGATCATCCTCAGCATCGTCAAGGAGGTGCTCGCGCCATCTGTTCTCGGGCGGGACGCCGAGGCGACCGGCCTCCGCAACCACGAGATGTACGAGACCATGCGAGTGCGCGGGCAGATCGGCGGGTACCAGCAGGACGCGATCGCCGCGGTCGACACTGCGCTGTGGGACATCCGCGGCCGGGCGACAGGGCGTTCGCTCGCCGACCTGCTCGGCGGCCGCCGCCGCGACCGACTGCCGGCCTACGTCACCGGGCTGCGCGAGAAGACACCGGAGGGGCGCCAGGCCGAGGCCGCCGACTGGGCCGCGCAGGGCCTGGGAGTCAAGCCGTGTCTCGGCGTCGGCCCGGTCGACGACGCCCGCGAGGTCGAGCAGCTGCGGTCGGCGATGGGCGACGACGGCCTCCTGATGGTCGACGCGATGTGGGGCTACACGTACCCCGAGGCGGTCCGGGCCGGGCGGGCGTTCGAGCAGTACGGCGTGGGGTTCCTCGAGGCGCCGCTGCTCCCCGAGGACGTCGGCGGCCACGCCCGGCTGGCCCGAGACCTTGACCTGCCGATCGCCGTCGGGGAGCCGCTGCGCACCCGGTTCGCGTTCCTCCCGTGGTTCGAGCAGGAGGCCCTCGACATCGCCCAGCCCGACCTCATGCGCAACGGCGTGACCGAGACCGTGGCCATCGCCGACCTGGCCTACGCCTTCAACCGGCCGGTGGCCCTGCATACGGGCGTGGTGACCGTCGTCGGGATGTCGGCCTCGTGGCAGGTCGCGGCGACCCTGCCGACGTTCCTCGTCCAGGAGCTCCAGCCGGTCATGCTCGACACCTTCAACCCCTGGCTGGCTGAGCCGCTCGTGGTCGAGAACGGAGCGGTGGTGGTCCCGACCGGGCCAGGGCTCGGGCTCGCCCTCGATGAAGAGCGCATCGCCACCATGTCGACGGCCACGGTCACCGCCGCCCTGTGACGACCTGGCAGGAGCTGCCGCTCGGCGAGCACGTTCTGGCCGAGTCGCCTCGGTGGGACGCGGCGCGAAGACGCCTGTCGTGGGTCGACATCGTCCAGGGCTGCCTCAGCTGGGCGGACCTCGACGGCGCCGGCCGATGGGGAACGGCACAGCGGTTCCGTATGCCAGGGCTCGTGACCGCGGCCGTGCCCAGCCCGCGAGGGTGGTGGGTCGCGGTCGGATCGGGAGTCGTCGAGCTGTCGCGTGACGAGGCAGCCGTCGGTCCGGAGCAGGTGGTCAGTCCCGACTTTCCTGAGGTACGGACCAACGACTTGGCCCTGGACCCAGCCGGTCGCCTCGTCGTCAGCCTCTTCACCGAGGACCGGGTCAGCCCCCGCGCCGCTCTCGTCAGGCTCGATCCGGTAAGCGGCGCGACCACCCACCTGGTCGGCGACGTGGTGACCGGCAACGGCATCGGGTTCAGCCCCGACGGGTCGCGGATGTACTGGGTCGACACCGCGCGTGGCACGCTCAGCGCGGCTTCCTACGACCCGGTCGGGTCAGCCGGACCCGCCACGGTCCTCGTCCGCGAGCCCGCGCCCGGTCGCCTCGACGGTCTCGTCGTCGACGGGGCCGGCGACGTCTGGCTCGCCGTCTGGGGCGCCGGCGAGGTGCGTCGGTATGCGCCGGACGGCACCCTTCGCGCGACCCTCGCCACCCCGGTCGCCCGGCCTTCCGCGCTGACCCTGGCCGGAGCCCTGCTCGTCGTCACGACGGCCCGCCGGAACCTCGCGCGGGTCGACGGCCACCCAGGGCCCGACTCCGAGGGCCGGCTGTACGCATACCCCTTGTCCTGAACCGAAGGAGCCGATGTGGAGCTGCTGGACCAGATCGCCGCCGAACGCGAGTGCGAGCGGCTGACCTACCGCTACTGCGAGGCGGTCGACCTCGGTCACGCCTCCCGGCTGGCCGACGTGTTCGCCGATAACGGCGAGTTCGAGGCGGGCGGCTTGCACCTGGTCGGCCGGGAGGAGATCCGGCGCGTCTTCACCGAGCGGGAGCAGGTCCGGGAGCTGCGCACCCGCCACGTCTGCACCAACATCCACGTCGAGGTCGTCGACGAGGTGACGGCCACCGGCGTCGTCTACCTCACGCTCTTCCGCCGGCGCGGGTCCGCCGACTGGTCGGTCCCCGTCCCGACGACGGCTCCGGCGCTCGTCGGCAGCTATCACGACGGCTACGTCCGCACCGGTGACGGGTGGCGGATCGCGAGGCGCCGGCAGGAGGTCGTCTTCGTCGACCCGTCCGACGCCGGTTGGTCACCAGTCGGTCACGACCCCTTGCCGGACGAATCGTCATAAGGATATAACGTTCCTACGTTTCAGCGCGGAAACCAGGAGAGCCCCCATGACCGAGTCCCACCCCCTCAGTTCCTCCCTCAGCTCCTCGAACCTCGGCCGCCGCCAGCTGCTCAAGGCGTTCGGCGTCGTCGGCGCCACGGCCGTCGCCGGGCCGGCGGTCCTCAGCGCCTGCTCGTCCGGTGACCCGAGCGGCTCGGCCGGCGGAGCCACCACCGGCGGCGCCGGTCCGGTCACCGGGGAGATGGACTTCTGGTGGAACCCGTCGGTGGAGTCCGCCGACGCCATGGGCAAGTGGATGAACACCACCATCGCGGACTTCCAGAAGGCCAACCCGGGCACCACGATCCACTCGGTCACCCAGCCCGCGGAGCAGATGGTCGGCAATTTCCGCACCGCCTGCCAGAGCCAGAGCGGGCCCAGCCTGGACCATCAGTACTCGGGGCCGTACACGATGCAGTTCGTCTACGAGAACTGCATCGCCCCCCTGAGCGACGGCACGTACCCCGCCGCCGAGTTCGCCCACGTCCTCCCGCCGGCGGCGCTCAACCTCTACAAGTACCAGGGCAAGACGTGGGCGCTCCCCTGGTACAACGCGCCGGTCGTCCTCATGTACAACAAGGCGCTCTTCTCGGCGGCCGGGCTCGACCCGGCGAAGCCGCCGACGACGGTCGACGAGCTGATCAGCGCCGCGGCCAAGCTCAAGGCCTCCGGGGTCGTCCCCTTCGGCTACGGCCTCAAGGGGCTCACTGGCACCGGCAACTTCTCGGGCCTGTGGAACCTGCAACAGCTCAACGACCCCAAGGAGATCCTGCCGGTCGTCCTGGGGAAGGCCTCCTACACCGACCCGAAGTACTCGGGTTGGCTCGGCTGGGTGAAGCAGATGATCGACGGTGGGGTCTTCAACAGCGACGTCACCTCGCTGGCCTACCAGGACTCGCAGAACATGTTCCTGGCCAAGAAGAGCGCTATGTGCATCTCCAGCAGCCTGACCAACTTCCAGAAGACGCTCGGCAACGACCTGGGGATCTGCACGACGCCCACCAAGGGCACCGGCCAGCTCGCCGGGCGGATCCAGTTCAACTCGCACCCCCTCTTCATCACCTCGTTCGCGGAGAACAAGCAGCTGCCCTCCTCGTTCCTCCAGTACCTGCACACCGCGCCGGTGCTCAAGGGCATGTATGAGTCCTCCGGCTTCTTCCCGGCCGACGACCGGTTCGACTCCTCGGTGATGAAGATCGACCAGGACAAGCAGCTGTTCGGCTTCCTTCGCGACAAGTCCGTCATCGGGTACCAGAACTACTGGCCATCGAAGATGGACCGGGAGAACCTGTTCCTCGGCGTCCAGTCCCTGTTCGCCGGTCAGGGCTCGCCCGAGCAGATCGCCCAGCAGATCGAACAGCGGCTCGCGACGTGGCGGCAGCAGTCGGCGGCGGACCTGAAGAACTTCGAGGCGCAGGCGTCCTCGTGACGCCCGCCACGAGCGCGGCAACCACGACGCAGCGACGGATCTCCGACGTCGGCGGCGGGGGCGGTGCGACCAGTGCCCGGCGCCCGCGCCGCCGACGGGACGGCAGTGCGGCGGCCGGGTTCCTGATCCTGGCGATCCTGCTGGTCGGCTTCGTCTTCTTCTACCCGATCGTCGCCGTCCTCCTCACCAGCCTGCAGGACCCCCGCAGCGGCGCGTTCGTCGGGATGACCAACTACGGCGCGCTCTTCGCGGACGAGATCTTCCAGGACGCGCTTCGCAACAACCTCAAGCTGCTCGTCGTGCTGCCGGTCGTCGTCGCCCTGGCCCTCGTCCTCTCCCAGGTCCTGTTCGACCGGATCCGTGGCTGGCGGCTCTACCGGGCGCTGATCTTCCTGCCCTACATCGTCCCGGTCGTCGTGGCGGCCCTGGTGTTCGGCCAGATCCTGCAGCAGAACGGCCTCGTCAACGAGGTGCTCCGGTTCCTGCACCTGGACTTCCTCGCGCGCGACTGGCTGGGCGACCCGTCCACCGCCATCTGGTCCCTAGCGGGGGTCGTCGTCTGGCGCGAGCTGGCCTTCGGCGTCGTGCTCTTCCTCGCCCGGATGACCCAGCTGCCGATGGATCTCTTCGACGCGGCCCGCGTCGACGGGGCCAACTGGTGGCAGCGGCTGCGGCACGTCACCGTCCCGCAGATGTCCACGATCATCGCGTTCTACTGCGGCATCGTGCTGATCGCCCTGCTCAGCTGGGTCTTCAACTACGTCCTCGTCCTCACGCGTGGCGGCCCGGGCACGAGCACGTACGTCATCGAGTACTACGTCTACAGCCGGGCGTTCCAGTACGGGGACTTCGGCAACGCCGCGGCCCTCTCGTCGATCATGCTGGTCGTCATCCTCGCCGTCATGGGCACCTACCTCACGGTGCTGGGCAAGCGAGGTGTGCTGTGAGCACCGTTCGCACGCAGAGCAATGCAGCCGTCGGGGCTGTGAGCAAGCACGGCTTGGCCCTCCTCGCCACGCTCGCCGCACTGGTCCCGCTGTACTTCATGGTCTCGACGTCGTTCAAGACCGAGGTCGGCTACGCGGAGAACCAGCTGTCGCTGCCACTCTCCCCGACGCTCGAGAACTTCTCGTCCCTCCTCAGCAACCCGCAGTTCGTGACCTGGATCCGCAACAGCTTCATCCTCACCGTCTGCTCGGTCGCGATCGGGCTCACTGTGGCATCGCTAGCAGCGTATGCGTTCGCCTGCATGGACTTCCGCGGTCGCCAGCCTCTGTTCATCGCCTTCGTGGCGTTGCTTGGCGTCCCGTCGGTGGCCCTGATCATCCCGCTGTTCCGGGTCATGGTGCGCACCCACCTCATCAACACCCTGCAGGGGGCGGTGCTCGTCTACGCGGGTCTGATGATCCCCTACACGACGTACTTCCTCACCGGCTTCTTCCGCCGGCTGCCGACGTCCCTCTTCGAGGCCGCACGACTCGACGGCTGCGGCCACTGGGGGATCTTCCGACGCATCGCCGTGCCCCTCTCGCGGCCCGGGCTGATCACGCTGGGCATCGTCAACACGCTGTGGGTTTGGAACGAGCTGCTCATCGCCATCGTCTTCCTGCAGCGCTCGGACAAGCGCACCCTCATGGCCGGGCTGACGCTGTTCCAGGGCGAGTTCGCCAGCAACATCCCCGCGATCATGGCCGGCCTGACCATCGCCGTCATCCCCATGTTCGTCCTCTATCTCAGCGGCCTGAGGTTCTTCCTCAACGGCCTGACGGGGGGATCCGAGAAGTGACGCTCGAGACACGGCACGTTGTCGTGCTCCGGTTCGGCGACTCGGAGGTGACCGTCGACACCGACCGGGCCGCGATCATCGCGATCACCACGCCGTCGCGGTCCTATGTCGACCCGGCGGGCGCGGGCAGCATCCTCCGGCTGGCCGTCCCCCTCGACGACTACGCCGCGCACTACCTCGAGTGCGGCGGCAGCCGGCCGGTCGTCGAGAACGAGAACGGCGCACTGCGGCTCACCTACGACCGGCTACGGTCCGACCACCTCGAGCTCGACGTGCACGTCGAGCTGTCGTTCACGCCGACGGACGACGGCCTGGTGCTCCGCGCAAAGGTCCGCAACGACAGCGACCGGGACATCCCGCAGGTGATCTTCCCCCAGGTACTCGGTCTCACGCCGCGCAGCGACGGTGCGCCGACTCGCCTGCAGCTACCCGGCCGGCGGATGGAACCGTTCTCCGAGCTGACGATGCAGCCCCACGACCTGTCGTTCCTCGAGGTCCCCCTGCAGGAGTACATCTACTACGGCTGCCTCGACCTGACGATGAAGTGGCTCGACTTCGGCGACAACGACGACGGGTTCACCCTCTACTGGCGCAGCCCGCGCTATACGACTCAGGGCCTCCTGGTGCAGCGGCCGGACCGGGCGACCGAACGGCTGGACCTTCGCTGGGCGCAGTACCCCTCGCTCGGACCCGGCCAGAGCTGGGACAGTGACGACGTCGTCCTGCTCCCGCATACCGGCGACTGGTACGCCGGGGCGGAGGCCTTCCGACAGTTCGTCAAGGACCGCTACGTCTACGACGCACCACAGCACGTGCGCGAGGCCCTGGCCATTCGCTCGCTGTGGCCGGCGGTGCGCAACGCCCCGCCGCGGTTCCGCTACCGGGACCTGCCCGAGTACGCCGCCGAGGTCGCCGATCCGTCGCTCGGCGTCGGAGAGGTCGTCTTCTGGCACTGGTGGCTCAAGAACGGGTACCCGATCGTCCTCGACCAACGGCTGGGCACCGAGGACGAGCTGCGCGCCGCTCTCGACCGGTGCCGCGAGATGGGCGTCCCGATCTCCCTGTTCGTCAGTCACCACATCCTGCGCGACACCGAGGAGACCGACCCGGACTGGTTGCACCGCAACAAGACCGGGCAGGCGGTGGTGTGGAACTGGACCTACAGCTCCGACTACGTCCCGAAGTTCCCGGTCCTCTTCTCGGCCACGCACTCGATGGTCAAGGCGTCTGCCCTGTCCCCCGGATGGCGGGAGACCGGACTCAACGAGTACCGCCGCGCCCTCGACCTCGGTGCCGAGTCGATCTGCTTCGACGTCTTCTACGCCTGGGGCGAGCCGAACTACAGTCCCAGCGCCGACGGCGAGCCGGATGAGGAGGGTGACCGGCTCATCGAGTTCGCCCGCGAGGCCCGGCGGATCATCCACGAACGACGCCCGCAGGGCAGCTTCTCCGGCGAGTGGCCGAGCGAGCTCAAGGTCCCGATCATGGACTACACGTGGGACTGGCGGAACGCGTACGACGTCGCCGACTGCGCGCCGTTCCGCTACGTCTTCCCGCAGTTCCGGCTCAACGCCAACGTCGGGGCGCACCCGCGCGGCCCCGTCGTCGCGTTCATGGAGGACGCCCTGCTCAACATCATGCCCGGCGGCCTCCTGACCGAACGCCTCGCGGATCACCCGGCCCTCGTGAACCTGCTGCGGCGGCTCACCACGCTCCGGCGACGGCTACTGCCGTTCTTCACCGAGGGCCGGTACCGGCATCTCGAAGCCGCCCGCGTCGAGGGTGGCGACGGCCGGGTGTTCACGCACGGCGCCGACGCTCTGGTGATCCTCGTCAACCCGACCGACGCCGACGCCACCGTGACCGTCTCGGTCGACCTCGAGGGACTCGGGCTGCCTGGCTCCGGCTGGACTGTCGACGCCCACCAGCTCGACGGGTCCGTCGAACAGCGCGCGACCAGCGGCGTCGCGTACCGAACGGTCGAGACCCTGGGACCGGACGGGCTCGTCGTGCTACACCTGCAGGCCCAGGAGCCGTCCCCGTGACGTGGCTAGCGGCCCTGGTCGTCGTCGGGGTCGCCGGCTTCCTCACCGGCATGACGGGGTTCGGGTTCAGCGTCCTGTCGGTCCCCCTCCTGCTGCTGATCTACCCGCCCCACGACGTCGTGGTCATGGCTCTCTGTCTCGTGCCGCTCACCAGCGCGCTGCTGCTGCTGACTCCCCATCTATGGGGCAAGCTGGACCGGCGGCTGTGCCTCGCGCTCACCGGGTTCTCGTTGATCGGGTTACCGATCGGGCTGGTGATGTTCCACTGGTTCGACCCGCTGTGGGTCAGCGGGCTTATCGGTCTCGCCCTCCTCGGGTATGCCTGGTACGGCCTGTATGCCGACCGTGACTGGTCCTCTCGGCACGCCTGGTTGGCACCGAGCGGGATCCTTGGGGGGATTCTCGCGACGAGCACCGGGCTCAGCGGGCCGGCCGTGGCGATGTACGTCCACGGACGACGCCTCAGCAACGGCGAGCAGGTGGCGACGATGGCCGCGTACGTCGGTCTGGTCAGTGTCATCGGCCTCGGCCTGCTGGCGATCCGGGGTGAGGTCGGCAGTGCCGCCCTCGGTCGGGTCGCCTGGCTGTCGCCGAGCGCGCTGGCCGGCGTCGCCGTGGGCCGCTGGTGGGCGTCCCGGCAGCACGCCATCATCGACCGCGTCACGCTCTACGCCCTCGGCCTGATGGGCCTCTGGACCGTGGCGCGGGCGAGCTTCGTCTGGATCTCCGGTGGAGGAGCCTCATGACCTATGACACGAGTTCGTCCGCAGCGCCGAAGGGCCGGGGCCCGCTGTCGGGGGTGATCCCCATCCCGGTCACGACGTTCCACGACGACGGCGGGCTCGACGTCGAGGGCCTCGCGTCCCAGGTCCGCTTCTGCCTCGAGTCCGGCGCGCACGGCGTCCTCTACCCGGGTGTCGTCAGCGAGTTCTACACGCTGACCGACGACGAACGCCGCGCCGCAGTGGAGGCCGTCGTCAGGGCGGCCGACGGACAGGTCCCGGCCATCGTCGGCGTCACCGGCGCGAGCACCGCGTCGGCCGTCGCCTTCGCCGAACACGCCAGTTCCGTCGGCGCCGACGCCGTGATGACGATGGTGCCCTACGTCCAGCACTTCTTCTCTCCCACAACGGATTTCGCGCGCGACCACATGGCCGAAGTCGCTCGCGCGGCGGCCGTTCCGTTGATCCTCCAGAACGCCAGGGTTGGCTTCCCGCTCGGCGTGGGTGCCGTGACCGAGGTGGTCCTGCAGGTCCCCGGGGTTCGCTACGTCAAGCAGGAGAGCAACCCGCCGACGCACGGCATCTCCGAGATCGTCGACGCGCTCGGCGACCGGATCGACGGCGTCTTCGGCGGCGTCGGCGGCGTCTACCTGGTCAACGAGCTGGACCGCGGCGCCGTCGGGACGATGCCCTCGCCGGCCTTCGTCGACCGCATCGTCTCGGGCTACGACCTCTACCGCGGGGCCGGCGCCGACGCGGCGCAGCAGCTGCTGGAGGCGATGGGCTCGCTGTTCACCCGCGAGGTGCTCTACAACGTGGTCTTCCACAAGGAGGTGCTTCGCCGGCGAGGTGTCATCACCTCGACGCGGGTTCGCATCGCGAGCCCCTCGCTGGACACGGTCGACCTCGCTGACCTCGACCGGCTCCTGGATGCGGCGGACGTGCGATGAGCTCCCGTTCGCCTGCGGTGGCCGACGGTACGGTTGCCCCGAAGTTGGTCCGCCGGTCCGACGAGGAGGGGGCGATGTTCGGTCGTCCGGTCGACGTGCCGATGCACTCCGTCGTCCGCACCGAGCTGCTCACCCAGATCCGGTCCGGACGGCTGCACCCCGGCGACCAGGTGCCGACCGAGCCGCAGCTCATGGAGGCGTTCCGCGTCAGCCGCACCACCGTCCGGCGGGCCCTGCGCGACCTCGAGACCATGGGCCTTATCGACCGGCAGCCCGGCCGTGGCAGCTTCGTCACCGAGCCGAAGGTCGAACCGCGGCTCGATCGGCTGACCGGGTTCGTCGAGGACATGGAGGCCCTCGGGCTTCACGCCAGCGCCATCGTCGAGCTGATCGAGTCCGGCCCGGCCGATGCGGAGGTCAGCCAGCAGCTGCAGCTCGCGCCGGGCGAGACCGTGGTCCACATCGAGCGGGTCCGTCTGGCCAACGGGACCCCGATCTCCTTCGACGACAGCTATTTCCCGTCAGACCTCGGTACCCGCATCGCCACCGAGAACCTCGAGGACGAACCGTTCTACAGCATCCTCGAGGGCAAGTACGGCATCGCCCTCGCCGGCGCCGACTACGTCCTGTCGGCGGCGGTCGCCGACGAGCGGGTTGCCCGGCTCCTGTCCATTGCCGTCGGCGCCCCCGTCCTCCGACTGGAGCGCACCTCACGGGCCGCGCCCGACCGCCGCCCGATCCTCTTCGAGCACCTGCACTTCGCCGGCGCCCGGATCAGCTACCGGCTCACCCTGGACCGCTGACCGATGTCCACCACCTCGGGGCGCGCACCCCGGTCCGTCGTCGTCGTCGGCGCTTCCTCCGGCATCGGCCAGGCCATCGTGCGCCGGTTCCTCGACGACGGTGACGCCGTCGTGGGGATCAGCCATGCCCCGCTCGACCATGCCGCCTTCCCTCACGTCGTCGCCGACTGCTCCGACCCAGCCTCGGCCACGAAGGCCGTGGCCGAGGCCGGCACGCGGCTCGGCGGCCGGCTCGACGTCGTCGTCCCGGCCGCCGCGGTCACCCCTCGGGCAAGGGCGACGCAGACCACCGACGAGCTGTGGAGGGCCGGCCTCGGGGCGACGCTCGACTCCACGTTCTTCATCTGCCGGGCGGCGATCCCGCTGATGGGACCGGGCGGGGCGATCGTCTGCGTCTCGTCCATCACCGCGTCGATCGCCTCGCCGGGGATCGCCGCCTACGCGGCGGCCAAGGGCGGCATCAACGCCCTGGTCCGCGTGCTGGCGCTCGAGCTCGGCGGACAGGGTATCCGCGTCAACGCCGTCGCGCCCGGCCTCATCGGTGGCGAGGCGCTCGAGAACGCCGACGAGGGGTACGCCTTGCGCCGCACCGGCCGGCCCGACGAAGTCGCCGCCGCCGTCGCGTTCCTCGCGTCACCGGATGCGTCGTTCGTCACCGGAGTAGTCCTCCCCGTCGACGGCGGCCTGAGCGCCGGCCAGACCGGTGCATACGCGCGGCCGGACCTGCGTGCCCTCCTCGACCCGTGATGACGAACCCTTGAAGCACGGACCCTCAAAGGCAAAGGAGGCCGCTGTCGTGCGTACCGCTGTGGTGACCGGAGGAATGAGTGGGCTCGGCGCGGCCTGCGTCGAACGGCTCCGCGCCGACGGGTTGCGCGTCGTCACCGTTGACCGCGCCGACGGTGCCGACCACGTCGTCGACGTGTCGAGCAGCGAGCAGGTCGAGCACATGGTGACCGCGATCGGCCCGGTCGACGTCCTCGTCAACAGCGCCGGCGTGGTCGGCCCGAACCGGCCGCTCTGGGAGGTGTCGGACGAGGACTGGCGCCGGACGTTCCAGGTGAACGTCGACGGCACCTTTCATCTGTGCCGGGCCGTCGTGCCGGGAATGGTCGAGCGCGGCTGGGGTCGGATCGTCAACCTCGCCTCGATCGCGGGCAAGGACGGCAACCCCAACCTCAGCGCCTACTCCGCGTCGAAGGCTGCCGTCATCGCGCTGACCAAGTCGCTGGCCAAGGAGCTCGCCACCACCGGCGTCATCGTCAACTCGGTGGCGCCGGCGGTCTTCGAGACACCGATGAACGCCGACACCGCGCCGGAGGTCCTGGACCGGCTGATCTCGCTCATCCCCATGCGCCGCCTGGGCCGCCCGGAGGAGCTCGCCGCCCTGGTCTCGTGGCTGGTGTCGGACGAGTGCAGCTTCTCGTCCGGTGCGGTCTACGACATCAGTGGCGGTCGCGCGACCTACTGACCGACCGACGCTCAGGCGGACGGCGAGGCGGTGCCGGCGGGGATGTCCCAGTTGAACGTCGTCGGTGTGCCGAGGGCTCCGGTCTTATTGTCGAGCGGCCGGTACTCGATCGTCACCACGTCGAAGACCATCTCGCACCGCTGCGTGACGTTGCCCTCCTCCGTCGCGCTGTTCGACACCTTGGTGATGTAGGCGCTCTCCATCCGCATCGTGAAGTAGGTCTCCGGGACGGCCTTGCCGGTGGTCGTCGTCATCTGTAGCTCGACCTTGGGGAACGCCTTGCCGTTGCAGAGCGTGCCCATGACCATGGCCGACGACGTGTCGAAGTAGTGCTCCCAGCTGAGCTTCCCGGGCCGGGGCTTGCCGACCTTCGCGCCACCACCCTTGCCCTCGCGGACGTCGGCCTCGATCTCCCAGTCCCAGCCGGAGAGCTCGACCCACTTCTCCTTGCCTCGCTGGATCGACTCACCGTCGGCCTTGTCGAAGAAGGTCAGGAACGCGTTCACGGCCATCCCGGAATTGAACACCCGCAGGCACCGGCGCGACAGGTCCCCGAAGGTCACCAGTCGGGATCGGCCAGGCCATCGTCCCCACGATCTGTTGGGGGACAGCGGCGGTCACGCCACCGGGCTGGCTCCCAGAGCGACGGTCGCGGTATGCGTGACGCCGGACTGGTCGGTCCAGCCGATGGTGACCTGGTCGCCGGGGTTCGCGCCGGTGAGCGCGGTGCCGACGTCGGTCGCCGACGCGATGGCGTGGCCGTTGAGGCTGGTGATGACGTCACCGGCCTGCAGCCCCGCACTGGCCGCGGCGGTACCCGAGATCACGTTCCCGACCGTGGCGCCCGACGCGACCGCAGCGTTGCGGGCAGACCCGAAGCCGTACGCGTACGCGTAGTCCGACGCCCCGCTGCTCAGCTCGACCCCGAGGAAGGCGGCCGGCCCGATCCGGACCGAGCTGGTCTCCGCACCCGAGCGGATCTGCTCGACGATGCCGAGCGCCCGCGCGATCGGGATGGCGTAGCCGTCGATCTCGGAACCAGTCGACGCCGCGGTGTCGATGCCGACGACCTCGCCCTCGGCGTCGAACAGCGGTCCGCCGGAGTCGCCGGCCACGACGTCGGCCGTCGTCTCGATCATCGACGCCAGCGTCTCGGTGCCCGAGGACCCTTCCGACGCGGCCGTCACCGACGAGGTGAGCGAGGAGATCGTCCCGGCGGCGGCGGTGAGCGTCCCGGTCCCGCCGGCGTTGCCGACCGCCGTGACGGCGTCACCGAGTTGGGCCTGGTCGTCGTCGGCCTTGACCGTCGTGAGGCCAGAGGCGCCGGTGAGCTGGAGGAGCGCCACGTCGTTGCTCGGGTCGGTACCGACCACGCTCGCCTGGTAGCTCTGGCCGGTGGTCGCGACAGTCACCGTGATCGTCCCCGCGCCCTCGACGACGTGGTAGTTCGTGAGGACCTGGCCGGACGCGGTGAGCACCATGCCAGTGCCCGCGGCCTGGGCGTTCTGGTACGGCAGCACGGTGTCGATGAGCACCACGCCCTCCGACTCCGTGCCCGTCGCGGGCTGGGAGTTCGGCGTCGCGTACCCGCCGTATGCGGCATACCCGCCGTACGCCCCGTACCCGCCGGCCGACCCTCCGCCGCGGACCAGGATGGGCGCTCCGAACGCGACCGGAGCGGCCGAGAACGCCACGGTGCCGACGAGCGCGACAGCGACGGCCGCTGCCCGCGCCCGGCGTCGTCCGCCCGGTCGCCGGTGTCCTGCGCTCGCCGCCTGTCGGTCCCGTGTTGCCGTCGTCACCGTGGCCTCCTCGACCTCTCCTGCCGGCCGGTCCGGCCGGGTCTGTGGGGTGATTCCACGGGCCCCAGCCATGAGCCGTCCCTGAGCCGCGTATGCGGATTGTGTGAACGGAGGGACCCGCGGCCCCGAGGGCGAGGAGGATGCGGCAGCATGGCGGCACAGCAGAACAGCGCGCACGCCCTGGCCCCATCCCTGCAGGAGGAGACTCTTCCCGTGGCCGAGATCGACGACGTCGACGTCCAGACCGACGAGCTTCCCGCGACCGCCGGACACTCGGCCCATCACGGCACCGTCGAGGACGCCCAGGCGGACGTCCACCCCGACGTGCAGGCGGAAGAGCTCAACTTCGACGAGCAGTTCTACCCCGCGCGACCGGCCCGGCTACGGCCTCGCGCGCGGCTGCGGGTGTGGCCGTGGCAGCGTCGCAGCCCGGGCAACGGGCCGGCGACCGGCGACAACCCCGACTACGTGCAGTGGCTCGTCGAGGAGTCGATGCTGGGCGACGCCAAGGCTTTCGCCAAGCAGTTCACCGGCCAGGGCAGCATGTGGCAGAACCCGTTCGCCGACCCCGACCCGCGCGCGGCGATCGACAAGGCACCGGTCTGGTTCGCCGCGTACCCGATCTCCCTCATCACCAAGGCCGGCCACTCCTTCCTCGGGACCATGGGCGACCAGGACCTGTGGGAGGCCTTCCAGTCCATCGGGATCACCGCCATCCACACCGGTCCGGTCAAGCGGGCGGGCGGCATCAGCGGGTGGGACGCGACCCCGAGCGTGGACGGCCACTTCGACCGGATCAGTACGCAGTTCGATGACGAGTTCGGCACCGAGGACGAGTTCCGGGCGATGTGCGAGGTCGCCGCCGCCCACGGCGGGACGATCATCGACGACATCGTCCCGGGCCACACCGGCAAGGGCGCGGACTTCCGGCTCGCCGAGATGGGCTACAAGGACTACCCCGGGATCTACCACATGGTCGAGGTCCCCGAGGTCGACTGGCACCTGCTGCCGAAGGTCCCGCGCGGCCGCGACTCGGTGAACCTCGACCACGAGACCGAGGACCGGCTGGCCAAGGGCGGCTACATCATCGGCCAGCTGCAGCGGGTCATCTTCTACGAGCCCGGCATCAAGGACACCAACTGGTCGGCCACCGCGCCGGTGCTCGGCCCGGACGGCAAGCTGCACCGCTGGGTCTACCTGCACTACTTCAAGGAGGGCCAGCCCTCGCTGAACTGGCTCGACCCGACCTTCGCCGGTATGCGGCTGGTCATCGGGGATGCGCTGCACTCGCTCGGCGACCTCGGCAGCGGAGCCCTACGGCTGGACGCGAACGGGTTCCTCGGCGTCGAGAAGAGCACCGGGGGCGGACCCGCGTGGTCGGAGGGACACCCCCTCTCGGAGGCGGCTAACCAGCTCATCGCGAGCATGGTCCGCAAGGTCGGCGGGTTCACCTTCCAGGAGCTGAACCTCACCATCGACGACATCAAGAACACCCAGGAGCGGGGCGCCGACCTCTCCTACGACTTCATCAACCGGCCCGCCTACCAGCACGCGCTGGCGATGGAGGACACCGAGTTCCTGCGGCTCACCATGAACCTCGCCCGTGAGGCGGGCGTCGACACGGCCTCCCTCGTGCACGCGCTGCAGAACCACGACGAGATGACCTACGAGCTGGTCCACTTCGCGACGCTGCACGCGGGTGACACGTTCACCTTCCGGCGGCGGTCGATCTCAGGCGCCGACCTGGCCACCCGGATCCGCGGCGAGCTGGTCGAGCGGCTGACCGGCGAGCGTGGTCCCTACAACGCGATCTTCACGACCAACGGCATCTCGTCGACGACCGCGTCGCTCATCGCCGCCGCGCTGGGATGCCGCGACCTCACCAAACTGACAGCCGAGGACGTCGCCGCGATCCGTCGGGGACACCTGCTACTCGCGATGTACAACGCCTGGCAGCCGGGCGTTTTCGCGCTCTCGGGCTGGGACCTCGTCGGCGCTCTGCCCCTCGACCGCAAGCAGGTGGCCGACCTGATCCGCGACGGTGACACCCGCTGGATCCACCGGTCCGCCTACGACCTCATGGACTACCAGCCGGACGCCCGGCAGTCGTCGTCCAAGATGCCCAAGGGCATGGCGCTCTACGGCGCACTGCCCGACCAGCTCGCGGACGACGCGTCGTTCATCAGCGGGCTGCGCGACATCCTCGCGGTTCGCGCGAAGTACGGCATCGCGAAGGCCACCCAGCTCGACGTGCCCGCAGTCTCCAACAAGGCGATGCTCGTCATGGTCCACCGCCTCGACAAGGGTGACCAGATCACGGTGCTCAACTTCTCCGCCTCGACGGTCGCCGGGACGGTCATGTCCCGCCATCTGCGTCCGGGGAGCGCGCTCGTCGACATGGTCACGGGCGACACCGTGGGCCAGATCGACGACCTCTACAGCTGCTACGTCCAGCTCGGCCCACACGAGGGCCGCGCGTTCCTCGTGGAGCCGCCGGAGGAGTCGGCCGACTGAGCAAGGCGGCATCTCGATTTCAGGGCCCGAACGGTGGCATCGTGTCTGCATGGTGCGCTCTCGGGTCATGGCCGCTGCCCTTCTGCCGGTGGTCCTCGGGGTCGCCGCCTGCTCGTCCTCGTCGTCGCCAGGCGGCGAGTCCGGCGGTCCGGGGTCCGGGGCGGCGGTCATGCAACCGCTCATCAACGGCGGCCCCAAGGGCGCTGCTCCGGTCGGCAGCCTCATCCCCAACGAGTACACGACCACCGACATCACCGACGGTCAGGTGCGGGCGGCCGTCGCCAAGGTGGACGGCATCGGCGCCACCGTGATGCAGCGCACCGGCATACCCGGCATGGCCATCGCCGTGGTCCACCACGGGCAGGTGGTCTACGCCAAAGGCTTCGGGGTCCGGGAGGTCGGCAAGGCCGACGCCGTCAGCACCGACACCGTCTTCCAGATCGCGTCGCTGTCCAAGTCCATCTCCGCCACCTGTGTCGACAAGGCGGTCACCGACAAGATCGTCTCCTGGTCCGACCCGGTCACGAAGTACCTCCCCTCGTTCACCCTTGCCGACCCTGACGTCACCCGGATGGCGACCGTCGCCGACTTCTTCTCACACCGCACCGGCCTGCCCGGATCGGCCGGCGACGACCTCGAGGGGTTCGGCTTCGACCGAGATCAGGTGCTCTCCCGCCTACACCTCTTCCCCCTCAACCCGTACCGGATCTCTTACGGGTACAGCAACTTCGGGATGACGACGGGCGGGGAGGCCGTGGCCAAGGCAGCGGGTATGCCGTGGGACCAGCTCTGCGCGAAGGAGCTCTTCACGCCGGCCAAGATGACGACCGCGTCGTACAACTATCAGAACTTCCTCCAGCAGCCCAACCGCGCCACCATCCACTTCAAGGCCGACGGCACCTACCAGCCCCTCTACCAGCGCGACGCCGACGCGCAGGCACCGGCCGGAGGCGTGAGCGCGAGCGTCAAGGACATGGCGCAGTGGATGAGCTTGGTATTGGCCGGTGGGAAGGTCGGCGACACCCAGCTCATCGACCCCGCAGTGCTCCAACAGGGCATGACCCCTCAGATCGTCTACGACCGGGCGACCCTGGCGGACGCCCGGAGCCGGTCCTACGGCTACGGGGTGAACCTCGATGTGACGTCCACCGGCCACGTGAGGTGGGGCCACTCGGGAGCGTTCTACATCGGGGCCGCCACGGCGTACGCGATGCTCCCGGCCGCGGACGTGGGCATCGTCGCCCTCACCAACGCCGGACCCATAGGGGCGCCGGAGGCGGTCACCACGACGTTCATGGACCTGGTCCGCACCGGCACGGTCGAGCGGGACTGGCTGACGTACTTCGGCAACGCGTTCGCCACCTCCTTCGCCAACACCAGTGTCGTGGCCGGTCTCCCGCCCGCGTCGCCGAAACCGGCGCGGCCCCTCACGGACTACGTCGGCACCTACACCAGCGCCTACCTCGGTGACGTGACGGTGGCCGAGTCCGGCGGCGCACTGACGGTCACGCTCGGGCCCAAGAACCTCTCCGCCCCGCTGACGCACTACGACGGCGACGTGTTCTCCTGGCTCACCCCGGGCCAGACCCACGACCCGGTGAGCGCCGTGACGTTCGGCGGGTCCGCCTCGGGTGCGACCACCGCGATGAAGATCGAGGCGGTCCAGATCCCCGACCTGACGCGCAAGTGATGTCGACCCCCCGCCGTCGGGCGGGAGGCGTCGTCGCTCTCGGGTTGTCCGTCCTCCTCGGGGCCGTGGGCGCGTGCAGCGGCAGTCCGGCCACCTCGCCCACGACCTCGGGCGGGGCGAGCAGCGGCGGGTCCGGGACCACAGCATCGTTCGCCGAGAGGCCGTGCTGGCAGCCGAACTACCCGGGCGTTCCGGCGCTCGACCTCGGTCCGGGCTTCCGCTGCGGGTACCTCACGGTCCCCGAGAACCGGTCGAAGCCGGGCGGCAGGACCATCAAGGTGGCGGTGGCCATCGCCAAGGCCGCGTCCGCCACTCCGCAGAAGGACCCGCTGCTCTATCTCAACGGCGGCCCCGGCGGGACCTCGATCGTCTCGGCCGTGCAATGGGTCAAGACGGGAATGAACGCCGACCGGGACGCAATCTTCATCGACCAACGCGGCACGTACCACGCGGAACCGGCGCTCACCTGCAGCCAGGTGGACACGTTCGGCAACGTGCTGCCGACCAAGCGCTTCTTCGACCCTGCGACCAAGACGGCCGCCGAGGCGGCGATGACGGCCTGCCGTGACGCGCTGACCGCGGCGGGCTGGGACATCGCGGCCTACAACACTCGCGAGAACGCAGCCGACGTCGCCGACCTGCGGGTCGCCCTGGGCGTCCCGTCGTGGAACATCTACGGCGTCTCCTACGGCACGTACCTCGCCCTGACCGTGCTGCGCGACCACCCACAGGGCGTGCGCTCGGTGGTCCTCGACTCCGTCGTCCCGCCGCAGCAGAACACCCAGGTGGGCTTCTGGACCTGGGCGGCGCTCGGGTACGAGCACCTGTTCGCCGCCTGCGACCGACAGCCGGCGTGCCGGACCGCATACCCGAACCTGCGAACCGAGCTCACCACCGCCGTCAACGCGCTCGAGGCGAATCCGGTGACGGTCACCCTCACGACTCCCGCAGGTGCCAAGCAGGTCATCGTCGACGGCTTCTCGCTCGCCAACGCGCTCGTCCTGCCCAGCCTCTCCCCCGGACTGATGCAGGACCTGCCCAAGACCATCCACGCCGCCGCGGCCGGCGACCCGTCGCTCGTCGCGAAGATCGTCGGCGGAGACGCGCCGCCGGGGGTGGTCGGGTGGGGACTCGCCCTCGGGGTGTTCTGCAGCGAGCAGGTCCCCTTCGTCACCAGTGCGGAGGCGTTCGCCGAGGCCAAGAAGGCCCTACCCGGGTTCCCGGACAGTGTGCTGACCCCTCGGGTGACCCAGGCGCCGACCCTGGCCTGGGACTGCGCGACGTGGAACGTGCCCAAGGCCAACCCGGATCCGCACCGGCCGGTGACCAGCGACGTCCCGGCGCTCGTCCTGGAGGGGTCGCTCGACGCGATCACGCCGCCGGAGAACGGCAAACTCGTGCTGTCGGGGCTGTCGCGTTCGCACTACGTCGAGGTGCCGGGGTCGGGGCACGACACGGTCCTCTGGCAGGGCGCCTGCGTGCAGCCGTTGATCAACGGCTTCCTGCTCAACCCGACCAACCCGGTCGACACGACCTGCGTCAAAGCCCTCGCGGACCCGGCGTTCACCACCTCCTGATCTCCGTACCCTGAGGTCGTGCGCGCGCCCAAGGTCGACATCGCGGGCGGTGACGGCTTCGACCTGGTGGTGTCCGCGGTGGCCGTCGCTGACCCGGACTGGCGCCACGTCCTGGCCCACGGTGCCGCGGTGTGGTCGACCGTGCGTCACGACGCGGGGGCGGAGACCGCTCGTCAGGCGGCGCGGTTCGGCCGCTTCGGGTGGATCAACCTCATCGGGCTCCTCGCGGGGCAGCCGGGACGTGGCAGGCGGAGCGACCTCGTGTCGCTCGTCGACGGCACGCCGGCCGACGAGCTGCGGTTCGTCGTCGCGGGGGGACGCCGTGGGCAGCTGAGAGAGCGCCTCGGCGCCGAGCGGCTGCGAGAGGCGCTCGCCGGAGACGCGACCGCGGCCCGCGAGCTCACCCGGGCTCTCTCCACCCCGGGGATGCTCCTCGACGTGACCGCGTGGATCCGGCGGACCTCGGACGACGAGCTCAAGCAGACGCTGCAGCGACTCCTCGAGGAGTGGCCGGACCTGCCGGTCGACGGCGGACCGGCACGTACGCGTCATGAGCGGACGCGGCTTCGCGAGATCGGCCCCGAGGCGCTTCTCGCCGAGGTGACACCCGGAATCCGTTACGGGCCAGAGGTACTCGGACACCTGCGGCTCGTGAGCTCGGCGCTGGTCGAGCCGATCCTCATCTCGGTCGACCAGCCCGAGCTGACGGTGATCGTGCATCCGCCCCTCGGCGTCGACGGCATGGCCGACGCCGCCCGCACGCTACGCGACCAGGGCAACGCGGTCGGTGACGAGACCCGGGTGCTCGTGCTGCACGAGCTGAGGGCCGGACCCCGGACCCTGGTCGACCTGTGCGCCACCCTCGACCGCCCGCGGACGACCCTGCTCCATCACCTGGCGTTGCTGCGCGCCGCGGGGTTCGTCACCCTCACGGTCTCGGCCGGCGAGCCCAACGTCTACCGGATCGACCCGAACGGGTTCGACCGGCTCGCGCGAGCGGCTCGAGGGTTCGTGCTGGAGTGATAATGGTGTCGAAAATTTTCGACACCTAACGCGAGAACGCTGCTAGCGTCCGCTCATGCGACGGCTGGCTGTGGCAGTCCTGGTATGCGTGGCGTGCGCCGGGTGCGGTGCCGGCGGCTCCGGCGGTGGCGCGGACGCGGGCGCGGCGACCACCACTGCGACGAGTGCCCCGACGAGCGCTTCGGCGTCGCCGTCGGTCGATCCGGGCACGGTGGTCACCGTCGGGAAGGGACCCGTGGGGCTCGCCGGGGACGCGGACGGGAGCATCTGGGTCGCCCAGGCAGGAGCCTCCCGCGTCTCGCGGATCCGCGGCGGGAAGGTCGACCTCGAGGTGAAGGGGATCGACGTCCCGCTGCGGGTCGCGGCGGCCGACGGGTCGATCTGGGCGACCGCGTTCGGGACCGGGGAGCTGTTCCGCATCACGGCGGCGAGCGGCGAGGTCACTCAACGCATCGCGGTGGGCAAGGGCGCAGAGGGGGTGACGGTGGGGCTCGGGTCGGTCTGGGTGGTCGCCCAGGACGCGGGCAAGCTGGTCCGCGTCGACCCGTCCACGTCAGCGGTCGCGGGCACTGCCGACATCGGGGTCGGCGCCCGGCTGGTCACGACCGGTGGCGGTGCCGTCTGGGTCTCGCACTACGCGAACGGAACGGTGCTGCGGGTCGACCCCGCCGCGCTGGCCGTCACGACGTCACCGCGAATCTGCGCCGGGCCACAGGGAATCGTCGCGACGGCCGAGGCGGTCTGGGTGGCGTGCACGACGGACAACGTCGTCGTCCGGCTGGACCCGGCGAGCTGGGCGGTGACGGCGAGGGTCACCACGCCGACCGCGCCGGACGGCCTCGTCGCCGGACCGGACGGCCGGCTCCGCCTCGTTGCCCAGCAGGGACCGACCCTCGTCGTGATCGACCCGACAACCAATGCCGTGGTGTCGCAGCAGGCGCTCGGGGTCCTGCCGCAGCTCTACGACCAGGCCAACCTCGCGGTCGCGGTCACCGCCGACGCAACCTGGGTCTCCTCGTTCTCGGCGGACGCGGTCCACCGGCTCGCCGCCGGCTGAGCCGCCTACGAGCCGAATACTCGCGTCGAGACTCAACTGGTGACGAAGGGGCGGGTGAACTGTTGGGCGCAGGTCTTGTCGACCGGCTGCGTCGGGTTGAGGAGGAAGCCCGCGGCGATCAGCGCCGCACACGGCGACTTGCCATAGACCGCGTGACCGGTGAACGGCATCGACACGAACTGGTTGGCCTTGAGACCGGGGGTGATGAGGTCGACCCACGACGGTGCGGTCGCCGCGTCGAAGGTGCCCTCCAGGATGAGCACCGGGACGTCGCTCACGACCGGGGCCATCATCGAGGCGCCGGCGTCCTTGACGTCCCAGACGGGGCACTGCTGGAAGAGCCGCCCCTGCTTGGGCTGCAGGGCGAACACACTGTCCGGGAACTCCGGGAGGACGGCCTTCGACTTCGTCAGGTACTCCTCCTCGGCGGTGAGGTTGGCCCCCTCGCCGCAGATGACCGTGAAGGCGAGCCCAAGGCCGCCCAACCCGACGACCTGGGGCAGGGTCTGCTCTCCCAGCATGGCCTTGACGACCAGGTCGCTGTTGCCACGCGCCATGTCGGCGACCATCTTGGGGATGATCGCCGAGTCGCCGTGCTCCGTGAGGTCGATGACCGTGAAGGCGAAGGAGAAGGCGTCGATGTGGATGGTCGCCGGCGCGCCGGACGCGTCCTTGGTCTCGACGATCACCGGAGCAGCGTCGAGCCGCTTCACCGTGGCGAAGAAGTCGGCCTCGACGGTCGGGAACGCCGCCGCGCAGGCGGGCAGGGCCCGGCAGGCGGCGAAGATGGCCTTGAACGACTCCGCGGGCGCCGACCACCACTCCTTGGCGATGTTGAGGTTCGGCGGCGACACCGAGTCGACGATCAGCGAGCGAATCCCCTGCGGATGGTCGCGCAGGCTGACGAGGGCGAGCTTCGTGCCGTACGAGACGCCGTACATGTTCCAGGACTGGATGCCCAGGGCCACGCGCAGATCAGCGAGGTCGGCGGCGTTCTCCTTGGTGTTGTGGGCGGACAGGTCGATACCGGCCGCCCTGAACCGGTCGCCGCAGGCCTTGGTAGCCGCGACGTCAGCGGTCGCTGCGGCGGGCGACATGAACCCGATGCTGAAGTCCCGGTTCAGTGACTCGTCGTAGTCGGCGCACCCCAGGAGGGGGTCGGCGAGATGGGTACCGCGCTGGTCGACGAGGATCATCTCGCGGTCGACGTTCATCCCGGACTTGATGCGCGAAGGGAACTCGAACGACCCGCCGCCACCCGGGCCGCCGGACAGGACGACGTGGGGATCGGGCTGAGGGGTCGTGGAGACGGCGGGCACACGCATCACAAAGATGCGGATCATCCGCGGCCCAGCGGGCTTGCTGCGGTCCTCGGGGACGGTGAGGTACCCGCATCGCATGTTCGCCGGGAAGTCGGCTTGGGGAAGGCCCTTGATATTCGGGTTCGGGCAGGTGACGTAGGCGAAGGCGCGCGCTGCGGTCGTCGCGCCGCCGGGCGGCCCGGCGGTCGTCGTGGTGTCGTTCGGCGTCGCGGTGGTGCAGGCAGCGACGAGGCTGAGCGCCGCCACGGCCGCCAGAAACGCCCAGCGCGAGCGTGGTCGCGTCTGGCGTGAGTGGGAGGGCAGCGTCGTCTTGTCGGCTCCTCGATCGCTCGCGACGAGAGGCCGTTCGCCCGGGATGGAGAAGAGCGCCTCGGGAAATCCGGGGGAGGGAGGAAACCTCCTTCTGGGACTGTAGAACTGGAGGAGCGGCCGAAGCGGCCGAAGCGACCCTTCCGGCAAGGTGACCCGGTCGTGACACCACCGAACGGATGATGCCGAGGCCGCCGTAAAGGGGATCAAACGTAAATACCTGGTCAAGAACGGACTTTTCCGGCAAACGGTCGGCAAGACTTCCCTCGTCGCCGGACCCCCTCACCGGCGACGGATGTGAACCGTCGGGCCCGCCCACCTCCTCCCGCTGGTGGGCGGGCCCGACGGGCCCTCAACCGCCCCGACGCGAAAGACGACGTGACCCCCTCCGTGCTCGGCATGGTTGTCCTGGTCAGTGGCCTCATGGTCCTCGCGGCCGCCGCGCTGTGGGTCGGACGCCGCTGACCGGTTGGCCCTCAGCTCGTGGACGTGCCGATCGTCAGCAGCCCGATCGAGGGCTGCGGGGTGAAGGTGTAGACCGCCCCGCCGGCACCGATGTTCTGGCCGGACGGGTAGGACGTGCCACCGGAGACGTACAGGTAGGCAACGATCAGGTGCCCTGAGGAGTCGACCAGGGTGACGTTGACGGTGTGGGTCCGCCCAGGCCTGCACCTCGAACCCGAGGCTCTGTCCGGGCCGCAGTGAGTGCCACTGGCCGGGAACGAGTCCTCGGGCAGCGAGCCGCTCGTACGCCCGTCGGTCACGAAGAACACCTTCTGCACGGTGAAGGTCTCGCCGGTGTTGTTCGTCAGGTCGACGTGGCGGGAGGCCTGGATGTTCACGTCGGAGGCGGCGGCGACGGCGCTCGCGGCCGGCTCGGCCGCGTGGGCGACGGCCGACAGCCCGGTCAACCCGAACAGGCAGGCGGCGGCGAGGACGGTGCCGGTCAGCGTGGTAGCGATGCGCATCGGTATTGGCTCCTTCTAGGGAGCTCCGGCCGGCGTTCCGGCTCAAGGAAGTTCGTCGTGGTCGAACATCTCTTCTGACCTCAAGCATGTCCGGGCTGCGCGCGGCGCGAAGTCCGCTGACCCGGCCGCCCGGCGAGGGGCACAGTTGTCCGCCGATCGGGGGACCGTCGCACCCCCTACCCGCCCCCCGACCGACGGATCCCGCCGTGGGGCGGACTCCAGCAACCTGGTGGTAGGCGAAATCCGAGGGCCGGATCCGCCGACGACACGAAGGAGCCGATATCTCATGACGAACACCACCGACACCCAGCCGTACACCGCGTCCCCCACCGACCCGTACACCCAGCCCAGCGCCGCGTGGACGTTCTGGACGACCCTCTTCTTCGGGCTGTTCGGCCTGATCCCGATGTTCGTGCACTCGAGCGAGGCCCGCAGCCACGCCGTGGACTCCAGCCGCTACGTCAAGGCCTTCATCTGGGGCCTCGTTCCGGCGATCCTGCTCAGCACCGGCATCGCGCTGGCCATCATGCGCTGACTCCTGGCGACGGCAGCGGCCAACAACTCCCGGGCTTCGGCCCGGGTTTTGTGTGTCCGGACCTCACCAGGGCGTCACTAGGGTTCCGGCATGTCCGGCTCCCCGCCTCGCGCCGCCGCAACGACTCGCGTGTGGTCCGCGCTCCCCGACGGAACTCGAGAGGCCATCGACGGCATGGGCCCCAGTGACCTGCAGACCCTCTTGGCCGATGTTCTGAGCCACCGGGCGGGCCGCGTCACCGCCGCCGACGTGCGACGCCGCTGGGCGACGGACCGCCTCGTCTCGCCCTCGGCGTCCGACCCGCGCGTCCTCAGCGCGTTCGAGGCCCGCCTCTGGGCGTGCGTCCCGGCGGACGTCGACGGGGTCGACCTGTCACCCGTCACTCCGTTCGGGACGTGCGCGGCGCTCGCCGGCGTCGGCCAGGACCGCGTCGTCTCGACCGCACGCGGCAGCGAGGTGGTCAGCGACTCGACAACGACCCTGGCGGTCGAAGCCGCGCGCCGGCGGCGCGCCCAACCGTCCGACGCGGAGGTGCACCTGGCCGCGTGCCATCGGCAGCTCCGGACCCAGCCGATGGGTGGCGCCTCGGCACACTTCCGGCTGATCACCCTGGTGTCGAGCGCCCGCGACCGGGGTTCGGGCGTGACCGAGGCCGACCTGCTCGTCCGCCACCTGCGCACCTGGCAGGCCGTCCTCGCCCAGGCCGTTCCCGGGCTGGACACGACGATCGAGATCTCCGCGTGGAGCCCGGTTCTGGCCGACCGGGTCGCCGACCGCGTGCGGCCGGCGCTCGGAGAAGTGGCCCGATCGACCGTCGTCGACAATCCTGGACGGACCCGGGCCAAGGGGTACTACACCGACCTCGCGCTCCGCCTCGAGGTGTCCGGACCCGACGGACCGGTCGAGGTCGGGGACGGCGGCCTCACCGACTGGACGGCGGCCCTGACCGAGAACCGCAAGGAGCGCTGTCTCGTCTCCTGCGTCTCGACCGAACGACTGCTGGCCCTCGCGGGTGGTTGACCGCGAGGGCCCGAGCAGCGGTGGATCAGGTCTGGTCGTCGACCGTCGCGTCGCCGGCGTTCTTGCGCACCGACTCGATCCCCTTGGCCGCGCTGGCCTTGGTCTCGTAGGCCTCGCCGACGGCGATGACCTGGCCGTTGCTGGCCTTGAGCCGGAACCGGAACTTGCCGGCCTTGTCCTTGTAGAGCTCGAACTTGCCCGCCATGGCGGCACCCCTCTTCTCGACGTGCACGGCTCCTACGCCTGACGGGACCGACCTTAGGAGGGTTCGGACGCGTGACCCTGCAGGCGCGCCTAGCGGCCGATTAGCATGCGACGGTGACCGCCCCGTACCCCGCCGACGAGCGCACCGGTGAGTCGACCGCCCCGCCCCTGTCCCTTTCCGCCCGATGGGGCGGCACCGGGCACCTGGCCGACCTCGGTCCCGACCTCCCGTCGGTGCACTACGTCGACTTCGGAGGCCCGGAGACCAGCGACCCGAACCCCGGTGGCGACGGCTCGCCTACGCCCCTCGTCCTCGTGCACGGGCTGGGCGGCTCGCACCTGAACTGGGTGCTGCTCGGCCCGCGGCTACGGCGGCACGGCCGGGTGTATGCGCTCGACCTCGCCGGGTTCGGGCTCAGTGGCGGTGGTGAGCGGGAGAGCACGGTGGCGGCCAACGTGGCGCTGGTCGCCGCGTTCCTGCGGGAGGTCGTCGGCGGGCCGGCCGTCCTCGTGGGCAACTCGATGGGCGGGATGGTCTCGATCTTCGTGGCGGCGGCCCACCCCGAGCTCGTGGCCCGACTGGTGCTGCTCGACCCGTCCATCCCCACCCGCCGGCGCGACGCCGACCGCCAGGTGGCGGCGACCTTCTTCGTCTACGGGGTCCCGAGGGTCGGCGAGGTATTCGTCCGCAAGATCGGCGAGCGCAGCGACCGGCAGCGGGTCATGGACACGACGAACCTCTGCTTCGCCGACCCGACCCGCGCCGACCCCGCCGTGCTCGACGCCGGAGTCGAGCTCCTCGCATACCGGCGCGAGCACGCACCCGAGGCGCAGGGGGCGTTCCTCGGAGCCGCCCGCTCGATCCTGCGGGTGCTGAACCGAGGCCGGAAGTATGCGGCGCTGCTGCACGGCCTCGAGGTCCCGGTGCTGCTCGTCCACGGCGAGCGCGACCGGCTGGTCCCGGTCGCGGCTGCGCGGGCGCTGGCCGGCGAGAACCCCGACTGGACCGTCGAGATCGTGCCGGACCTCGGCCACGCCCCCATGCTGGAGAAACCCGAGCTGGTCGCCGGGATCGTCGACGACTGGCTGGACCGTCCACCACCCACCGGAAGGTAGACCCCATGTTCCGCGAGACCAAGGCCTTCAGCGGCTTCGCCGTGCCCGACATCGCCGCCGCCAAGGCGTTCTATGGCGACACCCTCGGCCTCGACGTGACGGACGACCACGGCATGCTCACCCTGCACCTCGCCGGCGGCCGCGACACGATCGTCTACCCGAAGCAGGACCACGTCCCGGCGACGTACACGATCCTCAACTTCCCCGTCGACGACGTCGAGGCGGCGGTCGACGCGCTGACCGAGAAGGGTGTCGAGTTCCAGAAGTACGAGGGCGAGGACTTCGCGACCGACGAGAAGGGGATCATGCGTCAGGGCGGACCGCTCATCGCCTGGTTCACGGACCCGGCGGGCAACATCCTCAGCGTCCTGCAGCCCTAGCTGACCGCCGCGGGCTCCGGTGGTTGGGCCGCGACCCGGAGCAGCTCGAGGAACACCTCGACCGGCTGAGCGCCGGAGACGGCGACGCGGCCGTTCCCGACGACGAACGGGACTCCGGTGACCCCGAGGGCGCGGGCCTCCTGCTCGTCCTCGCGCACGCAGTCGCCGTAGGTGTCGTCGGCGAGGACCGAGGCGACCCGGCGCTCGTCCATGCCCGCCTCGGCCGCGCAGCGGAGGAGGGTGTCGCGGTCGTCGATGGCCAGCCCCTCCGCGAAATGCGCCGAGAACATCCGCTCCAGGGCGGCGTCCTCGAGCGCCGGACCGCCCATCTCGCGCGCCAGGGCGATGAGGCGGTGCGCGTCGTAGCTGTTGACCTTCAGCGCGCGAGCCATGTCGAAGTGCAGGCCCTCCTGCTCGCCGATCTGCGCGGCGCGGCTCGACATCGCCACGCCGGCCTGCTCGCCGCCGCCGTACTTCTCGCCGAGGTAGCGGGCGACGGGCACCGGACGGCCCTTGGGCATACCGGGGTCCAGCTCGTATGCCCGGTGCCGGACGAGTACCTCGTGCGGCCGGTTCCAGCTGTCGATGGCCCGGCGCAGCCGATGCTTCGCGATGTAGCACCACGGGCAGACGACGTCGGCCCACACATCGAGGACGACGGCCGGTTCGGGCGGTCCGTGAGCCGGGCCGAGGTCAGAACCTGTCATCGCGGCCATCCTGCCACTGCCCGGCTGTGTGCGCCCGGGAGGCCGCCACAGCGGCCGTCCGGGCAGCGCATCGGCCCCCACCCGAGAGGGCAGGGGCCGATGACGCGAGCGGTCGAGCGACCGTCAGGCGATGGCTCAGAAACGACCGTAGCTGACGCTGTTCTGGGTCCAGATGACGTGCAGGCCCGTGGTCTTGCCGGTGCGCGGCGAGTCGTACATCATGCCGCCGCCGGCGTAGATGCCCACGTGGTAGGCCGGGTAGCCGAAGAAGATCAGGTCACCGGGAGCGGGGTTCGAGACCTTGGAAGACGCGGCCCGCTGGGCCTCCGCCGTGCGGGGGATCGACTTGCCCGCGAGGCGGTAGACGTAGCTGGTGAAGCCCGAGCAGTCGAAGCCGGACGTCGTCGTACCGCCGTAGCGGTAGTAGATGCCGGACAGGCTCGCCGCGATGCCGATGATGCCGCCGGTCGCCGCGGGAACCGGGGCGTCGTTGACCACCGGAGCGGCAGCCGGAGCCGCCGTGCGGGTCGTGGTCCGCGAGGCGCGGGTCGTGGTGGCCGCAGCCGCGGGGGCGGGAGCGGCCTGGGCGACCTTGGTGATGGTCAGGGTCTGCGGGGCAGCGGCCGCGGCGGGCTGGGCCGTGAAGCCGACGACACCGAAGGTCGGCGCCACCGCGTTGTCGACAGCGGGCGCCGCGACGGCGACGGTCTGACCGGCGATCTGCGGGAGCGTGGAGACGGGAGCACCGGCCGCGGTGGTGACACCGGAGTCCTCGTGAGCGGGGGCCGCCGAAGCGGGGAGCGCGAACGTCGCGACGAGGCCACCGGAAGCGACGGCAACAGCAGACACCTTCATGGCGGGCTGCGCCGAACGGGCCGCGATATCGGCGATCTCAGAAAGGGGGCTGTAGTCGGGCGCGCGATGCCGACCCAGGTGTTGACGAGCCACGTTGACCTCTCGGACGCCTACGAGGTGAGCTGTCGGGTTCGGGTGGGAGGTGTGTCGTGTGTCACCCGGTGCCCTTCGTACTGGGGCCGTTCTCTGCCCGCCTGGTGAGCGGAAAAAGGGGCCTTGCATACGAAAGGGAACTTCACCCCAAGGACGTCTCGCGACGCCCGGAATGTGGTTCCCCCGCTCCTGCCATGTGTGGTGAGTGCTGATTCCCGGTGCGGTGGCAGGACTAGGCGATTCCCCACCAGGACCTCGGCCCAAGGGAGACCGAGTGCCCAGACCTTACAACAGCAGTGATTGAAATGTCACGCCGAGGTCACGGAACGGCCAAGAAACGTCGGGGATGTTCTCGGTATGTGGGAAGTGCCACCGAGGCCGGCCAGCGGCTGTCGGTCAGACGGCGGCGGCGAAGACGTGGGTCGCGACGCCCTCCGGCAGGGACACCCCGTCGGCCTCGTCGGCGCCGTCGCGGACCGCGATGATCCGGTTGTCGTGGCGCCGGACGGCCACCTGCTCCCCCGGCAGCAGTCCGGCGACGGTGAGCAGCGAGAGGGCCTCGTGGTCGACCTGGACGGTCTCGCCGATCCGGCGCACGCGGACCAGCCGGGGCTCGTCGCCGGCCAGCTCGAGGAGCGTGGAGACGCCCGCCCGGAAGTCCTCGCCGGCCTCCTCGCCGAGCTCGTCGAGGCCCGGAATCGGGTTGCCGTAGGGGGAATTGTGGTGGTCGGAGAGCAGCGCGAGGATCTTGCGCTCGACGCGTTCGCTCATCACGTGCTCCCAGCGGCACGCCTCGTCGTGGACGAACTCCCACTCGAGACCGATGACGTCGACGAGGAGCCGCTCGGCGAGCCGGTGCTTGCGCATGACGCGGGTGGCGAGGGTCCGGCCGCGCTCGGTGAACTGCAGCTGACGGTCGTCGGCGAGGTGGATCAGCCCGTCGCGCTCCATCCGGGCGACGGTCTGGGACACGGTCGGGCCGGAGTGTCCGAGGCGCTCGGCGATGCGGGCGCGCAGGGGCGTGATCCCCTCTTCATCGAGCTCGAAGATGGTCTTGAGGTACATCTCCGTCGTATCGATGAGATCCGTCACACTGTCCATCCTCGCATCTCAGGGTGACGGCCGACCGCGCGGCGGCGACCGCCGTGAGATCGGGTCGAACCGCGGTAACCACACCCGGAGCCAGCCGGCGCCCACCAGGGCCGCGGCGCCCATGGCCACGGCCGCCGCGCCGAGTGGGAAGGCGATCGTGATCGCGCTGACGGCGGCCGGCCCGGCGGCGTTGCCGAGATCGGCCATCAGCCGCCACCCGCCCAGGAACTGCGCCCGCGCATCCGCGGGCGAGGCGTCCGCGCCGAGGGTCATGACCAGGCCGGCCCCGATGCCGTTCCCGAGCCCGAGGACGACGGCGGCCGCGGTCAGCGTCCCGAACGAGTGGGCGAACGGCAGCAGGACCATCCCGACCGCGAGGACCACCATGCTCGGCAGCGCGACCCACATCCGGCCGTACCGGTCCATGACGCCGCCGGCCGGGTAGAACAGCAACATGTCGACGGCGCCCGCGATGCCGACGACCAGGCTGGTCTGAGCCGCGCTGAGGCCGATCGACTCGGCGAACAGCGGGATGAGGGCGATCCGGCAGGCCCGGGCCGCCCCGATGAACAGAACGCCGACCCCGAGGGTCAGCAGGGTGCGCCGATGCTCAGCGAGCACCCCCGCCACCGAGCGGCGCGGCATACTCCGCCGGCGGTCGTGCCCCGACGTGATGTCGCGCACGAGCAGGACACAGACCAGCGCCGCCGACGAGGAGACGAACCCGACGACGTACGCGGCGTTGACGCCCCAGTGCAGGACGACGAGGGCGCCGATGAACGGGCCGATGAAGATGCCGATCCGGTTGACGCCGCCGAGCGTGGACAGGGCGCGGGCGCGAAGGTGGACCGGTACGACGTCGGTCAGGTACGCCTGGCGGGCCAGCCCGAAGATGCTCGAGGCGACGCCGAGCAGGCTGAGGGAGGCGCCGAGGACGACGAGGTTGGGGGCGAGAGCGCAGCCGACCATGCCGACCGCCTCGATGCCGCAGGCGGCCACCAGGGCGTTCCGCTCGCCGAACCGGGCGGCCAGCGCGCCGGCGGGCAGGTCGGAGACCAGCTGGGCGATCCAGATGAGGGAGAGCAGGAACGCGGCCACGCTGACCTCGGCCCCGAGCGCCCGCGCGGAGAGGACGACGACCGGCAGAACGGCGCCCGTGCCGATCGAGCCGAGGGCGGTCGGACCGTAGGCCGGGAGCGCGATGCTGCGCAGGCTCCGGACCGTCTCGACCACCTCGTCACTCTAAGGAGACGACCTCGAGGGACGGCGGCGGCGTTCGCTGTGCGGGTAACCCGTTGCGCGACGGGGCGTCCCGGCTTACCGTCCAAGGACACGAGAAAGGAGGTGGTCAGATAGTGCATTCTTATCGGACACGTGAGGTGACTGCGCGGTAGCGCAGCCGTTCCGCTGACCACCTTCGGTCAGCTTCGGACGCGCGATCGCAATTCATCGCAGTCGCTGCAGCCCGTGGGTCAGCACGCCCCGTCCAGCGTGCGGCCGGCTCCATGCCGGCGCCCACGGGTTGTCCGCGTCCCGGCCCGGCTCAGGGCTGGCGGCGCAGCACCGTCCAGGCCGCCTGGTCGTCCAGGCTCGGGTATGCGGTCACGTCCTGCGCCGCGGCTCCTCCGCCGGCGCCGACGGCGGTGAAGACCAGCCGGTCGTGCAGCCGGTTGCGGCGGCCCGCCCAGAACTCGACCTCCTGGCACCGCACGCGGTACCCGCCCCAGAACTCGGGGACGGGAACGTCGTCCGGCCGACCGTGGTCGGGGAACTGCGTCGCATACCGGTCGAAGTCCGCCTCGAGCTGTTCCCGCCCGGACGCCGGCTGCGACTGGCGCGACGCCCACGCGCTGATCCGCGAGCCCCACGGTCGCGAGGCCCAGTACTCGCGGACCTCGTCGGCGCCGACCTCCTCGACCACCCCGCGGAACCGGATCGCGCGGTACATCGCCGGCCAGACCAGCGCCGCCGCCACCCGGCGGTCATGGGCCAGCTCGACGCCCTTCGTGGAGTCGCGGCTGGTCACGAACCCGGGGCCGCGATCGTCGAAGAACCGCATGAGGACGGTGCGCACGTTCGGCGCCCCGGAGGCGTCGACGGTCGCGACCGAGAGAGCGCGCGGCTCCGGTACGTCGGCGCCGGACTCGGCCCGGGCATCGGCCTCGTCGACCCAGCGACGCGCCTGCTGCCACGGGGTCGGCGCGAGCTCGGCCTCGCTGAGGCCCTCGCCGGCGTAGTCGACGCGGTGGACCGCGGTCATCAGGGCTCCCTTCGGGGTATGGGCCCCAAGGCTAGGCTCGCCACACGAAGGGGAGGTGCCACGTGGGCGTCGGCAAGCTCGTCATCACCGGGGTGAAAACGGGAGTCAAGTACTCACCGGTCATCGCCACGGTCATCCGTGAGGTCCGTGGCCCGGCCACCGACTTCGCCAAGACGCGGGTCGAGGCGTCCCGGCAGCGGCGGCTGGCCGTCACCAAGGCGGCCTCGGTCCGCGACGGCTCCGTCCTGCAGCTGTTGCACGGCGAGCAGACCGTCTGGGTGGTCTACAGCGGCGAGGTGCCCGTGTCCGAGCACCCCGACATCGGCGTTCCGCTCGAGGAGCTCGTCGTGCACGCGGACCTCGACCGCCGACGGCGGCCGGAGGAGTTCCCGTCGCCCAAGGAACGGGCCAGCGCAGCGCGCAAGAAGACCGCCTCCAAGGTCCACCTCCCGCGACGCAGCCCCAAGGAGGGCGACGCGAAGGCGGTCGAGGCAATCGACACCATCGAGGCCGAGACCCCGCAGGACCGCCCCTGAGCGAGCTGCTCAGTCCTTGACGCGGATGCCGAGCTGGTCGGCGAACGCATCGGCGAGCTCCATGAGCTGCAGGCGCCCGATGGTGGCTCCCCGCAGACTGATGAGGCCCTGCGGCGCGACCAGCCGGGCTCCGGAGAGGTCGACCTTGCTCAGGGTCGCCTTGCTCCACTGCGCCGTCGTGAGGACGCAGCCGTCGAAGGTCACGTCGGTCAGGGTGGCGTCGGCGAAGTCCGGCTCGAGCAGCATGCAGTCCTCGAACCGCACCTCGCGTAGCTGGGCGCCGCGCAGGTTGAGGTAGTCGACCTTCCCGCCGCGGACGGTCACCCGACGCCAGCTCGACCCGTACGCGGCGACCGCGCCGAGCCGAGGTTCGAACCACTCGCAGTCCTGGAGCGTCGCCTCGACCAGCTCGGTCCCCACGCCGCGTACCCGCTCGAACCGGCAGTCGGTCCAGCGGGTGTCCTTGAGGTGGGCCTCGGTGAGGTCGGTGCCGTCGAGGAGGCAGTCGAGGAACCGGGCGCCGCCCGCGTCCGCCCCGACCAGGTCGGAGCCGGTGAACCGCACCTCGTCGTAGGCGCCGTCCGGTTCGAGCGCCCGGTCGGAGAAGTCGGTATGCGCGTCGGCCACCCGCGGAGTGTGCCGCACTCCAGTGTCAGGTCGACCGCATCCCGCCCGGCTCGGCTGGGAGTCGAGCGTCTCGGCTGCCCGCATACCGTGAGCCGAGTCGCTCGACTGGGAGTCGAGCCGAACGGCAGACGGCGCCGCACCCCATCGGGGATACGGCGCCGTCGCGTAACGCGGTGAGGGTCAGACCTGGGGTCCTTCGGACCGCAGCTTGTCGACCTCGGCCATCGCGTTGCGCAGGTCGGAGAGCCACTCGTCGGCGTGCTGGCCGACCAGGGTCACCGCCCAGGCGAGCGCCTCGGACCGCGACCTCGCGACGCCGGCGTCGACGAGGGTGTCGAGGACCATGCGCTGCGGCTGACGGAGCCGGGTCATGACCGGTACCGCCTGGTGGGTGAACAGGTCGGAGTGCTCCCCGATGGTGGCGCCCCAGGCGACCTTGCGGCTGTAACGGGACTCCGCCTCCTGGGCGATGGCGATCCGCTCGTCGCGGGTCTCCTCGCGCCAGCGGGCGATCCGGCCCTCGGCGGCAGCGGCGGAGGACTGGCCCTCGCCGGCCTCCACAGCCGGGAGCTCACCGACGACGATGATCTCCTCGCGGTCGACGCTCACGCCCGGCGCGCCGACGAACCAGTCGGAGGGCAGTCGCCCGGCGAACCAGTCGGCCGCGTCGTCCGCGGACGGGAGGTCGGCCTGCTGCCAGCCGCCGGGGCGGCCGAACGGGCCACCGCGCCGGCCGCGACCGCGACCGAAGCCCGGGCCGAACCCGGGACCGAAGCCGGGACCGAACCCCTGGGCGAACGGGCCGCCCGGACCGAGCGGGCCGGGGCCGAAGCCAGGGCCGAAGGGCCCGCCGGGACCGCGTCGGCCACCGCGCCGTCCGCCGCGTCGTTCGTCCCGCTCCTCGCGGGACTCGCGACCGCCGTGCCGGCCGCCGTGCTCGTGGTCGCCGTGCTCGTGGTGATCGTGGTGTTCGTGGTGTTCGTGGTCGTGACGGTGGCCCGGGCCGTCCTGAGGCCCTGGCGCGTCCTGTGGTGTGGTGTTCATGTGGAGCCCCTTTCGTAAGACTGATTACATGATTACACACTCACAAACGTGCGCACCAGCGTCGATGTTCCCAAGGTGTCGATGGACGTTGCCCAGGCTCGGTCCGACTGCGCGCGAGTCCACCCTGCGGACCCGTGACCGGGCTGTCAGCAGGCCTTTGGGATCATGAGCACGTGACTGACGCAGCACCGTTGACCATCCCTGCCGAGCTGAAACCGCAGGACGGGCGGTTCGGGTCCGGACCCAGCAAGGTCCGCCCGGAACAGGTCGACTACCTCGCCTCCCTCAGCCGTACCGTGCTCGGCACCTCTCACCGCCAAGCACCCGTCCGCGCGCTGGTCGGCGACGTCCGGGAGGGCCTGGCGCAGCTCTTCTCACTGCCCGAGGGCTACGAGATCGTGCTCGGCAACGGCGGCTCGACGGCGTTCTGGGACATCGCGGCGTTCGGCCTGGTGCGCGAGCATGCCCAGCACCTCAGCTTCGGCGAGTTCTCGGCGAAGTTCGGCTCGGTGACGCAGAACGCTCCGTTCCTCGGCGACTCGACGATCGTCAAGGCCGAGCCCGGAACCCTCGCCTCCCCGACCGCCGAGGCCGGCGTCGACGTGTATGCGTGGCCGCACAACGAGACCTCGACCGGGGTGATGGCCCCGGTTCGTCGGGTCGAGGGCGCCGACGACGGCGCGCTGGTCCTCGTCGACGCGACCTCCGGCGCGGGTGGGTTGCCCGTCGACATCACCGAGGCCGACGTCTACTACTTCGGTCCGCAGAAGTGCTTCGCCGCCGACGGTGGCCTGTGGCTGGCCGCCTTCTCCCCCGCGGCCCTCGAGCGTGTCGACGAGATCGAGGCGTCCGGCCGGTGGGTACCCGACTTCTTCAACCTCCCCACCGCGATCTCCAACAGCCGGCTCAACCAGACCTACAACACGCCGGCAGTCGGCACCCTGGCACTGCTCTCGGAGCAGGTGCGCTGGATCAACGAGCAGGGCGGCCTCGAGTGGGCCGTGAAGCGGACCACCGACAGCAGCAGCCGGCTGTACTCCTGGGCCGAGCGGACCGCATACACGACCCCGTTCGTCAGGGACCCGTCCGCTCGCAGCCTCGTGGTGGGCACCATCGACGTCGATGACGCGATCGACGCGGCGGCCGTGGCGAAGGCCTTGCGCGCCAACGGGATCGTCGACGTGGAGCCCTACCGCAAGCTCGGCCGCAACCAGCTGCGCGTGGCGATGTTCCCCGCGGTCGAGCCCGACGACGTGTCGGCGCTGACCACCTGCGTGGAGTACGTCGTCGACCAGCTGGGCTGAGGCGTCAGCGGCGCACGATCGCCGCGATGACCGCGACCGCGACGAGCAGCACCAGCGCGGCGATGGTCAGCCGCTGCCGGAACCGGACGTTCACCGGACGGCTTCGGGCGCCGGGGTGTCGACCGGTGCGATGGTCACCGTGAACCTCGGACGGCGGTGGGACTCGTAGCGCACCCGGACATTCTGTCGCCGGTAGAGGTATGCGGCTACGGCCACGAGCGACAGGCCCACGGCGACGGTCCCGATCCCGATGGTCCAGCGGGCTCCGAACGCGTCACCGATCCAGCCGATGATGGGCGCGCCGACCGGGGTACCGCCCATGAAGACGGCCATGTAGAGCGCCATGACGCGGCCGCGCATCTGGGGGTCGACCGACAGCTGCACCATCGCGTTGGCGGTGGTGAGCGCGGTTAGCGACGCCAGGCCGGTGGGGATCAGCGATACCGCGAAGACCTCGTAGGTGGGCGCCAGGGCGGCGATGGCGGTCGCGACGGTGAACCCGGCGAGGGCGATGAGCAGCACCCGCAGGCGAGGGACCTTGCGCCGCGCCGCGAGCAGGGCTCCGGCCAGCGAGCCGATCGCCATGATCGAGCCGAGCATGCCGTACTCCGTCGGCCCCTCGTGGAACTCCTTGGTGGCCATCAGGGCCGTCGTGATCTGGAAGTTCATCCCGAAGGTGCCGAGGACGAAGACCAGCGCCATCACCAGCATGACGTCGGGACGGCTGCGGACGTAGGCGAGCCCCTGCCGGATCTGGCCCTTGCCGCGAGCGCGCGGCGCCGGGGTGAGGTCGTGGAGCCGCATGGCCAGCAGCGACGCGAGGACGAAGGCGAACGACAGCCCGTTGACCAGGAGCGCCCACCCGGTGCCGACGACCGCGATGACGAGGCCGGCGACGCCGGGTCCGATCAGGCGACCCGCGTTGAACGACGCGCTATTGAGCGCCACGGCGTTGGTGAGGTGGTCCTTGGGGACCATCTCCGAGACGAACGACTGGCGGGCCGGGTTGTCGACAGCGGTCGCGACGCCCTGGAGGAAGGCGATGAGGTAGACGTGCCACAGCTCGACGTGTCCGGTCAGCGTGAGGGCCGCGAGAACCAGCGCCGAGACGCCGAGGAACGACTGGGTGGCCAGCAGGATGTGCCGCTTGCTGAACCGGTCGGCGATCATCCCCGTGACCGGCGCCAGGATGAGGAATGGCAGGAACTGGAGCCCGGTCACGATGCCGAGGGCGCTGGAGGAGTGGTCGGTGAGCTGGGTGAGGACCAGCCAGTCCTGACCCACCCGGCCCATCCACGTGCCGACGTTGGAGACCAGCGAGCCGGAGGCGTAGATGCGGTAGTTGCGGACGGAGAGCGAGGAGAAGGTGGGGCTCACTCGCCGGCGACCTTGGTGAGGATCACGGTGGCTCGCGCCAGCACGTCCTGCTCCTCGGGGGTGAGCTTCGCGACGCGGCTGGCCATCCACGCGTCCCGCTTGCGCCGGATGGCGGCGAGGGACCGGCGGCCGTCGTCGGTCAGGGAGAGGATCACCGAGCGCCGGTCGGTCGGGTCGTCCTGCCGCAGCACGAGGCCGCGATCGACGAGGGCGCCGACGGTGCGCGTCATGCTCGGCTTGGCCACGCGCTCGATCTCGGCCAGCTCACCCGGCGTGCGGGGGGCCTCCTCGAGACGGCACATCACCGAGAACTGATGAGGCGCGACGTCGTGGCTCGACTCGAAGCGCACCCGCCGGCTGATCCGCATACAGGCGAGACGAAGGTCGGTCGCCATGCGGGTCAGCTGCTGGGGGTTCAGGGTCGTGGTCACCATCGATAGTTAGCATAACTCATTACCTCTGCTAACTATTTCGGTATGCGAGTGCGCCCGCTGGTTCGTGGTGGATGGAGCCGGAATTCCGGGCGGTTCAGAGCACGAACCGGGGTGGGGTGGGGCGGCCGGGGACTCAGGTGATGTGCAGGAGGACCTTGATGGGGTCGAGGGCGAAGTAGATGACGAACAGGCCGGCCACCAGCCACATCAGCGGGTGGATCACGCGGGTCTTGCGCCGGATGATCTTGATGAAGACATAGGTCACGAAGCCCGCGCCGATGCCCGCGGTGATCGAGTACGTGAACGGCATGAGCACGATGGTGAGGAACGCCGGGATGCCGATGTCGAGGTCGTCCCAGGAGATGCCCTTGACCTGCTGCATCATGAGGAACCCGACGACGACCAGCGCCGGTGTGGC
Organism: uncultured Actinomycetota bacterium; assembly: GCA_963781465.1. Classification (GTDB taxonomy): domain Bacteria; phylum Actinomycetota; class Actinomycetes; order Actinomycetales; family Dermatophilaceae; genus Lapillicoccus. The sequence continues at coordinate 2,624,540 of CAWAGH010000002.1, forward strand.
CGCCTCGTAGGGCACGATCGCCACGAGCGGCGCCAGGAGCGTGGCCAGCAGGAAGAGCACGCCGGTCGCGACGCTGGCCAGGCCGGTCCGGGCGCCCTCGCCGACGCCCGAGGCCGACTCGATGTACGACGTGTTGCTGCTGACGCTCGCGGCGCCGCCCGCGACGGCGGCGACCGAGTCGACGAGCAGGATCCGCTGGGAGTACGGCGGGTTGCCCTCCTTGTCGAGGAGGCCGGCCTCGGCGCCGATGGCGACCATCGTGCCCATCGTGTCGAAGAAGTCGGCCAGCATCAGGGTGAAGATCAGGAGGAACGCGGCGACGAACCCGATCTTGCTGAACGAGCCGAGCAGGCTGAAGTGGCCCAGCAGGCCGAAGTCGGGGATCTCGACGACGGTGCTCGGCCAGGTCGGGACGTTGAGGCCCCATCCGCTCGGGTTCACCACCTGGCCCGTGGCGTCGGTCTGGCTGCCGACCTTGAAGATCGCCTGGATGATGATCGCGAGAATCGTGGCCCCGACGATGCCGATGAGGATGGCGCCCTTCATCCGCAGGATCAGCATGGCGATGATGCCCAGCAGGCCTACGACGAAGACGAGCATCGGCCAGCCGACGAGGAAGCCGCCGATGCCGAGCTCGACGGGTACCGGTCCGCTGGGCTTCCGCACGAAGCCGGCGTCGACGAGGCCGATGAACGTGATGAACAGGCCGATGCCCACCGAGATCGCGGTCTTGAGCTGGGTCGGCACCGCCCGCAGCACGGCTTTACGGAACCCGGTGAGCACGAGGATCGTGATGATGATGCCCTCGATGACCACGAGGCCCATCGCGTCCGGCCACGTCATGCCGGGCAGCTTGGCGATGCCGAACGCCACGAACGCGTTGAGCCCGAGGCCGGTGGCGAGCGCGAGGGGGAAGTTCGCCACGACGCCCATGAGGATCGTCATCACGCCCGCGACGAGAGCGGTCGCGGCGGCCACCATGAGCTTGGCCTTGCCGATGTCGCCGCCGCCGAGGAAGCCGCCGGTGCTGTCCGCCTGGGTACCGATGATGAGCGGGTTCAACACGACGATGTACGCCATCGTGAAGAACGTCACCAGCCCGCCGCGCAGCTCCCGGGAGACCGTGGAGCCACGCTGGGAGATCTGGAAGAAGCGGTCGAGGGCGCCGCGGTCCTGGGGGGCGCCGGGCTTCGCGGTTGTGGTGGAGGTCGTCGCCATGGCAGGGACGGTAGTGGCGAGATGTTTCCGCGTGGTTGCGAAACGCGGGACATCTACGCTGACGGTATGAGCGCCACCGAACCGCCCGCAGCGGAGGAGCTGCGTCCGGTCGCGGTTCCCATGACGCGGATCATCGAGGTCGGGCTCGGACTGTGGGTGCTCGCGCTGGTCGCGACCCTGGTCGTACCGACCCTCCACGAGGGGCCGCGGTCGTGGTGGCCCTGGTGCGGCGGGACGGGCCTGCTCCTCGGGCTGGTCGGGTATGCCTACGTCCGCCGGGGACGTGGCAACGCCGCCGAGGCCAAGGCGACCGGCGACTGACCCCGGCGACGGCACCCCCCTCGCCGAGAGGCCAACTTCGGTCGTTAAAGACGCCGTTTAGGGACCGAAGTTGGCCTCTCGGCGGGTTGATGGGCCGGTCTCAGGTGAGGACGTCGACCGCGAACTCGTCGACGATCGGGCGGCCGTGCGCCGCTGCGTCGTCCGCCGGGACGTCGGTCTCGCTGTGCGCGCCGCAGCCGTGGTCGAGGCTGACGACCTGGCCATCCGAGGGGGACCAGCCGTTCGCGCATACGCCGAACACCGCACGCAGCGCACCGGCCATCGGCACGAAGTACCCACACGTCGAGCACCGGTCGTGGGCCTGGACGGCGACGTCGGCCCTGGGCCCGTGCGAGCCGTCGTACCAGCGCTGCGCGGCGTCCTCCCGACCCTCCTCCGACAGCACCCGCCGGCGGCCGAGGCCGAGCTCGAAGAACGCCATCTGGTCGACGTCTTCTTCGCCGGTCGCCTCGAACCCCTGCACCAGCAGCGGGTCGTCGGCCCGGAACGGCAGGATGTCGCCGGCGCTGAGGTCACCGGGGGCGATCCGCTCCGCATAGGGGAGCCACTGCGGCGACAGCACCGACGCGGCGCCCGGTACGAGGCTGGTCTCGCAGACCGTGGCGACCTTCTGGCGCGCGGCGCGGGAGACGCTGACCGACCAGCGCCAGCCGAGGTAGGCCGGGGTGAGGCACGCGAAGTAGTGCGTCGCGACGCGCTCGCCGTCCATGACCATCTCGAGGTGGTCGCCGACGCTGCCCGGCTCCGCGAGCCCGTCGAGAGCGGCGCGGGCGAGGTCGACGGCCGCACGCAGCGTCGGGTCGACCTTCAGGTCCGGCACGTCACGCCTCCAGCTGGTCCGCGAGGCCTCGCAGCGCGCGACCCATCGCCGACGCCCTCTTGCGGTCCGGGAAGTGGCCGCGCCGCAGGTCCTCGGAGGCGTTGTCGAGCAGCTTGATGACGTCCTCGACGATGACGACCATCTCGTCGGCCGGCTTGCGTTGGGCGGCGCGCTTGGCCGCGACGATGGACGGAGCCGGGTCGAGGACCCGCACGGAGAGCGCCTGGGCGCCACGACGACCCTCGACGATGCCGAACTCGACCCGCGACCCGGTCTTCAGCGCGGTCGTACCCTCGGGCAGCGCGCTGGCGTGCAGGAACACGTCGGCGCCCCCGTCATCGTCGGTGAGGAAGCCGAAGCCCTTCTCCGAGTTGTAGAACCTGACCTTGCCGGTGGGCACGGTTACTCCTTGCGTCATGATCGATGAGCGTCACCTGCGCGACGCATCAGCCTAACGGGGCGCGCCACCCGGTTTTCCCACGCGCTCAGGCCGGGCGGATCCCCCACGAGCCGGTATGCGACTGCTCGGGTCGCAGGACGACGAGGTCGGTCCCGGAGTTGAAGGCGTCCGGCGGGCAGGTCATCGGCTCCACGGCGATGCCGGTCGTCCCCTCGGTATGCGGGTGGGCCCGGCCCGTGAACACCTGCGTCCAGGCGTACGCCTCGTCGCCCCAGAGGCTCACCGCCCCGGTGGCGAGGCCGCTCAGCGTGACCGCCCACCGGGCGTCGGCGCCGCGGGCCAGGTCGGTGAAGGCGGTGTCGAGCGCCAGGTCGCCGATCGGCCGGCTGCTGCGGAAGTCGTATGCGGACCCCTCGACCGCGTGGGTCGCGACGGGCAGCTGCCGCTCGGGGTCGGTCTCGAGGTACTTGCCGGCCGGGATCTCCAGGGCCACCTCGGCGACGGGGGTGTCGGCGATGGAGAGGTACGGGTGGGCACCATAGCCGTAGGGCGCGTCGCCCTCGCCGACGTTGAGCGCGGTCGTCGTCACGGTGAGGCCGTCGTCGGCCAGGGCGTAGATCGTCGTCAGCTCGAGCACCCACGCCCAGCCCGGCTGCGGGTGCAGCCGCTGGCCGACGGTGATCGACGTCGAGGTCTGGTCCAGCAGGTCCCACGTGGTCCAACGGACCAGGCCGTGGCTGGCGTTGTGCTTCGCGGGCTCGCTGAGCGCCAGCTGGCGCTCGGTGCCGCCGAACGCGTACTTCCCGTCGCGGAGCCGGTTCGGCCAGGGGATGAGCTGCTGGCCACGGCCGGCGACCGACATCTCGTCCGGGCCGTACCCGGCCACGACGTCGATACCGCCCCTGGAGTAGCTGCGGATGCCACCGCCGAACTCCACGACGACCAACTCGTCGCCGCCCCGACGGATGGTCCACTGGGCGCCGGTCGGCCGGGACCGCTCACTGGCCTCGGTGGTCACGGGGTCAACCTATGACGCTCCACCCTTGCTCGCGACGAGGAGCGCCTTCTTGCCGTCCTTCGTGGCGACGACGGTGACCTGGGTGCCGACGGCGAGCCCGGCCGCTTTGGCCGGTCCGCGGACCGTGGTCGAGGCCGACACCGCATACGTCTCGGTGAAGCCGTCGGTGCTCTTCACCGTCACCTCGGTGTCCGTGGAGGCGCTCACCAAGCCGGTCTGGACGAGGAGGGTTTCGGTGCCGCCGGTGGCGGACGGCCGGGTGACCTCGCCGTGGAGGGTGCCGCCGAGCCGGCCCGGGATCGAGTTCAGGTCGCCGTTCCCCTGGCTGTTGCCCTGGGTCTTGTCCTTGGCCTTGTCCTTGGCCTTCGCGGAGTTGTCCTTGGTGGCGGCGCCGGGGTCGCGGTCGGCGGAGGTGGTGGTGAAGGCGTTGCGGTCCCCGCGCGCCGAGCTGGCCAGGGCCACGGCCGCGGTGGCGACGAGCAGGCATACCGCGACGAGGGCGACGGCCACGGCCCATCGCCCGCCGCGCGTCGACGTGGCCTGCTCCCACAGGCTCGGTGGGCGGGGCGTCGCGGTCACGGTTCCTCCTGCTGGCTCGAACACCCCGATCGGCCCATTGTGCGGGGAAATGACGCGCTGAGCCATCACCCGAACTGACGATTACCGTTGCCCTCATGTCCGCCGGTCCGTCTGCCGCCACCGACGCCGCCGCGCCGGCCGCCGGGGCGGGGGCGCGCAGCCTGGCCGACGACATCCGCAGCCGCACCGACGACCAGCTCACCGCGCTCGTCCTGAGTCGTCCCGACCTCGCCCGCCCGGCGCCGTCGGACCTCACCTCGCTCGCGGCCCGCGCCGGAACTCGCGCCAGCGTCCAGCGCGCGATCGAGAGCCTCGACCTCGGCCACCTCCAGGTCCTCGAGGCCGTCGTCGTGGCGGGGGACGGGTCGGGTTCGGGCACCGTCGACGAGCTGATGGGCGGGCTGGACGTCCGGCCCCAGCTCCAGCGGCTCTGGGACCTTGCTCTGGCCTGGCGGGCACCGGAGGGCCTGTATGCGGTCCGCACGGCACCCGAGGTGCTCGGTGCGCACCCCGCGGGTCTGGGTCCGTCCTCGCTCGAGCTCGGGGCCAGGCCGTTGCCACCGCACGAGATCCGCGAACTGGTCGCCGACGCCCCCGAGTCGGCCCGCAGCGTGCTCGACCGGCTCGTCTGGGGTCCGCCGGTCGGGGTGGTCAACCGGGACGCCCCGGGGTCGGAGGGTGTGCGCTGGCTGCTGGACCACCGGCTGCTCCACGTCGTGACGCCGACCGTCACCGAGCGGGCCCGGGGCGAGACCGAGACGCGGGTCCTGCTGCCTCGCGAGGTCGCGCTGCTGCTGCGCGGCGGCCGGCTGCACCAGGCGGTCGCTCTCACTCCGCCAGAGGCCGAGACCACCGTGATCGGAACCGACCGCGTCGACGCCGCCGCCGGCGGTGAGGTCAGCGACCTGCTGGCCCTCGTCGAGGAGGCCATCGAGCTCTGGGGTCCCGCCCCGCCCCGGGTGCTGCGCACCGGCGGGCTGGCCGTCCGCGACCTGCGGCGGCTGTCCGAGTCACTGGACGTCGACTCGACGCGGGCCGCCTGGCTCGTCGAGATGATGCTCGGCGCCGGCCTCATCGCCGACGACGGCGAGATCGTCCCGGTCTGGGCGCCGACGCCGGTGGCCGACGAGTGGCTGCTCGCGCCGTCCGGAGCGCGGTGGGCGCGGCTGGCGGCCGGCTGGCTGACGTCCACTCGGGCGGCCCACCTGGTCGGGTCCCGCCTCGCCGGGTCCTCGTCACCGGCCAACGCGCTCGGACCGGACCTGCACTGGCCGCCGGTCCGGGCGATGCGCACCGACGTCCTCGCCGAGCTGGCCGGCCTCGCACCGGGCGAGGTCGCCACGTCCGAGTCGTTGTTGGGCCGGCTGCGCTGGCGGCGACCGCTCCGAAGCCCGGCCCGTCTCGGCGAGGCGATGGCCGCCGTGCTCCGCGAGGCGGAGTGGCTCGGCGTCACCGGGCGCGGTGGCCTCTCGACCGCGGGGAGAGCCCTCGTCGCGGGTTCGGAGGTTGACGACGTCGCGGCGACGATGGCCAGCCAGCTGCCCGAACCGGTCGACCACGTCCTGGTCCAGGCCGACCTCACGGCCGTCGCTCCCGGACCGCTGCAGGGCGACCTTGCGCAGCTGATGCGCCTGACCGCCGATGTCGAGTCCCGCGGAGGCGCAACGGTGCACCGGTTCACGCCCGCGTCGGTCCGTCGCGCGCTCGATGCGGGGTGGACGGCCGACGAGTTGCTCGACTCGCTGCGCGGCGCCAGCCGCACGGGACTCCCTCAGCCGCTCGAGTACCTCGTCCGTGACGTCGCCCGCCGGCACGGTCAGACCCGGGTCGGGGGCGCGACCGCATACATCCGCAGCGACGACGAGTCGGTCCTCGAGTCGCTGCTGGTCGAGCGCGCGCTGGCGGCGCTGCGGTTGCGGCGGATCGCCCCGACCGTGCTCGTGTCGTCCGCGGACCCCGAGACGCTGCTGGAGATGATGCGCGACGCGGGGTACTCCCCCGTGCAGGAGCGTCCCGACGGCTCGGTCGTCGTCTCGGTCGCCGCGCGCCGCCGGGCCGCGACCCGCCGGGTGCCCGCACCGACACGGACCACGCCGGTCGACTCCGGGTATGCGGCCAGCCTGGTCCGTGGACTGCGCGCGGCCGAGGAGGCGTCCCGGAACGCCGAAGGCGAGGACACGCGGCCGGCCCTCGTCCCGACCGACCCGGCGGTGACGATTGCGGCGCTGCGCGACGCGGCGGCCGAGCAGCACGGGGTGTGGATCGGGTACGCCGACATGACGGGGCGCACCGACCGATACCTCTTCTACCCCACCCGCGTCGAAGGCGGCCGGGCGTGGGGACGGGTGGCCGACTCGACCACCGAGCGCGGGTTCTCGGTCTACCGGATCACCGGCGTCGCCGACCTCGCCGGCTGAGGGTCGCGAGGGCGGGCCCCGGTCAGCCGCCGGCCAGCGCGGTCACGACGCGGGACGGCGAGGGGCGGCCGAGCTGCTCGGCCATCCAGACGCTCGTCTCCACCAAGGCGGCGAGGTCGACCCCGGTCTCCACGCCGGCGCCGTCGAGCGCCCACACGAGGTCCTCGGTCGCGAGGTTGCCGGTCGCGCTCTTGGCGAACGGACACCCGCCGAGCCCGCCGGCGGACGAGTCGACGACGGTCACGCCGTCCGCGAGCGCCGCCAGCGTGTTGGTCAGCGCCTGGCCGTAGGTGTCGTGGAAGTGGACTCCGAGGTGCTCCACGCCGATCCCTCTGGCGCCCAACGCCTCGATCAGCCGGTGCACGTGCCCGGTCGTCCCCACCCCGATCGTGTCGCCGAGGCACAACTGGTCGAGCCCCAGGTCGTTAAGGCGGACCGCGACGTCGACGACCTGGTCCACCGGGACGTCGCCCTCCCACGGGTCGCCAAAACACATCGACACGTAGCCCCGCACCCAGAGCCCCGCCTCCCGGGCGCGGGCCACGACCGGCCGGAACATCTCGATCGACTCGTCCACGCCGCGGCCCAGGTTGTTGCGTGCGAAGGTCTCCGTGGCGCTGCCGAACACCGCGACCGCCTGGACGCCCGCCTCGAGCGCACGATCCAGCCCCTTCTCGTTGGGGACCAGCACCGGCCGGTTGCGGCCGAGCCCCTCAGGACCCAGGTCCGCGAGCAGCTCCGCGGCGTCGCCGAGCTGGGGTACCCACGACGCCGGCACGAACGAGGTGGTCTCGACGATCGGCAGCCCCGCCGCGACCAGCCGCCGGACGAACTCGGCCTTGACCGCCGTCGGGACGTGGCCCTTCTCGTTCTGGAGCCCGTCGCGCGGACCCACCTCGTACACCGTCACCCGGGGAGGAAGGCCCGTCGCCGCCTCGACCTGTGGACCTCTCATCGGTCAGCCTCCCCAGCGTCGCCATGGGCCCTCATCGGCCGACGTCCATCCTCGCAGGACGGTAGGTTGGGCCGGTGAGCGAGTCGCCGCAGCAGCCGTCCGGGGAGGGCGCGTTCGGCGCGCCTCCGGGCGCCGGGGCGTCGCCGTGGCCGCAGCCCGGTCCGTGGACCCAACCCGGACCGGCCCATCCGACGACCCCACCGAGCGACGGCTCACGGGGCTACCCGCCGCCACAGGGGCAGCCCTACCCCGCCGCATACCCGCAACAGCAGCCTTACCCGCAACAGCCGCCCTACCAGCCCGGGTATGCCCCCGCGTACCAGCCGCAGTACGGCCAGGGACCCATGCAGCCGGCGTATGCGGGGTACGTGCCGACTCAGACCTCGCCGTTCCCGGTCAGCGCCTTCGTCCTGCTCATCGTCTCGGTCATCTCGCTCATCGCGACCGGAATCATCGGCATCCCCAGCGCGATCATCTCGGTCGTCGCGTGGCGCCAGAACGCCACCGACCCGGCCGCCTGCCGGAAGCGGACGACGACCGGCTGGATCGTCTTCGCGGTGAACTTCGTGGTCGCGCTGCCGCTGCTCATCTGGTTCTACGTGTGGGCGCTCAGCAACCAGTGAGCCGCCAGCCGGAACAGCACGCCCCTCGGGACCGTTGGCCTGAAGACCATGACTGACGGCCCCCTCATCGTCCAGAGCGACAAGACCCTCCTCCTCGAGGTCGACCACCCCGGCGCGGAGGACGCTCGTCGTGCCATCGCGCCGTTCGCCGAGCTCGAACGCGCGCCCGAACACGTCCACACCTACCGCGTCACCCCGCTGGGGCTCTGGAACGCGCGAGCCGCCGGCCACGACGCCGAGCAGGTCGTCAACGCGCTGCTCACCCACAGCCGCTACGCCGTGCCCCAGGCCCTGCTCATCGACGTCGCCGAGACGATGGACCGCTACGGGCGCCTCACCCTCGAGAAGGACCCGACGCATGGCCTCACCCTGCATACGATCGACCGCCCGGTACTCGAGGAAGTGTTGCGGCACAAGCGGATCCAGCCGTTGCTCGGTGTGCGGATCGACGACCTGACCGTTGCCGTGCACCCGTCCGAACGCGGCCACCTGAAGCAGGAGCTGCTCAAGGTCGGCTGGCCCGCCGAGGACCTCGCCGGCTACGTCGACGGCGAGGCGCACCCCATCGAGCTGGACACCTCGGAGTGGTCGCTGCGGCCCTACCAGCAGCAGGCCGTGAACGGGTTCTGGGACGGGGGCTCCGGCGTCGTGGTGCTGCCCTGTGGTGCCGGCAAGACGCTCGTCGGCGCCGGCGCGATGGCGGCCGCCTCCGCCACGACGCTGATCCTCGTCACCAACACCGTGTCGGCGCGGCAGTGGAAGGACGAGCTGCTGCGGCGGACCTCCCTCACCGAAGCGGAGATCGGCGAGTATTCGGGACAGCGCAAGGAGATCCGGCCGGTCACCATCGCGACGTACCAGGTGCTGACGACGAAGCGGAAGGGCGTCTACACCCACCTCGACCTGCTCGACGCCCGCGACTGGGGCCTCATCGTCTACGACGAGGTCCACCTGCTGCCCGCGCCGATCTTTCGGATGACCGCCGACCTGCAGGCGCGGCGCCGCCTCGGCCTCACCGCGACCCTGGTCCGCGAGGACGGGCGCGAGGGCGACGTCTTCTCCCTCATCGGCCCGAAGCGCTACGACGCGCCCTGGAAGGACATCGAGGCGCAGGGCTACATCGCGCCGGCCGACTGCGTCGAGGTGCGGGTCTCGCTCCCCGACGGCGAGCGGATGGCGTATGCGATGTCGGAGCCCGAGGAGCGGTACCGGCTCGCGTCGTGCACCGACGCCAAGGACCGCGTGGTGTCCCAGCTCGTCGAACGGCACCGCGGCGAGCCGACACTGGTCATCGGTCAGTACCTCGACCAGCTCGAAGGGCTGGCCGAGCGACTGGACGCGCCGATCATCACCGGTGAGACGTCGGTGCCGGTGCGGCAGAAGCTGTACCAGGCGTTCCGGGTTGGCGAGATCCAGCTCCTGGTCGTCAGCAAGGTGGCCAACTTCTCGATCGACCTGCCCGAGGCATCGGTGGCGATCCAGGTCTCCGGGACATTCGGGTCGCGCCAGGAGGAGGCCCAGCGCCTCGGCCGAGTGCTGCGGCCCAAGGGCGACGGCCGGACGGCGCACTTCTACACGGTGGTCGCCCGCGACACGGTGGACGCCGACTTCGCCGCCCACCGCCAGCGGTTCCTTGCCGAGCAGGGCTACGCCTACCGGATCGTCGACGCCGACGACCTCTCCGTCCCCTGACGGAGCTTCCCGCTTCCAACCCGGAAGCGGGGTCAGCGCGGGCGCGTTCGGGGGACTCCCAGTAAACTCCCAGGAATCCTCTCCACACTCTCCAGCGTGACCGCCGAACCCGCCATCGCCGAGGCCTCGCTGCTCGTCGTCGAGGACGAGCCCAACATCCGCGAGCTGCTCGCCACCTCCCTGCGCTTCGCCGGGTTCGAGGTGTCGGTCGCCAACGACGGCCGCTCGGCCATCATCAGCGCCTCCGAGCGCAACCCGGACCTCGTCGTCCTCGACGTGATGCTCCCCGACATGGACGGGTTCGAGGTCACCCGGCGGCTGCGCGAGTCCGGCCGCCAGCTGCCCATCGTCTTCGTCACGGCCCGCGACTCGGTCGACGACAAGATCAAGGGCCTGACCGTCGGCGGCGACGACTACGTCACCAAGCCGTTCAGCCTCGAGGAGGTCGTCGCCCGCATCCGGGCCGTCCTGCGGCGTACGCGCGGCGACGAGACGAGCACTGCGACGCTCACCTTCCACGACCTCGAGCTCGACGACGACTCCCACGAGGTACGCCGCGGCGGCCGCGTCATCGAGGTGTCGCCGACCGAGTTCAAGCTGCTGCGCTACCTCATGCTCAACCCGAACCGGGTCCTGTCCAAGGCCCAGATCCTCGACCACGTCTGGGACTACGACTTCCGCGGTGAGTCGGGGATCGTCGAGTCCTACATCTCGTACCTGCGCCGCAAGATCGACACCGTCGAGCCCGCCCTGATCCACACCAAGCGCGGCGTCGGCTACGTGCTACGACTCCCCCCGGGCACCCTGGCGGGGTGAGCGCGCCCGATCCGCCCGGCGGCGGCACCCGCTTGGCCGCCGGCTGGCGCGGTGCGGTACGCGGCATACCCCTGCGGGTCCGCCTCCTCACCGTCGTCGCGGTGCTGCTCGCGGCCGCCCTCGCGGCCAGTAGCCTCATCGTCACGGTCCTCATGCGGACATACCTGCTCGACCGCACCGACGAGGAGCTGCGCACCTACGGCGAGATCGCCGCGGCCGTCGCGTACGGCACGGGGGGCGCGCAGACCATCCAGCCGAACTTCACCGTCCGCCTCTACCGCCCGGACGGCACCGGCGTCCTCAAGCTGGCCGAGGCCGCCACCGAACCCGGCGCCGAGCCGGCGATCCCCGCCCTGACCCGCACCGACCCTCGCGTGACCTCCTCCCTGCCGTTCACCATCGACTCGGCCGGCCCGGACGACACCGATCTCCGCTGGCGCGCGATCGCGGGCGTCAACGCCGACCGCGACGCGGTCTATGTCGTTGCCGTCCCGCTCCGGCAGATGGAGGCGACCCTTGGGAGCTTCCTCGGCTACGCGCTGCTCATCGGCGTCGTCGTCCTGGCCGCCGCGCTGGGGATCGGCTGGTATGCGGTCCGCCGCGCCTTCCGCCCGCTGACGCGGATCGAGGACACCGCCGCGGCCATCGCCGCCGGCGACCTCACCCAACGCGTCCCGGAGCCGTCGACACGCGACGAGGTGGCCTCGCTCTCCCGCTCGCTCAACGCGATGCTCGCCCAGATCGAGCAGTCCTTCGCCGTGCGTGAGGCCAGCGAGGAACACATGCGCCAGTTCGTCGCCGACGCGTCGCACGAGCTGCGAACCCCGCTGGCCACCGTCCGTGGCTACGCCGAGCTCTACCGGCAGGGCGCCGTGACGAACCCCGACGACGTCGCGGTCGCGTTCGGACGGATCGAGAGCGAGGCGTCGCGGATGTCCGGCCTCGTCGAGGACCTCCTCGTCCTGGCCCGCCTGGAGGGTGAGCGACCGGTCGTCTTCGACGACGTCGACCTCGCCGTCCTCGGTGGCGACGCCACCCTGGACGCCCGGGTGCTCGCCCCGGACCGGCACATCCGCCTCGTCGGCCTGGACGGTCCGCTCGGACCCGTGCACGTCCTCGGTGACGAGCAGCGGCTGCGCCAGGTGGTCACGAACCTCGTCTCCAACGCACTGCACCACACCCCCGCCGGTACCCCGGTCGAGATCGCCGTCGGCAACAAGTCGAACGGGTGCGCCGCGCTGGAGGTCCGCGACCACGGTGACGGCATCGACCCCGCGCGAGCCCGGCGGGTGTTCGAGCGGTTCTACCGCGGCGACCCGGCACGCAGCCGGCGCAGCAACGGGTCGAGCGGCGGTACCGGGCTGGGCCTGGCCATCGTCGCGGCCATCGTCAGCGCGCACCACGGCTCGGTCGGCGTCTCCCAAACGTCCGGAGGCGGCGCGACGTTCGTTCTCGAACTCCCACAGCATGCTCACAGTGATGCGACAGCGAGCCTTGACGACGAGGAGGTTGATTAGGGGAAAGTCATCCAGAGGAGCACAGAGAGCCATGACCCAGCAGGACATCCACCCGGACCCCACGAGGACCAGCCCGGGCGAGAGCGCCCCTGAGCCGCCCGCCCATCAGTGGTTCGGCAGCCGCGAGCAGAGCGCCGAGCAGAGCGCCGAGCAGGCCGCCGCGCCGACGACCGGCATCCCGGTGCAGACGCCGCCGGAGCAGACCGGCCCGGCGCAGACCGGACCGGCGGGCCCGACCCAGGCGCCCGAGGCGCCCGAGTCCAACCGCACCTTCCCCAGCTACGGCTTCGGCACGCCGGAGCCGCACCAGCAGCGCACCGACTGGTACGGCACGCCCGCGATCGGCGGCAACGGCGGCGACCCGACGTACCCGCCGGCCACCCCCACGCCCTCCCCCGCGCCCAAGGCGAAGCCCAACCGTGGCCTCGGTCAGATGACCGCGGTGGCCATCCTCGCGGCGGCCCTCGCCAGCGGCGGCACCTACGCCGCCACCCGGTATGCGGCCCCGGCCCCTGTCGCGAGCCCGGCCGCGACGACCCAGAGCAACGGCTCGACGTCGCCGCAGGTGATCCAGGGCAACGCGTCGGCGCCCGACTGGACCGCGACCGCCAAGGCCGTCGCCCCGAGCGTCGTCTCGATCACCGTCACCAGCGGCCAGACCGGCGGCCAGGGCTCAGGCGTCGTCATCGACAGCCAGGGCCACATCCTCACCAACAACCACGTCGCCACCGGTGCCGGCGCCAACGCGACGATCAGCGTCACGCTGAACGACGGCCGCACCTACGACGCCAAGATCGTCGGCACCGACCCGTCGACCGACTTGGCCGTCCTCCTGCTGAACAACCCGCCGAGCGACCTCGTCCCGATGTCCATCGGCGACTCCTCGCAGGTCGTCGTCGGCCAGCCGGTCATGGCCATCGGCAACCCGCTCGGCCTCTCCGGCACCGTCACGACCGGCATCGTCAGCGCGCTGGACCGTCCGGTCACGACCCAGGCCGCCGAGAGCCAGCAGGGCCAGCAGGGGCAGCTCCCCGGCGCCCAGCAGACCGCCTCGGACGCTGTCGTCACCAACGCGATCCAGACCTCCGCGGCGATCAACCCCGGCAACTCCGGCGGCGCGCTCGTCACGGCCGACGGCAAGCTCATCGGCATCAACAGCTCGATCGCCTCCCTCGGCTCGTCCGCGGGCAGCCAGAGCGGCAACATCGGCATCGGGTTCGCCATCCCGGTGAACGAGGCCAAGTCGATCGCCGACCAGCTCATCGCCACCGGCACCGCCCAGCACGCCTACATCGGCGTCTCGGCGGGCGACACCACCGTCACCGACGGCAGCAGCAAGCGCCAGGCGGCGCTGATCCAGACCGTCTCCCAGGGCACCCCGGCCGCCCAGGCCGGCCTGCAGGCGAAGGACGCGGTCATCGCCATCGACGGCAAGCCGATCGACTCGTCGGAGGCGCTCGTCGCGAACATCCACGAGCACAAGGTCGGGGACACGGTGACCGTCACCGTCATCCGCGGCTCGCAGAAGCAGGACATCAAGGTCACCCTCGCCGCCCGTCCCGGCTGAGGGTAAGGCGACCGGTTCCGCCTTTCCCTGGTTCGCGAAACCGGTTGCCCCACTGGGGCCTTCCACAGGTACATTGACGCGCTTCCCCTGAAGGAGCGCCACCTGTGGAAGGCCCCTTTCGTATGCCCGACAACGCGGTCGTGACCGACGACCTGGCCCGGGAACAGGCATACCTCGAGAACGCTCGTCGCGAGCTGGCCCGGATGCGCGAGAAGACCCTGTCGGCCCGGGCGACGGGCGGCGACCGCGTCTCGGACGACGTCCTGGCGATGACCCTCCAGCGGCGTGCGGCCCAGCTCGTCGACGACCCGACCACGGCGCTGTTCTTCGGCCGGCTCGACATGCAGCCCGACTCGAGCCGCGGGTCGTCGGGGGGCACTCGGGGGGCAGAGCCCCCCGAGCGTTGGTACATCGGCCGGCGGCACGTCAACGACGAGCTGGGCGACCCGGTCGTCATCGACTGGCGCGCCGAGCTGTCGGGCGCGTTCTACCGGGCCTCACGCGGTAATCCGATGGGCGTGCGGCTGCGGCGCCGGTTCGGCGTGGACCACGGGCGGCTGACCGCCTACGAGGACGAGCACCTCGTCGCCCCCGAGGTCGGCGACGTCGGCCGCAGCCAGATCCTCGTCGACGAGATCGAGCGACCGCGTGTCGGACCCATGCGCGACATCGTCGCGACGATCCAGCCGGAGCAGGACGAGATCGTCCGCGCCGACGCCGCGACGACGGTATGCGTGCAGGGAGCACCGGGGACCGGCAAGACCGCGGTCGGCCTGCACCGGGCGGCTTGGCTGCTGTATGCGTTCCGCGACCGCCTGCTCCGGTCCGGGGTCCTCGTCGTCGGTCCGAACCGCGCCTTCCTCGACCACATCGGAGCGGTGCTGCCGGCCCTCGGCGAGGTCGAGGTGCGGCACACGACGGCGGAGGAGCTGGTGGCCGGCGACACCCGGCTCCGCGGCCAGGACGCGACCGAGGTGGCCGTCCTCAAGGGCGACGCGCGGCTGGCCGCCGTCCTGGAGCGGGCGGTCTGGGCCCACGTCCGGTCCGCCACCGAGCCGCTCGTCGTGCCCCGCGGCGCCCGCAAGTGGCGGGTACCCGCATACGACGTCACCGAGGTTCTGGAGGAGCTGCGAGCGCGGACGATCCGGTACGAAGCGGCGCGGCTGGTGCTCCCGCAGCGGCTGGCGCACCACGTCCTGCTCGCGATGGAGCGCAGCGGCGACTCGCCGGACGACCGCGTCCAGGACTCGGTCGCCCGGTCCGCCGCGGTGCGGGCCTATGCGGCGACGGTGTGGCCGAAGCTCGACCCACGGCAGGTGCTGTTCGACCTGCTCTCGTCGGCCGAGACGCTGGCCGAGCACGCCGACGGCCTGCTGACGCCGACCGAGCAGGAGCGGTTGCTCTGGGCGACGCCGCCGCGGTCGAAGGGCTCCGCCCGGTGGTCGGCCGCGGACCTGGTGCTCCTGGACGAGCTGGCCGACCTTCTCGAGCGAACGCCGAGCCTGGGCCACGTCGTGCTGGACGAGGCGCAGGACCTGTCGCCGATGCAGCTGCGCGCGGTCGGACGGCGTTGCTCGACCGGTTCGGCCACGGTGCTCGGTGACATCGCTCAGGGGACGACTCCGTGGGCGACCGACTCGTGGGCGTCGTCGCTGGCTCACCTCGGGAAGCCGGACGGCCACATCGAGGTGCTCGACCGCGGGTTCCGGGTACCGGCGTCGGTCATCGACTTCGCCGCCCGGCTGCTGCCCTCGATGGCGCCGGGGCTGGGCGCGCCGGTCTCGGTTCGGGAGAACCCCGGCCGGCTGGACCTGGTCCGGGTGCCGACCGCCCGCATCGCCGCCGAGGTGGCGGCGGTCGTCGCCCAGCTGGCCGAGGAACCGGGCTCGGTCGGCGTCATCGCACCGGCGTCCCTGGTCAAGGCGGTGTCGGCCTCGTTGACCAAGGCCGGCATCGGGCACGGCGTGCTGGGGGCGGACCATGGCGACGTCGACCATCAGGTCGACGTGGTCCCGGCCACCGTGGCGAAGGGCCTCGAGTTCGACCGGGTCGTGGTGGTCGAACCGACGGTGATCGCCGCGGACGAACCGGACGAACGGACCGGTCTGCGGCGGCTCTACGTCGTCCTCACGCGCGCCGTCTCGGCGCTGACCATCGTGCACTCGGCCGACCTGCCGGCCGAGCTGCGAGACCCGACCACCCACCCGGCTGAGGCGGCACTTTCGACTTGACAGGTGCGACCTCGGGTCGAAGACTCACCGGTTGGCAACGCAGCCAGGACTCACCGCACGGCGGGTGGAGCTCGCCGGACGGCCCGAGACGACCCCGAGGCAGGTTGAGATGACCGCAGACGCGACGTCCGACAACATCCCCGTCAACCGGCGGAGGGCGGTTCTCGCCAGTACCGTCGGCACGAGCATCGAGTGGTACGACTTCTTCCTCTACGGCACCGCCGCGGCGCTGGTCTTCCCGAAGCTCTTCTTCCCCGGGAGCTCGCCGTTCGCCGGAGTCCTGCTCTCGTTCTCGACCCTGTTCGTCGGGTTCGCCGCCCGACCGGTGGGCGCGGCGATCTTCGGGCACTACGGCGACCGGGTCGGCCGGAAGACCACGCTGGTCACGACGCTCGTCCTCATGGGCGTGGCGACGTTCCTCATCGGCGCACTTCCCGGCTACGGCACCATCGGTGTCGCGGCGCCGATCCTGTTGACCCTGTTGCGGATCGCCCAAGGCATCGGCGTCGGTGGCGAATGGGGCGGCTCCGTCCTCATGTCGATGGAGTGGGGCGAGAGCCACCGCAAGGGGCTGATGGCCAGCTTCCCCCAGCTGGGCGTGCCGATCGGGCTGCTCCTGTCGACGGCGATGATCCGGCTGATGACCGGGGTCCTGAGCCCCGAGGCCTTCGACAGCTGGGGCTGGCGGGTTCCGTTCCTCATCAGCTTCGTCCTGGTCCTCATCGGCCTCTACGTGCGACTGCGGGTCCTGGAGAGCCCGGAGTTCCGCGAGGTCAAGCAGGCCGACGCGGTCGTGAAGCGGCCGTTCATCGAGGTGCTCAAGGAGCACCCGATGGAGATCCTCACCTCAGCCTTCGTCCGGATGGCCGAGCAGGCGCCGTTCTACATCTTCATCACCTTCGTCCTCACGTACGGGACGACGATCCTCCAGATCGAGCGGAACGAGCTGCTCAACTACACGCTGGTGGCCGCCGCCGTCGGGTTCGTCAGCGTTCCGCTCTTCGGTTACCTCTCGGACCGGATCGGGCGTCGACTCATGTACGGCATCGGCATCGTCTGCACGGCCCTGTTCGCCTTCCCGTACTTCGGCCTGCTCAACACCAAGGTGGCCGGGCTCGTCCTGGTGGGGATCGTGGTGTCGCTGATCTTCCACGACATGATGTACGGCCCCCAGGCCGCGCTCATCGCGGAGAGCTTCGGCACCAACCTGCGCTACAGCGGCGCGGGGATCGGGTACCAGCTCGCGTCGGTCATCGCCGGTGGCCCGGCCCCGCTCATCGCCGCGGCCATCCTCGAGAACACCAAGTCCAGTACCGGGATCAGCTGGTACATCGTCGGGTGCTGTGCCCTGTCGATGCTCGCCCTGTTCCTCATGCCACGAACGCAGCTCCGGAAGGACGCGGCGGCTCGTCAGGAGGCGGAGCGCGCGACGCCATGACGGCCGCTGCTGACGGCTCCGTACCGACGACGCCCGACCCACGGACGCTGACCCGAGCCCACTTCGACTACATCGTGCCGGCGACGACGCGATGGTCGGACAACGACATGTACGGCCACCTCAACAACGCCGTCTACTACGAGCTGTTCGACTCCGCGATCAACGGCTGGCTGATCACCGGTGCGGGCGCCGACGTGTTGGCGCTGCCCGAGCTCGGGGTGGTCGCCGAGTCCGGCTGCCGCTTCTTCCGGGAGCTGGAGTACCCACGGCCGCTCGACGTCGGGGTTCGGGTCGAGCGGCTCGGGAGGAGCAGCATCACGTATGCGCTGGGCCTGTTCGACGCTGAGCAGGACGAACCGGCCGCCGTCGGTCACTGGGTCCACGTCTACATCGACCGCACGTCCCGCTCTCCCGTGCCGATCCCCGCGGCCGTGCGCAAGCTCCTCGAGCGGGCTGAGAGGGTTCGCGCATGAGAATCACCGGAGCGGTGCTCGAGGAGGTCGGTCGGCCCGGACCCTGGGCGGAGACCAGGCCGCTGACCGTCGGGGAGCTGGAGCTCGAGGGCCCGCACGCGGGAGAGGTCCTGGTCCAGGTGGAGGCCGCCGGCGTCTGCCACTCCGACCTGTCCGTCGTCGACGGCAACCGACCTCGCCCCGTCCCCATGCTGCTCGGCCACGAGGCGTGTGGTCGGGTGACCGAGCTCGGCGCGGACGTGACCGACCTTCGGGTGGGCCAACGCGTGGTCATGACGTTTCTCCCCCGCTGCGGCGAGTGTCCCGGCTGCGCCACCGACGGGCGGATGCCGTGTGGCCCCGGGTCGGCGAGCAATGCCGCCGGCGAGATGCTCGGCGGGGGTATGCGCCTCACCCGCGACGGCCGCCCGATCTACCACCACCTCGGGGTGTCGGCGTTCGCCACGCACGCGGTGGTGGACACCAGGTCGGTGGTCGCCGTGGACGACGACGTCCCGAAGGAGGTGGCGACGGTCCTCGGCTGCGCCGTGCTCACCGGGGGCGGCGCGCTCCTCAACGCCGCGCCGCCCGAGCCCGGACAGAGCGTCATGGTCGTCGGACTGGGCGGAGTCGGCATGGCCGCCGTCCTCACCGCGATCGCCCTCGGCGCGGGTGACGTCGTGGCCGTCGACGGGGTCGAGGCGAAACGCGCCCAGGCCCGTGAGCTCGGCGCGACGACGGTGCTCGACCCGTCCGAGCTGGAGTCGCGCGGGGTGCGGGCCGACGTCGTCGTCGAGGCCGCGGGCAACGCCCGCGCCTTCGAGGCCGCCCTGGCGGCCACGCTGCCGGGCGGACGTACGGTCACGGTCGGTCTCCCCAACGCGGCGGCCCGGGCGAGCGTGTCACCACTCCTACTCGTCGCGGAGGCGAGGACGGTGATCGGCAGCTACCTTGGCTCGGCGGTGCCGTCCCGCGACATCCCGATCTTCGCCCAGTGGTGGCGGGAGGGACGGCTGCCCGTGGAGGCGTTGGTCTCGTCGCGCATCGGGCTCGACGACGTCAACCGGGCGATGGACGAGCTCGCCGCCGGGCGGGCGGTTCGGCAGCTCATCGAGCTCTGACCCGCATACTCAGGCCTCTGAAAGACTCGACCGTGTGCCGGCGCTCATCAGGTGGTGGACCCAGGACGTCACGGCGCTGAGCCCGCGCGCCGACCCGCGCGAGGTCGCGGCCACCGGCGCCGACCTGCTGGAACGCTGGACCGAGCCGCAGCGCCGCTACCACTCGACCCGGCATCTCGTGGAGATGTTCTGGGCGCTGGAGGACCTCACCGACGCGGGCGAGCTGTCCGACGCCGACGCCAATCTCGGTCGGGTGGCGGCCTGGCTGCACGACGCCGTCTACGAGCCGTCCGCCGTGGTCGGCGCCAACGAGTCCGCCAGTGCCGAGCTGGCCGAGACGCTGCTCCCCCGGGTTCGCGTCGACCGCGGGTCCGTGGCCACCGTGGTCGACCTGGTCCGGATGACCGTCGACCACGCCGTGCGGCGCGACTCGGCCCTGCACCGGGCGTTCCACGACGCCGACCTGTGGATCCTCGCGGCGACCGAGCAGCGGTTCGACGAGTACTGCGCTGAGGTCCGCGAGGAGTATGCGGCCGTGCCCGACGAGCTCTTCCGCGCCGCCCGATCGCGGATCCTTCGTGACCTCGTCGGCGCCGGGGGCATCTACCTCACCGAGTACGGCCGCACCCACTGGGACGGTCAGGCCCGCGCCAACGTCGACCGCGAGCTGGCCCGGCTGTCGTAGCCCGCGGGGTCCGGGATGACCCTGAGTCGAACCTGACCGTGCGAGCCGGCAGGCACGCGCGAGATCCCCGGGGGTGATGATGGGACACTCGTCGACCAACGGGGAGAGGGTGGTGACCGGATGACGACGTCAGGACCGCAGGACAGTCCCGTCTGGCCGCCTGCGCCAGCCGGGTCGGCGGACCCAGCCCGAGCCGGCCGGCCCGCAGGACCGCCGGGACCCTGCGCACGTGGCGAACCCGCCGGCACCGTCGACCGCATACCAGCCGAGCGGGTCACGACCGCGCCACCCTCGGCGGATCGCCCTGGCCGGCCGCGGGCGCGCTGGTGCTGGTGGGCGCCGGTACAGCGGTCGCGGTCACGGGCCCGCACACCGAGCAGACCGACGTCCTGAACCACACCATCACCGCCCTCACCGTCACCGCGGGAGCCGGGGACATCACCGTTCATACCGGCGGCCGGTCCGGACAGGTGGAGGTGACCCGCAAGACCCGCGCGTCGTCCCTGCCCGCCCTGGGCGCTGACGTCTGGAAGGGCGACGCGCTGTCGCTGGACTGCGGACCCGGCTGCAACGTCACCTACGACATCCGCGTGCCCGACGACGTCGCCGTCACGGCCCGGACCGACTCCGGAGACGTCGACCTCGAGGGCTCGCTGGGGCGCGTCGACCTGCAGACCGGCTCCGGCGATGTGGACGCGAAGATCGATGCGGACACTCTCACGACCCGGTCGACCAGCGGCGACGTGAAGCTGCGTCTCGCGGTCGCTCCCAGCCAGTTGTCCGCGACCTCGGAGTCGGGGGACGTCGAGATCCGGCGTCCCGAAGGCCGAGACCTACGCTGTGGATGCCCAGAGCACCTCCGGCGACCGGGACATCGAGGTATCGGGCCAGGACGACGTCGGCCCATCGCATCCAGGTCCGAACCGTGTCCGGTGACATCGAGGTCCGCGCCCGCTGAGGCCTGACGTCAGCGGGCCGCCGCGATCGCGATCACGTCGTCGATCTGCGCGCGGGCCGTGTCGAGGTCCGGCGCCGGGAAGAAGGCCGCCCCGGTGACGCCCTCCGCCTCGAGGAGGGCCAGGTGCTCGACGGCGTCGTCCCGCGTACCGATCGCTCCGATCTGCAGCCACCAGTCGCGCGGCATACCGACGATGCCGTCCAGCCCGCCGGACGCGTGACGCCCGCGCAGCTCGTCGAGGAACGGCAGGTGTCGGAACCCCACCGAGCCCAGGTGCTCGGCCACGATCGGCGCCATCTGCCGGTAGGCGTCGCGGGCGTCGGCGGCGACGGCCATGGTCACGAATGTCTCGAGCTGCCAGCCGGACTCGCGGTCGAGGCCGGCCTGCCGCGCCGCCCGGCAGTGCGGGACGGTGCTCGGCCCACCGAGGATCACGCCGTCGGCGACCCGACCGGCCAGCGCCAGCGACTTCGGACCCCCGACACCCGCGAGCACGGGAGGGACCGGGTCGGGGACGTGCGTCAGGCGCACCTCGTCGAGGGTCACCTCGCGACCCTGGAACGTGACCGTCTCGCCGCGGAGCAGCCGCCGGACCGTGGAGATGACCTCGTCCAGCGTGGTCAGCGGTGACGCCGTCGCCACTCCCATCTGGGCCATCCAGGACTGGATCCCGTGCCCGATCCCGCCGACCACCCGCCCCGGGGCGATGCTGGCCAGGGTCGCGATCTCCATGGCCGTGATGGCCGCGGTCCGAGCGACCGCCGGCAGGATCCCGAGCCCCACCGTCAGACGCTCCGTCGTCGCGAGCGCCGCGGCGGCCAGCGGGGGCGCCGTCGTGAAGAAGCAGTCCTCGACCAGCCAGAGCTCGTCGATCCCGCCCGCCTCGAGCCCTTGCGCGAACTCGGTCACCGCCGAGGCCGGGCACTCGCGCGGAAAGGACATCCCGATGCTCATCGCCATGGCGACGACGCTAGGCCCTGCCGACGACAGCTAGTCGAAGAGGCGTGGCACGAGTGGCCACCAGAACTCGCCGTCGCACAGCCGCTCGAACTCCACGCGATCGACCCAGCGCCACCCGTCCACGTCGTCCTCGCTCGCCCGCAGCGTCGGCGCCCGGACCTCGATGGTGGTCCGGTAGAGCTGCACGTAGCTGCGGCCCGGCGGCAGGAAGCCGGGCAACTCCCCCACCACCTCGAACCGCTCGTATCCGCACGGCTCGATGTCGACCTCCGCGAGCTCCAGCCCGGTCTCCTCGCGGACCTCGCGCACCGCCGCCGCGGCGGCCGACTCGCCCTGCTCGAGGGCGCCGCCCGGCGATCCCCAGGCCTCGCGGCGGGGCGTATGCACCACGGCGAACCGGCCGTCGCGGTCCTGGACGAAGACCAGCGCCGCCACGACGATGCCGACGTCGACCTCCCGCTCCGAGGCGACCAGGTCCACGTCGACGATGGTCCCGTCGGGGAACCGAACCCCCCTGACCCGGGCCACGGGCCGGTCCCCCCGCCGCTTGCGCAGCCGCAGCCCACTGCCGATGAGCCGCCGGACGACGTCGGCTCCGGTCGTCGAGGTGGCCCCGGCCGAGAGCACGAGGGCGTAGCGCTCCTGCGGCACGTCGTAGTGGTCGCCCTCGAACGAGCGGGGGTGCAGGCCGACCCGGTGCGCGAACGCGTGCAGCTCGTCGAGCGACGTGTCGCTGATGAGGTGCGCGAAGACGGTGCCGTGGCGGGGCCAGATCGGCTGGTCGATCCAGATGGTCATCGCCGTTCACGCTAGTGGGCCTGTGGACAACCGGCGGTTCCGGTGGCGGCGGAGTCCTAGCGTCGACGCAGGACCGAACCCCTCAGACCGAACCTCCAGGAGGAACCATGTTCACCGTCGACACCGACCGCATCCAGGCCGCCGCCTCCGACATGTCCGGCATCGCCGGCGAGATCGAGTCGTCCGTGGCCGCGATGCACGCCCGGCTCACCTCGCTGGAGGGCTCGTGGACCGGCGCCGCGGCCACCGAGTTCCAGGGCCTGGTCAGCGAGTGGACGGCACTACAGGGGCGGGTCCGCGCCGACCTCGCCCAGATCGCCGCCCTCACGTCGCGCGCCAGCGGCAGCTACGCGGAGACCGAGCAAGGGGTGCGCGGGCTGTTCGCGCACTGAGCGCCGGAGCCCGTTCCCACGGCCCGACAGGGAGGGGGAAGGCGGCTCCCGGGGGCCGGGAGCCGCCTTCGGGTGGGCGGCTAGGCCGTGGCGACCTCGTCAGGGGGAACGCGAGGTCGCGCCGGCTCAGAGTGGGGTACCCACCACAACGGCACCCTGCTCGGTGCCGCGCTTCGAGAAGACGTCGGTTGGTCGGACGGACGACAGCCGAAAGGTAGCCCGGCTGAGGACCGCGGGCCAGGGGATTCAGGAGACCGTCAGGTTCGTCAGGCAACGCGAAAGCGGCCCCCCGCAAGGGGAGCCGCCTCCGTGTTGTGCTGGGTCGTGCTGGGTCGTGCTGGTTCGCGCTGCGCTACCGAGACCGCGGTCAGAGCGTCGGACTCAGAAGTCCATGCCGCCCATACCGCCGTCGCCACCCGGCATGGCCGGAGCGGCCTTCTCGGGCTTGTCGGCGATGACCGCCTCGGTGGTGAGGAACAGCGCAGCGATGCTCGCGGCGTTCTGCAGCGCGGACCGGGTCACCTTGACCGGGTCGTTGATGCCAGCCTTGAGCATGTCGACGTACTCGCCGGTCGCCGCGTTGAGGCCGTGACCCTTGTCCAGGCCGCGGACCCGCTCGGCGACGACGCCGCCCTCGTGGCCGGCGTTGATGGCGATCTGCTTCAGCGGAGCCTCGGCCGCGACGCGGACGATGTTCGCGCCGGTGGCCTCGTCACCCTGCAGGTCGAGCTTCTCGAAGACGCGGTTGGTCGCCTGGAGCAGAGCCACGCCGCCACCGGCGACGATGCCCTCCTCGACGGCCGCCTTCGCGTTACGGACGGCGTCCTCGATGCGGTGCTTGCGCTCCTTGAGCTCGACCTCGGTGGCCGCGCCCGCCTTGATGACGGCGACGCCGCCGGCGAGCTTGGCGAGACGCTCCTGGAGCTTCTCCCGGTCGTAGTCCGAGTCGGACTTCTCGATCTCCGCCTTGATCTGGGCGATCCGGCCCTCGATCGGGGCGCGGTCCTCCTGGTCCTCGACGATGGTCGTGTCGTCCTTGGTGACGACGACCTTGCGGGCCTTGCCGAGCAGCTCGAGGTCGGCGTTCTCGAGCTTGAGACCGACCTCCTCGGAGATGACCTGGCCACCGGTGAGGATGGCGATGTCGACCAGCATGGCCTTGCGACGGTCACCGAAGCCGGGCGCCTTGACAGCGACCGACTTGAAGGTGCCGCGGATCTTGTTGACGATCAGCGTCGCCAGCGCCTCGCCGTCGACGTCCTCGGCGACGATCAGCAGCGGCTTACCGCTCTGCATGACCTTCTCGAGCACCGGCAGCAGGTCCTTGACCGACGAGATCTTGCTGTTGACGACCAGCACGTAGGCGTCGTCGAGCACCGTCTCCATGCGCTCGGTGTCGGTGACGAAGTAGTGCGAGATGTAGCCCTTGTCGAACCGCATCCCCTCCGTCAGCTCCAGCTCGAGGCCCATGGTGTTGGAGTCCTCGACGGTGATGACGCCTTCCTTGCCCACCTTGTCCATCGCCTCGGCGATGAGCTCACCGATCTGCTCGTCGGCGGCGGAGATGGAGGCGGTCTGGGCGATCTGCTCGCGCGTCTCGACCTCGGTGGCCGAGGCGAGCAGCTCGTCGGAGACGGCCTGGACGGCCTTCTCGATGCCGCGCTTGAGCGCCATCGGGTTGGCGCCGGCCGCGACGTTGCGCAGACCCTCGCGCACCATCGCCTGGGCGATGACGGTGGCCGTCGTCGTGCCGTCACCGGCGACGTCGTCGGTCTTCTTGGCAACTTCCTTGACGAGCTCGGCGCCGATCTTCTCGTAGGGGTCCTCGAGCTCGATCTCCTTGGCGATGCTGACACCGTCGTTGGTGATCGTGGGGGCGCCCCACTTCTTCTCGAGCACGACGTTGCGACCCTTCGGGCCCAACGTCACCTTGACCGCGTCGGCGAGAATGTTCATTCCTCGCTCGAGGCCGCGGCGTGCCTCTTCATCGAATGCGATGATCTTGGCCATTCGGGTGGTTCCTCCCACGCGAATCGATGTGGAGACCAGTGGGCGCCCGCGACGGACGGCCCGGGTCCCGCACGCTCAGGTTCCGTGCGCTCCCCGGCCCTCGCCCCATGGTCGAGTTGTCACTCTCATGTCGAGAGTGCTAACGCCATTATTGGCACTCGACGGGGGAGAGTGCAAACGAGGTGGCCCGCCTATCGTGAGCCGGGTGACGACGACCGCGTCGGGGGTGAGTGAGGCCCTCCTGCCGCACCTGCGCCGGGCGCGCGACCACATCGACCGCCGGTATGCGGGTGAGCTGGACCTCGCGGGGCTGGCCGCCGTGGCGGGCGTCTCGAAGTACCACTTCGCCCGGTCGTTCGAGGCGGCCTACGGCGCGACCCCGATTCGCTACCTCACCCGCCGCCGGATCGAGCGCGCCCAGGACCTGCTCCGCGCGGCCAACCTCACGGTGACCGAGATCTGCATGGCGGTCGGGTTCAGCAGCCTGGGGTCGTTCTCCACGCGGTTCTCGGCGCTCGTCGGCGAGTCCCCCACCCAGTACCGGGACCGCTGGGCGGCGACCGGCGGTCCTCGCATACCGGGCTGCTACCTCTTCATGATGGGCGTGGTCCCGTCGACGTCCGCAGCCCGAACCGCAATCTCGGAGAAGCCAGCAAGGGAAGCCTCCACCTAGCGTGGCGACCATGATCACGAACGTCTCCCTGACCACGATCTACTGCCTCGACCAGACCGCGACGAAGGACTTCTACGTCGAGAAGCTCGGCTTCGAGCCGCGCACGGACGCCGAGATGTGGCCCGGCGCGCGCTGGGTCACCGTGGGCCACCCGGACCATCCGGAGCTCGAGATCACCCTGATGCTCCCGGGCCCGCCGCTCAGCGACGAGGCCGCGGCGTTCGTCCGCGACCAGCTGGGCAAGGGGGCCATGGGCGGCCTCGGCCTCCAGGTCGACGACTGCCGGGCGACCTACGCGGACCTCTCGGCCAAGGGGGTCGAGTTCCTGCAGGAGCCGGCCGACCGCCCGTACGGGGTGGAGGCGATCATCCGCGACAACTCGGGGAACTGGCTCGTCCTCGTCGAGAAGCAGACGGGCTGACAGACTCGGCGGTATGCGTGGGGCCGGCGGCTTCGTCGAGATCGGTGACCGGGTCTTCCTGGCTCGCTACCCGCAGTGGGACGTCAGTGTCGGCCTGGTCGTCGGCCGTGAGCGGGCGCTCGTCGTCGACACCCGCGGCAGCGAGATCCAGGGCCGCGAGGCCGTCGCGGATGTCGCCCGGCTGGCCCTCGCGGTCCCGGTGACCGTCGTGGTCAACACGCACGTGCACTACGACCACACCTTCGGCAACCGCTCCTTCGAGGGGGCGACGATCCACGCGCACGAGCGGGTCGGGGAGACCTTCGACGCGGATGCCGAACGGCTCAAGGACCGCTTCCGCGCGGACCCGGAACCGGGTCCCGACGCGAGCTACAGCGCCGAGGACGTGCGCGACCTGCTCGCGACGGTGCCCCGCGGGCCGGACGTCACGTTCGCCGCTGCGGCGAGCGTCGGCCTCGGCGACCGGGTCGTGCACCTCGCGCACGCCGGACGGGGGCACACCGACGGCGACATCCGGATCTGGGTCCCGGACGTCAGCGTGGTCTTCCTCGGCGACCTCATCGAGGAGTCCGCCGACCCGTCGCTCGGGTCGGACTCGTGGCCGTTGGACTGGGCGGCCACGCTGGACCGGCACTTCGGCGCCGTCCCTCCGGACGCCGTCGTGGTCCCCAGCCACGGAAAGCTGGTCGACACGGCGTTCGTGGCCCGGCAGCGGGACGAGATGTCGTCCCTCGCCCAGGTCATCCGTGAGCGGCACGGCGCGGGCGTCCCGCTCGCGCAGGCCCAGCGCGAACCCGACGCGCGGCTGCCCTACCCACTACCCTGGCTGGCCGACGCCTTCGCCCGCGGCTACGCCCAGCTCTCCGGAGAGATCTGAGCAGAGGACCGGTACGGGGAAACCATTCGGGGTGCTGACGCGGAAAAGTCTCCCCAGAGACGCCGTCGGAGGCGACCGCTCAGAGGTCCGGCGGGGCGAGGACGGCGGCGAGGCGCGACGCATACTCGACGGCCTCGTCGTCGGAGGCGTACGTCGTGCGCGGCCAGAAGAACCCGCGGAGGCCGTCACCCTTGGTGCGGGGCACGACGTGGACGTGCAGATGTGGCACCGACTGGCTGACGACGTTGTTGGTGGCGACGAACGACCCCTGGGCACCGAGGCCGTCGACGACCGCGCGGGCGAGCCGCTGGGTGGCCTCGAGCAGCGGCTCCCGCAGCCGTGCCGGCAGGCCGGGCAGCGTGTCGACATGCTCGCGGGTCACGAGCAGGACGTGGCCCTTGAACACCGGCCGCGCGTCGAGGAAGCCGACCAGGTCGGGTTCGTCGAGCACGATCTGCGCGGGGATCTCGCCGGCGACGATCTGGCAGAAGACGCAGGGCTTGGCGGCGGCGGTCGGCACGTCAGTCGGGCAGCTGCGTCCGCAGCGAGCCGTCGGCCTCCGACGACACCGGGTCCTCGATGTCGCCGATGAACACCGCGACGATCCCGCGGTAGGGGTTCGACTCCACCTCGGTCACGATCTCGCGCCAGGCGCGCAGGTTCGGGTGGTCCATCGTCGTGCACGCCTCGGCCGGAGCCAGCCCGTTGATCGCGTGGGTCAGCTCGGCGAGCGAGAGGACGTGGGTGGACGTGCCGCTGGCATACCCGATGGTCTTGGCGAGGACGACCGCCGGCAGGTAGTGGTCGCCGACGTTGATGACCGGGAAGTCGTACTCGGCCGAGGAGGTCGCCGAGGTGAGACCCACGGCGTATGCGGCGGGCCGCTTCCAGCCCTCGATGGACGCAGCGATCGTCTCCCGCGCGGCGGCGAGCTCCTCGGGTGTGGTCCAGGCAGCCGTCATGTCGGCCAGCCTCGCACAGGTGACCGGGGCGGCCGCGGGATAGCGTCGAGCCATGGACAAGGCCACCCTCGCGGCGATCCAGGCTCCACTCAAGGCGACGTACCGGGACGATCCGGAGGAGGCCTTGGTCACGCTGACGGCCCGAGGCCGCCTCGGCGAGGGGATCT
This sequence comes from uncultured Actinomycetota bacterium, assembly GCA_963781465.1. Lineage (GTDB taxonomy): Bacteria > Actinomycetota > Actinomycetes > Actinomycetales > Dermatophilaceae > Lapillicoccus. The sequence continues at coordinate 2,652,649 of CAWAGH010000002.1, forward strand.
CCTGCTCGGTCGACACCGGTCGCGCCCTGGCCGAGGCCGGGCTGCACCCCAAGGCCGGCGGAGACGGAAGCCAACTGTGCTCCGGCGACATGCTGCTCGAGGCCCTGGTGGCCTGCGCCGGCGTGACCCTGTCGGCCGTCGCGACCTCGATGGAGCTCGAGGTACGCGGCGGCCTGGTCCGTGCCGAGGGCGACCTCGACGTTCGCGGGACGCTGGCGCTGTCCAAGGAGGCGCCGGTCGGGTTTCGCGAGATCCGGCTCTCGTTCGACCTGGATACGGACGCGTCCGACGAGCAGCTGGCCGCGCTGACCAAGCTCACCGAGCGGTACTGCGTGGTGTGGCAGTCGCTGCGGCAGCCACCCGAGGGGTCGGTGTCGGTGACGCGGGCCGGCTGACCCCGTGCGCGTCATGACGTGGAACCTGCTGACCGAGACGTCGCTGGACGCCCCGCCGTGGTCGGTACGCGGGCCGGTGGCGGCGGCCCGGATCACCGAGCTGGCACCGACGGTGCTCGGCGTCCAGGAGGGGTCGCTAGGCATGCTCGACGACCTCGTGTCGCGGCTCCCGTCCCGGTACCGGTGGGTCGGTGAGGGGCGCGGTGGCACGGGGCACGACGAGCACGGTGCCGTGGTCTACGACACGAGCGCCCTGACTCTGCTCGACCTGCGACACCGGTGGCTGTCGCCGACGCCCGAGGTCCCCGGATCGCAGGCGCCCGACGCCGACCTGCCCCGGATGCTGACCGCCGCCCGGTTCCACGATCGGGCGTCAAGCGCGACCTTCACCGTCGTCAGTACCCACCTGGACCACCTCGGCCCCCGAGCCCGGGTCCACGGCGCGGCCCAGGTCGCGGCGGAGGCGGGCTGCGGGCCCACCGTGGTGATGGGTGACTTCAACGACCCCGCGGAGGACTGCGAGGCGTACCGGATCCTGACGGGGTCCGGGCTGGTGGACGCGCTGGCGCCGCGCGACCGGGCCGAGCGCCGGCTCCGCACGTTCACCGGCTTCGACCCTGACTCCGGGGGTGAGGGCGAGCAGATCGACTGGGTCCTCGTGACGCCGGACATCACGGTGTCGGACGCCTGGGTGGTCGCCGGACCGCCAGGCGAGGCCTCGCCGTCGGACCACCGGGCCGTGGTCGCGGACCTGGTCGTCGGACCTCAGTCCGCCTGGAACCAGAGGTAGACCGCCAGCCCGAACCCGAGCGTCGCCGCCAACCACCGGACCGCGCTCCCGGGCATCCGGCGGACGAGGACCGGCCCGAAGGCGCTGCCGATGAGCAGCCCCACCGCCAGGGGCACGACCGACGCCCACGGAACCGGAGCGGTGAGGACGAGGACGACCGCCGCTGCCGCGCAGGTCGCCGCGACGACGACGTTCTTGACCGCGTTCGCCTGCGGGACGCGGGACTCGTAGAACAGCACCGCCGCCAGGAGCATCACCCCTGACCCTGCTCCGAAGTACCCGCTGTAGACCGAGACCACCGCCACCAGCACCCCGAGCGTCCCGACGCCCAGCTCGCCGCCGCGCCGCCACGACAGGATGACCGGCTGGAGCAGGAGGACCAGGGAGCCGAGCGCGACGAGGAACGGCACGACGCGGGCGAAGACTCCCGGCGGGGTGGCGAGCAGCAGCAGGGCCCCCGCCACGCTGCATACCGCCGCCACCGGCAGCAACCGGACCAGGAGCGGCCGCGTCCCCACCAGCTCGCTCCGGGAGCTGAGCGCCGAACCCGGTCCGATCGCCACCGCCGCGACGATGTTTCCCACGTTGGCGGGCAGGGGCGGCACCCCGGCCGCCAGCAGCGCGGGGTAGGAGATCAGCGACGTGATCCCGCCCGCGCTGCCCACCACGCCGGCCACGACGCCGGCCGGGACCAGCAGCGCTGCGGGCAGGAGGGACACGTCCAGAGCCTGACACGGCTCAGACGGGGTACGACGCTCCCCGGCAGGTGACCCGGATCGACAGCAGCAGGTTGGTGGCGGTGACGAAGAGGACGTTCCCCTGAGGACCGCCGAAGGTGAGGTTCGCGCATACCTCGGGCAGGAGGAGCTTCCCGAGCAGCGTCCCGTCCCGGTGGACGCAGTGGAGCCCGTCGTGCGCAGCCAGCCAGAGCCGGCCGGCGTCGTCGACCCTCACTCCGTCGTAGCCGCCGGTGTCGGCCGTCACGAGCACCTCGCCGCCCTCGAGCGACCCGTCGGCGGTCACGTCGAACCGGCGGACGTGGTTCCGCTCCGAGTCGACGACGTAGAGCTCCCGCTCGTCCGCGGAGAAGGCCAGCCCGTTCGGCTGGTCGAAGTCGTCGGCCACCCGGGTCATCGAGCCGTCGGCGTCGACCCGGTAGACGTGGCAGCCGTCGGTCTCGCTCTCACCGCGATGGCCCTCGTAGTCGCTGTGGATGCCGTAGCTCGGGTCGGTGAACCAGATCGAGCCGTCGGCCCGCTCGACCAGGTCGTTGGGGCTGTTCAGCCGGCGCCCGTCGAACGCGTCGGCCAGCGTCGTCACGCTGCCGTCCGGCTCGACCCGGGTGACGGAGCGGCTGCCGTGGTGGCAGTGGACGACCCGGCCCTGCCGGTCGACGATCCGCCCGTTCGCGTAGCCGACCGGCGAGCGCCAGACCCCCACCGCGCCGGTGGTCTCGTCCCAGCGCAGCACGCGGTCGTTGGGGATGTCGCTGAACAGGACGCTGCGCCACAGCGGCGAGTACGCGGGTCCCTCCAGCCAGCGGCCGTCCTCGAAGAGCACCTCCACGTAGCGGTCGCCACCGATCGGCGCGAATCGCTCGTCCAGCCGCTCCCACTTCGTACGGATGCGTCCCTCGGACATGGTCAGCACTGTCCCACGAGACGTCCCGGCCGGTCAGGCGTGCGCGAGGATCTCCCCGTTGACGACGACGAACCACCCGTCCGGGTGGGCCGCCCACTCGCGCCAGGCGCGGGCCAGCTCGTCGAGCAGCTCCGGCGTGGCCAGCCCCCGCTCGAGCGCCTGGTGGGCGAGCGACGACTGGGTGATCCGGTCGGCCCACAAGCCGCCCCACCAGTCGCGTTCCTCCGGGGTCGCGTAGCACCAGGTGCTCGCCGAGGAGGTCACGTCGCCGAACCCCGCGGTATGCGCCCACGCCAGTAGGTGCCGGGCGGCCGACGGTTCCGCGTCGTTGCTCCGGGCCACGTCCTCATAGACGGTGAGCCAGTCGTCGAGCCGCGCGGAGGCGGGGTACCAGACCATGGCCGCGTAGTCGGCGTCCCGCACGGCGACGAGCCCGCCCGGCCGGCAGACCCGGCGCATCTCCCGCAGGGCGGCGACCGGGTCGCTGAGGTGCTGGAGCACCTGGTGCGCGTGGACGACGTCGACCGAGTCGTCGGGCAGATCCAGGTCGTAGACGTCGCCGACCCCGAACTCGGTCGTCGTGTCGCCCCTCGCCTCCGCGTTGGCGCGGGCGGCGTTCAGCGGGTCGGGGGCGACGTCGAGGCCGACGACCCGGCCCGGCGCCACCACGGCCGCGAGGTCGAGGGTGATGGTCCCCGGTCCGCACCCGATGTCGAGCAGGCTCACGCCGGGGGTGAGGTGCGGGAGGAGGTATGCGGCGGAGTTCGCGGCCGAGCGCCACTGGTGCGAGCGCAGCACCGACTCGTGGTGGCCGTGGGTGTAGGTGTCCTGCCGCGTCACGCGCCCATCGTGCGCCGCTGAGTACGGGTCGGGCGGATCGCGACCACATCCTGACCGGCTCGGTTAGATTTCGGGCGTGATGCGCGTCGCCGCGCTCCTGGCCGCCCCTCTTCTCGGCCTGCTCGTCCTGCTGGGTTGGCCCGAGGTGGACGGACGGTGGGAGCATCACCCCTCCCACTTCTGGCTGGTCCTCGTCACCGGCCTCATCAACCTGGCCCTCGGGGTCCTCGCGGGCGATGCGGCTCGTCGCCGCGGGGACGCGCGGCTGGTGCTGGTCAGCCTGTCGTTCATGGCGGCGGCGGGGTTCCTCGGGCTTCACGCGCTGGCGACGCCGGGCGTACTCCTCGCGGCGTCGAACGCCGGGTTCGTCGTGGCGACGCCGGTCGGCCTGCTCATCGCCTCGGTGCTGGCCGCCGGGTCCAGCCTGGATCTGCAGCCGATGGGGCCGCGGATCGTCCGGCTCCAGCGGCCGATGACCTACGGGCTGATGGCGGTCATGGTGGTCTGGGCCGGGTACTCGCTCGCCGGCCTACCGCCGCTCAACAGCGGCCTCGACGAGGACCGTGCCAACGCGGTCCTGCGGCTGCTCGCCGTTCCCGGGCTCGCGTTCTACGTGGTCGCCTCGTGGCGGTACCTCTCCCTCTACCGGCGGAGGAGGTCCTCACTGGCCCTGGCCCTGTTCGCCGCATACGTGCTGCTGGCCGAGGCGTTGCTGGCGGTCGCCTTCGGCCGGAACTGGCACACCTCGTGGTGGGAGTGGCACGTCCTCATGCTGGTGGCGTTCGTCATCGTGGCGCGGACGGCGCGGGTGGAGTACCGGCGATCCGGGTCGTCGGTCGGCGCGTTCAGCGGGCTGTACCTCGACCAGACGCTCCGTCGGGTCGACCAGCGGACCGCGGCAGGCCTCGAGCAGCTGGTCGGCGCCATCGAGCGGGGCGAGTCCACGGCGTCGGTCGTGGACACGATGGTCACCCGCGACGGGATCTCGCGGGACGAGGCCAAGGCGCTGTCCGCCGCGGCTCGGGAGATCCACGAGCTCGACGCGCTGTTCACGCCGTACGTCTCACCCCAGGTTGCCGAACGCCTGCGCGCCGACCCGACGCTGGCCGAGCTCGGCGGTGTCGAGCGGCAGGTGTCGGTCCTGTTCGCCGACCTCCAGGGGTTCACGGCGTTCTCCGAGACCCGGTCGCCGGCGCAGGTGATCGGGATGCTGAACCGGTACTGGTCGGCGGCTGTGCCGGTGGTGACGCGCGAGGACGGGTTCATCGAGCGGTTCGCGGGGGACGCGATCATGGTGGTGTTCAACGCGGCCGGCAACCAGCCGGACCATGCGCGGCGGGCGGTACGCGCCGGGCTGGGGCTGCAGCGGGCCGCCGCGGGGATCGCCCGCGACGACGCGTGGCCCAAGTTCCGGGTGGGGATCAACTCGGGCAAGGCCGTGGTCGGGAACGTCGGAACGGCGGAGCAGCGCTCGTTCACGGCGATCGGGGACACGACGAACCTCGCCTCCCGGATCCAGGGGCTCGGCCGTCCCGGTCAGGTGGTCATCGGGGAGACGACGCGGCAGCTGCTCGACGACGACTCGGCGCTGACGCCGCTCGGGGCCGTCGAGGTCAAGGGGAAGCAGCAGCCGGTCACCGCCTACCTGGTGAGCGACTCGGATCAGCCGCCGCCCGAGGACGGCTAGCCGCCGAGAGGCCAACTTCTGTTCTCATTCCCGTCTTTTAGCAGCAGAAGTTGGCCTCTCGCGGGGCGGAAACGGCTGGCCGGCCAGCGCGTCGAGCCGTCAGCGGAGTGCTGACGGGAAGGCGTCCCGCCACGACCGGATCGCGACGCCACCGGACTCCGTCTCTTCGACCGACTCGGCGGCGAGCAGGCCGTGGGCGATGGCCCGGGTCACGCAGTCCCCGGCGGCCATCATCAGGAGGAACAGCTCGGGGAGGTCCGGTTCGGGGCGGGCGCCCGTCGCCATGGCGAACAGCGTGTCGCCGTCGTAGAGGGTGTGGACCGGGTTGATGGCCCGCGCCATGCCGTCGTGACCCATCCCCGCCACCTTCTGGCACTGCGCCTTGGTCAGGGTCGCGTCGGTGGCGATGAGGCCGATGGTCGTGGCCTGCGCCAGCCGCAGCGCACGGGCGGCGGCGCGCTCGGCATAGGCCTGCGCCGCCGCCACCTCGTCGGCGCTCGGCACCCCGAGGTGGTCGAACTCACCGTCGAGCCCGTGCCGGACCGCCCACAGCTCCCCCGTCCTCGGGTCGACCGGCGAGCCGACCGAGTTGACGGCGACGATCGCGGCGACCGTGGTGCCGGACGGGAGCACCACGCTCGCCGACCCGATGCCCCCCTTGAACCCGCCCGACGACGAACCCGTGGCCGCCCCGACGACCCCCTGCTCCACCGGACCGTCGGAGGCCGACGCATACGCGATCTTGCCGTCCTTGCGGGTGGGGTGGTGGTGGAAGGTGCCGCCGCGGCCGAGGTCGAAGAGGATCGCGCCGGGGACGATCGGGACGACCTGCCCGGGCCCGCCGATCTGCCAGCCGTGCCCGTCGGCGAGCAGGCTCTGGACGATCCCGTCGGCGGCGGCGAGCCCGAGGGCCGAGCCGCCGCCGAGCATCACGGCGTTGACGCGGTCGACGAGGTTGCGCGGGTCGAGCAGGTCGGTCTCCCGTGTCCCGGGTCCTCCGCCGCGCACGTCGACGCCGCAGACGGCGCCGCCGTGGGGCGCCAGGATCACGGTGACCCCGGTCAGCCAGCCCGGGTCGCGGCGGGTCGAGTGGCCGACCTTGAGGCCCGCGACGTCGGTGAGCGAGTTCGTGGGGCCGGGCTGGAGCGTCACGCTCCGCAGGCTAGAGCCTCAGACGTTGATGCCGAGGCGGCGGGCGCTGCGGGCCCGCTGCCGTGACGCCCGCAGCCGACGCAGGCGCTTGACCAGCATCGGGTCGGCCTCGAGGGCCTCCTGCGTGTCGATCAGCGCGTTGAGCACCTGGTAGTAACGGGTGGCGCTCATGTCGAAGAGCTCCTTGATCGCCTGCTCCTTGGCGCCGGCGTACTTCCACCACTGGCGCTCGAAGGCGAGGATCTCCCGGTCGCGGGTCGCGAGGACGCCCTCACCGGCACGTGTGGGTTCCTCGTGTCGCTGCGCGTCCATGGTGGCCACACTATAGGGCCAAATGACAGCCGTGTCATTCGCCTCGGGGCGCGTCAGGACATCGTGTCGAGGATGGCCAGGATGTCGTCCTCGGTGGTCGTCGGGTTGACGATCGCGAACCGCGTCACCGTCTCGCCCTCGTGCGTCGTGGGCACGACGAACGCGAACTCGTCGGCCAGCAGCCGGTCGGACCACGCCTGGTAGTCCTCCCGCTTCCAGCCGATCCGGCGGAACACCATGACCGACAGGTCGCGCTCGCGCAGCAGCTCCAGCCGTTCGCGCCGGCCGATCTCGGCCTCCGCGAACCGGGCCACCTCGAGCGTGCGCTCGACCGCGCGGGCATACGCCTCGGTTCCGTGCACTGCGAGCGAGAACCACAGCGGGAGCCCCCGGGCCCGGCGGGTGAGGCCAACGGAGTAGTCGGTGGGGTTCCAGTCGGTGGCGTCGGTGAGGACGTCGAGGTACCCCGCATGCTGGGTATGCGCGGCCCGGGCGAGAGCGGGTTCGCGGTAGATCAGCGCACAGCAGTCGAACGGCGCGAACAGCCACTTGTGCGGGTCGACGATGAACGAGTCCGCCCGCTCGACGCCCGTGAAGAGGTGCCGGGCGGAGGGTGCGGCGAGCGCCGCTCCCCCGTAGGCCCCGTCCACGTGGAACCAGATGCCGAACTCCGCGCAGACGTCGGCCACGGAAGCGAGGTCGTCGACGATGCCGAAGTTCGTGGTCCCGGCGGTGGCGACGACAGCGAAGAAGGTCTTGGGGTCGTTGTCCTCGAGGGTCCGACGGAGGTTCGAGCCGGTCAGCCGCCAGTGGTCGTCGGCGTAGACGGTCATCAGCTGCGCGTCCATGACGTCGCAAGCCGACTGGATCGAGGAGTGCGCACCGTAGGTCGTGGCGACCCGCCATGGCCTCACGTCCGAGCCGGCCTCCAGCGCGTTGTGCCGCGCGGTATGCCGGGCGGCGACGAGCGCGGACAGGTTCCCGATGGTGCCGCCGGGGACGAACGCGCCGCCGGCTCCTTCCGGGAGGCCGGCGAGGTCGGCGATCCAGCGGAGGGTCTCGTTCTCCGCGTGGACGGCACCCGAACCCTCGAGCCACGAGCCGCCGTAGATCGACGAGGCACCGACGACGACGTCGAACGCCGCGGCCTCCTGGGTCGGGGCGCAGGGGATGAACGACAGGTACCGCGGATGGTCGGTGGACAGGCACGACGGCGCCAGGACGTCGGCGAAGACGTCGAGGGCGCGAGCCGCACCGAGCCCGGCCGGCGTGACCGTGACGCCGGCCTCGTCCCGCAGCTCCTGCTCGTCCAGCGGCCCGTCCAGCGGGACGGGGTCGAGGCTGAGCCGGTCCGCCGCGTAGGTCAGGATCGCGTCCACGTCGGCCGGCGCGAGCGGCTGGTCGAAGCGGTGCACCGGCCGATCGTATGCGGGTCGCCTCACCGCCCCGGGCGGTTCGCGTTCCACAGCGTGAACGGTTCTCTACCGCCTGGGGTGCAGAACCGTCCACGGTCCGCCCCAACCAGGTCGGGTACCCGGTCGAGTACCCGAGCGTGTCGTGATCACGACGCGATCGGTGACCCGACCGGGTATCCCACCTGGGGCCTGCCCGCCGCAAACCAACTGCCGGCGAGCATGGTCGTGTTCGGCGTCGACGACTCGGCCGAGCGCCTCTTCTTCGGCGACTCCTCGACAGCGTGAACGGTTCTCTACCTCCTGAGGTAGAGAACCGTCCACGGTCTCCCGCTGAGCGCGATGGACCCCCTCAGGCCGCCGCGCTCACTCGACCCGGAACCTCGGCCGCCGCGGCGACCTCAACCGGCGCCGCATAGTCCTGCCACTCCTCGCGCCCGAGCGCGTCCCGCAGGACCATGCCGGCCGTGTTGTACCCGGACACCATGACCCACGGCAGTCCCGCGTTCGGCGTGGTCCACTGCCCCGCCGCATACAGGCCGGGGACGACCGTGCGCTGGGGCGGCCGCTGGCGCGACAGCATCTGGGGCACCAGGGCCCAGCCGGCGAAGGCGCCGTCGGAGTTGCCGGTGTCGCGGACCATGTCCAGCGGCGTCCGGACCCGGCGGACGACGATGTGGTCGCGCAGCCCGGGGATGACCTGCTCGGCCCGGCGGATGAACGTGTCAGCGATCCACTCCTTGTCGCGCTCCCAGTCGAGGTCGCCGGAGACCAGCGTCGTCGGGCACTCGAGCTTGACCGAGGCCATCCCGGGCGGCGCGAGGTCGGGCTGGTGGAACGTCGCGACGTAGACGTAGAACGCCGCCCGCTCGACGTCTCCGGAGGGGAAACGCGCCATGGCCGTGTCGAGGTCGTGATCCTCGTAGACGAAGTTGAGCCGCTTGATCTGGTCGCGGTAGGGCGTGAGGTCCATGTCGACACCGAGCTGGACCTGGAAGAACGACGGCGTCGTGGGCAGCTGCGGCAGCCGCTCCCGGAGCTTCGCCGGCACGACCGACGCCGGCAGCTGGTCGAGGTAGAGGCGGCGCGCGTCCGACGCGCAGACCACGGCCTTGGCGGTGAAGACCCGCCCGTCCACCGTCTCCACACCGCGGGCCTTGCCGCCCTCGACGACCACCCGGGCCACTTCAGCACTCGTGATGACGGAACCGCCGGCCTCCATGTACATCTCGCGCAGCGTCTCGGCCAGCCGACCGAAGCCGCCGGCCGGCATCCACATGGTCCGCAGCGCGTGGGTGAGGAACACGCCGGCGATGGCGGCCGACAGCTTGCCGGGAGGCGTGCCGATCCCGACGGCCAGCTGGGCGAGGTACGCCTTGGCCAGCGGGTCGGTCATGTGCTCGTCGAGCAGGTCGGAGAGCGTGAGGTTCTGGTACTTCAGCAAGGTATGCCCGGGGAAACGAAGGGCCTGCGCCATCGGGTTGATCAGGTCGCTCAGCCACGGCTTCTGGAACTGGACGAGGAGCTTGTCGATCGCCTTGCCGCGACCCGGGCGGTCGGCGACCCGAAACGACGGGACGACCTTGTCGAGGTCCGCGACCATCTGCTCCATGGCCAGGAAGACCTTCGCAATGCCGCGCCGCTCGTGCGGGAACCGGTCACCGAGCACGTCCGCCGCCTCGGTGAGGTCGGCGGGCAGCTCGAGGCGCTCGTCGGGGAACACGCACTGGAAGTCCTGGCGGTCCGGGACCATGGCGATCCGCCGCGGGATGCCCAGCCGCTCGAACACCTCGCGCGGCTGCATACCGAGCCGGTAGGCCAGCAGGATGTGGCCGCCGTGGTCCCAGTAGAAGCCCTGCTCACCGTCGCCGTGCGCGTAGCCGCCGACGTAGGCGTTCTTCTCGAGGAGGGCGACCTTGGCGCCCTGCTGGGCGAGGGTCAGGGCACAGGTGAGTCCGGCCGCGCCGGAGCCGTAGACGATCGCGTCGTAGTGGGCAGGGGTGGGAGAGAGGGGGCTCATGCGAACGAGGAGCACGACGACGCCTCCCCGATACCTCGTCCGCTCCTCGTCTGGTCGCGGTGGCCATCGTCCAGGACCTCCTCCCGTCGTACCGCAGCGTCGTCCCGGTGACGGGGACGATCGCTCTCCTCATGTCGGTGACGGTCCCGTTCCTCGGCGTCCTCATGGCACCTCCGACGTACGCCGCTCACCGAGGACCGTGCGTCCGCTGCCGACGCTGGTGGCCGCCGTCCTCGTGGCGGTGGCGTTCGGGCTGTTCGCGGCGCTGGTCGGCGTGGTCACCGTCGGTGTCCACGGCTCGGACGACGGCCGTTGGCAGGACGCCGTCTCCGTCAGCGTCGGCGCCGTCGTCACGATGGTCATGGCCCAGATGGTCGGTGTCGGCCTGGGGCTGCTCATCGGCCGTCCGTGGGTCGCCTGCCTCGCCACCGTCGTGCTGCCCCTGGGCCTGTGGCTCGGGCTGGGTGCCGTCCCTGCGCTGTCGGCAGCATCGGCCTGGGTCGTCCCCGTGACCTCCGCCCAGCACCTCCTCTCCGGCCGGACGACCGGGGAGGCGTGGGCCCAGCTCGCCGTCGTCCTCGTCCTCTGGGGTCGCTGCCTCTACGCGCTCGGCACCTGGCGGCTGGCCCGGCGCGGCGAGCTCGTCCTGGTCTAGCCGCCCAGCAGGGCGGCGCGCAGGTCGTCGACAGTGTCGGCGACGACGTCAGGCTCCGCCGCAACGACGTCCGACCGCGCGCCAGCCCCCCACGTGACCCCGATGGCGGCCATGCCCGCGCGCCGGGCCGCCTGGACGTCGACGACCGCGTCGCCGACGTAGACCGCCTGCGCCGGTGTGCCGCCCAGCCGCTCGACCGCGAGCAGCAGTGGGGCGGGGTCGGGCTTGTGCTCGGCGGTGTCCTCGATCGTGACCAGGGCCTGCGGCCCGCTCAGGTACGCGTCGAGCCCGGTCAGCCGCAGCGCTGCCTCGGCGGGTCCGCGGAGCTTCGACGTCGCGGCCGCGCACCGGATCCCCGCGTCGGCGAGGTCGGCGAGCAGGACGTCGACACCCGCATACCGGCGGATCAGCCGCTCGGTGTTGGCGTGGTTCCATTCGATGTACGTCGCGAACAGCTCGTCCGCCCGCTCCGGCGACCGCTCCCGGAACGCGCGGATCAGCGGCTGGCCGATCCACGATCGGATCAGGCGCTCGTCCTCCGGCGCCCCGAGCACGGTGGTGAACGCGTGCTGGTACGAGTCGACGATCAGCCCGATCGTGTCGACGAGCGTCCCGTCGAGGTCGAAGACGACGTAGGGCCATCGGGGAGCGTTCGGCATCTATCGAACCCTAGAACTGTCAGGGTTCTCCCAGGTTCAGTCCGATGATCTGGGAGCGTCCTGAGCCTAGGGCTCCGCGGCGGCTAGGGGGTTCGCCCGCTCGGGGGTGGTCACTCGCAGGTTGTCCACACCCTTCCCGCGGCCGCCCCCCATCGGGCTCGGCGTCCGCGACCGACCGGAGGCCCGTATGCCCCCCTCCTCACGACGCCGCACCACCCTGGGTCTCACCGTGGCGGCCCTCGCCATCGGTGCGCTGGGGGTGATCACCCCGCTCAGCGCCGCCCCGAGCATCGCCGCACCCACGGCCGGCTCGCACGGCAGCGATGGCCGCTTCCAGGACGCCGGCGACGAGGCCGGCGAGCTGATGGAGTCGCTCGACCAGTTCGCCGAGATCCGCACCGCCCCCAGCGGCCTCGTGGTCCCTGGTGCTTACGCCGCGGCCTACGCCGACCTCTCGGCGCTACCGGCCAACCCGGCGGCCTGGTCTCCGGTCACCAACGTGCGCTACAACGCCGACGACCCGCGCTACCGCGACCCGGGTGCGTCGAACAGTGGCGGTGGGGCCGGCAACGTCACCGGGGACGGGACGACCGGGTCGGCGACGTACGTCGGTGCGGCGTCTACCGACTGGCGTCACCCGACACGGGCACGTTCACCCCGGCGATGAAGATCGGCGGCACCGAGCTGGACAGCCAGGTGATCCGTCGGATCCGGATCGACGCGGAGAACAACCGGGTCTTCGTTGCGGCTTCCCGCGGTCTGTATGCGCACTCGCTCGGCACCCTCACGGGCACCTGGACCCGCGTCCTGGCCCCGTGCGCCGCGAACGGCACTTACCAGCAGGTGGCCATGACCACCGGCGTGCCACTGCGGATGATCACCAACGTCACGCCGGTCCCCGGTGACGCAGAGCGCCTACATCCTGTTCGGCGGCTACTCGCGGACGTGGACCGACGGTCCGGGCCGTGACCTGGCCGGCAACGGCCAGCTCTGGAAGGTCACCGTCACCGGCGGCACCAACGCCTCCGGGGCGGCCAACGCGACCTGGACCGACGTCAGCGGCAACCTGCCGGACATCCCGGTCGACCAGATGATGATCGCGTACACCGGCCGCGTGATCATGGGGACCGACCTCGGCGTGGTCGAGACGACGCTCGAATCCCTGAGCACGGGCAGCCCGCAGTGGACGCGGGACGTCAACATCCCGGTGACGATCGCGACCCAGACCGTCGAGGGTCCGCGCGGAGGCGTGTCGGTCACCACGTGGGTCAGTCGACCGGTTCGCGGGCCGGTTCGTCCACCCGATTCCGGCGCGAGCGGGAAGCTCGGGCAGGTTCGTCACGTCACGGGCGCGCTCGTCCGTACCCGCACGGTGCCCACGGTGCCCGAATCACGCTGGACGCTTGTGGACGACGCCGCATACGCCGCCGACCCTTCGTAGACTCGAGTCGCGGCGTGGAGCGGTGGCGTGAAGGGGACCGATGTCCGACTACCTGACCTGGCTGGGGAGCCTCGATGAGGCTCGCCTCACCCAGGTCCTGGGTAACCGCCCGGAGGTCCTCGAGGGCTCCCGACCGGCCGACCTGGCCGCCGTCGCGGCGCGGCTCGGGCAGCACCACTCGATCGCCGCCGCGCTGCTGCGCCAGCCCCGACCCGCGTTACAGGTGCTCACCGCCCTCCTGCTGCTCGGCGGGCGGGCGTCGGTGGCTCGCTGTGCCGGCGCCCTCGAGGGGGCCGCGAGCGTCGACCTCCTCGAACTCGTCGAGGTCTGGCTGCGACGCCTCGAGGACCAGGGTCTGGCATGGGTCGAGCCCGACGGAACCGCTCAAACCGCGCCGGTGGTGGGCGCGGTTCTCGCGGTGCCGGGCGACTGGGGTCAGCCGGCGCGCGCCCTCCTCGAGGCGTACCCGAAGGACGCCCTGACCCCGACCCTCCTGGCCTGGGGCCTCCCACGACAGAGCACCAAGGCCGCCACGGTCGGCCTGCTCGTGGAGGCATTCGCCGACCCGGTGCGCCTGGCCCGACAGCTCGAGCGGCTCACACCCCAGCATCGTCGGCTGATGGCCGAGGAGGTCGATGGACCCGAGCGTCCGCTGGGTATCGCGGACCAGCACCGGTGGCTCACCGAGCACGGGGCGGCGCAACGCGCGGCGGTGGAGGCGGGCGTGCAGCTCTCGCCCTCCGCATACTCGCCGTATGCCGGTGAGGTGCCGACCGAGGTGCGGATGGCGCTCCGCGGCCGGCGTCTCTCCTTCGACCCGGTGGCCCCTCGTCTGCCGACGACCGAGGTCAGCGTGGAGCGGGTGCAGCAGGAGAGCACCGCCGCGCTCGAGCAGTTCAACGAGGCCAGCCTCACCGTCCTCGACCACTGCCGGGACGAACCCCTCAAGTGGCTGCAGAACGGGGGCATCGGCGCTCGGGAGGTCACCCGGGTCGCCAAGGCTACCCGCGTGGACGTTGGCCTAGTGCGCATGGTGCTCGACTCCGCCTACGCGGCGGGACTGCTCGACCACGACGGTTCCCTCCTGCGCTGCCAGGACACCGCGGCGGCCTGGCGAGATCTCGAGGCCGGCGCCCGGGTCACGCTGCTCCTCGAACAGTGGCTTGTCAGGCCGGGTTCGCCGACCCGCACCCACGACGTCGCGGGGAAGGCGCTGCCGGTAGCCGACCCCAACCGCGACTGCCTGCCCTGCCGAGACGGGCGGTTAGAGGCGCTCGAGGAGTGGGGGCGAGCCGACGGGGGGCTGACTGACGACGCGATAGCGGCCCGGGTCGCGTGGATCCGCCCGCTGGCCCACACGACGCACCGTGAGGTCGTCGAGGAGCCCGACAGCTGGGACTACGGGTGGCGGACGCGGCGGTCCACAGCCCGGGCGGCGCCGGCACCGCCTCTGCTCATGAACGACGAGCAGCCGAGGCTCGAATCCATCGCCGACGAGGCGCGGCTGCTCGGCCTGGTCGCCCACGGAGCCGCCACTCCACTGTTGCGCGCAGTGCTGACCGGTGACCGCGCGGCCGTGGTCTCGCTGGCCGACGCCATGCTGCCGTCCGCTGCCAGGACCGCCACCTTCGGGTCCGACCTGACGGCCGTGGTGGTCGGCCCTCCGACCGGCGAGCTCAGCGCCCTGCTGGACTCGTGCGCCGACCGGGAGAGCCGCGGAGGCGCCGTGACCTGGCGGTTCTCAACGGCGTCGGTGCGTCGGGCCCTCGATGCCGGCGTGACGGCGCCCGACCTCGCCGCGCGGCTCACCGCCGTCGCGACGACGGGTCTCCCGCAACCTCTTGCGTACCTCGTGGGCGACGTCGGCCGCCGGCACGGAGCTCTGCGGGTCGCACCGGCCCGGGCGGTGATCCGGTGCGACGACGAGGGTCTGCTCGCCGAAGTCGCGGTCGACCGCAAGCTGCGCGCGCTGTCCTTGCGGCTCGTCGCACCGACCGTCGCCGTGTCTGCAGTCAGCGACGCCGAGACCGTCGCCGCCCTCCGGGGCGCCGGGTACCTCCCGATGCCCGAGGTCCTCGGAATCGGGGGCGCGTCCTCCGACACCGTGGTGTCGGCCGGGGACCACGCCGACACCATCGACGGCGCCGTGCTCGACCTCTCACCGCGCTTCCGGTCGCGACGGTTCGACGCGGACGCTTCTGACGACGAGCTCGACGCGATCCTCGCCGGCCTCGGGCAGGCCGGCGTCCTCCCCTCCGCGCTCGCCGAAGAGGACCCGGCCGCCGCGGCAGCGCGCCTCGTCGGTGTTCTGCACAGTCCGGACGCCCGGGACGCCGACCTCGGGCTCGTCGCCGCGATCCGTCGCGCCAACCGGACCCTGTCGCTCGACGAGATCCAGACGCTGGCCGCCGCCGTCATGTGCGGGGAGGCGGTGCGGATCCGCTACCGATCGGCCGGTTCGTCAGTCACGGAACGCGTGGTGTCCGAGCTGGTGTTCTCCGGCTACCTGCTCGAGGGGTGGTGCCATCTGCGCAACGCCGAGCGCGCCTTTCGGGTCTCGGAGATCTTGTCCGTCGCCTACCCGTGAGCCCCGGCGCAGACCGGCATACCGCGGCCGGCGTCCAGTCCGTTTCGCCGCCGGATACCGTGACGTACGTGGCCGCACGACCCCTGGAAGAGCTCGTCGACATCTCCTGGGTTCCCGCGCTCGCCCCCGTCGCACCGGTCATCGCCGAGCTCGGCGACTTCCTGCGGGCCGAGGTCGCGGCGGGCCGGGGGTACCTGCCGAGTGGTCACAACATCCTCCGGGCGTTCCGCCAGCCGCTCGACGACGTCCGCGTGTTGATCGTCGGCCAGGACCCCTACCCGACCCCCGGGCACCCGGTCGGGCTCTGCTTCTCGGTGGCTCCCGACGTCCGGCCACTGCCCAGGAGCCTGGTCAACATCTACACCGAGCTGCGCAACGACCTCGGCGAGGACGCCCCGACCACCGGCGACCTCACCCCGTGGACCGAGCAGGGCGTCCTCCTCCTCAACCGCGTCCTCACCGTCGGTCCCGGCAAGCCGGGCAGCCACCAGGGCAAGGGGTGGGAGACGGTCACCGCGGCGGCCATCGAGGCGCTCGTCGCCCGCGGCGGCCCGCTCGTCGCGGTCCTCTGGGGCCGGCAGGCCCAGTCGCTCGCGCCCATGCTGGGCAGCGTCCCCCGGGTCGAGTCGGCCCATCCGTCACCGCTGTCGGCCCACTCGGGGTTCTTCGGCTCGCGCCCGTTCAGCCGGGCCAACTCGCTGCTGGTGGCCGCCGGCGGCCAGCCCGTCGACTGGAGCTTGACGTGACCGACGCACAACCCGAACCGCGTATCTGGACCCGCTACGTCGCCATCGGGGACTCGTTCACCGAGGGCATGTCCGACCCGGACCCGGAGATCCCCGACCGCTACGTCGGGTGGGCCGACCGCCTCGCCGTCGACCTGGCCCGGTATGCGTCGGACGCCGGCCACCAGTTCGGCTACGCCAATCTCGCCGTCCGCGGGCGGCTCCTCGCCGACATCGTCGGCCCGCAGCTGGACGCGGCCCTGGCCCTCGAACCCGACCTCGTCAGCATCGTCGGTGGCGGCAACGACATCCTGCGGCCGAGCGCCGACGTCGACGGGCTCGCCGGCAAGCTCGAGGACGCGGTCGTCCGCATCCGGGCCACCGGCGCCGACGTCCTCATGGTCACGCCGTTCGACCCGGTCGGCGCGCCCCTCGTGCGCGCCACGCGTGGCCGGGCCGGCGCCTTCGCCGCCCTGGTCTGGGGCATCGCGCAGCGGCACGGCGCCCGAGTCCTCGACCAGTGGAGCCTCGTCGCCCTCCGTGACTGGCGGATGTGGGCCGACGACCGGATCCACATGACCGCCGAAGGTCACCGTCGGGTCGCTCTCGCCGCGCTCTGGACGCTCGGCCACGCGACCGACGAGTCGGACTGGCGCACGCCGCTGCCGGCCGCGGCCCCCGTCCCGCGCCGCGAAGCCATGGCCGGCAACGCACGGTGGGCCCGCGAGTACCTCGCCCCCTGGGTCCAGCGCCGGCTGCGCGGCGAGTCCTCCGGCGACCTGCTCACCGCCAAACGCCCCGAGGTCTCCCCGCTCGAACGGAAGGACGCCTGATGGACCCCTTCGAGCTGTACGCCATCGACGGGCTGCTCACCGACGAGGAGCGCGCGATCCGCGACACCGTCCGCGCCTTCGGCACCAAGGAGCTGCGGCCCCACGTCGCAACGTGGTTCGACGAGGGCCGGGTCCCGGCCCGCGCCCTCGCGAAACAGCTCGGCGCGCTCGGCATCCTCGGGATGCACCTCGAGGGGTACGGCTGCGCCGGAACCGGCGCCGTCGCCTACGGGCTGGCCTGCCAGGAGATGGAGGCCGTCGACTCCGGTCTTCGCTCGCTCGTCTCGGTGCAGGGATCGCTGGCGATGTATGCGATCCACGCCTACGGCAGCGAGGAGCAGAAGCAGGAGTGGCTGCCGGGGATGGCCGCGGGCGACAAGTTGGGCTGCTTCGGCCTCACCGAGCCGGACGCGGGCTCCAACCCTGCGAGTATGCGAACGGTCGCCAAGCGTGACGCCTCCGGAGACTGGGTCCTCAACGGCACCAAGCTCTGGATCACCAACGGGTCGGTCGCCGACGTCGCCGTGGTGTGGGCGCGGACCGACGACCGGATCCGGGGGTTCGTCGTCCCGACGGCCGCGAAAGGCTTCTCCGCCAACGAGATCCACCAGAAGCTCTCGCTGCGGGCGAGCGTCACCAGCGAGCTGGTCTTCGACGACCTGCGGCTTCCCGCGGACGCCGTGCTGCCCGGCGCCGCCGGGCTCGGCGGTCCGCTCGGCTGCCTCAACGAGGCCCGGTTCGGGATCATCTTCGGCTCGCTGGGCGCCGCCCGCGACAGTCTCGAGACCGCCCTGGACTACGCGGCGACGCGCGAGGTGTTCGACAAGCCCCTCGCCGCATACCAGCTCACGCAGCAGAAGCTCGCCGACATGGCGGTCGAGCTCGGCAACGGCATGCTCCTCGCGATGCATCTCGGCCGGCTGAAGGAGGCCGGGACGGTCACGCCCGAGCAGGTCAGCGTCGGCAAGCTCAACAACGTCCGCAAGTCGCTGGCGATCGCCCGGGAGGCCCGAACCATCCTCGGCGCGAACGGGATCTCGTTGGAGTACAGCCCGATCCGGCACGCGGCCAACCTCGAGAGCGTCCTGACCTACGAGGGCACCACCGAGGTGCACACGCTCGTCGTCGGCCGGGCGCTCACCGGGGAGAACGCGTTCAGCTGAGCCTCGGCCCTCAGCCCCGCCCTCAGTAGTCCTGCCCGCCGCGGAGCGGGCCGGGTCGCCCGTCGGGGTCGTGCAGCGTCTCGAGCGGCACCTTGGCCCACCGCCGCTGGAACGGGCTGAGCTCGGGCAGCGGCAGGTGCCGTAGTCGCCCCGGCGGCCGCTCCCCCACCCGACCCCCGGCGTGCCAGGCGTCCAGCCGGTCGGCGCTGGCCGCGTACGCGTCGAAGTGACCGGCCGGCTCGAGACAGTCGGCCATGACCTGCTCCAGCCCGTTCGCTTCGACGTCGGCCAGGCGGTCGAGGTGCTCGGCGGCCAGCGTGAGGCGCAGCGACCGGGCGTACCCCTCGTCGAGCACCACGCACGAGAGCTCGGAGTCGTGCGTCCACGAGCGCCGGTTGAAGTTGTCGGAACCGACGCTGGCCCAGACGTCGTCGATGACGCAGACCTTGGCGTGCACGTAGACCGGTGTGCCCGCGTGGTTCTCGATGCCGTACGCCGCCACCCGCCCCGGCGCCACGGACATCACGGCGTGGAAGGCCCGGTTCCGCCCGAGCAGCTCGGGGATCCGGGCGAGCCCGTCGACGTCCGGGAGGAGCGGGATCACCACGACCAGGCGCAGCTCGGGCCGGTCGCGCAACGCGGTGAGAAAGGGGTCGGCGACGTCGTGCCCCCAGAAGTACTGGTCCTCGACGTAGACCAGCCCGCTCGCCTGCGCGATCGCCTTCGTGTACCCCCGAGCCACGCTGCGCTCGCCGCCACGGGCGAAGGGGAAGTCGCGTCCCTGGCTCAGGTTGGGGTAGGTCCGCAGCAGCTGAACCGTATGCGTCCCCGCCTCGGGCGGCGGCGGTTGCTGCTCCGGGAGCGGGTCCGGGCTGACGTCGAGCCGACGCACCTTGTCCGAGAGCCGGCGCAGCGGGCTGCGGCTGAGTGGCGTGGGGTCCTCCCACCGCTCGCGGAAGACGGTCTCCACGTCGTGGACGGCCGGCCCCTGGATCTTGACCTGGAGGTCGTGCCAGGGCGGGTTCGGACCGTACTCGTCGGTCAGGGGCTGGGGCTGCGGATCGCCGTGGTGGTCGGCGTCGTCGCGCCGGTTGTGGGCGAGGTCGATACCGCCGACGAAGGCGACGTCCTGCGACGGGTCGTCACGGTGCCGGATCACCACGAACTTCTGGTGGTGCGAGCCGCCGGGGCGCACCCGCATGTCGAGCAGCACCTCGGCGCCCCGCCGCTGGAGCCGCTCGCCGAGGTGCCGGTTCTCGGTGGCGAAGAAGCCGGTCTGGTCGAGGTGCGAGCGCCACACGAGACCGCGGACGTCGACGCCGCGCTCGTCGGCGGAGCCCAGCACCTCCACGACCTCGGACCCTGGCTCTCCCGTGAGGCGTTCGTCGGCGTCGCCCTGCCAGTCGGTGAAGAGCACCAGATCGCCGGCCCGGGTCGCGGTCAGGGCATCGAAGAGGGCTCGGAAGTACGCGGCTCCGTGGACCAAGGGTGTGACGAGGTTGCCGTCCGACCAGGCACGGTCGCCCTCGTGTCGGGTGTCGAGCCGGGTGCTGGGGTTGCCTCGCTCGGTCCGCGTGAGCAGCCAGTCCCAGGGTTCGGTCACGTCACTGAGGATGCCGCACGGCCCGGTCAGGCATGCAACGAGGCCCGGCGGTGTTGTGTTCAAGAGGCACCACGGCGGTGCGCCCGGCTGACCCGAGGAGACCCGAATGTCCGTCCAGATGATGTCCGTCATGGCGACCGCGATGCGGGAGC
Organism: uncultured Actinomycetota bacterium; assembly: GCA_963781465.1. Taxonomy (GTDB): domain Bacteria; phylum Actinomycetota; class Actinomycetes; order Actinomycetales; family Dermatophilaceae; genus Lapillicoccus. The sequence goes on from CAWAGH010000002.1 coordinate 2,672,716, forward strand.
TGCGTCAGCACCCGGTGGCCCTCCGGATCCGGGCCGAGCTGAACGGCACGTCCGTGGTCGACTCCACCGCCGCGCGCCTGGTGTGGGAGCCACGGCGCATCGTCTCGGCGTACGCGGTTCCGGTCGCCGACATCGCCGGAACGCTCGTCAACCCGCAGGCGGTGTCGCCCGAGGTCCGGTCGCTGCCACCGGTGCTGAGCCCGCGGCAGGGGTTCGCCGTGCACTCGGCCACCGGTACCGCATACGACATCGAGACGTCGGCCGGGACCCTGCCCGCAGCCGCCTTCGTCGTCGACGACCCGGATCTCGAGGGGTACGCCGTGCTCGACTGGGACGCGTTCACGCGCTGGTTCGAGGAGGGCGAGGAGGTCCGCGGGCACCCGCGCGAGCCGTTCCACTCGATCCGGTGCCTCCCGTCGGACCGGCACGTCGTCGTCGAGGTCGACGGGCAGGTCGTCGCCGACACGACGCGCGCGGTGATGCTGGTCGAGACCACGCTGCCGGTCCGGTGGTACATCCCGCGCGAGGACGTCCGGATGGACCTGCTCACGCCCTCCGACTCGCACACGGTCTGCGCCTACAAGGGACAGGCGTCGTACTGGTCGTACGGCGACGTCGCGGACATCGTCTGGACCTACGAGGACCCGCGCCATGAGGCGGCCCCGGTGCGCGACCTGCTCTCGTTCTACGCCGAGTACACCGACTACGTCATCGACGGCGAGCGCATCCCGCGGCCGGTCACCGAGTGGAGCCGATCCAGGACCTGAGGATCTCCGCCGTCTCCGGCTGACGCCCGTGCTCGGCCCAGGCCAGCGGCGTGGATTGGTGCTCGAGGTCAAGGAGATCCGGGTTCGCACCGGCGGCCAACAGCGCGCGGACCATGTCGACGTCGCCGATCCAGGCCTGCAGGTGCAGCGCGGAACGGCCGTCGTCGTAGGCGTCGATGTCGGCTCCCGCGGCCACCGCCACTGCGACCGCCTCCGGGGAGCCCGCGGTCCAGACGCTCGGCGGTCGGGCCTGGGACGCGGCCGGGGGCGCGGTCTCTGGCACGAACCCGTGCCGAGCCAGCAGCGCCAGGCGGCGGTCGAACCCGTGCGACTCCGCCCAGTCGAGCTGACGGCGCATCATCTGGGCCGGTGACTCGGTGGCGTCGCCGAGCCGCTCCTGCCAGACGCCACCGTCACCGGTACCCAACCCGTACTCGAAGAGCAGCTCGAGGTGGCTGTCGTCCCGGCCGAACATCCGGTTGTAGAGCGTCTGCCCGTCGTTCGCGTCCGCGCCGCGGTCGAGGAGGAGCCGGGCCAGCAGCTCCCACTGCGGATGCCGCGGCTGGCGGCCCGGACCCTGCTCGCCCTCGCCGAAGCAGCCGGTCATCGCCGTGAACGGCGTGGGCAACCCCTGCCACAGGTAGCCCGAGGCGGGGTCCGCGCCGGCGTCGAGGAGCAGCCGGGCGGTGGCGACGGCGTCGCTCTGAGGCACCCGGGAGTAGACCAGGTAGACCAAGGGCACCCAGCGGAAGGGCCCGCCGTCACGGTTCGCGGCAGACGGATCGGCGTCGAGGTACCGGCGCACGGCCTCGGGGTCACCCACGACCGCAGCAGAGAAGATGCTCCGCGCCGGCAGATCCGGATGGGCGGCAAGGAGATCCGCCGCCTCGGCCCAACGGGCGGGGTCGTCGGCCGCGGAGTACTGAAGGCAGGCGAGGTCGCAGAACCGTTCGACGTCGTCGCGAGGTGTCGCGTCCACCGGGTCGCGGCGCAGCTCCGCCGCGAGCTCGAGGTAGTGCTTCAGCTTGGGCCAGCTGGCGAACCCGTAGCCGCGGGCCACGACCAGCTGCGCGGCGCTGAGCGTGAAGGCGGACCGGTCGACGCGCATACCGTCGGGGTGGTAGCGCTGGACGAGCGACACCGCATGAGGGACGCCGACGCGCACGGCGCGTTGCAGCCGGCGGGCGTCGCGACGGAAACGTTCGAGGGACGGGTTGTTGGGCAGGGATGCGGCCATGACGGCCTCCTCTCGTCAGCCCGCTGTCCGCTGCGTCGGGCCGAAAGGAGGTCGGTCCTTGATCTCATGCACCTGCTCCAGCTGGGGCTGAGCCCCTTCCCGCGGACCGGAGGCGACCTGAACGCCTCCGGTCAGCATACGACCGCCGGGGTGCCTCAGCCGGTGCTGGCGAGCATCCAGCGGTGGCCGAACGGGTCGCGGATCACGGCCATGCGCCCGTGGTCGCTGTCCTCGGGTCCGCGGTCCAGCGTGGCTCCCCCGTCGACCGCGCGGGACGTGAGCGCATCGACGTCGTCGGCCGTGAGGTAGAAGGTGACGGCGGCGCCGCGACCCTCGAGCGGCGCTTCGACGTGGAGGTCGGGGTACGCGTCGGACATCATCACCGGCGCGCCGCCGAACGAGAGCTCCACGTGGCCGATCCGCCCGTCGTCCATGACGATCGGGCCGTCCGTGACCTCGGCCCCCATCGACGCGACGTACCAGTCGATCGCCGCTCGGGCGTCCTTCGTGCACAGGTACGGGCGAATCTCACCCATCGCCTTCTCCTTCCAGTGGTGCCAGTGGTGACATGAACGACCACAGCCCGCCTTCGAGATCGCGGGCGTCGTACTCGCGGTAGCCGTAGCCCTCGTGGCGGGGTTCGCCGACGACCTCGGCGCCGGCCGCGACCGCCCGGGCGTGATGGGCATCGACATCGTCGACCATCACCGCCATGCAGTGCGTGGCGACACCGACACTCGCCGGCGACGCCAGGCCGTGCTCCTCCGACGACGTATGCAGCCAGACGAGGCCGTCGCCGACGTGCAGCTCGCCGTGGACGACGCGTCCGGTCTCGTCGCGGGACAGACGACCCGGCCCGAAGCCGAACACCGTCACCAGGTGGTCGTGGACCGCCTCGATGTCGTCGTAGACCAGCAGCGTCAGCCGCTGCGTGACGCTCGGGTCCATCTCGCCCAGTCCCTCCATGACCTCGACCAGCTCCTGTTCGTCGGGCCCGTCCGGCGCAACCCGGAGGCTGGTGCTGACCGCTCGGACCCGTTCGCGCAGCCGGCCCATCGCCGCGAGCCGCCCGTCCAGGACGGCGAGGTGCCGCTCGACCGCTTCGGCGAGCTGCTCCGGCGGCCCGTCGAGCGCGTCAGGGATCTGGGCGAGCGGGACGCCGACGTGGCGCAGCAGGTTGATGCGGTGCAGGCGGCGGATGTCGTCCTCGCCGTAGACCCGGTGGCCGCCGGCGAGCCGCTCGGACGGTGGGAGCAGCCCGATCTCCTCGTAGTAGCGCAGCGTGCGGACGGTCAGGCCGGTGCGTCGGGCCACGTCCCCGATCCGGACCTGCTCGCTCTTGTCGTCCACGTCCTGCACGCTAGAACCTTCCGGGGCGTGAGGATCAAGCCCGGGAACCTCCGGTCGGCGAAGAAGCGTTGGTTCGGACGAGATCAGGGGACGAACAGGGAGGCAACAACCATGAGCTTTCTCGATGACGTGAGCCGCAAGGTGAAGCAGAAGGCCGAGGAGTGGGACGTGCAGGGCAAGGCGGAGAAGCTGGCCGCCGAGGTCGACAAGGTCGCGCACGAGGCGAAGGACAAGGCGGCTGAGCTCGCCGACGACAACCGCGGCAAGATCCGCGAGAACCTCGACAAGGCCGGGGCCAAGATCGACGAGCGGACCGAGGGCAAGTACGCCGACAAGGTCGCCAAGGCCAAGGAGACGGTGGCGGGCGGCGTCGACAAGCTCGCCGACCAGAGGCCTGGGTATGCGTCGGGCGCGGCGGCCGGCGGTGCGGCGACTCCGGCCGCGCCGGCGGAGACCTACGAGCCCGAGCCTTACGTGGCTGAGCCCATCGACCTGCCCGAGCCGATTGACGAACCGCATGCGGGCACCGGCTGGCCCCAGGACCCGCCCTCGAGGCCCTGAGTTCCGACGGGTGCGACCGGGCACGAGCGGTCGGAATTCGGACCGCTGCGACCCGGTCCCGTTTCGCCTGACCCTGCACCGAGTCCAGCATGTAAGACGACCTCGGTAGCATGCCGACATGCCCGCCGTCCGTCTGCTGCCGACCGAGGACGCGCAGGACCTCATCGACCTGACCCGCGAGATCTGTGCCAAGGACCTCGCGCCGCAGGTCGACGAGATGGAGCGGGCGGCCGAGTTCCCTCGCGACACGTTCCGGCTGCTCGGCAAGACCGGGCTGCTGTCGCTGCCGTACCCCGAGGAGTACGGCGGTGGTGGCCAGCCCTACGAGGTCTACCTCCAGGTCGTCGAGGAGATCGCCTCGGTCTGGATGAGCGTCGCGGTCGGCGTCAGCGTCCACTCGCTGACCTGTTACCCGGTCGCCTCGTGGGGCACCGTCGCCCAGCGCGAGGCCCTGCTGCCCGGCATGCTCGGCGGCGACCAGCTCGGCGCCTACTGCCTCAGCGAGCCGATGTCCGGCTCCGACGTCGGGTCGATGACCACCCGAGCGACCCTCGAGCCGGGCGGCGACGCATACCGGATCAGGGGGACCAAGGCCTGGATCTCGCACGCCGGCCACGCCGACTTCTACACGTCGTTCGTGCGGACTTCCGACGACGGCAGCCGTGGGCTGTCGTGCTTCGTCGTTCCGGCCGACGCGGCGGGGATCGAGTTCGCGCCGCCGGAGCGCAAAATGGGCCTGGCCGGCGACACGGTGCGACAGGTGGTCTTCGACGGCACCCCGGTCGACGCCGACCGGCGCGTGGGCGCGGAGGGCCAGGGCATGGCCATCGCGATGGCCGCCCTCGACTCCGGGCGGCTCGGGATCGCCGCCGCCGCAACGGGACTCGCGCAGGCCGCGCTCGATGCGGCGACCGCATACGCCAAGGAACGCCAGCAGTTCGGGCGGCCGATCGGCGACTTCCAGGGTCTGGCGTTCTTGCTCGCCGACATGGAGGCCGCCGTGACCAGCGCCCGCGCCACCTACCTGCACGCCGCGCGGCTGCGCGACGCCGGACGGGCGTTCTCGACCCAGGCGGCCGTGGCCAAGCTGGTCTGCACGGACAACGCGATGCGGGTCACGACCGACGCGATCCAGGTGCTGGGCGGCGCCGGCTACACGCAGGACTTCCCCCTCGAGCGGTACTTCCGCGAGGCGAAGGTCACCCAGATCTTCGAGGGGACCAACCAGATCCAGCGCCTGGTCATCTCGCGCCAGCTGCTGAAGAACACCTGAGGAGAACCTCGTGCGGATCACCGACACCACGGTCGCGCTCGTCACCGGCGGTGCGTCCGGCCTGGGCGGCGCGACCACCCGACGGCTCGCCGCCGACGGCGCACAGGTCGTCATCGTCGACCTCGCGTCCTCGCCGGGCGCCGCGCTGGCCGAGGAGCTGGGCGAGCGGGTTCGGTTCGTACCGGCCGACGTTCGCGACGAGAGCTCGGTCCAGGCCGCGGTCGACGCGGCGCGATCACACGGTGAGCTGCGGATCGCCGTCACCTGCGCGGGCGTCGGTACGGCCGGTCGGGTGGTCGGGCGCAACGGACCGTTGGCGCTGGCCGACTTCCAGCGCACCATCGACATCAACCTGGTCGGCACGTTCAACGTCCTGCGGCTCGCGGCGGTGGCCATGCTCGACAACGAGCCGGTCGACGGCGACCGCGGGCTCGTCGTCATGACGGCGAGCATCGCGGCCTACGACGGGCAGATCGGCCAGGCGGCGTATGCGGCCAGCAAGGGTGGCGTGGTCGCGCTCACCCTGACCGCGGCGCGGGACCTCGCCGACAAGCTCGTGCGCGTGGTCACCATCGCACCGGGCACCTTCGCGACGCCGATGCTGGCCGGGCTGCCGGACGAGGCGACTGCGGCGCTCGAGGCCGGCATCCCGCACCCGTCACGGCTGGGCAAGCCGGAGGAGTATGCAGCGCTGGTCCGCCACGTCGTCGATAACGGGATGCTCAACGGCGAGGTCATCCGACTCGACGGCGCCCTGCGCATGCCACCGCGCTGAGGGACAGAGTTCCGAAGCAGGTGCAGAACCAGTAGAAACACGGATCCCTGCTGTTCTCCCGCCCGCCACACTCGCAATGATCGCAGTTGCGTTCGGCACGAGGAGAGCGCTCATGCTGTACCTGAGGAAGCGGCCCCAATGGCGAAAGGACCGAGCGGCCGAGCCTGAGCCCGACCCTGAGCCCACTGCCGAACCCACCCCGGAGTCCGACCCAGGGTCCGCTCCCGCCCCAGTTCCTAAGCCTGCCCTGACCGGGTCGAGCAGTGAACTCGACACGGCGCGACAGGTCGAGAGTCATGGACGGGCGGTCAAGAAATTCAGAGCTGTTGGACTCTTGATCGCGGTCGCGGTCTGGTGGGGATACCTGTGGTGTTCCGTGCATCCCGCCGATGGCCCGCTTTACGAGACTCCACTCTTCTGGGTGCTTGTCGGCGCCATGCTGGTGCTCGGCGTGGTTGCGGTCGTCCGATGGCTCGGCTCGCGCGCATTCGATGCACAGGCAGCCAGCCTGGCTGGGGCTCATGCCGGGAACCCCGCCGAACGTGGTCGCATGATTGGACCCCTGCTGCCTCGGCTGATCATCTGCTGCTCCGGCGGCGGGATCAAATCGGCCTCATTTTGCCTTGGAGCACTGGAGCGACTCGCACGAGATGGCAATTACCGCAAAGCCGAGGCCGTCGTCGCGGTGAGCGGCGGCTCCTACATCGCCGCGGCGTTCGCGCTGCACCGGGCTCGGGAGGACCAGAAGAAGGTGGTAGCGGCGGTCGAGGACGCGGCTACAGCCGTGAAGGAGGCGACCGCACATCTTGCGGCGTTGTCGGACAACGTTGGTCGTCACCTGCCACCCGGATGTCTGGAACAGCAGAATGACGTCGTCGAGGCCGTCCAGAAGGCGGCCACTAGCATCGGCCCCTGGAAGGTTGGGCTGACCGATGCTGCCGCGGCAGCTCGGTCCGCCGCAGAATCGACGTGCACGGCAGCCAACACCGCAGCCGTGGTCGCCCTGAATGTAGGTCGACCAACTGACGTCAAGAATGCGTTTGAAGCCGTCCTGAACTCCAGGACAGCAAGACAGTCTGCGGCTCAGGCCACACTGCACGCTCAAGAGCAGCCGCGCCGCTCCCCTAACCCCGACGGAGCCCGAGGCCCGGCAGCCGCCACGAAGGCGCCGGATTCGATGGACTTCTCGTGGATCGCGCCGATCAGGCGGCTGACGAACTACCTGGTGTCCTCGCCCAGAGTCAGGTCCGAGCTGGTGCTGCGGTGGCTGTTCGGAGTCATGATCGCCGTGGTCATCGTGTTCCTCATGCTCATCGTCGTCGCCTGGCTGCTGACCGAGATCGCCCTGTACTCCGGTCTCGTCACAAGCCAGAACGGGGGGGCTTGGTGTCTGGATCTTGAAGGCCGCCTTTGGCCATTGGTTGGCGTCCTCTTTCCGGGAATTGTCTTGCTGTCAGCGCCGGTAATCCAGTTCGCCGCCCACTTCCGCGGGCAGGTTCGCGTGCCCCGGCCCTGGCGCCCCAGAGGCGCCGCTCATTGGACCAAGGACAGGCACCGCGTGGAGTTTCACGCTTGGCTGGGGAATGTACCGGCCACCCTGTTCAAGGTCGGCTGTCTCTACTTCTTCAGCGCCGCCGTCCTCCTGGCCGCCTGGGAGTACCACTCGCGTGCCTTCGTGGTTTTCGACGGCTTCCCTGACAAGGTCTATGCGACCCTGACTGCCGTCGTCGTGGCCGTGGGAGGATACGTAACGTCGCTGAGGTCCGCGTTCAAGGGTCTGGCGGGTGACCCGGAGCAAGAGTCCGTCGTCGGACAGGCGCTCGCGGCGTTCCGCCAAAGTGTGGCCCCAATCCTCGCGAAACTCATCTTCCTGCTGCTGCTGTTCGTCGCCCTGACGAGCATGACCTCCTTCCTGTTGTCGAAGAGGTCGGATTGTCATCTGTGGTGGCTCGGCGCGGTCGCGCTGTTGGTGCTGGCGGGCTTTCGGCTCGTCGGGCAAGGAACCCTCAGCTCGTTGTACCCCTTCTACCGCGACCGTCTGAACGCCGCATACCTGGACCCGGGCGACCAGGACGGAGACACGGACGCGCCGCCCTTGTCCTGGTTGGAGAATGTCCCCGGAGAGCCGCGCCTCGTGCTCTGCGCGACCGCCAACATCCGCGATGAGAACCTCCTCCCGACTGGTCGTCTAGGGACGCCCTTCATCCTCGGCGACTTCATCGGCACGACGGACACGACGTTCACCGATAGTGACCGACTCCTCCCGGCCTCGGCGTACGAGGAAGCCACCGCCAAGAATGGGCGGCGCCAACTCACCGACCCCGACCCCGAAAAGGCGAGTCGGCGAAGGAAACCCAACGCGCTGACTCTGGCGGACGCGGTCGCCATTTCGGGGGCCGCACTCGCCCCTGTGCTCGGACGGGACTCCAAGACCATCGGTCGCTACCGCCTGCTCCTCGCGTTAGCCAACATCCGCCTCGGGGTATGGCTGCCAAACCCTTATTGGGTCCGCACTGGCGTCGATCCGAGCGGCCGCCGAGAAGCAACTGTTCTCTGGCTAAACGACTGGTTGGACCGGTCGTCGCTGTTCCAGGTGGTCGAGGAGGCCGTCGGCACGCCCAGCCTCTACTCCCCCTACCTTTACGTCACCGATGGTGGGCACTATGACAACCTGGGGCTTGTCGAGGCACTGCGCCGACGGCCAGATCGCATCATCATGCTCGACGGATCCGGTGATGCTGAGGACGAGTTCCCGGCGATGGGCATGGCCATGGCCACGGCCCGGACGGATCTCGGTGTGGACGTGGAATTCGACCCCTCGCCGATGGTCCGCGGTACCCGGACGAGCCCTCAACGGGCCTGGGTGCGCGCGACGGCTACCTATCGTGACACCAAACAGACGACGAGCATCGAGTACCTCAAGAGCGTTCTACCTGCGGGCCTGTCCTGGGACCTGGACAGCTACCAGAAGCGCAACCCGGGTTTCCCCGCGACGTCGCAGAAGTACGAAACCTTCGACGAGTTCGACTTCGAGGCGTACCGGCAGCTCGGTTGGTCGATCGTCGAGGAGGCGATCCCTAAGGACTACCTCGATAGGGACGTTGCCAAGCCTCGCTCCGGGTGAACCGGCGGCGCGTCAGGACGTCGAGAGCAGCATCGCCCGGAGCGTCTGGATGGTGTCGGCGTCGTCGGGGCGCTTGTCGTCGCGGTACTGCTTGACGCGGGCGAACCGCAGCGCGATCCCGCCCGGGTAGCGGCTGGACCGCTGCACGCCGTCGATGGCGATCTCGACGACGGTGACCGGCTCGACGAAGACGACGTGCTTCGTGGAACGGGTCTCGATCGTCGGGAAGTGCTCGGTCTGCCAGCGCAGCAGCGCGTCGGTGAGGCCCTTGAACGTCTTGCCGACCATGACGAACTCCCCCGGTTCGCCGAACTCACCGGTCGGGTCGTAGGCGCCGAGGTGGAGGTTCGACAGCCACCCGGTCCGCCGGCCCGACCCCCACTCGACCCCGAGCACGACCAGGTCGTAGGTGTGCACCGGCTTGACCTTGACCCAGCTCTTGCCGCGGCGGCCCGCGGCATACAGCGAGTCGACGCCCTTGACGACGATGCCCTCGTGCCCGGCCGCGAGCGCGTCGCGGGAGACGCGGTCGGCGACGGCTGGGTCGGCGGTGACCTCGCCGGGGATCCGGTATGCGCCGGCGACCTTCTCGAGGATCGGCAGCCGCTCGCTGAGCGGACGGTCGATGAGGTCCTCGCCGTCGACGTGGAGGACGTCGAAGAACCACGGCTTGAGGAGGGTGCTCCGCTGCCCCTCGGCGCCGAAACGGGACATCGTGTCCTGGAACGGTCGCGGACCGCCGTCCTCGTCGAGCGAGAGCGTCTCGCCGTCGAGGATGAGGCGCTCGGCCGGGAGGGTTCGAACCACCTCGACGACCTCGGGCACCCGGTGGGTGATCTCGGCGAGGCTGCGCGTGTAGACGTGGACGTCGTCGCCGTCGCGGTGGACCTGGATGCGAGCGCCGTCGAGCTTGTACTCGACCGACGCCTCCCCGGTGATGGCGAGCGCGGCCTCGGGGTCGGCGGCGGTGGACGCGAGCATCGGGAGCACAGGGGTTCCGACCGCGAGCCCGACCTGCTCCACGGCGTCGGCGCCGTCGGTCAGCGCCAGGCGGGCGGTCTCGCCGAGATCGCCGCTGAGCATCACGGCCCGACGGACCGTGGCGGCCGGGATCTCGGAGGCCTTGGCGACGGCGTCGACGAGGACGCCTTCGAGGGCGCCGGTGCGCATCTCGCCGATGAGGACGCGGGTCACGAACAGCTGCTCGTCGGCGGTCGCGCGTCGGCCGAGGGTCTGGAGGGTGTCCTGGCGCAGGGCGGCGGAACCGGTACCGGTCGTGGCGAGGAGGTCGTCGAGCAGGCGGTCGAGATCGGCGACGGTCAGGCTCGGTGTCTCGGCGGGTTCGCCCATGAGGCCGGCGACCGTCCGGTATCCAACGCCGACCCGGCCCTGACGGGCGCGACCGATGAGAAATCCGACCGTCGGGGCGACCTCCTCGGCCGGCAGGCGGCGGAGCAGATCGGCGAGCGCCTCGACCTTGGCCAGCCGTGACGACGTCGCCGCCACCGTGGAGGCGGTCGCGACGACCTCGCTCAGCAGCATGCCCGGCATCCTTGCACCGCCCCCCGACGCATACTCCTGCCGCCCCGTCCGCCCGCGTGAGAGGCCAACTTCTGTCGTCATTCGTGCCGTTTGAGGACAGAAGTTGGCCTCTCGCGGGGGCCTGTGCCAGGGCTCACGCCGACGCCGACGCCGACGTCGACGCCGAGGCGGCGGCCGATGCGAACCGGCCCGCCCACTCGGCCATCTCGTGGCGAACCGCATCCGGAGCGCTCTCCAGCTCGAACGGGGCCTCGACGATCGCCAGGCCGAACACGATCCACCGGGCGTCCCGGGCGGACATCTCCAGCCGGCAGACGTCCTCCGACACCGCCGTCACCTGACCCCACCGCCCGATCCGCCGCGCCACCACGTCGGACCGTGCCGACACGAGAGCCACGACGTTCAGCTCCTGCTCGCCGCGCGACATCCCCTCCCGCACGAACGCCGCCGGATCCCCTCCAGGAATCGAACGAGGCCGGAACCTCGCCCGCGTCCCGAGCGGATCGCGCAGCCGGTCCAGCCGGAACGACCGCCAGGCCAGGCGGTCCAGGTCGTAGGCCACGAGGTACCAGCGCCGACCGACGGTCACCAGCCGATGCGGCTCCACGTGACGTCCCAGGTCCGAACCCGCTGCCGCGCCCCCTGCCGCGCGGTAGGTGAACCGCAACCGCTCGGTGTCCCGCGCCGTCTGCGCCACCGTCGCCAGCACGTCCGCCCGAACCGCCGGGGCTGACGAGAACGGCGAGTCCACGGTCACGGCCCGCAACGCCTCCGCCCGCCGCCGGAGTCGCGGCGGCAGCACCTGGACCACCTTCGACAGTGCCGACACCGACGCCTCGGACAATGCCCCCGAGCTCATCTGGGCCGCGCCGTTCAGCGCGACGGCCATGGCGATCGCCTCGTCCTCGTCCAGCGTGAGCGGCGGCATCGTCGCGCCGGACCCCAGCTGGTACCCACCGTCCGACCCGCGCACCGCGTCCACCGGGTACCCCAGCTCCCGGAGCCGGTCGATGTCACGCCGCAGGGTCCGGTCCGAGACCTCGAGCCGCTCGGCCAGCTCCGGCCCCGGCCAGAACCGGTGCGTCTGGAGCAGCGAGAGCAGACGGAGGGTTCGCGAGCTGGTGTTCGCCATGCCTCCAGAATGCCTCATCATCAGGTCAAAAAGTGGCCGCAATGCTCCGTAGCGTGATGAGTGGAAAGCAGCACCACTCACGACGGACCAAGGAGCACCGCATGACCGCTCTCACCGACGCACCGCCCCTCGCAAACCGCCCCCTCACCGCCCTCCCCATCGGCCGCGCGCGCACCATCGCGCTGTTCAGCCTGTTCCTCGCCTCGACGATGGAGCTGCTCGACACGACGATCGTCAACGTCGCCCTGCCGAGCATCGAGAGCGGACTCGGCGCGACCGGCGCCCAGCTGCAGTGGATGGTCGCCGCATACCCGCTGGCCTTCGCCGTCGCCCTCATCACCGGGTCCCGCCTCGGCGACCTCTGGGGCCGCAAGCGGCTCTTCGTCGTCGGTCTGGTCGCGTTCACCGTGATGTCCGCGGCGTGCGGCCTGGCCCCGAACCCCGAAGCGCTCATCCTGTTCCGCGCCCTGCAGGGGCTGGCCGCCGCGGCGATGATCCCGCAGGTGCTCACCAGCATCCAGGTCATGTATGCGCCGCACGAGCGGGCCGCGGCCATGGGCCTGTTCACCGGGCTGGCCGGCGTGACCGCCGTGGTCGGGCCGGTGCTCGGCGCGGTTCTCACCAGCGCCGACATCGCCGGAACCGGCTGGCGCTCGATCTTCCTCGTCAACGTTCCCGTCGGCGTCCTGGCCATCGTCGCGGCGGTCAAGTGGGTGCCGAACTCGATCTCCGAACGCCGTCCCGGCATCGACGTCCGCGGCGTCCTCGTCCTCGCCGCCGGCCTGCTCGCCGTCCTCTACCCGCTGACCATGGGCCGCGAGCTCGGCTGGCCGGTCTGGGGCTACGTGCTCATCGCCGCCGGCGTCATCACCCTCATCGCGTTCGTCCGGCACCAGCAGCGCGCCGAGCGCGGGGGTCGCGAGCCGCTGGTTGCCCTCAGCCTCTACCGGCTGCCCTCGTTCGGCGCCGGCTCCGCGGTACACGGCCTGCTGTTCGTGGCGATGGGCGCCACCTTCCTCTGCCAGACCGTCTACCTCCAGACCGGTCTCGGCTGGAGCGTCCTGCACGCCGGCCTCGCCGGACTGCCGTTCGCCGTCGCGACGGCGGGCTTCGCGGGAATCGGCATGGCCGTCCTCGTCCCGCGGATCGGTACCCGCGTCCTCCAGGTCGGCGCCATCGTCTGGGCGATCGGTGCGGTGCTCCTCCTCGTCACCGTCCACGGCGCGACCGCGGACACGTCGACGTGGGCGTTCGTGCCCGGGTTCGTCGTGGCCGGCGCCGGGTTCGGGCTGATGGTCGCGCCGATCGGGATGTTCACCATCGCCGACGTTCCGGTGGCCGCCGCGGGTTCGGCATCGGGGCTGCTCAGCACCATCGGCCAACTCGGCAGCGCCGTGGGCGTCGCCGTGGTCGGCACCGTCTTCTTCTCGGTGGTCGAGAGCAACGCCGGAGGGGTCCCGAGCGAGATGTTCAAGCCCGGGTTCGAGATCGCGCTCGTCGTCCTCGTCGCGCTGATGATCGTGTCGGCGGTCGTCGCCGGCGCCCTCCCGAACCGGCCGGCGGAGGCCCCCTCCGGCGACTGACCGCATACCCCGCGTGAAAACATCGCGCGTATGCGCGTGACCGGACTCCGCCTCTACCCCGTCAAGTCCCTCGGCGGCGTGGAGGTGGAGTCCGCGGCCGTGGAGCCGTCCGGGATCGCCGGCGACCGCCGTTGGGCGCTCGTCGACGACGCGGGCGACCAGGTGACGGCCCGCGAGGTGCACCAGCTGCTCCGCATCACGGCGCGGATCGTCGACGAGGACACCATTCGGCTCACCGACCGGGCCGACAGCGCGTCGATCCTCGTCGACACCCCCCTGGGACTCGGACCGGTCCCCGTCGGCGTCTCGCGGCAGCCGTTCCTCGCGCCTGCGGACGAGGACGTCAACGTCTGGCTCAGCGAGCGCATCGGGACTCGGGTACGGCTGGTCTGGCAGGAGGACCCCGCGTCGCGGCCGATCAGCGGCGCCCGCGGTGGGCTGCCCGGCGAGACGATGTCGCTCGCCGACGCCGGGCCGCTGCTGCTCACCAGCGAGACCTCGCTGGCCCAGCTGAACGCCTGGATCGCAGCGGACGTCGACCAGCCGGATGTCGCGGACATCGACCCGTCGGACCTGAGCGACACGTCCGCCGGTCCGGTTGCCGGCGGCCTGGAGATGCTGCGGTTCCGGCCGAACGTCGTCGTCGACGGGGCCGAACCCTTCGCCGAGGAGGGGTGGCCGGGGGTACGGATCGGCGAGGTGGAGTTCCGCACGACGATGGTCTGCGACCGGTGCGTCATGACCACCCTCGACCCGGTCACCCTCGAGGGCGGCAAGGAGCCGATCCGGACGCTGGCCCGCCACCACCGCTGGGACGGCAAGACGTGGTTCGGCACGCGCCTGGTGCGAACCGGCGGCGGCTACGAGGTGCGCGTGAACGATCCGGTGGTGCCGCTCGGCTGACCCAGCCGCCAGACTGTGGCGATGAACCGCATCGGCGCCTGGGTGGGCACGACGGTGTTCCTGTTCGTCGCGCCCGGCGTGGTCGCGGGCCTCGTGCCGCGGTGGCTGACGGGGTGGGTCGCCGGACCTACGAACGTGGCCCTCGTCGCCGTCGGCTGGCTCCTCGTGGCGGCCGGGGCGGCGGCGCTGCTGGCCAGCTTCGTCCGGTTCGTGGTCGAGGGCCGCGGGACACCGGCTCCGGTCGCGCCGACAAACGCCCTGGTCGTGGGCGGGCTGTACCGGTACGTCCGCAACCCGATGTACCTCGCCGTCGTCGCCCTGATCCTCGGCCAGGCGCTGATCTTGGCCCGGCCGGTGCTGGTGACCTACGCCGCCGTCATCCTCGCGATGACCGCGACCTTCGTCCGGATCTACGAGGAGCCGACCCTGGCCGAGCGCTACGGCGCCGAGTACGACGCATACCGATCCGCCGTCCGTGGCTGGTGGCCGCGGCTGCACCCCTGGCGCGGCTAGGAATCGGCCCACCGCCCGGTCGCCTACCCTGGACCGGTGGGCACGGCTCGGCTGTATGCGTGGTCGCGACGCCACCCGGTCCTCGTCGACGCGGTCCTCGCCGCGTCCCTCTTCCTCACCGTCGGGCTGCTCAGCGCCGTTGTGGCGGGGTGGGCCGGATTCACCGTCGGGGCGCTGCTGACGCTGCCGCTGGCGGTTCGACGGCGCTGGCCGGTGACGGTCTTCGCGTCCACCTTGGTCGTGTCCCTGCTTCAGATCGCGCTCACCAGCCAGCCGCTGCCGGCCGACGTGGTGCCACCGTTCGTCCTCTACACGGTGGCCGCCCACGTCGCGCGGCGCTGGGTCCGCGTGGCCGCCGTCGCCGCAGGAGTGCTGGCCTGCGTCGTCGGGCCGTGGCGCTGGGCCGCTGCCGCCGGTGGTCCTCGGTCCGCGATCGGACTGGGCGTGGCCCTCGCGGTGTTCCTGGCCGTGGTCTGGCTGCTCGGCGACCTGGTCCGCGCCCGCGAGGGGACCATGGCCCGGCTCCACGAGGCCAACGAGGCGTTGGCCCGCGCCCGCGAGCAGCGCGACCAGCTCGTCGCCGAGCGCGAACGCCTGGCCATCGCTCGCGACGTCCACGACGTCGTCGCCCACTCACTCTCCGTCGTCGTGGTCCAGGCCGACGGTGCGTCCTACGCGGCCGAGCACGCCGACCGCTGGACCCGCGACGAGGCGGTCGCCGCCCTGACTGCGATCGGGCTGACCGCCCGTGGCGCGCTCGCCGAGACCCGCCGCGTGGTCGGCGTCCTGCGCGAGGACGGGAGCGGTGACTTGGCGTCGGAGCCCGGCCTGGCCGACATCGACGACCTGGTGGCCGGGGTCCGGGCGGCCGGTGTCCCGGTGGACGCGACGCTGCCGGCGGCCGCCCCGGACGACGTTGCCGCGGAGGTGCAGCTGGCCGCGTACCGCGTCGTGCAGGAGGGGCTGACCAACGTCCTCAAGCACGCGGGCGCGGACGCTCGTGGTGAAGTGCTCGTCGAGCGCGTCCCGGGCGGGCTACGAGTGACCGTTGCCGACGACGGGCTCGGCGGATCCGCTCCGTCCGACGGACCGGGCAGCGGCCTGGCCGGTATGCGGGAGCGCGTCGCCGCGACCGGCGGTCACCTCGTCGCCGGGCCGCGAACGCGCGGCGGGTATGCCGTGACGGCCACCCTGCCGCTGGTCCCGGTCGGGAGCGGGTCGGCGTGAGCGACGAGCCGGTTCGTGTCTTTCTCGTGGACGACCAGCAGTTGGTCCGCACCGGGTTCGCGATGATCCTCGACGCGACGGCCGACATGGTGGTGGCCGGCCAGGCAGCGGACGGGCGGGAGGCGGTCGACCTCCTGCTCGGCCCCGACGCACCGGCCGTCGACGTCGTCCTCATGGACGTGCGGATGCCCCGGCTCGACGGAGTCGAGGCCACTCGGCAGCTGCGGCTTCGACCTGGGGCGCCGGCGGTCGTCGTGCTCACGACGTTCGACACCGACGAGGACGTGGTCGCGGCGCTCCGGGCGGGCGCGTCGGGGTTCCTCCTCAAGGACGCCGGCCCGACCGACCTGCTGGCCGCGATCCGAGCGGCGAACCGCGAAGAGTCGGTCGTGGCGCCGGCGGTGACGCGACGGCTGATCGACGCCTACGTCCTCGCGCCGACTGCGCTACGAACCGAAGGAACAACCAGGCCAGCTGGCGACGCCGGCCGGCCGGACGATCGGCTTGACCGGCTCACCGAGCGCGAGCGCGAGGTGCTCGTCGCCGTCGGCCAGGGCCTCAGCAACCAGGAGATCGCCGGGCGGCTCCACCTCGCCGAGGCGACGGTGAAGACGCACCTCGGCGCAATCCTGCGCAAGCTGGACCTGCGCGACCGCGTCCAGGCCGTCGTCCTGGCCTACGAGTCCGGCCTCGTTCCGCCCCGCCCCTGACCCGCTTCACGGAACCGCGCAGACCGACCGGACGAGGGGTCGCGACGCCATGACTGACGCGACCATCAGGGACAGCGCCGCGACCACCGCCACGCCGAACCGCAGCACCAGCTCCGGGCCGATCCGCTGGGCGAACGGCACCATCAGCGCAAGCGTCATCCCACCCGCAACGACCACCGTGACCACCAGTGGCAACGCCACCTCGCGGGTCCGCGCTGCGTGGAGGGCCGGCTCGCCCGCACCGGCCAGGGCGAGCGTGCGGTACTGCTCCCGCTGATCCAGGACCCGGGCCGCCTGCACGACACCAGTCGACGTCGCCGAGACCACCGCGATGATGGCCAGGGTCAGGTAGGCGCCGGTCGCCATGTCCGCTCCGAGGAACTCGTAGCCGTCCGGGCCGCCCGCATCCCCGGACCCAGCGACCATCGTCGAGAGCCCCGCCACGATGACGCCGAGCCCGATCGCGCTGACCGCGCGCCACGTGCTCCGCGGGTCGTCGACGAGCCGCCGAGCGGCCAACAGCGTGGGAAACCGACGACTCGTCGACGCCACGACGAACCCCAGCAGCATGACCAGGTAAGGACCGACGAGGTTCACCGTCGCGACCACCCCGACCAGCACCGTGAGGATCACCGCGGTCGCCAGGTTGCTGCGGGCGACCGCCAGCCACCCGGCCAGCAACACGAACACGGCGACCACGCGCCACCAGCGCAGCTGCGGCGGCGACACCGGGCCGTCACGCCGAGCGGGCCGATAACGACCCGCCGAAGCCCCACGAGCCCGGACACGACGGCCAGCAGCGCGACTGCCGCCAACACCAGGAGCGCCACCGGAACCCCCACCCACAGCTCCCCCACCGAGAACGGAAGCCCCTGGAAGTCCAGCTGCGCCAGACCCGGCAGCACCGACGCATACAGGACCACTCCGAGCACCCCACCGAGCAGCGCCTGGCCTGCCGCCTCGGCGAGTGTCATCACGACGACCTGACCGGAGGTCGCCCCGGACAGCCGCAGCGTGGCCAGCCGCCGGTCGCGCCGCGATGCCGCGAGCCGGGCCGCCAACCCGCCGAGCGTGAGGACCGGGACCACCATGACCGCGCAGGCGACCCACGCCAGGGTGGCGTAGTACTCGGCGCTGGCCGTCCCCGCGACGTCCGCCCGCGAACGGAACCCCAGCAGCCCACCCGCGCAGACCATCAGCGCCGCCGTCGCGACCGCGAACGCCACCAGGGCCAGCACCGCCGGGATGTGGCACTCCCGCCCGACGCCCCGGCGCAGCGCCCACCAGACCCGCAGCGCCCCCGTCATTGCGCGGTCTCCACGCGACCGTCGCGCATCCGGACCACACGCCCGCACCACTGCGCGACGTCGACATCGTGGGTCACCACCACTAGCGAGGACCCGGACTGCCGGGTGACCCCGGTCAGGTGGCGCATGACGTCGGCCGACGTGCCCTGGTCGAGCGCCCCCGTCGGCTCGTCAGCGAACACCACGCCCGGCGACGCGACCATCGCCCGGGCGATCGCCACCCGCTGCGCCTGGCCGCCGGAGAGCTCGCCAGGTCGCCGCTGCTCGAGCCCCTGGAGCCCCAGAACCGGGAACAGCGCCGCCGCCTCGGCCACCGCGGCAGCCCGCGGCCGCCCCGCCAGCATGAGCGGCACCGCGACGTTCTCGACCGCCGGGAGCTCGGGCAGCAGGTGGCCCGCCTGGAAGACGAACCCGAAGTCCTGCCGCCGCAGCACGCTCCGCTCCCGGTCGGACATCCGCGCCAGGTCGCGGCCGCGCCACGTCACCGAACCGCTGGTCGCGGTGAGGATCCCGGCCAGCACGTGCAGCAGCGTGGTCTTGCCCGACCCCGACGGCCCCATGATCGCCACGCTCTCGCCTGGAGCCACGGTCAGGGTGACGCCCCCCAGCGGCGCCACCTCGCCGGGTCCGAGCGGTCCATACGTCTTGACCACGTCGGTCGCCACGAGCGCGTCCGCCGGCGTGACGAGGTTCGACGCGGTGGACACAGCCGCGGACGAGTGGGCGGGCGGGAGGGGGGTCGGTGAGGTCGCCATGACGACCACCCTCCCCGGCCGGTATGCGTCGGCACATCGGTCCGCGGTCGGGTCCTGACCCGGCGGCCGGACGTCTCTGCCACCCCGGAACTACGCCCCGGGTCGTACCTCCCGTCACACACACACCAGAGGCCCGGCGTGTCGAGCCGACACGCCGCGATTCATGAAACCCGTTGGAAAATCGTCCGATCCACCCCTTGCGGACGACGGGGTCAGGGCGTAGAAATCTCCCTACGCCCTTCCGCAAGGAGAGGCGGTCGGACAGCAATCGAGGTCCACACCAGCGGAGCAATCTGCTGGACTCGCGGGACGACGCGAGGGGACCAGGCGCGCTGACCGACGTTCGGGGGGCGTCAGACCCGGACACACCGAGACCCGGCCAACTCATACTTGGCCGGGTCTCACCTTGTCTGCGCGCTAGTCGCCCAAGGCCTGCGGGTTCGCCTTATTTCTACCCGCCGATCGTGCCGTGGTGTGTGACCAACACGCGTCCAGCGTGTAAACACCTGCGCGGCCCGAACCCGCGCTACCCGCGCAGGCCGTACCCCGATACGGTCGTCTGGTCGAGCC
This sequence comes from uncultured Actinomycetota bacterium, assembly GCA_963781465.1. GTDB lineage: Bacteria > Actinomycetota > Actinomycetes > Actinomycetales > Dermatophilaceae > Lapillicoccus. Next base: position 2,692,045 of record CAWAGH010000002.1, read on the forward strand.
CGCCCCGCCCCAGGAGGTCTCCCGTGCCGGACCACTCGCGCCACCTCATCGGACTGCTGCTCGGCGCCGAGGAGGACTGGCCGCAGGCGTTCGAGGCGATCCTCCGACGAGTCGGCCCGGTCACCGACGCCTCGGGCGTCGTCCACGACGTCGAGTCCGAGCGGCTCACCATCGAGCCGTTCGAGCTGACCGACCCGGTGCGCCCCAGCCTGGTCATCGACCGCCTCGCGTACTGGTACTACCACCCGCGCGAGTGGCTCAAGAAGGCCGCGCTGATGGACGGGACCTACCTGCTCAACAGCCCGTTCACCTTCCAGTCCATGGAGAAGCACTCGGCCTACTGCGCGATGGTCCGGCTGGGGCTGAAGATCCCGCGTACCGTCCTCGTGCCCTACAAGAACCCCGTCGACAACACCCGGTGGGCCTACACAGCGGCGAAGTACAACCAGGCGTTCGACCTCGACACCATCGCGGCCGACCTCGGCTACCCGCTCTACATGAAGCCGTTCGACGGCGGCGGCTGGCGGGGGGTCTCCCGGATCAACAACCAGGACGACCTGCACAAGGCCTACGACGAGTCCGGCGAGATGCTCATGCACCTGCAGGCGACCGTCGACTACGAGAAATTCGCGCGGGCCCTGTCGATCGGGCCCGAGACGATGGTCATGGACTTCCGGCCGGACGAGCCCATGCATAACCGCTATTCGGTCTCGCACGACTTCCTCTCGGCCAAGGCCGGGTCGGAGTGCGCCGCGATCAGCAAGATCATCAACGCGTTCTTCGGCTGGGAGTTCAACTCCGCCGAGATGCTGGTGGCGGGCGACGAGGTCTACCCGATCGACTACGCCAACGCCTGTCCCGACGTGGCGGTCACCTCGCTGCACTACTACTTCCCCTGGGCGATCAGCGCGCTGGTGCGCTGGTCGGTGTACTCCCTCGTCACCGGCCGGACAATGTCGGTCGACCTGCACACCGAGCGCTACTTCGCCATCGCCGACGACGACTCGCTGTCCTACGACAGCAAGATCACCGCCTACCTCGCGCTGGCCAACGAGCACTACTCGACCGACCGCTACTGGCAGTTCTGCGAGGAGTACCTCCCGCACCTGCCGGAGCAGGTCCACGACTGGGTGACGTCCCCGGACTTCGACCGGCTGCTGCGCGAGACCGTGGACGCGACGTACCCCGCGCACGAGCGGGAGCAGTTCATGGCCCACTTCCGCGGGCTCCTCGGGCTGTGGGCGAAGGACAACACCCCTGCCTGAGATCGCCGTCGAGCGTTATGTGACGACCGTCATCGGTGCCGTCGCGGGCGACGACTGGGTCGCGCTGCGCCGGGTCCTGCACCCGTACCTGCGGTTCACCGACGAGTACGGCCGGACCACGCGCGGGCGGACCAAGGTGATCGCCCTGCTGCGGATGTGCGAAACGCTCGACCCGCCGACCGAGGTGGAGCTGCGCGAGGGCCAGGTCTACTTCTGGTGCTGCCCGTCGACGACGCGCGACTGACGAGTGTCAGCTCGGCGGGGGCAGGGTCACGCCGAACCCGCCGATCGCCAGCTTGAGCAGGACCTGCCCGGGCGCGAGCAGGTCGCCGATCTTGGCGGCACTGAGGATCTCGAGCTCGGCCAGCCGGGTCGCGTACGCCTCGGGTCCGGCCAGCCGGGCCGCGTGCAGCTCCCGGGTGTTGTGCCAGACCTTCTGCCGCGCCTCGCGCAGGAACCGCTTCGAGCCCGCCTGGTTCAGCGGCTGGAGGACCCGGTCCAGCGTGGTCCGCGACGACATCGAGGAGAGCTCGGCGTCCTCGGCCGACACCCGTCCGGAGAGGATCGCGTCGATCCGCTCGTGGTCGCGCTGCCGCCGGGCCAGGAGCGCCGGCTGGTCGAACTCCGCGGGGCTGATCACCGCGATGAGCGACTGCGGCAGGTCGTAGTTGATGTGGGCGTTGATCCCGAGCAGCAGCCGGCGCAGCGGCGCCAGGTCCTCCGGCACCCCGAACGCGAGCCGCCACGGCCGGGAGACCTCCCGCCCGGCCACCCGCGCCTCCAGCGCGCTGACGTAGAAGTCGGCGAACGCGACGTCCCACCGGTCCACCCACGCCGGGTCCTCGAACCGGCCCTGCTCCACCTGCTCGCCCACGGCGATCGTCGTCCGGCGGTAGGTCGCGAGGAAGGTCTTCTGGGGGTCGAGGTCGGGTGGCATGGTCTCCAGCAGTGCGTCCATCCGGGCGAGAACACCGGGTATGCCGGTCAGCTGGTCCGCGGTCATCGACATCGCCTCCTCGCGCCCCATTGTCGAACCGCGGAGCCCTCCACGACGCCCGAACCCGCAGACCGCCACGTCCGGATCGTGAGCACCTCTGTCAGCCCATGTCACGGACACATCATAATGTCCTGACATTTGCTTGACATTTGTTGGCACGGGCAGAACGATCGGACGCACGGCGGTCGGTCGTCGAACACGAGGGAGTGGGTATGCGCATCGGGCTTGCGGGCGTCGGACGGATCGGCGCCTTCCATGCGGAGACACTGACCGGGCTCGACTTCGTCGACGAGCTCGTCGTGACCGACCTGTTTCCCGAGGCTGCGCAGACCGTGGCCGACCGGCTCGGGGTCGGCTTCGCCGAGACGCCCGAGGCGTTGCTGGCGTCCGGCGTCGACGCCTTCGTCATCGCCACGGCGACTCCCGGTCACGCCCCGCTGCTGCGTCTGGGCGTCGACGCCGGGGTGCCCACGTTCTGCGAGAAGCCGGTGGCCTCGACCCTCGACGAGACGCTCTCCCTGGCCAAGCTGGTCGACGGCTCCGAAGTCCCGGTCCACGTCGGCTTCCAGCGGCGGTTCGACCGCGGGTACCAGCGGGCCCGCCAGGCGGTGGCCGACGGCGAGCTCGGGTTCGTCCACACCATCCGGGCCAGCACCCACGACCAGGCGCCGCCGCACGCCGCGTACATCCCCACGAGCGGAGGACTGTTCAGGGACTGCTCGATCCACGACTTCGACATCGTCCGGTTCGTGACCGGCCACGAGGTGGTGTCGGTCTTCGCCTCGGGCGCCAACAAGGGCGCCTCGTTCTTCTCCGAGGCCGGCGACGTCGACACCGCGGCGGCCATCCTCACCCTGGACGACGGCACCCTCGTCACCGTGACCGCCACGCGCTACAACGGCGGGGGGCACGATGTCCGGATGGACGTCTTCGGCAGCGACGGCACCATCGGCGTCGGCTACGACCAGTCCCTCGCGGTCACCTCGGCCGAGGAGGGCGGTGACGTCACCAGCGGCCCGCGGCACTGGTCGTTCATGGAGCGGTTCCTGCCCGCGTACCGGGCCGAGCTGACGGCCTTCGCCGACGTCGCAAGGGGGCAGCGACCCTCACCGTGCACGGTCCTCGACGCGATGCAGGCGTTCCGGATCGCGGAGGCCTGCGAGCTGTCGCGGCACGAGGGCCGGATCGTCCGTCTCGACGAGATCCCCTCCGTATGAGCGCCGGGGCGGAGTCGGCTCCGTTCGACCTCATCACGATCGGGCGGACGGGGGTCGACATCTACCCGCTCGACCACGGCGTCGGGCTGGAGGACGTGCGCACCTTCGAGAAGTTCCTCGGCGGCAGCGCCACCAACGTGGCCGTGGCGGCGGCGCGCTACGGACGGAAGACGGCGATCGTCACCCGCACCGGCCGCGACCCGTTCGGCACCTACGTCAAGCGGCAGTTGCGCGCCCTCGGCGTCGATGACGCGTTCGTCGAGCCGGTGGACGGTCCGCCGACGCCGGTGACGTTCTGCGAGATCTTCCCGCCGGACAGCTTCCCGCTCTACTTCTACCGCTACCCCATCGCGCCGGACCTGCTCATCGAGCCGGAAACCCTTCCACTGCAAGCGATCCAGGACGCCCACATCTACTGGTCGACGGTCACCGGACTGTCGCAGGAGCCCAGCCGGGCGTCGCACTTCGCGGCGTGGGCGACCCGGGGTCGCCGCACGCATACCGTCCTCGACCTCGACTGGCGGCCGATGTTCTGGCCGGATGCCGAGCAGGGCCGCGCCCAGGTGGAGAAGGCGCTGGAGCACGTGACCATCGCCGTCGGGAACCGTGAGGAGTGCGAGGTCGCCGTCGGCGAGACCGACCCGAACCGCGCCGCCGACGCCCTGCTCGACCGCGGCCTGGAGCTGGCGATCGTCAAGCAGGGCCCCAAGGGCGTGCTCGCCGCAACGCGGGACGAGCGAGTCGAGGTGCCGACCTTCCCCGTCGAGGTGGTCAACGGCCTCGGCGCTGGCGACGCGTTCGGCGGCGCCCTGGTGCACGGGCTGCTCGGCGGCTGGGACCTGCGCCGGACGCTCGAGTTCGCCAACGTCGCGGGCGCCATCGTCGCGTCCCGGCTGGAGTGCTCGACGGCGATGCCGAACGAGGCGGAGGTCCGGGAGGCCCTCGAGTCGCGCGTCAGCACAGCGGGAGAGTCGCGATGACCGTCGAGACCCGCCCGACCGTCTCCGTGCGTGACCTCACCGAGGTCCGGGTCCGCGAGCCGCACCGCATTCCCGACGCGTGGGCCGGACGGCACCGCCGGCCGATCGCCGGCGACGACGGCCGGCTGCTCGTGGTCGCCGCCGACCACCCGGCCCGCAACGCGCTCGGCGTCCGCAGCGACGGGATGGCCATGGCCAGCCGCACCGACCTGCTCGAGCGGCTCGCCACAGCGCTCGCCCGCCCCGGCGTCGACGGCGTTCTCGGCACCCCGGACATCCTCGACGACCTGCTGCTGATGGGCGCGCTCGACGACAAGGTCGTCGTGGGGTCGATGAACCGCGGCGGCCTGCAGGGCGCGTCGTTCGAGCTGGACGACCGGTTCACCGCCTACCGCGCCGTCGACGTCGCCGCGCACGGCCTCGAGGGCGGCAAGATGCTCACCCGCATCTGCCTCGACGACCCGGGCACCGTCGCGACGCTACAGGCGACGGCCGAGGCGGTCACCGAGCTGGCCGGCCTCGGGTTGATGGCGATGATCGAGCCGTTCCTCTCGGTGCGCCGCGAGGGTCGGGTGGTCAACCTCCTCGACCCCGAGTCGACGATCAAGAGCATCTCGGTCGCCTCCGCGCTGGGCGGGTCGAGCGCCCACACCTGGCTCAAGCTGCCGGTCGTCGACGACCTGGAGCGGGTCATGGACGCGACCACCCTCCCCACCCTGCTCCTCGGCGGCGACCCCCAGGGCGACCCGCACGACACGTATGCCTCGTGGGGCGCCTCGCTGGACCTCCCGGCCGTCCGCGGCCTGGTCGTCGGGCGGGCCCTGCTCTACCCGCCGGACGGCGACGTCGCCGCGGCGGTCGACATCGCCGCGGAGCTCGTCCACGGAGCGGGCCGATGAGCAGCCGCTGGGTCCTGCCCTTCGGCAGCGCGGAGCGCGAGGACTGGTCGGTCGTCGTCGACGAGAGCATCGACGACTGGACCTACACCGGCCTGTATGCGGGTTCGCTCCTTCCCGGGGAGGAGCGCGGGCTCTCGACGGGCACGCGAGAGCTGATCGTCGTCCCGCTCTCGGGCTCGGTCGACGTCCGGTGCACCGACTCGACGGGCACCACGTCCCAAGCCCGGCTCACCGGACGGTCGTCGGTGTTCGACGGGCCGACCGACGTGGCCTTCGTCCCCCGGGACAGCGACCTCGTCCTCGAGGCGACCGAGCCCTGCCGGGTGGCGCTCGCCGTCGCGGTGGTCCCCGACCAGCCTCTGGGTCCGGTGCCGACGTTCCAGCACCTGGCCGCCGGTGACGTCCCCGTCGAGCTGCGTGGCGCCGGTCAGGCCTCCCGCGAGGTCCGCAACTTCGGAGTCCCCGGAGTCCTCGACGCGGAGGCGCTCATCGCCTGCGAGGTCATCACCCCTGGCGGCAACTGGAGCTCGTACCCGCCGCACAAGCACGACACCCCCCGCGAGGGCGTCGAGTCGCAGCTGGAGGAGATCTACTACTTCGAGAGCCGGCCAGAGCGGGCACTCGGGGGGTTCGCGGGGGGCGGAGCCCCCCGCGGGTTGGCCTACCTGCGGGTCTACGGCACGGCGGAGCGGGAGATCGACGTCCTCGCCGAGGTGCGGTCCGGTGACGTCGTCCTCGTCCCCCACGGCTGGCACGGCCCGGCGATGGCGGTCCCGGGCTACGACCTCTACTACCTCAACGTCATGGCAGGCCCGGGGCCCGAGCGCGCCTGGCTGATCTGCGACGATCCGGCTCACGGCTGGGTCCGGGACACCTGGACGTCGCAGGCCGTCGACCCCCGACTACCCCTAGGAGGTGTCCGATGACGTCCACCGTCCGGCTCACCGTCGGCCAGGCCGTCGTCCGGTTCCTCGCTGCGCAGTGGACCGAGCGCGACGGCGACCGGCAGAAGCTGTTCGCCGGCTGCTTCGGCATCTTCGGCCACGGCAACGTCGCCGGCATCGGGCAGGCGCTGCTGCAGAACGAGCTGTCGGCGACCGGCGACGACCGGCTCCCTTACGTCCTGGCCCGCAACGAGCAGGCCATGGTGCACACGGCCGTCGGCTACGCGCGCCAGAAGGACCGCCTCCAGACCTGGGCCTGCACCGCCTCGGTCGGCCCCGGCTCGACCAACATGCTGACCGGTGCGGCCCTGGCCACCATCAACCGAATCCCGGTGCTGCTGCTCCCGTCCGGCACCTTCGCGACGCGGGTGTCCGGTCCGGTGCTCCAGGAGCTCGAGCAGCCGTATGCGGGTGACCTCACCGTCAACGACGCGTTCCGCCCGTTGTCGAAGTACTTCGACCGGGTGAACCGTCCCGAGCAGCTCCCGTCGGCCCTGCTCAACGCGATGCGGGTGCTGACCGACCCGGCCGAGACCGGTGCGGTGACGCTGGCTCTCCCCCAGGACGTGCAGGCCGAGGCGTTCGACTGGCCGCTCGAGCTGTTCGCGCCGCGGACCTGGCGGATCAGCCGGGCCCAGGCCGACCCAGCCGACATCACCGCCGCCGCGGAGGTCATCCGGTCGGCGAAGCGGCCCCTGGTGGTGGCCGGCGGCGGCGTGCACTACTCACAGGCCGAGGACGCGCTCCTGGCGTTCTGCGAGCGGACCGGGATCCCCGTCGGCGAGACGCAGGCCGGCAAGGGCTCGCTCCCGCACGGGCACCCGCAGGAGCTCGGCGCCGTCGGCTCGACCGGGACGACGGCGGCCAACGCGGTCGCGGCGGAGGCGGATGTCGTCATCGGCGTGGGTACCCGCTGGAGCGACTTCACCACGGCGTCCCGAACCGTGTTCCAGGACAACGACGTTCGGTTCATCAACGTCAACGTCGCCCGGTTCGACGCGGCCAAGCACGCGGGGCTCGAGGTCGTGGGCGACGCCCGGGCCACCCTCGCCGCGCTGACCGAGGCCCTCGACGGCTACGCGGTCGACGACGCCTACCGCGAGCGCCAGCAAACGCTCTGGCGCGTCTGGGACGAGCAGGTCGAGGCGGCATACCACCCGTCCGTCGAGGTCACCGACGCGCTCGCCGACGGGCTACTCACCCAGGGCCAGGTCCTCGGCGCGGTCAACGAGCTCAGCGACCCGCGCGACGTGGTCCTCTGCGCGGCCGGTTCGATGCCCGGCGACCTGCACAAGCTGTGGCGGGCGCGCGATCGCAAGGCGTACCACGTGGAGTACGGCTACTCCTGCATGGGCTACGAGATCCCCGCGTCGATCGGGATCCGGCTGGCCGACGAGAGCCGAGACGTGTTCGCGATGGTCGGCGACGGCGGCTACCTCATGATGCCGACCGAGCTGGTCACCGCAGTGCAGGAGCGGGTCAAGGTCATCGTCGTCCTGGTCCAGAACTACGGGTTCCACTCGATCGGCTCGCTCTCGGAGTCCCTGGGGTCACAGCGGTTCGGTACGCGGTACCGCACTCGCACAGAGGACGGTCGACTGGACGGCGACCTGATCGCCATCGACCTGGCCGCCAACGCCCGCAGCCTCGGCGCCCACGTCATCGAGGTGCACTCGGCGTCCGAGCTCGAGCAGGCGATCAAGGACGCCAAGGCCGCCCCGGCCGACGGTGGCCCGGTCGTCATCCACGTCGAGACCGACCCGTTCGTCTTCGCGCCCGACAACGAGGCCTGGTGGGACGTGCCGGTCAGCGAGGTCTCCGCGATCGACTCGACGCAGCACGCCTATGCCGACTACGTCGAGCACAAGCGGGCCCAACGGCCGCTGGTCGCGCCGACCGACGGGAGCCCGGCGTGACGTCGGACCTGCTCCGCGTCGGCATCCTCGGCGTCGGCCGGATGGGCGCTGACCACGCCGAGCGGATCGCCAAGCGCATCAACGGTGCTCGCCTGGTGGCCATTTCCGATCCGGCAACCGACCGCGCCCGCGAGCTGGCCGCCTCGTTCGAGGGCGTGCGCGCCGTCGATGACACCCTCGAGCTGGTCGCCGACGACGAGGTCGACGCGGTGGTCATCGCGTCGCCGGGTTTCGCCCACGAGGAGCAGGTCATCGCCTGCATCGAGGCGGGAAAGCCGGTCCTCTGCGAGAAGCCGCTGACGATGGACAGCGAGTCCTCGCTGCGGCTGGTGGAGCTGGAGGCCAAAGCCGGCCGGCCACTCATTCAGGTGGGCTTCATGCGCCGGTTCGACCCCGAGTACGCCGAGCTGAAGCGACTGCTCGACTCGGGGTCGCTCGGCCGAACCCTCATAGTGCACAACACGCATCGCAACAAGGACACGCCACCCGGGTTCGTGTCGGAGATGATCGTCCGCGACTCGCTGGTCCATGAGGTCGACGTGACGCGGTGGCTGTTCGGTGAGGAGATCGCGCAGATCCACGTCCTGGCGCCCACACCGACGAGCGTGGCCGGCGAGGGCGTCCTCGACCCGCAGATCGCGATCTTTACCATGGCCGGCGGTGGCATCGCGACCAACGAGGTGTTCGTCAACACGGGCGTGGGCTACGAGGTCCGCTGCGAGGCCGTCGGTGAACACGGCAACGCGACCATCGGTCTCGGCTCGGGTCCCCTGCTGCGCCAGGACAACTCAGCCGGCACCCACATTCCCGAGGACTTCCGCGACCGGTTCGCGACCGCCTACGACCTGGAGGTCCAGGCGTGGGTCGACGCGACCCGTCGTGGCGAGGTCGTCGGCCCCACCACCTGGGACGGCTACGCCGCCGCCGTCGTCTGCACCGCTGGCGTCGAGTCCCTCACCACCGGCCGCCCGGTGAGCGTCAAGCTCGCGCCCCGCCCCGCTTTCGCCGTCTGACCCCCGCAACCGAAGGAACCGTCATGAGCCCCACTCGCATCACCCACTACGTCGACGGTGCCGACTGGACCGGCGCGTCCGAGAGGACCAGCCAGGTGTTCAACCCGGCGACTGGCGAGGTCACCGGCGCCCTGGACCTGGCGTCCGCCGATCTCGTCGGCCAGGTCGTCGCCTCCGCGTCCAAGGCGTGGCCGGAGTGGGCAGACACGTCCCTGGCCCGCCGCTCCAAGGTCCTCTTCGCGTTCCGGGAGCTGCTCGACCGGAACAAGCAGGAGGTCGCGGCGCTCATCACCGCGGAGCACGGCAAGGTGCTCGACGATGCGCTCGGCGAGGTGACGCGCGGCCTCGAGGTGGCCGAGTTCGCCTGCGGCATCCCGCATCTGCTCAAGGGCGGCTACTCGGAGAACGCCTCGACCGGGGTCGACGTCTACTCGCTGCGCCAGCCGCTCGGCGTGGTCGCCGTCATCTCGCCGTTCAACTTCCCGGCGATGGTTCCCATGTGGTTCATCCCCATCGCCATCGCCTGCGGCAACGCCGTCGTCCTCAAGCCGAGCGAGAAGGACCCGTCGGCCGCGCTCGCCGTGGCCCGGCTCTGGAAGGAGGCCGGCCTGCCCGACGGCGTCATGAACGTCGTCAACGGTGACAAGGAGGCCGTCGACGCCCTGCTCACCCACCCGGACATCAAGTCGGTGTCGTTCGTCGGCTCCACGCCGATCGCCAGGTACGTCTACGAGACCGGCACCGCGCACGGTAAGCGGGTCCAGGCCCTGGGCGGCGCGAAGAACCACATGCTCGTTCTGCCCGACGCCGACCTCGACCTGGCCGCGGACGCCGCCGTCAACGCCGGGTTCGGCTCGGCCGGCGAACGTTGCATGGCCATCTCCGCGCTGGTTGCCGTCGAGCCCGTCGCCGACGACCTGGTCAGCCGCATCGTCGACCGGATGGGCAAGCTGCGCACCGGCGACGGCACCCGCGGCTGCGACATGGGACCGCTGGTGACCGGCCCGCACCGCGACAAGGTGACCGGCTACGTCGCGGCCGGTGTCGAGGAGGGCGCGACCCTCGTGGTCGACGGCCGCGACGCCGACTTCGACGGCGGCGAGAACGGGTTCTTCCTCGCGCCGACGCTGTTCGACCAGGTGACGCCGGAGATGTCGATCTACCGCGACGAGATCTTCGGCCCGGTGCTCTCGGTGGTTCGCGTGCAGTCCTACGAGGAGGGCCTGCGCCTCATCAACGACAACCCCTACGGCAACGGAACGGCGATCTTCACCAACGACGGCGGGGCCGCTCGCCGGTTCCAGCACGAGGTCGAGGTCGGCATGGTCGGCGTCAACGTCCCGATTCCCGTGCCGGTGTCGTACTTCTCGTTCGGCGGCTGGAAGAGCTCGCTGTTCGGCGACACCCACGCGCACGGCATCGAGGGCGTGCACTTCTTCACCCGCGGCAAGGTCGTCACGTCGCGCTGGTTGGACCCGAGCCACGGCGGTCTCAACCTCGGCTTCCCTCAGAACACCTGACGCGGGCATGACACCGTTCCCGTCCGCGCTCCCGCGGGCGCGGACGCCGGACCCGATGGACGCCCCACCCCTGCGGTGGGGCGTCCTCGGCACCGGTTGGATCGCGGGAAAGTTCGCCGCGGCGTTGCGGGCGTCCACGCGGCAGCAGGTGTATGCGGTGGGCTCGCGATCGCATTCCAGCGCAACGCAGTTCGCGGACACGGTCGGCGCCCTACGCGCATACGGGTCGTACGAGGACCTGGTCGCGGACGACACGGTGGACGTCATCTACGTGGCTACCCCGCACAACCACCACCATGCGCACGCCAGGCTCGCTCTGGAGGCCGGGCGGCACGTCGTCGTCGAGAAACCGATGGGGGTCAGCGCGGCCGAGGCGCGCGACCTTGCCGACCTCGCCGGTGAGCGCGGGCTCTTCCTCATGGAGGCGCTCTGGACGTTCTTCCTCCCCAAGTTCGACGTGATCCGGCAGCTGGTCGAGGGCGGGGTCGTCGGCACGCCGCACTCCGTCGTAGCCGACATCGGCGAGTACTTCGCCGCGGACCACCGGATCATGCGGGCCGACCTCGCCGGTGGCCCGATGAACGACCTCATGACGTACCCCGCCTCGTTGGCCACGTGGGTGCTGGGCGCCCCGTCGGAGGTCGCCGCGGTCGCGACCGTCGCACCGGAGCACCTCAGCCCGAGCGGCGTCGACGGCCAGGTCGCGGCCGTCCTGCGCACGCATACCGGCGGCGTGGCGTCGTTGACCGCCAGCGTTCTCGGCGACCTGCCGACGACCGCCTCCGTCATCGGCTCAGAGGCGACGCTGCTTTTGGACCGGTACTTCTACCGGCCCGGCGGGTTCACCGTGCTCGGCCACGACGGGAGTGCTCTGCGCTACGACGAGGAGGGCGTCGACCACGCCGCGCTGTTCTGGCAGGCGGCCGAGGCGGCGCGCCGGATCGCCGCCGGCGAGACGACGACCCCGCTACGGACGCCGGCGGACACGATCACCACGCTGGAGACGATGGACGCGATCAGCGCCGCGGCTCAGCGCTCGTCGACAACCATGTCCAGCGCGTAGTCCTCCGCGCGGTAGCTGTGGTCGCCGAACTCGACCGCCTTACCGGCGATGTCGAAGGCCATCCGCGTCATGGTCAGGACCGGCTGCCCACCGCGCAGGTTGAGATGCCGGCGCTCTACGGGGGTCGGCATCCGCGCGCCGATGCTCTGGCGGGCCACGACCGGCTTGGCGCCCCGCGTGCGCAGCGCGTCGTAGAGGCCGGTGCCCTCCAGCTCGTCACGGCCGATGTCGAGGTAGGCCGGCGGGAGCCAGTTGCGCATCAGCGCCAGGGGCTGGTCCTCGACGAGCCGGAGCCGGGTGATCGACAGCAGCTCGGACCCGTCGTCGAGGTCGAGGGCGCCGGCCGCCCGGGCGTCCTTGACCACGTCGAGGTTGATGACGACGGTGTGCGGTGACCGGCCGGCTCGCTTGAGGTCGTCGTAGAGGCTGGACAACTCGAACCGGCGGTGCACCTTCCGGTTCGCCACGGTCGTCCCGACGCCGCGGCGCCGGACCAGAAGTCCTTGGTCGACCATCTCCTGGATGGCCCGCCGCACCGTCGGCCGCGACAACCCGAGCCGCTCGCACATGGCCATCTCGTTCTCGAACGGGTCGCCCGGCTCGAGCCGGCCGTCCATCACCGCCGCGCTGAGCTGTTCCGCGAGCTGGTGGTACAGCGGGATCGGCGAGCTGCGGTCGATCCGCAGGTCGACGGGGATCGCGAGGGCGGCCATGACCTGACGATAACGACGAACCGCCGGAGAAGTGAGAATGTCAGGACAACATTCGGACGAGCGCCCGTTCAGATCTTCTGGCGTCGTGACAGCACCGTGCCCAGGGCGACGACCACCGCGAGCAGGGCGGCGGTCGACAGCGCGAAGAAGAACGGGTCCCGAGGACCCGCGACGCCCAACGCCAGCATCAGCGGCACCGCCAGCCCCGGCCACCGCAGGGCGCGCCCGACCCGCCGCTCGGTACCGCCGAGCAGGAGGGCGGTGCCAGCCAGGAACACCGCCAGCCCGCCGACGACGAGCCAGCTGCCCGCGGACGGCAGGACGTCGTGGGGATGGAGGATGAGCTCCTCCAACCCCACCCCGGCGGCCAGGAGCCCTCCGGTCACGGGCAGGTGTCCGTAGACGAACAGGTCGTGCCGCTCGTCGACCTTCTCGACCGCGTCACCGTCCGCGCCGGCTGCCCCTCGCTCGGCCTCCTGCCTCTCGGCGGCCTCCTCCGCGCGGCGGAGCGCGTTGGCGCTGACCGCCTCGCTGACGTCGAAGTAGGCCCACCACGCGGCCACCGCGACGAGGAACGCCGAGCCGGCGATCAGCGAGGAGGTCGCGTCCCAGTTCGTGTCGTGGAGGCCGGCCACGACGGCTGCGGCCATCTCGCCGAGGACGAGGATGACCAGTAGCCCGAACCGTTCCGGAAGGTGCTCGAGATGCAGCGGGGCGGTCGCCGACCGATGGGTCGCGATGATCGGCGCCACGATGTCGGCCAGCGCACCGACGCCCCACAGCACGAAGCGGGCCGGCGCCGGTGTCGCCAGGGAGACCGCCCACAGGACGACGACGACCGACGAGGCCGCGAGGTAGACCTCGATGGTCGCCCGAGCCTCGTGGACGTGACGCCGCGCCCGCGCATACAGGAGCAGGAGCACGGTCCGGCCGGCGAGGTAGCTGACCGCGAAGGGGATCGAGAGAGAGGCGGTGGCCTCGGACATGCTCGCCGCGCACCCCACCACGGCCGCCATGGCGGCGAACTTCCCGAGCCGCAACACGAGGTCGTCGGTGTCGAACCGGTTGTTGTACAACGTGAACTGGACCCAGGAGAGCCAGACCAGCACGAGCAGGAAGGCGAACTCGGCCACCCCGCCCCAGTCGACGTCGGTGACGAGGTTGGCGGCCAGCGCCGCGACCGCGAGAACGTAGGCCAGGTCGAAGAACAGCTCGAGCCTGGTCGCACCTCGGGTCTCGTCGTGTCGCAGGGTCGGCGGTCGGACGAGGGGGATGGCCCCCGGATCGCTACTCATGGGCGGCCATCGGTCCACGGTGCCACAGCCGCGGCGGGTCGGCGCGGTGGCTAGCACCCCACGAAGTTCTCCGCTTCGCTCCGATACTTCGCGGGGACCCCTCTTACCGCTTGCTGAGGGCCATCCAGGTGTCGACGACGGTGTCGGGGTTGAGGCTCATCGTGTCGATGTGCTGGTCGAGGAGCCAGGCGGCGAGGTCGGGGTGGTCGGAGGGCCCCTGCCCGCAGATGCCGACGTACTTGCCCTGCTTCTTGCAGGCCGCGATGGCCAGGGCGAGCATGTGCTGCACGGCGGGGTCGCGCTCGTCGAACCCGGCGGCGACGAGGCCGGAGTCGCGGTCCAGTCCGAGGGTCAGCTGGGTCATGTCGTTCGAGCCGATGGAGAACCCGTCGAAGTACTCGAGGAACTGCTCGGCGATCACCGCGTTGGACGGCAGCTCGCACATCATGATGACCTGCAGGTCGTTCTCACCACGGGTGAGGCCGTGCTCGGCGAGCAGCTCGACGACGCCGCGGGCCTCCTTGAGGGTGCGGACGAACGGGATCATCACCTTGACGTTGGTCAGGCCCATGGTGTCGCGCACGTACTTGAGCGCCTCGGCCTCCATGGCGAAGCAGTCGGCGAAGTCCGGTGACAGGTAGCGGGAGGCGCCGCGGTACCCGAGCATCGGGTTCTCCTCGTGCGGCTCGTAGCTCGGCCCGCCGACGAGGTTCGCGTACTCGTTGGACTTGAAGTCCGACATGCGCACGATCACCGGCTTGGGGTGGAACGCCGCCGCGATGGTGCCCACGCCCTCGGCGACCCGTTGCACGAAGAACTCCCGCGGTCCGGGGTATGCGGCGACGGCCTCGTCGATCTTGCGGGCCAGACCCGGGTCATCACCGGAGAGCTGTCCGGCGGCGTGGTCGAGCAGCGCCTTGGGGTGGATGCCGATCTGCCGGTTGATGATGAACTCCAGCCGGGCCAGCCCGACGCCCTGGTTGGGCAGCATCGAGAACGAGAACGCCTGGTCGGGGGTGCCGACGTTCATCATGATGCCCACGTCGATGTCCGGCATCGCGCCGAGGTCGGTCTCCTCGACCTGGATGTCCAGCAGCCCCTCGTAGACGAACCCGGTGTCACCCTCCGCGCACGAGACCGTCACCTCCCGGCCCTCGGCCAGGTCGCGAGTCGCCGACCCGGTCCCGACCACCGCGGGGATGCCGAGCTCGCGGGCGATGATCGCCGCGTGGCAGGTCCGCCCGCCGCGGTTGGTCACGATCGCACTGGCGCGCTTCATGATCGGCTCCCAGTCCGGGTCGGTCATGTCGGCGACCAGCACCTCGCCCTCGTGGAAGTCGCGCATCTGGTCGGCCGACTTGAGGATCCGCACCGGGCCGGCGCCGGCCTTCTGCCCGATCGCCCGACCCTCGACCAGCACCTCCGCGGAGCTGCCACCCTTCACCTTGTACCGCTGCAGGCTGGCCCCGGAGCGCCGGGACTGCACCGTCTCCGGGCGGGCCTGCAGGATGTACAGCTGCCCGTCGATCCCGTCCTTGCCCCACTCGATGTCCATGGGCCGGCCGTAGTGCTTCTCGATCGAGACTGCCAGGCGGGCCAGCTCCTCGACCTCCTCGTCGGTCAGCGAGAACACGACGCGCTCCGCCGGGTCGACGTCGACGAACTCCGTCGTCTTGCCCACGTTCGGGTCGTCGGTGAAGATCATCTTGGTGGCCTTGCCACCCACCCCCCGCTTCAGCACCGCCGGCGTCCCCGCCGCGAGACCCGGCTTCCACACGTACCACTCGTCCGGGTTGACCGCCCCCTGCACCACGGCCTCACCCAGCCCGTACGACGCCGTCACGAACACCGCGTCGGTGAACCCCGACTCGGTGTCCATCGTGAACATCACCCCGGACGCCCCGACATCCGAGCGCACCATCCGCTGCACCCCGGCCGACAGGGCCACGTCCGCGTGCTCGAACCCGTGGTGCACCCGGTAGGCGATCGCCCGGTCGTTGTAGAGCGACGCGAACACCTCGCGGATCGCAGTCAGCACCGCCTCGATCCCGCGGATGTTGAGGAACGTCTCCTGCTGCCCCGCGAACGACGCGTCCGGCAGGTCCTCGGCCGTCGCCGAGGACCGCACGGCGAACGACGCCGCGGCGGCATCCCCGGCGCCCGCCTCCTCCGCGAGCTTCGCGTAGGCGTCGCGAACCTCCTGCTCCAGCGCCGGCTGCAGCGGCTGCTCGACGATCGCCGCCCGCACCTGCTTGCCCACCCGGGACAACGCGTCCACGTCGTCGGTGTCCAGGCCCTCCATCAACCCGTTGATCCGCGCGGCCAGCCCCTCCTGCGACACGAAGTCCCGGAACGCCGACGCCGTCGTCGCGAACCCGTCCGGCACCCGCACCCCCGCCGACGCGAGGTTCCCGATCATCTCCCCGAGCGACGAGTTCTTCCCCCCGACCTCCTCCAGGTCCGCCATCCCCAGCGACGAGAACCACTTGACGTTCGCGCTCACGAGCTCGCTCCTTTGTGCATGGTCGAGGAACCCCGGCTGCCATGGCCACCATGGCCGTTGGCCGACTGCAGGGTCTGGACGATGAGGGTGGACATCTCCTCGACCGACTTCGTGGTCGAGTTGATGACGGGAAGCCGGTTGGCCGCATACATGGCCTCGGCGCGACGCAACTCGTACGTGCACTGCTCGAGCGAGGCGTACTTCGAGTTCGGGCGCCGCTGCTGACGCACCTCCGAGAGCCGCCCCGGCGTCGCGACCAGCCCGACGATCCGGTCCCGAAGGTGCCGAATCGGGCGCGGGAGGTCGGTGGTCTCGAGGTCCTCCTCGACCAGCGGATAATTGGCGACGAACAGGCCGTGCTGCAACGCCAGGTACATCGTGGTCGGCGTCTTGCCGCAGCGCGACGGCGCGATGAGGACGATCTCCGCCTTGTCCATGGCCCGCAGGCTCTGGCCGTCGTCGTGCTCGATCGAGTACTCGATGGCGGCCATCCGCGCGTTGTAACGCTGCACGTCCCCGACCCCGTGGAGCTGGGCCGCGACGCGGGCGGCCGGTACCCCGAAGACCTCTTCCACCCGCGAGATGTGCAGCTCGAAGAAGTCGATCATCGGGCACTTCGTCGTGTGCAGGACCTCGCGGATCTCGTCGGTCGCCGCGGTGGTGAAGGCGATCGGCGTGATCGGACCCTCGGCGGCCTTGTCCAGCACCTCGACGACCCGGCGGGCCTCCTCGGGCGTCGTGATGAAGGGGATCAGCCGTCGTTCGAACCGCAGCTGCGGGAACTGGATCAGCAGGGCGTTGCCCATCGTCTCCGCGCTGATGCCGGTGCTGTCCGAGAGGAAGAAGACCGGCGTCGCCGACGGGCCCGGTGCGACGTCGGCGGCGACCGGGTCGGCGGAGGTCATGCCATCAGACCGTATGCGCGGTTGCAGGGCTGCGGCTCCGGCCGGTTCCGCTGGGCGGAAGCGACCTCGGTCACAGGATCAGGAGACACGGGCGAGGACCTCCCGGGGTGTCGTCGTCGACGGCGGGGCAATGGCCGACGCTACCGCCGGAGCCACGCGCGGGTCGAACACGCTCGGGATGACGTAGGTCGCGGACCGCTGCGCGGGGTCGACGACGTCGGCCAGGGCGTCGGCCGCGGCGAGGAGCATCTCGTCGGTCACCTCGGTCGCGCCGGAGTCGAGCAGCCCCCGGAACACGCCCGGGAAGGCCAGGACGTTGTTGATCTGGTTCGGGTGGTCCGACCGGCCGGTGGCGACGACCGACGCATACCGGAGGGCGAGGAGCGGTTCGACCTCGGGCTCGGGGTTCGCGAGGGCGAAGACGATCGGCCGGTCGGCCATGCAGGCGAGATGCGCCTCGGTGACGATCCCCGGTGCGGACACGCCGATGAACACGTCGGCACCTGGCATCGCCTGGTCGAGCCCGCCGGTGCGGCCGGCCCGGTTGGTCGAGGCGGCGATCGCGGCGAGGTTGGAGTCCAGACCCGGACGGTCGGGGTGGACGATCCCGTCGACGTCGACCGCGACGATGTCACCCGGCCCGCGGTGCTGCAGCAGCCGGATGATCGCGCTGCCCGCAGCCCCGACTCCCGACACGACGACCCGGCAGTCGGCGAGGTCCTTGCCGACGACCGCGAGCGCGTTGCGGAGGGCGCCGAGCACGCATATCGCCGTGCCGTGCTGGTCGTCATGGAAGACGGGGATGTCCAGCTCGTCGCGAAGCCGCCGCTCGATCTCGAAGCACCGCGGCGCCGAGATGTCCTCGAGGTTGATCCCGCCGTAGACCGGCGAGATGAGCTTGACCGTGCGGATGATCTCCTCCGTATCGGTCGTGTCGAGGCACACCGGCCACGCGTCGACCCCGGCGAACGCCTTGAACAGCGCCGCCTTGCCCTCCATCACCGGGAGCGCGGCATACGGGCCGATGTCACCCAGTCCGAGGACCGCGGACCCGTCCGTGACGACGGCGACGGTGTTGCGCTTGATGGTGAGCCGCCGGGCGTTCTCCGGGTGCGCCGCGATGTCGAGGCACACCCGTGCGACGCCGGGGGTGTAGGCCCGCGACAGGTCGTCGCGGTGACGGAGCGGGACCTTCGGCGTCACCTCGATCTTGCCGCCGAGGTGGATGAGGAAGGTCCGGTCCGACACCTTGCCGACGGTGACGCCGGGGAGCCGGCCGACCGCGTCACCGATGGCGGCGGCGTGGTCGGCCGACCCCGCGTTGGTCGTGAGGTCGACCGTCATCCGGTCGGCGACCGACTCGACGACGTCGAAGGCGGTGACGACCCCACCGCAGCCGCCGACCGCACCGGTGAGGTCGGCGGCAGCGGTGGGGGTGGCCGGGGTCTCGACCCGCATCGTGACCGAGTACCCCGGCCCAGGAACGGTCGTGGTCACGCCCGCGTCAGCTCCTTGGCCCGGTCGGCCTCGACCTTCGCGTCGGCCCGCACGTCGGACGCGTCGCCCGGCTCGGTCAGCGCGTGTTCGTGCTCGTCGAGCATGTCCTCCTCGTTGAACGGTTCGCGTCCGCTGAGGACCTCCTCCATCCGCTCCTTGTCGACGGTCTTGGTCCAACAACCGACGAGGACGGTGGCGACGGCGTTGCCGGAGAAGTTCGTGACGGCGCGCGCCTCGGACATGAACCGGTCGATGCCGACGATGAGGCCGACGCCGTCGAGCAGCTCCGGACGGTGACTCTGCAGGCCGCCGGCCAGGGTCGCCAGCCCTGCACCGCTCACGCCCGCCGCACCCTTGCTGGCGATGATCATGAAGAGCAGCAATGAGATCTGCTCGGGGATCGACAGCGGGTCGCCCAGGGCGCCGGCGATGAACAGCGACGCCATCGTCAGGTAGATCGCGGTGCCGTCGAGGTTGAACGAGTACCCGGTCGGGACGACGACGCCGACGGTGCTGCGGTCGACGCCGAGGTGGTCCATCTTGGCGATGAGCCGCGGCAAGGCCGACTCGGAGGACGAGGTGGCGAAGATCAGCAGGTACTCGCGGGCGAGGTACCGCACCAGCCGGAAGATCGAGACGTTGGCCACGGCCTTGAGCAGACCGCCGAGGATGCCGAACACGAAGATGAGGCAGGTCAGGTAGAAGGCGACCATCAGGGTGAGCAGCTGCGTCACCGCGGCCCAACCGGTCTGGCCGACGACACTCGCGATCGCGCCGAACGCACCGATCGGGGCCAGCCACAGGATCATGGTGAGCACCTTGAAGACCAGGCGCTGCAGGCTCGCGACACCGCGCAGGATCGGCTCACCGGCCGGACCCATCATCTGGACCGCGAAGCCCACGAGCAAGGCGACGAACAACGTCTGGAGCACGTTGCCGCTGGTCAGCGAGGACAGCAGGGTCGTCGGGATGATGCCCTGGAAGAACTCGGAGAGGCCGCCGGCCTTCTCCGCCGTGTCGGCCAGCTTGGCGGCCGAGTCGGCGGTGGCGGCCGAGAGGTGGAGGCCGCTGCCGGGGTGGATGAGGTTGCCGACGACCAGCCCGATCGCCAGGGCGACGGTCGACATGACGAGGAAGTAGACGAAGGCGAGGCCGCCGACCCGGCCGACCGTGGCGGCCTTCCGGACCGAGCCGATGCCGAGGACGATCGTGCAGAAGATGACCGGCGTGATCATCATCTTGATCAGGCTGACGAACATCGTGCCGAGGATGCCGACGCTCTTGCCGGCGTTCGGGGCGACGAGTCCGAGGACCACGCCACCCACCACCGCCACGATGACGGCGAGGTAGAGCCAGTGCGTGCGATCGCGCTTCTTACGGGCGGGCGCCGGTGAATCGGCGGCTGCGCCGGTGAACGGTGAGGACATCGTTACTCCTTCGGATGCGTCGTTGCGGTCCGAGGGGATCGTGTCGAGGCGCGCATACCCTGGTCACCATTGAGTGCATTTCGTTCACTGAGGGCATTTCGCTCACCCGCACCCACCGAACGGCAAGGAGGCGTCGTGGCCCGGCACGTTCCGCGTTCGCTGGCAGGTCAGGCGGCGGCCCTCATGCTCGGCATCGTGCTCGTCATCGTCGTCCTGGGCGGTGCGCTGGCCGCCCTCGACGCCCGCCGTGACGGCGACGACGCGGCACGCGAGCGGGTGGTGGCCATCGCGTCCTCGCTGGCCGCGGCGCCCTCGACGGCCACGGCGCTCCAGTCCGCCCAGCCGTCTGCAGCCCTTCAGCCGGTCACCGAGCAGGTCCGCCACGCCACCCAGATCGCCTTCATCACGATCATGGCCCCCGACGGCACGCGCTACACGCATACCGACCCGTCGCTGATCGGTCTGAAGTACCTCGGCACGACCGAGCCGGCGTTGCGCGGCGAGACCTTCACCGAGGTCTTCACCGGCACGCTCGGTCCGTCGATCCGAGCCGTGGCCCCGGTGTATGCGTCGGACGGCCGGATCGTCGGGCTGGTCTCCGCGGGCATCACGCAGCAGACGCTGGCCGAGAACTGGTATGCCCAGCTGCCCCTCATCCTGCTCGTCGCGGCGACCACGGTGGTCGCCGCCGTCGTCGGCCTGTGGCTGGTGCGGCGGCGCCTCCTGCGCCAGACCGGTGGGCTGTCGCCGCGCGAGCTGCGGGTGATGTACGAGCACCACGACGCCGTTCTCCACTCCATCTCGGAGGGACTCGTCGTCGTCGAGAACGCGCGGGCGGTGCTCATCAACGACGAGGCCCGTCGCCTGCTCGGCGTCTCCGACGACGTGCCGATCGACATGCGGTCGCTGCCGGCGTTCCTCGCCGACGGGGACGGGCGGTCGGCCGACGGGTCGGCCGACCGGGTGGCCGAGCCGTCCGTCAAGGACGAGGTCCGGGTGACCAAGGACCGCGTGCTCGTCGTCAACCGGGCGCCGGTGGCCGTGGGCCAGCGGATGGCCGCCGATGTCGTCACCATCCGCGACCGGACCGAGCTCCAGGGCGCACTGGGCGAACTCGACTCGATGAAGGTGTTCGCCGAGTCGCTCCGGTCGCAGGCCCACGAGTCGGCCAACCGGCTGCACACCATCGTGGCGCTCGTGGAGATGGGGCGCGGCGACGAGGCGGTCCGGTTCGCCACGACCGAGCTGGAGCTCTCGCAGCGGCTGGTCGACCGGCTCACCGCGGCGGTCCAGGAGCCGGCCCTCGTTGCGCTGCTGCTGGGCAAGTCGGCGCAGGCGGCCGAACGCGGGATTGCACTGACCGTCACCGATGACACGCACCTCGACACCCAGTTCGGCGGCCCCTCCGGCCCCTCCGGCACCTCTGGCGGTGACGAGCGTGACCGCGAGGCCGGCGCGGTGCTGACGCCGACCGAGATGGTCACCGTCGTCGGCAACCTCGTCGACAACGCCTTCGACGCCTGCGACAAGGACGACCCGTGGGTCGAGGTCACGGTCCAACAGGACGACGCAGCCCTGCGGATCGTCGTCGCCGACAGCGGTTCGGGCATGGACGAGGCGACGTTCGAGCAGGCCCGGCGTCGTGGCTACTCGACCAAGGAGGGTGGCGCCGAGGGTCGGCGCGGGCTCGGCCTGGCCCTGGTCTCCCAGGTCGTCGAGCGTCACGGCGGGCTGCTGGCCGCCGAGGTGACCTACGGTTCGGTCGTGTCGGTGACGATCGAGCGAGGCGCCGCGCCGAGGCGTCGCTCGTGATCCGCGTCCTCATCGTCGAGGACGAGCCGCTCATCGCGGAGGCTCACCAGGCGTATCTGGCCCGCGTCGGCGGGTACGAGGTCGTCGCCGTGGTCAACACCGCGCGGGATGCGGTCCGCCAGGCGAGCAGCGCGATCGCGGCCGAGAGGCCGATCGACCTGGTACTGCTGGATATCGGGCTGCCGGACCACAGCGGGATCGAGCTCGCATCGACCCTCACCGGGATGCGCCCGACGCCCGACATCATCGCCATCACGAGCGAGCGCGACCTCGCCGTGGTCCGTGCGGCGGTTGCGCACGGCGTGCTGATCTACCTGCTGAAGCCGTTCACCTTCGGGGCGTTCCGCGACAAGCTCGAGCGCTACCAGCGGTACCGCGACGCCCTCGGCGGGGGCGGAGACGCCGTCAGCCAGCGCGACGTCGACGCCGCGATGGCCGAGCTGCGGGCGGTCGAGACGCGCGGGGCGGCCCCGAAGGGCGTGGCGCCGGAGACCACCGATGAGATCGCCCGACTCGTCCGCGACGCGGCCGAGGGCCTCACCGCGTCGGAGGTGGCGTCGACGCTCGGGGTCTCGCGGGTAACGGCCTGGCGCTACCTCGAACGGCTGGCCGACGACAACGTCGTCACGCGCACGAGCGACTACGGCCGCGCCGGCCGCCCGCAGGTCCGCTACCGCTGGCGCCGCTGACCCGCGTCGAACCCGCGGGCTCAGGCCGGGGTGATGTCGTCGGCGGCTGCTCGAAGCTCGATGAGGTGTTTGGCGTGCTCGAACAGGTGCACGTCCTCCTCGGTGGTCGGCTCCCAGTGCCGAGCCTCGACCGCCGTCCCCTCGGGCGCCAACGCGACGAAGACGATGAGGCAGTGCGTCGTCAGCCGCCGTGCGAGCTCGGCGGGGTTGCCGGACCGGACGTGCACGCTGACGTGCATGCTCGTGCGACCGGTGTAGATCAGCCGCGCCTCGACCTCGACGAGGTCCCCGATCCGCAGCGGCTGGTAGAACCGGACGCCACCCGCGTACACAGCGATGTTGGCGGCGTCGCCCGTCCACTCCGTGACGAGGACGTGCGCCGCCTCGTCGATCCAGCGCATGACGATGCCGCCGTGGACCTTGCCGCCCCAGTTGACGTCGGTCGGCGCCGCGAGGAACCGGAGGACGACGCTTGGCGCAGTGCTCGCGTCCGTGTAGGACTGCTCGGCCATCGCCGCCGCGATCTGGGCGCGCAGGTCGATGCGCCGGACGGCGGCGTGTTTCTGTGCAAGGTCCTCGTCGTCACCGTCGGGCAGCTCGGGGACCGCCGTCGGGCGGCCCTCATCGTCGACCGCGACGAAGACCATGAGGCACTTGGTCGCCGGCTCCAGGTCGTGCCCGCGGGGCGAGCCGGACCGCACCGTGACGAGGATGTGCATGCTGCTGCGACCGGTGTAGACCAGGCGCGCGGTAGCCTCGACGAGGTCGCCGATCGACACCGGCCGGGTGAAGTGGACGTTCCCGACGTAGGCGGTGACGCAGTACCGGCCGCTCCAGCCGACCGCACACGCATACCCCGCCTTGTCGATCCACTCGAGGACCCGGCCGCCGCTGACGTTGCCCAGGTAGCCGGCGTCGGTCGGCGCGGCCAGGAACCGAAGGGTCTGCTCGCGACCTCGGGTGTCACGGTCCATGCGCGGGAGTCTGCCACCGGCGACGCCCCACGACCGGCCGCGTCAGGCCCAGAACTCGTCGTTCTCGGTCGTGTCCCAGTAGTACTGGTCCACCCGGTCGATGCGCCCGTCCACCATCTCGAACACGAGCACCGACCTCAGGTCGAGGCTTCGGTCGCCCCGCGTCGCGACGTTGCGGTGGAGCGAGTAGCTGTGGTCGTCGCCCTCGGCGATGTCGTCGAGCAGGACCTGGAGGGTTCCACCGGACCGCTCGAAGATGTCGCCGAAGAACTGGAGGATCGCGTCGATGCCCTCCTTGGCTCCCGAGAAGTACCCGTTACCCGGGACAACCCAGACGGCGTCCGGTGCGAAGACCTCGTTGCGGAGGGTCTCCATGTCCCCTGCGCTGAAGGCGTCGTACCCGCGGCGGATGGTCTCGATGTCGGTGTCGTGGCTCATGACTCAGGTTCCTTCCGTGCTCGTCGACTGACAAACACCAGGCTCCTCCCCCGCGACCACGGCGTACATCGGGTAGCCGACCTTAGAACCCGACGCGGGCACCCTGTCCCGGCCGACGCGCGACCGGGACAGGGAGGGACCCGCCTGGGGTCAGGCGGCCAGCGGCGCGTCCTCGTCAGCGGGCAGCTTGAAGTTGCCCTTCGACCTGGTGCCGTTGATCGACGCGGTGCTCATGCCGTAGCTGATGATCGCGTGCGCGATCGCGTCGCTGTTGATGTCGAGAGCGATCGCGTTGACGTTGTCGATCGTGTCACACGCCTGGTGGTAGCACGGGTCGAAGGGGATCCCGGCCGTGCCGCCCCAGATGGCCGCCTCCTGGGCGGTCTTGGGCACCTCGGCGCCGGTGAAGAGACCACCGGAGGGGATATCTGCGCGAGCGGCGATGAACGGACCGTAGTCCGACCGGCCGCTGAAGTCGGTGCCCTTGTAGGGCACTCCCCGAGCTTCGTAAAACTGCCCGAAGGTCTTCTCGATCTGCGCCGACCCAACTGGGTCCGGCCCAGCACCGGTCTTGTCGGAGTCATGGCCGTCGTAGATGACGAAGACGTAGTTGTGGGTCGACGTAGTCAGGTGCCGTGCTGGCAGTGGACGCAGTCGCAGCCGGGTCCGCACCCGTCCGACGCCGAGGCGAACACCTCGAGCCGGCAGGCGCACGAGGCGAGAACCGGCACATCGGCCCGGGCCGACGCGATCGCCAGCTGCTGGGCGATGATCCGCGCCTCAGCATGCCGCCCAAGGCGCTCCAAGCACTCGTGGTACCCGTGCAGGCTCCACACGTTGCCCGGGTGGTGCACGGAGCGGCCC
Organism: uncultured Actinomycetota bacterium; assembly: GCA_963781465.1. Taxonomy (GTDB): domain Bacteria; phylum Actinomycetota; class Actinomycetes; order Actinomycetales; family Dermatophilaceae; genus Lapillicoccus. Next base: position 2,716,976 of record CAWAGH010000002.1, read on the forward strand.
ACCGTCGGGTCGAGGCCGAGGTCTGCCGCATACACCGCCGCGGCCTCCTCGACCCGGCCCTGCTCGAGCAGAAGCGCGCCGTATGCGTGCCGCGTGGGTTGCATCCAGCCCCACGGTTCGTCGTACGGGAGGGCGTCGTCGAGGGCGATCGCCCGTCGGAGGTGGGTGAAGCCCTCCTCGATGCGCCCCTGCCGATAGGCGAGCTCGCCGTCGAGCATCGCCTCGGCGATCGTGAGGATGTCGCGCGACGTGTTGTTGAAGAGGTAGCGGGTGTCCGGGACCTGCGCCACCGCCTCGGCCAGCTGGTCGCGAGCCACCTGCGCGGCGGCCACGTCGCCCAGTGCCGCATACGCGACGCCCCGGCCGTAGAGGACCATCGCCGTGGTCGTGCAGTAGAGCGCGCGGTCCTCGGGCAGAGGTTGGGCGACGAGTTCGTCCCAGCGCCCGAACCGGACGAGCACGTGAGTTCGCAGCGGGACGAACGCCTCCAGCCAGTCGGCCATCGGCGGGCTCTCGATGCGCAGCAGCTCCGGGGTGAGCTGGGCGCACAGCTCGTCGGCGGCTTTGCTGGCGTCTCCGTACCGGCCGAGGAACATTGCCGAGTAGACGATGAAGTGGAGGTCGTGCGCGCGGTAGAGCGAGTAGAAGTTCAGCGGTCCCGAGCGCTCGACGAACTGTCGATCCGCTTGCACCGCACGACGGTTCGCGGTGATCGACGAGTGGTAGTCGCCGCAGAGGACGTCGAGGTGGCTCGGCATGTGCTGCAGGTGGCCCGCATCCGGAACCAGCCCCCGCAGCCGGTCCGCACTCGGCAGCGCTGCCTCCGGACGCTCTGACATCTCGAGCAGGTGGATGTGCAGGTGGAGGACGAACGGATGGCGGTCTCCGCCGGGGAGGGCCAGGGCCGCGTCGAGCAGTCGCTCGGCCTCACGGGCGCGGGACCCGGTCGCGGGTTCGCCGGTCAACGGGTCCCAGAGCGCCCAGGCGGTGACGTTGACCAGCGCATCCGCGGCCAGAGCCAGGACGTCGAGGTCCTGAGGGTATGCGGCGGCCACCTCCGACATCGCGTCGGCGTAGGCCTCGTGCCCGGCCTGCCACGTGTCCGCGTCCTCGGAGGACACCGGCGTGTAGCGAAGGGCCAGTGCCGCGACCAGACTGGCGGCGGGTTCTTCGACGGGGGTGCCCGCCCGCTCCGCGCGGTCCAGCGCCTCGCGGGCCAGCTCGAGCTCCGACCGTGCGCGGCCCAGGCTCGTGGTCAGGTCGACGGCGTCGAACGCCTCCCAGCCCTTGTTGTAGTTCGGGCCGATCGCGTAGGCGATCCCCCAGTGCGCCGCCCAGAGATGCGGATCCTCTGCGAGCGCCCTCTCGAAGCAGGTCACCGCCTCCTCGTGGTTGAAGGCGTAGGCCCACACCAGCCCTCGGTCGAACCACACCTGCGCGGCGGGCGAGGTGGTCGCCACCGGGCGGTGGTAGTCGCCGAGGTCGTAGTACGCGTCGCTCACGGCCCGAGCGTATGGCGCGCCCGCCGCCGCCCGCCGCCGCCCCTCTGGCACGACCGACCTCACAGGCCCGCCTTCACGGTGCTGGTCCGGATGAGGGGCCGCGGGCGAGGGCTCGGTCGTAGCTGCCGGGGGTCCGGTCCCACACGACGTGGACGCCGCTGCCGGTGCCGTTGTTGCTGGTGGTGAGGGTGGCGGTGAGGCGGTCGCGGTGGACGATGGTGTGATGCGGTTCGCACAGGAGGGTGCCGTTGGTCAGGTCGGTGGGTCCGCCGTCGACCCAGTGCCGGATGTGGTGGGCGTCGCACCAGGTGGCGGGGGCGTGGCAGCCGGGGAAGCTGCAGTGCCGGTCGCGGAGCCATAGTCCGCGGACCTGCGCGGAGGTGAACGCCCGTCGGGCCCGGCCGAGCCGCAGCAGCTGCCCGTCGGTGTCGAGGATCGCGGCGATGAGGGTGCCGTCGCAGGCCAGCCGGCGGACGGTCTCGGGTCCGAGGAGGGTGCCGCCGTCGACGCCGCCGAGCAGGACCCCGGGCCGGGTGCGCTGTGTGAGGTCGTTCAGGCCGATGGTGACCAGCAGGGTGGCCTTGGTCCCGGTCGGGCGCGCCTTGGCGAACATCACGGCGGGGCCGGTGGCGGCGTCGGCGGCGTAGTCGGCGGCGGGGTTGGTGTCGGTGAGCGCCGGGGTAAGGGCTGGTGTCAACACGGCGGCGCGGCGGCAGACCTGGACGAGGGCGTCGCCGCGGCGCTGGTCGATGGTCCGAGGGTCCTTGACTCCGTCCACCACGACCGGTCTGGACAGGACGTTGATGGCGGCTTCGACGACGGCGCGGGCTTCGGGGTTGAGCCTCAGCCGGTACTCGGTGATCCCGCCGCCGATGTCGTGCCCACACGACAGGACCGTCAGTCCGCGGTGCCGGTCCTCCAGATCCTGAAGCTGCATCCCGAGGCCGTACCGGGCCAGCATCTCGGGTCGGATCCGGCGGACCCCGGTCGCGCCGTCGACCTCTCCCATCGCCACCAGGCCGGCGGCGACGGCGTCGACGGCGCCCGGCTCGAGCAGCGGGGTCAGCTGGCGTAGCTCGGAGGCGACGACGCAGCCGGCGGACACCGACAGCCGGCCCTCCTGCACCGCCACCCGCGCACCCGCCAACGCCTGCGCCTGCCCGGCGCCGGACTGGTCGGTGAGCTCGCGGACCGCCTTGGCCACCAGGCCGGCGTCACGGGCGTCCAGGGACGGGCACCGGTCCGCGACCCACTGCTGCGCGGACCCCGCCTGCGAGCCCGCGACCTCACCCCGGGCGACGGCGTCAGCGGTGATCGTGAACCGGCCCGCCGCAGCGACCGCGGCCAGTCGGTCGACCAACGGCAGGACCGCGTCCAGGTCCGACCCTGCGAGCCGGTGCACCCGCGCCGGCAGATCGGACAGGACGGCGGCCGCCGCGGACAGCACGGCGACCAGCTCGTCGCCGTAGGTCCGCATCCCCGTGTCCACGAGAAGACCCTAGAACCGACCACCGACAGCCCCACAACAGTGAGAACCCTTTATCCACAACAGTATTCGCGCCGACTTATCCACATGGTCTGTTCACTTCGCCCCACCAGACCCACAGGCCGCACCCGCTCACATCACGCCTCACGACGCGACCGCCAACCCCGACGCCACTGCGAAGCCCAGCACGGCCGCGAGCCCGGCCGCCCGCCCCGCGTGCTTCTGCGCCTCCGGGATCATCGCCCCGACCAGCATGACGAGGAGAGCCCCCGCCGCGAACCCGTCGACGAGGCCCTCGAACGGACCCTTCGTGACGCTGGCGGCGAGGTACCCGAGCCAGGTGGACACGACGCATACAAGAGCCACGGCCACCCAGAGCAGCATGACGTACCGCGTACTCTTCCCGCCCCGGTGCATCTGCGTCGAGGAGCCGATCGACTCCGGCAGGTTGGAGACGAAGATCGCCATGAGCAGCGCAATCGAGACGCCGCTGCCGTGCGACAGGCCTATGCCGAGAACCGCCTGCTCGGGGATGCCGTCCAGCAGGCCGCCGAGGGCCAGCGACAGCCCGGCCATGCCACCCACCTTCAATGCCCACTGCTCCACCGCCCGGTCGGCGAAGAAGAAGACGAGCGCTCCCGCGGCTAGCCCGACCGTCAGCGGCCACGGACCCGCCGCCTTGAATCCGCCCGCCGCCAGCTGGAACGCGATGCCCGAGATCAGGGCGCCCGCCCCGAAGCCCAGGACCAGTCCGAGCGCCTTGGCGTTCCAGGGCCGCATCACCCCGAGCGCAGCGCCGATGAGCAGTGATGACGCGGAGATCGCGCCCCAGAAGAGGGAAGCCCCCATCGTCCGTCCTTCGGTCCAGGGTCCTTCGCCGACCGCCCGGCTGGAGCCCGACTCTAGTGCGAGCTGCCCGGGCTACGGGCGCACCCGACCGTCGACGAGCCAATGGTGCGTGCCGCCGAGGTAGGCCTTGGCCTCGAGCGGCGCCCCCGGCCGGTAGGCGATCTTGAGGTGGTGCAGCACCCGCGCCATCCCGCTCGACGCGCGGGGACCCAGCAGCGCCGCCGCCGCCGACAGGTTGGACGGCCACGCTCCCGCGGACTGCCCCTGGTGCACGAACCCGGGGTATGCGAGCAACGCCTCGCGCTGCTGCGGTCGGCAGAGATCGTCGTCGACGAGATGCTCGAAGAGGGCGCGCCACCGAGGTTCCTCCCCCGGCTGCCGGAAGTCGGTGAAGTAGCACTCGAAGCCCAGCTTGCTCGACAGCCGGTCGGCCACGTCGATGTCGAGGACGATCCGGTCGACGAGCGTCGCCAGTTCGTCCACCAAGGCCTGGAGCTCCTCGGTGTCCCCGGTCCAGCCGAGTCCCGTGAGGTAGTCGACGACGCGATCCGGCGGAAGGTCGACGACGCAGAGCCGCAGGGCATCAGACGCCCTGGCCAGCATCACGCCGACCTGGAACACGTTGGCACCTGCTGGTAGTGCGTCGAGCGTCCGGAACACCATCTCTTCAGTGGCCGGCGCCACCGGTCGCCCGAGGACCAGCGGCAGCGCCTCGCGAGTCACCCATCCGTATGCGTCGGCCGCGGACCGTGGCGGCTCCTCCACATCCTCGTGTCGCGACAGGATGCCGTGGTAGGCCGAGAAGAAGACGTTCGGGTGCGGCATACCGTCGTCGGCGGGATCGACGTCGAACTCCAGCCACACGTTGTCGGTGTTCTCGGTCGCCACCACCGCCGGATCGGCCCAGTTCCGGGCGAACTCACGCACGTGGGCCCAGGTCGGCTCGTCGGTCAGGCTCGTCGGCAACGCATCGAGAGTGCTCGTCCCGGCCAGTACCGCGCGCCCCACCTCGGAGGCCCGGACTCGGACGAAGAAGTCGGCGTGAGGCGGCTGGTTCCCCAGGTGACACTCGAACCCGAACCCCGTGGCGAGTGCGCCCGGAAGCACTCGAGCGATCGCCTCGATCCGTTCGGCGTTGGTGGCAGGGACCAGGCAATCGGGCAGGTACGGCCGGACCAGCTCCAACGAGTCGGCCAGGGAGCCGGACCCGACGCCGGAGACCGCATGTCGATCGGCCACGCGATCAGGCCCAGACGAGCACGGAGGGAACGAGACCCGGGTGGGCCTGCCGCAACAGGTGATACCCGATCCCGGCCGTGCCCTGGTAGAAGCTCGGGCAGCCCACGCCTCGGGGCAGCCGCCCCATCACCTTGTACCCGTCAGACACCTGCGCCCGACGGACCACGGTCGCGGCGAACCGCCCGGCCTCCTCGACCAGCTCCGGACGGCCGAGGTCGCGGCCGGCGGACAGGAGGAGCTCGGCCCGCCCCATGCTGCCGCAGCAGATGTGGTCCACGCTCTGAACCCCGAACCTCTGGGTCGCCACGACCGCGAGGTCGATGTCCTCGCGCACGGACGGGGTGTCCAGCGCGGTGAGGCCGCCCAGCCGGGCCAACCCGATCCCGGTGGCGCCGTGGCACCACTGCGTCATGAACGACGGCTGGCCGCCGGTCAGCGCAAGCACCTCCCTGCGCAGATCCGGCCAGTTGCCCTCGTCGGGCGCGAAGACGCGGCGCTCGTACGCGGTCGCGCCCTCGGCGGCCGCGAGGAAGGCCGGGTCGTCCGCGAAGGCCGCGAGCCGGAGGAGCGCGTAGGCGATTCCGGCCGCTCCGTGGGAGAAGCCGGTGATGCCGGTCTGCGAGAGGGTGGGCCAGCAGCCGCGTTCCGGTCCTTCGGCCACCTGGGTCGCGACCAGACGACGGCCGCAGAGCACGGCGAGGTCCAATACCTTCCGGTCCCTGGTGACGTCGTACAGGGCGAGCAGACCCAGCAGGGCGCCAGCCGAGCCGGAGAGCACGTCCAAGCCCTGGTCAGCGGCGATGAGGTCCGGGGTGATCAGTGCCGCGGCTCGCCCCGCGTCGACCACCATCTCGGTGTCACCCAGGAACTCAGCAGAGCGGACCAGCGAGTAGACGACAGACCCGGTCCCTGCGGCGCCCCCGATGCCGAGGCCCTTCGCGAGGCGCTCCGGATGAGCGCGCACCATCTGGGTCACCTGCAACATCGCGCTTCTCGCGTCGTCTCGGGTCTCGGCGGAACCGGTGACCTTCGCCAATGCGGCCAGGAACAGAGCGATTCCCGGGTTCCCGCTGTACAGGTCGAAGCCGGTGGGCTCGAGCTGGTAACGGTCTGACTGGGGCAGGAAGGCGACGCCGATCCACGACGAGCCGCCGTCGGGCGAGCGGATCGCGTGCTCGTGCAGTTCACGCGCAATGGCCTCTGCGCCGGCCACGAGCTCGTCGCGGGTCAGCGGGGCGGTGGCCACCGCCTCCGACTCGGGCGCCCGCTCACTGGACCTGGTCTCGCCGAGGCTTGATGCGGTCCGCGAGTAGAACGAGGCGCGGGTGTAGGCGATCTGGCGCTCCAGGTCCTCGGCGCTCAGCAGTCGCAACCGTTCGGCCGCGAGGTCGAACCCGGACCGCGTGAAGGCCCGCTCGACGGACCGGCCGCCGGTCAGGGGCAGGTCCGCACTGTCAGCGGTGGTGGCGAAGAACGGGATATCGAGGCGCTCCATGGCGGCCTGCTCGTCACTCCGCAACGGCCAGAAGAGGCTGGGTTCCGACGTGGTCGCCAAGGCGCGGCTGAGGACGTCGAGCTCGATGCTGAAGGCGGCCCCGTCCCTGAGGAACGGCCGCTGCAGTGCACGGTCGATGACCATCGCGTAGGTGCGGGTGTCCCGCAGCAGGTAGCGGACCGGTTGGTGCGCGAAGGCCTCGAGGGGACCGGCGGGCGCGAGCATCGCCTCGCGGTAGTCCAGGAGCAGCTGGTACATGGTGCGAAGTCCGTCGACCAGCTCCTCGACGAAGTCGTTGGGAGACAATGGTTCTCCGTCGAGGACAGGGACGTTCTGCGTCGGACGGAAGTAGGCGAGCTCGTGCGTGACCGTCATCGCGTCCGTGTTCACGTGCAGCCAACGCGGCATCGGGTCGAAGCTCTCTTGCTGCCCGACGCCACCCAGCCCGCTCGCGTCGTGGGTACGGCCCTCCTTGTTCACCATCCAGCGCGGCAGGAGTCCGGTGGACAGCACCGACGCCCGGAACACCTCGGTCGCCACGGCGCGTGCGCCGAGCATCTCCGCAGCCGCGTCGTCCTCGAAGGCCTGCGGCTGGGGGTGCATGAACGTCTCCATGTCGACCAGCACCGGATGCTCGCCGTGCGCGACGATGTTGTCGTAGTGGCAGTCGTTCCCGGCCAGGCCGTAGAGCAGACCGAGCAGCATGCCGGCCCGCCGGTAGTAGCGCCCCGCCGCACCGGCGTTGTCGCAGGGCAGGGTCTCGGCGAACTCGGACCAGCCGTATCCGTCGCCGTCGATGACGCGGAGCCGCGCGAAGGACAGCGGAGCGCCGCGTTCCTCGAACCACCGCAACAGCGCGAAGTACGCCTGCTCCAGGTGGACATCCTTGGGCTTGTAGATCAGCCGCAGTCCGGACGCGAAGGTGACTGCGAGCACCGAACGGCCTTCGTTGTGCGAGTCCGAGACGGCCTGGCCGACCGCGACGACCGGGCCCAAATCCCGGTCGGGCTGAAACGTCTCGTGGATCCGGTGGCGGTCCTCGTCGAGGCGCAGGAGGAACTCGGCTGTGGCGTCGACCCACAGGTCGGTCACCGTGGCACAGAGCCGGGCCAGGACGGGGTATGCACGGAACACCTCGGTCAGTCCGCCCGCCCACATCTGATGGGCGAAGCGGACGTAGTGCTCGGTGCCGGGCTCTCCCTGGAGGGTGGCCACCAACCGGGACAGCGACGACTGACGCCGCTGCCGTCGCGTCGCGAACTCGACCAGCAGGGCGTTGGCGCACAACGACGTCACCCGCTGGAGGAGCCGGTTCTCCAGGGTTGCCGCGGCCGCCGGCGTCACCAGCTCGGTGGCAAGCCCGACCCGTGCGGCGAGTCGCTCCCTCGCCACGAGGACGAAGGGGAGCACCACGTCCTGGAACGGCTGGGTGAAGCCTGGGAGTATGCAGCGGTCGTCCAGCAGGGCGTCGTCGTCCACCTCGTCGGCAAGTCGCGCCGCGGCTTCCAGCGCCTCGCCGAGTGTGTCGGCCCATTCCGGCCACACCTCGACCTCTGCGCGGCCACCGGCCCCGAGCAGCGCTCGGGCGCCGTCGAGGTCCAGCCCGTCCCAGGCGAGGCGTTTGCGGAAGACGACGTCATCACCCTCCGCCACGAGCTGCCGCCAGCGGGCCAGCAACGCCTCGCTGCGAGCGGCGCCCGCCTCCGTAGTCAAGGTGCCGGCCGCGTGCCCCTCTGCATGGCGGGACGTCGAGAGCGCCGGCGACCGCGGAGCGATGCGGTCCGACAGCGAACGCCCTCGCGCCACGATCTCCGCCAACGCCTCGCGCCCCAGGGGACGCGAGGTGGGCGGGACGTCGGACGTGGTCCGACTACTCACGGACATCGACGATCAGCCGCCGACCGACGGTGGGTCGACGGGCATCCGGTGAACCCGCGCGACCGTCGCGGCGGTCGCCGCGCGGATCAACCGCAGGTGCCGCCGGGACCGGGGTAGCAGGACCGGCAGGTGAGCGGACAGGTGGTGCCGCTCATCCAGTCGCCACCGCCGGCGACGGCGCCGAGCTCGGCATCGGACAGCTCGCCCGAGGGTGACGCCTCGATGTTGGCCGGGATGACGAGGTACAGGGTGTCCGGCGTCTCCTCGAGGACCTTGATGGTCACCTCGGACGGGAGCGAAACGCCCATCTCGTCCTGCAGGGCAGCCTTCGGGTCGTCCAGCAGCTGCTGGCGGAAGTCCGCGTCGTTCATCGCGCGGGAGGTCAGGCGGTCCTCGACCTCGTGCCGGTCGTTCGGGTTCGAATCGCTCATCAGCGTTGCCTCTCCGAAGGGTCTGGTGTGCCGGACGCTACCACCGCAACTTCCGCCGAGTGTCGGCTTCACGACACCCGGATGGTTTACACAGACACGGCTAGGTGAGCTGCCGGCTGGCCAACGCCGCGAAGGAGCCGTCGCGCGCCATCAGCTCCTCATAGCGCCCCGACTCGACGATGCGACCGCTCTCGACGACATGGATCTGGTCGGCCCGGATCACCGTGCTGAGCCGGTGTGCGATGACGATGCGCGTCGTGTTGAGGCGGTCCAGGCTCTCAGTGACGATGGCCTGGGTCCGGTTGTCCAACGCGCTGGTTGCCTCGTCGAACAACAGGATTCGCGGCTTGGCGACGATCGCCCGCGCGATGAGCAACCGCTGCCGCTGTCCGCCGGAGAGACCGCCGCCACCCTCCATGACGATCGTGTGCATCCCCATCGGCATCCGCCGGATGTCCTGGTCGAGGCCGGCACTGCGCGCCGCCTCCCAGGCCTCGTCGACGGTGAACGGCGAGGTCCCCACGATGTTCTGGTAGATCGTTCCGGGCGACAGCTGACCGCTCTGGAGCACCACCCCCATCTGCCGCCGGACGGCGGGCAGGTCCAGAGTCGCGAGGTCCTGCGCGTCGAGGTAGATGCTGCCGCTCTCCGGCTTCTCGAACCCCAACAGCAGCCGCAGGATCGTGGACTTCCCGGAGCCGGACGGACCGACCAGCGCCACGAACTCGCCGGGCCGGGCCCGGAAAGTGATGTGCTCCAGCACCGGTGGGGTGTCAGGGTTGTAGCGGAAGCTCACGTCCTCCACGTCGATGTCACCGGCCAGCTCCCCGGGATCCGCGCGCGCCTCGTCCGTCTCGGGCAGCGCTTGGAGGATCGGCGTGAGCCGTTCGAACAACGGCACGATCTGGGCGACGCCGGCGAACGCCATCCCGAGGCCGATCACCGCTGTGATCACCTGGGTGAAGGCGGTGTTGAAGGCCACGAACGTCCCGGCCGACAAGGTGGTCCCGGCGCGCACCGCGACGGGGAAGATGAGCAGCAGGGCCAGCAGCGGCAGCGCGGCATACGCCACGTTGACCAGCACTCCCGCCAGCTGCGCCTCGCGCGCGGTCGCCCCGCCCACGAGCCGGGCCCAGACCGAGAAGGCTCGAGCCTCCGCACCGGCGACGCGCAGCTTGCCGATCCCGTTGAGCATCTCGAAGACCAGGCCGGTCTGGTAGCCGCGGACCTCGAACGCGCGGCGCCGGTCGCGGACCTGCACGAGGAACCCGATCGCACCGATGGCCAGCGCCACCGCGAGCAGCCCCGTGGCGACGAGCGCCAACCCGACGTCGTAGACGAAGAGCAGGGCGAAGCTGAACACCGAGAAGATCGACCCGAGGATCGCCGTCGTGACGACCCCGCTGAGCACTCGCCGCATCGTGCTGATGCTCGTCGCCCGCAGGGCGAGGTCGCCCGAGGAGTACTGACGGAAGAACGGCACCGGCAGACCGAGCAGCCGGTCCCAGACTGCCGCCTCAAGCTGCTCGTCCATCCGTGCGCCCAGCCGGGCCACGCCGATCGAGCGGGTCACCTGGAACGCGGTGGTGGCGGCGACGGCGGCCAGCATCGCGATGGCGACCTGGATCACGCCGGCGAGGTCGCGGTCGGGGATGAAGCGGTTGAACAGGGCGTCGCTCGCCAGCGGGGCGACCAGGGCGAGCAGGCCGCCGAGCACGCCCATGATGACGACGGTCGCGATGTCACCACCGCCGCGTCGGATCCCGAACCGCAGCAGGTCGAGCGCGCTGAGCGGTCGGTCCGGGAACGGCCGGTAGAACGAGTGCGCGGTCGTCGACAGGGTCGGGACGACCTCGGCGGTGACCTTCGTCCGGCTGCCGGTGACCGGGTCGACCAGCTCGTAGGCGCGGGCGCGTCGCCTCGGCAGGAGGGCGACCGGCGCGTTGTCCTCGGCGCGGAACCCGAGCAGCGGTCCGCTCGCCGAGCGCCACCACCCCTCGTCGAGGGTGACGCGTCGCTCACGCAGCCGCGAGGCGCGGGCGATCGCCGAGAGCCGGTCGCGGGCGCCCAGCTGCCACGACGGGGGCGCCTCGACCTGGACGCCGAGGGAGTGCCCGACCAGCCGGCACGCCGCGAGCAGCGGGTCAGTGCTCCCGACCGGTCCGAGCGCGTCGTCGGCCACGCTCCCGCCGCCCTCGAAGAAGCTGACCAGCTCCCGCAGGCCGAGGTCGAGGCTCGCCGCGTCGGCCGCCGAGCGCGCGCGGGACCGGGCCGTGCGGGAGGAGACCTTGGTCTCGACCTGGTGGGCCAGCGCGACTCGGACGAGTCGGTGGTACCCGGCCAGTGAGTCCACCGACAGGGTCTCCTCAGGCCCGCTCGGCTGGTCGAGGGGCACCAGCCGCCCCGGCTCCGCCGTCCTGAGCCAGGTGGCCGAGGACAGCGGTACCGGACCGGTCTCCGAGGTGATGACGGCCCCGGCGATGCCGGCGAGCTCCATGGCGCCCTCAGGGACGCTGACCCACAACAGGTCCTCGCGGACGTGGTACGCGGCGCCGTCCTCGGTCTCGAGCGGCCCCACCGGCGAGATCTCCGCGGCGTCGCGCGGCGACGGGTCGCCCAGACCGGACGACAGGACCCGGACCCACGTCGCGACCGACCCGCTCGCGATCCGACCGTCGGCGTCGACCGCCCGCTCGAGGGTCGTCCCCGGGCGGCCGACCGCGAGCAGGGCGAGGTCTCCCACCACTGCGTCGTCGACCGACATCCCCATGAGCACGCCGTCCACCCCGACCTGGCAGACGAACTCGCGTCCACCGGCCGGCTCCCCGTCCACGGTCCGCACGGCGAAGACGTAGGCCGAGCCCGACCGGACGACCCAGGCCTCGGTGGGGTCGTCGAGCAGGAGCGGCCGGTTCCCAGCCAGCTCGCGGGTCGCCACCTGACCCAGCGACCCCGGAGACCCCGGCGACCCCGGTGCGTCACTCATGCCGCGGCGATGAGCGAGGCATAGAGCCGGCCCTGGGCGATGAGCTCGTCGTGGGTACCCCGCTGGACGATCTTGCCGTTCTGGAGGACGACGATCTCGTCGCAGTCGCGGATCGTGCTGAGCCGGTGCGCCACGATGAGGCACGCGCAGCCACGCCGCCGGAGGTGGTCGTCGATCCGCTGCTCGGTGGTCGGGTCGAGCGCACTGGTCGCCTCGTCGAGGACGAGGATCGACGGGTCGCTGACCAGGGCGCGCGCGATCTCCAACCGCTGCCGCTGACCGCCGCTCCAGTTCCGACCGGCCTCCTCGACCATGCTCGCGTACCCACCGGTACGCGCCGCGATGTCCTGGTGGATCTCGGCGTCGCGGCCGGCCTGGATCACCTGGGACTCGGGCACGGTGGAGTCCCAGAGGGTGATGTTCTCGGTGACCGTGCCCTCGAACAGAACCACCTCCTGGTTGACCAGCGCCAGCGAGCTGACCATGACCTCGCGCGGGTGGCTGGTCCGCGGCTGGCCGTCGAACAGGATCTCCCCGCTCCACGGCTGGTAGAGCCCGCACAGCAGTCGGGCGATGGTCGACTTGCCACTGCCGGAGCCACCGATCAACGCCACCCGCGCGCCCGGACGAACGGTCAGGTTGAACCCCTCGATCAGTGGAGCCTCGAGCGAGCTGTACCCGAAGCTGATGTCACGAAGCTCGAAACCGCCCATCAGCCGGGCGGGTTCGCGGCCCTCGAGAGTGTCGGCCGCGGGGTATGCGTCGAGCGTCGCGTCCGTGGGGTACTCGAGGACGTCGTTCAGCCGCCCGATGCCCGCCTCGATCTCCTGGACGTCGCCGCCGAGGGTGACCAGGGTGTTGACCGGTCCGCTGAAGCTGGCCATGAGGTACTGGAACGCCACGAGGGCGCCGATGCTCAGAGCGCCGACGATGATCTGCTGGCCGCCGATGATGAGGATCGCCGTGGTGGTGAGGCCGGTCAGAAGGGCCGGCACCACCGAGAGGTAGCTGGAGTAGACCGACAGCTCTTGGTCGGCGCGAATCGCCTTGGCCTGGAAGCCGGCCCACCGCGCGAAGAAGTCCGACTCGGTGCCGCCAGCCTTCAGCGTCTCGATGGTCTGGACCCCGTGGAACGACGTGGCCAGAACATGGCCCTGCTCGCGCTCGACGCGCCGGCTCGCATCGGTGCGACGACGGCCGCTGACCCGCAGGGCCACGAGGTTGAGCAGCGAGACGCCGACTCCGATGACCGCGAGGACGACGTCGTAGCGCAGCATCGCGACGGCGTAGAAGACGATCATCGTGAGGTTGACGACGTTCACGGTGAGGCGAGCCGACAGCAGGTCGGCGATCCGGCTGTTGAGCTGCGTGCGCGAGGCGACGTCCGCCGCATACCTGAGGTCGAAGAAGGTGACCGGAAGGTGCAGGACGTGCCAGAAGAACCGACCGGATGAGCTCACCTCCAGCTTCTGCCCGAGGCGGAAGAGGACGTACTGCTGCAGCCAGCTCAGGGCCACGAGGAACACCAGGGTGACCGCCATGGCCGTGAGCAGCGGTGGCAGCCAGTCGTTGATCTGCCCGACGAGGATGTTGTCGACGAAGACCCGGCTGTAGGCCGGCATGAGGACTCCGGGCAGGATCAGTGCGAGTCCGGCGAGCACCCCGAACGCGAGCGCCGCGAGCGACCCCTGCAGCCGGCTCGCGAGCCCGCGAGCCAGGCTGGGGAACTCACCGCCGCGCTCGAAGCCCTCCCCCGGCTCGAAGGTCAAGACCACTCCGGTGAACGCGCGGTCGAACTCCTCGTAGCTCACGGTGCGCGGACCGCCGGCCGGGTCGTTGAGGTAGACGCGGTCGTTGCCGAAACCCTCGACGACGAGGAAGTGGTTGAAGTCCCAGAACGCGATGGCCGGCATCGGCATCTGGCGGACCTCCTCGGGCTCCTTGCGGAACCCCTTGGCGGTCAGTCCGTATGCGCGTGCGGCCTTGACGACGCTGCTCGCCTTGCTCCCGTCGCGGGAGATCCCGCACGACTGGCGCAGCTCGGTGAGGGGCACGACGCGGCCGTAGTGCGCGAGGATCATGGCCAGCGCCGCGGCGCCGCACTCCATTGCCTCCATCTGGAGGACGGTCGGCGTGCGGACGCGGCCCGACACGCGGCCGCTCGGCGGGGGCGGGGCGCCCGTGGGTGCCGGTGGCGTCGTCGTGGTCACTGGATGAGGTCGATCGGTCGGCGCTCACCCAGGACGATGTCCGCGGTACAGGACGTGCCGGAGCGCAAGCTGGCCGGCCCGTCGGAGCTGGACCATTTGAAGTGGGTCGGTGTCGACGCCTTCTCGGGAGAGACCCACACCTCGACCGGGGTTCCTCCTGCGGCGGTGAAGAGCTGGGTCGCCAGCGTGCCGTTGTGCAGCAGGGCGAGCATCCCGTCGTGGGTCGACGGGTACGGCGCCACCTCGGCCACCTTGGCCACGAGGAACCCGTACGTGTCGGGAGAAGCGGTCGCCGGTGTGACCCGCACGTCCATCCCGACCCGTAGACCGGCGCTGACCGCGGGAGTCGTGTAGAGCAGGACGCCCAGCTCCTCCTCGTCACTCTCGAAGTTGAGGATGCGTGCGCCGACGTCCACGTAGTCGCCGTAGGTCGACAGCAGCTCGACGACGTTCCCGGAGAACGGGGCGTTGACCGGCGTCATCCTCCCCTCGGGGGTCTCGACGATGACGACCGGCTGTCCCTCGTTGACGTGATCGCCGCGCTGGACGAGGACGTCGTAGACGGTGCCCGCCGTCGTCGTCACGACGTTGTAGACCCCGCCGCGCGGGATGATCATGCAGGACGACTTCAGCGAGGAGTCCAGCCGGCCGACGAACGCCCAGACCAGGGCGCCCACCAACAGGGCGCCGACGGCAGCCAGCGCGATCCAGCGTCGCGGGTCGACCACCCGCATCATCGTGTCCAGCTGGTCGGGCGACGTCAGCCGATCGACGTTCTCCTGCCGGAAGAGCCCCTTCTGCACCACGCTCGCCCCTTCTAGGACAGGCGGCCGGCGTCGAACGCCGCCGCGCGAAGGAGCGCCGCTTCTACCGACAGCCCGCCGACGACCGCGTCGAGGGCGGCGTCGGACAGCTCGTCGCTCTCGGCGTCGAGAGCGCGGGGGGACACCGGCGCGGGCGGCTCGGGAGTCCGGTCTACGGACGGCTCATCCAGCTGGCTCACCCCCGCTCTCAGGTCACCGGAAGTGTAGGACACCGACCGCCGCCACCATGTCGACACGGCGACACTCCGGGGCCTAGAGCCTCCCGGGCCTAGATACCCGTGGCCGGGTTCGCGAGCAGCCCGAGTGCGCGGCATCGCCAGACGGGCCCGCCGTAGGCGTTGCGCCACAAGGCATTCGCGTCGCCTCGTGAGTCACCGACGAGGGCGGCGAACGTGTCACGCGCACCGGCCAGCTCGGTGGCTCCGCACCAGACGGCGTCGTCGAGGATCTCGAGGACCGCGCTCGGTGAGGCGTAGTAGGGCGCGATGCTGTCGGCACGCACCGCGGCGTCGGCGTCAACTCCCTGCGCACACCAGTCGACCGCGGCGACCACCATGTCGACCGCCTCGTCGTACCCCGGCAGGTCGCGCGCCTCGAGGGCCGCCATCAGCGCGACGACGTTCGCGTTGACCCCGCAGTCCAGGACGTGGTCACGGTCGACGCCGTCGAGCCGCAACCACGTGGGGAAGACGCCGGCGCGCCACCACGGGGGACCTGGGAGCAACGGCCGGCCCTCGGCCGCAGCGAGGAGCACGTCGACGAGCGCTTCATGGGCCTGGTCCCGGGAGCGCCGCCCGTGTGCGAGCAGCTCCAGCGTGATGACCGCCGTGTCGTCGGCGTCCGGCGGTAGCCCGGCTGCCCAGGCCGGTCTCGGTGACGGTGGCCAGAATGCGAAGGCCCCCTTCGGCTCCGCCGCGCAGGTCTCGAGGAAGTCGAGGGCCGGCGCGACGGCAGGGGAGCTGATCCCGAGCCGGCGCATACGGCGAACCACCAGCGCGGTGGCGAACCCGTTCTCGTCCGGCGTCACGACTCCCCCGCCCCAGTCGATGACGCAGGGGAAGGCCCCCGACGCCGCCTGTTCGGCGTCGACGTCAGGTCGGGTCGATCCCGGAGGGTCGGGCGACAGGGTTCGAGCTCCCTCAGTACGCGGACCCGGCCTTCAGGTCCTCCCTGCAGCCTGTCACGAGCCGCCGCGCGCGAGCGTTCAGTCGTCCTTCTTCAGGCTCGGGTACCTCTTCTCGACCGCCGCCCGGACCTTCTTCTTCTCCGCCGCGGTGCCGTGCTGCGCCACCCGGGCCAGCGCGTTGCGCGCGTGCTCGATGTCCGGGATCGGGTATTTCTCCTCCTCGGGCAGCGCGAACGACGACTTCTTCAGCTTCTTGCGGTTGCTGGTGTCGCTCAGGTCCTTGGACATGGGTGCGCCTTTCTCGCGGGGCTGGGGGTGTACCCGGCTCCTACCCGCACTGATCAGGCCGTATGCGTGTCACCTACCGGCGACTGGGTACGAGTCGGTCATGAGCACCCGACCTGTCGCCCTTGTTGCCGGCGGCTCACGCGGGCTCGGCCTGCTGATCGCGAGGGAGCTAGGCCGGCGCGGGTTCCAGCCCGTGCTCTGGGCGCGTGACGCCGCCGAGCTGGACCGTGCCGTGCTGGCCCTGAAGGACGACGAGATCGATGCGGCCGCGATGGTGTGCGACGTCATCGACCATGAGCTCGTCGAGCAGCAGGTGGCCCGCATCGAGGACGAGCTCGGGCCGATCGAGGTCGCTGTGCACGTCGCCGGCGTCATCCAGGTCGGACCGCTGTCGTCGCTGACCCGCGAGCACTTCGAGCAGGCCATCGACATCATGCAGTGGGGCCCGATCAACCTCGCCCTCGCCGTCGTCCCGGGGATGCGCGCGCGGGGCCGCGGCCGGTTCGGCACCATCGCCTCGATCGGCGGGCTGGTGAGCGTCCCTCACCTGCTGCCCTACAGCACCGCCAAGTTCGGTGCAGTCGGCTTCACCAATGGCCTGCGCGCGGAGCTGGCCGGAACGGGTGTCACCGCGACCACGGTGGCGCCGGGGCTGATGCGGACGGGTTCACACCTGAAGGCCGAGTTCACCGGGGACGCCGCAGCCGAGTATGCGTGGTTCGCACCAGGAGCGTCGATGCCGTTGATGTCGATGGATGCCGAGCGCGCCGCCGCGAAGATCGTGAACGGGATCCTGCGCGGGCGGAGCATCGTCATCCTCACTCCCCTCGCCAAGGTGGGGGCCAGGATCCAGGGCGTCGCCCCGGCGTCCACCGCCGCGGTGATGGGTCTCGTGGCTCGCCTGCTGCCGTCCGGGCCCGGCGGGCCGACGGCGACCATCGAGGGCCACGATGCCCGCCGGCACCTGGACTCCGGGCTCGTCGAACGGCTCACCACCTGGGGCAACCGGGCCGCGGCGCGCAACAACGAAGGCGCCGCCTGACGCGGCGGTCGGCGCTCAGTCGGACGACGCCGTTCGCAACCCTTCCCGAACCGCGGTGCTCCCCGCGCCCGTCCGCGCCAACAGGTGCAGGACGAGGTCGTCGTCCTCGTACGTCGCCTGGATCTCGAGCCCGCGCGTCGCGATCGCCAGGGCGTGCGCCTCGTCCCCGGTCATCGGGTACTCGGGAACGCGCTCACGCCAGTGCACGAGCAGCACCTCACCGTCGGCGTCGAGGTGCTCTGCCGCCTGGTCCATGAACCGCCGCGCATCCGGCGGGTCGAGGTAGTAGAGCATCTCGCTGACGACGATGAGGTCGAAGGTCTCCGTCGGCCAGTCGTCGTGGGCGTCCCACCGCTCGACGACGACGTCGGCGGCACCCGGCCGGGAGGTCGCGGACCTCACAGCGCGCGTTCTGTACCGCCGTGTCGACGAGGTCGACGGCGAGGAGACGGTCGCAGCGCAGGGCCAACTGCGCCGTCAGCACGCCGATGGAACAGCCGGGCTCGAACACCGACCGGTACCGCTGCCGGGTCAGCGCGGCCAGCGTCAACGCATACTTCCGCTGCTCGTACCACCGGTCCGTGAACCCCCACGGGTCCGGGTTGACCGCATACATCTGGTCGAAGTACTCGCGCCTCACGCGGGTGGCTGCGCGTTCGGGTCGGAGAACTCGTCGTCCGGCTCAGCGGCCCCGGTACTGGTCGACGAGTCGGGGTCGGCCTTGGCGCGGCTCTGCTCGGCGGTCTGTGGGCCCTCGTCGTCCTCGGCCGGGATCAGGGAGGCCGGAACCTCGGGCGTGGAGAGGTGTTCGTCGGTCATGAGAAGGACGTACCCCGTCGCAGCCGACCTACGCGGCGCGTCCACGCCTCGTCACCGGCGGTTGACGCGCGGCGGACGGGGTATCCCCGAGGCATGCCAACGATCGGGTACTTCCTGTCCGCCGAGGAGTATGCGCCGGACCAGCTCATCGAGCAGGCTCGGCTGGCCGAGGAGGCCGGCTTCGACGCGCTGTGGATCAGCGACCACTACCACCCATGGACGAGCGAGCAGGGTCAGTCGCCGTTCGTCTGGTCGATGATCGGGGCGCTGGCGCAGGTCTGCGACCTGCCGGTGACCACGGCCGTCACCTGTCCGACGCTGCGGATCCACCCGGCGGTCATCGCCCAGGCGGCGGCCACCAGCGCGGTGCTGCTCGGCGAAGGACGGTTCCGGCTCGGCGTGGGCAGCGGCGAGGCGCTCAACGAGCACGTCCTCGGCGACGCGTGGCCCGAGGCCGACGTGCGTCTGGAGATGCTCGAGGAGTCGGTCGAGGTCATCCGGGCCATGTGGACCGGCGACGTCGTCAGCCACCGCGGACGTCATTACGTCGTGGAGAACGCCCGCATCTGGACCCGGCCGGACACTCCGCCGGAGATCCTCGTCTCCGGCTTCGGACCCAAGGCGGTCGACGTGGCTGCCCGTATCGGGGACGGCTACATCACGACCAAGCCCGACCAGGAGCTGCTCGATCGGTACCGGAAGCAGGCTCCCGAAGGGGCTACGACCCAGGCCGGCTTCAAGGTCGCCTGGGCGGACAGCGAGGACCAGGGCATCGACTACGCGTACCGGATCTGGCCGAACGCCGGCCTCCCCGGCGAGCTGGCCCAGGTGCTGCCGACCGTCGAGCACTTCGAGCAGGCCTCGCAACTGGTCACTCGGGAGTCCACCGCCGAGTCGGTGGCGGCCGGGCCCGACCCGAAGACGCACCTCGAGGCGTTCCAACCGTACCTCGACGCCGGGTTCGACGAGATCTACGTCGCGAACATGGGGCCGCAGTACGCGGACATGATCCGCGCATACGGGCGCGACGTCTTGCCCGAGCTCCGCCGAGGCTGAGGTCCGCCCGATCGGTGTCCCGGGGAGGGTGTGCGGGGCCGGGGACCTGGGCATGTACGGGGTAGGCGGCCAGAGCACCGGACGCCACGTCCCCGCGGCTTCAACCGGCGCAGTCGGTGGGGTGCCCTTGCTCGGCGCGGTTTCCCCCCGTCGAGCACCATTCCCGCCCCTGGAGGTTCCCCGTGTCCACCGACGCGATCGTGTTGCTTCGCAACGACCACACCGAAGTCCGCAAGCTCTTCCGAGAGTTCCAGAAGCCCCAGACCACGGACGCGCGCAAGGGCGCGATCGTCACGAAGGTCATCGAGCTGCTGACGGCCCACACCTACATCGAGAACGAGGTCATGTACCCCCGCGTCCGCGCGCTGCTGCCGGACCTGGAGGACGACATCCTCGAGTCCTACGAGGAGCACCACGTGGCCGACGTCCTGGTCATGGAGCTGAACCAGATGACGCCGGCGGACGAGCGCTTCGAGGCCAAGACCACGGTGCTCATCGAGAACGTCACGCACCACATGGATGAGGAAGAGCAGGACTGGTTCCCGAAGGTGCGCGAGGGTCTCGGTCGCAAGCAGCTGCAGGAGCTCGGCGAGGAGC
The DNA here is from genome assembly GCA_963781465.1 of uncultured Actinomycetota bacterium. Classification (GTDB taxonomy): domain Bacteria; phylum Actinomycetota; class Actinomycetes; order Actinomycetales; family Dermatophilaceae; genus Lapillicoccus. Next base: position 2,736,804 of record CAWAGH010000002.1, read on the forward strand.
TGCTGGCCGCGAAGAAGAAGGCGCCCAAGACGCCGGCGTCGCCCAGTGCCCTCAAGAAGGTCATCGACGCGGTCGTCGCCTGAGACCAAGCCGGTTCATGGCGCGGATGCCGGCCCACGGCATCCGCGCCGGTCGTGGGGATTCGGCTACGGCCGGAGGTCGTCCAGGACCGCGCGAGCGACGTTCTCCATGGCGATCCCGGCGAGCGCGCCCGCGTTCTCGAGCCGTGTCCGAGCCTCGCCCGTCGTGACCCCTTGCGTGGCGGCCACCACGCCGACGGCCTTGGCGATGTCGTCAAGGGCCTGCAGCTTCGCCGGGGCCTTGGCGGCGTCCAGGCGGGTCCGGAACATCAGGTCGGCATTCGTCACCGCGCCGTCCGCCCACGCCCCGAAGACGGCTGCGAGCTGCTCGTGCCGGCCGCGAAACGCGCCGGACCGAGAGGCATACAGGTTCACGCTGCCGGTGGCTTCCCCGCCGCTGAGGACCGGTAATGACAGGGTCGCCTCGACCCCGGCGGCGGACTCGGCCTTGGAGAAGAGCTCCCACTGACCCTCGTCGAGGACGTCGACGTCGGGGACGTGCACGATGCCGCGCTGCCGAACGGCCTCCACGCAGGGACCGCCGTCGAGATACTGCAAGGCGTCCAACGTGGCGATCAGCTGACTGCTGGCGACGAAGGTGAACGTCAGGCCTTCGGCGGTCGACGCGAGGCTGGCGCCCATGAGCTCCGGCACGATCTCCTGGGCCCTCGACACCTGGTCCTGCAGGGACGCGACGAGGTCGCCTGGCGTGGAGCTCGAGAGCTGAGCCAGGGCGAGTTCGGTCTCAGGGAGCGGTTCCACGAACATCGTCATACCCGCGCGAGTACGCGTACACACTCACCCGGTCGGGCCTGCCCCTCTGTCCCGGGGCGGCGACCCGCCAAGGGTCTGGATGACGGCGTCAAGGGCGTGCCCCTCGAACTGGTGGCCGCCCTGGGAGTGACGGACGACGGCCGCTCGCGGCAGCCGCCGCGCGAGCAGGTCGACGTGGTCAGCTGGGACGATCTCGTCGTCGAGGCACTGGTGCAGCTCGATGCTCAGGCCAGGGTCCAGGAGCTGGTCCGCGTCGTCCGGGAGCGCGTACTCGGTGACGTCCCACCCGTCGGGGCCCCAGTCGGGAACCGCCAGGAGCACGAGCCGGTGGACGGCGAGGCGGCTCTCCGTGAGCAGCTTGAGGACCGACGAGCCGCCGAACGAGTGTCCGACCACGGTGTCGACGTCGGGTGCGACGTGAGCGGCGATCTGAGCCGACCAGGTCGCGTGGGACATGCCCTGGTCGCCGAGGTCCGGCATCCGGATCTCGTCATCCAGACCGGCCCTCAGGGCAGCGACGATGGGCCGGTCGTCGGCATACCCATGGGCGCCATGGAGGTAGAGAATCGCCACGGCGGGTGAGTCTACGAGCGGTTCGAGGGCTCAGCAGCGCGGCGGCTCAGCGGGTCTCGAACCTGCGGGCGGCGGCCTCGATGCGAGCGCTGTACCGCTTCCAGTCAGCAGCGTCGCGGTCGGTGACCTGCGAGAATGTCGGGCTCGATCCGACCGCGCCGTCCAGCTGCTCGCGGACGATGTCGGCGTGACCCGCGTGACGGCTGGTCTCCGACAGGACGTGCACCAGCATCGAGTGCAGTGTGACGTCCGGCCTGGGCCAGCTGGGGACGTGGCCGAGGGCGTCCAGGTCGAGGTCCGAGATCGTCGCGTCGGAGTGGGCGCACGCGCGGCCATACCGATCGACGATCTCGGCGCGCGACTCGTCCTCGGTCGCCCACAGGTCCGCGCCCTCCTCGGCGTCGTCGTCCCACCAGTGCAGGGGTTCCGGGAACGGACGGCCGAACGCCTGGCCGAAGAACCACACCTCAGCCATCGTCAGGTGCTTCACCAGGCCGAGGAGGTTGGTGCCGGTGGGTGTCACGGGTCGGCGGATCGCATACTCCGACAACCCGTCGAGCTTCCACACCAGTGCCGTACGCGCGTCCGCCAGGTGGCTGTGGAGCATCGCCTTGGCGTCGTCGTCGTTCACAGCAGGAGCCTCCCACTGCCTGGGCGGTCCTGGTCGGCGGCTCGCTCCCCGCCGGCGGTCGATCGTCGGATGCTCCAAGGCTGGCGAGGTGACGGAGTTGCCCATCGTGCTCGTGACCGGGTTCGTGGTGATCGCCGCGGCGACCCTCCTCGGTCCGCGGCTGGGGGTCGCCTCGGCCATCGTGCTCGTCGCGATCGGCGTCGCGGCGAGCTTCCTTCGGGTATTCGCGTCAGTGCATATCGAGCCCGCGGCGTCAGCGCCGGCCGGGCGACGCAGATCGCTAGGGAGATGCGGGGCACCCTCGCGGGGTGACGTCGTCGTAGGACTGGCAGGGCCACGACGGCGCGCCTTCGATGGCCGCACACTGGGCCCTGTGGAGACCTGGGCCTTCGGACGGACGGTGCGGCGCTGGCGCGACCGAGTCACCCCCGCCGCGGTGGGCCTGCCCGGTGGCAGCCGACGTCGGGCCACGGGCCTTCGCCGGGAGGAGCTGGCCGCCCTGGCCGGCATCTCGACCGACTACCTGACCCGCCTCGAGCAGGGCCGCGCGACGTCTCCGTCGGCGCAGGTGGTCGAGGCGCTCGCCCGCGCGTTGCGGCTGTCCGACTCCGAGCGGGTCCTGCTCTTCGAGCTGGCCGGCCACTCGGCTCCGGGACCTGGCGTCGTGCCGAGGCGGATCACCGGCAGTGTGCAGCGCCTGCTCGACTGGCTGTCGGACACGCCGGTCGCGGTGTACGACGCGACGTGGACCCTCATCGCCGCCAACGCACCGTTCGATGCGCTCATGGGCGAGACGTCGTCGTTCCAGGGCCTGGCGCGGAATGCGTTGTGGCGCAACTTCGTCGGGCCGGCCAACCGGGTGGTCCATACGCCGGCCGAGCTGGCCGCGCTCCAGGCCGGGCAGGTGGCCGACCTCCGTCGGACCGCGGCGCGCTATCCGGCGGACCTGGGGCTGCGGCGCCTGGTTCGGGAGCTGTCCGCATACAGTCCCAGGTTCGTCGAGCTCTGGGACGGTGACGGTCGCGAGGCTCAGCTCGACCAGTCGAAACAGAAGGTCGTCGACCACCCGCTCGTCGGCCCGATCACCCTCGACTGCGACGTACTCTTCGTCGCGGCCGACGACGTGCGGCTCATGATCTACACGGCCGAACCGGGTACTGAGCAGGCGGAACGGCTCGCGCTGGCAGTCGTTCTGGGGACGCAGCAGCTGGTGGAGTAGGCCCCGTTTATCCGGGTGTCGGAGGTGTGCGGGATGTTGGGGTCATGACTGTTGTCGAGCCGACGTACACGACACGGCAGTTGAGCCCGGAGACGTGGGACGACTTCGCCGCTCTCGTCGAGGCGAACAACGGGGTGTGGGGCGGTTGTTGGTGCATGGGGTTCCACCCCGAGGGCGTGGGAAAGGGCAGCACCGTCGCCGGCAACCGGGCGGCCAAGCGTGCCCACGTCGACGCCGGGACCGTTCACCAGACCCTCGTGTACGACGGAGACGTGTGCGTCGGGTGGTGCCAGTACGGGTCGCCCGTGGAGCTGCCCAACATCAAGAACCCGGCGACGTATGCCAAGGGTCTCGTCGACTCGCCTGCGTGGCGGATCGGCTGCATCTTCACCGGCAGCAAGCACCGCGGAACCGGCGTGGCCCGCGCAGCGGTGGCCGCCACGTTGGAGGCGATCAGGGCGGCGGGAGGGGGCATCGTCGAGGCCTACCCGGAACAGGTCGCCGACCGTGGACCTCAGCGCGGCGCGTACTTCCACACCGGTCCGGAGACCCTGTTCGAGGACTTCGGCTTCACCCGTCAACGCCAGATCGCGAAGTGGCGCTGGGTGATGCGTCTAGACCTCACGCCGTGATCACCGACCTGACGGGGTGAATTCCCCAGCCAGGTCAGCGGCCGAACCGGGCGTCCAGCGTCTCGACGACCTGCTCGGGATGGGGCATCGCGGCAACCTCGTCGCGTACCGCCTGCACCCGCTCGAGCAGCGCAGGGTCGCCGAGCACCTGGTCCAGCGCATCGCCGAGGGCACCGGGTGCTGCGTCGTTGTCGACCACTGCCCCCAGTCCGAGCTCGACCAGGCGGCCGGCGTTGAGAAAGTGGTCGGCCCCCTGCGGCGTGATGACCTGCGGGACACCCGCGGCGAGGCACCCCAGCATGGTCCCGGTGCCGCCGTGGTGGACGGCGACACGAACGTGGTCGAGTACCCGGGCCTGGTCGACGAAGCGCTCCACGTGGACGTTCGGCGGGAGCTCGCCCAGCAGGGTCAGATCGGACTCCGGGCCCGCGGCGACGATCACCAGAGGGCACGTCGTCGCGGCCTCGAGGATCGAGCGTCGAAGGATCTCGACGGCGCGGAAAGAGACCGTCCCCAGCGTGAGGTATGCGGCGGTGCGCTCCCCGCGGCCCTCGCCGTCGCGCAGCGCGGCCGGTACGGTCCCGTCCGGGTCCGACCAGGCGACCGACCTGATCGCCAGACGCTCCAGGCCATCCGGGCCGTATCCGTGCCGCCAGGACGGAGGCGTGGGGTCGAGGAAGGCGGCCGGCACCAGGTCGGCCTTCGACATCAACGGGAGGATGAACTGGTCCGGCGGGGTGAGCAAGATGTGGAACGCGACAGCCGGGACCCCGGCCCGGCCGGCCGCGACCGCCGCACAGAGGTTGTAGCCCTCGTGGACCACGAGGTCGGGCAGCCCCGTCTGTGCCCAGTCGTCGAGGAGCAGCGGCACCATGTACCGAGGCATGACGCTCCCGAAGAGGGCCCTGGAAAAGGCGAACGGGTCACTCCGTTCCCCCATCTCCGACGCTGCCTCGCGCTTCACCATGGCGAGCGTCAAGCCCTCCGGGACGCCCTGGACCACACGACCGGGCAGGCGCCCGGCGAAGTCGCTGCTCGCCGCGAACGTCACGTCGTGCCCTGCTGCCGCCATCGCGGACGCCAGCGGCACCAGCGGGAAGACGTGCCCGAATGCGGGGATGGCCGAGAAGGTGACTCGCATGGATCCTCCGCTCCGGCGCGACGACGTCGTGGCGATCATTGCCGCTGCGGGGATCGTTTGACCATGCGGCGTGGCAGGAAGTCCAGACCCGTCCGACGCCGTCAGGACCCGTCGCCTGCGTTGGCTGCGCACCGACCCCACGATGTCGGGGCCTTGGCGAACGCCGACCCGGCAGACCGCCCGGCGCGCTAGAGAGCGGCGTGCCGGTACGACGCGCTGTGGTCGAAACCCTTGAGCGCCGCCGGCGCACCCTGCTCGCTGTTGATCCCCTTCTCCATGACGGCGAGATTGTGATAGACGTGCAGGCCCGTCACGGAAAGGTCTGTCGCGGAGGGCTTTCCGCTGTCCGACGTCCGCTCCTGGTGGTGCATGCCGTCGATCAGGCTCTTGACCAGATCGATGGTGCGGTACTGCGCTGACGGGTCGGGGTCTCCACCCCAGCGCGGCCAATAGGCCGTAGCAAGGTCCTCCACGACGTAGAGGCCACCGAGCTTGACGTGCGGGAAGAGCGCCTCGAAGGAGGCGATGACGTGATGGCTCATGTGGCTGCCGTCATCGATGATGATGTCGAAGGGTCCGAGCTCGCGGGCGATCGAGTCCAAGAAGGTCTTGTCCCCTTGGTCTCCCTGCACGACGCGAATTCGGCTCTCTTCCACGCCGACCTTGGGGAACACGTCCAGTCCGTAGATCAGGCCTCGCCGGAAGTAGTGCTTCCACATGCGCAGCGACTCTCCACCCGCGTCCGGCGCGTCGTAGCCGCCGACCCCGAGCTCGAGCACCCGGACCGGCAGCTGCCGATAGGGCTCAAAGTGCTGTTGATAGTGCCCTGCGTACCACCGGCCACCCCACTTGTCCGAGCCGAACCTCGCGGCGAGCTCGGCCAGATCCTTGGGGCGCTGCGACATCGCCCCGATAACACGCCACATCTGCGCGGCCACTGACGCCGAGTACACGGAGGTGTCGTACTCCTTGGCGTGGAGCTCCCGGGTGACGCCGTAGGGTCCGGCCGGTCCGAAGGTCTCTCGCAGCAGATCCACGAGGTCCTGCCGGACGGTGGCGGCCGACGTACGGTCCCATCCCTTCTCGAGGGTGGGTGCTCCCTCGCCGAACCTCAACAGGTAGCCGAGGCGGTCGTCGCCGAAACCCAGGTCGCACTGGAACATGAAGGGGTCCGAAGGACCGGGGATCAGACGTGTCCGCGATACCACTTCTGCCAGCACCGCCTCCGCGACCACCTCGGGGCCGAGGTGAGCGAGGCGAGGCGAGATCTCCTCGTCCGGCAGACCAGCCGCAACGAGAACAGCTTCGATGGTGCGATCGGCCGACATCGTGATGAGACCTCCGTTGCGATGGTCATAAGCAGAGACCAGCATCAGCCGACCCGAGAACTGGCTGTGCATGATCGCGGTCCATGAGTCGCCTTCAGACCGTCGAGTCTTCCTCGATTGCGCCATCTTGTGGTTGGGGATCGATGAGCGTGTCGGCCTGCCGATGCACCAGTCTCCAGTCGCCGTCCTCCAACCGGAAGATCATGACGACTCGAAGCGCGCCGCTGACTACTCCGCGCGCCGCCTTCCGGTCGGACTCGAACCGCTCAAGCTCAAAGACGTAGGCCATGTCGGATCCCGCTGCGACACTCACCTCTTCGAAGGTGCACCTGCGGCCACTGGCGAACCCACTCGCTGCTAGGTCCAACCCCACCTCCACCTCGCGCCAGCCTCGACGGAACCCTCCGGCCGGGTTGGCCAGCGTGATGTCATCGCGCCGCGACCACAGAGCCTTCTCGGGCTCTGGATCTCCCCCGAGCAGGGCCGCGACAGCAGCCTGCGTCCGCTCGACGGCGACCGCGAAGTCCGGTGTGATGGAGTCAGACATGACGATCTCCTTGAAGCCTGCTGGAACAACCTGGAAGGCACAGCCGCCAGCCCGGATAGTGCATCTAGCCTCCGGACGCCATAGGTGTCGTTACGCACTGGTCGCGCGGTCATTCTTACCGTGAGAGCGCGCCGGCACGCTGATTCTCCCCAGTTCTTCGGAAACGAAGAACCGAGCGTGGGGACGGTTGCCGCCCTCCTCCAGCCGCGCGCTGTGCAGTGAACCGCCCCGGCATGTCCGGACACTCTGGCCGAAGACCCGCGCCTTGAGAGTCTTATCCCTACTCAGCGCTTCCGTTGAGTAGGGATAGGAGTGCGAACCGCGGCTCCCGACGTCAGGGCGACGGCTGGGTCCGCTCGAGGATTGCCTTGAGGTTGGCCAGGTCCTTGCGGTTCGCACGCCGCATCGCCATCGACATCACGGGCGCGGCGACGGCTGAGAACCCGGCAGGTTCGCCGGCGTTACGCAGCGTCATCCGGGTGGTGGTTGGTGACTCCTCGGCCCAGGTGTACGTCGTCTCCATCGGGAACGGGCCTTCCTGGGTGCGCATCACCAGACGCTGGCCAGGACGGTGTACGGCGATCTCATAGGTGTAGGCGAGCCGTTTGCCGAGAAAGAGGGCGACAAAGGCGACCAGGCTCCCCTGCTGGACCGGCGGCGTGGTCTTCCACTCGACAGACCGGATGTTGGCGTACCACCTGGGGGCGTTGTCGGGGTCGGCTGCGTAGCCCGACACCTCGCTGACCGGCCGGTCGATGACGATCTCAGTGGTCACGTCGACCTTCATCACGCTTCTCCCTCGTCAGTGACCGTCAGCCGAGGGCCGGGCCCGGCGTTCCGCCCTCGGCGCGGGACTTGATGGTCTGCTGGATCAGCGCCCAGGTCTGGCTGGTGAAGGCCAGGTCCGTCTCGGGGTAGCCGTCCTCGAAGCCACGGTGGCGGAAGAGCAGGTTGGTGCCGCTCTCGGCACGGAGCGCGGGACCGAGCTCCCACTCGAAGATCGAGCTGTTCCAGAACGGGAAGCCGGACTCGACGGTGTAGCGGACGCTCTTGCCATCGACGACCTCCACGGTGCAGTCCAGGTCAACCGGAGCCATCGCGAACCCGAACCGCGCCTTGCCATCGGCGACATCGCAGTTCGACGTCCAGACCGAACGCATGCCCTCGGTCGTGCTGAGGATCTCGACGAGCTTGTCAGCCTCGGCGTCGACGTCCAGCGCGAGGATTGTGGTGTCCATTGTGTCTCCTCATTCATTCTGGAACCCGCCTCAGCCGGGTTATTGTTTAAGTTGTGACTTAAATATACACTGAGGTACGACGTCGACGCAACCCTCCGATGAAGGCAGGAATGGACCCGCTCACTGTCATCGCCGTGGAACGGCGCCGCCAGATCCTCGAAATGATCTGGCGCGACGAGCTGTCCGCAGGCGACATCGCGGCCCAATTCGACGTGTCGTGGCCGGCAATTTCCCAGCATCTCGGCGTACTCAAGGCGGCCGGGTTCGTGACCGAACGGCGCGACGGACGATCGCGTCTGTACCGTGCGAACCCGGAGGCGATGGGTCACCTGCGTGCCGTGATCGAATCCATGTGGCAGAGCCGGCTCGACGACCTGAAGGCCGTCGTCGAGGCGGAGCCGGGCAACCAGGAGGACCAGTGAACACAGCCCCGCTCGAGGTGACCACGCACGTCAGTGCGCCCCCGGAGGTGGTGTGGCTCTACCTCACCGACCCCGCACTTTACGGGCAGTGGATGGGCACCGAGGTCACCCTCTCCCCCACCCCGGGCGGCCTTTACAGGGTGCATATGCGAGAGGGCATCGAGGCGCGGGGTGAGTTCGTTGAACTCGACCCGCCACGTCGCCTAGTCTTCACGTGGGGATGGCAGGACCACCCGGTCGTTCCGCCTGGCTCGACCACCGTCGAAGTCACCCTCGAGGCCACCGACGATGGCACCCTCGTTCGGCTCACCCACCGTGGGCTCCCCGATCCCGAGTCCGTGGCCCATCACCGCCAGGGCTGGGAGAGCTACCTCCCCAGGCTCGCGATCGCGGCGACGGGAGGGGACCCCGGCTCCGACCCGAACGCGGATATGACGCTCTGATCGCGAACGCGAGCACGCACGGATCCGGCCGTGGCGTCCTGCCTGTCACCTCGATGAGGCCTTCAAGTTGGCCGTCCGGTCTTCGGCCGTCAGCCTTCGCCCCTGAAGGACCGCGTCGAATCGCTCAGAGGACGCGGCCGGTGCGAAGCAGTTACGTTCGCCGGTGAGTCGACCGTGGCGCTCGGATTTGGACTCGTTGAACCAGGTGATTTCGACCGTCGCGTCCAACATGGAGCTCGGGCACGAACTTGCCCGAGCGTCTGGGGCACGTCGCTAGGTCGTCAGTCCTCGATGTGCGAACTCAACCGACTCAGAGGCAGGGTCGCCCACAGGTCGCGGTTCACGGTCGGGATCGAGACCCACTCGCGGAAGACCCTCCCGGCCGGGGCGAACGGGTCGCCGTTGTCGTTGTCGATGAACTCCGTGACCCGCTCGCGCGGCAGCTACACGACAAGGCGCCGGGCCTTGTCCTCGAAAGACGCCAGGAACCTCCCGGCCAGCCGCACGCAGGGGTAGCCCATCATCCTGGCTCGGCCGACGGCCGGGCCGTAGAGCAGTCGTCGGTGAGTTCGTCCTACAGATCCCGAGCGTCGTCCTGCGCCGCCTGCCTGCCGTGCTCACGGTGCTTTACCTGATCTACCACGCCGGCGCGGACGACACCAGCGGTCGTGACCTGCGAGCCGAGGCAATCTGGCTGAGCAGGGGACTGGTCGGCCTGATGCCTGACGAGCCCGAGACTGCGGGCCTGCTGGCTCTCATGCTGCTCAGCAACCCCCGAATGCCAGCCCGGAGCTACGCAGGCCAAGTCGAGCTATTGCGGGACCAGGACCGGTTTTTGTGGACAGCTCCATGATCGCCGAAGGCCAGGACTTGGTGCTGGCTTTCTGCGACGTCGCAGCCTGGGCCCGTTCCAGCTTCAAGCCGCGATCCAGGAGCTGCACTGCGCCGCCCTCCGCTATCAGGAGACCGACTGGGCAGCCATCGTCCGCTTCTGCGACCGACTGCTGGCACTGATGCTTACCCCGGTGGTGATGATGAACCGTGCCATCGCGGTGGCAGAAACCGACGGACCGGATGCACGTCTGGCGTTGCTCGACGAACTCCAGCAGGACCTCAGCGAATACCACCTGCTCCATGCCTCCCGCGCGGCGATGCTCGAGCGGGTGGGACGGCCGGCGAGGCGGCGGATGCCCACGGCCGCGCGGCGGCCCTGGCCCGCACCGACGGCGCCGTCTCGCTCCTCACCCTGCGGCGCATTGATGCGACCACCGTCTCCAGCGAACCGGCGTCCTAGATGCCGACGGACCACAGGGTTCGGTCGACTGTCTGTCAGCCGGGGATCTCGACCACCATTAGGCCTTCACCGCGACCGGTCGGCCAACTCGGCCAGAGACCGTGGCGCCAAGTCCGGAGCCCCTGAAGTAGTCCGGGTAGGGAACACCGGTCCGGTTGATCCACGCAGTGGCGAGGCCTTCGCGTGCGGCGCCGTCGATGTCCCACGGGTGGACGGCGACCAGCATGGCATCCATGGGATCCACTCGGCACTGCTCCAGCGCGTAGGCGTAGGCGCCCGCGGCGGGCTTCCAGGCCCCGGCTTGCTCGACCGAGAGGAGAGCCTCGAAGCGGTCGCGTATCCCGGCCCGATCGAACAGCTCCTCGGCGACCGACGCAGAACCGCTGCTCAGGGTGACCATCCGGATCCCAAGGGCGTGTAGGGCGCCGATTCCGTCGGGGACATCGGCATGCACGCCAAGACCGGCGAAGCCGGCCCATGATCTGTTCGATCGCCTCCTCGGCCCCGCGATTCAACGAGATCCCGTGCAGATTGATCCGGAGGGCCTCGACAGCGAGCCGCGCGAACGGCTCGCTGGCGCCCACTGCCATCAGGCGAAACCGTCCCGGAGGAGTTCCGGGAACCACGTCTTTTCCAGGCGAGCTAGTGCCCCGACGTCCTCGAAGCGCTGACCCATCGGGGACATGTCCGAGAGCGTCTCGTTGACGTCGAAGAGCATGAGGGTCGGGCGGCGGGGTCCGTCTCGACTGCCCGAATGGTCCGTCCTTGGGAGCGAACGGTCGGCGCGCCTCTTCGCGGTTATGGAGGTGGCTAACCCAACCCGGCCTGGGAGCGCCCCATGGGAAATGCGTCGAGCTCGCCCGCTTCGAGAATCGCTTACAGTCGGGCAGGTCCGTGGTGGTGGCGCGCCACATGGCGCGTTCGATCACCGGCGCGGCGAGCCGGGAGCGCCGGACGGGTTGCCCCTGTTGCGCAACGCCATCCCGGTCTTCTCACCCCGACCGGTTCCCAGGTGTAGGTCGTCTCCATCCGGAAGCGCCCGTCGGCGGTGCGCACGACCACTCCGGCATGATCCGCACGCCGCAGGATCCGGGGGAACCTCACCGGGAGCAGCAGCCGCGGACCGCGCACCCTTCTGCTGCCACGAGATGTGAGACTTGCCCGGGGTTACGCTGCTCCTGGTCGGTGAGGGTTGGTGGTCGCTGTGGTCAGTCTCGATGAGTCGACGGCTCGCAAATTCAGCCGTCCGGTAGAGCGGTTCGTGCAGTGGGAGTCCAGCAGCGCCTTCGTGTTGATCGGTGCGGCGGTTGCAGCGTTGGTCTGGGCGAACATGTCGGACTCCTACGGGAACCTATGGAACACGCATGCCTCACTGGAGCTGGGTCCGTTGCTTCTGGACGAGTCGCTTCGGCACTGGGTGAACGACCTGCTGATGGCGGTGTTCTTCTTCGTCGTGGCGCTCGAGGTCAAGCGGGAACTGTTGTTCGGCTCGTTGAGCGACCGTCGCTCGGCTCTGGTGCCAGCCGCCGCGGCCTTCGGCACCATGATCGGGGCCGCCGCGGTCTACCTGGCGGTGAACACCGCTGGTGACGGTGACCTGCGTGGCTGGGCGATCCCCATCGCGACCGACATCGCCTTCGCGCTCGGCGTCCTCGGCCTCGCGGGGCGCCGCGCGCCGAAGGAGCTTCGTGCGTTCATGCTGACCCTCGCGGTGGTCGACGACCTCGGCACCATCCTCGTGATCGCGATCTTCTTCACCGACGATCTCTCGTTGTGGTGGCTCGCCGTAGCGGTCGTTCTGCTGCTGGCGATCGTCGTGGCGCGGCGGTGGGGGGTACGCAACATCGCCTTCTACGTGCTGCTCGCGGCAGCCGTGTGGCTAGCGGTCTTCGAGTCAGGCGTACACGCCACGGTGGCCGGGGTGGTGCTCGGGTTCCTGACCCCAGCGGTCGCGGACCGCAACCGTGACGACACCGCCGCCGCCATCAGCGAGGACCTCGTGGCCATCCTCGCTGACGACCGCGAGATCAACGACGCGGCGCTCATGCGGACCGCACACCAAGCCGTCCGAGGCATCTCCCCGCTAAGCCGGGTCGAGGAGGCCCTGCACCCCTTTTCGGCGTACCTCATCCTGCCCTTGTTCGCCCTGGCCAACGCCGGCGTCCCGGTCTCCGCGTCGGGATTCGGGGCGGCAATGTCCAGCCCCGTGGGGCTCGGGATCTTCCTGGGCCTCGTCGTGGGCGCCCCGCTCGGCGGCATGCTCCTCGCCTACGCCTCGGTCCGGGTCGGACCCGGCCGAATGCCCGAGAACCTGGACTGGCCCGCCATCGGGGGAGTCGCCCCACTGAAAGGCATCGGCTTCACCATCGCCATCTTTATCACAACCCTGGCGTTCGAGGACCAGGCTCTGCAGGAGACCGCCACCCTCGCCGTCCTGGCCGCCTCACTGCTCTCGGCCCTCATTGGTCTCGGCGCGCTCTTCATCCGGCACGCACTGCTCAGTCGGACGAATGTGGACCACCGTTGAGCGGGTATCGATACGGCCTGCGGACCACGATGCACTTCACCGCGACCTCTAGGTCGTCGCTGAACGTGGTCGCCACCGTCGTCGACGGCGGGTAGGAACCCCGCCGAGCGTTGACCGGCGACCGAGATCGCCGGCCGGATGCTCGTGAGCGCCGGCACCGGTCAACGATCATCGTTGCCGCGACGCCGGCCGGGGACGTCGTTACGCAGGATCGGCAAGGCCGTGCTCTTTGCCGACGATGACGGCGTAGGAGCCGATCCCAAGAAGTCGGTCGCCGGCGATGGTGTTGGCGCCGCCGGTGCCGTCGAGCACGATGGTGGTCAGGCCACCGCTCTGGGGGTCGAAGTCGACGTCGCGGACGGTGCCCACGTCGTCGCCGCCCGTCGTCAGGACTCGCTTGTTCAGCAGTGCGTGGGTCTTGCCGCTCAACGCTTTGAGCTCCACATCGACATCGGTGATGACGGCCAGGCCGGGAATGGTGACGGCATCGGTGCCGAAACCTGTGAGGTCCGACCACCGGAGCACCCGCCCGGTGTCGGTCTTCTTCAGTTCGAGCGCGACGATCATGCGGGTCTTGGGGTCGACCAGGATCCCGCTGACCTTGCCCGCCGTGGTGGCCGTGCTGGTGTCGACGACTTTCTGGCCCATGGCCTGGGAAAACATCATTGTTCGGCGCCCCGAAGATGGGCGCGGAAACGGTCGACCGCCGCTCCGAATCCTGCGAGGTCGTGACCGACGAAGTCCTTGACGCTGCTGGGCACGATCAGGTGCTCCCCCGAGGCGGCCATGGTTTCGGGCAGCGGGATCAGGACCAGCTGGCCCTGGCTGCCGAGACCTTGGGACGCCTCGATCTCGTAGCCCACGACGTCGCACTGTCCCCCACCGGTGACGTCGACGGAGACGACGACATCGTGGACGGTGCCGAGACCAACTCCTTCCTCGGTCAGAACCTGTGAACCGAGAACGTCACCGGCGGAGGCCGAACTGCCCCGTGACCGGTCGATGATCGCGTGGCTGGGCACCAGCACCGAGTCGTCAGCGATGATCACCGCGTCCGCGCCGAGGGCCACGACAGACTCCCAGGCCAGCCCCTCCTTGAGCGGACCAGCGAACAGGCCGCGGCCGGCCAAGGTGAACCCGCTGACCGAACCACCGTCCGCGGCGTACACGACATCTTTGATCTGGGCGACGTCCTCGCCGGCAAGGGTCACCACGGGCCGTTTTGCGATCTCGGAGGTGCGCATCAGCCTCATCGCGGGTCACGCTCGTCGGGGGAAGGGGACTCGATGATGACGCCCCCTCGTCGCCGTCGCGCCTGGATCACGAGGACTGCCACCACGCACAACACCGCCGCGAGCACCACGAGAATCAGCCAGCCCCACCACTCCACGACGGCCTCCCGATCGTTCCCGTGGCTCTCACCCTACCCGTCGGGGTGGCACCGTCGCGGCGGGCCGTGACGCGCAAGTTCCGCCGCGAGACTGACGATAGTCGCCTGGAGTTAATGACCACTGTGGCTGGCGTGGGTGATACCCGGTCAGGAGCCCAGACGGTTTGGCGGGCGACTGCAGGATCCCGACTGCCGCCCAGACGCGATGGCCAGGGACTGCGGGATCCCGCCCCCGCCCAGAACCGGATGGCGAGGCCGAAGAACGGGGAGAGCGCCGTCGCCTGTCGGTGAGAATCGTGAACCCGCCTATGCCTTCGGTGGAGTCGTACAGACCGTCACAGTCGGTCTGCCCGAAGTCCGGCGGGTTCTTCCAGGACTTGTCAAGCCATGGGTATGCGGCCTCGAGTCGCACGACGACGGCCGTGAGGGTCGTGGCTCGATCGTGGGCGACCCCGATCCTGCCCGGACGCCCGGAGTGGTCGGTGGCTGTCATGAGCCGCGCCGAGCGGAGAGTCATCCTGGGGGCGCGATGTCGCTCGCATCCTTCGGCCGGTTCACGGGGCGGTGGTCGTCGAGCTCTCCGAGATCGACACGCCGGACGACGCGCTGGGCACGGCCGTCACGGTCGCCTCCACCTCGCGGCAGGCGTGGACGTGTTGTGTCAGCGTGTTCTGGGCTTCGCCGATCTGGGCGGACCAGATCGCTCAGCTTTGCGGCGTCGAGGTCGCGGGCAGCAGCGACCGCTTCGTTGGCCAGGTCGGCGACCTTCTTCGAGTCCCGGTGACCTGGCTGCACTCGGCGGGTACCCGGACGGTGGCTCTCGTGTCCGGTTGGGTCGGGCTCGACGCGCTCGTTGGCGGCGCGGATGTCGACACCGTGACCTGCCGTGCAGGCGGGTGGTGTTGTACCACTCGATCCATTCGGCGACGGCGATCTCGACGTCGTCGATGCCGCGCCAATGGCCTTTCTCGGCGAGGACGTGACGGTTGCGGATGAGCTCGGACTTGAAGACGGAGTTGAACGCCTCAGCGGCGGCGTTGAGGCCCCTATGTCAAGCGGCCTTGGTGATGCTCGGTTCGCCGCGGAGAGCCTCGCGGATGAGAGCGAAGGTTTCGCGGGCGATGTAGCGCTTGAGGACGCGCAGAGTGTCGCTGCGACTGTCACCGAGCTGGCTTCGTTTCTTCGCGAACTCACGGGTCCGGGCGTCGTGGATCATCCGGTTGTTCGCGATGGTCCACAGGGCGCAGTTGGCGGCGCGGTCACCGCCCCGGCTGAGGCGGTGGCGTTGTCGTTGTCCGCTGCTGGCTTGGACGGGGCTGGCGCCGCAGAGGGCGGCGAAGGCGGCGTCGCTGTGCAGCCGCTCGGGATTTCCGCCAGCGGTGATGAGCAGCTGGGCGGCGGTGTGGATGCCGATGCCGGGGCGCTGGATGAGCTTGGGAGCCGTTCGCCGGATCAGGTCACGGATCAGCCTGTCGAGGTGGACGACCTCGTCGTGAAGCTGGAGCCAGCGACGTCCGAGACTGGCCAGCGCAGCGTGCAGGCCGCTGATGGCCGGCAGCTGGCTGCAGCGGGTGGCGAGCTGCAGCAGGCTCTTGACGTGCATGGCGTCCCGTAGGTCCTGCTCGGCGCCGACCAACAGCGCCTTGATCTGGTTGCTGGCGGTGGTTGTCGCTTTGACGGCGCTGTTGCGCGCGATCGTCAATGCCCGCAACGCTTCCACGGCTCCCTCCCGGTCCTTCGGGACCGCGGTGGCCTGTCCGGCTAGGACCGCCCGCCCGGCGGCTTCGGCGTCGACGGGGTCGCTCTTGCCCTTACGCCGGCGGTTGGCCCGGTCGGGCCGGTTGACCTCGGCGACCGTCATCCCGGCGGCTTGCAGGGAACGGGTGAGCTGATAACCGTAACTGCCGGTGCCCTCGACGCCGGCGGTGGTGGGCGCACCGTGTGCTCGGCTCCAGGCCAGTAGCTGTTCGGCGCCGGCGTCACTGGCCGGAAATTGCAGCATCCCGAGATGACGGCCGAGGCCATCCAAGATGACGGCAACATGGGTGTGTTTATGGGTGTCGACCCCCAGGACGGCCTGGCCGTACGTGGACATGTGGAGCCTCTCGCTGAGGTGAACGGGCGAGACGCGGGCAGGGATCGGACAGGACACTCACGATGCTGGGGCAAGGCCCCTATTGGGTCACGATCCCGACCCGCGGCTCGAGGCGTGAACGCCGGATCAGTGGGTCGACTGATCAACGCGTTGGCAGGCATTGCCGCCAGTCGTAAGACGGGTCAGGCCCGACTGGTCCGCCAGTCGTAGCTCGGGTCAGACCAGGAACCCGGCGTCCACGGAACCATCATGGACTGAGTGTCGTACGAATCTCCCTTGCTGCCACCGGAGTCTTCCAGTCGAGCGTCTTGCGGGGCCTGGTATTCAGGGCGTGAGCGACGGCTTCGATCTCTTCGGCGGACCAGCGGGACAGGTCGGTGCCTTTGGGGAAGTACTGGCGCAGCAGCCCGTTGGTGTTCTCGTTCGTTCCCCGCTGCCAGGGCGATTGGGGGTCCGCGAAGTAGACCGGGATCCCGGTCTCGACCCTGAACGCGGCGTGTGCGGACATCTCCTTGCCGCGGTCCCAGGTCAGCGATCGCACCAACGTGTCGGGCAGCGTCGACATCGTGTTGGCCAGCGCGTTCTTCATCGTGATCGCGCCGTAGCCGGCCACTGCTGGGCCGTTCTTTGGGGTCTCCTTGTGCCAGTAGCCCCTCCTCGCGGGGCAGGTGGACCAGCATCGTGAACCGGGTCGTGCGCTCGACGATCGTGCCGATCGCGGAACGTTCCACCCCGATCAGCAGGTCGCCTTCCCAGTGCCCGGGCACGGCACGGTCCTCGACCTCGGCGGGACGTTCGCTGATTAGCGTCTCGGGCGTGACGTGAGCCCAGGTCTTGCGCCGTGATCTCTCCCGCGGGGCGCGCAGGGCGCGGCCGGTGCGCAGACACCAGACCAGCTCACGCTTCAGAGCCCCACGGCCCTCGATGTAAAGGGATTGGTAGATCGCCTCGTGGCTGATCCTCATGGACTCATCATCGGGGAAGTCGACCTTGAGACGGTTCGCGATCTGCTCGGGACTCCACGCCCACGACCACGACCGGTCTTTGCGGTGGGGCTTGTTGTTTCCGGTGAACCGCGGCGGCTGGGGACCCGCGACGGGCGTCGACCGCCAGCCGCGTCGCACGCTCCTTCAGCTCCTCGGGGTACTTCCGTGGTGCAGGCATAAAACCAGATCCTTCCGGGTCATCAGCCTCCAACAAACCCGGGGTGAATCAATCTTCGGCGGCGACGCCGCGTTGTCGAACGGCTTGTTCGGGTCGGCTGGGTCCAGGCCCGTCGGGACGTACGCGGTCGGGTGCGGGTCGGGAACCGAGTCCCGTCTGGCCAGAAGGTAGCGGTCAGACCCAGCTCTTGACCACCTGGTCGGCGACGACGTTGCTGACCGGCTGTCCGGTGACCTTCTCGAGGATCTCCCCGAGCAGGACGTAGTTGGAGTCGGCGTAGAAGATGTCGCTGCCAGGAGCGAAGAGGGGCTTGTTGGCCTTGATCAGGGCAAGCGTGTCCGCGAACGTCCACGGCATGGTGGGGTCGGCGTACCACGTCATGTTGAAGTCCGGGTTCTCGGTGTACTCGTAGACGCCGGCGGTCATGTCGAGGAGGTTCTCGATGGTGATGCTCGTCCCGTTGGTGATGCCGGGCACGAACTTCTCGAGGGGGTCGGTCAGTGCGAGTGCGCCGCTGTCGACGACTCGAGGACCGCCGTGGCGACGATCGACTTGGTGATGCTGGCGATCCGGACGTTGGCGGCCGGGTCGTAGGGCTTCTTCTGCTCGAGGTTCGCATAGCCGGCCGAGCGCTTCCAGGCCTTGTCGCCCACCCAGATCGCGCCGGCTGCGCCGATCAACCCGGTGCTCTTGACCACGCTGTCGAACATCGCGTCGATGGCGGGCATGGTGCCGTCGTCCAGGGCGAAGGGCGATGCACTGGTTCCCGAGCCACCCGAGCCACCCGAGCCACCGGCGGCCGCTGTGGCCCCGCCGCCCGCCGGCGGGGCGGGCGACGAACAAGCAGCCAGCAGGCCGGCGCCGTCGAGCGGCAGGCCGCTGCGCAAGGCACTCCGACGGCTCAGACTTCGAATGCCCTCGATATCAACTGGTGACCTGCCGGTGAGCGGTTTCATGGACCAAAAGTACTTCGTGGGCCCCGGCCCTGGTCGGCAAGGTACCCCTTCACGAGCTGACTCAAGGGTTTTCGCGCATACCCTGGGTCGTCAGGCGACCCTGCGTTTGGTCGCCACGAGGAGGTACTCGCTCACCAGTTGCGGGTTCACCACTGGGAGCAGGTGGCCACCGGAAGCACGTCTACGTCGACGCCGAGCCGTTCGCGTGCGACACGGCGCTGTAGGCCGACGGGGAAGAAGCGGTCGTCGGCTCCGGCGAGCACCCGGATCGGCACCGCTGGCCATGACGTGAAGTCACAGACGGAGTCGAACGCGATGTCGGCCTCATTCCGTTCGTGGTGCGCTCCCTCACCGGCGACCGTGGCGTCGACGTCGTGCAGGAAGTAGGTGGCGACGTCGAAGAGCCCGTATCCCCCGACTCGGGCGGCCTCGTCCCGAGCCTCGATCGCCCAGGTGTGGGCCCACCAGTCGCGAGCGGTCTCACCAGGGACCGGGATCATCGCGTTGACCAACACCAGCTCGCGCACCGGCACCCGTTCACCGACCAGGGGCGCCGTGAAGCCTGCCAACGACCCGGCGACCAGTACGACCTCGAGCCTCGAGCCGATCGCCGCCACGACGAGCTCGGTGTAGCGCTGAAGCCCGGCGGTCTCGTCATCGCCGGGCAGGTCGACCGCGATCACTTCATGCCCGGCGTCGGCCAAGCACTGGGCCACGCGAGACCACACCCACGCAGCCCCACCCGCTCCCGGAACAAGGACGAAGGTCGGCACATCGAACGGTACCGACTGTCGGTACGCCTGCGTCGGTCCTACGCCCTGAGCGACGACGGCGCCCCCTCCGCCACTCGGGCGGGGCGGGTGACCGGCATAGGCGTCCGGCGGCCGGCGGCCGCCGCGCCGGACTACGCCGGCTCAGCGGAGACCGGATCCGTGTCGCCGTGGTGAGTTTCGGCAGCCTGACCGTCTGAGAGCGGTAGCTCGGCGAGCACGTTACGCCGCCAAGTGGCCAACAACACGGCTGGTATGGCGATGAGCGAGACCCGGCCCATGAAGGACGACACGGGGTCCGGCTGTTCCAGAGCGGGCAACGCGTAGAGGACGAAGAGCGTGAGGGTCGACAGGACCAACACCGTCGCGCGAGCCGTACACCGGCGCCCGAAACCAGCCGCGCCCAGCGTCCACGGCATCGCCTTCCGGTAGAGATCGACGAGCGCCCAGAGCGTCAGGTAGCCGGCCACGGCGAGGATCCACCAGCGGCTCCACCCGGTCCCGAGAGTGACGTTGGCGACGTCGCCGTCGGCGGAGAAGGTGCGCAGCGGCACGTAGTCGTAGAAGTTGCCCACACAGTGCACGACGTACCAGAACAGTGCGTAGATCACCCAAGGCCGTGCGGTGACGGCCGCCCGTCTCATGAGCCACCGAACGACGAGGTACGGGACACCGTTGCCGATCACCGCGCCGGCCATGGCGGTCACGGCCGCCGCCGTGGTGTGACCGCCGCTCAGCGCCTGCTCGTAGTCGACCTCCTCGTCGATGTTCCCCAGCGTCAGGATGTTGTGCAGGCTGGTGCCGCCCCAGTCGATGACGATCGGGTTGGCCTTGATCCCGGTGAGCCAGGCCATGAACGAGTGCGCGTACTCGTGGGGGATCACCGCGATGTAGTGCGTGAGCCACCAGATGACGGGAGTGGCGGCGACCAGCAGATAGACGCGTCGTCCCGGGTTCGCAAGCCCACTCACCGATAAACTCCTGCCCCGCGACACAGCGGATCGTCGTTGGCACGGGCTCGATCGCGAAGTATTCGCCGGCGCCCGTCGGTTGGTCGCCCGAGGAGTCCTGAGGTCTCTTTGCGGGCTCGACGACGCTAACACCAACCGCCCTCCGTTCAACGGTCGCCAGGAGAGTGCAAGCCATAGTTTCAACAGCGAAGGAGTGATATGGCACAGCGGACGCAAGTCATCCTGATCAGTGATCTGTCTGGAGATGAACTCAAGGACGGTGGACAGTCGATCAGCTTCAGCTACCGGGGCGCGGACTACACCATCGACCTGTCAGATAAGGAAGCCAAAGGCTTCGACAAGGCCATCGCCATGTACATCGAACACAGTCAGAAGCAGCGTGGTGGCCAGCGACGCATCGGGAACATGCGTCGGCACAACGAAGGCGGCAGCGACCGTGAGCACCTTAGGGCGGCGCGCGAGTGGCTCCGCACCAACGGCTACCAGGTGAGCGACCGGGGACGGATCAAGGCCGAGTTGATGGACCTGTACAACAACCGGCCGCTGTAGACGCTCCAGGTCCGCAGCTTCCTGGTCCCGTCCAAATAGGAGTGGGGTTTGGACCCAAGTCGGCCGCGCATGAGCACAAGAGGGTCGGTGGTAGGCAGGTCCGGGATCAACGTCGGCCTAGTCCCGGGGGCTGTAAGCCATGAGGTCCTCGGGGGCGGCCAGGCGCGACACGAGATGCACCAGTTCTCAAGTGATAAGGGGCTCTTCGCCGAATCTGACTCGGGCGGGGAGATGGTTGGACCTTGACGACAGCGTGGGAGATCCGGGTCTCGACGCCTGGGCTGGCGGCCGGCATCGGCCACTGGGGCGGCGGACAGCCGTAGCCGACGGCGAAGACATCGTGCACGGGTAGCGCGTTGTAGTGCCGATGCCAGACCGTGAGCGGCTGCAGCCGCTCTGGGAACGGACGGCGTCACCGTGGTCAACCTCCCCAGCCGGGGAGATGGCGGACAGTGTCGCGAATGGCGTTGGCCCCGTTCAGTACGGGTGACGCGTGACAGAGCACCGGTTCAGGTGCCCATGGCACATCCGCGCTCGTGCCGGTCAGCGCCCACCATCCGCGTCAGCAGAGGGAGTCGAAGACGGACTCGAACCGCAACCTCCTGTTTTGCAGACCGACCGATATTCATCCGGCCCGGGTCGCCCGGTGCCGATTGATCCCGCCCTGTGCGCACGCGTCAGCGGGCCGCGCGTCGGTTGGTCCGAGGCCGTCCTGCTGGCCCGGGCCGTATCGGTGCAATTCCTTCCCCATCCCTGCCGCACATACTCCACACCGATGAGCCGACGGCCTAGCTGCCCGTCCGGCACCGCCACGAGGGTGTTCCTCGACGGGATGGGGATCGCCGAATTCTGCCTTTGAGGGGACGGGCCCCGGTAGGCGTAAGTTGCAAAGCCACGTGGACCGCGCCTGGTGAGGTTCCATCGCAGGTCACCATCGCAGCTATCGCTGCACGGGTCGAGGCGCAGCGTGCGCACCCGTTCGTGTGCGGCAGGCAGTGCGGGAGGAAACGGCGCGGCACCACGCGGACTACCCGGCACCGCGAGCACCTGTCGAGAATCAGTCCCGACTCGGCATTCGTGCAGGTCAACGCCCAGATTCAGCGGCAGGATGAGGAGCCGGCGAGGGGACTTGAACCCCTAACCCCCTGTTTACAAGCCAAACCGACGTTCATCCGCTTCGTGCCACGTTGTGCCAGATGGGCCGTCACCTGCGGAAACGTCCGCGCAGACCGTGTCGGATCGTCCGTCGGAGACCGTCCAGGCCGGGCAGTGCCGCCGCGTTTCCTTCCCCTTCCCTGCCGCGGACCCGGGTCCGAGTACCCGCTTCTGGCGCCTGGAACGTTGCTGCACACAGGCGCCGTGATAGACGCACCGAAGAGCGCTTATTCGCTCGGAGCCGAGGGGGTGAAGGTGTCGGCTCTGTCGAGTGGGGGAAGGCTCCGCTAGGTGCATACATGAGGGACGCTGCCGCCCCGTTCGGGCGACGTCAGCCGCCGGGGTGAGCTCAGAGGTTGGTCTGGGCTTCCAGGGCATCGGGGTACCGGTCGCCTTGGATGTCGATCCTTGACGAGAGCTCGTCGAGCTGGGCGAGCTCGGATTCAGTGAGGACGACGTCGGCGGCGGCGAGGTTCTCTTCCAGGCGGTGCGGCTTGGTGGTGCCGGGGATTGGGACGATCCACGGCTGCTGGGCCAGCAGCCAGGCCAGCGCGATCTGACCGGGGGTGGTGCCCTTGGCGGCGGCGATCTCCTTCACCTCGGTGACCAGCGCGAGGTTGTGTTTCAGGGCTTCGCCGGCGAAGCGCGGGATCTGAGCCCGCAGGTCGTTGTCGGCGAATGCCGTCGTGGTGTCCACGGTGCCGGTGAGGAACCCCTTGCCCAGGGGGCTGAACGGGACGAAGCCGATGCCCAGCTCGGCGCAGACGGCGAGGACATCGGTCTCGGGCCGGCGCCACCATAGGTTGTACTCGCTCTGGACCGCGGTGACCGGTTGCACGGCGTGGGCCCGGCGAATGGTGTCGGCCGCCGCCTCGGACATTCCAAAGTGCCGGACCTTGCCGGCGTCGACCAGGGCCTTGACCGCACCGGCCATCTCCTCGATCGGCACGTCCGGGTTGACCCGATGCTGGTAATAGAGGTCGATCACGTCGAGCTTGAGCCGGCGCAGCGACCCCTCCACCGCACCAGCGATGTCGGCCGGACCCAGCATCCGACCCCGAGGCTTGCGTGCCCCCGGATCGATGTCCTGGGCGAACTTGGTGGCGATCACCACCCGATCGGCATACGGGGCCAGGGCTTCACCGACGAGCTCCTCGTTCACGTGCGGCCCATAGATCTCGGCCGTGTCGAAGAACGTGACACCGAGGTCGACGGCGTGGTGCAGCAGGGCGATCATGTCCTGGCGATCCGGCGTGGCGCTGTATCCGCCGGTCATCGTCATGCAGCCAAGCCCGATGGCCGAGACCTCCAGACCGCTGCTACCCAGGGTGCGCCTCTCCATGTGCTTCTCCATGTCTGATGGACATCTGTTGGACGTTGCTTCTCGTGGTCGTCAATAGTGTGACCGGCGCGGTCGATCGTGGCCTGGTGCGATGCTCTGCCAGGGTCCCATCTCCGCAGCGTCAGGCCATCGTCTTCGGCCAGGGCGGGCCCTGTGCCGAGGAGTCGGCGTCGGAGCACAGCCAGAGGACCGCGATCTTGGGCATTGGCCCGCGTCGGATTTGACTTCGCATGACGCCGCGAAGGGCGCGTGGCCATCGTTGTGTGCTGGCTCGTCGAGACTCCAAAGTGGAAATGGACCGCCTGAGCGGTTGTCCGGGTTCCACGACGTGCTAAGCGTGAACCCGATTTTGGTCTACCGTGTGACGCCGGGGATGGAGTTGCGGCTCAGTTCGGGGTGGCGGTGAACCCGGTCATCCGGATGAAGGTGGCGGGGACGCCGGCGACGATCGCGTCCGCGGGTACGTCCTTGGTCACGACGGCTCCGGCGCCGACGATCGCGCCGTCGCCGATTGTCACTCCTGGGACGACGGTGACTCCGGCGCCGAGCCAGGCGTTGCGGCCGATGACGATCGGCGCCGGGGTCATGTCGGCTCGCCGGTCGGGGTCGATGCTGTGGTTGAGCGTTGTCAGCGTGCTGCCGTGGCCGATGAGGGTGCCGTCGCCGATGGTGATGCCTCCGGTGTCTTGGAAGCGGCAGCCGATGTTGATGAAGACGTTGTTGCCGAGGTTCAGGTTCTTGCCGAACTCGCTGTAGAACGGGGGAAATACCACGACCGAGTCGTCCACCGCTTGACCGGTGAGCTGCGCCAACAGCGCCCGCACTTCCTCGGGTGGGTGGTATCCGGTGTTGAGCTCGGCGACGACCTGGAGGGCGTGTTGTGCTGCCTCGTGCATGAACCGGTGCTGTTCGGTGCCGCCCTGGATGCGGGCGCCCCGGTTCACGTGGTCAAGGAAGTCCTGCAGTTCGATGTGCGGCATGCTGCTGCTCCGTTCAGGGGGTAGTGCCTTGGGCCTTGTCGTGATGTACAGGTGAGCGGGCCTCAGTTGCCGTTTGTCTCGATCGTCGCGGTGACCGACCCTGTCAGCCCAGCGATTCTGGAGGCGGCGTCACCCTCCAGTCGCCCGAGGATGACGATGCCCGGGTAGTAGGACTGGTCGCCGTAGTAGAGGACGAGGTCGTTGCCGGGGGCGTAGTAGCCCAGGTCTCCGACGTCGGGGTCCGCACCGTCCGGTTGACCCTCTAGGGAGAGCGGTGAGGTAAGGGCACCGGTTTTCTCGACCGCGCCGTGGTCGGCCATCTCGATGGTTACCGGTAGCTGGGCGATGAGGTCGTGGGCAGCGGGGCTGTCGGAGAGGGTGGCGTGGAAGACCTGGCCGGCGATGGTGATCTTGATCCTCACGGTGTCCTCCTGGTTGTTGGTCAGGGGTGGGGTCGCGCTCGTGCTGGTGGCCGCACCAGTTGGGGACCCGGCATTGCGGGTATCGGCGCCGCCACAGCCGGCTCCGAGAGACACAACAACTGTGGACAGAGCCGAAACCAGCAGGGTGCGTGAGCGGGGTGTCGACGGCATGGGGTTCTCCTGGCTTCTTGATGTGCCCACTGTCAGAGGGTGAGTAGGACCTTGGTGGCGGTGCGCTGGTCCATTGCGCGGTAACCCTCGGCGGCCCTGTCCAGGGGAAGGGTCTGGTCGAAGACCTTGCCGGGCTCGATGGTGCGGTCCCAGATGAGCTGGACCAGCTCGGGCAGGAAGCGCCTGACCGGGGCGGGGCCTCCGTGGATGTGGACGCCGGCCATGAAGAGGTCGTCGCCGGGGATGGCGACATCATGCGAGACGCCCACGAACCCGACGTGCCCACCGGGGCGGGTCGAGCGGATTGCCTGCATCATCGCCTCCTGGGTGCCGACGGCCTCGATGACCGAGTGGGCACCGAGCCCGCGGGTGAGGTCCTTGACCCTCGCGACTCCATCGTCACCGCGCTCTTCGACGATGTCCGTCGCGCCGAACTCGCGGGCGAGGGCCTGGCGGTCGGCGTGCCGGCTGAACGCGATGATCCGCTCGGCGCCGAGCTGCTTGGCGGCCAGGACGGCCAGCAGCCCGACGGCGCCGTCACCGACGACGGCGACCGTCTTGCCCGGGCCCGCTTCGGCGGCAACGGCGGCGAACCAGCCGGTACCGAGCACGTCCGAAGCCGCCAGCAACGACGGGATCAGGTCGGGCGACGGCATACCGGGCGTGGCGACCAGCGTGCCGTCGGCGAGCGGCACGCGAGCCAGCTCGGACTGGGTCCCCAGGGTGCCCATGAGCACCCGGTGCAGGCAGTACGCCTGGTAGCCGGACTGACAGATCTCACAGGTGTTGTCGGAGGCCCAGAACGAGCCGACCACGAAGTCGCCGACCCTGATGGTGCGGACCGTCGCGCCGACCTCCTCGACGACGCCGACGTACTCGTGACCCATGACCTGGTGGTCCACTGGCTCGGCGCCGCGGTACGGCCACAGGTCGCTGCCGCAGATGCAGGTCGCCGACAGACGGATGATGGCGTCGGTGGGCTGGATGATCTGGGGGTCATCGCGGGTCTCGACGCGGACGTCCCCGGGTTCGTACATGACAACCTGACGCATCGCGCTGCGCTCCTGTTCGTCGTTGGTTCTCCCGCCGGGGCGGTAAACCTTTGCGACGCGCGTGGCGCCGGACTGGCCCCGTGCCACGAGTCAAGCGGCCGGCGCGGCCGGCGGGAAGTCACTGTCAATAGGTGTACTGACAGGGCATCCCTCGTCGCTCCGCCGGCGCCTCGGAGCGGCCTAGTCTCGAGACCGTGGAGAACCGCGATGAGGTGCGCCAAGAAGTGCGCGAGTTCCTCACCAGCCGCCGCGCCCGCCTCACCCCGGACCAGGTGAGCCTCCCGACCACGGGTGGCCGCCGGGTGCCCGGCCTGCGGCGCAGCGAGGTCGCCACGCTGGCCGGACTCAGTGTGGAGTACTACGCCCGACTGGAGCGGGGCCACGTGGCCGGCGCGTCCTCCGCCGTCCTGGAGGCCCTGGTCCGGGCGCTGCAGCTCGACGAGACCGAACGCGCCCACCTGTTCGACCTGGCCCGCGCCGCCGACGGCATCCCCGCGTCCGGCCGCTCACGGCGCCGCACCGCAGGCAAGCCGGCGTCCCGGTCCAGTCTGCAGTGGGCCCTCGACGCCATCAAGGACGGTGTGGCGTTCGTGCGGGATCCTCACCAGGACCTTCTGGCCACCAACGCCCTCGGTCGCGCGTTCTACTCGCCAGTCATCGGTGACGGCGGGCGGACCCCGAACCTCGCGCGGTTCCAGTTCCTCGACCCCGTGTCGCGTGACTTCTACCCCGACTGGGACCTGTTCGCGCGCATGTGCGTGGGCATCATGCGCGCCGAAGCCGGCCGCGACCCGCACGACCGCGAACTGCAGAACCTCGTCGGCGAGCTCTCCACCCAGAGCGAGGTCTTCCGGCGTCTCTGGGGTGACCACGACGTTCGCAGCCACGGCGCCGGCACCAAACGCTTCAACCACCCCCTCGCGGGCGAATTCACCCTCGCCTACGAGGAGCTCGCGATCACCGCCGAGCCCGGGCTCGTCCTCATGGTCTACACCGCCGAACCCGGGTCTGCCTCAGCCGAGCGACTCCAGCTGCTCGCGTCCTGGGCTGCACCCGCGTATACGCGCTTTACCAACTCGTAGAAGGATATTCGTGCAAATCACCCGAAGCTCCGTCGACACCATCCACGGACCCAGCGACTGGTTCACCGGCGACGTCTACATCGACGCCGTCGCCGCCGCGCCGTCACCGTCCCGCGTCACGGCGAACCTGGTCCACTTCATGCCCGGCGCGCGAACGCATTGGCACCGCCACCCGCTGAGCCAGACCGTCTTCGTCACCGAAGGCGTCGGACTGTGCCAACGCCGCGGCGGACCAATGGAGGTGATCCGACCCGGCGACCGCGTCCTCTTCGAAGCCGACGAGGAACACTGGCACGGCGCAACGGCCAACCGACTCATGGTCCACCTCGCCATCAACGAAGGAGACGACCAGCACGACGTCGTCCACTGGCTCGCTCCCGTCACCGACGACGAGTACGCCACCGCCCCCGCACTCGACCGCTGAGCCCATTCAAAGGCACTGCTCCGCTCGCAAATTCACCACCGCGAGACCACGATGAGGCGCGCCCGGACGTGACGCGCGAAGGAGAGGACGCCGGACTGGCGGTGAAGCGATGCTGCCGACCGCCGATGCGCGGGAGGAATCGCTGGGGTGTCCTGACCTGAGCGTCGTGCCGTGGATCGTGCGTACGCTGCGAACGTGAACGCCGGCATGATGTACGACCACCTGGGGCGTTCCGGCCTGCTGGTAAGCAGGGTCGCCCTCGGGACGATGGACTTCGGGTACCTGCTGAACGAGTCGAGCAGCTTCGACGTCATGGACGCGGCTGTCGAGGCCGGCATCAACCACTTCGACACCGCTGACGTCTACGGCGGTCCGCAAACCGCGGACATGACCATGGGCTACGGCATCTCGGAGGAGGTCATCGGGGTTTGGCTTCAGCGCGGCGGGCGCCGCGACAAGATCGTCCTGGCCACCAAGGTGTATCAGCCGATGGGGCTCGGGCCGAACGACCGGCGGCTGTCCGCGTACCACCTGCGGCGGGCGTGCGAGGCGAGCCTGCGGCGGCTGCAGACCGACCATATCGACCTGTACCAGATGCACCATGTTGACCGAGCAACGCCGTGGGAGGAGATCTGGCAGGCGATGGAGCAGTTGGTCCGCGAGGGCAAGGTGACCTATGTGGGCAGCAGCAACTTCGCCGCGTGGGATGTCGCCCTGGCCCAGGCCGCCGCCGACGCCAGGCACTTCCTCGGGCTCACCTCCGAGCAGTGCCTGTACAACCTGGCCAAACGGGGCGTCGAGATCGAACTCGTGCCGGCCCTGCGCAGCCTGGGCGTCGGGCTGATCGCCTACAGCCCGCTGCATGCCGGCCTGCTCGCCGGCGCCCTCGAGGCCGTCAACACTGGACGCGCCTCCAAAGATCTGCAGCAGCGGGTGCAGCCGGTCCGCGGCCAGCTCGAGGCTTACGAGGCGCTCTGCCGCGAGATCGGCGCCAAGCCGGCCGACGTCGCGCTGGCGTGGCTGCTCGATAAACCCGGGGTCTCGACCGCGTTGGTCGGGGCGAGATCGGTCAAGCAGCTCCAAGCCAACCTCGGTGGCCTGGCGCTGCACCTCGGGCCGGACGTTCTGCAACGGCTCGACCACATCTGGCCCGGCCCAGGAGAAGCGCCACAGGCATACGCCTGGTAACGGCCCTCAGAGCGGTCAGCGTCTATCACGCAACGCACGCATCTGCCGCGATGCGCTCGAGTCAGACCTGAGTCAATTTGCCGCGTGCAGTGTCAAGATCTGACTCGGGCGGGGAGATGGTTCGGACCTTGACGACAGCGAGCTGCTCGTGAAGGCCGGCTAGGTCCGCGGGGTTCCTGCTGGATGGGCGGGCGCCGTGGGCGTGAGGTGTCGCGGCGATCAGGGGATCCATGACTCCACGCCTGGGCTGGCGGCATTCGATCGGTTGCAGCCGCGACGTTCGGCCGCTGCTACGTCACGATCAACCGGAGCAGATGGCTCATCGGCTGAGTCTGGTCTTGCCGCCCGGCGCAGACGCCCCGCTTCCGCCTTCACGTCCGAGCGTGACCGTAGGACTTCGTGTACCGACCTCATCGAGACTCTCCTGGGCGTTGGCCCTGTTCAGCCCGGGTGACCGGTGATCAAGAGCACCTGTTCAGGTCCCCTCCCACATCGGTGTTCGTGCAGGTCAGCGCCCACCATCCGCGTCAGCAGAGGGAGTCGAAGACGGACTCGAACCGCAACCTCCTGTTTGCAGACCAAACCGACGTTCATCCGGCCCGGGTCGCCACGTGCCGCTTGGTACCGACGCGTGCGCAGTCGTCCGCGTGCCGCGTGTCGGTTGGCCCGTGGCAGGCCTGCCGGTCCGGGCAATGCCGGCGCGTTTCCTTCCCTTTCCCTGCCGCAGATGCTCAACACCGATGAGCCGCCGGCGAAGCTCCCCGTCCGGCACCGCCACGATCGTGTTCCTCGACAGGATCGGGATCGCCGAGTCCTGCCCTTGAGCGGACCTGGCCGGTAGGGCGTAGTTCCAGCGCCACGGTGGACCGCGCTCGGTGAGGTTCCATCGCAGGTCACCAGGTTGACAGACGAAGCCTTGACCACCACCGCGTGGAAGATCATTCCTTCCATTCGCGAACCCAGCACGAGCTCTACGACCGACCGCGCCGTCTCATCGCAGCTATCGCTGCACGGGTCGAGGCGCAGCCTGCGCACCTGTTCGTGCGCGGCAGGGAGTGCGGCAGGAAACGGCGCGGCACCACGCGGACTACCCGGCACCGCGAGCACCTGTCGAGAATCAGTCCCGACTCGGCATTGGTGCAGGTCAACGCCCAGATTCAGCGGCAGGATGAGGAGCCGACGAGGGGACTCGAACCCCTAACCCCCTGTTTACAAGACTTAGTGCACGCAGCCCGCCGCATCAGGCTGACCGGCAGAAACACCATCGCCCACGCGCCAGTCGAGGGCTGCGTGCGATCCTCGTGCGACACGAAAGTGCACGCGTGACCGCATGTGGCTACTCGACCGGCTCGCCGCATGGCTACCCGTGTGCGATTCAGCTGTGCCTCGGCCCCCCGGTAGACAGCCGCCTCGCCACCCGAAGCAACGTCGCACTGGCACAGCGAGACACCACCATCCCCTACGCAACACGACCGCGCCGCAGTGAACCCCCGCTCGAGGACGTTGTCAGCGAGACTTCGAACTAGGGCTGCCTCTCCGCTCGCGAAGGGCCACGCCGATGCTGCACTCCGCCCAGAAAGGGCGTGGTCCTCAGCCGCTGCACTCCGGCAACGTGACGCACTGGCAGGAAGCACGGGAGCGGACGCCATATAGCCCGGGTCGGTTTCACACTGGTCAAGTCCTTCAGCTCCGCGGATACTTGCCTTTGATAACCGACGTTGGCTGGGGAGGCAGATGGTGCCTGATCAAGAATTGCCGCAGGTGGCCTTGCGCCGGCATGGGGAAGGTGACCACCTCACCCTTCCGATGGATGGCCTGAAGGCGCAGATCACACGCCTAGCGGCGCGGACCGAGACCGGCGACCACTGGGCGATCGGGGAGGCACGCCAGGATCCGGGATTCGACAATCCACCGCACACTCACGACGAAGCCGAGGCCTTTTATGTACTCGAAGGCACCTACACCTTCTACACCGATTCGGGTCCGGCTGAGGGTCTTGGGCCCGGCACTTTCGTCTTCATCCCGCCCGGGGCGGTGCACGGCTTTCGCACCGGTCCAGGAGGCGGCCGCCTCCTTTGTGTCTGGCCGTCCACGGTCGAGGGCGCATTCTTTGGCCAAGCCCGGCCGCCAGAGGCGGTCGATTAGCCATTGGTGACGCTCACGCCTCGGGCACCGGTTCGCGAGGTTGTCCCGCGCTCCGTTGAGCTTCGGTGGCGGTCTTGGTGATCGTCAGGCGGCGATCACGGTTGTCATCTTGACCGACGGTACCGACAGTCTGTGCGGCGATGTGCTCGTTGAGAGCGATGCGCAGTCCAGGCAGCTGCAGGTGACCGTTGACGCGACGGAACTGGGCGCGAGCCTCGATCATTCCGGCGGCGCACCACCGCAGCGCCATATTCCCGTTCTGCCAGTTCTTCACGTTGGTCGAGCGGTTGCGGGCGATCGAGATCATCGACTCGATGCAGTTGGTCGAGCGCAGCGTGCGGGCCAGTGTTGGCGGCATGCCCAGGCGCAGCACGGTCAGCGTCTCGGTAAGGCCTTCACGCAGCGAGGCGGCGGCGCCGGGATGGGTCCGCTGCAGTTCCTTCGCCAACGCCTCGAGCTGCGCCTCGGCCAGGATCGCGGACCGGCGTGGTAGGCGGCACGCATCCGCTTGGTCACCGTCGCGGCCAGGTGTTCGGGCAGCTTGTCGGCTACGTTGCGCAGTTTGTGCAACTGGCAGCGACCGATCACCGGGTGGTCAAACACCTTCACCACCGCAGCTCGCAGCGCCTTCCCGCCGTCGATGCCGACGAAGATCGGCCGGGTCGTGTCCAGGCCGCGATCACGCAACCCGGTCAGCAGATCGGTGACCACGCTCGTGTTCTCCGTGGAGCCTTCGACCAGTCCGAGCGGATGCTTGACGCCGTCGATGCCGATCCCCAACGCCACCACGCACAGATGCTCACCGAAGTGCACCCCGTCGATCAGTAACGCCACCAGGTCCAGCTCACCAGCGGCGCGGCCAGCAGCTCGCCCAGCGCCCTAGCGAGCACGGACGACGTCGCCAGTAGCTATCCGTCCGATCCAGGTGACGATGCCCAGCCGCATGTCGCCTCAGGTCCCCAGAACTGGGTGTCCTGCGGGCAGCGATTCACCTTACGGTCAGTGAGCCAGTCATGTTGGCGTGGAAGTCACAGGTGAGCGTGTAGGTCCCGGCCGGCGGGGGGCGGTCAGTGTGGCGACGCCGCCGTGGCCGTCGACCTTGACGTCGAATCCACCGTCCTTCGACGTGACGGTGTGTGACTCGGGACTATCGCGATAACGGTGTAAGAGGCCTGATCGCCCGGTAAGGGCTGGAGGGTCGAGATGACTGAGAACGCGATGACACTGGTGGATGTGAGCCCACCACGATCCGGTGAACCGCCGGAGGAGCTACCGCCGCTGACGGCGTCGGAGCAGGAGACCGTCTGGGAGCTGGTGCGCCAGGCCCGCGCCAGCGGCACGTCGTTGACCGGTCCTGGCGGGCTGCTGAAGCAGCTGACCAAGATGGTCGTCGAGGCCGCCCTGGACGAGGAGATGAGCGAGCACCTCGGCTACGACAAGGGTGCACCGGAGGCCCGGAACCGGGGCAACTCCCGTAACGGGAAGCGCACCAAGACGGTGGTCACCGACAATGCCGGACCGGCGGAGATCGGGGTAGCCCGGGACCGGGACGGGACGCTTCGAGCCGGTGATCGTGCCGAAGCGGGCTCGGCGCTTGTCGGACCTGGACGCGGTGGTGCTGTCGTTGTCGGCCAAGGGACTGACCCACGGAGAGATCAGCGCCCACTTCGCCGACGTGTACGGCGCGTCGGTGTCCGAGGACGTCGTCGGACGGATCACCGACCGGGTCGTGGCGGAGATGCAGGCATGGTGGGCTCGCCCGTTGGAGAAGGTGTACGCGGCCGTCTTCATCGACGCGATCATGGTCAAGGTCCGCGACGGGCAGGTCCGCAACCGACCGGTGTACGCCGCGATCGGGGTGGACCTGGCCGGCCACAAGGACATCCTCGGCATGTGGGCCGGTGATGGCGACGGCGAGTCCGCGAAGTTCTGGTACGCCGTGCTGACCGACCTGAAGACCCGCGGGGTCAAGGACGTCTTCTTCGTCGTCTGCGACGGCCTGAAGGGGCTGCCCGACTCGGTCGGGGCGGTGTTCCCCGCCGCGATCGTTCAGACCTGCGTGATCCACCTGATCCGTGGCACGTTCCGCTACGCCTCCAGGAGGTACTGGGACGAGCTGTCCAAGGACCTGAAACCCATCTACCAGGCACCCACCGCCCAGGCGGCAGCCGCCGCCCTTGACGCCCTGGAGGACAAATGGGGTGCCCAGTACCCGGCGATGATCCAGCTGTGGCGTAACGCCTGGGCCGAGTTCATCCCGTTCCTGGACTACGGAGGCTGTTGCGTAATTCGCGTGTCGCCGGGCCATGGTCGGCAGCGGCTACGAAACGATTCGGGTGTGGCCAAGTCGTATCGTCGAGTGCTGCGTGACCAGCCGATGCTTCTTCCGGTGGATATGCGGGACTGGCTGCCGCCGGATCATCTGGTGTGGTTTGTGCTGGACGTCGTTGACGCCATGGACACCGGCGCCTTGGAGCGGACCCGGCGCCGCGGTGGGGCCGGCGCGGCCGGGTATGACCCGCGGATGCTGTTCGCGCTGCTGGTGTACGCCTACTGCCAGGGGGTGCGGTCCTCACGACAGATCGAGCGGCTGTGCGGCACCGACGTCGCGTTCCGGGTGTTGTGCGCTCAGGACGGCCCGGATCACACCACGATCGCGCGGTTCCGGGCCGAGGCGGCCGAGGCGTTCACCGATTCGTTCGCGCAGGTGCTGCTGATCGCCGCGACGGCCGGCTTGGCCCGGTTCGGTACGGTCGCCATCGATGGGACGAAGATCGCCGCGAACGCCTCGATCGACGCCAACCGCGGACGGGCCTGGTTCGAGCGGCATGCCGCGGAGCTGACCGCGCACGCGGAGGCGAGGGACCGCCTCGAGGACGCTGCGGCTGTTCAGCAAGGCGAGGAGTGCCCTGATCGGGTCCCGGCCGGGCTGGTTGACCGCGCCAGCCGCGGTGAGCGGATCCGCGCCGCGGCGGCGGAGCTCACGACCCAAGAGCAGCTCCGCAGTCGAGCCGCGCAGGTACGGCACGAGGCCGCGTTGGCGCGTCGCGCCGCTCCGAGCAGGGCCAGCCCGTGGTCGGGCGGATCCCGAACGGACCCCATCGGCTGGCCGAGGCCCGAGCGCACCTGGCCCGGGAGATCACTGAGCATCAGGCCAAGCTCGACCGGTACGCCGCGAACACCGCCCGGGGCGGCAAGCCGATGGGTCGCCCACCGGTGCCGATGGACGACAGTTCCCGGGTGCAGCGGGCCTGTCGGGTGGTGGCCGCTGCTGAAGACGCGGCCGCCCGGACGGCCGACCACCCCACGACGGCAACCAAGGGCCTACCGAAGACGGTGGCGAACACCACCGATCCGCAGTCGCGGATCATGCCGACCCGGCGAGGGTTCCTGCAGGGATACAACGCCCAGGTCGCGGTCACCAGCGACCAGATCATCGTTGCCGTCCAGGTCGGGCAGTCCACCACCGACCAGGGCTGTTTCACCCCGATGCTACGGGCCACCGAGCGAGCCGCGGCCGCGTTGCACGCGGTCACCGGCAGCCCCGAGCATGTGAGCGGCACCGTCCTGGCCGACGCCGGTTACAACAGCGACGCGAACCTGAGCGTCACCGGCCCCGATCGGCTCATCGCCCTCGGCAAGGGCAGAGACCAAGCCCAAGCAGCTGCACGAGAACCCGCACACGGCCCACCCCCACGGGCGCGACCCCACGACAGGCCAACGCCCTGAACCGCACTGGGTCTTCCGGAGGGTGCTGATCTAGCAAGGGAGACTGCATCTCATGTCAGCGCCGAGGAAGTATGACCGGGAGTTCCGGGAGCGGGCGGTGCGCCTGTACCGGGAGCGGCTGGAGCAGCACGACGAGTCCAAGTTGCGGGCTCGCCGCCAGGTCGGGGTCTTGTTGGACGTGAACGCGGCGACGTTGCGGAACTGGGTGGAGGACGCGGAGCGGGTCGACGGTGTCCGCGGGCCGTTGCCGTCGCGCTCGAGCGAGTCTGAGGAGGTGCGGGCGCTGCGGCGGGAGAACGCCGAGCTGCGCCGGGCGAACGAGATCCTTAAGACCGCGAGTGCGTTTTTCGCGTCGGCGGAGCTCGACCGCCGACTGCGGTGATCGTCATGTACATCACCGCCTTTCGTGACCGGTTCGGCGTCGAGCCGATCTGCGCGGTGCTCACTGAGCACGGGATGCCGATCGCGCCGTCCACCTACTACGCCCACCGGGCCTGTCCGGTCTCCGCTGCGGCGCTGGACGAGGCGTACCTGGCCAACGCCCTGGTCACCCTCCACCGTGACAACTGGGGCGTGTATGGGGCCCGGAAGCTGTGGCTGGCGGCCCGACGGGCCGGGATCGAGGCGGGCCGGGACCAGGTTGCCCGGCTGATGCGGATGACCGGGATCCGTGGAGTGGTCCGCGGCCAGCATCGGACCCGGACCACCTGGCCGGACCGGGCCGCGCCGCGGCATCCAGATCTGGTGCACCGGGCCTGGCACGCCCCGACCCGGCCCGACCAGTTGTGGGTGGCCGATTTCTCCTATGTGTGGACGCTCACCGGGTTCGTGTACGTCGCGTTCGTCGTCGACGTCTACTCTCGAAGGATCCTCGGCTGGCGGGTCTCGGCGAGCAAGCAGACACCCTTGGTCACCGACGCGTTGCATCAGGCTCTGACCACCCGTCGGATCGCCGAATCCCGTTGGCAGTCAACCGGACTGGTCCATCACTCCGACGCCGGCTCGCAATACACGTCGGTAGCGTTCACCGCCGAACTGCTGGAGCACGGTATGGCCGGCTCGATCGGCAGCGTCGGCGACGCCCTCGACAACGCACTGTGCGAGTCGACCATCGGCCTGTTCAAGACCGAAGCCATCCACGACGGCGGTCCCACCTGGGCCGACCGACGTGCCGTCGAATGGCAGGTCGCCTCCTGGATCCACTGGTACAACCACGACCGGCTGCACTCCTCCATCGGGCACCTGCCTCCGATTGAGTTCGAACAGCATCACCGGCAGGCTACGACCGTGACCCCCAACCCGGAGGTCGCCTAAACAACCACCCTCCGGACGACCCAGTGCGGTTCACCCACCGGTTGCGAACCACTAAAGGCCACCAGCTGTACAAGCGGCGCGGCGCCACCGTCGAACCCGGCATCGGCAACCTGAAGAAGATCCTCGACCGGTTCTCACGCCGCGGCCTGGACCACGCCACCAGCGAGCTCCACCTGGCAGCCACCGCCTTCAACCTCCGCAAGATCCACCTCGCCCAGCTCAGCTGACCGCAGCCAGGGCATGCGAAGGCCGCAACCACGGACTCGGCCACACGACTCGTGACCGCGGCACCCTCGAGCCGCGTCGTCCAGCCCGCCATTTCGCGACAGGCTCTACGACGTCGAGATCCGCCGGGTGCTGTACAGCACCAACGCGATCGAGTCTCTCAACGCCCGGTTCCGACGCGCAGTCCGGGCCCGAGGTCACTTCCCCAACGAACAGTCCGCGATGAAGACGTTGTACCTGGTGTTCCGGTCGCTGGACCCTAAAGGCACCGGTCAGACACGGTGGGCGGTGCGGTGGAAGCCGGCACTGAACGCGTTCGCCATCACATTCTCCGACCGCATACCCGCGGCCGAGAACAACTAAAGATGAAACCGCCCCTACACCGTTAGAGCGACAGTCCCTTGTGCCTCAGAAACTCCGCCAGGCCGCCCGCCTGGGTTGTGGGCTGCCGCGGTTCATGTCGCGTGGCTTCATAGAGTGGGGGGATGCGAGGTGCCTTTGTTGGGCGCGACCGGGAGGTGGCTGCGCTGGTCGGCTATCTGGAGGACGCGCGGCGGGGGAATGCGAGCATCGTGGTGTGTCGCGGGGAGCCGGGGATTGGCAAGACGAGACTTGCTGAAGAGCTGGCGGCTGTGGCGGTGGATCGCGAGGTGCCGGTCCTTTGGGGTGTGGGGGTGGAGTCCGAAGGGGCGCCGCCGTACTGGCCGTGGCGGCAGCTCGTCCGCGGAGCGGTGGAGCTGGTCGGCATCGCGGAGCTCGACGGCCAGCTCGCGCGTTTGGTGCCCGAGGTCTTCGCGGGTCCGCGGTCGACACCGCAGGTCCCGGCTTCGTCCGAAGATCGGTTTCGCCAGTTCGACGCCGTGGCGCGCCTGTTCCGTCAGGTCACGGCGCAGACCCCGCTCGTTCTGATCTTTGATGACGCGCACTGGGCGGATCTTCCCTCGGTGCTGTTGTTGCAGCATTTGGCACGAACGCTGCGCGACGAGCGGTTGCTCATCATGGTCAACCACCGCAACACCGAGCACCAACACGCCGCCTACTTCGTTGAGCTCGTCAGGGAGCCGATCACACGAGAGGTTGACCTCATCGGGTTGACCGAGCAAGCAGTGGCCATGTACCTCGGGTGGGTGGTCGGGCATGATGTCGCTCGGGCCGACGCGCGGCAGGTGCATCTGCTCACCAGGGGTAACCCATTCTTCGTCGGCGAGGTGGCGCGTGTGTTGCCCGCGGGCAAGGTGGCCGGAGGGCTGGCCCCGGTCACCGCTAATCTGCGCGAGGCCATCCGTAGCCGCTTGAGCCGTTTGCCGCCAGAAGCTCTCGCCGTGATCCACGCCGCCTCGGTGGTTGGCGGCGAGTTCTCGACCAACGTTGTTGCGCCGATGGTTGGCGCCACGGCGTTGGGCTGCCTCTCGTCCCTCGACGACGCTGCGTCCGCGGGCCTGGTTGAAGCCGGGACAACCCCGGGAAGCTACAGGTTCACGCACGCGCTGGTTCGGGACGCTGTTGCGGCGGGCCTGTCGACGGCCGAGCGTGTAGAGCTGCACCGGGCAGCCGCTGAGACGATCGAGTCGGTCTATGCCGGGAGGATTGAGCCGCACCTGTCCGACCTGGCTCGCCACTGGGTTGCCGCGGCGGTTGACGCCGATCTCTCGCGCGTCGCGCACTGGATCAAACTCGCCGCCGACGCAGCCATGGAGGCGCTTGGCTACGAGGAGAGCGCTCGGCTGTACCGCCTTGCACTCACCCTTGCTGGGGACCAATTGGACGACGAGACGCGATGCTGGTTGTATCTCGGCCTGGCGCGCGCGCTGAACTCGGCGACAGATATCGCGGGAAGCGTCGACGCAAGCGTTCGGGCGGCGGCGGCCGCGGAAGCCTTGGCCCGGCCCGACCTGCTGGCAGAGGCGGCGCTCGTGCGCGAGGCCAACGCTCCTACGGCGTTGGAGGCGACGACGCGGCGCCTCTGCGAACAGGCCCTGGCCGTGGTCGACACGGCCCATGTCGCCCTGCGAGCACGACTCCTTGCACGGCTCGCAGAGGCATCCATCTACGAGGCGTGGGGCACGTCCCACGGACAGGAGGAGTACAAGGTCGCCGGTCGTGCAAGTGAAGAGGCTCTCACGCTGGCTCATGACGCGGACGACCACACAGCCATGGAAGCGGCACTGCGCGCGAGGCGGCTAGCGCGCTCGGAACCCGAAGGACTCGAGGAGCGCGCAGCACTCGCGGACCGCATGCTTGCACTCGGCCGCCAGGCCGCCGACCCGCACACGCAGATGTGGGCACATCTGTGGCATATCGACGCCGCGTTCCAGCGCGGCGACCTGCTCCGCGTCGCCCGCGAGCTCGAGGCGTTATCCTGGTGCGTCGAACAGGTCGGCGGGCCGCATGCGCGATACGAACTACTGAAGTGCCGCGCTGTGCTGGCCCAGGCCGAGGCACGCTTCGGTGATGCGATGAGGTTGGCCGAGGAGGCCTTCTCGCAGCTCGCGACCACCGGCGACCACATCGGGTTCCACGAGCGCGCCGGGTTGTTGTCCCAGATGGGATTTCACATCGGGCATGAAGCGACCGGCTCATTAGAGGCAAGTGGATACGCCGGCGCCACGGTGTTCGAGCGTCCGCTACCGACGGCTGGAATCATTATCGCGGTCGCCAACGCGCACATGCTTGCGTCAGTAGGGCGTCGCGATGAAGCTGCGGCGGTTTATCGCTCGCTTGGACCC
This sequence comes from uncultured Actinomycetota bacterium, assembly GCA_963781465.1. Lineage (GTDB taxonomy): Bacteria > Actinomycetota > Actinomycetes > Actinomycetales > Dermatophilaceae > Lapillicoccus. The sequence continues at coordinate 2,775,503 of CAWAGH010000002.1, forward strand.
CCAGCCCAATGGCAGCCGTCGCCACACGCAATCCTTCCGGCCCTCGCGTTTGGCATCAACCTCGCCGTTGCGCTGGCGGCCGACAACGATGTAGCCACATTGACGGCACGGCTCGGCGCGTACCGAGGCCACCACGTGTGCAGCGGAGCCGGCCAGGTCGCCTACTTCGGTCCCGTCGAACTGTGGACCGGTCACGGCGCCGCTTACCTTGGGCGGTTCGACGAAGCCGTCGCAGATCTCCAGGCGGCGGCCGATGCGTGCGCGGCCAACGGAGCGCTGGGTTACCTCGCCGAAGCGCAGTACGAGCTGGCGTCGGCGCTGGCGCGTCGGCGCCAGCCCGGTGACATCACTGCGGCCCGTTCCCTCTTAAGGACATGCGCTCGGCAGACATCTGTCCTCGGGATGTTCTTTATCGGCGCAAAAGCCGAAGCGCTCATCGAAACGCTCGCATCGGCGGGGCCGCTGACCCCGCGCGAGTGGCAGGTCGCAGGGCTCGTCGCCACCGGGAAGACGAACCGGGAGATCGCGGAGGTGCTGTACCTGTCCGAGCGAACCGCACAGAACCACGTCCAGCACGTGCTGACGAAACTCGGACTGTCCAACCGCAGCCAGATCACCGCCTGGGTGACACACCAGACATGAGTACCCAGCTGAGTAGTTCGGCGGACGCATCTGCGCATCCTGCTTCCCTACTGTCGCAGCATCCGACAAGAAAGGAGCGCGTCATGGCCATCGTTATGGTGTCGGACGCAGGCTCGGACCCCGTCGAGCAGTACGACCAGGTCATCAAACAGCTCGATGAGGGCGGGCACGGCAACCCTCCTGGGCGGCTCTCGCACACAACCGCCCTCAAGGACAACGGCAGCTACTTCGTCGTAGACGTCTGGGAGTCCCCCGAGGCGTTCGAGCGGTTCGGGCTAATCCTGGTACCGATGATCGAGGCAGTCGGCGGTGCGGCACCGGACCTGAAAATCGCACCACTTCACAATTCGATCACCGGCCGCTAGAGACAGCGAGGAACTCAGATGAAGCTTCCGCCCCTGACTGATCAGGAGCTGGATACCTTCCTCAATGAAGGGCTCTGGGTGGCGAAACTCGCCACCACCAACCCGGACGGCACCATCAGGATCACGCCGATGACGTACGCCACCGACAACGGGGACATCATCTTCAGCACCTGGGAGAACAGCGATGCCGTCCGCAACGCGCGTCGCGCAGGAACAGCCTCGGTTCTCATCGACAAGTCCCACCAGCCGTACGCCGGCGTGCATTACACCGGGCAGGCGCACGTGCTCGGCAAGGACATCACCGCCGAGCAGTACGGCGACTGGTTCCAGCGCTACATCGGTGACTACGACCAAGCCGTGCAGTCCTACCAGTTCCTCGTCGGCCTCGGGATCGGTGAACGTGCGTTCATCCGCTTCCGGCCGACCAATGTCATCACCTGGGACTTTGCGAAGATCCCGGGCTAAGGAAGCCCAGCCACCAACACGGCCATTCACTACGCGGCGGAAGGGCGCGAGTTTCATCATGCGTGACACCGTCGCCTGTCGCCACACCGATGCTTACCGGATCGCACCTCGAGAGGTGTGGCCAAAGCATCGGATTGGACAACCGTCCGCTTCAGGCGTGAGTATCGCGCTCATGGCGAAACAGACGACGGTGACCGTGACCGATGACCTGGATGGGTCCGCGAACGCCAAGGAGGTCACCTTCAGCCTCAACGGTGAATCGTGGACCATCGACCTGAGCGCCAAGAACCGGAACGCGCTGGAGAAGGCGCTGAAGCCGTACATCGCCAAAGCCACCAAGCAGGGACGCCGCCGTTCCGTACCCGCCTCGAGGAAAACCGTCGTTCGCGGACCGCGCAGGGACCTGGCCGAGGTGCGCGAGTGGGCCAAGAGCAACGGTCACCAGGTGAGCAACCGGGGCCGGATCAGTGCCACCGTGCAAGAGGCGTACGACGCCGCACACTAGGGCGGTGCAACTTTCGCGGACCCGACTCCCCGGACCCCTCTCGACTCGGCCCGGCCTCGCACGAGCACTAACGTCGCTGCCGGGACACCCTGCGGCGTGCAACCTCGGCACGCCGGACAATGTCTAGACGCGATCCAAGATCGCTGTGCTTGAGGTCCGCCTCCAACTCCCCGTCACCCGGCCGGTGGGTCGGCCCAACGATCTGGTGCTGATCGATCCATGACGGTCGTGCTGCGCGGTGGGCCAGCTGAAGCCGAGATGTTGGCCTGAAGGTCTCGCATCGGCAGGTAGCACCATCGCGGATCGCTGTCGAAGGCCCGGAACCCAAATCGGGCAACGAACCCGGGCGCACGTTCTGTCTCCCTGGGCGCAACGACAAGCCGGGCTCTCACGGTGGGCGCGACAGCGGCGGCAAGCTCCAGCGCGTGCCACATCAGCCATGTGCCCAGACCCCGCCGCTGCCACCGCCGATCGACACCAAGACGAGACACCACGACCGCATTCGCCGGCATCCGCTCCACACTCCACGACCTCAGCGACATCACCGGCCGTCGAGCCTGCACCTGGAACGAACCCAGCCGGTGGCAACCCACGACTCGACCGCCCTCAGTGGCGACATGGACGACCACGCCCACCTGCCGTCCCGCCGCGACCGCGTCCAGCCGCAGCCAACTGGTACGTGTACACCTTCATCGCCGACCGGCCGTTCCGGTCGGTGAAGGCCAAGATCCGTGCCCTGACCCCCAGGACGTCACAGCACGAACTCAGGGCCCTGCTGATCCGGATCAACCAGATCACGCGGGGCTGGGCCAACTACTTCAAGCACGCCATCGCACAACGCACCTTCAGCAAACTCCAACACCACACCTGGTGGCGGATCGTGCGGATGATGCGGACACGGCACCGCTGGAAGTGGAAGGACGTCCGTCGCTGGCTCACCGACCCCACCGGCCGGTGGCGACCGATCAGCGCGGACGGGATCGAGTTGTTCAACCCCGAGACGATACCCATCACGCGGTACCGCTACCGGGGCAACCAGATCCCCAACCCCTGGGTCCGCGCTGCCTGAGCCAACCCACGGCAGAAACCATGGAGAGCCCGGTGCGGTGAGAGTCGCACGCCGGGTTCGGCGAGCGGCCTGGGGAAACGGACCAGCAGCAATGCTGGCACCGCGCCCCAGGCCGACTCAACCGAAGGGCCGGACTGCGTTCGAGCGCGGACTGCGTCGAGTCACGGTGCCTGACCTACTTTGACCCCTCGCCGGGGTGGGCGCCTCGGCTTTCTCGTGGTAGGGACGAACCGTAAGCGCGCTGAAAATCGGCGGGATGGTCGTGGACCGAGGAGAGGCCCTGGCACATGCCCGTCGGTACCTCACCGACGGTGTCGGGTGGGCATACCCTCGTACGACGGGTACGAGCTAGATCGGGCCTTGGGTCCGTTGACCGATGGCGATCTACTTGCTCCGGTCCTGTTGAACGTGAGCCGGCTGAAGATCAAGACCTACGAGCCTTGCAGGCAGCTCGGGAGGATCTCGACCGACACCTTGTGCGGATTCCGGTCGATCTCGAGCTGGCCGATGCCAACGAGGAGGATCTTGCGGTCCTCGGAGACATGTTCTCCGTCCTCGACGACTCAGGTGTCTGGGGTGCGAGGGGGATCGTGCTGGCCAAGGTGCTGCACCGTAAGCGCGCTCGCTTCGTCCCGCTATACCACAAGCAGGTCGGCACCGTCTACCAGGCTGGTCCGGATGCACCCGTTCCACCGCCACCAAGGGGCACGCACCGGTCGTGGCAGGAGTTCATCGGTCTCTTCGCGGCAGCGGTCCAGCAGGACCTGCGCCGGGAAGCCGACCTGTGGACGGAGGTATCGGCGTTGGCCTGCGACCCACCCATCTCCGCCCTGCGGGCGCTCGACATCGTTGCGTGGTGGGCGGGCCGTCCCGATCGCGCCGGCACGACCTTCGCATGACTTCCGAGGCGGCGCCGGCCCCGGATATCTTCACCACGCTCGCAGTGAAGCACGACCTGCTCGACAGGGGCGCGACCTCGCCTGACAGGCTCCTCGAGCGGTACCCGTACTCGCAGGACATGAGCTACCGGTATGCCTTCGGTCGATGGTGGGATTCACCCGACCCTGAACCGCCCGCTCCTTCAGCTCAGGCGGATACCGCCCGTGCGAATCTCCTGGCATGACTCCAACCTTCCCAAGGTTCGGAGTCTCCGGACATGCCGGGGCGGTTCGGGTGAGTCCCGTGGAGTGGTGGAAACCCGGTAGAAGTCTGGACCCAACCGACCATTGGTCAACCGCCGAGAGGTCGAAAACCGCAAAGGCCCAGGTCGGACGCCGGCCGGAACCTCACCGAAACCGGGAGCGACCTGGCACTCGTCCGACTGAGGGTGTCAGCTGGGCTTGGCATACCCCTTGACGCCGGTGTCCAGCAGCACGCAGGGCTCCGCGCCGTCGGTCCACGCGTCGTGCCCGGGGTCAAGGTCCACAACGTCGCCGGGCCCGATCGAGATCTGAGTGCCGTCGTCGAACTGGACAGTCATCTGCCCGGAAAGACAGATTCCCGTGTGGTGGGTCTGGCAGGAGTCGGTGCCGGCTATGGGCTTGACGTCGTTGGACCAGCGCCAACCTGGCTCGAACACGCCACGGCCAATGGTGAAGTCTCCCAGGGTGACCACGTCCAGGTGGCCATGTGCCTGGAAGGGACGCCGCTCGTGGGGGGCGTCGATGCTCTGCGTGCCGGACATGGATCCTCCAGATGGTGTGGTGAGTTCCTGCCTGATGACCGAAAGGGGAGGCGCTCCTGACGCTGTCCCTGGCGCTGGTAGCGGGGAACGGTCGCGGATGAACAGTCATCAGTCGACGCGGCGGCACTGCATTTCTAAGCTAAGTGCCCGCGTCGGTCCCCGCTCACGGTTACCCGCCGGACCATCACCCACATTAGTCTCGGCGCACCCCCCGTAAGCGGGTCTGTCAACACGGCCGACGTCGGTGTGGCGAGTCAGCCGCCCGGTGGGACGTAGTCGACGCTCAGGCCGAGGGCAGCGTCGGCCTGCTCAACCGTGAGCAGCTTGACGGTGCTCGTCGTGGCACCGCCGGCGGCACTTACGGTGAACGCGACCGCCGCCGCGCTCTCGTCGTCCGGCAGGTCGGCAACGACGTACACGTCGGCATCGCCGAACGCGAAGTAGAACGACTCCACCGTTCCGCCCATGCCGTTGACCATGTTGCCGACCACATCGGCGCGCGACTTCGCGCCCTTCGCACGCACTCCCTTGAGGCCTTCGAGCGTGTAGTTCGCCTTAATCAGGTACTTGGGCATATCAGCCGCTTCCCGTGCGTCGGTGCCCCCGAGCAGGCCTCCACGGTAGGACGGCATCCGATGCGGGTACATAGCCCGATCGGGCCAGCACCCTCACGTATGACGTGGTCCGGGTGGTGCTGCACATCGCCCAGATAGGGCGTCGCGCCGGCGGCTGCACACCCGCCCACTGTGAAGCCAGACGGCAGCTGCTACGCAGTGTCGCCGGAACGCCCGTCCCGTTGCTACTTAGTTCCTCAACGGAGCTGCTGCCACCTCGACGATCTGCCGTCAATCGGGTGGGACGCCAAACTGTAGGGCCCTGCAGCGCTAAGTCGGTCGTCGATGCCTCGGATCAGGTATCGGTAGTCGTCGCGGTCCTGGTAATCCAAAGAGGCAACGGGAGACCCGGTGAGCACGTGCCAATCCTGGCGCCAGGGACTCTCCCACAAGACAATCACCGGCTGGTCGACTTCGGCAAACCGGTCCGCCGTGATGTCGACGAGCGGACCGTCCTGCTCCAGCCAGGTGGGGTCTGGCAGAAGTCCCCGACATGCTTCATGCCGCTGCGGCTTGAAATTGGCCAAAGACCGCTCGTCGACGAGACCAGCGACGTTCATCCCGCCTTTCTGGTCCGCACCCCACCGGGTTAGACGGGCGAGACCGTCCCCCGATGTCACTCCGCAGCTGGCCGTCAGCCCTTCGGACCCTAGATACGCGCCGCGATCTTGCCCAGGTCGTTGTTCACGGTGAGGATGTCCTGGATCGAGGTGGCCGGTGAGTTGTTCATGACGAGGAAGAAGGCCTGGAGCTTGCCGTTGTCGGTGTCGATGTAGCCGCCGAGCGCCTTGCCTGGATGACCAGCCGCTGGTTGAGCTCGCCGCCGCCGGCCAGCGTGCCGGTCTTGGCCGTGACGTGTCCTGCAGCGGCGCTCTTCGGCACCACAGTGGCCAACGAGCCGTCGCGACCGAGGATTGGCAGGGTCGCCCGGAAGCGGGCGAAGTCCGCTCGCGGCTGCCAGCAGCGCAACAGGCTGATCGCCGCGTTCGGCGTGACCAGGTGGCGGGGCTGGCGCCCTGGCCGTCGTTGAAGACGAGTTCGCCCACCGGGACGTTGCCGACGTCGCGCAGGAACGCCTGCTCCACGGGCAGCCCGTCGAGGCAGTCGGTCGAAGCCGCCTGCACCGCGGAGAAGGCATACCGAGAGGTTGGCTCCCAGGTTGAGGCTGACCATCAGGATGAGCTTGACGTACTCGGAGAACACCGGTGAGACGTATGCCGCGACCTGGTCTCCCGGGGCATACGAGCCCCTTTGCGGGCAGCTTGTTCGCCGGATTCCCACGCGGTGGCCGGCTCGTCCACGGTCACCTCGGCGTCCTTGAGCACATCGATGAGTGCGGTTCGGGCGAAGGCCGCCGGGTCCTCGACCTGCTGGACGTGCAGCAGCGCTGGTGAGATGCCCATCGGCACCTGGCCGACCCGCGCCCGGCTGGCCCGCGGCGACGGTGACGACCTTGGAGGTCATTGTGTAGGCGGAGGTCTGCGGCCGAGTCGAGGGGGTGGGGCGTCGATTTCGCGAGGTAGCCGTGATTCTGGAAGCTGATTTGGGCGGTGGGCCATGTCGGAGCAAATAGGTGAACTTTTTGGCTCAACAAGCCTTCGGATCGATGTGACCAAGGCCGACGCCGGTCGAGCCGGCGGCGAAGCGATTTCGTTCCCACGGCCTTGTCGCGTCGACTCGGAGTCATTTGGACCGCCACTAACGAGGACGTCATCGAATCCCGGTTCGATCTCGACGACGTACGAATCCACGTGATCTACAACATGAGTTGCTCAGGCAGTCTTCAGTTCCTCGTTCTCGATCGGTGGGGTGACCCGGACAGACACCGGCAGTTGGGCATGGCTCCCCTGCGGTGGCGAGGTCCCAAGCGAAGCAACCTTCGATGGCGTGACCATTCCCGCCAGCGGGTCATTTCGCTGGCACTATGGCGCACCGACCCGCTGGGCTGATGGCGAGTTCTTCTGCTACAGCGTCAACGCGATCCACGCCGACTGAGCGCAAGAACGACCGCATCGGCGCGATAGCCATGACGCCAGATGACGACCCTCATGAGGTACATCAAGCCGTCCGATGAACGCGATCGCGACGTTGGCCTTCTCCCTGCGCCCCGGTGAGGCTCCCGCAGAACCGCCTGCCGAACGCCGAGGCTCACACTCACTTTCGGGTTGGGCGTCAGAACGTGCGTCAAACCTGCAACTATCACATGCGTGTCCTACCTACGGCGTTCCCTATTGATCCTCCTCGGCGTTGTAGTGCTCGCGGGCTGCACCTCGACGGACAGCAGTTCCGGACCGGCGGCAACATCGGCGACCGCCGGTCCGAGAGGGGGAGGAACGAAGGGCACGGTCGCGTCGACCGACCCTGCCAAAGCGGCCGAGGTCGACAAAGTCATCCAGGACGCGATGAAGCAACAGCACCTGCGAGGGGTGATCGTGAAGGTGACCATTGACGGCAAGGAGATCACCACCAAGGCGTACGGCGAGTCGATGGCCGGAGTGCAGGCGACGACTGACATGCACTTCCGAAACGGCGCGGTGGCCATCGCCTACTTGGGGCACATGCTCCTGCAGCTCGTCGACGAGAAGAAGGTGAGCCTGGACGACAAGGCCTCAATGTACGTGCCCCAGATCCCGCACAGCGACGAGGTTACGCTGGCCCAACTCGCCCAGATGACCTCCGGCTACGTCGACTACGTGCTCGGCAACAAGGAGGTGGGACCGAAGTTGTACGGCTCGCCGTTCCACCAGTGGACCGATCAAGAGAAATTGGATCTGGCGGTAAACAAGCCGCTGCTCTACCCACCTGGCACCAATTGGAACTACGCCCACACCAACTACGTCATCCTCGGGCAGGTCCTCTCGAAGGCCACCGGCAAGTCGATGGACGATCTCATGAAGGAGCGAATCTTCAGCCCGTTCGGGATGACGAACACGTCCGGCAACGACGGAACGCCGGCCATACCCGACCCGGCGCTCCACGCCTTCACCTCCGAGCGCAAGGGGTTCCTGGGCATCGCCGACGACACGCCGTTCTACGAGGAGTCCACGTTCTTCAGCCCCTCGTGGACGATCGCCGAGGGCGCCATCCAGACGACGAGCATCGACGACATGAACACGACGGCGATCGCCATCGGAACGGGCAAGGGCCTGTCACCAGAGTCCTACAAGAAGATGATCTCGACCGAGCTGCGCGGCAAGACGTCAAACTTCCCTGGCTGCCCGGCGGCCTGCCTCGTCCAGAACGAGCAGTACACGTTCGGATACGGCGTCGTCCTCCCCGGCAACTGGATCATGCAGTCCCCGTTGTTCTCCGGAGAGGCCGGGGCGTTTGCGTACCTCCCGTCGCAGAAGGTGGCCATCTCGGTCGTGACGACGTTCGCCGAGGACGCGTTCAAACCGGACGGCAGCTATCAGCCCGCCGTGGGGGGGAACGCCGCCGACGTCCTCTGGCGGGAGATCGCCAAGGTGCTCGTCCCCCCCAACGAAGCCCCGCCAGCCCGAATGAGCTGAGGCGCCTAGTAGTCGACGCCGTCGATGGTGTCAATTGCAGGCCCGAGCCTGTCAGCAGTCGTCGTACACCACTCTGCTGGACTCAACTAGCCACCGTCTTCCCAGGGCCTACCGCCATCCATCCGGGCCTGCCACGGTGAAAGCGGCCACGTGGGGCACATCTCTGCCTCGATGCGCGCATCGACCTGAGTGACTCCGCGAAGGGGCGCCTGGAGGTCTCAGCAAGTCGAGGGCAAACGTCCTCTTCTGCCGCGAGTCGGGCGTTGAGCAAGGTGCCCCAACTTCGCCGCGAGCCGGCTCATCCAGCGTGCCGTCCGCCGGCTCGCCGCGGCGAGAGCTAGGGCGGTCGCTTCCTGGGTTATCCCGCGGACTCCGAGTTGGCGGCCAGGACGAGCTTGCGGACGTCGTTCGCACTGGCCATGGTCAGCGCCTGCTTCGCCAAGGACGCGCACTGGAATACGTCGAGGTCTCGGATGGCCGCCTTCACCCTGGGCACTGCCGGGGGTGCGACGCTGAGTTGCCTGACCCCGAGCCCGGCCAGGATGGGTATGGCCAGCTCGTCCGAGGCGGCCTCACCGCAGACGGCGACGTCGATCCGGCCGTGCGCCGCACGACACACATGGTCGATGAGGCGGAGCACTCCCGGATCGAGGGCGTCGGACAGCGCTGCGACCGCGCTGTTTCCCCGCTCGGCAGCGAGCGCATACTGCGTCAGGTCGTTGGTCCCGATGCTCACGAAGTCCACGTGAGGCAGGAAGGCCTCGATCTTGAGGGCCGCCGAGGGCACCTCGATCATCGTGCCCAGCCGCAGACCGGGCGGGATTCCCGAGGGTCCAGCCGCGTCGGTCAGCACCTGTCGGGCCTCGATCATCTCGTCGGGCGTCGACACCATGGGGATCATGATGTTCGTCGGGTGGTGACGCGCCGTGTGGCAGATCGCCACCATTTGATCACGCAGCAGGTCCCGATGTTCGAGGCTGAGCCGAATGCCGCGCCTGCCGAGGAAGGGGTTGGCCTCCGCCGGCATCGGCAGGTAGGGCAGTGGCTTGTCTCCGCCGACGTCGAGTGTTCGCAGTGTGATTCGCCGTCCGCCCATCGCTGAGGCGATCCGGTCGTACTCTGCGTGCTGCTCCTCGGTGCTCGGTGCGACGTTTCGGTCGAGGAAGAGGAACTCGGTGCGAACCAGACCGGCCCCGTCGGCCCCGGCCTCGTGTGCGGCCCGGGCATCCGCGACGGATCCAATATTGGCCTCGACGACGAACGCCGTCCCGTCGCGGGTGACCGCGGGCCGGTCGGCGAGGGCCATCTGCTGGGCGCGCAGCTGGGCGTCCTCGAGGGCCCGACGCTGGTACTGATCGACCAGCTCCTTCGGAGGATCGACGTGCAGTTCTCCCCTGCTCCCGTCGAGCACCACGGTCGTGCCCTCTGTGATGTCGAGCACCGCGGGCCCTGCCGCCACGACAACCGGGATCTCCCGAGCGCGGGCCAGGATGGCGGCGTGCGATGTCGGGCTGCCTTGGGCGAGAACCACTCCGGTCACGAGCTCGAGGTCCAGGCCTGCGGTCTCGACGGGCGTCAGGTCGTCGGCCACGAGGACCCCCGGGCCGGTCATCCAGCGTGGGACCTGCCCGGTCAGTGCTCGCAGCACCTGCTCCCTGACCCCCCTGACGTCCGCGGCTCGCTCCCGCAGGTACGCGTCTGGAAGGTTGGCCCATTGGCGTTCGACATCTGCAAGGCAATCTGCCCATGCCGCAACGGCGCCCACGCCCGCGCCGATGCGGGCCTTCACGTCGGCCAGCAGCTCGGTGTCGGTGAGGAGCGACAGGTGCGCATCGAAGATCCCCGCTTGCTCCGCGCCGACCTCGCGCAACGTGAGAACCCTGACGTGGTCGACCTCTCGGCGCACAGCCGCCACTGCCTCGACAGCGCGCCGCCACTCGGCCGCTGGCCCTTCCACCGTGTGCCCGGCGAGGTCGACTGGCACCGCGGTGAGCCGACGGGCGGGTCCGATGGCGATGCCCGGCGACGCCGCCACGGGCCCGGTCCGGCTGGATGACGACGGACTGCCAGCCCGTGGCGCCACGACCTGTTCGACCTGCTCGTCGAACCGGCGCTTCGCGAGAGCCACGAGGTGCTCCACGGCTTCCTGCGCTTGCGGCCCCGACGCACGGACCTCCACGTCGTGCCCCTGAAGCGCTGACAGCAACGCGACCCTGCTCAGACTGCCGGCGGGGACGGGCCCCGCTCCGGTCGTGAGGTTGCGCAGGTGGACGGTCGCGTCCAGCGCCCGCACCTCGCTGACGAGTCGGGAGGCCGGCCTTGCGTGGAGTCCGTGGGGGTTCTCGAGTCGGAACACCCCGACGACCTCGTCCTGACCGACCTGGACCGCGTCCGGTTCCCCGCGGTGGTCCGGAACGGACAGGTGGGCCACCTTGCCCAGCAACGCTCCTCGCGCCTCGGCCGCGACCTCTGCTCGGGTGGCGCCGCCCGCAGCGGCCACGGCGGCGACGACCAAGCCTTCGACGAGAGGCGCGGGCGACAGGGTCACCCGGTCGCGGACGGCGGGGTCCGGAAGCAGGTCGAGGGCGAGCTCGGCGCTGAGCAACGCGCTGCCGAGATCCATCAGGACCACGACCCCGCCCGGACCGTCCGCCCGCTCGATGGCTTCCATGATGCTGACGGCATCCGTCCCGAAGGTCGTCTCGTCAAGTCCCGCCGCGACGTCGATCGTCACCGCGCGTCCGTGCAGCATCTCCCCCGCCAGCGCGACGGAAGCCCGTGCGAGCGCACGACTGTGGGAGACCACGACGAGACCGACCCGTGCCTGGCCGTCGGCCGAAGGGCTCTGCGTCACGTCCACCTCGCTCCTCTCTCGTCAGGATTGGTATGTCGTCGAATCCGCACATGCAGGGGCCGGTGTGCCGTGGGGGCGAGTGCGCCGTCGAATCAAGTAATCCGTCGGGACGGGTTCGCCGTCCGACCCGCGACCCGGTCACGGCGTGGCATCCGCCGCATCAGCCGGCGCATCAGCCGCCGCAGCGGCTGCCGCATCGGCCGCGGCCTCGATGAGCAGGGCCACGCTCGCCGCGCCCGGGTCCATGTGTCCGATACTGCGTTCCCCGAGGTAGCTTGCCCTGCCCTTGCGGGCCAGCATCGGGGTCGTCGCGTCGCGACCGGTCCGAGCGGCATCCCTGGCGGCTGTAAGTCCGGTCGCCAGCGACCCGTCATCGGCGAGGGACCGCTCGAGCGCGTCTATTGCGGGCGCCAGCGCGTCGTACATGGTCTTGTCGCCTGGCGCGGGCTTGCCGCGATCGACGACGCCGCCGAGGCCTGCTCGCAGAGCGGAGGCGACGTCGCCGGCCGAGAGGGTGTCGCCCGCGGCACCGAGCGAGCCGCCCATCCGAAGGAACATCGTGCCGAACAACGGCCCGCTGGCTCCGCCGACGGTGGAGACCAACGTCATCCCCACCTTGGACAGGAGTGCCCCGGCATTCGGCGGCGGGCTTTCATCGAGCGCAGCCACGGCGGCCTTCATGCCCCGATCCATGTTCGAGCCGTGGTCGGCATCGCCGATCGCCGCGTCGAGCTCGGTCAGGTGCTCGCGGTTGTCTGCGATCAACTGGGCGAAGTTGCGCACCCAACGCTCGAAGACCGCCGTGGTCACGCTCTGGCTCATCGTCACATTCCCCATCTCAGCGCCGGAGTGTTGACAGGAGCGTCCCAGAGCGACAGCAGCTCGTCATCGACCCGGAGCAGGGTGACGGACACGCCCGCCATGTCGAGCGAGGTGATGTAGGAGCCGACGAGCGATCTCGCGACCGGCACGCCGTGCTGGTCGAGGATTTTCTGCACCTCGTTGAACATGAGGTAAAGCTCGATGAGCGGGGTGCCGCCGAGGCCGTTGACGAAGGCGATCACCGGATCGCCCTTCGCGAACGGCAAGTCGGACAGGACGGGCTCCACGAGCAGCGAGGCGACCTCGCGCGCGGGTGCCAGCGGGAGTCGCTGCCGCCCGGGCTCGCCGTGGATCCCGACGCCGAGCTCCATCTCGTCCTCCCCGAGCTCAAACGTCGGATGACCGACCGCGGGCACCGTGCACGAGGTGAGCGCCAGGCCCATGCTGCGGCCGTTCGCGTTCACGGAGCGCGCAATCCTCGCGACCTCGTCGAGGTCGCGACCCTGCTCCGCGGCGGCTCCGGCGATCTTCTCGAGCAGCACCGTAGCGCCGACTCCTCGGCGCCCCGCCGTCCAGGTGCTGTCCTGGACCGCGACGTCGTCGTCGGTGACCACCGAGACCACGCGCGCCCCGGTCTCCGCGGCCGCCATCTCGGCGGCCATCTCGAAGTTCATAACGTCGCCGGTGTAGTTCTTCACTACGTGCAGGATGCCCGCGCCGCCGTCCACCAGCTTGGTCGCCGCCAGGATCTGCCCCGGTACCGGTGAGGTGAAGATGTCACCGGCGCACGCAGCGTCGAGCATCCCCTGCCCGACGAAACCGCCGTGCAGCGGCTCATGTCCCGAACCTCCCCCTGAGATGATCCCCACCTTGCCCGTCTTAGGCGCAGCACCGCGATAGACGACCTTGTTCTCGTAGTCGACCCGCAGGTCGGGATGAGCCGCTTCGATGCCGCGCAGGGCTTCCAGCACGACGTCGTTCGGGTCGTTGATCAGCTTCTTCATGAGAGTCCCCTTCGGTGCGGACTGGTGAGGGACGCGTCAGACGGCGGTGGTTTGTCGTCCGTCCGACAGCTGTGGGTCGGGATCACCGAGGTCCAGGCCTGGAGCGGCCGCGGACGCCTCGGCCGGTGTGCGCGTGAGGACGCCGTAGAGCAGGGCCGCGACGATGCCGGCGAGGAGCTCGGCGGCGACGTAGACCGGCAGCTGGGACCACTTCACCGTGCCGCCGGCGATCTGCTGGACGAGCATGGGTCCCACGGTACGAGCCGGGTTGATCGATGCGCCCGTGGTGGGCGCAACCGGGATGATGGCCGCGAAGACCACCAAGCCGATCGCGACGCCCGCGAAGCCCGATGCGGCCTTGCGGTGGATCACACCGAAGATCGTGAAGACGAGGATGAAGGTGCCCACGAACTCGGCGGTAAACGCCTGCACCCAGCTGATGTCGCCGTAGGAAGCGACGCCCAGACCGACGTCGCTGGCCTTCTGCCCGAGGACACCGATGATCGCGGCAGCCCCGATGATCGCGCCGACGACCTGCGCGCCGATGTACGCCGGCACCTGCGACCAGGGGAACTTGCCCGACACGGCAAGACCGAGCGTCACCGCCGGGTTGATGTGGTTGCCACCCACGTGGCCGAGTGCGTACACGGTGGCGATCACCACCGTGCCGAACGCCAGGGAGATCACGCCCAGGTCGGCCATCGTGAACGGCGCATTGCCGTTGACGATCAGGGTGGCAGGCACGGACCCCACCCCGATGAACACCAGGAACGCGGTCCCGATGACTTCGGCACCCAGACGTTGGAAGAAGTTGGTCTCGTCAAGCATGGGCCTTGCCCCTTCGCAAGTTGTCCGAACCTGATTCGACATTGCCGAATCGAATTTGGAGGCTACACCTGTGATTCACTGCTAGGCAAGAGTCTTCGTGAAGCCGCCCACAGCGGAAGGAGAGACGTGATCCAGTCGGTCGACCGCGCGATCCGCGTGCTCAGCGCCCTCCAGGGCGCGCGACGGATGAGCCTTTCGGAGCTGGCCGCCCGCCTCGAGCTCGCGCCGTCGACGACCCACGGCATCGTCCGCACGCTCGTCGAGCACGGCATGGTCGTACAAGAGCGCGGATCCAGCCGCTACCAGCTCGGACCTGCCGTGCTGAGGCTGGGCAACGTCTACCTGGACACCCTCGAGCTGAGATCCAGGGCGATCCCCTGGGCCGAGGACCTCGCCAGACGCACGGGACTCGCCGTGCGCACTGGCGTGCTCCTCGTCGACGACGTCGTGATCATCCACCACGAGCCGCGCCCCGACGGCAGCAGGCAAATGCCCGAGGTCGGCATCGTGATCCCGGTCCACGCCAGCGCCCTCGGCAAGGCCATGCTCGCGTTCCTGCCCGAGGACGAGAAGCGAGTGCTCACCTCTGGAGACCTGCGCAGCATGACCGGGGAGACCATCACCTCGCCGAACGCGCTTGGCCAGCAGTTGAACGCGATCCGGTCCAGCGGCATCGCGGTGGAACAGGACGAGGCCGTGATCGGGGAGAGCTCCCTGGCTAGCCCGATCTTCGACTCGTACGCCGAAGCGATCGGCGCCATCGGAGTGGTGATCCCGTCCGACGGCGACACCTCAAGCCACGACGCCCGTGATCTGGTCCGCGAGGCGGCGCGCTCCGTGTCCAGAGAGCTCGGCGCCGCGGTGTGGCCTCCACGAGTGACCGGCGACGGGCAACGCTGACGGCAAAACTCCCAGGCCCTTGCTCCCATCCGGCAAATATGGCAGCCGCCACACTCGGGAAGGAACCGGCCCCGGGTTCTCTGCACGACTGACCGCCGGCCATCTCCTGCCGGGTTTGCCGTGGATGGGACCCGGCCCGACTTGACGGGTTTCGCCAAGTCAATGAGTGGCCTCGTGACCTGGCCAACCCGGCCGAGCAGGCCGGAGCGGTGTGTCCCCGGACGGCCCCCCAGATCGCCCACGTGCGCGTCCACCGGCAGCTGGCCTGGTCACGATCATGAACGCCGCCGGCACCCCAACAACATGAGCGCAGCGGCCGTGCAAACGCCAGTTTCGTTCCGGATGGCAACACCGCGACGTCGACTCTCGAGCCACCACTTGGCCGTCGCGATCCCAGACGTCCGAAAGGGTCTCTGAAGCCTGTCGACCAGTCCACTGCGGATGGGGGCGGCCTCGACCAGAAAGGGTCACATCGGTGCGGTCCGGGTGCCCGGCTATGTCTGTCGGCTTCTGGCGGGGTCTGGGCCGGTTTGTTGTTACATCCCCATCACCACGATGAGTGGAAGCGTCCTAGTGCCGCGTGTCGTTAGTTCCTGAATGGTTGGTTCTTGGGATGATGGGGTGTGGCGAATCGTCCGGCCCCGGCGTTGGCTCTGCGTGATGGGGATCGGGAGGAGCTGACGCGGATCACTCGCTCGTCGAGTGTGCGGGCGGGGTTGGCGCTGCGGGCGCGGATCGTGTTGGCGGCGGCCGACGGTGAGGCGAACGAGCGGATCGCCGCGCGGGTCGGGGTGTCGAAGGTGACGGTGCTGCAGTGGCGTAGGCGGTACGTCGAGCGGGGTCTGGCGGGGTTGGCGGACCAGCCGCGTAGCGGCCGTCCGCGGACCGTGGACCACCGCGCGATCGTGTCGGCGACGCTGCGGCCGCCGCCGAAGAAGTATGGGGTGACGCACTGGTCGAGCCGGCTGTTGGGCCGGCATCTGAGGATCGGGAACGCCACCGTGGCGACGGCGTGGCGCGAGTACGGGGTGCAGCCGTGGCGGGCCGAGACGTTCCGGTTCTCCACCGACCCGCAGCTGGTGGCCAAGGTCACCGACGTGGTCGGGCTGTACCTGGCGCCGCCGGAGAACGCGGTCGTGCTGTGCGTGGATGAGAAGTCTCAGATCCAGGCGCTGGAGCGGACGGCGCCGATGCTGCCGATGCAGCCCGGGCTGCCCGAACGCCGCACCCACGACTACGTCCGGCACGGCACGACGACCCTGTTCGCGGCGTTGGAGATCGCCACCGGCAAGGTGACCGGGGCGTGCAAGCCGCGGCACCGGCACCAGGAGTTCCTCGCCTTCCTCAAGCAGGTCGCCCGCGCCTACCCCGACGACGGCACCGGGCGGCAGCTGCACCTGGTGATGGACAACTACGCCGCCCACAAGCACCCCGCCGTCAGGTCGTGGCTGGCCGACAACCCGCGGGTCGTCGTGCACTTCACCCCCACCCACGCCTCCTGGATGAACCTGGTCGAGGTGTGGTTCGGCATCATCGAACGCCAGGCCATCCACCGCGGCACCTTCGGCTCCGTCCGCGACCTGAACGCCAAGATCCGCGCCTTCATCGCCGGTTGGAACGACCGCTGCCACCCCTTCGTCTGGACCAAGGCCGCCGACCAGATCCTCAAGAAAGCCAACCGGCAACAGACTTCAGAAACGGGCCACTAGCGCCCAAATGGTGACGCGTGAAGCCGACCGACAGAGGGGCTGCGCCACAAGCTCGAGAACGATTCCGCCGCTGCTGGCGCGTTCATCGTCCGGAATCCATGCGACGTCAACGACCCATGCCAGCCGCCCGCAATAGAACGTCCGCATCTGCCGGTCCCGAATCTCGGCATCCCGTTACCCCCTGTGCCTTGAGTTCCGAGGCTCCTATCCTGAGCTAGGAGGTGGTGGACATGAAGGCTCAGATCGGCGAGCGGCTCCTCTTCCACGGAAAGAAGGTTGGATCTGCGGACCGCACCGCAGAGGTCCTTCAGGTCAGAGGCGACGACGGCGCCCCTCCGTACCTCGTCCGGTTCGGCGACGGCCAAGAGCGCCTCATCTTCCCAGGCACGGACTGCCAGGTCCTGCACGGCGATCACACAGAGGCCAGCGCAAGCGCGACCTAGAGCAGGGACAAAGGACGCCCACCCGGTCAACCGTCAACTTCGAGGCCCCCCGGGCGATCCAGTGCTCGGATCTGCCCGTACTCGCCCGACACTCGCGGCCCCGACCCGTTAGTGCGACACGTAGCCCGCTGAGAGGCGGCCTGGGAGACCTCTGCGGCTCGACGGCGAACATCCTCTTCTGCCGCCATGCGCTTGAGTCAGACCTGGGTCACTTCGTCGCGAAGCGGCGCACGTGAATCACCCATGCCGACACGTGTGAGCGCTCAGACGAAGCTTCTTGGACCCCGTCGTCGCGGCGGTCACCGCCTGCGCCGCTGCCCTGTCTTGGATTGTGTCAACCGAGGCGTCGCAGGTCGCGGTGGCGCGACGCGAGGGCTGGATCCCGTTGCCTTGGACGCCCTGGCGTCGGCGACTGCTGCCGGTCAGGCGGGGCGCTGCTCCGGCGACTTCGTCTGAGCCGGGTCCTTCTCCGGGATGTCGCCCAGTGCGGTGTCGATGGCCTTGAGCGCGTCGTCGTCGAGTCTGACCCCTGCCGCCTTGACGTTCTCGGCCACCTGCTCGGGCCGGGACGCGCCGATGATGGCGGAGGCGACGTTCTGGTTCTGCAGCACCCAGGCAACGGCGAGTTGCGCGAGGCTGAGCCCGGCGTCGTCGGCAACCGGCTTGAGCCGCTGCACAGCCTGAAGGACGTCGTCGCGCAGGTAGCGCTTGACCATGTCAGCGCCGCCCTTCTCGTCCCGAGCCCGGCTGCCTTCAGGTGGCTGGGCACCTGGCTCGTACTTGCCGGTGAGGACGCCCTGGGCGATCGGTGAGAAGACGACCTGGGAGACGCCCAGCTCCTCGCACGTCGGGACCACGTCGGACTCGATCACCCTCCAGAGCATCGAATACTGGGGCTGGTTGCTGACCAGCTGCACCCCGAGGTCCTCGGCGAGGGCGTGCCCGGCCCGGATCTGGTCGGCGGTCCATTCGGAGACCCCGACGTAGAGCGCCTTGCCGGCCCGAACCACGTCCGCGAACGCCTGCATGGTCTCCTCGAGCGGCGTCTCGTAGTCGTACCGGTGCGCCTGGTAGACGTCGACGTAGTCGGTCTGGAGCCGCTCCAGCGAGCCGTCGATCGACCGTAGGATGTGCTTGCGGGACAGGCCCACGTCGTTCTTCCCGCCGGGGCCCACGGGCCAGTAGACCTTGGTGAAGACCTCCAGCGAGTCGCGCCGCTCCCCCGACAGCGCCTCGCCCAGGACCGTCTCCGCGTGGGTGTTGGCGTAGACGTCGGCGGTGTCGAAGGTCGAGATGCCGGCGTCGAGCGCTGCGCGTACGCAGGCCTTGGCCTGGTCGTTCTCGATCTGCGACCCGTGGGTGAGCCAGTTGCCGTAGGTGATCTCCGAGATCTTCAAGCCGCTGCTGCCGAGGTGGCGATAGTCCATGTGCCCCAACGTATGCGCACTCCGCCGCGGTCGCCCGGCGGGCCCTGCCTCCTCGCATACCCTCGGCCGGTGTACGAGGCGGATCTGCACGATCGGGGTGGTCATACATCTACAGGCCCGTGCGGTGACGGCTACGACGGCTGGAACGTGGCGCGGCTCGTCCAAGTGGCTGAGAGACGGCTAGCCGAGCGGGCGCCCATCGGCATCCCATCCGGCGCCAGGGCGGCATGCGGCGACCGAGGCGCCGAGCCCGTCGGTGCGCAAAGGGGCAGTCTTGACCTGCCGCTACTTCGAAGGAGTCGCCGTGCTGCGGCCTGGAGCGTTCGGCGGTGAGGCCCAGCTTGGCGACTGGGGCCCTCTTCGATGACGGGGTGTGCAACCGGCCATAGTTCGAGGGTGCAGCGTGCGATCCGCGTGCGATAAGGCCCTGGATTGCCCGGACAGAAGCGGACATGCGTGACGTGCGGACTGACGCGCGACGTCCGGCGTTTGCGCAGGTCAGGCCCGTCGGTCGCCGCGAGCGTAGATCTGTTTTTGGGACTGGTGCACTTCTATCGTGCTTGACGAACGAATCCTGTTGCTACACAATCAATTTGGAGCCGGCGGGGGGACTCGAACCCCCAACCGCCTGTTTACAAGACAGGTGCGCTGCCAGTTGCGCCACGCCGGCCGGAAAAACAGGCGCCAGCCTACTTGCGCCCGGACAGGGGAACGGCCCCGAGGCGGGTGCCTCGAGGCCGTTCCGTATGCGTGACAGCGAGGCTGTCGTGCACGTCAGATCACGCAGGCAGGCGGAGAACCTGGCCGACGTAGATGAGGTTCGGGTTCTTCACCAGGTTGGTGTTGGCCGCGTAGAGCGCCTTCCAGCCACCCTTGACACCGAGCTTGGCGGCCAGCTCGCTGAGCGTGTCGCCCGCCTTGACGGTGACGGTGTTGCCCGAGACGGCCGGAGCCGTGTTCGCCGGCTTCGCGGCCGCCTTCGGAGCCGCCTTGGGAGCGGTCGTTTTCGGGGTCGTCGTCGCCTTCGGCGCGGTGCGCGTCGTCGAGCGCGAGGTGGACGGAGCCGCCGCAGCCGCAGCCGGTGCAGCCGCCGCGGTCGCGGCACCGCCGTTGGCCTTGGTCAGGCCGGCGCGCGGGCCACAGACGGGCCATGCGGTCGGGCCGTTGGTGGCGAGAATCCGCTGGGCGACGGCGATCTGCTGCTCACGGGTCGCCTGGTAGGGCAGCGCCGAGTACTGGGTGCCACCGAAGGCCGCCCAGTAGCGGTTCGCGAACCCGAGGCCACCGCTGTAGCCGGGAACGCTGTTGGTGGCCCAGTTCTGGCCGGTCTCGCACTGCGCGACCGCGTCCCAGATCGAGGCGGCCTTGGCCTCGTTGGCGGTGGCAACGCCAGCCGCGATGGTCGCGGCACCGGCGACACCGATCCCAGCGAATCGGGCCTTGATCGAACGCCGCTTACGCGGGGCATGCTTGGCAAGGTAATGCACGGGTGGTTGTCCTCTCCTGACGTGCGCATACGGGGTTAGCTGTCGGGATCGGGCTGTCAGGTGCCCTGCCGGTCGTCGCCGGCTCTCACCCCAGAGGCCGCATCAGAAGAGGCCTTGCATTGGGTCCCCCATCCTCGTCATGGCCCCCGGACGGTCCGGGGAGGTGCTCGCCTGACGAGGCTCAGCGCAGCGAGCACGCACCGAATTGGGTGTATTCACCTGTAAGTCGCCACCCTCGAGCACACCGAGTACCGCTGCGCTCGAACATGACGACGCCATGACGGTAGGTCATTGACGCATAAATTCCAAGCCCAGCCGAGACCTGTTCGTGACCTTTCCGTACCCTGTGCGTGATCAGGGCACCCGAAAGAGTTCGGTCAGCTCCCCCACGGGAACGGCCACCAGGTGAGCTGCCCGTGCCGTACGAAGGCCAGCGCGGTGAGCACCGCGGCAGCCAGAAGCAGCGCTCCGATGACCACCGCGGTGACTGTCTCGCCCCGCGCCACACCTCGGACCAGCGAGCGCGAACCCCGCCGCAGGGACGCCCCACCAGGACCCCACCACGCGATGAGCAGACCCGCTGCGAACCCAGCCGCGGCCGACGGCGCAAGCGCCGGACCGACGTTTGCCGAGGTCAGCGCGGACACCCCGAGCGTGGCGCAGAACGCCGCCGACATCGCCACGAGCACCGGCACGATGAGCCCGGCGAGGGCCAGCCCCGCCGACACGACGAGGTGCCACGGGCTCAGCACGACGGCCATCGGCAGGTCGGCCCGCCGCCGCCCGTAGCGGTACCGCCGCAGGATCAACGCGGTCACCGAGCGATCGCTGAATCGGGCCAGCCAGCACCAGATCACGCCCAGGAGCAGCGCGATTCCGGGCCAGGTGGCCGCCGTCGCCGTGATCGCGGCCGCCAGCGCCAGGAGGGTTCCGGTCCGGCGTGGCCGGTTGATCCGCGGGTCCGGCTCCTGCGGGTCGGCGTCCCAGGCGGCCTGCCAGTCCGACGGCTCCTCGTCGTCAGCGCCGTCCTCGGCGTTACCCGCCACAGCCCCCGGCAGCGCCGAGGTCGATCCGGACTGTGCCGGGTGCGGGCCCAGCCCGTACGCGTCGCTCCCGTATGCGCCGGGGCCGGGCGGGTTCGCCCAGTCCGGAGTCCAGGGCTGCCCGCTCCGCAGGCTCGTCGTGGGAGCGGCGGGGCCACCCGCCGCATACCGCTCGAGGGCGGCGACCACCTCGCTGGTGGGCGGCCGACGGGCGGGGTCCGGCGAGAGGGCGGCGGCGAGCAGCGGGCTGAGCCGCTGGTCGACCCCTGTGAGATCGGTCTCACCGCGGCTGACGCGGCCGAGGACGACGTCCATCGGGCCGCGGCCGAACGGCGGCCGGCCGGACGCGGCGAAGGCGAGCGTGGCGGCCCAGCCCCACCAGTCGGTGGCCTGGGTGACCGGCGACCCGCCGATCACCTCGGGCGAGAGGTACCCGGGCGTCCCCATGACGAGGCCGCTGCTGGTCAGCCGCACGTCGTCGGCGATGTGGGCGATGCCGAAGTCGATGACGACCGGCTCGCCGTCCTCGAGGAGCACGTTTCCGGGCTTGAGGTCCCGGTGCACGACGCCGACCCCGTGGATGGCCTCCAGGGCCTCGACGAGACCGCGACCCAGACGGACCAGCTCGTCCGGGCCCAGAGGGCCCTCGTCGGTGACGACGTCGTCGAGTGACGGTCCGGCGACGTAACGGGTGACCAGGTAGGGCCGGTCCCCCGCGATGTCGGAGTCGATGACCGCGGCCACCCGTGTGCTGCGGATCCGGGTGAGGGTGTCGACCTCGCGCTCCAGGCGCCAGCGCGCCTCCGGGTCGTACGCGACGTGGGGGCGCAGCACCTTGATGGCGACGGCCCGGCCGTGGGCATCAAGGGCCAGGTGGACGACGCCCATCCCGCCCTCGCCGAGGCGTGACACCAGCCGGTACGGCCCGAGGCGGTCCGCCTCGGGCGAGACCGTCTCACCCGTCGCGTGAGCGCGGGTGGGCCCGTGGTCGAGCGCCATGCCCCCCACGGTAAGCCGTGGTCCGGCCTAGGAGCGACCGCTCACTGCTGGATGTACCCAACGAGTTGGTCACGTTCGACCTGGAGGGTGTCGATCCGCAGCTTGACGACGTCGCCGATGCTGATGATCGAGTGGAGCCGGCCGTCGACCACGACGGGCATGTGCCGGATGCGCATGTCGGTCATCGTCCGGGCCACGTTCTCGAGGTCGTCGTTCTTGCTGGCGGTGGTGACCTTGCTCGTCATGATGGCGCTGACCGGACCGGAGAGCATCTCCGCGCCCGAGCGGTGCAGGTGACGCACGACATCTCGTTCACTGACGATGCCGGCGACATCGGTGCCGTCCTTGCTGACGACGACGGCGCCGATGCCGCGTTCGTTCAGGACCTCGAGGAGGTGCGCGACCGTGTCGTCCGGGCTGATGGTGACGACACCTTCGCCCTTGTTGCGCAACACGTCGGCAATCTTCATGTACTGACGTTAGTGCAGCCGCGTAACGGCGCGCCAGACACGAGAACACCCCTCGGACAGACCCCCGTCCAGGGGCCGAGGAGCCCGGCACCCGCGCGAACGCCTAGGCTGACGGGATTCGATGACCAGGAGCGCTTCCCCGATGACAGCGACGCAACGCCGCCACGACCTCGTCATCGCGGCGAACCGGCTGCCGGTGGACCGGATCACCGCTCCCGACGGCTCGGTGAGCTGGGGACGGTCGCCCGGCGGTCTCGTGACCGCCATGGACTCGGTGATGCGTGACCGTGGGGGCGCGTGGGTCGGGTGGGACGGCGAGGCCGGCAAGGCCACCCGCCCGTTCACCCACGAGTCGATGTACCTGCGCCCGGTCTCGCTGTCCGCCGTGGAGGTCGAGGAGTACTACGAGGGCTTCAGCAACGACACCCTGTGGCCGATCTACCACGACGTCATCGTCCAGCCGTCGTTCCACCGCGACTGGTGGCGGACCTACGTCACGGTCAACCAGCGGTTCGCCGATGCGGTGGCCGAGGTGGCCGCCGAGGGCGCCACGGTGTGGGTGCAGGACTACCAGCTGCAGCTCGTTTCCCGGATGCTCCGCGAACGGCGACCCGACCTGCGGATCGGGTGGTTCAACCACATCCCCTTCCCGGCGGTCGAGCTGTTCGCCCAGATCCCGTGGCGGCGCGCGATCCTCGAGGGCCTCCTCGGCGCCGACTTCCTCGGCTTCCAGCGCCAGGCCGACGCCCAGAACTTCGTGCGCGCCTGCCGGCGGTTGCTACAGGTCACCACCCGCAAGGACACGGTGACCATGCTCGGCCGCGACGGGTCGTCGCATACGACCCGGGCGAGCGCCATCCCGATCTCCATCGACTACCGCGGCCTCGAGGCGCTCTCGAAGTCGCCGGCGGTCGTCGACCGGGCCGTCGAGCTGCGTCACCAGCTCGGCGACCCGCGCATCCTCATGCTCGGCGTCGACCGGCTCGACTACACCAAGGGCATCCGGCACCGGCTGAAGGCCTACGAGGAGCTGTTGCACGACAAGGTGATCCAGCCGCCGGACGTCACCCTTGTCCAGGTTGCCACCCCCAGCCGGGAGCGCGTCGACGCCTACCGCGAGCTGCGCCAGCAGGTCGAGACGACGGTCGGCCGGATCAACGGCGAGTATGCGCCTATCGGCTCTCCCGCCGTCCACTATCAGCACCACTCGTACCCGCAGGAGGAGATGGCCGCGCTCTACCTCGCCGCCGACGTCATGCTCGTGACGCCCCTGCGCGACGGCATGAACCTCGTGGCCAAGGAGTACGTCACCTGCCGCCACGACCTCGGTGGCGCGCTGGTCCTCTCGGAGTTCACCGGGGCGTACCACGAACTGCATCAGGCGTTCGTCTGCAACCCGCACGACATCGAGGGCCTGAAGCAGACAATCATCAAGGCGATCAACACCCCAGCCCACGACAAGGCCCGGATCATGAAGGCGTTGCGGCGACGCGTGGCGGACCACGACGTCGACCGCTGGGCGACCCGGTTCCTCGACGCTCTCGCCGTCGCCCCGAACCGGCCCGAGGCGTCGATCCGCGCGCACCATCGGCACACGATGGCGAAACGGTCATGAGCAGCGACCACCCAGACCACTCAGACCACCCGGGCGAGCCCGAGGAGTCCGCCGAGGAGCTACGGGCCGCCCTGGAGCAGGCCGCCAAGGCGCCCACCCTGCTCGTCGCGTCCGACTTCGACGGTGCCTTGGCCGAGTTCACCGTCGACCCCGACGACTCCGCCCCCGCACCTGGCGCCATGGCCGCCCTTCGCGGCCTGGCCGCCCTGCCCGACACCCACGTCGCGGTGGCGTCGGGTCGCGACGTGCGGACCCTGCGCGACCTCACCGGGGTGGGCTCCGCGGAGTCGATCACCCTCATCGGCAGCCACGGCGCCGAGTCCACCAAGCCCAACGTCGCCACGCAGGGCCGGCTCGACGACGACCAGCGCGCCCTGCTCGACGACCTCACCGCGCAGGTCGCCGAGCTCATCGACCGTCACCCGGGTGCCCGCCTCGAGCGCAAGCGCGCCGCCGTCGCCGTCCACACCCGCGGGCTGCCCAAGGCCGATGCCGAAGCGGCGCTACACGAGGCCGCAGCGATCGGCGAGGGCCGCCGTGACGTCCGGCTGCTCCGCGGCAAGTCCGTGGTCGAGCTGTCGGTCTCGCACGCCGACAAGGGCAGCGCGATCGCCGCCCTCGGCCGCGAGGTCGGTAGCGACGCGATCTTCTACAGCGGCGACGACGTCACCGACGAGGACGCGTTCAAGGCGCTCGACTCCGACGACGGTGACGTCCCGGTGAAGGTCGGCGGCGGCAGCACCCACGCCGCATACCGGGTCGACTCGGTCAGCGACGTCGTCGAGACGCTCGAGCAGCTGCGCGAGCTGCGCGAGCAGGCCACCGGCGAGGCCGACGACCGCTGAGCGGTCCCCTCGGTAGGCCTCGTACGCCGGAGTCCGCGACCCGGGCGTGCTCGCGAATCCTGTTGTGATCCGACAGAATTTGCGCAACGAGCCGACCGAAGGAGAGCCATGACCGTGAACGTCAGCGCGGGTCCCTACACCCCGGCCCCCGAGGTCCGGCTCACCCATCCCGAGTGGGCGAAGTCAGCGACGATCTACCAGATCAACCAGCGCCAGTTCACGCCCGAAGGCACCTTCCGAGCCGCCGAGGCCCACCTCCCACGACTGCGTGACCTGGGCGCCGACATCATCTGGCTGATGCCGGTCAACACGATCGGCGAGCGCAACCGCAAAGGCCATCTCGGCAGCCCGTATGCGGTCAAGGACTACTACGCGGTCAACCCCGAGTTCGGCACGGTGGACGACCTGCGGCACTTCGTCGACGCCGCCCATGACCTCGGCCTGCACGTGATCCTCGACTGGGTCGCCAACCACACGGCGTGGGACAACGTGCTCGTGACCGAGCACCCCGAGTGGTATGCCCGCGACTGGAAGGGCGACTTCCGCCCGACGCCATGGTGGGACTGGGACGACATCATCGACCTGGACTACACCCACGAAGGCCTGCGCGAGTGGATGACGGCCGCGATGGTGCACTGGGTGAAGGAGGTGGGCATCGACGGATACCGTTGTGACGTAGCCGGATTCGTGCCGGTCGACTTCTGGGAGAACGCGCGTCGGGAGCTCGATGCGGCGAAGCCGGTCTTCATGCTCGCCGAGTGGGAGGCGCGCGACCTGCACACCCGGGCGTTCGACGCCTCCTACGCGTGGAGCTGGAACGAGACCATGCACCGCATCGCCCACGGCAAGGCGGGCCTGGACGTCCTGCGGAACTACTACGCCTGGAACGACCGCTCTTGGCAGCGCGACGCATACCGGATGACGTTCGTCAGCAACCACGACAAGAACGCCTGGGAGGGCACCGAGTACGAGCAGTTCGGTGACGCGCTCGACGCGGCGATCGTGCTGTCGGTCGTGGGCGAGGGGATCCCGTTGGTCTACAACGGCCAGGAGGCTGGGAGCGAGAAGCGGCTCGAGTTCTTCGCCAAGGACCTGATCACCTGGCGCAGCGACCCGCAAGGCGACCTGTACCGCCGGCTCTTCGCCCTCAAGAAAGCGCACCCGGCGCTCTGGAACGGAGCATCCGGTGGGCGAATGGTGAGGATCCCCAACGACCACGAGGAGGCCGTGCTGAGCTTCTTCCGGGAGATGGACGGCGACCAGGTGCTCGGGGTCTTCAACCTCAGTGCGGACGAGATCACCGTCAGCCTGACCGAACACCCGCTGGGCTCCTCGGCCACCGATGCGCTGAGCGGCGACACCGTCGACCTCGCGGGATCGCTGAGGGTGCCGGCGTGGGGCTACCGCGTGGTGACGTCCGGCTAGTCCCGATGTCGCCGCCAGGGCCGAGGCTCAGTGGAAACTCGGTGGTCCGGTGGCGGGGTCGCTGGGAGCATGGTTGACGCACTCACGGACCAGGGGCGGTGTGGTGTGCCGCTCATCGACGTCGACTCACTGACTCGCGAGTTCACCATGACCGAGCGCGGCCGGACATCGTTCGGCACCAACCCTTTTGGTATGCGGATGCCGCCGCTCCCGAGATCCTCAGCGGGATCAGCGCGCCTTCGGTCTGGATCGTCGTGGAGGCCGCCGTCTGGGTCGTCGTCCTGCACCTGCTCTACCGGGCGCTGTGGCGCCGCGCGCTGAGCCGGTACGACGCGGTGGGGACATGAGCACCGCCCAGGCCGTGCGGACCGTCCGAGCACTGTGGTGGGGCTGGAAGGCCGAGCTCAGCGGAGCCGCCGAGTACCGGCTGGACCTCATGAGCGGGACCGTGGTGTCCGCCGTGTGGCTCGGCCTCTCGATCGCGCCGATGCTGGTCGTCGCCGCGAACTCGGCCACCGCACCGGGGTGGACCCTGCCGCGACTGCTGTTCCTCCAGTCCGTCTGGTACCTCATGGACGCGATGCTGTGGATGATCATCGCCAACAACGCGCACGAGATCTCCGCGATGGTTCGCGACGGCACGCTGGACGCGGTGCTGCTGCGGCCGATCAGCTCACTGGTGACCTGCACCCTCGGCCATCTCTACGTCCAGGACGTGCCGAAGGTGGTGCTCGCCCTCGGGCTGGGCGTCGTCTCCTGCGTCATGGGCGGCGGCCCGGCCTCGGTGCCCGCTCTCCTGGGCTGCCTCGTGACGGTCGTCTGTGCCTGTTGCCTCATGTGGGCCATCGGCGTCCTCGCCAACTACAAGGCCATCTCGCAGGTCCGGTTCGACGGGATGTTCGCGCTCCAGGGCGCGCACAACCTCGCCCGCGTCCCGATCCCGCTCTACGGCCAGGTCCTCCAGGTGGTGCTCACCTTCGTGGTGCCGGTGGCCTTCCTCTGCACGGTCCCGGCGCAGGTGCTGTTCGGGGACGTGGATCTGCGCTGGGTCCTGGCCGCGGTCGCGCTCACCGGCGCGGTGCTCTGGGTCACCTCCCGGCTGTGGAACCGCGAGCTGCGGAACTACGCCGGCGCGATGGGCTGAGCTCGATCCCACGAACGAGCCCGACGACTCACCGCGACCGACACGCTCCGGTGGACCCGCGCACGACCAGCTCGGGCCGGAACACGTACTCGGTCCGGGACGCCTGGATCCCGGAGATCTCGTCGACCAGGGCCTGGACCGTCGTCTCCCCCATGGCCAGAACCCGTTGCCGCACGGTCGTCAACGGCGGGTCGGTGAAGGCGATGAGCGTCGAGTCGTCGTAGCCGATGACCGAGATGTCCTCGGGCACCCGCATACCCAGCGCTCGCACCCCACGGACCGCGCCGAGCGCCATCAGGTCGGACCCGCACACCAGGGCGGTACACCCGTGCTCGATGAGTCGCGACGCGGCGGCCTGCCCGCCCTCGACGGTGTAGAGCTCGGTCGCGATCATGTCCTCGACGTCGTCCTGTCCGAGGAGGATCGACATGAACCGCCGGTAGCCGGCCATCTTCCGCTGCGCCGGGACGTAGCGTGCCGGACCGACGGCCAGGCCGATCCGACTGTGTCCCAGGTGGATCAGATGGCTCAGGGACAGCTCCATCGACGCCTCGTCGTCGTTGGAGACGAACGGTGCGTCGATGCCCGGCATGAACCCGTTGACCAGGACGATGGGCAGCCCTCGGTCGCGGAGATGGATGTAGCGGCGCGGGTCGGTCGTGGTGTCCGCGTGCTGGCCGGAGACGTAGATGATGCCGGCGACGCCGCGGTCGAGGAGCATCTGCACGTAGTCGTCCTCGTGCACTCCACCGGGCGTATGCGTGCAGAGCACCGGCGTGAAGCCGTGCCGGACCAGGGCGGTCTCGATGACCTGTGCGAAGGCAGGGAAGATCGGGTTCGTCAACTCGGGGATGAGCAGACCCACGAGCCCCGCGCTCTTGCGCCGCAGCCGGCTGGGACGGTCGTAGCCGAGGACGTCCAGGGACGTGAGGACCGCCAACCGGGTGGCCTCGGCCACGCCAGGTCGACCGTTGAGGACTCGACTGACCGTCGCCTCGCTGACGTCCGCGTGCTTGGCGATGTCGGCCAGGCGTGCCATGTCACCCATTCTTACCGACGCCGTTCCCCACCGGGTCGGGGGCCACGTCGTCTCCGGGCCGGCGTCCATACGTGGACGCCGACGTGTGGTTCCAGCGCTGTGAGCGTCACGCTATCGCGGGTGATCTCGGGCGAAGGACCGAATACCGAGCGGCCGGTGGCGATTCCCGGAAGCCGCCTGGTGTCCAGTACGACCGGGTCGTGTCCGGCGCGGGCGATGTGGACCAACGCGGTCTCTCGGGCTGACTCGCGGAGGAAGACCATGACGTCCCTGCCGGCGTAGACCCACCGCAGCCCACCGCGGCGCAGTGCCGCCGACTCCCGCCGAGCCTCGATAAGTGACCGGTATGCCTCGAACAACCACCGGTCCCAACGACGTTCGTCCCAGGGCATCGGACGACGGCCGTCCTCGCCGTAGGCACCTTCCATCCCGATCTCGTCGCCGTAGGTGACCATCGGGATCGACGGCATGGTGAGCAGCAACCCGGCCGCGACCTCGGACAGCCGGGGGTCGTGGTCCACCAGCGTCCGAGGCCGGGTCGTGTCGTGCGACCCGATGAGGTTCATCGAGTGGGTGAGGCTGGTCCACGGGATGTGCGAGGTGAACTCCCGCATCGTGTCCACCACGCGACCGCCGTCCAGGTGCGGAACCGCGGTGGGCAGGCCGAGGAACTCGGGCGGGTCGTCGGGGTCGCACAGCCAGGTCCAGAGCGGCTTGGTGAACCCGACGTAGTTCATGACTCCGTGCCAGCCGTCGCCGGGCAGGTCGGTGCTGTAGTCGTGGCCGTGCTCGGCAACGAGGAGGGCGTCGGGTCGGGCCTCGGCCAGCGCGTCTCGGGTCCACGCGGCGACCTCGTGGTAGCGGTCGCGTCGGCCCTGCCGGCCGGTCATGTTGGCGACGTCGACCCGCCATCCGTCGAGGTCGCCCGCGGGCCCCAGCCACCGCCGGACGGCACCGTCCGGGTCGTCGAGGAACCGGCGACGCAGCTCGGCACTGTCCCAGTTGAGCTTGGGAAGGGACTTGACCCCGAGCCAGCCGACGTAGTCTTCCCGCGTGGTCCAGAAGTAGAAGTCCCGCTCCGGAGAGTCTTCGTGGCTACGGGCGGCGACGAACCACTCGTGGCTGTCGCCGGTGTGGTTCGTCGTGATGTCGCCGAGCACCCGCATACCCCGTCGGTGGGCCTCCGCGGTGAGCCGGCGGAGCGCCTCGTCGCCGCCGAGCACCGGGTCGACCGCGCCGAACGTCGACGCGTCGTAGCGATGGTTCGACCGGGCCGGGAAGAACGGGGTGAGGTAGAGGACGTCGGCCCCGAGCCGTTCGAGGTGGTCGAGGTGGTCGGTGATCCCGTCCAGGTCACCGCCGAAGAGCTGCTTGCCCTGGTCCTGTCCGCGAAGGCCGTAGATCGGGTCCGTCCAGCGGGCCGGGACGGCCCAGTCGGGCACCCGGTCGCGGCGGCGACCGGCCAGCACCGAACGGGACGACTTGGCGAACCGGTCCGGAAACACTTGGTAGACCACGGAGTCCAGCGCCCAGCCGGGTGGCGGATGCTCGTGGGCGACCAGCCGGAAGTCGCCGGCGTCGGGAACGTCCCGGAGGTGCAGTCCCGCTCCGTTGAGCCAGGCATACCCGGTGGGACCTCCGGTGAGGATCCACCGGTAGCCCGTCACCGGGTTGTGACAGCGGAGCCGGGCCTCCCACCACGTGTCGGTGCCGTCGGTGCGCCGTTCGTCGACGGTGGCCGCGACGAACTCCGGCTCGCCGTCGACGACCGTGCGCACGTGAACGTTCGATACCTGTACGTCGGCCGGCACGCGCAACCACACACTCACCACGTCCCCGAGCCCGGGCGCGAGCTCGGAGACGTAGAGCGCCGATCCGTCGTGATGGGGGGTGGAGAGAAGTGTGGGCGTGATGCTCCGCGTCACTTGACCGAGCCGGCGGTCATACCGCCGATCAGCTGCTTCTGACCGAGTAGGTAGATGACCACGGCTGGGATCGATGCCAACAGCGCCCCGGCGCAGAACGGGCCGAAGTACTTGTTCTTGTCCGCCTCGTTCAAGGCGTAGAGGCCGACGGCCAGGGTCTGGCTGTCGACATCCTTGAGGAAGATGCTCGCGAGCAGGAACTCCTGGTAGAGCCCGATGAACGAGATGATCCCGACCGTGATGAGGATCGGCGTGATGAGCCGCAGGTGCATGGTGAAGAAGATCCGGGCGTGGCTGGCGCCGTCCACGATGGCGGCCTCGTCGATCTCCCGGGGCACCGTGTCGAAGTAACCCTTCAGCAGCCAGACGTTCGCTCCCATCGCCCCGCCGAGGTAGGCGAGGATCAGGCCCGCCGAGGTGTTGAACCCCAGCTGCGGGATGACGTCTCCGACCGCGTTGAAGATGGTGAACAGCGCCACGAACGTGAGCAGGGCCGGGAACATCTGGACCAGCAACAGCGCCAGCAGACCGGGACGGCGGCCCTGGAACCGCAGCCGGGAGAAGGCGTACGCGGCCATCGCACCGATGAGGACTGAGGCGACGGTGCAGAAGCCCGCGATGATGAGGGAGTTCTTGTACCAGCTCCAGTACGGCCGGATGGCGAAGAGGTCGGTGAAGTTGACCAGGCTGGCGCCCTTGGGGATCAGTGAGGTGGTGGTCAGCGTGCCGCTGGGGTTGAAGGCCGACGACACGATGAAGAGGATCGGGAACAGTGCGTACGCGAGAGCGATCACGATCCCCAGGTAGCGCAGGACCGCGCCCCAGGTCCGGGGCGGGCGGACGCCGGGCGGGACGTCGCGGGCGGGGTCCGGAGCGACGATGACGTCCTGGGTCTGAGTAGCCATCAGGCGACCTCCTCCAAAGCTGCGGCCTTGCGGAACCCTTGCAGGGACAGCGCGGCGACGATGATGAAGATGAAGACCGAGATGGCAGCCGCGTAGCCGAAGTTCGGCGTCGTGCCCTCGATGGCGAGCCGGTACGCGTAGGTGATGAGGAGGTCGGTGGACCCGATCGAGGTCTGGTTGCCCTCGAAGGGCCCACCCTTGGTCATCAGGAAGATCAGGGTGAAGTTGTTGAAGTTGAAGGCGAACGAGGCCAGCAGGAGCGGACCGACCGCGACGAGCATCAGCGGCATGATGATCGAGCGGATCACCCGCAGGCCGGTCGCGCCGTCGATCCGCGCGGCCTCCTTGATGTCTCCGGGGATGGACTGCAGTGCGCCGGTGCAGACGATGAACATGTAGGGGAAGCCGAGCCAGAGGTTGGTGAGCAGGATCGCCGCCTTGGCCGCGGTCGGGTCACCGAGCCAGTCGATGTGGCCGGGCACGAAGCTGTTGATGATGCCGTAGTCCTGGTTGAACATCGACCGCCAGATGAGCGCGGTGACGAAGCCGGGTAGGGCGAACGGGATGATCAGCAGCGAGCGCCACAGCCCCTTCAACTTGATCCGGTCGTCGTTGAACAGCAGGGCCAGCACGAACCCGAGCAGGAACGTCCCGAGAACCGTGAACAGCGAGAAGAAGATGTTCCAGATGAGGATCTTGAGGAAGCCGGTGCGCAGCGTCGGATCGGTCAGGGCGTTGGTGTAGTTCGCCAGGCCGACGTTCTCGCGCCACCCGACGGGCAGGCTCGAGCCGTTCCCGTTGGCGTTCACCCAGGTCGCGTTCTTAGCGACGTACTTGTTGCCGGTGGCCGAGTCGGTGATGGTGTCGCTCGCTTCGTCGTACGAGAGGGTCGGCTTGCCGACGAACGCCTCGGAGAGACCGACGGCCTTGATCCCGCCGCCGTCGGCGGTGGGCACGGCGAAGGTCTTGAGGTCGGGTCGGGCGTTGACCTGACGCGCGTTGAGGATGGTGTAGCCCGGCGCGGCGGTGATCTTGCCGGTCGCGCCCTTGGTGACCCCCGCCTCCGGCAGGTCGATCAGGCCCTTGGCGTCACCGACATAGCTCTTCTTCGTCGTCGGGTCGGTGAGCAGAAAGTACGGGTCACCGGTCACCGGGTCGGCGTTCTCCTTGACGGCGACGCTGAGCGCATACCGGGGCGAGCCCGGGACCTCCTGCACTGACTGGGCGATGAGCGTGTCGACCGACTCCTGCTTGCTCACCTGATGGCCGTCGCCGTAGTTCGTGAACGACGTGGCGACGGTGAGGACGATCGGGAAGATCTGGAGCAGGATCATGAACAGGAGGCCCGGGAACAGGTACTTCGCGGGCACCCCACGCCTGGGGCCGTAGACCACGATGATGCACATGGCGATAAAGCCGATGCCGATGACCCAGGGCAGGAACCCCTGGAACGCCAGCTTCGCGGCGAGGGCCAGCAAGCCCCCCGCGACGAGAACGATGAGGACCCACTTGAGAATGAGGTAGGGCGAGCGATTCATCGGCGAATCTCCCTGGGCGAGAGCGAGGGCCAGCGGGGAAAGGGTCGTGCTGGTGGTCGTGCTGGTGAGCGGGTCCCCGCCCGAAGGCGGGGACCCGCTGACGCGTCAGCCGTTCTTCTGGATGTTGGCCGTGATCTCCTTCTGCGCGGCCGCCATGCGGGCCTGAGCCGCCTCCTTCTGCGCCACGACGTCAGCCGTCGCCTGGCCGAGCGGGCCCCAGACCGAGTTCATGGCCGGGATGTTCGGCATCGGGAGTGCGCCCTGGCCGGCCTCGTACCAGGCCTTGACGTCGGGGTCCGACGCCGAGACCTCGGCGTAGGCGGCCTTGAGGGCCGGCGGCCGGTGGCCGGCGGCGAAGAGGGCGACCTGGAGCTCCTTCTTGGTGACGTAGTTCGTCACGAATTCCTGAGCGAAGGTGTCGTTCTTGGCCTTCGCGGAGACGTAGAACATCTGCACCCCGAGGAAGGGCGACATCTTGTTGCCCTCGATGGTGGGCAGGGGGGAGATGGCGTACTTGATGCCGGCGCCCTTGGCCTTGTCGACGGCCCACGGGCCGGTGACGTAGTACGGCACCTTGCCAGTGGCGAAGAGGGACTGGGCGGTGTCGAAGTCGATGTTCGTCGACAGGTACCCGTCCTTGCCGAGCTGGCCCATGAACGCCGCGCCCTTGACCGAGCCGGCGTCGCCAACGAGGACCTTGGTGGGGTCGTAGTCGCCGTTGTCCTTCTGGCCGAAGATGCCGCCGCCGAAGGCCTTGAGGTACGGGTACGAGTAGTACGCGTCACCGGTCTTGCCAACCTGCTGGAGGAAGGCGTTGGTGGCCTTGCCGGAGTCCTTGAGGGCCTTGCCCTTGGCGATCATGTCCTCGAACGTCGTCGGGGCGTCGGGGGCGAGGGCGGTGTTGCGCATCAGGCCGAGGTTCTCGGTGGCGTAGGGGACGCCGTAGAGCTGGCCGTTGAACTTGGAAGCCTGGATCGCGGCCGGCTCGAACAGCGCCTGCTGGTCGGCCGAGAGGTTCACCGGCTTGACGGCACCGTTCTGGACTAGCTCGCCGAGCCAGTCGTGCGCCCCGACGATGACGTCCGGGCCCTTGCCGACGTCGGTCGCGGCCTTGAAGTCCTTGCGCACGTCGGTCGAGACCTGGATCTGGACCTTGATGCCCTGCTCCGTGCCGAACTGGTCGGCGAACTTCTGCAGGATCGTGGCCCGGTCCGCGTCGCTCCAGATGACGAGGTCGACGTTGGCGTCGCGGACGGGTGCGCCGGTCGTGGTCGAGGTTGCTGCTGGGGTGGTCGTGGACGCCGCGGCGTCCCCGGTCGCGGCGGGCGCTGGGGACTGCCCGCCACAGGCGCTCATGAGCAGGGCTGCGACGCCGAGCGACGCGGCGCCGAGAAGGCGCTTCTGCATGGATTCTCCTTTGAACCAAGCGAGACGAAGGTGGATCTCCGCCCCGCGCAACGTAGCAAGATCTTGCAGAGAGAGACGAGGTGCTGCAAGATCTTGCAGCACCCTTGTGATGAAGCCGTGACCTCGCCACGTTCTGTGGCGCCGGGCACGGTTCGGTTCGAGCTTCGTCACCCAACCGTGGCGTCGTTGCTAAACGGTTGCTAAAGATTTGGCCCGAGTATGGGGATGGCCCCATGTGCTGTCAAGGGCTTGCCCGGAAGAGGGCGTGACCGGCCCGTCCTCCGACGTCGGTCCTAGCGACCGACCAGCGCGGTCATCCCGATGACGAAGGTCGCCAGCCCGGCCCCGAGCACGAGGAACACCCCGAGACCCGGAAGCGGTCCGACGATGGTCAGGGCGAAGCCGATGAGGAGCAGCGCCCCCGGGACCCGAATGGCCCGAAGCACGCGCACCCCCGCCGACGGCGTGCCCTCGTAGCGCCTCATGTCCGTGTCAGCGCCGGCGTCGTCGGCGGTGCCGTCATCCGTGCCGTCGTCGGGGAGCCCCCGGCCGGCCGGATCGTCGTCGCTCACCACCTCAGGCTAGATGCCCGGCATACGGGGTGGCTCTGGCGGCGGTGGCCGATGTGAGCCATGATGCGAGGGTCGCCGAGGACGTGCTCGGGGACGTTGCACCCTTTACAACGGATCGTCCGGCACGTTCCTGCCGGTGAAGGAGTCCTGAATATGGCTACCGTGACCTTCGACGAGGCCACCCGGCAGTACCCGGGTAACCCCATTCCGAGCGTCGACAAGCTCAACATCGACATCGCTGACGGGGAGTTCCTCGTCCTCGTCGGTCCTTCCGGATGTGGCAAGTCCACCTCCCTGCGCATGCTCGCCGGCCTCGAGGAGGTCAACGGCGGCCGGATCCTCATCGGGGACCGCGACGTGACCCACCTGTCGCCCAAGGACCGCGACGTGGCGATGGTGTTCCAGAACTACGCGCTGTACCCGCACATGACGGTGGCCGACAACATGGGCTTCGCGCTCAAGATCGCCGGCGTGTCCAAGGATGAGATCGGCAAGCGGGTCAAGGAAGCCGCGAAGATCCTCGATCTCGAGCCCTACCTGGAGCGCAAGCCGAAGGCTCTCTCCGGTGGTCAGCGTCAGCGCGTCGCGATGGGCCGGGCGATCGTCCGTAGCCCGCAGGTGTTCCTCATGGACGAGCCGCTGTCGAACCTCGACGCCAAGCTCCGCGTCCAGACGCGTACCCAGATCGCCTCGCTGCAGCGCCGTCTCGGCGTCACGACCGTCTACGTCACCCACGACCAGGTCGAGGCCATGACCATGGGCGACCGCGTCGCGGTGCTCAAGGACGGCCTGCTCCAGCAGTGCGACAGCCCGCGCCGGATGTACGACCACCCGAACAACGTGTTCGTGGCCGGCTTCATCGGCTCCCCCGCGATGAACCTGCTCGACCTGCCGGTCAAGGACGGCGGCGTGGTCTTCGGCGACGCGATCGTCCCGGTCGAGCGGGAGCACGGCAAGGAGCTCGGCAGCCACGTCACCGTGGGTGTCCGCCCCGAGGACCTCGACCTCACCGACACCGGTCAGGGCCTCGCGGTCACCGTGGACGTCGTCGAGGAGCTCGGCGCCGACGCCTACATCTACGGCCAGACCAAGGCGGCCCTCGTGGACTCCGAGGCCACGGACGAGGAGGTCACGGCCAAGCCGTTCATCGCGCGGGTCGACGGCCGTCGTCCCCCCGAGAAGGGGCAGACGATCTACCTGAAGCCCCGCACGGGTCACCTGCACATGTTCAACGCGGAGTCGGGCGAGCGCATCGGCGACTGACCGACCACACACGGCGGGGGCGGCACCACTCGGTGCCGCCCCTCTCCGTCTCCGGAACTCTCTGCCTCCGGACCTCTCTCGATGATGGGAGCATGACGACGTGCCCCTGGAAGTGACGGCGGCCCGGGCCGACCCGGCCCTGCTCGACCTGCCCTGGTCCGTTCCACTGGAGGACTGGCCGGCCGACCGACTGGCCGCTCTCCCGCGAGGCATCTCCCGGCATACCGTCCGGTTCGTGCGGGTGTCGAACCGCGTGCTGGCCATCAAGGAGATCAAGGTCGACCTCGCCCGCCGCGAGTACGCCATGCTGCGCAACCTCGAACGGATGGACCTGCCCTGCGTCGAGCCGTTCGGCGTGGTCAGCGGCCGGCAGACCCCCGAGGGCCTGCCGCTCGACGCGTGCCTGCTGACGCGGCACCTGCAGTACTCGCTGCCCTACCGCGCGCTCTACAGCCAGTCGCTGCGTCCCGACAC
This sequence comes from uncultured Actinomycetota bacterium, assembly GCA_963781465.1. Lineage (GTDB taxonomy): Bacteria > Actinomycetota > Actinomycetes > Actinomycetales > Dermatophilaceae > Lapillicoccus. The sequence goes on from CAWAGH010000002.1 coordinate 2,812,494, forward strand.
CGCCCAGCGCCTCATCGACGCACTCGCCGTGCTCCTGGTCCGCCTCCACCTGGCCGGGTTCTGGTGGGGCGACGTGTCGCTGTCGAACACCCTGTTCCGCCGCGATGCCGGCGCCTTCGCCGCGTACCTCGTCGACGCCGAGACCGGTGAGCTGCGGGCGACCCTCAGCACCGGGCAGCGGGAGCACGACCTGGAGATCGCCCGCGTCAACATCGCCGGCGAGCTGATGGACCTCGAGGCCGGTGGCTTCCTCGAGGAGGTCGCCGACCCGATCGAGGTGTCGGAACGCATCGTCGACCGCTACCGCACCCTGTGGGCCGCACTCACCGAGTCGGAGCGGTTCGAGACCGGTGACCGCTGGCGGGTGGAGGAACGGATCCGTCGGCTCAACGAGCTCGGGTTCGACATCGACGAGCTGGCCATGTCGACCGACCTCGACGGGACGACGATCCAGATCCAGCCCAAGGTCGTCGACGCCGGCCACCACTCGCGGCGGCTGCTGCGGCTCACCGGGCTCGACGTCGAGGAGAACCAGGCGCGACGACTGCTCAACGACCTCGACTCCTACCGCGCCGCGACCGACCGTCAGAACGAGGACGAGGAGCTCGTCGCCCACGAGTGGCTCGCCACGGTCTATGAGCCGACGGTCCGCGCCGTCCCGCGCGACCTCGCCGGCAAGCTCGAGCCGGCCGAGCTCTTCCACGAGGTGCTCGAGCATCGCTGGTACATGTCCGAGCGGGCGGGCACCGACGTCCCGATCCGGCTCGCGGTCCGCGACTACATCGACCAGGTCCTGCCGGCCAAGCCGGACGAGAAGGCGGTCCTCGGCGTCGACACCGTCGAGATGCCGGTCGTGGCCATGTTCGACGACTAGGGGGAACCATCGGATGACCCAACAGCCACCACCACCGAGGCCTGAGGACGGCCCGTACGCCGGACCGCCGGCCTCGCCCTACTCGCCACCACCGCAACCGCCCGGGTATGCGCCGCCACCGCCACCGGGGTACGGGCCGCCACCCGCCTCGGGGTACGGCTACCCGCCCGCCCAGGGGTACGCCTACCCGCCGCCACCGCAGGACCAGAGGCAGGCATACCAGCCGTATGCGGGTCCGCCCCAACCGTATGCCGGTCCCGCGTACGGGCCTTCCGGCTACTCGCCGTACGCCACGGAGTACTACGCGCACTGGGGTCGGCGGGTCGGCGCCTACCTGCTCGACTACGTCCTCATCCTGCCGGGCTGGGTCCTCGCCGTGATCGGCCTCGCCCTGTCGTCGGCGAGCACCGGTTCCCGCGGCCGGGCCTCGTCGGGCGGCTCGACGGTCGGCATCGTCCTGGCCCTCGTCGGCTACGCGCTGATGCTCGGCCTCACCATCTGGAACCGGTACATCAGGGCGGGCCGCACCGGTCAGTCGTGGGGCAAGAAGGTGGTGGGCATCCGCCTGGTGCGCGAGTCGGACCTGCGGCCGATCGGCGCCGGCATGGCGTTCGTCCGCGACCTCGCCCACATCGTCGACGGGTTCTTCTACCTGGGCTACCTCTGGCCGCTGTGGGACCCGAAGCGCCAGACGTTCGCCGACAAGATCTGCTCGACGGTGGTGCTGGCGCGCTGACCGCCTAGGACTCCGGCTCGCTGAGCACCAGTCCGAAGAGGAGGGTGACGAAGAGCAGGAACGTGAGGATGTGCACGCCGGTGCACCAGAGGCAGATGGCGTGGATCTGGAACAGCTCGGCCCAGAGCAGATAGAGCGCCATCAGTAGCCCGACGCCGCAGAAGCCCAAGCGGGCTGTGTCGAGCATGGTCGATTGCCGCCGCAGCAGGCTGGGCCGGCACAGCACCAGCATCACCGCGAAGAAGAGCAGGCCGAGCGGCGCCACCGGGATGCCGAGGATGGTCGACCACGCCGACGAGGTGACCTTCGCGCAGTCGACCGCGCCGGAGGCGGGGCAGGCCAGCGTCGTGCTGCCGGTGTAGTGCTCGTAGGTGAGGTAGACCGACACCAGAAGCCCGAGCACCGACCACGTCAACGACAACGGGGCCAGCCAGCGCGGGATGGTCCGCTGTGGCGGGCGGGTGGTCGTCTCGCTCGTCATCGGGCGGTCACTTGAGGGCGGCGGCTGCGGTGGTGACGCCGGACGAGGTGCAGACCGGAGCCGGCTGGTTGTTGGTCAGCGCGCAGAGCTGCGCGGTGATCACGTTGGCGCTGCCGAGGACCGCCTTGGAGATCGCCGTGGACGGGTTCGCGATGTCGTCGGCGATCTGCGCCTGGGTCTTGCCGGCGAAGATCGACGGGTCGACCGACGCGCCGTTGGCCGTCGCCTTACCGCCGTAGTCGATGAACGGGATCGAGCCGCCGGAGTTATAGGTGTCGAAGATCGTCTTGTTGTCACCGGTCAGCGTGTCCAACGGCTGGTTCGTGTTGGTCTGGGTCTCGACGCCGGTGAAGCCGAGGTACTGGCTCGTGTACGACGCCCCGTGGAAGCTCACTGTGGCGGTGTTCGGGTAGGCCTCGGGGGCCGCCCCGCTCGCGGTCGCCTGCAGGTTCGCGAACTGGCCGAACCGCGTCATCGCCACGACGAACGGCCACCGCTCCGCCGCGCAGAACGGGCAGTACTCCGCGCCGACGTAGAGCACCCCGGGCTTGCTGTCCGTGGTCAGCGCCGGGGCCGAGATCGCCTTCGGCGGGTTGGAGACTCCCGAGCCCGCGCCGACCTGGTCGAACGTCGCGACCGGAACCGTGCTCAGCGTCGTGTAGACAGCCGGGTCGAGCGGACCGGTCGCGACCGCCTGCTGCTTCGGGCCGAACAGGGCGACGCCGACGAGCACCGCCACCACGACCACCACGGCGGCCGTCGCCGCGATCGCGATGGTCAGCCGGCGGCGGCGCTCGGCCGCCTGCTGCTTCGCCCGGAGCTGGTTCAGGCGGACGTTGTCCGCTCGCGCGCTCTTCGCCACGGCGCCCACGGTAACCGGTCCGCCCGTGAGTGGTCAGGAGGTCTGGGCGGGATGGATGCCAGTTCGGTATGCGGGTCAGCGAACCCCTGCGCGCTGCCGGGCGATCTCGTACAGCGTCACCCCAGCGGCGACCCCGGCGTTGAGGGACTCGACCGCGGACGACATCGGGATCGACACGACCTGGTCGCAGGTCTGGCGGACCAGCCGGGACAGGCCCTTGCCCTCCGACCCGACCACGACGACGACCGGTTCGGTGGCCAGAGCGAGCCCGGGCAGCTCGACGTCGCCCTCCATGTCGAGGCCGAGGACGAAGAACCCGGCCTTCTGGAACGTCTCGAGGGCCCGGGTGAGGTTCGGGACCCGAGCGACCGGGACGCGCGCGGCGGCGCCGGCCGACGTCTTCCACGCGCTGGCCGTCATGCCCGCGGACCGGCGCTCGGGCAGCAGCACGCCGTGACCACCGAAGGCGGCCACCGACCGGACGACGGCGCCGAGGTTGCGCGGGTCGGTGACCCCGTCGAGAGCTACGACGAGCGGGATCCCAGGCGCCTCCGGGTCCACCAGGTCGCCGATCTCGACGTAGGCGTAGGGCGGCACCTGCAGGGCGAGGCCCTGGTGGACCGCGCCGTCGGTGAGCCGGTCCAGCTCTCCCCGCGGGGTCTCCAGGACGGGGATGCGGCGTTCGGAGGCGGTCTTGAGTGCCTCCCGGACGCGGTCGTCGGCGTCGATCCGGCCGGCGACGTACATCGTCGTGACCGGGATGTCGGCACGGAGCGCCTCGACGACGGCGTTGCGCCCGGCGACGATCTCGGACGACACTTTGGCACTGCCACCCGAGCGAGAGGACCCGCGAGCGGGACGGCCCTGCGGTCGGCCACCCGAGGCATACCCGGGCTTGCTGCTGTCCGTGCCCCGAGTGGCCGAGCGGGCCTTCTTGGCGGCCGGGTGGTACTCACGCTCGGCGGCCTTTGGCGTCGGACCCTTGCCCTCCAACGCTTTTCGCCGCTGTCCGCCGGAGCCGACGGTCGCGCCCTTGCCGGACTTGCGGATCGCTCCGCGGCGCTGGGAGTTTCCGGGCATGTCAGCCACCGTTCCGTCGGGCCAACGACCAGCGCGCCCCGGAGGGTGTGTCGTCGATGACGATGCCAGCCTCGGTCAGCCGGTCGCGAATCGCGTCGGCCGCCTCGAAATCCCTTGCGGCGCGGGCGGACTGGCGAGCGGCAAGCTGGTCGGCGACGAGGGCGTCGAGGGCGTCGAGGGCGGCGTCCGCGCCGCCAGGGCCGGTGTTGTCCCAGACCGGCGAGAGCGGGTTGACCCCGAGGACCTCGGTCATGGCCACGACCGCCGCCGCGGCCTCGTGGGCCGCGTCGTCGTCTCCGTCGTCGAGGGCGGTGTTGCCCGCCCGCACGGTGTCGTGGACGACAGCGAGCGCGCCGGAGACGTTGAGGTCGTCGTCCATCGCGTCTCGGAACGCTTGCGGCAGAACGCCGTTCACACCCTCGAGCGAACGCATCCGGTCGGCGCGCTCCAGGAAGCCCGCGATCCGCTCGACCGTGGCCCGCGCCTCGATGAGCGAGCCCTCGTGGTACTCGATGGTCGAGCGGTAGTGCGCGGCGGTCAGGTAGTAGCGGACGGCGAGCGGTGTGGCGACCTCGATGACCTTGCTGACCTCGAGGGCGTTGCCGAGGGACTTGCCCATCTTCTGGCCCTTGACCGTCACCCAGGCGTTGTGGAGCCAGTACCGCGCGAACCCGAGGCCGGCCGCGTGCGACTGGGCCTGCTCGTTCTCGTGGTGGGGAAAGCGCAGGTCGATCCCGCCGCCGTGGATGTCGAAGGTGTCGCCCAGGTAGCGGCGGGCCATCGCGGAGCACTCGAGGTGCCAGCCCGGACGGCCGGCACCGTAGGGGGTCGCCCATGAGGCGCTCAGCGGCTCGTCCTCCTTGTGGCCTTTCCACAGCGCGAAGTCGCGGACGTCCTTCTTGCCACGCGGGTCGGCGTCCTCCGCGGGGGCCATGTCGTTCGGGGACTGGTGGCTGAGCGACCCGTACTCCGGCCAGGACATGACGTCGAAGTACACGTCACCGGAGTCGTCCGGCGAGGCGTATGCGTGTCCGCGCTCGACGAGGTCGTCCATCAGCGCGACCATCTCGGGGATGTGCCCGGTCGCCCGCGGCTCGTAGGTGACGGGGAGGACGCCAAGAGCGTCGAGGGCTGCGGCGGTCAGGCGCTCGTTGCGGTACGACAAGGCATACCAGGGCTCACCGACCTCCCCGCTCTTGCGGAGGATCTTGTCGTCGATGTCGGTGACATTGCGGACGACGGTCACGTCGTACCCCTGCCCGATCTCCAGCCAGCGGCGCAGGACGTCGAAGGCCACGGCGAATCGGACGTGCCCGATGTGGGGCGCCCCCTGGGTGGTGAGGCCACAGATGTAGATGCCCACGCGCCCGGGTTCGAGAGGTTCGAAGTCGCGCAGGGCGCGCGCGGCTGTGTCGTAGAGGCGCAGGGGCACCGGCAGAGTTTATCGGCGCAGCGGAGCCGCTCCGGACGCTCACTACGCTGACCGCCATGTCGACGCGTGGCGGCCTCCCGGACGACCGCTTCTACGACCGGCTCGACCCGGACAAGGTCAGGCACACGCTGGACCAGCTCCAGGTCCGCATCCTCGAGCAGTTCCCCCACCGGCACCTTGCCCAGGTCGCGACCGAGGTGGGCGAGGTCATCCGCCGGATCGAGCGGCAGGCGAGCGAGAACGCCCCGGTGCAGCGGTTCGTCTATGTCGCGTCTCGGGTGGCGATCGTCCTGCTCGTCGTGCTCATCGTCGTGGCGATCGTGTCGGCGGTCCGGACAGGGACTGCTCAGGTGGGTCCGGCGCGGGTGATCGACTGGCTGCAGTACGTCGAGAGCGGCGTCAACGACGTCGTGTTCGCGGGTATCGCCATCTTCTTCCTCATGACCGTCCCGGCGCGGGTCCGTCGCCGGCGGACCCTCGAGACGCTGCACCGGCTCCGGTCCCTGGCCCACATCGTCGACATGCACCAGATGTCGAAGTCGCCGGAGAAGCTGCTGCCCCGCTGGGAGGGCGGTCAGGCCAACCAGGGGTCGCTGACCCGCGCCGAGCTCGGCCGCTACTACGACTACTGCAGCGAGCTGCTCACCATCGTCTCCAAGGCCGCCGCCCTCTGCGCCGAGCAGTCCACCGATCCCGTGGTGCTCGACACGGTCAGCGAGATCGAGGTCCTCACGACCGGTATGTCCCGGAAGATCTGGCAGAAGATCAGCCTGCTGCACCTGGCGCAGCAGGGCCCCTCGGCGGCCCCGCTGACCTGACGGTCGCTCCCGCTTACCGCCGCCCTCGCGGCGGGTACCGTTGAGGAAACGCGGCAGGAAGGGAGCACGGATGCCGCAGAACCCGTACCCGCGGTCGCCGCAGCACGGGCCGTCCCCGCGGCCCGAGCTCGACGAGCGACGGTTCCGTGCTGCCGGGCTGGCCACCTCGATCGTCGCCGCCCTCATCGCGATCGTCGGCGTGGTCGCCGCGCGCGGCGTCTTCAAGATCCCGCTGCTCGGGTCACCGGACACCGGCGTCTGGGGCAACGCCGCGACCATCGCCTACGCGTTCGCCGCCTTCGGTTGCGGACTGCTGGCCACCGGTCTGCTGTTCCTCCTGCTCCGGACCACGCCGTCGCCGGTCACCTACTTCGGGTGGATCGTCGGGCTCGTCACGGCCGTCGCCGCGGTCATCCCGTTGACGATCGGCACGGACTTCGGGGCAAAGGTGGCCACGGCCCTCATCAACGCGGCGATCGGCATCGCGATCGGCACCCTGACGGTGTCCTCCGCGCGCCGGTCGATCCTCTACTCCCCGCCGACCGAGCCGGAGCTCCAGCCGCCGTACATCTGAGTGTCCGCGGCCCCTCGGGATGCGGCGAGTCGGAACGTAGGCTGGCCGGATGGATGAGGGGGCGGTCGCTGCTCCCGAACCGACGGTGGCCACGTGGCGGGTACTCCTGGGGTACGCGCGGCCGCACTGGGGCATGTTGCTGCTGGGCGGGGTGCTCAGCCTGGCGACCGCGGCCAGCGGGCTCGCGCTGCCGCTGGTGGTCCGCGAGCTGATCGGCACGCTCGGTACCGACCGGCCGATGGCCGGCCTGGTGGCGCTCATGTCGGTGCTGGTCGTGGCGAACGCCGCGATCGGCGCGCTCGGCGGGTACGTCCTGCGGCGCACGGCGGAGACGGTCGTCCTGGCCGCGCGTCGCGGCCTGCTCGCCCGGCTGCTGCGGCTGCGGCTGTCGGCGGTCGAGCGGCATGAGCCCGGCGACCTGATGTCGCGGGTGACCGCGGACACGACGCTGCTCCGCGAGGTCACCATCGGCACCCTGGTCGGCGGTGTCACCGGGTTCCTCACCCTCGGCGCGACGATCGTGCTGATGGCGTTGCTGGACCTCGTCATGCTCGCGGTGACCCTGGCCGCCCTCGGGCTGGCGGTGGTGGTCATCGGGGTCGTGGTGCCGCGCATCAACCGGGCATCGAAGCGCGCGCAGGAGTCGGTCGGCGTGATGGGGGCGGCCCTGGAGCGCATGTTCGGGGCGTTCCGGACCGTCAAGGCGTCCGGCGCCGAGGAGCGCGAGGGCGAGCGGCTCGACGCCGCAGCCACCGAGGCCTGGCGGGCGAGCGTGCACGCGGCCACGTGGAGCGCCATCGCCGGCAACACGGCCGGGCTGGCGATCCAGGTGGCGTTCATCGCGGTCCTCAGCGTCGGCGGCTTGCGGGTCGCCTCCGGGAGCATCACCATCGGCACGCTCGTCGCGTTCCTGCTCTACGTGTTCTTCCTCATCGCACCCGTCAACCAGCTCGCCGGAGCGGTCACCCAGTACCACGTGGGCGCGGCCGCGGTGACCCGCATCCTCGAGGCCGAGGCTCTGCCGGTGGAGCCGGCCAGCGCTCCGTCCGGATTGCCCGAACCCGGCAGCCCGCCCGCCTCGGTCACCTTCGAAAGAGTGGTCTTCCGGTATGCGCCGGACCTGCCCCTCGTGCACGACGGCGTCAGCTTCGTCGTCCCGCCGGGCGGCATGACCGCGTTCGTCGGCCCGTCCGGCGCCGGGAAGACCACGGTCCTGTCGCTCATCGAGCGGTTCTACGAGCCGGACCAGGGCCGCGTGGCCGTCGACGGCAGGGACGTGCGCGAGTGGCCGATCGGGGAGCTACGGGCGGCCATCGGCTACGTCGAGCAGGACGCGCCGGTGCTGTCCGGAACCCTGCGGGAGAACCTCGTCTTCGGTGCGCCCGACGCCACCGATGACGAGGTCGACGAGGCGCTCCGGACCACCCGGCTCGTCGCGATGGTCGCCGGGCTGCCCAAGGGCCTCGAGACAACCGTCGGTCACCGGGGGATGAAGCTCTCCGGTGGCGAGCGTCAGCGAGTGGCGATCGGCCGGGCCCTCCTGCGTCGACCCCGCCTGCTCCTGCTCGACGAGGCCACCTCGCAGCTCGACGCCGTCAACGAGTCCGCGCTGCGCGAGACCATCGCCGACGTCGCTCGCACCACGACGGTTCTCGTCGTCGCGCACCGGCTCTCCACCGTCACGATGGCCGACCGGATCATCGTCATGGACGCCGGCCGCGTCCGGGCCGTGGGCTCGCATACCGAGCTGGTCGGCCAGGACGCGCTGTACCGAGAGCTGGCCGCGACCCAGTTCCTCGTCCCCGTCTCCTAGAGCTGAACGAGGGAGCCGGACGGCGCCGCCCGGTGGCGAGCGCCGCCTCGATCCCGGCTGCCCCAGGGCCCCCGAAAGGCCGTCAAATCCGGCAAACGTGAATGAATCGACAAATCCATGCTTTACTCCTGCTATACCTTTTCTTTACCTGCACTTTACGACATTGGCGTTCACCACGAAGGAGGGAACGAGTCATGCTCACCCCAGCTTCCGTGGCCGAGCCCTCCCCTGGTCCAGGCGCTTCAGCCTCCGTTCGAGCTCTCACGCGCTCGCTCAACGGGTGTCGTCGACACCTCCGCCGTGGTCGTCATCCAGTTTTTCGACACTCTCGGTTACGTGCTGGCTGCGAGTCACCATTGGGGTGAAGCGTTGTGAACACTAGGCACTCGGCTGCGGAAGTCGCTCGAGTCCAGCCCGGGTGACCGCGGCAGCACGCGCTGCAGGCGGACTCTGGACATCACGCCGTCCATCGCCAGCGACCGGACGGCACTGGGGGCGCGCGCTTCTCACGACCCCGTCCCACCCTGGGCGCGGTGCCGTCGTCGTGGCCGATGAATGAATTCCTTTCGGCGACACCTGAACCGGGGCGTGGGCCTTTCCATTCGGCATGCCCATTCTCCTTCTGCGCCAATTCGCCGCATTCCGCTTCTGTATAGGGGCTGAAAAGCCGTCGCCGGACTGAGCCCGGCGCGGTTGCTCGACGCACCCCGCGTCGACTCCTGCCTGCCCTCCCGCATGCGCCGCTCCACCGACGTCTGCGACCCGATCCACCACTCGAAGGAGAACCATGAAACTGCCCATCCGCCGCCGGTTGCTCGCTGTCGCGACCGCCACCTCGGTCCTGGCCCTGGCCGTCTCGGCCTGCGGCCACGAAGTCCCGGTGGCCGCCGAGCCCCAGGTCGTCCCGGTCGCGGCGGTCATCGCCGCCGACCAGCCCGTCGAGGCCCCTGCCCACCGAACGGTGATGCCCGTGGCACCCGTCCCGGTGCCGGTGGCCCAGGCACCGGTGGCCCAGGCCCCGGCCGCCGCCCCCGTGACACCGAACGTGGCCTCCGGCTCGCCGGCTGCCGCGAAACCGGCCAAGGCCGCCGCCGTGAAGGCCGCCCCCGCGGCACCCGCAGCACCGGCGGCACCGGCGGCACCTCGACCGGCGTCCTACCGCGGCGTCCCGGTCCTGTACGCGGACCCGGACGGCTACCCGGGGGCGTGGGGCGCGTCGGACGGACGGACCATCTGGATCTACCCCGCCGTCCCGGCTCGCTACGTGCAGTCGGTGCTTATGCACGAGTACATGCACATCCTCGAGAACCGAGCCGGCTGGAAGGACGCGGCGTCGACGCACGGTGAACGAGTCGCGGACGCCGGTGAGCAGCTCCTCGGCGGCTCCTACTTCAAGTACACGCACGGTTCGCCGACGTCGGCCGAGCTGGCCCAGGCCCGCCAGCTCCTGGGTGGCTGAGACTCAGCGGTCGATGGGCCGCACCGTCCGGGGTACCGGCGCGAGGCGCTGCAGCTGGGTGACGTGTCGCGGCTCCAGCTCGTCGAGGCCGGTGACCCCGAGGAGCTGCATCGTGCGCCGGACCTGGCCGGCGAGGATGTCGACGGCCCGGTCGACGCCGGCCTCGCCCCCGGCCATCAGGCCATAGAGGTAGGCACGGCCGACGAGGGTGAAGCGCGCGCCGAGGGCGACGGCGGCGACGATGTCCGCTCCAGACCGGATGCCGGTGTCGAGGAGGATCTCGTACTCGGAGCCGACCTCCCGGACCACGTCGGGGAGCAGATGGAACGGGATGGGTGCCCGGTCCAGCTGTCGTCCTCCGTGGTTCGACAGGACGATGCCGTCGACCCCGACGTCGGCGACGCGGCGGGCGTCGTCGAGGTCCTGGATGCCTTTCACGACAACCTTTCCCGGCCACTGGTCCCTGATCCAGGTGAGGTCGTGGAAGTCGACGGTCGCGTCGAACATCGTGTCGATCAGCTCACCGACCGTTCCCGACCACTTGTCGAGCGACGCGAAGGCCAACGGCTCGGTGGTAAGGAAGTCCCACCACCACCACGGCCGGGGCAGGGCGTTGAGAACGGTCCGGACGCTCAGGGCGGGCGGGATGGAGAAGCCGTTCCGCTTGTCGCGCAACCGAGCTCCCGCCACCGGGACGTCGACGGTGACCAGGAGGGTGTCGAACCCCGCCTTGGCCGCCCGCTCGACCAGGGCCATGGACCGGTCACGGTCCTTCCACAGGTAGAGCTGGAACCAGTTGCGGCCGTGCGGATTCGCTACTCGGACGTCCTCGATCGACGTGGTCCCCATCGTGGAGAGCGAGAACGGTATGCCGTACCGTCCGGCGACCCGGGCTCCGGCCACCTCCCCCTCGGTCTGCATCATCCGGGTGAAGCCGGTCGGCGCGATGCCGAAGGGGAGCGCGACGGGACCGCCGAGGACCTGGCGGTCCGTGGTGACCTCGGCGACGTCGCGCAGCACGTTGGGGTGGAACTCGATGTCCTCGAACGCCTGACGCGCGCGGGCGATGGAGATCTCGGACTCGGCGGCCCCATCGGTGTAGTCGAACACCGCCGTCGGGGTCCGGCGGCGCGCGATCCGGCGCAGGTCGTCGATCGTCAGCGCGTCAGCCAGCCGCGCGGCCTTCCGATCCAGCCGTGGCGCCTTGAACCGCAGCAGGGGGCGCAGGTCGGCGGGACGAGGGATCTGGCGGGCCACCATCGGGATGCGACTCCTTAGCGGGTCGAGGGGCGGTGCGAGTACCGAGCGTCCCACGCCGGGAACGCGCGGGACTTCCGGCTCCATCCTCCGACTGGCGCGCCTCTCGCTGGCTAGGGCGTGATCCCGACGTACGGAACGACAACCGGGGCTCCGCTGGCCCAGCTGAGGACCTCGGACTGCGCCGCAGTCCCACTGATGACGTCGATCGCGTTCGGGTCCGAGGTGACGCTGTCGACGGTCGGGAGGCTGGGGTCCCATATCCCCGCGCCGCCGCCGAACCGGAACGGCTTGATGAACGTCGGGCAGCCGTTGGCGTTCCAGCAGTCCAGGCTGTAGACGGGCCGGATGTTGCCGATGCCCTCGGTGTCGTCGGCATCGCTGAAGATCGACACCTGGTAGCCCGCGGTGGCGAGGTCGACACCGCCGAGCACGGCGGTCGGGATGGTGACCACGATCTGCCTCGAGGTGGGCAGCACCTGCAGCTCCGCGGCGCCGACCTTGCTCCGGTCGGGCCCATAGACGCCCTCGCCGTACGCGCTGGTCTCGTGCCGACCGTCCGCGACGATCGCGCGCGACCACGCTCCGGCGGCGTTCATGTTGCTACCGGGCAGGAGCGGGGTCGACGTCGTGTCGGCGCCGCCCTTGACGTAGATGTTCAGCCGCTGGGTGCTCATCCCGTTGCCACCCCAGGGGTTGTTGATCGCGCCCTGGATGGTTGTCACGAGCCGGACGTCGCCGCCGTCCTGGTAGACGTCGAACTTCGTCAGGTCGAAGCTCCCGGCGTTGAACGCGCCGTCGGTCGGGTAGACGTAGCTCCCGGGTCCGTTGTCGTCGCCGGCCGGGTCGCTCACGCCGCCGACCCGGGCACCGAACGCCGTGACCGTGCGAACGACCTGTGCGGTACCGCCGTTCGCGCCCACAGCCGCGATGACGAGCTGGTTGCTGATCGACGGCAGCGTCACCTGGGTGGAGAACGCCCCCGCGCTGACAGCGATCTGCTGCTTGACCCCGTTGACCGACAGGTAGACCGACGTCGCGGTCGTGGTGCCGCTGACAGTGATCGTCCGGCTGGTCGCGGTGGAGAGGTCGGCCGGGCTGGTGACCGACAGCTGCGGGGCGGCCGGCGGCGCCTGACGCGCATACCGGTCGGCGACGACGCTCGGGGTCTCGACGACCTTGCCGGCGCCGATCCCCTGCGCCAGGCGCACGTACTGGGACATCGCCCACGACAGCGGTGCCGCGGAGCCGGTGCCCTTGCCGAACACGTGGTTGTAGGCGGTCGGATCGGCCTGGTCCCAGGCCTGTTCGGGGATCATGTACCCGGCGTTGGCAGTGTTGGCCATGGTGCGCAGGTAGGGCAGGGCGTTGCCACCGTTGCCGAGCACGTACTCGCCGCGCTCGCCGGAGAGCAGCGGCCACGGGCGGCCGATCCCCACTCCGGTCCACGGTGCCCCGTCGGCGGTCTCGCCGTACCCGTCGAAGGTGTAACGCTTGAACAGGTCGCCGCTGGGGGTCGACACCTTGAGCGACCGATCGACGGCGTCGAGCGAGTGCTTCACGTACGCGTCGTTCGGGGCCTTGACGCCGAGGCGGGTCAGCTCGAGGAACCCGGCGTCGGTGATGGCGTTCTCGGGGTGCGCGCCGGCACCGTTGGCCCAGTTGCGGATGGCCCCGTCGTTCGGGTTCCCGCTGCCACTGATCCGGATGTAGTACTGGCCGTCCCCGATGGTGCCGTTCGTCGTGTAGGTCCACTTCTCGACGTTGCGCTGCCACTCGTCGGCGGTCGCCTGGTAGACGGCGGCCCCGGCGGCGTCGCTGGCCTTGGTGGCCAGGTCGGCCGCCGCGGTGAGGCCGGCGATCATGTCGGCGATCGTGGACGGCGAGTAGCCGCCGGTCTCCTCCCAGCGCTCCTGCGGCGTCGTCGGACCGTGCGCGACGAGGTAGTCGGCCGCCTTGGCGATGTGGTCGGTGTACATCGCCTTGGTGATGCCGCCGACCTGCTGGGCCAGGATGATCGGGTACGCAGTCTCGTCCAGCTGCACGTTGGTCTGGTCCGGGGTCCCGTCGGGGGCGGAGTTCTGCGGGAAGTGCCCGTCCGCCTGCTGCTGCCGGGTGAACAGCCACGTGACGGCGTCCTGCGCGGCCCGCAGGTCGCCGGCCGCGAGCAGACCGGTGACCTGTTCGTACGCGTCGCGCGCCCAGACGAAGTGGTACCCGTTGCCGGCGCCACCCGCGCCGGAGGCGTTGACCGCCTGGCCCCAGGGGATGGTCAGCGAGGCGATGAAGGCGCCCGGGTAGGTCTTGTCCTCGTGCGCCTTGACGGTCATGACCGACGCCCAGTACTGCGTGGTCAGCTGGTCGTCGAGCCCCTTCGGCGCCTTGTTGAGCTTGGAGAGGTACGACTTCCAGCCGTTCTGGTACAGCGCCTGCTGTGCCGGGAAGGGCAGTCGCAGGCTGGCGTTCGCCGTACCCAGAGCCGCGGCGCTGCTCGCCCCGAAGCCGAGGGCCAGCGTGAAGGTCGTGGCCTTGTCGCCCAGCGGCACCTGACCCGCCTGGGCGATGTTGCCCGGGCCGGCCGACGCATACGTCGGGGTCAGGGTGTGGTTCGCACGCAGCGCCGTGGCCCCGTCGGAGGTCCCGACGTAGCCGGTGGAGGTCGCGACGAAGGGCGCGGACGAGACGAGTGCAGATCCGATCGGGGTCTTCGCGTCGTGGGTGTCGCTGGAGGTCAGCGACGGCCCGGACGACGTGCCGGTGTCGTTGCCGGAGTCACCGGCGAGTGAGGGGTCGTACAGCGCGAACAGCTGCATCGCACCGGGCTTCAGCCGCTCGAACGTGACGTCCACGAGCACGGAGGGGCGCGCCGGGTCGGTGATGTAGGTCTTGGTCAGCCGCCACCGTCCCTGCTGGTCGGTGCTGGTCTGCCGGTAGGTCAGCGACGACCGGTCGGCCAGCGTGACGGTCCGGTTCACTGTGGCGTCGGTCTCGAGCTGGGTCCACGAGGTGCCGTCCGTGACGGCGAACTGGAGCTCCCGCACGTTGGGGGTGACCCCGCTCGGGTAGTAGACCTCGCTCATCGTCCCGCCGGTGAGCGTGTACCAGACCTTCGAGGCGCTCGACTGAGACGTCCCGAGCCCCTCCTTGTCGCCCGTGGTCCACGTGGCGGCAGCCCCAGGCGCGCCAGGGGCGTCGGCCGGAGCCGCGTCGGCGGCGCGCGCGGACAGGCCAACAAGCGCTCCCACGAGGGCGAGCACGGTGGCGGTCACGGCCAGCAGCCGAGTGAGCGGGCGGGGGGCGGTCGGGTTCATGCAGCACTCCTCGGCTGAAACGCAGCCTAGTTAATTAAGACCTTTTATCAAAGTACCGGCGGTATGCTGGCGCCGCAACCCTTGGGGTCGGGGAAGGGGCGGGATGACCGAGCGGGAGACCGTGACGCCGGCGCGGCTGCGACGGATCAACGCGGGCGCCGTTCTGGACCTGTTGATGTCCACGGGACCGGTGACCGGCTCGGAGATCATGACGGCCACCCGGCTCTCGCGCCCAACGGTGCACGCGGCGTGTGACGAGCTGATCGACCTGGGCTGGGTGGTCGAGCTCGACGGGCGCCGGCCCGACGGAGAGGGACGGCCCGGCCGACCCGCCCGCTGCTACGCCTTCGCCGCCGACACCGGCCGCGTCGTGGGCGTGGACCTCGGGGAGTGGAAGGTCTCGGCGATGCTCGCGGACCTGCAGGGCCGCCCGCTTGCCGAAGCCGTCGTGCCGCTGCCCTCCAACCACGCCCCGGCCGGCGAACGGCTGAGCGCGGCGCGGAAGGCCATCCGTGACGTCGTCCGGCAGTCCGGAGCGAGCGCCGGGTCGGTCAGGGCGACCTGTGTCGGTGTGGCGGCCGCGGTCCGTCCCGACGGCCGCATCTACCCGTCCGCCGACCCGCAGTACCTGCCCGGACTGGCCGACGTCACCATCACCACCGCCATCGGTCGCGGCGTCGGCGGCCCGGTCCTGCTCGACAACGACGCCAACCTCGCGGTGCTGGCCGAACGCTGGCAAGGGGTCGCGCAGGGCGTCGACGACGTTGTGCTCGTCCTGGCCGGTGAACGCCTCGGCGCCGGCATCGTCGTGGGCGGCCGGCTGGTCCGTGGGGCGGGCGGAGCGGCCGGCGAGCTCGCTCTGCTCGAGATCGTCGAGGGCGTCGGCGACACCCACGGCATCGGCGCCGCCGCCCGGATGAGCGGCCAGGACGCGGTCCGGCGCCGACGCTCCGCGCGGTCCAGAGCCGGCCGCTCCGCGCTGTACGACCTCGCGGCGGGCGATCCTGACAAGGTGACCGGCGAGATCGTCGCGGCCGCGGCCCGCCAGGGCGACCCGGCCGCTGAGGACATCCTTCGAGTGGTGGCGGCGAGGACGGCCCGGATGGTCGGTGTGCTCAGCGGCCTGCTCGACCCTGAGCTGGTGGTCATCGGCGGCGGCGTCAGCGACGTCATGGACCTCATCCACGACCACGTCGTCCAGGAGCTGCCGCGCTGGCTGAAGCATCCGCCGCGGGTCGAGGCGAGCCGGCTCGGCGACGCCGGCGTCGTCACCGGTGCCGTGCGACGCGCTCTGGACCAGGCTCACCAGGAGATCCGCGCGACCCTGGGTTGAATCGGGGTCGATGACGGGTCAGTGACCCCGGTCGAGCCACTCCTGCAGGTGCGGCGCCTCGGTGCCGATCGTCGTGGCGTCGCCGTGTCCGGTGAGGACGACGGTCTCGGGCGGCAGCGTCAGCAGGCGGTCGCGGATGGACCCCACGATGGTGCCGAAGTCGCTGAACGATCGCCCGGTCGCACCGGGACCGTCCTGGAACAGCGTGTCTCCGGTGAACACCAGCCCGAGGGCCGGGACATCGAAGCAGCAGGCACCAGGTGAGTGACCGGGTGTGTGCAGCACCGCGACCTCGACGTCACCGACGTGGAACGTCTGACCGTCGGCCAGCAGGCCGTCCGGAGGCCGCGGGTTGACGCGGTCCCAGAGCATCCGGTCGTCGGGGTGCAGGTACGCGGGTGCCCCGGTCGCGTCGGTGAGGTCGGCGACGGCGGTGACGTGGTCGTCGTGCGCGTGCGTGCACAGGACGGCGACGACCCGGCGACCGCCCACCAGCGCGAGGATCGGCCCGACGTCGTGCGGGGCGTCCACGACGATGCACTCGTCGTCGTCGCCGAGGGCCCAGAGGTTGTTGTCGACGTCCCAGGTGCCGCCGTCGAGACTGAACGTGCCGGACGAGACCGCGTGGTCGACGCGCACCCCACCCGGCGAGGTGGGGAGGACCCGCATACCGGCGTCGTCACTCACAGCCGGACGACCGAGCGAAGCACGTCGCCGTCGCGCATCGCCTCGAACGCCGCCTCGACGTCGCCCAACCCGATGGTGTCGGTGACGAAGGCATCGAGGTCGAAGCGGCCCTGACGGTAGAGGTCGACGAGCATCGGGAAGTCGCGAGAGGGCAGGCAGTCGCCGTACCAGCTCGACTTCAGCGACCCGCCGCGACCGAAGATCTCGAGGAGGGGCAACGTGATTCGCATGTCCGGGGTCGGCACGCCGACGAGGACGACGGTGCCGGCGAGGTCGCGCGCGTAGAAGGCCTGCTCGTAGGTCTCGGGCCGCCCCACCGCCTCGATGACGACGTCCGCGCCGAAGCCACCGGTGAGCTCGCGGATCTTCGCCACGGGATCGTCGGAGCCGGAGTTGACCGTATGCGTCGCGCCGAACTGCTCGGCCCGCGCCAGCTTTCGCTCGTCCACGTCCACGGCGATGATCGTCGTGGCGCCGGCTACCGCTGCACCGGCGACAGCCGCACACCCCACGCCGCCGCAGCCGATGACCGCCACACTGTCGCCGCGGCCGACGCCGCCGGTGTTCACCGCCGCGCCGAATCCGGCCATGATCCCGCAGCCCAACAAGCCGACTGCCGCAGGGTCGGCGTCCGGGTCGACCTTGGTGCACTGTCCTGCGGCGACCAGGGTCTTCTCGGCGAAGGCGCCGATCCCCAGCGCTGGGCTGAGCTCGGTGCCGTCGACGAGGGTCATCTTCTGGGTGGCGTTGGCGGTGTCGAAGCAGTACCAGGGCTCACCCTTCGCGCAGGCCCGGCAGCGGCCGCATACCGCACGCCAGTTGAGGACGACGAAGTCTCCCGGGCGGACCTCGGTGACACCCTCGCCGACGGCCTCGACGACCCCGGCCGCCTCGTGGCCGAGGAGGAACGGGAAGTCGTCGTTGATGCCACCCTCGCGGTAGTGCAGGTCGGTGTGGCAGACCCCGCACGCCTGGATCGCGACGACAGCCTCACCGGAACCGGGGTCCGGGACGACGACGTCGACGAGCTCGACCGGGGCACCCTTGCTACGGGCGATGACGCCCGTGACCGTCTGTGGCATGGGCTCACCCCATCACACCGGGGGGCGACGACTCCGTTTCCTGGGAGTTTGCCCAGAGTTTGCGGTGAGTGTCCGTTTCGTCGGCCGTGGGTGGCAAGGTCCCCTGTGGTGGTCCCGGGCACCCCGAACCGGGGCCAGGACGCGCCGTCGGCGCAGGACGGAACCAGCAACCATGACCGCTGCCTTCACCCGCTCCCGTACCCCCTCCGCCGTTGTGACGGCGGCCCTCCTCACCGGCGCCGCCGCCCTCGTGGTCGCAGCGTCGGCACCGGCGGCCGCGGCCGCGGCGAAGAAGCCGACCGGCCAGCTCCCGGCCGGCTACACGAACCTCGTCGTCATCTACGAGGAGAACCACTCGTTCGACAACCTCTACGGCGACTGGGGCCGGGTCGGCGGCCAGACGGTCAACGGCCTGCAGAACGCGAGCGCCGCGAAGACGACCCAGGTGGCCCAGAACGGCACCCCGTACCAGTGCCTCCTGCAGAACGACGTGAACCTCACCTCGCCGTCTCCCCTGGCGACGACGTGCACCGACGCCGCCCACAGCGTCCCCGCCAGCCAGTTCACGAACAACTGGTTCACCATCGACGACTACATCGGGCCCGCGGACACCACGTGCCCGACACCCGGCGTGTTCGCGGCGAACGGCGTGCTCAAAGGTCAGGGCCTGCTGGGAGGCTGCACCCGCGACATCGTGCACCGGTTCTACCAGGAGCAGTACCAGATCGACGGCGGCAAGCAGGACCGCTACGTCACCGGGTCGGACGCGGTCGGCCTCACCATGGGCCGGTACGAGACGACCAGCCTGCCCATCTACCGGTACCTGCACAGCAAGAGCGCCCCGAACTACGTCATCGCCGACAACTTCTTCCAGGGCGCGTTCGGCGGCTCGTTCCTCAACCACCAGTGGCTCATCGCGGCGCGCGCGCCGCTCGACACCAGCGCCGGCGCGAACGGAGGCGTCAACTCGAAGGTCGACACGAACGGGATGCCGACAAGTTATCCGCTCTATCAGGCCACGACACCTGTCGTGGACAAGCAACTCACGCAGAAGTGCGCCGACGGCTCGAACAACACTGTCGCCGCCTGCGGCAACTACGCGGTCAACACCATCCAGCCCGCGAGTCCCCCGAGCGCGGGTGGCGTGACGATCCCGCTCATCGACGACACCGCATACCCCAACATCGGTGACCGGATGAGCGACGCCGGCATCACCTGGAACTGGTACTCCGGCGGCTGGGACGACGCCGCGGCCGGTCACCCCGGACCGCTCTTCCAGTACCACCACCAGCCGTTCAACTACTTCGCCAACTACGCCCAGGGCGCGCCCGGACGCTCGCACCTGCAGGACGAGACGACGTTCATCGCCTCCGCGAAGAACGGCACGCTGCCGCAGGTCTCCTTCGTCAAGCCGTACGGCGCGGAGAACGAGCACCCCGGCTACGCCAGCGAGCCGAACGGGTCCGACCACCTCGTCGACCTGCTCCAGACGATCATGTCCGGCCCGCAGGCCGAGCAGACCCTGGTCGTCGTGACGTACGACGAGTTCGGCGGGCAGTGGGACCACGTCTCACCGCCGGTGGTCGACAAGTGGGGGCCGGGGACCCGCCTCCCGGCACTGGTCCTGTCGGCCGGCATGGTCAAGTCAGGCGTCGACCACACCCAGTACGACACGACGTCGATCATGGCGACCATCGAGCACAGCTTCGGCTTGGCTCCGGTCGCCTCGCGTGACGCCGTCGTCAACGACCTCGCCGCCGCGGTCCGGCTGGGCGACCCGCGGCACCAGGGCCAGGACGGCCGCTAGGTCGAGAGGTCTCCCGAGTCACCGACCGGGCGGGAACCCCACCGGCGTCACGTAGCCTCGGCTCCATGACGCCGGTGGTTCTCGTCATTCAGCACCAGGAGCTCTGCCCGCCCGGCTGGGTCGGTGAGTGGCTCACCGAGGAGGGCCTGCGGCTCGACGTGCGGCATCCGTATGCGGGTGACCGGCTGCCGGACGACCTCGGGGAGCACGACGGGCTGGTGATCCTCGGCGGCCAGATGGGCGCGAACGACGACGACGCGTACGCGTGGCTGGCGCCGACCAAGGCTCTGGTCCGGGTCGGGGCCGAGCAGGGCGTGCCGGTGCTCGGGATCTGCCTGGGGCACCAGCTGGCCGCCGCAGCCCTCGGTGGCAAGGTCGTCGTCAACCCGTCCGGCGCCCGGCGTGGCGTCCTCGACACGTCCTGGGCCGTCGAGGCCGGCGACGACCCGGTCCTCGGGTCCTGCGGTTCGACGGCGGTCTTCTGGCACCACGACGTGGTCACCCGGTTGCCGGAGGGCTCCCGGGTCCTGGCCCGCGCGCATACCGGCGAGCTGTTGGCCGCGAGGTACGCGCCCACCGTCTGGGGGGTCCAGTGCCACCCCGAGGCCCGCGTGGAGATCGTCACCGGCTGGGCGGCGAAGGACCGTGCGCTGGCGACGTCCCCGGCCGAGGTGGGGGCCGTGGACGGTGCCCTCGCGGCCGTGACCGACGCCCGGGAGGACCTGGCCCGGTCGTGGCGGCCGCTCGCGGCGGGGTTCGCGGCCCAGGTCCGCGCCGCCGCAGGGGTCGCTGCGGGCTGACGCTCCGCCGTGTCACATCCGGGGCCCGGTGCGTGTCTCTCCGGTGGAACCACACCCGGACGTCACACCAACCGACCCGATCGGAGCCACCATGTCCTCCCCCATCCTCGTCACCGGCGGCAGCGGGACCCTCGGACGCCTCGTCGTCCCGCGGCTACGCGAGACCGGACGGGACGTCCGCGTGCTCAGTCGTAGCGCGCGCCGGCTCGGTCCGGGCGTCGAGGTCGTCGAGGGCGACGTGATGACCGGGGCCGGGGTCGGGTCGGCGTTCGCCGGCGTCGACACGGTGCTGCACCTCGCCGGCACAGCCAAGGACGACGACGTCAAGGCCCAGACCCTGACCCAGGCAGCCGCCGCGGCCGGGGTCGCGCATCTCGTGTTCGTCTCCGTCGTCGGCGCCGACCGGGTGCCCGTGGTGAGCGGGATCGACCGGGCGATGTTCGGGTACTACGCGTCGAAGCGGGCGGCGGAGCTCGTGGTCGAGTCGTCCGGGGTCCCGTTCACGACACTGCGGGCGACCCAGTTCCACGAGCTGCTGCTCACGACGGTCTCCGCCCTCGCCACGTCGCCGGTGGTTCCGGTGCTCAGCGGGTTCCGGTTCCAGCCGGTGGCCGCCGCGGAGGTGGCGGACCGGCTGGTCGAGCTCGCTGTGGGTTCGCCGAGCGGGTTCGTCGACGATCTCGCCGGGCCGCGGGTCCGCGGGATGGACGAGCTCCTTCGCACGTACCTGACCGCGACCGGGAAGCGGCGGCTGCTGGTGCCGGTGCGGTTGCCGGGTGGGGCAGCACGGGCCATCCGGGACGGCGCGCTCCTGGCGCCGGACCGCGCCGTAGGTCGGCAGACGTGGGAGGACTTCCTCGCCCAGCGCGTGCCCGAGGCGGCGGCGGGGCGCGCGGCCTGAGGTCGGCAGTCGCCCGGCTCGACGGCGACAGACCGGCGACAGGTCGGCGGCCGGCGCGACACGGGGTGATGACGCTGAGCGACCCGCGCGATCGGTTGCTGGCTGTCCTCGAGCGCTACCGGGAGCCGTGAGGCGTCCGCCTGGCGGGAGCTCGGCGCTCGCAGCGGCCGGCGTAGCGGCGAATCGGTCGTGGGAACGACAGTTCAGCCGCTTCGGCGGCCGCTTCGGCTGCCGCTTCGGCGGCCGCTTCGCCTGGCACGTCGATCGGAGCGGCGATGCGGGACCCCGGTCAGGGTCGGCGGACCACCAAGGCGGTCGCGATGGCGGCGACCCCTTCTCCGCGACCGGTCAGGCCGAGCCCATCGGTCGTGGTGCCGCTGACCGACACCGGCGCACCGGCGGCCTCGCTGAGCGCCAACTCCGCCTCGGCCCGCCGGGCGCCGACTTTCGGGCGGTTCCCGACGACCTGGACCGCGACGTTGCCGATCTCCCACCCGGCGTCGCGGACCAGCCGCGCCGCCTCGGCGAGGAGTGTGACGCCGGAGGCACCCGCATACTCGGGCCGGCTGGTCCCGAAGTGGGCGCCGAGGTCGCCGATCCCGGCGGCGGAGAACAGCGCGTCACAGGCGGCATGGGCCGCGACGTCGCCGTCGGAGTGGCCGTCGAGGCCGCGCTCGTCGGGCCAGTGCAGCCCGGCCAGCCACATCGGGCGGTCGCTGCCGACTTCCGCGAGGGCGTGCACGTCGACGCCGATCCCCGTCCGCGGGAGGTCAGGCACCGTCGCCCCAGTCGATCGGGCCGCGGTGCAGCAGGTGCGGCGCGGCCTGGGCGACCGGCTTGACGACGAGCCGGTCGATGTTGACGTGCTGCGGGAGTCCGACGCAGAACGCGACGCACTCGGCCACGTCGGCCGCGGTGAGGGGACGGTCGACCCCGTCGTAGACGGCGTCGGCCTTGGCCTGGTCGCCGTGGAAGCGGACCAGCGAGAAGCCGTCGGTATGCACCATGCCCGGGCAGATCTCGACCACGCGGACCCGTTCGCCGTTGAGCTCCAGCCGCAGCGTCTCGGCCAGGGCCCGTTCGGCGTGCTTGGCCGCGGTGTACCCCGCGCCACCGGGGTAGACGAGCTCGGCCGCGATGGAGGTGATGACGACCACCGTCGCCCGAGGGGAGCGCCGCAACGCCGGAAGGAACGCCTGGGTGACCTGGAGCGTCCCGACGACGTTGCTGTCGAACATGTCCCGCCACTCCGCGGGATCGCCCCCTTCGACGTTGTCGGTCCCGAGCGCGCCGCCGGCGTTGTTGACCAGCACGTCGCATTCGCCGATCTCGGCGGCAGCCGCGGCGACACTCGCGGCGTCGGTGACGTCCATGACCACTCCGAGAGCGGCCCCGCCCAGCTCAGTGACGACCGCGTCGAGGCGCTCCTGTCGACGCCCGGTGACGACGACGTCGAACCCGTCAGCGGTCAGCCGGGCAGCCGTCGCGGCGCCGATCCCCGAACCCCCGCCGGTGACGACGGCGACCGGGCTCATCGGGTCACCTGATCGGTTCGTGGTGGATGGAGCAGGAATCCCACACGGTTCAGAGCACGAATCGGGGCAGTCATCGGGATGGGCCTCCACGGTCGCGCAGGGCGACGACCCGGTCGAGGTCGTCGGGGGTGGTGATCTTGTGGGCGCGCGGATCGCCGGGAACGACGAGCACCGGGAGGCCGAGGGCCTCGACCAGGGCGGCGTCGTCGGTCACCGAATGGGCGCCCGCCTCGGCGTGCGCGCGTTCCAGGACGTCACGGCGGAACCCCTGAGGCGTCTGGATCGCCCTTAGCGATGCCCGGGGCGGGGTCGCCACGACGACGCCGGCCTCGTCCACCTGCTTGACGGTGTCGACGACCGGGAGTCCCGGGACGACGGCCGGGGCGCCGGCGGCGACCGCGGCGGCCACCTCGGCGAACAGGGCCGACGGAGTCAACGCGCGGGCGGCGTCGTGGACGAGCACCACGTCGACGTCGTCGGGCAGAACGGCCAGCCCGGCCGCGACCGAGTCGGGACGCTCGGCGCCGCCGGGGACGACGTGGACCGGCACCGTCGCATACCCGTCGGTCTCCCGTTCGGCGTCGGCGACATGACCCGGCGGGGCGACGACCACGACGCAGACGACGCCAGGGCAGCCGAGCGCCGCCTCGACCGACCAGGCCAGGAGGGACCGGCCGGACAGCGCGACAAACGCCTTGGGCACTGCGGCACCGAACCGCGAGCCCACTCCGGCCGCCACGACGATCACCCCGATCCGGGGGTCAGCCATGACGGCGCGGAGGAGTCGCGGTCAGGAAGCGAGGACCTCGTTGAGGATGGCCTCGGCCTTGTCCTCGTTGGTCTTCTCGGCGAGCGCCAGCTCGGAGACGAGGATCTGGCGAGCCTTCGCCAGCATCCGCTTCTCGCCGGCGCTGAGCCCACGGTCCTTGTCACGGCGCCACAGGTCGCGAACGACCTCGGCCACCTTCATGACGTCACCGGAGGCCAGCTTCTCGACGTTGGCCTTGTAGCGGCGCGACCAGTTGGTCGGCTCTTCGGTATGCGGGGCTCGGAGCACTTCGAACACCCGGTCCAGCCCGTCCTGGCTGACGACGTCGCGGACGCCGACGAGGTCACAGTTCTCGGCGGGGACCTGGATGGTCAGGTCACCTTGGGCGACCTTGAGAGTCAGATAGAGCTTGGCCTCTCCCTTGATCGTGCGGGTCTGAATGTCTTCGATCAATGCGGCCCCGTGGTGGGGGTACACGACCATTTCGCCGACCTTGAAAACCATGTGCTGTTTTCCCCTTTCGCGACGACCAGAATACCACGCGGGCCGGGCCACTCACGACTCGACATCGCTCGTTTGCGCAGGTCAGAGGCTTGCGGGCCGTCGAAGGACGGTGGTTGACCTCTTGACAAAACGCCGGGCGACGTGCAACGCGCGCGGTTCCGGTTGCCCTCGACACGCCCGCGACACGCCGTCGGCACCCCGTCGACGCCCCCTCGCCTGCGACGCCGTCATGTCCGACCGCCCTCGACCGCACCCTGCCGCTAGGCTGACGCCCGTGCATCGGCCCGCGACCATCACGCTGCGCGTCAGTCCCCTCACGTCCCGCCTGCGGCGACCCGGTCGGCGCTCCGCCGCGGTCCTGGCAGCGGTCCTCGTCGGCGCCTCCGCCGCTCTCGCTGCCTGCTCCACGCAGTCGCCGGCGCAGACCACGGTCGAGTACCAGCCGGCCGACGGGATCGACGTCAACATCGGTGCCGTCCAGGCCCGCGGCCTTGTCCTGGTCTCGGCCGCCAAGGGCGCGGCCGGGGTCATCGTCGGCTCGCTCATCAACACCGGCCGCGACCCGGTGACGGTCACCTTCCTGACCGCCGAGCAGGCCCAGTCGAGCTCGTCGAACGGCCCGTCCATGCAGCTCAAGGCCAACCAGCAGATCCCCATCAGCGGCATCCAGATCAACGCGGTCGCGGCCGCTCCGGGCGACCTGACCAACATCGTGCTGCAGACCAAGGCCGGCCAGGTCTTCGCCAACGTGCCGATCCTGCTGCCCAGCGGCTACTACTCCAGCGCGACGGCGACCGCCGTACCCACCACGCCCACGGCGACGACCTCCGCGACCGGCGGCACGGCGACCAGCACCGACACGGCCACGGTCACAGCAACCGTCACAGCGACGACCACCGGCGGCTGACCCGCATACCGGCATCACCGTATGCGGAGAGGCGTTACGCCGCCTCGAACTTGTAGCCGAGACCGCGCACGGTCACGATGTGGCGCGGGTTGGCGGGGTCCGGCTCGATCTTGGCGCGCAGCCGTTTGACGTGGACGTCGAGTGTCTTGGTGTCGCCGACGTAGTCACTGCCCCACACGCGGTCGATGAGCTGCATCCGCGTCAGCACCCGGCCGGCGTTGCGCAGCAACATCTCCAGGAGCTCGAACTCCTTGAGCGGCAACGACGTCGCGACACCGCTCACCGTGACGGTGTGGCGTTCGACGTCCATCCGGACCGGACCGGACTCGAGGGTCGGCGGGACCAGCTCCTCGGGTTCGGACAGCCGGCGCAGGACCGCCTTGATGCGGGCCAGCAGCTCACGGGAGGAGTACGGCTTGGTCACGTAGTCGTCGGCGCCGATCTCCAGCCCGACGACCTTGTCGATCTCGCTGTCCTTGGCGGTCAGCATGATGACGGGGACCGAGCTGCGCTGTCGGAGCTGGCGGCAGACATCGACCCCGGACAAGCCCGGGAGCATGAGGTCGAGCAGGACGAGGTCCGCACCGTTCTTGTCGAACTGGGCGAGCGCGGCGGGACCGGTCTCGGCCACCGCCACCTCGTAGCCCTCCCGGCGAAGCAGGTATGAGAGGGGGTCGGAGTAGGACTCCTCGTCCTCGACGACGAGTATGCGGCTCACACGTGGGTCGCTTCCTGTGGGGTGGGCGAGGCGAGCGGGACGTTGACGGTGTCGTCCGTCTGCCGGGAGTCGGCATCGCGCTGCCGGCCGACGACCATGGACGGCAACCGGAGGGTGAAGGTCGAGCCGCGGCCCGGCTCGGACCAGACGGTGACCTCGCCGCCGTGGTTCGCCGCCACGTGCTTGACGATCGAGAGGCCGAGCCCGGTGCCACCGGTGGAGCGGGAGCGGGCGGCGTCGACGCGGTAGAACCGCTCGAAGATCCGTTGCTGGTCGGCCATCGCGATGCCCTGGCCCTGGTCGGTGACCGCCAGCTCCACGACGTCGCCCGGGACAGCCCGCACGCTCACGGCCACGCGGGTGTGCACCTCGGAGTAGGCGACCGCGTTGCCGACGAGGTTGCGGATGGCCGTGACGAGCAGCGCGTGGTCGCCCCAGACCGAACACTCCCCACTCGACACGAGAGCGATCTCGATGTCCTTGTCCTCGGCGGCGAGCCGGGAGCGGTCCACGGCCTCGCGGGCCGCCTGGGCGAGGTCGACGGGATGGGGATCGCTGAGGGAGGCGGCCACCTGCAGCCGGGACAGGTCGACGATCTCCTGGACCAGCCGGGTGAGGCGAAGCGACTCGACCTGCATCCGCTGGGCGAACCGGGCCACCGCCTCGGGGTCGTCGTGGGCGTCGAGCACCGCCTCGGCCAGGAGGGCCAGGCCGCCGACCGGGGTCTTCAGCTCGTGGGAGACGTTGGCGACGAAGTCGCGGCGGATCTCCTCGAGGCGCCGCGACTCGCTGCGGTCGTCGACGAGCAGCAGGACGTGCTCCGAGCCCAGCGGTGCGACGCGCGCGCCGACGACGAGGCCGGGACGCCCGGCGGGGCCCTTCGGCAGCTCCAGCTCGGCCTCTCGGATCACCCCGTCGCGGCGAACCTGCCGGGCCAGCGCGAGCAGCTCGGGCTGGGTGAGGTCCTGCCCCCGGACCAGCCCGTTCGCGACGGCGGCCGGTGAGTTGTTGACGACCGAGTCGGCCGAGTCGAGGACGATCCCGCTGGACCGCAGCACGGCGAGGACGTCGGCGATGCCGTCGGGGAGCGCGGACGGGTCCTCCGGCGGCGTCGGCACGCGGTGCTGCAGGCGCTCCGAGAGGCGCACGGCATACACGGCGATGCCCGAAAGGGCGATGCCGCCCATCGCACCGAGCGTGGCAGCGGTCGTCACGTCCACCCCTCCAGGGTAGGTGGGCGGGCGAGCAGTCCCGACCGAGGACTCTCCGCCGCAGCACGGTGACGGACAATGTTCACCACAGCGGCGATAACCGTTCACCTGCGCCTGCGAACCTCGCGCTGGCTCCGGACGGGAGGAGCCACCCTGCAGATCAAAGGACTTCGGCCGTATGCGTGACGCCTTCCACGACGACCTCGACAAGATCACCGACCAGCTCGTCGAGATGACCCGCCTGGCGGGCTCGGCCGTGGCCCGGGCGACGACCGCCCTGCTCGACGCCGACGTGCACCTCGCCGAGACCGTCATCGCGGCGGACGACGACCTGGACGCGATCCGGACCGAGCTCGACGCCCTGTCCATCGACCTGCTGGCGCGCCAGCAACCGGTCGCCACCGACCTGCGCATCGTCGTCACGTCGATGCGGATGAGCTCCGACCTCGAGCGGATGGGCGACCTGGCCCGGCACATCGCCAAGGTCGCACGGCTGCGGTACCCCGACAGCGCGGTCCCACCGGCCCTGTCGGCGCACATCCTCCAGATGGGCCAGATCGCCGAGCGGATCGTCGCCAAGGCAGGTTCGGTCATCGCCTCGAAGGACACCAGCGCGGCGCTCAGCCTGGAACAGGACGACGACGCGATGGACGAGCTGCACCGCCAGCTGTTCGACGCGATCCTGCACGACAAGACCGACCTCCCGCGGGAGACGTTGGTCGACCTGACCCTCCTCGGGCGCTACTACGAGCGGTTCGCCGACCACGCGGTCTCGGTGGCGCAGCGCGTCGTGTACCTGGTGACCGGGGAGTACCGCAGCGAGCTGGACCTGCCGGAGCTCGACCACGAGGAGCAGGAGGACTCGCGGGTCGCGCTCTGAGCAGTCGGTGGCCTGGCCGCGGCGCGCGGGGGTGATGTCGCGCCGGGGGACGCGATGTCACCCCTTCGCGTTACCGCCCCTGGTTGGCCACCGCCGCGGCGGCCTCGGCGGCGGCCTCCGGGTCGAGGTAGCGACCACCAGGCGTGACCGGCCGGAAGTCGTCGTCGAGCTCGTAGACCAGCGGCATGCCGGTCGGGATGTTGAGCGCGGCGATGGCGTCGTCGCTGATCCCGTCGAGATGCTTGACGAGCGCCCGCAGCGAGTTGCCATGCGCCGCAACGAGAACGACCTTGCCGTCACGCAGATCCGCCTGGATCTCGTTCTCCCAGTAAGGAATCATTCGCACGACGACGTCCTTGAGGCACTCGGTCTCGGGCATGTCGGCACCGAGTCCGGCGTAGCGCGCGTCACCGGCCTGGCTGTACTCGTTGTCGGCCGAGATCGGCGGCGGCGGCACGTCGTAGGAGCGGCGCCAGAGCATGAACTGCTCCTCGCCGAACTGCTCCATCGTCTGCTTCTTGTCCTTGCCCTGGAGGTCGCCGTAGTGGCGCTCGTTGAGCCGCCAGTGGCGGCGCACCGGGATCCAGTGCCGGTCCGCCGCGTCGAGCGCGAGGTTCGCCGTGGTGATCGCGCGCCGTAGCACCGAGGTGTGGACGACGTCCGGCAGCAACCCCTCGGCGACCATCAGCTCGCCCCCGCGGACCGCCTCCGCGCGCCCCTTGTCGGACAGGTCCACGTCGACCCAGCCGGTGAACAGGTTCTTGGCGTTCCAGACGCTCTCACCGTGGCGGAGCAGCACAAGGGTGTAGGTCATGCGATCACCCTATTGGCCGGGTTGATCCTCCAGCAGGTGCCGGAACGCCTCGAGGTTCCGGGTCGACTCACCCCTCGAGATGCGCCACGCCCACTCCTTGCGCATCGACGTGAGGAAGCCCAGGACGAGCAGGTCGTTGAACGGCGAGTCGGCCGCCTCGAGGACCACGCCGAACAGCTGGTCGAGGTAGGCGGCGTCGACCGCGGCCGTGGGGACCTCGCCCTTGACGTAGACGTCGCCGGAGGTGTCGATGGCGTACGCCAGGCCGGGCATCCGCAGGTTGCGGCGCAGGAGGTGCCGGTAGAACGCCTCGTGGTTCTCGTCCGGGTTCCGCACGACGAACGCCGACACCGACGTCTGCCGCTCACCGACCAGGAGGGAGGCCACAGTCCGCAGCTTCTTCTCGCCGGGCAGCGTCACGACGAACTCGCCCGGACGGCCGCCGAGCTCCCACTCGACACCGGCGTCGTCGAGGTAGGCGCGGACGGTCGCCTCCGCGGCGGCCGCGGAGCGCCCCGGCTCCCGGGTCACGTCGGGGGCCCCGCGAAGTATCGGAGCGAAGCGTGGGGTCCTCGCGACGCATCGAGGCGAAGCCGAGATCGTCGTGGGGAGAACTTCGTGGGGTGGCTCATGGGATCAGGGCGGCCGGCGCCTGGACCACTTCGGTGAACGGGTCCATCGGGGTGGGGATCCGGGCCCGGCGGGCTTCCGCATACACCTCGAGAAGCCGGTCGGTGGTCGCTCCCCAGCCGAACTCCTGCGCATGGGCGGCCGCGCGCCGGCCGAGGTGGCTGCGCCGTGCCGGGTCGACGAGCAGGGACTCGACGGCGTCCGTCCACTCCCCGATGTCGTGGCCCTCGACCAGTAGTCCGGTGTCGCCGACGACGATGGGCAGGCCGCCGACGTCGGCGGCGACGACGGGCGTTCCGCACGCCTCGGCCTCCAGTGCCACGAGCCCGAACGACTCGCTGTGCGAGGGCATGAGGACGAGGTCGGCGGCGCGGTACCACTGCGTCAGCTCCGGTCGGGAGACCGGCGGGACGAAGCGGGTCTGGGCCTGGACCCCGAGCTCGGCGGCGAGCGCTTCGAGGTGGCCGGAGCGGGCGAGACCGGAGCCGCTCGGACCGCCGAGGACGGCCAGCACCAGGTCGTCGCGCCAGTCGGGGTGCCGGCGGAGCAGCTCGGTGCCCACCCGGAGCAGGATGTCGGGCCGCTTGAGGGGCTGGATGCGGCCGACGAAGAGCAGAACCTTGGCGGCGGCCGGGAGGCCGAGGCTTCTCCGGGCCGCGTCCTGGTCGCCGGGCGTGAACGTCGCGAGGTCGACACCGGGAGAGACGACGCGGACCTTGCCGGGATCGGCGTCGTAGAGCTCGATCAGCTCGGCGGCCTCCCCCTCGGTGTTGGCCACGAGCCGGTCGGCGGCCTCGACGACCTGGGCCTCGCCGATCTCGCGGCCGGGAGGCTCGGGGCTGTCGTCCGTCGGGAGGTACAGGTTCTTGACCCGGGCCATGGTGTGCATGGTGTGGACGAGCGGGACGCCCCACCGGTCGGCAGCGAGCCAGCCGACCTGGCCGGACAGCCAGTAGTGCGAGTGGAGGACGTCGTACCAGCCCTCGGGCCGGGCGGCCGCCGCGCGCATGACCCCTGCGGTGAAGGCGCACAGCTGGCCGGGCAGGTCGGCCTTGCTGAGTCCCTCGTAGGGTCCGGCGGTGATGTGCCGCACCGAGACGCCCGGGACCATGTCGACGACGGGAGGGACGCGGCCGGTGGTGGCGCGGGTGAAGATGTCGACCTCGACCCCTCGAGCGGCCAGCTGCTTGGCCACTTCGGCGACGTAGACGTTCATGCCGCCGGCGTCGCCGGTGCCGGGCTGTTCGAGCGGCGAGGTGTGGACACTCACCATGGCGACCCGGCGGATCTCGTCACCCACACTCACCACAGCAGCGTATGCCGCCCCGATGTTCCCGCACCCTGGCGGCATACCCTCCCGGTGTGGCGCGAAACCGGCCCGTCGGCGTCGTGACCCGCGGCACCACCAACCCGAACCGGCTCCGTCGCGTGGACCGCTGGCTGGCCGACGTCGAGGGGTGGCGGCTGCGCGGGGCGTCCGAGAGGCCGGTCGTCGTGGACCTCGGCTACGGCGCCTCCCCCGTGACCGCCCTGGAGCTGCACGACCGGCTGGCCCGGGTCCGCGGCGACGTCGAGGTCGTCGGGATCGAGATCGACCCGGAACGGGTGCGGGCGGCCCAGCCGTTGGCCCGTGCCGGCCTCTCGTTCGCGTTGGGCGGCTTCGAGGTTCCGCTCGACCAGGGTCGGCGGCCCACGGTCGTGCGCGCCTTCAACGTGCTGCGGCAGTACCCGGAGGACGAGGTGGGCGCCGCCTGGGATCTCGTACGCGGCCGGCTGGCTCCGGACGGCCTGCTGGTCGACGGAACCTGCGACGAGGTCGGCCGCCTGGCGTCCTGGGTCGCGGTGGACGCCGGCGGCCCGCTCAGCCTGACCGTCTCCCTGCGACTGCGCGGCCTGGACCGCCCGTCGACCGTCGCGGAGCGGCTGCCCAAGGTCCTCATCCACCGGAACGTCCCCGGTGAGGCCGTACACGCCTACCTCGAGGCCGTGGACGCGGCCTGGGACCGCGCGGCGGCGCAGGCCAGCTACGGCGTCCGGCAGCGCTGGGTCGCCGCCTGCACCGGTATGCGGGAGCAGGGGTGGCCGGTACTCGACGGACCGCGGCGATGGCGCCTCGGCGAGCTCAGCATCGGGTGGGACGCGGTGGCGCCTCAGCGCGCGTAGTCGTCCTCGAGGCGTTCGATGTCACCCTCGTCGAAGTGGCCGAAGGCGACCTCGAGGAGGCGGCCGGGCTGCGTGCCGCTGTTGCCCATCCGGTGGGTGGCGCCCCAGGGCACCCAGATCATCTCGCCCGGCTGGGCCAGCCACTGGCGCTCGCCGACGGTGATGTCGATCGGCCCGTCGAGGATCTGCCACATCTCGCCGCGGTGCAGGTGCTTCTGCAGCGAGAGCCGATGACCGGGCTCCACGGTGATGATCTTGACCGTCACCGTCTCGTTGGAGACGAACTGCTGGAACTGCCCCCACGGCCGCTCGACGACGAAGATGTCGACGGTGGGATTGCGGTCGCCCTGGTCGTACTCGCTCTGGGTATGGGTCGCCTCGTCGGTGAGGTCCAGCTGCTCGCTCATGGCCGACAGTCTCCCCTACTCGGGGACCCGGAGGGTCACCACGGGCCGTAGGGACCGTCGTTTCGGCGCCCGCGACCGCTCACCTGACGCAGGGCCGGCCGGACATCCGCGAGGTAGACCGCGGCCGCGATGAACCCGATGAGGCCGAACATGTTGAGGACGTTGAACAGCGTCACGACGCCGAGGACGACCGCCACGAGCAGCAGGATCATCCAGAAGTTCTTGGTGCGCTTGCCGGCCGCGACGAAGGCGTCGGCACGGTGGCGCAATGCGTCGACGAGCGCGAAGAGCTCGCAGGCCAAGGCGGCGAGGCCGAGGATCAGAACCAGCGTGCTCTGGAAATCGGTGAAGGCGTTCATGAGCGGGTCACCTCTGTGGGGTCACGGACTGTCGAGGACCAGTGTGACCGGCCCGTCGTTCACCAAGGAAACCGCCATGTCGGCCCCAAAGGTTCCCGTTTCGACCTCGACACCCTTCTGACGCAGCGCTGTCACCACCGCCTCGACGACCGGTTCGGCCACCGGACTGGGCGCGGCGGCGTTCCACGTGGGGCGTCGCCCCTTCCGTGCGTCGCCGTAGAGGGTGAACTGGCTGACCACGAGGACCGCCGCACCCGCGTCGAGGACCGACTGCTCGTCGCGCAGCAGCCGCAGGTCGGCGACCTTGCGGGCCAGCCACTCGACCTGGTCGGGACCGTCGTCGTGCGTGACGCCGACGAGAACGACGAGTCCCGGGCGGTCGATCGCCCCCACCACGACACCGTCCACCGTGACCGAGGCGGACGTCACGCGCTGGAGGACCGCCCGCATACGCCTCGAGCCGTTCTCAGAGACCGACGGCCACGATGGCGCCGACGGGGTCGCCGTGCCCGAGGATCGGCGCGGTCGCGAGGTCGTCGATGGCCGCCGGAGCGTCGACGCCGAGCCGGCGCAGCACGGCGGCGAGGACGACGGCCTTGGCCCGCGGGTACCCGTCGGCGATCTTCACGGCGACGCCGCGGCCGTCGGACAGACCCACCGCATACACCGACTCGGCGCCGTCCTTCGCGATGAGTCCGTCGGCCTCGCGGATGAGGTGGGTGACCTGGCGACGGGTACCGCCGAGGTAGACCGGTTCGGCCCGGATGGCGGCGGTGACCCGGGCCTCCGCGCTGCCGGCGGGCGCCGTGGCGATCCGGCCGAACGCGCGGGCCAGGCCGGCCAGCGCGTAGGCGTGCAGGGGCGCGCCACAGCCGTCGACGGTCATCGCGACGACGGGCTCGCCGGTCAGCTCGACGATGGTGTCGGTGATGACGCGCTGCACCGGGTGCTCCGGATGCCGGTATGCGGCGGTGTCCCACCCGTTGACGACGCAGGTCGCCAGCATGGCCGCGTGCTTGCCGGAGCAGTTCTGGGCGAGGGGGATCTTGGCCCGACCGGCCCGGATCCACGCGTCGCGCTCGTCCTCGTCGATCGGGTAGTCGGGCGTGTTCTGCAGGTCCGCGGCGGTCAGCCCAGCTCCCTCGAGGATCCGCGCGGCGGCCTCGCGGTGGAACGACTCTCCGGAGTGGCTGGCGCAGGCGAGCGCCAGCTCGGCGTCGGGGAGGTCGAGTCCCGCCCGGACCATCGCCGACGCCTGGATCGGCTTGTTGGCCGACCGGGCGAAGACGGCGCCGGTCGGGTCGCCGAGCGCCCACTCGACCGTGCCGTCGGGGGCCGTGACCACGACCGTCCCGCGGTGGACGCTCTCGACGAACCCACCGCGGACGACGTGAGCGAGGATCGGTGCCTCGGTGAGCGCGGTGGAGACGGCGCTCGAGAGGGTCTCGTGGGGGGCGTCGGGCACGGCGGTCAGTGTGCCAGAGCGGGTATGCGAACGGGTCGGTCCGCAAGAGGCTCGCGGACCGACCCGGTCAGCCGCGGTATGCGGCGTGGAGCCGGTCGCGCCGGGGTCGGTTGCAGTCGACCGGCGCGACCGGGGTCAGCAGGTCAGGCGCCGACCTTCTGGGCGGCAGCCTTGGTCGCCCTGCGGGCCCGCGGAGCGGCCTTGCGGGCGGAGGTGGCGGTCGCCTTGGTACGGGCCGTGGTGGCCTTGGCGCCCTTCTGAGCGGTCGTGCGGGTGCGCTTGACCGGGGTCGCGGTCTTGGCGACGGCGTCCTGAGCAGCGTCCACGACGACGTCCGCGGCGATCGCGGCGTCCTTGGCCTCGCGGCTGACGACGTCGTTGACGACGCCGGCGACCCGAACGGCCTGGTGACGACCGGTGGTGATCGTGGCCTTGGCGGAGGCCTGGGTGTCGGAGACGGCCTTGCGGACGGTGGTCACCGCACCCTTGCCGATCGCGACGGTCTGCTCGGCCTGCGCGACGAGGTCCTGGGTGGACTTCTGGGTACGGATCCTCTTGACCAGCTCCTCACCGCGGGCGGCGAGGGCGTCGTACTCGGACTGGGCCTTGCCGGCCAGCTCGAGCGAACGCTCGAGGACGACGGCAGGGGCGTCCTGGACCTGCTTCTGGACGGCCTTGGGGGTGACGGCGGTGAGGGTCTTGCCGGCGGCGGCGGCCTGCGTACGGGCCTGGGTGCGGGCGGCGCGCAGCTTCTCGGCGGCGAGGTCGGTCACACCGACCACGGCGTAGACCGGCGTGGCGTCGGTGACCGTCTTCTTGAGTTCGTGGGTGAAAGCCATGTCACTTCTCCTTGCTGGTTGTGGTTGTGGGGGCCGTCCCGGCCGGCGCGGAGGCCGCCGTGAACGACGTGTAGACGTCGACGAGCACGGCACGCTGCCGGTCCGTCAGGACGGGGTCCTTGGCGATGGCCTCGAGGACCGACGGGCCCTCGTAGGCGGGGACCGGCTTCTCGTCGAGGATGCCGGCGCGCACGTAGAGGGTCTCGGCGGAGACCTCGAGTCCGCGGGCGAGCTCCTTGAGGATCTCCGCGCTCGGCTTCTTCAGGCCCCGCTCGATCTGGCTGAGGTAGGGGTTCGAGACGCCGGCGAGCTCGGAGAGCTGACGAAGGGACAGCTTCGCGTTCTGTCGCTGCTCCCGCAGGAACGACCCCAGATCATGCAGATCCGGGAGCTCCGGGCCGGGTAGCTTGCTCATGGATCTATTGTGCTTGCTCTAGTTAGCAAAATGCAAACTGGGGATAGCGTGAGCCCGCTCACACGCCCGCCCGCCTCCCCGCGAGAGGCCAACTTCTGCTCTCAAACGCGCGGAATGAGGACAGAAGTTGGCCTCTCGCGGCCTGCCGGGGCCGGGTCAGCGGCGCTTGATGCCCAGGAGGTCGCGGGCCTCGGTCGTGGTCAGCGGGGGGCGCTGCATCAGGGTCGCTAGCTCGGCCGCCCGGAGGACCAGCTCGTCGTTGTGCTGGACCGCCTGGCCCCGGGCGTACACGAGGTTGTCCTCCATCCCCACGCGCAGGTGACCGCCGGCCGCCAGCGACGTTGCGGCGATGGGCAGATGGCTGCGCCCGATCCCCGTCGCGGACCAGCTGGTCACCTGCGGCGGGAGGAGCGCGACCCCGGCGAGCAGAGCGGCCGGAGTACCGGGCATACCCCCGGGAACCCCCGTCACGAAGTCCACGTGCACCTTGCCCCCGAACGGCGGTCCCTCCTGGTCGAGCAGCCGCCGCAGCGCCGCGACGTGGCCGAGGTCGAACAGCTCGAACTCCGGAACCACCTCCCGCTCGATGCTCTGGCGGTAGAGCTCGACCATGAACGGCCAGGGGTTGAGGAACACGTCGTCGCCGAAGTTCGTCGTGCCGCAGGTGAGCGAGCACGAGTCCGGCTCGGCGTCGAGCACGGTGAGCCGCTGGTCCAGCGGGTCGTGGACCGAACCGCCGGTCGACAGCTGCACCACGAGGTCGGTCGCCTCGCGGATCGCGTCCACCGACGCCCGCAGGAGGCCCGCGTCGAGGGTCGGCGCGTGCGCCGCGTCGCGGATGTGCAGGTGGATCATCGACGCGCCGGCCGCTTCGCAGCGCACGGCGGTCTCGACCAGCTCGTCCAGCGTGGTCGGCAGCTGCGGTACGTCGGCCTTGCTCGACTCGGCGCCGGTCGGCGCCACGGTGATGAGGGTGTTCACGGCCCGAGAGCCTATGGCCGGGGTGGCCCTAGGGAGCGACGACGACCTCTTGGTTCGCGGCGATCCCGCCGGCGAGCAGGGTCGCGTCGACCGCCGTGTTGCGCTTCACCAGAGCCAGCGCGATGGGTCCGAGCTCGTGGTGCCGGCCCACGGACGTCACGAAGCCGATGGGCCGGCCGTCGAGGACCACCTCGGCACTGCGGTCCGGCAGGACGTGCCCGGACCCGTCGAGGTGAAGGAACACCAACCGGCGCGGCGGCCGGCCGAGGTTGTGGACCCGCGCGACGGTCTCCTGCCCCCGGTAGCACCCCTTGTGCAGGTGGACGGCGGTGCGCAGCCAGTCGACCTCGTGGACGATCGTGCGGTGGTCGGTCTCGAACCCGAGCCGCGGTCGCCAGGCCGCCACCCGCAGCGCCTCGGCCGCCCAGATCCCGGCGAGTGGCCGATCACCAACGGCCGCAACGAGATCCGCGCGCGGGACGATGAGCTCGCGCCAGTGCCGCGCCGAGCCCGGATGGTCGTCGACCGGACCGTATGCGGCGGTGTCGCCGACGAGGTCGGGCCACGGGTCGCGCCAGGCCAGCGGCTCCCCGGGGGCCGACTCGGCCGCGTGCGGCTCACCGAGCACGGCGTAGGCGTCGGAAACGTCAGCCACCTCGACGCGGAGCATGAACCGCATCGAGTCCAGCCAGGCGACCAGCGAGGGCCCCGTACCCGGCTCCACGGTGATCCAGGTGGTCGAGCCGTCGTCGACGAGGTGCAGGGCGTGCTCGACGTGGCCCTTGGGCGAGAGGACGAGCGTCTCCACGGACGAGCGGGGGGCCAGACCCGTCACGGTCTGGGTGGTCATCGAGTGCAGCCACGTCAGGCGGTCGCGACCCGAGACGGTGACCACCCCGCGGTTGGACAGGTCGACGACGGCGAGGCCCTCCTCGAGCAGCCGTTGCTCACGCATCGGGTCGCCGTAGTGCGCCGCGACGCCGGCGTCGACACCCTCGGCCGCGACCGCGCCGGGCGCGGACAGCAGGGGCGAGACGGGCGCGTCGACCGGAGCCACCGGCATACCGGTCACTGCTTCTTCTCCCGGCAGCTGGCGCACCAGCCGTGGATTGCCATGTGGGTCACATCAGGGTCAAAGCCCGTGGCGTCCCGGACATTCCCCGCGAACTCGGCGGCCGTCGCGATCGGCGCCTCGGAGACGGTCCCGCAGCCCAGGCAGACCAGGTGGATATGGGTGGCGTGGTCGGCGAGGTGGTACGTCGGCGCGCGGTGGTCCAGGTGGGTGTGGGAGACGATCCCGAGCTCCTCGAGGGCGTCGAGGCCGCGGTAGATCGTCGACAGCGGGAGGGCGGCACCGCCGTCCTCGGAGACCTTGGCGGCCACGGCGTCCGGGGTTCCGTGCTCGAGCGAGGTGAGGGCGTCGACGATCCGACGGCGCTGGGGCGTCAGCCGCATACCCCGTGCCCGCAGTGCCGCACCCAGGTCGCTCACGGCGTGCCTCAGCCCACCCGCTTCAGCTGCGCCGAGACGTGGCTCTGCAGCTCCTGGCCCATCGCCGCCATGTCCATGACCCAGAACAGCTGGGACTCGACCAAGCCGTAGAGCCGGGAGCCGGCGTTGTACTCCTTGGCCAGCGGGCTGCGCACGACGCTGTCGGTCTTGAGGGTGACGCGGGCGGGCTCCATCGTCCCGTAGTACATCTCGATGATCCCGGTCGGATGCGCGAGCAGCAGCTCGACGTCGCGGCCGTCCTCACCGGGGCGCCAGAAGCCCAGCTCGGTCGAGAGCGGCCGGACCTTCTCCCCGGTCTCCTGGTCGAGCAGCCAGGTGTGGCTGTGCCACTCGAGGAAGTTGCGGCCGTCGTGACGGCACTCGATCTCCTGGCCGAAGTTCACCGACTCGATCGTGGGGTACCCGACCACGCCGGCGCCCTCCCACCGCCCGATCATCCAGGCGAGGGGGCGCAGCCGCTCGGGCAGGTCCACATCGAGCTCGAACACCCCGGAATCGTAGCCTGGGGCCGTGAACCGGCTCCTCGTCAAGATCACCTGCGGTGCCGAGGCACCCGAGCGCTACTCGCAGGGGGTCACCGTCGCGGCCACCGCCCTCGCGGCGGGCGCGGAGGTGAGTGTGTGGCTCACCGGTGAGGCGACGTACCTCGCGGTCCCTGGTCGCGCTGAGGAGTTCGTCCTCCCGTATGCGGCGCCGCTCGCCGAGCTGCGCGACACCCTCCTCGCCGGAGCGCAGGTGACCGTGTGCACCCAGTGCGCTGCGCGACGGGAGATCACCGAGGCCGACCTGCTGCCGGGCGCGCGTATCGCCGGTGCGGCGAGCTTCGTGGAGGAGGCCCTGGCGCCGGGGACGCAGGCCCTCGTCTACTGAGGCCCCCTACCTACCCTGAGAAGATCCGGGCCAGCAGGTAGACGACGACGCCCACGATCAGCACCCCGCCCGCACCGACGGCGACCGCGCCCTGGGCCGTCTTGGCTCCCGGCAGCGCGAAGAGCACCCGCATCGTCGAGTGCGAGATCCCGGCGACGAGAACGCCGACCAGCGCCGCCCCACCGAGTGGGAGCCCGGTGGTCACGACCGCCGCGACCACGGAGACCGCGGTCCCGAGGACCAGCGCAGCAAGGAGCACCCAGCCCGGAGCGAGGCGTCCGCCCAGGAGCAGGGCCGGTAAGGCGGCCGCGGCCAGGCCGAGCACCGACACCAGCGCCCAGGGCCCGCCGTGCGGGTAGTGGGGCAGGGGGATGAACGCCGCACCGGACGCCATGACGGCGAGTGCGCCCACTGACGCCACGACGCCCTCGGTCAGCCGCGGGCGGCCACCGCGCCGGAAGACCTGGTGCAGGAACGCCGCGATCACGCTCACCGCGACCGCGACGGGCACCCAGACGAGGTACGGGTCGGTCCGGGTCAGCCCGGCCGCGCTGGAGATCGCGACCGCCCCCGCACCGAGGACCAGCGCCGCCACGTGGGGGCTCGGGGCGTCGGTCAGGCGGACCCAGCCCCACGCGAGGACGACCGAGGCGAAGCCCACCGCCAACGCCGTCGACCCCGCGCCGACCAAGGCGGACAGGCCGATGAGCACGGCCAGCGCGACGGCCGTGCCGACCGCGAGCACCCGGACCCCGCGGGGTACGGCGGACTCCTCCGCCAGCGAGGCCCGGCGACGTTCCTCAGCCGCCTCGGCGAGCTGCTGCGCCTGCGCCGCCCGGATCGAGGCCCGAGTCAGCGGCTGGGTGTCGGGATCGGCGTTGGGCGGTGGTTCCGTCGGGACCCAACCCGGGCTCCGAGCGTCGTCTCCCGCCGTCACGAGGGCATCCTGCCACTGTTCACTGCGCCGGCCCGTCGGCTGGTTCGTGGTGGATGGCGCCGGATTTCCATGCGGTCCAGAGCACCAACCGGCGTCAGCCGCCGGCGAACGGGGGGAGCACCTCGACGGTCGCCCCCGCCGGGACCACGCGGTCGCGCGGAGACGCCGACCCGTCGACGAGGAAGGTCGCCACGGCCGCCACCGGCTCCAGCGCGGGATGCAACGCCACGGCGGCCGCCACCACGGCCTCGACGGTGGATCCGTCGACCACGTCGGACGTCACGCCGGTGGCGGCGCGGGCGCCCGCCCAGTAGCGGACGGTCACCCCGTGGTCGCTCGGGAGGGTGCTGGTCACGCACCCATTATTCTCGGCGAATGGTCCACCTCCTGCTGCTGACCAACGCGCTGGCTCCCAGCGCCGAGGTCCTGCCGGCGCTGGGCCTGCTCAGCCATCAGGTACGCATCCTGCCCGCCGAGCCCACGGCGCTGGTCAACGCGCCGGCCGGCGAGGTCGTCCTCGTCGACGCCCGCTCGGAGCTGGCGCAGGCCAAGTCCCTGTGTCGCGTCCTGCGCGCGACCGGGCTGTCGAGCCCCCTGATCGCCGTCCTCACCGAGGGTGGTCTGGCCGGGCTGACCAGCGAGTGGGGGGTCGACGACGTCATCCTCGACAGCGCCGGACCCGCCGAGGTCGACGCCCGGCTGCGGCTCGCGATCACCCGCACCGACGCCGGCGAGGACGAGGAGAGCGGCCCGATCCGCGCCGGCGAGGTCGTCATCGACGAGGCGACCTACTCCGCCCGGGTCCGGGGCCAGACGCTCGACCTCACCTACAAGGAGTTCGAGCTGCTGAAGTTCCTGGCCCAGCACCCCGGCCGCGTCTTCAGCCGGGCGCAGCTGCTCCAGGAGGTCTGGGGCTACGACTACTTCGGTGGGCACCCGCACCGTGGACGTCCACGTCCGCCGGCTGCGCGCCAAGCTCGGCAGCGAGCATGAGGCGCTGATCGGGACCATCCGCAACGTGGGCTATCGCTTCGTCGTCGACCGCCCCCGCGAGCTCGGCGTCGTCGCCGAGGCCTGAGCGACCCTCTCCCCCAACGCTTCCCGCCGACGTCGGAACAGCGAACGGCGGGGTATGCCCGGTGCTGAGCACCAGGCATACCCCGCCGTCGTTCGTCCTAGTTGTTGCCCGCGATCCGGGTCGGAGGCGCCGGCGTGTACGGCGACACCGTCGGCCGCGACAGGTAGTTCGCGAAGCCGTCGATGTCGAGGCCTCCGAAGTACTTGTTGGTGCCGTTCTTGAACGCCCCGAAGTTGTCCCCACCGTCGGAGAGGAAGTTGTTCGCGACGATCCGGTAGGTCGCATTCATGTCGATCGCGACCCCGTTCAGCTTCACGCTGCCGGCAACCGGTCCGGAGGCCGTCATGGTGTAGGTGAAGCCGTTCGAGATCTGCAGGGTCTTCTTCTGGGTCGCTCCGGCGTTGGATCCCGTGACCTGTTGCGTCAGCAGTGCGTAGATGTCCGAGCCCTTGAGGTCCATGGACACGAGGTAGTTGTTGAACGGCTGGACCGTGAACGCCTCCTCGAAGGTCACGTCACCCACGGGTTCGCCCCACTTGGACGCTCCTGCCGTGAGGTCCGCCCGGATACCGCCTGGGTTCATGAACGCGATGAGCGGCTTGGGGAATGGGCCCACCACCGAGGGGTCGTTGAGCTGGGCGTCGGCGATGAGGTCACCCAGCGCCGACTCTCCGGCCGGGTTGCCGGCCCGCGTGACGTCGGCGTTGATGTGGCCGATGACCTTGCTGGCGATGGGCGCGATGGCCTTGCCGTAGTCGGCGATGATCTTCGTCTGCGCCGGGTCCTTCGCGACGTTGCGCGTCACGAGGAGGTTGGAGCCCTCGACCGAGGCGCGGACGATGTCCTGGGTGCGCCGGTCGTACTTGAGGTTGGTCTCGGTGAAGAGCCGCCCGAAGGACGACGCCGAGGTCACGAGACGGTCCTGACCGGCCGGGTCCTTGATGTCGCAGATGTAGGGCTGGTGGGTGTGCCCGGAGACGACCATGTCGATGGCCGGGTCGAGACCCTTGGCGATCGGGATGATCGGCGAGTCGGGGGCCAGCTGGGAGCCGTTGTCACAGGCGGCGTCGTAAGACGGGTTCACGGTGTACGGCTTGTTGTCCGGCCCGAACCAGGTCTCCTGACCCGGTACTCCGCCCTGGTGGATCAGGACCACGATCGCGTTGACGCCCTGCTTGCGCAGCACCGGCACCAGCGCGTTCGCCGTCGCCACCTCGTCGGTGAACTCGAGGCCCGCGACGCCGGCGGCGGTGACGATGGACGGCGTGTCCTTGAGCGTCATGCCGATGAAGCCGATCTTGGCGCCTCGGACGTTCTTGACCGTGTAGGCCGGCAGGATCGTGTTGTTGGTGCCGGCGTACTTGACGTTGGCCGCGAGGTAGGGGAAGTCCGCGCCCTGGAAGGGGTGCAGCGCGCAGGAGTTCTGGTTGTTGGCCCCGTTGGGACCGTCGTCGACGCACCCGCCGTCAGCCATCCGCTGCAGCTCCTTGTACCCCTCGTCGAACTCGTGGTTGCCGACCGAGGAGACGTCCAGGCCCAGGGAGTTCAGCGCCTCGATGGTGGGCTCGTCGTGGAACGCTGCCGAGAGCAGGGGTGAGGCACCGATGAGGTCGCCGGCTGCGACGGTCAGCGAGTTGGGGTGGCCCTGACGCGCTTCTTTGAGGTGCGTGGCGAGGTACTCGACGCCGCCGACGCTGCCCTCGGCCTTGGCCGGCGCAGGACGCCCGTTGGGGAGCGTGCCGTCCGTCGTGATGTCCAGGGCCCGGTTCGGGGTCACCGTGGTGTCGAGGTAGT
Organism: uncultured Actinomycetota bacterium; assembly: GCA_963781465.1. GTDB lineage: Bacteria > Actinomycetota > Actinomycetes > Actinomycetales > Dermatophilaceae > Lapillicoccus. The sequence goes on from CAWAGH010000002.1 coordinate 2,854,589, forward strand.
GGTCGACGACGAGGCGGCCGCTGGAGCCGGCCGGCGGCTCGAGGTTCCCGTGGAAGTCGTTGAACGACAGGATCTGGATGTCCATGGTGGGGCCGTTGGCCGCGTCCGAGGTCCCGCTCGTGGCGGCGACCCCGGCGAGGGCGCAGGCGCCCACGGCAACTCCGCCGACAAGGCGGGTCCGCAAGCGCCGTGGTGATGCAAACGACATGGTTCTCCCTGGCTGTGCTGGATGGTGGTGCGCTGTCCGTGGACAGCGGATTCCCCGAGACGGTGCAGGCTAACGCCAGAACCCCGTGGTATGCGCGGTGTCGGGTCTCGACTTCGTCAACTTCCGGTGTGCACGTGGTGGAATCGCGGCGTGACCCCGACCGTCGTCCGTACCGCCCGGCTCACCGATGAGCAGCAGTCCGACGTCCTCGCCCTGGTTGCCGCTGCGCGGGAGCAGGACGGCGTCGCGCCGATGTCGGAGCAGTCGCTCCTCGCCGCGCGCGGACGCTCCGGCCGACCCGTCGAGCACCTCCTCGCGTATGCGGACGGTGAGCTCGCCGGGTACCTGCAGATCGACGAGGGCGAGGAGCCCACGTCCGCCGAGCTGGTCGTGGCGCCCCCGCACCGTCGCCAGGGCGTCGGGTCGGAGCTGGTCGGCCGGATTCCGCAGGGAACGCGGATCTGGGCGCACGGGGACCTCGCGGCCGCCGACCGCTTCGCGGCGGCACACGGGCTGGAGGTGGTCCGCGAGCTGTTCGTCCTCGGCCGCCGGTTCGACGAGGCCGGCCCGGTGGACGAGCCGGTCCTGCCCGACGGTCTCGTGGCGCGGTCGTTCCGGCCGGGGCACGACGAGGCGGAGTGGCTGCGGGTCAACGCCGCGGCGTTCGCGCACCACCCCGAACAGGGCCGGATGACCCGTGCGGACCTGGACGCCCGCATGGAGGAGTCCTGGTTCGACCCCGAGGGGCTGATCCTCGTGGTGCCCGAGGACGACCCCGACACGGTGGCCGCCTCGCACTGGACGAAGATCCCGCCGGAAACCCCCGGCGGGACCGGGGGGGCCCACGCTTCGGGCACGGGTCGCGGAGCGAGCCGCGGCCGAAGTGGGGAGGTGTATGTGGTCGCCGTCGACCCCGCGTACCAGGGGAAGGGCCTGGGGCGGCCGGTGACCCTGCTGGGCCTGCACTACCTGGCGGGCCAAGGGGTCGAGGACGTCATCCTCTACGTCGACGGCGACAACCCGGCGGCCCTGAAGGTCTACCGCGGACTGGGGTTCACGACACGGTCGGTGGACCGCATGTTCGCCTCGCGGGCCTAGCACGTTGACGGCAGTTCACCTCGAGGTGGAACGATGAGGTCATGAGCACGGAGCTGTCGGAGCGGGCGGCCGTCCTCGACGAGCGCGAGGCGTTCGACGACGGGTCGGACGGCAGTGCCCTCCGCTCGCTCGCGAGCACCATTACGTCGTCCCGGGGGTACCGGCCGCGGGCGGCGAACGGCCGGTTCATCCGGCCGCCGGACGAGCTGCCGGCCGACCGGTTCCTCGAGCGCGAGATCTCCTGGCTGCAGCTGAACGAGCGGGTCCTCCAGCTGGCCATGGACGACGCCATCCCGCTGCTCGAACGGGCCAAGTTCCTGGCGATCTTCAGCAGCAACCTCGACGAGTTCTTCATGATCCGGGTCGCCGGTCTCAAGCGCCGGATCGCGACCGGCATCGCGGTCCGGTCCGCCGCGGGGCTCGAACCGCGTGAGGTCCTGGAGAAGATCAGCGAGGTCGCGGGTCAGCTGCAGCGGATGCAGGCCGCCCTGTTCCTCGGCGAGATCCGGCCGGCGCTGGCCGAGCAGGGCATCACCATCGTCCGGTGGCCCAACCTCAGCGAGGAGGAGCGCGAGCCGCTGAACGAGCTGTTCACCGACCACATCTTCCCGGTGCTCACGCCGCTGTCCGTCGACCCGGCGCACCCGTTCCCCTACATCTCGGGCCTGTCGCTGAACCTCGCGGTGACCCTGGTCAACCCGAAGACCGGCAACGAGCACTTCGCCCGCGTGAAGGTCCCGCCGTCCCTGCCGCGGCTGGTCCGCGTCGGCAGCGAGCACCACGACGGCGCATACGCCGTGCGGTTCGCGCCGCTGGAGGACGTCATCGCCGCCAACCTCGACCAGCTGTTCACGGGGATGGAGGTGCACGAGCACACGACATTCCGGGTCACCCGCAACGAGGACGTCGAGGTCGAGGAGGACGACGCCGAGAACCTCCTGACCGCGATGGAGAAGGAGCTCACCCGCCGCCGGTTCGGGCCTCCGGTCCGCCTCGAGGTCGAGGAGGACATCGACGACCACGTGCTCGACCTGCTGTCGCGCGAGCTCCAGATCAGTGGCGAGGACATCTACCGGCTGCCGGGGCCGCTCGACCTGACCGCCCTCTTCGAGATCGACCGGCTCGAGCGCTCCGACCTCAAGTACGACCCGTTCGTGCCGCTGACCCAGCCGGACCTCTCTCCCACCGAGAGCAGCAAGCCTGGCGACATCTTCGCGACGGTGCGCGCGAAGGACGTCCTGCTGCACCACCCGTACGACTCGTTCTCGACGTCGGTACAGGCGTTCATCGAGCAGGCGGCTGCCGACCCACGGGTCCTCGCGATCAAGCAGACCCTCTACCGCACCTCCGGCGACTCGCCGATCGTCGACGCCCTCATCGACGCGGCCGAGGCCGGCAAACAGGTCCTCGCCGTCGTCGAGATCAAGGCCCGGTTCGACGAGGTCAACAACATCAGCTGGGCCCGCAAGCTCGAGCAGGCCGGCGTCCACGTCGTCTACGGCATCGTCGGGCTGAAGACCCACGCCAAGCTGTGCCTGGTGGTCCGCCAGGAGGCCGAGGGTCTGGTCCGCTACTGCCACATCGGTACCGGGAACTACAACCCCAAGACCGCCCGCATCTACGAGGACCTCGGCGTCCTGACCTGCGACCCGCAGGTCGGCGAGGACCTCACCCGCCTGTTCAACCAGCTGTCCGGGATCGCGCCGCGCAGCCGGTTCAAGCGGCTCCTCGTCGCGCCGCGGACGGTTCGCTCCGGCCTCCTCGAGCAGATCGAGGCCGAGGTGGAGCGCCACGAGCAGACCGGCAGGGGCCGGATCATCTTCAAGCTCAACTCGATCGTCGACGAGCAGACCATCGACGCGCTCTACCGCGCCTCCCAGGCGGGGGTTCGGATCGACATCTGGGTCCGCGCCATCTGCGCGCTGCGACCCGGTGTCGAAGGGCTGAGCGACAACATCTCGGTCCGCTCGACACTGGGCCGGTTCCTCGAGCACTCCCGCGTCTTCTGGTTCGGGGGCGACGGCGAGCCGGTCGTCTTCCTCGGCAGCGCCGACATGATGCACCGCAACCTCGACCGTCGGGTCGAGGCGCTGCTGCGCGTCACCGAGCCGCAGCACGTCGCCGAGATCACCTCATTGCTGGAGAAGGGAACCGCCGCCTCGACCTCGCGGTGGGAGCTGGCCGAGGACGGCCGATGGACCCGCCACCACCGCAACGCCGAGGGCGAGCCGCTCACCGACGTCCAGACCGCCATGATCGAGACCCACCTCAAGCGGCGCCGCAAGGCGCGGCGTCGCTAGGAACGTCTCCGGCTCGTTCGTGACCCGATGACGGCCACCCCCTCCCTCGTCGTCCCGGCCGCCGGGACGGTGCCCTGGCGACGGCGCCGCGGCCACCTGGAAGTGGCGATGGTGCACCGGCCCAAGTACGACGACTGGTCCTGGGCCAAGGGCAAGCTCGACCCGGGCGAGGAGTACCCGGTCGCCGCCACGCGGGAGACCGCCGAGGAGACGGGGCTCGATGTCCACCTCGGAATGCCGCTCCCGCCGGCCAGCTACACGGTGCTCGACCGGACCGGCGTCCCGGCGACGAAGCAGGTCCGCTACTGGGCCGCCGAGGTGGTCGGCGGCGAGGGCCGACTGGTCAACGAGATCGACGAGGTGGCCTGGCTCGACGTCCTCACCGCCCACGACAAGCTCGACTACGCCCGCGACCGCGACCAGCTCCGCGCGGTGGTCCGGGCCGACGCCGCCGGGCGGCTCACGACGTGGCCGCTGGCCGTCGTCCGCCACGCCAAGGCGCGCCCCCGCGGCTCCTGGACGCGGCCGGACCCCGAACGTCCTCTCGACGAGCGCGGTGCGGCTCAGGCCCAGTCGATCGTCCCGCTCCTGGCCGCGTACGGCGTGACCAGGCTGGTCTCGTCCAGCTCGCTGCGGTGCGCCGACACCCTCCGCCCGTATGCGGCCGCCGCCGGGCTCCCGCTGCGGCTCCGCGACGGCCTGTCCGAGGAAGGGTATGCGGCAGACCCCGACCGCAGCACCCACCACCTGCGGCGGATGGTCGAGCGAGGCGCGCCGACGGCGATGTGCAGCCACGGCCCGGTGCTGCCGAGCCTGTTGGAGCGGCTGCTCGCCATGGTGGACCTCTCGGCCGACGACGGCCCGGACGCGGCGGCCGCCCTGACCGAGGCCGGCGCCGACGGGATGGCCAAGGGCGAGGTCCTGGTCTGCCACGTCGTCGACACCGGCGACGGCGCCCGGGTCATCGCCGTGGAGCGCTACCCCACCTGAGCCGCTGTCGACGCCCGGACGGGCCGACGGACGGGCACTAAGCCGGTATGCGCCGTGTTCAGACCCGATCTCGGCGCACATGCCAGTCCGGTTGTCCGCCCTACCCGCGCCGCGCCGGGGCGACCGACAGGAACGAGCCCGGTCTACCCCCCGTTTCGGCCCGAACCCTGGCCTTGGTCCTGTCCGTCGTCCCGTCCGGGGCGGGCCGGTGGACGGGCACGAAGCCGGTATGCGCCGTGTTCAGACCCGATCTCGGCGCTCGTGCCAGTCCGGTTGTCCGTTACCGACGCCGGCCACGGCGCGGCAGGTACGGCGGGGTGCATACCGGTTCTTGGGGTGCCGTCCTTCCGGGCGAAAACCGGGTGGCCCCAAGGCTTTGACCCGCGTTCACCCGGCGTTCACCCACCGGGGGATTTACGTCATCCGGGCCACCTAGCGTCCGAGTCGGATGCGCCGGACGGGAAAGCCGGCTCGTCGCTCCCCAGACCGGAACCCCCCACAGACAAGGGAACCCCCCGTGCAACTCATGCGTACCAGCCGCGTCCTCACGGCCGGCGCCGTGGCCCTGACCGGCGCCCTCGCCCTGTCGGCGTGCGGCAGCGACAACAACTCCGGCGGAGCCAGCGGCTCCGGCGGCGCCGCCGCGACCGGTGGCAGCTCCGCCGCCGCGGCCAACTGCTTCTCCGGCACCCTCAACGGCGAGGGCTCCACGGCCCAGAAGAACGCCATCGAGGCGGCCATCAAGGCGTACCAGACCGCCTGCAGCGACGCCACGATCAACTACAACGCGACCGGCTCCGGCGCCGGCATCAAGCAGTTCACCGGCAAGCAGGTCGACTTCGCGGGATCCGACTCCGCCCTGAAGACCGACGAGGCCACCGCCGCCAAGACCGCCTGCGGCTCCGACGCCTGGAACCTCCCGATGGTCGCCGGCCCGATCGCGATCGCCTACAACGTCAAGGGCGTCACCGACCTCGTCCTCAACGCCGACGTCGCCGCGAAGATCTTCAACGGCGTCGTCACCACGTGGAACGACCCGGCCATCGCCGCCCTGAACACCGGCGCCACCCTGCCGGCCTCGCCGATCAAGGTGTTCTTCCGCTCCGACGACTCCGGCACCACGGAGAACTTCACCAACTACCTCAAGGCCGCCGCACCGGCCGCCTGGACCGCTGCGCCGGCCAAGAAGTGGACCGGCAAGGGCGAGGGCAAGGAGAAGTCGGCCGGCGTCTCGAGCGCGGTCGCCTCGACCGACGGTGGCGTCACGTACACCGAGTGGTCGTACGCCACGCAGAACAAGCTGGCCATCGCCAAGGTCGACAACGGCTCGGGCACACCGATCGCGCTGACCGGTGAGACCGCCGGCAAGATGGTCGCCGGCGCCACGCAGGTCGGCACCGGGAACGACCTCTCGCTCAAGCTCGACTACGCGACCAAGGCGGCGGGCACCTACCCGATCGTCCTCGTCACCTACAACATCGTCTGCAGCAAGTACGCGGACCCGGCCAAGGGCAAGGCGGTCAAGGGCTTCCTCGGCAGCTTCGCCTCCACCACGACGCAGTCCGGTCTCGAGGAGCTCGGCTACGCGCCGCTGCCCAAGGAGGTCCAGACCAAGGTCGGGGCCGCCGTCGGCGCGGTCAGCTGACCCTCGGCCGACAGGGAACCACACGTGTCGTCCATCACCGGTGCGTCCGTCGCCTCGCAGTTCCCGGGCGACGGACCGTCGGGGCGCTCGAACCTCGACGGGGACAGCGCCTCGACCGGGAGGCTCGGTGACCGGCTCTTCGCCGGCGCCTCCCGGGGCGCGGGCCTGCTGGTCATCGCCCTCGTCACCCTGATCGGTGTCTTCCTTCTGGCGCAGGCGATCCCGGCGCTGCTGAAGGACCAGGCGAGCTTCCTCACCTCACGAGAGTGGGCGCCGGGCGGCGACACACCGCGGTTCGGCATCGTCGAGCTGCTCTGGACGACGGTGGCGTCGTCGGCGATCGCGATGGTCATCGCGGTGCCGTTCGGCGTCGCCGTCGCCCTGTTCATCACCCAGTACGCGCCGAGCTGGCTCAAGCGGCCGGCCGCCAGCCTGGTCGACCTGCTGGCGGCCGTGCCGTCCATCGTCTACGGACTCTGGGCGGCACTGACGTTCCGCAGCCTCATCTCGCCGGTCGAGGGCGGGCTCCAGGACGTCATGGGCTGGTTCCCGCTCTTCTCCCCCACGGGGATCAGCGGCGGCACCATCTTCTTCATCGGCATCGTCCTGTCGATCATGGTCCTGCCGATCGTCACCGCCCTGTCCCGCGAGGTCTTCGACCAGACCCCGGTCACCCACAAGGAGGGCGCCCTCGCGCTGGGCGCCACCCGGTGGGAGATGATCCGCACCGCGGTCCTCCCGTTCGGCCAGCCCGGCGTCATCTCGGCGTCCATGCTGGCCCTCGGCCGGGCACTGGGCGAGACGATCGCCGTCACCTTCCTCGTCTCCAAGCTCGCCGACGGCACCCCGTGGACCTGGTCGGTGTTCAACGGTGGTGAGACGTTCGCCTCGCGAATCGCCAACAACGCCGCCGAGTTCGACACTCCGGCCAAGACCGGCGCCTACATCGCCGCGGGTCTGGTCCTCTTCGTCCTCACCTTCATCGTCAACGCGATCGCCCGGGTCGTCATCGAGCGCCGGAAGGCCTTCAGCGAATGACGACCCAGCCCCTTTCCGCCGCCGAGTCGCCGGTCCATGACCGCGACGGCGCCGCCCCGGCGCTGCGCAAGTTCGCGGTCCGCACGACCTCGGCCGCCGCCCCGCCGTCGGACTCCTCGCCGCGACCGTCCACGCCGCTCGACCTCGGCCACAAGTCCCGCGGCCGCGCCGTCAAGGACGTCATCGCGCGCATCGTCATGTGGGGGTCGTTCGGCCTGGCCATGGTGCCGCTCGTGTGGATCCTCTTCACCGTCATCAGCAAGGGCGTCGGCCTGCTGCTGCAGTCGTCGTGGTGGACCAACAGCCAGCGCAACATCAACTCCACCGACGTCGGCGGCGGCGCGATCCACGCCATCCAGGGGACACTGATCCAGGCCGGCGTCACCGCGGTGATCGCGGTGCCGATCGGCGTGCTCACCGCGATCTACCTCGTGGAGTACGGCCGCGGTGCCATCGCCCGCGCGGTCTCGTTCATGGTCGACATCCTCACCGGGGTGCCGTCCATCGTCGCGGCCCTGTTCGTCTACGCGGTGTGGGTGACGACGTTCGGCTTCCAGCGGGTCGGCTTCGCGGTATGCCTCGCGCTGGTCCTGCTCATGCTCCCGGTCGTCGTCCGCTCCACCGAGGAGATGCTCAAGCTCGTCCCCAACGAGCTGCGCGAGGCCTCCTACGCGCTCGGCGTGCCCAAGTGGGTCACCATCACCCGGATCGTGCTGCCCACCGCGTTCTCGGGCATCATCACGGGGATCCTGTTGGGACTGGCGCGGATCATCGGCGAGACGGCACCGCTGCTCATCCTCGGGCCCTACACGAAGAGCATCGCGACGAACCTCTTCTCGGGCCCCATGCCCACCCTCCCCACGATGATCAACCAGGACCGGACCGAGCTCGGTATCGACGCCGCCGTCGAGCGGATGTGGGCCACCGCCCTCACGCTCATCCTCATCGTGTTGCTGCTCAACGTGATCGGCCGCCTGGTGGCGCGCCTCAGCACGGTCCGCAGCTGACCCGCATACCGACAGGACCCGGAAGACCCACATGGCCAAGCGCATCGACGTCAAAGACCTCAACGTCTACTACGGCGACTTCAAGGCGGTCGAGGGCGTGTCCCTCACCATCGAGCCCCGGTCGGTGACGGCCTTCATCGGCCCGTCCGGCTGTGGCAAGTCGACGTTCCTGCGGACCCTGAACCGGATGCACGAGGTCGTCCCCGGTGGCCGGGTCGAGGGCCAGGTCATGCTCGACGACAAGGACCTGTATGCGTCGTCGGTCGACCCGGTGTCGGTGCGCCGGACCGTCGGCATGGTCTTCCAGCGGCCGAACCCGTTCCCGACCATGTCGATCTTCGACAACGTCGTGTCCGGACTGCGGCTCAGCGGGATGAAGGACAAGAAGGCGCTCGCGGAGGCGGCCGAGAAGTCGCTGGTCGGCGCCAACCTCTGGAACGAGGTCAAGGACCGGCTCAAGAAGCCCGGCGCCGGCCTCTCCGGCGGCCAGCAGCAGCGCCTCTGCATCGCCCGCGCGATCGCCGTGCGGCCGCAAGTGCTGCTCATGGACGAGCCGTGCTCGGCGCTCGACCCGATCTCGACCCTCGCCATCGAGGACCTCGTCAGCGAGCTGAAGACCGACTACACGATCGTCATCGTGACCCACAACATGCAGCAGGCGTCGCGGGTCTCAGACCGCACCGCGTTCTTCAACCTGGCCGCCACCGGCAAGCCGGGGCGGCTCGTGGAGATCGACACGACGCAGAGGATCTTCAGCAACCCCAAGGAACAGGCCACCGAGGACTACATCAGCGGCCGGTTCGGCTGACCGCTCAGCCGAGGTAGAGGCCCAGCTCGACGGCCAACCGCTCGCGCTCGGCGAGCCGCCGCGTCGCACCCTTGGCGCTGGCGCTCGACAGGGCCGTGAGGATGTCGATGACCAGGCCGACCGCCGCCGGCGACGCGGCCGGGGTCTCGGGATGGAGCCGGTCGGACACGTCGCTCCCGGGCGGGCGCGCGGCGATGACCACCGCCTCCGCCGCATACTTGACCAGCGGCGCCGTGGCGCTGTCGGTGACGAGGACCAGCGACCCGCCGGCCTCCACGAACGGTGCGGCGACCTCGACGGTGTAGCGCCGGTAGGGCTGCAGCGAGATCGCGATCAGGACGTCCGTGTCGTGCACGTCGGACAGGATCTCCAGTGGCCGGACGATGGTGCCGTCGACGAGAGTGACCTTGGCGAGCGCCGCACTCAGCTTGGCGGCGAGCAGCGACGCGTAGGTGAACGAGGTGGCCGCCCCGAGGACGAAACGCCTACGGGCGGCCGTGATTCGCGCCGCGGCCGCCTCCAGGCTCGGGTCCTCGGCCGCCCAGGCGAGGGCCGCGGCGAACTCGTCGCTGTGGGCGTCGAGCAGCCGGGTCTTCAGCACCGTCGCGGACCGCGGCCGGCTCGTCGCCAGGTCGCTCATGCCGCCTCCGCGTCGACGGTCAACGCAACGTCGCCCGGCTGGGCGGTCAACGTAGCGGGCACGCCGAGAGGCACGCTCTGCGACCCGAGTCCGTGGCCGAAGCCGAGCTCCCACGCGACCGGAATGCCCAACGGGGCGAGCAGCTCCGCGCACAGGTCGCGGATCTCCTCCAGCGGCCCACACTCCTCCCAGCTGCCCAGCGCGACGCCGGTCACGCCGTCGAACCACCCCGACCTCAGCAGCGACATGAGGTAGCCGTCGATCCGGTAGGTGCCCTCGGTGATGTCCTCGAGCAGCACGATGGCGCCGGCGTTGTCGACGACACGGCCCCGGGCTCCGATGGTCATCGCCAGCAGCGACAGGTTCCCGCCGATGAGCGTTCCGTGAGCGGTGCCGGTCACCAGCGGCTCGGCGCCCTCGCGGGCGATGCGGCGACCCGCCGCCGGCTCGAACACCGCGGTCCGGAGCGAGGCGACGGCCACGTCGTCGTCGAGCAGTGAGCCGGTGCCGATCATCGGTGTGAACCACGTCGGCGTCCCGAGCCGCTCACGCAGCCACTCGTGGAGTGCGGTGACGTCGGAGCTGCCGAACAGGGGTGTGGGTCCGGCGGCGCGCATCCGGTCCTCGTCGAGCCGGTCGAGGACACGGATCGTGCCGTAGCCGCCCCGCAGGCAGAAGATCCCGGCGATGTCCGGGTCGCACCACGCCTCGACGAGGTCGTTCGCGCGTACCTGGTCGGCACCCGAAAGGTAGGCGGCGCGCGGGTGCAGCGCGGTGGCCGACGGGTAGCTGACCGGGTCGAGCCCCCAGCCCGTCAGCAGTTCTCGCGCACGCTCCATCTGCTCGACGGCGGTCGGCCCCGCGGGGGCGACCAGCGCGACCCGGTCCCCGCTGTGCAGGGGCCCGAGTGCGGCCCGGTTCACCGCTGGGCCAACCGCGAGGGGACGACGGACAGCAGGGTCTTGGTGTAGTCGTCCTGCGGGTCGAGGAGGACCTGCTCGACGGTGCCGTCCTCGACGATCCGGCCGTGGTGCATCACCATGACGCGGTCGGCGATGTTCCAGGCGAGGCCGAGGTCGTGGGTGATGACCAGGGCCCCCAGCCCGAGGTCGCGCTTGAGGCGGAGCAGCAGCGCGAGGATCTCGCCGCGTACCGACGCGTCCAGGCTGGCGACCGGCTCGTCGGCGACAAGGTAGCTCGGTTCGAGGGCGAGCGCGCCGGCGATGACGACTCGTTGTCGCTGCCCACCGGACAGCTCCTGCGGGATGACGCCGAAGAACGCCTCCGGTGGGGTGAGCTCGGCCTGGCTCATCGCCGTCGCGACCCGCTCCCGCTCGTCGCCCGGCAGCCGGTGGATCCGGATGCCCTCGGCGACGGCCTCGTAGACGGTGTGCTTGGGGTTGAGCGAGGCGGTGGGGTCCTGGAGGACGAACTGGACCTGCCGCCGGTAGGCCTTGAGGCCGGCCCGGTTGCGGGGCAGCTCGGCACCCGCATACCGGATCGACCCCGACGTGGGCGGCTGGAGGCCGAGGATGGTCCGGGCGAGCGTCGTCTTGCCCGACCCGGACTGGCCCACGAGGGCGGCGACCTCGCCGGCAGCGCAAGCCATCGTCACGTGGTCGACCGCGCGGATCCGCTGGCCGCGGGCGACGAAGTCGACGACGAGGTCCTCGACCGCGAGGAGTGGCTCGGTCCCCTTCTCGGCCGGCGGTGGCGCGACCCACTCGACGACCTCGAGACGGTCGGCCCGGCCCACGCGACGTCGCGAGGCGGGGTCGCCGATCTCGGGGAAGGCGGCCGCCAGCTCGCGGGTATGCGCGTGCTGCGGGTTCACCATCACCTCGTGCGCCGGGCCCTCCTCGACGATCCGGCCGTGCTGCATCACGACGATCCGGTCGCACACCGCGGCGAGGACCGAGAGGTCGTGGCTGATCATCACCAGGGTGAGGGCGCGGTCGCGGACCAGAGCCGTGAGGACGTCGAGGACCTGTGCCTGGACGACGACGTCGAGGGCGGTCGTGGGCTCGTCGGCGATGATGACGTCCGGGTCGCAGGCGAGCGCCATGGCGATCATCACCCGCTGCTTCTGGCCGCCGGACAGCTCGTGCGGGTAGGACCTGGACTTCTGGGCCGGCAGGTCGACCATCTCCAGCAGCGCGCGGACCCGCTCAGCCCTCGCCGTCGCGGAGGCGGTGGCCGCCGTGCCGTGCAGCTCCAGCGCCTCGGCGATCTGCCAGCCCACAGTGCGGACCGGGTTCAGCGAGCTCATCGCCCCCTGGAACACGATCGCGCCCTGGGTCCACCGCACCGCGCGCAGCCGACCCCACCGCATCGCCGTGACGTCCTCGCCGCCCAGCTCGACGGTGCCGGTCAGCGTGGCGTTGCGGGGCAGCAGCCGCAGCGCCGACATCGCCAGGGTGGACTTCCCGCAGCCCGACTCCCCGGCGATGCCGACCGTTCCCCCAGGTTCGACGGCGAGGTCCACGCCGTCGACGGCCACCACCTCCGTGTCGTCGCCGCGGCTGGTGGCGTAGGTGATCCGGACGTCGCGCCACGCCAGGGCGGGTCCGGTGGACGGCGTCCCTGGTGTCTCTGGTGTCTCTGGTGTCTCTGGGGTTTCAGGGCTTTCGGTATGCGACATCATCAACGCCGCCGCAGGGTCGGGTTGAGCACGGACTCCAGGGCGCGACCGACCAGGGTGAAGCAGAGGACGACGACGACGATGGCCAGACCCGGCGGCAGGACGTACCACCAGTAGCCGGCCGTCGCCGCACCCGTGTCCAGCGCGGTCTTGAGCATCGAGCCCCAGGAGATCTGGGTCGGGTCGCCGAGCCCGAGGAATGACAGGGTCGACTCGGAGATGACCGCCGAGCCGACGGTGAGCGTGGTGTTGGCCAGGACCAGCGGGAGCACCGCGGGCAGCACGTGCCGCCCGAGGATGTGACCGTCACCGGCGCCGAGGGCCTTGGCCCGCTCGATGTAGGGCCGGGACTCGATGGTGAGGGTCTGCGCCCGGACCACGCGGGCGGTGCCCGCCCAGCTGGTCACGCCGATCGCGATGATGATCGTCCAGACCCCGCGGCTGAGCACCGACGACAGCACGATCGCGAGGACGAGGCCGGGGATGACGAGGAAGAAGTCGATCACCCGCATGATCACGGCCCGGCCGGCGCCGGTGAAGTGGCCGGCGGCCATCCCCATGGTCGTCCCGATGACCATGGAGACTGCCGTCGCGGCGAACCCGACGAGGAGCGAGACCCGCGCGCCCCAGATGAGCATCCCGAGCACGCTGCGCCCCGACGGGTCGGTCCCGAGCGGGTAGCCGGCCATCGGCGGGTGGTTGGTCGGTGCGGTGATCTGGGTGACGTCCAGGGACTCGGCCGGAACGAGCACCGGCGCGAGGATCGCGATCGCGATGACCAGCACGAGGAGGACCAGGCCCACCACTCCGGACCGCGTGCCGACGAACTCCCGCCAGACCCGCGCCGCTGCGGCCCGACGTCGGGCCGTGACCGCCTGACGTCCCGAGGTGGGCCGCGCGTCGATGCTCATGTCACGCCGCCTTCAGCCGGGGGTCGAGCACCCGGTAGAGCAGGTCGGCCACGAAGTTCATGACGATGACGATGGTCGAGAAGACGACGAAGGTCCCTTGGAGCAGCGGGAGGTCCGGGGCGCTCAGCGCGGAGAAGGTGAGGAAGCCCAGCCCCGGCCAGGAGAACACCGTCTCCACGGTGACCGCTCCCCCGATGAGTCCGCCGACGTGCAGGAAGATCAGGGTGACGGTCGGGAGCAGCGCGTTGGGCACCGCGTGCCGGGTGCGCACCTTGTCCTCGGCCAGTCCCTTGGCCCGAGCCGTGGTGAGGTAGTCGGCCGACATCTCCTCGAGCACCGAGGCCCGCATCACCATGAGGTACTGCGCGTAGACCACCGCGACCATGGTCACCACCGGCAGCGTCAGGTGGTGTAGCACGTCGACGACCAGGGCGAACCCGGTCTCGTCGCTACCGGCGGTCATCATGCCGCCCGCCGGGAACAGGTGGAGCATGCCGGCGAAGACGAGCAGCAGGATCAGGCCGAGCCAGAACGTCGGCACCGACCAGAAGGTCAGCGCCGTCCCGGTCTGGAGCTTGTCGAACCAGCTGCCCCGCCGCCACGCGGCCAGCTGCCCGAGCCACAGGCCGAGGGCGATCGAGATCGCGGCGGCCGTCCCGGTCAGCAGCAGGGTCGGTCCGATCTTGTCGGCGATCAGTGAGGTGACCGACTGGTTGTAGACGAACGAGGTGCCGAGGTTGCCGGTGAGCAGGTCGCCGACGTAGCGGAAGAACTGGCTGATGAGCGGCTGGTCCAGCCCGAACTCGTGCCGAAGCCGCTCGACCTCCGCCGCGCTGACCTGGCGGCCCCGGGTGAGGTTGAGGGCCGGGTCCGAGCCCGGGAGCACCCGGAACGAGAAGAACCCGAGGACGACGACCATCGCGAGGCTGATCAACGCGCCGCCGGCCTTGACGGCGAGGTAGCGCGGCAGCGTCGAGCCGCGCGGGCCGGACTCGTCGGGTCCCGCGGCGTCGCCCGGGGTGTCGATCCCGGCTTCGTCGCGGGCGAGGGCATCGCTCCCGGGAGCGATGCTCATCGCGAACCTCGCCTCTCCCGGCTCACTCGCGGTCGGCCGCGGTGGCGCGGCGACGCATACTCAGCACGATGATCGCTCCGACGACCACGACGACGGCCGCGATGATCAGCCCGATCGCCCAGCCCGGTAGCCCGCTGCTCGAGGAGGTCCCGGCCGCGGCCGACGTGTCCGTCGACACCGGTGCCGCGCCGTAGAGGCCCCAGTAGCCGTTCTGGCCCATGACCACGCCGCCGTTCTCCGGCTGCTTGACGAAGCCGGTGAACTTGTCGCTGCGCCAGGCCTCGAGCGTGTCGGCGTACCAGATCACGCTGTTGATCGCGGCCTTGTCGATCATCGTGAAGGCCTGCTTGACGAGGTCCGCCCGCTTGGCGGCGTCGAGCTCGGTGTGCTGGGCCTTGTAGAGCGCGTCGAACGCCGGGTCGCACCAGTTGTTCTCACTCGTCGCGCCCGAGCCGTCGGGGTTGGGCCGCGAGCTGCACTGGTTGATCGACAGCTGGAAGTCCGGGTCGGGGCCGATGCCCCAGCCGGTGAAGTACAGGTCGTACTTGCCCAGCGTCGAGTCGTCGTTGACCTGGTTCGGCGTCACCATGCTCACCGTCAGCGGGATGCCGATCTGGCCGAGCCAGCCTTTGACGAACTCCGCCATCTGCGCGTGCGTGGGGTCGGAGTTACGGCCCATGAGGCGCAGGGTCAGCGGCTTGCCGGACTTGTCCGTGCGGTTGCCGTCGGCGCCCTTGGCGTAGCCCGCCTGGTCGAGCAGCTGGTTCGCGCCGGCGATGTCGAAGGTCGGCGCGGTGTAGCCCGCGGCATACCCGGTGTAGCTGGGGTAGACGCCGGGCATCTCGGTCAGACCCGGCTTTCCGAGGCCCTGGAGCACCCGGGTCAGCAGGGTCTGCTTGTCGACGGCCTTGACCACGGCCTGGCGGAGGACGGGGTCCTGGAGGGCGGCGTTGCCGTCACCGAGCGGCTTGCCCTGCGCGTCGATCGCACCGGGGTTGATGGCGAGGGCGGTGTAACGGCGCCCGGCGCCCTGGTTCGTGGTGATGCCCGCCTGGTCCTTGAGTGAGGTGAACTGCGCGGGCGTGAGGCTGCCGACGATGTCGACCTCGCCGTTCTTCAGTGCCTGGACCGCCGCGTCGGTGTTCTTGTAGTACGCGTAGGTCAGGCTGGAGACTTTGGGCGCCCCGCGCCAGAAGTTGGGGTTCGCGACGAGCTGGACGCTGACGCCCTTCTGGTACGACTTGACGACGAACGGGCCGGAGCCGACGGTGTCGGTGTCGTTGGCGTACTTCGACGGGTCGGCCTCCTTCTCCCACACGTGCTTCGGGACGATGGGCAGCTCGAACCCCGGGTTCGACGCCTGCGGCGCCGCGAGCGTCAGCTCGAGGGTCGACGGGTCCTTGGCCGTGACGGTCTGGACGTTCTCGACGAGCCCACCGTTGGCCTTCTGGAGCGCCGCGTTGGTCTTGACCGCGTTGAAGGTCCAGGCCACGTCGTCGGCGGTGAGCGGCTGGTTGTCCGACCACTTCATGCCGTCGCGGATGTGGTACGTCCACGTCTTGCCGTCGGTCGAGGTCTCCCACTTGTCCGACAGCCCCGGCACCGGCTCGTTGTTGACGCCGTACTGCACGAGGTTCTCGTACTGGAAGCGCAGGATCCCCGTGCTGCTGGCCAGGATCGCCAGGAACGGGTTGAAGGTGTCGATGTCGGTCGCGATGGCGACCTTCATCGCCGGGGCCGCATCGGCGGCGTGCGCCGGGAGCGTCGTCCCGGCGACGGCGGGGGCGGCTAGCGCGACGGCGGCCACCGCGAAGGCGGCGGCGCGACGCAGCAGAGAGCGGTGTGACGGGGTGCGGTGCTCGGTCATGCTGATTGACGCCTCTCTTGCCCCGACGGCGTGCCGGATACGTAACTCAAAGGAGTGGTAACTAACTACTGTGATGTGCGCGAACTCCGGTAACAATTGACATGACCCTGGCACAGGACCGCTCAGATGGGAAGAGATGACCGCCGACCAAAGGACGGGCGCCACGGAAGGACCAGGCGACAACGCGGGATCCGGAACGTATGCCGAGGTCGTCGACCTGCTGTCGATACTGATCCGGTTCGATACGACGAACTGGGGTCGGGGCACCAGCGCCGGCGAGCGCGAGGCGGCCGCCTGGGTCGCCGCCCGCCTCGAGTCGGTCGGCTGGTCACCGCAGCTGCTGGCCCGCAACGACGCCCCGGACCGCGCCAACGTCGTGCTCCGCGTTCCCGGTATGCGCGGTGACCTGCCGGCCCTGCTCGTGCATGCCCACCTCGACGTGGTGCCGGCCGAGGCCGACGACTGGAGTGTCGACCCGTTCGGCGGGCTGGTGAGCGACGGCTACGTCTGGGGGCGCGGCGCCGTCGACATGAAGGACATGTGCGCGATGACCCTCGCCACGGTGATGCGCTGGGGGCGCGAGGGCGTCCGGCCGCAGCGCGACGTCGTCGTCGCGTTCGTCGCGGACGAGGAGGACCAAGGCGCCTACGGGGCCCGGTGGCTGGCCGAGGCCCATCCCGAGCTGTTCGACGGGGTCGAGGCGGCGATCGGCGAGAGCGGCGGGATGTTCCGCCGGCTCGAGCGTGGCGACCGCAGCATGCGCTGCTACCCCATCGCGGCGGCCGAGCGCGGGTCGCTGCACCTGCGGCTGACCGCCCGCGGGGTGGCCGGCCACGCCTCCCGACCCGGGCCCTCCACGGCGGTCAGCCGGCTGGTCGACGCGCTGCACCGGCTGGCTCACCATCCCTGGCCGATCCACCTCTCGCCCGCCGTGCGCGCGCAGCTGCAGGGGACGGCCGACGCCCTGGGGGTCGCCGTCGACCTCGACACCGCCGCCGGGGTGCAGGCCTGCCTCGACGAGCTCGGCCCGATGGCCGACGTCGCCCGGTTCACCGTCCGGGCGCAGACGACCCCGACCATGCTCAGCGCCGGCTACAAGGTCAACGTCCTTCCGGCGACGGCCACCGCCGAGGTCGACGTCCGCTGCCCGCCGGGGTATGCGGAGGAGCTCGAGGCCACGCTGCCCGAGCTCATCGGTGACGAGGTCGAGTGGGAGTTCACGGCGCACTCCTTACCGGTATCGGCTCCCGTGGACGGCCCGTGGTTCGCGGCCCTGCGGGATGCCGTATGCGCCGCCGACCCCGGTGCGGTCGTGTTCCCCTACTGCATGGGCGGGGGTACGGACGCCAAGGCCTTCGCGCCGCTCGGGATCGCCGGGTACGGGTTCGCGCCGCTCGGCGAGGATCCCGACGGTCGTATCGCGGAGGGGGTGCACGGCGTCGACGAGCGGGTTCCGATCGCGTCGCTGCTCTGGGGCCTGCAGGTGCTGGACGACTTCCTGACGACGGTCTGAAGGCCCAGGATCCAAGGGCTCAGCCGCCGACGTGGCGGCGGATCGACCGGCCGATCTCGCGCATACCGGCGAGCACCGCATCGCGTTGGACGAGATCGGGACCCCAGTTCGCGAGAACGGCGTAGGCCACGGTGGTTCTTGGACCATCGACGACGCCGACGTCGGCCCGCGCCGTGCTGATGGTGCCGGTCTTGTTGACCAGGCGGATCCCGCGGTCGGGTTCGGCGTGGGCGAGCGGGTCGAGGTCGAACGCCGACGCGACCATCGACAGGTCGGTGTTGCCGGCCAGCCAGCGCAGCACCAGGGCTGATACCTCGGGGTCGACGACGTCGCCGCCGTGGAGGCGGCCCATAAGATCGGAGAGGTCGGCAGCGCTCCCGACCGACAGCGTGGGCGGGTCGGCCGGGCCACGCTTGTCACGAACCCGGTCGAGCAGACCTGAGTCGGTGTAGCCGAGCGCCGCGGTCGTCGCGGCGACCGCCGCCAGCCCCACGACGCGGACCAGGACGTTGGTGGCGAGGTTGTCGCTGACGGCTCCGACGAGAACGCAGAGGTCGCGGACCGAGAGATCCCGTTGGTCGAGGAGGTACCAGAGGCCCGAGTCCAAGACCCGCTCGTCGTCCTCCCACCGGACGCGTTGGCCCAGGTCGAGCTCGCCGGCGGCGGCCTGACGCGCTGCTTCGACGAGGAGGAACACCTTGCCGACGCTGGCCGTCCGGAGCGCCCGGCCCTCGTCGAGCGTCGCGAGCACCGACCCGTCGGCCACATCGACGACGCGGATCGACCACTCGACCGGCGCGAGATCGGGGAGCTGCACCCCACCACCTTGGCAGCCGCATACCGGCGCCCCGCCCGGCGAGAGGCCAAGTTCTGTTGTCATTCTTCGTTCTTGACGACAGAAGTTGGCCTCTCGGCGGCTGCGTGTCGGCGAGAGGCGCGTCGCGGGCTCAGTGGACGATCAGGGACAGCCAGTAGGTGCCGGCGGCCAGCAGCCCGGCGCCGGGGAAGGTCAGTACCCACGCCCCGACAATGTTGCCGGCGACGCTCCAGCGCACCGCGGACAGCCGCTTGGTCGCGCCGACGCCCATGATCGCCGAGGTGATGGTGTGGGTCGTCGAGATCGGCGCCCCGAACGAGAGACCCGCGACGTAGAGGATCGAGGCAGCCGTCGACTCGGCCGCGAACCCCTGCGGCGGGTCGAGGTGGATGATCCGGCGACCGAGCGTCCGCATGATCCGCCAGCCACCCGCATACGTGCCGAGGCTGATGACGATCGCGGACAGGACCAGCACCCACAGGGGGATCGACGGTCCGCTGTGGGCCCCGGCCACGTTCAGCGCGAGGACGACGACGCCCGCGGTCTTGGCGGCGTCCTGGAGCCCGTGCCCGAAGGCCATGGCGGCGGCGGACAGCGTCTGCGCATACCGGAAGCCCCGCGACACCTTGTGCGGGTTCGAGCGCCGGAAGATCCAGAGGATCGTCGTCATGACGAGGTACCCGAGGATCACGCCGGCGATCGGCGAGAGCACCATCGGGATGACGACCTTGTCGAGGATGCCCTGCCACTGGACGACCGCACCGGCCGCGAGCGCCGCGCCGCCGAGACCGCCGATGAGGGCGTGCGAGGACGACGAGGGCAGCCCCTTCCACCAGGTCAGCAGGTTCCACCCGATCGCGCCGACCAGGGCGGCGCCGACCAGCCAGAGCCCGTCGATGCCGTCGGGGGCGTCGATGATCCCGCTGCCGACGGTCTGGGCGACCTTGGTGCCGAAGAACGCGCCGACGAGGTTGGCGACGGCGGCCATCAGCAGCGCGACGCGCGGCGTCAGCGCCCGGGTCGACACCGACGTGGCGATGGCGTTCGCCGCGTCGTGGAACCCGTTCGTGTAGTTGAAGCCCATCGCCAGGAGGATGACGACGGCCAGTGCGAACCACTCCACCGGTAGGTCAGCTCTCCTTGACCGCGATGCCCTCGACCGTGTTGGCCACGCTCTCGAACGCGTCCGCGGCCGACTCCAGCGCCGACACGATGTCCTTCATCTTCAGCACGTGGATCGCGTCGGAGTTCTCGAAGAGGTTCGCCACGAGACGGCGGTAGTGCTTGTCGGCCTGGTTCTCGAGACGGTTGATCTCGATCCAGTACTCGGAGAGGTCCTGCATCGACCGCAGCCGAGGCATCGCCGCCGAGGTCAGCTCGGCCATCCGGCCGATGATCTCGATCTGCTTGGCGACACCCTTGGGCAGCTCGTCGACCTTGTAGAGCTCGACGAGGTCCGCGGCCTCCTCCATGTAGTCCATGCAGTCATCCAGCCGCGACGCGAGGGCGTAGATGTCCTCGCGGTCGAACGGGGTGATGAACGAGCTGTTGACCCGGCGCATGATCTCGTGGGTCGCCTCGTCGCCGAGGTGCTCGAGGTCGTGCATCCGGTCGACGACGGCCTTCCGGTCCTCCGGCGTCTCAACGGCGAGGAGGTTGGTGAGCTCCTTCGCCGCCTCCACGAGGTGCCCGGCACTGACGCCGAACAGCTCGTAGAAGCTGTCCTCTTTCGGGGTGAGGCGAAACGCCACGGTGACTCTCCGGTCGTCATGTGTGCCAGGGCGGCAACGGCCGTGGGACAGGCTACGGGAAAGGCTTCGTTCCGCTGCAACTCACCGGTCACCGCGGGTCCACCTGGGAGGAGCCTGTATGCCCCGGGGTCAGGTCGGCGTCAGCCGTCGCGCTCGACGCCCAGGACCTTGTCGATCTCCCGCTGACTGAGCCGGTGCGGGGTCGACGTGGCCGCCACCACCAGCTGCCCCACGAGCTCGATCTCCTCGTGGAGCGCCGTGTCGTGCAGCTCGTCGGCCCCAGCGGCGCGGGGCTCCGGCTGACCCTCCGTGTGAGGGTCCTCGTCGGCCATTCGCCCAGGGTACGCGCGGGCCCGAGGGCAGACAGAGTTAGCGAGCCGCGACATCATGTGCCCATGCCCAAGCGCTCGCCCAAGGCCGGGAAAGGCCCTCGGGAGGTGGTGGAAGTTCCCAAACAGAAGTCCCAGGGGGTCGACGAGCACGGGGCGTTCGCGTACGCCAGCTGCCCGGTATGCGGGTGGCGCGGCGCCGGTCGGCGCTCGCGCGATCGGGCCCGCAAGGACCTCAAGCACCATCTGGCCGAAGTGGAGGGGCATCCAGCGGCCGTCGCGGACGCGTCGAGCTGACCTGAGTTGTCACTGGGTCACGTCGGGCCGGGAAGCGCCTCACGGCGCGAGGCCGCTCTAGGCGGCGTGTATTGGGACCCGGGGCTACCGCGGCCCGACGCCGTCACAGGATATCCCACCCGTCACGATGCCGCCCGGGGTCAGCCGGGGTCCTCGCGAAGTATCGGAGCGGAGCGTGGGGTCCCCGCGAGGGATCGACGCGAAGCGGCGAACGTCGTGGGGAGAACTTCGTGGGGTGACTACGTGAGCTCTCCGAGCCGCCAGAGCGAGGCGGCGCCCGTGAGGTCGTCGGCGGTGTCCATGAGGTGGGCGGCGCGGGTGGCCGCTTCCTCCCCCTCCGACCGGTCCGCGCGGCCCGCGGCCACGACCCGACAGAAGGCCGCGGCCCGCTCCAGTGCGACGGCCAGGTCGCCCTCGAAGACGCCGGCCAGGATGGTGTCGGCCAGGTCGGTGACCTCGGCCGGGCCCGGCGGATCAGCCGCTCCGGCCACGGCGTGGTCGACGTCGGCGAAGCGGACGCCGGCGCGGTAGTCGAGGCTGGCCTCGTCGGGCGCCCGGCGGACCCATTCCCGCAGCACGTAGAGCCGCCAGAGCGCGCCGGGGAGGGTTCGGGCCGGCCGGTGGGCCCACAGGTCGGCGACGGTGGACAGGCCGAGCTCCTCGACGAGGTCCACGAGCCGCGCCGTCACCGTCGGGTCGTGGGCGCTGCGACCGGCGTGCACGAGGACGGCCGCGGTCTGGTGAGCGGCCTCGATCTCCTGCATCGGATCCACGGTCCCGCCGAACGCCTCCATCGCGGCCGGGCTCATCATGGCCGGTCGACGGGGGCGGTGGTCGTCGCTCATCGCGTCCCATCCTGCCGTATGCGTGTGCGTGCGGGCCGGTGGCGGCCCCCGGGCGAGCCGCTGCCGGGCCGGAGGTCGAACCGGTTCGAACGCGAGGTTCGCGGGCGGTCAACGGGTCGCAGACCCCGTCGGATACCCAGTCGAGTCACCGATCCTGCTGCTCTCACAACGACCTTGGTGACCCGACCGGGTATTCGAAACGGGCGTCCGAACCGTTACTGGCCCCGGCCGGTCCGGGCCTGGAGGCGGTCGATGTGCTCCGAGGCCTGCGCCTTCGTCAGGTCGGCCGGCAGCTGCTCGCCGGCCTCCCGGGCCAGCGTCTCGAGGTAGCTGCGCTGGGCGCCGGTCATCGCCTCGTCGCCGGTGACCCACTCGCTCGGGTCCTTGACGGTGCTCGACGCCTCACCGGGTTCGGACGCACCGATGACGTCGTCGGCCTGCGTGTGGTCCTCACGGCCGCTGCCGTCGTTGACCCCTTGCGGGGCCACGAGGTCGGGGAGCGTGTCCTGCTCCGCCTGTCCGTGCTGTTCCGGCACCACGGAGTGCTCGGTGTTCTCGGTCTGGTCGGTGGCCCCTGGGGATGCGCTCATGGTTCGAACCTAAGCGAGGCCGACGACACCGGCATGTCGAGAACGGCCCGGTGTCAACGGGACTGCGAGCTCGCGATCTCCGCTTCACGCTCCTGCTCGGAACGACGCCGGAGCACCTGGACCAGTCGGAGCCCGGCCGCAGCGGCGACCGCGCCGAACGCGATCCACAGCCCGACCTGGCGAGGCGCCACGGCGGGGTCGGTCTCGAGAACGACCGGCCCGACCGCAGCGGCTGGGGCGGGCGTCGGAGGAGCGGCGTGACCCGGCATGGCCGGACCCGGGCGGCTGGGGTCGAGCGTCATCGTCAGCGCGTCGTACGGGGACACGATCCCCCAGCCCAGCGCGGCGTCCTTGACGCCGGCCCGCGGTCGTTGGGCCGAGGCCTCGATCCGGTACTTCCAGAGCGCCGGACCCTCGTCGGGGTACCGCTCGGCCAGCAGTGCGGCCGTCGCGGCCACCAGCGGCGTCGCGAAGCTCGTCGCCGGCGCGCCGGACAGCAGGCAGTCCCCCACGTGGCCGAGCGCGGCGTTGAGACCCTGACCGACGGCCGCCACGGTGATGTGGTCGCCCTGGATGTTCGCCGCGGTGTCCACGGCCCGCGCCTGGGTCACCGCGGTCACCGACACCACCCCCGGGAAGGCCGCCGGGTACCGAGGACCGTCCTTCGCGTTCGGCGCCGAACCCCGGTCCCCCGCACTGGCCACCACCAGCGCGCCCTTCGACGTCGCATACGACACCGCCTCGGCGAGCGCCGGATCCGGCGTCTCGACGCTCATCGACACGTTGACGACCTTGGCGCCGAGGTCGACCGCCGACCGGATCCCCTCGGCGAGCCGCGGCGTCGTCGGGGTCAGGTCCTTGAGCCGGTCGTCGGAGAGTCCTTCAGTCGACGCGACCCCGAACACCTGGACGGGCACCAGGGTGGCGTTGCGGGCCAGCCCGATCTGGCCGGAGCCGTCGACCGCGCGACCGGCCAGCAGGCTGGCGACCGCCGTCCCGTGGCCGGAGAGGTCGTTGCGGCCGGCCGGGTCAGGCGTCCAGCCCTCGACGCCAGGGAGCAGGGTCCTTCCGGGCCGGACCGCGGTGTCGGCCGGCAGGTGGGCGTTGCCCACGTCGATGCCCGAGTCGACGACCGCGACGGTGACCCCGCGCCCCGTGGCCAGGGCCCAGACGGACGCGACCCCCATCTGGTTCAGCGCCGCCGAGCGCTCCTTGACGTAGACCGGCCCGGTCCGCTGCTCGGTGCACGAGCCGTCAGCCGCGGCGGCCGGGGCCACCGGAACGGCCACGAGTCCCACGAGCGTCGCCGACCCGAACGCCGCCGCGACGCCGAACCGGGCACGGCGCATACCCCTGCTCACGACGAGTCGACCTTGGGCGCGCCGACGGCGGCCTCGCTCAGCGCCGGCCCGGCCGGCAGCAGCGACACCCACGATGGCGGGACGTAGCGCGGCGTGAGGTCCTTGTAGCCGAGTCGGGCCAGCGTCTCGGCCGACGGGTCGGTGATGGTGAACGCCTGGCCGGACTGGTCGACGACGGCCACCGGCCCGGAGGTGCCGGTCGAGCTGGCCCGGACCAGCGCACCTCGACCGGGCTGGACGTAGACCGGCTGCTTGTTGGCCGGCTTCACGAACGGCGAGTCGGCCGACGTCATCGCCAGGTGGGTCACTGCCGGCTTGCTCTCGACGGTCTCGAGTACGGCGCACGGCGTTCCGGTGGCCCGGCTGGGGATCGTCGTCGGCCAGTCCGCCGGCACGAAGTCCTTGGTGTCGCTCGGCTGGATGCGGGCGAGATCGTCGTTGGAGACGGTGACCGGCTTGCCCAGCCCGTCCGGGGCGACGGCCTGGTAGACCGCCGCGGCGAACGCCGTGAGTGGGATCGTGCCGTTGGCCACCATCACCGACATCGCGTCGTTCTGGTCCTTGTTGACGACGAGCTGGCCGACCTTGGCCAGCTTGTTGCCGAGGGTGTACTGCCCGCCGAGCGGCTGACCGACCTGGCCGCGGTTGCGGAACGCGAAGGAGTCGAAGGTCAGATCGGTCCCGGAGTTGAAGAGGTCGACCCACGTTCCGGTCACGGCCTGCGGCGTCTCGAGCTGGCCGAGGTACTGCTTGACCGGGTCGTACGACGCGGCCGGGATGGCGTAGCGACGCCCGGCGGCGAGCAGGTAGCGGATGTCCCGGTCGGTACCGGTCACCTTCACGGTCAGCCCGCTCGCGTCGGCGTATGCGGGTGCCTGCGCCGAGCCGATGGTCAGCGCCGGCTTGGTCCCGTCGAAACAGGACACCCATCCGGACTGCAGCAGCGACCCCGCCGGCGGCAGGTCGTCGGGCGCGCCGAGGATGCCGAGGGTCGACCCGTGCGGCGTCGCGGCGATCTTGTTGTCGTCGACGACGAGGACCTCGAAACCCTTGTCGGACGGGAGGATCAGCCGGGCCGAGGTGGCGTTGAGCACCGGGTGGAGGGTGCCCTTGATCGTCACGAACCGGGCCGCCGACGTCTTGCCGATGACGACGTAGCCGTTGTCCCACCCGTCCGGCAGCGGCTGCGCGAAGAGGCCGGCGATGGCCGCGCCCCCGACGAGCAGGCCACCCAGCGTGACGCCGGCGACGACCGGCCTCGACCGCGAGACGCTCTCGACCTCACGGCCGCCAGGCGCGCCGCTGAGGAACGCCGAGACCAGCCGACGACGGTTGTAGGCGTGGGCCTCGACGAGGTCGCGCTTGCTCGCCACGGGTCAGCTCCGGAACGCGGCGATGAGGCCGAGCGCGATGACGAGCAGTGGGACGAGGGCGAAGAGGGCGAGGGCCTCGCAGAGGTCGAGGATCCGGCCCTTGCGGACCGTGGCCTTGTCGGGCAGCGCCAAACTGACCAGCACGGCCGCGGCTGCGACGCCGACGACCGGTCCGATGACGACACCCCACGCCGGGTGCTGCAGGAGAGCGGTGACCGTGCCCGCGACGATGCCCAGGGCGCCGCCGAGGAGGCCGACGACGACGTCGCGGGCCAGCAGGAACTGGCGGGTCCGCATCATCTGGACGACGCCGGCGGCCCAGATGATCCCCAGGCCGGCCCAGCCGAGCGCCACCACCGACGGGGCGCTCAGCACGACGATGATCGCCACGCTGAGCGACAGCCCGAGGACGAGGTCGTGGGCCAGGTCGATCCCGCGCTGGACGCGGTCGGGGTCGATCGGCGCGGGTTCCGCGAGGATCTCCGACTCGCTCTGCATGGGCGTGACCATGGTCCGAGACGAGCTGAGGGCGAACCAGGGGATGAGGCTGCCGAGGACGACCGCGACGACGACGACGATCGCGACGACCTTGTTGGGGTCGAACGTCGAGGCGAGGAGTACGCCCCCGGTGGCCGCGGCGGCCAGGCCGACCACGACGCCGGGCAGGAAGGCCCAGGCGTGGTCGCGGAGCAGGGCCATGCTCAGGCCGCCGACCACGGCCAGCGCGACACCGGCGACCACGAGCGGGAGCTTCCGCACGTCGCCGGACACCGCGCTGAGAGCGGCGACGACGGCATACACGGCCGACCCGATCAGCACGACGACCGCGGCCGCGACGTCGACCCGGACCCGCGCGAAGACCGCGCCGGCCAGCAGGAGAAGGAGGCTCGCGACCCCGGCGACCACGGTGACGACGAACCCGCCCTGGCGCTGGAGGAACAGCGCCGCGGCGCCGAGCCCCAGGAGCAGTGCGGACAGTCCGAGGGTGGTGGCCCGCGAGTTCTGCGCGGTCCAGCCCGCTCCCAGACCTTCGACCGAGTCGGCGACGGCCTCGACGACGTCGTCGTAGACCTTCTTGTCCTCGGCCTCGGCTCCGGTGACGAGGGTGAGGACCTGCCCGTCGTGGACTCCCTGGGCGAGGAAGCTCGCGTCGAGGTCCAGCGCCCGCCCGTCCGAGCCCACCAGCGCATACCCGCCGTAGGCCTCGTAGGCGTCGAGCGAGCCGATCAGGCCGGCCACCTCCGGGACGATCTCGGCCAACGGCAGCCGTGACGGCAGGACGAGGTCCAGGGTGCGGTCGCCGGCCGTCACCGTCACGCGGATGAGGTCGGCCGACTGCGTGTTCGTGCTCATCAGTCCGTCACCCGCATCGGTCGGTTGGTCGCCGGCCCGCTGGCGAGCCCCTGGTCGCCGCGCGTTGCGGCGGCCAGGGGGATGCTAACCACCTCAGCGGACCACGCCGTCGGTCGTCTCTCCTTCGTCGACCCACTGGTCCTCCGTGACGAGGGACAGGTCGTCCCCGCGTTTGCGGTCACGGTCGCGACCGGTACCCGCGCCACCGCCCAGCACGGCACCGCGGCCGCCCGAGGCGCCACCGCGCCCGGCGACCTTGGCGCCACCGGCCTTGCCTGCGCCACCGGCGCTTCCGGCCCCGGAACGACCGCCGGCCGCAGCGCCCTTGGCGGCCCCACGGCCCCCGGCGCCCTTGGCACCGGTAGCCCGGCCGCCCGCGCCACCCTGGCCGCCGACGACGGTCCCGGACGGGCCGCCGCGACCGGCGACCCCCCGACCCGATCCCCCGCGACCTGAGGCACCGCCGACGCCGCCGCGACCCGCGACCCCGTTCTGGCCCGAGAGGAGGTTGGTCGCGCCACCGGCGCCACCGCCACCACGGACGGCTCCACCAGCGGCCGAGCCGCGAGCGGAGCCGCCGAGGACCCCACTGACGCCCGGAGCACCCATGGCCAGGGCGCCTGCGCCGGACATGCGACCCGCGGCCATGCCCATCGATCCGGCGGCCATGCCCAGGCCACCGCCGACGACACCGGCCGCACCGCCGAGCGCGGCTCCGCCGGCCCCGCCGACGCTGGACGACGAACCGCCGCCGACGTCGAACGACCCGGTCACCGGCATCGACGTGCCGCCGGACGAGCCGACGAGCGTGCCGTCCACCGACGGGGTCGGCGTCCAGGGCAGCGGGTCGGTGCCCGTCGGGGGCAGCGGCGGCGGTGGGGGCGGAGGCGGAGGCGGCGGCGGGGGCGGCGGGGGCGGCGGGGGCGGCGGTGGCGGCGGAGGCGGCGGAGGCGGCGGAGGCGGCTCAGGCCAGCCCGGGCCGTCCGGACCGCCCGTGGTCGGGTCGAGGTGCGGCTGGGGGCCGCCGGTCGACGGCGGAAGACCGCCGCCGGTGCTCCCGCCGGGGAGTCCACCGCCCGAACCGCCCGCGTTCGAGCCGCCGGGCGGGGCGTCCCACGCCTCGATCGAGTTCGCCTTGGCGAGCGCGGTGCCGGCGTTGTCGAGCTGCTTCTGGAGCAGGTTGTACTGCGTCTCCATCGCCGCCTCGCGGCTGTCGACCGCGCCGTCGTAGGACTTCTTGTCGGTGTTGTACTGGCCGACCGCGGTCGCGTAGTCGCTCGACGAGCCGTAGTCGAAGTAGTCCGGCGCCGGCGGCGCGGTGGGCGGTGGCTGGTGGTTCGACCAGTAGGTCTGGGCGGAATCCACCGCCTTCTTCGCGGTCTGCAGGGCCTGGCTGCTGTCGTGCAGCTGCTGCGCCTTCTGGGACAGCGTCGAGGAGAGGTCCTTGGTGGATGTCACCGCGGCCTGCCCGTCGGACGACGTCCACGACTCCTGGAGCAGCGGCACCAGCTTGTCGAGCTGGGTGGTGACGACCTCGAGGTTCTTCTTCGCGGCGTCGATCTGCGTCATCGCGTCCTCGATGGAGTACGGAGAGGCGGTGTAGGCCGCGCTGTAGAGCTGCTTCTCCTTCGGGCCACCCGACGGTCCCCCGCCGCCGCCACAAGTCGGGTAGTTCATGGTGTGTCCTCTCCGTGTCCTGTCCGGCCCTGGGGCCGCCCCACTGCCTGTCCTGCCGTCTCAGGCTGCGGGCCGGAACCCGCGCCGTCAGGTCGTTCTGGTGTGTCAGCTGGTTGGAGGTCGCTGCGCGGCGCACGGTTCCGGGTCAGCGCCCATACTCCTGCAAGGAGCAGGGCCACCGCGACCACGCCGCAGACCAGCCACACCAGCCACGCCGTGCCACTGGTGCTCGCGACCGGCGTCGTCACCGGTGCGGCCTGCGGTTCGCCGGCGGTTGCGCCGACCACCGGGGGCGCCGACGCGCTCACCGCGGGTGTCTCTGGGAGGGACCCGTCGCTGCCCACCGCCAGCGGGATGAACGGTGGCGTCGGCTGGTCGCTCATGACGTTGCCCATCGACGCGTAGATCGGCATGACGTCCGGGTAGACGGTCGGGTCGGTGGTCAGCGTCGTGTCGAACGATGTCGTGCCGAACCCCCGGCGCGGCTCCCACACGGCCGAGCCCTCGGGATGCCGGGCTCCGCGCAACAGCGAGTAGATCAGCTGGTTGCCGGTGGCCTTGGGCCACTTCTGCTTCATCAGCGCGAGCTGTCCGGCGACGATGGCGCTGGCTCCGGAGGACCCCGACTGAAGGACGGCCGAGTCCCAACGGTTGCCGGGCGTCAGCCCCCCACCGACGAGCTCGGCGCCCGGCGCCACGAGGTGGATGTTGTACTCCACGTCGAACGAGCGGGCCTGGTCCCAGCTGTCCAGCGTGCTCGTGGGGTTCGTGGCGAGGACCTTGCCGTCCGACTGCATACCGCCGACGACGAGCACGCCGGCGTTGCCGCCCGGCGACATCACCTTGGCCGACGGGCCGCCGTTGCCGGAGGCGGCGACCACGACCACGCCCTTGGCGAAGGCCCGGTTGAACGCGGCCTGGATCTCGTCGCCGGTGACGTCGAGCGACACCGGGATCTGGATGACCTGAGCGCCGTCCGCGACGATGCGGTCGATGAACGCGGCCAGCCCCGGGCCCCAGCAGTCGAGGTTCTGGTGGGCCGCCGGGTCGACAGTGTTGAACATCGCGTAGGTCTTCAGCGTCGCGCCCGGCGCGACCCCGAGCACGCCGACGCCACCGGGTCCGTTGCCCTTGCCGCTGCCGACGAGCAGAGCGGCCATCGAGGTGCTGTGGAACGACGTCTCGTTGAGCGGCCCGTCGGCAGTGGTGGGTCCCCACTGCCGCCACAGGTCGCGGTCGCACAGCGAGGCGGTCGGCTGCACGTCCTGCCCCTGCAGCTCCGGTATGCCGGTCGCCACCGGTCCGTCGAGGAGGGCGATGGTCACGCCCTTGCCGGTGATGCCCTGCTGGTGCCACGTCGTGAGCTTCGTGGCGTCGACCCACCACTGACCGCGCTGCCAGTCGCCGAGCGAGCCGGCCGCGGCCGGTCCTGCCGTCACGGTGGGCAGCACGACCGCGCCGGCCACCACAGTGGTGACCAGCGTCGTGAGCAGCCGCCCGGTCACGGTGGGTGCTCCGAACCTCAGCTGGACGTGCTGGTCGCGTCCGGGTCGGCACCGGGGTCGGTGCCCGGCTGCGTCCCCGGATCCGTACCCGGCTGGGAGGCGGGATCGGTGGCCGACGGGTCGGTGGTCGCGACCGGCGCCACGTAGTTGTCGTCGCCCGGCTTGATGCCGGTGTCACCGAGGGTGTCGACCCGGTCCCTGTTGTCCTGGGTCAGCTTGGCGTAGTCGACCTGGGAGACCTCCTGGTCCTTGAGGACCGCGTCGACCGACGCGTGAAGGTTCTGGGTCAGGACGGTGATCGCCTGGTTGACCTCCCCGATGAGGTCGTCGATCACCCCGGACGCCTGGGCGAACACCGCGTCGGTGCTCTGGCCGGCCGGCGACGTACCGAAGATCCCGTAGCCCTTGAGCACCACGAGCGCCTTGACGGCGTCCTGCGCGGCCTTCAGCGCCTCGGCGGTGTTGGCGTCGTTCTGCTTGGCGGCCGCCATGACGGCGTCCGGCATCATCGCGATGTTCACGGGCCCCTCCTCGAACTCCCCCGTGTCACCAGACCAGTTGGGTCGGTCTGGGCAGTGTCACACATGTGCGGCGTGGACCGGTTCCGGTCGACGCCAGGTACGGCTGGACGGCTCCGGCCCGGTCGAGCTGGGCGCGGAGCCGTCCGTACCGCGGTGGCGAGGCTTCGTCAGCCCCACATCCCCTTGTTCTTGTTCTCGGTGGCCTGGGCTTCCTCGGCCGCCTGGATGACGACCGGCGGCATCTTGGCCACGGCGTCGAACATCTCGGTGAAGAGGTTGTCGACCTTCTTCTTGAACTGGTCGTAGGACTGCCGCGAGGCGGTGCCCTCGCCCCACTCGGGGAGCGTGCGGAGCAGCTCGCCGCTGAGGTCCTCGAACCCGGACTTGAGGTTGTTGTGCGTGCTCTTGATGTCGGCGGCCATGCCCTCGAGCGAGCCCTTGCCGACCTTGATCAGGTCTCCCATATCTCCGAACCCCTTACTTGACGGACAGCCGCGTGGCGGCCTTGGTGAAGCTGGACGCGGACTGGTCCTGCTGGGCGTTGACCGTCGACTCCTGCTGGTCGAGGTTGTCCGCGAAGTGCTCCATGTCGCTGACGATGGCCTCGGCGTCCTCCAGCCAGTTGCCCACCAGCGTGAAGAACGCGTCGGCCGCGGGGCCCTTGTACTCGGAGCGCAGGCCCTGGGCCTGGCCGAGCAGGCTCTTCAGCTGCTGCTGGAACTCGCCTTCCTTGGTGCGGACCTTGCCGGCGGCGGCCTTCTGTGCGCCTTGCCGTTGCTGAGTGGTGGACATGGGCCCCTCCTGGTTGTTCGACTGAGCTTCCCCCGCGTCGGGGTTGGTGTGTGGTCCTCGTCAGGTGCTGAAACAGGCTGTTCGCGAGGCCTCGCGACCCGTCTGCTCATCCCTGCTCCGCGATGTGACTTTGCCTGACCACACACCCCGCGACAAGGGTTTGACCAGCACCGATGTGCCTCCGGAGAGCGATTTGAGTGCGCGTACTCAGCCGCCCGTGAGCACGCTCACCGGGGATGCTCACCGGCGCGCACTCACCCCGTCGCGAGCTCAGGCGAAGAGGGCCATCGCGCGCTCGACGAGCCCGGCGGCCCAGAGGGCGAGGGGCAGGACCGCCAGCAGCGCCAGCAGCTCGAGCAGGTCGGCGAGCCGACTGGCCCACAGCGACCGGAACCCGCGGCCGAGCGCCAGGGCGACGCCGACCAGCGCGAGAGCGGCGACGACGGCCGCCCCGGGCGCCACGACGCCCCATATCTCCCCCAGGGAGGCGGCGAACGGTATGCCGACCGCGAGCGCGGGCGACAGGGCGGCCAGCCGCAGCAGGGTCCGGTCGCGCCGCCGCCGGTATGCGCGTGCGGTGAGGGTCAGCGCCACCGCGGCGGCGAGCAGCAGCAGCTGCACGGACAGCGCCGACACCGCAGCCTGCGTCGCGAGGACGCCGAGCAGCACGGCGCTGCATCCCGCCGAGACCACCGCCAGCCCGACCAGCGTGGCCAGCTGCTCGACGCTCGCCGCGACGACGACGTCGCCGACCGCCTCGTCGTCGATCCGCCAGCCCCGGCGACGGGGCCGACGGGCCTCGCGCGGTGACCAGCTGGTGACCGACAGCCGGCTGATGTCCAGCAGGACGTCGTCGTCGACGTCGAGGACGAGGTCGGGGACCACCCGCGCCGCGAGGACGACCACCGCCAGCCCGATAGCCGCGACGGACGCCAGGGACATGCCCATGACGAGCACGAGCAGCGCCAGGCCGCCCAGCCCGCCGGCGAAGGTCAGCCAGACCCGTGGGACATACCGGTCCGCGCCTGCCCCCGACCGCCCGGTGAGCGCCACGAGGGCGGCGCCCGCGCAGGCCCCGACGAGCGCGACGACCGGACCCTCGGAGAGCACCCCGGTCGCCACGGCGCCGCCGACGACCCCGAGGACCGGGGCCGACAGCCGGAGCAGCCGGGGCGCCGCCATGGTCTGGGCCAGCAGCATCCCCACCGCCACGAGGACGATCGCGACCACCTGCGGCCACGCGCTGGTGGCCCGCGGCGCGAGGAACGATGCGGCGACCGCCAGGCCGCCGAACAGGCTCGCCACCAGGACGAGAGCCAGCGGGCGAACGGCAGCGGCCGGCGTACCCGTTCGGCGTCGTCGGCTCCGTCGGGAGGCGACCGAACCCCGGCCGCCCGAGGCGCCGGCTCGGCGCAGGTGACCGGTCGTCGACCCGACCGGAAGGAGCGTCTCTGCCTCGACGGCCGTGGTCGTCGTCGCATACCCGAGCCGTCGCCGGCTGGAGCTGCCGCCCGGCGACGAGGTGCGCACCGGACCCGGCGAGCGCGAGCCGGCCGTGCCGCCGGCCCCCGCGGCCGGAACGGCCTCCGGCGCCGACCGGCGCAGCCGCGGAACCGGGATGTCGACGTCGACCGGTGCGGTGAGCAGCATGGTCCCGGTCTCGAGGTGGGCGAGGGCCACGGTCTCGTCCAGCGGCACGCTCTCGCCGCTCATCGTCAGGGCGATCAGCTCGCGGCCCGGCTCGACGAGCGCGAGCACTTCCCCGACGAGGAGGTGCTCGTCGACGACGACGTCGAACCGACGCGGGCCGACGACGACCGAGAGGGAACGCGTTCCGGAGCCTCGCGCTCGCGTCGTCGCCTCGGTCACGGGGCCTATCATGCCGCTGGTCGAACCATGACCGCCGCAGCCGACGGACCGAGGGGAGCCATGGCCGCCACGACGGGAGTGCCGACCGCGGCACTGCACGAGGGGCGCATCGAGCCTCCCCCCATGCCCTACGGCGAGCTCGAGCTCCAGCCGCCGCCACCGCTGTTCGCGGGTGAGGGGGCGATGTCCAACGTCCTCATGACCGCCGTGCCGATGGTCGGGTCGGTCGGGTCGGTCGCGTTCGTCGCGATGACCGGCAAGAGCGTCCAGAGCTACCTGGCCGCCGGAGCGTTCCTCCTGGCCTCGTTGGGGTTCGTGGGTGTCAGCATCTGGCGGGCTCGCTCGGGCAAGACCGCCCAGGTGACCAGCAACCGCCGCGAGTACCTCAGCTATCTCAGTGGCATCCGGAGCCTCGCCCGCCGCGCCGGCTCCGAGCAGCGCAAGCACCTCACCTGGATCCACCCCGAGCCGGTGGCGCTCGCCGCGGTCGCCGAAGAGGGCACGCGGGTCTGGGAGCGCGCGCCGAGCGACGAGGACTGGCTCCTCGTCCGGTATGCCCGTGGCCCCCAACGCCTCGGGCTGGAGCTCAAGCCGCCGGAGTCCGACACCATCGACAAGCTCGACCCGGTGTCGGCGTCGGCCCTGCACCGGCTGCTGGCGACGCACCGGATCCTGCCCGACCTACCGACCGCGGTCGCGCTGAACTCGTTCTCCCGCATCGAGATCACCGGTGCCGAGGACCACGCCCGGGCCCAGGCGCGGGCCCTGCTGATGCAGGCGGCGACGTTCCACGCGCCCGACCAGCTGGTCATCGCCGTCCTGACCGAACCCGCCGCGCTTCCCCACTGGGACTGGGTCAAGTGGCTCCCGCACGCCCAGAGCCGTCGTGAGGCCGACGCCGCCGGCCCTCGCCGCCTGGTGTGCACCGACCTCGACGAGCTGGTGTCGCTGCTGCCGGCCGACCTCAGCGAGCGCCCACGGTTCGGCCCGTCCCGAACGGCGATCTCGCCGCACGTCGTCGTGGTCCTCGACAACGCCACCATCCCGGTCGGCCACTCGGTCATCACCGAGGACGGTGTCCTCGGCATGACGGTCATCGACATCCCCGAGCGGTGGGACGAGCTCAGCGACGACAGCCGGGTCCGGCTGCACCTCGAGGCCTCCGACAACCCGCGCGACGAGGGCCGCGTCCGGGTCGCCGCCGTCGTCCCCCGGCAGGAGCCGATCCGCGGCTTCGCCGACCAGATGACCATCGCGACGGCCGAGGCCGCTGCACGGCGCCTCACGCCCCTGTATGCGGGTGAGGGCCCGGCCCGCGAGGACGCGCTGACCAAGAGCACCGAGCTCACCGACCTGCTCGGGATCGGCGACGTCCACCAGCTCAACCTCGACCGCACCTGGCGGCCGCGTCCACCGCGAGACCGGCTGCGGGTGCCGATCGGCGTGGGCGCCGACGGCGGCTCGATCAACCTCGACATCAAAGAGTCCGCGCAGCAGGGCATGGGGCCGCACGGCCTGGTCATCGGGGCGACCGGGTCGGGCAAGTCCGAGCTCCTGCGCACCCTGGTGCTGGGTCTCGCGATGACCCACTCGCCGGAGATCCTCAACTTCGTCCTCGTCGACTTCAAGGGTGGCGCGACGTTCGCCGGCATGGCCGGGATGCCACACGTCTCGGCGATCATCACCAACCTGGCCGACGAGCTGACCCTCGTCGACCGCATGCAGGACGCCCTGTCCGGCGAGATGACCCGCCGTCAGGAGCTGCTCCGCGCGTCCGGCAACTACGCGTCGCTGCGCGACTACGAGAAGGACCGCACGTCGGGCGACCGGCCCGACCTCGCGCCGCTGCCCAGCCTGCTCATCGTCTGCGACGAGTTCAGCGAACTCCTTTCCGCCAAGCCGGAGTTCGTCGACCTGTTCGTCGCGATCGGACGGCTCGGCCGGTCGCTCGGCATCCACCTGCTGCTCGCCTCGCAGCGGCTGGAGGAGGGTCGCCTGCGCGGCCTGGACAGCCACCTGTCGTACCGAATCGGCCTGCGCACCTTCTCGGCCGGCGAGTCCCGCAGCGTCATCGGCGTGGGCGACGCCTACGAGCTCCCCGCCGTCCCGGGTCTCGGCTTCCTCCGGCCCGACCAGTCCACGCTGCTGCGCTTCAAGGCCGCCTATGTGTCCGGTCCCCCACGGGTGATCCGGCGGGCCGCGGGCGGCCGGGTCAGCACCGCCCGTCGCGAGGCCCTCCCCTTCGTCCCGGGCGAGGTGGTCTCTCGGCTGGAGCAGGAGGAGGCCGCCGCGTCCCGCGCCGCGGAGGAGTCCGCCGTGGCGGTCGCCGAGGAGAAGCGGACGGTCTTCGACATCGCCGTCGCGGGGATGACCGGACACGGGCCAGCCGCCCACCGCGTCTGGCTGCCGCCGCTCGACGTCCCCGACACCTTCGACCAGATGCTCCCCGACCTCGCGGTCGACCCCGAGCTCGGGCTGATCTCGCGCACCTGGCGCTCACGCGGACCGCTGCGGTTCCCGCTCGGCACCGTCGACATGCCCCGCGAGCAGAAGCGCGAGATGCTCCGCGCCGACCTCTCCAGCGCGGCCGGCCACGTCGCGGTCGTCGGCTCCCCCCGCACCGGGAAGTCGACGCTGCTGCGAGCCATCGTGACCGGCCTGGCCCTCACGCATACCCCTCGCGAGGTGCAGTTCTACATCCTCGACTTCGGCGGCGGCACGTTCACCGGCCTCCGGGACCTGCCCCATATCGCCGGGATCGGCACGCGCTCGGAGTCCGACGTGGTCACCCGGATCGTCGCCGAGGTCGCCGGGGTCGTCGACGCGCGCGAGCAGTACTTCCGGGCCAACGGCGTGGACACCATCGAGACCTACCGCAGCCGCCGGGCTTTGGGCGAGGTGGACGACGGGTACGGGGACATCTTCCTGGTCGTCGACGGCTGGGGCACGATCCGCTCGGACTTCGACGAGCTCGAGGGCGAGCTCCAGGTGCTGGCCCAGCGGAGCCTCACCTTCGGCGTCCACCTGGTGACCAGCGCGACCAGGTGGATGGACTACCGCACGGGTGTACGCGACGTGCTCGGGACGCGGTTCGAGCTCCGGCTCGGCGACGCGATGGACTCCGAGATCGACCGCAAGCTGGCCGCCAACATCCCGCTCGAGCGCCCGGGCCGCGGGATCATGCAGGCGAAGTACCACTTCCTCGGCGCCCTCCCGCGGGTCGACGGCGACAACAACGCGGGTTCACTCGGCAGCGGCGTCCAGAAGCTCGTCACCGCGGTGCGGGACGCGTGGCAGGGACCGCCCGGACCGAAGCTGCGGCTGCTGCCGACGCTCATCACGGAGGAGGAGGTCCGGCGCCTCGCGCCGACGGCCTCGACGATGCTGCTCGGCATCAACGAGCGGGCGCTGGCGCCGGTAGGGCTGGACCTCGACCGCGACCCGCACCTGCTGATCTTCGGCAACGGCCAGTCCGGCAAGTCGAACCTGCTGCGGACCTACATGTCCGAGGTGACCCGCCTTTACACGCCGGAGAACGCGCAGCTGTTCATCGTCGACTACCGCCGCGCGAACCTCGGCGAGTTCCCCGACGAGTGGGTGGCCGACTACGCGACCAACGCGCAGACGGCCGCGGAGCTGGCCGGCGGGCTGGCCGAGTTCCTGCGCGACCGGCTCCCGGGTGGCGACGTCACGCCGGAGCAGCTGCGCAACCGGTCCTGGTGGGAGGGCAAGGAGGCGTTCGTCATCGTCGACGACTACGAGCTGGTCGCCACCAGCCAGGGCAACCCGCTCGACCCGCTGGTCCCGTTGCTCGCGCAGGCCGTGGACATCGGCCTCCACGTCGTCATCGCCCGCCGCACCGGGGGCGCGGGCCGCATGTACGACAACCTCGTCACCGGTCTGCGCGACCTCGCCCAGCCGGGGATGCTGCTCAGCGGCGACCCCTCGGAGGGGGCGCTTGTCGGACAGCTGCGGGCCGTTCCCGCGGTGCCCGGCCGGGCCCGGCTGCTCACCCGGGACGGCTACCACCTCGTCCAGGTCGGCTGGACCCCCTCCATCCACGGCGTCTAACCCCCGATTCGTGCTCTGAACCGCATCGAAGTCCGGCTCCATCCACCACGAACCAATCCGGACCGCAGGCAGACGAAAGGGGCGGGTATGCCGTCAGCACTCGGCATACCCGCCCCTGCCTGAACCTGGGCGAGCCGGGCCATGCCGGCTCCGGCTCGCCTGCCCCCTCAGGCCCGGTTCAGACCCGCGGCGCGTCCTGGGGATCCTCGGACGGCGGCGTGCTCGGAGTGGTGGGAGGGGTGGGCTGGGTGGTCGGCGTGGTCGCCTGGTGCCACGGGTTGCCGTGGCCGGAGCGGTGCTGGCCGAACCAGCCCTTCTTGACGCCCACGATCGCGAGGACCACGAGCCCGACCAGCGGCCAGGGGCCCATGTGCCAGTGCCCGAACAAGTCGGGGACGATCGCGAGGGCGGCCACGACGAGCAGCACGATCGAGGAGGCCTCGCCGCCGCGGACGGCGCGCTCCAGGCGGACCTGGCCGTCGTCGCGCGGCAGGAACAGCCACGCGAGCAGGTAGAGGAAGACGCCGGGTCCGAAGACGGCGAGGATGACCGCGGCGACGCGGACGATGGCGGCGGAGACTCCGAGCCGCTGGGCGATGCCCGAGCAGACGCCCGCGATGACCCGGTCCTGGGACCGCGTCACCGAGCTCCGCCGCAGCGTGTCGAAGAACCGGTCGAGCGCCGGTGTCGGGGTGGTGGCGGGTGTCGTTGTCATGGGTCCATCGTGAGCCGCGAACGCGTCCGGCACAGGTGGGATCAACCCTGACCCGACCCTGACCTCACCCTGATCCCGGCCGGGCCGGAGCCCGACCGGGACCGCGGGGGTCAGGGTCGCTCAGCAGCGCAGCGCGTCGAGGTCGACCGCGTTCGCCATCGCCTCGTATGCGGCGTCGTTCGGGTGGATGTGGTCACCGGAGTCGAACTCCGCCCTGAGCTGGTTCGGGGCGGCGGTGCCCTTGGTGACCGCGTCGAAGTCAACGACATGGTCGTAGATGCCGCTGGTCCGGATGAACTCGTTCACCGCCAGGCGGGTCTGCTCCGCCGTCGAGCCGACCGCCGAACCGGCCGGCGTCACGGTGGCGCCGACGACGCACACGCCGGCGGAGTGCGCCTGGGTCACGGCCTGCTGGTACCCGGCGATCAGGGAGGTCGCCGACGCGCCGCCGCCGATGTCGTTGATGCCCTCGAACAGCATCAGCGTGGTGATGCCAGGCTTGGTGAGGACGTCGTGAACCAGCCGGGTGAGCCCGGCCGGGCCGGTCGACCCGCCACCGGTGAGCAGCCGGTTCCCGGAGATGCCCTCGTTCGTCACGCCGAACCGACGCGGCTCCGGCAGCTGGGCGATCCGGTCGGCGAGGTAGTCGGTCCAGCGGTGGTTCTCGTTGATGCCCGAACCCACACCGTCGGTGATCGAGTCGCCGAGGGCGGCCACGGTGGACACGGTGCGCGGTGCGCTGACGGTGACCGCGTCGAGGTAGTACCAGATGGCCGACTGCGTACCGAACGACGCGCTGGAGTCCTCGGCGGCGTGGTCACCGGTCCTCGACTTGAAGCTGTACTGCATGCTCCGGTTGTGCGCGGTGATCACGGCGCTGGTGCCGGAAATGGCCACGCTGACGGCCAGGTTCTCCTGTGCCGCAACGGTTCCGGGGATGATGTCGGTGAGGACCTGCCCACCCGCAGGGATGGTGACGGTGGTCTTCCCGGCGAACGTCGCCTGCCGGTTCGAACCCGGGACCAGTTCCGCGGAGTCCGCGGAGGTGGGGGTGCCGACCCACACGCTCGACAGCGTCAACGGAGCGGTTCCGGAGAAGTTCGACAGCCGCACCCGCACGTCGGTTCCGCCGACCGTGAGGTTGACGATGTTGCGCACCGTGATGTCGGTGAGGCTGCCACCCGCCTTGTCGTTGCTGGTGCCCCACGCGGTGACGGTATGCGTGTTCGCGGCCTTCACGGGGCTCTGGGCGACTCCGGCCAGGGCTGGCGTCGCCGCACCGAGGCCCAGGGCCAGCGCACCGCCCAGGCCAGCTGCGACCAGCCTGCGGCGTGTCGTTGTCAGTCGTCTCATCGTGTCTCCTTCGCGTCCTTGCGAGGTCGTCGCGGCCCGGGGGTGCAGCGCTCCGCCTCAGTGGTAGCGGCGCCTGGTGAAACGAATCAATCCCTGAGGCCGAACGGTGCGGCGGGTGGTGCCCGCCGCCGCGACGGGCGGTCGGTCTGGCCCGACGAGTGGCGTGGCGAACCGACGCGGTTGCGTTCGAAGGCACTACCGAAGATCGGGGACCTGAGGTACGTAACCGGTGCGCAGCGCGGCCACGCTCGCCGGTGGGGTGACTACCTCGGCCGTGCCCTGACGCGGCCGCTCGCGTGAGTCCGCATACCCCTCCGTCGTCCACCGGACGAGCCCCTCGGCGCTGACCAGGTGCGGGGCGTCGTCGAGCATGACGAACGCCGCGGCGGGAACGTCGGCCCACCGCATCTCGTGGAGCCGCCGGGTTCGCGTGCGGGGGATGAGCCGCTCGGCGTGCAACCGGGTGTCGATCTCCTTGGCTGACAACCGTTT
Source organism: uncultured Actinomycetota bacterium (assembly GCA_963781465.1). Classification (GTDB taxonomy): domain Bacteria; phylum Actinomycetota; class Actinomycetes; order Actinomycetales; family Dermatophilaceae; genus Lapillicoccus. The sequence goes on from CAWAGH010000002.1 coordinate 2,894,041, forward strand.
TGCGTGGTCGTGCTCGGCGAGAGCGTCCCGGTAGGCGTCGTAGTCCTCCCGCCGGCAGAGCGCGCACGGACGGTGGCCCGCCGCCAGCGAGACCGCCTCGTCGTGGAAGAACAGGACGGTGTAGTGGTGCGGCTGCCACTGGTACGCGCGCCAGCCCCTGAACGACAGCGCGCAGGTGATCCAGAGAGTGCTGGCGTGGTTGCGGACGACTCGGCCGGCGTCGTCGTGGAGGATCCCGCGGTTGCCCATCCAGCCACCGCGCAGCGGGATCGCGACGATGTCGCCGGCGGGGGTCACGCGGTTCTGACGAGGGGCCACGAATCGACCATAGCCACGGGCACCGACGGTCATCGCGGGGTCACAACAGGCTCACAGGATCGGGCTGGGTGCGCCCGGAAGGGTTTCCCGCATGACCAGCAGACGCTCCAACCGCGCCCTGTCCACCACCCGCAAGTGGACCGCCGGGGTCCTGCTCGCGACGACGCTCACCGCCGGCGGCCTGGGCCTCCACCTCGCCGACGCGTATGCCTCGAGCCAGACCGGCACGGTGGCCGCCACCACGACGAGCGGGACCGGGACGGCCTCGTCGTCGTCCGCCGCGTCCTCCGACACCTCGAGCTCCTCGAGCTCGTCCGGGTTCGGCAGCACCGGCTCGGTGAGCAGCTCGTCCAACAAGCGCCAGCACCACGACGACGGGATCCTGATGAGCATCCACCAGCGCACGTTCGGCGCAATCGGCTGCACCAACAGCGTGCTCACCACCGATCCGACGACCCTCGAGGCCGCAGCCGCGGTGACCGAGGCGATGGTCGAGGAGCTCGACCGCGTGGCGTCCCGCTTCCGGCCGGACTCCGAGATCTCTCGCCTCACCATCGCCGCCGTCAGTGCTGACGTCGACGTCGTCGTCTCCGAGCTGCTGGGCGGGTGCCTCGAGGCGGCCCTCCACGCGGCCGATATCACCGACGGGCTGGTCGACCCCACGGTCGGGCAGGCGGTCGCCGCCGCGGGGTACGACGCCGACCTCGACGCGGTCCGCGCGCGAGGTCCGATGCATACCCCCGACCCTGTCGTCGAGGTGACCGTGCCGGGCTGGCGGGCGATCGGCTACGACGTCGCGACCCGACACGTGTTCCTGCCGCGTGGAACCGTGCTCGACCTCGGCGCCACCGCCAAGGCGTACGCCGCCGACCTCATCGCCGCACGGCTGGAACGCGAGCTGCGGGGCGGGTTCCTCGTCAACCTCGGCGGAGACATCGCCGTGTCCGGACTGCTGCCCGTCGGCGGGTGGGACATCGGCGTCGAGGACGAGCACGGAGTCGTCCGGCAGGTCGTGGTCAGCTCCGGCCAGGCCGTCGCCACCTCGTCGACCCGACGTCGGACCTGGACCACCGACGGCGAGCGGCGCCACCACATCGTCGACCCCCGCACCGGGCTGACCGCCTCGACCGCCTGGTCCCAGGTCACCTGCGCCGGCGTCTCCGCCCTCGAGGCCAACGCCGCGAGCACCGCCGCAGTCGTCCTCGGCAGCGAGGCCCCCGAATGGCTGGCCGGACACGGCATCCCCGCGCGGCTGGACGCCGACCTCGGGCGCGCCGTGGTCACCCCGGGCTGGCCGAACCCCGAACGGCGAGCGGCATGAACGAGATCCTCTGGTTCGTGTCCCGGGCGACCGGCGTCGCGAGCATCGTCATGCTCACCGTCGTCCTCGTGCTGGGGATGCTGACCGCGTCGCGTCGGCCGCCCCAGGGCATCCGCTCGGCTGTCGTGATGGGCCTCCACCGGTCGCTGGCGCTGGGCGCGTCGGCGTTCCTCGTCGTCCACATCGCTACCGCGATCATCGAGTCCTCCGTGAGCATCGACGCGATCTCCGCGATCATCCCCTTCACCTCCGGGTACGAGTCGGCGTGGGTCGGCCTCGGCACCATCGCGGTCGACCTCGCCGCCGCCGTCGTCGTCACCTCGCTCCTGAGGCACCGGTTGTCCGAACGCGTCTGGCGGACAGTGCATCTCACCGCCTTCCTGTTCTGGCCACTGGCCGTCGTCCACGGCATCGCCCTGAGCACGGGCGACGAGCCCGTTCTGCGCGGCCTGACGATCGGCGCGGCCGTCGCCGGCGTGGCCGCCATCGGCTGGCGGGTCTTCGCAACGGACCCCGACACCGAGCGGCGCCGGGCTGTCGCCCTTCAGGAGTGGTCATGACCGCCAACGACCTGGTGGATCTGTTGGAAGAATCCGGTCTCACCGGTCGCGGCGGAGCGGGCTTCGGTACCGCTGTCAAGGTCCGGGCTGCCGTCTCGGCCGGCGCGTCGCTCATCGTCAACGGCTGCGACGGCGAGTACGGCGCCGTCAAGGACGCCTTCGTCGTCGCGCACCAACTCGACGAGCTCGTCCACGGCGCGAATTTGTTGGGCCGCAACGAGATCCGGTATGCCGCCCATCGCGGCAGCCGAACCGAGCAGCTCCTGCGCGCGGCCGGTCTCGACGTCCTGTCGGTCCCGCACCGCTACGTCTCGTCGGAGGAGAGCGCGCTGGTGTCGCTCGCCAACGGCGGGCTTGCACGCCCGATGACCAAGCGGGTCCCCGTGGTGTTCGGGTCGACGGCACCGGACGGCCGTTCACTGCCTCCGACCGTCGTCCTCAACGCCGAGACCGTCTGGCGGGTCGCGCAGATCGCGGACCGCGGACCGGGCTGGTTCCGCTCGTTCGGGACCGTCGACGAACCCGGTCCCCGGCTCGCGTCGGTCTCCGGCGCGGTGCACGCACCGGGAATTGTGGAGACCGCGGCCGGCGTGGGCGTCAGCGACCTGATCGCCGCTGCGGGTGGCGCCGACCGTCCGCTCGGCGGCGTCGGACTGGGCGGGCTCAGCGGTGGCTGGCTGTCCCCGAGCGAGGCGGATCGGGCCGTCTGGTCGCGAGCCGGGCTCGCCGCATACCAGCTCACGCCCGGTCCCGGGACGATCCACGTCCTCGGCGACGACGAGTGCCCCTTGCGGCACGTCAGCGCGGTCCTCGACCACGCTGCCGGCGAGTCCGCCGGCCAGTGCGGGCCGTGCATGTTCGGCGTGCCGGCGGCCGCCGAAGACTTCGGCTCATTGGCCACCGGGCGACTGGATCGGGTTGGCTGGCAACGACTTCGGGAGCGTCTGGGGCTGCTCCCCGGACGCGGCGCCTGCCGGTTCCCGGACGGGGTGGCTGGGTATGCGCGGAGCGCACTTCGGGCTTTCGCTGACGAAGTGGACGCGCACCGCTCGGGTGGCTGCTCCGTCACGTCAGCATCGAGGAGGGCCCATGCCGTCACCGGCTGACACCCGGACCGCACCGGCCCTGACGGTCGACAGGATCGCCTGCACCGGCCACGGCGTCTGCGCGAGCCTGCTGCCCGACGAGGTCACCCTGGACGAGTGGGGCTACCCGGTGGTGCACACCGCGGCCGTCGACCCCGAGCTCGGCGACATCGCCGTCCGGCTCTGCCCCGCGCGGGCTCTAGCGTTGGCCGTGCGACCCTGACGCGTGCGGCATACTGAGGCGCCGCAACGGGCCTCTAGCTCAACTGGCAGAGCTGCGGACTTTTAATCCGCGGGTTGTGGGTTCGAGTCCCACGGGGCCCACCATTTGTGCAGGTCAGAGGCCTGTAGAGGGCACCGGGAGGGGCGGCTCGCGTCGACTTCTACCCGATCTTCTACCGAGCCCGTCCTAGCTGGAGGTCTGCGGGCTGCTGAGGGCTCGGCGTTGTGCTGCAACGCACCGGGTGGGGGTGCTTGGAAGGGGACCTCGGGGCGAGGACGCCTGAAGTCGCAGAGTCCGTAGGCAGCGGTGTCGGCTTGTGCTGATTGATGCCGCTGTCTCGCTCGGCACGCCAACGATCGCGAAGGGGCACTGGTCGCTGAACTCGCTGCCGTCGTGGCCGCCAACCAGGTCACTGTCGGGCTGGGTTCTCGGCATCAGGTGTGATTGTGTGTGTGATACTGGGTGTGACACTCAGACACCGGGAGTCCGAGCGATGACGGGTACAACAACGGCGCGTAGTGACCTGCGGGCCCACCGCGAGTCGGTGACCCTAGACACCGCGGAGATCGTGACCCGGTTGCGGGACATCCTGGGGGCCACCCTGGTGGCCTACCTGGGTGAGGTGAAAGAGACCCGGGCGGTGGCCCAGTGGGCGGCCGGTGTCCGCACCCCGGCAACGGCAACCGTGACCCGGCTCCGGACGGCCTACCACGCCGCCGCGATGCTGCGGGAGAAGGACTCCGCCGGAGTCGTCCAAGCGTGGTTCCAAGGGTTGAACCCTCGGCTGGACGACGTCTCGCCGGCCCGCGCGCTGCGGGAGCAGGACCTGGCCACGGTCGGGCCGGCGGTCATCGCCGCCGCCCGGGCCTTTGCCGCTGAAGGATGACGACCAAGACCACACCGCTGGCCACCGCGGCCAGCGACGTCAAGGTGGACGGGTCGGATATCGACCCGAACCGTGGGCGTGGCCCTCGTGGCAACACGCCACCGATGGACGGTTCCCCGGCCGCTGGGACGACGGCTACGGCAACTTCCGCACCATCTACGCCGGCAGCCGCCTCCTCAGCTGCCTCCTGGAGGTGCTGGCCTGCTTCCGCCCCGACCCCGCCCTGGCCGCCCAACTCAGCGACATCATCGACGACGACGAACCCACTGGCTGAGCCGCCCCGGGATGTCCGGAGACTTACTGGTGTGAGAGCTCAGCGGTCGGCTGGGCGTCTTGTCGAGCGTAGTAGTGGTCCTCGGCTTCGGCGGGTGGGATGTCGCCGCAGTGTTCGTAGAGCCGGCGGTGGTTGAACCAATCGACCCATTCGGCGGTGGCGATCTCGACGAGGTCGAGGCTGCGCCAGGGGCCGCGTGGTTTGATCAGCTCGGTCTTGTACAGCCCGTTGATGGTCTCGGCCAGAGCGTTGTCGTAGGACGAGCCGACCGAGCCGACGGACGCGGCGATGTTGGCCTCGGCGAGGCGTTCGGTGTACCGGATGGCCGTGTACTGCGACCCCCTATCCGTATGTGCCACAACGGAATCCACGGGGCGTCCTTCACGCTGGCGGGTCCACACGGCCTGCTCGAGCGCGTCCAGGACCAGCTGGGTGCTCATCGTGGACCCGCACCGCCAGCCGATGATCCGCCGGGCGTAGGCGTCGACCACAAAGGCGACGTACACCCATCCGCTCCACGTCGAGACGTAGGTGATGTCGGCGACCCACAGCCGGTCCGGCGCCGACGGCGCGAACTGGCGGCGCACCAGGCCCTGGGCCCGCGAGGCCCTGAGGTCGGGGATGGTGGTGCGCTTGACCTTGCCAGTCATCAGCAGGACCGCGCCGGCCAGGCCTTCCTGGCGCATCAGCCGCTCGATGGTGCACCGCGCGACCGGGATGCCCTCACGGTTCAGCGTCAGCCACACCTTCCGTGCCCCGTAGACACCGTAGTTCGCGGTGTGGACGCGGCGGATCTCGTTGATGAGCATGGCATCGCGCCGGTTTTGGCCCGTAGGGCCCTTGCTGACGTGCTCGTAGTACGTCGACGGGGCGATCGGCAGCCCGTGCTCGCTCAGCACGGCGCAGATCGGCTCCACACCCCATCGCAGACCACCGTCCTCGCGGTGGTCACGGTGCCCGCGGATGAAATCCACGATCACCGTTGTGGCCGGTCGAGCTCGGCCGCGAAGAAAACCGACGCCGAGAGGCTGTCGCACGAATCGGCGGCGTGGGAGCGACGGGTGTGTAGGCCGGAGCTCGAGAATCGTTTTGTGGCATACAACTTCGTGTCCGGGGATCGTGACCAGCTGATGTTGATGCCGCCGGCGGTGGCGGACTGGCTGCCCGAGGATCATCTGGCGTGGTTCGTCCTTGATGTGGTCGCCGAGTTGGACTTGTCGCTCTTCCGGGCGCGGTACCGCCAGGACGGGCGGGGCGGGGCGGCCTATGACCCGCAGCTGCTGCTGGGGGTATTGGTGTACGCCTACTGCGTGGGTGAGCGGTCCAGCCGGAAGATCGAGAAACGGCTCATCGAGGATGTGGCGTACCGGGTGCTGGCCGCCAACCAGCAGCCGGATCACGCGACCATCGCCCGGTTCCGGGTTGAACATCAAGACGCGATTGCCGGGTTGTTCGGGCAGGTGTTGGCGGTGTGCGCCCGCAGCGGGTTGCTGCGGCCGGGGCTTGTCGCCATCGACGGAACCAAGCTGGTGGCCAACGCCTCCCGGGATGCCAGTCGCACCGCGGAGCAGCTCGCCGAGGAGATCCTGGCCGAGGCGGCCGCGGCCGATGCCGCCGAGGACGCGACCGGCGACGCCGGACCGGCGGTGCCCGCCGGTCCTGGTGGGCGGGGTGGTCGCCGGGCACGGCTGCGGGCGTTACTGGCTGAGTTGGAGGCCGAAGCGTCGGAGAAGTCGTATGAGGCTCACATGACCCGGCGCGCCGAGCAGGAAGCGGTCACCGGAAGACCGATCCGCGGCCGGCGTCCGGTGCCCGAGGCGGCGACGCACAGGTCCCGCCGGCAGGCCAACGTGACCGACCCGGACAGCCGGCTGCTGAAGACCAAGGACGGCTACGTGCAGGGCTACAACGCCCAGGCCGTCGCCACCACCGACCAGTTCGTGGTCGCTGCCCAGGTCACCAACCTGGCCATGGACGCCCCGGCGTACACCCCGATGATCACGGCCGCCAAGAAGAACCTCAAGGCCGCCGGGGAACGGCGCCGGGTCCGCCGGGTCGTCGCCGACGCCGGGTACTGGAGCACCGACAACGTCGCCCTCCAGGGCGTGGACTCGTACATCGCTCCGGGACGAGCCCGACAGTTGAAGAAGATCGCCGAGGCAGAGGCGGCTCGGGCCGTCATCTTGGCCACGGTGGAGGCCGGCGACCTGGACACGACCGAAGCCGCCGAGCAACTCGGGGTGACCAAGGCACGGGTCAACCAGCTTCTACGCCGACGCCGGACCGGCGACCCCGACCCGCTGACGACCACGATGATCGCCAAGCTCGACTCCCCACCCGGGCGCAAGATCTACAAGAAACGAGCCGCCACCATCGAGCCGGTGTTCGCACAGGTCAAACACAACCGCGGCATCCGAACCATCTCCCGCCGAGGCCTGACCGCCGCCGACAGCGAATGGAAGCTCATCTGCGCCACCCACAACCTCCTGAAGGTTTACCGGGCCCGCTGACCGACCCCCAGCCACGGCCGCCGACCCAAGGAGAGGCTGCTCAGCTCCAGCCGACCCACCATTCACGCGACAGCCTCCCGATCGCAGGATCGCGTTGGCACGGCGCAGCTCAGCGACCTCCCGCTTGAGCCGCTTCATCTCGGCTGATTCCTCACTCGTGGTTCCCGGCCGGGTGCCCTGCTCGACCTCGGCCCGCCGGACCCACTTGCGCACCGTCTCCGGCGTCCCCACCCCGAGCAGCTCAGACACCCGGGTCATCGCCGCCCACTCCGACTCGTGGTCGCCCTGGATCTCAACGACCATCCGCACCGCCCGCTCCCTCAGCTCAGGCAGGTACCTCCTGTGTGTGTCTCCTGGCATGACTCCAACCTTCCCAAGGTTCGGAGTCTCCGGACATCCCTGGGCGGCTCACCACTAACACCCGGCAGCATCTCGCACGCTGTCGCCCGCAGAAGGCCACCGGACACCCCCGCGGTCCCAAGCGAATCGCGAGAAGGCGCCAGGCGCGGATAGGACGACAGGCAAGGAGTCGCGGGGGCCGAGGAGCGAGCCTCGGCCCGTGATCTCCGCGCGAACTACGCCCGGCCCCCCAGGCTCGTCTGCTGTTGGCTCGACACGGCGGCCACCCGTCTCAGCCGAAAACACCGAACGAGGGCTGCGCTGCCAAGCGTCCAGGAACCGCGGAGGCGGGTGGTCTCCACCAGACTAGCGACCCGCTAGACGCCTCGCCAGACGAAGCCCGCAACCCAACCGCAGACATTCATTCACCGCGAAACCAGCGGCCAGGAACTTGGTCGCCTAGCTCCAGGACGACCTGGTCTGCTACGCCCGAGCCGTCGTCCACGACGAGTGGCCCCTGATGGCCAGCGGCCGGCCAGCACCCATCACCGATCCATCAACAGGGAACCGGAGGGCCTCCGTCAATCGTCGGCTGGGCCGGTGAGCTGTATTCCGCTCAGGGCCTGGGCAGGCGTCTGCTGCCAGTGGGCCAATCGATCCTCGACGCGCCGAGGCATACGTTTGACCAGGCGGAGCATCTCCGGCATCAACCTGACCTGGAGGCCGGACCGCGGGATCAGCATGGACATGGCAGCGGGTCCGGCGCTGCGAGCCTTTGCCGCGATTGGACGCATCCGATCTTCGTAGGCGCGAAGGCCGGCTTGCAGTTCCCGGTCAGCCTGGCCGAGTTCTTGGGCCAGGACGTACGCGCCGACCATCGCGATGCTGGTGCCACCACCGACCGCCGCGCCGGGCGAGTACCCGGCGTCACCGATGAGAGCCACGCGGCCCGAAGTCCAATGGTCCATCACGATCTGGCAGATGGAGTCGAAGTAGAGGTCCTCGGCGGAGTCCGTCTCGGCCAGCAGCCGGGGAATCTCCCACCCGTCCGCTCCGTAGATCTGATGCAGGATCCGCTTCTGTCCGTCAACGTCACCGTCGTCCAGAGACAGCTCTTCGAGCGCACGGAAGAGGAAGCCGGCGCGGGCCGTCCCGTCTTGGTGGACCGGGTAGATGGCCGCCAGCCGTCCGGGAGCGTTCCAGACCACCATCCGCCCGTCGAGACTGAGGTAGTTGGGCAGCACAATGCCCGCCAGGTAACCGCCCAGGAAGCGGCGGAACCCACGTTCGGGCCCGAAAGCCAACCTACGCACCTCAGAGTGCAAACCATCGGCTCCGACCACCACGTCGAACCGGTCGGCAGGCGCATGCTCGAAGGTCACCGCGACCCCGTCGGGTTGCTGGTCGATCGTGCGGATGGAGTCCCCGAACAGGTATTGCACGTCGTTGCGGGTCGCTTCGTAGAGGATCGCAGCCAGTCGGCCGCGCATGATCTCGACGTGCCCGCCGGACGCGCCGGCGACCAGCTCGCTCATTTCGAGATCGACCCCCCGACCGTGAACTTGCACGAACGAGACGACATCGGTCCGAGTCCGGTTCTCGACGAGAGCAGGTAGGAGGCCCATCCACGTGGCCACGTCCGTCGCGGGGCCAAACACATCGACGGCGTGCCCACTGCTCACTACTCGTTCCAGCGGCATCCGCTCCACCACGGTGACCGCGAATCCCTTTCGGCTCAGCCAGTATGCCGCGGTGGGGCCGGCCACACTTGCGCCCGAGATCAGCACTCGCTCCCGGGGGCTCCGCACGCCGGCCACGCTAGCGGACCTGGCTGCACGCTCCCGTTGAGTCAACCGGTCGAGGCGCCCGAGGGCAGGCTTGACAGTGACGTTACGTCACACCGGACGATGTGGTCATGCGAGCCAAGGATCTGGCCAACCTTGCTGGGACGACGGTCCGGACCATCCGCTACTACCACCAGCTCGGCCTGTTGGCGGTTCCCGACGAGGGCACGACGTGGCGCTCGTACGGCTTCGCCCATCTGACCCGGCTGATGCGAATCCGTTGGCTAGTCGAGTCGGGGGTGCCGCTGGCCGAGGTGCCGCACATGCTGCGATCGCCGGGCACCCCCGATGAGCGCGGGATGGTCATCGAGGACCTGGACGCGGTGCTGTCGTCGATCGACAGGAAACTAGCGGCGCTGACCTTGCAACGTTCTCGCGTGAGCGTCCTGCTCGATCGGGTCTCGATCCAGGGTCGGCTGTCGCCGCTTCCTTCGACCCTCGAGCGACTGTACGCCGTGATGCTTCAGCGTCCGCTTCCACCAGCCGTGGTGGAGGCGATGCGTCGGGAGCGAGAGCTACTGGAGCTCGCCGCCTACAACGGAGCCATGCCGCAGGAGGTGGTCACCCTGGTGGACGCGCTCAGCGAACACGACCTCGACCAGGTCTGTGACATCTGGGAGGAGATCCACCGCCTTGACACGGCGTCGCGCGGGGCCCTGAACGACCAGGTCCGGAAGCGGATCCTCGAGCTCGTTCACCGCACCGTAGACGTTGCGACCCGGGCCGAACCGGACGCCACCCGCCGACTTCTCACTCACGCCCGCGACCTCGGTCACCCCGCGGTACGCGCCGCCGTCGGCCTCGCCTACCCGTCAGTGGTCTACCGCCAGTTCCTCTCCGGGCTCGTAAGCGTCGCGCAGGCGCAGAGTGCGGCATGAGCCAGGCTCCGGTCGTCACCGAACACCTCACCAAGACCTTCGGTTGGGGCCGAGGGATCACCGACGTGAACCTCACGCTCCACCAGGGGCAGGTCTTCGGCTTCCTCGGCCCGAACGGAGCCGGCAAGTCCACCACGATCCGCTGCCTGCTCGGCCTCTACCGCCCCAACAGCGGCCGCGCGCGCGTCCTCGGCCACGACCCCACGTCGGACGCCGCGGCCCTTCTGCCCCACGTCGGATACCTGCCGGGTGAACTACACCTGCCCGACGTCCTGACCGGCGCCAGCATCCTGGCCCGTTTCGGCCGGGCCCGGCACCTCACGGACACGGCATACCGGGACGAGCTCGTCGACCGGTTCGACGTCGAGCTCAACCGCCCGATGGCCGCGCTCTCCAAGGGCAACAAGCAGAAAATCGGAATCGTCCTCGCCTTCATGCACCGCCCTCGGCTCCTCGTGCTCGACGAACCCACCTCCGGACTTGACCCCCTGCTGCAGGACGAGTTCGCCACCCTGGTCCGGGAGACGGCTGACGACGGCCGCACCATTCTGCTGTCCTCGCACAACCTGGACGAGGTCCAACGCGTCGTCCACCAGGTCGCTCTCATCAGGGCCGGACGGCTCATCATCAACGACACCGTCGACGCCCTGCGCGCCATGGCACCACAGACCATTGAACTCGGCTTCGACCACGACATCAATGCGGGACCACTCGCCGCGATCCCCGGCGTCACCGTGCACACCGTGGCGTCCAGGCGCCTCTCCCTCACCTTCACCGGCGCAGCCGCGCCACTGCTGTCGGTCATCGCGCCGTTGGCGCCGCAGACCATCACGGCACGCCCAGCCGACCTCGATGAGCTGTTCCTCAAGCTGTACAAAGCGGAAGCGGACGGACCGGCTCAATGAGCACAGAACTGATCCGGCTCGACCTGAGGCTGCGTCGCCGAATGCTGATCGGCACCGCCATCGGAGCCGGCGCATACCTGGCCCTGATCGTGGCGATCTACCCCTCCTTCAGAACAGACACCTCCCTCGACGCCATGATCTCCGCGAACCCCACCGCTGCCGCCGCGTTCGGCATCACCGGCTCCATCACCTCACCCGCCGGATGGCTCAGCGCCAACATGTACGCCAACTTCGCTCCCCTGCTCGCACTGCTCCTCACCGTCGGCTACGGGGCCGCGGCCATCGCCGGGCAGGACACCGACGGCCTCCTCGGCCTGGAAGCGACCCTCCCGGTGAGCCGCAGCAACCTCGTGCTTCAGAAAGCGCTGACCCTGCTCCTCGTTGCCCTCGTCGTACCGGTCGTCTCGTTGGCGGCCTGCCTGGCCGGACCCTACTTCGAGTTGAATCCCGACAGAGGCGCCCTGCTCGAGGTATCACTCGCACTAGCCTTGCTCGCCTTCGACGTCGGCGCGGCAGCACTCCTAGTAGGCGCCTTCACCGGCAGCCGCGGGGCCGCCCTAGGAACAGCCAGCGCTGGCGCAGCCGCGGCCTACCTCGTGAGCTCCCTTGCCACCATCAGCCAACCCATCAACGCAATCCGGTGGCTCTCCCCATTCTTCTGGGCCGTCGGCAACAACCAGCTTGAGCGGGGCGTCGGACTGGCCAGTCTCGCCGCACTCGGTGGCCTCGGGTTGGTCCTCACCGGCGCCACCGTCCTGGCTTTTCGGTACCTGGACATCCACTGACATCCACTGACATCCACCCCGACGTAACCCCTCGTCGCGCTTGACCAATCGCCCCTCGAGGCGTGCCCATCTCGCAGGATCGCCCGCCGGCCGAGCGGGAAGGCGCTCAGGTCCCGCCGGGTGTGGACGGACTCTGCCGTCACGCACGCGTCGACGTTCAGGTCGCAGGGCCATCCTGGCAGGATCGGCTGGTTCACATCCGGGCCGACTCGTCGACAGGTGCGGCGCGAACTGTGCGCTCCGACGCGTGTGACGATGCACCCAGAGGAGGTCGGCGATGCCAGCCGGGCACACGGACACAGGCGTTGACGACCTCGAAGGACGGTCGTGGCGAAGGACCACCGTCGAGGTGGCACACCTCATCACCGTGCCGCAGGGCTTTACCGTTGCCGTCGCCGGCAGCGTCGCCCTGTGCGTCGGCCGCCACGGCTTCCCCGGCTTCTTCGCCGTCTGGCTCTTCGTCGCCGGCGCCTCGCTCAGCTACTGCCTCGTCGTGCTAGCCGTTGGCGCCACCCACCGACCGGTCGGACAACCGGGAGGCATCGTCGGACTAGCCCTGCTCAACCTCTCCGCCATCGTCGTCGTGCCCATGGTCGCCCTGGCTACCTGGTGGATCTCCGACCCGAACCTCGCCTACTTCGCGACCGGCTGCGTCGTCCACCTGACCTACGTGCCCCTGGTCGCGTTCGCCATCACCGTGCTGTCCCGTCGACCGGGCACGGCAAGTGGTCCTCTGGGCAGCCCCTGAACTGTCCGGCGTAACCCTCCGGTCACCTGTTCGCGGCGCGCCTGTCGTTCCGCGATCAAATGGCCCGGCCGTGACCCTGGCGAGCCCTCAATCTTTCGAAGCGCAGGTACATCCTGCGGCTGGCCGCCGTGCACTTGCTGGTGACCGAGATCACACTCACTCGCATGACGCCGGGTGCAGCCCGTTGGTTGTGACGATGGTGGGCCCGCCAAGCCGACCTGGATGCCATGAGCGCAAGGAACCTCACCGACGCTCACCACAATGCGGCCACGCCAGTTCGATGTCACGTCGCGGCTGTGGGCAGTCGCCATTTCATGGATGTGGGGCTTGCCGCGTTGCACGTGCCGGGCGCTTGTTGTACCGGCCCGATCGGCGCCCGGACGCTGACACCAAGGGCGTGCGGTCCTGAGTAGGTTGCAGACGTGTCGAAGCCCTGGCCGGTCCTTGTGCGGATCCGCGACGGGATCCGGACCCGGCTTTGGCCGCTGCCGACGCTTGCCGTGATCGTCGCGCTGATCCTGGGTTACCTCCTGCCACGCCTGGAGCTCTCGGACCCCTCATCCCTGCCGTCGTGGCTGGCCCAGGTCGCCTTCGACGGCGACGCGAGCGCGGCTCGCACGGTTCTGGGGACCGTCGCGACGTCCCTCATCACCGTCACCTCGTTAACATTCTCCCTGACCGTCCTGACCTTGCAGCTTGCAAGCAGCCAGTTCTCGCCGAGGCTCTTGCGGACGTTCAGCGCGGACCTGGTCGTGCAGGGCACGCTTGCCCTGTTTCTGGCCACCTTCGCCTACTCCCTCACTTTGCTGCGCTCCGTGCGATCGAGTGAGAACGACGGGGTGGAGCTCGTCCCTCGGCTCTCAGTCACGCTCTCGTTCCTGCTCGCCGCGGCCAGCGTGATCACCCTGGTGCTCTTCCTCGCCCACGTTGTGCGGCAGATCCGGGTCGAGACGCTGCTACGTCAGGTCCATGCCGAGGCGTCGGTAACGGTGCGGGCAACGCTGCCCGAGCGCGGGGCCGAGGCGGGCGACCGCGCCGTCCCACTCCATGCCTATCCCATCCTCGCCCGCGAGTCGGGGTTCCTTCTGCGGGTCGACTCCAAGGCGGTGGTGCGTGCCGCCGTCCAGGCCGACGCCGTCGCGCTCATCGATGAGTCACCGGGTGGCTGGCTGATCGAGGGCGCGCCGATCGGCTGGATCTGGAGCCGGGAGGGACAGCTGGACGGCGACGACCGGGATCGGCTCCAGGAGGAGATCGGAGGAGCGTTGACAACGGGCTACGAGCGCGCGGCGGCCGACGACGTCGGCTTCGGATTCCGGCAACTGACTGACGTCGCCGTGAAAGCGCTGTCGCCCGGGATCAACGACCCGACGACCGCCGTGCACGCCCTCGGATACATGTCGGCGCTCCTGGGAGAGGTCGTCCACCGGCAACTGGGACCACTGGCGTTGCGAGACGACCACGGCGTTCTGCGTGCTGTCCTCCGTCAACTGGACTTCGAGGAGCTGCTGGACGAGGCACTGACCCAACCCCGCCGATACGGCTCCGGCGACCCCGTTGTCTGCGCACGGCTCTACCAGTTGTTGGCCGAACTTGCCTGGCGTACAGGGCCACCCGAACGTCAGGCCATCCGGACGGAACTGGCGAGGCTCGACGACGCCGTCGACGCCTCCGACCTGCAATCGTTTGACAAGAAGAACCTCGCCCTGCTTGGCGCTTCGGTCACCGATGCGCTGACCGGCCGCTGGCGGCCCGGCGTCATGGGTGAGTCACACTAAAGAGTCCGCACAGCTGTCGAGCCGGTGACCGTTGGGCTGCCACCCGGACCGCTCGCGTTCGTCGTCACCGGCGGCGCTGTCGTCACCGTGGCGCTCGCTTCCCGGCATGTCTCGGCATGAGCGCTGGGCGTCTTTCTGCGTCTCGCCGATCTGGCGGACAAGGTCGCTCAGCCGGGCCAGCGTCAAGGCTTCCGGCCGCAACCACGTCAGCGGTCAGCTCAACGGTGGGCTGAGTTGCGACAGCGTGCCACCTGTAGCGGCACCCCGGTCGGTGTGGCGGCAACCGTCGTGGTCACGGTGGGTGTCGCAGATGAGGTGGACCCACTGCTGCACCTGACCGCACTGAGCATCAGCATCCCGACGCCAAGGCCGACCAGGAACGCCACCGCCGGCAGGATCCATCAGCTCGCCTTCACATGGCCGTCGTGATCCTCATCGACGCCTTCCTCGCACGCTCGCTCCTCGCGGCCGTCATCCTCCTCCTCGTCCGCCCGGTAAGCGGATGGCCCGGCCCCCAAGGGCGCAGCAGCCAGCGACGGCGACCCGTTCGACCGGAGTCATGTGCTCTGACCCGCGAGGCGAAGATCCCCCAGCGGCCAACCCCACTGCACTACCGGGACGCAGGCCCTCCGTGCTCGGGGACGAAATAGTAGACGGTCACGGCGTCCGCCCCACAAGCGCACCCCGTACCTAGCTCTCTACGCTCAAGTCCGTTGAGCAACGGCTCCGGGCTGTGGGCAACGATTCGGTGAGGCCGGTGGCGGCCCTGCCCTCATCCGCAGCAGCACCTGCTGCGGGCCTCGCTACCTCGGCCGCCCGGCGAGCGTCCGGAACACCCTGGACACATCCCGGCCTCCAGGAGCCCGGCGATCCTGTCTCCGGTCGGGAACCGCCACGCGGTATCTCCCTGGTGCCGGCGATCAGCAGGACGCCCACCAGAACCCCAGAAGGAAAACCAGAACGAGCCGCACCCATGGTGGGTCGATGCGCGACGGCTCCGAACGTGACGTATCCGAGGCCGGCGACGGGGGTGAAGCTTCGGACGGTGGCCGCATGACGGGGCATCCCCTGGTCGAGACGTCCGAGCGTAGATGCCGGCGACGCGGATCTCCAACGGAAAGAAGTCTCCCTTGGCCCGGCGGCGCCAGCCACGGGCCGGCGTCTGGCGCGACAGGTGCCCGCTCTGAAGCCATCGCGGCGCCGGGATAAGGTGACCTGGCTGGCCGTCGAGGTGGCGGGCCAGCTTCCATGGAGCGCCGGGAAGTCTGGTCGGCACTGCTTCAGCTTCCCCTGAGGCCGTGCCTCGAACCGGACGGATCGCATTGGACCTTCTCAGGCGTCTTCACGTTGATCCCGCTGCCGCAGCGGGCGTTGCCTCTCCCGGCCACAGCCATGCTGCCCGACTGGTCGACACGTCGGATAGAACCGCAGGCGGGGAGGCGCCATGCTGACCGCGGCCCTGTCGGTCGTGGTCTTCGTGGCTGCCTACGCGTTGATCGCCTCTGAGCGGCTTCCCAAGACCCTGGCGGCGTTGGCCGGCGCCGGGGTGCTCCTCGGTCTGGGGGTGATGACGTCTGAGGAGGCGTTCTACTCGGCCGAGACCGGCGTCGACTGGGACGTCATCTTTCTGCTGCTGGGGATGATGATCATCGTCGGAGTGATGCGTCGCACCGGGGTGTTCGAGTTCGTGGCGATCTCGGCGGCGAAGTGGGCGAAGGGCTTGCCGTTGCGGGTCATGGTCCTTCTGGTCCTCGCGACGGCTGTGGCATCCGCGCTCCTGGACAACGTGACCACCGTGCTGCTGATAGCCCCTGTGACCCTGCTCATCTGTGAACGGCTCCAGATCTCACCCATCCCCTTTCTCATCGCCGAGGTTCTGGCGTCCAACATCGGCGGGGCCGCCACCCTTATCGGTGATCCTCCCAACATCATCATCGCCAGCCGCTCCGGCCTGAGCTTCAACGACTTCATCATCAACATGGCGCCGGTGGCCGCCCTCGGATTGGGCGCACTGGTCGCCATGCTCCCGCTGCTCTTTCGTGGTTCGTTCAAGGTCGACCCCGAACGGGTCGCCGACGTCATGGCTCTGGACGCCCGGGAGGAGATCAAGGACCCTCGCCTGCTGTGGATCTGCGGGATCGTTCTCTCCGCCGTGTTCGCCGGCTTCATCGGGCACGAGATCTTTCACATCGAGCCGTCAGTCGTTGCGCTGATCGGCGCTGGGCTTCTGGTCCTGCTGTCTCGCAGTACGCCCCGGCAGTACATGCCCAGCGTGGAGTGGGAGACCCTGCTGTTCTTCGCCGGCCTGTTCGTCATGGTCGGTGCGTTGGTGAAGACGGGGGTCATCGGGCGCTTGGCGGAGGGAGCCGCCCACGCCACCGGAGGGGACCCGCTCACCGCGAGCATGTTGATCCTCTTCGTGTCGGCGCTGCTCAGCGGGATCATCGACAACATCCCGTACGTCGCCGCCATGAGCCCGGTGGTCCTCGAGCTGACCCAGAACATCGAGGACCCGACCCAAGCCAAGGCCCTGTGGTGGTCCCTGGCGATTGGTGCCGACTTCGGAGGAAACCTGACCGCCATCGGCGCCAGCGCGAACGTGGTGGTCCTCGGCATGGCCAAGCGAGCAGGGCACCCCATCTCGTTCTGGGAGTTCACCCGCAAGGGCGCCGTCGTCACGGCCGTCACCGTGGCCCTGGCTGCCCCATACCTGTGGCTTCGGTACTTCGTCCTGGCAGGCTGACGGGCATGGCGCCGCAGCCTCGGCAGGTCACAGCGCCAGCAGACCGTATGCCGGTGGCACGGTGGCCAACCGACAGCCTCCGGTGACCGGGCGGCTCCCGATCGACGTCTGAACTTTCCGCCGCAGTCGCTTCCCGGGGACGGCCCCGAGGCCGCAAGTCCCGGTGACAACCTTGAGGAGACTCGTGAACGACACTGAGGTCTACGCCCTGGGGATTCTGCTGGCCAGCTGCGCGGCGCTTGCAGCGGTGCTCCTGAACCGGCTGACCGCCCGGTTCAAGATTCCCACGCCACTGTTGATGCTCGTCGGAGCAGCAGTAGTGGCCAACGTCGTTCCCGGCCTGGGACTGCCGGACGCCATCACGGTCGAGCACGTCGTGACCATCGCCCTGGTGTTGATCCTCTTTGACGGCGGACTAAACATCGGATTTCGTCGGTTCCGGGCGGCAGCCGCGCCAGTTGCCTCCGTGGGGCTACTGGGCACCTTCTTGACCGCCGCCGCCGGGGCCGTGCTGTTGCACGTCCTGTTCGGGATCGACTGGTACCTAGCCGTCCTCGTGGCCACCGCGGTCGCCCCCACCGACCCGGCCGTGGTCTTCTCCGTCCTCGGCCAACGGCAGATCCGGGGACGAAGCGGCACCATCCTTGAGGGGGAGTCCGGCGCGAACGACCCGGTAGGTATCGCCCTGATGGGTAGCCTCCTGGCCGCGGGAGCATTGAGCTGGCAGGGTGCGGGTGAGGTGGCCACCGCGTTCGTGGTTCAGATGGTGGTCGGCGCCGTGGTAGGCGTCCTCGGCGGGTGGGCCATGCTGTGGTTCACCCGACGGGTGCCACTACCCAACGAGGCGCTGTACCCGTTGCGGAGTGTCTTCTGCGCCTTTGCCCTGTACGGGATCGCCACCGTGGCCCACGGATCCGGATTCCTTGCGGTGTTCATCGCCGGAATCGCTCTTGGCGACCCGGGCACGCCCTACAAGCGAGAGATCGAGCGCTTCCACTCGGCCCTGGCCAGCTTTGGCGAGATCGTCGCCTTCCTGGTGCTGGGACTGACGGTCGACCTGGCGGTGGTGGTCCGGGCGGACGTGTGGCTGCCGGGGCTCGTCCTCGGACTCGGGCTAGCCCTGATCATCCGACCGTTGGCGGCCGGCCTGTGCCTGCTCCCCGCCCGGCTGCGGCCGAACGAGATGGGCTTCGTTCTGTTCGCCGGCCTCAAGGGCGCCGTCCCGATCCTGCTGGGGGAGTTTCTTCGAACGGCGCAGGTCCCCGAGGCCGAACGCCTTTACGGGATCGTGGTCGTCGTGGTGACGTTCTCGGTGCTGGTCCAAGGCAGCCTTGTGCCCGCCGTGGTTCGGCTGCTCAAGCTGCCCAGCAGAACCACCGAGATCGAACCGTGGGCGTTGGGCGTTCGACTCCGCGAGGAACCCGACGGCGTCCACCGACTTCGGGTGGCGCCGGGCTCCCCCGCCGACGGCACGACGATTAGTGATCTGGCCGATCGAGTAGGAAGCATGTGGGTCAGCATCGTGGTCCGGGACGCTCAGCTGGTCACGGTTAGCGACGACACCGAACTGAAGGCCGGCGACGACGTCGTCGTCCTGGCCGATGCTGAGCTGAATGACGAGCTGCTCGCAGAGTTCTCCAAGCGCGACCGCTGATCGGACGAATCGGGGGGAATTCCATGCGCTTTCACGTCCGACACCATGCAGCCGCTCGAGCCACGCGCGCTCTTCACCCTCCCCGTTCCGGGCAGCGCCTCACAGGGGTAGGCCATTCGCAATACGCGCAGCACGACTCACCGCTGGGCTACCGCCCTAGAAAGCACTATGGAGCCCTCCGGCCAGCCGGCCCCCTCGTGGCGCGATGGCCTCAGTGACGAGGCGTGACTACAGTCCACGGCCGTCTGGCTGATGGCTCCGCGAGGGTGCGTACGCGGCTGTGTGTCGTCCGCTCCGCCCCAACCGGCTGACCCAGCCTTTCGGTGCTGCCTGATAAGCGGCCGCATCCAGGCAGTGGTCACAAGCGCAGCAATCTAAATCCTCAGGCCAAGCTCCCGTGACTTCGCCATGGACTCGGCTGACAGTTCGTCATAGCACCAGTCGCAGTAGGACCGTTCCATGTGCCGAGCGACTCCTTGAGACTGCCCCTGCGGTGGGGGTGCACAAACGGGTGTTCCGGCCCGTCTCCGGCGGTGCAGATGTACCGCCTGGCCGATGACGCCAGCGTGTGGTACTCCTCGAGCATGAGCTGACCGGAGGCGTAGAAACGCGTGGGAGAGCCGTTCTTCTCCTGCAGGGGCTCGCAACCGGGCGCACGACTGCGTCCATCGAGTCGCGTCTTGTTCAGTCCGCCTCGTGCGGCGTCCCGGCGCGACGGACCAGCGGACGCAGCGGCCGGTCCGCCTGCCGTCCCTGCCAGCCGAACAAGCTTTTTGGGACCCAGCCGCCCCGCGTTGACGCGGTCGTCACTCCGACCGCGTACTCCGACCATCCGGCCGGCCCTGACGGGGCATGCCCGGGCCGGAGCCGCTGCTTCTTAGCTGGCGCTGTCGGGAGGCTCAGGGGCTGAAGAGCCGCTCTGCCACACCCGAGAAAGAGATGAACGCCTGGTACGACAGGAAGATAGGCACCCCGTTCGCGCACCCCGTCATGGATGATTCCTCCAGTGTGGCCGACGCCGAGATCCACGACGACGAGACTGCAGCCACCGCCACCGCCACCGCCACCGCCACCGCCGCCACCCTGCCTAACGGCAATATCTGTAAAACCGATCCGGCTCACTGAGTCCCGGACGCTGTGGCAAGGACTCGGCCTCTACGTTGAGAAGCATGGCGGGAGCGATCCGGCCGGTCTGCTCGGCGACGCTGCCTCCACGGGCGCTGGCGGTGCTGGTCGTCGTGGCGGTAGACCGGTCTCGTTGCGGCGCGGTTCTAGGGGGCGGTCGAGCTGGTGGAAGTCGGGGTAAGTCACTCGCGGCGGTTGGCTCCGCCACCCCGGCGGATGAAAATGGTGATGGGATCGCCGCTCGTGGTGACGTCGGCCCTCTTTGGTGCGGGAGAGCCCGAGTGTAAGTCTGACGCAAGGTCGTGTCGGCACCCCGAACTGTTGCCTTGAGCACGTCGAGCAGAATCGTTCCATCTCAACGGCCTTCGATCGGGCGGTGGTCCCCTCTTGAAGGGAAGGCCTGATGGATGAGCTCATCGAAGGGTGCGCGGGGATCGACGTGGGACAGGCCGAGGTGGTGGTGTGTGCTCGCGTTCCGGACCGGGTCACCGGCCGGCCTGCGCAGCTGGCGGAGACCTACGGCACCACCACCCCGGACCTGTTGAAGCTGCAGGACTGTCTGGCGGGTCTGGGCGTCACGGATGTGGTGATGGAGTCCACCGGGGTGTACTGGAAGCCGGTGTACTACGTGTTGGAGGACGCCTTCACCGTGATCTTGGTCAACGCCGCTCACGTCAAGCATGTGCCCGGCCGTAAGACCGACACGATCGACGCGGTGTGGTTGGCCCAGCTGCTGGCCCACGGGCTGCTCACGGCCAGCTTCGTTCCGCCCAAGCCGATCCGGGAACTGCGGGACCTGACCCGGTACCGCAAGGCCCTGATCAACGAGCGGACCGCCTCGGTCAACCGGGTCCACAAGGTGTTGCAGGACGCGGGGATCAAGATCGGCACGTTCGCCAGCGACGTGTTCGGGCTCTCGGGTCGGGCGATGATGCGGGCCCTGATCGCTGGTCAGGACGACCCGGCGGCGATGGCCGACCTGGCCAAGCGTCGCATGCGGGCCAAGATCCCCGACCTGACGAAGGCGTTGACCGGCCGGTTCGGGGCCCATCACGCCTTCCTGCTGGCGCGGATGCTTGACCACATCGAGGCCCAAGAGGCCGACATCGCCGCCCTGGATGAGCGGATCGGGCAGCTGCTGGACCCTTTCGCCTCCCAGGTTGAGCTGCTGAGGTCCATCCCGGGAGTCGACCGCCGATCCGCGGAGGTGATGCTGGCCGAGATCGGTCCGGACATGAGCGTGTTCCCCACCCCCGCCCACCTGGCCTCCTGGGCAGGCGTGTGTCCCGGGCAGCGCGAGTCCGCCGGCAAACGCGGGTCGGGCAAGACCCGCAAAGGCTCCAAGTGGCTACGCGCCACCCTGGTCCAGTCCGCCCGCGCCGCCACCCGCGCCAAGGGCACCTACCTGGGCGAACGGTACCTGCGCCTGCGCCGCCGCCGTGGCGACGCCAAAGCCGTCGTCGCCCTCGGCCACGAGATCCTGCTGGCCGCCTACCGCATCCTGGATACCGGCCAGCCCTACATCGACCCCGGACCCGCGACCTTCAGCGGGATCACCGCAGAACGTGAACGCCGCCGCGCCGTCGACCAGCTCCACCGCCTCGGCTACAACGTCACCCTCGCCCCAACCGTCCCAGCCGCCTGAGTTCAGCATCACAGCGGCATATTTTCTGAGCAGAGGCCTGATCGCCCGGTAGGGCGGGAGGGCTTAGATGACCGAGAACACGACAACACTGGTGGACGTGAAACCACCACGATCCGGCGAACCCCCGGAGGAGCTACCGCCGCTGACGGCGTCGGAGCAGGAGACCGTCTGGGAGCTGGTGCGCCAGGCCCGCGCCAGCGGCACGTCGTTGACCGGTCCTGGCGGGCTGCTGAAGCAGCTGACCAAGATGGTCGTCGAGGCCGCCCTGGACGAGGAGATGAGCGAGCACCTCGGCTACGACAACGGCGACGAGGCCGGCCGGAACCGGGCCAACTCCCGCAACGGGAAGCGCACGAAGACGGTCGTCACCGACAATGCCGGACCGGCGGAGATCGGGGTAGCCCGGGACCGGGACGGGACCTTCGAGCCGGTGATCGTGCCGAAGCGGGCTCGGCGCTTGTCGGACCTGGACGCGGTGGAGCTGTCGTTGTCGGCCAAGGGACTGACCCACGGTGAGATCAGCGCTCAGTTCGCCGACGTGTACGGCGCGTCGGTGTCCGAGGACGTCATCGGACGGATCACCGACCGGGTCGTGGCGGAGATGCAGGCATGGTGGGCTCGCCCGTTGGAGAAGGTGTACGCGGCCGTCTTCATCGACGCGATCATGGTCAAGGTCCGCGACGGGCAGGTCCGCAACCGACCGGTGTACGCCGCGATCGGGGTGGACCTGGCCGGCCACAAGGACATCCTCGGCATGTGGGCCGGTGATGGCGACGGCGAGTCCGCGAAGTTCTGGTACGCCGTGCTGACCGACCTGAAGACCCGCGGGGTCAAGGACGTCTTCTTCGTCGTCTGCGACGGCCTGAAGGGGCTGCCCGACTCGGTCGGGGCGGTGTTCCCCGCCGCGATCGTTCAGACCTGCGTGATCCACCTGATCCGTGGCACGTTCCGCTACGCCTCCAGGAGGTACTGGGACGAGCTGTCCAAGGACCTGAAACCCATCTACCAGGCACCCACCGCCCAGGCGGCAGCCGCCGCCCTTGACGCCCTGGAGGACAAATGGGGTGCCCAGTACCCGGCGATGATCCAGCTGTGGCGCAACGCATGGGCTGAGTTCATCCCGTTCCTGGACTACGACGTTCGAGATCCGCCGGGTCCTCTACAGCACCAATGCCATCGAGTCGCTCAACGCCCGTTTCCGGCGCGCGGTCAGGGCCCGCGGTCACTTCCCCAACTGGGCCCACGCCGCAGGCGGGGAGCAGTCGGCGATGAAGACGCTGTACCTGGTGGTCCGCGCCCCGGACCCCAAGGGCACTGGTCACACACAATGGGCGGTGCGGTGGAAGCCGGCCCTCAAAGCGTTCGCCATCACCTTCTCCGACCGCATGCCCGCGGCCGAAAACAACTGGAGATCAAACCGCCTCTTACGCCGTTAGAGCGACAGTCCCTCATGCCCGTGTGCAGGGCTGCATGTCGGGGATCGTGCTCTGGGCGGTCAACTGGTGATGGCCGCAGGTGCGGGCCTGGCCGACGGGAACTCAGGCCAGGGTGAGGAAGAGCTTCTCCATGGTGGCTTGGTCCTCGGCGCTGAGGCCGTCGGGTGACGTCAGGCATTCGCGCATGCCGGAGGAGACGATGGCGAACCCGGCCCGGTCCAGGGCCCGGTTGACCGCGGCGAGCTGGGTGACGACGTCGCGGCAGTCGCGGCCCTCCTCGATGAGGCGGATCACGCCACCGAGCTGGCCTTGCGCGCGGCGCAGGCGGTTGACGACGGGGGTCATGTCGGCGGTGTTCAGGGTGACCATAGGGGGTCCTTGGTGACTGAGGAGGGGTCAGGCGGTCAGGGAGTCCAGGGCGGCGGTGAGCCGGTCCCGGGCGTCGGCGGCCACGTCGGTGAGCTTCTCGTTGCCGGTCACGGTGACCATGACGGCGGGGTCCATGGCTTCGACCAGGGTCCGGTCGTTGTCGATGGCGCGGACCACGACGTTGCACGGCAGGAGCAGCCCGATGGAGGGTTCGGCGAGCAGCGCGGCGTGGGCCAGCGGGGGTCGGCAGGCACCGAGGATGACCTGCGGGGCCGTGTCGACGTCGAGCTTGGTCTCCAGGGTGGCCTTGAGGTCGATCTCGGTCAGGACGCCGAAGCCGTGCTCGGCCAGCGCGGCCCGGGCGGCTTCAAGGGTCTGTTCGAACGACTCGTGGACGGTCGTGCTCAGGGCGTAGCCCATGGGGTCTCCTTCGGGGTGCACAGTGCGGGTCAGGCGGTGGCGGGGTTGCGGTTGGGCGGCGCGCTGGGCGCGGACGTCGTCATCTCCAGGAGACCCAAACGGCGTCGACGACCGCCGAGGTGGCCTCCTCGAAGGTCGGGGCGGGCAGAGCGCCCGCCTGCCGGAAGACGAGGTGCCGTCACAGAAGCCCCCTTCGGGTCGGGAAGGCGGTGACCTGTGCGGCCGTGGCCAGTGCCTGCTCGGCTTGCGTATCCGCGTTGGGCGAGCACCATGTCGCCGTGCTTCTGGGCCGCGGCCTCATTGACCGCAGCGAGCACGCGACGAGTGCCGCACCACGACGCCAAGAAGTCGACGAAGACGTTGCTGTTGCTCGTGATCGTCGGCTCGAAGCTCTCCCGGGTCAGGGCCTGAGTTCTAATGCGCTCTCCTTGCGTTGCGGGCAACCCTATACCTCTGGGGGTATGAGCGGTGCTCGCGCGTCGCCGGTCCCGGTGCCACCGCGCGGGCCGCGGCCCGCACCGCTGTCAGTGGGGCCGGCTCACTTGACGGGGATGCCCCCGGGGGTACTATTATGAAGGCCTCTCATACCCCCTGGGGTATGCAGTTGGTCGAGAGGAGGGGGATAACCGAAGCCATGGTCGAACAGCTCGCCGTCGCGCCGACGGCGTCACCGTCATCGACGTGCGAGCCTCCCGAGGACGTGAGCGGGCACATGCCCGGCGCGCCGTGTTGACGCCAATGAGCCAGCCGCCTTCGCGAGCTGGGAGCTGGACGCTGGCCTGCCCGTGTACGTCGTCTGGGCCATCGGCAAGCGCGGTAGCGCCACGCCGGATTACCTGGCCTGCGCCGGGTTCGACACGCATTCCGACGCGGGAGGCACCGCCGCGAGGTTTCAGGTCGGAGTGCCGGGTCGTCATTGGCACCGGCTCGGACACGCTGGATCCCTACCCCACTGCATCGTCGGTCCACGACGCCGCCGGTACCCGCTCGCCCGTCCTGGAAGGACCAACTTCAACACCATGACCTCTCCCACCGCCCCCACCACAGCCGCCGGCATCCCGGTTATCGTCACCATCGAGACCCCGAGCTTGGGCGACCGCTCCTACCTGGTGCACGACGGGCAGGTCGGCATGGTCATCGACCCGCAGCGTGACATCGACCGAGTCCTGGCGCTAGCGCAGGAGGCCGGGGTGCGGATCACCCACGTCTTCGAGACGCACATCCACAACGATTACGTCACCGGAGGGCTCGCGCTGGCGCAGGCGACCGGCGCGGCCTACCACGTCAACGCCGACGACCAGGTGGCCTACGACCGCTGCCCGATCCGCGACGGCGACGCCGTCGACGTGTCCCCCACGATCCGGGTCCGGGCCATTGCCACCCCGGGCCACACGTTTACCCATCTGTCCTACGCCCTGGAGGCCGCCCCCGCCGACGGTGGCGAGTTCGAGGCGGTCGGAGTGTTCACCGGTGGCTCCCTGTTGTTCGGGGCCACCGGGCGCCCCGACCTGCTCGGGCAGGAGCACACCCACGACCTGGTCCACCGCCAGTACGCCTCCGCGCACCGCCTCGCCGAGGCGCTGCCGGAGCAGGCGCAGGTGCTCCCGACGCACGGGTTCGGCTCGTTCTGCTCCTCCGGGTCCACCAGCGGCGCCACCGCCTCGACCATCGGGACCGAGCAGCGACAGAACCCCGCGCTGACCCAGGACGAGCAGCGCTGGGTCGCCGACACCCTCGCCGGCCTGGACGCCTACCCCGCCTACTACGCCCACATGGGGCCCGCGAACTCCGCCGGGCCCGGCGCCCCCGACCTGAGCCCACCGCGGGGCGCCGACAAGGACGCCCTCGCGGCGCGTATTGCCGCCGGGGAGTGGGTCGTGGACCTGCGCACCCGCACCGCGTTCGCCGCCGGGCACGTCACCGGCACGGTGAGCTTCGGCCTCGACGGGCAGTTCTCCACCTACCTCGGCTGGCTCATCCCCTGGGGCGCCCCGCTGACCCTGCTCGGCGAGTCCACGGAGCAGGTCGCCGAGGCCCATCGTGAGCTCGTCCGCATCGGCATGGACCACCTACAGGGCGCCGGCACCGGCCGACCCGAACAGTGGACCGACACCCCGCTCGGCACCCTCGAACGGGCCGTGTTCGCCGACCTGGCGCAGGCGAGGCACCACCGGCAGCCCGCCATCCTGGACGTCCGCCAGGTGTCCGAGTACCGCACCGGCCACATCGACGGAGCCGTCAACATCCCGCTGCACGAGCTCCTTGGCCGTCTCGACGAGGTTGCCGCCGGCCCGGTATGGGTTCACTGCGCCACCGGCTACCGCGCCACCATCGCCGCCTCCATCCTCGACGTGCACCACCTGCCCGTCGTCGTCATCGACGACAGCTTCGACGAGCACGCCGCCGACTCCGGTCTCCCCATCACCGGAGCCGGCTGAACCCCCGGCCCGACCGCGGAACAAGCCCCCCAACACCCCTCAAGGGAACCCCATGTGCCGACCGGCCACCTGCAAGACCTGCGGCAAGACCACCTGGGCCGGCTGCGGCCAGCACGTCGACCAGGTCATGGCCGGCGTCGCCCACGCCGACCGCTGCCCCGGCCACCCCCAGGACCAGAGGTCCTCCGCCGGCTGGTTCCTGACTCGTCTTCTCGGCCGCGGCTGACCCCGCCGGCACCCAGGCGCCCCCTTCCCGCCTGCAGGGCCCGCCTTGGCCGGGCACGTATGCGCCCTCCACCGGGGCACGCCTGGCCACCCCGCGGCGTCCGCACCCACCCCGACCCTTCCTGGCGAACGTACCCAAGGAGAAACCACACTCGTGTCACCCCTGGCCATCCCCCTCGGCCTGCTCATCGGCCTGGCCCTGGGCGCCCTGGGCGGCGGCGGCTCGATTCTGACCGTCCCCGCCCTGGTCTACGGTCTCGGCCAGGACCCGCGCAGCGCCACCACCAGCTCCCTGCTCATCGTCGGCATCACCTCGCTGCTGGCCCTGCTCCCCCACGCCCGCGTCGGCCGCGTCCGCTTCGCACCGGGCCTGCTGTTCGGTGCGCTCGGCACCGCCGGCTCCTTCGCCGGCTCCACCCTGGCCGGGCACGTACCCCAACAGGTGCTGCTGACCGCCTTCGCCGCTCTCATGATCCTCGTGGCCACCCTCATGCTGCGCCGCTCGCACGGCCAAACCACCGGCCACCAGCACGACGACCCGACCAGCGAACCGATGCTGACGCTGCACCCCTTCAGGTGCGCCTGCTCCCGCCTGGCCAAGGTCGTCGTCACCGCCACCGTCGTCGGGCTGCTCACCGGGTTCTTCGGCGTCGGCGGTGGGTTCGTCCTGGTGCCCGCCCTCATCCTCGCCCTCGACTTCCCCATGCCGGTCGCCGTCGGCACCTCCCTGCTCGTCATCGCCGTCAACAGCGCCACCGCCCTGACCGCACGGGTCGGCGGCGGCAGCAACCACCTCGACTGGCCCCTCATCGGCGTGTTCACCACCACCGCCGTCATCGGCAGCCTCGCCGGCGCTCGCCTCACCTCCCGGGTCGACCCGCGCCGGCTCACCCGGGCCTTCGCGGTCCTGCTCGCCGCCGTCGCGGCCTACACCGCGGCCCGCACCATCCCCACCCTCTTCTGACCGTCGCCGGCGCCGAACCCGGTCAGACGAAGTGTTGGGAAGCGCAGAGGTCAGAACGTGGACCCGTGGAGACGTTGAAGCGTGGGAGCGTGCGCGCGAAGGTGAAACCCCCCGCGCCAGCACGCTATCGGCACGACGTGGGGGTATCACCGGAATGGTCCGCCCGTCACCGGGTCCATCACGTCTGAATCTGTGGCGTGGGGGCCCTTTGCCGCAGGGGCTGACATCCTCGCTGCCCGGCGTTGAGCGCGGACGCCCGCCCTTAACCGCTGGCGGACGGCTCGGCCGGGAGTCGTCGTTCCACTCGCCAGCGCGGTCGCTCGACCCGCGGGCGGCCCCCCAAGGTGTTCTCACGCGTGGTTGGCTCTGACATGCCGGCCGGATGAGGGAGACCGAAAACGGTGGTCGAGCAGCGGCTGGCAGACCGCCCGGGGTGGTGACAAGCCGCCGGCCCCCGCAACCACGTCCTCAGACCCTGTTCGCGTCGGCCGCCCCCCACCTACCCGCCTTGTCGGGCGGCGGGGTCAGGCGTGAGCGGAGTCGAGCGCAGCCTGGAGGCTCTGCTGGTATCCGGTGCTGGTGTAGGTGGCGCCGCTGAGGACGTCAATGTGCGCTGACTGCGCCGTCAGCGCCTCCTGCCTCAGCGTGGGGGCCGACCCCGCGCTGATCTGTACTGATGTGCGGTTGCTGTCGGTCAGACTTCCGCACCCGTGGCCCCCGCCAGGAAAAACAGATCGAGCCGCTCCGCCCGCCTGTTCACCGAACCCGTTGTGCACTTCCCCGGCCGCTTCGACCGGGTTGACCGAGCTGCCCTCATGCCGAAGCCCACACACTCAGTCCCGATCTGGCTGGGCGGATCCAGCGACAAGGCACTCGACCGGGCCGCCCGGCTCGGCGACGGCTTCATCTTCTTCGGCGGCGGCATCGACCACGCCGCCTACGCCTGGGATCGGGTGAGGGACCGGGTGCGCGAGCACGGCAGGCCGGCCGAGACCTTCGGCGGCCAGTATGTGGTGCTGCGCTGGGGCGGGATCGGCGACCTCGCCGCGGACATCGCCGCGTGGGAACGGGCGGGCGGGACAGCCGTGTCCATCGTGACCATGGGCCGCCGCGGCCTGGACTCCGTCGACCGGCACATCGATCTGCTATCCACGCTCGCGGACGCTATTCAACTGACCATAACCTCCTTTCCCCAGACATGATGCTTTACCCGCGATGCCTTGCTCGCGATGCTTTGCTCACGTCCAACCTGAGCGACCCGGCAAACCTGGTGATAGGCCCACACACCTGCCGGCATGAGTTGCCCTGTGTCAACCGCGTCCGGGTCAGGCGACTTTTCGGGCCTGTTCGTTGAGGACGCGTTGGAGGGCTTGGTGCCGATCGGGTTGGTAGGCGAGTTGGTCTTGCCAGCATCGCCAGATGATGCTGCCCAGGCTCGTGCCGAGGATGCGTACGGCGTGGGGGTGGTCGTGACCGCGGGCGCGGGCTCGTTGGTACAGGTCGGTCGGCCCAGGGGTTGGCGTGTCGGGAGTCGCCGGCGAAGTCGCACAGGGCGTCGCGCAGCTGGTGGTCGGCGGACCAGCGGAAGGTGACGGCTTTGACCTTGCCGGATTGGCGGGTCGAGGGGGCGACTCCGGCGAGGCAGGCCAGGGAGTCTGCGGTGGGGAACCGGCCGCGGGCGTCGCCGATCTCGGCGAGCAGGCGGGCGGCGCGCAGCATCCCGGAGCGGGGCAGCGAGGTCATGATGTGGCGGTCGGGGTGGACGTCCAGCTGTGCGGCGACGCTGTCTTCGAGCTGGTCGATCTGGGTGGTCAGGGCGCGCAGTACGGCGACGAACGCGAGCGTGGTGGCGGTGTGAGCGTGGGCGTTGTCGTCGGTGCTGCCGCGGGGTGCGTCCAGCAGCCGCTGGTGCAGGGTCTCGGGTGCGACCCGGCCGCTGTAGCCGAGTTTGCCGAGCCAGTCGGCCAGGCGCTTGGAGGTCAGCCAGTCGGCCTTGCTTTGGGTGGGGAAGCGTTCCAGGAAGGACAGGCTGACCGCGGAGTCGAGCGCGGCGAACAGGCCCACTACACCTGGGAATACGACTTGCAGGTGGGCGCGCAGCTGGTTGGCGGCGGCGACCCGGTGCTCGACCAGGTCACGGCGGGCTCGCACGGTGGAGCGCAGCGCGATGGTCGCCGGGGTGGAGCGGGTCAGCGGGGTCAGGCGGCGCCGGTCGGTGCGGACCGCGTCGGCCAGCACGTAGGCGTCGAATCGGTCGTCCTTGTTGCCGGCCGACCCGTAACGGCTGCGCAGGTTCTTGACCTGGTTCGGGCTGATCACCAGCACGGTCAGCTCGGCCTGGAGCAGCGCCTCGACCACGGGCCCGTCGCCGCGTTCGATGCCGACCTCGGCCACGCCTACGGCGAGCAGGCGACGGACCAGGGTCTTGAGCCCGGCCGCGGTGTGGGGGACGGTGAACCGCTCCACAACCAGGCCGTCGGGGTCGATGAAGCAGATCGCGTGGTCGTCCTTGGCCCAGTCCACGCCCGCGCACGCTCGCGCCGGGATGGCTTCAGGGGTGACACTCATGGTTGTTTCCTCGCTGTTCGAGCAGTGAGAGAACACCCGGTGGTCCCGGGACCCCGCAGCCGGTCGCTCACTGATCGGCGCTCGATGGCGCACAGCCCTGTAGCCAGTCCGAGGGTCCTGGGCCACCGGACCTCGCAGAACTCATGCTGGACCTCGAAGGTCGAGCGTCGCTGGCGATGGCCCGGTGGGGACCAGGGGTGCATCAGCAGTCCATCCAGAACCACCAACGTGAGGATGGTGCACCAGTGAGCGTCACTCCGGCCCAGAGAGACCTAGACCGGTCTCGGCCCTAGCGGCTCACCGCGTGGCCCGCCCCGTCTGCCTGGCGCCTGGGTGGCGGGCTCCGGCCGTGTAGGGCTTCACGGCGGATCTTTCCAGGCTTCTCGAGGAGCGCGCTCCACCGCCGGGCCATAGACTTTCTAAGCCTCGGCATGACCCCGCGGCTTCATCCCGCGGGCCGAGGACCTCGAGCGTTGGTCCCCCGATGGCGCTCTGAGGACGGGCCCCGACCCGGTGCCCACCTGAGGGGCTGAGGCCGGGTAGGGGCCTGTCGCCCTGATTGCTTAACCCCACCCGTCTTTAGTCCACACGGGTCGAACTCGTAACGAATCGGACCCCTCAGCAATCGAGGCTGTGTCGAGACGTCGAGGTAAACATGGGCGTGGCGTCCGCGGCCTGTGAGCTGGCTGCGTGCCCTCGCAACCGGCATCGTTCTGCCGGGCAGGTGGTCGGCAAGAGTGCCCAATATGTGTTTCACTTCGTGACCCTCGACTGACGGCTGTCGCTAGGTGCGGCGGACTGCGGCGGACTCCGGTGCGACGTGAGCGGGCGGAAAATCCGGCTGGCCCTATAGGTCTGGCCGGCTGTGAGTTCTACCGACTGTGTCTCCCAGTCAAGTCCGGGTGACTTCCGGGGTCGGTCACGACGGCCAGTGCGACGTCGGTAAGCCGTAGGTGATTTCGCCTGGCGTGATCTCGCATGAGGTTGAACGCCTCGTCCACCGAGGTGTCACGCATCCGGGCGAGCGCTCCCTTGGCCTGCTCAATGGTGACCCTGGAGTTCAGGGCGCCCTGCAGCTGCTCGGTGAGAATCTCGCTGTGAGCAAGGGCTCGCTGCTGAAGCAGCCCGATGGTGGCGACGTCGGCCAGCGCTTGGATGATCTTGTCGTCGTTGGCGTCGATCCGTCCGGCGGCGGCACTGAACAGGTTCAGGGCGCCGATGACGTTGCCGCGGTGCCGCAGCGGGAAGGCATGCACGGCGCGGAATCCGGACCTGACCGCCTCAGGAGCGAACCGGGGCCACCGCGATGCGGCGTGGGACAGGTCGGTGTTGACCACGGCAACCCCGAACCGGTAGCAGTCCCGGCACGGGCCCTCCTCCGCCTGGAGCTGGAACAGCTCCAGCATCCTGACCGACTCCGTCGACGCGGCCATGAACTGGAGATGGTTGTGCTCGTCGGCCAGAAGCAGGCCGGCGGCGTCGGCGCGGGTGATGTCCGCCGTCCGCGAAGTCACCATCTGCAGGAAGTCGACGATGTCGAAGTCGACGACAAGGGTGTCGGCTACCTCGACGAACACTGCGGCCAGGGCTTCGGTAGCGATCATGGTTGAGGTCCCCTCGGTTCTTCCCAGTGTGGCTCAGGCCGCCGAGCAAGACGACAAATACGCGCAAACAACGCGACAACTACGGCTCGAGCCGCAGCCTGCCGGCCACGACCTCCCGGGCCACGTCCCCGAGCGGACGCCCGAGCGTGAAGGCGTGGGCCCGCAGCAGGGCCATCGCCTCGGTCAGGCTGACCCCCAGGTCGACCATGACCATGCCCTGCGCCTGGTACACCTCCAGCCGCGGGGCCAGCATCAGGTTGACGTCGAATTCAACCTCCCCGGCGGACGCGTCGGCCTGGCCGTCCACGATCATGTCGAGGGCGAGGTCGGCGAAAGCCAACGCGAGCGCAACGGCCTCGGCGGGGATCGGTTCGGAATGGTCCTGGTAGACGTCGAGGACCCCCACGCATACCGCACCGACCTGCAGCGGGAACGCGAACACGCCGTGGGCGCCGCCCCGGTAGACCGCCGGAGCGTACGCGGGCCAGCGCCGAGAACCGGCACCGCCGAGGTCCGCCTCCAGGACCGGCCGCCGCGCCCTGACCGCGTCCACACACGGTCCTTCGCCGAGGTCGAACTGCAGGTCCTCCAGCTCACGGGCGTGCCGATCGGAACCGGTGACGGTACCGCCGGCCTGCCCGTCCTCGACCAGGGTGATCCCAGCCCACGTCGCCGGCAGCTCGTGCGTGAGCGCCGAACACAGCCGTCGCAAAAGACCAGGAGTCCCCGGACTGTCGTCCCCGAGCGCAGGCTCCAACTGCACGAGGGCGGACAAACGCCGGCGCTGCTCCTCAGGCTGAACCATGCGTTCTCCCGAACCCGAGACAGGAGTCCGTCGGGTCCAGGGCGAACACCCCAAACACTACAGTCCATGGTCGTCAAGGCCTGCGTTGGCTCATCCCATCGAGCCAAGGCGGTAGCAGCAAGGATCCGACTGCTCTCAATTGGCCACCTGGACAGTCACGCCCGTACCGGGTCGACCGCGTCCTGCCGGACCCAGCCGTCCAGAACAGGATCGCTGCAACGAAGGCTGACCGGTCGTCCCGCTTCTGCTCGATGCCATCCATCGGACAGCATCGTCGACGCCGCCGTCGTGAAGCGCCCCGAACGCAGCATGCTGACGCTGACCCAGCGCGCCCCCGGCACCCGCTCGGCCACCACGCCAACCAAGGCGTCGAGCGGCCCGGTCACCGTCACCGCCGGCTACCCACTGCGACAGCGAGCGCATCGCCGCCGCAACCTCAACAAGGTCGTACTCCCCGGGGCCCAGCTCAGGCGCGGTGCGGCGCTCAACATCGCGCTCTGACTGGGACATGGACCCTCGATCCTCAACCTGCAATGGAGGCCGGATGCAGTCCACTACCTGTGAGTATGCCCCCTCACAGACAACCAAACGCTCTATGAACGAGTCGTCTTGGACGAGCAGCTCGTCAACGCCGCCGCCGTCCGCGCCGAACGTGACGCCCGGGTACACCTGGGAATGGGTCGCAATTCCCCGTCGCGCTGTTCGCGATCGGCCCGTCGAGTCCGACCCGGCTGGCCGTGCCACGCTCGAGAGGCTGCGGCGTCGCCCGCTCGGGCGACCGGGCGACGCCACAGCTGCACTGGCCCCCATAGCGCTGCCCCCCGCAGCGCTCCCCACAGCACTTCTTCCATCGTCCGCGGATCCGGTTTCGTTACAGCAAACGCACGCAGCTCCGACACCACACCTTGCCAGCTACCGTCGCAGGCCACTTAGGTTCTGGGAGGCTGGCGCCCCTGTTCCCGAACCCGTCGCACCGGGCTGGCTCGCCGGTGGCGCGCCCTGAGGACGGGCCCGGTTCAGTGGGCGTCGGCGAAGATGCGGCCGACGTTCTGTTCGGAGAAGAATTCGGCTGGTGATGTCACACCGGAGTTGACGCGGGCGAATCCGTCCATGGCGTCCTGGTTGCCGTGGATGGCGGTGAGGAGCTGCTGGAGCTGCGGCGGCGGCGGCTCGAGAGATGCGAGCTGGGCGGTGAACTCGTACATGGGCAGGGCGTGGGAGTCCCGGCTGGACTGGTAGTCGCCCATCGCGTCGTCTAAGGAGCGGGCGCCGGACAACGCTTCGTCGAGTGCGGCCGCGCACCGTTCGGCGTCTTGAAAGGCGTCGGCGATGCCTTGCGCGGTGATGAAGTCCTTGCTGTATCCAGCGTCCCCGACCAGCGCCCATCCTGGGCCGAAGGGTTTGCGGAAGTAGCCGGGCACGGCGGTGCCGATGACCCGCGATTCCCGGTGGGCCGAGTGGATCCGGTCGTCGAACTCCGGAGCGAGCTCGAAGGTGCGCAGGTAGTTGCCTTCCAGGTCGGTCTTGTTCTGGGCGAAGTCGGCGAACGGCCATCCGGCGACGACCAGGGTCAG
Organism: uncultured Actinomycetota bacterium; assembly: GCA_963781465.1. Lineage (GTDB taxonomy): Bacteria > Actinomycetota > Actinomycetes > Actinomycetales > Dermatophilaceae > Lapillicoccus. Next base: position 2,928,065 of record CAWAGH010000002.1, read on the forward strand.
GTCGTCGTGGGTGGGGAACGCGGCCCATCCGCGGTTGGGCCTGATGTAGTTCTCGAACCGGCCCTGCATCGGCAGGTCGCTCCAGTAGGAGTAGTAACCGCACAGCAGGGCTGGCTTCTCGTGGTACTGCTGTGGCTCCACGGCCTTGGCCACGAGGGAATGCAGTCCGTCCGCGCCGACCACAACCCTGGCCCGCTCAGTGACCGACGGACCGCCCTGACGATGCCCTCGAACTCCGACAACCCGGTCGTCCTCGAGCAGCAACTCCTGGACGGTGAACCCTTCGCGGACTTCGGCGCCGGACGCAGCGGCAGCGTCGACGAGCAGCTTGTCCAAGACGATCCGTCGTGGGGCGTAGGCGACCGGAGCGTCGTTCGATCCGGGGGCTCCGCTGATCGTGAACAGACCGAAGTCGAACACGAAGGTGTCGATGGCCGGGCATCCGGTCGCCGTCAGCTCGGCCAACAGCCCCCACCGCTCCAGTGCAGCGACTCCCAGCGGTTGCACACAGTGCGTGGAGAGGGTGTCGCTCGGAAACGTCGCCCGGTCCAGCACCAACACCCGGTAGCCCTTGCGAGCCAACAACATCGCCGTCGGGGACCCCGCGCAGCGAGCCCCGATCACGATGACATCGAACTGACCGTCGACCATCTCATCGCCTCGTTCTCTGGGAGCGCCGGTATCGGCACCTTTCGATGGTGACCGCCGGCGGAACACGCCGGCAAGACCCGTCGCCTTATGAAGCCATGACGGAACGGCCACCGGCGCCGCGGCGGTACGGCTCCCTGGTCCCCCATCCGCGCCGCTGCAGCGGCGTACGCGCTGCCCTCGAAGCCAACTGGCTGTCGATGCGACTCGACCCGCCGGCTGCGCCGTAATCGATCCTGCCGTCGGTTCTTGGGGCCGTCCCTGCTGGCGCCTGCAAAGGAGTTGCCTGCGCGAGTTGATCTCTCGCGGCCGCGAGGCGAGACCTCGCGCCTTGTTTGTATGGGGCTGGTGTCGGATCGGCCCAACACCGAGGGAGCGACATGAGCACGATGGAAGCGCAGGCGACCGATACGCCGGCCGACGAGCTGGCTGCGGCAGTCGAGGCTCAGATGGGCAAGATCATGACCGAGCTGGGAGCGGCGCTCGGCGTACTGCTCACCTCGCTGGGGGTGCGCAGCGGGCTGTGGGCGGCGCTGGCCGGCGCGGGTCCACTCACGACCGCCGAGGTCGCAGACCGAGTCAAAGTCGAGCCCTCGCTGGTCCGAGAGTGGCTCCGCGCGCAGGCAGCCGGCGGTTACCTCACCTATAACCCTGACACGCAGGCATTCACGTTGCCGGACGATGTGGCGGGCGCAATCTACTACGGCCCGGGCGGGGCGCTGATCGATGCCGCGGCCTCAATGATGTCGTCGATGGGTGCCGGCTTCCCGGCGTTCAGTGAGGCCTTCAGCAGCGGGCGGGGCTTCGGGTGGCATGAACGGACCGCGGAGCATTGGCACGGCACCGACTCCTTCACCCAGGTCGCCCTGCCGACCGAGCTGATCGCGACCGCTATCACCGCACTGTCCAACGTGCCGGCTGCGCTGGCCGGGGGCGGATCGGTGGCTGACGTCGGCTGCGGGTATGGCGGCCCAACTCGTGCGATCGCGGGGTTGTACCCGACAGCACGGGTGACCGGCTTCGACTACCACGATGCGTCCATCGCCCACGCCCGATCCACGGCAGCCCAGGCCGGGGAGACTGTCAAGTTCGAGGTGGTCGCCGCGACCGCTCTTCCCACCTCAGGCTTCGACCTGATCACCTTCTTCGACTCGCTGCACGACATCGGAGACCCCCGCGCATCCTTGGTGCGGGCCCGAGCGGCGCTCGCCCCAACCGGTGCCGTACTGCTGGTGGAGCCGGCAGGAGGCGACAACGTCGAGGACAACCTCAACCCGGTCGGACGCATGTTCTACGCCGTGTCGACCCTCGCCTGCACACCCAATGCCGTCTCCCAGAAGACGGCCACCTCCTCAGAGCCGTTGGGGGCGCAGGCTGGGGAGCACCGGCTGCGGGCCCTGGCCTCAGAGGCCGGGTTCTCCCAGGTCCGCCGACTCGACGTCGATGCGCCGATGAACCTGATCTTGGAGCTGCGGCCCTGAACCGGTCATGCTGACTGGGTGAGTCGCGGCCCCGGTCTGGTCGGACGGGACGCGGTGCTGGCCGCGGCCAGCACCGTGCTCCACGACGCTCAGGCGGGTTCGGGACAGTTCCTCCTGATCAGCGGCGAGGCCGGCATCGGGAAAACCTCGGTGCTGGCCGCGCTCGTCGACGACGCACAGCGGTCGGGTGCCGTCGTCCTGCGTGGGTTCTGCTGGGAGGGCCCCGGAGCCCCGCCGTACTGGCCGTGGTCGCAGGCGCTGCGGGCGGCGCGGCTCGAAGGCGCGCACCTCGGTGCGGCGGCCCGGCTGCTGGGCGAACCACAGGACGGCGAGCCGGCGGATGGTGAGCCGATGGGGGCGGTCGCCGCCGGCGACGCGCAGTTCCGGCTGTTCGAGGCGGTCGCCACCTGCCTGCGATGGCTGTCCGACGGTCGGTTCGTGACCGTCGTCATCGACGACCTGCAGTGGGCGGACGAGGGAACGTTGAGGCTACTGGGCTTCGTCACCCGGGCAGTCGCCGGAAGCGGCGTGCTCGTCGTCGGTGCCTACCGTGACCTCGAGGCGCCGGCTGAGCTGCAGCGGCTGGCCGGGACCGCTCAGCAGTTGGCCCTAACGGGGTTGAGCCCTCCTGCAGTCGAGGCGATGGTGGCCGCGATGACCGGTCCCAAACCCGGGCCGCGCGCCATCGCCCAACTGTGGCGGCGAAGCGGCGGGAACCCGTTCTTCGTCCGTGAGCTGACCAGGTTGCTGGTGGCGCAAGGTTTGTCGCCTGAACACGACAGCCCCGAAGGCGACAGTCCGGGATACGGCGACTCAGGACAGGGCGTGGTGCCGACAAGTGTCGCCGAGACGCTTCGTCGGCGGTTGGCCCGGCTGTCCAACGACTGCGCGCGGCTGCTGGACACGGCCGCCGTGATCGGGCGGGACATCGACGTGTCTCTGCTCACGCAGATCGGCGTCGACGCCGACCAGCTCCCGCAGATGCTGGACGAGGCGTTGGTGGCGGGGGTGCTGGCGGGAACTTCGGCGGAGATGCGCTTCACCCACGATCTGTACCGCGAGACGATCCTGGCAGGCTTGCCCGCCTCGGAGCGCGCGGCGACGAACCTCGCGGTCGGCCGGGCGCTGCTCGCCAGACCGGGGGGCGTCGGGGCGGCTCGCATCGCCGGCCATCTGCTGGCTGCCGGGACCGGGGCGCTGCGCGAGGCCATCGACTTCTCCGTCCTCGCGGCGCGTGAGGCAACTGGCCGGCTCGGGCACGACGACGCCTGCGCGCACTATCTGCGGGCGCTGCGCATCATGGACGAGCACGACCTCGGCGGGCGCGTCGAACGGCCGGAGCTGTTGCTGGAGCTCGCCGCTGCTCATGAGCGGACCGGGATGACTGACTTGGCGATGCAACGGTTCCGTGAGGTCGCGCTGCTCGGACGGGACACTGGCGATCCCCACCTCCTCGCCCGCGGGGCTCTGGGGATGCAGTCGCTGGGGGACCGGTCGGGATCGGGTAACACCGAGCTGCTCGACCTCCTCTTGCTGGCCGGGCAGCTGCTGGCCGAGCTGCCGGAGGCGCTGTCGCTGAGGTCCCGGGTGTATGCCGCGTTCGCACGGTCGCTGCACCATGCGGTCGCCACCGGTTCTGACCCCCGGATCGTGCCGGCTGCGCAGCAGGCGGTCGACCTTGCCGTGGCGTCGGGCGACGATCGGGCGCTGGCGACCGCGCGGCTCGCCCTGCAGGACTCGATGTGGGTTCCGGGAAGCGCCGCCAGCCGGCTTCCGGTGATCGTGGGCATGCTCGAAGCGGCGACCGCGAGCGGCGACGCAGACCTCATCGCCGAGGCACACCTGTTGAGAGCCGCCGCCCTGATCGAGCTCGGAGACCCCGCCGGCCGGTCCGAGCTGCTCGCCTACACAGCCATGGCGGAAGAGCTCGGTCATGTTCGCGGTCGCTGGGCGGCCCTGACCCGGCGAGCCACCTTCGCCCAGATAGCCGGTCACACTAACGAAGCGGCGACTCTGGCCGGCGAGGCCTGCCGGCTCGGGATGGCGATCGGCATCCCCGACGCCGTCGGGTGCTTTTGCAGCCTGCGGTGGTCCCTGGTGGCCCTCGGCGGGCCGGAGAAGGTCAGCGAAGCGGAACTGGATGGCGAGCTGCCCATGGGCATGGACGCGTTGGACCCGTTGTGGCCGATGTTCCCGATGTTCGACGCGTGGGCGCCGGCCGTCCGGGGCGACATCGCCGCGACGAGGGCGGCGCTTGGCGACTTCAGCGTCCTGGACATACCCACCGACCAGGGCCTGGAGGCGCTGGCCGTCGCGGCGGTGGTGTTCGCGGTCGCCGGCTCGGAGGCCCAGCGGGCCTGGACCTACCAGCGACTCCGACCGTTCGCCGGCAGCCACGTCATCATCGGCGGCTGCGCCTCCTACCACGCCGCGGTCGACCATCATCTCGGGGCATTAGCCGCCGCGCGCGGCGACCACACCGCGGCGACCCTGCACTTCCGAACAGCCCTGGCCATGCACGAGCGGCTCGGTGCCGCGGGATGGAGTCGACTGTCCGAGGCCGCGTTGGCCGATCTGACGAACCGAACCGCACAGTCCCCGAGAAACGAGCTACGACGCCGCGAGGACCGGTGGCACCTGGCATACGACGGCAAGACTGCCGAGATTGCGGACTCCAAGGGACTACGCGACATCGCACTACTCGTCGAAGCCCAGGGACACGAGATCCACGTGCTGACCCTCGTAGGCGACCCCCACCCCCCTGGCTTCGGCGCGCCCGGCGCCGACCCGGTACTGGACGACCGAGCGAAAGCGGAATTCAAGGCCCGGCTGGCATCCCTCGCCACCGACATCGACCAAGCCGAAGACTGGAACGATCTGGACCGCGCAGAGCATCTCCGCGGCGAGCGCGATGCCCTGCTCCAACACCTGGTCACGGCCACCGGACTAGGCGGTCGGTCCAGACACCTCGGTGACCAGAGCGAGCGGGCGCGGAAAACCGTCAGTGCCCGGGTCCGGGATGCCCTGACCAAGATCGACAGAATCCACCCGACACTCGCCGCGCACCTGCGCAGCGCACTCCAAATGGGCACCAGGTGCTCGTACACACCGCTGGAGCCAACGGACTGGACGCTCAGGTGAACGCTCGCAAAAGGACGCCGACCGAACCATCGATCGGCGGGAATCGCCTAAGTACGGGGTTGTTCGGGACCACCCCGCCGCTTCCAGGTGTAGTGACCGGGCACGCCGGTCACGAGATTCCGCGAAACCCGGGCCAGCTCACACGCTACTGACAGCAAGTTGGCGAAGGTGCTCGCGATGACGGGCCCACATTCTGGGTCGCCTTGGGCTGATCCGGTTCCCTTCAGGTCGACCAGATGATCACGTTCGACCATGCGAGAGGCTGATCCTTCGGTTCGACACGCCAGGTCGGATTCGGTTCGAGGTTGGGGGGTCCCTGTTCGACGGACGGGTGCGGTCAGCGGGTTGTCGCTGCCTCTGTCAGTACACGTGCGGTCCAGAGCAGCTGTCGGGCTGCCTGCTTCTTGGAAACTTTGACGACGTCAACTAGCCACACGAATGTCTCGATGCCGACGGACGCAGCGAGAGCGAGACTGAGTCGCTTGAACGAGGCGGCCGCGAGGTCGCTTCGGGCAGGTTCAAGGGCATCCTCGAACCAGGCGAGCCGTCGGCCCTTGCGGAGGGGCAGGTCCTGGTGGGTGCCGGGTTCGAGGGCCAGCCGCAACGACATTCGCATCTCTGCTTCGGACGCGATGATGAGCTCGATGATCCGGGTGGCTACCAGCAGCACTCGCTCGACCGGGTCTTGGGGTGGAACCGCAGGCAGGAGGCTGGGCATGTCGAGCATCGGGTGGGTGGCCACGAGCAGGTCGCGCTGGTTTGTGAAGTACCGATAGGCGGTGGCTCTGGAGACCCCGCAGCGCGCAGCGGCCGACTCCACGGTGGGGGTGGTGCCCTCGGCCAACAGGGAGCGGGCAGCCTGGATCATCGCCTCACGGGTCCGCGCCTTCTGTTGGCCACGACGAGGTCGAGTCGTTGAGATTGACGTGCTCATAATGAGCACTGTAGTCTCATTCTCCTTGAAGGAGGACGCCATGTGCGACGCATGCGACGGCAAGGCAGTCATGACTCGGGCGCAAGAAGGAGAGCCGTTCTGGTACGACGGCGGGCTGATGACGATGAAGGCACGTCCGCCTCAGACTGGAGGAAGCATCTCCGTGGTCGAGGTTCGGGTACCGCAGGGCAAGGCGACCCCACTGCACCTGCACCCGAGCAGCGAGGAGACGATCTTCGTCCTGCATGGTGACATCTCACTGCACGTCGACGGAACGACCCACGACTTCACCGACGGTGCGACGTGGACCATCCTTCGCGGGACCCCGCACGCCTTCGCGGTGCGCTCGCCCGAGGCGCACCTGCTCGTGATGTTCACCCCTGGTGGCGGCGAGGAGTTCTTTATCGCGGCCGGGGAACCAGCGGCTCGCCGGGAGCTCCCTCCTGAGGCTGCTCCTGACTACGGCAAATACCGGGCCGCCGCAGCCGAAACCGGGCTCGTCCTGCTCGGACCCCCGCCATTCGGCATGGCACCCGCCGAGGTGTCGTGACCTGACCCGTTGTCGACCGTGTTGAGTCGGCTGGTGCGTGGCCAACGACGCACCTCGCTGCCACCGGTCCATGGCCTAGGCACCACGTTGGCGACGATCTCGTCAGGTGAAGGCGTGGGTGCGCCCGTCGGGTCTCATGTTTCGCGCATGTCCATGTGGACGCCCACTTCGCCAAGCAGCCGAGGCTGCCAGGCAGATGCCTCTCTCTCCCGCTCGTCACGTGGGTGGATGAGTCGGTAGGTCTGGCGCGACACGGGGATCCGCTCGGCGGTAGTCGGACAACGTGCAACGAAACGCCTGCAGCAGGGATGGGCACGCTCGCCCGACGTCTCGCCGTTCCGGGCGGCAACCTGGCCCGACAGTGCAATGGGCAGTGCGCGCACGCCGACGAGCGAGCAGCGTTGAGGTGGCGTCACCAGCCTTGACTGTCGGCGGTAGCGCTATGTGACTGTCACCGCGGTCTTGAAGACGCCTGTCCACTCGTATCCGTTCGGGTTCCAGTGAATGGAGCCATCCAAGGGTTGCGTGCGACCTAGCTTGTCGATGGCGCGTGACCAGATCTCGTAGGTGCCCGGCTGAAGGTCTGCCTCGATAGTCCATGGGTGCCACGCATAGGGGCTCTCGGTGACTTCGAGTTCAGCGGCCCTCCAACTTTCGCCGCGGTCGAAGGAGACCAGGACCGATTCCATCCCTGCTGAGCCGTCGTTGTAGGCGACGCCGCTCACGGTGATCGGTCCTGCTGCGACGTGGGCGTCGGGGGAGGGTGTGAGGACGTAGCTCATCAGGCGGATCAGCCAGGTGGGTCGGCTGTTCTGCATCGTGAACCGGAACTTCTCACCCGATTCGAGTAGGGCGTGGGGGACCCGATACTCCGTCGCATGCCAGAAGTTGGCTGACTCCGCCGTCTCGAAGCGCAGGCGGGTCAGCCACTTCACCTGCATGGTGCCGAAGAATCCCGGCGTCACCAGGCGAACAGGTCCGCCGTGGATAGCGGGAAGGTCCTCGCCGTTGAGCGTCAGGGCGATGATGCTCCCCGCCAGGACGTCGGCGACGGGCAGGCTGTGCTCGAAGTCCGGCTTCTCTCCCCCGGCAGGTAGGTCTCGGCCTTCGGCGGTCACGAAGGCAACCTGTGGGTCGACGACGACGTCGTACCTCTCCAGGATGGCCGACAGCAGGACACCCGCGAAGCGGACGTTGCCGACACCGCCGAAACCCCACGGTGTCCCTGGTATCCCGGCGTACTGCGAGCGCCCGTTGCCCGAGCACAGAAGAACCATCTCGTACTCGACCTGCTCCATGTCCAGCAGCTCTTCGGCTCGGATCACGACCCGTCCAGGCCCAATCAGCCCGTCGAGCTCAATCTGCCAGCCCGCCAACGCCACTGCGTCCATGGTCATGGCGTCGTCCAAGTCCTGACAGTTGCGCACGAACAGGACGTCCTTATCGGTGATGCGATGCCCGGCGAGGAGCTCGACCGGGGTCTGCAGGACCAAGGGAGCGGCCGAAAGCACCTCCAGGCGTGCGTCGACCCCGTCGATCCACCCGCCCGGTCCGCTCGTGGTCGCAGTCACCTCAAACCCACCTCCTCGCGGCCCAGTCCGTTGGTCATGGCCAGGTTCCGTTCGTAGGAACTCTCGTGTCCCCGCCCCGCAACACATACCGCAGGCCGACCAAGATCGCATTCTTTCAGGGCCAGCCTCAGTCCCATCGAAGGAGCCGGCGCCTGGCGTCGTGAGATTGGGGGCCGGCTGCATGCGCCGCGGGCGCCAGCACCGATCCAGCCTCGTGACCCCGGCTGGGGGGTTCAGCCCTGTCTGCCGACGCCCCGGGGGGGATCTTCCTGCGAACCCTCTCATCCTGAATGAGAACGGACTGCTGGACACCACCAACTGCTCGCCCGGATCCGCCACGGTGGGCGGCCACGCTCGCCCCGATCCGCCGCGATGTGCGCGTAAAGACATGCGACGCTCCTATGCTTCGTCAAGCAGCTACGGCCCCGCTTTCGAGTAGGCGGTAGAGGTCGCGTGCGACGTAGCGGGCCAGGCAGCGTTTGATCTCGCGGCTGGTCTTTCCCTCGGCGGTTCGTCGAGCGACGTAGTCGCGAATGGCGGGTTGGTACTGGATCCGGATCTGGACCACGGTGTGCAGGAGGTCTCCGTCCTTCTCAACCGGCGCGGCATCGCGCACTGCCCCTTGGAGGGCGACGTCCTCGACGCAGCCTGGCCGCGCCTGGTTGACGATCAGCACGGCGAGCGCCTCACCGGGCGAACGCTGGCGGCGATGGCCGTGGTGTTCGCCGACGAGGGCTACACGCGGCTGGTGTACGTGCAGACGGCGAGCGTCGTCGACCAGCACCTGGTCACCGCCGCGCTGGGCGACGTACGGATGCAGGGTGTCCTGCTGACAGCCACCGAGAAGACCAGGGCCGCTCGGCTGACCGATCGCGAGCAGGGCTCTGACTTGAGCGGCACCTGGAAAGCAGTCACCGGATGACCACCTACCTCGAGGGGCACGCCCCGGAGTGGATACACCGCGTTTCCACCGATGCGCGCACGGTCTCCGAGGTGGCCAACGACGTTATCCAGGGGAGCGGCTGGTAGGGCCCAGCAGGCCTTCGCTCGGGTTGTGATTGTGCCTACCACGTAGCGTCGCCGCGCCGGGGCCTGGACGGCCGACCCATCCGGGGACGGGTGGGGGCGCGTGTGACGTGGACCGCTAAGCGCGGGGGTCCTGACCTGAGCCGGGAGGGCGGAGGGCTCGAACCTCTATGCCGGTCGGGTCGGTCGGGTCGGTCGGGTCGGTCGGGTCGGTCGGGTCGGTCGGGTCGGTCGGGTCGGGCGACCGACGGGACGCCGAACTCAATGACGGTGGCACGTACTACCGTCCCGTCATGGCGCACTCGTACCCCCGCCGCCGACTGGAGGACTGGTCCCAGAGGATGGCCCTCTCGACGGATGGCTAGCCGAATTGGCTAGTCAGGGGTGGCGGCCAGAGCACGACTACGGCGGGGTCGAGGTGTTACTTCACGGCCGGCCGGACCGTCCGGCGGTTCGCGATGATTCAACTCGCGCCGCCAGACGAGGGGGAGGACTGACGCACCGCCTAGGCGTCCAGCCAGCCTGACACGCCAAGTTGCTCTGGGTCACCGTGGCCGACGCGATTACCGTGCTCGCCGGGAAGCCGAATATGTCTTCGAGTTGAGGGTCACCGGTATTTGCCGACGACCAGGCCACTGACCTCGCACAGGTGCTTTGTGACGCCTTCGACACGACCGAGGCCGCCGACAACGGCCGGCGAACTTTACGACGCAGTTCCTGTCGAACTCGTTGCCCGGTCGGACCTCCCAACGAGTCGTCGATCGCGGACTCGACGACGGCACGGGTCGGCGACGGCACGGGTCGGCGACGGCACGGGTCGGCGACGGCAAGGCACGACAGGTAACTGGCAGTATGTCGTCCAAGACGAGCAGCGAGGGACTCAGAACGCCCCTGGCGGTCCCGCCAGCTCACTTGGCTGAACCGGCGCGATCTCAGACACGCCGCAGTCCGGACTGCCGTGCACCCGTGACCATCAAGTACCCACGAGGGTGCAAACCTCACGCGGGCGCCGCGACGGCAACCCTGCGTAGAGGGCGGGGCCATTGGACGGCGCCGAACGAGAACAGGATCGAGAGACCGGCAGCGTCGGTTCGGGATCCACCCGAATGGGTGGGTTCCAAGCGTCAGGGACGCGAGTTATCTTTTCGCTATCGAAAAGCGCGTTGCCTGCCCCGCCTGGGCGACACCGCATCCCACCCAGACCCTGTGGGAGAAGAACTGCCATGACCTCCGATGCCCTCATCCGACAAAACCACCTCGTCATCGGCCCCGAGAGCAGCAACGGCGTTGTCACGCACCCTGCAGCTCATGCACCCGGCGACGAGGTCGAGCAACTGCGAACGGCCCTGGTCAGTAACCGTCGCATCAGCATGGCCATCGGCATCCTCATGCGCGATCGAAACATCGACGAGGACCAGGCCTTCGGCTGTCTACGACGCGTAAGCCAGGACAGCAACCGCAAGCTACGTGATGTCGCCGAGGAGGTCATCCAGCACCGCCGCCTCACCCCACGCGACGTCCGAAAACAGTCCCCGGCCTGAACCTGGTCGAGCTCCCTGACTCGCCGACGCGAGCGAAACGCGAAGCGTCGGCTCGAGGCGCTGCGGTTACGTCCACGTGATGTAAGGAGTTGAGATGCCGACGTCTTCGGCTTTGAGCCAGGGTCCGGTGGCCCGGTCTGGCTCAGTTGCTGTGCATCCACTGCTTGGCGATGGCGACGCGGAAGCGTCCTTCCGGGGAGATGAGGTGCTCGAGGTCTTAATCGGCGTCGACGATGCGTGCGGACCGGGCACTCCTCCTGGTGAACTGGTTGTCGTATGGCCTGGAGTCTTGGGCGAGGGGTGAGGCGGCGTGGGAGCCGAACTCGGTGGTTTCGCCCAAGGAGAAGGTGCTCCAGTGCGACGGTTCATGATTCGACAGTTGGTCTCCAGCAACACCCCTGGCGAACGCCTGGCCAACTTCTCTCGTGCGGTGAGGGTCGGCAACCTGGTCTTCGTCTCGGGGACCACGGCAACCGATGAAGGCGGCGCGGCCCAGCATCCTGGTGATGCGGCCCGCCAGACCGACTACGTCTTGCACAAGATCGAATCCGCGCTGGTTGAGGCAGGTGCCACCCTGGCCGATGTCGTGCGTACCCGGATCATCGTCCGCCGACTGGAGGACGCCGACGCTGTCGGGCGACGTCACGGTGAGGTGTTCGCCCAGGTCCTACCGGCCAACACCATGTTGCGGGGCGAGCCGCTGGACCCGCAGATGCCGGTGGAGATCGAGGTCGACGCGGTCATGGGCAGCGCCTAGGGCGGGCAGGCGGCCGGCTCCGTTCCCCAAGGTTGAGACGTGCGTTTAGTCGTCCTTCTTGAGGCTGGGGTGCTTCTTCTCCACGGCGGCACTGACCTTCTTCTGTTCAGCGGCGGTCCCATGCTGGGCGACGCGAGCTAGGGCGTTGCGGGCGTGGTCGATGTCTGGGATGGGGTACCTCTCGTCCTCCCGCAGAGCGAAGGAGGACTTCTTCAGCTTCTTGCGGTTGGCGCTCTTGCTCAGATCCATCGACATATCAGTCCTCCTCGATCGTTCTGGGAAATGTCGGCGTGGCGTGTCTGCTTGCCGACGTCAGCACGCGTACCCGCCATGGGCTTGGTTATGATCGGGGTTGAGCGGTCCTCCGTTCAGGGCGGCTGGTGGGGGTGGCGGAGCCGTTCCGGGTTGGTCACGGTGACGGTCCGGGTGGTCCAGTCGATGTCGAGGTCGTTGAGGGGGGCGATGCGGTCGTCGCGGTGCCACGCTCGCAGGGGCGCGGCGACGATCCAGGGGCCTTGGTCTGGTTGGGTGGTGTAGCCCATCTCGGCGCCGAGTCGACGTGCTCCGTAAAGGATGGCGCGAAGTGTGAGGGGTCCGACGCGGTGCCGTCCGGGGTGGGGTTGGTCGGCGCTGAGGTCGAGAACGACCCCGACCTGTCGTCCTCGGGTGTCGAGGACGGTCGCGCCGATGAGATCGCTGACCAGGTGGGTGTGGGTCTCGACGTCAGGGTGGCGGTCTCGGTGCGGCTGGGCGTCGTTGGTGCCGAGGGGTTCGCCGGCGAGGCGGTCGGGGCCGCCGGTGGCGCCGGGGATGCGACCGATGAGGTAGCGGCGTAGCCAGCGTTCCAGCTGGGCTCCGTCGGCGACGGCTTGCTGGGCGACGTCGTCGAGGGTGATGGCGCTGCCGAGGTGGACAACGTGAGCCATTGGGATGAGCACGGGCCGTGGGGCAGTTTCGGGGCGCAGGCGGGTCCAGATGGCGTCCATCCAGACTTCGACTCGTCCGCCGAAGCGGGGTGCGAGCCCGGCCGGTCCGCTGACTAACGCGGTGACGGCGAGCTCACCGGACACGGTTTCGACGACGGCGTTGTCGACCTTGCTGAGGAGTTCGTCCTTGCTGCCGACCAGCTGGCGGTCCAGCAGGCTCAACCCGACGTCGAAGCTGCTGCCACTGGCGGCGTGGTCGGAGGCACGTGGGGGGGTCATTGGCCGGCCTTGGTGACGAGCATGAGTGGGATGGCTGCGAGGGAGGCAACGAGGATGACGAGCAGGTAGACGGAGCCGAGGGTGTTGGCCAGGCGTCCGTTGGCGTGCCGGCCCATGTACGTGTGGTCGTTGGCGACGACCAGGATGGGCAGGTAGGTCAACGGCAGGGCGATGGCGCTGAAGACGACGGAGTACTCGGTCAGCATGATCGGGTCGACGGTGGTCAGCAGGACGGCGACGGCGCCGATGGTCGAAAGCAGCAGGACGGTGTGGAAGCGGGCCGCGCGCAGCGGTTCGACGAATTTGCCCCACTGCCAGCCCAGGTACTGGGCGACGCTGTAGCCGATCGACAGGCTGGTCTCGCAGGCCGCCCCGAAGGTGGCGGCGAAGAAACCGACCAGCAGGAACGCCAGACCGATCTTTCCGGTCGCCTCCACCACCGGTAGGGCGACCTGCCCGAGCGACTCGACCTGGATGCCGGCCGGCATCAGCACCAGGGTGGCCGCCGCCGCGATGGCCAGGGACAGCAGCCCCCCGAGGGGGAACCCGATGAACACGTTGGAGCGCATCAGCCGCAGGTCCTTCGGGGACCAGTTCTCCTCGACCCCGCCGGAGGAGAAGAAGAACACCTCGTACGGAGTCATCGCGGCTCCGAACAACCCGATCGCGTAGTACCAGTACACGGGCAGGCTCTCCTGGTCGGGAACGCTCGGATGGGTCGCGCCGGACAGCAGGGATGCCCAGTCGGGGGCGAGCTTCCACACCGCCACGGCGAAGACGATGAGCGACAGCCCGGCCAGACCGAACACGTTCTCCAGGACGGCGAACTTGACCCGCCACAGCACCAGCCAGACGGCCACGCCGACCACCGGGATCCACAGGTACCTGTTCACGCTGCTGGCCAACTGCAGCGCCAGCGCGACGCCTCCGATCTCCGCCGCGTAGGTCAGAAACGTCACCAGCATGGAGGCGAGTAGGTTGGCGAAACCGACCCGCGGGCCCAGCCGTTCCCGGACCAGGTCGAAGGTGCCCCGGCCACTGACCGCCGCCACCCGCCCGCTCATCTCGGCGAACACGCAGATGCCGAGGACACCGACGACGACGACCCAGGCCAGGGACATCCCGAACCGGGCGCCGACCAGCCCGTTGGTCACCAGGTCGCCGATGTCGACGAACCCGCCGATCGCGGTCAGGACGCCCAGCATCACCCCCAATAGCTTCTTCACGGCAGGGTGTTCCGCAGCGACTGCAGCTGGGTCAACGCGGCCTTCAAGTCCGCGGCCGCCGCCGCGATGTCCTGGTCGTCGTCGCGGCGCACCGCGATCCGGGCCTGAGCCAACGCGTCGTCGGCGGTCCCGAGCGCCTGCATCACCGCGTCCCGCAACGCGTCCTCGGCCGGTGACGGCGGGTCGACACCACCGAAGCTGCTCTCGATCGGCGCCATCGCGGCCTCGCTGTCGGTGACGACGACGTCCGCGAACGGACGGGGAGCCTGGCCAGACAGCCGCTGCTGCACCGCCAGCTGAGCGCTGGCGGTCGCGCTGATCGCCGAGTCGAGCGCGCCCTTGCCGTTCTCCACGAAGGCGCCGGAGTTCAGCGCCGGGGTCGCGCACCCACCCAGGAGGGCCAGGCCGAGAAGGCCGCCCAGCAGACCGCCGCGGACGCTCACCGCGACCGCCTCAACACCACGTAGGCCAGGTACCCCAGCATGGCCAGGAACATGGTCCAGGCGATCCCCAGCGCCCACCCCTCATCCACGCTGACACTGTGGCACCGAGGAACCCCGCGGGCATCTCGAGAACAAACGCTGGGGCCACACTCGCGGCGTCAAGCCATGAGACCTGACGAACGGCATGACCATCTCGGCGGTCGTCGGGTGCGGCTGTTGCGCGAGCTGGAGGCTCTACCGCCGCCTTGCTCACTCCAGCGGAACATGGCCCCAGTTCATGTGCGAGTACTGCCACCGAGTGTGCTCGACGTCGCCGGTGGGCCGCTGCGCCAGGTGCCTTTTCACGTGACCCACAACCTTGTTCATGTGAGCCAGGTCGTCGTCGGTCACGTCGGGTTGCCTGGTCGACAGCAAGGTCACGATGCGCCGACCACTGCGGTGACCAGTCGACTCGCCACCGTCTTTCCTACGGTTTCTACTTCATTGCGGCCGGCGCGACCACGTTATGTCGGCTCCAGGCGCTCTTCACACGCCGGTACACCCAGCCCGCGTGACCGCGTTCGCAGACGACGCCGGTGTGCCCCGATTAACTTGCCTCGCAACCGAATTCGTGCGAGCAACAATTGATTGAAGGTCGCCGAACTGCGAGAGTCGTTTGGCACCAAGACGTCTTCGTCGCAGAGACCCGGCGGGGGGCCACCTCGAAGCAGGTCGCTGCGGCACCTTGGGTGGCTTCGACAAGGACTGCATGCCGAAGTACGCTCGTCCGGCTCGTCGGCAAGAGCCCCAGACCCGTACGGGATGCCCCTTTTCGCTTCTACCGAAACTTCTACCGAACCGCCCGACACGACCCGACACGACCTGCCTTCGACCGGCACCCCGATCAGTGGGTCCAGGCCTCTGACCTGCACAAACGCTCCCCCGCCGACGCCAACCGGCACACGCCGAGACTCGCGGAGAGCGACTTTCTAATCCGTAAGTTGTGGGTTCGAGCCCCACGGGGCCCACGTTTCCGCAGGTCATCCCTGTAGGAGCGGGGCCGTGTCAAGCCCCTGTGCGGGAGTCGCTTTGGTCCGGCATCGCTCGGGCGGGCGTGACGGGTTGGGGTCGGGGGTCAAGGTTCGAGCGGAGCTCGACCGCGTGAGCGGCTTGGCCTTGAGGCCCGACCCCAGCCCGTCGACGATGTTGGGCCGGCTGCCGGCGTTCTCAAGCGCTGGAGATGTTCCGTTCTTGGCCGTGCTGGTGGGGCTACGTCTCGTCAGGGTTGGGTGCGTGAGGTGGGCGCGCAGGGGGCGCTAGTCATCCCTTCGCCGCGGCGTGGGCGGCATGACGAGGTACGCGGGTGGAGGGCCTGGCTGGGGTGGTCAATCAGAAGGGGCGACCGCGCCGCGGACGGGGGTCATGACCTGCACGACCAGCCCCCGGGCCAGGTGCTGTAGTGGGCCGCGGTCACGCCGCGGCCCGGGGATGGTGGGTCAGGGCGCGGACTTGCCCGTCCCGTAGGGCGTAGTACACGTACCCGAGCTTGCTGGCGGGCGGCGGCGGTCTTGCCGATGTTGCGACCACGCCGGTCCCCGACCCGGCGTTTGAGCCGCCCGGCGCCGGTGCCCGGGCCGAGGGCCTGCACCGACTCGATCGCCGCCCACCGCACCAGCCGGGAGCCCTGCTTGGTGATCCGGCCAGCCGCGATCACGGTGCACATGGGTGTCGGACTCACGGTGCTTGGGAGTCAGCCCCGCCCACGAGGTCAGCTGGGCCGGGCCGGGGAACCGGTGCACGTCACCGATCTCGGCCACGAACACCGCGGCCAGGACCGGCCCGATCCCCGGGATGGTTTGCACGGCCCGGTAACCGGGGTCGGCGACCAGCCGGCCCCGGATCAGCCGGGCGAACAGGTCGATCTCCACGTCCAGGTCGTCGATCAGCCGGCGCAGCGACCCCACCCGGGCCAGATACGGCGCCGGCGCCTCGAGGCGTTCCAGCAGCGCCAACCCAGGATCGGCGAACAGGTCGGACATCAGCACCTGGATGCCGCACTTGGCCAGCCCTAGAATCCAGCCCGGCGTGGATCTCACACTTACAACCCGACCGGATCGCGACCAGCTTCGCCCGGTGCCGGACCAGCTCCCGCAGCTCGCGGGTGACGGGCGGGGCGATCCAGGCCTCCGGCAGCCGACCCATCCGCAGCAGATCAGCCAGGTCGGTCGGCATCCCGGACGTCGTTCTTGACCCGCCGGTACGCGAACGCCTTCACCCCCAACGGATGCGCCAGATGCACCGACGCCCCACGTCCGGCCAGCGCGTCCGCCGCCCAGTACCAGCCGTAGGTGGCCTCCAGGACCACCTCCGGACTCACCCCGGCGCGAGCCATCACCTTCGTCAACGAGTCCACGTCGTTGCTGATCCGCACCGTCTCCAACGGGTCACCACGCTCAGTGGTCCGCACGATCACCGACCGGCGACGATGCAGATCGATGCCCACGAACTGCTTCCCGGCATACCCTTCCATGCGAGGGGCCTCCTCGAATCCGATGGATTACATGAGCACTCCCAGCATCCCGCCGGGAGGTAACCCACGAGGAGCGGAGGCCCCGCTCCTACATCGCATCAGAGGCTTGGATGCGCGACGCTCGCCGCTCGCGACCCCGATGGCTTGGACCAGTTGGCAGGCGCATGTGCAATCGTTGTCCTGACGTCGCCATCATTGTTGGAGCTTCCAGATCTGCCGATGAGCGACTGTGTCCTCGCGGCAGCCCCGACAGCCGATCAGAGCGTGGTGACCTAGCCAGCGCGACTCACCGGCACGATCCCGTTCTCGAGAGCGTAGAGACTTGCCCCGATCCGGTTGCTGACTCCGAGCTTGCCGTAGATCCGCTCCACGTGGTTTCGCACCGTCTTCTCCGACAGCGTGAACCGCTGGGCGATCTGCCGGTTCGATTGGCCCTGGGCCACCTGCAGCAGGATCTCGACCTCGCGAGGCGTGAGTCGGTCGTCGCGCCTCACCGGCTTTGCTGTGGCGTGCCCGGCGACGGCGAGCACCGCGTTAACCGCGTGGAGGTCCAGGGCCCCCGACCGAGCCCTTTCCTGTAACCGTTGGGCGGCGCCACGAGGTGTCATTGCGGTCCGGTACGGGCGAGGCTCGAGCGCCGACTCGTAGGCGACGGCCGCAGCGAGAAGCCGATCGGGAAGTGGCAGAGACGCCGCACGGAGCCCCCGGGGGTAGCCGCCGCCGTCTGGCTGCTCGTGGTGGTTCATGGCGATCCGCGACACGTCGGCCAGACCGTTCACCCGCTCCAGGATCCGCCCGGTCAGATACGGGTGTAGCCGGACTCGTTCCCAATGCTCGGCGGAGAGCTCGCCGGGATCCTCCCAGATTCGGTTGGAGCATCCGATGCGACCGATGTCGTGCACGTGTCCCGCCCGGCGGACCGCTGCGACCTCGTCCGCGTCCAACTCCAGGTGCACGGCCGCCTGTGAGGCGAGATCGGCGACCGCTCGTGAGTGGCCGAGCGTGAACGGGCATTTGAGATCGACAAAGTCGCCGAGCGCGATGAACATCCGGTCCAGCTCGGCCGGCGTCAGGATGCGATCCCGGTCGGGCGCCTCGGCGAGTGCGACGTCCCAGGCGCTCACGCCGCCGGGGCGCGCCAAAACCGCGGTCGGGTCCGCGAGGAATGCGTCGACCACCTCGGGATCGAACTGCCCTCCGCGCCGCATCCGGACAAGATGTTCGGCGCCGCCTTGGCCGTAGGTGCGCTCATGCACCTCGACAAGGTCGGCCAGCTGCGCCACCCGCATCTCGATCGGCAGCTCGTGACCCGAGACCCCCAGGGGTCCCCCATCACCGTCAAAGCGCTCGAAGGTCGCGGCCAGCACCTCCTGAACGCGCGCGGACAGCCCGATCTCGGCGGCGAGCAGGGCCGCCGACGCGCAGTGCGAGTGAACCAGCGCTCCCATCTGCCCGCGGGGGTCGCGCAGCAGTTGGGCGATCAGCTTGACGCGCTGCGGAAGGGGGGCGCCGTGCGCGATGTTCCCCATGAGGAACCGCATGTAGGGCAGTCCGGCCCAGTCGACGAGGTACGCCTCGCGCTTGACGGCAATGTCGTCGCCGAACCAGCGAACGTACTCGTGCGAGTCGGCATGGCAGCCGATCCACATGACGAGGGTGGTGTGAAAAGTCGTGTCTCGCTGCTCGCGACTCAGCCCCAACCGGTCGGCAAGCCTGGCGGCGATGACGGCGGACCGCAGGACGTGCTCGGCCGGCTGACCGAGCCCTAAGTCGATCGCGACCGACAGAGCGGCGAGCACATCGATGCGGCGGGTCGATCCCGCACCGGCGAAGGGAGACACGACCTCATCGTCCACCCAGCCGGAGCGTCACGCGGCGCCTTCAAGGAGCTCGCGCTGCCGTGCCGCCCCCGAGATGTGCCGTGCCGGGTCGAAGACGTCGAAGTGGCTGAAGCCACGCATAAAGACACCGTGTTGCGGCAACCAGAAGTCGCCCATCCTGGCCTGCGCCCGCAAGGGTGTCGGGGTCCCCAGGTCGCGGCCGTGCAGTACGGCCCGGCTGTCATGAAGGGCCCAGATCTGAACGGGCGCGGCCGTGAAGTGCTGGCCGTTAGGCATCTCCCCGTTGAGACGAACGGTCCCGACACCCAGCATCCGACCAGCCATCCACCCCATCATGGTCAGGACCAACCTGCTGGTCCACAGGCCGTGCGGCATCACCTTTCCCAACACCGTGAAGACCCGGGTCACGACCGTGTGGTGCAGTGCCACCGTCCAGTTCAGGGTGTCACCGACGCGGACCTGCAACGTGCGCTCGTCGAGCCACTCGACATCGATAGTGCTGCGTACCGAAGGGTGGCTGCAGGCCGCCCCGATGTACCGCTCGCAGCTGTGCTCCGGCTCGGCCGTCGAGTAGACGGTCCAGTCGCCGGCCGGCCCTCGGTGCCATACCGCGCGGTACCCAGGGCCGAAACTCGCGGCCGTCATGCACCGCAGCACCAGGTAGTCGCCCGACGCGAAGGACAGGCCCATGACCCCGTAGCCGCTGATCTGCTCGTCGTCGCCGGGGGGAAGCGACGGGACGGCCTCGGCCCGCTCCGCCACGGCCCGCGGCGTTTGCAGCAAGGCCATCACCGGCCCTCGACGACGGGGAAGATCCGGTCGGCCACGAGCCCGTGGGCCTCCCGGTGCACGGCGGCCGCCGTGTGCGGGTCAGGAGCCTCGACCAGGCACCAGGCCTTGCCGTTCACGTCGTCGACCCAATAGGTGCGGTAGCTCACGCCGTACTTCCCCTGCACCTGCAGGTCCCGCGCGTGGGCCCCCGCCACATCTGCGGCGGTCGTGCCCTCGGGGAGTGAGTCATGAACATCCATGTAGAGCGTCATCTCTGCCTCCTGTGTGGTTGGTTTCACCACCATCGCCGCTCGAGGCCTGCCGAATCATGAGGCATCCGCCTCAACTCGGCCGCGTGAGGCCCAAATCGTCGGCGGGCACGCGGTTTCGGCTATTGCTCGATCCCCATGACCGCTACCAGGCGCAGGCTCGCTGACCGACTCACGACGTGATGGCTGCGTCGGCGGGTTCGCTCGGGTGCTCGTCGACGCTGCGCGAGTCGGTCAGGGAGAGGGCTCCCCACGCGACCACGACGCCGACGACGACAGCCAGTGCGGCGTAGATGACGCGCTCGCCCTGGAAGAACGACGTGACGAGGGTGTCGCTCCAGGTGCCGGCGGGCAGCTGGGTGGTGACGAGCAGGGCGATCAGGGTGCCGACCACGGCGGTACCGACGCTGGTACCGGGCAGGACGAGCTTTTCGACGCCTGCCGGATCGTCGGCAACCGGGCGGGCATCACGATCCAGCCGCCCGCGCCCGAGGACCTGGCCCGGACCGACCCGATCACCGCGATCGCGCGCGCGTCCAAGGTCCGGTTCCGCCGGGTGGGCCTGTCCACCGACTGGTGGCGCCGTGAGGGCGAGCCGCTGGTCGGCGAGCTCGTCACCGGCGGTCATGTGGCCCTCCTGCCGCGGCGCCGGCGGCGCGGGTACGAGCTGATGGACCCGGCGAGCGGCCGGTCGACGACGGTGACGGAGACCGAGGCGCAGCTGCTCCGACCGGTCGCCATCGCCATGGTCCGACCCCTTCCCGGACGCGGGAACAGCTACCGAGATCGGGGACGGGGTCAGCATCCTCTCGGGCGGTCAGCGGCAACGTCTCCAGATCGCCCGGGCTCTGGCGTCGGATCCGAAGTTGATGTTCATGGACGAGGCCACCAGTGCGTTGGACAACATCACCCAGTCCGTGGTCTCCCGGACGGTCAGCGGGATGCCGATCAGCCGGATCGTCATCGCGCACCGGTTGTCCACCATCGCCGCCGCGGACCGGGTCGTGGTCATCGCGGGCGGACGGGTGGTGCAGGACGGACCCTTCGACGTTCTCGCCAACACTCCGGGACCGTTCTCGGAGCTGGTCGCTCGCCAGCGGCTCTAGCCGACGGCCTCGCGAGCGGCGACGAAGGCGCTGACGCACTGCCGGACGTCGTCCTCGGTATGCGCGGCCGACAGCTGCACGCGGATGCGCGCTTTACCGATCGGGACCACGGGGTACGAGAAGGCGATGACGTAGACGCCGTTGGTGAGCATGTGGTCGGCAACCTGCGCGGCGCGGCGGGCGCCGTCGTCCCCGGGGAACATCACCGGCGTGATCGGGTGTGACCCGGGCAGCAGGTCGAAGCCGGCCTCGGTCATCAGCTCCCGGAACAGCGTCGTGTTGCGACGGAGAGCCTCGCGCTGTTCACCGGAGCCTTCGACCATGGCCAACGCCTGCATCGAACCGGCGGCGACGGCCGGCGCCACGGAGTTGGAGAACAGATAGGGCCGGGATCGCTGGCGCAGGAGGTCGACGACCTCCTGGTGCGAGGCGACGTAGCCGCCCGAGGCGCCGCCGAGCGCCTTGCCCAGCGTGCCGGTGATGATGTCGACGCGGTCCTGGACCCCGAACAGCTCGGGCGTCCCCCGGCCGCCGTCCCCCACGAAACCGACCGCGTGCGAGTCGTCGACGAACACCATCGCGCCGTGCTGGTCGGCAAGGTCGCAGATCGCGTCGAGCGGCGCATACGAGCCGTCCATCGAGAAGACCCCGTCGGTGACGATGACCTTGCGCCGGGCACCCGACGCGGCCTCGAGCTGGGCAGCCAGGTCGGTCATGTCGGCGTTGCGGTACCGGTACCGGGCCGCCTTCGACAGCCGGATGCCGTCGATGATCGACGCGTGGTTGAGCTCGTCGGAGATGATCGCGTCGGCCGCGTCGAAGAGCGTCTCGAAGACTCCGCCGTTGGCGTCGAAGCACGACGAGTAGAGGATCGCCGCGTCCGTTCCCAGGAACGACGCGATCTTTCGCTCCAGGTCGGTATGCAGTACCTGCGTGCCGCAGATGAACCTCACCGACGCCATCCCGAAGCCGTACTCCGTCAACCCTTTCGAGGCCGCCGCCACGATGTCCGGGTGGTCGGCCAGACCTAGGTAGTTGTTCGCGCAGAAGTTCAGCGCCTCCGCCCGCGTCGTCATGACGTGCGCCGACTGCGGCGATGTCAGCTCTCGCTCGGCCTTCCACAGGCCGGCGTCGCGAATCTCGTCCAGCGTGGTCGCCAGCTCGTCCCGCACCGTTCCGTACACCGTCTCCTCCTAGGTATTCGGCTCCGACCTCAGCTCCAGTCGAGGACCACCTTGCCGCAGTCTCCCGACCGGGCGATCTCGAACGCCGTGGCCCACTCGGCGGCGGGCAGGCGGTGGGTGATGACCGATGACACGGCGTCCCGGAACGGCTGCGAGGTCGCGAGCATCGAGCTCATGGCGTACCAGGTGTCGTACATCTCGCGACCGTAGATCCCCTTGATGGTGATCATGTGGGTGATGACCTTGCCCCAGTCGACGGCGAACGGCTCCTTGGGCAGGCCGAGCATCGCGACGCGGCCGCCGTGGTTGAGGTTCTCGATCACCTCGGCCAGCGCGGCGGGGGCTCCGGACATCTCGAGGCCGATGTCGAAGCCCTCCTTCATCCCGAGGGCCAGCTGCGCCTCGGCCAGCGACCCGGTCCGCGTGTTGACCACGAGGTCGGCACCGGCCACCTTGGCGAGATCCAGCCGGTAGTCGCTGACGTCGGTGACCACGATGAAGCGCGCTCCGGAGAGGCGGGCGATCGCGGCGGCCATGATGCCGATCGGCCCGGCGCCGGTGATGACGACGTCCTCGCCGACGAGCGGCCACTGCAGGGTCGTATGCGTGGCGTTGCCCAGCGGGTCGAACAGCGCACCCAGGTCGGGGTCGAGGTCCGCCGGCTGCACCCAGACGTTGCTGGCCGGGATGACCACGAGCTCGGCGAACGCGCCGTCGCGGTTCACGCCGAGGCCCTGCGTGTGGATGCAGACGTGCCGGCGCCCGGCCCGGCAGTTGCGGCAGCTCCCGCAGACGATGTGCCCCTCGCCCGAGACGCGGTCCCCGACCACGCAGGTGCGCACCTCGTCGCCGGTCGCGACCACCTCACCGAAGAACTCGTGCCCGAGGACGAGCGGGGGCTTCACGACCGACGCGGCCCAGTCGTCCCACTGCTGCAGGTGCAGGTCCGTACCGCAGATCCCCGTGCGCAGCACCCGGATCAGGACGTCGGTCGGCCCGTAGTCGGGTTCGGGGACGTCCACCAGCTCGAGTCCCGGACCCGCTGTCGTCTTCGCCAATGCGCGCATGTCTGCCTCCTCCTCGTCCCGGCTCCCGTCAGGTCAACGTATGCGACCCCACCGATGGTGTCCCGCTCCCTTCTGCGACACCCCGCTTACACCGCCCAGCGCGGGTCCGACGTGAAGGAGACGCTGACCGACTGCGCGTAGCCCAGGGCGGTGAGCCGGTCGTGCAGGTCCAACCTGACCTCGTCACAGTCGGTCACCGTCCGGACCGGTGACGCCTCCCCCACGACGAAGGCCATCTCGATGTCGACCCGCGCCCCGATCTTGGACGCTCGCAGCACCGCGTCGTCGAACGCGTAACGCTCCCGGACCGCGTCGACGACCTCCTGGAGCGAGTCGAGGACCGGCTCCGGCGGTGACATGGTGAGCAGCTCGCGCATCCCGTCGATCACCAGCGTCACCGGCACCTTGAGGAACACGACCGACCCGAGCACCACCATCGCCGGGTCGACGTATGCCGCTAGCTCGGGGCGGTCGGAGGCCACGAGGACCGCCGCCACCACGAACCCGACGAGCACGAGGGCCGACAGCAGGGCGTCGCCCAGCCACTCGGCGGCCTCCGCCTTGACCAGGTCGGAGCTGGCGCCACGTCTCAGCACGATTCCGACAGCCAGGCCGGCGACGGTGGCCAGCGCCGCATACAGGATCGCCCAGCCGACCTCGACGTCGCGACCGCCGGCGACGATGTCGACGACACCCTGCACCGCCGCATACACGCAGAGCGCGGCGAGGATCCCGGCCTTGACGATGACCACGACCGGCTCGGCCGCCTCGCGACCCCACGGGAAGCGCTCGTCCGCACCGCGCCGGGCGAACCGCAGCGCCATGACGGCGAGGACCGAAAGGCCAACGCTGGCAAAGGAGTACAGGCCGTCGAACACGATCATGCTCGAGCCGGAGAGGATCCCCCAGACGCTCGATACGACCGCGAACCCGGCCGACACCCATACCGACAGAAGCAGCAGACGCTGGTCGCGCACGGCTCAGTGTCGCGCACGACCAGCGTCTGCCCGGTCAGGTCAGGCGGCCACCGGCCGAATCGAGGCGTCGACCGACTCGATCGGCCGGGGGTCGCGACGCGTCCGGCGAGAGCCGAAGACCGCGAGCGCCAGTCCGAGGACGACCCAGCCGACGAGGATCCACAGGGCTCGGGTACCGCCGGCGCCGTCGAAGAAGGAAACCGACCGCAGCAGGGTTCCGGTGGCGCCCGGCGGCAGCCACTGGCCGAGCGTCGACCATCCGTTCGGGAGCATCTCGGGGGCGCTGGTCATGCCCGAGAACGGGTTGCCGACGAGCATGACCGTGGCGGCACCGAGGCCGAGACCGACGAAGCCGAACAGCGCCTCGAGCCCGACCAGCGTGAGGCCGACTGCCGCGATCCCCAGGGCGATGACGCCGGCCTCGGCCCACCACCCGCCGTCGAGGATGCCGAGCCAGCTCTGGGCGATGCCGGTCAGCGCGAGTCCCGCGAACGTCGCGGTCAGGACCACACCGATCACCCGTCGCCCGACGCCCAGGACGGCCGTGGTGAGCGCGGCCCCCACGATGAGCCCACCGAGGACTAGGGGCAGCGCGAGCGCGGCGAGGCCGACACCGCGGGGGTCGGCGGACGGCGACGGCACGACGTCGACGACCCGGACCGACGGCGATGCAGCACCGGGCTGACGGGCCTCCAGCGTCGTGGCCAGCTGGGTCATCAGCTGGGCGACGATCGGGGACGCCGCCGAGGCGGTGAGCACCGTCGGGGTCTGGCCGAGGACGACCGCGCCGTACGCGTCGCGGCGCTCGATCGCCGCGCGGGCGGCGGCCTCGTCGGCGACGGTGGTCACCGCGAAGCCGCCGGGGACCGCCTTGTCGAGGGCCGCCGTGACCTGGGCGGTGGCCTCGGCCGGCCCGGCGACGACAACCGGCAGGGAACGGGGGGCCAGCTGCGTCGCCGGCCACGCGAAGGCCACGACGAGCAGGCAGAGCAGGGCGGTGAGCCCCACGGAGACGGCGAGGACGTGGGTCCAGGCGGCGCGGTCCGGGGCGTGACGGGGGGCGTTCATCAGGATCTCCATCGAGGTGAATGATCGTTCGTTTTGTGAGACACAGGGTGCTCCTCAGAGGCGGCCGTTGTCAAGAACGAACGTTCGCCTTGCTACAGTCATCCCGTGCCCAAGGTGACCGACGCCCATCTCGCGGCCCGCCGCGAGCAGATCGTCGAGGCGGCCATGACCCGCTTCGCGGAGGGCGGCTTCCACTCGACCGGGATGGCGGAGGTCATCGCGGCGACCGGTCTCTCGGCCGGCGCGGTCTACCGCTACTTCCCCAGCAAGGAGGCGCTGATCCGGGCGATCGTCGAGGAGCGGGTCCTCGCCACCGCGGCGGCGGCGTTCGAGCAGATCCTCGACGAGGGCGTCGACGACCCGGTCGAGGCGATCTCCGCGGCGCTCGGCGTCGTCGACGCGGTGAGTGCCCGCCAAGGCGTCGACCTCACCCGGGTCGCGGTGCAGGCGTGGGGCGAGGCCCTGCGCAACCCCCTCATCCTCGACGTGGCCCAGGGCGCCTACGCGAAGATGCGCGGCTACCTCGCGGCGGTCGCGCGCCGCGCCCAGGAGCACGGCCGGATGCCGGCCGATGCCGACCCCGACGAGGTGGCCAAGACGCTGCTGTCGCTCGTCATGGGCTACCTCATCCAGCGGCTGATCATGGGCGACGTCGACCGCGAGAGCTACACCACCGCTCTGAGAGCGCTCACGGCCATGGGTATGCCAGCCACCAGCACCCCGTGAGGCTCGCCTTGGTGCCGGGGTGGCTCGCCGCGGTGCGGCCGACTCCCGACGAGATGGGGACGCCGCTGCCCGGGGACGACATCGTCCCGGACCCTGACGTGGTGATGAACCGCGGCTTCATGGTGCCGGCGCCGCCCGAGGACGTCTGGCCCTGGCTGGTCCAGCTGGGCAAGCGACGGGCCGGGTGGTACCTGCCCCGTCGGGTCGAACGCCTTCTCCCGCGGAGCCGACGCGCGACGCATACCGTCGAGAACCGTTGGCAGGACATGAGACCCGGCGACGTCATCCCGGACTACGGCGGACCGCACGAGACGTTCGAGGCGGTGACCGTGGAGCCGCCGCACACACTGGTCTACCGGTCCCGACGCGGTCGGATGGACCTCAGCTGGGCCATCGTCCTCACTGAGTCCGACCTCGGGCAGACACGGGTGCGCCTACGCCTCCGGCTGGCACCCGTCCGGCGCCGATGGCTGGCGCACACGGCCGGCGAGGCGATGGACGTGCTCACCGTCGCGGGGATGGCGGCCGGCCTGCGCGAACGGCTAGGTCCGCCTGGCGGTTCGGCTCAGCGTTCGCGCGGAGGCAAAGTGCCGTGATCACGGCAGTTTGGCTCCGATCGAGCTGGTCTCCGCCACCCCTTCCGGGACGGCGGGGGCCGGGACCGCAGTGGCCCAACGCTCCAGAGCAGGGGTGAGGCCGAGGATCGCCAGGACGGCGACAACGAACCCGGTGACCATGAGCACGCTGACGAGCATCGTGGCCCCTATCGCCGGCTCTGGACGGTCCGCAGCTCGGAGACCTCCATCACCCACTCGGCGGACAGGTCCTCCTCGGTGAGTGCACGCACGGGCTTCGGGGTCTCCACGGGCACGCCGAACGCCTCGGCGACGGGCTCCGGGGTCTCCACCGGCACACCGAAGGCGTCGGCGACGGGCTCCGGCGACACCGGCGCGATGGGAGCCGCCACCGGCTCCGCCGCCTGGGGACCCGGGATCCCGCGGCCCGGCATCCACCAGTTCCAGCGACCGAGCAGCCGCATCGACGCGGGCACGATGACCAGCCGGACCAGCGTGGCGTCGATGGCGATCGCGACCGCCATCCCGAACCCCAGCTGCTTCATCGGCAGGATCCCCGCGAAGGCGAACCCGCCGAACACGACGACCATGAGCAGCGCCGCACCGGAGATCAGCGGAGCTGTGCTCGCGACACCGCGCGCGACGCTCTGGGTGTTGTCTCCGGTCTTGACGAACTCCTCGCGAACCCGCCCGAGCAGGAACACCTCGTAGTCGGTGCTGAGGCTGAACAGCAACGCCAGCAACAGGATCGGGATGAAATTCTGGATGTCGGCCGGACCTTCGACGCCGAGCAGCGACGAGCCGAACCCCTTCTGGAACACCAGGACGAGGATCCCGAACGTCGCCCCGACCGAGAGCAGGTTCATGAGGATCGCCTTGAGCGGCAACAGGACCGACCGGAAGGTGAAGAGCAGCAGCAGGTAGATGACGATGAGCATCACGCCGATGACGCGCGGCAGGTTGTCGGAGATCAACGTGTTGCTGGCCTCGCCCTCGGCGGTCTCGCCGCCGACCTGAACGGTGGCGCCCGGTATGCCGGCGCTCGCCGCCGCCTCCTGGGTGTCCGCGAGCACGTCGCGGGTGCTCTGGTCGGACGCGCGCCCGGTGGCGACGACGTCGAGAACGAGCTTGTGGGCGTCGTCCGAGACGTAGTGGCCGACAACGGCCTTGACGTCCGGTGGCAGCTGGTCGCGCACCGCCGGCTGGAGCGCCGCCAGGGGCGCGGTGGGCGAGACGCCCTTCAGCGCGGGCACGGCGGAGTCGACACGGTCCACGGATGCGAGGTCGGACAGGTGCTGCTCGAGCTTCACGACGGCGGCCGACGCCTCCGGGGTGTCCAGCCGCGTCGACGACGTCACCAGCACGTTGATCGGCGACGTCGACCCGGTGCCGAACTGGGACTGCATCCGGTCGAAGCCCTGCCGGATCGGCGAGGACGTCGGCACGATCCCGGCGTCCGGCGTGAACGTCATGAGATCCTTCGCCGGCAGCGCGACGCCGACCATGACGACCAGGGCGGCGCCGAGGAAGACGAGCGGGTACTTCATGACTCGCTCGGCGATGACGTCCCAGCGCACCCCGCGGCGTGGTCCGCCGGACGCCGCCGATGCCGCCGCGCCTCGCCGGCCCCGCCACGGGATCCGCCCGGCGTTGATCTTGTGGCCGAGGATCCGCAGCAGCACCGGCAGCAGCAGCACCGAGGTGATGATCGAGAACGCCACGACGATCACCGCGCCGAGGGCGATCGAGGTGATGACGCCGAGCGGTACGAGGAACAGCGTGCTCATCGCGGCGATGATCGTGATCCCCGAGAAGATCACCGTCTCCCCGCTGGTCTTCAGGGTGATCGCGAGCGCCTCGTCGACGGTCGCGCCCTTGGCCAGCTCCTCCTTGAACCGGGAGATGACGAACAGCGAGTAGTCGACGCCGACCCCGAGGCCGAGCATGGTGGCGGTGTTCTGGACGAAGAGGTTCAGGTCGGTCTGTCGGGCGACGACTGCGAGGACGGCGAAGCTGCCGAGGATCGACGTGACGCCGACCGACAACGACACCAAGGCCGCCACGAGGCCGCCGTACAACGCCACCAGCACCAGGAGGATCAGCGGCAGGGTCAGCATCTCGGCGTGGGCCAGGCCGGACTCGCTCAGCGCGTTGACCTCGCCCCAGAACGACGCCGACCCGACCAGCGAGACGTCGAGCCCCTCCGGCGCATACTTCGCCGACAGGTCCTGCTGGAGGTGCGGCAGGAACTGGCGCGCCATCCCGTCGTTGGCCCCGAGGCCCAGGACCTCGAGCGAGGTCGAGCCGTCCTGGCCGACGAACTCGGCGCGCACGGCGCCGGACGTTGACGCATACCCCAGCCGGCTGGTGACCTCGAGCTCCTTGGTGGCGGCCACCTCGTCGATGATCCGGGCGGCCCGCTTCTCGAAGCCGGGCTGGTTGCTGGCGTACCACTGGTCGTGGACGACCACGGTGATGTTGGTCTCGCCGCGGGCCACGAACCCGTGCCGCAGCGCGATGTTGACGGTGTCGCTCTCCGAACCCGGGACGTTCCAGCCGCCGCCGGACAGCAGCGTCGGCAGCGGTCCGCCAACGACGCCGGCGACGCCGAGCAGGACGATCCACAGCGCGACGACGGGCCAGCGCAGCCGGCCGAGCGTCGACACGACTCGGCCCATCGCTTGGTCCAGTCGAGAGTGGTCAGCCATGTGGCGCGGCCTCCCGGCTCGCGGCCAGATCCCGCAGCGCCAGCACGGCGACGATCGGCTTGCGCAGGGCGGAACCCCAGCGGCCGCGCCCGGTGCTCACGGCGCGGTCGACGCTGATGAGCGTGTGCTTGCGCACCCGAGTCCCCGAGCTCACAGAGACCACCATCCTGGACGCAGCCGCGCCGAACAAGAGGCTGGTGTAGACAAGCTGCGGCAAACCTTCCTCACCGGAGGCCAGCATCGCCCGGGCCGACTCCAGCATCTCCACGGGCACGAAGCGCATCGGGACCACCTTGCGGAGCAGCTCCCAGGTGGCGTCGGTAGCGATCGCCTCGTCGAGGCCGGCCCGGTCGATGCGACCCTCGAACGGTTCGCTGCCCGGGCGGTAGTCGTAGAACCGGATGTACTGCGTGCCGGCCATGTCGTAGCCGGAGATCACCGGGCGGCCCACCCGGGCGGCCGCCTCGTGGAGCAGGAACTTGGCGACCCAGCCAGCGGGCTCGGTCACGTCCACGCCGTCGACGACGACGTGGCAGCGCCCGACGAGCTCTAGGGCGTTGTCGGCGGTGATGCCGGTGGTGTCGACGTGGGCGGTCGCGTGCGGGTTGACCGCGGCGATCCGGCGGGCGTGGACGACGGCCTTGTTCTCGCCGATCTCGTCGAGGAAGGCACTCTGCCGGTTGAGGTTGTTCAGCTCGTATGCGCCGGGCTCGGCCAGCAGGAAGTGCTGAACTCCCAGCCGTACCAATGGTTCCACCGCAGCGCCGCCGGTTGAGCCGCAGCCGGCGACGAGGACGGTGAGCTGCCCCAGCCGGTCCTGCGCCTCGTCGGAGACGAAGCCGCGGTTGCGGGTGGTGAGGTCGGCGTAGAACGCCTCGTGGGTGGTGAGGGTGGACTGGGTCATCAGGCTCTCCAGGGGGAAGAGAAGGTATGCGGGTGGTGGCGACGGGTTCGCCGTCAGCCGGCGCAGTCCGGGCGGCAGGCGCGCTGGCCGACCGCGTCGAGGAAGACCGCGTGGATCTGGTCGGGACTCGTCGCCCGGTACGCCGCGCCGCCGGTGGCGGTGCTGATGGCGCCGAGGGCGGCCCGGTCGGCGTCCGGCCCGAAGGCGATGGTGATCACCGGAACCGGCCGGTCGCCCTTGACCTCGGCCTTGAGCGTCGCGACGACCTGGTCCAGCGACTGGCCGTTCTCGCTGTCCGCGCCGTCCGAGAGGATGACGACCGCGTTGATCCGGCCCTGGACGTAGGAGGTTTGGGCAGCCCGGACCGCGGCGATGGTGGTCGTGTAGAGACCGGTTCCGCCGGTGGGCTGCAGGGTGGCGACTCCGGCGAGAAGCTGCTGCTTCCCGGCGCCGTCGAGCGAGACCGTCGGGACAACGACCTTGTAGGGCTTGTCCCCGTCCAGCTTCTCCGAGAACGCCCACAGGTCGACCTGGGTCGAGGCGGGGTAGAGCGCGAGGCCGGCGATGGCCGACTGGCGCGCGATGTCCATCCGGGACGGGCCAGGGCTGCCCTTGCCGTCGATGCCCCAGGCCATGGACCCGGAGATGTCGATGACGGTGGTCAGCTTGGCGTCGAGGCGAACCGCGGCGAGCGTCTTCTCGGCGTCGGTCAGCGAGTTCGCGTCGAGCCGGCTGGCCTTGCTGGCCTGGTTGCCGTCGACACCGCGGCTCGCGGTCAGGTCGAACCCGGGCCCGCCGGCGGCGTCCCGGAAGCCGGCCGAGCGCAGCGCCTGCTGCGAGCTGGGCAGGGTGAGCCGGTCGAGCAGCTTGCCCGCGGCGGCTTGTGCGGACGGCGCGGTCGTGAGGACCGCGTACGGATAGTTGTACGACGCCTGGCTCGGGTAGATGGCGACCAGTTGAGGGGCGCCGGTGCCGGAGTTCGCGGCCCAGACGGCCTGCTCCGACATCGGGCGGGCGCCGTGGTCGACCGGCGGCGTCGCGGCGGTGGATCCCGAGGCAGCCTTGGCGGCACCCGTGACCTCGGTGCCGACCGTGGCGCTGCGCAGCAGGGCAGTGAGCGCGCCGCGTCCGTCCGGACGGGCGGAGGTGGCGTCGCGCAGGGCGAGGATGGCGCCGACCCGCTCCGGAGCGAGCCGCTCGGAGGCGATCTCGACGGTGGCCGGCGGGGTTGCCGCGGCCGCGTTGACGAGGTCGGCGACCGTGGGCCGGGTCTTGGCGTTCAGGGCGGCGGCCTCGGCGGCCGAGACGGCGAGTACCAGCGGGCTGGTGGCGATGGCCGGCGCGTCGGTCGCGGTGGCGACCTTGTCGTCCTTGGCCCGGGTCAGCCACAGGGTGGAGTTCGGGATCCAGACGTCGGGCGGCTGGATCGAGCCGCCCTGGAGCTGGGCGAGGACAGCGGCCGGCGCCTCGGCGGTGACGGTGACGTCGACGCATACCTGCGGTTCGGTGCTCATCCGCTGGGCGACCGTGGCGACGACCGGCGCGATGTCCGGGGAGGCGGTCACGCGCAGGGCGGTACGCCCGGACGCGCAGTCCTCGGGAGTGGTGTTGCGGCTGGCGAGGTAGAGCCCGCCGGAGACGGCGAGGGCGACGACCGCGACGACGGCGGCGATGATCGCCGCGGTGCGCCCGGTCCGGGTGTCACGCGGCACGACGCTCACCGTCCACGCGGGAGAGCCGGCCGGGGCGCGACGACGACATGTCGGTGGTGGCCTGGAACAGGTCCGGCGAGTCCAGCGTCTCCGCCAGCATCGTCGCCTGCTGGGCGGCGAACCCCGCGTCGGGCAGGTGCGAGACGAACGGCTTGACGCTGGCCCGCTCGGTGTACGCGTGCTTGAGCAGGTCGTGGTCGGTCAGCTGGGGGGCGGTGCCCTCGACCAGCTGCACCTCCAGGCCGGCCATGAGCAGGTGGCGCAGGGCCACGTGCTCCTCGACGTCACCGATGAGCGTGCGGACCGCGGGCGAGGCCGCGACGACCGCCTGGCCGAGGCCGTGCAGCAGCTCGAGGGTCACCCGCAGCCGCTGGGTCCGGTCGGTCAGGGTCCGCGAGTGGACGAACCGCTTGAGCTCGCGCACCTCGTGGGTGCCGGCCCCGGCGAGGGGCGCGACGCGGTCGAAGATGTTGATCCCGTGCGCCTCCTCGACCGGGAAGGCGGCCCGCTCGGGGTCGAAGAGGTCCCTTGACTCTCCGTCCCCGTTCGTGGCCAGGCTGACGTAGCCGAGGATCCGGCCGGACGGGCTCATCGTGATGATGTGCTCGTCGTCGGCGTGGGTGACCCCGAGCGGCTCGCAGAAGATCGCCTGCCGGTACGCCACGTCGGAGCACGCCCAGCCGAGCTGGAGGTACTGCGCGAGGCGGAACCCCTGCAGCCCGATGAGGTACCGGTGCGGGAGGTGCCGGGTCTTCACCGCCAGCGTGACCAGCCCGTCGCCCCGCTCGGCGAAGTGGGTGAAGATCGCCGGGTCCTGCTGGGCGAGGTTCACCAGGTTCCGGAAGCTGAGGTCCCGGTTGAGCGAGACGACGTCAGCCGCATACTTCGCGGCCGGATGCGCTGCGACATCCTCTGGTGCGTTCGTGCACATGGACGGTTCCTTCTGAGCTCTAGCTGCGGGGGTGGGGGGTCTAGAAGTCGTCGGTCTCGTAGAGCGACTGGGTGATCGCAAGAGCAAGGACTTCCGGGGTGCCCTCGTAGATACGTGAGCCGAGCGCGTCCCGAAGTCGCTTCTCCATGCCGTGGTCGCGCAGGTACCCGCGAGCGCCCATGACGCTCATGGCCTCGGTGCAGACCTCGATGGCGACCTGGTCGGCGAAGAGCTTCGCCGCGGCGGTCTCGAAGACGGGGGCCGGGATCTGGGTGTCGGCCATGTATGCGGCGCGCAGGTAGAGCATCCGGCTCGCCTCGACCTTGGCGGCCATCTCCGCGAGCTTGCGGGCGGTGAACTGGTGCTGCCAGAGCACCTTGCCGCCCTGGATGCGCTCGCCGGCGAACTCGATCGCCTGCTCGAGCGCCCCGCGAGCGACGCCGGTGGCGATCGCCGCGACGGCCGCGCGGGCCATGTTCATCTGCTGGACGTTGATGTAGACCCCGCCGCCCTCGCCGCCGGCGACGTTCTCGGCCGGGACGATGACGTTGTCGAAGTGCAGCTCGGTGCCGAGGCAGGTCCGGTAGCCCATCTTGTCGGCGATCTCGCCGCGGGTGATGCCCGGCGTGTCCAGCGGGACGACGAAGCAGGTGAGCATCGTCGCGCCCTCGTGGCCCTCGATGTTCGCGAAGACCGTGCCGTACTTGGCGACCTTGCCGTTGGTGATGAACTTCTTGTCGCCGTTGAGGACGTAGTGGTCCCCCTCTCGGCGCGCCTGCATGACGTTGACCGCATACTCGGCGTTCTCCGGGATGAGCAGGTCGCAGCCGGCCTTGTCCTCGGTGATGGCGTTGCAGGCGAGGACGGCCTCGTCGCCGCTGAACAGCGGGAGGAACCGGGCCTGCAGCCGGGGGTCGCCGGAGAGCAGCACCGGCGCCTGGCCGAGCATGGTGGCGCCGAACACCAGGGCCAGGCCGGCGTCGACGGCGGCGAGCTCCTCGAGCGCGATGGCCACACCGAACTCGCCGTAGCCGAGGCCGCCGAACTGCTTCGGGACGACCAGGCGGGTCAGACCGAGGTCGTGACCCTCCTGGATCAGGTCCCAGTCGAAGTCGGCCGCGTCGGCCGCGTCGAGGGCGCGGACCACGGGGGCCACGCGCTCCTGGCACCATCGGCGGACCTCCTGCTGGAGGGCCGCGACGTCGGGAGGGATGGTGGTCAGGGTGGGGATGTCGAGCGTGGCGTCGAGCGTGGCGGTCATCGTCGTGGCTCCGGCCCGCTCAGGCGTTGACGCCGGCGTCCGCAGCGATCTGCGGGTACCGGTCGAACGCGGGCTGGAGCATGGGCACGAACTCGATGACCTTGGCGACGCTCCCGCTGATCTTGATCTTGCGGGTGGCCAGGGCGATCGGCATGAGCAGCCGGCCGGCCCAGAGGGCGTCGGCGGTGGTGCACGACATCTGGATGGTGATGGCCGGAGCGTTCGGAACCTCGTCGACGTAGACGCCGTCGGCGTCGAGGTAGACCGTCATGTCCGGGTCCGAGTGCTTGAACAGCACCGTGAGGCCTTCCTTGCGGACGGTGCTCTCGAAGCGGTCGTCCTCGAGGAGGATCTCGAAGAGGGTGGTGAAGACGGAAGCGGCTTGTTCCTTGCTGGAGAAAGCAGGCACAGGGGTGTCTCCTGGTCAGGTCTCGTCGGCCACCGTGAGGGGCGACGGGGGGGTGGTGGACGTCGGTTGGGAGGCGAGGACGCCGCCGGTGATACGTCCGGGTTCGCCGGGGGGCCGGTATGCGCGCGCCGACTGCCCCCGCCGCTACCCCCGCCGTTGCCCCGCCGCTGCCCCCCGTTCGGCTTGACGCTGAGTCGGGCGACTTGACGCTGCTTGCAGGGGGCGTCAAGTCGCTCGACGCTGCGTCAAGCCCAACGGCGGGGCCAGGCCGAAAAGCCACTCTCGTAGCGGCTGAGGTAGCGGACAGAGGTGTTGTGATCACAGCGCGGCAGCCGCTACGAACCGCGTTGTGACCCAGCAGGGCCTCGAACCCAGCATTGGGGTTTCGCTATGGCTGAGCGCGGTCGTTCCAGCGCCCGCCGCCTCGGTGCGCGCAGGTTCCTGACCTGGCGCGCACGGTGCAACCTGCGCGTCGCGTTCCGAACCTGCGCAGGTCCTCGCCGCGTGGCTCACGGAGCCGGAGGCCAGGCCGAAGAGCCAATCTCGTAGCGGCTGCCGTAGCGGGAAAAGTGTTGTGATCACAGCACGGCAGCCGCTACGAACCGCGCTTTGACCCAGCAGGGCCTCGAGCCCAGCGGTGGGGGTTCGCCGCCAGGGGGCCGACCAGCGTGGCCCCGCGGTATCTGCGGACCGGCTCGGCGCTCCCTTCGAGCGAGGTGCCCTGGCCCCTGCCGCGCCCCCACCACCCCTAGGAGTCCCGCGCATGTCCATCTCGACCATGCCCGCCCCCGCCATCACCACCGAGATCGCCCCCTCGGACTGGGGACCGTCCACCGACCTGCTTCCGCACGAGTCGGCGAACCTCGCCACCATCGCCACGGTCGCCCCGCTCTGGAGCACCCGCGACATCCCGTCGCTGCTCGAGCACTACGCCGACGACATCGTCTGGCGCAACGTCGCCATGGACGAGGTCTACGACGGCAAGGAGGCCGTCAAGGCGTTCCTCGAGCGGCTCTTCGTCGCCCTGCCGGACATCACGCTCGAGATCACCCTGCGCGTGCCGCGCGGCAAGTACGTGACCGAGGAGTACATCCTCCGCGGGACCCACCTCGGCCCGATGTTCGGTCTGCCGGCGACCGGCCGCCCCGTCGAGCTCAAGGTGATGAGCCTGCTCGAGCTGCGCGACGGGAAGATGAAGGAGGACCACTTCTACTTCGACGTGGCCACCGCGATGCGCCAGATGGGCTACTTCCCGGAGTCGTCCGCGGCCTACAAGCTGCCCGGCCGGGTCGTGCTCGGGCTGGTCAGCCGCGTGATCCGCCGCCGATCCCGCTGAGCCGCACCGCTAGACGTCGCCGACCGTCGAGGTGCGGACCTCGACCGCGGTGATCCCGCGCAGCCCGAACCACATCCGGCCCTCGCCCTGGACCACCGTGGCGAGAACGGCGTCGCACCCGGCGCACCGCACCACACTGCCCGCGTCGGTGACGTAGACCATTGCCGTTGCCAGCTGGGCCACCGAGCCGCAGCCGGCGCACCGGGCGCTCGCGGTCGTCACGTCGAACGTGAAGACGTCCGCGAAGGTGCCGGCCAGCATGTTGCCGTCGAGGTGGGTCATCACGTGCCTCCGAATCGTTCGGTACGGATCGACGACGGCCGGTGCCCCAGGTCGACGAGCGACTGGGCCACCGCCTCGACGAATCCGGTTGGGCCGCAGACGAACACGAGTGGGTCCTCGGCTGCCGGGACCACGCGGGCCTCGACGCCGGTATGCGTGAGCCGCCCCGGCGGCTCGGCCCACCCGGGCGGTGTCGAGCGGGTGTAGACGAGGTCGAGCGTGATCGCTCCCGACGCCGCAGCGGCCGCGAGCTCGTCCGGGAAGAACACGTCCGACGGCGTGCGCACCGAGTAGAGGAGTCGCATCGGCGTCGCGTCACCCGCCGCCACGTGCGACCGCGCGATGGCGAGCAGGGGTACGACCCCGGAGCCGCCGGCGACGAGCTGGACGGCACGCATACCCGCTGCCTGTCCGTCCCCCGGAGGGCGCCACACGAAGAACGCCCCGAGCGGCCCGTGGATCTCCACGGCGTCGCCGGCCCGCAGGTCGTGAACGAGAAACGGCGACACCTCGCCCTCGGGGACCTCGGCCACCACCAGCTCCACGGAGGGGTCCGGACCCGAGGAAGCGAGCGAGTAGGAGCGGGTCGCCTGGTACCCGTCCGGAGCCGTGAGACGGACGTCGAGGTGCTGGCCGGCGTCGTTGCCCGGCCAGGTCGGCACGTCGAGGACGATCCGCCGGGCGGAGGCGGTCTCGGCGGCCGCCGTCGTCACCGTCCCGGTATGCCACGCGGCGCGCACCGGAGCCGGGCGGGTCGCCGCGCGTCGGACGATCACCAGTACCGCTCCTCCAGCCACGGGTCACCGTGAAGGTGGTAGCCGGACTGTTCCCAGAACCCGGGCTCGTCGTCCGGCATCATCACCAGCCCGCGTACCCACTTGGCGCTCTTCCAGAAGTAGAGGTGCGGGACGAGCAGCCGGGCCGGGCCGCCATGCTCCGGCGTGAGCGGCTCGCCCTCCGCCTCGACGGCGACCCACGCCTGCCCGTCGAGCAGCTCGTCGAGCGGGACGTTCGTCGTGTACCCGCCGTAGCTGTGCGCCATGACGAAGTCCTGCGAGGTCTCGACCTCGGCGAACAGCTTGTCCAGCGAGACGCCCCGCCACGGCATCGCGAGCTTGGACCAGTGCGTCACGCAGTGGATGTCCGTCTCGATGTCCTCGAGCCCGAGAGCGTAGAACGAGTCCCAGTCCCACCGGTGGACCTGGCCGTCCTCGGTGCTGATGGTGAACGTCCACTCCG
Source organism: uncultured Actinomycetota bacterium (assembly GCA_963781465.1). Classification (GTDB taxonomy): domain Bacteria; phylum Actinomycetota; class Actinomycetes; order Actinomycetales; family Dermatophilaceae; genus Lapillicoccus. Next base: position 2,965,463 of record CAWAGH010000002.1, read on the forward strand.
CCGGATCGACCGCCGGGGTCGGACCAGCGGAGAGCACCGGCCAGTCTTCGACGCGGGTCTGGCCCGGTGGCAGCCGAGGGTCGTGGTCACGCGACCGCCCGGTGAAGCCTCTGGTGATGAAGGACATCGCGGCCTCCTCCCTGGGCGGGAGCGTATCGACGCGCGACCCGGGTGACTAGACCGGAAGCCAGGAGGGGAGCGCGACCCCGAGCAGATCCAGCGTCAACAGGAACGCGAAGAACAGGCAGATCCCGCCGCCGATGCGGCGGATCACGGCCAGCCGCAGTCGTTTCAGCAGCGCGCGGCCGATGACCGCACCGAGCGCCGAGACGAGCGCGAGGGCCAGGAACGCGCCGATGCCGACGCTCAGCGGCTCGCCCCGACGGGCGACGAACCCCGCGGTCGCCAGCTGGCTCAGGTCGCCCCACTCGGCGAGGAAGAGGATGAGGAAGCTCGTCGAAACCGCGTGCCAGCCCGGGAGCGTCCGCGGCGGCCTTCGCAGCGAACTCCTCCTCGGTTTCCGCCTCTTCCGAGTCGGCCTTGCCGGCGCCACGGATGAGCAGGACGCCGGCGACGAGGAACAGGACGACCACGAGCATGTGCACCGGCGTCTCGGGCAGCCGGCTGATCAGCCCGCCGAACAGGACCGCCACGACGGTCTGCACGAGGAACGCCGCGGCCACGCCGATCCAGACGAGCAGCGGCCGATACCGGGTGGCGAGGACCAGCGTCGCGATGAACGTCTTGTCCGGGAGCTCGACCACGAAGATCGTCACGAAGACGGTGGCGGCGAGAGCGAGATCCATGGCGCACGCCAGCCTATTTGGGCGTCCGGAGTGACCCGTCTCACGCCGGACAGCAGGCGGTGGGCCCTGGGACGAGCGACACGCATACGGACGTTAGCGGAGCCAATCGACAACAAAAACCACAACACTTCGATCGACGTTCGACGAGCGGAGGACCGGAGTTCACCTATCCTTGGGCGCTGGATCAGCCGCGGGGGGACCACGCGACAAGGACCCGAGCACTGAAGATGGACACTCAGCGATGAGCTACCACGGCGACGGCGATGTACACGAGAGCCGTCGTAATACGACACTCGCCATCGGCGTGGCGGTAGCCGCGGTCACGATGGTGGCGCTGCTCTATTGGCTGTTCAGCAGCATGACCGGCCCCGCCCTCGCGGTGAGCCCGGCTGCGGCCACGACGTCGGCGACGACCTCCGGTACCGCGGCGCCGGCCCCGAGCCAGACCACCGACGCCGCGCCGCCGACCATCGCGTCGTGGACCCCGACGACGACGTTCAGCCTTCCTCCCCCGGAGCAGCCCACGATGACGTTGCCGGTCGAGGGCCAGACCTCGGACCAGCCGAGCGCCCCGGCAACGACGCGGGCGCCGGCGCCGCCTCCGCCCCCGGCCGGCCCGACCATCTCCAACGTGGACCTCAAGTGTTCCAAGAGTGGCGGCAAGCAGGTGACCGCCCGGCTCATCTTCGACGTCAGCGCCAAGGTGGACGTCACACTCAGCGCCGGTGGCCAGGTCGACCGGAAGTCGGCCGGCCCGGGCAACGTCTCGATGACGACGACCGGCCGCGGCCCCGAGATCTGCTTCGCCAAGATCGCCGACAAGACGTTCGGGCCGATCCAGGCCTCCTGACGGAACGGTTTCACCCCCGCCACGTGTCTCTCTGTCGGGACACTGGTCCTGCCCATGGCGTATGCCTGTGGGGACGGTTCGTGGGTCGGCTCGAGGGGCGGTGACGGATGGCGGGTTCGCGAGATGCGGACTTCATGGAGTTCGTCCGGGCGCGCTCCCTCGCGCTGCGGCGGACCGCATACCTGCTCTGCGGTGACTGGTCCGCCGGCGACGACCTCGTGCAGGAGTCGCTGGCCAAGGTCTATGTCGCCTGGCCGCGCATCGCCGCCAGCCAGGCGGTGGAGAGCTACACGCGGACGACGATGTTGCGGACCTACCTCAACGAGAAGAGGAAGTGGCGCCGCGAGGTGCACTTCGAGCAGCTCCCCGAACATCCGACCGACGACCAGGACACGGCGCTCACGGTGACGCTGTCCGCGCTGCTGCGGGAGCTCCCGACCAAGCAGCGCGCCGTCCTCGTCCTGCGCTTCTACCAGGACCTCAGCGTGCCCCAGATCGCCGAGGAGCTCGGCATCCCGGAGGGCACCGTCAAGAGCCAGCTGTCCCGGGGGCTGGCGACCATGCGGGTCCGGCTCGGCGAGCCCGAACCCCAGCAGACGAACAGCGGCGACAGCAGTGACAAGGAAGTGACGTCATGACCGGAGGCACGAACCGCAGCCTCGAGGACCTCCTGCGCGAGAAACTGCAGGAGATGGACAGCGTGGAGCCGCCGGACCCGGACTTCGAGTTCCGCGCGCTGCGAGCGGGTCGCGAGCGGCTGAAGCGACGCCAGGCGTGGACCCGTGGGCTGGTCGGCGCGGCGGCGGCCATCGTCATCGGCGCCGTCGCCATCCCGTCGTTGGGGCGCCTCGGCACGTTCGACGGCGGCACCGCGACCAGCGCCGGTGGGGCCGGGGCCGCGGCGTCAGCGCCTCAGGCCAACACCGGCGGAGACGCTCGGGAGCTCAAGGGAGCGGACGGGGCCTCCGCTCCGGACGGTTCCTCCCTCGACACCGTCCCCGACTCGCTGCGCAACACCTTCGCTGGACTGCGGGCCACGCTGTCCGCGCCTCCGTACGACATCGTGTTCACGTCGCTGACTTACGACCCTTCCGTGGCGCCGGCCGGCCAGGTCGTCCTCCACCTGACCCGGCCGGACCCGGCCGCGATCGACCAGGTCCGCTCGGCGTTCCCGAGCGGCCCGGAGGTGACCACCGAGGTATCGGCGTACTCGCTGGCCGCCTGCAACCAGACGTGGGCCAAGGTGGCCGCCGACCCGCAGCTCCGCCCCCAGGACGTGCCGCTGACGGTCCTCGGCTGCGACGCCAACGGGCGGGTCGCGGTCCGCGTGCAACCGGGCGCCCCCGCCGCGGCCCTCGACCAGCTGAGGACGTACGGCGACGCCGTGAACCTCGTCAGCGGAGGCTGACCGCCCCGGCTGGGCCGAGAGACCATCTCGACCGGAGGGAAATTGACGTCAGAGCGTCAACTTTCCTCCGCGCGAGCGCTCGACGTCACCTGGTGCTGGTCATTCTGTGGCCTGACAGACTGACCCGCGTGTTTCTGGTCCAGCCACTGACGGCCCCTGTCACGCCGGTCGAGGCGCTCCGCCGGATCGCCTTCCTCCTCGAACGCTCGCGCGCCGGTACCTACCGCGTCGAGGCGTTCCGCAAGGCGGTCAAGACCATCGCGCCCCTGTCCGACGACGAGCTGCGCCAGCGGGCCGAGAGCAAGTCGCTCAAGGACCTGCCCGGCGTCGGCGACTCGACCGCCGCGGTGATCGCGCAGGCCGCGATGGGAGAGCTACCCGCATACCTCGGGTCGTTGCAGGAGAAGGAGTCCGAGCCGCTCACCCGCGGGGGCGAGGAGCTGTATGCGGCGCTGCGGGGCGACCTGCACATGCACTCCGACTGGAGCGACGGCGGCTCCCCGATCGAGGAGATGGTGCTCACCGCGGTCGAGCTCGGCCAGGAGTGGACGACCCTGACCGACCACTCGCCGCGGCTGACCGTGGCCAACGGGCTGTCGGCCGAGCGGCTCAGGAAGCAGCTGACCATCGTCGACGGGATCAACACGTCCCTGGGCGACCGGTTCCGGCTGCTCAAGGGGATCGAGGTCGACATCCTCGACGAGGGCGACCTCGACCAGACCGAGGAGATGCTCGGCCGGCTCGACATCGTCACGGCCTCGGTGCACTCCAAGCTGCGGATGAACGAGGCGCCGATGACGCGCCGGATGGTCAAGGCCGTCCTCAACCCGCGGGTCAACGTCCTCGGCCACTGCACCGGCCGGATGGTCATGGGGAGCCGTGGAACGCGACCGCAGTCCGACTTCGACGCGAAGGCCGTCTTCGAGGCCTGTCTGGAGGGCGACACCGCCGTCGAGATCAACTCGCGGCCCGAACGTCAGGACCCCCCGGACGACCTCATCGAGATCGCACGGGACATCGGCTGCACGTTCACCATCGACTCCGACGCGCACGCTCCGGGCCAGCTGGACTTCAAGGCGCTGGGGTGCGAGCGCGCCGAACGCCTCGGCATCCCGGCCGAGCGGATCGTCACGACGTGGCCCGTCGAGCAGGTTCTGGAGTGGGCCGCCGCCGACGCCTGACCCGCTCGTCAGCGATTTGGCCGCCCGGTAGGCATCGCCTATGCTTTCGGACGTCTTCGACGGATCCGGGTCCCCATCGTCTAGCGGCCTAGGACTCCGCCCTTTCACGGCGGCAGCACGGGTTCGAATCCCGTTGGGGATACGCAACACCTGTAGTTTCTAGGCCCCGTAGCGCAGTTGGTTAGCGCGCCGCCCTGTCACGGCGGAGGTCGCCGGTTCGAGCCCGGTCGGGGTCGCTCGCATGCCAAGCCCTCACCTTTCGGTGGGGGCTTTCGCATTGGCCGTACGCAACGTGTGTAGCATCATGTGTAGGGAGGTACACATGGCGACGAACTTGGCGATCGACCCGACGCTGCTCGACAAGGCCCTCGAGGTCGGGGGTGAACGAACCAAGAAGGCCACCGTGACGCGAGCGTTGGAGGAGTACATCGCCAGGCGTGAACAGGCGCGCATCCTCGAGCTGTTCGGAACGGTAGAGATGGACCCCGACTACGACTACAAGGCCGAGCGCACGCGTCGATGAGCCTCTTGGTCGACACGAGCGTGTGGTCCTTGGCGCTACGACGTGACAGTCCTCCGGACTCACTCGAGGTGGATGCCTTGCGCAAGGCGCTCAACGGCGGCGACCTGGTCGCAACGACCGGGGTGATCCTGCAGGAGGTGCTCCAGGGCGCGGTCCCGGAGCAGGCGCGGCGCCGAATCATTGAGACCTTCGGAGCTCTGGAGTACATCCAGCCGTCCAGAGAAGATCACGTGGCCGCCGCTGATGTGCGAAATGCCTTGCGATCTGTGGGTGTTCAGGTCGGCACTATTGATGGGCTGATCGCGCATCTGGCGATGGCCGGTGGCCACAGCCTCCTTACCACCGACCGCGACTTCCACCTCGCAGCCGGACATGTGGACCTGCTCGTTTGGCGTAGCGCCTAGTCCCCGCGACGTCGAGTCCGGTTACGAGCGAAGCACATCCACCAGTTCGAGGACGCCCAGTGAGGCCACCTGGAGGCTGAGCAGGGCCGCGTGGACGGCGGTCGGCCAGCGCTTCGTCTGCTGCGCGCCGGTACGGATCCGGTAGTGCCGGTGCGCCGTCGCGAAGATCACGGCCACGTGTCCCAGGCCGAGGGCGACGACGAGCAGGGCCACGAGGCCGACGGTGTTGAACGTCAGCCGTCCGACGACGATGGTGGCCGCCGCGAGCGCCAGCGCGGACCGCTGCCAGGCCAGCGCCGTGCGCTCCGGCTGGAGGCCAGGGTCCCGTGGCGCGGTGGTCATCGGGGGTCAGCGCAGGCCGATGACGAACAGCAGGATCAAACCGGCCACGGCCACCCCGCCCACGATGACGGCGGTCATCGCCGAGCCGGGCAGCTGCTCGCCCCGTCGCATCGCCCGCTCGGAGCGGGCCCAGCGCGACCAGCCCACGGCCCCGGTGGCCAGGGCCAGCACGATGAAGAGGACCGCGAGCCACTTCCGCGGGACTGGCTCGATGTCGACCGGCAGCGCCTGCAGCGCCACCCCGGCGGCGAGCAGGCCGAGGCTCGTACGCACCCAGGCCAGGAACGTCCGCTCGTTGGCGAAGGAGAACCGAGGGTCCGGCTCCTCACCCTCGTCGTAGACCCAGCCGGGCCATCGTGTCGCCACGGTGGCGAGTATGCCGGTTGCCCGCCGCGGCGGATATCGCCGCGCCCTGTCGGCGGCATGAGCGACGATGAGTTTCGCGGCGCAGGGAAGTCTCAGTCACGCACGCATACGAGGAAACGGAGAACACCGGTGATCCACGCCCGCGGGCTGGTCCAGACCTTCGAGACGAGGCAGGGGCGGACGAAGACGGAGGTCCGTGCTGTCGACGACGTCGACCTCGACGTGGCCGAGGGCGAGGTGGTCGGCTTCCTCGGCCCGAACGGCGCCGGCAAGACGACGACGCTGCGGATGCTGACGACCCTGCTGCGGCCGACGGCGGGTACCGCGACGGTCGCCGGCTACGACGTGGTCAAGCAGGCCGAGCAGGTCCGCCGGAGCATCGGGTACGTCTCCCAGAGCGGTTCCACCGGTGGCACCGCCCGAGCCGGGGACGAGGTGATGGACCACGGGATGCTCTACGGGATGACGGCGGCCGATGCCCGGCGTCGGGGCCAGGAGCTGTTCGACCAGCTCGAGCTGGACGGCCTGTGGGGACGGCAGCCAAAGAGCATGTCCGGCGGCCAGCGTCGGCGGCTGGACATTGCCATGGGCCTGATCCACGAGCCGCAGCTGGTGTTCCTCGACGAGCCGACCACGGGGCTGGACCCGCAGGCCCGCGCGAACCTCTGGACCCACATCGCCGACCTGCGCGACCGGCGCGGCGCCACCGTCCTCCTCACGACGCACTACCTCGACGAGGCCGACCACCTGAGCGACCGGATCGTCGTCATCGACCACGGCAAGATCGTCGCCAGCGACACCCCCGACAACCTCAAGGCGCAGGTGTCCGGTGACCTCGTCGACCTCGAGATCGCCGACGTGGCCCACGTCGCGACCGCCGCCGAGCGCCTGGGGACCGTCGCGAACGACGTGGAGGTCGACGATCAGCACGTCCGGGGCCGCGTCCAGCGGGCCGGCGTCGTCATCCCGGGCCTGCTGCGCGACCTGGACCAGGCCGGCATCACCCTGACCTCGATCGAGGTCCGTCGGCCCACGCTCGACGACGTCTTCCTCACCGTCACCGGCCGCTCGCTGCGCGACGGCTGACCCGTGTCTTCCCCGCATACCCAGGAGTTGTGGTGACCTTCCTTCGCGAGAGCTACATCGTCTTCCGCCGACAGATGCGGATGAACCTGCGCAACCCCGCGTGGGTGATCATCGGCATGCTCCAGCCGGTGCTCTACCTGTTCCTGTTCGGGCCGCTGCTCAAGCCGCTGGCCGACCAGTTCGGCGCCACGAACGCCTACACGTTCTTCGTGCCCGGGCTGCTGGTGCAGCTGGGCATCTTCGGCGCGTTCTTCGCCGGCTTCAGCCTCATCGCGGAGTGGCGGGACGGCGTCATCGAGGCGGAGCGGGTGACGCCGGCGAGCCGCACGGCACTGCTGGTCGGGCGGCTGATGCGTGACGTGTCCCAGCTGTTCGTCCAGGCGCTGATCCTCGTCGGGCTGGGCTACGTGCTGGGTATGCGGGCGCCGCTGCAGGGCATCGTCCTCGGGGTGGCCCTCACCCTGTTCCTCGGCGCGGCCTGCGCGGCGGGCTCGAACGCCCTCGCGCTGTCGACCAAGAGCGAGGACGTCATGGCGCCGGTCATCAACATGGTGATGATGCCGGTGCTGCTGCTGTCGGGGATCCTGCTGCCGATGACGCTCGGGCCGGCGTGGCTGCTGCGGGCCAGCGACTTCATGCCGACGCGGTGGGTGGTCGACGCGGTCCGCGGGTCGTTCGACGGGACCTTCGCCGCGACGGCGATGTTCTGGGGGATCGCGTGGACGCTGGTCCTGTTCACCGCCGCCGTGTGGTGGGGGACGTCGACGTTCCGCAAGGAGAACGCGTAGGTCTCAGGCTTCAGGCCAGCGCGTATGCGCCGGCCTCGTCGAGCGCGTCACTGACCTCGTCGTCGGTGAGGGTCCTGGTCGCGTCGACCTGCACCGTGGCGCTGGCGAGGTCGACGTGGACGGTGTCGACCCCGTCGAGGGCGCGGAGCTCGTCGGTGACCGCGTGGACGCAGTGGTCGCAGGACATGCCGGTGACGTGGAAGGTCTGCGTCGTCATGAACGCACCAGCCTCGCGATGGCCTCGGACGCCTCGCGGACCTTCTCGTCGGCCTCCGGGCCGCCACGTCGGGCCGCATCGACGACGCAGTGCTCGATGTGCTCGTCGAGGAGCTCGAGGGAGAACGACTGCAGCGCCTTGGTGGCGGCGGACACCTGGGTGAGGATGTCGATGCAGTACTTGTCGTCCTCGACCATCCGCTGGAGGCCGCGGATCTGGCCCTCGATGCGGCGCAGCCGCTTGAGGTGGGCGGCCTTGTTGTCGTGGTACCCGTGCTGTTCGGTCACGGCTCCAGTGTACCCCTGGGGGGTATGCGCGGTCAGCCGCCCATGATGCGAGTCTTCTCCGCCGAGATGGTGAGGATCATCCGGGTCTGGGGCTGACTGCTGTAGGGCTGGTAGGGCCGTCCCGTGTACTTGTGGGAGAGCTGGTCGATGTGCTCGGCGCCGCCCTCGGTGGTCATCCGGATGACGTCGCCCCGGATCTCCGCGTACCGGGTCGGACGCTTCGGGTCGCAGACCACAACAGTGACCCGTGGGTCGCGGGAGATGTTGCGGACCTTCTGGTAGCCGTCGACGGTGTTGATGACGACATGCTGGCCGTCGGTGTCCACCCAGGTCTCGGTGGTCTGCGGCGAGCCGTCCTTCATCAGCGTGGTGATGAAGCAGAGGCTGGGGGCGCGGAGGAGGTCGAGGATGTCCTGGGGGATCGGCACCTCGTCATCATGCGGTGCGTTTCTGGGCGGCGCCTGTTCAGCGGTCGTAGGTGTAGAACCCCCGGCCGGTCTTCCGGCCGAGCAGCCCGGCGTCGACCATCCGGTTGAGGAGGGGCGGGGCCGCATACAGGGGCTCCTTGAACTCCTCGTAGAGCGACTCGGCGACGGCCTTGGTGGTGTCGAGCCCGATGAGGTCGGCGAGGGCGAGCGGTCCCTGCGGGTGCGCGGCGCCGCGGACGAGGCCGGCGTCGATGTCGTCGGCGGTGGCGAAGCCGGACTCCAGCATGCGAATCGCACTGAGGATGAAGGGGATCAGCAGCGCGTTGACGATGAAGCCGGCGCGGTCCTGCGACTCGATAGGGTGCTTGTCGAGCTGGTCGACGACGAACGCCCGGGCCCGGTCCGTCGTCTCCTTGGTGGTCAGCAGGCTGGGGACGAGCTCGACGAGGGAGAGCACCGGCACCGGGTTGAAGAAGTGGATGCCGAGGACGTGGCTCGGGCGCTTCGTCGCGACGGCGAGCTTCATGATGGGGATGGACGAGGTGTTGGAGGCGAGGATCGCGCCGGGGGTGGTGACGATCTCGTCGAGCTTCTTGAAGAGGGCGATCTTGGCGGCTTCGTTCTCGACGATGGCCTCGACGACGAGATCGCGGTCGTGGAGGGCGGCCATCTCGGTGCCGACGGCGATCCGGCCGAGGACCTCCTGGGCGTTGTCGAGCTTGCCGCGCTCCTGGGCTCTGGTGAGGGAGCGGGTGAGGCGGCTGCGGCCGGCGTCGGCGGCCTGGTCGGAGGACTCGACGACCGTGACGTCGAGCCCGGCCCGGGCGCATACCTCGGCGATGCCCGCCCCCATCAGCCCGCAGCCGACCACGCCTACTCGCTCGATGCTCACCGGGGGATCCTAGGGCGCGGGAATGCGCGGTCCCGGGTTGGTGGTTGCCGCCTCCATGACGCAGAAGACATGGTTCATCACCGGCACGTCCCGCGGCTTCGGCCGCGAGTGGACCGAGGCCGCGCTCGACCGCGGTGATCGGGTGGCCGCCACGGCCCGTGACGTCTCCACGCTGGACGACCTGGTCGAGAAGTACGGCGAGGCGATCCTGCCACTCGAGCTCGACGTCACCGACCGCGAGGCGGACTTCGCGGCGGTCGAGGCCGCGCACCGGACCTTCGGGCAGCTCGACGTCGTCGTCAACAACGCCGGCTACGGGCACTTCGGGTTCGTCGAGGAGCTGACCGAGGACGAGATCCGCGCGCAGATGGAGACCAACCTCTTCGGGGCGCTCTGGGTCACCCAGGCGGCGCTGCCGATCCTGCGGTCGCAAGGGTCGGGACACATCATCCAGGTGTCGTCGATCGGCGGGATCTCCGCCTTCCCGGGCATCGGGGCGTACCACGCGTCCAAGTGGGCGCTCGAGGGCTTCAGCCAGGCGCTCGCCGGCCGAGGTGGCCGGCTTTGGCATGAAGGTCACGTTGGTCGAGCCGGGTGGGTTCGCCACCGACTGGGCCGGCGACTCCGCCAAGCGCTCGGAGACCCTCCCGGCGTATGCGGAGGCCCGCGACAACATCGAGCGCGAGCGCCAGAAGCGCGATCGGGCTCGGCCGGACCCGGCGACCCGCAGGCGTCGGCCGCGGCGCTGCTGCGGGTGGTCGATGCGGAGGAGCCGCCGCTGCGGACGTTCTTCGGGGTCGCTCCGCTGGACATCGCCAAGGCGGACTACGCGCGGCGTATCGAGACCTGGGAGCAGTGGGACGACGTGGCCAAGCTGGCGCAGGGCTGAGCGGTATGCCTCGGATCATCGCCACTACTACTCGGGTCTCTCTTGACGGGCTGGTCGAGTTCGTTCGGCCCCGGCACCAGATGGTGCTGGTGACCCATCGTGCCTCCGGCGGCGTCCAGACCTCGCCGGTCAGCGCCGGCGTGGACGACCAGGGTCGGATCGTCATCTCGAGCTACCCGGACCGGGCCAAGGTCGCCAACGTCCGGCACTCGGCCGACGTGTCGGTGCTGGTGCTAAGCGACGACTTCGGCGGGGCGTGGGTGCAGGTCGACGGGACGTGCGAGGTCATCGATCTGCCTGAGGCGGTGGAGCCGCTCGTCGACTACTACCGGTCGATCTCGGGCGAGCATCCCGACTGGGACGAGTACCGGGCGGCGATGGTGGCGCAGGGCAAGTGCCTGCTGCGGGTGACGCCGACGCGGTGGGGTCCGATCGCCACGGGCGGCTTCCCGGCTCGGTTGGCGGACGCCTGATCGGATTCGGGCTTCGGGTGGGCCGCTCGGTATAGTGACGCCCGCCGGAGCGATCCGGCACTCGTCTGTCCGAGGTCTCGCCACCTCGGGCAGGCCCGGCCAGGTAGCTCAGTTGGTACGAGCGTCCGACTGAAAATCGGAAGGTCGGCGGTTCGACCCCGCCCCTGGCCACCTCCCAAAACCGCAGGTCACAGGCTTGTGACCTGCGGTTTTGCTGTTCCTGGCGGTCGCCGCGAGGCGGTCGTGCGATAACTCGTGCGACATCTCAGGTGACCGTACAAACCGGACATTTACCCCTGCTGACCGAGAGTTATCGCACGACTTATCGCACGCCCGGCGAGCGACCGGGGCGCCGCAATCGCGTCGAACGCAGGGTCAGCGGACGGCGTTGAGATGCTCGCCAACCACCTCGGTGTGGCAGCCCATGCAGTCGATCAGGATCGGGCGGTTCAGATGGTCGAGGGCGATCCCCAAGTACCGTCCGGCTCGCATCGTCACGGCGGTGTGGGGGACAAGGGAGTGTGGACGGACACCATTGGTTGATGCGCCGTGAACTTGTCCAGCCGGCGCCGAAGTCGAGAAGTGGCTGCTCACCGCCCACTACCGACGTAACTCACCCCGCCCCGCGTGACCGGCGCGTCACAGCGCCCTGGAGAGGCGCGGCGCACCTGGACAACGACTCAAACGCTCGCCAAGCGACCTGCCCAAGTCCTGGCGTACCTGGCGGTAACGATCACGAGCTAGAAGCTCCGCGATGGCAAAACTAGCCCCTAACTCAGACAGCGCGCAGGTTCGCTTGGCTACCGTGCTTTCTGTGGGGCGTCGCCCTCGAGAGAGAACGTCACAAGCCCGAGCAACAGATCCCGGATGTCCTGTGCGCGCACGTCAAGCGCGCGCGCGATCTCGATGAAATCCTGCCCCTGGCGACGCATATCGTTCATGACCTGTGTTAGGAGGCTTGAGCTTTCCGCAACTAGGTCGGAGCCGGGCTCGCCGCGCCGGAAGCCGGCCATCGAGAGCTGCTTCGCGAGTGCTTGTAGGTCCACTCCGAGATGACGCCAAGACGATGGGCGCGCAGGTTGAGCGCCATCGCACTGACACGCCAGCGTCTCTTCAGCATCAGGATGTCCTCGAGCATCAAGTTGCCGCGGATCGCGCCAAGGACGTCGGCGCGCGGCATGAGGAAGGACTGGCAAAGTCGTTCGCTGCCTGCTCCTTTTCCTTTCCTGGTTCAACGTGCAATGACCCGCCGTGCATGACGAGGTGCCCGAGTTCGTGGGCGAGGTCGAAACGTAGTCGTTCGGCGGACTTATGCACATTCAGGAAGATCACCGGTGTCGCCCCATGCCGGAACGAAAAAGCGTCGATGGCTTGCAGCGGCCCGCCGGCCGAGTAGACCTTCGCGCCCTTGGATTCGAGAAGCTGCAGAAGGTTCTTGATCGGTGCGACGCCAAGACCCCATGCGCCGCGCAGAGCCTCGGCAGCTTGCTCGGAGGAGAGCTCGTCGTCGGAGTCGAGGATGTCCTGGAGCTCCGGAACCTCGGAGCTGGTGCCCTATATGTCGCCTCAATCCAGTCCGACAGCTCGATCGCCAGCGTTGACAGGCTTCGTGCTGTCGCTTCGTCCTTCTTCGCGAGTCGCGATGTCGCTCGGAAATGGAAAGCATCCGACGGGGGGAGCGCCTTGACTGGGCGATAGAAGAAGTCGACCGGGAAGTTGAGGACGCGGGCGAATTCGCGGACAAGCTCGGGACTCGGTGTCTTCTTGGTGTTCTCGGCTTGAGATACCCAGGGCGCGGTCGTGCCCGCTTCCGTGGCCAAGCGCGGTTGCGGTCATCTGTCGGATGGCGCGCGCCATCTCAAGGCGTGCGGGAATGAAGGTGGCGCTCCATCGCGGGAACCCAGCTCCCTTAGCGACGCGCGAGAGTAAAGCCGAAGCCCTCGTCTTCGTTCTCGTCTTCTTCGTAACGAGAACGCACCGAGCGCGAGGTCGAACGGAGGGAAAATGATCCGCTCCCGACCATGCTGTCGATCTTCTTACCGGCCATCGAGGTCGGACGCGACAGCTCCAGAAAAACCATGTCGTCACGCTCGTTGTAGAGCAGGATCCACAGGTACTTGACGTCGAGCTCGCCGCCGTCGCTCGGTCTGGCTGGCCGAACATAGCCACCTGGCCGTTCTCGTCCACGCGACGGGCGAAGGCCGAGCCCTTCGGGTTCTTCGTGCTCGGCGTGCCCCAGGCGATACCGGTGAAGGCGTCGCCGCTACTCATGATCAGCCCGAGGTGGAGGTCGGCCTGGGAGAAGTAAGGAAGGTTCTGAGGGTCCGCCGCTTCCAGCCGAGCTGCAAGCAACATGATGCGCTGGTGAACGACCTCGACGGTGCGCTTCCAGCGTGTCAGTTCGGGGCCGATTTCGGCGCACCAGGCGACTAGGTGCGCTTCCGCCGCGCCTACCGCGACAGCGCGCTCGAACAGAGTCGCCGGGAGACGCAGTGGGAAGAGAAGGCGGGCGAGCTCTTCGCGGGTCTTGGGGTGTGGATCGCCATGTTACTTCCTCTTTCGCGGCCGGTGGTGGTGGTCACACTAGCCCAACCAGTGAAAGATATGCCACATCGAATCAGGCACGGCGTGGTGTCGACCAGGTTCACCGGACGGGCGATCCTTCGAGGTCCCCGCAGGGAACGCGGGTTACGCCCTCGATCCCGACGAGGGCGCGAAACCGCCCCCGGCGGCGCCCCCGTCAGCTCTCACCCAAGCCGTTTACACCCCGCGTCAAACGCAACCGCATGCGCGTCGGAGCATGGCGCGGCTGCCGATGCGCGTTCTGGGCACCGGAGGGCCACCGACACCCGCGGTCCGAGCTCCACACGTACCTCTAGAGCAGCACGTGTCGCATCGAAGCCGTCACTCTGCCCCGCTCCTGCGATCGGTACCACCCCCCTCCTCAAGCGGCCCTGCCAGGCCAGCGAGATAGCCCTCACGCCCCTCGGACGCGGGATGCCGACCATCGCGGTGACCGCGGCTCCGTGGCTCCGGCTTAGGCGATACGGTGCCGGTTGACGACGCCGGCGGCTCGATCGGAGGGGTGCATGCGGGTTCTTCAATCGGTTCAGCCGTCAGCCGAACAATTCGCCAGATTCGTCGGAAATGACCGCGCCGGCGTAGCCGTCCTTCGGGGCGCCGCAGGAAGCGGGAAGACGACAACGGCTCTTCTGCGCCTGAAGAAATTGTGCCGCGTTCGGCTGGCCCGCCGGACTCGTGAGCAGCAGACGGGGCCGGTCCGCGTCCTTGTTCTGACGTACAACCGGAGTCTCGCCGGGTACGTCGCAGCGCTCGCCGAAGAGCAGGTCCCAGGCGACCCCGGCCTTGAACTCACCATCAGCACGTTCGCGACGTGGGCACAGGGGCTGATTGGGCGGGGTCCACGTGATGGACAACGACGCCCGTAGTGCAATCGTTGGCCGGTTCGGCGCGTCACTTCCGTTGTCGACGGCGTTCCTCGACGGAGAAGTCGGCGTACTTGGCGCCGGGGCGGTTCAAGTCATCCGCGATAACGGAATACGTACAGCGCGACCGAGACGGCCGAGGCACGGTGCCGCGGGTGGATAAACATAAAATGCTAAATGAGGTCCTATTACCGTACATTGCGCACAAGCGAGCAAACAACGTAAAGGACTGGCACGACGTTGCGGAGGAAGCAGCCGCCGCGCCGAACGCCGAATACGACGTCATCATCATTGACGAAGCTCAGGACTTCACTGCCAATCAGGTCCGCGCCGTACTCGCGCATCGAGCACAAGGCGCATCCGTAACATTCGTTCTGGATTCGGTCCAGCGAATCTACCCGAGTTTCTTCACTTGGCGTGAAGTCGGCCTCGACGCGGCTAAATTCGCACTCAACGCTCGCCTCAGCGAAAACCGTCGGAACACCAGGCAAATCGCGGCGTTCGCCCGTCCGTTCGTCGAAGGGCTGGCCGTCGACGAGAACGGCCAGCTCCCAGACCTCAACAGCGCACTAAGGGACGGCGATGCCGATCGGGTCCGGCGGGACCTTCTCGAGCAAGCCGGTGAGATCCTGTCCTACCTCAACCAGATCGACCTGGACAAGGAGAGCGTCGGGATCCTCCACCCGCTCGGCGCGGGATGGTTCGACACGTTGCGAAAACACCTTGCCGCCGCGGGGATCGACGATGTCGAGCTTTCGACGCGGCGGCAGTGGCCGACGGGTCCTGTGAACGTCGGCCTAAGCACGCTTCACTCCGCCAAGGGCTTGGAGTTTGACCACGTCATCGTCTGCGGCGTAACAGGGCGTACAGCTTCTGCACCGGACGATAACGACGACACGGACACGCAGAACCTCCGCCGTCTCCTCGCTATGGGCTTCGGCCGGGCAAAGACGGGGTTGATGCTTTGCCACGACCCCTCGGAGCCCACCGCCGTCCTTCGCCACCTCCGCCGGGGGACGTATGAGCAGCTTGGTCGACCGTGACTGCCGTCGATTCCTCGATCGTTGAAGAGCTGGACCGCCGAGGTGTCACCGAGGCCCAACACTTCACGACAAGTCGCGGGCTGCTGGGCGCCCTGCAGGTTGGGAGGCTGCTCTCCCGAAAGCACCTTGCCGCGGAGGACGAACTCCGGCTTATCTCGATGAACAACTGCTACAACAGGTGGGACCGAGACTGGTTCGGGCACGTTAGCCTGAGCATTCAGCGGATCAACGGTCACCTGTATGGAATTAGCAGCGGAGCATGGCACGCGGGCGAGGACCTTTGGTGGGCCGTGCTCGGTTTTGATCGGCAGGTCCTGGCCCACGACGGGGTCGTCTTCACGACAACGAACAATGGTTATTATTCAGTCGTTCAACGAGCCAGCGGCCTTAGCGGCCTCAAGGCTGCCTTTGGGGACGAAGTGGTCACTTGGCGCAGCGGCCGGAAAGTCCTGAGGCGCGATGCGCTAACCCCGACCCAGACCACTTGCCCCGAGGCGGAAGCCCTTTATCCCGACGCGTTGGGTACAGCGTTTCTACGCACCATTTATGTCCCGCAACCAGAGCTCGCAGACACCGTTCACGGCTGGTTCGAGGCCACGATGCACCGACCCATCAACGTTGTGTTCGACCCGGAAGCATTCGCGTGACTTCGCAGGGCAGAGACGAAACTCTTCCCTTGGAAGGGCTCGTTCCCGTCACAAATTCCGACCAGGCCGCCAACGACATTGGTAAGCAACGGGCCGCGGCCAGAAGCGCGCTTTGGGCGGCATGGGGTGACGCGGTCGGCTGGATCAGTGAGCTCACCGACGAAGCTGGGCTGCGGCGTCGAACAAAAGGCCAGCCGCTAAGGGGCCCGGTTAACGTGGAGCCGCAAAATCGGCGGCAGGAACGGGATGAGCATCGAGCTTCCCGCCGGGACGTACAGCGACGACACCCAGCTTCGCCTTGCTGTGTGCCGAGCATGCGGACCGGACGGGTTCGATGCAGAGGCGTTTAGCGTGGTTGAGTTGACGGTTTGGCCGTCCTACGCCCTCGGCGGCGGGACCAGTACGAAGGCGGCGGCAGCGGCGATGGCCCGGCCCGGCGCGAGGTGGTCGGCGAACACGCCCCGTAACTACGTGAACGCTGGCGGCAACGGTGCAGCGATGCGCGCGCAGCCGCACGCATGGCGCGCCCGGCGGCCCATCACTGACCTTCTCAAAGACGTTATGCGTGATGCCTGTGAGCACTCACGGTCACCCGGTAGGGCTCCTAGGTGCTGCGCTCAGTGCTCTCTCTGTTGCCGACAGCATGCCCGGCGGCCCCGGACGGCTCGCCAGCGACGGCACAGGCACCTGGCTGCAATTGCTCGACGATGCCTCGATGATCGCATCCATACCCGACGAGGACAGTGAGCTGCACGACTACTGGCTTCCGCATTGGAGTCATCCGCGCCTTGGCCCTTGGCGCGAAGCCGTGTCCGCATCAGTCGAGTCTGCGAGGGCCTAGTTCAATCGGCCGCAGACATCGTCGACAGGTCCGCAGATCTGAAACACGGCTACCGCGCGGTCGTCGACTTGCTCGGCCTCCGCGACCCGGCTAGGCGGGGCAGCGGACTGCATACCATGCTCGCCGCGCTATCGCTCGAGGCACTCTCTCGCCGGCACGGCGCGTCAATCCGCGACGCGCTGCTCTGTAGTGCGAACGAGCTCGACACTGACACCGACACGATCGCAACAATGGCAGGCGCGATCCTTGGGTGCAGCGCAACGGAGCCGCCGCCAGGCCCCCTGCTAGATGCCGACTACATCGCCTCCGAGGCCGCCCGAGTCGCCGCGCCCAGCCGCCCGGGACGGTCCCCGTTTCGATACCCCGACCTTCTCACCTGGGACCCGCCGCGCACACAGTCAGATGCGCTGTCCGCGCGTGATGACCGACTATGGGTCGCTGGTCTCGGTCCCGCAACTCCGCTCAATCTTCCAATGACGACTCCGCGCGGCGACTTCGCATGGCAGTGGGTCCAGTTAGACACTTCGCAGACACTCATCATTAAACGGAGGATCACCTTGCCGTCAGCCCCGTCTGCCCTAGCAGTCGAGTCACGGGCCGTTCACCAGCGTGAGCCGGACCGCCACCGTGAAGAGCGGCTTGGGTCCCCGAGGGCCGAAGACCGTGAGACGGCCATGGTCGCGCGGCGACAACCCACGATGGAACCATCCGAAGCCCTGACGATTGCGCTCATGAAGGTACGCGAATCGAACTACGATGTCCGGGTCATCATCGAGCTCGCGAGGCTCGCTAGGGACGAGAGTTCTGCCCTCGCAGCAGCCTACGGGGCTATTGTCGCGTCGGAGCTTGCTGCGATGCGACGACGCGATTAGGGGTCCAACTTCCCTAGGCCGCTTCCGATGCTGGTTGCCCGCCAGGCCTCGGAGGGATGGCCATCGGCGCCCGACTGATCAGTCGACGGCATAGGCATTCCAACCGCCCACGCGTTCAGGACGCCGACTTTTGCCGCCGGCCGCGCTTGCGAAGGAGAGTCGATTCGCCGCGAGTCGACACACGCCCACGTCTCTCCCCTGCGAGAGCGCCGTTTCACTGCCCCGCGGGAAGGGCCCTTTCGGCAAGAGCGCCGGTCGCACTTAGTCAAATGCCGTGGCGATAGCATCAAGCAGTAGCCGCATCGCGGTCCAGTCCTGACCCTGCAGTCCATTGAGCCGAGCTTGATGAACTTTCACTTTGAACCGAGCTTGAATGGCACTCTTGTTCATAATTTCGCCTTGATAAGCCCCCATCTTTGACGAATATCCAGTCCACTGGAATCGGGCTCGTATTCTCACCCCAGTCTTCTCTAAAACGTCAGAACCGAAGAATAGCTCGATCGACACGGCCAGCCCATTGATGTCCATCGTCTCGCCTCCAGCAGGACCTATGGTCGGGTACTGGCCTGCTAAGGCGATACTTGGGAGTTGTAGCACGCGGAAGTTGCGCGGGAGGGTTTGGAGGTTCAATGACGTTAACGCCTCGCAAGCGGCCGTATCGTTGTCGAATAGAGCCACCATATTGTTCTGGATTCCGGCAGCTGCGAATGCTCGAATGGCGCGGACCTGCGCGGCCGCGCTCCCCTCCGGCTTGAGTGTGTAGTCAAGGAACTTTACGTAGCCCGATAGGTGCGGGAGCAAAAGGTCAAGGGAGGCGGATACCGCTTCTATATCGGATGATCCTTCGGTCAAAACCACCAACGGGCCTACGTCGTTTGCTCGATAATTCGACAGCGCATCGGCACACAGGGTGGCGCTTGGCGGCACGAAGCCTCGAAGAACAACCTCGGACAGATCCAGAGATACCTCAACGTCCGGCTCGACGAAGTCGAGAATACGCCGAAGAGCAAATTTCTCGTCCAGCCTATAGAGCCATCCTGGAACTTCGTCGCCCGCCACCTCATCATTGGTAACGGCCCGAACATTCTGTTCCAACCATACATCGAAAGACGGCTCTTCTAGCTCTCCAGACTCCTCCAGGACTTTAAAGGCCCTTTGAAGGGCCCCGGAGGCGATGTGACTGGTAAATCCAAGGACATTGAGCCTGGACTTAAGAGGGCCCGCTCGCAGAGTGAAGCAAGGAGCGTCGATAGATGACACGTTCTCATCATCGCGAAAGACCGACGCAAGTGTCTCTGAATACCACTCGCGATAGGCAAAAATCCACAAGCCACCGATCCGCAGGAACGAGTGTGCAGCCATGGATCCATCTTGCCTGAGCTGCTCCCAGCGGTGGGGCATCGCGCGCTGCCGGATGCTCAGCGCCGCTCATGCCCGTGCGTCACATCAAGCGTAAGCGCCACCGTCACACGGTGAAAACCACGAGTGCTGGCCCGCTGTAGATTTCCTCAATGCCGGAAGGGCTTTCGCCCGGCCGGACAGTGTTGCCGACGAACTTCGGCCGCGAGGCCGCCAAAGAGACCCACACGCCATCGCTCGGCAGCTCCGACCCGCGGCCGACCCAAGGGTCGCAGAACGCCATGATCTGGGCCTAAGCGCTCTTCTCCACTGCCCACCAACCAAGGCGAGGGTTTGATGGATACTTGCAAGGGCGGATTGCTTCAGCCGAGACTGACGGGCTGACCTTCGAAGGAAGCGACTCCAGCCGGTCACTCCATCGGCTTGACCTTGGCCTCGATGAAGGCGATCTCGTCGGCGTCGAGCCCGTACTTGGCGTAGAGCTGCTGCGTCGATCTCCGGGATCGACTTGGACCAGTCGATGTCGGAGGCGCGCGTGAAGTCCTGCAGCGGGACGTACTTCCACGTACTGCGCGGGTTGTGCTGGGTGACCTTGAGGACGCCGAGCATCGCGCGGGCGAACTTGGACTTCACGTACTTGAGGCAGGCCTCGCGCCTCGGCCTCGGTGTCGAAGGACGCCGATGGTGATGAACGTCTGGGTGACCGCCGACTCCGGGCCCGACGACAGTCGGGTTGCCAACGCGACCCAGAGCCGGTTGTCGACCCAGATCCGTTCGCCGCCGGGACCGCGACCTTGTACTTGTCGAAGCTCTCGGGCCCGGTGATGTACTCGCTGCGGATCCAGCGGTAGACGCGCTTGTTCTTCGATCAGGCCGAGGACCTGCACGTACTCGTGACCGTCGTCGGGCTGCGTCTCGTGGAAGAGGAACGAGAACTGCTCGAACGCGTTGGTGCTGACCAGGACTGCGTTTCCCTCGGGCAGCAGCGCGACGCGCTCGGGGTGGTCCTCGTGCAGCTTGTCCGTGTAGCGGTACGAGCGTGAGCTCGTGATGCCCGAGTGCTCGATGCGAGGTCGTGCCTGACTCGACGCACCTTGTGAAGGATCGTGTTGAGCTCGGGGTAGCTTGGTGAACGTCCCGATCGGCTCGCCGCTCGCGGTCCGCGTCGCGGTAGGTCACGGCGATGCCGCCCTTGATGTCGGTGCCGGGGAAGAGGTCGTCGCTGTTGGGCACGTAGTGCGGGACCGTCAGGTGCGGGTCGGCGAGCATCTTCGCGTTCCACGCCTTCGGCGTGAAGCCCGCGTTGAACAGGAAGCGTGCCGGGGTGATGAGCACGACCTTCTTCCCGACCTCGTAGGCCGCGTCCATGAACAGGTGGTAGACGGGCGTGTCGCGGGTGCCCCCGCCCTGGGCCTCTTCCTGGTAGGGCGGGTTGCCGATGACGACGTCGAACTTCTTGCTCATGGTCAGTTGCCTTCCGTCAGCATCTCGTCGACCATCTTCTGCCGCTCCTCCGGCGTCATCCGGGCGAGGTTCCCGACCTTGAAGTGACCGGAGTCCTCGATCCACGCCTTGCGCTCGGGCACGCCGCCGGAGACGGCCTCGATGGTGATGCGGTGCAGGATCTCGTTGTGGCTCATCTCGAAGATCTGTGAGGTCAGGATGTGCCGCAGCCGCTCGTCCTGGTCGGGGAACGACCTCGGCAAGGCCCGTGTCGAGGCGGCGCACGAGCTCCATCAGGAACAGCCCGGCGGTGGAGAACAGGTCCGCGAACGTCTTGTCCGGGTCGGTGAAGATGCCCGGGTTCTCGGCCTCGAGGGTGTCGACCATCATCTTCACCACGGGCTGCGGGGTGAAGACCAGCGACGTCTTCTGCTGCGGGATGTAGGCGAAGATGTTCTCGGTCTGCGCGTCGTCGAAGTAGTCGGCGAGCGCTTCCTTCTTGTCCAGGAACTCCTGGACGGCCTGGTCGAAGACCGCCTCGTCGAACAGGCCCGGGATCTTCGTGACGGTGCCGTCCTCCTCGGTGACCTCCTGGCCGTCGCGCAGGAGGCGGAACTCGGCTTCGGTGATCCCGGTGATCTCCTCGAACACGTCGTCGGGCGTGTAGTCGTCGAAGTTCGACAGGCGGATGTCGCGGTCGCCGTAGGCCATGAGGAACATCGGGATCGTGCGGGCGAAGCCGCGCAGGTGGGAGCGGGCGTCGTCCATCGTCTGGTTCGCGCGCTTCTGCTCCTTCTTGGTCTCCTCGCGCGTGACCACCTCGGGCACGATCGAGTCCATCGTCTCCTCGACGATGGCGAGGATGTTCGTCCTTGAACGCCTCGTCCTGCTCGGCCTTCTTGGCCTCGACGGCCTGCGGCCTCGGCCTCGGTGGCTGCGTTCTTGAGCTCGTCCTCGAGGTGCTTGCTGGCGATGTTGTGCTCGGCGTAGGCGCGCTCGACCTGGTCCTTCACGGCCTGCTCGGTGCGCTTCTCGTCGCGCTCGACCTGCGCGGCGGTGAGCCCGTACTCCTCCTTGAGCTCCTCGCGCTTCTGCGCGGCTCTGCTCGGTCACCGCCTTCGCGATCTGCCGTCGCCGTCGTGTGACGCGGGGGCGTCAGGCTCGGGCGTCGGGATGTCCTCGATGCGCTAGACGGGCTTGCCGAGCTCGTCGACCTTGGGGTTGATGACGGTCTCCACGTCGACCTGGACGTTGCCGTCCGGGTCGGTGACGGGCGGCGGCTGCGGGATCTCGATGGGCTCGCCCGTCTTGACCTTGCCCTGCTTCGCGGTGGGCAGCTTGTCGAGGATCTCCTTGACGTGCTCGGAGTAGCGGAAGATGCCGGCGACGTTGGCGAACAGCAGGTTCGACAGGAACCCGCGGCGCACGACCTCGCGGGCCTTGAACACCTGCGGGAACGTCAGGACCTGCGAGGCGTCGAGCTCGATCATCCGGCCCTCGGCGTCCTCGCCGAGGACCGGGAAGAAGTTCAGCAGCGTGCGGATGTTCTCCTGCCGCACCGCCGGGTCGCCCGAGGGGTTCGGGTGCAGGTTGTTGGCGAAGGCGTCGAAGATCGTCAGCGTGCGCTCGGGCGCGAAGTCGAAGATGTAGGCGTTCTGCTTCTGGAACACGTGCCCGGCGCGCTCGAAGGTGCAGGGGTTCTGCGCCCGGAACGCCGCCTGCATGTACTGGGCCGGCGAGGACAGGTCGGACAGCATGATGACCGCGGTCCACTCGGGCACCGTGACGCCCGTGGTCAGCTGCCCGACCGACAGGGTGATGGTCTTGCCGCCCGACTTCTCGGCCTCCGCGATGGCCGTGCGCACCTTGTCCAGCGACTTGCCGACCGCGACCGGGTCGGTGTCGTCGTCGGAGCGCCCGTCGCCGGCGGCCAGGATGACCGTGTAGTCCTTGAAGACGTCGTGCTTCTTGAGCAGCCTCTCCAGCGCCTTCGCGGAGGCGACGCGGTTGAGCAGCCAGAAGGAGTGGCGGATCTCGTCGCGCAGCTCGGGCGTGGAGAACGGGTACTTCTCGTTGGTCGCCAGGCAGTCGAGGAACTTGATGACCTCGGCCTCGTGCTCGAAGAACCCGTTGTCCTTGGTCGCGAAGAACTCGTTGAGGTCGAACGTGAAGTCGATGTTCGCCTCGTCCTCGTCGATCGCGACGCCCTCGGCCAGACGGTCGGTGATCATCCGCGAGATCTGGTAGGTCAGCAGGTTGAGCGTCGGCAGCGCCGCGTACGGGTTCTCCTGGCCGTCGTCCGCCCACTGCTGGCGGGCGACCTGCTCGTCCTCGTACGTCCAGTTGAAGATCTGGTCCTGGTCGAACTTGCCGGACGGCCAGCGCCTTGAACGGCGTGCCCGACAGGTGCAGCGTCCACGTGCGCTTGATCTGGTCGAACGCGACGTCGGTCTTGGTGGTGTCGATGCCCTCGTGGGCCTCGTCGATCACCAGCAGGTCCCAGTCGAACTGCGGCGATGTGCTTGAGCTTGTCGTAGGAGCCGCCGAAGTACTGCGACCCCTTGAGGTCCTGCAGCGAGAGGAACTCGACGATGCGCGGGTCCTCGTCCTGGTGGTTGAGCGAGAAGGCGCGCCACTGCTCGCGAGTCATGGGCGAGCGGCCGGCCAGCGAGGGCGACTCCGAGACGAACTTGAACGTGGTCTGGTGGCCGATGAAGCGCGTGAAGTCGTCGAACCAGGAGTTCGCGATCGCCGGGCGGTTGGTGACGATCAGGACCTCGCTGGACGTCCAGGGTCCGCATCAGGTCGTAGGTCGTCAGCGTCTTGCCGAACCGGGGCTTGGCGTTCCACAGCACCTCGGTCTTGCCGGCCGTCGAAGGCGGCCACGGCCTGGTCGACGGCGGCCTGCTGCTCGGGGCGCAGGACGTAGTCGTCCTCCCCGTCGCCGCGCTGGAGGTCGGCGAAGTCCTGGCCGGCGAAGTCGTTGAAGTAGTCCAGCGACTTCTTCGGCGCGGCCGCGAAGTGGTGCCACTCGGTCCGCTTCGGCTTGGTCTCGCGCTCCACGCCCTGCTGCTTCAGGTAGGCGTGGAAGTCCTTGTCCGTGAAGCGCCCACCGGCCTCCGACGTGAACAGGGCCCGCCGCGCCCAGACCTTCTCCTTCGTGATGGACATCTGGCTCGCCTGCTGGGCGATGCGCGTGTCGGCGCTGTCCTGCTCGGTGTAGCCGATCTTCTCCCAGCCCGTCGTACTTGGGGACGTCCGGAGTCCTCCACGAGTAGATGAGCGGGATGATCTCGCGGAACGTGCTGATCTTCGGACTAGGCATCGGCCCTCACCTCCTCGTGGACCTGGTCGATCCGGCACGCCGCGTAGCTGTCGTAGACGGTGAAGTCGAAGCGCGTCGTCGCTCGCGCAGCGAGGCGAGCGTGAACGGCTCGCGCTGAACCATCCCGGGCGCTCCGGCGATCCGGTTCCACCAGGAGAACTGGATGTCCTCGCCCTCGGGGGTCCAGGCCGGTCAGGGTGTCGCCGCGAACGATGTTCGTGTCGATGAGGAAGGCCGCGGCGCGGTGCAGGTCCGTGTCCGGGCCGCAGGGGATGCCGTGGGCCTCGTGGAAGCGCAGGAACTCGGCGAGCATGACCGCCTTCGCGTCCCGGTGGTTGTCCTCCAGCAGCTCGATGCCGTAGATCGAGGCGAGGGCGAACAGCGACTCCTCCGGCCACTCCTCTGGCGGGTACCGCTTCTCGATCGCGCGGAGCTTGCGGTGCAGGATCGCGACCAGGAAGTTGCCGTCGCCGGCTGCAGGCTCAAGGAAGGTCTTGTCGACGAAGTCGGGGCCGGTCTCCAACTCCTCGCGGACCAAGTCGAGCATCCGGTCGACCATGTGACGCGGCGTGAAGACCTCGCCGTAGGTCTTGACGCGGTGCCGGGACTTCACCACCTGCTCCTCGACGATCGTCTGCGTCAACCGTCACTGGTGTCCCCCATGCCGACGATGAGGAACGGCGCCCGTGGCGGCGGGCTCATCGCCGGACTTGTCCGCTTCCTCGGTCATCTGGCTCACGCGGGCGATTCTCGCACCATGGTCCGACGGTTTCCGCCCGAACACTCGGGAACCGTCGGATCGGACAGCCATTATGCACGGGGTGCCCATCCTTGGTTACCAGAACCTGATGCGGCCTGTGCTGGAGACCCTCGCCGACGGCCGCGTGCGAGCTATGTTCGACCACGGCACCGGCGTCCAGCCGGTCAAGATCGCGACGATCAACCGGATCAACGAGGATTTCTTCGAGGAGCTTTACCAGATGACGGCGGGGCCGCGGCTACCGCCCAGCAGGGGGCGCATGCCTGCGCTCGGGCCGGTGGTCGATTGACTCCCTCATCTCCTCGCGGCTCTCGTGCGCACCGGGCGGGGCGACGGGCGCAACGGGAGGCGGCCGCAGTTGATGCCTTGTGATTGCGAGCAGATCGGTTTGCACCGGCGAGTGGATCGGTACGTACCGCTCCCGGGCGGGACTCACGAACTGGCCCGTGCCGTCAACGATCCGAGGCGCCTTGACGCTGACGAAGTAGAGCCGCTCGGCGACGCCCTGCTCGATGATCGCCGCGACGCGGGCATCAGTACGGGTGAAGAGCTTGTCCAGGTCGCGGAGCGGCTCCGGGCTGGTGATCTCGTCGACGTGGACCCGCCGGAGTCGGCCGACAGCGTTGGCGGCCTCGGCTGCCGCGAGTCCCCCATCGCCGACCAGGCCGCCGACGTTGCGGGTCTCGTCGATCAGCCGCTTGTAGGTCTGCTCCCGCTCGAGCCACTTCTCGATCAGCTCCGGCGCGACGTTCGGGTGCGCGCCGAGCGGCCTCATGCGACAGGATCCGCTGGCCGTCCATGACTCTGCGCAGGTTGAGCGCGTTCGGGAACTTCGAGAGGTGCACGAGCATGTTGTGCTCGGCCTGCAGCACTCCGCCGATGCCGGGCAGCGGTCCCCCGTCGATGGTGGCCGACGGTGGCCGCCAGCCCTTCTGGTCGACCGAGTAGTCCGGCTCGTCGTACCCGGTGAAGACGGCGCAGACCTGGGCGGCTCGGTCGAGGCGTCCGCGCTCCCGGATCGGGATCCAGCCGGGGATGTTGCTCGTACCGCTTGTCGAGGACGACGAGGGCTCGTGTGACCTCGGCGGCGTCCTTGAGGACGGTCAGGCACTGGCGCGGACAGCCGGCCGTGGTCCATGAGGCCCGGGAAGTCGTGCTCTCCGAGGACCGCGCCTTGCGCCACCTGTCGCCAGCTCTCGACCATCGGGAAGTCCTGGGGCGTGCGACAGCTCGTCGAGCGACGGCAGGCCGGCGTTCGACATGTTGATGCTCTGCGTCGAGCCGGTACCGCAGTTCCTCGGCCGGGCCCGTGCGCGATCGTAGTCCGCTCCAGGCTCGCTCGCGGGTTCGCCGCGGCGACCGCGTGGAGGCACCACGCCAGGGTCGCGTAGCGGTAGCGCTGGATCTGCTCGCCCAGCAGCTCGCGCTGCTCCGGGGTGGTCGTCTCCGGGATCGTGTGGAGCCCTGCCCGCCGAGACGCTGCTGGATCCGGTGCTGGCGGAGCAGCGTCGTCAGCTCGTCGCGCAGCTGGTGACCGTTCGTCGCCGTACATCACGGCCGGTCCAGGGCTCGGGCGTCCTCCAGCCGGGCGAGGACAAGCTCGACCTGGAGCGCGTCGACGCCGTGGTCGACGAGTTCCTCGATCGCGGCCTCGGCGACGGTGTAGAGGACGTCGCGCTTGTCGGTGAGGACCTCGGTGGTGCGGCGGTACCTCGCCGCCGTGGATCGTGTCGAGCTCGAGGAGGACGTGCTCGTACTCGACGGACGCGTCGAAGGTGCGGGCGTTGTCGGCGAGGGCCGCGACGTACGAGCGGGCCTCGGGAGCGTGACTGCGTGAGCGAGCAGCATCAGTTCTTCCCTTCTGGTACGGCGACGCCGGGGCGGCTGCCGTCGGTGCCACGGTCGCGCCGGCCGGACTCGGGATGGGCCGGCGCGACCGGGTCTGTGGAGAAGCCGGCCACGTCCGAGGCCTGGGCACCCTCGGCCGCGGCCAGGTAGCGGCGACCGAGGTGGCGACTGACCCCAGCCAGCTCGAATGCCTCGTTGCGAGACAGGCCCTGCTCGACGACTCGCAGTAGTGCCCGGCCGATCTCGACCTCGATGGCTGCGGCCGCCTGTTGGGCGGTTGCGAGCGCCTTGAGCCGGCGCCGGGCGAGGCGGGCGCCCTCCGCGACACGCGCCCGACGCACCGAACCCAGCGGACTGCGTTCGTCGGCTCTCGCGATCAGCCGATCGATGTGCGCCCTCGACTCCCGCCTTCGTGCCCGCAGCGCCTTCGTGGCTTCGGTTCCCATGCGCCCTTCAAGCGCGCGGCCTGCAGCGAGCGGACAGTCAGATGCAGTACTTCGTGTGTTCCGGCAACAGACTGGGCCGCGCAGCCAATCAAGTAAATATTTACTGCTAGGCTTCGGTCATGCGAGTAGGCAGGCCCGCGAAGCTCACCGTGGGCCGCGCTCGCCTCGGTCAAGTGCTCGTCGCCCAGCGGCTCGCCGCCGGTTTGACGCGCAGCGATCTCGCAGCGAAGGCCGGGGTCTCGGCCAACACCCTGATGAAGGTCGAGCAGGGACAGACGCAAGATCCCGGCGTGCTCAAGGTCGCCGCGCTATGTCATGCGCTGCAAGTCTCCCTCGATGATCTGCTGCGCGACGCCGTACGAACCCCACCACACCAGGAGGTCACCATGAGCCACGGCATCGTCTCCGTCGGGTACGAAGGCCGCACGATCGACGCGTTCGTCGCGGACCTCCAACGTGCGGGCGTTCGCACCGTCGCCGACGTGCGTCTCAACGCGATCAGCAGGAAGGCGGGCTTCTCGAAGACACGCCTCAAGGAGGCCCTGACGGAGGCTGGGATCGGCTATCGGCATCTACGAAGCCTCGGGAACGCGAAGGAGAACCGTCAGCCGTTTTGGGACGGTCGCGTGGAGGAGGGGCGCCGCGTCTTCCGCGAGACCCTCCGGTCGCCAGAAGCAGAGTCGTCGCTACAAGAACTGGCAAGCATGGCTGCCGATGAGGTCGTCGCCGTGTTGTGCTTCGAATCCGACATGGAGATGTGTCACCGAAAGGTGATCATCGACGAGGTCATGGACTCAGCCCCTGTGCCGGTCGTTGCACTCCCAGGCTCAACCAGTTAGAACAGCCTCCCGTCCTGCTCGATCTTCGGCCAGAAGACACCGAGCACGAGGAACGTCGCCAGCCATCTGTGCGTGTTCCCCACGAAGAAGTGGGTCTCACGATCGTCGCCGCATAGTTGGGTGAGGAACTTGTCGCGGATCCGGCTGGGTATCTCGGCCTCC
Source organism: uncultured Actinomycetota bacterium (assembly GCA_963781465.1). GTDB lineage: Bacteria > Actinomycetota > Actinomycetes > Actinomycetales > Dermatophilaceae > Lapillicoccus. Next base: position 2,993,434 of record CAWAGH010000002.1, read on the forward strand.
GGGTATCGGCGCGGCCATTTTCTGCCGGCCTCGCCCACCTCCCAGTCGATGAGCGACTGGGTGTGGCCTTGGCAGCCGGCCCCTTGGCAGTGATACCGGTACTTCACGATGTAGGGGCTCGGCTCAAGTTCCTGCTTCGCGGCCGTGAACAACGTGGCGTCCGCGGCGAGCGCGGCGAGCGCCTGCCTGTCGGCGTCGAAGCCACGGTTCTTCTCGACCTCCACGTCAAGGACCTCTGGCTTGATGAGCCCGAGCGATGGAGCTGATCCGCGGCCGGCAGCCTCGTTCTGGTGGAGCAGCTCGCACATCGTCGTCTGCCCCACAAGTCCCCCCAGGATCTGGCGGCGCTCGGTCCACCGCTGATCGGATCCGCTGGCGACGGAACGGACGACGCTGATGCTTCCCTGAACCGGGATGTAACTCTCGGGCCTCGTGTCCTTCCCCCGCCTGATCTCAACATCGACAATGTCGTACTTCTTGAACTGCTGGTACTCGCCGAGATCGCGGTAGGCAACGGGGAATAGGAGTGGACGCCGTCCGTAGTCAGCACGAGCCGGTCACCCGGGAGTAGCCTCACCACGATCTCGTCGGCCGCGACGCCCGGGTACAACGCCCGGTTGAGCAGGTTGCGGTGCTCGTGTGAGCGGGCCTCGTCCGGAGTGAGTTGGCCGGCCTCGATCAGCCCTGCTACGACTGTGTGGTCGTGGGTCAACTGCTCGAGTTCCCCTGCACGCACCAGCCAGACGCGGGCGTCGCCGATGTGCGTGACCCGCGCGGTTGCACCGTTGAGCGTCACCGCGGTGAGTGTCGTGCCGGAACCGGGCTGGTTCGGCAAGGCCGCGCTGACCTCGGGCGCGATCTGGGACATCGCCCCTTCAAGCCCTCCTGCTGCAAACGCCGCCAGTACCGTATCGGCCAGGTCCTCCCGATCACCGAAGCCATCGGCAACGGCGATCAACTCGGGCGTGACGAGGAGGGCGTCCTGCTGCCGGTCGCGGCGACCTTGGTGGTGGCTGGAACCAAACTCGGCGCGGAGCCTCTCGGTGGTTGTTGTCATGGTGTCTGCCTCGTTCCTCAACTGATGGACGAGGGTGGTGACGATGCCTCGGCGGGTCGCCGTGTCGGTCTCGACCTGGCGCCAGTACGCCTCGACTTCCTTGGCAGCCGCAGCGTGTGAGCGGTCGACGACCTGCTTGATCCGGGCCAGCGGCATGCCCAGCAGCCGGAGCGTCGCCACCAGGCGTGCGCGCTCGAGCTGCGAGGGCGCGTACCGGCGGTAGCCGGAGTACTCGTCAACCTCCGCGGGCAGAAGCAACCCCAAGTCGTCGTACAACCTCAACGCCTTTGGTGTCAGCCCGGCTTCGCGTGCGAAGTCGCCGATCGTCATGAGCGTGTGGGGCTCGGTCATGGTCACCATCCTCCCGGTGTCGGTCACCGGTCAGATGACCATGGTGGTTTCCGCAGGGGCAAGGTCAATGCCGCCAACCTCACGACTCGCCTGGCACGCCGAGCCATACTCGGTCAACCGATGAGACCAAGGGACAGGCCGATTCCTGCGATCCGATCAACCAGGTGGGTGGCCATCCCCAGCTCGGCTGCCCCTGCCAGGTAGTGCGACTGGTCGTCGACCATCAGCGCATCCCTGGCGCAGATCCCTAGTCGGTCCAGCGCTGCGGTGAAGATCGCCGGTTCAGGCTTGACCGAGCCCACCTCGCAGCTGAGTACGACGGTGTCGACGAGGTCACTCATGCCCAGGATCTTCAGCAGCGGACCGGCGTTCGGGGCGCAGTTGGACACGAACGCCGTCCGCACGCCCCCCTCGCGGGCCCGCAGGAGAAACGGAAGGACGTCGTCATAGACACGTGCGTGCGCCTGAAGCAGGGCGGCGTCTGCGGCGATCAGCTGCTGCAGGTCGCCTGGGGGCTTGCCGGCGAGGTCGTACGAAGCGGCGAAGACCTGGGCCGGGGTCATTTCGCCGGTCATCAACGCCCGTCGATTGGCCTGCACGCCGGCCTCCAGCTCCGGGGGCGTCAGGTCCGCCATAAGCGCGAGCGAGTCGAGCACCCGCTCGAAGTCCACGGTCAGGACAGTGTCGAAGACGTCCAGAAGGATGGCGCGCGTCACTGTCGGGGCTCTGATCGGTCGGCGCCGAGAGGACCCCGCAGATACCGCATGACGAAGGTGATCCACCCGTCTACGGCAGCATCAGCAGTCGTCCCATGCTCGCCGGGGAACGCGACCATCTGCTTGTCCTTCGAACCGAGGCAGTCGAATATCTCAAGCTGTCCGGCGCGCGGGAACAACTCGTCGTCCCACTGGACGTGCCACATCGTGGGTGCGACGACGTGCTCAGCGTCGCGGCGAAGATGCGCGGAATCGTGGAGGCCAGGGTTCAACGCTGCGCTTTGGCGGAGACCGAACTTGCCGAGGACCACGCAGGTGAGCTCTTCCCCCAGGGCTGCTGCAAGCGGGAGCCCGAAGCGCGTCCCCATGGACATGCCGAGGTAGGCGACGCGGCCGTCCGTTGCGCAGGTAGCCCGGGCGGCGCCGATGGCGGATATCCAGTCATCGACCATGTCCCGCACGACCAGCTCGACCCCGCGAGCAACCAGGTCCGCTTGGTATTCACCAGGTGCCATGTTGGGACGCTCGGCCCGCTCGCCATGGGCGGGTCCGTCGATCGCGACCACCGCCATCCCCCCTGCGACGAGCCGGCTGGCGAGTGCTCGCTGTCGAGGCGCGGTCTTGTGACTGCTACCGCCGTGCCCGAGTAGGACGAGAGGAGCTATGGCGTCATCCCGCTTCCACACGACGGCCGGTACCTTTCGGTCCCCGGCCGTGACGGGGAGCGGGATCGGCTCGATCTCCTCCATGGACTCAGAGCGCCTCAAGGTCAAAGAAGAGGAACCCCATGAACTTTCCCCCGGGCTGCAGGCCATTTGGCAACACCTCGGTGGGGGTATCGGGGTCGGCCGGTGGTTCGTGGATCCCGACGATCCGGAAGCCGGCATCGGCGAACGATTCCGCCATCGCACTCAAGGGCCGGTGGAAGAAGGTGAGGTCCACGCTGGTGCCAGCGAAGTCGTAGTCCTCGGTGTACTCGGTGATCCCGAAGTACTGCAGATCCGGGTACACGATCGGGAACGCGCCAGGGTGGTTGACCGAGACCAGCAGCCGACCGCCCGGGCTGAGCACCCTGTGGAACTCGGTCAATGGCCCCGACCAGTCCGGCAGGTAGTGCAACACCAGTGACGCCACCACCGTGTCGAAGGCGGCGTCATCCCAAGGCAGCGGCTCGGCCAGATCGTGGACCCGCAGGTCCGTCTCGGGGAGACTCCGGCGGGCGATCTCGATCATCGCGGCGCTGAGGTCGAATCCGCTGACGTCGGCGCCACGTCGCGTGAGGGCGACGCTCGTCGGACCGGAACCGCACCCGGCATCAAGGATTCGATGCCCGGCCACGTCGCCCAGAAGGCGCAGCATCGCTGGCTTCTCGTACCAAGCGTTGAAGAAGCCCTCAGCGTTCGCAATGGCGTAGGCCTCGGCAAACTGGTCGTAGTGGGTTTGCGTCATGGGGTTCACTCTGCCCCGCGTAAGAGTGCATGCCCGCCACGCAACGCCAGTACAGCAGGCGCCGCCACGGTAATCGGCCGCCTCACACCAGTTGTCTGCGTGCCTCACAACGCACCCGGAACCACCTCACACCACGTTGTGAGACACCTTGCCGAGCGCAACGTCTGCTGACATCCTGCTGACATTCAGTGCCGGAGAAGCATCAGAGGCCGCCTCCGGATCACTCCGAAAACGGCCTCTGACCTGCGGTTTTGCATTTGTAGCGGGGGCAGGATTTGAACCTGCGACCTCTGGGTTATGAGCCCAGCGAGCTACCGAACTGCTCCACCCCGCGTCGGTGAACCCAACGTTACACAGGTGCTTCGGCGGGAGCCAAATCGGGGTGCGTGGGGGTGCCGGCGGAGGGCCGGAACCCCCGTGGCTACTGGGTTCCGGCGTCTCGCTGGTCGGCGAGGGTGACGGCCTCGGTGATCTTGTCGCGGCCCTGGTCCATGAGTCGCGCCCAGCCCTGGAAGTTGCCGTTCGCCTTGGCCTCGTCGGCCTGGGCGAACAGGGTCTCGGCCTCGTCGAGCAGCCCGCGGATCTGCTCGTTGACGGTGCCGGTCGCCGGCTCCGGCTTCGGGTCGTCGGGGTTGCCGGGCGTGGGGTCCGGTGACGGGTCCGGAGGAGCCGGCTCGTTGCCGGTGACTCCCAGCGAGTCCTTGAGCGCCTCGGTGAGGCTACGGCCGATGCCGACCTCGCCCCGGTAGGAGACGATCACGAACTGCAGGATCGGGAAGCCGGACGTGGCCGAGCGGACGGCGTACACGGGCTCGATGTAGATCAGGCCCTCGTCGACCGGCAGGGTCAGCAGGTTGCCGAACAACGGTGGGGTCGAGCCCTGGATCCGGAACGGCTGGAGCGCCTGCACGACGTCGTCGTCGGTCTCCATCTCGTTGGCGATCTGGCCCGGCCCGCGGGCGTTGGGCTCGGCGACGTCGAGGATCTTGAACTTGCCGAACTCGTCGCTGGTCGCGTCGGAGTTCACCGACACGAACGAGGCCAGGTTGCCCTTGCCACGTGGGGTGAACACCGAGGTCAGCGCCCACTGCGTGGGCTCCGGGCCGGCGCCGTCGGGGTCGGTGAAGACGCGGTACGGCGGCTGGAAGCTGCGCGCGTTGGGGTCCTCGGGCACCTCCCACCGGTCGCTGGCCTGGTAGAAGTCGCCGGCGTCGGTGATGTGGTACTTCGCCAGCAGGTAGCGCTGGACCTTGAAGTAGTCCTCGGGGTAGCGCAGGTGGTCGACGAGCTCCTCGGGCATCTCGGTCTTGTCCTGCACCGTGTCGGGGAACGCCCCGCGCCAGGCCTTGAGGATCGGGTCCTCCTCGTCCCAGGCGTAGATGTTGACCGTGCCGTCGTAGGCGTCGACGGTCGCCTTGACCGCGCTGCGCATGTAGTTGATCTCGTCGGTCGGCAGCGTCTGGAAGCCGGTCTGCTGCTGCAGCGAGTCGTCGATCATCTCCTGGAACGACTCCCGCTGCGCGTTGGGATAGCGGTCGGTCGTGGTGTAGCCGTCGAGGATCCACACGACCTTGTCGTCGACCACCGCGGGGTAGGCGTCGGAGTCGAGGGTCAGCCACGGGGCGACCTTCTCGACCCGCTCGGCGGGCTCGCGGATGTAGAGCACCTTGCTGTTGTCGTTGACCCGACCCGAGAGCAGGAAGTTCGGCTCGCCGAACTTGATCGCGTAGAGCAGCTGGTTGAACAGCCCGCCGACCGCGACCCCGCCCTCACCGTCGTACGTCGTCGTCCGGTCCTGCTGGGCGTCGTTGACGCCGAGGCCGAGCTCGACGCTCGGGGCGTCCTCGCTGGGCTTGCCCACCACCGAGTACGTCGGGCTCTGCTCGCCGAAGTAGATCCGGTCCTCGAACTCGTCGGTGGCCTCGCTCAGCACGTCCTCGCCGGCCTCGAGGCCCTCGGCCCACTCGATCTTGTCGTCGTTGGCCAGGTCGGAGGCGGCCGCCGTCTCGTTGGCGTACGCCGCGATCAGGCCCTCGCCGTGGGTGTAGGTGGTGTGCAGGTTGGACCAGTTCTGGTCGCTCTCGTTGATGCCCGACTGGTCGAGCTCGCGCACCCCGAGCACCAACGGCGTCTCGACGCCGTCGAGGGTGTAGCGGTCGACGTCGAGCACCGGCGCCACGGAGTAGTAGGCGCGTCCCTGCTGGCGCTGCTGGAAGGTCTCGCGCACCAGCTTGGGGTCGACGACCGGCACCTGCGCGACGTCGGCGCTGAGGTTGTCGAGCGACGGGGTCTCGGTGATCGCCGAGGAGTAGCCCTCGTACTCGAGGTCGCTGAGCCCGTAGGCCGCCAGGGTGGCGTCGATGTTCTCCTGGATGAACGCACTCCTCCTTGTCGGCCTCGGAGGGCTTCACCTGGAACTGCTGCACGATCGCGGGCCAGATCATGCCCAGCAGGATCGAGCTCAGCACCAGCAGCGCGAGCCCGACCACGGGCAGCTGCCACGTGCGGCGCCAGACGTTGAGGAAGAACAGCACCGCGCAGATCACCGCGACGCCGAGCAGGATGTTCTTGGCCGGCAGCACCGCGTTGTTGGCGGCGTTGTTCATGCCGGTGAAGAGCCGGTGGTTCTCGTTGACCAGGTCGAAGCGGTCGAGGTAGTAGTCGACGCCCTTGGCCAGCACGAAGAAGCCGAGCAGCACCGAGAGCTGGGCCTGCGCCGCGCCGGAGAGCCGGTCGTGGGTGGCCTGGAGGCGGATGCCGCCGAAGAGGTAGTGCACGACCGCCGCCGCGATCAGCGAGACGATGGCCACCGCCATCACGAAGTCGACGAGGTAGTGCAGCCACGGCAGCTGGAAGACGTAGAAGCCGATGTCCTTGTTGAAGTAGGCATCGGTGCGGTCGAAGGGCTCGGAGTTGCGCCACAGCAGGAAGTTGCGCCACTGCCCCATGCCCGAGGCGCCGGCGAAGGCGCCGACCACCGCCGCCACACCGATGACCAGCCAGGTGCGGATCGGGGTGACCGCCTCGCGGTAGCGGTCCAGGTTGGTCTGCTCCGGCGAGGACGGCCGGAACAGCGGCCGGTAGCGGTAGGCCAGCAGGATGCTGGCGCCGACCGCCAGCGCCATCACGACCGAGAAGATCAGGAAGAGCAGGATCCGGGTCCAGATCAGGGTGCTGAAGACCTGCCCGTAGCCGACCTGGCGGAACCACAGCCGGTCGGTGTAGATCGTCGAGAACGCGGACAGGCCGAAGAACGCGATGACCAGGATCACCGCGGTGATCACCAGTGCCCGCGACCGGCGGGAAGGCCCCGCGGGCGGTGGCTGCTCGCGCTCTTCCTCGTCGAACAGCTCGCTCACTGGTCCTCCTCGTTGAACTCTTCAGTATCCCCCACGGTGAGGGTCTCCCCCAGCAGCCGGAGCAGCTGAGGGACCAGGTCGACCCCGCCGACGACCGACTGGTCGTCGTCGTGGGCCCGGAGTCGCAGGGCGCAGTACGTCGCGCCGTGGCGGGTGACGCCGGCGACGATCCGCACCTCCTGACGGTCAGGGTGCTCCAGAGCGAACTCCTGCGCGCTCTTGGGGTCGTCGGGCAGCTGGTCGTCGGCGTCGGGCGGCAGCACGAGCCGCTCCACGACCGCGGCGCAGCCGGTCACGCCGGCGGGCCACACGATCTGCTCCAGCACGTCCTCGAGCATCTGCGAGGGGTCGAGCTGGTCCTGCTCGATCGCCGTCAGCGAGCCGTCCTCCGAGGGGGCGTCGAGCCCCATCGCGGTCGCCAGCTGGGGCTCGCGCTCGACCAGCTGAGCGGTGTCGACCAGCGCGTAGAGCCGGGCGGGCTGGTCCCAGCCGCCGTCGGCGATGTGGGTCTCGATCTCGAGCACCGCGGTCGCGAGCGCCGGGTCGACGTCGAGGGGACCCAGCAGGTCCTCGGTGCCGCTCATCGCCCCGCCCCCGCTCCGGCGGCCTCGCGACGGTCGAGGTCGGCGCAGGTCGGCAGGTCGGCGTCGCGGTCCTGCGCCCAGGCCTCGATGGCCAGGCGGGCGGTGTGCATGGTCTCGGCGAGCACGAGCTGCATCGAGCCCGGGTCGACGTCCTCGACGTCCGGGCAGTTGTCGGGAGGCACCAGGAAGAGCCGGGCCCCGTCACGCTCAGCGCCGGCGATCTTCTGGTCGATGCCACCGATCGGCCCCACGGAGCCGTCGGGGCGGATCTCGCCGGTGCCGGCCACGATCTCGCCGTCGGTGAGCGACCCGGGCGTGAGCGTGTCGTAGGTGGCGAGCGAGAACATCAGGCCCGCGCTCGGCCCGCTGATGTTCTCCGGGATGTTGACCTTCACGTCCACCGGAAGGTCGAAGCCCAGCCCGATCGAGATCCCGACGCGCTGCTCGCCCTCGATGGTCTCCGGGACGATGGAGATGCGGCGGCGCAGGTCTCCGCGCTTGACCAGGAACTGCACAGGCGTGCCCTTCTCGGAGCCGGCGACGGCCTTGCCGATGTCCTCGGCGGCCTTGACCTTCGTGCCGTTGACCTCCTCCACGATGTCGCGCACCTGGAGCCGCCCCTCGGCGGGGCTGCCGGCGTCCACCGCCTGCACCTCGATGGCGGTCTTGACCTCGTAGTCGAGCTCGGTCAGCGCCACGGCGATCGCGGTGTCCTGCGAGGACACCATCTGGATCGCGCCCTGGCGGTCGTTCTCCTCCGGTGTCTCGTCGGGTCGGTAGACCGAGTCGTAGGGGATCACGGCGTTCTCGTCGTCGGCCCAGGCCGTCATCAGCTGCAGGAGGTTCACCTCTGCGGGTCGGGGCGGGGTCACGGTGACGGTGGTCATCCGCAGCTCCCCGCCGTCGTAGTAGCTCGGTGCGCCGTCGACCCGGACGATCTCGCGCCCCTGCTGCTCGCCCAGCACGTCGATGGTCAGCCCGGGTCGGTAGATGACGTAGGGCAGCGGCATGAACGTCGCGAGCAGGAGCAGCGCAGCCACCAGCGGTCCCGCGACCACGGCGGCGATCAGGCGCTGGCTCATGACGACAACTGTCTCATTGGCCCCTAGAGCCCCCGGCGGCAGTTCCCTGCGCGGCGCTCAGGACGCGCGGCGGCTCGAGGGGCGTACGGCGATCCCGGTGCTGCGGTCCGACGGCGCCCGCTCCACGGCGTACCCGTGGCCCGGGCGGCGGCCCAGCGCCTCGCCCATCCGCTGCACGGCGACCTCACGGTCGACCGCACCCCGGCTCTCGCGACCCGCCCAGCCGGCCCAGACCATCGCGACGAGCGTGACCACGCCGGTCGGCACGAGCCAGAGCAGGATGTCCACGACCCGAGGATAGGAGCGCGCGGGGGCTGCGGAGGTCGACACGCCCGGGGAGGTCTCGCGCAGGCTCGACCACCGGGCGGGCTTGACCACGAGCGTCAGGGTGAGCCCACCCACTCCTCGCTGCCGTCGGTGAAGAGCTGGTGCTTCCAGATCGGCACCTCGGACTTCAGCGTGTCGATCAGCGCCCGCGAGGCCTCGAAGGCCTGGCCGCGGTGAGCGGCCGAGGTCGCCACGACGACCGCGATGTCGCCGATGGCGAGCTGCCCGACGCGGTGCACCGCGGCCACCCCGGTGACGTCGTGCTGCTCGGCCACGCGGTCGCAGACCTCGCCCATCTTGGCCATCGCCGTCGGGTGGGCGGAGTAGTCGAGACCGCGCACCCCCTTGCCGCCGTCGTGGTCGCGCACCCGGCCCACGAAGAGCGTGACCCCGCCGGCCTCGTCCTCCTCCAGGCTCGCCAGCACCTCGGCGGCGTCGAGAGGGGTCTCGCGGATGTCGAGCAGGCGCACGGCGGGATGGGGCACGCCTCGGACTCTACGACCCCGATCGCGCACGGGGGCCCGGACCGGTCCGCGACCTTCGGGCTCGGCGTACCGTAGGGGCATGAGCGACTCCCCCAAGGACGGTCCCGACGACGGTCCCGACGAGGGCCAGAACCCCTTCAAGGGCACCCCCTTCGAGCAGCTGTTCGGCGGTGCCGCGGGCGGGCTCGGCGGCCTCGGCGGTCTGGGCGGCATGTTCGGCGGAGCCGGGGGCGCCGGTGGCGCCGGCGGCCCGGGCGGGATGGACCTGAGCCAGCTCTTCGGCCAGCTGCAGTCGCTGATGCAGCCCTACGACGGCGCGCTGAACTGGAAGGTCGCCGACGACCTGGCGCGCAAGGCCGTCGCCGCCTCGCCCGACCCCTCCCCCAGCCAGCGCGACAAGGACGCGGTCGCCGACGCCGTCCGCCTCGCCGACCACTGGCTCGACGAGGCCACCGCGTTCTCCTCCGGCGTGACCTCGACGGCGGCCTGGAGCCGCGCGGAGTGGGTCGTGGAGACCCTCGACGTCTGGAAGGTGCTGGTCGAGCCCGTCGCCGAGCAGTCGGTGAGCGGTCTCAGCGGCATGCTCCCGGCCGAGGCGCAGGCCATGGCCGGCCCGATGATCGGCATGATCGGCAAGGCGATGGGCGCCATGCTCGCCACCCAGGTCGGCTCCGGGCTCGGTGCCCTGGCCGGTGAGGTGCTGACCGTCTCCGACATCGGCCTGCCGCTGGCCTCCCCCGGCCGCGCGGCGCTGGTGATGAGCAACGTGCGGGCCTTCGCCGAGGGGCTCGACGTCGGCGAGGACGACCTCGTCCTCTACCTCGCGCTGCGCGAGGCCGCCCACCAGCGTCTCTTCGCCGCCGCGCCGTGGCTGCGCGAGCACCTGATCGGCGCCGTCACCGACTACGCCCGCGGCGTCGAGATCAACGCCGAGGGCCTCCAGTCGCGCATGGAGGAGCAGCTGCGCGGCATCGACCCGACCAACCCCGAGTCGCTCCAGCAGCTGGTCGAGGGCGGGCTCTTCGACCTGCCGAAGTCACCCGCGCAGGAGGCCGCGCTCTCCCGGCTCGAGGTGGCCCTGGCCCTGGTCGAGGGCTGGGTCGACGAGGTCGTCGGCCAGGCCACCGCCGAGCGGATGCCCGCGGCGGCCAAGCTCCAGGAGGCCGTACGCCGCCGGCGCGCCGCCGGCGGTCCCGCCGAGCAGACCTTCGCGGCCCTGGTCGGGCTGGAGATGCGTCCGCGCCGGCTCCGCGACGCCTCGACCCTCTGGGGCTCGCTGCGCACCCGGCAGGGCACCGAGGCCCGCGACGGCGTCTGGATGCACCCCGACCTGCTGCCGACCCAGGCCGACCTCGACGACCCGCTGGGCTTCCGTGAGGAGTCCACCGCGCCGGCCGACCTCGACGAGGTCGACTTCGACGCCGAGCTGCGCAAGCTGCTCGACGGCGGCGGTCAGCCGGGTCCCGTCAGCGACTCCGAGCCGGGGGACGACGCGCCGAGCGCTGAGCCAGCAGCCAGTCGAGCGCCAACGGCAGCGTGCCGCAGGATCGCGAGGTGCCCGTCGCGCGGCCGCAGCCAGAGCTCGGCGTCCGGCAGCGCCGCCAGCAGCTGCTGCGCGTGCCCGGTCGGCACCACGCGGTCGTCGCCGCCCTGCGCGAGCAGCACCGGCGCCGCGACGTCGGCGAGCTCGAAGCCCCACGGCCGCACGAACGACAGGTCGTCGGCGACCAGCCCGCCGCTGCCCCACTGCGCCGAGGCCCCGACGTCGTCGCCGAGGCTGCTCCACGGCCCTCGCCAGCGCGGCGCGGTCACGGTCGTTGAAGCTGGCCGCCACGAACTCCGCGGTCTCCTCGTGACGCTCGCGCTCGGCCCGGCCTCGGGTCGGCCGCCTCCAGGCCCGAGGGGTCGGCCATGCCGGCGTACCAGTCCTCGCGACCCGTCGGCGGGGCGATGCCGGCGAAGCAGGCCACCGCGCTCACCCGGCTCGGGCAACAGGGCCGCGCAGGCCAGGGCGTGCGGGCCACCTCCCGACGGGCCCATCGTGGCGAACCGCTCGACCCCGAGCGCGTCGACGACCGCCGCCACGTCGGCTGCGGCGTGCGCGACCGAGCGGTCGGGCAGCGGGTCGGTGCCGCCGTACGCCGGCGCGTCCGTAGGAGACCAGGCGTACGCCGCGCGCGGCCGCGGCCTCCAGCAGCGGCGGCAGCGGGGCGCCGGTCTGCGGCGAGCCGTGGTGGTAGACCACCACCGGCCCCTCGCCGCCGCTGTCGTGCAGCCGGATCGTGCGCCCGTCGGGTCCCGAGATGTCCGTCGTCGTCACCATCGGGAGAGGATAAGCACGTGAGCCTGCACGCCGACACCCTCGCGACCCTGCGGGCCTGGACCCCGCCGACCGACGAGCAGGCGGTCGCCCGGCGGCGCTACGTCGAGCACCTCGAGGCGCACCCCGACGGCGTCACGCGCGGCTGCCGGCCCGACCACGTCACCGCGAGCACGCTCGTGCTCAGCCCCGACCCACGACGCGGTGCTGCTGACCCTGCACGCCAAGGCGCGGGCCTGGTTCCAGCTCGGCGGGCACTGCGAGCCCGGCGACGCGACCCTCGTCGGGGCCGCCACCCGGGAGGCCGTGGAGGAGTCGGGCGTGGGCGACCTGGTGCTCGACCCGGTGCCGGTGCAGCTCAGCGAGCACGCGGTGCCGTTCTGCGGGCCGGACGGCGACGTACGCCATCTCGACGTGCGGTTCGTGGCCGTGGCCCCCGCCACCGCGCAGCACTCCACCAGCGAGGAGTCGCTCGACGTGCGGTGGTGGCCGGTCGACGCGCTGCCCCCGGGCACCGAGCCCGACCTGGTCGAGCTGGTCGCGCTGGCCCGGGCGCGGGTGTCGAGCGTCGGGCAGGACCAGCGCCGGGGCCAGGACTAGGGGGTCGCCGGCGGGGTGTCGGCCGCGGCGCCGAGCGCGCCGGGGTCCTCGGCGTCGGAGGACGGCGGCTCGACGTGGGCCGCGGCCGACCACCCGAGCAGGTAGCCCTTGGCCTTCTCGGCCTGCGGGTAGCGGTCGACCCAGGCCCAGAAGCGTGGGTCGTGACCGGGCTCGATCAGGTGGGTCAGCTCGTGGACCAGCACGTAGTCGACGACCCAGCCGGGCATCCCCTGCAGCCGGTCGCTGACCCTGATCGCCCGGTCACCGGGCGTGCACGAGCCCCACCGCGAGCTCTGGTTGGTCACCCACCGCACCGAGTCCGGCCTGGCCAGGCCGCCGAGGTAGCGGTCGTTGAGCGTGACCGCGCGGTCCAGCAGGTCCTCGTCGGACAGCCGGGCCTTGCGCTCGGCCTTCTCGATCCGCGCGACCATGGTGGCGACCCACTCGGTCTCCTCCTGCCGCGACAGCGAGGCCGGGACCAGCACGACGATGCGGTCGCCGTCGCGGTAGGCCGAGACGGTACGGCGGCGTCGCTTCGAGCGGCGTACCTCCACCTCGGCCCGGGCCATGCTCGCGAACCTACCCGTTCGCCCAGGTCAGGAGGCGCTCCTGCGACCAGGTGTTGACGATCCGGTCGGGGTCGATGCCGGCCTCCTCGGCCCGTTCGCAGCCCAGCACCTGGAAGTCGAGCTGGCCCGGCGCGTGGGCGTCGCTGTCGATCGAGAACAGGCAGCCGGCGTCGCGGGCCTGCTCGAGCAGCGCGGTGGGCGGGTCGCGGCGCTCGGGCCGGGCGTTGATCTCGACCGCGACGTCGTTCTCCGCGCAGGCCGCGAAGACGGCCCGGGCGTCGAACTGCGACTGGGCGCGGGTGCCGCGCCCACCGGTGACCAGGCGCCCGGTGCAGTGGCCCAGCACGTTGGTGAGCGGGTTGCGCACCGCCGCGACCATCCGGCGGGTCATCGCGTCCTTGTCCATGGCCAGCTTGGAGTGGACGCTGGCCACGCGGACGTCGAGCCGCGCCAGCAGCTCCTCGGTCTGGTCGAGGGAGCCGTCGTCGAGGATGTCGACCTCGATCCCCTTGAGCAGGGTGAAGGAGTCACCGAGGTGGGTGTTGACCGCGTCGACCACGCCCAGCTGGCGGGTGAGCCGCTCGGGGCTCAGGCCGCGGGCGATCTTGAGGCGCGGTGAGTGGTCGGTGAGCACGAGGTAGTCGTGGCCGAGCTCCATCGCGGTCATCGCCATCTCCTCGATGGGCGAGCCGCCGTCGGACCAGTCGGAGTGGGAGTGCAGGTCGCCGCGCAGGGCCGCGCGGATCTCGGCGCCGCCGCTGGTCAGCGGTCCGCCGTGCTCGGCCTCCAGGGCGGCCAGCCGCTCGGGCAGGGTGCCGCGGACGGCGGCGGCCACGACCTTCGCCGAGCTGGCGCCGATGCCGGGCAGGTCGGTGAGCGTGCCCTCCTCGACCGCCCGGGCCACCTGGTCGGGCGGCAGCGGCAGGATCGTGTCGGCCGCACCGCGGAAGGCCTTGACCTTGTAGGTGTCCTCGCGGGCCCGCTCGAGCAGGAAGGCGATCCGGCGCAGCGCGGCCACCGGCCCGGCGTCGTACGTCTCGTCACGGTCGCTCATCGGCCGACTTTCTCCTCTCCACACCCGGTGGAGGACCATTGTCCCTGGTCAGCGCCCGATGGCACGCGCGGGCCGGGCGTGTCCTCCACAGGTGCGTCCCGTGGTCGCCCCCCGGTCTGCACAGGTCCTGACCCGCTTCCACAGGCTTGTCCACAGGTTTGTCCACAGGCTGTGGGCGTACGTCGGCCGCAGCCGTTGACCCGCGGCGGGGCCAGTCCCTAGCGTGAGGACCAGACGAGGCCCTCGGCCCGCCGATCGACGTTCGCAAGGGGAAGGCAAACGTCGTCACGCGGGGTGAGGGCCTCTTCTTCACTCCCCGGTGAAGACCGGGGCGCGCTTCTCCCGGCTGGCGCGGATGCCCTCCTGCAGGTCGGCGGTGGCCAGCGTGATCGGCTGGGCCATCGCCTCCCACTGCAGGCAGGACTCGACGTCGGCGTGGCCGCCGTCGGCCAGGGCCAGCTTGGTCAGCTTGCTGGCGATCGGGGCGGTGGCGGCGATGCCGGCGGCGGTGGCGAGGACCTCGTCGAGGAAGCCCTCGCGGTCGATCACCCGCGACACCAGCCCGAGGCCGAGGGCCTCCTCGCCCTCCACGATCCGGCCGGTCAGCATCAGGTCGCGCGCCGCGGCCGGTCCGACCGCGTCGGGCAGCAGGTAGGTGCCGGCCATGCCGGGGTGCATGCCGAGCTTGACGAACGGGACGCCCATCTTGGCGCCGCGGGCGGCGTAGCGGATGTCGCAGGCCAGCGCCATGCACAGCCCCGCACCGATCGAGGCGCCGTTGATCGCCGCGATCGTCGGGACCTCGAGCCGGCGGATCGAGAGCCAGGCCCGGTAGAAGGCCAGCATCCGCGTCCGGAGCCGGTCGACCGAGGCGTCGGGCTCGCTGGCGATCCAGCTGGTGTCACCGCCCGAGCAGAACGCGGCCCCCTCCCCCGTCACGACGACGGCCCGCACGGTCGGGTCGGCGGCCAGCTCGTCGACGGCGGCGACCCACGAGCGGGTCATCTCCTCCGACATCGCGTTGCGCTGGTCGGGGTTGTCGAGCACGAGCAGGGCCACGCCCGCGGAGGGGCGTTCGAGGCGCAGGTGGGTGAGGTCAGCCATGGCCCGCACCCTACGGCGCCGCACCACGCCGGAGACCCCGCCACGGGTGCCTCCCACGCCTGCGGGCGCGCGTGTCGTAGGGTCGGAGCGGTTCTGAGGCACCCGTCTCGGAGCACCGGCGGCTTCCCCGGACACTCCGCCGTGGCGCACCACGACACGAATCTTTAGTTGACATAGGCAAGGAGGCCGTCATGGCGGAAACCTGGAGCGGCGAGTTCTACTGCGTGAAGTGCAAGGAGAAGCGCGAGGCTGAGGGCGAGGTCAGGGTCAACGACAAGGGCACCCGCATGGCCAAGGCCGTGTGCCCCGTCTGCAGCACCAACCTCAACCGGATCCTCGGCAAGGCCTGATCCAGCCACACCCAGCAGCACCTGCACCACCGCACCCAGCACTCCGGGACGGCGGCACCCCTGAGGGTGTCGTCGTCTCGTGCGTACGGCGGCCCTGTGGAGGACGCCGGGCGGCCGGGCCGCTCCTGTGTGAGGCTCCTGCCATGGCCGAGCCCGCCGCCGACTACCCGCTCCCGGAGCTGCCGGCGCACCCGAGGCTGCGGCCCGGGTGGCGCGTCGTACGCCGTGGCGACGACGTGCTCCAGATCGGGATCGACCCGCCGCACCGCGTGGTCGTCCACGACTCCCCCGGCGTCCGCGACCTCCTGGCCGCGCTGCACGGCTCCGCCCGCCCGCGGCGGTTGACCGCGGAGGGTGCGGCCCTGCTGGCCGACCTGCTGGCAGCCGACCTGGTGGTCGACGCCGACGTCCCGCCGTTGGAGGCCGCGCGCTTCGGTGCCACCGCCGGCCCCCGCGCCCGGGCGCGGGCCGGGGCCGTGGTGCAGGTGCTCGGGCCGCCGTCGCTGCACGAGCGGGCCGCGCGCGCCCTCGACGACGCTGGGCTCCGGTGGCTCGATCCGACGCGCGGTGCACAGGCGGGCGGCGCACCGGTCGCGCGGCTGGTGCTGGCCGAGGGCGAGCCGGCGCGCGAACGCCTCGACGCGCTGGTGCGCGACGACGCACCGCACCTCGTCGTCACCGCCAGCGAGGGGCACGTCGAGGTCGGCCCGTTCGTGGTCCCGGGCCTGACGGCCTGCCTGCGGTGCGTCGACGCCCACCGGGCCCAGGCCGACCCCCGGCGCCAGCTCGTGGTCGAGCAGGTCGCCCACGGGGTCGCGGTGGGGGCGGTCGCCGCGCACGACCCGGTGCTGTGGACCTGGGCCCTCGCGTGGGCCGCCCGCGACCTGGCCCGCTACGCCGAGGGCGACCGGCCCTCGACCTGGTCGACCAGCTTCGTCGTCGACTCCGTCGCCGGGCCGCACGAGCAACGGTGGGCCCGGCACCCGCACTGCGGCTGCTCCTGGCAGCAGAGCTGGCGCGCCGGCTGAGCCGGTCTCGCGGTGGGCTACCAGAACTCGCTGTCGAGCTTGCCCTCCATCGACCGCACGTGCTCGCGCGAGCAGGCGTCGCAGTAGTGGCGCCGGCGGCCGTTCTCGACCGAGACGGTCCACGCCAGCGTGGCCGCCCCCTCGGGCTCCTGGCGTCCGCAGAAGTCGCAGGTCCTCATCCCGGCCAGCGTACGCCGCACCCGGCGTCGTGGTCGGGAGGTCCTGACGACGAAGAGCCGGGTACGCCGACCCGTGGGGGCGACGTACCCGGCTCTTCTCTCTCACCCGCGATCAGGGTGGTCCGGAGGTGACAGCTCCGGAGTCCTCTGGTGCTACAGAGCGCGGGCGAGGGCGAGGCGGGCCTGCTGCGCTGCCTGCTCGGCCTTGCGGCTCAAGCGGCGGGCGCGGGCCAGACGGTGGCCCGCGCGCAACTGGTGCGCCTCTCCCAGGCGCGCGCGCATCTGCGCCCGCGCCAGGTCTTCGTGCATGAGGTTGCTCATGGTGGTGCTCCGATCGTGCTCGGTGACAATGGTGGTGGGTGCTGGTTCCTCGGTGGAGTGACGGCCGTCCCGGGAGCCCCGTCACGCGGCGGCCTCGTTCTTGCGAGGGCGGCCGCGAGGACGCTTGCGCGGGATCACTGCTCCCTGCAGGAACAGCTGCCCGCCCCAGACGCCCCAGGGCTCCTGACGCTCGAGTGCGCCGTCCAGGCACAGCTGGCGGACGGGGCAGTCCAGGCAGAGGGCCTTGGCGAACTCCACGTCGGAGGGGGACTCGGCGAACCACAGCTCCGGGTTGTTGGCCCGGCACGGCAGTCGTTCGACGTCCACCCGGCCGGCATGGTCGTGCAGGACACCCAAGGTGGGCTCCGGCGACATGCCATCGGTGCGGTCGAGAACGCGGATGGTCATGTGTCACCTCCTTTTGTCATTGACCTGATCGCGTGGGTGGTGCTGGTGATACGAGTCGTGCTGCGGGATCTGCGGTCGACCTGTCTGCGGGACCGGTGAGTCGGTCCTGGACAAACAGAAAGGCCGCGGATCCCGGTGTGGGTTCCGCGGCCTGGAGGTGCCGGTCTGTCGATATGACTCAACAGAGAGGCGGACTCCAGGCGAGGATCCCGGGGACGTAGGCCGCATCCGTGGCGAGGCCCAGGTGTCCCTTGGTGGTGAACGCACCGGACGGAACCGTGGACGGACGGAAGGCGTGACCGCAGACGGGCATGCCGAGGCGCACGTCGATCCACTGGATCGTCGGGGTCATCGTCATCGTGATGTTCTCCATCGGGGTCACCTCCTTCGGTTCATCGGGCGCCGGCCTTGTCAGGGCCTTGGTGCGCGGGCTGTTGACGAGCAAGTTACCGCTGGGCGGATGTAATGAGCAAACCATTTAATGAGTATTTCTCGATTTCTTGCCCCACTGGATATCAACCCACCAGGTCGAGGATCTCCTCGCCGTACTTCTCGAGCTTCTCCGGGCCGATCCCGTTGATCTCCAGCAGCGCACCACGGGTGCGGGGCTTGAGCTCGGCGAGCTCTTCGAGCGTGGCGTTGGAGCAGATCATGAACGCCGCGATCTCGTCGGTCTCGGCGCGGGCCCGCCGCCACTCGCGCAGCTGCTCGTAGAGCGTCTCGTCGTAGGACACCGGGCAGTCGGCGCAGCGCCGCCGGGTCTTCTCGGCCGCGGTCGTGAGGGGACGCCCGCACTCGACGCAGGTGCGGGCCTTGGACCGGGTCGGCGCCGGCGCTCGGACCCCCTGGGACGGCATCAGCGGCGCCAGGAAGCGCGAGGGCTGGCGGCGAGGCGCCTGGCCGGGGTTGCGTGCCTGAGCCCACGACAGGGTCAGCTCGCGGCGGGCGCGGGTCATGCCGACGTACAGCAGGCGGCGCTCCTCCTCGACCGCCGCGGGGGTGTCGGCGTAGGTGATCGGGAGCGTGCCGTCCTGGAGGCCGACGAGGAAGACCGCGTCCCACTCCAGGCCCTTGGCGGCGTGGAACGTCGAGAGGGTCACCCCGCCGGCCGTCGGTGCGTGCTGCTCGGCGGCCCGTCGGTCGAGCTCGTCGACGAACGCCGCGAGGTCGGCCTCGGGGTGGGCGGCGAGGTGGGCCTCGGCCTGCGCGACCAGGGCGTGCCAGGACTCCCAGCGGTCGCGGGTCTGACCGCGCCCGGCCGGCGGGTCGGGCGACCAGCCCATGCCGGCCAGGATCGCGCGGACGGTCTCGAGCAGCGGCTCGGGCCCCGCGCTCCCCCGCGCGGCTCCGCGGAGTCGCGTGACCGCCTCGCGCACCTCGCCGCGGTCGAAGAACCGGCCGGCGCCGCGTACGAGGTAGGGGATCGACCGGTCACCGAGCGCCTCCTCGTAGGCCTCGGACTGCGCGTTGATCCGGAAGAGCACGGCGATCTCGTCGGCGGCGTGGCCGCGCGCCCGCAGGGCCGCGATGCGCTCGGCCACCTGCGCGGCCTCGGCGACCTCGTCGGGCCGGCCACCGATGGCGACGGCCGGGCCGGCCTCCTGCTGCGCGCGCAGCTCGACCCCGACGCTGGGCGACCCGGCGAGCAGCTGGTTGGCGGCGATGACGATCTGGGGGGTCGAGCGGTAGTTGCGGACCAGCTCGATGGACGTGGTGCCGGGGTGGCGCGCGGGGAAGTCCTTGAGGTAGGCCGCGTCGGCGCCGGCGAAGGAGTAGATCGTCTGGGCCGGGTCGCCGACCACGCAGAGCTCGTCGCGGCCGCCGAGCCAGAGGTCGAGCAGGGCGTACTGGAGGGGCGAGACGTCCTGGAACTCGTCGACCACGAACCACTTGTACTGGCGACGGACCTGGGCCGCGACCCGCTCGTCCTCGGCCAGCAGGCCGGCGGTGAGCAGGAGCACGTCCTCCATGTCCATCCGACCCTGGCCGCGCTTGACCTCCTCGTAGGCGTCGAAGAGCCGGCCGACGGTCTCGACGTCCAGCCCCGCCACCGAGCGGCCGCGCTCCGTGGCGATCCGGGCGTAGTCGTCGGGGCGGACGTTGCTGACCTTGGCCCACTCCACCTCGGAGGCCAGGTCGCGCAGCTGCGCCTGGTCGGCGCTGAGCCGGTGGCGGCGAGCGGCGCCGGCGAGCAGGGGCACCTTGGACTCGGTCAGGGTGGGCAGCACGGTGCCGTGGACGTGCGGCCAGAAGTAGCGCAGCTGGCGCAGGGCCGCCGAGTGGAACGTGCGGGCCTGCACTCCCCCGGCGCCCAGCGTGCGCAGCCGCGAGCGCATCTCGCCCGCGGCCCTGGTCGTGAACGTGACCGCCAGGACCTCGGTGGGGGCGTAGACACCGGTCGCGACGCCGTGGGCGATGCGGTGGGTGATCGCCCGGGTCTTGCCCGTGCCGGCCCCGGCCAGCACCCGGACGGGCCCGCGCAGGGTCTCGGCCACCTGCCGCTGCTCGGGATCGAGCGCGGCCAGCAGGTGCGGCTGGCTCATCGGGGGAACAACTCCTCGGGGGTGCTGGTTGACTCCCCCAGACCCTAGACGCGAGAGGCGACATCCCCTTGTCCAGTGAGACCCCCGGCACGTTCACGATGTACTCCACCCCCTGGTGCGGCTACTGCCACCGGCTGAAGAGCCAGCTCGACCGCGAGGGCATCCCCTTCGAGATGGTCGACATCGAGCAGCAGCCCGACGCCGTGCAGATCGTCGAGTCCGCCAACAACGGCAACCAGACCGTCCCCACGCTGGTCTACTCCGACGGCACCGCCCAGACCAACCCCTCGCTGGTGCAGGTCAAGCAGAAGCTGGCCGCGCTGGCCTGACGGCGGCTCGCCGGCGTCCCGTGCGAGCGCCGCGGCGGAGGGCGTTTTCCATGCAATTGCTGGCGAGGTGCCCTGTTTCCGGCGTTTCGGGGGCACTTCGCCAGCAATTGCACGGAAGTGGGTCACCAGTGGCCGGGCAGCGGGCCGCCGTACCAGTGCTCGACGAGCGAGCGGCTGATCGAGACGCCGCCGGGCAGCACGAGCGAGCCGTCCTCGGCGCGCTCGCGCATCTCGGTGCGCGTGAACCAGTGCGCCTCCTCGATCTCCTGGGCGTCCACGACGATCTCGGTGGTCTCGGCGCGGCCGATGAACCCCAGCATCAGGCTGGCGGGCAGCGGCCAGGGCTGGTTGCCGAAGTAGGTCACCGCGCCGACGCGCACCCCGACCTCTTCAGCGACCTCCCGCCGTACGGCGTCCTCGAGGGTCTCGCCCGGCTCGCAGAAGCCGGCCAGCGTGGAGAAGCGTCCGGCCGGCCAGACCGACTGGCGCCCCAGCAGGCACCGCTCGTCCGGCGCGCCCGGCTCGCCGTGGGTGACGGTCATGATCACCGCGGGGTCGGTGCGCGGGAACTGCGACTTGCCGCACTCGGTGCAGCGCAGCTCGTGGCCGGAGGCGTGCGGCGCGAGCGGGCCGGCGCAGCGGGGGCAGAAGCGGGTGACCCACAGCCACTCCGCGATGCCCAACGCGTGGAAGACCAGCGGCGCCTGGGCCACCGCCCCGCCGGCCAGGAACGGCAGCAGACCGCGCAGCGGGAACCACTCCCCCTGCTCGGCCGCGGCCAGCGCGGAGTCGGCCACGACCGCGAACCAGGTGCGGCCCTCGCGCTGCCCCAGCAGCACCCGGACGCCGTCCGGCGCCTCGGCCGGGCCGACCCACGACAGCGCGCCGTCGCGGGGGCGCACGCGGGTCCCGGAGACGACCAGCACCCGGGTCTCGGGGTCCGCCCAGCGCTCCTCGAGCCAGCCGGGGTCGGTACGCCGCAGCGCACTCCGGTCGTGGGGGTCGGCGACGAGCTCCAGGTGCGGGTAGGTCACCCTCCGAGCCTAGGCTCGTCGCCGTGAGCACCCACATCGCAGCCAGCCCCGGCCAGGTCGCCCCGCTCGTGCTGATGCCCGGCGACCCGTTGCGCGCGCGGTGGATCGCGGAGACCTTCCTCGACGACGCCACCTGCTACTCCGAGGTCCGCGGCATGTACGGCTACACCGGGACCTGGCGGGGCCACCCGGTCTCCGTGCAGGGCTCGGGCATGGGTCAGCCGTCGCTGGCGATCTACGCGACCGAGCTGTTCACCGAGTACGACGTCGCCTCGATCATCCGGGTCGGCTCGTGCGGCGCGCTGACCGAGCGGCTGGCGCTGCGCGACCTGGTCATCGCGTCGGGCGCCTGCACCGACTCGGCGATGAACCGGATCACCTTCGAGGGGCTGGACTACGCCCCCGTCGCCGACTTCGGGCTGCTGCGCGACGCGGCCGCCGCGGCCCCCGAGGCGCACGTCGGGCTGATCCTCAGCGGCGACTCGTTCTACCCCAGCCGCCCCGAGCTGACCACGCGGATGGTCGAGCACGGCGTGCTCGCCGTCGAGATGGAGGCCAGCGCGCTCTACACGCTCGCGGCCCGCCACGGCCGGCGCGCGCTGGCCATCTGCACCGTCTCCGACCACATCGTCACCGGCGAGCAGAGCTCGGCGCACGACCGGGAGCAGACCTTCGGCCGGATGGTCGAGGTCGCACTGACCGCCGGCCTGGGGGCCTAGGAGGCTCGCGCCTGCCGGCGGAGCGACCTAGGCGTCTGCTCGCTCTCGCACATAAGCGGCGAAGCCGGGCATGGTGAAGCGGACCAGGCCGTGGCCGACCGGCTCGATCACGCCCTTCTCGATCAGGCGCTCGCGGGGGACGCTGATCGAGGAGGAGGACTGGCCCAGGCCGGCGGCGATCGCCGCGCGGGCGACGTTGTCGGTGCCGACCTCGGCCATGGCCCGGATGAACGCCTGCTCCCCCGTCGTCGCGGCGGCCCACCGGGCGCGGAACATCGCGTCGAGCTGGTCGCGCGCCGCGGGGATGCCGGCCCGGACGTGGTCGGGGTCGAGGCGGCCGCCCGCGTCGGGTCTCGCGGCCTGCCAGGTGGCGCTGCCCAGCAGCTGGAGGAGGTAGGGGTGCCCGCGGCCCTCGGCGGTGACCAGGTCGAGGGCGTCGGCGTCCCAGGTCACGTCGAGCGCCTGCGCGGGCTGCACGAGCAGGGAGCGGGCGTCGACGTCGCTGAGCACGTCGAGGGGCACGAACGTGCTGCGCTCGCCGAACGTGGCGGCGGTGATGATCGCCTCGGGCGTCACCGGCAGCCCGGCGGTCACCACCGCGAGGGGGTGGTGCTCACGCTCGCCGTCGAGGTTCTGGACCGCGTTGAGCAGGATCGACAGGTCGACGGCCGACGCGGCGTGCAGCTCGTCGAGGAAGACCACCAGGCCCGCCCCGTGGTCGCCGCGGGCCAGGGTGGCGGCGTCGTGGAGCAGGTCCTCGAGAGCGCCGATGGGAGCGGTCTCGTGCGGGATCGGCGTCGCCGGGGCGTCGCCGCGGCGGCCGGTGCTGACCTCGCCACCGACCTTGAGCCCCGGCACCCCGAGCTCGACGCGCACCTTCTCGAGGCGGGCCCGCCACCGTCGTCCGTCGGCGGCCCCGGTCGGGAGCCCGGCACGCTCGAGTGCACGGCGGGTGGCGTGGACCAGCTCGGGCAGGAAGGGCCGGTCGCGCGAGCAGGCCACCCACACGCTCAGGCAGCCCACCTCGGTGGCCTGCCGCTGCGCGGTGCGCAGCAACGAGGTCTTGCCCAGCCCGCGCGGGGCGTGGAAGACCAGGGGCGGCCCACCCAGCTCGCCGAAGGTCACCACGCGGCTGATCTGGTCGCGGATCCGGCCCAGCTCGGCC
Source organism: uncultured Actinomycetota bacterium (assembly GCA_963781465.1). Lineage (GTDB taxonomy): Bacteria > Actinomycetota > Actinomycetes > Actinomycetales > Dermatophilaceae > Lapillicoccus. The sequence continues at coordinate 3,016,567 of CAWAGH010000002.1, forward strand.
TCGCGGCCGGCCAGCACCCGCGGGACCTGCCCCGGTGTGTAGGGGTCGGGAGCGGTCACTGACGCCTCCTGCTAGATCGTGATGCCTCGGTCAAAGTATCAAGGACGATCAGGAGTCGACGGCCCGCGGACCAGCCGTTCCAACCCGGCTCGGTCGGGCAGGTCAGCGGGCTCGACCAGGTCGTCGGTGCGCACGTAGTAGAACGCGGCGCGGACCCGCTCCAGCGGCAGGCCGTGCAGCTCGGCCCAGGCCAGGCGGTAGAGCGCGAGCTGGAGCGGGTCGGCGGAGTGCGAGCGGTTGGTCTTCCAGTCGACGAGCAGGAAGCCGTCGTGGGTGTGGCCGTCGACGGTGACGCGCTCGGCGTAGACGGCGTCGACGCGGCCGCGGACGACCTGCCCCCCCAGGACCAGCGCGAACGGTGCCTCGACCGCGGCCGGCTCGCGGTCGGCGAAGGCGCCCTGCTCGAAGCGCTCGACCAGCTCGGCCAGCTCGGCGTCGTCGGCGATCTCGGCGTCGGCCCGGCCCGACAGCTCGTCGGGGTCGAGCAGGGTCTGCTGACCGAACTTGGCCTCGACCCAGGCGTGGAAGCGGGTGCCGAAGCTCGCGGCCCGGGACGGCCGCCGCGGCATCGGGCGGGCCAGGTCGGCGGCGAACCCGGCGGGGTCGTCGCGCAGCCGGGAGACGGCCGTGGCCGACAGGCTCAGCGGCAGCGTCACGCCCACCTCGACCGCGCGGTCACGCCGGGCCTCGCGCAGCAGTCGCTCGAGCTCGTCGTCCCACTCCGCGACCCGGGCGGCCTCGACCATGTCGAGGTCGTCGTCGGGCGCGGCGGGGTCGGCGGCGACCACGGCCTCGGCCGCCGCCAGCCGCCGTCGCGACTCCTGGCCGACCTCGGTGACCGGCCAGGGCTTCGACGGGTCGAGGGAGGCGTAGGGGTGGACCTCGGTCTTGGGGTCGGGGTCCTCGCGCCACACGGCCGGCGCCTCACCCTGCGCGACGAGGTAGTCGCGCACCACGCGCTGGTAGTCGGACGGGCCGTAGGGGCTGGCGCGGGTGCTCCAGCAGTAGGAGCTCACCGAGAGCAGGTGGGCCGCCCGGGTGAAGGCGACGTAGCCGAGGCGCAGCTCCTCCTCGGCGTCGTGGGCGCGGGTGGCGTCGCGGTAGGCCTCGAGCCCGGCCTTGTCGTGGTCGCCCAGCTGGGGCAGGTCGCCGGCGTCGCCCCGCAGCGGGGCCGGCAGCACGGCCGGTGACGACGTCCAGAGGGTGCGCGAGCGGTTGGACGGGAAGCGCGTGCGCGAGACCCCGACCAGGAAGACCGAGTCCCACTCCAGGCCCTTGGACCGGTGGACGGTGAGCAGCTTGACCGAGTCGGCCTCGGTCGGGGTGGCGATGTCGAGGGCGTTGCCCTGGTCGTCCTCGGCCGTGAGGTAGGCGAGCAGCGCCGGCAGCGAGACGTCACCGTCGACGGCCTGGAAGTCGGCGACCGCCTTGACGAACAGGTCGAGGTTGTCGCGCCGGGCCTCGGCGGCCGGGCTGACGGCCGAGGCCAGCTCGACGTCGACGCCGGTGAGGTCGATGATCCGGCGGACGACGTCGAGCAGCGGCTCGCCGACGTGGGTGCGGAGCAGCCTCAGCTCGTCGGCGAGCAGCGCGAAGCGCTCGCGGGCCTGCGGTGAGTACGCCGCCTCGCCGGGGTCGACCAGCGCGTCGTCGAGCGCGGGCACCTCGGCAGGGTCGATGCCGTCGGCGATGTGCACCAGGTGGTCGGTGACCGTGCCCTGCTCGGCGTCGCGCCCCTGCTGCCGGCCGGCGAGGTCCTGGGCGCGCTGGCTGAGCAGCCGCAGGTCACGCGGGCCGATAGCCCACCGTGGACCCGTGAGCAGGGTGAGCAGGGAGGAGTTGGCGGTGACGTCGTGGAGCAGGTGCAGGATCGCGACGACCTCGGCCACCTCGGGGAGCCGCAGCAGCCCCGACAGCCCGACGATCTCGACGGGGATCCCGGCGGCGGTCAGGGCGTCGAAGACGTCCTCGGCGTGGGCGTTGTCGCGGGTCAGCACCGCGACGTCGGACCACAGGTCGGTGTGGGCGGCCGTGACCGCCTCGACCAGCGCGCCCAGCTCGTCGGCGTGGGTGTTGTGCACGCTGGTGGTGACCACTCCAGGAGCCGCCCCCGGCTTGGCCTCGAGCTCGGCGACCTGCGGGTAGGCGGCGTAGAGCGGGGCGGCGAGCCGGTTGGCGACGTCGAGGATGCGGGTGTCGGAGCGACGGTTGACGGTGAGGTGGTGGATCGGGGCGTCGCCGGCGCCGGTCGGGAACGTGTCGTCGAAGTTGAGGATGTTGGAGACCGACGCCCCGCGCCAGCCGTAGATGGCCTGGTTGGGGTCGCCGACCGCGGTCACCGCGTGACCCAGGCCCGCCCCGGCCGGGCCGGAGAAGATCCGGGCCAGCATCGTGGCCTGGGCCACCGAGGTGTCCTGGTACTCGTCGAGCAGGACGACCTTGAACTTCGCCCGCTCCGACTCCCCCACGTCGTCCTGCTCGCGCACCAACCGCGCCGCCAGCTCGATCTGGTCGGAGAAGTCCATCAGCCCCAGGTCGCGCTTGAGCCGCCGGTAGCCCTCGACCAGGCCCAGCAGCTCGCCCCGGCGGTCGATGGCGAAGACGGCCTTCTCGCAGGCCTCGCGGTGGCCCTTGCGGTTCTTGCCGGCGACCTCGGCCTCGAGGCCCCGCAGGAACCCGGCGCGGGCCTCGGCGTCGACGCGGCGTACGTCGGCGGCTGCGACGAGGTGCTCGCTCATGGCGCCGTCGAGGGCCAGGAGGTTCTGGATCACGGTCGCCGGGTGGTCGGAGAGGTGGCGGACCTCACCGGTGTAGCGGTCGACCACGCGCGCGCCGAGCTGGTAGCGGGCGGCGTCGGTGACCACCCGGGTGTCGGGCTCGTGACCGATCCGGAGGCCGTGCTCGGTGAGCAGGTTGGCGGCGTAGGCGTTGTAGGTGGCCACGGTCGGCTCCAGGACGTCCTCGGCCTCGGGCCCGGGCTGCTCGGTCAGGGCCCCGGCCGCCACCAGCGCCTCGCGGATGCGCCGGCGCAGCTCGCTCGCGGCCTTGGTCGTGAAGGTGAGGCCGAGCACCTCCTCGGGGCGGACCTGACCGGTGACGACGAGGTAGACGACCCGCGCGGCCATCAGCGTGGTCTTGCCGGAGCCGGCGCCGGCGATCACGACCGCCGGGGCGAGCGGAGCAGTGATGGCCTCCCACTGCTGCGGGCTCGGCGCGTAGGGGGTGCCCATCACCCGCTGGAGGTCCTCGGGCGTCTCGATCGGCCTCGTGGGCGCCGTGGACGTCGTGATCATGGGCGTCTCCGTCGTCGTCATCGGTCGGTCACCGAGCCCGCACTCTTGGCCGGGCAGATCGGCACGAACGAGCAGTCGCGGCAGTAGGGCCCGGCCACCGCCGGGAAGCTCTCGGCGCGCAGCAGCGAGGCGGCCCGCGCGATCTCGCCGCGCAGCGCCGCGCGGCCCGAGCCGTCGTCGGGCTCGGGATCCTGCCGCTGCACCTTGGCCGCCTGGGCGTCCTCGAGCCCGAGCTGCACCAGCTCGGCGCCGCCGGACGCGCCGGACGCACCCTCGGGCAGCAGCTCGTCGACGGCGCCGCTGTCGACGGCGTACTGGTAGAGGCCGAGCTGCACGTGGGACTTGACCGCCGGCCCGGTGGGCGCGCCGCGGCTGGTCTTCAGGTCGACCACCACGACCCGGTCGTCGGAGTCGAGCTCGAGCCGGTCGGCGTAGCCGGTGAGCCGGACCTGCTCACCGTCGACGTCGACCACCGTCGAGAACCGGGACTCGGCCGCCAGCAGCCGCCGGGGGTTGTCGTGGTGCCAGGCGAGGAAGCGGGCGAGCGCGGCCTGGACCCGCTCGTGCTCCCGGGCCTTGGACCACGGGGTCCGGAACTCCAGCCGGTCCCAGACGTCGTCGATGTGGGTCATCAGCCGCTCGACGTCGGCGGGACCGGCGTCGAGCTCGCCGTCGGCGACCCGCTGGGCGAGCGCGTGGACGAGCTGGCCGAGGTTGGCGGACTGGTGGGCCCGGGCCACGCCGCCCGCCTCGCGCTCGAGGAACCACTGGGTCGGGCAGGTCATCAGTCCCTCCAGCGCGCTGGCCGACAGGGGCACGGGCTGGTCGGGGTCGCGCACCGGCTGCACCGAGCGGGTCGCCGCCCGGGTGCCCCACCAGGTGGAGGGGTCGGCGTGCGGCACGAGCGGGCGGCCGGCGGCCGTGGTCTCGCCGGCCAGGCGGGCCAGGCGACGGGCCGCGGCGGCGCGCAGTGCGGGGGTGGTCTCGGGGTCGGCGGTGGTACGTCGCAGCTCGCTGACCAGCCCGTCGATCGACAACGGCCGCGGCGGCCGCCCGACCACGTGGGGCACCTCGCGGGTGAGGAGCTCGTCGAGGAACCGGGAGGGCTGCTCGCCGTCGTCGTCGGGCGAGCGGACCGCGGTCACGACGAGGCGCTGCCGGGCGCGGGTGCAGGCGACGTAGAACAGGCGCCGCTCCTCGAGCATGAGCTCGCGCGCGGTGACCGGAGGGACCAGCCCGTCGGTGCCGATCCGGTCGGCCTGGAGCAACGTGGCGCGCCGCCGCAGGTCGGGCCAGAGCTCCTGCTGCACGTGGGCCACCACGACCAGCCGCCACTCCAGCCCCTTGGAGCGGTGGGCGGTCAGGAGCCGCACGGCTGCTCCGCGCGAGCCCCGCTCGGCGAGGGTGTCGGCCGGGATCTGCTGGGCCTTGAGGGTGGCGAGCAGGTCGGGGACGGCCAGGTGGAGCCGCTGCTCCTGGGCCCGCGCGACGACGTCGAACAGCGCGCAGATCGCGTCGAGGTCGCGGTGCGCCCGCCGGGCTCCGGCGCCGCCGGCGTGCACGGCGCGGCGCAGCCGCTCGGGCCAGGACGTGCCGGACCACAGCCGCCACAGCACCTCCTCGGCCGAGGCGCCCTCCTCGAGCTCGGCGCGCGCTCCGGCCAGCAGCGCGGCCAGCGCCCGGGCCCGGGACACCTCGCGGCCCTCGAGCCCGTCGAGGAACCCGGCGTCGACGACGGCCTCGCGCAGCAGGTCGCGCGAGGGCCGGGCCATCCGCTCCTCGGCGTGGGCGCGCTCCTTCTCGCGGGTGCGCACCTGGCGCGAGAGCCGCCTCAGGTCACCGGCGTCGAGCCCGGCCAGCGGGCTCAGCAGCAGGCCCTCGGCGCGCGAGGGGTGGACGTGGTCGACGTGGTCGCGGTCGTCGTTGTCGAGGTTGACGACCGCGGACATGGCGTCGAGCAGCGGCAGCACCGCCGGGTCGCGGACCAGCGGGACCTCGTCGCTCGAGACCTCCACCGGGACGCCCGCGGCGCCGAGCGCGCGGCGCAGCGGAGGGATCGACGTACGGCCGGAGCGGACCAGCACCGCCATGTCGTCCCAGGCGATGCCGTCCTCGAGGTGGGCGCGGCGCAGCAGGTCGGCGAGGTGCTCGGCCTCGGCGCGGTCGGTGTCGAAGGTGCGGACCGTCACCCGGCCGTCGCCGAGGTCGCCGGGCTGGGCGTCGGGCTCGAGGAAGGCGGCCTTGGCCTCCGGCGGGATGCTGCCCGGGAGGGCCAGTCGGGAGGCGACCCGCTGGGAGGCCAGCAGCAGGTGGGCGCCGAAGCGCCGGGTGGTGCGCAGCGCGACGACGTCGGCGGGCCGTCCGTCGAGGTGGGGGAAGTCGCGGGGGAAGTCGAGGATGCCGCGCACCTCGGCGCCCCGGAAGCCGTAGATGGACTGGTGGGGATCGCCTACGACCGTGAGGTTGCGTCCGTCGCCGGCGAGCTGGCGCAGGAGCGCGACCTGGCCGGGGTCGGTGTCCTGGTACTCGTCGACGAAGACGTGGGTGTAGCGCGCCCGCAGCTCGTCGCGGTGCTCGGCCGCCTCGAGGACCGCGCGGCGGATCAGGTCGGCGTAGTCGGTGGCGCTGTGGTGGTCGAGGTTCTCGAGGTACTGCTCGAGGAAGAGCCCGGCCGCCGCCAGCTCGGGCAGCTGGTGCTCGAGCCCGAGGTCACGCAGCTGAGGGCCGTCGAGGCCCTTCTCGCGCGCCCGGGACAGCACGGCGTTGACCTCACGGGCGAAGCCACGGGTGTCGAGCGCGGTGGTCAGCCAGTCGGGCCAGACCACCGACTCGGGGTGGGTGGTGAGCAGCTCGCGCAGCACGACGTCCTGCTCGGGCGCGGAGAGCAGCCGCAGCGGGGCGGCGTAGAGCTCGGGCGGGGAGTAGCGGCGGACGAGCCCGTAGGCGAAGGAGTGGAACGTCGAGCTGAGGCTGGTCGACATCGTGCGCCCCAGCCGCGCGGTGACCCGGTCGCGCAGCTGCTCAGCCGCCTTGCGCGAGAAGGTGAGCGCCAGGATCGACTCGGGCGAGACCCCCTCGTCGACCCGGCGCACGATCGTCTCGACCAGCGTCGTGGTCTTGCCGGTGCCGGGCCCGGCGAGCACCAGCAACGGCCCGCCGGCGTGGTCGACCACCCGCTGCTGGTGCTCGTCGAGCGTCGGCACCGCGCGGGCGGCCGGGCTCTCCGGACGCACCAGGTGGTACGTCGTCTCCGGGGTCGTCGTGGCCATGGGAACACCTCATCACGAGCCACCGACAGCGCGGCTACCCCAGGTCGACGATCGCAGCGACCGGGCCGCCGCCGTCGGGGCCCTGGTGGGCGGCGGAGACGGAGACGAAGACGGCGGGGTCACCGGTGACGGCGGCGGTGACGCCGCCGACGGCGGCCTTGATCTGGCGGTGCCAGTGGACGTCGGAGTCGTCGAGCATCGCGTTGCGGCGCCCGCGCACGGTGCCGTCCTGGGAGACCTCGCACTTGAGGAAGACGTTGACCAGCCGGCCGTCGAGGTCGCTGGTGCGCGGCCGGTCGGGGAGGTCGAGGCCGGCGGAGCGGATCGCGTCCCAGATGCCGTCGGCGTCGAGGGCGTCCTTCATCACCGCGTGGCCCACGCGGTAGCGGCCGCCGACGCCGGGCGCGTTGCCGACGACGACCACCTGGGCCTGGTCGAGCTCGACCCCCGAGGAGCACGAGGCGACCGCCGAGTAGAGCGAGCGGTCGTGCATCACGTCGGCGTCGGTCGGCATCTCGATCTCGCCGAGCGCGACCGCGACGCCGAGGGCGGTGCAGCCGTTGGAGAGGTCCATCGACTCGTGGGTGTGCTCGGTCCACACGCTCTGGCCGCGCTCCTTGGCGTCGCGGATCGTGTGCACGGTCAGCAGCGGCGTCTTGGTCTGCACGTAGTGGACCTCGGCGGGGTCGGTGATCCCGGCCTTCGCCATCGCCTCCGTCACGGCGACGGCGACCTTCTCGATCATCGCCACGCGGCCGATGTCCTCGGGCAGCAGCCGCTCGCTCATCGCGAAGCCGACGGTCAGCCGCGGCTCGTCGGTCGGCGGGTGGTCGGGGGCGTCGGTGGTCGCGAAGATCGTGGCGTGCGGGCTGATCACGCCGTCGGTGCCGCCGGACCACACGATCGGGACCTGCTTGACCCGCTCGGGCGCCGCCCCCTTCTCGACCAGCACCTCGCGGAAGGCCCGGTCGCTGATGATCCGTGTGTAGTCGTTGACACCGCCGTTGCCCTCGGTCTTGCCGATGATCGCGATCACCCGGTCGGCCTGCATCACCCCCTCGTCGATCAGGCGCGCCAGCTCGGAGGCGTCCGCCACGGAGTGGATCGGGACCTTGCGTACTTCGATGGCCGAGGGCATGGGGCGGGACCTTTCGCGAGCGGTCGGTCGGTGCGGTGGAGTGGGGCGGTGAGTCAGTCGGGCACGACGACGGTGCCTGCTCCACCGTCCACGGCCGCGGTGATGTTGTCCAGGCTGGTGATCACACCACGGCGGCCGGTGCGTTCGACGAAGCGGCACACCCCGTCGACCTTGGGTCCCATCGAGCCGCTCGTGAAGTGCCCGTCCTCGGCGTGGCGGCGCAGGTCCGCGACGCTCACCCGGCCCAGCGGCTCGGCGTCGGGCTGCCCGAAGCGGAGCACCGCGTGGGGCACGTCGGTGGCCACCACCAGCACGTCGGCGGCCACGTCGACGGCCAGCAGGGCGGCGCTGAGGTCCTTGTCGATGACGGCCTCGACGCCACGCAGCGCTCCCCCGTCACCGCGTACGACGGGGATGCCCCCGCCGCCGTTGGCCACCACCAGGAAGCCGGCCGCGACCAGCGCCGCCACGGCCGGCGCATCGAGGATCTCGCGTGGCTCCGGCGACGCCACGACCCGGCGCCAGCCCTTCTCCCCACGGTCCTCCCAGGTCTCGCCGTGCTCGACCAGCAGCGCCGCCTCCTCGGCCGGCAGCGAACGGCCGATCGGCTTGGTGGGACGCCGGAAGCCGGGGTCGTCGGCGTCGACGCGGGTGCGGGTGACGACCGCCGCCGTACGCCGCTCCAGCCCGCGGGCGGCGAGCGCGGCGTCGAGGGCGTTCATCAGCACGAAGCCCAACGTCCCCTGGGTCTGCGCGCCGCACCAGTCCAGCGGGACGGGCGGCACGACGGAGGCGGCGACCTCGTTCTTCACCAGCAGGTTGCCGACCTGCGGGCCGTTGCCGTGGGTGACCACGACCTCCCAGCCGGCCGACACCAGGTCGGCCACGGCCTCGGCCGCGACCGTCGCCGCGGCGATCTGGTCCTCCGGACGGGCGCGCCCGTCGTACCTCGTCATCGCGTTGCCGCCGAGCGCGAGCAGGACCCTCATTCGCCGACCCTAGACCGTCGATCGGGACTAAGGTCCCCTCATGCAGACCGAGGTCATGTACAGCCCCGCCTACGCCGCCGCCAAGCTGACCCTCGGCCAGGGCGAGGCCGTCCGCGCCGAGGCGGGCGCCATGCTCGCCATGTCGCCCGGCATCACCATGGAGACCTCCACGCAGGGAGGCGTCCTCAAGGGGCTCAAGCGCTCGCTGCTCGGCGGCGAGTCGTTCTTCATGAACACCTACACCGCCCAGCACGACGGCGCCGAGCTGTACGTCGCGCCCGCGCTGCCCGGCGACGTCGTCGCGTGGCCGCTCCAGGGCCAGACCCTCTTCGTGCAGTCGGGCTCGTTCGTCGCCTCCTCGGCCGGCATCGAGGTCGACACCCAGTGGGGCGGCGGCAAGACGTTCTTCTCGAGCGAGGGCCTGTTCATGCTCCGCATCGCCGGGCACGGCGAGCTCGTGCTGTCGGCGTACGGCGCGATCCACTCGATCGACCTGCAGGCCGGCCAGGGCTACACCGTCGACACCGGCCACATGGTCGCCTGGACCGAGGGCATCACCTACAACGTCCGCAAGGTCGGCAGCTGGAAGTCGACCCTGTTCTCCGGCGAGGGCCTGGTGTGCGACCTGACCGGCCCGGGCCGGATCTACCTGCAGACCCGCAGCCAGGACGCCTTCCTGGGCTGGCTCATCCCCCAGCTGCCCAAGCCCAGCAGCAGCTGAGCCGCCGGCTCACCGGAAGTCGACCTCGGCGGACACGGCACCACCGGAGAGGGTCGCGTAGCCGGGACCGCGGTCGAAGAACGCCTCGCTGCGGGCCGGCCGTGCGGCTCGCTCGGCGGCCGTCGCCTCGGTGTCGAAGCCGAGGTCGTCGCCCGCGACGCTGCCGGTCAGCACGACGCCGTACGCCGTCAGCGCGGCCTCGGCGGACACCTTGTGCCACCGCACGTCGCGCACGACCAGGGCGGGGTCGCGCTCCAGCGGGTCGCCCCACCCGCCACCGCCGGTGGTGCGGATCCGGATCAGCTCACCGGCCTGCACCGGCTCGGCGTCGGCGAGTGCGTCGACCTCGCGCTCGGCGGGGCCGCCGGGGTCGATCGTCACCGAGAACGGCTGCCCGGCCAGGCCGCCGCGCACCCCCCAGCAGGCCAGGATCGAGCGGTCGGCGATCGACATGAAGTGGGCGTCCTTGAGCATCCGGATCTGCTTCTCGTAGCCCAGCCCGCCGCGGAAGGTGCCCGCTCCTCCGCTGTCGACGGCCAGCGACAGCGACTCGACGCGGAAGGGGAAGCGCGCCTCGGTGAACTCCGTCGGCAGGTTGCGCGAGTCCGGCACCACGTGGATCGTGTCCTCGCCGTCGGCGTAGTGCCGGCCGCCGGAGCCGCCGCCGAGCACCTCGCGCATCAGGTAGGGCCGACCCTCCAGGTCCTCGCCGTAGACCCCGGTGTAGCGGATCGTCTCCTGGTCGGCCGGCATCCGGCCGTCGACCGCCTTGGCCAGCACGCCGGCCAGCACGCCGAGCAGCCGCAGGATCACGAACGTGCGCGCGTTGGTGGGCGCCGGGAAGACCGGGGTCAGCAGCGTGCCGGGCTCGGGGAACCGCATCTCGATCAGCGGCACCACGCCCTCGTTGACGTCGAGCTCGGCCATCCGCTCGGGCGTCTCGGCGAGGTTGCGCAGGATCGGCGCCAGCCACTTCTTCAGGAAGACCCCGTCGCTGTAGTCGCCGCAGTGGTTGATCGGCCCCTTGGCCTGCGGCGAGGTGCCGTCGAAGTCGAGCACCAGCCGCTCGCCGTCCGGGTCGTCGGCGGCTGTCCGGGTGAGGGTGATCCGCTGCGTGTGCAGCCGCGGCTCGTCGACGCCGTCGTGCTCGGCGTAGTCCTCCCAGGTCCAGGTGCCGACCGGGATCCGACCCAGGATCTCGCGCCGGTACGTCGTGGTCGTGCGGTCGATGATCGCGTCGAAGCAGGCCTCGACGGCCGTCACCCCGTAGCGGTCGACCAGCTCACCGAGCCGTCGCGCGCCCATCAGGCAGGCCGAGCACTCCGCGTCGAGGTCGGCGGCCAGCGACTCCGGCATCCGGGAGTTGCGGGTCATGATCGTCAGCGCCGCCCGGTTGGGCACGCCGGCGTCGTAGAGCTTGATGGGCGGCACCATCAGCCCCTCCTCGAAGACGCTGGTCGCCGAGGACGGCATCGAGCCGGGCACCGCACCACCGATGTCGTCGTGGTGCCCGAAGGCCTGCACGAACGCCACCACACGCGGCTGCGCCCCACCGCCGGTCGACGCGAAGACCGGCACGGTCACGCACAGGTCGGGCAGGTGCCCGATCCCGCCCTCGGAGCGGTAGACGTCGTTGTGGAAGAACACGTCGCCCTCCCGCATCTGCTCGATCGGGAAGTCGCGCGCCACCGGGTGCACCAGGGCGGAGTAGGACCGACCGGTGAGCTTGCGCAGCAGCCGGTCGTGGATGCCGGCGCGGAAGTCGTGGGCGTCGCGGATCATCGGGCTGCGGCTGGTGCGGGCGATCGCGGTCTCGACCTCCATCTCCACGCTCGCCAACGAGCCCTGGACGATCTCGACCAGCACCGGGTCGGCGCTCGCGCCGGCGTCGTCGGTCAGCGTCCCGAACGGGAAGTCGGTGGGGGCCCTGCGGCTCATGACGGCTCCTCCTCGTGGCGGGTGACGACCAGGTTTCGGAAGCGGTCGACCCGGGCGGTGAACCCCGGGTGCAGCGGCACCGTGGAGCCGAACTCCTCGACCACCGCGGGCCCCTGCACGACGAACCCCGCGGGCAGGTCGGGTCGCCACCAGATCGGCGTGTCGACGTAGCCCTCGGCCGCGTCGAAGCAGACCGGACGGGTCTCGGCAGGCTCGACCACCGGTGGCGGCTCGACCACCGCGAGCTCGACCACCTGCGGCCGCGGGATCGGGCCGATGCCGGAGACCCGCAGGTTGACCCACTCGACCTGCTGGGTGTCGTCGGCGGAGAAGTCGTAGCCGTAGAGGCCGCGGTGGGCGTCGTGGAAGGCCGTCACGACGGCCTCGAGCGTCGCGGGCCCGACCGGGCCCTCGGGCACCGGCACCCGCACCTCGAAGGCCTGCCCGAAGTAGCGCAGGTCGGCGGTCCGGTCGAAGCGGTGCCGGTCGGCCGGGAACCCCTCGGTGACCAGGGCCGCAGCCGCGCGGGCCGTGAGCTCGTCGTAGACGCCGGCGACCGTGGTGGCCTCCAGCGCCGAGGCCAGCGCCACGTGGGTCTGCACGTAGTCGTTCTTGACGTCGACGGTCAGCAGACCGAAGGCCGAGACGTTGCCGGGGTCGGGTGGCACCAGCACGGTGGGGACGCCGAGGACGTCCATCAGCCGGCACAGCAGGAGCGAGCCCGAGCCGCCGAACGTGGTCAGCGTGAAGTCGCGGACGTCGAGCCCTCGCTTGACCGTGACCTGGCGCAGCGCGTTGGCCTGGTTCCAGGCGGAGATCTCCAGGACGCCCGCCGCGCACGCCTCGGGACTCAGCCCGAGCCGCTCTGCCAGCGCCCGCACACCCCGGGCCGCGGCCTCGACGTCGAGCGGGATCTCCCCGCCCAGCAGGTGCGGCGGCACCCGGCCGAGGAAGACGTGCGCGTCGGTGATCGTCACCTCGGTGCCGCCCGTGCCGTAGCAGAGCGGCCCGGGGTCGGCGCCCGCCGACTGCGGCCCGACCTTGAGCGAGCCCTCCGGTGAGAGCCAGGCGATCGAGCCGCCACCCGCCCCCACCGTGACCACGTCGATCATCGGGATCTTGCTCGGGAAGGCCCCCACCGTGCCCTCGGTCGTCAGCGTCGGCTCGCCGTCGACGACGACCGAGACGTCGGTCGACGTACCGCCGCCGTCACAGGTCAGCACCCGGGTGAAGCCGGCCACCTGCGCCACCAGCGCCGCGCCCAGCGCCCCCGCAGCGGGTCCGGACAGCACGGTGGTGATCGGCTGGTGCACGACCTCGTCGGCGGAGAGCACGCCGCCGTTGCTCTTCATCACGTAGAACGGCGGGTCGCCGTGCTCGGCGAGGCGGGCGCGGATGTTGCCGACGTACGCCGCGACGCGGGGCTTCACCGCCGCGTCGACGAGGGTGGTCATCGCGCGCTCGTACTCGCGGTACTCGCGCAGCACCTCGCTGCTGATCGAGACCACCGCGGCGGGGTGCTCCTGCGCCAGGACCTCCCGCATCCGCTCCTCGTGGACCGGGTCGGCGTAGGCGTGCAGGAAGCACACGCCGATCGTGTCGACGCCGTGGTCGCGGAACCACCGGGCGGCCTCGCGGGCGCCCTCCTCGTCGAAGGGCCGCACCTCCGCGCCGGTGACGTCGAGGCGCCCCTCGACGCCGCGGACCAGGTCGCGCGGCACGATCCGCTCGGGCTTGACCCAGAAGTAGGAGTTGCCGTAGCCGTCGGGCACCGACTGCCGCGCGATCTCGAGCATCGCCTCGTAGCCGGTGTTGGTGAGGAAGCCGAGCCGTCCGACCTTGCCCTCGAGCAGCTGGTTGGTCGCCACCGTGGTGCCGTGGCTGACCGCGGTGATGTCGGTGGACGTGGCGCCCGCGAGGTCGAGGATCTTGGCGATGCCGTCGAGGAAGCCGGTGGCCGGGTCGCTGGGCGTCGACGGGGTCTTGGTCACCACCAGCGCGCCGGTGTCCTCGTCGAGGGCCACCACGTCGGTGAACGTGCCGCCGGTGTCGATGCCGATCCTGATCCGGGCCATGCCCCGATCCAACCGCACGCCGGCGGTCCGGGTCAGCCCGCAGCGCCGCCCTCGGAGCCGCGTTCGTTGTAGACGCCGGCCTCGGTCTGGCCGGTGAGGCGCTGGATGGCGGTCATCACCTCGTCGGTGAGCTCACGTCGCGCCCGGCCGAGCGGGACCCCCTCGAACCGCCCCGCCACCTCGATCGGCGGGCCGAACGAGACGCTGAAGGGGGCGATCCGGGGGACGCGGGTGCCGACCGGCTGGAGCCGGTCGGTGCCGACCAGGCCGACCGGCACGATGGGCGCGCCCGCGGTCAGGGCGAGGTGGGCCACCCCGGTGCGCCCGCGGTAGAGGCGACCGTCGCGGGAGCGGGTGCCCTCGGGGTAGATCCCGAAGGCCTCACCCCGGCCCAGCACCTCCAGCGCGGTGTCGAGGCTGGCCAGCGCGGCCTTGCTGTCGTCGCGGTCGACCGGCAGCATGCCGAGCGCCTCGAACCACGCCTTGGTGAACGCCCCGGAGAGTCCGGTGCCGGTGAAGTAGTCGGACTTCGCCAGGAAGGCGACCCGGCGCGGCGCGATCACCGGGATGACCACGGAGTCGACGAAGCTGAGGTGGTTGCTGGCCAGGAGCACCGGTCCGGTGGTCGGGACGTGCTCGATGCCGGAGACCTGAGGGCGCCACACGACGCGGACCACGGGCGGGACCACGGCGTGCAGGACGGTGTAGAGCATGCGGGCATCCTCCCAGCCCCGGGCCGGACCCGGCAGCACGGCGACCACTGCGTGAGCATCAGTCGGTGGCGGGACCTGTCTCGGGGCCATCCGTCAGCAGCCGGGTGAAGCCGGCCTCGTCGAGGATCGGGACGCCGAGCTGCTCGGCCTTGTCGGCCTTGGAGCCGGCGTTGTCACCGACCACGACGTAGTCGGTCTTCTTCGACACCGACCCGGCCGCCTTGCCGCCGCGGGCCAGGATGGCCTCGCGCGCGGAGTCGCGGCTGTAGTCGACCAGGGAGCCGGTGACGACCACGGTCAGGCCCTCGAGGGTGCGTGGCACCGACTCGTCGCGCTGGTCCTCCATCGTGACCCCGGCGGCCGCCCAGGTCTCGACGATGGTGCAGTGCCAGTCGACGGCGAACCACTCGATCACCGCCTCGGCGATCGTGGGCCCCACGCCCGCGGCCGCGGCCAGCTGCTCCTCGCTGGCCTCGCGGATCGCGGCCATCGAGCCGAACTCCTGGGCCAGGGCCCGCGCGGCGGTCGGCCCGACGTGGCGGATCGACAGCGCGACCAGCACCCGCCACAGCGGCACCTCCCGGGCGCGGGCCAGGTGGTCGAGGAGCCGCTGGCCGTTGGCGGAGAGCACCCGCCCGCCGACGGCGTCGTCGACCTCGGTCTTCTTGGCGGCGCGGGTGAACAGCTCGGTGCGCAGCAGCTGGTCGGCCCCCAGGTCGAAGACGTCGCCCTCGTTGGTGATCACGCCGGCCTCGAGCAGCGCGCTGGCGGCCTCGTAGCCGAGCCCCTCGATGTCGAAGGCGCCACGACCGGCCACGTGGAAGACGCGCTCGCGCACCTGCGCCGGGCAGGCCTCGTGGTTGGGGCAGCGGAGGTCCTTGTCGCCCTCCTTCTGCTCGGCGAGGGTCGTGCCGCACGCGGGGCACTCGGTGGGCATCACCCACTCCGCGAGCCCCTCGGGCCGCAGCGGCAGCACCGGGCCCAGGATCTCGGGGATCACGTCGCCGGCCTTGCGCAGGATGACGGTGTCACCGGGCCGGACGTCCTTGCGCCGGACCTCGTGGGCGTTGTGCAGCGTGGCGTTCTCGACGGTGGAGCCGGCGACCCGGGTCGGCTCCATCACGCCGTAGGGCGTCACCCGGCCCGTGCGGCCGACGTTGACCCGGATCTCGAGCAGCCGGGCGTTGACCTCCTCGGGGGGGTACTTGAAGGCGATCGCCCAGCGCGGGGCCCGGCTCGTGGAGCCCAGGCGCCGCTGCAGCCCGACGTCGTCGACCTTGACCACGACGCCGTCGATCTCGTAGGCGACCAGGTCGTGGCGGTGCTCCCCGGCGTGCTCGACGAACCCCCGCACCTCCTCGAGCGAGGTCAGCACCCGGACCTGGTCGGAGGTGGGCAGTCCCCAGGCGGCCAGCGCGTCGTAGGCCTGGGACTGCGCCACGGGCTCGAACCCCTCGCGCGCCCCGATCCCGTGGCAGACCATGCCGAGCGCCCGGGTCGCGGTGACCCGCGGGTCCTTCTGGCGCAGCGAGCCGGCCGCGGCGTTGCGGGGGTTGGCGAACATCGGCTTGCCGGCCTCGGTCATCGCCTCGTTGAGCCGCTCGAACGCCGCCACGGGCAGGAAGACCTCGCCCCGCACCTCGATCAGGTCGGGCACCGGGAAGTCGTCGGTGGGCGTCAGCCGGTGGGGCACCGAGTCGATGGTCTTGACGTTGGGCGTGACGTCCTCGCCGGTGGAGCCGTCACCGCGGGTGAGTGCCCGGACCAGGCGGCCCTTCTCGTAGAGCAGGTTGATCGCCAGGCCGTCGACCTTCAGCTCGCACAGCAGCGCGGGGTCCTCGACGCCGTCGCGGGCCAGCCGGGCGTGCCAGGCGTCGAGCTCCTCGAACGAGAAGGCGTTGTCGAGGCTCTCCATCCGTCGCAGGTGGTCGACCGCGGTGAACTCCGTCGAGACCGCGCCACCGACCTGCTGGGTCGGCGAGTCGGGGGTGCGCAGCTCGGGGAAGGCCTCCTCCAGCTCCTCGAGCCGCCGCATCCGGGTGTCGAAGTCGGCGTCGGAGAGGGTCGGCCGGTCGAGCACGTAGTAGCGCCAGCGCGCCTCCTGGACCGTCTCGACCAGCGACTGGTGCTCCTCGCGGGCCTCGTCGCCGGCCGGCGTCGGGGCGGACAGCGGGTCGGGCGTCGGGTCGGGGGTCGGGTCGGGGGTCGTCTCGGCCATGGGCTCATCTTGCCGCGCCCCACCGACAACCGATCCGCCGCCATCCACCGCCATTCACCGCCATTCACTGCCATCCGCCGGCGGTGCGGCTCCGAAGACCCACCGTGGAGACAGCACCCCCCGACGACCCGACCCGCCTCGCGCCGCGCCGGGGCTCACCCGGCACGACGTCGACGGCACCCCCCGGGGCGTCGTGCTGCTGCTCCACGGCGGCACCCAGGTCAGCCACTCCCCCGTCGAGGCGCGCAGCGCCTCCTGGCGACGGTCGGCGGCGATGCAGCACCGCATCACTCCCTCCCTCCGCGACCGCGGAGTGGCTACCTGGTTGCTGCGCTACCGGCTGCGCGGCTGGAACGGCACCGGCGCCTCGGTGCCCGACGCCCGCTGGGCCCTCGAGCAGGTACGTCGTACCCACGGCGAGGTGCCCGTCGTGCTGCTGGGCCACTCCATGGGCGCCCGCACCGCGGTGCACGTCGCCGACGACCCCTCGGTCGTCGGCGTGGTCGGGCTCGCGCCGTGGTGGACCCTCGGCGACGACCCGGTCGACACCCTGCGCGGCAAGCACCTGCGCGCGGCGCACGGCCGCTCCGACCACATCACCTCGGCCCGGCACACCCGGGCCTTCGTCGAGCGGGCCGAGGGGGTCGCGGCCTCGGCCGACTTCACCGACATGGGCCGCGTCGGTCACTACATGCTCCGGCGGATCCCGGCCTGGAACGCGTTCGCGACCCAGGAGTCCCTGGCGCTCCTCTGAGCCCTGTGACACAGGTCATCAGGAAAGTCGCTGGACCGGGAATGCCGCCGGGCCGCACGCTGTTCGACGAAACGAAACCGTTCCGTTTCATCCGCGTGCCCGCGACCCGAGGGATCCATGACCACCAGCTCCACCACCGGCGACCAAGCCGCCCAGACCCGGCCGCGGGTCGAGGGTGACCGCGAGCAGGAGATCCTCGACGCCACCCTCGACGTCCTGGCCGAGGTCGGCTACGACCTGTTGACGATGGACGCCGTGGCCACCGCGGCCCGGGCCTCCAAGGCCACGCTCTACCGCCGGTGGAACGGCAAGGTCGCCCTGGTCGTCGACGCGCTGCTGTCCCAGAAGGAGCCCCCCACGGCTCCCGACACCGGGACCCTGCGCGGCGACCTGCTCGCGGCCTTCTGCGGGATGGGTGGCCTGACCGACCGCCGCCAGACCGCCATCCTCGGCAGCATCGTCACGGCGATCGGCCGCGACGAGGAGTTCGCGGCCGCCTTCCGGCGTGAGGTGATCGGGCCCAAGTCCGAGGCCAGCCGCGCGATCTTCGAGCGCGCCCGCGACCGCGGCGAGCTCCGCGACGGCGTCGACCTCGACGTCCTGACCCCGGCCCTGCCGGGCATCGTCCTGCACCACCACTTCGTCCTCGGTCGGCACCCCGACCAGGCCCTGATCGCCCGGGTGGTCGACCAGATCATCCTCCCCGCCGTCCTCAAGACCCCGCACCCGAAGGAAGACTCATGACCGACGCGACGATCGCCGAGGAGACCGCTCCACGCGGCTCCGCGAAGCGGCAGCCGAAGGAGGTGCACCTGGGCTGGGCCCTGGTGCTGATCTCGATCGCGCAGCTGATGGTGGTGCTCGACGGCACCATCACCAACATCGCCCTGCCCTACATCGGCCGCGACCTCTCGGTCGCCCAGGCCAACCTGTCCTGGATCGTCACCGGCTACGCGCTCGCCTTCGGCGGCCTGCTGCTGCTCGGTGGGCGGCTCGGTGACCTCTACGGCCGCCGGCGCGTCTTCGCCACCGGCCTCACGGTCTTCGCCCTCGCCTCGCTGCTCGGCGGCCTGGCCCAGAACGAGGCCATGCTGCTCGGCTCGCGCGCCCTCCAGGGCGTCGGCGCCGCGCTCGCCGCTCCGGCGGCCCTCGCGCTGATCACCACGACCTTCCCCGCCGGCCCCAAGCGCAACCGCGCCTTCGCCGTGTACGCCGCGATGTCCGGCGCCGGCGCGGCCGTCGGGCTGATCCTCGGCGGCTGGCTCACCGGGCTGGAGAGCATCGGCGGCGTCGACCTCAGCGGCTGGCGCCTGACCTTCCTGATCAACGTGCCGATCGGTCTCGTGGCGGCGTTCCTGGCCCCGCGGATCCTGCGCGAGTCGGAGTCGCAGACCGGCCAGATGGACGTCCCCGGCGCCGTCACCGGCACCCTCGGCCTGCTCGGCCTGGTCTACGGCCTCACCCGTGCCGGCGAGGCGCAGTACGGCTGGGGCGACCCCTGGACCCTGGCCAGCCTCGGCGCCGGTGTCGCCCTGCTCGCGGCCTTCACGATGATCGAGTCGCGCACGGCCCACCCGCTGCTGCCGATCCGGATCCTCAAGAACCGCACCCGCGCGGCCAGCTTCGTCGCCATGATGCTCGCCCCCGCGGCGATGTTCGCGATGTTCTACTTCCTCAGCCTGTTCATCCAGCAGATCGTGGGCTACAGCCCGCTGCGCACCGGCTTCGCGTTCCTGCCGTTCTCGTTCGGCATCGTGATCGGCGCGGCCCTGTCCTCCACGCTGGTCAACCGGATCGCCCCGCGCTTCCTCGCCGGGACCGGCACCCTGCTGGCCTCGGGCGCGCTGTTCGCGTTCTCGCGGCTCTCGATCGACGACTCGCCGAGCTCGGTCGTGGCGGCGCTGGCCGCGGGCGACACCGCCGGCACCGGGCTCAGCTACTGGACGAGCATCCTGCCCTTCGTGCTGATGATGTCGATCGGCATGGGCCTGATCTTCGTGCCGCTGACCCTGACCGCCGTGCACCACGTGCGGGCCGAGGACTCCGGCATCGGCTCGGGCGTGCTCAACACCATGCAGCAGATCGGCGGCGCGCTCGGGCTGGCCACGCTGAGCACGGTGTCGCTGCACTTCGTCAACAACCGGGCCGAGGCGATCTCCCCGGCCCTGCTGAAGGCGACCACCGACGCCGGGATCGACCCCAGCATGCCGCTGGGCGACTCCTCACTGACGTTCATCCAGGCCGTCGGCTTCCAGTCGACGTTCCTCGAGGGCGCCA
Organism: uncultured Actinomycetota bacterium; assembly: GCA_963781465.1. Taxonomy (GTDB): domain Bacteria; phylum Actinomycetota; class Actinomycetes; order Actinomycetales; family Dermatophilaceae; genus Lapillicoccus. The sequence goes on from CAWAGH010000002.1 coordinate 3,036,012, forward strand.
CCCACGCGTTCCTCGTGGGCTCGATGATGATGCTCGCCGCCTCGGCGATCATCTGGACGTTCCTCAACGTCAAGCACACCGAGCTGGCCACCGACGGCCCGCCGGTGGTCTGACCCGCCGGGTGGTCTGACCCAGCACCTCGTGCCCCTCAGCGTGCGCCCCGGCGCACGCTGGGGGGCACGACGCGTCTAGGTGAGGCTCGCCGCTGCCTTGCCCAGGACACCCAGCGTCTCCCTGACCCAGCGCTCGCTCGCCCCGGCCAGCCCGCACGTCGGCGTCAGCACCAGCCGGTCGGCGACGGTCCCCGGGTCGAGGCCGGTCAGGTCGAGCCAGCGCAGCACCCGCTCCACGACCTGGGTGTCGCTCACCGCCGCGGCGGCAGCCCCGGTCGAGGGGACGACGCCGAGCGCCACGGTCTCCCCCGCGTCGAGCGCCTCGGCGAGCACGTCGTGGTCGGCAGCACCCATCCGGTCGAGGTCGACCGAGAGCCCGCGGGCCCCGGCGCCCCGCAGCAGCGCCAGCGGAGTGCCGCTCGCGCAGGTGTGGACCCAGGGCTCGGCGTCCTCCTCGGCGATCGCCGCCAGGACCCACGCGAGGGCCTCGGAGACCTCCGGCGGGTGCACGGTGCGGTGCCGCCCGAAGCCGGACGCCGTGGGCACCGCCCCGTCGAGCACCGCGGCGAGCGCCGGCTCGTCGACCTGCACCACGAGCCGGTCGACCCCCGGCAGCCGGCGGCGTACGTCGCGCACGTGGCCGCGCAGCCCCTCGGCCAGGCCCTGCGCGAGGTCGCGCCGCGCCCCGTGGTCGCTGAGCACCTTGTCGCCGCGCGGCTTCTCGACCGTGGCGGCCAGCGTCCACGGTCCGGCGACCTGCACCTTGAACGTGCCGACGTACTCCTGCGCCTGCTCCTCGAGCCCGTCGAGGTCCTGGGCCAGCAGCGACCGGGCGCGCCGGTGGTCGACCCCGCTCGCGTCGGTGAGGCGCCACCCCGCGGGCTGCAGGTCGGCGCCCAGGCCGGCGACCACGGCGAGGCCGCGACCCGTCATCCCGGCGGTGACGCCGCGGCCCGGCACCTCGGGCAGGTGCGGCAGGTCGGGCAGCTCGCCGAGCACCAGGCGCACGGCCTCGTCGAAGTCGCGCTGGTCCTCGCCGGGCAGCGAGCCGACCCCGCTGGCGGCGGTCACGCAGGCACGCGCTCGGTGGAGGTGATCGTGGCCGAGCCGACGACCCGGGTGCCGTCGTAGACCACGGCGGCCTGCCCCGGCGCGATGCCGTACGCCGGGTCGAGCAGGTCGATCCTCACCTCGCCGTCGGCGACGGTCACCTCCGCGCGGTGCTCGTCGCCGTGGGCGCGCAGCTGGACGGTGACGCCCGGCCCGGCGAGCCGTCGCGGCACGGTGCCGCACCAGCGCGGCCGGGTGGCGCGCAGGCCGCCGACCGCCAGCCGCTCGCGCGGGCCGACGGTCACGGTGCCGGCGACCGGCTCGATGTCGAGCACGAAGCGCGGCTTGCCGTCGGGGGCGGGGCGCCCGATCCGCAGCCCCTTGCGCTGGCCGATCGTGTAGGCGTAGGTGCCGTCGTGCCGGCCGAGCACCTCACCGGTGGCCTCGTCGAGGATGTCGCCGCTGTGGTTGGGGGCGCGGTCGCCGAGCTTCTCGCGCAGCCACCCGGCGTTGTCGCCGTCGGCGACGAAGCAGATGTCGTGGCTGTCGGGCTTGTCGGCCACCAGCAGCCCGCGCGCGGCGGCCTCGCGGCGTACCTCGGTCTTGGGGGTGTCGCCCAGCGGGAACAGCGAGTGGGCCAGCTGGTCCTGGTCGAGCACGCCGAGCACGTAGGACTGGTCCTTGCCCTGGTCGGCGGCGCGGTGCATCTCGATCAGGCCGTCGGGGCCGGGCCGCAGCTGCGCGTAGTGGCCGGTGGCGACGGCGTCGAAGCCGAGCGCCAGCGCGCGGTCGAGCACGGCAGCGAACTTGATCTTCTCGTTGCAGCGCAGGCAGGGGTTGGGGGTGCGCCCGGCGGCGTACTCGTCCATGAAGTCCTCGACGACGTCCTCGTGGAACCGCTCGGAGAGGTCCCAGACGTAGAAGGGGATGCCGATCACGTCGGCGGCCCGCCGGGCGTCGTTGCTGTCCTCGATCGTGCAGCAGCCGCGGGCCCCGGAGCGGTAGGACGCCGGGTTGCGCGACAGCGCGAGGTGGATGCCGGTGACGTCGTGACCGGCCTCGACCGCGCGGGCGGCGGCGACCGCCGAGTCCACTCCCCCGGACATGGCCGCGACGACCTTCAGGGGTGCGGTCATCGGCGGGCGGCCCTGGCCCGCTCCACGACCGGGCCGATGGCCTCGACGAGCGCGTCGACGTCGGCCTGGGTCGAGGTGTGGCCCAGCGAGAAGCGCAGCGAGTGGCGGGCGGCCTCCTCGGTGCAGCCCATGGCCAGCAGCACGTGGGACGGCTGCGGCACGCCGGCCGAGCACGCCGAGCCCGTGGAGGACTCGATGCCGCGGGCGTCGAGCAGCATCAGCAGCGAGTCGCCCTCGCAGTCGGGGAAGCCGAGGTGGGCGTTGCCGGGCAGCCGGGCGGGGCCGGAGCCGGAGGCAGGCGGGTCGAGCGGAGCGCCGTGGAGGTGGGCGTCGGGCACGACCTCGACCACCCGGCGCACCAGGTCGTCGCGCAGCGCGCTGACCCGGGCGGCGTGCTCGGCCTGGTTCTTGACCGCCAGCTCCACGGCCGTGGCGAACCCCGCGATGGCCGGGGTGTCGACGGTGCCGCTGCGGATGTCGCGCTCCTGGCCGCCCCCGTGGATGAGCGGGGTGACGGCCAGCTCGCGGCGGACCACGAGCGCCCCGACGCCGTAGGGCCCGCCGAGCTTGTGGCCGGTGAGCGTCAGCGCGTCGACCCCCGAGGCCGCGAAGTCGACCGGCACGGCGCCGACCGCCTGGATCGCGTCGGTGTGCACGGGGATGCCGTGCTCGGCGGCGATCGCGACGATCTCGTCGACCGGCTGGACGGTGCCGACCTCGTTGTTGGCCCACATGACCGAGATCAGCGACACCGGCCGCTCGGAGACCAGCTCGCGCAGGTGGTCGAGGTCGACCCGGCCGGTGGCGTCGACGCGGATCAGCCGCACCTCGGCCTCGTCGCCGTCCTGGAGCCAGTCGGTGGGGTCCAGCACCGCGTGGTGCTCCACCGCGGAGGCGATCAGCCGCGGCCGGGGTCCGAGGTCGGCGGCGCGGGCCCAGTGCATGCCCTTGACCGCGAGGTTGTCGGCCTCGGTGCCGCCGGAGGTGAACACGACCTCGCCCGGACGGCAGTTGAGGGCCTGCGCGATCGTCTCGCGCGACTCCTCGATCACCCGTCGCGCCCGGCGGCCGGAGGCGTGCAGCGAGCTGGCGTTGCCGGTCGTGTGCAGGTGGCGGGTCATCGCCTCGACCGCCGCCGGCAGCATGGGTGTCGTGGCGGCGTGATCGAGGTAGACGGGCGACGTGCTCATGGCCTCCCCAGGGTACGGCGCGGGGTCACGCCGCGACGAACCCGCTCGGCGCGGGGTCCGACCGGGGCCTAGCGCGCGGCGATGGTCGCCCGCAGCACCGCGTGGTCGGTGCCGCCGACGACCGACGTGGCCGACCGGGTCGCGGTCCAGGCCTCGGCGAGCAGCACGTGGTCGATCTGGGCGATCGGCCCGAGCAGCCCGAGCACGCCGAAGGTCTCGCCGACCGGCCAGGTCGGCGCCCAGCCGGCGTTGGTGAGCTCGGCGGCGTCGCGGTAGCCCAGGTCGCGCAGGGCCCGCAGCGGGGCGTGGTCGGGGGTGGCGTTGAGGTCGCCGACGATCGCGTCGGGGCGGTAGCGCTCGGCGGCCTGCCGGATCGCCGCGTGGTCGGCGCGCCACTGGTCGGGCAGCGTCGGCGGCGCGGGGTGCACCGCGACCACCCTCAGGGTCGCCTCGGTGCCGACCGGCACCTCGACGACCAGCCCGTCGCTGAACGTCGCGACCGCGCCGACCTGCTCCAACGGCCGGGCGGCGAAGACCATCGTGCCCATCACGCTGTCCGCCGGACCGGCCGAGCCGACGCGGAAGGGCAGCAGGTCGTCGAGGCCGGCCGCGTCGAGCGCCGCGAGCGCCGGGTCGGTCAGCTCGGTGGTCACCAGCAGCCCCACCTCGTGCTCGCGGACCTCCTCGACCAGCGCGGCCGTGTCGGCCCCGCCGAAGAGCAGGTTGGCGCTCATCACGGTCAGCTCCTCGGCACCGGCGGCGGGGCGCGGGGTCTCCCCCAGCACCTGCGGCGCGAACCAGACGGCGTGCAGGACCAGCCCGGCCACGGCCAGCAGCGCCGCGGCCGCACGGGCGACGCGGCGGCGGCCCGGCCCGTGGCGCCCCAGCACGAGCGCGGGCACGAGGAGCACCAGCGCGCCGGCGTACGCCGGGAGGGCCAGGGGGGTGAACGCGACGAGCTGCACGGCGCGGGCCCACGGCGGCTCGACGAGCCGGTCGAGCGTGATCAGCAGGGCGGGCAGCAGCAGGACGACGCCGAGGCCGGTGAGCACCCGGGGCGCGACCCCGTCGATGCGCATCCTCAGAGCAGGACCAGGTCGTCGCGGTGGACGACCTCGCGCTCGTAGGCGGCACCCAGGTCGCGCTTGAGGTCCTGCGAGGAGCGCCCGACCAGCAGCGGGATCTCGGCGGCGTCGAAGTTGACCAGGCCGCGCGCGACCGGGCGTCCGTCGGGGCCGGCCAGGTCGACCGGGTCGCCTGCGACGAAGCTGCCGTCGGCGCCGGTGACGCCGGCGGCGAGCAGCGAGGCCCGGCGCTCGACGACGGCGCGCACCGCCCCGGCGTCGAGCAGCAGGGTGCCGAGGGGCTCGGTGGCGTGCGCCAGCCACAGCAGCCGCGTGGGGCGGCGGCGGCCGGTGGCGTGGAAGAGCGTGCCGACCGGCTCGCCGGCCAGCGCCTGGGCGGCCTGGGCGGCGGAGGTCAGCACGACCGGGACACCCGCGCCGGTGGCGATCTGGGCGGCCTGGACCTTGGTCTGCATGCCGCCCGTGCCCACCCCCGCGCCGCCGGCCTTGCCGATCCGGACGCTGGCCAGGTCGTCGACCGAGGCCACCTCGGGCACCAGCCGGCTGCCGGGGTCGGACGGGCGGCCGTCGTAGAGGCCGTCGACGTCGGAGAGCAGGACCAGCAGGTCGGCGTGCACGAGGTGGGCCACCAGCGCCGCGAGCCGGTCGTTGTCACCGAAGCGGATCTCGGAGGTGGCGACGGTGTCGTTCTCGTTGACGATCGGCAGCACCCCGAGCTCGAGCAGCTTGGCGAAGGTCTGCTGGGCGTTGCGGTAGTGCGCGCGCCGCGTGACGTCGTCGAGGGTGAGCAGCACCTGCCCGGCCACGATCCCGTGTCGCGCGAGCGCGTCGGTGTAGCGGTGGACGAGGACGCCCTGACCGACCGACGCAGCGGCCTGCTGTGCCGGGAGGCCGCGCGGCCGGGTGCTGAGGCCCAGCGGGGCCAGGCCGGCGGCGATGGCCCCCGAGGAGACCAGCACGACCTCGGCCCCGCCCGCCTTGGCGGCGGCCAGGACGTCGACCAGGGCCGTCAGCCGCTCGGGGTCGATGCCCCCGGCGGCGGTGGTCAGCGACGACGAGCCGACCTTGACCACGACCCGTCGTGCGTCGGTGACCTCAGCCCGCATCGGGGTCGGACTCCGCCCAGTCGGGGTCCTCGGCCGATCCGATCTCGTAGGAGGACGGACCCTGGGAGGGACGCGAGGCCTTCTCGATCCGCTCGTCGAGGCGCCGCGCGACGTCGGCGCGGGTCTCCCCCTCGGCGCGGTCGGCCAGCCCCTCCTGGATGTCGCGACGGCGCTGGGCCGCCGGGCGGTCCTCGCCGAAGCGCTGGTCCTCGCCGCGGCGCGACAGGATCTCGGCGCCGGCGTCGATGCCGGGCTTGAAGTCGAAGACCACGGCGTTCTCGGGCGGCCCGATCAGCACCGCGTCGCCCTCGATCGCCCCGCGGCGCACCAGCTGGGTCTCGACGCCGAGCCGGTTGAGCCGGTCGGCGAGGTAGCCGACCGCCTCGTCGTTGGCGAAGTCGGTCTGACGCACCCAGCGCTCGGGCTTCGAGCCCCGCACGCGCCACCCGTCGTCGTCGCGGGTGACCGTGAAGTCGCCGCCACCGTCGGCGCTGGGCGGTCGGAGCACGATCCGGGTCGGTACGACGACCTCGCGCTCGGCGCGGGCGGCCCGCACGACCTCGGCCATCGCGAACGTGAGCGCGCGCATCCCGGCGCCCGAGGCGGCGGAGACCGCGAAGACCCGCAGGCCCCGGGCCTCCAGGTCGTCGACGACCATGTCGGCGATGTCGCTGCCGTCGGGCACGTCGACCTTGTTGAGCGCGACCAGGCGCGGGCGGTCCTCGAGGCCGCCGTAGCGGCTCAGCTCGCGCTCGATGACGTCGAGGTCCTCGACCGGGTTGCGCCCGGGCTCCATGGTGGCGGTGTCGATGACGTGGACGATCGCGGCGCAGCGCTCGATGTGGCGCAGGAAGTCGTGGCCCAGGCCGCGGCCCTCGCTGGCCCCCTCGATCAGCCCGGGCACGTCGGCGACGGTGAACGTCGTGTCGCCCGCGGTGACCACGCCGAGGTTGGGCACCAGCGTGGTGAACGGGTAGTCGGCGATCTTCGGCCGGGCCCGCGACACGGCCGCGATCAGGCTCGACTTGCCGGCGCTGGGGAAGCCGACCAGGCCGATGTCGGCCACGACCTTGAGCTCGAGGGTGATCTCGAGCTCCTCGCCGGGCTCGCCGAGCAGTGCGAAGCCGGGAGCCTTGCGCTTGGCGGAGGCCAGCGCCGCGTTGCCCAGCCCGCCGCGACCGCCCTCCGCGATGATCATCTCGGTGCCGGGGCCGATCAGGTCGGCGAGCACCTCGCCGTGGCTGGAGACGACCGTGCCGTCGGGCACCGGCAGCACCAGGTCGCGTCCGTGGGCGCCGCTCTTGTGGCCGCCCGAGCCCTGGCCGCCGTTCTCGGCGTTGCGCTTGGGGCTGTGGTGGTACTCGACGAGCGTCGTGACGTCGGGGTCGACGCGCAGGATGATCGAGCCCCCGGGGCCGCCGTTGCCGCCGTCGGGGCCGCCGAGCGGCTTGAACTTCTCGCGGTGGACCGAGGCCACCCCGTGACCGCCGCGCCCCGCGCTCACGTGCAGCGTGACCTGGTCGACGAAGGTGGGGACGGCCATTGCGGTGCTCCTGGTGCTAGGGAAAAGACGAAGGGCGCCCCCAGCGGGACGCCCTTACGTGCTCGGGTCGCGCCCGAGGGGTCTGGGGCGGAGCCCCAGCGGGGGGTCACGGGGGCGGAGCCCCCGTGTGGCTGGCTACTCGCCAGGAACGATGTTGACGACCTTGCGGCCGCGCTTGCGCCCGAACTCGACCGAGCCCGCGATCAGCGCGAACAGGGTGTCGTCGCCGCCCCGGCCCATCCCGGTGCCCGGGTGGAAGTGGGTGCCGCGCTGACGCACGATGATCTCGCCCGCGTTGACGGTCTGACCACCGAAGCGCTTCACGCCGAGGCGCTGGGAGTTGGAGTCGCGGCCGTTCTTGGTGGACGCGGCGCCCTTCTTGTGTGCCATTTCGTGATCCTTCGCTGGAGCTCGAGCCGAGGCTCAGAGAGAGATGTCGGTGACCTTGACCTGGGTGTACTTCTGGCGGTGGCCCTGGCGCTTCTTGTAACCGGTCTTGTTCTTGAACTTCTGGATGACGATCTTGGGGCCCTTGGTCGCGCCGAGCACCTCGACGGTCACGCTGGCCTTGTCGAGGCCCGTGGCGGTGACCTGGTCACCGTCGACCGTCATGACCACGGGGAGGCTCAGAGAGTCGCCGACGGGGGTCGAGATCTTGTCGATCTCGATGACGTCGCCCACAGCGACCTTCTGCTGCTTGGCGCCTGCGCGCACGATCGCGTACACCGCGGTCTCCTTCGTAGTCTTCACATCTTGGTCTGAGGCACGCCGACACCACCGTCGGTGGTGGGATGCCGTGCAGAGGGCACACCGGGGTGCGCCGAGGGTCGATCCTACGGACCCGGGGTCCCGACGGCAAAACGTGACCCCCGTACGTCGCCCCGCCCGCTCGTCCGGCGGGCTACCGTGCGGCCATGCCCACCCTGCTCGTGGTCCACCACTCCCCCACCCCCACGGTGCAGGCGCTCACCGACCAGGTCCTGGCCGGCACCCGCGACGAGGCGATCCAGGGCGTCGAGGTGGTCGTCCGCCCGGCGCTGGAGGCCGGCGCCGACGACGTGCTGGGCGCCGAGGCCTACCTGCTCGGCACGCCGGCCAACTTCGGCTACATGAGCGGGGCGCTCAAGCACTTCTTCGACTCCCTCTTCCTCCAGGTGGGCGGCGCCCTCGCCGACGACGGCTCGGCGGGCGGCGGCTCCGGCGGGCAGCGCAAGCCGTTCGGGCTGTGGGTGCACGGGCGCTACGACACCACCGGCGCCGTCCGCTCGGTGCTCTCGATCACGGGCGCGCTGCCCTGGACGCAGGCCGCGCCGGTGCTCGAGGTGCTGGGCGACGTCGACGACGCGGACCGCACCGCGGCGTACGAGCTCGGGGCGACCCTGGCCGCGCTGCTGACCTGACCGCCCCGACTACGATCGCCCGGTGGTCAGACACCGGCAGCCGTGGCGCGCCCTCGCCGCGCCCGCGCTCGGTGGGGCGCTGGCGCTGCTCCTGAGCGCGTGCGGCGGCTCCGCCGCCCCGGCCACCGACCGCGCGCGGGTCGACGCGGTCGAGGCCCCCACGGTGGGCGCGTGCCGCGAGCTCGCGCCCGAGGACGTCGCCCTGCCCACCAACGCCACCGAGACCGTGGCCTGCGCCCAGCCGCACACGGCCCAGACCTACGCGGTCGGGCAGCTCCCCGAGGAGCTGGACGACGCCGCGTACGACGACGACGCCGTCGGGGAGTTCGCCTACCGCACCTGCACCGAGAAGTTCCGCAGCTTCCTGGGCGCCGACGAGAGCATGTCGATGCGCACGGTCGTGAGCTGGGCGTGGTTCCGGCCCTCGGAGAAGGCCTGGGACGAGGGCGCCCGCTGGTACCGCTGCGACCTCGTCGGCGGCACCGAGGACTCCGCGGAGTTCCTCCCGCTGCCGCGGACCGCCGAGGGGCTGCTGCTCGGCCGGGCCGCCGACCGGTGGATGGTCTGCGCGTCGGGCCCGACGGTCGCCGAGGGCGAGAAGGTGCCCTGCAACGACCCGCACGACTGGCGCGCGGTCACCACGATCAAGCTCGGCGAGCCCGAGGACCCCTACCCCGGCGACCAGCTGGTCGAGGTCCGCACCCGTGACTTCTGCTCCGACTCGGTGGGAGCGTGGCTGAACTACCCCGTCGACTACGACTTCGGCTACACCTTCTTCCACGAGGCCGAGTGGCAGGCCGGCAACCGCCGGTCGGTCTGCTGGGCCAAGACCCCCGACTGAGCCATGACACCCAGCCGACGAGCCCTGGCCGCGCTGGCCTGCGCCGCCGCCCTGACCGTCTCCGCCTGCACCGGCGACGGCGCCGACCCGGGGGCGGCGGGCACCTCGGCCTCACCGACGCCGACCGCCGAGAGCACCCCGGCCCCGCTGCCGACCGCGACGGAGCCGCCCGAGCCGGCGGAGCGCGCCTGCTACCGGCTCGACTTCGACGCCGCGCTGGCGCCCACGGCCGAGGGCCGTGCGGTCGACTGCGCCCGCAAGCACACCGCGATCACGGTGGGGGTCGGCACGTTGGACAACCTGGTCGACGGCCACCTGCTCACCGTCGACTCCCGCCACGTCCGCGACGCCGTGGCGCAGGCCTGCCCGCGGATGTTCGGCCGGTTCGTGGGCGGCTCCCCCGAGGACCAGCGGCTCAGCATGCTGCGCCCGGTGTGGTTCACGCCGACGCTCGAGCAGTCCGACGAGGGGGCCCAGTGGTTCCGCTGCGACGCGATCGCGCTGGCCGGCGAGGAGCGGCTCGCCCCCCTGACCGGTCGCCTCTCGGGCGTCCTCGCCGACGCCGAGGGACGCGACCGATACGCCATGTGCGGGACGGCGGCGCCCGACGCGGACGACTTCGAGCGGGTGATCTGCTCGGGCCCGCACTCGTGGCGGGCGATCTCCACGATCGACTTCGAGCCCGGTGACTACCCCGGCGACGCGGTCGTCCGCGAGCGCGGCCAGGCCCCGTGCGAGGACGCCGGGGCCGACGTCGCCGACGACCCGCTCGACTACGAGTGGGCCTACGAGTGGCCCACCGCGGAGCAGTGGGAGCAGGGCCAGACCTTCGGGCGGTGCTGGGCCCCGGACTGAGGCACGAGCGACTCGGCGCGGTCAGCCGAAGAGCTCGGCCGCCATCAGCTCGATCAGCTTCTCCAGGCCGCGGACCGGTCGGACCAGCACGGTGAACTCGCTCAGCCGCCCGTCGTCGCCCCACGCCAGCATGTCGACGCCGTGCACGCGCACCCCGTCGAGGTCGGCCTCGAACTCCAGCACGGCCGAGCCCTCGGCGTACCACTCGCGGCCGTAGACCAGCGTCGGGCCGAGCACGACCATCGCGGCGCCGAGGTAGGCCGTGGTCAGCTCGCGGCCCTCCTGGGGCGTGTGCACCGCCGGGGAGCGGAAGACGACGTCGTCGGCGAGCAGGTCGGCCAGGCCGGCGGGGTCGCGCGCCTCGGCGATCTCGTGCCACCGGGCGACCGGGGCGGGCACGGGCCCGGACCGGCTCATCAGAACCCCAGCCGGCGCAGCTGCCGGGGGTCGCGCTGCCAGTCCTTGGCGATCTTGACCCGCAGGTCGAGGTAGACCGGGGTGCCGAGCAGCGCCTCGATCTGCTTGCGCGCGACCGTGCCGACCTGCTTGAGCCGGGCCCCCTGGTGGCCGATGACGATCCCCTTCTGGGAGGAGCGCTCGACGAAGAGGTTGGCGTGGATGTCGAGCAGCGGCTTGTCGGCCGGCCGGCCCTCGCGCAGGCCCATCTCCTCGACCACGACCGCGATCGAGTGCGGCAGCTCGTCGCGCACGCCGTCGAGCGAGGCCTCGCGGATCAGCTCGGCCACGAGGATCTCCTCCGGCGCGTCGCTGAGGTCGCCGTCGGGGTAGAGCTGCGGACCCTCGGGCAGCAGGGCGACGAGCAGGTCGGCGAGCAGCGTGACCTGGTCGCCGCCCTGGGCGGAGACCGGCACGATCTCGGCCCACTCGGTCTTCGTCTCCTGACCGAGCGCCGCGATGTCCATCAGGTGCTGGCCGAGCCGGTCGGAGTCGACGAGGTCGGTCTTGGTGGCGATCGCGACCTTGATCGTGCGCCGGACCTTGGAGACCTCGTTGACGATGAACCGGTCGCCCGGGCCGATCTTCTCGTTGGCCGGGAAGCAGACCGCGACCACGTCGACCTCGGCCAGCGTGGTCTTCACCAGGTCGTTGAGCCGCTCGCCGAGCAGCGTGCGCGGGCGGTGCAGGCCCGGGGTGTCGACCAGGATCAGCTGCGCGTCGGGGCGGTGCACGATGCCGCGCACCACGGTGCGCGTGGTCTGCGGCTTGTCGGAGGTGATCACGACCTTCTGCCCGACCAGCGCGTTGGTCAGCGTCGACTTGCCGGCGTTGGGACGGCCCACGAAGGAGACGAACCCGCTCCGGTGGCCGTGCTCGTCGGGTCGGCCGGACGTGTCGTCCTCGGTCATGCGTCACGCGCCTTGTCGTAGTCGGCCCAGATCTCGTCGTCGCTCTTGCCTGCCGCCTTGCCCGCGCGCCAGACCGGCCCGGGATCGACCGCCCTCGGCTGCCGCGCGGCCCCGCCGCGCCAGTAGCCCATCACGTCGTACGCCGTGCTGGGCAGCCGGCGCTCGCGCATCAGGTGCTTGCGGATCGCCCGCATCTGCGCGGACTCCCCGGCCATCCAGAAGTAGCCCTCGCCCTCGGGCCACTCCAGGTCGGTGACCACGTCGGCGAGCCGGCTCTGCCCGTCGCCGGGCTGCTGCAGCCAGGTGACGCGGTCGGGCTCGGGCAGGTAGGACGCGTGGTCGCCCGGCACCTCGGCCCAGGTGCGGGTCGGCAGGTCGACGGTCTCGCTGATCCGCGCCATCGCCGGCAGCGCGGTCAGGTCGCCGACCAGGATCAGCCAGCCGGCGCCCGGTGGCAGCGTGAAGGAGCCCTTGGGCTCGGTGATCGTGACGGTGTCGCCGACGCACTCACGGGTCGCCCACTCGGTGACCAGCCCGACGTCGTGGACGACCACGTCGAGGGTCAGCTCGCCGGCGGCGGGGTCCCACGCGCGGACGGTGTAGTAGCGGCTCTGGAACTGCTCGGGGACGACCAGCCCGACCCACTCGTCGGGCACGCCGGTCGAGGTGAACCCGGTCAGCCCCGGCCCGCCGAGCACCAGGCGCACCAGGTGGTCGGAGACCCGGGCGCGACGCAGCACCTGCGCGACGTACTGCTGGGCCCGGGTGCTCATCCCGGAGAGGCTATCGGCTGCTCACCACGAGGGACGGAGCGGGAACCCGTCGGCGCCGGCGTCGGTGGTCCGCGCCGCCAGCACCTGGTGGAGCTGGATCTCGTTGCGCTCGAAGCCGATGCGTCGAGACGGCCATGTAGAGGCCCCAGGTGCGGGCCGTGCCGGGGCCCACCTCGGCCAGGCACTCCTCCCAGCTGTCGACCAGGTTGGCGTTCCACTCGCGCAGCGTCATCGCGTAGTGGCGGCGGAGGTTCTCGCTGTGCACGACCTCGAGCCCGGCGTCCTGGGCCTGGGTGATGATCGTGCCGGAGCCGGTCAGCTCGCCGTCGGGGAAGACGTAGCGGTCGATGAACGGACCGGTGCTCTCCGGCCGGTTGTGGTGGCGGGTGATCGAGTGGTTGAGCAGCCGGCCCTCGTCGCGCAGCCGGTCGCGCAGGAAGCCGAAGTAGGCCGGGTAGTTGCTGATGCCGATGTGCTCGGTCAGCCCGATCGAGCTCACGGCGTCGAAGCCGGACTCCACCACGTCGCGGTAGTCGAGGTGGCGGACCTCGGCGAGGTCACCGAGCCCGTCGTTGTCGATCGCCCGCTTGCCCCACGAGGCCTGCTGGGCCGACAGCGTGACGCCGAGCGCGCGGACGCCGTACTCGCGCGCCGCGTGGCGGACCATCCCGCCCCAGCCGCAGCCGACGTCGAGCAGCCGCTGGCCGGGCTTGAGGTCGAGCTTGCGGGCGACGAGGTCGAACTTCTCGTGCTGCGCCTCCTCGAGCGTGGCCTGCTCGTGCGGGAAGACCGCGCAGGTGTAGGCCATCGAGGGGCCGAGCACGTGGCGGTAGAAGGTGTTGGAGACGTCGTAGTGGTGCTGGATCACCTGGGCGTCGCGGGCCATCGAGTGGCGCAGCCCCTCGACCGCTCGGCGCCACCGCGGGAGGTGCTCCTGCGGCGGTGGCGGTGGTGGCTTGAGGTGCCCGAGGCCGAAGCCGCGCAGCAGCCCCACGATCTCCCCCGGCGACGGGGCGCGGAAGTCGAGGTGGTCCTTGAGCAGCACCATGGCCGGGTAGGGGTCGCCGGGGTGCACGCCGTGCAGGCGCAGGTCTCCCGCGACGTAGGCCCGGGCCATGCCGAGGTCGCCCGGCGCGGTGAGCAGGTAGGACAGGCCGCGCGGGGTCGCGAGCTCGAGGCCGATCTCGGCGTCCTCGGGCCCGGCCGCGCTGCCGTCGTAGGCCGTGAACCGCACCGGCAGCTCGTCGCGCAGCAGGTCGGTGATCGCGTCGGCGATCTTCATCGTTGTCGCACCGCCTTGTCGTAGAGGGTGGTGAGCCGGTCGTCCGGGTCGTAGCGGCTCTTGACCGCCGTGAGCGCCGGGACGTCGTAGAGCCGGTCGAAGGTCGACCGGTCGTAGAAGGCGTCGGAGTAGAGCGACTTGTGGCCGCCGAGCTCGCTGACCTTCGCCTCGATCGCCCGGTTGCGCGGCGAGCGGGCGGCCTCGGGGCCGACGTGCACGGTGCCCCAGAAGCCGACGTTGACGTAGGTCTCCCCCGGTGCCAGCGGGTACGTCGGCCACGCCCGCTGCGCCACCAGGGGGCAGAGCCAGACCGGGCGCATCCCGACCTCGGCGTCGAACCAGGCCAGGAACTCCGCCAACCGCTCGACGGGCACCTCGACGTCCTGCACCACCCGCTCGCGCTGCGGGCGCCCCGCGCGGCGGTCGAGCCGGTCGGCCACGTCGAAGCGGCGGTCGAGCCCCAGCAGCCGCATGTAGACGTCGGACCGACGCCAGCGGCGTGGCCAGAGGCGACGTACGACGGGGTGCTGGGCGCCGAACGCACCGGAGCACCAGAACCAGTCGGTGTCCCAGCGCCAGAGGTAGTCGCGCATCGTGAGCAGGTCGGTCTCGCGGTCGCGCAGCGAGCGGTAGAAGATCCGCTGCCCGGTGTAGTCGGAGGGTCGGCCCGACGGGGTCTCGTCGGCGGGGAGCCAGCGGGCCAGGGTCAGGTAGGACTCGCCGGGCTCGAACGCGACGCCGTCGAGTCCGTCGACCCGCTCGCCGTCGTGCTCCCCGGTCTCGGTGATCTCGGCGATCGCCTCGGCCAGCAGGCGCTGGTCGTCGAAGCGGACGTGGCGCAGCGCGACGTGGGACGGCGCCGGGTCGAGGCTGATCCGCAGCCGGGTGGCGTAGCCCAGGCTGCCGTAGGAGTTGGGGAACGCGTCGAAGAGGTCGTCGCCGGGGCGGGTCGTCACGACCTCGCCGGCGCCGGTGAAGACATCCATCTCCAGCACCGACTCGTGCGGCAGGCCGTGGCGGAAGCTCGTGGACTCGATCCCGAGCCCGGTGACGGCGCCACCGAGGGTGATCGTGCGCAGCTGGGGCACCACGAGCGGCACCAGCCCGTGGGCGAGCGTGACGTCGACGAGGGTCTCGTAGGTGCACATGCCCTGCACCTCGGCCGTGCGCGTGCGGGCGTCGACCTCGATGACGCCGCTCAGGCCCGAGACGTCGAGGCCGGGGGTGCCGGTCGCGCTGCGCTGCCGGAAGAGGTTGCTGGTCTGCTTGGCCAGCCGGACCGTCGCGCCGGGCGGGATCGCGGCGTAGGACGCGCTGAGCCGGTCGACCGCACTCTCGTGCGCGGTCCACCCGCGGGGAGTCTGGAGCGTCGCCGCCACCATCTGCCCGATCCTACCGTCAGTGGACGCCGCTGAGCGTCGAGGTGACCTGCCCCCGCTCGTCGGCGAGGTGCACCACGAGCGCGTCGGCGCCGACGTCGGCCAGCACCGCACGGTCCGGCGCGGCCAGCTCCTCGGCCCCGCCCAGCACCGCGACGGCCTGCACCGCACGGGAGCCCGAGGCCAGCGCCATGGCCGCGCAGACCTGCACCGCCGACAGCTGCAGCGAGGGCAGGTCGACGGTGGCAGCGGCGTAGGTGCGGCCGTTCTCGTCCCGCACCGCCGCGCCCTGGGCCGCGCCGGTGCGGGCCCGGGTGGCTCGGGCCAGGGTGACCAGCTTGTGGTCCTCGGTCGAGAGCTCAGTCATGCACGGCCTCCACGCTCTTGCGGTCGTTGTCCCTGCGGTCGTTGTCCTTGCGGTCGTTGTCCCTGCGGTCGCCGTCGTCGGG
Organism: uncultured Actinomycetota bacterium; assembly: GCA_963781465.1. Taxonomy (GTDB): domain Bacteria; phylum Actinomycetota; class Actinomycetes; order Actinomycetales; family Dermatophilaceae; genus Lapillicoccus. Next base: position 3,051,581 of record CAWAGH010000002.1, read on the forward strand.
CGTCGGCTCGAGCCGGCGGATCAGCACGGTGCCGATCTTGTTGCGGCGACCGGCGGTGTCCTCGGCCACGAAGCGCAGGCCGTGCGCCTCCACGGACGAGCCGGGGATCGGCACCACCCCGAGGTGCTTGGCCATCAGACCCCCGACCGAGTCGACGTCCTCCTCCTCGACGTCGAAGCCGAAGAGCTCGTCGAGGTCGTCGATCGGGTAGCGCGAGGACACCCGGACGGAGTCGACGTCGATCTGCTCGGTCTCGATCTCCTCGGCGTCGTACTCGTCGGTGATCTCGCCGACGATCTCCTCCAGGAGGTCCTCGATGGTCAGCAGGCCGGCGGTGCCGCCGTACTCGTCGACGACGACCGCGATGTGCTGCCGGTTGGCCTGCATCTCGCGCAGCAGGGCGTCGACGCGCTTGGACTCGGGCACCCACAGCACCGGCCGCATCACCTCCTCGATGCGCTGGGTCAGCTCGACCCCGGGCGCCTCGAAGTCGCGGCGCACGATGTCCTTGAGGTAGGCCACGCCGCGGATGTCGTCGAGGTTCTCACCGATGACGGGGACCCGCGAGAAGCCCGAGCGCAGGAACAGCGACTTGCTCTGGCGCAGGTTCTTGAAGTGCTCGATGTAGACCACGTCGTTGCGCGGCACCATCACCTCGCGCACGGTCGTGTCGCCGAGCTCGAAGACCGAGTGGATCATCCGTCGCTCGTCGGACTCGATCAGCGCCGAGGCCTCGGCGATGTCGACCATCTCGCGCAGCTCGGTCTCGGTCGAGAACGGGCCCTCGCGGAAGCCACGCCCCGGAGTGATCGCGTTGCCGAGCAGGATCAGCAGCCTCGGCAGCGGCCCGAGGACGGTCGTGAAGGCCGCCACCGGCCCCGCCGAGAGGCAGGCGACCGTGTCGGCGTGCTGGCGACCGAGGGTGCGCGGAGCGACCCCGATGACCACGAACGACAGCAGCAGCATCGAGCCGATGGCGACCAGCACGCTGGCCCACCACGAGCCCCCGACAACCTCGTCGACGTAGAGGGTCACGAGCACGATCGCCGAGATCTCGCACAGCAGCCGCAGCAGCAGGGCGGTGTTGAGGTAGCGGGGCGCGTCCTCGAGCAGCACGACGAGCCGGGACGCGCCGGTGCGGCCCTCCGCGACCAGCTCGGCCGCGCGGGCGCGGGAGAAGCCGGCGAGGGCGGCGTCGACGGCCGTGAAGACACCGGCCAGCAGGACCAGCAGGGCCGCGACCAGGAGCAGCCAGGGGGCGCTCATCAGCGTCCAGTCACCGGGCCCTCGACCGGGTCGTCGCGCCACGCGGCGAGCAGCTCGTCCTGGAGCGCGAACATCTCGCGGTGCTCCTCTGGCTCGCCGTGGTCGTAGCCCAGCAGGTGCAGGATGCCGTGCACGGTGAGCAGCTCGATCTCGGCGAGCGCACCGTGACCGGCGGTCTCGCCCTGCTGGTGGGCGATGGCCGGGCAGAGCACCAGGTCGCCGAGCACGCCCTCCTCGGGCTCCTCGCTGACCAGGCCGGGCCGCAGCTCGTCCATCGGGAAGGCCAGGACGTCGGTGGGGCCCTCCTTGTCCATCCACTGCTGGTTGAGCAGCGCGATGGTGTCCTCGTCGACGGCCTTGATGCACAGCTCGGCCAGCGGGTGGACACGCATCCGGTCCATCACGAACCGGCTCAGCGCGCTCAACCGGCGGGCGTCGACCTCGAGGCCGGACTCGTTGAGGATCTCGATGCTCATCGGCGGATCACCGGGGAGCCTGCGCCGGCGGCGCGCCGTGGAGTCCGCCGCGGGCGTCGAACTCCTCGTAGGCGGTGACGATCTTGCCGACCAGCCGGTGGCGTACGACGTCGTGGCTGGTGAGCTTGTTGAAGGAGATGTCCTCGACCTCGTCGAGGATCCCCTCGATGACCCGCAGCCCGGACTTGGTGCCGCTGGGCAGGTCGACCTGGGTGACGTCGCCGGTGACCACGATCTTGGAGCCGAAGCCCAGCCGGGTCAGGAACATCTTCATCTGCTCCGGCGAGGTGTTCTGCGCCTCGTCGAGGATGATGAAGGAGTCGTTGAGCGAGCGCCCCCGCATGTAGGCCAGCGGCGCGACCTCGATGGTGCCGGCGGCCAGCAGCTTGGGGATCGACTCGGGATCGATCATGTCGTGCAGCGCGTCGTACAGCGGGCGGAGGTAGGGGTCGATCTTCTCGCTGAGCGTGCCGGGCAGGTAGCCCAGGCGCTCACCGGCCTCGACGGCCGGTCGGGTGAGGATGATCCGGTTGACGCTCTTGGACTGCAGCGCCTGCACGGCCTTGGCCATGGCCAGGTAGGTCTTGCCGGTGCCGGCGGGGCCGATGCCGAAGGTGATCGTGTGCTTGTCGATCGCGTCGACGTAGCGCTTCTGGTTCAGCGTCTTGGGACGGATCGAGCGGCCGCGGTTGCTCAGGATGTTGAGCGAGAGCACGTCGGCGGGGCGCTCGGTGGTCTCGGCGCGCAGCATCTGCAGCACGCGCTCCACGACCTCGGTGCTGACCCCCTGGCCGGTGCGCAGGATCGCGACCAGCTCGTCGAGCAGGCGCTCGACTAGCGCCACCTCGCCCGGGTCGCCGTGCATGCTGATCCGGTTGCCGCGGACGTGGATCTCCGCGTCGAAGCTGCGCTCGATCAGACCGAGGTGCTCGTCACCGGGACCGAGCAGGCTCACCATGTTGATGCTGTTGGGGACGACGACGGTGTGCTTCGTGCGGTGGCGGGGGGTGGGGGCCGCCGCGGCCGGTCGGTCGTCGCCGTGTGCAGTGCTGTCGGTCATGGGTGCTTTCTGTGAGCGGAGGGGCCGAGAGGTGCGGACCGGCCCGGGTCGACGCCCACTTTACGTGAGCCCCGCCGCGTACGGTGGGCCCATGCAGCGCGACGAGCTCGACGAGGACCCCGACCCGGAGGATCCCGACCTCGTCCCCGCCTGGTTCCTGGGCCAGCACCTGCCGGACGACGCCCGCAGCATGGGCCTGACCCACCACGTGCCCGACGGGGCGCTGCTCGACTTCGCCGGACGCCTCGACGCCACGAAGCCGATCCACCGGATCACCGCGTGGGTCCTGCTGTTCGTCTTCGGGATGCCGGTGGTCTTCTACGTCCTGCGCATCGCGCGCTGGGCGATGGGCGGCTGACCCCGACCGGTCACCGGAAGGCGACCGACAGGATCCCCAGGCACATCTCGTCGGTGGTGCCCTCGCCCCACACGACGTACTTCTCCTCCTGGCCCTCGAAGGACGGGAGCAGGTCGCGCAGCCGCTGCTCGTGGCGGCAGGTCACCCGCACGGTGTCGAAGGGCTCGAGGTCGACCGGCTCGATCGCCCGGGCCCCCTGGTCGTCGAAGTCCCAGGGCTCGAGGTCGAGCACCGTGCGCGCCCGGGGCGTCCCGGGGTCGACCTCGACGGTGATCCGGCGCCCCAGCAGGTGCATGTGGCCCGCGACGCCCAGGATCGTCATCGGTCGCCCGATCGTGCGCGTGCACGAGGACGTGGTGGACGGCTGCGGCGTGCTGGCGCACAGCAGGTGCAGGACGTCGGCCATCGCGCCGGGCCCGGCGCCGAAGCGGGCCCGGACGTCGGCGACCGCCGCCGCGCGGTCGCAGAGCGGTCCGTCGTCGTGGGCGGGCCGGCAGGGCAGCTCCACCGGTGCCGGCAGCAGGTAGGTGTGCAGCGGGGTGATCCCGGACCGCCGGGTCGTCACCCGCAGCTGCGTCGCGCTCGTGTCGGGGCTGGCACCGGCGAGCAGGTTGTAGTGGACCTGCATGACGATCCTCGACCCCGCGGGCAGGTCGACGCCGTAGCCCCTGCGGGTGACGGTCTCCTCGCCGCCCGGGGCCCAGGCGCCCAGCCAGTTGGCGTCGTCGATGTCGGCGAAGTCGGCGGAGAGACCGGTGCCACCGAAGCAGGTCCAGCCAGGCCCGTCGGTGGCGGCGTCGACCTCCTCCGCCTCGCTCACCTGGTCGGGGGCCACCCGGAACAGGATCACGTGGTGGACCACCTCGGGGTTGCCGGGCAGCACGTTGGTGCCGGTCAGGTAGCCGTCCTTCGTGAGCCCGGGGTCGAGCAGGAAGCACCGGTAGTCGTCGGTGCCGACGCCGGTCGGCGCGGACGGCGTGTAGGGCTCCGCCATGGCCAGGGTCATCCGGTCCTCGCCGCGGCGCAGCGGGCGGGCCGGAGACGACGGAGTCGGGGGTCGGGGGGTGGCCGTCGGCGACGGCGGGCTCGTCGGGGCCGACGTACCGACGGGATCCGGGACGGCGGAGCCCTGGTCGGAGGCGGTGCACGCCGTGGCAAGCAGCACCAGCGCGGCCACGGCGGCGGCCGGGCCCGCAGGCCCGCCCCGTGGTCCGCGCCGCCGGGTCATCCCGGGGGCCAGCCGAGAGATCGGCCCGCGAGCAGGTGCAGGTGGGTGTGGAAGACGGTCTGGCCGGCGCCGGGACCGGTGTTGAAGACCAGGCGGTAGTCGTCGTGGCCCTCGGCGGTGGCGACCGCGGCGGCGGTGGCGACCAGCTCGGCCGAGGCCACGGGGTCGCCGGCGGCGAGCTCGGCGGCGTTGGCGTAGTGGTCGCGCGGCACCACCAGCACGTGGGTGGGCGCCTGCGGGTTGAGGTCGCGGAACGCCATGGTGCGCTCGGTCGTGTGCACGACCTCCGCGGGCACGTCGCCGCTGACGATCCCGCAGAACAGGCAGTCGCTCATCAAATTCCCTCCGATTGGTCGATCCTACGTGTCAACCACGGTGCCCACCCGAGCGTGGAACTACCGTGAGCGCCCATGCCCCCTCCCGTCACGGCCCCACGGTGAGTCCGGTCCCGGACCCGCCCCGCTGGGACGCGGACCAGGCGCTGGAGCACCTGTACGCCGCCCACTGGCGCGGTCTCGTGCGCCTCTCGGTGCTGCTGGTGCGTGACCAGGGCACGGCCGAGGAGGTCGTCCAGGACGCGTTCGTCGCCGTGCACGGCCGCTGGGGCCGGCTGCGCGACCCCGACCGGGCCCTCGCCTATCTCCGGCAGACGGTGGTCAACCGGTCGCGCTCGGCGCTGCGCCACCGCTCGGTCGTCGAGCGGCACGTGCGCCGCGGACCCGAGGCCTCGCTCGTGCCGGGGGCCGACGAGGCCGTCGTGGCGCAGGGCCGTCGGGCCGCGGTGCTGGAGGCGCTGCAGTCGCTCCCCCGACGCCAGCGCGAGGTGCTCGCGCTGCGCTACTACCTCGATCTCTCCGAGGCCGAGATCGCCGACGCCCTCGGCATCCGCCCCGGCTCGGTGAAGACCCACGCGTCCCGCGGCGCCGCCACGCTCCGCGACCTCCTGGACGGAGCAGACCTGTGAACGACGACGACCTGCGCAGCCTGCTCGACGACGCCGTCGCCGGCGTCGAGCCCGCCGACCGGCTCGACCGCATCCGCTCGCGTACTTACGCCCCATCGCGCCGTCTCCGTCCGCTCACGGTGGGCCTGGCCACCCTCGCCACCGCGGCCGTCGTCGTGGGTGGCGTCGTGCTGGGCCAGCGTGTCGTCGGCCCCGGCACCCCCGACGAGCCGCCGGCGGCGACCCCGGCCGACGTACCCGTCGCCGTCTACTACCAGGGCAGCACGCCCCTGGGGCCGCGGCTCTACCGCTCCTACGAGCCGGCTGAGGACGGCACCCTCTCCACCGCGCTGGGCCTGCTCTCGGACGAGCCGAGCGATCCCGACTACCGCTCTCCCTGGCCGGCGGGGGCCCTCCAGAGCGGCGTCGTGCTCGACGGGGTCATCGAGGTCACCCTGGCCGCCGACGCCGACCTCGACGAGGGGTCCGCCGGCGACGAGGCCGCCCTCGCGGTGCAGCAGGTCGTCTACACCGCCCAGGCCGCCGTGCAGGAGCGGCTCCCGGTGCGCTTCGTGCGCGACGGCGCCGCGGTCGCGGAGGTGCTCGGCGTCGACACCAGCGCGCCGGTCACCCAGGCCCCCGAGCTGGAGACGCTGGCGCTGGTCAACATCACCGACCCCGCCGAGGGGCAGGTCGTCGACGGCGGCTCGTTGCTCGCCCGGGGCGTCGGGAGCTCGTTCGAGGCCACCGTCCCGTGGGAGCTGCGCGACCAGGCGGGCACCGTGGTCGCCGGCGGCGCGGCGACGGCCGAGGGCTGGATGGACCGGCTCTACCCCTGGACCGTCGAGGTCGACGTCAGCGACCTGGCGCCCGGGCGCTACACCTTCGCCGTCTCCACCGCCGACCCCTCCGGGGGCGCCGAGGGAGCCGGACCCACCACCGACACGCGGACCGTCGTCGTCCGCTAGGTCCACCACCGCCGACCCCGAGGAGACCAGGATGAGGACCATGACTTCCCCGATCCCCCACACCCGCACGCTGCGGCTCGCTGTCGCCGCCTCCGCCGCCGCCCTGGCGCTGGTCGGCTGCGGCGACCGCACCACCCCGACCGCCGAGGAACCGGGCTCGACCGCCACCGACCCCGCGACGTCGGAGCCCGCGGAGACGCCGACGAGCGCCCCACCGTCCGAGGAGCCCACGTCGGACGGCACCGCCGGCACGACCACCGCTCCGGTCTACTTCCTCGGCGACGGGCCGCGCGGACCCGTGCTGTTCCGGGAGTTCCGGCAGGTCGAGGACGACAACCCGATGGACGAGGCGATCGCCCTGCTCTTCGCCGGTGACGCGCTCGACCCCGACTACCGCTCGCCGTTCCCGGCCGGCACGGCGCCCGTGGAGACCAGCTTCGACGGCACCGGTGCGGCCGGCACCATCGGGATCATGCTCACCGATGACAGCCTGGTGCAGCGCCCGGCCGGGATGAGCAAGGCGGAGGCCAAGATCGCGGTGCAGTCGCTGGTCTACACGCTTCAGGGCGTCATGCAGGCGCGGGCGAAGCTGATCGCCTTCTCGGCCGACGGGCGACCGACCTCGTTGCTCGGCATCGACACGAGCAAGGGCCTGAAGAACGCGCCGCAGCTCGACGTGCTCAGCCTCATCAACGTCACCACGCCCGAGGAGGGCGCGAAGGTGAGCGGCTCGTTCACGGCGTCCGGCGTGGGCAGCTCCTTCGAGGCCACGATCCCGTGGGAGGTCCGCCAGGGCGACCAGGTCGTCCAGCAGGGCTTCGCCACCGCCGAGGGCTGGATGGACAAGCTCTACCCGTGGGAGACCGAGGTCGACGTCTCCGGGCTGGCTCCCGGTGACTACACCTTCGCCGCGATGACCGACGACCCCAGCGGCGGCGAGGGCTTCGGTCCCAGCGAGGACACCAAGACCATCACCGTGAAGTAGGCGTTCGGGGGCTCGTTCGCCCTCGGTGAACAGAGGAGGTACGTCGGAAGAGCGGGCTCGGCCGCGTGGTTGAGCGGACATGACCACTCGCCAGCTCCCCGTGCTGTTCCTCCCCGACGTCGTCCTGCTTCCCGGCATGGTCGTGCCCGTCGCGCTCGACGAGGCGGCGCAGGCCGCCGTCGACGCGGCGCAGGCCGTGGCGGGCGACGGCCAGGGCGAGCTGCTCATCGCGCCGCGGCTCGACGACCGCTACGCGACGTACGGGGTGGTCGCGACGATCGAGAAGGTGGGGCGGTTCAACCGCGGCGAGCCGGCCGCGGTGCTCCGCGCCGGTGTCCGGGCCCAGATCGGCAACGGGGTCACCGGCCCCGGGGCGGCGCTGTGGGTCGAGGCCGAGCCGGTCGGGGCGAGCGAGGTCACCGACCGCGTGCGTGAGCTGACCTCGGACTACAAGCGGCTGGTCATCGCCGAGCTCCAGCGTCGCGAGGCCTGGCAGATCGTCGACACGTTCGGCGCGATGACCGACCCCGAGGCGATCGCCGACACGGCCGGCTGGGCGCCGTACCTCACCCACGAGCGCAAGCGCGAGCTGCTGGAGACCCCCGACCTCGAGACCCGGCTCGGGCTGCTCCTGGAGTGGACGCGCGAGCACCAGGCCGAGGTCGAGGTCACCGACAAGATCGACGGTGACGTGCGCGAGGGCATGGAGAAGTCGCAGCGGGAGTTCCTGCTGCGCCAGCAGCTGGCGGCGATCCGCAAGGAGCTCGGCGAGGGCGAGCCCGACGGCGCCGACGACTACCGCACCCGCGTCGAGACCGCCGACGTGCCCGAGGCCGTGCGCGAGGCGCTGCTGCGCGAGGTCGACAAGCTGGAGCGCGCCAGCGAGCAGAACCCCGAGGCGCAGTGGATCCGCACCTGGCTCGACACCGTGCTCGAGCTGCCGTGGGGCACCACGACCGAGGACTCCACCGACCTGATTGCAGCGCGGGCCGTGCTCGACGCCGACCACCACGGGCTGGACGACGTCAAGGAGCGGATCGTCGAGCACCTCGCGGTGCGCGCGCGTCGCGCCGAGCGCGGCCTGGAGGTCGTCGGCGGGCGCGGCAGCGGTGCGGTGATCCTCCTGGCAGGCCCTCCGGGAGTCGGCAAGACCTCGCTCGGGGAGTCCGTGGCCCGCACGCTGGGCCGCGAGTTCGTGCGGGTGGCGCTGGGCGGGGTGCGCGACGAGGCCGAGATCCGCGGCCACCGCCGCACGTACGTCGGCGCGCTGCCCGGGCGGATCGTGCGGGCGATCAAGGAGGCCGGCTCGATGAACCCGGTCGTGCTGCTCGACGAGATCGACAAGGTCGGCTCGGACTACCGCGGCGACCCGTCGGCAGCGCTGCTCGAGGTGCTCGACCCGGCGCAGAACCACACCTTCCGCGACCACTACCTCGAGCTCGACCTCGACCTCTCCGACGTGCTGTTCATCGCCACGGCCAACGTGGTCGAGCAGATCCCCGGGCCGCTGCTGGACCGGATGGAGCTGGTCACCCTCGACGGCTACACCGAGGACGACAAGGTCGCGATCGCCCGCGACTTCCTGGTGCCGCGCCAGCTCGAGCGCGCCGCGCTCACCGCGGAGGAGGTGTCGGTGACCGACGAGGCGCTGCGACAGGTGGCGGCCGAGCACACCCGCGAGGCCGGCGTCCGCCAGCTCGAGCGGGTGGTCGCCAAGGCCTTCCGCAAGGCCGCGACCCGGCTGGCCTCGGGCACGGTGGCGCCGGTCGTGATCGACGTACCGACCTTGACCGACCTGATCGGACGGCCCCGCTTCACCCCTGACGCGCACGAGCGCACCGAGCTGTCCGGGGTGGCCACCGGGCTGGCCGTGACCGGGCTGGGCGGCGACGTGCTCTACATCGAGGCCTCCGCGCTGCCCGACGGCGCCAGCGGGCTCAGCCTCACCGGCCAGCTCGGCGAGGTGATGAAGGAGTCGGCACAGATCGCGCTGACCTACGTGCGGGCGCACGCGAGCGACCTCGGCGTCGACCCCGCGCGGCTCGACGTCCCGGTGCACGTCCACGTGCCGGCGGGCGCGGTGCCGAAGGACGGTCCCTCGGCCGGCGTCACGATGATCACCGCCCTGGTCTCGCTGGCCACCGGCCGCGCCGTGCGGGGCGAGGTCGGGATGACGGGCGAGGTGTCGCTCACCGGCCGGGTGCTCCCGATCGGGGGCGTCAAGCAGAAGCTGCTCGCCGCCCAGCGCGCCGGTCTCACCGAGGTGTTCCTCCCCCGGCGCAACGAGCCGGACCTGGACGACGTACCGGCTGACGTGCTGGACGCGCTGACCGTGCACCTGGTCTCCGACGTGCGCGAGATCCTCGCGCTCGCGCTGGAGGCTGGCGCGGCCTCGGGTGCGGCTGGGGCTGGGGAACAGGCCGCCTAGGCTCGGCTCGGCGACCGCGGGCGGGATGAGGGCGAGGCAGGCTGCGGTCCCGGCAGCCTTTCCACCCGCGGTGGACGCTCGTCCGTGCACCCGTGGGTCGTGGACGGACGGGCGTCCACCTGCTGCATCGGGGTTGCAGTCCAGTGAGGTCTCGCCGAGACGGCGTTGTGGGCACCGTACGTTTGGATGGCCCCATGGCCTGGGAGACGCACCCCGTGACGCCCGACCGGTTCGAGGACTTCGCCGACGTCCTCAACCGCAGCAGGCGTGCCACCCACTGCTGGTGCCTGTCCCACCGCCTCCGAGCGAGCCAGGTCGAGGAGCTCGGGCAGGGCAGCCGGGAGCGTGCTGCGCGGACGCTGTGCGAGCTCGACCCGCCGCCCGGCGTCGTCACCTACCTGGACGGGACCCCCGTCGCCTGGTGCAGCATCAGCCCTCGCGGCGACATCCCACGGCTGGTGGCCTCCCGACTGATCCGTCCCGTCGACGACCTCCCGGTGTGGAGCATCATCTGCGTCGTGGTCCGCAGCGGACACCGCCGCCAGGGCGTGACGACCGCACTGCTCGAGGGTGCCTGTGCCTGGGCGGCCTCCCGGGGAGCCCCCGCGGTCGAGGCCTACCCGGTCGACCCCGCCGGCGAGCGCATGGACCTGACGATGGCCTTCGTCGGCACTCGCGCGATGTTCGCGAAGGTCGGCTTCGAGGTGGTCGGCACCACCGACGCGACGGCCAGCGGCATGCCGCGGCTCGTCATGAGGCGCGACCTGACGTCCTCGTAGGCGCCGCGCACGAGAGTGGGTCAGTCCTCGGTCGCAGTCGGCTGCTCCGGTGTCACTTCAGCGGCGATGAACTCGCGGAGCAGGCGCGCGAAGCGGTCCGGATCGTCAAGGTGTGGGAAGTGACCCGCACCCTCGAACAGCTCGACGCGGCAGTCGGGGAGCGCGCGCTTGACGCTGGCTGCGTGCGAGGCCGGGATCATCCGGTCCTTCGAACCCCACACGATCAGGGTCGGGATGGGTAGCGAACCCTCCAGGTGGTCGTGGGCACTGATGCTCTGCCCGCCGATGTCGATGACCGCACGCGTGGTGGCGAGGAAGGCACGCCGACTCTCACCGTCGCCGAGCGAGCTGAACCCCCGCCAGATCGCCACGATGTCTGCGCCAGGTCGCCAGCCGACCTTCGATGCGCCACGACCCAGTGCCTCGACACGCGAGAGGACGGGTGCGGAGGCGAGGATGCTGAGCACCTGCGCCGCACCGGGCAGGGTCGCGGAGCGCAGGACCAGGTTCACCTCACGTCCCAGGCCGCCACTGGAAACCAGCACGAGACGATCGACCCGCTCGGGGAAGAGGTAGAAGAACTGCATGGCAATGCCACCACCGAGCGAGTGCCCGACGAGCGTGACCCGCTCGATCCCGAGGTGATCAAGGAGGTCGCGCATGGTCGCGGCGTGCGAGCTGAGCGAGTAGTCCCCCAGCGGCTTCGCCGACTCACCGTGACCGAAGAGGTCCGGCAGGAGCACCCGGTGGTCTTCATCCAACCTGTCGACCAGGTGGGCCCACTGATGCTGCGACCCCAGGATCCGGCGTGCGCATGAGCCTCGATTGCGGTAGGTATGGGTGCAGCGGAGGCCAGAACGAAGCTGAGGCCACGTGGCCACGTCCACGTCCGCGACGGGGGTCGGCGATGCCTGATCAGGAAGCACCGAGGGTGCTCCTGTGCGGTCCCACGACGGAGACGCCATCGTCTTGCCGATGGGTGGTCTGCGGGCCCGGATCATCCGTAAGGCATCGCGAACCGAGACCGGCGGCCACTGGGCCCTCGGCGAGGCATGGCAGGAGCCTGGCTTCGACAACCCGCCACACGTTCACGACGAGGCGGAAGCGTTCTACGTCCTCGAGGGCGAGTACACCTTCGACACCGACACGGATCCCGCGGACGGAACGGGCCAGGCATCTTCGTCGTGCACAGGGGGTCAGGGTTCTGCGACGGCCATGGGGCGCGACTGCTCTGCGTCTGGCGCTGCACTCGAGACCGCGGTCTTCGAGTACACCTTCTGACCCCACCGGGGACACGGATCCGGCGCGAGCCGAGGAATCGCGGCCGGGACGACCTTTGTCTGCAATCCCGACTTCAGCAGCGGATCATGGGTTCCGGACCGGACCAGAGGGCGGCCGGCTTCTCTGCGTCTGGCCCTCCACGGTCGAGACCGCGTTCTTCGGTACTCCTTACCAACCCGGCAGCGTGACATCTCAGCGTCCGGGGCGCGCGACCTCTCGGAGCTGGTTGCCTCGAGGAGAATCGTCTGGAGAATCTGGGCTGGTCAGAAGCGGCGGGGAAGCTCTAGCGTCGCCGCCCGCTGTCGCGGGACTGCGGCGGGCGCGTCGTAGTCTCGCCGGATGACACGGCGGATGGTGGTGGTGACGGCGGCGTGTGTGCTGCTCGCTGGGTGCCGTGGAAGCGACGACCCGGGCGTCGGCGACGAGCCGATTACGCCAGCGGCGATCGCTGCGGTCGTGCAGGGGTACGTCGACCTGGAGCCGAGCCGCATCTCGGAGTGGGGCGTCTTCACCCGCGAGCTCGGTGACGAGTCTCCGGGCGCGCAGCTCGAGTACGCCGACGTATCGCTCGCCGTCGTCATCGCACCTACCAGCGATAGCCCGCTGGTCTGCGCCGTGCCCACCTTCTTCGACGAGTGCGTGAATGAGTCCGTCGACAGTCACGACGTGACGATCGCGTGGCAGGAGCTCGAGCCCGAGGAGGACCCCGGCGTCGTCTACGTCATCGAGCGTCGCGAGGGTGAGGACGTCGCCGTACAAGTGACCGGAGCGTCCATCACTGAGGACCCGCGCGACCTCAACCTCGGGGTGCCGCTGGCGGATCTTGTCGCCCTGGTGACCGACCCTCGACTGAGTCTCACGACGTCGCGAAGGGTCATCGACTTGGGCGCCGACGTGGAGATCTCGCAGTCTTGAGGGAATGCGAACCAGGTTGGCGCCGGCGATCGTGGAAAGCCACGCGACGCACGCTTTTCGGCATAGCAAGCACGAGCGGACACTCGGAGGCGCCGACTCGCGGGGGTATGACGTGCTTCGCGGCTCCCGACGCCCTCGTGTGGGGGTCGCTGAAGACGCGTGTGTGCACACAATCGGGAAGCGTTCACACGCGACATGCGCCATTCAACCGACCGGGAGGATGATCCCGGGCTTGATCAGGAGGGCGTCGAGCACAGCGAGTGCATCCGGGCCGCCCTACGATGTGGCTATGGAGCGGACCCCTTTCACGGTTGCCACGCCCCTGGGCGAACTCGTGGGGTGGGTCACCGGCGAGGGACCGCGCGTGCTGGCGATCCACGGCGGTCCTGGCATGAACTACGACTATCTCGACGATGCCGTTGCCGAGCTAGCTGTCCGGTACCAGGTCGCAACTTTCCAGCAGCGCGGCCTTGCGCCGTCGACGGAGCGGGGCGAGTTCACGGTCGCCGAGGCGGTGGCCGACATCGCCGCCGTGCTGGGCGGGCTCGGGTGGGAGACCGCCTACCTGATGGGCCACTCGTGGGGAGGCCACCTTGTCTTCCACGCTGCGGCGAGAATCCCCGAGCGACTGACCGGCGTGTTGTCCGTCGACCCGCTAGGCGCCGTCGGAGACGGCGGGGCGGAGGCGTTCGGGGCCGAGATGCTCGCGCGTGTGCCTGAGGCCAACCGTGAGCGCGCCCGCGAGCTGGACGAGAAGGACACGGCGGGCACCTCGACGCCGGAGGACGACCTCGAGGCCCTCTCTCTGTTTTGGCCGTCGTATTTCGCCCATCCAGTGGCAGCCCCGTCGATGCCGTCCGTGAAGCTCTCCCAGCCGGCGAACCAAGGGTTGTTTGCCGACCTGCAAGCCCAGCTGCCCCAGCTCGAGGCATCGCTCCCCACCATCACGGTCCCCTGCGGCGTGATCGTCGGCGAACTGAGTCCGATGCCACAGAGCGCCGGCACTGAAAGTGCTGGCCGCATCCCTGGCGCTTGGTCGCACGTCGAACCAGGCGCTGGCCACTTCATCTGGCATGAGGCGTCGGGCTGTCTCCTGGATGCCATGGATCGTCTCGTTGCGGGAGGTTAGTGCGGCCAACTCGCATTCGCGGTGGAGTGCAGCACATGATCATCGGGCTTCTCGTAGGCGAAGAGGAGTGCCGTTCGAGATTGCCTGCGCCGTCGCCTTGCAGCTGCCTACCGACGCGCGAACCCCGTCGAGCTGCGCCGGGCGCAGTGACTCCCATGTCGGTGGCCGAGGTCAGGGTGGGGTGAGGTCGGTGGTGCCGTCGTGGTCGCGGAGGAAGCGTTGGCCGTGGGGTTCGGTCCAGAGGTGGACGCCGGGTTCGATGCGGGTGTAGTGCCAGCCGGCGTGGGTCTTGAGGCGGTGGTGATGTCGGCAGAGGGGGGCGAGGTTGTCATCAGCGGTTTGGCCGGGGCCGCCGTGGGGGTCGTAGGGGTGGCGGTGGTCGAGGTCGCAGGAGCGGGCGGGTCGGGTGCACCAGGGGAAGACGCAGGTGGGTTGGGCCAGGCGGACGCGCTCGGCGAGGCGGTCGGGGATCTCGTAGGCGTCCACCGCGACGCGGTCGTTGAGGTCGATGACCGGGGCGACGGTGAGGTGGGTGTCGGGGCGGGCGCACCAGGAGCGGATCAGCTCGGCCAGCACCGGGGTGCCGGTGGTCTCGTTGCGGCCCACGGGGTCGCGGCCCTGCACGGCGTCGTGGGACAGGTGCAGGTGCAGCACGGTGCGTTTGCGGGGCTTGGGGGCCGGGGTGCCGGCCAGCAGGGCGGCGGCGCGGGCGGGGTCGGCGATGACGCCGACGGCGATGGAGCGGCGTACCTCCAGCGACTCGCCCTGGGCTTCGGGGGTGGTGGCGAGGGCGTGGGCGAGGTCGGTGAGGGTCTGGTCGAAGTCGTGGAGGTCCTTCCAGTCCCCGCGGATGTGGAGGTCGGCGACGCCGGTGTGGGTCAGGGTGAGCTCGTCGAGGGTGACGTGGCGGGCGTCGAGGGCCTCGAGCTGGGCGAGCTCGCGGTCCTCGGCGTGCAGGCGCAGCATCGCCTCGTCCAGGAGCCGGTCGAGCTGGACCGGGCCGACCTTGGCGGCGATGGTGACCAGGGTGTCGTCGATGGACTCCACGACGTCGGCGGGGGCGCCGATCACTGCTCGGGCGATCCGGCGGGCCCGCCAGGCGGGGAGCCGGCCGGTGGTGACCTGGGTCCAGGTCCGGGGCAGGCGGTGGCACAGGATGAGGGCGTCGCGGATCAGGGTGCGCCCGGCGGTGGTGGACATCGCGTTGGCGGCGGCGAAGGGGGCGATCGCGGACCAGTGGACCTCGGGGATGCCGTAGTCCTCGACCTCGTCCTCGGTCTCGAAGACCGGCATCCCGGCGTCGTCGTCCAGGCCCCGCTCGGCGCGGACCCGCCACGACTCATCACCGGGCAGCAGCGGGTGGGCGTGGGCCCACTCCAGGGCCAGCTGGAGGATCGTGGCCTCCGCCCGGTCGGCCTGCGCCCGCTCGGCCCGGACCCGCGCGATCAACGCCGCGGGCGTGGCCGCTGCTGCGGGGAGCTCCTGGGTCGGCGCGGACATGCATCTAGTTTAATCGAACATGCGTTCGAACACAACCTTTCGCGACGACCCGTAGTCAGCGCACCCCCGGTGGCTCGGCTGCCACCGGACCCAGGGCCGTCTCCCGCGATGCGGCGTACGCGGCCGCCTCGGCGCGGCTGCGAAGGCCGAGCTTGGCGAGGATCGCGCTCACGTGGTGCTCGATCGTGCGTACGGAGTTGTGCTGCCGCGCAGCGATGTCGGCGTTGCTGAGCCCGTCGCGCAGGAGGGCGAGCACCTCGGACTCGCGACGGGTCAGGGAGGCAGTGGCGTCCGCCCGGCGCGGGCGAGCGGTCGCGGGGAGGCCGAGAGCATTGAGGAGGAGGGCGCTCTCGACGGCGAGCGGTGATCCGAGCCGCTCGTAGATCAGGTGGGCCTCGCGTGCCTCGGTGATGGCGGCGGGCGGGTCGGCGTCGGCCAGCAGTCGTGCCAGGGCCAGGTGCAGGTGGGCTCGGACCAGGGGCCAGTCGTGGTGGGCCAGGGCGCGCAGCCCGGTCTCGAAGGCGGCGATGGCGGCTCCCGGGTCGCCGGCCGCCTCGGCTACCCGACCTCGGGCGAGCTCGGCCCGCGCACGAAGGACGGGCAGCGGGTGGCCGACCGTGAGAGCGCTCAGCTCCTGGGCGTCCGAGCGTGCCTGGTCGACGTCACCCCCGGCGAGCTCGGCCTCGACGCAGATCGCGAGCAGCCGGGCCTTCCGGACGCGATCCTCGCCCATCAGCCGGATGCCGTGGCGGGCGACGGCCGCCGCCTCCCGATAGGCACGACGGGAGAGGCACAGCGCCGCCAGCGGCAGGATGCAGTCCTGGTGACCGTGTCGCCCGGCCAGCAGCCGCTCCGCGTCGTCCAGACGCCCCTGCAGCACCCACAGCTCCGCCAGCGCGGCGCGCACCTGGCCCTCGGTGCGCGCTCCCGCCTGCGCCGACCGGCTGGACGCCAGGCGCAGCGTCACCTCGGCCTCGTCCCAGCGGCCGACGTCGCAGAGGATGAGCCCGAGGTTCGAGCGGCAGTGGGCGTAGAGGAAGGCGGGTCCCTCGTGGACACCCAGGCCGAGATGCCGGTCCGCCGCACGAGTCCACTGATCGGCGCGGTCCAGGTCACCGACGCGCGCGCACGAGCTGAGCAGGTTGCACACGACCTCGATCGAGGCGAACGGGCTACGCGCCTCACCCGCAAGCACCATGGCCATCGCCTCGTCCAGCAGCGCCATGCCCTCGTCGACGAGAGCGCTGGAGACGTGCGCGGTGCCCAGGTCGGAGAGCGCCTTGGCCTCGAGGCTCGGGTCACCGACCAGCCGAGCCACGGCGAGAGCGTGGGTGGCGTCGGCGTGCAGCTGCGTCACGTCGACCGTGTCGCAGCCCGGCAACGGCAGGGATGCGAGCGCGTGCTCGATGCTGTCCGGCGCGTCAGCCGCCAGCCGGCGCGCCCTGGCGAACCAGCCGTTCGCGACGGTGGGGCTGTCGTGCACGAAGTAGTGCAGGCGGCCCAGGAACACCGCAGCCACGGCTCCGCGTGCCCGGCGCTCCGCCCCGAAGGTCTGGAGGCTGTCGACCAGGGCCGCGACGGCCGCCTCGGACTGGTGGAACATGGCGCGACAGATGCCGATGACGAGCTGTCGCTCGGCGACGTCGATGCCGCCCTCCCGCTCAGCCAGCGCGAGAGCGGCTGCGAAGTCCCGGCGCGCGAGGGCGTCATCGAGCTCGGGCCACGCTGGCCCCCCGATGTAGGCGGGCATGCCCGACATCGTCGCAGACGCCGACCGCCGTGGGGGCCGCTCGGCCGCTGCTGGGTAGCCACTTGGGTGGTCCTACCGCTCCGCGACCGGCCGATCCTGAGGACGCTGATCGAAGCCGGACAGCATCGTCCGACCTCACATGAGGAGCATCGTGATGCACCAGACAGCGCCTGGCACATGTGCGGCCTTCGTCGTGTCCGCCGACGGGTACGACCGTCTGATGGGCCGCTACCTGCCGACCCTGGCGCCGGCCTTCGCCGACGCAGCGGGGGTGAGGCAGGGGCAGCGGGTCCTGGACGTCGGCTGTGGACCCGGGGGGCTGACCGCTGAGCTGGTACGCCGGGTGGGCGCCACCGCCGTCGCGGCCATCGACCCCTCGCCGCCGTTCGTCGAGGCCTGCCGGACCCGTCAGCCCCAGGCGGACGTCCGGATCGGCGTCGCCGAGGACCTGCCGTTCGGGGCCGCTGAGTTCGATGCGGCGCTCGCGTGCCTCGTCGTCGGCTTCCTGGACGACGCCCCCGCCGGAGTCGCGGAGATGACACGGGTGACCCGGCCGGGCGGCACGGTGGCGGTCTGCTTCTGGGACGCGGCGCGAATGCCTGCAATCCAGCTCTTCTGGCGTGCGGCCGCGCAGGTCGACCCCTCGCGCAGCGCCGAGGTGGCGCGCCTGGGCAGCAAGCAGGGCGAGCTCGCCGCCCTGCTCACGGACGCCGGCCTGCACGACGTGCGTGAGACGACGCTGGCTGCCAGCGCCCACTACCGGGACTTCGACGACTGGTGGAGCCCGATCGAGCAGGGCGTCGGCCCCGCCGGGGCCTACTACCTCTCGCTGGACGAGGCGCACCGCGAGGCGGTGCGGGAGGCCGCTCGGCGGCAGCTCGACCACCCCGCGGGAGCGTTCCGCCTCCAAGCCACCGCTTGGTGTGCCCGCGGGACCAGGTGAGCACTGCGTCCGACTCCCAGCAGATTTCCTGTCGCCGTCCGCCCGCGCCGCAAGAATTCTGTGGCACCCCTTCTCAAAGGTGTCGACGGCCGACATATTGGTCCTCGCCGATCGCCACCGTGGCGCTCGTTTTCCTTCTCGGGAGAAAACACATGCATCTCGCACGCTCTGGCGCCGTCCTGGCCGCCGCCGTCCTCACCGCCACCACCGCCCTCACCGGCACCGCTCAAGCGACCCACTCGTGGGGCGGCTACCACTGGGCCCGCACCTCCAACCCGTTCACGCTCGCCGTCGGTGACAACGTCTCGAGCGCCTGGGACGCCTACCTCGACACCTCCAACGCGCAGTGGAGCCAGTCGACGGTCCTGAACCTCACCAAGACCGCGGGTGGTACGACGGCCCGCAACTGCCGCGCGAGCGCCGGCCGGGTCGAGGTGTGCAACTCCGCGTACGGCCAGAACGGCTGGCTGGGGCTGGCCAGCATCTCCATCACGGGCGGCACCCACATCACCCAGGGGACGGTCAAGCTCAACGACACCTACTTCGCGATGCCGCAGTACAACACCCCGGCGGAGCGCGCTCACGTGATGTGCCAGGAGGTCGGGCACACGCTCGGCCTGGGCCACACCAGCGAGGACGGCTCCAGCCAGCAGACCTGCATGGACTACTCGCAGGACCCCAACAGCACCGCGCCGAACGCCCACGACTACGCGCAGCTGGAGAGCATCTACGCCCACCTGGACTTCACGACCACCGTCGGGTCGACCAGCAAGGCGAACAAGCCGCAGGTCGGCAACGAGCGGTCCTCCTGGGGCCAGGAGGTGCACCGGTCCCGCGACGGCGAGCACTCGACGTACGTGCGTGACTTCGGCGGTGGCACCAAGGTCGTGACCGAGGTGACCTGGGCGAACTGACCTCGGCTCGCACCCCCCGGGCGGACCAGCCGCCGCCCGGTGGGTGGCGAGGCCTCGCACCTCGTCCGCTCAGGCCTGCGGCACAAGGACGAACTCGTTGCCGTCAGGATCGGCCAGCACGACGTCACCGTCCTCACGGGCCGCGAGCCGGGTCGCCCCCAGCGAGACCAAGCGGTCCACGTCCGCCTCGCGGTCGCCGGACGCGCCGATCTCGAACCGCTGCCGGCTCGGGCCGGTCCGCGGGGCCAGGGGCGGGCCGCCCCACGCGACCTTGGTGCCACCGTGAGGTGACTGGATGGCGGTCTCCTCGTCCTGGTCCCACACCAGCGGCCAGCCCAGCGCCTCGCTCCAGAAGAGGCCGACGTCGCGGGTGCCCTCGCAGCCGAGCTCACCGAGGAAGCCGCAGCCGGCGAGGAAGCCGTTGCCCGCCTCGATGACGCAGAGCTCGTTGCCCTCCGGGTCAGCGAGCACGACGTGCCCCTCCTCGGGAAGCTGGCCGACGTCCAGGTGCCGGGCGCCGAGCCCCAGCGCCACCGCCACCGTCTCGTGCTGACCAGCGGAGCTCGGGCTGGTCAGGTGCAGGTGCATCCTGTTGGGGCCCGTCCGCTCGGCGCGGCTCGGGACGAAGCGGAGGGTCAGCTGCGTGTCGTCGCCGGGCAGGAGCGGCCCACGGGGATCCTCGACGACACGACGACCGAGGAGCCCGGCCCAGAACTCGGCGAGCCGCACCGGGTCCTGGGCGTCGAAGGCCACCGCCACGAGATGGAACATCACCGCACCCTAGGCAGGGCCCGTCGTCGCGACAAGGCCGGCTGCGAAGCCCGCTGGCCGCCCGGGACGTCGAGCTGTCGCTCGGCCTTCCGCGTGTCGGGCCGATCGAGCCCGGGCGCATCGGTCGTCACGGCTACCGTTCCCGTGCGAGTCCCGTACCGTCGGTGCGTGCCCGACGACGCAGCGCCCGCGACCACCGTGGCCCAGCAGCTGCTCGACCTGCAGGTCCGCCACCACCTCGACCGCCTGAGCGGTGACGACCTCGCCGCCACCGTCGCGCGCGTCGCCGACGACCTGCTCACGGCCGCAGCGCCGCACCCCATCGGCGAGCTCGTCGAGCCCGAGGCGATCAAGGCGATCGTGCGCCGCGCGCTCGCGACGGTGCCGGGAAGTGCTGCGGTCGGCGGGATCGTGGAGCTCACGACCGAGGTGGTCCACGACGGGCCGGAGGAGCCGTTCCCGCTGGGCGACCTCGTCGACCGCGACCGGGTCGAGGCGGTGCTCGACGAGATCCTCGGCCTCAGCCCCGTGCTCGACCGCGCGCTGGAGCGGCTGACCGACAGTCCGCTGGTCGGCATGATCGCCTCGCGCTTCATGGGCCGCATCGTCGGCGAGGTGCTGCAGGCCAACAAGGCGGTGGCCGACAAGGTGCCGGGCCTGGGCTCGCTGATGTCGTTCGGCACCAGTGCGGCCTCGCGGGTGATGGGTGCGGCCGACAAGCAGTTCGAGGGGCTGCTCGGCGACGCCGTGGGCAAGAGCGGGACCTTCGCCGTACGTCGGCTCAACCGGATCGTCATCGAGACCCTCGAGGACCCCACGACCCGCGAGGCCGCCCTCCAGGTGTGGGACCTGCTCGCCGCGGAGCCGGTCGACGGGCTGAGCCGCTACACGACCCGCGAGGAGATCGCCGGCGTGGTCGACGCCGTCCACGACGTGGTGGTCACCACCGCGGCCTCCCCGCACGCAGCGCGGCTCGGGGACGCGGTGGTCGACGCGTTCTTCGCCCGCTTCGGCGGCTACACCCCCACCGAGCTCCTCGACGAGCTCGACCTCGACCGGGAGGACCTCGTCGCCGACCTGGTGCGGATCGCGCCGGCGGTCCTCGACCGGCTGCGGGCCTCGGGCGACCTGGAGCGGATCGTCCGGGACCGGCTCGAGCCGTTCTACGCCTCCCCCGAGGTCCGGGCGCTGCTCGGCTGACCGGGTCTACGCCACGTGCCGGAGCACGAGCCGGGTGATCGAGACCTTGCGCTCGCGGTCCTCGCGGCCCAGGATCATCTGCCCCGTGACGTCGGCGTACTCCCCTGTGCCCCCGACCACCGGCATCCGGAGCGGCTTCTCGGTGTGCCGGAGCGTCCCGGCCACGGACACGGTGCCGCCCTTGAACCGGAACGTGAACGTCTGGCTCACGGTGCCGGCGTGCCAGCGGGAGAGGATGGTCTCCATCCCGTCCATGGAACCGACGCGCCGGTGGGTGGTCTCGTCGTGGACTGGCACGCCGACGGAGGTGAACACGTCGCCGGCTCCCAGGCCCTTCTTCCCCAGATCGATGTAGTGGGAGTCGCCGCCCTCGAAGGGGGAGCTCAAGGTCAACCGCTCCGTGACGGGGGCCGCCGGCTCCGCGCTCGGGGCCAGTCCCGACCCGGGTGCCGGTCCGAGCGCGAGGACCACCCCGCCTAGACCTGCCACGCCGAGCATCGACAGACATGTACGCATGATTCCTCCTGAGGTGCGAGCTAGGACGACGATCGGACACCACCGACGCTAGGCATCCACGGCCCTCGTGCCATCGCCCCCCGGACGCGTCTTCGGGTGGTCCCTCCGGGGGAGAACCAGGCGTCGAAGGGTGCGACCTCTGGGCGATGTCCCGAGCCGCGCCGCGGGACTAGCATCCGAAGATGGACCTCCGTCCGCCGAAGCTCGATGCCGGTCTTGCGACGGCCTTCGCGGCCCTCGCGCAGCTCGAGGTGTGGACGATGTCGGAGGTCCCCGTCGGCCGACCGGTGATGGCCGCTGCCTCCCTGCTCCCCTGCCTGTGCCTGGCCTGGCGACGGACGCGTCCCGATGCCGCGGCACTCCTCGGCATGGTCGCCATGGTCGCGGTGGTTGCCGTCACCCGGATCTGGATCGACGGCGTGTGGCCGATCGCCGTGATGCCGCTGCTCCTCTACTCGGCGGCCCGGCACGCGTCACGGACCGCCGCGGTCACGGCGCTCGTGCTGGGGATCGTGTTCGACGTCCTGCTCGACCTCGGGGAGACCAGCGACTCCTGGAGCGGCTTCCTCGTCAACTTCCTGTTCATCCTCGTCACCCTGGTCGGCGTGCCATGGGCGGCGGGCTACGCGCTCCGGCTGCGTCAGCAGGAGACGCAGCGTCGAGCCGCCTCCGCGGTCACCGAGGAGCGGAGGAGGGTCGCGCGCGAGATCCACGACGTCGTGGGTCACGCGCTGGGTGTGATCGTCGTCCAGGCCGGTGCCGAACGAGCCACGCTGCCGACAGGGTCTTCTCCATCGACGAAGGAGACCCTGACCGCCATCGAGAGCACGGCACGAGCTGCCCTCGTCGAGATGCGCCACCTGGTGGACGTGATGAGCCGGTACGACGACGGGCCCGAGGCACGCAGCCCCCGAGCGGGGCTCGCCGACGTGGACTCGCTCGTGCACAACGTCGTGCTGGCAGGGCTCCCCACGGAGGTCCGTGTGGTGGGCGACCCCGTCCCGCTCCCGGCCGGGGTGGACCTGTCGGCGTACCGGATCGTGCAGGAGGCGCTCACGAACGCGCTCCGGCACGCCGGTCCGGCCCACTGCCAGGTGACCCTCAGCTATCTCCCCTCGACGCTCGAGATCGCGGTCGTCGACGACGGGGCCCGCCCTCCGCGGGCAGCACCCGATGGCCGCGGTCTCGCCGGGATCCGGGAACGAGTCGCCCTGTACGACGGCAGCGTGACCGTCGGGCGGCGAGCCGAGGGCGGGTACGGCGTCCTCGTCCGGCTGCCGCTGAGGGAGGTGCCGGCATGACGATCCGGGTCGTCGTCTGTGACGACCAGGCGCTCGTCCGGGCCGGCTTCGTGAAGCTGCTGGAGGCCGCGCCCGACATCGAGGTGGTGGCGGAGGCGGACAACGGCGAGAGCGCGGTCGCTGTCGCGCTGCAGACACTTCCCGATGTCGTGCTGATGGACATCCAGATGCCGCAGCTGGACGGGATCAGTGCGACCCGGCAGATCGCGGAGCACTCCATGCACCGCGTGCGGATCCTGATCCTCACCACGTTCGGCAGCGACGACTACGTCTTCGATGCGCTGCGCGCGGGCGCCAGTGGCTTCCTGCTCAAGGACGCGCCGGCCGAACAGCTGCTCGCAGCGATCGGTGTCGTCTCCCACGGGGAGGCGCTCCTGGACCCGGCGGTGACCCGGTCGGTCATTGCGGCGTCCCTCCGCAGCACGCCCGCACGCCCTCAGCTGCGCCGCAAGCTGGCCCGGCTGACCGCACGGGAGAGCGAGACCCTGCGCCTGCTGGCCTCGGGCCTGTCCAATGCGGAGATCGCCGAGCGCCTCGTGCTCAGCGAAGCCACGGTCAAGACGCACGTGGGCCATGTCCTGGCGAAGCTCGACGTGCGCGATCGTGTGCAGGCGGTGATCTTCGCCTACCAGGTCGGTGTGGTCGGCACCTGAGGGATCAGCGCCCGGTGAAGACCGCCGGCCGCTTCTCGGCGCGCGCGGCGGCGGCCTCCCGTACGTCGTCGCTGGCCCAGCAGGCTGCGAACGACGCATCGATCTCGGCGTCGTGGGCGGTGTCGACCATCGCGGACAGCACGCGCTTGTTGTGGGCGAGCGGGAGCGGCGCGAGCGCGGCGATCTCGTGCGCCCAGGCGATCGCGGCGTCGAGGTCGCCGGCGCGGTCGGCCAGGCCGCAGTGCAGCGCGGCGTCGCGGTCGATCGTCTCGGCCGCGATCATCAGCCGGCGGGCCACCCCTCCCCCGGCGACGTGCGCCAGCGCGCGCATCGTCCAGGCGTCGACGGCCATGCCGTTGCGGGCGGTCGGCACCCCGAACCTCGCCGACTCGTCGGCCACCCGCAGGTCGCTGGCCAGCGCCAGCTGGGTGCCGGCGCCGATCGCCGGACCGTTGACCGCCGCGATCACCGGCACGGGGAGGCGGGTGAGGCCGTGCAGCATGCCGTAGAGCGCGTCGAGGAACTCCTGGCCGTAGACGCCGCCCAGGTCCGCTCCCGAGCAGAACGCCGTCCCGCGGCCGGTCACGACCAGCACGCGTGCGCCGGCCTCCACCTCCGCGGCCGAGGTCGCCGCGAGGGCCCGGCACTGGTCGAGGTCGAGGGCGTTGCGGCGGTCGGGACGGTTGAGCTCCAGGACCGACACCGGCCCGTCGCGTCGGGTCTCCAGCATGGCGGTCAGGCTAGAGCCTCGGCGGCGCGCCCCAGCGGGGGGTCCGCGCCAGCAGCGCGCTGACGGCGGCCACCCCGGCCGTGGACGTGCGCAGCACCTCGGCGCCGAGTCGCACCGATCGGGCGCCCGCGGCCGTGAGCGCCGCGACCTCGTCGTCGGTGAGCCCACCCTCGGGACCGACGACCACCACCACCTCGCCCGAGGCCGGCACGGTCAGCCCGGCGAGGGGCTCGGCGGCCTCCTCGTGCAGGACGACGGCCAGCGCGGCCCCGCCGACCAGCGTCGCCACGTCGTCGGTGGACGCGAGGTCGGCGACCTCGGGGTGCCAGGGTCGCCGCGACTGCTTGGCGGCCTCGCGCGCGGTCGAGCGCCACCGGGCGAGCCCCTTGGCGATCCGCTCGCCCTTCCAGACCGCGACCGACCGCGCGGCGGCCCAGGGCACGATCCGCGCCACCCCGACCTCGGTCAGCACCTCGACGGCCAGCTCGCCCCGGTCGCCCTTGGGCAGCGCCTGCACGACCGTCATCGACGGCTCCGGCCGCGCGTGCGAGGTCACCTCGGTGACCTCGACCGCGAAGGTCCGCTTGCCGGTCGACGACACCGGGCCGGTCGCCGTGGTGCCCGCCCCGTCGGTGAGCACCACGAGCTCGCCGGTCCGCAGCCGGCGTACGGCGACGGCGTGGTGGGCCTCGTCGCCCTCGATGGTCACGGTGTCGCCG
Source organism: uncultured Actinomycetota bacterium (assembly GCA_963781465.1). Lineage (GTDB taxonomy): Bacteria > Actinomycetota > Actinomycetes > Actinomycetales > Dermatophilaceae > Lapillicoccus. The sequence continues at coordinate 3,076,394 of CAWAGH010000002.1, forward strand.
GCGCGGACCCCGGCCAGGCTCGGCACCAGGTGCAGCGGCAGCGTCATGCTCGGACGGGCCGCTCAGCCGCCGTGCTGGAAGGCGTCGCGCAGCCGGCCGAAGACGGACTTCTGCCCGGCCTGCACCTCGCCGGTGGGGCTCTCCTCGCTGCGCAGGGCGGCGAGCTCGCGGAGCAGCTCCTCCTGGCGCGCGTCGAGCCGGGTCGGGGTCTCGACCCCGATCCGGACGATCAGGTCGCCCCGGCCGCCGCGCAGCCCGGGGACCCCCCGGCCACGCAGCACGTGCTCGGTGCCGGACTGGGTGCCGGGACGGATCTCCAGCTCGTAGTCGGTCTCGACCCCCGAGCCGGCGCCCGACTCCAGGTCGGCCTCCAACGTGGGCAGGGTGAGCGTCGTGCCGAGCGCCGCCGCCGTCATCGGCACCGTGACGTCGCAGTGCAGGTCGTTGCCGTGGCGGGTGAACGTCTCGTGCTCCGCGACGTGGATCTCGACGTAGAGGTCACCGGCCGGCCCTCCGCCGGAGCCGACCTCGCCCTGCTCGCTGAGCTGCACCCGGGTGCCGTTGTCGACGCCGGCCGGGATCTTCACGGTCAGCGTGCGGCGCGAGCGCACCCGCCCGTCGCCGGCGCACTCGCGGCAGGGGTCGGGGATGATCGAGCCGAAGCCGCGGCAGGCCGCGCAGGGGCGCAGGGTGCGGATCTCGCCGAGGAACGACCGCTGCACGTGGGCCACCTCGCCCTGGCCGCGACAGGTCTCGCACGGGACCGGGTGGCTGCCCGGCGCCGCGCCCTCGCCGTCGCAGGTCGAGCAGCGTACGGCCGTGTCGACCTTGAGCTCGCGCGAGACGCCGAAGGCCGCCTCCGCGAGGTCGATCTCGAGGCGGATCAGCGCGTCCTGGCCGCGCCGCATCCGCGAGCGCGGACCACGGCCCCCGCCGGCGCCGCCCTGGCCACCGGCCTGGCCGCCGAAGAAGGCGTCCATGATGTCGGTGAACGAGAAGCCCGCGCCCTGACCGAAGTCGGAGCCGGCGCCGAACGGGTTGCCGCCCCGGTCGTACGCCGCCCGCTTCTGCGGGTCGGACAGCACCTCGTAGGCCCGGGAGACCTCCTTGAACCGCTCCTGGGTCTCGGGGTCGGGGTTGACGTCGGGGTGCAGCTGGCGCGCCAGCCGGCGATAGGCCTTCTTGATGGCGTCGGCGTCGGCGTCGCGGGCGATGCCGAGCTGCTCGTAGAGGTCCTGGCTCAACGGGTGTCCTTCAGGTTCAGGTGCGGGTTCAGGTGCAGGGGCGGGAGGTCGGGAAGGCCCTCAGGCCTCGTCGAGGAGTCGGGAGACGTAGCGGGCGACGGCCCGCACCGCCGCCATCGTGCCGGGGTAGTCCATACGCGTCGGGCCGACGACCCCCAGCGAGGCGAGCGCGTCGTCGTGGGGGCCGTAGCCGGTGGTCACCACGCTGGTCGAGGCGAGCTGCTCGTAGGGCCCCTCGGCACCGATCCGGACGGTGACGGCGCCGCCCGTGGTGGCCTCGCCGAGCAGCTTGAGCAGCACCACGTGCTCCTCCAGCGCCTCGAGCAGCGGGCGCACCGCGGAGTCGAAGCTGTCGCCGTAGCGCGCCAGGTTGGCCGCGCCGCCCACCACCAGGCGCTCGGCGGAGCGGTGGTCGATCATCGCCTCGACCAGGGTCTCCGCGACGAGCCTCGTGGGGCCGGGCACGACGACCGGGCCGCTCGGCCAGCGCGCGCATGGCCGTGACCGCCTCGGCGATGATCTCGCCCGTCGCGGCGCCGTTGACCACGGCGCGCAGCTCGATCAGCTCGGCGTCGCCCAGCTCGGTGTCGAGCTCGACGACGCGCTGCTCGACGCGACCGGTGCTGAGGATCAGCACGACCAGGAGCCGGTCGGGCGCCAGCGCCACGAGCTCGACGTGGCGCACGGTCGAGCGCGACAGCGTGGGGTACTGCACGACGGCGACCTGGCGGGTCAGCTGCGACAGCACCCGCACCGAGCGGTTGACCACGTCGTCGAGGTCGACCGCGCCGTCGAGGAAGGTCGCGATGGCGCGCCGCTCGGGCGGGCTCATCGGCTTGACGCTCGAGAGCTTGTCGACGAAGAGCCGGTAGCCCTTGTCGGTCGGCACCCGGCCGGCGCTGGTGTGGGGCTGGGTGATGTAGCCCTCGTCCTCCAGCGCCGCCATGTCGTTGCGGACCGTGGCCGGCGAGACCCCGAGGCCGTGGCGCTCGACCAGCGCCCGGGAGCCCACGGGCTCCTCGGTGGCGACGTAGTCCTCCACGATCGCGCGGAGCACGGCGAGCCGGCGGTCCTCCTGCATTCGGTCGTCCTCCTCAGGATCGTGGGGGCGTGCGGGGGTTGGCACTCACGGATGCCGAGTGCCAATGCTACTAGCCCGGTCCGCCCTGGGCCGAACTCCTCCGGCCACGCCGCGGCCCGTACGCTCGCCGGATGCCGTTCACCGAGGTCGCCGACCGGATCTGGGTGGCACGCCACGAGTGGTACGACGTCAACGTGACGCTGGTGGGCGGCGACGGCGGGCTGCTGGTCGTCGACACCCACGCGAGCGCCGAGGCGGCCCGCGCGGTCGTCGAGGAGATCCGCCGGCTCGGGGCCGGCGAGGTGGTCGCGGTGGTCAACACCCACGAGCACTTCGACCACACCTTCGGCAACGGCACGCTGCGCACGGCGTACGGCGCCGTCCCGATCCACGCCCACGAGACCGCCGCGGCGCAGACGGTCCCGGCCGGCGAGCGGATCAAGCGGCTCTTCGAGGAGGACCCCGACGAACCGCACCGCGCGGAGGTGCTGGCGACCGAGATCGTGCCCGCCGACCACGCCTTCTCCTCGGCCGTCGCGCTCGACGTCGGCGGTCGGATGGTCGAGCTCGTGCACCCCGGCCGCGGGCACACCGCCGGCGACCTCGTGGTCCGCGTGCCCGACGCCGACGTGCTGCTGGCCGGTGACCTCGTCGAGGAGTCGGCGCTGCGCGGCGGCGTGCCGGGCTTCGGCGACGACTGCTACCCCCTGGAGTGGCCGCACAGCCTCGACGTCGTGCTCGGGCTGGCCACCGCGCGCTCCGTGGTCGTGCCGGGTCACGGGGCGCCGGTGGACCGCGAGTTCGTGGAGGACCAGCGCAACGCGATCGGGATCGTCGCCCAGACCGTTCGCGACCTCGCGGCGCGCGGGGTGCCCGAGCGCGAGGCGCTGGCCGCGACCGAGTGGCCCTACCCGCGCGAGGAGCTCCTCGACGCCGTACGCCGCGGCTACGAGCACCTCAGCCGCAGCGAGAAGCGGTTGCCGCTCATCTAGCGCGCGCGGCCTGGGTACTGTCGCGCCATGAGCGAGACCAGTGACTCCGGGAGCACCGGGGACGAGACCACCGACCAGTCGAGCGACCCGTCCGCCGACGGGGCCGAGACGCCGGGCATCGACGACGACCAGCTCCCCGAGGACCTCCAGCCGGGCGAGGACAACCCGCTGGCCGACGGGCTCGACGACGGCGAGACCGTCGACGACCTGCTCGACGGCGGCAAGCAGGCCACCGAGTCGCAGGACGAGGGTGACGACGGCGACGGCTGACCCCGGCGCGTCCTGACCGGAGATGTCGGCGGGCGCCTCTAGCGTCGTGCGGGTGAGTGATCGCTACGGCACCGACGTCCTCTCCGGCGACTGGCGCAAGCCCGCCCGCGGGCGCGCGGTGGAGACCCCAGCAGCCCTCGGCACCGTGGTCGAGGAGGTCGAGACCGACATGTGCGGCGAGGTCGTGGCCATCGACCGCGACCTCGACACCCTGACGATCGAGGACCGGCGCGGGCGCCGGCGCACGTTCCCGCTCGGCCCCGGCTTCCTGGTCGAGGGCAGGCCGGTGATCCTCACCCGCCCGGTGCGGCAGGCCGCCCCCGCGCGTCCCACCCGCACGGCCTCCGGATCGATCGCGGTGCACGACGCCAAGGCGCGGGTCGCCCGGGCCAGCCGGATCTTCGTCGAGGGCCGCCACGACGCCGAGCTGGTCGAGAAGGTCTGGGGCGACGACCTGAGGGTCGAGGGCGTGGTCGTGGAGTTCCTCGGCGGCGTCGACGACCTCGCCGACCACCTGGTCGACTTCAAGCCCGGCCCGCAGCGCCGCGTGGGGGTGCTGGTCGACCACCTCGTGCCCGGCTCCAAGGAGAGCCGGATCGCCCAGGGCATCGCCCGCTCGGCCGTCGGCAAGCACGTGCTGATCGTCGGCCACCCGTTCGTCGACGTCTGGCAGGCCGTGAAGCCCGACCGGCTCGGGCTCAGCTCCGGCTGGCCCACCGTGCCACGGTCCATCGAGTGGAAGAAGGGCGTCTGCCAGCACCTGGGCTGGCCCCACCGCGACCAGGCCGACATCGCCCGCGCCTGGCAGCACATCCTCTCCCGGGTCGGCTCGTTCAGCGACCTGGAGCCGGCGCTGCTGGGCCGGGTCGAGGAGCTCATCGACTTCGTCACCAGCGAGGGCTGAGACGACCTCGTCCAGCCCTGGCGCGGGTCAGGGCAGCAGGTCGCGCACGATCGCGTCGGCCAGCAGCCGGCCCCGGTCGGTCAGCACCAGCCGGTCAGCCTCCGGTGGCCGGACCAGGCCGCGGTCCACGAGGCCGGGCAGGGCCGCGCGTCCCGTGTCGTCGAGGACGTCGAGCGGCAGGCCGTCACGCAGCCGCACCTCGAGCATCACGCGCTCCACCCGCCGGCTCTCGGGGTCGAGCACCTCGCGCGCGTGCGCCGGGCTCAGCCCCGAGGCCAGCCGGTCGGCGTACGCGACGGGGTGCTTGACGTTCCACCAGCGCACGCCCCCGACGTGGGAGTGGGCGCCGGGCCCGATGCCCCACCAGTCGCCGCCGGTCCAGTAGCCCACGTTGTGCCGGCAGCGGCTGGCCTCGTCGCGCGCCCAGCTCGAGACCTCGTACCAGCCCAGCCCGGCCGCCGTGAACCGCTCGTCGGCGGCGACGTACTTGTCGGCCAGGTCGTCCTCGTCGGTCATCGGCACCTCGCCGCGGCGCACCTGCCGGGCCAGCGCGGTGCCGTCCTCGACGATCAGCGCGTACGCCGACACGTGGTCGGGCGCGCAGGCCAGCGCCGCGTCGACCGTGGTCAGCCAGTCGTCGGCCGACTCGCCCGGCGTGCCGAAGATCAGGTCGAGGCTCACCTGCTCGAAGCCCGCCCGCCGGGCCCAGTCGACGACGTCGGGCACCCGGCGCGGGTCGTGGGTGCGGTCCAGCGTGCGCAGCACGTGGTCGACGGCCGACTGCATCCCGAAGGAGATCCGGTCGAAGCCGGCCGCCCGGAGCCGCTCGAGGTCGGCGAGCGTGACCGAGTCGGGGTTGGACTCCGTGGTCACCTCGGCGCCCGGCGCCAGCCCGAAGTGCTCCTCGATGGCACCGAGGACGGCGGCGAGGTCGGCCGGGTCGAGCAGCGTCGGCGTGCCTCCGCCGAGGAAGACCGTGGACACCGGCGGCGCCGCGTCGCCCAGCACCTCGCGCGCGCGACGTACCTCGGCGACGGCGGAGGCGGCGTACGACGCCCGGCTGGCGCCGGGGCCCAGCTCGTCGGCGGTGTAGGTGTTGAAGTCGCAGTAGCCGCAGCGGGCGGCGCAGAACGGCACGTGCACGTAGAGCCCGAACGGCCGCTCCCCCAGGCCGGCCAGCGCATCGGCGGGCAGGGCGCCGTCGACGGGCGCCGGGTCACCGATGGGGAGGGGGGCGGGCATGCGCCCAGTATCGACGCATGCCCCTCGACCCCGCGGCCCCGGTGGTCGAGGCCTACGGGGCTCAGCCGTAGAAGGCCGCGATCTTGTCGGAGTTGTTGGCCTCGACCACGTTGCGCTTGACCTTCAGCGAGGGGGTCAGCTCACCGGACTCGATCGTCAGGTCGTGGTCGAGGATCTCCCACTTCTTGATCGTCTCCCAGCGGTTGAGCTTGGCGTTGAGCTGGTCGACGTAGCCGTCGATCATCTCCTTGGCCTTGTCCGAGCGCACGATCTCGGTGTAGTCCGCGCCGCCCAGCCCGTTCTCCTTGGCCCAGTCGGTCATCGAGTCGGGGTCGAGGGTGACCAGCGCGACCACGAAGTTGCGGTCGTTGCCGAAGACCATGAACTGGCTGGCGTAGGGGCAGATCGCCTTGAACTTCGACTCGATCGACGACGGGGCGATGTACTTGCCGCCCGAGGTCTTGAAGAGGTCCTTGATCCGGCCGGTGATCGTGAGGAAGCCGTCGGCGTCGAGCGAACCCTTGTCGCCGGTGCGGAGCCAGCCGTCCTCGGTGAGCGTCTTCGCGGTCTCCTCGGGCAGGTTGTGGTAGCCGGCCATGATGTGCGGCCCGCGCAGCAGGACCTCGTCGCCCTCGCCGATCTTGACCTCGCTGCCCGGCAGGGCGGGCCCGACGCTGCCCATCTTGTAGTCGTCGGGGTGGTTGACCGTGGCGCCGGCGGCGTTCTCGGTCATGCCGTAGCCCTCGAGGATCAGCACGCCGGCGGCGTGGAAGAACTCGGCGATCTCCTGGTTGAGCGCTGCCGAACCGGAGATGAAGAAGCGCACCCGGCCCCCGAAGCGCTCGCGCACCTTGCTGAAGACGAGCTTGTCGAACAGGCCGTGCTGGAGCTTGAGCGGCAGCGGGACCGACTTGCCCTCGCGCTTCAGCGCGTCGACCTTGGTGCCGACCGCGAAGGCCTGGTTGAAGATCTTCTCCTTCGCCCCGCCCTCGGCCTGCTGCATCATCACGATCCGGGCGTGGGCCTTCTCGAAGATGCGCGGCGCGGCGCCCATGAACGTCGGCTTCACGATGCCGAGGTTGTCGACGATCTTGTCGACGCGACCGTCGATGGCCGTCGCGAAGCCACAGGCCAGCTGCGAGGAGAGCAGCACCTTGCCGAACGAGTGGGCCATCGGCAGCCACAGGAACTGCAGGTCGCGCTCGTCGAGGATGTTCTGCGCCTCGATCGCGGCGCCCTCGTAGACCCAGGAGCGGTGCAGCAGCCGGACGCCCTTGGGCCGGCCGGTGGTGCCGGAGGTGTAGATCAACGTGGCGAGCTGCTCGGGCGGGATCGCCTGCGCGACGGTGTCGATCGCGTCGGGGTGCTCGGCGAGGTAGGCGTCGCCGAGCTCGGCGAGCGCGTCCATCGTGATCACGTCGTCGCCGTCGGCCGTGCCGTCGAAGGTGATCACCTTCATCAGCGCGGGCAGGTCGTTGCGGTGCTCGGCGATCTTGGCCAGCTGCTCGTCGTCCTCGGCGAAGACGAAGCGGCACTCGGAGTCGCTGAGGATGTACGCCGTGTCCTCGCTGTTGGTGCTCGGGTAGACGGTCGTCGTCGCGCCGCTCGCGCACATGACCGCCAGGTCGGCCAGGATCCACTCGTAGCGCGTGCTCGAGGCGATGCCGACCCGCTGCTCGGGCTCCAGGCCCAGCGAGAGCAGGCCCGCGGCCAGGCTCCGCACCCGGTCGCCGGTCTGCCGCCAGGTCACCGACTCCCAGGCCTCGCCTCGCGGGTAGCGGTAGGCCTCTGCGTCGGCGGACTTCTCGACTCGCTCGAGGAAGAGGACCGCGACGTTCTGGGTCAGGTTGTCGACGAAGCTGGTGTCATGGGTGACGGGCATTGCTCTCCTGCGTCGGGCCGAGACCGAAAGGTGTCCAGAGCGGCGGCTCAGTGCGGCTGCCGCCATTGCGGAGTAACCTAGATCACGGCGAGTACTCCCCGGTAGCCCTCCCCTCCTCAGGCGCATCGTGGCGCCTGCTCCAGGGCCGACTCGGCGGCGTACCAGTCGGCGAGCACCCGCGGCAGCTCGGCTCGCGTCGCCTCCCAGCGCTCCTGGGCCAGGGCGGGGTCACGCTCGCCCGCGCTCTCGTCGGTGGCGGCCAGCCTCGCCAGGCGCTGGTCCCACACCTCCAGACCCGCTCGCCCGGCCTCGATCGAGTCGGCGAGCGCGCTCAGGCGTCGCGCGCAGCCGGTCGTGCGGCCCGAGCAGGCCTGCGGGTCACGGCCCACGGTCTCGTCGTAGGCCCGCCGGGCATCGTCGTGGCGCGCCAGGTCCTCGGGCCCCGCACTCCTGGTCGACTGGTACTGACTGGCGGTCTCGTCCGTCTCCAGGTCGCCGACCGCCCAGTCGCCGCGGGCTCCGAGGTGGACCTCCAGGTGAGCGATGCCCGTACGGATCGCCGAGACCAGCACCCCGGCCGCCGCGACCTGGGTGCGGCAGGGGGTCGAGCGGTCGTCGCCCCCGTCGGCGGCCTCACCGGCGTCGTTGCTGCTGCCGACGAGCGCAGGGACGGCCACCGCCGCGACGAGGCCGACCGTCACGAGGCCGAGGAGGACGCCACCGTGCCACCGGCCGGCGGGGCTGCGCGCCCGGTGCCTGGCTCTCGGCGTACGTGCGTGGTGCGATCCCATCTCGCGATCCCCCCCAGGACCAGAGCGACGGCCGTGTCGTGAGCCGCCCTCCGCACCCATCCTGGCGCCAGCCCGCCGCCTTGTCGAGCGGTTCGAGGAGCGGGGGCTACTCCTGCACGGCCTTCGCCACGGCGATGCACGTGGTCAGCCAGTCGCGGTCGGGCGCGTCCGGATGGTCCTCCAGCTCCCACAGCACCTGGTGCAGCATCCGGACCACGACCCAGTCGCGGGCCCGGTCCTCGTCGAGCCCGGCGGTGTCGACGACGGCGTGGAAGCGCCGACGTACGCCGTCGCGGACGTCGCCGGCCAGCTCCTCCCAGCGGTTCCACAGCAGCGGGGCGACCTCGTAGTGGGGATCGCCGCTCGTGGGCTTCGGGTCGATCGCCAGCCAGGGCTCCCTGTCCGCGGCGAGCACGTTGGCGTAGTGCAGGTCGCCGTGGATCATGGTGCCGGTGCTGGCCGGGTCGGCGACGAGGTCGCGGCCGAGCGAGACCGCCTGCTCGACCAGCCGCCGCGGCACCGGAGCACCGCGCGGCAGTCGCTCCAGCCGCGCGGTCCAGTCGGCGACGTACGACGTCTGGGTGCGCAGCTGCGGCGGCGCGGGCACGTGCAGGCGGCCGTAGAGCCCGGCCACGACCTCGCAGGCCTCGACGTCCCAGACGTCGGTCAGGTCCTCGGGGTGCAGCCGCTCGAGCAGCAGCGCGGAGCGGTGGGGATCGGCCCGGAGCAGCAGGACCGCCCCACGGCCGTGCCAGTGCTGGAGGGCGAGGTGCTCGTGCTCGGCCTCCTCGTGGGGCCACCCGACCTTGAGCACCGCGGGACGCCCGCTGCTGGTGCGGACCGGGACCACCAGCGCCGTGTGACCGTGGGTGGGCTCGCCGTCGACCTCCAGCGCCCACTCCCCCAGCAGGTCACGGACGTTAGCCGGGAGCCGCACTACTTCTTGGGCTTGTCGCCCGCCGGGCCCGAGGTGGAGAGCGCGGCGATGAACGCCTCCTGGGGGACCTCGACGCGACCGACCATCTTCATCCGCTTCTTGCCCTCCTTCTGCTTCTCCAGCAGCTTGCGCTTGCGGGTGATGTCGCCGCCGTAGCACTTGGCGAGCACGTCCTTGCGGATCGCGCGGATGTTCTCGCGGGCGATGATGCGTGCGCCGATGGCGGCCTGGATCGGCACCTCGTACTGCTGGCGCGGGATCAGCTCCTTGAGCTTGCCGGCCAGCATCACGCCGTAGGAGTACGCCGCGTCGCGGTGGACGATCGCGCTGAACGCGTCGACCGGCTCGCCCTGGAGCAGGATGTCGACCTTGACCAGGTCGGCGGCCTGGTCCCCGGAGCGCTCGTAGTCGAGCGAGGCGTAGCCCTTGGTGCGCGACTTCAGCTGGTCGAAGAAGTCGAAGACGATCTCGCCCATCGGCAGCACGTAGCGCATCTCGACGCGGTCCTCGGAGAGGTAGTCCATCCCCTGCAGGTTGCCGCGCTTGCTCTGGCAGAGCTCCATGATCGTGCCGATGTAGTCGGACGGGCTGAGGATCGTGGCGCGGACCACCGGCTCGATGACCTCGGCGATCTTGCCGCCGTCGGGGTACTCGCTGGGGTTGGTCACCTCCAGGACCGAGCCGTCCTCCATCCGCACCTCGTAGACCACGTTGGGGGCGGTCGAGATGAGGTCGAGGTTGAACTCGCGCTCGAGGCGCTCGCGGACGATCTCCATGTGCAGCAGGCCGAGGAACCCGCAGCGGAAGCCGAAGCCCAGCGCACCCGAGGTCTCGGGCTCGTAGGCCAGCGCGGCGTCGTTGAGCTGGAGCCGCTCCAGCGCGTCGCGCAGCGTCGGGTAGTCGTCGCCGTCGATCGGGTAGAGCCCGGAGTAGACCATCGGGTTGGGGTGCTTGTAGCCACCGAGCGCCTCGGTCGCACCGTGGTGCTGCGAGGTGACCGTGTCGCCGACCCGTGACTGGCGGACGTCCTTGACCCCGGTGATCAGGTAGCCGACCTCGCCGACACCGATCTCGCCCGCCTTGACCGGCTCGGGACTGATCACACCGACCTCGAGCATCTCGTGGACGACGCCGTTGGACATCATCTTGATCCGGTCGCGGTGCTTGAGCTTGCCGTCGACCACCCGGACGTAGGTGACCACGCCGCGGTAGGTGTCGTAGACGGAGTCGAAGATCAGCGCGCGGGCCGGGGCGTCGGCGTCACCGACCGGGTGCGGGGTCTGCTTGACGATCTCGTTGAGCAGCGCCTCGACGCCCAACCCGGTCTTGGCGGAGGTCTGCAGCACGTCGCCGGGGTCGCAGCCGATGATGCCGGCCAGCTCCGCGGCGTACTTCTCTGGCTGCGCGGAGGGCAGGTCGATCTTGTTGAGCACCGGGATGATGTGCAGGTCGGCACCCAGCGCGAGGTAGAGGTTGGCCAGCGTCTGCGCCTCGATGCCCTGCGCGGCGTCGACGAGCAGCACGGCGGTCTCGCAGGCCTCCAGGGAGCGCGACACCTCGTAGGTGAAGTCGACGTGGCCGGGGGTGTCGATCATGTTGAGCACGTAGGTGCCGGGCTCGGTGCCCTCCGCGTTGTCGACCGGCACCGTCCACGGCATCCGCACGGCCTGGCTCTTGATCGTGATGCCGCGCTCGCGCTCGATGTCCATCCGGTCGAGGTACTGCGCCCGCGCGGCGCGCGCGTCGACGACCCCGGTCAGCTGGAGCATCCGGTCGGCCAGGGTCGACTTGCCGTGGTCGATGTGGGCGATGATGCAGAAGTTGCGGAGGATCGTGGGATCGGTCTGGCCGGGCAGCGGCGCGGTATTCGTGGGCACAGACGACTCTCGTTGGTTCGGTGAGGACACCCCCATTGTCCCACGGGCGTCTCCGCGGGCCGATTCGCTGCACCCGGACGGGATTGGGTGGACGGACACGACGGCCCGCAAGACCCTTCGTGTCTACACACGGAGCACAAACGGCAGCACGAACGGCGGCGTCCCCCATGGCATGGTCGAGGATGCCTGGGTGATCCCCACCTCCGTCCCGCACGGCCGGACCGCCCGGCGGCTCGAGTGGCCGCACCTCCCGCCCCACCTGCGCGCGGCCGTGGAGGCTCGTTGCGGGTCCGAGGTGGTCGACGCCGAGTCCTGCACCGCCGGCTACACCCCGGGCTTCGCGTCGGTCCTGACCTGCGCCGACGGGACGCGTCACTTCGTCAAGGCCGCCTCGGTGAAGGCTCAGCGACCCTTCGCCGAGGCCTACCGCGCCGAGGCCCGCAAGCTCGCGGCCCTGCCGGCCGCGGCGCCCGCCCCCCGCCTGCGCTGGACCCACGACCGCGACGACTGGGTGGCGCTCGGCATCGAGCACGTCGAGGCCCGCCACCCCGCACGGCCGTGGCGCGCCGCGGACCTGACCGCGCTGCTCGGGGTCCTCGCCCGGACCGCCGAGACGCTGACCCCCGCCCCGGCCGGACTGGGCCTCGACGACATCCGCACCGAGCTCGCCGAGTGGCCGGCCGCGTGGGACCACACCCGGGCCGCGTGGCCCGGTCACCCGCACGTCGAGGAGGCCGCCCGGCTGGCCGCGCGCTTCCCCGAGGTCTCGGCCGGCGACACCGTGGTCCACACCGACGTACGGGACGACAACGTCCTGCTCTGCGCCGACGGCCGGGTGCTCCTCTGCGACTGGAACTGGCCGGCGCGGGGGCCCGCGTGGCTGGACTCGGTGTGGGCGATGATCGGCCCGCGCGGCGACGGCCTCGACGTCGACGCCGTGCTGGCCGCCCACCCGCTCACCGCCGACGTACCGGCCGACGACGTCGACACGGCGATCGCCCTGATCCTGGGCTACCTCTTCCGGGCGGCCGACGCGCCGGTGCCCTCCACCTCCCCCTACCTGCGCGAGGCGCAGCGGTGGCAGGCCGAGGTGTGCTGGGAGTGGCTGGGCGAGCGGCGCGGGTGGACCTGAGCCGCTCCGGCCCTGATTTGGGCGGGGCCGGCGACTCGCTGGTAAGTTTGCGCGTCGCGTGTCCAGCGTTCCAGCCTGCCCAGCCGGCTGATCCGGGCCGCCTGTCGACTTCCGATCCTGACCAGCAACTGACCAAGAGGGTTCATTCGTGGCGAACATCAAGAGCCAGATCAAGCGCAACAAGCAGAACGAGAAGGCGCACGAGCGCAACAAGGCCGTCAAGACCGGCCTCAAGAGCGCCGTGCGCAAGTTCCGCGAGGCCGCTGACGTCGGGTGACAAGGACCAGGCCGTCCAGCTCGGCCGCGAGGCCGCGCGCAAGCTCGACAAGGCTGCCTCCAAGGGCGTCATCCACAAGAACCAGGCGGCGAACCGCAAGTCGTCGATCGCCAAGAAGGCCGCCGCTCTCTGAGTCCCGCCGGGGCCCCGCGCCCCGGTCTGCTGCGTCATCCCGCACGACCCGTCAGGACCTCCTGACGGGTCGTTCGTGCGTCCGGCAGGCCTGGTCTCGGCCACGACCGAGCAGGACGCGGGCGCGGGGCCCGACCGCACACTGAGCCCATGGACCCCCTCCCCGCCGCTGCTCGGCCGGCCCACGCTGCCGCTGATGCGGCTGGTGCTGGGGGTCGGGGTCGTGTTCGTGACCGGCGCCGGCGTCCAGCTCTACGTGCTCAGCGACCAGACCGACCGCTTCTTCGCCTGGACCATCGCCGACCCGCTGTCCGGCCGCGCTATCGGCGGCTTCTACCTCACCGCCGCGGTGGTGGCGGGGCTCGTCGCTGGCCCAGCGTGAGTGGGCGCGGGCGCGGGTCGGGCTGCCCGGCATCCTGGTCTTCCTCTGGCTGATGCTGGGCGCCTCGCTGGCTCCACCTCGAGCTCTTCCACCTGCAGGACGGTCCGGCGCTCGCGCGCGGCTCGCCGCGTGGCTGTGGATGGTCATCTACGTCGTCGACCCGCCGCTGGCGACGCTCGCCTACCTGCGTCAGCGCCGCGCTCCGGGGCCGGACGCCCCGGCGCAGGACTGCCGGATGCCGCGCTGGTTCGCCGGCGGCCTGCTCGCGGCGGCGGTGCCGGTGCTCGCCCTGGGCGTCGGGCTCGTTCTGCTGGCCCACGCAGGCCGGGGCGTCCTGGGCCTGGCCGCTCACCCCGCTCGTGGCGCAGGCCCTGGGTGCCTGGCTGGTCGGTCTCGGGCTGCGTCCTGGTGGCGGCCGCGCACGAGCGCGACTGGGCGCGGGTCTTCCCGGCCTCGGCCGGGCTGGTGGCGCTCTGCGTTGCTCCAGCTCGCGCGCTCCTGCGCTTCGACCGGCCGCCGGAGAGCCTGATCGGCTGGGCGTGGGTGCTGCTGCTGGTGGCCTGCTGGGGCTCGTCGGCGCGGTCGCGGCGGCCGCCCGGCTCAGCGCTGGTCGCGCAGCCCGGCGATCGTGAGCACCAGTCGCTCGAGGGTGTAGGAGGCGTCGCTGGCCGCGCCCTTGATGTCGGCGTCGGCCTGGGCCACGGCCCGGATCGCCCGGGAGAGGCCGGCCTCGCTCCAGGAGCGTGACTGGTCGCGGATGGTGCGCAGCTTCCACGGCGGGACGCCGACCTCGCGGGCCAGGTCGGCCTCGCGCAGACCGCGCACCGCCCCCTTGTAGCGGGCCAGGCCGCGGGCGCTGCCGGCGAAGGCCGAGGTGACCAGCACCGCGGCGGTGCCGCCGTCGAGCGCCCACCGCAGCTCCTCGAGCGCGGCCTGGCGGTGGCCGCCGAAGGCCGCGTCGGCCACGGCGAAGGACTTCGCCTCGGCTCGGCCGCCGAAGTACTTCTTGATCTTGTCGTGGGTCAGCGCCTCGCCCGGGAAGTCGTGGGTGAGCTGGGAGGCCGCCGCGGCCAGCGAGCGGAGGTCCTGGCCGACCGCCTGCACCAGGCCGGCCGCCGCCTCGGGGTCGATCGACGAGCCGTGGCGGCGGACCTCGCCGGCGACGAAGCCGGGGTACTCGGAGGGCCTCAGCTCGGCGGACTTGTGCTCGACGACCGCGTCGAGCTTGCGCAGCTTGGTGAGCACACCCGAGCCCTTGGGACCACCGCCGTGCACCAGCACGACGGTGACGTCGTCGGCAGGCTGGGCGGCGTAGTGGAGCAGGCCCTCGACCGACTCGTCGGGCAGCTGCTCGAGGGCCCGGACGACCACGCAGCGCACGCTGGAGAACAGCGAGGGGGCGGCCAGCTCGCCGAGCGTCGCCAGGCTGAGCTCGGCCGCGTTGGTCTCGGAGAGCTCCGCCTCGGGGTCGTGGGCACGCACGGTCGCCCGGGCCGCGACGACCGTGCGCTCGTTGAGGAACTCCTCCTTGCCGGTCACCAGGAGCACCCGGCCCAGCACGTCGTCGACCCGCAGCCCCACCATGCGGAGCAGCCTGCCACAGCCCACCGACGCCACCGCCGGACGCTCACGGGTCACGGGCGCGCACCTCGGGCCCCGAGGGCGTGGCCAGCACGAGCAGGTCACCCTCCTCGTCGGTGCGGTGCACCTCGGTGC
>CAWAGH010000003.1:0-291080 GCA_963781465.1 uncultured Actinomycetota bacterium
CGAACGTGAGCCCACCCGACTCAACGGCGGGAACAGGCCCGTAGGCCGGGGCGTTCCTCCCATCGCCCCCTCAACGCACGATCACGGGACATCCAGGGATCGAAAGCCGAGGGGCACTGACAGGCAACTCGCATACCATCGGGATGTCTCGGCAGTACGTGAGAGGCCACAAAGGTAGGGAGCTTTGGCGATGTTCGAACGGTTCACAGATCGGGCCCGACGGGTGGTGGTGCTCGCGCAGGAAGAGGCGCGCATGCTCAACCACAACTACATCGGCACCGAGCACATCTTGCTGGGGCTCATCCACGAGGGCGAAGGTCTCGCCGCCAAGGCGCTCGAGAACCTCGATATCTCCCTCGTCGCCGTGCGCGAACAGGTGCAGGAGATCATCGGCCAGGGCCAGCAGGCCCCGACCGGGCACATCCCCTTCACGCCGCGTGCGAAGAAGGTCCTGGAGTACTCACTCCGCGAGGGCCTGCAGCTCGGTCACACCTACATCGGGACCGAGCACATCCTGCTCGGTCTCATCCGCGAGGGCGAGGGCGTCGCCGCCCAGGTCCTCGTCAAGCTCGGCGCCGACCTCAACAAGGTGCGCCAGCAGGTCATCCAGCTGCTCGCGGGCTACCAGGGCGGCCAGGGCGAGAAGGCCGGCGCAGGCGTCGGCCAGGGCCAGGGACAGGCGGAGGGCACCCCGGCGGGGTCCCTCGTCCTCGACCAGTTCGGCCGCAACCTCACCCAGGCGGCGCGCGAGGGCAAGCTCGACCCGGTCATCGGGCGCGAGAAGGAGATCGAGCGCGTCATGCAGGTCCTGTCGCGCCGGACCAAGAACAACCCGGTCCTCATCGGGGAGCCGGGCGTCGGCAAGACCGCCGTCGTCGAGGGGCTGGCCCAGGACGTCGTCCGGGGCACCGTTCCGGAGACCCTCAAGGACAAGCAGCTCTACACGCTCGACCTCGGCGCACTCGTGGCCGGCAGCCGCTACCGCGGTGACTTCGAGGAGCGGCTGAAGAAGGTCCTCAAGGAGATCCGCACCCGCGGCGACATCATCATCTTCATCGACGAGATCCACACCCTCGTCGGTGCAGGGGCCGCGGAAGGCGCCATCGACGCGGCGAGCATCCTCAAGCCGATGCTGGCCCGGGGCGAGCTCCAGACGATCGGGGCGACCACCCTCGACGAGTACCGCAAGCACATCGAGAAGGACTCGGCGCTCGAGCGCCGGTTCCAGCCGATCCAGGTGGCCGAGCCGACCCTGGCCCACACCATCGAGATCCTCAAGGGCCTGCGCGACCGCTACGAGGCGCACCACCGCGTGTCGATCACCGACGCCGCGCTGGTCTCGGCGGCCAACCTCGCCGACCGCTACATCAACGACCGGTTCCTTCCGGACAAGGCGATCGACCTCATCGACGAAGCCGGAGCGCGACTCCGGATCCGCCGGATGACGGCGCCGCCGGACCTGCGGGAGTTCGACGAGAAGATCTCGCACGTCCGTCGCCAGAAGGAAGCGGCCATCGACGGCCAGGACTTCGAGAAGGCGGCACGGCTGCGCGACGACGAGAAGCGGCTCTCCCAGCAGCGCGCCGAGCGCGAGCAGCAGTGGAAGAGCGGCGACATGGACGTCGTGGCCGAGGTCGACGAAGAGCTGATCGCCGAGGTCCTGGCGGCCAGCACCGGTATCCCGGTGTTCAAGCTGACCGAGGAGGAGTCCAGCCGGCTGCTCAACATGGAGCAGGAGCTGCACAAGCGCATCGTCGGCATGGACGACGCCATCAAGGCGCTGTCTCAGGCGATCCGCCGCACGCGGGCCGGCCTGAAGGACCCGCGCCGTCCGGGTGGCTCGTTCATCTTCGCCGGGCCCACCGGTGTCGGTAAGACGGAGCTGGCCAAGACGCTCGCGGAGTTCCTCTTCGGCGACGAGGACAGCCTCATCCAGCTCGACATGTCGGAGTACTCGGAGAAGCACACCGTCTCGCGGCTGTTCGGCTCCCCGCCCGGCTACGTCGGGTACGAGGAGGGCGGCCAGCTCACCGAGAAGGTGCGGCGCAAGCCGTTCTCCGTGGTGCTCTTCGACGAGGTCGAGAAGGCCCACCCCGACATCTTCAACACCCTGTTGCAGGTGCTCGAGGACGGCCGGCTCACCGACTCGCAGGGCCGGATGGTCGACTTCAAGAACACCGTGATCATCATGACGACCAACCTCGGTACGCGTGACATCAGCAAGGGGAGCCTCGGCTTCACCGCTGGTCCGGACACGCGCAGCGAGTACGACCGCATGAAGAACAAGGTGATCGACGAGCTCAAGCAGCACTTCCGTCCCGAGTTCCTCAACCGCGTGGACGACACCATCGTCTTCCCGCAGCTGACCCGGGCCGAGATCGTCGCGATCGTCGACCTCGAGATCGCGAAGCTCGACACGCGGCTCAAGGACAAGGACATGGGCATGGAGCTCACGGTGGCCGCGAAGAACCTGCTCGCCAAGAAGGGCTACGACCCCGTGCTCGGCGCCCGGCCGCTGCGTCGGACGATCCAGCGCGAGATCGAGGACGTCCTGTCCGAGAAGATCCTCTACGGCGAGCTGAAGTCCGGCGAGTTCGTCCTCGTCGACTCGACGTGGACGGAGGACGAGGGCTGGAAGGACGCCACGTTCACCTTCACCGGCAGCAAGCGCGAGGAGACGCTCCCCGAGATCCCGGACCTTCCGCCGGTCGACGAGACCGTCGGCAGTGGACCGCAGGACTCGACGGGCGCGGCCTCGGCCTCCGCCTGACGTCGCCCCGCACCGCGAAGGCCGCCTCCCACGGGGGCGGCCTTCCGCGTACCCGGCAGCTGGCATACCAGGGGGTATGCGGGTCAGCCCACGAAGTCCTGGGTCACCCACCAGACCCCGCGCGCGTCGCGGTAGGCGCCGATCCCGATCCCGGTGTAGCTCCCGTTGAGGATGTTGGCGCGGTGCGGCGGCGAGCCCATGAAGCCGGCCACCATGTCGGCCGGCGCCGCGGAGCTGTTCATGCCGACGTTCTCCGCGGCCGCGTGCCCACCGCACCGGCTGAGGACCGGGTTGAGCGACTGGTGCGACAGCGCGCCCTCGGCCGCCATGTGCGGCGACCACGGTTCGGCGAACCCGTCCGGGCAGGACTGCGGGGCAAGGGGGCTCAGACCCGCCGCGGACCTCTGAGCGTTGACCAGGACGAGGATCTGACTCTCGTACGCGTCGGTGCCGCCCTGGGGCGGTGGTGGCGGCGGAGGTAGCGGGGTGGGTTTCGGCGCTGGGCTGGGACTCGGCGTCTTGGCCGGTGTGGCGCTGGGACTCGGCGTGGCCCGCGGCGTCGACGTCCGCGTGGGCGCGGAGCGCGGTGGCGGTGGGACCGAGGTCGGCGCCGGAGTGGGCGGGGCGGACGTCGCCGCCGGGGCGGTGATGGACGGCGTGGATGCGCTGTCCGTGGTCGTGGATGCCGGAGCCGGGGCCGCCGGAGAAGCGGGGGCGACGGCAACCCGGGCGACCGTCTCGGCAGGCTGGCTGCAGGCGGTCACGCCGACGGCCAGGCACGCCGCGCCCAGCGCCGCTGCCGCGAACCGACCCCGTGGATCCGACATGAGGGCCGAAACTACCCCAACCGGGCTCCACGGACCCCGCGTGCGTCATGGCGTGGTCGGGTGCACATCACCTCGCCGGAGGTCGTAGGCTGTACCCGAGCGCGCCGCATCATGCTTCTGTCCGCATCTCCGACGGCCGCGCCGACCACCTCCGGCGGATGCCGGTGCAGCGGTAGACCGGGACGACCCGGCCGTATGCGCCCGCGGACGCCGCGAGCCCCTCGCCCGAGTGGCGACCTGAGGTGGGCAGCAGTCGATCACAGCTGGAGGAGTATGCCGAGCACCGACCGCCGTCGGTCGCCCCGCCGTGCGTCCGCACCCTCGACGCAGACCGCGTCGAACGGGACGTCCGCGTCGAACGGGACCCGCCGGACGAACGGGTCCGGGAACGGGTCCGGCAACGGCAGCCCGAACGGGTCCACCGGCCACCAGGGCACCCGGCAGCGCTCCGGGGACGACCCGGCGCCGATCATCCCGATCCTTGCCCGGCGGGTCCGCGAGGTCGAGGCCAAGTCCATGGAGGGCAAGGTCGGGCCCGCCAAGCGGACGAAGTTCCAGGTCATCGCCCTGCTGGTTCGCGAGGAGCGGGCGCGGATCAAGACCGACACGACGATCACACCCGCCGCGCGCACCGAGCTGCTCAAGCGGCTCGACGGGGTGGCGACGATCCTCGCCAAGACGGCCGCCCACGACACCAGCCTGCTGCGGCTCCTCGACGGCGGTACCCCGCCCGGGCCGGCGGCGCAGCGGATGCGCCTCGAGTGGCTCATCGAGTCCGGGGCGGAGGTCACGCCCGAAGAGATGGCCATCGCCACCAGCGCCCCGCCGCGTACACCGGCCGTGTCGGCCGAGCTCGCCGCCAAGCAGGTCATGCCCGCCTCGGTCCCTGCACGGGTCCGCGCCAACCCCTTCCTGGCTCCGGATCTCAGCCACCTGCGCGACGAGGAGTACCGCGCCGGACTGCTGGCCCGGTGGGACCTCATGGACCCGCTCTACCGCGCCTTCGAGCAGGGCGCCGGCGGCGGAGCCGCCTCGATGGCGCTCCCGCCGATGCCCTCGATCGACCGGTACTCACCGCCCGGCCTGGAGCTGATGCCGCACCAGATCCGGATGATCGAGTCGGT
Source organism: uncultured Actinomycetota bacterium (assembly GCA_963781465.1). Classification (GTDB taxonomy): domain Bacteria; phylum Actinomycetota; class Actinomycetes; order Actinomycetales; family Dermatophilaceae; genus Lapillicoccus. Next base: position 4,722 of record CAWAGH010000003.1, read on the forward strand.
CCGCGAGGGGCACCGGACCTTCCTGCTGGCCGACGAGCCCGGTCTGGGTAAGACAGCCCAGTCGGTCATCGCCGCGTCGGTGGCGAACGCGTACCCGATGCTCGCCGTCGTCCCGAACGTCGTGAAGATCAACTGGGCCCGCGAGGTCGAGCGGTGGACGCCACACCGCCGGGTGACGGTGATCCACGGCGACGGCGTGGACGTCGACGCGTTCGCGGACATCTTCGTCGTCAACTACACGGTCCTCGACCGGCACCTGTCGTGGCTGTCGACCTTCGGGTTCCGCTCGATGGTCGTCGACGAGGCGCACTTCATCAAGAACCTCACGTCGCAGCGTTCGCAGCACGTCCTGGCCCTCTCGCAGCAGATCCGCGACAACACGCCGGGCGGCGACCCGCTGCTGCTGGCGCTCACCGGTACCCCGCTCATCAACGCCGTCGAGGACTTCAACGCCATCTGGCAGTTCCTCGGCTGGGTCAAGGGCGACCAGCCCGGTCCCCAGCTGATGCGCCGCCTCGAGGCCATCGGTCTCACCCCCGCCGATCGCGGCTTCTACGCGGAGGCGCGGGCCGCCGTCATCGAGATGGGCATCGTCCGTCGCCGCAAGGTCGACGTCGCCAAGGACCTGCCCGACAAGCGGATCGCCGACATCCCCGTCGAGCTCGACGACGACGCGGCGCGCTCGATCCGCGCGTCGGAGCGCGAGCTCGGCCAGCGGCTGCTGGCGAGTTACCGCCGGCTCCTCGCCGCCCGCGAGGCGGAGCAGGGCGACGGCCAGGACGGCCTGCTCACGGTTTCGGCCGCGGCCTCCGTGGAGGTCGACGAGGACCTCATGCGGCGGGTTTGCGTGCAGGAGCTCGAGTCGTCGCGGTCGAGCGGCGAGAAGGGCGAGAACGTCTTCACCATGGTTCGCCGGATCGGCCAGGCCAAGGCCCATCTGGCGGCGGACTACACCGCGCAGCTGGCCCGTTCGGTGGGCAAGGTGGTCTTCTTCGCCAAGCACATCGACGTCATGGACATCGCCGAGAGGGTCCTCAAGGAGTCCGAGCTGCGGACCGTGTCGATCCGCGGCGACCAGACCGGCAACCAGCGGCAGCAGGCGATCGACGCCTTCCAGAAGGACCCGGAGGTCTCGGTCGCGGTCTGTTCGCTGCTCGCCGCCGGTGTCGGTCTCAACCTGCACGCGGCGTCCAACGTCGTCCTCGCCGAGCTCTCCTGGACAGCGGCCGAGCAGCAGCAGGCGATCGACCGCGTCCACCGGATCGGCCAGGACGAGCCGGTGACGGCCTGGCGGATCCTCGCCGCCCAGACCATCGACAGCAAGATCGCCGAGCTCATCGACAGCAAGCAGGGCCTGGCTGCGCGGGCGCTCGACGGCAGCGACCAGGAGGTCGGGTCGGGCGACTCGGTCCAGCTCGACGCGCTCATCCACCTGCTGCGCCAGGCGCTGACCGGCCGCTGATGGCCGCTGAGGTCGTGGTGCGGCGGGCCCGCACCCCGGACGTCCGTGCGATCCGGTCGCTCGTCGAGCCGATGGCGCGGTCGCGACGGATCGTCTCCAAGGACGCGGTCGCGTACTACGAGGCGGTCCACGAGTTCCGGGTCGTCGAAGTGGACCGCGAGGTGGTCGGCTGCGGCGCCCTGCACGTGATGTGGGAGGACCTCGCCGAGGTGCGCACCGTCGCGGTGCGTCCGGAGTTCAAGGGTCGCGGGCTCGGCTCGTCTCTGCTCACCGGGCTGTTGCAGGACGCCCGCGACCTCGGCGTCCAGCGGGTCTTCTGCCTCACCTTCGAGACCGGGTTCTTCCGGCGGCACGGGTTCCAGCCGATCGACGGGCAAGCGGTCGAGCCGCAGGTGTACGCGGAGCTGCTCCGGTCGTACGACGAGGGCGTGGCCGAGTTCCTGGACCTGGAGCGGGTCAAGCCCAACACCCTCGGCAACACCCGGATGCTGCTCAGCCTCTGAACCCGGTGCGGGCTGCCACGATGGGCCGGTGACCGACCGCTCGTTCCTCAGCACGCTGACCGGGTCGTTCTCGACGCCCGCGGCCGACAACCCGACCGTCGCGGTCATGGAGGCGGCCTACCGCCATCACGGGCTCGACGCGCGGTACCTCAACTGCGAGGTGCCGCCGGAGGACCTGGCCGACGCGGTGCGAGGCGCGCGGGCGATGGGCTGGGCCGGGTTCAACTGCTCGATTCCGCACAAGGTCACGGTGATCGACCAGATCGACGGGCTCGCCGAGTCGGCCCGGATCATCGGCGCGGTCAACTGCGTGGTCATCCGCGACGGGGTGATGACGGGGGAGAACACCGACGGTCAGGGGTTCGTCGGAGCGCTGCGGACGATGCGCAGCCCGGCCGACGCGCGGGTATGCGTCCTCGGTGCCGGGGGCGCCGCGCGCGCCATCGTCGTGGAGACCGCGCTGGCCGGCGCTGCGCACGTGACGGTGATGGCCCGGCGGATCGGCGAGGCCGAGGTCCTCGCGGACCTGGTGCGTACGCATACCCCGGCCTCCGCCGACGCGCTGGAGCTGGTCCCGGGGGTGGGCGTCCCGGGGGGCACCGAGATCCTCGTCAACGCCACCAATGCGGGCCTGCAGCCCGACGTCGAGGGGATGGTCGACCTCGACCTCGCGACCCTGGCCGGCGTCGACCTCGTCGCCGACGTCGTCCCGAACCCGCCACAGACCCGACTGCTGCGAGAGGCCCAGGACCGTGGGTGCCGGACCCTGGACGGGCTGGGGATGCTGGTCGCGCAGGCGGCCGTGAACATGGAGCTGTGGACCGGCGTCGTCGCCGACCGCCCGGTGATGCGGCACGCGCTCGAGGAGGCGCTGCGCCTCTGACCGCTCAGCGCGAGAGGCCAACTTCTGTCCTCAAACGTCGAGAATGACGACAGAAGTTGGCCTCTCGCGCAGGAGGGGCGGAGCCGTCAGCGGCGTCAGCGTCGTCGACTGGCCGGTGTGGGCAGGCTGGTCGCCCCTACGTGCTCACGGATCCAGTCGACCATCGGTCGGATCGACCGCCAGTCGTCGCGGACGTAGCGCACCACGGAGCCGGTACTCATCCACGTGGGGGTACCGCGGTCGCGCCACGCGATGAGGCTCTTGTGGCGCAACAGCTCGAGCCGCGGATGGTCGGCGGCGACCCCTTTGGGCCGGGTGGCCAGCGTTTCGCCGCCGATCTGGAATCCCTTGCGGCGTAACGCATCGACGATGCCCACGAGTTCCTCGCCAGGGCGGTCGGTGTCGACAGCCGATCGGTACCGGGCCACCTGGTCGGGCATGGCGTGCATGTAGCCGCCGCCGGTCGTCAGCCCATCTGCTCCCACGCGCAGGTAGTAGCCGGTCCCCTCCGGACCGGTGGCGATGGCGCCCTGCTCGGTCTTGTACGGCGTCTTGTCCGCCGAGAACCGCACGTCGCGGTAGGGCCGGAAGATGCGCGCCTCTCCGAACTCGTCGGCGAGGGCATCGGTCAGGGCGGCGAACGGCTCGCGGACGGACTGCTCGTAGCGCTGCTTGTTGGCGGCCCACCACTCCTTGGTGTTGTCCACCTCGAGTTCGGCGTAGAAGGCGACGGCGTCGGCCGGGATCCCGGCGGAAGGGCTCACCGGATCAGGGTAGAAGCACGAGACCGCCGGGGCGCGTCTGCCCTTGAGGTGGCTAGGGTGGCTGACATGGAAGCCTCCCGGGCGGGGCAGGAACCCGACATCGTCGTCGTCATGGGCGTCGCCGGATCGGGCAAGACCACGGTGGCCAAGGGCGTCGCCGTGAGCATGCACTGGACCTTCGCCGAGGGTGACGCGTTCCACCCCGAGGCCAACGTCGAGAAGATGCACAACGGCATCCCGCTCACCGACGAGGACCGCTGGCCGTGGCTGCGGCTCATCGGTGACTGGATGAGCGAGCAGGAGGAGGCGGGCGTCTCCGCGGTCGTCACCTGCTCCGCGCTCCGCCGTGTCTACCGCGACCTCCTGCGCGAGGGCCGGCCGGCCGTCCGGTTCTGTCACGTCACCTCACCGGAAACGACGATCGCCGACCGCCTCGAACACCGTGCCGGTCACTACATGCCCCCGTCCCTGTTGCCCAGCCAGCTGGCCACCCTCGAGCCGCTGGCGGACGACGAGCCCGGAGTCTCCGTCTCGGGACAGGGCAGCGAGACCGAGGTGCTCGACCGCGTACTTCACGCTTTGGGCCTCACACCCCCCGTCTGAACCACCCGCCACCTGGAGGTCGCATGTCCACCGTTGGAGCCGTCCTCGCCACGACACCGTTGGCCGACCCGATCAGCAAGGCCGGCAACGGCCAGCTCGTCCTGGCTTGTCTGGTCGGGATCGCCGTCATCGTCGTGCTCATCAGCTGGCTGAAGATGCACCCGTTCCTCGCGCTGATCCTCGGCTCCGCGGCGCTCGCCGCCGTCGCCTGGATCGCCCCGACCGCGGCGTTGACCAGCTTCATCAACGGGTTCGGCAGCACGGCCGGCGCCGTGGGGATCCTCATCGCGTTGGGCGCGATGCTCGGCAAGATCCTCGCCGACTCCGGAGGCGCCGACAACATCGTCAACCGGATCACCGACAAGCTCTCGGGCAACATGCTCCCGTGGGGGATGGCCCTCATCGCCGCCATCATCGGGCTACCGCTGTTCTTCGAGGTCGGCGTGGTGATCCTGGTGCCCGTCATCATCCTCGTCGCGCGGCGGACCAACTCGACACTGATGCGGATCGGCATCCCGGCCCTCGCGGGTCTCTCGGTGCTCCACGGGCTGGTCCCGCCGCACCCGGGCCCGCAGACGGCGATCGCGCTGCTCAAGGCCGACCAGAGCCAGACCCTGATCTTCGGGCTCATCGTCGCGGTCCCGACGCTGATCATCGCCGGGCCGCTGCTCGGGAGGCTCATGGACCGCTGGGTGCCCCTCTACGCGCCGGCCAGCCTCGGCGAGCCGGCCATCGACGTTCGGACGCACGACCGTGAGCTGCAGGCGGCGTCGGTCGGTGGCGGCGGCGGGACGGCTGACGCCGGCCCGGTCGCGCGGGACAGCCGCGAGACCGGAACGCAGGTTCGCGGCCCCGGTGAGGACGACCCGGGCCTGGTCAGGACCCAGGGAATCGGCTCCAGCGCGCCCCGGCTGGGCAAGCGGCCGTCGTTCGGAGCCGCTCTCATCACCATCGTGCTGCCGGTGCTGCTCATGCTGCTCAAGGCGATCAGCGACCTGGCGACGCCGAGCGGCAGCCTCGCCCGTCAGGTCTTCGACACGGTCGGCGCGCCGACGGTGGCCCTGCTCCTGGCCGTGCTGCTGGCGTACTTCACCCTCGGCAAGGGCGCCGGTATGCGTCGGGAGCAGACCAACGAGTCCCTCGGCTCCGGCCTGCCGGGCATCGCCGGCATCCTGCTCATCGTCGCCGCGGGCGGCGGGTTCAAGCAGCTCCTCGTCGACGCCGGCGTCGCCAACGTCATCGCCGACTGGGCCACCGGCGCCAACATCTCGGTGCTGCTGCTCGGCTGGCTGGTCGCCGTCGGGATCCGCCTCGCCACCGGCTCGGCCACCGTCGCCACGACCACCGCGGCCGGCATCGTCGGCGCGCTGGCCGGGACGCTCTCGACGGCCCACCTGGCGCTGCTGGTGCTCGCGATCGGCTGTGGCTCGCTGTTCTTCAGCCACGTCAACGACGCCGGGTTCTGGTTGGTGAAGCAGTACTTCGGCCTCACCGTCGGTCAGACGATCAAGACCTGGTCGATCATGGAGACGGTGATCTCGGTGGTGGGGTTCGTCTTCGTGATCCTGCTCAGTCTGGTGTTCTAGCGACCGGGCGGTTCAGGCCGGCAGCCGGTAGCGGTCGCCGGCGAGCGGTTCGACGAGCCCGTCGGCGACGAGCGAGTCCAGGCAGCGCATCCGTTGTGGGTCGGCGGGCCAGACCTCGCGCAGGTCGGCTCCGCTGACCGGCTCGGTCGCAGCGCGGAGCACGCCGAGCAGGGCGCCGCGGGCCTGCCGGTCCGTGCCGTCCCAGGCCTGTCCGCGTCGTACGGGCCCGGTGTATGCGGGTCGGCCCACCCGGTTCCACGCGCACAGGTCGGCGACGGGGCACTCGTCGCAGCGGGGTGACCGGGCCGTGCAGACGAGGGCGCCGAGCTCCATCGCGGCGACGTTCCAGACGACCGCGTCGTCCGCGTCCTCGGGCAGCGCGGCGACGGCGAGGTCGCGCTCGGCCCGGCTCATCGCCGGGGCGGGCTGAGCCTCGCCGACCAGGGTGCGCACGAGGACTCGGCGCACGTTGGTGTCGACGACCACCGTCGGCCGACGAAAGGCGAAGCAGGCCACCGCGGCCGCCGTGTAGGCGCCGATCCCCGGCAGCGCGCGCAGCTCCTCCTCGGTGCACGGCACCTCCCCTCCGTGGAGGTCCACGACCGCACGGGCGGCTGCGTGCAGCCGGAGCGCGCGGCGGGGGTAGCCCAGCCGGCCCCAGGCCCGCACGGCCTCTCCCGGAGACTCGGCGGCCAGGTCGGCGGGAGTGGGCCAGCGGGCCAGCCACTCGCGCCAGACCGGCTCGACCCGCGCCACGGGCGTCTGGTGCGACATGACCTCGGAGACGAGCACCGCCCACGCCGACGTCCCGGGGAGGCGCCACGGCAGCGGGCGGGCGTTCGCCGCATACCAGCCGTTGACGCGGTCGTGGAGGACGGGCAGCGAGGGAGCGAGCGAGTGCACCGTCGGGTCAGACGTACCGCTCGAGGATGCTCGACTCGGCGAGCCTGGACAGGCCCTCGCGGACCGCGCGCGCCCGGCTCTCGCCGACCCCGCCGACGCTCATGAGGTCCTCGAGGTTGGCCGCGAGGAGGCGCTGCAGCGACTCGAAGTGGTCGACGAGGCGGTCGACGATCGCCGGGGGCAGCCGCGGGACCTTGGTGAGCAGGCGGTACCCGCGGGGACTGACCGCGCTGTCGAGGGCGTCGCCGACGATGGTGAACCCGACCGCTCGGGCGCCGGCGCTGAGATCGAGCAGCTCGGCGGAGGTGAGCTCCATGAGCGCGTCGAGCCCCTCCTCCACGGTGCGGCCGGACTTCGAGCTGTCGATGTAGTCGCGGATGACCAGCTCACGGTCGTTGCCGAGGCCGCCGGACAGCTCCTCGAGCTGGAGTCCGAGCAGGCGGCCGTCGTCGCCGAGCTCGACGACGTAGTCGGAGATCTCCTCGCTGATCCGGCGGACCATCTCGAGGCGCTGCAGCACGCTGGCGACGTCGCGGACCGTGACGAGGTCCTCGATCTCCAGCGCCGACAGGGTCGAGGTGACCTCGTCCAGGCGCCCCTTGTAGCGCTCCAGGGTCTGCAGGGCCTGGTTCGCCTTGGACAGGATGTTGGCGCTGCCCTCGACGACGTGGCGGCGGCCACCGACGTAGAGCGCGATGATCTGCATCGACTGGCTGACCGAGACGACCGGGATTCCGGTCTGGATGGCCACCCGCTCCGCGGTGCGGTGCCGCGTGCCGGACTCGGACGTCTCGATGCTGGGGTCGGGTACGAGCTGGGTGTTGGCGCGCAGGATCCGGTTGACGTCACGGTCCAGGACGATCGCGCCGTCCATCTTGGACAGCTCGCGCAGCCGGGTGGCCGAGAAGTCGATGTCGAGCGGGAAGCCGCCGCTGCTGATCGACTCGACGACCTTGTCGTTGCCGAGCACGATGAGGGCACCGGTGCGGCCACGCAGGATGCGTTCCAGGCCGTCGCGCAACGCCGTGCCCGGCGCGACGGCAGCGAGGGTGGCCCTCAACAGGTCCTCGTCGGTGCGGTCGACGGGTGTGACCACGGCCCCTTGTCCTCCCACTCGGCGGCCGCCCCGGTTCTTGCCCAGAGGCCGGTCGGCTCGCGGGGAGTCTAACCACCCCACGAAGTTCTGCGCTTCGCTCCGATACTTCGCGGGGGCCCCGGACTAACCGCGAGGGCCGCGGCGGGCGGGGACGTCCAGCGCGGCGACCACGGCGCCCGCGACGTCGGCCACCTCGATGACCCGCAGTCCGTCGGGGATCGGCCCGGAGCCGAGGACCCCACGCGGGGTGAACGCGACCCGGAACCCCAGCCGCGCGGCCTCGGCGAGCCGGCGCGGCATACCCGACACCGGCCGCAGCTCGCCGGCGAGGCCCACTTCACCGAAGGCGACCGCCTGGGGCGGCAGGGCGACGTCGACGACGGAGCTCGCCACGCTGAGCGCGACGGCGAGGTCGGCGGCCGGCTCGCCGAGCCGCACTCCACCGACGGTCGAGACGTAGGCGTCGCTGCCACCGATGGGGACTCGGGCCCGGCGTTCGAGGACGGCCATGATCATCGCGACGCGACTGCCGTCCAGGCCGTGCGTGGCCCGGCGCGGGGACGGGATGTTGCTCGGTGCGATGAGCGCCTGGACCTCGGCGACCAGCGGGCGCCGGCCCTCCAGGGTCACCGTGACGCAAGTGCCGGCGACGCTCACGTCGCGGTTGGAGAGGAACAGCCCGCTCGGGTCGGCGAGCCCGACGATGCCGACGTCGGACAGGTCGAAGCAGCCCACCTCGTCGGTCGGGCCGTAGCGGTTCTTCACCGCGCGGACCAGCCGCAGCCGCGAGTGCCGGTCGCCCTCGAACTGCACGACGACGTCCACGAGGTGCTCGAGGATGCGTGGCCCGGCGATCGAGCCGTCCTTGGTGACGTGGCCCACGAGCAGGACGGCGACGCCGCGGCTCTTGGCCGCCTGGATGAGGCTCGCCGCCACCTCGCGGACCTGGCTGACGTTGCCGGCCGACCCCTCGACCTGGGCGCTGGCGATGGTCTGGACGGAGTCGACGATGACAAGATCGGGCTGGACGGCCTCGACCTGGCCCAGCACCGTGGCCAGGTCGGTCTCGGCCACGAGGAACAGGCTGGCCGCCATCGCCTCGATCCGCTCGGCGCGCATCCGGACCTGCGCCGCGGACTCCTCGCCGCTGACGTAGAGCACGGTCTGGCCGCCCCGGGCCGCGCGGGCGGCGACGTCGAGGAGCAGCGTGGACTTGCCGATGCCCGGCTCGCCGGCGACGAGAACCACAGCGCCGGGAACCAGTCCGCCGCCGAGGACGCGGTCCAGCTCATTGACCCCCGTGCTGCGGGCGGTGGCGTGCTGGACGTCGACCTGGCCGATCCGCAGGGCCGGCTGCACCACGGAGGTCGCCGCCGTCGTGCGGATCGTCGGCACGCCGACCTCGGCCACAGACCCCCACGTCTGGCACTCACCGCACCGGCCGACCCACTTGACCGTGGTCCAGCCGCACTCGGCGCAGCGGTAGCCGCTCGCTCGTGCCGACGCTCTGGATGCCATGCGCCGAACGCTAGGCGACGGCGCCGACAGCCACCGGGAGGCGGGTCCGTGACCGGCGGTTCAGTCCGGCGGGCGGAACGGCCAGCCCGGCTGGATCGGGTCGGTCCGCCCGGGCTCGATGTAGTACTCGGCGCCGAACATGGCGGCGAAGTCGTCGTCGGGCATGGACCGCATCCAGGCGGTGTCCTCCTGGCTCGCGTGGGCGCGGACGGCGGCGCGCCGCTGCTCGAGGTAGGGGGACACGTCCACCTCCCAGGAGATCTCCTCCTCGGTCGAGCCGAGCGGGTTCCCGTCGTCCATCGGCGCGCTGGGGTCCCAGTCGACCTTCTCGCCCCGGTCGAGGCGAGCCTGTCGGTCGGCCGCCAGTCGGGTGCGGTTCATCGTCGACTCCAGCAGCCGCGGGCGCCGGGCGGCCAGCTCGGCGGCGCGGTGCGCGACGTGGTGGACCTTGACGTGGTCCGGATGCCCGTAGTTGCCGTGCCAGTCGTAGCCGACCAGGACGTCGGCGTCCTCCTCGTCGAGGACGGCGGCCAGTTCCTTTGCGACCACGTCGACGTCGGCGCCGTTCAACGCGCCCTCGGCGTCGTTCTGGTCCCAGCCGCTCATACCGGAGTCGGCGTAACCGAGCCAGACCACCTGTTGGGTGCCGGTCGCCCGCGCGGACGCCTCGGCCTCGGCCCGGCGGCGGTGGACCACGGTCTCACCGTCGGCGAGGTCCTCCGGCGCGTCGCCGTGGTCGCCGTTCGTCGCGTACACGACCACGACCCGGTCGCCTTCGGCACTGGCGCGGGCCATCGACCCGGACGTCTGGGTCGACTCGTCGTCGGGATGGGCGTGGAGGAAGACGATGGTCGTCACCGCGACATCATGCCGCCACCCACCGACGCCACCTCACGCCGGCCGGCCCACTGCTCAGAACCGCCGCCACCAGAGGTTGACGGCGTAGTCCACGCCGGTTCGCTCCGGATCGGCGGCCAGGATCTCGTCGGCCAGCGGCCCGGGGAACTCGATCCGAAGCACCCCGGCGAAGTCCTCGGTCGAGTCGAAGGTCCACGCGATGTCCAACGGCCGCCGAGTCCAGCCCTGGCGTCCCCAGAACCGCTCCACTGCCTCCGGGTCGTAGCTCGGCAGGCTGCGCCGGAACCACGCCCCGAACGTCGACCGCGTCGCGTCGTTGTCGACGACGAACGCCGTTCCGCCGGGACGCATCATCCGGTCCAGCTCGGCCAGTCCTGGCTCGCAGCCGGGGCCGAAGAAGTACGCCCACCGCGCGTGCGCCACGTCCACATTCGCGTCGGGCAACGTCGTCGACGCGGCCGACGCCTGCACGACCCGGACCGACGGGAGGGCGCCCACCCGATGGCGGGCGCGCACGACGAGCGGCGGATGCGGCTCCACGCCGACGACGGTGCGCGCGGTCGCCGCGAACCGCGGCAGGTGGAACCCGCTGCCGCAGCCGAGGTCGAGGACGTCCCGCCCGGCCCAGTCCTGGATCTCGCGCATCGCGGCCTCGATGACGCCGGCGCGGTCTACGCCGAGGTTCTCGAGCTCGTAGACCTCGGGCGACTCCCAGATGTTCGGGCTGGGAATGATCACCCTAAGAGGTTCTACGCTTCGCTCCGATACCTCGCGGGGACCCCGGACCGAGGGGTCGCTCACCGGCGGGGGCGCTTCTTCCCGTGCTTGCCCTGGGACTGGGCGGCGGCGGCGAGCTTCTCGACCTTCGCCGCAGAAGCGCGTTCGGCGCTGCGCACGTCCTGCGCGGCCAGCGTGGCGGGGTGCACCAGCAGCGGCAGCAGCTTGCGGTTGCCGATCCGGCGGGCCGCCGTGACCGCCCGGAGGTGCGCCTCGCAGCGCAGCACCAGCTCCTCGTAGGCCGTCTCGCCCATCAGCTCGACGAGCTCCACCTTGTTGGACCGGTAGACGGGCTCCCGGCCGACGTGCGCCTCGGGGTTGCCCGAGCAGTACCAGTCGAGGTCGTGCCCGCCCGGACCCCATCCGCGGCGGTCGTACTCGGTGATCGACACCTCGAGGTAACTGGTCTTGTCCGCGAGCACGACCGTCCGGTAGCTGCGCCGGATCGGGAGCTGCCAGCAGACCTCGGGCTTCAGTGACGTCGGCGGCAGCCCCTGGAGCACCGCGTGCTGGTGCAGCGCACAGCCCATGCCGCTCGGGAACCCGGGCCGGTTGAGGAAGATGCAGGCGCCGTCGACGACCTTGGTCTTGGTCGCGCCGTCCTCCTCCTCGGTCCAGGAGTCCTTGCGCAGGACACCTTTCCGGTATGCGACGTCGCGGTACTGCCACTCGTCCGGCCCGAGGTCCGCCGCCACGGCGGCGACCCGTTCGTAGTCGGCGTCCTCGGTGAAATGCGCGCCGAGGGTGCAGCACCCGTCGTCCGGCCGGTCGGCGTAGATCCCCTGGCAGCCGTTCCCGTAGATGCACATCCAGTTCGACGTCAGCCAGGTCAGGTCGACCCGGAACCGCTGGCCCGCGTCCTCGGGGTCGGGAAACTCGACCCAGATGCGGGGCATGTCCAGCGGAACCTCGGCCACCGGGTCAGCGTATGCGGAGGCTCCGGTCGGGGTCGCCCCGCGTCTCGCGGACGAGGGGGCCGCTCTTGGGGCGCGGCCGCGTTCGGGTGCAAGTGCGCTGCAAGCGCCGGCCAAGTGCGGCCCGCGAACCTCGTCGTCATCGCTCACCGACCCCGACAGGAGCACCTCATGAACGCCCCTCGCACCTCCCGTTCCGCCTCCCGATCCGCGCGTCGAGCCGCCGTCTCGGCTGCCGCCACCGCGCTGGCCCTCGCCACGGCACTCGGGGCAGCACCCGCATACGCGCACGACGGCGAGGACCACGAAGAGCAGGTGACCCGCGGGAAGCTGCCCGCCGGGGTCCACCAGGCGCTCGCCGAGGCCCGGTCGACGCTGGCGAAGTACCGCGACCCGGCCGCCGCCGTGGCCGCGGGGTACATCCCGACCGACTCCTGCATCGCCAGCGCGGCCGGCGGGATGGGCTACCACTACATCAACATCGACAACGTCCTCGCCGGGATCGACATCAACCGGCCGCCGGTGCTCGTCTACGTGCCGACCAAGGACGGCGGCCGGACCCTGGGTGCCGCCGAGTGGGGCGCGATCGACGAGGACCAGGATCTCGCCACCGACGAGGACCGCCCGAACCTGCTCGGCGTCCCCTTCAACGGTCCGATGCTCGGGCACGAGGACGGCGAGCCGATCCACTACGACCTGCACGCGTGGCTCTTCGTCGCCAACCCCGCCGGCGTGCTCGCGCCGTGGAACCCGAAGGTCACCTGCTGATCGCCCCGGCACGGGCGCCGTCGAACATGTCGGACAATGGCGCCCGTGACCACGCGCGTCGGGCTCTCCACCGCCTCGATGTACCCCGAGAACTGCGCGGCGACGTTCGCGACGGCCGGACGCCTCGGGTACGACGGGGTCGAGGTCATGGTGTGGACCGACCCCGTGACCCAGGAGCCCGGGGCGATACAGGCGCTCAGCGACCTGCACCAGCTCCCCGTCCTGTCGATCCACGCGCCGACTCTCCTTCTCACGCAACGGGTTTGGGGGACCGACCCGTGGGAGAAGGTGGATCGCTCCATCGACATGGCGCTCACGCTCGGGGCGCCGACCGTCGTCCTGCACCCGCCGTTCCGGTGGCAGCGCGAGTATGCGGCGGGCTTCGTCGACGGGCTCGCCATCCGTGAGGAGGAGACCGGAATCCAGCTGGCCGTCGAGAACATGTTCCCGTGGCGGGCCGGACAGCGCGAGATGCTCGCCTACCTGCCGCACTGGGACCCGGTGGGCCAGCCGTTCGACCACGTGACGCTGGACCTCTCGCATACCGCCACGGCCGGTTCCGACGCGCTGGCGATGGCGCACGCCCTCGGCGAGCGGCTCACGCACATCCACCTCGCCGACGGCAGCGGTTCGCCGCGGGACGAGCACCTGGTGCCCGGTCGCGGGACACAGCCGTGTGGCGAGCTGCTGGAACACTTGGCGGGCAACGATTTCGACGGGTCGATCGTGGTCGAGGTGAGTACCCGGCGCCTCGACGGCGACATGCGCGAGCTGGACCTGGCCGCGGCGCTCGCGTTCGCGCGGCTCCACTTCGCGGCGGTGCCGCAGCCGTGAGTGACGAGGCACCGCCGGCCCGCCGCGGGCGCCGCCCCGCCGGCGAGGACACCCGCGGCCTCATCACCGAGGCGGCCCGCAGCGAGTTCGCCGACAAGGGGTACGAAGGCACGTCGCTCCGGGCCGTCGCGCGGGTGGCCGGCGTCGACCCCGCGCTCGTGCACCACTACTTCGACGGCAAGGCCGACCTGTTCGCGCAGTCAGTGGTCCTCACGCGGGTCAACCCGGCGGTCATGGTCGACCGGGTGCTCCAGGGGCCGCTGGACACGTTGGGGGAGCGGCTGGTGCGGACCTTCCTCGCGGTGTGGGACGACCCCGACAACCAGGAGCGGCTCGTCGCGCTGGTCCGTGCGGTCCACACCAACGACGAGGTTGCGACCCTGGTGCGCGAGTTCGTGGCGCGGGAGATCATCGGGCGGGTCACCCGCCGCACCCAGGTCGCCGACGCGCCGCTCCGGGGCGCCTTGGCGGCGGCGCAGCTCATCGGGCTGGCCACGACGCGCTACGTCGTGCGGATGCCGGCGATGGTCGAAGCCAGCCACGACGACCTCGCGGCGTGGCTCGGGCCGGTCCTCCAGGGGTACCTCGTCGACCCGTGAGCCGCCGCGGCGGACATCTCGACGGGCAGCACGACGAGAATCGCCCCCGAAGCGGCCGATCCGGAGGCTCGTGCCCGTCGAGATGTTCGGCGTCGGAGCGCGAGCCAGGCGAGCTACCAGAGCACCTGCACATCGGAACGCCAGCGGTCGAGCAGCTCCGGGTCGGTGCAGGTGACCTCGTCGCCACGGTTCCAGAGCGCCAGGTAGACCTGGGCCGCCGTGCCCGAGAGCTCCACGTCGGCGATCGCGCCCTCGGCGGGTTCGCCCACGCTGGACGTGGTCCGGCCAACGCCGGCGCGCAGCGTCCACGACTGCCGGGTGTCGGTCGTGCGCACCACGACAGTTTTGGGCTCGGGCAGCTCCAGCCCGGTCTGCCGCCGCGGCACGAACCCCATGAGCAGCTCGTCCACCCCGTCGGCGGCGAGCTCGGCGTGGATCCAGGTCTCCGCGGCCGGCGGCACCGAGCCGCGGGCGGCGCTCATCGCGTCGACCGCGTGGATCGTCGTCTCGTGGCACTGACGTCGCGCCCAGCCCTGGCGGGGCCCGGGGGAGTCCTTGAGGAAGAACCACACGTCGAGGTCCGCGGGGGCGAAGGCCAGCGTCGCGAGGAGGTCCTTGGCGCCCTCGTCCAGCCAGGCGAGCAGGTCGGGCGACGCGAGACCCTCGCGCTCGACGACGGCACACGCCTCGTCGTCGGCGACCTCACCGCGTAGGCAGCCGGCCGCCCAGCGGTGCACCATCCCCTGGTGGGCGACCAGCTCGCGCACCGTCCACCCCGGACAGGTCGGCACCGGCGCCCCGAGCCCCGCCCGAGCGGCGTTGTCGCGCAGCACCGTCCAGGCGTCGCCGATCCCCTCACCGTGCTCCTCGATGGTCAGGGCGGTGGGCATGCCGGAAGCCTAGGTCCTCGCCCTGGCGAGGAGCCGACCCGAGGGGCGACCCGACACCGGCGCTAGATTGCTCCCGTGGAGCCCAGTGACCTGCTGCGCAACGGCCTGCTGCAGCTTGCCGCCTCGACGACGGTGCGTGACGCCGTCGAACGAGCGCCGGTGAGCCGCAACGTCGTTCACCGATTCGTACCCGGAGCGCGCACCGAGGACGCCGTACGCGCTTCCGGCGGCCTGGCCAGCCGACACCGGATGTCGACCATCGACTACCTCGGCGAGGACACCACCGAGCTCAGCCAGGCGCAGCACACCCGGGACGCCTACCTCGCCCTCATCGCCGCGCTCGCGGAGGCCGGACTCACCACCGACGGCACCGCCGAGGCCTCGCTCAAGCTCTCCGCACTGGGGCAGGCGCTTCCCGGTGACGGCCACCAGATCGCCCTCGAGCACGCCCGCCAGATCTGCCAGGCGGCCGCGAACGCCGGCACCACGGTGACCCTCGACATGGAGGACCACACCACCACCGACGGCACCCTCGAGACGCTGCGGGAGCTGCGCCAGGACTTCCCGACCGTCGGCGCCGTGCTCCAGACGTACCTCCACCGCACGGAGGCGGACTGTGCCGACCTCGCCCACGAGGGCAGCCGGGTCCGGCTCTGCAAGGGGGCGTACAAGGAGCCGGAGTCGGTGGCATACCAAGTCTCCGGCGACGTCGACAAGTCCTACGTCCGCTGCCTCAAGGTCCTCATGGCCGGCCAGGGGTACCCGATGATCGCCAGCCACGACCCGCGGCTCATCGAGATCGCCGGGGCGCTGGCGGCCAAGAACGGACGCGACCCCAAGTCCTTCGAGTACCAGATGCTCTACGGCATCCGGCCCGAGGAGCAGCAGCGCATCGCCGACCGCGGCGACCAGATGCGCGTCTACATCCCCTACGGCGAGGAGTGGTACGGCTACCTCATGCGCCGCATGGCCGAGAAGCCGGGGAACCTCATGTTCTTCCTCCGCGGCGTCGCGACGAAGGGCTGAGCAGATGTCCACCACCGCGATCTTCGGCGCCGGCGTCATGGGGGAGACTCTGCTGTCCGGGCTGATCCGGTCCGGACGGGACGTCGCCGACCTCTTCATCACCGAGAAGCGCACCGACCACGCCGCCGAGCTCAACGCCAAGTACGGCGTGAGCGTGCTCGACAACGCCACCGCCGCGAAGTCCGCCGACACGCTCGTCCTCGTCGTGAAGCCGCAGGACATGGACGGCCTGCTCAGCGAGATCCGCGACCACGTGGTCGCCGGCAACCTCGTCGTCTCCCTCGCCGCCGGGATCACGACCGGGTACCTCGAGTCCCGCCTGCCCGAAGGGTCGTCCGTGGTCCGGGTGATGCCCAACACCCCGGCCCTGGTCGACCAGGGGATGGCGGCCATCTCGCCCGGCCAGCACTGCACCCCGGAGCACCTCGAGGAGGCCGAGGCGCTGCTGCGCTCGTGCGGCCGGGTCGTCCAGGTCCCCGAGAAGTACCAGGACGCGGTCACGGCGATCTCCGGCAGCGGGCCTGCATACATCTTCTACGTCGTCGAGGCCATGATCGAGGCCGGCGTCGTCCTCGGGCTGCCGCGGGCGACGAGCACCGAGCTGGTCGTCCAGACCCTCTTCGGTGCCGCGACGATGCTCAAGGAGACCGGCGAGCACCCGACCGTGCTCCGCGAGCGGGTCTCCTCGCCGGGCGGCACCACCGTCGCGGCCCTCCGCCAGCTCGACGACCACAAGGTCCGGGCAGCGTTCATCTCGGCGATCGAGGCGGCCGCACAGCGCTCCCACGAGCTGGCTGCCGGGAACCCGTGAGCCTCACGGTTCACCGCGTCACGCCCGACGACTGGCGGTCGCACCGCGACCTGCGGCTCGAGATGCTGCAGGCCGCCCCGGACGCGTTCTTCACCCAGTACGCCGACGTCGTCGACTTCGACGAGGACACCTGGCGCGAGCGGATCGCCACCCAGTTCCACTTCCAGGCCCGCCTCGACGGCGACCCGGTCGGCTCGGTGGGGCTCTGGGACGACCCCGAGACGCCCGACGACGCCGCGACCCTCGTGGCGATGTACGTCGCCCCACGGGCCCGCGGCGCCGGGGTGGGTGAACGCCTCGTCCGGGCGGTCCTCGACGAGGCCGCCGCCCGCGGCCGAAGGCGGGTCGTCCTCGAGGTGACCGACGGGAACACGCCTGCGATCCGGCTGTACGAGCGGATGGGTTTCGTCGCCGACGGGACCCGTCATCCGCTGCCCCGCAAGCCCGAGCTCGAGGAACTGGGCATGGAGAGAGTGCTCGAGACCCCGGTCCCTGACGCCGGTACCGACGTGGGAGGCTGACGCCATGACCGACGTGACGGTTCGCTCGCTCGGCGAGGAGGACTGGCAGGAGTTCCGGGCCATCCGCCTTGCGGCGCTTCGGGACTCGCCGGACGCGTTCGCCGCGAGCGTGGACGCGGAAGAGGGCTTCGAGGAGGACTTCTGGCGGCTGCGCCTGCGCCGCTCCACCCGTCTCGTCGCGGTGCGCCGCGAGGCCGAGGGCAGCACGGTCGGGCAGTCGGTCGGGGTCGTGAGCCTGGGCGAGGGCAAGGACGAGGAGGGCCGGGTCGCCGAGATCTTCGGACTCTGGGTCGCTCCGGACGCCCGGGGCACCGGCGTCGCGACCAAGCTCGTCGAGGCCAGCGCCGAGCGGGCCCGCCGCGACGGCCGCACGCACGTCTCCTACTGGGTCGGTACCGACAACGGCCGGGCCGTGGCCTTCGCCAGCGGGATCGGCTTCCGCCCCACCGACTTCCGTCGTCCGATGCGCGTCACCCCGGGTGCCGGGGAGGACGACGAGGAGGAGATCGCCATGGTCCTCCCGCTCGGCGAGGACCGCGGCCGACCGGACGTGCTCTGACCGGTCAAAGGGAACCTCGGTAACGTCACGCCCATGCCGACTCAGGCCGAGGTCGTGTGGGACCCGGGTTTCACGCGGTACGACTTCGGTCCCACGCACCCCATGTCGCCGGTCCGGCTGGACCTGACGGCGCGGCTCTGTGACGCGTTCGGGCTCTTCGACCTCCCGGACGTCACCCGCGTCGACCCCGGGATCGCGTCGGACGCTCTCCTGGAGACGGTCCACAGCGCGGCCTACGTCGCCGCTGTGAAGGCCGCCTCCGCCGACCCCGGGTCGGCCCACGGCGCATACGGGCTGGGTACCGACGACGACCCGGCCTTCGTCGGTATGCACGAGGCGAGCGCGCGCGTGGTGGCCGGTACCCGGGACCTCTGCGAGGCGGTGTGGACCGGCCAGACGGCCCACGGGGTGAACTTCTGCGGCGGCCTGCACCACGCCATGCGGGACGCCGCGTCGGGGTTCTGCATCTACAACGACGTGGCCGTCGGGATCCAGTGGCTGCTCGACCACGGTGTCGAGCGGGTCGCCTACGTCGACGTCGACGTCCACCACGGTGACGGCGTCGAGCGCGTCTTCTGGGACGACGAGCGAGTGCTCACGGTCTCTATCCACGAGTCGGGCCGGGCGCTGTTCCCGGGCACCGGCTGGCCGGGCGACATCGGCGGGGTCGACGCCCAGGGTTCGGCCACCAACATCGCCCTGCCGCCGGGGGTCGCCGACGCGGGGTGGCTGCGGGCGTTCTTCTCGACCGCCGTGCCGGTGGTCCGGGCGTTCCGCCCCCAGGTGCTGGTCACCCAGCACGGCTGCGACACCCACCTGCAGGACCCGCTGGCGCACCTCGCGCTCACCGTCGACGCCCAGCGGGAGGCGGCCGATGCGTTGCATCGGCTGAGCCACGAGGTATGCGACGGGCGCTGGGTTGCGCTGGGCGGCGGCGGCTACGAGATCGTCGACGTCGTCCCGCGGGCGTGGACGCACCTAACGGCCATCGCCGCGCACCGGCCGATCCCCGTGACGGCGGCCGTCCCCGAGGACTGGCGGGAGCACGTCCGGGAGCTCACCGGGCGACCGGCGCCGTTCCGGATGGGCGACCGTTCTCCGGACGCCGGGCCGTTGTGGTGGCGGTCCTGGGACCTCGGCTACGACCCCGAGGACCCCGTCGACCGGGCCGTCATGGCGACCCGCCAGGCGGTCTTCCCCCTGCACGGGCTCGACGTCTACTTCGACTGAGCGGTCGAGCGACCCGCGAGGGGCCCGGCGGCGGCCGCCGCATACCGGCGTGTCGGCTTGACTTTGTGCGTGGTTGCGTCGGGAGTGACTTCCCCAAGAGTCACACCTGCCCCTAGAGTGACGTCTTGCACCCGCGTAGTCGACCGCCGGAGGGGAAGCCGGCGCTGGGCGGGGCAGATCGAGGGTCACCATGTCCACAGAGCGACAGCTCGCCGAGGTGCGGTTCCTGACCGTTGCCGAGGTCGCCTCGATCATGCGCGTGTCGAAGATGACGGTCTACCGCCTCGTCCATGCCGGGGATCTCCCAGCGGTCCGCGTCGGTCGCTCGTTCCGGGTTCCGGAGGACGAGGTGCACAAGTACCTGCGCACCTCCTTCGTCGACACCGCGTGACTCCCTGCGTCACCGGCTCGCGACACGCGTCGGTGCCGGTGGGGCCGTTGGCCGGGCGATGCTCGGCCAACGGGGGTCGATAGCCCGTCCGATTTCCCGCGGCGTTTAGGCGGTCCCGCACGCGGACGGTACGATGGCGGACGATCTGTTCGGCGTTAGCTCTGGTTGCCCGCCGACACCACGGTAGGCACGACCAACGCGAGGACGGTCCATGGGTTCTGTCATCAAGAAGCGCCGCAAGCGGATGGCGAAGAAGAAGCACCGCAAGCTGCTGCGCAAGACGCGTCACCAGCGTCGCAACAAGAAGTAGTCGCCGAGCGCTTCGGACGCTCATCGACGGGCCTCCACCCCCAGCCGGGGTGGAGGCCTTCGTCGTCTCGCTAGGATCGACCGGGTCGTCGAGGTTTCCTCGTGCCGCGGTGAGAGAAGGGGGTTGCCATGGCCTCCGTCGTGCTCGTCACCGGCGTCTCCCGCTACATGGGCGGGGTCTTCGCTCGTGCGCTCGGCGCCGTCGACTCGGTGGAGCGCATCATCGGGGTCGACGTGGTTCCGCCGCCGCACCCGATCGGGCGAACCGAGTTCGTGCGAGCCGATATTCGCAACCCGATGATCGGCAAGATCATCGGTCAGGCCGGCGTCGACACCGTCGTCCACATGAACGTCATCGCGACGCCGCTCTCCGCCGGTGGCCGGGTCTCCCAGAAGGAGATCAACGTCATCGGAACGATGCAGCTGCTCGCCGCGTGCCAGAAGGCCGAGGGGCTCCAGCGGCTGGTGGTGAAGTCGTCGGCGGCGGTCTACGGCTCCTCACCTCGTGACCCCGCGATGTTCACCGAGGAGATGAGCCCGAAGTCGTTGCCCCGCGCGGGTTTCGGCAAGGACTCGGTCGAGGTGGAGGGCTACGTGCGCGGGTTCGCCCGGCGCCGCCCCGACGTGGGCATCACGACGCTGCGGCTGGCCAACATCATCGGACCGGGTATTCGCACGTCGATGACCGACTACTTCGCGCTCCCGGTGATCCCCGCTCCGCTGGGGTTCGACGCCCGGCTCCAGTTCGTCCACGAGACCGACGCCGCGTCGTGCCTGGTCCTGGCCGCGACGGGGCCCGAGGCCGTGGGCAATGTCAACGTCGCCGGCGCGGGTGTCATCACGCTGATGCAGGCCGCCGCCATGGTCGGGCGCCCGATCTTCCCTGTCCCGCTCCAGGCGGCCGGCTTCCTCGGCGGCGTGGTCAAGCGGGCGGGGCTCGCGGACTTCTCGGACGACCAGATGCAGTACCTCGCCTTCGGTCGCGGCCTCGACACCACGCGTATGCGTGAGGTGCTCCGGTTCGAGCCGCTCTACTCGACGCGGGCCGCCTTCCTCGACTTCGCCCCGCACGTGACCGCGGTCCTGCCCGGTGCCGCGACCGCGGTCAACGTGGTCCAGGGCGCGGCCGGCTCCGCGGCCAACGCGCTCGTGCACGCCCTCAACGGACGGGGCGCCTGATGGCCCCGCCGAGCAAGCGCGCGAGCACCACCACCGCGACAACCGCGAAGGCGGCCACGGCGGCGCCTCCGGCCAAGGGGACGACTCGGGCCAAGGCAGCGAAGACGGCCAAGGTGGCCGGCCCCGCGAGGAGCACGTCCGCGGCGGCCGGCTCGGCTCGGCGTACGACCACCCGGGACGCGCTCGCAGCAGGGGCCGCCCGCGCGTCCGGCGAACGGGCCCGCCGTCGCGGGACACCACTCATCGCTGTGCCCACCCTCACCGACGCCCCGACCGACACCAGCGACACCCCGACGACGAGCCGGACGTCGAGGCCCACGACCGGGACGTCCACCGCGGCGAAGAGCGCGCCGGCCGCGGCAACGCCGACGAAAGCCACGGCCGCCGCTCCCCGCGCGGGTGGGCGCAAGCACCGGCCGCAGCCGGCGCCGCGCGCCACGAAGCCCACCGCCCGGGTCCTCGCCCGCGAGGGCGGCCGTCGGACCGAACCGCCCCGCCCGGTGCGTCCGCTCCGACCCGTACCCGACCCGCCGCTCGCCGGCGACGAGCCGCAGCCGACCCCTCGGCCCGAGGCGGTCCGTCCGAGTGAGGCGTCGCGGTCGATCTATCCCGGTGTCGAGGACCTGGTCCAGGCCGGCGTGGCCGCGCTGCGGGCCGTGGTCGCCGCCTCCGGGGTGGAGCCGCAGGACGTCGAGCGACAGGTCGCCAGCACCCTGGCCTTCCTGCGCCGACGGCTGACCGGCGACTTCGAGGTCGACGACTTCGGGTTCGACGAGGACTTCACGACGAGCGCATACCTGCCGTTGCTGCGGCCCCTCTACAAGTCCTGGTTCCGGGTCGAGGTCCGCGGCATCGAGAACATCCCGGCCGAGGGTGGCGGCCTCGTCGTCTCCAACCACTCGGGCACGTTCGCCTTCGACTCGTTGATGACGCAGGTCGCGGTCTACGACCAGACGCCCACGCACCGGCACCTGCGGATGCTCGGCGCCGACTTCGTGTTCCAGACGCCGTTGGTCTCGCAGGTCGCCCGCAAGTCCGGGTCCACCCTCGCGACCACCGCCGACGCGGAGGCGCTGCTCTCGTCCGGTGAGCTGGTCGGGGTGTGGCCGGAGGGGTTCAAGGGCATCGGCAAGCCGTTCAGTGAGCGCTACAAGCTGCAGCGGTTCGGCCGTGGCGGCTTCGTGGCCAACGCGATCCGGGCCGGAGTCCCCATCATCCCCTGCTCGATCGTCGGAGCCGAGGAGATCTACCCGATGCTCGGCAACATGAAGACGCTCGCCCGGCTCCTCGGGGCTCCCTACGCGCCGGTGACGCCCACCTGGCCGCTGCTCGGGCCACTCGGCATGATCCCGCTGCCGAGCAAGTGGCTGATCGAGTTCGGCGTGCCGGTGCAGACCGCCGACCTCGGGCCGGGAGCGGCCGACGACCCGATGCTGATCTTCGACCTCACCGACCAGACCCGGGAGACCATCCAGCAGACGCTGTACTCGCTGCTGATGCAACGCCGTTCGGTGTTCTTCTGACCGTCACTCGTCCGGGCGGGTCGGCCGGTCGGAGTCGTGCGCCAGGGACCTGGATCGTGTCCGTTTTCCTGACGGTGGGCCTCGCGCTGCTCGCCGGGTGCGCCGGCGGCTCCCCGTCGGGCGCGGCGACCGCCACCCCGGGTGGCCCAGGGCGGTTCCAGGGCCAGGTCGACATCGGCGACGGCCGGAAGCTCTATCTCAGCTGCAGCGGTCGTGGCACCCCGACGGTGATCCTCGAGTCCGGGTACCACGACTCCTCGGGGCTGTGGTCGGTCGACGAGCCGGCACCGCCGGCCGTGGGCCCCTCGGTGCAGGACCGTCTCGCCGAGCACGTCCGTGTCTGCAGCTACGACCGCCCGGGAACCCTCGTCTACGGCACCCCGGTGGCGCTGACCACCCGCAGCACCCCTGTGACGCAGCCCAGGAGCGCAGGGGCGGCGGTGCGCGACCTCCACGCCCTGGTCGGGGCGGCGAGGCTGACGACCCCCGTCGTCATCGTGGCCCACTCGTTCGGCGGCCTGCTCACCCAGCTCTACGCGCAGACGTACCCGAAGGAGGTCGCCGGGGTCGTGTTCGTCGACGCCTTCCCGTGGACCCTGCCGCAGGCCATGGGCGCCCAGTGGCCCGCATACCAACAGCTGCTGGCGAGCCCTGGCACCGCCCTGGACGCCGACCCCGCCTTCGAGCGGTTCGACGTCGACGCGAGCGTGGCCGAGATCAAGGCCGCTCCCGCCTTCCCGCCGGTCCCGATCGCCGTCCTGTCCAAGACCGAGCCGTTCCCGGTGCCGCCGACCAACCCGATCGCGCCCGTCCTGCTGACCGCCTGGCCCGCCCGACAGCAGGATCTCGTCGACCTGCGACCCGGGACGCCGCACATCATCGCCACCGGCAGCGACCACTACATCCAGGTCTCGAACCCCGACCTCGTCGCCGACACCGCCCTGCTGGTGATCGGCCGGATTACCCCCTGACGCACACTGGTCCGGTGACCACGACGCGGATCACCCTCATCGGCCGGCCCGGCTGCCACCTCTGCGAGGACGCGCGCGCGGTCGTCGAACAGGTCGCAACCGACCTGGACGTCGGCTGGGAGGAACGGTCCATCGACGACGACCCGGAGCTGCGCGAGCAGTGGGCCGACCACATCCCCGTGACGCTGGTGGACGGCCGGCCGCACGACTTCTTCCGCGTCTCGCCGGACCGGCTCCGGGCCGCGCTCAATCGCCCGCCGCGCCCCGCCGACCCCGCCTCCGGGTGACGCACATCACAGCGCTCGCGTAGGGCCGTCCACGGGCTGGCCCCAGGGCCGTCGCGACTTTGTGCCGACGTTCACAACCGCATACGCTGACATCACCCACGCGCTCCGTGCCACCGGGCGACACTCTCCGGCCGACCTCGCTGGTCGGCCCCGCGTTCGCCTGGGGCCACAGCTGAAAGGAGCCGGTGAGCGACCATGTCCGCCGACGCCGCGACCCGCCGGGAGATCCCCGACGCCACGGTCGCCCGGCTGCCGGAGTACCTGCGTGCGCTGACCGACTTCGCGGAGCGCGGGACCAAGAGCGTCTCCTCCGAGGAGCTCGCGACGGCCGCCGGGGTCCGCTCCACCCAGCTGCGCAAGGACCTGAGCCACCTGGGCTCCTACGGGGTGCGCGGCGTCGGGTACGAGGTCGACCACCTGGCCGTGGAGATCTCCCGCGCCCTCGGCCTGAGCCAGGACTGGCCCGTGGCCATCGTCGGGATGGGCAACCTCGGCCGTGCCCTCGCCGCGTACTCCGGGTTCGCGTCGGGTGGGTTCCACGTGGCCGCGCTGTTCGACGACGACCCGACCGTCGGCGGGGGCAGCGTCGGTGACGTCGTCATCAGCCCGATGAGCGACCTGCGCCGGCTGATCCGCAGCCGCAAGATCGCCATCGGCGTCATCACCACCCCGGCCCCGTCCGCGCAGCAGGTCTGCGACGCGATGGTCGCCGCCGGGGTCCGCTCGATCCTCAACTTCGCGCCGGCCGTGCTGACCGCCCCGCCCGGCGTCAACGTGCGCCGCGTCGACCTCAGCACCGAGCTGCACGTGCTGGCCTTCCGTGAGATGCAGGTCGAACCCCTCGACCAGCCCGTGGGGGTCGCCCGGTGAGTCTGCTCGTCATCGGCCTGTCCCACCGCACCGCGCCGATCGCCTTGCTCGAGGCTGTCGCGGGCGCGCCCACGGGCGCTCTCGCACACCGTGTCTCGGCCTCCGACGCGGTCGGGGAGTCGGTCGTCCTCAGCACGTGCAACCGGCTCGAGGTGTATGCGGAAGCGCTCACCTTCCACGGGGCGGTCGCCGCGATCGGCGAGGCGCTCGCGGACGTCAGCAACGTGGACCGGGTCGAGCTGACCGCCCACCTCTACGTGCACTTCGAGGACCGCGCCGTCGCGCACGCGTTCTCGGTGGCCGCCGGGCTCGACTCGATGGCGGTCGGCGAGGCGCAGGTCCTCGGCCAGCTCCGCGACGCGCTCCGCGCCGGCCAGCGCGCAGGCATAGTCGGCGAGTCGCTGAACTCCCTTCTGCAGCAAGCACTTCGGGTCGGCAAGCGGGCCCACCACGAGACGGCGATCGACACCGTCAGCCGTTCCCTGGTGGAGGCCGGCCTCGACGAGGCCGAGCGCGTGCTCGGCGACCTCGACAAGCGCACGGTGCTCGTCGTCGGCGCCGGCGGGATGTCCAGCCTGGCCGCCACCACCGCCGCCCGGCGTGGTGTCGGCGGCCTCCTCGTCGCGAACCGGACCCTCGCCCGCGGCGAGCGGTTGGCCGAGAGCACCGGTGGGCGCGCCGTCGAGATGGACCGGCTGGTCGACGCGATCGCCGAGGCGCACGTCGTCGTCTCCTCCACCGGCTCGGCCCAGTACCTCATCGGCGCCGACCTCGTGGCCGCCGCCGCGGCGCAGCAGCAGCAGCACGACAGGGTCTTCGTCGACCTGGCGCTGCCCCACGACGTCGACCCATCGGTCGCCGACCTGCCCGGCACGACCCTGATCGGGCTCGCGCGACCTCGGCGCGATCCTCACCGAGCGGGCCGACGTCGAGACGCTGCCCGAGGTCCAGGCCGTGCGGGACCTCGTCACCGGCGAGGTCGCCGGCTACCTCGCCGCGCGGATGGTCAAGTCCGTCGCTCCGACCGTGGCCGCGCTCCGGTCGCGGGCTGCCGCGGTCGTCGCCGGCGAGATGGAGCGGCTCGACCACCGGCTGCCGGACCTCGACGAGGCGACGCGGCAGGAGTTCCAGCACGCCGTGCACCGGGTCGTCGAGAAGCTGCTCCACACGCCGACAGTCCGGATCAAGGAGCTGAGCAGCGACGGCCACGGCGAGGACTACGCCGCCGCGCTGCGCGAGCTGTTCGACCTCGACCCCCACACGGTCGCGGCGGTCTCGACGCCGCCGACCGCGGTGCACCACGAGCTCGGGGGTGCGTCGTGACGACCCTTCGCCTCGGCACCCGCCGCAGCACCCTCGCCCTCGCCCAGGCCACCGAGGTCGCCGACCGGCTGGGCGCGCTCGGCCACGACGTCGACCTCGTCCCGCTGACGACCCTCGGCGACCAGTCCGCGCACGCGCTGACCACCATCGGCGGCACCGGCGTCTTCGCGGCCGCCATCCGCCGGGCGCTGCTCGACGGCGAGATCGACCTCGCGGTCCACTCCCTCAAGGACCTGCCGACCGCCCCCGAACCCGGCCTCGTCGTGGCCGCCACCCCGACCCGGGAGGACCCGCGCGACGTGCTGGTCGCTCGCGACGGGCTGACTCTCGGCGAGCTGCCGGCGGGGTCGGTCGTGGGGACCGGTTCGCCGCGGCGGGCCGCCCAGCTCGGAGCGCTCGGGCTCGGCCTCGACGTGGTTCCGGTGCGCGGCAACGTCGACACCCGCCTGGACCTCGTCCGGACCGGCGCCGTCGACGCGGTGATCCTGGCCCGCGCCGGGCTGGCCCGTATCGGCCGGCTGGCCGAGGCCACCGAGACCATCGACCCGCTCCAGATGCTGCCGGCCCCCGGCCAGGGGGCGCTGGCGGTCGAGTGCCGTGAGGACCGCGCCGACGTCCGCGCAGCGGTCGCGGTGCTGGACGACGAGGACACGCGGGTATGCGTGACCGCCGAACGGGCGCTGCTGGCCGCCCTCGAGGCCGGGTGCACCGCGCCGGTCGGCGCGCTCGCCGAGGTCGTCGAGGGCGAGGACGGGCCCGAGCTGTCGCTCCGGGCGTTCGTCGGAACCCCGGACGGGTCGGCCGAGCTGCGCCGCTCCCTGGTCGCCCCGGTCGCCGACCCGGTCGCCGCCGGCCGTCGGCTCGCCGCGCTCCTGCTCGAGGACGGCGCCGCCGACCTCGCCCTCCCCGAGAGCCCCGAACCCGACGGGAGCCGCCCGCCGGGCCTGGCCCGGCTGTCGGAGCCGCCCGATGGCATACCTCGCTCGCTTTCGACGTTGACCACTAACCACCAACACCACACGGAGCAGGTCTCGTGACCCCCACTGCCACCACTCGCGCCGGCAAGCCAGTCGGCCGCGTCGCCTTCGTCGGGGCCGGCCCCGGCGATCCCGGACTCGTCACGCTGCGAGCCCGCGATCGGCTCGCCGCCGCCGACACCATCGTCATCGACCAGCTGAACCGGGACGAGCTGATCGCCCGGTTCGCCGGACCCGACGTCACGCTCGTCGACGCCGGCCACGGCGAGCACGGCGAGGAGCTGACCCGCGCCTCGCGGGCCAAGCTGCTCGTCCGCACCGCCAAGGCGCTCGGCGGCGACGGCCTCGTCGTCCGGCTCCTCGACGGCGACCCCAGCCTGTTCAGCGGGTTCGCCGAGGAGGCGCTGGCCCTTCACAAGGCCGGCATCCCCTTCGAGGTCGTCCCGGGCGTCAGCGCCGCCTCCGCGGTGCCGATGTACGCCGGCGTCCCGCTCACGACGCAGCAGGCCACGGCCGTGCACGTCGTCGACGCGGGTGACCGCCGGGTCGACTGGGCGCCGGCCGTCCCCGACCACGTGACGGTGGTGGTCCTCGGCGCGCCCGAGACCCTGGCTCCGGCCCTCGGTGGCCTCCTGGCAGCCGGCCGGTCGGCGGAGACGCCCGTGCTCCTCACCGAGCGCGGCACGACGACCCAGCAGGTCAGCCGGGTGACGACCCTCGGGGAGTCAACGGCCCTGCTGGCCGAGTCCACCCTGATCTTCCCGACGCTAGCCGTGGTCGGCCAGAGCGTGGCGCTGCGCTCGGAGCTGTCCTGGTACGAGACCAAGCCGCTGTTCGGCTGGACCGTCCTGCTGCCCCGGACCAAGGACCAGGCCGGCGCGACGAGCGAGCGGTTGGCGTTCTACGGCGCCCACGCCGACATCGTGCCCACCATCTCGGTCGAGCCGCCGCGCACGCCGCAGCAGATGGACCGCGCCATCAAGGGCCTGGTCACCGGCCGCTACGAGTGGATCGGGTTCACCTCGGTCAACGCGGTCAAGGCCGTGCGCGAGAAGTTCGAGGAGTCGGGCCTGGACGCCCGCGCGTTCTCGGGCCTCAAGATCGCGGCCGTCGGCGGCGTGACCGCCAACGCGCTGCGCGAGTGGGGCCTCGTGCCCGACCTCGTCCCGTCGGGCGAGCAGTCGGCCGCGGGTCTGCTCGCCGACTGGCCGGAGTACGACGACGTCCTCGACCCGATCAACCGGGTCTTCCTGCCGCGCGCCGACATCGCCACCGACACCCTGGTCGCCGGCCTGCAGGAGATGGGCTGGGAGGTCGACGACGTCACCGCCTACCGCACCGTCCGGGCCGCTCCGCCGGCGGCCGAGGTGCGTGACGCGATCAAGTCGGGCGCCTACGACGCGGTCGTGTTCACGTCGAGCTCGACGGTCCGCAACCTCGTGGGGATCGCCGGGAAGCCGCACCCGTCGACGGTCGTCGCGGTCATCGGCCCCGCGACGGCGAAGGCCGCCGAGGAGGCCGGTCTGCACGTCGACGTCATGGCTCCCGAGGCGTCCTCCGACGCGCTCGTGGACGCCCTGGCGGCGCACGGACTCGGTCTGGCGGTCGCCGCCCAGGAGGCGGGGGAGCCGGTCCGTCGGCCCAGCGCCACGAAGGCCACCGCCCGTCGTCGAGCCCGCTGACGCATACCGAGGCCACACGATGGGTGTCGAGCTCCCGGTGATCCGCCCCCGGCGGCTGCGGCAGAACGCCGCCGTCCGGGCGCTGGTGGCCGAGACGCGGCTGCACCCGCGGGACTTCGTGCTGCCGGTGTTCGTCAAGGAGGGCGCCACCGCGCCGACCCCGATCTCCAGCATGCCCGGGGTGGTCCAGCACAGCCTGGACTCGCTCGTCGACGAGGCCCGGGCGTGTGTGGCGGCGGGGGTCGGCGGGTTCATGATCTTCGGCGTCCCCACGACCAAGGACGCGGTCGGGTCCGGGGGTGACGACCCCGACGGCATCCTCAACGTCGCCGTCGCCCGGGTCCGCGAGGCCGTCGGCGACGACCTCGTCGTCATGGCCGACCTCTGCCTGGACGAGTTCACCGACCACGGGCACTGCGGGGTCCTCGACGACCGGGGCCGCGTCGACAACGACGCCACGCTCGAGCGGTATGCGTCGATGGCTGTCGCGCAGGCCCGCGCCGGCGCCCACGCGGTCGGGCCGAGCGGGATGATGGACGGCCAGGTCCGCGTGGTGCGGTCCGCCCTCGACGAGGCCGGGTTCACCGACACGATCGTGTTCGCGTACTCGGCGAAGTACGCGAGCGGGCTCTACGGGCCGTTCCGCGAGGCCGTCGAGTCCTCGCTCGTCGGGGACCGCGCGACCTACCAGCAGGACCCGTCGAACGTCGTCGACGCGATCCGCGAGATCCAGCTCGACCTCGACGAGGGCGCCGACATCCTCATGGTGAAGCCGGCCCTGCCGAACCTCGACGTGATCCGGGCTGCGGCCGAGATCGCGACCGTTCCGGTCGCCGCCTACCAGATCAGCGGGGAGTACTCGATGATCGAGGCGGCCGCCGAGCGCGGCTGGATCGACCGGCGCCGCTGTGCCCTGGAGGCGTTGACGTCCATCAAGCGGGCCGGCGCCCAGATCACCCTCACGTACTACGCCCTCGAGGCCGCCGCCTGGCTTGCCTGAGGAGCAGGGCCTGCCGCCGGCGCCGCGCGTCGATCCCGACGGCGCCGAGCATGACGGCCCCGACGAAGAGCCCGCTACAGATCGCCGTGGCCGCGAGGGCGTTCTCCTGCGCTACGCCGGTGAGGGCGACCATCAGCCCGACGACCCCGAGGGTGAGGGTGAACCAGCCGAGCCACAGGAACACGTCCTGCTGGAAGACCGTCCGGAACACCAGCCAGTGCACCCCGAGCACCGTCGCGACCCACGGCAGGGATGCGCTCGGCACGTCCAGCACGCGGATGAACAGCTGCGTCCCGCCGATGATGAACACCACCTCGAGCACGATGACGATCCAGAACGCCTGCATCTGCCGCGCGTCCGGCCGGTAGGCCTGGTCGTCGTCGGGCACCCGGACGACCGCCCAGAGCACCCACAGGAACCAGACCACGCCGACCGCGATGGCGATGGGCTGCCAGGTCTCGCCCAAGGACCACGCGTTGAACACCACGAAGGCCAGCCCGCCGACCGCCCCGATGAGGGCGCCCACCCGGGCCCCGTCCCACTGAACCGAACGCTTCGCCACCCCGCCATTCTCCGGTATGCGCCGCGCGTCGCCACCGCCGGGCACAATCGGCTCATGGATCTGCCTACCGACCCGGACGAGGTGACCCGCCAGCTGGCCGAGGCGCGGGCCGGCGAACCGACCGCCTGGTTCGACGACCTGTACCGGGCGGCCGGCGCCGGTGACGCGGTGGTTCCGTGGGATCTGGGGGAGCCGAACGCCCTGCTCGTCGAGTGGGTGGAGCGTGAGGGCCCGCCGGCCTCCGCGCGCACGATCGTCGTCGGGGCCGGGTACGGGCGGGACGCGTGGGGGTCCCCCCGCTTGCGGGGGAGTACCTCTCGTCGCTCGGCTATCCCACGACCGCGTTCGACATCTCGCCGTCGGCCGTCGAGCAGACCAAGGCTCGCCATCCCGACAGCACGGTCCACTACGACGTGGCCGACCTTCTGGCGCTGCCTCGCGGGTGGATCAGCGGGTTCGACCTCGTCGTCGAGAGCATGAACGTCCAGGCCCTGCCCGAACCGCCACGCTCCGACGCCATCCGAGCCGTGAGGGGGCTGGTCGCCCCGGGCGGCACGTTGGTGGTCATCGCCTTCGGGGCGGACGGGACGGCGAGCGAGCGGGACGCCCACCCGGGCCCGCCGTGGCCGCTGGTGCGCTCCGAGATCGACGCCTTTGCCGGAGACGGGATCGACCTGGTCGCCGTGGAGCGGATCTACCCCGAGGAGGCCCTCCGCTGGCGCGCGACCTTCCGTCGGCGCTGACCCTCCGGGGGCCGGTTAGCGACCACGATCCTGGTCGGGCCGCGGTCTGGGTCCAGTGGGCGTCCAGGAAACCGCTCTCTCGGAATGTCCGGGACGGCTCGGCCGTTGGACACTAGATTGAGGGTCATAGGGGAGGGATTCACGGTGAGTGCACAGCTGGACGGGCCTCGCTGGCTGAGTGACGGCGAGCAGCAGTCCTGGCGTGCCTACCTGCGCGGAAGCCGGTTCCTCGAGGAGGCGTTGGACCGAGACCTCCAGGCCCACGGCCTGCAGCTGACCGAGTACGAAATCCTCTCCATGCTCAGCGAGAGCGAGGGTGGACGCCTGCGCATGTCCGAGTTGGCCGACCTCGTCGTCCAGTCCCGAAGCCGGCTCACCCACACCGCCGCGCGCCTCGAGAAGCGCGGCTGGGTCGAGCGGCAGTCCTGCCTGGCCGACCGTCGCGGCGTCGAGCTCGTGCTCACCGACGAGGGCTGGGAGCGGCTCAACACCATGGCTCGGACCCACGTCGAGAGCGTGCGGAAGCACCTGCTCGACGTCATGGGCGCGGACGAGTTCGCGGCCCTGGGGACGGCCATGGGCAAGGTGCGCGACGCGGCCCTCGGCATCCACGAGGCGGTCGTGGCCGAGGCCTGTGCCGAGGCGGAGCTCGAAGAGGCCCTCGACACCCGCCTCGATGAGCTGGCCGGCGCTCGCAGCGACGCCTGACCTGCTCGACGCCTGACGCGACGCCTGACCGGGCTCGCAGCGAGGCTTGCGACAATGCCCGGGTGACGTCCACGCATACCGACCTCCCGTCGTACCCCCTGGAGGCGCCGGCCTCGGCCGCCCTCCTCGACCGGGCGCTGGCGGTCATCCCGGGCGGCGTGAACTCCCCGGTGCGCGCGTTCCGGGCGGTCGGTGGCACGCCCAGGTTCATGGCCAGCGCTGCCGGTCCGTGGCTCACCGACGTCGACGGCCGTCGCTACGTCGACCTGATCGGCTCGTGGGGGCCGATGATCCTCGGTCACGCGCACCCGTCGGTCGTCGAGGCGGTCCGGGACACGGCGACGCGCGGGTTCTCGTTCGGCACCCCCTCCGAGAACGAGGTCGCCCTGGCCGAGGAGATCGTCGCCCGGACCCCGGCGGAGCAGGTGCGCTTGGTCAACAGCGGTACCGAGGCCACCATGACGGCGATTCGGCTGGCCCGCGGCTACACCGGGCGGAGCGTCGTGGTGAAGTTCGCGGGCTGCTACCACGGCCACGTCGACTCGCTGCTCGCCGCGGCGGGCTCGGGCGTCGCAACGTTCGGGCTGCCCGACAGCGCGGGTGTGCCGGCCTCCTCGGCGGCCGAGACGATCGTGCTGCCCTACAACGACCTCGCCGCCGTCGAGGCGGCCTTCGCCGCCCGCGGCCACGAGATCGCCTGCGTCATCACCGAGGCGGCCGCCGGGAACATGGGCGTCGTCCCCCCGGTCGAGGGGTTCACCGAGGGACTCCTCCGGATCGCGCACGAGCACGGGGCTCTCGTCGTCAGCGACGAGGTGATGACCGGGTTCCGGTGCTCGCCGTCCGGGTGGTACGGCCTCGAGGGCCCGTATGCGTCGGGTCCGCCGGACCTGTTCACCTTCGGCAAGGTCATGGGTGGCGGTTTCCCCGCCGCGGCGTTCGGCGGTCGCGCCGAGATCATGGCCCTGCTCGCCCCGACCGGGCCCGTCTACCAGGCGGGCACCCTGTCGGGGAACCCGGTCGCCACGGCGGCGGGGCTCGCGACGCTGCGCGGCTGCACCCTCGAGGTCTACGAACGCCTCGGCGTTGTCAGCCACGCCATCGCCGACGGTGTTTCGGAGGGGCTGGGTCGCGAGGGGGTCCCGCACACCGTCCAGTGGGCGGGGTCGATGTTCAGTGTCTTCTTCCGCGAGGGGCCGGTGCGCAACTACGACGACGCCCGGGGGCAGTCGACCGAGGCGTTCGCCGCGTTCTTCCACGCCATGCTCAGCCACGGCGTCCACCTGCCACCGAGCTCGTTCGAGGCGTGGTTCGTCAGCGCGGCGCATGACGACGAGGCGGTCGATCACGTCCTGGCGTCGGTGCCGGACGCGTGCCGGGCCGCGGCCCAGGCGTTTGCGACAATCGACGCATGAACCCCCCGGTCACCGTCGTGCACCTGATGCGCCACGGCGAGGTGCACAACCCGGAGGGGATCCTCTACGGCCGGCTGCCGGGGTACCGCCTGTCCGAGCTGGGCCGGGAGATGGCCGAGACGGTGGCCCGGTACCTCGCGGTCAAGGACGTGGTCCGGGTGGTGGCGTCGCCATTGGAACGGGCCCAGGAGACCGCGGCACCGATCGCGGCCGCGTTCGACCTCCCGGTCGAGACCGACGACCGGCTCATCGAGGCCGGCAACTACTTCGAGGGCAAGACGTTCGGGGTCGGCGACGGCGCCCTGTCGAAGCCGTCGGTGTGGCCCCGCCTGCTGAACCCGTTCATGCCGAGCTGGGGCGAGCCCTACGAGGAGATCGCCGCCCGGATGCTCGGGGCCATCGCGGACGCCCGCGCCGCCGCCTACGGGCACGACGTCGTCCTCGTCTCCCACCAGCTCCCGGTCTGGACCGTCCGCAACAAGATCGAGGGCAAACGACTCTGGCACGACCCGCGCAAGCGCGAGTGCTCGCTGGCGTCGCTGACCTCGCTGACCTACACCGGTGACGACCTCACCTCGATCTCCTACGCCGAACCCGCCGCGGAGCTGCTCGCCCGCGCGGCCAAGAAGGCGGGCGCGTGACGGGAGGTTCCCCCCGGCGACGTGGGGCGTTCGTGACGTTCGTGACGGTATGCGCGATCGGCCTGTCACTGGTGACGTCCGCCTGCAACGACGACGCGAACAGCGTTGCGTCGCAGGCGATGGCCGGCGACGGCAAGGGCTACGTCGCTGGGGACGGGACGGTCGAGCAGCTGGCGGTGGCCGACCGCGGCGCAGCGGTCTCGCTCGCCGGCACAACGGTCGACGGTAAGTCGTGGTCCATGGCCGCCGACGCCGCCGGCAAGGTCGTCGTGGTCAACGTCTGGGGTTCGTGGTGCGCGCCGTGCGTCGACGAGACCCCGCACCTGCAGCAGGTGTGGCAGTCGTACTCGACCGCCGGGAAGCCGGTGGCCTTCGTCGGCATCGACATCAAGGAGAGCGCCGCGACCGCCGCTGCGTTCCTCAAGGCCAACAGTGTGACCTACCCGTCGCTCAGCGACAGCGGGAGTGGTGGCCAGCCGATGCTCGCCTTGCAGGGCAAGGCCGCCGCGACGCCGAGCACCCTCGTTCTGGACCGACAGGGCCGGATCGCCGCCCGCGTCCTCGGCGCGACCACCATCAGCACCCTCACCGGGCTCGTCGACGACGTGCTGGCCGAGCAGGCCTGAGTCCGTGAGCCTGCTGAGCCTGCCGAGCCTGCCGAGCCTGCCGGCATACGTGCCCGGGTATGCGCCCGGGTACCTGCCCGTGGCCGATGCCGCGGTCGCGACGGCGGCGCTGCCCATCGCGGTCGTCGTCGCTCTGGCCGCCGGCCTGGTGTCGTTCGCGTCGCCCTGCGTGCTGCCGCTGGTGCCCGGCTTCCTCGGCTACGTCACCGGTCTGTCCGACGTGGCACTGGAGCAACGGCGCCGCTCGAACCTCGTCCTCGGAGCCCTGCTCTTCGTGCTCGGCTTCACGGTGGTGTTCATCGCCCTGGTGGCGGTGGCGTCCGCCGTGTCCTTCGCGCTGCGCGAGCACCTCGACCTGCTCACCCGGATCGGCGGCGCCGTCGTCATCGTCCTGGCGCTGGTCTTCCTCGGCGTCGGGTCCGGGATCGGGTTGCAGCGCACCACGGTTCCGCGGTGGAAGCCGGCCGCGGGGCTCGCCGGTGCGCCCCTGCTCGGCGCGGCCTTCGCGCTCGGGTGGGCGCCCTGCACCGGCCCCACGCTGGCCGCCATCCTCGCGCTCACCGCGCCGCTCAGCGCCGACAGCGGGGCCATCGGGCGTGGGGTCGTCCTCGCGGTCGCCTACTCGCTCGGCCTCGGCATTCCGTTCGTCCTCATCGCCGCGGGGTACTCGAGGGCCGGCCGCACCGGCACCTGGCTGCGTCGCCACCGGCGCGGGATCCACGTTTTCGGCGGCGTGCTGCTGCTCACCGTCGGCGTGCTCATGGTGTCGGGGGTGTGGACCGACCTCGTCGCGTGGGTCCAGACCCATCTCGTCGGCGGCTTCACGACGGTGCTCTGATGGCCACCCAGACGCCGCCGCGCACCCAGGTCACCCAGCCCCGACTCGGGCCGGTCGGCTGGGCGCGATGGGCCTGGCGGTCCCTGACGTCGATGCGCACTGCACTGTTCCTGTTGCTGCTGCTCTCGATCGCCGCGGTGCCGGGCTCGATCTTCCCGCAGCGTTCGATCGACGCCGGCAAGGTCGCCGACTTCATCGCGACCAACCCCACGACGGGTCCGTGGCTCGACCGGCTCGGCTTCTTCGAGGTCTACTCGTCGGTCTGGTTCTCGGCGATCTACCTGCTGCTCGTCATCTCGCTCGTGGGGTGCATCGTCCCCCGGAGCCGGCTGCACTGGCATACCCTCCGCGCGAAGCCACCGCGCGCCCCCCGAAACCTCTCGCGGCTCGACCAACACGTCGAGCTCTCGTATGCCGGTGATGTGGACTCCGCCCGGTCGGCCGCCGCGCAAGCGTTGCGGGGCAGGCGATTTCGGGTGGTCTCCCACGACGACGAGTCGGTGAGCGCCGAGAGCGGTTACCTGCGCGAGACCGGAAACCTCGTCTTCCACACCGGCCTCTGCGTCGTCATCATCGGCGTCGCGGTCGGGCACCTCTTCGGGTGGCGCGGCGACGTCATCCTCACCGAGGGTGAGACGTTCTCGTCGACGCTGTCGTCCTACGACTCGTTCCTGCCCGGAGCGATGACCGACCCGGAGAAGCTCCCGCCCTTCACCATCGACCTGAGGTCGATGAACGCCACCTTCGAGGACCAGGTGGGCGGCGCCCAGTTCGGTGCGCCCCGGAGCTTCACCGCCGACGTCACGACGACCGAGCAGCCGGGCGGCCCCTCGACGCAGTCCGAGATCAGCCCGAACCACCCGGTCACCCTCGACGGCGCCGACGTGTTCCTCCTCGGCAACGGGTACGCGCCGGTGGTGACGGTTCGCGACGCGTCCGGGGCGGTGCTGTACCAGCAGGCCACACCATTCCTGGCCCAGGACAACGTCTACACGTCGGTGGGGGCGATCAAGGTCGGTGCCGCACGGCCGAAGGCGCTCGCGTTCAGCGGCTTCTTCCTCCCGACCGCCGAGCCGACGTATGCGAACGGCCCCACCTCGCTCTTCCCGGACGACCGCAACCCGGAGCTGGCCCTGTCGCTGTGGGAGGGCGACCTGTTCCCCGCCAACCGGCCGCAGTCGGTCTACACCCTCGACA
Source organism: uncultured Actinomycetota bacterium (assembly GCA_963781465.1). Lineage (GTDB taxonomy): Bacteria > Actinomycetota > Actinomycetes > Actinomycetales > Dermatophilaceae > Lapillicoccus. The sequence continues at coordinate 41,069 of CAWAGH010000003.1, forward strand.
CGACCAACCTCACCCAGCTGACCAAGGCCGACGGGACGCCGCTGCTGATCCGGCTGCAGCCCGGCCAGACGTTCCAGCTGCCGGACGGGCGTGGGTCGATCTCGTTCGACAAGGTGGACCGGTTCGCTGGGCTGTCGGCGCGGGTCGATCCGGGCAAGGAGCTCACCCTGGTCGCCGCGATCGCGACGATCCTCGGCCTGATGGCCTCGCTTCTGGTGCGGCGGCGGCGCATCTTCGTTCGGGTCCGCCCGACCGACGACCCCTCGCGTACCCTCGTCACCATCGGTGGTCTGGCGCGGACTTCGGACCCCGGGCTCGGTGCGGTACTGGCCGGGCTGCGCACCGAGCTCAGCAAAGGACGTTAGGTATGCCCTCGGCCGAACTTGTCGGGTACTCGAACCTCGCGCTGTACTCGGCGATGGCCGTCTTCACGGTCTCGATGCTGCTCTTCGCGGCCTACTTGGCGGCGCTCGGCCCCGTCGCTTCGGAGCGCGCGCCCAAGCGGCGCCCGCGGCAGCTCGTCGCGGCGGGCGGCGTCTCGGCGGCCAGCGTCGCGGCGGGAGGCTCTTCGGCGGGAGGCGCCTCGGCGGCGACTCCGACGGTCGCCCCGCCGCCGGCCGGTGCTGTTCCGGCGTTGGATCCGCCGCTGGGAGAGCCTTCGGCCCGGGCGCGCAAGACCGGCAACATCGCGCTCTACCTGGCGTGGCTCGGCACCCTGCTGCTCGTCGCCTCGGTCGTGATGCGCGGCCTTGCGGTCATGCGTCCGCCGTGGGGCAACATGTTCGAGTTCGCGACGGCGGGGGCCGCGGCCGCCTCCCTCGCCTACTGCCTGCTGGCCCGCCGCCGGCACTGGGAGTGGCTCGGCCTGTTCGTGATCGGCCCGATCCTGCTGACGCTGGGCCTGGCGATGTTCGCGTTCTACACCGAGGCCGCCGAGCTGATGCCGGCGCTCAAGAGTGTGTGGCTGGTCATCCACGTCGTCGTCGCCATCCTCGCGGTGGCGGTGTTCACCATCGGGTTCTCGATGGGGATCGTCTACCTCGTCAAGCGCCGCCGCGAGGAGCACCCACCGGCCCGACGCAACTTCGTCGAGACGCTGCCGGCGGCAGCGTCGCTGGAGCGAGCCGCATACGGGCTGAACATGGTCGGGTTCATCCTCTGGACGTTCACCCTGGTGGCCGGCGCGATCTGGGCGCAGAAGGCGTGGAGCGCGTACTGGACGTGGGACCCCAAGGAGGTCTGGACGTTCGTCATCTGGGTGGTCTACGCGGCCTACATGCACGCGCGGGCGACGGCCGGGTGGGAGCCGCGCAAGGCGACGTGGATCGCGCTGGCGGGGTACGTGTGCGTGCTGCTCAACTTCACCGTGGTCAACCTGCTGTTCACCGGGCTGCACAGCTACTCGGGGCTCAAGTAGTGCTGAGGTACACGGTCCTGCGGCTGCTGATCTTCTTCGGCTGCCTGGTGTTCTTCTGGCTGGTCGGGCTGCGCAACGACCAGATTCTCCTGCTGCTGGTGTCGGCGGCCGCGTCGGTGCTGCTGTCGTTCTTCCTGCTGCGGTCGCAACGGGACCGGTTCTCCGAGCAGATCGCCAACCGGATGGAGAAGCGTCAGGAGGCCAAGCGCCTGGCGCAGGACGCGGTCGACCCAGACTCCGACGAGGCCGCCGAAGACGCCGAGCTGGACCAACGCCCCGACCGCTGACCAGATAGGGCGCCTCCCCGTCTGGACTCAGATGTTTGTCGGTTTCTCGGGCCTGCGGCCCTCAAACCGACAAACATCTGAGTCCAGACGCGTCCGTGCGGCGGAACGTCCCGATGAACCGACTGGGTGATCCGGCGGCGCGACGCTGCAGGATGACGCGATGGCTCTGCGTCGGGTGACGGCGAAGGTCGTCATACGTCAGCCGGACTCGTTCAAGTCCGAGGTTGCCCATGGCGTCGTAGCGGCTCTTCTCGACGCGCCATCGAGCCCAGGGATCGACGTCGCCGTCGCGGTCGATGAGGTACTTGCCCCAGCCGTCGAGCTCCAGGACCGTGACGTCCTCGACCCAGGCGCCGTCGACCCGACCCAGCGCGTCCCCGTTCTGGGTCTCCACCCAGACCTGCGGCTCCGGAAGGGTCAGCCCCCACTCGTCGAAGGTGACGAACGCGTACGACTCCAGCCACGACTCTCGGCGACCGTCCACGATTCGAAGTGACCGGAGCGCACGCGGTCTACCGCGCCAATGCCGTTGTCGGTCGAGCTGCTCCTCGAGCTCCCCGGGTGTCAACAGGCCTCTATGCAGGGCTGCGTCGGCAAGAGCGACCGAGGTCTGAGGACCCCAGATCCGCAGGCAGTCCGCTACGGTCCGGGCGACCGACGTCACGGAGACCCCGTCAACATGGATCACGTCCGTCGGCGACGAGTCCGCGTGGTGTACGCGGACCCCGGGCGCGAGCCGGCTTCGCTGGTATGCGTCGACGGCAGTCACGTGGACATGGCTTGACCCGCCGGGGGGAAGGGGCAGCCCGTGGAGCGCTGCAGCGCTGAGGTGGCTCGCGACGAATCCGGACTGGTGATGGCTCAACGCGGCCCGGATGCACACGACGTGGCGGGCCGCGACCTCGTCAGGCGGTACCGGCCCGACTCGTGCCGCCGCATACATGCCTGGTCTGAGCCGGATCACGTCACCCCGGCGGACGAGGCCGGCCAGGCGAACGTCGCCGATCCCGAGTTCCTTGGCTTGGGAGCGGCTGAACACCGTCGGCAGGTCTGGCGCACGCATCGCTCCACCGTCGGAGCGTCAGCCGGGCGTCACCAGTGCGAGGTCGGGAGCTGTGGACAGAGTGACGGGGCGATCACCCCCTGTGGATCCCGCACCGAACTCAGATGTTTGTCGGTTTATGACGTTGAAGACCACGAAACCGACAAGCATCTGAGTTCAGACGGTCAGAGGTGGTGGTGGAGGGCCAGGCCCACCGCTAGCAGCAGGGACCACAGCAGCTGGAACTGACCGGTCCTGGCCAGCACGGGAATCAGGTCGCGGCCCACCGCCCCGGACCGCAGCGCCGTCAGGGCCGGCCAGAGGAACACGTATGCCGGTAGCGCCATCAGCGCGAACCAGGACCCGAGCAGCGCGCACGCCACCACGACGACCACCGAGACCGCCACCAGTCCCGCATACAAGACTCGCGTCCCAGAGTCCCCGAGCCGAACCGCCAGCGTCCGTTTTCCGGCCGCCGCGTCGGACGGGATGTCGCGCAGGTTGTTGGCCACGAGGACCGCCGAGGCCAGCGCCCCGACCCCGACCGAACCCAGCACGCCCACCACCGTCAGCACGCCGGCCTGCGTGTAGAGCGTCCCTAGCGCCGCCACCAGCCCGAAGAAGACGAAGACGAACACCTCACCGAAACCGCTGTAGCCGTAGGGCCGCCGCCCGCCCGTGTAGTACCAGGCCGCCACGACGCACAGCGCCCCGATCGGCAGCATCACCCACGCCTCGCTCAGCGCGACGAGGGCGAACCCCCAGAGCCCCGCGAGGAAGAACGCCACGATGGCCGCGAGCCGCACGTCGGTCGGGTTGGCGAGGTCCTGCCCCACCAGCCGTACCGGCCCGACCCGACCGGCCGCCGGCGAGTCGGTCCCGCGGATCCCGTCCGAGTAGTCGTTGGCGTAGTTCACCCCCACCTGGAGCGAGAGCGCGACGACGAGGGCCAGCAACGCGTACCCCCAGGTCGTCTGACCCAGGGCGTAGGCCGCGCCGGTCCCGACCGCGACGGGGGAGACGGCGACCGGCAGGGTGCGGGGGCGGGCACCCTGGACCCACTCGTTGAACGTGGCCATGCGGGACTTCTGTGACTCGATTCGCTGGTGTGGCTTGGGGATCCGAGTCAGAGGTTACGCAGGAAGTCTGGGTCGTCCTCGGGGCCACGCGGGCCGGTGATCGGCCTTTTCGTGTTCCATTTGCCCGGCGGGAACGAGCGCGCATGCCCGGCGAGGAGCCACGCGAGCGGCCCGACCCACGGGATGATGACGACGACGACGAACCAGGCGATCTTCGGGAGGTACTTGACCCGGTCGTCCTTCGTCTGCAGACAGTCGATGGCGGCGTAGATCGTCAACGCGAGACCGGAGACGAGCAGCAGCACCCGCATCGGAGCGACCTCCCGTCAGCCATGTCGTCGAACGCTCACAGTGTCTCACCGAACGCGGCAACGAGCGCGCGGCGGTCGGGCTTCCCGGGTCCTCGTTGCGGGATCGTGTCGAGGACCAGCAGCCGGTGCGGCAAGGCATGGTCGGGCACGACGCCGCGCAGGGCGGCGCGGGCGTCCCGCAGGCTCGGAGTGGGGGCCCCGCGTCGAAGGGTCACGGCTGCCGAGACGGCCTCTCCCCACGTCGGGTGCGGGCTGCCCACGACGACCGCGTCGAGCACGCCGGGCACGAACCGGACGATCGCGTCCTCCACCGGTCCGGGCGCGACCTTGAGGCCGCCGGTGTTGATGAGGTCGTCGGCGCGCCCCCGGATCTCCAGCCGCCCGTCGTCGTCGAACGCCCCGAGGTCGTCGGTCCGGAACCACCGCACCCCGTCGGAGTCCACCGCGAACGCGTCGGCGGTCAGTCGAGGCTGCCCCAGGTACCCCAGGGCCACGGTCGCCCCGCCCAGGACGACGTGGTGGTCGTTGTCGATGTGGACCTCGCTCACCGGCAGCGGCAGCCCGTCGTAGACGCAGCCGCCCGCGGTCTCGCTCATGCCGTAGGTCGTCACCACTCGGACGCCCGCGACCTTCGCGCGCTCGCGGTCGGCGGCCGACGTGGCCGCCCCGCCCACGAGGACGCCGTCGAGCGAGCGCAGGGCGCGGATCCCCGCCGGGTCGTCGAGCAGCCGGGTCAGCTGGTTCGGGACCACCGCCGTGTAGCGCCGCTCCGCCCCCGCGGCCATCCGCTCGGCCACCTCGGCGAACCGCGCCGGGTCGAACCCACCGTCGAGGTCGAGGACCTCCGGCGTGGTGCCCGTCACGACCGACCGGACCAGGACCTGGAGGCCGGCCACGTGGTGCGCCGGCATCGCCAGCAGCCAGCGACCCGGGCCGCCGAGCACCTCGTGCGTGGACGTCGCGGACGCGACCAGGCTGTCGGCCGTGAGCATCGCGCGCTTCGCCGTACCGGTGGACCCCGACGTCCCGACCACGACCGCCACCCCGTCCGGAACCTCCTGCGGCACTTCCGCCAGCTCCGCCAGCCGAGCCGCCTCCGCCTCGGCCACCGGCTGCAGGGCGTCGCCGCCGGCCAGAGCCTTCTCCAGTTCGCCGAGGACCGAGAGGACCGCCGGACCGCGCGGGACTGCCAGGCGCCGCAGTCCGGTCATGCGCCGATGCTACGTGTCGGCCGGCGCCCCCCTCCCTGCTCGAACGGACAGGCCGCGGGTATGCGACGCGCCACCGCCCACAGACGGGTCGCCTAAGGGGAGAGCAGGAAGGCGGTCGCCTCGGCCCCGCCGACCGGCCCGCCGCGGGACTGGACCGAGTGGCCCGCGCCGGGCACCACGACCAGCCGACTCCCGGGCATCGCGGCGGCAGTCGCCTTGGCCCAGACCAGCGGTGTCGAGACGTCGCGGTCGCCGGCGAGGATCAGCGTGCGCGGCCCGGACCTGGCCAGCGCCGCGACGGCGGCCTGGGCGTCGGCGGTCGACCACGCGTCCGGGGTCGTCGGCCAGGCCCGACAGGTCACCACTTCGCCGTTGCCCCGTGCGGCGGTCGCGTCGAACGGGAACAGCCGGTCGGCGGCGAGGTTGGCCACCTTCGCCTCGAGGGTCGCCGAGCGGGCGGCCGGGTCGGTGTCGGCACCGCCCCACGGGAAGTCGAGGTCGAGGCAGAGCGTGCTCGCGTGGAGGCCCTGGCTCAGGCTGGTCGCGTCGGTGGTGTCGCCGGCCTGCCACGTCGCGGCGAACGAGCGGATCGGCTGGTCCTGGCCGGCCGCCGCCTGGAACAGGGCCGGGATGAGCGCACCGAAGGTCGGCTCGGCGACCGACATCCCCGTCACGAGGTCGAGGAGCACGGGCGAGAGATCGGGCCACCGGCGCACGGTCGCGTTGAGCGCCTCCGCCGGGTCTCCCGCGCAGCTCTCGGTGGCGCAGACCGCCCGCAGCACCCGGGCGATCACGGGGTACACGTCGGTCAGCAGCGGGTCGAACGCGGTCAGCGGGACGACCGAGTCGAGGACCAGCCGGTCGACGCGGTCGGGGTGCGCCGCCGCATACCGCTGGGCGACATAGGTGCCGTAGGAGACGCCGTCGAGCGACCACTTCTCGGCGCCGAGCGCGGCCCGAAGGTCCTCGAGGTCGGCGACCGTGTCGGTCGTCGCGTAGTGCGCGCGGTTCGGGCCGATCGCGGCGGCGCACGCGGTCACGGCCTGCTCGGTCGGGACAGTGAGGTCGGAGGAGCGCATCTGCTCCTGCAGCGCCGGGCAGCTGAGCGCTCCGGCGCCGGTCCCGCGCTGGTCCAGCAGGACGATCCGCTGCTGTGCGCCGACCGCCGCGAACCGTGGGAGCACCCGGGCCGCCGCCGCGACACCGCCCTGCCCGGGGCCACCGGTGAGGAACAGCATCGTGCGCGCGGCGTCGAGCTTCCCGCCCACGACGACGGGCATGGCCACCGTCCCGGCGGCGGGAGCGGAGCGGTCGAGCGGTACGCGAAGCACCCCGCATCGGTATGCCTGGAGCTGCCCGGTACACGTGGCCAGCCCGGACCAGCTCACCGGGGAGGCGGCCGTCCCCGGTCCGCCCGAGGGGCTGGCCGAACCGCCGAGCGAGCCGCCGATTGAACGACCGGCCGAGGACGGCTCGGCGTTCGGCCCCGATGCTGGCCCGGACTGGCAGCCGGCGAGCGCGACGGCCGTCAGGACGCACCCGACAATCCCCGCCGCGAGCCGGCGCACGATCGGACCTACTCGGGACGTCGGGTCATGGCCATGACGTCCAGCGCGTCGTCCAGCTGCTCCTCCGTGAGGTGGCCGGAGTCGACATAGCCCTCGTCGATGACGACGTCGCGGATCGTCCGGCCCTCCTTGAGCGCCTTCTTCGCGACGGCGGCGGCGTTCTCGTACCCGATGTGCCGGTTCAGCGGCGTGACGATGCTCGGCGACGACTCGGCGAGGTGTCGCATATGCGCGATCCGCGGCTCGATGCCGTCGATGCACCGGTCGGCCAGGAGCCGCGACACACTGCTGAGCAGGCGGATCGACTCGATGACGTTGCGGGCCATCACCGGCATCATCACGTTGAGCTCGAAGTTGCCCGCCGTGCCGGAGAAGGTCACCGCCTGGTCGTTGCCGATGACCTGCGCGCAGGCCATCATCGTCGCCTCACAGATGACCGGGTTGACCTTGCCGGGCATGATCGACGAGCCCGGCTGGAGGTCGGGGATGAGGATCTCGCCGAGACCGGCGCGCGGCCCGGAACCCATCCAGCGCAGGTCGTTGCAGATCTTGTACAGGCTGACCGCCACGGTCTTCAGCGCGCCGGACGCCTCGACGAGACCGTCTCTCGACCCCTGCGCCTCGAAGTGGTTCCGCGCCTCCCGCAACGGCAGGCCGGTCTCGTCGATGAGGAAGCCGATCACCTTCTCGGCGAAGCCCGCCGGCGTGTTGATGCCCGTCCCGACGGCTGTCCCGCCGAGCGGCAGCTCGGCCACCCGGGGGAGGACCGCCTCGAGCCGCTCCACCCCGTACCGGACCTGAGCCGCATACCCGCCGAACTCCTGTCCGAGGGTGACCGGCGTGGCGTCCATGAGGTGAGTGCGCCCGGCCTTGACGACGTCGGCGAACTGCTTCTCCTTGCGCTCCAACGACTCGGCGAGGTGGGCGAGAGCGGGGATGAGCTCCTGGACGATGGCCGCGGTCGCGGCGAGGTGCACGGCGGTCGGGAAGACGTCGTTGCTGCTCTGCGAGGCGTTGACGTGGTCGTTCGGGTGGATCCGCGAGCCGTCGCGCGAGGCGATGGTCGCGATGACCTCGTTGGCGTTCATGTTGCTCGAGGTGCCCGAGCCGGTCTGGTAGACGTCGAGCGGGAACTCACCGTCGTGGTGTCCGGCGGTGACCTCGGCCGCCGCTGCGACGATCCTGTCGGCGATCTCGGACGGCACGACGCCCAGCTGGGTGTTGACCCGCGCGGCGGCGCCCTTGATCTGGCCCAGGGCGCGGAGGACGGCCGGCTCGATGGGCGTGCCCGAGATGGGGAAGTTCTCGATGGCTCGCTGGGTCTGGGCCTGGTACAGCGCGTCGCGCGGGACCCGGACCTCGCCCATCGTGTCGTGCTCGATCCGGTAGGCGTCGGCGTCCGGCTGCGTCGTCGCTAGCTCGTCGGTGGTCATCGCCCCAGTCTGCCGCGTTCGCCCGCGCGGGCGACGACGAGGTGACGGATCCGATGCTCGGGAGGCGGCAGGATGTGCGCCATGGACTCGACCGCACCGACCGAGCCGCTGACCCGGCTGGCCGTCGCCCACGGCGTCGCCACCGACTACTGGGACTGGCAGGGGCAGCACGCGCCGATCTCGGCGGCCACGATCGAGGCGGTCCTGGGTGCACTCGGGGTACCGGCGCAGACGCCCGAGGAGGTCGAGGCGTCGCTTCAGGAGGTCGGGGACCGGTACTGGCGGCGGACGCTGCCCGCGACGGTCGTGACCCGCGAGGGCTGGGCGCCGTGGATCTACGTGCACGTCCCGGACGGCACCGGCGTCCGGCTCACCATCGATCTGGAGGACGGCCGCGAGTGGGAGGTTCGCCAGGTCGACCACGTCGTGGCGCCGCGCGAGGTCGACGGGGTCCGGGTGGGGGAGGCCGCGTTCGAGATGCCGTGGAACCTCCCGCTCGGCTGGCACCGGCTGGTGGCCCACGTCGACGCGGAGGCGATGGACCCGTCGACGACGACCGCGACCGTCGTCGTCACGCCGCACCAGCTCACGCTCCCCGAACGACTTGATGAGCGGCGCGGGGTCGGCGTGGCGACGCAGCTGTACCAGGTTCGCTCGGAGGGATCCTGGGGCATCGGCGACCTCGGCGACGCGGCCCGGCTCGGCGCGTGGGCCAGCACGGACCACGCCGCGGACTTCCTCCTCGTCAACCCGTTGCACGCCGCCGAGCCGATCGCCCCGATGGAGCCGTCGCCCTACCTGCCCACGACCCGCCGGTTCCTCAACCCGCTGTACCTGCGGGTCGAGGACGTCCCGGAGGCCGGCGAGCTCGACCCCGAGGACGCGGCGCGGCTGGCGGCCTTGGCCGCGCACGGGCGGGCCCTCAACACCGTCGACGGCATCGACCGCGACGGGTCCTGGGAGCTGAAGCGCGCGGCCCTGGGGCTCGTGCACGCCGCGGGCCGGACCGCGAACCGCGCCGACGCATACCGGGCCTTCCTGGACGAGGAGGGGGAGGGGCTGGTCGCCTACGCCACGTGGTGCGCGCTCGCCGAGGCGCACGGCCTGCCCGCGGCGACCTGGCCGGCCGAGCTGCAGGACCCGCTCGGCGAGGGTGTCGCCCGCTGGCGCCAGGAGCACGTCGACGAGGTCGACCTGCACTGCTGGATGCAGTGGCTGCTGGCCGAGCAGGTTCGTGACGTCCAGTCCGTGCTGCGGGCATCGGGTATGCGGGTGGGCCTGCTCGAGGACCTCGCCGTCGGCGTGCACACGCAGGGCTCCGACGCGTGGTCGCTGTCCGACGTCCTGGCCGTCGGGGTCTCGGTGGGGGCGCCGCCCGACCAGTTCAACCAGCTGGGGCAGCGTTGGGACCAGCCGCCCTGGCGCCCGGATCGCCTTGCGGAGCAAGGGTATCGCCCGTTCCGCGACATGGTGCGGACCGCTCTGCGCGACGCGGGGGGCGTGCGGATCGACCACGTGATCGGGTTGTTCCGGCTGTGGTGGATCCCGCGCGGGATGACGCCGGACCAGGGGACCTACGTGCGGTACGACCACGAGGCGCTCATCGGGATCCTCGCGTTGGAGGCTCAGCGGGCGGGCGCCGTCGTGATCGGCGAGGACCTCGGCGTCGTCGAGCCCTCGGCGCGGGAGTACCTGCTGGAGCGGGGCGTGCTCGGGACGTCGATCCTGTGGTTCGAGTGGGACGGACAGGGGCCGCGGCCGCCGGAGCGCTACCGGAGCCTGTGCCTGTCGTCGGTCACCACCCACGACCTGCCGCCGACGGCCGGGTACCTCGGGCTCGAGCACGTGGCGATCCGGCAGCGGCTGGGCCTGCTCACCCGGTCGGTCGAGGAGGAGCGGGAGGCGGAGCTCGGCGCCATCGGGCATGTGCGCTCGGCCCTGGTGCTGCGCGGGTTCCTCGAACCGGAGGCGTCCCAGGAGGACCTGTTGGTCGCGCTGCACTCGTGGCTCGGCCAGACACCGAGCCGGATGCTCGTCGTCGGCCTGTCGGACCTGGTCGGCGACCGCCGGGCGGTGAACCAGCCGGGAACGCTGGACGAGTACCCCAACTGGCGGGTCCCGCTCACCGACGCCGCCGGCCGGCTGGTCCGGCTCGAAGACATCACGGCGGGGGCCAACGGTCTGGCGGCTCGGATCTTCGGAGCCCTGGCCACCCGCTGACGCCGACTGAACTCAGATGTTTGTCGATTCGAACGACCTTCGGCCGTGAAACCGACAAACATCTGAGTTCAGTGGCCGGGTAAACACACCGGCTGGCCGATTGGGGAGGTTCTTCCGCGTGGGGAAACCGAAAATGCTCCCCAGTGTCAGCGGTCAGCCCTTGAAGATCGCGGACGGGTCGTCGTCGACCTCGGCCAACAGCTCCACGATGGACCCGAACTGGCGGTTGCCGTGGGCATACGGGTGCCACCGGCCGTTCCGGTCCGCCCAGTGGAGTGACCAGTCGCCGCTCTCGGGGCGATAGCGCAGCGGCGCCATCGGGAGGTGGCTCCACTCGGTCACCGGCGGGCTCCAGGGCGCTCGCGATTCGCAGAGGGTGACGCTCCGGCCTCGACGATGGAACTCCACCCGGATGGTGTCCGTCACGTGTGATGGAACGGCGTTATCGCACCAGCGCCGGATGCGGGCGAGGTCGGTCTCGGGAACCGCTGGAGAAGGCATTCGCGTTCTCAGAAGTACCAGGGGAACGGGGACCAGTCGGGCTCGCGCTTCTCGAGGAACTGGTCGCGCCCCTCGACCGCCTCGTCGGTCATGTAGGCCAACCGCGTCGCCTCCCCGGCGAACACCTGCTGCCCCATCAGCCCGTCGTCGACGAGGTTGAACGCGAACTTGAGCATCCGTTGGGCCGTCGGCGACTTCCCCATGACCTCGTGGGCCACTTCGAGGGCTGTCGACTCCAGCTCGGCGTGGTCCGCGACGATGTTGACCGCGCCCATCCGGTGCATGTCGTCGGCCGAGTACGTCCGCCCCAGGAAGAAGATCTCCCGCGCGAACTTCTGGCCGACCATGCGGGCCAGGTATGCCGACCCGTACCCGCCGTCGAACGAGCCCACGTCCGCGTCGGTCTGCTTGAACCGGGCGTGCTCCCGCGACGCGATGGTGAGGTCGCAGACGACGTGCAGCGAGTGCCCGCCGCCGGCGGCCCACCCCGGGACGACGGCCACGACGACCTTGGGCATGGTGCGGATCAGCCGCTGCACCTCGAGGATGTGCAGGCGGCCGCCCGTCGTCGCCGTCAGCGCCGTGTCGACGGTCTCCGCGGTCTCACCCGCCGCGTACTGGTACCCCGACCGACCACGGATCCGCTGGTCGCCGCCCGAGCAGAACGACCACTGCCCCTTCGTGGAGGGACCGTTCCCGGTCAGCAGGACGACGCCGACGTCCGGCGTCTGGCGGGCGTGGTCGAGGACCCGGAACAGCTCGTCGACCGTGTGCGGCCGGAACGCGTTGAGCACCTCCGGGCGGTCGAAGGCGACGCGCACGACACCGAGCCCGCGGGCCCGGTGGTACGTCACGTCGGTCAGGTCGAAGCCGGACACCTCGTCCCAGGCCGAGGGGTCGAAGATCTCGCTGGGGGAGTCCGGCACGGCCCGAGGATACGGGCCTCAGCCCTCCTGCAGCGTCGTCGGCGCCCCGTGGACCGCGGGGACCCGGCCCATCCGCCCGCCCTCGAAGTCCTCGAACGCCTGGAGGACCTCCTCACGGGTGTTCATGACGAACGGCCCGGCCCACGCCACGGGCTCGCGGATCGGACGACCCCCGAGCACCAGCACGTCGAGGCCGGACAGCCGGCTCTCCTGGCCCCGGTTCGCCTCGATGGTGACCACGTCACCGGCGCCGAGCACGACGAGGTTGCCGGTGCCCACCGGCGTCCGGTCGGGACCCACGGAGCCCTCACCGGACAGCACGTAGACGAGCGCGTTGTACTCAGCGGGCCAGGGCAGGTCGAGCGCGGCAGTCGGCGCCAGGGTGGCGTGCACGAGCGCCATCGGCGTATGCGTGGAGCCCGGTCCCTCCAGCCCCGCCACGTCGCCGGCGATGACCCGGACCAGCGTCCCGCCGTCCGGCGTCGTCCCGAGCGCGACCGAGGAGGCGCGCAGGTCCTGGTACCGCGGCGTGACCAGCTTCTGGCTGCGCGGCAGGTTGACCCACAGCTGGATCCCGTGGAACAGGCCGCCCTGGGTGACCAGCCACTCCGGCGGCGCCTCGATGTGCAGCAGCCCCGACCCGGCGGTCATCCACTGCGTGTCGCCGTTCGTGATCGTGCCGCCGCCGCCCTGGCTGTCCTGGTGGTCGAAGACGCCGTCCATGATGTAGGTGACCGTCTCGAACCCCCGGTGCGGGTGCCACGGCGTCCCCTTGGGCTCGCCCGGCGCGTACTCCACCTCACCCATCTGGTCCATGTGGATGAACGGGTCCAGCCTTCGGAGGTCCACACCGGCGAACGCGCGCCGGACGGGGAAGCCCTCGCCCTCGAACCCACTCGGGGCATCGGTCCGCTGGACCACCGGGCGCGGCAGCGCCGCGACTCCGGGAGCCGCGATGCGCGGCAGGACGCTGGTGTCGGGAACGGTGACAGCGGGCACGAGGACCACTCCTTCAGTCGGCAGTTGATCCTTCAACGAGTGTAGGGACCTCCGGCATTCCGCGGCCACCGTACGCTCGGGACTGTGCCGATCCCCGAGTTCGTCGCCCGGCTGCGCGAGCACGTGGGCCGGGACCTGCTCTGGCTCCCCGGCGTCGCGGCCGTGGTCCTGCGGCCGAGCCCGGTCGACGGCACCGACGAGGTGCTCCTGGTCCAGCGCGCCGACACCCTCGCCTGGACCGTCGTGACCGGCATCCTCGACCCGGTCGAGGAGCCCGCCGTCGGCGCCATCCGCGAGGTCCTCGAGGAGACCGGAGTGGTGGCCCGCGCCGACCGGCTGGTGTGGGCGCATACGACGCCGGTCATCGAGTTCACGAACGGCGACCGGTCCGCCTTCCTCAGCCTCTGCTTCCGCTGCTCGTGGGTCGAGGGGGAACCCGTCGTCGCCGACGACGAGTCGGTCGACGCACGCTGGGTCCGGGTCGACGACCTGCCACCGATGTCCGCCGGCCAGCTGCGTCGCATCGAGCTCGCCCGCGCGAACCAGCCCGAGGCCGTCTTCGCCACATGACGCTGCCCGCCCTGGACGACCTGCTCGACGGTATGCGGGTCGTCACCCTCCCGCTCCGCCTCCGGTTCCGCGGCGTCGACCACCGCGAGGCGGTCCTGTTCCGTGGCCCGGCCGGGTGGGGGGAGTTCGGTCCGTTCCTCGAGTACGACACCGCCGAGTCGTCCCGGTGGCTGGCTGCAGCCATCGAGGCGGCGTGGGACGGCTGGCCAGCCCCGCTCCGCGACCGGGTCCCCGTCAACGCCACCCTCCCGGCCGTGCCGCCCGACCAGGTTGAGGGGGTCCTCGCGCGGTACGACGGGTGCGGCACCGTGAAGGTCAAGGTGGCCGAGCCGGGTCAGTTCCTCGCCGACGACGTGGACCGGGTCGCGGCCACCCGCGACGCGGCCGGTCCCGACGTGAGGATCCGCGTCGACGCCAACGCGGCCTGGGACGTCGACGAGGCCGTACGACGCATCACTGCTCTGGCGGTCTATGACCTCGAGTACGCCGAACAGCCCTGCCCGTCGGTCGACGACCTCAAGGAGCTGCGAGTTCGTCTGGCCCGCAACGGGATCGACGTACCGATCGCCGCCGACGAGTCGATCCGCAAGGCCGAGGACCCGATCCGCGTCGCCCGCGAGGGCGCCGCCGACATCGTCATCGTCAAGGTGCCGCCGCTCGGCGGGGTCCGCCGGGCGCTGGAGATCTCGGCGGAGTGCGGCCTGCCTACCGTCGTCAGCTCGGCCCTCGACTCCTCGGTTGGTATGGCCGCCGGCGTCGCGCTCGCGGCCGCGCTGCCCCGGCTCCCGTATGCGTGCGGGCTCGGCACTGTCGAGCTGCTCGCCACCGACGTGGCCCACGACCGGCTGGTTCCGGTCGGCGGCTCGGTGCGGGTCGGCCCGGCGCGAGCCGACGACGACCTCGTCGACGCGGCGGCCGCGGCCCCGGACCGGGTCGCCTGGTGGCGGCAGCGGGTGGCGGACTGCCACGCATACCTGCTCGACCCCTCCGCCCCGAGGTCCTGAGCGATGCTCCAGGTCTGCCTCAACGGCAGCCGTCGTCGCGACGAGAAGGCGCCGGTCACCCTCACCCAGATCTCCGAGGCGGCCATGGAGGCGGTGGCCGCCGGGGCCGAGTCCATCCACGTGCACCCGAGAACCGACGGCGGCCGCGAGACCCTCGACGGCGAGCTCGTGGCGCTGACTGTCGAGGCCGTGCGCCGCGCCGTACCGGGGATCCCGGTCGGCGTGACCACGCGGGAGGGCCTGGTGAGCGACAGTGTCGAGCGCCTCGCGGTGGTCAGCCGCTGGCCCCGCCCGGACGACGGGGGACCGGACTTCGCCAGCGTCAACTGGCACGAGGGGATGACCATCGACCTCGCCACCGTGCTGCGGACCCGCCACATCGAGATCGAGGCCGGGCTCTGGACCCCCGGCGCCGCGGCCGACTTCGTGGGCATGAGCTGGCCGTGGCGGGTGATGCGGGTCCTCGTCGAGGCCATCCCCGGCCATTCGCCCGGCGGCTACGGCACCTGGGCGGTCGAGCGCATCCTCTCGGCGCTCGGTTCGCAGCCGGCGCCGGTTCTCGTGCACGGCGAGGACAAGTGGGCCTGGCCGGTGCTGCGGTGGGCACAGCAGCAGGGCTACGACACCCGAATCGGGTTGGAGGACACCCTGTTCGACGAGGCCGGTATCCGCGCCCGCAGCAACGCGGCGCTGGTTCGCGAGGCGATCACCGGGCGGCGCGAAGCCTGACTCGGGGGGTCCGTGTGCATCGTCCAGCCAAGGCTGGTTACATGAGATCGTGCCTCAGGCTGTGCTACGTCCCGTTGGCGACGAGCGGCATCGCGCCGCGACCGCTCGCCTTCTCGACGACCTGGGGGCTCTCTCCCCGGATGCCCCGGTGCGCCTGGGGAAACGGACCTCCAACCTCTTCCGCCAGCGCACCACCGACTCCACGCGGCTCGACGTCTCCGACCTGAACCACGTCGTCGACCTCGACCCGGTCTCGCGGACGGCCCGCGTCCAGGGCATGACGACCTACGAGGACCTCGTCGCGGCCACCCTGCCGCACGGCCTCATGCCGCTCGTCGTCCCGCAGCTGCGCACGATCACGCTGGGCGGTGCGGTCACCGGCCTCGGCATCGAGGCGTCGTCGTTCCGGTCCGGCCTGCCGCACGAGTCGGTCCTCGAGGCCGAGATCCTCACCGGCGACGGCGAGATCGTCGTCGCCCGCCCCGACGGTGAGCATGACGAGCTGTTCCGTACCTTCCCGAACTCTTACGGCTCGCTGGGGTATGCGCTCAGCCTCACCATCGAGCTCGAACCCGTGCAGCCGTACGTCGCCCTGCAGCACGTCCGGTTCCGGTCACTGGTCGACGCGCAGGACGCCATCGGCGAGGTCATGCGCACGCGCGCCTGGGACGGCGAGGCGGTCGACTTCCTCGACGGCGTCGTGTTCTCCCGCGACGAGATCTACCTGACGCTCGGCCGCTGGGCGGAAACCGTTGTCGGACAGGCGGACCCCAGCGACTACACCGGGCAGCAGGTCTTCTACCGCTCTCTGCAGCAGCGGGAGCGGGACGTCCTGACGGTCCACGACTTCCTGTGGCGCTGGGACACCGACTGGTTCTGGTGCTCGCGGGCGTTCGGTGCGCAGCAGCCGCTGGTGCGCCGGCTCTGGCCCAAGAGCAAGCTGCGCAGCGACGTCTACTGGAAGATCGTCGCCTTCGAGAACCGCCACCAGGTCATGGCCCGGCTCGACGCGCGGCGCGGCAAGCCGGCCCGGGAGCGGGTGGTCCAGGACGTCGAGATCCCGCTGGACCGGACGGCCGACTTCCTCGACTGGTTCCTGCGCGAGGTCCCGATCGAGCCGGTCTGGCTGTGCCCGATCCAGCTGCGCCCCAGGCCTACCGAGTCTTCGCACGACACCGACGACGCCACGCCCTGGCCGCTCTACCCGATGGAGCATGGCCAGCCCTACGTCAACGTCGGCTTCTGGTCCACCGTCGCGATCGAGCCCGGCCGCGAGGACGGCGACGTGAACCGGGCCATCGAGGACGAGGTCGGCCGCCTGGGCGGCCACAAGTCCCTCTACTCCGACGCCTACTACGACGAACCCACCTTCGACCGCCTCTACGGCGGTGCCGAATACCGCCCGGTGAAGAAGCGGTACGACCCCCGGGGACGACTTCCCACCCTCTATGACAAGGCGGTGCGCAGACGATGACGACCTTGCTGAACCGAACCGGAAGCACCATGACCGTCGGGGACGCGTTCACCCGGCTGTTCGGGTCGACCGCACCCGTACGGTTCGAGGCGTTCGACGGCTCGGCCACCGGGCCGGTCGAGGCTCCGCTGCATTTGGAGCTGCGCAGCAAGCGCGGCCTCGACTACCTCCTCACGGCACCGAGCACGCTCGGCCTGGCCCGCGCATACCTGCAGGAGGACCTCGTCCTCGAGCCGATCGACGAGGGCAACCCCTACGACGTCCTGCGGTTCATCGAGGACAACCTGACTCCGAGCCGCCCCTCCCTCCGCGAGCTGCCCGAGCTGGCCCGCTTCTTCCGCGTCTACCGGCCGCAGATCCACGAGATCCCCAAGGAGGAGACCCCGGGCCAGCTGCGCCGACTCGCGCGCGGCTTCACCCACGGGAGGGCCCGAGACGCGGACGCGATCCACCATCACTACGACGTCTCGAACCGCTTCTACGAGCTGGTACTCGGTCCGTCGATGGCCTACACCTGCGCGGTCTACCCGACGCTCGACGCGACCCTCGAGGAAGCTCAGGACGAGAAGTTCGACCTGGTCTGTCGCAAGCTCGAGCTGCGACCCGGTATGCGGCTGCTCGACGTCGGCTGTGGCTGGGGAGGCATGGTGCGCCACGCCGTCCTCCACTACGGCGTCACGGCGATCGGCGTCACGCTCTCCCAGGAACAGGCGAGCTGGGGGGCCGAGCGGATGGCGCGCGAGGGTCTCGACGACCGCGGCGAGATCCGGCACGGTGACTACCGCGACGTGGCCGAGGGCGGGTTCGACGCGGTGTCGTCGATCGGCCTCACCGAGCACATCGGGGTGGCCAACTACCCGGCCTACTTCCGGTTCCTGCGCAGCAAGCTGCTCGAGGGCGGCCGGCTGCTCAACCACTGCATCACGCGGCCCGACAACCAGCACCCGGGCATCCCGTCGCGAGGCTTCATCAACCGCTACGTGTTCCCGGACGGCGGCCTCACCGGGTCGGGCGACATCGTCGCGGCCATGGAGGACGAGGGCTTCGAGGTGCGGCACCACGAGAACCTACGCGAGCACTACGCGATGACGACCCGCGACTGGTGCGACAACCTCTCGGCGAACTGGGACGAGGCCGTGGCCGAGGCCGGTCTCAACGTGGCGCGGGTCTGGGGGCTGTACCTCGCCGGGTCGCGGCTGTCGTTCGAGCGCAACCGGATCCAGCTCCACCAGGTGCTCGCCTCGAAGACCACGGAGCGGGGCCAGTCCGGGTTCGGGCTGCGGCCGACCTGGGGAAGCTGACGAGCCGGTCGTCGCCCTGACGCGGGAATCACCGCTCCCTACCGGAGGTTGTTGCCACCGTGAGCCCCGACCAGGTCCGACTGTCCGTCCTCGACCTCGTTCCCGTGCGCACGGGGCAGTCCACGTCGCAGGCGCTCGCCGCGTCGGTGTCGTTGGCTCAGGTCGCGGACCGCGCGGGCTACCACCGGTACTGGGTGGCCGAGCACCACAACATGCCGTCCGTCGCGGCGACCAACCCGGCCGTCCTCATCGCGGTGCTGGCCGGTGCGACGGAGCGGATCCGCGTGGGCTCGGGCGGCGTCATGCTGCCCAACCACGCGCCGCTGGTGGTGGCTGAGCAGTTCGCCCTGCTGGAGGCCGCCCATCCCGGCCGGATCGACCTGGGCATCGGGCGGGCGCCAGGGAGCGATCCGGTGACCAGCTGGGCGTTGCGGGCCGGCGGCAGCGTCGAGGCCGATGCCGTGAACCGGTTCCCCGAGTACGTCGAGACGGTCATGGCCATGATGGATCCGGCGGGTCTGCCGCTGGACCTCCAGGGCCGTCCGTACCTCCTGCACGCGACGCCGGCGGCGTCGTCCACCCCGCCGGTGTGGCTGCTGGGCTCGTCGGACTACTCGGCGCGGCTCGCCGCCGAGCTCGGGCTCCCGTACGTCTTCGCCCACCACTTCTCGGGACAGGGCACCGCCGAGTCCCTCGCGCTGTACCGCGAGGGCTTCCAGCCCAGCCCGTATGCGCGAGAGCCGGTCACCTTCCTCACCGTCAACGTGTGCGTGGCCGAGACCGAGGAGGAGGCGCAGCGGCTGGTCCGCCCCCAGGAGCTGGCCATGGTCGCGCTGCGCACCCGTGGAGCGCTGCAGCCCCAGCTGACGGTCGAGGAGGCGGCCGAGGCCTCGCTGCCGGTCGAGCACGAGCTGCTGGCTGCCGCGATGCGCGAGCGTTGGGTGGTCGGAACCCCCGACACCGCCCGCGATCGGATCGACGCCCTCGCCCAGCAGTTCGACGTCGACGAGGTCATGGTGCACCCGGTGGCGGGCGCGACCGCGCAGACCGACCCGCGCCGGTCACCGGCGCGGGAGGCCACCCTCGAGCTGCTCGCCCGCGCCGCCGTCCCGCGCTGACCTGCGCCGACCCCGGCGCCGACCCCGGCGCCGACCCGCGCGACTAGTCGCGGGACGCCTGGCGCTTGAGCTCGGCCCGCGCGAGAGCGTTCTTGTGCACCTCGTCCGGCCCGTCCGCGAACCGCAGCGTGCGGATGCCGGCCCAGGCCGCGGCCAGCGGGAAGTCCTGGCTGAGACCGCCGGCGCCGTGGGCCTGGATGGCCTTGTCGAGGATCCACTCGACCGTCGCCGGGGTCGCGATCTTGATCGCCTGGATCTCGGTGTGGGCGCCCTTGTTGCCGACGGTGTCCATGAGCCACGCGGTCTTGAGGACGAGCAGCCGCAGCTGCTCCAGCCGGACCCGTGACTCGGCGATCCAGTCCCGGATAACACCCTGCTCGGACAGCGGCCGGCCGAAAGCCGTGCGGGACGACACCCGCGCGCACATCAGCTCGACGGCACGCTCGGCGACGCCGATCGAGCGCATGCAGTGGTGGACCCGGCCGGGACCCAGCCGGGCCTGCGCGATGGCGAAGCCGTCCCCCTCGCCGCCGATGAGGTTCTCCGCGGGCACCCGGACGCTGTCGAGGACGAGCTCCGCGTGGCCGCCGTGGTCGCGGTCGTCGTAACCCATGACGTGCATCGGCCGGAGCACGGTGAGCCCCGGGGTGTCTCGGGGGACGAGGATCATGCTCTGCTGGCGGTGCCGTTCCGCCGACGGGTCGGTCTTGCCCATGACGATGAACACCGCGCAGTCGGGGTTCATCGCCCCGGTGATCCACCACTTCCGGCCGGTGACGACGTAGGAGTCGCCGTCGCGCTCGATGCGGGTCGCGATGTTGGTCGCGTCCGACGACGCGACGTCGGGCTCGGTCATCGCGAACGCGGACCGAATCTCTGCGCGCAGCAACGGTTCCAGCCACTCCGCCTTCTGGGCGTCGCTGCCGAACTGGTCCAGCACCTCCATGTTGCCGGTGTCGGGCGCCGCACAGTTCAGCGCGGCCGGCGCCAACTGGATCGCGCGCCCGGTGATCTCGGCCAGCGGCGCGTACTGGAGGTTGGTGAGCCCCGCGCCGGCCGGACCCGGCATGAACGCGTTCCACAGCCCGCGCTCGCGAGCCTCGGCACGGAGGGACTGGAGGACGGGTACCCGGCTCCAGGCCCACGGGTCGTCGAGCTCGCTCATCTCCCGTGCGAACACCGCCTCGGCGGGGTGCACCCGGGTCTCCATGAGCTCGAGCAGCGACTCCCGCAGCTGCTCGGTACGCGCGTCCCAGCCGAAGTCCATCAGTCCCGCCTTCCGGTCTCGTCCTGCCGTAGCGACTCGAGCCCCATCGCGACCAGGGGCTCCACCATCGCGCCGATCCCCGCGAACCCGTCGCCCACGGTCTGTCCGTGCACGTGCCGGTAGTGGATCCCCTCGAGCACCGCCGCGAGTTTGAAGCAGGCCAGTCCCTCGTGGAAGCCGAGGTGACCGAGGTCGCGGCCGGTGCGCGACGCATACCGCTGCACGACGTCCTCGCGACTCGGGAAGCCGGCCGCCCGAGGGGCCGTGGAGACGCCGGCTCCGACGCCGAGGGCGGCGATGCGCTGGTAGGTGAGCAGGAGCGCGACGTCGGTCAGCGGGTCGCCGAGGGTCGCCATCTCCCAGTCGACGACCGCGCCGATCTCGTCGGCCGGGGTGACGAGGACGTTGTCCAGCCGGTAGTCGCCGTGGACGACCGTGCCCGGCCCGTCGGCGGGGATGCGTTCGCCCAGCCGCGTCCGCAGCTCGGCGATTCCCGGGACCTTTCGACTCTGCGACGCGTCCAGCTGCTGGCCCCACCGTCTCACCTGCCGGCCGAGGAAGCCTTCGGGCCGGCCGAAGTCGCGCAGCCCGACCGCGGTGGCGTCGACGAGGTGCAGGTCGGCGAGGGTGTCGACGAGGTGTTCGCCGATCTTCCGGGTTCGCTTCTCTCCCAACGTCTTCAGCTCGGCCTCGGTCCGGTACGGCACGCCGTCGACCAGCGACATGACGTAGAACGGCGCACCGATCACCGAGTCGTCGGCACACCACGCATACGTCTCCGGCACCGGGACTGGCGTGTCCTGCAACGCCGAGATGACGCGGTGCTCGCGGCCCATGTCGTGCGCGGTCGCCAGCACGTGACCGAGCGGCGGCCGTCGGACGACCACCGACCGCGTGCCGTCGGTCACCCGGTACGTGAGGTTCGACTTCCCGCCGGCGATGAGCTCCCCGGCCAGGGATCCGTCGAGCAACTCAGGCGCCGCGTCGTCGAGCCATCGCCGGAGTGCGGCGAGGTCGAGGCCCGGCGGGTCGGCGCTCACGCCTCCCACACGACCCGTCCGACCGTGGTGCCGTCGGCCAGCCGCTGGACCCCTCCGGGGAGGTCGTCGAAGCTCACCCGTTCGCCGACCACCGGGGCGATCGCCCCCATCGTCACCAGCCGGACCAGCTCGTCGTGCGCGGCTCGGACCCGGGCGGGGTCGAGCTGCGCGTAGAGGCCCCAGTGGAGACCGAGGATCGAGTAGTTCTTCACCAGCGCGTGGCCGAGCGGCGGCGCCGGCATCGTCCCGCTGGCGAATCCGACCACGACGATGCGGCCCTCGAACGCCACGCACTTCGTCGACTGGGCGTAGGCCTCCCCGCCTACGGGGTCGAACACGACGTCGGCCCCGCGCCCGTCGGTGACCTGCTTGACGACGGCGACGAGGTCGTCGGTATGCCGGTCGATGACGACGTCCGCACCGCAACGCCGCGCCACCTCGCCCTTCTCGGGACCGCTGACGACCGCGATGACCCGCGCGCCCGCGGCCCGGCCGAGCTGCACCGCGGCCGTCCCGACGCCGCCGGCCGCCGCGTGCACGAGCAGGGTCTCGCTCGGCTGCAGCCGGGCGCGCTCGTGCAGGGCGAACCAGCCGGTCTGGTAGGCGATGACGAACCCCGCGGCCTCCCCGTCGTCCAGGCCGTCGGGCGCCGGGAACGTCACGGCGGCCTCCATCAGGGCCTCTTCCGCGAACGAGCCGTAGGGCAGCACGCAGGTGCCGACGACCCGGTCGCCCATGGTCAGCCCCGAGACGTCGGACCCGACGGCCAGGACCTCGCCGCAGGCCTCGACCCCAGGGGTGAACGGCAGCCCGGGCCGCACCTGGTACTCGCCGCGGCACAGCAGCACGTCCGGGAAGTTCGCCGGCGCCGCCAGCACCCGTACCCGCACCTGTCGAGGCCCCACCTCGAGCGAAGCCACGTCCGCCAGTCGCAGCGCCGAGGACGGTTCGCCGACCTCCTGCACCTGCCAAGCCCTCACGGCCGCGCTCCCGCGTCGAGCTTGGCCTGCAGCCGGCCCATGCCGGCCAGCCACGCGTCCGGCTCGGTGGCGCGGGCCCGGTAGTAGTCGGCCACCTCGGGATGGGGCAGCACGAAGAACGCGTCGCCCTGCAGCGCCTCCCACACGACGTCGGCGACCTCCTCCGGCTCCAGCGCCCGGTCGCGGCTGAGCAGCTCCTTCAGTGGCCCGGCCTCGTCGAGCATCCGGGTGCGTACGCCCTGCGGGCAGATGGCCTGGACGACGATCCCGCGGTGGCCGTAGGTGGCGCGAAGCCACTCCGCGAAGGCGACCGCGCCGTGTTTGGACACCGAGTACGGCGCGCTGCCCAGCATGGTCAGCAACCCCGCCGCCGACGCGGTCACGACGAAGCGTCCTTCGGGGACCCCGGACTCCGTCCGGTCTCCCCGTGGCTCCACCGCCTGACCCTCGAGCCAGCGCGGGACCAGTAGCCGGGCGGCCCGAACGTGGGCCAAGACGTTCACCTCGAGGGCGGTGGCCCAGGCGGCGTCCGGTGTGTCGAGCCCGCGGCCGATGTCGGTGCCGGCGTTGGCGAAGAAGACGTCCACGCCGCCCAGCTCGGCCAGGGCGGTCTCGACCAACCTGGTCGCTCCCGCCTCGGAGGCGCAGTCGCCGACGACCGCCACCGCGCCCAGCTCGGTCGCCACCGTCGACACCCCGGCGTCGAGATCGGCGAGGACCAGCCGAAACCCTTCTGCGGCCAGGCGGTTCGCGATCGCACGCCCGATCCCGCCGGCCGCGCCGGTCACGACGGCGGTCGAGCCCGACGCATACACCTCAGACGCCGCCCGTCATGGTGAGCCCACCGTCGAGGACCAAGGTCTGCCCCGTGACCCACGAGGCGTCCGAGGACAGGAGGTAGGCGACGGCGCCGGCCACGTCGGCCGGCACGCCGAGTCGTTTGAGCGGATACGTCGCCGACACCTGCTCCTCGCGGCCCTCGTAGAGCGCGGTGGCGAACGCCGTCTTCACCACGGCAGGGGCGACCGCGTTCACCCGGATCGTCGGGCCGAGCTCGACCGCCAGCTCCTCGGTGAGGTGGATGAGCATCGCCTTGCTGGCGCCGTAGAAGCCGATGCCGGGCGCGGGCTTGAGGCCGGCGATCGAGGCGACGTTGACCACCGCGCCGCCGTGCTCGCCCAGCCACGCCGCATACGCCTGCTGCACCCACGAGAGCGCGGCGATGCAGTTCACCTCGACGATCTTGCGCGCGGCGCCGAGGTCGAGCCTGATGAGCGGTCCGTATGCCGGGTTGATGCCGGTGTTGTTGACGAGCAGGTCGAGACTGCCGAACGTCTCGACGATGCGCGCGACGGTGTCGCCCTGATGCTCGATGTCGTCGGCCTTGCCGGCAACCGCCATCGCGTGCTCGGGCCCGCCCAGCTGCTCGACCGCCGCCTCGAGCGCCTCCGGCCGGCGGGCCGTGATGCAGACCCGGGCTCCCTCGTCGACCAGCCGCTGGGCGATGCCGAGGCCGATGCCCCGGCTCGCACCGGTGACGAGCGCCACCGACCCGTCGAACCGTCCCATCCGGGCCTCCTCCGTCGACCGCCACCAGGTAAGCGCTTGCTTACCTTGGCTTACCCGAACCGTCCCGTCAACCGCGCGCGTGCCGTCCTCGAGGGCGTCCGCCGGGCAGCCGCCGCAGGATCTGCGCGAGCAGGTCGCCGACCTCCGGGACCCGCATCAGGAGGGCCAGACCGAAGTAGACCAGCGCGAACACCACGCCCCCGACGGCGAGCTCGACCAAGGCCCACCATCGGGTGGTCGCCCCGTCGCGCAGCGGCGTCGTGGCGAGGTAGGCGAGGGCCGAGGCAGCCAAGCAGGCGGCGATCATCCGGACCCAGCTGAACGCCACCTCGCCGAACCCGATCCTCCCGACCCGCCGCCGGACGAACCAGATCCCGAAGGCCGCGCTGCAGACGTTGCTGAGGACGAGGCCGATCGACACGATGGCCACGGTGATCTCCGGCCGGAAGGCGAGCGCGAGCAGCGCGATCCCGGACGCCACGACGGTCAGCACGACCTGCTCGTAGAAGACCATCCGGCCGTCGTCATGGGCGTAGAAGAACCGTTGGTTCAGCACGTCGATCCCGAACGGGACGATGCCCGGCGCCATGACGGCGAGGACCAGCGCCATCGCGGGGAGCTCGCGAGGGTCGCGGGACGAGAAGAGCAGGGTGACGACCGGGAGCGCGAAGACGATGAGGGCGAAGGTCGCGGGGATGGTCAGGACCGTGGGGAAGGCCAGCCCGCGGCGGTACTCGGTGCGCAGGAGGTCCACGTCGTCGTCCTGGGCCGCCCGGGAGAGCCGCGGGTAGATCGCGGTGATGATCGACAGGGTCACGAACCCGTGCGGGACCATGAAGATGAAGAAGGCCGAGGCGTACACCGAGATGCCGGCGACGAAGTCGGTGCTCGGCTGTTGGGACGCGTGCCAGATGACCCGGGACGCCACCAGGTAGCTCAGCTGGGAGACCAGCAGCGCGATGAACGCCCACCCCGCGACCTTCGAGGTCGTGCGCAGCCCGACGCCACGGATCCCGAACCGGGGCTGCCACCGGAAGCCCGTTCGCCACAGGGCGACGACGAGCACGACCGCCTGCGCGACGATGCTGAGCGTCGCGCTGCCGGCGAAGAGCCACACCATCGGCGCGGTCCACCGGCCGGGGCTGGCGTGACCGTCGTAGAGCGCCATGAACGACAGCAGGCCGGCGATTGCGAAGACGTTGGCGACCGCCGGTGCCCACGCGAACGCGGCGAACTGGCTGCGCGCATTGAGCACCTGTCCGAGCACCGCGTAGAGGCCGTAGAAGAAGATCTGCGGCATCGTCAGGACGGCGAAGAAGGTGGCCAGGACCCGCTCGTCCGGGGCGAGGTCCCCGGCGTAGAGGAAGACGAACCAGCCGGCCGCGGCGGTGCAGGCGGCGGTCACGACGAGCATGCCCGCCGTGGAGAGCGTGATGATCCTGTCGGTGTACTCGCGGCCGCCGTCCGGTAGCCGCATGGCCTTGACGATCTGCGGGACGAGGACCGAGTTGAGGACCCCGCCCGCGATGAGCATGTAGATGACGTTCGGCAGGTTGTTCGCGGTCTGGAAGGCGTTCCCGACGAGGCCCTGGCCGATGGCGAGCACGATGAGCGACTGCCGCACGACGCCGAGCAGGCGCGAGGCCATCGTGCCGGCGGCCAGCGTCAGGCTGGACCGGGTGAGGCTCGGCGCGGAGGTGCTCATCGGCTCGATTGTCCCTGCGCCGCGGCCAGGGCGGTGATCGCGGCCGCCGTGGCGCGCCGCCGGGTCCGGTCGACCCGGGCCTCGACGACCCGCATACCCCGTGTCTCCTCGGCCAGCGCTGCCCGCAGGCCGGCCACCGTGTCGACCCGCGTGTATGCGGTTGCGCTCGCCCGGCAGAGGGCCTCGAGGTCGACCCCGTGGGGTGTTCCGAAGACCCGTTCGAACGCCGCGGCGTAGGGGTCGGCGCCCTGCTCGAGGGTCGCGAAGATCGAGCCGCCGTCGTCGTTGACGACGACGAGAGTCAGGTCGGGACGGGGCTCGCCCGGGCCGATGACCAGACCGTTCGCGTCGTGGAGGAAGGTCACGTCGCCGAGCAGGGCCAGCGTGCGGGAGGCGTCGGGGCGTCCGAGCGCAACGCCCACGGCGGTCGAGACGGTCCCGTCGATGCCGGCCAGGCCGCGGTTCCCCACGACGAACCGGTGCTCGTGCGGGGGGGACGGCGTGGTCATGAGGTCGAGGTCGCGGACCGGGTTCGACGACCCGGCGACGAGGGTGGCGTAGGGGCCGACCGCCGCGGCGACCTCCCGGGCCACGTGGAGGGCGTCGAGCTCGGGCAGGTCGTCCACGAGGGCGTCGAGCCGTGCCGAGAGATCGGCGTCGGCGACGCGCCATTCCTCGAGCCACGCGGCGTCGTCGGCGCTGGGCTCCGCGTCGTCGACGGTCGGCAGGTCCCCGAGGTGGCGCGCCACCCGGCCCGGGTCGGTGACCACGCCGCCGGGGCCGGGGGCGGCGAGGACCTCGATGTCCGGGCGCGAGATGAGGCGGGTCACCGGGCGGGAGAGGGTCGGGTGGCCGAGGACGACGACGCGCTCGATCTCGTCGGCGATGGGTCCGCCCAGCAGGAGCCGGTAGGTCCGGATCGCGTTGGCGCCGACCCGTGCCCCGGACGTGGGTTCCGCGAGGAGCGGCCAGCCGGCGCGCTCGGCGAGGATCCGGGCCGCCGCCCCGGCGTCGTCGCCCGCCACCACGACCGTGCGCTTCCCGCGCCGTAGCAGCTCGACGCCCGCCCCCCGCTTGCCTGGCCGCCCGCGTCGCGCGACCCCCGGCTCGTCCCGCCACCCGGCCCGCTCGGCGTTGGCGGCGTTGGCGGCGGCGGTGGGGGGCCACCACGGTTCGGCGGCGGGCAGCAACGGTTCCTCGAGCTGGACGTTGAGGTGGGTCGGGCCCCGGCGGCGGGTCGCCACCTCGGCGGCCGCCGCGAGCTCGTCCGGTGTGGCCTCGACGCCGAGGTCGAAGCAGGGCGCGAAGACCCCGAAGATCCCGTCCTGGCGGGTGGTCTGGTTGGCGCCGCTGCCGCGCATCGCCGCGGGCCGGTCGGCCGCGAGGACGACGAGACGCCGACCCGAGTGGGACGCCTCCATCACCGCCGGCAGGAGGTTCCCGACCGCGGTCCCCGAGGTCGTCACGACGGCGACCGGTGTCCGCGACCCCGCCGCCAGCCCGAGCGCGAGGAACCCGGCCGACCGCTCGTCGACCCGGACGTGGAGCCGCACGTCACCGGCGGCGTCCGCCGCATACAGGGCCAGGGCGAAACCGGCGGAGCGTGAGCCGGGGGCGAGGACGACGTCGCGGACCCCATCGGAGACGAGCGCGGCGAGCAGGTGCGCCGCGCGCTCGGAAGACCTCACGGCGCCATCACGACGCCGAGTATGCCTGCCGCTCACCTCACGGACCGGACCCCGGCCGCGCTCCCGGGCGTCGATAGCGTGGGGGCCGTGACCTCGGCGACGGCGACAACGGCGACCTCCGACCGCAACTGGTGGCGGCAGGCGGTCGTCTACCAGATCTACCCGCGCAGCTTCGCCGACGCGAACGGCGACGGCATCGGCGACCTCCGCGGCATCATCGACCACGCCGACCACCTGGTCCGGCTCGGCGTGGACGCCGTCTGGCTCAGCCCGTTCTACCCCTCCGCGCTGGCGGACGGCGGGTACGACGTCGACGACTACCGGGCCGTGGCGCCGGAGCTGGGGACGCTGGACGACTTCGACGAGCTGGTGTCGGTCCTCCACGGCGCCGGGATCAGGCTCATCGTCGACATCGTCCCGAACCACACGTCGAACCGGCACGCCTGGTTCCGCGAGGCGCTCGCCTCTCCGCCCGGATCGGCCGCGCGGAACCGTTACGTCATCCGGCGCGGCAACGGTCCCGACGGGGCGGAGCCGCCGACCGACTGGCGGTCGTTCTTCGGCGGCCCCGCGTGGGAGCCGATCGGCGACGGCGACTGGTACCTCCACCTCTTCGCCCCGGAGCAGCCGGACCTCAACTGGGCGCTGGACGAGGTCCGGGAGGACTTCCTCACGACGCTGCGGTTCTGGTCGGACCGGGGCGTCGACGGGTTCCGGATCGACGTGGCCCACCTGCTCGTCAAGGAGGAGTCGGTCATCGGCGGGCCGGCCACGGAACTGCCCACCCAGGAACGGATCCAGGCGGGCTTCCCGGACGGGGAGCACCCGTTCGAGGGCCGCGACGAGGTCCACGAGATCTACCGGACCTGGCGCGCCCTGTTCGACGAGTACGACCCGCCCCGGATGGCCGTGGCCGAGGCCTGGGTCGCCGCTCACCGCCGGGTCGCGTTCGCGCGGCCGGAGGGGCTCGGGCAGGCCTTCAACTTCGACCTGCTCCTCACACCGTGGGACGCGGCGGCGTTCACCAAGGTCATCACCGAGAACCTGGCGC
Organism: uncultured Actinomycetota bacterium; assembly: GCA_963781465.1. Taxonomy (GTDB): domain Bacteria; phylum Actinomycetota; class Actinomycetes; order Actinomycetales; family Dermatophilaceae; genus Lapillicoccus. Next base: position 69,559 of record CAWAGH010000003.1, read on the forward strand.
TGTCGGCCGAGGCGGGCGCGTCCTCGACGTGGGTGTTCTCGAACCACGACATGGTCCGCCACGTCACGCGCTACGCCGTGCCCAACGGCACCGACGTCGTCGCGTGGCTGCGTGACGGCGGCCACGACCCCGAGCCCGACCTCGAGCGCGGCCTGCGCCGGGCCCGGGCGGCGACGTTGCTCGCGCTCGCGCTCCCCGGCTCGACGTACGTCTACCAGGGCGAGGAGCTCGGGCTGCCCGAGGTGACCGACCTGCCGGCGGACGTGCTCCAGGACCCGACGTTTGTCCGGACCGAGGGCGCCGAGAAGGGCCGCGACGGCTGCCGGGTCCCGCTCCCGTGGACCGAGACGGGGGAGTCGTTCGGGTTCGGCCCAGGACCGGCCTCGCACCTGCCGCAGCCGGCGTGGTTCGGCGCCTACGCCGTCGGGCGGGAGCTGAACGAGCCGGCGTCGACCCTGCACTTCTACATCGACGCGCTGGCCGCACGACGCTCCCTCCAGGGCGCCGAGGAGCTGTCGTGGCGCACCACGACCGCCGACGTGGTCGCGTTCGAGCGACCCGGCGGGTGGGTGTCGGTGACCAACTTCGGTGTGCACCCGGTGCCGATGCCCGAGGGCCGCGTCGTCATCGCCAGCCGCGCCGTCGACGGCCTCGAGCTGCCGGCCGAGACGACGGTCTGGCTGCAGACCACGGGGGCGTGATGGACCTCCGGATCTTCACCGAGCCGCAGCAGGGCGCCAGCTACGACGAGATCCTGGCCGTGGCGCGGCGTACCGAGGAGTGCGGCTTCTCGGCGTTCTTCCGGTCCGACCACTACCTGGCGATGGGGGGCAACGGCCTGCCCGGGCCGACCGACTCGTGGGTGACGCTCGCGGGACTCGCCCGCGAGACCTCGACGATCCGGCTGGGGACGCTGGTCTCGTCGGCGACGTTCCGGCACCCCGGCCCGTTGGCGATCAGCGTCGCGCAGGTCGACGTGATGAGCGGCGGCCGGGTCGACCTGGGGCTGGGAGCCGGCTGGTTCGAGGCCGAGCACGCCGCGTACGGGCTGCCGTTCCCCGACACCAAGGAGCGGTTCGACCGGTTCGAGGAGCAGCTGGCGGTCATCACCGGGCTGTGGCGGACGCCGGTGGGGGAGCGGTTCTCGTTCGACGGCGAGCACTACACGGTCACCGACTCGCCGGCGCTGCCCAAGCCGATGAGGCCGGACGGGCCGCCGATCATCGTCGGCGGGCACGGCAAGCGCCGCACCCCGAGGCTGGCCGCGACGTATGCGGCGGAGTTCAACGTCGGCTTCTCGTCGGCCGATGTCGTCGGGCCGCAGTTCGACCGGGCCCGCGAGGCCTGCGACACGATCGGCCGCGACCCCGGGACGCTGGTCTACTCCACGGCGCTCACGGTGTGCTGCGGCCGCGACGAGGCCGAGGTGCGGCGCCGGGTCGACGCCATCGGCCGCGACATCGAGGAGATGCGCACGAACGCGATCGTCGGCACGCCCGCTGAGGTCGTCGAGACCATCGGCCGGTATGCGTCGGTCGGTACCGAGCGGGTCTACCTCCAGGTCCTGGACCTGGCCGACCTCGACCACCTCGACCTGCTGGCCGCCGAGGTACTGCCCCAGGTCTGACCAGGCACGCTCCGAGGCGAAGAGCGTGGGAACACGTTGACCCCAGGGGGTCAACGTGTTCCCACCATCAGGTGCAGCAGCCGGTCAGGTCGCCGTGAGGGCGTCGCGCATGGGGAGGAACTTGGCCTCGGCCTCGGCGGCCTCGGCCTCCGGGTCGGAACCGGCGACGATCCCGCACCCCGCGAAAAGGCGCATGGCGCTCGGGTCGGCCTGGTCGAACCGGCCGCAGCGCAGCGCGATCCCCCACTCGCCGTCGCCGGACGAATCCATCCACCCCACCGGCCCGGCGTACCGCCCGCGGTCCATGCCCTCGAGCTCGGCGATGAGCGGGACCGCCACCGCCGACGGCGTCCCACCGACCGCCGCGGTCGGGTGCAGCGACGCGGCGAGGGCCAACGAGGTGGCGTGGTCGGCAGCGACCCCGGCGACGTCGGTGGCCAGGTGCATGACGTTGCTGAGGTGCAGGACGAACGGCGTCTCGGGCACGTTCACCGACGAGCAGTGTGGGGCCAGCGACTCGGCGACCGAGCGAACCGCATACTCGTGCTCCTCGAGGTCCTTGCTCGACCGCGCGAGTGACGCTGCCAGGGCCAGGTCCTTCGCGTCGTCCCCGCTGCGCCGGATCGTGCCGGCGAGCACGCGGGAGAGGACGAGGCCTTGGTCGCGGCGGACCAGCAGCTCCGGGGTGGCCCCGACCAGCCCACCGACGGCGAACGTCCACGTGCGGTCGTAGCGCTCGGCCAGCTGCCCCAGCAGCCACCGTGGGTCGATCGGCGCGGCCGCCTGCACGCGCAGGTCGCGGGCCAGCACCACCTTGTCGAGCTCGCCCCGGTTGATCCGCTCGACCGCCCTGCTGACTGCCAGCTTCCAGTCGTCCGGCGTCAGCGCTCCGTCGGTGAAGCGGACGTCGGACGGAGCGTCACCCGGCGCCGACGGCCCCAGCGAGGGGATCGGCGGCAGGTGCGAGTCGTGGCCGATCGTCGTGACCCACCAGCGATCCGCGCGCCGCCCCACCACGACCTCGGGGACCACCATGAGGCCACGCTCCGCGGAGTCGTCCGCGAACGGCAGGGAGCCGAAAACCACTGGCCCAGAACCGGGTTGGCGTACCTCGTCACGAACGACCGCGTGCGCCACCACGTCCCGCCACCACTGGTCGGCGTGCGCGAACCGGTCCGGTCCCGACACCTCGAACGTCGCCGCGCGGCCCCACCCGACCAGGCCCTCGCTGTGCCGGACCCACGACACGAGCTCGTCGGGGTCGGTATGCGGCAGCAACGCCAGCAGCGCTCCCGGGTCCGGGATGGCGTGGGTACGGACCACCAACGGCGACCCGCTGGGCAGGGGTGTCGGCGCGACGGCGGTCCCGGGAAGGGTGGACATCGCCGTTCACTCTACGGCCGCGCACGGGGGTCCCCGCGACTCGGGACCCCGAGGGCGCTGGGACACAATGGCGCCGTGAACCGCGCCAGCCTCGACAAGGACCCGTCCGACGTGGCGCTGATGTTCGACGACGTGGCCGCGCGCTACGACCTCACCAACGACGTCCTCTCGCTCGGCCAGGACCGCCTCTGGCGCAGGGCCACGATCGCCGCGCTCGGGTCCCGAGCAGGGGACCGCGTCCTCGACATCGCCGCCGGCACGGGGACCAGTTCCGAGCCGCTGGCCGACGCCGGGGTCGACGTCGTGCCCGCCGACTTCTCGCTCGGCATGCTGCGGGTCGGCCGCCGGCGCCGCCCAGACATGCCGTTCACCGCGGCCGACGCGATGCACCTGCCGTTCGCCGACGCCTCGTTCGACGCCGTCACGATGTCGTTCGGGCTGCGCAACGTCGCCGACCCCGCCGTCGCCCTCGCCGAGTTCCGTCGGGTCACCAAACCCGGCGGCACCCTGGTCGTCTGCGAGTTCAGCCGCCCCGTGAACGGCGCGTTCCGCGAGGTCTACCTCCGCTACCTCATGGCCGCCCTGCCCCGGGTCGCCCGCCGGGTCTCGTCGAATCCCGACTCCTACGTCTACCTCGCCGAGTCGATCCAGGCCTGGCCGTCGCAGCGCGACCTGGCCCTGACCATCCAGGGAGCCGGCTGGCACGACGTCGCCTGGCGGAACCTCAGCGGCGGCATCGTCGCGCTGCACCGCGCCACCGCCTGAGAGCGTTTCACGGGGTCCCCGCCGGGTTAGGTATGCCTCAGCAGACACGTCTCTGCACGCGGGCATAGAGTGTCGCGGAGTTCGTGAACATCTTCACAAGCACTTCGACGGACGGAATGATGGGCCCCATGGACGCAGCCGCGCAGTCGGCCGCTGAGCCGGCCGCCGAGTCGGCTACCGGGTCGGTTACCGCCACGGCCGACGTCATCGTCGTGGGGGCCGGACCGGGTGGTTCGGCGACCGCGGCCTACCTCGCCATGGCCGGTCTCGACGTCCTGCTCCTGGAGAAGACGACGTTCCCCCGCGAGAAGGTCTGCGGAGACGGACTGACCCCGCGAGCGGTCCGCGAGCTCATTACCCTGGGCATCCCGCATCCCGAGGACGACGGCTGGGTCCGCAACAAGGGGCTGCGGATCATCGGCGGCGGGCTGACGCTCGCCCTCGACTGGCCCGAGACCTCCGAGTTCCCGCCCTACGGGCTGGTCCGCACCCGGATGGACTTCGACGACATCCTCGCCCGCCACGCGGTGAAGCACGGCGCCCGCCTCCTCGAGTCCACCAACGTCACCGGACCGGTGCTCGACGCCTCGGGGCGGATCGTGGGCGTCCAGGCCCGGAACGTCGACGAGAAGGGCCGCAGCGCCGGACCCGTCCTGACCTACCGCGCGCCGCTCGTCGTCGCGGCCGACGGCAACTCCTCGCGGCTCTCGCTCTCGATGGGCCGACAGAAGCGCGACGACCGGCCCATGGGTGTGGCGGTGCGCACCTACTACACGTCACCGCGTACCAACGACGACTACCTCGAGTCCTGGCTCGAGCTCTGGGTCGACGACCCGAAGAACCCCGGCCAGCGCGTCCTCCTCCCCGGCTACGGCTGGGTGTTCGGCGTCGGCGACGGCACGTCCAACCTCGGCCTCGGGATCCTCAACACCTCCAAGGCGTTCGGCAACGTCGACTACAAGGACGTCATGCGCCGGTGGGTCGCGACGATGCCGGAGGAGTGGACCTACAACGACGAGACGATGGTCGGCCCGATCCGTGGCGCCGCCCTCCCGATGGGCTTCAACCGCCAGCCGCACTACGCCGACGGGCTGCTCCTCGTCGGCGATGCCGGAGGCATGGTCAACCCCTTCAACGGCGAGGGCATCGCGTATGCGATGGAGTCCGGCCGGCTCGCGGCGGAGGTCGTAGCGCAGGCCTTCGCCCGACCGGACGACGCCGGGCGTGAACGGGTCCTTTCCTCCTACCCGACAGTCATGAAGGATGCCCTCGGCGGTTACTACACCCTGGGCCGCTGGTTCGCCCGAGCCATCGGTAACCCCGAGGTGATGAGGCTCGCCACCAAGTACGGACTGCCCCGCACGACCCTGATGCGGTTCCTGCTCAAGATCATGGCCAACCTGCCCGAGCAGCACGGTGGGCGCGCCGACGACCGGATCATCCAGGCCCTGTCCACGATGGCTCCGGACGCGTGATCGAGGCCGACCCTAGGATGGAAAAGACCTGCTACGTGAGAGCTGCGGGACGCCACCGCAGTGACCATCGGAAGGGGTATGCGCGATGACCAACTCGTACGTCCCGCTGCTGTTCCTCCTCGCTCTCGGTCTGGCGTTCGCGCTGCTCTCCGTGGGCACGAGCCTCGTCGTCGGCCCCAAGCGCTACAACCGCGCCAAGATGGAGGCCTACGAGTGCGGGATCCAGCCGACGCCGCACCCCGAGGGCGGCGGTCGCTTCCCGATCAAGTACTACCTCGTGGCGATGCTCTTCATCGTCTTCGACGTGGAGAGCCTCTTCCTCTATCCCTTCGCGGTGGCCTTCAACCAGCTCGGCCTGTTCGCCCTCGTGGAGATGGTCCTGTTCATCGTCACCGTGTTCGTCGCGTACTCCTACGTCTGGCAACGCGGTGGGCTCGAGTGGGACTAGCCGCTAAATCTTCTAGCATCCGGTAACGAACGCGAGGCATACGTCATGGGGATCGAAGAGAAGCTGCCGGCAGGGTTCCTGCTGTCGACGGTCGAGGGTCTGGCCGGCTACATGCGCAAGAGCTCTATGTGGCCCGCGACCTTCGGCCTGGCCTGCTGTGCCATCGAGATGATGGCGGTCGGCACCCCCGACTACGACATCGCGCGATTCGGGATGGAGCGGTTCTCGGCAACGCCGCGGCAGGCCGACCTGATGATCGTCGCGGGCCGCGTCAGCCAGAAGATGGCGCCGGTCGTCCGCCAGGTCTACGACCAGATGCCCAACCCCAAGTGGGTCATCTCGATGGGCGTCTGCGCGAGCTCCGGCGGGATGTTCAACAACTACGCGATCGTCCAGGGCGTCGACCACATCATCCCGGTCGACATCTACCTCCCGGGTTGTCCGCCCCGGCCCGAGATGCTCCTCAACGCGATCATCACGCTGCACAAGGAGATCCAGGCCATGCCGCTCGGGGTCAACCGCGACAAGGCCGCCCGAGCCGCCGAGGTGGCGGCCCTGAACGCCACTCCGACGCACGCGATGAAGGGCCTGCTGGCGTGAGCGACGCGACGACTCCGGGAGCCAAGACCCCCGAGGGAGAGGGACAGCAGGGCGGCCAGCAGGCGACCGAGCAGTATGCGGCGAACCTGCCGGCTCCGCCCGGCACCAACCCCGACCCCGTCGTCATCGGTGAGCGGTTCGGCATGTTCGGGGCCTCGAACGGCCAGGACACGACGGGCTACGGCGGTCTCCGCAGCCCGATCCTGCTGCCCGGCGCGTCGCAGCGGCCCTACGGCGGCTACTTCGACGACCTGGCCGACTCCCTCGAGCGTGCCCTGGTCGGTGGCTCCGCCTCCTACGCGGAAGCCGTCGAACGGGTCACCATCGACCGCGGCGAGATGACGGTGTTCGTCCGCCGCGAGCACCTGCTCGCCGTGGCGCGGGTCCTGCGCGACGACCCCGACCTGCGGTTCGAGCTGTGCATGGGCGTCTCCGGCGTCCACTACCCGCACGAGACCGGCCGCGAGCTGCACGCCGTCTACCACTTCCTCTCGATCACCAACGACTACAACCGGATCCGCATCGAGGTGACCTGCCCCGACGCCGACCCGCACGTCCCGTCGATCGTCTCGGTCTACCCCGCGAACGACTGGCACGAGCGGGAGACGTGGGACATGTTCGGGCTCCAGTTCGACGGCCACCCGGCGCTCACCCGGATCCTCATGCCGGACGACTGGCCCGGCCACCCGCAGCGCAAGGACTACCCGCTCGGCGGCATCCCCGTCGAGTACAAGGGCGCGACGATCCCGCCGCCCGACCAGCGCAGGAGCTACAACTAATGACACCCCACAAAGTTCTCCCCACGACGATCTCGGCTTCGCCTCGATTCCTCGCGAGGACCCCACGCTTCGCTCCGATACTTTGCGGGGGCCCCGCATGAGCACAACCCAGCGCACCAGCGACCCGTACGCCACGTCCGGCGCCGACGAGTCGGCCGCCGAGGGCGCTTTCGTCCTCAACACTCAGGGCGGTGACTGGGAGGACCTCATCGACGAGGCGACCTCGCTTCACGAGGAGCGGATCGTCGTCAACATGGGTCCGCAGCACCCGTCGACCCACGGCGTGCTCCGCCTCATCCTCGAGCTCGACGGCGAGACGGTGACCGAGACCCGCGCGGGTATCGGCTACCTGCATACCGGCATCGAGAAGAACATGGAGTTCCGCAACTGGACGCAGGGCGTGACGTTCTGCACCCGGATGGACTACCTCACGCCGATGATGCAGGAGGCGGCCTACTGCCTCGCGGTGGAGAAGCTGCTCGGCATCACCGACCAGGTCCCCGAGCGGGCGTCCACCATCCGAGTCCTCATGATGGAGCTCACCCGGATCAGCTCTCACCTCGTCGCCCTCGGCACCGGCGGCATGGAGATGGGCGCCACGACGGTGATGACCGTCGGGTTCCGCGAGCGCGAGCGGGTGCTGCGGATCATCGAGATGATCACCGGCCTGCGGATGAACAACGCCTACATCCGCCCCGGTGGCGTGTCCCAGGACCTGCCGCGCGGCGTCTACAACGACATCCGCGACATGGTGCCCCAGGTGCACCGTGGGCTGAAGGAGCTCGAGGCGCTCCTCAACGAGAACCCGATCCTCAAGGGCCGCACCGTCGGCGTCGGCTACCTCGACCTCACCGGCTGCATGGCCCTGGGGATCACCGGGCCGGTCCTGCGGTCCGCGGGACTGCCGCACGACCTGCGCAAGGCGCAGCCCTACTGCGGCTACGAGAACTACGACTTCGACGTCCCGATCCGCGACACGTGCGACGCCTACGGGCGGATCCGGGTGCGGATCGACGAGATGTACCAGTCGCTGCGGATCATCGAGCAGGCCACCGACCGGCTCCAGGCCGACGAGCCCGGCTCCCCGGTCATGGTCGCCGACAAGAAGATCGCGTGGCCGGCGCAGCTGGCCATCAGCGGCGACGGCATGGGCAACAGCCTCGACCACATCCGCGAGATCATGGGCGAGTCGATGGAGGGCCTCATCCACCACTTCAAGCTGGTCACCGAGGGCTTCCGGGTCCCGCCGGGCCAGGCCTACGTCGCGGTGGAGAGCGCCAAGGGCGAGCTGGGCTGCCACGTCGTGTCCGACGGCGGAACCCGCCCCTACCGGGCACACTTCCGTGACCCGTCCTTCAACAACCTGCAGGCCGTGGCGGCGATGTGCGAAGGCGGCCAGGTCGCCGACGTCATCGTCGCCGTGGCCTCGATCGACCCCGTCATGGGAGGTGTCGACCGCTGATGTCCGGCGACTTCGCGACCGCTGGCGCCCGCGCCTCCGGCCACTTCACGGTGGCCCAGGAGAGCAAGACGCCCTACCCCGACGACGTCCTCGCCCAGCTGCACACGGACGCCGACGCCGTCATCGCGCGCTACCCCGAGGCGCGGTCGGCCCTGCTGCCGCTGCTGCACCTCGTCCAGAGCATCGACGGCTTCGTCTCCGGACGTGGGATCGCCTTCTGCGCGGAGAAGCTCGACCTCGAGACCGCTGAGGTCAGCGGCGTCGCGACGTTCTACACGCAGTACAAGAGGCACCCCAACGGCGAGTACACCGTCGGCGTCTGCACCAACACGCTCTGCGCGATCATGGGCGGCGATGCGATCTGGGACGCCGTCAGCGACCACCTCGGGGTCGGGCACGACGAGACGACGTCCGACGGGAAGATCACCCTCGAGCGCATCGAGTGCAACGCGGCCTGCGACTACGCGCCGGTCGTCATGGCCAACTGGGAGTTCTTCGACAACCAGACCATCGGGTCGACCAAGGATCTCGTCGACGACCTGCGCGCCGGGAAGTCGGTGAAGCCCACCCGGGGCGCCGACACCGTCGCGACCTTCAAGGAGGTCTCGCGGGTCCTGGCCGGGTTCGACGACGGCCGGGCCGGCGAGGGCGTGGGCGCCGGGGAAGCGTCCCTGATCGGTCTGCGGCTGGCCCACCGGCGCGGCTGGACGGCCCCGGGCGAGCAGGGCCGTACCGATGGTGAGGTCGCTCCGGACGCCGCCGACGACGCCCCAGGCCTGGCACCGGGCCTGCGGTCATCCACCGACAGCCCGGCCAACGAGCCTGACGAACATCCGGCCGACGCCACCGCGGCGACACCCGCGAGCAACGGCGACGACGGCACCGCGACGAAGGGTGGGACCGCGTGAGCGTCCAGCTGACCCCGATCCTCACCAAGTTCTGGGACCACCCCGAGTCCTGGACGATGGCGACCTACGAGGACAACGAGGGCTACCAGGCGTTCAAGCGCGCCGTCGGCATGACCCAGGCCGAGCTCGTCGACATGGCGAAGGACTCCGGCCTGCGCGGCCGTGGCGGCGCCGGCTTCCCCACCGGCCTCAAGTGGTCGTTCCTGCCGCCGCCGGACGGCGGCCCCCGCTACCTCGTCGTCAACGCCGACGAGTCCGAGCCGGGGACCTGCAAGGACATCCCGCTCATGATGGCCGCGCCGCACTTCCTCATCGAGGGCGTGGCCATCACCTCGTTCGCCATCGGCTGCAACCACGCCTTCATCTACCTGCGCGGCGAGGTCGTCCACGTCTACCGGCGGCTGCTCCATGCGGTCGAGGAGGCGTATGCGGCGGGGTACCTCGGCAAGAACATCCTCGGCACCGGGTTCGACCTCGACGTCACCGTGCACGCCGGAGCCGGCGCCTACATCTGCGGTGAGGAGACCGCGCTCCTCGACTCCCTCGAGGGTCGTCGCGGCCAGCCCCGCCTGAAGCCGCCGTTCCCGGCCGTGGCCGGGCTCTACGCGCGTCCGACCGTCGTCAACAACGTCGAGAGCATCGCCTCGATCCCGCCGATCCTGTTGCACGGCGCGGACTGGTTCAAGGGCATGGGCAGCGACAAGTCGACCGGGTTCGGGATCTTCAGCCTGTCCGGACACGTCCGCCGGCCGGGCCAGTTCGAGGCGCCGCTGGGGATCACCCTGCGCGAGCTGCTCGACATGGCCGGGGGCATGCGCGACCCGCAGCACCAGCTGAAGTTCTGGACCCCCGGCGGCTCCTCGACGCCGTTGTTCACCGACGCCCACCTCGACGTGCCCCTCGACTTCGAGTCGGTGGCCGCTGCGGGATCGATGCTCGGCACCCGCGCGCTGCAGATCTTCGACGACACCACCTGTGTGGTGCGGGCGACCGAGCGCTGGACGGACTTCTACAAGCACGAGTCCTGCGGCAAGTGCACCCCGTGCCGGGAGGGCACCTGGTGGCTGGCCCAGATCCTCGAGCGGCTCGAGCACGGTCAGGGCGACGAGGAGGACATCGAGAAGCTCGTCGACATCTGCGACAACATCCTCGGCCGCTCCTTCTGCGCCCTCGGCGACGGAGCGACGTCGCCGATCACGAGCAGCGTCCAGTACTTCCGTGACGAGTACCTCGAGCACCTGCGGCTCAAGCGGTGCCCGTTCGACCGTGACGCCTCGACGCTGTTCGCCACTGGGACGACCAGTGGCTCGACCGAGGTGAAGGAGCCGGCGTCGGCATGACCACCACGATCGATCCGACCACCACGAGCCCCAGTGCGGGCGGCAACGCCGTCAGCACCGGCGGCGACGCCCGGCGCCCCAAGGGCCCGAACGACATCACGCTGACCATCGACGGGATCGAGACCTGGGTACCCAAGGGCACCCTGATCATCCGGGCCGCCGAGGAGATCGGGATCCAGATCCCGCGGTTCTGCGACCACCCGCTCCTCGAGCCGGTCGGCGCCTGTCGTCAGTGCCTCGTCGACGTCGCCACGCCGGGTCCGGACGGGTCGATGCGGCCGATGCCGAAGCCGCAGGCCTCGTGCACGATCACGGTGACCGAGGGCATGAAGGTCAACACCCAGCTCACGTCGGCCGTGGCCGACAAGGCGCAGCAGGGCGTCATGGAGCTGCTGCTCATCAACCACCCCCTCGACTGCCCGGTCTGCGACAAGGGGGGCGAGTGCCCGCTGCAGAACCAGGCCATGAGTAACGGCCGCGGCACGTCCCGGTTCGAGGACGTCAAGCGGACCTACCCCAAGCCGATCAACATCTCCAGCCAGGTGCTCCTCGACCGGGAGCGGTGCGTGCTCTGCGCGCGCTGCACGCGGTTCTCCGACCAGATCGCCGGCGACCCGTTCATCGCGCTCGTCGAGCGGGGCGCGCTGCAGCAGGTCGGCATCTACGAGGACCAGCCGTTCGAGTCCTACTTCTCCGGCAACACCGTGCAGATCTGCCCCGTGGGGGCGCTGACCGGCGCCGCGTACCGGTTCCGGTCGCGGCCGTTCGACCTCCTGTCCACCCCGAGCGTCTGTGAGCACTGCGCCTCGGGCTGCTCGATCCGCACCGACCACCGGCGCGGCGTCGTGCTGCGTCGGATGGCGACGAACGACCCGGACGTCAACGAGGAGTGGAACTGCGACAAGGGCCGCTGGGCCTTCCAGTACGCCACCCTGTCCGACCGGCTCGAGGTGCCGCTGGTCCGTGACGCCGACGGAGAGCTGCGCGCGGCGGGCTGGCCGGAGGCGCTCGCGAAGGCGGCCGAAGGACTCCGCAAGGCCAAGGGGGCCGGCGTGCTCGTGGGCGGCCGGGTCTCGGTGGAGGACGCCTACGCATACGGGAAGTTCGCCCGAATGGCCCTGCACACCAATGACATCGACTTCCGCGCCCGCCCGCACTCGGTGGAGGAGGCCGACTTCCTTGCTCGGCAGGTCGTGGCCACGGGTCCCGACGGCGGCGCGGTGACCTACGCCGACCTCGAGGACGCCAAGGCTGTCCTCCTCGTCGGTTTCGAGCCGGAGGACGAGTCGCCGATCGTCTTCCTGCGGCTTCGCAAGGGCGTGCGGCGCAACAAGACCCAGGTGTATGCGGTCGCGCCCTTCGCTTCCCGCGGCCTCGACAAGCTCGCCGCCCGGCTGCTCCCGACCCGTCCGGGGAGCGAGACCACGGTCCTGCGCGACCTCGGTGGCTCCAAGGCCGGTCGCGCTGCGCTGGAGGCGCTCCAGGACGGTGGCGTCGTCCTCGTCGGTGAGCGGCTCGCCACCGTGCCCGGCGCCCTGACGGCGGCCACTGCGCTCGCGGAGAGCGCCGGCGCCAAGCTGGCGTGGATCCCACGGCGGGCCGGTGAGCGCGGTGCGCTCGAGGCCGGCGCACTCGGAGCGCTCCTTCCCGGTGGTCGCCCGGTCGCTAGCGCTAAGGCCCGCACCGAGGTCGCCGAGGTCTGGGACGTCGTCGGGCTGCCCGACACGGCGGCCCGTGACACCGACGGCATCATCGAGGCGGCCTGCGCCGGTGAGATCGACGCGCTCGTCATCGGTGGCGTCGACCCCGCCGACCTCAGCCACCCCGGCGTCGAGGAGGCCCTGGCCAAGACGTTCGTCGTCTCGCTCGAGATCCGCGACTCCGCGGTGACCGCGGTGGCCGACGTGGTGCTTCCGGTGGCGCCGCAGGCCGAGAAGGTCGGCGCGTTCGTGAACTGGGAGGGCCGGGTCCGGCCGTTCCAGGACGCGTTGGAGACCAACGCGATGAGCGACCACCGGGTTCTCGACATGCTGGCCGCCGAGCTCGGGTACTTCCTCGAGACCCGGACCCAGGAGCAGATCCACGAGCAGTTCACCGCGCTCGGTCCGTGGACCGGCGACCGCGGTGTGGGCGACGGAGCCGCGGCGTCCCCGGACGCCCGAACGCCCGACGCCCAGGGCGGGTTCGTCCTCGCGACGTGGCCGACCCTGCTCGACGCGGGACGCCTCCAGGACGGCGAGCCGTTCCTGGCCGGCACCGCGCCGCGGGCCGTGGCCCGGCTGTCAGCGACCGATGCCGAGCGGCTCGGAGTCGTCGACGGCGACGACGTCACGGTGTCCAGCGCCCACGGCGCCGTGACCGTGCCGGTCCTCGTCACCGACCGGATGGTCGACGGCGTGGTCTGGCTGCCGACGAACTCGGTCGGCTGTGCCGTCCGCACCGAGCTGCGTGACGGGGCCGGCGCTCCGGTCGACGTGGCTCGCAGCGCCGAGCCGAGCGGCGACCCGCGGGCCGTGACCACCTCCCCGTCGGCCGCCACCTCGGCGTCGAACCGGGCCTCCATCGCCGGGACCGTTCCGTCCGGTGGCGGATTCGACGAAGGACTGCCGCAATGACGACGCTCTTGTCCGTCCTGCCCGACCTGGCCGTCCCGGCGCTGGACAACCCCAAGGCCGACTTCTCCGACACTCCGTGGTGGCTGTCGTTGATCAAAGCCGTGATCATCTTCGTCTACCTGCTGATCAGCACGCTGCTGGTGATCTGGTTCGAGCGGCGCGTCATCGGCCGGATGCAGCAGCGCCCCGGCCCCAACCGCACCGGCCCGTTCGGCCTGCTGCAGACCCTCGCCGACGGCATGAAGTCGATGCTCAAGGAGGACGTCACTCCTGCGGCGGCCGACCGGCTCATCTTCACCCTCGCCCCGCTGATCGCCGCGACGATGGCCTTCGTCTCCTTCGCGATCATCCCGTTGGGCGACAAGGCCTCGATGTTCGGCCACCTGACCCCGCTGCAGCTGGCCGACTTCCCGGTCGCCGTGCTGCTCGTGCTCGCGGTCGCCTCGGTCGGCGTCTACGGGATCATCCTCGCGGGCTGGTCGTCCGGCTCGACGTACCCGCTGCTCGGCGGGCTGCGCTCGACCGCCCAGGTGATCTCCTACGAGATCGCCATGGGCCTCGCCCTGGTCGCCGTGTTCATCTACAGCGGCTCGATGTCGACCTCGCAGATCGTGGCCGGGCAGTCCTCGCTCTGGTACATCGCGCCCGGCCTCTTCTCGTTCGCCGTCTACGTCGTGACGATGGTCGGCGAGACCAACCGGCTGCCGTTCGACCTCGCCGAGGGCGAGGGCGAGCTCACCGGTGGCTTCCACACGGAGTACGGCTCGATGCGCTTCGCGATGTTCTTCCTCGCGGAGTACATCAACATGTTCACCGTCTCCGCGCTGGCGACGACGATGTTCCTCGGCGGCTGGCAGGCCCCGCCGCTCATCTCGCTCATCAACGACAACATGTTCAGCGGCGGCTGGTGGGGCATCCTCTGGTTCACCGCCAAGATGTGGGCGTTCATGTTCGTCTTCGTGTGGCTCCGCGGTTCGCTGCCCCGCACGCGGTACGACCAGTTCATGCGCTTCGGGTGGAAGTTCCTCATCCCCGTCACGCTGCTCTGGGTCGTGCTCGTGGCCTTCATCCGCGGCGCGCAGAACGGCTGGTTCGGCGACAACGTCGTGACCATCGCCGGCCGCAACTTCCCGGTCCCCATCCTCGTGGCCATCGCGGTGATAGCGATCGTCGCGCTCGGCGGGTCCTGGCTCTACGACACGCGTCGCGCCGACAAGGAGGAGGCGGAAGCGGCCTCCGGTCCACCGAACGTCGTCGACCCCTTCGCGGGTGGATACCCTGTTCCGCCGCTACCCGGCCAGACGCTCAAGGAGCCGGAGCGACGACCCGTCGCGGTCGGTGCCACCACCGGCGGCACGTCAGGTGCCGAACCGCATACCGAGGAGGAACCCCGTGGCTGACGACACGAAGGGGCGCGACTTCTCGCAGCCCCAAGGCGCTCAGCCCCGCTCCGAGAGCGGCCCGTCCAACTCCGAGGGCGGCTCGGCCACGCCGGCGAAGCGGGTCCCGCCGCGCGCCCCGGCCAAGCCGTCACCGGCCGAACGCCGCTCCGAGGACGAGCCCGGTTTCGTCCAAAGCCTGTTCGCGCCCATCGCCGGGTTCGGCGTCACCTTCGGGACGATGTTCCGCAAGGTCCTCACCGAAGAGTACCCCGAGGAGAAGCGCCCCACCGAGGCCCGGTTCCACGGCCGCCACCAGCTGAACCGGCACCCGGACGGCCTGGAGAAGTGCGTCGGCTGCGAGCTCTGCGCGTGGGCCTGCCCGGCCGACGCGATCCTTGTCGAGGGCGCCTCGAACGACGACACCGAGGGCGGCACCGGCCGGTTCTCGCCCGGCGAGCGCTACGGCCGCGTCTACCAGATCAACTACCTGCGCTGCATCTTCTGCGGCCTCTGCATCGAGGCCTGCCCGACCCGCGCCCTGACGATGACCAACTTCTACGAGCTGGCCGACAACAACCGCGCCGACCTCATCTTCACCAAGGAGCAGCTGCTCGCCCCGATCCAGGAGGGCATGCTCCCGGCGCCGCACCCGATGGTCGCGGGCATGGAGGAGCGCGACTACTACCAGGGCAAGGTCACCCGGGCGACCGACGAGCAGGAGGAGTGGAGCCGCTCCCACAAGCGCCAGAACGAGGAGCTCACCGGCACCGCGGGTGACGCCGGCGAGGACGCGATCGGGCTGGGCAACACCGGCACCCGTGGCGCCTCCCCGACCGAGGACGCCGGCGGCGTCGTCCAGACGGGTGCGGTGAGCTCGCCGACCGCGTGGATCGGAGAGTCGCGATGACCTCGACCGGCGAAGCGGTCATCTTCTGGATCCTCGGGCCGCTCATGGTGATCGCCGCGCTCGGCCTGCTCTTCGCGCGCAAGGCGGTGCACGCCGCCCTCTGCGTCGCGTTCGTCATGGTCAACCTCGGCGTGCTCTACATCGTGCAGCAGGCCGACTTCCTCGGCATCGTGCAGGTGTTCGTCTACACCGGTGCCGTGATGATGTTCTTCCTGTTCGTCCTCATGCTCGTCGGCGTCGACTCGTCCGACTCGCTCATCGAGACGATCCGAGGGCAGAAGGCCGCGGCGATCGTGCTCTGCCTCGGCCTGGCTCTGGTGATGTTCTTCGCGCTGGGCTCGCTCACGCTGCCCGAGCCGAAGTTCCTCGACGCGGTCAACGAGGACCCGGGCAACGTCAGCGGGGTCGCCGAGCTGATCTTCGGCAAGTACGTCTGGATCTTCGAGCTGACCTCCGCGCTGCTCATCACCGCGGCCGTCGGGGCGATGGTCCTCGCGCACCGGCAGCGGATCGGCGAGAAGCGCTCGCAGAAGGACTGGTCGCAGCGCCGGATCCGCGAGAACGAGTTCGTCTCGGGTCTGCCGGTCCCCGGTGTGTATGCGCGGCACAACGCCGTCGACACCCCGGCCCTGCTCCCGGACGGCACCCCGACCCCGTTGTCGGTGTCGCGGGTCCTGCAGTCGCGTGACCAGATCGGGACACCAGACACCTACCACGCCGCCGAGCAGGCCATCGAGAACGAGATCGAGGAGGGGTCGCAGCGATGAACCTCGTCCACTACGTCTACCTCTCGACGATCCTCTTCGCGATCGGCGCCGCCGCGGTCCTGTTGCGGCGCAACGCGATCATCGTGTTCATGGGCATCGAGCTGATGCTCAACGCGACGAACCTCGCGTTCGTGACCTTCGCCCGGATCTACGGAACCCTCGACGGCCAGGTCATCGCCCTGTTCGTCATGGTCGTCGCGGCCGCCGAGGTCGTCGTCGGGCTGGCCATCATCATGGCCATCTTCCGCTCCCGCCGGTCGGCCTCGGTCGACAACGCCAACCTCCTGAAGCTCTAAGAGGAGCCACCTGTGCTGACCCTCGCCACCGCTGAAGGAGCGGCCGCCGCCGCGACCGGCATCACCGCATACGCCTGGCTGCTCATCGCGCTGCCGGCCGCCGGTGCGCTGGTCCTGCTCGTCGGCGGCAAGCGCACCAACGCGTTCGGCCCACTCCTGGCGGTCGGACTCTCGTGGGGCTCCTTCGTCGTCGGCTTCTTCATCATCCTGTCGATGATCGGCCGCGACACCGCCGAGCGCGCCATGCACGTGCAGCTCTACGACTGGCTGCCGGCGGGGCAGTTCCAGCTGTCGGCGGGCCTCCTCATCGACCCGTTGTCGATGGCCTTCGTCATGCTCATCACCTTCGTCGGCTCGCTGATCCACGTGTACTCGCTCGGGTACATGGCGCACGACAAGGACAAGCGGCGCTTCTTCGCCTACCTCAACCTCTTCGTCGCGGCCATGCTCACCCTGGTCCTCGCGGACTCCTACCTGGGCCTCTACGTCGGGTGGGAGGGCGTCGGTCTCGCGTCGTACCTGCTCATCGGGTTCTGGAACTACAACCCGGCGTTCGCGTCGGCGGCCAACAAGGCGTTCATCGCCAACCGGGTCGGTGACCTCGGCCTCTCCGTCGCGATCATGATCATGTTCTGGCAGTTCGGGAAGGTCGACTTCGCCTCGGTCAACGCGGGCGTCGGCCAGGCCAGCCAGGGCGCGGTCACCGCCCTAGGCCTGTTCCTCCTGCTCGGCGCCTGTGGCAAGTCGGCGCAGTTCCCGCTGCAGAGCTGGCTCGGCGACGCCATGGCCGGCCCGACACCGGTCTCGGCACTGATCCACGCGGCGACCATGGTGACGGCCGGGGTCTACCTCGTCGTCCGCAGCAACGTCATCTACGAGGCGGCGCCGACGGCCCAGGTGGTCGTCGCGCTGGTCGGTGCGGTCACGCTGCTCTTCGGGGCGATCGTCGGCTGTGCCAAGGACGACATGAAGAAGGCCTTGGCCGCCTCGACGATGAGTCAGATCGGCTACATGATGCTGGCCGCGGGTCTGGGTCCCGTCGGCTACGCGTTCGCGATCTTCCACTTGCTCACCCACGGCTTCTTCAAGGCCGGGATGTTCCTCGGCGCCGGCTCGGTCATGCACGCCATGAACGACCAGGTGGACATGAGACGGTTCGGTGCGCTGTGGACGGTCATCCGGATCACGGCGGTCACCTTCGGGCTCGGGTATCTCGCGATCATCGGCTTCCCGTTCCTGTCCGGGTTCTGGAGCAAGGACAAGATCATCGAGTCGGCGTTCATCGGTGAGGGCTGGCATCCCTGGGTGTTCGGCGGTGCGGCCCTTCTCGGCGCCGGGATCACCGCGTTCTACATGTCCCGCCTGTACTTCATGACCTTCCTCGGCAAGAAGCGGTGGACCGACGACGTGCACCCGCACGAGTCGCCGCTCACGATGACGATCCCGATGATGGTGCTGGCGGTGGGCTCCGCGTTCCTCGGGCTGATCCTCGGCCCGACCAACATCATCACCAGCTGGCTCAACCCGGTCTTCGGGATCGAGGAGGCGGCGGAGGAGCACCCGGTCGTCGCCCCGCTCGTCATCACCATCGTGACGCTGCTGCTCGTGGCCGCCGGCGTAGCGCTCGCCTGGGTGCGCTACATACGCGACGAAGTTCCGAAGACCGTCCCGGCCGGCAGCATCATTACGCAGGCCGCGCGCAACGACCTCTACCAGGACGCCGTCAACGAGGGCCTGTTCATGCGCCCCGGGATCCACCTGACCCGATCACTGGTCTTCGCCGACAGCGCCGGCGTCGACGGGGCCGCGACCGGTATCGGCCGACTGGTGGCCGGGACGTCCGGGCGATGGCGGAAGCTGCAGAACGGGTACGCCAGGTCCTACGCCCTGACGATGCTCGTCGGCGTGGTCCTCATCCTCGGCGCCGTGTGGGTGATGCAGTGATGACCAACGTCCCCTGGCTCACCATCGTCGGAGCCATCCCGCTCGTCGGCGCCATCGTCGTCTGGCTGCTCCCGTCCGGGGTGGCCGCTCGCGCCAAGCAGGTCGCCCTCGGCTTCTCGCTGCTCACCCTCGTCGCCGGCATCCTCGCGACCGTCGCCTTCGCCGGCTCGGACTCCACCGGCCAGTTCAAGCTCGAGGAGCAGCACCAGTGGATCCCGCAGTTCGGGGTCAGCTACGCGCTCGGCGTGGACGGGATCGCGCTCGCGCTGATCCTCATGTCGCTCATCCTCACGCCGATCTGCCTGCTCGCGGCCTGGCGTGACCTGCCGGCCAGCGGCGAGGGACCGGACCCGCGGGAGAAGAGCTACTTCGCCCTCATGCTGGTCCTTGAGACGTTCATGGTCGGGGTGTTCGCCGCGACCGACGTGTTCCTCTTCTACGTCTTCTTCGAGGCGATGCTGATCCCGGTGTACTTCCTCATCGGACAGTACGGCGGCCCGCGCCGGCAGTACGCCGCGGTGAAGTTCCTCGTCTTCTCGCTCGTCGGCGGCCTCATCATGCTGGCGTCGGTCATCGGCCTCTACACGCAGGGCCCCGGCGGCTCCGACGGCTTCCTCGTGCAGACCCTGACCGGGCTCAACCTCGACCCGACGACGGGGCGGCTGCTGTTCCTCGGCTTCTTCATCGCGTTCGCGGTGAAGGCACCGATGGTGCCGGTGCACACCTGGCTGCCGGATGCCGCCACCGAGGCCACGCCGGCCACGGCCACGTTGCTCGTCGGCGTGCTCGACAAGGTCGGCACCTACGGGATGATCCGGTTCTGCCTGCAGCTGTTCCCCGAGGCGTCGCAGTGGGCCACCCCCGTCGTCATCGCGCTCGCGGTGATCTCGGTGCTCTACGGTGCGCTGCTGGCCATCGGCCAGACCGACGTCATGCGCCTGATCGCGTACACCTCGATCAGCCACTTCGGGTTCATCGTCCTCGGCATCTTCGCGATGACCTCGACGGGCTTCGCGGGCTCGACGCTCTACATGGTCAACCACGGGTTCACCACGGCGGCGCTGTTCCTCATCGCCGCGATGATGGTCAGTCGCCGTGGCAGCAAACGGATCTCCGACTTCGGCGGCTGGCAACGGGTCACGCCCGTACTTGCTGGGTCGTTCCTCGTGGCGGGCCTGTCCGGCCTCGCCCTGCCCGGGCTCGGTGCGTTCGTCGCCGAGTTCCTCACCCTGGTCGGGACGTTCCAGCGGTACCCGGTGCCAGCGGTCATCGCGACCCTCGGCATCATCCTCGCTGCGCTCTACATCCTGTTGATGTACAAGCGGATGGCGACCGGACCGGTGCCCGAGAGCGCCGCGGGCACCCGTGACCTGGGCAGCCGTGAGAAGTGGGTCGTGGCCCCGCTCATCGCCCTGTTCCTCGTCCTCGGCTTCTACCCGAAGCCGGCCCTCGACCTGATCAACCCGGCGGTGTCGACCACGCTCGGCCACATGGGGGTCGTCGATCCGGCGCCCATCGTTCCCGTCAACGCGGAAGGGGGCGCGAAGTGATCGCCACCGCTCTCCCCGAGCTGCCCGCCCAGTTCATCCCGGCGACGCTGAACTACGGCGCGCTGCTGCCGCTGCTCATCGTGTTCGGGTTCGCCCTCATCGGGGTGCTCGTCGAGGCCTTCGTCCCCAAGTCGATCCGGTATGCGGTCCAGGTCGCCATCACCCTCATCGGGCTGATCGGTGCGTTCCTCGCCGTGGTGCTCGTCGCCGTGAACAACCAGGTGTCCACCGCCGGACTGGCGTCCGGCCCCGGCGTCAAGGGGTCGGTCGTCATCGACGGCCCCGCGCTGTTCCTCCAGGGCGCGGTCCTCCTGCTGTCGTTCATGGGCGTCCTCACGATGGCCGAGCGTCTCGGTGGCGTCGGCTCGGACGCGTTCACCCCGATGGGTGCCGCGACGCCGGGCTCGGGCCAGGAGGCGCTCGCGGTTCGGGCCGGCCTGGCCACGTCCGAGGTGTTCCCGCTGGCGCTGTTCTCCATCGGCGGCATGATGCTCTTCCCTGCGGCCGGTGACCTCATCACGATGTTCGTCGCGCTCGAGGTTCTCTCGCTGCCGCTCTACATCCTCGTCGGGCTGGCCCGGCGACGCCGGCTGCTGTCGCAGGAGGCGTCGCTCAAGTACTTCCTGCTCGGCTCGTTCTCCTCGGCGTTCTTCCTCTTCGGCACGGCGCTGCTGTTCGGCTACTCCGGCTCGGTCTACCTGGGTGACATCGCCGACGCGATCACCAACGGCCAGTCGATGATGAACGGTCTCCTGGTGCCCGGTGTCCTGCTGGTGGCGGTCGGCCTGCTGTTCAAGATCGGCGCGGTGCCGTTCCACGCGTGGGTCCCGGACGCCTACGAGGGCGCACCCACGCCGGTGACCGGCTGGATGGCGGCCGCGACGAAGCTCGCGGCGTTCGGCGCGATCCTGCGCGTGGTCTACGTGGGAATCGCCGGCGACCGGTGGGACTGGGCTCCGGCCGTCGCCGTCGTCGCGATCCTCACGATGATCGTCGGCGCGGTGCTCTCGGTGACCCAGACCGACATCAAGCGGATGCTCGCCTACTCGTCGATCGCCCACGCCGGGTTCATCCTCGTGGGCGTCCTGGCCTTCGACCGGGCCGGCGTCAGCGGCGTGATGTTCTACCTGGTCTGCTACGGCCTGATGACCATCGCGGCGTTCGGCATCGTCGGCCTGGTCCGCGACCAGGGGAACCAGTCGGAGGCAACCCGACTCACCCAGTGGGCGGGTCTCGGCCGTCGACACCCGCTCACCGCGGCGATCTTCGCCTTCCTGCTGCTGGCCTTCGCCGGAATACCGCTGACCTCCGGATTCACCGCGAAGTTCGCGGTATTCGAGCCGGCGCTACGCAGCGGCGGCGTGGGCACCGTCATGGTCATCGTCGGCCTGCTGTGCAGCGCGATCACGGTCTTCGTCTACGTCCGGGTGATCGTGCTCATGTACTTCAGCGAGCCCCAGGGCGACACGGTCGGTGTGGTCACCCCGTCGGCGCTGACGCAGGTCGCGATCGGCGCCGGGGCCCTGCTCACCCTCGTGCTCGGCGTCGCCCCGTCGTCACTGCTGCTGCTCGCGGGAAACGCATCCCAGTTCCTGAGATGATCCCACCGCCTGAGATGATGGCTGGATGAAGGCCTCGCCTCCCGTCCTGGCTATCCCGGGCCTGGCGCCCGACCTGGCGGCGCGGGTCCAGGACGGGCTGACCCGCGTGGACGACCTCATCCTGGCGACGGTCGACCACGAGGACCCGCTCATCGCGCAGGCCTCGGCCCACCTCGCCGAGGCCGGTGGTAAGCGGTTCCGGCCCCTCCTCACCCTGCTCGCGTCCGAGCTCGGCACGGGGGTCTCCGACGAGGTCGTGGCGGCGGGAGCCGGGGTCGAGCTGACCCATCTCGCGTCGCTCTACCACGACGACGTCATGGACGAGGCCGAGGTGCGCCGGGGTGTGCCCAGTGCCAACGCCAAGTACGACAACTCGACGGCGATCCTCGTCGGCGACCTGCTCTTCGGTAAGGCGTCCGAGCTGGTCGCCGGGCTGGGAGCCCAGGCGGTCCTCATCCAGGCGCGGGCGTTCGTGCGGCTCTGCGCCGGCCAGATCCGGGACGACCGGCCCTGCCCGCCGGGCCACGACCCGGTGGACTACTACCTCGGCGTGCTGCACGACAAGACCGGGTCGCTCATCTCGACGGCGGCTCGTTACGGCGCGATGTTCGGCGGCAGCTCCGACGACGTCGTCGAGCTGATGGCCGCCTACGGCGAGAAGCTCGGCGTCGCGTTCCAGCTGGCCGACGACCTCATCGACATCTCGTCCGACGCCACCGAGACCGGCAAGACACCCGGCACCGACCTGCGCGAGGGGGTCGACACCCTGGCGGTGCTCTACGCCCGACGGGGTACCGACCCGGCGGACGCCCGGCTGCGCGAGCTGCTGGCCGGCGACCTGCGCGACGACGACCGGCTCGGCGAGGCCCTCGCGCTGCTGCGAGCCAACCCGGCCCTCGAGCAGGCCCGCGCGACCACCCGCGGCGTCGGCGCCGATGCGGTGGCCCTGCTGGCCCCGCTGCCGGAGTCGGAGGCCAAGGCGGCCCTGACGGCGCTCGTCACCTCGGTCGTCGACCGGGTCGGCTGACCGACCCGTCGTGGCGGTCGTCCTCTCGGTCAACGTCGGCCGGCTCCGCCCCAAGGCGGGCGGCCGCAGCCACCGGCTCACCGGCATCGACAAGCGGCCCACGACCGACGCCGTCGAGGTCCGCGCCCCCGGCGGGAAGCTCGAAGGACTGGGTAGCGGCCTCGTCGGCGACGAGATCGGCGACCACGGTCACCATGGCGGCGACGAACAAGCGGTGTATGCGTACGCGCGCGAGGAGCTCGACGGCTGGGAGCAGCGGCTGGGCCGGCCGCTGCGCAACGGCATGTTCGGTGAGAACATCACGACCCGTGGCCTGGTGGTCAGCGACGCTGTCATCGGGGAGCGCTGGCAGATCGGCGACGTCGTCCTCCAGGTGACCGGGCCGCGGATCCCGTGCGGCACGTTCCGTGACCACATGGCCGAGCAGGGCTGGCTGCGGACGTTCTCGATGACCGCCAGGTCCGGTGCTTACCTCATGGTGCTCACACCGGGGTCCGTGCGCGCCGGCGACGAGGTCACCGTCGTGCACCGCCCGGACCACCGCGTCACGTCACGGCTGGCGTTCCGGGCGCTCACCCGCGAACGCGAGCTGCTGCCCGACCTGCTCGCGGCCGGCGACGACCTGCCCGACGAGCTGCGGGAGATGGCCGAGGCCGGCGAGACCTACCGCATCTCCTGACGCGCCGGCCCGGTCTCCACGTCCGGCGGGAACCGGCCGTCCGGCTCGAACCGGGTGAGCGCCGCGATCCGGTCTCCCCGGACAGTTAGGACCAGCAACCCTGTTGCCCGCCAGGTGTTGCTGTCGTCGCGCCGGCTGTAGACCGCCAGGGCCGGCTGCCGGTTCGCTGCGGTCAGGGTCGCCCGGACCTGCGCGTCCGGACGGAACGCGACGTCGGTGAGGAACGGAACGGCCACGGTGAGCCCCGTCCAGAGGTCGGGCAGCGGCGGCATGGCGACCCGGATGTCCTCGGTGAGGACACCCACGATCGCCTCGACGTCGCGGGCGGTGAGGGCATCGGCAAACCGGCGGGCCAACGCATACTCGTCCGGGGTCGGCCGCTCGCGGGCGTCGTCCATCAGGTCCTGCGACCGCAACGTCGTCCGGGCCCGGCTCAGCTGAGTGGCGACCGCGTCCGACGACGTGCCCAACATCGTGGCGACCTCACCGCCGCTGAACCCCATGACGTCGCGCAGCACCAGCACCGCTCGGCCGCGCGGGCTCAGCGCCTGGACGGCCGCAATGAAGGCCAGGGAGACGGACTCCCGGGTCTCGATGCGGGTCTCCGGGCCGGGAGCCGGCTCCGGCAGGGCGTCGAGGAGGGTGTCGGGGTACGCCTGCAGCCAGGTCACGGCGTCCGTGCCGTTGGGGGGAGGGCCGGTCTCCGGCGGCGGCGGCGCCTGCTGAGGACGACGGCTGGTCGTCCGGCGGTGGTTGAGGCAGGTGTTGGTCGCCAGGCGGTAGAGCCAGGTCCGGACCGACGCCTCGGCCCGGAACCCGCCGATCCCGCGCCAGGCGGCGAGCAGGGTGTCCTGAAGGGCGTCCTCGGCGTCGTCGAACGAGCCCAGCATCCGGTAGCAGTGCACGTGGAGCTCGCGGCGGTACGGCGTCACGAGCTCCGCGAAGGCGGCCTCGTCACCGCCTCGCGCTCGCTGCAGGACGTGAGCAGTGGTCGGCATGGTCCTCCTAGCCTCGCACCACGCTCGTCCGGTCGAGTCGGGCAATGTCAGGTTCGGCCGTTCCTCGGTGTCTACCTGGGTACCGACACCACCCATCCCGAAGGAGCACCTTCCGATGACCACCACCACCACCGCCCCGGCGGCCGTCGCTGTCGCCCAGGCATACTTCCAGGCCTGGTCCGCACACGACTTCGAGTCGGCCATGCAGTTCGTCGATCCCCAGATCGTCTGCCTGGCTCCTGTCGGCCGCATCGAGGGCAGCGAGGCGTTCCGGGCGTTCATGGGTCCGTTCGTCGACAGTGTCGAGCGGACCGCGCTGGTGGCCCGCTACGGGGACGACACGATGGCGGTCACCGTGTACGACACCGACACGCGGGTGGTGCACGACGCCCCCGGCGCCGAGTGCGTCCGGGTCCGCGACGGCCGGATCGTCTGGATGCGGATCATCTTCGACCGGCTGCCGTTCCGCGACGCGGCCGGCTGAGGAGGCGGGTCAGGGCGCCGGCTCGCAGAGGCCGTCGTCGGCGGCGTCGCGAAGCCGGCGCTGCCGCACGCCGACCAGCGAGTCGATCGTGAGCACCACCAAGGCGATCCACACGATCCCGAAGCCGACCCAGCGCTGCGTCGACATCCGCTCCCCGAGGAGCAGCACGCCGCACAGGAGCTGCATGACCGGCGTGACGAACTGGAGCAGGCCGATCGTGACCAGCGGCACCCGCCGTGCCGACGAGGCGAACAGCAGCAGCGGTGCCGCGGTGACGACCCCGGACAGGACGAGCAGCGCCGTGTGTACGGGGTCCTCGGTGGTGAAGGTCTGCGTCCCGGTGACGCCGAGCCAGATCACCAGCCCGACAGCGACCGGGGTGAGGATCGTCGTCTCGACGGCCAGCCCGTGCAGGGCGGGCAAGGTCGCGCCAAGGCGCTTCTTCAGCAGCCCGTAGAGGGCGAAGGACCCCGCGAGGGCCAGGGCGACCCAGGGGACCCGGCCGGCCCCGAGGGACAGGTACAGCGCGGCCACGAGACCGATGGCGACGGCCACCCACTGCAGGGGCCGCAGCCGTTCGCGCAGCACGACCACGCCGAGGCCGACGGTGACGATCGGGTTGAGGAAGTACCCGAGGGCCGCCTCGGAGACGTTGCCGGCGACGACTGCGGCGACGTAGAGGACCCAGTTCACGGCGATGAGGACGGCGGCGATCGCGATGCCTACGAGGAACAGCGGACGGTGCAGCAACGGCCGGATCCACGACCAGTCGCGGCGAATCATGAGCAGCAGCAGGCAGAACGCGAAGGTCCAGAGGATCCGGTGCGCGAGGATCTCCCAGGCACCCGAGGGCTCCAGCGCGTGGAAGTAGAGAGGGAACAGCCCCCACAGCAGGTAGGCGCTGAACCCCTGGATGGCCCCGCGCCGCTGCTCGTCGAGGGGTGCCTCGTTGGTCGCCGCCGGCCGGGTGTCCGCCTTGTCGGTCACGCCTTCCCGGCTGTCCCGACCATCCACGAGTCGCGACCGGCGAGCAGGTCGGCGATGTCCTGGTCGGTCGCGGGGCCGCCCGCTCCCGAGACGGTGCCGTCGATCTGCGCGCGCACGAGGTCGTCGTAGGTGGACCGCTCGACGTCGCGGAAGATGCCCATCGGCACGTGGGCCAGCGTCGGGTCGTCGAGGCGCGACAGCGCGAACGCCAGCGAGGGGTCGTCGGCGTGGGCGTCGTGGCGCACGATCCGCGCGGGATCGGCCTCGTCGCGCGGAAGGACGTCGAGCGTGCCGTTGTCGCGACGGACCACGACGTTGACACCGGCGGCGACCTCCTCGCCGTGGGCGAGGTGGAGGACGCGGGCCTCACCCTCCGAGCGGTCCTTGAGGACGTCGAACACGCCGTCGTTGAAGATCGGGCAGTTCTGGTAGATCTCGACGAGCGACGTCCCGCGGTGCGCCGTGGCGGCTCGGAGGACCTCGGTGAGGTGCTTGCGGTCGGAGTCCATCGTCCGGGCGACGAACGTCGCGTCGGCCCCGAGCGCCAGGCTGACCGGGTTGAACGGGTGGTCGACCGAACCCAACGGCGTGGACTTGGTGATGAGGCCGACCTGCGACGTGGGGGAGTACTGACCCTTGGTCAGCCCGTAGATCTGGTTGTTGAACAACAGGATCGTGAGGTTGACGTTGCGCCGCATCGCGTGGATGAGGTGGTTGCCGCCGATTGACAGCGCGTCGCCGTCACCCGTCACGACGAACACCGACAGGTCCGGCCGCGAGGTGGCCAAGCCGGTCGCGATGGCCGGCGCGCGCCCGTGGATCGAGTGCATGCCGTAGGTGTCGAGGTAGTAGGGGAACCGCGACGAGCAGCCGATCCCCGAGATGAACACGACGTTCTCACGGCGCAGGCCGAGCTCCGGCAGGAAGCCCTGCACGGCGGCGAGGATCGCGTAGTCGCCACAGCCCGGGCACCAGCGGACCTCCTGGTCGGAGGTGAAGTCCTTGCGGGTCTGCGGGGTGGCGTCCTCGGGAAGGGTGGGGACCCCCTCGAGCCCGTGCCCCGGCATACCCAGGTCGGCCCTGGTCGACGTGGCGGTCATTCGGTCACTGCCTTCTGGATGACGTCCTCGAGATCGGCGGCGCTGAACGGCAGCCCTCGCACGGACGTGTGCGACTGGATGTCGACGAGGAAGGTCGCGCGCAGCAGCATCGACAGCTGCCCGAGGTTCATCTCGGGCACGATGACGTGCCGGTATGCGGTGAGTACCTCGCCGGTGTTGGACGGGAACGGGTTGAGGTGACGCAGGTGGGCCTGTGCCACCGGGAACCCTTGCGCCCGAAGGGATCTCGCGGCGGCGGCGATCGGCCCGTAGGTCGAGCCCCAGCCGAGCACCAGGACCTCGGCGTCGCCGTCCGGGTCGTCGACCTCGAGCGGGGCGATCGTGGCGGCGATCCCGTCGATCTTCGCCGCGCGCAGCCGGGTCATGAGGTCGTGGTTGTCGGGGTCGTAGGAGATGTTGCCGGTGATGTTGGCCTTCTCGATGC
Source organism: uncultured Actinomycetota bacterium (assembly GCA_963781465.1). Taxonomy (GTDB): domain Bacteria; phylum Actinomycetota; class Actinomycetes; order Actinomycetales; family Dermatophilaceae; genus Lapillicoccus. The sequence continues at coordinate 97,128 of CAWAGH010000003.1, forward strand.
CGCCGACGCGGTGCTCGAGGCCCGGCGTACCGGGGACCGCCCAGGGGCGGGCCAGCGTCTCCGGGTCGCGCAGGTAGGGGTGGAAGACGTCCTTGCCGTCGGGGTCGATCCCGTTGCGCTCGGTCGCGAGCCGAACGTCGAAGTCCGGCAGGTCCTCGGTGTCCGGGATCTGCCAGGGCTCGGACCCGTTGGCGAGGTAGCCGTCGGAGAGGATCACGACCGGCGTCATGTAGGTCGTGGCGATGCGTACCGCCTCCATCGCGATGGCGAAGCAGTCGGCGGGGGAGCGGGGGGCGACGATCGCGACCGGCGACTCGCCGTTGCGGCCGAACATCGCCTGCAGCAGGTCGGCCTGCTCGGTCTTGGTCGGCAGGCCGGTCGAGGGTCCGCCGCGCTGGATGTCGCAGACCACCAACGGCAGCTCGAGCGAGGTGGCCAGACCGATGGTCTCGGCCTTGAGCGCGAGGCCCGGACCGGATGTGGTCGTCACGCCGATCGCCCCACCGAACGCGGCGCCGAGCGCCGCACCGACGCCGGCGATCTCGTCCTCGGCCTGGATCGTCGTCACGCCGAACCGCTTGAGCCCGGCCAACGTGTGGAGGATGTCGGAGGCGGGGGTGATCGGGTAGGACCCGAGCACCAGCGGCCGGCCGGCGCGGTGCGACGCGGTGACGAGCCCGTAGGCGAGCGCGACGTTGCCGGTGATGTTGCGGTAGTGGCCCTCCTTCATCGGGGCCGGGCCGACCTCGTAGCGGTGGGCGAAGTCCTCGGTCGTCTCGCCGTAGTTGAACCCGGCCCGCAGGGCAGCGAGGTTGGCGGCGAGCAGCTCGGGCTTGGCGCCGAACTTGGTGGTGAGGAAACGCTCGGTCAGCGAGATCGGCCGCGTGTAGAGCCACGAGAGCAGGCCCAGCGCGAACATGTTGGTGGAGCGTTCCTTGTCCTTGCGCGTCAGGTCGAACGACGCGAGCGCCTCGACGGTGATCGTCGTCAGCGCGACCGCGTGGACGTGGTAGCTCTCGAGCGTCCCGTCCTCGAGCGGGTTGGACGGGTAGCCGACTTTCGCGAGGTTGCGCTTGGAGAACTCGTCGGTGTTGGCGATGATCGTCGCGCCGCGCGGGACGTCGGCGAGGTTGGCCTTGAGGGCCGCGGGGTTCATCGCGACGAGGACATCCGGCTCGTCGCCAGGGGTGAGCACATCGTGGTCGGCGAAGTGCAGCTGGAAGCTGGAGACGCCCGGCAGGGTCCCCTGGGGCGCGCGGATCTCCGCGGGGAAGTTGGGCAGCGTCGACAGGTCGTTGCCGAGGACGGCCGACTCGGTCGTGAACCGGTCGCCGGTCAGCTGCATCCCGTCGCCCGAGTCGCCGGCGAAGCGGATGACGACGCGGTCGAGCTTGACGGTGTCGGGGCTGGATGTACGAGACGTGGTGGACGTCGGGGAGGGCATGACTGGGATCACCAGAATTCGTGGGGCACCTGAATACGGCCACGACGATGTGGCCTCTTCAGCATCGTATGTCGCGCATCATGCTGCGCGTCGGAGGCTTCCACGAAGATCACACCTTCGTGTGACGACGGCAGGCCTCAGACGGTTCGACCGGACTCCGTGAACGCCGCTCCGGTGCCCTGCAGCGAGGCCAGGGCGGCGTCCACGCGACGCGCCGTGTAGTCGGCCGCGCGGGCACGGACCTCGCCCGTCGAGAGGAACGCCGTGGCCCGGATCTCGCGCGCCTGCAGCACCACGCCATCGAGGACGGACGCGGGATGCGAACCGGCGTCGAACACCAGACACAACGCGTCGTCCCAGCCGCCCCACGGCGGCATCCAGTCGGCGAGGACGAGCGGCCCCAAGGGGAGTCGTAACCCGAGCTCCTCCAACACCTCGCGCGCGGCCGCCTCCCGCGGTGACTCGCGCACCTCGACGACGCCGCCCGGCAGGTCCCAGTCGTCCTTGTAGGTCGGGTGGCACATGAGAACGCGTCCCGACTCGTCCCGGACCAGCGCCTGGGCGATGACGCGCTTCCGCGGCAGGAACGAGTTGAGCAGTGCGCGGAAGCCGCCCCGCTCCGACGGCGACGGGTCGTCGCGCAGACGCGCGAGCAGGGCATAGTCGTCGGCCTCGACGTCGAGGGCGACCCGGACGACACCCTCGTTGCGCAGTCCGGCCCGGCGCGCGACCCGGACCGCCGCGACGTTGTCCGTCCCGACGCGGGCCTGCACGCGGCCGAGGCCGAGCTCGCCGAACGCATACTCGACGACGAGGCGAACCGCACGGGTGGCATACCCGCGACCCCGTGTCGTGCTCTCGAGCGCGTAGGTGATCTCGCCGGTGGACTCGCCGATGTCGCGCAGCCCCACCGAGCCGACGACGCGACCGCCGGCCTCCACCGCGAACCCGTCGCCGCCGTCGAGCGGGCGCAGGGTCACGACACCGTCGGTCAGCGTGCGCTCACCCGTCATCGGGCTCGCCGACCTCGGGGGTCTCGTGCCCGGCGCGCTCGTCGCGCTCCGCCCACTCGAGCAGCTGGTCGAGTCGGTAGGCCGTGTCGTCGATGGCCGCGTGCAGGTCGCCCTTCTCGGCGTAGCGCGGGGGGACGGTGGCGATGGTGAAGTCGCCGGGCAGGACGTCGTCGATCTCGTCCCAGAGGATCGGCGTGGAGACGGTCCCGTCGGGGACGCCGCGCACGGAGTAGGCGCTGGCGATGGTGTGGTCGCGGGCGTTCTGGTTGTAGTCGACGAAGACCACGTCCGGCTCGCGGTCCTTGCGCCACCACGTCGTCGTGACGTCGCCGCCGGCTCGGCGCTCGACCTCGCGGGCGAAGGCCAGGGCCGCGCGGCGCACGTCCTGGAACCCCCACTCGGGAACGATGCGGACGTAGATGTGCAGCCCCTTGCCCCCGGACGTCTTCGGGAAGCCGGTGGCACCCAGGTCGGCCAGCACCTCCTGCGCCACGTGGGCGACGCGACGCACCGTGGCGAAGTCGCACAGCGGCATCGGGTCGAGGTCGATCCGCCACTCGTCGGGAACCTCGGTGTCCGCGCGGCGCGAGTTCCAGGGGTGGAACTCGACGGTCGACATCTGGACGGCCCAGATCACGCTGGCCAGCTGAGTGACGCAGAGCTCGTCGGCGGTGCGGTTCCACCGCGGGAACGTCACGCGGACGGTCTCCAGCCACGGTGGCGCGCCGTGCGGAACTCGCTTCTGGTGCACCTTGTCACCGGCCAGCCCCTCCGGGAAGCGGTGCATCATGCACGGCCGCTCGAAGAGTGCACGGACGATGCCGTCGCCGACGCTGAGGTAGTAGTTGGCGAGGTCGAGCTTGGTCCAGCCGGTCTTCGGGAAGTACACGCGGTCGGGGTTGGTGACGCGGACCGTGTGCGGACCCACCTCGAGCTCGATGGCGGGAGTCGTCCCCTTCGCGGCGGCCATGGATCTCAACCTAACCGGACCGCGGTTACGTTGTATGCGTGGAACGCGCCGACGCCGAGAAGCGATGACGGCGGCGGCGGTGCTGCGGCGGGCCCGCCTCGACGACGCGGCCGCCGTGGCCGAGGCCCACATCCAGTCCTGGCGGCACGCGTACGCCGGGCTGGTTCCGCAGTCCCTCCTCGATGGGCTCTCGGTGCCGGAGGGGACCGAGCGATGGTCGACCCGGATCGAGCAGGCGGACCCCACGGTTCGGCGGATCCTGGTCGCCGAGGTGGAGGGCGTCATCAGGGGGTTCGCCTCGGTGGGGAACAGCCGGGACGAGGACGCAGGCCCCACATCCGGTGAGCTCTCGGCCATCTACTTGCACCCCGACGTCATGGGCCATGGCATCGGGCACCAGCTGCACGAACGCGCACTGGACGAGCTGCGGGACCTGGGACGGATCGACGCGCGGCTCTGGGTGCTGGCCACCAACACCACGACGCGACGCTTCTACGAGGCGCACTCCTGGATTCACGACGACGTCGGCCTCGTCGTCGTCAAGGACGGGTTCCCTCTCGACACGACCCGCTACCGGCGCCGGCTCTGACGACCCGTCCGATCAGGCGGGGTCAGGCGCTGGGTGTCACCGTGCGGGCGTACGCGGAGTCATAGACCCGGTCGTAGACCCGAGCCTGTCGTTCCCACGACCGAACCCGGTCTATGACCGGGTCCGCGACCGGGCATCCGATCGCGACGATCGGCACCCTCGAGCGGCGCGGCATACGGTGGCGGCATGGGCGCTCTCGAGCCGCACCGCGGTGACTTCTACGCATACGAGACCCTCCTGCCCGAGGACGAGCAGAAGGAGATCCTCCGGCTGCGCGAGTTCCTCGAGCGCGAGGTGCGGCCGGTCGCCGACGAGTACTGGGCGGAGGCTGAGTTCCCGCGGCACCTCATCGCGCCGCTGCGGGAGCTCGACCTCGTCGGCGGGGCGTACGAGGGGTTCCGGGACCCGCCGTTCTCGCGGCTGTTCAGCGGGTTCACGTCGCTGGAGATGTCACGTGTCGACCCGTCCTTCGGCACCTTCTTCGGGGTGCACGCCGGCCTGGCCTTCGCGAGCATCTTCCACTGCGGCTCGCCCGAGCAGCGCGACCGCTGGCTCCCGGCGATGGCGGACCTCACCGCGATCGGGGCGTTCGCCCTGACCGAGCCGGATCACGGCTCCGACATCGCCGGCGGCCTCGCGACGACGGCCCGCCGCGACGGCGACGACTGGGTGCTCAACGGGCAGAAGCGATGGATCGGCAACGGCACCTTCGCCGACCTGGTCGTGGTGTGGGCCCGCGACGTGGAGAGCGAGGAGATCCTCGGGTTCGTCATGGAGAAGGGGACACCCGGCTTCACCGCGACGAAGATCGAGGGCAAGATCGCGCTGCGCAGCGTCCAGAACGCCGACATCGTCCTCGAGGACGTCCGGCTCCCGGACGACCATCGGCTCGAGAACGCCCGCTCCTTCAAGGACACCGCCAACGTCCTGCGCATCACCCGTGGCGGGGTGGCGTGGGGCGCCGTCGGGCTCCAGATGGGCGCCTACGAGACGGCGCTCGCCTACACCCTGGAGCGCGAGCAGTTCGGGCAGCCGCTGGCGAGCTTCCAGCTGGTCCAGGACCACCTGGCCACCATGCTGTCGAACATCACCATGTCGCTCGGACTCGTGGTCCGTCTCGCGCAGATGCAGGACGAGGGCATCGAGAAGGACGAGCACGCGGCGCTGGCCAAGGCGACGGTGTCGAGCCGGATGCGCGAGACGGTCGGGATCGCCCGGGAGGTCATGGGCGGCAACGGGATCCTGCTCGAACACGGACTCGTTCGTTTCTTCGCGGACGCGGAGGCGGTCTACTCCTACGAAGGCACCCGCGAGGTGAACCAGCTGATCGTCGGCCGGGCCATCACCGGGACGGGCGCGTTCGTCTGAGGCCGCTCGGTCAGGGGAGGCTGACGAGCTTTCCGCGGGTATGCCCGGTGAGACCTTCGCGGTGCGCCTCGGCAGTCTCTTCGAGCGGGTAGGTCGCCTGGATGGGCAGCGTCAGCTCCCCGGACGCGAGCATTCGCTCCACCTCGGGACGTGCCGCGTCGCGGATCTCGGTACCGGGGTCGCCGCCACCACCGATGAGGAAGATGCCGGTGTCGCGCCGCCGGTACCCGGCGATGCTGACGACGCGGTGGGGATCGCCGACGAGGGCGATCGAGACGTCGATGGCCTCGTCGGTGCCGACCGTGTCGATGGCAGCGTCCACACCCTCCGGTGCGAGGGCGCGTACCCGGTCCTCGAGGCCCTCGCCGTAGATGACCGGCTCGGCGCCCAGGGACCGGAGGTAGTCGTGGTTGCGGGCGCTGGCCGTGGCGATGACGCGCGCGCCGCGACGACGTGCCAGCTGGACCACGAGACCGCCGACGCCACCGGCAGCGCCGTGGACCAGGACCGTCCCGCCCTCGCCGACGCCGCCCGCCTCCACCGCGTGGGCGGCCGTGCCGCCGGCCACCGCGACGCTGGCGGCCAGCTCCCACGACAGGCCCTCGGGCTTCGCGAGGAGCCCGGCGGCCGGGACGACAGCCGCGTCGGTGTACGCGTTCCCGGGTACCTGAGAGACGATGACCTCGTCGCCGACGGACCAGTCGGTGACGCCCTCGCCGAGGGCGTCGACGACGCCGGCCAGCTCGAAGCCGATGCCGCCCATCGCGCGGGCGTCGCGGCTCAGAGCGCCGCTGTAGATCTTCCAGTCGATCGGGTTGACCCGATGGCGCGGACCGTGACACGGACCTCGCCGGGACCGGGTTCCGGGGTCGGGACCTCGGTGAGGACGAGCTGCTCAGGGCCGCCGAAGTCGGCGGGCGCGACGATGCGAGTCATACCCCCGACAACAGCAGGCGACCGACGACGATTCCGTCCCGCAGCTGCTCAGCCCGCGGGCGGGCTCATCACCCCGGCGGCCCAGGGCAGCGCTTCCTTCAACGCCGCCGTCCAGGTCGTCCACTCGTGGTCTCCCGGTCGTACGTGCAACTCGACGGTGAACCCCTTGGCCTTGAGCTTGCCGGCCAGGTCCTGGATCGAGGGCAGCAGCCCGTCCTTGGTGCCCACATCCATCCAGATGGCCGGCCCCTTGCTCGGGTCGAGCTGGCTGTAGTACTTCGCGGGGCTGTTCGCGTCGGCCTTCTGCTGCCAGTCGGAGCCGCCGTAGAGCGCCTGGTTGCCGCCGGACAGCAGGTCGGGCTGCGACACCGTCTCGCCGGAGAAGTCGAGCACCGCAGAGTAGATGTCGGGGTGCTTGAGGCCGAGGTTGAGCCCGCAGTACCCGCCCATCGACATGCCGCCGATGGCCCGGCCCTTGGCGTTGGTGATCGTGTGCAACTGGGTATCGACGGCCGCGATGACGTCCTTGGTCAGGTAGGTCTCGGCGTTGCCCTGCGACTGGGTGTCGACGCAGAGGCTGTCGCCGGCGAAGCTCTGGAGGCTCTCGGGCATGACGAGGATGACCGGCTTGCCGGCCTGCGCGACAGAGAGACCGGTGGACGCGGCAGAGCCGGAAGTGAGCCAGTCGGTGGTCGCGCCGGGATTGCCGTGCAGCAGGTACACCACCGGGAAGTGCTGGCGGGGGTTGCTGAAGTACTGAGGCGGCAGCCAGACCTGGGCCTGGTAGCTGCCGAAGTGGCTTGCGGTGTCGGGCACGCTGATCTGCGTGACCGCGCCGTTGGGCTGAGGCTGGACGTCGGGCCCGGAGACCGTGCCGTCGATCACGGGGTACGTCGGGATGCCCAGCAGGTCGGCCACGTTGTCGACGTACGCGAGACGCGTGTTGATGTAGTCGCCGACCGCGCCGACGCTGAACACCAGGAACAAGAAGACGAACACCCAGCGCCAGACCTTGTGGTTGCGCCACAGCAGGACCGCGATGATGAGGCAGCTGACGGCGATAGCGGCGATCGTGATGATCGGCCCCCACCCCACGAGGGGGATCTTCGAGAGCAGGTCTGTCACGCGAACCTCTTCCCACTTGACGCCGTCATCTCACAGGCTGGGCTCACGGTACCGGCCGTGGGCGCGAACCAGAGGTAACGCCGCCGAACCGATATCTACCGGTCCCACCGCGGGCGAACGCAGCGACGAGATCCGCGCCACGGGCATACCCGTCGGCGGCCTGCTCGCTCGCTAGGGTGGCTCGCATGACCGGGACTCACGGCTGCAGGCTGCCGGGCTGATGGGCGGCTACGTCGTCGTCGGCGCCGTCGTTCTGGCCGGCATCCTCCTGGTTGTCGCGGCCGGGCTGGCCCGCCGGATGTTCGCGCCGCGCGCCCCGACGAACGCGAAGCTGACGACGTACGAGTCCGGTGTCGACCCCGTCGGCTCCGGCTGGGCCCAGACCAAGGTCCGCTACTTCGTCTACGCCTACCTCTACGTCATCTTCGCCGTCGACGCCGTGTACCTGTTTCCCTGGGCGACGGTGATCCGCGACGCCAACCTCGGCCTGGCGAGCCTCGTCGAGATGGGCATCTTCATCACCGTCCTCGTCGTCGGCCTGGCCCACGCGGCCCGCCGCGGTCTGCTGCGCTGGGTGTGACGTGACCGTCGACCTGCCCGCTCCCCGTGTGGGACCACTCGCGGAGCACGCCCCCGAGCCGATCAAGGTCGTCCTCAACTGGGGGCGGCGCTACAGCCTGTGGGTGTTCAACTTCGGGCTGGCCTGCTGCGCGATCGAGTTCATCGCCGCGTCGATGGCCCGCCACGACTTCATCCGGCTCGGCGTCATCCCCTTCGCGCCCGGTCCGCGACAGGCCGACCTCATGGTCGTCTCGGGCACGGTCACCGACAAGATGGCACCCGCCGTTCGTCGCCTCTACGACCAGATGCCCGAGCCGAAGTACGTCATCTCGTTCGGCGCCTGCAGCAACTCCGGCGGGCCCTACTGGGACTCCTACTGCGTCACCAAGGGCGTCGACACGATCATCCCCGTCGACGTCTACGTCCCCGGGTGCCCGCCGCGGCCCGAGGCCCTGCTCCAGGGCATCGTCCGGCTCCAGGAGAAGATCGCCGGCGAGTCTCTCTCGGGGCGGCAGATCCAGGCTCGGTATGCGGGTGGCCGGGTGGCGTCGGCCGGGGAGGTCCAGCGGGCGCTCGTGACCGCCGGGTCGATCCCGGGACGTGGCGACGCTCTCGTCCCGCGTCCGGGTGAGCGGGTCCCCGAGCCGCTGCCCGAGTCGCTGCCCGAGTCGCTGGCGGAACCGGCGGTCCAGCCGTTGCCCGAGTCCCGGGGCCCAGAGACCGTGGCGATTCCGATGACCGCTGCGCCGCCCGCGCCCACCGCGCCGGCGGAGTCCTCGATCGGCACGTTCGACCCCGAGACCGCCTTCCTCGCGCCGGTCGGCGGACCGGAGACCACGGTGATCCCGACCGTGGCCCCGACACCACCAGGCCGCGACCCGATGCCCGGCAGCGACCCGACGACGGATCCGGCCCCGCCGGCCGCCTCGCCGAACCCGCGCGCTGGGGGCGGCGCGCCCGACGGAGGCCGCGGCCGGCGTCGGACCGGGCGTCACCGCCCCGACCACACCCTCGCGGACGACATCTTCGAGCTCGGGGACGACGACGAATGACCGAGCCCACTCCCGCGGTCCCGGCCGGACTGGACCAGCCGGCCGGTGACGAGCCGTGCCTCGACGTCACCGCGTCGGAGTGGCGGGGCGCCGCGCGTGAGCTGGTGTCCCAGGGGTTCACCTTCTTCGACTGGCTGACCGCCGTGGACGAGACCGACGACGAGAGCGACCCGCCGGGCACGCCGGGGTTCGACGTCGTGCTGCACGTGCTGGACATCTCCACCCCCGGTGCCCTACGAGGGCACCTGCTGCGCACCCGCATACCGGACGGCTCCGCTCTCCCCAGCCTCACCGGACTGTTCGCCGGAGCCGCCTGGCACGAGCGGGAGACGCACGAGATGTTCGGGATCGACGTCGAGGGGTTCGACGACGGGTCCGGCCTGGGCATCAGGCCGCTGCTGCTGCCGGAGGGGTTCGAGGGAACCCCGCTGCGCAAGTCGTTCATGCTCGCCGCGCGCGCGTCGAAGCCGTGGCCGGGGGCCAAGGAACCCGGCGAGGGGCACGACGCGCCGAAGTCGCCCGGGCGCCGTCGGGTGCAGGCACCCGGGGTCCCGCCACCGGAGTGGGGGCCGCGATGACGGTGCTCGAGGTCGTCATCCGGACCGTCGCGGTGCTCGCGGCGTTCCTCGTCCTCCCCCTGCTCATCGGGCAGACCGAGCACAAGGTGATGGCGCACATGCAGGGCCGCCTCGGCCCGATGTATGCCGGCGGCTTCCACGGCTGGGCCCAGCTGGTCGCCGACGGGGTGAAGTTCGTCCAGAAGGAGGACGTCATCCCGGTCGCCGCGGACCGGTGGGTGTTCCGGCTCGCGCCGGGCGTCGCCCTGGTCCCGTACCTCGTCGCGATGAGCGTCATCCCGCTGTCGCCGACCCTCGTCGCGGCCGACGTCGACGCGGGCGCACTGTTCGTCGTCGCCCTGGCCGGCATCGGCATCCTCGGCACCCTGATGGCCGGCTGGTCGAGCGCCAACAAGTACTCGCTGCTCGGGGCCATGCGGTCGGCGGCCCAGCTGCTCAGTTACGAGCTGCCCATCGTCCTGTCGGTCGCGTCCGTAGCCCTGGCCGCCGGCACGCTCTCCCTGAGCGGCATCGTCGGCCAGTGGAGCTGGTGGTGGCTGCTGTGGCAGCTGCCGGGTGCGGTCGTGTTCCTCGTCGCCGCTTTGGCCGAGCTGCAGCGGCCGCCGTTCGACATGCCGGTCGCCGACTCCGAGATCGTCTTCGGGCCCTACACCGAGTACACCGGCCTGCGCTTCGCGTTCTTCCTGCTGTCGGAGTATGCGGGGATCGTCCTCATGTCGCTGCTGTTCGCGGTGCTGTTCCTCGGCGGGTGGCGGGGGCCGTGGTCCGAGTCGGTCGGCTGGGTCTGGACGCTGGCGAAGGGTTTCGCCATCGCGGTCGTCATCGTCTGGCTGCGGGTCGCCTGGCCCCGGATGAGGGAGGACCAGCTGCAACGTCTCGCGTGGGTCTGGTTGGTACCGCTGGCGATCGCCCAGGTCGCGCTCACGGGCGTCGTCGTGGTGGTGACCGGATGAGCCCCGAACCGCGCCATCTCGGCCTACCCGGGCTGATCAAGGGGCTGGCCACTACGGCCCGCACCCTGTCGCGGCCGACGCATACGGCGGAGTACCCCGACAACAAGCCGGCGCTGCCGCCCCGCTCGCGCGGCGTCATCGCGCTCACCGAGGAGAACTGCACGTCGTGCATGCTCTGCGCGCGCGAGTGCCCCGACTGGTGCATCTACATCGACTCGCACAAGGAGACGCTGCCGGCGACCACCGAGGGGGGCCGTGAGCGGCAGCGCAACGTGCTCGACCGGTTCGCCATCGACTTCTCGCTCTGCATGTACTGCGGGATCTGCATCGAGGTATGCCCGTTCGACGCGCTGCACTGGAGTCCGGAGTTCGAGTACGCCGAGACCGACATCCGCGACCTGCTCCACGAGAAGGAGCGGCTCGGCCAGTGGATGCAGACGGTGCCGCCGCCGCCCGCCCTGGACCCGGCGTCCGCCGAGCCGGCCGAGGTGGCCGCGGCGAACCGTCCGCCGCGCGCGGCGGGAGGACTGCGCGAACGCCCCGCGCCGCGTACGGCCCGAGCGGCGAAGACCGCCGAGCCCGCCGAGACCGCGGCCTCACCGGAGGCGACGGCCGAGCCGACGACGGCCGAGCTCGACACGCCTGAGGCGGAGACGTGACCACGCGGGACATCGTCTTCGCGGTGATCGGGGTCATCGCGTCGGCCAGCGCCATCCTCGCCGTGACAACCCGCAACCTCGTGCACGCCGCCCTGTGGCTGGTCGTCTGCCTCGGGACGATCGCGGGCTGCTACGTGGTTCTCGGCGCCGAGCTGGTGGCCCTGGTCCAGGTGCTCATCTACGTCGGCGCCGTCGTCGTCCTCGTGCTCTTCGCGCTGATGCTGACCCGCTCCCCGATCGGTCCCAACCGCGAGCTGGCCAGCCCGTGGTGGCAGCGCATCCTGGCCGCCGTGCTGGCCGTCTCGGTGGCCGTGCTGCTGGCCGTCAGCCTCATCCCACTGGTCGGCGAGGGCGCCCTCGAGTCGAAGAACGGTGACACCAAGGCGGTTTCGACCGCGGTCTTCGGAACGTGGGTCTGGCCGTTCGAGCTCCTGTCGGTGCTGCTCCTCGCGGCGCTCATCGGCTCCTTCGCCCTGGCCAAGATCGCGGGCGCCGGCCTGGTCCGCACCCCGAAGCGGACCCCGACCCGCGAGGGCAGCGCGCCGTGATGCACCTCTGGCTGCCGATGCTGCTGGCCAGCGTCCTGGCCGGCGCGGGTACCTACGGCGTCCTCGCCCGGCGCAACGCCGTGCTCGTGCTCATCGGCGTCGAGCTGATCCTCAACGCCGCCAACGTCATGCTCGTCGCGCTGGGTGCCTCCGACGACTCGCCCCTCCAGACCGGCCAGTCGCTGACCCTGTTCATCATCACCATCGCCGCCGCTGAGATCTGCGTCGCGCTCGCCGTGATCCTGGGGATGTTCAAGCTTCAGGGGCACATCGACCTGTCGGCTCCGCCGCTGTTGACCTCGCCCGAGGACGAGGAGGCGAACCGGTGACCGTCCTCACCACGACGACGGTCCAGCTGCTCGTGCTGCTCCCGGCGCTCGGTGCGCTGGCCGGTCTGCTGCTGCGCCGCCGCCGGGCGTTCTCCGGACTGGTGGCCGTGGCGGCGGCCGCGCTCGCTGTCGTGCTGTCGGTGTTCCAGTTTGCCGAGACGGCCGGTCGCTCCGACGTCGTGCCGACGTTCGGCCCGCTCCCGGTGGGCGAGCTGCAGATCCCGCTGAACCTGCTCGCCGACCGCACCTCGGCGGTCATCGCCGTCGCCGTCGCGATCGTCGGGCTGGCGGTGCAGGTGTTCTCGGTCTGGTACCTCCGCGACGACTCCCGCTACGCCGTCTTCGCGTCCACGGTCTCCCTCTTCCTGGCCGCCATGCTGCTCGTGGTCCAGTCGAACGACCTCGTGCTCACGCTGGTCGGCTGGGAGGTCATGGGCTGGTGCTCCTACCTCCTCATCGGACACGTCAGTGCGCGCGAGTCGGCGAGGCGAGCCGCATACAAGGCCTTCCTCGTCACACGGGTGGCCGACATCGGGTTCGTCATCGGCCTGGTCATCCTCGCCGTCGGGGCGGGCAGCACCGACATCGGCACGGTCATCGCCCACTGGGCCGGGCCGCAGGGGTCGGCGACAGCGGCCCTGGTCACCGGCAGCCCGGTGCTGACGACCGCGCTGGTCCTACTCCTCGCCGGCGTGGCCGGCAAGTCGGGCCTCATCCCGTTCCACGACTGGCTGCCCGACGCCATGGAGGGCCCGACACCCGCGTCCGCGCTCATCCACGCGGCGACCATGGTCGCCGCCGGTACCTACGTCGTCGCGCGCCTCCACCCGCTCTTCGCCATCTCCGACACCGCCCGCATCGTCCTGGGCGTACTGGCCGGGTCGACGATGGTCTGGGCCGCGCTGCTGGCCTTCGCCCAGAGCGACATCAAGCGGATGCTCGCGTACTCCACGCTCAGCCAGATCGCGATCATGGCCAGCGCGCTGGCCTTCGTGCTAGGGCGGGACGAGGCCGCCGACCTGGCGCTCGGCCACCTCTTCTCGCACGCCATGTTCAAGTCGCTGCTCTTCCTCGCGGTGGGATGGCTGTCGGTCCTCGCCGGCGGCACCGCGTTCGTCGCGCTGCGCGGACGGGCTCGAGGGCGTGGCGCGCTGTACTGGTCCCTCGCCGTCGGCCTCGCGTCCCTCGCCGGCCTGCCGCCGCTGGTCGGGTTCTTCTCCAAAGAGGGCGTCCTCTTCGCCGCCGAGGAGTCGCTGAGCGGCCACGACGCGGGACTCGCCTGGTTCGTCCTCCTCGCGCTCGTCGTCACCGTGGGGCTCACGGCCGCCTACTGCACCCGGGCGTGGCTGCTGCTCACCACCGAACGAGAGGGCGGGCTCGCCGAGCTCGAGGCCGAGGAAGGCCAGGCGGAGAGCGCCGAGGAGGCGGCGCCGGCCGGCGACGAAGCGGCGACCGGTACCCACGAGATCCGGCCGGTAACGATGGCGGCCGCACTGACCGTGTCGGCCCTCGCCGTCCTGACCGTCGTCGGCGGACTGCTCCTCATCCCGGTCAGCAACGGGATCCACCTCGGTCTGGTGATGACGGTGGTCTCGCTGCTCGTCATCGGGCTGGCCTTCCTCGGCGTCCGCGCGATGGCCGCGGCCGGCCACGATCCCGCCCGCCGGCTCGGTCCGGCCGCTGCCGACCTCAGTGACCGGGGGTTCGGGTTCGACGCGGTGTATGTCGCGGTCGGCCGCGCGGTCATCGCGGTCGCCCGGCTCGTCGTCCGGCTCGACCGCGACGTCGTCGACGCCTACCCGCGGGGTGCGGCGTCCCTGACCGGGATCGCCGGCCGGGTCGGCGAGAGGGCCCACCGTGCAGCGCCCTCCACCGGACTGCTCGCCGTCGTGGTCGGCGTCGTCCTCATCGCCGTCGCGGGGGTGACGGTGTGGCACTGACCCTGACCCTCGTCGTCCCCGCCGTCGTCGCGGTCTGGCTGCTCGCCGCCGGTCGCCGGTATGCGCCGCGCACGGCCCGCGGGCTCGCCCTCATCGCCAGTGTGGTGACCTTCCTGCTCACGGTCGTGACCGTCGCGCTCGGTACAGGGGTCGACGCGCCGTGGGTCGTCTCGCTCGGGCTGCGCTGGCACTTCGACGTCGACGGCGTGACCATCCCCCTCGCGCTGCTCACCGCGGCCCTGGGCGTCGCCGTCGTCATTCACGCCCGCGGACGTGAGCCAGGTCGGCCCGCTGGCGCGGTCGGCTCCCAGGGCAGCAACTCGGCCGCGACCTACTACGCGTGCCTCCTGCTCGTCGAGTTCGGCGCTCTCGCAACGTTCTTCGCGCGCGACGCGATTCTCTTCTTCGTCGCGTTCGAGGTCGTCCTCGTGCCGATGTGGGTGCTCATCAGCCGGTTCGGCGACGACCATGCCACCGAGAAGGCCCGGGCCGACGCGTCGAACCGGTTCGTCCTCTTCACGGCTCTCGGTTCGACCCTGATGCTCCTCGGCATCCTCGTCCTCGTCGTCCAGAGCGGTACCTCCGACCTCAGCCGGCTCGCCGCGGCCCATGGCGCCGGGTTGTCCGCCCCGACCCAGGTGCTCGTCGCGACGCTCCTCGTCGTCGGCCTCGGCATCAAGGTTCCGCTGTGGCCGGTCCACACCTGGCTCCCGCCGGCGCACACCATCGCCCCGACGGCCGGATCGGTGCTCCTGGCCGCCGTGCTGCTCAAGATGGGGACCTACGGCATCATCCGGCTGGCCATCCCCACGGTGCCTGAGGGCTTCCACGTGGTGGCGCCGTTCCTCGCCGCGAGCGGCGCGATCGGGATCCTCTGGGGAGGCCTGGCCTGCCTGGTCGAGCGCGACCTCAAGCGCCTCGTCGCCTACAGCTCGGTCGCCCACATGGGCTTCGTCGCCCTCGGCCTCGCCTCCGGCACCCAGACTGGCATGCAGGCGGCGCTGTTCGGGAACGTCGCCCACGGCCTCGTCTCGGCGCTGCTGTTCTTCGTGGTCGGTGGGCTCAAGGAGCGCTGGGGGAGTGCCGACCTCACCGTCGCCCGCGACGCTGTGCGCGACGTGTCCCCGCGGATGGGGTTCGCCCTCGTGGTCGGGTTCGCCTCGGCGCTGGGCCTTCCCGGCCTGGTCGGCTTCTGGGGCGAGTTCCTCGCGGTGTATGCGGCGTGGACCCCGGCGGAGGGTCTCCCGGTCCCGCTGTTCCGGATCTGCGCGGTGGCCGGCGTGGTCGGCATGTCCCTGGCCGCCGCCTACTCGCTGCGGGTGCTCCGCGTGGTCTGGGCCGGTCATCAGAACTGGACCGGACCGGTCGTCCCGCCCCCACGTCGCTCCCGCCGTGACGACGCGCACGGCGCCGAGCTGCTCGTCGTACTGGCGCTCGTCGCGCTGGTGATCGGCCTGGGTGTCGTCCCGAAGCCGCTGCTCGGCGCCACCGAGTCCGACGTGACCGAGCTCGTCCCCCGCAGCAGCCCGGTCGGACCGCCGACCCCGGCCAGTGGTGGCACGACCGTGGAGGCGAGCAGACCGTGATCACCTTCGACGTCGGCACCCTGCTGCCCGCCCTGTCCCCGCTGCTCGGGGCGGTCGTCGTGCTCGTCCTCGACGTCCTCGACACCCGAGGGCAGCGCGTGCACTACGCCATCGCGTTCATCGCCCTGGTCATCGGCATGTTCGGGACGTTCGGGGCGTTGGGATCGCCCACCGGCGACGAGCTGCGCACCCTCTGCCTGCCCAACGGCGGCGCCTGCTTCTACTCGGCCACGGCGCTGACGACGACGCTCCAGCTGGCCGCCCTGCTCGCCGCGGCCGTCACCCTGCTGCTCGCATGGCCGTCCGAGCGCGCCGACGAGACCGGCCGGACCGCCGTGACCGTCTCCCTGCTCCTCGCCGCCACCGGCGGGGCGGTCGGCGTCGCCGGCGCCCGCGACCTGGCCTCCTGGCTGGTCACCCTCGAGCTGGCCACCCTGCCGGTCGTCGCCCTCGCCGCGTTGCCAGGTACCCGTCGAGCCCTCGCGGGCGCGGTCCAGCTGGTCACCACCTCGCTCGTCTCGTTCGCCATGCTCGCCCTCGGCGCCGCGTGCTGGTACGCCGCGACCGGCTCGCCCGAGCTCGGTCCCGGCCCGGCGCTGGCCGCCACCTCGACGCCGCAGCGCGGGCTGCTCGCCCTGGCCGTCGTCCTGGTCCTCGGCGGCATCGCCTTCAAGCTCTCGCTGGTGCCCTTCCACGCCTGGACGCCGACGACGTATGCGGGTTCGCCGCTGCCGATCACGGTATTCCTCGCCGGGGTGTCCAAGGTGGCGGCCCTCGCCGCGCTCCTCGTGGTCGTCCAGGCGGTCACCCAGCTCGGCCGGTCGGCCCTCATCGCCGTGGCGGTCCTCGCGATCGCCAGCATGACGCTCGGCAACCTCATGGCCCTGCGCCAGAACGACGTCGTCCGGCTGCTGGCCTGGTCGACCGTCGCGCAGGCCGGGTGGGTCGTGGTCCCGCTGCTGTCGGTCTCGTCGTTCGGGGCCCGGGCCGCCGCGGGCTACCTGCTCACCTACGTCGTCGCCACCCTCGTCGCGTTCACCGCGGTGATGATGACCGTGTCGGTCGTCGGCGCCCGGCGCGGCCGGGACCTCGCCGCATACACCGGGCTGGTCCGTACCCACCCCTGGGCCGGTGGGGCGCTGCTGCTGGCTCTGACATCCCTTGCCGGGCTTCCTCCCGGCGTGCTCGGCCTGGTCGGGAAGATCGTGGCGCTGCGCCCGGTGCTGGCCGAGGGCTGGTGGGTCGTCGGTGTGCTGGCGGCGGCCAACGCCGTGCTCGGTGTCGCGGTCTACCTGCGCTGGGTTCGGGTCCTCCTGCAGCTGGCGCCGGAGGCGGTCGATCAGTCCATGCAGGAGGCCATGGAGGAGGGCGGCACGGGCACGGTCACCACGGTCACCCGAGTCCGGACGCACCCCAGCCACCTCGTCGCCCTGGGCATCGGCAGTGCCCTCCTCGTCCTCGGTTCCGTGCAGCCGGAGCTGCTTCTCGGCCTGCTCGGGTGAGGTGCGCCACCGCGCGCAGCCGCAGGGAACGCCTGTGGACAACCTGACGTTTTGCTGACATGCCCCCCTTGCACCGCCACTACAACGGCCTGAAGACCGCTGCACTGTTCGGCGCGATCTGGGCCCTTCTGCTCGGGATGGGTGTCCTGGTCGCCGGCGGCCGCTTCATCTGGATCTTCGCCCTCATCGGGCTCGCCACCACGTTCTACGGCTACTGGAACAGCGACAAGCTGGCCATCCGGGCCATGCACGCCTACCCCGTCAGCGAGGCCCAGGCTCCGGCGATGTACCGGATCGTCCGCGAGCTCTCGACCAGGGCCGGCAAGCCGATGCCGCGGCTGTACATCTCGCCGACCGAGGCGCCGAACGCCTTCGCCACCGGCCGCAACCCCCAGAACGCCGCCGTCTGCTGCACCGAGGGGATCCTCCAGCTGCTCGACGAGCGGGAGCTGCGCGGCGTGCTCGGCCACGAGCTCCAGCACGTCTACAACCGTGACATCCTCACCGGCTCGGTGGCCGCAGCCATCGCCGGCGTCATCACCGCGGTGGCCCAGATCGCCTTGTTCGCGGGCATGTTCGGAGGCGGCGACGACGAGGAACGCGGCAACCCCCTCGCCCTGCTGCTGCTCTCCCTGCTGGCCCCCTTCGCGGCCACGGTGATCCAGCTGGCCATCAGCCGGACCCGGGAGTTCGACGCCGACGAGGACGGTGCGGCGCTCACCGGCGACCCGCTGGCGCTGGCCTCGGCGCTGCGGAAGCTGGAGCGCGGCGTGGCCCGGGCCCCGCTGGCTCCGCAGCAGAAGATCGTCAACGCCAGCCACATGATGATCGCGAACCCGTTCCGGGCACAGGACGTCTCCAGGCTCTTCTCCACCCACCCGCCGATGCCCGAGCGGATCGCCCGCCTCGAGTCGATGGCGACCGGCTACCTCGAGCGCTGATGCCACCCCACGAAGTTCTCCCCACAACGCTCTTCGCTTCGCTCCGATACTTCGCGGGGACCCCGACTAACGACCGGCCGGCGGCGGGATCTCGCCGGACCCGCGGACGACCAGCATGGGGATCGACACGATCCGTCGCGGGGGCGAGGTGTCGCCCTCGATCCGGGCGAACAGCAGCTCGGCGGCCTGGCGCCCGATCTCCCGCACGTCCTGACGGACGACCGTGAGTGACGGCGTCATGAGGTCGGCCAGCGGGAAGTCGTCGAACCCCACCAGGGCGACCTCGTGGGAGAGCCCCAGGTCGCGAAGGGCCCGGATGGCGCCGATGCTGAGGATGTTGCGGCAGGCGAAGACCGCCGTCGGCGGGTCGGGGCGACCCATCATCGCGACCAGCGCCGCCTTCGCCTCCTCGGTGGTGCGCAGACCCGTGACGACGAGCGCCGGGTCGGGCTTGACCCCGGCCGCCTTCAGCGCCGCCTCGTACCCGCGTAGGCGCGCGGCCGCGGTGGGGATGCTGATCAGGTCGACGAGTGCAGCGACGCGGGTATGCCCGCCGCTCACCAGGTGCGCGACCGCCTCCCTTGCCCCACGGCGGTTGTCGACGAGGACGCTGTCGGACTCCACACCGCGCGGCGGCCGGTCGACGAACACCGTGGGGAGACCGGCCCGGACCTCCGAGGCGAGGTAGGACTGGTCGAGCGTGGAGGGCATGAGGATGAGACCGTCGACCCGGCGAGCGACGAGGTCGGCGACCAGGGCCCGCTCGCGGTCGGTCTCCTCGTCGATGCTGGCGGCCAGGACGACGCACTGGCGCTCGCGGGCCGCGTCCTCGAGGCTGCGGAGCAGGCCGACCGAGAAGCTGTTGCTCACGTCCTGGACCAGCGCGCCGACGACCCCGGTCCGCCCGTGGCTGCGACGGAGGTTGCTCGCGGTGAGGTTGTGGGTGTAGTCCAGTCGTTCGACGGCACGCTCGACCCGTTCGCGCAGGTCGTCGGACACCCCGGCCTCCCGGTTGACGACCCGGGAGACGGTCTTGAGGCTCACGCCGGCGAGCGCAGCGACGTCGCGCATCGTCGCCCGACCCAGTCTGGGTGCGGGCGACTCCGACGTTGACATCGTTGTCACGGCCACGGCGTCAATTAGGTCACAGACGTTGACTGGAGCGCAAGACCTGCGTTATACATATCCCTGACAACGTTGTCACACCAATGGAGGTCAGACATGAAGTCAGCCATCGCCCGCAGTCGGCGCACCCGCGTCGTCGCGTTGGCATCGGCCGCCGGGGTTGCTTTGGCCCTGGGCGCGTGCAGCAGCAGCAGCAGCGGCGGGAGTGGAGGCGGCTCGACGGTCGCCAGCGGCGAGAAGATCGGCGTCACGCTCATCACCAAGGACTCGAACAACCCGTTCTTCGTCGCCATGCAGAACGGCGCGAAGGAGCTCGCCGCCAAGCAGGGAAACATCACCCTGACCGTGGCGTCGGGCAAGCAGGAGGGTGACGACCAGGGCCAGATCGACGCCATCGAGGCGTCCATCGCCAAGGGTGACAAGGGGATCCTCATCACCCCCATGTCCACCGGCGTCAACTCGGCCATCAAGAAGGCGCGCGACGCGGGCCTCTACGTCATCGCCCTCGACACGCCGCCGGACCCGGCCAGCGTCGTCGACATCACCTTCGCGACCGACAACTTCAAGGCGGGCACGCTCATCGGCCAGTGGGCCGAGGCCCAGGTGAAGGGCAAGCCCGCGACCATCGCGCTGCTCGACCTGTTCAACGACAAGGTCGTCTCGGTCGACTACAACCGTGACCAGGGCTTCCTCACCGGGATGGGCATCGACACCGTCGACAAGAAGAAGAACGGCGACGAGGCCAAGACCGGCAACTACAAGGGCGGCACCTACACGATCGTCTGCAACGAGGCCGGCAACGGTGCCGCCGACGGCGGGCGTGCGGCGATGGAGCGGTGCCTGACCAAGAACCCCGACATCAACGTCGTCTACACCATCAACGAGCCCACCGCGGTGGGCGCCGACGCGGCCCTCAAGGCGGCCGGCAAGAAGGCGACGATCGTCTCCATCGACGGCGGCTGCGCCGGCGTGAAGTCGGTCAAGGACGGGGTCATCGGCGCGACCGCGCAGCAGTACCCGCTCAAGATGGCCCAGCTCGGCATGGAGGCGATCTACCAGATCGCCACGGGTGGCGCCAAGCCGAGCGTCTCGCCGGGCCTGGACTTCTACGACACCGGCGTTGCACTCGTGACCGACAAGAAGGTCGAGGGTATCGAGAGCATCACCAGTGACGCGGGATCGAAGGTCTGCTGGGGCACTGCCTCATGAGTTCCACCACGACGACGGGCGGCGCTCGACAGAGCGCCGCCCAGGCGGAGCTGTCACGAAGGTCGCAGACTCCGGCTCAGCGGATCCAGCACCTCCTCCACGGGAACCCGTGGCTCAGCCCGCTGGTCCTGCTCATCGTGACGATCATCGTCTTCTCGATCGTCAACCCGCGGTTCATGCAGGCGAACTCGATCTCGCTGCTGGTGCAGCAGACGGCGGTCGTCGCGGCACTCGCGCTCGGTCAGACCCTCGTGATCCTCACCGCCGGCATCGACCTCTCGTGCGGCGCCATCTGCGTCCTGTCGATGATGATCATGGCCTCGCTCGCCGCCAAGAACGGCGTCCCCGGGCCTCTGGCCCTGATCATCGGGGTCGCGTTCGGGCTGCTGGCCGGCTACATCAACGGGCTGCTGGTGACCAGGCTCAACCTGCCACCGTTCATCGTCACCCTGGGCACGCTGAGCATCTTCACCGCGATCGCCCTGCTGTACTCCGGGGCCGAGAGCATCCAGGACAGCCGGCTTCCGGACATCCTCAACTGGACCGGTAACAGCTTCTCGATCGCCGGTTTCCGGATCACGAACGGGGTCCTCCTCGTCGTCGTCATGTATGCCATCGTCGGCTTCGCACTGAGCCAGACGGCGTGGGGCCGCCATCTCTACGCCGTCGGTGACGACGCGGAGTCGGCTCGCCTCAGCGGCATCGCCAGCAAGCGGGTCCTCGTCTCGGTCTACTCGGTCGCGGGTCTGCTCTTCGGCCTGGCGGGCTGGGTGCTGATCGGCCGGTCCGGCGGGGCGACACCCAACGCGATACCCACCGGCAACCTCGACAGCATCACCGCCGTCGTCATCGGTGGCACCAGCCTGTTCGGTGGTCGCGGAGGCGTGGTGGGCACCGCTATCGGGGCGCTCATCGTCTACGCGTTCACCTTCGGGCTGTCGCTCGCGGGCGTGGACCAGCAGTACCGGATCCTCGCCGTCGGCGTGCTCGTCATCGTCGCCGTGGCGATCGACCAGTGGATCAGGAAGGTGAAGTCGTGACGGTCCAGGACTCATCCCAGACCGCGACCAGCGGTTCGCCGAGGGCCGCGGACGGTCGGACCCCAGTTCTCCAGGGCAAAGGCCTGATCAAGACGTTCGGCCGGGTGATTGGCCTCGACGGGGTCGACATCGAGCTCTACCCGGGCGAGGTGCTCGCGGTCATCGGCGACAACGGAGCCGGCAAGTCGACGCTCATCAAGTGCCTGTCGGGGGCCTACACCCTCGACGGCGGCGAGCTGAACATCGACGGTCATCCGGTCAACTTCCGGAACGTGCAGGACGCTCGCGATGTCGGGATCGAGACGGTGTACCAGCAGCTGGCCGTCATCCCCGCCCTCGACATCGCGAGCAACCTCTACCTCGCCCGCGAGGAACGCCGAAAGGGTCCGCTCGGCTCGGTGCTGCGGATGCTCGACAAGAAGGGCATGCGCGACCGGGCCAGCGACGCCGTCCAGAAGCTCGGCATCCAGACGATCCAGAACATGGGTCAGGCCGTCGAGACCCTGTCCGGTGGCCAGCGCCAGGCGGTCGCCGTCGCGAGAGCGGCGGCGTTCGGGAGCAAGGTCGTCATCCTCGACGAGCCGACAGCCGCTCTCGGTGTCAAGGAGGGCAACGCCGTCCTCGACATGATCAAGGGGCTGCGCGACAAGGGGATGCCGGTCATCCTCATCAGCCACAACATGCCGCACGTGTGGGAGGTGGCGGACCGCATCCACATCCAGCGGCTCGCCCGCCGGGCGGGTGTCATCACCCCCCAGTCGCACACGATGCAGGAAGGCGTGGCGATCATGACCGGTGCGGTCACCCTCGACGGGCAGAGCACCAAGGAGGGCTCGTGACGATCGTCGTCGGCTACCTCCCCACCCCGGAGGGCTCGGCGGCGGTCGACCACGCGATGGAGGAGGCGAGACTCACCTCCTCCCGCGTGGTGGTCGTCAACACCGGTCACTACGGCGACTTCTCGCACCCGAACTACGCCACGGCCGAGGACATCGACGCGCTCGATGCCCAGCTGACCGCGGCGGGGCTCGACCACGAGATCCACCGGTCGCTGGAGAGCACGTCCGCGGCGGAGGCCATCCTCCAAGCGGCGACCGACGCGTCGGCGGACCTCATCGTCATCGGGGTCCGGCGCCGTTCGCCGGTCGGCAAGCTGTTCGCCGGCAGCACCGCCCAGCACGTCCTGCTGGACGCGGACTGCCCCGTGCTGGCGGTCAAACCCCGCTAAGCCACCCCGCAGAGAGCACCTACCGCGAGGCCGAACAGTCGGCGACTACTCCGACTGTTCGGCCTCACGCGTGTCACGCTGGTGCCGTGCCGAGCCTGACCCGCGACGAGGCCAGGACCCGCGCGGCCCTCGTCGAGGTCGTGTCGTATGCGGTCGAGCTGGATCTCGACACCGGACCCCGCACGTTCGAGAGCCGGAGCACCGTCAATTTCCGGTGCCGTGAGCCCGGCGCGACGACCTGGCTCGACGTCGCCCCCGTGGTGCTGCACGAGGTGCGGCTCAACGACCGGACGCTCGAGGTGGACGATCTGGTCGACGGGCGGATCGAGCTTCCCGACCTCGCGACGGACAACGTCGTCGTCGTCCGCGCGACCATGGCCTACAGCCGTGACGGCCAGGGCCTGCACCGCGCCGAGGACCCCGCCGACGGCGAGGCCTACCTCTACGGTCACGCCTTTCTCGCCGCCGCGCCCCGGATGTTCGGGTGCTTCGACCAGCCCGACCTCAAGGCGCCCTACACCGTCTGGGTGGCGGCCCCCGAGCACTGGACCGTCGTCGGCAACGGCGCGGCGACGCATACCGGTCCGGGACGGTGGTCGCTCGCCACCACCCCGCCCCTGGCGACCTACTTCGTCACGGTCTGCGCCGGCCCCTACGTCACCCGCCGCACCGAGCACGACGGCATCCCGCTGGCGCTGCACGCGCGGCAGTCGCTCGAGGGACCCCTCGACCGGTGGGCCGACCAGATCTTCACCCTCACCCGGCAGGGCCTGGACCGCTATCACGGCCTGTTCGGCATCCGGTACCCCTTCGGCGAGTACCACCAGGTGTTCGTCCCGGAGTTCAACGCGGGCGCCATGGAGAACCCCGGGTGCGTGACGATCCGCGACGACCGGCTGTTCCGGGGGACGGCGACCGACGACGCGCTGCTGATCCGGGCCCGCACCATCGAGCACGAGCTGGCGCACATGTGGTTCGGCGACCTGGTGACCATGCAGTGGTGGGACGACCTGTGGCTCAACGAGTCCTTCGCCGAGTACATGGCCACGACGACGCTGGTCCACGCCACCGAGTTCCACGAGGCGTGGACGTCGTTCGGCATCGTCCGCAAGACCTGGGGGTATGCGGCGGAGCGCCGCCCGAGCACCCACCCGGTCGCGGGGTCGCCGGCTCTCGACGCGGATGCGGCTCTGCAGGACTTCGACGGGATCTCCTACGCCAAGGGCGCCTCGGTGATCCGGCAGCTCGTCGCCTACCTGGGTGAGGACGCGGCCACCGCCGGCGTCGCCGCCTACCTGCGCGAGCACGCATACGGGAACGGCACGTTCGACGACCTCGTCGGCGCGCTCGAGCGGGCGGGGGAGCAGGAGCTCGGCGCGTGGTGCGACGCCTGGCTGCGAACGGCCGACCGCGACCGGCTGAGCGTGGAGACGGACGTTGACGACGGCGTCATCCGTGCCGCGCGCTTGCATCGCCTTGTCCCGCAACGGCATCCGGCCGACCGGGTCCACGTTGTCGACGTCGTGGGGTGGACCGACGGGGTCGAAGAGCTGCGGACGGTGGTGCGCACCGCGGGGGATGTGACCGACCTCCCGGAGCTCGTCGGGAGCCGCCACCCGGCGGTCCTGGTGCCCAACGCCTCCGACCTGACGTGGGCCGGCGTCGACCTCGACCCCGCCACGCTCTCCGCCCTCCCCGGGCAGCTGTCGCGGATCCCCGAGGGCCCCGCGCGGGTGGTCGTCTGGTCCGCGCTGGTCGACGCGGTCTCCGGGGGCGCGATCGACCCGCGGCCGGTGCTGCGGCTCGTCGAGTCCGAGTGGGTGAGCGAGGCGTCGCCGCCCCTGCTCGAGCGCCTGGCGGCCACCGCCGTGCGTCGCTTCGTCCCCGAGTTCCTGTTCGAGGCGGAGCACGACGTGGCCTGGCAGGAGCTCGCGGATGCCGGTGACGTCCTGCTGTCCCGGTCCGAACCCGGATCGAACCACGCCGTCATCGCGGCCCGGACGGTGGCGGAGTGCTCCGGTGACGAGGCGCTCCTGCGTCGCTGGCTCGCCGGCCGAGATGCGCCCTCCGGGCTCGGCACGGACACCGACTTCCGGTGGCTGCTTCTCGGCAACCTCGCCCGGCGCGGAGTGCTCGAGCCGTCCACCCTCGACGACGCGGAGGAGGCCGACCCGACCTTCGGCGGGCGGCTCGCGGCGCTCCAGGCGCGCGCGTCGCAGCCCACGGGGGACGCGAAGGCCTGGGCCTGGAGCCAAGTCGTGGAGGAGAACTCGACGCGGTCCAACCACCAGATGGTGGCGCTGCTGCAGGGGTTCTGGTCGGCGCCGGACCTCGACCTCGTGCGGCCGTACGTGAGCCGGTTCTTCACCGAGATCCCGCGGCTCTCGGGGTGGGTCGGCGACGACGCGCTCGCGCGGGTGGTGCGGTTCGGCTTCCCCCGGGTGGTGGAGCGGGCGACGCTGCGGCTCGCCGAGGAGGCCCTCGTCGGGGTCGCCCTGTCGCCCGCGACCCGCCGCAACATCGTCGACGGCGCGTCCGCGCTGAGTGAGGCGGTCGTCTCCCGGGAACGGTATGCGCCAGAGCGGGTTCCGCTCGGAGGGTCGTCTAGCGGTAGTTGGTGAACTGCAGCGCGGTGTCGAGGTCCATGCCGCGGAGCATCGTCTGGATCGACTGGAGGTCGTCGCGCGACTTGCTGCTCACGCGCAGCTCGTCGCCCTGGATCTGCGACTTGACCGTCTTCGGTCCCTCGTCCCGGATGATCTTGGCGATCTTCTTGGCGGTCTCCTGGTCGATGCCCTCCTTGAGGGCGATCTCGAGCCGGTACTCCTTGCCCGAGAGCCGAGGCGTGGGCTTCTCGTCCTTGCCGCCGTAGTCGAGGTGCTTCAGCGAGACCTTCCGCTTGACCAGCCAGGTCTGGAACACGTCGAGGACGGCCAAGGCGCGCTCCTCGGTGTTGGCCTTGATGAGCACTGCGTGCTCGCCGGAGAAGGCGAGCGAGGCGCCGACACCCTTGAAGTCGTAGCGCGTCGCGATCTCCTTCGACGCGGTGTTGAGGGCGTTCGCGACCTCCTGCTTGTCGATCTTGCTGACGATGTCGAACGACGAGTCGGCCATGTGCTGCTAGCTCCTGGTTCCAATCCTGGGGAGGTGGCGCCCACCGATTCGGGGCACCGCTCGTTGCTTGCTATCCTTCCATGCGCGTCACGGCAGGTTGCCCGAGCGGCCAATGGGAGCGGACTGTAAATCCGTCGCGAGAGCTTCGAAGGTTCGAATCCTTCACCTGCCACCGAGGGCGCAAGACAGGGTCTGACCTGCGGAAACGCGGGTCAGACCCTGTCCACGTATACGGGGCGGGGGTATGGAAATTCGGTAAGGTCGGCCGTGGTTCCGCCCTCGCCCTGATGCGATGTAGGAGCGGGGCCTCCGCTCCTCGTGGCCCTTCCAGCGGGGATGCTGGGAGTGTCCACGGCTCACGTTGAAGGAGGCCCCTGATGGAAGGGTATGCCGGGAAGCAGTTTGTGGGTATTGATCTGCACCGTCGCCGGTCGGTGATCGTGCGGACCACCGAGGGTGGCGACGTGCTGGAGACGGTGCGCATCGTCAACGACGTCGAACGATTGGCGTCGGTGATGGCCCGGGCGGGCGAGTCGCCCGAGACGGTGCTGGAGGCCACCTACGGGTGGTACTGGGCGGTCGACGCGTTGCAGGAGGGCGGGGCCAGCGTGCATCTGGCCCATCCGTTGGGCGTCAAGATGTTCCAGTACCGGCGGGTCAAGAACGACGTCCGGGATGCAACCGACTTGGCGGACCTGCTGCGGATGGGTCGGCTGCCGGAGGCGTGGATCGCGCCGCCGGCGACCCGGGAGCTGCGCGAGCTGGTCCGGCATCGGGCCAAGCTGGTCGGGTTGCGGTCGGGCTGCAAGGCGCAGGTGCACGCGGTGCTGGCCAAGTGCGGCATCCAGGTGCTGATGAGTGACCTGTTCGGAGTGGACGGCACCAACCTGATGGACCGGTTGGAGCTTCCGGCCCCGTACGCCGCCCGGATCGGCTCGCTGCGCCGGCTGATCGACGACCTGGACTTCGAGATTGACCACTTCGCCGGGCTGGCCCGCGGGCGGCTGGCGCGTGACCCGGGGTACACCGCGGTCCAGAACATCCCCGGCATCGGCCCCGTCTTGGCGGCCGTCTTCGTCGCCGAGATCGGCGACATCACCCGGTTCCCGGCCGCGTCGAAGCTGACCTGCTGGGCCGGGTTGACGCCCAAGCACCACGAGTCCGACACCCACGTGCACCGCGGGCGGATCACCAAACAAGGTTCCCGGCTAGTGCGCTGGGCCGCGATCGAGTCGGTCAAGAAGATCCCCAAGTACAGCCCCGCCGGGCTGCTCCGGGAGCGGGTCGCCGACCGCCGCGGACGCAACATCGGCTCGGTGGCCGCCGCCCGGCGTCAGCTCGAGTTCGTCTACTACGCGCTACGCGACGGTCACGTCCGGGCGCTCGAACATCCGTCGAGGGCGGCATGAACCGCCGTCGGCTCCATCTCTGGTCGGCGCGGGTCGTGCAGGTCATGACCCCCAACAACAACAGGCGTGGTCGCCCCTACTGATTGACCCCGCCGGCCAGTGCACCGCGCACCCCATCATGCCGCCACCTGCCGCGGCGAAGGGATGACCGGCAGCCCAAACCCGGGCCTGCCCTCCCAACCGGGACCCGGTCTTGACGAGCGCACCACCATTCCACCTTCGACCTCCGGGAACCCCCAACCACCACAGACATCCGGCTGTTCTTGGCCGCGCATAGTTTCCGTCGACCCCCGGCGCAGGCCTCAAGGCCCTCCGGCCGCTACGCGGTCGGGCTTCGCCCGAGCCTTGACCCCGGCGCCGATCTCGACGTGCCCGCCGCTATCGAAGCCCAGCCAAAACCTCTGCACCACACGGCTTGACACGCCCCCGCTCCTACAGGGATGACCTGCGCAAACGCCGGAAATCCCGTGTCGGTTGTCCGCACGTCACCCTTCCGCATCCGTGCTACACCCTGCGACTAGATGCCGCTGCGCCGAAGCGGGCGATCAACCTCTGGGCCTCGGCGCCTTTGACCATCTCGGTGACGGTGCGGGTTTCCTCGGCACCCACCGCGGCGCGATCCATTTCCCAGCCCGAACGGAGCAGCCGCCGGGACTGTCCCAGCGCCTTTGCGGATCCCGAAGCGAAGGCGATCGCCAGCTCGGTTCCGCGGCCGAGGGCGTCGGCCGACACCTCGGTGACCATGCCCCAGGTACAGGCGTCTTCCGCGGAGGCCGGCTCGCCCATCAAGGCGAAGCGCAGCGCCCGGTGTTGCCCGATGCTTCGGGGGAGGAGGTAGGACAGGCCGCAGTCGGGCGTGAAGCCGATCGCGGGGTAGGCGAAGACGAACTTGGTTGCTGGGTCGGCCACGATCACGTCGCAACTGAGCATCAGGGCCAGCCCCGCGCCGGCGACGGCCCCGTGCACGGCCGCGACAACGGGTATCTCGAGAGCGGCGAGCCGCTGGAAACCGGCGTCTAGCTCCGCGGCCAGTTGGTGGATGTAGGAGGGTTGGTCAGCGGCCCGAGCGAAGGCGGCCACGTCGCCACCGGAGCAGAACCGTCGGCCCTCGCCGGTCACCAGGACGGCCCGCACCTCGTCGCTGATGGCGGCTTGTTCGACGACTGAGGTAAATGCCCCTGCGGTCTCGAGATCGAGGGCGTTCGACACCTCGGGACGGTTCAGCCTGACGTGTGCAACTCCTTGTGCGACGGAGTAGCCGATCTGGTCGGGCACGTCAGACCCTCCGGAAGAGAGCCGCCATCGCCTGGCCGCCTCCGATACACATCGTGACGATTCCGAACTCGAGGTCGCGACGAACCATGTCCTTGGCGACACGGAGTGTGAGGTTCGCTCCTGTCGCCCCGACCGGGTGGCCCAGTGCAATCGCCCCCCCGTATGGGTTGACCAATGCTGGGTCCAGTCCAGCGTCGCGAATGACGGCCACGGCCTGCGAGGCGAACGCCTCGTTGAGCTCGATGATGCCGATGTCGGATGGGGACATCTTGGTCTGCGTGAACAGTGACTCCAAGGCCAAGGTCGGCGCGTAACCCATGAGCTCGGGTTCCATGGCCGCTGTGGTGACCGCCTCGAGTGAGACCAGGCCGGTCAGTCCTCGTACGGCCGCCGCGTCCTTCCGGGCCAGCACGAGAACCGCGGCACCGTCGTTGATTCCGGAGGCGTTGCCGGCGGTCACCGTGCCGTCCTTGGAGAACGCGGGGCGCAGCTCCGCCAGGGCCTCCACCGTGGTGCCCGGCTTCGGGTGCTCGTCGGTGTCCGCGGTGAACGGGCGTCGGCCGCCCACCTCGACCGCCACGATCTCCTCCGCGAACGCGGCGCGAGCCTCGGGTGTCGCCGCTCGACGCTGGGACTCGGCGGCGAACTCGTCCTGCTCCTGGCGGGAGACGCCGTACTTCACGGCGACGTTCTCAGCGGTGACACCCATGTGGATGTCGTGGAATGGGTCGGTCAGCATCATGACGGTGCCGTCGACGAGCGACCGGTTGCCGAGCTTGTAGCCGCTGCGGGCACCGAAGTCGTAGAACGGCATCCGCGTCATCGACTCGTCTCCACCGGCAAGCGCGAAGTCGAGGTCGTTCCAGCGCATCTCCATCGCGGCGGACCACACCGCCTGCAGACCGGAGCCGCACAGTCGGTTGACGGTGTACGCCGGCACGCTGGTGGACAGACCCGCGCGCACGGCGACCCGCCGAGCGTTGTAGGCATCCGGCCCGACCTGCCCGATGCACCCCATCACGACCTCGCGGATGTCCGCCGCGTTCACCTTCGCCCGCGAGAGCGCCTCGATCGCGGCTGTCGCGCCGAGCTCGAAAGCCGGGACGTCCTTGAACATTCCCCCGAAGCTGCCGATCGGCGTACGAGCGCCGTCCAGCACCACGATGGTGTCGTTGTTCATCAGGTTCGGATCACCCCAGCTCGCGAAGCGTCTGCGCGAGGCGCTCCGGCGCAGCGACCATCGACATGTGGCCGGTGTCCAGGTAGGCGACGTTCCCGCCGACGATGGCCATCGAGCGTTCTTGCAGCTCTGGTGGGTAGCAGGCGTCCTTGGTCGTCCGGATGTAGGTCCGCGGGACCTCCGCCGTGAGGCCGGCGAGATCGACCGTCTCGGTGAGCAGGGCCGCGGAGTCGTCGACCACCTGGTCGAGGGTCCACTCGGTGGCTTCGGGGTCCAAGTCGTTGCACAGCATCACCTGTGCGCCCGAGCGGTCCTGCGAGTAGATGCCGCCCGTCGTTGAGGCGCGAACGGATTCGCGCACCGAGGGGTCGATCTGGTCGAGGACGCTCGACCCGTCCGGGGGGACGACCGCGGACAGGAAGGCCACGTGCCGAAGCCGCGGCGCGAACTCGGCCATGACCCGGGGAACGGTGACCCCGGCGAAGGAGTGCGCCACGATGACGATGTCGTCGCCGTCGATGCCCGCCAAGGTTTCTCGCAACACGCTGGCGCAGTCCTCGAGCGTCACCGACTCGATCGGGACGTCGCTTCGAGAGCCGCGCCCGGGATAGTCGATCGCCACCGCCGGCGCGTCCAGGTGGGGGATCAGGCGGTCCCAGCAGGAGGCGCCCATACCGGCGCCGTGAACGAGCACATACATGCGGGGCTCCTCATGAAGTGAAGTCAAATCAGTTGAGGGTATGACGTCTGTCCGTGACCGTCAAACGCCGGTTCGGCGCCGCCGACGGTTGTCCTGCGAGCGCATGCGCTCTATCGTTCATGAAGTGAACTCAGGTCAATCCGACGCGTGATGTCGGTCCTCAACGAGCGGGTCGTGGTGGCCGGCCGCACCCTGCGCAACCGGGTCGTGGCGACCGCTCACGGCACCGCGGCCGTCGTCGACGGGATGCCGCTCCCGTCGGACGTGGCCTACTGGGGCCGGTTGGCCTGGGGTGGTCCATCGATGGTGGTGGCGGGTGGCATCTCCGTAGGACGCACGTCGACACTCCGCGGTCGGTTTCTCGGAGAGGCGTGGCACGCGCACGCGGCCACCGCGTACCGGCCGAAGGCGGAGGCCATCACCTCAGCCGGCGCTCTGGCCATCGCTCAGCTATGCCATCTGGGTCGCGAGACCCTCGGCGCGCCAACGTTCTTCCCGTTCGAAGCGCCGAGCGCGGTGCGGTCGCCCCGCGAACCGTCGCCGGCTCGAGTCCTGACCACGGACGACTGCTCGGCAGCGGTGACGTCGTTCGTCACCTCTGCCTGCATGATGATCGACGCCGGTTTCGACGGGGTGGAGATTCACGGCGCACACGGCTACCTCGTGGCCCAGTTCCTGAACGAGAACGTCAACGACCGTGCGGACCGCTACGGCGGGGACGTTGCGGGACGGTGCACCCTCCTGCTCGAGATCATTGCCGGGATCAGGAGGGAACGTCCCGACGCGGTGGTCGGACTCCGCCTGTCGGTCGAGAACGACCCTGACGGTGCCGGCCTCGACCAGCTCGCCTCGGTGGTCCAGGTGATCGCCGAGCGTGAACCGACCGACTTCCTGGACCTGACTTTCGGAAACCGGTTGTCCTACGTCCGCGACATGGCGACCACCCGCCCGCCCCTGATGGACGAGTCGTTCGCCGAACAGCTGCGGGCCATCCGGCGATCGGCTGCCGTCCCGGTGCTGCTGTGCTCGTCCTTCCACGACCGGTCGGACCTCGAGCAGGTGGTCATGGACGGCCGCGCCGATCTGGTGGGCATGGCTCGACCCCACATCGCCGACCCGGATCTCACGCTGAAGCTGCTCGACGGGCGCGACGACCAGATACGGCCGTGCGTGGCCAGCAACGAGGACTGTCGCGCGTTCGACCCGGTGGGTCTGTGCGTGGTCAACCCCGATCTGGCGCCGCCCGGGGCCACGGTCCGGCCCGCCGAACCGGTGCGACTGGGTCCCATCCGTAGCGGATCACGACACGTCACAGTGGTGGGCGCCGGCCCGGCGGGGTTGGAAGCGGCCGTCACGCTGGGGCTTGCCCGACCGGATCTGCGAGTGGTGCTGGTGGAGCGCTCCGAACGGATCGGAGGCCAGCTCGTGGCGGCCGAAGCCTCCGGCACCCGTCCGGGCTGGCGCCGGTTGCTGGACTTCTACGAACGTGAGGTCCGCCGAGCCGGTGTGGAGCTACGGCTCGGCACTGCCGTGCAGGCCGGTGACGTCGACGGGGAGGTCGTCTGGGCCACCGGCGCGGAGGAGACACCGCCACACCTGCCGTCCAGGCTGGACGTCTCCTCGGAAGCATTCCTCCTCGACGCCACCCTGACACCACGACGTCCGCTCGTCGTCGACGACGGGTTCGGCTGGTGGCCGACGGTCAGCGCGGTGGAGGTGGCCCTCGCCCGTGGGGCCGAACAGGTGACCGTCGCCACCCCCGGCACCTCCTGGGCGGCAGCCATCCCCGCGGACTCCCGGGCGCAGCTGACCGAGCGGCTGCGGGGAACCCGACTCGAGGTGGTGGCGCTTGCGGCTGTCGACGTGACCGAGGACGGTGCGGTGACCGTCACGGTCAACGGCTCCGACCTGCGCCATCCCGTGGACCCGGACTGTCTGGTGCGGGTCGGCGTGCGGACGTCTTCGCCCCTGCCCGACACCGAGGGGTGGGCCATCGGGGACTGCGTGACGCCCCGTCGGGTCGCCCATGCCATCGCCGAGGGTCGGGCCTTGGGCCGTCGACTCGCAGTGAGCTGTCCACCACCACCAGAGCGGAGCTAGCGGAGTCATGACCACAGTCACGTACGAGGTCGGTGCACTGGAGCACGTCGTCGGGACCGAGTTCGGCCCCGGACCCTGGCTCCTGGTGGACCAGGAACGGATCGACACCTTCGCTGACGCCACCGACGACCACCAGTGGATTCACGTCGACCCCGAGCGTGCGAAGCAGGGGCAGTTCGGCGCCACCGTTGCTCACGGGTACCTCACGCTTTCCCTGGTCGCGCCGCTGCTCGAGGGGCTCGTGCGGGTGGAGGGGGCGACGATGGCCGTCAACTACGGTCTCGACCGCGTTCGTTTCCCCGCCCCGGTGGTCTCCGGGAGCCGACTGCGGGCGCGCGCCGTCCTCGCCTCGGTCGAACCGGCCGGGGCCGGCTCCGTGCAGGCCGCGTTCCAGGTCACCATCGAGGTCGACGGGGGCGGCAAGCCGGCCTGCGTCGCGACGGCGTTGTGCCGGTACTACTCGGCAGCCGTAGGAGCGTCGTGACCACCACCCGTGAGGTTCGGCTCGTACGCCGCCCCGAAGGACCCCTGCGCGTCGAGGACCTGTCGGTCGCCGAGGTCGAGGTGCCGCGGCTCGAGGCGGGGCAGGTGCTGGTGCGCAACACGCACCACTCGGTCGACGCCGCGCTCCGCCTGCGACTGGACCCGACCTCACCGCCTGGGTACCTGCCCGCCTTCGCGGTCGGGGAGGGACTTGCGGGACTCGCGGTGGGCACCGTCCTCGAGTCGCGCCTGGCGGGGATCGAGGCCGGCGACATCGTCCAGCACGCCCGCGGGTACCGGGGGCTCGCCGTGGTCGACGGCGATTCCGCCGCGCTGGGCGGTGCCGGACGCCTTCTTCGGCTGGACCCCGACCTCGCGCCACCGGAGGTCCATCTGGGGCTGCTGGGTGGTACCGGCCTGACGGCATGGGCCGGCATCGTGCTCGTCGCTTCGGCGCGGGCGGGGGACACGGTCTGGGTCTCAGCCGCGGCCGGCGCGGTGGGCAGCGTGGCGGCCCAGCTGGCGAAGGCCAGAGGCTGCCGCGTCGTGGGCAGCGCCGGAAGCCCGGACAAGGTGAGCTATCTGCGCGACGTGTTGGGCTTGGACGCCGCGTTCGACTACCACCAGGGCCTGGGCGTCCAGCTGCGTG
The DNA here is from genome assembly GCA_963781465.1 of uncultured Actinomycetota bacterium. Lineage (GTDB taxonomy): Bacteria > Actinomycetota > Actinomycetes > Actinomycetales > Dermatophilaceae > Lapillicoccus. The sequence continues at coordinate 130,734 of CAWAGH010000003.1, forward strand.
AGGCCGCGCCCGAGGGAGTCGACGTCTACTTCGACAACGTCGGAGGGGCCCACCTCGAGGCAGCCCTGAACGCGTTGCGCCCCTTCGGGCGAGTGGCGCTGTGCGGCGCCATCTCCGGCTACAACGGTGACCTGGCCCCAGGTCCGGCGAACCTGTTCCTGGCCACCTCGAAGAACCTCACGATCCGCGGTTTCCGGGCCGGTGCCTTCGCCGACCGCGCCGACGAAGCCCGTGCAGAGCTCGCCGGACTCTGGCGCGACGGCCGGGTCACGCTCGAGCTGTCGACCTACTCCGGGCTCGACGAGGCACCGCGCGCGATCGTCGATCTGCTCGCCGGTCGGACCCTCGGCAAGTGTGTGGTCGTCGGCTGAGCGGACCGGGTTGGGTGATTGACGCCACCCGGACCTGCCGTTACGCTGAACTGATATCAGTTCAAAGAGAGGAACGACGTGCAGACTTTCAAGGGCCTCAGAGCGGTGGCCGTAGGGGCGGGCGTGGCCTTGGCGCTCGCGGCGTGCGGCAGCGGGGGCGGGGGCGGGGGCTCTGAGCCGACCCAGGCCGCTACCGGCGACTGGAACAGCGTGCTCGCCGCGGCGAACGCCGAGGGCGGGGTCATGCTGTACTCCAGCCAGAACCCGACCCGCCTCGAGGCGCTGAAGACCGCGTTCAACAAGGCCTACCCGAAGATCAGCATGCAGTTCGTGCGAGGCACGGACGGCGACCTCAACCCCAAGATCGACGTCGAGAAGCGGACCGGCAAGGGCACCGCCGACGTGCACATGGTCACCGATGCCGGGTGGATCACGAACGCCGCCAAGTCCGGGCAGTACTCGGTCGACGTGCAGGGGCCGGCCTTCGCCGATCCGGCCTACGACCGCGCTAAGAACGTCATCAACAGCAAGTTCTTCCTCACCAGCGCAGCGGTGTTCGCCATGGGCTGGAACACCAAGGCGGTGCCGGACGGTTTCAAGTCCCCCAAGGACATGCTCAACGACAAGTACGCGGGGAAGATCGGCATCACGAACCCGCAGGGCATCGCGGCGTACGTGGACTTCTACCGGTTCTACGAGAAGAACTTCGGCCCCAACTTCCTCGAGCAGCTGGCCAAGCTGAAGCCGCGGATCTACCCCAGCGCCCTCGGCATCGCCCAGGCCCTCACTTCCGGTGAGATCGTCGCCGCGCCAGGCGTTCAGCCGCTCGTTGCCGAGGTCGCCGCGGGCGCACCGGTCAACTGGGCGCTTCCGACACCGGCGTGGGGCACTCCGTGGTACTCCCACGTGCTGAAGTCGGCACCACACCCCAATGCCGCTCAGGTCCTGGCGAACTTCATGGTCACTGCGGAGGGGCAGGCGGCTCTGAACACCGGGTACGCGTCGGTCCTCAAGAGCGACGGCTCGGTCGCCAACGCCTCGACCATCGCCCTGCCGGACCCGGCCGAGCTCACCCCAGAGAAGGTCAAGGCCTACCAGCAGACGTGGGAAGCACTCTTCCTGCAGAGGTGACCTTCGTGGACGCATCGGGCACCTGGGTCCGTCGGACCCAGGTGTCCGGGCACCTACCGGAAACGACAGGCACGACGCGCACGAGGAGGTGCGGCGGTGACACACCACGACGAGGCGCTCACTGGGCGCACCGTGCTGATCACCGGGGCGGCCAGTGGCATCGGCGCGGCGACCGCCCGCCTGCTGCACCGTCGCGAGGCGCACGTCATTCTCTGTGACATCGACGCGGCGGCCGGTACGGCCCTCGCGGACGACTTGGGCGACCGAGCGGAGTTCGTGTCGCTGGACGTGACCGACGAGGAGAGCTGGAACCGCCTTTGCGTCACGGTCGAACAGCAGGGACCGCTCGACGTCCTGGTGCACTCGGCCGGGGCCGCCGCCAAGGCGGCCATCGCCGACACGCCGCTGGCCGACTTCCGCCGCATGCTGGACCTGAACCTCGTGGGCACCTTCCTCGCCCTGCGAGCAGCCATCCGGGTGATGGGCGACGGCGGCTCGATCATCACCCTGTCCTCCCTGCGAGGAGTTCTGGCGACCGCTGGGCTCGGCTCCTACGGCGCCGCCAAGTTCGGCGTTCGTGCTCTCACCCGCGTCGCCGCCCTCGAGCTGGCCGATCGTGGCATCCGGGTGAACTCGGTATGCCCCGGAAGCATCGCGACCCCGATCACCAACGGTCCGGGGTTCGAGATGGACGATTTCAGCGCCTACGTGAGCTCCATCCCGCTGCGGCGCCAGGGCCACCCCGACGAGGTGGCTCGCGTCATCGCGTTCCTGGCCAGCGACGAGTCGTCATACGTGACGGGGACCGATCTCCTCGTCGACGGCGGCACCGCCGCCGGTCGCACCACGCCGCGCCGCGACCCAACTACCATCCCCACCCACCAAATGTCGGGTCCGAGGACCTGACTCGACGTGAACGAGGTAACCCGATGCCGGGATTCAACATCGAGGGGCTGACCAAGCGCTTCGGGACCAACACCGTGGTCGACGACCTCGACCTCGAGATCCACGAAGGCGAGTTCGTCGTCCTCCTCGGACCGAGCGGGTGCGGCAAGACCACGACCCTGCGATGCCTGGCCGGTCTGGAGCGTCCCGAGCTGGGAACCATCACGTTCAAGGACCGCACCGTCTTCAGCGGAGCCGGACGCGTCGATGTCCCCACGCACAAGCGGAACATCGGCATGATCTTCCAGTCCTACGCGCTGTGGCCGCACCTGAGTGTGCGCAAGAACATCAGCTACCCGTTGAGGGTGCGCGGGATGAAGGACAAGCTGAACGGCGGCGCGGTCGAGCGGGCGGCGTCGATGGTGGACACCCAGGCCCTCCTGGACCGCTACCCGGCGCAGCTCAGCGGTGGCCAGCAGCAACGCGTCGCGGTCGCCCGTGGACTGGTGGCGGAGCCGGATCTGGTGCTCTTCGACGAACCGCTCAGCAACCTGGACGCCCGGTTGCGGGACCAGGTGCGCACGCAGATCCACCAGCTCCACCGCAAGCTGGGCTTCAGCGCCGTGTTCGTCACGCACGACCAGACCGAGGCGTTCGCCCTCGGAGACCGCCTGGCCATCATGAAGGCCGGCAAGCTCGAGCAGTTCGACACCCCTCAGCAGGTCTTCGACGAGCCGGCCTCCGAGTACGTGGCCGCGTTCATCGGGATGGGCAACCGGCTCGAGCTCACCCGAAGCGAGCGCGGCTGGTCCATCGCGTCCGGAGAGCTGCTCGACCTGGGATCGCGCACGCCGGTGCGAGAGGCCGGGGACCGCGCCATCGCTCGGCTTCGCGCTGAGGACCTGCACGTGCGACGACGCCCCGAAGACGTTCCTCCTCGCCATGTGCCCGTCCACGCCAAGCTGGTGACCACGGAGTTCGAGGGGCGCCACTACGACGTGCTCGTCGACATCGAGGGACAACGGCTCAGCCTGCGCGCCGACACTCGTGAACACGGCGCCTGGCTGCGCGACGCCGACGACGGTGCACCTGTCCTGCTCAGCTTCGCTCCGAGCGACGTACGCGTGTTCGCGGACGACCTCACCGAACAGCCCCAGACGGGACTGGCGTTGGTTGGCACTCCGAGCGCCATGACCGAGACCAGCCCTCACAGCACCACGTCGCCCGTGCCCTCGGAGCTGTGAGCGAGATGGCCACCACCTCCGTCACGCCGCCCAGCGAGCAGGCGCGCCGCGCCTCCACGCCGGACGCCGGTCCGAAGGGCTCTTTGGCGCAGACCCTGCAGAGCAGGGGCTGGGGGCCTCGGGTCGGCTACGCCCTCCTGCTGATCGTGCTGGGATACCTCATCGTCGTCCCGCTCTTCCAGCTCCAGACCTTGGCCTTCGAGGACGGGGCCGCCGGCTACAAGTCGCAGTACGGCAGCCCCTCGATCGGCCAGGTCATCCGGACGACCATTCAGCTCGCCCTCGGCTCCCTGGTGATCGCGATGGTGCTCGGCACGGTGCTCGCCTTCGCCAGCAGTCGCCTGCCCGCGCGGTTCGGGTTCCTGAGGGTGATCCCGGTCCTGCCCATCGTCATGCCCGCGGTGGCCAACATCTGCGGGTGGGCCTTCCTGCTCTCACCGGGTCCCGGCTACCTCAATGGGCTCATGCGCCGGCTGCCCTGGTGGAGCTCTCTCGACTCTGGTCCGGTCGACGTCTACACGACGACCTGGATCATCATCCTCACGGGCTTCGGGCTGACGTCGTTCGTGTACCTCTTCGTCAGCGCGGGCATGGCCAACATCAGCGCCGAGCACCTCGAAGCGGCGCAGACCAGCGGGTCGTCCACGGTCGGGGTCTTCTTCCGGATCGTGCTACCCCTGCTGCGCCCGTCCCTCATCTACGGCGGTGGAGTAGCGCTCCTTCTGGGGCTTGGCCAGTTCACCGGACCGTTGCTGCTCGGCGCGAACACCGGCGTCAAGGTCCTGACCACGGAGATGTACCTGCGGGTGTCCGAGTCGCCGGCGGACTTCGCGGCCGCGGCAGCGGCCGGCTCACCTCTCGTGATCCTCGGCGTGATCGTCGTCCTGGGCCAGAAGCTGCTCCTGGGCGATCAGAGGCGGTTCGTCACGCATGGCGGCAAGGGCTTCAAGCCGGCTCCTGCACGGTCGGCGTGGTCGGTGGTCACCGTGGTGGTCTACGGCATTCTCGCGCTGGTCCTGCCCCTGATCGGGCTACTGATCGTCGCGCTGTCGCCCTTCTGGTCGGAGTCGATCAGCTGGAGCCTCTTCACCCTGGACAACTTCACGACCCTCCTGTCGACCAGCGACGTCGTCGAGTCCATCGTCACGAGCGTAGTCGCGTCCTCGGTCGCCGTGGTGTTCTGCGTCCCGTTGGGCTTCCTCGTCGCGAACCTGCTCGTCCGCGGGCGGCGGTTCAAGGTCCTGCGCGTGATCGGTGACCTGATGGCGGCTCTACCGTTGGGAATCCCCGCGGTCATCTTCGGCGTGGGCTTCCTCCTGACCTACACCCAACCGCCGCTCATCCTCTACGGCACGAGAGCCGTCATCATCCTCGTCTACATCGTGCTGATGATTCCGTTCGCGACGCGGCTGCAGATGACGGCACTGATGTCGTTGGGGGAGACCTACAACGAGGCCTCCTCGACCAGCGGCGCCAGCCCGTTCGTCACGAGCCGACAGATCACCTTGCCGTTGATGCGTCCGGCCATCCTCAGTGCCGTAGCGCTGATGTTCATCCTGCTGACCCACGAGTTCGCCGCGTCGCTGCTGGTGCGTTCTCCTACCACCCAGGTCATGGGCACCCGGCTCTACGACCTGTGGACGAACGGCCTCTACCCGCAGGTCGCCGCCATGGCTCTCCTGATGACCGTCGTGACGGGGCTGGGAGTCTTCGTGGCGATGCTGATCGGTGGCCGGAACGTGCTCGACAAGTTGTGAGCCGGGAGCCACTCGAGTGATCCTGCGGTCGACGTCCGACCGGATCGGGTCAGCCGGTCGGACCGCCGGCGACGTAGAGCACCTGACCGGAGACGAAGCCGGCGGCCGGGTCGGCGAAGAAGGCCACCGCATTCGCGACGTCCTCGGGCTCGCCAACCCGCCGCACGGCGATCTGTTCGGCGTTGGCGGCCTTGAAGTCCTCGAACGACACCCCGAGCCGGGTCGCCGTGGCGGCGGTCATCTCGGTGGCGATGAACCCCGGAGCGATGGCGTTGGCCGTGATGCCGAAGCGACCCAGCTCGAGGGCCAGCGTCTTGGTGAAGCCCTGCAGGCCGGCCTTGGCGGCGGCGTAGTTCGCCTGACCGCGGTTGCCGAGGGCGGAGAGGCTGGAGATGTTGACGATCCGGCCCCAACCGGCCTCGGTCATGTGCCGTTGGACGGTACGGGTCATGAGGAAGGCACCGCGGAGGTGGACACCCATGACCGCGTCCCAGTCGGTCGTGGACATCTTGAACAGCAGGTTGTCCCGCGTGATCCCGGCGTTGTTCACCAGGACGTTGGGCGGCCCGAGCTCGGCCGAGACCCGGTCGACGGCCGCCTGAACGGCGTCCTCGTCGGACACGTCGGCGCCGACCGCGATGGCCCGGCCGCCCCGGGCGGTGATGTCCTCGACCGTTGCGGCGCAAGAGCCCTCGTCGAGGTCGAGGACGGCCACGTGACAGCCATCCGCTGCCAGGCGCGCGCTCACCGTGGCGCCGATGCCCCGTGCCCCACCGGTCACGATCGCCGTGCGCTGCGGGTTGGTCATGTGCTCCTCCTCAGGACGCGTCCTTCATTGCCTGAACTGAAATCACTTCAAAACGTACCACGTGGGCGTGGGGAGGAGCCCGGCGATCGCTGTGGTTGGGGGCGGATGCGGCGGATACGCTGCGCGGATGGCCGCTACCAACGACGACTGGGCCTCGCTGGCGCCCTACCTACGGGCCCAGCGCCAGATGGCGCGCCTGTCCCTGCGGTCACTCGCGACCATGACCGGCGTCTCCGACTCCTACCTCAGCCAGGTCGAGCGCGGTCTTCATCAGCCGTCCCCCGAGGTGCTGAAGGCGATGGCGAGCGCGCTGGGGATGTCGGCGAACAGCCTCTACGAGCGTATGGGGTGGCTCGACTCCGACGAGGAGGCCGAGACCAACGGCACGGCCACCGAGGGTGTCGAGATGGCCATCGAGCGAGACGAGCGACTCACTCCCTCGAAGAAGACAGCGCTCCTCGCGGTGTACCGATCCATGGTCGAGGACGCGTAGCGCTTGACGTAGCGGGCGCCGCTTGGTGTACTGCAGAGAACGTTGCGTGTGGCACCCGTGTGGGCGCGCGCAGGCTGCCGGTGCAGGCGGGCTCGACTACCGAAGGGAATGCCTCATGGCGACCGTGACGCGCGATGACGGTGCGGAGATCTGGTGGGAGTCGCACGGGCCGAAGGGGAAGCAGGCGGTCGTGCTCGTCACCGGCCTGGGCTACCCGGCCGCCATGTGGTGGCGACAGCTCCCTGCTCTGACGAGTGCCCATCGCGTCATCCTCGTGGACAACAGGGGCGCCGGCCGAACCGGCGATGTGGTCGGTGCGCCCTACACGATCGAGATGATGGCGGCCGACGTCATCGCGGTCATCGAGGCCGCGGGCGAGGAGCGGGTTCACCTCGCCGGTCTCTCGATGGGCGGGATGATCGCGCAGGAGGTCGCCCTGACGCGCCCGGACCTCGTGCAGTCCCTCGTGTTGATGTCGACCCATCCCGGAGTTCGGCACGCGACGTTCGAGCCCGCCGCGCTCAACATGCTGCGCCGGCGCGGCAATGTGACCGCTCAACAGGCAGCTGAGCTCGCGATTCCGTTCAACTACGCGGCCGCGACTCCGCGCGCCGCCATCGAGGAGGACTGGGCGGTGCGCCTGCCCCTCGCCGCCAGCGCCGCGGGCTATCTCGCGCAGGTGAGGGGCGGCGCCGCCTGGTCATCGCTGGCGCGCCTGGCCACCCTCGAACCTCCGGCGCTGGTCCTCCATGGGGCCGATGACCAGCTGGTGCCCCCGGTGAACGGGGAGCGGGTCGCGACGGCGATCCCCGGGGCGGTGCACATCCGGATCGACAACGCCAACCACATCCTCACGACCGACCAGACCGATGAGGTCAACGGCTTGCTGCTGGCATGGTTCGAGAAGTTCTCATGATGAACGGTGAGGCGGTCATCGCCCAAGATCATCCGGAGGAATCCCACGCTGGAGTCCGGACCAGCGGATCCGCGATGGGCTACTTCTCCGGGGTGAGACAGGGGGTGGCATCGTGACCACCACGGAGGCGGAGCTCGCGGCCTTCCGCGAGACCGCCCGTGCCTGGTTGCGAGCGAACGCGACGCCACGGAGCGACCGGGTAGCCGGCGAGGAGCGCCGCTCCGACAACGTCGCGGTGTTCCACGACCTGCCCTTCGACGAGGAGCGGGCCCTGGTGGCGCGGGTCAGCGACTGGCAGCGCCGCAAGTACGACGCCGGGTTCGGGGCGCTGAGCTGGCCGGTGGAGATGGGCGGGGCGGGGCTCACGACCTCACACGACGTCGTGTTCGCCCAGGAGGAGAGCCACTTCGAGGTGCCGGCGCCGCACGAGCTGGCCTCCGTGACCATGCATCTCGTCGCCCCCACATTGCGCCTCTTCGGCACCGAGGAGGTGCGCGCCACGTACCTCACGCCGTTCCTGCGCGGCGACGCTCAGTGCTGTCAGCTCTTCTCGGAGCCGTCCGCCGGCTCCGACCTGGCCGGGCTCGGCACTCGGGCGACCAGGGACGGCGACGAGTGGGTCGTCAACGGCCAGAAGGTCTGGAGCTCCGGTGCGCAGTTCGCCGACTTCGGAGAGCTGATCGCCCGCTCGGACCCGAGCGTTCCCAAGCACGCCGGACTGACGGCTTTCCTATTGCCGCTCGACCTGCCCGGCGTGGAGGTCCGGCCGTTGAGGCAGATGTCGGGAGGCCGCTCGTTCTGTGAGGTCTTCCTCACCGACGTGCGAGTCCCCGACTCACTGCGGCTGGGGGCGGTCGGAGAGGGCTGGAAGGTGGCCCTGACCACGCTGGGTTTCGAACGAGGGCACAGCGGTACCACCCAGACCATCGGTGGCGGCTGGCGGCAGCTGCTGCCGCTGGCTCGAGAGCTCGGCCGCGACGGTGATCCGCTGGTGCGCAAGCGGCTTGCCGACGTGTGGATCTCGGAGAAGGTGCTGCAGCTCTCGGCCCAGCGGGACCACGAGGCGCGGTTGGCCGGGCAGGACCCCGGTCCCGTCTCGTCGCTGCGGAAGCTGCACTGGGTGGACGGCCTGATGCTGGCCTCCGAGGCGGCCGCCGCCATTCTCGGCCCGCGACTCGCCGCGGACACCGGCGAGTGGGGCACGTTCGCGTGGACCGAGCACCTCCTGGGTGCGCCGGGCTACCGGATCGCCGGCGGCAGTGACGAGATCCAGCGCAACATCGTCGGCGAGCGCCTTCTGGGGCTGCCGGCCGAACCCCGCGCCGACACCGGACCCTGGCGAGAGGTGCCGCGATGACTGCTGAGGCGTGGCGCGGAGGCGATGAGCTCCTACGCCTGAGCCCCGACGTGGAGCAGGTCGAGTTCGGTGGTTTCGTGACCAAGTTCCTCGCGGAGCGCTGTGACGAGACCGAGGTCCGGCGGCTGATGGAGGACGACCTCGGGTACGACCCGTCAGTCTGGTCGCGGGCCTCCGCCCAGCTCGGGCTCGCCGGTCTGGACGTCCCGGAGGAGTACGGCGGGAGCGGCGCCGGCTTCCGGGAGATGGCGGTTGTGATGGAGGCGCTCGGCGGATCCCTGGGATGTCTGCCGTTCTACGCCACCTCGGTACTCGCGGTCGGAGCGCTGCTGGCCGCCGACGACGAGCAGGCACGTGGGGAGTACCTCCCGGGGATCGCCGCGGGCACGACCGTCGCCACGGTGGCCGTGGCCGAGACCGGCGCCTCCTCCGCGCCGGAGGTTCGCACCTCGGCGGAGCGGGAGGGCAGCGGCTTCGTCCTCACCGGGCACGCGTGTTTCGTCGTGGACGGCTGTGCGGCCGACCTGCTGCTGGTCTTCGCGCAGTCGCCGGCTGGCCTGAGCCTTTTCGCGGTGTCCGGCGATGCGCCGGGCCTCACCCGGACCGCCATGCCGACGCTCGACCCGACCCGCAAGGTCGCGCGCCTGACGCTGGACCGGGTCCCCGGACGGCTGGTCGGACCCGAGGGTTCGGCACCCGCGGTCCGCGAGCGGCTTCGTGACCGAGCGGCGCTGGCCCTGGCGTGCGAACAGCTCGGCGTGGCCTCGCGCGCCCTGTCCATGGCCGTGGACTACGCCAAGACGCGGATGCAGTTCGGCCGGCCCATCGGTTCCTTCCAGGCGGTCAAGCACCGCTGCGTGGACATGGCTCAGCAGATCGAAGCGGCCCGATCGGCCACCCAGTGGGCCGTCGCGGCGCTCGCCGAGAACGCCGAGGACGTCGAGAACGTCGGCATCGCCACCGCCCTGGCCAGCGTCTGCTCCGCGGAGGCGGCGGTCTTCGCCACGGCCGAGAACGTCCAGGTCCACGGCGGCATCGGGTTCACCTGGGAGCACCCCGCGCACCTGTACTTCCGGCGAGCACGGTCGAGCTCTCTGCTTCACGGCAGCGCCGACGACGCGCGCGAGCTGCTCCTCCGGAGACTGGGGGTGTGAGGTGAGCCGATGCCCGATGGTGAAGGGCGCCTCCCGGTTATCGCCACTCGATGATCTCGCCCATACGGGTCGGCCAACTGCGTCGGTAGATCTCGATCATCGTGGCGATGTGGGCCGCCATCAGGTTGCGCGCCTTCTGGGTCCGACCGGCGGTGATCGCCTCGGCGATCTCGCGGTGGTCATGTTCGATCGTCCGACGCTCCTGGACCGGGTCGAGGTCCAACATGATGTGGTCGACGACCGTGTGGCCGATCGCCTGCACCAACAGGCCCAGCACCCGGTTCCCGCTGAGCTTCGCGAGCTCGGCGTGGAACCCGGTCGACATCGTGAAGAACACGTCCGTGTGGACATCGGAAGGAAGGTCCGCGAGGTACGGCTCGAGCGACCGGCGAACTCGTGGCCGGTCGGGCAGAGCGGCGACCTTCTCGGCGACCGCCGGCTCGATCATGAACCAGGTCTCGAACATCTCGTTGTAGGTCGCCCCGCTGAGGTGGAAGTACAGCGTCGCGGTCCGCGCGAGGTATGCCGGGTCGATGCCCGCTACCTTCGGTCCGCCGCCCGGGCCACGGTGGATGGTGATGAGGCCCTGGACCTCCAGGATGCGCAGGGCCTCCCGGAGCGATTCCCGGCTGACGGCGTACTGCGCCAGCATGGACGCCTCGTCGGGCAGCCGGTCCCCGACCCGGAGACCGGCTGCGCCGATGTCCCGGACCAGGTCAACCGCCACGAGCTCGGACTTCTTGAGCGGACGGGAGTCGGCTCGCAAGGACCGGCGGCCGCGGGCCGTCTGCTCGTCGTGCACCACGCCGTAGGTGATGGGGAGGCCGGGTCGCGGCGGCTTGCCTGGAGGCTTTGCTGCAGCCATGTGCATCTCCCGGTGGCCTGCGGTGGCGGCAGGCCGGCGGAAGGACGCTGCCGATGAGTCTCAACGTCGCCACGATCCTGCGCGAGGCCGTCGCGCAGCACCCCGACAAGCCCTGCCTGCTCGTCGACGGTATCAGCGTGACCTACGCCGACGTCGAGCGCGGCTCGGCCCGGGCGGCGGCGGGTCTGCTGGCGCTCGGCCTGGTGCGAGGCGACATGGTTGCCGTGCAGCTGGAGAACTCCGCCGACTTCGTCTTCTGCTACTTCGGCATCCTGCGCGCCGGGCTCACCATGGTGCCCCTCAACCCGCTCCTGCGGGAGCCGGAGGTCCGGCACGTGATGACCGACTCCGGTGCTAGAGCGCTGCTGACCAGCAGCTCACGGGTCGACGAGGTCGCCCGTGCCGCCGGTGACGTGCCGGTCTTCGTCCGCGGCAGCGGCGAGCTCCCTCCGGGGTGTCGGGCCCTGGCCAGCCTCTACGCCGACCGGGCGTTCGACGACGTCGTCCCCACCAGTTCGGAGGACACCGCAGTGCTCCTCTACACCAGCGGCACGACGGGGCGGCCCAAGGGAGCCGAGCTCACCCACCTGCAGCTCTTGATGAACGCCAACACCTCGGGCGCCCTCTTCGGGTTCGGCCCCTCGGACGTCTCGTTGGCGGTCGTGCCGTTCTTCCACGTCTACGGCCTCAGCCTGATCGGGGTCACGGTCCGCTACGCCAGCACCATGACCGTGCTGCCGCGGTTCGAGATCGTGGCCGCGCTGGAGGTTATGGAGCGGGACCGTGTCTCGATCATGTTCGGCGTGCCGACCATGTACTACGCCCTCCTGGCGGAGGACGTGACGGGCCGCGACCTCTCCGCGTTCCGACTGGCGGTGTCCGGCGGCGCCGCGATCCCCGGCGAGACCCTGCGTGAGGTGGAGAAGCGCTTCGGCGTGCTCCTGCTCGAGGGGTACGGGTTGTCGGAGTCGTGCGCCACGGCGACCTTCAACCGCAGCAGGGAGGATCGGCGCTTCCTGTCGATCGGGAAACCGATCTGGGGGGTCGAGGTCCGCGTCGTCGACGAGTCGGGCGCTCGTCTGCCCCGAGGGGCGGACCACGTCGGCGAGCTGGTCATCCGCGGACACAACGTGATGAAGGGCTACCACAACGACCCGGAGGCGACGGCGCTCGCCGTTCGCGACGGATGGCTGCACAGCGGGGACCTGGGCTACGAGGACGAGGACGGTTACCTCTTCGTGGTCGACCGCATGAAGGACCTGGTGATCCGCGGCGGCTACAACGTCTACCCGCGCGAGATCGAGGAGGTGCTGTACGCGCACCCCGGTGTGAGCGCCGCCGCGGTGATCGGCAAGCCGGACCCTCGGCTCGGCGAGGAGGTCGTGGCCGTGGTCGTGCGCCGGGCCGGTGTCGAGCTGGGCGCCGACGAGCTGATCGCGTTCTGCAGGGAGAGGCTGGCGGCGTACAAGTACCCACGTGAGGTGCGCTTCGTCGACGAGATGCCGCTCGGCTCATCGGGCAAGATCCTGAAGCGGGACCTCCGATGAGCGCTCTACGCCAGGTCATCGACCAGCTGCCGGGGAGCAGGCGCGAGGCAGCAGCGTTGTCGGACGATCTCGTCGTGCTGGACTGGGAGGAGCTCGATGAGCGGCTCGGGTCCGCCGTCGCCGCGCTGCGCAAGCTGGACACGCAGCCGGCCGGCCGGGTTGCCGTCATGGCTCACAACTCCGTCGAGACGGTGCTGGCGCACGCAGCGGTCATGCTGGCCGGACTGTCGCCGGTGCCGATCAGCTTCCACCTGACCGCGGACGAGGTCGCCTACCTGCTGGACGTCTCACACGCGAGGGTCGTACTCGTCGGTCCGGAGACCGCCCACGTCGCTCAGCGAGCCGCGGCGGCGGCGTCGAAGTCGGTCCGGGTGCTCGGCTGGCGCCTCGACGACGCCCACCCCGAGCCCGTCGGGCCGGTGGAGTCGTGGGAGCAGCTGGTGGCGGCTTCAGGGTCGGACGAGGACTCGTCGTCCGTGCGACCACGGCCTCCACTGATGTTCACGTCGGGGACCACAGGGCGGCCGAAACCGGTGGAGCAGCCACCCAACACCTTCCCCGCGGCGAGCACGGTGGCCGAGCTGTTGAGCCGCTTCCGGGACAACCCCCTCACGAGGTTCAGCCCGCATCTGGTGGTCGGACCGCTCTACCACACTGGCCCGCTGACGGCCGTGCGGCTGCTGCTGGCGGGCACGTCGGTGGTCGTGTTGCCGCGGTTCGACGCCGAGGCGGTGCTGCGGGCGATGCAGGACCACCGCGTCGCCGCGAGCGTGATGGTGCCGACGCACTTCTCGCGTCTGCTCGCGCTGCCGTCGGAGGTGCGGAACGCCTACGACCTCGTGTCCCTGCAGCGGGTCGTCCACACGGGGGCCGCGTGTCCGGTCGAGGTCAAACGCCGCATGATCGACTGGTGGGGGCCGATCCTGGAGGAGGCGTACGGCGGCACGGAGGTGGGCACCACCAACAGCATCGACACCGCCGAGTGGCTCTCGCACCCCGGCTCGGTCGGCAGGGCCGTCCCACCGTTCGAGGTGCTGGTGCTCGACGAGTCGGGGCGTGAGCTCCCCACGGGGACCCCCGGTCGGCTCTGCTTCCGCGACACGACCGGCCGTGGCCTCGTGTATGCCATCGAGGGCCTGGACCCCGACTCGGGTCTCGGTGCCGGGGTGTTCACGCTCGGGGAGATCGGCTTCGTCGACGACGACGGGTACGCCTACATCACCGACCGCACCGCGGACCTCGTCGTGTCGGGGGGCGTCAACGTCTATCCGGCGGAGGCGGAGCGGGTGCTCGCATCGTACCCGGGCGTGGAGGACGTCGCCGCGTTCGGAGTGCCGCACCCGGAGATGGGTGAGGAGCTGCGAGCCCTGGTCGTCGTGAACGACCCGAGGGTGCAGCCCGCGCAGCTCATCGCCCACTGCCGGTCGCAGCTGGCCGGCTTCAAGTGTCCGCGTTCCGTGCAGATCGTCGACCAGCTGCCGCGGACGGCGATGGGAAAGCTCGACAAGCGAGTTCTGCGTGAGCGGTACGGCGCCGGTGTCGCGGTCAGTGGCGTGCGCTGACCGGGCGCGGTCCGTGAGCCGAGGCCCTCGGCTACCCGCGGCCCAGTTCGAAGAACGGTCTGACCGCACGCCGTGGTTCGAACCGTGGCAGCACCCCGGGGGGCAGGGCCAGGCGGTCGGCGACGACGTAGAGAGCCAGCGGGTTGTGCGCCAGGCCGTTGTGGCTCCCATGGAGTCCGACGTTCTCGGCGAGGACGGTCTCCGCCTCGGTGCAGCTGGCTCGGGAGACGATGCCGTCGCTCGGCGAGTAGATCGAGGTGGTCGGCACCCTCAGAGGACGCGAGGCCGGACCTCCGCGTCGGACTCCGGATGCACCCGGGCGTCGTGGGGCGTACAGGCTGTACATCCACCCTGCAGCCAGGTTCTGCCGTCGGGTGATCCGGTAGGGGCTGCCCAGGGTGATGACCCTGCGGACCATGTCCGGCCGGCGGGCGGCGACGTGACGGGCGAAGACGCCGCCCAGGCTCCACCCGACGAGCTGGACGGATCGTCCGTCCTCGTCGTAGAGGCGCCGCACCAGAGCGTCGACGCCGTCGATGATCTCTCGCGTGGGGCCGACGTTGCGCCCGAGCCCCCAGGCCACCGGTCGGTGCCCCAGTCGCTCGAGGATGCTCCTCAAGACGAAGGTGGAGCTGTCCGACGCGGTGAAGCCTGGGAGGACGACGACGGGGCTGCCGTCACCTCGCGGTGCCTGCAGGATGAACCCGGCGGTTCCGATCATGGCCCCAAACTCCGCCATGGCTCTCGGCACTTCGAGCGCCTGCAGCAGCGGGTTGGGCTCGGTCGAGCGTCTGCTCGTCAGCGTGGGCAATGGCGGGCTCCCGAAGCGTGGTGGGGCTGTCGCCGCCCGATGGCTGGTGGACCAGGTGGGACGTTACTTCTTCGCCGCCGGCTTCGTCTGCGGGGTGGCGGCCCCGGCCAGGCGGAAGGCGAAGTCCTTCTGGGCCGTAAGCAGCTTCTCGGCGAAGGCGAAGTGCGCGGTCACGACCTCGAGCGGAGTGGGGACTCCGTCGGGGGTGGGCACGGACGGGAGCTTGCTGACCGCCTCGATGGTCCGGTCAGCGACGGACGACGTCAGCTCGTTCATCGGCTGGATCGCCGCCAGGATCTGCTCGGCGGCCTTCTCGGTCAGTTCGGTGTACGTGGTCACGATCTTCTCCTTGGTGGGTCGGGCTGGTAGAACAACTAAACCAAGCACTGCTTGGTATGTCAAGCAAAGTAGCGGATGAGTGGCCAGGATCACGTTGTACGTGGCGTCTGGAAGGGGAGAAGGCCGCCGACCGACGGTCATTCCTCTGGATAAATAGAGGTGATTGCGGGATGCTGGGCAGTGGCGTGGCCGCTGCGGAACCTAGGGCGAGGAGGAACCTGTGGGTGATCCGCTTTGGCTCCGCGCGTTCACCGCTGTGGAGGGCGCCCTCGGGCCGCGAGTCGAGGAGTTCGTCCACGGTCCGAAGTTCTCGACCGCGGTGGTCATCGTCCAAAAGGTGCAGTCGGGCGTCTCCGGTGTCGTCGAACGACGGACCCGACGCGTGTGGCACCTCGTGAACCTGCCGGCAGGTTCGGACGTGCGCAAGCTCCGCAACCAGATCGGCGATCTCGACCACGAGGTGCGGCTCCTTCGCGGGGCAGTGGAGAGCGAGGCGCGGAGGCGGTCCCGGGAGGCTCGGCTGGCGAAGCAGAAAGAGGCTGCCGACGAAGCAGGGAAGGCACCCTCGGCCACGGTGAAGAGCGGCGGTAAGGGGAGTGGCAGTGACAGAAGCAAGCGGCTGGCGAACTCCGGGCGACGTGATGGAGCGAGTACTCCGCGAAGTCGAGCGCAACGCCGTCCGAACCCGCAACGGGATCAAGGTGATCACGGGGTCGAGTAGGCCTCGAACTGGGTTGACGCCCAAGGACATTGTCTGGTCGCAGGACCGCGCGGTCATGTGGCGCTATCGCAGTGAGTCGGTGTCGCAGGCTCCGCCTCTCCTCATCGTCTACAGCCTGGTCTCGAAGAGCTACATCCTCGACCTGGTCCCGGGGAACAGCTTCGTGGAGCATCTTCGTGACGACGGGTTCGACGTCTTCATGGTCGACTGGGGAATTCCCACCGAACGCGACTCGCGAAACGGACTCGAGGACTACGCCGAGCGGTACATCCCCGCAGCGCTCGACCGCGTCTGCGACCTGACCGGCAGCCCGGACGTCGCGCTCGTGGGCTACTGCTTCGGCGGCATCTTGAGCCTGCTGGCGGCCGCGGCGGATCCCGATCTACCGCTGGCGAGCCTCACCACGATCGCGACGCCGGTCGACTTCACGGACGCCGGCGTGCTGACCGAGGCGCTCAAGCGCGGCGACCTCAAGGTGGACGAGGTGCTGGACGACGACCGCAATATCCCTCCGCACGTGCTGTTGCAGTACTTCCGGCTGATGAAGCCGACCGCCGAGCTTGCTCAGTACGCCGGGTTGATCGACAAGCTGTGGGACGACGACGTCGTCAACGCCCACCAGCTGTTGACCGGCTGGGCCACCGACCACGTCCCGTTCCCCGGCCGCACGGCGGCCCAGACCGTCGACATGCTGATGCGTGAGAACGCATTGGTGTCGGACACCGTGCGACTCAGCGGCCGACCGGTGTCGCTCTCGGAGATCCGCGTGCCCTACCTCAACGTCGTGGCGACCCGGGACCACATCGTTGTGCCGGAGTCCGCGCGTCCAGCTCTGGACCTGGTCGGCTCGCCGGACAAGCAGGAGCTGCTGTTGGAAGCCG
Source organism: uncultured Actinomycetota bacterium (assembly GCA_963781465.1). GTDB lineage: Bacteria > Actinomycetota > Actinomycetes > Actinomycetales > Dermatophilaceae > Lapillicoccus. The sequence goes on from CAWAGH010000003.1 coordinate 147,576, forward strand.
GGCACATCGGGCTCGCCGTGGGTCGCAAGGCCCACAAGGTCACCATCCCCCAGATCTCCGAGTTCCTGCGCCAGCGCAGCCGACCCCTTCAGGAGTCCTCATGAGCAGCATCACTCCGTTGACGGCCGATCACGCCGACGCCCTTCGCCGGTTCTTCGAAGAGCTGCCGGACGAGGACGTGACCTCGGTGAAGGAGGACGTCCGCAACCCCGCGAGCGTCGATGCCGCGGTCGAGGACACCCGCGCGTCCCGGTGGGTCGCCGTGGAGGACGGCGAGGTGGCCGCATACGCCTCGCTGCTGCCGGGCGTGGGCCTCTCCGCCCATGTCGGAGAGCTGCGCCTGGTCGTCTCCCGACAGCATCGGCGCAAGGGGCTGGGTCGAGCCATGGCGCGGACGGTGATGCTGGCGGCGCTGAACGACGGTCTGTCCAAGGTCATGGTCGAGGTGCCGGCCAACCAGGAGTCGACGGCGGAGGTGTTCCGCCGCCTCGACTTCGAGGGTGAGGCGCTCCTGCGGGACCACGTGCGCGACCGCAACGGCCGTCTCAGCGACCTGCTGGTCCTCGCCCATTTCGCCGACGAGAACTCGTCGATCCTGAGCGCTCTGGGCGTCGACGAGACCGCCGACCAAGCCGCCTCGTAGCCGCCGGGAGGAACCGCCTTAGGCCCTCTCGGCATCCGGCAGGGCGACGACCGGGGGTGGCGACCACCGACCTTCACGACACTTTTGCGTGGGCCCGTAGAGGCGGAGCATCAGTCGGAACCCCTCGGCAGGAGCCGGCAGCCAGTTCGCAACACCCTTCTGGGGCGCGGAGTGTGACACCTGGAGGACGAGCCGGCCGTCCTCCTCGAAGCGTAGGCCGGGTGTCCGGTCACCGATCGCGAAGCGGTCGATGGGGTTGTCGACCAGGAAGCCTCGGTCGTGGTACATGGTCAAGGACCAGAAGTACGCGGCCGGCGGCAGGCCGTTCGGCGGGAAGCTCATCTCGTAGCGCCGGCGACCGGTGAGCGGGTGCCCGTCCGAGTCGAGCTCCGCCACGGGGTACAGCGCTTCGGCGACCGGGTTGACGTAGATCGCGGCGTGCGCGACCGCCGCCCGCAGCAGCCAGTCGGCGCCGAACTCGCAGCCCTGGTAGTTGACGGCCCAGTGATTCGTCGTCGCGTCGGCGGTTCGCACCGCCCGCTCGATGAGAGTGGTTCCCTCGACAACAGCCCGGTCGACCAGTGCCGGTTCGACCGTGCGGACAAGCCTCAGCGTCTCGTCGAAGCCGGCCCGGTGCAGGTCCCACAGGACGTCCGGGGGAACGGTGCCGAGCGACCAGTCCGCCAGCACGGTGGCCAGGCGCCGAAGGTACGCGGGACCGTCGGCCAGGCCCTCGGTGCCCCAGTCCAGGGGGGTCTGCTCCGAGACGCTGCACGAGACCGTCACGCCGTCACGCCAGCGCGTGAGCCTCACCTCGTCCTGGAGGCGGTGCGCCACCTCGACGTCACCGCCCACCGCCGGGTCGACGAGGATGCGCCCCGCCAGCATGGCGTAGCGAGTGGGGCTCGTCAGGTGCAAGCCCTCCGTCGTGGGCGGTGGGCTGCCCTGCACTCTCAGGGTCAACCGCGGCAGCGCGGCCCCGTGCGTCCGATGACCGACCGCGAGGCTGGACGAGTCAGCGAATCCGACCTGGAAGGTGTAGTAGCGGTCACCGAAGTCCGGAGTGTCGAGCACGACCGGACCGTCGGCCAGGTCGACCCACGCCACGCTGTACAGGGTGTCCACGTTCGGGGCGACGCCCACCCGGTAGGTCGCGTCCGAGAGGAGCCGCTGATGTCCGAAGCTGTTGATCGGCGCGGCGGCCGAGCGGCTCGTCGCCGGGTCCGTCGGGGCAGCTGCGAGGGTCATGTTCTGTCGCAACCGGGCAGCGAACACCAGGGGATAGCCCCAGACGTGCACCCGCACGAGTGCACTGAGGTCGTCATCGCCGGTCGGGAGGGCGGGGCCGGACCGGGTGCCCACCGAAGTGGCGGCGGTCGTCCTCTTCATCGACCCGCCGCCGGGTGGACCCGTCGGACGCCGGCAGGAGCCCAACGGCCGTCGAGCAGCTCCTCTCGCGGTCCGTAGGCGCGAAGGACCAGGAAGAACTCGTCCCTGGGAGCGGGCAGCCAGGACTCGCGGTCCACCGGATCCGCCGGGGCCTCGGCCTGGACGATCAGTCGCCGACCGGCACGAGCCTCGGACGCGGGGCCACCGATGCTGTACCGGTCCAGTGCATTCGCGCAGACGTGCCCCGTGTCAGCGAGGTAGAGCGTGACGGACCAGAAGAAGTCGACGGGGGGAGTGGTGGCGAAGGTGAGCTCGTAGCGGCCGGCGCGGCCATCCAGCTGGACCCCCGCCTCGTCGCGGTAGGTGTTGAAGGAGGTGTTCTCCTCGACCACGTTGGCGCCGAGGCCGACGTGGTTCATGATGGCTCGCGCTGTGTAGTTGGTGCCGTGACGCCCTTTGTTGGCTACTCGGGTCCATCCCGAGCCGTCGCTCCGGCCGAGCTGCGAGCGCGAGCTGCGCAGGACGTGGAAGGCCTCGGTGAAGCCCGTCGCAGCCCCCCGTCGGATCCCGTCGGTCAGCACCGCCGGGTCGAACGGGGCGTCATCACCGACGCCGATCGCGTGGAACCGCCGCACGTGTGCCGCCTCCTCCAGCGGGATCCCGCAGACCCGCAGCACCGTGTCCAGGGCGGCGAAGTAGGACGTCCAGTCCGACTCCACGTCGGCAGCGGTGACGCGTGGCCACGACGCCGCGGCTCGGCCGGCGTTCGTCCCCCCGGACACCTCCACCTGGGCCTGGAGGGCGCGCACGGCGGCCAGGTCCTGAGGACCCAGGACCTGGATCCGCAGCAGGCCCCACATGATCGGAGTCGCCACCCGGAACACGGAGAATCCGGCTGCTGGTTCGCCGTCCCAGTCAGGCCCGGCCAGGAGGACGCGGTGCGGGCCCCGGCCGTGCGTCCGGGAGCTGATGTTCGTGGCGTTCCCGTATGCGTCCAGCAGGTTCAGCGTGAAGTAACGGGGTCCACAGTCGGGAAGGGTCACCGCCAGGGCTTCGTCCTGCAGGGAGAACCACGCGTTCGAGTAGAGCGTGTCCACGTTGGGCACCCGGAACTCCGAGAACTCCGGACCGGCGATGTCCGTCTGGTGGGTGAACCCGTTGAGACCCGTCCAGGCGCCGTCTTCGAGGACGGCGGTCTGGTCGCACATCTGCGCGTACTGCAGCGCGCTCGGAACTCCGTAGAGCGCCGCCTCGAAGCCGATAGCGCGGCTCAGGGGGAAGGCGCTGTCGGCCTCGACCGGCACCACGTCCGGGTCCGACGTCGCCTGGTACTGGTCGACGTCGGCGAGCTCGTACGTCCTCAGCATGGCTGCACCCGGGCCTCGTTCTCGCTCAGATCCGCTCGAGGATCAACGCCATGCCCTGTCCGCCACCCACGCACATCGTGATGAGACCGGTGGTTTTGTCGTGGAAGTCGAGGCTGTTGATCATCGTGTTCTGCAGCCGGGCACCGGTCATTCCGTAGGGATGGCCGACGGCGATCGCGCCGCCGTTGACGTTGAGGCGGTCGATGTCGATGCCGAGGTCCTGGTAGGACGGGACGACCTGGGCCGCAAAAGCCTCGTTGATCTCGACCAGGTCGATGTCGCCGATGGACATGCCTGCGTTGTTCAGTGCGTCCTTGGTGGCTTCGACCGGTCCGAGACCCATGATCTCGGGGGACAGGCCGCTCACGCCGGTCGAGACGATCCGAGCCAGCGGCGGGAGGCCCAGCTCGGCGGCTCTGGTGTCGGACATGATGACGACGGCGGCGGCGCCGTCGTTGAGGCCGCAGCAGTTTCCTGCGGTGACGACGCCGTCGACGCGGAAGACGGGCTGGAGCTCCTTGATGCGGTCGTAGGTCACGCCCGGCCTGGGGCCGTCGTCGGCGTCGACGACGGTTCCGTCCGGCGTGGTAACCGGGGTGATCTCGCGGCTCCAGAAGCCGTTCGCGATCGCCTTCTCCGCCAGGTTCTGCGAGCGGACGCCGAACCGGTCGAGCTCGCGGCGGCCGATGCCCCGCATCCGCGCGACGTTCTCAGCGGTTTGACCCATGGCCATGTAGATGTCGGGCAGGTCACCGTCCTGGCGGGGGTCGTACCAGTCCTCACCCGGCGCGTACTGATCGGTGCGGCGTTGCGCCGGAGCGAAGACCGGATTCCACGTCGCGGGGTCGTCGGAGGTCCCGCGCCCGAAGCGGGAGACGGTCTCCACTCCGGCCGAGATGAACACGTCCCCCTCGCCGGACCGGATGGCGTGGAACGCCATCCGGGTGGTCTGCACGGAGGAGGCGCAGTAGCGGGTGACGGTCGCTCCGGGCACTCGGTCCATGCCGTTGAGGACGTTGACGACCCGGGCCATGTTGTGCCCGGACTCTCCGCCCGGAAGACCGCAGCCGAGGTAGAGGTCCCTCACCGTGTTCTTGTCCAGAGCGGGGATCTTGTCGAGGGCCGTCCGGATGATGAACGCGACGAGGTCGTCAGGCCGCAGCTCGGTCAACGAGCCCTTGTAGGCGCGGCCGATCGGAGAGCGGGCGACGGACACGATCACTGCTTCGGGCATGGGACTCTCTCCTGGAGTAGGCGCCCGCTGCCGGGACGACGCGCTGGCGGTGGCGTTGAAGGGGTCAGGCGAAGGCCAGCTCCGGCGTGCGGCAGATCAACAGCCGGCGGATCCGCCCGTCCACCAGCTGGGCGGTGGCGTTGAACGAGGCCTCGAAGGCGCCGTCGCGGGTGGTTCGGCCGAGGGCCAGCTCGGTGTCGCCGACGGTGCTGCCGACGTCGACCACGTGCACCAGCACGCTCTTCTCCCGCTGTTCGAGGTAGTGGACCAGTCCGGAACGGTCGCCCGCGAACTCCGAGGAGGTCCCCCCGCCCGTGGAGAACTGCACCGACATGAAGAAGTCTTCGGTGATCATCGTCAGGACGTCGTCCGGGTTGTCGGAGTCCATCGTCGCGAACCAGGTGACCAGGGCGGGTGTGCTGCTCATGGCCGTCCTTCCTCGGGAGCTACGGCGACGAGGGCCAGCTCGGTGTCGAACGAGACGTGGTAGGCGGCGATGAGGCCGTCAGGGTCGATCCGGACCGACGCCAGGAAGTGACCGGTGATGCGCGTCTGGTCCTCCACCACGGCGCCGTAGACGAACTCGACATCGGCGTCGCGCGACGTGCGGAGCGGGACGTGCCGCCGTACGACGTCCCCCCGTCCCGTGAGGTACCCGATAAGCGCCTCGCGGGTGGTGCCCCGGTTCACCCCGGCGGGCAGATGCACGGCGAAAGTGACCTGCGGATGGAGCATCGCTCCAGCACTCTCCAGGTCGTCGCGGTCGACGGCGGCGTAGTAGCGCGTCAGATGTAGGTCCACGGACACAACCTGAACTTAATTCAGTTCTTGCTCATTGTCCACCCTCGTCGGCGACGTCAGCGCGGTGCTTGACGTCCAGAGCCGAGGTGAGCATACTGAAGTGAATCCAGTTCGAATTGAAGGGACGGCACTACATGATCGACACCGACCACATCATCCTCGAGAAGGACGGCGAGGTTGCCCGCGTCTGGCTCAACCGACCGCACAAGAAGAACGCCGTCACCGTCGAGCTGCTCCACCGGCTGGACGAGATCATCGTCGAGGTCGACGAGGACCCCGAGATCAAGGTGCTCGTCCTCCGCGGCCGCGGCAACACCTTCTGCTCGGGCTTCGACCTCGACGAGCTGCTCGCCAACTACGTCGGCAACACGATGGCGATGGAGGTCGCGATCCTCTCCGCGAAGGTCTGCGACCGCCTCTACTCGATGAAGAAGCCCTCCGTCGCCGTGCTCGAGGGGTACGTGACCGCCGGTGGGTTCGAGCTGATGATCTCGTGCGACTTCGCGGTCGCCGACGATGACGCCAAGATCGGTGACTTCCACATCCGTCGGGCGCTCTTCGGCGGCGCCGGTCCGATCTACCGTCTCCCGCGGATGATCGGCATCCGCAAGACCAAGGAGCTGATGCTCACGGGCAAGCTCCTGTCCGGCAAGGAGGCCGTCGACTTCGACCTCATCAACGCCTCGGCTCCCGCCGCCGAGCTGGACCAGCTCGTGGCGGACTTCATCGCTCCGCTCGCCGACAAGAGCCCCTTCATGATGCGGCTGACCAAGATGACCATCGACCGCGGCCTCGACGCCGACATCCAGTCGCTGATGGTCATGGAGCACCTTGCGGTCGGCAACGCCCTGCAGTCCGAGGACGCGAAGGAAGGCGTGCAGGCGTTCCTGGAGAAGCGCGAGCCGAAGTGGGTCGGCCGCTGAGGTCCCGGCTGCGCTGACTACTGCGCTGACCCCTCGCACCCGCCAGCACCAGGAGACACCGCTGATGAGCACCACATCGCCTGCGCTGCTGGGCAGCCGCTGCGGGAACTGCGACAACGTTGCGTTCCCGCCGGCGACCGGATGTCAGCGCTGTGGCCAGCAGGCCATGTCCGCTGTCGAGCTCTCGCGCAGCGGCCGGGTGTGGGGTCACACCGTGCAGCGGTTCGCTCCCAAGTCACCGCCCTACGTCCCCCCGGCGGACGGGTTCGTCCCGTTCGCCGTGGGGTACGTGGAGCTGCCCGAGGGCGTTCGTGTCGAGGCGGTCCTGGACTGCGTCGACTTCGACGAGCTGACCGGTGCGGAGGTGAGCCTCGTCGCCGTTAGCCCGGTGCCTCGGTTCGCCACGGCCACGACCGGCGGTGCCCGATGAGCGCCTCGCTGAGTCCGGTCGCGATCGTCGGCGCAGGGTTGTCGAGGTTCGGCCGGCAGCCGGGGGTGTCGGGGCGCGAGATGGCGCTCCAGGCCATCCGGGCAGCATTGGACGACGCCGGCCTGGCCTGGGCCGACGTCGACGCCGCCTTCGGCGGCAGCGACGGATCGGGGCTGGCCGACACGCTCGTCAGTGACCTGGGGTTGACCGGCATTCCCTTCACCAACGTCAAGAACGGCTGCGCCACCGGTGGCAGCGCCCTGGCCTCGGCGGTCAACGCCATCCGCTCGGGGTCCGCCGACATCGCTCTCGCGGTCGGGTTCGACAAGCACCCGCGGGGCGCCTTCGACCCGCGCCCGGAGGAGTGGGGCCTGCCGGTCGGCTACGGGGAGGCGGGTCTGATGGTCACGACCCAGTTCTTCGCGATCAAGATCGCGCGCTACATGGATCGCTACGGCATCACTGCGTCCACGCTCGCCAAGGTCGCCGCCAAGGCCTACCGGAACGGCGCTCGCAACGAGAACGCCTGGCGCCGCGAGGCGATCTCCGAGGAGGTCATCGCCACCGCGGACATGGTCAACGACCCGCTCACCCGATACATGTTCTGCTCGCCGGGCGAGGGCGGCGCGGCGATCATCGTGGCCAGCGAGTCCGCCGCCAGCCGGCTGGCCGCCCGGCCCGTACGACTGCTCGCGGTGGCCGCGCGAACCCGCTCCTTCGGCTCCTTCGAGGTGTTCAGCCCGGCCATCCAGGGGCTCGACGAACCGTCGAGTGTCAGCGCCGCGGCGGCCCGGGCGGCGTTCGACGAGGCCGGCGTCGGTCCGGACGACATCGACGTGGCTCAGCTGCAGGACACCGAGAGCGGCGCCGAGATCATGCACATGGCGGAGTGCGGTTTCTGTGACCACGGCGACCAGGAGAAGTGGATCGCGGGCGGCGAGACGGAGATCGGTGGGCGGCTCCCGGTCAACACCGACGGCGGTTGCCTGGCCAACGGCGAGCCCATCGGGGCTTCCGGCCTGCGCCAGGTCCACGAGGTCGTCACCCAGCTGCGTGGCACGGCCGGCGCTCGCCAGGTCCCGGGGTCGCCCCGGCTCGGTTTCACCCATGTCTACGGGGCCCCCGGCATCAGTGCATGCACGGTGCTCGCTCGTGAGTGACCAGGCCGCCCTGGGTCACGCCGACGCGCTCGGCCCGCGGGTCGCGGCCGCGCTGCGCGCCTCCCAGGGCGATGACCTGCAGGTCAGTGCGCTGTCGACCATGCCGGGCGGACATTCGGGTCTCACGTACCGGCTGACCGCCGGGGGGCAGGACCTGGTGGTCAAGGCGGTGCCACCGGGGCAGCGGTCGATGGGACGTCACAACATGCTGCGTCAGGCCCGCATCCTGCAGGCGCTGGCCGACACCGACGTGCCGGTCCCCGTCGTGCGCGCGGTGGACGAGGAGGAGCCCGCGTGGTTCGCCATGGAGCTGGTGGCGGGTGAGTCCCTGGAGCCGGTGCTCGACGACCCACCGGTCGAGCCGGTGCTCGCGGCGGCTCGTATGCGCCGCGCCGCCGAGGTGCTGCCGGTGATGCACGCCGTCCCCGTGGCGATGTTGCCGGTGGACGGTCCTCCGCTCACGCCCGCCGATGAGCTGGCGCGCTGGATCCGCACCATGGATGCCGTGCCGCGCGGAGCTGGTCCCCGAGGCCGGTCGGCTTCAGGCGAAGCTCGAGGCCGACGTTCCCGAGGGCGCCCCGCCGGTCCTCGTCCACGGCGACTACCGGCTGGGCAACATCCTGAGCGTTGGCACCGAGCCCGTTGCGGTCATCGACTGGGAGATCTGGAGCATCGGTGACCCAAGGGTGGAGCTGGGCTGGTTCCTGGTCTTCTCTGACGGGACGAACTTCCCCGGCGTAGGGCGCGAGGTGCCCGGACTTCCGGCCGAGGACGAGCTGGTCGGCCTCTACACCGCGGGCGGAGGCCTGGACCGGCTGGAGTGGTTCAACGCCCTCGGCCGGTTCAAGATGGCCGCCATCATGGGCCACAACCTCAGGCGACATCGCGAGGGCCGACATCACGACCCGGCGCAGGAGCAGCTTCCGGCCACCATCGGCCGGCTGCTCGAGTCGGGGCTCGAACGCCTCGGCTGAGCTCACGCATACTCCCGCACACCCCCAAGGAAGAGGATCCGTGGACTTCGGACTCAGTCCCCGTACCGCCGCGTTGGCCGACACGTTGCGTGGCTTCATGGACGAGCACGTGTACCCGGCTGAGCCGATCTACGACGCGCAGATCGCCGCCAACGAGAACCCCCACGAGCAGCCCCAGGTCATGCGCGACCTGCAGGCGAGAGCGCGCGAGCTCGGCCTGTGGAACCTGTTCATGACGCACGGCGATCGCGGCGCTGGCCTGACCAACCTCGAGTACGCGCCGCTGGCGGAGATCGCGGGTCGTTCCATCATCGGCAACGAGGCCATCAACTGTTCGGCCCCCGACACGGGGAACATGGAGATCCTGGCCATGTACGGCACCCCCGACCAGCAGGCTCGATGGCTCGACCCGTTGCTGGCGTGTGAGATCCGGTCGGCGTTTGCGATGACCGAGCCTGACGTGGCCAGTTCCGATGCCCGCAACATCACCTCGACGATCCACCGCGACGGCGACGAGTACGTGCTCAACGGGCGCAAGTGGTACACGTCCGGGATCCTCGACCCCGACTGCAAGCTGGTCATCTTCATGGGCCGGTCGGACCCGGGCGGCGCCACCGACCGACAGAGCATGATCCTGGTGCCGGCCGACAGCCCGGGAATCACCGTCCTCCGCGACCTGCCGATGTTCGGCTATCGCGACCGTCTCGGCCATGGTGACGTCCAGTTCACGGACGTGCGGGTGCCGGCGACGAACATGCTCGGCGCCGAGGGTGACGGCTTCGCGATCGCGCAGGGGCGGCTCGGCCCGGGCCGCATGCACTACGCCATGCGAGGGATCGGCATGGCCGAGCGCGCGTTGGAGCTGATGTGCCAGCGCGCCACGTCCCGGGTGGCTTTCGGGGAGCCGTTGGCTCGGCGGGGGGTGGTGCGGGAGTGGGTTGCGCGCAGCCGCATGGAGATCGACCAGGTCCGCTTGCTGACGTTCAAGGCCGCCTGGCTGATGGACACCAGGGGGAACGCCGCCGCCCGTTCTGAGGTGGCCGCGATCAAGGTGGCGGCCATGGAGACTGCTCACGCGGTGGTCAACCGTGCGGTGCAGACGTTTGGGGCGGCCGGCGTGAGCGACGACACGGTGCTGAGCCGGCTGTTCTCGATCACCCGAGCCCTGCAGATCGCGGACGGCCCCACCGAGGTGCACCTGCGCACGATCGCCCGTCTCGAGCTTCAGGCCTACAAGCCGGTGTCGGACGGCGCGCCGTGAACGCTGCAGCCGGCACCCTCCTCAAGGGCAAGGTCGCCATGGTCACCGGCGGTGGCCGGGGCCTCGGGTTCGCCATCGCGACCGCCTTGTCGGAAGCCGGCGCGACCGTCGTGCTCTCCAGCCGGAAGCTCGACTCCTGCGTGGCGGCGGCGGCCCGCATCACCGAGGCGACCGGCGGGGCCGTGCACGCTCTCGGGCTGCACGTGGGCGAGTGGGACGAGATCGAACCCGCGGTGGACCGGGTCGTCGCCGACCACGGCAGCCTCCACGTCCTCGTCAACAACGCCGGGATCGCCCCGCTGGCGCCGAGTCTGCTGGAGGTCTCGGAGGCGCTGTGGGACAAGACGCTCGAGGTCAACCTCAAGGGCCCCTTCCGGCTGATGGCCGTGGCCGGTGACCGGATGGTGCGACAGGGCGGTGGGTCCATCGTCAATATCTCCAGCATCGGCGCCGAGCGACCGAGTCCGCCCGAGGCGATGTACGCGGCCGCGAAGAACGGTCTCAACGCGTTGACCCGTGCGTTCGCCCAGGAGTTGGCACCCCTCGTGCGCGTCAACGGCGTGATGCCCGGGGCTTTCGCCACCGACATGGCGGCGTCCTGGGACGACCGGTTCCGGCATCTGGTGCTCGACCGGCTCCCCGCCGGTCGGCTGGGTCGGCCGGACGAGCTCGCCAGCATGGTGGTCTTCCTCGCGTCCGACGAGTCGGGATATACGACCGGGGCACTCATCCCGGTCGACGGCGGCCGAACGGCGGTGTACTGATGAATGAAAAAGACCGGACGGCAGCCCTTTTCGACCTCAGCGGTCGGGCGGCGCTAGTGACCGGCGCCTCCTCCGGCCTCGGCGCCGGGTTCGCGCGGACCTTGGCGGCAGCGGGCGCCACCGTGTACGCGGCGGCTCGTCGCGTGGAGCGTCTGGAGCAGCTGGCCCATGACGTGCCCGGCGTCGTGCCCGTCGTCTGTGACGTGACCCGCGCGGGCGACCGTGCCGCGCTCGTCGAACGAGCCATGTCCGGGTCGGGGCGCATCGACGTCCTGGTCAACAACGCCGGCCGACCTGGCCCACCAGTGGCTGAGGACGACACCGAGGACGTCTTTGACGCCCTGCTCGCCCTCAACCTCACAGCGGGCTTCCATCTAGCCGTGAGTGTCGCCTCGGCTATCGAGGCGGACGCCGGTTTGTCCATCATCAACATCGCCTCCGTTGTGGGGCTGGTGTCGACCGCGCCCATCGGTGGCGCCAGCTACGCCGCCTCCAAGGCGGGTGTCATCGGGCTGACGCGGGAGCTAGCCGGCCAGTGGGGTCGTCGCGGCATACGCGCCAACGCCCTAGTGCCGGGGTGGTTCGACACGGAGATGACCGACGGCCTGTTCTCGAACGAGAAGTCGGCCGGCTGGGTCAGGAGGAACACCATGCTGGGCCGCGGCGGGCGTGAGGGGGAGGTCGACGGTGCGCTGCTGTTCCTCGCCTCCGACGCGTCGAGCTACGTGACCGGTCAGGTCCTGGTCGTCGACGGCGGCTGGACCGCACGGTGACCCTCCCGAGCACCATGCAGGCAGTGCGGCTCGAGTCGTGGGCCAGCGCGCCGGAGCTGGTGGAGGTTCCGGTGCCTGTCCCCACCGGCGACGAGGTGCTCCTGCGCGTCGACGCCGCCGGACTCTGCCAGTCGGACCTGCACGTCATGGACGCGCCGGCGGGCCGGCTGCCCTACCGGCTGCCGTTCACCCTCGGTCACGAGATCGCCGGGACCGTGGTCGCCGTCGGTGAGAGCGCCGGGTCGAGGTGGATGGGTGTGGCGTGCCTGGTCCATGGCATCTGGGGGTGCGGTGAGTGCCGCAACTGCCGCCGGGGCCGGGAGAACTACTGCCTGCGGCTCGCCGGCGGGCCGGTGGGCGGTGGCCTGGGGTGGGATGGAGGCCTTGCCGAGTTCGTCCTCGTGCCGAGCGCTCGTCACCTGGTCCGCAACCCGGGTCTCGATCCGGAAGCCGCGGCGCCTCTTACCGACGCGGGACTGACCGCCCTCCACGCGGTGGCCGAGCACCGGCACCTCGCGGCCGGGGGCACCACGCTGTTGGTCGGCTCGGGTGGACTGGGGCACCTCGCCCTCCAACTGCTGCTCGCGGTCCCGGATCCCTACGTCGTTGTGGTCGACACGCGGCCGGCCGCGCGCGACCTGGCGATGAGCCTGGGTGCCGCCGGCGTCGCCGGCGATGTCCGCGCCGGCGCAGCGTTGCTGAGTGCCTCGGGTCGGGGCGACGGCGCCGACCTGGTGCTCGACTTCGTCGGCGCCACCGGCACTCTCGCGGACATCCCCGAGGTGCTCGCGCCGGGCGGGGCGCTGGTGATCGTGGGTAGCGGCGGGGGAGCGGTGGAAGCGGCCAAGGGCGGTCGCCTTCCTCTCGGTTGGCAGCTGGCTGCTCCTTTCTGGGGCCCGCGAGCCGACCTGGTCCGGGTCGTCGAGCTGGCCCACCAAGGTGCGCTTCGGGCGGAGACCGCGGCCTACGCGCTGACTGACGCAGTGGAGGCATACCAGGAGCTGCGCCGTGGCGCCGTGCACGGACGCGCGGTCGTGGTGCCCTCGGCGGGAGCGCGGCCCACAACGAGTCCCAAGCAGTCCCAGGTCTAGCGCGAAGGATGACAACGTGAAGGTACTGGCAGCGCAGCTCATCGAGCGCGCGGAGACGGCTCCGGACGAGCCAGCGGTCGTCGACGCGTCGGGCGACCACTCGCTGCAGGAGGTACTCGCGGCGGCGACCGAGATCGCGGACGCGCTGGGCGAGATGGCCGACGGCGTCCCCACGGTCCTGGTCCAGGCGGACAACTCCTGGCGCACGCTGGCGGCGGCGGTCGCGATCGGTATGCGCGGGGGAGTGATCGCGGTCGTCAGCCGCCATGCCGAGGCGTCCGAGTATGCGTTGGCGCTGGAGGACATCGTTCCGGACGCCGTCATCGCCGCATCCGAGACCCTCACCCACTGGGAGCTCGACCAGGCCGATTTCGCCGGCGAGCGACCCGTCCTCCAAGGTTGGTCGCTGCGCGTTCGACCCGGGACGACACGGGGTGTGGAGCGGTGGCGTGGCGGTGTCGCGATCGCCATGACGTCAGGCTCGACCGGCCGGCCCAAGTGTGTCGTCCAGTCCGAGTCGGCGATCAGGTACGCCGGGGCGGCCACCATCGACGCCGTCGGCCTGCGGCCCGGTGACTCGGTCGCCGCCCTGGTGCCGCTCTCCTCGGTGGCCGCCTTCTGCTTCGGGCTCTACCTGCCCGCGTTGCTCGGTGGCACCCAGGTCTGCCTCGACCGGTGGAAGCCGGACGCGGCGCTGGACCTCCTCGAGCGCCACCACGTGACGTGGACGATGTTGGTGCCGACGATGGCGCTGCAGCTCTCGCTGGTCCCGGGTGCGGAGGGTTCGCTGCGAGCGATGACCGCCATGACTGTGGGCGGTGGGCCGATGAACGCGGAGGCTCTCGGCCGGGCCGAGCGGATCCTGGGCACGAAGTTCTTGCGGGTGTTCGGGATGTCCGAGTGCCTGGGACACACGACATCGCTGCCCACTGACGACGCCGAGGTCCGGCTCGGTCGCGACGGACGGCCCTTCCCTGGCACGGATATCCGGGTAGTGGATGAGGTCGGCCGCGTTCTGGCGCCCGGGGAGACCGGCAACACGCAGGTGCGTGGACCCTCGCTCTTCGTGGGGTACGCCCGCGGGGGACAGCCGCAGCCACCCGAGCTCACGGCGGACGGCTTCCTGCCCACCGGCGACCGGTCTCGCGCCAACGAGGACGGCACCATCAACATCATGGGCCGCGAGAAGGAGATCATCATCCGCGGCGGGCGCAACATCGACATCAACGAGGTGGAGGCCGCGGTGGCTGCCTTGCCGGGGGTGGCCCAGGTGTGTGTCGTGCCGGTCCCTGACGATCTCCTGGGTGAACGTGCGGCGGCTCTCGTCGTCAGCACAACGCCCGTGACCATCGACGAGGTGCGCGCCGGTCTGGCCGCAGCGGGCTTCCCGAAGTTCAAGTGGCCGGAGATGGTGTACCGCGTGAACGACCTGCCGCAGAACCGGGTCGGCAAACTCGACCGGCAAGAGGCCGGGTCAGTGGCACGGCGCATGGCTGGTGAGGCTTCGTGACCGCCAGTCGGTGCACGTAAGAGGGGTCGTGCTCCTGAACTGACCTCGGTTCGGGTAGAATCGAACCGTAACAAGAAGCGTCAACCGAAGGACTTCACCCTAATGACTGCGCAACTCGAGCGGAAGGACGGCCCCCGGTCCAAGCGCGGTGTCATCCTCCAGGCAGCGATCGACCGATTCGGCCGAGACGGTTTCGAACACACCAAATGGGCGACCGTCGCGGACGAGGTCGGGATCGGCCAGACCGCGCTCTACCACTACTTCGAGTCCAAGGCCCACTGCCTGCTGACCATCATGAACCTCGAGCTGGCCGCGTCGCTGCAACGCTTCCGAGACGCCACGGTCGGCGTGGACGACCACGCCGAACGGTTGCGCGTCGCGGTCTCGAGCGCATACGACGTCACCCCGAGCGAGGCCCTGGCCGCCCGGATCCTCCTCTCGCACATGGATCTGCTCAGCACCCCGCGTCCCTCCGAACGCGAGGAGGCGGAGCGCCAACAAGCGCGTGTCCTCGTCCGGGCCATCGAGGACGAGTGGTCGGCGCTGCTCGAGAAGGGCATGGCGGACGGTGCGTTTGCACGCCGCGACCCGCGCCAGTCCAGCCAAGCCATCCTGTCGCTCCTCGTCGGCGTGTGGCGTTGGTACCGCCCGGGTGGAGAACAGACCCTCTCGACCATCTCGAAGTTCATGACGGGGGCCTGCGAGCGGCTGGTCGGCCCATGAACGTCGTCATTACTCAGCCGTCCCTAGAGCCCCACGAAGGAGACGCATGTACAACCTCGTCCTGATGGCCTCGAAGCCCGACGACTGGACGCACGAGCAGTTCATCGAGTGGTGGCGCGGCGAGCACGCCGCGGTGACCTACGTGCTGCCGGGCCTGCGGCGGTGGCACCACACTGACATCTTGGACGCGCTCGAGGAGCGTTCGCAGGGCTGGGACGGCATCTCGATCCTCAGCTTCGACGACCGCGCGGCCCTCGATGCCGCCCTCGCCAGCGACGAGTGGAAGGCGGCCCTGGCCCACGTGGGCAAGATGCGCGGCCGGCGGATCGCCGTCATGGGTGAGGAGAGGGTCATGTTCGACGAGAAGGTGATCGGCGCTACCCGGTGATTTCCGCGCGCCCCGACTGGTGGGCGCCAGGGTGCTTCGAAGCGGCCCCCGGTGTGCACCGGATACCGCTGGCCTTGCCGAACGACGCGCTGCGAGCCGTCAACGTCTACGCCCTGGAAACATCGGACGGCCTTGCCCTTATCGATGGCGGCTGGCACCTGCCCAACACCGCGTGCGAGCTGGATGCCGCCCTGCGCACGATCGGTCGTGGCCTGGACGACGTGTCGGCAGTCTTCGTCACTCACATCCATCGCGATCACTACACGCTGGCCGTCGAGCTACGGCGCCAGGTCGGGGCTCGGGTGCATCTGGGGCGGGCCGAAGCGCCTGGCCTCAGAGCTGTGCGGGAACTGGGCAGCAACGTGCCGGTCTCCTCGCTGCGCGAGCTCGCTCGGGCCGGCGCGGCGGACTTGGTTGAGGTGGTAATCGCACTCACCCAATCTGAGGCCTTCGACGCCGCTGACTGGGAGGACCCCGACGGCTGGCTCGAGGCGGGACCGCTCGACCTCGGATCCCGGCAGCTGGAGGTGGTGCCGACGCCCGGGCATACCAAGGGACACGTCGTGTTCCACGACATCGATTCCGGACTGATGTTCACCGGGGACCACGTGCTGCCGACCATCACCCCCTCCATTGGGTTCGAGCTCAGCGAGTGGGGGCGCCCGCTGGCCGACTACCTCGACTCGCTGGCCGCCATGAGGGGTCGTCCCGACGCGATCCTCATGCCCGCCCACGGACACCCCGGAGGGTCGCTCCACGACCGCGTGACCGTGCTCCTGACCCACCATGAGGAACGTTTTCAACAGATCTTCGACAATGTGGAGCAGGCGACATCACCGGTTACCGGGGCCACGGTCGCAGGGGGAATGCTGTGGACGCGTCGGGGCCGAGCCTTCGGCAGCCTCGACCCGTTCAACCAGATGATCGCGATCTGCGAGACGATGGCTCACCTCGACGTGCTCGCCGACCGCGGGCAGCTCGTGGCGCTTGCCGAGGACGACCACCCGACGAGGTTCTCCGCCGCCTAGGTCGCTGAGGGCGTGACGACCGGCTCGCCGTTCCACCGGAGGTCGTGACGCGCTACTACTGCGCGGTCCAGCCGCCGTCGGCGTAGATCTCTGAGCCGGTCATGAAGCTGGCGTCGTCACTGGCCAGGAAGGCGACCACCGCAGCGATCTCGCTCGCGGTCCCCAACCGACCCATCGGCGTGCCGGCGAGCATGGCGCGATGGCGCTCGGAGCCCTCGAACCGTTCCAAGAGCTGATCGGTGCCGATGAACCCCGGGTGCAGCGAGTTCACTCTGACCCCCCGGGTGGCCCAATGCAGGGCGGCGCTCTTGGTCATGGTGCGAACGGCTCCCTTGGCCGCGTGATAGGCGAAGCTCGTGCCGAACCCACCGACCGTGCCAAGGATCGAGGACATGTTGACGACGGCGCCGCCGCCCGAGCGCTCGATCAGCGCACCCGCGTGCTTCATCCCGAGCCAGACGGACGTCTGGTCGATAGCGACCACCTGGTTCCAGCGCTCGGTCGTCTCGTCCTCGACGGTGGCCAGGCTGCCGATGCCGGCGTTGTTGACGAGCGCGTGCAGACCGGCCTGCTGAACCCGCACCTGCTCCGTCACAGCGATCCACTGGTCTTCCCGAGCGACGTCGAGCGCGAGGGCAAGGTGCTGCTCCGGTCGAGGCAAGCCGTGCATCAGCGCCTCGCACGGTTCGAGCTGCAGGTCGGTGACCACGAGGCGCGCCCCCTCCTCGGCAAGCCGGCGGCAGATCTCCACACCCAGGCCGCCGGTCGAACCGGTGACGAGGACCGACCTGTTCTCGAACCGCATCATGGACGTCACTTTCTCGGGATGGTCCTCGGCCTGCGATCGATTGCTGCTCCGACCTGGCTTCGCCGGGGCTCAAGGTGTTGTAAGGCCAGCATCGACGTGACATTCTACCTCTTGAAGTGAATTCAAGTCACTCTAGTTGGCAGTCGCTACTCACAACCCCGCGAGCGGGCAACCGCTGCAACGAAGGAGCCCGAGTGGACCGCGCTGCCGTAGACGTGCTGGTCGAGCACACCAGGACCGTCGTCCGCGACGTGGTTCTGCCGCTGGACGACGCCCACGATGGTGACATCGCCGCAGCGGGTGGGGAGGCCGCCCGGCGCATGCTTCAGGCCGGAGCACGCGCCGCAGGAGTGTTCGCTCCGCATGCACCCGTCGACTGTGGGGGCCTCGGCCTCACCATGATCGAGCGCGCGCCGGTCTTCGAGGAGGCCGGCTACTCCCTGTTCGGCCCGCTGGCGTTGAACATCGCCGCCCCAGATGAAGGAAACATCCACCTGCTCGACAAGGTGGCGTCGCCGGACCAGCGGGAACGCTACCTTCAGCCACTGTCTCGCGGCGAGATCCGTTCGGCCTTCGCCATGACGGAACCGGCGCCGGGCGCCGGTGCTGACCCGACGATGCTGTTGACCGCCGCGAGCAAGGTCGACGGAGGGTGGATCGTCAACGGGCGGAAGTGGTTCATCACCGGAGCCGACGGCGCGGCGTTCTTCATCACCATGGCGCGCACGAGCGGCGAACCAGGTAGCCCCGGCGGTGCCACCATGTTCTTGATGCCGGCGAGCACCGACGGGGTCGACGTCATCCGTCACGTAGGGACCGTGGACCGGTCGATGCTCGGGGGCCACTGCGAGCTCGGCTTCAGCGACGCGTTCGTGCCGGACGACCATGTTCTCGGGGGAGTGAACGACGGGTTCCGTTACGCCCAGGTCCGGCTCGGTCCGGCCCGGATGACGCACGTCATGCGCTGGACGGGCGCCGTGCGACGGGCACACGAGGTGGCGGTCAGACACGTCGCGTCCCGCCGCGCATTCGGGGCGCGACTCTCCGACCTGGGCTTGATGCAGCAGCTCATCGCCGACAACGAGATCGACCTGGCAGCAACAAGGGCGCTATTGCTACAAGCCTGCAGGGAGCTCGACGACGGTGGCCGAGCAAGCCACGCCACCTCCATCACCAAGACGTTCGCGGCGGAAGCCCTGCACCGGGTGGCGGACCGAGCGGTTCAGATGTGCGGGGGACTCGGCGTCTCGACCGAGCTGCCCATCGCCAAGATCGCCCGCGAGGTGCGTCCGTTCCGGATCTACGACGGCCCATCGGAGGTGCACCGCTGGTCGATCGCCAAGCGGGCGGTACGCGCGATCACCGGCGAGACGCTGTGACGACATTCCTGACGGATCGAGAGCTCCTCGGTGTGGCCGCCGGGATGGCGGGAGCGGGCGTCCGACTGAGCGGCCCGCTGACCTCGTCCCTGATCGCTGGCGGCCGTTCCAACCTCACCTTCCGGCTCGACGACGGTACCGACCGGTGGGTCCTGCGGACCCCGCCCCGAACGGGGCGCACACCGTCCGCTCACGACGTCGCGCGCGAGTTCCGGGTGACCTCAGCACTGCGGGTCACGGACGTCCCCGTCGCCCGTGCCGTGCTGCTGTACGAGGACGACGACGTGCTCGGCGGCCCGTTCTCAGTGGCGGACTTCGTAGCGGGTCGGGTTATCCAGTCTCGCGACGACCTCGACAGGCTTGATGCGCCAACGGTCGAAGCCGTCAGCCAGCGCCTCGTCGAGACCCTTGCCGGGCTCCATCGGGTCGACCCGAACGCCGTCGGCCTCGAGCGCTTCGGACGACCCGACGCCTACGCCGCCCGACAGCTCAAGCGATGGGCGGGACAGTGGGAGCTGGTGGGCGACCGCAGCCTCGACACGCTCGCCGGCGAAGTCAGCGGCCGGCTCGGTGGCCAGCTGCCGGAGCAGCACACCGCCGGGATCGTGCACGGGGACTTCCGCATCGACAACACCCTGCTCGACCTCGATGGACCCGATGCGCCTCGCCTCGCAGCCGTCGTCGACTGGGAGCTGTCCACCATCGGGGATCCCGTCGCCGATGTCGCCATGATGCTGGCCTACCGGAATCCCGCCTTCGACCTCATCGTCGGCGAGCCGAGCGCGTGGACCAGCCCGCGGCTGCCCGACCCCGCCGGCCTCGCTGCGGCGTACGAGGCAGCGGGTGGAGTGCCGTTGGTGGACCTCGACCTGCATCTCGCACTCGCCCACTTCAAGATCGCGGTCATCGCCGCCGGAATCGCCCACCGACACCGCGCGGGCTCCGGCACGGGCGTCGGTTTCGAGACGGCCGGCACCGCGGTCGCACCGTTCCTCGAGGCGGCCCGCTCCGCCCTGCGCCAGCGTTCCTCGCCGTGACGGCACCTGCCACCGGAGTCGGACGTGGGTGAGTTCAGCGAGCCTCGTAGCGGTCGTCACCGGCGGCGCCAGCGGCATCGGAGCCGCCACCGCGAGGCTCCTCTCCGAACGGGGTGCTCGCGTGGCCGTACTCGACCGTGACGTCGCCGATGTCAACGCCGCGGCGCATACGGCAGTGACCTGCGACGTGGCCTCGACCGAGGCGGTGGACGCTGCGATCGCCCACGTGGTGTCGCAGCGCGGTGGGATCGACATCCTCGTCAACAACGCTGGGATCGGAGCCGTCGGCGACGTGACGGAGAACGACGAGAGCGAGTGGCTCCACGTGTTCGACGTCAATGTCCTCGGGATCGTTCGGGTCACGAGAGCGGCCCTCCCGCACCTCAGAAAGTCACCGCACGCCGCGATCGTCAACACGTGCTCCGTGGCGGCCACTCTGGGCGTCGCCCACCGAGCCGTGTATGCAGCCAGCAAAGGCGCCGTTGCTGCCCTCACCCTCGCCATGGCCGCGGACCACCTCGCCGACGGCATTCGGGTCAACGCAGTGGCCCCCGGGGCGACCGAGACCGCCTGGGCAGAGCGCCTCCTGGAAGGGACCGGCGACGCGGCCGCAGCCGCCGAGGCGCTGCGAGCACGACAGCCGATGGGCCGTCTCGTCACGGCCGACGAGGTCGCCTACGCCATTGCCTATCTGGCCAGCCCGATGTCCGCCTCCACCACAGCCACCCTTCTGGCCGTTGATGAAGGCCTGACCGGTCTCAGCCGGCCCGTCTAATCCGGGGCAGCAGCGCTGCAAACCGCACCGTACGAGCGGGATCACCTGGAAGCCGGTAGGACTCTCGATCTGCACGAAACCCGCATGAGCCTCATTGCCCTCACCTCGGCATGTGCGGTCGAGCGGAACCGTGGTCGAGGTGGGTCTAGCTGGGCGGTGTGCAGCACCTCGTACGCGGAGTCGCAAGACGAAGGATGGCAGGGTCTCGTGGCTCGACTGCTGGCGCCCCCGAGGACACTCCGCGGCTGGACAGGGCTCAGGAGTTGACTCATTGGGGACCGTCGAGTGCCCGTCAGGGGGTGCTCGGTCGGCCAAGTAGTTTGGGGATCCGGATGTGTCCGGCGGTCACCGATTGGCGTCGGGTGTCTGTGGCCCATGTGTGGCCAGGTTTCGCGGATCGCGGTGTAACCGCAGGCCACAGGCGTGCCGCCGTCCGACCGTAAATCCGTTGCGAGAGCTTCGAAAGTTCGAATCCTTCACCTGCCACCGAGGACGAAAAGACAGGGTCTGACCTGGGAAACGCGGGCCAGACCCTGTCTGCGCATACGGGGTAGGGGTATGTCATCAGGGGCGATATACGGTAACGGCGGCCCGGCGCTGATGCGATGTAGGAGCGGGGCCTCCGCTCCTCGTGGCCCTTCCAGCGGGGATGCTGGGAGTGTCCACGGCTCACGTTGAAGGAGGCCCCTGATGGAAGGGTATGCCGGGAAGCAGTTTGTGGGTATTGATCTGCACCGTCGCCGGTCGGTGATCGTGCGGACCACCGAGGGTGGCGACGTGCTGGAGACGGTGCGCATCGTCAACGACGTCGAACGATTGGCGTCGGTGATGGCCCGGGCGGGCGAGTCGCCCGAGACGGTGCTGGAGGCCACCTACGGGTGGTACTGGGCGGTCGACGCGTTGCAGGAGGGCGGGGCCAGCGTGCATCTGGCCCATCCGTTGGGCGTCAAGATGTTCCAGTACCGGCGGGTCAAGAACGACGTCCGGGATGCAACCGACTTGGCGGACCTGCTGCGGATGGGTCGGCTGCCGGAGGCGTGGATCGCGCCGCCGGCGACCCGGGAGCTGCGCGAGCTGGTCCGGCATCGGGCCAAGCTGGTCGGGTTGCGGTCGGGCTGCAAGGCGCAGGTGCACGCGGTGCTGGCCAAGTGCGGCATCCAGGTGCTGATGAGTGACCTGTTCGGAGTGGACGGCACCAACCTGATGGACCGGTTGGAGCTTCCGGCCCCGTACGCCGCCCGGATCGGCTCGCTGCGCCGGCTGATCGACGACCTGGACTTCGAGATTGACCACTTCGCCGGGCTGGCCCGCGGGCGGCTGGCGCGTGACCCGGGGTACACCGCGGTCCAGAACATCCCCGGCATCGGCCCCGTCTTGGCGGCCGTCTTCGTCGCCGAGATCGGCGACATCACCCGGTTCCCGGCCGCGTCGAAGCTGACCTGCTGGGCCGGGTTGACGCCCAAGCACCACGAGTCCGACACCCACGTGCACCGCGGGCGGATCACCAAACAAGGTTCCCGGCTAGTGCGCTGGGCCGCGATCGAGTCGGTCAAGAAGATCCCCAAGTACAGCCCCGCCGGGCTGCTCCGGGAGCGGGTCGCCGACCGCCGCGGACGCAACATCGGCTCGGTGGCCGCCGCCCGGCGTCAGCTCGAGTTCGTCTACTACGCGCTACGCGACGGTCACGTCCGGGCGCTCGAACATCCGTCGAGGGCGGCATGAACCGCCGTCGGCTCCATCTCTGGTCGGCGCGGGTCGTGCAGGTCATGACCCCCAACAACAACAGGCGTGGTCGCCCCTACTGATTGACCCCGCCGGCCAGTGCACCGCGCACCCCATCATGCCGCCACCTGCCGCGGCGAAGGGATGACCGGCAGCCCAAACCCGGGCCTGCCCTCCCAACCGGGACCCGGTCTTGACGAGCGCACCACCATTCCACCTTCGACCTCCGGGAACCCCCAACCACCACAGACATCCGGCTGTTCTTGGCCGCGCATAGTTTCCGTCGACCCCCGGCGCAGGCCTCAAGGCCCTCCGGCCGCTACGCGGTCGGGCTTCGCCCGAGCCTTGACCCCGGCGCCGATCTCGACGTGCCCGCCGCTATCGAAGCCCAGCCAAAACCTCTGCACCACACGGCTTGACACGCCCCCGCTCCTACAGGGATGACCTGCACAAACGTGACCAAGGATCGAGGCTTGTGGCCTATATGTGTTTTGGCTCATCGGGAAAGGCGTCGTCGTGCAGGGCGGTCAGGCCCGTGACCAGCGGAAATGCGGAGGATGGGGGGTATGTGGTGTCGACGGACAAGGAGTCCGTCGCGAATTGCACAGCGGCACCACTCTGATCGGCGGTCCTGGGTCAGGTGGCTTGAACCACGGCTGACTTGCTGGGAGCGCAGCTGATGGCGGCTTTCTCGGAGCTGTCTGTGCTCGGCCAGCAGCCACGTACTGGTAGCGCCCCCGTATCGAGCGTTGCTCTCACTTCGCCTGCGGATGGATGCCGAACTACTTCTCGGCGCGCGGGCGGCTGGGTCGCAAGTGGATTCGAAGCGTCGACCCCGGGGCGTAGCGGGGTCGGGGACCCCAGCGTCACAAGATGGCCGCTCGATAGGGACGCTGACGGTCTCGTCGTTCACCGTTGGCGCCGGGTGTAGCGGTGCTGTGGCCGCCCGGTTGACCCGTAGCTGAGTTCGAGGTCGATGAGCTGGTGTTTGACTAGCTCGGCAAGATGGCGTTGGGCAGTAGGGCGGCTGGCGCCGAGCAGCTCGGCGACCTGTGCGGAGCCCAATGGTGCCGAGGCGGAGGTGATGATCTCGAGGACTTTGGCCGTCGTCGGCTCCAGGGTCCGGGCCGGTTCCATTGGTCGGGTGGGAGCACCGCGCAGGCGGTAGAGCGCCTCGACGTCCTGTTGGTCACCTTCGGCCGCCTGGCTGAGCCGTTCCGCCCAGGCGGCGTAGGCGTGAAGCTGCTCGCGCAGGGCTTCAAGGGTGAAGGGTTTGACCAGGTAGTAGAAGGCTCCGAGCTGCATGGCGGTGCGGATCGACTCAATATCGCGGGCGGCGGTCAGCAGGAGGAAGTCCGGGATCTGTTCGATGGTCTCCGGTAGCCGGCGGATCAGCTCGAGGCCTGTGCAGTCGGGCAGGTACATGTCCAGGAGCAGCAGGTCCGGCACCGCCGAGTTGATCAGGTCGACGGCTGCGGCACCGGAGTGCGCCTCGCCGACGACGGAGTACCCGTCGGTGTCAGCAACACACCGGGCGTGGGTCTGGGCCACCCGGTAGTCGTCGTCGACGATCAGGACGCGGATCATGCGAGTCCGTCGCGCGCCCGCAGCGGCAGAACGACGTCGAAGCGTGCTCCGTCCGGGGAGGTGGCGGTGATGCTGCCACCAAACCCGGTGACCAGGCGGCGGACTAGGGCGAGTCCGACGCCACGGCGCATCCCGGATCGTGTTTCCTTGGTCGAGAACCCGTCGACGAACACCTCGGCCAGGCGGCCGGATGGGATACCCGGCCCGGTGTCGGTGACGGTTATACGAAGAACCTGGTCGGTGTCGGTGACGCTGACGGTCACGACTCCTCTCGGGTGTTGGCTGGTGGTCTTGGGGTCGTCGGTGATGGCGTCGACCGCGTTGTCGATGAGGTTGCCGACGACGGTGACGATCGGTACCTGGTCGGCCTCGACCCGGGCCAGCCGGCTGGTGGGGTCGACTCGGACCACGACGTCGCGTTCCGCGGCGACGGTCATTTTGGCGAGTATCAGGGCAGCAACGACCGGGGAACCGATCCGGGACCGGACGTCCTCGCTGGCTAACGTGGTCTGGTCTTGGAGCTGACGGCTGTAGCTGGTGGCCTCCTCGACGTCGCCCAGCTCGAGCAGCACGGATAGCACGTGCAGGCGGTTGGCGAACTCGTGTTCCTGGGCTCGCAGCGCCGTCGTGAGCGCCTCGACGGAGTCGAGCTGCCGCAGCAGCGCCTCGAGCTCGGTGCGGTCCCGGATGGTGACCACCCAGCCGACGTGACGGGTGCCGACGACGACCGGCATTCGGTTCAGGACCAGCAGGTGCTCGTCGGTGAGGACCACCAGGTCGGGCCCGCGGACCTCGCCGGTCACGATGTCGCGCAGCCGCCCCTGGGCTAGCAGGTCCTCGGCGGGCTGACCTAGCTGGGCGGTGGGGATCGCGAGAAGGCGACGCGCCTCCTGGTTGAGGACGTTGATCCGGCCAACGGTGTCAACGGCCAGGACGCCCTCGCGGATCCCGTGCAGCATGGCCTCACGCTCTTGGACGAGGGCGACGATCTCCGCTGGTTCCAAATCAAACGTGGCGTGCTTGATCACGCGGGCCAGGACAAGCGAGGCCACCACCCCAAGCCCGAGGGCCAGCAGGGTGTACAGGCCGACGGAGCCCAACTGCTGCGAGAAGCGGCTGCCGACCTCGGACTCGAGGATCCCGACTGAGACCTCGCCCACCGGGTGCCCGGCGGCGTCGATGATCGGGGCCCGCGCGTTGGCCGACCGGCCGAGGCTGCCCTCGTCGATGCCGGTCCGCACGACGCCGTCCAGGGCGACGACCGGCTCCTCGATGCGCTGACCGATCAGTGCCGGGTTGGGATGGGAATGCCGCACCCCGGACCGGTCGATGATGACGACATAGGAGGCGGCGGAGTCGCGTCGGATGCGCTCGCCGAGGGCCGGCAACATGTTCTGAGGGTCACCGGCTTCGACGGCGCTAGCGACGCCGGGGGCGCTGCCGAGGGTGACGGCAATGCTCCTTGCCTGTTCGACGGTCTGGTCTTCGTTGGCCTTGCTCGCCAGCGTTGTGTAGAGGCCGAGTCCAACGAGCATGGTCACGGTCACGATGCCGAGGACGGCCACCAGGATCCGAGCGGCAAGCGTCCTGCCCAAGCTCGACATACCACTCCTGACTCGACAAGCAGCCACAGCGCCGCCGCAGTGTGGCCGCACTCCAGGATGACTGAGCAGAACGCACAAAACCACCAGTAACGCGACTATTGGTGGCAACGCTCAGAAGCCTTCACGCCGATGCGGCCACTACCTATGGTGACGGAACTCATCGTCGAGGAGAGGGGTTCGGGCCATGGCGGCCATCGAGCTACGAAACGTCACCAAGAAGTTCGCGACCGCGGACGGCGGCACGTACACCGCGCTGAAGGACCTGTCGCTGACGGTCGAGGAGGGCCAGTTCTGTGCTGTCGTGGGCCCGACGGGGTGCGGGAAGTCGACGACCCTGACCCTGGTGTCCGGGCTCGAGCTGGCCTCGGCGGGTGAGGCGGTCGTGCACGGGCAACCGGTGCGCGGGGTCGACACCAGCACAGGATTCGTCTTCCAGCAGGACGCGGTCTTCCCCTGGAAGTCGGTTCTGGACAACGTCGCCGCAGGTCCACTGTTCCGGGGCACCGAGCGGTCGGAGGCCAACGGGTTGGCCCGGGACTGGCTGCGCCGGGTGGGGCTGTCCGGCTTCGAGGACCGATACCCGCACCAACTGTCGGGGGGGATGCGTAAGCGGGTCGCGTTGGCTCAGACGCTGATCAACCAGCCCCGGATCCTGCTGATGGACGAGCCGTTCAGCGCGCTGGACGTCCAGACCCGGGCGATCATGTCGACCGAGCTGCTCCAGCTGTGGGACCAGACCAAGCCAGCCGTCATCTTCGTCACCCACGACCTGGAGGAGGCGATCGCCCTGGCCGACAAGGTGGTCGTGATCACCGCCGGACCCGGCACGGTCAAGGCGGAGTTCGACATCCACCTTCCGCGTCCACGGGTTGTGCAGGAGATCCGCTTCGACCCGACTTTCACCCGTCTGTACGGGCAGATCTGGGAGGCGCTGCGCGATGAGGTCGACGAGGCATACGCCCGCACGACCACCCTGACGAAGGTGGCGTCATGAGCGACACCCCACTGCGTCCTGACGCAACTATCGCCGCCCCGGCTCTGGCGGATTCCGCCGAGTCGCTGACGAGGCCGGCCGCCGCTGCCGACCGGCCTCCTTCGCGTCGGCGCCGCCGAAACCTCCGGCGCCGAGTGCCGCTGGCAGCAGCGCGAACGGCGATCGTCGTCGTCATGTTGCTGGGCTGGCAGCTGGCGGTCAACGCCAAGGCCGTCGACCCGTTCTTCTGGGGGTCCCCCCGCGGCGTGTGGGACACGCTCTTCACCTGGGTCACCGTCGGCACCCCGTATGGCAGCTTGGCCGAGCAGATCTTCGTGACCCTGCAGGAAGCGGTCTTCGGCTTCATCATCGGCGTGATCCTCGGCGTCATCTTCGGCATCGCGCTCGGCAGGGTGCGCGTCCTGGCCGAGCTGTTCGCGCCCTTCCTCAAGGTCGCCAACTCCATCCCGCGCATCGTCCTCGGAGCGATCTTCACGGTCGCGTTCGGCTTCGGCATCCAGTCCAAGGTGATCCTCGCCGTCGTGCTGGTGTTCTTCGGGGTGTTCTTCAACGCCTTCCAGGGCACCCGCGAAGTGGATCGCAACCTGCTCGCCAATGCCCGACTCCTGGGCGCCTCACCGTGGCGGGTGACCCGTGAAGTGGTGCTGCCGTCGGCCTTCACGTGGATCCTGGCCAGCCTGCACATCAGCTTCGGCTTCGCCCTCATCGGCGCAATCGTCGGAGAGCTGCTCGGGGCGAACAAGGGACTCGGGCTGCTCATCCGCTCGTCGCAGAACAACTTCGACATGAACGGTGTCCTCGCCGGAATGGTGCTGGTCGCGATCATCGCCCTCGTCGCCGAAGCACTCATCACCGTCCTGGAGAACCACCTACTGCGCTGGCGTCCGCCCCAGTACCACGGCGGTGCCGCAGTCGAGTGAAGCCCCGCCCACCCCGCCACCGCAGCGCCACCTCGAGACGCCGCACGAGCCACTGAGGCGGTACGTCCGCCCGACAAATCCTCAGGCATGTCCCGCCCGCTCCGGGCACCAACCGAAGGAGACCTTCCGTGAAGTACAAGTACCTGGCGCCCGTGGCCGGCGCACTCATGGTCACCACCGCGTTAACCGGATGCGCCAACAACGCCTCCGGAACCTCAGGAGCCGCGTCGGCGCCAGCCGCCAACGCCGCCAACGTCACCATCATGGTCGGCGGTCTGAGCAAGCAGATCTACCTGCCGTTCATGCTCGCCAAACAGCTCGGCTACTACGACAAAATCGGCGTCAACGTCGACCTCATCGACGAGCCCGCCGGTGGCGACGCGACCCAGAACATGCTCGCCGGTCAGGTGCAAGGAGTCGGCGGCTTCTATGACCACAACATCGCCCTGCAGGCGCAGGGCAAGTCCTCGGAGTCCGTCGTGTCCATGTTGCAAATCCCCGGGGAAGTCGAACTGTGCCGCAGCGACCTCAAGGGCGTCGTCAACAGTCCCGCCGACTTCAAGGGCAAATCCCTCGGCATCACCGACACCGGTTCCTCCACCGACTTCCTCACCCAGTACTTGACCAAGAAGAACGGCGTCGATCCTGCTCAGACGACCAGACGCGGCGTCGGGGCAGGTCAAACCTTCATCGCCGCCATGAAGCAGAAGGCCATCGACTGCGGCATGACCACCGAACCGACCGTGTCCCAAGCACTATCGGACGGGACCGCCTTCATCCTGCTCGACATGCGCACCGCCGAAGGCTCCAAGACCGCCCTCGGCGGAACCTACCCGGCGACATCTCTCTACATGCAAAGCGACTGGGTCAACAGCAACAAGGACACCGTGCAAAAACTGGTCAACGCCTACGTCAGTACCTTGAAGTGGATTCAGACCCACTCTCCCGAGGAGATCGCCGCCAAAATGCCACCGGACTACTACAAGGGTGTCGGCCAGGACGCCTACGTCGCCGCGCTTAAGAGTGAGATGGGCATCTTCAACCCCACCGGCATCATGCCCGCCGACGGCCCGCCCACCTGCCTCGCAGTGCTCACCGCCTTCAACGACAAGGTTCAGGGCAAGCAGATCGATCTGGCCAAGACCTTCACGGACGAGTTCGTCAAGGCGGCCACGCCGGTCTCCTGACCAGCTCACCCGCCGGAGGTATGCGGCAAGCGGTTTCGCTTGCCGCATACCCGACGCGCCGCACCGAGACGACGTTCCACACCTACCGAACCCGGTCATCAGGTTTTGAGGGGTCTGCAAAAGAGGACGTGGCCGCCTTCTTCCAGAAACGGGAGTGTCCGACCAACGGTGTAACTGGCTCAATTCGCTGACGGAGTCAGCGGGAAGGGTCTGATGATGATCGAGACACTGGTGGGCGTGAGCCCGCTCGAGAAGGCAAGCAAGAGGACGGTCACGCCGGCTGAGGTGGAGCGGGCCGCGGTTCGCGAGCTGGTCGGGGCCGCGCGCGCCAGGGGTGAGGATCTGACCGGCCCGGAGGGCCTGTTGAAGATGATCACCAAGACCGTCATCGGGTCCGCCCTCGATGAGGAGATGGCCGAGCACGTCGGTTACGACAAGCACGCCGTGGAGGGCCGCAACCGAGGCAACTCCCGCAACGGGAGACGCACCAAGACGGTGGTTGCTGACCGACAACGCCGGCCCCGTGGAGCTGGTGGTCCCGCGGGACCGGGACGGCACCTTCGAGCCGGTGATCGTCAAGAAGCGGCAGCGGCGCCTGTCCGATGTCGACACGGTGGTGTTGTCGTTGTACGCCAAGGGGTTGACGACCGGGGAGATCAGCGCGCCCACTTCACCGGTGTACGGGGCGTCGGTGTCCAAGGACACCGTCTCGCGGATCGGTGGAATCAGCGGACCGGGTCGTGGAGGCACGATGGGTCACCCGGTGGAAGCCCGCGCTCAACGCGTTCGCCGTCACCTTCGCCGACCGCATTCCCGCGGCCGAGAACCTCTAACCATGAACGCCAGTTACACCGTTGATTGGACAGACCCGGTCTAAGCGGCTCCGACGCTGAGCGGTAGGGAGCGTTTGGCCGACGCGTGCGGGGCCCCGCTGGCCTTGTGGTCGCTCGGGCCGCCGCCGTGGTGTGTGAGGAGGCGACGCGGTAGAGACGCGAGAGGATCGCGGGCCGGTGACGCAGCGTCGCAGGGCCTGGTCGAGGCCGAGCACCCGGCCGGCCGCCAGGCCAAGGATGGCTAGGTGGACGGCGGCCATCAGCCAGTAGCTCCACTTCCACTCTCCGGGCTGGGCGCTGACGCTGAGGTAGATGGCGCACGACTGCAGGATCTCGACCACGGCCCAGAACCTGGTGGCGAGGCCGAGGAACAGGAAGAGTGCCAGGGCGCCCTCGGTGAGGATCGTGAACCAGCCGAACAGGGTGAAGTTGGGCAGCACCACGTTCTGGATCAGCGAGGACCACGCGCTGAGGACCGGGTGGGCGATGGCGCCTTCGGTATAGCCGTACGCGTGGACCTCGCACCTGCTTGCGATGGACTGGGACAACCCGCAGCACCGTCAGATCGTGGAGCTGGAAGGGCTGACCCGGTGGGTTCGTCCGCAACTGGAGGGTTACCGGTGCCTCGAGGAGGCCATGCGTGAGCAGCAGATCCCGCTGACGTGGTAGTCACTGCCGGACAGCGGGCGACGCTGTCCATCCGGTTGGTCGAGACCGTCGGCCGGCTCGCGGCCGGGACGACCGCCCTCATTCCGGTCGCGTCCGCGTCGAGGTCCATAGACCCGGCACAAGACCAGTTGTCGTGGGTGCTTGGGGCGGAGCTTCAACAGGTAACGCCGTCGTCACCGCGGTACGAGCTCGCCGATCTTGGAGACGGTGCTCGTCGGCGGCGGCTGAAGCGGCAGCGGTCGTTGACCACCGCGGGTGACGAACGCGGTGCGCATTCCCACCGCGGCGGCCCCAGCGATGTCCCAGTCGTGAGCGGCAACCATCGTGGCCTCGTCCGCGGTCACGTGTTCCGCGGTGAGGGCGTGGTGATAGGCCGCCGGGTTGGGTTTCAACGCGTGGGCCTGTTCGACGGAGTACACGGCGTTCATCAGCGGGGCGATGCCGGCGTTCTCAAGCTGCGGCTCGAGCACCCGTCTGGGCGAGTTCCCGAGCGCGACCAACCGGTGGCCGCCGCTGCGAAGCTGGTCAAGTCCCGGCAGGACGTCGGGATGCGCAGGAAGGGTCCGCATGGTGGCGGCCAGTCTTTCGACGACCTCGTCACCGAGGCCGCACATCCTCGCCGCCGCGCCGCCGAGGTCGGAGAAGTCGCGGTACTCGCCGGTCGAGGCAGACACGAGTGTCGCCTTGATGAGAAGTGCGAACCATTCGCGCCGCTGCTCGGCTGAGCCGATGACCTCATCGAGCGGGCTCATGTCAAGCAGTGTCTCGTTGATGTCGAAGATGTAGAGCACGTCCATCCTTCCCCGGTCGGCTGATCTGTCTGTTCTGTCGACCCCGGCGTTGGGCAGCTGGCAAGAACCATAGGTCCTGGCGGCTACCACCCTTCCCCCGAGATGGAAAATTGGATGGTCACGTCTCGTGCGATGGCGAGCTGTGGCGGTCACGGAGTCCCTTTCGACTCGGCAGGCGTCCGCCGAAGACGACGCGCTGAATGGCGGTGACGCCCACAGCCGTGATGCGCAGGCCCCGGCGATCGCTAGGGCGCACCCGGGCACGAGGGAGACAGGACGTATGCGGCGACGGTCTCGGTTCCCTCGGCCAGCCCGCCGACGAACGGCAGCGACCGGCCGTCGCTGGGTCGCGGATGCGGTCGTCACGACCGGCACCGCCATTGACGCTGTGGTCGAAGAACCGTGGGTCATGCTCACCGGCTTCCCGCTTGCGGGTGCCCGACCCCGCCGAGGAGGGGAACGACCTCACACTGAGGGCGAGCTGCTCAGCTCAGGTACGTCCGGGGGCCGTCTGCGGGAAAGCCGCTCAGACCATGGTGAAGGGCTGGCTCAAATTAGCGGTCCGAATTGTTGGGTAGTGCTTCGCTCCGCCGGGAGCGTTCCGGGTCCGAGGCTCCCGTCAGGAGACCCGCCGGTAATCATTCCGGGGCCTCATCTCGCTGATCGTCGCTTCCTTCGCCCAGATCGGAATCCTGCCGACATCGGGATACTCGTCGCGAATATCGGCCTGATCATGCTCCTCATGGCAAGGCAGCCGGCCGGCCCGTGGGTGGACGCACGTACCGCCGCTGAGTCGAACTCGGCCGGTTGACGGCCGATCCCGGTGAGACGCGGTCGACGCGAGCGTACGTACCCACTCCCCGATACCTGCAGCGCTGAATCGTTTGGGAACTGGCTATCGAGTCCAGCGGTTGCGGCGTTCGGCTTCGGCTTTGACCGCGGCGAAGGTCTCCTCGACGGTGCGCTGCCAGGGCCCGGCCACCAGCTCGCCCCAGCGGGCGCCCAGCGCCCACAGGTCCGTGCCCAGCTGGCCGGTGTACTCAAGGCGGGCCTGCTGGCCGTGCGCGTTGAGCAAGAACTGTTCCACCACGTAGGGGACCGGCCCGCGGGTCAACCGGAAGTCGATGCGTTCCGGACGGGTGAACCGGACCGTCTCGACGGTGGTCGCAACCAGCCGGCCACGCACTGGGGTGCGATGGGCCGCCAGGACCATGTCACTGCCGCGTTCGAGGATTCGGATCTTCTCCGCGACCGCTCGGGTCTGACGGCCCAGGTACGGCTCAGACAGCACGTCAAAGACCACCTCGACAGGGGCGTCGATGTCGACTCCGAACGGGCCCAGTGCGCGCGTCCTCCGCCCGAGCCCCAGGTCGACCGGCACCGCGGCGGTCACCAAGCCGAGGTACCCACCCATAAGCGTGCCCGCTGCCGCCACCGCGGCTATCGTGACCTTGCCGAGAGTCCGCATCATCACAGCATGCCGCGTCTCGGACTGCAGCCGTTTTCAAGGGTGGCGTAACGACGGACCATCGAGCGTTGGGGATGTGGGCCGCGGGACGTGGGCCGCGGGGGCGCATCGCCGAACGTACCGCTCCGGGCTGGCGGGCTCCGCTCGGCACCGGGGTCCCCCGGGGGTCTTCTTCGCAGGCGTCTCGAGGAGCGCGCTGGAACGCCGGGCCGTAAACTTTCCAAGCCTCGGCGGTGACCCCGCGTCCGCATACTGCGCGGAACCGAGGAACTCGAGCGCCGGTCCCCGGTGGCGCTCTGAGGACAGGCCCCGACCCTTCGCCCCCCTGAGGGGCCGGGGCCCGGGCCGGGGCCTGTCGCCTCTACTGCTTCGCGACGTGCGTTTGGTCGACGCGCACCTGCCGACGGTCGTGGTGTGGCGAGGGCTAGCCAATCCCAGGGCCCGGCACGGTCAGGGTTGCGCGGGCGACCTCGCTGTTGGCTCCGTCGTTGGCGTCCTACGGATGCCTTGGGGAATCACGGCGACGTCGGGCGGGCCTCGCCCGGGCAGCCGTGCGGTCGCCGACTTGCCGTGCACGGGTTCTGACAGACTTGGGTGAACCCGGAGGAGCCTTTATGTACGCCTTACAGTTCACCGAGTACGGCGGTCCCGAGGTCCTGAAGTGGGCGGAGGCCGAGGAGCCTCACGCCGGGCCCCTCCAGATCCGGATCCAGGTCAGGGCGGCCAGCATCAACCCGATCGATTGGAAGGTCAGCACCGGATTGACTGCGGGCGACAAGCGTATGGAGGGTGTCGGGCGGCTGGGCTATGACGCGGCCGGTGTGGTCGATGAGGTCGGCGACGGCGTCACCGGGGTTTCGGTGGGTGATGACGTCTTTGGTCGCGGCTCGGCCACCCAGGCTGAGTCGGCGGTGCTGGACTCCTGGGCGCACAAGCCGGCCTCGGTGGACTGGGCGGTCGCCGGGGCGGCGGGGACCGCGGTGGAGACGGCGGAGCGCGGCCTGCGCCTGGTCGGGGTCGGGCCCGGTCAGACCCTCTTCGTCGACGGCGGCGCCGGCGGGGTGGGGGCGGTGGTGGTGCAGATGGCGGTGGCTCGCGGGATCGCCGTGATCGCGTCGGCCAGCGAATCCAGCCAAAACTACTTGAGGGAGATTCGGGCGATCCCGGTGCTGTATGGCGAGGGTGTGGCCGAGCGCGTCCGCGCGGGCGCGGACGGTGGGGTCGATGCGGTCTTCGACGTTGCCGGCAAGACGCCGATCGGCGAGCTGGTTGGGCTGGTCCCGGAGCCGGCCAAGGTGGTCAGCATTGCCAACTTCGCGGCGGCGCAGGCCGGCGTCCAGGTGACGGGTGGAGGCGCGGACTCGCAGCCGTTCGAGGCTCTCGCGGAAGGCGCGGAGCTGCTGGAGAGCAGCAAGCTCGTGATCAAGGTGCAGACGTTCCCCTTCTCCCGCGCGGCCGAGGCGTACGCGATCAGCCAGGGAGGCCACGTCCGCGGCAAACTGGTGCTCGTTCCGTAACGTCGCCGTTGCGGGCTCTAGGCCCGCCGGGCGAGTCCTAGCCGCAACAACGTCTAATACCCCACGGCGGTCACACTTCGACCCAGCAACATGCCGAGCGCAGTTCAACGGCACGACGGTGCAAACCCACGTAAGGAAAGCACCCGCCGAGTCCGCGGACCCCTGCCTCATTCACAAGACATGGCATTCCCGATCGCGCCCGCTGCTACCCGGCCGTGACCAGCACCATCGTGGCCATCCGGTCAGCAGTCCTATGGCTGGAGTACGGCTGTTTGCGGCGCACCGGATGCGCACGCGTGCAAACCTGCCTGGTTCGCAGGATTCAACCTGGTCTGG
Organism: uncultured Actinomycetota bacterium; assembly: GCA_963781465.1. GTDB lineage: Bacteria > Actinomycetota > Actinomycetes > Actinomycetales > Dermatophilaceae > Lapillicoccus. Next base: position 181,662 of record CAWAGH010000003.1, read on the forward strand.
ACTGCAATTATTGTGAAGCCAACCCATGCAAATGTGTCGCTCGACCTTCAACTCGAGAAGCATGGCCCGCGGCCGCGCCATGAGATTAAGTTCACCCCGGCGCCCGCGGAGACCGTCCGTGCGTTTTGAGCTCGCCGTGCTCGTCCGAGTCATCCGGCGGAAGCGACCCTCCGTGTCGTCGTGGGCAGGTGCCGGCAGGCCAGATCGGTGCTGAACATCGAACGGTGCATCGCGCCAACGGTTCTCGCCGGGCAGGCGGCGGCAGCCACGAGTAGCGTGCTGGGCATGGGCCACCCCGCTGTTCGGGCCATGCTCACCGACGATCAAGCCCCTACCTGCTCCCTCGCCGAGTTCCTCGACGCCTGGAACGAGGACGCCAACCTTGTCTGGCGCGTCCGGACCGGCCACCTCATCCACCTGCTGGCGGCGGCCGTCGCTCGCATCGAGGCCTTGGAGACGTTGCTCAGCGAGCTAGAGCCATCGGGCCCGGACCCGAAGCTGGCGAACCGGCTCGGTCCAGCGCTCGATCGCGCCGACGGGCCAGCGGCCGAACCCGAAGGGTTCCATCGCCGCGAAGAGCACCCGCCTCGGCTGGGCTGGCTCCCACACAGACGCAAGGCACCGACATGAGCGCGGTGGACGGGAGCTCTTCGACTGGGCCCGCCGCGACCGCCTCCGGAATGCACTTGGACACCGAGATCATGGCGCGAATCGACCGGATCTGGCCCGGGCCGGTGAAGCCCAACAGTCACACACCTGAACAGGGTCATCTGCCGCCGACGTCGACCGCCCCATGTGAGGGCCGCCAGCGGAAAATCCTTTCATGGCTCGAATTCTGGTGACCGGCTCCGCCCAGGGCCTGGGAAGGTCAGCCGCCGCGGACCTGCTCGGTCACGGTCATCAGGTGGTCGTTCACGTACGCGACCAGGACCGTGCGGCGGCGGTTGCTGATCTCGCCCAGCGAGGGGCAGCCGTGGTCGTTGGTGACCTCGCCAGCGGGAAACAGACTCGCCGTCTCGCCGACCAGGTCAACGAGGTCGGCCGGATGGACGCGATCATCCACAACGCGGGGGTGTACGCCGACAGCGACCGGCATCCGAGCCCTGAGGGGCATCCTCGAACGCTGGCAGTTAACGCCCTGGCGCCGTACCTGCTGACCGGCTTGATCGAGCGTCCAGACCGCCTCATCTACCTCACCAGCGGCATGCACCGCGCCGGGGACGACAGCCTGCGAGACCTTGTCTGGTCGTCCCGCCGCTGGGACGGAATCCAGGCCTACTGCGACAGCAAGCTCTTCGTGACCACCCTTGCTCTTGCTATCGCCGGCCGCTGGCCCGACGTGACCAGTAATGCGGTGGATCCAGGCTGGGTGCCCACCCGCATGGGCGGCCCCGGCGCCCCAGACGACCTACTGCAGGGACACCTCACCCAGGTGTGGCTTGCGGTCAGCGACGACCCCAAAGCCCACCGCAGCGGCCAGCTGCTACACCACCAGCGCACAGCCCGAACAGCAACAGCCGCCCATGACACCAACTTCCAAGACAGGCTCCTCCACCGACTAGCCGAACTCACCGGATTCGAGTTCCCCAACACGCCCGCCCACGCCTGAGCGTCGTGACACACGCGCCCTCGAGCAGGCACTGGCAGAAGCGCGGGCCTCCGAGAATCTCGAGGTGCAGGACTTCTCCATCGACACCATCGCGTTGATGGCCGCCGAGGCCGGCGAGCTCGCCGAAGCAGGCTCTCTGCTCAAAGAGTCCGACGCACTCGCCGCGCAGGTCATGCACGTAGTCGACCACCCCGACCGCGTCGATGCCGCCGCGGCGCTCAAACTCAGGGGTCGGCCACTGCTGAGCCGACCGCTTGATGCAAATCGACCGTCGACCCAGCTGCCCAAAGGAACGTCCAACGCGCGACCAGAGGCTCGGTCGTCGGGCCACGCCGCATGGCCGATCGACACGCCGCTCGGGACCACGCCCTTTCTGGGCGATGTGCAGCAGCTCGGATGTGACGATCCCGTTGGAGCCGCACGATCGCAGTGGTCGGTCTAGCCAGTAGCTTGGTTGTCCGGCTATGGCCGGCGGTGGTCGACTGACGTCGAGCGTCTGTGGCCTATTTGTGTCCTGGTTCCACACTCGGCGGTGTAATGCAAGGTCAGAGGCTTGCCCGCTACGGTCTGTAAATCCGTCGCGAAAGCTTCGAAGGTTCGAATCCTTCGCCTGCCACCAACGCTCAAAACAGGGTCTGATGCGGTGTAGGAGCTTCCGGCCCCGTACGCCGCCCGGATCGGCTCGCTGCGCCGGCTGATCGACGACCTGGACTTCGAGATTGACCACTTCGCCGGGCTGGCCCGCGGGCGGCTGGCGCGTGACCCGGGGTACACCGCGGTCCAGAACATCCCCGGCATCGGCCCCGTCTTGGCGGCCGTCTTCGTCGCCGAGATCGGCGACATCACCCGGTTCCCGGCCGCGTCGAAGCTGACCTGCTGGGCCGGGTTGACGCCCAAGCACCACGAGTCCGACACCCACGTGCACCGCGGGCGGATCACCAAACAAGGTTCCCGGCTAGTGCGCTGGGCCGCGATCGAGTCGGTCAAGAAGATCCCCAAGTACAGCCCCGCCGGGCTGCTCCGGGAGCGGGTCGCCGACCGCCGCGGACGCAACATCGGCTCGGTGGCCGCCGCCCGGCGTCAGCTCGAGTTCGTCTACTACGCGCTACGCGACGGTCACGTCCGGGCGCTCGAACATCCGTCGAGGGCGGCATGAACCGCCGTCGGCTCCATCTCTGGTCGGCGCGGGTCGTGCAGGTCATGACCCCCAACAACAACAGGCGTGGTCGCCCCTACTGATTGACCCCGCCGGCCAGTGCACCGCGCACCCCATCATGCCGCCACCTGCCGCGGCGAAGGGATGACCGGCAGCCCAAACCCGGGCCTGCCCTCCCAACCGGGACCCGGTCTTGACGAGCGCACCACCATTCCACCTTCGACCTCCGGGAACCCCCAACACGGCTTGACACGCCCCCGCTCCTACAGGGATGACCTGCGGAAACGTGGGTCAGACCCTGCTCACGTAGGCGGGGCAGGGGCATGAAACTCGGCAGGGTCCGCCGTCGTTGCGGCCCGCGCTCACCTGCGCAAACACGAAGACCGTTCGCGGTCTGTGGCCTCTGCGTGTCCTAGCCTTCCGACGGCCGGCGTCTGGTTGTCCGGCTGCCAGATGAGGCCGCGTGCCTTCGCCTGGCCCACGGCTCGGTGGCGCGCACACCCGCCGGAGCCACGAGGCGCTCCGGCGATTCCGTCGGGCCACGATGAACGCCGCCGCACCGACGGCGATCAGCATCAGCGCTAGCCACAGCAGCGTCGAGGCGTTGAATCCGGTGCCCGCCAGCGCCCCGCCGCCCGTGCCACCACCCGCGCCCGAGCCACCCGGCCCCGCCGCTGGCGGGTTCGACCCGGGGTCGATGTCGTGGTTGACCAGCGTGCAGGTGACGTGGTCGGCCAGGGCGACGGTCACCACGTCACCGGACTGGGTGCCGCCGGTGCAGCTCCACGCAGACGCCTGGTAGCCGCTCGGACCACCGGACTCGGTCAGCGAGTAGTCACCGACAGGGATGCTGGTGCCGGTGATCGGGACCGAGCCGGTCGTGCCGCTGATGGTGGTCGGCCCGGTGGCGGTCAGGGTGAAGTCGGCCGGTGTCGCGGTGCCGCCGTGCTGGTTGTCGACCTGCTTGACCAGCGTCAACGTCGGTGCGACGGCCGTGTTGGTCACCGTGCAGACCGCGTTCTGGCCCTCGGACAGCGTGACGGTGCCCTCAGCCACCGTGGCCCCCTCGCAGGACCAGGCCGACGCGGCGTACCCGGCCGGTCCCGACTCCGACAGGTTGTAGGCACCGACCGGCACGGCGACCGCGGTCACTGGGTCGGTGCCGCTGGCCCCGGAGACGACGGCCGGGCCGTTGGCGGTCAACGTCCAGTCCGAGCTCGTCCAGCCGGCTCCGGAGGAGCCGTTGTCGACCTGCTTGACCAACGTCAGGATCGGCGCGATAGCCGTGTTGTTGACGGCGCAGATCACAGCAGTGCCGTTGGAGATGGTCAGCGTGGCCCCGTCCACGCTGGCTCCGACGCACTCCCAGCCGTCGTTGGTGAACCCGGCCGGACCACTTTCGCTGAGGGTGTACTTCCCGGCCGAGATCGGCACGCTGGTGACCCCGTCGGCACCGTTCCCCGAGACCGGTGCCTGACCCGGCACGCCTTCGGGGGTCGCGGTCAACGTCCAGTCCTCGGCAGCCCTGGTGCTGTGGGCGGCGGACGGGTCGACCGTCTTGCGCAACGTCACGGTGGCCGGGGTGTCGTGGTTGACCACGGTGCACGTCACGTGCACGTCCAGCGGGATCTGCAGGGTGTGCCCCGTCAACGAACCGGCGGTGCAGGTCCAGTCATCGGCGGTGTACCCGGCCGGGCCACCGGACTCGGCCAGCTCGTAGCTGCCGTCCGGGACCGTGACGTCGGTGACCGGGGGGGTGCCAGTCTGACCGCTGATGGTGGCCGGGCCGGTCGCGGTCAGCGTGAAGTCCGACGGTTTCGCGGTGCCACCGTGCTGGTTGTCGACCTGCTTGACCAGCGTCAACGTGGGCGCGACCGACGTGTTCGTGATCGTGCAGACGGCGTGCTGGCCCTCGGTCAGGGTGACGGTGTGGTCGGTGACCGCGGCCCCCTGGCAGGTCCAGGCAGATGCCGTGTAGCCGGCCGGCCCCGACTCCGACAAGGCATAGCTGCCGACTGGTACGGCGACCTCGGTGACCGGGTCGGTGCCGCTGTGCCCGGTGACGGTGGCGGGTCCAGCGGCGGTCAGGGTGAAGTCGGCCGGTGTCGCGGTGCCACCGTGCTGGTTGTCGACCTGCTTGAACAGCGTCAACGTCGGGGAGACCGCGGTGTTGGTGATGGTGCAGGTGACGTCGGTGCCGTTGGAGACGGTCAGCGTGGACCCGTCGACGTTGGCTCCGGTGCACTGCCAGTGGCCCGGGGTGAACCCGCCTGGACCGGTCTCGGTCAGCGTGTATCTCCCGGCGGAGACCGGCACGGAGGTGACCCCGTCGGCGCCGTTGCCGGACACCGGCGGCTGGCCCGGCACGCCCTCCGGGATCGCCTCCAGGGTCCAGTCCTTGGCGGTTCTGGTACTGCCGGTGCCGGCCGGGTCGACGCTCTTGCGCAACGTCAACGTGGTGTGGACATCGCGGTTGACGACGGTGCAGGTCACGTTCACGCCGAGCGGGAGCTGGAGGGTGTGCCCGGTCAGCGAACCGCCGGTGCACGACCAGTCGCCGGCGGTGTACCCGGCCGGGCCAACGGACTCCGACAGGTCATAGCTACCGACCGGAACGGTGGCCTTGGTCACGGGCGCGGTGCCGGTGGTACCGGAGATCGTGGCCGGACCGGCCGCGATCAGGGTCCACGCGGCGGGTTCGGCGGTGCCACCGTGCTGGTTGTCGACCTGCTTGACCAGCGTCAACGTCGGGGCGACCGCCGTGTTGGTCACCGAGCAGATCGGGTTCTGGCCTTCGGCCACCGTCACGGTGCCGCCGGTGACCGTGCCCCCGATGCAGGACCAGGCTGACGCGGTGTAGCCGGTCGGGCCGTCGGACTCCGACAGGGCGTAGCTGCCCGGGGGTACGGCAGCCTCGGTTACCGACTCGGTGCCGGTATGCCCGGAGATGGTGGCCGGGCCGGTGGCCGTCAGCGTCCACTGAGACGCCGTCCCGTCGGCTCCGGAGGAACCGTTGTCGACGTGCTTGACCAGCGTCAGCGTCGTGCTACCGGGGGTGGGCGGCTCGCATACCTCGACCGACGCGCCCGCGGTCTGGCCGGTCTGGGCGATCCGGGCGATGTTGGCGTAGGCCTGGCAGCCACTGGCCGGGACCGGGACGGTACGTGGATAGGTGAAGGTCTTCGACGCATACGGCTGAGTGCCGGTCCCGGTCACCGTGCCCAAAATGGTGGTCGCGCCGTTGAAGGTGTCGACGACGGTGACGGTGCGGTTGTCCGCGCTCGGGTTGCCGCTGGATCCGGTGTCGAAGGCGACGTTTGCCGAACCTTGCGCCTGGCCGCCGGGGGTGCTCGCCGCGACCTTGTCCCAGGTGACGGTGGCCGTGTTGGTGCCGGTTGCCGGGTTCGGTGCCGATGAGTAGGTGCAGTGGGAGGTCAGTTGCCTCGTCTGGCCAGCCGCGAGGGAGACGTTCGCGCCGCCGTCGACCGTACAGATGCCGCCGTTGTCCACCGCATCGGTCACGGTGCCGGTGATCGGCTCCCAGTCGTTGGGGTTGGTCACCGAGATCGTGCCGGTCATCGTCCAACGGCTGTCAGTGAGGCCGGACTCCTTGGCCACCACGGTGTAGGTGAACGTCGCGGAACCGCCGGCCTGCTCCACCACGGTGTTGTCGACGTCCTTGCTGATGCCCCAGTCGAAGTGACGGGTGAACGCCGGGATCGCGGTCGTGGTGACCCTCAGGTCGGAACCGGCGCAGACCGTGGCGAAGACCTGGTTGGAGGAGCCGGTCTTTCCGGTGTTCGTGACGTACGAGGCAGTGTTCGGGTAGTCGATGCAGGTGCCGGCCATGCCCGGATAGGACGACGAATAGCTGAACCGGGCCGGACTGGGGTCGCTGGAGATCACCACCCCCTGCGTCCCGGCCACGCTGTCCCTCACGAGGACGCTGTCGTCCCTCAACATCGGTATGGCGGTGGCGAAGTCGAAGCCGGCCGGCCAGGTGGCCGTGGTGCTCGGCGAGCCGAACGCCGGCCAGGTCGCCGTGGCCGTCATCCTCCCCGCGCTCGGCGTTGGCGCTGTCGCATAGGTGCAGGTGTAGGCCAGAGTCTGCGACCCGTTCGCCGGGATCGTCACGCCCGTGCCGTTGGTCACCGTGCACGAGCCGCCGTTGCTGACGACACCGGTGACGCCGACCCCGGTGACGTCAGACCCGTTCGGGTTGGTGACCGAGATCTGACCGACCACCGCCCAGCCGCCGTCGACGCCGGCGCCGTGGACCACGTCCACGACGTAGTTGAACGTCGCCGACTCGCCCGTCGGGACGTTCTGTCTTGCCGTATCGATCCCCTTGGTGAGTCCCCAGCTGAACGTGCGGGTCAACGTTGCGGTCGCGGTGGCGGTGACCGACAGGTCCTTTGGCTGAGCTGGTACGAACAGGGGCGTGAGCAGGACGATGCCATCGCCGGTGCCGTAGATCGCATAGGGCCCGACCGGTTTCGGTGTGACACCGATGCCGAACCGCGAACCACCGTCGGCGCCGCCGCCGCCGCCGCAGTAGGCGAAGCCGCCGCCGCCACCGCCGCCGCCGATCGGGAAGCCGCCGCCGCCGCCGGCGCCAGCACCGCTGGCCGACGCGAACCCCGCATCACCGCCCGGACCGCCGACCGCTCCCAGGATCGAGTCGTTGTTGCCGAGGCCGCCACCACCGCCGCCACACGCGCCTCCGCCGGGGCTGCCGGTGGACTGGGGCAGGCTGGTCTGGTCCGCCTGGTAGGGACCGTAGCCGGCGCCCGCACCCCCGTTGTTGAAGCCCCGGCCGCCGACGCCGCCACCACCGCCGGACATCAGCACGACGTCGGTGTCGTCATCAGGCGGGAACTGGGAGGTGATGCCGCTGGCTCCGCCGCCACCGGACCCACCATCCCCATAGGGGGGAGCGATACAGCCGCCCGCGCCGTGGCCGCCGGTACCGCCGCTGATCAGCCCGAAACCGCCGTGGCCGCCATCGCCTCCGCACCAGTCGTTGGTTCCCCCGGCACCGCCGGCGCACCCGACGACGATTTGCAGTGTCTCGCCGGGGGAGACCGCGACGGTGCCGCGGTGCACGTCGCCCCGGCCGCCCGCGACGTTGGTCGCGTTGAAGTTGGAGAGGGGCCCGCCCTGACCTCCGCTCGCGACGACGTCCAGCGAGGTTGCCCCCTGCGGGACGACGTAGGGAACGGCCTTGCCCGTGCACCGGTAGATCTGGGATCCCGATGCCGGTCCGGTGTAGATGAAGGTCACGCGGCCGTCTTCGACCGTGGAGGCCGTGGTCATCGTCGGCTGCAGGCCGGTCGCGGCGTACGACTTCCCAGCACCGCCGCCACCGCCACCGCCGCCTTGGGACAGGGTCCCCGCCTTGCCGCCTCCGCCTCCGAGCGGATAGCCCCCGCCGCCACCGCCACCGCCACCCCAGGTGTATGGAAACGCGTTGTTCGACCCGCCGTCCCCCCCGTTCGCCCCAGGCAGGCTGCCCCCTTTGCCGCCCTCTCCGCCGTTGAAGCCGACCGGTATGCCGTCGGCGCCGTCGGCCGCGACCTGGCCGGCGGACCCGCCCATGCCACCCGGACGCGCGGGTATCGAGCTGTTGCCGCCGCCGCCTCCCCCGCCGGCCCCGACGACCCGCGGCACCGGCGCGCCGTCCAGGATGACACCAGAGGCGCCGCCGCCGGTGGACCCGCGGCGGTTGGTGGTGGCTACTGTCCCGGCGGCGCCACCGTTGGTATATCCGTACCCGGTCCGGCAGCCGACGGTGACGGTGTAGACCTGCCCCTGTGTCACCGGCAGGTCCGCCTCGACAACGCCCCCGAGCCCCGGCGGGGCCCCAGACGGCCCTGACCGAAGCAGGTCGACCGGAGCCCCACCCGCCGCCCCCACAGCCTTCACGTGGATGTTGGTGACACCGGGCGGCACACTGAACGACTGCGGGACACTGAGGCAGGTGAAGTTCACGACCTGGGGCTCGGCCGGTGCGGCGTGCGCGGTCGGACCGGCCGCAACTGACTGCACGGCGAGCCCCAGGAACGCGAGCAGGGTCCAGATGCCGAGCGTGGCGGTGGCCCGGTTTCTCGACCGGGCCCTTCCCGTCATCGTCCGCCGGCTTCGTGGATGCTCGTGAACCGGAACCGCATGGTCATGTCCGTTCCTCCCGCGCAAGCCCGGCCCGAAACGCCACAGCCTGAATGACCCATCCGAGCGGAGAATACGAGGTCACCCGTGCGGACGTATGCCGTCGCACAACTCGGTGGGAAGTCGGTGGGTCGGGGGACCGGCGCCGGACCACCTGATTGGCCACCTGCCGTCACGACAGGGCGGTTGTTGAGCCCCCGCGGAGAAGCCACGATGATGGGAAGCGACCCTATCGACAGTGCGGACCAGGCCGGCGACGGACGTGATCGGGGACCGACGCCGGAACGTGACCCGACGGGGCGCTAAGCCTGACGGGAAGGTGACGAGCCGATGCCCGATCACACGTTCGCCGAGATGCTACGGCGTCAACGCGACGTTGCGGGCCTGACCCAGGCCGAGCTCGCCGCCCGGGCCGGGGTGGCGGTCCGAACGGTCAGCAACCTCGAGCGCGGCGTCAACAGCGGTCCGTATGCCGTCACGGTCCGACGCTTGTCCGCAGCGCTCGCCCTGCCCGACCCGGCCCGCGCAGAGCTCATGGCCGCCGCCCGGTCGGTACGGAGCCGGCCATCGAGGGAACCGCCCTCGTCGGGCAGCTACCTGGGTGCCGCTCCCGCCTCGGACCTGGTGGGCCGGGCCACCGAACGCACCGCACTGCTGCGCGCGGTCTCGGCGGCCGCAGCCGGAGCCACCCAGGCGCTGCTCCTGACCGGCGAGCCCGGTATCGGCAAGACTCGGCTGGCCCAGGAGGCATTCGTCATGGCTGCCCAGGAGGGCTTCGTCGTCGCGGCGGGGCGATGCTACGAGCCGACGAGTCGCACCCCCTTCGCACCGTTCCTCGAGGCAATGGCCACCCTGTATGCGGCGGCGCCGCTCGAGACCCGGACCCGATTCGCCCAGCGGTGGCCGTCGATCACGCCGCTGCTTCCCGACGAGTTCCCCGCGTCGACCGCTGACATCGCGCCGGCCCCGGTTGAGGCGGAACGGCTCCACCGAGCCCTAGCGGGTTTCGTGAGAGAGCTGTCGAGTCACCGACCGGTTGCCCTGCTCTTCGACGACCTCCAGTGGGCCGACAGCGCCAGCCTCGGCTTGCTGACGCACCTGGTCCGACACCTCGGCGGCCAGCGCGTCCTGTTGCTCGCGACCTCGAGGAACGTCGGGGTCACGCCGACGGAGGCGGTACGCGAGCTGGCCCGGTCGCTGCGTCACGAAGGACTTCTCGCCACCATCGCCGTCGGCCGGCTGGATCGGAACGGGACCACCGCGCTGCTCATGAGTCGCCTGGACGACGCCCCGATGTCGCCGGAGTTCGTCACCCTGCTTCATGACCTGGCGCAGGGCAACCCGTTCTACACCGTCGAGATCCTCATGGCACTGATCGACCGTGGCGACCTCTCCCGCGTCGACGGTCGATGGGTCCGCCGGGAGGTCTCCGACCTGGGTGCTCCGGCCAGCATCGGCGACGTGATCAACGAGCGGGTAGCGCGACTGTCGACCCGGACCCAGGAGGTGCTGCACGCGGTCAGCGTCCTCGGTGAGGTGCTTCAGGTCGACGACCTCGTGATCCTCGAGTCGGACGAGGCGCACGAGGCGGACGAGGCGACCCTGGAGGCGGCCCTCGACGAAGCAGCCGCGGCAGGCCTGCTCTCCGTCGCCGACAACGGTTACGTGTTCGACCACGTCCTGACCCACCAAGCCCTCTACGCCGCCCTGTCGCCGCTTCGACGGCGCAAGCTGCACCGCGTGGTGGGTGAACGGCTCGACACCGTGAGTGAGCCGATGCGTCGGCGCCGGGCGGCAGAGATCGCCCGACACCTCGAAGCGGGGGGCGCGACCGACCGGGCCGTCGTCCACCTGCTGGTGGCGGGGGATACCGCCTCGGAGATCCACGCCCTGGCCGAGGCGGTGCTCCACTACCAACACGCGGCCGCCCTCGCCGAGGAGGTCGACGACGACGACGGTGTGGCCGACGCCCACGAGCGCACCGGCCGGGTGATGATCGCCGGCGGCCACTACGAGGAGGCGATCCCGCACCTCGACCGGGCGGCTGTCGCATACCGGCAGACCGGCAACCGGAGCGCTCGGCTCCGGATCGAGGGCATGATCGCTCAGGCCCAGTTCGGGCGCGGCTCGGGTGAATCGGCCGCCGCCCGCCTGAGCCGGGTCCTGGCCGAGCTCGACCGTCCGCTGGATGGTGACGGCGACGACCGCATCGAAGCCGTCGGCATCGCCGTCCTGTCCAACGGGCTGGCCCGCGTCCGGCTCGCGCTGCGTGACCACGCAGGCGCGGTGGATGCGGCCGGGCGAGGAGCGCAGCTGGCCCGCCGCCACGACGCCGGCGCAGTGGAGGCCGACGCTGAGGCCATTCGCGGCGTCTCACTGATCTTCGTCGACCGACCCGACGAAGCGACAGCCGTGCTCGAGTACGCCGCCTCACTCGCTGCGAGCGTGAAGGCGACCGTCGCCGAGCGCGACGCCCTGCTCGGCTTGCAGTACCAGTGCACCATTCGCGGCGACTTCCACCGTGCGCAGACGGCCGCCCACCGTGGGCTGGAGCTGACCGACGGCGCGTGGGACACCGACGCGCGGGCCCTGCAGACCGCCACGCTCGGGCTGACGATGTTCTACCGCGGCGACTGGGCCGCTGCGAACGCCCGACTCGAGGAGAGTGTGCGCCTAGGGGCGTCTGATTCCGGGACGCTGTTCTCCGGGATCCCGCCGGCCTACTTGGGCCTGTTGCGCCGAGGCCAAGGCGACCTTGCCGCCGCCGAGTCCTGCTACCGCGAGGCGTTGGCGGCACCTGACCTGCTGACCTTCGGCTTCGACGCCTACCTCGACGCGCGGCTGACCGAGCTGGACCTGCTGCGCGGCGAACCGGCTGCGGGCCTTCGACGGCTCGAACGGTGGCTGCCGCTCGACACCCGGTCGCGACCACACGACGTGATGCTCCTGTGCATCGCCGCCGAAGCCTGCTTCGACCTGGGCGACCACGAGAGGGGTGCCGAGCTGGCCGACCAGGCCGTGGCCCGCGCCAAGGCCACCAGCAACGAGGTCGAGGGTCTGGACGCCCTTCGTCTGCAGGCCGCAGGCCTGGCGCAACGAGGCCGAACCGTCGAGGCCCGGTCGCTGGCCGAGGAGGCCCTGAGCCGAGCGAGAACACTGCCCTACCCGGCGGCCGAGGCCCGATTGCACCGCCAGCTCGCCCGGCTCGCGGCCGCGGACGGCCAGCAGGCGCAGGAGCACCTCGACGCGGCGAGGGAACTCTTCACGCGACTGGGTGCCGCTTGGGACGCGGCAGAGACAGCGGCTCGATCCTTCAAGACCCGCAGCTAGCGGATCCGGCGCGACAGCGCAGGACCGCGTCCACGACGACCTCCACCGTGCCCGCGACGCCTGTGGGTCGCGGTGCTTTGTCGGCCAGGTGGCTTCGTTCATCCGGGTACGTCCGGTGGTCACCGTGGCGTCGAGTGTTCGTGGCCGCTGCGTAGCGAGGCTTCCCGGATCGCGCTATAACAGCGAGTCACCGGCGCGCCGCCGTCCGACGGTAAATCCGTCGCGAAAGCGTCGAAGGAGCTGACCTGCTCATAGTGAACCTGGTTCAAGCTCCGCTCGGCGGGCGATGAGTGCTCTGCTCGGAATGAGGGAGACCGGGGATTGGCACAAGCAGGACTGACCGCACGCAACGGCGATCCTGGGCCACTCTCTGACGACAAACTGAGTCCTCAAGCGACACCCGCCAAAAGGCTTGGAGTTTGGGTGAAACGAGCCGCCTGTCCGGCGTCGGGGGTATAGGACCGGACTCGTTCGGCTCGTCCGAGGGCCGCGGAAGAACGAGAGGGAGCGAATGCGAAAGCTAAAGCGGCTCGGGGGTTTAGGGGTTCTACTGGCGGCAGGAGCGCTTGCCGTACCAGGGAGTCCGGCGATGGCTGCCGGATCCAGCACGCCGACGGCCTACACCTGCACGGGTGGTCAGATCCCGTCCGGCACCTACGCCAGCATCACGGTTACCGGTGTCTGCTCTATCCAACCCGACGCCGTGATCAACGTGGTCGGCAATCTCAACGTCGCCGCGGATGCCGTCCTCGACGCGCAATCCGCGCCATCGACGATCACGGTGGGACGCAACGTCACGGCCGCGCCGGGCTCGATTCTCGGCCTGGGCTGTCAGCCGCCCAACTTCATTGGACGGTTCGCGGGGGTGCCCTGCGCGGTCGAGCCGACGGGGCATACCGTCATCTCTGTCGGTGGGAACGTCACGGCCACGAACGCCGATACCGTCCTGTTGCGACAGTTGACGATCGGCGGGAATGTCACGCTAACCGGCGGAGGTGGGGAGATTCCCTGGTCCATCAAGGGCAACACGATCGGCCGCAATCTCACCATCAGTGGGGTGACCGCGGACTGGCTCGGCGTGCAGTTCAACCGGATCGCCGGCAACGCGACGCTCACCGACATCACCGCGACCGACCCCGGCGACCCCGGCCGGACGGTCGCCGTCGTCGAGAACACGGTGGCTCGCAACCTCACGTGCACGGGACTGGCTCCGGGGGTGTCCGGAGGCTTCATTCCCGGCGAGGTCAACCATGTCGGTCACAACGCGAACGGGCAGTGCGCAGCCCTGGTCTGATCGCCTGCTTACCGTCCGTCCGCCACCCAGGCCTCAAGGGGTGGCGGACGGACTCTGTGACGCATCCGTACTACGCCAACAGTGTGTCCACTAATCGCGTGATCGCGTCGAAGAGACGCAAGCGAGCTGGTGGATGAACTTCACGACTACGGGTTGGCCGGCCGGTCGAGCCCCGCGCCCCAAAGTCGGCGCTCCCTGCGGCTGAGCTGCGGGAATTCGGCGGGGAACGAGCCCGGCGGTTTTCTTCCTGCGTTTTGCCTGGATCGTGGGGTGTCGAGGTGCCGGAGGAAGGCTGGCGTTTCATACTCGGTTGACACCGGCGGATGAGGGCTGAGCCCGGGGGTTCGTTGCGGTGGGAGGAGGTCGCAGGGGATGGAGATGCGGCCATGGCTTTCATGGCCGGTCCACGGCCAACTGATGGGGCCGGATGCGCTTGCTCGGAGTGTCGCGGTCACCTCCCCGATCACTCCAGGACTACGGCCCCGGGTAACGGCCTATCGGGTGGTTGACTCGGTGTGCCCGTTCTGCGCGGGGGGCTGTAGACAGCACGTGTACGCCGGTGTCGCCTCCGCTCAGGACCCCTGCTACGTCGTGGCGCTTCAGCGGGTTCGGCCGGACCCGGCCGTCCCCGACTACGAAGGCCACCGGCGCTGATGGCGGCCGACGACCCGCTCGACCAGGAGCTGACCCACCGACGCACCGCCAGCGGTGAGCATCGGCTCCCCCCGGTCATCGCCGTCCTCGTCGCGATCGTCGCGTACGCGCTGCTCCCGGAGTCACTGCTCATCGGCCCCCGGCTGGCCATCCCGCTCCTCGAGCTCGCCCTACTGGTCGCCCTGACCGCGACCAACCCGTGGCGCATGCTGCGCCAGACCCGCTGGTCCAGATGGGCCTCCGTCACCCTGGCCGGCCTCGTCATCGTCGCCAACCTCGCCGCCCTAGGACTGCTCATCTCCGCGTTGAACAGCACATCCGAAGGGCCAGGCCTGCTCCTGGCAGCGATGCAGGTCTGGCTCACCAACGTCATCGGGTTCGGGCTCCTTTACTGGGAACTCGACCGTGGCGGCCCAGTCCGGCGACGAACGGAACGACGCGACCGTCTTCCCCCAGCCGACTGGCGTTTCTCCCAAGACGAAAATGACGACGCAGTCGTCGAGGTCGCCACCGGCGCCAGCAAGAACAGCGGCTGGATCCCCACGTTCATCGACTACCTCTACGTATCCATCACGAACTCCAGCGCGTTCAGCCCCACGGACACCATGCCGCTATCGACGCGAGCCAAGGCCCTGATGAGCCTTGAAGGCACCGCAGCGCTGCTCACCTCCCTCCTCGTGATCGCGAAGGCCGTCAGCTCCCTCGGCGGTCACCCCTCTTAAACCGCGAGGGCGCGGGCGGGTACCGCAGCAACCGTTGCCTACGCAACGGCGGAAGCGCCTCCCGCACCCGGGAGGCGAGGCCGCCCGATTGGGGTGCGAGTCGGGAAGGGCATCCTGTAGGCCAGCGCCGTGCCCCCAGAGGGGCGGAGGTATCTGAGAACGGCCGGTGCTGGCTCGTTCCTGGCACCCTCGATGACCTCTTCCACCTCGTCTCTCTCAAACAGGCGGACACGTCGCGCCGAACCCTGCCGCGCGACCCCGTGCTCTGGCCGTCGAGCTATGGGCAGCGAGCGCGGTGACTCTGACGGCAGCGCCGATCATCTGGACCTGCTGGTCCATGGCTCGCGCACTGCTGGTGCAGCGATAACGCCGATGGCGACGACGAGTTGATTCGCCTCGGGACACTCGAGGTCGGCATTTGCCACCGCTGCGCGAAGTTCCTGCACCGGGAAGCCACGCAAGCGGACGGCCGGATGACTTCCTCGCCCGCGACGCGGACCCGGAATGTCCTCGACGAATGCGACGTCCACGCGTCGGTTCGAAACCAGGGCCCGGGGGGTGTCTTGGAGGGGCAGTGGGTGGTCGGTCAGGATGCGCGAAGCTGAGGGTGGCGGAGCACGGACCAGAGGCGCCAGATGGCGATGGCGTTGATGGCCGGGATCAGCATGATGACCAGGGCCGCGCTGCCTTGGTAGGCCAGTCCGAGGACTCCACCGGCCAGGAGGAGTCCGACGCCGCGGACCAGGGCGAGCCAGCCGAAGGCTGTCGCTCGGGTGCCGGGTGGTACGAGTCGGGTCACGACGGCCTTGATCGTGGAGTCGAGGATGCCGTTGACGACGCCCCAGATCGCGACCCCGATCCAGACCAGCAGCGCGCTGGAGGTGAAGGCGACGGCGGCGCAGGAGGCGGCGACCGGAACGAGGAGCAGGACCATCGGCCCCCGCCGGTCGTAGACCCGACCGGTCACCAGGCCGCTGGCCCCGTCCACGAGCATGGCCAGGGCGAACAGGACAGGGACCTGCGCTTCGGTGAGCAGCCCCTGGGTCTGGGCGTGGAACGCCAGCAGCGGGAACGACGCGACGCCGCAGGAGATCACCCCGACCGCGCCCATGTACTGCCACAGCAGCGGCGGCATCGGCTGTCGTCCGCGCACCTGACGCGGGGAGGCAGTCGCCACTGCCTCGTCCGATGCGGGTGAGTCCGGCTCCGGCGACTCGTAGTCGACGGGATCGGGGACCCGCTGTCGAAGCCAGACCAGCACGGCCATAACCACGATCCCTGGCACGGCCAGGACCGCGAACGCGGTCCGATAGTCACCCGTTCGCCAGGACAGGACGGCGGCCAGGATCAGTGGGCCCGCCACTGCGCCGGCTTGGTCCATGGCTTGGTGCACCCCGAATGCGGTGCCACTGCCGGTTCGGGTGGAGGCGTGCGACAGCAGGGTGTCTTTGGCCGGTGATCGGACCGCCTTGCCGAGCCGTTCGGTTCCGTACAGCAGCACCGCCGGTGCCACAGCGGTGGTGACCCCGATCAGTGGAACGCTGAGCACGGTCAGCGCATAGCCGACGATCGTCCAGGTCCAGTAGTGCCGGCTGCGGGTGACCAGGTACCCGGAGACGACCCGAAGTCCGTAGCCGATGAACTCGCCGGCGCCGGCGGCCACGCCGACCACGACGGCCGACGCGCCCAGCGTCGCCAGGTACGGGCCGATGATGCTTCGGGCGCCCTCGTAGACCATGTCCGCGAAAAGACTGACCACGCCGAACAGCACGACGAAGTGCCAAGGCGAGAGCATCGCTCTCGGTGCTCGAGGCCCAGTCGAACCAGTGGGAATCGTCACCGCACGATCCGCTTGGCGTGCCGGCAACCGGTGCGCCGGATCGCGTTGTGGTCCAGCAGGTTCCCCCGCCCCATTGAGGCGCGCGACGGGCGGCTCACACCGGGGTGCCCGACGTGGACCAGGGCTGAGCGACGCTGTCCCCGCCGTTCGGGGCGGCACGGTTGATCATCCGGTCACGGCACCGATCGCCGGCGCAGCAGGCCCGGGCGCAGAGCCCGAGCTGCAATGACGTCGCCATGGACTTCGACGTCACCGCGTCGTTGCACCAGTCGCCGTAGAACGGGTCCATCTGTCGGCCGGACACGCCAGACATCGTCCCGCTCAGACTGGCCGCCAGCCACCCGAACCCCAGCCCCGGCGTGCCAATTCGTCCTAGGGCTGTGGCGCGGCCGAGCCGGTGGATCCATCGCCGAACGCGGGCGCCACCCGCACCGGCCGGGACCGCCAAGGCTGAGCACCCGAGGTCTGCCAGCCCGTCACGCGGCCGGTCGGTCGGCGCGCTGCCAGGACCGGCGCCAGCCGCGCGAGCCGGCCACACCCACTCGCGCGAGGGCAACACCCAGCGCTGCGGCCGCCAGGCCGATGATGAGGCCGGCGATGACGTCCGGTACGTGGTGAACGCGAGCGGCCACCCGAGCCACCCCGAGCAGGATCGAGGTAACGAGCAGGATCAACCCCACGCGTAGCCGAAAGGCCGTCACCACGCCGGCGACGAGGGTCGAGGCGATCGTGTGGTCCGAGGGGAATCCGTTGTCGTCCGCGTGCGGGAACATCGGGGCCGTCCCGTCGACCACAAACGGCCGCGGGTCACTCCAGGCCATAGCAGAGGCAAGTAGCAGCCCACCCGCCACGACCGTGGCCAGTGCCAACGCGATCAGCATCGTCACCCGCTCGGACGCCCCGAGCGTCCACCACACCACAGCGGCGGCGGCGACCACCACGAACATTGCGAACTGAGCGACCCCAGCGACAGCCATCGACACGTCGGAAGCATTCCTGACGCGGCTGGACAGACGCTGAACTTCGTGTCAATGGACGTTGCACAGCTGCCTGCGACGACAACGGAACCGGTCTCAAGGATGGCCATGGTCAGCCGCAGGGCCACCACGGAGCGGCTTGTCAACCTGGATGCGGTGTTCGTTATCTCGCAGCCTGGGTTCGTAGTGTGTGAAGAACACCTTGCCGACGAGGTCACGGCGGCTACGTACGCCGGTCTTGTCGAAGACGTTCTTGAGGTGCTGCTGGACGGTGTGAGGGCTGACGAAAAGCTCTCTGGCGATCTCGCCGGTCGAGGCGCCCTGCAGCACCAGTCGGGTCACGTCCCGTTCGCGCTCGGTGAGGGCGTACACCGACATGAGGAGCGAGGTGATGCCCGCGGGGTGGGCCGGCTCGATGATGACGGCTACCCGACGCTCCGCAGCCGACCGCAAGATCGCCCCGTGCAGCACCACCCATCGGCCGGAGCGCGAAAGCACACGGGCCATGGCCACATCGCCGGGCCGGTGCACCTGCTCCGCCGAACGAAGGGCCTGACCGGCGACCGTGAGTACGGCGGTCGGCAACCGGTTCCCATCGAAGTCGGGCAAGTCGGCCAGCCACTGTTCCGTGCCCGGCGTGCTCGACTCGACCTTCCAGTCGGCGGTCAGCACCAGGAGGCCGGGCGACTGAGGGCCCTCGGGATCAGTCGCCTCTCCGAACAGCAGCGCCCGACGGGCCCCCTCCGCCAAATGGGCGGCCGCTTGTCGCATGAACTGTTTCTCGGCATCGTCGAACAGCGGCTGGTCGGGTTCCCGGTACAGGCTGACTGCACCCCATACGCCGCCGTCGCGGGTCCTGAGCGCGGCCACGAGCTCCTGGTCACCGCCGATCGCCATGTTGGCCCTCCACCGAGGGCTGCCAGAGGGATCCCCGCCGGTGGCGTCGTGGATCGTGGACAGCCCGCTGTCGCTGCGCGCGACGTCGGACATCTTGTTGACGTCGTCCTCGTAGTACTCCATCGCCAGGGACTCGCGGGGAAGGTCTGGCATGAAGGGGTTGTAGTGGCTGGTGATGAGCAGCGACGCGGGGTCGAGCGTGAAATAGCACGGCCAGGTGTAGTGCGGCACGACCTCCTGAAGGACAGGAGTCGCGTCGCCCCACAGGCTCACCAGGCTGCGGGGCTGCACACTCAGGCGCGCGAGCCTGTCGAGGGCACGCGTAGCCGTGGTCACGGCTTCAGACTGTCACCAGAACGGGGCTGCGGATACACCAGCTTTGTGGAATGTCATCTGGCCAACAGACCTGCCTACGGTCGCCTTCTGACACCAGGAGGACATCATGACCGACGCATCACCGAACACCCTGACCGTTCGGGTCGTGGCCGCGGGTGAGGGAGACACCTCGTCCCTCGGCGGCATCCGAAATCGCTTCATGATCGACGGCGCGGACACCGGCAACCGGTTCGCCCTCGTTGAGCACCGGTTCGAACCTCGGGCGCTGGCGGCGCCCATGCACCGCCACCACGACGAGGACGAGTACACCTATGTCCTCACCGGCCGGATCGGCGCCGTCATCGAGGGACGTGAGGTGGAGGCCGGCGCCGGTGACCTGCTGTTCAAGCCGCGTGGGCAGTGGCACACATTTTGGAACGCCGGTGACGAACCGGCCAGCTGTCTGGAGCTGATCTCCCCCGCAGGCCTCGAACAGTTGTTCCGGTCTTTCGCGACCCTCACCGGTGGGCCCGAGCCGGAGCAGCTCGCTGAGATGGCCGCGAAGTACCGCTGTGAGATCGACTTCCCCGCCACGTTCCCTGTCGTGGAGCGCCACGGGCTGTCGTTCTGACATGACTGCCTCATCGCCCGAGGAGCTGGAGACCCTGCTCGAGGACGCTGTCCTGCTCGGGGACGAGGCAGCCGTCGCGGCTCTCTTCGAGCCTGGAGCTGTGCTCATCACCGGCCCAGCCATCACGGGTCCGGAACAGGCACTGGCCGAACTGGCCACACTGGGGTACGTCGCCGCTTACCGCACCGTCACGGTCCGGCCCTGCATGGCGGTGGTCGTCGGTGATCACGCCGTCAACGTCTCCGTCCGTGCCCCCGACGGCGCCTGGCGACTGGTCGCCGCCGTCATGCGGCCACGCATTCAGACGACTGGATTGGAAGGACCTGACACGAAGAACCGGGCGGTCGCGGGTGGTGGTTCTTACCGGGCATGAAAACACCACTAGCGCCCTTGTGGTCGTCAGTGCGGCGGACCGACGCTCATCGGCTATGTGAGAGCAAGTCGGTCGAGGCTCGGCCATCGGCCCCTATTGGGCGGTGTTCAGCACCGGGTACATGACCTCGCTGCCGGAGGATCACGCGGTGCTCGAAGCTGGATGCCGGTGCCACGGCTTCGGACCCGCTCTTGGCCCGACGGACCGGCTGTCTAGGGTGGCGAGGTCCCCACACGAGAAGGAGCGCCGATGAGCGTGCTGACCGAGGCGTACACCCTCCGGAACGGAAACCAGATCCCGAAGGTCGGGTTCGGCACGTGGCTGCTCGAGGAGGGCGACGAGTGCTACAACGCCGTCGCCGACGCGGTGCGGCTGGGGTACCGGCACATCGACACGGCTCGGGCGTACGGCAACGAGGCGTCGGTCGGACGAGCGGTGCGCGACTCCGGGATCCCGCGTGACCAGCTCTACGTCACCTCCAAGCTGCCGGCGCAGGCGAAGGCCTACCAGCGGGCGCTCGAGGAGTTCGAGATCACCATGGACCAGATCGGCCTGGACTACCTCGACCTGTACCTCATCCACGCGCCGTGGCCGTGGGACGAGATCGGCAAGGACTGCCGGCTGGAGAACCAGCAGATCTGGAAGGCCATGGAGGAGTTCCTCGCCAGCGGTCGGGTCAAGGCGATCGGCGTGTCGAACTTCGAGACCGACGACCTCAACAGTCTCCTGCCGGCGTGCGAGACCCTCCCCATGGTCAACCAGATCAAGTGGTTCATCGGCCTGGATCCGTCAGCGACCGTGGCGACGTGTGCCGAGCACGACATCGTCGTGGAGGCGTACTCCCCCTTCGCGCACGGACTGATCGTCAACCATCCCGAGATCGGCGACATCGCCGCCCGCTACGACGTCAGCGCACCACAGTTGTGCATCCGCTACCTGCTGCAGCGGGGAGCCGTGGTGCTGCCCAAGGCGACCACCACCGCGCACATCGCGCAGAACGCCGAGCTGGACTTCGAGATCTCCGACGCCGACCTCGCCGTCCTGGATGCGATGCGTGACACCGACCAGCACGAGGACGCCATGGAGTTCCGCTGGTCCTAGCCGACCGACCCATCTGCCGTCACGATGGACGGCAGGGGCGGCGAACAACGCACGGTGACAACGGCGGACGGCCGGAAGCTGGAGACGCTCACCGCCGGTAACCCGGGCGGCTTTCCCTGGCTGTGGGTCCCTGGCACGCCGTCAGCCGCGGTGACCTATCCGCGGCTCGACGACCTGGCGACCCGGCTCGACCTGCGCTTGGTGACGTGGTCGCGGCCCGGTTACGGCGACTCCACACCCCGACCGCTTCCACCGGACGGACCACGCATCGTCGACGACGTCCCTGACATCGAGGCCATTCTGAACGCGCTCGGGATGGACGAGTTCGTGGTGGTGGGCTGGTCCGGGGGCGGACCGCGAGCGCTGGCCTGTGCGGCTGTCCTGCCGGGTCGGTGCCGGGCCGCGGCGTCGCTGGCGGGCCTTGCGCCGATCGACGCCGCCGGCCTGGACTGGATGGCGGGGATGGGACCCGGCAACGTCGCGGACTTCACCGCCGCGCTCCAGGGATCCGAGGCCTACGCCGCGTTCCAGGAGAAGTTCTTCCTGCTGATGACCTCGGCCAGCGCGGCCGACGTCGCTGTGGGGTTGGGCCAGCTACTGACGCCGACCGACGAGGCAACATCCACGGGAGACCTGGCCCAGTGGCTGGCCGAGACGATGCACCGGGCCGGCGCTCAGGGCGTGATCGGCGTTCGCGACGACGGGTTGGCGCTCGCAGCGCCCTGGGGTTTCGACGTGCGCAGCATCCGGGTGCCGACCGCCATCTGGGCCGGCTGGACGTGACCGTGCCCTACGCTCACGGCCGGTGGCTGGCCGCGCAGGTGCCGGGTGCCGTCGCCCATCTCGTCGATGACGCGGGCCACATCACCATGGTCAACGACCTCGAGGACGTGCTCGTCGAGCTCCTCTCGCTCAGGGGCTCCTGAGGATGACGAGTTGCTGCGTCGCCCGAGTCATCGCGACGTAGCGGTCGACCGCTCCCTCGATGCCGGTGCCGAACTCCTCCGGGTCGACGAGCACGACCAGGTCGAACTCGAGCCCCTTGGACTCCTCGGGCGGCAGCGACTGGACCCGAGACGTCGCCTCGAACGTGGGATCCCCGATGACGCAGGCGACCCCTGTCGCGTGTTCGGCGAGCCAGGTGTCGAGGATCGACCGGAGGTCCGCGACGGACCCGTGCCGGACAGGGATCCCGCTGCGCCGGATCGACGTCGGCACGTTGGCGTCGGGGAGCACCGTGCGGATGACCGGCTCCGCCTCGGCCATGACCTCGACCGGCGTCCGGTAGTTGATGCTCAGCGTGGCCAGTCGGACCCGGTCGAGCCCGATGCGGTTCAGCCGGTCCTCCCACGACTCGGCGAACCCGTGGCGAGCCTGGGCGCGGTCCCCGACGATGGTGAAGCTGTGCGGCGGGCACCGCAGCAGCACCATCTGCCACTCGGCGTCGGTCAGCTCCTGCGCCTCGTCCACGACGATGTGCGCGAACTGACCGGCGAGCAGGTCGGGGTCGGCCGTGGGGAGCCCCGACTCGTCGACCAGGGCGCCCTGCAGGTCGTGGACCTTCAGCATCGACATGAGGTGCATCTCCGAGTCGTCGGTCTCGATGAGGTGGTCGACGACCTTCGCCATCTCCTCCCGCTCGGCGGCGAGGGTCGCCTCACGCCGACGCCTGCGCCGTGACGCCTCCGGGTCGCCGAGCCGCTGCCGGGCTGCGTCGATGAGGGGCAGGTCGGAGACCGTCCAGGCATGTGGGTCCTCGCGCTGCAGCGCCCTGACCTCCTCGACCTCGAGCCAGGGCGCGCACCGGCGCAGGTATGCGGGTACCGACCACAGGTCGGCCACCAGGTCGGTGGCCTCGACGATGGGCCAGGCGGTGTTGAGGGTCGCGAGCAGCTCCGGGTTCTGGGTCAGCGACCGGCGCAGCGGCTCCGGTGGCGCCTCCTCGTCCTCGTTCTTGTCGACGAGGATCGTGACCAGCTCCTCGAGGATGTCGTCGCGGGCCTCGTTGTGCGGTGTGCCCGACACCGACGCGAACGCCTCGGACCAGTCGGTGGCGCTGAGCCACAGGTCCCCGTAAGGCGTTTCGACCTCCATGCCCTGGGCCGGCGGCTCCTCGTACAGCCGGACCGCCGGCTCGATAGCGCTGACCATCTGTACCGACGACTTGAGTCGCGCCACCTCGGGGTCCACCTCGACGCCGGCCGCCGCGCCCTCGGGGACCAGGTCGCGCACGGTGCAGGTCTGCACGCCCTCCTCGCCGAGGCTCGGGAGCACGTCCGCGACGTAGTTCAGGTACGGCCGGTGCGGACCGACCACGAGCACGCCGCCACGGCGATGACCGAGCCGCGGGTCGGAGTAGAGCAGGTAGGCGGTCCGGTGCAGGGCCACGACGGTCTTGCCGGTGCCGGGCCCGCCGTCCACGACGAGTCCGCCGCGGGACCCCGCGCGGATGATGGCGTCCTGGTCGGCCTGGATCGTGCCGAGCACGTCCCGCATCTGCGCCGACCGGCTGCTGCCGAGGCTGGCGATGAACGCCGACTCGTCGTCGAGGGCGGCCGCGTTCCCCTCGAGCCCGTCCGCGGTGAACACCTCGTCCCAGTAGTCGCCGATCCGACCACGGGTCCAGCGGTAGCGGCGGCGGCTGACCAGACCCATGGGGTTGGCGTGTGTCGCTCCGAAGAACGGCTCGGCGGCGGGGGAGCGCCAGTCGACGAGCAGCTGACGACCCGTGCTGTCGGTGAGGCCGAGGCGGCCCACGTAGACCGGATCGGAGCCGTCCGCGCGGACGATCCGCCCGAGGCACAGGTCCAGCCCGAACCGGCGCAGCGCCCGCAGCCGAGCGGCCAGCCGGTGGATCTCCAGGTCCCGTTCCAGTGCTTGCTGGCCGCTGCCGCCGGCCGCCAGGCGCTGCTCGTCGAGGCGGGCGGACAGGTGGTCGATGGACTCCTCGAGCGAGGTGGCGAGGGTCGCGAAGTGCTGCTCGTCCCCGGCGATGAGGGCCGGGTCGTCCTTGGCGGACAGGGTCGGGGGAAGGTCGAATGCGCTGGTGGTCACGCTCGTCACTCATGTCTCCGATCTCGGCGTTTGGCCTCGGCCGGCGATTCTGCGCCAGCACGGGGGCCTTGCCGCAAGCCCCCCATTGCGCTATACGTTGAGAGTGGAGGGGAGTTCGGCTCCCTTCCACTTCCTTATCCGGCAGAGTGGCGGCCGAGCCGTCGGTGGTTTGTGATGATGGCGGGCATGACCGCGTCACCGCTCGCCCGGGTTCCGCGGGACGCGATCGCGGTGACGGTATGCGGGTGCCTCGCCGCCGTCCTGGCCGGCTGCTCCACCGATGCGCCGGAGCCGCCGCCAGTGGCCATCACGAGCGCGATCGCGGTTGTCCCGCCGGTTGCGTCCACCTCGTCGAGCACGTCCAGCTCGCCCACGCCGACCTCGTCACCCACGCCGACCGCCGCACCGCCGTTCATCGCCCGCGTCACGTGGGTGAGGGGATCCGGCGGTCGCAGCCTGCACATCGTCCCCACCACCTCCGGCCGTTCCGCCCAGGGAGCGGCCGACGACGACGAGGCGTGGTCCGAGGTGGTGCGGCTGGCGCCGGACGCTGCCCAGCCGGGGATGCGGGCCCAGTTCGACTGCCACTGGACCTACGCGCGGCTCGTCCAGCCCGACAAGCCGTCGTGGAACATCGAGCCGTGGCGACCGGTGGTCACCGAGTCGCGGATGGTCAGCGCCCGGTGCAACCCCGGCGGTCCGGAGTCGGCGGAGGGCTGACTCGGTGGCGGGACCGGCCGAGGCGCTCAGCCGGTCGGCTGGTCGCGCAGCACCTGGACCGCCCGGCGCGCGCCCTGGTTGACGTCGCCCTCCAGCCAGACCGCGCCGAGGTCCTGAGCCAGGTCGCGGGACGCGCCGGCCCCGGCGATGGCCAGCGCACTCCTGACCGCGACTCGGCGCAGTCCCTGCTTGGCGCTGGTCATCGCCGACGAGCGGGACGCGGCGACGACGACGAGGTCCGGCTGGATCCGGCGGCAGGCGAACGCCAGGTCGCTCATCGGGGTGTCGGCGCCCAGGTAGCGCACCTGCCAGCCCTCCCGTCGCAGCAGGATGCTGAACGCGAGCGGCGCGATGTCGTGGCGCTCGCCGGGCGCGCACGCGACGACGACCGTCGGAGCATCGTCGGCAGGGCTGATCTCCGCTCCGAGTGTGGCCAGGCGGCTGCGGACGATGTGGCTGGCGAAGTGCTCCTGCGTGACACTGAGGTCGCCGGTGGCCCAGCGGATGCCGACCTCGACGAGGAACGGCATCAGCACCTGGTCGAGCGCGGCCTCGATGGGGAAACGGTCGAGGACCTCGTCCACGACGCCGTCCGCCCCGGCCTCGTCATACCCGTCGAGCGCCTCGAAGAGTCGGGCGACGAACCGGCCAGGGTGCTGGTCCACGGGCTCCCTCCCTCGGGCGAGGGCACCATGCTCCCGCAGCGAGCCCCGCCCGCGGGGCGAACGCCTACTTCTTGCCGCGCCAGGCCCGCTCGAAGGGCAGCCGCCACGCGTGCGGCGCGATGAGCTGGTGCACCGCGTTGGGCCCCCAGCTGCCGGGCGCATACGGCTTGGCCGGCGGCGGGTCGTCGAGCAGCGGCTTGGCGCGCTCCCAGAGCGACTCGATGCCGTCGGCGGTGGTGAACAGGGTGTGGTCGCCCCGCATGGTGTCGAGGATGAGCCGCTCGTAGGCCTCGAGCACGTCCCCGTAGTGCTCACCCTCCTGGGTGGCGAACTGCATCGACAGCTTGTCCATCTTCATCCCCGGCCCGGGACGCTTGCCGTAGAACGACAAGGAGACCTTGGAGTCCTCGGACAGGTCGAAGGTGAGGTGGTCCGGGCCCTGCTTGCCGACGCCGGAGTCGGAGGGGAACATGGACTTCGGCGCCTCCTTGAAGGCGATCGAGATGATGCGCTGGCCCTCGGCCATCTTCTTGCCGGTACGCAGGTAGAACGGCACGCCGGCCCAGCGCCAGTTGTCGATGCCGCACCTCAGGGCGATGAACGTCTCGGTGTCGCTGTCGTACGGGACGCCCTCCTCCTGCGTGTAGCCGGAGTACTGCCCACGGACGACGTCGTTCGGATGGATCGGCATCAGCGAGCGGAAGACCTTGTTCTTCTCCTCGCTGATGGCCCTCGGCTCCAGTGCGGTCGGGGGCTCCATCGCCACGAACGCGAGCACCTGGAGCAGGTGAGTGACGACCATGTCCTTGAACGCGCCGGTCTGCTCGTAGAAGGCGGCCCGCCGGTCCAGGCCGAGCGTCTCGGGGATGTCGATCTGGACGTGATCGATGAAGTCGCGCTTCCAGATCGGCTCGAACAGGCCGTTGGCGAAGCGGAACGCGAGGATGTTCTGCGCCGCCTCCTTGCCGAGGAAGTGGTCGATACGGAAGATCTGGCTCTCGTCGAAGGTCTCGTGGACCTGGTCGTTGAGGATGATCGCGCTGTCGAGGTCGGTGCCGAACGGCTTCTCCATGATGACGCGGGAACGATCGACGAGCCGCGCGTCGCGCAGCGTCTTGATGACGACGGGTGCCGCGGCCGGCGGGACGCTCATGTAGTGGATCCGGCGGACGTTGCCCCCGCCGAGCTCGGCCTCCGCGGACTCGACCGCCTCGCGCAGTCCGTCGGGTCCGGCCGAGGACGGCACGTAGTGGAGCCGCGCGGCGAAGGTGTTCCACTGCTCCTCGCTCAGCGGGTGGGTGGAGAACTCCTTCACCGCCTCCTTGGCGAACGCCCGGAACGACTCGTCGTCGAGGTCCTCGAGCGACGTCCCGACGACACAGATGTCCGGCGTGAGAGCGGACAGGACGAGGTGGGCCATGCCGGGAAGGAGCTTGCGCCGGGCGAGATCGCCCGTGGCGCCGAACAGCACGATGACGTGCGGGTCCATGCGTTCGAGGCTCCCTCGCCGTGGGCGTGACGACGGCGACGGGTAGGCGATCGTCTGAGGCGGGTTGATGACGTCCACGAGCCGATCTTGGCACCCTGACCTGCGCAGGGGCCAGACGGGGCCCACGACGTGGCGACGCGTATCAAGGGCCCCTAGTGACGACTCTGGAAAGGGTGTCCCGCGGACTTGTGCCGTCGATATCGTCTTCCATCGGCTTGTTCGAGGAGTCACCGTGAGCGGTCCCACGATCGAGATGGACCTCAACGTCACGCGAGGGGGCGGTACGTGACCAACGTGCTCGAGACATACCCGTTGCGGCTCAACGCTCCCGAGGTGCGGGCCGCGCTCGCCGCCCTGTCTACTATCTACCGCCGCGCCGAGATCGAGAAAGTGGTCGAGGACGCCGGGCTGCCCCTGTGGCAGATCGCGTTCCACGAGCGCGCCGACCTCAGCTGGCGAGAGGTGCTCCGGTATGCGAACGGCCAGGGCAAGGTGCCGCAGCTGCTCGACGCGGCGGTCGCCGAGCGAGGGTCGCTCGCTGTGGTGCTGACCGAGCTGCGCTCGGAGCAGCCGCTCGTGGTGGCCGCCCGGCCGGCGACCGAGGCCGCACCGTCCTGGAAGAACTTCAGCGCCGACGGCCACGAGGAGGTCGTCATCATCGCCGGCCAGCCGACGTTCGTCGACGTGTCCTTCCTCGCCCTGGGGGCCGAGCGGGCCAAGAGTGTCTGCCGTCTCTCGGTGACCTTTCCGCGGGGCGGCGGGTACGGCACCGGGTTCCGGGTGGGACCGCGGCATCTGCTGACCAACCACCATGTCCTCTTCGACGGCAAGGACGACAACCGCAAGGCCACGCAGGCCGAGGCGTGGTTCGACTACGAGACCGACGAGGCGGGCGGGATGCGGACCATCGTCCAGGCGCCGTGCGACCTGGACACGGTCGTCTTCGACCTCGCCAACGACTGGGCCCTCGTGCAGACGAGCCAGGAGATCCCCGACGCATACCCGGCCCTGAGCCTGGTCGGCGCGCGGGCCCCACAGGTCGACGACCGTGTGTACATCATTCAGCACCCCGAGGGGCAGCCGAAGAAGGTCGCTTTCCAGCACAACCTGATTCGCGCCGTGGAGCCGGAACTGCTTCAGTACTGGACCGACACCGAGGTGGGTTCCTCCGGCTCGCCGGTGTTCGACGACAGCTGGAACCTCGTGGGGCTGCACCACTTCGCCGTGCCGGCGCCGCAGGGTGAGTCGACGACCATGCGCAACCAGGGCCGGCTGATCAGCCACGTCGTCGCGCAGATGCGCGACATGGGCGTCTACCCGGGGGTCTGAGATGGGCTGGATCGACTCGTCGGCATGGGACCCCACGCAGGGCAAGGAGCTCGTCCAGCTGCTCGCCGAGGAGTATCCCAACGAGGTCCTCGTAGAGGCCCTGCTGGTGGACGCCAGCATCCCGAGACGCTTCCTGCGCAGCGGCAGCCTCTCGATGGAGCTCTACTGGAGAGGCCTGGCCGAGGACCTCCACAACAACCACCTTCTCCGGAGGCTGGTCGACCAGGCGGCGGTCGACCGGCCGGCGATGGCGCCACTGCTCGACGCGGTGGACGCGTCCGACGAGGTCCTCGCCGCAACCCCGGCCACGGAGCGTTACGCCCTGCGTCTCCTGCGACCCGGGAACCGGCCGTTCATCAACCGGGTCAGCCTCCGCGACCGACTCCAGCGACTCATCGAGGAGGGCTACCCCGTTCTCATCGTCCGGGGCCCCGAGCGCACCGGAAAGTCCTTCAGCTTCGACCTGCTCGAGCAGGTCCTTCCCGACGAGATCCGGCTCGCCTGGGTGGACTTCTCGTCGTCCGGCTCGGGCCGATCGGCCACCGACCTCGCCGACCTCCTGTATGCGCGCTTCGCCCTGGACCGCCCGCCCACCACGGGACGGCGGACCACCGGGACCCGTCGGGCGATCGAGCTGGTGCACCAC
Organism: uncultured Actinomycetota bacterium; assembly: GCA_963781465.1. GTDB lineage: Bacteria > Actinomycetota > Actinomycetes > Actinomycetales > Dermatophilaceae > Lapillicoccus. The sequence continues at coordinate 210,632 of CAWAGH010000003.1, forward strand.
TTCACCGGGTTGTACAACCGGGCCGAGAGCGGGAAGACGATCCTCTTCGTCGACGGGCTGAACCGCGTCGACCTCCAGCGCGACACCCTCGCCTTCGTGTCCCAGCTGATCGCCGACGTCAGCCGAGGTCAGCTGAACGATGTGCAGCTGGTCCTCGCGGGCTACGCGGAGCAGTTCGATGCGCAGTACGCCGCGAAGGTCCTCGTCGAGGACGTGGTCCCGCTGACCCGGACCGATGTGCAGACGTTCTTCGAGGCGTGCGCCCACGACGCCGGCAAGAGCCTGGCCGCAGAGGAGATCAGTGCGATCCTCCAGACCGTGCTGGCCGACGAGCCGAAGATCGACGAGCTCGCGGCCCGCGCGCGCACGGAAGCGCTGACCATCATGGGAATCCGGCCGTGAGCGTGCCGGCCGTGAAGGCGGCGCAGGATGCGATGAGGGTCCGGGCCGGGGTCGTCGTGACGTTCGACCCGGACGACCTCCTCGCCCTCGGTGCGCCGAGCGGAGACGTCATCGACTTCCTCGACCAGCAGTGCCATCTCGTCCCCGTCGCCGACGGACCGGCCGCGTGGACCCTCGACGACGCCGTGCGAACGCGGCTCTTGGCCTCCACGGACCGAGCCGAGCTGGTTCGGGCTCGCGCGGCCGTCACCAGGGTTCCCGACTCACCCGTTCAGCAGGCGCTGGACCGGTCGCTGCAGACCGGGTGGGCCGACGACGACGTGGTGGCGCTGGACGACGAGGAGACGGCCGCGCTGTCGGTCGTGGCGAAATGGTGGGGTGGTCGGCGGTACGACGTCCCCGACCCTGACGATCTCGCCGACCACCTGCGTCGACGCCTCCTGTTCGCCGACGCCCGGTCGATGGCCACGGATCACTTCGTCGGGCGACAGGACGTCCTCGCTCAGCTGGAGGACCGGTTCCGCGACCCGCGGGGGGAAGCCGTCGCGCTCTGGGGGATCGGTGGCGTCGGCAAGTCGGCGTTGATTGCCCGGTTCGTCGTCGACGTCGCCGACGCTTCCGAGCCCTGGGAACGGGGTCTGGTTGCGCTGCTGGACTTCGACGACCCGGCGCTCAACCCGATGTACCCCGCCGAGCTCGTCGCACGCATCACCGAGCAGCTGGAGGTGCAGCTGTCCGCGGGCTCGGGTGCCTTCGCCGACGTCCGGTCACGAGTCGCCCACGAGTCGAGCGACAGCGACTACCGCTCGTCGAGCACCGTCCGCAAGTCGGCCGGTCCCGACACGCGCTGGGCGGACCTGCTCGCCGACGTGCTCGAGGAGGTCGACGGCCGGCTCCTCGTCGTCCTCGACACCGTCGAGCAGGCACAGCGCCGCGGCCCGTCGGCGATGTTCGCGCTCAAGGACGTTGTCGCGGCCCTGTGCCGCCGGCCCAACGTCCTCGTCCTGCTGTCCGGGCGGGCTCGCATCCCGGAGCTGCGGGATCTCACGACCGAGCTCGAGCTTCGCGGACTGGCCGAAACCGACGCGGTGCGGCTCATGGTCGAGATGTCCGACGGCGGGATCGACGCGGACCGCGCGGCGGCCCTGGTGGACCGCTTCGGGACCCACGCACCGGCGGCTGGGCGGCACCGGCCGCCGGTCCTCATCTCGCCGTTGACCGTCCGACTCCTCGCGTCGTTGCTCGCCCGTTCTCCCGGCGGGGCCGACGACCCGCTGTTCGGACTCCAGGCGGTCAACGAGCAGCTGGACGCCGAGCTGTACCTGCGCATCCTCGGCCACATCAGCGACCCGTCGGTCCGGGCACTGGCGCACCCGGGGCTGGTGCTGCGGCGCATCACCCCCGAGGTCATCCGTTACGTCCTGGCGATGCCGTGCGGGATCCCGCTCGGCGAGCTGGACGAACAGGACCTGTTCAACCGTCTGGCTGCGGAGCCGATGCTCGTCGACCGGCCCGAACCGGGAGTCTTGGAGCACCGACAGGACGTCCGCGCGGTGATGCTTCCGCAGATCCTGCGCGATTCCCAGGTCGACGCCACGGGCGTCCAGTTCGCGGCCGTGGCCTACTACGAGGCGCGCTCCGACCCCGCGTCGCGCGTTGAAGAGCTCTACCACCGCCTCATGCTCGGTCAGGACCGGAGTGACCTCCTGCGCCGATGGGACGACCAGGCTGCCGAGCAGCTGGTCGTGGCCGTCGACGAGCTGCCGCCACGGTCGCGCGTGTTCCTGCTCTCGCGGTTGCGGGGGGCGTTCGTGGGCGAGGACGACCGACGGCTCCTCGACGACGCCGAGTGGCTCGAGAAGGTCGAACCCACCGTGGAGGCGATGCTCGGACGGGGTCGGGCCGACGAGGCGCTGGACCTGCTCCGCGAGCGCCGCCGGTCGGACGGCGGACCGTTGCTGCCACTGGTCGAGATCGAGGCCCTGGAGGCGACCGACCGGCTCGACGAGGCGATCATCCTGGCGGGTGCGGAGGCACAGGTGGCCGCCGCAGCCCTGGACGGCGCCGCCGTGACCGACCTCAGCCTTCAGCAGTGTCGACTCTTCGAGCGGGCCGGGCGCCCCGCCGAGTCCCTCGTCGTACTGGACCGGACCATCGCCGTCAGCCGTGACCACAGCATCGACCGGCTACGGCTGCTCGTCGCCTGGCTGGGCGTCGCGCGACGCAACGCGCTTGGCACGCAGGACGCGCGGCGACTCCGGGTCAAGGAGGCCGCCGACCTCGGCCTCACGACGCCGACGCGCCGGCTCATCGAGTACCCGGGTCTGTTGCGCGACCTGGCCGCCGAGGTCGGCGACGAGGCCGGCGACGTTCTCGACACCGCCCTGCGCTCGGTCGGCTTCGATGCGCACAAGAGCGGCGACGTCCCCGAAGCCTTGGCCGAGCTGGCCGACTCTCCCGATCGGACCGGCAAGGTCGTCGACCTGCTCCGCCTCGACCAGAACCCGCAGGGACCGGTCGAGTGGCACCAGGTCGTCAACCAGAACCGGTCCGACTCGGGACTCGGGGTCGCGGAAGTGCTCTCGGCGTTCCCGCAGGACACCGACAGCCTGCGGGACGCCGTTCTGCGCGACTACCGCAGCGAGGCCGACGCCGCCTACCGAGGGGTCGACCAGTCCGAGGAGCTGCGCTGGGACGGACCGTCCTAGGCGTCGACGTCAGGCGAGTGCGGCGTCCAGCGTGATCTCGGTACCGGTCAGCGCCTTGCTCACGGGGCAGGAGGCCTTGGCGTCCTCGGCGACTGCCTTGAAGGCCGCGTCGTCGAGCCCGTCCACGTCGCCGCGGACGGTGATCTTGATGCCGGGAATGTGGAAGCCGCCCGCCGGGTCGGGCCCGAACGACACGTCGGCCGTGACGTCGAGCGACTTCGGAGTGCCGCCCGCGCGGGCGATCAGCGCCGAGAGCTGCATCGCGTAGCAGGACGAGTGTGCCGCCGCGATCAGCTCCTCGGGGCTCGTGCCCGCCTCGCCGGTCTCGGCGGTGCGCTTCGGCCACGACACGTCGAAGCTGCCCGACTTCGAGCTGACCAGCTCGACGGTCCCCGACCCGTCCGGTAGGCCTCCGGTCCAAGCGGTGTGAGCGGTACGTACTGACATGGTGACTCCTCGGTATTGGGTCAGGTCGGGATCTGGGGACCCCTCCTCCCCACCCTGTCGTAGACGAGCGGGGGAGCGGAACCCTCTGTCCGGCGAGGCTACGACCAGCGGGTCAGACGACGACCAGCCGGGTGGGCGCCGGGACCTCGCCCACGGGTATGCGACCGGTCACCGGCCCGAGTCGGCCGAGGACCCGCGGGCCCCCGGCACCGGTGCACGACGGCACGTTGCCCGGCAGCTCGTGGGCGGTGAGGTAGCCGATCAGGGCGAAGGCCAACGCCTCCTTGACGTCCGACGGGATACCGAGCTCGTCGATCGTCCCGACGCGGACGGTGCCCGCGGCCGCCTGGATCCGTTGCATCAGAACGGGGTTCGAGGTCCCACCTCCCGAGGCAAACACCTCGATGACGCCGGCGGTGGACAGCTCCGCGCCGACGACGCGGGCGCTCAGCTCGGTCAGCGTGGCGACCAGGTCCACCCGCTCGACGCTCGGGTGCCGGGACCCGTAGGGGTCGAGGTACGCCTCGTGGAAGAGCTCCTTTCCGGTGGACTTCGGAGCGGGCCAGGCGTAATACGGCTCGGTGAGCAGGTCGGCGAGAAGGTCCTCGTCGACCCGACCCTGCGACGCATACCGGCCCCCGCGGTCGTACCTCTCGGCGCCGCCGGTCATCCGGACGACGGCGGCGTCCACGAGGGCGTTGGCCGGCCCCAGGTCGTAGGCGTAGGGCTCGGCCTCCGGGTCGACCACCGTCATGTTGGAGATGCCGCCGAGGTTGAGCGCGGCGCTGCGCGGTCGACCGGCGAGGAGCAGCACGTCGAGGACCGGTACGAGCGGGGCACCCTGGCCGCCGGCGGCGATGTCGGCCGCCCGATGGTCGGTGAGGACCGGCCGGCCGGTGGTCTCCGCGAGCGACCAGAGGTTGCCGAGCTGCAGGCCACCGCGGGCGCGCCCGCCCTCGACCCAGTGGAAGACGGTCTGACCGTGCGAGCTGACGAGGTCACAGCCGTCCGCGTCGAGATCCATGGCCACCCGGGCGAAGTGCTCACCGATGAGGATGTCGAGCGCACAGATCTCGGCGACGGTGGTGGGGTTGGGCGGCAGGGCGGCGGCGATCCGCTCGCGGAGCTCGGCGGGGTAGGGCACCACGTCGGAGGCGATGATCGTCGCCTCCAGACTGCTCCCGCTCTGCTCGAACTCGACGTGGCATCCGTCGACGCCGTCGTGGGAGGTTCCAGAGATCAGGCCGATGACTCGCATGTCTCCCATCCTGGCCGAGCGGGGTTACCGTGGCGCGCGTGAGCGACACGATGCAGGCCGTGGTGTGCCACGGGCCGCGGGACTACCGGCTGGAGACCATCCCCGTACCCACCCGCGGTCCGGGCGAGATCCTCGTCCGGGTCGAGGCGGTCGGCATCTGCGCCAGCGACCTCAAGTGCTACCACGGCGCTGCGAAGTTCTGGGGTGACGCCAACCGGCCCGCTTGGGCCGAGACCGAGGTGGTTCCCGGTCACGAGATCGCCGGACGGGTCCTGGAGCTGGACGACGAGGCGCGAGAGCACTGGGGCGTCGAGATCGACGACCGGGTGGTGGTGGAGCAGATCGTGCCGTGCTGGAACTGCCGGTACTGCGACACCGGGAACTACCACATGTGCCAGGTCCACAACATGTACGGCTTCAAGCGCGCCAACCCGGGCGGCATGGAGGAGTTCATGGTCCTGTCCACGGCATCGCTGGTCCACACCATCAGCAAGGACATCCCGCCGGCGCACGCGGCGTTCGCCGAGCCGCTGTCCTGCGCGCTGCACGCGGTCGAGCGGGCCACGATCGGCTTCGCCGACACGGTCGTCGTCGCGGGTTGTGGGCCGATCGGCCTGAGCATGATCGCCGGTGCCGCCGCGAAGTTCCCGCAGGCCCTCATCGCTCTGGACATGGACCCGCGCAAGCTCGACCTCGCCCTCAAGACCGGCGCCACCATGGCGATCGACATCGCCGAGGAGGACGCGGTCGCCAGGGTCAAGGAGCTGACCGGCGGCTATGGCTGCGACGTGTACCTCGAGGGCACCGGTGCCCCGCCGGCCGTCATCCAGGGCCTCAACATGCTGCGGAAGCTCGGCCGGTTCGTCGAGTACTCCGTGTTCAAGGAGGACGTCACCGTCGACTGGAGCATCATCAGCGACGACAAGGAGCTGGACGTGCGTGGTGCCCACCTCGGTCCGAACTGCTGGCCCGCGGCCATCCGGCTCATCGAGTCGGGGCGGCTACCGCTCGACGAGATCTGCACCCACCAGCTGCCGCTGTCGAAGTTCCAGGAGGGCCTCGACCTCGTGGCGAGCGGCACGGCGTCGACCAAGGTCACGCTGATCCCCGGCCGGGCCTGACGCAGGTCCCCACGGCGGCGTCGGTAGCGTCGCCCGGGTGACTGATCCCGACGACGTCCTCCAGCGCGGCATCGACGAGCACCGGTATGCGGGGGTAGCCGCCAAGATGCTCCGTGACGGTGACGTCGTTCACCGTGCGGTGCTCGGGGATGCGTCGAACCGTTCGGGGCCGCCCGAGTCCCTCTGGGAGACAGCGCGGTTCGACATCGCCTCGTGCACCAAGGCCGTCGCCACCACGGCTTCGGTGATGGCCCTCGTCACCGCGGGCGAGCTGCGCGTCGACGACCCGCTGTCGGGCTATCTCCCGTCACCGCACCCCGACATCACGCTGCGCCACCTCCTCACGCATACTGCCGGCCTGGCCGAGTGGCAGCCGCTGTACCTCGCCTCGCGGACCCGCGAGGAGGCGGTCGCCGCCGCCGCGTCGATCCCGCTCCGGTATGCGGTGGGGGAGGGCCGCCACTACTCCGACCTCGGCCTCATCATCACCGGCGGAGTCGTCGAACGCGTGACGGGTGAGCGTCTCGATGCTGCCGTCCGTCGGCTGGTGACCGAGCCGCTGGGGATGACGTCGACCGGGTACGGCCCGGTCGAGCCGGCCGCGGCGGTCGCCTACGGGCACGGTGACGACATCGAGCAGGCGATGATCCGCGACGGGGAGCCGTACTCGGTGACCATCGAGCGGACGGTCCCGCCCCGCTTCCGCGAGGACTGGGTCCGGGGCGAGGTCAGCGACGGCAACGCGTTCCACGCGATGCACGGCATCTCCGGCCACGCCGGCCTGTTCTCGACGCTCGACGACCTCGCCCGCTTCGGTACGGCCCTCCTCGACGAGTCTCCGGTCTGGTCCCGGGCGGTCCTCGACGCGTTCCTCACGCCAGGTCCCGACGGCCAGGCCGTCGGGTTCTGGTGGCAGCCCGCGGCGAGCGGACCGGCATACGGCCACCCGGGGTTCACCGGCGCGAGGTTCCTCGTCGACCCGGCCGCTCACTCGGTGGCGGTCCTGCTGTCGAACCGGCTGCACGTCATGGAGCCCGGGGAGCGGGTGCCGCCGGACATCGCCCCGGACTGGCAGGCATACCTGAGGGCGACCGGCTTCGCAGCCTGACGAAACTACTTGCCGATCTGGAAAGTACTTGTTGGCGTGGCTCGCATGAACACGACACCTCAGAACCAGCAGACCGGTCCCGGCATGAGCCCGGACGAGGGGCGCGCGGCCCTCGATCAGGCGTCGCGAACCTCGGCGGTCGCTCCGCGCGACCGGACCATCTACGCCGTGGGGACCGCGCTGTTCGGCGTCGTCCTCGGCGCCTTCGTCACGCTGACCCGGGCCCTCGACCTGGACCACGGACCGAGCTACCTCACGGCCATCTACCTGGTCCTCGCGATCGCCATCGCGACCTGGCAGACCCGCACCGCCCGGAGCGTCCCGCGCGGCGCCAAGAAGATCGGCTACGTCGCGCTCGCGCTCACCGTGCTCGTCAGCCTGGCGTTCACGATGACCCTCAACTGGCGGGAACAGACCACGCCGTCATCGCCGGGCCTGCTCGTCCTCATGGGCGTGGTCATCGCCCTGCCGATGCTCGTCGCCTGCTGGGCCATCGTGCGGAGGCGTGGATGACCTCGACGGCCTCGGGGCACGCGCGCACCGCCTCGACGAGGTGATCCACGCGCCGGTGCGGTTCAGCATCGTCGCGTCCCTCGCCGCGGCGGACGAGGCGCAGTTCTCCGCGGTGCGCGACACCGTGGAGGTCTCCGACTCGGTCCTCTCCAGGCAGGTCAGCACGCTGGAGGCGGCGGGCTACGTCAAGGTCCGCAAAGGCTACGTGGGCAAACGCCCACGCACGTGGCTGTCCCTGACGGCCGCCGGACGGGCCGCCTACGAGCGGCATCTGGCCGCCCTACGCGCGATCGCGACCGGCCAGGTCTGAGGCGTCCGCCGACCGGGGGACACCAGAGTCCCCCACCGAGCCCCCTAGCGAGGGGACACCCCCACCTTCGTTCCCACCGGAGACTCGACGTAGAGAAGAGAACGCGAAGAGCAGTGTGGACGAAGGGAACCCGATGAAGTTCGTCAAGGTGATAGCCGCGAGTGCGATAGCCGTAGGAGGTCTCACGCTGTTCGCGCCGACGGCGATGGCCGAGACGTCCAGCTCTGGCACCGAGAGCAAGGCCGGCTCGGTGACGTCCCAGGGAGAGGTCCTGGCCCAGTACGCCGGCACCTACGACCTGTACAACCTCAGCGACCAGGTGCTCACGATCGAGTCCCACTGGGTGTCCCAGACGACGTGGAACGGCATCGAGCCCGTGGACGGCACGAAGATCTATCCGGGCCAGTCCCTGCACTTCGCGGTCAACGCCAAGGGGACCGACGGCCGCGACGCCGGCTGGGTCTACCTGCGCGTCGGGCAGACCAAGTCCTACATCGTCGCCGTGGCCAAGCCCACATTCCAGGTCGGCTTCCGGGACAGCCGGGTGGACTACGAGTCCCTCCAGCAGAGCCCGCTGGACTACGGGGACAACGCCTTCCAGGTCACGGTCGGCGGGACGAACCGATCCACGTTGACCGTCACGAGCACGAAGAACCGGACTCACAACCTGACCTCCGCCGAGGCCGGCGCCCAGCTCGAGGCGCTGCAGAAGCTCTGTGACGCCGACTCTGCGGCGGTGTGCTCGTTCACACCGACGGCGATGAACCCGGCACTGGCCGCGCCGAAGCGTGGCGGCAGCGTTCTGGTCAACACCGGTCCCACGACCGTCGACCGGGGCTACAACTGGACGACCACCACGACGACGATGAGCGAATGGGGCGTCCAGGCCTCCTTCTCGGCCAAGGTCCTCGGACTGGTCGAGACGTCCTTCTCCTCGCACTACAAGGAGGCCTACACCAGCTCCGAGCAGGTCGCCGACAGCCTGACCGTCCCGGTCCTGCCTGGGCACGCGGCGTGGATCACCTACGAGGCCCCGGTCTTCCGGACTACGGGCGACTTCACCGCGAAGGTCGGCGGTAACACCTGGAACATCACCGGGGTCACCTTCGACATCCCGCGCGTCGACGAGAAGATCATCGGCGGCCGGCTGACGGTGCACCAGCTGCCCAAGGACGACCCGGAGGTCCCCACCGGCGCCACGGTGCGCTACGTCTCCTGAGCGACCGTCCACGAAAACTGGCGCCCGGACCCTGCTGACCAGGTTCCGGGCGCCGCGGCGTCCCCTCAGCCGAGGTGGCCGCGGACCGAGGCGTGGCCCTTCAGCAGGTTCCGCGCGATGGTCCGCCGCTGGATCTCGTCGGTGCCCTCGTAGATCCGCAGCAGCCGCAGTTCGCGGTACCAGCGTTCGATCGGCAGCTCGCGGGTGTAGCCCATCCCGCCGTGGATCTGCAGCACGCGGTCGACGATCTCGTTGGCCTTCACGCCGCCATAGAGCTTGGCCATCGACTGCGCCTGGCGGGAGTCGAGACCCTGGTCGACCTGCCACGCGGCCGTGAGGACGAGCCAGCGCAACGCCTCGATCTCCGTCGCCGAGTCGGCGACCATCCACTGGATGGCCTGCCGGTTGGCTATCGGTTCGCCGAAGGTGGTCCGGTTGTGCGCGTGCTCCATGGCCATCTCGATCAGGCGCTCGCAGGCGCCGAGCGCCCGCGCGGGGAGCAGGTAGCGGCCGCGCCCGATCCACTTCATCGCCAGCGAGAAACCCTTCCCCTCCTGGCCGAGGATGTGGTCGTGCGGGACGCGAACGTCCTTGAACAGCAACGATGCCGGCCCCCACTCACCCATCGTGTCGATCGGTGCCGAGGTCCAGCCACGGTCGCGGTCGACGAGGAAGCAGGTGACGCCGCCGTCGGCGCCCTTCACCTTGTCGGTGACCGCGAAGACCATGACGTAGTCGGCCTCGTTGCCGCCGGTGATGAACGTCTTCTCGCCGTTGATCACCCAGTCATCACCCTCGCGGCGGGCACTGGTCCGGATCGCCCGGGCGTCCGACCCCGCGCCGGGCTCGGTGATGGCGAAGCACGACTTCCGCTCGCCAGAGATCGTCGGACGCAGGTACGCATCCTGCTGGGCCGCGTTCGCGTCGTAGAGGATGTTGTCGGCGCTCCCGGCGAACGCGAACTGCAGGAAGCTGCGGCCGAGCTCGATCTCGACGAGCGCCGTCATCACCGCGGACAGGCCCATCCCGCCGTATGCCTCGGGTGTCTGGATCCCGAAGAACCCGGCCTGCTTGGCGACGCCCTGGAGGCGGCGCAGCTCCTCGAGCGGCAGCCCGCGCTCGCCGCGTCGCTCGCGAGCCAGGGCGTCCGGCTCGAGGGGCAGGAGCTCCTTGGTGACGAAGGTGCGGACCCAGGAGCGGATCTCCTTCTCGTCGTCGCTGAGGGCGAGGTCGACCATGCGCACTCCTTTGTCGGGCCTGTCGGCGCTGCGAACGCCATCATGAGCCATGGCCATGAACGAGGGAGGGCCGGTCGAGCCGCCGTCGTGGTTCGAGGCGTCGGAGCAGGTCCTCGACCCGCTGGTGAACGCCCGGATGCTGCTGGCGCTGGTGCAGGGCGCCGAGGCTCTGGGTTTCTTCCGCGCGATGCAGGAGTCGTCGACGCTGGCCAGCCTGGCCCGGGAGACCGGGCTGAGCGAACAGCGGGTGCGCGACGTCTGCGCGGCGCTGGTGGCCAACGAGGTCGCCGAGCTCGACGGCTCGGGCGTTCGACTCACCCCCGCCTGGGCCGCGTTGACCGGCCCGGCGGCTCTCGCGCCACTGGGAACGGCGCTGCGACTGGGCGACGTCGGCGCCCAGACCCTGCAGGACCTGTCGGGCGGGGGTGGCTTCGCGGGGCTCTCGCGTGCGGACCGGGTCGCCTACGCCTCGGCGGTGTCGCCCAACCCCTTCTCGGCGGCCATCGTCGCCGCCATGCGGGCGGGCGTGGGGATCCCCGACGCGGTGCGAGGGCGGCTGAAAGACGGGGACCGTCATCTCGAGCTGGGGTGCGGCGTAGCCGGCCGGATCCTCTGCCTACTCCAGGCGTTCCCGACCCTCACGGCGGTCGGCGTCGAGCTGACGCCGGACCTGGCCGCCGAGGCGGAGCGCCGAGCGGTGGCCCTCGGGGTGGCGGACCGGTTCGAGGTGGTCTGCGCCGACGCGACCGCGGTGCGGCTCGAAGGAACCTTCGACGTGGCGTTCTGGAGCCAGTTCTTCTTCCCCGAGGCGAGCCGCGCGGGAACCCTGGCGACCGCCTACAACGCCCTCCGGCCGGGCGGACTGCTGCTCGCGCCGCTGCTGGGTGACCCCTCGGTAGCCGAGTCGGACCCGCACGGGGCGTCGGCCAGGAGCCTCGCGCTAGCCCGCGTCGTGCACGGGCTCTGGGGCGTCCCCGACCGGTCGCCGGACGAGCTGGCTACCGAGGTCGCGGCGGCCGGATTCGTCGACGTCGCGGTGAGCGCCGCCCCGGACGCGGGCGTACTCGTGGTGGTCGGCACCCGACCGTGAGCGGTCGGCCGAATCCGCCTGCATGCGGCGGGGGCTGGTGGGACATTGGAAGGGCTCGGGCGGCTCAACGACGATCCGACCTCAGGAGGTCACCATGCTCACCAGCGCATCCGTCACCGCCAACATCCCCGCCGCCGACCTCGACCGGGCCCGCGCGTTCTACGCCGACACCCTCGGCCTGACCCCGGCCATGGAGATCCCCGAAGGGGCGATGCTCCTCTACCGCACGGACGGGGGGACGACGTTCAGTATCTACCAGACCGAGTTCGCCGGCCAGGCCGGCCACACCATCGCCCAGCTCCACGTGGACGACGTCGTGGCCGAGACGCGGGCCCTGCAGGCGAAGGGCGTCACGTTCGAGACCTACGACATGCCCGGCGTCGAGTGGGACGACGGCGTCGCCAGTATGGGTGACATGGGCCAGGCCGCGTGGTTCAAGGACAGCGAGGGCAACATCCTCTGCATCGACTCGGGCTACCCCGAAGGCTGAGGCCGCGTCACCGGTCGCGAGCCACGAGCGCCGGGCGGGCGATCTGCACGGTCATCCGCGTCAGCCCGATTCGCACCGACGCCCGGTTCGCGAGGTGTCGCGCCACGAGGACGGTGACGACCGCGGGGACCAGCCCGGCCAGCAGCAGGCCGAACCGCGCTCCGAGGGTCTCGTCGATGAAGCCCACCACCGGACCGCCGATCGCGCCGCTGCCCATGAACGCGAGCAGGTAGATCGCCACGACCCGCCCGCGCAGATGCTCGGGGACCGTCAGCTGCACCATCGACTGCGCCGACGTGAGCAGGGCGAGGTTCGCCGCACCCACCAGGACGATCAGCACCGTGAGCGCGACCTGGGTCGAGCCGAACGAGGCGACCACGTGGGCCGCGGCGAGGAGGGCGGCGGCGGACATGATCGTCCGTAGCCGCAACGGGCCGCGCCGCCGCGCCGTCAGCAGTGCGCCGCCCAGCGCGCCGGCGGCGGCCGCGCCGTTGAGGACTCCCGCTCCGAGCGCGCCGGAGTGGAAGTCGTTCTTCGCGAACGCCGCCAGGGTCACCGGCAGGCTGATCGTGAAGAACCCGAAGGTGCCGACCATCACCGTGGGCCAGAGCACCGTCGGGTGCGACAGCGCATACCGCAGGCCGTCCCCCAACCCGGACGCCGAGGAGCCCGGGCCCTCCTTCGGCGTCCGGGCCGGCAGCCGCATCATGGCCAGCGCGGCGAGGGGGCCGAGGTAGGTGAGGGCGTTGATCGCGAACGCCCAGCCGGGCCCGACGACGCCGACGAGGACGCCGCTCAGCACCGGTCCGAGCATCGCCCCGAACTGGAACGTGGACGACACCATGCTGATCGCGCTACGGACGTGCGTCACGCCGACGATCTCGGTGACGAACGCCTGCCGAACCGGGTTGTCCACGGCGACGACGACACCGAGGGCCGCGGCGAAGAGGTAGACGTGCCAGGTCTGGACCGCTCCCGTGAGGGTCAGCACCCCGAGCAGCGCGGCCATCACCGCCATCGTCGCCTGCGTCACCTGGAGGATGCGCCGCTTCGGGAACCGGTCGGCGATGACACCGGCGTGCAGCCCGAAGAGGAGCGTCGGCAGGAACTGGAACGCCGTGGTCAGGCCCACGGCCGCGGGACTGTCGGTCAGTGTCAGCACCAGCCAGTCCTGAGCGATGCGTTGCACCCAGGCACCGGTGCCGCTGACGAAGAGGCCGGCGAGGAAGAGGCGGAAGTTGCGGTTGCCCAGCGAGGCGAACGTCGAGGACGGCGGCCGTCGGTCCTGCGGGGCGGGCGTTTCGTCGGTGTCGGGGGCTGGGGTCGTGGCCTGCGCGGTCAAGAGGTCGTCCTGGTTTCGGTTCTCATCAGGTATGCGTCGTGTACGTCCAGTCTCGACCGCCGACCGCTCATCATCCAACTTGATCAAACTATTAGTCTGATCATGTCCCGTGATGAATCACGTTCGAAGGAAGCCCTGATGTACGAGCCGGACCTGCTGCGGACCTTCCTGGCCGTCGCTCAGTCGCTGAGCTTCACCCGGGCCGCGGCGTCGCTCGACCTGCGTCAGTCGACCGTCAGCCAGCACGTGCGCCGGCTCGAGGACGCCGTCGGGCGGCGGCTGTTCGTTCGCGACACCCGGACCGTGGCGCTCACCGCCGACGGGGAGGCGCTCGCGGGCTACGCGGTGGAGATCCTCGCGGCACATCGGCGGGCTGAGAGCCACTTCAGCGGGTCGCTGGTCGAGGGGCGGCTGCGGTTCGGGGTGACCGACGACCTCGCCCTCACGGCATTGCCCCGGATCCTGCGGACGTTCCGGCAGCTCAACCCGCGCGTCGACATCGAGCTGACCGTGCTCCAGAACGAGCTGCTGCTCCGGCGCATCGAGTCCGGGCACCTCGACGTCGCGTTCGTCAAGAAGAGCCCCGACACCCCGACCCTGTCCATCGGCCAGCTGGTCCGGCGGGACCGACTGGTGTGGGTGGCCGCCGAGGGCACCCGCGTCGAGGCGGACGAACCGGTACCGCTCGTCGTCTACCAGGCGCCCAGCCTGAGCCGATCCGTGGCGGCCCAGGCCCTCCAGGACGCCGGCCGGCCGAGCCGGATCACCTGCACGGTTCGCGGGGTCAACGGTGTGCTCGCAGCGGTCCGGGCGGGCCTCGGCATCGCGGTGATGGCCAAGACCCTGACCCCGGGCGACCTCATCGAGGTCCCGTCGACGAGCAAGCTGCCCAAGCTGCCGAACCTCGACCTCGTGCTGCTCACCAACCCGCAGGCGCCGGCCGCTCCCGCGGCGGCCCTGACCTCCGCGATCCGGGCCGGGGCGGCACCCACCGTCGCGGCCGGCTGAATTCCGGGCGGGTATGGCCGATATCGGTCGGGAATTCCGACCGTTTCCAGCCACACGCGTGGGGGGTGCGCCAGCCGCCACGCGCGGTCAGTGGAACGAGCGCAGCCGCAGGCTGTTGGTCACGACGAACAGCGAGGACAGGGCCATGGCCGCTCCGGCCAGCATCGGGTTGAGCAGGCCGAGGGCGGCGAGCGGGATCGCAGCGACGTTGTAGGCGAACGCCCAGAACAGGTTGCCCTTGATCACGGCCAGGGTCCGGCGGGACAGCCGGATCGCGTCCGCCGCGACGAGGAGGTCGTTGCGCACGAGAGTGAGGTCGCTCGCGAGGATCGCGACGTCGCTCCCCGCGCCCATGGCAATGCCGAGGTCGGCGGTCGCGAGCGCGGCCGCGTCGTTCACCCCGTCGCCGACCATCGCGACGACGCGACCTTCCTGCTGGAGGCGGCGCACCACGGTCACCTTGTCCTGCGGTAGGACGTCGGCGACGACCTCGCCGCGGTCGGGCTCCAGGCCGACCTGCCCGGCCACCGATCGAGCCACCGACTCGTGGTCGCCGGTGAGGAGCACCGGCCGCAGGCCGAGCCCCCGCAGCCGGTCGATGGCCGCCGCGGAGGTCGCCCGCACCGTGTCGGCTACCGCAACCAGGCCACGGGCGCGACCGTCCCACGCCACGGCGACGACGGTGGAACCGTTCCGGCGCAGGCGATCCAAAGCGTCGGCCAGGTCGTCGGGGAGCTCGACGGACCAGTCGGCCAGGAAGGTCGGCCGGCCCACGACGACGGCCCGGCCGTCGACGATGCCGTGCACCCCGAGCCCCTCGTCGTTGTCGAAGTCGTCGACGGTGGGGAGCGGCCCGTGCCGTCGAGCGGCCTCGGCGGTGATCGCCCGCGCGATCGGGTGCCCCGAACCGTTCTCGAGCGCTCCGGTGATGCGGAGCACCTCGTCGGCGGACTCCCCGCGGGCTGGGAGGACCTCGACGACCGACATGACTCCGGTCGTGACCGTGCCGGTCTTGTCGAGCAGGACGGTGTCGACGGTGCGGGTCTGCTCGAGGACCTCCGGGCCGCGGATGAGGATGCCGAGCTGGGCGCCGCGTCCGGTGCCCACCATGAGCGCGGTCGGCGTGGCCAGTCCGAGGGCGCACGGGCAGGCGATGATGAGGACGGCGACCGCGGCGGTGAGTCCGGCGGCCAGGCCGTACCCCAGCAGCACCCATGCCGCGAGCACGGCCACCGCCAGCACCATGACGACGGGCACGAACACCGCCGACACCCGGTCGGCCAGACGCTCGACGTCGGCCTTGCCGTTCTGGGCGTCCTCGACGAGACGGGCCATCTGGGCCAGCTGGGTGCCGGCTCCCACCCGGTTCGCCCGCACGACGAGCCGTCCGCTGGTGTTGACCGTCGAGCCGACGACGGAGTCGCCGGGACCGACCTCCGCCGGTACCGACTCGCCGGTGACCAGCGACGCGTCGACCGCCGAGCGCCCCGACTCGATGACCCCGTCGGTGGCCACCTTCTCGCCGGGACGGACCACGAACCGCATGCCGACCTCGAGCGCCTCCACGGGCATACGCGACTCGACGTCGCCGTCGGGCCCGGGCCGCAGCACCGACACCGACTTGGCGCCGAGCTCGAGCAGTGCTCGGAGCGCCGCTCCGGCCTGCCGCTTCGAGCGTGACTCGAGATAGCGGCCCGCGAGGATGAACGTCGTCACGCCCGCGGCGGCCTCGAAGTAGACGTACGACGAACTCTCGCCGCGCTGGACGGTCAGCTCGAACGCGTGCCGCATCCCGATCTCGCCGGCGGTACCGAACAGCAGGGCGTACAGGGACCATCCGTAGGCGGCGAGGGTGCCGACCGAGATCAGCGTGTCCATCGTCGTCGCGCGGTGTCGCAGGTTGGTCCACGCGGCCCGGTGGAACGGCCAGCCGCCCCAGAGCACCACCGGGGTGGCCAGGACCAGCGAGATCCACTGCCAGTAGTCCACCTGGAGCGCCGAGATCATCGCGATGGCGACGACCGGGACCGTCAGGCCCAGGGAGACCAGCAGGCGACGCCGCAGCGCGCCGGTCTCGTCGGTGACCGGTGGAGGGAGCGGGGTCGCGACGCTCGCGGTGTAGCCGGTCTCGCCCACACGCTCGACGAGGGCCTGGTCGGACACCGCCGTGGAGGTGACGACGTGGGCCTTCTCGGTCGCGTAGTTGACCGTGGCCGTGACGCCGTCCAGCCGGTTGAGCTTCTTCTCCACCCGCGCTGCGCACGACGCACACGTCATCCCGCCGATGACGAGGTCGACGGAGCGCTCCTGCGGAGGTGCTGCGGCCATACCGAAACTATACCCCCCTAGGGTATGTCAACCGGCACCAGGAGCCCTAGGGTCTGTGCATGTCGATGCTCGACGAGACCGGACTGCTGTCGTTCCCCACCGACGAGGAGACCGTGCGCAAGAACGACATGGCGCACGTGCTGCACTCGTGGGCGGCGCAGGGACACATCGACGCCGTGCCGATCGCCGGTGGCGAGGGGGCCTGGTTCTGGGACCCGAACGGGCGCCGCTACCTCGACTTCTCCAGCCAGCTGGTCAACGTCAACATCGGGTACCAGCACCCGCGGCTCGTGGCGGCCATCCAGGAACAGGCCGGGCGGATGGTGAGCGTGTCGCCGGCGTTCGCGAACGACGCCCGGTCGGAGGCGGCACGGCTGATCGCCGAGCTCGCGCCCGGCGACCTCGACATGGTCTTCTTCACCAGCGGGGGCGCCGAGGCCAACGAGATGGCCATCCGGATGGCTCGCGTGCACACCGGCCGGCACAAGATCCTCGCGGCCTACCGCAGCTACCACGGCTCGACGGCGGGGGCCGCGGCCCTGACCGGCGAGCCACGACGGTGGGCGACCGAGCCGGGTATGCCGGGGGTCGCCCGGTTCTGGGGGCCGAACCTCTACCGGTCGCCGTTCCACGCGACGACCGAGGCGGAGGAGTCCGAGCGGGCGCTGCAGCACCTGCGCGACACGATCGTGGCCGAGGGCGCGCACACCGTCGCGGCGGTGATCCTCGAGACGGTGGTGGGGACGAACGGGATCCTCGTACCGCCGGACGGGTACCTCGCGGGCGTGCGCGCGCTGTGCGACGAGTTCGGGATCCTCTACATCGCCGACGAGGTGATGGCCGGGTTCGGCCGGTGCGGCGAGTGGTTCGCGGTGGACCGGTGGGGTGTGCAGCCCGACCTGGTGTGCTTCGCCAAGGGCGTCAACTCGGGCTACGTGCCGCTGGGCGGGGTCGTCCTGTCGCCGGCGATCGCGGCGACGTTCGAGGATCTCGCGTTCCCCGGCGGGCTGACGTACTCGGGACACCCTCTGGCCTGCGCGGCGGCGGTCGCGTCGATCCGGATCTTCCGGGAAGAGGGGATCCTCGAGCACGTGCGCGAGCTCGGCGAGACCGTGATCGGCCCCGCTCTGCGCGAGCTGGCCGACAAGCACCCCTCCGTAGGCGAGGTCCGCGGGCTCGGGGTGTTCTGGGCGCTGGAGCTGGTCCGTGACCGGTCCACGCGGGAGCCCTTGGTGCCGTTCAACGCGAGCGGCGCGGCCGCGGCGCCGATGGCCGAGTTCGGCAAGGCGTGCAAGTCCGCGGGGCTGTGGCCGTTCATCCACATGAACCGGACCCACGTCTGTCCGCCCTGCGTCATCACCGCCGACGAGGTACACCAGGGGGTCGCGATCCTCGACCGGGCGCTCGAGATCGCCGACCGCTACACGACCTCGGCCTGAGGGCTCAGCCCGCGGTCTCTCGACAGGTGGGAACCTCCACGCCTCGATAGGGTCACGGCGTGAACCCCTCACGCCGTCTCGGCGTCGTCGTCAACCCCATCAAGTTCGACGACCTCGCCGACGTCAAGGAGCAGATCGCCAAGGTCTGCGCCGACCACGGCTGGGGGGAGCCGATCTTCGTCGAGACGACCGAGGAGGACCCGGGCGTCGGTCAGGCCAAGGAGGCGCTCGAGCGGGGCGTCGACATCGTCTGTCCCCTCGGTGGCGACGGGACCGTCCGTGCCGTGGCGACCACGCTGGTGGGCAGCGACACCCCCATGGGTCTGCTGCCGGGCGGTACCGGCAACCTCCTCGCCCGCAACCTCGAGCTGCCCATCGAGAAGCTCGAGGACGCCCTGGTGGTCGTCCTCACCGGCCAGGACCGGCGGATCGACGTCGGGCTGGTGCGGCTGTTCCCCGACTCGGAGTCGTCCGAGCCGCTCAAGGGCGACGACCCGCCCACCGCCGACGACCCGCGTCACGACGACGAGGAGATCTTCCTCGTCATGACCGGCATCGGTGTCGACGCCGAGGTCATGGCCAAGACCAACGAGAAGGTGAAGGGGGTCCTGGGCTGGCCCGCCTACGTTGTCGCCGGGATCGGCCGGATGTTCACTCGCGGTTTCATGGTCGAGGTGTCCTCGGGCGGCGGCGACCCGCAGATCCAGCACGCGCGCAGCGTCATCATCGGCAACTGCGGCAGCCTGCAGGGCAACCTCGAACTGATGCCCGACGCGAAGCTCGACGACGGCATCCTCGACGGTGTCATCCTCGCGCCCAAGGGCGCATTCGGGTGGGGTGCGGTCGCGACCGACCTCGCCAGCCGGCACCGGCGCGGGCACCGACAGATCGTCCGCCTCACGTCGACCGCGATCCGCGCGACGACGGGCGACGTGGCCATCGAGACCCAGATCGACGGCGACCCCATGGGTGAGCAGCACGGCCTGACCACCCGCATCCTCCCGAAGGCCTTGGTTGTCCGCGTCGCCTGAGACCACGACCCGGCCCGTCGCCGCTGCGAGCCGGTGGCGTCGCCTCCTGCCCGCAGCGGGGTATGCGGTTGCCGTGGCCGTCCCGGTGACGGCGCTCGCCCTCCTCGCCCGGGAGCAGGTCGGCTTCGTCATCACCCTGGACAGGGACGCCATCGCCGCGGCCACCGACATCACCCGCGCGAACCCCGGTCTCTACACGGCTCTCGCGTGGTGGCAGGAGGCGCTCCAGCCGCGATGGGTCTACCTCGTCGGCACGGGCGTGAGCGCCTGGATCTGGTGGCGGCACAGTCCCCCACCGAGGAAGGGCATGGTCTCGGCGGGAGGTGCCCCCATGAAGAGCCGGGCGATCTGGGGCTTCGCCACGATGATGGTCGCCTGGAACATCGCCCTCGACCTCAAGTACGTCGCACAGCGCGCCCGCCCGATCGTCACCGACCCCGTGTCGTCGGCGCCCGGCTACAGTTTCCCCTCCGGGCACGCGGCCAACTCGGCCGCGGCCGCTACCGCGATCGTCAGCATGATCTGGCCGCTGCTGACAACCACCGCGGCCAAGGTGGCCGCCTGCGGCGTGGCAACGGCGATCGTCGTGCTCACCGCCCTGGACCGCGTGTTCCTCGGCGTGCACTTCCCCTCGGACGTCACCGCGGGCGTCCTCGTGGGCTCGGGACTGGTGCTGGCGTCGTACGCCGGCTACCGCGGCTGGAACCCTGCCCACCCCACCCGCCTGCCGGACACCCCCGAGGAGAACCCGCGCTGATGGCCTTCCTGACCCGCTACACCGACGACGAGAACCGCCCCACCGTCGGGAGCGCCCTGCGCGACATCGTCGTCCGCGCCGTGCTCCCCGCGATCGTGCTCTGGCTGGTGATCGTCGGCATCGGCAAGCTCATCGAGGGGCCCCTCGGTGGTCTCCAGGGCGAAGGCTCGATCAACCGCTCGCTGCAGGCCGGACGCACGGCGACCTGGGACGCCGTCACGATGGTCTGGTCCCACATCGGGAACACCGAGATCGTCATCGGGGTGTGCGTCGTCATGGTCGCCCTGATCTGGTGGCTGACCAAGCAGTGGTGGGTGGCCGTCATCCCCGCGATCGCCATCGCCATCCAGGCCACCGTGTTCGTCGTCGCCACCGCGGTGACCGGTCGTGACCGGCCCGACGTCGAGCACCTGGACCCGGCGCCGCCGACCTCGTCCTACCCGAGTGGTCACGTCGGCGCCTCGACGGCGCTGTACCTCACCCTGGCGGCGATGTGTCAGCGGATCCCCAACCGGGGCCTCCGATACGTGCTCACCGCGATCTGCCTGGTCATCCCGTTGCTCGTCGCGTATGCCCGGCTCTACCGCGGCATGCACCACCTGACTGACGTGCTCGTCGGGTTCCTCAACGGGATCGTCTGCGCCTTCCTGGCGTGGAACTACCTGCGCCGTCGCAAGGTCTGACCCGCGCGGACCTCAGACCCGGGCGTACTTGGAGCGCGCGAAGAGGTAGACCGCGAACGACGCGAACCCGAGCGCAACGACGGTCAGCAGGATCTGTCCGAGCGGCGCGTCCCGCAGGGTGCGGAGTGCACCGTCGAGACCGGTCGCCTCGCCCGGCTGGGTGCGCAGGGCCGCGAGGACGAACAGCACGCCGACCAGGCCGAAGGCGACGCCTCGGGCGATGTACCCGAACTGACCGGCGCGCACGACCCACCGGCCCGGGTGCTCCCGCAGGTCCTGGAGGAACTTCTTCTTGTACCCCTTGTAGACGTGGTAGACCCCGACCCCGAGCACCACAACGCCCACAGCGCCGACGAGGATCCGTCCGAACGGCTTGTCCATCAACGAGGCGGTGAAGTCGACGCTCTGCTGGCTGCTGGACGACCCGCTGCTGCCGCGCGCGTAGGTGAAGAAGCTGAACGCGAGGAACAGGTAGACGACCGCCTTGGCGGCGGCCTTGAGCCGGTCGGAGGTCTCACCCCGGCCCACGATGACCTCCGTCAGCTGCCAGAGGCCCAGGCCGAGGAAGCCGACGACGGCGATCCAGAGCAGGACGCGGCCGATACCGTTGCCGGACAGGGTCTGCATGGCTCCGGACTGGTCGGCCGAGCCGCCCCCGCCACCCCACGCGACCTGCAGCGCCAGCCAGGCGATGAGCAGATGCACGAGTCCGTTGACGGCGTACCCCAGTCGCGCCGCGTTCTCGAGGACCGGGTGGTCGCCGGCTTTGGCGGCGGCCTGTTTGACGTCGTTGGTGTCCACGCTCGGCATCTTGGCCCAACCGATCCCTGAATGCGAGCCGAACGTCCCCTGGGCTGCGCGGGCCGGCATACCCGCCCTCCTCAGCCTTCTGGGGCAGGATGGGCGCGTGGCCACCGACTCTCCGAGCCGTCCGGCGGACACGCCTGACGTGGAGGAGCCGGGGGACGCCGCGGAGACCACGCACGTCGAGGTGACCGAGGAGGAGCCGTCGATCACCGTCGAGGTGATCGAGCCGCCCATCCCCGACCGCGTCCGACGCCCTGCCGATCTGTTCCGCCTCGTCGTGGCCCTGGTCCTCCTCATCGGCGGCGTCTCCCTCGGCGTCGCGGCGGTGGGTACGAGCGGGGCGGTCGAGCAGGACCTCGCCGACGCGGTCAGCGGGCTGCCGCGCCTCCTGCTCACCCTGCTCACCTGGCTCGGCGCGATCGGCGTCGTCCTGCTCCCGTTCGTCGTCGGCACCGACCTGATCATGCGGCGTCGGCCGATGCAGCTGGTCCAGGCCCTCGGTGCGGCCGTCCTCGGTGCGCTGCTGGTCATCGGCCTGGTGTGGGCCATCCTCTCCGGGCCCCTGGACTTCCTCCAGGCCACGCTGACCAAGGCCAACAGCGAGGGCCGTTCCGCGCCTCTCGACATCGTCATCGTCTCGACCGTGGGGCTGCTCACCGTGGCCGACGTCATGGGCCGCAAGTGGATCTCGCCGCTCGCGATCACTGTGCTCGCGGCGACCGCCGTCGCCGGGTTCCTGTCCGGCTCGGTCACGGCGGCGGCCATCGTCTGCTCGCTGCTGCTCGGCTGGGCGATCGGGCTGGGCTTCCGGTATGCCTTCGGGGCGACCTCGACCCGGCCGCCGGGGACCGAGGTGGCCAGGGCCCTGGTGTCCACCGGCATACCGCTCACCCGGCTCGAGCTCCTGGACGCGAACGACTCCGGTGACCGTCGGTACCTCGGGACCACGGACACCCTTCCCGTCGACGTCCACGTCATCGACCGCGACACCTTCGGCCTGGCGTCGGGACGACGGTTCCTGCGAGTGCTGCGGCTGCGCAACGGGTTCACGCGGCCGCCCGCGTTGACGCTCCGCGCCGAGATCGAGCACCGCACCCTGATGGGACTGGTGCTCGCGCAGGCGCGGATCCCGGCCCCACGGCCGGTGTCGGTATGCGAGGTCGGCCCGTTCGCGGCGGCGATCGCCTACGTCGAGCCCAAGGGGGAGTCGCTCGCGGAACGCGGCGACCGCCTGGACGACGACGACGTCACGGAGATCTGGCGGATGGTCGGCGCCCTCCAGCGCCGCCGCGTCGCGCACCGGAACCTCGGACCCAACGTCGTCATGATCGAGGAGGACGGCCGGGCCGGACTGCGCTGGGTCGGCGCCGGGGACCTCGCCGCCGACGACGTCACGCTGCGGATCGACGTCGCCCAGCTGATCACGACGGTCGCGCTGTCCATCGGCCCGGAGCGGGCCGTGCGGTCGGCGGTCGCCGAGCTCGGCGAGGACGCGGTTGTCCGCGCCGGGCCACTGCTGCAGCGGGTGGCCATGACCCGGGCGACTCGGGAGGCGCTCAAGCAGCACAAGGACCTCCTGGCCACCCTCCGCGACGAGGTCGTCGCGCTGCGGCCCTCGCAGGAGAAGATCGAGCCGGTCGAGCTGCGCCGGTTCACCCTGCGCGGCGTCGTCATGCTCGTCGGCATCGCGGTGGCGGCCTACATCGTCCTGCCGCAGATCGCGCAAGTCGACTTCGCCACGGTGATCCAGACCGCGGACTGGCGCTGGGCGCTCGCTTGCGTCGTCTGCTCGGTCATGACCTTCGCCGGCGCGTCCATCGCGTTGAACGGCGCGGTGCGGATCCACCTGAACTTCATCAAGACCTACATGACCCAGCTGGCGGTCGCGTTCACCGGCCTGGTCGCTCCCGCGGCGGTCGGCAACATCGCCCTCAACACCCGGTACCTGCAGACGTCGGGCCTCCCGCCGGCGGTCGCGGGGGCAGGGGTCGGCGTCGCGCAGGTGGCCCAGTTCTGCTCGTACGTCATCCTGCTGCTCGTCTCGGGTGTGCTCGCCGGCACCGGGCCGCGGGCGTCGTTCAGCCCGCCGCCGATCCTCGTCGCGGTGATCCCGGTCGTCGTGATCCTGCTGCTGGGGCTGCTGGCCGTTCCGCGCGTCCGCGGGTTCCTCACCACCCGGATCCTCCCGCCGATCAAGGCGGCCGTCCCGCAGGTCCTCGCGGTGTTTCAGACGCCGGCCAAGCTGGCCCAGCTCATCGGTGGCGCCCTGCTCCTCGACGCGAGCTTCGTGGCCGCGCTGGTGTGTGCGACGCGGGCGTTCGGCCTCGAGACCCCCATCCCGGCCGTCGCCGTGGTCTACTTCGCCGGCGCCATCATCGGGTCGGCGGTGCCGACGCCGGGTGGTCTCGGTGGCATCGAGGCCGCGATGTCCGCCGGGCTCATCGCGGTCGGGGTGGACAGCGGGACCGCGGTGTCGTCGGTGCTGCTCTACCGGCTCGCGACGTACTGGCTGCCGATCCCGTTCGGGTGGTTCTCGCTCAACCGGTTGCAGAAGATCCACGCCCTGTAGCCGCGCGCGGTGACTGGGCTCGGCGATGTCGCGAGGACGTGCTCGTCAGGGTTCCGTGGTCGTCGTCGTGGTCGCGGGGGTCGCCACCGTGGGCAACGGCACGGTGCGGTCGACGGGTGGCTGTCCCGGGGCCATCATGCCGGTGTAGTCGTCCGCGATGAGGGGATCCGCGATCATGCTGCCGTCCGGCCCTGGCACGGGGAGAACGGTGCCGGCGCGGACGAACACGACGCGGTCCACGCCGACGATGCTCGTGGCCGTCATGACGATCTGACCCACGGCGACCGGCAGCTTGTTGGCGCTGGGGTCCTGGCCGGTGGGCTGGAGATCGATGCTCGCCGTGCCGGCGGAGATGGTGCGCAGCACGATGGTCGACGCCGGCCCGAGGTCGGTGACGAGGCCCCGGGCGCGTTCCCGGTCGCTCGGCCCTACGGCCAGCCGGTTCAGCAGGCTCTGGAGCATCGCGGTGGCGGGCGCTTCCGGTACCTGGACGCCCACCGCAACGAGCTTCTGCTGGGCGTCGGCCAGGTAGATCGTCCCGGGCACCAGCAGCACACCTGGGGTCGCGGTGGGCGTGGGCGCCGTCGTGGGGGTGGCGAGGAGGCCGTACGGAACGTCGTCCGGCGGGACCTGCACCGGGCTGCTGCTCCGCGGCAGCCCGCAGGCCCCCAAGAGCGCGAGGGCAGCGACCAGCACGGTGACCAGAGCCGTGACCGAGAACGTGCGTCGTCGGGGACCCGCCGGCGACACGGCCGGGCGGACTCGCATACGGACGATCCTCACGTCACCACGCCCCCACGTGGTCGGCGACCCGGGTCGAGCTGGGAGTCTGGCGCGGCGCGATGGGCAGCTCCATGCTGAACCGGGCGCCACCGCCCGGCGCGTCCTCACACCAGACCCGGCCGCCCAGGCTGCTCGCGGTCTCGGCGACGATGCTGAGGCCGAGGCCACTGCCCGGCAGCGAACCGCGGGAACCGGCGCGGACGAACCGCTCGAAGATCCGGTCCCGGTCGGCCTCGGGCACGCCGTCCCCGCGGTCGTCGACGTCGATGCGGACCCGGTCGCGGATCCGTTGGACGGTGACCGCCCGAACCCCGCCGGCGTGCCGGTCGGCGTTGTCGTACAGGTTGACCAGGGCCCGGCCGAGCTGCTGCTTGTCGACGCGAACGGTGAAGTGTCCCGCGGGCCCTCGATCGGTGCCGGCGACGTGGAGCATCGAGGGGTCCCGGTGGCTCTGCTCGAGCGAGACGCGGACCAGCTCGGCGGCGTCGACCTGGGTGAGGACCTGGGTGCGTACACCGGCGTCGAGGCGGCCGAGCTCGAGGAGGTCCTCGAGGGTCTGCTGGAACCGGTCCAGCTCGACCGAGACGAGGTCGAGCGCGCGCTGCGTGCGCGGCGGCATCTCGTCCCGGCGGCCCTCGATGACCTGGACGCTCGCGGCGAGAGCGGTGAGAGGGGAGCGCAGCTCGTGGCCCAGGTCGGCGGCGAACCGGGCGTCGCGCTGGATCCGCTCGTCGAGCGCCTCGACCATGCTGTTGAACGAGCCGACGATGGTCGCGAGGTCGGGGTCGTCGGTCGGGGGCAGCCGGGTCTGCAAGCCGCCGGCGCCGATCCGCGCTGCGGCGGTCGCGACGTCGTCGAGTGGCGCCATCAGCCGCCGCGACGCGACCCGGCCGAGCGCGGCACCCGCCATGGCGGCGAGGATCGCGAAGGCGGCGAGCACCACGGCCAGGGTGGTCAGCGTGGACCGCAGCTCGGTCGTCGAGACGATCTCGTAGAACTCGGAGTCGGCGGCCGGGAGCGGTACACCGACGACGAGGGCGGGCTGGTCGTCGGCCGTGGTCCACGCGAACGTCACCGCGCCGCCGACGACGCCGTCGCGGACATCGGTGGGAATGGTCTCCGGGCCACGGGCGAGCGCGGAGGAGTACCAGCGCTCGTCCTTGCGGACGACGAGCTCGGAATCGGCGGGCGCGTTGACGTTGCTGAGCACCTCGGGGATGCGGGCGTCACGGGCGAGGAGGCCGTCGAGGACGAAGGAGGCGTCCGCATACGACTGCCGTAGCGCCGTGGCCTGACGCTGGTCCATGAGGTAGTGGCGCGCGGTGAGGTAGGTCCCGACGGACAGCAGCGCGGAGACGATGAGGGCGCCCAGCGCGAAGGACGCGGTGACCGTCCCGCGCAGGCCCCACCGCGACCACGGACCTCTCATCTGATGTCCAGCCGGTACCCCTGGCCGCGGACCGTGACGACGAGCTGGGGGGCGTTGGGGTTCGCCTCGATCTTGGTCCGGAGGCGGCGGACGTGGACGTCGACGATGCGTTCGTCGCCGAAGTAGCCGCGGTCCCAGACCCGCTCGAGCAGGGCGCGGCGGCTGAGCACGCGGCCGGCCGGCGACGCGAGCTCGCAGAGGAGCCGGAACTCGGTGAGCGTGAGGTGGACCTCCTCGGCCCCACGACGGACCACGCCGGCGTTGACGTCCAGGACGAGAGGCCCGCCGTCGGAGTCGAGGACGAGGGTCGTCTGCTCGGCCGGGGAGGCCCCTCCCGGGTTGACCGTGACACCGGCTCGACGGCGCAGGGCGCGCAGCCGGGCGCCGATCTCCTTGACCTGGAACGGCTTGGTCACGTAGTCGTCAGCGCCCGCCTCGAGCGCCGCGACGATGTCGTGGGTGTCGGTCTTCGCGCTGAGCACGATGATCGGCGCCTGGCTGTTGGGCCGCACCTCGCGGATGAACGAGAAGCCGTCCATGCCACCGAGCATGAGGTCGACCAGCATGAGGTCCGGGGGGTTGCGTTGGACCAGCTGCAGCGCGACCTCGGCGCTCGGCGCTTCGGTCACCTCGTAACCCTCGTCCTCCATGGCGAGGCTCAGCGCGGTACGGATGCCGTCGTCGTCCTCGAGGACCAAGAGCTTGAGTGACACAGGGCCAATCCTGCCAGCGGGATCTAAGGGTGTTCTGTGCGTTCCACGAGGCGCGTGCGACGGGGTCGACAGGTCTTCACGAGACTGCAAACAAACCATGACCAGTTCATCACCGTCCGCGGGGCAGTGTTGGTGGACTGCCCGGATCCACCACGACCCGGGAGTTCACGAACACGAGGAGGCGCATACCGATGACCGGTCTCAGCCTCCTCAGCCGGGCTGACCAGCGGGTGTGCGTCGCGTTGAGCGACGACCGCATGGCGCAGGGTCTCAACGACCTGCGCTGGCACCTACCCACCCTGCTAGCCGGCGGGACGAACACCCTCGTCATCGACGTCTCGGGAGTCGCCCGGTTGTCCTCCACCTGCGTAGCCACCCTGTTGTGGGTCAAGCGCAGCTGCCAGTCCCGTCGCGTCCAGGTGGTCCTCGCGGACCCCACGGAGCGCACCCTCGAGGTGCTGACGCGGACCGGGCTGGCCTCCGTCTTCGAGATCGAGAGTCGAGAGTCATGACGACGACGATTCCTGCCCGAATCTCCCGCTACCCCGCACCCCGTCACGTCCTCGGTGCGGGCTTCGACATCGCGCTCCACGAGGGAGCGGCCCGCGCGGCCCGCGTCGTGCCCGGCGCGAGGCGGGTATGCGTCGTCGTGGCCGACGGGGCGATGTCCACCGCCGGCTCGCCGGTGGCGTTCGACCTACCGGTGGCGGGCCCGTCCTCGTCCTGCCAGGTGTGGGGCCACGAGGACGGCGCGATCCAGGTCCGGGCCGCGTGGGCGCCGCCGGCTCTGCTGGTGTCACGCGCCCGGGTGCTCATGGTTCCCGAGACGCCGGGTACGCCAGGGGTATGCGTGATGGCCCCGGGCGACCGGCTGCTGGTGCTCTCGTCGTCGGCCTACGAGGCGGCGCCGGAGCGCATGGTTCGACTGCTCCACGAGGAGCCCGCTCGATTGCTCGCGGCGGACGCGGACGACCTCCTGGGAGGGTTGTTCCGCGACGTCCCCGAGGCGGGGGGAGCGGTGGTCACCCGGCTCGGGTGACCGCGTAGGGCGGACTACCCCGCTCGACTCGGCCGGATGCGTGGAGTGACCGCCTACAGCGGCGTTGGCGGCGTTCCCCGCATCCGGTCGTCGCTGTGCCGCGCGTGGTTTGCGAGGGCCCCTCGCCCGCGCTATTGACGAACGTGGACGCTTCTCGACCTCAGGGGGTAGACAACCGTTCACGCTCACCCTTGAGAGCTGCGCGCATCAACCAGGGCCGGCGCACCCTTGCCCTCAGGTTGGCGACCTCTCCATCGCGCTGCAGCCTGAGGATTCCGTACCTATCCCGACCACAAGGTCTGCGCACACCCTGTGACCCAAGCGCACACGGTGCACGGTGTGCGCGCTGACCACAAGGTCTGCGCAGACCTTGTGGATCCGACGGCGATCAGGCGGTCGGGGCGGTCTTCTCGTCGTCGGTGGCGGCCCGGACCACGATCCGGGTCCACGCGCCGACGTAGATCCGGTCGTCGTCGTCGAGCTCGGTACGGGGCCCGACCACGATCGGGTCCTCCGGTAACGGTCCCGAGGCCGCCCCGACGAAGGTCCCGTTCGACGAGCCGAGGTCCTCGACGAACCAGCGCTGGCCGTCAGTGGTCAGCTGGGCGTGCCGGCGGCTCACCCCGGTGTCGGACGTGCAGTCGATGTCGGGGTGGATGTTGCGGCTCGGCGAGACCCGGCCGATGAGCAGGCTGCGCGCCGTCAGACCGACCACGGCGGGCAGGCCGGGCGAGGGCATCGGCTCCTCGGCCTCCTGGACCGCGTACCACTGCGGGTCGACCCAGACCTCCGCGACCCACTCGAGCGGGATGGCCGGAGCGATCGAACCCGGAGTCTCGGCCGCAGCCCCGGCACCGTCGGGCGACGACTCGCCCGGCTTGGGCGACGCGCCCCGCGGCAGGGCGCCGGTCGTGAAGTCGTACCCGCACGCCTCGCAGAACAGCGCGTCCGGCGTGTTGGGCGCTGCGCAGTTCGGGCATACCTGCTGCTCGGGCGCGGCCGCCGCCTCCGACGACCCCTCGCCAGACGCCGACGACCCCGCAGCCGCCTCGGGCTCCGGCACCGCCGCAGCCTCCGGCTGGTTCGCGAGGTCGATCTTGGCGCCGCAGGTGTCGCAGAAGTCCTCCGCGCCGGACGTGTGTCCGTTGGGGCAGACAGCGCTCATGCAGTCACTTCCGAACCCTGGTCGTCTTGGTGGAGGCGGTGTCGAGGGCCATCTCGTCCAACCGCTCGACCCCCTTCTTCAACCGCACCGTACCGGTCTCGGCGTTGTCGATATCGACGACCTTGCGCAACCGTGACGTCATCTCCTGGTCGCCCGCCTCGTTCGCGAGCTGGACGGCCCGGCCGAGCTTCGACGTCGCGTCGTCGTCCCGGCCGGCGGCCTTGGCGGCCAGCCCATCCTGGATCATCTGCGCGAGCTCGGCCTTGCCGGTGTAGCGCGCCACCTGGTCGTCGATCCGCGTCGTCAGGGCTTCGTCGTTGGTCCATGTCGCCTTGACCAGCGCTTGCGTCTGGACCTCCTCGCCGAGCGCCACCTGGACGCGCGCGGCGAGCTGCTCCTGGCCGACCGACTTGGCCGACAGGCGTACCGCCACGTGGTAGTCCCGGCTCTCGTCGGCCCATGCACCCGTCGGGTACCCCGCGGTGAGCGCGTTGACCTGGGTGCGGCGAGACGTGAGGTCCTCGAGGTTCGGCGCGACCTGCTTGACGAACATCGTCTGGGCGCCCTGCGGCGTCCACACCCGCAGCTCGACGTTGGCGACGCCGCGCGCCATCGACTTGCGCACGAGGCTCTGGAACTCCGCCGCCATCGCCTGCGGCGCGGGGATGAGGTCGACCGTCCCGAGCAGTGCCGACGCGATTCGCCGCACCTCGTCGACCTGCCACCGGTCGCCGAGACCGCGGCAGTCGCACTGGAAGATCCCGGTCGCCTCGTTGATCGACCGGGTCAGCTGGTCGGGCGTCTCGTGCTCGTTGGCGCCGTCGGTGAGCAGGATCGCGTGGCGCTGGCTGGCCTGCGGCACCGTCGAGAACACCTCGCGCGCCTTGCTCAGCCAGGTCCCCATCGCCGTGCCGCCGTCGGCCCGGAACGCCTGCATCGACGCGATCGCTGCCTGGCGCGTCGACGGGTCCATCCGGACCATCTGCTGCGGGCCGCCCGGGTAGGGGAACACCAGCGTCCCCACGTGGTTGCCGGCGATCACGGCGAACCAGGTGCCGTCGGTGATCTCGTTGAGAGCAGCCGTCGCCGCGTTGCGGCCCTGCGCGATCCCGCTCTCACCCATCGACCCCGAGGTGTCGATGATGATGATCTCCGCCGCGTCGGCCACGCTCGTCTGCCCCGCCTGGCCCGCTCCACGACACGTCACGCGAACGATCGCGTGCACGTCGGTCCCGCCGTCGGGCAGGAACTCGTTCTGGAAGACCTCGGCGGTGAACTGAGCCATCAGGGGGTGTCCTTCGTCTCGGGGGCCAGGGCGGGAGCCTCAACCGTATGCAAGTCCCCGACGCGCGCCAACGCGACGGTGATGTTGTCGATCCCGCCCGCCTGGTTGGCGAAGTCGGTCAACGCCTGCGCGAGCGCCAGCGGGTTCCGTCCGTCGGCCCCCAGCCGCCCGGCCGTCTCATGGACGAGCCGTTGCAGGTCGGTGGCGTCGGAGCAGTAGTTCCAGAGGCCGTCGCTGCACACGAGCAGCCAGCCGTCCTCGGACAGCTCGATCTCCTTGGTATGCGGCGTGAGGTCCTCGGGCGAGTCGACGCCGAGCCAGCGGGTGATCGCGTGCGCGCCGACGCTGGTCTCCGCCTCCTTACGAGGCATCCCGGCGCTCATCTGCGCGGCGGCGAACGAGTCGTCCTCGCTCAGCTGGACGGCCAGGCTCGTGGGCGCGTCGGGCAGCCAGTAGGCGCGGCTGTCGCCGACGTTGCCCACCACCGCCGTACCGTCGGAGACCAGGGCCGCGACGAACGTGCACGAGGGCGGGTTCGCGACGGCGGCCTCGCCGGCCGTGGTCGTGACCGTCTCGACGGCGTCGTCGGCCGCCGCCACCGCGTCGGCCAGGCGACGCTCAGCCGCCGCGACGAACGACGACGTCGTTCCGACACCGTGCGGTAGCGGAGCTTTCAGCGCCTCCCGCGCGGCGCGGACCGCGGCCAGGCTGGCGATGTGGGAGTCCGTCGAGTTGGAGACGCCGTCGCAGACCACGAGCACGGCGAACGACCCGGTCGCCGACCCCGCGGACAGGGCGAGCGCGTCCTCGTTGCGGCGGTGCCGTTTACCGATGTCGCACACGCCGGCCACCCAGGGCGCCGGTGCCTCGCTGTAGTGGTCGCGCGGGTCGGGTTGCTTGGCGCCGCAGGTGTCGCAGTAGCCCTCGAGGTAGTGGCCGTCGGAGCATTGTGTGCACGCGGCCCCCTCGGTGGCCGGGCTGTCCGGGCCGCCCGGCTCGCGGCGTCGCGAGGCGTTGCTCGTCACGGGACCGGTCCAGCCGACGTCGAGCGGTGACTCCTCGCCGCGAGGCGCGGTCACCGGAGTGGCGGCCGCCTCGACGGCCACCGCGCCGGGGAACGACTGAGCGGGTGGCACGCCGCCATCGGGCGGCCCTGCCGTCGCGGCGGCGGGATCGCCACCGGGCGCCACGTCGGTGAACTCGAACGCGCACGCCTCACAGAAGGTCGCGCCCGGAATCCGGTCGGCGCCGCAGCTGGGGCAGGTCGCCGTCGTGGTCGGCCCTGCGGTCACCTGAGGGTCCAGGGGCGGACGTCGTTGGCCTGGTCCACGAGCTGCACGCGTTCCTCACGGTCAGGGGTGAGCCGCGCGAGCCGGCGAAGAGCACCCTCGAGAGCTTCACGCATACCCCGTGCGGTGGCTGGATGGGACCCGATGGTCAGGGCGGGCTGCTCGCCGCGACGACCGACCTCGTCGAGGCCGATCGAGAAGATGCGCACGTCGAGGCCGGCGCGCTCGCGTGGGTCCATGAGCACCTGGTCGACGCTGGACCACGCCTGCGACAGGGAGGGTATGCCGGCGCCCGAGCCCGCGAGCAGGTTGGCCCGGGCCTGACGCGCCAACGAGTAGGCGCGGGACGTCGAGGGAACGAGGTCGAGCGCCTGGACCGCACCGTCGACGTCCTGCCGCTTGGTCCGGATCCGAGCCATCCCGAAGGCGGCCGCCGGTGTGTAGTTCGCGTCGGTCCGGGCGCACGCGGTGTAGAGGTTCTCGGCGATGGTGAGCTCGTCGCTGGCCTCGCAGGCGCTGGCCAGCGCGAGCTTGGGCGCCAGCTCACCGGGGACCTGGCCGTAGACCGCGTTGAAGGCGCTCTGCGCCACCCGCGGGTCACCCTGCTGGAGCGCCGAGAGGCCCTGCATCCAGACCGCGCGCCACTCCCACGGGTCGACGCGCAGCATGGCGTTGGCGCTGGAGTCGACGAGGTCCGGCTGACCAGCGGCCAGCGCCGCCCGGCAGATCGCGAGGTGAACCTCGGGCGACATCCCAGGAGCCTTGTGCAGCAACGCGAGTCGCTCCTGTGGGGTCCCTTGGGTGGTGAGCCCGTGGAGCCAGCTGGCCTGCGGGTCGGAGGGGTCGATGCGAAGGGCCGGAAGGGTATGCCAGTCGAGCCGGTCGGTCTCGATGGCCGGCTCCTCGAACAGCAGCGAGGTCGACGAGCTGGTCGCGCGGCCGAGCCGCTCGTTCTGAGCGACGACCTCGCGGAGCACGCCGAGCATCTGGACCCGCAGCTCGTCGGCCGACGCGAAGCGATCGTCGGGCGAGGTCGCGCACGCCTTGAGCAGCAACCGGTAGAGCGAGTCGTACTTCTGGAACAAGGGCGTCGACTCGACCGGCGGGAGCGAGTCGACGTAGGTCGACTGGTAGCCGCGGAACTCCATCATCAGCACGACGAGCGTCCGGCCGATCGTGTAGATGTCCGACGCGACCGTCGTCCCCTGGGCCGCGACCTCGGGCGCCTGGTACCCGACCGTCCCGAAGATCGCGGAGTCCTCGTCGTCGATCCGGCGCACGCCACCGAGGTCGATGAGCTTGATCATGTCGCCGACCTGGATGAGGTTGTCCGGCTTGAAGTCGCAGTAGACGAGTCCGAGGTCGTGGAGGTACTGGAACGCCGGCAGGATCTCGATGATGTACGCGAGCGCCTGGTCGGCGGGGATCGGGTCGTAGCGGCCGGACTTGCGCATCCGTTGTTTCAGAATGGATTTCAGCGACGTGCCGCCGACGTACTCCATGACGATGTAGCCGGCGTCGTCATGGGTCACGAAGTTGTAGATCTCGACGATGTGCGGGTGCGAGACCTGCGCGAGGAACCGCTGCTCGGCGATCGCCGCGGCCAGCGCGTCCGGGTCGCCGGAGTTGAGCAGGCCCTTGAGGACCACCCAGCGGTTCGACACGTTCTTGTCGCGGGCCAGATAGATCCAGCCGAGGCCGCCGTGGGCCAGGCATCCGGCCACCTCGTACTGGCCCGCGACGAGGTCGCCGGGCTTGAGCTTGGGGTCGAACGAGAACGCCTGGCGGCACTTGGCGCAGAACCCGGTGGTACGTCCGGGGTGGCCGTCCTTGCCGCGGCCGACCGGGTTGCCGCAGTTCGAGCAGAACCGCTTGTCCTCCGGGACGACCGGGTCCTTCATGATCGCCTTGCTGGCGTCGATGGCCGGCGCCGGCGGGATCGTCGTCAGCCCGGCGCCGAGCCGGGCGGTCCGCAGCCGCTGCGACTCCGAGCGAACCCGCCGGGTCTTGGTGCTGCCGGCCACGCCGGCCCGTGCCGATCCGAGCGCCGTCGAGGCGAGCCGGTTGCTGGCCCGCGACATCGTCGACGGCGAGCTCGAGACACCCGCCGGACCGGCCGCCTCGGCCCCTTCGTGGGCCCACGCCGCAGGTGGGGAGTCGCCGGAGGCGCCGCACGTGTCGCAGTAGCCGTCGAGGATCTTGCCCTTGCAGCCGGGCTGCGCACAGGGCGTGCCGTCGGGGACGCTGGACGAGATGACCTGCTGAACGGCCGGCCGGAGGCCGCTGCCGTCGTCCTCCCCAGCTTCGCCGTGGGCCCCACTGGCTTCGCCGCCGCTTGACGCCGCGACGGAGACGCCGCTCTGGACGCCGCCCTCACCGGGCGTCCCGCAGACGTCGCAGTACCCGTCGACGATGGTCCCCGAGCACCCGGGCTGCTGGCAGGCGCCCGTGGCCGCCGCCGAACCGGCTTGGGCGGCAACGCTGCCCGGCATACCGCAGACGTCGCAGTAGCCGTCGACGACGTGTCCGGTACAGCCCGGCTGGGTGCAGGCCGGCGTGGTGGTCGTGGTGCTCATCGCGTCCCCCCGTGAGTGGTGAGAGTGCGGAGATAGGCCTGGTATGCGGCGAGCAGGCCCCGCGCGCGGCGCATGTCGGTGGGCTTGGCGGCGACCACCTCGTCGAGGCGGGCGGCCAGGTCGGCGAGGTCGGGGGAGCTGATCCCCATGGCCCGCGCCTGCGCCTGGTAGGCCCCGGAGAGGCCGACCAGCTCCTCGCGCTCGGCGAGGGCGTTGGCGTAGGCGTTCTGGGCGGCGGTCAGCGCCCGGGAGACCGCGTCGAGGCGCCGGAGGTAGGCGTCGACCCCGGTCGCGTCGGTCGGCACGTCGCCCAGCGCGGTGACGTCGGGGATGGCGAGACGCGGGGCCGGGTCCACGACGTTGACGCACTGGGCTTCGAGCAACCGGATCGCGGCGCCGCGGGCGGCCAGCTCACCGCGCTCGACGGCGGCGCGCTCGGCGTCGCGGGCCGCCTCGAGACGCTTGCCGGCGCCGACGATGAGATCGCGCTCCGCGGTCGAGGCGTCGTACTCCAGCGGCGCAAGCAGGCCCCCGACATCGGCGCCGCGCTTGGCCTTGTCGACGATGTCGGCGAGCCGAGTGTCGAGGCGCTGCAACGAGCCTCGGGCGCTCTCGCGGTCGACGCCGGGCGGGACGTACATGACCTGGTCGCGGATCCGCTCGACGGTCTCGCGCACCGACTTCAGCCGGGTACCGACCTCGGCGCCGGAGGGTTCGAGCGAGAGGCGGGCCCGCAGCGTCGACGTCATCGCGTCGGACAGGCGGCAGGCTTCGGGCAGCGTCAGCGCCAGCGAACCGGACACCGAGGGCGCGAGGGAACCAGCGGCGGAGCCTGGCGCGACGTCGAGCCGCCCCCAGATGAGCGCGGAGATCCGCTCGGACTCCTTCGCGCCGACCCGTCCGTTGTCGAAGGTGACTTCCATGAGGTCGTAGCGGTCGCTGATGGCCTTCCACAGCGCCATCGACACGAGCATGTCGCGGCTGAACGAGTCGCGCTCGCTCGACGCCAGGGCCGCCGAGTCGAGGGCGTCCAGCTCCTCCTTGCGCTTGTCCTTCCACACCGCCAGGTCGCGCAGGTAGACGAACGCCTCCTGTGGCGTGACCGACGACCCCAGCCGGCCGGGCGCCTCGGGGGCGCCTCCGGTTGCCGGTGGGGTGGGCGGGGACAGCTCGAGCGACACGGGCGTCACCCGCGTCCGTAGACCGGCTGCGGCGGGGCGGGGGCCGGGCCGAGTGCCTCGGCCAACCACTTGTCGTAGCTCGCCTTCCAGCGGCCGTCGGCCTTGACCGTCTCCAGCACCTTGTTGATGTACCGGACCAGCTCGACCTGGTCCTTGTTGACGCCGATGCCGTAGGGCTCCGACGTCAGCGGCTGCATCGTTGGGACGTAGGCGTAGGGGTCCTGGGCCGCGAGACCGGCCAGCACCGTGTCGTCACCGGCGATGGCGTCGACCTTGCCCTGCTGGAAGAGGACGAGACAGCCGGTATGCGTCGAGGCGGTCACCGGGATGACGCCGGCCGAGCTCTGGACCGCCGTCAGCGAGGTGCTGCCGCTGGGAGCGCAGACCTTCTTGTTCGCCAACCCGGTCAGGCTCGTGGTCTTGTCGTCCTTCTTGACGAGGATCTTCAGCCCCGCCTGGTAGTACTCGGCGGAGAAGGCGATCAACGACCAGCGGCTGCAGGTCATCGTCATGGCGCGGGCCACGATGTCGACCTGCTTGTTCTGCAGCACGTCGGTCCGCTGGGCGGTCGTGATGACGACGTACTGAACCTTGCTGGGGTCCCCGAAGATCGCCTGCGCGATGTCGCGCACCATGTCGATGTCGAACCCCTCGATCTGGCCGGACAGAGGGTCGCGCGACCCCAGCCGGAGGGAGTCGGCCGACACACCCGCGACGAGGTAGCCGCGCGCCTTGATGGCCGCCACCGCGTCGTTCGCCGCGTTCCCGGTGAGGGCCGACAGCGGGCTGTAGGACTGTGTGGCGTTGTCGCACGCGGCCGGGGCGGTCGTCGTCGTACCTGAAGGCGACGGGCTCGGTGCTGCGGTGGTGGTGGGAGTCGGGGTCGGGATCGGCGTCTCCGCATACACCCCGCTGGTGCAGGCACCGAGCAGCGCGGCGATCATCACTGCGGCGGCCGCCGCGAGACGTCGGCGCCCTAGCGAGGTCATCGGTACTCCTCGATCCGCTGCCCCATGCCCCGGAGCATGAGGACGGCGGCCGCGGCGCAGAGGGCGAGCAGCAGCCAGCCGAGGATGGTCACCCACGTCACCGGCCCCAGCAGGGATCTCGAGGTGTCGTCACCGAAGGCCTTCAGGCTCTTGTCCGCATCGGTGGCAAAGGTGGAGAACGCGGCGTTCGCCGTGCCGGGCCCGGTCTTCAGGGCCTGCACGACCGCACCCTCCCAGTCGCCACCGATGTCGGCCTTCCGGATCGCGGCGTGCTGGGTGGTGTAGGCGTCCCACTCGCTCTGGAGCCGGGTCTGCGTCGTGCCGTCGAGGGCCGCCAAGGAGGACGTAAGACTGGCCGACTGCGCTTGCCAGTCCTTCTCGTAGGCCGACCCGGACCCACGGGCGATGAGGGTCAGGCTCTCGTTCGACTTCGCGTCGTACGCCGCCGTCCGGGCATCGGCCAGCTTGACCGTGTAGGCGAACGAGGAGGTCCGGACCGCCTGGACCTGGCTCCCGACCCACGCCAGCGTGACGAGCCCGATCCCCAGGGCCAGTACGACCACCAGGGACCCGACGAACATCGACGGGTTGAGGT
Organism: uncultured Actinomycetota bacterium; assembly: GCA_963781465.1. Classification (GTDB taxonomy): domain Bacteria; phylum Actinomycetota; class Actinomycetes; order Actinomycetales; family Dermatophilaceae; genus Lapillicoccus. The sequence goes on from CAWAGH010000003.1 coordinate 247,544, forward strand.
AGCGATGGGTGCGCCGGGCCAGCCAGATCATGACGAGCACGAGCACCGCCAGCGCGGCGAGGCCGCTGAGGATCAGCGTCAGAAGCCGGCTGCTGGCGTCGAACTCCGCGTCGGCCCGGGTCTTGTTGGCGTCCACGAGGGTCTTGACGATGGGCAGGATGTCGCTGCGCAGCGTGGCGCTCGCCCCACTCAGGTACTGGGCACCGACCGGGAGACCCTGGCGGTTGTAGACCCGGGCCTCCTCGATGGTCGCCGCGTAGTCCTGGACCGCGGCGTTGAGGGCGCCGAGGGCTTCGCTGTCAGCCGATTGCGCGTCGGCCGCGTTGGCGATGTCGGTGGCGACCCGGTCCAGGCTCGCGTCGTAGTCGGCGCGTTGGGCCGGGTCCTCGATGCCGCCGACGAGGAACGAGCTGGTCGCGTCGGCATCGGCCCGCACGAGGTCGGCGTAGATGCCCTGGATCCGCACGACCTGCGCGGTGTTGTGGTCCGCCCGTTCCAACGCGCCCGCGGAGGACCAGAGCGACATGGCACCGACCAGGCCGAACGCGGCGGCGACGACCGCCGCGACGAAGGCGAGCACCCGCATACGCCCCGGGGTGCCCTCGAGGGCGTTGTTGACGGCGGCGCGCGAACGCGGGACCGCCGGGGTGGGCGCCGCCGCGGGGCTGATCAGCTCGACGACCAGTGGACCCGCTGCTGCGGACGGAGCCGCCGTGGCCCTGCTCATGTCGCTCCTCCAGCCGGTCGGTTGCGCTCGTCGAGCTCGTCGGAGTCGTCGAGGTCGTCAGCGCTGCCCGGCGTCGCCCCCGGGTTACCTTCCGACGTCTGCGCACCGCCCTCCGGTTCCCGAACCGCGTGAGGATCAGGGGTGTCACCGACCGGCTCAGGGTCGGCCAGTTGTCGGAAGTCCTCGGGCTTGAGCTCGCGCAGCTGCGCGTGGGTCGGGTCCTCGACGTCCTGGAGCCGCCAGGCGTGCCGCCCGATGGCCTCTTCGAGGAGGTTCCGGGCGAATCGCCCGTTGCCGAAGGCCTGGGTCCGCGCCGTCCCCGCGAGGATCCCGCGGAAGGTCATCTCGGCCTCGCGGCTGATGTCGTAGTCGGCCGCCGAGGCGAGCTTGCGCAGGATGAGGACCAGCTCGTCGTCGGTGTAGTCGTCGAACTCGATGACCGTCTTGAACCGGCTCGACAGGCCGGGGTTCTGGGCCATGAAGACGACCATCGGGTGGGTGTAGCCCGCGACGATGACGACGAGCTTGTCGCGCCCGTCCTCCATCTCCTTGACCAGCGTGTTGATCGACTCGGTCCCGTAGTCGTCGCCGCCGAGCGCGTAGGCCTCGTCGATGAACAGCACGCCACCAGTGGCCTTCTCGCACACCTCGGCGGTCTTCATCGCCGTCTGGCCGAGGTAGCCGGCCACGAGCTCCGAGCGGTCCACCTCGACGAGGTGACCCTTCTCCAGGAGTCCGAGGGCGTGGTAGATCCCCGAGACCATCCGCGCGACCGTCGTCTTCCCGGTACCCGGGTTGCCGACGAAGACGAGGTGCCGCGTGACGTCGGGGTTCTTCATCCCCGCGGCGACGCGCTTCTGCTCGACCTTGAGCATGGCCACCTGCTGGTGGACCTCGCGCTTGACTCGGTTCAGCCCGATCATGGCGTCCAGCTCGGCGAGCAGCTCCTCGACCGACTTCTCCGGCTCGGCGGGGGTCTCGGGCTCCACCGGTGCGGCCGCGGGCGGGTCGGCGGTGGCGACGGCTCTGGTATGCGGGTCGCCGGCCGTCGGGATGCCCGGGGGGTACCCAGCGGTGCCGGGACCGACCGGCGGTGGGCCAGGGATCGTGGGCGACGGAGCCAGTGGGTTGCCCAGCGCGCCGATGAGGCGCAGCGACTCCTGGATCCGCGGGTCCTGGAGCGGGCTCAGCGAGGCGTCGTAGGACAGGGTGCCGGGCGTGACCCCCAGGCCGGCCGAGGTGAGGACCTGGGTCGCGCCGAGCCGCTGCGCCTGAGCCGTCTGGACGACGTTCTCGGCGACCGCGGCGTTGCCCCCGCCGAGGGTGGCGGCGGCCTCGACCACATCGGCGAGCGCGTCCGCATACTCGGCCGCTCCGGTGCCGGTGGCGCGCAGGTGCGCGACGAGGGTGGTGGGGCTGCCCCGCCACTTGCGCCCCGACGACGCGGACTCGACGAACGCCTCGTTGGCGGCCTTGAGGTTGTCGGGGTCGGCCATGCCGGTGGCGCGGGCCCAGTCCCGTGCCGCGCGGTACAGGGGCTGGGCGGCCGAAGCCACCGTCGCGGCCAGGGCCACGCCCTCACGGCGGGCGTCGTGGGCGTCCACGCCGAGGCGGCGAGCGACGGCCGCGAGCTCGTCGAGGGCCACCCGCAGCGGGGCCGGCTGGTCGGGCATCAGGCGGTCCGTCCAGGTGGGGGAGTGAGCGGGGAGGGGCCGCCGGGGTCGGTCGTCGGCATCGGGGGTACCGCCGTGGACCCCAGGCGGAGGTCGCCGCCGCCGGCCACCGAGCCGAACTTCTCCTCGAGGAACCGGCCGTGGACGACCAGCGCCTCGGCGTCGGCCCGGCATACCGCGTCGAACACCTTGTCCATCGTCGCGCCGAGCAGGTCGAGCTGGTCGATGAGGATCATCAGCGAGGTCTTGCCCCGGTCGACGGGACGGCTGTCGGCCCACTGCCGGGGCAGCCGCAGGTAGCCCCCGATGGCGTCGGGGAGGTAGTTGGTCGCCGTCGCCATGACGTTGTAGGCCTGCGGGCTGCCGGACCCGAGCGTCTCGAGCCGGGGAACCGTGTCACGGACGGTTCGGGCCACCCGGCCCAGCCGGGACTGGACCATGCCCGGGGCCTTGCCGTCCTTGGCCTGCTGCTCGACGCGGTCGACGGCGTCCAGGAGGTCCTGGCTCGTCGGCACCTTGTGAGCGGGTTCGGGCTGTGGTTCGGACGCTCGGGCGCTCTTGTCGCCGAAGCCGAACCACGAACCGATACCCATCTCCCCATTGTCGCTGACTGGTCGTGTGCGGTCGTGCGGGTATCCGGCGGTCAGCGACCGATGTCGAGCGACCCCGCCATGACGTGCGGGTTCTGCCGGTTCGCGCGGTCGAGGTAGGCCTGCGACTTGGCCACCTCGGTCTCGAGCGTGCCGATGGTCGCCGCCATGGAGTCGAGGGCCTGGACCTTGTAGGTGTCGATCGCGTCCATGGTCTGGTAGATGTTCGCGAACGCCGCCTGGAGCTGGGGCAGGCCGATCGTCGCCGACGCCGCCTGCTCCTGGATCTTCACCGAGTTGTCGCGGAGCATCTCCGACGTCGACTGGATGAGGTTGCTCGTCGTCGTGTTGAGCGCGGTGATCTGGTCGAGGACCATCTTCTGGTTGCCCAGCGCCTGCGCGACGATGACGGCGGTCCGCAGCGCGGAGATGGTCGTGGTCGACGCCCGGTCGACGCCCTTGATCAGCTCGATGTTGTTCTTGATGGTGATGTCGATGGCCAGGTAGTTCTGGATCGACACCGCGAGCTGGGTAAGCAGGTCCTGGTGCTTCTGGCGCACGTAGAAGAGGACGTCCTGCTTGAGGGCGGTCGCCTTCTCGGCGTCGGTGGCCTCCAGCGTGGCGATCTCGGCGGTCAGCCTCGCGTCGAGCCGCTCGGCGATGTAGACGTACTGGTTCAGCCGGCCCATGGAGTCCCAGAGGTTCTGCTTCTCCATGTTGAGCGCGATGTTGTCCTTCTGGAGCTCGTCCTGACCGTCGCGCAGCGAGTGCAGGATGCCGTCCAGGTGGCTCTGTGCGGACTGGTACTTGCGGAAGTAGTCGGTGATCCGGTCCCCGAACGGGATCATCCCCAGGACCTTCTTGCCCCCGTGGGCCTGGGAGGGGTCGAGGTCCTCCACCGTGCGGCGCAGGTCGAGCAGGGTCTTGCCGACCTTGCCGGTCTCGCTGAGGCCGCCCTCCTTGAGCGCCTTGACCGGCGTCCGGAGCAGGCGGTTGCTCGACTCGGCGGCGCGGCGGATGTCGTCGTCACCCATCGTCCGCACGTCGGTCGCCTTGGCGTCGAACGTCGGTGACTTGGCCTGGGCCGTGAGCAGCGCGCTCATGTAGCTCTCGACCTTGGCGTCCAGACCTGGGACGGCCGCCGCGGGGACCTGCGGCGCCATCTTCGGCGCGGCCGTCTCGTTGACGGCCCCGACCGCTGCTGGCGGCTCGAGGGTGAGGACCGACGACGTGCTGGCCGGTGGCGTCAGGGGCTGCACGGCCTCGGCGGCCGGCGGCGGAGCTGCGGTGGCAGCGCCTGAGGAAGGCTGGTCCGACATGTGCTGGTCTCCCCTCGCTGGGCTGGACACGGGGTATGCGGGTACTCCGGCGCGCGTGGCGCGTCGCGGCATACCCCCGCTGTGCAGACGAACCGTCAATCTACGCGGTTCCCGAGACCGCCGAAGGTCCGGTTCTGCCCTGAGCGGACCCTGGGCCACGCGGGCGGTCCGGCTGCCCTCCGGTTGCCGATGGCCGGGGCCCGGGCGAGGATCGAACGATGGCCAACGACAAGAGAATCATCGTCTCCCGGACCATCGATGCTCCCGCTCCGGAGATCTTCGACGTCCTGACGCTGCCGTCGCGGCACCGGGAGATCGACGGATCCGGGTTCGTCGTCTCGGACGACCGCACCGACCGCATCACCGGGGTCGCGCAGGTCTTCCGGATGAACATGACGGGCGACCACATGGGCGGCGACTACCAGACCGAGAACCACGTGACCGGATACGACAAGAACTCGCTGGTCGCGTGGCAGACGGCTCCTGCCGGCACCGAGCCGCCCGGCTGGGAGTGGATGTGGGAGCTCAAGGCCGCCGGTCCGGACTCGACCGACGTCACCCTGACCTACGACTGGGACAAGGTCACCGACCGTGCCCTCCCCCAGAAGATCCCCTTCCCGCTCGTGTCTCAGGACCAGCTCGAGGACTCGCTGGCCAACCTCGCCGCGGCGGTGTCGAGCTAGCCGGTCGGGGCGTCGATCCAGGGTGTCGATCCGGAGTCTCCCCCACGAAGTGTCGGTCAACGGCGCCCAGTGAGGTTTCTCGGGACTTAGTGCCTCCAACGGGGTGGAAGTCGTCGCATGCTGCCTTGCATAGATCTGATGTCCACTGATCAGGCGTACCGGTCGAACCCCTTCCCGCTCTACACGTCGCTGCGCGAGACCGAGCCGGTGGCGAAGGGGTCGGTCAACGGCATGACCGGCTGGCTGGTGACCAGGTACGACCTCGTCCGCACGCTGCTCACCGACCCTCGGCTGAGCAGCAACCCGGCCCACGAGGGAGGGGTCGCCGGACGCGGCGACATCAGCGGGAACCTGCCCGACCCCGACTCGCCGTTCTCCCACCAGATGATCCTGATGGACGCCCCGGAGCACGCCCGGCTGCGTCGGCTGGTCAACCAGGGCTTCACCGCCCGCCGGGTGGAGCTGCTCCGATCCCGGGTGCAGGAGATCGCCGACGAGCTCGTGGATGCCATGCACCCCGGCGGCACCGACGTCACCGCCGCGTTCGCGGCCCCGCTCCCGTTCGTCGTCATCATGGAGATCCTCGGCGTGGCCGAGTCGGACCGTGAGGCCTTCGCGCACTGGTGCCGCATCGTCGCCGACGGGGTGCCGGAGACCGCGGACCAGATCCCGGAGGCCTGGGCGCAGCTGCTCACCCTCTTCTATGCCACCGTCGCGGCCAAGAGCGCCGACAACCCCGACACCGACCTGCTCAGCGCGCTGGTCGCCCTGCGCGACGAGGGCGACCGGCTCACCACGAACGAGCTGGTGTCCATCTCCGTCCTGATCATGCTCGGCGGCCTCATGACGACCGTCGACCTCATCAGCAGCGCCATGCTGGCTCTGCTCCTGGACCCCGACCAGCTCGCCGCCGCGCGGGAGAACCCCAAGGCCGTCGTGGAGGAGACCCTTCGCCACAGTCCGCCGCTCGAGCTGCCGATGGCCCGGTTCGCGACGGAGGACCTCGTCGTCGACGGCGTACAGATCTCGCAGGGCGACGCCGTGTTCCTCGTCATCTCGGCGGCCAACCACGATCCAGAGCGTTTCGCGGCACCGGACGAGTTCGATCTCCGTCGTGATGCTTCCGGCCACCTGGCGTTCGGGCACGGCATCCACCACTGCCTCGGCGCCCCCGTGGCGCGGATCGAGGGAGAGGTCGCGATCGCCACGCTGCTGGACCGGTTCCCCGAGATGCAGCTCGACATCGACCCCGCGACGATCCAGTGGCGGGCGAACCCGATGCAGCGAGGGCCCCTGACCCTCCCGGTGACCTACTGAGGGCCGTCGCCCTTCCGGCCCCAACAGGCGTGCAGCAGCTCTCTGCGTAACCAGACCGTCGGGTCGGCGAGAGCCGCGGTCATCACGTCGACCTCGCGCGGGAACGCCTCGTCGCCGCCGCCCAGCTCGTTGATGACCTCGAGGGTCGGGATCCACCACCGCGCCCAGGGCGAACCGCCACGCACCACCTCGGTGGACGCCTCACAGCGGACGTCCTCCAGCCCGCAGCTCGAAGAGGACCGGCAGCTTCTGCCCGAAGACCTTGTCGTAGCCCCGCGTGGCCCATCAGTCGCCGTCCTGCCAGACCCGCTCGTAGTCGTCGTACCGAGGGTGCGCGGGATCGACGGGTGCCCCGGCCGTTCCCCAGTTGGCGTCCTCGTCGACGAGCCAGCCACCGGGGCGCAGGCACGCGACCATCTGTCGGATCGCCTGCTCCTGGCGGTCCTAGAGGTGGAACAGCATGAGTCGCGAGCAGACCAGGTCGAACGAGCCGGGCTGGAGCGCGCCGAGCGGGTCCTCGAGGATGTCGTGCCGGACGACCTCCAGGTTCGGGAGGTCGAGCCGGTCGAGGTAGCGGGTGTCGACGTCGGTCGCGACCACCTGTCCGGCCGGACCGACCTGCTCGGCCAGCCACACCGCCATCGAGCCCCGGCCGGCTCCGACCTCGAGGCGCCGCCAGCCAGCCTGGACGAGTGCCCGTCGCTGGCGCGACATCGGATCGTAGATCTGCTCGAGCAGGTCCAGCCGCTCGTCCTCCGCGGCCTCCCGGTCGGCGGCGGCAAGCCGGTACTCGGCGGCCTCCTGGCGGGTACCTTGCTGCTGCGGGTCGGCCACGCTCGCGAACGTCACCCTGCGTATGCGGCGGCGCAAGCAGCGCTCGGTCGAGGTGGATCCACGGGTCGGCGGGGACTACCGACAGGTCCGGATGGGCTATTGCCCCGCTGCGCGGCACTGACCAGAGTTCTCGGGACGGCTGGCCTGGACGAGGCGACCGGCCGCGGTGACCACAGGGAGGACCCGTGTCCGCAGGCCGACGTTCAGCAGTCTGGGCCGCGACCGCCGTCGCCGTCGTGATCGGCGTCACCGCCTGCAGCCCGGGGCTCTCACCCGGCGCCAACGGTCTGCCGCGCGACATCAAGGACGTCATGGAGGCGCCTCAGTACGCGCACTCCCGCTGGGGTCTGATGACGTACGACGTCAAGACCGGCAAGCCCGACATGACGATGAACGAGCGGCAGTTCTTCATCCCCGCGTCGACGACGAAGCTGTTCTCGATGAGCGCCGCATGGAACACGTTCGGCCCGGACCACCGGTTCACGACCCCGGTCTACCGGCAGGGAGCCGTGGCCGGTGGAAATCTGACCGGCAACCTCGTGCTCGTCGCCTCCGGCGACCTGACCATGGGTGGTCGGACCAAGGCCGACGGTCAAACGGTGGACTTCGCCAACCTCGACCACGCCGACGCCAACGCCATCCCGGGCGCGACCCTGACCCCGGAGGACCCGCTGGCGGGTATCAATGAGATCGCCAAGCAAGTCAAGAAATCCGGCGTCACCCGCGTCTCCGGCGACGTCGTCATCGACGACCGGCTGTTCGCCATCGACCGGGTGCAGAACCCGGAGACCCCGACCTCGCCGATCATCATCAACGACAACCTGATCGACATGGTGTCGACCCCGACCGCCGTCGGCCAGCCGGCCACGCTCGACTACCGTCCGCACTCCTCCGCCTTCACGGTCACCTCGAAGGTCACCACGGTGGCGGCCGGCCAGCAGGCCGGCGTCGAGTCGAAGCTGGTCGCCCCGGGACAGATCGAGCTGACCGGCCAGGTCCCGATGGGCATCTCGCCGCCCCTGCTCCACGTCTTCCAGATCCAGGACCCCGCCGCGTACGCCCGCACCATCCTCATCGACGCGCTCCAGCGCGCCGGCGTGACGGTCGACGCACCGGCCACCGGCGCCAACCCGGCTGCGAAGCTGCCGGCCCCGAAGTCGTATGCCGCGGGAGACCAGGTCGCCGCATACGTCTCGCCGGTGTACTCCGAGTACGTCAAGCTCGTCCTCAAGGTCAGCCTCAACCTCGGTGCCAACCTCGCGGTCTGCCTGCTGGCCGCCAATGCCGGTTCCACCGACTGTCTCGACGGGCTGCCCGCAGAGCAGGCCGTCCTCCGTGACGTGATGAAGGTCCCGGTGGGCGAGCTGGTGTTCAACGACGGTCAGGGTGCGAGCCAGTCCGACCTCGCGACGCCGTACGCGGCGATCCAGCTGCTGAAGTGGTGGCAGGGCCGGCCCGATTTCGCGAGGTTCCGCGCCGCGCTGCCCATCCTCGGGCGGGACGGCTCGCTGGCGTCGGTCGTGCCCAACAGTCCGGCGGCGGGACACGTGCAGGCCAAGACCGGGACCCTCGCCGCCGGCGACGAGCTGAACCAGCGGCTGATCCTGCCGTCGAAGGCCCTGGGTGGTTACATCGACACGAGCAACGGCAAGCTGCTCGCGTTCTACCTCGTGGTGAACAACGTTCCGGCGACGTCGATCAACGATGTGCTTGTCGTCAACAACGACCTCGGCAAGATCGCCGCTCGGCTGTGGGGCCCCAAGGGCTGAGCCGCCCGCGCAGGCTCCGCCCAAGTACCCGGCGGAGGAGGAAAGGCGCGGTGCCGCCCGGCGTGCCGAGGGACACCGGTGGGGACATGATGGGCGGCATGGACGTCGCTGGTCTCGTCGCCGAGCTCGCTCCCGCCCTGCCGAAGGACGCCGTCATCACCGACCGGCAGCGACTGCGCACCTACGAGTGCGACGGCCTCGCCCACTACCGCGTCATCCCGGCCCTGGTGGTCCTGCCCGAGACCGGTGAGCAGGTGGCCGCCGTCGTGAAGGCCTGTGCGTCGCGACGCATACCGTTCGTGGCCCGAGGGTCCGGGACCGGCCTCTCCGGAGGCGCGCTGCCCCACGCCGACGGCGTGCTCATCGTCCTGTCGAAGATGCGCGACATCCTCGAGATCGACCGCGACAACCAGCGCGCCGTCGTGGATCCCGGTGTCATCAACCTCCAGCTGACCAAGGCCGCCCAGCCGGGGGGCTACTACTTCGCGCCCGACCCGTCCAGCCAGCAGGTGTGCTCGATCGGCGGCAACCTCTCCGAGAACTCCGGGGGAGCCCACTGCCTCAAGTACGGCTTCACGACCGGGCACGTGACCGGGGTCGAGTTCGTCACGCCCCAGGGTGAGCTGGTCGAGATCGGCGGCAAGGCGGTCGACCTTCCCGGGTACGACCTGCTCGGCGCCATCGTCGGGTCGGAGGGGACGCTCGGCATCGCGACGCGGGTCACCGTCCGGCTCACCCGCACGCCCCAGGCGGTGCAGACGCTGCTCGCGGCGTTCGAGGACACCGACACGGCCGGACAGGCTGTCTCGGCGATCATCGGCGCGGGGGTCATTCCGGCCGCGATCGAGATGATGGACGCGCTGGCGATCGAGGCCGCCGAGGCCGCCGTGCAGTGCGGGTACCCGACGGGGGCGGGCGCCGTTCTGATCGTCGAGCTCGACGGTGCTGCGGCGGAGGTGGAGCACCAGTTCGAACAGGTGACGGCGTTCTGCCACGAGGCCGGCGCATTCGAGATCCGCATCGCCGCCGACGACGTCGAGCGGGCCCTGTTCTGGAAAGGACGCAAGTCGGCGTTCGCCGCGGTCGGCCGCATCAGCCCCGACTACATCGTCCAGGACGGCGTCATCCCCCGGACCGTCCTGCCCGACATGCTGCGCCGGATCGCCCGGCTGTCGGCCGACAGCGGCGTCCGGGTCGCCAACGTCTTCCACGCCGGCGACGGGAACCTGCATCCCTTGGTGCTCTTCGACGACGCGATCGACGGCCAGGCGGAGCGCGCAGAGGAGGTCTCGGGCGCGATCATCGACCTCTGTATCGAGCTCGGTGGCTCGATCACGGGCGAGCACGGCGTGGGATCCGACAAGGCCAAGTTCATGCCGAAGATGTTCGGGGAGGACGATCTCGACACGATGCAGCTCGTGCGGTGCGCGTTCGACCCCGACGGGATCTCCAACCCGGGCAAGATCTTCCCGACGCCCCGCCTCTGCGGCGAGGTGCCCGGGCGCAAGCGTGCTGCGCACCCGCTCGTCCAGGCCGGCCTGGCGGAGCAGTTCTGATGTCGGTCGACGCGCCGGAGATCGTCGGCCGCCTCGAGGAGGCGGTGAACGGGCGGGTCCGGGAGGCGGGGGCAGCGGACGCCGTGGACGACGTGCCCGCCCGGGTCGTCGTCTCGCCGGAGGACGAGACGGCGGTGTCCAGGGTGATGGCGGTATGCGACGAGCTCCGGCTCGCGGTCGTTGTGCGCGGCACGGGAACGCGGCTCGGCTGGGGCGCGCCGCCAGAGCGCTGCGACGTGGTCCTCGACCTCACCGCGCTGGACGCACTCGTCGACCACACCGCGGGGGATCTCGTCGCGGTCGTCCAGGCCGGACGCCGGCTCGACGATCTCCAGGACGACCTGGCCAGGGCCGGGCAGTGGTTCGCCGTCGACCCGCCCCGTCGTGGCACGGTCGGCGGCCTCGTGGCGACGGCCGCCACCGGTCCGATCCGGCTGTCGGCCGGGCCGGTTCGCGACCTGGTCATCGGCGCAAGGATGGTCCGCCCCGACGGCGTCGTGGCCAAGTCCGGAGGCAAGGTGGTCAAGAACGTCGCCGGCTACGACCTCGGCAAGCTCCTCACCGGCTCGTACGGCACGCTCGGCGTGATCACCCAGGTCGCCCTCCGGCTGCACCCGCTCCCGGAGCGGAGCACCTGGGTACGCGCACCACTCGCCTCGCCGACGGTGGCCCAGGACACCGTCCTGCGGGTCGCGCACTCGCACCTCGTCCCCTCCGGCGTCGAGCTCGACTGGCGCGACGGGCACGGCGAGATCGCCGTGCGGCTCGACGGCATACCGAACGGGGTGGCGGCGCGGACCAGGGACGCCGAGGAGCTCCTCGGCCCAGGTGCGAGCGCCGGTGAGGAGCGGCCCGACTGGTGGGGGTCCGAGCCGGACTCGGGCACGGTCATGCTCAAGGTCAGCCACGAGGTCGCATCACTCGGCGAGGTGCTCCGCGCCGTGGGCGACCGGCCCGCCCGAGGCAGCGCGGGCGTGGGCACTCTCTACGTCGGCGTCGACGCCGACGCCGCCGTGTCGGCCGTCACCGACCTGCGCGGGGCCGCGTCGAGGTTCGGCGGCGCGGTCGTCGTGCTCGACGCGCCGGCGGACACCAAGCGGGACCTCGACGTCTGGGGGCCGGTGCGAGGGCTCGACCTCATGCGCCGGGTCAAGGCGCAGTTCGACCCGAACCGGGTGCTGTCACCCGGTCGCTTCGTGGGAGGGATCTGATGTCCGGGACGGAAGCGGTCACCAATCCGGCCGGTGCCAGCGGCGACGCGGGCCCGACCGATCAGGACGTCGCGCCCCGCGGCCCTGGAGCGTTCGACGACCACAAGCCGCCGTCCGCCGAGCTGGTCGCCGACTGCGTGCACTGCGGGTTCTGCCTCCCCGCCTGCCCGACCTACGTGCTGTGGGGCGAGGAGATGGACTCCCCGCGCGGTCGGATCTACCTGATGAACGAAGGGCTGGGCGGCGAACCCCTGAGCGACTCGATGGTCGGCCACTTCGACGCCTGCCTCGGCTGCATGGCGTGCGTGACCGCCTGTCCCTCCGGGGTGCAGTACGACCGGCTCATCGAGGACACGCGCGCTCAGGTCGAGCGACGCCACGAGCGGTCCGCCGCCGACAAGGCCCTCCGTGAGGGCATCTTTGCGCTCTTCCCCTACCCGAAGCGCCTCAAGGCGGCCCGCGGCCCGCTTCGGCTCTACCAGAAGACGGGGCTCCCGTCGGTGCTTCGTCGGTCCGGCCTGCTGGACCGCCTGTCGCCGACCCTGGCGGCGATGGAGGGCCTCGCCCCGGACCTGGGCCGACCGGAGCAGGTCCTTGAGCGCACCTCGGCTCGTGGGACCCGTCGGGGGGTGGTCGGGATGCTTCTCGGCTGCGTGCAGCGGGAGTTCTTCCCCGGCGTGAACGCGGCGACGGCGCGCGTCCTCGCCGCGGAGGGCTTCGACGTCATCGCTCCCCGATCACAGGGGTGCTGCGGTGCACTCTCCTCCCACAACGGGCGGGAGGAAGAGGCGAAACGGTTCGCCCGAGAGCTGATCGAGGAGTTCGAGCGGGCCGGTGTCGACGCCCTCGTCGTCAACTCCGCCGGCTGCGGGTCGGCGATGAAGGACTACGTGCACCTCTTCTCCGACGAGCCGGAGTGGGTGGACCGCGCCCAGGCGATGAGCGCCAAGGTCCGCGACGTGGCCGAGTTCCTCGCCGAGGTCGGACCGGTGGCCGAGCGTCACCCCCTCGACGTGACCATCGCCTACCACGACGCCTGCCATCTCGGCCACGCCCAACGGATCCGGACGCAGCCACGGCAGCTGCTCCGTGGCATACCGGGACTGGAGCTGAGGGAGATCAACGAGGCGGACCTGTGCTGCGGCTCGGCCGGGATCTACAACATCCTCAACCCGGAGCCGGCGCGCGAGCTGGGCGATCGCAAGGCCGTGAACGTCATGGCGACCGGCGCGGAGATACTCGTGACCGCCAACCCGGGCTGCCTCATGCAGGTCGCGTCGTCCATCGAGCGCGCCGGGGGCCACCTCGCGCTCGCCCACACCGTCGAGGTGCTCGACGCCTCGATCCGGGGTCTGTCCCCAGCGGACCTCGGCGTCCGCTAACCGGAGACCCTTCCAGCACAACGAGGTGTTGCTCATGTTCAGGCCTGTCCTCGACGCTGTGGCCGGCTCGCTGTTCCTCACCGCCCTCGTCGCGATGTTGCCCCTCGTGGCGCTGTTCGTGCTGCTCGGGGTGGTGCGGATGAGAGCCTGGCTGGCGTCGGTGATCGCGCTCGGCGTCGCGGTCGTCGTCGCTGTGGCGGCGTACTCGATGCCGATCGGTCAGGCGCTGGTCTCCGGCACGGAGGGTGCGGCCTTCGGGTTCTTCCCGATCCTCTGGATCGTCATCAACGCGATCTGGATCTACAACATGACCGTGGTGACCGGCCACTTCGACGTGCTCCGCCGCTCCTTCGCCACGATCAGCGACGACGCCAGGATCCAGGCGGTCATCATCGCCTTCTGCTTCGGCGCGCTCCTCGAGGCACTGGCCGGGTTCGGCACCCCCGTCGCGATCACCACGGTGATGTTGATGGCGCTGGGCTTCAGGCCGATGAAGGCCGCGGTCGTCGCCCTGGTCGCGAACACTGCTCCCGTGGCCTTCGGAGCGTTGGCGACTCCGATCACGACCCTGGCCACCGTGAGTGGTGTCCCTGAGCACGCCCTCTCGCAGATGGTCGGACGACAGACCCCGATCCTCGGCATGTTCGTGCCGATGGCGCTCGTCTTCATCATCGACCGCGGCAAGGGGGTCCGGGAGACGCTGCCCGCCACACTGACGTGCGGTTTCGCCTTCGCCATCGCGCAGTTCGTCACCTCGAACTACATCTCCACGCAGCTCACCGACATCGTCGCCTCCCTCGTCGGCGCGCTCGCCGTCGTCCTGCTGCTGCGCGTCTGGCAGCCGGCGGGGCATTATGTCGAGCTCGACGACGAGGAGTATGCCGGCGCGGCGGGACGCGGGGTCACGACGGCCGGCGCGACTGCAGGGTCATCAGCCGGTAATCCGGCGAAGGGCGGTCCGGCGCGAAGCGGGTCGGACCACCCGGTCGGCGAAGGCGTCACCACGAGCGCGGCGTACGCAGAGCGGGACGCCCAGGCCCACGACACCAGGTCCGACATCCTCAAGGCCTACGCGCCGTACCTCATCATCGTCGGGGTCTTCGTCCTCGCCCAGCTGCCCGGCATCAAGGATGTGCTGGCCGCCAAGTGGTCCAACCCCTCGTTCACCTGGCCGGGACTGGACCTGCAGTCCGCCGACGGGAAGCCGTCGACGATCCCCACCTTCCGGTTCAACTGGCTTGGCGCCGCGGGGTCGCTGCTCGTCATCGCCGGCCTCATCACCATTCCCGTCATCGGCATCCGGTGGGGGGAGGCGCTACGGGTCTACAGGCAGACCTACCGGCAGCTGTCGGCCGCGATCTTCACGGTGATGGCCGTGCTGGCGCTCGCCTACGTCATGAACGCCTCCGGGCAGACGGCCACGCTGGGCCGCTGGCTGGCAACCTCGGGAGGGTTGTTCGCGGTGCTGTCGCCGATCCTGGGCTGGCTCGGGGTCGCCGTCACCGGCTCGGACACCTCGGCGAACAGCCTGTTCGGGGCGCTGCAGGTGTCGGCGGCTCGGCAGACCGGGCTGTCGGAGCTGCTCATGGCGGCGTCGAACTCGTCCGGGGGTGTCCTCGGCAAGATGGTCTCGCCACAGAACTTGGCGATCGCAGCGGCGGCCGTCGGCATGTCCGGCAAGGAGGGGCACATCTTCCGGAAGGTCCTGGGCTGGTCCCTGGGGTTCCTGGCCTTCATGTGTGTCCTGGTCTACCTGCAGTCCACCCCGGTGCTCTCCTGGATGGTCCCCTGAGTCACCCCACGAAGTCCTCCGCTCCGCTCCGGTACTTCGCGGGGACCCCGACTAGGGTCGGGTCATGAAGGTCGCCTTGATGCTCACGTGCATCAACGACGCCCTCTTCCCCGACACCGGCAAGGCCGTCGTCCGGCTGCTGCGCCGGCTCGGGGTGGACGTCGACTTCCCGACCGCACAGACCTGCTGCGCGCAGCCGATGATCAACACGGGGTACATGGACGAGGCGGTTCCCGTTGTGCGGCAATGGGTTTCCGCTTTCGAGGGGTATGACGCAATCGTCGTCCCCTCCGGGTCGTGCGCCGGAGCCGTACGCCACCAGCACCAGCTCGTCGCCCGCCGTGCCGGCGACCCGGCCCTCGAGCGAGCGGTCGCCGAGACCGGGCCACGCGCATACGAGCTCACCGAGTTCCTCGTCGACGTGCTGGGCGTGGAGGACGTCGGCGCCTACTTCCCGCACCGCGTGACCTACCACCCGACCTGCCACTCGCTGCGGATGCTGGGCGTCGGCGACCGGCCGGCCCGGCTGCTGAGCCACGTCCGGGGGATCCGGCTGGTCGAGCTGCCGGCCGCGGAGGAGTGCTGCGGGTTCGGCGGGACGTTCGCGGTGAAGAACGCCGAGACCTCGGTGTCGATGGGGTCGGACAAGGTGCGCCACGCTCGGGACACCGGCGCGGAAGTGCTTGTCGCCAGCGACAACTCGTGTCTGATGCACCTGGGTGGCCTCCTCTCGCGGGAGCAGGCCGGTATGCGGGTGATGCACCTCGCCGAGGTGCTCGCCTCGACGGAGGCCTCCTGATGGGCGCGACGTTCGTGGGGATGCCGCCCTTCCCCCAGGCGGCCCACACGGCACTCGCCGACACCCAGCTCCGGGCGAACCTGGCCCACGCGACCAGCACCATCCGCGACAAGCGGGAGCGCGTCGTCAGCGAGGTCGACGACTGGGAGGCGTTGCGCACCAAGGCGGCCCGGATCAAGGACGACACGCTGGCGCATCTCGACGACCATCTCGTCCGGCTGGAGGAGTCGCTCACCGCGCGTGGCGCGGTCGTCCACTGGGCCCGAGACGCGACGGAGGCGTGCGCGATCATCGCGCAGATCGCCCGCGACCACCACGCGACCGAGGTCGTGAAGGTCAAGTCGATGGCCACCCAGGAGGTCGAGCTCAACGACGCGCTTGCGGCCCAAGGAATCTCGGCCTGGGAGACCGATCTCGCGGAGCTGATCGTCCAGCTCGGCGACGACCTGCCGTCACACATCCTGGTACCCGCGATCCACAAGAACCGGGCCGAGATCCGCGAGATCTTCCGCTCCCGGATGGCGGCAGCCGGGCGTCCGGCGCCGGACGACCTCAGCGACGAGCCGGCGGCGCTGGCCGCGGCGGCCCGTCAGCATCTCCGCGAGAAGTTCCTCCGGGCGCGCGTCGCGGTCTCGGGCGCCAACTTCGCCGTCGCCGAGACCGGCACCCTGGTCGTGCTGGAGTCCGAGGGCAACGGCCGGATGTGCCTCACGCTGCCCGACGTACTCGTCAGCCTGGTCGGCATCGAGAAGCTGGTGCCGACGTTCGAGGACCTCGACGTGTTCATGCAGC
The DNA here is from genome assembly GCA_963781465.1 of uncultured Actinomycetota bacterium. Taxonomy (GTDB): domain Bacteria; phylum Actinomycetota; class Actinomycetes; order Actinomycetales; family Dermatophilaceae; genus Lapillicoccus. Next base: position 263,988 of record CAWAGH010000003.1, read on the forward strand.
TGCTGCCGAGGTCGAGCACGGGGGAGCGGATGAACCCGTACACGTCGATGTGGACCGGCGTCCACCTCGGCGATGGCCCGCAGGAGGTGCACGTGGTCCTGCTCGACAACGGCCGCACCAACGTGCTCGCCGACGAGGTCGGCCGCCAGGCGTTGCGCTGCATCCGCTGTTCGGCCTGCCTCAACGCCTGCCCGGTCTACGAGCGGACCGGCGGACACGCCTACGGCTCGGTCTACCCCGGGCCCATCGGCGCGATCCTCACGCCATTGTTGAGGGGGGTCGGCCACGACGCGCAGGTCGACTCGCTCCCGTACGCGTCGAGCCTCTGCGGTCGCTGCTACGAGGTGTGCCCCGTCCAGATCGACATCCCATCGGTCCTCGTGCACCTGCGCGCCAAGGTCGTCGACGCCCATCGCGGCGGCCGGCCCAAGGCCCAGGACCTCGCGATGAAGGGCGCCGCGCTGCTCTTCGCCGACGGGCAACGGCTCGGGTATGCAGTCAAGGCCGGCTCGGTCGCGAACCGGTTCGTCACGATGGTCAGCCGTCGGACGCTGCCCGGTGGGCGGACGGCGATCGGCCGCATACCGGGGCCTGGCGCTTCGGCGTGGACCGGCGCCCGGGATCTCCCGGCCCCGCCCCGCGAGTCGTTCCGGGCGTGGTGGGCGAAGACCGACGGTGGCCGGAACGACGGCGGGCGTCCATGACCGCGCGCGATGACATCCTCGGGCGGGTCCGCTCGGCCCTCCGACCATCCGGTGCGGAGCCTCCTCCGGCTGGAGGTATATCCGAGCCCCCTAGCGCTCGGCTGGGCCTCCGTCCGGAGACGGCTCCACACCCGACCGAGACCGTCGAGGAGGGCGACATCGTCGCGCTCTTCGTCGCGCGGGTCGAGGACTACCGTGCGGTCGTGGTCCGCTGTGGCCCGGACGAGGTCGCCGACCGCATCCGCGAGGGACTGTCCGACGGCACTCGGGTGGTCGTCCCCGCCGGTTTCCCCAACGCTTGGCTCCCGGACGGCGTCGACCGGGTCGCCGACGACCCGCCGCTCACCGCCTATGACCTGGACGAGATCGACGCCGTCGTCACCACCGCGGCGCTGGGGATCGCCGTGACCGGCACGATCGTCCTCGATCACGATCGGGGTCAGGGCCGGCGCGCGCTCAGCCTGGTCCCGGACCGGCACGTCTGCGTCGTCACCGCCGACCAGGTCGTCGCCGACCTGCCCGACGCCATGCGCCGCCTCGACCCGCTGCGTCCGCTCACGTGGATCAGCGGCCCCAGCGCCACCAGCGACATCGAGCTCGACCGCGTGGAGGGCGTCCACGGCCCGAGGAACCTCCACGTCATCGTCGTGGGCTAACCGCCGGCCACGTCGAATACCCGGTCGTATGCCCGATCCGGTCGTCCCCACAGCCGAATCCGGCATACGACCGGGTATCCGACTGGGCAACCGGCCATCTGGGGCGCCAGCGTCGGATGGAGGCGGGCCGATAGGTTGCGCGCATGGCACCCGCCACCCGCCTCTCGGAGGCCGACCTCGAGTTCCTCGTCGGGCAGACCACGTCGCTCGTCGAGTTCGCCAAGCGGAGCCCTCACCCCGACGGCGGGTTCGCCTGGCTCGACAATGACGGGAACCCGCTCCTCGACCGCCCGGTCGAGCTGTGGATCTCCTGCCGGATGCTGCACGTCCTGGCCCTCGCCGAGATCATCGGCGACGCATCCTGCCGCCCGCTCGTCGCCGACGGCCTCGCGGCCCTGCGCCGCCGGCTGCACGACCAGGAGTACGGCGGCTGGTATGCGTCGGTCACGACCGGCCCGGACGGGACCTCCATCCCCGACGACGACACCAAGCCGGCCTACGCCCACGCCTTCGTCGTCCTCGCCAGCGCCTCGGCGGCGGCCGCCGGACACGAGGACGCCCGGCCGATCCTCGATGACGCGCTCGGCATCTTCGACAAGTACTTCTGGCGCGACGCCGATGGCCTGGCCGTCGACGTCTACGACCGCCCCTTCGCCCACGCCGACCCGTACCGCGGCGTCAACGCCAACATGCACACCGTCGAGGCCCTGCTCGCCGCCCACGACGTCACCGGCGACGAGGTCCACCTCCAGCGAGCCTTGTCCATCACCAGCCACGTCGTCCACGAGTTCGCGCGGGGCAACGGCTACCGCCTCCCCGAGCACTACGACGAGCAGTGGCGGCCGTTGCTCGAGTACAACCTCGACCAGCCCGGCGACCGCTTCCGTCCCTACGGCGTGACCATCGGCCACCTCATGGAGTGGGCCCGGCTCGCCCTCCACGTCCGGACCGCCCTCGCCCGCACCGGTGTCGAGCCGCCGGCCTGGTTGCTCGACGACGCCCGCGCCCTCTTCGACCGCGCCGTCGAGGACGGCTGGCAGCCGGCCGACGCCGAACGCGACCAGACTGAGGGGTTCGTCTACACGACGGACTTCGACGCGAACCCGGTCGTCGCCGACCGGCTCCACTGGGTGGTCACCGAGGCGATCGCGACCGCCTGGACCCTCGCGCTGCTCGCCGACGACGACGCGCAGGCCCAGGCATACCGACAGTGGTTCGACCGCTGGGTCGAGCACGCCCGCGAGTACTTTGTCGACGAGGCGCACGGATCCTGGCGGCACGAGCTGGACCCGCAGAACCGCCCGTCGAGCCACGTCTGGGAGGGCAAGCCGGACGTCTACCACGCCTACCAGGCGATGCTCCTGCCGCGCCTCGGCGAGGTCTCGTCGTTCGTCGACGGGGCCGTCCGGCTGGCGCCCTGAGACCCCGCCTTTCGATTTCCGGAGGCCCTCGGGCACCGTGTAGTCTCGCCGTCGCAATACAGGTACCACCGGCCCCTATAGCTCAGTCGGTAGAGCGTCTCCATGGTAAGGAGAAGGTCAACGGTTCGATTCCGTTTGGGGGCTCTGCATCACTCCATGGCGGGGTAGCTCAGCTGGTTAGAGCGCACGACTCATAATCGTGAGGTCGCGGGATCGAGCCCCGCTCCCGCTACTCGATTAGGGGTATGCCGGAATGTCGGCCTACCCTTGTGCGTTGACTTCGCGCGCGCGCCTGACGCGCTCAACCCCGTACCCGAGAGCAGGTTGTCACCCGTGGCCAGCAAGTCTGTCGACGTCCGCCCCAAGATCACCATGGCGTGCGCGGAGTGCAAGCACCGCAACTACATCACCAAGAAGAACCGTCGGAACGACCCCGACCGTCTCGGCCTCACGAAGTTCTGCCCCAACTGCGGCAAGCACACGGAGCACCGCGAGACCCGTTGATTCACCCCACGAAGTTCTCCCCACGACGATCTCGGCTTCGCCTCGATCTGTCGCGAGGGCCCCACGGCTGGCTCCGATACTTCGCGGGGACCCCGACCAGCCGTTGACCGGCGGCGGACGCCCGTCCGCACCTGTCGCATACCGACCGCTCCCGACGCCCGGGGGCGGTCGTTTGCATGCGCAACCATCGTGGGAGGATCGGCCGAGTGAGTGATTCGCCGGAAGACCCGTTCGACGGGTCGTCAGCGGAGAACCCGGCGGAAGAGGCCCGCGGTCTGAGGGCCGTGCTCAGCCGGCAGGCCGTCGACACCCGGCCGCTGCGCATCCCGGAGTACCGGCGCATCCTTGTTGGCCAGGGGACCTCGTTCATCGGCTCGATGCTCACCCAGGTCGCGGTCCCGGTGCAGATCTGGGCGCTGACCGAGTCGCCGCTCTACGTCGGCTTCGTCGGTCTGGCCGGCCTGGTACCGATCGTCGTGTTCGGGCTCTACGGCGGCGCGATCGCCGACGCCGTGGACCGCCGAGTCCTGTACCTCTGGTCGTCGATCGGCGGCTGGGTCGTCACCCTGGCCCTGCTCGTCCAGACCCTGGCCGACGTGCGCAACGTCTGGCTGATCCTCGCCCTGGTCTTCGTCCAGTCCGGGATGTTCGCGGTGGCCTCGTCGGCGCGCGGCGCGATCATCCCGCGCATCGTCCCGACCGAGCTGGTCCCCGCGGCCAACACCCTCAACTTCACCGTCGGCAATGTCGGGCAGGTCGCCGGGCCGCTCATTGCCGGGCTGCTGCTCGTGCTGCCCAACGGGTTCGCGCTCGCGTATGCGGCCGACGCCCTCCTCTTCACCGCGGCGCTGTACTCGGTGCTCAAGCTGCCGTCGATCCCGCCCCAGGGCGAGGTCCGGCGGCCGGACATGCGGGCCGTCGCCCAAGGGCTGCGGTTCATCGCGGTGCGCCCCGTGCTCGTGATGAGCTTCGCCATCGACATCGCCGCCATGGTCCTGGCCATGCCACGGTCGCTCTTCCCCGCCGTCGCGGACGCTCGGTTCGGGGGACAGGTCGGGCCGCTCTACGCCGCCATCGCCATCGGCGCGGTGATCGCCGGGCTGTCCAGCGGCTGGATCGGACGGGTCCGCCGTCAGGGCCGTGCCCTCACCGTGGCCATCGTCGGCTGGGGCGCCGCGGTGGCCGTGTCCGGGCTGGTGGGGCAGCTGTGGCTCGTCGTCGCCCTGCTGGCCCTGGCCGGCGCGTTCGACCTGGTCAGCGCGGTCTACCGCCAGACCATCCTCCAGACCTATGCCCCCGACGAGATGCGCGGCCGGATGCAGGGCGTCTTCATCGCCGTCGTGGCGGGCGGACCACGACTCGGCGACGTGCGAGCCGGGGCCACGGCGGCGGTGACCTCCCCGACGTTCTCGTGGGTCGCCGGCGGCATCGCCTGCATGGCGGTGGTCATCGTCGCGGGCCTCGCGGTCCGGCCGTTCTGGCGCTACGACACCTCACGCGACCTGCCCTCTACCTCCTCCCACTAGGGTTCGTGTATGCCGGTCAACGAGGACTTCGTCGGGCGCGAGTACCCACCCACCGCGCCGTATGCGGTCGGTTCGGCCAAGATCCGCGAGTTCGCCGAGGCGGTCGGATCGACCGACCTGGTGCACGTGGACCGGGCCGTGGCGCAGGCGCGCGGGTACCGCGACGTCATCGCCCCGCCGACCTTCGCCGTGCTCGTCGCACAGCAGTGCGACGCCCAGCTCGTCCGCGACCCCGAGGCCGGCATCGACTACAGCCGGGTCGTCCACGGCGAGCAGAAGTTCGTCCACCACCGTCCACTGACCGCAGGCGACGACGTCGTCGGCGTGCTCCACGTCGACGCGGTCCGTGCAGCCGGCGGCCACGCGATGGTCACCACCCGGACCGAGCTGAGCGTCGAGGGCGAGCCGGTCTGCACCGCGGTCTCCACCCTCGTCATCCGAGGAGGCGAGTGATGGGCGAGATCCTGACGCTGGCCGACGTCGAGGCCGGCCAGAGCATCCCTGGCAAGACCGTCCACATCGAGCGCGCCACGCTGGTCCAGTACGCGGGAGCGTCCTTGGACCGCAACCCGATCCACTGGGACGAGCGGTTCGCCAGCAAGGTCGGCCTGCCCGACGTCATCGCCCACGGGATGTTCACGATGGGGTCGGCGGTGACCGCCGTCTCCGAGTGGGTCGGTGACGCCGGTCGCGTCGTCGAGTACTCGGTGCGGTTCACCAAGCCCGTCGTCGTGCCCTACGAGGGTGGGGCTGACGTGTCGGTCGAGGGTGTCGTCAAGGCGGTCGACGCCGAGGCGAAGCGCGCCACCGTGGAGCTGACCGCGACGAGTGGCGGCGACAAGGTGCTCGGCCGCGCGCTCGCGGTCGTCCAGCTCGACTGACCGGTCGCGGACCGCTTCCGGATGCGTGAAGAGTACGGAGTCGACCTCTCGACGCTGACGACGATGCGCGTCGGCGGGCCGGCTGACCGCCTGGTCCGGGTCGCCACGACCGACGAGCTCGTCGACGCGGTGCACGAGGTCGACGACGCCGACGAGCCGCTCCTCGTCCTCGGCGGAGGGTCCAACCTGGTGGTCGCCGACGAGGGCTTCCCCGGCACCGTGGTGCGGGTCGAGACGACCGGCATACAGGTCGAGTCCGACGACCGCTGCGGTGGGGCCAACGTCCGCGTGGCCGCGGGCGAGCCGTGGGACGACGTGGTCGCCCACGCCGTCGACCAGGGGTGGGCGGGGATCGAGGCGCTCTCGGGGATCCCGGGATCGACCGGTGCCACACCGATCCAGAACGTCGGTGCCTACGGCCAGGAGGTCGCCGAGACGGTCGCCCAGGTACGCGTCTGGGACCGCCGCGCCGGCGAGGTGCGCACGCTCTTCGGGTCGGACTGCGGGTTCACCTACCGGGACTCGGGGTTCAAGCGCGACCCGACGCGGTTCGTGGTGCTCGACGTGCTGTTCCAGCTGCGGGTCGCCGACCTCTCCGAGCCGGTCCGGTATGCGGACCTGGCCCGTTCGCTCGGGGTCGAGCTCGGCACCCGGGTTCCGCTCGCCGACGCCCGCGCGGCCGTCCTGGAGCAGCGGCGCCGGCGCGGGATGGTGTTGGACCCCGCCGACCACGACACGTGGAGCTGCGGCTCGTTCTTCACCAACCCGATCCTGTCGGCCGGGGAGATGGACGCCCTGGCCGACCGCGTCCGCGACCGGCTCGGCGACGGCGCCCCCGACCTCCCGGTCTGGCCCGAACCCGACGGCCGCCGTAAGACCAGTGCCGCCTGGCTCATCGAGCGTGCGGGGTTCGAGAAGGGCTTCGGGACCCCGGGTCCGGCGGCGCTGTCCGACAAGCACACCCTGGCCGTGACCAACCGGGGGAGTGCCCGCACGGCCGACGTTCTCGCGCTCGCGGGCGAGGTCCAGGCCGGCGTCGAGAAGGAGTTCGGGATCCGGCTGGTCAACGAACCGGTGCTCGTCGGCGTCAGCCTCTAGTCACCCCACGAAGTTCTCCCCGCAATGCTCTTCGCTTCGCTCCGAACGTTGCGTAGGCCCACGCTTCGCTCCGATACGTCGCGGGGACCCCGTCGAGGCCGACCGGTCAGCCGACGATCCCGACGCTGAACGTCTTGGCGGGGAACGAGGTTCGGCTTCCGCTGACCTGCACGGCGGGGCGGGTGTAGTCCAGCGACAGCTTCGGTGCGTTGCGCGGGTCGACCTTGAACACCAGCCATCCGGTGACCGGGTCGCCCTTGTCCACCTGGTCCGGGAGGAGCGTCAACCCGGCGGACTTCACCGCCTCGTTGACGATCGGGTCCGGGGTGTTGGGGAACTGGCCGCCGGTGTTGATCGCGAAGTCCTGCTTGCGGATGGGGATCGTGTAGTCCTGGGACGGCGTCCAGGTCAGCTCCAGCGCCACCAGCTCGTAGGCCTGGGCCGACGCCTTGTAGCCAGCCGGCCACGGCAGCGCCCGGGCGATGCGCTTGACCGTGATCGAGTCCTTGAGGTCCGGGTCGGTGATGGTCTGGTTCACGTCGGTGAACGTCGTCGGGAAGGCGGTGGGCACGTCGGCCGCGGTCGCGCTCGCCGAGGTCGTCGCCGGTGCGGTGGTGCTGCTCGGCGTGGTCTCGGGAGCGGTCGTGGCGTCGACGGCAGCCACCGTCCCGCTCGGCGACGGGGTGTCCGCGCCGCTGCCCGAAGCGCAGCCGGCCAGGAGGATGACGGCTGCGGGCACGACGGCCAAGGCAGTCTTCATGGCGTTCAGCGTGCCTTGCGCGTCGGGCCGCCACCAAATCGGCGTCCACAGGAACGTCGGTCGGGTCAGGCCGCCAGCCAGGCGTCGACGTCAGCCAGCGCGGCCTTACGGACCGCCTCGGGCGCCCGGCTGCCCTCGATGCTCTGCCGGGCGAGGGCGGCCAGCTCGGCGTCGCTGAACCTCAGCTCGTCGCGGGCCAACAGGTACTGGGCGGCAAGCCGGGTTCCGAAGAGAAGAGGGTCGTCGGCGCCGAGCGCGACCGGGATCCCGGCGTCGACGATGGCCCGGAGCGGGACCTGCGCCGGGTCGGCGTACACCCCCAGCGCGACGTTGCTGCCGGGGCAGACCTCGAGGGTCACGCCCGACTCCGCCACCCGGTCCAGCGCCGCCGGGTCCTCGCTCGCCCGCACTCCATGGCCGACCCGGTCGGGCCGGAACACGGTGAGCGTGTCGACCACCGATGCGGGTCCGAGCAGCTCACCGCCGTGGGGGACCAGCGCGAGCCCGCCGTGCCGGGCGATCTCGAACGCCGGTGCGAAGTCCGGCAAGGACCCCCGCCGCTCGTCGTTCGACAGCCCGAACCCGACCACCGTGCCCGGACCGTCGCCCGCATACCGGACCGCGAGGCGGGCGAGGGTGCGGGCGTCGAGCGGGTGCCGGATCCGGCTGGCCGCGACGACGACGCCGACCCCCGTCCCGGTCGCCCGGGTGGCCTGCGCCGCCTCGTCGAGGATGATCTCCAGCGCGGGGGTGATGCCGCCGACGTGCGGGGCGTACGACGACGGCTCGACCTGCAGCTCGAGCCACCGCGAGCCCTCGGCGGCGTCGTCCTCGGCCGCCTCGCGCACGATCCGGCGCAGGTCGGCCTCCCCGCGGACGCAGGCCCGGGCCAGGTCGTAGAGCCGCTGGAACCGGAACCAGCCACGCTCGTCGGTGGCGTGCAGCTGCGGCGGCCACTCGTCGGTGAACGCCTCGGGCAGCGGTATGCCGCGCTCCTGCGCCAGGTCGGCGAGGGTGCCGATCCGCATCGACCCGGTGAAGTGCAGGTGCAGGTGCGCCTTGGGCAGGGCCGCGACGTCGCGCGGCAGAGGGTCGGGCTCGCTCACTCGTCGGTCGGGGCCAGCGAGTCCAGCTCGTTCATCGGGTCCTCGTTCTCGATCCGGTATGCGGTCGCCTCGGTGAGCCCCTCGTGGTCGCCATCGTCGTCCGTTCCGAAGTCGGCCTCCCCCGCTCCGAGGGGGGACCCCCAGTAGGCGCCGGGCTCGTCGGTGGCGATGTGCATGGCCGACTCCTCGGGGGAGGCGACGCCGCCGTCGAACCCGACGTCCTCGGCGACTTCGTCCTTCTCGTCGTCGATGCCCGACCCTTCGTCGGGCGCCACGAGCCGGCCGACCTGACGGCCGCCATCACCGACGAAGTCGTCTTCGGCCGGGATGGCGTCCGGGTCGTCGCCGCCGAGCATGTCGGCGTCGTCGTCCAGCCCCGACTCGTTGTCGGGAGCGCCGTAGGCCGAGTCGGGGTCGGGGATCTCCTGCTTGATCCGCTGCTCGATGGTCTCCTCCTGGGACTCCTCCCAGGCGGTGACGCCCCAGGCCATCGACCCGCGGGGCCGGTCCGGTGGGTTGTACCCGCCGTCGAGCATGTCCTCGTGCCCCGGCTCGTCGTACTTGTCGTCGAGGGTGTCGTCCGGCTGGAGCTGGTCGTCGCTCATACCGGCCACTCTGCCACCCACGCCGAGTCGGGTCGCAGGGGTCCGGTCCTGTTGGACTGGCCCGAGTCCGGTTTGTCGCGTGGTTTCGGCCGAAACGGTCGTTGGTTCCAGTCCAGTTGTCCACGTCGAGGCCTCCAGGTTGCCGACCGTGGCGAAGTGGTGGCGGGGTGGCGAAGCGGTGGCGTGGTGACGATGGACAGGAGCGAGCCCGGTCTATCGGGTGGTTTCGGCCGTCCTGGCAGGTCGTTCCTTCGCCAGCCCCGGACTACGTCCGGTCCCGCCGTGGCTCCTCTGTCGAACGTCCCGCGCGTTGAGGCGGGTCCGGTCCTGTTGGACTGGCCCGAGTCCGGTTTGTCCGGTGGTTTCGGCCGAAACGGCGGTTGGTTCCAGTCCAGTTGTCCGCCGGTGACCGCCGGTCCAGCGTCGGCGCTCAGACGCCGACGGCCAGCTTCTCCGCCGCGGCCAGCGCCACGCAGGTTCCGACGCCGGCCATCGCCGCCTCCACCTGGTCGAGCGGCGGGAACGTCGGCGCCAGCCGGATGTTCCGGTCGCGCGGGTCCTGGCCGTAGGGGAACGACGCCCCGGCCGGGGTGAGGGCGATGCCCGCCTCCTTGGCCAGCTGGACGACGCGGGACGCGGTGCCGTCGAGGACGTCGAGGTTGACGAAGTAGCCGCCCGTGGGGTGGGTCCACTCGGCCACGCCGAGACCCTCCAGCGCCGAGGCCAGGGCCACGTCCACGGCCGCGAACTTCGGCGCGATGATCTCGCGGTGGCGGCGCATGTGGTCGCGCACGCCGTCCGCCGAGCCGAAGAACTCGACGTGCCTCAGGTGGTTGACCTTGTCGGGGCCGATCGCCGCCATGGAGAGGTGTTTGAGGTACCACGCCTTGTTCACCGCGGACGCCGCGAACACCGAGACCCCGGCACCGGCATACGTGATCTTCGAGGTGGACGCGAACATCAGCGGCCGGTCGGGGTTCCCGGAGGCGGCGGCCAGGGTGAGGATGTCGGCGCTCTTGGCCTCCTCCTCGGTGAGGTGGTGGAAGGCGTAGGCGTTGTCCCAGAAGATCCGGAAGTCCGGCGCCGCGGTGGGCATCGACGCGAGCGCGGCGGCGACCTCCTGCGAGCAGACGGCCCCCGAGGGGTTGGCGTAGGTCGGGACGACCCACATGCCCTTGACGCTCGGGTCGTCGCGGACCAGGGCCTGGACCGCGGGGACGTCCGGGCCGTCGGCGTTCATCGGCACGGTCACCATCTCGATGCCGAAGTCGGCCAGCATCGAGAAGTGGCGGTCGTAGCCCGGGACGGGGCAGATGAAGGTGACCTTCTCCTCCTGCGACCACGCCCTCGGCGACTCGGGAGCGCCGAACAGCAGCAGGTACGCGAGGACGTCCCACATGAGGGTGAGGCTGGAGTTCCCGCCGCAGACGACCTGCTGGGGCTCTACCCACAGCAGCTCCGCGAAGATCTCCCGCAGCTCGGCCAGCCCCTCGAGCCCGCCGTAGTTCCGCACGTCCGCACCGGCGCGGTCGTGGGTGGTCGTCGGCAGGGTCAGCAGCCGGTCGGCGAGGTCGAGCTGGGCGCTGGAGGGTTTGCCCCGGGTGAGGTCGAGCGCGAGACCGCGAGCCTTGAGTGCGGCATACTCCGTCCGCTTCTCGTCCAGGAAGGTGGCGAGCTCGGACTCGCTCCGGTCGGCCAGCGGGGTCCGGGTGACGGCGGGCGGGATGGTCACGGCGGTCATCCTGCCACCGCCCTGGGCCGGGGTCCGGGGCGTCTCGCTGGTTCGCGAGGACCAGTCACGGTCCCGTATGCTGTCCGTTCGGTGGTGGCCTGCCGCCCTGCTCCGGCATGCCCGTGAAACGGTATGCGTCGAGGTGGGTCAGGTCGGCCGCCCGTGGACCCGCCCAGCCTGGGTCCACGTAGGGCAGTGGCTCAATTGGTAGAGCACCGGTCTCCAAAACCGGCGGTTGGGGGTTCGAGTCCCTCCTGCCCTGCGATGCAGGCACAGAACACAGAGGGAGAGGAGGAGCGAATGACCGAAGCACGCGCGGGCAACCGTGGGTCCGGACGCGCCGCTCAGCGGCGTCCCCGTCAGGGCAACCCGGTCAGCCGGCTGTTCCAGTCCCTCGGGCTCTTCATCAGCCAGATCATCGACGAGCTGCGCAAGGTGGTGCGGCCGACCGGTTCGGAGCTGCTCAACTACACGATCGTCGTCATCGTCTTCGTCCTGGTCATCATGGCGATCGTCGCGGGCCTCGACTTCGTCTTCCACCGGCTGATGCTGCTCGTCCTCGCGGGCTGAGCCGCGCGGCGAGACGGCCCCGAACCACAGACTCTTGAGACAGGAAGCAGGCAGCAGCGTGTCCGACAACGACACCCAGCTCGACACCCACGCCGAGTCCGAGCCCTACCAGGACTTCAGCGCCCTCGACGCGGCGGAGACGGTGCACACCGTCGACAGCGACGCGGCGCAGGAGATCGCGGACTACAACGCGGAGACCGACGAGTTCGGCGACGCCGAGACCTCGGATCTGGACCCGGGCGACTCCGTGGCGGAGGGCCCCGCGGATGCGGAGACCCCTGCGGATGAGGCGCCCGCCGATCCGGTCGAGGAGTACAAGCGGCAGCTGCGGCTCAAGGACGGCGACTGGTACGTCGTGCACTCCTACGCCGGCTACGAGAAGCGGGTCAAGACCAACCTCGAGACGCGGATCCAGTCCCTCAACATGGAGGACTTCATCTTCGAGATCGAGGTGCCCATGGAAGAGGTCACCGAGATCAAGAACGGGCAGAAGAAGCTCGTCTCCCGCGTGCGGATGCCCGGCTACGTCCTCGTCCGGATGGACCTCACCGACGAGAGCTGGGGCGCCGTGCGGCACACCCCGGGCGTGACCGGCTTCGTCGGCAACGCCCACCAGCCGGTGCCGCTCAGCCTCGACGAGGTCTTCACCATGCTCGCCCCCGACCTGGAGACCCCGGCCTCCGCGGGCGGCTCCGGGACCTCCGGCGGCGCCGGCAAGGCCAAGGAGACCCAGGTCGTCGACTTCCAGGTCGGCGAGTCCGTCACCGTCATGGAGGGCCCGTTCGAGACCCTCCCCGCGACGATCTCGGAGATCAACCCCGACACCCAGAAGCTCAAGGTTCTGGTCTCGATCTTCGGCCGGGAGACCCCGGTCGAGCTGTCCTTCGCCCAGGTCGCCAAGATCTGAAACCTCGGGGGCTCCGCCCCCGAGACCCCCCGAACCCCGCGTGCTCACCCGCGCGGTCATTGCAACCGGGTCATCGCCCACGGCGTAGGCCCACTAACGAAAGCGACACCACAGCATGCCTCCCAAGAAGAAGCGGATCTCCGGCTTCATCAAGCTGCAGATCAACGCCGGTGCGGCCACCCCCGCGCCCCCCGTCGGCCCGGCCCTCGGCCAGCACGGCGTCAACATCATGGAGTTCGTCAAGGCCTACAACGCCGCGACGGAGTCCCAGCGCGGCAATGTCATCCCCGTCGAGATCACCGTCTACGAGGACCGGTCGTTCACCTTCGTCACGAAGACGCCGCCGGCCGCCGAGCTGATCAAGAAGGCCGCGGGCGTCCCCAAGGGCTCCGGCGAGCCGCACAAGACCAAGGTCGCGACGCTGTCGGCCGACCAGGTCCGCGCTATCGCGGAGCAGAAGATGGAGGACCTCAACGCCAACGACGTCGAGGCCGCCGCGAAGATCATCGCCGGCACCGCCCGGTCGATGGGCATCAACACCCCCGGCTACTGACACCCTCGGGGGCTCCGCCCCCGAGCACCCCCGACACCGCGCATACACCGGTATGCGGGCGAGTGGCAGGACCAGCGCTGGTCCGCGAACCACGACTCCCAGAAGGAACGAAGGAGCAGAACATGAAGCGCAGCAAGGCATACCGCGCCGCGACCGACAAGATCGAGGCCGGCAAGGTCTACAGCCCGCTCGAGGCCATCCGCCTCGCGAAGGACACCAGCACCACCACGTACGACTCGACGGTCGAGGTCGCGATGCGTCTCGGCGTCGACCCGCGCAAGGCGGACCAGATGGTCCGTGGCACCGTCAACCTCCCGCACGGCACGGGCAAGACCGCTCGTGTGCTGGTCTTCGCCAACGGCGACAAGGCCGAGGCGGCGCGTGAGGCCGGGGCCGACTTCGTCGGGTCCGACGACATGCTCGAGAAGGTTCAGGGTGGCTGGCTCGACTTCGACGCCGTCGTCGCGACGCCGGACATGATGGGCAAGGTCGGCCGGCTGGGCAAGGTCCTGGGCCCCCGTGGCCTGATGCCGAACCCGAAGACGGGCACCGTGACGATGGACGTCGCCAAGGCCGTGGCCGACATCAAGGGCGGCAAGATCGAGTTCCGCGTCGACAAGCACGCGAACCTCCACTTCATCATCGGCAAGGCCTCGTTCGACGTGACGTCGCTGGTGGAGAACTACGCGGCCGCGCTGGAGGAGATCCTCCGGCTGAAGCCGTCGTCCTCCAAGGGTCACTACATCGAGAAGGCGACCCTGACGACGACGATGGGCCCGGGTATCCCGCTGGACTTCCGGCGCACGCGCAACCTCCTCGCCGAGGACAACGCGGAGTCCGTGAACGCCTGATCGGCCCTGACGAAGGGCCCGGAGCCGACCGGCTCCGGGCCCTTCGCCGTCCCAGGTCCGTGGCCAGCCGTTGACCGAGAACTGGTCAAAACCCGACACTCTCAACGCGCACACAGCCGCTACCCAGGGATACGGTCGAACGATGAGCCGCCTACGCCGTCGCGTCGTCCTGGGCCTCAGCGCCGTCACCGTTCTCGCCCTGGCCACCGCCAGTCCCGCCCTCGCCGACAAGGGCTGGCACGGGAAACCACCCGGCGACCTTCCGAAGGTGCCGCTGATGGTGGGCTCCGGCGGCGCGGTCTCCTCGGTCGACCGCGACGCCAGCCAGGTCGGCATCGACGTGCTGGCCCGGGGCGGAAACGCGGCCGACGCGGCCGTCGCGACCGCGGCTGCGCTGGGCGTCACCGAGCCCTACAGCGCCGGCATCGGCGGCGGCGGCTTCCTCGTCTACTACGACGCGAAGACCAGGAAGGTCTCCACCATCGACGGGCGGGAGACCGCGCCCAGGTCCTTCACCGAGAAGGCCTTCGTCGACCCCGCCACGGGCACCCCCTACGCGTTCGCCACCGCGGTCACGTCCGGTCTCTCGATCGGGACGCCGGGTACTCCGGCCCTGTGGGACAAGGCCGCTCGGACGTTCGGCACCTGGCGGCTCGGTGAGCTGCTGAAGCCGGCGGAGCGCTTGGCCGCCGACGGTTTCGTCGTCGACCAGACGTTCTACGACCAGACCGCCGCGAACGCCGACCGGTTCCGCCGGTTCCCGGCTACGGCAGCGGTGTTCCTTCCGAACAACCAGCCGCCGGCCGTCGGCTCGACCTTCCGGAACCCGGACATGGCCAAGGCCTACCGCGAGCTGCGTACCCACGGAGTGGACTCGCTCTACGGCGGGAAGCTCGGGGAGGCGGTCGTGGCGCAGGCGCAGCACCCGTCGACCAAGGCTGGTGTCAGCGTCCTCGACGGTCAGTTGACCCTGGCCGATCTCCGGGCCTATCAAGCGTTGATCAAGGCCCCGATCACCTCGCAGTACAAGGGATTCGACGTCTACGGCATGCCCGTGCCCAGCTCGGGTGGCATCGCCGTCGCCGAGATCCTCAACCTCGTCGAGGCCTACGAGAAGAAGGCCGGGACCAGCCTGTCGAGCCTCGACAACGCCAGCTACCTGCACTGGTTCTCCGAGGCGAGCGCGATGGCGTTCGCCGACCGCAACCGCTACGTCGGCGACGTCCCGGGCGTCCCGGTCAAGGAACTGACCAGCGACGCGTTCGCCGCCGAGCGGGCCTGCCTGTTCGACACTGGCACCGCGCAGCCACGACCGGTTGCGTTCGGCAGCCCGGACGGCTCGTACACGTCCTGCGCCGCCTCCGGCGCCCGCCAGGGCGAGCCCTACGAGGGCCAGTCGACGACCCACCTGGTCACCGCGGACAAGTGGGGCAACGTGGCTTCCTACACGCTGACCATCGAGCAGACCGGTGGCTCGGGGATCACCGTGCCAGGCTACGGGTTCCTGCTCAACAACGAGCTGACCGACTTCAACTTCACGCCGCTCACCGCGGGCGTCCCGGACCCGAACCTGCCCGGCCCGGGCAAGCGACCGCGGTCCTCGATGAGCCCGACCATCCTCGTCAAGGACGGCAAGCCGTACCTCACCGTCGGTTCACCGGGCGGCGCGACGATCATCACCTCGGTCAGCCAGACCATCCTCGGCTACCTCGACCGCAACCTGTCCCTCGTTGACGCCATCGCGGCGGCCCGGCTCTCCTCCCGGAACGGGGCCGAGGGTGCGGAGCCGCAGATCCTCAACGGTCCTGATGGGGCAGCACTGCGGGCGAAGGGTCACACCCTGGTGTCCGCCGGTACGCCCAACGAGATCGGGGCGGTCACCGCGATTCACCCCCTGGGTGCGGGCATGTTCGAATCGGCCGCGGAGACCATTCGCCGCGGCGGAGGGTCGGCGATGGTGGTGCGACCGTTGCCATGACCCGCCAGCCG
The DNA here is from genome assembly GCA_963781465.1 of uncultured Actinomycetota bacterium. Taxonomy (GTDB): domain Bacteria; phylum Actinomycetota; class Actinomycetes; order Actinomycetales; family Dermatophilaceae; genus Lapillicoccus. The sequence continues at coordinate 279,851 of CAWAGH010000003.1, forward strand.
GGGTGACGGTGTCGCGAGCAGGGTCGCGATACCGTTCCCCGGTGCCCGACCGCGCGCTGATCGGCGTCGCCCTGGCGCTCACCGTCCTCGGGGCCGGCGCCTGTACGACCGCGCCGCCCGCCCCGGCCCCCACCTCGGCGACGGCCTCGGCCACGAGCACCGGTCCGGTCGACCCGGCGGTCCTCGGGGGTCGGATCCACGCGGCCATGGTGCGGGCCGGCAGCGGCACGGGCACGGTGACGATGACCGGCAGCCAGCCGGTGACGGCGTCCCTGAAGTTCGCCTACCCGAACGGCCAGAGTCAGGTGTCCCAGGCGACGTTCGCCGTGATCGGCTCCCAGCTCGACGCGGTCTACGCCGACAGTGGGATCTTCGTCAAAGGACTCCCACCGGCGCTCGCGACCGGGAAGACCTGGGCCCGGGTCGAGCCGAACGAGACCGATGTCGTCAGCCGCGCCGTGCGGGAGGTCGGTGGCGCCGCCACCGACCCGAGGGCCGCCCTCTCGGCGTTCCCGGGTGGGCAGGCGACCGTGGTCGAGCGGCAGGGCGGGACCACGCGGTATGCGGTCACGCCCTCGAGCGGGCAGGCCGCCGGACCCGTCCCGCTGGACTTGACGGTCGACGCCCAGGACCTGCCGACCCGGATGGCCGTGAGCCTCGCCGGGCAGACCGTCACCGTCGTCTACCGCGACTGGGGAGCGCCCGTGAACGTCGCCGTCCCAGGCCCCGACGAGGTCGGAGCCCTCTCGCTGCCGACGGGCTGACGCCCCGTTTTGACCCCGGCGCCGTCCGGCCCGTACTCTGGTCGACGACCACTGACCGCCGGTCGTCTGTCGCCCTGGTCCCCAGAGAGACAGACCGAAGGTCCGCACCGAGTGCGGCGACCTGCGCAGGCCACGAACCGACTCGCATACCCGGACCCGATCCGGATGCGGCTCCGCCCCGTGCGCTTGCGCCGGGGCCTTTCTCGTGAGGGCCTTCGAAGCTGCCGCGCGGTCACCCCCGCAACGCAGAAGGAGGCCCTATGGCCACCGCCGAGAAGCAGGCGGCGATCGCCGAGCTCGCGGACAGCTTCCGCGGTTCGAGCGCGGCGGTGCTCACCGAGTACCGCGGCCTGACCGTCAAGCAGCTGTCCGAGCTGCGCGGCACGCTGCGCGGCCACGCCACCTACGCCGTGGTGAAGAACACCCTCACCGAGCTCGCGGCCAAGGAGGCCGGGGTCACCGCCTTCGACGGCCAGTTCGTCGGGCCGACGGCCATCGCCTTCGTCACCGGCGACCCGGTCGAGGCGGCGAAGGGCCTGCGTGACTTCGCCAAGACCCACCCGCTGCTCGTCATCAAGGGCGGCGTCCTCGACGGCAAGACGATGTCGGCCGCCGAGATCACCAAGCTCGCGGACCTCGAGTCCCGCGAGGTCCTGCTCGCCAAGCTCGCCGGCGCGATGAACGCGTCGCTGACCAAGGCGGTCTACCTCTTCGCCGCACCGCTGACCCAGAGCGCCCGTCTCATCGAGGCGCTGCGGGCCAAGGTCGAGGCCCAGGGCGGTCCGCAGGACGCGGCGCCGCAGGACGTGGCCACCCCGCAGGACACGGCGCCTCAGGACGCCGTCACCCCGCAGGACGCTGCCGACGACAGCACCCCCCAGGACGCGGCGGCTCCGGCCGACGAAACCACCCCCCAGGACGTCGCCACGGGTGGCGACACCGCCTGAGCCGTCACGGCTCAGCTCATCCAACACGCCACTCAGGCAAGAACAGGAAGGAACGCCACCATGGCGAAGCTCAGCACCGACGAGCTCCTTGACGCCTTCAAGGAGATGACCCTCATCGAGCTCTCCGAGTTCGTGAAGCAGTTCGAGGACACCTTCGGGGTCACCGCGGCGGCCCCGGTCGCCGTCGCCGCCCAGGGCGCGGCCGCAGGCGGCGGCGAGGCCGCTGCCGTCGAGGAGCAGGACGAGTTCGACGTCGTCCTCGAGGCGGCCGGCGACAAGAAGATCCAGGTCATCAAGGAGGTCCGCGCGCTCACGAGCCTCGGCCTCAAGGAGGCCAAGGACCTCGTCGACGGCGCTCCGAAGCCGGTCCTCGAGAAGGTCGACAAGGCCGCCGCGGACAAGGCCAAGGATCAGCTCGAGGCTGCGGGCGCGACCGTCACCCTCAAGTGACCCCGCGCACCTAGGCGCACACTCCGGACGGGCTCGACCGCACACGCGGTCGGGCCCGTCCTGTCATGTCCATGCCCCCCATCACCGTCCGCTGAGAGGCCAACTTCTGCTGTCAATCGGTGGTTTTGACAGCAGAAGCTGGCCTCTCGGCGGGCTGGGTCGTCCGACGCATACCCTCGCTGTCGTGTACGAGCCGGCCCCGCCCCACGACGAGGGCCTCCTCGACGTCGGCGACGGGCAGCGGCTCCACTACGAGGTCCGCGGCGCTCCGGACGGCGTGCCGGTGGTAGTCCTCCACGGTGGCCCGGGATCGGGCTGCAGCCCCTGGTGGGCGGGGTTCTTCGATCCCGAGCGGTACCGCGTCGTCCTGCTCGACCAGCGCGGCGCCGGCGGGAGCACGCCCTCCACGCAGGACCCCGCCACGGACCTGTCGGTCAACACGACGGCCCACCTCGTGGCCGACCTCGAACGGCTGCGGGAGCATCTCGGCGTCGACCGGTGGGTCCTGCTCGGTGGCTCCTGGGGGTCGACGCTCGGCCTCACGTATGCGGTGACCCACCCCCAGCGGGTCCGCGCGGTGGTCCTCGGGGCGGTCACGCTCACCCGGACGACCGACGTGGAGTGGCTCACCCGTGGCGTCGGCCGGTACTTCCCGGAGGCCCACGAGCGGTTCCTCGCCGCCCTGCCCGAGCCGGACCGCGGCGGGAACCTCGCCGCCGCATACGCCCGGTTGCTGGCCTCACCGGACCCGCAGGTGCGGTTCGACGCCGCCGTCGCCTGGTGCCAGTGGGAGGAGGCCATCGCGAGCCTCCAGGCGGACGCGGTGCCTGGGGTCTGGAGCAACCCGAGGTATGCGGACCCGGACTTCCGGTACGGCTTCGCCCGGACCGTCGCGCACTACTTCGGGAACGCCGCCTTCCAGCCCGACGCCGCGATCCTGGGCCGGATCGACCGCCTCGCCGGCATCCCCGCGGTGCTGTGCCACGGGCGGCTCGACCTGGCCGGTCCGGCCGACGTGGCGTGGGCCGTCGCGCGGCAATGGACGGGTGCGGAGCTGCACATCGTCGACGGTGTCGGGCACCTCGGCTCGGACCGGATGAACGCCCTGATGATGGCCGCGACCGACCGGTTCGCAACGCTCTGACCTGCGAAGACGCACCGAACTACGCCGTCCTGCTTGACGCGCGCCCGGCAAGGGTCCATAGTCGTGCCGTTCTCGACAGGTCCGTCCTGCCTGGAGCGCAGCCCCGATCCTCACGGTGACCGGGCGGGCGTCCGCGGACGGGGACTTGACTCGACTGGACAACCATGCCCTGCGCGGGTATGATGTCTCTTTGCGCTGCCTCTGCCCGCAACCTCCGTCCTCTCAAGCGCTTCGTGGTGCCCCGACCGGTTCCCCAACCGGGTGTTCGGGGCGAGCCCCTCACGGTGAGATCCGTGATCGAGCCACGTTGCCGCCTGAGCCAGGTGCCGGAGGCCACGGGAGCGGGCCGCGCTGACAACTCAAGTTCAGTAAGGCCCGTGGAAGGACCCTCCTTGGCTGCCTCGCGCACCGCGTCCCAGAATGTGTCCACCGCACGGACGGCCTCAGGCCGTCTGTCGTTCGCCCAGATTCGCGAACCGCTGGAGGTTCCAGACCTCCTGGCTCTCCAGACGGAGAGCTTCGACTGGCTGCTCGGCAACGAGCGCTGGCAGGCCCGAGTGGCCCTCGCCAAGGAGGCGGGCCGCACCGACGTGCCCGACCGCTCCGGTCTCGAGGAGATCTTCGAGGAGATCTCCCCGATCGAGGACTTCTCCGGCTCGATGTCGCTCTCGTTCCGCGACCACCGCTTCGAGGAGACTCGCAAGACGATCGAGTCCTGCAAGGAGCGTGACCAGACCTACGACGCGCCGCTCTTCGTGACCGCCGAGTTCATGAACACGAACACCGGCGAGATCAAGAGCCAGACGGTCTTCATGGGCGACTTCCCGCTCATGACCGAGCGCGGCACGTTCATCATCAACGGCACCGAGCGGGTCGTCGTCTCGCAGCTCGTCCGCAGCCCGGGCGTCTACTTCGAGCGGACCGCCGACAAGACGTCGGACAAGGACATCTACACCACCAAGGTCATCCCCAGCCGGGGTGCCTGGCTGGAGTTCGAGATCGACAAGCGCGACATGGTCGGCGTTCGCGTCGACCGCAAGCGCAAGCAGTCCGTCACGGTGCTCCTCAAGGCACTGGGCTGGACCGAGGCGCAGATCCTCGAGGAGTTCGGCGACTACGAGTCGATGCGCCTCACCCTGGAGAAGGACCACACGCAGGGTCAGGACGACGCGCTCCTCGACATCTACCGCAAGCTGCGCCCGGGCGAGCCGCCGACCAAGGAGGCCGCGCAGACGCTGCTGGACAACCTCTACTTCAACGGCAAGCGCTACGACCTCGCCAAGGTCGGTCGCTACAAGCTGAACAAGAAGCTGGGGCTCGAGGCACCGCTGTCCGCGTCGACGCTGTCCATCGACGACATCGTCGCGACGATCAAGTACCTCGTCGTCCTGCACGCCGGCGAGTCGACGATGAAGGGCCGTCGTGACGGCCACGAGATCGACCTGCGCGTCGAGGTCGACGACATCGACCACTTCGGCAACCGTCGCCTCCGCAGCGTCGGCGAGCTCATCCAGAACCAGGTCCGCACGGGTCTGTCCCGGATGGAGCGCGTCGTCCGCGAGCGCATGACGACCCAGGACGTCGAGGCGATCACGCCGCAGACCCTGATCAACATCCGCCCCGTGGTGGCGAGCATCCGCGAGTTCTTCGGGACGTCGCAGCTCAGCCAGTTCATGGACCAGAACAACCCGCTGTCGGGTCTGACGCACAAGCGGCGTCTCTCCGCGCTCGGCCCGGGTGGTCTGTCCCGTGACCGCGCCGGTATGGAGGTCCGCGACGTCCACTCGTCGCACTACGGCCGCATGTGCCCGATCGAGACCCCTGAAGGCCCGAACATCGGCCTCATCGGCTCGCTCGCGTCCTACGGGCGGATCAACGCGTTCGGCTTCGTCGAGACCCCCTACCGCAAGGTGACCAAGGGCAAGGTCAGCGACGAGGTCGACTACCTCACGGCCGACGAGGAGGACGAGCACGTCATCGCGCAGGCGAACGAGCCGCTCACCGCGGACAGCCACTTCGCCGAGGAGCGCGTCCTCGTCCGCACCAAGGGTGGCGAGGTCGAGTACATCCCGGGCGCCGACGTCGACTACATGGACGTCTCGCCGCGGCAGATGGTCTCGGCGGCCACCGCGCTCATCCCGTTCCTCGAGCACGACGACGCCAACCGCGCGCTCATGGGCTCGAACATGCAGCGTCAGGCCGTCCCGCTGGTCCGGTCCGAGGCCCCGCTCGTGGGCACCGGCATGGAGTTCCGCGCGGCGGTCGACTCCGGTGACGTGGTCATCGCCTCCAAGGCCGGTGTCGTCACCGAGGTGAGCGCCGACCTGGTCACCGTGGCCAACGACGACGGCACCAACCTCACCTACCGGATCGCCAAGTTCGACCGGTCCAACCAGGGCAACTGCTACAACCAGATCGTCCGCGTGGACGACGGTCAGCGGGTCGAGGTCGGGACGGTCATCGCCGACGGTCCGGCGACGGAGAACGGCGAGATGGCGCTCGGCCGGAACCTGCTCGTGGCGTTCATGCCGTGGGAGGGCCACAACTACGAGGACGCCATCATCCTCAGCCAGCGTCTGGTGCAGGACGACGTCCTCTCCTCGATCCACATCGAGGAGCACGAGGTCGACGCCCGCGACACCAAGCTGGGCCCGGAGGAGATCACCCGGGACATCCCCAACGTCTCCGAGGAGGTCCTGGCGGACCTCGACGAGCGCGGGATCATCCGGATCGGTGCCGAGGTCCGCGACGGCGACCTGCTGGTCGGCAAGGTCACGCCCAAGGGCGAGACCGAGCTCACCCCCGAGGAGCGGCTGCTCCGCGCGATCTTCGGTGAGAAGGCGCGCGAGGTCCGCGACACGTCCCTGAAGGTCCCCCACGGCGAGACCGGCACGGTCATCGGCGTCAAGGTCTTCGACAAGGACGAGGGCGACGACCTGCCCCCCGGTGTCAACCAGCTGGTCCGCGTCTACGTCGCGAACAAGCGGAAGATCACCGACGGCGACAAGCTGGCCGGCCGGCACGGCAACAAGGGCGTCATCTCCAAGATCCTGCCCGTCGAGGACATGCCGTTCCTCGAGGACGGGACGCCCGTCGACGTCGTGCTCAACCCGCTGGGCGTGCCGGGCCGGATGAACGTCGGCCAGATCCTCGAGCTGCACCTCGGCTGGGCCGCCTCGCGCGGCTGGACCGTCGTCGGCGAGCCGGACTGGGCCAAGGCCATCCCGAAGGACGCCTTCGAGGCGCCCCCGGGCACCCGGGTCGCCAGCCCCGTCTTCGACGGCGCCGGCGAGAACGTCATCACCGGCCTGCTCGACTCGACGAACGTGACGCGCGACGGTGTGCGGCTCATCGACGGGACCGGCAAGGCGCTGCTCTTCGACGGCCGCTCCGGCGAGCCGTTCCCCGAGCCGGTGTCGGTGGGCTACATGTACATCCTCAAGCTCCACCACCTCGTCGACGACAAGATCCACGCACGCTCGACGGGCCCGTACTCGATGATCACCCAGCAGCCGCTCGGCGGTAAGGCCCAGTTCGGTGGCCAGCGCTTCGGTGAGATGGAGGTCTGGGCCCTCGAGGCCTACGGCGCGGCCTACACGCTGCAGGAGCTGCTCACCATCAAGTCCGACGACGTCCCCGGCCGCGTGAAGGTCTACGAGGCGATCGTCAAGGGCGAGAACATCCCCGACTCCGGCATCCCCGAGTCCTTCAAGGTCCTCCTCAAGGAGATGCAGTCCCTGTGTCTCAACGTCGAGGTCCTCTCCACCGATGGCCAGACCATCGAGATGAAGGAAGCGGACGAGGACGTGTTCCGCGCGGCGGAGGAGCTCGGCATCGACCTGTCCCGGCGCGAGCCGAGCTCGGTCGAAGAGGTCTGACGAACAGCACCACAACGGTGGGTATGCGCGGAGTCCGCTCCGCGCATACCCGCCTACCAACGTTGTAGAGACTCACGAGAGTTAACGAGAGAAGGAACCACGTGCTCGACGTCAACTTCTTTGACGAGCTGCGTATCGGCCTGGCCACTGCTGACGACATCCGTCAGTGGAGCCACGGCGAGGTGAAGAAGCCGGAGACCATCAACTACCGCACCCTCAAGCCCGAGAAGGAGGGTCTGTTCTGCGAGCGCATCTTCGGCCCCACCCGGGACTGGGAGTGCAACTGCGGCAAGTACAAGCGGGTCCGCTTCAAGGGCATCATCTGCGAGCGCTGCGGCGTCGAGGTGACCCGGGCCAAGGTGCGTCGTGAGCGGATGGGCCACATCGAGCTCGCCGCCCCCGTCACGCACATCTGGTACTTCAAGGGCGTCCCGAGCCGGCTCGGCTACCTGCTCGACCTGGCCCCGAAGGACCTCGAGAAGGTCATCTACTTCGCGGCCTACATGATCACGTCGGTCGACGTGGACCAGCGCCACCAGGACCTGCCCTCGCTCGAGGCCCAGATCCAGGTGGAGAAGAAGGAGATCGAGAACCGTCGCGACGCCGACATCGAGGCGCGCGCGAAGATCCTCGAGAAGGACCTCGCCGAGCTCGAGGCGGAGGGCGCCAAGTCCGACGCCAAGCGCAAGGTCCGCGAGTCGGCCGAGCGCGAGATGAACAACATCCGCAAGCGCGCCGACCAGCAGGTCGAGCGGCTCGAGCAGGTCTGGGACCGCTTCAAGAACCTCAAGGTCCAGGACCTCGAGGGCGACGAGGTGCTCTACCGCGAGATGCGTGACCGGTTCGGCCTCTACTTCGAGGGCGGCATGGGCGCGGCGGCGATCCAGAAGCGGCTGGAGACCTTCGACCTCCGGGTCGGAGATCGCCGATCCTGCGCGAGATCATCGCGACCGGCCGCGGCCAGAAGAAGACCCGTGCCCTCAAGCGGCTCAAGGTCGTCACCGCGTTCACGACGACGACCAACAGCCCGACCGGCATGGTCCTCGACTGCGTCCCGGTCATCCCGCCGGACCTGCGCCCGATGGTGCAGCTCGACGGTGGCCGGTTCGCCACGTCCGACCTCAACGACCTCTACCGCCGCGTCATCAACCGGAACAACCGCCTCAAGCGGCTTCTGGACCTCGGCGCGCCGGAGATCATCGTCAACAACGAGAAGCGGATGCTCCAGGAGGCCGTCGACTCGCTGTTCGACAACGGCCGTCGTGGCCGCCCGGTGACGGGCCCGGGCAACCGGCCGCTCAAGTCGCTGTCCGACATGCTCAAGGGCAAGCAGGGCCGGTTCCGCCAGAACCTGCTCGGCAAGCGCGTCGACTACTCCGGCCGTTCGGTCATCGTCGTCGGCCCGCAGCTGAAGCTGCACCAGTGCGGCCTGCCCAAGCAGATGGCGCTCGAGCTGTTCAAGCCGTTCGTCATGAAGCGGCTGGTCGACCTCGACCACGCGCAGAACATCAAGTCCGCCAAGCGGATGGTCGAGCGCGCGCGTCCGGTCGTCTGGGACGTGCTCGAGGAGGTCATCACCGAGCACCCGGTCCTGCTGAACCGGGCGCCCACGCTGCACCGCCTCGGCATCCAGGCCTTCGAGCCGCAGCTGGTCGAGGGCAAGGCCATCCAGATCCACCCGCTCGTCTGCACGGCGTTCAACGCCGACTTCGACGGTGACCAGATGGCCGTCCACGTGCCGCTCTCCGCAGAGGCGCAGGCCGAGGCCCGCATCCTCATGCTGTCGAGCAACAACATCCTCAAGCCGGCCGACGGCCGCCCCGTGACCATGCCCACCCAGGACATGATCATCGGCCTGTTCCACCTCACCTCCGAGGTGGAGGACGGCCCCGGTGCCGGTCGCGTGTTCGGCACGCCGGCCGAGGCGCGGATGGCGTTCGACAAGCACGAGATCCTGCTCGGCTCTCGCGTCCGGGTCCGGCTCAACGACGTCGTGCCCCCGGTCGGCTACGAGCTGCCCGAGGGTGTCGAGGCCAACGAGGACGGCATCGTCTCCCCGCTCATCCTCGAGACGACGCTCGGCCGCGTGCTCTTCAACGAGGCGCTGCCGGTGGACTACCCGTTCGTCGAGGAGGTCGTCGACAAGAAGCGGCTCTCCTCGATCGTCAACGACCTCGCCGAGCGCTACACCAAGGTGCAGGTCGCCGCGTCGCTCGACGCCCTCAAGGACGCCGGCTTCTACTGGGCCACCCGGTCCGGTGCGACCGTCGCCATCTCCGACGTCGTCACGCCGCCGCGCAAGACGGAGATCCTCGAGGAGTACGAAGCCCGCGCGACCAAGGTCCAGAAGCTCTACGACCGTGGAGCGATGACGGACAACGAGCGTCGCGAGGACCTCATCGAGATCTGGAACGAGGCCACCAACAAGGTCGCGGACGAGATGCGGGCCAACATCCCGGTCACGAACACGATCTACAAGATGGTGAACTCCGGGGCCCGAGGCAACTGGATGCAGCTGCGCCAGATCGCCGGTATGCGTGGCCTGGTGTCGAACCCGAAGGGCGAGATCATCCCCCGTCCGATCCGCGCGAACTTCCGCGAGGGTCTGTCGGTGCTCGAGTTCTTCATCTCGACGCACGGTTCCCGCAAGGGTCTGGCGGACACCGCGCTGCGGACCGCCGACTCGGGCTACCTGACCCGTCGTCTCGTCGACGTGTCGCAGGACGTCATCGTCCGCGAGGACGACTGTGGCACCGAGCGTGGCCTGACCATGCCGATCGCCGACACGCAAGGGCGCGCCCGCGTCGTCCACGAGGACGTCGAGACCAGCGTCTACGCCCGCACCCTCGCCCAGGACGTCGCCGACGCCGAGGGCACGGTGCTCGCGGAGGCCGGGCATCGACCTCGGTGACGTCGTCATCGACGCGCTGTTCGCGGCGGGCGTCGACCAGGTCAAGGTCCGCTCGGTCCTCACCTGCGAGAGCAAGGTCGGCACCTGCGCGGCCTGCTACGGCCGGTCGCTGGCGACGGGCAAGCTCGTCGACATCGGCGAGGCCGTCGGCATCATCGCGGCGCAGTCGATCGGTGAGCCCGGTACCCAGCTGACGATGCGGACCTTCCACACCGGTGGTGTGGCCGGTGACGACATCACGCAGGGTCTGCCCCGAGTCGTCGAGCTGTTCGAGGCGCGTACCCCCAAGGGTGTCGCCCCGATCGCCGAGACGACCGGTCGGGTCAAGGTCGAGGACACCGACAAGACCCGTCGGATCGTCCTCGTGCCCGACGACGGCAGCGACGAGCACGCCTACCCGGTGAGCAAGCGGTCCCGCCTGCTCGTCCAGGACGGCGAGCACGTCGAGGTCGGCCACCAGCTGATCCAGGGCGCCATCGACCCGAAGCAGGTGCTGCGGATCCTCGGCCCGCGCCCGGTGCAGCAGCACCTCGTCGACGAGGTGCAGCACGTCTACCGCCAGCAGGGTGTGTCGATCCACGACAAGCACATCGAGGTCATCGTCCGGCAGATGCTGCGCCGGGTGACGGTCATCGAGTCGGGTGACGCCAACCTCATCCCGGGCGACCTCGCGGAGCGCGGGCGCTTCGCGGCGGAGAACGACCGGGTGCAGCGCGAGGGCGGCAAGACGGCCTCGGGTCGTCCCGAGCTCATGGGCATCACCAAGGCCTCGCTCGCGACCGAGTCGTGGCTGTCGGCGGCGTCCTTCCAGGAGACGACCCGGGTGCTCACCCAGGCCGCCATGGAGGCCAAGTCCGACCCGCTGCTGGGTCTGAAGGAGAACGTCATCCTCGGCAAGCTCATCCCGGCGGGCACCGGCCTGCCGCGCTACCGCAACATCGCGGTGGAGCCGACCGAGGAGGCGAAGGCCGCGATGTACTCGCTGCCCAGCTACGACGCCTACGACTACAGCAGCTTCGGCACCGCGCCGGGCGAGGCGATCCGCCTCGACGACGTGAGCCTCGGGTTCACCGACAGCTGACGGCCGGCCGCCCGGCCAAACGACACGACGGGCGGGTATGCCCGGGGAGACCCGG
>CAWAGH010000004.1:0-502706 GCA_963781465.1 uncultured Actinomycetota bacterium
GTTCGGTTCTCCACGTCGCCCGACGACTTGTCCAAGTGAGACGATGACGCCGTGCCGGAGCTGCCCGAGGTCCAGGCGCTCGTCGACTTCCTCGCCGAGCGGACGGACGGGCTCGCCGTGGCGAGTGTCGAGCTGGCGTCGTTCTCGGTCCTCAAGACCTTCGACCCGCCTCCGACCGCACTCGCGGGCGGGATGGTCGACGGCTGGTCGCGGCACGGCAAGTTCCTCGACCTGAACGTCGACGGCATCCACCTGGTCTTCCACCTGGCCCGCGCCGGCTGGCTGCGCTGGTCGGAGGCCCTGCCGCATACGGTGATGCGCCCGGGCAAGGGGCCGATCGCCCTCCGCGTACGGTTCGACGACGACTCCGGCTTCGACCTCACCGAGGCCGGCACGAAGAAGTCCCTCGCCGCATACATCGTCCGCGACGTCGCCGCGGTGCCCGGCATCGCGCGGCTCGGTCCCGACCCGATGGCCGACGACTTCGACGAGGGGACCTTCGCGGGGATGCTCGAGGGCCGCCGTACCCAGATCAAGGGCCTGCTGCGCGACCAGGAGTTCCTCGCGGGCGTCGGCAACGCCTACTCCGACGAGATCCTCCACGTGGCCAAGCTGTCGCCGTTCGCCATCGCCGGCTCGCTCAAGCCCGAGGACGTCCAGCGCCTCTACGCCGCCCTGCGCGACACCCTCGCCGGCGCAGTGGTGGCCGCCTCCGGGAAGCCGGCGGCGGAGCTCAAGGACGCCAAGCGGGAGGGTATGCGCGTCCACGGCCGGACCGGCCAGCCGTGCCCCGTCTGCGGCGACACGGTCCGCGAGGTGTCGTTCGCCGACTCGTCGCTGCAGTACTGCGCGACCTGCCAGACCGGTGGCAAGCCGCTGGCCGACCGCCGGATGTCGCGACTCCTCAAGTAGGGCGGTCCGGCGGGGTTTGCCAGAATGGCCCCATGTCGATGCAGCCGAACGTCCCCGTCGTCTCCGTCTCCGACCTGCCCGACGACGCCGTCATGCTGGACGTCCGCGAGCGCAACGAGTGGATGGCCGGCCACGCGCCCGACGCGGTCCTCATCCCGATGGGCGACCTGCCCTCCCAGATCGAGGAGCTGCCGCTCGGCGACGGCCCCCTCGCCGTGGTCTGCCGGAGCGGCAACCGGTCCGGCCGGGTCGTCGCGTGGCTCTCCCAGCAGGGCATCGACGCCGTCAACGTCGCGGGCGGGATGCAGGCCTGGGACGCCGCCGGCAAGCCGATGGTCGCCGAGGGCAGCGGTCCGGCCCAGGTCATCTGAGCCCGTCGCCGCCCGGTATGCGCATCCTCTCGATCCAGTCGCACGTCGCCTACGGGCACGCCGGCAACTCGGCCGCGGTCTTCCCGCTGCAGCGGCTCGGCCACGACGTCTACCCGGTGCTCACCGTCACCTTCTCCAACCACACCGGGTACGGCGCGACCCGCGGACCCCTCATCGCCCCGGACGACGTCCGCGAGGTCATCAACGGCGTCGAGGACCGTGGGGCGTTCCCCACCATCGACGCGGTCCTGTCCGGGTACCAGGGCGCCGAGGCGGTCGGCGAGGTCGTCCTCGACGCGGTGGCGAGGGTCAAGGCGGCCAACCCCGCCGCGGTCTACTGCTGCGACCCGGTCATGGGCGACGTGGGGCGTGGCTTCTTCGTCCGGCCCGGCATCCCGGAGTACATGCGCGACCAGGTGGTCCCGGCCGCCGACATCGTCACCCCGAACCAGTTCGAGCTGGAGTTCCTCACCGGCCGGCCGATGACCACGCTGGACGACGTCGTGGCGGCAGTCGAGCAACTGCACCGGATGGGCCCGTCGACGGTGCTCGTCACCAGTGTGCTCACGGCCGACACCCCCGACGGGGAGATTCAGATGCTCTGCTCGGCCCCCGAGGGCCGGTGGCTGGTGTCGACCCCGCTGCTGCCGATGACCGTGCGCGGCGGCGGTGACGTCACCGCGGCCGTCTTCCTCGCGCATACCCTCACCGACGGCCCGCGGGCCGCACTTTCGCGGACCGCCGCGACGATGTATGCGGTCCTCGCCGCCACCCACGCGGCCGGTCTCGAGGAGATGGCCCTCATCGCCGAGCAGGACGCCATCGCGAACCCCGACGAGCGGTTCGAGGTCGTCAGCCTCTGACCCTCAGTCCCAGCTGCGCCACCGCACCAGGTCCGGCGTGAGCTCCGCGGTCGTCGCGGCCCCGCAGAGCGCCATCTGCGCCACGACGTCCTCGGCGAGCGCCGTGAGCAGCCGGCCGACCCCGTCCGCGCCGCCGTGGGCGAGGGCCCAGGCCACCGGGCGACCGACCAGTACGGCGTCGGCCCCGAGGGCGAGCGCGCGGACGACGTCCTCCCCCTGGCGGATGCCGCCGTCGGCGAGGACGAGTCCCCGTCCCGCGACGGCGTCGACGATCTCGGGCAGGGCCTCGGCCGTCGTCACCGAGCCGTCGATCTGGCGTCCTCCGTGGTTGGACACGACAATGCCGGCCGCGCCGGCGTCGAGCGCCACGATGGCGTCGTCGCCGCGCAGGATGCCCTTGACCAGCACCGGAAGGCCGCTCACCTCGCGAAGCCAGGCGATGTCCGCCGGTCCGGTGTCGGCGGGCGAGCCTGGCGGCGGCCGGCCACCGTCGAAGTTCGGGGACACGACCGCGGGGAGGCCGGTCATCCGCCCACGGAACCCGTAGCGCGCCGCCTGGGGCGGCGAGTCGACGGTGAGGAGGAAGCCGAGCGCGCCGGCGGCCACGACCGCCTCGACGAAGGGCCGCATCCGGTCGCGGTCCTCCCACAGGTAGACCTGCTGCAGGAACGGCCCGCTCACGGCACCGACCTCGGCCACGGTCTGCGAGCTCCCGGACGTCAGGCAGAACCCCGCGCCCGCCGCGAAAGCCCCTGCTGCGCAAGCGGACTCGCCGCCCGGGTCGAGCCAGGACAGCCCCGACATCGGGGCGACGAGCACGGGATGCGGCAGCCGCCGCCCGAGGACGGTGACGCCGGCGTCGACGTGCGTGACGTCGCGGAGCATCCGGGGGCGGATCGACCATCGGGCCCAGGCTCGCTCGTTGAGCTCGACGGTCAGACCGGTCACGCTGCCGGACCGGACGTAGGCGGCGACCATCGGGTCGAGGTCGTCGGGCGCGCCCATCGGGGTATGCGACGGGTCAGTCGGCACGGGACGGCTCCCCGCCTCGCACGGCTTGCCCGCGCAGCTGCCCCCGAACGTCGGGGTTGACGACGGCCTCGGCCCACCCGGTGGCGAGCCACTCCAGGGTCGTCGCGCACATCGCCTCGCGCAGCTGCGCGACGCTCGCGGCCGAGCTCGCCCCGCTGTGAGGCGTCAGCACGGTGTGGGGTGCCGAGCGCAGCGGGTGGTCCGTCGGCAGCGGCTCCTCGGTGAAGACGTCCAGCGCGGCCCAGAGCCGGCCGGCGTGGAGCTCGGCGAGCAGGGCGTGCTCGTCCACGACCTCCCCGCGTCCGGTGTTGACGAGGACGGCGCCGTCGCGCAGGAGCGCGAGCGCCTCGGCGTCGACCAGACGGGCGTTGGCCGGGGTGTTCGGGACGTGCAGGCTGACGATGTCGGCCCGACGCAGCAGCTCGGTCAGGGTGACGCGCCGGACGCCCGGCACGTCCGGGGTGACCGGGTCGAAGCCGAGGACCTCCGCACCGAAGGCCGTGCACAGCTCGGCCACCCGCCGGCCGATCCGGCCGAGCCCGACGATGCCGACGACGCCTCCCTGGAGGCGGCGATGGGCGGCCGACGGCACTCCCCATCCACCGTCGGCGAGGCTGCGCTGACCGACGACGACCTGGCGGGTCACCGCGAGCATCAGCGCCAGGGTGTGCTCGGCCACGTCTTCCGTGCAGTGAGCGGGCGAGTTGGCGACCGCGACGCCGAGCTCGGTCGCGGCGGCCACGTCGATCTGCTCGTAGCCCACCCCCCATCGCATCACCAGGCCGACCCGGGACAGGGCGGCCAGGACGTCGCGGGACACGGCGGGCTGCCACTCCAGCCAGAGAACATCCGCGTCAGCGGCCTGGCGCACGAGGTCGGCGCCGTCACGACACCGGACCACCTCGAACCGGACCCCGGCGTCGGCCAGCGCGGCGCGCTCCCGGTCGTACGGGGCCAGGACCCCGACGTTCTCGACGTGCACCACGGTCGGCATCGGTCAGGTCCCGCACCACGCGACGACGGTCCGGGCGAGGACGTGGGCCACCCGGTGGACGCTGGACAGGTCGACCCACTCGTCCGGAGCATGCATACCGCCGCCGGCCGGCCCGAAGTAGACCGCAGGGATGCCGTCGTCGGCGAAGTACCGGGCGTCCGCCGTCCCGAACATCGGCGACAGCCGGGCCGGGGCCTCGATGACCTGCTCGACCGAGTCCCGCAGCAGGCGTACGAGGGAGTGGTCGGGCGCGATGGTGAACCCGTGAGCCCGAAAACCGTTCCAGCGCAAGCGTGGTGGCGCAGACGAGAGCCAGGGGTCAGCCGCGGCGTACGCCTCCACCGCGTCGACCACGGCCCGCTGCGCCCGCTCGACCGGCCAGTCCGGCGGGAACGACAACCGGGCGCCGATCCGGCACTCGAGGGGGACGTTCGACGGCCAGTCGCCGCCGGACAGTACGCCGAGGTTCAGCGTGTAGGGCCGGTCGACGTGCGCGTAGACGGGATGCCGGGGCGCGGCGTTGAAGGCGTCCGGCAGGGTTCGCAGCGCGCGCGCCAGGTCGATCGCGATCTCGATCGCGTTGACCGACTCGCCCGCCAGGCCGACGTAGGCGGGTTTGCCGATGACGGTCACCTCGAACCACACGACGCCGGTGTTGGCGATCTGGACGTCCTCGCCGCTGATCTCGGGGATGAGCGCCGCGTCGACCGCCGGGCCGTGGCGGCGGGCGGCCAGCGTCCCATTGCCGCTGCACTCCTCCTCGATGACCGACTCGAACACCACGTCACCGGCCAGCGCCCCGTGGGCCTCCCGAACCGCGTGGACGGCGAGCAGTCCCGCGACCAGGCCGCCCTTCATGTCCAGCGCGCCCCGCCCGTAGAGCCGGTCGCCCACGACCTCCGCGCCGAACGGGTCGTGCGTCCACTGGCTCCGTGGTTCGGGACTGACGACGTCGATGTGGCCGGACACCGCGATCGACCGTCCGCCGCCCCGGCCCGGGAGCACGGCGGTCACGTTCGGCCGGATGTCGCTGCCGCCGTCGACCGGGGCATACCTCTCGTCCTGCGCGAGGTCGGCGGGGTCGACGTCCCACACGTCCACATCGAGTCCGGCCGTGTCGGCGAGCGACGCCACGAGGTGCTGGGCGGGGGTCTCCGCCCCGAGCACGCTGGGAATCCGGACGAGGTCACGCAGGGCGTCCCGGTAGGAGGGCCACAGGGCGTCGAGCCGATCGGCCAGGGGCTGGGTCAGGTCCGTCGCCGGTCCGTCCGGTTGTGGGTACGTATGCATAGAACCTATCCTGACGATGTCCGGCTGAGGGGGACGAGCGCCGAGGGGAGCCGGAGCGGGCCATGAGCGACGGCGACGGCGACGGGACGGCCGGGCCGCACGGTGAGAGACGCGGCGGGAGCCGCCGGATGCCGAGCGGCTGGGACATCGCCCGTATCGCGGGGGTCTCGCAGTCGACGGTCTCGCGGGTGATGAACCACGACCCCCGCATCAGCGAGGCGACCCGGGAGCGGGTGGAGGCGGCCATGTCCCGGCTCGGCTACCGCCCGAACGCCGCGGCCCGCACGCTCATCACCGGCCGGAGCCACCTCATCGGCCTGGTGGTCTCCAACATCACCAACCCGTTCTACCCGGAGATGATCGAGAGCATCGTGGCGGCGGCCGCCGAGCACGACTACACCGTCGTCCTCGGCAACACCCAGGAGAGCGAGGACCTCCAGCTCTCCCTGCTGGATCTGCTCATCGAGCAGCAGGTCGACGGCGCGATCCTCACGTCGCCGCTGCGGGAGAGCGCGGCGGCCATCGCCCGCCGGGGTCTGGACCGCGTTCCGCTGGTCACGGTGAACCGCCGGATGACCGGCCAGCGGCTCGACTCGGTGCATCTCGACAACGTCGGTGCGGGGCGGCTGGTCGCCGAGCATCTCGTCGGGCTCGGGCACCGCCGGATCGGGTTCGTCGGGGGCCTGGCGTCCGCGTCGACCAACGCCGACCGGCTGGCCGGTGTCCGGGCGGCCCTGCGGGAGCTGGGTTCTCCGGTGCGCGCACAGGACGTCGTCGACGGAGAGTTCACCTGGCGTCACGGGTACGACGCTGCGACGGCGGCCCTCGGCGTACCGTCCCGCCCGACCGCCCTGATCTGCGCGGACGACCTCATCGCCCTCGGCGTCATGGACGCGGCCCTCGACCTCGGCCTGCGGATCCCGGACGACGTGGCGGTGGTCGGCTTCGACGACGTCCCGGTGGCCGCCTTGCGGCAGATCGCCCTCACCACGGTGCGACAGCCGGTGGCGGAGATGGGCCGGCGCGCGGTCGAGCTGCTGGTCGACCGGATCACCAAAGGTCCCGACGCCGACCCGGTGGAGGTGGTCCTCGCGCCGAGCCTCGTCGTGCGCCGCACCTGTGGTGCATACGGTCGACCGCCCGGTCACGAGGCCGAGGTCCCGAGTGCGTCGGAGGTCGCGTCCGGAGGACGGTAGTCACGGATCAGGTCGTGGCTGGCGAAGTGGCAGGCGGACGGGTGGCCGTCGTCGAACCGGTCGACCAGCTGGGGCTCCTCCTGCGCGCAGAGGTCCTGGGCGGCCCAGCACCGCGTGCGGAACCGGCAGCCGGACGGCGGGTTCGCCGCGCTGGGCAGGTCGCCGGCGAGCACCACCCGCTGGCGTCGGCCGCGGAGCGTGGGGTCGGGCCGGGGGATCGCCGACAGCAGGGACTGCGTGTAGGGGTGCGTGCAGTTGCCGTAGACCTCCTGGCTCGAGCCGGTCTCGACGATCTTGCCGAGGTACATCACGGCGATCCGGTCGCAGAGGTGCTTGACGACCGCGAGGTCGTGGGCGATGAAGAGGTATGCCAGGGACAGCTCCTCCTGTAGCCGCTTCAGGAGGTTGACGATCTGGGCCTGGATCGAGACGTCGAGCGAGGACACCGGTTCGTCGAGGATCAGGAGCTGCGGGTCCAGGGACAGGGCGCGGGCGATCCCGATGCGCTGCCGCTGTCCGCCGGAGAACTGGTGGGGGAATCGGGCCGCGAGCGCCGGGGGCAGCCCGACGAGGTCCATCAGGTCGGCGACCCGCTGACGTCGGGCGGCGCCCGGGTAGAGCCCGTGCACGACCAGCGGCTCGGCGATGATCTGGCCGACGGTCATCCGCGGGTCGAGCGACGAGAACGGGTCCTGCAGGACGATCTGCATCTCGCGGCGGTACGGCTGGAGCTCCCTGCGGCTCAGCGTGGTGAGGTCCTGGCCGCGGAACAGGACCCGGCCCGAGGTCGGGGGGATGAGCTGGAGGATGGCCTGGCCGGTCGTGGACTTCCCGCACCCGGACTCGCCGACCAGGCCCAGGGTCTCGCCGGCGGCCAGCGTGAGGTCGATGCCGTCGACCGCCCGGATGGTGCCGATGGTCCGCTGCATCACGCGGGAGCGGATGGGGAAGTGCACCGACAGGTCCTCGACCCGCAGCAGCTCGGCGCCCCGCTCCAGGCGGGCCGGTGCAGCGGCGACGGGCTCGGTGGCGCCCGCGGTGGTCACTGGTCCTCCTCCACCACATCGTCGCTGCGGCACCGTCGCCGGCGGTGCCCGCCAACAGCTCGGCGCCCACCGACAGCTCGACCCCCACGACCGCCGAAGCGGCCGAGACCGCAGCCGGCATCTCCGCCGAGAAGTGACAGGCGCTGAGGTGGCCCTCGGCGACCAAGAGCAACGGTGGGTCCTCGTCGCGGCAGCGTTCGCGGTCTCGGCCCAGCTCGCATCTCGCCCGGAAGGCGCAGCCGCGTGGTGGCGGGCTCAGGTGGGGTGGGCGGCCGGGGATGGCCACGAGCTCGTCCAGGTCGGCGTCGACCCGGGGCAGGCTGGCCAGCAGACCCAAGGTGTACGGGTGTCTCGGCTGGGCGAACAGCGAGTACACCGTGGCCGACTCGACGACGCGACCCGCATACATGACGAGGACGCGGTCGGCGAGCTCGGCGATGAGGCCGAGGTCATGGGTGATGAGGAGGATGGCTGTGTCGGTCTCGGCCTGGACCTCCTGCAGCACCTGGAGGATCTGCGCTTGGACGGTGACGTCGAGGGCGGTCGTCGGCTCGTCGGCGATGATCACCTTCGGCTCGTTGGCCATGGCCATCGCGATCATTGCGCGCTGCCGCATCCCGCCGGAGAACTCGTGCGGGAACTGCTTGTAGCGCACCTCGGGGCTGGGCATCCCGACGAGGCGCAGCAGCTCGATGGTCCTGGTCCGGGCCGCCCCGCGACTGACCCGGTGGTGCACCCGGATCGCCTCGGAGATCTGCTGACCGATGCTGCGGACCGGGTTGAACGAGGTCATCGGGTCCTGGAAGATCATCGCGATCTCCTGCCCTCGGACCTTGCGCAGCGCCGACCGGGGTTCCTTCAGCAGGTCGCGCCCACCGAACGACACCGGACCACCGGTGACCGTGGCCGGCGGAGAGCGCAAAAGGCCAAGGACCGAGCTCACCAGCGCGCTCTTGCCCGACCCGGACTCGCCGACCAGGCCGAGGATCTCGCCGGGGTAGAGGTCGAAGCCGACCCCACGGACCGCCTCGACCACGCCGGTGTCCATGGTGAACGTCGTCCGGAGGTCGCGTACCGAGAGGATCGGCTCCCGCCCGGCCGCCGCCACATCGGTCATCTCGTCGGTCATCACGAGGCCCCGCTCACATCTGCTGCCGGGGGTCGAGCGCGTCGCGCAGGCCGTCCCCGACGAAGTTGATGGCGAGCACGGTGACGGCGATGGCGATGCCCGGCGGCAGCCAGAGCCAGGGCATCCCCTCGAGGATCGTCAGCGACTGCGCGCGCTGCAGCATCCCGCCCCAGCTGGCCTGCGGCTGGGTCACGCCGAGGCCGAGGAACGAGAGCGCAGCCTCGAGAAGGATGGCCTGGGCGCTGAGCAGCGTGACGACGACGGTCAGCGGTGACACCACGCCGCCGACCACGTGCCGCGTCATGATCCGCAGCTTGCTGCAGCCGATCGCCCGGGCGGCGAGGACGAAGTCCATCTCGCGCAGGGACAGCGCCATCTGCCGGACGATGCGGCAGGCCGTGGGCCACTCGAAGACCGCGATCACCAGGACGATCGTCGAGATGCTCGGCCCGAGCACCGCGACGAGCAGGATGATGACGATCAGCGACGGGAAGGACAGGAACACCTCGACGATCCGCATGATCACGGCGTCGACCTTCCCGCCGAGGATGCCGGCCAAGAGCCCGAGGGCGAGGCCGAGCACCCCGGCCGAGATGGCGGCGGCGATGCCCACGGTCAGGGACACCTGGGTCCCGAAGATGAGCCGGCTGAGCACGTCGCGTCCCGCGGAGTCGGTCCCCAGCCAGTGCGCGGCGCTCGGCGGCTGCTGGAAGCTGGCCAGGTCGACGAGGTTCGGGTCGTACGGCGCGATGAGCGGCGCGAAGACCGCCACGAGCACGAGGAGCACGAGGACGACCAGCCCGGCCAGCGCGAGCCGGTGACGCCGGAACCGGCGCATCGCCATCCTCAGGGGCGAGACCGGTGCGGCGGAGGTGGTGCCGTCGTCGTCGATCCCCGCCAGCAGGCCGTGGTCGGCGACCGGGCCGTCGCTGAGCAGGTCGGTCGTCTGCGACGGCATCGACGGCTGCCCGCTCACAGCCGGATCCTCGGGTCCAGGAGGGCGGCGGCCACGTCGGCCAGCAGGTTGAACAGCATGACGAGGACGGCGCTGATGAGGACGACGGCGAGGATCACCGGGTAGTCGCGCGAGCTGATCGCGTCGAGGGTGGCCTTGCCCAGACCGGGCCACGAGAAGATCGTCTCGGTGATCACTGTCCCCGCGAGGAGCGCCGGGACCTGCACGGCGAGCACCGTCACGAGCGGGATGAGGGCGTTGCGCAGGGCGTGCGAGACGACGATCCGCGCCTGCGGCACGCCCTTGGCCTCGGCCGTGGTGATGAAGTCCTGTCGCAGCACGTCGAGAAGGCTGGCCCGCGTGTAGCGGACGAACGGACCGACGAGCACCGCCGCCAATGTGCAGGCGGGCAGGACGAGATGTCGTAGCGAGTCGCGGAAGGACTGCTCGCCCAGGGTGTTCATGCCGCCCGACGGCAGCCACCCGAGGAGGACGGCGAAGACGTAGATGGCGATGAGGCCGAGGAAGAACACGGGGATCGAGATGGCCAGCATGCTCACGGTCGCCGACGCGTAGTCGACCCAGGTGTTCTGGCGCAGAGCGGCGACCACGCCGACCGGGATACCGACGACCAGCGCGACGGCGACGGCCGACAGCGCCAGGGTGACCGTCGCGGACCAGCGCGGGCCGAGCAGCTCGGTGACGGGGATGCGCTGGGCGTACGAGAAGCCGAGGTTGCCCGACGCGACGTCCTTCGCCCACACCAGGAACTGCACCGGCAGCGGCTTGTCCAGGCCGAGCTCCTGCCGGGCTCGCTCCAGGTATGCGGCGGAGTCCGGTCCGGCGAGCTGGTCCGGGCTGATCAGCAGCTGGACGGGATCGCCGGGCAGGAGGTGCACGAACACGAAGCCGAGCAGCATGATCCCGAAGAGCACCGGGATGGCGACGCCGATCCGCCGGGTGAGGAACGCCAGCATGAACGGCTCACCTCCTCGCCATGGACGGGACCGGACGACCCGACCAGAGCCTGCCGAACCTCCTCGGCGCGCGCCACCCGGCGGGGAGTCCTACCCCTGCCAGCTCCACTCCTCGATGTTCCAGTAGGGCTGGGACAGGTTGCCGTGCGCCTTGATCCCGGTGATCTTCTTGTTGAATGCCGAGATCGAGTTGACGACGTAGAGGTATATCTCGGACGGGTCCTGCTGGAGCTGGGTGAAGACGTCCTTGTAGGTCGTGGCCCGCTCGTCCTGGTTCGTCTGCGTGACCCCCTTCGCGAAGAGGGCGTCGACGGCCGGGTTGCAGTACTGGCTGGTGTTGCCGCCGGCGGGGTAGCGGGCGGAGCACAGCGCGTAGGTCTGCATGGCGATCGGGTCGAGGGTGAAGTCGGCGCCACTGTTCCAGGCGGCCTGCCAGCTGTCGTCCTGCTTCTTCCACGTGTCGAGCAGCTGGCCGGTGTCGACGTTCTGCAGGGTCACGTTGACCCCCACCGCCGCGAGCTGGCCCTGGAGGATGGTCATCGCCTTGTCGACGTAGCTGCGTCCGGTGCGAGTGAGCAGGATCAGCTTGGTGTTGGGGTCCCAGCCCGCGTCGGCGAGGAGCTGCTTGGCCTTACCGGGGTTGTAGTCGTAGGACGTCACACCGGTGGTCGGGATCGACCAGGCCGGGCTGATCTGACGGATGTTGGTCAGCGGCGTCGTGCACTGCCCGGCCAGCACCTGCTTGCAGATGTTGACGCGGTCGATGGCGTAGATCATCGCCTGGCGGATCCGCGGGTCCTTGAGCTTCGGGCTGGCGTAGTTCAGGGCCAGCAGCTCGGGAGCGACGCCCTGGTGCGACAGCACGCCGACCCCGTCGATCGCCGAGATGCGTTGCACGTCAGCGGGATCCACCGGGAAGATGTAGTCGGTCTCGCCGGTCTGCAGCTGAGCCGAGGTCACGTCGGTCGCCAGGGCCTTGAGGTTGACTTTCTGGAAGTACGGCTTCGTGCCGAAGTACTTGTCGTTCCGAACGAACTGCGCGGACGTGCTCGGCGAGAAGGCGGTGAGCGTGAACGGCCCGCTGCTGACGGGGTAGGTCTTGAAGTAGGCGTTGTCCTTGAGCTGGTCGTGCGTGATCTTGCCCAGGACGTGGTCGGGCAGGAGCGGGAGGTTGAACGCCAGGGCCGCGAGGTTGGCGGTCCAGGCGACGTTGGGCGTCACCAGCTTGATGACGACGGTCGAGGCGTCGGGAGCCGTCACCCCGGAGACCGTGGTCGCCGTCTTCTTGGCGACCGCGTCCTGACCCTCGACGCCACCGATGCGTCCGGCGCTCGCGGACACGGTCGAGTCGAGGTAGATGTTGAGGGTCGTGACGATGTCGGCCGACGTGATGGGCTGGCCGTCGCTCCAGGTCAGGCTGGGCTTGAGCTTCAGCGTGATCGTCTTGGCGTCGCTGGACGGGTCCCAGGACGTCAGCAGTCGCGAGAAGACCTTGGCCTGGTCGTCGGACTGCAGCAGCGGCGTACCAAGCAGGCTGAGCACCTCGGCCTTGCCCTGCTGGGTCGCGGTCAGCGGGCTGAGCTCGGTCGCCTCCTGCGCCATGACGGCGTTGAGCGTCGTATGCGTCCCGCCGCCACCTCCGCCGGTGGTGGAGCCCGACGACGGGCTGCTCGAGGAGCAGGCCGCGGTGAGCAGGATGCCGAGGGCGAGGAGCGCGCCGGCCCTCAACCGTGAAGCTCTCATGTGCGTCCCTCTCGCCTCGAGCGATGCCACGCGTGTCGGCACCATATATGGAACGTCATTTCAGGTCAATGACCGATCGTCGTGGAAGGCGGCCGCGGACGGCGCCGGTGAGCGTCACCAGGTGCATGACGAACTCGAGGGTGATCTCGATGACCTGGCCCTCGTTCCGCTCGACCCAGGGATGCCAGTACCCCTCCGGCTCCTGGGCCGCGAGGTACCACCGGGCGTAGCGCCCGAGCCAGTCGAGGTAGACCTCGTCGCCGGTGATCTCGTACAGCACCGCGGCGCCCCAGCTGCTCTTGCAGGCCGACGGGTACGCGAACTGCGCGTCCGTCGCGGCCATCGAGAACGACTGGTAGGCGCGGGCCAGGGACAGCAGCGCGGGGTCGGGGTCGGCCTGGTACAGCCGCCCCAGGAAGGCGGCGGCGATGCCGCCGACGGTCCACCGCTGCATCCGGTCGGTGGCGTTCTCGACGACGAACCGCTCCTGAAAACCGTTGTCACCGTAGCGGATCGGCGTCTGGCGGTCCCGGGACCAGAACGCGAAGAACCGATCGGGCAGCTGGTCCTGGGCGTCATAGACCGACCGCAGGAAACCCGCCACGCGGTGAGCGGCGGCGAGGTCGCCGGTGATGAGGCACGCGAGGCCGGGCCCACACGCATACGGGACGTCCATCTCGTCGCTGGGGCCGTCCTCGGTCAGGTCGTTGGCGAAGCCGCCGGAGACGGGGTCCTGCCAGCGCAGGAGGCTCGGCATCAGGCCGTGGGAGAGGTCGTACTGCTGGAGCATGTGCGCCCCGATGATGAGCGACGAGTCGCGGTAGGCCCACCCGTCCGTGGACCGGCGGGCCGGTCCGGCCAGGTCACCGTCGGCGGTGAGGAGGGTGCGGCGGATGAACCCGCATACGGCATGGGCCTCGTCGTGCCGGCCCGCGAGGGCCAGCGCCCAGGGGCCCCGGTGGTAGGTGAACCCGTCCGCCGGGTCGCCCAGGGCGCCGTCCGGCTGGAGCCGCTGGACCAGCCAGCCGGCCGCGCGGGTCACGGCGTCGTCGCACGCGTCGAGCAGGCCGACGGCGTCCGTGGGCGCCGGCGGAGCCATGACCGCCGTCACCGCAGGGCTCCGGCGGCGTCGACCATCGCGAAGGCGTCGGTATGCGGGGTGTAGCCGAGCAGCTTCGTCGCCTTGGCGCTGGACACGTACCAGCTTGGGCGGGTGGCCGGGTGGCGGATCTCGACGACCTCGAGCCCGAGCCGGTCGCCGAGGTGCCGGACGAGGTCGCGCTCGCAGTGGGGCTCGGCCGGGCCGATGTTGAAGGCCTCGTCCACCGCCTCGGGCGGCTCGATCATCGCGGCGAGACCGGCGGCCGCGTCCTCTGCGGCAGTCAGCATGGTCATGCTCGACGTCCCGTCCGGGGCCACGAGGAGGAACAGCCGTTCCACGCCGTCGTCGTAGGGGGCGAGTGCGGCCGCGACCGACTGCTCCGTGGCGCTGTTCGACGAGCGCCGGGCGTACCAGTCCAGCGCCGGACGGACGAACCAGCGGCGGGCGAAGGCTCCCGACCGGTCGACGAGCTCCGAGGGGTCGGCCGTGGCCGTGGGCCGCATGATGGCGCAGGGGATGCCGTAGGTCGCCGAGAAGGCGCGGCACAGCTGCTCGGCGCCCACCTTCGTGGCGCCGTAGACCGAGCCGCCGTGCAGGGGATGCGCCTCGTCGACCGGGAGGTACTCGGCCATCCCGAGGCCTCGCCAGTAGACGGCGTCACTGCTGACGTAGACGAACCGGTGGATCCCCGGCGCCGACCGCCGGACGGCGTCCAGGAGGTTGAAGGTGCCGCGCAGGTTGACGTCGACCAGGGTGGTGTCGGTCGAGCCGTGCAGGGTCAGGGCTGCCGCGAGGTGACACACCGCGTCGACGTCGGCGGTGGCCGCGTCCAGGGACGCGGGGTCCAGGAGGTTCCCGAGGACCACCTCGGCGCCGAGGTCCTGCAGGGCCGAGCGGCGCGGGTCTTCGGGCACCGCGAGCGCCCGCACCCGGTGGCCGTCGGCGAGCAGGCGTCGGGTCAGGTGGGTGCCGATCCGGCCACCCGCTCCCGTCACCAGCACGTCCACCGGGCATCCTCCTGACCTCGATGCGATGTTACGCATAGGAATGCACAACCCGCTAGGCTCGCGTCGCCACGACCGATCCGGGGAGGGCCGACGCCGATGCTCAGAGGTCGCTGGTGAGCGCCGAACGGCCGGTCGTCGTGGTCACCGGCGGCGGTCGCGGGCTCGGCCGGAGCCTGGCGGTGGGGTTGGCCGCGGGCGGGTGGGACGTCGCGGTCCTCGGTCGCACCCGCGCCGATCTCGACACCGCGGCGGAGGAGGTCCGGGACGCCGGCGGCCGGTCGGTCGCCGTCGAGGTCGACGTCCGTGACTGGTCCGGCGTCGCACGGGCGATGGCAACCGTCGAGGACGAGCTGGGTCCGATCGCCGGGCTGGTCGTGAACGCGGGCGTACAGCGACTGGGCGCGGCTCTGGACGTGACCGCCGACGACTGGGACACCGTCGTCGACACCAACCTCACCGGCGCGTTCACCTGCCTCCAGGCCGCGGGCCGGCTGATGGTGGCCCGGGGCGCCGGAAGCATCGTCACGGTCGCCTCCGTGGCCGGTCTCACCGCGGTCCCGGAGCGTGCGGCCTACGCCGCCAGCAAGGCGGGCCTGCTGATGCTGACCCGCGTCTGCGCGGTCGAGTGGGCGGCCCGCGGTGTGCGCGCGAACGCCGTCGCGCCGACCTTCGTCGAGACCGAGCTGGGCCGGCTCACCCTGGACCAGCCGGGACAGCTCGAACGGGTCCTCGACATGATCCCGATGCGCCGCCTGGCCACGCCACGGGACGTCCTGGGTGCCGTCCGGTACCTGCTGGACGACGACGCGGCGGGCTTCGTCACCGGGGAGTGCCTCAGCGTCGACGGTGGACTTCGCGCCTGAGCTCCGGGCGGGCCAGGATTGACGACATGTCGATCGAGTCGTTCGAGCGTCGTCCCCTGTTGTTCGGGCCGTCGCCGCTCCATCCGCTGAACCGTCTGACCGATCACCTCGGCGGCGCCCACATCTGGGCGAAGCGGGAGGACTGCAACTCCGGGATCGCATACGGAGGCAACAAGACTCGCAAGCTCGAGTACCTCGTGGCCGAGGCCCTCGCGCAGGGCTGCGACACGCTGGTCTCGATCGGTGGCGTGCAGTCGAACCACACCCGCCAGGTGGCAGCGGTAGCGGCCCACCTCGGCCTGAAGTGCGTGCTGGTGCAGGAGAGCTGGGTCGACTGGCCGGATCCGGTCTACGACAAGGTGGGCAACATCCTGCTCAGCCGACTGGCCGGCGCGGACGTGCGCCTCGTCCGCTCCGGGTTCGGGATCGGGTTCAAGGAGAGCTGGGAGCAGGCGCTCACCGACGTGACGGCCGCTGGGGGCACGCCTTATGCGATCCCGGCCGGTGCGTCCGACCATCCCCTCGGCGGTCTGGGTTTCGCCCGCTGGGCCTACGAGGTGGCCGAGCAGGAACGAGAGCTGGACGTCTTCTTCGACACCATCGTGGTCTGCTCGGTCACGGGATCGACGCAGGCGGGGATGGTCGCCGGGTTCGCGGCGCTGGCCGACGCCGGCGGACGATCGCGCCGGGTCCTCGGCATCGACGGGTCGGCCAAGCCCGCCGAGACGCGGGACCAGGTGGCCCGCATCGCCCGCAACACCGCGGCCCTGCTGGAGCTCGGTCGCGACCTCCGCGACGACGAGATCGAGCTGGACGAGCGCTACCACGCCGGCACCTACGGAATCCCCGACGAGGCGACGCTCGACGCGATGCGGACATCGGCTCGGACCGAGGGGATGATCACCGACCCGGTCTACGAGGGAAAGTCGATGGCCGCGCTCATCGACCTGGTGGGGCGGCAGGAGATCGCCAAGGACTCGACGGTCCTCTACGCCCACCTCGGCGGCCAGCCGGCACTCAACGGCTACAGCGCGCTGTTCTCCTGATCGGGCGGCGCTAGGTCAGGCCTTCAGCAGCGCGACGACCTGGTTCATGACGTCGGGCACGAACCCAGAGACGTGGCCGCCGGGGAAGACGTGCACGGTGGCGCCGGCCTGCGACAGACCCTCCGCGAAGGGGCGGAAGAGGTCACCGTCGCCGGTGAACACGTCCACGGGCATGGGGAACTCGTCGAGCGAGACACCCCACGGCTGGTTCCAGATGATGAGGGCCTCGGTCGTGTAGGCCCGTGGCTGGCGACCGCCCTCGACCGCCGCCGCCCGGAACGTGTCGTAGACCTCGGGCCGGTGAAGCACCTCGACGTCGGACGGGTGCTGCCCGCGCATCCGCCTCGACTCGAGGATCTCGGCGACCTTGCCGGTCCCGCGGTACTGCGCGACCTGGGAGACCGTGGCGAACACCGACGGCCGGTCGCGGGCGAGCCGCATGAAGCGGGAGATCTGACCGGGGAGCTCGGCGAGGATCGCGTCTTCGGCCGGAGGACCGGGGTTGACGGCGACGACGCCGCGGACCAGTGGACCACCGGCGGCGGCGATGGCCAGCACGTGCGAGCCGCCTCCGGACAGCCCGGCGACCCGGACCGCGTCCACGCCGAGGTGCTCGGCGACCGCTCGGGTGTCCGCGACGACGTCGAGCAGCGTGCGACCCGGCTGGTCCGGCGACCGGCCGGCCCCCGGGCGGTCCCACCCGATGAGCCGAACGCCGTGAGCGGCGGCCGCGTCCGCATACAGCGCCGTCTCCAGCCGCGAGCTGCCGGTGCCGTGGAAGTAGAAGGCGACCTCACCCGTCGGGTCGCCGACCTCGCAGAGGGCGAGCCGCCGGCTGCCGGGCAGGACGACGTCTCCGAGCTCGTTCATGTCATGACGTCCTCTTGGCTGCAGCACGTCGTTTGCCCTCGTGCATCGCGATGACGCGCGCGATGGGGATCTCGTGGCCCTCGGCGACCAGGTCGGCCGGAAGCGTCTGGGGTTCGGGCAATAGGTCGGCCCACCGGTCCCCGTCACCCAGCAGGCCGGGAGCAGTCTGGATCGTGAAGTCCCGCGGGGTGATCGCCTCGAGGTCGTCCCAGCCCACCGGGAACGACACGGGGACGCCCGGACGGATCCGCGGGCTGTAGGCGGTGATCACCGTCGCGCCGCCCGCCCGGGTCGAGTCGACGAAGACCCTCCCCTGCCGCTGATCGACGACGAACGCCGTCGTGGCCAGCTGTGGGTCGATCTTCTCGGCGCGCGCGGCGATCGCGCGGGTCGCGGCGGCCACGTCGACGGTGTCGGTCGGCGCCAGCGGAACGAAGACGTGCATCCCCTTGGCGCCGCTGGTCTTCGCCGCGCCGCCGAGCCCCGCCTCGTCGAGCACCTGCTGGACCAGGCGGGTGGCCCCGACCGCCAGCCGGAAGCCCTCATTGGGGTCGACGTCCGACGGCGGGTCGAGGTCGAGGATGAGGTGCGTCTGGTGGAGCGGGTCCTCCGTGGTCATCAGCCCGGGGTGGTACTCGACGGCCCGTTGGTTGGCGAACCAGATCAGCGTGCGCGAGTCGTTGGCCAGCGCGTACGCGATGTCGCGCTTCGGCCGCTCGGCCCAGATCGAGACCGACTCGACCCAGTCGGGCGTGTACTTCGGCAGGTTCTTCTGCATGAACGGCGGCTGGCCGGGGCGGACCCGGATCACCGACAGCGGCCGGTTGCGCAGGTGCGGGACCATCCGGTCGGCCAGCTGCTCGACGTAGTCGACGAGGTCTCGCTTGGTCGCGTCGGCCCCGTCGAACAGCGGCTCGTCGAGATGGGTCAGCGGCACTCCCTCGCGGGACTCCTCCGACTTCGCGCTGGCCACGCGACGACGCTATCGGGCGCCGCGGGAGGATCGGCCGGTGACCACGTTCGAGTTCGAGGCGCCGCTCTGGGTGTGGGACGCGCGGCGCACCGACACCTGGACCTTCGTCAGCGTGCCGCCGGACCTCTCGGAGGAGATCGGCCAGCGGGCGCTGGCGTTGCCTCGCAAGGGTTTCGGGTCCGTCCGCGTGGCCGTAACCGTCGGCGGGAGCTCGTGGCGGACCTCGATCTTCCCCGCGGCCGCCGACCGCTACGACCTCCCGGTCAAGAAGGCCGTGCGCCGCGCCGAGTGCCTCGAACCCGGCGACCGAGTACGAGTCCGTCTCGAGCTCGTGGACCTCTGAGACGCCCGGCGCCTACCAGACCTTGCCGGGGTTGAAGATGTTCAGCGGGTCCATGGCGTCCTTGACCGCGCGCTGCAGGGCGATCGACGCCGGGTCGAGCTCGCGGTGCATCCCGTCACGCTTGAGCAGACCGATGCCGTGCTCTCCGGAGACGGTGCCGCCGAGGGCGATGGCCGCGTCGAGCATCTCCTCGAACGCGGCCTGAGCGGCCTCGCGAGCCGCGTCGTCCCCGGGTGGAGTGAGCAGCAACGGGTGGAGGTTCCCGTCGCCGGCGTGGGCGATGGTGGCCATCCGGACGCCGTGCCGCTTCGCGATGTCGAGCAGCTGCGCCAGCATCGCCGGGACCGCCGACCGCGGAACACAGACGTCCTCGGTGAGGACCGGTCCCAGTCGCTCCAGAGCGGGGTATGCCAGGCGCCGGGCCGCGAACAGCGCCTCCGCCTCCGCGTCGTCGCTGGACTCGATCGCCCACATCGGGTTGCCGTCCTCGAACGCCGCGACGATCCCGCGCGCCTCGTCGGCCCCGCCCTCGCCCGGGGTGTCGACCCGGGCGAGCAGCAGCACCTGCGCCTCGGCCTCGAGCCCGAGGTGCTTCCACTCCTCCACGGCGGTCAGGCACTCGCGGTCGAGGAGCTCGAGGGCGTACGGCGTGAGCCCGCGACGCGTCACCGAGGCGACCGCGACACCGGCGTCGACGAGGTTGTCGAAGGCGCCGACGATCGTGCGCGGCGTACCGGCGAGCGCCGGGCGGAGCCGCAGGGTGACCTCGGTGACGACGCCGAGCGTCCCCTCCGAACCCACCATCAGGCCGCAGAGGTCTAGTCCCGCAACGCCTTTCGCGGTCCGGCGACCCAGCCGGACGGCGTTGCCGTAGCCGGCCGGGCCGCCCATGACCGCACGCATACCGAGCACGTAGTCGCGGGTGACGCCGTACTTGAGGCAGCAGAGGCCGCCGGCGTTGGTCGCGACGTTGCCGCCGATCGTCGACCACGGAGCGCTCGCGGGGTCCGGCGGGTACCAGAGGCCCTGCTCGCGGACGAGGGCCTTGAGGTCGTCGTTGACGATGCCCGGCTGGACGACGCAGATGAGGTTGTCGACGTCGATCTCGACGACCTGGTCCATTTTCGAGAGGTCGAGGACGAGGCAGCCGTCCACGGCGTTGGCGCCGCCCGAGAGCCCGGTGCCGGCGCCCCGCGGGACGACCGGCACCCGCAGGTCGGCGCATACCCGGACCGCCTCCTGGACCTCCGCCTCGGAACGCGCTCGCAGGGCGGCCAGCGCTGTGCCGACCGGCGCCCACTCGGCGTCGTCCGCGGACAGGCTGGCTACGACGTCACGGTCGGTGATGAGGCGCTGCTCGGGGATCGTCCGGCCGAGGGCCTCCAGCAGCTGCGGCGCGCTGACGTCGACGCTCACGCCAGTGCCTCGCGCAGCAGCGCGGCGGCGGCCCGGGCGCCACGCGCGGTCATGATCGCCCCCGCGTGGTCGAGGCCGCCGAGGGCGACGACCGAGACGCACTGAGCCACGTACCGGTCGACGACGTCGGCGGGATACATCGGCGCTGAGTCGGGGCCGATGCTCCACTCGGCGTGGGTCCAGCGGACCGGGACCCCGACGTCCTGCCAGGGCACGTCCCCGAAGAAGGTGTCGCGCCCGTCGCTGACCAGGGCGTCGGTGGACAGCCGGACCAGCCCGTCGCGCAGGTCGTGCTCGACGTAGTGCCGCAGCAGCGGGTCGTCGGGGTCGAGCAGCTGGCCGGTGGTCGCGCAGAAGGACTCGAGGTAGGCGTCGACGCTCTCCCAGCGCTTGCCCATCCGGCCGGTGCGGTCGGCGAACGCGAGCTCGACGTTGTCCGGCGTGAGGCCCGGAGGCGGGGACAGGGGAAAGCCGCCGTCGACAAGCGTGAGGCTGGCGACCCGGTCGGGATGGCGGTGCCGCAGCGTGAGGGCGACAAAGCCACCCATCGACATTCCGACGACCGGGACCTGGTCCAGGTCGAGCTCGTCGAGTACCGCCGCCATGTCGTCGGCGTGACGCGCGAGCCCGTAGGGACCCTGTACGCCGACGCTGTCGGCCCGACCGCGCAGGTCCGGCGTGACCAGGGTGAGGTCGGGCGCCTCGGCGTGCAGCCACGACCACAGTCGGCGGTGGCTGCTGATCCCATGGATGGCGAGGACCGGTTCGGTGGTGCCGGCGAGGACCTCGTAGGCCAGGTCGCCCCCGGGCACGGCCACCGACCGGACCTCGGACGTCGTCGTCATCCCTCCACCGTAGGCGGGGCGCCCTACTGGAGCTCGGCGGGCAGGTCGGACCGGCGCATGAGGATGCAGAACTCGTTGCCCTCGGGGTCGGCGAGGACCGCCCACCCGCGGTCGGGCTTGCGCAGGTCGTTGACCAGCGTCGCGCCGAGGCCGAGCACCCGGTCGATCTCCTCGTCGCGGGTGCGGTCGGTGGGGCGCAGGCACATGTGCATGCGGTTCTTGACCGACTTTGCCTCCGGGACCTTGAGGAACAGAAGGTAGCGACCGTCCGGACCCTCGAGCCCACACTCCTCGTCGCCCGGGTGCTGGTCGTCGTCGGTGAGCCGGAAGTCCTCGAGGACGTCCTTCCACCACATGGTCTGGGCGTAGGGGTCGGCGGCGTCGATGCAGAAGTTGCTGGTCTGGGAAGCCATGCGCCGAACCGTGTCATCCGTGGCCGACAGCCGCCACCGGATTGTCGCCGGGGGCTCGCGGGGGAGTCGCCGGCGACACGCATACCGCTCGATCGGTCAATCTCGGGTCAGGGCTAGACACGCGCATACAGTCCGATCCATGGACCCCGTGCGGAACCCGTATGCGCCGGGCGCCGGTCAACGGCCGCCCGAGCTGGCCGGTCGCGACGAGCAGCTCGCGGCCTTCGACGTGACCTTGGAGCGAGTGGCCAAAGGTCGCCCCGAGCGCTCGGTCGTGCTCACCGGGTTGCGCGGCGTGGGCAAGACGGTGCTGCTCAACGCGCTGCGGTCGGCGGCGGTACGGGCCGACTGGGGGACCGGCAAGCTCGAGGCGCGCCCCGACCAGCTGTTGCGCCGCCCGCTCGCGGCCGCGCTGCACATGGCGATCCGCGAGCTGGGCAGCCCGCGGTCGGACGAGGTGCTCGGGACGGTGAAGGCCTTCGCGGCTCGCGACATCGGTACGGGACGGATGCGGGACCGGTGGAACCCGGGGATCGACGTGCCGGCCACGACCGGGCGCGCGGACTCCGGCGACATGGAGATCGACCTGGTCGAGCTGCTCACCGACGTCGGTGGGCTGGCGGCCGACCTGGGTCGGGGCGTCGCGATCTTCGTCGACGAGATGCAGGACCTGCGGCCCGAGGATGTGTCGGCACTCTGCGCGGCCTGCCACGAGCTCTCGCAGAACCGGCTGCCCGTCGTCATCGTTGGCGCGGGACTCCCGCACCTGCCGGCGGTGCTCAGCGCCAGCAAGTCCTACAGCGAGCGGCTGTTCCGCTACGGCCTCATCGACCGGCTCGACCGGGCCGCCGCGGACCAGGCGCTCGTCTCGCCGGCCCGCGAGGAGGACGTCGAGTTCACGCCGGGCGCGCTCGCCGAGATGTATGCCATGACGGCCGGCTACCCGTACTTCGTCCAGGCGTACGGCAAGGCGGTATGGGACGCGGCCGCCGGGTCGCCGGTCACCGTCGACGACGTGCAGGTGGCGGCGCCGGAGGCCGAGGCGGAGCTCGGGGTGGGGTTCTTCGGGTCCCGCTACGAGCGGGCGACCCCGGCCGAGCGGGAGTACCTGCGCGCCATGGCCGAGACCGCGGTCGCCGAGGTCGAGGCCAGCCAACCCGAACCCGACTCGGTACCGACGGCCGCCGTGGCCGCGCACCTCGATCGCAAGCCGCAGTCGCTCTCACCGGCTCGGGACGCGCTGCTGAAGAAGGGCCTGATCTACTCCGGCGAGCGCGGCCGGATCGCGTTCACGGTGCCTCACTTCGGGCGGTACCTGCGGGCCACGGCGGGCGAGGTGTACCCGGCCTCGTGACGGCCGGGTACACCTCACTCAGCCTTGGTCAGTAGGCGTCCCCGCCGCCGTAGGCCACCCCGCAGTTCCACGGGTTGCCTCCCACGCCGTCCTGGAGGCACGAGACGACCTTCACCCGAGCGTGCTCGCGGAGCACGTCCTGGCGTACGGACACCGAGGTTCCGTTGCCCTTCCCGTTGTAGATCTTCGGGAACCGGTTCCAGGACCCGTCGGCCTGTTGGACCTCGATCCAGCCGGCCGCGCCGTGGTCGTCCTTGAGGGTGTCGCTGACGACGATGAGGTCGTCGGTGAACCCGGTGTGGTCCCGGTACCAGGTCTCGGCCGCGTGCCCGGCAGCCTGCGCCACGCCGTCCGCCGCCAAGGCGGGTGCGGCGGCGAGAGCGACGGAGCACACGGCCGCGGTCGCCACCACCGCTGCTGACCGCCCGTAGCGCCGCGTCGCCTTCATTTTGGTGGCCCTCACGCGTAGTCCACCAGCCATCCGGAGCAGTTCAGCAGCTGGCCGGTCGAGTACTCGGCGGTGCAGACCCGCCACGTGACCCTTGCCCCTTCGAGGATCTGGTCGTTGCACTCCTCGGGACCGTTGGCTGCGCCGTTGTGGTCCCAGCACCGGTAGTAGGCGCCGCCCTTGGAGGACGCGGTCCACTGCACGACGACCGAGTGGCCGTCAGGCCAGTTGTCGTACACGCCGAACTTGTCGCCGTCGGAGTGGAAGTAGCCCCACCCGGCCATGTGGCCCCCGACGTAGAGCTTGTAGCTCGAGTCGGCGGACGAGGACTGCGCCCCGGCCACCGCGAGCGTGGCGCTGGCCGCGACCGCCGTGAACGCCCGCAACACCCGACGCGTTCGGCCGGCCCTTCGTGACCCGGCGGTCGTCGTCGGGCTCGTCGATCTCGTTGATCCCCTCATCGGTCTCCATCCCCTGCCTGTGGACGATGTGGCGCAACCCGCGCCGCGGTGGCCCGACCCTAGGGTCGAGGTCGTCCGGAGGGGGGAATGTCGGATCGCGGCGCGCCGGAGCGACGACGATCTCCGACGCTGGCGGAAACCCGTCACAGGGCCGTGTAACGAACCGGGGTACGGGGCCGATGGAACAGGTGTCGTGGCGCCACCCGGACCCCCGAGCGGGTGGTGCCACGGCTTTTCAGTCTCCGAAGCGAGTCGCGCTGGCGCCTGACCTCAGGCTTGTTGGCGGACGCCGGCGACCTGGTGCGCGCTGCAGGCCATGACGAGGGCCACAACCCAGCCGATCAGGCTCCAGCCGAGGAGCAGGTTGATCAGCGCGATCGCCCCGCTGTTGGACTTCCCCCGCGTGGCGGCCACGGCCCACGGCAGCATGTAGCCGAAGGTCACGACGGCGATGATCCACGCGACGGCGAGGGCCGCCCCACTGACGTGAGCGTCGGTCACGAACGTCGGTGCGGCCGCGTGGTGGTAGTGATGGACCACCTGAGAGGCCGCCGGCGGTGGCGGGACTGGAGCCGGAGCGCTCGCGCGGTGCTCGGTCCAACGCCAACCGTCCCAGTAGCGCAGCTCACCGTTCAGCGGGTACCAGCCGGCGGGCGTGACCGGCACCGGTTGCGTGGCGTCGTAGCGCGGAGCGTCCTGCATGGCGGCAGCGTAGGGGTGAATTGGTCCCGTTCGCGGCGGTTCGCGCGGACTGAGTAGCCGCGGCGCGCCGCGGCCGAGGCAGGAATCTGACGACAGATGTCTGCCCGGGACGTCGCCTTCCGCAGCCGGGTGGCGAGATGCTCCCGGCGTGACTCCTGTGGGATTCGTCGGTCTCGGCGTCATGGGTCGGCCCATGGCGCTCAACCTGCTGCGCGGCGGGGTTCCGCTGGTCGTCTGGAACCGCTCGCCGCGGGCGGCGGACGAGCTCCGGGCGGCCGGCGCCGAGGTCGCGGACAGCGTCGCCGACCTCTTCGCCCGGACGGACCGGCTGCTGCTCATGCTGGCCAACGGCCAGGTCGTCGACAGCGTGCTGGGCCGCGGCACTCCGGCCTTCGACGGCCTGGTCCGGGACCACCTCGTCGTCCATATGGGGACGACGGCGCCGGCGTACTCCGAGGCCCTCGGCCGGGACGTGGTCCGCTCGGGTGGACGGTACGTCGAGGCGCCGGTGTCGGGATCGCGGCTTCCCGCCGAAGAGGGCCGTCTGGTCGCCATGATCGCCGGCGACGACGCCGACCTGGACGAGGTCGAGCCGATGGTCGGGCCGACCTGTGCCTCCGTGGTGCGCTGCGGGGCCGTTCCGTCGGGCCTGTTGATGAAGCTCGCCGTCAACCTGTACCTCGTGACGACCGTGAGTGGGCTGGTCGAGGCCTACCACTTCGCCCAGCAGCAGGGCCTCGATCTGGACCGGTTCCGCGAGGTCGTCGACGGTGGCCAGATGTCCAGCCCGATCTCGAGGACCAAGCTGGCCAAGCTCCGCTCCGACGACTTCGCCGTCCAGGCAGCGCTCGCCGACGTGCACTACAACGCCCGGCTCATCACGACCGCGGCCCGAGAGGCGGGCGTTGCCACGCCCCTCGCCGACGCCAGCGAGGAGCTGTTCGCGCAGGCCGAGCGGCTGGGCCACGGAGGCGTCGACATGGTCGGAGTCCTCCGTGCCTTCGAGGCGAGGAGTGCCGACCTCACGAACGTCCCACGCGCCGCGCCGTCGTCTTGAGGTAGTTCACGCGGTCGGTCGGGTCCTCGTCGGTGCGCGGGCGCACGGGGGGCGGACCCACCGCCGGGGCGAACCGGTCGAGCCGCGTGGTGAGGATCCCCTCACCGCTGGTGAGGTCGGGTAGCCGTTGCTGCAGCGCGTGCACGGCCACGGCCGGCACGTCGCCGAGAACGACGAGCCGGTCGCCGGCTTGGCGCGTCTCCAACGGGGTCGCCGCCAGCCGGGGCAGGGCCGCCAGCACCGTCGCATACAGGCGCTCGGGGATCTCCAGCTCGAACCGGTGCACGGGCACGCAGACCGTCGTCCGAGCGCGCTCGAGCGCGGTCATGAGAACCAGGGGGGCGAGGCACCGGAAGTCCGCCGCGGTGCTGGAGAGGCTCTTGGTGAAGTCGGCATGACCGACGCTGTGCCGTCCCCAGTAACCCGAATGGGTAACGGTGACAGTGCAGTCCAGGATCTCCCACCCGTGCGGCCCCTGTCGCAAGGTCGCTCGCACCGAGTCCTCCACGGCGGTGAAGAACGCCGACGGCATCGACCCGAGCTCGACCTCGAGGCCGACCGACACACCCGCTCCCAGCGGTGCCGGCTCGACGCGCAGCCCCACGGTCGCGAGGAACGGGTTGCTCGTCATGCCGATCAGCTCATGGTCCGCGCCGGTACCGACGAGCCGCTCGACGCAGATCGGCGTCGACTCGCGGAAGCTCACGGGGACGCCGTAGTCGGTCTCGAGCAGGCTGCCGAGCACCTCCTTCTGCACCTCGCCGTAAAGCGATACCGCCACCTCGCGGCGGCCGTCGTCCTGGCGGACGTCGATCAGCGGGTCCTGCTCCGCGAGCTGCCCGAGCGCCGTGTAGAGCGGCACGCGGTCGGCGGGGTCGACCGGGTCGACCACCGTCTCCAGCGACGGCCGGACGAACTGCTCGTTGCTTCGTCGTGTCCACGCCCCGATGGCGTCGCCGATCCGGGCCGACTCGAGACCACGAACCACGCCGATCTGCCCGGCCACCAACGTGGTCGACGTCTGCGCGCCGCCCGGACGATGCACCCGGATACCCGTCACCCGCTCCTCCCGGCCGTGGCCGAGGTCGACGTGCTCGCGCACCCGCAACGTGCCGCAGCCGACCCGCACCTGGACCAGCTTCTCCCCGGCGTCACCGCGGCGGATCGCGAACACGACGCCGCCCAGGGGAGCGTCGACGTCGGCGGCCGGCGGCGGCAGGAGGTCGGGGAGCAGCCGCATCAGCTCGGGGACCCCGGCGCCGGTGATCGCCGAGCCGAAGAGCACCGGGTGCGCGCGGCCCGCCGTGGTCTGCTCGCCGAGGCGACGGAGCACCTCGGCCCAGGGGTATCCGGGTCGCTCGCCGACCGCGGCCGCAAGGACGTCGACGTCGATCTCGGCCAGTGCCTCCGCGAGTCGCTCTGTCTCCCCACCACTCTCGCGAACCTGTATGCGTACCGCCGGCGACCCGGGGTCGGTCACCGACCCGACGCATACGGTGTCCGGCGTGAGCCGCTCGCGGATCTCACCGACCACCCGGTGCGGGTCGGCGTTGCGCCGGTCGACCTTGTTGACGAAGAAGACCGTGGGGATGCCGAGCCGGCGCAGCGCGCGGTAGAGGACCAGCGTCTGCGCCTGGACGCCCTCGACGGCGGACACGACGAGCACGCAGCCGTCGAGGACGGCGAGGGCGCGCTCGACCTCGGCGACGAAGTCGGAGTGTCCCGGGGTGTCGACGAGGTTGACGTCGAGCCCGTCGACGCGGAAGGACGCGACGGCGGAGCGGATGGTGATGCCGCGGCGTCGCTCCAGCGCCATCGTGTCGGTCTGGGTGTCGCCGGCGTCGACGCTGCCGAGGTCGGTGAGGACGCCGGCTTCGTACAGCAGGCGCTCGGTCAGGCTGGTCTTGCCGGCGTCAACGTGCGCGAGGATGCCGAGGTTGAGGGTGGGTTCCGGGGTGAGCAAGGGCCTTCACGTCCATTCGGTGGGTGCGTACCTGCTGGGACATGAGGGCTGCTCGCATGACTCGGTTTCCTCCTCGCTCGGATCTAGGGACGTCTCGAGGACACCATGACCGGGGGGCGCCCGTCGAACCATTTACGCCTCGGACCGATGAGTCCGACCGGTCTCTCCGGTCGAAGGGTTCATGACCGACACGACGGCGACGCAGGACGAGACCCGGATCCGGGAGCTCATCGAAGGGTGGGCGCAGGCGGTGCACGAGGGCGACCTGCGCCGGGTGCTGGCCGACCACGCCGACGACATCGTCATGTTCGACGTCCCGCCGCCGGAGGAGGGGGTGCGGGACCTCGACCAGTACACCCGGACCTGGCCGTCGTTCTTCCAGTGGCAGGCCAGTGGCGCGCTGTTCGAGATCGTCCGGCTGGACGTGACCGCGGGGGACGACGTGGCCTTCGCTCACGCCCTGCTGCGGTGCGGCACCCCGGACGAGTTCGAGTCCGATCCGACGCGACGGCTGCGGCTGACCATCGGACTACGCAAGGAGGCCGACCGGTGGGTGGTTGCGCACGAGCACCACTCGTTCACCGATCGGTCGTGACTCAACCGCCGCGTTGCTCCGAGGTGCAGATGCAGGCCTCGTTGCCCTCCGGGTCGGCGAGCACCCAGAACGACGGCGCCTCGGTGTCGGACACCAGCCGGCCGCCGGCCTCGATCGCGCGCGCCATCCGGGCCTCGGCTTCGTCCGGGGCGACCCACACGTCGAAGTGGATGCGGTTGCGCTGCGGTCGCGGCGCGTCCATCTGCTGGAACCACACCAGCGGCCGGATCGACTCCGGGTCGACGATGTCCTTGCCGCGGCCCTCGTCGTAGCCGAGGATCGCCGCCCAGAACGGGCGTACGGCCGGGATGTCGAGGGCGTCGATGGCGATCTCGAACTCCGCCACCCGAGTGATCTCCGGCTCGAGGCCCATCTCGGAGAGCACCTCGTTCACGGCGGTCGCGAGCCGGACGTCACGGTCGGTCACCCCGTGGACGTCGTGGCTGGAGGTGACGACGTGGACGCGGCCCCACCGCAGGTCGATGTTCGGGTGGTGCTGCTGCTCCTCGGCGATCGCGCCGATCCGGTCGACCAGCGCGAGGGCGGCCGCGAAGTCGTCGGTGGCCACCGTGATGTGCAGCCCACTGGCCAGCGCTCGCCAGCCCGGGACTGCCTGGTTCGCCTCGTGGAGGCTGAGGGTCTGTGCCATGTCCTCGACGCTATCGCGCGGCGGCGACGCGGTCGGCGGTCAGACCAGCAGGACCAGGACCAGGGCCAGTGCTGCGGGGACCAGCTGGATCGCCGCCGCCCGCCAGTACTTCTTCCCGGTGGACGCCAGGACCAGGCCGGCGACGACCATGCACGCGGTCGCGAAGGTCACCAGGGTCTTCCCGACGACCCCGGCCGCCCCGTCACGACCCAGCAGGACGATCCCGACGAACAGCCCCACCGCGAGCGCGAGGTTGTAGAAGCCCTGGTTGAAGGCCATCGGCCGGATGGTCTCGGCCTGTTCGCGCGAGCCGATCCCGAACCGCGCATACACCGCCGGCCGCGTCCACAGCAGGCTCTCGAACACGAAGAACACGACGTGGAGCACGGCCGCGAGGCCGGCCAGCAGCTGGGCCGCGATGAGCATGGGCCTTCTTAGCAGACGGCGTTCACAGCGGGCGCTCGAACCACTCCACGTCGATGTACCGCCCGAACTTGGTCCCGACCTCGCGGAACACACCGATCGGGATGAACCCGAACCGAAGGTGCAGCGCCCGAGATGGCAGGTTCGGCACGGCGACCCCAGCGTTTGCGCGGTGCAGGTCCTCCTCGGCCAACACCTCGAACAGCCTGGCGTAGAGGGCGTTCCCGACGCCGCGACCACCCGCGTCGGCCGCGACGTACACCGTCGTCTCGACCGTGGTCCGGTAGCCCGGCTTCGGCCGGAACGGGCTGCTCGTCGCATACCCGAGGATCCGGCCCTCGTCCTCGGCGACGAGGAGCCGGTGCGGACCGCTCGTCGCGTAGTGCGCGAACCAGGCCCGGCGCTCGTCGACCGAGAACGGGACGTCGTCGAAGGTCACGTGGCTGGTCGTCACGTAGTGGTTGTAGATCGCGGTCAGGGCGACGAGGTCGTCCGCGACACCGGGCCGGACAGCGGTCACGCCGGCGTTCGCGGACGCAGGGTCCGGCGCATGACCAGGCGGGTCGGGCTGCGTCGCTCGACCTCGCGGAAGCCGGCCTTCTCGTAGAGCGACCGCGACCCCCACCACATCGACCCGTTGTCACTGCGCTCGGCCTTGTCGACGGGATACGCCTCGAGGGTGCGAGCGCCCTGCTCGCGCGCGAAGCCCACCGCCGCGGTGAGCAGCCGTCGCTGCACGCCCTGGCCGCGGTAGTCGCTGCCGACGAACGAGCAGACGATCGACCAGACGGGGGTGTCGTCGACGGCGCGCATCACGCGCGACGCGTCGAGCCGCGGATACTGGGGCCGTGGGCCGAGGCTGATCCATCCCGCCGGCTCGCCGTCGACGTACCCGACGAGGCCCGGTGACTCGCCGGCGTCGACGACGCGGCGCAGGTCCTCGCGGTGCTGCGGGCCCGACGCGACGGTCAGCCCGAAGTCGCCGGTCGTCCGGTAGAACATGCACCAGCAACTGCGCAGGACGGTCGAGCCCCGGCGCTCGGCCAGGGCTTCCAGGTCGTCCCAGGTCTGGCGGGTCAGGGGCGCGGAGGTGAACCGGTGGGCCACCCGGCCACCCTAACGACGTAGCCTCCTGGGGTGCCGAGCAACGCCGTGGACCGACGCGTGGAGCTGCGGGCCGACTGCAGCCGCTGCGCCGGACTCTGTTGCGTTGCACTGCCGTTCGCGCGGTCGGCGGACTTCGCGATCGACAAGCCGGCTGGTATGCCGTGTGCCCACCTTCGCGACGACGACCGCTGCCGGATCCACGACCGCCTCCGGCCCGAGGGCTTCCCGGGGTGCGAGGTGTTCGACTGCTTCGGCGCCGGACAGCAGGTCGTCCAGGTCACCTTCGGCGGTCGCACGTGGCGGGACGGGGAGGACGTCGCGCGGCCGATGTTCGCGGCGTTCGACACGTTGCGCGCCGTGCACGAGATGCGGTGGTACCTCGCCGATGCGGCGTCCCGTGACCTGCCTGCCGATCTCGCCGCGGAGGTCGAGCGGGTCGCCGTCGGCCTGGCTTCTCTCTCGGCGGCCGGCGCTGAGCGGCTGGCGGCCCTCGACGTCAGCGACCTGCGCCGCGACGTCGGCGACCTTTTAGGGCGGGTAAGCACGGTGGTCCGCGACGGGCTGGGCGGAGCGGAGCTCCGGAGTCAGGACCTCGTCGGACGTGACCTCCGCGGCGAGGGGTTGCGAGCCGCCGACCTGCGGGGCGCGCTGCTCATCGGGACCGACCTACGCGGTGTCGACCTCCGCACCGCCGACCTGCTCGGCGCGGACCTCCGGGGAGCCGACCTCACCGGAGCGGGTCTCACCGATGCCTTGTACCTCACCGGCCCCCAGCTGACCGCCGC
Organism: uncultured Actinomycetota bacterium; assembly: GCA_963781465.1. Taxonomy (GTDB): domain Bacteria; phylum Actinomycetota; class Actinomycetes; order Actinomycetales; family Dermatophilaceae; genus Lapillicoccus. The sequence continues at coordinate 30,931 of CAWAGH010000004.1, forward strand.
CCGCGGGGACGGGGCGACGCGCATACCGGAGCACGTCGCCCGCCCCGCTCACTGGACGGCGGCGTAGCGGGATCGCTCAGGAGGCGGTCTCGAGGTCGAGCAGGTACTCCTTGGCGGCGACTCCGCCCGCGTACCCGGTGAGCGCGCCGTGTGACCCGACCACGCGGTGGCAGGGGACCACGATGCAGAGCGGGTTCGCACCGAGTGCCGCGCCGACCGCCCGCGAGGCCGTCGGCCGGTCGATGGCCTTGGCCAGCCCGCCGTAGGTCTCGCGCTCGCCGTACCCGATCGTGCGGGCCAGGGTCTCCAGGACGCTGCGCTGGAACGGGGTCGCGAGAGCCAGGTCGGTCTCGAGGTCGAAGTCGTGGCGCCGCCCGGCGAGGAAGTCGTCGAACTGGTGCCGGGCGTCGTCCAGTGCGGCCGGCATCCGTAGCACCCGAGGCGACACGGAGTGGGCCAGCCGGTCGAGGACGGCGTCCACCGCCTCGTCGTCGGTCACGTAGCGAGTGGCGACCAGTGCGCCGGAGTCGTTGCGGGCGAACAGGATCCGGCCGACGGCGGTGTCGTCGACGACGTAGGAGACGTCGGCCGACGAGAAGGTCGGAGGCCGCAGGTCGCCGGCTTCCCAACCGGTCAGCTGTTGCTCGAGGGTGGTGTGGTCGTTCATCAGGCGCTCTCTCTCAGGTTCTTGAGGCCGTCGCTGACGAGGCGGCGGCTCATCGTGGGGGTGGTGCCGAGCAGCTCGGCGATGGCGGGATGGTCGAGGTCCCCGACGTACTTGAGGACCACCGCCTCCCGTTGTCGCTCGGGCAGCCGGGAGACCCGACCCCACAGGTCCTCGTCCACGAGGCGGGACTCCGGACCGTCGACCCGGGCGGCGCCCGCGAGGACGGTCTCGTCGTCGGTCGGCACGGCCCGGCGGCCGCGCGAGCGGTGCAGGTCCATGGCGCACCGGTGGGTGATGGTCAGCAGCCAGCCGCGCAGGTTCCGGGTCGAGGTGAGGCTCGGGTATGCGGCATACGCCTGGGTCCACGCCTGCTGGGCCACGTCGTCACCGTCGACCGGTCCCGCAAGGCCACGGGCCAGCCGGGCGACGTCACGCCAGTGATCGTCGACGAGTCGCTGGAAGGGGGGAAGGTTCACACGGGTAGAACGCCCTCGTGGGCTCTCGTGTGAGTCGCGCGGCTCGCCCACCGTGCCACGATATGCCGGTGGTGACCCCCGAACGCGAGCCCCTCGTCATCGCTCACCGGGGCTCGTCGGCCGCCGTCGCCGAGCACACCGTCGGCGCCTACCGGCAGGCGATCGCCGACGGGGCCGACGGCCTCGAGTGCGACGTCCGGCTGTCGGCGGACGGCGAGCTCGTATGCCTGCACGACCGCACGCTCGAACGCACCGGCGGGTCGACGGGCATCGTCTCGGCGATGACCCTGGCCGAGCTCCGCGCCGTCGACTGGGGCGCGTGGAAGCACGAGGCCGGCGTCGACCGCGACGCCGAGAGCGGCGCCCTGCTGACCCTGCGGGAGCTCGTCGAGCTGGCCCTCGGCGCGGGTCGCGAGATCGGGCTGGCGGTCGAGACGAAGCATCCCTCCCGCGCCGGTGGCCGCGTCGAGCACGAGGTCGCGACGTTGTTCCGCGAGTACGGAATCGACGGTGCTCGGCGTCCTGGGCAGGTGTGGGCGCGGATGATGTCGTTCTCCGCCATGGCTGTTCGCCGAATGTCGAGCCTGTGTCCGGAGCTACCGCTGGTCCTTCTGGTGTCCGCGTCACAGCCGATGCCGCTGCGGCGAACCCGGCTCGTGGCGGGTGCCGGAACCGCCGGGCTGGACATCGCACTGATCAGGGAGCGTCCCGAGATCGTGCAGGAGCGCCATGAAGCAGACAACGACGTCTGGGTGTGGACGGTCGACGACGAGGAGGACATGCGCCTCTGTATGCGTCTGGGGGTGGACGCGATCATCAGCAACCATCCTGCCGCCGTGCTCGACCTGCTGGGCCGCAACCGTTAATCTCGGCGTTGGCCCGGTCGGCCAGGGGGAAATGCGACCGGGAGGGGCAGTGCACGACAAGGCGGTGAGCAGTCATTGGCACAACGCGCCGATACGGTGCGGGCAGGGGTCTCGACGCAGCCCGCGTGGCCGACCCTGATGACCACGGCCTCCGCTTCTGACACGGGCGAGCGCCCGCGCACGATCCGTGTGCCCTGGGCGCCCTCGGCCGTGGCCAAGACCCGCCGGGTCCTGGTCGCCGACCTCGACGCCCGCGGCGTCGGGTCCGAGACCGTCGGTGAGGCCGAGATCGTCGTCAGCGAGCTGATCGCCAACGCGCTGCGCCACGCCCGCCCGCTCGCCGACGGCATGATCCGCGTGCACTGGAAGGTCAAGTCCGGGGTCGTCGAGGTCGAGGTCAGCGACGGTGGCGGCGTCTCCACGCCACGGCCGGCGCCCCAGTCCCTGTGGGCGTCCTCCGGTCGCGGGCTGCGCATCGTCCGCAGCCTGGCCCACGAGTGGGGCGTCACCGAGGAGCGCAACGGTCGCACCGTCTGGGCCGCCCTCGGCGGACCGTCCCGCCGCCGCTCGCACTGACCCGCCCAGTCCTTTCGCTCCCCGCTCGGCTCGGATGGGAGCCGAGCCGGGCGGGTCAGCGCGGTCAGCGGCGCTCGCCGGCGCCGTTAGGGTTCAGCGCATGGGCAAGGCCAGCCGTCGACGTACCAGCCGTCCGTCGCATACCGAGTCACGGCCGGTACCGGCCCCCTTCGTCGCGCGACCGTTCGAGGGTCTACCGTCCGAGACCGAGTGGGTGGCACTCCGCGAGATCCTGCCGGCGGCGACCGGCGCCATCACGCTGACCGCCGACGGCGCCACGACGCCGGCCACGGTCTGCACCGTGCTCCCACTGGCCTGGCCGGCGCTGCACCGCAACGGTGGCGAGCTGTTCGTCGCGACCCAGTCCGGCGCGACCAGTGGTGACCCGAGCCGCGACATCGCCGCCGCTCTCCTCCTGGCGGCCGACGCCGACGAGGGCACGCCGATCACCGCGGTCCCGAACCCCGACGCCGACTCCCCACGCCTCCAGGACGTCCTCGACACGAGCGTGCCGTTCGAGGTGACCATCCACGACGGCTTCGACTTCTGGGTCGGCGACAACGCGCTCGACAAGGACGGTCAGGAGTCGCTCGAACGCGCCAACGAGTCGGTCATCCCCACCGAACGCGTCTCGGGCGCCGACTCCGTCTACTGGTGCGTCATCAGCGGGCGCACCTACGTCCGCTGGGTCCTCCCGTACGACGAGGACACCGCCACCGCCGCCCTGGCCCGTCTGCACGCCGGCGACGCCGACCGGCTCACCCCCGACGCGCGGCTGCTCGGTGCCTTCCGGGCCTGCGGCCTGCTGGTACCCGTCTGGGAGGTCCCCGCCGACGCCAAGGCCGGCGACTTCCCCGACGCCGTGGCCGCCATGGCCACCGCCCTGGAGGGCGCCGCGACCGACGCCACGCCCCTCACCGCCGACGAGCGGCGGGCTCGGGCCGGCCTGCTGAACCGCCAGGTCACGCTTCGCTGACCCCGTAATACCCTGCCCAGGTGACCCTGACCACGGCTCAGCTCACTGGGCTGACCGTCGCCTTCGGGGTCATCGCGCTGGTCGCCCTCGCCCTCGCCGTCGGGTCGCACCTGCGGCTGTCCCGTATGCGCCGCCGCTTCGCCGTCCTCTGGGCTGGGGGAGAGACCGACGTCGCCAGCCTGGCCGCGGGCCAGGAGCGCCGGCTGCTCGCGCTGGCCGAGCAGGTCGAGACGGTCCGCGAGGACGTGCACGGTGTACGCCGCGACCTGCGCCAGTCCCTGCGCAACGTCGCCGTCGTCCGGTACGACGCCTTCGGCGACATGGGCGGGCGGCTCAGCTTCTCCTGTGCGGTCGTCGACGACGAGGGCGACGGCCTGGTCATCTCCTCGATCCACGCGCGCGGCGAGTCGCGCACCTACGCCAAGGGCATCGTCGGCGGCTCCAGCGAGATCACCCTGACCCCTGAAGAGCAGGAGGCGCTCAGCGCCGCCCGCGGCGGTCCGGTGCGGTCCACGACGAGGACCACCGCGCCGAGCACCAGGGAGCGCCGATGACCACCCTCCGCTACGGGTACCTCGGCCCGGCCGGGACGTTCTGCCAGATGGCCCTCGACGCCTGGGCCCCCGCCACCGGTGCCGAGCACGTGCCCTGCGACTCGGTCGTCGGAGCGCTCGAGGCGCTGCGGGCGGGCCGCCTCGACGCCGCCATGGTGCCGATCGAGAACTCGGTCGAGGGCGGGGTCAGCGCCACCCTCGATGCCCTCTCCGTGGGCTCGGACGTCGTCATCACCGGTGAGGTCCTCGTCCCCGTCACCTTCGTCCTCGCTGCCCGTCCGGGCACCCGCCTGGAGGACATCCGCGCCGTCGGGACCCACCCGCACGGCTGGGCCCAGGTGCGGACCTGGATGAACGCGAACCTGCCCTCGGCGGTCTACCTCACCACCCTCTCCACGGCCGCCGCGGCGGCCGACCTGGACCCGGCGGCCGGTGACGTCGCCGCACACCAGGCCGCCGTCTGCGCCCCCGGCGCCGCGACCATCCACGGGCTCGAGGTCCTGGCCGAGGACATCGGCGACAACGGTCGGGCGGTCACCCGGTTCGCGCTGGTGGCCCGCCCCGGGCATACCCCTCCGCCGACGGGTGCCGACAAGACCACCCTGGTCCTCTACCAGCGCGACGACCACCCCGGCGGCCTCCTCGAGCTGCTCGAGCAGTTCGCCGCGCGCGGCGTGAACATGACCCGCCTCGAGTCGCGGCCGACCGGTGAGGCGATGGGCTCGTACTGCTTCTCGATCGACATCGAGGGTCACCTCGCCGATGCGCGCGTCGCCGAGACGCTGATGGGGCTCCGGCGGGTATGCGCGCAGGTGCGCTACCTCGGCTCGTACGCCCGCGCGGACGGCCGACCCACGACGCCGATGGTCGGGACCAGCGACGCGGAGTTCGACGACGCCCGGCGGTGGCTGGACGGTCTGCGCGGCTGACCCAGCCCAGGACTTGTTAGGTGAGGCTTACCTGTGTTGTGATAAGCCGTCCCGATTAGGGCAGGGCCCTGTCACGTAATTCGGCATCGCGCCGACCGCTCGCACCGGAGGATCCCCTGTGCTCGTGAGCAACGCTCTCATCGGGTTGCGCGAAGGCCTCGAGGCGGCGCTCGTCGTCGTCATCCTCGCCGCGTTCCTCACCAAGACGGACCGGCGCTACGCCCTGAAGTACGTCTGGGTGGGCGTCGCGGCCGCCGTCGTCCTCTCGGTCGGGCTCGGCGCGGTGCTCACCTACGGCACCAGCCGGCTCTCCTTCGAGCAGCAGGAGCTCATCGGCGGCGTGGCCTCGATCGTCGCGGTCGGCTTCGTCACCGCGATGGTGTTCTGGATGCGTACCGCCGCCCGCACCATCTCCGGCGAGCTCAAGGGCCGGCTCGACAAGGCCATCGACGTCGGACCGTGGGCGGTCGCGCTCGTCGGCTTCCTCGGCGTCGGCCGGGAGGGCCTGGAGACCGCGATCTTCTTCTACGCGACGACCGAGGCCGCCGGCCAGGGCCAGATCCAGCCCATGCTCGGCTGGATCATCGGCCTCGGCGGCGCCGTGCTGATGGGCATCGCCATCTACAAGGGCGCCGTGAAGATCAACCTCGGGCTGTTCTTCCGCTACACCGGGATCCTGCTCGTCGTCGTGGCCGCCGGGATCCTCGCGTACGGCATCCACGACCTCCAGGAGGCCGGCTTCCTGCCGGGCCTGAACAACCTCGCCTTCGACGTCAGCGCCGCCATTCCCCCGGACTCCTGGTACGGCACCTTGCTCAAGGGCATCTTCAACTTCAGCCCCAACACGACGTGGCTGCAGGCGGTCGCCTGGGTGCTCTACGTCGGCATCGTCCTCACCCTGTTCCTCCGGCCGGTCAAGGTGCCCAGCACCCCGTCACCGAGTGCGGCGCCCGCGGCCCGCACCGGCGCCTGACCGTCCCCTCGCCCCTTCGTCGAACCTCGGGAGCCCCTGCATGTCCCTCACCCGCACCCTGACCGCCGTGGTCGGAGCCGCCGGCCTGCTCGCGCTCGCCGCCTGCACGTCGGGCGGCGCCACCGGTTCGTCCACCGCGGCCTCGAGCGCCGGTGGCCCGATCGCCGTCAAGGCCACCGACAACGAGTGTGGGGTCTCGAGCGCAACCGCCGCGGCCGGCACCATCACCTTCCAGGTCCAGAACACCGGGTCCAAGGTCACCGAGTTCTACGTCTACGGCGCGGGTGACCGCATCCTCGGCGAGGTCGAGAACGTCACTCCGGGCCTGAGCCGCGAGCTGAAGGTCGAGATCGCCGAGCCGGGCACCTTCACGACCGCCTGCAAGCCGGGGATGGTCGGCGACGGCATCCGGGCCGCCTTCACGGTCACGGGTACCGCGCAGCCCGGCAGCGCCAACCAGAAGGTCGCCAAGGCGATCACCGACTACCAGGCCTACGTGGCAGCGCAGTCCGCCGAGCTGCTCGCCGGTACCGAGGCGTTCGTCGCCGCCGTCAAGGCCGGCGACGTCGCCAAGGCCAAGACGCTGTACACGCCGGCCCGCCTCCCCTGGGAGCGGATCGAGCCGGTCGCGGAGTCCTTCGGTGACCTCGACCCCAAGATCGACGGCCGCGAGGACGTCGTCGAGGAGGGTCTCCCGTTCACCGGGTACCACCGCCTCGAGAAGGACCTCTGGGTCGACGGCCTCAAGTCTGACAGCCCCGCCATCGCCGACCAGCTCCTCGCCGACGTCACGACGATCGTCGAGAAGGCCAAGGCCGTCGACTTCACGGCACTCAGCATCGCCAACGGCGCCAAGGAGCTGCTGGACGAGGTCGCCACCACGAAGATCACCGGCGAGGAGGAGCGGTACTCGCATACCGACCTCGACGACATGAAGGCGAACCTCCAGGGCTCGCAGTCCGCGCTCGAGGTGCTCCGCCCGGTCATTGCCGAGCGCCAGCCCGACCTCGCGACCGCGCTCGACCAGGCGTTCACCGGCATCAACCAGGCGCTCGACCAGTTCCAGAAGGGCACGACCTACGCACCGCTGACCGAGCTCACGCCCGACCAGGTCAAGGGCCTCACGGTGAAGCTCGACGCCCTGTCGGAGCAGGTCGCCAAGGTCCCCGGCGTCGTCGAGGCCGGTGCCGGGGGGACTCCAACCACCTCGTGACCGAACCCACGGCCCCGGTGGCCTCCGAGACCCAGCCCGCGAGCGGCGTGAGCCGCCGCGGGCTCCTCGGCGTCTCCGCGGGGGCGGCCGTCGCCGGTGTGGCGGTCGGGTTCGGCGGCGGGTATGCGACGCGCGCGGCTGCCTCGCCGGCGGAGACGTCGGGTGCGGAGTCGGCCCCCGCCTCGGTGCCGGCGAGCCTGGACGCGCCGATCCCCTTCCGCGGGGCGCACCAGGCCGGGATCGTGACGCCCGCTCAGGACCGCATGCACTTCGTGGCGCTGGACGTCGTGACCAAGGACCGCGCCCTGCTCGTCGACCTGCTGAAGAAATGGACCCGCGCGGCCGAGCGGATGACCGTCGGCGCCGAGGCGGCCCCGGGTGGCGTCGTGGGCGGCGGCCCCTACGGCGTCCCCCAGGACACCGGTGAGGCGTACGGGCTCCCGGCCTCGGGGCTGACCGTGACGATCGGGTTCGGGCCGTCGCTGTTCGACGACCGGTTCGGGCTCGCGGCCCGTCGGCCGGCGGCGTTGCAGGAGCTCCCGGCGTTCCGCGGCGACGACCTCGACGCCGCGCGGTCGGGCGGGGACCTCTGCATCCAGGCCTGCGCGAACGACCCGCAGGTCGCCGTCCACGCCGTGCGCAACCTGGTCCGGCTCGGGTTCGGGGTGGTCTCGGTCCGGTGGTCGCAGCTGGGGTTCGGCCGTACGTCGTCCACCAGCACCACCCAGGCCACGCCGCGGAACCTGTTCGGGTTCAAGGACGGCACCAACAACCTCAAGGCCGAGGAACCGGCCGCGATCGACGAGCACGTCTGGGTCCCGACCGCGGACGTGCCCGGCGCGGCCGCCTGGATGGCCGGCGGCACCTACCTCGTCGCCCGGCGGATCCGGATGCACATCGAGGTGTGGGACCGCACCAACCTCCAGGACCAGCAGGACACCATCGGCCGGACCAAGGCGGCCGGGGCTCCGCTGGGCAGGGAGAAGGAGTTCGACGAGCCGGACTTCGCGCTGAAGGGCGCCGACAACCAGCCCGCGATCCCCGTCGACGCGCACGTCCGGCTGGCCCACTCGAGCAACCTCAGCGGGATCAAGATCCTGCGCCGCGGCTACAACTTCACCGACGGCACCGACGGGGTGGGCCACCTCGACGCCGGCCTGTTCTTCATCGCCTTCGTCCGCGACCCCGGGAAGCAGTTCGTCCCGATGCAGCAGGCGCTGGCCGCCAAGGACGTCCTCAACGAGTACATCGAGCACAACGGCTCGGCGCTCTTCGCCTGCCCGCCCGGCCTCGCCGAGGGCGGCTACTGGGGCGACGCGCTCTTCGCTTGAGCGCTCACCCCGACTCGCACGACCAGTGCGAGGTGGTCGACCCGCGCGGTCATGGACCGAGCGGTCCCGACGGTGTCGCCGTCGAGCTGCACCTCCTGCGGCTGGTCGACGTCGATGCGGATCTCCTGACCGGCGTGCCGGTCGATGAGCGGGTGGCCGCGGCGCTGACGGGTGACGACGTGTCCGGCCACGGCCGACCAGCCGACGACGCCGCGGGGGGAGAGGACGACCGAGTCGAGGACCCCGTCGTCGAGCCGCGCGCCCGGCATGAGGACCAGGCCGCCGAAGAGCTTGCCGCAGTTGCCGACGACGACGGTGCGGGTACGCCGCGAGAACTCGCCCTCGCCGTCGACCTTCATCCGCACCTTGAACTGCGGGCCGAGGAAGTTCTGGAACCCCGACACGACGTAGGCCGCCGAGCCCACCCGTGCCTTGAGCCGCTCCGGGGCGCCGGCCATGATCGCCGCGTCGAGGCCGACCCCGGCCATGACGAGGAAGATGTGCTCGTCCGGGACGGCGTGCTGTCCCGACGGGTCCACCGACAGGCGTCCGACGTCGATACGGACGTTCTGGCCGGTCAACGCCACGACCAGGGCCTTCTCGATGGAGTCGAACGGCAGGTCGAGGTTGCGGGCGAGCAGGTTTCCGGTGCCGCCCGGCAGCGGCCCCAGCGGGGTCTCGGTGCCCAGGAGCGCCGTCGCGACGGCGCGCACGGTGCCGTCCCCGCCGAGCGGGCAGACCACCGCGGCGCCCTCCTCGACGGCCTGTCGCGCCTGGCCGGTTCCCGGGTCGGCGATGGTCGTTTCGAGCCAGATCGGCTCGCCCCAGCCCTGGGCCAGGCAGGTGGTGGTGACCCGTGCACGGACGGCGTCGAGGTCGGTGAACTTCGTCGGGTTGACGATGATCCCGGCCCGCTTCAATGGCGGCGCATCCTCGTCGAGACCCTCGGGCCGGAACTCGTCGCGGTGGGGGCGGCGCCGCCGTCGGGCGATGCCGGTGGCCTCCAGAACCGTGTCACGCCGGGCGACGACGACCGCGGCGACGATCGCGAGGACGACGACCGCGACGACGATCCAGAACGCCGGGCTGTCGAACACAGGCCGACGCTAGCGGGTGCCGAGGCGCCGCGTCCGGGCAGTAGGTTCGACCGGTGACCGAGCCCGCACGCGAGCCCGCAACCCCGGACCCAGCCCCGCCCGAACCGGACGGCAAGGACTGGACCTGGACCCTGGAACGCCGGTGTCCGGAATGCGGCTTCGACGCGGCGACCATCGAACCGGTGGCTATCCCCGCGCTGGTCCGCGACGCCGCCTCCCGCTGGCCGGACGTCCTGGCCCGCCCCGACGCGACCCGCAGGCCCGCTCCCGCGACCTGGTCGCCGCTCGAGTACGCCGGCCACATCCGTGACGTCCACCGGCTCTTCCGGCAGCGCCTTGAGCTCATGCTCGAGCAGGACAACCCGACCTTCGCCAACTGGGACCAGGACGAGACCGCCCTGGCCGAGCGCTACTGGGAGCAGGAACCCGCCGTGGTCGCCACCGAGGTGACCGAGTCGGGTGCGGAGCTCGCCGAGGCCTACACGCGCGTCGGCGACGGCGACTGGGCCCGTACCGGCGTGCGCAGCAACGGCTCGACGTTCACCGTGGAGTCCCTCGGCCGCTACCTCCTGCACGACCTCTTCCACCACGTCTGGGACGTGCGCGGATAGCAAGGCCTCCGCGCAACCTCCGCGCCATTGAGCTCGTGTGGCGGCCCAAAGGCCGGAATGGCCACCACACCCGCACAATGGTCGGAAGGTGGTGGTGGAGGTCGAGACAGATGGGGTAATGGTTGCGGCTGGGAACAATGACGAGTAGTTGACGGTTCAACCACCGTGACCACCACCACCCTCCCCGATTCCTACCTCGAGCTGGAGAAGGACGCGCAGGACCTCCTCTTCCGCTCGGCCCGCACCGCGAACGCCTTCACCGACGAGCCGGTGAGCGACGAGCGGGTCCGGGCCATCCACGACCTGGTCAAGTGGGGCCCGACCGCGATGAACACGCAGCCGCTGCGCGTGCTGCTCGTCCGCACCCCGGACGCCCGCGGGCGCCTGGTCGAGCACATGAGCGACGGCAACAAGGCCAAGACCTCCATCGCGCCGCTCACCCTCGTCCTTGCTGCCGACGTCGACTTCCACGACGAGCTCCCGCGCGTCTCGCCCCACGCGGTGGGCGCCCGGGACCGCCTCCACGCGGACGAGACCGGCCGCGAGCGGATGGCGAAGTTCAACGCTCTCCTGCAGTCCGCATACCTCCTCGTCGGGATCCGCGCGGCGGGTCTGGCGGCCGGCCCGATGACCGGCTTCGACGCCGCCGGTGTCGACGCCGAGTTCTTCCCGGACGGTCGGCACCGCTCCCTCGTCGTCGTCAACGTCGGCCACCCCGCCGAGGACGCGTTCCGCGACCGGCAGCCGCGGCTCGAGTACGAGGACGTCGTCGTCACCGTCTGACCGCGAACTCTCCGAACGGCGAGTAGGCCCGGCCGCGCCGGGGCGCTCACCATGGAGAGAGAACGACTGGAAACTCCGACCACGGACCCCGGCCTCTCCCCCAGACCGGGTGGTGAGCCGGGTACGCCCCCGTGGTGTGCCCGGCTCACCTGTGTCGGTCACCCTTGACATGTGACCAAATGGTCACCTAATCTCGCGGGGTGCCCGAGAACGAGGACGCAGTGTTCAGGGCCCTGGCCGACCCGTCGCGCCGACGTCTCCTCGACCTGCTCTTCGAGCGCGACGGGCGGACGCTCGGCGAGCTCGAGGAGGAGTTCGCCATGAGCCGGTTCGGCGTGATGAAGCATGTCCGCGTCCTCGAGGAGGCCGGGCTGGTCGTCACCCGCAAGGACGGCCGGGCCACCCGGCACTTCCTCAACCCGGTGCCGATCCAGCTGGTCGCCGACCGCTGGGTCGACAAGTACCGCGCTGGGCGCGTCACCGCGCTCGTCGATCTCAAGACCGCCCTCGAGTCAGCCCTCGAGTCCTCCCCAGACGCCCCGAAGGAGCCCTGACGTGACCGCCAGCCCACAGCACACCGACCGTGCCGTCGCCCCGGATCCGGCGACCCCGACGCAGGTCTACCGGATCGTCATCAGGGCGACCGCTCAGCAGATCTGGGACGCGCTCACGCTGCCGGAGTTCTCGCGGCGGTACTTCCACGGCGCGGCGATCACCGTCACTCCCGACCGCTACGAGTCCCGCGGCCCGGACGGCGCCTCGTGGGGCGATGCGCCGGTCTACGAGTGGGACCCGCCGCATCGCCTGGTCCACGGCTGGCGGTCCAGCTACGACCCCGAGCTCGAGAACGAGCCGGAGAGCCGGGTCACCTGGGAGATCACCCCGTCCGACGACGGGACCTGCCTGCTCACCACCATCCACGACCGGCTCGAGGGCTCGCCCGGCACAGCCGAGTCCGTCGCCGGAAAGGGCTGGACGGGCGTGATCTCCGCGCTCAAGACCCTCCTGGAGACCGGGGAGCCGATGCAGGCGCACCAGCGGCTCGCCGCTCAGCCCCGCGACTGAACGTCGCGCAGGTGGTGCACGCACTCGTGCGCCGCCTGCCGGACCAGCCAGCGCACGGTCCGCTCCTCCTCCGGCCGGCGGACCACCGTGCGGCCCCACGCGTCGTCGGGAACCGCCCGGACCTCGTTCGCGAACCCCTCGGCAGCCGACGCCAGCTCCGCGAGGAGGACGTCCAGGTGGGTCGCGCCGTAGCCGAACCGCTCGGCGCGCCAGTCCGCATACATCGGGTCGAGGGCCGGCCGGTCCTCGCGGACGCCGCGGTGGAGGCGGACCGCGAAGGTGAGCAGGACGTCGCGGACGTGACACGCATACTCGACCGGCGACCACACCTCCGGCCGCGGCCGCCGGCGCAGGGTCTCGTCACCGAACGTCGGCAGCAGTGCGGCGAGCGCGCTCGTCGACTCGGCGACGAGGGCGAGGCACTCTTCGACGCCGAGGTCGGCGTACGCCAGTCGGCACGTCGGGCAGGTGTGGTCCTCGCCGAAAAGGGGCGGCAGATCGCTCATGGGTTCTCGATACCCTGACCCGGTGATCGACATCAAGCTCGTGCGCGAGACGCCGGACGTCGTCCGGGCCTCGCAGAAGGCCCGTGGGGAGGACCCGGGGATCGTCGACGCGATCCTCGCCGCCGACGAGGCGCGGCGCTCCTCCCTCGGTGAGTACGAGCGGGTGCGGGCCGAGCAGAAGACCTTCGGCAAGCAGGTCGCGACGGCCAAGGGCGAGGAGAAGGCCGCGCTCGTCGCGCAGGCCAAGGACCTCGCCAACCGCGTGCGCTCGCTGGAGTCGGAGGCGGGAGAGCGCGAGCGCGAGCTCGACGTGCTGGCCCGCCGGGTCGGCAACATCATCGTCGAGGGGGTGCCGGTCGGCGGCGAGGAGGACTACGTCGTCCGCGAGGTCGTCGGGGCGCCGCGGGACTTCGCGGCGGAGGGATTCGAGCCCCGTGACCACCTCGCCCTCGGCGAGCTGCTCGGCGCCATCGACATGGAGCGCGGCGCCAAGGTGGCGGGCTCGCGGTTCTACTTCCTCACCGGTGTCGGCGCGCGGCTCGAGCTGGCGCTGCTCAACCTCGGCGTCGCCCGCGCGGTCGAGTACGGCTTCACCCCGATGATCACGCCGACCCTGGTGCGGCCCGAGATGATGGCCGGCGCCGGGTTCCTCGACGCCCACGCCGACGAGGTCTACCGGCTCGAGGCCGACGACCTCTACCTCACCGGCACCTCGGAAGTCGCGCTCGCGGGGTACCACAGCGACGAGATCCTCGACCTCAGCGGCGGACCGAAGCGGTATGCGGGCTGGTCCACCTGCTACCGGCGCGAGGCGGGCTCGCACGGCAAGGACACCCGCGGGATCATCCGTGTGCACCAGTTCCAGAAGATCGAGATGTTCGTCTACTGCTCGGCCGCGGACGCCGAGGCGGAGCACGAGCGGCTGCTCGGTTGGGAGCGCGAGATGCTCGCGGCCATCGACGTGCCCTACCGGATCATCGACACCGCCGCGGGTGACCTCGGCGGTCCCGCGGCCCGCAAGTACGACTGCGAGGCGTGGATCCCTACCCAGGGCCGCTACCGCGAGCTGACCTCCACCTCGAACTGCACCACGTACCAGGCTCGTCGGCTGGGCGTCCGTGAACGCGACCCGGAGGGCGGGGCCACCCGGGTCGTCGCCACCCTCAACGGGACGCTGGCGACGACGCGATGGCTGGTCGCCATCCTCGAGACCCACCAGCAGGCGGACGGCTCCGTCGTCGTGCCGGAAGCGTTGCGGCCGTACCTCGGCCTCGACGTCCTGACTCCGCTGACCTGACGGCCGATGCCGGGTCCTCAGCAGCGCGCGGCGGGTGTGTCCGCGCACGCCCACCCGGCCCTGCCCGTGGCGCCCGCCGACCCTCCGGTCGCCCTGACCCACGGTGCGGCCGACGTCCCTCCCGGCTCGTCCGACGCAGCGACCTTCGAGCCGCCGCGCCGCAACTTCCCCCTGCTCCTGGCCCAGGGCGGCAGCTACGGGTTGGCCGGCAAGCTGGCCAGCACCAACATCGTGCTGCCGTTCCTCTGTGCGGCTCTCGGCGGCTCGCTCATCGTCGCCGGTCTGCTCGTCCCGCTCGGCATCCTCGGCACGCTGGTGGGCTACACGCTGGGCCCCAACGTGCTGGCCAGCCGGCTTCCCAGCCGCACGGTCATGGCGCTCGCCACGCTCGGGACCGCCACCCTGCTGTTCGCCCTCGCGACGATCGGCCTGTTCTTCCGGGACAGCCGGTTCACCGTGGACGTCACCTTCCTGGCCATCTCGCTCGGGACCGGCCTGCTGTCGGGGATCGGCACCATCGCCTTCACCAACGTCCTGGCCAGCGCGGTCCAGCGCGAGCGTCGCCGCCGGCTGCTGTTCACCCAGGCGGCCCTCGGCGGCCTGTTGGCGAGCGCGGTCGCGATCGTCTCCACGCGGATGTTCGCGGACCGTGACCCGATCGTCGGCCACATCGCACTCGAGTGGTTCGCCGGAGGCTTCCTGGTGGTCTCGGCGCTCTGCTCGCTGCTCGTCGGGGTGGAACACGTGCCGTCGAAGGCGCCGGTACGGCGCAGCCTCGTCACGACGCTGCGCATGGGGGCTCAGGCCGCGCGACGGTATCCGTGGCTCCGCGAGTACCTCATCCAGCAGATCCTCTTCCTGTCGGTCACGCTCGCGACGACCTTCTTCAGCATCCGCGTCGCCGCCCTGCACGGCAGCGTCCCGGGCAGCCTGGCCGTGATCATCGCCGTCACCAGCCTGGCCCTGGTCGTCGGTGCCGTCCTGTGGGAGCGGGTCCTCACGTCGCGCGGGTTCCGGGGGATGCTGATCGGCGGGACGTCGTGCAGCGCCTTCGCCGCGGCCGGTGCCGTCACCGTCGAGCGGACCGGGCTCATCGGGTCGCCGTTCGTCCACGCCCTGTTCATCCTGCTGGCGACCCTGGCCAACGACGCGATCAGCGTGGCCAAGTCGGCGTTCCTCGTCGAGAACGCCCGGCCCGAGGAGCTGTCCGAGCTGTCGGCGTTCACCCAGCTGACCATCGGCGTAGCGTCGGCCATCCTCGCGGTCGCCATCGCGGCGCTGGCCCAGGTGCACGGCACGGTCTGGCCGCCGATGATCCTGCTGGCGCTCAACCTCCTCGCGGTGGGGGCCGCCTGGCGTTCCCGGTACGGGAAGCCGTCCGAGTCCGCCTCAGCTCCAGGACCCTGAGCCGCCCCAGCCGCCAGCCCGGTGGATTGTCCCCCTCAGGAGGGGTAAGGGTCACCGCCTTGACCAGGCGACTCGATGAGCGACGCCTGCAGCGCTCCGTCTCGAGGGGGATCCGGCCGAGGGGTCTCCTCCCTACGCTGGAGGGGTGACGACATGGCGTATGCGAGTCGCGGACTTCTTCGCGCTCGACGACGGGGCCCACGGCGAAGCCGGGGACTGGGTCCGGCGGCCGGCCGCGGTCGCCCAGCGCCGCGACGCCACGGTCGCGCTCATCCTGTTCGCCCTCTCCGCCATCAGCCTCGAGATGCTCCGCAGCGGGGGCGCCCTGCGTACCGACGTACCGGTCTGGCAGGAGTACCTGGGCCTCGCGGCCATGGCCGCCCCCATCGCGTTCCGCCGTCGGTGGCCCCTCGGAGCGGTCGTCGTGTCGTCGCTGGCGTTCTTCGTGGTCGGGGTCCGGATGCCCGACATCGCCATGCAGCTGTCGGTCCAGGGCCTGTACTTCTTCGCGCTGTTCAGCGCCATGGCGTGGGCGCGCGACCGCCGCGTCGCCCTGATGGTCATCGCCGGCGTCCTGCTGCTGATGTTCGGCTGGCTCGCCTACCAGTTCCTCCTCGGCAGCGCCGTCGCCCAGATCAACGAGGACATCGCCGACCCCTCCCGCTCGCGCGGCGCGGTCAACCCGATCATCGCCGCGGTGACCTACACCTTCCTCGTCAACATCGCCTACTTCGGCGGCGCCGTCCTCGGTGGCCAGGCTGCCTGGAACGCCGCCCGTCGCCGCGCCCGCCTCGCCACCCAGGCCGCGACGCTGCGCACCCAGGCGGCCGAGCTCAAGGAGCACGCCGTCGTCGAGGAGCGCCTCCGGATCGCCCGCGAGCTGCACGACGTCGTCGCGCACCATGTGTCGGTGATGGGCGTCCAGGCCGCGGCGGCTCGCCGGGTCCTCGACGTCGACCCCCAGGCCGCCTCGTCGGCGCTCTCCTCGGTCGAGTCGTCGGCGCGCGAGGCCGTGACCGAGATGCGCGCGCTCCTCGGCACGCTGCGCCAGGGCGACCGTGCCTCCGCCGAGACCGGCCGCGCCCCCGAACCCTCGGTCGACGCCATTCCCGGCCTCGTCGACCAGCTGCGCGCCGACGGCCTCGACGTCACCTACTCCGTCGTGGCCGACCCTCCGGACGCCGCGACGCACCTCGGACCGGCCGTCGGCCTCACGCTCTACCGCACCGTCCAGGAGGCCCTCCACAACGTCCGCCGGCACTCGACCGCCACCGCGGCGACCGTGGTCCTACGCGTCGATGCGTCCGGCTCGGGCGGGTTCGCCGAGATCGAGGTCCTGGACTCCGGACGCCCCCGGACCGGTACCTCGGGCACCGGCCTCGGGCTGCTCGGTATGCGGGAGCGCGTCGCCTCCCTGGACGGCTCGCTCGAGATCGGCCCACGGGCCACCGGCGGGTTCCGCGTCCGGGTCCGACTGCCTCTGGCTCGGAGGGCGGACCCGACCGAGGACCGTGCCGAGCACCTCGAGCACCTCGACCCGGCTCGGCCACCGCAGCCGGTCACGTCGACCCGATGACGGAGACGCCACCGGAGATCCTGCGCGTGGTCGTCGTCGACGACCAGGCGTTGGTCCGCTCGGGCTTCTCGATGATCCTCGGCGTCGAACCGGACCTCGAGGTCATCGGCGAGGCCAGCGACGGTGCCGCCGCCGTCGAGGTGGTCGCCCGGCTGACACCTGACGTCGTGCTGATGGACGTGCAGATGCCGGGTACCGACGGGATCGAGGCGACCCGGGAGATCGTCGCGCGCGACCTGGCCAAGGTCATCATCCTCACGACCTTCGACCGTGATGACTACCTCGTGGACGCACTCCGGGCGGGGGCGAGCGGGTTCCTCCTCAAGAACTCCGAACCGGAGAAGCTCGTCGACGCCGTCCGCGTCGTCGGCAACGGTCACGCACTGCTGGCCCCGGAGGTGACCCGCCGTGTCATCGAGCGGATGACGGCCGGCGACTCCACGCGTACCCTCGAAAACCGTTCTCCGGCAACCCAGCCCGCTCCACCCCACCGGCTGGACATGCTCACGAACCGGGAGCGCGAGGTACTCGTGCTCATCGGCAAGGGCCTCAGCAATGGCGAGATCGCCACGGAGCTCTTCGTCGGCGAGGCGACCGTGAAGACGCACGTCTCGAACGTCTTCGCCAAGCTGCACCTGCGTGACCGCGTACGGGCCGTCGTCCTCGCGCACGAGCTGGGGCTCATCCGTCCCGAGGTGGACAGCGGACCTCCGCCTGCGGGCTGATCCGCCCTGCACCGGGCGTGCCTAGCGTGGAGGCATGCTCGAGACCAGGGGACTGACCAGGCTGTTCGGCGACATCCGGGCCGTGGACGCGGTGGACCTCACGGTGCGGCCCGGCGGCCTCACCGGGTTCGTCGGCGGGAACGGCGCCGGCAAGACGACGACGATGCGGATGATCATGGGCATCCTCGAGCCCACCGCGGGTGAGGTGCTGTGGCACGGCCGCCCGGCCAGCCGCGACGACCGCGCGCGGTTCGGGTACATGCCCGAGGAGCGCGGCCTGTACCCGAAGCAGCCGGTCGTGTTCCAGCTGGTCTACCTCGGCCGGCTGCACGGGATGAGCGCCCAGGCGGCGCGACGATCGGCCCACGAGTACCTGGAGCGCTTCGGCCTGGCCGACCGCGCCAACGACACCCTCGAGTCGCTGTCGCTGGGCAACCAGCAGCGCGTCCAGATCGCCGCGGCGGTGATGGCGTCGCCCATCGCGCTGATCCTCGACGAGCCGTTCTCGGGCCTCGACCCGGACGCGGTCGATGCGATGGCCGACCTCATGCGCGAGCAGGCCGCCCGCGGCGTACCGGTCCTCTTCTCGTCCCACCAGCTCGACCTCGTCGAGCGGATCTGCGACGACCTCGTCGTCCTCTCCTCCGGGCGCGTCGTCGCCGGCGGCAAGGTGGAGGACCTGCGACACCGCGGCCGGACCCTGCACCGCCTGGTCGTCGCCTCCGGGCCCACCGGCGGCACCGCCGACGCCGGCTGGGTCCGGGACATCCCCGGTGTGGCGGTTGTCGACGTCGACGGGCCGGTGGCCGTCCTCGAGCTGGTCGCGACCGACGCGTCCGACCGCATACTGCGAGAAGCGTTGCGGCGTGGGTCGGTTCGCGAGCTCAGCACCATCGTCCCCAGTCTCAGCGAGATCTACCGGGAGGTCACGGCATGAGTATCGACACCAGTGCGACCCAGCGGGCCCAGCACACGGACGCCGTGGAAGCACCGCGCACCAGCGGGCAGGCGATCTGGCCGATCGTCATGATGCGCGAGATCGTGGTCAAGCTGCGCGACCGCAACTTCGTCGTAGGCACCGTCGTGACGCTGCTGCTCATCGCCGGCGCGCTTGGACTCCAGGCGTTCCTCGCCGGCAAGAGCAACGAGATCACCGCCGCGGTCACCGGCGACGGGGCCCGCCAGGTCATGCAGCAGGTCGAGCAGGCCTCGGCGCAGCGCGGTGACGAGCTGACCCTGACCGTCACCGATGCGGCCGACCCCGCGGCGGTACAGACGGCGGTACGCGACGGGAAGGCCGACGTCGGGCTGGTCCACGCGGCGGACGGCTGGCAGCTGGTCGGCAAGACCGACGTGAAGTCGGGCCTGACCGCGTTGGTCAGCGAGTACGTCCGCGACCGGACCCTGGCTCAGAACGCGGCGGGCGCAGGGACCACGGTCGCGGCCCTGACCGCGGGTGGAACCGTGACCACCCAGCTGCTCGAGGCGGATTCGAACGAGGGGCTGAAGATCGCCGTCGGCTTCATCTTCAGCTTCCTGTTCTACTTCGCCTCGATCATGTTCGGGATGGCCATCGCGACGAGTGTCGTGGAGGAGAAGCAGTCCCGGGTCGTCGAGATCCTCGTCAGCGCGGTGCCGTTGCGGCAGCTGCTGGCCGGCAAGGTGCTCGGCAACGTCGCCCTCGCGCTGGCCCAGATGGTGCTCTTTGTCGGGGTCGGGCTGGTCGGGATGGCGTTCACCTCGTATGCGCCGCAGATCGGCCTCGTCGCGGCCTCGGCCGGATGGTTCCTCGTCTTCTTCGTGGCCGGGTTCGCGGCGCTGGCCTGCCTCTGGGCGGTGGCCGGGTCGCTCGCCACACGGAACGAGGACCTGCAGTCGACGACACCGGTGCTCACGACGATCCTCATGGTGGCGATGTTCGTCGGGCTGCTGGGCGAGGGCACCGTCCGGGTGGTCGGCTCCTACATCCCGGTCGTGTCGGCGATCTCGATGCCGCAGCGGCTGCTGGCTGGTGAAGCCGCCTGGTGGGAGCCAATCGTGTCGCTGCTGGTGACGTTGGCCTTCGCCGCCTGGACCATGGTGATCGGCGAGCGTCTCTACCGGCGCTCGATCCTCCACACGGGACGGCGTCTCGGGGTTCGGGAGGCGTTGAAGGTCGACGCCTGAGGCGGGCCGGACCGCCCGTAGGGTGGTGACGACCATGACTGCCGCCACCACCCCGGACGCCTCTCCGCGCAGACCGCTCCTCGTCGCCCTCGATCTCGACGGCACGACGATCGACCACAGCGGTGGCCTCTCCCCGGCGGTCCGGGACGCGGTCACCGCGGTCGTGGCGGCCGGCCACCACCTGGTCATCTCGACCGGACGGTCCATCGTCGCCACCCTGCCGATCGTCCGGCTCCTGGGCCTCGAACGCGGGTATGCGGTCTGCTCCAACGGAGCCGTGACGCTGGTCCTGGATGCGACGCAGCCGCAGGGGTACCGGGTCACCGACACCGTCACGTTCGACCCCCGCCCCGTGCTGACGATGCTGCGTGAGCAGATCCCCGACGCGCTGGTCGCCGTCGAGGACCTCGGGGTCGGGTTCAAGGTGAGTGCGCCGTTCCCGGAGGGTGAGCTCGGCGGCGACCAGGTCGTCGTCGACTGGGAGGAGCTGGTCGCCCACCCCGCGACTCGCGTCACGCTGCGCCGCCCAGACGCGTCGTCGGAGGAGTTCATGGAGCAGGTCGAGCGGGCCGGGCTGCACGAGGTCTCCTACGCCGTCGGCTGGACCGCCTGGCTCGACATCAACCCCGAGGGCGTCTCGAAGGGCTCCGCGCTCGAGCTGGTCCGCCGGACGCTGCACGTCGAGCCGGGCGACACCGTCGCCGTGGGGGACCAGCGCAACGACATCGAGATGCTCACCTGGGCGGCTCGGGGCGTCGCGATGGGTCAGGCGCCGGACGAGGTCAAGGCGGTGGCCGACGAGGTCACCGGCACCGTCGACGAGGACGGCCTCGTGCCGGTTCTGCGCTCGCTGCTCTGACGCGGGCCCAGGTCTGGCGCGATGAGCCGGCCGCCCAGGTCGAATACCCGGTCGGGTACCCGACCCGGTTGTGCCAACGACCGAATCCGGTACCCGACCGGGTATCCGACCGGATGACCCCGCTCCGAGACGCCGCCATCGACACCCCCGATGAGGTTGACTGCCACCGTGCCGGACCTGCTCATCACCTCGCCCGCCAACCCGCGGCTCAAGGCGCTCGTGGGCCTGCGCCGTCGGCGTACCCGGGAGGAGACCGGCACCACCCTGGTCGAGGGTCACGAGGAGCTGGCCCTGGCCCTCGCCGCCGGTGTCCGCCCGGAGACCCTGTTCGTCTGTTCCGAGCTGTTCAGCCCCTCCGGTCAGGCCGGACGTCAGGAGATCGGCCGGCAGGAGGACCTCGTCGCCCATGCCCGGCAGCTCGGCGCCGAGGTCGTACGCCTCAGCCGAACCGCCTTCGAGAAGGTCGCCTACCGGGAGGGTCCGGACGGGCTGCTCGCCGTCGTCCCCGCCGTCGGCCGCGCCCTCTCGCAGCTCGACACCGACGACGACACGCTCCTTCTCGTAGCTCAGGGAGTGGAGAAGCCCGGCAACCTCGGAGCCATGCTGCGTACCGCCGACGCCGCCGGTGTGAGCGCCGTCGTCGCGGCTGATCCGGTGACCGACTGGGGCAACCCGAACGTGGTCCGCGCGAGCAAGGGCACGGTGTTCGCGGTCCCCGTCGCGGCCGCCACCACGGCCGAGACCCTGGCCTGGTTGACCGCCCGCCAGGTGTCACTTGTCGTCACCACACCGGACACCGATCTGCTCTACACCGACGTCGATCTGACCGGTCCGTTGGCCGTCGCGGTGGGGGCCGAGAAGCACGGCGCCGACGACATGCTCCTGGACGCCGCCGCATACCGAGTTCGAATCCCCATGCACGGCAAGGCGAACTCTCTCAACGTCGCGGCGTCCGCGGCGATCGTCCTGTTCGAGGCGCGCCGACAGCGCATGGCCGGCGCACCGTGAGCACAGGTCCCTGACCGCTGCCCGTAGGGGTGGTCAAAAGCACCCCTGAGCGTGTGCCACGATGGACGACATGCGCGTGGACCACGTCTCCTACACCGCGGAGCACGACGGACTCCAGGCGACGGCCGCCCGCCTCGCCAAGGTCATTGGTGTCGATCCCGTCGACGGCGGCGTCCACCCCCGGTTCGGGACGCGCAACATCATCTTCCCGCTCGCGGACGAGCGATACGTCGAGGTCGTGGACTGTCTCGACCACCCGGCGTCCGACAAGGCGCCCTTCGGCCAGGCGGTCAAGGCTCGGATGGAGGCCGGCGGCGGCTGGCTCGGCTGGTGCGTCCGCGTCGACGACATCTCCCCCGTCGAGGAGCGCCTCGGGCGCCCCGCGGTCGAGGGCAACCGGCACCGCCCGGACGGCGTCGAGCTGCGCTGGCGGCAGCTGGGCATCAAGGGGTTGATGTCCGACCCGCAGCTGCCCTACTACGTGCAGTGGGAGGACGAGTCCCTCCACCCCAGCGTCGGCGCCTCGACCTCGGTGACCATCGAGGGGCTGCAGATCGCCGGTGACCCCGAACGCGTCAAGGAGTGGCTCGGCCTACCCGTGCAGGAGACCGCTTCGTCGGTCATCGACTTCACGTTCGTCGCCCCGCGCGGGACCCCCGGCCTGCTCGCCGTGACGTTCCAGACCCCTGACGGCCTCGTCACCGTCTAATCACCCCACGAGGTTCTCCGCTCCGCTCCGATACCTCGCGGGGACCCCGACCGGTCACACCGGCCGCGTGGCCAGCCACTCCTTGGCCAGCCGCTTCGGCGCCCGCGCCAGCCACGCGTCTTCGACGACTTCCGCCAGCTCGTCGCGGGTGACCTGCCCCAGCTCGGAGAGCCGCACCAGGATCGAGCTGTACCCGTCGAAGTGCGGCGTCGTGAACCACGGCGGTCCACTGGCCAGCAGCCCCTCCTTCTCCTCGGGCGTCGAGCAGCTGAACACCACGACGTCGGTCAGCCGCTCACCGTTCGCATCGAGCGCGTCGGGACGGGCGTCGCGGTAGATGACGAACGTCTTCCCACGGACTTGGTATGCCGGTCGGTCGCCCCACGCAACGGCCTCGGCCGTCTCGGGCAGGGCCAGGGCCAGCTCCCCGATGTCGCCGGGGCGCGCCTTGCGGGAACGGGCCACCGGTCAGGCTCCGGCGCCGTCGCCCAGGTAGTCGACCAGCTCCGCAGCGGCGCCCACGTAGGTCGACGGCGTCATCGCCGACAGCCGGGCCGCGACGTCCTCCGGCAGCCCGAGCCCGGCGATGAACTCCCGCATGTCCTCGGCGCCGATGCGCCGCCCACGGGTCAGCTCCTTGAGCCGCTCGTAGGGCTCGTCCATTCCGGGCACACCCTGCGCGGCGAGGGCCCGCATCGCCGACTGGACCGCCTCGCCGAGCACCTCCCAGTTCGCGTCGAGGTCGGCGGCCATGGTCGCCGGGACGGCGTCGAGGCCGGCCAGACCGCGGGCGACGTTGTCCAGCGCCAGGACCGAGTGACCGAACGCCGAACCGATGTTGCGCTGCATCGACGAGTCGGTGAGGTCGCGCTGCAGCCGGGACTGCACCAGCGTCGCCGCGAGCACGTCGAACAGCGCGTTGGACACCTCGAGGTTGGCCTCGGCGTTCTCGAACCGGATCGGGTTCACCTTGTGCGGCATCGTCGAGGAGCCGACCGTCCCGTGGCCGCGCACCTGCGCGAAGTAGCCGAACGAGATGTAGGTCCACACGTCGGTGCAGAGGTTGTGCAGCACCCGGTTGAACCGCGCCAGGTCCGCATACAGCTCGGCCTGCCAGTCGTGGCTCTCGATCTGCGTCGTGAGCGGGTTCCAGCTGAGCCCGAGCCCCTCGACGAACGACCGGCTGATGCCCGGCCAGTCCGCGTCGGGGACCGCCGCGAGGTGGGCCCCGTAGGTGCCGGTGGCGCCGTTGAGCTTGCCGAGGTACTCGGCGTCGCCGATCCGCCGCAGCTGTCGCCGCAGCCGCGCCGCGAGGACCGCCAGCTCCTTGCCGAGGGTGGTCGGTGTGGCCGGCTGACCGTGCGTATGCGCCAGCATCGGTATGCCGCGCAGCTCACGGGCCATGTCGGCGACCTGGTCGACGACGGACGTCGCACGGGGCAGCCAGACCGACGTCACCGCACCTCGGACCATCAAGGCATACGAGAGGTTGTTGACGTCCTCGGACGTGCAGGCGAAGTGCACGAGCTCGCTGAGCCCGCGGTCCTCCTCGGCCGGGGCGATCCCGGCGAGGCGGCGCTTGAGGAAGTACTCGACCGCCTTGACGTCGTGCACGGTCTCCCGCTCGATGGCGGCGAGCTCCTCGACCTGCGCCGGCCCGAACTCGGACACGATCCGTCGGAGGGCGTCCTTCTCGTCGTCATTCAGGTGACGGACGCCGGGTACGACCTTGTGGTCGGTGAGGTGGATCAGCCACTCGACCTCGACGTGGACGCGCATCCGGTTGAGCGCCGCCTCGGAGAGGAACTCGACGAGTGGCGCGACGACGGGGCGGTAGCGGCCGTCGAGTGCACCCAGAGCCACCGGCGGGTCGGCGTCCGCGAACGAGGACATGGATCAATGCTCCCAGACGGAACGCGTCGGTTCTGCTCTGGTTACCTCGGCGGTCCGGGCGCCGCCGATCAGGACGGTGGCAGGACGAGGCGTGGGTCGACCACGAACCGTTCGAGCTGGGTCAGTGTCGGCAAGGCCGCCTTGCTGGCCACGGTCGTGTTGTTCGCGAAGGTCGCGTCGACGATGGCGAAGACGTAGGTCCCGTCCGGACGGCTCCAGTGCACCTCCCGGCGGCTGGCGGAATCCAGGACCTGGACCGGCTGGCCGTTGGGCAACATCGCATTCGTACACGCGGCGGTGCCGCTGTAGTCGTACTGGCCGCAGCCCAGCCGGCTGGATTCCGGGGCGTTTCCCACGGCGAGATAGACCATCGCCTGCCCGGGGTCCCCTGGTGCCTGCCAGCCGAACTTCTGGCCCCACTCCTTGACGGAGTCTCCGTTCATGCCGGTGAATCCTTCACTCCACTGCAACCGAGCGTGGTCGGGGTCCAGCCGCTCCTGCGCCACGATGAACAGGAGACGGTTGAACGCTGCCGGGTCGGTCGGAACGCCCGGTAGCGACGTCGTGGTCGAGGCGGTCGAGGTGGCGAGGTGGTCGAGGCGGTCGAGGTGGAAGTCGAGGAGGCCGGAGCGGCCGAGGAGATCGCGTTGGGCTGCAGGCCGTTACCGGCCGGTGTCTCCGTCGGCTCCTGTACTCGGGTGACGTGTCCGGCGAGCGCCAGCACCAGCCCGACCACAGCTGCCGCCCCCAGCGCGGCAGCTGTGGTCGTGGTGAAGCGGCGCCGCCGCTGTGCATCGCGGCCCCTGCGCAAGTCGTCCTCGGGATCGAACGGTCGACGTGCGGCCTCGTCGCTGGCCCCGACCAGAAGGGCGGTGACCTTGTTCTCGTCCATCACGGGCTCCTCAACCATCGGCGCGATCCCCTGACGCCGCCAGCAGAACGGCCAGGCTGCGCAGCGCGTCAGACGTCTGACTCTTGACCGTCCCGGGCGACACCCCCAGCTCCTCTGCCGTCTCACGAACCGTCAGACCGCAGAGGTACCGCAGCACCACCACCCGCCGTTGCCCGAGGGGTAGCGAGACAAGTGCTGAGACGACTGTGTCGCGCGTTTCGACGCTGTCGGCCTCGTCATCGGTCGCGGTCCATACGCCGGCCCGCTCGGAGGAGGTCGTCCGCTCCCGGTTCCACCATGGACGTCGAGTCAGGTCGATATGTGCGTTGACGAGAGCGCGCCGCGCATACGCCAGCGGTGCGTCCATCGACGAGACTCGCGGCCACGCGAGGTAGAGACGCGTCAGGCACGTCTGGACGAGGTCCTCGGCGACGAACCGGTCACCGCAGAGCAGGTAGGCGGTGCGCGTCAGATGCGGCCGTTGGGCGGCCACCCAGGCAGCGAATGCCGCATCGTGCTCAGCTCGCGCCGTCCGCCCGGGCCTCATGACAACACCAAACGGCATCCAGCGCCGATCGGTTGGGTGAATGCCTCACCGTTCTTCACCGCATGCGCCCCCACATCCGGGAGGCGGCTACACCAGGAGCAGCTTGAGGAGCAGGATCGCGACGCCGATGAGGGCCACGACGAGCCCTTCGAGGACCGCGCGCCCGGGTGTGGCCCGACCTCGCCGGGCGGCGACGTAACCGATGATGCCCAGGAGGAGGGTCAGACCCACCAGTGCACCGGTCGCGCTGCCGTCCTCGTCCACCCCGGCCAGGCGTTCCAGGGCGAAGACGACGATGACGGGGAGCCCGCCGAGCAGCAGGATCGTGGCGTGCCAGGTGCCGTGGGCGAGGCGCTCGGTGAGCCGGTACTCCGGATGGTCGTACTTCTCGCCAACGACATCGACGTAGGCGTGGGCCACGAAGAAGACCAGCATCTCGATCACCACCGCGATGAGGATCGCGACGAGGCCGAGCCGGCCGTCGACGCCGATCGCCAGCGCGAGACCGGCCGCAATCGCGCCGTACATCGCCAGGGCCATCGAGCCCTGGCCGGCCAAGCCGTGCCGGGGGATCGCCGGGTCAGCCATCGTCCCGGTGCGCGGCCGTCAGCTCGCCGGCCACCCAGGACGCGACGCCCCGGCTCGCCGCCTCGACCTCGGTGAAGCACCGGACGAAGTCCTCCTCGTCGCCGTACCAGGGGTCGTCGACCTCCAACGTCCCGGCGGCCACCGCGGCCGGGTCGAACTCGCGCAGCAGGTGGACCTTCGCGGCGTCCTCCTTGGTACGCGCCCACCGACGCAGGACCGAGGCGTGGCCGGCGTCCGCAGCGAGGATCAGGTCCGTGTCGGCGAACCAACCCGGCTCGAACTGCCTTGCCACGTGGGCTGATCCGTCATACCCGCGCCGTCGCAGCTCGGCGACCGCCCGACGGTCCATCGGACTGCCGACCTCCCAGCGGGTCGTGCCCGCGGAGTCGACGGTGACGTCGAGGCCGGCGTCGCGGAACAGGTCGCGCAGGATGACCTCGCCCATGGGCGAGCGGCAGATGTTGCCGGTACAGACGACGGTGATGTGGAACGGCCGGTCGACCTGGCGCACCTCAGGCATCGGTCGTGCCCACCCCGTCCTCGTAGCCGTTGGGGTTCTGGCTCTGCCACCGCCAGGTGTCCTCGCACATGTCGTCGACGGTCCGGGTGGCGACCCAGCCGAGCTCCTCGTTGGCACGGGTCGGGTCGGCCCACGAGGCCGGGAGGTCCCCGGCCCGGCGGCCGACGATGTCGTAGGGGATTGGCGTACCCGAGGCGCGTTCGAAGGCCTTGACCATCTCCAACACCGAGGTGCCCCGGCCGGTGCCGAGGTTCCAGGTGCGGATCGGCTCGTCGCTGGTCGCGATCCGGTTGAGCGCGGCGACGTGACCGGCGGCCAGGTCCTCGACGTGGATGTAGTCGCGCTCGCAGGTGCCGTCGGTCGTGGGGTAGTCGTCGCCGAAGATGCGCAGTCGGTCGCGACGACCGACGGCGACCTGCGCGATGAACGGCATGAGGTTGTTGGGGATCCCCTGTGGGTCCTCGCCGATCGCGCCGGACGGGTGGGCGCCGACCGGGTTGAAGTAACGCAGGACCGCGATGCGCCACGAGGGGTCGATGTGCGCGACGTCGCGCAGCACCATCTCGATCATCACCTTGGTCCGCCCGTAGGGACTGGCGGACTGAAGCGGCTCGTAGTCCTCGCGATAGGGCAATGGAGCCTGGTCGCCGTACACGGTCGCGGACGAGGAGAACACCAGCGTCGAACAACCGTGACGGCGCATGGCCCGCAACAGCGAGAACGTCGACTGGAGGTTGTTCTCGTAGTAGTCCAGTGGCCGCTGCACACTTTCACCGACGGCCTTCAGCCCCGCGAAATGGACGACGGCGTCGATCTGCTCCGTTGAGAACAAGTGTTCCGTCTTGTCGCGGTCGGTGAGGTCGAAGGCGTGCACGGGGATATGGGTGTCGGTGAGTGCGTCCAGTCGTGCCATGACCGCGGGTTTGGCGTTACCGAAATTGTCGACCACCACTACGTCGTGCCCCGCCGCCGTAAGATGGACCACGGTGTGCGAACCGATGTACCCGGCCCCACCACTGACGAGTACTCGCATCTGCACACCGTATGCCGGGGCGCGAGGGCGATGGGAACGCCCGACCGGTGATCGGTGTTGGGGGTAGCCGGGGGATCAGGACGCGACGGGCTCGATACAGATGCCGTCGCATCGGAAGGATTGGTTCAACGTGGGAAAGCACAGTGCGCAGCGGCGATCGCCCGTGCCGCTCGTCCTCGGGGTCGTCGCCCTGCTCGCCATCGCGGCTGCGGCGTTCTTCGGTTTTCGCGTCCTGACCGGCGCCGACGGTGCCGGTCAGGCCTCCCCACTTCCGACGCCGAGCACGACCAGCAGCACGAGCAGCACACCCTCCATGACGACGAGCACGACGACGTCGACGGCCGCGTCGGCCACCGTGTCGGCCGAGCTCGCCGCGGTCCAGAAGGCCCTCCAGGAGTGCGTCACCCGCCAGGATGCGGCCAAGCCGGTGGTCACGGCGGCGACGACCGCAGCCGAGCACTGGTCCCAGCACCTCCAGGGCCAGACCGACATCGACTCCGGGGCGAAGACCTACCTGGACGTCAAGACCAACGTGTTCGGGCCGAGCCGCGCCGCCGGACCCGGTGACGTCGCGGCGTATGACAGTGCGATGACCGCGTACAGCGGTGTCGGCGGCTGTCAGAACGTCGGCGCCCTGGAGGCGCCCGGCGACCTCAAGACCAAGCTCCAGGCGTGTGCGGCCCGCGAGCAGGCGATCGACACCTACATGGGCGCCGCCAAGGCGGTCATGGACGACTGGCGTACCCACCTGAGCGAGATGGCCGACCACACCGACGGGCACCTCACTGGGTCGGACGCGCAAGCCCGGTGGATCCAGCGCTGGCGCGACGCTCCGACTCACATGAACCCGTACAAGGACGCCGCGGTCGCCCTGTCCTCGGCCCCCGCCTGCAGCGCCTGATCGGCGAACGAGCTCGCTGCGGCGGTCCCTCAGGTCACGCGGCGAGGGCCGCGTCCAGGCCGCGTTCCAGCGGACTGACGATCGTTGCGGGATCGTCGTGGACGAGCGGCGGCGCAGACCACCGGTAACGATGTCCGGTCGGGGTGGTGATCTCGACGGTATGCGGTCCGTCGCGACGTCCGCCGGCCTCCTCGTCGCCGTCGCCCTGACCCTGCGCGCCGGACGGGTGGACGACGCGAGCGTGCCAGCCGGCGAGCTCCTTGACGAGATGGCACCGAAGGCAGAGCCCCTGCCCGTTGGCTGCGCTCGTCCGGCCGCCCCTCGCATGCGGCGCAACGTGGTCGACGTGCCGGATCGGCGCTCCACAGCCCGGGGTCCGGCAGATCCCGCCGTCGCGGGCCAGCAGGAAGCGACGCAGCTCCCCGTCGAACACCCGGCGACGTGAGTCCATCGCGACCAGCGTGCCGTCGACCGGATGCGTGTACAGCCGACGAAGCCAGACCTGCGCCCTCTGCGCCACCCCCCGCTCGTCGCTGGGTGCGCAGCTCGGCACCGGAGTGCGGGTGACGAGCAGGCGAGCCCAAGCGGCTGGGAGGGTGCCGTACCCGGCGAGGTGCGCGGGCGTCCCATCGCCGGACAGCATGGCGCGGTCGGTCATCACCAGCTGCACCTCGACGGGGACCGCCTCGGCGGTCGCCTGTCCGGTGACCCGTTCGACGAGAGTGTCCGCCATGACCTGTCCGCGTCCTCGGGCGTCGCCGGAGGCCCGGGCGGACTCCGCCGCTCGGGTCAGTGCAGCCAGTACACCGACACCCTGCGCCGCGGGCAACAACGTCGTCAGCCAGCACATGGTGTCCGGGGCGGGGCGCAAGGTCACCCGCCGCTCACTCTCGGCATACGCCGCACGGTCCACGACTGTCTGCGCGTCCAGCCGGTAGGTGATGGCCCGCACCCGGCTGGTGAGCTCCCGCTCGCTGAACCGTCCCAGCTGTTCGCCCACCGTCTGCCCCAGCTCGGCGTCCACCAAGCCGCGCTGCTCCGTCGACAGCGCCGCGCACTCCTGGACCACCAGCGCCGCCCGACGTTCGGACAGCAGACCGCGCTCCATCAGCGTCAGCAGGTAGGGCATCTCGTGGGTGAGGGCGAACGCCAAGCGGACCAACCGACTTCCCGCGTGAGGGGACTCGCGCCGTGCCAGCGCGACCTGCGCAGCCATCCCGATGTCCGTGGCGACCCGCCGTGCTCGGCCGCGCCGGCCGCCACGGGGGAGGCCGGTCGGACCGGCGGGATCGTCGGCCTCCGGGCAGCTCGCCGCTCGAGCTCGTTCACGCGCACGGCGCCAGGACTCGAAGTCACCGGCGTCGGCCGCCGTCTGGGAGTACTCGCGCCACTGCTCCGCGATCTGTGCCTGGGAAGCGGCCAGGTCGACGGTCACCCGCGCCTGGACTGCCGCGCAGACCGCCTTGAGGCGCTCGAGCAGGTCCAGCTGGGTCACCCGCTCGTTGTCATCGTCCGCATCGCCAAGCTGGGGCAGCGCCGACAGCAGACCGTGGAGGTCCTTCGTCGTCGCCTTCCCCGATTCGAACACATGTCCAGTCTACCGTTTTGCCCGACTACCTACAATGGTCAATTTCGTTTATCCACAGGCCGATTCGCGGCTTGCGAGCCCCACACCCGGGTCACTCGCGAGGCCGCTGGTCGACGACGCGGCGCGCCTTGCCGACCGAGCGCTCGATGCCGCCCGGGTCGCGAACCTCGACGCGGGCGGTTGTACCGATGCGGTCCTTGATCCGCGACACCAGCCGGTCGACGACCGTCGCCTTGTCGGTTTCTCCGAGGACCTCATGGCTCTCGACGAGGACGGTCAGCTCGTCGAGCCGCCCGGGCCGGGTCAGCACGCACTGGAAGTACGGCGCCAGCGCGGTCTCCGCGAGCACTAGCTCCTCCACCTGGGTGGGGAACACGTTGACGCCCCGCACGATCATCATGTCGTCGGAGCGGCCGGTGATCTTCTCCATACGACGGAAAGCAGGGTATGCGGACCCGGGCTGCAGGCGGGTGAGGTCCCGCGTGCGGTAGCGCAGCACCGGCATGGCCTGCTTGGTGAGGCTGGTGAAGACCAGCTCGCCGCGCTCGCCATCGGGGACCGGCTCGCCGGTGATCGGGTCGACGATCTCCGGGTAGAAGTGGTCCTCCCAGACGTGCAGCCCGTCCTTGGTCTCGACCGCCTCCTGGGCGACACCGGGCCCGATCACCTCGGACAGGCCGTAGATGTCGACGGCGTCCATGGTCGTCCGCTCCTCAACCTCGCGGCGCATCGACTCGGTCCAGGGCTCCGCCCCGAAGATCCCGGTCCGCAGCGAGGACTGCTTGGGGTCCAGGCCCTGGCGATCCATCTCGTCGAGGATGCTGAGGAAGTAGCTGGGGGTGACCATGATGACCCGCGGTTCGAAGTCGCGGATGAGCTGGACCTGGCGCTCGGTCATCCCGCCCGAGACGGGCACCACGGTGCAGCCGAGGCGTTCCGCGCCGTAGTGCGCGCCCAGGCCCCCGGTGAACAGCCCGTACCCGTAGGCCACGTGGACGATGTCGCCCGGCCGCCCGCCCGCGGCGTGGATCGACCGGGCCATCACTTCCGACCACACGTCCAGGTCGCCTCGCGTGTACCCCACGACCGTGGGCCGACCGGTCGTGCCGCTGCTGGCGTGGATCCGGACGACCTCCTCGCGGGGCACCGCGAACATCCCGAACGGGTAGTTCGCCCGCAGGTCCGCCTTGCTGGTGAACGGCACCAGCCGAAGGTCGTCCAACGAGCGCACGTCGCGGGGGTGCAGGCCTGCCGCGTCGAAGGCTGCTCGGTAGTGCGGCACCGACGCATACGCCGCCTGCACCGTCTCGCGCAGTCTGGCGGTCTGCTCGGACCGGAGCCGGTCGACGCTCCACGTGCGGAGGTCGTCGTATCTGGTGTCGTCACCCGTGACCACGCCGCGATGGTATGCCGTTGTAACCGGGCAGATACCCGTCCGGAACGTCGCGCGTGCCATGATTTCGCTTTGAGCGTCGGGGTCGGTCCCGACGCCCGAACCAGGAGAGCCCCCCTGTGACTTCTCGCTTCACGACCCGTTCCCTCGTCGTCGTCGCGGCTGCGGCCGCCTTCGGTCTCGCCGCCTGCAGCTCCGGTTCGTCCGGCGGCTCCGGCGGTGCGGGAGGCGGTGCCGGTGCCACCAGCGGCGGTGCGGCGGCCGCGGGCGTGACCCTCATCTCGTCCGGCAAGATCACGACCTGCACCCACCTGCCGTATGCGCCGTTCCAGTCGAACGACGACCAGGGCAAGACCATCGGGTTCGACGTCGACATGATCGACCTCGTCGCCAAGAAGCTGGGCGTGGAGCAGGCCATCGTCGACACCCCGTTCGAGGGCATCAAGTCGGGTCAGGACCTGTCCACCGGCAAGTGCGACATCGCCGCCGCGGGTATGACGATCACCGACGAGCGCAAGAAGGCCATCCTCTTCTCGCTGCCGTACTTCGACGCCACGCAGGCGCTGCTGGTCAAGAAGGACTCCACCGTCGCGACCCTGGCCGATCTCAAGGGCAAGAAGCTGGCCGCCCAGGCCGCGACGACCGGACTCGACTACGCGAAATCCAAGGCGGACGCGAACGGCTACACGATCGTCGAGTTCCAGGACCTCGCCACTCAGACCCAGGCCCTGACGACCGGCCAGGTCGACGCCGCGATCAACGACCTGCCGGTCTGGACCGAGGCCATCAAGGAGGACAAGGGGGCGACCAAGGTCGCGACCCAGTTCGACACCGGTGAGCAGTACGGGTTCGGCATGAAGCTCGGCAACGACGCTCTGAAGAAGGTCGTCGACGACGCCATCACGTCGTCGAAGTCGGACGGTACCTACACCGCGCTCTACACCAAGTGGATCGGTCAGGCTCCGCCGAAGTAACCGTCGGCCCTTCGGGCCGACGTCCGGGCTGACGTCACGAGAGGTAGGGCTCGCCCATGGCCCTTGACACCGAGGCGCCGCCGCGATCGGGGATGAGCCGGCGTCAGCGGGCCCGGCTGACCCGATGGGCGCAGTACGGCATCGGGATCCTCATCGTCCTGTTCCTCGCGTTCAAGACCGACTGGGCGCAGTTCAACGCGGCGTTCTTCCGGCTGGACATCTTCCAGCGGATGTGGCCCAGCATCATCACCGTCGGGATGAAGAACACCCTGATCTTCACGGCGCTGGCCTTCGTCTTCGGCCTCGCACTGGGTCTCGTCATCGCGATGATGAAGCTGTCGTCGATCGGGCCGTACCGCTGGTTCGCGAACGCCTACGTCGAGCTGTTCCGGGGTCTGCCCGCGCTGGTCGTCCTCTTCATGGTGGCGTACGGCATCCCGAACGCGTTCCCCGGCTTCCAGTTCCCCGGTGACATCTACGGCAAGGTCATGGTGGGGCTGGGACTGACCGCCGCCGCCTACATGGCGGAGACGATCCGGGCCGGCATCCAGGCCGTGCCCAAGGGACAGGTCGAGGCGGCCCGCACCCTGGGGATGAGCTACGGGAGGACGATGTGGAGCATCGTGCTGCCCCAGGCGTTCCGGGTCGTCATCCCGCCGCTCACCAACGAGATCATCCTGCTCGTGAAAGACTCGTCACTGGTCTACGTCCTCGGGGTGACCTTCGCGCAGTACGAGCTGACGAAGTTCAGCCAGGACTTCCTCAACCGCACGGTCAACCCCACGCCCCTCATCGTCGGCGCGCTGGCCTACCTCATCATCACCCTCCCGCTGTCGAGCCTCGTCCGGGCGCTCGAGAAGCGCTTCGCGAAGGCCCGGTGACCGCGATGCCCACCCTCCCCGACACTCCGGGTGCCCCGAAGGCCGTCGAGCTGCCGGCCATCTCGATCCAGAACCTGTCGAAGTCGTTCGGGACCAACGAGGTCCTCAAGGACATCAGCCTCGACATCGCCACCGGAGAGGTGGTCTGCGTCATCGGCCCCTCGGGGTCCGGCAAGTCGACGCTGCTGCGCTGCGTGAACATGCTCGAGACCCCGACGTCCGGGACGGTCCACGTCGGCGCCGACGAGATGACCGACGCCGACGCCGACCTGGACCGGGTGCGCCGGCGGATCGGCATGGTCTTCCAGTCGTTCAACCTCTTCCCGCACCTCACCGTGCTGCAGAACCTCACCATCGCGCAAACCAAGGTGCTGCGCCGCAGCAAGTCCGACGCGGAGAAGGTGGCCCGCCACAACCTCGAGCGGGTCGGCATGACCCACAAGGAGGACGCCTTCCCGGCCCAGCTCTCCGGCGGTCAGCAGCAGCGCGTCGCGATCGCCCGGTCGCTGTCGATGGACCCCGAGCTGATGCTCTTCGACGAGCCCACCTCGGCGCTCGACCCCGAGCTGGTCGGTGAGGTCCTCGCCGTGATGAAGTCCCTGGCCAACCAAGGCATGACGATGATGATCGTCACCCACGAGATGGCATTCGCGCGCGAGGTCGCCGACCGGGTGGTCTTCATGGACGGCGGCTACGTCGTCGAGGAGGGCCCGCCGGCCGACGTCATCGGCGACCCCAAGGAGTCGCGGACCAAGTCCTTCCTCCACCGGGTCCTCAACCCGCTGGTCATCGAACCGGACGAGCTGACCGACGAGGGCGTCCAGGACGTCCGCTGACTGAAGGCTGACGTTCAGTCGACCAGGGTGGCCGTCTCGCTGGCGACCTGCCCCAGCTTGAACGGGTTGCGCACGACGTAGAGGGCCGTGATGCCGCGGTCCTCGACCGTGCAGAAGGCCACCGTGTCGAGCTCGTCGTCCGCATACAGCAAGATCGCGGTCTCGTCGTTGAGCCGGGTCACCTCGACGCGCGTCTCGCCGGTGTAGTCCGGCCGGTTGAGCACCCCGACCAGCCAGCGGACCACCTTCTCCGGGCCGTGGATCGGCCGCAGCGCCGCCCGCTTGATCCCGCCGCCGTCGGTGACGAGGACGACGTCGGGGGCCAGCAGGGCCATGAAGCGCTCCATGTCCCCGGCCATGAGGTGCTCCATGAACTGGTCCAGGACCGCGTCGTGCCGCTTCCGGTCGACGACCTCGGGGCGACGCGAGTGGACGTGCCCGCGGGCGCGGTTGGCCAGCTGCCGCACCGCAGCCTCGGACCGGTCAAGGGTTGTCGCGACCTCGGCGAAGCTGAGCCCGAACACGTCGTGCAGCACGAACGCGGCCCGCTCCAACGGCGACAGCGACTCCAGCACGACGAGCATGGCCATCGAGACCGAGTCGGACAGCTCCACGCTCTCGGCGGGACCGCGGTCGGTCGACACCGGTTCGGGCAGCCACGGCCCGACGTAGTCCTCGCGCCGGTTCTGTTGCTGGCGAACGCGGTTCAGCGCCTGCCGGGTCGCAACCGTGAGCAGGTAGGCCCGCGCGTCGCGTACCTCGCTCCGGTCGGCCGCCGCCCAGCGCAGCCAGGTCTCCTGGACGGCGTCCTCGGCGTCGACGACGCTGCCGAGCACCCGGTATGCGGCGCCGATCAGCTGCGGTCGCAGCGCCTCGAACTCCTGGGCCAGCGGAAGACCATCCTCGTCGCCGGACTCAGACATGCGCCGGCCGGAGGTCGCACTGCTCTTTGAACCCTTGGCTGGTGAATCCGAGCGCGGAGTTGGACCGGCTGTAGAAGTTCTCCAGGGCGACCGCCGCGGTGAGCTCGACGACGGCGGCTTCGCTGAGGTGCTCGAGCAGCCCGGCCACCATCTCGTCGGTGACGCCCATGGGCGTGGTCGACATCGCCTCGGCGTACTCGATCACCCGGCGCTCGAGGTCGGTGTAGACGTCGCTCGTCCGCCAGCTGGTGATCGCCTCCAGCTTGGCGCGGTCCACGCCCACGGCGAACGACACCCAGTAGCCGAAGTCGAGGCACCAGCTGCAGCCCACGGTGGCGGCTGCCGCGAGGGCGGCCAGGTGCTTGAGCGACGCGTCGAGGGCGTCCCAGTGCTTGGTCGCGTTCTGGAACCGCATCGTCGAGGTCAGGACCTTGCGGTTGTGGGCCAGCGCCAGCGCCGGCTCCATGACGGCGCCGTACTGACGGCGGGTGTACCAGTTCATGCCTCTGACGAGCAGGTTGCTCTCGTCGACCAGGGGGATGCGGGCGGTGGTGGTGTTCATGACGGTGAGACACGGCCCGTCGGCCAGATGTGACATCACCGGTTCGGCAGCGACCGGGACCGTCCCCGGAACTCGGCGATGACCGCCCCGTCCGCCTCCCGGGTCACGGTGACGTCGGTGATCCCGCTGCGGCCGTAGTCGACGCGGACCCGGGCCTCGGCGACGAGCACGTCACCGAGCCGGGCGGACGTGACGAAGGTGATGTCCGCCCCGGCGGCCACGGTGAGCACACCGCGCGAGTTGCAGGCCAGCGCGAACGCGGAGTCGGCCAGTGCGAAGAGGTAGCCGCCGTGGGCGATCGCGTGGCCGTTGACCATGTGGTCGCCGACGGTCATCCGCACCACGGCGTGGTCGACCTCGACGACCGTGGCCTCCATACCGAGGTGGGCAGACGCGCCGTCGTCGTCCCACATCCGACGGACGTGGCTGAGGTCCACCTCGGAGTCGGTCACCGATCCTCCAGCCCCGGACTCGGTCGGTACCGCCCACCCGGGTATGCCTCGTCCAGCTCGGTGAGGACGCTGCGGACGTAGTCGTACCCCAGCTCGCGCCCCCAGGCGACGGGCCCCTTCGGGTACGAGGTGCCCAGCACCATGGCCGTGTCGACGTCCTCGCGAGATGCCTCGCCGCGATGGACGAGGTCGACGGCCTCGTTCACCAGCATGGCCACGGTGCGGGCCACCGGGTCGGTGCGGACCGGACCGCCGACGAGCTCGTCGACCCGGCGCTCGTCGGGGTCGGCGTCGGTCGGTCGCCCGTCCGCCGCATACGTGTAGACGCCCCGGCCGGTCTTGCGACCGAGCCGACCCTCGGCCACGAGGTCGCGCTGGAGCTGCACCGGCGCATACCGGGGGTCCTGGCCGGTCCGTTCCCAGACGCTGGTGCCGACGGCGAGGTTGACGTCCTGCCCGATGAGGTCGGTCAGCTCGAGCGGGCCCATCCGGAACCCGGCGGAGCGCAGACACGCGTCGATCGTGGCGGCGTCGGCGATGCCCTCCTCGAGCATCCGCTGCCCCTCCCCGTAGAACGGGCGCGCGACGCGGTTGACGATGAAGCCCGGCGTGGACGCGCAGTGGACCGGGGTCTTGCCCCAGGACGCCACGAGGTCGGCGGCGAAGTCGACGTAGGTCTGGGCGCTCGAGCTGCCGTGCACGACCTCGACGAGCCGCATGACCGGCGCCGGGTTGAAGAAGTGCAGCCCGATCACCCGCTCGGGGTCATGGACCGACTCGGCGATGGCGTCGATGTCGAGGCTCGAGGTGTTCGTGGCCAACAGCGTGGTGGGCGGCTGAAGCCGGCTCAGCTCGGCGAACACCGACCGCTTGACCTCGAGGTCCTCGGCGGCGGCCTCGATGACCAGCTCGCACTCCGGCAGGTCGGCGAGGTCGGCGACGACGTGCAGGCGGTCGGTCGCTGCGCGGGCCTCCTCGCCGGTCAGCCGGCCCTTGGCGGCCAGGTCGGAAAGGCGCTTGCCGAGGCCCTCGACCGCTTCCGCTGCCCGGTCCGCACCGGCGTCCTGGAGGTAGACCTCGTGGCCCGCCGTGGCGGCGACCTGGGCGATTCCCGCACCCATGGCCCCCGTCCCGACCACCGCGACGTCGCCCCGAGGACCGTCAGCCGTCATGGCGCCATCCTGCCGCACCGGTACCGGGAGCCCGGACGCTAGAGCCAGTCCTTGCGCTTGAACACCACGTAGAGGCTGATGGCGATCCCCACGATGACCACGGTCGACGCGATGACACCGGACGGCTGGCCGAAACCCGGGTACGGCACGTTCTGGCCGAACCAGCCGGTCACGGCCGTCGGGATCGCGATGATCGCCGCCCAGGCGGTGAGCTTCTTCATCACCGTGTTGAGGCGGGCGTCCTGCAGCGACAGCGACGTCTCGAAGATCGACGTGAGCATGTCGCGCAGTGACTCGCTCCACTCCGCGGCCCGGATCGCGTGGTCGTAGAGGTCGGAGAACCAGCCGTCGAGCTCGTTGCCGTCCTTGTGCAGCTCGGTCCGGTGGCGCAGTACGGCACTGACCACCTCGCGCATCGGCAGCACCACCCGGCGCAGCTCGACCAGCTCCTTGCGGATCCGGAACGTGCGCTGCTGAGTCGTGCGGGTCTGCTCGTTCTCGGCGAAGAGCCCGTCCTCCAGCGACTCGATGGCGTCGTCCAGCTGCTGCACGGTGTCGAAGTGGCCGTCGACGATGACGTCGAGGAGCCCGTGCAGCAACGCCCCGCCGCCCAGGCGCAGCAGGTCGCTGTTGTCCTCCCACCGCCGGACAACCTCTTTCATGTCGAACACGTCGTTGTCGCGGACCGTGACGATGCCGCGGTGCAGGACGAACGCGGAGATCTTCGTGAGCTGGAGCCGGGAGGAGAGCACCTGGTCCGGCGCCATCGGGCCCGCGCCGGGGTGGTCGAGGTTCGTCGCATACACGCTGACGAAGGTGTGGTGCACGTGCATGGTCGCCTTCGGCCGGCTGGCGTCCTCGATGACGTCCTCGACGGCGTGCGGGTCGAGGCTGAGCTCGTCGGCGAGCTTCTGGAGCACCCCGTGGTCCGGTTCGAGGATGTCGACCCAGACCAGCGAGTCCTCCTCCTCCAGGTGGTCGGAGATGTCGTCCAGCGGGAAGTCCTGCTCGGTGACCTCTCCCTTGCGCCACAGCACGGTGTGGACACCAGTGGTTCCCATGAGGGCAGTGTGCTCCCTGGGACTGGACGTCACCTGCCCGGCGCGACCGGGGACACCCATGCGTGCCCCTGCTCCCGATCCAGTGCGGTGACCGCCCGGTTGCGCATGAAGAAGATATAGACGACCAGGCTGGCGGCGATGACCGCGGTGACATAGACGATGAACCACGTCGTCTGCTTGGCTGCCGAGAGCGCCTGGTAGATCACCGGAGCCGTGCCGCCGAACATGGAGTTGGCCACCGCGTAGCCCAGGCCGACCCCGAGGGCGCGGATGGGCGCGGGGAAGACCTCGGCCTTGACGATGGCGTTGACCGAGGTGTAACCGGTGAGGATGACGTACCCGACGACGGTGAGCGTGAGGGCGGTGATGGCTGAAGTGGTCTGAGGCAGGTACGTGATGAGGACCCAGGTGTAGAGCACGCCACCGACGCCGAAGAAGACCAGAAGGGGCTTGCGACCGACGCGGTCGCTGACCAGTCCGCCCACGGGTTGCAGGAGCATGAGGATGATGAGCCCGACCAGGTTCACCCATGTGGCGGCGGTCGTTCCGCTGTCCCCGAACGCCTTCTTCACGATCGCTGGGGCGTTGACGCTGTAGGTGTAGAACGCGATCGTCCCGCCGGCCGTGACGAAGAAGACCCAGACGAGCGGCCGCCAGAACTGCGTGAACAGCGTTCGGAGCGAGCCCGAGGAGGTGTCCTTTCCGTCACGGACCGCCGCGAGGTGCTCGGGGGAGAGGGACTCGTCCATCGTGCGCCGCAGCCAGAGGACGACCAGGGCCGCGATGCCGCCGACGAAGAACCCGACCCGCCAGCCCCAGTCCTTGATCTCGCTCACGGACAGGGTGCTGACGAGGATGAGGAGGGTCACCTGGGCGAGCACGTGCCCGCCGATGAGGGTGACGTACTGGAACGAGGAGAAGAAGCCGCGCCGGTTCGCTGTCGCCGTCTCGGACATGTAGGTGGCCGAGGTGCCGTACTCCCCGCCCGTCGCGAAGCCCTGCACCAGCCGGGCGACGACGAGGATGACGGCGGCCCAGGCCCCGATGGCCTGGCGCGTTGGCATGACGGCGACCAGGAGCGAGCAGGCCGACATCACGGTGATGCTCACGGTGAGGGCCGCCCGGCGGCCGCGTCGATCCGCGAAGCGACCGAAGAACCACGAGCCGATGGGACGCATGAGGAAGGTCACGGCGAAGATGGCGTAGATGTAGATGATCGAGTTGCTGTCGTCCGGGTCGAAGAACTGCGCCTCGAAGTAGGTGGCGAAGACCGTGTAGACGTAGACGTCGTACCACTCGACGAGGTTGCCCGCGGAGCCTTTGACCGTGTTGAGGACGGCTCGTTGCGTGCTGACCGGGGCCTGGGTCGGACTGACCGCGTTCGGCGTCGTCATCTCCAGCACCCTAGCCGTGCGATGTGCTCGAGGCCCTCCGGCGAGGCGCTGACTACGATCGCTGGGTGACGACGGCGACGCCCACCCATCCGCTGCTCGAGAAGCACGCCGACGCCCTGGGGGAGGCGCGCACCGCTCTGGCGGCGCGCAGCTACTTCTCGCGCTACCCCGAGTCACCGTCGCCCCGCGTCTACGGCGAGACCGCGGCCGCCGACGGACTCACCGCCCACGAGGCTCACCTCGGCGGCCGGTATGCGGCGCTGGCCGACCAGCCGACCGACGGCACGTGGGTCGGGTCGGAGGTCTCGCCCTACGGGCCGGCCCTCGCGGTCGAGTACCCGCACCTGGACGTCGACCGGTCGCTGGCCGCCGCCCGCGCCGCGATGCCCAGGTGGCGCGACGCCGGTCCGCAGGTGCGGGCCGCGGTATGCCTCGAGATCGTCGATGCGGTGAACGCCCGCGGGTTCGAGCTGGCCAACGCGGTGATGCACACGTCGGGCCAGCCGTTCGTGATGGCCTTCCAGGCGGGCGGTCCGCACGCCCAGGACCGGGCCCTCGAGGCGATCGTCGCGGGACTGGTGGAGCAGGAGCGGGTACCCACCTCGGTGACGTGGGAGAAGCCGGCCAAGGACGTCCCGATCCGGATGGTCAAGGACTACCGGATCGTCCCGCGCGGGGTCGCCCTCGTCGTCGGGTGCAACACGTTCCCGACGTGGAACGCCTACCCCGGGATCTTCGCGTCGCTGGTGACGGGCAACCCGGTGATCGTCAAGCCCCATCCTCGGGCGGTGCTGCCGCTCGCGATCACCGTAGAGATCGCGCGAACCGTGTTGCGGGACAACGGGTTCGACCCGGATCTCGTGCAGCTGGCCGTGGAAGCCGATGGTGAAGGCCTCGCCCGCACGCTGGCCGAGCGCCCGGAGATTGCGATCATCGACT
Organism: uncultured Actinomycetota bacterium; assembly: GCA_963781465.1. Classification (GTDB taxonomy): domain Bacteria; phylum Actinomycetota; class Actinomycetes; order Actinomycetales; family Dermatophilaceae; genus Lapillicoccus. The sequence goes on from CAWAGH010000004.1 coordinate 71,850, forward strand.
ACACCGGTGGCCCGCGGTTCGGTGAGTGGCTGGAGCGCGAGGGCGCGGTCCGCGGTGCGTTGGTGTTCACCGAGAAGGCCGGCGTCAACACCGTGGTCGTCGACTCGACCGACAACCTGCGGGGCGCCCTGGGCAACCTCGCGTTCTCGCTCGCCCTGTACTCGGGGCAGATGTGCACCACCCCCCAGAACGTCTACGTCCCCGAGGACGGCATCGACACCGACGAGGGCCACCTGTCGTTCGAGGAGCTCGGCGACCGGCTGGCGGCGGCGATCGGCCGGCTGACCGGGGATGACGCCCGCGCCGTGGAGATCCTCGGCGCGACGGTCAACGACCAGGTCCGCGGAAACGCCGCCGGGATCGAGGAGCTGGCCCAGCGCGGCGGCGGGTCCGTCGTCCTCGCGCCCCGCGAGGTGACGCATCCGGCATACCCCGATGCGGTCGTCCGCGCCCCGGGTCTCGTGGCGCTGGACGCCTCGAGCGAGGAGGTCTACACGCGGGAGTGCTTCGGCCCGGTGACCTTCCTCATCCGGACCACCTCGACCGAGCAGTCCTTGGACCGGTTCGTCGAGACGGTACGCGAGCACGGCGCGATGACCGCCGCGGTGTGGTCGACCTCGGAGGACGTCCTCGACGCGGCGCGGGACGCCGCCGCCGACGCCGGCGTCGCCCTGTCCGAGAACCTCACCGGTCCGGTCTTCGTCAACCAGACGGCGGCGTTCTCCGACTACCACGGCACCGGAGCCAACCCCGCCGCCAACGCCGCGTACACCGACGCCGCCTTCGTGGCCAACCGGTTCCGCGTCGTGACGAGCCGCCGGCATATCTGACGCGACGACGGGTGGGTCGCCCCTCTACGGTGGTCCGATGTCATCGGTCAAGCAGTTCCAGGTCACCTTCGACTGCGCCGAACCCGAGCACGTCGCCCGCTTCTGGTGCGAGGTGCTCGGGTATGTCGTCCCGCCGCCCCCCGAGGGGTTCGAGTCCTGGGAGGACGTCGACCGCGAGCTGCCGCCGGAGGACCGCGGGAAGTGGTTCGCCTGCGTCGATCCCACCGGGGTGGGACCCCGTCTGTTCTTCCAGCGCGTGCCCGAGGGCAAGGTCGTCAAGAACCGGGTACATCTCGACGTGCGGGTCGGCACGGGCATGGTGGGGGAGGAGCGCCTGGCTGCGCTCGAGGCCGAATGCGCACGCCTCATCCCGCTCGGCGCGACCCGCTACCAGCTCCTGCTGGCCGATGACGAGAACGAGTCGTGCCTGGTGATGCAGGACGTCGAGGGCAACGAGTTCTGCCTCGACTGAGTGTCGTGTGCGTCGCGTCCGGTTCAGCCGGGAGTGGGTCCGACGACGCGGTAGCGGATGTGGGTGACCGCCGGTGACGGGGTGACCTCGAACGGTTCGAAGGTTATGCCGTCGAGGCCGTCCCACAGCCGTTCCCCCGCGCCGAGGACCAGCGGCGTCACGTGCAGGTACAGCTGGTCGACGAGGCCTGCCCGGAGGTACTCCCGCGCCGTCTCGGCTCCTCCCGACACCTGGACGTTGGCCGGGCCGGCCGCCTCGTGTGCCTGGGCGAGCGCCGACTCGATCCCGTCGGTGACGAAGTGGAACACGGTGCCGCCGTCCATGGCGAGACTCGCCCGCGGGTAGTGCGTGAGCACGTACACCGGCACGTGGTACGGCGGGTCCTCGCCCCACCACCCGCGCCAGTCGAGGTCCCACTCGCCGCGTCCGGAGGCGAACATGTTGCGGCCCATGATGTGGGCGCCGACGCCCTCTCCGTGCCGGGAGGCCAGGTCGGCGTCCACGGCCGGTCCGGCGTCGCCGGCGAACGCCCACTCGTGCAGACGTTCACCCCCGCTGCCGAGCGGTTCGTCCGGTCTCTGGTCCGGCCCGGCGACGAAGCCGTCGAGCGACACGGTCAGCTGACAGATGACGGAGCCCATGCCCCTTCAGACCTCAGCCGATCGGGGAAGTCATCGGCGTGCGGTGGCCCGGATCACATCGGCGTAGAACCGGGCCGAGTCCTTGACCGTCCGCCGCTGCGTGGCGTAGTCGACGTGGACGATCCCGAACCGGCGTTCGTAACCCCAGGCCCACTCGAAGTTGTCGAGCAGGGACCACAGCAGGTACCCGCGGACGTCGGCGCCGGCGTCGATCGCGTCGCGGACGGCGACCAGGTGGCGCCGCACGTACTCGGTCCGCTCGACGTCGTGGACGCGGCCGTCCGGGGAGACGACATCGGGGTAGGCCGCGCCGTTCTCGGTCACCATCAACGGGATTCCCGGGTAGTCCTTCGCGGTGCGCACCAGCAGCTCGGTCAGGCCGGCTGGGTCGACCAGCCAGCCCATCTGGGTGCGGTGTCCGGTCTCGAGGACGAAGTCGACGTCGTCCGGTCCCGGCCACGGCGGCTGGGCCGCGACCTTGTGGCCGTCCTCCCGGTTGCGCTCGGTCACGCCGTCCCACTTCCGGGCGACGCTGGTCGTGTAGTAGTTCACGCCGAGGACGTCGAGCGGCTGGTGGATAGCCTGAAGGTCACCGTCGTGCACGAACGACCAGTCGGTGACCGACGCGGTGTCGGCGAGCAGGTCCTCCGGGTACGCGCCGTCGAGCTCCGGCCCGAGGAACGCCCGGTTGCCCAGGGCGTCGAGCCGCCGGACGACGTCGAGGTCCTCCGGCGAGTGCGGGTCGGCGGGGCGGATCACGTGGAGGTTGTGCGTCACCGACGCGCGGGCACCGGGGTGGGCGGCCCGCAGTGCTTGCACCGCGAGGCCGTGGCCCAAATTCAGGTGGTGCACTGCCGAGAGCGAGTCGGCCTGATTCTCGCGACCGGGGGCATGGACGCCGGAGCAGTAGCCCAGGTACGCGGAGCACCACGGCTCGTTGAGCGTCGTCCACGTGTGCACGCGGTCCCCGAGCACCTCGCCGACCTTGCCCGCATACGTCGCGAACGCCTCCGACGTCGCCCGCGAGGTCCAGCCACCGGCGTCCTCGAGCTCCTGCGGCAGGTCCCAGTGGTACAGCGTCGCGATGGGGGCGACGCCGGCGGCCAGGAGCCGGTCGACGAGCCGCGAGTAGAAGTCGAGCCCGCGCTGGTTGAAGGCGCCGGAGCCGCCGGGCTGGATCCGCGGCCACGCCAGCGAGAACCGGTACGCCTGCAGGCCCAGCTCCTTCATCAGGCCGACGTCCTCGGCGACCCGGTGGTAGTGGTCGGCCGCCACGTCGCCGGTGTCGCCGCGCAGCACCCTGCCCGGGGTGTGCGAGAAGGTGTCCCAGATCGACGGCGTGCGGCCGTCCTCGGCCACCGCCCCCTCGATCTGGTAGCTGGCCGTAGCCGCTCCGAAGAGGAACCCGTCGGGGAAGACGGGCAGTTCGGCGGTGGCGTCGTGGTCGGACATGGCAGTCGCTCCTGGTAGTGGCTGTCGTTGCGGGGTCAGGTCGACCAGCTGGTTGGTGGTGCGGAGCACCCGCGGGTCGAGGAAACGCGTGGGGTCGAGGTCCGCCGTCGAGGCGACGTGGAACGTCGTGCTCTCGCCCGCGAGGAGGGTGACCATCCCGTCGTCGACCACCGCGCAGGGGTCGAGCTTGTCGGCGAGCAGCGTGACGTCCCGCTGCAGCGTCGCGGCGGTGACGGTGACGGCGTAGCCGTCCTCCGTCCGCTCCGCGGTGGCCCGCGCCCACGCGTTGGTGAGGTGCAGGTCGCGGTCCTCGCCGAAGAACCACAGAGCGCGGTGCTCGCCGTCGGTGGCGACGAGCACCTCGTCGCGGGCGGATACCTCCCACGTCAGTGCGGCGGCGAGCGGAAGGGTATGCGTGCCGCGCGGCGGCACGTCGACGGTCACCACGCTGACGGCTCGCTCCAACCCGTCAAAACTCTTGCGCTGCAACCGGACTCGGGTCTGCCACGGCTCGTCGGTGTCGTTGTCGAGGACGAGCGCGAGGCGGTGGTCGCGGGGCTGGATCGTCATCAGCCGGTCGGCGTAGGCGTGCCGCACCGCGTGCCAGATCGGCTTGCGGACCCCGGCGCTGTCGACCATCGCCCAGGACGTGACCGGCCAGCAGTCGTTGAGCTGCCAGACGATCATCCCCTGGTTTCGGGGATGCCACGAGCGCAGGTGCTCCATCCCGAACCCGACCGCGCGGGCCTGCTGCACGGACATGGCCCAGTGCCAGTTCTCCATGGCCGCCGGTTCCTCGAGGTGGGGCGCGAGACCCCGGCTCAGCTTGAGGTGTCCGTCCTCGGCCTTCTGGTGGCTCCGCATCCCGGGGGACGTCGGGGTCAGCGGGACGTCGTGGATCGCGGCGTTCAGCGTCGACCAGGCGGGTGGCCCCTGGTACCCGAACTCGGCCACGAACCGCGGGGTCGAGCTCCGGTAGGCCGTGTAGTCGAGCCGGTTCCAGACGTCCCACAGGTGGCTGGTTCCGTGGTTCGGGTCGTTGGGGCGGAATCGCTCGTCGAACGACCAGGGGCTCCCGGGCGAGTAGGGGCGCGTCGGGTCCAGGCGCGCCATCAGCGCGGGGAACACCTCGAGGTAGTAGCCACGGCCCCAGGTCAGGTCGCCGAGCTCGCGGCGCCAGGCCCAGTCCTCGTAGCCCCAGAGGTTCTCGTTGTTGCCGTTCCAGACGACCAGGCTGGGGTGCGCGCTGAGCCGGGTGACCGCCTGGGTGATCTCGGCGACGATCTCGCCTCGGAGCGGCTCCTCCTCGGCGTAGGCGGCGCACGCGAAGAGGAAGTCCTGCCAGACCAGCACACCGGTCTCGTCACAGACGTCGTAGAAGTCGTCGCTCTCGAAGAGTCCGCCACCCCAGACGCGGAGCAGGTTGACGCCGGCCTCGGTACCGTCCGCGATCCGGGCCGCATACCGCTCGCGGTCCACCCGGTGCGGGAAGCAGTCGTCGGGGATCCAGTTCGCGCCCTTGACGAGCACCGGCTTTCCGTTGACGCGCAACGCGAACGGCGTGCCGTCGGCGTCCGGGGTGGTGTCGAGCTCGACGCTGCGGAACCCGACGCGCTGGTCACGCCCGTCGACGACCTGGCCGTCGGCGAGCAGCTCGACCCGCAGGACGGAGAGGGGCTGGGCGCCGTAGCCGCGCGGCCACCACAGCGCGGGGTCGGGAATGTCGAGGACAAGGGTGGCGGTGTCACCGACGACGTCGACCTCGACGCGACGTCCCTCGCAGTCGGCGCGGATCGTCAACGCGGCAACGGTGTCCCGAGCCACCTCGGCGTGCACCTCGACCCGGCCGACTCCGCCGACCACGGTCACCAGGGTCCGTACGGCGGCCAACCGAGCGGTGCGCCAGCGCTCGACCCGGGCCTCCCGCCAGATCCCGGCGGTCACCAGGTCCGGGCCCCAGTCCCACCCGTAGTTGCAAGCCATCTTGCGGATCGCGTTGAACGGGTGGGCGTTCGTGTGCACCCGAGGCTGCTGGTCGACGCTCGCCTGCTCGGTGGCGGTCAGCTGGGCGGCGAAGTCCACGACCAGCTCGGTCTCCCCGGCCCGCACCAGATCGCTGACGTCGAACCGGTATGCGCGGTGCTGGTTCTGCACGGTGCCGAGGACGTGGTCGCCGAGCCGGACCTCGGCGACGGTGTCCAGCCCGTCGAAGACCAGCTCGACGTGCTCACCGACCGCAGGCCCAGCGGTGGCGAGCGTCGTCGCATACCGCCAGCTCGTCCGCCCGACCCACTGCAGGGCTGCCTCGTTCTCGTCGAGGTAGGGGTCGGGGATCAGCCCGGCCGCAAGCAGGTCGGTGTGGACGGTGCCGGGCACCGTCGCGGGAATGGCGCGGCCAGTGACCTCCTGCGGCGCCGGTCCGTCCAGCGCCAGCAGGCTCCATCGGGTGAGGGGCTCTGCGGTCACTTCACCGCCCCGGCGGTCATCCCCGCGACGAAGTGACGCTGCACGAGGAGGAAGCCGATGACCACCGGGATGCTCACAACCAGCGATGCCGCCATGATCTGGTTCCAGTAGACGTTCTGGTACGTCGAGTACTGGCGCAGCCCGACGGCGAGGGTCCGGTTCTCGTCCGTCGTCATCACCGAGGCGAACAGCACCTCACCCCAGGCCGTCATGAACGAGTAGATCGCGACGGCGATGACGCCCGGGCGTGCTGCCGGCAGGACCACCCGCCACAGGGCACCGAGCGGCCCGCAGCCGTCGACCATCGCGGCCTCGTCGAGCTCCCTGGGGATGCTGTCGAAGTAGCCGACGAGCATCCACACCGAGAACGGCAGCGAGAACGTGAGGTACGTGAGGATCAGCCCGAAGTACGAGCCCACCAGCTGGATCCCGGTCGCCGAGTTGATGTTGACGAAGATGATGAACAGCGGGAGCAGGAAGAGGATCCCGGGGAACATCTGGGTCGACAGCACTGTCGTCGTGAAGATGCCCCGCCCGCGGAACCGGAACCGGGACACCGCGAACGCCGCGACGATCGCGAGGATGACGCTGGCGATGGTGGCGCACGAGCAGATGATCAGGCTGTTCACGAAGTACCGCGCCAGCGGCACCGTCGACCACATGTCGATGAACGGCTGGATGGTGAGGTTCGTCGGCCACCACGTGAAGGTGCCCTGGACGTCGGCCAGCGGTTTCAGCGAGGAGCTCACCATCGCGTAGAGCGGGATGAGGGTGAACAGGCCCAGCACCAGGAGGGTGATGCCGCGGAAGACCTTGAACCCGGGGGTGTTACGCATTGCTGGCCTCCGTCCGGGCGGGCGCCTTCGGGGCGGGTTTCGGTGCCACCTTCGGCGTCGTGTCGCGCTCTCTCGTGATGAGGAGGTACGCGGCGGTGACGACGAAGAGGAAGAGCAGCAGCAGGACCGACATCGCGGCCCCGACGCCGAAGTTCCAGTTGAGGAACGACGCGTTGTAGATGTGGAACGAGATGAGATCACCGGCGGCCGGCTGGCTGTTGCCGAACAGGACGTAGGGCGTGTTGAAGTCGTTGAAGGTCCACAGGAACAGGACGAGGACGAGGACGAGGTTCACCGGGCGTACCGACGGGAGCGTGATGTAGCGCCACTGCCGCAGGTTGCCGGCGCCGTCCACCGCGGCCGCCTCGTAGAGGTCACCGGGGATGCTCTGCAGGCCGGCCATCAGGCTGAGGAAGGCGAAGGGCCACAGCTTCCAGACCGCGACGACGACCACCGAGACGAAGGCGTTGCCGCCGAGCAGCCAGAACGGCCGGTCGTCGGTCAGGTGCAGGTTGTCGACGATGACGTGGTTCACCAGGCCGGTGTCGCGCTGGAGCATGAAGTTCCAGGTGAGGATCCCGGCGTAGGCCGGCAGCGCATACGGGACGAGGAAGATCGTGCGCACGATGCCCCGGCCACGGAACGGCTGCTGGAGGGCCACGGCGGCGGCCATGCCCAGGCCCCACGAGATGCCGAGCGCGAGCACCGAGAACGCGAGCGTCACGAGGAACGACTGCAGCAGGGCGGAGCCGATGCTGGAGCTGAAGTCGAGCGAGACGGAGTAGTTCTGCAGGCCGGCCCACGGCGCGGCCGACCAGTTGGCGATGAAGAACTTGGTGAGCTTGACGAAGCTCATCCAGATCCCGACGAGCATCGGGACGATGTGGATGAGCAGCTCCATGATGACCGCGGGCAGCAGGAGCAGGTAGGGGAGCCACCGGCTGCGTACGCGGCGAGGGCCGTCGGGCCCGCTTCTTCTTCGTCGTCGTGGCCTTGGTGCTCAGGACACTGGTGGCCTGGTCGGGCTGGTTGATGGTCGACGCTGACACGAGCTTGCCTCCTGGTGCCGATGGGTCCGGCCGGTGCTCGAGGGCACCGGCCGGACCACCGGCGACGGTTGGGGAACGAGGGTCAGCTCGCCGCGGCGACCTGGTCCTGCGCGTCCTTCAAGGCTGCCTTGACATCGTCCGCGGAGACGGCTCCTCCGGTGGCGATCTTGGCGAACATCGCGTTCATCGCCTTGCCGACGGTGCTCTCGAACTGGTCCTCACCGGGCACGAGCGGCAGCGGCTTGGACTGGTTCGCGTAGATGTCCGAGAAGGTCTTGGCCTCTTCGGCGTTGTCGGTGAACACCGGCGTCGCGCCGTTGAGCACGGGGAGCGAGGAGAACGGCTTGCCCAGGGTGGTCTGGGTCTCCGGCGACGTCATGAACTTGACGAACTGGAGCGCCGCGTCCTTGTTCTTGGTGTTCTTGAAGATCGACATGTTGATGCCGGCGATGAAGCTGGCGATCTTCTGACCACCGGCCGGAGCCGGGAAGGGCACCACGCCGTACTCGTCGCTCTTCATCCCGTTGGACTGGATCGAGTTGTCGGCGTTGTTCTGGTTGAGGATCATCGCGACCTTCTTCGTCGCGAAGTCGTTGACCGCCTTGGTGCCGTTGTCGTACTGCGCGTTGGAGGTGTTGACGACCTTGTCCTTCTGCATCAGGTCGAGGTACCGCAGCACACCCTGGACGTTGGCGTCACTGGTGAACGTCGGCTTGCCGGCGCTGTCGAACCACTCGCCGCCGTTCTGGCTGCCGTTGATGAACGCGAAGTGGACGTTCTCGGTGTAGCTGCCCGCGGCGAGCGCGAACCCGTAGGTCCCCTTGGCGGTGTCGGTCAGCTTCTTGGCGGCGGCGACCATCTCCTCCCACGTGGTGGGGGCGGTGATCCCGGCGTCCTTGAGCATCTGCTTGTTGTAGTAGAGGCCGTAGGCGAGGCCGAGGTAGGGCACCGAGGTGGGGTCCTGGCCGGCCGCGCCACCCGTGGCGAGGGCGGTCTTGACGAACTTGTCCTTGCCGCCGATGGCGGTCATCGCCGCGTCGTCGTAGGGCATGAACGCCCCGGTCGCCTGGAGCGAGGCCGCCCAGGTGTTGCCGATGTTGAGGACGTCAGGACCGGAGTTCGAGGTGATCGCGGTCTGGATCCGGGTCTGGAGGTCGTTCCAGCCGATGACCTCGAGGTTGACCTTGATGCCGGTCGCTTTCGTGAACTGCGCCAGCACCGGGGTCAGGACTTCCTTGTCCTTGTCGAGGGACGGGGCCTGGTTGCTGGCCCAGTAGGTCAGCGTGGTGCCGGAGCCACCACCGCTGCCGGTGTCGGAACCGGAGCTCGACCCTCCGCTGCTGCTGCAAGCGGCGGCGCCGAGGGCGATGGCGGGCACGGTGATGGCCGCAACGGTGAAGCGCGAGAGGGAACGCAGTCTCACATCAGACTCCCTTGTCCTGAAGTGGGGGTGGAGGGCACTCCGAGAGTCGACCTAACCGGTTAAGGAGTCAATTGAACCGGTTAAGTCGTGATCGTTTCGTGACCTGGAGGGATGGCCGGTATGCGTGGGGCGTGGGGGGCAGCGCCGGTAGGGGCGCGTCAGCGGGGCGCGGGTCAGCGCGGCGCGGGTCCGGTCGACTCGCGGACCAAGAGGGTGCCGACCGGCGACCAGCGGTGCGGCTGGGTGCTGCCGTCGATGAGCTGGAACAGCAGGTCGGTCGCGAGCCGGGCCTTCTCCATGAGGCCGTGGTCCATCGCCGTCAGCCGGGGGCGCGAGACGACGCAGAGCACCGAGTCGTCCCACGCGATGATCGACAGGTCGTCCGGGACCCGCAGCCCCAGCTCTCCGGCCACCCGCAGGGCGGCCGTCGCCATGATGTCGTTGCCGGCGAGGACCGCGGTGGGTCGCTGGGGACCGGACAGCAGCTCGCGGGTCCGCGCGGCTCCGGACTCGTACGCATACGTGCCCTCGAGGTGGATGACCTCTATCCCGCGTCGCCGGCCCTCGGCGGTGAGCAGGTCGGCCCGGACCCGCTCGTGGACGTAGATCATCGGCCCGCTGATGTGAGCGATGCGTTCGTGGCCGAGGGCGCGCAGGTGGTCGAGGAAGACGATGACCGTCTCGATCTCGGGCGTCACGAGGCGGCCGATGTCGTCGTCGGCCTGGCGGGACGTGACGAGGACGCCGGGCATGCCGAGCGAGGTCAGGAGCGGCAGCCGAGGGTCGTCGTCGAACTCGTCGAAGAGGAGGAACCCGTCCACCCGGCGCTGCCGGGCCCAGCGGCGGTAGACGTCGAGGTCCTCGCCGCCCTCACCGGTGAGCCGCAGCAGCAGGGAGCCGTCGGCGTCGTTGAGGTACTGCTCGACGCCGAAGAGGGTCCGCATGTAGTAGCCCTCGGCGGTGATGACCGAGGGGTCGCGGGCGATGACCAGCCCGATGGTTCCGGACCGGCTGGCCGACAGGGCCACCGCGGCTGAGCTGGCTTGGAAGCCCAGCTCGTCGGCGAGCTCGAGGACCTTCCGTCGGGTCTCCGAGCTGACCCCGGGGCGCCCGTTCAGCGCATACGAGACCGACGCCTTGGAGATCGCGAGCCGGCGGGCGATGTCACTGATCGTGACGCGCTCGGCGCGGTTCGTGGTCACGGGCAGTGGCGCGAGTCAGCGCCGCGAGCGGTCCGGGTCCGGGACGATCGCGTTGAGGATCGAGGCGACGACGGTGATGATCAGGGCGCCGAGGATGGCGTCCCAGAAGAAGCTGTCGACGTGGAACGACAGGTCCAGGGTGCCGGCGAGCCAGGACGTCAGCTGGAGCATCAACGCGTTGATGATCAAGAGGAACAGGCCGAGCGTCAGCACGATGAACGGCAGGGACAGGAGCTTGACCAACGGCTTGAGCACCGTGTTGATGACCCCGAAGATCAGCGCGACGATGAGGATGGTCACGATCGTCTTGCCCGCGCTGCCCTCCTCGCCGAGATGGATCCCGGGGACGATGGCGGCTGCGAGATAGAGCGCCGCACCATTGATGACCGTCTTGACGACGACGTTGCCGAACCAACCCATGGCGGCATCCTTCCAGAACGCGCGGCCTAGAGTTGTCGACATGACGACGCCGCCCCCCTCCGCCGGATCCTCGGGGCGTGGGTCCGAGGACGACGTGCGGCTCCGCGAGGCGCTCGGCGGGCTTCCCGCATACATCCCGGGCAAGCCGGCTCCGACGCGCGAGGGGCTGACCGCGTACAAGGTCTCCAGCAACGAGAACCCGTACCCGCCGCTGAAGAGCGTCCGGAAGGTCATCGAGCGGGCCGCGCGCGAGGTCAACCGGTACCCCGACATGGCGGTCACCGAGCTCACCGCGGCGATCGCCGAGGCCGTCGGCGTCGAGCCGTCGCACGTCGCGACCGGGACGGGCAGCGTCGGCGTGCTCGGGCAGATCATCCAGGCGACCTGCGACGCGGGCGACGAGGTCGTGTATGCGTGGCGCTCGTTCGAGGCGTACCCGATCGTCACCGCGCTGGCGGGTGCCACGTCGGTGCGGGTCGGGCTCGACGCCGAGGCGCGACACCGGCTGGACGCGATGCTGGCGGCGGTGACGGATCGCACGAAGGTGGTCATCGTCTGCTCGCCGAACAACCCCACCGGGCCGGCCGTGCGTGAGCGCGAGCTGCGGTTGTTCCTCGACCGGGTGCCGTCGAGCGTTCTCGTGGTGTTCGACGAGGCCTACATCGAGTTCGTCACCGACCCGGAGGCGCCGGACGCCATCCAGCTGTGGCGGGAGTACCCGAACCTCGTTGTGCTGCGGACCTTTTCGAAGGCCTACGGGCTGGCGGGGCTGCGCGTCGGGTATGCGGTCGCCCACGACCGGATCGCGACTGCGCTGCGGCAGACGGCGGTTCCTTTCGGGGTCAACTCGATCGCCCAGGTGGCGGCGGTGGCGTCGCTGCGGGACGCGGCGGAGCTCAAGGAGCGGGTGGATTCGCTCGTCGAGGAGCGCGCCCGGGTGGCGGCCGCCCTGGAGGACCAGGGGTGGAAGCTGCCGACGAGTGAGGCCAACTTCCTCTGGTTCCCGCTCGGACCGGACTCGACCGACTTCTCGGCGGCGTGCCACGAGGCGGGGCTGATGGTCCGCCAGTACGGCGACGACGGGGTCCGGGTCACCATCGGCGAGACCGAGGCCAACGACCGCCTCATCGAGGTATGTCAGGAGTTCGGCCCCCGCTGAAGTCGTCCACAGGGGATGTCCTCGTCGCCACCTTTTCCACAGACCGCCAGGGTCAGTGGCTGGTCGCGCTCTCAACCGCCATGGTGGCTCTGTGGAGGTGTTCGACGCGCTGGCGGACGAATACGGACTCGTCGCGGCTGGCCAGGCTCGCGAGGCGGGGTGCGAACGTCAGGAGCTCGCACGACTCGTCCGCACCGACCATTGGGTCCATCTGACTCGTGGTTGGTACGCCTTGAGTGAGGCGCTCGTGCCCGACACTGTCGATTCACCAGCGGAGCGCAGGCGAGCTCGTCACGCCCTGATGACGAGGGCACTCATCCGGACCTTCGAGGGACGTGCCGCAGCGAGCCATCACAGCGCCCTGGTCCTGCGCTCACTGCCGATCTTCTCGGCAGATCTCCGTCAGGTGCACTTGTCACGAGCCGGTGATGACCATTCCAGGTCCCGTCAGGGCCTGACGATCCATGAGTCCGTTCCGGGCGCCCACATTTCGGGGAACGTTATCGAGCCAGCCGTTGCGGTCGTCCAGACGGGCGTCGTCAACGGCGCGATGTCCGCCCTGATCGCCGCCGACGCTGCCCTCCATCGCGGGTTGGTCACTGTCGGCGATCTGGAGCCGCGCTGGTGGGCTGTTGGGAGGACCTCGGGTCGTCGCCGTCCGCCGAGCGCTGGACAATGCCGATGCACGCGCTGAGTCGCCGGGCGAAACGCGACGGCGCGAGGCGGTCCGACTTATGGGTTTCTCGGCGACGCCGCAGGTGGCGATCCGTGACGGGTCGTTCGTGGCGGTCGTCGACCTGCTTCTGGACGATGTCCCCGTGGCCAGCGGTACCAACGGTTCCGGAGCGCGCCGCATCGAGTTCGACGGTTTCGTCAAGTACAGCCGGCCCGACCCGTTCGCGACCGTGTCTGCACCGGCCGACGTGGTGTTCGCCGAGAAGGTCCGCGAGGACCACGTGCGCGGGTTGCGCTACGCCATGGTGCGGGTCATCTGGCGAGAGCTGGACGACCTCGTAGTCCTTCGTCGGCGCATCGTGGCGGCTGTCGACCTGGCGCGATCACTCCGGGCTGCGTGACGGAGCCCGGTCAGGTCCTGCACACCCAAGGTCTGCGCAGACCTCAGTGTCAGAGCGCAGACCGTCCACGGTGTGCGCGCTGAACACAAGGTCTGCGCAGACCTTGTGATCAGCGGGCGTCGAGGGCTCTCGGAGTGGCTACGGGCGTCCGCATTGTGAGATTTCCAGGGTGCCCGGATAGATTTGGCTCGAACGGCTCATCGGCGAGTGCGGGCGTACCCAGACCGCTCTCGCATCGAGTTGCCGTAGCCCCCTCCGGTGACCCCGGGTGGAGCCGCGGCCTGGAACGCGGGCGCCCTGGATCGGCCGCCCACAGAAGGAGCGCCCGTGAGCGAGATGACGGACATCACCGCCCCGACGCCGGCCGTCGGCGACGGCGGCCCGGACATGGTTCAGCTGCTCACCCCGGAGGGCCAGCGCGTCGCCAACGCGGCGGCCGCGGACTACGCCCACTACGTCGAGGACCTCACCGACGAGGAGATGCGCGGTCTCTACCGCGACCTCGTCCTCATCCGGCGCGTCGACACCGAGGCCACCGCGCTGCAACGCCAGGGCGAGCTCGGCATCTGGGCGTCGCTGCTCGGCCAGGAGGCGGCCCAGGTCGGTTCCGGCCGCGCGATGAAGCAGCAGGACTACGCCTTCCCGACCTACCGCGAGCACGGCGTCGCCTGGTGCCGCGGCGTCGACCCGCTCAACCTGCTCGGCCTCTTCCGCGGCGTCAACCACGGCGGCTGGGACCCGAACGAGAAGAACTTCCACCTCTACACGATCGTTATCGGCGCGCAGACGCTCCATGCGACCGGGTACGCCATGGGCATCCAGCGCGACGGGGCGGTCGGTACCGGCGACCCCGACCGCGACGCCGCCGTCATCGCCTACTTCGGTGACGGCGCGACCGCTCAGGGCGACGTCAGCGAGTCGTTCGTCTTCGCCGCCGTCAACAACGCCCCGATCGTCTTCTTCTGCCAGAACAACCAGTGGGCCATCTCCGAGCCCAACGACCGACAGACCCGCATCCCGCTCTACCAGCGCGCCCGCGGGTTCGGCTTCCCCGGCGTCCGGGTCGACGGCAACGACGTGCTCGCGGTGTATGCGGTGACGAAGCACGCGCTCGAGGAGGCCCGCTCCGGTCAGGGCCCGTTCCTGGTCGAGGCGTGGACCTACCGGATGGGTGCGCACACCACGTCGGACGACCCGACCAAGTACCGCGTCTCCGCCGAGGTCGAGGTCTGGAAGCTGCGCGACCCGATCGAGCGACTCAAGGCCTACCTCGCCCACGAGGGCAAGGCCGACCACGACTTCTTCGACGCGGTCGACCGTGAAGCCGACGGATTGGCCGCCCACGTCCGCGACGGCTGCCTGACGATGCCCGACCCGTCCCCGCAGTCGATGTTCGACAACGTCTACGTCGAACCGCATCCGCGCATCGAGGAGGAGCGGCGCGAGTTCGCCGCCTACCAGAGCAGCTTCGAGGGCGAGGAGGTGCCGGCATGAGCTCGCTGACCATCGCCAAGGCGCTCACGGCCGGCTTGCGCCGGGCCATGGAGGACGACCCGAAGGTCATCCTCATGGGCGAGGACATCGGCAAGCTCGGGGGTGTGTTCCGCGTGACCGAGGGCCTGCAGAAGGACTTCGGCGAGGAGCGGGTCATGGACACCCCGCTCGCCGAGGCCGGCATCGTCGGCACCGCGATCGGCCTCGCCCTGCGCGGGTACCGCCCGGTCGTCGAGATCCAGTTCGACGGGTTCGTCTACCCCGCGTTCGACCACATCGTCAGCCAGGTCGCCAAGATGCGCGCGCGCTCCCTCGGCTTCGTCACGTTGCCCATGGTCATCCGCATCCCCGTCGGCGGGGGTATCGGGGCGGTCGAGCACCACAGCGAGTCCAACGAGGCCTACTTCGCGCACACCGCGGGCCTTCGGGTCGTCACCGTGAGCAACCCGCAGGACGCCTACTGGGGCATCCAGCAGGCCATCGCGACCGACGACCCAGTGATCTTCTACGAGCCCAAGCGGCGCTACTGGGACAAGGGCGAGGTCGACGAGTCCGCCTCGTCGCGCGGGTTGTTCGAGGCTGCGGTCATCAAGGAGGGCACCGACTGCACCGTCGTCGCCTACGGGCCGATGGTCAAGACCTGCCTCCAGGCGGCGCAGGCCGCCGAGGACGAGGGCAAGAGCCTCGAGGTCGTCGACCTCCGCTCGCTCAGCCCGCTCGACCTCGACACCGTCGTCGCGTCGGTGGAGAAGACCGGCCGACTGGTCGTCGTCCACGAGGCGTCCACCAACTTGGGCCTGGGCGCCGAGATCGCCGCGTCGGTCACGCAGCGGGCGTTCTACTCGCTGGAGGCGCCGGTCCTGCGCGTCGGCGGCTACAACCTGCCGTACCCGCCCAGCCGGCTCGAGGAGGAGTTCCTCCCCGACCTCGACCGCGTCCTCGACACCGTCGACCGCGTGCTCGCCTTCTGAGACATTCGCCTTTCAAGACAAGGGAATTCACCGTATGCCGGTCCAGCAGTTCCGACTCCCCGATCCCGGCGAGGGCCTCACCGAGGCCGAGATCGTCACCTGGCGGGTCGCCAAGGGCGACACCGTGAAGGTCAACGACATCGTCGTCGAGGTCGAGACCGCGAAGTCGCTCGTCGAGCTGCCGGTGCCCTTCGCGGGCCTGGTGACCGAGCTGCACGTGTCGGAGGGTGACACGGTCGAGGTCGGAACGCCGATCATCTCGGTGGAGACGACGCCCGGCGCGCCGACGACGGTCAAGGACGCACCCGCGCAGGGTGCCGTGGAACCCGGCATCGAGGGCTCGCCCGCACCCAAGGTCGACCCGAGCGTCACCGGCGCGGAAGAAGAGATCGAGGAGGGCAAGATCGGCGGCACGACGTCGACCGGTCGCACTGCCGTCCTCGTGGGCTACGGCGTCAAGCAGACCGAGGCCAAGCGCCGGCCACGTAAGGCCGGCGCCGCTCCCGCGGAGCAGTACCCGCTGCACAACCCCGACGAGTTCGTCCCCTCGGCCGAGGTCGCCCTCGGCGACCGGACCGCGCGAGCACCGCGGGCCGCCCAACCGGTCGTCAGCCGCGACCCGGGTGCGGGTCGCGTCCTGACCAAGCCGCCGGTCCGCAAGCTGGCCAAGGATCTCGGCGTGAACCTCGACGAGGTGACCGCCTCGGGCGAGGGGGGCGTCATCACCCGTTCCGACGTCGAGGCTCACGTCTCCGGCGCGCCCACCAACGGTGCCGCGGCCCCGGTCGCCCGGCCGTCCGACGGCGCGCACGAGGAACGGATCCCGGTCAAGGGCGTCCGCAAGATGACGGCGCAGGCCATGGTGCAGTCGGCGTTCACCGCGCCGCACGTCACCGAGTGGATCACCATCGACGTCACCAAGACGATGGAGCTGGTCGAGAACCTGAAGCGGGACAGGGAGTTCCGCGAGGTCAAGGTGACCCCGCTGCTCGTCCTGGCCAAGGCCCTGTGCCTCGCGATCGCCCGGAACCCGGGCATGAACGCCGTCTGGGACGAGGGCACCCAGGAGATCGTCGTCAAGCGCTACGTCAACCTCGGCATCGCCGCAGCCACCCCGCGCGGCCTGCTCGTCCCGAACATCAAGGACGCGCACACGATGACGATGCGCCAGCTCGCCGAGGCCATCGGCGCGCTCACGGCGACCGCCCGCGAGGGCCGGACCCAGCCGGCCGAGATGAGCGGCGGCACCATCACCATCACCAACGTCGGCGTCTTCGGCGTCGACAGCGGGACGCCGATCATCAACCCGGGCGAGAGCGCGATCGTCTGCTTCGGCACGATCCGCAAGCAGCCCTGGGTCGTCACGAACGCCGCCGGAGATGACGAGCTGGCCATTCGGCACGTCACCCAGCTGGCGGTCTCGTTCGACCACCGGCTCATCGACGGCGAGCTCGGCAGCCGGTTCCTCGCCGACGTCGCCGCGATCCTCGAGGACCCGGCCCGCGGGCTCGTCTGGGGCTAAGGACGAACCAGCCCGCGCAGAGCCACCTGGGCGACCGGCGCATACGGAAGCACGACGAAGCCCGGCCCGGAGATCTCGAGCGTAGTCTGCGTCCCGTCGTCGACAGCGAGGACGGCGTGGTGCAGCGTCAACGTCACGGGTCCCGAACGGATCCGCCACGACCAGGTCCGGAGCGCCTCGTCGACGGTGAGCACCTCGAAGTCCGCGGTCACCCCGAACAGCCCGTGCACCCGACCGGTCAGGCCCGGCACGAGCCGGTCCTGGGCACTCTCGACCCGGCGGATCTGAGGTGCCCATGACGGCCACTCGGACGGCGTCGCATACCGCTCCCAGACGGCGTGCGGATGGAGCGCACCGGTAGCGGACACCCCGCGTCTCATGCGCTCGACCGCGAACCGGTATGCGTCAGTGGAGCTTCTCGCCCGGCTCGGCACGGTGCCGCCCGCGCTTGCGGTCGGCCGTCGGCTCCGAGCCGTCGTCCGCCGCACCCACGAGCGCCGCGTCGGCCGAGTCGGCCGAGTCGGCCGGCGCGTCCGCCGGAGCAGCCGGACCGTCGCCCCCGGCGGCGGCCGCGGCATCGTCGTTGCCGCGTTCGTTGTAGGCCGAGCTCGCCCGCAGCTCCACGTGCGGCAGGAGGAACGCGACGACGAACGCGATGAGCAGAATGAACGTCGCCACGAGGAACACGGTCGACATCGCCTGCGAGAAACCCTCGAGGTAGGGCTGGGCCAGTCGCGGGTCGATCTTCTGGATGAAGGACGAGTCCTGGAGGGAGGTGTTGAACGCCGCCCCGTTGCCCGCAGCCGCCTGCTTCATCCCCTCGATGAACGACGCGTTGGCGGTTGGATCACCCTGTGGGTTCTGTAGCGCCGCAATGAAGTTCGGGTCCTGGCGAGCTGCCGAGTACGCCGCGGGGATGTTCGTGGCCGCCTGGGAGAAGAGGATGGACAGGAACACGGCGGTGCCGAGTGTCCCACCGATCTGGCGGGTGAACGTCGCCGAGGAGGTGGCCACCCCGATGTCGCGTGGGCTGACCGCGTTCTGGACGGCCAGCGTCAGCGGCTGGAAGTTGAAGCCCAGCCCGACGCCGAAGAAGACGACCGGGATGAGGGTCTTCCAGAGTGGCGTGTCGGCCTGCGTGTAGTGCAGCGCGAAGCACGCCGCGGCGAGCAGGAACGCGCCGATGATGGGGTACTGCCGGTAACGGCCGGTACGCGAGATCAGTTGGCCCGACAGGATCGAGCCGAACATGATCCCGAGGGTCAGCGGCAGCAGCTGCAGACCGGCCTGGGTCGGCGAGGCGCCCTTGACGATCTGCAGGTAGAGCGGCAGCGCCGCGATCCCGCCGAACATCCCCATGCCGATGAACACCGAGACGATCGAGGACACGCCGACGGTGCGGATCTGGAACAGCCGCAACGGAACCAGGGCCTCCTCACCCATGGCGCGTTCGATGACGAAGAAGGCCACGAGGCCGAGGACGCCGATCCCGTAGCAGATGAGCGCGCTGACCGAGCCCCAGCCCCACTCCCGGCCCTGCTCCGCGATGATGAGCAGCGGGACCAGGCCGACGCTCAGGGTGACCGCGCCCCAGTAGTCGATGCGGTGGTCGCGCCGGGTGTGGCGCAGGTGGAGGGTCCGGGTGACGACGATGAGGGCCGCGATGGCGATCGGCACGTTGACGAGGAACACCCAGCGCCAGCCGGTCACGCCGAGGATCGTCGCCTGACCGGCGAAGAACCCACCGATGACCGGGCCGAGGACGCTCGAGGTGCCGAAGACCGCGAGGAAGTAACCCTGGTACTTGGCCCGCTCGCGCGGCGGCACGATGTCGCCGATGATCGCCAGCGCGAGAGCCATCAGGCCACCGGCGCCCAGACCCTGCACGGCGCGGTACATCGCCAGGGTGCCGATCGAGGTCGCCAGCGTGCAGAGCATCGAGCCGACGGTGAAGATCGAGATGGCGAAGATGAAGAACGGCTTGCGGCCGTAGATGTCGGACAGCTTGCCGTAGAGCGGCGTGACGATCGTCGAGGTGATGAGGTAGGCGGTCGTCACCCACGCCTGCGCGTCCAGGCCCTTCAGGTCGTCGGCGATGGTCCGCATGGCCGACGCGACGATGGTCTGGTCGAGGGCGGCCAGGAACATCCCCATCATCAGACCGATGAGGATCGTGATGATCTGTCGGTGGGTGAGCGGGCCGGTCGGAAGGTCGGGGTTGATGGTCGATGGCGACCGTCCGGCACGGGTGTCGGCGGTGGTCTCGGCGGCCATGTCAGCGCTCATGCGCGAGCTCCTGGGTGGTGGTCTCGGAGGTCGAGGTGGGAAGGGTCGAGGCGGGAAGGGTCACGGTGGGGTTCGGCGCGCCGACGCGGGCCTTGAAGGCCTCGAGATCGTCGCCGAACCGGGTGAGGTAGGCATCGAAGGCGCGGACGTCCTCGTCCGCCCACGACGCGAGCAGCTGTCCGAACCACTGGCCGCGGCCACGGACGAGCTTGTCGATCACCTCACGCCCGGCCGGGCTGAGCGAGAGCAGCTGGGCCCGGCCGTCGTCCGGGTCGCCGATCTTCTCGAGCAACCCGTGCTGGACGAGGTGACTCACCTGACGGCTCACCGTTGAGACGTCGGAGTGGATGCTCTCCGCCACCGCCGACACCCGCTGGGGAGCGCCGGACAGGCCGAACAGCACCGGGTAGTGCGAGGGGTCGACCGCGGGGTGCTGCCGCGGGGCCTGGTGCTTCATCGCGCTCATGATCTTCATGACCCGCACGAGGGTGTGGGACAGGGTCTGAGCCGTCTCCGCCTGGACCATGGTCTCGGTTTCGGTCGTCATGGGCGGCCCACCTCCCTCGGGTTAGTTGTATGAGCCACGCAACTATGCCACGAGACGTTTGCATGCCGCAAACAACTGATCAGCCGACCGAACGCCGCCCCCCACGTCAGTGCGTGACGACGAGGTTCTCCAGCACGTCGTGAGCCACGTCCGCGTCGCCGGCGACGGAGAACACGAGGTCGGCCACGGACCGCCGCCCGGCCGCTCGCCGGGTCAGCGCGTCGGTGGACATGACGATCGAGGTCGTCTCGGTGGGGGCACTGGCGGTGTCCTCGTCGTGCGACTCGCCGGTGAACAGCTCCTCGCCGAAGGGCCGCCGGCGCTCGTCGAGGACGACGCGGGCACCGGCGCGAGCGACCACGGGTCCGGTGACGTCGATGATGACGGCGTGCCCGACGGGGACCTTGGCGTCGCGGGCGACGACGCGGGGGAAGGACCGGATCACCGCGGCCACGAACAGCGCCGCCGCGGCAGTGTCGAGGTCACCGGGCCGGCCGACCGCGGTCCGGATGTCCTGCTCGTGGACCCAGATGTCGCTGGCCCGCAACGTGATCGCCTTGGCGGCGGTCGTCCGGCCGAATGGTCCGCGCACCGCGGTCTCCTCCGTCATCGTCGCGTCGCGCAGCTGGGCGAGCCGGCTCTCGAGGATGTCCTCGAGCTCCCCAACGATGTCGGCGCCCTCACGGGACCGGCGCTCCTGCACGAACAGCTCGATGAACTCGCCCTGCTCGTTCTTGACGTAGGGCAGCTCGGGCAGGTCGAGCCGGGGCGGCGTCGCGCCGTCGAGCCAGCCCTCGATCCCGGCGATGTGGCTGAACTGGTCCTTCACCGTCCACCCCGGACACTCGGTGTCCTTGGCGAAGTCTCGGGCCGACATGGTCTGGCCCAGGTCGATGACCGCCCGCGTCGTCTGCTCGTAAGCGCCGACGAGGCCGTCGAGGTCCGTCGGTGGAGCGGGGTGCTGAGGCACCTGGTCACCCTATCCAGGGAGGCTCTCTACGCTGATCCGGTGACCACGTCGCGCGCTCCGGAGGCGGACCGGGCTCCCGCCCCCGCGGCGCCGGCCGATCGGCGCCCCGCGCTCGCCGCCCTCGGGATCAGCCTGCTCGCCTGCGTCGTCGCGGTCGCCGTGGGCGGCGCCGCGATACCGGTCGTCCTGGGGCTGGTCGACGTCGGTCCCGTCGTGCGGTGGGGCCTCCCCCTCGTCCGTGTGGTCCAGGACGGTGCAGGCGCTCTGACCGTCGGGCTCCTCGTCGTCGGCGCCTTCCTCGTGCCCGGCCGCAAGAACCTGGCGCTGACCCTTCAGGCCAGCCGGTATGCGGTGGCCTCCGGTGTCGTGTGGGTGGTCGCCACCCTGGTCGGCGTCGTCCTCGGGTTCGCCGACGCCGCGAGCCTGCCGCTCGACGACTCCACGCTCTGGAGCCAGTTCACCGACTACGTCTGGACCCTCGAGACCCTGCGTGTGGCGATCATCAGCGCGCTGGTTGCCGCGGCGGCGACCACGGTGGCGGCGATGTCCTTGCAGCGCAAGGGAATCGCGACGGCCGCGTTCCTGGCCGTCGGTGCGCTGCTGCCGCTCGCCCTGGCCGGTCACGCGGCCGGCACTGCCGACCACGAGACCGCGGTCAACACCATCGCGGCCCACCTCGTGGGGGCGTCGTTGTGGATCGGCGGCCTGCTGGCCGTCGTCCTGCTCCGGCCGGCCATGGGTCGACACCTGCCGGTCGTCGTCGGGCGCTACTCGACGATGGCGCTCTGGTGCTTCGTCGCCGTCGCGGTGTCGGGCGTCGTCAGCGCGGTGATCCGGCTCGGCGGGATCGGCGACCTCGGGAACCTCGCCACCGCATACGGAGCGCTCGTCCTGGTCAAGACCACCTGCCTGATCGTGCTCGGGCTGCTCGGCTGGCAGCAGCGCCGCCGGGTCGTCGGACGGATGACCGACGGCAGTCCGGCGCGCGGCCTCTTCGTCCGGTTCGCCGTGACCGAGCTCCTCGTCATGGGGGTCGCGGTGGGGTTCGCCACGGCGCTCGCCCGCACGCCGACTCCGGCGTCGCCGGGACCGCTGGACACGTCCGCGTCGGCGCAGCTGACCGGGTACCCGCCCCCGGCGGCACCGACCGCCACGACCTGGCTGACCCTCTGGCGGTTCGACTGGCTCTGGGGCGTTCTCGCGGTCATCGCCGTCGGCGTCTACGTCATGTGGGTCATCCGGCTGCGCCGTCGGGGCGACCACTGGAGCCCGCTGCGACTGGTGTGGTGGGCGGTCGGCTGGCTGGTCCTCGTGTGGGCGACGTGCGGCGCCCCGGGCGTGCTCGGCCGGGTCTCGTTCTCCTGGCACATGGTCGAGCACATGACCATCGCGATGTATGCGCCGATGTTCCTCGTCCTGGCGGCGCCGATCAGCCTCGCCCTGCGTGCGCTGCCCGCCCGCGCCGACGGCAGCCTCGGTCCCCGCGAGCTGGTGCTGGGGCTCGTGCACTCGCGCCTGCTGCGGGTGGTGGGGAACCCGGTCGTGGCGTCCGCGCTGTTCTTCGTCAGCCTCGTCGTCTTCTACTACTCGCCGTTGTTCGGCCTCGCCCTCACGACGCATACCGGGCACGTGCTGATGACCACGCACTTCCTCGTCACGGGGTACCTCTTCGCCTGGGTCATGGTCGGGCGCGACCCCGGACCGCCGAAGTGGGCGCCGTCGCTGCGGCTGCTCATCCTGCTCATCACCGTGTCGTTCCACGCGTTCTTCGGGGTCGCCCTGATGAGCGGGACGAGCCTGCTGGCGCCCGACTTCTTCGGGGCGATCCGCATCCCGTGGATCCCCGACCCGGTGGCTGACCAGCAGGCCGGCGGCAGCATCGCGTGGGCGGTGGGCGAGATCCCGGTCCTCGTGCTCAGCCTCATCGTGGTCCGCGACTGGATCCGGTCGGATGCGCGCGAGAACCGCCGGCACGACCGCCAGGCCGAGCGGGACGGTGGGGCCGAGCTCGCCGCCTACAACGAGCGGCTCCAGGAGCTGGCCCGACGCCGGGAACGGGCAGGCTCGCCGGACGCCTAGTCACACCCCACGAGGTTCTCCCCACGACGTTCGCCGCTTCGCGTCGAGCCGTCGCGGGGCCCCACGCTCCGCTCCGATACCTCGCGGGGACCCCGATTAGGCTTGCCGGGTGAAGGTCGCAGTGCTTCAGATCGGCTACGGGGACGACGAGAGCGTCGCCGACCGGGTCGACCGGGTCGCCGCCCTGGTGCGGGAGCAGCGAGGCCACGACCTGGTGGTCCTGCCCGAGCTGTGGGCGCCGGGCGGGTTCGCCTACGAGACCTGGGAGTCCCGCGCGGACACACCGCACGGCGCCGTCGCCACGGCCATGAGCGCGGCCGCGCGCGACGCCGGCGTCACGCTGCACGCCGGCTCGATCGTCGAGACCTCGTCCGACGGGACCAAGGGTCCCGAGGGCAAGGACCTCTGGAACACGTCGCTGGTCTTCGCCCCGGACGGCACCCTCCAGGCGACGTACCGGAAGATTCACCGGTTCGGGTTCGGCGCGGGCGAGCCGAAGCTCATGGAGGCGGGCGAGCAGATCGTCACGACCGAGCTTCCAGACGGGTCCGGCGGCACCGTGACCGCGGGCCTGTCCACCTGTTACGACCTGCGCTTCCCTGAGCTCTACCGCGCGCAGCTCGACGCGGGGGCCAAGGTGTTCGTCATCCCCGCCGCCTGGCCGCGACGGCGGGTTACGCACTGGACACTGCTCGCCCACGCGCGGGCCATCGAGAACCAGTGCGTCGTCATCGCCTGCAACACCGCCGGCACGCACTCCCGCACCGAGATGGGCGGCCACTCGCAGGTCGTTCTGCCGACCGGCGAGGCCCTCGCCATCGCCGGGCTCGAGGAGCAGGTGCTGAGCGTGGACGTCGACCTCTCGGTCGTCGACTCCTGGCGCGCCGACTTCCCGGTCCTGGCCGACCGGCGCCTCCCCGACCGTGCGCACTGACGTCCGGGTTCGAGCCCCCGAGCTACGAGGTCGGCGTTGGCTCAACACCGGCGGCCACGACCTGACCCTCGCCGAGCTGCGCGGTCGCGTCGTGCTCCTCGACTTCTGGACGTTCTGCTGCGTCAACTGCCTGCACGTCCTCGACGAGCTCCGCCCGGTCGAGGAGCGGTTCCCCGAGGAGCTCGTCGTCATCGGCGTCCACTCCCCGAAGTTCGAGCACGAGGGTGACCCGGCGGCGGTCGAGGCGGCGGTCGAGCGGTATGCGGTCGGCCACGCCGTCCTCGACGACCCCGAGCTGGTGACGTGGCAGGCGTACACCGCCCGTGCCTGGCCGACCCTCGTCGTCGTCGATCCCGAGGGCTACATCGTCGCGACGATGTCCGGCGAGGGGCACGGGCCGGGGATCGCCGGCCTGGTCGAGGAGCTCGTCGCCGAGCACGCGGCCAAGGGCACCCTGCGCCGCGGGAACGCCCCGTATGCGCCGCCGCCTCCGCCCGCCTCGGCGCTCCGCTTTCCAGGGAAGGTCGCGCTCCTGCCGGACGGGTCGTTCGTGGTCTCCGACACCGCGCACCACCAGGTCGTCCAGCTCGAGCCGGACCTCGAGACGGAGCGCCGGCGGTGGGGTGGTGCCGGCGAGCTCGACGAACCGCAGGGTGTCCTCCTGCTGCCCGACGAGGTCGCCGCAGAGGTGGGGTACGACCTGCTCGTGGCCGACTCGGTCCACCATCGAGTCAAGGGAATCTCGTTGTCGGACAACGACATCCGTCTCGTCGCGGGTACCGGTGCCCCATTGCGCCGGCGGGAGGCGGGCGGTCCCGCGCTGGACCAGGACCTCTCGACCCCCTGGGACCTGGCGTGGTGGGACGGCCGGGTCGTCGTCGCCATGGCGGGAATTCATCAGCTGTGGGGACTGACGCTCGATCCCGACCCGGGGCGCGGCCGGCTCGAGGTGTTCGCCGGGACGACCCAGGAAGGGTTGCGGGACGGACCCGGCGACACCGCCTGGCTGGCCCAGCCCTCGGGGCTGGCGACAACCGCCGACGGTCTTCGGGTGTGGGTCGCCGACTCCGAGACGTCCGCCTTGAGGACCTGGTCGGCCGAGGGGCTGACGACGCAGGTGGGTACCGGGCTGTTCGACTTCGGCCATCGCGACGGCCCGGCCGGCGAGGCCCGGTTGCAGCACCCGCTCGGCGTCGCCCCGCTCCCGGACGGCTCGGTGGCGGTCTGCGACACCTACAACGGGGCGATCCGCCGGTTCGACCCGGCGACCAACCGGGTGTCCACGCTGGCCACCGGGCTGGCCGAACCGAGTGACGCGGTCGTCGAGTGGGCCGAGGACGGGACGGCCCGCCTGGTGGTCGTGGAGTCCGCGGCCCACCGCCTTGTCCGCGTGGCCATCCCCGCCGACGCTCAGGAGGTGGTCGGGCCGGCCCGGCAGACCCAGCGACCGCCGACCGCGATCGGCGCGGGCCCGGTCGAGCTGGTGGTGGCGTTCGAGCCGCCGAGCGGTCAGAAGCTCGACGACCGCTGGGGCGACCCGACCCGACTGGTCGTCTCGGCCAGCCCGCCCGAGCTGCTGCTCGCCGGCGCCGGTGACGGCCCGGGCCTGACCCGCCCCCTCACGGTGGCCACCGGCATACCCGCCGGAACCCTCCACGTCTCGGTCCAGGCCGCCGCCTGCGACATCGACGCCGAGAACCCGGCCTGCCACCTGTTCCAGCAGGACTGGGGCATTCCGGTGATCGTCGACGAGGCGGGACCCGCGCGGTTCGTGTTGGACCTGCGAGGAACCTGAACGCGGGGTTAAGGTGAGGCGTCAGCGCAGGCTCGGGGCCGGACGGAGGCACGTCAATGGGGATCGGGCTTGGAGTCTTTCTCATCGTCATCGGTGGGATTCTGAGTTTCACCACGCTGGACAACTCGCTGCTGAAGACGAACCTGGACGTGGTGGGCTACATTCTCATGGCCGGCGGCCTGCTGGCCCTCATCTTCGGCACCATCCAGAACCGGCAGCGGGCCAACACCTCGCACACGTCGGTGGTCGAGCGCCGCAACATCGAAGAGGGCAACGTGCAGCACGACGTGCATGAGGTCCGCGACGTCCGCGATGACCGTCGCGACATCTGACCCTCGCCGTCGGTAGGGCCGGTCAGAAGGCCGACTCGGGCACGTCCATGATCGAGTCGTCGGTGCCCTCGGCGATGGCCCGCTCCGCCGCGAGGCGGGGCAGCACGTTCCGGGCGTAGAACCGCCCGGCCGCCACCTTGCCCGTGTAGAAGTCGCGGTCCTTCGCACTCAACGCGTCGCCGCGTGACGTGAGCGCCTCCTGCGCGACCTCGGCCTCGCGCAGCAGCAGCCAGCCGACGACGAGGTCCCCGGCCGCGAGCAGCAGCCGGGAGGTGTTGAGGCCGACCTTGTAGACGTTGCGGATCTCGCCGCCCATCCGGGGGTCGGACTTGAACGCCTCGGTGCCGACGTACTCGAGGATGCCCTGGACGTCGGCCTGGGCCTGCCCGAGCAGCTCGCGCTCCTTGTCGAAGGCGCCACCAGCGGCGCCCAGATCCTTGGCGAACTCCTGGATCTGCATGGCCACGTGGGAGATCGCGACGCCCTGGTCCTTGACGATCTTGCGGAAGAAGAAGTCGAGACCCTGGATCGCGGTGGTGCCCTCGTAAAGGGTGTCGATCTTGGCGTCCCGGACGTACTGCTCGACCGGGTAGTCCTGGAGGAAGCCGGACCCACCGAACGTCTGCAGCGACTCTGTCCCGAGGAGCACCCACGCCCGCTCGGAGCCCAACGCCTTGACGACCGGCAGCAGGAGGTCGTTGACCCGGCGAGCCAGCTGGGCCGGCGAGTCCTCGGGCAGCTCCTCGGAGCCGGCGGCCAGCTGCGCCGCCTCGACGATGTCCTGCTGTGTGGCGGTGTAGAGCACGAGCGCCCGCAGCCCCTCCGCATACGACTTCTGGAGCATCAGCGAGCGGCGGACGTCGGGGTGGTGGGTGATCGTGACGCGCGGTGCGGCCTTGTCGGCTTGCTGGGTGAGGTCGGCGCCCTGGACGCGCTGCTTGGCGTAGTCGAGGGCGTTGAGGTATCCGCTCGACAGCGTCGCGATCGACTTGGTGCCGACCATCATCCGGGCGTGCTCGATGACGCGGAACATCTGCGCGATGCCCTCGTGCACGTCGCCGAGCAGGGTCCCGACCGCCGGGGTGCCGTCGCCGAAGGTGACCTCGCAGGTGGTCGAGACCTTGAGGCCCATCTTGTGCTCGACGTTGGTGATGACCGCGCCGTTGCGCTCGCCGAGCTCGCCGGTGTCGAGGTCGACGATGTGGAACTTGGGGACGACGAACAGCGACAGGCCCTTGGTCCCGGGCCCGGCGCCCTCGGGGCGGGCCAGGACGAAGTGGACGATGTTGTCGGACAGGTCCATCTCGGCCGAGGTGATGAACCGCTTGACGCCGGTGATGTTCCAGGTGCCGTCGGCGTTCTGGACGGCCTTGGTGCGGCCCGCGCCCACGTCGGAGCCGGCGTCCGGCTCGGTGAGGACCATCGTGGCGGTCCACTTCTGGTCGACCATGAGCTTGGCGAGCTTCTTCTGCTCGTCGGTGCCGAGGATGTGCAGCAGCTTGGCGAAGGAGAAGCTCGACGCGATCATGCCGACGGCGGGGTTGGACCCGAGGATCAGCTCGTTGACCGCCCAGCGCAGGGACGGCGGCACGACGGTGCCACCCAGCTCCGCGGGGACGTCGACGGCCCAGAAGCCCGAGTCGAGGTAGGCCGCATACGACGTCTTGAACGACTCGGGCAGCGTCACGGTGTGCGACACCGGGTCGTAGACCGGCGGGTTGCGGTCGGAGTCGAGCAGGCTCTCGGCGAGCTCGTGCTCGGCCAACCGGGCCACCTCGTGCAGCATCTCCCGCGCGGTGTCGGCGTCGACGGCCTCGTAAGGACCCTGGCCGAGCACGTCGCCGCGCCCGAAGACCTCGAACAGCGCGAACTCGAGGTCGCGGACGTTGCTGCGGTAGTGGCTCATGGGATGGTCTCCTCGCCGGATCAAGGCCGGGTTACTCGTCGGTAACTCCCATGATGCTACTCGCGGGTAACCGTGCGCAAGCAGTGTTACGGAATGCACATCCGACTGACATGCTGGTGCAGCGACCACCCAGCCCCCTCCCAGTTCCGACGGCGACGCTGCCCCGATGCGCTCCCGCCGCGGCCGCGTGCTGCTCATCGCCGCCCTGGCCGTCGTCGTCATCGTGCTCGGGTACGCCGGGTACTCGTACTTCCGGCTGACCCAGGGCATCACCACCTCGGACGTCCTCGTCCCCGATGGCACGGCCACCACCGGCTCGGCGCACGGCGACGTCAACCTGCTCATCATGGGCCTGGACAGCCGGGTCGACGAGAACGGCGAGCCGCTGCCGGCCGACATCTACGCGGCGCTGCACGCGGGCGACGCGACGGACGGGGGCCTCAACGCGAACGTGCTCATGCTCCTGCACATCCCCGGCGACGGCAGCAAGGCGTCGGTCATCTCCATCGCCCGCGACGACTATGTCGACCTCGCCGGCTGCCCCGACAAGCAGTGCAAGGGCAAGATCAAGCAGGCCTACGGCCTCGGGTATGCGGCGGAGTCGGCGGTCCTCGCGAAGGACACCTCGCTCACCAAGCAGCAGCGGGAGCAGAAGGCCCGCGACGCCGGCCGGTCGGCCCAGGTCAAGACGGTCTCCCAGTTCCTCGGCGTGCCGGTCGACCACTTCGTCGAGGTGACGATGGTCGCCTTCTACCAGCTCGCCCAGGTCGTCCAGCCGATCACCGTATGCGTGAAGGAGGCCACCCAGGACTCGTACTCGGGTGCGAACTTCGTTGCGGGAGAACAGCAGATCGACGCGGCCCAGGCGGTGGCGTTCGTCCGGCAGCGGCGTGACCTCTACGAGCGCTACGACTTCACCGACCTCGACCGCGAGCGCCGCCAGCAGGCGTTCATCTCGTCGCTGGCGGTCCAGCTCAAGCAGGCCGGCACCCTGGCCAACCCGGTCAAGCTGCAGCAGATCATCGACGTGACGAAGCAGAACACCGCGATCGACTCCGGGCTCAACCTGCTGTCGTTCGCCCAGGACGCCGAGCGGATGGCCGGCGGCAACGTCACCTTCTACACGCTGCCGGTCAAGTCGTTCGGCAAGACCCCACAGGGCGAGGACATCAACGTCGTCGACGTCGCGGAGATCCAGGCGACGGTCAAGCAGCTCCTCGCGCCGGCCGAGGGCGGCTCCACGGGGACTGCGTCGAGCGGCTCGGCGGGGACGAGCGGGTCGACGCCGGCACCATCCTCGACCCCGGGGAAGGCGACCTCCCCGGCCACGCCGAGCGTGCCGACGACGGTGGCCGGCACCGGCACGCCGGCGCCGACCGACCTCACCGCGATCAGCGGCGGCGGGATCCCGTGTGTGAAGTAGGTCGACCAGGTTGACAATCCGGATTGTGACAGTCACTATCAAAAACATGTCACAGTCAAACGGTGGTGAGTCTCGCGTTGTGGCCAACCCGCGGCGCTGGTGGGCGCTGGCCGCCACCGCGACGACCGTCCTCGTCATCGGGCTCGACACGACCATCCTCAACGTCGCCGTGCCCGACATCGCCGTGAGCCTGCACGCGACCGGTGCTCAGCTCCAGTGGTTCGCGGACAGCTACCTGCTGACGCTGGGCGCGCTGCTGCTCCCGGCGGGACTGCTCGGGGACCGGTACGGACGGAAGCGCTCGACGGTGGTCGGGCTGGTCCTGTTCTTCCTCGGCTCGCTGTGGTGCGCGCTCGCGCCGAGCGCCGGCAGTCTCATCGCCGCGCGGACGCTGCTCGGGGTCGGTGCCGCCGTCCTCATCCCGCTCGCGATGTCGTCGGTCGTCGTGCTCTTCGAGGCCGAGGAGCGCACCCGGGCGATCGCGACGCTGGGCATCTCGACGATGGTCGGGCTGCCGCTGGGACCGATCGTGGCCGGCGCGCTGCTCCAGCACTTCTGGTGGGGTTCGGTGTTCGTGCTCAACCTGCCGGTCATCGCGCTCGCCCTGGTCGCCGTGCTGCTCTTCCTGCCCGAGACCGTCGGTGCCCGAGGTCGCCGGCTGGACCTGGTCGGCATACTCCTCACCTCGGTCGGGATGCTCGCGGCGACGTACGGCGTCATCGAGGGACCGGAGCGCGGCTGGACCGATCCGCTGGTCCTCGCGGGGTTGGTCGGCGGCGCGGTGTCGTTCGCCGGGTTCGTGGGGTGGCAGCGGCGCGACCTCGGTGTCGAACCGGTCGTCGACCCCGTGCTGTGGCGGCAGCCGGCCTTCCGGTGGGGTGCCCTGACGGCGGCGGTCGCCAGCCTGGCGTTCTTCGGCGCGATGTTCGTCGTGCCGCAGTACCTGCGCGGCGTTCTCGGCGAGGACGCCTTGGGCACCGGCCTGCGATTGGTGCCGATGGTGGTCGGCCTCCTCGTCGGACTGCGGCTGACGATGATGCTGCTGCCGCGGTTCGGAGCTCGGGTGCTCGGGGTCAGCGGTTTCGTCGTCGGGGCGCTGGGGTTCCTGCTCGGGACCCGCGTCGGCGTGGACAACGGGTACGGGCTGACGGCCGTGTGGATCGTTCTCGTCGGGGCCGGGGTCGGCGGAGCACTCTTCTGCGGCCAGAACGGCGCGCTCGCGGCGCTGCCCCGAGAGCGGGCGGCGGCCGGTTCGGCCCTCGTGCAGGTACTACGGCAGATCGGGAGCGTCGCGGGAATCGCCGTCCTCGGGGCGCTGCTCAACGCCGCATACCGGTCCGGCCTGCCGACCGGCCTGCCCAGCGGCCTCGCGGAGGGGCTGAAACGCAACGTTTCGAGCGGGATGGCCGTTGCGGCACAGTCGGGTTCGGCCTCGCTGGAGTACGCGGTCCGGTCCGCCTTCGTCGGCGGCCTCACCTCGACGATGTGGGTCAGCGCGGCCATCTGCCTGCTCGGTGCGGCCATGGTGTGGCGCTGGCTGCCGGACAGCCGGGCGGTAGCGGCAGAATCGGGGGATGCCGTCGACGCCAGCGCCCGGGACCGCGGCTGAGCCGGTGCTGGGCCTGCGGGAGCGGAAGAAGGCGCGGACCAAGGCCGCCATCCAGGAGCACGCCCTGCGCCTGTTCCGGGAGCGGGGCTACGCGGAGACGACGGTCGAGGAGATCGCCGCCGCCGCCGAGGTCTCGCCGAGCACCTTCTTCCGCTACTTCCCGGCCAAGGAGGACACCGTCCTCACCGACCTCATGGACCGGGACACCTTCCAGGTGATGGTCGACGCGCCGGCCGAGCTCAGCCCACTCGAGGCCCTCCGGTACGCGGTGGGCCATGTCTTCCGGGACATGTCCGACGAGCACCTCCAGCTCGAGATGGTCCGCAACGAGCTGATCCGCACCGTGCCGGAGCTGCGGCGCGGGATGCTCGCGGAGCTCACCCGCCCCCGTGACCTGCTGGCCGAGGCGGTGGCGATCCGGTTGGGCCGACCGACCGACGACCCGGACCTGCGCCTCTACGCCGGGGCCGTGATGGGCGTCCTGATGACCATGGCCCTGGAGGGGCCGGGCCGCGACCCGCAGGCCTCGATCAACCGGCTCGGCGTCCTCATCGACCACATCGACCGTGTGGTCCATCTCCCGGAGGCCTGACGTCGTGGAGTCGGTGAACGTCGGGCCGTTCACGGTGGTGTCCCTCGTCGATGCGTCGGGCGTCCTGGCGGTGACCGGACCGGAGGCGTTCCCGTC
The DNA here is from genome assembly GCA_963781465.1 of uncultured Actinomycetota bacterium. GTDB lineage: Bacteria > Actinomycetota > Actinomycetes > Actinomycetales > Dermatophilaceae > Lapillicoccus. Next base: position 103,432 of record CAWAGH010000004.1, read on the forward strand.
GGCGTCCGAGGCGGACTGGGCTGCTGCGCGTCTCGTGGACCCGGTGGCGTTCGGGCCTGACCTGCGGTGGGGGCTGGACTTCCGGTGCGTCGCGATCCGCCGGCCGGGCGGACGGGTGACGTTGGTCGACGTCGGGATCGGGGCCGAGGGAGGCCCGGCCGGGTGGGCGCCGGTGCCGGGGCGGCTGGTCGACGCGCTCGGCGAGGTCGGCATCGCGGTCGGCGACGTCGACACCGTCGTGCTCACCCATCTGCACGAGGACCAGCCGTCGAGCCGCTGTTGGCGGCGGGTCTGCTGGACGAGGTGGATGGGCGCGTCGGGCTGGGTCCTGGGATCTCCTTGTTGCCCGCCCGGACACACCGTCGGTCACCAGTCGGTCGTCGTGTCCGACGGGGACGACGAAGTCATCGTGACCGGGGACGTGCTGGTCCACGCGGTCCAGCTGGCCAACCCGGACGTCGCCTACCGCTCGGAGTCCGACCAGTCCGTGGCCGCCGACACCCGCCGCCGGTTGTTGGCGGACGCGCGAACCCGTGGCTCCCGGCTAGCGACCGCCCACCTGCATACCGGGTTCCTCGTCGTCTAGCTCTGCGGGAACGCGCTGCGGTAGTCGGAGTAGGGGACCTGACCGTGTTCGCTCGCGAGGATGGCCGAGCTGACGACCGGCGGGATCGGGGTCCAGTACGCGGGCATGGCCGCCGCGAGGTCCGGGTTCAGCGTGTAGATGAGGATGAAGTTGACCAGCCAGAGAGCCGGGGCCATCGACATGCCAACCGTGGAGACGACACCACCCTTGCGGTTCGTCACCAGTTGCGCGTCACCCGAGTTCTGTTGGGCGACGTAGCCGTAGGCCGCCTCGACCAGGTAGGGCGAGCGGTAGAGCATGACCAGCGACCGGCCCGCACCGTTGGCCAACGCCCACGTGTTGAGGTAGCCGGTGGGGGTGAGCAGGTTGTTGATCTCGCGGGTCGGGGCTCCGTCGTGGGCCGGGCTCTCCAGGATGCCGTCCTGCGTCACGAAGAGGCCATAGCTGCCGAGCACCGACGGGGTGATGACGCCGTTGACGTTCGAGAGGAGGGGCCGCCCCGTCGTGTTGGTGAGGATCGCGACGCTGCCGTCGACGAGCTTGGCGGCGTCCTTGCTGCCGCCGACACCACCGCCGGAGATGAAGGCGAGGTACTGCTGCTTCGTGAACGAGTACGCCTTGTTCAGCCCGAGCCGTGCGGCGATGGCGTCGGCCTTGGCCTGTCCGAGCGGTTGGTTGATCTGGCTCGGGCTCGTCGCGAGGGTCGGCGCCAGGCTCTCGTACCGCGACGGCCCGGAGAACGGGACAGTGAAGCCGGTACCCGACCCGCCGCGAGCGGCCGCCGTCGCGGTGGCGGCGCCGGCCGTGGGGGCGCTCGCGAGCTGGACAGCCGCCATCGCGAGCAGGCCGGCCACGGCGGTGACGGCTGAGACGGGGCGGAACCGACGGCGGAACCGACCGTGGAACCGACGGTGGGGCAGCGTGGACGACGTCATGAGCGATCCCTCCGAGCGGCGGCCGCGTGGACCGCGATACGTCTCACGACCGAGACGAGCGATTGATATCGCTGCCGACAGGAGGTGTCAAGGGGCGACCGTCGAGGGGCGACGCCGCTGTGAGGTGGAGCGGGCGACGAGAATCGAACTCGCGTGTCCAGCTTGGGAAGCTGGCGCTCTACCATTGAGCTACGCCCGCGCGACCGGCAGCATAACGGATTCCCCAGCGCGGCCCGTCCACCCGCGACTCCCACCGAACTCCGTCGAGTCGGCTCGACATCGGTGTGAGTGGGCGGAGTCTGAGGGGACTGCACCGCTACCCTCATGCCCGTGCTGCTCTCCGACCGCGACATCCGCGCCGAGATCGAGGGCGGTCGGGTCGTCCTGGACCCGTGGGAGCCGACGATGCTCCAGCCGTCGAGCATCGACGTGCGGCTCGACAAGTACTTCCGGCTGTTCGACAACCACAAGTACCCCTACATCGACCCTGCCGAGGACCAGCCCGACCTGACCCGTCTCGTCGAGATCGCCCACGGCGAGCCGCTGATCCTCCACCCCGGCGAGTTCGTTCTCGGGTCGATCCTCGAGACCGTCACCCTGCCCGACGACATCGCCGCGCGGGTCGAGGGCAAGTCGAGCCTCGGACGACTCGGCCTGCTCACGCACGCCACGGCCGGCTTCGTGGACCCGGGGTTCTCCGGGCACGTGACCCTCGAGCTCTCCAACGTCGCCACCCTGCCGATCAAGCTGTGGCCCGGTATGAAGGTCGGCCAGCTCTGCTTCTTCCGCCTCTCCAGCGCGGTCGAGAAGCCCTACGGCTCCGACGCCTACGGCTCGCACTACCAGGGCCAGCGTGGCCCCACCGCGAGTCGCAGCTTCACAAACTTCCACCGCACCGACGTCTGAGGCACAGGGACCGCATAGCAATCCCTCAGGGCCGTCATGTCGAATAGGACACGTGGGAGCCGACCTCAAGTGGACCAGCCGACCTGACGCGCCGACCGCTGTGGTCCTCGTCCTCCACGGCGGCCAGGACGCCAGCCGGCGTCCGGCGCGGTGGCACAACCTCGCCGTGCTGCGCATGGTCCCGATCGCGCGCGCCGTCGCCAAGGCCGGCCAGGGCACCTTCGCGGTGGCCATGCTCCGGTATGCGGTCCGCGGCTGGAACGGGGCGGCCGCCAGCCCCGTACCCGACGCCCGCGCGGCACTGGACCAGATCGCCGCGACGTACCCGGGCGTGCCCATCGCCCTCGTCGGCCACTCGATGGGCGGCCGCGTGGCGCTCGCCCTGGCCGACGACCCCCGCGTCGTCGAGGTGGTCGGGCTCGCGCCCTGGGTCGTCGGCTCCGACGGCATCAAGGTCCACGAGAACCAGAAGCTGCTCCTCATCCACGGGGTGGCCGACCGGATGACCTCCGCCGAGGCCAGCCGCCGCGTGGTGGAGACCCTCCAGGAGCGTGGGCTCACCGCCAGCTTCGTGGGACTGAAGTCGGCCGACCACGCCATGCTGCGCCGCGCGGGCACCTGGGACCACCTCGTCGGCGGTTACCTGGCCGGCACCCTCCGTACGCAGAGCGACCTGTCCGAGGCGCCGGAGCTCGACCAGCTGGGCGCCCAGGCGGGCGAAGAGAGCATCGTCACCGTTATCTGACGGAAGCCTGGGCCGAGACGCGCTTGTCATCCGTCTCGCCTAGGGTCGAGGTCATGATTCGCTTCGACGACGTCTCGAAGCAGTACGCCGGCGGCACCACGGCGGTCGACCATCTCGACCTCGAGGCCCCGACCGGTCAGATCACCGTCCTCGTCGGACCTTCCGGGTGTGGCAAGACGACGACACTGCGCATGGTCAACCGGATGATCGAACCCACCTCGGGGACGATCTGGCTGGACGACCAGGACACCGGGAAGATGGACGCCGCCGAGATGCGGCGCGGCATCGGCTACGTCATCCAGCACGCCGGCCTGTTCCCGCACCGGACCGTGCTCGACAACGTCGGCACCGTGCCCGAGCTGCTCGGGTGGGACAAGAAGAAGGTCCGCGACCGCTCGATGGAGCTACTCGAACGCGTCGGCCTCGACACCGCGTTCGCCAAGCGCTACCCCAGCCAGCTCTCCGGCGGCCAGCAGCAACGCGTCGGCGTCGCCCGCGCGCTCGCGGCCGACCCGCCGGTGATGCTCATGGACGAGCCGTTCTCCGCGGTCGACCCCATCGTCCGCGACCAGCTCCAGGACGAGTTCCTCCGCCTCCAGGGTGAGCTCGGCAAGACGATCCTCTTCGTCACGCACGACATCGACGAGGCCATCAAGCTCGGCGACCAGGTCGCCGTCCTCCGGGTCGGGGGCGTGCTCGCGCAGCTGGCCGAACCCGCATACCTGCTGGCGCACCCGGTCGACGACTTCGTGGCCGGCTTCGTCGGTCGCGACCGCGGTTACCGCGCGCTCGGCTTCCACGACACGCCGGACCTGCAGCTGACCTCCGAGCCGACCATCGCCCTCGGCGCCACGCCCGACCAGGCCAAGGCCGCGAGCAACGACGGCTGGCTGCTCGTCGTCGACGGCGACCGCAAGCCGCTCGGCTGGGTCGAACCCCACCGCCTCGGGCGCAACATCGACCGCGAGATGCTCCACCGCGGCGGCACCGTCGCCCACGTCCACGGCCCCCTGCGCGCCGTCCTCGACGCCGCGCTCTCCTCGCCCTCCCGGCGCGGCGTCCTCGTCGACGACGAGGGAGCCCTCGCCGGCACCGTGCGCGCCGACCAGGTCCTCGCGGTCATCGAGCACACCGAGCGCCCTGAGGACGACGCCGACGACCGGTACCAACGGCAGGACGCCTCGTGACCTGGGTCGCCGACCACATCGGCGACATCTTCGGGTACGCCGGTCAGCACACCCTGCTGGCCGGCATACCGCTGATCGTCGGGCTCATCATCGCCCTGCCGCTCGGCTGGGTGGCCCGGCGCTACTCGAAGCTCTACGGCGTCCTCATCGCCGGCAGCGGGCTGCTCTACACGATCCCGAGCCTGGCGCTGTTCATCCTCATGCCGCTGATTCTCGGCACCCGCATCCTCGACACGCTCAACGTCTACGTCGCCATGACGCTCTACACGCTGGCCCTCCTGGTCCGCACGGTCGCGGACGGACTGGGCGCCGTCCCCGACTCGACCCGCCAGGCCGCGGTCGCCATGGGGTTCACCGGTATGCGTCGGCTGCTGAAGGTCGACCTGCCCCTCGCCGTGCCGGTCATCGCCGCCGGCCTGCGGGTCGCGGCGGTCAGCAACGTCAGCATCGTCAGCGTCGCGTCGCTGGTCGGGTTCCCCCAGCTCGGCTACTACCTCACCGACGGCTACCAGCGGACCTTCCCCACCGAGATCATCGTCGGGATCGTCGGCTGCGTGCTCCTCGCCCTCATCTTCGACACGGTGATCCGCGCCGGCGCCTGGGCGATCACGCCGTGGCAGCGAGTGGCGAGGTGACGACGTGCTGAACGGCATCGGCGGCTGGCTGACCGACCCGGCCCACTGGACCGGCCCCAGCGGCATCCCGCAGCGCATCCTCGAGCACCTCATGTACTCCGGGATCAGCCTGGTCATCGCCGCCCTCATCGCCATCCCGCTCGGCGTCGTGGTCGGGCACTCCGGCCGCGCCAAGTGGACGGTCTCGCTCGCCAACTCGCTCCGCGCCGTCCCGAGCCTCGGTCTGCTGTTCGCCGTCGCCCTCTGGCTCGGTCCGAAGATCTCGAGCAGCCTGGCCTACGTCATTCCCAGCGTCATCGTGCTCGTGCTCCTCGCGGTGCCGCCGATCCTGTCGGGCACCTACGCGGGCATCCAAGGCGTCGACCCGGCGGCCCGCGACGCGGCCAAGGGCATGGGTATGCGCGGGAGCGAGGTGCTGCGCAAGGTCGAGCTGCCCTGCTCGCTGCCGCTCCTGCTGTCCGGCGTCCGCAGCGCCACCCTCCAGGTCATCGCCACGGCGACCATCGCCGCCTCGATCAGCCTCGGCGGGCTCGGCCGATACCTCATCGACGGGCTCAGCGTCAGCGACTACGCCCAGATGGCCAGCGGCGCGATCCTCGTCGCCGTCCTCGCGCTGGTCATGGACGGCGTCTGGGCGGTCATCCAACGACTCGCAGTCTCCCCAGGACTCACCGGGAAGTTCAGGAACACGGAGGACAACCGGCCGGTTGTCACCACTACGGCCCGAGGCGATGCCTCGGATACCGCCTCTCCCACCGACCGTGCCGACGACCAGAGAGAAGCACTCGTATGAAGCGCAGAATCTTCGTGACCGGAGCGGCGGCCGCCGCCGCCGCCCTCGCCCTCGCCGCCTGCGGCGCGAACAACAACCCGACCGCACCAGCCGGAGGTGGTGGCGGTAGCACCGCCTCAGCCGGAGCCGGTGGCAGCATCACCGTCGGCTCGGCCGACTTCTCCGAGTCGCAGGTGCTCGGCGAGATCTACGCCGGCGCCATCAAGGCCAAGGGCATCACGGTCACGACCAAGCCCAACATCGGCAGCCGCGACGTCTACATCAAGGCGCTCCAGGACGGCTCCGTCGACATCGTCCCCGAGTACACCGGCTCCCTGCTGACCTTCCTCAAGGGCACCCCGCCGAGCCAGGACCCGGACGCCGTCTACGCGACGCTGAAGACCACGCTCCCGGCCACCCTGGTGGTTCTCGACAAGTCGGCCGCTCAGGACAAGAACTCCATGGTCGTCACCAAGGACACCGCGGCGAAGTTCTCGCTGAAGTCCATCGCCGACCTCACCGCGCACCAGGCCGACATCACCGTGGCCGCGCCGCCGGAGTTCCAGACCCGCCAGCAGGGCCTGGTCGGGCTGAAGTCCGACTACGGCTTCGCGCCGGCGAACTTCCTCCCGCTCAAGGGGGCGGCGATCGTCAACGCGCTGACCAACGGTCAGGCGCAGGCAGCCAACATCTTCAGCACCGACCCGTCGATCTCGGCCAACGGGTTCGTCACGCTGGAGGACCCGAAGCTGCTGTTCGGTTCTGACAACGTCGTGCCGCTGATCCGCAAGGACAAGGTCAACGACACCATCACCGCCGCGCTCAACGCGGTCTCGGCCAAGATCGACACGGCCACCTTGACCGACCTGGTCAAGCAGGTCGACGTCGACAAGAAGGACGCGTCGGCCGTGGCCAAGGACTTCCTGTCGAAGAACGGCCTGGGCTGACCGACTCGGTCCCGCAGCAGTGGATTCTTCACCTCGACCTCGACCAGTTCGTGGCCGCGGTCGAGGTGTTGCGGGACCCGTCGCTCGCCGGTAAGCCGGTCGTCGTCGGCGGACGGGGCGACCCCACCTTGCGTGGGGTCGTCTCGACCGCGTCGTACGAGGCGCGCGCGTTCGGCGTCGGCTCCGGTATGCCGCTGCGCACCGCCGCGAAGAAGGCTCCGGACGCAGTGTTCCTGCCGGTCGACGGACCGCTCTACGACGAGGCGTCCGCGGGCGTCATGGCCGTGCTGCGGTCGTTCGGCCCCACCGACGGCGCCGTCGTCGAGGTGCTCGGCTGGGACGAGGCATTCGTCGGCGTGACCACCGACGACCCGGAGGGCCTGGCCCGCCGGATCCAGGCCGCCGTGCTGGAGCAGACCCGGCTGCACTGCTCCGTCGGCATCGGCCAGACCAAGGTGATGGCCAAGACGGCCACCGGGTTCGGCAAGCCACAGGGCGTCTACACGATCACCGCGGACACCTGGTACGAGATCATGGGCCCCCGCCCGACCGACGCGCTCTGGGGCGTCGGGCGCAAGACCGCGGCCAAGCTGGCCGAGCTGGGCATCGAGACGGTCTCCCAGCTGGCCCTCTCCGACGCCGAACCGCTCGTCACCCGGCTGGGTCCGACCATGGGCCCGTGGTACCGCCGGATCGCCCGCGGCGGCGACCGCTCTCCGGTGACGGCGACGCCGTGGGTCGCTCGCGGCCACGGCCGGGAGACTACGTTCCAGGACAACCTGCGCGACTGGGACGTCGTCGCGGACGAGGTTCGCACCCTCGCCGCGCGAGTCCTCGACGACATCGTCGCCGAGGGCCGGCCGGCGGTCCGCGTGGGACTGAAGGTGCGGTATGCGCCGTTCACCACGCATACGGCCTCGGCTCCGCTGCCGTCCCCGACCTTCGAACTGGCGACGATCACCGACGTGGCCGTCGCGCTGTTGAGCCGGTTCGACGAGCGCCGCTCGGTACGCCTGTTGGGCGTCCGCCTGGAGATGCAGCCCCCCGACGGCGGCTACGCGCGCTGAGCGGCTTCCCCCTCGCGTGGGGGTAAAAGCGCGGTGGATTCGGGGGCGTTTTTACCCCCGGTGGGCAGGAACCGGAGCCCCGGGGGTCTCGAGTCGCACGGCGGCCAGCAGCATCTGCGCGACGTCGACGACCTGGACCTCCTCGCGGGCGGTCCCCTCGGACTGCGCGGTCGCGAGCCCGTCGCTGAGCATGACCTTGCAGAACGGGCAACCGATGGCGATCCGGTCGGCGCCGGTGGCGACGGCCTCGTCGGTGCGGTTGGTGTTGATCCGGGTGCCGAGCTTCTCCTCCATCCACATGCGGGCGCCGCCGGCGCCGCAGCAGAAGGACTTCTCGCCCGAGCGCTCCATCTCGCGGACCTCGACGCCCGGCAGCGCGCCGAGCAGCTCGCGCGGCGGGGCGTAGACGCCGTTGTGCCGTCCGAGGTAACAGGGGTCGTGGTACGTCACGCTCGGTGCGGTGGAGGCGGCCCCCTGGGAAGACGCGTCCCCGGGACGCGACACCGGTACGAGCCGCTTGTCGCGGACCAGCCGGTTGAGCAGCTGGGTGTGGTGGACGACCTCGTAGGTGCCGCCGACCTGCGGGTACTCGTTCTTCAGCGTGTTGAAGCAGTGCGCGCAGGTGACGACGATCTTCGTCGCGCCGGCCTCGTTGAGCGTCTCGACGTTCTGCTGCGCGAGCATCTGGAACAGGAACTCGTTCCCGGCCCGCCGTGCCGGGTCGCCGGTGCAGCCCTCGCCGTCGCCGAGCACCGCGAACGAGACGCCGGCGGTGTTGAGCAGCTCGGCCACGGCGCGGGTGGTCCGCTTGGCGCGGTCCTCCAGGGCGCCGGCGCAGCCGACCCAGAACAGGTAGTCGACCTCGGTCAGCGACTCCACGTCGGCGCCGACGACCGGGACCTCGAACGGCAGGTCCTTGGCCCAGTCCAGCCGCATCCGCGGCGCCATGCCCCAGGGGTTCGAGTTCTTCTCGAGGTTCTTGAACAGCCCGTTCAGCTCGGCCGGGAAGGCCGACTCGATGAGCACCTGGTAGCGGCGCATGTCGACGATCGCGTCGACGTGCTCGATGTCGACCGGGCACTGCTCGACGCACGCGCCGCAGGTCGTGCAGGACCACAGCACGTCCTCGTCGATGACCGCGTCGGGACCATGCGGGTTGTATGCCCCCAGCGGCGAGTCGATGGCATACCCGGTCGCCCCGACCAGGGACCCGACCTCGGCGGCTGCCTTGGACTCCGCCGAGACCTCGTCGCGGTTCTCGTCGGTCGCCAGCAGCCACGGTGCCTTGGCGTAGGTGTGGTCGCGCAGCCCCATGACCAGCAGCTTGGGGGACAGCGGCTTGTCGGTGTTCCAGGCGGGGCACTGCGACTGGCAGCGGCCGCACTCGGTGCAGGTGGTGAAGTCGAGCAGCCCTTTCCAGGTGAAGTCCTCGACCTTGCCGACGCCGAGCGCGGCGTCCTCGTCGAGGTCCTCGATCTGCTCGAAGTCGATCGGCTGGCCGCCGACCCTGATCGGCTGCAGCGCGCCCAGCGAGGTCCGGCCGTCGGCGTGCCGCTTGGTCCAGATGTTGACGAAGGCGAGGAACCGGTGCCACGCCACGCCCATCGTCGGGGTGACCGAGATGGTGATCATCCACGCGAACGAGATGAGGATCTTGACCGCCGCGACGACGACGATCCACGTCCCGATCGACTCGGCCGACAGCCCTGAGAAGAACGATCCGATCCACCCGGTCAGCGGGAAGTGGACCCACGTGTCCTGGCCGGTCCCCTCGACCCGGGCCAACACATACTCCAGCCCGCGCAGAAGCCCGATGCAGAAGGTGACCCCGAGGATGGTCAGCTCGACGTAGTAGGCCTGCCAGAACGTCGACCCGTAGAACCGCGAGCGCCGGCCGCCGTCACCGTCGGAGCGGCGCGGGCGCCGGAGCTGGCGGATCACCATCAGCACGACGATCCCGATGAACCCGCCGACGGCGAAGACGTCGGTCACCCACTCGTACGGCGGCCAGTGCCCGATCAGCGGCAGCTGGTAGTCCGGCGACACCAGCTGCCCGAACGCGTTGAGCAGCGTGAAGAACAGGACCCCGAACGAGACCATCGTGAACCAGTGCGCCACCGCGACCACCGGCAGCCGCGACATCCGGGTATGCCCCAGGAACTCCCGGAACAGGGTGACCCAGCGCGTGGCCGGGTGGTCGGTGCGCGACTCCGGCTGGCCCAGCCGGAACGTCTGCACGAACCCGTTGAGCACCTGCACGAACAGCGCGACCGCCGTGAGGGTCACGGCTCCACAGACCACCAGGGCGACGATCTGGAGCGCGCTCATGGTTTCGGAGTGTACTGGCGGGTAAGCGCTCGCTCACCGCGCTGTGACGCCCGCCGCAGCAGGCCGTTTGTGGGTATGCCGGTGCTCAGGGAAGCTTGTCGGCGCCAGGGCCCATGCCGCGCATGTCGGCGTGCAGATGGCCGTCGTTGCCGCGGTGCAGGGTCTCCGGGAGCTTCTCGGTACGCCCGGGCATCGAGGGCACCGAGGTGTTGCGCATCGACTGGCCGACCGACTTCATCGCGTCGCCCAGCTTCTCGGTGACGTAGGGGGCCGCCTGCTGCTTGACCGCCTGGGTGGCGTCGCCGACCCGGTGCTGCACGGGATCGGAGTTCCACAGCCGGCTGGCCTGACCCTTGATCTGCTCGTACCGCTTGCGACCCGCACGCGCGCCGAGGACGTACCCGACCGCTGCTCCGACGACGAACGCTGCCTTACTCATCCCGTCACCCTACGCGGACCGACGGGGGTGCCGCCTGTCCGGACCGCGTCCGGACAGCGGCCGGAGACATGAGACGAACTTGCCTCCAGATAACGTGATCTTGGACTATGTATAAGCAGACGTGAGTTCTGGCCCCGGAACTCACCCCGAGTGCAAAGGCAGGCCTCCCGTGCCCATCTACGACGACGTGACCAAGCTCATCGGCAACACCCCGCTGGTGCGCCTCAACCGGATCACCGACGGCGCCAAGGCCACGGTCGCGGCCAAGCTCGAGTTCTACAACCCGGCGAGCTCGGTCAAGGACCGCATCGGCGTCGCGATCATCGACGCGGCTGAGCGTTCCGGCGAGCTCAAGCCGGGCGGGACCATCGTCGAGGCGACCTCGGGAAACACCGGCATCGCACTCGCCTTCGTCGGCGCGGCCCGTGGTTACAACGTCGTCCTCACCATGCCGGAGTCGATGTCCAAGGAGCGCCGGGCGCTGCTGCGCGCCTACGGCGCCGAGCTGGTCCTCACCGACCCCGCCCTCGGGATGAAGGGCGCCGTCGCGAAGTCCGAGGAGGTCGCCGCGGAGCGTCCGGGCGCCATCCTGGCCCGGCAGTTCGCCAACGAGGCGAACCCGGAGATCCACCGCCAGACCACGGCGGAGGAGATCTGGAAGGACACCGACGGCCAGGTCGACTTCGTCGTCGCCGGCATCGGCACCGGCGGCACGATCACCGGCGTCGGCCAGGTCCTCAAGGCCCGCAAGCCCGACCTCAAGATGATCGCCGTCGAGCCGGAGGAGTCGCCGATCCTCAATGGTGGCCAGCCCGGCCCGCACAAGATCCAGGGCATCGGCGCCAACTTCGTGCCGGAGATCCTCGACACGACGATCTACGACGAGGTCATCGACGTCAACGCCGCGACCTCCGTGCAGTGGGCTCGCCGGGCCGCCACCGAGGAGGGCCTGCTCGTCGGCATCTCGTCCGGTGCCGCGCTCTCCGCGGCGGTCCAGGTCGCCCAGCGTCCCGAGAACGAGGGCAAGCTCATCGTCGTCATCATCCCGAGCTTCGGCGAGCGCTACCTCTCGACCATCCTCTTCGAGGGTCTCGTCGACTGAGCACGAAAGAGGACATCGGTATGCACGTGAGCCGCTCAGCGGACGACGCCCAGCAACCGGCCCGACCCGTCGCGAGATGGGCCGGCCGGGTCGCTGCGGTGCGCGCGACGGCCCTCGAGGACGTCGATGCCGCGATGGCTCGCGACCCCGCGGCCCAGTCGCGGCTCGAGACCTTCCTCACCTCACCGGGTCTGCACGCGGTGTGGTCGCACCGCGTGGCCCACCGGCTCTGGGAGCGACCGGCGTACCGGATCCCGGCCCGCGTCCTCTCGAACGTGACCCGCACGCTGACCGGAGTCGAGATCCACCCGGGGGCGACGATCGGGCGCCGGTTCTTCATCGACCACGGGATGGGCGTCGTCATCGGCGAGACCTCGGTCGTGGGCGACGACGTCATGCTCTACCACGACGTGACGCTCGGCGGCCGGTCGATGGCCAAGGTCAAGCGGCACCCCACCGTGGGCGACCGCGTGACCATCGGCTCGGGGGCGCGGGTCCTCGGCGACATCAACGTCGGCGACGACAGCCAGATCGGCGCCAACTCGGTGGTCACCAGGGACGTCCCCGCCGGCGCGGTCGCGGTCGGGATCCCGGCCCAGATCCGCGAACCGGTTCCCGGCCTCACCCCGGAGGAGCTCCTCGACGAGAGTCCCGCCATCTGGATCTGAGTCACCCCGAACCTAGGGCTCGTGGGCGACGCTCCACGGCGAGCCGAAGCAGACGAACGGCGCCGGCATGTCGACGTCTCCGTCGAGCGCCTCGGCCAGGGCGGCGGGGGAGTCGAGGCCGCCGGCCAGCAACCGGTGGTAGCGCAACATCGTCTCGTAGGCGGTCGTGTCGTCGACCCGAGACACCGAGCTGACCACGCTCGTCGCGCCGATGCTCAGCAGCGCCGCGGTCAGGCCGAGGACCTCGCCACCGGCCCGTGGTGTCGTGAGCCCGAGGTCGCACGCGGACAGGACGATGTGCCCGGCCACCGGCTCGTCCGGCGGGACGTCGTAGGCATACAGCGGGCCGTCGGCCATCCGGATGCTGGAGAACAGCGGGTTGTCCCGGTTGTGCTGCCCGTGCGCCGCGATGTGGACGAGGTCGCTGGTGACCAGGGCCTTCGCGAGGGCGGCGGCACTGCCGTGCTCGCTGTCGGCGGCCACACCGCCCGTCCACGTCGCGGCGACGCCCTGGACCTCGGGGCCGGACAGCGCCAGGCCCGGCCCGGCCAGGGCGGTGACGCGGGGCCTCGCGATCGGCTCACCCAACCCGCGTAGCCAGCTGGTGGCGGACAGCGCGACCGTCGTCGGCCGTCCCACCCGACGGGGCAGCAGCGACCAGGGCGCGGTCGCCAGGGTCCGGGACGGGATGACGAGCAGAGCCCCGGAGGCGGTGAGCGAGTCCGGCAGTAGCAGCCGGTCCAGCTTGTCGAGGTCGTGGGCGAGTGACGATGAGACGGCGACCCGCAGCGGAGCGGGCAGCATCCGACCGGCCAGGGCGTCGAGGTCAGCGCGCACCCGAGTCATCAGCGCGGAGACCTCGGCCCACGAGCCGAGCGTGGACACCCTCGGGCGGCCGCGCCCGACGGTGACCGCGCCCAGGCGATGGTCGATGACGAAGTAGGCGATGACCTCGGTCTCGCGGGCGGCCAGCGCGGGGCGCAGCTGCGTCAGCGTCGTCGACCGTTCGGACCGACCGTCGCCCTGGAGCCGCCACTCGCGCTCCCGGACCTGGCGTTCCACGGTCCGTCGCTGTCGCTGCAGCAGCTCGGTCGCGGCACCGGGCGGGGTGTTGCGCAGGTCCTCGGCGACGATGCGCAACCGCGACACGAGGGCGGCCAGCTCCGGGTCCTGGGGCGGGGTGACCGCGGTACGGCGGTGGGACATCGCCCGCCACCGCTCGAGCGAGTCGAAGACCATCCGGGGCGACGACGACTCGAGCGCGACCCGGAGGTCCAGCTCCGCCAGCCGGCCGCCATGCACGGCCATTGCGGTGCGCAGGTCCAGGCTGTGGTGGCGGGCCTGCTGCTCGGCGAGCGTGCGCAGCCCGACCCGGAGCTCGTGCTGGGCGGCCGCGGGGTCGCCGGCGGCGCGCGCCACCCCGGCGCGGACGAGGTGCTGATGGAGGCGCCCGGTCAGGGAGTCGGCGGAGGAGCGGCCCTGGACGGTCTGCAGGAGCACGACGGCGTCGTCGACGTGGCCGAGTGCGAGCTGGGCCTCGGCCGCGATGATCGCGACCTCGCGGTCGGAGGACGGGTTCGTCCGGCTGGCTTCGGCGCTCCGGATCTCGCGGGCGACCCGAGCCGGACCGCCCTTCGCCCCGAGGTATGCCTGCCAGCGGGTGACGTCGGCCCGCGCCTGCCAGCCCGCGCTCTGCCGGCGGCGGAAGTCGCGACGGGCCCGGCCCGAGTGGGTGCGCGCCAGCGTCGAGTTGCCTTGCAACAGTGCGACCTCCGCCCGGGCCAGGTCCGCCTCCGCCCGGTCCTGGTTCGCTCGCTGCCGGCGAAGGCCGGTGCTGGCCTCCGCGAGGGTCTCCTCGGCCTCGTCGAGCAGCCCGGCTTCGATGAGGACGCGCGCCCGGTCGAGCAGACCGGCCCGGGCCACGTCCTGGTCGAGCTCGTGCGCCCGAGCCAGGGTGTCGAGGGCCAGCGGCAGGTTGCCGGCGAGATACTCCGCATACCCGAGGTTGTGCATCGCCTTGGACTCGAGGCGGGTGAGCCCGATGCGCCCGGCCAGGGTCGCCGACGTCGTCAGGTCGTCCCTGGCGGCCGGAAGGTCGCGCCGGTAGAGATGCGCGCTGCCCCGGTTGAGGAAGAGCGACGGCTGTTCGCTCTCGGCGACCGAGTCGACCAGCGCGATGGCCTGGTCGAACTCCGGTAGGGAGTCCGCGACATCGCCGTTGCGGAGCAGCAGGCAGCCGCGTAGGTCGTGGGCCAGAGCGATCGCGTCGAGGCTCTTGCTTTCCGCGGCCGCCACCGTGGCGGCCTCGATCGCCGGGGCACTGCGGGCGTACCCGTGGATCTCGATGTCCGCGAACGCCTGGGTGATGAGCAGCCGGGCCTTGAGGTAGCGCGCCCGGTCGACCTCCGCCCCGGACGTCCTGGTCTGGTCGAGAAGTCGCAGCGCGCGCCCGACGATGGCCGCTCCACGGGCCGGGCGTCCGCTGTTGTTGGCGTCACGGGCGGCGGTGCGCAGCTCCTCGATCTGGTCCAGTGAGCGCGCGGCTGGCGTGATGAACCCCCGTGAAGTCGGCTCAGATCTCGATGGCGGGCGTGATCACCGGGTGATCGCCCTCGGTCATCTCATTCTGCCGCAAGACCAGTTGGGCGAGTCCGTGCTCGACGTGCTCGAAGACGAACCGGCCGTCCTCGTCCGCCGTGACGTGGCGAGTCTCCTCCCCGATCCTGAGTTCCACGCCCAGGAACGCCCCAGGCGAGGCCCACCCGTCGAGGCGAACGCCGCCAGTCGGAATCGGGGTGATCGTCACCATCGTCGTGAGCGTCTCACTGGTGAACGTGACCGTCTGGGCCTTGAGGACGTCCTCCGACCGCGCCTGCAGCTCCGGGACGGCTTCGCGCTGCAGCCGGGCGACCTCGGCTTCGAGGTCGTCGAGGGTGATCGCGAACGTGACGCGGTCGAGCAGCGTCGGGGGCACGGGGTCACTGGACTCGTAGATCCCCCGGAGGACGTCGAGCGCCTGGAGGTCGACATCGTCGATGGGCAGGGCCGCAAGGCGGTCCAGCTCGTCGAGCTGTCCGGGGCGGAACGGGTCGTCGGTCATGAGATCCCCCAGTGCGGGTCGGCATCGAGCAGAAGGCGAAGCTTGGCGAGACAACGGCCCCGGGTGGGACCGATGCTTCCTACCGGCATTCCGAGGGCCTGGGCTACGGAGGCGTAGTCGGGGCGGTCGGAGAAGGCGACGACGCGCAGCAGGCTGCGGCACCGTTCGGGCAGTGACTCGATGTGTCGCCAGATGACCCGACCCTCGGCGGAGGCGAGGGCGACGGACTCGGGGCCCTCCATGGTCGAGTCGGGCAGGTCCCCGCTGTCGTCGGCCTCGGGGAGGGGCTGCGCCCGACGAGACTCCTTCACCACGCGCCAGCTCTCCCGCTTGGCCGTGACGATGAGCCACGCGAGCACGGCACGCGGGTCCTGGATGGAGTCGGCGTGGTGGACCAGCCGCAGCCAGGTGGTCTGGACGATGTCCTCCGCCTGGTCGTGGCCGACCCGTTGCGCGCGAACGGTGTGCCACAGCAACGGGGTCAACAGCTCGACGAGCTCGGCCAGGCGGTGCCGGTCGCCGGCCTGGTAGGCCGCGAAGGCGGCGCCGGCTCGGCTGGCCAGCGTCTCCGTGGGTGCGTCGGAACTACTCATCGTGTACTCCTCATGACCGAGGTCGCCTCCAGCCGAGCTCACCGGTGACCGCCGCCCAGCCGCGGCGGACCGCACTGTGGGCGTCGATCGCGTCGAGCGTGCCGCCCCGCAGCATCCGACCGGCCAGCTGCGCTGCCAGCACGGGTGCCGCGAAGGAGGTCCCGCTCCACAAGCCGAAGCCTCCCATGAAGTCGTCGGGGTCGATGTCCTCGCCGAACGCCGTGCGCCGGCGGGGCTCCAGAGCCCCGTCGAAGGACACCGGGAAGGTGCTGACGACGGCCGCTCCGAGCCGGTAGCAGCTGACCCAGTCGCCACCGTTGGAGAACAGCGCGACCGTTCCGTTGGGGTTGAGCGCACCGACGCTGGTGAGCGGGACCGCGTCGCGCCGGGTGCCGGCCCCCTTCGGCGGGGCGAGGGCCGCGGGGAACATCGGGTTCGTCGTGGAGTCGTTGCCGGCCGAGGCCACCACGCATACCCCGAGCTCGGCGAACTGGTCGAGGGTACGAGCCAGGGCGGAGGTGTAGCGCACGTCGTCCGGGGTCTCGTGGTAGTAGCCGAGGGACAGGCTGATGACGTCGACGACGTCCTGGGGGCGCCCGAGCAGCTGCGCCTGCGCCTGGCGGATGAGCAGCTTGTTCAGGGCGATGGTGAGCTGGTGCTCGTCGATCACGCCGTTGCTCGGCATGACCCGGAGGGCGAGGACCGTGGCGTCCGGGCAGACCTGCCGGACGATCCCCGCGATGAAGGTCCCGTGGCCCGAGTCGCGGTCGAGGTTGCCACCGAGCGAGTCGTTCACCACCCCGGTCAGCTCGGGGTCCACGACCTCCTCGCCGAGGCCGATCGCCTCGCCGGCGACCTTGGCTCCCTTGGTCACCCACGGCCGGCGCAGCCAGGGGTGCTCACCGAGGCCCGTGTCGAGGACGGCCACGACGGGTCGCCGGGTCGAGACGGCCGCCGGCTGGGGGACCGGGGGCGACCCCACGAACGCGAGTGGCGCTCGCCCGCGGAGCGCCCCGGTGTAGGCGTCGGACCCGTCGATGAGGGGGTTGCCCTCGAACCAGGACGGCGACCCGTCGATGAGCGGAGAGCCGTCGATCAGGGGTGAGCCGTCGATGAGCGGAGTGAGGTGGATCAGGTGGTTGAGGCCCACGCGGTAGCCGGGGTCGGCGTCGCCGACGGTCTCCCGGTACTTCTGCAGGACCTGCCAGGCATCCGCAGGAGTGCCGCGGTCACGGTCAGGGGCCAGGCGGATGCGCCGGACCCAGGTGGAGCCGACGAGCTCGGCGAGCGCCTCGTTGCGCAGACGGCGGACGTAGGCGCCGGGCTGCGCGGAGGCCGAGCCGAGACGGTGTCCGGTGGCTCGCGCCGCCTCCACCAGCTCCTCGATCGCGGACGGCGGACCCTGGACGATGAGCTCGTTCCCGACGTACGCGGTCGGGCGAAGCGGACCCCCGCCGTGTGTACCCGCCCTCGCTGGGTCCAGCACCCGACCGCCCATCCGGCCGAGGACCGAGGCCGGGATCGGGATCCGGCCCTGGACCGGCGGCGCGGTCGGCCGGGCCGGGGTGGCCTTGGGTGTGGGCATGTCGGGCTCTCGGTTCGATGGGTGGTCGGTGGTCTGGGCGGATCGAGGGACACCACGCGATGTCGCCTGCACGGAGGTCACGTCACCGGTTCAGATACGTGACCTGGATCACAGTCGACAGCGTGTCCTCTGACGTATTTCGCGGAGGCTGGGGCGCTCCTGGGAGATGTCCGCACGGATCGGGGCCCGTTCGGACGCCCTGCGTCGCAGGGGGCGACGTCATTGCAGGGGCACGAGGCCGGCGGGCCGACAACCGACCACCTTCTCGAAGGTGCGGGCCCGCCGGCCTCATCCCGTTTCCACGGCCCCCATCTGTTAGAACGGTGCCGTGACGGACGAGCGGGTCGAACTGGCGCCCTGGTTCCGCGCCGTCGCCGTGGCCGACGACCTCGAGGGCCGGCTCTCCCTGGCCTGGGTCGTCGACACCGACGTGGCCCACGACCTGGTCCCCGACGCGAGCGTCGACGTGGTCTGGCTGCCGGACGGGTCGGTACGGGTCTGCGGGCCCGAGGTGGAGGGCTGGACGTTCCAGCCGCTCGACGGTCTCGAGCGGCTCGAGGCGGTCGGCGTACGGTTCCGGCCCGGCCACGCGGCACCGGTCCTCGGTACCGCCATGGACGAGATCCGCGACCAGCGCGTCCTCGTCGAGGACCTCCTCGGCGCCGACGGCCGCCGTCTGGTCGAGGAGCTCGGCGAGCTGCCCGGGGGCACCGCCCCGGAGCAACGGGTCGCGGTCATCGAGGACCACATCCGGCGGTGGGTCGCCGAGGGCTCCCTCGTCGACCCGGCGGTCGACCACGTGGCGACGTCCCTGGCCGACGACCCCGCCGTGCGGGTGGACGGGTTGCGTCGCGAGCTCGACCTCAGCGAACGTCAGCTGCTGCGCCGCTGCACGGTCGCCTTCGGCTACGGCCCCGCGACGCTGCGCCGCATCCTGCGGCTCCAGCGGTTCCTCGCGCTGGCCCGCGACCCGCATACCGGCTCGAACCTCTCTGACCTGGCCCACGACGCGGGGTATGCGGACCAGCAGCACCTCGCGCGTGACGCCCGGGCGATCGCCCGCGCCACACCCTCCGAGCTCGTCACCGACCGCCAGGAGAGAGCTGTGTCCGATCCGTCCACGCCACCGGACGGTTCGACGGGCAGGATGGAGCCATGACCGGACTCACCGCCACCGCCAGCACCGTCGTCGACGCCGACAAGAAGACGGTGTGGCAGGCCATCACCGACCCGGCCGAGGTCAAGCAGTGGTTCTTCGGCACCGACCTGGCCACCGACTGGACTCCCGGCAGCCCCATCACGTGGAGCGGCGAGTGGGAGGGCAAGCCCTACCAGGACAAGGGCGAGGTGGTCGCCGTCGACGAGCCGAACCGGCTCGAGGTCACCCACTACAGCCCGTTGACCGGGCAGGAGGACGTGCCCGAGAACTACCACACGCTCGTCTACGCCCTCGACGCCGACGAGGCGGGCACCAAGGTCACCATCACCCAGGACAACAACGGCGACCAGGACGAGGCCGACCGCAACGCGGCCACGTGGGCCCAGATGCTGGAGTCCCTGAAGGGCCACCTCGCCGGCTGACTCGCCGGTTCGTGCGAGACTGCCGCTCAGCCGGGAGGGCTCGCATAGTGGCCTAGTGCGGCGGTCTTGAAAACCGCTATGGGTAACTCCCATCGTGGGTTCGAATCCCACGCCCTCCGCGTCGTGAACCCTGGCCGCACCGTAGGGGTCGGACGAAGTCGTATACCCGGTCGTATACCCGGATCGTTGTTGTAGCAGCCGATCCGGGTATACGACCGGGTATTCGACCCACGCACCGCATCGACGGGGAGGTAGTCCGGTGGGACGGCTCATCTACAACGCCATCTGCTCGCTGGACGGGTACGTCGACGACGCCGAGGGGGGATTCGCCTGGGCGATGCCCGACGAGGAGGTGCACGCCTACGTCAACGACCTCATGCGGCCGATCGGGACCCATCTCTACGGCCGTCGGCTCTACGCGGTGATGGCCGGATGGCAGACCCTGGGCACGTCGCCCGGAGAGTCCGCGGTGACCCGCGACTTCGGTGAGCTGTGGCGCGGCGCCGACAAGGTCGTCTACTCGACGAGGCTCGACGCCGTCCCGACGCCGCGCACCCGGCTGGAGCGCACGTTCGACCCGGACGCCGTGCGAGCCCTGGTCAGCGGATCCGACCGCGACGTGCTCGTCGGCGGCCCAGGCCTGGCCGCGGACGCGCTGCGGGCGGGGCTGGTCGACGAGATCGGTGTTGTCGTGGCGCCGGCGGTGGTCGGCGGCGGCACCGGCTACCTGCCGGACGGCCTCCGGCTCGACCTGCGGCTGCTCGACGAGCGCCGGTTCGCGAACGGGTTCGCCGCGCTGCGCTACGCCGTCGTCAGCTGAGGCACGAACCGCACGGTCAGTCCACGTGGTGCGGCCGCGTCCACGGCCACCTGGCGACCCCGCCTCGCGACGCTGGTCTCCGTCGAGCCGGTGACGTGCACGCGCAGGTGCTCGTCGACGTCCAGGGCGAGCCTCACGTGCGGGTCGGCGAAGGACTCGCCCACCGGCCTTCCGAACGCGACCTCGCCGGGGCCGACCGAGACGACCTCGGCCGTGGAGGTCTCGATCCGTCCCCAGGTGGTCGTCAGGCCCCACGGGAGGAAGTGACCGGTATGCGCGGGGACGTGCAGGACCCCGCCGCCGAACGGCTCGCCGGCCTCGCGGACGGTGACGCGGGCGTCGTTGCCGGTGGGGTTGAGGACGTGCAGCATGCGGTCACCGCCCGGTGAGGCGGTCGACGTGACGACCACGCCCGGCACGTCGGTGGCGACCGCGAGCCCGGCCTCGACACCCAGCCGGGCCGCGGCAGCGGCGAAGAAGGCGGGCATCGACGGCAGCTCCGCGGCGAGCAGGACCGCCGTGCCTGCTCCCACCGACGCCTCGACACCGCAGACGTGCCCCTCGACCTCGGTCAGCAGCGGGGTCCCGCCGCGCAGCTCCTGCCACCACGCGACCCGGGTCTCGGGGATGAGGTCGGCCCAGCCGTGGCCGCGCACCGACGGGTAGTAGTACGTCTCGGCCCGCCGGACCTCGCCCGCCTCGACTCCCAGGGCGTCGAGCAGCAGCCGGCACTCGCGGTCCTCGAGGTCACGCTCAGGCGCGGGACCCATCAGCAGCAGCCGGCCGCCGGCGGACAGGTGCTCGACCAGACGGCGCTGGACCGGCGCGTCGAGGTATCGCCCGCCGGCCAGCGCCACCAGCGACGGGAGCGTCCGGTCCGGATCCTGGAGGTCGACCGCCCCGAACCGGTACCCGGCGAAGAGCAGCGACCGCCAGAGCGCCTTGCGCTGGCCTGGACCTCGATGTGCCGCCAGGTCGTCCACGACGCGGGTCATCACCGCCGACTCGGGGTGGTGGTACTCGGTCATGAACGCGTCGAGGACGAACCCCATGGCCAGGTCGTCGTGCTCCTCGTCCATGTCCGCCAGCCACGGACCGTTCGCGGCCACGGCGCGGCAGGCCCGGGCGGTGCCCTCGAACGCCGACCCTCGCTCGCCGAGCGGACCGATGGGCGCCGCCGTTCCGTGGCGTTCGCCGGTGAAGCTGATCCGGTCGTTGCCGTCGCCGACGGGTTCGTCCAGAGGCGGGTTGATGCCCCCGGCCAGGAGGTAGTAGTTGACCATCCGGTTGCCCTGGGCCAGGAACAGCCGCGACTTGAGGTCGGTCGTGGACGAGTCGTAGAGCCGTTCCGCACCGCCGCCGTAGTCGCCGGTCCCCGCCTCGAACTCGAGGGACGTGAGTGGCTGGTCCGGGTCGTTGACCGCCGCGAGACACGCGTTGATGAAGTGCACGTCGGTCGTCGTATCGAGGCTCATCTCGCCCAGGTAGTGGTCCGACCCGGCGACGACACCCGGCACTCCGGCATACGTCTCGACCAGCTGGCTGATCCCGATCGCGAGGGGGACGCCGTTGCCGCCCTCGGTGCCGTGGACGTTGACCAGCAGCGGGATGCCGCGGATCCCGTTGTCGCGCGCCATCTCGGTGAGGGTGTGCACGTATGCGGCGAAGCGCGTTCGCATGAACCGGCCGAGGTCGACCCGCAGCGCAGCGGCCCACGCCTCGTCGGGGGACTCGACCACCTTCCGCCAGTCCCGGTCGAGGGGGTACCGCTCGCCGAGGGCGTCCTGGTGCTCCTTCTCGGCCCAGGACCGGAACGACGCCAGGAGGTCGTCGGTGAGGTCGGGCGTGTTGCTCACCCAGGCAAGCATCCCGATCTCGTTGTCCAGCTGAAGCCCGATCACGTTGCCACCCAACGGTTCCAGCCGCTCGGCGAGGAGCGGAAGGATGGCGTCGTACCAGCGTCGTACCTCGTCGAGGAAGGCCGGCGCGAGGTAGTCGACGGTCCGGGTCGGGGCGGGACGGCCGTCCCATCCGGTCGGGACGATCTCCGGGTGCTCGACGTAGAGGCGGTAGGGCAGCCCCTCGTTCTTCAGCTCGGCCATGATGAACGGCCCAGGGCGGGCGACGAACCACAGGCCGTGGTCGCGGCAGAGGTCGACGAAGGCGGCCACGTCCCGTTCGGGCTTCGTCCGGCCGGTGACATCGATGGTCCCGTCCGGCAGCTCGTGCCACAGCCACGGGATGTAGGACGCGATCGCCGTGCAACCGACGTCCTTGGCGGCCCGGATGCGGTCCTCCCACTCGCCCCGGGCGACCCGGAAGTAGTGGACCTCGCCGGCCATGACGACGACGGGCTCGCCGCCGATGAGGATCCGGCGGGAGCGGATCTCGACCACGGCGCTACTCCACGACCAGTAGCCGCTCGCGGCTGCCGTAGGCGGCGTTGGGACCGACGATGACGTCGACCTCGCCCGTATCGATCCGCCAGGCCATCTCCCGGTCGTAGTAGCCGAACATCTCCGGGGTCACCCGGAAGGTGACCGTCGTGGTCTCGCCGGGGCCGATGTCGACCGTGCGCCAGTCCGCCAGCTCGACGATCGGCCTGGTCACCGCGGCGACGTGGTCGCGCACGTAGAGCTGGACGACCTCACGCCCGGCGCGGGCGCCGGTGTTGGTCACCTCGACCGAGACCTTGACCGATCCGGACGCCATCGAGAGCCGCTGGCGGCTGACCGTCAGCTCGCCGTACTCGAACGTCGTGTAGGTCAGCCCGGAGCCGAAGGTCAGCTCCGGGAACACCAGGGAGTTGAGGTAGCGACCGAGCTTCCGGTCGTCCTCGCGGTTGACCCGACGCCCGGTGGGCCGCTCGTGGGAGCTGGACGGGATGTGGCCAACGGTGCGCGGGAACGTGATCGGCAGGCGACCGCTCGGCGCGGTCTTCCCGAGGAGCAGGTCGGCGATCGCCGGCCCGGCCTCGACGCCGGGATGCCAGGCCACCACGACCGCGCTGGCCAGCTCCAGGACTCGGCCCAGCTCCAGCGGCCGGCCGGTGAACACGACGACGACGAGCGGCTTGCCGATCGCGGCCATCTCCTCGAGCACGTCGAGCTGCCCAGCGGGCAGGGCCAAGGTGCTGATGCAGCGGTCCTCGCCGGAACGGGTGCGGTGCTCGCCGATGAGGGCGACGGTCACGTCGCTGTCGCGGACCATGACCACACCGAGGTCGCTGAACCGTCCGTCCGAGACCAGGAGGTCGGCGGCCGGGACGCGCTCGCGGAAGGCGTCCGCCGGGGAGACCACATCGGAGCCCCGGCCGTCGAGCACCCACGTGCCCAGCAGCGCGTCGCCCTCCTCGGTGAACGGTCCGGCGAGGTGGATCCGGCCGATGTTCTCGTGGAGCGGGAGGATCCCGTCGTTCTTCAGCAGCACCATGGAGGCGGTGGCCGCCTCGCGCGCCAGGGCCCGAGAGGACTTGGTCGGCTTGACTACCGAGTGGCCCTCCGGCGTGTACGGCCGGTCCATGACCCCGCTGCGGAACTTCATCCGGAGCACGCGTCGCACCGCGTCGTCGACCATCTCGAGGGGCACGTCGCCCGAGGCGACGAGGTCCGGGATGTGTTGTCCGTAGGACCCGGAGCACATGTCGAGGTCGAGCCCCGCGAGCAGGGCCTGGCGCGCGGCGTCCCGCAGGTCCTCGGCCACGCCCTGCATGACCAGCTGGCCGACGCCGTTCCAGTCGGCGACGACGACCCCGTCGAACCCCCACTCGCCCTTGAGCACGTCGCGCAACAGGTGTCGGTGCGCGTGCATGGGAATGCCGTCGACGTCGTTGAACGCGGCCATGACCGACGCCACCCCACCGTCGACCGCGGCGTGGAACGGCCGCAGGTGCAGGTTGCGCAGGGTGTTCTCCCCGACGGTGACGGTGTCGTAGTCGCGACCCCCCTGCACCATGCCGTAGCCCGCGTAGTGCTTGGCGCAGGCGGCGATCGAGCCTGGGGCGCCCTTGCCTTGGAACCCGTGCACCATCGCGACGGCCAAGCGACCGGCCAGCACCGGTGACTCGCCGAGCGACTCGGCCACCCGACCCCAGCGCGGCTCCTCGGAGATGTCCATCATCGGCGCGAAGGTCCACGCCACCCCGTCGTGGGCGGCCTCGGCGGCAGCCAGCTCGGCGCACCGACGGGTCAGGTCCTCGTCCCACGCGGCGGCGAGGCCAAGCGGGATCGGGTACACGGTGCGGTGCCCGTGGATGACATCGCGGCCGAAGAGGACGGGGATGCCGAGCCGGGAGCCGTCGACGGCCGTCCGCTGGCACTCGTTGATCGCGGCGACGAGCAGGCCCTCGTCGCTGACGTTCCCCGCGGTGGCCCCACTGGCGTACAGGCTCGCGCCGATGCCGCCCTTGAGGAGGAGCTCGCGGTCGCGGACCGGTTGCACGTTGGCGCTCATGTGGAGCTGTCCGGCCTTCTCCTCCAGCGTCAGCTCCGTCAGCAGGAGATCCACGCGCTTCTCGATGTCGAGCCGGGCGTCGAGCCACGGCCGGTCGGTGTGGTCGGTGGTCTTCACGGGACCTCCACGTCGATTCGGTTCGCACCCGACTCGAGCAGTCGGAGCAGGTCTTCACTGTGCACAGCCAGACCGCCTGTGCGGTAAGGGTTTTCGAGCCGGTATGCGTCGAGCCGGGTCCCACCGACGGTCACCGATGTCGGGCCCGAGCCGGTGGCGCCGACCCGGAACCGGACCTCGACCGGGCGGCCGAACAGACGGACGGAGGCGACGAGACCGTCGGCCGAGGTCGGCAGGACCGGGTCGATCTCGACGACCGGGCCGAGGCGTCGGATGCCCAGGAGGTTCTCGACGACGAGCCGGAGGAACAGTCCGGGGCCGGACGAGTAGACCCGCCAGCCACCCTCTAACGGCACCGTCCCGTCGCGGACGCCGGAGTAGTCCTCGGCCGCCGCGTAGCGGTCCGGGAACACCGCGTCGGACGACGAGTAGTACGTCGTCGACTGCCGGGGGCGGGCGGAGGGGACCCGCTCGGTCATCCCCACCGGGTTGGCCTTGGCGAGCGCCGCGAGGAGGCCGTCGGCGTCGCCGACCCGGGCCAGCGCCTCCGCGTAGCGCAGGTGCGCGTGGGTGTACATGATCCCGATCTCGCGTCCGAAGAAGGTGCTCGCCTCGGCCCGCTGGAACACCTCCATCGGACCGCCGTGGTACGCCGCGGGCCGGTCGAACAGGCGCGCGCCGTCGGGTCCGCTGAGGTGGTCGCCGATCAGCGCCAGGTGGTGTCGGGCCTCGTCCGGTGTGAGGATCCCCGCCGTCACCGCATGGATCATCGGGAGAAGGGAGTAGGTCAGTCCGGTCCGCTCGTCGGCCGGGTGGATGAGCAGCTCCACCACGCGGCCGTCGGCGACCCGCCCGTAGCCCGCGAGCACCCCGTCGACGAGGAGCTCCTCGCGCAGCGCGACGACTCCCTCGTCGGCGATGCGTCGGGCTCGCCCGGCTACGGCAGACGCGCGGTCGGCCAGGTCGTCCGGTGCGTCGAGCGCTTCCAGCGCACCCGCCAACCGGCTGAGCGCCTGGGCCTGGAGAACCACCGTCCAGGTCGAGCAGAGCGCGGCCGCGAGCGCCGGGTCGGCCGGCTGCAGGCTGTCGTTCCAGTCGCCATGCCCGTATGCGGGCAGCCGGGCACCGGGGATGGCGGCGGACTCGATGGCGTCGAGGGCCCGGTCCAGGTGGTCGAGCAGCGGCGCCGGCGCCGTGGGACCGCCGGTCGCGACGAACGGCTCCTCGTGGTGCAGGAACATCGCGTCGCCGGTGGCGAGCAGGTGGTCGCTCAGCGCCAGCAACGGCCAGTAGACGACGTCGCCGTGCGAATCGCCCTGCGACCACTGGCGATGGCGGGCGTAGAAGTCGAACGACTGCGGCCAGTCGCCGCGAGCGTTCTGGGCACGGAGCAGCCGCGCGGCGACGTCGCGCAGGGCCTCGGGCTCGTCGACGGCGAGCAGGACGCCGACCGGTCCCTGGCTGACGTCGCGGGTACCCCACCCGCCGCCGGTGTACTGCTCCAGGCCGCGTGGCGACAGGAAGTGGATCAGGGCGTCGTGGGCGAACCAGGGCAGGACCGCGTCCAGTCGGCGCAGCTCGTCGTTTGGGTCGGCGGCGTCCGCGGCGTCGGCGCCGTCGGCGCCGTCGGCGGGAACCGTGAGGCGGACCCGTTCGGCGACGTCGCTCCAGAACGACTCAGCGTCGGGCCTGGACGCGGGTGCGTCCGCGCCGTCGGCCTGGTCGACCAGATGGGGCGTCAACAACAGTGACCAGGTCGGCTGCGGTTTGGTGGTCAGCACCACCCAAGGCAGGTCGCGCGATCGCCCGTCCGCGAAGAGCACCTCGTCGCGCGCCACGTCCGGGACGCTGCCGGGTGACCAGTCAAGGCGGACCGTCCCGCCCGGGTAGGTCAGCTCCCGGTCGCTGCCGTGCGGTGGGGCGAGCGTGACGCCCCGGGCGTCGATGTCGAGTCCGGGAGGCGCGCGGTCGGCGCCGTCGTCGCCACCCAACGCGACGTGAAGGGCGGCCCGCCACCGGAGCGGCGGTCCGTCGACAACGCGGGCCTCCAACGAGAGCTCGTGCCGATCGGTGGCGGCCGAGGAGGCGACCTCGATCAGCCCGTCCTCGGTGCGGTACCACCAGCGGCATCCACCGGGCGAGACCCACCACGCGGAGGGTCGGCCCAGCAGGCGCCAGTCGTCGGGAGCCGCCTCCGGTGCGACGAAGACGCGCAGACCGTGGGCCTGGAACAGGCCGAGGTACGACCGACGCAGAGACAGGACCGACCCCAGCGCGACGTGGCCCTGGGTCACCTGGGTGTGGAAGCCACCGTCCATCCACGTGGTCGTCGTGACCGATCGCTCGTCGGGGGTCCACGCCGAACCGGTCCGCAGGATGTGACCGTGCGGCCGCAGCACGGCCGCTTGCTTGGCCGCCGTGACCAGATGGCCGTCGTGGCCGGTCCGCGCGGAGAGGAGAACGTCGCCGTCCCGCTCGAGTACACCCGGCGGCTGCTCGAGGCCATCCCCAACCCCTTCCAGGACGCCCCACGGCCGGGTGACAGCATGGCTGGGTGAGTCGCCCCCTCGCCGAGCTGTCGCTTCCCGAGCCGGCGCCTCTGGTGCTGCGCGGTCGGGTGTTCGACGCAGGGCGGCCAGCGGTCATGGCCATCGTCAACCGGACCGACGACTCGTTCTTCGTCGGCAGCCGCCATGCGGACCTCGACTCCGCGATGCGGGCTCTCGACGCCGCCGTCGAGCAGGGCGCGGACATCGTCGATGTCGGCGGCGTCCGCGCGGGCCAGGAGGGTGAGCCGGTGTCGGCGGCGGAGGAGATCGACCGCGTGCTGCCGTTCCTCGAGCGAGCCCGCGCCGCATACCCCGACCTGGCCTTGAGTCTCGACACCTGGCGGTCGGAGGTCGCGCGGGCCGCGGCCCCCGTGGGCGTGGACCTCGTCAACGACACGTGGGCGGGACACGACCCGGAGCTCGCGGGCGTCGCTGCCGGGGTGGGGGCCGGTGTCGTCGTGTCGCATACCGGTGGCCTCCCGCCGCGCACCGACCCGGTCGACGTCAGCTACGGTCCCGACCCGCTCGACGTCGTCCGCGACGTCCTCGAGACCTTGGCGCGCGGGGCCGAGGCAGCGCTCGCCGCGGGAGTGCCGCCGGAGCGGATCCTCGTCGACCCCACCCTTGACTTCGGCAAGACCACGGCCCACTCGTTGCAGCTGCTTCGCCACACTTCCGACGTCGTCGCGCTCGGATTTCCCGTCCTACAAGCGTTGTCCCGCAAAGATTTCGTCGGTGAGAGCCTCGACTTGCCGGCCGACGAACGCCTCGAGGGGAGCCTCGCGGCGACCGCCGTCGCGGCGTGGTTGGGGGCCACAGTCTTCCGCGCGCACGACGTGCGCGCGACGCGGCGGACCGCCGACATGGTGGCCACGATCCGGGGCGACCGGGCGCCGAGACTGGCCGTCCGGGGCGTCCCGCGAGAGCCCTGAAAAGTCGCACTTCCGGGACCGCCACACGCGCATCGTCTCTGCTAGGTTGCTGCCGGTTGCCGTTGCAGTTCCTCGCTCGTCGAAGAAATCGGCCCGCTGCAGAGATGTAGCGGGCTTGCCTGTCTCGCCGAGCCGGAGCGTCGTCTTCGGGCATGACGGCAGCCGGACGTGAGCGAGGTGCGCACGTCCTCGGCCAGACAGAAAGAAGTAGTTACCCAGATGGCTCAGGGCACCGTGAAGTGGTTCAACGCCGAGAAGGGTTTCGGATTCATTGCGCAGGACGGCGGCGGTCCCGACGTCTTCGTGCACTACTCCGCGATCCAGTCCAACGGCTACCGCAGCCTCGATGAGGCGCAGCGAGTGGAGTTCGAGGTCACGCAGGGACCCAAGGGTCCCCAGGCCGACGCCGTTCGGCCTCTCTGAACTCGTCGCGGCGGGCTGACCGCCCACCGCAGTGACAAGCCCCTGGACCTTGCGTCCGGGGGCTTGTTGCTTCTACCGGCGCGGACGGTCACACGCAGGCGACCCCGTCAACAGGCGTTGCGGACGTCGACGACCCCACCGGCGAGCGTCGGCGTCGTGGTCGGGCTGGACGTCGTGCTCTTCGTCGACTTCGGGGAGGTGGCTTTCGTCGAGGTCGGGGGAGCCGTCGTGGTCGACGGGCTGGGGGTGGTCGTGGCCTCGGGCGGTTTGATGGCGGTCTGCACCATCTCGCGCATCTTCGCGTAGTTCGGGTTCGCGGGGCTGATGTTGTCGGACGTGAAGGTCAACGACGTGATCGAGCCCTTCTGGATCCGCTGCACGAGGTCGACCCATGCCGGCAGCTGCGCCACGGGGATGTCGGTCGCGATGTTCTCTTTCGCGACCTGGGCCAGCTGCGGGTACTGGCGCAGCATGTTGACCGGGTTGACCTGGTCGAGCACCGCACCGATGAGGCACCGCTGCCGGCGCATCCGCGAGAAGTCGTCGGACAGCAGCCGGGAACGCGCATACCAGAGGGCGTGGTACCCATCGAGGGTCTGGCGGCCGATCTCGATGTAGCCCTCGATCCCGGCGACCCCTCCGCTGCTGGTGTGGTACCCCTCGATCGGCAGCCGCTCGGTGACGTTGACCGTCACGCCGCCCATGGCGTCGACGAGCTTCTGGAACCCGGCGAGGTCGATCACGGTGGAATAGTCCACGTGCAGCCCGGTGACCTCGCCGATGACGTCGCGGATGGTCGTCAGACCGGGGTTGGGGTCGTTCTTGAACAGCGCCTTGTTCTCCTCGGCGACCGACCAGACGGCGTTGATGAGGCACTCGTTGCCGGGAGCGGCGCCGGGGCAGTAGTAGCCGTTGGGGTACAGCTTGTGCAGCGGGTTGCTGCTGGGGAACGGCGCCCGCTCCAGGCTGCGCGGGATGCTGATGAGGACCGCGTTGCCCGTCTGCGGGTCGATGCTCACCTCGACCATCGAGTCGGTCCGCGTGCCCTCGCGGTCGTTGCCGGCGTCCGAACCCAGCAGCAGCAGGTTGACGCGGTCCACGTCCGCCCACGGGTCGGAGGCCTGGGCCTCGGGCGTCGCGGTCTGCAGAGCCGACGGGCTGAGGCCGCCGACGGACGGGCCCGTGAACACCGTGCTGACGACGTCGCGCTGGATGAGCGAGTAGCGCACCACCTGGAACGCCGGGATCGCCACCAGCAGGCAGATGAAGGCGGTGAAGAGGCGTAGCCCCCACGGGTTGCTGTCGTCGACGCGGTCGGGCGCCGTGCCGCGGTGGGTGAGGATGATCGAGAAGATCCAGACCAGGCCGCCGACGACGGTCAGGCCGGCGACGGCGAGCAGGGCGTCGGGCCGCACGGCGACGTTGAGGGCGGCTGAGACGGCACCCTTGGCGAGCACGAAGAGGGCCACGACGATGACGATCGCGGCCAGCAGCCCGAGCAGGACCCACCCCAGCCGGCGGTAGCGCGTGCCGAGGAGACCGGCGCCCGGAACCAGCGCCAGGGTCGTGTGGATCAGCGACCGGCGGGTCTGGCGACGCACGTGCCGGCGGCGACGCGTCCGCGCCCCGACCGGGCGGACGTCAGTCTGTTCCGCCATGCACACCTTCCCGCAGGCATTTCGTCTTACGGCGGGCGAGCATACCTGTCAGAACTTGGCCCTCAGGTGATGTACGTTTCGGCGCGCTGAAAGGTTGCATGAGGCCATGTGGGCTCCACCACAGGTCGGAGCGGCCCGTTTGGGGCAATCCTGCCGCCCCCGGTAGCCTGTGCTGGCTCATCGGCCCGTCCGGTGGGCCGAGCTGGAGGCGTCGCATAGTGGCCTAGTGCGCCCGCCTGCTAAGCGGGTTGGGGATAACACCCCTCGCGGGTTCAAATCCCGCCGCCTCCGCTCCGATCGCGAACGTCCGAGGGCCCCAGGTCGAGACCTGGGGCCCTCGGCGCGCGATGGGCTAGGCCCGCGACCGGAAGATCCACCCGCGCATCGCCGTGAACCGGGCCACCGTCGAGAGGGCGTTGGCCAGGCCGACCACGGCCAGCGTGGTGAGGGTCGAGGCGCGCGGCCACGCGACCGCGAGCAGCTCGAGCGCGGCACTGCTGCACGCCCAGGTGATCGCGAAGACCACCAGGGCCTGGAGGTGCTGCCGGCCCATCTGCTCGCGACCCCGGACCTGGAACGTCCACGCGCGGTTGGCCGCCGTGTTGGCGAGGGTCGAGACCACGAGTCCGACCAAGTTGGCCGCCTGGACGCCCAGCGAGCCGGTCAGGACGGCCAGCAGGCTCAGGTGCACGACGGTGCTGCCGGCGCCGATGACGGCGAACCGGGCGACCTGGCCGCGGAACCCGTGGCGGGCCAGCGCGGTGCCGGAGGACTCCAGGGGCGTCACCACGACGGCGGCCACGTCACACCGCCCCCGTGCTGCTCGTCGCGCCCGTGGTTCCCGAGGCCGGCTGGGTCAGGTCGTAGAACGTGGAGCCCCCGATGGTCACCGCGGTGAAGTTCTGCTGGACCCACGTGGAGATCTGCGACGAGACGTTGCTGCCTCCGTTCTGGGCGCCGCCGAACCCACCGCCGCCGAGGAAGTAGTGGATCGTGCCGGCCTGCACGTAGGCCTGGAACTGCGCCAGCGTCGGTGACGGGTCGCTGCCGTTGAACCCGCCGATGGCCATCACCGGCAGCTGGGTGCCGAGCTGGAGGCCCGCGGCGTTCTGGGAGCCGATGGCCGCGGCGACCCACGTGTACTGGTCCGCGTCGGCCGACAGGGCCGAGACCACGGCCGTGCTCGGGGTCGAGGCGTCGAGCAGCCCGCCCATCCCGCCTCCGCCGCCGCGACCCTGGGTCGTGCCGCCGGGCGCCTGGCCCGTGGCGCCACCCGGCGCCTGACCCTGTGTCGTGCCGCCGGGAGCCTGGCCCGGAAGGGCACCGCCGGGTGCTTGTCCGCCCCGTGCACCGCCGCCAGGTCCACCGGTCCCGCCGGCCACCGTGGGACCGGCGTCGACGATCGACCCCGAGTGCCCGGTGGCGACGGTCTGGACCGAGTAGGCCGCCGGACCGAGGAGCGCGGCGAACAGGGCGGCGCCGACCACCACGGGAACAGCCCGGCGGTGGACCCGCCCGAGGACGAGGAACCCGAGTGCCGCCGCGAGACCGACGGCGAGGACGACGATGCGCAGCCAGGAGTTCCACTCGACCGTTCGGGAGAGGAGGACGAACCCCCACACCGAGGTCGCGACGGTCGCCACGGCCAGCGTGATCGCGCCCACGGCGCTGTCCCGACGCTCCCATGCCTCCGCGGCGCCCATCCCGACGAGGGCGGCGATCGCCGGCGCGAGCGCGACGGTGTAGTACGCGTGGAAGATGCCGGCCATCAGGGAGAAGGTGAGGCCCGTGACGAGGAGCCAGGCACCCCAGACGAGGTATGCGGCGCGCCGGGTGTCGGTCCGCGGACGGCGGCCCCGGAAGTAGAGCCCCGCGGCGAGCAGGATCAGGGCGGCCGGGATGAGCCAGGAGATCTGGCCGCCGATCTCGGCGTTGAACATCCGGCCCAGACCGGTCGCGCCCCAGTTACCGCCACCGCCGCCGACCGAGCCGGTCTCGTCACCGGTGATCCGGCCGAGACCGTTGTAGCCGAAGGTCAGCTCGAGGAACGAGTTGTTCTGGGAGCCACCGATGTAGGGCCGCATGCTCGCGGGCAGGAGCTCGACGATGGCGACCCACCAGCCGGCTGAGAGGACGATCGAGAGGCCGCCGAGGACGACGTGCCAGATCCGCTTCGGCAGCGAGGTCTTGGCCGCGACGAGGTAGGCCAGCGCGAACCCCGGCACGACGAGGAACGCCTGGAGGGTCTTGGTGAGGAAGGCCAGACCGATGAAGACGCCCACGATCATGAACCACTTCGGGGAGGTCTTCTCGATCGACTTCATCGTCGCCCAGGCGGCCAGCACCATGAGGAAGGTGAGGAGGGCGTCAGGGTTGTTGAACCGGAACATCAGCACGGCGACGGGCGTCAGCGCGAGGACGGCGCCGGCGATGAGGCCGGCCCGAGCGCCGAAGTTCTTTGTGACCGTCGCATAGAGGACCCCGACACCGGCGACCCCCATGAGGACCTCAGGCAGGAGGATCGCGAAGGAGCTCAGCCCGAAGACCTTGACCGACAGGGCCATGATCCACAGCGAGGCCGGGGGCTTGTCGACGGTGATCGAGTTCGCCGCGTCCGAGGAGCCGAAGAAGAAGGCCTGCCAGTCGGCGGAGCCGGCCTGCACCGCGGCGGAGTAGAACGAGTTCGCCCACCCGCTCGCCGTCAGGTTGTAGAGGTAGAACGCGGCCGTCGCGACCAACAGGCCGAGCAGGGCGGGGCGGGCCCACACCGGGTCCGTCGGCGACCCGCGCCAGAGGCGCTGGGCCCGGCCGGCGCCACGGGCAGGCGCGGTGGCGGAGGGCGACTCCAGCATGGAGCGAGTCAGGGTCGTCGAGTTCATGTCGATGACGATCCCGAGCGTGGCTATGCGGTTCCTGTGACGCTGCCAGCACCTCGCGATGAGGCCTCCGCCGGGTCGGGGAGGTCGCGCTGGTACTCCGTGGAGCGGCCCATGACTCGGTACCCCAGGCGCTCGTTCACGGCGATCATGTGGGCGTTGGAGGCCGCGTTCTGCGTCGTGACCCGGCGGAGGGCGGGTTCGACCTCGCGCAGCCACCGCATCATGTCCGCCTTGAGCAGCAGCCCGAGCCGATGGCCACGGTGTGCTCCGACGACGGTCGTGTCGTGCTGGTCGCCGAGGTGCGGCCGCTCGGTCTCGACGGCGACGACGGTATGCCCGGCGACCGCCCCGGTGTCCCGGTGCAGGGCCAGCACCCGGTAGAGCCGGTGTCCGCTCAACAGCTGGGCCTGCTCGTACGCCCGGACCCGGTCGGCGTCAAAGATCTCGTCGTCGATGTCCAGGTCGTCCAACGGCGCGTCGTTGATGGCGGACACCGTGTCGACGTACGCCTCCATCAGCTCCGTCGGCAGGGGTCCGGCGAGACGGACCAGCTCGTACTCCCGGGCGTGAGGCTCGGCCTCGTCGTACGCCGCCTGGACCGCCTCCGCGGAGATCTCCCCGAGGTCCACCCGCCGGGTCATTCCCACCGAGGCGACCGCATACCCGCGGGTCTCGGCGAACCGGCGTCCTCGGTCGGACTCGGGCCCGCCGGTGAAGAACCGCGTCCGTCCGGCCGCTTCCGCGACTCCTTCGAGGTGGTCGTAGAACGCGGAGCCGATCCCCTTGCCGCGGTGCTCGGGAACGACACGGGCCCCGACCAGTGCCGCATTGAGGTTGTCGCGCGTGGGCAGGAGCGCCGAGCCGGCGGCGACGAGGGTCCCATCGGCGTCTCGGCCCAGGAAGAACAGGTCGGGGTCGCCGTCCCAGCCGTGCGTCGCCATGACCTGGACCTCGGCCGCGGGCCACCCCGGGTGCCATGGCCGGTCGACCGCGTCGGCGGCCGCGAACACGTCGACCACCCGCTGGGCATCGGCCGGGTCGTCGATGTCCAGAGCGACGGTGTGCAGCGTGACCATGCCGACCAGGGTGGCGTGTCTCGCGTTCCCTCGGCCAGCCCTTTATCCGCTGGCCGCCGGTGGGCTCTCGGTTCTACCCTGGAAGGGATGACAACCACTTCCTGACGATGTGCTCCCGCGCGAACGCTGGTTCTGGCGCGCCCTCGAGGCGGCCCGGTCCGCTCGGTAGGCAGCACGCAACGCCTGTCCGTTGACCCGTCTGGACCTTGTCAGGAACTCTCATGCTCACTCGTCTGTGGTGGCAGCCGTGGCGACCGGCCCGGCCCCACGCCGTCTACTACCTGCTCGGCGGCGGGACGTCGTTCTTCCTCGTCCTCGCCTTCACCCTCAACCAGGTCTACTACGTCACCGTCGTCGGCCTCAGCCCGCTGCAGCTGGTGCTGGTCGGGACCGTCCTCGAGGTCACCTGCTTCCTCTTCGAGATCCCGACCGGTGTGGTCGCCGACCTCTACAGCCGCCGCCTCTCGGTGGTCATCGGGGTGTTGCTCCTCGGGGCCGGGATGCTGCTCCAGGGCCTCGTCCCGACCTTCGCCGCGGTGCTCGTCGCCCAGGTGGTGTGGGGGACTGGGTCGACCTTCCTGTCCGGCGCCGACCAGGCGTGGCTCGCCGACGAGATCGGTGAGGACGCCGTCGGCCCGGTGTTCACCAGGGAGACGCAGATCGCCCTCGCTCTCACCGTGGCCGCCACGGTGGCCGCCGGTGGTCTGGGGCTGCTCGGTCTGGGCGTCCCCGTCGCCGCGTCGGGCGTCGGCCTGCTCCTGCTGGCCGTGGTGCTGCTGCTCGTCATGCCCGAGGACCACTTCCACCGGACCCCGGCCTCGGAGCGCGACACGTTCCGGCATCTGCTCGGGACCGCTCTGGAGGGCCTGCGGGTGGCTCGTCGCCGTCCGGTGGTCCGGACCATCGCTCTGGTCACCCTGGTGGGGGGCCTGGCCAGCGAGGCCTTCGACCGGCTCTGGACCGTACGGGTGCTGGAGTCGTTCACGTTGCCGGACGTGGCCGGGTTCGACGGTGCCGTGGTGTGGTTCACGGCGATCGCGCTCGCCGGCACGCTGGTGTCGCTGGTGGTGTCGCTGGTCGTCAACCGGGCGGCGCCACGGCTGGTCCGGGCCGAGCACCCGACCTGGCTGCTCGCCTCGCTGGTCGGCCTCCAGGTGGTCTTCGTCCTGGCGGTCGCCCTGGGCGGCAGCATCTGGCTCGTGCTGGCTGCGCTGTGGGGACGTAGCGCGGCGGGGGCGCTCGCGGCGCCGATCCGCTCGGCCTGGCTGAACCGGAATCTGGAGAGCGGCACCCGCGCGACGGTGATCTCGATGACGTCACAGCTCGACGCCATCGGTCAGGTCGTCGGCGGCCCGCCGCTCGGCGCGCTGGCCAACCGGACCAGCACCTCCACGGCCCTCGTCGCGAGCGCGGTGGTGCTCAGCCCGGCCGTGCTCCTGTATGCGCGGCTGCGGCCGGACCGCGCTCGGCCGTCAGGCGGGCAGCAGGACGGTGAAGGTGGTGTCGCCGGGCTCGCTGTCGAGGGAGACCGACCCGCCGTGGGCCTGCGCGACGGCCGCAACGATGGACAGGCCGAGTCCGGTGCTGCCGGCGGCCCGGTTGCGTGAGGTGTCGCCGCGCGCGAACCGCTGGAAGACGTCGGGCTGAAGCTCCCTCGGTACCCCGGGCCCGTTGTCGCGCACGGCCAGCCGGACCTGACCGTCGCTGGGCACGATGCTCGTCCGCACGACGGTGCCGGGCGCGGTATGCGTACGGGCGTTGCCGAGCAGGTTGGCGACGATCTGGTGCAGCCGCGCGGGGTCGCCCTGGACCTCGACCGGCTCGTCGGGCAGGTCGAGCTGCCAGACGTGGTCGGGGGAAGCGGCGTGCGCGTCGCTGACCGCGTTGACCACCATCTCGGTGAGGTCGACGGTCTCGTGGTCGAGCGGGCGGCCTGCGTCGAGGCGGGCGAGGAGGAGCAGGTCGTCGACCAGTGCGGTCATCCGGATCGCCTCGGACTCGACCCGGCCGATGGCGTAGGTGACCCCCTCAGGGACCGGCTCCTGCTCACGACGGGTCAGCTCCGCATAGCCGCGGATCGAGGCCAGCGGAGTCCGGAGCTCGTGGCTCGCGTCGGCGACGAACTGGCGTACCCGTTCCTCGCTCCTCTGACGCTGGTTGAGGGCGTGGTCGACGTGGTCGAGCATCTCGTTGAACGCGGCACCCACCTGACCGACCTCGGTGCGAGTGTCGGTGTCCTGGACGGGAACTCGAGCGCCGATGTCGACCGTGCCCTCGGACAGCGGTAGCTGTGCCACGCGTGTCGCGGTCGCCGCGACGCGGTCCAGTGGCCGGAGGTTCCGTCGGACCAGCCACATCCCGCCGATGCCGACGACCACGAGCCCGAGGAGCACTCCGCCGGCGACCGCGAGTCCCGTGTTGACGATGGTCGCGTTCTGCTTGGACAGGGGGAGTCCAACGACGACGACCGCCGGGTACGACGGGCTGCCGGGAGACGAGATCATGCCCTGCTGGGCCATGACCCGGTAGGCGCCGAGATCCCCCAGCTGGATGGTCGCGGGAATGGGTCCGAGGCCGGCGGCCGAGAGGGTGGCGAGGACGTCATCGTTGAGCTTCTCCGTGCCGCTGCCCGGGTCTCGGCCCTGCGCGAACCCCTGGGAGGTGAACGACCCGTCGGTGCTGAGGGCGGCGGTGAGTCCCTGGTCACCCGGACCGCCGCGCCCGGCGGTCGGGATACCGAAGCCCCGGATCCGGTTGATCGAGCCCATCAGCTGTTGGTCGGTCTGGCTCGTCAGGACCTGGCGAAGGAACAGGACGGTAGCGGCACCGGTGACGACGCTGACGACGAAGAAGAGGACGAGCATCGAGGCGACGAGCTTGCTCCGCAGCGTCCACGAGCCGGGCGTCGCCCAGCGCGGGCGCGCAGGCGGAGTCGCGACGACCGTGGTGTCGGTGTCGGTGTCGGTGTGGGGGACGAGCTCAGCGGTCGCGGGAGCCGCGTGGAGCCGCTCAGCCGGCGGGCTTGAGGACATAGCCCACGCCTCGCATGGTGTGGATCATCGGCTCACGGCCGGCGTCGATCTTCTTGCGCAGGTAGGAGATGTAGAGCTCGACGACGTTGGCCTGGCCGCCGAAGTCGTAGTTCCAGACGCGGTCGAGGATCTGCGCCTTGGACAGCACCCGCTTGGGGTTGCGCATGAGGTAGCGCAGCAGCTCGAACTCGGTGGCGGTCAGCTGGACCTGGCTACCGCCACGGGTGACCTCGTGGCTGTCCTCGTCGAGGGTGAGGTCGCCAACGACGATGATCGAGTCCTCGTCCTCCGCGGCGATGACGGCGGTGCGGCGCATGAGCGCGCGCAGGCGGGCCACGACCTCCTCGAGGCTGAACGGCTTGGTGACGTAGTCGTCGCCGCCCGCGGTCAGCCCGGCGATGCGGTCCTCGACGGCGTCACGCGCGGTGAGGAAGAGGACCGGGATGCGCTGGTTGTGCTCGCGCATCCGGCGCAGCACCTCCATGCCGTCCATGTCCGGCAGCATCATGTCGAGCGCCACGGCGTCGGGCTCGAACTCACGCGCCGCTCGAACCGCGGCCATGCCGGTGCCGGCGGACTTGACCTCCCAGCCCTCGTAGCGCAACGCCATGCTCAGCAGCTCGGTGAGGTTGTGCTCGTCGTCGACGACGAGTACCCGTGGCGCGGTGCCGTCGGGGCGCATGAGCTTCTGGGCGCGGGCGGGAAGCGTGTTCATGTCCTCACTGTGACGCGGCTGTCTTGGCGAGCCGTGTGTCGATGCTATGCCTTTCCTGTGGGCGCTCTGTGGTGGCGAGGGTGGTCGGCCCAGGGGAGCCAGTACGCCGATACCTGCGCCACAGGTTCGTCACAGCAGCGGGGGTCAACCTGCTGTCGTGACCGCTCAGCCACCCGGCTCGCCGCCGCCCGGGTTCACCGTCCCGCCCCCGTCGCCCACCGTGCCGATTCCGCAGGCGCCGCCGTCGGAGATCCAGCCGCCGCCCTCGGAGATCCAGGACACCGTGCCCCGCGACGCCCCGTATGCCCCGGTGGCCGCCGCGCCGGTCGAGTCGCCGCGGTGGAGTGGCAAGCGGACGGCGGCGATCGCCGCAATCGCGTTGGCGCTGACCAGTGCTGGCGCGATCGCCGCGGCCGCCGCCTCCCCGTCGGGCATCGCGGCGCCCGGCGACCAACGCTCCGGCCCGGGCTTCGGTCCCGGTGGTCCGAACCGTCAGTTCGGTGGCGGTGGCCCCGGTCAGCAGCAGCGACCGGGACAGCAACAGGGTCCCGGTCAGCAGCCCGGCGTGCCACCGGGACAGCAGGGCGTCGGCCGGCAGCAGCGCGGACCGCGCTAGATGGGCCGCGCCGTTTCGGCCCGGTGCCGCGGTACCGCCTGACGACCGAACACTGCTACGGTTGTCGAGGTTGCAGTGACAGTTCCTCGCTTGACGAAGTTCGGCCCGCCCACGCGGGCCTTCTTTTTGGCCCGGGCTCCCGCCCGACGCCGTTGGGGTCAGATCGCAGCCAGAGGGCATACGAACCCGTAGGCCCCTCGCTAAATCAGGAAAGAGTTACCCCCATGGCACAAGGCACCGTGAAGTGGTTCAACGCCGAGAAGGGCTTCGGCTTCATCGCGCAGGACGGTGGCGGACCGGACGTGTTCGTTCACTACTCGGCCATCGAGTCGAACGGCTACCGTTCGCTCGACGAGGCCCAGCGCGTTGAGTTCGACATCACCCAGGGCCCCAAGGGCCCGCAGGCGGAGCGCGTGACCGCGGTCTGACCACCACGCCTTAGCCGACGCCCCCCGACCGATTCGGTCGGGGGGCGTCGTCATGCCCGGGTGTCTCGGGTTGCTCGGGTGTCTCGGGTATGCCTCAGTCGAGTCCCAGCCGGGCCTTGAGCCCGTCGAGCTCGACCTGGAGCTGGGTGGGCAGCGAGTCGCCGATCTTGTCGAACCACGCCTCGATCTCCGGGATCTCCGCGCGCCACTCGTCGACGTCGACTGCGAGGGCTGCCTCGAGCTCGGCCGGCGTCATGTCGAGACCGTCGGTGTCGAGCGACTCCGCGGTGGGGACGTGCCCGATCGGCGTCTCGACCGCGGCCGCCTTGCCCTCGATCCGCTCGATGGCCCACTTGAGAACGCGCGCGTTCTCGCCGAACCCCGGCCAGAGAAAATCACCGTGTCCGCCGTCGTCACGACGGAACCAGTTGACGTAGAAGATCTTCGGGAGCTTGGCGGAGTCGGCGTCCTTGCCGACCTCGATCCAGTGCGAGAAGTAGTCGCCGGCGTTGTAGCCGATGAACGGCAGCATGGCCATCGGGTCGCGGCGCACGACGCCGACCTCACCGGTCGCCGCAGCCGTCGTCTCCGACGAGAGCGTCGCGCCCATGAACGTGCCGTGCACCCAGTCGCGCGACTCGGTCACCAGCGGGACCGTCGTCTTGCGGCGACCACCGAAGAAGATCGCCGAGATCGGCACGCCGTTCGGGTCGTCGTACTCGTCGGCCAGGATCGGGCACTGGCGAATCGGCGTGCAGTAGCGCGAGTTCGGGTGCGAGCTGAGCTCGTCGCTGTCCGGGTTCCAGTCCTCGCCCTTCCACGACATGGCGTGGGCCGGCGTGTTCTCCATGCCCTCCCACCAGATGTCGCCGTCGTCGGTGAGCGCGACATTGGTGAAGACCGAGTTGCCCTTCTCGATGGTCCGCATCGCGTTGGGGTTGGTCTTCTCGTTGGTGCCGGGAGCGACCCCGAAGAAGCCGAACTCGGGGTTGACCGCATACAGGCGGCCGTCCTCACCGAACCGCATCCAGGCGATGTCGTCGCCGAGGGTCTCGACCTTCCACCCGGGGATGGTCGGCTGGAGCATCGCGAGGTTGGTCTTGCCGCAGGCGCTGGGGAACGCCGCGGCGACGTAGTAGACCTGCTGCTCCGGCGAGATGAGCTTGAGGATCAGCATGTGCTCGGCCAGCCAGCCCTCGTCGCGGGCCATGGCGCTGGCGATCCGCAGCGCGTAGCACTTCTTGCCCAGCAGGGCGTTGCCGCCGTAGCCCGAGCCGTAGGACCAGATGGTCCGCTCCTCGGGGAAGTGGACGATGTACTTGGTGTCGCTGCACGGCCACCGCACGTCCGCCTGGCCGGGCTCGAGCGGCGCCCCGACGGAGTGCAGGCCCGGGACGTAGTCGGCCTGGGTCTCCTCCATCCGGCGCAGCACGTTGACGCCGCAGCGCGACATGACCCGCATCGACACGACGACGTACTCGGAGTCGGTGATCTCGACGCCGAACATCGGGTTCGGGGAGTTCAGGTGGGCCATGACGAACGGGATGACGTACATCGTGCGGCCCCGCATGCAGCCCGCATACAGGCCGCGCATGAGGTCCTTCATCTCGCCCGGGTCCATCCAGTTGTTGGTGGGTCCAGCGTCGCGCTCCTCGCGGGAGCAGATGTAGGTGCGGTCCTCGACGCGGGCGACGTCGTTGGGGGTCGAGCGGGCGTAGAAGCTGTTGGGCTTCGTCGCGTCGTCCAGGCGGGTGAAGGTGCCGGCCTCGACGAGGCGGTCGGTGAGCCGCGTCCACTCCTGGTCGGAGCCGGTGACCCACACGACCTCGGCGGGGGTGGTGAGGGCGGCGACCTCGTCGACCCAGGCCTGCAGCCGGGTATGCGTCGTGCCACCAGCCAGCGTGTCCGGGGTGTGAGAGGTCTCGGTCGTCATGTCGGTCCGCCTTCGCTTGTCCACATGCTGGAACGCCTGATGGGTCACCGTACGCTGCGACCGGAGGCTATGGCGCTCGATGTGAGGCCTTCGCTCGTGAATCCAGTCACAAAGTCCGGCCCCTGCAAGGGCTTTCGGAAAGTTGCGCCGTGCGGACCGCAAGGCCGCCGAAATCCTTGGTACGCCTCGCCGCTCACGTCGATTTCGCCGCCCTCGCCGCGAGGCGGTAGTCTGGCGCGTCGTCGTCGGCCGTCAGGTTCCGGTCCGTAGGTCAGGTTCCGGTGTCCGGTCACGGCGACGACCTGCGCCCGTAGCTCAACGGATAGAGCATCTGACTACGGATCAGAAGGTTGGGGGTTCGAATCCCTTCGGGCGCGCCTACAGATGTGCAGTCTGATGCGATGTAGGAGCGGGGCCTCCGCTCCTCGTGGCCCTTCCAGCGGGGATGCTGGGAGTGTCCACGGCTCACGTTGAAGGAGGCCCCTGATGGAAGGGTATGCCGGGAAGCAGTTTGTGGGTATTGATCTGCACCGTCGCCGGTCGGTGATCGTGCGGACCACCGAGGGTGGCGACGTGCTGGAGACGGTGCGCATCGTCAACGACGTCGAACGATTGGCGTCGGTGATGGCCCGGGCGGGCGAGTCGCCCGAGACGGTGCTGGAGGCCACCTACGGGTGGTACTGGGCGGTCGACGCGTTGCAGGAGGGCGGGGCCAGCGTGCATCTGGCCCATCCGTTGGGCGTCAAGATGTTCCAGTACCGGCGGGTCAAGAACGACGTCCGGGATGCAACCGACTTGGCGGACCTGCTGCGGATGGGTCGGCTGCCGGAGGCGTGGATCGCGCCGCCGGCGACCCGGGAGCTGCGCGAGCTGGTCCGGCATCGGGCCAAGCTGGTCGGGTTGCGGTCGGGCTGCAAGGCGCAGGTGCACGCGGTGCTGGCCAAGTGCGGCATCCAGGTGCTGATGAGTGACCTGTTCGGAGTGGACGGCACCAACCTGATGGACCGGTTGGAGCTTCCGGCCCCGTACGCCGCCCGGATCGGGTCGCTGCGCCGGCTGATCGACGACCTGGACTTCGAGATTGACCACTTCGCCGGGCTGGCCCGCGGGCGGCTGGCGCGTGACCCGGGGTACACCGCGGTCCAGAACATCCCCGGCATCGGCCCCGTCTTGGCGGCCGTCTTCGTCGCCGAGATCGGCGACATCACCCGGTTCCCGGCCGCGTCGAAGCTGACCTGCTGGGCCGGGTTGACGCCCAAGCACCACGAGTCCGACACCCACGTGCACCGCGGGCGGATCACCAAACAAGGTTCCCGGCTAGTGCGCTGGGCCGCGATCGAGTCGGTCAAGAAGATCCCCAAGTACAGCCCCGCCGGGCTGCTCCGGGAGCGGGTCGCCGACCGCCGCGGACGCAACATCGGCTCGGTGGCCGCCGCCCGGCGTCAGCTCGAGTTCGTCTACTACGCGCTACGCGACGGTCACGTCCGGGCGCTCGAACATCCGTCGAGGGCGGCATGAACCGCCGTCGGCTCCATCTCTGGTCGGCGCGGGTCGTGCAGGTCATGACCCCCAACAACAACAGGCGTGGTCGCCCCTACTGATTGACCCCGCCGGCCAGTGCACCGCGCACCCCATCATGCCGCCACCTGCCGCGGCGAAGGGATGACCGGCAGCCCAAACCCGGGCCTGCCCTCCCAACCGGGACCCGGTCTTGACGAGCGCACCACCATTCCACCTTCGACCTCCGGGAACCCCCAACCACCACAGACATCCGGCTGTTCTTGGCCGCGCATAGTTTCCGTCGACCCCCGGCGCAGGCCTCAAGGCCCTCCGGCCGCTACGCGGTCGGGCTTCGCCCGAGCCTTGACCCCGGCGCCGATCTCGACGTGCCCGCCGCTATCGAAGCCCAGCCAAAACCTCTGCACCACACGGCTTGACACGCCCCCGCTCCTACAGGGATGACCTGCGCAGACCTTCTGATTCCGTGTCCCTCGGCGATGTCGCGGGGCTGTCCGGCGGTTTGCATTTCCTACAGACGTTGCTCTCGCGGGCCGGCGAAGTGGGCTCCTCGGGGTGACTCGGGCGTCCGAAGAGTGCCATTTGGTCCATCTTGTGCGGACGCGTCCGACCTGTTGTCTCACCTGGACGTCTGAGGCTTCTGATTTCCCGTTCCACGATCAGAAGGCACGGTGACGTGCATGAGCTTCATCGTTGACGGTCTCTGGCACAGCGTCATGGGCGTCGCGCTCGTTCTACTTGAACGCGGCGTTTCGAGGCTTGAAGCGTCGTCGTTCAAGTACCGCTCTTGGGGAGGCGGCAGCGCTCCTGGCCCCGGACCTCGAGCACTGCGCCGCGCGTGCGTCTCTACTCGAAACCTACTTGAAACTGTTTAGAGTAGGTTCTCGTGACCGCGAACGATGTCGACGCCGCGCTGGCCGCACCCCTGGATGAGGTGGGCGCCCGGCTGGCCGCCATCGCCGAGGACCAGTGGTTCGAGCGCAAGTCGATCAGGATCCACGCGAAGGATCTGGGCCGGCCCCTAGTGGCGTTGGCCAATGCCGAGGGCGGGGTGATCGTGGTCGGGATCGCGGCCGGACAGGTTGAG
Source organism: uncultured Actinomycetota bacterium (assembly GCA_963781465.1). Lineage (GTDB taxonomy): Bacteria > Actinomycetota > Actinomycetes > Actinomycetales > Dermatophilaceae > Lapillicoccus. The sequence goes on from CAWAGH010000004.1 coordinate 146,843, forward strand.
GGCCTGCGAAACCACCTCGGCAAGCTGAACGAGCTCCGCCAAGCCCCGATGGACTTCACCGTCCCACCGGTGCGGGCTCGCTTCGACCAGCAGCGGTGCCGCAACCAAGACGGCGAGACCGACAGCCTGCTGGTGATCCGGGTCGACCCCAGCGAGGTGGTCCATGAGCTGACCAACGGGGAGGTGTACCTGCGGGTCGGTGACGAGTCTCGACGGTTGGGTTTCGCCGCCCGGCAGGAGCTTCAGTTCGACAAGGGACACGGCCAGTACGACGGACAACCAGCGCCCGGTGTTGGAGTTGAGGTTCTCGACGACGGGCTCATCAAGAACTACCGGTCCCGGACCGGCGCCACGGGAACGACCAGGCAGCTGCTGTCGGCGCGCAGCCTGCTCACCACGAAGGGGGACCTGACCAACGGCGGCTACCTGCTGTTCGCGGCGCATCCTCAGCAGCTGTTCCCGCAGGCCTACATCCGGGTCATCAAGTTCCTGACCAGCCAACGCGGCACCGGCGCCCGGCTCGGGGTGCAGGAGGGCGCGGACGTGCGGATCGAAGGCCCGATCCCGACCGCCATCCAACAGGCCGCCCACGCCATCAGCGAGCTGATCCCGCAACGACGCGCCCTGGCCGACTCGGGCCTGTTCGAGGCGCAGCCGATCGTGCCTCGGGACGCCTGGCTTGAAGGCGTGGTCAACGCCGTTATCCACCGCTCCTACAGCCTGGCCGGCGACCACATCCGGGTCGAGATCTACCCCGACCGGGTCGAGATCGAGAGCCCCGGCCGGTTCCCCGGCCTGGCGAACCCGGCCTCACCGCTGCTGATCAGCCGGTTCGCCAGGAACCCGCGGATCGCCCGCGTCTGCGCGGACCTGCGTATCGGCCAGGAACTGGGCGAAGGGATCAAGCGCATCTTCGAGGAGATGCGCCGCGTCGGCCTGACCGACCCCGTCTACAAGCAAGGCGGCGGAAGCGTGCGTCTGGTCCTGGCGGCACTGCCCCGCCTCCACGCCGGCCAAGCGCAACGACTGCCACGAGGATCCCAAGACATCCTCGACATCCTCCGCGCCGCCGGAAGAGGCCTAGGGACCGGCGACATCGCCGAAGCCATCGGCCTCAGCCGGCCAGCGACCACAAAGAGACTCCGCGCCCTCGAAGCCGAGAACCTCGTTACCTGGCACGGCAAATCCGCCCGCGACCCCCGCGCATACTGGACCCTCCACGACAACTGACACCTCCACCGCCGACGAGATGCTGCACACGCGGCGGATAGGGGCAGGCAGGGGCGTCTGGATCTGACCGCTTTGCCCCGTTGCCCCGGGTGGCTGCCAGGAGGACTCTGGAGGGCGCGGCGTTGCCGCGAGGGCACGCCGGGATTTGAGGAGGTGGGCCGTGTTCGCGCGTTCCACGACTATTCACGGCCAGCCGGTGATGACGGAGGCTGGTATCCGGCACGTGCGAGACGTGGTGATGCCGCAGGTCAGAGGCCTGTCGGGATGCGTCGGCATCTCGCTGCTGGCCGACCGCACTAAGGGTCGGTGCATCGTGACGACGGCTTGGGAGTCCCAGGAGGCCCTTCGGGGGTCGGCCGACACCGTCGCCCCCATCCGAGCCCGCGCCGCGAAGGAGTTCGGTGGCGAAGTGACGCTCGACGAGTGGGAGGTGGCCTACGTGCACCGCTCCCACCACGCCGGCGACGGTGCCTACGCCCGGGTGACCTGGACCGAGGCCGACCCGGAGGCCATCGACCGCGTCGTCGAGGCCTTCCGGACGAGCATCATGCCGCGCGTGGAGCAGCTCGATGGCTTCTGCAGCGCCAGCCTCATGATCGACCGGGCGCGCGGACGCAGCTGCGTCACCGCGAGCTACGACTCGACCGAGGCGATGGCCCACGCGGCAGACACGGCCATGGGTCTGCGCGCCGACCTGGTGCAGGAGACCGGGATGCGCGTCATGGAGGTCGCTGAGTTCGAGCTCGCCTTGGCGCACCTCGACGTGCCCGAACTGGTCTGAGCCGGCCCCGGGGCGGCGCCGGTCAATGCCCGGGCCGGCGCCGCTTCGGGCATCCGGGCACGATGTCCGACGGCTACCGCCGACCCCGGCGGTCGCGACGGCAACCGGGCGCCAGGGCGTCGACGACAGGGGTATCGGGGTTGGCGGTGTTGTGCGCATCCGGCCGCGTGTCTTCCGGGCCGCCGTGCTGTGTCGCCGCGGGGGAGCCGTCCGCTCCCGGGGTCTGGGGGAGGGACGGCTCTTTTCGGCGTGGCCGTTAGTTAGTTGGCGGCGTGGTAGGCCACTTGCATGGTGGCGCTGATGCGGCCGCGGTCGGAGATGGTGTGTCCGTGGGTGCTGGCCCAGCCGGGGATCTTGGCGAGCCGGCCATTGTCGGCGCCGCTGTTGGTGGTCCGTCCGGGGCCGGAGCGGCGGCCGCCGCTCTTGCGGGCGGCGGTGGGGTAGGGCTAGAGGGCTTTGACCAGCTTGTCGAGGTTCCTCTTTAGTTGCCGTTCGAGCGGTGATGAACTGGCCTTGGCACAAGGCGAGCACCGCTGCCTTCGCGACGAAGTGGCCACCTCAAAACGCCGGCTTGGGCATGTCGGTCGCGACCCTTGGCGTGGTCGGTGGGGTGTTGCGGCCAGGTCGGCTGTCCCGGCTGCTTAGCCGCGCGTCTACGGGGAGCCCGGCTCAGTCCTCGAGTTGTGGGCGGTGGCCCGATTGGGCCTCCACGGCGTCGTTGATGTCGGCGCCGCCCTGCTGCTCGACGAGCTCCGCGAAGAGCCGGCCGCGGACGACGAGCCCGTCCCGCACCGTGAACTGGGTGATCGCGCGCAAGTCAAACAGCTGACCCTGCTCGGTCGTGCCCCACCAGTGCCACTCGCTCCACACCACGTCCCCGTCCTGCACTGACGCCGGGACCTCGGCGCGCAGGTCGGGGACCCCAGCGAGTATCGCGCCCCAGTTCGCCTTCATCTGCGCCCGCCCGCCGAAGCCGCGGGCCGGGTGGAACGGCTGCTCGCTCTGGTAGTCCTTGTGCATCAAGGCCGCCATGCCCTCGAGGTCGTGGGCGTTGGTCCGCTCGACCATCTGCTGGATGACCTCAAGCCCGGTTGCGGCCATGTCCCACTCCTCATCTCCCTCGCCCCGCTGACAAGCGTCTCACTGCGAGCCGGGCGGAACCCGCCACTCCGCCGATGAATCAGGACCACCGTGCGGGGCGGTCAGTGGGACGCAACAGGGCTACGGACGCAGTTCCGGAACGATGCTTGGGACGCGGGATGCACTTCGACGGACTGACCATCGCCCGACGGCGCTGACCCTGGGGCTGTAGAGAAGAGGCCGCCGCCGGCGGCTTCAACCGGCGATGCGGCCCGCACGCCGTTCAAGACCCGAGTGCACCGCGAGCTCCCCGCCCTCCGGAATACGATCAACCACGCCCTGGCCGGTGGAAGGACACGGCCGCTACGCGGCGGTGTGACTGGTAGGTGCCGCCCGGATCTCAGGCCGGTTGCGCGTTGGGCGAGGGGGCCAGGGTGAGCGTGTGCTCAGCATCGAAGAGGGATGAGCTCAGGGCCGCAGGGTCTGGTCCTGCCAGTCGCTGAGGACCTGGTCCGGCAGCGCCAGCCCGAACTGGTGCAGGAGGCCCTGAGCCAGCTCGACACCGACGGCGCGTGCGTCTCCGGCCAGGGTGCCCGGCTCCACTCGACGGGTGTGATGGAGGGCGTTGGTGCTGGTGCGATATACCGCGTGCAGCTCGCGGTGCAAGTCCCCGGAGACCAGCTCTCGGCCTTTGACCTCCCGAAGTGTGATCCGGAATGTGACCGGTAGTCCTCCGAGGGCGACGGACAGGCGCGCCCCCAGCTCGGCGATCTCCACGAGGTAGAAGAGCACGTCCCACACGGCTACCGCGCCGCTCGACTGGCTGTCGGCCGCCAACAGCTGAGGGCTGTCGCGCAGGTCAGTTGCCAGGACGCGGCGGTGCAGGAACTGGGCGCTGCGGCAGAGCCTCCACGCCTCGAGGTGGGGCACGGTGTCAGCGTCGGTGTCCTGGCCGATCCACTGAGCCGCGCGCAGGATGGCTTCTCGAGGCGAGGTGTAGGGCACAGGCCACCCGCGAAGGCGGACTGTGTTCTGGGTCATGAGCTGCTCGAGGTCCTGGACGGGGACGCGGTCGGCGTGGAAGGGCTCAAGGTGGACGGCGACGTCGAAGTGCGCCAGTGACGTGATGTGCCGAACCGTGTCGCTGGGGTTTTCCCAGGCCGCTGCCGCTTCCTGGGCGAACTGCTCGTCACCGATCGGTGCAGCCGCGAGTGGTGCACCTAGGACGAGGCCGGCGGCCGGGAGTCGCGCGACGAACGCGCGCAGGCGCTTGTCCGTCGCCAGGTCCAGGAGCTCGCGCATCTCACCGCTGTTGGGCACGGGAACCGATCGGGGGGTGCCACGCGGCCGCACATAAACCTGCCCTTGCTGCAGCACCTCGGGATAGTCCCGCTTGCCAACGTGGGGGAGATCGTCGAACTCGCGGACGTCGAGGACGACGACCCGCGTCCCTGTCGACAGCGTGAGGGGGTAGGGCGTGAACTCGACCGGCGGGTCGCTGTACCTCGCGATCGCGTCGTTGACGTTGTCGGAGTCCGACCACTCCGCGAGATCTCGGTCGTTGAGGCCGGGCCGCATCTCGCGCAGTGTCTGGTTGTCGATGCCGAGACACACCAGACCGCCGTCGCGCCGGTTACCCATGGCCATCATGGCTCGGGCGATTCGAGCGACGTACGCCTTATCTTTCAGTGACCCCGGGCCTTTGACCTCGAACGAGCGAGTCTCCTGCCCTACGGCGAGAAGCTCCTCGACCTCTTGGGCGGACGGCATGCACCGAACCTAGGCGACGATGGTTCTGCTCAGGGCCGTTGGAGGGCTGCGAGAGCCTGCCCTCTCCATGTCAGAACTTGATGAGCACCTCTGCCTTCCACACGTCGGGATCTCTCCACATACACGGGAGCGTCCTGGGTCCGGCGAGGGCGCCATGCGTGACGAGTCCCTCGCTGTACCCGGCCACGTTCATTCCTTAAGGAGTCGTGTTGGCACGGTGCCCGTGGTCCGGGCGAAATTGAGGGTGACTCGGTGTTGTCGGCGGCGAGGACTCTTGGTGCAGGCGTTCCGCGAACCGTGAGCGACGAAGGGCCACCGGCCGCGCAACATCTGGGCGGAGTGCGTCACGCCCTTTCTGGGCGATAGGGGGCACACTCGCTAGCGGCGAGCTCGGCCGCCTGGGCGGTGTGGCGTCGAGTCTGTAGGAAATCTGTAGGAACCGCTGCGGACGCGTCGGCACCGGCTGGACCAGCGGGACGACGTAGCACCAAGCGGTCGGACGTTTCCGCAGGTCACGGACGTGCCAGAACTGGACGAGACGACCTGGACGAAATCCGGGTTTCCTACGGATCAGAAGGTTGGGGGTTCGAATCCCTTCGGGCGCGCATCACCAGTGGGCTGTGACCTGCGGAGACATGTCGATTCGGGTGCGAGCGACACGGCCGAAAGCCTGTCGATGGCGCGCATTTCCTACAGAAGCAGGCTCCTGGGCGCCCTCGGACCGACGGAGAGCCGGTCTGGGTCGTCCGGTGAGTTCGCGTTGGTCCATCTGGTGAGAAGGCGTCCGTCTGATCCGTGTGTCGAGGGCTTGAGTCGTTCTGACTCTCCGTTTCACGATCAGAAGTGAGTCCGAAACAAGCCTCAACCCCCGCTCAGGCTGCTCCATAACGCTCAGGAGCGCCGGCCATCCGTCTGCACCAGTCAGACGCAGGCGTGATCCACCGACGGATCGAGGGACGCACCTTGGCCACTGTTCAGATCCGCAAAGTCGGGTCGCTCGCCCGTCAGCCGACACAGCAGACTTCCCTTGTGACGTTCTACTCGGCGCTGTGACGAAGGTCTGATTGGGGACGGCGTGGGGTGATCCCGAATCACCAGCGCCAATCGAGATCGGTGCCAGACAGTTCGTGTTCTGAGACTATTGGGCCGTGCGGGCCGGGGACCGGTTGAATGGTTCGGCACTCCCGGGCGCGCTGGTCGGCCGGGAGCGCGAGGCGGCGTTGCTCCAGACGTCTCTCCGCACCGCCCGATCGGGGCGGTCTCTCATCACCCTGGTGGTTGGCGAACCTGGAATCGGCAAGACCCGTCTGGTGAACGAAGCGGCGGCGATCGCGCGTACCGCGGACATGCGGGTACTCAGGGGCAACTCCGACCGGGCCTGGCGGGAGCCGATGGAGCTCTGGCGCGGAGTGCATCGCGCGCTCGGGATCGAGCCGTTTCGAGACCTCACGCTCTCGGCCGAGGTGCGTCGATGGGACTACCTGGAGAACCTCACCGGCGCGCTGTCGGCGTGCGCGCCGGCGCTGGTCGTCCTCGAGGACGTCCACTGGTCCGATCCCACGGCCATCTGGGTTCTCCAGCACCTACCCCGAGCCTTGGACAACGCCCCGATCGCGTTCATCGCCACCAGCCGTGACCACGAAGTGGACATGCCCCCCTTGGAGGACCTACGCAGGGCTTCGCGGGTGATCACCCTCAACGGGCTTGACGTCGACGCCGTTCACCAGCTGGCCGTGGCGGAGACGGCCGGCTCGTCCGACAGCGCGATCGATGCCGTCGACCTGCACGCCCGCACCGGCGGCAACCCTTTGTTCGTCCAGGAGCTCGTACGCTCCCCGGGTGGGAGCGGGGTGATCAGCGAGGTCCTCCAGGGGTCGTTCGAGCGCTTCGAGGAGGCGACCTTGCTGGGCCTGGCCACCGCCGCGGTCGCCGGTCCCGGTGCGCCGCTCGGGGTGATCGCGACGGCGACCGGCCGGTCCAGCGGAGCCTTGGGGGAGCTGCTCGAGCCGGCCCTTTTCGCGGGGGTTCTCGACCAGGTGTCGCCCGTCGGCGTGCACTTCCGTCATGCGTTGTTCGCCGAGACCGTAGCGGGCCTTCTCGACACCCACGCGCTCGACGCGCGGCTGGCGTCAGCGTGGGAGGCCGTGGGCGGCCTCGACGCGCGGGCCTCGGCGGCGGGCCACCGGGTGAGGGCCGCCACGACCGCCGCCGAGATCGCCGACGCCGTCCCGACGACGTGCGAGGTCGCGGCGGAGCTCGTGGCGGCGAACCGGCAGGCGCGGGCCGCCGGGCTGCTTGCGGAGGCCGAACAGGCAGCCGCCGCGTGCGTCGACCGTCCAGAGTTGCGCGTGCGGGTCGCGCTCGACTTGGCCGACGTCCTGACCTGGCTCGGCGACCTCGACAGGGCGCTGTCGAGCTACCAGGTGGCCGCCGATCTGGCCCGCTCCGCATCGGACCCGGTGCTCCGGGCCCGCGCCGAGATCGGCGCCAACCTGTATGCCTCGGCATTCGTGCCCGACCTGCCCCGTATGCGACGGCTGGAGGACGCCCTTCGGACCCTGCCGCCCGACGAGCGTCATCTCCGGGCGACCCTGCTCGGGCGCCTGACCATCGTCGGTCGCGCCGATGTCGACGCGACCGACCAGGTGCGGGCGTGGGCCGACGAGGCGGTGGCGGTGGCTCGGTCGACGGGCGACCCGGTCCTCGTCGCCCAGGCCCTGCTGGACCACTCGATGGCGCCGACGAGCCCGGCGGAGATCGACGCCAGCCTGGTAGCGGCCGACGAGGTGGTCAGCATCGCTGTGCGGGCCGGGCGGCCCGACCTGGCCATGAGTGGGCACCAGCGCCGCGCCGGCTACTACCTGAACCGCGGCGACCTCGGCGCGGCCAACCTCGCGCTGTCGCGTGCCGAGGTGCTCGCCGCCCTCCTGCCGTCACCCGGCTGGCGGCATACCACGCTGGTACAGCGAACGACGCTTCTGGCGCTCAGCGGGAGCCTCGAGGCGGCCGTCGCGTCGATGGAGGAGGCGGTGCGCGTCGGCACCGGGCACGTCGAGTCGGTGGTCGTCACGGGGTGCGAAGCCATCCATCGGGTGATGCTGGTCGACCTGTACCGCCACCCCGACGCCGCCGCCGAGGAGCTGCACCGCGTTACCTCGGAGATGATCGCGGACGTGCCCTCGCCGGTCTTCCAGGTGCAACGCGGGTTCGGCGCCCAGCTGTTCGGCGACAGCGCGAGCATGCACGATGTCCTGCACCGCTACGGACCCGAGCCGGACGTGCTGCTGCGGTCGATGACCGGGGACAACCTGCTGAGGGTCTTCTCCGACACCGTCGCCCGGGCGGGGGCCACCGCCTACGCCGCCCGCTGCTACCAGGCCCTGCGGCCGTACGCCGGACTGCTCAACGTCGGTGGCGGCCACAGTGCCGGCCTCCCGGTCGACGACGTCATGGGCCGCCTCGCGGCGCTGGACGGTGACATCACGGCCTCCATCCGTCATCACCGGGACGCCGTGGCACTCGCGAGGTCGATGCCCTCCCCACCCCTGCTGGTCCACTGCCTCGACCACCTGGCCGAGGCGGTCGAGCAGGCAGGCGGTAGCGACGGTGAGCCGGAAGCCCTGCGGGCCGAGGCCCAGGCTCTCGCGCTCGCGTGCGGCGTCCTCCGATCGGGGCAGGACGTTTCGCCGCCCGACCCGCCGTTCACCGCGTGGGTGCAGTGCGACGGTCCCACGTGGACCTTCGACACACCGTTCGGCCACGCTCGGCTGCCCGACAGCAACGGCCTGAGGCAGCTCGCTCGGCTGTTGGCCTCGCCGGGCGTCGAGTTGACGGTCCTCGACCTCACCGGCCGGACGCACGCGTCGATCGCCGCTGACCTGGGCGCCGGCCTGGACGCCCGGGCGAAGCGGGAGTACCGCCGCCGACTGGTGGAGCTGCAGGCCGAGATCGACAACGCCGAAGCGGGCAACGACCCGATCGGCAGCGAACGGGCGCACGTCGAGATGGACGCCCTGCTGCGAGAGCTGAAGCGCGCGGTCGGCCTCGGCGGTCGCGACCGTCCGACCGGGTCCGACGTCGAGCGGGCCCGCATCAACGTGGTGCGCAGCCTTCGACGGGCGATCGCGGCGGTCGCCGTCCAGGCACCGCTGCTCGGAGCCCACCTCGACGAGTCGGTCCGCACCGGCGGGCGTTGTATCTACCTGCCGGACCCCGCCGCCGCGATGTCGTGGCGGGTGGACAGCACCGAAGGGCGCTCCGCCTGACCCCCGTTCGGAACCGCATGGAACGATTCGTTCCACCCCGGTGAACGCCTCCTGGGTATGGGGACCCACACGGACCGCAGCTCGGTGAGCGTGCCGTGCGGCGTCAGCCACGTCGCGGTGGTGACCGGGGACCTGGACGGCTACCGCGCCTTCTACGAGGAGGTCGTCGGGCTCGAGACGACCCTGGTTCTCGGCGCCGGCCGGGGACACGGGCGCCAGGCCGTGCTCTCCGCCGGGGAGGTCATGCTGCACGTCTTCGAGCTGCCCGGGTACGACCCGACGATCAACGGCTTCAGTCCGGCGATGTTCGAACGCGGTCGGTTGGACCACCTCGGATTCACCGTGGCCGGCGTGGGCGAGCTGCACACGCTGCGTGACCGGCTGGTCGCCGTGGACGCGTCGAGCGGCGTCATCCGCCGCGTCGGGCCGATGCTGTCGCTCCGGTTCCACGATCCCGACGAGTCCGAGGGCGAGATCAACTGCCTCGACCCGGGCTACGACCCCTCGATGCTGCGCGACGAGGACGACGTGATCAACCCGTTGTGGTTCGCACGAATGGCGTCCGCGCTGCACGCCGATCCGACACCGCCCGACCCAGGAGGACCGATGATGCGACCTGCCATCGAACAGAGCTCGACGGCGGCACCGCGATGACCGGACCTCGCCTGAGTCGCGCAGCCCGTCGGCGCGCGTCGGTCGCTGCCGTGGGCACCGCTCTCGTCCTCTTCGCCGCGGCGTGCAGCTCGGCCCCGACCCCCGCCACCACACCGTCGGCAACGACTGCGGCGGCCTCGGGCTTGAAGACGATCGACAAGGCCGCCCTGCAGTCCGTGGTGGACGAGACGGCACGCCAGCTGATGGTGCCGGGCTACCTGGTGCTGCTGCGCACGCCGCAAGGCGAGTTCACGGCCGCGTCCGGCACCACCACCATCGGCGAGCAGAAGCTGCCCACCGTCGACACCCACTTCCGCATCGCGTCGGTGACCAAGACGATGACGTCGGCGGCGACCCTGCTCCTGGCTCAAGACGGCAGGCTGCGGCTCGACGACCCCGTGTCGAAGTACGTTCCTCAGGTTCCCAACGGCGCCAACATCACCATCGCTCAGCTCCTGGAGATGCGTAGCGGCCTCTACAGCTTCACCGACTCCGACACCATCGTCAACAGCCTCGACAACACGCCGACGAGGGCGTGGACGCCGCAAGAGCTGCTGGACATCGCCTTCGCCCACCCGCCGAACTTCGCGCCCGGCGCCGAGTACGAGTACAGCAACACCAACTACGTCATCCTCGGACTGATCGTCGAACAGCTCGAGGGCAAGCCGCTGGCCACGGTGTTCGAGAACCGGCTGTTCAAGCCCCTGGGCCTGACCAACACGATGTTCCCCCCAGTAACGTCCAGCACGATCCCCGAGCCGTTCTCGCACGGATACCTCTACGGCAGCTCCTCGACCATGATGACGGGCCGGCCTCCGTACACCCCGGCGCAGGAGGCGGAGGCGAAGGCCGGGACGCTGAAACCGAAGGACTACACCGACATCAACCACTCCTTCTCCTTCGCGGCCGGAGCCGTCACCTCCACCGCCGCCGACCTCGCCACGTGGATCCGGGCCCTGGGGGGAGGCAAGGTGTTCAACGCCGAGTACCAGAAGATCTGGCAGGACAGCGCGAAGATCATCAACCCCAAGAACTCGTACAACTGGTACGGGTACGGGATCGGCCAGCTTCGATGGGGACAGAACGTCATCGACCTGCACGGCGGCCAGACTCCAGGCTTCAACAGCGAAGCGCTCTACGACCCGAACAACGACATGACCCTCGTCATCTGGGGCAACCTCACCATGGCGTTGAACAACCAGTACACGGCCGTGGTGCTCATGCTGAAGGTGCTGGACCAGATCTACGTCAACTCACCGGTGCCACCCGCGTCGCCGACGACCGGCACGACCGGCACCACGAACAGCCCTACCGGCTGACCGCTCGACACGTCCCGGACCTGATCCCGTAGCGCGAGCCTGTCGGAGACCCGGGATCCACGAGCGGCTGACAACAGCCACGTGAACCAGAAGGGGAGGCGTGGGCGCGGGGAAGCTGTAGGAAATCTGTAGGAACGGCTGCGGACGGGTCGGCACTGGCTGGACCAACGGGACCACCTAGCACGAAGGTGTTGGACGTTTCCGCAGGTCACGGACGTGCCAGAACTGGACGAGACGACCTGGACGAAATCCGGGTTTCCTACGGATCAGAAGGTTGGGGGTTCGAATCCCTTCGGGCGCGCTACAGAAACGCCGCTGATGCGATGTAGGAGCGGGGCCTCCGCTCCTCGTGGCCCTTCCAGCGGGGATGCTGGGAGTGTCCACGGCTCACGTTGAAGGAGGCCCCTGATGGAAGGGTATGCCGGGAAGCAGTTTGTGGGTATTGATCTGCACCGTCGCCGGTCGGTGATCGTGCGGACCACCGAGGGTGGCGACGTGCTGGAGACGGTGCGCATCGTCAACGACGTCGAACGATTGGCGTCGGTGATGGCCCGGGCGGGCGAGTCGCCCGAGACGGTGCTGGAGGCCACCTACGGGTGGTACTGGGCGGTCGACGCGTTGCAGGAGGGCGGGGCCAGCGTGCATCTGGCCCATCCGTTGGGCGTCAAGATGTTCCAGTACCGGCGGGTCAAGAACGACGTCCGGGATGCAACCGACTTGGCGGACCTGCTGCGGATGGGTCGGCTGCCGGAGGCGTGGATCGCGCCGCCGGCGACCCGGGAGCTGCGCGAGCTGGTCCGGCATCGGGCCAAGCTGGTCGGGTTGCGGTCGGGCTGCAAGGCGCAGGTGCACGCGGTGCTGGCCAAGTGCGGCATCCAGGTGCTGATGAGTGACCTGTTCGGAGTGGACGGCACCAACCTGATGGACCGGTTGGAGCTTCCGGCCCCGTACGCCGCCCGGATCGGCTCGCTGCGCCGGCTGATCGACGACCTGGACTTCGAGATTGACCACTTCGCCGGGCTGGCCCGCGGGCGGCTGGCGCGTGACCCGGGGTACACCGCGGTCCAGAACATCCCCGGCATCGGCCCCGTCTTGGCGGCCGTCTTCGTCGCCGAGATCGGCGACATCACCCGGTTCCCGGCCGCGTCGAAGCTGACCTGCTGGGCCGGGTTGACGCCCAAGCACCACGAGTCCGACACCCACGTGCACCGCGGGCGGATCACCAAACAAGGTTCCCGGCTAGTGCGCTGGGCCGCGATCGAGTCGGTCAAGAAGATCCCCAAGTACAGCCCCGCCGGGCTGCTCCGGGAGCGGGTCGCCGACCGCCGCGGACGCAACATCGGCTCGGTGGCCGCCGCCCGGCGTCAGCTCGAGTTCGTCTACTACGCGCTACGCGACGGTCACGTCCGGGCGCTCGAACATCCGTCGAGGGCGGCATGAACCGCCGTCGGCTCCATCTCTGGTCGGCGCGGGTCGTGCAGGTCATGACCCCCAACAACAACAGGCGTGGTCGCCCCTACTGATTGACCCCGCCGGCCAGTGCACCGCGCACCCCATCATGCCGCCACCTGCCGCGGCGAAGGGATGACCGGCAGCCCAAACCCGGGCCTGCCCTCCCAACCGGGACCCGGTCTTGACGAGCGCACCACCATTCCACCTTCGACCTCCGGGAACCCCCAACCACCACAGACATCCGGCTGTTCTTGGCCGCGCATAGTTTCCGTCGACCCCCGGCGCAGGCCTCAAGGCCCTCCGGCCGCTACGCGGTCGGGCTTCGCCCGAGCCTTGACCCCGGCGCCGATCTCGACGTGCCCGCCGCTATCGAAGCCCAGCCAAAACCTCTGCACCACACGGCTTGACACGCCCCCGCTCCTACAGGGATGACCTGCGCAAACGTGATGACCGGAAATGACGCTTGTGCTGTTTCGTCCATCTGGTGCGGTTTGGTTTCCTACAGATCTCCCTACAACTCACCGTCAGAAAGCCTCCATCTGGGGCCTCAGATCCTGAGTGACAAGCGCCAGTCGGCGCCGTCGGCGCCGTGTCTGGGTGTGCTGTGTCGTGTGTCCGTTGGGCGATGTCGGCGGGCGTACCTCTCGTGCAGGGTGGCCGCATAGGTGGGTCAGGGCGGGGATGTCGGGTACGGGCGGGCCGGTGGACCGGAGAATCTGCCACGTTCGCCCTCGGGCCGGGTGCTGGATGAGCAGCGTGGACGGAACGCGCCGCCCCCATCGCAGCGGCCACAGCGGCCGCAGCGAAGCCGCATGCTTCGAACGGGCAAGACCCGTCGCCGCTGGTCGGGTCATGGCTGACGGCCGGCGTATCGGTCGTGCTCGCCGCCGGTGTAGGCATCTTGGCGGTGCGCAGCGGACATCTGCCACAGGCGCCAAGCGCCTACGGTGACTCTCGCCCCACGAACATCCCCAGCGCGGGTTTCGAGGAGGCTGACCATCCGTTGGGTGTTCACCCCGCAACCGGGTCCGAGCGCGGCGTACCGCTACATGAACACCCAGGAGGACAAGGTCACGCGCTGGCCTATGACCCGTGCCGGCCAATCCAGTATGTGACCCGCCCGGACGGCGGCCCGCCCGGGCGGGGGTGGGTTGATTGCGGTCGCCGTCGCCCGAGCCAGCGCGGCGTCCGGGCTGCGGTTCATCAGTGACGGCCACACCACCGAGGCCGTGTCCATGCAGCGACCGCCGTTCCAGCCCGACCGGTACGGCGATCGGTGGGGCACCGGTGCTGTACGTGTGGGAGACCGCTGATGAGCAGCCCGCCTTCGGGGTCGACGTCGCCGGGTTGGCCGGATCGGCTCAGTTCTCGTGGGGGGGACCATCCGGCCGTGTACGTGACCGGGGCGGTGCGGCTGGACGCGACCAAGTTCGGCAATGATCTGGCCCAGCCGCAAGGAACCTGAGAGTGCAGGCGGTGATCCTGCACGAGATCGGGCATCTGCTCGGCCTAGCTCCCGGGACTAGGCGGGTTGGCGTTGTGTTGCCGTGAAGTGGTGCACGAAGTCGGCGACGGTGGTCGGCGTGACTCCGTAGGTCCGGCTGAGATCGCTGACGTCCATGGGTGAGTCGTAGCTCGCTAGGGCGGCGGCGAGCTCGCTGACGAAGCCTGGCAGGCCGGGGATGAGATCGCCGGGAGCGATCGTGTGCACTGGCACCACTCGGTCTAGCTCTTTTTCGAAGGCGGCCACGACGTCGAGCCATGTGACCGGGTGTGGACCGCCGATGTACAGCCGTTGGTTGTGGGCTTCGTGGTGGTCGAGTGCGGCGACGGCGTAGGAGGCGACGTCTTGCGCGGCGACGATGGAGTGCTGCCGCTTGCCGTCCCCGACCAGGGTGACGGGGAGTCCGGCGAGGGCGGGGACGCCGACGACGGGGGGGATCCACAGGTCCATGTAGAAGTTGGGTTGCAGCACGGTCCAGGTCATGCCACTGGCCTGCAGATGTTCTTCGGTGCGACCCTTGGCGCGCAGCAGTGGCATGGGGTGGTCGATCGCGGCCCCGAGCGCGGAGATGAACACGAACTGGCGGACACCCTCGGCTGTCGCGGCGTCGATGAGGTTGCGGTTGCCGTGCTGATCCACGGACTCGAGGTTGTCGACGCCGCTGCGCCCGGCCGCGTTCGCGGTGGTGATGACCGCCTCAATCCCGCGGCAGGCGGCCCGAAGCGTGTCCTGATCTTTCAGATCGCCCGGTACGGCTTGGGCGCCGGCGGCGACGAGCGGCTCATACGTGGAGCCGTTGCGCACCACGATGCGCACATCCTTGCCATGGTCGAGCAGCTGGCGGGTGATCATTCCCCCCAATAGGCCGGTTGCTCCGGCGACCAGAATCACGACGTCACCGCCGATGCGTGGCTGGCGACCGTTGCGTCGCCGGCTACCCGGGCAAGCAGCGCGTCGGCGTCGCCGCTGCTCGTCTCGACCGGTTCCAGGAACATCCGCGCCCACTTCGCCCGGTCGTCGGCGATGCCGTAGATGAACACGCCGCGCATGTCGAAGGCCGCCCCATCGGTGCGGGTGCCCGTCATCTCCCATTCGCTCCACAAGGTGACGCCGTCGACGGCACTGCGGAGCACCCGAGCGTTGATCTGCGGAACTCCGGCGAAGATCTGCGACCAGTTCCGCCGTACCTGCTCGCTCCCGCGGAACCCGCGCTGCGGATGGGCCGGGTTCTCGTTCACGTAGTCGTCATCGAAGCAGGCCACCAACCCGTCGAGGTCGTGACTGTTCACCGCGGCCAGCAGGCGCTCCAGCAGCAGCCTTGGGTCGCTAGCGGGTCCGGACATGGCATCCTCCCTATGTTTGCTACACTTCTTTGTAATCGATACAGGAGTGTGTTCCGAATTATGGTGAGTGTCAAGGGGTCACGCCGTCGCTACGACTCCAGTGGCCGGCAGGCGCAGGCCCGCCGCAGCCGGGAGGCGGTCCTCGACGTCGCCCAGCGCCAGTTCATTGCCGCTGGCTACGGCGCTACCACGATCGCCGCGATCGCCGAAGACGCGGGCGTATCGGTGGAGACGATCTACAAGGCCTTCGGCGGCAAGCCGGGACTTGTGCGCGCCATCTACGACCGGGGGCTACGGGGAGCGGGGCAGGTCTCCGCGTACGAGCGCTCCGATCGGATGCGGGTACGCGAGGCCGACCCGGCAACGATCATGCGCGAGTGGGCAGAGCTCACCACCGAGGTCGCCGCACATGTGACGCCGATACGCCTGCTGATCCGCGCCGCCGCCGTCACCGACCCGGAGATCGCCGGTCTGCTCAAGGACAGCGACGACGAACGCCTTGAGCGGATGCGTCACCATGCCGAGTTTCTCGCCCAACGCGGTTACTTGCGAGATGACGTCAGCACGAGCAGGGCCACCGACATCCTCTACACCTGCAGCGCGGTCGAACTCTACGAACTTCTCGTCCTCCAGCGCGGCTGGCCCCCGCGCGAATACGCTTGGTTCGTCTCCAACTTCATGATCTCCGGACTCCTCAAGTAGCTCCCACAGCTCGGGCGGAAGGTTGATATCTCTTGATGATTCGTGTCTCGGAACATCTCGATCTCCTCGCCGCCTTCGACCAGTACCGTTCGCCGGTCCGCGTGTGCGCCTAACCGGGCGGTGTGGAGCACCCTTGAGACACCGCCGGCTGAGCTCCGCCGCCTCCGAGCACCGACGAGTTGCGTATCGCCGCTTGTTCCAGCCTTGCGCCTCTATACGTCCCGACCGCTGCCGCTGTTGCCGTCCTTGCTCGTGTCGCATCATTGAACTCGTGCCCTTCTGTACCGGTTGGGTGCAGCCGGGCGGGCGTCAGTCAGTTCACTATCGGGACCTCGTCAAACCCCTATCAGGACATGACGGCCCGCCCGGCCACACAGGATCGTGAGCCAGGCCGGTCGACACGTCGGATGCAGGACAGCCACCCGCAGGCGACGTCGGAAGTGCCGGGGAGTCAGACCCACCCACGCCAGCATCCTGACGCGCGACGAGCCGCGGACCCCATGGCATACATGCCCTCGACCTCACGCGTCGCCAGCCCCGCGATCTTCTCCACCACCTGGTCCGCGATGGTCGTGTCACCGAGCTCGGTATGCAGCGCGTCCAGCTGCTTGGGCTCGGGCGGCAACGGGTCCGGGCCTGCCTCAGAGCGCCATCGGGGACCGGCGCGCTCGAGTTCCTCGGCCCGCGGGATGATAACGCGGCGTCACGCCGAGGCTTGGAAAGCTGAGGGCCCCGCGGTGCACCGCGCTCCCAGAAGCGGCTTGTGAGAGGTTCGCCAAGAACTGGTGCGATCAAGGCCCGCCAGCGCCCGACGCGCGTGGGCACACGTAGACCCGCGGGCTCCGGAGAGCCCCCTTACGTAAGTTGGGGGCTCGGGCCGCTCGCCCCCGGGTTAAGGCACAAAGGCACTTGTCTGAGCGCACAGCAAAACCTCCGCCGACTGTCAATGGCCCAGTCGAAGTCCCCGCGGGTGGCCAAGTGAAAGTCCCCACCCCTTGCGGTGATTTCATGTGCTGGGGCGGCTTCCTGTCCGGGTTTTGGCGTCGCGCATGCGGTAGGACTGGCCGGTGGTGACCACGGTCGTGGCGTCGTGCAGGAGCCGGTCGAGGAGGCTGACGGCGGTGGTGTGTTCGGGTAGGAACCGGGTCCAGTCCTCGAACGACCAGTGTGAGGCGATGCCCAGGGATCGGCGTTCGTAGGCGGCGGCGACGAGGCGGAACAGCAGCGGCGCGCCGGGAGCGGCGGCCGTCCCTCTGACGGCCGCCACTCCTCGCCGTCTCGGAGGCAAACACGAAGCGCAGTTCACGCTAGCTCCAGTACGAGCTCACCTCTTGCGGATCCGAACTTGATGATCGAGCCTCTCGAAGTGAACCGCGAAGAAGAGGATGCCCCTGGCCACGCCGGATGTTCGCACTGCAAGCTGGCGTCGCCCGTTCCGAGTCCTGCTCATGACGGGCGCAGATCGGGCTCGTGGCCGTGTCTGGTCTGCCGCCCTGGGGACCCAAGCCCGTCACCTCGACGCCTGGTCTCCCCTCGACGTCCGCCGCCGCGTCGACCCGCCGCCGCGGACCGATCGGGCCACCGGTCGTGCACGGGCTGACCGTGATGCCGCTGTGTGCCGCGCGGGAGGTCGAAGCCTCGTCGCTGCGGTGGAGCTCAACCTGCTTGGCAGCCAGTCTGACGGACCCCAACCCCGGTAGCCGAGGCGCGGGATCGGGTCTACGGTGCAAGTGGAACGCCTGGACGGGCGGGCTCGGGGGCATCCGATGTGGAGGTCCTCTGCATGTTCAGATCTCGTGCCATCCCGGCAGCGACACTTTCTTTGGGTCTGGTGCTCATACCGGCGGTCGCGTACGCGGCCACCGACACGGAGGTCACGGTCGGGAGCGACGACCGCTACTTCTCGCATAACAAGCAGAACGAGCCGGGCCTGGCGGTCGACCCGGTCAACACTCAGACACTTGTCGCCGGTGCCAACGACAACATCGACCTGGAGCGATGCAACGCCGGCGACCCGTTAACCTGCCCGTTCACTCCGGGGGTCGGGGTGAGCGGCGTCCAGTTCTCCTTCAACGGTGGGGCCAGCTGGGTGCAGCCCACCTACACCGGACTTTCCGCGCACAACGCCTCCTGTCGACCGACACCGCCCGCGACCACGCCCGGCTGCGTGCCGACCGTTGGCCCGATCGGGACGCTGCCCTGGTACTCCGAGAACGGCCTGGTCTCCAACGGCGACCCGGAGCTGGCGTTCGGCCCGGTGCGCGGCGCTAACGGGACCTTCTCGTGGGCCAACGGTCACCGGGTGTACTACGCCAACATCGCCACCAAGGTGCCGGGCCAGAACCCGTTCGCCGGAGACGCAGCCATCGCCGTCTCGCGGATGGACAACCCCTCGCCGGCTAACTACAACGTCAAGACGGCGTGGAAGGCCCCGGTCATCGTTACCAAGCAGAACAACGCGTTGTTCAGTGATAAGGAACAGATCTGGGCGGACAACGCGTCGTCGAGCCCGAACTTCGGCAACGTCTACGTCTGCAACGTCGGCTTCCGCGGGACCGCCGGGTCCGAGCCGGTGCTGTTCGCGCGCAGCACCGACGGCGGGGATACCTGGTCCAACCGGCAGCTGAGCGCCGCCACTAACAATGGCCAGACCGGCGGACGGCAAGGCTGCGCGATCCGCACCGACAGTGACGGCACCGTCTACGTGGTCTGGTCCGGTACTGACAAGCAGCGGGGCACCGGCGTCTTCTACCAGGTCCGGTCCACCGACGGTGGCAAGAACTTCGACCGGCCACGAGCCATCATCGACACCGCGAGCATCGGCCAGTTCGACCCCGCGCAGGGCCGGTTCACCATCGACGGGGTCGCCGGATCCCGTACCGACGTGTTCCCCAGCATCGACATCGCCAACGGCGCCCCCACCGGAGCCGACGCCACCGACGAGATCGTGGTGACCTGGTCGGACGACCGGGCCGGGACCAACCAGGAAAAGGCCTACCTGTCCCGCTCCACCAACCGAGGCGGCTCCTACTCGGCGGCAGTGCCGGTCTCGACCGCTGGCGACCGGGCCAACCAGCCCGCCGTGGCGATCGCGCCGGATGGGTCGGACGTCTACGTCACCTACAACGCCTACCTAGCCGACTGGCAGTCCACCACTGCCGACCCGCGACCGATGCTCGGTGTCGTCAACTACGTAGCACCGGACAACACGGTCACGCCGTTGCACCGTGGCGCGACCGGTGACGCTCGAGGGTCGAGCTCCAATGGGCTCACGTCCGAGTTCCTCGGCGACTACAACTACGCGGTCGCCACCCGAGGTGGTGCCGTCGCGGTCTGGAACGACGTCCGCAACGCGGCCGACTGCCCGGCGATCGATG
The DNA here is from genome assembly GCA_963781465.1 of uncultured Actinomycetota bacterium. Taxonomy (GTDB): domain Bacteria; phylum Actinomycetota; class Actinomycetes; order Actinomycetales; family Dermatophilaceae; genus Lapillicoccus. The sequence goes on from CAWAGH010000004.1 coordinate 166,320, forward strand.
CCTACCGTCAGGCCTTCGTCAACGACGTCGTAGGTGGTGCGACCGCGCCGATCGTCGGCGACGAGAAGGAGGACCAGGAGCAGGCCGCCGAACTGCCGGGTGCTCCGTCAGACGCGCTCCGGCCGGGCCCGAACAACCAGTGCCCGCAGGGCGGGACCGTCTCGTTCGGCAACACCGACATCTTCGGCGCTGCGGTCACTGACCCCACCTCATAGGGACCGACCTCTTGGCGACGAAGGGGTGCCCCCGCTGGGGGCACCCCTTCGTGCCAGTAGCGTTGGCGATTACTAACCACGATGGCGGGGATCGCCCGCTTGCAGCAGCGAGACGAAGGTTCCTCTCCTACCCGCGTCCGGGTGGCTGGCTTTCTCGTCGAGGACTGTGACCAGCGTGTGTCATCCGGTGGAAATCTCCGATGGGCGGACACGCCCCGACGACCGTCACTTACGGCACCAACCGGGAGTTCGACACCGCCTCGAGCAGATCTCCACCTAGGCCCAAGCCTTCGCTCCCCAGCTCGACCGCGCCTCTTGCCGCCAGCCGTGCCGGCTCAGCCCGCTCTCAGCAGATCCGGCTTAGCGTTGAGAACAACACCGTCTCGCCACGCCGCCGTGAGTGGGCCCTGGGGAGGACCAATGGACACCACTGACATCCGAACCGAGATGGACCAGGTCCGCGCAGACTTCCGCGAGCTCGTCGAGTCGGCCACCGTCCGCGAGCTTCGCCGTCCCTCCGACGGCACCAAGTGGACCAATGAGCAGCTGCTCTTCCACATGGTCTTCGGCTATCTGCTTGTCCGGAAGCTGGTCGTCATGGTGCGCGGGTTCTCCCAGCTCCCGGACGGGGCCTCTGGCCGTTTTGCTGCCGCCCTCAACGCCGGCAGCCGTCCCTTCCACACCATCAACTACCTCGGATCCCTCGGCGGGATCCGCGTACTCGGGTACCCGCGCACCGAGCGGCTGATGGACCGAACCATCGGCGCCCTGCAGGCAGCGCTCGACAAAGCCTCGGACGCCGAGCTCCACCGGTCTATGCACTTCCCCGTCGGGTGGGACCCGTACTTCGACGACGTCATGACCATCCGCGACGTGTACCACTACCCCACCCAGCACTACGACCACCACCGCCGACAGCTCACCCTCGACCACACCCTCGAGCACACCCGCGACGGCGCCTGACCGGTCGAAACCCGGAGGGAGTGGAGGCGTCGGCCAGCAGTCGTTGCAGCGAGTGCTCGACGGACCGGCCGACGCGGACGACGCGACCGACGCGCTCGCCCCGCACGTGGACAGCAAACAAGGCCCAGGCTCTTCTAGCCACTCGGCGCGGTCAGGGCCGGTGACAAGCTCACGGTCACCCACGCGGACGGCTCAAAGACCACCTTCGTCGTCGACAAGTGGCCAGCTACCCCAAGGACCAGTTCCCTCCGAAGCGGTCTGCCGGGGCAACTTCACCCGGTCAGAAATTCGGCTGGTCACCTGCGGTGTGACCACGAAACGCCCAAGGCAACCACATCAACGCCCGAACGGCCGGATCAAGAGAACGCACCGGGGTAGGCCGTTCCCGATGATGGCGGTGACCCGCGAGCGTCGAAGTGTCTAGCCGTCCTGGAACCCGCCGCCCGCTCCCGCTAACCGTTGATCTGAAGTACGTAGGGTGACCGCCGCGGTTGAGTGACGGTTACCAGTGCTGGGGAGTGCAACCCGTCCGACCCGGTCAACGCCCCACCCTCTGGCCACGCTCCACCGGCCCGTTCAGCAGTGGGTCGTCGTCGGCCCCCCGACACGCCCAGACAGATGTCCGGTTTGCATCCATCTGGATGGTGTGTGGTGTCGAAGCACCAGGCAGAGACGGCCGTCATCCCGGAACGTCGTCCTGCTTATTCCAGGAGGAAGCATGCGCACCACCCAGAAGATCGTCGGCGCCGCGTTCGGCGCGGCAGCAGTGCTCGCGCTCAGCGTTGGGCCGGCGTTCGCCGCGGACGGTTCGGTCAACGCCAACCTCAGGCCCAACCCGGGCAGCGGCGTGACCGGCAGCGGTACCGCCATGGTCAAGGTGACCGGGACCACGATCACCGTGACGATGGCCGCGACCGGCCTGCTCCCCGACCAGCCGCACGCGGCGCACATCCACTTCGGCGCCGACGCCCGCCACGAATGCCCGGTCATCGGCGATGACACCAACAAGGACGGCCACCTGAACACCACCGAGGGTGCCCCCGCCTACGGCCCGATCGTGGTCTCGCTGACCAAGACAGGTGACACCAGCCCCGCCAGCGGCCTGGCCGTCGATCGGTTCGACACCGCCGCTGGCGGCAAGATCGCCTACGAGCGCGGCAGCATCACCGTCTCCCCCGAGGTCGCCACCGCGGTTACGGAGGGACAGTCTGTGGTGGTCATCCACGGGGTGGACTACAACAAGGACGGCAAGTACTCCGGCGACGTCAAGAGCGACCTGGACCCGTCGCTGCCCACCGAGGCCACCGACCCGGCACTGTGCGGGGCCCTGCGCGCGGCCCCTTCCGGCGGCATGGCTACCGGTGACGGCGGCGCCTCCGGCGGCGCCAACGTTGCCATGATCGCGCTCGGTGGAGGTGCCCTGCTGGCCGCTGCCGGAACCGGCACCCTGGCCGCACGCCGGAACCGCTCCAAGGCCTGACGCCCCTCCTCCTGGGCGACGCCGGCGGCCGCGGCATCACCGATGCCGCGGCCATCGCCGCCGCGCCCGGGGAAAGCGGCCTCGCGACGTCGGCGCCGCACACCTCGCGGACAACCAATGCCAGCGCGCCACTGGGCGGCGACCACCGCGCCAGCCACTTCATCGACGTCTACCTACCGAGCCAGCCACCGCCGTCGCTGCAACGCCGCCCACATGCCAGCGGCGGCCGCCGGCCAAGTCGTTCAGGGCAGTCGGTCCCTCCGCACACGTCCCATCTGGGGCACCTCACGGTAACGCCTGGCCGTTCAGGGCCGGGCAGCACCTACTCGCCGACCACCGCTTCCAGGAGTTCACCATGACCACGTCACCTCAACTGCGCGCCACGATCGGCATCCTCGCCGTCAGCGGCGCCCTGACGTTGGGCGCCTGCAGCGGCTCATCCCAAAGCCCGCCGGCTCCGGCTCCCGCACCCGCCAGCTCGGCCGCCGCTTCCAGCTCACCGACCTCCTCAAGCGGGGGGAGCGCCCCCACATCGAGCAACCCGGCCGCATCGCCCTCCCCATCGGCCGCAGCCCCCGCGGCGGCCGCGATCACCATCAGGGATTTCATGTTCACCGTTCCGGCCTCGGTAGCCCCCGGGGCGACGGTAACGATCACCAACGCCGACGCCCAGTCACACACCGTCACCTCCAAGGACGGTGGCTTCGACGTCAAGGTCGACGGCCGTGGCGGCGTAGCCACCTTGACCGCTCCCAAGACCGCCGGGACCTACACCCTCACCTGCGACTTCCACGCCAACATGACGGGCTCACTGACCGTCAAGTGAGACCCGGCCCCACTCGCAGCTTTACCGACCGCAGCTCCGCCGCTGCCGCCCACGACCCCCCGCGAGCCCATCCCGCGACATCCCGCCGGCCCGACAGGAACACCATGGCCGTCCAATCCGCCCACACCACCCTGCACCGCAAACCCCGGCAGATCCTGCTCCGAGCGCTGATCGCCGCCGGGCTGCTCGTGGACGCGCTCGTCCATCTCCACCTCGCACCCGGCTACCAGGAAGCTAGCCCTGGCGGGATCGGGCTCGGCACCCTGTTCAGGATTCAGGCAGCCAGCGCGATCGCCGCTGCCCTGTACGTCGTGGCCCGAGGAACCCGACGCGCTTACGCGCTCGCCCTCCTCGTCGCCGGCGCCGCGCTGGCCGCCGTCCTGCTCTCCCGGTACGTCGACCTCCCGGCGATCGGTCCACTTCCCGCGATGTACGAGCCCCTCTGGTTCCCCGAAAAGGCGGTCGGCGCCGCAGCCGAGGCCCTCGCCGCCGCACTGGCCGCAATCGGCCTCACCCCCAAACCCGCCGACAGAACAGCCGCCGCCTAAGGCTGGACACCTGCCTCCGCTCGGCCCGGAACACAGCGATGATCGTGACGAGACGGGTCCGAGGGACGACGAAGCCCGACGACACCCGAAGGTTTGCTTGGCTCACGTCTGGGTCGCCAGCACCGCGTGCGTTCGCCACGCCCAGACGCCGGCCGCCGATCCCTGGACCCGCGACCCCCCCTCTTGAGGCACGGGTGGCCGGGGCGGAGCGACAAGACGCCACCGGCCCCGCCGTTGGATCGGCCTTGCGCGGTCACCCTCAGTACGCGCCCCTGCCACGGAGTCCCTGGCCCGCCCACCTTCGACGGCAAAGCTCGCCGACAGAGGGCGTCCGCCCGAGTGACTAAGCCTGTCGGCCGGAAGCACGCCCCATCTGGGCGATGGGGGGCACACGCGCTGGCGGCGAACTTGGGCAGGCACACCCGTGGAGTGCAGCGAGTCAGGGCCGCCGTTGCCAGGCCAGTGAGGTGCCGAAGCGCACTCTCAGCCGCCTGGGCGGTGTGGCGTGGAGTCTGTAGGAAATCTGTAGGAACCGTTGCGGACGCGTCGGCACCGGCTGGACCAGCGGGACGACTTAACACCAAGCGGTCGGACGTTTCCGCAGGTCACGGACGCGTCGGCACCAGACCGAACGACCTGGACGAAATCCGAGTTTCCTACGGATCAGAAGGTTAGGGGTTCGAATCCCTTCGGGCGCGCTCTGTGTTGAGACAGACGACCTGGCCCTTGACCCGCGGCCACGCGGGCGAGGGCCTTGTCGTTTCCCAGCAGAGCTGGACTACTGCGGCAGGGGAGTCGCGCTGCGGACCGAGGACACGACGTCGTGGATTGCCTGGCTGGTGGCGGCGGACTTCTCCTGGTCCTCGACGAGATCCACGTGGGTCGCGCCGTCGATGGTGCGGTGCTCGCTGTTGCTGGACAGGGCGGCTAAGGCGTCCTGCTTCTCGGCCCAGCCGGCGGGGCTCCCACTTCCGGCGGTGAGGACGACCAGCGGCTTGGCGCCGAAGTCTCGCAGCGATGCGGCGTGCTCCGCGGAGGCGCCGCCCTGGACGTACTCGTCGATGGTGCTGCGAAGGTTGCTGGCCGTGGCGCCGCGGGCGCCCACCTCCTCGTGGGACTGCGGCGGCAGGCCGTCTCCGGCAAGAAGTCCGTACAGTCGGGCCAGTCCGAGTCGGGCGGTGATCGAGGCCAGGGCCGAGGCTCGGCCCATGACGTCGTAGGAGCCCGCGTCGTCCGGCGATGCGTTGGCCGAGCTCGGTCTGGGTGCTCGCGCGGTGGAGTCCACGAGGACCAGCCCGGCGACCTCGTCGGGGTAGCGGGCCGCAAAGGCCTGCACATACAGGCCGCCGAAGGAATGCCCCGCGAGCACGTAGGGGCCGGGCACCTCTGCGGCGTGCAGCAACGTGTGTAGGTCGGTGGCGATCTGCGCGCCGTCCTGGGGGGTGTCGGCCGAGTCGCTCCAGCCGCGGCCGGCCCGGTCGTAGACGCAGACCCGGGTGTCGCGGGCCACGGCAGGGGTGATCCAGCCGAAGCTCGAGGACATCGCGCCGGCGCCCGGTTCGAGGACGACGGTCGGGCTGCCTGACCCGGTGCAGCTCAGGTGCAGGCGGTGTCCGCCGACGTCGACCAGCTGACCCGGCATCGGGTAGGCGTTGGCGTCCACCGCCTCCCGCACGGTCTCGACACCGCCGCCGACGGCCGCGATGGCGAGGGCCGCGATCACCGGGTAGAGCAGCCAGCGGCCGGCTCGGCTCCGAAGCTGCCGACGGATGCCGATGACCATCGCGACTACAAGCGCCAGGAGGGCGGGCGACCACACCCAGCTGAGCACCTCATGTGCCGAGGGGCCGAACACCAGCAGGAGCAGACCGCCCAGTCCCATGAACAAGGCCGGAGCCGCGGCCCAGCGTTGTGGCTGGTCGGTGAGGCGAATCGACAGCAGGGCCAGCATCGCCCAGCCCAACGCGAACCCGCACAGGACGGCGCCGGTGAGGGCGCTCTCCTCGGCCGGGACGAACGGGGCGGCGGCGAGGAGGAGCGCGGCGACGAGCCCAGTGGCCAACGAGCCCGCCACGATCCACCCGAGGTGGCCGCGGCTCATGGGCCGGTCTCCGCCTTCAGCCGGTGCGGGTGCCGGGGCTGACTGAGTGGTGGTGCTGTTCATGACGTTTCCTTCTTCCGGTCGGCGAGCAGCTGGCTGCCGAGGTCACCGGCGTCGTTGGCGACGTCGGACAGGACGATGACGGCCCGGCGTGCCTGGCGGTCGAGTCCGAGCCAGGAGGCGTAGCCGCCGGTCTGCCCGGCGTGGTGGGTGATGGTCTGACCGGTCTGCCAGGTGGAGGTATGCCAGAAGGTGCCGACCCTGGTGTTCGACTGGTCGGTGGCGGTCGTCGGCTCCAGAGCCGACAATTCCGGGGGCGGTTCCGTCGAGGAGGGCGGCTGGCCAGCCTCGCGAGGTCGCCGGTGGTGGAGACGGCTCCACCGGTGGGTGCGTAGGCATCCATGACCCACGGCTGGACCGGGAGGCCGCTCTGGGACATGCCGCCGGGGACGAGTGCGGTGTCGACCTGGATCGCGGTGCGGGACATGCCGAGCGGCTCGAACAGCCGGGTGCGCATCAGCTCCGGGTAGCTCAGGTGGGCGGCCGCTGCGACGGCCTGACCGGCGATGGCTGAGCCCAAGGAGGAGTATGCGTACCGGCCGGCACTGCCCAGGGTCTGGTCCCTCGCTTCCGCGATCATCTGTGTGGTGTCGGCGTTCAGGAAGTTCCGGCCCAACGGCGCCGCCCAGACGGCACGACGCAGGGTGGCGGCGCCGAACTCGGCGTATCCGGACGTGTGCGTGACGAGCTCCTGCATCGTCGCGACACCGGCCGGCGAGCCGCCGAGCTGCGGGAGGTACGTGGCGACCGGGGCATCCATGCGGATCTCGCCGCGGCTCACGGCGTCCGCGACGACCAGGCCGGTCATGGCCTTGGTCATCGACCCGACCTCCATCGGTGTCGTGTCGTCGGCGCCGATTCCCGCCAGCCGGACGGGCTGGGCCGCGTCCAGGGCCACCTCGGCGACGGCGATGTCGTGGTAGCCGTCCAGCCTGCCTCGGTCGGCCTGCACGTCGATGTCGGCGAGCAGCGAGACATCGCCGGTGCGGGTGTCGGCCAGGTTCGGCGACAAGGCCCAGGACACCAGTGCGACGGTCACCGCACCGATGAGCACCGTGATGACGAGGCGACGTGAGGCGAGGTAGGCCACGGCCAGGACGACGAGCAGGAGCAACGCTTTCCAGCTGTCGTCGGCATACCGGCCGTACCGGCCGCCGCCCAGCGATGTGACGACCATGGCTGCGGGTAGCGCGACCAGGACGGCGACGACCAGCAGCTTTCCCCACCACTGACGGGCGAACGAGGCAGTGTCACGAACCAGCATTGTCTGCAGGGGCGGTCGAACCAGTGTGCGGCCATCGGTGGACGGGCGACCGGATGGCTGTGGCGGGGAGGGCAAGAGGGGTGTAGGCGGATTCGGGGCGAGGTTCTGGGTGGGGGACATCAGCGGCACCTCTGTGCGTAGTAGGAGCTCACGAGCTCGCCGATGTCGGCGGGCGCCTTCGCCGGCGAGCCGGCGTCGTAGGGGGGTTGGGGGTCGTACGCCAGCGCGAGCTGCACGGCCTGCGCCACGGCCGGACCGTGGGTAAGGACCAGGACGGTCAGGGCGAGGTCGATTCCGGCCGAGGAGCCGGCACCGGTCAGCACCTTCCCGGCCCGGACGACCCGCCGGTCGCTGTAGGCGACGCCCGCGTCGGTCAGGCACGCGGCCGCGGCCCAATGGGTGGCGGCCGCGGCACCGTCGAGGAGCCCGGCTGCCGCCAGGTAGCCGGACCCGGTTCCGACGCTGAGCGTCCACGTCGTCGTCCGGTGCAGGGCCCGCAGCCAGCGGACCAGGGCATCGTCGAGTTCGCACGAACCGTCGCCGCCCGGGACGACCACCATGTCGGCGGACACCACGTCGGCGAGCCTCGCGGTGGCCAGGAGGGGACAGGAGCCGGTGTCGTCGACGACAGGACCGGCGTATGCCGCCACGAAGACGCTCCGCATACCGGGCGCGGCGCTCAGGACCTGGAACGTGCCGACCACATCAAGAGCGGTGAACCCGGGGTAGAGCAGATACGCGACCTTCACCCCTTCAGCGTGTGGCCGGGGCGAGACGGCCACAAGGACACGTTGTTGACGATGTCGGCCATCGGGCCTGGCGTACCGTCAGGTCATGGAGAGCCGATGACCGGCGCGACGAAGCCCGCGTTGAACCACTCGACTCACGGAGGGCCGGACGAGCGTCACATCGTCATCGTGACCTTCGACGCGGGGCAGATCCTCGACGTCACCGGACCCCTCGAGGTGTTCTCCAGCGCATCGCGGTTCCTGCCCTCGGTCCGGTACCGCACCCAGGTGGTGACCACCCGAGGCGGCGCCGTGCGCGCCAACTGCGGACTGGAGTTCGCCTCGTCGGCGATCGGCGACGTGATCGGACCCGTCGACACCGTGGTGGTCGCCGGGGGATCCGGCATGGACCAAGCGGTTACCGATAGTGAGCTGCTGGACCAGATTCGGCGTCTGGCTGCCGATGCGCGCCGGGTCACCTCGGTCTGTTCCGGCGCCTTCCTCCTCGCGGCCGCCGGCCTGCTCCAGGGCCGGCGGGCGACCACCCACTGGGCCGACTGCGGCCAGTTGGAGCATGACTACGCCGGGGTGACCGTTGATCCCGACGCCATCTTCGTCCAGGACGGCAACGTCTGGACCTCCGCCGGCGTGACTGCCGGCATCGACCTGGCCCTCGCGCTGGTCGCCGACGACCACGGACGCCAGGCCGCGGCCACCGTCGCGCGCCAGCTGGTCGTCTACCTCCAGCGTTCCGGGGGTCAGACGCAGTACTCGACGCTCCTGGCCGGGCAGGCGGCCGACACCGAACCGGTGCGCGACCTGCTGTCATGGCTGCGCGACCACCTCACCGAAGACCTGTCCCTGCCGGCGCTCGCCCGCCAGGTCAACCTGTCTGAACGACAGTTCACGCGCGTGTTCAAGGCCCAGGTGGGTGTCACCGCAGCGGACCACGTCGAAGCCGTCCGCCTTGAGTCCGCCTGCCGACTCCTCGAGACCACTGACCGAACCATCGAGCAGATCGCCCGAACCTGCGGCTTCGGAACACCCGAGACGATGAACCGCACCTTTCGAAGGCGGCTCAACACCACCCCAGGCGATCACCGCCACCACTTCCGCGGCGACCTCCCTGCGTCGCAGGCATCGTGAGGCCGGTCCCGCTACGTCGTATGCGTCGGGCGAGACGGCAGCGTGAGGCGCCGGCCGGTGGCGGTGCACCGACCGGCGCCTCACGCGCGGTGATGAGACGCGCGAGAGGGTCCTGCGCCTCAATCCCGAAGGACGCTGACGTCTGGGAAGAACCTGGTGCCGAGTTGAGGCGGGTGCAGGGCGGGGCGGCCGCCGAGCCGTTAGTTGGGCCGGTTCCACACGAGGAGCTCGCCCTCGGGGCTGTCCTCACGTCCGACAACGAGGAACCGGTTCTTCTCCAGTACCCGGCCGCTGGCGGGGTTGAGGACTGCGGTGCGAGCCATCACCCGGCCGATACCCGGGGCGGGCATCGAGAAGAGCGAGAAGTTCGCCGACGGCCCTTGAGGCGATGCCCCGACCGCACGCGGAGGCGTTGATTCCGTAGCCGATCTCTACTTCCTCACCGTCAGGCGGGCCCATCGTGCCGAGCTGGCCGACGACCTCATCGTTATCGAGGTCGACGACGACGTAGCTGCCGGGGACCGCACCGTTCCCAGCCTGCTCCAGAAGCCGCGGGTAGAGCACGATGGCGTCGCCAGGGAACTCGGGCCCGAAATGGAGTTCCCGCTCCCCGCCGGCGGTGGCGCGTACGAGCCGAAAGTCGTCCGCGCCGAGGCGCGCCCTGATCATCTGCGCGTCCAGGGGGAGGAGCTCGACGTGGGCATCGTGGGTGGTCATGCCGCACGATGCCCTGCAGCCGAGTCCCGATGTCAAACCAATTAGCGCTACCCGGGACCCACCGCACCACCGCATCGGCCGAGCCGCCCGACCCCACAAAGACTGGGGTTGCTACCAGGCCGCTACCGGCTGACGCCTATCTTCCCACTGAAACTGATCTCGGACACAGACTTGTTGCACCGGCACATGACGCCATGAGGATCGTCCGCGGCCGGTCGTCCCTCGTCGTCATGGGTGGATGACTCGCCGACACGGCGAACAAGGTTTGAGTCGGGACGGCGTACCGGTCCGCGTCATCGGGAAGGGCCCTCGCGCGCAGCGTGGTCAGCCAGCGGTGTACTCGGTCGTTGTCCGGGTCGACCGAGATGAGCATCGTCCGCACGCCGGCACGCCAGGCCTGGACGGCCGCGAAGGCAACGAGCGACCGTCCGACCCCATGGGCCTGTTCGGCGTCCACGACTTCCAGCGCCAGCTCGGCCGCGACCGGGAGCTCTGGAGTACGGATCCATCGGACGATCCCGATCGGCCGTCCGCCGCGCCACGCTGCGTACGCCTCGTGGCAGTCAGGACGTAAGTCGGTCAGTACGGCGACCATGCGAGGGCTGAGCCGTGGTGTCGGGGCGGAGTAGCGCATCCGGCGGGACGCCGGTGACAGGCCCTCGTGCACGGCGAGGACCGGCCAGGCCTGACCCGGACGCAGCGCGCTGATGACGGGTGGGCGGGCACCAGCGGATGGGGCGGCCCGACGCTCGGCGATGCCGAGATGTTCGCGGGTTGCCTCCGCGTCGTTCGGGTGGGAGGTCACGACGTCGCACCGGCTTAGCGGATGACCGGGCACGGACAGAGTCGAGGTCTGGCAGCTCATACCGTCCAGTGCACGGGAGGGCTGACTCCCGGCGCATCGCTCGGGCGGGCCATCCCGACGAATGGCCCGGCTGGGCCACCGTGCGCTCCGGTGGGGCGACGTCGATGCCCGCGGTCGAGGGGCGTACGGCGCTGGCCCTTTCATGGCCCACAGCACATCGGGGAACTGGAGAACCGAGCTGGGCCGACTCGACTGGCCTCCCAATGGGCGGCGGTCGGCCGTGCTTCAGCCGGTGCCTGTGGGAGTCGCTGTCATGGTCCTCCAAGCGAGGGTGTCGCGAATGGCGTCGATGACGACGTCGGGACGCTGGTTCTGGATGTAGTGGGTCGTGCCGGGAACGGGGACGAACCGTGCTCTCGGAATGGTGCCTATGTAGGCGGCGGCAGTGGCCGGTACTGGGGACTGGTACTCGGTAGAGGATGGCGGCGGTCACGGCCTGGCGGCAGCGGGTCAGGGATGGGGTCGGCGTAGGTCCTGGAAAGGTAGGTCAAGGGCATCGCGGGCAGCGGTAAGGCTGCGGTGATCTCGGCAAAGATCGCCTCGAAGTCGTACCGCTCGTTGACGTACCCGGGTACCGCCGAGGGGCCGGGGTCTTCTGCGGAGTGAACCAGACGGCCCGCGCGGCAGGGCTCAGCAGGTAGGGCAGGTTCGGCGTCGACGAGTACACCAACACCAGCCCGGTCACCTGCTCGGGGTAGGTCCGGGCATACAGCAGCGAGAACATCCCGCCGAGCGAGTGCCCGACCAGCACGTAGGGCGGGGCATACCGGCGGCGGCGAGCAGCGGTGCAGCTCGGCGACGACCGGAGCGCCGCCGCCCGCCGTAGCCGAGGCGACGGCGGTGCCCGAGCCCCTTTGACCTCGTCAACCGACATCGCCAGTACCCGGGCACCCCCCTGCACCACCGTGGTGACGTATGAGCCGGGGCGGTCGTAGAGGCAGACCCGAGTCAACGGGGCCACGCCGTCGGCCACCGCTGGTGGGAGCCCATCGGCGACCTGCCAGATGTCACCCGCGTTCCCGAAGCCTGAGAGGAGGACCACGGTCGGGCTACCGTTGCCGTGACACTAGAGGTACACCGTGCGACCGCCTCCAACGTCGACGAGCTCGGGTACGGTCGCCGCGGGCGCCCCGTGATCGTCGCTGAGCTGGTGGGCGTTGGTGCCGAGGTGCAGGCCGCCGTGGACAAGACCGTCGCAGTCATCAGCACCGCCCACGGTGAGAGCCCGTGCCGAGCTCGACGCGTGCGCTTACTGATGGGTCCTCAGGCGGGGCAACTGCTGGCCGGCATCACGGCAACGACCGTGTCTGCTCTCACCCGTGCGCGCATGAGCCGGACTACCCAGAGCCGCGCAGTAACCTCGCGCCCTGAAACGTGTTCGTCGTGCTCATCCGGTGTATACCGTACGTGCTGGCAGAAGGGGCGCGCGGGTTTGCCAGCGAGTGGTGTGGACATGCTCTGCCCTGGATGCGTCGAACAGGAGCGGAGCCGGGGCGGCCGAATCCGTCATCGCCGACCTGGCCGGCTGTCAGGGCATGAATGCCGTCAGCGTGGACACCCTTCGCCTCTACGGGAACGTGGCCGCCCCCGTTTGGGTGGGAGGCCCGATCCTCCTCGCTGCTCTGGTCCCGGCACGTGGCGCCGCTGGAACGGCAGTGCCAGGGCTGCCGCCAACGCCTTCGACCGCATCGCTGGCCAGCGTTCGGCGTCCTGGTGGTGCCGAGGACGAAACGTGCGCAAGGCGATCACATCTCGTGACGGCGGATCGGAAGGCCGCCGCATGCACCCATTCGCGGCGGAAGGACCCACCTCGTTGATCTTCCGATTTGCGGCAAGAGCGGATGTTGCTCCCGGGCATGCCGCGAGCGGACATCACGACGCAGCCGTCATTCAGCAGCGTCGGGAAAGACGGCGCGAGCGGTGTCAACCGGGTGGCTGGCTCGCGCGTTATCGGTGCACAGGCGATGGAAAGGAACCTCACATGAACACTCGCCAGCTCTTTAGTCGTATGTTCTGCTCCGCCGCGGCGGTCCTCGCGTGGGGCTGATCTCGACGGCGGGGGCGGTCGGCGCCGCCACCACGGCCGACGCCGCCCCCTACTGCGGCATCGTCTGGGGCTCGCTGGAGAAGTCCAACATCCAGATGTCGCCGGCTGCCATCAGCAACGTGCGGGCCGGACGTCACGACTGTTTCGACCGGATGGTGGTCGATGTCGCGGGCTCGGTCGCCGGCTACCACGTCTTCTACATGGCCGAGCCGCTGACCGACCCCGCGGGCATGCCGTTCTCCTGCGCGGCGGCGCCAAGCTGGCGGTCGTAGTAAGGGCCCACACCGAGGATGTCAACACCGGGGCGCAGGTCTTCACACCGGCGAACCCCGACGAGCTGGTCAACGTGACCGGGTGGAGCACCTTCCGCCAGATCAAGCTCGTCGGCCTTAGCTTAGAGGGCGTCACCCAGTTCGGCCTGGGGGTGCGAGCGCGGCTGCCGTTCCGAGTCTTCACCCTCACCGGGCCGGGCAGCATGACCCGCGTGGTCATCGACGTCGCCCACCGATGGTGACGGTCACCAGTTCCGGCACGACCAGTTCTACCGCGAGCCGAGGTCTCCTTCGCAGGAGGCCGGGGCGTGCGTCCCGTTAGACCTCACATTGGGTCACGTGTCCTTGACCGCGAGAAGGGATCGTGCTGCCTGCCGATGTCGGACGTTGAGGCCACGGTCTCGGCTCCAGCGGCCCCGCCGCAGACCACCACCCGTCACTGGTGGACCACAACCAGATCGCTGAGCCGACCCACGGGACGGAGGACGGGAGCGTCAGACGCCGACCTCGAGCGCTGCGTCCTGGATCGCGTCTAGACAGTATCCGGGGTGCCGAACCTGTCGGTGATCATCCGGAGGAAGACAAGACGCCGACGGCGACCGCGGTCGTCCTGTATGACATGGCTCCTTCGATGGAACAGAGGGACAATTCAGGCGTTCGGGATGTCGGCTGAGGAATGAGACGCGCCACTCGGACACACACTTCTGGGCGAATGGGTCAAGCCCAGGGTGGGCGATACGGGTGACGACCACGGTGAGGCTTGCAGGGTTTGGGCGGCCGCGCTTGCTGGGGATCCGTCAGTGTTCTGATGGGGCCAGCGGGGCCTACACCCCGATCTGCGTCAGCGGGGGACCCTGACCGGGCCATCGTGCGGTGGTCGTACGGAACGACTCGGTCCAAAGACGTGGCCTCGGTGTTCAGAGTGAGGCGGTGTGGCCTTTGTGTCCGCGGACACGCCGTGGACCAGAAAGGCAACTGGTCCGCGACCCGCAGGGTGCTCTGCTCACGGTCAGTCAGTTCGCCCCGCCGCAGTAGTCGCCACCGGAGGCGGCTACCGGGCCACTGCTCACTCGAAGCCAGTTCACAGGCTTTTGTCAGTCAGGCGCCCTCCCGCGACCATAGGGTCCAGCCACTCGGGCAGCGCCAGGTAACTCGGGGTCGCCGCGCGAGCAGACTGACGGTGCCTGCCGCCGGTCGGCGCCCAACAGTCACCTCCGGGCCGCGGCGCTCTTCCCGCAATGAAGGGGTAACTGGATGCGATCCATCCGATGGCGCCTGTTGGCAACGGCCAGCGTTGGGGCGCTCATAGCAGCACTGGTGTTGATGGTCTCCGCGCCAACTGCGCAAGCGAAGAACTGGGACCACCTGACGAAGATGCAGAAGCGGCTCGCCTCAGGGGCGATGAGCACCGCCCTCGCGCCTGCCACGGCGGGCTGCGTGAACCCGTCGGGCGGCGGCGACGAGGGCGACGAGGCCGACAACGAGTGCGCGCCCGCCAGCTACTCCTCGCCGAGCAGTACGACCGCCGCCAACGCGGGGGGCTACGCGCCGACCGGTAACGGCGCCTGCGCCGAGACTCTCGGGAATGACGTCAAGGTCAACCAGAACTGCGAGAACGTCTCCGACGCCGCCCTCGCCGGTCGCGGCCAGGCGCAGAACGAGACCTCGATCGCGATCGACCCCAAGAACCCGAAGAACATGCTGGCCAGCCAGAACGACTACCGCCGAGGTGACGGCAATTGCTACGGCGCGTACAGCAGCGACGGTGGCCGGACCTGGAACGACACCACGATCCCGATGTCGTTCACGACGCGGCACGAAGTTCGGCGCCGCCCGCGAATACTGGCAGGCCAGCGGCGACACCTCGGTGGCCTACGACACCAAGGGCAACGCCTACCTTCAGCTGCCAGGTCTTCAACCGTGGTAGCGGTGTCTCGCCGAACCCCGACCAGTCCAGCGCGTTCTACGTCTTCCGCTCGACCGCCAACAACGGCGCATCGTGGAACTTCCCCGGCCGTCCGGTGGCAGAGAAACGACGACGTCGCCGGCGACGGGCAACGTGCTCGAAGGACAAGCAGCTGATGACCGTCGACAACCACGTCGGCAGCCCGTACCAGGACCGCGTGTACGTCACCTGGACCGAGTTCGCCGCCGACGGTTCGGGCTACATCTACGAGTCTTTCTCGAGCGACTACGGCGAGACGTTCTCAGCGCACGGCACCTGGTTAGCAACGACGTCGCCTTTGTGCACGCAGACGTTCGGGGCCGGCGACGCCTCAGGGCCCGTGCAACGAGAACCAGTTCTCGCAGCCGTTCACCGGTACGGACGGGGCGCTCTACGTCACGTTCGACGAACTTCAACAACACGCCCACGGGGGCCGACAACCGCAACCAGATGCTGCTGGCCAAGCTCCATGGACGGTGGCATGACCTTCTCGGCTCCGGTGAAGGTCTCGGACTACTACGACCTGCCGGACTGCGCCACCTACCAGAACTCCAGGACCCCGGTCGCGCCTGCGTCCCGGAGAAGGGTGACTCTCAACGGTCGGTGTTCCGTGCGGTGAACTACCCGAGCGGGGCCGTGGACCCGACGATGCCGGACCGTGTGGTGGTCACCTTCGGTTCCTACATCAACAAGAGACTCGAAGGAGGCCAACGGGTGCGTCCCGACCGGCTTCATCGCAGTACGGGATCAACACCTACACCGGGGTGAAGTCCCCGGTGCGTGCAACAACGACATCCTGATCAGTACGTCGAGCGAACGGCGGTAAGACCTTCACCGGGGACGACGCAGGGACCCCCGGGTCGCAGCAGACCGTCAACCGCAGATGCCCGGCAGGCAGACGACCGACCAGTTCTGGCAATGGGCGGCGTTCAACGACCAGAGGCAGGTTCGCGCGTCAGCTACTACGACCGGCAGTACGGCAACGACGAGACCGTCGGTTGACTCGGACGTCACCATATCGGGCTCGAAGGACCTAGACGGGTTCGGCGTGGACCGCGTGACGTCGTCGTCGATGCCGGCACCGACGCAGTTCGGGGGCCAGTTCTACGGCGACTACACCGGATCTGGCGGCGTCGCAGAAGGCCTTACCCGATCTGGATAGGACACCCGCGACCCGGAGCTCTTCCTCTGCCCCGGCACCGGCAAGCCTGGCGTCCCGCCGGCCGTCTGCACCGGCAATTACGGGTCAGGCGCCAACGCCGAAAAGGCGAACGACCAGAACATCTACACCGCAGCGGTGGTCATTCCCAACCGGTGACCGATCCCGCACCACGAGTGCAGGTCCCGTCCCCTCAAGGGGCGGGACCTGCACTTTCGCTCAGACCGGCCTCAGGTTCTGACTCCGAAGACCTGGCAGCCGAGGGGATGGCGAGCCTCAACTTGATACTTGAAGAGGACACCATCACCTGGGCCGAAGCTCGACATGCTGCGAGCGGCAGCGCGCGCAGGGAGTCGAAACAACCGGTTTAACCCGTTCAAGACCCCCCGCCCCTCAATGCCCACTCTCAGTCCGCCCTCCGGCAACGGACACCTGGCCGAACCGTCCACGGCCCCTCTGGCGGCGGAGAGACGCTGCCGCTCTGGCGGCGGAGTGACTCAGGTCGAAAGGTGCGCGAATCGCGGCTAGACGGTATGGAGTGACCGCTCGGGTTGGCTGAGGGGTTGCGGGCCGGGGCCTCACTCACAGATGTTCGTGGGTTACCGAGTAGGGGCTGCCTGCTCGGCCTATCCGACAGTTGTGGGAGGCCCCGGTGTTTACCGAGCGTACGAGCGTGGGGCTCGATGTGCACGCACGATCAGTCGCGGCAGCGGCGATCGACGGCGTCACGGGTGAGCTGGTGCAGGCGCGTCTGACCCCGTCGCATGAGCAGATCAAGGCGGGGCTGTTGGCCTTGCCGGGGCCGGTGGCGGTGACCTATGAGGCGGGGCCGACGGGGTTCGGGCTGGCGCGGGCGTTGGACGCGGCGGGGGTGCGGTGTGTGGTCGCCGCCCCGTCGAAGCTGCAGCGACCTCGGGCGACCGGGTCAAAACCGACGCGAGGGACGCGGTGCATCTGGCTCGGTTGTTGCGCCTGGACGAGGTGACGTCGGTGACGGTGCCCAGCATCGACCAGGAGGCGGCGCGGGATCTGGTCCGGGCTCGGGAGGACTGTCGCGGGGACCTGATGCGGGCCAGGCACCGGCTCTCGAAGCTGTTGCTGCGTCAGGGGGATCGTGTACTCCGGCGGCCAGGCATGGACCGGTGCTCATGATGTGTGGCTGCGTCGGCAGCGCTTGGAGTCGGCGGCGACCCGGCTGGCGTTCGAGTCCGACTATGACGCAGTCCTGACGGTCAAGGCGCGTCGGGACCGTCTGGATGCGGCGATCGCGGTGATGGCCGCGGACAGCGAGTTCACGTCGGTGGTGCACCGGCTTGGGTGCCTGCGTGGGGTGTCCACGTTGACCGGGTTCGCGCTGGCGGTCGAGATCGGTGACTGGCACCGGTTCACCGGAAACACCATCGGCTCGTTCGTCGGGATTGGTGCCCAGCGAGCACTCCTCGGGCGCTCCCGGGTCAGGGGTCGATCACCAAGACCGGCAACGGCCACGCCCGTCGGCTGCTGGTCGAGGCCGCCTGGCACCACCGTGCCCGCTACGTCGCGGGCAAGACGATGCGGGACCGATGGGAGCTCGCCTCGCCGGCTGCTCGAACCCGCGGCGATGAGGGCAACCGGCGGCTGCATCACCGTTGGGTGGAGTTCACCGAACGGCGCAAACGAAACACCGTCGCCAACGTCGCGATCGCCCGCGAGCTGGCCGGCTGGTGCTGGTCGTTGGCCGTCATGGACGACTGACCTCTCGAGCGGCTTCGTCGCACGAGGCGGCTGGTGGCAGCGCGAGGAGCGACCCGCGACTCAACTATGAGCAGCCAAACCCATTGGGACACAGCGATGCTCGACCCTAGACCCGCGGCACAGTTCCTGCCGAACGCACCGTCCTGCGGTAACCAACCCGACTCTTCTATGTCTCGTCAA
Organism: uncultured Actinomycetota bacterium; assembly: GCA_963781465.1. Lineage (GTDB taxonomy): Bacteria > Actinomycetota > Actinomycetes > Actinomycetales > Dermatophilaceae > Lapillicoccus. The sequence continues at coordinate 184,570 of CAWAGH010000004.1, forward strand.
GGGGTCTGTGGACCGGTGTTCGGGCGCGGCGTGAGGCTGTTCAGGGTCCGGTAGAGCGTGGCGGGCGAGGTAGCGCTTGAGGCAGCGGCGGATCTCCTTGGTGGTGCGTCCTTCGGCGCGGCGTCGTTCGACGTAGGCGCGGGTGTCGGGGTCGTGGGTCATGCGGGTGATGACGGCCATGTGCAGGGCGCGGTTGAGCCGTCGATCGCCGCCGCGGTTGAGCCGGTGGCGGGTGGTGTTCCCCGACGAGGCCGGGATGGGATTGACACCGGCCAGGGCGGCGAACGCCGCTTCGGAGCGGACCCGGCCGGCGTGGGACCAGGCCGCGTAGGACGACCGCGGCGGTGACCGGACCGATGCCGGTCTTGTCCAGCAGGACCGCGGCCTTGCTGTCGCGGATGAGGCACGGTCATCTGGGTCTGGTTGGCCGTGAGCTCCTCGTCCAGATCGCTGACTCGTTTGGCCAGCCGGACGGCCTCGGCGCGAGCGGTCGCGGTGGCGAGCGTCCTCGGCTCGGGCGCGCCAGCGGGCGATCTCGCGTGACCTGCCTGGCGGTCAGCGGCATTGCGCGCGTCGATACCCAGGTCGATCACCCGCAACAGCGCGGTCAAGGCGTTGATGCGTCGCGGTGCGTTCGGTGGTCATGTGCTCGCGGGCGGTGATCAGGACCCGCAGCGCGGCCCGGACGCCGTCGTCGCTGCGTGGGCGGCGCAGCTGGGCGGGCTCGAGGGACAAGACCGCGGCGGCGATGCGCCGGGCGTCAAGGGGGTCGGACTTGCCGGTGCCGCGGTGGGCGCGGGCGTCCATCCGGGCGGCCTCGACGACCTCGTAGCCGGCCTGGTTCACCGCGGCCGCCAGGCGGGCACCGTAGGTGGCGACACCCTCGATGACCCACAAGGCGGCCAGATCGCCGCCGGTGCGACGCGCCAGCCCAGGCGATGGCGCGGGCCATGCCGGCGGCGGTGGCCGGGAACTGCTCGGTGGCGATCAGCTCGCCGGTGCGCGGCGACCAGGATGGCGAAGGTGTGAGTGCGGGCGTGGGTGTCGACGCCAACGACGATACGGATGGGTATGCGCGACGATGGTCACGGCGAGCGGGCTTCCTTCCAGACACGACGGACAGGGATCCGGCCGCCGAAACGGCCGGCGCAGGCCTGGATGGAAGTCACTTCGGGGCAGCACTGTGATGAGCCACGACCCGCCGTTACGGCGGGGACGGGCAGTCTTCTGATCAAGTCACCGAGGTGGAGCCGGGTCAGCGCCGGCCGCCCGCCCGGGCCGGACAAGTCGAGTTGAAGGCATCCCAAGGAAGCCATGCATATCAAGAGTCACGACCCAGGACGAGGCGACCGCCGCTAACCCTGCCAGCCAGTCCCAGACCAGCCACCCCAAGACTCACAGCGCATATCAGCCTGACCGCGCGTCGCGAACACGACACGCTCAGACCAGATCATCAACGCGACGAAGCAAGAGGCGCCGCCGAGAACCCACGTCCCGACGGCGCCTCACCATGCCCCTTGACAGGACAGCCACTACATATCAGTTGAGCGGACGCGCGATGGGCTGATAGGTCAGGCGCGGATAAGCCGCACGAAGGCATCGAGGTGCGCGTCGAGTTCAATGCCGGGGCCTCGTAGAGCCACCGCAGCAGAACAAGGTCAAAGTCGGCCGAGCGCGTCCGCGAGGGTCGAGAGAAGGTCGATGTGCCCGTCGACGGAGTCGAGGGCGCGGCCCATGGTCACGATGGATACGTGTGTCCCGCCTACCCGTTCCCACCCGTCGATCTCCGCGATGAGTTCGCCGACCCCGCCCCAGGGCACTACCACATACTCGCCGCCGAAGGTTTCTGCTGGCCTGCCGTGCTCGCGCACGAGATCCCTGACCCGATCCCAGGCCTCGATGGCGTGGTCGATGCCGCCGCCGAAGAAGATGAAGCCGTCGCCGAGCCGGGCGGCCCGGTCGAACGCCTCTGTCACTGGATCCGCCAAGCCAGATCGGGACCGAGCGTGCCGGCTTCGGCACGAGGGCGGCTCGGTCGACCCGGTCGAAGCGGCCGGCGAAGTCGACGACGGGCTCGGTGAACAGCCGGCGGAGCAGCTCGATCTGCTCTTCCTGCCGGGCGCCTCGGCGTGCGGAAGTCCTGGCCCAAGGCCTCGTACTCCACCGGACTCCAGCCGACCCCGACCCCGAGGCGCAGCCGGCCGCCGGAGAGCAGATCGACGTCGGCTGCCTGCCGGGCCACCAGCGCCGTCTGACGCTGCGGCAGGATCAGCACCCCGGTGGCGAACCCGATCCGCTCGGTCATGCCGGCCAGGTACGCGAACATCACGAACGGGTCGTGGAAGGGGTCCTGCTCCGTGTACGGACCGGTCAGCCGCGGCGTCCGGTCGGCGTGGACGGCGCCGAGCACGTGGTCGTAGGCGAGCAGGTAGTCAAAGCCCAGCTCCTCGACCGCCCGGCCGAACCGCCGGACGGCCGCCGGATCTCCACCAAGCTCGATCTGCGGATACACCACACCGATCTGCACACCGTGCACCCTCCCATACGGTCCCGAACTGGATCTCAAGCAAGCCAACCCGCGCTGAGCAGGTTCATGGCGAGGGCCAGGCACCGCGATTTGCGCCGCCCGCCAGCCGTTTGAGACAACACCACGCGCCGACAGGCGGCGGTAGGACACACGTCCAGGAGCGTCCAAATCGCGGCATAGGAACGCGTGTGTTCTGCACCGAGGTGGCGTGCTGGGGCCACACAAACCTCCTTGTCACTGGTTATTGCCAACCTCTGGCCAACGGCGGATAGTGGTGGCAACGGCTATTTTGGGAGGCTCGACGAATGAGCGAGAACGTGGATACGGCAAGTGGGGTTTCCGAGCGACAATGCCCATTCTGCAAAGAGCACATCAAAGCCGAGGCTGTCAAATGCAAGCATTGCGGTTCGAGCGTCGCTCCGGAGCGCGCAGCGCATGAAGGAACCTGCCCGTTTTGCAAGGAACACATAAATCCCGAGGCGACTATATGCAAGCATTGTAAGTCACTGCTGACGGGGGAGACCGTCGCCAAGGATTGCGGTTGCGGACACGATGGCGGACACGGCCAGGAACAGAGATTCGACGCGCCCTGGCTTGGCGGAGCTCCCTTTGGAGGTGGCGTTGTGTTCAAGCCTGCCGGCGGTGGGAGTGGCACGGTTGGGGCGCACGGCATTTATTGCGGCTGCCACAACGTCATGGTGCCGCACACAACGTGTACTTATGTCCCTTGGATTGACGCGACAGTATGCGGCACAACCTACACTCAGCAGTGGCGCTGCGGATGTGAGGCCATGTGAAGGGAATGCGGTCCGTCGCGGAAGTTGCAGCGCGCCGTATCCTGGGCGCGGAGTCATCGACCCTCCATCATTAGGGTTCAGCGTTCGCTGCTCCCAGGCTTCGTGGTTGCCGATACGAGAGAGCTGGCGGCCGACGCGCGCGAGTAAGCGTGCGGCCGTTAATGGGAACCAATGGAAGCCGTCGAGATGACCCGATTTGTTCGGCTTTACGGGCTCTTCGAACTTGACCGGGCGCGCCGGTCCTTCGTGGTGACGCGATAGGGCCCGTGACCTCGGTGATCATGGCTGTTGTCAAGGCAGTTCATGGTCACGAAGGTGAGGTCACGGGCTTGGTTCAGCGTACGCAATGTCAACGCGCCCCCGAGCGCACGGAACTCGGGGCGACGCTTCTGCTCGGTATCGACGGACTCGAGGTCGAGCGGGTCACCCTGCAGGAGGACGGCGCCCGCGTCGTTCATGTGGTCACCGCGGACGAGGCGGCGTCGGCGTGCCCTGCGTGCGGGGTGGTCTCCACGTCGGTGAAGGGCTACGCGGTCACCCGGCCGCGGGATCTTCCGTACGGCGAGGAGCCGGTGGAGCTGGTGTGGCTCAAGCGGCGGTGGCGGTGCCGGGAGGTCGCGTGCTCGCGGGGGTCGTTCACCGAGGCGCTGCCCGCGGTCCCGGCCCGGGCCAGGCTGACGACCCGGCTCCGCCGGGAGTGCGGCGCCGGGATCGCGGACCGGTTCACCTGCGTCCTCGCTGGTGCCTGGCACTACCGGGTGTCGTGGCCGGTCGCCCACCGCGCGTACGTCGCTCATGTTGAGCAGGCGTTGGCGGCGCCGCCGCCGGCGGTGTGCGTGCTGGGGATCGACGAGACGAGGCGCGGGAAGATCCGGTGGGTCAGTGGATGCAGGACCCGGCAACCGGTCGGTGGGCGGTCGCTCATGACCGGTGGCACACCGCCGTCGTGGACGCCTGCCGGTACCGGTGGGCTGCTGGCTCACATTGATGGGCGGACCGCGGCCAAGGTCGCCGAATGGCTGCTGGCACAGCCCGATCCGTGGCGGGCCGAGATCACCCACGTGACCATCGACCTGTCCGCGTCCTACCTCAAGGCGGTCACCGACGCCCTTCCGGACGCGGTCGTGGTCGCGGACCGGTTCCACCTGGTCCAGCTGGCCAACCAGATGCTCACCGACGTGCGTCAACGCGCGACCCGCGACGTCCGCGGCCGACGGGGCCGGAAGAAGGACCCGGAATGGGCCGCCCGGCGGCGGCTGCTGACCGGCTACGAACGCCTCGGCCCCGAGACGTTCGCCCGGCTGTGGAACTCCCTGGTCGACGCCGGCGACCCCGGCCTGGAGATCCTGCACGCCTACACCGTCAAGGAGAACCTCCGGCACCTGCTCGACCTGGCCGGCACCGGCCCGGACCGGGAGATCATCTCTCACCGGCTGTGGCGCTTCTATGACCAAGCCGCGTCGTCGACATCCCCCGAGGTACACCGGCTCGCCGCCACCATCGAAGCCTGGTGGCCCGCCGTCGAGGCAGCGATCACCACCGGCTACTCCAACGCCCGATCAGAGGGCTACAACCGGCTCGCCAAACACCAAGGACGGAACGCCTTCGGCTTCCGCAACGTCGAGAACCACCGCCGCCGCATACGGTGGGCCTGCACTCGTCAACACCGACGAGCCACAGTCACGACCACCCAGATGCCCGGTCAAGTTTGAAGAGCCGCTTTACGTCCTACGGGCAGCCTGGCCACCAGGCCGGGCGGCAGGTCCGACCGCACCTTCAAGAACCTGAACGGCGAGACGATCCGAATCAGCGGCGACTACGCCATCCACGGCGCTACCGGAGGCGGCGAATCGTATGGGTTCGCCAAGGGCACCCAAATCCATCCCGTCAACGACGTGTTGTTCCCGCCGGCCTCGTAGGCAAGTGTTCGCCCCCGGCTCTCTGAAACACCAGATAGTGCCGACTGCTCCACACGCGCAGCCCCCGGAGGCCACACCCGGCCCGCTGCGCCACCAAGGTACGACATCCGTCTTTCGCCATGCCCGGATGATTCGCCGTCCCTGGCATGTGCGTCCAAGTGGGCGGTGTGCAGCACCTTCGAGGTAACGCCGAATCTGGGTGTAGTGCAGCACCGGGGCTACGCGGTAGCTGCGCGCTGTGACGCACTCGCCAGTTCCGAGACGGGAGACGGTCCTCAGCCGAGGCGTCAGTCGACTGCCGTTGGCACGACCGGGAGGTTGGTTTTTGATCCGCTGGCGCCGGGCTGGATCCAGGCACCGCTGTCGTCCTGACGAAGCAGACCGACGACATTCTTACGTCAGCGGTGTTCGACAAGTCAGGCGCATCCCTCGCCTCCCACGTCACCGGCAGCGACGACTGGTTTCCACGGCACCAGTTATGACCGCGGATGTCCACGCCGAGCGAGAGCCGCGATCCGCTTGGCTCAGCCCTGATCCACAGACGATGATTTCGCGAGAGCGCCAACGGCTCTTACGTTCTGTTGGGTCGCCCAGTCGGTGGGCGTGAGTGACCGCCGGTATGTGCGGCTTTCCACGTTGGGTCGTTTGTAGATAACGCACATGAGACTAAGTCTATTTATTTGCCTTCCCTCTACGCTTACCAACATCCTGAGGGCACGGACGCGAATACAGATCGAGTGGAGCGGATCCGCTGTCGACTGTCGCATCGGAGTAGGTAACCGCGCCAGCAGCGAGCATTCTCTCTTGTAGCACGCTTACCTGCGCCCCGACCAAGGGCAGATCGTGCGGCGGACCAGGGGGAAACTGCCACATGTCCAGGCTGACCTCGCCATTGTTCGTCAAGGTGTATACCTGCACATGCGATGGCTTGAGATCATCCGGTATGGTGTCGGTCTGAACCGCTTCTTGTTGCCCCGCCTTGAGGAGAAGCGTGCGGCGCTTGCCTTCCGGCACATAGGAATACTCAAAGCACGCCCGATCGACGTAATCGTCGCGCCAGAAGTCCATCGTAATCTTCGCCATGGTCTTCCTCACTTGTTAGAGTTATCTGTCGCGCCGTGAACGCATCTGGAGTGGTGAGATAGTGATGGCCAATGCTCACTACACTACTGCGTCATCACCGATGAGGGTGTAGATCCGGGCGGCCCGTCAGTGCCCCGGTGGGGTCGAGCGCTTTCGATGATGGGAATTCTCACGCTGCCCACCGGGAAGGCCTCGACGTGTTGACGTTCCCTTTGCTTGCCCTGACCGTGACTACCGTCGCTGGCTTCTGGGCACAGTCCGCCGCTGCCGGTGCACCGGCTGTGGACGGGATGGCGCAAGGACACGACCGGGCAGCCAAGCCAAGGGCGAAACAGTCTCGGGCGGGGCTGGGGAGCCTTGGAAGGGATCGTGGGTCAGCACCTCCAGCAAGGCCCGCATGACGGCGATGCGCTACCAGCCCTTCGCTCATCGTCGATCTTGTCGTCTTGGTTCTTGTCGGCGCGCACGCCGACTGTCGCGTCAGGGCGCCAGCTACTCTCGCCGAGCCGGTTCGAAGCTTTTGAGACGGGCTCCCCTCGGCGCGGAATGAGTCGGCTGATGGAGAGAAGTTGGGGAAGCCCAGCTGAATCAACGACGCCGGTGGCAGGCTCCGGCCTGCTTGGCAGGGGGCTGCCACCGTTGGCAATGTGTCGTAGTCATCGGGTGGACGCCTTCCACATGGTCGCGCGTCGGTGGACCGCGACGGGTGGGACTGGAGCGTACTTGCGCCAAAGGCTGACGAAGCGGTTCGACCGGCGGTACATTGCCAGCGCCGGCTGCAACTCGAAGGTGCCTCCTGCACCCGTCTGCAGCGGTGACGGAGGACCGTGGAGGTCACGTGGCACTGCCCTGGAAGCTCGCGTCGAGCGTCACCCTCTACCCCGGCCAGACCACCACCATGGTGTGGAGGTACCCGCACGTCAACCCGTACACCGGCGCCACCGAAGGTGACTGGCGAGGACCGCAGCATGCCTACGCGACGCCGGTGCAGCTCTCGACGTTCTCGGGCCGGGTGAACACCCTCAACCAGGGCTTTGATCACACCAGTCAGAACGGAGTCAGCTACTACGCGGACATCACGTGTGTGTCCGGTGGTTCGGGCACCTTCGAGGTGTGGGTCCAGGGCCTGCTGTGAACGAGAACGGAGCATGTCATGCGACGCCTGGTCGTGACTGACTCTTACGGCAATATTGTGGCCACCGCACCGTGCCCGGAGGACCTCGACCCGGTGGCACCCGGTGCGCCCGAGTTCGTGGGCTTCGCCCCCGGCGAGGGCCAACAGGTCCACACGCTCATGCTGCCGGACGACGCGAACTCGGCCGAGGGTCTACAGGAGCTGCACACCCGGTACCGAGTGGACGTCAGCGGAAGCGATCCGGTGTTCGTCCGACGGTGACCCTGCGCGTCGATCGCAGGCCGAGCGTGGGCATTTCCGTTTCGCTGTCGTTCGACCCCGCCATGACCGCTTCGCCGCGTAGAGCCTCGCTCAGCTGCCGGGCCGAAGGTCTGTTTCGCGCTGGGAGCGCGTTGACCAGTCCATCGTGCCTCGAGGGCGGCGGCTAGCTCCTCGTTCTGGGTGGGACTGAGCGACAGGTATGCGGCGTCCTTGCCCCGATCAAGAGCACCCTGCACGTGCATCCCTGGCGGAAGGGACGTGCCGAGGTTGTCCCGCGCTGCGTTGAACTTCGGTGGCGGTCTTGCTGATCGTCAGGGCGGCGATGAGGTTGTCAGCATGACCGATGGTGCCGACATTCTGTGGGGCGACGTGCTCGTTGAGAGCGATGCGCAGTGCAGGCAGGTGCAGGTGACGTTTGCGACGGAACTGGGCGCGAGCCCCGATCATCCCGGCGGCGCACCACCGCGGCGCTATGTTCCCGATTCTGCCAGTTCTTCACATTGGTCGAGTGGTCGCGGGCGATCGAGATCAGCGGCTCGATGCAGTTGGTCGAGCGCAGCGTGCGGGCCAGTCTTGGCGGCACGGCCAGGCGTAGCACGGTCGGCGTCCCGGTAAGGCCCTTGCGCACGCGAGGCGGCCGAGCCGGGATAGATCCGCTGCAGTCACGTGAGAACGTCGGTGAGGTGGAACGCTCCTCCACCTCACCGGCGCGACACCACCGAACCGCGACCTGGACTGCGTCACAGTCGACGACGTGAGGTACGCCCTGGGCGGCGAGGGATCGCAGGGTCGTTGGGGCAGGCCGGGGCCCTGGCTTCTGTTGCCCGGGCTGGACACGGAGGCGTTGGTGTCCGTCGTGGGCTTGCGCCTGCCTGGTGACTGATCCTGGTGGGATGAGATCCGGGCCTGAATCTGTTCGGGTTGGCGGGCCGCGGTCGCGCCTGGGCTTGGCCGAGGTCCCGTCCCGGGTGGATGTGCGTCCACTCGGGACGGGACGTCTGCTGTTAGTGGATGGCGGCGAGCGCGTTGACCTGCCCGTGCCCGTTGAAGGAGTTATAGCCGGCCCCGCCTTGGCAGACCTGCGGCGCCCCGTTGTCCACGGCTGGGAAGAAGGCGTAGATGGAGGTGTCGGCGGGGCAGGGAATGGCATCGGCGGTGTTCTGGAGCCGTGCTGTTACGGCCCCCGGTGAGGTGACGCCGGTGCTCATGATGAGCGCAACCACCCCGGCGGCGTGCGGCGAGGCCATCGAGGTGCCCTGCTGGTAGCAGTAGGCCGCGCCGGAGGCATCCACCAGCCGACGGGCGGGCAGACATGTCACCGTCAGCAGCGATGCCGGCCAGGTCGAGAGCACCCGGCCGTTCGGGGCCGCTGCGGTCAGCTGAAGGATCGAGTCGCCACCCGGGGCGACGACGTCGGCGGAGCCAAGGCCGTAGCTGGAGTAGAAGGATTTGAACCCCAGGTTGCCGTTCGCCGTGACGCCGATGACGCCGGGCACTTCGGTGGGCATCACCGCGCAGGCGTTGGTGATGTCCCGGGTCACCGGGGTCGTGTCGTCCGGGCTGGTCACGTCCTGCGTGGGATGCGCGAGGTCGTCCGCCTGGTTGCCCTCGGCCGCGACCACGACGGTCCCGCTCTGCTGCGCGAACTTGACGGCCCGCCGCTCCGCCTCCCAGAGTGCACGCTGGGCTGCGTCGTTGCGGCAGTTGAAGAGCCAGGGGTCGGCGAAGTAGCTGTTGTTGGTGACCTGGACGTGGTGTTGGGCGGCCCACATGAACGCGCAGATGACGGCCTCGGGGAAGAAGAACCCTGCGGCGTTCCCGGCCTTGATCCCGGCGATGCGCACGTTGGGTGCGACGCCGACGATTCCGATCCCGTTCTTGGCGGCGGCGATGGTGCCGGCGGTGTGGGTGCCGTGGCCGTTGTCGTCCATTGCGGCGACCTTGCCAGGCACGGCGACGCCGCTGACACAGTTCGCGCTGGCCGCGTCGTCCACGTTGGCGGCCAGGTCCGGGTGCGTGTAATCAAGGCCGGTGTCGATGTCGCCGACCAGGATCGACCTGCTGCCGCCGTTGATGGCTCGGGCTTCCGGTGCCTTGATCTGGGCCATGTCCCACTGCAGACCGGACAGCGAGTCGTTCCCCGGAGCGGGCGTGCCCGCCTCGACGGCTGTCTCGGCCGAACCGACCGCGGAGGCAGCCGGATCCAGCCGGACCTCCTTGCCGGTGGTCGAGGAAGCGCCCTGGACCCGAGGGTCCGAACTGATGCTGGTTCTGAACGCGGAACTGTCCGACCGGGCAACCACAACCCCGATCTCTGGATAGCTGGCGACGAGGGTGCCGCCGGCGTTACCGACGCTGGCCGCAGCATCGGCGGGCACTGCGTTCTGCTTGTACAAGACCACGTACGTCTCGCTCGGCCCCGTCGCCGCGGCCGGTGACGCCGTCGCGACGGCCGGTAGAACGCCGGCTATCCCCAGAGCCAGGGCGCAGGCGGCCGCGGACCCGATGGCTTTCCTGACCTTCATGACTTCTCCTTCGAAGTGTCGTCAGGTGCGCCCGGAGACCGGCCCCCTCGGGCACAACGAGATGGTCAGACCCCCCGCGGTCCAGGGCATCGACAACAGTCGGTCAGCCGGCTCCCTGACCCCACTCTAGAACCGATGGGTGCCGACCTGTGGGCCTTCAGCAACCAGCCCGACCTCGGCAATCGGAGATGTGGTTGGCCGTCATTGCCGCCACCGGAGCAACCGTGGCGGAGAAGGCCGAAGGCGGTCATGCCTAGTCGCCAAGGGACACCGTCCCTCGTCTGTCGTCGGGGGTTCTTTGCAGGATTAAGACGCCAGGTTCAAGGGGAACACGCCGTGGTGGGATCACCGGGAAGCGCTAGACCGCCGGACGGACGAGGGCGGTTCGCTGTACGGCACTGAGCCAGCGGCTTGCCCTGGCCAGGTGTGGTGAACACCGCCCCAGGGTCTTCTGGGGCGCGTCGCGGGGTGAGGCGTCAGCCGGCAGGTGAAGTGCCGGCGCAGCTGAACGTGGCTTGCTCGTCGGACTGGGCGGCGGTGCCGGTTGGGGACGCGGCGGTGTAGTTGCGGTTCGCCGGGTCGGGGGTGAAGGTCACCTTCCAGGAGTGGGGCCCGGCGTTGACCTCGGTGGCCACGGAGGTGGCGGCTGCGCCGGTGGCGCTGATGTTGATGCTGCCCGAGGTGTAGACCGCGGTGCCGGTGCAGTCGGTCGACGGGAAGATCCCGAAGACCACGGTGCCGGTGGGGTTCCGGCGTTCGCGACGCCCGTGACGACGGCCCGGTCACTGACCAACATCCCGCTGGCCAGCAAAGGGGTATGCGGGGTGACCAGGACCGGTTCGGTGGTGTCACCGCAGAAGCGGGCGGGCACTGACAGGTTCTGGCCGGGTTGGACGAGTTGACACCCGGTTTTGGCGGTCTGTCGGCAGCTGGCCGGGCGGTGGGCCACACTCGGATCATGACCTCGGTCATTGTCGTGGGTGCCAGTATCGCGGGCCTGCTGACCGCTCGGGCGTTGTCCGAGGTTGTCGACGAGGTCGTTGTTCTCGAACGGGAGCGACTCACCGACTCGGTGGCGCCGCGCGGGCACGTCGCGCAGGGCCGCCACGTCCACCTGCTGCTCAGCGCGGGGCTGGATCGGCTCGTCGGGTGGTTCCCCGGCATCGAGGAGGAGCTCGAGCGGCGCGGTGCCGCCCCGACCGACGGAACCCGCGCCTGGGTCTTTCAGGGCGGGGGTTACCGGGCGCAGGGAGACTGGGGCCGCCGGCTTCTCAGCATGACCCGCCCGCTGCTGGAGGACGTGCTCCGGGGACACGTGAAGGCGCTGCCGGCCGTCCGGCTGGAGGACGGGGTGCTCGTCGACCGGGTCGCCGTGTCCGGTGGACGGGTGACCGGGGTGGTCGTCGAGGGCACCGAGCGCAGCGCGGACCTCGTCGTCGACTGTTCAGGGCGCTCGTCACGGCTGGCGCACCAGCTCGACAGCTCGGGCCAGCTCGCGCCTGCGGTGTCGAGGGTGACGATCGACTGCGCGTACACGAGCGGGTTCCTGCCTCGCGCGGAGGGCGACCTCGACGGCAGCTTCGCCGTATGCGTAACCGCGCCGCCCGAGCCGTGGCGCGGCGGAGCGGTGCTCCCGGTGGAGGGGGACCGGTGGATGGTCACGCTGTCGGGGGTCCACGGGGTGGTGCCCGGGACCAGCGCGTCGGACACTCTGGCGTTCGCGCATACCCTCCCCACTCCGACGGTCGCGCAGCTGCTCGAGTTCGCCGGGCCGCTGACCTCGGTGGCGTCGTACCGGTTCCCGTCGAGCCAGCGCCGACACTTTGAGAAGGTCGGCCGGCTGCTGCCCGGCTACGTCACGCTCGGCGATGCCGCGTGCAGCTTCAACCCCGTTTACGGCCAGGGCATGGCGTGCGCAGCGCTGCAGGCGGAGACGCTGGGGCGGACCGTGCGGGACGTTGGCCTGCGTTCGCCCGACCTGCCCCACCGGTTCCATCGTGCCGCCGCGGCGATTATCGACGCGCCCTGGACGATCGCGGTCGGCGGCGACTTCCAGTACCCCGAGACGGCCGGGCCGAAGCCACGGGCGACGGCCCAGACCAACGGTTACGTCCGTCGGGTGGTCCGAGCGGCGCGGACCTCGCTGCCCTTGGCCCGGTCCTTCAACGACGTGCTCAACCTCGTCGAGCCGCCTACCTCCCTCGTGCGCCCCGGCGTCGTCGCCGCGGTGGTGGCGGCCTCGATCCAGCAGCGCCGGCATCCGGTCACCGTGGTCCATCCACGGGTCGCGACGCCGACCTGAACCGGGTCAGGAGCACGCCGCCTCCTGCGAGGATCACCGCCACACCGGCGACCATCGCCCACGCCAGCGGCCGGTTCCACCCGATCTGTTCACGGGCGCGCAGCATCGCGATCGCGACGAAGGCCGCCATGACCATCGCCACCTCGACCAGTCGGGCCACCGAGCTGCGTCGGTCGTCACGCAGCACCCCGAACCCCGCGACGCCCAGGCACAGGACAGCTCCGACGACGCGGCCGGTGAGCGACGTGATCGCCCACGGCCAGACGGACGAGACAAGGCCCGGCACGACAACCAGGACGACACCCAGCGACATGGACACGACCCCACCGGCGACGAAGACCCGACGGGTCCAGGCGCTCAGCCGCGGCTCGTCCGGTCCGGGCGGCGCCGCTGTGCGACGGTTCACCAGCCAGACCCAGGCGACCAGGAACGGTGCCATGACGTAGACGGCGGTCCACACCCAGAACGCGACATGGCCGTGGGTGAACCGGTCCCAGTGCAGGAACGTCACCCCGGCGAGCAGGCCAGCGAAGACCACCACCGGCGGGAAGCCCTCGCCGACCGTGTGCCACTGTCGGACGCGCAGCACACTCACGAAGAACCAGACTCCGCCCGCATACGCCGACGCCAGCAACATCGCCGTCATCGTCGGCGCAATCGGCCACGCGAACAGCTCCCCGGTCCGGCCCGGGACCACGTAGAGGACGAGAAAACCCGCCACCAAGAACGGGATGATGCCGGCCGCCACCCACCGCGTCGGGCGCAACACCCGGTCATCGGCGGGCCTCTCACTAGGAACCGCAACAGACTGCGCCACGTTCGGACCGTAGACGCCTCGGGGAGGACCCGAGACGCAAATCGGCAGACGCGTGAGGCTTTCAGCGCAACCCGGGGTCGCAGGCCAAGCCCTGGCCGCACACTCCGACCAGCCGCTGCCCAGGGTCTTTGAGGCCCTGGCTTCCGTCGCGGCATCGTGTTCGGAGCCGTAGACGGACGGGGTGACCTCATACATCCTCCGGGCATGCGCCGCGCTGCTTTAGCGGGCGGCCGTCTTGTAGGCATGGCGTCAGGCTCCGCCGCGGCCTTCGGCCGGCCGCCCGACGCTTAGTTCCGGGTCTAGTCATCGGAAGGCTCATCGCCCGCCGATTCGGCAAGCACCCATCCGCCGACTGGCGCCGGCGCAGTCCAACACGAGTCCTTCTGGGCGAAGTGCAGCAGCAGAGCACTGGCCCTTTCCCACGTGGACTGCTGCGGCCACGACGCGACTTGCCCCGCGACGACGCATGACGGGTGTCAAGAGTCCAAGGTGGCTGTACTGGCACGTTGCGGACCATGCCTGTACCGCAGCCTCGTCCACCTGCAAGATGTACTTGGGCGATTCGTCACTGGAGGCCCGCTGGAGCTCGTTAGGCCGTAACAGGTGCCCAGCGGGTCCGCGATACCAGATCTGCTGTACGCCATCTCTACGCCGAGGGCGTGGATCCGAGAGAACCGCACCAAGCGCGCGTACCCGCTCTTGGACGAGTCTGGACATCTACCCGGGCGGCCGCAAGCTGGCGGCGGGGCGTCTTCGAGGCGGCCAACTCGTCGAGCGCTCCGGCGGTGTTGACGTCGAGCGATGCTCGGAGCGCAGCCACGGCGGAAGCGTCCGAATTCAATGGTGGTGACCTCGGCCGCTGCGTCCAGCACTCGTTCGTCCCAGGCAAATTCACCGTCCGGGTCGTCTGGACACCGGCCACGTAATGTGCGGCCGAGATGCGGTGTAGGGGCGGGTGAGACGGCCGGTGCCGTTGTTGTGCCTGCACCGGCCGGCTCGACCCGGTCAGGGGCGGATGGGCGTCACCTTGATGTCGACCGCCTTGGCCGTCCCGCCCACGGCGTAGGCCGCGACACCTGTTGCCGAGGCGGGCGGGTAGATGAGGTCGGTGACAGAGACCTGACCGCCCTCGGCCAGCACCTCGACCGAGCTGCGGTCGAGGTATGCCGTGAAGGTCACCTCACCGTCGCGCACCGTCACGGGCGCCTCCTCGACGCTCGGGAAGAGGGGGTTGAACCCGACGTTGCCGCTGCCCGTCCGGTCGACGACCAGTGTGCCGTCGCGACGGACCCCGACCTTGGTGCCGACGACGCCGTCGGCGCTGCGCCGCAGCACGACCCCGGCCTCGGACGCCGAGCCGAGGGCGACCCGGACCTCGACTCGTGCCACTGTCGCGGCGAGCCCGGTCGGCTTTACGCCGGCCGCGACCGAACGCATCTTGGCCTGCTGCTTGTCACGGTTCACGGTGACCGCATCGACTCCCGGGACCGGTGTCTGGCGGAGGCGTGGTCCCGTCTCTGTGGAGACGAGGGACAGCGTGCGGGGCATCGTCATCTGGCCGCGCCACGGGTCCGTGGGCACGTCACCGGCGTACTGCCAGTTGTTCATCCAGCTGATGGCGATGCGCTGGTTGGCGGGCAGTCCGTTGAAGGTCACCCCGGCGTAGTTGTCGCGCCCGTAGTCGACCCAGGCGGCGCGGTCGGTCCCGTTCTTGGCCGGCGCCGACGCGAGCATGAACTGGTCGGCGAGGATGTGTCCCCAACCACCGGAGCTGTGGTCGACGACCCTGATCTGCGCGGTGCGGCCCTGCAGGTCGCTGAGGTCCCACGACGCCCAGTCGAGGGCCTCGCTGTCCGATCCGGTGCTCGACCGCACGACCTCGCCGCCGACGACGAGGTTGACGGTCGTCTGGGTGTCGCGCGGGCCGGCGGGCGTGGCGGAGAACCGGATGTCGTCCACCATGAGGTGTCCCCAGTCGCCGCCACTGTGGTCGTCCCGGACGACGATCCGGGCCTGCTTGCCCACCACGGCCCTGGCGTCGATGTAGCGCCAGTCCATCTCACCGGAGTTGTTGCCGGTTACCGACCCCACGACCGCTCCGCCCGAGACGAGCTCCACGACGGTGGGGCCACTTGTCCCGAGCGGGTGCGTGCCTCCTGCGATGAGGAGGTTGACGTAGTCCTTGGTGACGGTGAACTCCGGCGACACGAAGGTGCCCACGGCGGGGTCGCACTTGTCGGGCACGACGCACGTGTCGAGCACCTTGTCACCCTGGTGGTAGGGCAGGCTCGAGCTGGTGGCGCCGTAGCCGACGAAGTCCCCGGTGGCGCTCCACCCGGCGGGAAGGTGCGTGGCGGGGTCGAGCTGCTCGAAGTCGGTGAAGACCGCGCCGCCCGGGTCACCCTGGGTCGCGCCGGGGATGGCCGGGTGGTGGCCACCGCCGATGAGGAAGTTGAGGTACCTCTGGTCGATCGTGAACTGCGGCGAGGTCAGCTCGCCCTGGGCGGCGTCGAAGTCGATGAAGCTGTTGGCGAGGTGCTCGCCCACGTAGCCGGTGACGGGCTGCTGGCCCGGCAGGGAACCGGATGCGGGCTGGGACCCGAAGGCGGTCCCCGTCGGGGTCCATCCGGCATACCCGTTCTCGAATCCCTGCAGGAGCGTCCCGGCGGGAGGCTGGTAGCTCGCGGGCCCGTCCGGCGTGAACGTCGTGCCGTCGAAGTCACCCACGAAGTACTGGGTGCCCGAGCCGCCGGCGATCCCACCCGGGTTGAGGCTGACGAGCATGACCCACTTGACGTTGCCCGGATTACCGTCGACCGCCAGGGGGAACAGGTCCGGGCACTCCCAGACGCCGCCGATGGCGTTGCGCGGGCCGAACTCGGACAGCCGGGTCCACTGCTTGAGGTCGGCGGAGCGCCAGATGAGGACCTTGTGCTCGTTGGCGATCACCGACACCATCCGCCACTCCTGGGCGGGCTCGTACCAGAAGACCTTGGGGTCGCGGAACTCGCGCGAACCGATGTCGATGACCGGGTTACCCGAGTACTTGGTCCACGTCTGACCGTCGTCGGTCGAGTACGCCAGCGACTGGGCCTGAATGCCGTCGCGGCCGCTGGCCGCTGTGTAGGCGCTGGTGTACATCGCCACGAGAGGGGGGTTCTGCGCCGTCCCGAAGCCGGAGCGGTTCTTCGTGTCGACGACGACCGATCCGGAGAACACCCCCTCGTTGGCGTCGAACGGGATCGCGACCGGTTGCTCGACCCAGTGGACGAGGTCGGTGCTCGTCGCGTGACCCCAGGACATGTTGCCCCAGACGTTGCCGAGCGGGTTGTGCTGGAAGAACAGGTGGTAGACGCCCTTGTAGAAGACGAGCCCATTGGGGTCGTTCATCCAGTTCTTCGCGGGGCTGAAGTGATATGCGGGGCGGTGCTGCGGCGTGTCCGCCGCCGCGGGCGCCACGCCGAGCGAGGCGACGAACGCGACGACCAGCAGGACGACGGCGAGCGGCCGTCGAATGGGGGACCGGGTGCTGACAGACATGACGAACCTCCGCGAATGACAACGTTGTCAACGGTGAGTTTGATGGGTTGGGGTTCAGTAGGTCAAGGACGGTGCCGCATCGTGGGACGCCCGCGGGTGCGCCCTGGGGCGCCTGCGCCGCCCTTGACACTCACTCTCTAGCGCTGAACGCGGCAGCTGACCGCGGTAGGGCTACCGGTTGTCGAGGTGAAGCGTCCCGTCCGGCCCGACAATCGGACGGCACCGACCGCCCCGACGCCGACAGATGGCTCGGTCCTGGCGACGACGCGACGGCCACCCCGAAGGCCAGGACGAGAGGTAGCAGGCATTTCACGGTCCTGTTGGACGCCATCAACTACTGGCGGTCGCCGGATTCGCCGACTCCGGCCGGCCAACCTGACTCGACGTTTCGACGGTCAAGACATGCGTGTCGGCGTCGTCATAGATCTCTGATCGCATAGTCACGCCCTAACTACCGGGCCCTCTTTGCGACGTCCACTGCTTCAGGGTCGCCTCCGGCGATCTGTGGGACGCTGATCAGCGTGCCGTGGCTGCCTGAGCTGTTCTCAGCGCCGGTGCTACAGCAGTTCCTGGACAAGCGACGCTTGGACAAGCTGGTGGCCGTGCCCTATTTCGACGGTCTGATGGCCGGCGATCCCGGCCCCCTGGTGGAGTCGTTCGCTGGCGAACCCGAAGTGCACGACCCCATACGCGGACGCATCAAGGGTGTGGCGGCGTTCTCGGCGTTCGTCACTGAAACCAGCGCGTGGCTTCGGCAGCACCGCGCCTCGGTCGAAGACGTCGAGCACGTCATCCTCAAACGGCACGGCTCCGAGGAAGTAGTCCTCCACCTGGGCACCGACAACGGTACCGTCAGCCTTCCGATTGTTGTGGTCGCCGACCGCCGCCTCGACGGACGGATCGACGAGTTGCGGATCTACTTCTCGAGCCGGCCACTCACTGGCCGACGCGCGACCCGGCCGCCGCTCCTGCAAGCCGACAATGGGCTACCCCAGTCCGGCGCCCTGAGCGCGTACTTGCGCGCGTTCGCTGCCGGCGAGGTTGCCGCGATCGTCGCGGCATTCGAGTCGGACGGCTATCTGCGAGATGCCGAGGGCCGTCAACACAGCCGCGAAGGGCCAGACGGCGTAAGTGCCTACTACCAGGGGCTGTTCTCGACTGGCGGCGGGATCCCGCTGGAATCCTGCGCGCTCGTCGATGACGGGCGCAACTGCGTGCTCGAGTACAACGTGGTGGGGTGGGGCGCCACGTGGCTGCCACCTCGCGCTGGGGCGGGGGTCTTCGTGCGTGGTCACGGCGGAAGGCTCGCAGCCGTTCGGCTCTACGACGACGCCATTCCGCCGCCGGGTCGCGACGCGTAGTCGGGCGGGCCGCCGATCAGCAGGCACCAGGAGCCGCAAACTCCGGTTTCGGCACGTCGATCCCGACCTAGAAGGAACCAGATGTCGTCCGAGTCCGCGGGAGGCGCCGGCCCGCGCGTAAGATCGTCGTGGTGCGACTGAAGGCCGAGCGTGTCAAGACGCTGCGAGGACCTGGCGAACCTGCAAGGGATGTACCGGACGGGCTGGTTCATCGCCTGGACAACGCGGATCAACCGCTGTGTGGAGCGGCGGTGACCCCGCTCTACCTTGTGGAGTGGGAGTGGGATCAACTCAACGAGTTGATGCAGTGCCCGGTGTGCGCGACTCTTGCTCAAGCCGGTCCCTAACGCATGACGAGGTCTCGCTGACGTGGTCTTGCAACACACATGCGTTCAGGGTCGAGCGGCGGGTCGGCTCCGTGGAAGCATTCGGTAGTACCTGCTAGCTCGCACCACGGTCGAGTTCGGCCGCGACCCGTTCCGGACTCCACGTGTTCCAGCCGTGGAACGCCGAGCGGTCGTCGCCCTCCCATGCTTCGCGAAGTCCGGGTGTGCTCAGATCCCAGTCCGGCCGGATCTCCTGCGTTACGGTTCGCAGATCCTGGCGGAGGTCCTCGACCGAGGGGCGGCCCCAGAACCAGTAGCCGTTGTAGACGCTGTGGATGATGAGCCCAGGCTTGAGCACGAGGGTGTGCGGGATCATCGGGTCGTGTTCCGGGTCGGTGTACTCCTGAATGTCGAGGTCTCGCTGGATGGTGCGACCCGGGTCTGAAAGGAATGGCCATTGGGCGCCGACCGACGCCCGGAACTCCTGGATCGTGTGGTGGTCGTCGGTCGAGATGGTCGCGATCTGGGTGTAGCCGACGCCAATCTGCGGGCCGAAAGTGGCGAGCTTCAGATGCTGCTGGTGCTCCTTCGGACAGTAGTGGCCGCGTGCGAGCGTGAGGATCAGCGGGTCGTCGCCCTGCAGCTCGCTGAGCCTTCGCATCTGCCGGGTGTGATCGGGCAGCTCGTAGTCAGGAAAAACGCCGCCAGGCACGATGTCGGAACGCATGGCGTTGACTCCTTCCTCGGGGTTCGCTCACCAGTGTGATACGACGCGTCACCTGTGCGCATCCGTGAACGTCCCTGGTCGGTCCCAACGGAAGGCCCCGAAAACACGCTCCAACGGGCACCCGGTCGAACGCCCTGCCGACGCCGGCCTCTCGCCTCAGCACGGCGACCCCTCGGCGACCAGCGCGAGTGTCGCCAGGATCTGGCCCCGAGCCTTGCATACATTGCGCCGTCCGAGGAGCCTCGAACAGTGAACCCCACCTGATTCCTGTGCGGTGGCCGGGCCGGCCCGTGGCGCGCCACACCATCGACCGGCGCGGGGACAAGTTCGTGCGGCCTTGGGATCCTCGGATCGGGTTCGATCTCAAGAAGATTCGCGAGTGGGACGCAACCTGTCTGGGCGCGAGATGGCGCTAGTGACACGATGAGGGAGGCTGGCATGAGCAAGACCGAGACCCGCAGTGATGCGAGCGCAACGCCGGACGACAAGCACGTGAATCTGAAGCTGGAGGTGGTCGTCATCCCTGTCTCGGACGTCGACCGGGCGAAGGAGTTCTATGAGGTCCTCGGGTGGAGGCTCGACGCCGACTTCCCCTTCGACAACGGCTTCCGTGTCGTCCAGTTCACCCCACCCGGATCCGAGTGTTCGGTCCAGTTCGGCTCGAAGATCACCTCCGCCACGCCAGGCTCGGCCCAGGGCACCTACCTGATCGTCTCCGACGTGCAGGCGGCGCGTGACGACCTCGAGTCCCGTGGCGTCGACGTCAGCGACGTCTTCTATCCCGGAACGCCGGGCGCTCAGTTCCAGTCCGATGACACCAGCGGCCGCGTGCCCGGACCGGCGCCGGACCACGCCAGCTACAGCACTTTCGCCACCTTCACCGACCCGGACGGCAACGGCTGGCTCCTCCAAGAAGTCACGACCCGCCTGCCCGGACGAGTCGCCGCCGCGGCGACCGCGTATGGATCCACCGCGGACCTGGCGAGTGCGCTTCGACGGGCCGCGTCGGCTCACGGTGAGCACGAAGCGCGGACCGGCCAAGCGGACGAGAACTGGCCCGACTGGTATGCCGCGTACATGGTGGCCGAGCAATCCGGCGAGGATGCGCCGGAATGAGCGACTACGACGTCATCGTCGTGGGGGGTGGCTCGCCCGGCGAGCACTGCGCCGGAGCACTCGCCGCGGGCGGCCTGCGGGTGGCGCTCGTCGAGCGCGAGCTCGTCGGCGGTGAATGCTCGTACTGGGCGTGCATCCCGTCCAAGACGTTGCTGCGTCCTGGTGAGGCGGCGCACGCCGCGAACGAGGCAGCGGCGCCGGCCAAGGTCGACGTCGACGCGGCACTCGCCTGGCGCGACTTCATGGTCTCGAACTACTCCGACGCCGGGCAGGAGCGTTGGCTCGCGGACAACGGCATCGACCTGCTTCGTGGCACCGGCCGGCTGAGTGGCCCCGGTGTCGTGGAGGTGGGCGGCGTCGGCCATACGGCCGACCACGTTGTCCTCGCGACGGGGGCGGACCCCGTCGTTCCGCCAATCCCAGGCCTGCGCGGACTCGAGGGGATCTGGACCAACCGAGGCGTCACGGGGATGACGGCGGTGCCGCGCCGGATGCTCGTCCTGGGTGGGGGGGCCGTCGGTGTCGAGATGGCGCAGGCGGTACGTCGTCTCGGGGGCGAGGTTGCGCTCATCGAGGGCGCCCCGAACCTGCTTCCACGGGAGGCACGGCCCTTGGGCGACGCCCTTGCGGAAGCGCTGCGCCAAGACGGCATCGAGCTGTTCCTCGGCGTCAGGGCGGCCGCAGCGCGACGCGAGGCCGACCAGTACGTCCTCGACCTCGAGACGGGCGAAAAGCTGAGCGGCGACCGGCTGCTGGTCGCGACGGGCCGCCGGCCCCGGGTCGACGACATCGGACTGGACACGGTGGGAGTCGAGACTGGTGGGGCAGGCATCCCGGTCGACTCACGGCTCCGCGCGGGCGAGGGGTTGTGGGCCATCGGCGATGTCACCGGGATCTGGCCGCTGACTCACGTCGGGAAGTACCAGGGCGATGTCGTCGCGTCGAACATCCTCGGTGAACCGCGAGAGGCCAACTATGCCGCCGTCCCGCGGGCGGTCTTCACCAACCCGCAGGCCGCGGCCGCCGGCGCGACCGACGGGCCGTTCAGCGGAACAGCGCGACTCTCGGAGCTGGCGAAGACCGAGACGTACACCCGCGCATACGCCGAGAGCAACGGGTTCCTCACCCTCCTGAGCGACGGCGTTCGCCTCGTCGGCGCCTACGCACTCGGGCCCGAGGCGGGCGAATGGCTACAGCAGGCAACGTTGGCGATCCGTGCCCGCGTACCGCTCAATGTTCTCCGCGACACCATCCAGCCGTTCCCCACCTTCTCCGAGATATACATCGAGGCCCTCAAGGCACTGCGTGCCGAAATCGCTGGCTCGCCGCAGCCAGCGGGAATCAGCGCAAGCTGAGGGTCATGGTGCTCACGTCCGAGACCGCCGCCCCGTTCGGATCACCACGCCGTGGCAGCGGCGAGGTGAACCCGCCGGTCCATCGCGAAAAGCAGCTGTTCCGGTACACCGTGCTGGCGATCGGCGACAGCATCGCCAACGGTTCGGACGACCCAACCGCCCACGCCAAGTGCGCCAGCGCGGTCCTCACTGAACGAGGCCGCCCAATCGAACACACATCATGGAGACCGGCCCGCTCCGTGTGCGCGCCGTTGCCGAGATCCGCCTGCATGATGCCAGCCGCAACGCCAACTCGGACGCCGGACGTGACGCGTCGACTCTGGCTGAAGGGATGAAAAGGTCCTGCGAGGTCGAGCGCATTCGAGGACTCCCTCGGAAGCAGTCTTCGTCGTGGGCACTTCTAGTCCCATAGAACTCCTAAGCGGTAAACGAAGCCGTGCGCCACTTACCAAGTTTGGTGACGCCTGAATTCAAACAAATTGGTTTGACCATTGACGGTCACGGATGGGGACGGCGCCATGCTGCAGAAGCGTTGGCGTCTCTCGCGGTCTGTTGCGACACTCTCGCGGAACACGCAGTCGACGGCGATCGAACGAGAGTTGGTGGCGGAAACGAACAAGGCACTTTGCCGAAGTGGAGTCGATGCCGCCAGGAAGGCGAGTCGTCGTCGAGCTCCTGACGCCGGGGGGGCCTTGAGGCTGAGTGCTTCTGGGCGGTGGTGGTGTGCCCCACAGTGGGCGGAGTGCAGCGCCTAGGGCTGGCCGCTGGGCTGGCACCCCAGGACTGCGGCTGCCTAGAAGCGAATGAGCACGACACGGACTTGCGCGAGTTGGCTGTAGATCTGCGGGCCAACCATCCGCCTTTCCCCGGTAAAGATCTGTGTCGAGGCACATGATCTGGCCCCGACCTTGAGGCGTCGCGTGCGAGGGTCTGTTCCTCCGCGCGGCCCGCGGCGCCCGGGCAGAGGGAGTCAGTGCAGGGTCGGACGGTAGATGAGCTCCTGGGTGCGCCCGTCGAAGGTTCGGCTCTCGAGCAGATCGAGGTCGAAGTCGGCCGCACCGGCGAAGATCGGCTCGTCCCCCGTCTGGCCGCTGATGACGGGGAAGATCGTCACCTGTACTCGATCGACCAGGCCGGCGGCCATCAGCGCCCGGTTCATCGACAGGCTGCCGTGTGACCGCAACGGCACGGCGGACTCGGCCTTGAGCCGCGCGACGACGTCCACAGCGTCTCCGCTGACCAGGGTCGCGTCCGGCCAGTCGAGAGGTCCTTCGAGGGTCGTCGACACCACCGTCGTCGGCATGGACCTCATCCGGGCGTTGACCGGGTCGAGATCCTCCTGCCCTATGGTGCTCGGGCCGATCATCTCCGCGAACTGCCGGAAGGTGTTGGCGCCGAGGACCAACCGCTGGTCCTCCTCGAGCACCTCGGAGCGACGGGCGACCAGCTCAGGCCCCTCCTTGCTCCAGTAGCCGCCCCAGTCGCCACTGCTGGTGTAGGAGCCGAAGCCGTCGAGCGTGCAGAAGACGTCGAACGTGTAGGTGGCGGTCATGCCGTGCTCCTTCGATAGGTAGATATGAGTACGACTCTGACCGGCCACGAAAACCATCGCCCGCCGGCGGGAATCGCTTGCTGGGGGCTGGCTAGGGTGCAGGCATGCGGGCGGCCGTGCGTACCCGGTACGGCCCGCCCGACGTGGTGCGGGTGATGGAGGTCCCCGCGCCCGCAGTCGGCGACCGCGACGTGCTGGTCAAGGTGCACGCGACGACGGTGAACCGGACCGACTGCGGGTTCCGGGGCGGTACGCCGCCCTTCACCAGGGTTCTCACCGGGCTGCCGCGGCCACGAGTGACCATCCTGGGCAACGAGTTCGCCGGACAGGTCGATGCGGTCGGTCCGGCGGTGACGCGCTTCGCGGTCGGTGACCGGGTGTTCGGGTACGACGACACGGCCTGCGGCGCCCACGCGGAGTACCTCTCCATCGGCGAGGACGCCTCGCTGGCCCTCATCCCGCCGGCCCTGACCTACGCGCAAGCCGCGCCGGCCACGGAGGGCTCCCACTACGCGCTCGCCGCCATCCGGAAGGCGAAGATCGTTGCGGGACAGCGGGTCCTGGTCAACGGCGCCACCGGGGCCATCGGGTCCGCCGCGGTGCAGCTCCTGGCCAGCCGCGGGGTGCAGGTGACCGGCGTATGCGACGGTGCGCACCGCGAGCTGGTCCAGGGGTTGGGGGCCGAACGGGTCATCGATCGGGACGTCGAGGACTTCACCCAGGACGACCAGCGATACGACGTGGTCTTCGACGCGGTCGGGAAGAGCTCGTTCGGCCGCTGCCGGAGGTTGCTGACCCCCCACGGGATCTTCCTCTGGACCGACCTCGGCCCGGGCGGCCAGAACCCCGTTCTGGCGCTCGTCACCCCCTGGCTGCCCGGCCGCTCCGTCCTCTTCGGTTTCCCGCGACACGACCAGGCGATGATCAACGGGTTCAGGGACCTGATGGAGTCCGGGCAGTTCCGTCCGGTCATCGACGGCAGCTACCCGTTGGCCGAGATCGTCGACGCGTACCGGTACGTCGAGACGGGGCAGAAGATCGGGAACGTCGTCATCACCGTGGAACCGTCGGACTGACCCGGCCGACACCCGTAGCGATCGACCGTCGGCTTCTTGATCGCTGCGTCGTTAACTGTTCACCCAGCAGCACTACTCTGCGGCGCATGCCCGCGCGACGTGACGACGACCAGCTGGAGACGTGGCTGGATAGCGAGTCCGAGTACCGCAAGGTGGTCAAGGCGGTCGCCAAGGCCGACCGTTCCGTCGGAGTCACCCGTGCGGACGCGCTGGCCCTGGTGGAGGTCCGGGCGCGAGCCGACAAGCATCGCGACCGGTACCTCAAGACGATGTTGCCCGCCAAGGCGCGACGCTGACGCGCGAGGGGGAGCGAGGCGGCACCACGGCCGGACGCCGAGAACTCGTATGACGGGGGTCGCCGCCGTCGGGTGGGTGGCGTCATGAGTCTGCTGCGGTCCGACCGAGCCGCTGCGCCGCGAACCCTGGTGGCGATCCTGCGCGAGACCGCCACCCAGTGGCCGGACGATCCTGCCGTCGACAGCGGGGCCGAGGTCCTCACCTACAGCGAGATGCTCGAGGCCGCCGAGGCGGTCGGCCTGGAGCTCAACCGCGCCGGCGTGGGCGCGGGGGACCGGGTGGGGATCCGCATACCGTCCGGAACCTCGGAGCTGTACGTCGCCATCGTCGGCGTACTCCTCGCCGGAGCCGCATACGTCCCGGTCGACGCGGACGACCTGGACAGTCGCGCTCGCCTGGTCTTCGACGAGGCGGAGGTGGCCGCGCTGGTCAGCGCGGACCTGGTCATCGAGGTCCGCACCCCGGGAGCACCGGCGCGAGTCCCGGAGCAGCCGGGTCCCGAGGACGACGCCTGGGTCATCTTCACGTCGGGGTCCACCGGACGACCGAAAGGGGTGGCGGTGCAGCACCGCAGTGCGGCGGCGTTCGTCGACGCCGAGGCCCGACTGTTCCTCCAGGACCGTCCGATCGCGCCGGGGGACAGAGTGATGGCCGGGCTGTCGGTCGCCTTCGACGCCTCGTGCGAGGAGATGTGGCTGGCCTGGGCCCACGGTGCCTGCCTGATCCCCGCACCGCGGTCGCTCGTTCGCAGCGGGATGGACCTCGGACCGTGGATGGTGGCCAACGCGATCACGATCGTGTCGACGGTCCCGACGCTGGTGGCGCTCTGGCCCTCGGCGGCGCTGGCCGGCGTACGGCTGCTGATCCTGGGGGGTGAGGCGTGTCCGCCCGAGCTGGCGGCACGGCTGGCGTCGGACGGCCGCGAGGTCTGGAACACCTACGGCCCGACCGAGGCCACGGTGGTCGCATGCGCCGCCCGTCTGGACGGGACGCCACCGGTGCGGATCGGGCTGCCGCTGGACGGCTGGGACCTCGCGGTCGTCGGCCCCGAGCTGCTGCCGGTGGCCTACGGCGAGGTGGGGGAGCTGATCATCGGTGGGGTCGGGCTCGCCCGCTACCTCGACCTGGTGAAGGACGCCGAGAAGTACGCGCCGATGCCCTCGCTCGGCTGGGAGCGCGCCTACCGCAGCGGCGACCTCGTGCGGAATGAGGCGGCCGGGCTCGTGTTCGTCGGCCGCGCCGACGACCAGGTCAAGCTGGGTGGCCGGCGGATCGAGCTCGGCGAGGTCGACAGTGCCCTGCTCGCCGTGCCGGGGGTGACCGGTGCGGCGGCCGCGGTACGCCGCACCGGCTCCGGCGGGACGGTCCTGGTCGGGTACGTCGCCGTACGGGACGGGTTCGAGCGCGACGCGGCCCTCGCCCATCTCCGGTCGACGCTGCCGGCGCCGCTGGTGCCGCGGCTGGCGGTCGTGGACCTCCTGCCGACGAGGACGTCCGGGAAGATCGACCGGGACGCGCTCCCGTGGCCGGTACCGACGGGCGCGACGAACGCCCCTGAACCCGGGGCGACGCTGGAGGGGACCGCCGGCTGGCTTCAGACCGTCTGGGAGCAGATCCTCGGCGTGATGCCGGGACCATCGGACGACTTCTTCGACTCCGGTGGTGGCAGCCTCAGCGCCGCCCAGCTGGTGTCGGTCCTGCGCCAGCGGTTCCCCGACGTCACCGTCGCGCACGTGTATGCGACTCCCACCGTCCGTGGCCTGGCGGTCTTCCTCGACGAGATGGACGGCCCGGTCACGGCCAGCAACCCCGCGGTGGACCCGGTCCCGAGGGGTATGCAGGCGGTCCAGGTGCTCGCGAGCATCGTGTTGCGGACGGTATCGGGACTGCGCTGGCTCACGTGGGTGGCGGCCGGCGCTGCGCTCGCCGGCTTGTGGTCGAGCGCGGCGTGGCTGCCCGCGGTGAGCTGGTGGTGGGTGCTGGCCGGCTGGCTGCTCCTGGTCAGCCCGCTGCGGCTGCTGCTCGCCGCCGGCGGCGCTCGGCTGATTCTCGCGGGCGTCAACGCGGGAGACCACCCGCGTGGCGGGCGCGTCCACGCGAGGGTCTGGCTGGCCGAGCAGTGGGTCGACGAGCTCGGAGCGGTGAACCTGTCCACCGCGGCATGGATGCGCCAGTATGCGCGGCTCCTCGGCGCACGGGTCGGCCGCGACGTCGACCTGCACGCGATCCCCCCGGTCACCGGCCTGCTGGAGCTCGACGACGGCTGCTCGATCGAGCCCGAGGTCGACCTCACGGGGTACTGGATCGAGGGCAACGTCCTGCACCTGGGGGCGATTCGCGTGCGCGCCGACGCCCGCGTGGGCGCGCGCTCGACCCTCCTGCCGGGCGCGGACATCGGGGCCGCGTCGGAGATCGCGCCCGGGTCGGCGGTCTTCGGCGTCGTCCCCGGCGGCCAGTGGTGGTCCGGGTCGCCCGCGCGTCGGAACGGCAAGGCCCGCGGCCCCTTGCAGCAGACCGGCCCCGAGGATCGTCCGTCCTGGCTGGCCGGGTACGCCGCGACCGCGCTGGCCGTCGCCTCCTTGCCGGGCATCGTGACCGCGGTCGCCGTCCTGGCGGTGGCCGCACCGCTGTTGGCGGCGGACACCGTGGGCCGCGCCGTGGGGGTGGCCCTCTCGTGGGCACCCGTGGCCGCGACGGGGGCGATGCTGCTGCTGGCCGCGTTGGTCTGGGTCGCGGTCCGAGCCTGGAGCGCGGGACTGACCGCGGGCGCATACCCGGTCTACAGCCGGCCGGCGTGGCAGGCCTGGTCGGTCCTGAGGGTTCTGGACGAGGCGCGAACGTGGCTGTTCCCCCTGTACTCCAGCCAGCTCACGTCGTCGTGGCTGCGCGCCCTCGGTGCCCACGTCGGGCGCGACGTCGAGGCGTCCACGGTCCTGCTGATCCCCCGGCTCACCTCGGTGGGGGACGGCGCGTTCCTGGCCGACGACACGCTGCTGGGCGGCTACGAGCTCGGCGGGGGATGGCTCCGGATCGGCGACGTCAAGGTCGGCAAGCACGCGTTCGTGGGGAACTCGGGGATGACCGCCCCCGGCCGCAAGGTGCCCCGCCAGGGTCTGGTCGCGGTGCTGTCGGCGGCCCCGGCGCGGGCCAACGCGAAGCGGGGGACCTCCTGGCTCGGCAGCCCACCCGCGCCGCTGCGGCGGACCGGCGCCGACGTCGACCAGAGCCGCACCTTCCAACCGGCTCGACGGCTGCGGTGGGCCCGCGCGCTCATCGAGCTGGGTCGCCTCGTCCCGGTCTGGCTGCACGCGGCTCTGGCGGTCCTCGTCTGTGCCGCCCTGCTGTGGCTGCTGGCCCGCGGTGCGGTCCTCGCCGTCGTGCTGTGCGGGGTGGTCCTGTTGGCCGCCGGGGCGATCGCCGCGGGCCTGTCCTCGGTGGCCAAGTGGGCCCTGGTCGGGCGGTTGCGGCCGTCGGAACATCCCCTGTGGAGCTCGTTCGTCTGGCGCAACGAGCTGGCCGACACCTTCGTGGAGGTGCTGGCCGCCCCGTGGTTCGCCCGGGCTGCCGTGGGTACCCCCGTGGTGAACGTGTGGCTGCGGAGCATGGGAGCGACGATCGGACGCGGGGTGTGGTGCGGGACGTACTGGCTGCCGGAGATGGACCTCGTCACCGTGGAGGACGGCGCCACCGTCAACCCCGGGTGCGTGGTGCAGACCCACCTCTTCCACGACCGGCTGCTCAGCATGGATACGGTGACCCTTCGCACGGGAGCCACGTTGGGTCCCCACAGCATCGTCCTGCCGGCGGCCACCCTCGGGCGGCACAGCACCGTAGGCCCGGGATCGCTCGTGATGAGGGGAGAGTCGGTGCCGGACCGCACCAGGTGGATCGGTAACCCGGTCGCCCCCTGGCGACCCGAGACGCCCTCGTCATGACGACCTCCGCCACCGCGCCCGTGCAGGGCGACGACCTGGTGCCCGGGCACGGGGATCTCTCTTACGGCGTCGCGCACTACGACCTCGACCTCACGTACCGCCACGTCGGGAACCATCTCGCCGGCACGGCCACCCTCGAGGTGGTCGTCCACGCCCCCACCAGCGTGCTCACGCTCGACCTGTATGCGTTGAGGGTCACCGAGGTCCGCGTGGACGGAGCTCGCAGCTCCCGATGGCTGCACCGTCGCGGCCGGGTGTCGGTGCGCTTCGACGAGGTCCTGCCGGTCGGGCGCGAGCTCACGCTCGTCGTCCGGTATGCGGGGACCCCGCGGATGGTGCCCGGCCCCGACGGCGAGGTGGGCTGGGAGGAGCTCAGCGACGGGGTGCTCGTCGCGGCTCAGCCCTACGGCGCGCCGTCCTGGTTCCCGTGCAACGACCGACCCTCGGACAAGGCGACCTACCGGATCTCCGTCCGGGCCTCGTCCGCATACACCGTCGTCGCGAACGGCCAACTGACCAGCCGGACGTCCCGGGCCAGCACGACCACCTGGGTCTACGAGCTGAGCCGCCCGATGTCGTCGTACCTCGCGACGGTCCAGATCGGTCGCTATGTCACCACGCCCGTCCCGGGCACCGGTCCCGACATGGTCCCGGTCGCGATCGTCCACCCGCCGGCACTCCGGGCCGGGGTCGCGCTGGCGTTCAGCCGCCAGGCGCAGATGCTCGAGGCGTTCGTCTCCCTCTTCGGGCCGTACCCGTTCGAGGGCTACACCGTGGTCGTCACGGACGACCCCCTGGAGATCCCGATCGAGGCCCAGACGCTGTCGACGTTCGGCTCCAACTACCTGCGCACCGACTGGAACGCCGAGCGCCTCATCGCCCACGAGCTGGCTCACCAGTGGTTCGGCAACAGCGTGACGGCCTCCCGCTGGCGAGACATCTGGCTGCACGAGGGGTTCGCGTGTTACGCGGAGTGGCTGTGGTCGGAATGGCGGTGGTCGCACGGCTCCGGCGGATCCCCCGCCGCGACCCACGCCACCGACCACTGGGAGCGGCTTCGCCGGCTGCCGCAGGACCTCGTCCTGGCCGACCCGACCGCGCAGACGATGTTCGACGATCGCGTCTACAAGCGGGGGGCGTTGTTCCTGCACGCGATCCGCACAACGATGGGCGACGCGGCGTTCTTCGCGATGCTGCGCGCGTGGGTGTCGGACCACGCCGACGCCTCGGTGACGACGGAGGACTTCATCGCCTTCGCGGCGGAGCGGTCGGGGTCTTCGCTCCGCCCGCTCGCCGACGCGTGGCTCTACGAGCCGCGGCTTCCCGAGCTGCCGGTCAGCTGACCAGCGTCACGCGGGGTGGCGCCTCGCCGATCACGGCGACCGCCGCCGCATACTGCCTCCCGACGTCGAGGTCGGCGACCCACACCCGAACGGCCCGACCGTTCCGGATCGCCATGACTGCGAACGGGTTCCGCCCGTCGGACGTGACGTCCAGGGTCGAGGGGTCCTCGGTCAGGCCCGAACCGGTGGCCTTGAGAACCGCCTCTTTCCGCACCCACCGCGACGCCAGCGTGCGAAGGGTGTCGCTGTCGGACTCGTCACGGTGCTGAACGACGGTCGCGACACCGGCGAACCGGGCCGAGTCGACCTTCTCGATGTCGACCCCGAGCGGACCGGACGACCCGATCGCCACCGCGACCCGACCCAGCGTCCGGCCGACCGAGAGGTGGACGCGCTTCGCGTCGTCGGGAGCGACCACCACTGGGCGACCGTGGTCGGTGGCGGCGCACTGTGGGCAGCGGCGTCCGAGTCGCACCTGCTCGGCGGGTGCCGGCAGGAAGGCCGCGACCAGCTCGACGAGCGCGTCGTCCGCGACGTCCGGGCCGTCCCCCCGGGGAAGGACGCGAACGACGACGCGACCCTCGACGTCCGTCACCGCCGCGGGCCCCGTGGGCTAGGCGGACAGCACGCCGCTGATGGCGTCGAGGGCTCGTCGCTCGGCGCCGCTGATCTCCTCGGTCTCCCCGGCGTCGTGAGCCGCCTCGGCCACCTGGGCGGCGATGCCGAGGATCCACGCGCGCACCTGGTTGGCCGCCTCGTCGGGGAGCTCCCCGAGCACCGGAAGCACGTCGGCGACCTGCTCCAGTCCGAGCCCGCGCAACGCGTCCTTGTTCCGCAGGTCGACGCCGGCCTCGCCGGTATGCCGGTCGACGACGTGTCGAGCGGCCTCCCGCAGCAGGTCGGTCGCCGGGCCGTCGCCCCCGTCGGCGGCTGCCGCCTTCAGGGCGAACGCCTGGCGGGTGGCACCCCACAGGTCGGAGGCGTTGTGGCCGATGACGTAGTACATGGCTCCGAGGCCTGCTGCGGCGACAGCGCCGGCCGGTTCACGTTCGGACATGGGAGGCATCCTTCCTGATCGTCGTCTCTCTCGGGCCTGGATGCCGGCGAGGTCTGGTGGCCGGGGATCGTTAGACTGGCGACCCGCCCCGACGGAGGTCACACGTGGCAGAAGTGGCATGGCTGGACGGCGCAACGCCGGGGAACGCGCCGGACAGCGCGCTGGGTGATGCCCGCCTCCAGCACGTCGAGCGCCTGGCTCAGGCCTACCTCGACATCCAGTACCAGGTCCTCTTGGCGGGGGAACGTGAGCTGCGAGCTGGTCGGCTCGACGTTGTGCACCGGACGCGAGTCGCCACCCGTCGCTACCGCAGCGTGCTGCGCGAGATCCGCGGGCTGCTCGACCCCAGCTCGGCGACGGTCCTCGACGAGGGGCTCCGGTGGTATGCCCGGCTGCTGGGTGACGTGCGCGACGTCCAGGTCCTGCACGACACCTTTGACGACGAGCTGGACACGCTGCCGGACGAGGCCGTGACGCACGCGGCTCGGGCGCAGGCCGACGCGTACATCGCCAGTCGTCTCGAGGCGGCGGCGGGTCGGCTTCGCGACGGGCTCGAGAAGCGCCGCTACGTCAAGCTGTCCGATCTCGCCGGAGAGTGGCACCGCGGCATGCCGTTCCTGGGCGACCTGCACCCGAGCTCTCCGGAGGCCCTGACCTTCCTGCACGGTGCCGAGCGCCGGTTCCAGCGGCGTCTCGACGCCGCCGTCGCGGCGGGACGACCCGACCTGCTCATGCACGAGGCGCGCAAGTCCGGCAAGCGGGCTCGATACGTCGCCGAGATGGCCGCTCCCGCTCTCGGCGCGCGCGCCGACGAGACGATCCGCCGGATGACCGCGTTCCAGAACGAGCTCGGCACGCGTCAGGACCGGGTGGTCGCTCGGGATGCACTGACCGAGCTCGCCGCGGCGCCGGCGGCGGCGCGTGACGGGACGGCCGTCGTGTTCGAGGGGCTGCGCGACCGGCTCAGCCGGGATTGACGTCCTTGCGGGCCTCCACGCAGATGTCCAGCTGATCGCAGAAGAGCCCGTCGATACCGGTTCGCATGAAGGTCACGTCCTCGGCGATCGCCTTGCCGAAGTTGTTGGGGTTCGTGCCGACTCGGAGGTTTGTCGGCAGGAACTGGTTCTCGGCCCGGAAGGTGTACGGCACCATGGTCAGGCCCGCCGCGTGGGCGTCCGCGACCAGTGACGTCGGCGATCCCAGCGAACCGTCCGCGTTGCGAGGGATCACCTGGTTCTTGTCCGGGCCGATGGACGTCACCCAGGAGCTGATCGTCTTCAGGCCCGCCGGAGTGAGGAGCTCTGCATACGTCTGGCTGTCCACGAAGCCCTTGCCCGATGTCGAGGTCAGGAACACCTCGGGCGCGGACACCCGGTACTTCTCGCGCAGCTCGACGAGGTTGTTCAGCTCGAACGACTGGATGACGATCGGTGCCTTGGCCTTGTCCAGGTGGAACGCGCGCGCCGTCTCGACGAGCTTGCCCTCCAGGGGGAGTCCGACGCTCTTGAAGTAGGTGGGGTGCTTGGTCTCCGGGATGATCCCGATCGGGTGTTCGAGCTCCTTGGAGAGACGCTGCCGCAGCTCGAACACCTCCTGCAGGGTCGGCACCGTCCACCGGCCGTCGTAGAGGGTGTTCTCCTGGCGGACCTGCGGCAGCCGTTCCTTCGCTCGCAGCGTGCGCAGCTCGGCGAGGGTGAAGTCCTCGGTGAACCACCCGGTGATCACCACGCCGTCCACGGTCTTGGTGGCCCTGCGGGCCGCGAACTCCGCATGGTCGGCGACGTCGGTGGTCCCCGAGATCTCGTTCTCGTGGCGCACCACCAGGACGTGGTCCTTGGTCGAGACGACGTCCGGCTCGATGAAGTCGGCGCCCATCCGGGCGGCCAGCTCGTAGGAGGCCAGGGTGTGCTCGGGTCGGTAGCCCGAGGCGCCGCGGTGGCCCATGACCAACGGTCCGGCCACCTTCTTGTCGGCGTTGCCGACCGAGGGTGGCGCTCCGGCGGGCGAGGTCATGGCCGCCGCGGCGGCGGTCCCGGCGAGCACCAGGGCGGTCAGGGTCGGCAGTACGCGTCTCATGGCGGCGAGCGTGCTCTGGCCGGGGCCGCCAGTGGGCGGACGGCGCGGGGCGAGCGGGTGACGAGTGGACAAACGCCGCCCCACGTTCCGGTACGTCGCCCTGGGACGCCGGGGTGCCCTCCGCTCGGGGGATCGGAGGGCACCGCGACTGTTCCTCACATCGGTCAGCGAGGCGATTCGTTACAGACGCCCCGCCGTCTGGTTGCGGTCCCTACTGTTCACCGTGGCTTCGCCCTGCCGTCGCCCTGCTGGACGGCCCATTTCCTAGCGTCTGGGGGGTCAGGTCGGGGGACCGCGTCCAGGGAGGAACCCTCTCGTATGTCTCGTCCCACACGTCTCCTCGTCGGCATGGCCACGGCCAGTGCCGCGATCATCGCGGTAGCGGGCACCGCCTTTGCCGCCCCGGGCGGCAGTACCGGCCCCAGCAGCAGTGACGCCCCGTATCTCGTCCGCCACGTTCCCGGTGTCACGCTCACCAGTCTGCTGAGCAGCGGCGACGCGGTCGGTGGGTACCGGATGGCCGGTACGCCGGACGGTCTGGGTGCCTACGACAACGGTGACGGCACCTTCACCGTCCTGATGAACCACGAGTTCGGGGCGGGCGTCAGCGTTCACCGCTCGCACGGGAACACCTCGGGGGCGTTCGTCTCCCGGTGGGTGGTGGACTCGAACACCCTGCAGGTCCTGTCCGGACGCGACCAGATCACCACCCTCGTCACCTCCGGATCACCGAACATCGACCGGCTCTGCTCGGCGGACCTGGCCCCGGTGAGCGCGTGGTACAACGCCGCCTCCGGCCTCGGCTACAACGGGCGCCTGCTCACCAACGGTGAGGAGGCGGCCCCGAACGGTCGCGCGTTCGCCCACGTCGTCGACACCGGGGTCAGCTACGAGCTCCCCGCGCTCGGCAAGGCCGGCTGGGAGAACGTCGCCGGGAACCCGGCCACCGGGAACCGCACTGTCGTGGTGGGACAGAGCGACGGCGGCACCCAGAACGTCTACGTCTACGCCGGTACCAAGCAGTCGGCCGGCTCACCGATCGAGAGGGCGGGCCTGACCAACGGCGTAAGCAAGACCGTCGCCGTCACCGGGTACCCCACCGAGAACGGTGCCGTCGCCTTCCCGAGCACCCCGCAGCCCTTCACGCTCGCCGACACCGGCACCGCCTTCGACCGCCCAGAGGACGGTGCGTGGGATCCCAGCAACCCCAACGACTACTACTTCGTCACCACTGCCAGCATGAGCAAGCACAGCCGCCTCTGGAAGCTGAGCTTCGTCGACGTCGCCCGGCCAGAGCTCGGCGGCACGATCACGAAGGTTCTCGAGGGTCCCGCGGACGACACTCCGTCCTCCGTCGGCCCGAAGATGATGGACAACCTGACGATCAACAACCGAGGTCAAGTGCTCATCCAGGAGGACCCGGGCGGCAACGCGTACCTGGCCGGCATCTACCAGTACGACAGCGCCACCGGTGGCGTCCGGCGGATCGCCGACCACGACCCGCAGCGCTTCGTTCCCGGCGGCTCGATCTTCGACACCATCGACGAGGAGTCGTCCGGCATCATCTGGGCGCCGTTCCTCGGCGCCGGGAAGTACCTCCTCGACGACCAGAACCACACCAAGCTCGCCGACCAGGCGATCGTCGAGAAGGGCCAGCTGCTGCTCCTCAACGTCCCGCCGGGACAGCCGCTGAAGGCGGCCCGCTGACGATCCGGTGTGGCCCTGCTCGAGCAGCGGGGTGGGCGCAAGGGACGCCCACCCCGCGCCCCCGCGTGAAACGACCCTGCCTGCGGCGGGGCTGCGAACTCAGCTCTCCCACCCTCAAGGAGTCCCCGTGTCCGTCCGTCGCCTGATCCGCACCACCGTCGTTGCCGTCGCCGTTGCCGGGACCGCCATGCTCGGCTCGGTGCCCGTCGCCGCGCAGGCGGCCGATGACCCGCCAGGACAGAGCAAGGACGGGCACTTCTCCTTCGCGGTCATCGGTGACGTCCCGTACGGCGCCGCGCAGATCGAGGCCTTCCCGAGGTGGATCGGCCAGATCAACGCCGCAGAGCCGGCGATGACCTTCCACGTGGGCGACATCAAGAACGGGTCCACCCGTTGCGACGACGCGTACTACACGCTGATCCGCACCGACTTCGACCGTTTCGTCAACCCGCTCATCTACACCCCGGGCGACAACGAGTGGACCGACTGCCACCGGGCCAACAACGGCGCGTACAACCCGCTGGAGCGGCTGGCGCACGACCGAGTGGTGTTCTTCGACCGTCCGGGAACGACCCTGGGACAGAACCCCACTCGCGTCGCATCTCAGGTCGCCGCCGGCTTCCCGGAGAACGTGCAGCTGCGCCGCGCCGGCATCGACTTCGCCGTGGTCCACGTCGTCGGCAGCAACGACGGACTGCAGCCGTGGACCGGTCTCGGCAACACGACCGCCACGCCCCTTCAGGTCGCGCAGGAGCAGGCCCGGATGGCCAACGCCATCGCCGTCGTCCGCGACACCTTCGCCCAGGCCAGCCAGCGACACGACCGAGCCGTCATGGTGCTGCTGCAGGCGGACATGTTCGACCCGACCTACACGCCGAACGTCGCGACCGACATCTCCGCGTTCACACCTCTCGTCCAGACCCTCGTCGACGAGGCCTCCGACTTCGACGGGCCGGTCTACCTGGTCAACGGTGACAGTCACATCTACAACAGCGACTTCCCGCTGGCCGCTGGCTCCACATGGCTGACGACCTACGGGGTCACCGGTTCGGCCGACAACCTCGAGCGCATCACGGTCGACGGGTCCGACAACAACCAGGACTGGCTCCACGTCACCGTCAACCGGCCCGGTGCCGACACCGTCATCTCCTGGGAGCGGATCCCGTACGCCCCCTAGGCCGGCGGCTGCTGGTTCACCTTCCCGCCCGAGCCTCGCCGGCCGGCTCGGCGACGTCGGATGACTAGCATGGGCACCGAGATCGAGGGCGCCCGCGCGCGGGAAGGACAGGCCATGACTGCCGAGCCGACGGGTGTGACGGGGCAGTCGGAGGTCGGGAGGCGCGATACGCCGGGCCGGACCGCACGAGCCGCCAGCGTCGTTCGCCGAGTCCCGTTCACCCTCGGCGTGGTCGCCACGATGCTGGTGCTCGGTGTGGCGACCGGGTCACTGTGGAACGCCCTTCAGGACCGCCCGCTGTTCGAGGTGGTCGCCTACGGGCTGCCGTCGGTGGAGGCGGGACGCTGGTGGACACCGGTCACCGGCTCCTTCTTCGCACTGATTCCGGCTCAGTACCTCCCCGTGGCCGGAGGGGCGCTGGTCCTGTTCGGGTGGTCAGAATGGCGACTGGGGACCCGCAAGGTCGCTATCGTCGCCGCGAGTACTCAGCTGGTCGGCGTCCTGGGTGCCTCTCTCTTCCTGGTCGCCTTTCGCGGCACGGGCTGGGAATGGGCGCAGCGACTGGCCGAGACGCTCGACGTCGGTTTCAGCGCCGGCGCCCTCGGCGCGGTTGCCGCGGCATCCGCGACGGTCTCCCCGCCGTGGCGAGGCCGAATTCGGTTGCTGCTCAGCAGTTTCGCGACCGTTGCCCTGCTGTACATCGGCCTGCTCTGGGACCTCGAACACTTCCTTGCCGTGCTGCTCGGCCTGGCGCTGGGACCGGTGCTCCTCGGGGGACGGCCCCGCCTAGGACCGATCCGGCTGAGTCGGCACGAGTGGCGCATCATCGCCTCGATCTCGTTCGTCCTCATCGCGGTCGTCAACGTCCTGGTGTACTTCGTTCCCTCGGACGGACCACTCGGAGCGACGAGCACGGACTCCGACGCGGTCAGCGTCCTCATCAACGCGGCGATCTCCCTGGTCATCGCGTGGAGCTTGCGTCGAGGCTCGCGGCGCGCGTGGTACTGGGCGATGGTGCTGACCTCCCTCGTCGTCGCCGCCGGCGTCCTCATCGCCGTCGTCGCGGTCGTGGACACCGAGGAGCTGACGGCCGAGGGTGACCTCGGCTCGTCGACTCCCGAGCTCGTGCTCACCCTCCTGTTGTCGATCGTGCAGCTGTTCGTTCTCATTGCGGGTCGTTCGGCGTTCCGCGCGAGGTCCCGGCGGAAGCGGCGAGCCGCGTTGGCGGCCGAGGCGAGCGACCGTGACACGGCGATCGCGCTGCTGAAGAAGCACGGCGGAACCACGATGTCGTGGATGGCGACGTGGCCCGACAACCTCTGGTTCGTCCACCACGACAGCTCCGGCGGCCCCGACGGATTCATCGCCTTCCAGGTGCACCGGGGCGTCGCCATCGCCCTCGGCGACCCGGTCGCCGCCGACGCGGCAACACGGGCCTCGGTGCTGAGGGGCTTCGTCGACGACCAGGAGACGCATGGTCTCCAAGTCTGCTTCTTCTCGGTCACCGAGGAGGTTGCCGACTGGGGCCGCAACCGAGGTCAGCGCGCGGTCCTGGTGGCGCAGGAGGCCGTCATCGACCTCGAGGGTCTGGAGTTCAAGGGCAAGTCCTGGCAGAGCGTGCGCACGTCGCTCAACCGCGCGGCCAAGGACGGCATCGTCTATCGAGAGGGCCGGCTGGCCGAGATGCCCCGCGGCCTGCTGACCCAGGTCCGAGCCATCTCCGAGCTGTGGGTCTCCGACAAGGGACTGCCCGAAATGGGTTTCACCTTGGGGGGTGTCGACGAAGCGCTCGACCCGGACACCCGGGTGGGCCTGGCGGTCGACGCGGACATGACCGTGCACGGCGTGACGTCATGGATGCCGGTCTACGGCCCGGACGGCGAGGTCCACGGCTGGACGCTCGACGTCATGCGGCGCCTCCCGGACGGTTTCCGGGCCGTGACGGAGTTCCTCATCGCCAGCGCCTGTCTCGACTTCCGCGAGGGCGGTTTCGACTTCGTGTCGCTGTCCGGTGCGCCACTCGCGCACTCGGGCGACGGCACGGCGGAGCGGGCGGTCCTCGAGCGGCTTCTCGACCAGCTCGGTGAGGCGATGGAACCCTTGTACGGCTTCCGGTCGCTGGACGGGTTCAAGCAGAAGTTCCGACCACGGCACGAGCCGGTGTACCTCGTCTTCTCCGACGAGTCCGCTCTGCCGCGCATCGGCCTTGCGCTCACCACCGCGTACCTGCCGAGCGCGACCCTTCGCGATCTGGCGAAGGCCGGACTGAGCGCCGGACGGGACGCACCGTCGCCGTGAGGCCGAAGTAGTCAACTCTGTTGACTACTTGGCGCGTGGTTGCTACGGTCGAATAGTCAACGTAATTGACTATCCTGCTGGAGGTACCATGCCGGTCATCGCCGCCCCACCGACACCCACCCACGACATCGGGACGGCTCGGTTCACGTCCCTGGCGACCCCCTCCCTCGGGACGACCGAGACCTCGGTCTGGTCGGTCGAGATCGCACCTCACGCCCCCGCCACCCCACACGCACTGACCCGCGAGGAGATCTTCGTCGTGATGGCCGGTACCGCCGCAGTCACCATCGACGGGGTCCTCAGCACCGCCCACGTCGGTGATGCGATCGTCGTGCCGCCCATGACGCAGTTCGAGCTGAACAACGCGTCCGACGGTGAGCTCCGGTTGCTGTGCTGTATGCCGGTCGGGGGCCAGGGCATCATCGGCGACGACGAACCCTTCACGCCGCCATGGGCGCAGTAGCCCCGCCGCAGCCCCCCGTGCCCTTCGCGCGGCTGTTCGCCATGGCATACCGCTCGCTGGTCGACGAGCTGCACGAGCGCCTGCGCCTGCGCGGCTGGACCGATGTCCGTCCGGCCTTCGGGTTCGCCCTCCTGGCCGCGCGCGAGGACCCCATCACGGCAACCGGTCTCGCCGCGCTGATGGGGATGACCAAGCAGGCAGCCTCCAAGCTGGCCGCCGAGCTGGTGCGCGCCGGGTACCTCACCTATGCCGCCGAGACCGACGATGCTCGGGTACGCCCGTTGCGGCTCACCGCCAAGGGCACACGGCTGCTCACCACCGTCGAGGAGATCTACGAGGAGCTCGACGCGGAGTGGGCCGCCGTCCTCGGCCGCCGCCGACTGGAGACGCTGCGGGTCGACCTCACCCGAGCGGTCACCAGCTCGACCGGAGGTGAGCTGCCCGCGATCCGACCGGTCTGGTGAGCGGCCAGCGTCACGGGCATACGGTCCGGGCACGGGCCCGCGCCGACGCCCTGGCTCGACATCGAGAGCTGGACGTACGAAGCGGCCGCGCCACGGCGCTGCGCTCGTCTTCACGAGTGGGGCGAACCGGTTCCCATGAGGCACGCCGCCCCCCACCTGCCGGAACTGCCACCGTCGGCCGGGCGTTGACCCCCGACGCCCCACAGACCCCTCGCGCCGAAGGTGGCCCCATGTCCAGCACCCTCACCACCTCCCAACCGCGCTCCATCGCCGAGCAAGCCGAAAAGCTGATCGATCTCGGCGTGCACACATTGGCCAACCTTCGAGCCACGGAACTCCGCGCGGCCGCTCGAGCCGCCACCGCGCAGGACACCCTGCTTGTCATCCACCCCCAGCGCGCGCCAGCGTCCGCCCTCACGGCCCTGCTGAAACATGGCGACAAGCGGGGTTTCGTCGTCGTCGACATGCCTGACGTCGATGCGTTTGCTCCCATCGCGGAATCGCCAGTCCCCGCGTCGGCGATCTACTTCCTCAGCGACATCGACCGCGGCGACGACATGGCCAACTGGAGTCCCAACGAAGCCCTCCCAGCGATCACCGGCCGGCAGCGAACACCGCTCACGCTCTCTGAAGGAATCTTCTGGCTGCTTCAGCAGCCTGAACTGCTCGAACGCAACCACTGCTTCATGACGATCGGTTCCCGCCTGCGCAAGACCACCAACAAGCTGGACGCGCGAACGCCCGCCATCTGGATCAGCAACGGGACCGGCCGTGACGGGGCCACAAACCGCGACGCGCCCAAGGTCGGCTGGTGCTGGGCTGGAAACCGACACACCTGGCTGGGTTTCGCCTCCGCAGCAACACGCCGCGCAGCAGGTTCCTGAACAGCAGCACCTACCAGCGCCTCTCAACCGGGTAAACACTCCTCGTCGTTCTGGGGGGCTACCGGTGGGCGGCCCGGAGCTCCCTCTTGAGGATCTTGCCGGCACCCGACACCGGCAGCGCGTCGACGAACTCGACGCTGCGCGGCAGCTTGTAGTTGGCGATGTAGTCGCGACAGAAGTCGCGGAGCACGGCACCGTCGATCGGGTCGGCTCCGGGCTGGAGCACGACGACGGCGTGGACGCGCTCGCCCCAGTCGGGGTCCGGCACGCCGATGACGGCGCACGTCGCGACGGCCGGGTGCTTGGCGAGGGCGTGCTCGACCTCGGCGGAGTAGACGTTCTCGCCGCCGGTGATGATCATGTCCTTGATCCGGTCGACCACGAAGACGTAGCCGTGCTCGTTCGTGTAGCCGCCGTCACCGGTGTGCATCCACCCACCGCGCACCGCGATCTCGGTCTCCTCGGGCTTGTTCCAGTACCCGAGCATGACCTGGTCGCCGCGCGCCACGATCTCGCCGACCGTGCCACGAGGGACCTCGTTGTCCTCGGGGTCGACGACGCGGACCTCCATGGAGGCGACCGGTCGACCGCACGAGCCCGTCAGCTCGGGGACGTTGTGGTCCTCCGGGCTCAGCAGCGTGGCGAACGGGGCCAGCTCGGTCATGCCGTATGCCTGTGTGAAGGTCGCGTTCGGGAAGGCCTTCGCGGCTCGGTCGAGGACCGCCGGTGCGATCGCCGAGGCGTACGCTGGTGACGCCGTCGTTCACCGAGCTCGAGATGCCCCGAACCGCCTACGGGCAGGTGCTGTCGACCATCACCCACCGCATCCTCGACTTCGCCATCCCCGCCGCGTGGGCAGCCGGCCCGCGCGACTCCGTGGCGGGGTCCGTGGCCTACGGATCCAGGCGAGAGGCCGTGCTGTGGCGCGCGATCGAGCTGTTCGCCGAACGCACCTACGCCAGCGTCAGCGTCGAGGACGTCGCAGTCTCGCTCGGCATGGCCGGCCCCAGCGTGTATGCGCACTTCGACAGCAAGCACCAGATCCTCGCGACCGCGATGACCCGCGGGGCAGCGGTCTTGGACATGAGCCTCGCGGCGGCGATCTCCTCGTCGGCGACACCCGCCCAGGCGCTCGAGAAGCTGATCGACGGCTATGTCCGGTTCGCTCTGGACCACCACCGGATGGTGAGCCTGCTGGTGACCGAGATGCGGAACCTCGAGGGCGAGGCGCGGGCGGCGTCGATGGCGGCCCAGGCGGAGTACGTCGCGGAGTGGACCCGGCTGCTGCGCCTCAGCCGGCCCGAGCTCTCACCGGCGCACGCGAGGTTCAGCGTGCTGGCCTGCCTCATGGTCGTCAACACGGCGGTGCGCCGCTCGAACTTCCGCCGCCGGCCCGGCGCGCAGGAGACCCTCGTCGCGCTCGGTCGGACGGTCCTCGACCTCTGACTCGCGGACGCGGTCGAGGCCCCGATCAGCCCTGGGTCGGCGGATCCGGTTGAGGGAGAACGAAAACGGGGCGGTCGGACCTAGCGAGCCGGTCCGCCACGAGATCGAGCTCGGTGACCTGGTAGCGGTCGTGGGCGTCCTGGACGTCCGTCCGTCGCGCGAACAACGCATCCGCCTCGTCGAACAACAGGATCGAACCGGCCGACTCGGCCTCCGCCAGCAGCTCCTCGAGCCGCTTCTCGGTCTCCTCGAGCCGGCCGGTCAGCAGCTCGGCCAGGTGCACGTGCCGAACCTCGGCGCCGCGCTCGACGGCCCAGCGCTTGGCCAGCTCGTCCACGGGCGGCCGGATCCGCTCCCAGCGGTTCACCGACAGGGTGAGCGACTCGACCGCTCCGGTCTCCGGGTCCGGGGCGACGTCGTAGTCGCATACCCAGCAGCCGTGCAGCACGTAGGTGACGACGAGGCCGTCGGAGGCGTCCGTCAACCGCAGCTGGACCTCCTTCTTCAGGCCCGGTCCGGTGGCCCAGACGTCGAAGGCGAGGTCGGCGCTGACGCCACGGCTCAGCGTCACGGGAACGGTGTCGGTGCGACCGGGCAGCTTGTAGACCCCTCCCGCCCCGTCTCGGTACGTGACGACGTCGGTGGTGCTTCCCAGCGGTGACACGCTCGTCACGTCCGGGATCGTCTGGCCGTCCCACCACACCTCGACCTGGTAGCTGCGCACCGACTGATCGTCCCTGGCCGCGGCCATGACGGCAACACCCATCGCCAAGAGCTGGGCTCAGCCGCGGAGGTCGAAGCGACTGACGACGTCGCTCAGCCATGGCACGTCGACGAAGCTGAGCCCGTAGTCGGCCGCCAGCCGGGCGCCGCGCTCCGGGTCGGGGTCACCCTGCTCTAGCAGGTCGACGACGTCGCGGAAGAAGAGCTCGAAGCCCGCCGGGCTGATCACCTCGATCATCCGGGCGGGCTTCGGTCCGGCGTTCCACATCGCGTGGGCCTCACCGCGGGGCTTGGTGATGTAGCCGCCCGCGCCCAGGACCGCTTCGCGGTCACCCGACCGGAAGCCGATGCGCC
The DNA here is from genome assembly GCA_963781465.1 of uncultured Actinomycetota bacterium. Taxonomy (GTDB): domain Bacteria; phylum Actinomycetota; class Actinomycetes; order Actinomycetales; family Dermatophilaceae; genus Lapillicoccus. The sequence goes on from CAWAGH010000004.1 coordinate 227,213, forward strand.
CCTCCGTGACGATGGAGTACTCGTCCTCCCGGGTATGCAGGTGCGGTGGCACCAGCGCGCCCGGTGGGAAGCCGTGTTCCACTATCGCCAACGCGCCGCCGGTGTCGGAGCCGAACAGCTTGAAGTCCACGGTGATCGAGCCGAGGTCGCCGCTACGGCCCTCGCCGGGTGGAACGACGGTCAGCGGCGGAGGGTCCGGTTCGGTCACGCCCACCAGACTGGCACTCAGGCGAGACCCAGACCTCTGCGCCCGACGACATTCAGCTCGTCCGCGGTGAACCGGCCCACCCACTCGCGCTCGTAGTCCTCCGCCGGGAAGTCGCTGGGGCTCGAGCCGGTGGCGAAGGCCTCTCGCACGCTCGCGCTGTACTCCTCGTTCCGCGGGCACCAGGGCGCCGCCGGGATGTAGATGACGTTGCCCCAGCCCTTCTGGTCGGTGACCGGAGCGACGCTGTGGATCATGTCGCAGTGCCACCACACGGAGTCGCCGGCCTTGACGTCCGGGATCCCGGCGGAGGCCCGCAGCAGGAGGGAGTGCCACTTCTCGCTGGCGGGGAAGGTCTGGTTGGTGGTGACGCCGCACATGTCGTCCTCGGGGACGTCTTCGAGGAGCGGGCGCAGCATCAGGTAGCCCATGGCCTCGGGGATCGGCACGGTATGCAGGACGCCCTGGTCGTGGTCCATGTCCGACAGCGCGGTCCAGCCCTGGAAGGTGCGGAACGCCGAGCACATCGTCGAGCCGGGGTACTGCGGGCCGGCGGTCCGGTAGGCGGCGTCCCACGGGTCGTACTGCTCGACGGTGCCGTCGAAGAGGTGCCGGAAGGCCTTCTGGTAGGCCTGCGTCATCCAGAGGTCGAGCGTGCCCGGGTCCAGGTGCGTACCTAGGCCGCCCGAGTCGGCGCCCGGGGGCCGGCGGCGGATGCGGTCGGGGTAGAGCGAGTCGCGGTCGGGGTCGAACCACTGGACGCCCTCCGAGCTGCTCGTCCACTGCGCGTTGAGGAAGGACTGGACACGCGCCATCCGGTCGTGCTGACGGGCCTCCATCTGGGCGTGCGACCAGTAGATCGGGTAGATCTCCGGCTTGGAGCCGACGCTGCCGAAGAAGTCGTCGGCCGGGCCCTGGTACGTCTCGAAGAAGCGGTTGCGGTCGACGTAGTCGACGATGTCCTTGTCCCAGCCGAGAGCCTGCTCTCGGGGGAAGTGGCCGCGGACCACGAGGCAGCCGCGACGCTGCAGCAGCGCCAGGTCCGCCGCGCTGACCCGGCCGGACTCGATGTCGGCGTACTCGACCACGGGCCAGGCGTTCTCGCCGTTCCGCAGGGCCGCCTCGATCTCCTCGACCCGCTGCGTGACGCGCTCCTCCATCACCGCGAAGACCTGCTGCACGGTCCGGCCGGACGCCTCGATGCGCCGACGGAGCGCGGCCTTGATCGTCCGGGTCGCCGCCTTCAGGTCCTCGGGAGTGCTCTCCCACGTCGGCAACGGGGGTAGCTCCTGGGATGTCTCGTCACGCCGCTGGACCATCTCGTTCACCATTGTCATTGCGTGCGCTCCCTTTTAAGAAGGATTCCTTACTAGAACTGTACCGCCATCCTGAGCCTTTAGGCAAGAGTCCTAACTAGACTGTTCTCGTGACCTCCACGAAGCCGTCCTTGCAGCTGCTCTCGTCGTTGACCGACGAGCACGTCCTGCGAGCGTTGATGGCGCACGAGCGTCTGACCCGGGCCGAGCTCGCGACCGAGACGGGGATCTCGCGACCGACGATCTCCGAGAGCGTTCGCCGTCTCGAGGCGGCCGACCTCGTGCGCGACACCGGTGTCCGCACCACGGGTCGCGGGCGCGTCGGCTCCTACTACGCGCTGGCGCCGACCATCGGTGGGGCGCTCGTCGTCGGCATCGCGCCGGAGGGCGTCGTGGCCGAGGTCGTCGACGTCCGGGCAGCGGTGGTCGGTCGGAGCGTTCGACCGGTGCCGCACACCACCCGGTCGGGTCGCGTGCGACGAGCGCTGGACGCCGCCGTCGCCGAGGCCTGCGACCAGTCGACGCTCCCAGTGGACCTGGCGGTGGTCAGCGCGGCGGACCCGGTGGACCGGGAGTCCGGGCGGTTGATCCACCTGCCGGACGCGCCGTTCCTGGTCGGCGAGCTGGACCCGGTCTCCGTCCTGAGGCCCCACGTGTCGGGGCCGGTCATCGTGGACAACGACGTCAACTGGGCCGCGAGAGCCGAGCTCGCGGCCGCCGGACCCGGGGAGCTCGACGACTTCGCCTACGTCCACCTCGGCGAGGGCCTCGGTTGCGCCGTCGTCAGCGACCGGGAGGTCCGCCGTGGCCACCACGGCCTGACCGGCGAGATCACCCACGTCCTCACGACGGGTCCCGGCGGACGCTCCGTCCCATTGACCGAGGTGTTCGAGCTCGTGGGTATGCGTACGGCGGGGACCAGCGCGGTCGACGTCTCCGCCCTCCTGGAGCGGGTCGACCTAGGTGGAGCCCCGGCGCGCCGGCTCCTCGAGGTCCTCGGTGCGGCGGTGAGCGGCGTCCTGGCCGCGGTCGTCGCTCTCGCCGACCCGCGGGTCATCGTGGTCGGTGGCGCGTGGGGGATCCACCCCCAGGTGCTCGCCGCGGTCGAGGAGTCCTTCGCCCGGCTACCCCGACGGGCGCCGGTCCGGGCGGCCCGGGTGACCGACGAGCCGGCCCTTGCCGGTGCGCGCCGGCTCGCCCTGCTCGAGCTGCAGGACCGGGTCGTCGCGCGGGTCCACGACGAGGAGGCGTGACGATCGACGCCCGGCTGGTGTCGATCTGGGCCGGTGGCGTGCGTTGTCCGGGTAAGGCGCATACCCGCCCGACGCATACCCACCGGCGCGTCGCCGGTGATCACTGAAGGAGCCCTGCCATGACCCACCCCGTCGTCCACGCCGAGATCCGGTCCGCCGATCCCGACGCCACCCGTCAGTTCTTCGCCGACCTCTTCGGCTGGAAGGTCGCGTCCGAGGGCGCCTTCCCCGGCTACACCTTCATCGACACCGGCGCCGAGGGCGGCACCTACGTCGCCATCAGCCCTCGGCAGAGCACCGAGGACGAGGTGCTGTTCTTCGTCGCCGTCGAGGACGTGGCGGCGACGCTGGCCAAGGCCGAAGGCCTGGGCGGCAGCATCGTCCAGCCGGTGCAGAACGTGCCCGGCACCAGCTTCGGGGTCTTCGCCGACGCGCAGGGCCACCGGATCGGCGTCGCCGCGAACGGCTGACACCACACCCGCGTCGGAGCCGTCGAGCACGGGCGGTTTGATGGCCTCATGACGGCTCCGACCGGTCCCTCCGCCCGATGAGCCGGCCTCTGCGGGTCGGGATCCAGCTCCCCGAGGTCGAGCGCCGGGTCGAGTGGCCCGAGCTGCTGACCATGGCGCGGACGGCCGAGGACGGCGGCGTCGACTCGCTCTGGCTCGGCGACCACCTGCTCTACGACCTGCCCGGCGGGGTCACTCGCGGACCGTGGGAGGTCTGGACGTCGCTGGCCGCTCTCGCCGCCGTGACCTCGCGGGTCGAGCTCGGCCCGTTCGTCGCGTCGACCGGGTTCCACTCGCCGCCGATGCTGGCCAAGATGGCCGCCACGGTCGACGCCGTCTCCGGCGGCCGGCTGCTCCTGGGCCTGGGCGCCGGCTGGAACGAGCGCGAGTACACCGCGTTCGGCTTCCCCTTCGACCATCGCATCTCGCGGTTCGAGGAGGCCTTCACCGTCATCCGAACCCTCCTGCGCGACGGCCGAATCGACTTCCACGGGACCTACTACGACGTCGCCGACTGTGTCCTGGACCCGGGACCGGCCCGCCCCGGCGGGCCGCCGATCATGCTCGGCTCGACAAGTCCGCGGATGATGCGGATCGGGCTTCCGTATGCGGACCTGTGGAACGCCTGGTGGAGCGACTACGGCAACTCACCGGCCGAGTTCGCGGTGCTGCGCGAGCGGGTCGAGGCCGCCGCGGCGGAGGCCGGACGCGCGCCCGACGAGGTGGGGGCGACCGCTGCTGTCCTCGTCCAGCTGGCCGGCGGCGTGGGACGGGTGATGGGCGACTCGAGCTACCAGACGGCCGTGACGCCTGTGCCCGGCGAGGCGGCGGCCATCGCCGACCACCTGCACGCGATGGCGGCGGCCGGCGCCGTCCACGTCCAGCTCGTTCTCGACCCCATCACGGTGGACAGCATCGCCACGGCTGCGGAGGCCGTGGCGATGCTGGATCGAGGGTGACCGCTACTTGACCGCGATGGTCGCCAGGTCGGGGAAGCCGCCGAACAGGTGGTTCTCCGAGTAGCCCTTGACGTTGGAGCCGCGGACGTACGTGAACTTCTGGCTGGTCAGCGGGATCACCGCTCCGTCCTTGCTGATCTGCTCGTCGATCGCGCTCCACGCCTTCTCGCGAGCGGCGGTGTCGGGGATCAGGTAGGCCGCGTCGATCGCCGCGTTGACGGTGTCGCTGTTGTACCAACCGTAGTCCTGGTTGGAGCTGGTCTCGGTGAGGTTGATCCGGCCGTCGAACAGCGGGGGCAGGACCGTCGACCCCGACGGCCAGTCGGCGCCCCAGCTGGCCCAGAAGGCGTCCTTGGACTTCTGCGCGACGGCCGAGATGGTCCGGTAGTAGCCAGAGCTCGCGACGCCGTCGAGGGTCACGTTGAAGCCGCCCTGGTCCCACGTCTGCTTGAGCGCGGCCAGCGCGGCGTCGCGCGTGGCCGTCTTGCGGTAGACCACCGTGATGTTGATCGGCAGCGTCTTTCCGGCGTCCTGCAGGACCTTCTTCGCCGCGGCCGGGTCGCCCCCGCTGGGTGCGCCGAACGGGTTGAAGTCCTTGCTGTAGCAAGCCAGCTCGGGGTTGCAGACGGAGTAGCTCGGCGTCATGACCTGCTTGCCACCGTTGGCCGTGACGTAGGCGTCCCGGCTGGTCGCCATCGCGAACGCCTGGCGGACCTTGGGGTCCTTCATGACCTCCGACGTGACGTTCGGCTGGATGTAGTCCACGAACGGCGCCGCGGGGTTGGTCGCCCGTTGAGCCGCCGCCGGGTTCGAGGCGATCTGCGGGAGGATGGACGCCGGCGCGGTCACGAAGGTGACGGCGTTCTTGTCGTCGCCGCCGTCGGCCAGCATCCGCTGGTAGATCTGCTCGCTCTGGATGCCCTCGATGTCGACGATCTTGTCCGGCAACGCCTTCCGCACCGGATCGGTCTTCTCGTCCCAGTTGGGGTTCCGCACCCAGGTCCCGCCCTTGTTCGGGTCGAAGGTGCCCTCGAGCTGGTACGGGCCGTTGCTGAAGACGTCGAACAGGGACTTGTCGCCCTTGTCCTTGTCCTTGCGGAACGGCGAGTACGCGGCGAGCGACGCGACCGCGTAGTTGAAGTCGGCCCACGGCTTCTTGAAGTGCAGCGTCAGGGTCTGTCCGGCACAGGTGATGGCCTTGTCGAAGTCGGCCTGGCCGGTGCCCTTGTAGGGGCCCTTGTAGGCCGGGGTTCCGTCGGGGTCGCTCGGGACGTCGAGGAAGTTGAGGATGTAGGTCGGCCCGTTGGAGATGACGTCGGTCGCGAACGTCCGCGAGATGCCGTACTTGACGTCGTCGCAGGTGACCTTCTGGCCGTCCTGCCACTTGCCGGTGTCGACCAGGGTGAAGGTCCACGTCTTCCCACCGTCGGACATCTGGCCGGTGTCGGTGGCCAGATCCGGGATGAGCTTGGCGTCGTCCCCGACCCCGTACGTGACCAGGCTCCGCGCATACACGCGCGAGGCGAACTCGAGGTCCGCTCCCACGTAACTAGCCTGCGGGTCGAGGCCGTTGTGCGGCCCGGTGTTGATGACGAACAGCGTCCCGCCCTTCTGGCCGGGGGTCTGCGCACCGCCACCGCCACCGGTGGGAGTGCCACTGGAACCGCCACCTCCGCACGCCGCCACCGACACGCATACCGCCGCCGTCAACAGCAGCCCGGCCCTCGCCTTTGACACCACCACGACCGTCTCTCCCTTGCCTCGATCGCCCCCGGCGCAGCACCGGTCCCGATCTCCCCGCGGGACCGGTTGCTGGCCTGGCGTGCAACAGGGTGCGCTCCGGCAGCAGAGGTGTGGCAACGATTTCGGTGTCGCCGAATCGAAGAGCGCGGCGGGGTTTCCGCGTCACCATGGGCCTATGGAGGTCGGGTCCGCGTGGTTCGGCGTGGTGAGGAGGGGCCGGTGATCACCTACGTGCTGAGCACCGACGTGCTGGGCAGCACGCGGTTCACGTTCTCGCCGCTGGCCGAGGTGACGCTCAGCCTGCGGCTGCTGAGCAGCCCCCACCCGACCCACATCCACGGACCGTGGCTGCGCGAGGCGCGGGGGCGGCTCGAGGGTGTCGACCTGCCGCTGTTGCTCGCCGTCGCTCCTCCGGGGAAGTGGGTGGTCAGCTGTCTCGTCCCTCCCTCGCCCGGACCCCAGGCGACCATCGAGGAGCAGCTGCGCGAGCTGACGCAGGTCTCGCCGGACGTGCTGAAGAAGGACCTCGACGAGATCTGGCAGGACGAGCCGTCCCAGCCGCGGCGGGTCCAGGAGCTCATCGCCGCCGGCGCTCGCGGGCCCGGGTTGCTGGCCGAAGCGCTGTGGGACTACTGGGACGCGGTGATCGACCCGTTCTGGACCCGGATGTGCGCCGTCCTGGAGGACGACGTCTCCTACCGCGTGGCCGCGCAGATGAACGGCGGCCTCTACGCCCTGCTCGAGGACCTGCACCCCGAGGTGAGCCTCGAGGGGAACCTGCTGCGGGTGGACAAGCCGCAGCACACCAGCGCCACCTACGAGGCCCACGCCATGACCCTCACCCCGTCGGTCTTCGCGTGGCCCGGGCTGGTTCTCGACGACGGGCAGGGCGACCGGTTCGGCCTCACGTATGCCGCGCGGGGGGTGGCCCGGGTCTGGGAGGGACTGACCGCCATGGACCGGATGGACGACGAGCCGCTCGCTGCGCTGCTCGGCCGGACCCGTGCCGCCATCCTCGAGATGACCGCGGTGCCGCTCTCCACCACCCAGATCGCGCACGAGCTGGGCCAGAGCCCGGGGTCGGTGAACCAGCACCTCTCGGTGCTGCGGGGGAGCGGCCTCGTCGTCAGCCGGCGCTCCGGCCGGTCGGTCCTCTACCGGCAGACCCCGCTCGCGCAGTCGATGATCGCGGCCCAGCAGGTCGCGCGTCACGGGACGCTCGGGACGCTCCCCCCGACCCGGCTGCGCCGATAACCCCTGCCGAACGGCAATCGTGCGGCGGAGCGACAGCGCTGGCACGAGCGCGCCGCCGACCGCCCCGCAGGACCTCGGCACCCACGGACACGGTGTCGGTGACCGGGTGCAGGATCCCGCCATGACGGGAATCGCACAGCTGGACATCGCCATCTTCGACGCCCCGGACATCGACCGGGTCGGCACGTTCTACGCCGAGCTGACCGGGTGGGAGGTCGTCCGCTCCAACGCCGACCGGTTCGGTCTGCGGGCACCCAACGGTGAGGAGATCGAGTTCCAGCGGGCCCCCGACCATGTCGCGCCGCAGTGGCCGGGCCAGGAGCGACCGCAGCAGTTCCACCTCGACCTGCAGATCGACGACTATCAGGCGGCGGCCGAGCGGGCGGTGACCCTGGGCGCGACCAAGCTCGCCGACGGAGCGAGCTGGGTCACCCTGACCGACCCGGCCGGCCATCCCTTCGACCTCTGCCAGGCCGACGGCGTCGGACCGGTCATGAACCTCTTCGCGGTCACCATCGACGCACCTGACGCGTCCGCGCTGGCCCACTTCTACGCCGACCTCACCGGCGGGGAGGTCACCTACGACGGCCCCGAGGGGGCGCTCCTCGTCGCCGACGGGCGGAGCGTGATGTTCCAGCAGGTCGGGGACTACGCCCCGCCGCGGTGGCCCGACCCCGCATACCCGCAGCAGGCCCACCTCGACCTGTTGGTCCGCGACCTCGACGTCGGCGAGGCCGGCGTCCTCGAGCGGGGGGCGACGCGGCTGGAGGGTGGCGGGGAACGCTTCCGGGTCTTCGCCGACCCCGCCGGCCACCCGTTCTGCATCGTCGCCTGACCCGGCGGGCGGCGTACAGGAGGGCGGACTAGCGTCGAAACGGTGACCGTGACCACCACGACCCCCGCCGGCGCGGCCGGCACCTTCCCCCTCGGCGGGCTGACCGTCCGGCGCATGGGCTACGGCGCCATGCAGCTGCCCGGGCCTGGCGTCATCGGCCCGCCGCGCGACCACGACGCGGCCGTCCGGGTCCTGCGCCGAGCCGTCGAGCTGGGCGTCGACCACATCGACACCGCCCAGTTCTACGGCCCGGACGTCGCCAACGCCCTCATCCGCGAGGCGCTCCATCCCTACGCCGACGATCTGGCGCTGGTCTCCAAGGTCGGAGCCCGCCGCGACGCCAGCGGTGGGTGGACGGTCGCCCAGCGACCCGAGGAGCTGCGCGAAGGACGTGGAGGCGAACTTGCGCAGCCTTGGCACCGGACGCCTCGCCGCCGTGAACCTGCGCCGCATGGACAACCATCGCGACACGCAACCGGACGACGTCGTGCCGCTGGAGGACCAGCTCGCCGAGATGGTCGCCCTGCGCAACGAAGGGAAGATCGGCGGGGTGGGCATCTCGACCGTGACGCTCGCCCAGGTGGACGCCGCCATCGAGCAGGCCGGGATCGTCTGCGTGCAGAACGCCTTCAGCCTGCTCGACCAGAGCGATGCGGCGGTCCTCGAGCGGTGCGCCGAAGCCGGCGTCGCCTACGTCCCCTACTTCCCGCTCGGCTCCGCGTTCGCGCACATCGCCAGCGTCACGGATCACCCGCCGGTCGTGGCCCTCGCCGCCGAGCGAGGCGTGACACCGGCCCAGATCGGGCTGGCGTGGCTGCTGGCCCGGTCGCCCAACGTCCTGCTCATCCCCGGCACGTCGTCGGTGGCGCACCTGGAGGAGAACGTCGCCTCCGCCGGCCTCGTGCTGGACGACGACGAGCTCGCCGAACTCGAGCCGGGAGCGCAACGCTCGGCCTGACCCCGCATTCACCCCCTGCGGGGAGGCTCCCCGACGCTGTCTCGTCGCCTGTTCCCTCCCAGCGGCGCCCTTACCGAGTGAGGTACCCGGTCAGGTCACCGATCCGGTCGTGATCACGACCGACGCGGTGACCTGACCGGGTATCCGACCCGGTGATCGACGCCCGCCGCCCGAGGAACCCCGTGGTGGGTCAGTCCAGCCCGCGGGCCAGCTGGGCGAAGTGCTCGAACGGGATGCTCCGGACCAGCGGGTCGGCGTGCCGGTGCACGATCTGCCAGCGGTCGCCGGCCCGCCGGAACACCAGGGTCACCCTGAGCGACATGTCCTGGTCCGGCAGGTCCCCGACCTCGCCGTGCTGTCGCTCGATCGCGGCGAGGACGACGAGGTCTCCCGACGCATACCAGTGCTCGACGTCGAGCGTGGCCTCGCCGGAGACGAAGAACCGGCCGGCCTCCTCGACGTCCTTCTCGGTGAGACCGAACCCGCGTCGCGTCTCGCCGCCGAAGGGCGGCATCAGCGTGTCGTCGCCCGGGTGGTCGAACAGCGAGAAGTAGCGCTGGTGGTCGCCGCGGATGTACGCGTCGGCCGCCTCGCCGAAGCCGGCGATGAGCTCCGCGACGTCGGTCTCGGTCACCGTCGCCATCGAGTCATGGTGACACCGTGGCGGGCGACCGGCTACTCGATTGTTCTCCGGGGTCCTCGCGAAGTATCGGAGCGAAGCGTGGGGTCCTCGCGACGCATCGAGACGAAGCCGAGATCGTCGTGGGGAGAACTTCGTGGGGTGATCTAGACGTCGTACTCGGCCTGGATCCGCCCCTCGGCGGCCGCCTGCTTGAGGGCGGCGTGGTCGGCCTCGGCCTTGTCGGCGTAGGCCGCGGCGAACTCGCCGATCGCCTGGTCGAAGGCGTCGCCACCGCCGAGGTAGGCCGCGATGGCGATGCGGTCGCCGGACCGCGCATGAGCGCGAGCCAGGGTCTCGGCGCAGATCCGCGCATACCGTTCGAGGACCGGCGCCGCGATGCCCTCGACCTCCAGCGACCCCTTCCAGTCCTGCAGCTGACGCACGTAGTAGTCGGTGCTGACGCCGTCGCGCGTCGCCCGCTGCCAGCCAAGCAGGACGTCGCTCACCGCCTGCATGATCCGCTGCCCCTCGACCACCCGCTGTCCGTGGTGGTCGAGGGCTCGCGAACCCAGGGCCACGTCGAGGACGGACCGGACGGCTTCCTTGGCCTGGAGGAACAGCGGGTCCTCCTCGTCGCGCCCCACCATGAGCACGACCCACGACCGGGTGCCGACGCTGCCGACTCCCACCACTTTGAGGGCGATGTCGACGTACCGGTACTGCTGCAGCAGCTGGCGCCGGTTCGCGGAGAGGGTCGTGGCGTACTCGTCGATCAGGGTGGTGATCCACTCCTCGAGCGCCTCCGGCCCGGGCCCGAAGTCGAGGTCCCGGCTCGGGATGAACAGCGGCGGACGGCTGACCAGGCGCAGCCGCCCGTCCACCGTCTCGGCCAGCTTGCGCCGCGAACCGAGGCTGTCGCGCGTCCGGGCCTTGTCGATGGTCCGGGTGAACGCCTTGCGGCTCGGCTTGTCGAGGGCCTTGACCAGCTCGGGGACGTCCGTCTGCGCGGTGACGTGGGCGTACCAGACGTCCAGCGTGCGCTGGCTCGCGTAGGTGCGCATGGCCTCCCGGTATGCGCGGACGCACTGCACGACCATCGCCCGCCGCCGCTTCGCCGAGTACTCGTTGGCCCGGGCGGCGAGCTCGACGCTCGCCGCCAGCCGCTTGACGTCCCACTCGAACGGGCCGGTCCAGGTCTCGTCGAAGTCGTTGAGGTCGAAGACCAACCGCCGCTCCGGCGACCCGTACAGGCCGAAGTTGCTGAGGTGCGCGTCGCCGCACACCTGGGACGTGAGCGACGTCCGCGGGCCGCCCGCCAGGTCGTAGGCCATGACCACCGCCGACCCGCGGTAGAACGCGAACGGCGAGGCGAGCATCCGGCCGTGCCGGATCGGCAGCAGGTTCTGGAGACGGTCCGTCTCCTGTCCGAGGACCAGGTCGACCGCGTCGTGCTCGGTCGGCACCAGCTCGGCGTGCCGCTCGCGGGGGACCCTGTCCCGCTCGGCCTTGCCCTCCGCGGCCCGGTCCTCGACCGACCGCCACCCGACCGCGATTTCCGTCACGAGTAGCACGTACCACGCCGCGGCCGAGCGGGTCTATCACCCACCGGGAGGGATATGCCCCGCCATGCTGAGCACTGTGCCGTCGTCCCCGACGTCCTCGACCTCTCCCGCTCCACCGCGGACGGCCGCCTTGCTGACCTTCGTCCTGGTCGCCTTCGCGGCGAACTCCCTGGTCACCCGGTACGTCGTCGCGAACCACCTGCTCGACGCCTACCTGCTCACCGTCGTCCGGTTCCTCGCCGGCGCGGTCGCGCTGCTCGCTCTGACCCTGGTCCGGCGGGAACGTCCGAGCCTGACCCGCGCGAACCTCTGGCCCGCGCTCTGGCTCGGCGTCTACGCGGTCTGCATCTCGTTCGGCTACCAGCACATCGGCGCCGCGGCGGGGACCTTCGTCTTCTACGCCACGGTCCTCGCCGGCCTCGTCGCCCACGATCTCGCGGCGCGCACCCACGTGCCCCGCGCCAGGGGCGTCGGTGCTCTGGTCTCCCTCGCGGGCGTCGGGGTACTGACTGCTCCTGGGGCCGGCGACGTCACGGCTCTCGGCGTGTTCCTCCTCGCCGTGACCGGTGCCGCGTGGGCCCTCTACACCGCGGCCGGACGCACGGTGGCCGACCCGCGCTCGGCGACCACCGGCAACTTCGCGGTGCTCGCAGTGGTGCTCCTGATCCCCGTGGGGTTCACGGCGACCAGTGGGCCGGACGTGACGGCGAGCGGCCTCGCCCTCGCCGCCGCGATGGGCTCGCTCACGACGGCCTTCGCCTACGTCGCCTGGTATGCCTGCCAGCGCCGGATGTCGGCGACGACCGCCGGGTCCGTGCAGCTCGTCATCCCGATCCTCACGGCGGCCGGCGCCATGCTGCTGCTGGGGGAGCGGCTCACGCTGCTCTTCGTCGTCGCGGCGCTGCTGGTGTTCGCGGGCCTCTGGATCGGACGTCCGCGCTAGGCCGGAACCGAGACGACGGCCGGAGCAGCGTTGCGAAGCCGTTACACTCCTACGGTCGCGTTCGGTTGAGGCCTGGTGCTCGCCGCGCCACGAGGGCACCACGCCCCGTGGTTACCCGGGAGTCACCGCGAGGACCCGTACCATCGACCGACGGACATCGGGTCTCGGGTTCCACCGCACGGCCGGGTGTCCGGCAGCGACCGACCGCCAGGAACCCCTCCCCCGCCCGTCCTCCCCGCACGAGGAGCCCATGCCCCGCCCGATCGACAACAAGGGCACGTACCTGCCCGCGCTGGACGGTCTGCGCGCCATCGCGGTCGGTGCGGTCGTGGCCTACCACCTGGGGTCGGACGCCGTTCCCGGCGGCCTGCTCGGCGTCGGCATCTTCTTCACCCTGAGCGGGTTCCTCATCACGGGCATCCTGCGCTCGACGGTCGAACGCACCGGTGGGTTGGATCTCCGTCACTTCTGGCTGCGCCGGGCGCGGCGTCTGCTGCCGGCCGTGGTCCTGGTGCTCATCGTCGTGCTGGCGGTCACAGCGCTGAGCAACCCCGGCGAGCTCGGCGTCCGCGCGGCCGAGACGGTCGCCGCCCTGTTCTACGTGAGCAACTGGACGACCATCGGCCTGGGCGTCTCGTACTTCGCCCGGTTCAACGGGCCCGGCCCCCTCGACCACCTCTGGTCGCTGGCGGTCGAGGAGCAGTTCTACGTGTTCTGGCCGCTCATCGTCTGGGGTCTCATCACCCTGTTCCGCAAGCGCTGGGACCGCGTCGCGCTGGTGACCCTGGGCCTCGCGGTCGTCTCCTTCGTCGCGATGTGGCTGATCGCCACGCCGGGCTTCGACAACACCCGCGCCTACGAGGGCACCGACACGCGCGCCGGTGGCCTGCTCGTCGGCGCGGCGCTCGCGATGCTGTGGCGGCCGGGCAAGCTCTCCGCGAAGCTGCCGATGCGAGGCCGGGTCGTGCTCGACAGTGCCGGGGTGATCGCCCTGGTCGCCATCGCCGTGTTGCTGACCCAGACCGACGAGTACTCGATGTTCCTCTACCGCGGCGGGATCCTCATCCTGTCGCTGGCCACCGCCCTCCTCATCGCGGTGTCGACCCACCCGGCCAGCCTCATCGGCAAGGCGATTGGCGTGCTGCCGCTGCGGTGGGTCGGCGAGCGGTCCTACGGCATCTACCTGTGGCACCTGCCGGTGATCGTCTTCCTGCCCGAGTCGGTCCTCGAGGACTCACCCTGGCGACCGGTGCTGCTCTGCGTGATCATCGTCGCGCTCGCCGCGCTGAGCTGGTCTCTGGTCGAGGACCCGATCCGACGCCGCGGCCTGCTCGGCGCCCTGCGTCGCGGCCGGGAACACCGCGCCTGGGCCGGCCAGCAGACCCGCTCCGCGAACCGCGGCCACGGCACGCCGCTGCTCGGCAACGTGCTGGCCCTGGTCCTCGTGGCCACCGCCGGGCTCACCGCGCTCACCGTCATGGGCCCGTCCTCCAGCAGCTCGGCGGCGCAGACCACCGCCGGTGGTTCGGCGGCTGGTGGTGCCGGCTACACGCCGCCCGACCCCGCAGCCGAGACGCCGTCGGGCACCACCACAACGTCCGCGGCTCCGGCGCCGTCGGCCACCGCGACGACGGCCGCCCCGGTCGACCCGGCCTCGCTCAAGACCTCGTGCACCGGCGTCACCCACATCGGCGACTCGACCTCGCTGGGCCTCATGGACCCCGCCGCACTCCCGAACGCTGCCGACCGGATCGACGCGCAGTACAAGCTCTTCGGCGCGAAGACGGTCTTCACCGACATCCTCGGCGCCCGGTCGATCGTCGAGCGCTGGAACAACCAGCCCAACGCCGAGGACGGCCTCAAGACCCGCCAGGCGGCCGGGTTCGACGGCTGCTGGGTCTTCGCCATGGGCCTCAACGAGGCGGCGAACCAGGCGGTCGGCGGCAACACCTCGCTGGACAAGCGGATCGACATCCTCATGCAGCACGTGGGCAACGAGCCGGTCATGTGGCTCACCGTGAAGACGCTCCTCACCAAGACGGCGTACGCGGAGAACCAGATGGTCAAGTTCAACGACGCGCTCGTGGCGGCCTGCCAGCGGTACCCCAACATGCGGGTCTACGACTGGGCGTCCGAGGTCCAGGACAACTGGTTCGCCAAGGACAAGACGCACTACACCAGCACCGGCTGGAAGGAGCGGGGGCACCGGACCGCCGAGGCGCTCGCCATCGCGTTCCCGAAGGACGGACAGTCGCCCAACTCCTGCCTGATCCGCAATCCTGCCTAAGTCAACAGGGCCTTCCGCACGCATACGATGACGACGTACCGCCGTCCGGCGGGGGTCGTTCACAGTGTGGTGAAGGAGTCAGGCATGGTTCAGGTCAACCTCTCCAAGGGGCTGGACAAGGCGTACGAGGACAAGAGCCTGGCCGAGATCCTCGCGGCGCCGCCGTCGGCGCTGGCCGGTCTCACGCCGGCCCACGACGCGGCCCTCAAGGAGCACCTCGGCATCGACACGATCGCCGAGCTCGGATCCAACAAGTACTTCGCGCTGGCCGGCATCCTCGTCGCGCTGGCCAACAAGGAGGGCTGACTGCCAGCGGTCCGTCCGACGACGCAGAGGGCCGCTCCCCGGTGGGGAGCGGCCCTCTCGTGCGTGGTGAAGGCGGGCGTCAGGCAGGCTGACGGATCGCCGAGATGTCGAACTCCAGGTTGACCTTCTCGGAGACGAGAACGCCACCGGTCTCGAGTGCGGCGTTGAAGGCCAGGCCCCAGTCGCCACGGTTGATGGTGACTGAACCCTCGAAGCCGGCGCGCAGGTTGCCGAACGGGTCCTTCGCGGTGCCGGTCTCCTCGAAGAGGACGGTGACGGTCTTGGTCACGGCGTTGATGGTGAGGTCGCCGGTGATGCTCCACTCGGTGCCGTCGCGCTGGACGTCAGTGGAGACGAAGCGGATCTCCGGGTAGTTCTCGATGTCGAAGAAGTCGGGCGTCTTGAGGTGGCCGTCGCGCTGGGCCTGGCCGGTGGTGACGCTGGCGGCCTGGATGGTCACCTCGACGGTCGAGCTCGCGGGGTTCTCGGCGTCGACGTGGGCGGTGCCCACGAACTCGTCGAACTGGCCGCGGACCTTGGTCACCATCGCGTGGCGGGCCGAGAAGCCGATGCGCGTGTGGGCCGGGTCGAGGACGTAGTCACCGGAGACGTTGGAGGCGGCCGGGGCTTCCTCAGCCAGGGCGGACGACGTACGGTTGAACAGAGCCATCGGAATGGATCCTTTCCAGGTGGGGTGCAGGTCTTTGTTGAAGTTTCAACTAACGTAGCGCGCGATCCATTCCCGATGCAATTCGTTGCGGTCCGAAACGATGTGGCGTGCGTCACGTCGTGGGCACCGCTCTCTCTCGGGCCCGTCATTCACGACAATGCGGGTATGCCGCGCTCACGCCTGCTCTCGCCGCCGGACCTCGAGACCCTCGTCCAGCGGGTGTCCGGCCTGGTCGACGGCGCCGGTCCGGGTGGCCGGGTCACCATCGGGGTCGCCGGCGCTCCCGGCGCCGGGAAGACGACGCTCGCCGAGGACCTCGTGGCGGCGCTCGCGGACCGCATGGGCGACGCGGCTGTCGCCCATCTTCCGATGGACGGGTACCACCTGGCCGACGTGCAGCTCGACGCCCTCGGCCTGCGTGACCGCAAGGGCGCACCCGAGACCTTCGACGGGCACGGCTTCCTGGCCACCATGGCCCGGCTCCGGTCCGGCGACCAGGCGACGGTCTACGTTCCGGGCTTCGAGCGGGTCCTCGAGCAGCCGGTAGCCGCCGCGATCGCCATCACCCCGTCGGCCCGCGTGGTCGTCAGCGAGGGCAACTACCTGCTCCTGGAGGACGACCCCTGGCCCCGCGTCCGGGCGCTCTTCGACGAGGTGTGGTTCGTCGACATCACGGACCGGGAGCGGGTCCGCCGGCTGGTGGCGCGGCATTCCGAGTTCGGCAAGGACCCCGGCGCCGCGCAGGCCTGGGCCCTCGGCCCCGACCAGGCCAACGCCGAGCGCGTTCTCGCGACCCGGGACCGGGCCGACCTCGTGGTCATCGCCGCCGAACCCAGGTAGCCGCCCTTGGCGGAGCGAGACGGCGGGCTGCCGGTTCGGGCAGGCCTGCACGGTGGGACGGGGCGGCATACTCGGGTATGCCCCGCTCGACTGCCGAGCGCCCCAGGTCTGGTCCGATGTCACGGAGGTCGCCGATGCCCGCCGAACCCGCTCTGTCGTACACCGCCGGAGAGACCGACGTCCCGCTCATCGAGCAGACCATCGGTGACGACTTCGACGCGACGGTCGCGCGGTTCCCGGACCGTGAGGCGCTCGTGGACGTCGAACAGGGCACGCGGTGGACCTGGGCCGAGCTGAAGCGGGACGTCGACGTCGCGGCGCGTGGCCTGATCGCCGCGGGCATCGAGAAGGGCGACCGCGTCGGCATCTGGGCACCGAACTGCGCCGAGTGGACCATCGTGCAGTTCGCCACGGCGAAGATGGGCGCGATCCTCGTCAACATCAACCCGGCCTACCGGACGCACGAGCTGATGTATGTCCTGGGCCAGGCCGGGATCCGGATGATCGTGGCCGCGCCGTCGTTCAAGACCAGCGACTACACGGCGATGATCGAGGAGGTCCGCGGCGACGTTCCGGGACTGGAGCAGGTCGTCCTCATCGGGACCGACAGCTGGCACGACCTGCTCGCCGGGGCCGAGCGGGTCAGCCCGGACCACCTGGCGCAGATCCAGGCCGGCCTCGCGAACACCGAGGCGATCAACATCCAGTACACGTCCGGCACGACCGGGTTCCCCAAGGGGGCGACCCTCAGCCACCGGAACATCCTCAACAACGGGTTCTTCGTCGGGGAGCTGTGCCGCTACACCGAGGCCGACCGGGTCTGCATCGCCGTGCCGTTCTACCACTGCTTCGGGATGGTCATGGGCAACCTCGCCTGCTCCACCCACGGGGCGGCGATGATCATCCCCTCGCCCGGCTTCGACCCCGCCAAGACCCTCAAGGCCTGCCAGGACGAGAAGGTCACGTCGCTCTACGGCGTCCCGACGATGTTCATCGCCGAGTGGTCGCTGCCGAACTTCGCCGACTACGACGTGTCGACCATCCGCACCGGGATCATGGCCGGTTCGCCGTGCCCGGCCGAGCTGATGAAGAAGGTGATCGCCTCGGGGATCGAGGAGATGACCATCTGCTACGGCATGACCGAGACGTCACCGGTCTCCACGCAGACCCGCACCGACGACTCGTTCGACCACATGGTCGGCACCGTCGGCCGGGTCGGGCCCAACCTGGAGATCAAGGTCGTCGACCCCACCACCGACGAGACGCTGCCGCGCGGCGAGCCGGGCGAGTTCTGCACCAAGGGCTACTCGGTGATGCTCGGCTACTGGGAGCAGCAGGACAAGACCGACGAGGTCCTCCAGGACGGCTGGATGCACACCGGCGACATCGCCGTCATGGGCGAGGACGGCTACGTCCAGATCACCGGCCGGATCAAGGACATGGTCATCCGCGGTGGCGAGAACGTCTACCCGCGGGAGATCGAGGAGTTCCTCTACACCCACCCGGACATCTTGGACGCCCAGGTCATCGGGGTCCCGGACGAGCGGTACGGCGAGGAGCTGTGCGCCTGGATCCGGATGCGCGACGGGGCGGAGCCGCTCACCGCCGACGCCGTCCGCGAGTTCGCCACCGGCAAGCTCGCGCACTACAAGATCCCGCGCTACGTCCAGATCGTCGACGAGTTCCCGATGACCGTCACCGGCAAGGTGCGCAAGGTGGAGATGCGGGAGAAGTCCGTCGCCGACCTCGGGCTGGCCACCCAGGGCTAGTGGCTCTGGGACCGAGCGAGCGGTTCGGGCCGGAACATGCCACCGGCGCGGCATACCCTCCCCCTGCCCAGGTATGCCACGCCGGTGTCCCCCGAATGACCGCCGAGACCCTCACATACGCGTGAACTGCGCTGCGATGGGTTTCGCGGTCTCCGCACCGGCGGCGGGCGCCCGCCCCCGGAGATTGTCGGTGACCCTCGTGATGATGAGGATCAGACAGATGGTGGCCCCGATGTCGAGGGCCGTCGTGGCGATGAAGGCGAAGATGAGGTCACGCAGCTCGTCCACGGAGCCGAGGGCCTCGCGGATCCGGAACAGCCCGATGGAGATGACGATGCTCGGGAAGAACCTCAACGCGCAGTAGGTGATGACGATCGGTGGGGCCGCTCGTGATGCGGTGGCCGGCCCGTGGCCGATCCGGCGCGGGTCCGACGCCTGGTAGAGGTCGGTCAGGGTTCGCCACGCGACGCGGATGCGCACGAGCGGGACGAACCAGCCGATGACGGTGCCCGGGGTCGATCCGCGAACGAGCACTCGGTTCATGTGACGGTCGTTGCGTGCGACCCCGATCCACACGAGCTGGAAGATCGCGGCGAAGAACCAGACGGCGAGCAGGGCGATCCCGATGAGGATCATGGTGCGCAGGACCGTTCGGGCCTCGTCCTCGTGGACGTCACCGGGCTGGAGGCTCCAGATCTGCAGCGTGTTGAGGGTGGCGATCCCCCAGAGGAGCGCGGTGCACGACGCCAGAACCTTCAGCGCCAGCATCAGCTGGGCGATGAGGGCCCAGGCACGGACGCCCTCGTTGGTCCGCGTGGGGGCCGCCGTCTTCTGCGCCTCGGCCACCGGGTCCAGTGGCCGGACGTGCTCGGTCCAGTGCCGCCCGTCCCAGAGGCGCAGCTGCCCGGCGACGTTCGGGTCGGGGCGCCAGCCCGCGTCGGTGCCGTGCGGGAAGTGCGTGGCGATGTCGGGTGGGAGCTCGCCGAGATGCGGCGGAACGGGGTCCCCGAAGTGCACGGGCTCCTCGGGCTTTCGAGGAATCCCGAACGCCGGAGACGCCTCCGGCAGCGTCCAGGGATCAGTCATGCCGACAGTGTCCCCGCGAGGGGCGATACCCGGAATCCTCCGAATGGGTACCTCCCCATAGCCTTGTGGCCATGCCGTCCCCGTCCGAGGTTGTCGCTCCCCGCGTGACCGAGGCCATCGCCGCGGCGTTCGGAGCCGAGTACCCGGAGCTGCGCGACGCCGACCCGGTGCTCCGGCCCTCCCAGTTCGCGGACCTCCAGGTCAACGCGCCGCTGGCCCTCGCCAAGAAGGTCCGGATGCCGCCGCGCGAGGTCGCGACGCAGATCCTGGCCCACCTCGACCTCGACGGAATCGCCGAGCCGGTCGAGATCAGCGGGCCGGGGTTCCTCAACATCACGCTCACCGACGACTGGCTGGCCGCCGCGGTCGCCGAGATGGCCGCCGACCCTCGGCTCGGCGTCCCTCGGCAGCCGACCGAGAACATCCCGATCGACTACTCCTCGCCCAACGTGGCCAAGGAGATGCACGTCGGGCACCTGCGCACGACCGTGGTCGGCGACGCCCTGGCCCGCACGCTGGAACGCCTGGGGCACCACGTGATCCGGCAGAACCACATCGGCGACTGGGGCACGCCGTTCGGCATGCTCATCGAGCACCTCCTCGACGTCGGCGAGGACTCGCCCGCGGCCGCCCTGCTCGAGACCGACCCGAACGCCTTCTACCAAGCGGCCCGCGCCGACTTCGACCGCGACCCCGCCTTCGCCGCGCGCGCCCGGGCTCGGGTCGTCTCACTCCAGGCCGGCGACGCCGACACCATGCGGCTCTGGGGCGAGGTCGTCGAGCTGTCGAAGCACTACCTCAACCGGGTCTACGGCGTCATGGGCATCGCCCTGAATGACGCCGACCTCTACGGCGAGTCGCGCTACAACGACGAGCTGGCGGCGATCTGCGACGAGCTCGAGGCCAAGGGGATCGCGCGGGTCAGCGAGGGTGCGCTCTGCGTGTTCCTCGACGGCTACACCGGGCGCGAGGGCAAGCCGGTCCCGCTCATCATCCGCAAGTCCGACGGCGGCTACGGCTACGGCGTCACCGACCTCGCCACGATCCGCTACCGCGCCAACCAGCTGCACGGCAGCCGGATCCTCTACGTCGTCGGCGTGACCCAGGCGCTGCACTTCGAGATGGTCTGGGAGACCGCCCGTCTCGCCGGCTGGCTCCCCGACGGCGCTCGCCCCATCCACGTCCAGATCGGCAACGTCCTCGGCAAGGACCGCAAGCTCCTGCGCACCCGGTCGGGGGAGACGCCACGCCTCACCGGGCTCATCGACGAGGCGGTCACCACCGCCCGGAGCGTCCTCGACGAGGCCCGCCCCGACCTGCCCGAGGAGGTCCGCGCGGCGATCGCCCCGCAGATCGGCATCGGCGCGGTCAAGTACGCCGACCTCTCGGTCGCCCACGACAGCGAGTACGTCTTCGATCTCGACCGGATGGTCTCGCTGACCGGCAACACCGGCCCCTACCTGCAGTATGCGGCGGCGCGGGTCCGCTCGATCTTCCGGAACGCGGGTCTGGACCCCACCACCGAGGGCGCCGGTGGGGAGCGTCGCCGGGTCGTGGTCCGGGACGCCGGCGAACGAGACCTGGCGCTGGCCCTGGTGGAGTACGGGTCCGTGGTGGCCCAGGTCGGCGACGCGCTCGAGCCGCACCGGCTGGCCGCATACCTCTTCGACCTGGCGCAGGCGTTCTCGACGTTCTACGAGCACCACCCGGTGCTCAAGGCCGAGGACGCCGAGCTGCGCGAGTCGCGGCTGGCGCTCTGCGCGCTCACCCTCGCGGTGCTCGTCGAGGGCCTCGGCCTGCTCGGAGTGGGCGCCCCCGAGCAGATGCCATCTTCCAACCCGGCGTTATGTCAGTTTCGGTGGCGCTGACCGGCCGAAAGTGAGCACAACTCCGGGTTGGAAGCGGAGAGCCCCCGGGTCAGGAGAGGTCGCGGGAGAGGGCGGCGGCCGCGTCGCGCAGGATCGGGTAGGTGCGCTCGATGACCTCGGGCGTCATCCGGGTGGCCGGCCCGCTGACCGAGAGCCCGAGCTTGCTCGGTGCGTCAGGCACCGCGACGGCGACGCAGCGCACGCCGTGCTCCTGCTCCTCGTCGTCGATGGCGTAGCCGTGCTCGCCGACCCAGAGCAGGGCCTGGGCGAAGGCGTCAGGGTCGGTGATGGTGTTCTCGGTGTGCTCCGGCATGCCGGTACGTCGCAGCAGGTCGATCACCTGGTCCTCGGGCATCCGCGCCATGATCGCCTTGCCGACCGCCGTGCAGTGCGGCAGGACGCGACGGCCGACCTCGGTGAACATCCGCATCGCGCGCCGTGACTGCGCCTGGGCGACGTAGACGATCTGGTCGCCGTCGAGCATGGCCAGGTTGGCCGACTCGCCGAGCTCGGCGACCAGCCGGTCGAGGTGGGGCTTGGCCCAGACGCTGAGCATCGCGCCCGAGCTCTCGCCGAGCCGGATCAGCCGGGGCGCGAGGACATACTGGCGGCTCGAGTCCTGGCGAAGGTAGCCGAGGTCGACAAGCGTGCGCAGCAGCCGGTGGATCGTCGGGAGCGGCAGACCCGACTCGGCCGCGAGCTGGGACAGGCCCATGGTGCCGCCGTGGTCGGCCATCGTCTCGAGGAGCCCGAAGGCTCGCTCGATCGACTGCACGGTGCCGGAGCGCGCCGGACTCTTCTCGGCCGGTTCGGCGGCTTCCGCCACCGACGACACTGACGCACTCATCCGTCCTCCTCGACGTGTTCTTCCCAAAGTTTCCGTATAGCGAAAGAGTAGGTCGTGGCTGCGGGGCTGCCGTCAGATATATCAACAACTAGTTGAAGTTCCGCAACACAGACAATAGTATCCGCAATACGAAAACTCGGCGCAAGGGAGACAGTCAATGGCGACACCCAGTCCTGGCTACGCGATCACGGTCCGCGTGGAGACCCCCTCCTCCTCGGGGGCCACCAGCGGCCTGGTGGCAGCGGTGAGCACGGCCAAGGGCGTTCTGACGGCGCTCGACGTGGTGGAGTCCCACGCCGACCGCCTCGTCGTCGACATCACCTGCAACGCGTCCGACGCGGAGCACGCCGACACGATCGTCGCCGAGCTGGCCGAGGTCCCGGGCGTCACCGTCCGCAAGGTCAGCGACCGGACCTTCCTCATGCACCTCGGCGGCAAGCTCGAGGTCAACCCCCGGGTGCCCTTGAAGAACCGCGACGACCTCTCCCGCGCCTACACCCCCGGCGTCGCCCGCGTCTGCCTGGCCATCGCGAAGAACCCCGAGGACGTCCGCCGGCTCACCATCAAGCGCAACACCGTCGCCGTCGTGACCGACGGCTCCGCGGTCCTCGGCCTCGGCAACATCGGCCCCTATGCCGCGCTCCCGGTGATGGAGGGCAAGGCGGCCCTGTTCAAGCAGTTCGCCGGCGTGAGCGCCTGGCCGGTCTGCCTCGACACCCAGGACACCGAGGAGATCATCCGCACGGTCAAGCTCATCGCCCCGGTCTACGGCGGCATCAACCTCGAGGACATCGCGGCTCCCCGCTGCTTCGAGATCGAGCGGCGGCTGCGCGACGAGCTGGACATCCCCGTCTTCCACGACGACCAGCACGGCACGGCCATCGTCGTTCTCGCCGCACTCACCAACGCGCTCAAGGTGGTCGGCAAGCGGATCGAGGACGTCCGCGTCGTCATCAGCGGCGTCGGCGCGGCGGGGCACGCCATCATCACGCTGCTCCACGCCCAGGGCGTCGGCCACATCGTCGCCTGCGACCGCAATGGTGCCCTGCACTCGGGCCAGGAGCACCAGGAGCCGGCCCGTCGCTGGATCGCCCAGAACACCAACGGTGACGGCCAGACCGGCACGCTGGCCGAGGTCCTCGCCGGCGCCGACGTCTTCATCGGCGTCTCGGCACCGGGGCTGCTCACCGGCGACGACGTCGCGACGATGAACGACAACGCCATCGTCTTCGCCCTCGCGAACCCCGACCCCGAGGTGGACCCGCTCGAGGCCGGCCGGACCGCCGCGGTCGTCGCCACGGGCCGCTCGGACTTCCCGAACCAGATCAACAACGTCCTGGCGTTCCCCGGCTTCTTCCGCGGCATGCTCGACGCGGGCGCCCGGGAGATCACCCAGGAGGTCATGCTCGCCGCGGCGCGAGCCATCGCCGGATGCGTCGAGCAGGGCGAGCTCAACAGCAGCTACATCGTCCCTTCGGTGTTCGACCCGGCGGTCGCGCCGGCGGTCGCCCATGCCGTCCGCGACGCCGCGACCCGTCAGGGCAACGCCTCGCCCGCCGTCGTCGAGGTCGACCACGCGCTCGAGGACACCATCCCCACCTACCAGCCGCACGCCGCCAAAGAAGGAGTGACCAGTGCCCTCTGAGTCCTCGGAATCGTCTGTCGAGGTCACCGGCCCGCCCGTCGACGGACAGGACGACATCCTCACCCCGGAGGCCCTGGACTTCCTCGCGGCGCTGCAGCGCGAGTTCGTCGCGCGACGGGACGAGCTCCTCGTGGCCCGGAAGACCCGGCGCGACGAGGTGTCCCTCACCGGGAAGCTCGACTTCCTCCCGGAGACGCAGGCGGTCCGCGACGGTGACTGGCGGGTGGCCGCGGCGCCCGAGGACCTCGTCGACCGGCGCGTCGAGATGACCGGCCCCACCGACCGCAAGATGACGATCAACGCCCTCAACTCCGGCGCCCGCGTCTGGCTCGCCGACATGGAGGACGCAAGTACTCCCCACTGGCACAACGTGATCGGCGGCCAGGTCAACCTCCGCGACGCCATCCGGCGCACCATCACCTTCACCAACGAGAAGGGCAAGGAGTATGCGCTGCGCACCGACGGGCGCCTCGCCACCATCGTGATGCGCCCCCGCGGTTGGCACTTCGACGAGCGGCACGTCGTCGTCGACGGCAGCCCGGTCGTCGGGGCGCTGGTCGACTTCGGCCTGTACTTCTTCCACAACGCGCAGGAGCTGCTCGACCGCGGCAGCGGCCCGTACTTCTACCTGCCGAAGACCGAGAGCCACCTCGAAGCCCGGCTCTGGAACGACGTCTTCACCCTCGCCGAGCAGCGGCTCGGGATCCCGCACGGCACGGTCCGCGCGACGGTCCTCATCGAGACCATCCCCGCGGCGTTCGAGATGGACGAGATCCTCTACGAGCTGCGCGACCACGCCTCGGGCCTCAACGCCGGCCGGTGGGACTACCTGTTCAGCATCATCAAGTACTTCCGTGACAGCGGTCCCGAGTTCGTCCTGCCCGACCGTGGCCTCATCGGCATGCCGACCCCGTTCATGCGGGCCTACGCCGAGCTGCTGGTCCAGACCTGCCACCGGCGCGGCGCCTTCGCCATCGGCGGCATGTCGGCGTTCATCCCGAGCCGCAAGGACAAGGAGGCCAACGAACGCGCCTTCGCCAAGGTCCGCGAGGACAAGCAGCGGGAGGCCAGCCAGGGCTTCGACGGCTCCTGGGTGGCGCACCCCGACCTCGTCCCGGTCTGCCAGGAGATCTTCGACGGTGTGCTCGGCGACCGGCCGAACCAGCTCGACGTGCTCCGCGACGACGTCCACGTCACCGCCGAGGACCTGCTCGACATCGCCTCCGCGGAGGGCGAGATCACGCTGGGCGGCCTCACCGGCAACGTCGAGGTGGCGGCTCGCTACCTCGAGGCGTGGCTCGGCGGCCTGGGCGCGGTCGGCATCCACAACCTCATGGAGGACGCCGCGACGGCCGAGATCTCGCGCTCGCAGATCTGGCAGTGGGTCCACAACGGTTCGCAGCTCGACGACGGCACCGTCATCACCGCCGAGCTGGTCCGCGACGTCATGGCGCGGGAGCACGACGCGATCCGGGCCGAGCTCGGCGACGGCTACGACGACCGCAACTTCGACACCGCGTTCCGGGTGCTGGAGCAGGTCGCCCTGGCCGACGACTACGTCGACTTCCTGACCCTGCCGGCCTACGAGGCCGCCGCCTCCTGAGGCCACCGGAGGCGACTCACAGGGAAGATCCACCACACCCGGGTGTGGTGGATCTTCCCTGTGGGCGTGCCGTTCAGCAGAAGCCGGCGATGCCGTTCCAGGCCGAGTCGGCGGTGGGTGCACCGGTGCGCTGGATGGTCGCCTCGATGAGGCCGTAGGGGCGGTCGGCCGCGTAGAAGACCTCGCCCGGGTTCTCGAGTCCGAACGGGCTGAGGTCGGATAGGAAGTGGTGCTTGTTCGGGCAGGAGAACTTGATCTCGTCGATCTCGCTGTGGGCCTCCATGACCGCCTCGGCCATCTGGTACATCGTCTGCTGCAGCGCCTTGGAGTACCCCTGGGTGAACGAGTCGAGGATGACGCCCTTGACCGACGCATACGCCTTGTCGAAGTCCAGGTCGGTCGTGTTGTAGCGCCACCGCGTCGCGATGTCGGTCGCGAGGATCCGGTCCTCGGTCTCCTGGAGCGTCGTGTAGCGGTCCTTGGGGTAGCCCACGAACCCGGACTCCGTCGTCCTCATCACGGTCAGGCTGTGGAACCCGCTGATCACGGTGGTGTCGGCGCCATCCTTGACGACGACCGCCGTCCGGACCTCGGGGGAGCCGCGGTAGAAGCTGTGGTCGTGCTCGCTGATGCGGGTCCACCCGAACTCCTCAGCCGCCCACCGGCCGCCCGTCACCCAGTCGAACGACGAGGTGAAGTGGTCGGCGAGCCGGAGCAGGAGCTGCTCCGGGGAGTCGAACTTCTCCTTCGCGAAGGCGAAGATCGTGTTCTTCTGCGTGTCGGTGGCGACGACATGGGCGTTGTCGCCCTCGGTGTGCGCCGTGAGGAAGTCGCCGCGCAGCTGCGAGGTGACGTTGAGGTCGCGGACCTCGTGGCGGTCCGTGTCGCGGATGACTCGCACGACGCGGTTCTCCGCCTTGCCGTACTGGTTGCTCGCCAGCTGGATGTCAGCCATGTCGTTGTCTTCCCTTCGAGGGGGCGTATGCCAGGTGAGTGTTCTCTTGCGGTGTTGCGTCAGCGTTTCGACGGGTCGTCAGCTTCCGCGGTAGGTCGTGTAGGAGTACGGGCTGAGCAGCAGCGGGATGTGGTAGTGCCCCTGCGCGGACTCGGTGCGGAACACCACGACCACCTCGGGGTGGAAGCTCGCCGTGCCGGAACGGGCGAAGTAGTCACCGGACCCGAACACCACCCGGTATGCGCCGGAGTCCAGGGCATCCGGGCCGAGGTCGCCGACCCGACCGTCGGCGTCGGTGGTCGCCGTGCCGAGGCGGTCGCCGGATTCGGACTCCAGCCGCACCGACACGCCTTCGGCTGGGCGACCCGCGGCGGCGTCGAGGACGTGCGCGGAGACGTAGCTCACGGGTTCCCCCGGTAGCTCTCGCCGCGGGCGGCCGGACCGTGAGGGTCGAGGCGCGCCTCGTCCTCCTCGCTGATCGCCGCCGGGGCGGGACCCTCGGCGAAGATCGGCGCCTCGTCGCTCTCGGAGCGTCCCACGATGTTGAACACGATGTTGAGCAGGACCGCCGTGATGGCCGCGGCCGTGATCCCGGAGTCGAAGATCACGGTGAACCACGTGGGGAACTTGTCGTAGAACGTCGGCACGGCGATGGGGATGATGCCCATGCCGAGCGAGAAGGCGACGATGACGATGTTGGCGTTGCCCGAGAAGTCCACGCGGCTGAGGGTGCGGATGCCACTGGCCGCTACGGTGCCGAACAGGGCCAGGCCGGCGCCACCCAGCACCGGCAGCGGCACCAGGGCCACCAGCGCGCCGAGGACGGGGAAAAGGCCGAGGAACAGCAGGATCCCGCCGCTGACGGCGACCACGAAGCGGCTCTTGATGCCGGTGATGGCGACCAGGCCGACGTTCTGGGCGAAGGCGCTGACCGAGAACCCGTTGAACACGCTGGCCAGCGCGGTGGACAGCATGTCCGCGCGCAGACCGTTGGTGACGGTCTGGCGGTCGGCCGGCTTGTCGATGACCTGTCCGATGGCGAGGATGTCGGCCGTGGTCTCGGTCATGATGACGAGCATCACGACGACCATCGACACGGTGGCGCCGATCGCGAAGGTCGGTGGGCCGAAGTGGAACGGCGTGGTGAGCTGGAAGATGCTGGCGTTGGAGATGGCCCCGAAGTTGGTGAGCCCGAACGGGATCGCGACCACGGTGCCGAGGACCAGCCCGAGCAGGATGGCCACCCGGCTGAAAACCGCCGGGGCGAACCGGTAGATCACCACGATGATGACCATGGTGAGGAACGCGACCGTGACGTTCTTGACGTCGCCGAAGGTCGGGGTCACGCCCGGGGTGCCGCCGCCGGCCCAGCGGATCGCCACGGGCAGCAGCGAGACGCCGATGATGGTGATGACGACGCCGGTGACCACCTCGGGGAAGAAGCGCAGCAGGCTCGTGAAGATCGGTGCGATGAGAAAGCCGATGACCCCCGAGAGCAGGAGGGCGCCGAGGATGGCGCGCAGGCCGACCGTTCCGCCGCCCTCGGCGGCGCCGATGGCCAGCATCGTCGACACCGCGGCGAACGAGGTGCCCTGGACGATCGGCTGGCGGGCCCCGATCTTCCAGACGCCGAGGGTCTGCAGCAGCGTGGCGATGCCGGACATGAACAGGCCGGCCGAGACGAGGTAGGTCAGGTCGGTCGGGCTGAGCTTGAGGGCGGTTCCGACGACGAGGGGTACCGCGACGACGCCCGCATACATGCTGAGGACGTGCTGCAGGCCGTAGACGAACATCGGACCGGGCGGGAGGATCTCGTCGACGGGATGCCGGCCTGTGGCGGCGTCGGGCGCGGCGGGTTCCGCGGGTGGTGTGGCGGCAGTCATGGCCGTGGGTCTCCTGACGGGGTCGGGACGAGCAGGGTGGTGGGCGGCGGGGTCAGCTGAGGGGGGCGAGGTTCTCGGTGTCCGACCGTGGCCGGGCCAGGGTCGCGACCTGGTCGGCGGTCAGGCCGCTGCCCGCGATCAGCTCGGTCTCCTCCACCGCGCCACAGGACACGCCACGCTGGAGGTAGCGAGCGAGGGCCCGGGCGGTGGCGGGCTCGTCGAGGATCTGGGTGTCCGCCCGTGAGACGTAGTTGCCGAGGCGCGACAACGCACGCGGTAGTCCTTGGCGGTAGAACGCGAAGGTCGCGGCGTAACGGGTCGGCAGCTGGTGGGGGTGGAGGTCCCAGCCCTGGTAGAAGCCACGCTCGAGGGCTCGCCGGACCAGCCCGGCGTGCAAGCGCCAGGCGGCGTGGACCTGGTCGGTGGTGCCCAGGGGAAGCACGTTGGTGGACCCGTCGGACAGGTGCACCGGCGTGCCGGCGACGGCCACCTGCATGACCTGCTTGGCGAAGTCGGCGGCCGGGTGGTCGCTGGCCTGGTACTCGGCGGAGATCTGCAGCGACGCGCTGTAGTCGTAGGTGCCATAGTGCAGGGCGCTGACCCGCTCCCGACCGGCGTGGATCGCGGCCGCCACCGGATGGTCGCCGGCGGGACCGATGATGAGCTGCGGCGTCTCCACCTGGATCTCGAACTGCAGCCGACCGGCAGGGAGCCCGGCCGCGGCCTCGAGCCGCTCACAGGCGTCGACCATCGCCTCGACCTGGCTCACGGTGCTGACCTTGGGGAAGGTGATGACCAGCCCGTCCGGGAGGGTGCCGAGCCGGCCCAGCAGGGTCCCGAGGAACAGGTCGAGCGTGCGTATGCCGCGGTGCCGGGTCGGTGCCTCGAAGCACTTGAACCGCAGCCCGACGAACGCGGGAGCGACTCCCTCGGTGACCGCGTCCGCCAGCCGGTTCGCCGTCGCCACCGCGTCTGCGTCCTCCTCGGCGTCCGGCCGCGTGCCGTAGCCGTCCTCGAAGTCCAGGCGCAGGTCCTCGATGGGGTCGGTCGTGAGCTTGGCGAGGACGCGAGGGGCGACCTGGGCGGCGATCGTGTCGTCCAGCCCGGCGGCACGACAGATCTCCTCGATCCCGCCGTTGGCCTCGACGCACGCCGTGGCGGCCGCACCCCACTCGACGGGCAGGTCAGGGTGGTAGCGGTCCGCGGGGACGTAGACGGTGTGGACCGGCTGGCGCCGTCCGTCATCGCCGGGGAAGGCCGTCTCCAGGAGCTGGTCGGTCGACTCCAGGCGGGCGTCCAGTGCGGCGAGGTCGGACGCCCCGAGCAGCTCCCGTGCAGCACTCGACTCCGGCATACCGGTCACCATGCCCACACTGTGGCGCGGCCGGCGTGATGGAGGGAAGAGAGCAGGTGGGACACGGGAGGGCTCCTCCGGATGATCGTCGTTGACTTCCGAGAAGTGGACATTATCTTCTGTGATACGGAATTTCAACCCTTTGTTGAATATATGGGGAGGGCGGGCCATGGTGGAGCGATGGATGGTTCGCGCCGGTTGACGGCGACGCGGGGAACGGGCATACTCGCTTCCGTAGTTCAGAAGTAAATTTCCGCAATCCGGAAACTAGACGAGATTCGTCCCCGACGTCACAGAGGAGTGATGATGGCGACCGCGCACGCGCTGCCGTACCTGGCCAACTGCTCGATGCTCTTCACCGAGGTCCCGCTCCTGGAGCGCCCCGCCGCCGCCAAGGCGGCCGGCTTCGACACCGTCGAGTTCTGGTGGCCCTGGCCGGACCAGCCGGTCCCGGGTGACGCCGACATCGACGCGTTCGTCACCGCCGTGCAGGACGCGGGCGTGCAGCTCGCCGGGCTCAACTTCTTCGCCGGCGACCTCGCCGGCCCCGACTGCGGCGTGCTCTCCATCCCGAGCCGCGCGCAGCAGTTCCGGGACAACGTCGAGGTCACCCTCGGCATCGGCGAGCGGCTGGGCACCACGGCGTTCAACGCCCTCTACGGCAACCGTGTCGACGACGCCACGCCCGGCCAGCAGGACGACCTGGGGGCCGAGAACCTCGCGTATGCGGCGAAGGCCGCCGACCGCCTCGGCGCCACCGTGCTCGTCGAGCCGGTGAGCGGCCCGAAGCCCTACCCGCTGCGCACCGCCGACGACGCGGTCGGCGTGGTGGACCGGGTCCGGGCCACCGGAACGGCCAACGTCGGCTTCCTCTGCGACCTGTTCCACCTGGCCAACAACGGTGACGACGTCGACGCGGCCATCGCGCACTACGCCGACCGGGTCGCCCACGTCCAGATCGCCGACGCCCCCGGCCGCGGCGAGCCCGGCTCCGGCGACCTGCCGCTCGACCGCTGGCTCGGCGAGCTCGAGCGGTCCGGCTACGCCGGCTTCGTCGGTCTCGAGTACAAGCCCACGACCACGACCGAAGAGAGCCTCGCCTGGCTCCCGGTCGAGCGTCGCTGAACCCCTGACACGCCTGATACGCAAGGAGATCCGCACAATGACCAAAGTCGCCTTCATCGGCCTCGGCATCATGGGCAACCCCATGGCCGGCCACCTGGCGAAGGCCGGGCACACGGTGACCGGGATCAACCGGCACCCCAACTACGAGGACCTCGAAGCCGCCGGCGGCAAGGGTGCGGGCTCCATCAAGGAAGCCGTGGCCGACGCCGACGTCGTCTGCATCATGGTTCCCGACTCGCCGGACGTCCGCGAGGTCCTCGAGGGTGAGGGCGGCGTCTTCGACAGCGCGAAGCCCGGCACGCTCATCGTCGACTTCTCGAGCATCCGCCCCGACGTCACCGTCGAGCTGGCCAAGGCGGCCACGGAGCGCGGGTTCCGGCTCATCGACGCCCCGGTCTCCGGCGGCGAGAAGGGCGCCAAGGACGCGGTCCTGTCCATCATGGTGGGCGGTGACGCGAAGGACGTCGAGGAGGCCCGTCCGCTGCTCGAGGTCGTCGGCAAGACCGTCGTCCACGTCGGCGGCAGCGGTTCCGGCCAGACGGTCAAGGCCGCGAACCAGCTCATCGTGGCGACCAACATCCAGGCGCTCGCCGAGGCGGTCGTCTTCCTCAAGGCCTACGACGTCGACCTCGAGTCGGCGCTGGAGGTCCTCGGTGGCGGCCTGGCCGGTTCCGCGGTCCTCAACCAGAAGAAGCAGAACATGGTCAACGGCTCGTTCGAGCCCGGCTTCCGGATCGACCTGCACCACAAGGACATGGGCATCGTCACCTCCGCCGCCCGCGAGGCCGGTGTCGTGGTCCCGGTGGCCGCCCTCGTGGCCCAGCTGATGGCCTCCGCCCGGGCCAACGGTGACGGCGGTCTCGACCACTCGGCTCTGCTCAAGGGCGTGGAGCGGCTCAGCGGCCGCAGCGAGGAGTCGTCGTCATGACCCGTATGCGCTCCGTGGACGCGGCCGTCCTCATCCTCGAGAAGGAGGGCGCCACCCAGACCTTCGGGCTGCCGGGCGCGGCCATCAACCCCTTCTACCGGGCCATGAAGGACCACGGCGGCATCAAGCACATCCTCGCCCGCCACGTCGAGGCGGCCTCGCACATGGCCGAGGGCTACACCCGCGCCAAGGCCGGCAACATCGGCATCTGCATCGGCACGTCCGGCCCCGCCGGCACCGACATGATCACCGGCCTGTACGCGGCGATCGCCGACTCCATCCCGATCCTCTGCATCACCGGGCAGGCGCCGGTCGCCAAGCTCCACAAGGAGGACTTCCAGGCCGTCGACATCGCCTCGATCGCGGGTCCGGTCTCGAAATGGGCGGTCACCGTCATGGAGCCGGCCCAGGTCCCGGGCACCTTCCAGAAGGCCTTCCAGCTGATGCGGTCCGGCCGTCCCGGCCCGGTGCTCCTCGACCTGCCGATCGACGTGCAGCTCGCCGAGATCGACTTCGATATCGAGACCTACGAGCCGCTGCCCATCGCCAAGCCGAAGACCACTCGCGCCCAGGCCGAGAAGATCCTCACCATGCTCACCGCGGCGGAGCACCCGCTCCTCGTCGCCGGCGGCGGCATCATCAATGCCGACGCGGCGGACCTGCTCGTCGAGCTGGCCGAGGTCACCGGTGTCCCCGTCGTCCCGACCCTGATGGGCTGGGGCACGATCCCGGACGACCACCCGCTGCACGCCGGCATGGTCGGCCTGCAGACGTCGCACCGCTACGGCAACGCGACGATGCTCGAGTCGGACTTCGTCCTCGGCATCGGCAACCGCTGGGCGAACCGGCATACCGGGGGGGTCGACACCTACACCAAGGGCCGCACCTTCGTGCACATCGACATCGAGCCGACCCAGATCGGTCGCGTCTTCGCCCCCGACTACTCGGTCGTGTCCGACGCCGGGGAGGCCCTCGCCACCCTCGTCGAGGTCGCCAAGGAGTGGAAGGACGACACCCGCATCCCCGACTACGGGGTCTGGGCCAAGTCGTGCCAGCAGCGCAAGGGGACGATGCAGCGCAAGACGTCGTTCGACGTCGTGCCGATCAAGCCGCAGCGCGTCTACCAGGAGATGAACAAGGCGTTCGGGCCGGACACCCGCTACGTCTCGACCATCGGGCTCTCGCAGATCCAGGCGGCTCAGCTGCTCCACGTGTTCAAGCCGCGGCACTGGATCAACGCCGGCCAAGCCGGACCGCTCGGGTGGACGTTGCCCGCAGCGCTCGGGGTGGCCACGGCCGACCCCGACTCCACGGTGGTGGCGCTGTCCGGTGACTACGACTTCCAGTTCCTCCTCGAGGAGCTCGCAGTCGGGGCGCAGTTCAAGATCCCGTACATCCACGTGGTGGTGAACAACGCCTACCTCGGCCTGATCCGTCAGTCGCAGCGCGGGTTCGAGATGGACTACTGCGTGCAGCTGTCCTTCGACAACATCAACGCTCCGGAGCTCAACGGCTACGGCGTCGACTTCGTCAAGGTGTCGGAAGGGTTGGGCTGCAAGGCGATTCGCGTGTTCGAGCCTGACGACATCCTGCCGGCGCTGGAGACCGCGAAGAAGCTGATGGTCGAGTTCGAGGTTCCCGTGGTGGTCGAGGTGATCCTCGAGCGCGTGACCAACGTGTCGATGGGCACCGAGATCGACGGCGTCGTCGAGTTCGAGGACCTCGCCGAGCGCGGCCTCGACGCCCCCACCGCCATCGCGCTGCTCGACTGAGACTGCCGAGACCACCGTGCCCACCGTCCTCATCGCCTCGGACAAGTTCAAGGGGTCGCTGACCGCCGCCCAGGTTGCCGCCGCGCTTCGCGCCGGTATCGGCCGCGTGTCGGACGCCACCGTCGTGACCGTCCCCGTCGCGGACGGTGGCGACGGGACGGTGGACGCGGCGGTCTCCGCGGGGTTCGAGCGGGTGCCCGTCACCGCCGCCGGACCCACCGGCGAGCCGGTCGAGACAGCGTATGCGCGTCGCGGCGAGACCGCGGTCGTCGAGATGGCCGACGTCTCGGGACTCTGGCGGCTTCCGGGTGGCCGGCGCGAGCCGCTCACCGCGACCAGCCGCGGTCTGGGTGAGGTCATCGGCGCGGCCCTCGACGCCGGCTGCACGCAGGTGGTCCTCGGCATCGGCGGGAGTGCGAGCACCGACGGCGGCGCCGGCATGGTGGCGGCGCTCGGTGGCCGGCTGCTCGACGCGCACCACGACGACCTCCCGGACGGCGGCGCTGCGCTGGCCGACCTCGACCGGCTCGACCTCGGGGCACTACGTAGCCGGATCGAGGGCATCACCGTCACCGTCGCCTCCGACGTCGACAACCCGCTGCTGGGCGAGCGCGGCGCAGCGGCGGTCTACGGACCGCAGAAGGGCGCCTCCCCGGACCAGGTGGCGCAGCTCGAGGCCGCGTTGGCGCACTGGGCCGACCTCGTCGAGGAGGTCACCGGCCGCGACGACCGGCACCACTCGGGGGCCGGTGCCGCCGGCGGGGTCGGGTTCGGCGCGGTGGCGGTGCTCGGCGCCAGTATCCGCTCCGGGATCGACCTGCTCCTCGACCTGGTGGGGTTCGACGCCGCGCTGAAGCAGCTCACCCCTGCCGACCTGGTCGTCACGGGGGAGGGGTCGCTGGACGAGCAGACGCTCCACGGCAAGGCCCCCGCCGGTGTGGCCGCGGCGGCCGCCGCCCGAGGCATACCCGTCGTCGCCGTATGCGGCCGCACCACCCTCGACGCCGAGCGGCTCCGCGCCGCAGGCATCCACGCCGCGTACACGCTGACCGAGATCGAGCCCGACCCGCAGCGGTCCTTCGACGAGGCCGCCACACTGCTGGAACAGCTCGGTGAGCGGCTCGCGCGCGAGCGGCTCCTCACCACCGACGGTGCAGAGACGGGAGCGACGTCATGAGCGAGTACGACCTGCTGGTGCGGGCCGAGCGGGCGATCCTGCCCGACGGCGAGCGCGCGGCCGACATCGCGGTCAAGGACGGGCGCATCGTCGCGATCGAGGGGCCGGGGTCGGACCTCGGGGAGCGCGCGGCGGCCGTCGTCGAGCTGGCCTCCGACGAGGTGTTGCTGCCCGGCATCGTCGACTCGCACGTCCACGTCAACGACCCGGGACGCACCGAGTGGGAGGGGTTCGAGACGGCGACCAAGGCCGCCGCTGCGGGCGGGGTCACGACCATCGTCGACATGCCGCTCAACAGCATCCCCCCGACCGTCGACGTCGCGGCGCTCGAGGTCAAGCGCAAGGCCGCCGACGGCGAGACGTGGGTGGACGTGGGGTTCTGGGGCGGCGCCGTGCCCGGCAACGTCGCCGACCTGCGGCCGCTGCACGAGTCCGGCGTGTTCGGGTTCAAGTGCTTCCTGCTGCACTCGGGCGTCGACGAGTTCCCCGCGCTGGCGCCGGCCGAGGTCGAGGCCGCGATGCGCGAGATCGCCGCGTTCGACGGGCTGCTCATCGTTCACGCCGAGGACCCGGACGAGATCGACCACGCCGCCAACGCCGGCGGACGCGCCTACTCCGAGTTCCTCGCGTCCCGACCGCGCGTGGCCGAGAACCTCGCCATCCAGCACCTCATCGAGCAGTCCCGGGCGACCGGTTGCCGCATCCACATCCTCCACGTCTCGAGCTCCGACGCGCTGCCGCTCATCCGGCAGGCCGAGGCGGAGGGCGTGCGCATCTCCGCGGAGACCTGCCCGCACTACCTCACCTTCACGTCGGAGGAGATCCCTGAGGGCGCGACGCAGTACAAGTGCTGCCCGCCCATCCGCGAGTCGTCGAACCGCGACCTGCTGTGGGAGGGGCTGCGGGACGGGACGATCGACATCGTCGTGTCCGACCACTCACCGTCGACCGCGGACCTCAAGCACTTCGACACCGGCGACTTCGGCACCGCGTGGGGCGGCATCTCGTCGCTCCAGCTCGGGCTGTCGGCGGTCTGGACCGAGGCGCGGCAGCGCGGGTTTCACGCTCTCCGACGTCGTCGGCTGGATGTCCCGCGGGCCCGCCGACCAGACCGGCCTCACCCACAAGGGCCGGATCGCCGTCGGCGCCGACGCCGACTTCGCGGTGTTCGCGCCGGACTCGCAGCAGGTCGTCCAGGCCGAGCGTCTGCACCACAAGAACCCCATCACCCCGTATGCCGGCCGGAACCTCACGGGGACCGTCCGCAGCACCTGGCTGCGCGGCATGCGCATCGACGTCGCCGGACCGCCCCGCGGCCGGCAGCTGACCAGAGGAGAGTAGGAAAACGATGAAGAAGTACCGCGTCACCGCCCGGAGCAACGAGGCTCCGCCCTTCGCCGCCCTCCCGGACCTCGCGTCCCGGGCGCTCGCGGGGAGCGTGGTCTACGCGAACGACGAGCTGTTCGCGCAGCGCGAGAACCTCATCACGCCCGCCCGCGCGGTGTTCTCGACCGAGGACTTCGGGCACAAGGGCAAGGTGTACGACGGCTGGGAGACCCGCCGTCGCCGCGAGGACGGTCACGACTGGGCGATCGTCCGGCTGGGCGTACCCGGGGTGGTGCGGGGCGTCGACATCGACACCTCGTGGTTCAAGGGCAACTACCCGCCGCACGCCTCGGTCGAGGCCGCGTCGTTCGAGTGGCACCCGTCGGACGCCGAGCTCGAGTCGGCCGACTGGGTCACCCTGGTCGAGAAGTCCCCGCTCAAGGGCGACACCGACAACTACTTCGACGTGACCGACGAGCGCCGGTTCACCCACGTGCGGCTGTCGATCTTCCCCGACGGCGGCGTCGCCCGGTTCCGGGTGCACGGCGAGCCGGTTCCGGACCCGCGGTTCCTCACCGGGACCGTCGACCTGGCGGGACTGGAGAACGGCGGGTCGGTCGTCGACTGCTCCAACATGTTCTACTCGTCGCCCACCCAGATCCTGCTGCCCGGCCGGGCCCGGATCATGGGCGAGGGCTGGGAGAACGCGCGGCGTCGCGACGGCGGCAACGACCACGTGACCGTGGCGCTCGCGGCGCCGGGTCTGGTTCGCCGGATCGAGGTCGACACGTCGTACTTCGTCGGCAACGCGGCCGGCTGGGCTCGGCTGTCCGGCGTCAACGAGGCCACCGGCAACGTCGACGACCCGTCGACGTGGGAGGAGCTGGTTCCCAAGACGCGGCTCCAGCCCGACACCCGGCACTTCTTCCGGGTCCGCCCCGACGCTCCCGTGACCCACGTCCGGTTGGACGTGTACCCCGACGGTGGTCTGGCCCGGCTCCGGATCAACGGCGAGGTCGACGAGGCGGCGTTGCACGCGGCGGTGGTTCGCTGGCTGGACCTCCTGCCGGAGAGCCACGCGGTCCAGGTCCTGACGTCTGGGGCGGGACTGTCCGCCGAGGAGGCCGAGGCCCTGGTCGGCAAGCGCCCGTTCGGCGAGGGCGCGGTTCCGGACGAGGTCGTGACCGCTCTCCTCGCCGACTGACCCAGGCTCCTCCCGCTCCGCCCGCAACAGCTGACCGGACTGTCGGTTGTTGCGGGCGGATCCGCCTGAGCGCCGCAACGACTGACATCAAGGGCAGACGTTGCGGAGGAGAGCGCTCGTCGCCTCCATTCGGGCGCAATTGTGCTGGCGTGGGTGCGGTTTGGCCCGGATCGGCCGCCACCTGGACGCCATTGAGCTGAGGTGGTGGCAATTCGGCGCGGATCGGCCGCCAAGTGGGCGCAATTGCGGACGTGGTGGGGCGCCGGGCGGGCCGGCCGAGGCTCAGGCGGGGGTCTCAGAGGGCGCACAGCCATCGCATAGGGGGCGCGCCCAGTGTCGGGAGGGTCAGGTCGGCATCAGGCCGGCCGCGTCCACCGAGGAGGCTCGTGATGGGAGCCCAGCCGATGCCGTTTCCCAGCGACCACCCCACGAACCGGCTCGACCACGACCCGCGCACCGCGCTGAGCGGACCCGCGTACGAGTGGCCGCTCTGGTCCACGACCATGCGCGTCGTCACGGCGGACCCGCACGCCCTCCCGTCGGCCCGCCGCCTCGTCGAGACGGAGCTGGCCCACGTCGAGCGGGCCGCGAGCCGGGGGCGGCGTGACGCCGAGGTCTCCACGCTGCCCACCGGCCGGCGGACCCGGATCAGCGGCACTCTGGCGGCAATCCTCGGGGCCGCCCTGCGTGCGGCTGAGGCGACCGACGGCGTCGTGGACCCGACCACGGGACGCGCCCTCCGTTCCGTCGGCGACGCCGAACCCTGGCGCGGCATCGAGCTCGACGAGGCGCACCAGACCGTGCTCGTACCCCGCGGCGTCGAGCTGGAGCTCGACCCCATCGCTCGGGCCTGGGCCGCCGACCGGTGTGCGGCCGTGGTCGCGGACGTCCTCGAGGTGGGCGTGCTGGTCAGCCTGGGCGGCGACATCGCGACCGCCGGCCCCGCGGGAGGGGGCGCCTGGGAGGTCCTCGTGGCCGACCGCGACGGCCAGCCGAGCGGCCCAGCAGCCCTGGTCGCCATCCCGACCGGCCTGGCCGTGGTGACCTCGACCTCGCCCTCGACCTCGCCCTCGACATCGCCCTCGGAAACGACCCAGACCCACCCCTTCCGATCCGCCACCGTCGTCGCCCCGGACTGCGTCACCGCCGCTACGTGGTCGGCCGCCGCGCTCGCCGACGGTGGCCTCACCCACCTCACCGAGCGCCGCCTTCCCGCTCGGCTCGTCGGTGTGGACGGCTCGCTCACCTACCTCGGCGGCTGGCCGGAGGACGGCGAGCTGGCGCCGACGCGTCGAGGTTGTTGAGCGTTAAGCCCCGGCGGTCGCACTCGCTCGGTTACCCTGAAGTGGTTTAGACGTCAACTTGCGTCAAAGCCCCCGATCAGCTGAAGGCCCGCGATGTGTCCCCTGTCTCGCGGGCCTCCAGCATGTCCGGGCTCCGAGGGTCGGCGCGGATTGGATACCCTCGCCGCGACCCACGTTGGATCCCAGGGCGGAGTGGTGATGTCGACCGCACGACAGATCGGTGTCCCGTCCGAGTCCCGGGCGGGGGAGACGCGCGTCGCGGCCACGCCCAAGACCGTCGAGCAGCTGCGAGGCCTGGGCTACGAGGTCGTCGTCGAGTCCGGAGCCGGTGCCCGGGCGAGCTTCGCCGACGCCGCCTACGAGGAGGCCGGCGCGCGGGTCGCCGCCCAGCACGACGTGTGGGCCAGCGACCTGGTGCTCAAGATCAACGCCCCGTCCGACGAGGAGATCGCCCGCCTTCGAGACGGCGCCATCCTGGCCAGCCTGGTCAGCCCGGCCATCGACCCCGACCTCGTCGCCAAGCTCGCCGCCCGCCCGATCACCGTCCTCGCCATGGACGCCGTGCCGCGCATCTCCCGTGCCCAGTCGCTCGACGTGCTCAGCTCGATGGCCAACATCGCGGGGTACCGCGCGGTCATCGAGGCCGCCCACGAGTTCGGCAGCCTGTTCACCGGTCAGGTCACCGCCGCCGGCAAGGTCCCGCCGGCCAAGGTCCTCGTCGTCGGCGCCGGCGTTGCGGGCCTCGCCGCTATCGGGACCGCCGGCAGCCTCGGCGCCGTGGTGCGGGCCTTCGACGCCCGCCCCGAGGCCGGCGAGCAGGTCGAGTCGATGGGCGCCGAGTTCCTGCGGGTCGAACGGTCCGAGGAGGAGTCCCAGGCCAGCGCCGACGGCTACGCCAAGCAGACGTCCGAGGACTTCGACCGCAAGGCCGCCGAGCTGTACGCGGCGCAGGCCGCCGACGTCGACATCATCATCACCACCGCGCTCATCCCCGGTCGGCCCGCGCCGCGGCTGATCACGGCGGAGATGGTCGCCACGATGAAGCCGGGCAGCGTCATCGTCGACATGGCCGCCGCGAACGGCGGCAACTGCGAGCTCTCGGTCGCCGACCAGATGGTCGTCAGCGACAACGGAGTACGGATCATCGGCTACACCGACCTGGCCGGCCGGCTGCCGACGCAGTCGTCCCAGCTGTTCGCCACCAACCTGGTCAACCTGCTCAAGCTGCTCACGCCGGGCAAGGACGGGCAGCCGGTGCTCGACATGGACGACCAGGTTGTCCGAGGTATGACGGTGGTCCGGGACGGCGAGCTGCTGTGGCCGCCGCCTCCGGTCCAGGTCTCCGCGAGCGCCCCCGTGAAGCCCGTCGCGATCCGGGCGCAGCTGGAGAAGAAGGCCCCCAACCCCCGGCGGCGCAACGTCCTCCTCGTCGTGGCCGCCCTGCTGCTGGGCCTCCTGGGCGCCTACTCCCCGAGCGAGCTGCTCGGCCACCTCACGGTGTTCGCACTGGCCGTCGTCGTCGGGTTCTACGTCATCACGAACGTCCATCACGCGCTGCATACGCCGCTGATGTCGGTCACCAACGCCATCAGCGGGATCATCGTCATCGGCGCGCTGCTGCAGGTGATCTACCCCAACCCGCTCGTCACGGTCCTCGCCGTGGCCGGGATCCTGGTGGCCAGCATCAACGTGTTCGGCGGGTTCACCGTGACCCGGCGAATGCTCCAGATGTTCCGGAGGGCGTGAGCGATGTCCACCACGGTCATGTCATCAGGGATCGTCGCGGTCGCCTACATCGTCGCCGCCCTGCTCTTCGTCCTCAGCCTGGCCGGGCTGTCCAAGCACGAGACGGCCAAGACCGGCAACACCTACGGCATCGTCGGCATGGCCATCGCGCTGGTCGCCACCATCTGGGTGGTCTTCGAGAACCGTGGGTATGCCGTCGGCGGACAGATCGCCCTGGTCTTCCTACCGATGCTCGTCGGCGGCGCGATCGGCGTGTGGCGAGCGCTGCGCGTCGAGATGACGGGGATGCCGCAGCTCATCGCGATGCTGCACAGCTTCGTCGGCCTCGCCGCCGTCCTGGTCGGCTACAACACCTGGCTGCTCTCCGAGAGCGCGGCGACCGCCGGCGCCGGCCACGACGCGGTCCATCTCACCGAGGTGTTCCTCGGGATCTTCATCGGCGCCGTCACGCTGACCGGTTCGATCGTCGCCTACCTCAAGCTCAGCGCCCGGATCCCGTCGAAGCCGCTGATGCTGCCGGGCCGGCACGTCATGAACCTGTTCGCGCTGCTGATCTCGGCCGGCCTGCTGGTGTGGTTCGTCCTCACCGGCGGCGCCATCCCGGTCATCGCCATGACCGTCGTCGCGCTGGCCTTCGGCTGGCATCTCGTCGCGTCGATCGGCGGCGGCGACATGCCGGTCGTCGTCTCGATGCTCAACAGCTACTCCGGATGGGCCGCGGCGGCCGCCGGGTTCATGCTCGGCAACGACCTGCTCATCGTCACCGGCGCCCTCGTCGGCTCCTCCGGTGCGTACCTGTCCTACATCATGTGCCAGGCCATGAACCGGTCCTTCGTGTCGGTCATCGCCGGCGGGTTCGGCTCCGGCGCCGTCGCGGCGTCCGACGACACCGACTACGGCGAGCACCGCGAGACGACTGCTGTGGATGTCGCCGACCTGCTCAAGGACGCCGGCACTGTCGTCATCACGCCCGGCTACGGGATGGCGGTCGCGCAGGCGCAGTACCCCGTCGCCGACCTCACCCACAAGCTGCGCGAGCGTGGCATCGCGGTCCGGTTCGGCATCCACCCGGTCGCCGGCCGGCTCCCGGGGCACATGAACGTGCTCCTCGCCGAGGCCAAGGTCCCCTACGACATCGTCCTCGAGATGGACGAGATCAACGAGGACTTCCCCTCGACCGACGTGGTCCTCGTCATCGGCGCCAACGACACCGTCAACCCTGCGGCGGCCGAGGACCCGACCTCACCGATCGCGGGTATGCCGGTGCTCGAGGTCTGGAACGCCAAGGACGTCATCGTCTTCAAGCGGTCCATGG
This sequence comes from uncultured Actinomycetota bacterium, assembly GCA_963781465.1. Lineage (GTDB taxonomy): Bacteria > Actinomycetota > Actinomycetes > Actinomycetales > Dermatophilaceae > Lapillicoccus. Next base: position 268,382 of record CAWAGH010000004.1, read on the forward strand.
CCGCGGGGTATGCGGGGGTGCAGAACCCGCTGTTCTTCCGGGACAACAGCTCGATGCTCTTCGGCGACGCCAAGGAGCGGGTCGAGGACATCATCAAGGCGCTGTGAACCAAAGGGCCCTGAGCGCTAGTCGTCCGCCTCCGGCTGCGACCTCGGCGGGGTCGGGGGCGTGGTGGGGATCGGCCCGGTGTCCGCCATCCGCCGCCGGCGCCGTTCGGCGTCGCTGCTGTAGATGATCTCGCCGCTCGGCATCGGCGGGGAGTCGCCGTACTGGTGGAGCGGGATCGCCTGCGAGTACGACCAGCGCTCGTCGACCGCGGAGCCGCCCGACCGCGTACCCGAAGGTGCCGAGGCTCCGAACCCACCAGGTCCAGCTGCTCGCACCACGGCACTGCCCAGCGGGCTGACCACCGGCGTGGCCGCCGCCGGACCGCCGGTCCCGTCGTCGAGGTACCCGTCGTCGCGGTCGGGGTCGGTCACCCGCTCGCGGCTCGGGACGCCGAAGATCTCGGTGCAGATGATCCGGTAGGTGACGTCCGGGTGGGGGACCCAGTCGACCCGGCGCAGCGCCTGGTCCTGGCCGGCGCTCTCGAGGATGAACCGGCCGTAGCCGAAGATCCGCCCGGGCACGGAGCGTTGGTACGACATGTCGGTCACCTTGATGAGCGGCATCATCGCGACCTTCTGGGTGAACAGCCCGTAGTTCAGCAGGAGGCGCTTGTCGGTGGCGATGAACCGGTCGTGCCGCCACTGGGCGACCTGGAACACCATCCACCCCAGGAGGACGAACCAGAGCAGCCAGAGGGCCCGCGCGAAGATGCCACCGTCGACCCGGATGCGGGCGTCGACCCACATGGTGACGAACAGACCGGCGAGCGTGTAGAGCACCGGGAGGGCGATGACGCCCCAGTGCTGCCGGACGTCGACGACCACCCGCTCCCCCTCGAGGAGGAAGCGCTGCAGGTTCGGGTCGCGACGTCGCCGCATCCGGCCGGTCGCTACCGGGAGATCAGCGAGTCGAAGAAGGCGAAGATCGAGCGAACGCCCTCGGCGAGGATGTCGAAGGACGTGCGCACCACGTCCGCGGCCTGGGTCGGCGACTTGACGATGGCGTAGACGACGTACGCGAGCAGCACCCAGCCCAGGATCTTGCGCACTCGGCTCATGGGGTGGCTCCTCGGTCGGGGCAGTATGCGGTGGGGCTGGGCAGAACCTGAACGTCAGTGTGCCGCAGGGGGCTGATGTGACGGCCGAGGCGCGCCCGGGTGCGGAGCGCCGGTCAGACGAGCCCGTAGAGCCGGTCCCCGGCATCGCCGAGGCCCGGGACGATGTAGCCCTGGTCGTTCAGCCGCTCGTCGACCGCGCCCGTGACCAGGCTCAGCGGGACGCCGAGGTCGCCCAGCTGCTCCTCGATGTGGGCGATCCCCTCCGGCGCCGCCAGCAGGGTGATGGCGGTGATGTCGTCGGCGCCGCGGTCCACGAGGTACCGGATGGCCATGGCCAGGGTCCCGCCGGTGGCGAGCATCGGGTCGAGGACGTAGCACTGGCGGCCGTGCAGGTCGTCAGGGAGCCGGTTGGCATACGTCGTCGCCTCGAGCGTCTCCTCGTTGCGCATCATGCCGAGGAAGCCGACCTCCGCCGTCGGCAGCAGCCGGACCATGCCGTCGAGCATGCCCAGGCCGGCGCGCAGGATCGGCACGACCAGCGGCTTGGGGCTGGCCAGCTTGATCCCCGTCGTCGGCGCGACGGGCGTCTCGATGTCGAACGGTTCGACGCGGACGTCGCGGGTGGCCTCGTACGCGAGAAGCGTCACCAGCTCGTCGACGAGGCGCCGGAACGTCGGCGAGTCGGTGCGCTTGTCGCGCAGGTAGGTCAGCTTGTGCGAGATGAGCTGGTGGTCGGCCACGTGCACGCGCATGCGGGAAACTTAGCGCGTGCAGGACGATCGGTACGCCGCGTGGATGGCCCGTCCGCTCGAGCTCGCCGCCGTCGCGGAGCGGGCCGGGGACGTACCGGTGGGTGCTGTGGTCGTCGGCCCCTCCGGTGACGTGATCGGCGAGGGCCACAACGTCCGCGAGGCCGCGGAGGACCCTACCGGCCACGCCGAGATCGTCGCGATCCGCGCGGCGGCCCAGGTCCTGGGGTCCTGGCGGCTCATCGGCTGCACCCTCGTCGTCACCCTCGAGCCGTGCGTGATGTGTGCCGGGGCGATGGTGCTGGCCCGCGTGCCGGTATGCGTGTTCGGGGCCTACGACCCCAAGGCCGGGGCCTGCGGCTCGGTGTGGGACGTGGCCCGCGACCCCCGTGCGAACCACCGCGTCGAGGTGGTCGGCGGGGTCCGCCAGGAGGAGTGCGCCCGCCTGCTCCTCGATTTCTTCGCTGCGCGGCGGCTCCGGTAGCCTTCCCGGCGGTGGCGTGTCCGAGCGGCCTAAGGAGCACGCCTCGAAAGCGTGTGTGGGGGTAACTCCACCGTGGGTTCAAATCCCACCGCCACCGCCCTTCATCCGCGGATTCGCCGGGCGCCGGTCATACCGGCGGCCAGCGACGCGGGTGACCGGACGTCCTCCTCGCCCTGCCGGTGCGACCGCACGGAGGCGATGTCGCCCGGTCATGGCGGTAGTCCCGGCAACCGCGTGAGCGACACACCTAGGAGCCGGTCATGGCGACGGTGAGCAGCACGACGGAGTCCTCGAGGGCCTCGAGCGAGTGTCGGGCCGTCGGCACGACCAGCAGGTCACCTGGTGAGCCCTCCCACGAATGGCCGTCGCCGTCGAGCCGGACCCGCCCGTGCAGCACGTGGACGGTGGCCTCTCCGGGGTTCTCGTGCTCTGCGAGCCCGCGACCGGCGGCCAGCGCGATCACGGTCTGTCGCAGGACGTGTTCGTGACCGCCGTAGACGGTGTCGGCGCTTCGCCCACTGGCCGCCTGCTTCGCGATCTTCAGCTGTTCGCGACCCAATGCGGTCAAGGACGACTTCACCATTCGCTCACCCTCCCACGGATACCGGCGGCGAGCGGGGCCGTGCCGTAGGCGGGATGGTGGCCCGCCACCACCCGGCGGGCTTCAGGTCATGGGCTATTCGGCGGGAATCGCCTCGGCCGCTCGAAGGGCTTCGTGCACGGCCAGAAAGGACTGGCGACCGGCAGGTGTTCCGCAGTACATCGTGACGTGTACCAGTACTTCCTGGATCTCAGCCACGGTGGCGCCGCTGGTGAGCGCGCCTCGCGTGTAGATCGCCAGCTCTTCGTACCGACCCAACGCCCCGAGAATGCCGAGGGTCAGCAGGGCCTTTGACTTGCGATCAAGCGCTGTCCCGCTCCATGCTCGACCCCAGGCCAACTCGGTGACCAGGTGCTGGAACGTCATCATGAACGCATCCGATCCAGACAGATTTGCGTCGACGAACTCGTCGCCGAGCACCTCGCGCCGGATGCTCGACCCTCGGTCGAAATCCTCGCTGGTCACGCCCCGAACGATAGGCCCTTCAGGGCCGCCGACGGGCGTCTGGTTCTCGCCGTGCCTGCCGTCGAAGCGCCACCTCGACGTCGACGTCGGCCACGGTGGTTGAGCAGCCACGTGCGGCGGAGAAGGTCTAGCGACGAGACTGATGTGCGCGCTGACCACCTCTGAGGTGGGGCGTACCGGATCTGAGGTGCGTTCCTCATGTGCGGCCCCCGTGCGGGACGCGACCCTGGCGTCATGTTCAACACCACCCTTCCCGCCACGACCCCTCCGGTCGTCACTGCGGCCTGCGACTGGCCGTACATCGACTGCCCGGACTGGGACCAGTTGCCATGAGCGCCACCTCGAACCTCGGTCCGGTCGTCACCCTCGTGGCCGCCGCGCTCGTCGGAGCCGGCCTGGTCACCGCCGACGAGCTCACCGACCCCGCCCGTACTCGAGCCGAGACTCCGGTCGCGGCTGCTGCCGCGACGGCGACCCCCGCGGCGGCGACGACCTCCCCCCCGCCGCGGCGACGACCTCCACCCCCGCCGCGGCGACGACCTCCACCCCCGCCGCGGCGTCGCCCACGACAACCGCCGCCAGCACCTCGACCAGCGCGGCGCCCACCACCGCACCGACCACACCGTCGTACGCCGCCGCGTACCTCTCCCCGGCCGTCTACGTAGGCCGCGACGCCGCGCGACGGACCAGCGTGGCCGTGGCCGTCCGCGACGGGCAGGTCGCCGCCTACGTCTGCGACGGGAAGTCGGTCGAGTCCTGGCTGACCGGTACCGCCGTCGGGACCACCGCGACTCTGTCCGCGGGCGGCGACCGCCTCGTCGCCTACGGTCCCGCGCCGGCGTCGTCGCTCCGGCCCCCCGTCCTCGTCCCCGGACAGGCCGTCACGCTCGACGACCAGCAGGCCTACCCCCAGGGGTGAGCGGCGATGACCGCTTCTGACATCGAAGCCCCCACGACCAGCCGGCCCGCGCTCGCCATCCTCGCCGTCCCCGTCGTGGCCGGCGTCGGCGTGGCCGTCGCGCTCGGTGTCTACGGGTCGGTGCACGAGCCGGCGCAGTACGGGACCAGCATCGCGGGCGTCTCGACCGGCGCCGTGGCCAAGTCGTGGCTCACCACGGTCGCGGTCGTGCTGGCCGTCGTCCAGCTCGTCACCGGCGCGGGGATGTGGGGCTGGTTCGGGCTGGGCGACCGCGCCTGGGTCGCCACGCTGCCCCGGTGGTCCGGTCGCCTCGCGGTCCTCGCCACGCTGCCCGTGGTGACGCACTGCCTCTATGCGTTCGGCTTCGAGCACGACAACCCGCGGGTGCTCGCCCACTCGCTCCTCGGCTGCCTGTTCTTCGGCGCGTTCACCGCCAAGATGCTCGCGCTGCGTCCGAAAACCGTTCCGGGCTGGGCGTTGCCCGTGCTCGGCGGCCTGCTGTTCACCGCCCTCGCCGGGCTCTGGCTCACGTCGGCGCTCTGGTACTTCACGACGACGGGAGTCCTCCGACGACCACCACCCCCACCACCACGCCCGGCCCAGGGCCGACGTCCGGACTGCTGGCCCGGCGCCCGGTCCTCTGCGGTGCAGCGGCGATCTGTGTCACCGCGGTCGGCGGCTGCGCGGGCTACGGCAAGGGCCGCCCCGCAGAGCCGACCGCTCAACCGGCCCAGGCCGCCCAACCGGCTCAAGCCGCTGGTCCTGCGCCGACGGCGATCGCCAAGCTGGCCGACGTCCCGGTCGGCGGCGGAGCGATCCTCGCCGACCGGCAGCTCGTCGTGACGGGCCCGAGCGCCACCGAGGTCCGGGTCCTCAGCGCGGTCTGCACGCACCAGGGCTGCCTCGTCGACTCGGTCGCGAACGGCACGATCTCGTGCCCCTGCCACGGCAGCGCGTTCTCGCTGACCGGCGACGTCACCTCCGGTCCGGCCACGCAGCCGCTGCCCGCGCGGCCGTTCTCTGTCGTGGACGGTGTCGTCACCGTCTAGAAAGCCGTGTAGAAAGGCCGACATGGCCCGCCCGGTGATCGCCGTCCTCAACGGCCCGAACCTCAACCTGCTCGGTGAACGCGACCCGGCGGTCTACGGGTCCGAGACCCTCGCCGACATCGAGGCGCGCTGCGCCGCATACGCCGACGGACTGGGGTTCGACGTCGACTGCCGCCAGAGCAACCGCGAGGGCGAGCTGGTCGACATGGTCCAAGAGGTCCGCCACGGCGCGGGGATCGTCATCAACGCCGGCGCCTACACGCATACCTCCGTGGCGATCCGCGACGCGCTGGCAACGGTCACCTGCCCCGTGGTCGAGGTGCACATCTCGAACGTCCATGCGCGAGAACGGTTTCGCCACCACTCGTACCTGTCGGCCGTCGTGACCGGGGTCATCGTCGGGCTCGGCCCTCAGGGGTACGAGCTGGCTATCGCCGCGGTCGCGGCGCGCGCGACGACCTGAGCGTCAGCAGGGGTTCGCGGCCGCCGCGCTGGTCGCGGTCCCCGCGGCGCCGAGCGTCGTGAACGCGTTGCCGATGACGAGGTCGACGGTCGCGTCCGCCCTGGTGTCGAGGTAGAAGGCGACGCCGGGGATCATGGGGGCCACCAGCGCAGCCCCGGTCTGGCCGTTCGGGCCGTACCGCAGCTCGCCCGCGCCGGCCACCGACTTCTTGAGCGGGTCGTTGGCCACGTTGCCGACCGTGAACCCGCGGGCCTTGACGTCCTTGGCCGTGGAGGCCGCGAGGCCGGCGCGGTTCGTCGCGTTGTAGACGTTCACGGTGACCTGGTTCGCCGTGAGCCCGGCACGCCCGCCCGTACCCGCGGTGAAGTCGCTCGTCGGGCAGTCCGACGCCGACGGGCTCGTGGGCCGGTTGAAGTACGACGCGGCGTAGTAGAAGGCGCCACCCAGCAGGGCCACCAGCACGACGAGGATGATCGCCGTGCGCCGGTTTCTCCGGTGCCGCTGCGACGCCGCAGACTCGACCACGTGGCTCACGGAGGTTAGTGAAGCACGAGCACGCGTGCGTGGAGGGTAGGTCGCTGCTGGAGAGCGGCGCGCAACGCGCGGTGGAGGCCGTCTTCGAGGTACAGGTCGCCCTTCCACTCCACGACGTGCGCGAACAGGTCCCCGTAGAACGTCGAGTCCTCGGAGAGGAGCATGCCGAGGTCGAGAGTGGTCTTCGTCGTGATGAGCTCCTGCAGCCGCACCTGCCGGGGAGGGACATCGGACCAGTCCTTCGCCGAGACGTGCCCGTGGTCGGGGTACGGGCGCGTGTCGCCGACGGCCTTGAAGATCACCGCCGCAGTCTAGGGCGAGGTATGCGGGAGCCTCCGGACACGACCAGTACCGGCCCCGTTCCTACGGGTTGGCCCCGATTCGCGCGGACTAGCATGCGAAACGTGACCGATGCGACCACGCCCCCGCCACCTCCCTCAGTGCCCGCCACACCGGCTGCGCCCGCTGCCGCACCGGCCGCCGCCCCGGCCGCCGCGACCAACCCCGCGGGGCCGGTTCCGGAGCAGATCACAGCGATCACGGCGGGGTACGGGTTCGACACCCCCTCGCTGCTGTTCGGGAGCGCGGTGTTCGAGGACACCATCTATCCCGAGGCGAAGGTGCGGATCCCGCTCTCGGTCATGAACCGCCACGGCCTAGTCGCTGGGGCCACCGGTACCGGCAAGACCAAGACCCTCCAGTTGATGGCCGAGCAGCTGGCGGCCCAGGGCGTCCCGGTGTTCCTCGCGGACATCAAGGGCGACCTCAGCGGCATGGCGGTCGCGGGGGAACCGAACCCGAAGATCGAGGAGCGTTGCGCGAGCATGGGACTCGCCTGGGAGCCGAAGGGCTACCCCGTGGAGTTCCTCTCGCTCGGCGGCATGGGCCAGGGCGTCCCGATCCGTACGTCCGTCACCTCGTTCGGTCCCGTCCTCATGTCGAAGGTGTTGGGGCTCAACGCGACTCAGGAGTCCAGCCTCGGTCTTGTCTTCCACTACGCCGACCAGCGCGGCCTCCTCCTCGACGACCTCAAGGACCTCCGCGAGGTCATCTCGTACCTCAACTCCGACGAGGGCAAGGGCGATCTCAAGGAGCTCGGCGGCCTGTCCGCGGCGACCGCGGGGGTGATCCTGCGCGAGCTGATCACGTTCTCGGCACAGGGGGCCGACGTCTTCTTCGGGCTCCCCGAGTTCGACACCGCCAGCCTCCTGCGCACGGCCGCCGACGGGCGCGGCATGGTGACGATGCTCGAGCTGCCCGCCGTACAGGACCGCCCGGCGCTGTTCTCGACGTTCCTCATGTGGCTGCTGGCCGACATGTACCACGACCTCCCCGAGGTGGGTGACCTCGAGAAGCCCAAGCTGGTGTTCTTCTTCGACGAGGCCCACCTGCTGTTCAACGATGCGTCGAAGCAGTTCCTCGACGCGATCCAGCAGACCGTCCGGCTGATCCGGTCCAAGGGCGTCGGCATCTTCTTCGTGACGCAGTCGCCCAAGGACGTCCCCGGCGACGTGCTGGCCCAGCTCGGCAACCGGGTCCAGCACGCCCTTCGCGCGTTCACGCCGGACGACGCCAAGGCGCTCAAGGCCGCGGTCTCGACCTACCCCACCAGTGAGTACGACCTCAACAAGGTGCTCACCTCGCTCGGCACCGGCGAGGCCGTCATCACCGTCCTGTCCGAGAAGGGCGCACCCACGCCGGTTGCGTGGACCCGGATGCGCGCGCCCGAGTCGCTGATGGCGCCCGCGCCGACCGAGACGCTGACGCAGATCATCAGCGTCAGCCCGCTCAACGAGGCGTATGCGACGGCGCAGGACCGCCAGTCGGCCTACGAGATGCTCAACGCCGCGACGCAGGAGCAGTCGGCCCAGGCCGCCGCAGCGGCCGCCGCTGAGGCGCAGGCCAAGGCGGACGCTGCCGCCGCAGTGGCCCAGGCCAAGGCCGACGCCGCGGCCGCCAAGGAGGCTGAGCGGGCGCAGGCGGCGGCCGACAAGGCCCGGCTGCAGGCGGAGAAGGAGGCCGAGCGGGCCCGGATCGCCGAGGAGAAGGAGGCCGCCCGCCAGGCCGCCGCTGAGGCGAAGCGCCAGGCCGCCCAGCCCACGGTCGTCGAGTCGGTCCTCGGCAACTCGGCGGTCAAGTCGATGCTGCGCTCCGCGGGCACCGCACTGGGCCGCGAGATCACCCGCAGCATCTTCGGCACTGCTCGCCGCCGCTGACGTCTGGAAGCGGGGTTCAGGGGGTGCGGAGGCGCTGAGCGACCAGCCGACCGAGCACGCCGACCGCTAACACGCATACGCCGACCGCCACCGCGGCCCACGGCAGTGTCAGCACGAGGACCACGCACCCGACGATCCCGAGGACGTGCAGCCCCCGGGGCCAGCGCCGGTGCGCCGGGTCCTGCGTGACTGCCGCCGCGTTCGCCACCGCGTAGTAGACGAGCACCCCGAACGACGAGAACCCGATCACCGCGCGTACGTCGAAGGCCACGACGAGCAGGACCACCACGGCACAGACCGCCACCTGCGCCGCCTGAGGTACGCCGCGTCGCTCGTCGACCTTCGCCAGCACCGCGGGTAGGTCCCGTTCCCGCGCCATCGCCAATATCGTCCGGCTGACCCCCGTGACGAGCCCGAGCAGGGCGCCGAGGCTGGCCAGGACGGCGGCCACGCGGATGAGCGCGCCCATCCAGCTGACGCCCGCCTGGTCGGCGGCGGCGAGGAGGGGAAGTTCGGACGCCGCAACCCCGGCCGGACCGAGGACCGCGAGCTGGGCCACCCCCACCACGGCGTACAGGACCACGACGATCCCCAGTGCTCGCGGGATGGCCCGCGGGATCGTCGTCTCCGGGTCGCGCACCTCCTCGCCCAGGGTGGCGATCCGCGCGTACCCGGCGAACGCGAAGAACAGCAGCCCGGCGGACTGCAGGATCCCGTATGCGGATGCCGTCCCCCAGGACTCGAACGGCGAGTGCCAGGTGCGGTTCCCCACGCCGATGACGACGAGCGTGACGCCGAGGATCCCGATGGTCAGGACGACGAGCACGGTGGCGAGCCGCGCCGTCTTCGTGATGCCGCGCAGGTTGACGACGGTCAGGCCGACCACCGCCGCGATGGCGAGGAACCGCGTGGCCCGGGCGTCACCGCCGACGGCGTACGTCGCCACGGTGAGCGCCATCGCCGCGCACGACGCGGTCTTGCCGACGACGAACCCCCACCCGGCGACGAACCCCCACCACGGGCCCAGCCGTTCCCGGCCGTAGACGTAGGTGCCACCGGAGGTCGGGTACTGGGCGGCCAGCTGCGCCGACGCCGTCGCGTTGCACCAGGCCACGACCGCCGCCACGACCAGCCCGACGAGCAGTCCCGACCCGGCAGCGGATGCAGCAGGGCTGAACGCCGAGAACACCCCGGCGCCCACCATCGACCCGAGCCCGATGACGACGGCGTCCCGCACGCCGAGGCGGCGGTGCAGTGCGGGGCGAGGCTGGTCAGTCGTCGGCGTCGTCCTCGCTGTCGTCCCACCCGGCGAAGTACGTCACGACCTGGATCTCCGGGTTGTCGGCGACCTCGAGGACGAGCTGGCGCAACCCGACCTCACGGTTGTCGGGGAGCCGAACTCGCTTGATACCACTGCGGTTCGGGGGTCCGTCGTGGCGCTCCCACCAGGTTCGTGCCTCTGGCGTGGTGAGGAAGATCTCTTCGAGCAGGGCCATGAACGACGGGTCGTGGCCGAACTGGGAGTACGACTCCCGGAAGTGCGCGACCTGGTTGCGGGCCTCGGCCTCCCAGTCGACGTAGAGCCGCCGCGCATACGGGTCGCAGAGGTAGAACCAGAGCATGTTCTGCTCCTCCGGCGGCCGACGGTGCCAGTTCGTGAACAGCAGCTCGGCGGCGCGGTTCCAGTGCATGAGGTCCCAGCGCGCGTTCATCGTGTAGGTCGGGTTGGGGTCGAGGACGTCGACGAGCTCGTGCACCTCCTCGCCGATCTCGGTGAGGATCGAGTGGTGCCGCGGCGGCTCACCGGTACGCAGGTTCTGCAGCTGTCGCTGCTCGCCGCCGGTGAGATTCAGCGCCCGTCCGATCGACCGCAGCACCTCCTTGGAGGGCCGCACGTCGCGGCCGCGCTCGATGAACGTGTAGTACGCGACGGAGATGTCGGCGAGCTCCGCGACCTCCTCGCGCCGCAGTCCCGGGTCGGCCGAGCTGCGCTCGCCGCGAGGGCGGCGGAGGCCGACCTCCTCAGGTTGGAGGCGCATCCGGCGCTCCCGCAGGAACTCCCCGAGCGAGGGAGCGGGGCCGCCGCTCTCGTCGCCGCCCCTGGCTGCCATGGCGACAGTGTGCCAGCGGGCCGCGCGAGCCGCCCGATCGTGCTGGCCGAACTTCGAGGACAGCGCGTATGCCCCTCCATTAGCGTGGTGGGCATGGCAGGTCGTGCGCGCAGCACCACCCGGCCGCCTCGGGTCGAACCCGAGTCGCCGGCGGGCTTGCTGGTTCGACTCCGAGGTGTACGTCCATCCCTCTCGCCGGCGGAGGACCGGGTCGCCGAGCGCGTCCTGGCCGACCCTCGCGCGGCCGCCGCGCTGACCATCAGCGAGCTGGCCGACGCCGCCCGGACCTCCGAGACGACGGTGCTCCGGTTCTGCAAGCGACTGGGGATGCCCGGCTACCCCCAGCTCCGCCTGGCGCTGGCGGCGGAGTCCGCCCAGCCCCGGCTGCTCACCGCCTCGAAGAGCGACATCAACGAGGACGACACCGTCGACGACATCATCTCCAAGGTCGCCTACGCGGATGCGAGCGCCGTCGAGGAGACCGCGCAGCAGCTCGACCGCGAGGCGCTCACCCGGGCGGCTGACGCGATCGCCGCGGCCACACGGGTCGACCTCTACGGGATCGCCGCGAGCGGGGTCGTGGCCCTCGATGCCCAGCAGAAGCTGCACCGGATCGGGGTCCTGGCGTTCGCCTGGAACGACCCTCACGTCGCCCTGACCAGCGCGACGCTCCTGGGTCCCGGCGACGTGGCGATCGGCATCTCGCACTCGGGCACCACCAAGGAGACGATCGAGTCGCTGGCCAAGGCCCGCAGTCGCGGCGCCACGACGATCGCCATCACCAACTTCCCGCTGTCGCGCCTGGTCGGGACGGCGGACATCGTCCTGACGACCGCAGCGCGGGAGACTTCGCTGCGGTCCGGGGCGACGGCCAGCCGGATCGCGGCGCTCACCGTCGTGGACTGCCTTTACATCGCCGTCGCCCACCGCGACCTCGACCGGGCGACCAAGGCCGTCGCCGAAACCCGGGCGGCCGTCGCCGGCCACCACGTCTGAGAGGCTGCGCCGTGTTGGGCGTCAGCGGTTGGCGTGATTGACCGTGGTGATGGAGGAAACTAACATCCGCAGCGTGGGTGACGCCGTGAATGTCAGTGCGCCGACGGAGGACCGCAACCCGGCCTCCGTCCACATCGACCGGCTGCCCACCCTCGAGGTGCTCCAGCTGCTCAACGCCGAGGACTCCACGGTCCCGACCGCCGTGTCGGCGGTGCTGCCCGAGCTCGCCCGGCTGGTCGACGCCGCCGTCGCGCGGATCCGCGCCGGCGGAGGGGTGCACTACTTCGGGGCGGGCACGTCGGGCCGGCTCGCCGTGCTCGACGCGGCGGAGCTGATGCCCACGTTCAACTCACCGGTCGGGCTGTTCACCGCCCACCACGCCGGTGGAGCCGAGGCCCTGCTGTCCGCCGTCGAGAACGTCGAGGACGACGAGGAGGCCGGCCGCCGGGAGGCGCAGATCCTCCGGGCCGAGGATGTGGCGATCGGGCTGACCGCCTCGGGACGCACACCGTACGTGCGCGGCGCCCTGACCGTCGCCAGGGAGCTCGGCGCGCTCACCGCGCTGGTGACCGCTCACTCCGAGTCCGAGATCGGTGCGCTCGCCGACTTCGTCATCGCCCCTGCCACCGGGCCGGAGGTGGTGACCGGGTCGACCCGGCTCAAGGCCGGGACCGCGCAGAAGCTCGTGCTCAACGGCTTCTCGACGTCGGTGATGATCGCGCTCGGCCGGACCTGGTCGAACCTCATGGTCGACGTCGTCGCCACCAACGCCAAGCTGCGCGGCCGGGTCGTGCGCATCCTGCGGGAGGCCACCGGGGTCGACGAGGAGTCCGCCCAGGAGGCGCTCTCCGAGGCGGGCAACGAGCTGAAGCCGGCGCTCCTGCACCTGCTCACCGACATCCCCGCGGCCGAGGCCCGCGCCCTCCTCGACGCGCACGGCGGTTCCGTGGCGGCCGCGCTCGGCGCCATCCCGCCGACGCGCTAGGAGACCGGGTGGGCGTCGTCGTCGGCGTGGACGTCGGCGGCTCCGGGCTGCGCTGTCAGGCGGTCGTCAACGGCGTTCCCGGGCCGGTCCGCTCCGGCGCGGGTCTGCGGATCGGACCGGGCGGGATCGACGTCGTCGGGCTCGTCGACTCCATCGTCCCGCTCGTCCCCGCCGGCCCGGACGTCCTGGTGTGGTCCATGCGCGGCCTCCAGGCCCTCGCCGACCCGAACCAGGTCATGGCCCTGCTCCGAGAACACGTCGGGGCGCACGACGTGTGGGTATGCGGCGACGCGCTCGCTGCGATGGTGGGGGCCGTGGGGTCGGTCCGCCCGGGAGCGGTGGTCGCCGCCGGTACGGGGGCGGTCGCCTTCGCGACCGACTTCGACCAGGTGTGGCGACGGGTCGACGGATGGGGGCACATCCTCGGCGACCGAGGGTCGTCGGTCTGGGTGGGCCTACAGGCCCTTGAAGCGGCCCTCATGACGCTCGACGGGGTGACGCCAGGCGGTGAGGCCCTGCTGGCCGCCGCAACGGAACAGCTCGGCCCGCCGGAGACCTGGCCCCGTCTGGCCATGACCCGGCAGGACGCCGTGGCGGTCATCGCCGGCGTGGCGCCCCTGGTGACCGCCCTGGCCCCGACCGACGAGGTCGCGGCGCGCATCTGCGCCCAGGCCGGCCGCGAGCTCGCCCACTCCCTGGCCGCGGCGGCCGCGGGGATCGACGGGGTCAGCCTGTCGCGTACCGGAGGACTGTTGAGCGCGGCGCCGGTGCAGGAGGCGTTCGACGCGGAGGCGGCGGCGCTCGGACTGGAGGTCCATCCCCCGGCCGGCACCGGCCTCGACGGCGCCGTCCTGCTGGCCGAGCACCAGGCCGCCGGCCGGGAGCTGACCGGTCACGCCGCATACCTGCAACGCGGCTGACCTGGAGGCCAGGACCGCTAGCGTGAGCCATGCTCACGGCGAGCGAATGGGCGGTCGCGGTCGCCGTCGGGCTGATCGTCTTCTCGACTGGGTGCCCACGCCGCTGAACCGGAACATTCGGGGCGCGGCGGTGCGCGACCGCCTGATGGGCGAGTTGGTCCATGTGCCGATCGGAGTGCTGGTCTTCATCGCACTCCAGCAAGGTTGGCGCTGGCTCGTCCGGGCCGGCGCGATCTGGTACTCGATCGTCCTTGTCATCGGGATCGTGAACTGGTGGGTCCCGTGGCTCACCGGCGTCACGAGGGGAGAGATCACCGAGGAGGCCTACGAGCGGGAGTATGCGCAGAACGTCACGGTGCTACCGAGGTTGGGACGCAGCCGCATCGTCCCGGACGTCCAGCACACGCTCATCCACCTCGCCGTCCTGGCGGCGGCAGTCTCCTGCTGGCTCACCTTTCTGGGCGGAGGATAGGGGATTCGAACCCCTGAGAGCTTTCACTCAACACGCTTTCCAAGCGTGCGCACTAGGCCACTATGCGAATCCTCCGCCGCGCAGGCTATCCGAGGTCGTGGCGGCGGCTGAAATCCTCTTGAGGGTGTCGGTCCGGGACGAGAGGGTGGCCTGATGTCCACGCCCGCCGCCGCCAGCGACCGGCCGACGCTGCGCTCCTTCTGGCAGGACCTGCCGCGGGAGGGCAAGTACCTGCTGTCGACGATCATCATCGACTTCATCGGCAACGGGCTGGTCATGCCGTTCAACGTCGTCTACCTGCACGAGGTACGCGGCTTCGAGCTCGCGCGGGTGGGTCTCCTGCTCTCGCTGCCGGCGCTCGTCGCCCTGCTCGTGGTGGGGCCCATCGGAGCGCTCATCGACCGGATCGGGCCCCGCCTGGTCGTCGTCGCGTCGCTGCTCATCCAGATCGCTGCACACATCACCCTGGCTACGGCGACCACCGAGCCGCACGCCGCCCTCGGCTGCATCCTGCTCGGCTTCTCCGGTGGCATCATCTGGCCCGCCGTCCAGACCCTGATCGGCACGATCATCCCCAGCCACCTGCGGCAGCGCTACTTCGGCGTCAACTTCACCCTGCTCAACCTCGGGATCGGGATCGGCGGCATCATCGGCGGCCTGTTCGTCGACGTCACGCGGCCGGAGACGTTCGTCGCGATCTACCTCATCGATGCGGCCACGTTCCTCGCACCGCTGGCGATCTTCCTCGGGCCGCTGCGCCATGTTCCGGTGCCGGCGAAACAGGTGGCCGACCAGCGCGAAGACGGGCGAGCGCCGACAACGGGCTACCGCGCAGTGCTGCGCGACCGGTCGCTGCGGCTCGTCCTCCTCATCGTGTTCGTCGCCTCGTTCGTCGGTTACGGGCAGCTCAACACCGGGCTGCCCGCCTTCGGCCGCGAGGTCGGCGGCATCTCGACCCAGGCCCTCGGACTGGCGTTCGCGGCCAACACGGCGGTCATCGTCGTGCTCCAGCTGTTCGTCCTCCAGCGCATCGAGGGCCGCCGGCGGACCCGGGTCCTGGTCCTCATGTCAGGCATCTGGGCCGCGTCGTTCCTCGCGCTCGGCGCGACCGGCCTGGTACCCGGCACCATCGTCGCCGCCGTCCTGTTCGGGCTCTGCGCGGCGGTCTTCGGCTTCGGCGAGACGTTCTACCAGCCGACCCTCCCGGCGATGGTCAACGACCTCGCACCGGACCACCTCCGTGGCCGCTACAACGCGGTGATGAGCATCGCCTGGCAGTCCGCCTCGGTGGTCGGCCCGGCGGTCGCCGGCATCCTCATCGGCCACGGGTGGAACACCTCCTACATCGTCATGCTCGTCGCCGGCTGCCTCGTGGTGGCCTGGCTCGCGCTGGTCGCCGAGCGCCGCATACCGCAGCGGGTCAACGGGGTGCGGGGCGCCGAGGACGCCGTTCCCGAGACCCCTGTGGTCCCCGGGCAGGCGTGAGACCAGGCCTCGTCGGTCGTCTAGACTTGTCGACGGCACCCCGCGTGGTGGTACCTCACTGAACTCCCCCAGGGCAGGAATGCAGCAAGGGCAGGTGGGCTCTTCCAGGTACGTGGGGTGTCTTCGCGTCCAGCCGCAGGCCGGGCTGGGTCAGGCCGCTCAGGCCGAGTCGCGACCCACCAGCTCCACGTCGAGGACCTCGCTCGCCGGCGTCTCCGTACCCGCGATCTTGTCGACGAGGATCTCCACCATCCGCCGCGCCTGAGCCGTCGAGGGCTGCCGGACCGTCGTGAGCGGTGGTGCAGTGTGGGCGGCCATGTCGATGTCGTCGAACCCGACCACCGCGAGGTCGCCCGGTACACGTCGGCCGGCCTGCGCGGCCGCGTGCAGGGCCCCCATGGCCATGAGGTCGCTCGCCGCGAAGACGCCGTCGAGGTCGGGTGCCTGGTCCAGGAGCTCGCGCATGGCCCGCTCGCCGCTCGCGGCGGTCCAGTCGCCGTGGGCGGCGTGGTCGAGCCGGACTCCCGCCTTCTCGAGCTCCCGTCGGAAGCCCGCCTCGCGGTCGTTGCTCGAGCAGGTGTCGACCGGACCGGCGATGAGGCCGAGTCGGCGCCGACCCCCTCGAGCAGCCGGCGGGCGGCGAGGCCGGCGCCCGCGACGTTGTCGACGTCGACGCTGGTCGCGCCGGGCAGTCGCTGGGAGGTACGGCCGCCGATGACGAGGGGAAGGCCCCACTCGGCCAGCTGGGAGGGCAGCTCGTCGCCGTCGTGGACGGAGATGAGGAGGACGCCGTCGACGTGGCTGCGGGCGTATGCGGCGACGCGCGCGTCCGCCTCGCCGCCGGCGGCCATGAGCACGACCAGCTGCAGGTCGACGTCGGTGAGCGCGTGGCTGAGGGCCACGACCATCCGGGACAGGTAGGCGTCGGTCACGCCGAAGTCGGCCGGCTCGCGCATGATCAGCGCGACCGACCCCGTCCGACGGGTCGCGAGGGACCGTGCGGCAGCGTTCGGGACGAACCCCAGGACCTGGACGGCCTCGTCCACTGCGACCCTGAGGCGTTCGGCGACCCGGGTGTCACCGTTGACGACGCGCGAGACGGTGGCTCGCGAGACGCCGGCCAGCCGCGCGACCGTCTCGAGGGTGGGGGTGCGGCGGGTGGCCGGCTCCGGCACCGGGTCGGGCTCGACCCGCCTCGTGGTGACCGCCCCGGGCTTCCTCGCCATCCGCGCATGCTAGAGGGAGAGCGCTCTCCGGACCGAGTGTCCGTATCATCCGCTCTCGGGTGGCCTACCGAGGAGAGCGCCATGGACCGACTCGCATACGACGACTTCGAGGTCGTCCTGGAGCGCGTCGCGGCGGGGCTGACCGCCCGGGTCTCCAGTTCGCCGGTCGGTCCGACCGCTCCGGAACCGGTCGTCCTGCCCAGCGTGGACGTCGACGGCCTGCGCGAGCTGGTCCGGCTGATGAACGAGACCCGCGGAGTCGCCCGCCACGAGCCGCGGGTCACGCCGGACCTCCGCGACGTCGGCAGCGGCCTGTTCGAGGCCGTCTTCCGCGGTGCCGTGCTGCGGAGCTTCCGCGACTGCCTCGCCGGCCAGGCCGACGCCGGCCGAGGGCTGCGCCTTCGCGTTCGCCTGACCGCTGTGCCGGAGCTCGCTCACCTGCCGTGGGAGGTGCTCTACGACCCGGAGCGGCACCGGTTCCCCAGCCAGTACGCGAAGTACCCGACCGTCCGTCAGGTCGACGTTCCCGAGCCGGTGCCGCCCCTCGCCGTCGAGGGCGGTGTGCGGATGCTCGTCGTGACGGCGAGCCCGACCGACCTGGGGGAGATCGACGGGGACCAGGAGTGGCGCTGCCTCACGGCGGCGTTGCGGCCGCACATCGAGAGCGGCCGGCTGATCGTCACTCGGCTCCCGGTCGCGACGCTCGATGCCGTCCGGGAGGCTCTCCTGACCGAGACGTACCACGTCTTTCACTTCACCGGCCACGGCGGCGTCGACCCGGAGTCCGGCGAAGGAGTGCTGGCGTTCACCGACCGCTACGGCCGGGCGGAGTGGGTACCCGGACGCGACCTCGGCGTCATCCTCTCCAACGCGCCGGTCCGGCTGGCCCTGCTCAACTCCTGCGACGGCGCGCGCGTCAGCGAGGTCGACCCGTACGCCACGACGGCGATCACCCTGGTGGAGAACGGGATCCCGGCGGTCGTGGCGATGCAGTTCGAGATCAGCGACAAGGCCGCCATCGCCTTCAGCAACGCGACCTACCTCGCACTGACCTCGAGCCAGCCCGTCGACGTGGCCGTGACCCTCGCCCGGCAGGCGATCCTCACCACCAGTCGCAACGAGTGGGCCACGCCGGTCCTCTACCTGCGCGCCACCGACGGCACGCTTTTCGCGTGGGACCGCGACGTCGCCCAGGAGACCGCCCGCGTGGAGGCCCTGAGCGCTCCGCTCCCGCAGCCCGTCGCGCTGGAGGCCGCCTCGGGCCCTCGCGGACTCGCCCTCTCCTGGGCGCCGGTCGCCGGCGACGCGGCGGTCCGGTACGAGGTCTACCGCGACGGTGCGCTGGTCGGGGAGACCAGGGAGCCGGTGTTCACCGACGCGCAGGGCGCCGCGACGCAACCGTCCGAGCCCGGCCCCGCATACAGCGTCGTCGCCGTCGACGAGCTCGGCCGGCGCTCGCCGACCTCGGACGAGATAGGACCGCCCCCGACCCCCTCGACGGAGCGGCACGACGGCCGGCGCATCCCCCGGGCTCTCCTGATCGTCGCGCTGGTGGTGCTGCTGATCGGCCTCTTCGCCTGGGTGGCGCGCAGCATCGTCTGGCCTCCGGACCCCACCCCGCCCACGCCGACCACGCGCTCGACCACGACCCGTCCCACGACCAGCGCTACGACGCGGACGGCCTCGACCACCACGACGGTGCCCGCAGCGCCTGGACTGGCGGTGACCCTGCCGCGGGTCGCCCTGGTCGCCGCCGCGGCGAAGCAGATCAGCGTCGTGACGCAGGTCCGCAACCTCGGAAACCAGGCCTCTACGGCCGGTCGCTCGCTGCTGGTGACGGTGACCGGGCCGGCGCGGTTCGTGTCCACGGGCGACGGGTGCGCGGTCGTCCCGGGCGGGCTGCGGTGCCCGGTCCCGGTCCTCCTCGCCGGTGCGGCCAGCCAGCGGATCCTCGGACTGTCGACGCCTCCCGACGGCCAGCCGGTCACCGTGACGGCGGTCCTCACCCCCGGCGACGGTGGCGGCGACGACTCCGCTAGCCGGACCTTCACGTGCGTGAACGCGGTATGCGACGTGGCCGGGCCGACGCCGAGCTGAGGGCTTCGGGACGGCGGAACGGGCCTGTTCATGGCGCCGGTCCGGTGTCCGCCGGCGCGACTAGGGTTCGTGGGTGACCACCGCGTTGTACCGCCGCTACCGGCCGGAGACGTTCCGCGACGTCATCGGTCAGGAGCACGTCACCGAGCCACTCATGCAGGCCCTGCGCACCGGTCGGGTGGGCCACGCCTACCTGTTCAGCGGCCCGCGGGGTTGTGGCAAGACGACCAGCGCGCGGATCCTCGCCCGCTGCCTCAACTGCGAGCAGGGGCCGACCCCCGACCCCTGCGGGGTGTGCGACTCGTGCGTGGCGCTCGCTCGTGGCGGGGCCGGAACGGTTGACGTCATCGAGATCGACGCGGCCTCCCACGGCGGTGTCGACGACGCCCGTGACCTGCGCGAACGCGCCTCCTACGGGCCGGCCCAGAGCCGCTACAAGGTCTACATCATCGACGAAGCGCACATGGTGAGCTCGCAGGGGTTCAACGCCCTGCTGAAGATCGTCGAGGAGCCTCCGGAGCACGTGAAGTTCGTCTTCGCGACCACCGAGCCGGAGAAGGTCATCGGGACGATCCGGTCGCGAACTCACCACTACCCGTTCCGGCTGGTCCCGCCGGCCCGCCTCACGTCCTATATGGAAGACCTCTGCCGCCAGGAGAAGGTCGCGGTCGCCCCGGGCGTCCTGGGGTTCGTGACCCGGGCGGGTGGCGGCTCGGTCCGGGACTCGCTGTCGGTCCTCGACCAGCTCATCTCCGGGTCCGGCGACGAGGGGCTCACCTACGAGGGTGCGGCCGCGCTGCTCGGGTTCACCGACGGTGAGCTGCTGGACGCCACCATCGATGCGCTCGCCGCTGGAGACGGTGCGGCCGTGTTCACCCAGGTCGACAAGGTCATCGAGTCCGGGCACGACCCGCGGCGGTTCGTCGAGGACCTGCTCGAGCGCCTGCGCGACCTCATCATCGTCGCGGCCGTCCCTGAGGGCGCGGCGTCCGTGCTGCGCGGGGTTCCCGAGGACCAGCTCGAGCGCATGCGCGGCCAGCAGTCCCGGTTCGGCCCTGGTGCGCTGACCCGCGCGGCCGACATCGTCAACGCCGGCCTCACCGAGATGACCGGCGCCACCGCACCTCGCATGCAGCTCGAGCTGATCTGCGCGCGGATCCTGCTCCCGGCGGCGTCCGGCCCCAGCGGGTATGCGGCTCGTCTCGACCGTCTCGAACGTCGTCTCGATCTCGGCGGAGTTCCCTCGTCGGCCCGGCCGGACTCGGCTCCGAGTGGCCGCCCGTCGCAGTCCGCTCCGGCCGAGTCTCGTTCGGTCAGAACGCCTTCCAGTGGACCAACGGCCGCGGCGTCTGCCCCGCCGGCTCCGTCTGCCGCGTCGTCCGGGAGTTCGGCGCCCACCTCGGCGGGTGGCCCGCGCGAGACCAGTGCCTCGGCGCCGCCCGACACCAGCAGCTCACGCCCGCAGCCGGAACCGGACGCGCGTCGATCGCCGCCTGCTCGCCCGGCCGGCGAGTCGGCGTCGAACCCGGACGAGCAGCGGCCGGCGGCGCCGGAACGCGGCTCGACGACTCCGGGTGGTCCTCGTGGTTCGGCTGGGCCGGCGGGCTCGGCCAGCTCGGCAACCGAGACCGGCGGTCTCGACACGGCGGCTCTGCGCCGGGTGTGGCCGGACGTGCTGGCGCGGATCTTCACCATGCGGCGGGTGACGTGGACGTTCCTGTCGCAGCACGCCCAGATCGTCGACTACGACGGCAAGCGGCTGCTCCTCGGCATCGCCACGGTGGGGCTGGTCAACACGTTCCGAGCCGGTAACCACGCCGAGCTGGTGCGGCAGGCCCTCATCGACGAGATCGGCGTCGACGTGCCCGTCGAGGGTGTGCCCATGCCCGACGCGGGCTCGGAGCGTCGCGCCGCTGCGTCCGCCGTGGGTGACCAACGATCGGCACCTCCGCGCTCCCCCGAACCCGACCCGTGGCCCGAACCCGAGGCCGACCCGTGGACCCAACCGGGCGCGCCGCCGGACTTCGTTCCGAGCGCAGAGGAGCGCAGCGCCGCACCCCGGGCCGCAGCCCGAACCGCCCCACCGACCGACGCCTCTGACGCGCGGTCGACGATCAGCTCCGAGACGACCGGGCCGGCCAGCCCTGAGACGACCAGCTCCACCAAACCCGCCGCCCGTCGGCCCCGAGCGACGCCCGCACCGAGGGACACGCCGGCCCCGTCGCGAGCCGACGGCTCAGCGACCAACGGCACGACCGGTCGCGGCCGAGGCTCCGCAGGCGGAGGCTCCGACGTCCGCAGCGGGTCGCCGGACGACGCGGTGAGCGACGATGACGAGAACATCGCGACCTCGTCGTCCGACGGCCGCGCAGTGGTCGAGCGGGTCCTTGGCGGCCAGTTCCTCGGCGAGCTCGAGGACTGACGCCCGGACCGCCGGGTCACCGTGGACGCTTACCCACCCCACAGAGTAGGAAAGCGTCCACCGTCGGTGATGCGAAAGTCTCCGACCGCACCCCGAAGGGCGCAGGTCCACGACGACTATCGCCGTGACCGTTCACCCGGGGAGTGAATGCGGTGCTGGCGCACCGATTTCGCTCCCCAGAGAAGGGCTCCGGGGAGCCGGGTCCTCGGCCAGCTGGAACCCCGCCAGCAGCCCGGAGTACGCCTTGGCGGGAGGCGTCGCATACTCGTTGATCCCGCTGGTCCGCAGCCCGAGCCGGACCAGTCCCTCGACGGTGACGACCGCCGCCGCCACGCCGTCGATGACCGGGGCGCCGATCGCCTCGGAGATGTGCGCGCAGAGGTCGGCCATGCCCGCGCAGCCGAGGACGATGACGTCCGACTCGTCCAGGGCGAGCGCCTCCCGGCAGGCCTGGGCGATCCGCTCCCGCGCATCCGGGGACGTCTCGAGCTCCAGGACCGGGATCTCGCAGGCGTGCACACCGCGACAGGCCTTCTCGACGCCGTACGTGGACGCGAGGTCCCAGGCCCGCCCGCGTGTACGGCCGAGCGTCGTCACGACACTGAACGACCGCCCCAGGTAGGTGGCCGCTCGCATACCGGCCTCGGCAATACCCACGACCGGCCCGCGAGCCAGCTCTCGTGCGGCCTCGAGGCCCGGGTCACCGAAGCAGGCGATGACGTACCCGTCGACGCCCTCGGCCTCACCGCGGGCGATCTCGGCGAGAAGGCCGGGCACGGCCAGCGCCTCGTCGTAGTGGCTCTCGATGGACGCCGGACCCATCGACGGTGACACCGCCTCGACGGTGACCCCCGGGGAGGCCACCGCCGAGGCGCAGTCGCCGATCAGGCGGGTCATCGACCACGTGGTGTTCGGGTTGATGACGCGGATCTGCATCGCTCAGCCCACCACCACGTCGTCGCCCTCGCGGTCGGCGACCAGCCGGTCGACGCCGGCCCGGGTCGCCAGCAGGTAGTAGACGACCAGCCCGAGGCCGCAGCCGATGAACCAGCTGTAGTCGGTGGCCTTGTTCATGCCCGGCACGAACACGCACGAGATGGCGACGACGGCGGCGATGGCCGTTGCCCACACGGCGGACGGGTTGAAGCCCTTCGTGTAGTGGTAGACGCCCTTCTCGTCCATGGTGAACAGGTCGTCGATGACCACCTTCTGCTTGTGGATCAGGTAGTAGTGCGCGATGAGGACGCCGAAGAGCGGGCCGATGAACGCGCCGAGCGTGTCCAGCGTGTAGTGGATCGTCTCGGGGCTCTTGTAGAGGTTCCACGGCGTGATGAGGACTGAGCCGACGGCGGCGATCATGCCGCCGGTGCGCCACGAGATCTTCTGCGGGTTGACGTGCGAGAAGTCGAACGCGGGCGACACGAAGTTCGCGACGATGTTGATGCCGATGGTCGCCGTCGTGAACGTCAACGCTGCCAACACGATCGCGAAGGTGTTGTCGATCTTGCCGACCGTCTTGACCGGGTCGGTGATGAGCTCGCCGTAGACCGGCAGCGTCGCCGCGGCGGTCAGCACGGTGAGCACCGAGAACATCGTGAAGTTCACCGGGAGGCCCCAGAAGTTGCCGCGCTTGACCGCCTTGAACGACTTGCCGTACCGCGAGAAGTCGCCGAAGTTGAGCATCGGCCCGGAGAAGTACGAGACGACCAGCGCCGTCGCGGCGCACATCGTCGTGATGACCGCCGACCCGGAGAGCTGCTCGCTCGAGAGGTTGAGGCTGACGTTCCAGTTCGCCTTGGACAGCAGGTAGAAGCAGAGGATGAACATGACGACGTAGACCGCGGGGCCGCAGAAGTCGATGAACTTGCGGATGGTGTCCATGCCGGTCCAGAAGACGGCGGCCTGCAGCACCCACAGCAGCGCGAACGTGAAGTACCCGAGCGTGGACAGCCCGAGGAAGCCGTGCTGGGCGACGTCGCCGTACGGCTCGAGCGCCGGCCACACGCGGACGATGAGGATGTCGAGCGCCGCCGAGGCGAGGTAGGTCTGGATGCCGTACCAGGCGACCGCGATGAGACCGCGGATGATCGCGGGGATGTTGGCGCCGACCACACCGAACACCGAGCGACAGATGACGGGGAACGGGACCCCGGTGCGCTGCGACGGCTTGGCGACGAGGTTGCAGAAGAAGAGCACGATTGAAATACCGACGATGAGACAGATGAAGACCTGCCAGCTGGTGAGTCCGAGGGCGAACAACGAACCAGCAGTGACGTATCCGCCGACGCTGTGCACGTCGGACATCCAGAACGCGAAGATGTTGTACCAGGTCCAGTTCTGGTCCCGCAGCGGCGCGAGGTCGTCGTTGGTCAGGCGCGGGTGGTAGCCCGGCTTGATGACGCCGACACCGGCAGGATGCTCGGCGCTGGGCGGAGCCGGTGTGTCGATGGTGTCGGTCATGGGGTTCCTCTCGGACGGAGACTGGCGAGTCGAGATGAACCGGAAAGGTAGCCCCGCAACGGTTTCCGTCAGGTTTCCGCGCGGATATATCTGAGATATACCCGTTGGCGTACGCCTGCGTCGGGTCGGTCGGTCCGTCGCGTCAGAGGGTGTCGACGGCGCGCTCGAGCCGCTGGTAGTGCTCGGCGGAGCGCCGCACCAGCTCGTCCGCGTCGCGAGCCATGAACGCCTCCAGCATGTAGGCGTGGTCGGCGTGCATGCGGCTGCGTTCGTCGTCGTTCACTCGTGCCATCGGACGCGCGGGTTCCGTGATGTTCCAGGCCATTTCGAACATGTGGAGCAGTCGATGCATCCCCGACGGCTCGACGAGCGCGATGTGGAAACGACGGCTGTCGCGGTGGTATGCGCCGTAGTCGCCGGCCGCGATCGCCGCGGCCAGGTCGGCGTGGATCGCCGCGACGGCGACGTCGTCGGCCGGGCTCGCGTGGTGGACCGAGGCGCGAAGTGCGGCCGACTCCAGCGCTTCTCGGATCACGTAGAACTCGCGCAGCTCGTCACCGGTCAGTCGGGCGACGCGGTAGCCGCCGCGCGGTTCGTGGTCGACCAGGCCCTCGCCGATGAGGGTCTTCAGCGACTCGCGGACGGGGATCAGGCTGCAGTCGAAGAACTTCGCGACCTCGTCGAGGGGGATCGGCGTTCCTGGTGGAGCGTTGCCCGCGAGGATCACGCGGCGCAGCTCGAGCAGGACCTCCTGCTGGGCGCTGGGCTGCCCGGGCGTGGTCGTCGAGAGCCGTGTGACGAGGTCGGTCGAGACGGGTGCTCGGCGCACGCATACCTCCTCCCGACAGTCCTGCCAGCCTAGGTCACCCCACGACGTTCTCCCCACGACGTTCGCCGCTTCGCGTCGATCCGTCGCGAGGACCCCACGCTCCGCTCCGATACTTCGCGGGGACCCCAGCAACAACGCCGAGGGCCGTACAGGCATACCGGCCGATGGGACGTCACCGATCACGCTGCGGGCGGCCACTAGGGTCGGCGCATGCTCTACCGGCTGGGACACGTCGTCCTGAAGCCGCTCAGCCGCGTGCTGTACCGGCCGACGATCGTGGGGACGGAGAACGTCCCGAGGACCGGTGGGGTCATCCTCGCGAGCAACCATCTGTCGTTCATCGACTCCTTCGCGATCCCGCTCGCGGCGCCGCGGCAGGTGCACTACCTCGCGAAGGACGACTACTTCACGGGGACCGGCGTACGCGGGTTCGTCACCCGCGAGGTGTTCGAGGGGCTGGGCGCGATCCCCGTCGACCGGCACTCGTCGCGGGCTGCGCAGGAGTCGCTCGACGCCGCGCTGACGGTGCTGGGCGAGGGGGAGGCGTTCGGGATCTACCCGGAGGGCACCCGGTCACGGGACGGCCGGCTCTACCGGGGCCGGACCGGAGTGGGGTTCCTGGCCTTGACCGCGAAGGTGCCCGTCGTGCCCGTCGGGCTGGCCGGGACACAGGACATCCAGCCGGTCGACGCCCGCTTTCCGCGGCTCGCCAAGGTGAGCGTCACCTTCGGCAAACCCCTGGAGTTCACCGAGCGGTATGCGGGTGTGCCTCAGGGTCGTGCGCGGCGCGAGGTGACCGACGAGATCATGGACGCGATCGCCGCGCTCTCCGGCCAGGAGCGGGCCGACGGCTACAACGAGATCCCGTCCGAGCCCGGTCCGCAGCTCGGCACCTGACGCACCCTGTCTGTTCGGTCAGGCTTATCGCGAACCACTTGCAATAACGCGCACGCCCTCCTTATGGTGACGGCGTGACGACCCTGACCCCCACCCCGCCGACCAGGGCGAAGCGTCGTCGCCTGGATCTCAGTCGCGAGGAACGTCGCTCCGTCATCGGGATGGCGACCTTCATCCTGTTGCTGCACCTCGTCGGCTGGGGCACGCTGATCGCGCTCGTCGCGCCGCAGGAGTACCAGGTCAGCGGCCAGCTGTTCAACATCGGTCTCGGCGTCACCGCCTACACGCTGGGGCTGCGGCACGCCTTCGACGCCGACCACATCGCCGCGATCGACAACACCACCCGGAAGCTGATGACCGAGGGGCAGCGGCCGCTCAGCGTGGGGTTCTGGTTCAGCCTCGGCCACAGCTCGGTGGTCTTCATCATGGTCGCGCTGCTGGCCCTGGGGATCCGGGCTCTGGCCGGCGCGATCGAAGACGACCAGTCGACGCTGCAGCAGATCACCGGTGTCTGGGGGACGTCGGTGTCCGGGGTGTTCCTCGTCGCTATCGGCCTGGTCAACCTGGTGGCGCTGGTCGGCATCCTCAAGGTGTTCCGGAAGATGCGCAGCGGCCACTTCGTCGAGGCCGAGCTCGAGGAGCAGCTCGACAAGCGCGGCTTCATGAACCGGATCCTCGGCCGCGTCACCAAGGCCGTGACCAAGCCGTGGCACATGTACCCGGTGGGTCTGCTGTTCGGGCTCGGGTTCGACACGGTCACCGAGGTCGGGCTGCTCGTCGTCGCCGGTGGCGCCGCCGCGTCCGGATTGCCATGGTGGGCGATCCTCACGCTGCCGGTGCTGTTCGCCGCCGGGATGTCGCTGCTCGACTCGATCGACGGGTCGTTCATGAACTTCGCGTACGGGTGGGCGTTCGCCAAGCCGGTCCGGAAGATCTACTACAACATCACCGTGACGGCGCTGTCGGTCGCGGTGGCGCTGGTCATCGGGGTCATCGAGCTGCTCTCGATCCTCACGGACAAGCTCGACATCACCTCGGGGCCGGTCGCCACGCTCGCGTCCGTGGATCTGGAGAACATCGGCTACTGGATCGTCGGGCTGTTCGTCGTCACGTGGGTCGTCGCGCTCATCATCTGGCGGGTGGGCCGGATCGAGGAGCGCTGGTCGGAGAACCTCCAGCCGGCGGAGTGACCCACCTGCGGGGGAGTGACAGCCCGGCCACCTAGGCTGACGGCCGTGTACGAGGGCGTGGTGCAGGACCTGATCGACGAGCTGGGGCGACTTCCGGGGATCGGCCCGAAGTCGGCTCAGCGGATCGCGTTCCATCTGCTGCGCGCCGACCCGGAGGAGGTCGCCCGGCTGACGACCGTTCTCACCGAGGTCAAGGCGACGATCCGGTTCTGTGCGCGCTGCGGCAACGTCGCCCAGGCGGAGCTCTGCCGGATCTGCTCCGACCCGCGACGCGACCAGACCAAGATCTGCGTCGTCGAGGAGCCCAAGGACGTCGTGGCGGTCGAGCGGACCCGCGAGTTCCGGGGGACCTACCACGTGCTCGGCGGGGCGATCTCCCCGATGGACGGGGTGGGACCGGAGGACCTGTCGATCCGGGAGCTCCTGCAGCGCCTGGCCGATGACACCGTCACCGAGCTCATCATCGCCACCGACCCCAACATCCAGGGCGAGGCCACGGCGACCTACATCTCCCGGTCCCTGCGTGGCACCGGGCTGAATATCACCCGACTGGCGTCCGGACTGCCCGTCGGCGGCGATCTTGAATACGCTGACGAAGTGACTCTGGGCAGGGCGTTCGAGGGACGGCGGCCGATGCATGAGTGACGACACTTCCGACACTCCCGACGTGATCGCCGCTGAGGACGCGACCGAGCGCGAGGAGCTGCGCGCCATCGCGGCCGAGTCGGCGGCCGACGCGCGGAACTACATCTCCACGGTCACCGAGGTGGCCTCGGGACAGGCGGCGGATACGGCGATCCCGTTGCTGCTCCTGGCGACGGCCCAGCTGCTCCTGGCGGGATCCCGGCTCGGGGCCATCCAGGACGTCGTCCCGGTCGAGCGGTTCGAGTCCGACCCGGGCCCCGACCCCGACGTCGACCCGCTGCGGGCCAGCCTGCTCAACCTGCTCGACGGCCTCGACGAGTATGCCGACGTCGTCGACCCGGTGACCCATGTCGAGCTCACCCGCGGGTCGCTCTCGAACGACGTGATGGAGATCGTCGTGGCGCTGGACCACGGCCTCAAGCACTACGACGACGGCCGGCCGATCGAGGCGCTGTGGTGGTGGCAGTTCTCGTACCTGTCGACGTGGGGCGACCGGGCGGCCAGCTCGCTGCGGGTGCTCCAGTCGGTGCTGGCGCACCTGCGCCTCGACGCCGACGAGGACACGGTCTCGTCCGCAGAGTTCGACGCGCTGCACCCGTAGAGGGCTTGAATCCCGTACCGAGGTACGGGTTTACCGTCGGGTTCATGGATGCCCAACACGACTGGTGCGCGCCGTCGGCGTGTTCCCTGGAGCCGGCCGAGCAGGCGGGCCGGGTGGCGGAGTGGGACGCGCTCTTCGCGAGCTCGGTGCGATCGGTGGGGCCCGCCGACGGCGGTGTACGCCTGCTGCTGGCTCCGGCTCCAGGGCGGGCCTCGCTGGTGGCCGACCTCGTCGATCGGGAGGCGCAGTGCTGCGCGTTTCTCGCCTTCGGCCTCAGCGTGACGTCGTCGACGCTCGCTCTGACGGTGACGGCCGATGACGACCACGCCGACGTGGTGGCGGTGCTCGCGGGACGGGCTCGTTCGTTGATGGGTTCGAGTCGATGACGGGTATGCGGGCGGGCGATGTCGCGCGGGCAGCGGGTGTCGGTGTGGAGAGCGTGCGGTACTACGAGCGACGGGGGCTGATGCCGGTTCCAGACCGGTCGCTGGGTGGTCACCGTGTCTACTCGGAGAGCGACGTGACCCGGCTGCGGGTGATCCGGGCGGCTGCGCGGCTGGGGTTCACGCTGGCGGAGATCGCCGAGCTGTTGGACGTCGGCGTCCACCGACACGATGTCCGGCACCGAGGGGGCGGTGGCGCGGACCTGCATACGCGCATCGAGGGAAAGCTCGCGGAGGTGCGATCCCGGATCGACGACCTGCGGGTGGTCGAAGCCTCCCTGTCGGCCGCGCTGACGGCAGGATGCCGCGACCTGGACGAGTGTGCGGGGTCGCCGGAGTGTCCGATCCCGTTCCCGGGCCTGGCGTCGTCGCCGTGACGGTGGGGGCCGCCAGACTGTTGGTGTGCCGACGATCGTCCTGCTCCTCGCGACCCTGACCAGCGGCCTCGTGGCCGGCGTCTACGTCCTCTACGCGCATACCGTCATGCCCGGGTTGGGGCGAGCCGGCGACCGGACGTTCGTGGCGGGCTTCCAGGCGCTGGACCGAGCCATCGTCAACCCGTGGTTCATGGTGAGCGCCTTCCTGGGGGCGCCGGTGCTGACAGTGGCGGCCGCGTTGCTGCACCTCGGCGAGGCGGCGCGTGGCGTGCTGGTATGGGTGGTGGTGTCGCTGGTGCTCGACCTCGGCACGGTGGGGATCACCGTGGGGATCAACGTGCCGGCCAACAACCGGCTCAAGGCGGCCGGGGACGCGGACGTGATCGATGTGGCGGCGGCGAGGGCGGAGTTCGACGAGGGTCGGTGGGTCCGGTGGAACGTGGTGCGCGTCGTGCTCAGCGTGGCCGCGTTCGCCGCGCTGTTGTGGGCCCTGGTACTGGGGTGACGTGACCACCCCTTATGGATGAGTTCTGTTGCGCGGCAACCTAACTCGCGCTTCGCGGGCCTGCGCTGCGCGTGCTGGCAAACGTAGACTCGAACAGCAGTTCGAAGCGTGAGGGCAGGGGGTGTGACATGACCATGGCGCTGGCCGAGCGGGTCGGGATAGCTCCTCCTCCGGTCGCGGCCGCCATTGATCTGTTGGCTCGCCCGCACGAGGTGTCGGAGGCGGGATGGGCCGTCCGGTCCGCGGTTCTCCATGACCGGCGAGTCGACGATGACGAGTCACAGCAGTGGGTGGAGGAGGAGCTGCAGGTCCTCGAGGCGGTAGAGCGGGTCAAGGCATGGGCCGACCTCCAAGGGCTCGCGGCGCTGCGCCGGCTGCGGGAGGCCGTCGGCGAGCAGGTGCGGATGACCGACGACCTGGCGGGTCGTATCGGTCGGAGCATGCCGCCGAGCGTGCTGCGAGCGGAGTCCGACACCGCCACGGTCGACGAGGTGGTGCTGGCGACCGGACTGCCGCAGTGGCAGGTGGAACGCCGGCTCGACCTGGCCGTGGACGCTGACGGTCGAGGTCGGCTGTTGGCCGCGGCGTTGGCGGAGGGGCGCGTGTCGCTCGACCGGGCGATTCGGATCCACCACGATCCACCACGACACCCGCGGACTCGGGGCGGAGGAGGTCCACGCGATCTGCGAGCGGCTCCTCGCGCCGAACCGCGACGGCAGCGTTCGCACCGACCGCTCCTTCCGGCGCGAGCTGCGCCGCCAGGTCGTCCTCCACACCCCGGACCCTGCTCAGGCCCGTGATGATGCGGTTGCCGAACGGACCGCCTACGCGACCCTCGACACGGTGGGGGACGGGGTCGGGAACGGGACCGGGTGCCTGACCATCACCGGGGAGGCCGGCCGGGTGGCAGCGGCGATGGAGCGCGTCGACGACGTGGCCCAGGGACTGCGCGGCGATGGCGACTCGCGAACGTTGACCCAGCTGCGTAGTGACGTCGCGCTGGACCTGCTCCTCTACGGCTGGGCCAACCCCGGTGATCTCGCGGCGAGTTCGTCGACGTCCTCGGCCTCATCGGAAGCCGGGACGTCCGGGACGTCCATGGCGTCCGCAGCAGCGACCTTCGTCGGCGAAGCGCCGGCCGCACGCGTCACGGTGGTCGTCTCGCTGGGCGTACTGCTGGGCGAGGAGCGCGGCGTCGGGGAGATCCCTGGCTACGGGTACGTGTCCGCCGAGCACGCCCGGCAGCTGGCGACGGCCCGCGGCTCGGTGTGGCGACGGCTCGTCAGCGACCCCGTGACCGGCGCAGCGCTCGACCTGACGATTTACCGGTATCGTCCGACCCCGGCCATGGCGAGCATGGTCGCGGCGCTGGACGGGGTGTGCACGGCACCGGGCTGCACCACCGCGGCACACCGGTGCGACGTCGATCACAACCGGCCGTGGCCGGCCGGCCCGACGGCCATGGCCAACCTGTTCGCCAGGGACCGTCGGCACCACAACCACAAGACTCGCGGTACCTGGACGGCGACCACCGACAGCGACGGCCTCACGCTGTGGCGGACCTGCTCGGGGCGGAGCTATCTCACCGGCCGGCACAACGACGACGACCCACTCGCCAGGACGGTCACCGAGGCCGAGCTCGATGCGGCAGCCACGGCTGCCGCGGGTGCGACGACGTTCGAGGACCCACCGCCGTACTGAGGCCCCGTACCGAGGTCGCCGTACTGAGCCGTCGTACCGAGGTCGCCGTTGTGAGGTGAGGTTCAGGTAGTCGTGCGACGGTTGACGTCGTGCGGGCGGTACCAGCAGTCGGAGCCACACGGCGAGCGCGTGCCCGCCGGGCTGCTCGGGATGCCGCCGTGATCGCAGTGGTGCTGGCGGTGGCGTTGGGACTGGGAGCCTGCACGCACGTCGCGCGGGCCATTCCGGCGGACAGCGCGACGCCCCGTCAGGTGCTCGACGCATACCTGCTGGCGTTGCAGGCCGGCGACTGCGCGACCACCCACGAGTACGCCGTCGACCAGTTCCTCACGGACGGCGAGCTGTGCGGGCACGTCAACGTGCTGTCCTACCGGAGCGACGCCTACAGGTCCGAAGCCACAGACCAGGTCGAGCTCGCGGCCACCTTGACCATCAAGGGCGGCGACCAGAGCCTGCAGGACGGCGACCACCTGTGGTTCTACACGCTGCGCCGCCAGCCGACCGGCGCCTGGCGGCTCAGCGCGGGCGGGTCCGGACCCTGAGCCGCCCATCTCACTGTCCGGAGCCCGTCGAGGTGTCACCCGACCCCCGATAAACTGGCTCTTCCGACCCGATCCATGTCCGTGCCGTCGAGAGAGCAAGTGTCGCCGTGAGCCTGGTGGTGCAGAAGTACGGCGGCTCGTCCGTGGCGGACGCGGAGAGCATCAAGCGCGTCGCTCGGCGCATCGTCGAGACTCGCAAGGCCGGCAGCGCGGTCTGTGTGGTGGTCTCCGCCATGGGCGACACCACCGACGAGCTCCTCGACCTCGCGAATCAGGTCGCCCCGCTCCCGCCTGGCCGTGAGCTCGACATGCTGCTGACCAGCGGCGAGCGCATCTCGATGGCCCTGCTCGCCATGGCCATCGCCAACCTCGGCCACGAGGCCCGCTCCTTCACTGGTAGCCAGGCCGGGGTCATCACCGACGCCGTCCACGGCAAGGCGCGCATCATCGACGTCACCCCGGGCCGGATCCAGACCGCCCTCAACGCCGGCCACATCGCGATCGTGGCCGGGTTCCAGGGGGTCAGCCAGGACACCAAGGACATCACCACCCTCGGCCGCGGCGGCTCGGACACCACGGCCGTCGCCCTGGCCGCCGCCCTCAACGCCGACGTCTGCGAGATCTACAGCGACGTCGACGGCGTCTTCACCGCCGACCCGCGGATCGTCGCGAGCGCCCGCAAGATCGGGCACCTCAGCAACGAGGAGATGCTCGAGATGGCCGCCTGCGGTGCGAAGATCCTGCACCTGCGCTGCGTCGAGTACGCCCGCCGGTTCGACATGCCGATCCACGTCCGCTCGTCGTTCTCCCCGCACGAGGGAACCTGGATCACCGACAAGCCCCAACACGGCCCGGAAGGAGAGTCCGTGGAAGCCCCGATCATCGCCGGCGTCGCGCACGACCGTAACGAGGCCAAGATCACGGTGGTCGGCGTCCCGGACCGCGCCGGCATGGCCGCCGAGATCTTCCAGGCCGTCGCCCGCGCCGAGATCAACATCGACATGATCGTCCAGAACGTCTCCGCGTCCGAGACCGGACTCACCGACATCTCGTTCACGCTGCCGAAGACCGACGGCCAGACCGGTATGCAGGCGCTCGCCCAGATCCAGCAGCAGGTCGGCTTCGCGACGCTGCTCTACGACGACCACATCGGCAAGCTCTCCCTGATCGGGGCCGGCATGCGGTCGCACCCCGGTGTCTCGGCCACGCTGTTCCAGGCGCTCGCCGACGCCGGCATCAACATCGAGATGATCTCGACGTCCGAGATTCGCGTCTCGGTGGTCACCCGCGACGACCAGCTCGACGACGCGGTCCGGGCGGTCCACACGGCGTTCGGCCTTGACTCGACCGACGGTGAGGCCGTGGTCTACGGAGGTACTGGCCGATGAGCCCCACCAACCGCCCGGCGAGTATGCGTAAGCCCACCCTCGCGCTGGTCGGCGCCACCGGCGCCGTCGGCACCGTGATGCGTCAGATCCTCTCGACCCGGGAGGACGTCTGGGGCGAGATCCGCCTCGTCGCCTCGGCCCGGTCCGCGGGCAAGCTGCTCGAGGTCCGCGGCGAACAGGTCGAGGTCCAGGCCCTCGCCCCCGAGGTCTTTGACGGCGTCGACGTCGCGATGTTCGACGTCCCCGACGAGGTCTCGGCCGAGTGGGCCCCGATCGCCGCCGCGAAGGGCGTCGTCGTCGTCGACAACTCGGGGTCGTTCCGCATGGACCCCGATGTGCCGCTCGTCGTTCCCGAGGTCAACCCGGACGCCGTGCGGAACCGCCCCAAGGGCATCATCGCCAACCCCAACTGCACGACGCTGACGATGATGGACGCCCTCGGCGCGCTGCACCGCAAGTGGCAGCTGACCGAGCTGGTCGTCTCGTCGTACCAAGCCGCCTCCGGCGCGGGCCAGCCCGGCATCGACCGCCTCCACGACGAGCTCCAGGTCGTCGGCGGCAACCGCGAGCTGGGCTCGCAGGCCGGCGACGTGCGTCGCGAGATCCTCGACAAGCTCGGACCCGACTCGCCGTTCCCAGCACCCCTGGCGATGAACGTCGTGCCCTGGGCCGGTTCGCTCAAGGACGACGGCTGGTCGTCCGAGGAGCTCAAGGTCCGCAACGAGTCGCGCAAGATCCTCGACATCCCCGACCTCAAGGTCTCCGCCACCTGCGTCCGGGTCCCGGTGATCACGACCCACTCGCTCGCCGTCCACGCCGTCTTCGCCCAGGACATCACCGTCGAGGCTGCGCGTCAGGCGCTCGAGGAGGCCCCGAGCGTGGTCGTCCTCGACGACCCCGCCGCGGGTGAGTTCCCCACTCCCGCCGACGTCGTCGGGGCCGACCCGACCTTCGTCGGGCGGCTGCGTCAGGCCCTCGACTTCCCCAACACGCTCGAGCTGTTCGTCTGCGGCGACAACCTCCGCAAGGGGGCGGCCCTCAACACCGCTCAGATCGCCGAGCTGGTCGCGAAGGAGCTCACGACCGCCTGAGGACTTGGCCGGTCGGCAGCGTGACGACGGCCCGCACACCCGGGCCCGCGTCCTCTAGAGATACCTGGGAACCGTTGCGTCGCAACAGCTCTCGCGCAATAGCCAGGCCGAGGCCGGTACCGCCGCTGTCACGGTCTCGCGCCTCGTCGAGCCGGGTGAACCGGTCGAACACGCGCTCGCGGTCCTCCTCCGGAATGCCGTGGCCGTCGTCCGTCACGCCGATGCGCGCGGTGCCACCGCCCATCGTGAGGGAGAGCTCGACCTCGGACGACGCGTGCCGGACCGCATTGTCGACGAGGTTGGTCAGCGCCCGATAGAGGTCGTCGTAGGACGCGTCCACCGACACGGTTTCCAGGTCAGCGGCGGCCGCCCGACGCACCGGCACCGGCGCCGTGCCATACCGGGCCGCTACCTCGTCGACGAGCTCACCGAGCTCGACCGCCCCGGTGACCCGCGCCGAGGAGGCGCCGCCGTCGTCGGCCCGAGCGAGGAGCAGCAGGTCCTCGACGAGCGAGGACAGCCGCGCGACCTCGGGGAGCAGGTCGTCAGGCAGCCGGCCACCCTCACCCAGCCGCGTCGCGACCTCGAGCTGCGTCCGCATCGTCGCGAGCGGGCTCCGCAGCTCGTGAGCGGCATCGGCGACGAACGCTCGCTGGGTCCGGCGTGCACCGGCGACGCGGTCCAGCATTTCGTTCAGTGTCGTTGCGAGCGCAGCGATCTCGTCGCGCGTCGGGGGGACCGGCAGCCGCTCGTCCGTGGACGATCCGTCGATGCTGGCGGCTCCGCTGCGCAGCTCCTCGACCGGCTTCAGGGCCGCGCCGATGACCCGCCAGGCGATGAGCGCGCAGACCAGGAGCAGCAGGGGAAAGACGATGAGCAGGAGGTTCCGCAGGGTCCTCGTGGCCGACTCGAGGTCCGCGGTCGGTAGCGCCGCAACGACGGTGACTCGGTCGGTGCCTGAGGCGGCCTCCACGGCGCTGACCTGAAGGCCGCCCGACACACCGGCCCGGTTCCCGGCCACCACCACAATGTCACCGGCCAACGCCCGCGCCTTCTCCTCCGGCGTCACCAGCGCGGTCAGCCGGTCCGCGGTCAGCGAACCGGTGAGCACCCGGTTGTCGGCCGACAGCACCTGCACGACCTGCGCGCCGGACGCGGGGACCGGGTCCGGGATGCGACCCGAGCTGACCAGCAGGGCCACCTCCTGCGCGCTGGCGAGCGCCGTGGACTGCACGGTGCGGGTCAACGAGGAGGCGAGGACGGCATACAGGATCACCCCGCCGAGGACGAGCGCACCGGCCACGCCGAGCACGCCGATGGTCATCAGTCGACCGCGCAGGCCGATCCGCTCGAACCGCGACGGCATCAGTCGGCGATCCGGTAGCCCACACCGCGGACCGTCTCGATCCGCTGGCGACCGAGCTTGCGCCGGAGGTACCCGACGTAGACCTCGACGACGTTCGCGTCGTCGCCCGACGCCCACACCTGGTCGAGCAGCTCGTCCTTGCTGATCACCGCCGGCGCGGCGCGCAGCAGGTGCTCGAGCAGTCGGAACTCGCGCGGCGACAGCTCGACGTCAGCACCGTCCGCCTGCACGCGGTGGGTGGCCGGGTCGAGGGTGAGTCCGCCGGCCTCGAGCACGGTGGGACGTGGGCCGGTGTCGCGTCGGACCAGCGAGCGCAGCCGAGCGAGCAGCACCACGAACGAGAACGGCTTGGTCAGGTAGTCGTCCGCGCCGTAGTCGAGCCCGTCGGCCACGTCGTGCTCACCGTCCTTGGCGGACAGCAGGAGCACCGGGACCCAGTTCTCCTCCTCGCGGAGCGTCCGGACCACGGAGTACCCGGACATGCCCGGCAGCATGATGTCGAGCACCACGACGTCGTAGCCGCCGAAGCGCGCCGCTTCCAGCCCGGACGGCCCGTCGGCGACGTGGTCGACGATGTAGCCCTCGGCACCGAGACCGCGGCCCAGGGCCGCGGCCATGCCGGGCTCGTCCTCGACCAGGAGCAGTCGCACGGGGTCACCCTGTCACGAGGCGACGCCCTGGGGCTCAGGCCTCGCGCAGTTCCGGCTCCCACGCGCGGGAGGCGACCGAGAGCGCGTTCCAGGCGTTGATGGTCACGATGAGGGACAGGAGAGCGCCGATCTCGTCCGGGCTGAAGTGTTCCGCGACCTCGTCGTAGTCGGCGGAGGGGACGTGGGTCTGAGCGACCAGCGTCACCGACTCGGTGAAGGCGAACGCCGCGCGCTCGCGGGCGGTGAAGAACGGCGACTCCTTCCAGACGGCTACAGAGGCGACCCGCTGCTCGCTCTCGCCGGCGGCGCGAGCGTCGTGGTGATGCGTGTCGACGCAGTAGGCGCAGCCGTTGAGCTGGGACGCGCGCAGCCGCAGCAGGTCGCGCAGACCGGGGTCGATCCCGGCCTTGTCGAGCTGCGCGGTGGCCACGTTGTCGAGGTGGCTCATGGCCTTGCTGAAGGCGGCGGCGTGGGCGTCGACGTCGACACGGACGGGCACGGTCACCCGGTCGGTTTGCCGTGTCGGCTGCCGTGTCGGTTGCGATGTCGGTGGCGATGTCGGTGGAGGTCATGGGTTCCACGCTAGAAGGGAAACGGACCGGCGAACGAGCCACTTCCGACGCAACCGGATGGGCCATTCGAGGGCGGTGGTACGTTCGCCGGAGAGGTCGCACACCGTCGTGTGACCGTCGGAGGTTGTCATGGTCGTGCTCGCGCTGCTGCTCCTCGGCGCCGCCATCCTCGGTGGCTGGTTCCTGCTCGTGGCGCTGGTGGGACGCTCGTCCTTCCCGCGTCGGGAACGCCTTCCGCTTCGGTCGTGGCGGTTCGCCGACCTGCGGGCCAACGCGGCTCGCGGCCTCGCCGAGCTGGGCAGCTTCGCCGACGCGCCACTCCCCACCGGCCCACGTCGCCGCTGAGCAGGGACGCCTGAGACCCTGGATCCTGTGACCCCCACGGACGGCTGGACCGACGACGAGATCGGCGCGCTCACCGACGAGGACGAGATCCACGTCGCAAGCATCCGGAGCGACGGCTCGGCCCGGAAGCCGGTCACCATGTGGATGGTCACCGACGGCGGCTCGGTCTACGTCCGCGCGGTCAAGGGCGTCGACGGCCCCTGGTACCGCCACGTCCGCGCCACGGACCACGCCCACGTCACGGCCCGGGGAGTGACGGCCGACGTCGTGGTGGAGGACGCCAGTGCCGACCCCAGCCTCGCCTCCCGGCTCGACGCCGCATACCGCGAGAAGTACCGGCGCTATGCGGCGGGAACCGTCGGCAGCGTCCTCACCCCGGCCGCACAGGCGGCCACACTCCGCCTCACGCCGCGCCGCTGACGCTCTCAGGGCGGTCACAGGTCGCCCGTCGGACAATGGTCAGGTGAGCCTGTTCGCCGACCATCCCATCGCCCGCTGGGCCCTGCCCACCGGCGCCGTCGTCCTCATCGCCGCCGGGAGCCTGGTCGCCACCCGCACGGCGAGCGCGGACGCCGGCCTGCCGCCGCGTACCGCCGCCCAGCTGCTGGTCGACGTGCGGACGGCGACGGAGCGCAGCCTGTCGGGGACGGTCGTGCAGACCGCGAACCTCGGGCTCCCCCAGATCCCGGGCCTCTCGGCGCAGGCCAGCGGTGGGCCGTTCGCCCCTGCGGGCGGCGCGGACCTCATCTCCGTGCTGGCCGGTACGCATACCTGGCGCGTCTGGGCCGACGGTCCGACCAAGGCCCGGGTCGCCCTGGTCGCCGGGTCCGGCGAGTCCGACATCATCCGGAACGGCTCCGACGTCTGGATCTGGTCCAGCCAGGACAAGAGCGCGACGCACCACACCCTCGACGCCAAGACGGCCCCCGGCGGTACGCCGTCGATGTCCCCCACCGACCTGCCGAAGACCCCTGACGAGGCCGCCCGTCAGGCGCTCGCCGCGATCGACCCCACCACCAAGGTCTCCACGGCGGGCACCGCGGTCGTCGCCGGGCGGCAGGCCTACGAGCTCGTCCTCGACCCGCGGTCCACGGCCACCCGCGTCGCTCAGGTCCGCATCGCTGTCGACGCCGACACACACATCCCGCTTCGGGTGCAGGTCTACTCGACCAAGCTGGCCAACCCGGCCGTCGAGGTCGGCTTCACGTCCATCGACTTCGCCACGCCGGACGCCCGCCAGTTCGAGTTCACGCCGCCGCCCGGGACGACGGTCTCCGAAGGTGGCGACACCACGGGTGGCAAGGTCAGCCTCCCGACCCCGGCGAAGCCCGCGAACCCGACCACGCCACCCGCGGGGTCCGGGATCCCCGAGCCCAAGGTCGTCGGTACCGGGTGGGAGCGAGTGATCGTCGCCACCGCCCCCGACCTCGCCGCGAGCACCTCCGGCAGCCAGCCGGGTCAGTCCGGTGCGCTCCAGGGCCTGCTCAGCGCCATCCCGGAGGTCTCCGGGACGTGGGGCAAGGGCCGCGTGATCGACGGCACCCTGTTCTCCGCCGTACTCACCGACGACGGCCGGATCGCCGTCGGGGCGGTCGCGCCGGACGCCCTGTTCGCGGCGCTGAAGGCCTCGTGACCCTGCCGGTCACGCAGGTGTCGCCACGGGCCGCGGCTCCGGACACCTCCGTTCCTGCTGCCAACCCCGCGGTCGAGACCCACGGGCTGAGCAAGCGGTTCGGCTCGCGACTGGCCGTCGACGGGCTGGACATGGTCGTCCCTCGCGGCGCGGTCTACGGCTTCCTCGGGCCCAACGGCTCCGGCAAGACCACGACGATCCGGATGCTGCTCGGGCTCGTCGAGCCCACCTCGGGGACGCGGTCGCTGCTGGGGCACGCGATCCCCCGGGAGGCGTCGCGCGCGCTGCCCCAGGTGGGCGCGCTGGTCGAGGGGCCGGCGTTCCACCCCTACCTCTCGGGCCGGTCCAACCTCGCGCGTCTCGACGCGGCCGATCTCTGGAGCGAGCCGCGTACCGCGCGCACCCGGATCGACGCCGCGCTCGACCGCGTCGGCCTGTTGGCGACCGCCGGCAAGCGCTACCGCGCCTACTCGCTCGGTATGCGTCAGCGCCTCGCCATCGCGGCCTCCTTGCTCACGCCCCGCGAGCTCCTGGTCCTCGACGAACCGACGAACGGCCTTGACCCCCAAGGCACTCGGGAGGTTCGCCACCTCGTCGCTTCGCTCGCCGAGGACGGCGCGACGGTCCTCATCTCGAGTCACCTGCTCTCCGAGGTCGAGCAGATCTGCACGCACCTCGGGATCATGAGTGACGGCCGGCTCGTCGCGCAGGGCACCGTCCACGAGCTGCGCGGGGCCGGGGTGACGACGGTCGGCGTGACGACATCGCGACCGTCGGAGGCGGCGGCGGTCCTCGGCCGGCTCGGCGTCACCGACGTCGAGGTCGTCGGCGACGAGGTGCGCGGCCACCCAGGACCGGTCGCACCCGAGGCGATCGTCGCCGCGCTCGTGCACGCCGACGTCCCCGTGCGCGGGTTCGCCGTGACGACGCCGAGCCTCGAGGATCTGTTCGTCGGCCTGACGGGGGAGGGCTTCGATGTCAGTGGCTGAGACGACGACGGCGCCCGAGCCGGCGAGCGCCGCGGCCGGCGCGCCATCGCGCAAGCGCCTGGTGTCGACCCGGCTCCTGCGCTCCGAGCTCCGGCTCATCGGCGGACGTCGCCGCAACCAGATGGGACTGCTCGTCCTCGCCGCGGTGCCTATCGTCCTCGCCGTCTCGGTGAAGCTGTCCCGCGGCGGCGGTGGCGGCGGGCCGGACTTCCTCGACTCCGTCACGTCGAACGGGCTGTTCGTCCCGCTTGCGGCGCTGGGTGTCGAGATGGGGATCTTCCTGCCCCTCGCGATCTCGATGCTGGCCGGCGA
The DNA here is from genome assembly GCA_963781465.1 of uncultured Actinomycetota bacterium. Classification (GTDB taxonomy): domain Bacteria; phylum Actinomycetota; class Actinomycetes; order Actinomycetales; family Dermatophilaceae; genus Lapillicoccus. The sequence goes on from CAWAGH010000004.1 coordinate 308,277, forward strand.
TGCGGTCGCGGGCGAGGCCAACCTCGGCACGCTCCGCTATCTGCTCACCGTCCCCGTGAGCCGGACCCGGCTGCTGGCGGTCAAGTACGCGTCGCTGTGCATCGGCGCGCTGTGGGGTGTCGCGACGGTCGCGGTCGCCGGCGGGATCATCGGCGTCGCCCTGTTCGGAACCGGCCCGTTGACCACGCTCTCGGGGAACCAGCTCGACTTCCCCGCGGCGCTGGGGCGGCTGCTCCTCGTCATCCTCTATCTCAGTGCGGGGATCGCCGCGCTCGCCGCGGTCGGCCTGTTCATCTCGACCCTCACCGAGCAGCCGATCGCCGCGACGATCGCCCTGATGATCTTCACGATCCTGTCCTGGATCCTCGATGCAGTGCCTCAGCTGGAGTGGCTGCACCCGTGGCTGATCGTCCACGAGTGGCTGTCCTTCTCCGACCTCCTGCGCGACCCACCGTTCTGGGACAACGTGCTGCGCGGGCTGGGGGTCGACGCGGCGTATGCGGCCGTGTTCTGGCTGCTGGCCTGGGCCCGGTTCTCCGGGAAGGACGTCACCAGCTGACGGCTACCACCGGCTGACGAGCCGCGACTACGAGTTGGTCGTCGTCGTGGTGGTCGTCTTGTCCGGCAGGTAGGGCTCGATGGCCGACGCGAGCTTCTGCGGCGTCATCGACTGCAGCCAGACGTGACCGGGACCGTGGATCTGGGCCAGCATCAGCGAGTCGCCGAACAGCTTGTTCTTCACGCCCTTCATCGACGCGAACGACAGCTCCATCTCCGCGCGGTAGAGCGCGAGGTGACCAGGGTGCACCAGCAGCGACTGGCCGGCGACGAGGTCGTACTCGACGATCTCGCCGGACAGCTGCACCCACGCCGTCCCGTTCCCGGACAGCTTCTGGAAGACCAGGCCGGCGCCGCCGAAGATGCCGGCGCCGAGCTTCTTCTGCAGGCCCACCGAGATCTCGACGTCGGGCGTGCTGCACGTGTAGGAGTCGGACTGGACCATGTAGTGGTCGGCCGGGTCGATCTGCAGCTCGCGGATCACGCCGGGCAGCTTGGCGGTGAAGGCCACGAACCCGGTGCCGTTGGACGGGGCGGAGTACTCGGTGAGGAACAGCTGTCCGCCGCCGAGGACCCGCTTGAGGCCGCTCATGAAGCCGCCCTTGCCGCCGGAGCCGAAGCGCGTCGACGTCTCCATGCCGAGGCCGGGAGTCAGCCAGCCGATCTCGCCGCCTTCGGCGATGATTCGCTCGCCCGGTGCGAGGGTGACCTCGAGGACCGGCATCGTCGTGCCCACGGTGCGTGTCTGCATGCGGAAGAAACTAGCGCGTCAGGGGCGCGCACCGGTCGAGATCGTCGGACCTCATGAGGTCTGGGAGCGCCAGGAACATCGCGCTCACGCCCATCTCGCGCAGCCGGTCGTAGCGCTCCGCGTGTGCGGCCGGCTCTCCGGCGTGGTGCCTAGCCGCGTACGTCGCCGCCGGGGTCCGCCCGCGGAGCCGCTCCACGCGTCGGGCGGTGTCGTCCCGTGACACCCCGACCACGGCGACGTCGAGGACGGTCACGGCGATGTCGTCCGGGTCCCTTCCGGCCCGTTCCGCGGCGGCTCGCACTGCGGCGATCCGACCCGGCAGCAGGGCCTCGTCCGCCGAGACGTTACACGCGCCGCCGAGAGCGCCGGCGATGCGCAACGTCCGCGCACCCGATCCGCCGACGAGGATCGGAAGGTCGCCGACCGGACGGGGGTAGAAGGTGGTCTCCGGCAGCGAAACCCGTTGACCCGCATACGCTTTCGTCCCGGGTGCCCAGAGCGCGCGCATCGTCTCGATGGTCGTGGCCAGGGCATCGAGCCGCTCGCGCGCCGGCGGGAACGGGACGCCGAAACCGAGGTGCTCCCGCTCGAACCAGCCGGCTCCGACCCCGCAGAACGCCCGCCCATGGCAAAGCACGTCCAACGTGGCCGCCTGCTTCGCGAGGACGCCCGCGTGGTGCAGCGTCACCGGCGACACCAAGGTCCCCAACGCCAGGTCGGTGTCGAGAGCCGCGAGATGGCCGAGCGTGACCCACGGCTCCGGGATCGGGTCCCAGGCGCGGGCGACCTGGGGGATCTGGACGAGGTGGTCCATGAGGGACAGCCCGGCGAACCCGACCTCGGCTGCTCGCAGCGCGACGTCGCGCAGCCAGGCTGACGGGTCCTCGCCCCACGGGAAGGCGCTCACCTGGAGGAACACGCCCTCCAGCAACCGCCCCCGAGCCTGCGGTGCCGCCAGGACCGCCGCACGCTCCACCTCGGGTGTGGGCACGTCCGTGACGACGTGGACCGCGTCCCAGCCCTCGGCCTCGAGCTCGCCGACCGCCGTTCGCATCCGGCGTAGCTGGGTGGTGAGCACGGCGGCCGGGACCGGCCGGTCGCGCTGCGTGTTCCGGGCCCGGCATACGGGCGCGGGGGTGTCCAGCACCACGGCGACCACCGGCAGCCCCGCCGACCGAGCCACCGCGAGGTATGCCGCCCGCCGGCCGGGGTCGAGCCCCAGGGTGTCGACGACGACGGTCAGCCGCCGGCCGGCCCGGGCGGCGACGATCCGGTCCAGCAGGTCGAACGAGTCCACCGAGGCGTCGAGATCGGCCGGCCCGCTGCCGACCACCTCGCGCAGCGCGTCGGAGGACACCACCTCCGCGGTGCGGTAACGGGACGACGCCCAGTGGGACTTGCCCGACCCCGAGGCCCCGACGAGGACGACGAGGGCGGGGTCGGGCAGGTCAGGCATTCGCGCCGGTCAGCCCCTAACCCAGCTGCTTGACGTCGAGCTCGCCGTCCGCATACCGCTTGCGGATCACCTTCTTGTCGAACTTGCCGACCGAGGTCTTCGGGACCTCCTCGATGAACGCCCAGCGCTCCGGCACCTGCCAGTGCGCGACCTTGTCCTCGAGGTACTCGGCCAGCTCGTCCGGCGTCACGGAATGGCCCTCGACGACGACCACCGACGCGAGCGGGCGCTCGCCCCACTTCTCGTCGGGGACCCCGACCACCGAGGCCTCCTGGACCGAGGGGTGACCCATCAGCGCGTTCTCGAGGTCGACCGAGGAGATCCACTCCCCACCGGACTTGATGACGTCCTTGGAGCGGTCGGTGAGGTAGAGGAACCCGTCCTTGCTCAGGGCTCCGACGTCACCGGTGCGCAGCCAGCCGTCGTCGCTGAACTTGGCCGCCATCTCGCGCCGGTCGGTGTCGTTCTCGGTGCCGTTCATGAAGTACGACGCGGTGATCCACGGGCCTCGGACCTCGAGCTCGCCGACCGACTCGCTGTCCCACGGTTGCTCCTCGCCGTCCGGGCCGATGAGCCGCCCCTCGACGCCGACGAGGAACCGTCCCTGGGCCGAGCGGTAGCGCCAGTACTCGTCGCTGCCCTTCACGGCCGCGACGGGTGGAATCGCGAGCGTCCCGACCGGCGACATCTCGGTCATTCCCCAGCCGTGGATGATCTCGATGTCGTGGCGCTCCTGGTACGCCCGGATCATCGCCGGGGGGGCCGCCGACCCACCGACCATGAGCCGGTAGCAGGTGTCGGCCTTCTCCGGGTGGTCGTCGAGGTAGCGCAGCAGGTCGTTCCAGATGGTCGGGACGCCGGCGCCGGTGGAGACCTTCTCGGCCTCCATCATGTTCGCGAGCGGCTCGGCCTGGAGGAACCGGTCCGGCATGATCAACGAGGTGCCGGCCAGCATGGCGATGTAGGGAAAGCCCCACGCGTTCGCGTGGAAGAGCGGGACGACGACGAGGCTGCGGTCGCCCTGGCGGACCCCGAGGCTGTAGGCGTCGGACAGCGCGTGCAGGTAGTTGCTCCGGTGCGAGTACGCGACGCCCTTGGGGTTGCCCGTGGTGCCGGAGGTGTAGCACATCGACGACGCGGCGTTCTCGTCCATGTCCTCGGGCCAGTCGAAGGTCTCCGGCTGGCCGGCGATCAGGTCGGCGTAGTCGTGGACGCCCTCGACATGCTCGACCCCCTCGAGCGCGGCCCGGGTGTCGGCGTCGATCGGACCGTTGACGATGACCTGGCGGATGGTGGTCAGGTGCGCGAGCAGCTTGGCGAACGGTGCGGCCAGCGTGTTGTCGACGATGACCACTTCGCTGCCGCCGTGGGCCGTGACGTAGATGAGCTGTTCGGGGAACAGCCGGATGTTGAGGGCGTGGAGCACCGCGCCCATCGACGGGACGGCGAGGTAGGCGGTCAGGTGCTCGGCGTTGTTCCACATGAACGTGGCGACCCGCTGGTCACCGGTGATGCCGAGGCCGCGCAGGGCGTTCGCCAGCTGGGCGGCCTGCGTGCCCAGGTCGGCGAAGCTGAGCCGGCGGCCACCGTCTGCGGTCCACGTCACGACCTCCTGGTCGGCGTGGAGGGTGGTCCCGTAGCGCAGGAGCTGCGAGATCAACAGCGGTGTCGTCTGCATGGTGCTCTTCATGCCGGTGAGCGTGTCAAACAATGCGCGCTTTCGGTAGCGAGACGGCCGGAACCTTCGCAGACCTGTAACGCTGCGGGTGCCGTTGCCCCGAGGTGGGCGCTACGTTCGGAGCATGACTCGATCGTTGCGGTTGTCCGTCGCCGCCACCGGCTTGCTCGGGCTCGTGTTGGCGATGGTGGGCGCCGCCCCGGTGGCAGCGGCCTCCGCATCGCCGGCGTCAGCTGCTGCCCGGACATCTGCGGAGGACCTCTCCTGGCAGGTCACCCCGACCGGCAGCGCGGAACGCTTCCGCGGGCTGTCGGCGGTCAGCCGAAAGGTGGCCTGGGTCAGCGGCACGACCGGCACCGTCCTGCGCACCACCGACAGCGGCGCCACGTGGGCCTCGGTGGGTCCGCCCGGAACTGACGCACTGCAGTTCCGCGACATCGAGGCCACCTCGGCTCAGCACGCGGTGATCCTCTCCATCGGGAACGGGACCGACTCGCGCATCTATGTCACCGACGACGGTGGGGTTTCGTGGGACCTCGCCTTCCAGAACCAGGATCCGGCCGCGTTCTACGACTGCATGGCGTTCACCAGCAACCAGCGCGGGTTCGCGCTGAGCGACCCCGTCGATGGCAAGTTCCGGCTTCAGGAGACCCGCGACGGCGGCCACAGCTGGTCGCTCGTGGATCCCACGGGGATGCCGCCTGCCCTCGACGGTGAGTTCGCCTTCGCCGCGAGCGGGACCTGCCTGACCGCCGGCCAGGGGCAGACCCTCTACATCGGCTCGGGCGGTATCGCGGAACCGCGGGTGTTCGCGAGCACCGACCGTGGCCGGACCTGGTCGGTCACCTCGGTGGGTCAGATCGTCGGTGGGGACGCGGCGGGAGTCTTCTCGGTGCGCTTCCGGGACCGCCACAACGGCATCGTCGTCGGGGGCGACTTCCTCAAGCCGGACGACGGGACCAGGACGGCCGCGTGGAGCAGCGACGGTGGCGCCACCTGGCAGGCGGCCGACGTGGCGCCGCCCGGGTACCGGTCGGGATCGGCCTGGTTGCCGCACGAGCGGAACGCCGCGCTGGCCGTGGGCCCGACCGGGTCGGACGTGACCACCGATGCCGGTCGCACCTGGGTGCCGTTCGACGGCGGCAGCTTCGACAGCGTCGAGTGCGCCCCGGACGGCTCCTGCTGGGCCTCCGGCGAGCAGGGCCGCGTGGCCCGGCTCGTGGTCAGCCGTCACTGAGATCCGCGCGCATGTCCCGGTTCCGGCGGCGACTGGCGGCCGTCCTCGCTGCGACCGGCCTCGCCGTGGTGGGCACCGGCTCGGTCTCGGTGGCCGACCGGGGCCCGGACACGACCGCGAGCGGACGAACCGATGTCGCGGTGTCCTGGGTGACGACGCCGACCGGGAGTGACGCCTGGCTCCGCGGGCTGTCCGCGGTCTCGAGCACCGTTGCCTGGGTGGGCGGCACCGGTGTCGTCCTCCGTACGACGGACGGCGGCGTCACGTGGGCGTCAGTGGGCCCCCCGGACGCCGGCGCACTGGAGTTCCGGGACGTCGAGGCGACGTCGGACCGGCACGCTGTGGTCCTCTCCGTCGGGAACGGGACCGACTCGCGCATCTACGTCACCGACGACGGCGGCGCCTCGTGGACGACGGCCTTCCGCAACGAGGACCAGGCGGCCTACTACGACTGCATGACGTTCAGCACGCCGGAGAGCGGGCTGGCCCTCAGCGACCCGGTTGACGGGGCGTTCCGGCTCCAGGAGACGACCGACGGCGGGCGTACCTGGTCGCTGGTCGACCCGTCCGGGATGCCGCCGGCCGGCGCCAACGAGTTCGCGTTCGCCGCCAGCGGAACCTGCCTCACGGCCGGCCAGGACCAGACGACCTATCTCGCCTCCGGCGGCGAGGACGGGCCGCACGTCTTCGTCAGCCAGGACCGAGGTCGCACCTGGTCGGTGACGACGGTGCCGCTGGCCAAGGGTCCCGGGGCGGGAACGTTCTCGGTGCGGTTCCGGGACCGTTCGCACGGCATCGCTCTGGGAGGCGACCTCGGCAATCCGACCAGCACCCTGGGCAACGCGGCCTGGAGCGATGACGGCGGAGCGACGTGGGGAAAGGCCGGTGTGACCCCGTCCGGGTACCGGTCCGGGTCGGCCTGGCTGCCGAGCGAACGCGACGTCGCCGTCGCGGTGGGTCCGACCGGATCCGACGTCACGACCGACGCCGGCCGGACGTGGTCCTCGTTCGACACCGGCAGCTTCGACGGCGTCGACTGTGCGTCCGACGGCGGATGCTGGGCATCGGGTGAGCAGGGGCGCGTGGCCCGGCTCGCGGTGACCCGCGGATGACCGGCACGGTGGGAACGTGAGCGTCGAGCACCACCGGGAACGTGAGGTGACGTTCGACGTCGACGACGAGTGGGCGGTACCCGACCTCGCGGAGCTCGCGCCGCCCGGCGGGTCGGTGCAGACCGCTCAGCACGAGCTCGCGGCGACCTACTACGACACGGACCGTTCCACTCTGCGGCTGCTCGGCCTGACCCTGCGGCACCGGGAGGGCGGCGAGGACGCCGGGTGGCACCTCAAGATCCCCGCCGGGGACGCCCGGACCGAGGTACAGAGCCAGGCGGCCGCGGGCGCGCTCCCGCAGTCCCTGCGGCGTCGGGTGGCGGGCGTGGTGGGGGAGGACGCCGTCCGGCCGGTGGCGACGATCCGGACCACCCGGCATACGACACGGGTATGCGACGAGGACGGCGCCGTGGTCGTCGAGCTCGCGGACGACCGGGTGACCGGGACGCCCGCCGGGGCGGACGCCTACCCCGTCGTGTGGCGGGAGATCGAGGTCGAGCTCGGCCCGGTGGGGGAGGAGGGCGACCTCGACCGGGTCGCGGCCCTCCTGACCGGCGCCCGGCCGGCCAGCGTGCAACGCAAGATCGCCCACGTCCTCGGCGAGGCACCGGTCGCGGTGGCGGACGGGCTGCCGGCCCTGGTCGTCGCGTACGCCCGGAAACAGTGCGGGGCTGTCCTGCTCGGCGACGTGGGGCTGCGCGACGACCCCGACCCGCAGGTCGTCCACTCGACCCGGGTGGGGATCCGCCGGCTCCGCAGCACCCTGCGCCTGTTCGACCATGTGGTCGCCGGCGTGCCCGAGTCGCTCGACGGCGACCTCTCCTGGCTGGCCGGCCACCTCTCCCCGCTCCGGGACTTCGACATCCTGGGTCACCGGCTCGGCGCCGCCCTCGACGAGCTGGAGGGGGCCGACGTCGTCGGCCCGGTGCGCGAGGAGATCGAGGCGGAGCTCGCGACCCGGCGCGAGTCGGCCACGGCTGCCCTGCGGCAGGCCTGGGAGGACCCGCGGTACCGGAGGGTGATGGCCACGCTGGTGCGCTGGTATGCGTCGCTGCCAGTCGGCGACGACGTCCGGGTCAGACCGAAGCGGACGCTGCGCAAGGCCCGGCGCAAGGTCCGGCGCCGGCTGGTGCGGGCCACGGACGCCCACGGCCTGCACCAGGCTCGCAAGGCGGTCAAGCGGCTGCGCTACGCCGGGGACCTGCTCGAGCCGGCCTGGCCCAAGGCCGGCCGGGTCGCGGACGAGGCCAAGGAGCTGCAGACCACCCTCGGCGACCACCAGGACCTCGCGGTGGCGTCGGACTTCGTGCGCGCGCTCGCCGCGTCGGGCCGGGTCGAGAACGCGTTCACCTATGGGGTGCTGGCCGACCGGTTCGACCAGGCCGCGGCCAGGATCCGCTCGGCGGCCCTGGGCCGATGAGTTCGGCGACGATGCGTGGTCAGACCCGGCATGACTGACACTCGACACGAAGGACGGATCGACCGGCGGTACAGCGACCAGGAGCGGCCGCCCTCGGACTGGGCGGACGCGGAGCGGGCCCTGGTCGACGCCGAGCTCTACTGGTTGACGTCCGTCCGCGCCGACGGGCGGCCGCACGTGACGCCGGCGGTCGGGGTGTGGCACGACGGCGCGTTCCACTTCTCGACCGCCGAGCGCGAACAGAAGTGGAAGAACCTGGCCACGAACGACCGGGTCGCCGTCACCACGGGCACCAACACCTGGAACGCGGGCCTCGACGTCGTCCTCGAGGGTCGGGTGCAACGAGTCACGGAACGCACCACGCTGCAAGGGATCGCCGACACCTACGCGGCGAAGTACGGCGAGTCGTGGGCGTACACCGTCCTCGAGGACGGGTTCGACCAGGGCGACGGAACCGTCACCGACGTGTTCCGGGTCGAGGCCGACAAGGTGATCGCCTTCGCCAAGGACCCGCACGGGCAGACCACGTTCCGCTTCGGCTGACCCGACGCGCAAGGCGGTGAGTTCTCCCCCCTCTGAGGGGTAGAACTCACCGCCGTCCTGGCGTTCGATCCGCCGGCCGAGCCCGCGCAGCGGACCTGGTCAGGCTGCAGCCGGTACCTGGTCGAGGAACCCCAACACGAGACTGATCCGACCGTCCTCGGCGAGCGTCACGACGTCCGAGCCGATCACGACCGGCTCGGCGCCGGCGGGGCCGAGACCCCAGGTGAAGCGGGCCTGGTCGTGGTGCCCGTCGACCTCGCCGACCTGGGCGAAGACGAAGCCCGGGAACTGGGCCTGGGCGGCGGCGAGGAGGCCGTCGATCTGGTCGTGGCCGGTCACGTCGGCGAGCGGGTCCGCATACCGGGCGTCGTCGGTCCAGACGCGCCCGACCGCGACGCGGCGCGCCTCCGGGTCGGTCTCGTTCCAGGCGGCCAGGTAGTCGCGGGCCATCTGCTGGTAGTCGGTCACGATGACTCCTTCGGGTGGTGGGCGGCCCGGCTGGCCGTCCCGTCGCCGCCGATCCTCTGGCCGCCGAGGGAATGACGTCCATGACGTCGGAGGTAATGAGCCGTGTGCGCGAAGAGGCATACCGTCCTGGGATGGGCGCCAGTGCCGTGGGTCCGCAGCTGCGGCGATGGCGGGAGCGACGCCGTCTCAGCCAGCTCGAGCTCGCCTCGCGGGCCGACGTGTCGACCCGCCACGTCAGCTTCGTCGAGACCGGGCGTTCGCGTCCCACGCCCGCGATGATCCTGCGCCTGGCCGAGCACCTCGACGTCCCTCTCCGGGAGCGCAACGCGTTGCTCGTCTCGGGTGGGTTCGCACCGGCGTACCCCGAGCAGCCCCTCTCCTCCCCGTCGATGGCCGTGGTGAACGACGCGATCAACGCCGTTCTCGAAGCGCACCAGCCGTTTCCAGCGCTCGTGGTCGACCGGCAGTGGAACCTGGTGGCGGCCAACGCGGCGATCTACCGGCTCGTGTCCGGTGCGTCGCCGGCGCTGCTCGAGCCGCCGGTCAACGTCATCCGGCTCACGCTGCACCCTGACGGGCTAGCGTCCCGGATCGTCAACCTCTCCGATTGGCGCGCGCACCTGCTCGACCGGCTCGGCCGCGAGTATGCGTCGTCGGCCGACGAGGGGCTCGCCACCCTGCGTGAGGAGGTCGCGGCATACCCCGTCGAAGCCCACGAACCGGCCGAAGCCACGGGAGGCTTGGTCGTCCCCCTCCGCCTTCGCGCCGGTGACGACGTGCTCTCCCTCGTCAGCATGACGACGGTGTTCGGTACCCCGCACGAGGTCACCGTGTCGGAGATGGCGATCGAGACGTTCTACCCGGCGGACGCGGCGACCGCGCGCGTTCTGCGGTCGTTCGGCTGACCCCGGCTCAGGCCTCGGACTCGAGGTGCGCGAAGACGACCACGTTGTCGAGGTAGTGCTTGACCTTGTCGAACGGCCCACCGCACGTCACGAGCCGGATCTCCGAGCGGGTGAAGTCGCCGCGGTAGACCTCCTCGGTGGGGAACTGGTCCTTGGGGTACGTCGCGACCTTGTCGACGCGGAACGTCGTGGTCGACCCGTCGGCGCGACCGACCTTGACCACGTCGCCGGCCTTGACCGCGCCGAGCCGGTAGAAGATGCCCGGCCCCTGCTTGCTGTCGACGTGGGCGGCCAGCACCGCCGGACCGAGCTGGCCCGGAGTCGGGCCGCCGGTGTAGAAGCCGACCTCGTCGGCCGACCCCGGGACGGTGATGCTCCCGTCGGCGGCGATGCCCAGGTCGACGAAGCTGGTCGACGCGACGCCGATCGACGGGATCTCGATGCGGTTCGGGGCGGACGCCGGCAGGAAGGGACCGATCCGGTTGGTGGCCGGGGGATCCGGTGTCGTGGACGCCGCTGTCGTGGGCCCGGGCGCCGTTGTCGGCGTCACGGTCGCGGGGGCGCTGGTCGAGGTACTGGCCGGCACCGCGGCGTCCGGCTGGGGCGGCCCATCCTGTCCGCGCAGCCCGAGGACGAGAGCCGAGCACCCCGATCACGGCGAGGACGGCGGTGGCCGCCGCGGCGAGAACGCCGCGACGGCCGCCGTGGGGGCGAGTCAAGACCGTCAGGCCTCGACGCGACGACGCCGCGTGGCGACGATGCCGGTCCCTGCGGCACCGAGGAGCGCGGTGGCGCCGACGGCGATCAGCGCGGCGTTGCTGCCACCCGCCGCACCACCGTCACCGGTGGCCATGCCACCGGTCGGCGCGGCACGAAGGGCACCGCACAGGGCGGGGTCGGTGGCCTCGGTCGGGAGCGAGGGGTCGAGGTCGCTCTTGGTGTCACCGCTGTACTTGCCGTCGTGGTCGTGGTCCACACCGTGGATCACGACGACCGACTGCCCGTCGGAGATCGCCTTGGCGACCTCGGGCGCGACCTGGATGCTGCCGCGCTCGTACGAGATCTTGCCGCCCTGGGCGGTGTCGAACCGGTCGATGGCGAGGCCGGACGCGGCGCTGGTGTCACCGGTCTTGGTCAGCGACACGACGATGGGGCCGTACGCGGGCCCACCCTCGGTCGTGTTGAGGTGGCCGTCCTTGTTGGTGTCATCGCCGATGACCGGGCACTCGTGGCGAGCGTCGGCCCCGAAGTGGATGTGGGCCGCGTGCGGGTTGTCCGGCAGCAGACCCATGGCGGCCATGGTCACGGTGATGGTGTCGCCCGTGACGCTGACCATCGCGGTGCCGCTGCCGTTGACCTCGCTGCCCGGAACCGGCTTGAGGTTGGCGTTGACCGAGCCGTCCGCGAAGGCGGGACCGGCGGCGAGCGCGAGCATGGCGGCGGCACCGAAGGTGGCGGCGGCGATCTTCCTGGTTGTGCGCATGGCTGAGTAAGCCCTTCCGTGAGAGGCGGGATGACCGTCCTGGTTGAGCTCGGCGGCCAGGTCTGGGGCCGCTGAAGCCATCTCCGAGAGGGGCTTCGGGGCGATCACGGGTACCGGATTGGGGTTTCTCGGGGTCTTCCCTGATGTTCGGGGAAGGACGACCGACCTAGCGTGGAGGGATGACCGTCACCTTCGCCGTCGTCGCCACCCCCGGACCGACCCAGAAGTCGTGGGTCGAGCAGGTACGGATGCTCGAGGACCTCGGGTATGCCGCCGTGCTGGTTCCCGACACCCTGTGGACCGTGTCGCCGTTCCCGGCGCTCGCCGCTGCGGCGGTCGCGGCGCCGCGGATCCGGTTGCGTACGTGGGTGCTCGCGTCGCCGATGCGCAGTCCGGCGGCCGTGGTTCGCGAGGCCAAGGCGCTGCAGCAGCTCAGCGACGGCCGGTTCGAGCTGGGCATCGGCACCGGTCGCCCCGGTGCCGACGGCGAGGCGGCGCGGCTCGGTATGCCGTGGGGGAGTGGGCCCGAACGGATCGCTCAGCTCGAGACCGTCGTGACCGCCGTCCGCGATGAGGTCCAGCCGCGGCCGACCGTGGTCATGGCGGCGAGCGGGGCGAAGTCGCTGGCCGTCGCCGGACGGGTCGCTGACCGCGTCGCGGTGGCCCTCGGCGCCGAGGCGACCCTGGCGGACCTCGAGGCGGGGGTGTCCCGGGTCCGCGAGTCCGCACCAGACGTGACGTTGAGCCTCCAGGCCTTTGGTGTCGGTGAGCGCGTGCCCGAGTACCTGGCGCGTCAGGGGTTCTCGGGGAGCGCCCTCCGGGAGGCCGGCTCGGTCGTCATGCTCCCGGGTGATCCGGCCGCCATCGCCGACCAGGCCCGGGAGCACGCGGAGCGGTTCGGCGTCGACGAGGTCGTCGTCCCGTCGGACTTCGTCCGTGAGGTGGCGCCGGCGATCGCGCTGGTCTGACGACCGGGTGAGGGACCTCAGCGCATCTCGGCCGGCTGGGCGGTCGACTCGAGGACCGACAGCCACAGGTCGCCGTCGGGCGCGACCTGGTTCCGGTAGGACACCGCCTGAGCGATCGGTACGTGGATGAACCGGTTGTGTCGACGACCGACGACCAGCTTGGTCCGCCCGGCCATCCCCGCGTGGACCGCCGCTTGGGCCAGCCGCACGCAGTAGACCGAGTCGTGGGCGCTCGCCGGCACCGAGCGGATCGTGTAGCCGGGGTCGATGTACTTGAGGGTCAGCTCGGTCCCGGCCGCCACGAAGTGGTCGATGATCGAGCGCTTCAGGTGGAGCCCGACGTCCCCCAGAGCCGGGTTGCCGCTCGGGTCGGAACCCTCCGCATACAGGAAGTCCTGTCCGGCGCCCTCCGCGACGACGACGACGGCGCACCCGTTCTCGAGCACCGCCCGGTGCAGGCACGCGAGGAACCCGCCGGGGCCGTCGAGCGCGAACGGCACCTCCGGGACGAGGACGAAGTCGGCGTGGTGGACGGACAACGAGGCGTAGCAGGCGATGAAGCCGCTGTGTCGGCCCATGACCCGCACCAGCCCGACGCCGTTGATCGCCGACTGTGCCTCGACGCGGGCGGCCTGGATCGCCTGCGCCGCGGTCGTGTACGCGGTCTGGAAGCCGAAGCTCTGGCCGATGAACGGGATGTCGTTGTCGATGGTCTTCGGGATGCCGACGACGCCGACGTCGAGACCGCGCGCAAGCAGTACGTCGGCGAGACCGGCCGCACCGCGCATCGACCCGTCGCCGCCGATGACGAACAGGATGTCGATGCCGAGCTCGACGAGGCGGTCGGCCATCACCTCGGGGTCCTGGGCGCCCCGCGAGCTGCCGAGGATGGTGCCGCCCTGCTCGTTGATCGTGGCGACCGTGTCCGGGGTGAGCGCCACCGGCCCCGGTCCGAGTCCGGGGACGAGACCGGCGAACCCGTGCCGGAACCCGATGACGTCGTCGACCCCGTAGTGCGCGTGGAGCTCGAGGACCAGGCCGCGGATGACGTCGTTGAGACCGGGGCAGAGGCCGCCGCAGGTGACGATGCCGACTCTCGTGGCGCCGGGCTCGAAGAAGATCCGGCGCCGGGGGCCGCCCGGCTCGAACGTCGGGAGCTCGTCGAGCGGTAGCTGCCGCGCGCGCAGCAGCTCCACCGTGTCGTCGAAGAGCACCCGGTCGTCCTCGTCGACGTAGTGCTCGTTGGTGCGACGCCCCGCGACGTACTTCCCCAGCGGAGAGTCGAACCGGCACTCGCCGAGGCGCGGTACCTGCAGCTCCGAGAGCGTGGTCACCCTGCCAGCGTCCTCCCGGCGTGTGTCCACCGTGTTGCGCGCGTGAAAACGAGGACGACGGGACTGAAGGTCGCCTGAGGTCGGCCCGCTAGGGTGCACGTCGTGGTGGCCATCCAGGAGCATGCCCCCGACCAGCAGCCCGCGGACGCGTTCGTCTCGTTCGGCGTCACCGGCGACCTGGCCAAGAAGATGACCTTCGTCGCGCTGTACCGGCTCGAGCGGGCCGGCCGGCTCGACGTGCCGGTCTTCGGCGTCGCCGTCAACGATTGGACCGACGACCAGCTGCGCGACCACGTACGGGAGTCCGTGCGCAACGCCCTGGGCGCCGACGACACGGTCGACGACGCGATCCTGGAGCGGCTCGTCGCTCGAATGCGTTACGTGGGAGGCGACTTCGCCGACCCGGCGACCTACACCAAGCTCGCCGAGGCGCTGGGTGACGCCAAGGTCCCGGTCTTCTATCTCGAGATCCCGCCTTCACTGTTCGAGATGGCGGTCAAGGGTCTCGCCGGCGCCGGCCTCATCGACCAGGCGCGCGTCGTCGTCGAGAAGCCGTTCGGTCACGACCTCCCGTCCGCCGAGGCGCTCAGTGCGTCGTTGCGGGCGATGCTGCGCGAGTCGCAGCTGTACCGGATCGACCACTTCCTCGGGAAGATGTCGGTCCAGCAGATCCTGCGGCTGCGGTTCGCCAACACCGTCCTCGAACCGGTGTGGAACCGGCGTTACGTCCAGTCGGTCCAGATCACCATGGCCGAGGACTTCGACGTCTCGGACCGCGGCGGCTTCTACGACAAGGTCGGTGCACTCCGCGACGTCGTGCAGAACCACCTGATGCAGGTCCTCGCCATGGTCGCCATGGAGCCGCCGGCCCTGGGCGGCCTCGACGCGCTCTCCGACCGCAAGCGGGACGTCTTCGCGGCCATGCCGGCCGCCGACCCGGCCGCCTATGTCCGTGGCCAGTACGAGGGGTACCAGTCGGTCGAAGGCGTCGCCGCCGGGTCGACGACCGAGACGTATGCGGCTCTGCGGCTCTGGATCGACAACTGGCGGTGGTCGGGCGTCCCGTTCCTCATCCGCGCCGGGAAGTCGCTGCCGGTGCGGACCACCGAGGTGCGGATCGTGTTCCAGGCCCCGCCGCCACTGGGCTTCGCCGACGACGACGGGGTGCAGGAGCCCAACCAGCTGGTTCTGCGCGTCGACCCGGCCGCGGGCGCTCGGCTCGTCCTGCAGGCCCAGAGCCAGACCTCCACCTCGGTCCGCACCGTCGACCTCGACGTCGACCTCGGCGGACCGAACGTGCCCACGCCGTACGAGGAGCTGCTGCACGCCGCGATCGTCGGCGACGCAACGCTGTTCACCCGCGAGGACGTCGTCGAGGAGACCTGGCGGGTGCTCTCCCCGCTCCTCGACCTGCCGTCGGCCCCCGAGACGTATGCGCAGGGCAGCTGGGGTCCGGCGGACGCGGACCGCTTGGCCGAGGCCGTCGGTGGCTGGCGCGAGCCCTGGACCTAAGCCTCCGGTGAAGACTGGACCTGGGTCTCTAGCCCGTCGGCATACCGGCGCCTAGCCTGGACCACCATGGGGGACCGACGCGCGAGGCGCGCACTCGTGACCGGCCTGGCCGTCGGCGTCGTGGTGGTCTGCGCGGCGTGCACGGAGACCGGCGGCGGTCCGGGCCCGACGACGGGTAGCGCCGCGGCGACCGGCTCGGTGGCTGGATCCGGGGGCTTCAAGGGCGGGTACGACCCCTCGACGAAGTTCACCCAGCTCACGGCGATGTTCCTGACTACACCCTCGCCGGTCGAGATGACCGATGGGAAGGTGCACCTGACGTACGAGCTCGTCCTGACGAACGCAGCGCCGATCCCGTTCCGGGTCGACAAGATCGAGATGCACGACGCCGCCACGTCGGCGCTGGTGCCGAACACGACCGCCCGGATCGACATCACCCCGCTGGCCGGCGGCACCGAGGCGGAGGGGACCACCGACCCGGGCGCCGGCAACGTCTCGGCGACCATCCCCGCGGGGACGGTCAACGTCGCGTGGGTGGACGTCGTGTTCCCGCAGCGCTCGGTGGTCCCGGCGACCATCGAGCACATCGTGACCGGCGCCGTCGTGCCGCCGAGCGGACCGCCGGTCCCGGCCGAGATCCGGATCGGCCGCACCGAGACGGCCACCGACGGACCGGTGGTTTTGGGATCGCCGGTGCCGCCCGGGATCTGGTACATGAGCGAGGGGTGCTGCGCCGACGACACGCATCACCGGCGCGGTCTCGGACCCATCAACGGCGAGCTGTCCGTGCCGCAGCGCTACGCCATCGACTTCTACAAGCTGGACGAGCAGCACCGGACCTGGATCGGCGACCCGTCCAAGCTGGAGAGCTTCCTGACCTACCGCGTGCCGATCCTCGCGTCCGCTGCCGGCACGGTCGTCGCGGCTCTGGACGGGTTCGCCAACACCACGGCCCTGCCGAACCCGCCGAAGCCGCCGCCGATCAACGAGACGGTCGGCAACCACGTCATCGTGAAGGTCGCCGACGGCGTCTACGTCCTCTACGCCCACATGGACCCGGGCTCGGTGGCCGTCCGCGTCGGGGACCAGGTGACCAGGGGGCAGCAGCTCGGCCTCATCGGCAGCAGCGGCAACTCGACGACCCCACACCTGCACTTCCAGATCCTCACGTTGCCGACGTACTTCCCGGCGGACAGCAAGCCGTTCGCGTTCGACTCGTTCACCCTGCTCGGGCGGGTCCCCGATCGGATCTGGGACGACAACATGGCCCTCGAGCCGACCGGCACCCTGCCGTTCACCGCGGCCAGCCCGACGTCGCCGCACACCAACGAGCTCCCCCTCGACCGAGACGTGGTTCAGTTCGGTCCGTGACCTCAGCGCTCTTCGCCGGGCTGTGCGTGGTCGACCTGGTGCACCGGGTCGACCGTCCACCCGGTCCGGACGAGAAGGTCACGGCCCTCTCGCGTGAGCTCGTGGCGGGCGGTCCGGCCACGAACGCCGCCATGACCTTCGCGGTGCTCGGAGGGTCGGCCCGGCTGGTGACGGCGATCGGCTCGCGGGCGTTGGGCGTGGTTGTGCGGTCGGACCTGGAACGACCAGGACTCACCCTCGTCGACCTCGCCGCTGACGACCAGTCGTTCGAGCCGAACGTCTCGTCCGTGGTCGTCGTGGACGCCACGGGAGAGCGCAGCGTCGTGTCCCTCGACGGTGGGCACGTCGACGAGTCCGCCTGGGGCGCAGTCGTACCCGCGGCTCTCGCCGACGCGGAGCAGCAGCTCGACCCCGACATCGTCCTCCTCGACGGGCACTACCCGGCCGTCGCGGTGGAGGTCGCGACGTGGGCCCGGGCTCGACGCATACCCGTGCTCCTCGACGCCGGTCGGTGGAAGCCGCACTTCGCCGACCTGCTGCCGCTCGCGGACGAGGTCGTGTGCTCCGGCGACTTCGCCGTGCAGTCCGGGGCGGGCTTCGCCGAGGTCGCCGCATACCTCCACGGAGCGGGCGTCGACGTCGTCGCGCAGACGCATGGAGCCGGGGCCATCGAGCTCAGCAGCGGCGGCCGCCGCGACCTCGTGCGGGTGCCGTCGGTACCCGTCGTCGACACGCTCGGAGCGGGCGACGTCCTGCACGGCGCGTATGCGTTCTACCGCGCCGAGGGGTTGGGCCCCGAGGTGGCGCTGCGTCGGGCGGCGGAGGTCGCGTCCTTCCGCTGCCGCTTCGCGGGGAGCCGCGCCTGGGTCGGAGCCTGGCCGGCTACGTGACGAAAGCGCCACCGTTTCCTACCCTGGAGACGTGGCGGAGGTCGTCGAAGGCAAACGCGTCACGTGGGCGGAGGGTTCTTCGACCTCGTCTTCATGCTCGCGATCACGCAGGTCGCGACGCTGCTCGGCGAGCACCACCAGTGGTGGGGGCTCGGTCGCGCGTTCGTCGTCCTCGCCCTGGTCTACCGCACCTGGGTCACCACCTCCCTGCAGACCAACCGGCTCAGCCGCGACTCCTTCCGAGACCGGATCACGCTCTTCGGCGTCGGCCTCTGCGGCGTGGGCATGGCGATCGCCAATCCCCATACGTATGACAGCGGAGGCAGGCAGTTCGCGCTCGCCTACTGGGTGGCGCGGATCCTGCTCTGGCTGCGCTACTACCCGCGGCAGCGGCCGCAGCTGGCCACGGCGCTGGGGCTGAGCGTCACCGTGTTTGCGCCGATGCTGGTGATCGGGCGCTGCTGCCGGACAACTGGCGCGAGGTCGTGTGGTTCGTCGCCGCCCTGGCCGACCTGGGCACCATCACCACCCTCGGGCGCATGCACCGGTTCATCCACTACGACCACAGCCACCTCATGGAGCGGTTCGGGCTGTTCGTCCTCATCGCGATCGGCGAGCAGATCGTCGACCTCAGCCTGCCGCTGGCCCGGCAGGCCGACAACATCCGCCCGCTCGAGCTGTTGGCGGTCGGCGTCTGTTTCGTCGTGGTCTGCACGCTGTGGTGGATGTATTTCGACCACTCGAACGCGGCGATCACGTCGGCGCTGCGCGGCAGCCGGGAGCACGTGGTCCTGGCGCGGCACCTGGCCTACGGGCATTTCGGCGTCGTCGGCGGCATCGTGTGCATAGCGGTGGGCTTCGAGCAGATGGTGACGAAACCGTTGGTGTCGATGACGTTCACCCACCTCAACCTGCTGTACGGCGGGGCGATCCTGCTGCTCGTGGCGATGGTCTACATGAGGTACGCCATGTCGAAAGTCCGGCGAGTGGCTCGGATCGCGGCGATCCCCGTCCTGCTGGCGCTGCTCTACGTCTCGCTGCTGGTCCCGAGGATCGTCGCTACCGCGCTGCTGGCCGCCGTGCTCTTCGCGCTGGTGACGTTCGAGAAGCGGTGGCCGGCGTTGTCCACCCGTGGGACCGACAGGGTCCGGTCGGACGCCGAGGCCTAGCGGCTCTCCGGGGCCACCGCGGCGAGGTATGCGGCTCAGGCGCGGCTGACGGCGCCTGCCCAGACCCAGATCTCGTGCTGGTGCGGCGGGACCCCGAACCGGACCTGGACGGCTCGCGGCGTCCAGGCGACCGCGTGGCCGACGACGAGCTCCTCGACGCCGTCCTCCCAGAGGATCCAGGCCGTGACGCGCACCGGTTCGCCCGCGGAGGTGGTGCTGGAGTGGGTCAGCTGCTCCGAGGTCAGGGACCGAGGCTGGCGTGGTGCGCGTCTCGGTACGTCGGTCACCTCGGTGAGGGTATCGAACACCTGTTCGATCTGGGACCAATCAACGCCGGGTGAGGAAGGAGACGGCCTCGGCCAGAGCCGCGTCGGTGATGTCCGGGTCGTGGCGAGGGCCGATGTCGCGCATGAACGCGTGCTCGCCACCGGAGTAGAGGTGCAGCTCCAGGTGCTCCGCACCCGCCGCATACAGGGTGGACAGGATCTGCAGCCGGGCGTCAGCCGGGACGTGCGGGTCGTTCGAACCGAAGACGACCATTATCCGGCCGGCGACGTCCGCGGCCCGCGCGAGAGTCCCGCTGTCGGCGTCCCCGCCGAGCTTCCCGTCGTGCAGGCCGGTCGGGTAGAAGCAGACCGTCGCCGCGACCCGCTCGTCGAACGCCGCCCGGAAAGCCAGGTGACCGCCGATGCAGAACCCCACACAGAGGATCTCGGTGATGTCCGGACGGCCGGCGAGGTGGTCCAGCACCGCGACGCGGTCGGAGTCGAACTGCGCCGTCGTGGTCGCCGCGGCCCCGGCCAACCCGGAGGCCTTGCCCGCGTCGTCGAACTCCAGGGCCTGCCCGGCCAGGTCGCGCGGGTAGATCTCCGGCGCACAGACGGCGAACCCGTGCGACGCCAGCCGACGGGCCGTGCGGAGCGTGGACTCGGTGAGCTGGAAGATGTCGCTGTAGAACAGCACGGCGGGCCACGGCCCTTCGCCGACCGGGCGGATCAGGATCGAACGGATCTCACAGTCCGGCGCGGCGATCCGCACCTCGTCCTCCTGCAGCTTCATGGGCGTTGACCCTAGACCGCGCGGCCCTGCCACAGTCGCTCGAGGAGGGGCTCGTCCCGGAGGCGCTCGACCGTGGCATCAGGGGGCCAGGGCCTGGTCGCCGGTGACGGCAGCCCACGGGCAGCGCGGTTGAGGTCGCGCGTGGCCGAGATCGTCAGCCCGTCCGTCGCCACCGGGGTCTGGGCGGACAGCTTCCTCAGTGTCGTCCCGCTCAGCAGCACCGGGTCCGACGTCACGCGGTAGCGAGCCCGTTCGAGGATCCGGGACGGGGGATGCCCGCCGTGGATCCGCGCGTCGTTGACCACCGAGAGCACCCCCGTGGCCGCCTCGACGTCGTCGATCCACACGTGGGCGTCCGAGCCGGCCAAGAGGCTCTCGACGCTGGCCAGCAGGATGGCGGTGCTGGCGCCGGCCGACCGTAGCCGGACGATGATGTCCGGGACGGTCCAGACCAGGTTCTCACCGCGCAGGTCGCGGTCCGGGATCTGCGACGCCAGTGCGAGGGTCTCGGCGTTCTTCATCGACACCAGGTCCGCTCCGCGACCGGCCAGATCGGGGCCGTCGTGCCAGACGACCGCGTCGCGCAGCCACCGGGTGTCGGCGCCCGCCACCAGCGCCCGGTGACCCAGCTCCCAGTCCTCGCCCCCGTAGGACCGGAACGACTCGTCGAAGCCGCCGAGCCGCGCGAACAGCTCGGCGTGCAGCGTCAGAGCCGCGCCGATGACGAGCTGGTATGCGCGTGGGTCCGGTTCGGTGAGATCGGCGGTCCGCGCATACCCGTCGAGGAGCCACTGGGGCTCCGGCAGCTCGACCGGGCCGGGGCCACCGCGCGAGAGCCAGTCCCGCACCGTGGCGACCGACCACCCGTGCAGCTCGGCGTGCCGTCGGTGCCCCAGGACCATCGCCCACGGCGACTCCGCGGCCCGGACCGTCTCGGCCAGGTAGCCGGCGGCAGGGATGCAGTCCTGGTCGAGGAAGGCGAGAACGGGGGCCGAGGCCGCCGCGGCGCCGAGGTTGCGGGCCGCGGCCAGCCGGAAGCCGGCATCGTCCTGGCGGACCACGAGGATGCGGAAGTCGTGGTGTCCCAAGCGCCGGAGCGACCCTCGACCCGTCGTCCGCGACGACCACCTCGAACGCACTGGCGGGCAGCTCCTGGGCGTCCAGGCCGGCAAGCAGACGGTCCAGCTGGTCCTGACGTTCGTAGTACGGAACGACGACGCTGATCTGTAGGTCTTCCGTCACGACAGGCCCCGCAGGATGTGGGCGTGCTGCCTCGCCGCCTGCGCCCAGGTCGGTCCCACCCAGGTGGTGGGGTCAAGGCGCGTCGAGCCGGGGTCGTCGACGGCGGCGGTGATGGCGTCGTGGAGGGAGTCGGCCAGGACGAGGGCGCCCGGCAGTCGTTCGGCGACCTCGACGCTGTACCCACCGCGGCGGACGATCGGACGTCGTCCGGCCGCGATCCAGCTGTTCACCGAGCCCGAGGCCGAGATATGGCGGTGCGGGGCGACCGGGACGCCGGCGCCGGCCAACGCCAGAGCCAGCTCATCGTCCTCGAGGTACCCGGTGACCCGGAAGCCGACGCCGGACCGGCCCGCGCGGTCCTGCAGCTGGCCCACGAGGTCCTCGTGGCCCTCCGCGGCAGCGCCGTAGTTCACCACGGAGACAACGCGACCGTCCGCGGCCATCGTCGCCGCGGCGTCGATCACGTCCTCCACGCCCTTGCCGGGGTAGAGATAGCCCAGCACCGCGATCTCGGCCGAGGCGCCGTGGGGGACGGGATGGCGAGAGCCGGCGGTCTCGAGCGGTAGGGGCGCCACCGTAGTCTTCTGCATCACTGCGTCCACGTCCTCGGGGTCGTCGATGCACGCAGCCAGCAAGGCGCGCTCGAACTCGCTCGCGACGACGAGCTGCGTTGCCACCTCTGCGAACTCGGCGTATGCGGCTCGTCGCCGCCGGTACCACTCGTCCCCCTCCGAGACTTGGGGGACATCGTGCAGCGAAAGAGCGAGGGTACGTCCGTCAGCCAAGGCCCGGATGGTGGCGGCCGCGTCCTCAGGGCTGGGCCCGAAGAGCCGGTCCGTGACGTGGAGGAAGGCGGTCGAGCCGGGTGGAACCGCTTCGCGGAGTCCCGGCGGTTCCTGGCCGCTGACCTCGGACGGCACGCGCACCATCGTCTGCGTGAGGAACGGGTCGGACGCGCCCAGCTGCAACGCGTGCCGCACGACGCCGTGACGGGTGGGCCCGGCCACCACGTAGCGGACCGTCATGCGGCGGTCGTTCCGAGCAGCCGCTGCTGCTCGGCGCTTCGAGCCGCCACGGCGGCCAGCACCTCGGGATGTTCGCGGTACCAGGCGAGCTGGGCCTCGACGACTTCGGTGTCCGGCACCTCCTGTCCGTCAACGACCCAGTTCTCCTCGGAGACGTCGAGCCCGTCGTTGCTGTGGATGTCCAGCGCCTCGAGCACCAGTGGGTCCCGTGGCGCTCGGACGCTGTCGAGCAGCTCGTGCCCGGGGTCGACGGCGGTCACCGGCCAGCCCAGCCGCGTCTGGAGCGCTCGCGCCAGCGACACGAGGACCGGGTTACCGGGGTGGTTGATGGTGTTCGACGCGCGGGCACCGGCCTCGACGACGAGCCGGCTGACCGGCACCGCACCCGCCCGGGTCTCGCGATCGTGCAGCTCGGCGAGCGACCATGCGGCAACCGCGCGGAAGCCGGCTGCTTCGGGCTGGGGCGCTCGCTCGCCCAGGGCCAGCGCCACGGTGCGCACGTCGTGGTAGGGCACCACCGGTGGGTCACCCTCGATCGGGTGGTTGAACACGACCTGCCACGGCAGCAGACCCGCATACCGGATCACGGGCCAGCGGACGATGCGGGCCGCGGGCGCCGCGGCCCGTACCTCGGACGCACCGAGCGGTAGGTCGTGGTACCCGTCGGTGACCGGCTGGGTGAGCACCACCGCCGCGCTCCCCAACAGCCGCTGCAGGAAGGGGATCTCGCCCGCCGTCAGCTCGTGGACCGCCGGCACCCGCACACTGACGCAGGGGGAATCCTCGGCGTCCTGGAGCAGCAGCCGGACCGACTCAGCCTGGCAGTTGCCGTGCACCACCAGCAGCGGCTTCTCGGTGTCGGGCATGGGTTTCAGGCTATAGAACTCGCCGTAGTGCATCGCTCGCGGCAGATCGGCGAGCGCGACCGGCGGCAAGTCCGTGGTCGTCGGCCTCACGTCGTCACCGTACGAGGGAACCCTCCTTCCCGCATTACGTGCGAAACTGCTGACAGTGGGTATGACCTCCCTCGTGACAGCCCACACCCCCGGGGCGAGCAGGTGAGAGACACCCACCGCGCGCAGCTCCCCAGCATCGCCTCGCTCCGGCCACTGACGCCGACCCGGCTCAGCAGTCACCCGCTACGGATCGCCGTGCTCGGAACCTCGAGATACCCCATCCGGCAACCGTTTGCGGGGGGACTCGAGGCGATTGTTTGGATCCTCGTCTCCCGGCTCCGCGCGCGCGGGCACGAGGTGACGCTGTTCGCCGGCGAGGGGTCGGACGGCCTGGACACGGAGTTCGCGGAGTACACCTTCCCGTCGCAGGGCTGGGCCCCCAGCGGTACCGCGGCCAGGGACCAGTCGATGCCCGCCCAGTCGTTCATGAGCGACCATCACGCCTACCTTCGGCTGCTCATGGCCTTCACCGGGCCGCTCGCGGACCGGTTCGACGTCATCCACAACCACTCGCTGCACCATCTGCCGGTGGCGATGTCGCCCCTGCTGCCCATCCCGATGCTGACCACCCTGCATACGCCACCGACGCCGTGGCTCGAGTCGGCCATCCAGGCCACCCCCGCGCGCCCGCGCCCGCCGGCGCCCTTCGCGGCCGTGAGCGCCTACATCGCGCGCGAGTGGCGGGTGCTCCGGTCGCACGCCGCCCCGTCGGTGGTGGCCAACGGCGTCGACGTCTCGGCGTGGCCCGCCGGTCCGGGTGGCGACGTACTGACCTGGTCGGGCCGGATCGTGCCGGAGAAGGCGCCGCACCTGGCGATCCAGGCGGCGCGGCGGGCCGGTATGCGGCTGATCATCGCCGGGCCGATGAGCGACCTCCCGTACTTCGAGCAGGCCGTCCGACCGCACCTGGGCCGGGACGTGGAGTATGCCGGTCACCTCCTCGTGCCCCAGCTCTCCGACCTCGTCGGATCGTCCGCGGCCGTCCTCGTCACGCCGCTCTGGGACGAGCCCTACGGCCTGGTCGTCGCCGAGGCCCTCGCCAGCGGCACACCGGTGGTGGCCTTCGAACGCGGCGGCATCCCTGAGGTCATTGCCGATTCGTCAGTCGGCCGCCTTGTGCGCCCCGGTGACGTCCAGGCGATGGCCGACGCGGCGTCGGCCGCCGTGGGCCTGGACCGTGTCGCCGTCCGGGAGTACGCCGAGCGCTACCTGTCCGTCGACCGCATGGTCACGGCGTACGAGCGGGCGTACCGACGGCTGGCGTCAGGGACCATCGCGGAGGCCGACCGGACAGCGTGATCAGTCCCTCGGCGGCGAATGCGTCGAGCCAGCCGCCCATGGGGAACTCGCCCCATCGGTCGTGGAACAGGTTGCTGTTGCGCACGATGTCGGCCAGGTGCCGCCGGGGCGGGTCCTCGACGTCGTGGTACTGGTGGTACGCGGTCGCGCCACCCAGCCAGTAGAGGCGTCCACCGCCCCGCCCCAGGCGCATCGCGAAGTCGGTGTCCTCGCCGCCGTAGCCCACGTAGGTCTCGTCGAAGCCGCCGAGCTCGACCCAGTGGGCACTGCTGAGCCCGAACGACAACGACCAGAACAGCCGCAGGTCGGCTTCCGAGACGAGGTCGCGCTCTGGGGCAACCGGTCGGGCCGGGTGGGGTACCGACCGTCGCAGGTCGTCCGCGTCGTAGGCGTCCCGGCCCGGCGCCAGCGGGGGTAGGTAGTGGACCACACCGCTGACGACGGCCGGCGACGTCGGTCCGGACGGGGTGGCCGACAACGACTGGCACACCTGCGTGTACCGCTCGACGAGTCGCTCGGAGGGGACGCAGTCGACGTCGAGGAAGACGAGCAGGTCGGCCCCCAGATCGATTGCGCGCGCCGCCGCGGCGTTGCGGGCGGCCGCGAGGGGGAGGTGTCCGTGGCGCCGGCGCAGGTGCACGACCTCGATCGTCTCGGCGGGTCGTGACGAGGACGCCTGGTCGCGAACGACACTCTCGAGGACCTCGTCGTCCATCGCGGCCGCCACCCAGATGTCGGGGAGTCTCGTGCCGGCGGCCAGGGCGACGAGCTGCGCCTTGAGGTGGGCGTGCCGACCGTGGGCCAACGTCACCACCGCGACCACGGGACGCGTCACGACGCGACCTCCGCCACCGTCCGGTCGAGCGCCTGAGCGAACCGGGTCGCTCCGTGACCGTCGTTCCACCGCGTCCAGCTCTCGGGCGAGGACGGCATCGCGTTCTCCAGCAGGCCCTCCCACTCATCGGGTCGCGGCCAGGCGGTGAGTCCCGTTGCCAGGACCAGGGATTGGAGTGCTCTCACCAAGTGGTGCTGCTCGTCGTGGGGCCGAGCCTCCGGAACGACGACCGCGCGGCGACGGGCCGCAGCCACCTCGGCGAGCACGTTCTGACCGGCATGGCACACGACGACGTCGGCGGCTTGGAGCTGAGCGAGTACCCGCTGCGGGTCCGTCTCTCTGCAGACCGACCAGGACCACGCGGGGGTCGCCGCGACAGCGGCCGCGATGTTGTCGGCGGTAACGGTGGTCCCGCCGCGGCCCCAGAGAACGGTGACGCGACGATCACCCGGAGGCGTCGAGACGGGATGCGAGTCGAAGCGGGAGAAGGCGCCGAGGTGGACGGTCTTCGCGTTCCACTCGGTACGCCACCCGACAACGGGCTGCACGTGAGCGGGCCACGCGGCGAAGAGACTGGTCGCCGCGTCGTATCCCGTCTGGTGCGGACGGTCCCGACGGTCGCCGGCCATGACCACGGCGGCCACCGGAACGCCAAGAGCCCGCACGAGCATGGTGATCTCGACCGAGACGTCGGACACCAGCAGGGCGGGCCGCGCGCGGCCGACCCAGGCGGCCACGGCGGCCATCCGGTCCCCATAACCCTTGTGCCGCAACGGTGCCCAGTGCAGCACCCCGCCGGCCTGGTGGTCGTCGCCCCCCGACGCGTCGTCCGGCGGAAGGGCCACCCACCGCTCGGCCGGCCAGTCGGGCGGGCGCGGCGCCGAGCTGAGGATGACCACGGGCGTACGCATCCGGCGGCCGACGAGGCGCGCCCTCGCGACGTGTCCCGCACCCACGTGATGGGCGTACCACCCGATGACCGGGCTCACGCCGACGCCGCCGGTCTGCGGGTGCCGGCCGCGAACACCGTGCCGTAGATCTGCTCATGGGAGAGCGAGACCGCTTGTCGCTGGGCCTCACGCTCGACGCGACTCGCCGGCGTGACCGGTCGAGCCGCATACGCCTCTGCCACCGCACGGACGACGTCGGCCTGGTCGGGTCCCTCGCCCGGGCGCCAGCCGAACGTGTGGCACCGCTGCTGCTCGGTCCAGTAGCCGGTGCGGGGAGCCAGGACGGCGGTGCCGAGGTCGTAGCAGGCCTCGACCCAGCCGGAGTGGGTGCCGAACGCATACGGGATCACCGACAGGTCGATCGAGCGGAGGTACGCCCACAGCTCGGCATCGGCATGCGGCGCATGGAGGTTCAGCTCCAGCAACCCTTGTGCGGCCCACGTCTCGAGCTGGGCTAGGAGGGCGCGGTCGTGGCGAGGGTGCGAGGCGTCCAGCACCTCTCGGTGCAGGTGGACCAGCAGGCGGCCGTCCGGCATCGCCCCGATCGCTACGCCGAGGATGCGGAGCAGGTCCTCGACCATGACGTTCGCCCGGAGGCTCTTGAGGTGGATGCCGACGACGAACTCTTCGCTGGGGCGGTCGTGGGCGAGGTCGAGCTCGTCCAGCGGGGCGACGTGCGGATGCGGCAGCACCGTCGCGACCCGGCCCCAGCGGGTGGCGATCCGCCGTGCGGCACCCGCGGTGAGGGTGACGACCGCTGCGGCCCGCGGGACCAGGACGTCGAGCCGGGCGAGGTGGTCGCGCTGGTCCACGAAGTGCGGGTTGACCAGGTCGTGCACGGTGAGGACGAGCGGGATCCCCGCGGCGTCGAGCGTGTCGCACCAGCGCTCCAGCTCAGCCGGTTCACTGGCGTCGAACCCGAAGTGGAGATGCACGACGTCGACCTCGTCGCCGTGGTCCCGGACCCACTCGCTCTCCAGCGCCGGCGGCGGCCACCACTGTCCGGCGGGAGCGCCGGGCACGACCGGGTCCGCGAGGTGGACGACGGAGGAACCGCGTCCCGGCTCCGGGCGCAGCTGCAGTGGATACGGGTGAGCGCTCGGGATGGGCAGCACCCGCAGCGGGCGTCCCGGGCCGTCGTCATACCCGTTGTGCTGGGCGAGAACTCGCCGCGTCACTGCTCCACCCGACACCCGTCTCGTCGACACGAAAGGCGACTGCTCCTCTGCGTCAACCCAGGAAGTCATGCCCCTGATCGGCCTTTGGCAAACACCGGGTCAGCGAATGGCACCAAACGCGGCCAATGGTTGACAAAACGCCCAGACGTCGAAAGGCTCGCCGTAGTTCGGGGACGTGGTCATCCCAGGCTCCGGACATCGCCGATCACGGCGCTCGCTGGCCCAGTTCGTGTGGTGCGGTCAGTGGCGCGTCGATGACCGCTTGGGGCATCGGACTCACCGCATCCGGCGTGGTCCTCCATGCACCTTGACCTGTCAACGTCGACATGGCCATGAAACGAGGACTCGATGACCCGTCCCCTGCGGCTGATCGCGGCTGCCCCCATCGTTCTGGTGGCAGCCGCTCTCATGTGGCACGCGGTGCCCACCAGCCAAGCGGCTGCCAACGACTGGACCGAGGTGTGGAGCGACCAGTTCAACGGACCGGCCGGCCAGCGCCTGGACCCGGCGAACTGGACCCCACAGATCGGTACGAGCTATCCCGGGGGCGCCCCGAACTGGGGCACCGGTGAGGTGGAGACCGCCACCGACAACCCGGCCAACGCCTCGACCGACGGCGCCGGACACGCCGCGATCCGGGCGATTCGTGAGCCCGACGGACACTGGACGTCCGCGCGGGTGGAGACGGTCCGCACCGACTTCCGTCCGCCGACGGGCGGGGTGCTGAAGTTCGAGGCGTCGGCCAAGCAGCCGGACGTCAGCGGCGCCGAGGCCGGTGGGATCTGGCCCGCGCTGTGGATGCTCGGCGCTCCCGCCCGCGGGGTGGGCGCCACCAACTGGCCGTCGATCGGCGAGGCCGACCTCCTCGAGACCGCCAACGGACGCGACTCCAACTGGGGCACGTTCCACTGCGGCACGTGGGCCGGCGTCTGCAACGAGCCCGACGGGCGCAGCAGCGGGGAGCGGACGGCCGCGAGCCTGGGACTGTCGAGCTTCAAGACCTCGTTCCACACGTATGCCATCGAGTGGGACGAGAGCACGTCGCCTCAGGAGATGCGCTGGTACATCGACGGGGTCAAGTACCACACCGTCAAGGCCACGGACATGCCGGCGGACGTCTGGACCAACGCGACGAACCACGGCTACTTCCTGGTGATGGACATCGCGATGGGTGGCGGGCTGGCCGACAAGACCGGCGGCGGTCCCACGGCGGCGACCAAGAGCGGTGTGCCGCTGCTGGTCGACTACTTCTCGGTCTCCTCGAAGCCCGGGACTGGGACGCCGACCCCGACGCCTACGTCGACCGGCCCGACGGGGACCGGAACGGCCACCGTCCCACCGGGTTCGACGCCGACCGTCACCGTGACGGCCACGGTGACCTCGACCGTGACGGTCACCGCCACGGACTGCCCGCCGGGCTCGACGACACCGCCGACCACCTCGACGACGACGTCGGCACCGGGCGGACCCGGGTCGCCGTCGAACCTCCGGCTGGCGGGGAGTACCGCCTCCAGCCTGACCCTGGCGTGGGACGGGGCCGCCGGCGCGAGCTACGACATCCTGCGCTCCGGGGTCCGGATCGCCACGGTCACGGGTACGACGTTCACCGATATCGGGCTGCTGCCCAACACCCCGTACGTCTACTCGATCCGGGGGACGACCACCACGCCCCAACAGACGTTCACGATTGCCCGCTGACGGGGCGATGAGTCTGCCCGCGCAGACAGGTCTACCTCCCGACCGAGACCACCAGCTCATCGGGAGGTAGGCATGGGCCTGATCACCATCGAGATGTTCGCAACCCTCGACCTCGTCGGGCAGGCGCCCGGCGGCCCTGACGAGGACCCGGAGGGGTTCCCGTTCGGTGGCTGGCAGGCGCCGCTCATGGACGACGAAGCCGGGGCGCAGATCGGAGCCGCGTACGAAGGCACCGATGCGCTCCTGCTCGGCCGGCGGACGTACGACATCTTCGCCGGCTTCTGGCCGGACCAGGAGGGTGGCGAGGACTCCGAGATCGCGACCCTCTTCAACCGCATCCCGAAGTACGTGGCCTCGCGC
The DNA here is from genome assembly GCA_963781465.1 of uncultured Actinomycetota bacterium. Classification (GTDB taxonomy): domain Bacteria; phylum Actinomycetota; class Actinomycetes; order Actinomycetales; family Dermatophilaceae; genus Lapillicoccus. The sequence goes on from CAWAGH010000004.1 coordinate 337,734, forward strand.
GGTACGCCTGACCTCTCCTGGGCCGGTTCCTCGCAGCTCGGCCCGGACCTGCCGAGCGCCGTTCGCGAGATCCGCGACCGGCACGTGGACATCAAGGTCGTCGGGAGCCTCGACCTGGTCCAGACCCTGGTGCGCGAAAAGCTCTTCGACCGTCTGGATCTCTGGGTGCACCCGATCCTTCTCGGCGTCGGCAAGAAGGTGTTCGAGAATGGGGCAGTGCCCACCAACCTCACCCTCCTCGCCCCGCCGGTCGCCAGTCCCAAGGGCTCGGTGTACCTGCGCTACGGGACCGCCGATGGCACGCCCGGGACGGGCGACATGAGCGCACCCGACCGCGGCGTCGCATGAGCACCGCTGCCGCGATCACCGTCCGACCGGTCCACGTCGCCGACCTCGTCGCCGAGGGGGAGCTGATGCCGGTCTATGTGCACGTCATCGACCATCCCGATGGGCGCGTGCTGGTCGACACTGGCCTCACGGAACTGCATCCCGCGGTCGCCGATATGGATCCCCGTCTTCGGCCAGTGAGCGAGTGGGACCTCGACCTCGCCGTCATCGACATGGTCGTCAACACCCACCTGCACTTCGACCACTGCGGCGGCAACCGCCTCTTTGCCGGGACGCCCACCTACGTCCAGCGTCGGGAGCTCGACGACGCCCGCACGCTCGACGACTACACGATCCGCGAGTGGGTCGAGGCGCCCGGCGTGCAGTACCTTCCGGTTGACGGCGAGCTGGAGCTGTTGCCCGGGGTCCGGCTCGTTCCGGCGCCGGGGCACACCAACGGTTCTCAGGTGGTCGTCGTCGAGGCGGGCGAGCGTCCGATCGTCATCGCCGGCGACACGGCCGTGTGGTTCGGCGAATTGGACGAGCCGAAGACGGAAGGCCAGCGGCTCGTCTGCGGGCTGAACCCCGAGATGGTCTGGCTCTCGCACACGCACGAGCCTTGGCGACCGGCCACCCATTGAGTCCGTGTGCGTCGCCCTGTGCGTCGCCACGGTCCATCAGTCAGTGCTCAGCCCATCACGCGCCGCACTCCACAGCCCCGGCAAGCTGAGCTGAACCGCGCCAAGGAGTCGGGCTCGGTCGTCACGGCAGCAGACGGGGTTCACCGACCGCCACGGCCGCGGGAGGCTGGTGCTGGCTATTGTCGCCCGCAAGCAGGATCGTGCGGGCGCGCGTGAACTGGGCTTCGTCGATCTCGCCTCGCGCGAAACGCTCGGCGAGCGCCCGATCGGCCTGAGCGCCACCTCGTCGCCGAGAAGGCACCTCGCGCTCTAACCGGCTCCGCCGGACCAGCCACAGGCCTAGGGCGATCGCCGTCCCCCCAAGGACGGCCATCATGAAGCCCATGGCAATCCAGGGGCCGACACCCCAGCTTCCGTTACTCCACCACATCATCGAACGTCACCTTCAGACTGCTACCGACCCGAGGGTTCTCGGGCCCTATCTCGACGGTGCCCGTGCGACACGGCGGTGGGAAGGGCCGAACGTCCCGCCTGGGTGAGGCATCCCCTCCCGCCGACTCCACGAAGAGGGTTCTCCTTCTGAACGGCGAGGCCGGATCCGACCAGACCGCCCCGAACGGTCAGCAACGGGCCAGAGGACAGATCGACCCGCCTCACGGCCGTGAGTCCCCGTGCCCCTTTCGCCCAGATAGGGTGTGGTTCTGGGGGTCCTGCCCCCTCGTCCGGAATGCAGCGCCTTTCCGGGGCGCTCGCCCCGTCAGCACACTAATCACGCGGGATGCGCCTCTTGGCAGACGACCTGTAGGTCCGGCCTTTCCTGGCAACCGGGTGGCCGGTCCAGCTGCCGCGACCGAATGAGGGCCGCGGGTAACACCTGTTCCGGTTAGCCGCGCAAAGGACTCGGATCAATACGAGCGCCTGCCGGGACCCAACGCGGAGGCCTGAAACAAGGAGTGCTCAATCCTCAAACGGCCCGATTTTTGTGCGCCGAGGGGGGAGGTCGCTGCTCGGGAGCCCGACAAATGGGTTAGCCGCCCCAACGCCTCACCCCTGGTCGTTGTGAATCATGACGTTCATCGTCGTCCAGTCATTATCGATTGAGTCGTCATTGTTCACGCGCAGGTGGCTCCACGAGATCCATGCATCCTTGCCGACGTTCGTGCCACCGTGAATGGTGGCCTCGACCTCGTCGTCGATCTCGCTGGCCGCCCATGCGACGGTGACGCTGAGGCCGGCGTTGAGGGCGATGTCGAAGCAGATCCCGCCGTGCGGGGTGTCACCACCGCCGAAGTCGAGGTGGCCGTGGGACCAGAAGGGGTGCACTGTGCTGACGTGGACTCGTGCCAGACGTGGCCGCTGTGGGCGAAGACGGAGCTCCAGTCCGTGTCCCTGACCGCCCCGACCCCGTACCGACGTCGAGCACCTGCATCCCCGGCCCCACGTCGAGGGCGGGAGCATGTTGCGCACGGTGCGCGGTTGGCTGCTGGTCTGGTCGTGGCCGATTGGCAGCGCCCGGTCCTGGTCGGCGTACGCCCACTGGTCGGCCGGCAGGAAGTCCGCCCGCGCCGTAAGCGCCATCGCCGCCTCGACCGCGTCGGCGGCGCGGTCCTCGCTCGATGGGGCGGGCGACCATCCCACCCGACGAGTGGGCCGCCGCACGGTCACTGGGGTCACTCGGGTGTGCCGGGTCTCCCGGGTCTCCCGGGGCGGTCGCCCGGGCGCACGAGGCCGTGCTCGTACGCATACACGGCGGCCTGGGTGCGGTCTCGCAGGTCGAGCTTGGTGAGAAGCCGGTTGACGTACGTCTTCACCGTGGACACCCCGAGGAACATGCTCTGCGCCATCTCGGCGTTGCTCTGGCCCGACGCGATCCGGCGCAGCACCTCAAGCTCGCGCTCGCTGAGGGCCACCGACGTCGCGCACTCGGCACGCCCGTGACGGCTGAGGTAGTCCTCGATGAGCCGGGCCGTGATGGCGGGGGAGAGCATCGCGTCACCCGAGGCGACCGTGCGAACGGCGTCCGTGAGCTGGGTGGCCCGCACGTCCTTGAGCAGGAACCCGCTCGCGCCGGCGCGCAGGGCGTCGTAGACCCAGTCGTCGCGGTCGAAGGTCGTGAGCACGAGGACCCGGGTCCCCGGGAGGACCTCGGCGAGACGCCGCGTCGCCTGGAGGCCGTCGAGGCGCGGCATTCGGACGTCCATGAGGACGACGTGGGGCCGCAGCCGCGTGGCGAGCTCGATGGCGGCTACCCCGTCCTCGGCCTCGCCGACCACCGTGAGGTCGGCCTCGCGGTCGAGGATGGCGCGGAACCCGTCGCGCACGAGCGCCTGGTCGTCGGCGAGGAGGACGTCGATCACGGCGCGCCGCCCACGGGGAACCGCGCCGCCACGAGGTAGCCCCCGGCCTGGGGGCCCACTTGCAGCTCCCCGCCGTACAGCTCCGCCCGCTGGCGCATCCCCACGAGGCCGAACCCCGAGCCCTTTGGGCCGGACGTGCTCGGCGCCCCCGACCCCGCCGCGTTGCGGACGGACACCTCGAGCGCCCGCGGCTCGCGAAGGACACGGACGGCCGTCGGCGCCCCGGGGGCGTGCCGGATGACGTTGGTCAGGGCTTCCTGCACGATCCGGTAGGCCGCCGCGTCGAGTCCGGGCGGCAGGTCCGGCCCCGCGCCGACACCGGCCAGCTCCACCGGCAGCCCCGCGGCCCGAACCTGCTCGACGAGGGCCGGTAGCTGGGCGAGGCCGACGGCCGGGGCGAGCGTGGCCGCCGGCCCGCCGGCGGCCTCAATGTCGTCGGCCCGCAGGAGGGTCAGCAGCCGTCGCATGTCGTCGAGCGCACTCCGGGCGGTGGTCTCCACCGCCTCGAGCCGCCGTTCGACCGCCGCCGGCTCATCGGGAGCGTCGGCCAGAGCCACCCGCGCGGCCACGGTCTGGAGGATGACGATCGACAGCCCGTGGCTGACGATGTCGTGCAGCTCGGCGCCGATCCGGGCCCGTTCGTGCGCCGCAGCGGCCGCCATGTCGTACTCGCGCCTCTCCTCGACGAGCGCGACCCGCGACTGCGCCCGCCCGGCTGACCGGCTACGCTCCGCCACGAGCAGCCCGGCCCCCCACATGACCGTGCAGAACGTCAGGGTCAGCAGGATGTCCGACCAGCCCTGCACGGCGGGGTCGGCCAGCATCGCGGCGAGCAGCGACAGACATCCCACCAGCCACACAGTCACCGCCCCCCTGCGCGAGGGCAGCGCCCCCGACGCGGCGAAGCAGACGAGCACGGCCAGGAAGACGAGCGTGGGTGACCGGTGGGCCTCATAGACCCCGGCGGCCAGCAGGACGAACCCCAGCGCCGGGGCCAAGGGGCCGCGCCGACGGCCGAGGAAGCAGACCACCCCGACGGCGCTGACGGCGGAGCCGAGCCTCACGACGACCAGCGGCTCGGCCAGGGCGCCGACGACGACGGCGGCCGCGAGCAGCAGCAGGACCGCGTCGAGCCATCGGGCGCGCAGCCAGGTCACGCCTCGACGGTACCCACCCCTGGTGCGGGTCCGCGTCCATCTACCGGTTGACACGTCCACCCCAGAACGGGCCTGGGGGTGGACGCGGCCCGAGGCCGTCCGTCCCTACCTTCGGGGTAGCCGAGATCCTCGGCATCACGACCCGAGAGGAACGACCCATGAACCCGTCCCGACTGGCCCCGCTCACGGGGACCGCGGCCCTGATCCTGCTCGTCGGGGCGCTGGCCTCCGACGACCTGCCCGACAGCCGGGCCAGCGCGAGCGACCTCGCCGCCTGGTTCGCCACCCACGGCACGACCACCTACCTCGCCCGTACCCTCGTCATCGCGCTCGCCGGCGTGCTCTTGCTCGTCTTCGCGGCGGTGCTCGCCGACCGCGCAGCCGCCGCCGGCGCCTCGTCGACCACCGTGCGCGTGCTGCAGAACGCCGGCACCGGCTGGGCGGTGCTCACGATGACCGGCGGCGCCCTGTCGGCCGCCGTCCCCGTGACATTGGCGTTCTACGACCCGGCCCCGCCGAGCCCAGAGATGTACCACTTCCTCAGCGGTGCGGGGTATGCCGTGCTCGTCACAGTCTGCGCGTTCGCCGCCGCACTCACCGCCCTCACCCTGTCGGTCGCCTCACTGCGGACCGGCCTGCTGCCGCGATGGCTGACCTACGCCGGGCTCCCTGCAGCCCTGCTCATGCTCGCCAACCTGCTGCTCCCGATGGCCGTCATCACCCTGTACTTCCTCGCGGTCTCTCTCGTCCTGGTGCGCCGCAAGGCGGTCCGCCCAGCTCCTGGGCCCGCGACCTCCCTGGCCGCCGCGTGACGGCCTCCGGTCAGCCGGAGAGGCGGAGGGCCTCGGCGGCCGAGCAGGCGGTGGCGGGTACACCCGGGTGAGTGAGACCACAAGGTGCGGTCATGCCGGGCAGGGGTGAGCCGGTGTCAGATGAACAGGCCTCGCACGAGCTGGCGGGTGAGGTTGCGTCGTATCCGGGCCCCCGTCCATCCGGTCGCCTGAGCTTGAGGTAGACCTCCGGGCTGGTCATGGTCCACAAGAGGCCAGCGGCCTCGTCGACCGATGTGCCTTCGGCCAGGACGCCGTGGCGCTGCCAACCCTCGACCAGGGCCGCTGGGCGGATCGTCGGAATGATTCCCCGCGGTCGACAAAGGCGGCGAGGTCGGGGTCGCTACCGGCGGCCGCCGTGGCCACCCGGATCAGGTCAGCGCCTGCGTCGTAGTAGCCGATGGTGAAGTCCACCAGAATGCCGATCTGCTGCGCCGGTGCTGCCTCCTTCAGCATCGTCTCGTACTCGGATCGGGAGGTTGGCGCGAAGTCGTCCAGGAACGCCATCAGCAGGTCCCGCTTGGAGCCGAAGACGTTGTACAGCAGCCGCGCCGAGACCCCGGCCTGGTCGGCGACCGCGCTGACCGACGTCGCCTGGCATCCGCTCGCGGTGAAGAGCTGTCGGGCACTGCTGAGGATCCGATCCCGGGTGGCCTGGGCCTGGCCCTGGGCGTCGCGTATCGGCGATCGGTAGGGCTTGACCAAAACGGCCACCATTCTGTTAGCTGCAGTCATACTAAAGTGACTTCAGGCCGCCTGGAACGGAGCAGGCAGCATGAGGGCCAAGGGTCTCCAGATCGCTGTCACCGTGGTGTTGACGCTCCTGGTCATGGGGGCCGTTCTGTCCATCGGTGCGCGTTGGCCGCATTAGTTCGGGAGCCACGGGGACCCCGACCCCATGGTTACCGACTTCATCACGACCGGCACTGCGCTGGCCCCGCCGCTTCCCATCCTCGTCCTGCTGGCCATCGTGGCGCTCACAGTGGGCCGGCCTGACCGGTGGAGCCTCTTCGCGATTATCGCCGCCCTTCCCCTGGCGGTCCTGATGATCGTCGGTGAGGGGACCGGCGCCGGGGCCGGAGACCCGGGTGGCCAGGCCGGCCTGGTCGAGGCTGTTGAGCAGCTGGGGAAGCGCGGCCAGGCCGGGCTGGGGTTCCAGTACGGCATCGGGTGCACTGCGCAGCACTCCCAGCAAGCGTCGCATCTCGATCAAGGCATCTCGACCGGTGGCCTCCACCCGGTTGATCGCGACCTCCGCTGTATCGGGGTGCCCGTCGACCAGGTCGAGCCGAGCGGCCTGCGCCTGCAGCACCATGACACTCAGGCTGTGGGCGACGACATCGTGGAGCTCCCGGGCCAGCCGAGCGCGTTCCCCCGCGAGGGCCAGCTGCTCCTGCGCCCCTTGCGCAGCCTGAAGTTGCCGGAGAGTGTCCGCCAGAGCCTCGGACTGGGTCTTCCAGCGGCGGACGCGTAACGCAGACCGCCCCCCGGCCCTCAACCGCGCTGATGCCGTCTTCAAGCCACTTGTCGCAGCGGCTGCAGAACGTCGTCTCTTGCCGCTGACGGTGCGTCACCAGTGCGTGACACGGCCGACTGCCGGCGTCGCGCCAGCATGAACCGGACACACGCTCATGGCAGAGAGTCGAACGTTTCCGAATTTTCTCTGCAGTGGCGCCTCGAGTGGAGCCGACCCCCCGATGGTGGCAGGGCCGGCTCCACTTGAGTTGCGGGGGGCTACTGCCAGGCGGACTTCAGTTGCCAGATGGTGATCTTGTCGAGCTGGGCTCGGCCGCCGGTGGCGAAGACCTGGATCCCTTGGCTGTCGCGGTTGGGGAAGATCTGGTCGGTGATGGTTCGCTGGCCGTCCTCGGCGAAGACCTCGACCGATGACCGGTCCACCAGGATGTGCAGGGTGACCTTGCCGTTTTTCACCGGTAGCGGCGCGAAGTCGACGCTGGGGAATGTTGCGTCGAAGCCGACGTCACCGGACTTGGTGCGGTCGACGTAGACCCCACCGCGGGCGACGTCGTACCCGACGGTGGTCCCTTGTCCGTTGCCGGTTCGCACGTTGACCCCGAACTGGTCGGCGTCCTTGGCCTTGAACTCGGCGAGGATCTCGACGGTGTCACCCTTGGCCCCTGGACCTTGGAGGGTGGTGGTGCCGTCGAGCAGGCGCGGTGATCGGGCGACGTACGGCTGTCCCTGGCGCAGTGACTGGAGCTGGTCGACCGGTTTGGCGGTCAGCTCGGTCTTGCCGTTGATCTTCTGTAGGGTTAGCTCCCTGGGCACGCTCATGGCGCTGCGCCACGGGTCGGTGGGGATCTTGCCGCCGTACTGCCAGTTGTTCATCCAGGCGATCATGATGCGCTTGTTCTTCGGCACGTCGTTGAAGGTGACCCCGGCGTAGAAGTCTCGGCCGTAGTCCAGCCAGTGGGCTCGTTCGGTCGCCGACAGGGCCGGCGCGTCGGCGAAGGTGAACTGGTCGGCCAGGATGTGGCCCCAGCCGCCGGTGTTGTTGTCGACGACCTGGATGGTGGCGGTCTTGCCGACCAGGTCCGACAGGTTCCAGTTCGCCCAGTCGAGCTGCTCGCTGTTGGCGCCGGTCGTGGTGCGCACCACGTTGCCGTCGACCAGCAGGTTGACGGCGGTCTCGATCGACACCGGGACGGCCGCCTCGGGCGAGAAGACGATGTTGTCGACGTTGATGTGGCCCCAGCCGCCGGTGTTGGTGTCGACGATCTGGATCTGCGCCTGCTGGCCCTGCCAGCTGGCGGTGTTCCAGGCCACCCAGTTCAGGGCCTCGTTGTCCTGGCCGGTGGCGGTGGCGACCACGTTGCCGCCGACGAGCAGGTTGACGGCCGTCGGTTCGGCGCCCGGGGCCGGGTTGGCGGTGTACGGGTGGTTGCCGCCGCCGACCAGCAGGTCGATGTAGTCGCTGTTGATCGTGAAGGTGGGTGAGGTGATCGTCCCGGTGGACGCGTCGTGGTTGAGGAAGGTGTTGACCAGCTTGCTGCCGAGGTAGCCGCTGACCGGTTGCTGGTCGCCGATGCCACCGGCGACGGGGCCGGCGTTGGTGAAGTCGCCGGTGGCGGTCCAGCCGGTACCCCAGGTGCTGCCCTCGAAGTCGGCGAACACCGGCCCCGTCGGCGGGGTGCCGTTCAGGACGGTGCCGGCGACGTGCGGGTGAGTGCCGCCGCCGACGAGGAAGTTGAGGTAGTCCTTGGTGATGGTGAAGTCCGGTGAGGTCAGGACCCCGGTGCCGGCGTCGCCGCCGTGGAAGCTGTTCGCCAGCTTGTCGCCGAGGTAGCCGCTGACGCCGCCCTGGCCGGGCGCGTTCCCGGCCGTCGGGCCGTCACCGAAGGCAGTCCCGGTGGTGGTCCACGGGGCGAAGCCGGTCGACTCGAAGTCGGTCAACACGGTGCCCGTGGGTGGGGTGTAGCTGGCGGGGTCGTCGGAGGTGAAGGTGGTGCCGTCGAAGTCGCCGACGAAGTACTGCCCGCCGGAGCCGCCGGCGATGCCGCCGGGGTTGAGGTTGACCACCATCACCCACTTGACGTTCCGCGGGTTGCCGTTGATGGCCAGCGGGAACAGGTCGGGGCATTCCCAGACTCCGCCGACCGCGCCGGCCGGCCCGAAGTCGCTCAGGTGCGTCCAGCTCTTGAGGTTGGCCGAACGGTAGATGCTGACCTTGTGCTCGGTCGCCTTGACGACGACCATCCGCCACTCGTTCGCCGGGGCATACCAGAAGACCTTGGGGTCGCGGAACTCGGCTGAGCCGATGTCCAGGACTGTGCCGTACTTGGTGAAGGTCAGCCCACCGTCGACGCTGTAGGCCAGCGACTGGGACTGGCTGCCCGGCTTCGCGCTGGTGTAGATCGCCACCAACGGCGGGTTCGTCTTGGTCCCCAGACCGCTGGTGTTGTCCTTGTCGACGACGGCGCTACCGGAGAAGACCAGCTCGTTGGCGTCGTAGGGGATCGCCACCGGTAGTTCCTTCCAGTGCACCAGGTCGGCGCTGACCGCGTGACCCCAGGACATGTTGCCCCACGTGTTCCCGGCCGGGTTGTACTGGTAGAACAGGTGGTACTGGCCTTGGTAGTAGACCAGCCCGTTCGGGTCGTTCATCCAGTTCTTGGCGGGCGAGTAGTGGAACTGGGGCCGGTACGTCTGGTCGTAGGCCGGCGGCACGCCCGCCGAGGCAGCAGCCGCCGCGGGTGGACCGAGCGCGGTCCATCCGACGACAGTGAGGGCCGTCATGAGGAGCACCACGAGGGGAGAACGGGCGCGCCTCCACCGACGAGTACCTACGACGACATCGTTGTCGCTGATCGTACGCATAACTGACTCCTGTCGAAGTGACGCTGATTGTTGACGTTGCTTGTTGACGTTGCCGGTCGGCGCCTGGCCAGCCGCAGGAGTGAGGGACATAGCAATCGGCTCGTTAGGAAGGAAGGCCTAGGCGGGTGTGCGACGACGCCTATCGAGATCTCGGCGGATCGCGTCGACGGCGACGATCAGCCTCAGGTCGAAGCCCACGCTGGATGCCGCGTGGCCGGACTGAGGCCGGCCGTGTGCAGGTGCGGAGACGGTGACAGCCGCATCGGCCAGCGGAAGCAGGTCTGACTGGCGGGTCACGGTGACGGCCAGGAGAACGGCTCGAGCCTGCAACGCGGGCCGCAGCAGGTGAATGAGCCCCGTGTCCGCCTCGGCGGCGCAGAGAGCGACGACCGTGTCGGACGGCTGGACCCTATGAATGGTCCTGGCGTTCACCACCTGCGCGATGAAGTCCAAGTCCTCCAGGACGACGCTGAGCAACCGCCCGGCGGTCGCGTCGGTGTCCGGGCTGGCGATCAGGACCCGTTCGGCCAGGCTGAGCAGCGAGCAGAAGTCGCGCAGCTCCTCCTCGTCGCGCAGGGAAGCCATGCCGCGGCCGGCCGCCCGTGGCGACCTACCAGCGGTCGAGACAGGCATTGGTTCACCCATCACGGCAATGGAGAGGGTCATGGCAGGACCCGCAGTCGCCGGACCGCAGAAGCACCCGCTGCGTTGGGTCGCTCTGCCGAGGTTTCGCCGCCCACCGGCACCGGCTGCTGGAAGCCAGCCGGAGCAGCGATCGACTCGCGAATGACCAGTGGGCAGGCCAGCGATATCTGTGAAGGCGTGTGCAGCTCCGAGCGCTCGATCAGGTCAACCAGGGTGCGCACCCCCCAGGCGCCCATCTCGTAATGAGGCAACGCCACCGTCGTCAGCCCGGGAAACAACCCATCGGCGACGTTCACCTGATTGTCGAAACCGACAAAGGACACGTCCTCGGGGATCCGCAGACCACGCTCCCGGGCGGCGTGGTACCCGCCCATCGCGACCCGGTCGTTGAAACAGAAGATCGCCTGAGGCGGATCATCGAGGTCCAACAGGGCCGCGGTCGACCGAAACCCGCCCTGAGCATCCGACATCCCCCGGACGACGTAGTCCTCCCGGTAGTCGACGCCCGCTTCCTCCAGCACCGACCGGTAACCGGCCAGCCGCCCTCGCGCCGCCGGGATGTCGTCCACGTTGTTGATGAAGCCGATCTTGCGGTGACCGTGGCGGACCAGCTCTCCGATCGCGGTCCGCGCCCCGCCAAACTCGTCAGGGACTACCGAAGAGACACCTGTGTCCGGGCAGCTACCGTCCACCAGCACCGTCGGCAAGCCCTGAAGAACCTCTGGGATGACAACCTCACGGTGGTACATCCGCGTATAGAGGAACCCGTCGACCTGCCGCTGCCGCAGCGCATTGATCTCGGCCAACTCGGACCTGCGGTCCACCCCCGTAGTGACGTGCACCAACAGCCACCCCAGCTTCGCAGCCGTCTCCTGCGCGCCCTGGATGATCCCGAAGGCGTGCGGCGTGATGGTGATCTCGTCGTCGATCATGGCGATAGCGTGAGAGCGGCGGGTCCGTAAACTGCGCGCCACCCCGTTAATGACGTAGCCCATCTCCAGCGCGGCCGATCGGACCCGGTCTCGCGTCTCCGGACTCACCCGCTTTCCCGGCACATCGTTCAGCACGTGCGAGACCGTGGTCAGCGACACCCCGGCCCTGGCAGCCACGTCCGCCATCGAGACGTTGCGCTCAGGTCTGCTCATCGCTCGTATCTGCCCAATCGATTAACCATTCGGTGGCGTGAACTATGGCGGCGTCCCTGGGCGCCTGTCAACCCTCTTGCCCAAACGATTTGTCACGAACGGATCACCGCGGTCTCCTACAGCCGCTCGTAGCGAACCGAAACGGCGCAGACACTCGATACCAGCTAAATGTCCGGATCTGCCGCTGTCGGGGCGCCCGACCATGCCGTGGCGAGGGCGGCGATGCACTCCCAACGTCGCCGCCCCAGTGGGCTCGTGGACCCTGCCGCGACGCCCAGTCTCCTTGCGAGTTCAATGAGAGACGATCGGGGACGAAGGGCACCGACCCGGCGAACGAAACGAACGAGGGAGTGGCATGAGGCTGGGACTGCACATCTCCGACTTCACCTGGGACGGCGGGCCGACGGACCTGCGGCGGCAACTGGGTCAGGTGGCGATACGCGCGGAGCAGGCCGGGTACGACCGCGTCAGTGTGATGGACCATGTCTGGCAGATCGCCCACCTGGGTCCGCCCGAACACGAGATGCTCGAGGCTTACACCACGTTGGGGTTCCTTGCCGCGAAGACCGAGCGGGTCAAGCTGCTCACCGTGGTCACGGCCGTCGTCTACCGCGACCCCGGGCTGCTGGCCAAGGCCGTTACCACTCTGGACGTCCTCTCCGGTGGTCGCGCGATGCTCGGGATCGGGGCTGCCTGGAACGAGGAGGAGTCTCGCGGGCTGGGCCTGTTCTTCCCCGGCACTGCAGAGCGGTTCGAGCGGCTGGAAGAGGCGCTACAGATCTGTAAGCAGATGTGGGGCCACGACGAGAGCCCTTATGCCGGCAAGCATTACCGGCTCGAACGCACGCTGAACTCACCGCAGTCCCTGAGCCGCCCCCACCCGCCGATCCTCATCGGCGGCGCCGGTGAGGGGAAGACGCTGCGGCTGGTCGCCCAGTACGCGGACGCATGCAACATCTTTGACACATCGGAACTGGCCCACAAGCTGGACGTGTTACGTGACCACTGTCAGCGGCTCGGGCGGGATTATGACGATATCGAGAAGACCGCCCAGCTGCGCTTCGACCTCGGCGAGCGCGGCGAACATGTCGAGCGGACCATCGAGCACCTCCACGAACTCGCCGACCTGGGCATCCAGGTGGCGCACGGCGCGCTCGCCAACGTCAGCCAACCCGGGACGTTGGAACTGATGGGGGAACGCGTCATACCTGCCGTCGCCGCCCGGTAGCAGCGACGAGGAAAGGAGCGCGATCCGAGCGGTGCGGCCCTTCGGCCACTACCTGGGCGGCCAGGCAGACCTAAGCCTTGACAGCAAACGTCCTCTTTGGCCGCGGATCGGTCCTCACCCGAGCCAGGCGTATGCGACTCCCCTCCGACCGTCCCGAGTCCCTTTGCACATGCTCTGGTGGCCTGCGGACGGTGACCCACTCCGCCGCCTGTGTAGCAGTGGGGCGTTCACCGTTACCACTGCTCAGGACGTGAATCAGGTTCCACAAACACCGCCCTCCGCCAGACGCTCAGCGAAAGTTGCCCTCCGAGAAAGCGTCGCCAGAAGGGTCACCGCGGCTGCGATCCACGTTCGACGTTCCTAACACGCCCAACACGAGGTGACCGATCACGTAGGGGATGCTCCTGAGCTGGATGCCTCGTACGCGCGACATTGCACAGGAACCGGGCAGGATGGGTCTTCCGGGCGCGCGAGACGGTTCGGGCCGACACTATTGTTCTGTGGTGGGCCGGTCAGCCACCGAGACCGGCTCTCGGCCCTTCGTTGGTCGAGAGCGAGAACGTGTGCTGCTCGGGGACCTTCTGCTCAGGGTCGCTGAGGGACGTCCCGGCGCCTTCCTGTTACACGGTGAGGCGGGGGTCGGCAAGACGCGGCTGCTTGAGGCGACCGTGGAGGAAGCCCGCGAGCGCGGCATCGAAGTACTGCGCGGGACCTGCGTCCACTTCACGACGTCGGTCGTGCCCTACGGAGCGCTGGTGCTGGCCCTGCGGTCGTGGCAGGCCGAAGGCGGACGGGCGCTCTCGGACGGCTTCGCGCGCCTGCTCGCGGCAGCCGACCCCAACCGGCAGGCCGAGACCGCGGGCTCGGCGTCGATGTTGACCGCGCTCGATGAGGTTCTCCGAACCATCTGTTCCGAACGGCCCATGCTGCTCGTCGTGGACGACCTGCAGTGGGCAGACAACGCCTCGCTGGACTTCCTGGCGTACGTTCTCGCCGGTTTGGGCGGCCAGCGGCTCGGGCTGCTTCTGGCCTTCCGCGATGAGGACCGGCGGGGCCGTGACGCCCTCGAGCAGTGGCTCGCCGACACCAGTCGCATGCCGGACGTCCAGCAGGTCCTCCTCGAGCGGCTCGACCGGGATGACACGGAGCGGCTGGTGTCGGCGCTGCTCGACCGGGCCACGACACCCGAGTTGGCCGGCGACGTGTTTGAGCGGACCCGCGGCAACGCCTATTTCACCGAGCTGCTGGTGCGCCATCTGGCGCCTGACGGCGGGCTGCCCACCCACCTGCCGGACGACCTTTTGGATGCGGTGGCGGCTCGCTGGAAGACGGTGAGCGTCCCGGCCCGAGAGCTTACGAGGCTGGTCGCGCTGGGCGGGAGTCCGGTCGATGTCGACGTCCTCCGACAGGTCGTGACGTCGAGTGCCCCGTGGCTCGGTCCGGCTTCGCCGTTGCTCGCCGAGGGTGTGTCCGCCGGAGTGCTTACCTTGTCGCGCGCCGGTCGCGTGTGGTTCCGGCACCCGCTGCTGGCTGACTTGCTCGTCGCCGCGCCTACCCGGGTGGATCCGCGGACAGTCCATGCCGCCTACGCCACGGCCATCGAGGGGAGCATCGAACGACAGGGTGAGACACCAGGACTCGTGGCCGCGGCCGCCTTGCATCACCATGCCGCCGGAGACGTGGACCCCGCGTTCCGATGGGCGGTGCGGGCGGCCACCGAGGCCGAAAAGCTGTCGGCGTGGACCGTCGCCGACGACGCCTTGGAGCGGGCCTGCTTGTTGTGGCCCGAGGTGTCCACCGAGGTGCAGGCGGACAGCCCCGGCCTGCTCGCGTTGTTGCGCAGGGCGGCCCGTGCGGCACGGCGGGCCGGTGCCCTCGACCGTCGTCTGGCGTACCTGAGCCGGGCACGGGCATGCGTGGATGAACGGGCCGACCCGCTGCTGGCCAGCACAGTCCTTACCGAGTGGTTCACGGCGTCCTGGGACGCTGCCCCCCACGGTCCGCAGAAGATCCTGCCCGAGGTCTTCTCGGCCATCACCCTGACCGACCACGCCCCGGACAGCCCCGAACGGGCGGTCGCGATGGCCGAGCTGGCCATCGCCCGGGTGTGGAACGAGGACCCCGAGCCGGCAGACGATCGCGGTGATGTCGTGACACCGGGGTGGGCGGCGAGCCGCGCTGCCCTCGAGGTCGCCCGGCGATCTAGGGCTCCGAAGGCCCTAGCCCGCGCACACTGCGCAGCCGGCGTTGTGGAGTACTACGACGAGGGCTCCGCGGCCCTGACCCACCTGAAGGACTCCTACGTTTACGCGGCTCAGGTCAACGACCCGCTCACGATGGGTTTCGCGGCCATCTACTGGAACAACTACATGCTCTACGAGTCCCGGCTGGCCGACTCCGTCGCCCTATGCCGCCGCCTGTCGGCGGAGGTCCTCACTGCGGGCGACCCCGTGACCGCAGCCTTCCTGGCCGGCTGCGGCGCCGGCGTGCTGCTCTCGCTCGGAGACTGGGACGAGTGCCGCCGCCTGCTCCGACCCGCGCTTGCCGCAGGGCGGCTGACCTTCGGAGGCGCGACCGCCAGCATGGTGATGTCATCGCTGTCGACGCGGGCCGGCGACTTTCGCCAGGCCCAGGCGCACGTGGACCGGATGCTCGAGCTGGTCGACGCAGACTGGGTCGGGTGGGCGCTCGACCTGCCCATCGTCGAGCTCCAGCTAGCACGAGGGGATCCACGCTCCGCGCTGGCCAGCCTCCGGGACCGCTACGAGCGTGTCGAATGGCGCGATCAGCAGGGCGACCTGCACACCGCGCTTGGAGCCAGCGCTGCCGCCGACCTCGCCCAGGTGGCCCGCGACCAGCACGACACCGCAGCCGAGCGCGAAGCACAGACCGCCCTGGACGAGATGCTCGCCTACGGAGCCGAGATGGCCCGACACCCGCGCAGCCACATCGACGAACCGGTCAACCATCGCAGCTGGGGGGCACGCCTCATAGCCGAGGTGGCGCGCTGCCGCCGAGACCCCGACGAGCCGGACGCCTGGGAGGCGGCCATGCTCGTCAACCGAGAGTGCGGGTACCCGTGGGACGAAGCGCTCTGCGGCTTGAGGTTCGGCCAAGCGTTATTGCGGGGTCATAGTGCGCGCTCACGGGCCAACGAACCCTTGCGACGAGCCTACGGGCTGGCCTCCGTACTAGAAGCCATCCCGTTGACGCGGGAGATCGAGGCCCTGGCCCGCACCGGCGACCTCAAACTCCAGGAGGTGGTACGCCCCACACCCCAGCCGGGCCGCCGTGCCGCATCGGGCCTCAGCGAGCGGGAACGAGAGGTCCTCGCCCATGTCAACGCCGGCCGGACCAACGCCGAGATCGCCCGGGCACTCTTTATCAGCGAGAAGACGGCCAGCGTCCACGTCTCCAACATCTTGCGCAAGACCGAGACCCGTAGCCGGGTCGAAGCCGCCGCCTGGGGACGCCGCACCGGTGTGCTGCCCGCATCAGACGCGAACTAGGCGCCCACCCCACACCGTGCGCGGCGACGGGATATCCCAGCCCCGGTGAGATTGACCCTCGGCCGGGACGTCATCGGTGAGGCGACGACATCGCCAGCCTCGCAGCGACCATTCGCTGGTAGCAGGGCGGGAATCGGCGGGGGACCGTTCTCGGGCCTCGGGTCTGGTCCGGGTTACTGATCATCGGCGGCCCGTCGCGGTTTAGGACTGGGAGCACCATCCGCGTCAGTAGGGGCGACGGCCCGACACCGCTTCCGCACCTCAGCATGGTGGGCCAGCGCATCTGCGACGCCCATCGTCCCGCTGCGGTCCATCTATATAGGGCGCGCGTATCTACATCCACAAGCCTCGGACGTGGCGCGGACCGGAATGAGGAGGTTTTGGAGCGGATCTAAGGTCCCACGCCCAATGTGCCCAGACAGTCCACGGACCACGGTGGAGGTCTCCGATAAGGCCTTCGAAAGGAAGGATCCGCCATGATCCGTCGCTTCCTGTCCAGTGCTATCACCGCCGGTGCCGTCGCCGCGCTGACCGTCGCGGTGGCTGCCCCGTCCTACGCCGACCGGCCAGGCCCCAAGATGCCCGGTGACCACTCCGACCTGCCGTTGACGTTCGACACCGGAACCGTCTGTCCCTTCCAGGTCACCATCTCCCTGGAGGCGGCGCATGACTGGTCTCGCGAAGAGGCCCCAGGGGTGATCCGCGGCTCCGGGCGACTGGTCCTGCGGTTCACCAACGACGACACCAATGCCAGCGTCGTGCGGAACGTCTCCGGGCCCGGGTCCTTCACCTTCGACCCCGCCGGCACCTTGACCGCCATCGACGTCAGCGGGGTTTCACTGGGATGGCAGACCGAAGGGAGCGACCTTACCGGCACCATCGGCACCGCGCTGTATGTCTCGCATGGCCCCTTCCACTACAACGGCGACCTCCAGTTGGTGTCGTACTCCGGCACATACGAAAACATCTGCAACGTCTTGGAATGAGGGGATTCGCACTCTCACCACGGTGTCGGGACGGGTCGCCGGCAGGCGAGCAACCTCCACTCCAGCTGGGACCGAAACGTCGCCCGCCTCTGGCACCGTCGTGCGGTAGCCCGACCCTGCAGGGGGCGCGCTCATCGCGCCTGCGCCTTTCCGCCCCGAAGCGGGCGGTCTCGTCACCGGGTGAGAAGCGCGGTCCGCCTATCGGTGGATGTGTGTTCCTCTGCGAGGTCGGCCGGTCGGTGGACCGGTGTCGGGCGTCAGGTGCGGAACTCTTGTGTCCGCCACCGGGAAAGGCCCGGCGACGATCCGGACGCTTTTCCGGAGGCACGAGAGGAACTCATTTCCATGCGTAAGACCGCGGTTCTCACCGCACTGACTGTCGCGACCGGAACGGTCGCCGCTGTCACCCTGTCCGCTGCCAGTAGTGCCAACGCTGCGACCACCGAGCTGTTCGGCACCATGACGACGAACACCAAGTCGTACTCGGATGCGAACAACCAGTCGATCAAGGTGCACGACCTCAGGTCCGGGGAGCAGGTGGTGGTGCGCTGCTACACCCAGGGCCAGGAGCTCGGCGGTAGCGACGTCTGGTTCCGCATCGGCAAGGACAACCAGCTCGGCTTGGTCCCCTGCGTCACCATCGACGTGCCGGTCAGCCCGCCGGCCTGCGACACGGTCTGACGACTCGGTCGAGCCAACTCGGCCATCTCCAGCTCACTGCGCGGCCGCCGTCGTCATGACGGCGCCGCTGCGTTGAGCAGGGGGCCCTCGCCCTCACGGGTCCCACCTGAACCCCGGCCGCACTCAATCGTCGGACAGACTGGGAACTCGCTGTTACGTTCCGAGAGAGACAAACCGCCACGGTAGGTCGCCCGTTTGGGGCGCCGTCGAGACGACCGCGTTGACGTGACGGAGGGCTATGGAGTCCGAGACGACCAGCAGCGTTGCGCGGGAACCCCATCCACCGGGACTCTCTCGCCGGACCGTCTTGAGGGGCCTTACCGCCGGCGCGGTTGCCGTCGGCTCCGCACCCTTCGCCGCCTCGGCGGCGGTGGCCAAGCCCAAGGTTCCGCCGGACGACTGGGCCGCGTTCGAGCGCGTCGTCGGGTCGGCGTTCGACCAGATGAAGCTGGTCGGTGGCGCGGTCGCCGTGGTCAGCGCAGGTCAGGTGCTCCACACGTCCACCTTCGGGGTACGCAGCCTGCAGGGCCGCAAACGGGTCACCACCGACACCTGTTTCTCGGTGGGCTCCACGACGAAGTCGATGACCGCCGCCCTCGTGGCCACCTACGTGGACGACGGCACGATCGGCTGGGACCAGAAGTGCCTCGACGTGTGGTCCCGGTTCCGCGCGCCGACCGACGCGATGACGCGAACGCTCCGCGTCCGGGACCTGCTCGGGATGGCCTCCGGCCTGGGCGAACCGGCGAACACGTCGCTCCACTTCGGAGGCCCGACCGCAGTCCAGCTGCTGCAGTCGATCGTCAACCTGCCCGTCGTCGCGAACCACGTCGACCAGGAGTTCTTCTACAACAACACGGTGAACGCGGTCGGCGCATACCTGCCCCTTCTCGCGACCGGCGTCGAACCCGGCGACCTGCCCGCCGCATACGGCAAGGCGATGCACGACCGCGTCTTCGGACCGGCCGGCATGACCACGGCCCGCATCGCGTCCGACCCTCGAGGGCTCGTCGACGACTACGCGACGGGCAACGGCTTCGACCTGCGTCCCCGGGCGACGACGATGCCGTTCGGGCCGATGGGCAGCCACGCCCCGGCGGGTGGCGCTTCGGCCAGCCTGAACGACATGGCGGCATGGGTGCGCCTCCAGCTGCGGCAGGGCCAGTCAGTCACCGACCAGCGTGTCGTGTCCGCCGTCAACCTCGCCGAGTGCTGGCATCCCCACGTCACGACGCCCTTGGCCCCGGACCTCGACCCAGGCGCGGTCAAGGGTGGGTACGGCATGGGGTGGCTCCGGCAGGAGTACCGGGACGGCACCTCCCTGGTCCTTCATAACGGGGCGATCGACGGGTTCACGTCCTACATGGGCTTCCTCCCGCAGCACGACCTCGGTCTGGTCGTGCTCACCAACATGACCTCCGGACCGACCGGGACCTTCTGGTACACGTACGTGCTGAACCTCCTGCTGAGCCAGCGGTTCGGGCTCAACGCCGGCGTCCCGGACAAGGCCTTGGCCGAGAACGCCCGGTGGCTGGGGGTCCTCGCCGGCGTGGGGAAGGACGCCAGGCCCGTGGACCTCGCGGCCGTCGACCCGTACCTCGGGTTCTACGAGGGCGGCTACTCGCTGGTGCGTCAGGGGCGCGACCTCGAGCTGCGGATCGGGCCCCGCGTCTTCCCGCTCGAGGTGATGCCGGACGGGTCCTACGTGATGTCGGGCGGGTTCATGGTGGGTTCCGAGGTCCGGCTGGCGCGCGAGCGGGACGGCACGCCTCACGCCGAGATCGTCGGCGCCGAGACCGTGCGAAGGACCATCGGATGACCGGCGCGGCGGTACCGGCGATCGACTGGTCCACCTTCGACCACGGCGTGCAGGTGGGCTTCGACCGGATGAGATTGGTCGGAGCCGCGGTGGCGGTGGTCAGCTCGACACAGATCCTCCACACGCTCACCTTGGGGTCCCGGTCCCGTGCGCCACGGCGGCCGGTCACGGCGACGACGAGCTTCGTCGTGGCGTCGACGACCAAGGCGATGAGCTCGGCCCTCGTGGCCGGCTACGTCGACGACGGTGTCGTCGGCTGGGACCAGAAGGTCGTCGATGCCTGGTCAGGGTTTCGTGCGCCGACCGACGAGCTGACGCGGTCGTTGACGATCCGCGACCTGCTGGGCATGGCGACGGGGATCGAGGCGCCCCTGTCGACCGATTTCTACCTCGGTGCCTACACGCCCGCCGAGATGCTCCAGTCCCTGGTGAACCTGCCGGTCGCCGGTCCGCCCGGCCGGTCGTTCTTCTACATCAACGGCGTGTACGCGGCGGGCGTCTTCCTGCCGCTGCTCGCCTCCGGGGTCGCTCCCGCGGACCTCTACCAGGCCTACGTCGAGGCGATGCGCACCCGGATCTTCGAGCCCGCGGGCATGAGCGGGGCGCGGATCGCCGCCGACCCACGGGGCTTGTCCACCGACTACGCCACCGGGTACGGGTACGACCTGAGTGGGACGCCGGCCGAGCTCTCGTACGCGGCCTTCGGCAGCACCGCGCCGGCCAGCTCGGCGCAGGCCAGCGTGGCCGATCTCGCGGCCTTCGTCCGCCTCCAGCTCCGACGGGGCCTCTCGGTCACCGGCCGTCGTGTCGTCTCCGAGGCGAACCTCGCCGAGTGCTGGAAGCCGGGGGTGGCCATGCCCACCGTCCCCGACGTCGAGCCCGACGCCGTGAGCAAGCGGTATGCGCTCGGCTGGTTCCGCGAGGAGTTCACCGACGGGACGACGCTCCTCCAGCACGGGGGCAACGTCGACGGGTTCTCCTCGCTGATCGCTTTCCTGCCCGAGCGCGACCTCGGTCTGGTCGTCCTGACCAACCTCGACAGCAGCCCGTTCACCGACCCCTACGTCCTCAACCTGCTGCTGAACGAGCTCGGCCTCAACCGCGGCGTCCCCGAGAAGGTGCTGGCGTTCAACGACTCCCTCCTGAGCGGCATCGTCGAGCTGGGGCGGCAGTCCGCCAAGGTCGACCTCAAGGCAGTCACGCCGTACCTCGGGTTCTACGAACGCGGCTACACGCTGGAGCGAGAGGGCGGCGACGTGCAGCTCCGGCTGGGCCCGCGCGTCTGGCCGCTGCGGCAGACCCGCGACGGCGCATACGTCATGACCCACGGATTCCTGCTGAAGACTCCGGTGAAGCTCTCCCGCGGCGTCGACGGCACGCCACAGGTCGAGATCGTCGGCTGGGAGACCGTCCGGCGGAACACTGCTACGTAGCCGGAAACCAACCGCGCGGATCAGCGTTCGCAGCAACTTCGGTGGCTCTGCCTCTGCCGTACTCCAGAACTGAGTGCCAGAAGATGGCGTGGTGAAACTGAAGCTGGATCTGCACGACGTCTACAACCGCGGCGATGAGATAGAGCGCGCACTCCGATCCATCATCGACGAGGCCGTCGCCAAGAAGGCGCCGCTGGTCGAGATCATCCCGGGCAAGGGCTCAGGGCAGCTCAAGAAACGCGTCCTGCGCTTCCTGGACCGCAAAGACATCAAGCCGCTCTACCACCGGGTCGAGAAGGACTCCGACAACTTCGGCCGGGTCTTCGTCCACTTCCGCTGGTAGTAGCGTCCGGAGGGTGCCGGCGCTGCTGTCCGCAGCGCTGCTCTGAGCAGCGTGCTCTTCTTCCTGACGCCACGGTGACCGAGGGTTGCGGCATGAGCGACAATCCCGGCCAGCGGTTGGACCACGAGCTGTACCGGAGCCTGTTCGAAAGCCGGACCATCCTGCTGGGAGAACCCCTGGAGGACCGGAACAGCAACCGGCTGTGCAACGCCCTCCTCCTGCTCGCCGCCGAAGACCCGCGAGCCGACATCCGCCTCCTCATCAACTCACCGGGAGGCTCGGTGCCCGGGATGCTGGCCATCCGTGACTGTATGCGGGCGATCCCCAACAACGTCCGCACCGTCAACCTCGGGATGGCTTACAGCGCGGGCCAGTTCCTGCTCTCGTCGGGGACGAAGGGCAAGCGGTCCGCCATGCCGCACTCCAAGGTCCTGCTGCACCAGGGATCGGCCGGGATCGGTGGCACCGCCATGGACATCGCCATACAGGCCGACGATCTACGTCACACCCGCGACACCGTGTTGGCGTGCATCGCGCAGGACACCGGGCAGTCCGTGGAGCAGGTGGAGGAGGACTCGCGGCGCGACCGGTGGTTCACCGCGCAGGAGGCTTTGGACTACGGGTTCATCGACACCATCGTGGCCTCTCTCGACGACGTCATGCCGCTCCGGCGCACGTCGATCGGCTTGGCAGCGGTAGGAACCGGGCGTCAAGACGGGCGAGGGCCTGCGTCATGAGCAGCTACACCATCCCCTATGTCACGACTCGCAGCGGCAATGGCGAGCGGACCGTCGACATCTACAGCCGGCTCCTCGCCGACCGAATCATCTACCTCGGAACCGGTATCGATGACGGGGTGGCCAACGCCGTGATCGCCCAGCTCCTCCATCTGGAGAATGACAACCCCGATACGCCGATCTCGTTGTACATCAACTCCGTTGGCGGGTCGATCCCCGCGACGTTAGCGATCTACGACGCCATGCAGTTCGTCCGTCCGGCCGTCGAGACCACCTGCGTCGGTCAGGCCGCTGCGACGGCCGCGGTACTGCTCGCGGGAGGTGCCGCCGGCTACCGCAGCATCCTCCCGCACGGCCGCGTCGTCATCCACGCGCCAGCGGCGGAAGGACGCGGCGCGATCCCCGACCTCATTCTCGAGGCCGAGGAGGTCGAGCGTGTCCGGCTGATGCAGGAGCTGATCCTCGCCTCGCACACCGGCCGGCCGACCGAGCAGGTCCGCCGGGACACCGAACGAGAGCTCATCCTCACGGCGGACGCCGCGGTGGCATACGGCGTCGTCGACTCCGTCATCAGCAGCCGACCCGGCTGAGTCAGGCGGCCAAGCAGACCGGTCCGGAGCTTCGGTTCGACGCCACCTCGGTGGCCGCCAGCCGCCGGCCGGTCGACAGGGTCAGCTCCGCAACCGTCAGATCGAGTGCCCCGGCGACCGCCGACATGATCTCCGACGACGGGTCCTTCTTGCCCCGCTCCAGCTCGGACAGATACTGCGGCGACACACCCGCACGCTGCGCGACGTCGGAGATCCGCTCACCACGGCGCAAGCGATCGGCTCGCAGCTGGTCGCCAAGGCCCTGCCGCCACAGCGGTTCCACCTCGCCCCGCCGGGCCTCACCTATACGCAGCAGCCGCACGACGTCACCCACGTTGGCGACGTTAGCCGCCTGGAGATCTCCCGGCGAGGCGTGGAGTCATGCGTTCGCTACAAGCGAAGATGACAGCCAACGACCGTGGCGGTGCCAGGCCGGCGGCCGACCCGCCCGAACCATGGAGGTTGGATGCCGACGTCAGGTCTTGACTCGCAGCGAGTCGACGCGGTCATCGACGACGCGGTGGCCGCTGGCCGCATCGTCGGAACGGTCGTGCTGGTGTCCGAGGATGGTGTGCCGGTGTACGAGCGTGCTGCCGGGTACGCCGACCGCGAGTCGGGTAAGCCGACATCGATCGACACGGTGTTCCGGCTCGCGTCGTTGACGAAACCGTTGACGGCGGCGACCGCGTTGGCCTTGATGGAGCACGGGTTGCTGGGTCTCGATGACTCCGTCGCCCGGTTCCTGCCGACGTTCGTGCCGCGGTTGGCCGACGGCACCGCGCCGGACATCCAGGTACAGCACCTGCTGACCCACACCGCCGGCTTCGGGTACCCCACGCTGCTGCCGGGAGACCCGTACCGTGCGGCGCACGTCTCGACCGGACTCGACCAGCCTGGGTTGACCCTCCAGGAGAACCTGGATCGGATCGCCTCCGTACCGCTGTACTTCGCGCCCGGATCGGGTTGGCGATACGGAGTGGCCACCGACGTTCTCGGCGCGGTCATTGAGGCCGTCGTGGGAACGTCACTGGCGAACGCGATCGCCGCATACGTGACCGAACCACTGAGTATGCGGGACACCAGTTTCACGGTCCGCGAGCCTGAGCGGCTGGCTACCCCGTACGCCGACGGCACCCCACGAGCCGTCCGGATGACCGAGCCGTTCCCAGTGCGGGATCTGATCTTCTCGCCGGCGCGCGCGTTCGACGGGACCTCGTTCCAGTCCGGCGGTGGTGGCATGGTCGGCACGGCGGCGGACTTCATGACCTTCGTGGAAGCCGTTCGGCGCGGTGGCGCCCCGATTCTTGAACGCAGCACGGTCGACATGGCGTCGTCGAACCAGGTCGGGACTTTCCGTGAGCAAGACGACCCCGGTTGGGGTTTCGGCTTTCTTTCCGGTGTTCTGCTCGATCCCGAGCGGGCCCAGTGGCCGTCGCAGGTGGGCACGCTTCGGTGGGGCGGCGTCTGGGGCAACAGCTGGTTCATCGACCCGGTGGCCGGGATCACCGTGGTGAGCCTCAGCAACACCGCGCTGGAGGGCCAAGGTGCGTTCCGGCAGCAGGTCGCCGACGCCGTCTACGGCCGCTGACCGACCCTCCCGCAAGAAGCCGAGACGGCCTCACGTCGGATTCGGCGTGGGACGATAACGCGGTGAGGGTCCTCGGCAACGTTATCTGGTTCGTGCTCGCCGGATTCTGGCTCTGGCTCGTCTATGTCCTGGCCGGCATCCTGGCGTGCATCCTGATCATCACCATCCCGTTCGGGATCGCCGCGTTCCGGATCGCAGGATTCGTGGTCTGGCCTTTCGGCCGGACCACCATCGCCAAGTCGACTGCCGGTGTGGGCTCGTTCATCGGGAACATCCTCTGGCTCATCCTGCTCGGCTGGGAACTAGCCCTGGCCCACCTCGCTACCGCGCTTCTGCTCGCCATCACCATCGTCGGCATCCCGTTGGCCGTCGCGAACGTCAAACTCATTCCCATCTCCCTGTGGCCCCTCGGACGCGAGGTCGTCCCGATCGAGGTCGCTCGGATGCGGGGACTCGCCGTGACGACCCCGCAATCTCTCGGACGGCCCTGACGCCGCCTCGCGGGTCACTTCGCACTGGTTACACGGAATGGCCGGCGTCGGCGAGGACGTTACGGCCCACGGCCATACTCCTGGCCCGTCTTCCGGGCATGGTCGTCCAGTAGTACCAGATCATCAGGGTGATGGAGAGGGCCCATGCCCGGCCGTGCACCCAGGTCGCGTCGTCGACGCCGACCTGCCTTCTGAACACCTCACGGGCGGGAGGATCGAGAACCTCCCAGGCCACCACCAGGTCGACGGTCGGGTCGCCCACCGACAGCCCTCCGAAGTCCAAGACCGCGGTCAGCACCCCGTCACGCACCAAGAGGTTCTCGGCGGCCAGGTCGCCGTGGTACCAGCGCGGTGACGCCCGGTCTGCAGTGCCCGTCAGCATCATCGCCTCGGACCAGACCTGCTCGGCGGCGTCGAGGTCGAAGCCGAAGCCGTCCAAGGACCGGCAGCGTTCGATGTTGTCTCGGGTGGCCTGATCCATCGTTGCGAGCGGCTCTCCGCGGTACGACCGCAGGTGCGGGTCCTTGGTCGCGTCTGTGGGTACCTCCGCCTGGCTCAGGGCATGCAGGACCCTGGCCAGGTCGGCCGCCAGGCCTTCACGTCGTGGGTCAACCGGTGTGTCCGGATCGACCACCTCGGGCGGCGCACCATCAATCCACCGAAGAACAGACCAGCGTTCGGGGAAGTCGTCGTCGGGTCCGAACACGGCCACCACGTCAGGAACGGAGACCGGCAAGAGCGGCCCCAGCGCCGGCAGCCATGTGGCCTCCTTCGCAATCGTCGCCGATCCTCCGGGTTGGCGCGGCAGCCGCACCAGGAGGTCGTCCCCGAGACGGAACAACGCGTTCGTCGAGCCGCTCGAGGCCAAGCGGCGAACCGGCGAGTCGGCGTAGGCGGGCATCGCTCTACGCAGCAGTCGGCGGACCAGCTCGACATCGACCGGAATCTCGTCGGAGTGCAGAGATTGAGCCACCCCTGGACTCAATCCCACCGTTCGGCAAACCACAACCGAGCCGCGATCAACCGGTCGGGCTCGGTCAGATCCCGACCGAAGGCTTGCTCCTGCGCAGCCATGCGCATGGCGATTTCTGACGTCTACTCTCGGCCCGTGAACGCACTGATCCGCAATGCGGTCAGGGGTCGAACGGTGCCCATCCGGACAGGTCAAGCGCTCCAGCTGACGGGACGCTAGGCGACCGTACGTTGAGGGGTGGGGTCTGGTGTTCAGGCTCACCGAGCGTCGAGTGCCTTGACGGGCACGCCCGGGATGGCTACGACGGTGACCATGGCCTTCGCCGATCGGCTCGACCCGCTGGCGGTTCGAGAGGCTGCTCTGGCGGAGCTGCGTCGAGCCCCCGGGCGCGTCTACTTCGATGAACCGGTAGACGCCGCAGCGGCTTGCGCCTACTACCGAGACGTGGACCCGACCGACCTCGCTGAACTGACCGCGCTGGTGACCCGGACACACGGTGTCCGACTGCCATATGGCCCGGCGGTGCAGCTGTACCCGTGGGTCGACCTGCAGCCCGACCTGTCCCTGATGTCCCTCTATACCGGTGAGCGGTACGCCCCAACGGAGTTCATCGAACGCGATATCGACGTGGCACGGCAGCGTCAAGAGGAGTGGAGGCGTATCGCCCGGAGCGGCGGGTCAACCGACGAGCTGCTGGACGCGGTGCTGCCGTACAACTGCGAGCACTCGGTCCCGCAGAGCTGGTTCGGCAAGAAGGAGCCGATGCGCGGCGACCTGCACCATCTGTTCGCGTGCGAGAGCCGGTGCAACGGGTTCCGTGCGAACACCCCGTTCATGGAGTTCGCCGACTACACATGGCCACCAGGCGGAGGCTCTGGATCGAGGATCGTGCGGGACAGGTGCGGCAAGAGCGAGGCCAACGGTTTCGAACCGGCCCACGGTAAGGGGGCCGTCGCTCGGGCGGTCCTCTACTTCGCCGCTCGCTACCCCGGTGTGATGGACGAGATGCCCCCAGCCCGCTACCCGATGCTGCTGACCTGGCACCAGCAGGAACCCGTCTCCTTGTGGGAGAAGCACCGCAACGCCGAGATCTACGCACGCCAGGGCAACCGCAACCCGTTCATCGACCGACCCGGCTGGGCCGACGAATTCCTCACTCGACTCAGTCCTTGAGCCCCGTCGCCGACAGGTGACCTGACAGCGGGGGGTGAGGCACGCTGCGCCCGCCCGCACCGTCAGGTCGGGCTCTCCCGCGCGAGCGGTCGGTCAGGCATACGGCCAACCAGCCCTTGCCTCGATCATGCGGGTCGGCCTACCGTCGGACGGTCGAGTTGAGGAGGCAGTGATGGCTTCGCTAACCATTCCTGACGAGTTGGTTGCCGGCTTCAACGGGCGTCTTGTCGGGCCCGATGACGCGGCGTACGACGAGGTGCGGGCGGTCCACAATGGTCTTGTCGATCGACATCCGGGTCTGATCGCCCGCTGCCACAACGTGGCCGACGTTCGCGACGCGGTGTTGTTCGGTCGCAGCGCGGGGCTGGAGATCTCGGTCCGCGGCGGCGGGCACAACGTGGCGGGTCGGGCCGTCACGGAGGGCGGGCTCATGATCGACCTGTCGCTGATGCGCGGGGTCGACGTCGACGCGGGCCGCCGTCGGGCGCGGGCGCAGGGCGGGGTCACCTGGAACGAGTACAACCGGGTCACCCACGCCTACGGGCAGGCGACCACCGGTGGCGTCATCTCGAGCACCGGGGTGTCCGGCCTGACGCTGGGCGGCGGTCTGGGGTGGTTGATGGGCAAGTACGGCATGTCCATCGACAACCTCCGAGCCGTCGAGGTGGTGACCGCCGACGGTTCCGTGCGGATCGTCGACGAGGAGCACGAGCCGGACCTGTTCTGGGCGCTGCGTGGGGGCGGGGGCAACTTCGGCGTGGCCGCGTCCCTGGAGTTCGACACTCATCCGCTCGACACTGTTCTCGGCGGGCTTCTCGCGCACCCGCTGCCGGCGGCCCCTGACGTGGTGAGTATGTACCGGCAGTTTGCCGTGACGATGTCCGACGATGCGTCGGTGTTCTGCGGGTTCGTCCATGCGCCGGACGGCAGCGGGGCGAAGCTGTGCGTGTTGCCGATCTGCCATGCCGGCGCCATCGACGAGGCCGAGGCCGAGCTACGACCGCTGCGGGAGTTCGGTCCGCCGGTCATGGACATGGTGGCTCCGATGCCGTACCCCGCGGTCAACACCATGTTGGACGCCGGCTTCCCCCGGGGCGCTCTGAACTATTGGCGATCGGCCTTCTTGACCGAGGTCAGCGACGCCGCCGTCACGGCAATCGTCGAAGCCTACGAGGCCGTTCCGTCGCCGATGTCGGCCATCCTCCTCGAGAACTTCCACGGCGCCGCGTGCCGCGTCGCCCCCACGGCCACCGCCTTCCCGCACCGCGCCCCGGGGTTCAACCTGCTGGTGGCTGGGCAGTGGATGGACCCGGCGGATACCGCTGCCAACGTGCAATGGGTGCGGGACACCATCTCCGCGCTCGCGCCCTACACCGCAGCACGTACCTACATGAACTACGCCGCCGAGGACGAAGCCGACCGAGTGGACGCCGCCTTCGGCCCCAACGTCGATCGGCTGCGTGACGTCAAGCGCCACTACGATCCGGACAACCTCTTCCGTCTCAACCTGAACATCTCCCCGGAGTGATGATCAGGCGCGGAACGACACGAGGGCGGGCGACGGGAGCCCCAGCGCGGGTCCTGGCTCAGGGCCTCTGACCGGTAAGCACGTCTGGTCGGGGTGACAGGATTTGAACCTGCGGCCTCTTCGTCCCGAACGAAGCGCGCTACCAAGCTGCGCCACACCCCGTGGCTACCGCCCCTGTTCCGACCTGGCGAATCGGCTCGGGGCAGCGAGAAGTGAGGATAGCCGAGCGGAGCCGACCGGCTGAAATCGGTTCGCCACAGCGACCGACCAAAGACCGACTGCAGGCGAGCCTCAGGCCGCCGGAACCAGCGTCAGCAGCGTGGCCTCCGGCCGGCAGGCGAACCGCACCGGCGCATACGGGGAGGTCCCGAGGCCGGCCGACACCTCGAGCCACGCAGCGTCGGGAGGGGCTGGTGAGCCGAGCGCACGACCAGCACCGGGCCACCACCGGGACAGCCCCTTGGCGCGACCCCGGTCGAGGTCGCAGTTCGTCACCAGCGCCCCATAAAGAGGCACGCAGAGCTGGCCGCCGTGGGTGTGGCCGGCGATGACGAGCTCCGCGCCGTCACGGGTCATGGCGTCGAGGATGCGCTGGTACGGCGCGTGCGTGACGCCCACGCGCAGCTCGGCCTCCGGCGAGAACGGCCCCTCGACCAGGCCGTAGCGGTCGTACTTGAGATGGGGGTCGTCGACCCCGACGAACTCGACCGTCGACCCGGCCACCGCGAGCGTCGCCCGGGTGTTGGTGAGGTCGGACCAGCCGAGGTCGAGCATCCCCTTGACGAGGTCCTCGGTCGGCAGGCGAGGCGACTTCCCCGGCGCCGGCGGGCGGGGGGGCAGCAGGTAGAGGAACGGGTTCTTCGGCTGGGGGACGAAGTAGTCGTTCGACCCCATGACGAACACACCAGGTACGCCCTCGAAGGCCGAGAACGCCTCCAGCGCGACGGGGATGGCGTCCGGGTGCGAGATGTTGTCGCCGGTGTTGACGACGAGGTCCGGCCGCAGGTCGGCCAGGGCGGCCACCCACGCGGCCTTGCGGCGCTGTCCGGGCATCAGGTGCAGGTCGCTGACGTGGACCACCCGGAGCGGCCGGTGGTCGGCCGGTAGCACCGGCACGGTGACCCGGCGGAGGGCATACGCGTTGCGCTCCACAAGGGACGCGTAGGCGAGTCCGAGGGCCCCCGCCGCACCGACGACGGACGCAGCGCGAGCGACGGGATGCATACGTCGATCCTCGCATGAGCCCGCGGAGCGACCGTCCTCGCGACGCCTGAGAGACTCACCGCATGAGCCGCCTCAAGGACACCCTGCGCTCCGACCTCACCGACGCGATCCGCGGCCGGGACTCGGTACGAGCGGGCACCCTGCGGATGGTTCTCACCTCGGTGACCACCGAGGAGGTAGCCGGCACGGAGGCGCGCGAGCTGAGCGACGACGACGTCCTCAAGGTGATCGCCAGGGAGGCCAAGAAGCGCCGCGAGGCGTCGACCGCCTACACCGGCGCCGGGCGGTCGGAGCTGGCCGCCAAGGAGGACGCGGAGCTCGCGATCATCGAGACCTACCTGCCGGCGCAGCTGGCTGACGAGGAGATCGAGGCGCTCGTCGCCGAGGCGGTCGCCGAGACCGGAGCGACCGGTATGCCGCAGATGGGCCTGGTCATGAAGGCCGTCCAGCCGCGCGTGGCCGGACGCGCCGACGGCGGCCGAGTGGCCGCCGTCGTCCGGAAAGTGCTGGCTGGCTGACGAGCAGCCGGCATCCAGCCAGCCGAGCTACCCGGGTCCGCCCCCGCCGTTCCCGTTCCCGTTGCCGTTGCCGTTCCCGTTCCCGTTCCCGTTCCCGTTGTTGCCGTCGGCCGGTGGCGGGACAACCGGCTGCTGGGGTTGCGGCTGAGGCTGTGGAGCGGGCCCCGCAGAGATGTAGAGCGTGATCTGACTACCGCGGTTGGCCGTGCCCTGAGGGTTGGTGTAGGCGACGAGGCCCGGTCGGTAGTTCGAGTTGACGCGGCGCCCGACCGTGACGGTGAAGCCCTGTGCCTCCAGCGCGGTCGTCGCGTTGGCGACGGTCTGTCCCGCGACCGACCCGAAGTCGACCTTGTCGCCGTTGGTGACCTTGTCCGACGGTGCCGGGAAGTCCACGTTGGGCTGCCCGGCGAGGGCGTAGTCCATGATCGCCTTCCACGTCGGGGCGGCGATGCTCGCGCCAAAGACGGTCTTGTAGGGACCACCGGGCAGGGCGATGTTGTCCAGGGCCTGGCTGTTGCCGAGCGGCGTACCCACCCAGACGGCTGTGGTCAGCTGCGGGGTGTAGCCGACGAACCAGGTCTCGTTGTTCTTGTCGGTCGTTCCGGTCTTGCCGGCCGCGATCCGGCCGCCGGCCAGCGCGCTCTTCGCGCCGGTGCCGTTGCCGGTGAGCACCGAGGTCATGATGCTGGCGACGCCGTTGGCGACCTCGGGTTGGACGACCTGCGTGCAGTTCTTGGTGCCCGGCTTGTCGAACGGCAGCTCCTTGCCGTCCGCACCGGCGATGCTCTGCACCGGGATCGGCGTGCAGTGGACGCCGTTGTTGGCCAAGGACCCGTAGGCGCTGGCGACGGTCATCGGCGACACCTCCTGGGTCCCGAGGATGATGCCCGAGGGGCCGACCTTGGAGATCGGGTTGCCGTCGGCCCGGTGCAGCCCCATCCGGGTCTCGGTCTCCTGGACGTTGCAGACCCCGACCTGCGAGGCCAGCGCGATGAACGCGGTGTTGATCGACCGGGCCGTCGCCTGGGTGATCGTCATCTGCCCGCCGGCGGTCTCGTCGTTGCGGACGTTCCACGCCGGGGCGCCCTTGGGTACCCCGCACGCGTCGGGCATGTCGGCGTTGGTGTAGGTCGCCGCCTGGCTGGGACCGGCCTGCTTGGCGTTGACCGTCGTGTTGATCGGAAGGCCCTTCTCCAGGGCCGTGACCAGCGAGAAGGCCTTCTCCGTCGACCCGAACTGGAACCCGCCGGAGCCGCCGTACTTGGTGTCGACTCCCCAGTTGACGACGGTCTCGCCGAAGTTCTTGGAGTTGAGGACGTACTTGGTGTTCTGGCCCATCCCCTTCACCGCTCCGGTGGTGGGGTCGAGGGTGACCGCCGCCGCACCGATCGTGTAGGAGTTTCCCTGCGGCACCCGTTTGAGCACCTCGTCGCGGGCGTGCGCGGCGATGTCGGGGTCGATCGTCGTCTGGATGGTCAGACCGCCGCCGAAGATCTTGGCCTTGCGCTCGTCGACCGTCTTGCCGAGGGCCTGCTCCAGCGACGGGTCGAGCTCGAGCCACTTGATGACGTAGTCGCAGAAGTAGGCGTAGACGTCACCGGACGCCTGGCAGGCGGTGGGGGCCGACGTCACCTTGAGCATGTCGGCCAGCTTCACCGCCTTGGCGTCGGTCACCTCCTTGTCGGTGATGAGCCCGAGTTCGTGCATCCGGTCGAGGACGACGTTGCGTCGCGCGATGGCGCGTTCCGGGTTGTTCACCGGGTCGGTCGTACCGGGGTTCTGCGCCAGGCCGGCGATCAGGGCCGCCTCGGTGAGGTTGAGGTCCTTGGCGTCCTTGTTGAAGTAGTGCTTCGCGGCCGCCTGCACGCCGTAGGCCTGGTCGCCGTAGTAGACGATGTTGAGGTAGCCCTGAAGGATCTGGTCCTTCGTCTGCTCCTTCTCGAGCTGGATCGAGTACTTCAGCTCCTGGAGCTTGCGGGTGACTCCGGCGAGGCCGCGCTGCGTGACCGCGGCCTGGGCGGCCTGCGTGTCGCCGGCCTTGAGGGCCGTGTCGAGCAGGGTCAGCTTGACGTACTGCTGCGTCAGCGTGGACCCACCGGAGGTGTTGACCGCCCCGGACGCGTTGGAGACCAGCGCGCGGACGACACCCCGCACGTCGACGCCGCCGTGCTCGTAGAACCGGCTGTCCTCGATGGCGATCTGCGCCTTCTGCATGACCGGCGCCACCTGGTCCAGCGGGACGATGATCCGGTTCTCGTCGTGCGGGGTGGCGATGACGTTGCCCTTGGCGTCGAGGATCTTGGACTGCTGCGACAACGCGGCCGCGGTGAACTCGCTGGGCAGCGCGTCGAACATGTCGACACCGGTGCGGGTGACGGCTCCGGCGGCCCCGACGGTCGGCATGATCAGCCCGGCACCGAGCAGGCCCATGACGACGGCGGCACCGACGAACGCTCCCAGCAAGGGGATGATGCTCGCGATGTTGGTCGTCCGGCCGGCCTTCACGCGACCAAGGCTAACCCGAGCAAGGGCGTGGAACGGGCATCGGCGGAGGGCTGAGACACCCTAGGCTGCCCCCTGAGCGCCTCGTATGCGGGGTCTGTGCGTCTCCGGTGCCCCTACGTACCCGAAACGCCGCCTCCGGTTCACCCCAATGGGCCATGTCTAGCCCGTCCGGACTAGTCCAATCGGCGTCGACAAACCATCCGCGCGGGCGATGGTCGCACAACGCTGCCGTTCCTAGTGTCAGTTTCGGCACTTTCGGACGTGTATCACCAGCTTCCGACTCGTGTCCTGGTCAATACACGGGGTAAGCGGGAGCGGGAACACAGTGACCATCATCGAAAGCAGGCCGACCGGGGACACCGGTAGCGCCAAGACGCGTACAGCCGGGGGGCTGCAGGCGGACTGGGCGGGCCAGGGACGTTGCGTGAGCAACGACCCTGACGCCCTCTTCGTGCGCGGGGCCGCGCAGCAGAACGCCAAGATCGTCTGTCAGAAGTGCCCGGTCATCGCCGAGTGCCTGGCCGACGCCCTCGACAACCGGACCGAGTTCGGCGTCTGGGGCGGCATGACCGAACGCGAGCGCCGCGCCATGCTGCGCCGCCACCCGAACGTGACGTCCTGGTGGAGCCTGTTCCAGACGGCTCGCATCGACCAGAGCCAGGTCTCCACCGCGTCCTAGCGGTTCGCCGGCGCTCCGGCTAACCGGCGGCGAGCGCTTCGCCGACCCGCCGTAGGCCGTCGACGTCGTGCACGTCCTCGGCGAGCGCCGGTACCTCGACGACCGGGGTGCTGGGGTGACCGACCGAGAACCGGCGGGCCAGTTTGCGCTGCCGATCGGCGGCACCGGCGATGTCGGCATGGAGGGCCAGGAGCCCCGCGCTGAGGTGGTCGCCGTCGTCGGCGCGGTCCTCGGCGGCGGCTCGGGCACGCGCCGCACCGAGCCCGGGTGCCTGCACCTGTTGTACGCGGTTGAGCACGAGGCCGGTCAGCGGCATCCGCTCCGTCTCGAGCCGCGCGATGAAGTAGGAGGCCTCGCGCAGGGCGTCCCGCTCGGGCGCGGCGACGACGAGGAACGCCGTCGAGCGCTGGGCCAGCAACGCATACGTCTGGTCCGCCCGCTGGCGGAACCCGCCGAACATCGTGTCGAGCGCCCCTACGAAGGTTTGGACGTCGCGCAGCATCTCGCCGCCGAGGACCCGGGACAGGGTCGACGAGACCAGGCCGATCCCGACGTTGAAGACGCGCAGCCCGGCCCGGCCGCCGGCCTTCGCGGGCGCCGAGATGAGCCGGATGAACCGGCCGTCGAGGAACGAGCCCAGCCGCTTCGGGGCGTCGAGGAAGTCGAGCGCCGATCGCGATGGTGGCGTGTCGACGACGATGAGGTCCCACCGCGGGCCGCCGTCGTTGTCGCCGTTCGCGCGGAACTCCTGGTGCAACTGCCCCAGCTTCTCCATGGCCATGTACTCCTGCGTGCCCGCGAACGAGCTGGAGACGGCCTGGTAGAAGGGGTTCGCGAGGATCTGGTCGGCCTTCTCGGGGGTCGAGTGGGCGACGACGACCTCGTCGAAGGTCCGCTTCATGTCGAGCATCATCGCGTCGAGCGAACCGCCGGCCGTGGTGTCGATGTGCTCCACCGGCCGTGGGGTGTTGTCGAGCTCGGTGAGGCCCATCGACTGGGCCAGCCGCCGGGCCGGGTCGATGGTGAGGACGACGACCTTGCGCCCCTGCTCCGCCGCCCGCAGCCCGAGTGCCGCCGCCGTCGTGGTCTTGCCGACCCCGCCGGAGCCACAGCACACGACGATGTCCGTATGCCGGTCGGCGAGCAGCGCGTCGACGTCCAGTCGCGGGGCTCGTGGGGTGGCCCGCGTGCTCATCCGGACACCTCGCCGGTCCAGCCGCGCTCGGCGAGCAGGTCGGCGAACTCGCGGACGGTCGACGAGTCGACACCGTCCGCGTTCATCGGCAGGCGGAACATCGGCCGTTCTAGCTGGTCCAGGAGAGCGAGCTGCTCGGTCTCCTGAGCCACCCGGAGTGCGTGGTCGTGCGCCTCGGCGAGCAGCCCCTCGACCAGGGCGTCGGACACCCGCAGACCCGCCGCTTCGAGGCCGGCCCGGACCTTGGGCCGGCTGATCGTGCCCTTCGCCGCCGAGGCCAGCTCGCGGGGACGCAGCAGGGGATCCCGGACCTGGTTGATGATGACGTCCCCGATCGGGAGCCGCGCGGCGCGCAGGTCGGCGACCGCGTCGACTGTCTCCTGGACGGGCATCTCCTCGAGCAGCGTGACGACGTGGACGGCGGTCTGCGCCGAGGTGAGCATCTGGGTGATCGAGTCGGCCTGGGACCGGATCGGGCCCACCTTGGCCAGGTCGGCGACCTCCTCGTTCACCGAGAGGAAACGGACCACACGGCCGGTCGGCGGGGCGTCGAGGACGATCGAGTCGTAGGCCGGGGTGATGTCGTGGCGCGAGTGGTGGCCGGCCGCGCGCCGGCGGTTCGCCTCGTAGACCTTGCCGATGAGGAGCACGTCGCGCACGCCGGGCGCGATCGTCGTCGCGAAGTCGACCGCCCCGAACCGCTCCAGCACGCCGCCGGCCCGGCCCAGCTTGTAGAAGATCTGGAGGTACTCGATGAGGGCGGCCTTGGCGTCGACCGACAGGCCCCACACCTCGCCGCCGCCCGCGGCGCCGGCGATCCGGATCTCCTCGGTGGCCAGCGGCGGCACGTCGAAGGTCTGGCTGATGCCCTGACGCCCCTCGACCTCGACGAGGAGGACGCGGTGGCCGCCGGACGCGAGCGCCATGGCCATCGCCGCGGCGACGGTCGTCTTTCCGGTGCCACCCTTGCCCGTGACGATGTGCAGCCGCACGCCCTTGTCCTGACGAGCGGCCATGACCACGACCCTAACGACCCTTACGACCCGGCCAACCGGCCCACCGCTTCGAGGACCACCCGGAAGGCCGGCTCGGCCGGCTCGACGAGCTCCATGTGGCCGACGCCGGGCAGGAGGAGCATCTCGGGCCGGACGTCTGGTCCTTGGCGCTTGACGTAGCTCACCGAGACCTCGTACGGGACCGTGTCGTCGGCATCGCCGTGGACAAGCACGACGGGGGCGAGGGCGGGGCGGGCGGCCGGGTCGGCGGCGGTCCAGGCGGCGTCGTCGGCGTCGCCCATGAACCGCGCGGCGGCTCCGTCGCCCAGGCCGAGGTCCCGGGTCAGCGCGAGGTCGACGCAGCCGCCGAGCGCCACGACGCCGGCCAGCGACCGGGCCTCTGGGCGGGTGGCGGCGAGCGCGACGAGGTGACCGCCGGCCGAGTGGCCCACGAGGACACAGCGGTCGGGTAGGGCCGGGTCGGCGACCACGGCGTCGACCGCCGCCGAGACGTCGACGAACGTCCCGGGCCAGCCACCCCCACGCATACCGGTCCGTCGGTACTCGACCACCGCGACGTGGTGGCCCGCGTCCGCGAAGGCCTGGGCCTGGGGCGCCGCGTGGGCGCGGTCCCACTCGGGCTTCCAGAAGCCACCGTGGACGACGACGACCGTCGTGCCGGTGGGGTCGCCGGCCGGTTCCCGCACGTCGTAGACCTCGTCGGGGTCGATCCCGTATGCGGTGGTGCGGCTCGGTGGCGCGACGTCGGGCATGAAGGGGACCCTGCCATGAGTACGGTGCCTGCGTGGCGGTCACCTGGCTCACGGCGTTCCTCGACACCGCGGCTCCGGAGGCGGCGGCGACCGAGGCGTACTGGGTCGCCGTCACGGGGTGGCCGCTGTCACCGCGGCGGGGTGAGGACGGCGAGTTCGCCAGCCTGCAGCCTCCCGACGGCGACGGCCCGGTCCGCGTCCAGGTCGTCGGCACGCAACCGCCCGGCGGGATGCACCTCGACGTCCACAGCGACGACGTCGACCGGCTGGCCGACGAGGCCACGCGGCTCGGCGCCGAGGTCCGGATGACCGACCTCGGGTACGCCGTGTGCCGTTCGCCGGGAGGTCTGGTCTTCTGCCTCGTCCCGCACGACAGCGGGCAGCGACCCGGGCCGGTCGACTGGCCGGGCGGGGCGAGCCTCGTCGACCAGGTCTGCCTGGACATCCCGGTGGCGTCCTTCGACGATGAGGCCGGGTTCTGGTCCGCGCTCACCGGGTGGCCTCGCATACGCGGCCTGTCACCGCAGTTCGACCGGATCGTGCCGCCATCGGGCCAGCCTCTACGGGTGCTGCTGCAGCGCACCGACGACGAGGACGGGCCGGTGCGGATGCACCTCGACCTGGCCAGCGACGACCGCGAGGCCGAGGTCGCGCGGCACGTCGAGCTGGGTGGCCGGGTGGTCCGGAGCACGCCGAACTGGACCACGCTGCTCGACCCGAGCGGCCGCGCCTACTGCGTCACGCGCCGCAGCCCGGTGTCGGGCACGCTGCCCTGAGGCTCAGGCGGGCTGGGCCTAGGCGGCGTCGATCTCCTGGCCCAGGCTGCGAGCCAGCAGCGCGGTGATGACGAGAACGACGCCCCAGACGATCGCGACGACCGCGATCCAGAGAACGATCGAGAGGACGCCGACGCCCGGCTGGGCGACGAAGAGGATCCCGATGACGAGCGACAGCACGGCGGCGATGACGAGCATCCACCGCGGCCGGGTGCGGGTGCTGGAGAAGGCACCGACCCCCTGGAAGATGGCGCCGACGATGAACCAGATCCCGAGGATCCAAGTCAGCGTCACGGCGATCTCGAGCGGGTGGACCACGGCGAGCAGTCCGGCGAGGATCGAGATGGCGCCGAAGAAGATGAGCCAGCCCTTGCCGGTGGCGTCCGGCTTGAACGCGCCGGCGATGTGGACGACGCCGTCGACGAGCGCCCAGCAGCCCCAGAGGACGGCGAAGGCGACGGCTGTGATGCTCGGCCAGATCATCGCGCCGATGCCGAAGATGATCGCGACGATCCCCTGGACGAGGAGCATCACCCAGTTGCGGTCGAGCCAGTTCTTCTCCATGGGACGAGCGTGACAGCACCGGGGTCGTCCGGCCTCGCTCTTCGTGGGTGAAACCGTCGCGTGTCACGGTGCCGAGGCGCCCCCTACAGTGACGGCATGACGAAGTGGGAGTACGCCACGGTTCCGCTGATGATCCACGCGACCAAGCAGATCCTCGACAACTGGGGAGAGGACGGGTGGGAGCTCGTCCAGGTGGTCACCGGCCCGGACGGCAACGGCCTCGTGGCCTACCTCAAGCGACCCAAGGGCTGAGGTCCCGCGATGAGTGCTGTCGAAGACCGGCTGGCCGAGCTGGGGCTCAGCGTCCCGGACGTCGCCACCCCCGCCGGCGCCTATGTGCCCGCCCTTCGCGAGGGCAACCTCGTCTTCACCTCCGGCCAGCTGCCGATGGTGTCCGGCGACCTCCCGCAGACCGGCAAGGTCGGTGACGGTCACGGACTGGTTCCCGCCGCCGACGCGAAGGCACTCGCCCAGCTCTGCGCGCTCAACGCCATCGCCGCGGTCAAGTCGGTGATCGGCGACCTCGACAAGGTCACCCGCGTGGTCAAGGTGGTCGGTTTCGTCGCGTCGGACCCCTCGTTCACGGGCCAGCCCGGCGTCATCAACGGCGCCAGCGAGCTGCTGGGCAAGGCGTTCGGCGACGTCGGCGTCCACGCCCGGTCGGCGGTCGGCGTGGCGGCGCTGCCGCTCGACGCGCCGGTCGAGGTGGAGATCGTCGTCGCCGTCGCCGACTGACCCGGGGCGGGTTGGTATGACGGTTCGCGACTTCGCACCGGGGGTCCTCGGGCCGCAGGCGGCCGAGTGGCTGGCCGGGCGACGGAGCGAGCCCGTCGAACCTCGGTATGCGGCGACCGTGATGCTCGTGCGCGACGGGACCGGACCGGCCGGCGTGGAGGTGTTCATGCTGCGCCGGGTGGCCACCATGGCGTTCGCGCCGCGGACCTGGGTGTTCCCCGGCGGCGGCGTGGACCCGCGCGACGACGCCCACGACCTGCCGTGGGCCGGCCCACAGCCGCGCGAGTGGGCCGCGCTGATGGGGTGCGAGGAGGGTCTGGCCCGGTCGCTGGTCTGTGCCGCCGTGCGCGAGGTGTTCGAGGAGTGCGGGGTGCTGCTCGCGGGCCCGTCCCCGGAGTCGGTCGTCGCCGACCTGCGTGACCCGGAGTGGGACGTTGAACGTGCTGCGCTGCTCTCCAAGGAGCAGTCGTTCGCCGAGCTGCTCCTGCGTCGCGGACTCGTCCTGCGCTCCGACCTGCTCTCGCCGCAGGGCCGTTGGGTGACACCGGACTTCGAGCCGCGGCGCTACGACACGTTCTTCTTCGCCGCGCTCCTGCCCGAGGGCCAGATCCCCGACGACGACACCTCCGAGGCCGACCACGCCGACTGGACCGACCCGGCCGAGCTGCTCGCCGCATACGAGATGGGCGAGGCGATCCTGCTGCCGCCGACCGTGGTGTCGGTCGAGCGCGTCCAGGAGGCCGCGAGCGCGGCCGAGCTGGTCGCGACCGCGAAGCCGTCTCGGGCGGTCGTCCCCCAGATCGTCGAGGTGGCCGGCCAGCCGATGATCCGAGCCGACCTCCCGTGAGTTTTCCACGACGCGACGCAGCGTCGAGCGAGTTGACGCAGGTTGCAACATGCGTCACGTCGGTCGACGCCGCGTCGAGTCGACCAGGATCGTGGAGCCGGCCCGACGTCAGGCCGAGAGCCGGCCGAGACGGCGAGCACGAGCCCGGCTGACCGCCGCCGCTACGCGCTTCGCCAACGCGACGAGGTCGTCGAGGTCGCTCCAGACCACCCGGACGACCTCGTAGCCCAGCTCCCGGATCCGGTCCTCGCGCTGCTTCTCGAGCCAGAGCACCTGCTGCGGCGTCAGGCGGCGCCCGAACGGGTCGGGCTCCTCGGAGGAGCGGCCGTACTTGACCTTCCCGTCGAACTCGAGAACGACCTTCTCGGTCGTCAGGAGGAAGTCCACGATGGCCGTCACCGTCCGTGTGGAGATCTCGTACTGAGGGATCGCGTCGACCTTCATCAGGTGCAGCGCATGGGCCAGCCGCGTCTCGCCGGGGGACTCCCGGCGACCGTCGGCGAGCGCCAGGAATCCCTCGAGCGGCGCGGACCGCGGTTGCTGGTGCACCCAGCGCAACGCCTGCGTCAGGTCTGGCGCGGTCATCATCCCGCGATGGAGCGCAGCGTCGGCTGCGACCAGGGCGGAGAGCGGCCCGCTGGACAGACCGTGCTGGACCACGGCCAGTGCCGGCACCACCGTGTCGCCGAGCAGCGCCTCGCCGGGGACCGCTCGCCCTAGACTCTGTCCGGCGCGCGTCCGGGGTGACCCGCTGGTGCGGCGGACCAGTCGAACCCTGGTCAGGTCGGCCCGGTACGTCGGGAGGCCGAGGAGCAGCAGGGCACTGTGGTGGGCGGCGGCCGCCCGACCTTCGTGCGCGCGCAGCATCGCCCGCGTCGCGAGCACGTGCCGGTGGTCAGCGTCGGTCGGGGTCCCCAGCGCATACCACCCCCGAGCCAGGCAGGTGATCCGGCCCGCGGTGGTGAGTGCGGTGACGTCCCGAATGTTAAGTCCCGCGACGTGGAGATCGGCCGTCGTGAGGAGGCGGTGCTCGTCGGCGGCCGCGGCCCAGAGGTCCATGACGTCAGCCTGGCCGAGCCGGCGCCATGGGACACCGGCGACGGGCGACCCTGTGGACAACCCGTCGTTAGGCAGTGCGCTCCTCTCGACTCGACGCAGCGTCGAGCAACGTGACGCATGTTGCAACGGGCGTCGAGTCGCTCGACGCCGCGTCACGTCGACAGGGCAGTAGCGTCGACCGGGTGACGACCACCCAGGCGACCGGCTGGGGCTCGGGAGCCGTGAGCGAGCGGGCGCACTGCCTGCTCGCGCCGAACCCCGGGCCGATGACCCTCGAGGGCACGAACACGTGGGTCCTGCTCGAACCAGGGTCGACCGAGGCGGTCGTCGTCGACCCGGGACCGCTGCACCTCGGAGCACCTCGAGACGGTGCTGCGCTTCGTCGAGTCCCGGGGTGCGCGGGTGGCTCTGACCCTGCTGACCCACCACCA
Source organism: uncultured Actinomycetota bacterium (assembly GCA_963781465.1). Taxonomy (GTDB): domain Bacteria; phylum Actinomycetota; class Actinomycetes; order Actinomycetales; family Dermatophilaceae; genus Lapillicoccus. The sequence goes on from CAWAGH010000004.1 coordinate 378,554, forward strand.
CCAGGACCACGCGGAGGCGGCGGAGCACTTCGCGGCCCAGACCGCGGCGCCGGTCCGCGCGATCGGGACCGGTCACGACGATCTGGCCGACGGGGAGACCGTACGGGTCGGCGGGCTGGAGGTCACCGTCGTGACGACCCCCGGGCATACCGGCGACTCGGTCTCGTTCCTGCTGCCGGCGGAGTCGGCGCTGCTGACCGGCGACACCGTCCTCGGCCGGGGGACCACGGTGGTGGCGTGGCCCGACGGCGAGCTCGCCGCGTACCTTGGGTCGTTGGAACGGATCGAGCGGCTGGCGGCGTCCGGCGCGGCGGCCCGGATCCTGCCCGGCCACGGCCCGTTGGTCCCCGACGCTGCGGCCACCGTCCGGTTCTACCTCGACCACCGGGCCGAGCGGCTCGACGAGGTCCGGGCGGCGCTGGCGGCCGGCGACACCGAGCCGCGGCAGGTCGTGGAGCGGGTCTACGTGGACGTGCCGAAGGAGGTCTGGCCCTACGCCGAGCTCAGCGTTCGGGCCCAGCTGGACTACCTGCAGTACCGGTCCCCAGACGGCGGACGTAACGTGAATGAGTGACCCACCACCCTGAGCCCGCCACCATCGGGCAGCTGCGCGCCTCCGGCCACGAGCCGCGCACCGTCAAGGCCGAGATCCGCGCGAACCTCGTCCGCCTCCTCCGAGCGGGGGAGCACCCCTTCCCCGGCATCGTCGGGTTCGACGACAGCGTGCTCCCCGACGTCCAGCGGGCGCTGCTCGCGGGGCACGACATGGTCCTGCTCGGCGAGCGCGGCCAGGGCAAGACCCGGCTGATGCGGACCATCGGCGGCCTGCTCGACGAGTGGTCGCCCTACATCGCCGGCTGCGAGATCCACGACGAGCCGCTGGCGCCGATCTGCCAGCGCTGCCGCACCCTGGTCGCCACCGACGGCGAGGACGTGCCCATCGAGTGGCGGCACCGCGACGACCGCTACACCGAGAAGCTCGCGACGCCGGACACCAGCGTCGGCGACCTCGTCGGTGACGTGGACCCGACCAAGGTGGCCGAGGGCCGGACCCTGGGCGACCCGGAGACGATCCACTACGGGCTGCTGCCCCGGGCGCACCGCGGCGTCTTCGCCATCAACGAGCTGCCCGACCTCGCCGAGCGGATCCAGGTCGCGCTGTTCAACGTGCTGGAGGAGCGCGACATCCAGGTCCGCGGGTATGCGGTCCGGCTCCCGTTGGACGTCCTGGTGGTCGCCTCCGCCAACCCCGAGGACTACACGAACCGCGGCCGGATCATCACGCCGCTGAAGGACCGCTTCGGGGCCGAGGTCCGCACCCACTACCTCGACGACGTCGACGAGGAGGTCTCGCTCATCTCGCAGGAGGCCGGCCTCGTCGCCGCGGTTCCCGCGCACCTGCTCGAAGTGATCGCCCGGTTGGTCATGGAGCTGCGGACGTCGTCCTCGGTCGACCAGCGCTCCGGCGTATCAGCCCGGTTCGCCATCGCGGCGGCCGAGGCGACGTCGGCCTCGGCGCTGCGGCGCGCGGCGCTGACCGGCGAGGAGGACGCCGTGGCGCGCATCGGCGACCTCGCCGACGTGCTGCCGACGTTGCGCGGCAAGGTCGAGTTCGAGATGGGTGAGGAGGGCCGCGAGCTCGAGGTCATCGGCCACCTGCTGCGGCTGGCCACGGCGGCGACGTTCCGCGAGCGGGTCGCGGGGACGGACCTGTCCGGCGTGACCGCGCACTTCGAGGACGGCTCGGTCGTCGAGACCGGCGACCTCGTGCCGGCCATGACGTTGCTGTCCCAGCTCGGTGCCACCCCTGGTCTCGCCGCGATCCTCGCCCGGCTCGGGGTCGGCGAGGACTCGGTGTCGCCCGGGCAGGTGGCCGCCGCGGTCGAGTTCGTCCTCGAGGGCCTGCACCTGACGCGCCGGCTGTCCAAGGTCCAGGCCGACGGCCAGACGATCTACGGGAGTTGACGAGGATGCCTGGGAGGCACCGCTCGGGCCGGTACCGCTATGGCTCGTGGGCAGGGGGCGCCGACCCGTTGGCCCCGCCGTTCGACGTGCGGGCGGCGGTCGACGAGATCGGCCGCGACGTCATGGAGGGCTTGTCGCTGCGCGAGGCCATGGAACGCCTCATGCGGCGCGGCCTCGGCGACCGTCCCGGCCTCGACGAGCTGCGCCGCGAGCTGGCCCGTCGACGGCGTGAGGTCGAACGGCGCGGCAACCTGTCCGGAACCCTCGACCAGGTCCGCGAGGAGCTCGACCAGGCGCTGTCCGCGGAGCGGGAGTTCCTCGCCGGTCGTGACGGCGACGACGCCCGGCTCGCCGAGATGTCGCTCGACACGCTGCCGGAGGACACCGCGGGGCAGGTCCGGGAGCTGAACGACTACCAGTGGCGCAGCGCCGAGGGCCAGCAGCACTGGCAGAACGTTCTCGACATGCTGCGCAAGGAGGTCCTCGACGCGCAGTTCGCCGGGATGAAGGACGCTCTGTCCGGCCAGAACCCGGCCGCCATGGAGGCGGTACGGGAGATGATGGCCGACCTCAACGCGCTGCTGGCCAAGCACGCCCGCGGCGAGGACACGACCGACGACTTCGACCAGTTCATGGAGAAGCACGGCGACCTCTTCCCGGAGAACCCGAAGGACGTCGACGAGCTCATCGACGCGCTGGCCCGCCGCCAGGCCGCCGCCGAGCGGATGATGCGCTCGCTCTCGCGCGAGCAGCGCGAGGAGCTGGCCGGCCTCATGCAGCAGGCCATGCAGGACATGGGCCTCGAGATGGAGATGACGCAGCTGGCCGACTCGCTGCGCGCGCTGCGGCCCGGGATGTTCCGAGGCCGGCAGCCGGCCGACATCGACGGCAACGAGTCGCTCGGCCTGGGTGACGCGGTCGGCGCCGTGGCCGACCTCGCGGACCTCGAGGCGCTGGAGAACCAGCTGTCCCAGGCGTCCGCGCTCGGGAGTGGGCTGGACGACGTCGACGTCGACACGTTGGAGCGGCAGCTGCCCGGGTCGTCGGTCCGGAACTTCGAGGCGCTTGCGCGAGCTCGAGCGCGAGCTGGAACGACAGGGGTACCTCCGGTCCGACTCCGACGGGATGTCCTTGACTCCCAAGGCATTGCGGCGGTTGGGCGAGACCGCGCTGCGCCGGATCTTCCAGCACCTCGACGCCGACGCCTCCGGGTCCCACGTCGACCCGCGGTCCGGCGGCGCCGACGAGCGGACGGGTGCGCACCTGCCGTGGGAGTTCGGTGACGAGCGTCCACTCGACGCGGTACGGACCGTCCAGAACGCAGTCCTGCGGCGGGCAGGGTCGGGTATGCGGGTCACGGGCGACGCGCCCGGCATCCGACTCGAGGTCGAGGACTTCGAGGTGGCCGAGACCACGCGCCGGACCGGTGCTGCCGTTGCGCTGCTCGTGGACCTCTCGTTCTCGATGATCCAGGAGGGTCGCTGGGGCCCGATGAAGCAGACGGCGCTCGCGCTGTCGCACCTCATCCAGAGCCGGTTCCGCCAGGACGCGCTCCAGATCATCGGGTTCGACCGGACCGCCCGGCCGCTGACCCCGATGCAGCTGGCCGAGGTCGAGCCGGAGTGGATCCAGGGCACGAACCTCCATCACGCCCTGCTCCTGGCCGGCCGCCACGTGCGCCGCCACCCCGAGGCCGAGCCCGTGGTCCTCGTCGTCACCGACGGTGAGCCGACGGCCCACCTGGCGGAGGACGGCCTGCCGGTGTTCCAGTGGCCGACGACTCCCGCCACGGTGCGCGCCACGGTCGGCGAGGTCGACGCGCTGACCCGCTACGGCGTCGCGCTGAACTTCTTCCTGCTCGGTGACGACCCGGGTCTGGCCCGGTTCGTCGACTCCGTTGCCCGGCGCAACGGTGGACGCGTCTTCACTCCCGACGTCGGCCGGCTCGGCGAGTACGTCGTGGCCGACTACCTGCGGGCCCGCTCCGGACGGCGCCGCTCCGCCTGAGCGACGGGTTTCGTCACTCTGCCATCGCCCGTCGGCCTCGACGGTTAGGTTCGCAGAGCGGTACGTCTCGGGACAGAGTCGACCCGTTCTCGGGTAGCTGACGGATGGGAAGGCCGGTGTTCCGGTGGTAACCGAACGCGTTGACGAGCCCGCTTCTTCGACCGGCGCCAGGGGTATGCCTCGCCGGGCCGTGCTTCAGGGGATGGCGGTGGCGGGCGTGGCTGCCGGGACGCTGCCGCTCTGGGCCACGCCGGCGGCGGCGGCTTCGGCGGCGGCTCCAGGTCCGCCGGGCTCCGCCGACTGGGCCGCGTTCGACCGGATGGTCGGGTCGGCGTTCGACCGGATGAAGCTGGTGGGCGCGGCGGTGGCCGTCGTCAGCGGCGACCGGGTGCTGCATACGCTGACCGTGGGCTCCCGACAGCTGAGCCCGCGACGGCCGGTCACCGAGAACACCGCCTTCTACGTCGCCTCGACCACCAAGCCGATGTCGGCGACGATGGTGGCCGGGTACGTCGACGAGGGGAAGCTGGCCTGGGACCAGCCGGTCGTCGACGCGTGGTCGGGGTTCCGCGCGCCCACACCGGAGCTGACCCGGAACCTCCGCGTCCGTGACCTGCTGAACATGTGGTCGGGCATCGGCCGGGGCGCCGCGATGGACTTCCATGTGAACGGCTTGACGGCGGAGGACCTCATCCGCGGGATCGTCAACTACCCGGTGCTGGGCCCGCCACACACCGAGTTCTTCTACAACAACGACGTGTACGCGCTGGGGGGTTATCTGCCGCTCCTCGCGACCGGTGTCGGGCTCAGCGACCTCGGCGACGCCTACGCGCACACCATGCGCGACCGGCTGTTCCGACCGGCGGGGATGACCGGCGCGGTGGTCGCAAGTGACCCCCGCGGCGTGCTCGACGACTACGCCACGCCGTACGCGTTCGACCTCAAACCTCAGGCGACCAGGATGCGCTTCGCGTCGAACGGCGGTGCTGCTCCCGCGGGCGCCGTCCTGGCGAGCCTCCAGGACATGGCGGCGTTCGCGCGACTGCAGCTGCGCCAGGGTGTGTCGATCACCGGCGCCCGGGTCGCGTCGGCGTCGGCGCTGGCGGAGTGCTGGACGGCGGAGTCGAAGCAGACTCTGCCCCCCGGGAACGGGACGGACCTCGTCACCTCGGGCTACGGGCTGGGGTTCAGCGTCGACGCCTTCCGCGACGGCACCGAGGTGGTCTGGCACAACGGCGCGCTCGACGGGTTCACGTCCTACGTCGGGTTCCTGCCACAGCACGACCTGGGCCTGGTCGTGCTCACCAACATGAACGTCTACCCGACCGGCTCGGCCTTCTACAGCTACATCCTCAACCTGCTGCTCGACCAGCGGTTCGGGATCAACCCCGGCGTGGCCGACAAGGCGCTGGCCCTGAGCGACACCGGGCTGGCCGCGCTCGCGCAGCTCGGACGGCAGTCGAGACCGGTCGACCCGAAGGCGGTCGAGCCCTACCTCGGCTACTACGAGCACGACTACTCACTCCTCCGCGAGGGCGGACAGCTGGTGCTCCTGGTCGGCCCTCGGCGGCAGACGCTCGCCGCGATGCCCGATGGCAGCTACGTGGTGGCGGAGGGGCTGATCCCCGGGACCCGGGCGCACCTCACGCTCGGCCAGGACGGCCACCGGCGGCTCGAGCTCGTCGACTTCGAGACGGTCCGACAGCTGCACCGGCTGCAATAGGCAGGTTCGTACGCGTGTGCGATACCGTGACCTGAATGTGACTTTTCGGCCGCTCTGTGGTTCGGTAATCAGCAATGTCTGCCACTCCACCTGACCACTCAACGGGCCGCGGGGCCTCTGGACGCCACCGCGGGACCTCGTCGCCGGTGACCCCTTCCTGGGGTTCGCTGCCCTGGCGGACGGTCGGCCTGCGCTCGGCCGCGGGGCTGGCGCTCGTCGTCGGCGCCGGCGTCGTCACGCTCGGCCCGGCCCGACTTCCCGAGGGTGTGGCCACCCCGGCCGCCGCCCAGATCAGCGTCGCCGACGCGACCGAGATGGACGCTGCCGCGCTCTCGATGCGCCTCTCCGACCGCGCCAGCCGGTCCGGCCGCGCCGCGCTGCTGCCGGCCGAGGCCGTCGGATCGGAAGAGCTGGCTCACCCGCAGACCAGGATCAACCCGGCGGCCGCCGTGCCGACCCCGGCTCCGCCGCCCGCACCGGCCCCGGCGCCAGCACCCGTGCCGACGGCCACGGCGACCCCGACGCCGGCCACCACGCCGACGCCCAAGGCGGCCACCGCTCCGGCGGCACCGGCCGGTGTCTCCCAGGCGGCCTGTGCTTCGGGTTCCGCAGTCGAGGCCGGCCTCACCAAGGACGCCATCCGCGTACACCGCGCCGTCTGTGCCCTGTTCTCCGGCGTGACCGGCTGGGGCGGGCGTACCGGGAGCGGTGGCGAGCACAGCTCCGGCCAGGCGCTCGACATCATGATCCCGAACAGCTCGGTGGGACAGGCCATCGCCAACTACGTGCGGGCCAACGCCAAGGCGCTCGGCGTCAGCGAGGTCATCTGGTCCCAGCACATCTGGACCGTCCAGCGGTCCGGTGAGGGCTGGCGGTCCATGTCGGACCGTGGCTCACCCACGGCGAACCACTACGACCACGTCCACGTGACCGTCTACGGGAGCTCCGGCACCGCCTGAGTGGGTGTGCGAGGCTGGCGAGTGGTGGTGACCGCTAGCGAGCGCGCCGACGCAGCCGGTCGACGTCGAGCAGCAGGACCGCTCGCGCCTCGAGCTTGAGCCAGCCGCGGCCGGCGAAGTCGGCGAGCGCCTTGTTCACCGTCTCGCGGGACGCGCCGACCAGCTGAGCCAGCTCCTCCTGCGTGAGGTCGTGGCTCACCATGACGCCCTCCTCGACCGGGCGGCCGAACCGCTCGGCGAGGTCGAGCAGCGCCTTGGCCACGCGCCCCGGTACGTCGGTGAAGACGAGGTCCGCGAGGTGCTCGTTGGTCCGGCGGAGCCGCTGCGCGAGCGCCGCGAGCAACGCCTTGGCCACCTCGGGGCGACCCGTGAGGAGGCCGGTGAGGGAGTCGTTGCCGAGCCCCAGCAGCTGGGTCTCGGCGACCGCGGTGGCGGTCATCGTCCGGGGTCCCGGGTCGAACAGGCTCAGCTCGCCGAACATCTCGCCGGGCCCGAGGATCGCGACGAGGTTCTCGCGGCCGTCGGAGCTGGACCGGCCGAGCTTGATCTTGCCCTCGCCGATGACGTAGAGCGAGTCGCCGGTCTCGCCCTCCCGGAAGAGGATGTCGCCACGCTCCATGCGGGCCGGGGTCATCTGGGCCAGCAGGGCCTCGGCGTCCTCGCTGTCCAGGGCCGCGAAGAGCGGCGCCTTCCGCACAACCTCGTGGTCCACGGGCACAGTGTGCCAGAACGGCCCGTTCGGACCTCCTCGATCGTCGGCGCCCGGGGCCGGGGCTGACAGCCGTGGGATCTAGTCTGCTCTGGTGTCTGCCGCCCCTGAGACGCTCGTCTCGTCTCTCGTCCCGGACGAGAGCCCGGTAGCGCGGACCCGGCGGGCTCGGCGGATGTACCGCGCCCTGCACGAGCGGTACCCCTACGCCCACTGCGAGCTCGACTTCAGGAACCCGCTCGAGCTGCTCGTCGCGACGATCCTCTCGGCTCAGACGACCGACCAGCGGGTGAACATGGTGACCCCGTACGTCTTCGCGCGGTACCCGGACGCCGCCGCCTACGCCGGAGCCGACCGGACCGAGCTGGAGACGATGATCCAGTCGACCGGCTTCTTCCGGAACAAGTCCGACGCGCTGATCAAGCTCGGCGGCGCGCTCGTGGAGCGGTTCGACGGGGAGGTGCCGGGCCGTCTGGCCGACCTCGTGACGCTGCCCGGTGTCGGCCGCAAGACCGCGAACGTGGTGCTGGGCAACGCGTTCGGCGTCCCGGGCATCACCGTGGACACCCACTTCGGCCGGCTGGTCCGCCGGTTCGGCTGGACCGACGAGACCGATCCGGTCAAGGTCGAACACCTGGTCGGCGGGATCTTCCCCCGGCGTGACTGGACGATGCTCAGCCACGTCCTCATCTTCCACGGCCGCCGCACCTGCCACGCCAAGAAGCCCGCCTGCGGCGCCTGCCCGGTCGCCGCGTGGTGCCCCAGCTACGGCGCCGGCCCGACCGACCGCGACGAGGCGGTGAAGCTGCTGGCCTACGAGCTCAAGCCCGGCGCGTTGCTGCCGGACCCGCCGCCCGGACCGCTCCCCGCCCCGCTCGGGAAGCCTCGCCGCCGCCCGCCCGCTGCGTCCGCCGTGCAGGACGACTGACCCCGCATGTCTCGTATGCCGTCCCTCGCCGGCCCGGGGGAGACGCTCCACCCGCTCGCGTCCCCGGCCCCGACCTCGCCGCCCGCGTGGCTGACGCTGATGCTCCGCAACGCCGAGACCACCGACCCGAGCTGGTTCAACCGATTCCTGCCGCCGGACGGCGGAGGTCGCGAGTCGGCGGTGTTGTTGCTGTTCGGTCCCGATCCGGACGGCGCGGAGTCGTTGCTGCTCATCGAACGTTCACACGGCATGCGTTCCCATCCCGGCCAGGTCGCGTTGCCTGGCGGCGCCACCGAACCCGGCGACGCCGACGCCGTCGTCACCGCCCTGCGCGAGGCCACCGAGGAGGTCAACCTCGACCCGTCCGGTGTCGAGGTCCTCGGCGTCCTGCCACCGCTCTACCTCCCGCCGAGCGGGTTCGTCGTGACGACCGTGGTCGGCTGGTGGAGCACGCCGGGCCCGGTCTCGGTCGGCGACCCCGACGAGGTCGCCCAGGTGGTCCAGGTGCCACTGGCCTTCCTCACCGACGCCTCGGTGCGGCATACCGTCACGCACCCCTCGGGGTACCGCGGGCCGGCCTTCCAGCTCGGCCACGACCTGCTGCTGTGGGGCTTCACGGCCGCCGTCGTCACCAAAGCGCTGGAGCTCGCCGAGCTGGACCGGTCCTGGGACCAGGACCGTGAGGTGCCGCTGCCCGAGCGCTTCCTGCGGGGGCGTTCGTGAGCGGGACCGTCCTGGACGTCCTGCTCGTCCTCATGCTCGTGCTCTACGCCGTCACGGGGTACCGGCAGGGGATTCTCGTCAGCACACTGTCGCTCGTCGGGTTCCTCGGCGGCGGCGCGCTCGGGATGTGGCTGCTCCCGTCGCTGCTCTCCAATGTCGAGTGGGTCACCAGCAACGAGGTCATCCGGGTCCTCGTGCTCGTGTTCCTCGTGTTCCTCTGCGCGACCGTCGGACAGGCGATCGCGGTGCCGATCGGGAACCGGCTGCGCGCGCAGGTCCGCGGACGCTCCGGCCGGGCGGTCGACGCGGTCCTCGGCGGACTGGCCACGGTCATCGCGGTGTCGCTGCTCGTCTGGTTCGTGGCGGGGGCGGTCCGTGGGGCCGCGCCGACGCCGGTGGCCAAGGCGATCGGCGAGTCCCGGGTGCTCGCGACCATCGACCGCGTGATGCCGCCGGCTGCGGGGCAGCTGTTCGCCGGGTTCCGGACGCTGCTGGACCAGAACGGGATCCCGAAGGTCTTCGGTGGCCTCACGCCGGAGCCGATCCAGCCGGTGGCCCCGCCGGAGTCGGGCGTGGCGGCGACGGCCGGCGTCCAGCAGGCGTCCCAGTCGGTGGTGCGGGTGACCGGTATCGCTGTGGCCTGCCAGCGCGGTCAGGAGGGCAGCGGCTGGGTCGTGGCGCCGGGCAAGGTCGTCACCAACGCCCACGTTGTCGCCGGTATGCGCGAGGCGTCGGTCCAGGTCGGTGGCGTCGGACGCGAGTATGCGGCGCAGATCGTCGTGTTCGACCCCGAGCGCGACCTCGCGGTGCTGGCCGTGGACGGCCTGACAGCGGCCCCACTGCGGCTCGGTGGACAGCTGTCGCCCAACGACGAGTCGGTGGTGGCGGGGTTCCCGCTGGACGGGCCGTACCGCCTCGACCCGGCCCGCGTGCGGCGGACGCTCACGGCGACCGGTTCTGACATCTACGGCCAGCCGGGCGTGACGCGGGAGATCTACTCGCTGTACGCCCGGGTCGAGCCCGGCAACAGCGGCGGTCCGCTCCTGGCGGCCACCGGCGAGGTCGTCGGGGTCGTGTTCGCCAAGTCGCTGGACGACCCGACGACCGGGTATGCGTTGACCCTCACCGAGGCGCGGCCGGTCCTCGACGCCGCGGCCCGCGCCAGCCAGCCCGTGTCGACCGGCGGCTGCTCCACCGGCTGATCCCCCGGCATACCCCCGATTCGTGCTCTGGACCATCCGGAAATCCGGCGCCATCCACCACGAACCAATCGGCGAGACGCCGCTCAGTCGACGGTGTCGAGCCAGTCGACGATCGCCGAGCTGACCCGGTCGGGCGCCTCCTCGGTGAGGAAGTGGCCCGCCCCGTCGACCAGCTGGAACGAGTACCGCCCGCTGACGTAGTCCGCCGAACCCCGCGTGCAGTCGGCCAGGACGCACCCGTCCTCGGTGCCCTGCAGCTGGAGCACCGGCCGGGTGACCGGCCCGCGGATGCGCCGGTTGAAGAGCGGACCGTCCTGGCGGAGCTGAGAGCGGCCGAACCAGCGGTAGTGCTCCGCCGCGGAGTGGGCCACGAACGGCAGCGCCATCGCGTTGCCGTACCGCTCGACATCCTCGGGAGTCGGGTAGTCGCCGAACGGCGAGGCCCAGGCCCGCAGGACCTCCTCGACGTACGCGTGGTCCTTGGTCATCTCGCGCTCCGGCACGAACGGCCGCTGCAGCTCGACGAGGTACCGGCTGGCCTGCCGCTGCCGCCGTTCGCGCATCGACGCACGCCGCACGACTCGGGGGTGCGGCATCGACAGGGACCCGACGGCGCGGACCACGTCGGGCTGGAGGTACGGCATGGACCACGCGATGAACCCGCCGAGACCCTGCCCGACGACGATGGCGTCGTCCTCGCCGAGCGAGCGGATGAGGGACGCCGCGTCCTCCGCGCCGGTGTAGGTGCTGTAGCCGCGCGGTGGCTTGTCGCTCGCGCCGTACCCACGCAGGTCCATCGCGACCGCGCGCCAGCCGGCGTCGGCGATCGCCGCCATCTGGTGGCGCCACGTGTACCAGAACTGCGGGAACCCGTGCATGAGCAGCACCATCGGCCCGTCACCGAGCTCCGCCACGTGGAACCGGGCACCGTTCGCCGAGACGAGCCGGTGGTTCCAGGGGCCGTCGAGGAGGACGGAGGCGGCGTCGAGCGTCACGCTCGTCACGCGGGCGCCGGCGGCGCGACTCTCGCGTCCGTCGCGGCCGTTGCCGCCGAGGTCAACGAGACGTCGGTCGCTGGTCGAGCGCGACCTGGGCGTTGGGCGCCGGGACCGCCTTGGCGTGCTCCGCGCCGGCGGACGCCGAACCCAGGACCGCGTCCAACGTCTCCTGGGCCTGCGCGATCGCGCGGTCCGGGCGCGGGTTCACCTGGTTGAGCGCGTTGCGCCCGAGCAGGCCGAGAACCGCCGTGACGATGAACAGGACCACGGCCATGATGAGGAACCCGGCCCACACCGGCAGCCAGATCGCGATGACCATCGACAGCGCGATGAACAGCAGCCCGAGCCCGTAGAGCGCGAACACGCCGGCCGCCGCGAGCATCCCGGCGCCCTTACCGGCGATCCCCAGCTGAGCGGTGATCTCGGTCTTGGCGAGCTGGATCTCGGTGCGGACGATGACTCTGAGGTCGTCGACCACCTGGGCGACGAGCTGCCCGATCGTGCGCTCCTGCGAGTGCCGTTGGTCGTTCGGCACCGGTCGGGTCGCGTCGTGGTCGGTGGTCATCGAGCCTCCGGGGGCGTGGGCAGGGTCGTCCGTATGCGGGTCGTCCCGAGACGCGCTCGGGGCTGAACGCAGGTTCTCGCTCTCAGGAGCCTATCGCCGGGTCGGGCTTCACGTAGACGTCGGGAACCCCGTCGGCGTCGTCGTCGCGGGTCTCGTCGGCCTCGATCCGCCGGTAGTGCCGGTTCCGGAGCCGCAACACCACTGCCGCGAGGAGGGCCGCGAGCACCGACCCGACGAGGATGCCGAGGCGTACGTGGTCGTCCCGTTCCGACCCCAGGCCGAACGCCAGCTCGCCGATGAGCAGCGACACCGTGAAGCCCACCCCCGCCAGCAGGGACAGCCCGAGCACGTCACTCCAGGCGAGGTCCTCGTCGAGCGTCGCCCTGGTGAACCGGGCGAAGAGGTAGGTGCCGCCGAACACGCCGAGGCACTTGCCGGCCACCAGCCCGACGACGACACCGAGGGCGGCCGGATCGGCGAACGTCGCCGCCAGCCCTCCGGGCCCGATCGTCACCCCCGCCGCGAAGAACGCGAACACCCGCACGGCCAGGCCGGCCGACCACGGCCGCAGCCCGTGCTCGATGCGCTCGGCCAGGCTGTGCTGGTCGGGGCGTGCTCCTGGCGCTTGGAGACCGGGACGAGCAGGCCCAGCAGCACCCCAGCGACGGTCGCGTGGACGCCGCTCGCGTGCACCAGGCCCCAGGCCGCCAGGGCCGGCACCGCCAGCAGGGCCGGGTTGGTCCAGCCGCGGCGCAGCAGCCACCACCAGAGCGCCAGCGGCAGGACCGCGAGCAGCAGGAACAGGATCTGCACGCCGCTGGTGTAGAAGATCCCCGATGATGGTGATCGCGATGAGGTCGTCGACGACGGCCAGGGTCAGCAGGAACGACCGCAGCGCCGACGGCAGGTACGTGGCGATCACCGCGAGGACGGCCAGGGCGAAGGCGATGTCGGTCGCCGTGGGGATGGCCCAGCCCCGGAACACGTCACCCTCGCCGCCCGCCAGCGCCGCGGTGCCGACAAACAGCAGAGCGGGCACTGCGACACCACACGCCGCGGCGGCGATCGGCAGCGCCGCCTTGTTGCGGTCGGACAGGTCGCCGGCCACGAACTCGCGCTTGAGCTCGATCCCCGCCACGAGGAAGAAGAGCGCGAGCAGGCCGACGACGAGGTCGCGCAGGGAGATGTAGGCGTCCTGCCACGGGGTGTTCGCCCAGATCAGGGCAACCACGGCGGCGCCGAGGAGCAGTGCGCCGCCGACCGTCTCGGTCCGCAGCGCGGACGCGACGTAGCGTGCTTCCGGCCACGTCCCGCGGGCCAGCAGGCGCTGGACCGGACGGTCCCGCGGCCCCTCGGGTGACGTCACCTCACGAAGGCTGGCGACGGGGTCTGCCGCCAGCCCGGCCCGGGGCGGTTCAATACCCTGCATGAGCAATTCCGTCGCGGACCTGTACGCCCGCTGCACGGACGACCCCGAGGGTCACGGCCGCGAGACGACGGTCTACGACGCGATCCACGCGAAGATCAGCCCGCGCAGCGAAGTGCTGCGGCTGCTTCCGCACCGCGAGCGCCGGATGGTCGGCGCCTGGTGCTTCGTCGACCTCTACGGTCCGCGCCCGGTCACGTCCGGCGACGGCGACGCGATGCACGTGGCACCGCACCCGCATACCGGCCTGCAGACGGTGTCCTGGCTCGTCGCCGGCGAGGTGACCCACCGCGACTCGCTGGGCACGACCGCTCAGGTCGTCCGGGGAAGGGCGGCGGTCATGACCGCGGGCGGCGGCATCGCCCACGGTGAGGACGTCGTGCCGCCGGCGCCCGGCTCGGCCGATGGTGTGCTCCACGGCGCGCAGCTGTGGGTCGCCCTGCCCGACGCCGAGCGGCACCGCGCCCGCAGTTTCGTCCTGCACGACCCGGCGCCGTTCCTCGAGGCCGACGGGGTGCTCGCGCGGGTCTTCGTGGGGTCGCTCGGCGGCGTGACCGCGGGAGCGGAGGGCTTCACCCCGTTGGTGGGCGCGGAGCTGACCCCGCGCGGCGACGACGGCCCGGGTCGGCTGCCGCTCGACCCCGCCTACGAGCACGTCCTCGTCCCGCTGGCCGGGTCGGCGACCGTCGAGGGGACCATGGTCGGGCACGGGCAGGCGATGTACCTCGGGGTGGACCGCGCGACGCTCGAGCTGGAGTTCACGCCGGACGCGCGGGTGCTGCTCCTCGGCGGCGAGCCGTTCGCCGAGGAGATCGTCATGTGGTGGAACTTCGTGGCCCGCAGCCACGACGAGATCGACCGGGCGCGGGCACAGTGGAACGCCGGTGGTGACGAGCGGTTCGGCGAGGTGGCGCAGTACCCGACCGACGAACGGCTCGCCGCGCCGCCACTGCCCAACGTCCGGCTGCAGCCCCGCGGTCGGGTCTCGGCCCGGAGCTCCCCCTGAAACGGGTACCTGCGGCTGCCTGGCGGCGCGCGATCCGGGTCACGGTCACGGCGATCGTGGCGTTCTACGGGTGCCGGTACGGGCTCGGCGACCCGACGATGGCCCTGTATGCGGTGTTCGCGGTCCTCGCGTTCTCGCTCCTCTCGCAGACCTCCGGTCCGCCGGCCGTCCGGACGCGAACGCTGTTGGCCTGCTTGGCCTTCGGGCTCGTGGACGTGACGATCGCGACCTACGCCGCCGTCAACACCGGGGTCGCCGTCGCCGCGATGTTCGTGTTCGGGTTCCTCGTCTCGTTCGCCGGCGTCTGCGGCGTCCGGGTCAGCGAGGTCTCGACCGGCCTGCAACTGCTGTTCATCCTGCCGTCGCTGCCGCCGTTCGACCCCGGGTCGCTCGGCTCGCGGCTGATCGGGCTGACCCTCGGGATGGCCCTGCTCATCGCCACCGACCGGTTCCTGCTCCCGGACCCGGGACCGCGCGGCTTCGTCGACCGGCTGGCCGAGGCGACCGAGAGGGTTCGGGCGCTGGCGGCCGGGATCGTCGGCGCCCGCGAGCTCGGTGGGTCGGTCACCGGCCCCGACCTGGACCGCCTCGTCGCCGAGGTGAAGGCCGCCTCGTCCGGGATCCGGCTCTCGGACGTGCCGCTGGCCGAGCGGCCGTCCGCGCCCAGCCGCGTCGACCGCGGGCTGACCGATGCCGCCGGCGCGCTCCGGGCCACGGCATACCGCCTCATGGTGCTGCGGACCGAGCTCGACACCGACCCGCAGGGCCTGCCGGTCCCCATCGTGGCGGCGATCGAGTCGACGCTCGCCGACGCGCGAGCCGCCCTGTTGAGACAAGGCCCGGAGCCGTCCACCGACGCGATCGCCGGCGCGCTCGACAGCGAGCGGGAGCTCTGGGAGTCGGTGCTCACCCATGCTCCCGAGTCAGCCGAGGCGAGGGAGGTGCGCTCCTTGGGCGGGGCGACGACCCTGGTCGCGGCCCTCCAGGCGGCCAACGGAGCCCGGGCCATGGTGCTCGCCCTGCGGGCCGGGTACGGCGCGGAGGTGCCGCTGAAGGACTCCAAGCCGGACGCCCCCTTCTGGTACGCGCGGGGGTCGGCGCTGTCGCTGGTCTGGCACCGGGTCCGCCGCAACCTCACGGCGCGGTCGGTGGAGCTCCAGAACGCACTGCGGCTCGCGGCCGGCCTCGCGCTGGCTCGGTTCATCGCCGGCGAGTTCGCGCTGTCCCACGGGCTGTGGGTCCTGCTGGCCACTCTCACGCTCACCAGGACGTCGGTCCGCGCGACCCGGGGAGCCCTGAAGCCGGCGCTGATCGGGACCGTGGTCGGGGTCACGCTGGCCGGGCTGCTGCTCTTCCTGGCCGGGACCAACGCCGCCCCCTACGTCGTGATGATGCCGATCGCGCTCTTCGCCGCGGTCCTGGCCGGACCCACGGTCGGACCGATCGGCATCCAGGCGACCTTCACCCTGGTCGTGGCCTGTCTGTTCAGCCAGGTGGCGCCGCCGACCCTCGAGCTGGCCAAGGACCGGCTGGTCGACGTCCTCATCGGCGCCTGCGTGGGTGTGGCGGTCGGCGTGCTGGCGTGGCCGCGGGGCGGTCAGGCCGAGCTGCGCCGGGCGGGCTCGCACTGCCTGGCGGCCGCGGCTGACTGCGTCGACACCACCGCCGACTGGATCGTCGCCACCGGTCCGCCGCACGCCCTCGGGCTGCGGCTCGACGCCGTCCGTCGGTCGCTGGCGCTCTACGAGTCGACGTACGCGCAGTACCGGAGCGAACCGGTCGACAACGCGGACACCACCGACTGGCTCATCGTGGGCGTGGTGACCGCGCGAGCGGCGAACGGAGCCCAGGCGGCCGCACGCTGGGCCGACAAGACCGGTGCCCTGCCGTGGGAAGACGTGCGCGCCGACCTCGAGACGGCGGCCCGCCGGATCGCCGACGAGCTCCGGTCGTGCGCGTACCGGCTCACGACGCCGATGGACGTCGCGTCCTCCGGCAGCCGGGCCACCCTGCGTGAGGCGGACCGGGCGGCAGTGCGCGCCGGGCTCGCCGAGACCGCGCACGAGCCGGGCCGCGACGAGCATCCGAACTCCACGCTCCGGGCGATCGAGGCCTGGGGCTGGCTGTGGTGGCTCGCCGACGACCTGTCCCGCCTGGAGAGCGATACGGAGCCGTCGACGGCTGCGCCAGCGCCCGCGGCCTGAGCCGACGACCGGTTCCCTGGGGCGCCCGTCGGACAGGCAGTAGGTCGCGATGACGCCCGACACGCCGATGAACGGCTACGACACGCCGTATCGGCCGAGCCACTGCCTGTCCGACGGGCGCGGTTCAGCCGGGGACGAGGAACTCGCAGCGGGGCCCGCTGGTCCGCGCGAGCCGGCGGTCGAAGGTGGCCAGCGGAATGGCCATGCTCTCCGCGATGGCCACGTACCAGGCGTCGTCGGGCGTGAGGTTGTCGCGCAGCGTCCAGATCCGATGGGCGCAGGTCGCGTAGGAAACCAGTTGGACGGGAAGAGCCGACAGTCGTCGATGGGCGCGTGATGCGGTCTCCTCCCCGACACGTCGCGAGCGCACACTGCGTCGCAGGACGTTGGCCACTTCGGCCGGCATGAGATGTGGAGCGATGAGCGGGGTCGACCTCATGACCATCCGGGCCCAGGCTCCGTCGTCATCCTGCTGCAGCAGCGAGCCACTGACGACGGAGGCGTCGACGACGATCACCGGCGATCGACGTCACGCCACGCGAGGATGTCCTGGGTGCGGACGCTCGCCGGGTCGGCGGTCTGGTCGGCTTCTACTTGGGCGATCCACGTCGCTATGTCGGGCTTCGACGTGATCTCGATCAGGTACGCCTTGAGGTATTCCTGCAACGACTGACCCTCTCGAGCCGCGCGCGAGGCGAGCTCGTCGACGACCTCGTCCGGGACGTCGCGGATGGTGATCGACCGGCTCATGCATGCATTCTAGCAGCGTGCATGCAGAATGCTGCTAGACGGGGTGACTAGTCCTCGGACTTGCCGGTGCTGAGGCCCTCCTTGATGAGGTCCATGACCGAGGAGTCGGCGAGGGTCGTCACGTCGCCGACCTCGCGGTTCTCGGCGACGTCGCGCAGCAGTCGGCGCATGATCTTGCCGGAGCGGGTCTTCGGCAGCTCCTTGACGATCATGATCTGGCGCGGCTTGGCGATCGGCCCGATCTCGGACGCGACGTGGTTGCGCAGCTCCTTGGCCAGCTCCTCGCCCTCGCCGACCTCGTCGGCCTCGTGGACCGCGTCGGCGCGCAGAATGACGAAGGCGCAGACCGCCTGACCCGTCGTCGCGTCGTTCGCGCCGACCACGGCGGCCTCCGCCACCTTCGGGTGCGACACCAGCGCGGACTCGATCTCGGTCGTGGAGAGCCGGTGCCCCGAGACGTTCATGACGTCGTCGACGCGACCAAGGAGCCAGATGTTGCCCTCGTCGTCCTTCTTCGCCCCATCACCGGCGAAGTACAGGTTGTCGAACCGCGCCCAGTAGGTCTCCCGGTAGCGCTCCGGGTCGCCCCAGATGCCGCGCAGCATGGACGGCCACGGCTTGTCGATGACGAGGTAGCCGCCGCCGCCGTCCGGCACCGACTTGGCCTCGTCGTCGACGACGTCGACCGAGATCCCGGGGATGGCGCGCTGGGCCGAACCCGGTTTGAGCGCGGTGACGCCGGGCAGCGGGCTGATCATGATCGCGCCGGTCTCGGTCTGCCACCAGGTGTCGACGATCGGGGCCTTGTCGCTCCCGATGACGTGGCGGTACCACATCCACGCCTCGGGGTTGATCGGCTCGCCCACGCTGCCCAGCACGCGCAGCGACGAGAGGTCGAACTTCTGCGGGATCGCGTCGCCCCACTTCATGAACGTCCGGATTGCCGTCGGTGCGGTGTAGAGGATCGTCACCTTGTACTTCTCGACGATCTCCCACCAGCGGCCCTGGTGGGGCGTGTCCGGCGTCCCCTCGTACATCACCTGGGTCGCACCGTTGGCCATCGGCCCGTAGACGATATAGGAGTGCCCCGTCACCCAGCCGATGTCGGCGGTGCACCAGTAGACGTCGGTCTCCGGGTGCACGTCGTGGACGACGGAGCTCGTGTAGGCGACCTGCGTGAGGTAGCCGCCGGTGGTGTGGAAGATGCCCTTCGGCTTCCCGGTCGTCCCCGACGTGTAGAGGATGAAGAGCGGGTGCTCGGCCTCCATGCCCTGCGCCTCGTGGGTGTCGGCGGCCTTCTCGAGCGCCTCGTGCCACCAGACGTCGCGGTCGTTCCACTCGATGTCCTGACCGGTCCGCTTGACGACGAGGACGTGCTCGACCGTCGTCTCGCCCTTCGCCAGCGCCGCGTCGACCGCGGGCTTGAGCGCGGCCGGTGACCCGCGGCGGTACCCACCGTCCGAGGTGATGACCAGCTTGCACTTCGCGTCGTTGATGCGCGTGTAGAGCGCCTCCGCCGAGAACCCGCCGAAGACCACCGAGTGGGGCGCGCCGATCCGGGCGCAGGCCAGCATCGCCACCGCGGCCTCGGGGATCATCGGGAGGTAGATCGCGACGGTGTCGCCCTTGCCCACGCCCAGGTCCTTCAGCGCGTTCGCCGCCTTCTGCACCTGCTCGTGGAGCTCCGCATACGTGATGTCGCGGGTGTCGCCGTCCGGCTCGCCGACGAAGTGGATGGCCACCTTGTCGCCGTTGCCGGCCTCGACGTGGCGGTCCACGCAGTTGTAGGCGACGTTGAGCTCACCGTCGGCGAACCAGCTGGCGAACGGCGCCTTGCTCCAGTCCAGGACCTCGGTGAACTCCTTGCTCCACGTCAGCCGGCTGCGCGCCTGGTCCGCCCAGAACGCCTCGTAGTCCTCGTCGGCCTTGGCGTAGAGGTCCTCGGTGCCGTTCGCCTGGGCGGTGAACTCCGCCTCCGGAGGGAACGAGCGGTCCTCGTGTCCGAGGTTCTCGAGGGTCTGGTGGGACGTCTCGTTCGACACTGGGCATCCTCCTGCGACGGTGCTGGCGGTGACGCTGGTATGCGTGGGGGCTGGCGGCGGGGCGCGTACGCCCGCACTGCCAACCTACTCAACGGGTATGCGGGTGCTGCAGGCAAGTGAGTGGCCGCACCGACCGGGCGGACGGACGATCCGTGAGGCGAACGGCGACGAACTCCAGGGCGTGGGTGATCTGGTCTACCGGAGCGTGATCGCGGCGTCGCGGGCCGTGTTCCGCGGCCTGGGGCTGCGCATCGAGCTGCGCGGCGAGGAGCACCTGCCCACGACCGGCGGTGCGGTCCTCGCGAGCAACCACCTGAGCTTCCTCGACTTCACCTTCCTCGGTCTGGTGGGGGTCGAACGCGGTCGCCTGGTCCGGTTCCTCTGCAAGGAGAGCGTGTTCGGTCCGCCGGTCGTCGGCCGGGCCATGCGCCGGATGGGACACATCAGCGTCGACCGGGCGCACGGCGCGGTGGCGCTGCGTCACGCGGTCCGCGCGGTCCGCTCGGGCGAGGTGGTCGGCGTCTTCCCCGAGGCGACCATCTCGCGGTCCTGGTCGCTGTGGCCGTTCCGGCCCGGAGCCGCGGCGATCGCGGTGTGGGAGCAGGTGCCGCTCGTCCCGGTGGCGCTGTGGGGCGGCCAGCGGATCTGGCCGGCGGGACGACGCCTCAGCCTCCGCCGCGGGACGGGTGTGACCATCCTCGTGGGCGAGCCGCTCCGGCCCGGTCCGGGCGCCGACCCCGCCGCGGTGACGCAGGCGCTGAAGGCCCGCATCGACGACCTCCTGGAGCAGGCGAAGGACGCGTACCCCGACCGCCCGCGCCCGCATACCGACGCCGCGATGTGGGGTACCGGACGGGCCCGCCGGAAGGCCTCATCCGCGGGCTGAGATGCCGAGATGAACAATGGCTGAACTCCGCCGCCCGGCCCTGTTTGTGGCCGTTCCACGGCCTCAGACTCGGCTTCATGACCGCAGCAACTCTGGCGCTCGCCCTGGTGGTCGTGGTGGCACTCGCGTTCGACTTCACGAACGGCTTCCACGACACCGGCAACGCGATGGCCACGTCCATCGCGACGGGCGCCCTGCGACCCAAGATCGCCGTTGCCCTCTCGGCCGTGCTGAACCTCGTGGGGGCGTTCCTGTCCGTCGAGGTCGCCCTGACCGTCACCAACGCCGTCATCAACATCCAGGACAGCAAGGGGGCACCGAAGGCCGACCTCCTCGCCGACGGTGGCTACTCGCTGCTCCTCATCATCCTCGCCGGCCTGGTCGGCGGCATCGTCTGGAACGTCCTCACCTGGCTGCTCGGGCTGCCGTCCTCGTCGTCCCACGCCCTCTTCGGTGGCCTCATCGGGGCGGCCATCGCCGCCCTCGGCCTGGGCGGGGTCAAGTGGACCGGTGACGGAACCAAGCTGGACGGGGTCATCGGCAAGGTGATCCTGCCGGCCTTCGCCTCGCCGGTCATCGCCGGTGTCGTGGCTGCCCTCGGGACCTGGCTCATCTTCCGGGTGGTCGCGAACGTCGCGACTAAGTTCACCGACCAGGGGTTCCGATGGGGCCAGATCGGCAGCGCCTCGCTGGTCTCGCTGGCTCACGGCACCAACGACGCCCAGAAGACGATGGGCGTCATCACCCTCGCCCTGATCGCGGGCGGCCAGTGGACCGACACCACGTCGGTCCCGCTCTGGGTGAAGTTCGCCTGTGCGCTCGCCATCGCCGCCGGTACCTACATCGGCGGCTGGCGGGTGATCCGCACGCTCGGCAAGGGCCTGGTGGAGATCTCGCCACCCCAGGGCATGGCCGCCGAGAGCGCATCGGCGGCGGTCATCCTCACGTCGAGCCACCTCGGCTTCGCGCTGTCGACCACCCACGTCGCCACCGGGTCGATCCTGGGCTCGGGTGTCGGCAAGCCGGGCGCCAAGGTCCGGTGGGGCATCGCCGGCCGGATGGCCGCGGCCTGGCTCATCACCCTGCCGGCGGCCGGTCTCGTCGGCGCGGTGATGTGGTACCTCGGACACCTGCTCGGCGGGGTGGCCGGCCCGATCGTCGTCGTCCTCGTCCTCGCGGCCCTGTCCGGCTACATGTGGATGCGCTCGCGCCGCCAGCCGGTGAACTCCGCCAACGTCAACGACGAGTGGGACGACCAGCCCGCCGCCAAGGAACTGGAGCGTGTCGGATGAACACCCTCGCCCTCGCTGCGGACGGTGCCTGGAAGGTGCTCGTCGCGAGCCTCGTCCTCGGCGCCGGCCTGCCCATCATCTTCGCCTTCGGCGTCCGCGCCCGCGCCTATGCGGCCGGCGGCGGCACCGACGGGGAGCACTCCGAGCGGCACCCGCTCGGCAACGTGCTGGCAGCCTTCTGCCTGCTCGTGGTCCTGCTCGGCGTGGCCCTCGGGATCTCCATCGTCGTGGCCTCGGGCTTCGGCAAAGCCGTGTCGTTCCAGCACATCTACCCGACCATCGTCAGCAAGTGAGGACGGAATCGTGGCTCTGAGCGCGCGCCTTCGTGGCGTCATGGACTGGCTGCTCGAGGGGTACCCCGCGGGCGTGCCCCCGAAGGACTACATCCCGCTGGTGGCGCTGTTGCGCCGTCGGCTGAGCGACGACGAGATCCGCGAGATCGCCGACGAGATCGTGGCCCTCGGTGTCGAGCCGGGCGAGACGGCCAACGACATCGGCGTCAGCATCACCCGGCTCACCGACGCGCTGCCCAGCCCGGAGGACATCGCTCGCGTCGAGGAGCACCTCAACCGTGACCACGACTGGCCGCTCGAAGCCTCCTGACCCAACCCAGACAGCGGTATGCCCGGTGCCCCGAGAGGGGGCACCGGGCATACCGGTCTATCGAGGGTCTCTCGGTCAGCTCACCGCGTCGAGGGCGTCGACGACACCCTCACCGAAGTAGCTGTTGTTGCTGACGGGGCCAACGCATACCGGACCACCGTTCGTGGGGCCGCACGCCTTGTCGTCCGCCTGCATGCGCAGCTTCTCGACCATCTGGGCCGGCGTCCACGTGGGGTGCACCGACTTCATCAGGGCGAGCACACCGGCGACGTGCGGGGACGCCATCGAGGTGCCGCTCTTGGTCCCGTAGCCGTTGTTGGCCACGACCGTCGACAGGATCGTCGAACCAGGAGCCGCCACGTCGATGATGCCGAGACCGCGGTTGCTGAAGTTCGACAGCCGGCTGGTCTGCGACCCCGTCGGCACGCTCTGCATCGAGGACACCGTGACGACGCCCGGGAGCTCGGTCGGGATGTCCTGGCAACCGCTGTTGAGCGTCCGGCTCACGGCGACGCCGTCGTCCGGGCTGCCGGTGTCCTTGAACGAGGACTTGTCCGCGAGGTCGTGGGCCGAGTTGCCCGCGGCCGCCGCATGCACGACGCCCTGCTTGGTCGACCAGGCGACCGCGCGACGCACGGCCTCCTTGGCCGCGTACTGGTCGGGCTGGTCCTCGCAGTAGAACTCGAACGGGTCGACGTAGTAGCTGTTGTTGGTCACGTCCATGTGCTTCAGACCAGCCCAGACGAACCCGCAGACCGCGTACTCCGGGTAGATGAACCCGTCGTCGTTGACCACCTTGACGGCGGCCATCCGCACGTTCGGCGCGACGCCGACGATGCCGACCCCGTTGCGGGCGGCAGCGATGGTGCCGGCGACGTGGGTGCCGTGGTCACTCGTCGTGGGGTACCACCCGGTCGGGGAGAGATCCGGCCGGCCGGCGTCGGTGCAGTTCACCGAGTCGGCGACGTCGATGTTGGCGGCGAGGTCCGGGTGGTCCGGGTCGATTCCGCTGTCGAGGACGCCGACGAGGACGTTGCGGGACCCGTCGGTGATCATGTGGGCCTGGTCGGCCTTGATCATCTTCATGTCCCACTGCTCGGTCTCGCGCGGGTCGACCGCGGCGGCCGGAGCCGCCTCGCCACCGAGGTCGCCGTTGACGGCCTTCTTCGCGCCCTTCTTGTACGCGGCCGCGCCCGGTCCCCACGACGCACCCAGAGCGTCAGGAGTCCCCTCCGACACGGACACGGTGCGGCTCGCGCCCACCGACTCGAGGGCGTTGCCCGCGGCCGACGCGACGTCGCCCCGGAACGACCCGTTGTCCGAGTGCGCCACGACGACGCCGATCTCGGGCCAGCTCTGGACGACGACGCCCCCGGCCTTCCGAACGGCGTTGGACAGAACCTGGACCTGGCCGGGGTTGCTCGCCCTGGCCGTGTTGAGGATGTAGCTCATGAGCATGCCGTCAGGGGTGACGATCGGCACGGGCGTAGAGACCGGCTCCGCGCTGGTCGCCGCGGTAGCGGTTCCCGAGAGCAGCGCGGTGCCGAGGATGGCGGCGGAGGCGACAGCCAGGGCTGTACGGCGCCGAGAGAGGCGTGGTGACATGGGTGGGGGTGCTCCTTCGGGGGCCCCACCACCGTGGTGGGGCAATCGGGGTACCCCCACCCTGTCGGCAATTACTCAGGAAATCACCCCTTGCCTGAGTAAAACCTGGGTCAATTGCTCGGGGTCACCGCAGGACTGCCGTCACCAGAGGTGGGCCACGTCCACGACCAGGCGCGACCCGTCGCCCGGACCGGCGAGCACGAAGGCCCGGAAGGGCAGCCGGGCGCGGACGCCCAGGCCGAGCGTCGTCTGACCCTCGAAGCTCCCCGCGTACGCCACCTGGCGGAACGTCCGGAAGCCCGTGACGTTGGCCAGTTCGGAGGGGTTGGCCGGCGTGTAGGTGGGCTGCCCGTTCAGGTCATAGCTGGGCGCGCGGACGATGATCTGGAGGCGGGCGCCGCCGCGTAGCGGGACGAGGGTGCCGCTCCCGTCGGCGTGAACCGCGTCGACGTACGACACCCGGAACCCGGCCGAGGATCCGCCGCGCAGGTCGAGCACCAGCCGGTCGTAGCAGTCGTGACGACCGGTCCGGATGCCGGTGAGGGTCGGTGCGGTCTCCACGCCACCCGCCTTGGTCAGCGACCCCCAGGTGATGCCGCAGTACGGCGCCGCCGCCGCCGAGGCGGCGGTCGTCAGCCCGAGGGACCCGACCAGGGCGAGGAACGCGACGATCACCGCGGTGTAGGCGGGTACGCGGCGGTGGAGCTGGGGCTGACGAGGTGTCATGGCGTCCTCCTCTCAGGACACACCGATAACGCACAGCCGCCTGTTCCGGTTGACACGGCGAACGCCCCGGACCCGAAGGTCCGGGGCGTCGACCCCATGCCGCAAACTCACCCCACGAAGTTCTCCCACGACGTTCGCCGCTTCGCGTCGATCCGCCGCGGGGACCCCACGCTTCGCTCCGATACTTCGCGGGGACCCCGGCAAGACGCAGAACTAGTGGCGCAGGACCTCCTTCTCGGCACCGGCGCCGGTGAGAGAGCGGACCTCCATCTCGACGTACTTCGCCTCGTTGTGCTCCTTCGACGTGACCGTGCCGAGCCAGCCGAGGAAGAACCCCAGCGGGATGGAGATGAGGCCCGGGTTGGCCAGTGGGAACCAGTGGAAGTCGATCGACGGGTCCGTGATCATCGACGCCGCCTTGCCCGCGGTCACCTTGCCGCCCGACACTGTCGGGCTGAAGACGATCAGGACGATGGCACTGATGAGACCGCCGTAGATGCTCCACAGCGCACCGCGGGTGTTGAACCGCTTCCAGAACAGCGAGTAGAGGATCGTCGGCAGGTTCGCGCTGGCGGCGATGGCGAAGGCCAGGGCCACGAGGAAGGCGATGTTCTGACCGTTGGCGAAGATGCCGCCGACGATCGCGACCGCGCCGATGACGACCGCCGCGATGCGGGCGACCCGGACCTCGGCGTCAGCGCCGCCCTCGCCGCGCTTGATGACCTGGCCGTAGATGTCGTGCGCGAAGCTGGCACTGGCCGTGATGGTCAGGCCCGCGACGACAGCGAGGATCGTGGCGAACGCCACGGCGGAGATGATGCCGAGGAGCACTGTGCCCCCGAGCTCGAACGCGAGGAGTGGCGCCGCTGAGTTGGCCCCGCCGGGTGCGGCGGTGATGGCGGCCGGCCCGACGAGGGCGCCGGCGCCGTAGCCGAGGACCAGGGTGAACAGATAGAAGATCCCGATCAGCCAGATGGCCCACTCGACGGACTTCCGGGCCTGCTTCGACGACGGGACCGTGTAGAAACGCATCAGCACGTGCGGCAGACCCGCGGTCCCGAGGACCAGGGCCAGGCCGAGCGAGATGAAGTCGATCTTGCTGGTTGTCGAGGCGCCGTACTGGAGGCCCGGGCCGAGGATGGCTTCGCCCTTGCTCGAGGCCGCGACCGCGGAACCGAGCACGCTGGACATGTTGAAGCCGTTGAGCGCGAGCACCCAGATGGTCATGGCGAACGCACCGATGATGAGCAGCGTCGCCTTGACGATCTGCACGTAGGTGGTGCCCTTCATGCCGCCGATGAGGACGTAGCCGACCATGATGATGCCGACGACGGCGATGACGACGCTCTGGCCGACGCGGGCGTCGATCCCGAGCAGCAGCGCCACCAGACCACCCGCACCGGCCATCTGCGCCAGCAGGTAGAAGAAGCTGACGACGAGGGTCGAGATCGCCGCGGCCACCCGGACCGGGCGTTGCCGGAGCCGGAAGGACAGGACGTCGGCCATGGTGAACCGGCCGGTGTTGCGGAGCAGCTCGGCGACGAGCAGCAGCGCGACGAGCCAGGCGACGAGGAACCCGATCGAGTAGAGGAACCCGTCGTAGCCGTTGATGGCGATCGCCCCCGCGATGCCGAGGAACGAGGCGGCCGACAGGTAGTCACCGGCGATGGCGATGCCGTTCTGGCGTCCGCTGAACGCCCGGCCGCCGGCGTAGTAGTCGGCGGCGGTCTTGTTGTTGCGGGAGGCCCGGATGACGATGGCGAGGGTGATGACGACGAACACCGCGAAGATCGCGATGTTGAGACCAGGGCTGCCGACGTTGGTCGCAGCGGGCAGCGCGGCCGGGCTGACGGCGCTCATGAAGCGCTCCCTTCAGTCGGCAAGCCGCCAGTTGGCTCCACTTCCACGCGGTCACGTAGCGCCTCGGCGGCGGGGTCGAAGTGACGGTCGGCCCAGCGCACGTAGGCGATGGTGATGGCGAACGTCGAGACGAACTGGAGCAGACCGAGGATCAGGCCGATGTTGATCTCGCCGACCACCTTGGTCGACATGAAGCCGACCGCGAAGGAGGACAGCAGGACGTAGAGGAAGTACCACGCCAGAAACAGCGCGGTCATGGGGAAGACGAAGCGGCGGAACTTGCGCCGCAGCTCCTGGAACTCGGCGGACTGCTGGACTTCCGCGTAGCGGGATCCGGCGTCCGATGCAGCGACCTCGCGGTCGAGAGCATCGTTGCTCACGGCGACACCTCCGGTGTGGGCAGGCACACGGGCGCGGGGCGCCACCCGTGGCTCGGGCCAGCGTCGACCCTGCGCCGACCGGGCGCTAGACGACGCGCGCCGGGTGGGGAGAGCGGTCGCCCAGCGGAGCCGGCCGGCGCGCCCAACGGTGTCCGGTGAGCGCCGAGCGGTCGCGAACGCGGTCAGTCGCCGCGTGTCGGCGGGTCCGCGGGTCGCAGGTCCTCGGGGGCGTGCAGCCGGACCATGGTCCGCAAGGTGCCGGCCGGCACCGAGCCCGGCGTCGCATACGAGACGAGGACGGCGACGATGAACGCCGTGGGGACGGTCCACGCGGCGGGTTGGGCGAGGAGCGCCCCGAGCCAGCCGCCGCCGACCGAACCCGGGCCGCCGAGGACGGTGATCGTCGTCGCGGTGAGAGCGAGGACCCCACCGGTCACGAGTCCCGCGGTGGCCCCGGCCACCGAGAGGCGCCGCCACCAGACGCCGAGGACCAGGAGCGGGCAGAACGTCGACGCCGCCACCGCGAAGGCCAGGCCGACCGTGTCGGCGAGGCTGGTGTTCACGGCGAGCCAGCTCGCGGCGTATGGGACGACGACGGCGACGACCGCGGCGAGGCGGAAGGTGCGGATGCGGGGGACGTCGCCGCCCGCACGACGGCCGATCGTGCGGGCCAGGAAGTCCTGGTCGATGACGCCGGCGACCGAGATGGTCAGCCCGGAGGCGGTGGAGAGGAACGCGGCGAACGCCCCGCCGGCCAGCACCGCCGACAGGACGGTCCCGAGCGGGCCGGGCGCGATGACCGAAGGCAGCAGCAACGTCACGGAGTCCGCCCGGGCGCCGTCGGGCAGGGTCGGCAGGTAGACGCGGCCCAGCACCCCGTAGACCGGTGTGAACAGGTAGAAGAGCCCGAGCAGGGCGACGACGACCAGAGTCGTGCGACGGGCGGCGCTGCCGTCGGGGTTGGTGTAGAAGCGGACCAGGACGTGCGGCAGTCCCATGGTGCCGAAGCAGAGCGCGAGGATCGTCGAGTACGTCGCGTAGACCGGATGCTCGCGGCCGCCGAAGCCGCTCAGCGCCTGGGCCCAGTCGGCACCGGTGGTGGAGGTGACGTTCGGGCCGGCTGCGCCGCTCTGCCACCACAGGGCGAGCAGGACGAAGGCCGGGATCGAGATGGCGGTGAGCTTCAGCCAGTACTGCATGGCCTGGACCAGGGTGATCG
The DNA here is from genome assembly GCA_963781465.1 of uncultured Actinomycetota bacterium. GTDB lineage: Bacteria > Actinomycetota > Actinomycetes > Actinomycetales > Dermatophilaceae > Lapillicoccus. The sequence continues at coordinate 406,332 of CAWAGH010000004.1, forward strand.
ACCGCATGCCGCCCGCCGTGACGTTGGCCAGGACGACCACGGCCACGATGAGACTGCCGATAGCGGGGGGAGCGCCGGTCACGGTGCTCAGCGCGATCCCGGCGCCCTGGAACTGGGGGAGCAGGTAGAGCCAGCCGATGCCGATGACGAGCAGAGAGGCCAGCGCGCGAACATGGCGCGACTCGAGGCGGGCCTCGGCGAAGTCGGGGAGCGTGTACGCGCCCGATCGCCGCAGCGGGGCGGCGACCAGGACCAGGAGCACGACGTAGCCGACGGTGTAGCCGACGGGGAACCACAGCATGTCGGCGCCGAGCGCGTAGACCAGGCCGGCGATACCGAGGAACGACGCGGCGGAGAGGTACTCGCCCCCGATGGCCGAGGCGTTCCAGCCGGCGCTGACGCTGCGGCCGGCGACGTAGAAGTCGCTCGTGGTCCGCGACAGCTTCAGCCCGAAGGCTCCCGCCACGAGGGTGACGCCGCAGACGACGGCGATGGCGAGCACCCCGGCCTGGGCGATGCTCACCGTTGCCCCATGAGGTCGGAGAACTCCCGCTCGATCCGCTCCGCCTGGTACACGTAGATCCGGGCGGCGACGAAGACGACGGGGTAGATCAGAACCCCGACGGCCAACCAGGGCAACGGGATCGGGCCCACGTGGATGTCACGCGTGGCGGGTACGAGGACGAAGAGCGTGGGCAGCCCGAGGACGACCACGGCGATCCCGAGCAGGATCGCGAGGGACAGCCGCAGCTGGGCCTTGAGCAGCGCGGACAGGTACACCTCGCCGAGACCGGTCTGCTCCTGGAGCTCCTGGGCCGGTGGACGGCGCTCGCCCGGACGGCGGGCCTCGCGCCGGGGAGAGGTGATCCGCACGCGCCGCGGTGGCGGCCCGGTGGGGTGAGGGGTGCTCACCGGACTGCGGGTCGCAGCAGGCGTTCGCGCAGGTCGCGGGTATGCCGGCGGCTGACCTGGAGCTCGACGTCACCTACGCGCACGACGGCCCGTCCCGATTCGCTGGACACCTCGGTCACGTGAGCGAGGGAGACGAGCGTGGAACGGTGGATGCGGACGAATCCGTTCTCGCCCCAACGTTCCTCGAGAGCGTTGAGCGAGACGCGGACGAGGTGCGACCCGTTCGCGGTGTGCATCCGCGCGTAGTCCCCATGGGCGCTGGCGTACAGGATCTGGCTGCGCTGGATGAACCGCGTCACCCCACCCAGCTCGACCGGGATCGTCTCGTCCTCCGGAGGCGTCGTCGACGGGGCGACCTCGGAGCGCTTGGCGACCACGCGGCGGACCGCCTCGCCGAGGCGTTCGGCGCGGATCGGCTTCATGACGTAGTCGGTGGCCTGGAGCTCGAACGCGTCGACCGCGTGCTCCTCGTAGGCGGTGACGAAGACGACCTGCGGGCGGTCGGCAAACCGGGCGAGCACCTTGGCCAGGTCGAGCCCGTCGAGACCGGGCATGGAGATGTCGCAGAAGACGACATCGACCGGGTGTTCCTCCAGGGCGCGCAGGGCCTCGGTCCCGGAGGACGCGGTGTGCAGCTCGCCGATCCGCTGGTCCCGTTCGAGGAGGAAGGTGAGCTCGGCGAGGGTCGGCGCCTCGTCGTCGACCACCAGCGCGCGCAGTGGCGCGTCGGCGGACGGCGGCGTCGCTGGCATACCGCTGAGGATAGGTCGTGGCGGCTGCCGGTCAGGGCTCGGCGCGGACACCCGGTGCGTACTTGGGCACCCGGAAGGTCACCTTGGTCCCCGCACCGGGCGCGGTCTCGACGACGAGTCCGTGGCGGTCGCCGAACGCCTGGCGCAGCCGCGCGTCGACGTTGCCGAGGCCGAGGCTGTCGGCCTCGCTCTCGCCCGCGAGGACCGCCCGGATGGTCTCGGGGTCGCCGCCGACCCCGTCGTCCTCGATGGAGATCTCGGCCTCGGCGCCGTGGTCCGCGGCGGTGATGGTGATGTGCCCGACGCCGGTCTTGCGCTCCAGACCGTGACGAACCGCGTTCTCCACCAACGGTTGCACGGCGAGGAAGGGCACCGCGACGGGGAGCACTTCGGGCGCGATGGTGAGGGAGACGACGAGCCGGTCGCCGAACCGGGCCTTCTCGAGGACGAGGTACCGCTCGATGTTGCGCAGCTCGTCGCGCAGGGTCGTGTACGCGCCGCCGCGGCGGAACGCATACCTGGTGAAGTCGGCGAACTCGAGCAGCAGCTCGCGGGCGCGGTCGGGGTCGGTACGGGTGAACGACGCGATGGCGCCGAGGCAGTTGTAGATGAAGTGCGGGGAGATCTGCGCTCGCAGGGCCCGCAGCTCGGCCTCCATGAGGCGGGTGCGCTGGCGTTCGAGCTCGGCCAGCTCGACCTGCGTGGAGATCCAGCGGGCCAGTTCCTCGGTCGCCCGGACGAGTCCGGTGGAGACGACCGGCCCGTATGCGGCGAGCGCGGCGACGACCTGCTCGTCGGCGACGATCGGCGCCAGGACGCCGGAGCGGATGGGGCAGTCGGGGTCGTCGCAGGTGACGTTGCGCTCGTCGAGGACCACGGTGCGCCCGGACGCCAGGACCGGGTGTGCCTGCTCGTGGACCGCCTCGCGATGGTGCGCGCCGACGCCGTCCCAGGCGAGGACGGCGTGCGGGTCGGTGAGGGCGACCGCCCGGCTGCCGAGCATCGACCGCAGCTGGCGCGTGGCCTTCTGGGCGCCCTCGGGGGTGAGTCCGTCGCGGAGGAACCGGGTGGCGAGGGCGGCCCGGTGCAGCGTCTCGTAGGTCGCCCGGTCGACTTGGCTCACGAACCGGCGCCGGCGCAGCAGCCAGACCAGACCGACGACGGCGGCGGTGAGGACCACCCCGGCGAGGAACGCCGCGACATGGTTCCGGTCCACGGGGGCAGCGTAGGCGCGGCGGGGCCGGGTGCCGACGCATACGGTGAGGCCGTGCCCGATATCGCCGCCCGGCTTCGCGCGCTCGGCGATCTGCCGGGGGTCGCGGACGGCAGCGACGCGGCCCGGGAGGCGTGCACGCGGCTCCGGTTCGAGGAGGCGCTGCGGCGGCGTATGCCCGAGGCGGCGGCCGAGTCCCGGGTCCGCGGGGCGCGGGCGAGCGCGGCATTGGACGGCGCGGAGATCCCGGTGGACCGGGTGCGCGCACTGATGGTGGGTAGCTCGGGGGCGCTGGGGGCCGATCCGGTGGACCTGGTGGTGCGGGGCGCGGTGCAGGCGACCGCAGAGTCGGAGCACGTCGAGGGGCTGGTCCTCACGGCGCCGTGGCAGGCGCTGGCCCGGTTGCACGTGGCCGCCATGGCCGGGGTGCTGCCGTCGGACCAGGTGGGGCGCCCCCGGCACGCGGGGGAGATGGCTCGGGAGCTGACCGACGTCGGCGCTGCCCCTGGCGCGGGTGAGGTGGCGGCGCGGCTGGCCGGGGTCACGGAGATGCTGCAGGTGGTCGGGTCGCCGGGGGTGTCCGGGCTGGTGGTCGCGTCGATCGTGCACGCCGAGGTGGCCGCGGTGCGACCGTTCGTGCAGGGCAACGGCGTCGTGGCGCGGGCGGTGGAGCGAGCCCTCGTCCAGGCCACCGGGCTCGACCCGACCGGGGTGGCCGTCCCGGAGGTGGGCCACCTGCGCGGTGGACTGGCGCCGTACGTCGGGGCGCTCGCGGCGTACGCGACGGGGACGGCCGACGGGGTGGCGCTGTGGCTGCGGCACTGCGCCGATGCGGTGGTCGCCGGGGCTGAGGAGGGTATGCGGGTCTGCGCGGCGGTACGGGCGGGCCGGCTTTCCTGAGGGCTTCGTGGGTGGCGGCGGCTTGTTGACGATCCCGTTGCCATGCGCTGAGCGGTCTGGCGGGTCGCCGTTTGGGCGAGTACAACAGAGGCACAACTACAGACCACCGTCCGGCGACCGGGCACCCACGCGAGGCAGTCCACTGATGGGCAGATCGTCCTTGGGTTCACCCCTCGGCGACAACCACTGAATGCACGCTCTGGTCACCCGAGCCGCCAGACGGTCGTGATGGCACCTCACCTCTTCTCGAGCTGAGGTGCCATCACTTTTGTGCGGGGGCGTCACGGTGCTGAGCGTCGTCAGCGTGCTCCGCGTCACGCCGGTGTCGTTGTCCACACGGTGTGGTCGTTCCGTACCGCGGTCCACAGGTCCGTAGTCGGGGCTTCCGGCGTGTGGTGGCGTCGGCTGAGGGTGGTCCTGGGGCCCGAGGGGCGGGCCGGGCGGGGGTTCGGTCGTGGGTTCGGTGGGTGCGAGTCACGCACTCGTGGTGGTTGTCGGGGCGTCTGGCGGAGTAGGCGCCTCGGCCCTCGCGACGGCGGTCGCGGTACGGGCTTCACGGGCGGGTACCGACGTCGTGCTCGTCGACGGCTGCTCACTCGGCGGCGGTCTCGACGTGGTCCTCGGCGCCGAGCAGGAGAGCGGGATCCGGTGGCCGGACCTCTACCGGCTGGTCGGGTCCGCGGACGGTCGAGCCCTGCTCGCACGGCTGCCGTCGGCGGACGGCGTGCGAGTGTTGTCGTTCGGGCGGGACGGTTCCGAACCGGCTACGGAGGTGGCGGAGGCCGTCGTGGCCGCGCTCGTCACGGAGTGCGGTCTGGTCGTGCTGGACGCCAGCGCCGCCGGAGGGACCGTGGCCGCCGCCGCGTTGGCGGTGGCTGACCGGGTGCTGGTCGTCGCCGGCGACGGGATGAGCCAGCTCGCTGCCCTGTCGGTCGTGTCAGGGCTGCTGGCGGCCGGGAGTGGTCGGGTCGGCGTCGAGATGGCCGTATGCCTGCGCGGCCCCTCCGCGAGCGCGGGTCCGGTGGCCCGGGTCGTCGAATCGGAGCTGCGATGGCCCGTGCTCTGCGCGCTGGAGGACGACCGGGGTCTGGTGGCCGACCTCGTGCACGGCGTGGCTCCGGGTTCGCGAGCGAGCGGTCCGATGGTTCGGGCGGCGGACGAGATCCTGGGCTGGGCGCTCCTCGACCGACGAGGTGCGGCGTGAGTGACGTTGAGCGGCGGGGTGGGGCGTGACCGTCTCTCTGGGGCTGCCGGCCCCGGCGTGGGAGCAGATCCGCGGCGGTCGCCGGCCCGAGCCTCAGAACCTCGCCACCGTCGCCGCGGTGGACGTCGCCACCGAGGGCCTGGGCGGGGCAGCGGCGCTTCGTGGGTCGCTGCAGGCCCAGCTGCTCGGCGCCGGGCCCCTGGAACCGCTGCTGGAGCTGCCTGGGGCCACGGACGTGGCGGTCAACGGGGACGGCTCGGTGTGGGTGGACACCGGAGCGGGTCTGGTTCGGGTGGACGTCGACGTCGGCGGGCCCGACGCCGTGCGCCGACTGGCGGTACGCCTGGCTGGGCTCGCGGGTCGTCGGCTGGACGAGACCTCGCCCTTCGTGGACGGCGTGCTGCCCTCCGGCGTCCGACTGCACGCGATCCTGCCGCCGCTCGTGGCCGACGGTCCGCACCTGACCCTGCGCATACCGGCCCGGTCCGCGATGACCTTGGCGGAGCTGGAGACTCGGTCGATGTTCCCGCCCGGGTGGGCCGGGTTGCTGCGGCAGCTGGTCCGTCGGCGGGTGGCCTTCGTGGTGTCCGGTGGTACCGGTGTCGGCAAGACCACGCTGCTCGGCGCGCTGCTCGGGGAGGCGCCGCCGACGGAACGGGTGATCGTCGTGGAGGACGTCCGCGAGCTCAGCGTCGACCAGCCGCAGGTCGTCCGGCTCGAGGCGCGGCCGGCCAACGTGGAGGGCGCCGGCGAGGTGACCCTGACGACCTTGGTGCGTCAGGCGCTGCGGATGCGTCCGGACCGACTGGTGCTCGGAGAGGCGCGCGGCGCCGAGGTCCGTGAGCTGCTGGCCGCCCTGAACACCGGGCACGAGGGTGGCTGCGGCACCCTGCACGCGAACAGTGCCGGCGACGTCGTGGCGCGGTTCGAGGCGCTCGGGGCCCTGGCGGGCATGTCGCCCGCGGCGGTCCACGCTCAGCTGGTCAGTGCCGTCGACGTCGTTGTCCACGTCGGCCGTCGGGCTGCGGAGGGGGTGGCCCGGCGTCAGGTCGAGACGATCGGTGTAGTGGTTCGCGGTCCCGACGGCCGACCCGAGGTGGTCGACGCCCTCTCGGCCGACCGGGCTGGCTCGCCCCGCGGCCCGGGGTGGCCGCGACTTCTGGGGCTGCTCGGCTCGCCCCTGACGGCCCCATCGATCGAGGCCATGGGGGAGTCGCCGTGAGGGCGCTGGTGGTGGCGATGCTGTTCGCGGTGGCCACCTGGTTGCTGTTGCACGCCGCCGGGAACCGACGCAGCGCCCTGCCGGGTCATCCTCGTCCGCAGACGGATCCCGGGCCACCCGGGGACTGGACAGCGGCTGCCAGACGCTGGGGACGCGTGCGTGGATCGTCGGAAGGAGCCGAGGCGGAGGCGCTCGATCTCCTGGACGCTCTCGCGCCGGCCCTCCGGGCCGGACTGCCACCGGTCACGGCGCTGCGGCTCATCGCCTCGAGTGCGACTCCCGGTGGTGGACCGAGCACTGCACCCTTCGGAGGACCTGGCCGATCGCCCGGTGGACGTGGCGGATCGATGCGCGGGCTTGGCGGTGCGAGGGAGGCACTCGACCAGGCCGCGGCCCGAGGCGAGGCCCTCGCTCCCGTGTGGTTCGCCTCCGCGGAGGCGTTGCGGTCCGACGACCTCCGCCTGGTTGCCGCCGCCTGGACCCTCTGCGACACCTTGGGATCGCCGTTGGCACCCACGGTCGCCACCGTCTCCGACGTCGTTCGTCGGCGCCGGTCGGTCCGGCAGCGGATCGCCGCGGCGCTGGCGGGGCCGCGGGCGACCATGCGAGTCCTCATCGCGCTTCCGTTGTCGGGCCCGTTCGTGGCGCTCGCGGTCGGTGTCTCCCCGGGCGACCTCTACACGGAACCAGCAGGAGCCCTCTCCCTCGGCGTCGGCCTCGCGGTGCTCCTCCTCGGTCGACTGTGGGCCGGTCGGATGATCCGGGCGGTCACCGTCGAGTCGCGCCGACCCGAGCGGGACCTGGCTCGTGACCTCCGCCGACGTATCCCGGCGCGAAGATCGGAGTCGTCGTGACGTTGAGACTGACCCTGGCTCTCGGCCTGTTTCTGGCGGCCGCTGTCGTGCTGCTGGTGGCGCGGCATCACCACGAGCGGCAGGCGGAGGTCAGGCTCGCGACGCTCTTCTCCCGGGATCGGCCGAGCTCGCTAGGAGGTCGTCCGGATCCACACGGGGCGCGGACCCGTGCCGGGTGGCCCGGCCGGGGCCGGCGCCCGCGGGCCAGGGCGCCGACCTCGGAGGAGGTCGCGGCCTCGATGGTCCTCCTGGCCGTCGCCCTCCAGTCCGGAAGTGGCGTCGTCGAGGCGATCGAGCACGTCGCGGAGGTCGGTCCGCCGGTGCCCGCAGCCGATCTCGCCGTCGTGGCGGCGGCGCTGAGATGGGGCCTGGACGAGGAATCGGCGTGGGCGGAGGTGGACCCGAGGTGGTCGCGAGCGGCGATGGCCCTGCGGCTGGCGCGGGAAGCCGGCGTAGCGCCGTCATCGCTGCTCCTGACGGGTGCCGACGACCTGCGGTCGAACCGGCTCGCGGCGATCGACGTCGCCGCGGCCAGGCTCGGCGTGCGGTTGGTGGTTCCCCTGGGCGTGGCCTTCCTGCCGGCCTTCGTCCTGACGACGATCGTGCCGGTCGTCCTGGCCTTGGCCCGTCAGGTGCTCGCCTCGTGAGCCGCGGGCCGCCAGGCGACGAGCGAGCGTGAGATGGTCGGGATGTGGCTGCCTTCGACCTCGTCTCCGCCCTGCGAACCGCCGCTGCCGACCGGCATCCGAGCGTGCGGCGCGGGCTGTGGGTGAGCTTCCTGTCCGCCTACGGGCTGGAGGCCGCCCTCGGTGAGCTGCCCGCCGGCGGCTCGGCATACGGCCATGACGCAGGTGGCGATCAGGCAGGTGGCATCCACTGGCTCGGGCTGGACCTCCAGCACGGCGACCTGGACCTGGCCGATGTCATCCCGCTCCTCCGCGTGGCTGAACGGGCGGGCCTGGCGGTGTTCCCACGGATTGCGTCGCACGCGGCCGACGCGATCGGCAGAGTCGTGGATGCCGGTGTTCAGGGCGTCATCGTGCCGGGCGTCGAGTCGGCCGAGGAGGCCGCCGCCCTGGTGCGCGCGATCCGCCTCCCGCCAGTCGGTGGCCGGAGCACGGGCTCCGCGCGCACGGCACTCGGTGTGACCGACGCAGGCGAACCGCTGCTCCTCCCGATGGTCGAGACGTCGGCCGGTCTCGACCACGCGGCGGACATCGCGGCGGTCGAGGGAGTCGATGGGATCTTCATCGGGCCGTACGACCTGTCGATGTCGTTGGGGTGCAAGCCCGGCGAGGAGCCGGTGATGACGGCGATCGCGTCGGTCGTCGAGACGGTCCGGTCGACCGGCAAGATCGTCGGCATGTTCACCGGACGCCCCGACCTGCTCGCGCTGGCGCCGACGCTCGACCTGGTGGCCGTCGACACCGACGTCACGGCGCTGCGTCGCGGGATCGCCGACCTGTTCTCCTGACGCCGTACGCCGTACGCCGTACGCCGCCGGACCGGAGCAGAGCGCCCATCGCCGCGGGAGCGCGGAGCGGGCGCGTCGGACGCGATTTCGCAGCGCAGCGGCCTATCCTGCGGCGCATGGCGCAGCGAGTGCGGACGATCCTCATCTCCGATCTCTCGGGAGACGAGGTGGAGGCCGGGGGAGAGTCGGTCGCCTTCAGCTACAAAGGCGTCGACTACACGATCGACCTGACGGCCAAGGAGGCCCGCGGCTTCGACAAGGCCATCGCGATGTACGTCGAGCACGCGACCAAGGCCGGACGCGCACGGTCGGGACGGCCGAGCGCCGGCTCGTCGCAGCACCACGCGGAGCGAATCGGCAACATGAAGCGATGGGCCGCGGAGCAGGGCATCGACTACCCCAAGAGGGGCCGGCTCCCGAAGAGCCTGGTCGAGGCATACGACGCCGCGCACTGAGCCGCTCCGACCCGCACCCAGCAGGACTCAGCGACCCGACGCATACCGACGACCGCGGCCGCTAGGACAGCCCGACCCACGGCGCTGACGCCTGCATCGCCAGCCGGACCGGGGTGTTCGCCGCCCCGAACCCCGCGTAGCCGCCACGCCGCTCCAGCAGCTCGACGTAGAACCGGCCCGCGACCAGCGGCGTATAGACGTGGAACAGCTCCCCCTCGCCGTCACGGTCGTACAGCACGCCAAGCCGGCGCAGCCGGTCGAGCAGGGCGGCCTCGAGGCCCAGCCGCGCCTGGAGGTCGTCGTAGTACCCGTCCGGGAACGTCAGCAGCGGTGCCCCGGCTGCACGCATACCCTCCACGCGGTCCAGCAGGTCGGTGCAGGCGAAGGCCACCTGGTTGACCCCGGTGGGGGCGCGACCGGCACGCACGACGATGTTGTGGACGACCCGGACCCCACCGTGGCGGGGCAGGAGGACCCGGCTGCGCAGCCGGCCGGCCGGGTCCATGAACTCCGACACCGGACCCGGCCGGAGCCCGAACAGCGTGCGGTAGAACGACACCTCGGCGTCGGAGCGGTCGACGTCCACGGCGGACCCGAGGTGGTCGATGCCGAGCCAGCCGTCGGCGGCGGACGTCGGGTCCGGACCTCGGTATGCCAGCACCCGCGAGTCGGTCGGGTCGGCCGGCACGACCTGCACCGAGACCCCCGTCGGGCTGGTCACGGTGAACTCCGCCGCCCCGCCGTGCCGCGCCGCCGGCTCCCAGGTCAGTGCCTCGGCCCGGGCCATCAGCCGCGTCGGGTCGTCCGCCGCCATGCCGATCGCCGTCACCGAGGGGCGGGGCAGGGCGGTCGCCCGCCGCAGCTCGAGGTCCGAGCGCCCGTTGAGGACCACGCGCGCCCCGCCGTTGCGGAAGACCCGCAGACCGCCCTCCTCGCCACCCACGGCGTGAAAACCCAGTGATACCAACAGGTCTGGTACGGCGCTCGACCTCGGGTCGGCCGCGATCTCGACGAAGGCGGCCGTCGGACACGCCGGCTCTGCCGGCGGGTCGAACAGCTCCACCAGCGGCCTCGTCGAGGGCCGGTCCGCCGACGGATCCGCATCGCCGGCACGAGCGCTGTCCCAGTGACGCCGCAGCTGCTCCTCGAGGAACAGCAACGAGCGCATGCCGTCGCGCGCGGTCTCGTGCGGCTCGGCCTCCCGGACGATGTCGTTGAACACCTCGAGGGACAGCGGCCCCCGGTATCCGGCCTCGACCACCGCCGCGACGACCCCGACCACGTCGAGCGACCCCTGGCCCGGGAAGCACCGGTGGTGGCGGCTCCACTCGAGCACGTCCATCGCCAGGAACGGCGCGTCGGCCACCTGGAGGTACTCCATGCGGTCCCCCGGGATGCCGGCGAGCGCCGTGGCGTCGTCGCCCCGAGCGAGCAGGTGGAAGGTGTCCACCGCCAACCCGACCTCGGGCATACCGGCGTTGTCGACGACCTGCCAGGCCTCCTGGAGCCGGTTGATGCAGGTCCCCCAGGCGAGCGCCTCGAACGCCAGCGTGAACCCGTGGTCGGCGGCGCGCCGTCCCACGGTCGCCAGCTGCTCGGCGGCTAGGTCGAGGTCCGGGCTCGCCTCCGGGTGGACGGCCGAGCAGAGCAGAGTCCGCGTCGCGCCGAGGCGCTCCATGACGTCGAACTTCGCCTCGGCGAAGCGCAGCCGGTCGGGGAACACGGTCGGCGAGACGCCGACCACGTCCCGCAGCGGCTGGAACAGGTCGATCGCGAGCCCGAGGTCGCGGCACCGCGCGGCGACGTCCTCGGCCCGCATCGGAGCGGCCGTTAGGTCGGCGTCGAACAGCTCGATCCCGGCGAAGTGCGCGGCCGCGATGGCCTCGAGCTTGTCCGCCAACGTCCCCGACACCGAGACGGTTGCGATGCTCTTGCGCACGGCGTCCCTAACCCGCGCTGCGGCTGAGGGCGACGTGCTGACCCGTGAGCGCCTCGAAGTGCTCCTGCATTCGCTGGATGTCGGCGGAGCGCCCGGTGAGGAGGCGGAAGGCGGCGGCGTGCTGGTGGACCGCCATGGCGCCGCCGGTCATCACCCGACAGCCGGCGGCTCGCGCCCGGTGCACGAGCTCGGTCTCGAGGGGGAAGTAGATGATGTCGGCCACCCACTGGTTCTGCCGCAGCAGGGCCGGGTCGAGTGGCAGGCCGGGGTGGGCGTCCATCCCGACCGGCGTCGCCTGGATGAGTCCGCCGGCGTCGCGCAGGGCCGCCGCCAGGTCGGTCGTCGCGGAGACCCGGTCGGGCCCGACGAGTGCGCCCAGCCGGGCGGCCACCGCAGCGGCCCGGTCGCCGTCCTGGTCGACGATGTCGAGGTGGGCGGCGCCGTACCGCAGCGCGCCGTACCCCACCGCCACCCCGGCCCCACCGGCACCGAGCAGGACCATCCGGTCGCCGAGCGCCTCGGGCAACGTCGCCCGCAAGGCCTCGGCGAACCCGACCCAGTCGGTGTTGTGACCGATGCTCCGACCGTCCCGGATGACCACGAGGTTCGACGCGCCCAGGGCCTGCGCCTCCGGGCTCGCCTCGTCGACGCAGGCCATCACCGCGTTCTTGAACGGGTGGGTGACGGCCAGTCCGTCGAAGCCCAGCCGGACCGCCCACCGCAACACGTCGGCGGAGTCGGACAGACCGAGTCCGGTATGCGTCGCGTCCACCAGGCGATACGCGAGGGAGAGACCTTGGGCCTCCCCCTCGCCCTCCTGGAGGGGCTTCGCCAGGGAGCCGCCGATGTTGTCACCGAGGAGGCCGATCACGAAGGACGTCGTGGTCATCGTGCGGCCCCCTCGGGAAACAAGCGCGGTCCGGTATGCGGCGGAAGCGGGCTCAGCTGGTGCGCACAGCGCCGGTGGTTCCGACGGTACGCGTCGAGTCCTGTGGCTGACCGAGCTCGGTCGTGGGGATGAGGTGTGTCTTCTTGGGACCGGTGGCCACCGCGATCGCGCTGATCGCGCAGGCCAGGGCGGCGAAGATCGCGACCCGGCTCCAGCCGTCGCTGCCGGTACCCGCCAGCGCGGCGGCGATTGTCGGAGTGAATCCGGCCAGACCGAAGCCGAACTGGGTACCGATGGCCATGCCGGAGAGCCGGACGTTCGTCGGGAAGTACTCCGCGTAGGTCGACGGCCATACGGCGTTCGTCATGCTGTAGACCACGCCGGCGAGGAGCAGGCCGATGGTCCAGACCAGGACGCCGTTCTTCGACGCGATGGCGGCCAGGTAGGCGACCGCGAGGATGGCCGACCCGATGGCGCCGATGACGAAGATCGGCTTGCGCCCGACCCGGTCGGACAGGCTGGCCCAGAACGGGATGATCGCGATCGCGATGAGGTTGGCCACGATGGCCACCCAGAGCATGAAGTTCGAGGAGAACCCGTTGCCGTACGTCGCCGAGGTCGCGAAGGTCAACGCGAACACGGTGTAGAGGGTGTTGATCATCGCGATGAACGCCGCGAACATCACGCGGAGCACGCCACGCCAGTGGTACTTGAAGAGGTAGGCCAACGGCGTCTTGGCAACCTCGCCGTGCGCTGCCTCGGCTTCGAACACGGGCGTTTCTTCGAGCCGGCGTCGGATGATGTACCCCGCACCGACGACGATGGCGCTGAGCAGGAACGGGATCCGCCAACCCCAGGTCAGCAGCTGCGCCTCCGGAAGAGCGGCGATCGGCAGGAACACGAGCGGGGCGAGCACCTGGCCACCTTGAGTACCGCTCAGAGTCCAGCTGGTGAAGAAGCCCCGCCGGTTGTCCGGTGCGTGTTCGAAGGACATCGAGTTGGCGCCGGCCTGCTCGCCGGCCGCCGAGAGGCCCTGGAGCAGGCGCAGCACGACGAGGAGGATCGGCGCGAGAATGCCGATGTGGTCGTAGGTCGGCAGGCAGCCGACGAGGAACGTCGACAGGCCCATCAGCAGCAGCGTGCCGATGAGGACCGGCTTGCGGCCGAACCGGTCGCCGAGGTGGCCCATGATGAACGACCCGATCGGCCGAGCGACGTAGCCGACCCCGAACGTCGCCAGTGACGCGACGGTGGCGGCGGCGGCGTTCCCGGAGGGGAAGAAGATCTTCGGGAAGACCAGCGCGGCCGCGGTCCCGTAGATGACGAAGTCGTAGTACTCCAGCGCACTGCCGACCCACGCGGCGATCGCGGCCTTCTTCGGCGTCCGGGCGGGGAGCCCGTCGGCGGGGACCGCAGCGGCGGCCGAGTTCGTGTCTGGCATCGTTGCCAACCCTTCGCGAGGATCGCCGGGACGAGGTGTCCAGCGATGGACGTGGGGGAGACCGTAGGACCGGACCTTGCGTCATGGCAAACGTTTGCCATAATTTGCCACATGCCACCGCAGCGCCGACCGCGAGCCGTCACCATCACCGATGTTGCGCGGGCCGCGGGCGTCGCCCCATCGACGGTCTCGCGGGCCGTCACCCGTCCGGAGCGGGTCAACGCGGTCACCCGCGAGCACGTCCTCGAGGTGGCGAACCGCCTCGGCTACCGGCCCAGCCCGGTCGCCCGGGCCCTCGGCAGCGGCCGCACCCGGACCCTGGCGCTCGTCCTCCCCGACATCACCAACCCGTACTTCGCCGGCGTGATCCGGGGTGCCGAACGTCAGGCCGCGGCCACCGGCCACGTGCTCGTGATCGGCAGCTCGGAGGAGTCGGCACGTGCCGAGTGGCGGATCGTCGAGAAGCTCGCGGGGTCGGTCGACGGCTTCCTCATCGTGTCGAGCCGGATGAGCGACCAGCGCATCGTCCAGACGGCGGGGCTGCGGCCGGTGGTCCTCGTCAACCGTCAGACGCCCGGCGTCACGAGCGTGAGCCCCGACCAGGAGTCGGGCACGCGCCAGATCATGGAGCATCTCGCCTCACTGGGGCACCGGGAGGTGCTCTTCCTCGCGGGACCACCCGAGTCCTGGCTGGGGTCCCGGCGGTGGGCCGGCATCAGCGCGGCGGCGAAGCGCCGGCGGATGACCGCGAGACGGGTCGGCCCCTTCCCGCCGTCGATCGAGGGCGGCTACGTCGGCGGCGAAGCGGCGCTGTCCGACTCGGCCACCGCGGTCATCGCGCACAACGACCTGCTGGCCATCGGAGTCCTCCTGCGCCTCGCGTCTCGAGGGGTACGCGTGCCCGAGGCGCTGAGCGTCGTGGGCTTCGACAACATCTTCGGCTCCGACTGGTGCGACCCACCGCTCACGACGCTCAGCGACCGGACCGACCAGGCCGGCCGTTCGGCCATCGACCTGCTGGTGTCCCTCATCGAGGATGAGGGCGAAGACGCCGAGCCACCCGCGCAGATCGTCGCGCCGACCGAGCTGGTGATTCGCCGGTCCACCGGCCGCGCCCGGGTCGGGTCGCTCGAGCCGGTCTAGGAACAGCGAGGATGCTTCAGACGGGCCGGCCCATGCTCCGCTCGATGCCGCTGGCGGCGACCTGCAGGGCCGACACGAGGCGAGGACGGTCACGCCGCAGGCTGGGAACCACGATGCCCACGGATGCGACGACCTCGGCACCCTGCCGGACCGGGACAGCCACCGAGCACGCTCCGAGGGTCATCTCCTCGACCGTCGTCGCATACCCCTCGTCCCGTACCCGGCGAAGCTGCTCGGCGAGGAGGCCGGGCGCGGTGACGGTATGCCGCGTGACCCGCCGGAGTCTCGACCGGAGGACCTCGCGCTGCACCGACTCTGGCGCGAAGGCGAGCAGCACCTTGCCGACTCCGGTGCAGTGCAACGGAAGTCGAGAACCGACGGTGCTGACGATGGGCACCGACGCGCGTCCGGAGAGCCGTTCGAGATAGAGGACCTGGTGCCGGTCACGGACCGCCAGATGCACAGTGGCGAGCGTCGCCGCATACACGTCGTGGAGGAACGGGGACGCCGCCTGCCGCAGCCCGGTCTGGACCGGCGCCAGCAGTCCGACGTCCCACAGCCGCCGCCCGATGGCGTAGCGACCGTCGGCGAGACGGGTGAGGGCTCCCCACTCGACGAGCTCGCCGACGAGGCGGTGGGCGGTCGGCAGCGGCAGTCCAGCGCGGCCGGCCATCTCGGTGAGGCTGAGCATCCGGTGTCGTTGGTCGAAGGCGCCGAGCAGGGACAGAGCGCGGGAGGTGACGGTCGTCCCCGGCGTGGAGGTGTTGCCGGCCACGCGTCTCCTTCCACTCAGTGGAATCACATTCTGCCGCACCCCCCGCCTCTGGGCCTACCGTGACGGGCATGACGACGACCGTCTTCTCCGACTCGGCCGCCTCGACCCAGGCCGAGGTGAGCCGGGAGATCGCCGACATCGCGGCGGCCTACCAGGCATCCGGCATCGAGGAGACCCAGCCTCGGCTCGACTACGCGCCCTACCGGAGCAGCCTGCTGCGTCATCCGACCAAGGACCTCCACCACACCGACCCCGAGACCATCGAGCTCTGGGCTCCGTGCTTCGGCCAGCGGGATGTCGGTCCCCTCGAGGCGGACCTCACCATCCAGGACGGCGGCGAGCCGATCGGGGAGCGGATCGTCGTGACGGGACGCGTGCTCGACGGCCAGGGCCGTCCGGTCGCCGGCCAGCTGGTCGAGATCTGGCAGGCGAACGCCGGCGGTCGCTACATCCACAAGCGCGACCAGCACCCGGCTCCGCTCGACCCACACTTCACCGGCGTCGGGCGCTGTCTGACCGGCCCCGACGGCACCTACCGGTTCCAGACGATCAAGCCGGGGCCCTACCCGTGGAAGAACCACCACAACGCCTGGCGCCCGGCGCACATCCACTTCTCGCTCTTCGGCACCGACTTCACGCAGCGCATGGTCACCCAGATGTACTTCCCGGGTGACCCTCTCTTTGCGCTCGACCCGATCTACCAGGCGATCACCGACCAGCGGGCTCGCGACCGTTTGGTCGCGACGTACGACCACGACGTGACGCAGCACGAGTGGTCGACCGGGTACCGATGGGACATCGTTCTCACTGGTAGCCAGCGCACCCTGATGGAGGAGTCGTGACCGACCTCGTGCCCACGCCCGGCCAGACCGTGGGGCCGTTCTTCGGGTATGCGCTGCCATTCGACCGCGACAACGAGCTGGTTCCGCTGTCGCACCCGTCGGCGGTGCGGCTCCACGGGCGCGTGACCGATGGCGACGGAGTGGGAGTGCCGGACGCGCTGCTCGAGCTGTGGCAGGCTGCACCTGACGGGTCCGTGGTGCAGCGTGACGGGTCGCTGCACCGGGACGGCTCAACGTTCACCGGCTGGGGCCGCGCGTCCACCGACGCCGACGGGCAGTACGTCTTCACGACGCTACGTCCCGGGGCGACCGAGCACCGCCGGGCGCCGTTCTTCGCGGTCACCGTCCTCGCTCGCGGGCTGCTCAACCGGCTGTTCACCCGCGCCTACCTGCCGGACGACGTCGACGCCCTCGCCGATGACCCGCTGCTGGCCTCGCTCGACGCCGACCGACGCGCAACGCTGGTCTCGCGCGCGGACGAGCACGGGTATGCGTTCGACGTCCGGCTCCAGGGCGACGAGGAGACCGTGTTCCTGCGGTACCCGGGCCAATGACCGACCTCTTCTGGCCGGGCGACGATCGCGCCGGCGCCACGATGTCCCAGGCGTCCTTCCTCGCGGCCATGGTTCGCGTCGAGGAGGGTTGGCTTGCCGGCCTGGTCTCGTCGGGCATCGCTCCGTATGCGGCCAAGGCCGATCTCGCCGGGGTGGTCGGACCGGCGGATGTCGAGGAGATCGCCGTCGCTGCCGAGGCCGGCGCGAACCCGGTGATCCCGTTGGTGTCGTTGCTGCGCAAGCGCGTTCGCCAGAGCAACGACGAGGCGGCCACCTGGCTGCACCGCGGCCTCACCAGCCAGGACGTCGTCGACACGGCGCTGATGACCTGCCTCCGAGAGGCCCTGGACCGTGTGAACGGTGAGCTGCGTGAGCAGGTGGCCGCACTCGCACGGCTCGCCGACGACCACCGGTCGACGGTGATGGCCGGGCGGACCCTGACCCAGCACGCGGTCCCGATCTCGTTCGGGCTCAAGGCGTCCGGTTGGCTCACAGGGGTTCTCGACGCCGCTGACGCGGTCGACGGGGCCCGCAGCTCGTTGGTCGTCCAGGTGGGCGGAGCCGCGGGAACGATGGCCGCGACGACCGAGCTCGCCCGCGGGGCCGGTCTGGCCGACCCGGCGGCCGTCGCCGTCGCGGCGGCCGATGGACTCGCCGCCGAGCTCGGGCTGGAGCCGCGGCCGCCGTGGCACACCTCCCGACGACCGGTCACCCTCGTCGGGGACTCGCTGGTGGCGGCGACGGACGCGTGGGGACGGATCGCGTCCGATGTGGCGACGCTCGGGCGTCCGGAGATCGGCGAGCTGAGCGAGCCTTCGGTGGCCGGCAGAGGGGGCTCGTCCACCATGCCGCAGAAGCAGAACCCCGTGCTGTCCGTGCTGGTTCGTCGTGCTGCGCTCACCGCGCCGGGCTTGGCCGCCACTCTGCACACCGCGGCAGCGCTGGCCGTCGACGAACGCCCGGACGGTGCCTGGCACGCCGAGTGGGCGACGCTGCGGACCCTCGCCCGGCAGACCGTCGTCGCCGCATCGCAGACCACCGAGCTTGTTACGGGGCTCCGGGTCAACGCGGATCGGATGGCGGAAACCGTTGCCAGTGCCCGGGATTCGCTGCAGGCCGAGCGCGCGTCGATCACCGGTGGGGCCGCCGGTGAGACCGGCGACTACCTCGGCGCGACCGACCTGATGGTCGACGCCGCGTTGGGCCGAGCCCGACGCTTCCTTGGGGAGCCGACATGAGCGTGCGCATCGTCGGGACGCAGCTGAGCGACCCTGGACCGGTCGGCGCCCGCAAGCCGCTGCTGGTCCTCGGGCCGTCGCTCGGGACGTCGGTCCACGCCCTGTGGGCCCCCTGCGTCCGGGACCTGGCCGACCGCTTCCACCTGGTCGGCTGGGACCTCCCCGGACACGGCGCCAGCCCGGCGGCCACCAGCTCGTCCATGGACTTCGCCGACCTGGCGGCCGCCGTCATCGAGCTCGTCGACGCGGTCCAGGAAGAGCGGGGAGAGCCGGTCGGACCGTTCGCCTACGCGGGTGACTCGGCCAGCGGCGCGGTCGGTCTGCAGCTGTTCCTCGACGCGCCCGACCGGGTGCGAGCCGCCGTGATCCTCTGCAGCAGCGCGTCGTTCGGCGTGATGCCCGGTTGGCTCGACCGGGCTGCTGCCGCCCGTGCTTCGGGTACGGCGTCGCTCGTCACGCTCTCGCTGCAGCGCTGGTTCACCGACGGGTTCGCCGAGCGCGAGCCGGAGCGCGTCTCGGCGCTGCTGCACTCCCTGCGCGAGACCGACGACGAGAGCTACGCCCAGGTCTGCGAGGCCCTGTCGCGGTTCGACGTCCGCGACCGGCTGGCCGACGTGAGGGTCCCGGTCCTCGCGGTCGCCGGATCGGAGGACGTGGCCACCCCGCCGGCCCTGCTGGAGGAGATCGCGGCCGGCATCCCGGGAACGCGGCTCGTGGTCCTCGACGGGGTCGCCCACCTGCCGCCCGCCGAGGCGCCATCGGTCGTCGTGAAGCTGCTGGCCCAGCACCTGGAGCCGCAGGACGACGCCAGCACCGGCATACCGGACGCTCCTGGCGACAACGCCGGGGATCCGTTGCACGAGAGGGGAATGGCCGTCCGCCGCGCCGTCCTCGGCGACGCGCACGTCGACCGGGCGAACGCCGCCATCACCGACCTCACCCGTGACTTCCAGGAGCTCATCACCCGCTACGCCTGGGGCTCCATCTGGACCCGGCCCGGCCTCGACCGCCGGAGCCGTTCGATGATCACCCTCACCGCACTCATCGCGCGCGGTCACCACGAGGAGCTGGCCATGCACCTGCGGGCCGCACGCACCAACGGGCTGACCGACGACGAGATCAAGGAGGTCATCCTCCAGAGCGCGATCTACTGCGGCGTCCCGGACGCCAACACCGCATTCCGAGTGGCGCAGACCGTGCTGTCGGAGGCCCCGCAACCCGTTCCAACCGAGGAGCAGTCCTGATGACGCACCACACCGGTGAGTCCGCCTACGTCTACGCGGCGGTGCGGACCCCGTTCGGCAAGTTCAACGGAGGGCTGTCCGGCGTCCGCCCGGACGACCTGGCCGCTACGGCGATGCGGGGGGTGCTGGCGACGCTGCCGGACCTGGACCCGCAGGACATCGGCGAGGTGGTCTGGGGCAACGCCAACGGGGCCGGCGAGGACAACCGCAACGTCGGTCGGATGGCGGTGCTGCTGTCCGGACTTCCGGTCACGCTGCCGGCCACGACGGTCAACCGGCTCTGCGGCTCCAGCCTCGACGCGGCGATGATCGGCTCGCGGACGGTCGAGTCCGGTGACGCCGACGTCGTACTGGTCGGTGGCGTCGAGTCGATGACTCGGGCCCCGTGGGTGCTGCCCAAGCCGGCCCGGCCGTTTCCCGGCCGGCGACACGACCGCGGTGTCGACGACGCTGGGATGGCGCCTGGTCAACCCCGCGATGCCGGCCGAGTGGACCGCGTCGCTGGGGGAGTGCAACGAGCAGCTGCAGGAGAAGTTCGCGATCTCGCGGGAGCGGCAGGACGCGTTCGCCATGCGGTCGCACCAGCTCGCCGACGCGGCGTGGAACGAGGGGTTCTACGACGACCTGACGGTGGCCGTGCCGGGGACGGAGGTCACCCGCGACGAGTCGATCCGGCCGGGGACCTCGCTGGAGAAACTCGCCACGTTGACACCGTCGTTCCGGGTCGAGGGCACCATCACGGCGGGGAACGCCTCACCCCTCAACGACGGTGCCTCGGCGGTGGTGCTCGGCTCCAGGGCGGCGTCGTCGCGGATCGGGAGCGCGCCGGTGGCCCGGGTCGCCGGGCGGGCGGCGGCGGCCCTCGAGCCGCAGATGTTCGGGTATGCGCCGGTCGAGGCGGCCGAGAAAGCGTTGCGGCGCGCGGGAATCGAGTGGTCGGACGTCGGAGCGGTCGAGCTCAACGAGGCGTTCGCCGTGCAGTCGCTGGCCTGCGTCGACGCGTGGGGCGTGGACCCCGACATCGTCAACGCCAAGGGGGGTGCGATCGCCATCGGGCATCCGTTGGGGGCGTCGGGTGGCCGGATCCTCGGGACGCTGGTCAAGCGGATGCGCGACGGCGGTCACCGGTGGGGCGTCGCGGCGATCTGCATAGGCGTCGGCCAGGGCTTGGCGGTCGTGCTCGAGAGCGAGGACGCATGATGTCGCGGGTGTCGGTGGTCTCTGACCCGGATGAGGCGGTGGCGGGGATCGCGGACGGGTCGACGGTGCTGGTCGGTGGGTTCGGGATGGCGGGTATGCCGGTGGACCTGATCGATGCATTGATCCGGCAGGGCGCGTCGGGGCTGACGGTGGTGTCCAACAATGCAGGGAACGGTGACACCGGGTTGGCGGCGCTGCTGGCGGCGGGGCGGGTGCGGAAGATGATCTGCTCCTTCCCGCGACAGTCGGACTCGTGGGTGTTCGACGGGTTGTACCGGGCGGGGGAGGTCGACCTGGAGGTGGTGCCACAGGGGAACCTGGCGGAGCGGATGCGGGCCGCTGGAGCGGGGATCGGGGCGTTCTTCACTCCAACGGGGGTGGGGACACCGTTGGCGGAGGGGAAGGAGACGCGGACCATCGACGGTCGGGACTTCGTGTTGGAGTTCCCGATCCGTGGTGACGTGGCTCTCGTCCATGCCCATGTGGCTGATGCGATGGGGAACCTGGTGTACCGGAAGACCGCTCGTAACTTCGGGCCGGTGATGGCGGCGGCGGCGTCGTTGACGATCGCGGAGGTGTCCAAGGTCGTGCCGGTCGGTGGTTTGGATCCGGAGAACGTGGTGACCCCGTCGATCTTCGTCAACCGGGTCCTCGACCTTTCCGGGGTCGGCGCTGGAGGTGGCGCCGGCGTCGGCGCTTCGCAGGAGGTGGCGTCATGACCGTCGAGCACACCGAGCGCGGGCCGCTGGACCGCAAGGAGGTCGCGGCCCTGGTCGCGCGGGACATTCCCCCCGGGTCGTTCGTGAATCTGGGGATCGGGCAGCCGACGATGGTCGCCGACTTCCTGGATCCGGCGGCGGGGGTGGTCCTGCACACCGAGAACGGGATGCTGGGGATGGGGCCGGCGGCGGTGGGTGACGAGATCGACCCGGACCTGACCAACGCGGGGAAGATCCCGGTCACCGAGCTGCCGGGAGCCTCGTACTTCCATCACGCGGACTCGTTCGCGATGATGCGCGGAGGTCACCTCGACGTCTGTGTGCTGGGCGCGTTCCAGGTCTCGCAGCGAGGGGACCTGGCCAACTGGCATACCGGAGCTCCGGACGCGATCCCGGCCGTCGGTGGGGCGATGGACCTCGCGATCGGGGCGAAGCAGACCTTCGTGGTGATGACCCTGTTCGCCAAGGACGGCACCGCGAAGCTGGTGCCGGAATGCACCTACCCGCTGACCGGGGTCCGCTGCGTCACACGGGTCTTCACCGACTACGGCGTGTTCCAGATCGGGCCGGACGCGGTGGTGGTCACGGAGACCTACGGGATCTCGTTTGCCGATCTGGCAACACGAGTTGACGTTGGGCTCACGACGGGTGAGACGCTGCCCGGGTGAGACACCACGACCACGACCTGGACCCCACCACCCTGCATACGCCTGAGTTCTGGGACGACCGGTACGGGTCGACCGAGGCGCTCTGGAGCGGTCGCCCGAACCAGCGGCTCGTGGAGAACGTCTCGGGTCTGACTCCGGGCACGGCGCTCGAGATCGGCTGTGGCGAGGGCGCGGACGCCATCTGGCTGGCGCGGGAGGGGTGGACCGTCACCGCGGTGGACGTGTCCCGGGTCGCGCTGGAGCGCGCGGCGCGACACGCCGCCGAGGCGGACCCCGTGGCGGCGGAGCGGATCACCTGGCAGCAACAGGACCTGCGCGAGTGGGCGCCAGAAGCGGCGTCGTACGACCTGGTCACCGAGCACTTCCTGCACCTGCCGAGCGCCCTACGGGTTCCGAAGCATGCGCGACTGGCCGCTGCGGTCCGGCCCGGGGGCACGCTCCTGATCGTGGGGCATCACCCGGGGGACAACGAGACGCTGCAGCGGCCGCACCCGGACGACCTCTTCTTCACCCCTGAGGACGAGGCGAGCCACCTCCCGGCCGACGACTGGGACGTCCTGGCGACCTCTCCCACGCGGCCGGCGCGCGACCCGGACGGCAAGGAGATCGTTCTCACCGATGCGGTGGTGCGCGCCGTGCGTCGGGGCTAGGACGCCTGGCCCTTCACGTTGGCGCCACGGCCACGCAGACGACCGAAATCCCCGAGTTCCCGTCGCCCACGTGGACGTTCCGTGGCTATCGGGAAGGAGGCTGGTGGCGGGCCGCCTGATACGCCTGCGGGTCAGCCGTCAGCCGTCGGCCGCGTCCGGGTCTTCCTCGGGCTCGAAGGTGTTGGGTTGGCCGGTGGTCAGCTCGATGCCCTCACCGGTGCCGCCCTCGAGCGGCATGTCCGACTCGGTCGTCGATGTGGTGTCCTCGTCGCTCATCGCGTTCCCCTTGTCGCCGTCGTCGTGGGTACACGGCTCCTGTACCCGCGACGACCCGTCGCCAACCTCCGGTGTAGGTGCGACGCGGCTGGGCGAGGACAGCGCCCCCGCGGGGGGACGGGGGCGCTGCCGTGCCTCGTAGCGGGCAGGACCGGCGCCGCTGGCGGCGGCCGTCGTCCTGTGCAGGGGGATCCCGCCCCCCAACCCCCGAGGTTGGGGGAATCCGAAGCGTCTTCATCTTCGACCCGTGAGCGGGCGCTGTCCATCCGAGGTGTGCGGCGATGTGCACAAGGTCTGCTCGTCTCGTCCCATGATCCACAGTCCGCGGTGCCGTGCTGGTGGTGCGGTCGTCGCTCAGCAACGCTCGACTCGAGGCGGCCGGATGGTCCGGCCGGCGCCCATCGGGCGCCATGGCGAGAGGGGATGTCGATGCGGGGTTCGATGGGTGCCCGGGTGTGGACGAGAGGACGGGCGAGAGGGCGGAAGGTCGGTCGGCTGAGGTCGGCCGGCATGACGACGGCCGAGTATGCGGTCGGGACGCTCGCGGCGGTGGCCTTCGCCGCGGTGCTGCTCGCCGTGGTCAAGTCCGGTGCGGTGGTGTCCGCGCTGACCAGCATCATCACGACGGCGCTGGGCTCGGCTGGCTGACGATGTCTGGGCCGTGGGGGGCCCGCGGGGGCCGACGCGACCGCGGCATGGTCACGGCCGAGCTCGCGCTCGCCGTGCCGGTCGTCGTCATCGTGCTCGCCCTGGGTCTTGCGGCCATCCGGGTGGGCGTGGACCAGGTCCGGTGCGTCGACGCCGCGCGGTTGGCGGCTCGGGCTCTGGCACGGGGTGACGGTGAGGGGTCGGCCAGGGCGCTGGCCGCGACCGCCGGACCACCGGGTGCGGTGGTGGTTCTCGGCGCGGCTGGTTCGGAGGTGTCGGCCTCCGTGTCGGCGAGCCGGGACCTGGCCGGGTGGCGGGTCGTCACCGTGCGGGCGTTGGCGACCGCGGCGCGGGAGGAGCTTCCGTGACTCGGCGGTGCTCCGGCGCTCGGGACCGTGGGTCGGGGACAGTGTTGGTTCTGGGCGCCGTGGGGGTTCTGCTCGCGATGACCGTCGGCGCGCTCTGGGTGCTGAGTGCGGTGACGGCGGCGCATCGAGCGCAGTCCGCGGCCGACCTCGCGGCGCTCGCCGTCGCCGCAGCGCTCGTCCGCGGTGAGCCGACCGAGGCCGCGTGTGGTGAGGGTGCGGCCCTGGCGGCCCGTAACGGAGGGAGTCTCGCGTCGTGCCGGGCCGCCCCGGACCTCTCGGTCGAGCTGGTCGTTCAGGTCAGGGCGACGGTGTCGCACGTCGGTACGGCGACCGCGCGGTCACGCGCCGGACCTGCCGAAGCCGTTGGGGCAGCGGGAGAGCTGGGCGCAGGGAGTGTGGGCGCGACGCTCAGCGGGGCGAGCGGGCACCGTGGAGGGTGAGGTCGAGGAGCATCACGGCCCGAGCCTTGTCCAGGGGTTCGTTGCCGTTGCCACACTTCGGCGACTGGACACAGGACGGGCATCCCGCCCGACAGGCACACCCGGCGATCGCGGCTCGGGTCCCGGCCAGCCACTCCTCCATCGCGTCGTACCCACGCTCGGCGAAGCCGGCGCCTCCCGGGTACCCGTCGTAGACAAGGATCGTGGGCAGACCAGTGTCCGGGTGGAGGGCGGTCGAGACCCCGCCGATGTCCCACCGGTCGGAGGACGCGACGAGCGGCAGCATCCCGATGGCCGCGTGCTCCGCGGCGTGAGCGGCTCCGGGGATGGCGGCCTCGGGTACGCCCCAGGCGCCCAGCAGGTCGGTGGGGATGGTCCACCAGACCGCCTTGGTCGGCAGCGAGCGCACGGGCAGGTCCAGGGGGTGCTCGCCGATGACCTCACCGGTCGGCAGCCGCCGCAGGAAGGAGGTGACCTGGGTCCGGACCTCGACGTCGCCGAAGTGGCAGCCGACCGGTCCCCAGTGGCGAGTGCGGTCGACGGCCACGATGTCGAACGCCGACATCGAACGCGCCTGCGTCGACCATCCGGGGTCGCCGACGCGGACGAGAGCACACCCCTCGTCGAGGTCGAGGCTGACGACGACGAAGGTGTCGCCCTGATGGACGTAGACCGCGCCGGGGTGGACCGCGGTGTGCGACCGGGCGTCGTCGATGGTCCCGAGGACCCGACCCGTGCGGTGGTCGGCGATGCGCAACGTCGTCCCCGAGCCGCGCAGCGACACCCGGTCGGTGGGGCGGTCGCCCTCGGCCCAGAACCAGCCGGTCGGCCGTCGCCGCAGCACTCCGGTGGCCGCGAGGCTGTCGAGCAGCGGCACCATCGACGGCCCGAAGTACGACTCGTCGGCCTCGGTGAGGGGCAGCTCGGCGGCAGCGGCGGCGAGGTGGGGCCCGAGCACGTACGGGTTCTCGGGGTCGAGGACCGCCGCCTCGACCGAGGCCCCAAAGACGGCGTCGGGGTGGTTGACGAGGTAGGTGTCGAGCGGGTCGTCGGCGGCGACGAGCACCGCGAGCGACTCGGCGCCGGCGCGTCCCGCCCGTCCGGCCTGCTGCCACATCGAGGCGCGCGTGCCGGGCCAGCCCGCCAGAAGCACGGCGTCCAGACCGGAGACGTCGATCCCAAGCTCGAGAGCCGTCGTGGCGGCGAGGCCGAGCAACCCGCCCGCCCGCAGCGCGGTCTCCAGCTCGCGGCGCTCCTCGGGCAGGTACCCACCGCGGTAGGCGGCGACCGTGTCACCCAACGCCACGTCCAGCTCCCGCAGGTGGCTGCGGGCCGCGGACGAGATGACCTCTACGCCGGCGCGGGAGCGGGCGAAGGCCACGGTCTGCACGCCCTGGGCGACGAGATCCGACAGCAGGTCTGCAGACTCGGCGACCGCGCTCCGCCGGCGCGACGGCGCGCTTCCAGAGCGGGGGCGAGTCGTCGGCAGGTCGGCTGCGGCGAGCTCGGCAGCGAGGGCATCGGCGGGGACGTCGGCCGTGGAGAGGGCGACGACGGAGAGGTCGGTCGTGGAGGGGTCGGTGTCGGTGAGGTCGACGGGAATGGGGGCCGCAGGAGTCTCGGGCACGAGCGGCTGGGGACGCCCGGCATACCCGGTCTCGCCGGGCTGCCAGAGACCGAAGGTGAGCGCCGCGCGTGGCGAGCCGTCCTCGGTGACCGCCTGGACCGGCATACCGACGAGACGAGCAGCGTGGACGGACGGGTCGGCGACCGTGGCGGAGGCCAGGACGAAGGTGGGGTAGGAGCGGTAGCGGGCGCAGACGCGGCGAAGTCGGCGCAGCACCATCGCAAGGTGCGAACCGAAGACGCCCCGGTAGACGTGGCACTCGTCGACGACGACGTAGCGCAGCGCCCGGAGGAACGACGCCCAGTGCTCGTGTCCCGGGAGGAGGGAGTGATGCAGCAGGTCGGGGTTGGTCAGGACGTAGTTCGCGTGCTCGCGGACCCACCGTCGGTCCTCGGGCGAGGTGTCGCCGTCGTAGGCGGCGGCGCGCAGCCCGGGCAGGGCCAGCCGGTCGAGCCGGTCCAGCTGGTCGTGGGCCAGGGCCTTGGTCGGGGCGAGGTAGAGCGCGGTCGCGCCCCGCCCGTTCGGCGCCAGGGAGCCGTCGACCACGTCGGAGAGGGCGGGCAGCAGGTACCCCAGGGACTTGCCCGACGCCGTCCCGGTGGACAGCACGACGTGGGTTCCGGCGTGGGCCGCCTCGGCCGCCTCGAGCTGGTGGCTCCACAGGCTCGAGAGCCCCGCTTGCGTGAGCGCGGCGTACAACGTGGGCGTCACCCACTCCGGCCAGGGCGCCGGCGACGCCTCCCGCGCGGGGACCCGGTGGACGTGGGTGAGCCGCTCCTGCCGTCCGCCGGCCAGGCGGGTCAGCAGCGCCTCGGGGGAGAGGCGAGCGGCCCCCTGGGCAGTACCCATCGACGGGCTCGCAGGCGATCCCGGGAGAAGGGGTGGAACGGCAGTGGACATCGCCGATACGGTACGTCCGCCTGACCCCGCAGAGTAGGGTGCGGGCGTCGGCTGGGGCGGCATGTCGCGCGCCTACGCGAGGATCGCGCTCCCGGCCGGGACGCACGGACGGGCGAGAACAGGTAGGACTTTGGATCTCGACATCGGGAGTTCGGTGGTCGACGGCCGCACCGTCGTGCAGGTCGTCGGCGAGATCGACGTCTACACCGCGCCGCAGCTCCGCGAACGACTGGACCAGGAGATCGAGGCGGGTCGCCACGATCTGGTCGTTGACCTGTCCGGGGTGTCGTTCATGGACTCCACCGGCCTCGGCGTCCTCGTCGGCCGGCTGAAGCAGATCCGTCTCAACGACGGGTCGATGAAGCTGGTCTGCGCCCACGACCGGGTCCTCAAGGTCTTCGTCATCACGGGCCTCGACAAGGTCTTCGCCATCTACCCAACCGTCGGCGAGGCCGTCGCCGCCGGATAGGTGTGGCCGACCTCTCAGCGGTTCGCTCAGGGGTGCTCGGGCCAGGCTTGTCGCTCTCTGGTTTGATTAGGGCCAGCACCTACCTACAGGTAGGGTTTCCCGGCGAATCACCCGCGCGTTCCTGCTGTGCTCACTTCTGGGGGCTAAACACGGGTTCGTCCACTCGAGGGTGAGTGAGCGTCCTCAAGGAGGAAGTGCAGTATGCCCAACCTTGCCCCGGCAGCGGCTACACCGCTGGACCTGGCAGGCAGCAACCTGGTCCTTGTCTACGCGGTGCTCGCCATCGCAGTCATCGCCTTGGTCTTCGGCCTGTTCTTCCGACGTCAGGTGCTCGCCACCGACCCAGGTACCGAGAACATGCAGAACATCGGCGCAGCGGTGGAGGAGGGCGCTCAGGCGTACCTCAACCGCCAGTTCCGCACCCTCGGCATCTTCGTCGTGCTCGTGTTCGGACTGCTGTTCCTGCTCCCCGCCGACACCTTCGGCCTCAAGCTCGGCCGCTCGCTGTTCTTCGTCGTCGGCGCGGTCTTCTCGGCCCTCATCGGCTACCTGGGCATGTCGCTGGCCGTCAAGGCCAACGTCCGCGTGGCCTCGGCCGCGCGGGACGGCAACCGTGACCTCGGTATGCGGATCGCCTTCCGCACCGGTGGCACCGTCGGCATGGCCACGGTCGGCCTCGGGCTGCTCGGTGCCGCGGTCGTCGTGCTGGTCTACAAGGGCGACGCACCCAAGGTCCTCGAGGGCTTCGGCTTCGGCGCCGCGCTGCTCGCCATGTTCATGCGCGTCGGCGGCGGCATCTTCACCAAGGCCGCCGACGTCGGTGCCGACCTCGTCGGCAAGGTCGAGGCGGGCATTCCCGAGGACGACCCGCGCAACGCGGCCACCATCGCGGACAACGTCGGCGACAACGTCGGCGACTGCGCCGGCATGGCCGCCGACCTCTTCGAGTCGTACGCGGTCACGCTCGTCGCCGCGCTCATCCTCGGTTCCGTCGCGCTCGGTACCCAGGGCCTCGTCTTCCCGCTGATCATCCCGGCCATCGGCGCGGTCACCGCGATCATCGGCGTGTTCATCACGCGGGTGAAGCCGGGCCAGAACGCGCTGTCCGCGATCAACCAGGGCTTCTACATCTCCGCGGTCATCTCGGCGGTCCTGTCCGTCGTCGCGGTCTTCCTCTACCTGCCGACAGCGTCCCCCGAGACTGTGGACGCCGCCACCGGCGCCGCAGTCGCCGGCGTCGACGGGCTGCGGATCCGGGCGGCCGTCGCCGTCATCCTCGGCATCGTCCTGGCCGCGATCATCCTGTGGCTGACCGGCCACTTCACCGGTACCGACAAGCGGCCCACCCGCGACGTCGCCCGGACCTCGCGCACCGGCGCCGCCACCGTCATCCTCGCCGGCATCGGCGTCGGGTTCGAGTCGGCGGTCTACACCGCGGTCATCATCGGGGCGGCGGTCTACGGAGCGTTCCTGCTCGGTGGCGGCTCGGTCGCGCTGGCCCTGTTCTTCGTGGCGGTCGCCGGTACCGGTCTGCTCACCACGGTCGGCGTCATCGTCGCCATGGATACCTTCGGGCCGGTCTCCGACAACGCCCAGGGCATCGCCGAGATGTCCGGTGACATCGACGCCGAGGGCGCACGGATCCTCACCGACCTCGACGCCGTCGGCAACACGACCAAGGCGATCACCAAGGGCATCGCCATCGCCACCGCGGTGCTGGCGGCGACCGCCCTGTTCGGCTCGTTCACCGACGCGTGGAGCTCCACCGTCCAGAACCTGCTCAACACGAACCAGATCACCGAGGCCCCGAGCCAGTTCGTGCAGAACATGTTCAACACCCAGATCGTCACGCCGACCACGCTCGTCGGCCTGCTCCTGGGTGCCGCGGTCGTGTTCCTCTTCTCCGGCCTGGCGATCAACGCGGTCACCCGCGCCGCCGGTGCCATCGTCTTCGAGGTGCGGCGCCAGTTCCGCGAGCACCCCGGGATCATGGACTACACCGAGAAGCCCGAGTACGGCCGTGTCGTCGACATCTGCACGCGTGACTCGCTGCGCGAGCTCGCCACGCCGGGCCTCCTCGCCGCCCTCGCGCCGGTCACCGTCGGCTTCGGCCTCGGCATCGGTGCCCTGGCCGGCTTCCTCGCCGGCGCCATCGGCACCGGGTGCCTCATGGCCGTGTTCCTGGCCAACTCCGGTGGGTCGTGGGACAACGCGAAGAAGATCGTCGAGGACGGCCACTACGGCGGCAAGGGCTCTGCCGCCCACGAGGCCACCGTCATCGGTGACACCGTCGGCGACCCGTTCAAGGACACCGCCGGTCCGGCGATCAACCCGCTGCTCAAGGTCATGAACCTCGTGTCGGTGCTCATCGCCCCGGCCATCGTGATCCTGACCGTCGGCAACGCCGCGAACCCGCTGGTCCGCTACGGCATCGCCGTCGTCGCGCTCATCATCATCGTGGCCGCGGTGGCCGTCTCCCGGTCGCGCGACATCTCGTTCGGCGGCGACGACGACGACATCGACGAGGAGCCGCTCGACGACGACGAGCTCGCGGCGAGCCCCGAGGCCGACGAGTACGTCACCGGTGCGGACGAGTCCGAGGTCGCCCGCATTCGCGCCGAGGCGGACGAGGAGCAGTCCCGGGTCTGACCCGGACCACACCGACCGCAGGGCCCACCCGACACCGGGGGGGCCCTGCGTCGCCTCTACCGGCATACGGTGAGGCGTGCCGCCCCCCGAGTCGCCCCCGCCACCGCGCGCCGACGCCGCGGGCCTCGCTGCCCTCCGGGCAGACCTCACCCGCTCCGGCTACACCGTGGACGGGG
This sequence comes from uncultured Actinomycetota bacterium, assembly GCA_963781465.1. Lineage (GTDB taxonomy): Bacteria > Actinomycetota > Actinomycetes > Actinomycetales > Dermatophilaceae > Lapillicoccus. The sequence continues at coordinate 436,173 of CAWAGH010000004.1, forward strand.
TCCGCGCCGTGCTCGGGCCGGTCGCGGACGCGGCGCTCCACCGGGAGCAGCCGCTGGCCGCCGACCTGGCCACCCGTGGGGTCCGGGACCCGGCCGCCGTCCTGGCGCGCTGCTTCGCGCTCGGTATGCCCGTAGCCACTGCTGACCTCGACCGCGCCCTCCCCGGCCTGACCGCCGCCGGGGCCGGAGCGCTCGGGCTCGTCGAGCTCAGCGCGGTCGACGCGCGGGCGCTCTGCGACCTGCGCCCCTACGGCGACGAGGCCCACGACTGGTGGGTCGTCTCGGACCAGTCCGAGATCGCCCGCGGCGGCCCACTGCCACCGGACCACGTCCTCGGCGTCGGGCCGGCCTCGATAACCGTCGCCCAGTGGACCCCGCGCCGCCGCGCCGGGCGGGCCCTCGACCTCGGCACCGGTTGCGGGCCTCAGGCCCTGCACCTCGCCGGGCACAGCGGCACGGTCGTCGCGACCGACCTCTCGGCGCGCGCCCTGGCCTTCGCCCGCTTCACGACGGGGCTCGCCGAGGTGCCGATCGACCTACGGTCCGGGAACCTCCTCGAGCCGGTCACCGGCGAGCGCTTCGACCTGGTCGTGAGCAACCCGCCGTTCGTCATCACGCCACGGCGCCCGGGGGTCGCGACCTACGAGTACCGCGACGCCGGCCTGGTCGGCGACTCCGTCGTCGAGCGGCTGGTCCGCACGGTGGGCGACCATCTCGAACCTGGCGGCATCGCCGTGTTCATCGGCAACTGGGAGACCCGTGCCGGCCAGACCTGGCGCGACGTCTGGACGTCCTGGCTCGACGGGACCGGCCTCGACGCCTGGGTGATCCAGCGCGACGACCAGGACCCGGCCGAGTACGCCGAGCTCTGGGCCGGCGACGCTGGCGCCCGGAGCGGGACCAACGGGTACGAGGACCTGTATGCGGCGTGGCTGGGCGACTTCGCCGCCCGCGGGGTCGAGCGTATTGGGTTCGGGGTGGTCGCGCTTCAGCGCCCGGCCGGACCCCGATCCCCCTGGACCGACCTCGTCGACCACCGCGGCCCGGTGGCCGACGCGATGGGCCCGACCGTCGACGCCGGACTGCGGGCTCGCACGTGGCTGGCCGAGCACGACGACGACGCCCTGCTCGACGTCGCCTGGTCGTGCGCGCCGGACGTCACCGAGGAGCGGCACGGGCGGCCCGGTGCGGCCGACCCGGAGGTCATCCAGCTCCGGCAGGGCGGCGGCCTGGGTCGGACCGTCCGGCTGGACACCGTCGCCGCCGGACTGGTGGGGGTCAGCGACGGTACCCTCAGCGCGCGGCAGGCGCTCGGGGCCATCGCGGCCCTGCTCGACCAGCCGGAAGCGGTCGTGAAGGCCACCGCCCTACCCCTTCTGCGAGGGCTGGTGGCCGACGGTTTGCTCATCTGAGCGTGAACATCTCCGGATGAAGTCCGTTACCGCCGCGTAACCGCGGACGGGGCCGACAGGGACATGATGAGCCTGATCGACCACCGCAGTTCCGGGGCAAGCACGACAGCTGAGGACGGTTACATGACCACCACGGAGACCAGTCACGCGGATTCGTTAGACGCGGAGCAGGAGGGCTACAAACAGTCCCTCGGCAGCCGGCACGTCCAGATGATCGCCATCGGCGGGGCCATCGGTACCGGTCTCTTCCTCGGCTCGGCATCCCGACTCGCCAGCACCGGACCGGCGCTGTTGTTCAGCTACGCGTTCGTCGGCTTCATCGCCTACCTGTTGATGCGCGCCCTCGGCGAGCTCGTCCTGCACCGCGCGACGTCCGGGGCGTTCGTCTCCTACATGCGCGAGTTCTACGGTGAGAAGGCGGCCTTCGTCACCGGCTGGATGTACTGGCTGAACTGGGCGTTGACCGGCATCGCCGAGCTCTCGGCGGTCGGCCTCTACGTCCAGTTCTGGTTCCCGACCATGCCGACGTGGGCGACCGTGCTGATCTCGCTGGCCGTCGTGCTGATCATCAACCTGCTCTCGGCCCGCGCCTTCGGCGAGTTCGAGTTCTGGGCGTCGATCCTCAAGGTCACCGCCATCGTCGTCTTCCTCCTGGTCGGCCTCGTCGTCGTGCTCTTCCGGCTCGACATCGGCGGCCACCAGGCCGGTTTCCAGAACCTCTGGAGCAACCCGGGCGGGTTTTGGCCGTCGTCGGACGGCTACAACTGGTACGGCCCGATCCTCGTCATGTCGGGTGTCGTGTTCGCGTATGCCGCCATCGAGATGGTCGCGATCGCCGCGGGCGAGATGAAGGACTCCGCCAAGGAGGTGCCCAAGGCGATCAACGCCGTGATCTTCCGGATCGCGATCTTCTACTGCGGCTCCATCCTGCTCATCGTCTCGATGCTGCCGACCACGGAGTTCAAGTCGGGCATCAGCCCCTTTGTGACCATCTTCGACCGGATGGGGCTGAACTGGATGGCCGCCGCGATCCAGGCGGTCCTCATCGTCGCAGCGATGTCGAGCCTGAACTCCGGGCTCTACTCGACCGGCCGTGTTCTGCGCAGCCTGGGCATGTCCAAGCAGGCGCCGGCCTTCACGCTGAAGATGAGCAGCTCGGGCGTGCCGTGGGCCGGCATCGTCATGACGTCGGTGGTCTTCGTCTTCGGCGCGGTCCTCAACGCGCTCACCCCGGACGCCTTCGAGATCGCCCTGGAGGCGGCCGCGCTCGGGGTCCTCTTCACCTGGGGGACGATCTTCCTCTGCCAGCTGAGACTGCGAAAGCTGGTCAACCTCGGCATCATCCCCAAGAGCCCGTTCCAGGCGCCCGGGTATCCGTGGACCAGCTACGTCGGCCTCGCCTTCCTCGTCCTGGTCGTCATCGGTCTCGCCGTCCAGGGCTGGCAGCACTCGCCCTACTTCTGGAAGAAGACCGACTTCCTCGTCGTCGTCCTCGGCATCCCGCTCATCGCGCTGATCCTCCAGCTCGGCTGGATGCTGGTGCGGCCCAAGGTCGTGGCCAATACCGGCAACCGGCTCAAGGCCGTGTGGTCGGAGACCGGTCCCACCTACGGCTCGGCGGCGATCAACCTCGAGAACGAACCGATCGACCCGTTGCTCCTCCCGCCCATCGACCCCGACCTGCTCGAGCGGAAGCGGCGGAACGAGGAGGACTCGTGACCAGGCCTCTCCGGCGGCTGTGGCCCGCCGCCGCGGTAGCGACCTTGACCGTCGTGCTGGCCGCGTGCTCGTCCAGCGGTCCCATCCCGACGCCTACGGCGGCGGCCGGCGCGACGGGGAAGATGACCATCGGCATCTCCTTCGACCAGCCGGGAATCGGTCTCAAGAGCGGTAGCACCTACAGCGGGTTCGACGTCGAAACCGCCAAGTACGTCGCTGCTGCGTTGGGCGTCCCGCCGCAGAACATCACGTGGAAGGAGGCCAACCCGAGCCAGCGCGAGAACCTCCTGGTCGACAAGCAGGTCGACATGGTCTTCTCCTCGTACTCGATCACCGACGCGCGCAAGCAGAAGGTGGACTTCGCTGGGCCGTACTTCGTGGCGCACCAGGACCTGCTGATCCGGCGCAACGACGAGGGCCTCACCGGTCCCGAGAGCCTCGATGGCAAGAACCTCTGCTCCGTCGCGGGCACGACGTCGGCCGCCTACGTCAAGGAGCACTACATCGGCAAGATCCAGCTCCAGGAGTACCAGACCTTCTCGGAGTGCGTCGACGCCCTGGCCAAGGGCCAGATCGACGCGGTGACGACCGACGACGTGATCCTCGCCGGGTTCGCCGCCCTCCCCGAGTACAAGGGCCTGCTCAAGGTGGTCGGCAAGGGGTTCACCGACGAGCGCTACGGCGTCGGCCTGCCCAAGGGCGACAGCGCCATGGTGGCGAAGGTCAACGACGCGCTGAAGAAGTACATCGCCGACGGCACTTGGAAGACGGTGCTCGACAACACCGTCGGTCCGTCCGGCTACAGCATCCCGAGCCCGCCGACGCCGGGGACCTGAGACGCCCTCGCAGGGCCGCCGCCGGCGCGACGACCTGGCACGATGACCGACGTGCCGACCGTCGTGCCGGGGGCGGACCTCGCGAGGTTCCTCGCCGCATACCCGCCGTTCGACCGCCTCGACGAGGAGACCCGCACCGCGCTGGCCGCGGTCGCGCGGGTCGACGAGTATGCGACGGGCGAACTGGTCCTCGACGCGTTCGCCACGGCGAGCGTCGAGGTCCACGTCGTCGTCAGCGGGCGGGTCGAGCTCTGGGACGACCAGGCCCGGCTCGGCGGAACCCCCGACGAGGTGATGGGTCCGGGCGGGTTGTTCGGCTTCTCGGCGATGCTCACCGAGCGCTCGATCGGTCCGCGAGCCGTGGCGGCGGTGCCGTCGACGGTCGCCCGGATCCCGGAGGCCGCCGCCCTGCCGGTGTTCACCTCGCGCCAGGGGGCGCGGTACCTCGCGGAGCGGTTGGCCGCCATCCCGGTGCGACCCGAGGTGGGCCCGACCTACAGCACCGTCGACGAGCTGGTCCGGAGCGCTCCGCTGGTCGTCGGCCCGGACGCGTCGATCGCCGAGGTAGCGCGGTCGATGACGACCGAGGGAGTGCCGTATGCGGTCGTCGACCTCGGCGAGCACACCTACGGGCTGGTCACCGACTCCGTTCTGCGCCAACGCGTTCTGGTCGAGGGTGTTCCCGGGTCGGCCCCGATCCGGGAGGTGATGACGTCGGCGCCGCCGACCGTCGTGAGCGGGTCGTCGGCCGCGGAAGCGCTGATCCACCTGTTCGACCGCGAGGGCGAGTTCCTCCTGGTGACCGACCCGGGAGCTGCGCTGCGCGGAGTGGTCGCGCCGCGGGACTTCGCTGTGTCGCCGACGACGGCCGGGGTCTCGCTGCACGAGCAGCTCCGCCGGGCAGCCACCACCGATGAGCTGGTCGACCGGGCACACCGAACGCCCGGGGTGCTCGAGGACCTGCTGGCCCGGGGGCTCGGTACCGGCCGGGTCATCGCGGTCTACTCGTCGATCCTCGACACCCTGGTCCGTCGCGCGATCGGCCTGATCTTCGCGGAGCATCCCGAGCTGGACGTGGACGCCTTCACCTGGCTGTCCCTGGGGAGCAACGGCCGGCGGGAGGCGGTGCTCAGCTCGGACGTCGACTGCGCCGTCGCCTTCGACGACCGGGTACCCGAGGCGGACGTCCCCGCATACCGAGCCGTTTTCGCCGAGGTCGAGGACGTGCTGTCCCGGTCCGGCGTCCGCGGTGACAAGCACGGCGCGACGGCGTCGCACCCGACGTTCGCCCGGACCAACGCCCAGTGGCGCGCGGCCGCGGAGCAGTGGCTGGCGGCCCCGGTCGCCAACAACGGCGCCATGATGACCTCGCTCCTCGTCGACGGCCGGCCGATCCACGGCGACCCCGGCCTCCCGGCGGTCACCGAGGTGTTCGGTGACCTGCGGCGACACCCCGGCACGATGCGGCTGCTGCTCGAGGAGTCGCTCGCGTCCCGGGCCCGGATGCGGTCCTGGCGCGATGTGCTGAGCGGACGGCCGGAGACGTTCTACATCAAGGCCCACGCGGTGCTCCCGGTCGTCAACCTGGCGCGCTGGGCGGCACTCGCCGTCGGCTCGCCCGCCCTGCCCACCGTGGACCGGCTGCGTGCGGCGTCGGGGTCGCAGATGCTGCCGAGCGACCGGGCCGAGACGCTGGTCGAGGTGTTCGGTCTCCTCCAGCGGCTCCGGCTGCGGTACCAACTGCTGCAGTGGCAGAGCGGCGACCGGCCCTCGGATCTGCTGACCCTCGACCGGCTGTCCTCGATCGACCGGAGCCTGGTCGCCGAGGCGGTGCGCGAGATCGCCGCCATCCAGCGCCGGATGACCAACGTCGCGCACTTCGTGCCGGCCGAGGGCTGGGTCGCGGCCGACCGCCCCTGAGTCGTACGGTCGCGGGATGACCGTCACCGAGGACGAGGTCGGCTCGACCGACGAGGAGATGCGCCGGACCCTGCGCGAGGTGCGTCGCGTCGCCCGCCTGCTGATGCAGGGCTTGGAACCCGACTCCGGTGACGGCCCGAACCTGCTCCAGGTCCTCGAGGAACACCTGGGCGTCCAGCCGGACACCCTGGCCGTGACCAGCGAGGACATCCCGCTGCACCGCGCGGTGGACTCCGACATCGCCATCACGGAGATCGCGGAACGCGACCCCGAGGCGCGCCTCCTCGGGCTGGGCGGCGGCGACATGCGCCACCACATGACGTTCGGCGACCAGATCCAGCACGCCCGATACGGCAACGGCGGCGCGCTGGGCCAGGTCGAGTACGTGCAGACGGCCGTCGGCCCCGGACCGTCCGACCACCGCAACGTCGTCGCGTCGGGGTTGTGGCTGTTCCGCTACGGCGACCACCCGGTCGCCGTCCGGATGCAGGGGGCAGCGATGCAGATGGGCGGGCGTCCCTCCGGGCGGCTGGACATCCTCGCCGTCGACTCCGAGGTCGCCCGCGACCTGGTGACCGAGGTGCGCCGGCTCATGCAGGAGCGCAGCATCCTCCGGGGGCAGGTCGTGACGTTCGCCGACGACCCCTACGGTCAGGGCCTCGGGGGGATCACCTTCTTCGAGCGACCGGCGATGGTGCGCGACGACGTCGTGCTCCCGGACGGCCTGCTCGAACGGGTCACCGACCACGTGCTCGGCATCGCCGAACACCGTGCCGTCCTCGCTGAGCACGGTCAGCACCTGAAGCGGGGGATCCTCCTGTTCGGTCCGCCCGGGACCGGGAAGACCCACACCGTGCGCTACCTCATGAGCCAGAGCCCCGACACGACGGTCGTGCTCCTCAGCGGCGGTTCCCTCCGGTTCATCCACGACGCCGCCAAGGTCGCCCGCGCCCACCAGCCCGCCATCGTCGTCCTCGAGGACTGCGACCTCATCGCCGATGACCGCTCGTTCGGGCCGATGGCCAAGCCGCTGCTGTTCGAGGTCCTCGACGCGCTCGACGGCATCGACGCCGACGCCGACGTGGCGTTCCTCCTCACGACGAACCGGGTCGAGCACCTCGAGCGCGCCCTGACCCAGCGGCCCGGGCGCGTCGACCTCGCCGCCGAGATCCCGCTCCCGGACGAGCCGGGACGTCAGGCCCTCGTCCGGTTGTACGCGGGTGCGCTGTTCTCCGACGAGGCCGTCGCGGACGTGGCGCGGGGGAGCGAGGGCACGACCGCCTCGTTCGCCAAAGAGCTGGTCCGGCGAGCGGTGCTGCTGGCCGCGGCGAGGGCGACCGACCCGGAGGACGCCCACCTCGTCGCCGCCCTCGACGTCCTCCAGTCCGACAACGAGGCGCTGACCCGCAGCCTGCTCGGGTCCGGGCCCGGGTCTGGCCCGGGCATCCAGTCCATGCCGTTCCCCTCCTTCGGGCCGGGAGGGTTCTGATGACCGCCGACCGCGCCGCCAAGTTCCTCGCCCTCCACGTCCCGGGGACGCCGCTGCTGCTGCCGAACCCGTGGGACGCCGGGTCGGCCCGGTTGCTCGCCGGGATGGGGTTCCTCGCGCTGGCGACCACCAGTGCCGGGTTCGCCGGAACCCACGGCCGGACCGACGGCAACGTCACCCGTGACGAGGCGCTCGCCCACGCCGCGGCGGTCGTCGCGGCCGTCGACGTGCCCGTCTCGGGCGATCTCGAGAACGGCCTCGCCGACGACCCGGACGGTGTCGCCGAGACCGTGCGGATGGCGCTGGAGGTGGGCCTCGCCGGCTGCTCCGTCGAGGACTGGGACCCCATCGCTCACGAGTCGTATGCGCCGCAGGTCGCCGCCGAGCGGGTGGCCGCGGCGGCGCAGGCGGCCCACAACGGAGAGCATCGCCTGGTGCTCACGGCTCGGGCCGACGGCCATATCCACGGGAAGCGAGACCCCGAGGACCTCGACGACACGATCCGGCGGCTGCAGGCATACGACGAAGCCGGGGCCGACGTGCTCTACGCGCCGGGCGTGAACAGCGTCGAGGGCATCCGCCGGATCGTCGAGTCCGTGTCGCGGCCGGTCAACGTGCTGGCCCTCGCGGACGCCCCGCCGGTCATCCGTCTCGCCGAGCTCGGGGTCGCGCGCGTCTCCACCGGGTCGGGCCTCTACTGGGCCGCCATGGGCGGGCTGGCCAGTGCGGCCCAGGAGCTGCGCGACCGCGGCACGTATGCGTTCTGGTCCGGCGCCGCTCCCAGCCGCGCCGTCGCCGCGGTGGTCTTCGTCGACGACGAGCGGGCGCCGCGCCACTCATGACATAACTCACTTGACCCCAACCCTGGGTCAGGGTCGATGGTGGACCATGTGGCAGCGGGGGTACCGGTTCTGACCGGACGGAAAAGACTTGTGAGTGAGTGCTCACTCACTTACGCTGCCCCCATGAGTCCCCGTGCCACGGCCCTGCCGCCCGCCGAGCGGCGCGTGTCGATCGTCCGGGCGGCGCTGCGGCTCATCGCCGCCAACGGCACCATGCCGACCACCCGGGAGATCGCCGAGGAGGCCGGGATCGCCGAGGGCACGGTCTTCCGGGCCTTCGACACCAAGGAACGGCTCGTCGAGGCGGTGGTCGGGGAGACCTTCTGTCCCGCGCCGATCTCCGTGCGGATGCAGGCGATCGACACCGACCTGCCGCTTCGGGAGCGGCTGGTCGCGCTGGTCACTGTGTTGCAGGGCCGGTTCACCGAGATCTTCGGCGTGATGACCGCCCTTGGTCTCACCGCCCCACCCTCGGACCGGGAGGAGCACCGCGGGTGCCGGCCGGACACCGGCCACGTCCCCGTGGACGAGCAGAACCCGGCCGACGAGTCGGCCTGGCACGGCAGCCCCGGCCCGCTGCTCGCCTTCGTGGAGCCGTCGGCCGACGAGCTGACCTGCACACCCGCCGAGCTGGTCACCTACCTGCGGCTGTTCACCTTCTCCGCCAGCCACCCCGACATCGCGGAAGGCCAGATCCTCCCGCCCCAGACCATCGTCTCCGTCGTCCTCGACGGCGTCACCAGGAAGGCCTTCTGATGCTCATCCGCATCGTCCGCAACCACCTCGTCCCCTACAAGGGGGAGCTCGCCGGGATCCTGGTGCTCCAGCTCATCGGGGCGATCGCGGCGCTGTACCTGCCCACCCTCAACGCCGACATCATCGACAGCGGCGTCGCCAAGGGCGACACCGGCTACATCATCCGGACCGGCGGCTGGATGCTCGGCGTCAGCATCGTCCAGATCGTCGCCACCGTCGCTGCGGTCTACCTCGCGTCGCGGACGTCGATGGGGATGGGCCGCGACCTGCGAGCGGGGATCTTCCACCGCGTCAACGAGTTCTCCGCCCAGGAGGTCTCGAAGTTCGGAGCGCCGACCCTCATCTCGCGCAACACCAACGACGTGACCCAGGTTCAGATGGTCGTGTTCATGGCGCTGGCGATCATGGTGTCGGCTCCGATCAACATGGTCGGCGGCATCATCATGGCGCTGAACCAGGACGTCGGGCTGTCCTGGCTGGTCGCCGTCGCGATCCCGCTGCTCGCCATCGCCGTCGGCCTGGTGATCCGCAAGATGATCCCCCAGTTCCGGCTCATGCAGACGTCGATCGACAGCGTGAACCGGATCATGCGCGAGCAGATCACCGGTATCCGCGTCGTCCGGGCCTTCGTGCGCGAGGACTTCGAGACGAACCGGTTCGGCGAGGCCAACGCGACGCTGACCGGTACCGCGCTGAGCGTCGGCCGGCTCCAAGCGCTGATCTTCCCGATCGTCATGATCATCCTCAACGCGTCGACCGTCGGCGTTCTCTGGTTCGGGGCGGCCCGGGTCGAGAGCGGGGCGATGCAGGTCGGGTCGCTCACCGCCTTCATGGCCTACCTGATCCAGATCCTCATCTCGGTGATGATGGCGACGTTCATGGCGATGATGATCCCGCGGGCGTCGGTGTCGGCCGAGCGGATCGGTGAGGTACTCGACACCGAGTCGTCGGTCGCCGAGCCCGCGCAGGCGGTCACCGACATCCGTCCCGGCTCGGAGATCGTCTTCGACCACGTGGACTTCCACTACCCGGGTGCTGAGGCCCCGGTGCTCCAGGGCGTGACCTTCCGGGCCGAGCCCGGCAAGACCACGGCGGTCATCGGGTCCACCGGCGCCGGCAAGACGACGCTGGTCAACCTTGTCCCCCGGCTCTTCGATATCACCGGCGGCCACCTGACCATCGGCGGCGTCGACGTCCGCGAGGTCGACCTGGACACCCTCTGGTCGCGGATCGGCCTGGTCCCGCAGCGTCCCTACCTCTTCACCGGAACCGTCGCGAGCAACCTGCGCTACGGCAACCCGGACGCGACGGACGAGGAGCTCTGGGAGGCGCTGCGCGTGGCCCAGGCCAAGGACTTCGTCGAGCGGATGCCCGACCAGCTGGAGTCGCCGATCGCCCAGGGCGGCACCAACGTCTCCGGCGGCCAGCGCCAGCGCCTGGCCATCGCCCGAGCGCTGGTCCGCAAGCCCGAGGTCTACCTCTTCGACGACGCGTTCTCGGCACTGGACCTGACGACCGACGCCCGCCTGCGACAAGCGCTGAGACCCATCACGAGGGACGCGACCGTCATCGTCGTGGCGCAGCGCGTCTCGACCATCATCGACGCCGACCACATCGTCGTCCTCGAGGACGGCCTCGTGGTCGGACAAGGCCGGCACGACGAGCTGTTGGGGACCTGCGAGACCTACCAGGAGATCGTCGAGTCCCAGCGCAGTGCAGAGGTGGCGGCATGAACCACCCCACGAAGTTCTCCGCTTCGCTCCGATACTTCGAGGGGGCCCCGGCATGAGCGAGGAAGGCGTCAAGTCCGCCGAGGAGAAGGCCGCCGAGGCGCGGCGCGGTCCGTCACGGGCCGGGCAGAACCGTGGCCCGATGGGCATGGCCATGCCCGGCGAGAAGTCCAAGAACTTCGGCCCGAACGCCAAGCGGCTCATGGCCCGGCTCCGGCCGGAGCGCACCCTGGTGTCGCTGGTCGTCCTGCTGGCCGTGGTCAGCGTCGCGCTCTCGGCGGTCGGCCCGAAGATCCTCGGGCACGCGACGAACCTCATCTTCGAGGGGTTCTTCGGCAAGCAGCTCCCGGCCAACCTGACCAAGGACCAGGTGGTCGCCGGGTTGCGGGCGAGCGGGCAGAACCAGCAGGCTGACCTGCTGTCCGGGATGAACGTCGTCCCGGGCCAAGGGATCGACTTCACCGCCCTGGCGCAGGTGCTGCTGTTCGTCATGGCGCTCTACCTCGTCGGCGCACTGCTCCAGTGGTGGTCCGGATGGATCCTCGCCGGCGTGGTTACCCGCACGATCAACCAGCTGCGGGCCGACGTCGAGGCCAAGCTGAACCGGCTGCCGCTGCCGTACTTCGACGGTCAGCCGCGCGGTGAGCTGCTCAGCCGCGTCACCAACGACGTCGACAACATCCAGCAGAGCCTCAGCCAGACGCTCAGCCAGCTGCTGACGTCCCTGCTCACGGTCATCGCCGTGGTCGCGCTGATGTTCTCGATCTCATGGTCGCTCGCGCTGATCGCCCTCGTGACGATCCCGATCTCCATGTGGATCACGACGATGATCGCCAAGCGCTCGCAGAAGCTGTTCGTCCAGCAGTGGAAGAGCACCGGCGAGCTCAACGGGATCATCGAGGAGACGTTCACCGGGCACGGCCTGGTCAAGGTCTTCGGTCGGCAGCGCGAGGTGCAGGCCTCGTTCGAGACCAAGAACGGCGAGCTCTACTCGGCGGCGTTCGGCGCCCAGTTCATCAGCGGCGTGATCATGCCGGCGATGATGTTCATCGGGAACCTCAACTACGTCGTCATCGCCGTCCTCGGTGGGCTGCGGGTGGCGTCCGGGACGATGAGTCTCGGCGACGTCCAGGCGTTCATCCAGTACTCGCGCCAGTTCACCCAGCCCCTGACACAGGTGGCCTCGATGGCCAACCTGCTCCAGTCCGGGGTCGCCTCGGCCGAGCGGGTGTTCGACGTCCTCGACGCGTCCGAGCAGGACCCGGACTCGACCACGCCGGCCAAGGTGGGCGTGTCCAAGGGCCGGGTGTCCTTCGAGGACGTGGCGTTCTCCTACACGCCCGACAAGCCGCTCATCGAGAACCTCGACCTCTGCGTCGAGCCGGGCCAGACCGTCGCGATCGTCGGTCCCACCGGAGCCGGCAAGACGACGCTGGTGAACCTCATCATGCGGTTCTACGAACTGAACTCCGGCCGGATCACCCTCGACGGCGTGGACATCACCGACATGACGCGGCACGACCTGCGGTCGCGGATCGGCATGGTGCTCCAGGACACCTGGCTGTTCCAGGGCACCATCCGGGACAACATCGCGTACTCGCGTCCAGACGCCACCGAAGAGGAGATCCTCGAGGCCGCTCGGGCGACCTACGTCGACCGGTTCGTCCACTCGCTGCCCGACGGGTACGAGACCAAGCTCGACTCCGAGGCCGGCAACATCTCGGCCGGGGAGAAGCAGCTGCTCACCATCGCGCGGGCGTTCCTCGCCGCGCCAGAGCTGCTCATCCTCGACGAGGCGACGTCGTCGGTCGACACCCGGACCGAGCTGCTCGTGCAGCACGCCATGGCCGCGCTGCGCAGCGACCGGACCAGCTTCGTCATCGCACACCGGCTCTCGACGATCCGCGACGCGGACGTCATCCTCGTCATGGAGGACGGCCACATCGTCGAGCAGGGTTCGCACGCGGACCTGCTCGCCCGCGACGGCGCCTACGCGAGGCTCTACGCCGCGCAGTTCAGCGGCGCCGCCAACGACCTCGACGAGGAGGCGGCGGCGCTCGCCGGACCCGGCGCGGGTGGCGGCATGATGGCTGGCGCGGGCCGGATGGCGCCGACCGAGTAGCCCCGAGAACCTGGGGTATGCGCGGCGCGACATCGCGCATACCCCATGTTCCTGCCTGGTCCGGGTCGGTCTACGACATGATCGGGGACCATGAGGCCGATCACCCGACCCGTCGTCGCGCTGGGCCATCTCCTGGTCGGGGACAGTGCTGCCAGCCGGACCGCGGCGCTCTACGCGACCGTGACCGCCGGGGTGTCCTTCATGCCCGGGCTGATGCCGCGCGGGCTGAAGGAACAGGTCGCGCTCACGGGGGTGGCGACAACGCTGCAGCACGCCCTCGTCATGAACGCGCAGGCCCGGCACCGTCTGGTGGCTCGGCTGATCTGTGCCTGGACCGGACACGACACCCCCCGGGCGGTCCGCACCGCCGAGGCCGCCGTGGCCGCCGGCACGACGGCCGCCGGTCTGGTGGGCTGCGCCGCCCTGCGCCAGCGCGACGGTGAGTCCTTCCGGCGACGTGCCGGCCGGACCGTCGCGATCCGGAGCCTGCGGATCGGGACCGCGACGTTGGCCGTCACCGCGGCGGAGTTCGTCGACGAGCGCTACGGCCAGCGCTACCCCGCCGTCCGCATCGTCATGCCGATGGCCGGTTTCCTCGTCGGGACCGGCATCGCGAGCGCCCTGGTTCGGCGGTTCCACTCCCCGGACTCAGTGGTCGAGGCGCGCGCCGCGCTGTCGACGGACCCGCTGACCGGCGAGCGGCTGCGGCCGGACCGGAAGCAGGAGGAGATCGGCGCCACCTCGTTGCCGGTCTCGATCGCGCTGGGTTTCGGCGTATCCGTCGTGCTGAACGTCGCCGGTGATGCCGAGGTCGCGGCCTCGCGGTTGGTCGCTCGGCTCATCGACCGCTACATCCCCGGCAGTGGCCCGTACGCGACCCTCGCCGGACGGACCCTGGTCCTCGGCGGGGTCGTCACCGCGGTCGGGGTGGGCTGGGAGTACCTCTACCGACAGGCCGAGGCCGGTGGCTCGGCCATCGACAAGGCCTACACCAGTGCGCCCACGTCGCACTTCGTGAGCGGCGGCCCGAACTCGCAGGTCGACTGGCACACGCTGGGCCGTGAAGGCGTTCGGTTCGTCGCCATGTCGCTGCCGGAGGTGCAGATCGCCGAGGTCACCGGGACGCCCCTGGAGGACGTCAAGGCACCGATCCGCTGCTACTCCGGGCTGGAGACCGCCGAGACCGTCCACGGTCGGGTCACCCTGGTGATGGAGGAGATGGAGCGCCTCGGGGCGTTCGAGCGGTCGGTCATCTGCGTGTTCTCGCCGACGGGGACCGGGTACATCAACTACGTCGCGATCGAGGCGGTCGAGTACCTCAGCCGTGGCGACTGCGCGACCGTGGGCCTGCAGTACTCGCTGCGGCCCTCCTACCTCTCCCTCGACCGTGTCCGGATCGCCCGCGAGCAGAACCTCGCGCTGCTCAACGCGCTGACCTGGCGGATCCGGGCGCTGCCGCCGGAGAAGCGGCCCCGCCTCATCGGGTTCGGCGAGTCGCTCGGCGCCCAGACCCTGCAGAGCTGCTTCCTCCACGAGGGCGCGGCCGGGTTCGAGCGGGCCGGGATCGACGCCGCGCTGTTCCTCGGTACGCCCGCCGGCAGCGAGTGGAAGCGGGAGTGGCGGATCAACCCGCAGGAGGAGGACCCGAAGGGCGAGATCGTCCACGTCGCCAACTACGAGCAGTGGCAGACCGTGACCGCCGGACGCACCACGCCGGCGCGGGTCGTCCTGCTCGACAACCCCGAGGACCCCATCACCAAGTTCACGCCCCGCCTGGGTGTGATGCGGCCGAGCTGGCTCCCGGTCAGGGGTCCGAACCCGGCCGGCGTCCCCGAGTCGGCGATGTGGATGCCCTACACGACGATGCTCGTCATCCTCGTCGACATCGTCAACGCGATCGACTTCAAGCCCGGCGTCTTCGTCGCCCGGGGTCACGACTACCGGGCGAGCCTCGCCCGAATGGTGGCCGCCGCATACCGGTTCGAGGTCGACGACGAGGAGATCGGACGGATCGAGCACGCCCTGCGCGACCGCGAGCGGAGATGGGCCGAGCGGCGGATGCTCGCCGAGCAGGTGGCCCGGGCGAGCGACGCCGTCAGCCGCGGGGTTCGCACGCTGAGCGACCTGAGCAGCCCGAAGGCGACGACTCCGGCCGACCACCTCGACTAGCGAGCGGCGGCGGGAGTCAGCCCGGCGTCGGCCAGCCCGCGGACCAGGCCCTCCTCGAACTCGTCGAGCACCGCACGGAGGACCGCCACCTTGCGGATGGCGTTCTCGGCCTCGCGGCGGTCGTACGCCGAGAAGTCCAGGCCGATGTGACGGCTGCAGTCGGACAGGTGCAGGCGGGCGTCGACGTAGGGCGCTCCCGCGTCGGGGCGCTCGACGTCGACCTCGGCGATCACATGGGCACCGAGGTGGTGCCGGGGACGGTTGAGGAACCGTCGACGGTAGAAGACAGTTCGGGTGGACATGGCGATCTCCTTGGGCGGCTGGTCAGCCTTGGGGTCTCGACATGTCCCTCTCCTTCGTCACGTGGCGGACACCCAGGATGATCCGCGCCGCGGGGCCGGGTCCACCGGTTATCTACGCTGGCGGCATGCCGAGACTCGCCGCTTCGGTGGCCCGCGACCTGGACCAGGCCCTCGTCCTCGTCCTCGGTCGATGTGCCGGGGCGGGCGACGGACTGCCGGAGGGCAGGTACCCCGTCTGGGCCGACGACCGCGGCCGGTGGCAGACCGGAGGTCCCGACCACTGGGCGGCCGGGTTCGCGACGGGGGCGCGGGCGCTCGCCGAGGTATGCGGCCTGCCGGTCCGAGGCCCAGCGCGCCGCCCGGTGGTGCCGGAGGACGTCGAGGTGAGCAGCTTCCACGCCTACACCGGTTGGTACGCGGGCCATCTCGACACGCGGGCCGACGAGTCTGGGCGCCGTGAGGCGGCGCGGATCGCCGCCCGGTTGGGGGCGGCGCTGCTCCCCGGCGGTGCGCTGGTCGTGGCCGAGCACGACCTGCGTGGGCCGGCCGGTCATGCGGTCGCCTACATCGACGCGGTCGGTCCGGCGGCCGCCCTGCTGGCGGCCTACGCCTCGCCCGAGGTCGGCGCGCGCCACGCGAGCTGGACGCTCACGACGCTGCAGCAGTCGGACGGGTCGATCCTCCAGGCGGCAGGCCTTGATCCGACCACCGGAGAGGTGCGGGAGGTCTACACGGCGACGCAGGGCTACGACCGCACCTCGCGATGGTCCAGGGCCCAGGCGTGGGGGCTGCTGGGGGCCGCTATGGCACCGCCCCGCTGCGTGATGAGCCAGGGCGGGGCGCTCGCCGACTGGTGGATGGCTCACGCGTCGCCGCGGGCGTCCCCGCCCTGGGACTTCGACGCTCCGGGCGGCGGGCCCGTCGACACCTCGGCCGGCGCGATCGCCGCCGCCGCGTTCCTCCGGCTGGCCAGGGACACGGAGCCGCCCAGGGCCGCTGACTACCGTCGAACCGGCCTCGACCTCGTTCACGCGCTGCTCGAGCACGTGGACGACGACGGGGCTCTGCGTGAGGGTTGCTACCACCGGCCGGCTGGGCTGGCGCCGTCGAACGAGCTGATCTGGGGTGACTACTACCTCGCCGAGGCGCTGGCCATCGCGACCGAGCGGTTGGCCTAGGCCGCGTCGGTCGCCGGTTGGGCCAGCTCGGCGTCGTCCGCGCGGAGCTTCGGCATGAGGACCGAGACGACGATGGTCAGCACCGTGGCGACGAGGACGGCCAGGAAGACCGCGGAGCCCGCATTGATCATCGCCTGGGGGTTGGTCGGACCGCCGGACGTGTCGAGGACCGCGTTGGCGACCGCGCCGAACACGGCCACCCCGACGGCGCTGCCGATCGAGCGGGCGAACATGTTGGCGCCCGTCACGACGCCGCGTTCGTCCCAGCCGACGCTGGCCTGGGCGGCGATGAGGCTCGGGGCCGCGACGAGACCGAGGCCGAGTCCGATGACGAAGCAGGCGACCGCGACGACGGCGACCTGCGGCGTGTGGGCGCGCACGGCGAGGATGAGGGCGCCGAGCAGGACGAGGCCCATGCCGATGAGGACGGTCGGCCGGAACCCGTACTTCATGTAGAACAGCCGGCCCGAGAAGGCCGCGGAGAGGGGCCAACCCAGGGTGAAGGCGGCCAGCGCGAGGCCGGCGACCAGGGGAGGTGCCCCGATTCCGACCTGGAGATAGGTCGGGACGTAGGACGTCAGCCCGATGAGGATGGCGCCGACACCGAGGGCGATGAGGCTGGTCGTCAGCAGCAACCGCCGGCTGAGCACCCATATCGGCAGGATCGGCTCGGCGGCGCGCCGCTCCGCGAACGTGAAGGCGACCAGCAGCACGGTGCCCACGGCGAAGACGGCGATGCTCGTGGGCGAGCTCCACGCCCACGCCTGGCCGCCCTCCAGCACGCCGAGGATGAGCAGCGTCATCGCGCTGGTGAGCAGTACCGCGCCGGCGTAGTCGATGCGGTGCGGGCGGCGCTCGACCTTCTCGTGGAAGTTGCGCCAGATGAGGACGCCGGCCAGCAGGCAGAGCGGCACGTTGACGAAGAAGATCCACCGCCAGAGGTGCAGCTGGGCGAACAGGCCGCCCAGGGTCGGACCGACCACCGACGAGACGCCCCAGACGCTGGCGATGTAGCCCTGTACCCGCGCCCGCTCGGCGATGCTGTAGATGTCGCCGGCGATGGTGATCGACATCGGTTGCACCGCACCGGCGCCCACACCCTGGAGGGCCCGGAACGCGATGAGCGCGGGCATGCTCCAGGCGAGCCCGCAGAGGATCGACCCGAGCAGGAACACGCCGATGCCGAAGAGCATCAACGGCTTTCGCCCGACCGTGTCGGCCAGCTTGGCGTAAACGGGAACCGACACCGCCTGGGCGAGCAGGTACACAGAGAACAGCCACGGGAACGAGGAGAATCCGCCGAGGTCGCTCACGATCGACGGCACCGCTGTCGCGAGGATGGTCGCGTCGATGGCGATGAGGCCGGTCGAGACCATGAGCGCCAGGAGTACCGGCCCACGTTCTGACCGCAAGCCCACTCCGGTCTCGGCAGTCGCTGCGGTGGAGGCCGTCACCTAGTGGCCAAGTCGTCGCCGCCCGCAACCATTCCCGGTGCGGGCGACATTCTCACGATGAGATCGGGCAAACATCCTGGGAGAAGGCCTAGCCGAGCCTGGGAAAAGGGTGGGAGTCTCGTTGCCGTCATACCGCCGGCCAGGAGGCAGTCGTGAGGCGCATCGTCGCGATCTCGGTCTTCGTCAGCATGGTCACCGCAGTCCTGGTGGCCTCTCCCTCCCTGGCGGACTCCGGCGGCAGACCCGGCGGTGGGCTCGACGCATACTCCGCCGTCGTCACGCCGGACCAGCTCGGTGAGCTGGCCCGGCAGGGCCACGACGTCGCGGAACAGAAGACCGGCGCCAACGGGACCACGGTCGACCTGGTGCTCAGCCCGTCGCAGCGCGACGACCTGGTCAAGAAGGGCATCAACCCGCAGCTGAAGAAGGTCAAGGGCAAGACCCTCAAGCAGCTCGCCGCCGAGGATGCCGTGAACGGGTACACGGTGTGGCGCTCCTACGACGAGCCGGGCGGCATCCGCGACCAGATGTATGCGATCGCGGCCAACAACCCCTCGATCGCCAAGCTGGTCAAGCTCGGGACGACGATCCAGGGCCGCGAGATCCTCGCGGTCAAGCTCACCCAGGGCGCCCGCGGCCAGAAGGACGGTAGCCGTCCCGCGGTCCTCTACAGCGCCACCCAGCACGCGCGCGAGTGGATCGCGGCCGAGGTCGACCGTCGCCTCATGAACTGGTACGTCGACAAGTGGCGCGCCAACGACAAGGACGTGAAGAAGCTGCTCCAGAGCACCGAGCTCTGGTTCATGCCGGTGGCCAACCCGGACGGGTACCAGTACACCTTCAGCACCGAGCGGCTGTGGCGAAAGAACCTGCGCGACAACGACGGGAACGGCCAGATCACCGTCGGCGACGGCGTCGACCCGAATCGCAACTTCCCGAACCACTGGGGCTACGACAACGAGGGCTCGTCGGCCATCACCTCGAGTGACACGTACCGCGGCACAGCGCCCGTCTCCGAGGCCGAAACCGTGGCGATGAAGGGCCTGCTGGATCGCATCGGGTTCGAGTTCCAGGTGAACTACCACTCGAACGGCCAGTGGCTGCTCTACCCCGAGGGGTGGCAGATCGGCACGGCGACCGCGGACGACCCGATCTACTACGCGATGTCCGGCAACCTCGACAAGCCGGCGATCGAGGGCTTCCACCCGGGTCTCAGCTCCGACGTCCTCTACGTCACGAACGGTGAGACGACCGACTACGCGCACGCGAGCCGCGGGACGCTGGCGTGGACCCCGGAGCTGTCCGCGGGCTGCGACGGCTGCGGCTTCGTCTTCCCGGACGACCCGGCCCTGGTCCAGGCGGAGTTCGAGCGCAACCTCCCGTTCGCGCGGTCGGTGGCGGACTCCGCTACCCACCCCGACAACCCGTCGTCAGTCGTCGGGCTGACGACCAAGCCGTTCTACCTGGAGAGCGAGGACCCGTACAAGCGCGGGATCCCGGGCACCCAGCTGACGTTCCCGTACTCCTACGGCGACCCGCAGCCGGTGGCGGTCATCGCCAAGCGGAGCCTCGGCGCCGTCACGGCGAAGTGGAAGGTCAACGGCGGGGCCGTCCAGTCGGCGCCGACGCAGGAGTGGAGCGGCGGCGAGACCTACACGCCCGCGGGGGTCTACTACCACCAGGTTCGCGGCGTGGTCACCGGGACGAAACCCGGTGACAAGGTCGAAGTCTGGTTCGAGGGCGGCCGTCAGAAGAGCCCGTCGTTCACGTACGAGGCGGTTTCCGAGACCGGCAACAAGGTCGTCGTCGTGGCGGCCGAGGACTACACCGGCGCTTCGCCGGCGCAGCAGCCGGGCCTGAAGTACGCCGACTACTACCTGAACGCGTTGAAGGCCAACGGGATCAACGCCGACCTCTACAACGTCGACGCCCGAAACCGGATCGCGCCGGATGCGCTCGGCGTCCTCAGTCACTACGACGCGGCGATTTGGTATCCCGGCGACGACATCGTGACCCGTAGGGCCGGCCACGGCGCCGGCAACGCCGACCGGCTGGCCCTGGACGAGATGTTGGAGTTCCGCGCCTACCTCAACGAGGGCGGCCGGGTGCTCTACACCGGCGACCGCGCCGGGGACCAGTACTCCGGCGCCTCGGTGGGCAGCCAGCTCTACGACCCCAAGGGCGAGATCGCCTGCAACCCGCTTCCGGCGGGCACCGACTCGCGACGGTGTCTGTCGCTGCTCGGCTCGGGCGACAACGTCAACGACGTCCTGCAGTACTGGTTCGGGGCCTACCTCGGCGTGTACGGCGACGGGGTCGACCCGGGCGACGGTGAGACCTTCGACCTGCTCGGCATCGACGACCCCTTCACGGGTCTCGAATGGGGCCTCAACGGGCCCGAGAGCGCGAACAACCAGGCCGACACCATGTCCTTCGTGGCCACCAGCGGGATCCTGCCGCTCGACGACTTCAAGCAGTTCGAGAGCCGGCCGTCCGCGAAGTGGGACAAGCCCGGTGGGCCGTTCGCGCCGCATACGGGGGACCAGTACGTCTACTCCCAGATCGCCGACGTGACGTACAAGCGCCTGACCCGCACCATCTCGGTGCCGGCCGGTGGGGCGTCGATGTCGTTCTGGGCGTCCCTGGACACCGAGGCGGAGTGGGACTTCGCGTTCGTCGAGGCGCACACGGTGGGCCAGGACAACTGGACGACTCTGCCGGACGCCAACGGGAACACGACCACCGCGACCGGACAGAGCTGCGCAGCCGGCTGGAACGCGCTCCATCCGTGGCTGAACCACTACCAGACGTTCGACGGCACCAGCGCCTGCACCGCAACGGGCACGAGCGGCGCGTGGAACGCGGCCTCGGGGAACTCGGGGGGCTGGAAGCAGTGGTCGGTCAACCTCGGCGCGTATGCGGGCAAGCAGGTCGAGGTCTCGATCACCTACGCGAGTGACTGGGGCACCCAGAAGCTCGGCGCGTTCGTCGACGACATCGTGGTCTCGACCGGCGAGGGCAGCACGTCGTTCGAGAGCGGGCTGGACGGCTGGGTCGTTTCCGGGGCACCGGCGGGCAGCGCGGCCAACGCCAACGACTGGATCCGCACCGACGCCGCGGGGTTCCCGGTGGGTGCGGCTATCACGACGCCGCACACCCTCATCATGGGCTTCGGGATCGAGGGCATCTCGACGCCAGCGGAACGGAACGCCGTGATGGGCCGGGCGATGGAGCACCTGTTGCCTTAGCGCCTGAGGGGGCGAGCCTGAGGACTCGGCTGTCGTTCAGCCGAGCTGCCAGGACCGTTTCGAGAGGCCGAACCAGAACCCGTCGATGACGCTCCGGCTGTCAAAGCCCTGGCCGTCGGCACCGTAGGCCGCGCCCAGCGACACGAACAACGGAGCGAAGTGCTCGGTACGCGGGTGCGCGACCCTCGCGGCCGGCGCCTTGTCGAGGAAGTCGAGAAGGGCGTCGACATCGTCGTGGGCCATCGCCTCTCGCGCCCAGGCGTCGAACTCCGCCGACCAGCCGGGCGGCGGGGCGTCGGCCGGCCTCGCAGGATTGAACTCGCGCAGGTTGTGGGTGGTGAACCCGGACCCGATGATCAACGTGCCGGCGTCGCGCAGCGGCGCGATCTTCTGGCCCAGCCGGAACAGCGCACGCGGGTCGAGGGTCGGCATCGACATCTGGAGGACCGGCACGTCGGCGTCGGGGAACATCTCGACGAGCGGCACGTAAGCGCCGTGGTCCAGCCCGCGGCTCTCGTCCCGATGCACGGGCTGGCCGGTCGCGGCGACGATCCCGGCCACCTCGTCGGCGAGCTCGGGGGCGCCGGGCGCCGCATACGTGACGTCGTAGTACTTCTGCGGGAAGCCCCAGAAGTCGTAGAACAGCGGCGCGCCAGTGGTGGACGACAGCGCGAGCGGCGCCTCCTCCCAGTGGGCGGAGACGACGAGGATGTTGGCTGGCTTGTCGAGCCCGCCGGACCACTGCGCGAGCTCCTGCGTCCACACCGGGTCGTCGGCCAACGGCGGGGCGCCGTGGCTGAGATAGAGGACCGGCTGGGAAGACATGACGTCAGTCTAGCGCCAAGTTGAAGTGTCAACTACCTCGAAGGGAATGGACTTTCGGGGCCGAGGGTTTACCGTGTGCTCCGACTTGACGTCCGAGCAGCGACGAATCCGCTGCACGTCTGGTCGGGAGATCAGGGGTGGACATCGTGGCAGCAGGGAAAGGCCGCAAGCTCGTCATCGTCGAGTCGCCGGCCAAGGCGAAGACCATCGCGGGCTACCTCGGAGGGGACTTCGACGTCGAGGCGTCGGTGGGGCACATCCGTGACCTCCCGAATCCGTCGGAGCTGCCCGCCGACATGAAGAAGGGCCCGTTCGGGAAGTTCGCGATCAACGTGGACAACGGCTTCGAGGCCTACTACGTCGTCGACAACGACAAGAAGAAGAAGGTCGCGGAGCTCAAGCGGCTGCTCAAGCAGGCCGACGAGCTCTACCTCGCCACGGACGAGGACCGCGAGGGCGAGGCCATCGCGTGGCACCTCCTCGAGACGCTCCAGCCGCACGTGCCGGTCAAGCGGATGGTGTTCCACGAGATCACCCGCGAGGCGATACAGCGCGCCGTCACCGACACCCGGGAGCTCGACACCGCCCTGGTGGACGCCCAGGAGACGCGCCGCATCCTCGACCGTCTCTACGGGTACGAGGTGTCGCCGGTGCTGTGGCGCAAGGTCCGTCAGGGTCTGTCCGCGGGCCGCGTTCAGTCCGTCGCCACGCGCCTGGTCGTCGAGCGCGAGCGCGAGCGGATGGCGTTCCGGGCGGCTTCCTACTGGGACGTCGAGGGCGAGTTCACGACGCGGACCAGCTCCGGCGCCCTGGTCGACTCCGACGCGTTCACCGCGCGGCTCAGTGCCGTGGACGGCGACCGCGTCGCCACCGGGCGCGACTTCGCCGACACCGGCGAGCTGAAGCACAAGTCGGTCGTCCACCTCGACGAAGCGATGGCGCGCGGCATCGCGACCGCCGTCCAGGAGGCGCCGGTCGTCGTCACCAGCGTCCAGGAGAAGCCCTACACGCGTCGTCCGGCGGCGCCGTTCACGACGTCGACCCTCCAGCAGGAGGCGTCGCGCAAGCTACGGCTGTCCTCGAAGAACGCCATGCGCGTTGCGCAGCGGCTCTACGAGAACGGCTACATCACCTACATGCGTACCGACTCGATCACGTTGTCGGAGAGCGCGATCACGGCGGCCCGGAGCCAGGCGCGCGACCTCTACGGCGCCGACTACGTCCCCGCCGAGCCACGCCGGTATGCGGGCAAGGTCAAGAACGCGCAGGAGGCCCACGAGGCGATCCGCCCGGCCGGTGACCGGTTCCGCACCCCGGCACAGGTGGCCGGCGAGCTGCGCGGCGACGAGTTCGCGCTCTACGAGCTGATCTGGAAGCGGACCGTCGCCTCCCAGATGGCCGACGCCCGGGGCTCGACCGCCACCGTGAAGCTGACCGCGACGCTGGAGGGCGTCGAGGTCGCGCGGTCCGCGGAGTTCACCGCCAGCGGCACGGTCATCACCTTCCGCGGGTTCCTCGCCGCATACGAGGAGGGCCGCGACGAGACCGCGGCCAAGAAGCGCAAGGAGATCGCTGAGGAGGAGCGCCGGCTGCCGAAGCTCGGCGAGGGCACGCCGCTCGCGGTGATCCGGGCGGAGGCCGACGGTCACGAGACGCAGCCGCCGCCGCGCTACACCGAGGCCACCCTCGTGAAGGCCATGGAGGAGAAGGGGATCGGGCGTCCGTCGACCTACGCGTCGATCATGGGCACAATCCAGGATCGTGGCTACGTCGGCACCCGCGGCAACGCCCTGGTGCCGACCTGGCTGGCGTTCGCCGTGACGCGGCTGCTGGAGGAGCACTTCCCGCGGCTGGTCGACTACGACTTCACCGCCTCCATGGAGGAGGACCTCGACCGGATCGCCAACGGCGACGAGCAGCGGGTCGCCTGGCTCGAGCGGTTCTACTTCGGCGACGAGGGGAGTTCGGCCGAGGGGCTCAAGCAGCTCGTCGACGACCTCGGCGAGATCGACGCCCGCGAGATCTCGACGATCCAGCTCGGCGACGGCATGGTCGTCCGCGTCGGTCGCTACGGCCCGTATGTCGAAGAGGTGACCCCGGCCGGCGTCGACGCGCGAACCGGCGAGGTGCTCCTCGACGACGCGCCGGCGGTACCCGGGACGCCGCGTCGCGCCACGATCAACGACGACATCGCCCCCGACGAGATGACGCCAGCCAAGGCGCGCGAGCTGCTCGACGCGGCCGCCGACGACGGACGCGTGCTCGGCCTGGATCCGTTGTCCGGCAACGAGATCATCGCTAAGGCCGGTCGCTACGGGCCCTACGTCACCGAGGTGCTCCCCGAGTCCGAGACCGAGGGCGAGGCGCCGAAGCGAGGGAAGGCCGCCGCCAAGGCCAAGCCGCGGACCGCATCGCTATTCAAGGACATGGACCTCGCGACCATCGACCTCGACGCTGCGCTCCAGCTGCTCTCGCTGCCGCGCGTGGTCGGGACGGTCACCGAGGACGACGGCACGTCCGTCGACATCAGCGCGCAGAACGGGCGCTACGGCCCGTACCTCAAGAAGGGCACCGACTCGCGGTCGCTGGTGACGGAGCAGCAGCTGTTCACGATCACCCTCGACGAGGCGCTCGCGATCTACGCCCAGCCGAAGCTGCGCGGCCGGGCCGCTGCGGCTCCGCTCAAGGAACTCGGCACCGACCCGGTGTCGGGCAAGGCCGTGACGGTCAAGGACGGCCGGTTCGGGGCGTACGTCACGGACGGCGAGACCAACGCGACACTGCGCCGTGACGACGACCCGGAGTCGATCACGCCCGAACGCGGGTACGAGCTGCTGGCCGAGAAGCGGGCCAAGGGTCCGACGACCCGCAAGCGGGCGGCGAAGAAGACCACGAAGTCGGCGGCCAAGAAGACGACCGCGAAGAAGACAGCTGCGGCCCGGTCCGCCGGGTCGACGGCGACCGCTCGAGCGTCGGCCCGCAAGGCCTGACCGCGTGGCGCCGCTAGAACCGTCGACCGCGCGGGAGCTCTCGACCCGGCTCGCCGTCGAGCAGCGGAAGGTCCGGCTGCCGTCGGTGTCGGCCGGGATCGTCCGCGGCGGTGAGCTCGTGTGGTCGGACTCGCGCGGCACGGTCGACGGGCGCGCCGACGGGGTGGCCGCCGACACCGACACCCAGTACCGGATCGGGTCGATCACCAAGACGTTCGTGGCCGTGGCGGTCATGCGGCTGCGCGACGAGGGACGGCTCGACCTCGACGACCGGTTCGAGGACCACGTGCCTGGCAGTGCGTTCGGCCGCGCGACCATCGCCCAGCTGCTGACGCATACCTCCGGGTTGCAGTCGGAGACCGACGGACCGTGGTGGGAGCGCACGCCGGGCGGCGACTGGGCTGCCCTCATGGCTCCCTCACCGGTGCAGCGGATGCGGGCCGCGAGCCGCTACCACTACACGAACGTCGGGTACGCCGCGCTCGGCGAGCTGGTCGCCCGAGCCCACGGGCTCGCGTGGACGGACGTCGTCCAGCGCGACCTGCTCGACCCGCTGGGCATGACGCGGACGACGACCCGCCCCACGGGCAAGGCCGCGATCGGGCAGGCGGTCCATCCGTTCGCCGACCTGCTGCTCACCGAGCCGGAGCACGACGCGGGGGCGATGGCGCCGGCGGGTCAGCTCTGGTCCACGGTGGTCGACCTCGGCCGATGGGCCGCGTTCCTCGGCGGCGCCACCGGGGACATCCTCGCCCAGGACACCCTCGAGGAGATGTGCGTCGTCCAGGCGGTCAACGACCTGCCCGGCCAGGCGTGGGTGTCCGGGCACGGCCTGGGGTGGCAGGTGTGGAACGTCGACGGACGGCGGTACGCCGGCCACGGGGGTTCGATGCCGGGCTTCCTCGCGGGCCTCCAGGTGGACGTCGAGACCGGTGACGCGGTGGTGATCTTCAGCAACACCACCAGCGGACCGCTCGCCTTCGCCCGTGACCTGCTCACCCTGGTCCGCGAGCGTGAACCGGTCGTCCCCGAGACCTGGTATGCGGGAGGGTCCGACCCCGACGCGGTCGAGCTGGCCGGCCTGTGGCACTGGGGTCCGGCGGTGACGATGATCAAGGCGAGCGGCGAGGGCGGCCTCGAGCTCGGCGTGCCGGGGGAGGGGCGCGGGGCGCGGTTCCGCAAGGCGGCCGACGGGTCCTGGGTCGGTCTCGAGGGCTACTACGCGGGCGAGCCGCTGGTCGTGGTCCGGCACGCGGACGGCGCCGTGAGCCACCTCGACCTCGCGTCGTTCCGGTTCACCCGGCTGCCCTACGATCCCGAGCGCGACATCCCCGGCGGCGTCGACACCGCCGGCTGGCACTGACGTTGCCCGCTTTCAACCCGGAGTTATGTGAAGTTTTCGCGCTCTGAGGGGCGGAAAACTTGCCATTACTCCGGGTTGAAAGCGGGAGAGGTGCGGGTGAGGGACTCGATGCCGTCGAGGATGAGGTCCAGGCCGAAGCGCATCTCGTCGAGGTAGAAGTCCTCGTCGTCGTTCTCGTCGGTGATCGCCGGTGACGCCGCGAGCAGGGCGGGGAACCGGTCCGGGTCGAGAAGCTGCGGCAGCAGGGTCACGTAGCGGTCGGGGCCTGGCGCTTCCGGACCGGTGAGGCCCATCGACACGGACATCGCGACGTGGCTGCGCACGTAGCCGTCCACGACGAGCAACGACGACATCTTCTGCTGGTTGGTGAGCGCCATGCCCTCGAACGACCGGGCACCCGCCTCGGTCCACCCGATCATGTTGGGCGACAGCGGTGGCGACGTCATGGCCGTGACCGAGATCCAGGGGTGCCGGACCAGCGCGTCGGCGAGCGCCCACGCCCACCGGGTCAGCCGTTCGCGCCAGGACCCGGAGGACACGATCGACAGGTCCGCCGGACCGTAGGCCGCGTCGATCATCACCTCGAGCAGCTGCTCCTTGGAGTCGACGTAGCGGTAGAGCGACATCGGCGTCATCCCCAGCTCGGCCGCCACCGACTTCATGGAGACGCCGTCCAGCCCGTCCCGGTCGGCGACGACCACACCGGCGGCCCCGATCTCCTGAATGGTCCGTCCGGGCTTCGGGCCGCGACGGCCGGTCGTCTCGCGGTCCCAGAGCAGCTGGAGGTACCGCGGGAGCGGGGGGTCGACGTCGGCCACGGAAACAAGCATACGGAAACTGCTTGCGTAGTACACAACTTGTGTCGTAGGTTCTGTGTACAGCAACAACAGTTAATAACGTACGCAGTTAAGGAGACCGTCATGACCTCACGAGCCGGGCGCCGCGAGTGGATCGGGCTGGCCGTGCTGATCCTGCCGATCCTCATCGCGTCGATGGACGTGTCCGTCCTCTTCTTCGCGGTGCCGTTCATCGCCCAGGACCTGCAGCCGACGGCGACGCAGCAGCTCTGGATCTTCGACATCTACGGGTTCGTCCTGGCCGGGCTGCTCCTGACCATGGGTTCGTTCGGCGACCGGATCGGCCGCCGACGGCTGCTGCTCATCGGCGCGGTCGCGTTCAGCGCCGCGTCCCTCCTCGCGGCCTACGCGCAGTCGGCCGAGATGCTCATCGCCGCCCGCGCGGTGCTCGGCATCGCCGGCGCCACGCTGATGCCGTCGACCCTCGCCCTGATCCGCAACCTCTTCCACGACGAGGCCGACCGCACCAAGGCGGTGGCGATCTGGTCGGCCGCGCTGACCGGCGGCGTCACCGTCGGGCCGATTATCAGCGGCGTCCTGCTCGAGCACTTCTGGTGGGGCTCGGTGTTTCTCATCAACATCCCCGCCATGGTCCTGCTGCTCGCCTGCGCCCCGTTCCTCCTGCCCGAGTCGAAGGGCACCCGCGCGGCCCGGTTCGACTGGCTCAGCTCGCTGCTCGCGCTCGGCACGGTCATCCCGGTGATCGCCGGCATCAAGTCGGTGGCGTCGGACGGCTGGTCCATCCACGCGGTCCTGTATGCGGTCGCCGGCATCCTGGTAGGGGTCGCCTTCGTGCGGCGTCAGCTCACCGCCGAGGTGCCGATGCTCGACGTGCGCGCCCTCACCGAGCGGCGGTTCGGCGGGTCGGTGATCGTCAACATCCTGGCCATGTTCGCGATCATGGGGAACGCCGTGCTCCTCACCCAGTACCTCCAGTCGGTCCTCGGCCTCAGCCCGCTCGTGGCCGCTCTGTGGAGCCTGGTCCCGTCGGTGGTCGTCGGAGCGGCGGCCCCGCTGGCCGCGGTGCTCGCGCCGAAGGTCGGGCGTTCGGCCGTCATGGCCGGTGGGTTCGCCGTGTCGGTCGTCGGGTTCGTGCTGATCAGCCGGGTCGAGCCCACGAGCGGTCTGTGGCTCGTGCTGGTGGCCGCGGGGCTGGTGTCCGGCGGGCTCGTCGCCGTGCTGTCGCTCATCACCGACTACGTCGTCGGGGTGGCCCCCGCCGAGCGGGCTGGTTCGGTCGCGGGGCTCGTCGAGACATCGAGCGAGCTAGGTGGGGCCCTGGGCATGGCCCTGCTCGGCAGCGTCCTCGCCGCGGTCTACCGCACCCAGGCCGACCTGCAGATGCCCGCCGGGCTCCCGGCGGAGGCGGCGGCCGAAGCCGGCCAGACCCTGGGCGGGGCCGTCGCGGTGGCGACGCACCTGCCGGCGGCCCTCGGCCAGGCGGTCCTCGACGCGGGGCGCGCCGCCTACACCTCGGCGATGCACTCCGCCTGCCTCACCGCGGCCGGCGTGCTCGTCCTGGCCGCCGTCGTCACCCTGGTCATGCTCCGCGGCGACGACCGCCAGACCGCGACGGCGGACGAGGAGGTGCGCGTCTCGTGAGGGACGACGTGGTGGTGCGGGTGCGGTCAGCCGAGCCGCGCCACCACGGTCCGGCCGATGAGCGCGTAGCCCGCGTCGTTGGCGTGGATGTCGAACCGGGAGCACATCCAGGTGTCGGCGCAGATGACCGCGACGTTCGTCGGCACGGTGCCGAGACCCGGCACCGTGACCGGCGTCCAGTCGGTGCTGCGGAAAGCGGTGGCCACGTCGGCCACCGTCGCTCCGCTGCCCGCGGCCGCCGCGCCGATGACGGCGTTGAGCGTGGCCTGGAGACCGGCGGACTGCTGTGCCAGCTGGGTGTTCCCGATCACCCAGGCCGCGAGGAACGGGTTGTAGTAGTTGAGGACGACGACCTGCGCGTCCGGCGCTTGGGCGCGGATCTTCCCCAACATCATCGGGAGGTTCGTCGCGACGTCGGCCATCCCGCCCTGGATGCAGACCATGTCAATGGCCAGCGTCGCCCGATCCACGCAGCGCTGGACGTCGTTGGCGCCGACCTGGACGGTCACCAGCCGGGTGTACCGGCCGTGGGCGTGGAGGAAGGTCAGCGCCTGGTCGAGCTGGCTGCCCTCGTCGTAGGCGCAGGTCCCGCCCGAGACCATCGTCGTCGAGCGCTCACCGGGGCAGGCGAGGTTGACGAGCCGGGTCTTGGCCTTCGTGGCCTGGACCCCCGCCAGGACGTCGTCGGCGTAGCCCCCGGTCGGGTCGGCGCCGCGATCCGGCTGGTACCCCGCGGCGAGGGAGTCGCCGAGCGCGAGGTAGTAGCCCATCGCGTTGGCGGACCCGCCCGACCCGGAGGCCCAACCGGTCGACGTGGAACCGAGGACCAGTGCGCCCGCCACGACGAGGGCGCCCACAAGACGTTTCGCAGTCATCCTGGGACGCTACGACGAACGCGGGCGATTCGCCCGTTCTAGGACTTCCGCCCCTGCCGCCGGCGCCGTTGCAACCACGCCACCACCTGGCGACCGGTACCCCACACGCCGTGGCGGAACAGCAGCACGATGAGGACGAAGATCCCGCCGAGGATGATCCCGGTGCCTTCGAACCCGCTCGACGCGAGCCAGTCCTCGAGCTGCACGACGATCGCGGCGCCGACCGGACCGCCCCACAGCGTGCCGATGCCGCCCAGGACGGTGATGAGGACGACCTTGCCGGACGTGGTCCAGTTCAGCTCCTGCAGAGACGCGAACCCGTGCGAGATGGCGAACACGCCACCGGCCAGCCCGGCCAGTCCGGCCGAGATGACGAAGGCGACGATCTTGTACCGCTCCACGTCGTACCCGAGCGCCCGTGCCCGCGCCGGGTTGTCGCGGATCGCCACGAGGACCCGGCCGAACGGGCTGTGGACGACCCGCCACGCGACGAACATCCCGATGAGGACGAACACCAGGCCGGCGTAGTAGAAGTAGAACGAGTCGGTCTCGATCGCCTCGATCCCGAAGAAGCTGCGGGGTATGCCTTGCAGCCCGTTCTCGCCGCCAGTCAGGTCGCGCCACTGGTTGGCGACGAAGTAGATCATCTGCGCGAAGGCCAGCGTCACCATGGCGAAGTAGATGCCGGTACGGCGCACCGACAGGTACCCGATCGGCACGGCGATGACCATCGCGAACACCATGCCGGCGAGGATCGCGACCGGGAACGGCACGCCGGCGTGGATGGCGACCAGCCCGGTGACGTAGGCCGACGAACCCCAGAACGCCGCGTGCCCGAACGACAGCAGCCCGGTGTAGCCGAGCAACAGGTCCACCGACATCGCGAACAGCCCCCAGGCAGCGACGTCCATGGCCACCGGTGGGTAGACGAACCACGGGAGCGCCAGCGCGATGGCCAGCCCGACCGCGAGCATGATCCAGCGAACGGGGCTGCGACGCGAAAGCACCGGGCCTTCGGAGAGCTCGACGTCGACCCGAGCGGTCAGCTGGTCACTCATCTCAGGCCACCTCCGCGCGGCCGAACAGGCCGGCCGGCCGGACCAGGACGACGACGGCCATCAGCACGAAGATGACCACCTGGGCGAACGACGGCGCATACGCCTGCCCGTATGCCTCCACCAGCCCGACGAGGAACCCACCGACGACCGCGCCGAGGATCGACCCGAGCCCGCCGATGACGACGACGGCGAACAGGATGATGACGAAGTTGCTGCCCATGTCGGCGGTGATCGCGCGGAACGGTGCGGCGAGGACGCCGGCCAGGCCCGCGAGCGCGATCCCGAACCCGAACACCGGCGTCACGAAGCGAGTCACGTTGATCCCCAACGCCTTAGTACGCTCCGAGTTCTCGGTCGCCGCCCGCACGATCATCCCGATGCGCGTCTTCGTGAGCACGGCCCAGACGAGGACGCAGACGGCGAGCGAGAAGAGGCACGCGAAGATCTGGTACGCCGAGAGGCTGAGCGCGCCGATGGTGACGTTCCCCTCCAGCCCGGCCGGGAGCTCGTACGGCAGCCCGGACACCCCGTACCTCCGCTTGACGACATCGACGAGCAGCAGCGTGAGCCCGAAGGTGAGCAGGAAGTTGTAGAGCGGGTCGAGCCGCAGCAGCCACCGGACCAACAGCCGTTCCATCAGCACGCCGAACACGAACATCACGAGCGGCACGATGAGCAGCGCCGGCCAGAAGCCGAGGTTGGTCGTGTCGAGAAGGACTGCGGCGCCGACCGCTCCGAGCATGTAGCACGCGCCGTGCGAGAAGTTCACGACGCCGAGCACGCCGAAGATGACTGCCAGGCCGAGGGCGGCGAGCGCGTAGAAGCCGCCCGCCGCCAGGCCCTGGACCGTGTACTGGACGAAGGAGCCCATCGATCAGGAGAGCTTGCAGGAGCCGTCCGGCGCTGCGTAGGCCTCCGCGGCCGGAACCGTCTTGACGATCTCCTCGTAGTCCCACGCCTCCTTGACCTGGTCCTTGGTCTTCACCTTGGCCAGGTAGGCGTCGTGAACCACGTTGTGGTCAGCAGCGCGGACCTCCCCGTTGCGGAGGAACACGTCGTTGATCTTCTTGCCCTCCAACGACTTCACGATGGTGTCGGCGTCGTCGGTACCCGCAGCCTGGACCGCCTCGAGGTAGTTCAAAGCGGCGGAGTAGTTGGCCGCGTGGGCGAACGACGGCCGGGTCTGGGTCTTCGCGGTGAACTTGTCGGCCCATGCCTTGTTCTGGGCGTCGAAGTTCCAGTACCACGCGTCGGTGAACTGGGTGCCGGCGAACTGCTCCACACCGAGCGAGTGGATGTCGGTGATGAACATCAGGCCGACGGCGAGCTGGACCTGACCCTTGAGCGGGCTCTGGTTGAACTGCTTGACGAAGTTGATGAGGTCGCCACCGGCATGCATCGTCCCGACGACCTGCGGGCTTCCGTCACCGGCCTTGGTGATGAACGTCGCGAAGTTGTCGCTGGGGAACGGCGACGCGATCGACTGCCCGACCGAGCCGCCGGCGCTCTTCACCGCGGCGGTGAACGACTTGTTCATGTCCTGCCCGAACGCGTAGTCGGGGTAGACGATGTTCCAGCTCTTGCCTCCCTCGCCGACGATCGTCCCGGCGGTGCCCTCGGCCAGCATCGCCGTGTCGTAGGCCCAGTGGAACGTGTACTTGTTGCACTGCGCGCCGGTCAGGGCCGTCGAGCCGGCGCCCACGTTGATGTACAGCTTCTTCTTCGCTTTGGCTTGCGTGGCGACGGCGAGTGCGGCGGCGGAGTTCGGGACGTCGAGGATGAGGTCGGCGTTCTGCCGGTCGTACATCTCCTGCGCCTTGCTGTTCGCGACGTCGGCCTTGTTCTGGTGGTCGGCCTGGACGATCTCGACGGTCTTCGCGACGGCCTTGTCCCCGTACTTGGCCTTGTAGTCGTCGATGGCCATCTGGATGGCCACCGCGGAGTTCGGACCGGACAGGTCCTTGTAGACGCCGGACTGGTCGTTGAGCAGGCCGATGACGACCTTGTCGTTGGTCAGCTTGCTGCTGCCGCCCGACTGCGGGCCGCCGGCGCCCCCGCTGCACGCGGCGAGGCCGAGGCTGGCGGTCGCGGCGACGGCGACAACGCCGAGTCGACCGGTCCTGGATGACGTCCTCATGGTTCAGTCCTTCTGTCGGTGCATCGGGTGGCTCGGCTGCTTACATGCCGAGGTGTTGCAGGAGCTCGCTCTTGCGTTGGGTGAACTCGTCGTTGCCGAGCCGCTCGACGACCTGCCCCTGGGCGAGCAGGACGTGGCGGTCGGCGACGGTCGACGCGAAGGTGACGTTCTGCTCGACGAGCAGCACCGCGACCCCGTGGCCGGTGATCTCGCGGACGATCTCGCCGATCCGCTGGACGATGACGGGCGCCAGCCCCTCGCTGGGCTCGTCGAGGAGCAAGACCCGCGCGCCCATCCGCAGCACCCGGGCGATGGCGAGCATCTGCTGCTCGCCGCCGGAGAGCTTGGTCCCCGGGAAGTCCTTGCGCTCCTTGAGGACCGGGAACGAGTCGTACACGCGGTCGAGGGTCCAGGCGTTCGCGTGGACCACCGGCGGCAACAGCAGATTCTCCTCGACGGAGAGGCTCGCGTAGATGCCGCGGTCGTCGGGGACCCAGCCGATCCCGGCGCGGGCGCGCGCGTCCGCCGAGCGCGAGGAGACGTCGGCGCCGTCGACGCATACCCGCCCTTGCCACTGCCGGTGCAGCCCCATGACCGACCGGAGCAGCGTCGTCTTGCCGGCGCCGTTGCGGCCGACCAGGGTGACGACCTCGCCCGGCGCGACCTCGAGGGAGACGTCGTCGAGAGCGCGCGCCTCGCCGTACCAGGCGGAGACGGACTCGACGGTGAGGGCGGCGTCAGCCATCGCTGTGACCCGCCGACTGCCCGAGGTAGGCCTCGATGACGCGCTCGTCCCGGCGTACCTGCTCGTAGGGGCCCTCGGCGAGGACCCGGCCGGACTGCAGGACCGTGACCGTGTCGGCCAGCGACCCGACGACGTGCATGTTGTGATCGACCAGGACGACGGTGCGGCCCTCGGCGACCTGATTGACCAGGGCGATGGTCCGGTCGACGTCCTCGATCCCCATGCCGGCCGTCGGCTCGTCGAGGAGCAGCAACTTGGGGTCGAGGGCCAGGGCGAGCGCCAGCTCGAGGGCGCGCTTCTGCCCGTATGCGAGGGAGCCGGCGGGCAGTCCGGACAGGTCCGCGAGCCCCACCTGGCCGAGCAGCTCGGTCGCGCGCTCGTCGAACCGGTCGAACCGGGTCACGGACTGCCAGAACCGCATGCCGAGACCGGTCCGGCTGGCCAGGGCCAGCTCGAGGTGCTCGCGCAGGGTGAGCGCGTCGAAGAGGCTGGTGATCTGGAAGGAGCGGGCGATGCCAAGGTGGGCGATGTCCTCGGGCCGCTTGCCGGTGATGTCCTGCCCGGCGAGCTCGATGCTGCCCGAGGTCGGGCGGAGGAACCCCGTGAGCAGGTTGAACAGCGTGGTCTTGCCGGCCCCGTTCGGCCCGACGAGCGCGTGGATGGTGCCCGCGCGGACCACGAGGTCCACGTCGGAGACCGCCCGGAAGCCCCGGAACTCCTTGGTCAGGGAGCGGGTCTGGAGCAACGTCTCGTCGGTCATCGGCACCTCCTCGTGCTCGTCAGTGCGGGCTCGTCCGTCAGTGCGAGTCGGCCCCGCTCCCCATGCCGGTCCCGTGGAACCCTAGGAACGACCGGCTCGCCCATGTATGGCGACCCGACCCACAAGGGGGGCCGCGGCGTGGGGGCCCCACACACCCGCATACTCGACTTGACCCTCACCCGACGTGAGGCCGGACCCTTGAGGGCATGACCGGAGGAATGCTGGTGGACGCCGTGTGGACGGTGGGGCAGGTGGCCGACGAGCTCGGCGTGACGGTGCGAACGCTGCACCACTACGACGAGATCGGGCTGCTGCATCCCAGCGAACGCACGCCGGCGGGCTACCGGCTCTACACCCCGGAGGATCTCGAACGGCTCCAGAACATCGTCGTGTACCGGCGGCTGGGGTTCCCGCTCGAGGAGATCGGTGAGCTGCTCGACACGAGCGGCGCCGATCTCGAGTCCCACCTGCGCCGCCAGCGCGCGGCGGTCATGTCCCGGCTGGACGAGCTCGGCGAGCTCGTCACGGCCATCGACCGAGCATTGGAGAAGGAGATGTCAGGGCTGAAGCTGACGAAGGAGGAGCAGCGGGAGCTGTTCGGCGACGGGTACTCGGAGGAGTATGCGGCGGAGGCCGAGGAGCGGTGGGGTGACAGCGACGCGTGGCAGCAGTCGCAACGCCGCACGTCGCAGTACGCCAAGGCCGACTGGGTCGAGATCAAGGCCGAGATGGAGTCCGTCGGGGCGGAGCTCGTCGAGGCCAAGCGCTCGGGCGCTCCGGCGACCAGCGAGCGGGCCATGGATGCGGCCGAGCGGCACCGCCGGCACATCAACGACCGGTTCTACGAGATCACTCCGGAGTTCCACCGGAACCTCGGCGACATGTACGTCGCGGACCCTCGGTTCACCAAGAACTACGAGGACCAGGAGCCGGGTCTGGCGCAGTATGTGCGGGACGCGATCCACGCGAACGCCGACCGGGTCGCGGCGCAGGCCTGATCACGCCGCCTGCTCCCGAGTCCGGGTGATACCGGTCGGAGTCCCGACCGGTATCACCCGGAAGCGCGGGCGCTGATCTTGTCGCTGAGCTTCGTCAGGGCCTTGACGTTGCGGCTGGTCGAGCTGAGGGGCCCGAGGATCTGCTCCCAGTGACGCTTGGCGATCTGACTGTCGATCGACTTGCCGTGCATCAGCCAGTGCACGTCGGCGCCCTGGACGACGAGGGTGTCGAAGTCGGTGGACAGGGCACCGATGGCCTTGGCCGCACTGGCGGACGGGGCCTTCCTGAGGAACGTGACGAAGTGCGTGTCGGCGGCCTTGACCTCGAACGGCGTTGCGGCCAGGGTCTTCTCGAGCTCGGCGGCGGTCCGGACGAAGGTCGTGCACTCGAATCCGAACTCGCCCTCGAGGGCCTTCTCCATGGCCCTCTCGACGGCCGCCCGGCTACCGGACGTGTCGAAGACGACGTTGCCGCTGTTGATGTAGGTCCACACGTCCTCGTAGCCCAGGCCCTCGGCGACCGCCTTGAGCCGCGCCATCTCGACCTTCCGCTTGCCGAGGTTCACCGCGCGCAGGAAGCCGATCCGGACCGTCATGGCCGCACCCTATGGGGCGCGGTCCGGTCAGGGCGTCGGTCGTTCCCGCTGGATCTCGGCCGCGTCCAGCCGAACCCACTCGCCGTGGCCGGTCTGCATGAGCATGGGGTCGTCCCAGCGCAGCCGGATCCGGTCGCGCTTGACCTCCAGGAGCCACGCCTGCCGCCACGCCGTGTCGCCGACCCGGACCCACCACCGGTCGGCCAGCGACGAGAGTCCGCGCTCCAGGACCAGCGACTCGGCCAGGGCCTCGTCGGTCGCCGGCCCGAGCGCGGCCCCGAACACGGTCGCGGGAACCCAGGCGCCCCCGCCCGCGAGCAGCAGCAGGCCCACGAGCTCACCGGGCTCGTCGGGGGCCCAGTCGTTTTCGCGTCGCACCTCTCGGGCCGTTGTCGGCGGGGTCGTCATAGGCCAGGACGGTACGGACTGACCCCACGTGAGGGTCAAACGAGTTTGCGGGCAGCGCCGGAAGGACTGACGCCGCACTGCCCTAGCATCGCGGACATGGCGACGCCGCAGACCGGGCTGTTCGTCGCGTTCGAGGGGGGCGACGGAGCGGGCAAGTCGACGCAGGTGCGACTGCTCGCCGAGACACTGCGCCGTGCCGGGCTCGACGTGCTCGAGACACGTCAGCCGGGAGGCACCGAGCTCGGCGTCCAGCTGCGCGACCTCGTCCTCCACGGCGACCACGTCTCGCCGCGGGCCGAGGCCCTCCTGTATGCGACGGACAAGGCTCACCACGTCGACACGGTGATCGCACCCGCGCTCGAGGCCGGCCGCGTGGTGGTCACCGACCGCTACATCGACTCGGCGATCGCCTACCAGGGCGCCGGCCGCGACCTCGGGTCGCGGGAGGTCGCCGACATCCAGCTGTGGGCCGTCGCCGGGCTCGTCCCGAACCTCACGGTGGTCCTCGACATCGGCGCCGGGACCGGCCGTAGCCGCCGCGGCGACGTCCACGACCGACTGGAGGCCGAGGGGGACGACTTCCACGAGGCCGTGCGGGCGCACTTCCTCGCCCTCGCCGAGGCCGAGCCCGACCGTTACCTCGTCGTCGACGCCACGCTTCCGGCGGCCGAGATCCACGCCCGGGTCGTCGCCCGCCTGCGCGACTCCGGACTCGCGCTGGAGGAGGGCGCTTGAGCGTCTGGGACGACGTCATCGGCCAGCCCGACGCCGTCGCCACGCTCACCCGGGCCGTGACCGACCCTGCGGCGATGACCCACGCCTGGCTGTTCACCGGTCCGCCTGGATCAGGCCGGTCCGTGGCCGCTCGCGCGTTCGCCGCAGCGCTGGAGTGCCCGGACCACGGCTGCGGAACCTGTCGCGAGTGCCGGACGGCGATCGACGGCACCCACGCCGACGTGACGGTCAAGGCGACCGAGGGCCTGTCGATCCGGGTCGAGGACACCCGCGCGCTGGTGCAGGAGGCCGGACTGCGCCCGTCGGTCGGCCGGTGGCGGGTCATCATCGTCGAGGACGCCGACCGGCTCACCGAGCGAGCGGCGGACGCACTGCTCAAGGCGCTCGAGGAACCCACCCCGCGCACCGTCTGGATCCTCTGCGCGCCCTCGCTCGAGGACGTCATCATCACCCTCCGCTCCCGCTCGCGGCACGTGCGCCTGCGGACGCCACCGGTCGAGGACGTGGCCGACCTGCTCGTCCGGCGCGACGGCATCGACCCGGCGATGGCCCGGTATGCGGCGCGCGCGGCCCAGTCGCACGTCGGCCTCGCGCGGCGGCTGGCTCGCGACGAGGGGGCGCGGATCCGTCGCCGCGACGTCATCGCGATGCCCGGACGCATACGGACCATCGGCGACGCCATCGCGGCCGCGGCCGACCTCGCGTCGATCGCCGACGAGGAGTCGTCATCGTCCGGCGCGGAGCGCGACGCAGCCGAGCGGACCCGGCTGCTCGAGACGCTCGGCGCGGACCCCGCCGCGCGGACCCAGCCACCGCACATCCGCGCGCAGCTGAGCGCCCTGGAGAAGGAGCAGAAGACCCGCGCGACGAGGTTCGCCCGCGACACCGTCGACCGCGCCCTCGTCGACCTCCTGTCCATCCATCGCGACGCGCTCGTCCTGCGCATCGGCGCGAACGTCGACCTCGTCAACGAGGACAGCGTCGACGTCGTCCGAGCGCTGGCCGCGATGCGAACGCCCGAACAGCTCCTGCAGGCGATGGAGGCCGTGGGCGAGGCGAGGGACCGGATCAACCTCAATGTCGCGCCGCTGTTGGCTCTGGAGGCGATGACCATCACCGTGATGAGTGGGAACGCGGCCGACTGAAAGCGTTTGCGTTTCTTCGCGATTGCGAATACGCCGGGCGATTGGCGTGATCCTCGATTCGCCAACACCCTGGAGCGAAATGTCCTAGCGTCGGACGAGCACCGGGGGACAATCGGATAGGAGGAGATGTGAGAAAGAAGTCATTGGGCGTGGCCGTGTTCGCCACCGTTGCGCTGTCGATCGGTGGCGCCAGCACCGCATTTGCCGGGGAGTCGACCGGAAACGGCAAAGAGACAGGCATGAGGGGCCACGCGAACTCGATCTGTGCGTTCTCCGGGCAGAATCCCGAGCGGTTCCTCGACCCCAGCGATCCCAACTACGAGCCGGGCCACACTCAGTCGTGGGGGCAGATCCCGCAGGCTGACCGCGCCTTCCTTCGGACCATCGGGCTGTCCCCGGGTGACGCGTGCAACGGTCACACCGGCGAGCTCACCGAGCCGTAGCCCCAAGATCGTCGACCACGACGGCAGGCCCGCGGGACACTCACGGGCCTGCCGTCGTTAGCACCTCGTGAACCGATCGTGGCTCCTGGCGCAGACGACTCGGGTTACCGTGCTCCGGTGCCTCTGACCCCCCTGCGCCGTGGCCGTCGGGCCCGGCGGGCACTCCTCGTGGTGGTGGGGGCGGTCGTCGCGTCGCTGAGCCTGTCCTCCTGCCTGGTGCTGCCCTTTCTGCCGACCGATGACTCCGGCGGGTCGTCGGGCGAGCCGACCTTCGTGCCGCAGACGCCGCCCACGGGGACGACGGGGCTGGAGACCTTCTACAGCCAGCGCCTGCAGTGGACCAGCTGCACCGGCGGCGAGTGCGCCAAGCTGCGCGTCCCGATCGACTACGCGAACCCGACGGGCGAGACGATGCAGCTGGCGGTGCTGCGTTCCAAGGCGCGCTCGTCCAACCAGCGGATCGGCGCGTTGGTCTACAACCCGGGCGGTCCGGGCGCCTCGCCGGTCGAGTACGTCGGGCAGTCCGCGAGCTCGCTGGTGAGCAGCGACGTCCGGCGCCGGTACGACCTCATCGGGTTCGACCCGCGGGGAGTGGGCCGGTCATCCCCGATCGACTGTGTCGGCGACCGCGAGCTGGACACCTTTATCGGCGGCGTCGACGCGACGCCGGACACGCCGGCCGAGGAGCAGGGGCTGATCGCCGAGGCGACGAAGTTCGCCGCCGGATGTGCCGCGAAGAACCCCAAGATCATCGCCCACGTCTCGACGGTCGAGGCGGCCCGCGACATGGACGTCCTGCGCGCGGCGCTCGGCGAGTCGAAGCTGAACTACCTCGGCGCCTCCTACGGCACCTTCCTCGGCGCCACCTACGCCGGGCTGTTCCCCAGTCAGATGGGCCGGTTCGTCCTCGACGGCCCGGTGCCGCCCGACCTCACCGCCCAGGACCTCATGGCCGGCCAGGCCAAGGGGTTCGAGACCGCCACGCACGCCTACGTCGACGACTGCATCAAGCAGTCCGACTGCCCGGTGGGCCAGACGCGTGCCGAGGGCATGGCCTGGATCCAGAACTTCCTCAAGGGCCTCGACGCCCAGCCCCTCCCCGTCACCAACGACCAGACGGTGACCCAGCTGACCGAGGGCTGGGCCTCGACCGGGATTCTCCAGGCGATGTACAACGCGTCGCTGTGGGCCCAGCTCACCGACGCGCTCAAGGACGCGAAGTCGGGTGACGGAAACGGCCTCATGCGGCTGGCTGACTCCTACGCCCGACGCACTCCGGGCGGCCAGTACCAGAGCAACATCATGGAGGCGATCTATGCGGTCAACTGCCTCGACAAGCCCGACACGGCGGATCCCGCGCAGATCGAGGCGTTCGCGCAGAAGCTCAGCCAGGAAGCGCCGACCTGGGGTCGCTACCTCGCGTGGAGCGACGTGCCCTGCGGCGTGTGGAAGGTCCCCGCGACCGGCAAGAGCGACCCCATCGCTGCCCAGGGCTCACCGCCGATCATCATCGTCGGGACGACCCGTGACCCGGCCACCCCGTACGAGTGGGCGACCCGGCTGCGCCAGCAGCTCGCGCACGGCGTCCTCGTCACGCGCGACGGCGACGGGCATACCGGCTATCCCCGGTCCAGCCCCTGCGTGGACAAGGCCGTGGACGGCTGGCTGATCGACGGGACGGTGCCCCAGGACGGGGTGAAGTGCTAGCGGGTATGCGCCCCGTGGGGTCCGCGCGCAGGCTCGCTGCTCGGTTCGGAGAACGCCGGGCCGATCCGTATAGTGGTGCCCCGTGCCCGCGAGGGTGCACGCCGCCTTAGCTCAGTCGGCCAGAGCGATTCACTCGTAATGAATAGGTCATCGGTTCGATTCCGATAGGCGGCTCCACGCAGCTCGACACCCAGCAAGTGCCCGCCGAGGACGTGACGTCATCGGCGGGCGGACTTGCTCAGACCGGCTGTAAGGCCAGCGGCGACAGGTCCGGCACGGCACCGGAGTTGTCGACGGTCACGTGCCGCGCGCCGCGCCATGCGCAGGACGTGGTGCCGGCGCCGGACCAGAACTGCGGCCAGTGGCCGATCTTCCACGTGTCGCGGTCGAGGCCGCGGCCCTTGAGCCGCTCCAGGACCTGGCCGCCGTCCGTGACGACGTGGACGACGACGATCTCCGCGTCCGGCCACGCGTGCCGGGAAACGGCGTCGACGAGGAACGCATCGTCACCGAGGAACCGACCGAAGGGGGCGTCGAGCACCACCGAGGTCCCCACCCGCAGGCTGTCTCCGCAGAGCCGCAGCAGCGTCTCGTACTCGATCGGCAGGACCTGTGACTGGTAGTAGTCGCTGTCGTCCCGGGCCTGCGGTTCGTGGCCAGTCACCTCGAGCAGCTTCTCGGTGAACCCCGTGGCGAGCGAGTCCTTGTCGAGGTAGGCCGCCCGGGCCTGCCGGGCGAGGGCCCGGCTGACCGTGGACTTGCCCGAACCGGCCGGACCGACGACGAGGTATGCGGTGGGACGCGGGTCGTCGGTCATCACAGGGTCTCCGGGACGGGGCGCTCCTGCGGCGCACGGACGAACACACCGTAGGACAGCGCACCCAGGAGGAGCAGGATGCCGCCGACGAGGAAGACGACCTTGAAGTCGCCATCCGTGGCCTGGAGGATGAACCCGGTGACTGCCGGGGCCAGGGCGGCGCCCAGGAATCCGCCGAAGTTCTGGATGGCACCGAGAGAGGCGACCTGGCGGCTGTCGGCGATGTCGGAGGCCAGCGTCCAGATGACACCGATCGGGACCTGCGCGGCGAAGTAGCCGATGCACAGCAGGACCACGTTCAGGACAGTGTTCTGCACGTAGGCGACCGGGAAGACCGCTGCGGCGGCGAGCAGGGCGCCGGCGACGATCGGGATCTTCCGGGCCCGGATGGTCGGGACGCCTCGCTTGACCAGGCGAGTCGAGACGAACCCACCGGTCAGGACCCCGATGATCCCGCACAGGAACGGCAGGGCAGCCACACCGCCGGCCGCGGCCAGGCTGAACCCGCGGCTGGTCTCGAGGTAGCTGGGCAGCCAGGTGAGGTAGACCCAGACCGTGTAGAAGATGCCGAAGGCACCGATCATCATGAACCAGGTGTTGCGGACCTTCAGCAGGTCCAGCCATCCGACCTTGTCGGTGCGCTCGGCCTCGACCTGGGCCTCGAGGCCCTTGATGAGCCGAGTCTCCTCGGCGGTCGGGTCACGGTAGACCTTGAGCCAGACGACGACGGTCAGCAGACCGAAGGCGCCGACGACCACGAACATCCCGCGCCAGCTCATCGTGAGGATCAGCAGCGTCAGCAGCGGCGGCGCGATGGCGTTCGCGATCTGTGAGCCAGTGTTGATGATGGCGACGGGCATCGAGCGTTCGTCCTTGCGGAACCAGCGTTCCGAGACCTTCAGCCCGGAGGTGAAGAACGGGGATTCCGAGACCCCGAGGGCGACACGCGCCGCATAGAAGATCGAGAAGCTGCTGACGAGCGAGGTCAGGATGGTGACCACCGACCACAGGCTGGCGGCCCAGGCGTAGATCGCCTTGGCGCCGAACTTGTCCACCAGATACCCGGCCGGCAGGTTGGCGATGGCATACGGCCACGCGAACGCCGAGAGCAACAGCCCCATCTGGGCCTTGTTGAGGCCGAGGTCCGCGGCGATGGTCGTGTTG
Source organism: uncultured Actinomycetota bacterium (assembly GCA_963781465.1). GTDB lineage: Bacteria > Actinomycetota > Actinomycetes > Actinomycetales > Dermatophilaceae > Lapillicoccus. The sequence continues at coordinate 478,575 of CAWAGH010000004.1, forward strand.
CCGACGCTGAGGGTGCTGCGGTCAAGGTAGTTGACGATGCCGCCGACGACGAGCAGGGCGATCAGACCCCAGCGGAACCGGACCTTGCGGGCCCGGACCTCGTCGGAGACCGGCTCGGTCTCCTGGGTGGCAGATGGGAGGTGCTGCGTGTGGTGGGCCATGGTCCTCAGGTCACTCCTTTGTGATGGCGCCGGCAACTGCCGGCACCGGGGTCGGTCGGGCAGAACTACGAGCGGGCGCTCTGGATGGCGGCGAGGAAGGTCTCCGCGGCCTTGGTGACCAGGTGGTAGTCATGGGTGCCGGCGGCGGCCTTGGTGACGAAGCTGCCGACGCCGACGGCGGCGACGCCGGCGTCGAACCACTCGTCCACGTTCTCCGGGGTGACACCACCCGTCGGCACGATGGGGATGCGGGCCAGGGGCGCGAGGACGCTCCGCAGGTACCCGGGACCGAACTGGTCGGCGGGGAAGAGCTTGACGATGTCCGCGCCGGCCGAGACGGTGTCGACGATCTCGGTGGGCGTCATGGCCCCCGAGATCGACACCGCCTGGTAGCGGTTCGCGACGGCGAGCATCTCGGGGTTCAGCTGGGGGCTGACCAGCAGCTGGGCGCCGGCGGAGACGGCCTCGTAGGCAGCATGCCCGTCGAGGACGGTCCCCGCTCCGACGACGACGCCCTCGCCCTTGAGCTCGCGGGCGAGGGTGCGGATGATCTCGACGGCCGAGGGCACCGAGAGCGTGATCTCCAGGGCGCGGATCCCGCCCTCGACCGCGGCTCGCGACACCGCGAGGGCGTCGTCGGGGTCGTCGAGGCGGACGATGAGGACGCAGCCGGTCTCGTCGATGGCCTTAAGGCTCTGCAACTTCTTGTTCATAGTTTCACAGACTAGAACACAAGATCACAGAAAACAACAGTTTGTGGCATCCAGTGTTAACTTCTGTGCATGGCTGAGCACGCCCACTCCACACCCCTGATTCCCGAGCAGCGCCAACAGAAGCTCCTCGACCTGGTTCGCCGCGAAGGCGTGGTCAGCACCCGCGAGCTCACGGCCTATCTGGGCGTGTCCCACATGACGGTGCGACGGGACATCGCCGCCCTCGAGGCCGACGGGCAGGTGGAGTCCGTTCAGGGTGGGGTCCGCGCGGCCGGAGTGGTCAGTCAGGCCCCACCGACCGAGCGGACCCGGCGGGAGGTCCTCGAACAGCCGCGCAAGTCGGCGATCGCCGAGCGGGCGGCAGCGCTCGTCACCGACGGCATGGTCATCTTCCTGGACGCCGGCACCACCTGCCAGGCCGTCGTGCCGCACGTGACCGACCGGCGGAACCTCACCATCGTGACCAACGACTTCTACGTCGTGTCCAGCCTGTTCGGGCATCCCCAGATCGAGGTGATCCACACCGGTGGCCTGGTGGACGCCGAGAGCGGTTCGAGCACCGGTGTCCTGGCCGCGGCCGCCCTGCGGTCGATCAACATCGACCTTCAGCTGATGAGCACCGCCTCGTGGAGCGTCTCGCGTGGGGTAACAGCCAGGTCGACCGACCAGGTCGAGCTGAAGCGAGCCGTCATGGCCGCCTCCGTGACCTCAGCGCTCCTGGCCGACAGCACCAAGTACGGCACGGTCAGCCGGTTCCACGTCGTCGACCTCGAGCGCCTCGACCTCGTCATCAGCGACGACGAGCTGCCGCGCGAAACAGGTCATCGTATCGAGGAGCTGGGCGTCGAGCTGGTCACCGCGTCGATGCGGGGCTCGGCTAGCCAGGCGTCGGAGTGAGTCGATCGGCGAGGTCCTCGAGGTTCGCCTCGATCCGCGCCACCGCCGGCGCGGTTGCCGGGTCCTCGGCGTAGCGCCGGCCGTGAGGCGTGCGGAGGAAGACCCGCGCCGCGTCCAGAGAGGTCGCCAGGTCGTAGCCGGTCTCGAGCCAGCAGGTGTTGCCGTGGCGGTCGAGTGAGACCAGCGGGGCCGGTCGGTCGAAGAAGGCACCCGAGGCATACGTGCGGATGCGGTTGATGACCCCGTCGCCGAAGTGCACGTGCTGCATGGCGCGCAACGTCTCGCCCTCGTAGTCGATGTCGAGGACGATCGCGCCGGAGTCGCTGACCGGGTCGTAAGAGATCATCGGCACGTCGACGCCGCTGATCACGGCGAACCACCACGCGTTGTTGTACTCGACGAAGAAGCGCAGCGGCATTCGGGCGTCGTCGGCCAAGGTGGTCTGCAGGTAGCCGCCGTCGAGGTCGAACGCCGGGGCCTCGAAGTGCTTGCCGACGTACATGGCGCGGAACCGGTCGAGCAGCTCCAGACGGTCGGCGGTCAGGTCGGGCATGGCGGGCAGCGTATGCCCACCGGCCGGCGCCGGACCGGCGAATCAGTCCACGAACGCTAGGCCGTGGAACAGGGTGTTCGTGTTCCCGCCGACCCAGATCGTGCCGTCCGGGTCGGCGGCGATCGTGATGTCGCCGGCTCGGTCCAGGCGTCGACCCTGGGAGACCCGGTAGCCCCCCGACACCGCACCGGTGCGCAGGAACCATTGCGCCACAGCGGCGTTCATGCTTCCGCAGACCGGATCCTCGGCGACGCCGACACCCGGAGCGAACGTCCTCAGCTCGAACGCGTGCTCGCTCCCGTCGGGGTATGCGCCGATCGCACCGACCATCGCGGTAGGGATCCGCGAGAGGTCCGGCTGAAGGTCGAGCACCTCCTGCGCCGTTGCGAGCCGGACGACGGCCCAGCCCGGCCCGTTGTCCACCCACTGGTGGGCGAGCACCTCGTCGTGGTCGATGCCGAACGCCTCGACGATCTGCCCCAGGTACTCGTCGTCGATGTCCCCGCTACGACGGGTGGGCGGAGCCGCGAACCACAGCAACCCGTCGTGCCGTCGAATGTCGACCAGACCGGCCTCACACTGCTGGACGAGACGCTCCGACACCCTGGGTGTGCCGCCGTGTTCCAGCCAGGCGTGTGCGGAGCCGAGCGTCGGATGGCCGGCGAACGGCAGCTCGCCGGCCGGGGTGAAGATCCGCAACCGGTAGTCCGCCGCGGGTGTGGTCGGGGACAGAACGAACGTCGTCTCCGACAGGTTCGTCCAGCGGGCGATGCGCCGCATGTCGGTGTCGTCGAGACCGTCGGCGTCGAGAATCACCGCCACCGGGTTGCCGAGGTAAGCGGTCGCGGAGAACACGTCGACCTGGCTGAACGGGAGCTGGCGTCGCATCGGGTGACCCCTTTCGGTCAGTCGGCTTCTGCGGTGGGGCGCCACGATCCGTCGAGCGGGACCCCCGCCGCGGCGGCGATCCGGTCGCGGGACTCGACCAGCCGGCTCCGCAACGCGGTGAGGTCGACGCCGACGAGGCGACCCTCCCGCTTGACCACGCTACCGGCGACCAGGACCGTGTCGACGAGACCCGGATGACCGGCCGACACGATCGTGCCGGCCGGGTTGTTGAACGGGAACACGGTCGGGTCGTCGGCGTTCAGGAGGATCACGTCGGCGTCCTTGCCGGGAGTGAGGCTCCCGGTTCGGTCGGCCAGTCCGCACGCCGCGGCGCCGTCGGCGGTGGCGAACCGCAGGACGTCCTTCGCGTTCAGGCTGCCGTCCAGGCCGCGTTGCGTGACGTGCGCCGAGCGCATCGTGGCGAAGAGGTCGCCAGCCGCGGAGGGAGCGTCGTCGGTGGAGAGGGACGGACGCAGGCCGGCGGCCAGCAGGCGGCCCGTCATCGGCCGGCCGATACCCATGGTGAGCTCGACGCCCGGACTGATAGAGACCGAGCTGCCGGCGTCGGCGAGCATCTGCAGCTCGTCGTCGCCGACCCCGTTGACGTGCACGAATGTCGTGCTGCCGGAGAGGAGTCCGTGCCCGTGAAGGTCGGCGATCGCACGGTATCGGCCGCCGGTCTCGATGTGCACGCTCGTGCGCAGGCCGAGCTCGGCGGCCAGTGTCGGCTCCGCGTCGACGGTGTCCAGATCGGTCAGCTCCGGTCCGCGAAGCCCCCACGCCATGATCACGAGTCCGTCGTCGGACAGCCCGGACCGCAGCCGCCGGATCTCGTCGGCCACGAGTGCCGTGGTGCCCCAGCCCGCGCCGTAACAGAAGATCGAGCGGCCGGGCGCGTCCCGCAGACCCTGGACCGCCGCGTCCGCATGCTCCGGTGTCCGCCCGCAGTGGAACCAGTCAAGCATCGTCGTCACACCGGAGTGGAGGGCTTCGAGGCGGCCGAGCAGGTTGCCGAGGTAGACGTCCTCGGGCCCGTAGTGCGGCTTCAACGTCCCGTGCACCCCAGCCAGGTACTCGGCGAAGGTCCAGTCGGCGCCCACCCCGCGGAAGGCGGTCTGCCACGTATGCCGGTGGGTGTCCACGAAGCCGGGCATCACGACCCGGTCGGTCGCGTCGATGACGACGGCGTCGGGGGCGTCGAGGTGTGCGGCGACAGCGACGATCACGTCGTCCTCGAGCAGGACGTCACCGGAGGCGAGGTCGCCGATGGCCGGGTCCATGGTGATGACGGTGCCGCCCGTGATGAGGGTCCTCACGGGGTATCTCCGGTCGCGGCCGCGATCACGTCGGCGACGAGGTCCGCCGTGTCCTCGGTGCCGGCGGCCACTCGGACCAGCCCCGTGGGAAGGCCCGACTCGGTGAGCTGTTCCTCGCTGAGCATGCCTCGCCACATGGACGCCGGATGCACCGCCAGCGACTCCACGCCGCCGAGGCTGGCGGACCGGCGGGCATACCGGAGCCGGCCGACGAAGGCGTCGGCGGCCTCGTACCCGCCGGCGAGCTCGAGGGCGAGCACGCCGCCGAAGCCGCTCATCTGGCGCGCGGCCAGGGTGTGCTGCGGGTGGGACGCCAGACCGGGGTAGTGGACCCGCGTCACGGTGGGATGGCACTCGAGCGCGTCCGCGAGAGCCTGACCGTTGTCGTTGTGCCGGGCCACGCGCAACGGCAGGGTGCGCAGGCCACGCAGGAGCAGCCAGGCGTCGAACGGTCCGAGGGTAGCGCCGGTGAGCAGCCCGACATCCCAGATCCGGTCCAGGAGCTCCGCGGAGCCGGCCACCACTCCGGCGGACACGTCGGAGTGGCCGTTGAGGTACTTCGTGGCGCTGTGCCAGACCAGGTCCATGCCGAGCTCGGTCGGTCGCTGGTTCAGCGGGGTCGCAAAGGTGTTGTCGGCGAGAGTCAGCACGCCGTGGGCCCGTGCGAGGTCAGCGACCGCGCGAAGGTCGGTGACCTGGAGGGACGGGTTGCTCGGCGACTCCACGAGGATCAGCCGGGTCTGCGGAGTCAACGCCCTCTCGAACGCCTCGACGTCGGTCTGGTCCACCTGGGTGGTCGATACGCCGAGACGGGGCAGGAGGTTCAACAGCACGGAAGCCGTTCCGCCGTAGGTGGACCGTTGCCCGATGACGTGGTCGCCGGCGGACACCAGGGCCAACACCGTGGTGGTCAGGGCCGCCATCCCCGACGCCGTGACCATCGCCGCCTCGGTCCCCTCCAGCTCGGCGACCACCGCGGCCACCTGTGCATGGTTCGGGTTGCCGAAGCGGGTGTAGAAGTCCTTGCCCCGCGGCTCGACGGCCGCCTGGGCGAACGACTCCGAGTCCTCGGCCCAGAAGGCGGCCGTCTGGTAGATGGGCCGCGCGACCGACCGTGAGGGGTGGATGTCGCGGTCGGCGTGAATGACCCGCGTGCTGGTACCCGTCATCGTCCTTCTCCCGTCGACCGTTCGGTGGTGCGTCCAGGGTGCGCGGCGACAGGGCGGGAGGCGGTAAGTCCTGGCAACTTTGGTGATCTGTTGCTCGATTACGGGCCACTTGATGGTGGTAGACGTCTGATTCGAGCAATATCCTGCCAATATGGACGACGTGGACCGGGCCATCCTCGCGGTTCTCGACCGGGACGGTCGGATCAGCAATGCCGACCTCGCCGACCGGGTGGGGCTCTCGCCGTCGCCGTGCCTTCGGCGCGTTCGACGACTGGAGCGGACCGGGGTGATCCGCGGCTACCGGGCGGTGATCGACCCGGCGGTGATCGGCCGCAGCCTGCGCGTCCTGGTCGGCGTCCGCCTGGTGCGTCACTCCCGCAAGGACGTGGTCGCGTTCGAGCGCGCGGTCGTCGAGCTCCCCGACGTGCAGCTCACCCATCACGTGGTCGGGAACTTCGACTACATCCTTCAGGTCGAGGTCGCCGACCTCCCGGCGTACGAGGACTTCCACGCCCATCGGCTCGCGGAGCTGCCCAGCGTGGCCGCCGTCACCAGCTACGTGACGATGAAGACCCTCGCGCGAGCCACCGGCTGACTGGCGAATCGCCCCTGCCCGTCCGCGATTCAGGGCCGGTCGGAAGTCCGCCGAAGTCGGGTCGCGATCGTCCCATCCGTCCACGTCACTGAGACGAACATCACCGTGCAGGGACCATCTCGAAAGGACAGCTGAATGAGCCAGACCAGCCGGCGAGGTTTCCTCGCCGCCAGTGGAACCGGCGTCGCGGCGATCGCCATCGCCCCCGCCGTCATCGGAGCCACCTCGGCCTCCGCCGCCCCGCCTCCCGAGGGGGCCGTCGTCGCCTACATCAAGGACGCCGCTACCGGCTCGGTGGCCGTCATGTCGGGTGAGCGCGAGGTCGTGGTCACCGACAAGGCGCTCGTCGCCACCCTCGCCAAACACCTGCGCGGCTGACCGCGCCCGCACCGGCCGCAGCGCGGCGACCGGTGCTGCCCACCACACCCTCCGCTCCTGTGCGTCCAGCGACGTGGGGTTTCTGCGCTGCTCCTTCCTTTCAGCATCAGCCCAGTACGAGAGGCACTGCCATGTCATCGCACCGCGAGGCGCCGGAGATCTCCAAGGATCCCGTCGCCGACAACACCGACGTGTATGCGTTCGTCAGCCCGGACCGTCCGTCGACGGTCACCCTCATCGCGAACTTCATCCCGCTGCAGAACCCGCAGGGCGGGCCGAACTTCTTCGAGTTCGGCGACGACGTCCTCTACGAGATCCACATCAGCAACGGCGGCGACGCCAAGCCGGACGTGACCTACCAGTTCCGGTTCTCGACGAAGATCCGCAACCCCAACACGTTCCTCTACAACACGGGGCCGATCGCCAACATCGGCGACTCGACCTTCAACCGGCCGCAGACGTACTCGGTGACCCGGGTGGCCCGCGGTGGCGGCTCGAAGACGCTGGCCTCCGGGCTCGCGGTGCCGCCGGTCAACGTCGGCATCCGCAGCACCCCGAACTACGCGCACTTCACCGCTCAGGCCACCCACGCGCTGCCCGGCGGCCGGGTCGTCTTCGCGGGCCAGCGCGCGGACGCGTTCTTCGTGGACCTGGGGTCGATCTTCGACCTCGGTGCGCTGCGACCGTTCCAGAACCTGCACCTCATCCCGTCGGCCGCCGCCGCGGGTGTCAACGGGCTCCAGGGTCTGAACGTCCACACCATCGCGATCCAGGTCCCCAAGACCGACCTCACCCGTGACGGCACGAACCCCACGGACGTCATGGACGCGAAGTCGGTCATCGGCGTGTACGCGACGGCCAGCCGGCAGAAGACGACCGTCCTCGACGGGAAGACCGGCAAGCCGTCGGGACACGGCCCCTGGCAACAGGTGTCCCGTCTCGGCAACCCGCTGTTCAACGAGGTCATCGTCCCGATGGCGCGCAAGGACGTATGGAATGCCCTCAACCCCTGGGACGACAGTGCGTTCGCGCAGTACGTGTCGAAGCCGGAGCTCGCCGGTCTCCTGCCGGTGCTCTACCCGGGGGTCTTCCCGAACCTCCAGGCCTACACCAAGCCACGGGCGGACCTCCTCGCGATCCTGCTCACCGGCATACCGGCCGGCGTGGTCCCGGGGTTCCAGAACTTCACCGGAACCCAGCAGGCGGACCTGCTCCGGCTCAACCTCGCGGTGCCGCCGACGGCGTCGCCGAACCCGCTGGGTCTGGTGGCCGGGGACGCGGCCGGCTTCCCGAACGGGCGACGGGTGGCCGACGACGTCGTCACCGTCGAGCTCCGGGCGGTCGCGGGCCTGACCATCCCGCTGGTCGACCCGACGTTCACCCCGGACGGCGCGACGTCGGTCATCAAGGACGGGACGACGAACACCAACTCGCCGTTGCTCAGCAGCTTCCCCTACCTCGGGACGCCGGGTGGTGGCTACCAGGCCATGCCAGGGACGTCACCGGCGGCCTGAGCCCCCTGGGGCGGCGGCGGACCGACCAGTCCGCCGCCGCCCGTTCCGTCGACCTCCAGCCCATGAGGACCTGACATGACCAATCCGCAGCAGTCCACGCTCAGCCCCGAGCGCGCCGCCAACCTCGCCGAGAACCCGTGTGCCGGTCAGGGCTCGGTCCTGCTCGACATCGGCGGAGACGTCGGGGCGGTCGTCCTGCACCTGCCCGCCGCCTGGGAGGGTGCCGAGGTCGCCTACCGGCGACAGGGCGAGCCGGACGCCCACCAGCACGATCACGATCACGTTCACGAGCATGTTCACGAGCACTCGCACGGGGCGCACCACCCCCATCGGCCGCACGTCGCGGTGGTGGGCCGACCGGCCGGCGACCGCGTCGCGTACTCGGCCGTGTTCCCGGAGCTGGTCGCCGGCCGCTACGTCCTGTCCCTTCCCGACGGGTCCGAGATCGACGTCGATGTCGAGGGCGGCGTCGTCACCGAGCTCGACCGGGTAGGTGAGGGGCCAGTCGCATAGCCCGAACGGACCATCTTCGGTATGGCGTCGGTCAAGTCTGTGGACGAAGGGCCATCAGGGACCGCTGTTCTCCTTAGGTTTGAGCCATGGGAGGCGACTGGGGCGACCTCACCGACGAAGCCCTCCGCGAGGAGATCGAGCTCGTCGGTGACCTCGTTGTTGCCGCCACCGCGTCGCCCGGACGGATGGACCAGGACGACGTCGACTCCGTGCTCGGCCTGAGCGCCCGGCGCCAGCTCGCGGACCAGTGACGAGGGGGCCCGAGGCCCGGTTTCACCCGCAGGTTGGTGCGGCGCTGACGACGCGAGGTCAGCCGACGACGACCGGAAGCGGGTCGAAGCCGTTGAACCCGACCGTCGAGTAGCAGGAGGTGTAGGCGCCGGCCGACTCGAGGCGAACGATGTCGCCCTCGGCGAGGTCGAGCGGCAGCTGCACGGGAGTGACCTGGTAGAGCACGTCGGCGCTGTCGCAGGTGGGTCCCGCGAGGACGCAGGGTCCGTTCGGCCCGCCGTCGGCGCTGGTCTCGATGCGGTAGCGGATCGCCTCGTCGAGAGTCTCGACCAGCCCGGTGAAGACGCCGGCGTCGAGGTAGACCCATCGGTTGTCTCCGCGCTGAACCACACCCACGACGGAGGTCACCAGCGCGCCGGCGTCACCGACCACGGCCCGGCCGGGCTCGACGATGGTCCGCGGACGGTGGTCGCCGAACGACTGCTGCAGCTGGTCCTCGATGACCGCACCGTAGGCGGCGAGTGGCGGGATGTCGCCCTCGTGCCGCGCGGGGAAACCGCCGCCGAGGTCGAGCAGCCACGGGGTGAGTCCGTCGGCGCGTACGGCCTCGAACACGCTGGCAGCGGCGGTGATCGGGCTGCGCCAGGCGTTCGGGTCGCGCTGCTGGGAGCCGACGTGGAAGCTGACGCCGGCCGCGTCCAGTCCGAGCTCGACGGCCAGCCCCAGGATGTCGACCGCCTGGCCGACCGAGCAGCCGTACTTGCGGGACAGGGGCCAGTCGGAGCCGTCGCCGGAGGTGACGAGGCGACAGAGGACCGCCGCGCCGGGGGCGGCCTCGGCGACCTTGCGGACCTCCGCCGGCGAGTCCACGACGAAGACGCGGACACCGAGGGCCGCCGCCTCCGCGATGTGGTCACGCCGCTTCACCGGGTTCGAGTAGACGAGGTCGTCCGGGGCGGCGCCGGCCGCCAGGCAGGCGCGCACCTCGACGGGGCTGGCGACGTCGAAGTTGCCGCCGGCCGCGACCACCGCGGTGAGGACCTGGGGGTGGGGGTTGGCCTTGACCGCGTAGTGGATCGCGACACCGGGCAGCGCCGCTGCGAGCTCACCCAGACGGTCGGTGACGACGGAGGTCTCGACCTCCAGGAAGGGTGTGCTCGGAAGGGCTGGGACTGAAGGCCTCGGCGTCGCCTCGGCGCTCGTCGTGGCGACGGCCGCGGCGGCGGGCTCGGTGATCGTCATGGGGTCTCCAGGGCTTGGTGTGGCGGTCGAGGGCAGGGTGTTGCCCTGAGAAGACCCGCGAAAGTGCCTGGAGATACGTCGGCGGTCAGCCGGCCGGAAGGTTCAGCCGGCCGGCAGAGACAGCGGCGCGTTCTGCGGCGTCACGACGGCACCGATCGACCGGAACAGGTAGTCGGCCCGGTTCCTGTAGTTGCCGTCCGCGTCGAACCCGCCCGGGTTGAGGGTGACGGCCACGGAGATGGAGATCTTCTCGGACGGCAGGTAGGCGGTCGTGACGCCGATCCCGCTCAGCAGCGGGTTCTGCATGATCCAGGGCCCCGACCGGATCACACCCAACCCGTAGTTGTAGATGTCGACCTGGGTGAAGCAGCTCGGCACGCAGCCCGGGTCCTTCTTGCCGAACCCGATGAGCTTCGAGTCGGTCATCGCTGCGTAGCTGGACTTGGACAGCAGCGACCCAGTCCCGAACGAGATCGCCGTGGTGGCGAGGTCGTCGATCGTCGTCGTCTCGTTGGCCCCCATCGGCGTTCCCCACTGGCTGTTCCAGTAGGTCGCCTCCTCGTAGAACGGCTTGCCCGGCTCCGCGAAGGCGACCCGCCGCTCCGAGCTGAACGTATGCAGGGCGGGCTCGGGCATGGTCGACGTCACCGAGCCCACGGTGTTCTTGAGGCCCATGGGCTTAAACACCTCCTCGTCCAGAAGCTGGTCGAGTGGCCGGTTGCCGATCTTCGCGAGGATGTCGCCGAGGATCATGAAGTTCGTATGCGCGTAGCTCCAATTCGTTCCCGGAGCGAACTGCAACGGCTTGCCGAACGCGAACTTCAGCCGTTCCTCGTAGGTGAAGATGTGGAACGGGTTGTCGTTGAACGCCGCCAGCCAGACCGGGTCGGCCTCGTAGTCGGGGTACCCCGTGGTCTGGTTGGCCAGCATCCGCAGCGTCACCTTGTCGGCGTTCGGGAGGGTCGGCTCCCACTGCGCGATCGGGTCGTCGAGCTTCACCGTGCCGTCGTCGACGTACTTGAGCAGCAGGATGCTGACGTAGGAGAACGCGACGGCGCCGTTGCGGAAGTTCATCTCCGGTGTGGCCGGGACGCCGTCCATGGACAGACCGAACGCCTGCCGCGCGATGGTCTGGTCACCCTTGGTGACCTTGACGATCGCGGCCCGGATGTTCCACTCGGCCATCTTCTGGTTGACGACATCGGCGACCTTCCGCGCGGTCTCGTCGCTCGCCACGGTGGCGGTCCGCCCGCCCGAGGGAGTGTCGGTGCTCGAGCACCCACCGAGTGCGAGCGCGGCCACCACCACGGCTACCGCGAGCATTCGCTTGACCACGACCACACTCCTGACCGGTTTCGACCTGAAACCGGTCGTCACGCTATAGGCGGTAACGCGCGCGTGTCGGGCGATTCGGACAAGCCCACAGGCAGGTGTCCTGTCCGCCGGTAGGGGTCGGTGGAAGGATGCGCCCCATGCAGACGCAGCAGGGCGATTCGGTGACGGGTGCGCAGGGCGACGGGGACGAGCCGACGCCGGCCGAGGAGCAGCAGGCGCGGACCCAGACCATCCAGCGGGCCCGGGCGACGACCGGGTCGTACTCGATCACCGTGCGCATCCATTCCGGCACCGACCCGGCCGTGGTCGGCCAGCTGGCGACGGCGGTCAGCGACGCCGGCGGGATCACCACGGCGCTCGACATCGTCGAGTCGCGGCACGACCGACTGGTGATCGACCTCACCTGCTCGGCGGCCAACGGCGACCACGCCATCGAGGTCGTCGACGCGATCCGCGCGGTGCCGGGCGTCACGGTGCACAAGGTGTCGGACCGCGTCTTCCTCATCCACCTCGGGGGCAAGATCAGCGTCACGCCGACGGTTCCGCTGCGGAACCGCGACGACCTGTCGATGGCCTATACGCCCGGCGTGGGACGCGTCAGCATGGCCATCGCCGAGAACCCGCAGGACGTCTCGCGTCTCACCGTCAAGGGCAACTCGGTCGCCGTGGTCACCGACGGCAGCGCCGTCCTGGGACTGGGCAACATCGGGCCCCGGGCCGCGATGCCGGTGATGGAGGGCAAGGCGGCGCTGTTCAAGCGGTTCGCCAACATCGACGCCTGGCCGATCTGCCTGGACACCCAGGACGTCGACGAGATCGTCCGCACGGTCCAGCTCATCGCGCCCGGGTTCGGCGGCATCAACCTCGAGGACATTGCGGCACCCCGGTGCTTCGAGGTCGAGGCGCGGCTGCGCAAGCTGCTCGACATCCCGGTCTTCCATGACGACCAGCACGGCACGGCGATCGTCGTCCTGGCCGCTCTGCGCAACGCGCTGCGGTGCGTGGGAAAGACGATCGAGGACGTGCACATCGCCGTGAGCGGTGGCGGGGCCGCCGGGTCGGCGATCGTCTCGCTGCTCCTGGCCGCCGGTGCGCACGACATCGTCGTCTGGGACCGCGAGGGCATCCTCAACCGGGACGACGCCGCGCTGTCGCCGGCCAAGCACTCGCTCGCCGAGCGGACCAACCCGCGAGGGCTGACCGGGACGCTCCGCGACGCGGTCACCGGCGCCGACGTCTTCATCGGGGTGAGCGCCCCGAACGTGCTCGCGCCCGAGTGGATCGACGGGATGGCTGAGCGCCCGATCGTCTTCGCACTGGCCAACCCCGACCCCGAGGTCGACATCGCCGAGGCTTCGAAGCGGGCCGCGGTCGTCGCCTCCGGGCGGTCCGACTACCCGAACCAGATCAACAACGTCCTGGCCTTCCCGGGGGTGTTCCGGGGCCTCCTCGACGCCCGCGCGACCCAGGTCACCACCGACATGCTCATCCGGGCCGCGGACGCCCTGGCGTCGGTCGTCACGGACGCCGAGCTGAACGCCAACTACATCGTCCCGAGCGTCTTCGCGCCGGACATCGTCAAGACGGTTGCGGCGGCCATTTCCGGCCGTGACTGAAGGTCGTTCCGGTCGTCAACCAGTCGATATCGTTATGGTTTCGTGATGTCGTTCGGACAGGTGAACGAATCGCTCGGGTGACCTGCGAAAAAACAGCGGTGTAAGTCCTCGTATCACAACGGTGTAAGACGCGAATTCGCCCGAATCCCAACGGGATCCGTGTGAGGGGTGTTCCCAGTGTGACGAATGGGTCCTAGTGTCGGCTGCGCCCAGTTCGTCCGGCATTGCGCGCCTGAGACGCGGTTCGTCAAGGCGACACGCCGCTGTGTGAGAGGACCCTCGTGCCCGACGTGTACCGGCCCGCCCGTCGAGCCGCTCGTTCGGGCATCACCGTCCTCGCGGGCCTCGGGCTCGTCGCCGGTATCGCGGTACCGCTCTCCGCGGCCCACGCCGACCCGGTCTACCCGTCGGCCGACCAGGTCGCCGGCGCCCAGGCCGCCGCCGCCTCCGCGGCGGGACAGGTCGCGACGCTGGACCAGCAGCTGGCCGCCTCGCGGGACCGCGTCGAGGAGTTTCAGCAGGCCGCCGGCAACGCCGCCGAGGCCGCGAACGGCGCGCAGCTCGAGCTGGAGCGGGCCGCGGCCGAGAGCACCGACGCGCAGGCCAAGGCCGCCACGGCACTGGCCACCGCCGACGAGGCCACGCTGGCCCTCTCCCGCTACGCCGCGGAGGTCTACCAGGGCGGCGGGGACACCAACCAGCTCGACATCTTCTTCGGCGGCGGTGGTCCGCAGGAGGTGCTGGACAAGGCCTCCGGCATCCAGGCCGTCGGCGCCGAGCGCGCCCGCATGGTGCAGGACGCCGAGTCGGCCCGCCTCCTCGCCGCGAACCTCCAGCAGGTCGCGGCGGAGGCCGAAGGTCGCCGGGCCACGGCCGCGGCCGCCGCCAAGACCGCCGCGGACAAGGCGCGACAGGCGGCGCAGGACGCGGAGACGCAGACCGCCCAGATCGAGCAGCAGCAACAGCAGATGATGGCCCAGCTCGCGGTGCTGCAGAACACCTCGGTGCAGCTGGAGCAACAGCGCCAGGCCGGCATCGCGGCCGAGCAGGAGCGCAAGCGCGAGGAGGCCCGACGGGCCGCCGCGGAGGCCGCTGCCAAGGCCGCGGCCGAGGCCGCCGCCCGTGAGGCTGCCGCTCGGGCCAAGGCCGCTGCGGAGGCGGAGGCCGCTGCGCGAACGGCACGTGAGCAGAAGGCGGCGCAGGCGGCGGCCGCCAGGGCCGCCGCGGACAAGGCGGCTGCCGACGCCGCCCGGGCCGCCGCTACCCCGCCTCCGGTGACCACGAAGCCACCGACGACGACGAAGCCGCCGACCACCGTCCCCACCCCGCCGCCGCCGTCGTCGGGAGGCGTCGCTGCGGTCATCGCGTTCGCCCGGGCCCAGCTCGGCGAGCCTTACGTCTGGGGTGGCGCCGGCCCCTCGGTCTGGGACTGCTCGGGGCTGACCATGATGGCCTGGCGCCAGGCCGGTGTGTCGCTGTCGCACTACACCGGCTACCAGTATGCCGAGACCGACCGGGTGCCGATCTCGCAGCTCCAGCCCGGCGACCTCGTGTTCTACGGCACGAGCGGCCCGGACAGCCACCACGTCGGGCTCTACATCGGCGGCGGTCAGATGATCCACGCGCCGAACCCGAGCACCGTGGTCAAGATCGCGTCGATCTACTCGATGAGTGACCTCCTGCCGTACGGCGGCCGGCCGTAAGCCACCCCGCGTAAGTCACCCCACGAAGTTCTACGCTCCGCTCCGATACTTCGCGGGGACCCCGACTGCAGAGAGCCCACGCATACGGGCACTCACGACCCGGGCCGCGAGAGGGGCGGCCTCGGTCCGTGCTGTCCGACGGGGAGGCTCCGACTCGTCCTGGACGACGGCCGGTCCAGCGGCGAGGATCGACGGATGGGCCACGAGGACGAGGCTCCGGACCGGTTGAGGGTCGAGCTCCACTGGCAGGACGAGGCGGCCGAGCCCCCCGCCACGCCCCGCACTCGTCCCTGGCGCGGCTGGCTGGCGCTGGCCGGCGTCGTCGCCGTGCTCGTCGTCGTGCCGTCGCTGGTCCAGCGCGGCGCGGTGCCGGCGCCGATCGAACCGCCGCACGTCGCCCCGGTCCCGACGTCGACCACGACCTCCCGGGTCGCCGTGCCCGACCTCGGGCCGGCGATCCTCGGGGTGACCGACCGGTGGGAGCTGTTCGCGCTCGGCGACAACAGCGTCACCCAGATCCAGCTCGCCGCCGGCCGGATCACGACGACCTACTTCGCTCGGCTGCATAGCACCGGACCGGTCTTCCTCGTCGTGGGCCCCGACCGGGCGGTCGTCAAGCCGCTCGACCGCGTGCCGGGCTACGTCGTGCCGGACACCGGGCCGGTACGGGAGCTGATCGGGCTGCTCGACCGCGGAGCTGCGGTGCTGCCCGCGCATGACCCGAACCAGGTCTGGGTCGGGCCGGAGAACGACAGCCCACCGGTGATGACGCTCACCGACCTGGACGGCAGCCGGGTGCTCGCCACCGCGCCCCTTCCTCCGGGTGCGGTGGCGGCCGGCGCGGCCGACGACGGGGCCGGTTACCCGCTGCTTCAGGGCGCGGGCGGCTTCTACGTGGCTCGCCCGGATGGAGTGCAGCGCATCACCGCGGGCGACGTCGTCGCGACCGGACCCTCGGGCTGGCTCGCCCGTGAGTGCGACGAGCAGGGTCGCTGCTCGACCGTCGGGATCGACCGGACGACCGGTGCCCGACGCGTGTTGCCGGTCGGCATCGACCGCAACGGTCCCACTGGCGTGCTCTCACCCGACGGCACCTCCGCCGCCCTCGTGGTGGGCCGTCAGGACGGCGGGACCACGCTGCGCCTCGCCGACCTGGTCACCGGTTCAGACCATGAGGTCGAGGTGCACCCGGCGACGAGCTTCGGGCCGACTGTGGTCTGGTCGCCGGACGGCCGGTGGCTGTTCGTCGTCGACGACACCGGACACCTGCGCGCCGTGGACCCGCGGACCCGTCAGGTGAGCGAGTTTCCCGGCCCGGTCCCGCTGCTGCGTCAGCTCTCTATCCGAGCCGGTCGGTGACCAACCGGTCCGGCGCGCCGCTCAGTCAGTGCTGGGTGGTGTTCGGCAGCCGCCAGCGGGCGGTCGTGAGGCCGGCCTCGGACGCCCGGGCCAGGGCCTCGTCGACGCAGCGCTCGGCGTCCTCGCGGCCGTCCCAGCTCGCGCCCTCCACCGACTTGCCCGGCTCGAGGTCCTTGTAGGTCTCGAAGAAGTGCTGGATCTCCAGCCGGTCGAACTCGTTGACGTGCTCGAGCTCGCTCACGTGCGCCTGACGGGGGTCGTTGGCGGGGACGCAGAGGAGCTTGTCGTCGCCGCCGGCCTCGTCGGTCATGTGGAAGACGCCGATCGGGCGGGCCAGCACCTGGCAGCCCGGGAAGGTCGGCTCGTCGAGGAGGACCAGAGCGTCCAGCGGGTCGCCGTCCTCGCCGAGACTGTCCTCGACGTACCCGTAGTCGGCGGGGTAGCTCATCGAGGTGAACAGCAGCCGGTCCAACCGGATTCGCCCGGTCTCGTGGTCGACCTCGTACTTGTTCCGAGCACCCTTCGGGATCTCGATGGTGACGTAGAACTCCACGTGAACCCCCTCGGCCGGGCGGCATCCCCAACGACCGGCGTCGTCGGAGAGAATCGTGCTTCGCATCTTGTCAGAACGCGCCGGAGAGCAGGGAGGCCGAGGGTCGTGCGTCGTGTTGTCGCTGTCGCCGGAGCGGTCGTCCTGCTCGTGGCCGGCTACGCGACCCTCGACGTCTACGACGTGGTCCCCGGCGTCCTGACCCTGGCCAACGCGCCGGACCCCGCACCGGCCACGCCGACGCCGACGTCGAGTGCGACGTCCACCGTGGCGCAGCCGCGGGACGCCGACGCCGGTATGCCGTTGGCCGCCTCGGGCCAGCAGCAGCCGGTCCCGAGCGCCGCCGGGTTGCAGGCCGCGACCGCCGCCGCGCTCGCCGACCCGGCGCTGGCCGGAAAGCTCGGGGTCACGGTGCGCGACGCCGCCACGGGAACGCACCTGCTCGACGTCAGCCCCGACACCCCGCTCATCCCGGCGTCGAACCTCAAGCTGCTCTCGGGCGCGGCGGTGGCGGCCACCTTCCCGGTCGACGCGACGTTCACGACCCGGGTGGTGCAGGGCACCGACCCCGGCCGGGTGGTCCTCGTCGCCGGTGGCGACACCCTGCTCAACCCCGGGCCCGGCGACCCCAAAGCGGTGGCCGGACGTGCGGGGCTCGGCGACCTCGTCAGCGGCACGTCGGCCGCGCTCAAGGCGAAGGGGGCGACCTCCGTCGTGGTGTCACTGGACCTGACCCACGCTCCGGGGCCCCTCCTGGCCCCGACCTGGTCCCCGACGTTCCGGCCGACCGGAATCACCGGAGCCGTGGCGTCGATCGGCCTCTCCTCCCAGCGCGTCACGCCCGGACGTCCCGGCCCCGCCGACCCGGCGGCCGTCGTCGGCGCGGCCTTCGTGGCCGGCCTGGCGGCGCAGGGAGTGAAGGCGACCCTGGCGGCGCCCGCGGCCGCGCCCGACGGCGCCTCGACGCTGGCGACGGTGACCTCGGCCCCGGTCGTGGACCAGCTCGGGCTGGCCCTGCAGGACTCCGACGACGCCCTGACCGAGTCGCTGACCCGACAGGCCGCATACGCAAAGGGGACCCCACCCGGCTTCGCCGAGGCGGCAGGGTTCGTGCGGACCACCCTCGGGGGTCTCGGCGTCGACCTGACCGGGGTGTCCACCGCGGACGCCAGTGGGTTGTCGCGCGAGAACGTCGTCCCGGCGCGGGTGGTCGCCGACGTCATCACCCTGGGTCAGCGGCTGCCGTCCTTCAACCACGCGATGCAGGAGATGGCCGTGGCCGGGCTCAGCGGGACGCTGGAGGACCGGTTCGCCGCGCCTGGCACGCGTACCGCGGTGGGGGTGTTCCGCGGCAAGACGGGGACGCTGACCGGCGTCAACGCGCTCGGCGGGACCGTCGTCACCGCCGACGGGAGGCTGCTCGTCGTCGACGTCATCTCCAACACCGACGGGCCGGGTCGGGGAACGCCCGCCGTCCGGGCCGCGTTGGACCGGTTCGTAGCGGTACTAGCGTCATGCGGGTGCCGTTGAGGGCGCCGTTGAGTTGATGACGTGCTGGTCGAGACTAGGGACGACACGATGAGCGAGCTGGCAAGGGTTCCGGAGGAGCAGCCGGAAGGCCGCCCGCAGTATGTCGACTGGGAGTTCGCCAAGGCGACCGGCCGCCGACTGGTCAGTGCGGGCCCGCGGGTGACGCCGTCCGAGGCGGCCGCGATCGTCGGCGAGCTGCGCGAGGTGGCCAGCGCCGCGCGGGAGCCGATCGCCTCGACCTCCCGGCTGCACAGCCCCGCGGACGCCCCGCCGGTGCTCGTCGTCGACCGTCCGGGGTGGATGGACCTCAACATCGAGTCGATGGCGTCGCTGGTCGCCCCGGTCATCGAGAAGGTGACCGCCGGAGTCCCGCGGAACCAGCCCAACGCGGTGACCGCGATCGGCGGCAAGGTGACCGGCGCCGAGACCGGCGCGGTCATGTCGTTCCTCGCGAGCAAGGTGCTGGGCCAGTACGACCTCGCACCGCAGGGCGTGCCCCGGCTGATGCTCGTGGCGCCGAACATCGTCCAGACCGAGCGCGAGCTGAAGGTCGACACCCGCGACTTCCGGCTGTGGGTGGCCTTGCACGAGGAGACGCACCGGCTCCAGTTCACCGCGAACCCCTGGCTGCGCGACCACATGATCGCCCGCACCCGCGAGCTGACCGTCGACATCGCCCCGACGCCGAACGAGCTGGCCGGCCGCGTGCAGGAGATCGCCCGCCGCCTGCCCGAGGCGTTCCAACCCGGTTCCCAGGGGCTGGCCGAGGTCCTGCTGACGCCGGAACAGCGAGCCAAGGTCGAGGAGATCACCGCGGTGATGTCGCTGCTCGAGGGGCACGCCGACGTGATGATGGACGAGGTCGGGCCCCAGGTCATCCCGAGTGTCGCGCAGATCCGCGAGCGGTTCACCCAACGGCGCCAAGGCGTCTCCGGGGTGGACCTCATCCTCCGGCGCGTCCTCGGCCTCGAGGCCAAGATGCGCCAGTACTCCGACGGCGCCGGCTTCGTCCGCGCCGTCATCGAGCAGACCGGTCTCGACGACTTCAACGCCGTCTGGTCCTCGCCCGAGACCCTCCCGACGCCCGCCGAGATCGGCGACCCGCAGGCCTGGGTTCGGCGCGTCCACGGTCGATGAGGGGCTGGTCATGACCGGTCCCGCGTCCGCGGTCGCCGCCACCCGACTGGCGGTGCGCACCGAGCTGGCCCTCCTGCCGGAGGGTGCGGTGGTCCTCGTCGGTTGTAGCGGCGGACCCGACTCGCTGGCACTCGCGGGCGCCGTCGGGTTCGAGGCGCCGAAGCAGGGGATCAAGGCGGCCGGCCTGGTCGTCGACCACCGGCTGCAGGCGGGCTCGCGCAAGGTGGCCGAGGCAGCGGCCCAGCGGTGCCACGACCTCGGCCTGGATCCCGTCGAGGTCGAGATGGTGCGCGTAAAGCGGGACGGCTCGGGTCCCGAGGGGGCCGCGCGGTCGGCCCGCTACCGGGCGCTGGAGGACACGGCCGAGCGCCTCGGCGCCGCCGCCGTGTTCATCGGGCACACCCGCGACGACCAGGCCGAACAGGTCCTCCTGGGCCTGGCCCGGGGGTCCGGTTCGCGGTCCCTCTCCGGTATGCCGCGTCGCCGCGGGCTGTTCGTGCGGCCGTTCATCGCGCTGGGGCGGACCGAGACCGAGGCCGCCTGCCTCGCCTACGAGATCGAGCCCTGGCGGGACCCGCACAACGAGGACCCGACGTTCGCGCGGGTCCGGGCTCGCGGATTCCTGCGGGCGCTCGAGGACGAGCTGGGCCCGGGGATCGCCGCGGCGCTCGCCCGCAGCGCGGAGATGCTGCGCGAGGACGCCGACTACCTCGAGGACGAGGCGCGGGCCGTGCTGCCCACCCTGGGCGACGGACCCTGGTCGGCGACGGCGCTCCAGGCTCTGCCGCGCGCACTGAGGACCCGGGTATGGCGGTTGCTGGCGGTCGCGGCCGGCTCCGGGGCCGGGCAGCTCACCGCCGCGCACGTGGAGTCGCTCGACGCGCTGCTGACGTCCTGGCACGGTCAGGGACCGCTGAACCTGCCCGGACACGTACAGGCCAGCCGCAGCGGCGACCTGGTGACCGTCGCCGCGGTGTCGCCGGTCGGATAGCCTGCGCCCGTGGACGCCGAGGACATGGGGAACGACCTCCAGAAGGTTCTGCTCACCGAGGAGGAGATCCTCGCGCGGATCCAGGAGATGGCCACGGACATCTGGCGGGACTACGAGGGCAAGGACCTGCTGCTCGTGGGCGTCCTCAAGGGCGCGATCCTCGTCATGGCCGACCTCATGCGGGCGCTGCCCGGGACGGCGCCGATGGACTGGATGGCGATCTCGTCGTACGGGTCAGGGACCAAGTCGTCGGGCGTCGTGCGCATCATCAAGGACCTCGACACCGACATCACCGGCCGGCACGTCCTCATCGTCGAGGACATCATCGACTCGGGCCTGACCCTGTCGTGGATCCGCTCCAACCTCTTGTCGCGGTCGCCGGCGTCGGTGGAGATCTGCACCTTGCTGCGCAAGCCGGAGGTGGCGAAGGTCGAGATCGACGTCCGCTACGTCGGCTTCGACATCCCGAACGAGTTCGTCGTCGGGTACGGGCTGGACTACGCCGAGCAGTACCGCAACCTCCGCGTCGTCGGCACCCTGAACCCCTCCGTCTACTCGTAGCGCGCGGCTGAAACCGGCTCCGGGGAGACAATTCGGGGCCTGCGGCCTGAAATCGCTCCCCACTGAGGCCTGTGGATAGCGAAGGCAGCGGCGTGCGCGATCGGGCCAGAGTGACGGGATGGCCGAATCGCCTCCACGGCTCCCCGAGACGCGGGTGCTCGGTCCGCCGGTGCCTCCTCGCGACCGTCATGACCTTGACCGCGTGGCCAAGGAGCAGTCCGGACTGCTGACGAGGCGACAGTGTCTGGGGGCCGGCCTGACCGACGACGCGATCCGATGGCGCCTGGACCGAGGCTGGTGGGTGGCGATGCACCCCGGCGTCTACCTCACGGTCCCCGGCCGCGACGACTGGTGGACCCGAGCCTTGGCGGTGCAGCTCGCCGTCGACGACTCCGCGTGGTCGGACCATGCGGCCGCGTTCGTCCACGGCATCGTCTCGCCGCCACCTCGCGTGGTCGGCCTCATCGTTGGCCACGATCGGCGGGTCGCGACGCCGGTCGGCGCGCACGTCCACCGCCGGCGCGGCGACGTGAACCGGTTCGTGGACGAGCTGCACTGGCCATGGCGAACCACCGTGGAAGAGACCATCCTCGACATCAGCGCGTCGGCCTCGGTCGACGAGACGTTCGCGCTGCTCGGCCGGGCCTTCCAACGACGGCGGACCACCGAGCAGGCGCTGAGGGGTCGCTTGTCCCTGCGCTCCCGCCATCCGCAGCGCGAGCTCCTCGAGCTGGTCCTGGGCGACGTCTCGGCGGGCGCCGAGAGCGCTATGGAGATCCGGTACGTCCGGGACGTCGAGCGCGCCCATGGCCTGCCCGTGGGCGTCCGGCAGTTCTCGCCACGTCGTGACGGCCACCAGCTCCACGACATCGGGTACGTCGAGCAGCGCGTCCTGGTCGAGCTGGACGGCCGGCTCGGCCACGACGGACCGGATGCGCGGGTCAAGGACGGGATCCGCGACCGCCGGGGCGCCGGGTCCGGATGGCTGACGATGCGGGCGTTCTGGCGAGACGTCGCCGGCTTTCCCTGTGACCTAGCGCTCGACACCGGAGCAGTGCTGGGGAGCCGAGGATGGCGCGATCGGGTCCACCCGTGCCGTCGCCGGGCCTGCTCCGTTCGTGACGGAAGTCTGCGGGGAGACAGTTCGGGGTGGTGACACCGAAAGGTCTCCCCAATGCTGCCGGCTGGTCGGAACAAGGGGTGACGTGGGTCACGCATACCGCCGCATACCGGCTTCCGGGGGAGTCGGACGGAACAGGAGTCTCCGGTTGCACGTTCACCTGCGAGAATGAACGGGAGACGGGTCCCCGACTGACCCGTCGCGTCAGCACTCCCAGCAGGAGGGTCGGGGCCTGCCCCGCACGCACATGGACTTCAAGCGCATCCTTCGGACGCCGATGCTGTGGATCGTCGTGCTCATCGGCGCGGCGATCCTCGTGTTGTCGCTGTCCGACAACGGCGGTTTCACCCGCATCGACACGTCCAAGGCTCTCGACCTCGTCAACACCAGCAAGGTCGACTCCGCCAAGCTCATCAACAACGAGCGGATGGAGCTCACCCTCAAGCAGGGCGAGTCCTTCTCGGACGGCGACAAGGTCAAGAACGCCACCAAGGTGTACGCGTACTACGTCACCGCCCGTGGGACGAACGTTGTCGCGGCCCTCGACGCCCACGTGCCGCCGAACGGCTACACCGACCAGATCGACGAGACCAACTGGTTCGGCTCGATGCTGGTCAGCCTCATCCCGATCATCATCGTGCTCGGTCTGTTCTGGTTCCTGATGGGCCAGATGCAGGGCGGCGGCTCACGGGTCATGCAGTTCGGCAAGTCCCGCGCCAAGCTCGCGTCCAAGGACACGCCGAAGGTCACCTTCGCCGACGTCGCCGGGTGCGACGAGGCGGTCGAGGAGCTCTACGAGATCAAGGAGTTCCTGCAGGAGCCGGCCAAGTTCCTCGCGGTCGGCGCCAAGATCCCCAAGGGCGTGCTGCTCTACGGCCAGCCCGGTACCGGTAAGACCCTGCTCGCGCGCGCCGTCGCCGGCGAGGCGGGCGTGCCGTTCTACTCGATCTCCGGTTCCGACTTCGTCGAGATGTTCGTCGGTGTCGGTGCCTCCCGTGTCCGTGACCTCTTCGAGCAGGCCAAGGCCAACGCGCCGGCCATCGTCTTCGTCGACGAGATCGATGCCGTCGGCCGGCACCGTGGCGCCGGTCTCGGTGGTGGCCACGACGAGCGCGAGCAGACGCTGAACCAGCTCCTCGTCGAGATGGACGGGTTCGACGTCAAGACCAACGTCATCCTCATCGCCGCGACCAACCGCCCCGACATCCTCGACCCGGCCCTGCTGCGGCCCGGCCGATTCGACCGCCAGATCGCCGTCGACACCCCGGACATGCTCGGCCGCAACCGGATCCTCCAGGTCCACTCGCAGGGCAAGCCGATGGCGCCCGACGTCGACCTGCTGGCCGTCGCCCGGCGTACCCCCGGATTCACCGGCGCCGACCTGGCCAATGTCCTCAACGAGGCCGCGCTGCTCACGGCCCGCACGAGCAAGAAGTTCATCGACGACCACACCCTCGACGAGGCCATCGACCGCGTCATCGCCGGACCCCAGAAGCGGACCCGCATCATGTCCGCCCAGGAGCGGAAGATGACTGCCTACCACGAGGGTGGCCACGCCCTCGTCGCCGCGTCGCTGAACCACACCGACCCCGTCACCAAGGTGACGATCCTGCCGCGCGGCCGGGCCCTCGGCTACACGATGGTGATGCCGCAGGACGACAAGTACTCGACCACCCGCAACGAGATCCTCGACCAGCTCGCGTATGCGTTGGGCGGCCGGGTCGCGGAGGAGATGGTCTTCCACGACCCGACGACCGGCGCCGCGAACGACATCGAGAAGGCCACGGCGATGGCCCGCAAGATGGTCACGGAGTACGGCATGTCCGAGCGGGTCGGCGCGATCAAGCTCGGGGCCAGCTCCGGCGAGGTGTTCCTCGGCCGCGAGATGGGCCACCAGCGCGACTACAGCGAGGAGATCGCCGGCGTCGTCGACGAGGAGGTCCGCAAGCTCATCGAGAACGCGCACGACGAGGCGTGGCACGTCATCAACGACAACCGCGACGTCCTCGACCGGCTGGTCCTCGAGCTGCTCGAGAAGGAGACCCTCGGCACCGCCGAGC
>CAWAGH010000005.1:0-39434 GCA_963781465.1 uncultured Actinomycetota bacterium
CGTGTTCGGCACGCCGGCCGAGGCGCGGATGGCGTTCGACAAGCACGAGATCCTGCTCGGCTCTCGCGTTCGGGTCCGTCTCAACGACGTCGTGCCCCCGGTCGGCTACGAGCTGCCCGAGGGTGTCGAGGCCAACGAGGACGGCATCGTCTCCCAGCTCATCCTCGAGACGACGCTGGGCCGCGTGCTCTTCAACGAGGCGCTCCCGGTGAACTACGCGTTCGTCGAGGAGGTCGTCGACAAGAAGCGGCTCTCGTCGATCGTCAACGACCTGGCCGAGCGCTACACCAAGGTGCAGGTCGCCGCGTCGCTGGACGCCCTCAAGGACGCCGGCTTCTACTGGGCCACCCGGTCCGGTGCGACCGTCGCCATCTCCGACGTGGTCACGCCGCCGCGCAAGAAGGAGATCCTCGAGGAGTACGAAGCCCGCGCGACCAAGGTCCAGAAGCTCTACGACCGTGGAGCGATGACGGACAACGAGCGTCGCGAGGACCTCATCGAGATCTGGAACGAGGCCACCAACAAGGTCGCGGACGAGATGCGGGCCAACATCCCGGTCACCAACACCATCTACAAGATGGTGAACTCCGGGGCCCGAGGCAACTGGATGCAGCTGCGCCAGATCGCCGGTATGCGTGGCCTGGTGTCGAACCCGAAGGGCGAGATCATCCCCCGTCCGATCCGCGCGAACTTCCGCGAGGGTCTGTCGGTGCTCGAGTTCTTCATCTCGACGCACGGTTCCCGTAAGGGTCTCGCGGACACCGCACTGCGGACCGCGGACTCGGGCTATCTCACCCGTCGGCTCGTCGACGTCTCCCAGGACGTCATCATCCGCGAGCAGGACTGTGGCACCGAGCGTGGCCTGACCATGCCGATCGCCGACTCGCACGGGGGCCAGCGCGTCCCGCACGAGGACGTCGAGACCAGCGTCTACGCGCGGACCCTCGCGCAGGACGTGGCCGACGCCGATGGCACGGTGCTCGCCAACGCGGGCATCGACCTCGGTGACGTCGTCATCGACGCGCTGTTCGCGGCGGGCGTCGACCAGGTCAAGGTCCGCTCGGTCCTCACCTGCGAGAGCAAGGTCGGCACGTGCGCGATGTGCTACAGCCGGTCGCTGGCGACGGGCAAGCTCGTCGACATCGGCGAGGCCGTCGGCATCATCGCGGCGCAGTCGATCGGTGAGCCCGGTACCCAGCTGACGATGCGGACCTTCCACACCGGTGGTGTGGCCGGTGACGACATCACGCAGGGTCTGCCCCGAGTCGTCGAGCTGTTCGAGGCGCGTACCCCCAAGGGTGTCGCCCCGATCGCCGAGACGACCGGTCGGGTTCGGGTCGAGGACACCGACAAGACCCGTCGGATCGTCCTGGTGCCGGACGACGGCAGCGACGAGCACGCCTACCCGGTGAGCAAGCGGTCCCGCCTGCTCGTCACGGACGGCGAGCACGTCGAGGTCGGCCACCAGCTGATCCAGGGAGCCATCGACCCGAAGCAGGTGCTGCGGATCCTCGGCCCCCGTGCGGTCCAGACGCACCTCGTCGACGAGGTGCAGCACGTCTACCGCCAGCAGGGTGTGTCGATCCACGACAAGCACATCGAGGTCATCGTCCGGCAGATGCTGCGCCGGGTGACGGTCATCGAGGCGGGTGACGCCAACCTCATCCCGGGCGACCTCGCGGAGCGCACGCGCTTCGCGGCGGAGAACGACCGGGTGTCCCGCGAGGGTGGCAAGACCGCCTCGGGTCGACCGGAGCTCATGGGCATCACCAAGGCCTCGCTCGCGACCGAGTCGTGGCTGTCGGCGGCGTCCTTCCAGGAGACGACCCGGGTGCTCACCCAGGCCGCCATGGAGGCCAAGTCCGACCCGCTGCTGGGCCTCAAGGAGAACGTCATCCTCGGCAAGCTCATCCCCGCCGGCACGGGCCTGCCCCGCTACCGGAACATCACGGTGGAGCCGACCGAGGAGGCCAAGGCCGCCATGTACGCGCTGCCGAACTACGACGCGTACGACTACAGCACCTTCGGTGCCGCGTCCGGCGAGCCGGTCCGGCTGGACGACGTCAGCCTCGGGTTCACCGACAGCTGACGGTCGGCCGCCCGGCCACACGACACGACGGGCGGGTATGCCCGGGGAGACCCGGTGCATACCCGCCCGTCGCGTTCTCCCCACCAGTCCAACGAGTCCGCCGCGGTCGTCCAGCCGGCTTGACGCAGGGTCGAGCGACTCGACGCTGGTTGCACGCTGCGTCAAGTCCCTCCCCCGCAAGCGGGAGGTGCCCCCAGATGCAGCGTCAAGCTCAGGGGGGGCGGGTGGGGCGGTGGGGGAGTGGGTCAGCGGGTGACGACGTTGGCCATCATCGCCATGTCCTCGTGCTCGAGGTTGTGGCAGTGGACGACGTACCGCCCCGCGTAGTCGGCGAACCGGACCGCCACCTCGACGGTCTCCGACGGGCGGACCGCCACGGTGTCCTTCCAGCCGACGTCCTGGGCCGACCGCCGGCCCGGCGAGCCCCGTGAGACGACCTGGAACGGGTCGAGGTGCACGTGGACCGGGTGGGCGACGTCGCTGGTGAAGCTCCACACCTCGATCGCACCGAGGGTCGGTGCCGCGTCGACGCGATCAGGGTCGAACACGCCGGCGTTGATCATCCACGGGCCACGTTGGCCGCGGGTGCGGAAGTCGACGCTGCGCCGGATCACGGCCGCACCCGGGTCGAGGCGCTCCATGGTCGAGAGCCGCTCTGGGACGCGAGAGTCGTCCGGCAGCCGCTGGCCGACCCGGAACCGCATGACCGCCCGCGTACCGGGCTCGAGCTCGTTGACGAGGTCGACGACCGAGCCCGGCTGGTACCGGCCGAGGTCGACGACGACGTCGTAGCGCTCGCCCGGGGACAGATCGATCGCGTCGTGAGCCACCGGGGCCTCGAGCAGGCCGCCGTCGCTGCCGATCTGCACCAGCCCGTCGCCGCCGGCGGGCGGTGGCCACAGGGCCACGCGGTAGGCCCGGGCGTTGGAGGCGTTGAGCAGCCGCAGCCGGTGACGCACCGCGGGCGCCTCGAGGACCGGCCACGGGACCCCGTTCACGAGGGTCACGTCGCCGAGCACGCCGTCCTGGAACTCCGGCGGCACCATCGCCATGCCGCCGTGCTCGAGGGTCACCGGCGGGTAGAGCAGGCACCCGTCGGCCCCGAACGACCGGTCGCAGATGGCCACCGGCAGGTCGTGGTCCCCGGAGGGCAGGCCCAGGGCGTCCTCCTCGTCGTCGTGGACGAGGTGCATCCCGAACAGCCCGCGCCAGACGTTCTGGGCGGTGGCCGCCATGGTGTGGTCGTGGTACCAGAGGGTCGAGGCCCGCTGCTGCATCGGGTACGCGTGGACGCGGCTGCCCGACGCCACCCGCGCGGCCGGGTCGGCCGGCATACCGGGGAGGACCGGCGCGGTGGTGACGCCGGCAGGCAGCAGCAGGTCGGTCGGGTAGCCGTCGCTCTCGGCGGGCGTGTGGCCGCCGTGCAGGTGGGTGACGGTCGGAATGGTGGTCCCGTTGCGGACGGTGACCTCGGTGCGGCGTCCCGAGCGGGAGACCAGGGTCGGGCCGGGGAAGGTGCCGGCGTAGGTCAGCGCCCGGGTCCGCAGTCCCGGCAGGATCTCGACGTCGGCGGTGCGCTGCTCGAGCTCGTACCGCAGGACACCGTCCGCGCCGACGGTGCCCGGCGCCAACGGGGGAGTGCGGAACGGCAGCGTGTGGGCCTCCGGCACCGGAGCCGAGCTGCGGAGCACCGCGCCGTTGCCGTTCCGGGAGAGCACCCCGGGGAAGCCGCCCAGCCAGAGGCCGGTTCCGGCGATCCCGGCGAGGCCCGCCAAGCCCCCGAGCTGCCGGCGGGTGATCGTGGTCGTCATGGCCGAGGTTCGGGGAGCGGCCGGTGCCAGACCCAGACCAGCAGCATCACCTGGGCGATGATGACCGTCGTGCCGAGCGGGACGTGCACCGCGAGGGACCGGGAGAAGCCCAGGCCGAGCTGGACGACGGTGGCGGCGGTCAGGAGCAGACCGGCGAGCGGGGTCCACGCCGGGCCGCCTCCGGGTCGCCAGGCCAGCACGAGCGCGACCAGCAGGACGAGGGTGCCGACCGCGAGCAGCAGCCCGTTGGTCGAGTGCAGCGGGAGCGACTCGATCCGGCCGGCGACGACTCCTCCGGCCAGGACGGCCTGCGTGAAGGCGCTCAACGTGGTGAGGACGGTGACCACCCTCAGCACCGACCACGGCCAGCGACGGCCGGTGCGGGCGGGGGCGGTCTCAGCAGTGGTGGTGGAGACGGTCGTGGACACGTCTTCGAGGTTCGCAGCGGGGTCGGGTCGCGGACATCGGTGACGTCACCGGGTCGTCCCTGACCCGACCCCGACTGTCACCATGGTTCGGACCCAGGCGACCCCGAGAGCCACCGTTCCGGCGATCCCGAGGACGAGCCAGGGGTACCAGCCCCAGGGGGGCGACCACTGGGCGGCGGGGACGAACCAGTCCGGACCCGAGTCCGGGCCGAGGCCCACCGCATACCGCTTCGCGTTGAGGTAGAGCCCGACCAGGACGACGAGGGGCAGCAGCACCGCGGCCACCCGGACGCCCGCGGCGAAGAGCCGAGCGCGGAGGCGTTCGGCGACGACGACGCCGGACCAGATCGGGGCGAGCGCGAAGATCGGCAGGACGTGCCGACCCTGCAGTCCCGCGTTGATTCCGAAGAAGACTCGCGAGTACGTCACGTAGCTCACCACCAGCCCGACCAGCAGCACACCCACGACGACCGTCCGGTCGCGGCGGTCACCGAGGACGAGGCCGGTGACGACCAGCGCCACCGCGGCGGCGAACCAGACGACGTTGACGACCTCGGGCGGCCGGACGTCGAGCCACCCGAACCAGCCGATGGTCTCGGCGGTGAGCTGTACGCCCTGGTCGACGAAGGCGCGGAGGCTGTCGCCGGAGACCCAGGGGCCGAGCAGGACCGGATGGTCGTAGCCCAGCTCCCACACCGCGACCGCCACGGTCGAGATCACCGGCCCGAGGACCGCGGCCCAGGTGACCGGCCGTCGTTCGCGGAGCCCGGCC
The DNA here is from genome assembly GCA_963781465.1 of uncultured Actinomycetota bacterium. Taxonomy (GTDB): domain Bacteria; phylum Actinomycetota; class Actinomycetes; order Actinomycetales; family Dermatophilaceae; genus Lapillicoccus. The sequence goes on from CAWAGH010000005.1 coordinate 5,101, forward strand.
CACACGTCGCGCCAGCCGCCGAGCACCAGGAGCAGCAGGGTGAGCACCGCCATGGTGACGATGCCCAGCTGCCGGCTGAGCACCAGGGCCGTACCGCTGACCAGCACCAGGGCCTGGGTGCCGGACCGGCTGAGCGACTCGGGGCGGCGGCCGTAGACCGCGACGACGGCCGCCATCCCGGTCGCGCCGAGGATCTCGATCGCACTGGTGTTGAGGATCCCCATGCAGAACACCGCCATCGGGGTCATCAGCAGGGCGACCCCGACCAGGCTGCGCGGGCCCAGCCAGCGCACCAGGTGGGCGCACGCGAGCCACAGCAGCAACGCCGACGCGGCCAGCACCACCAGCCGACCCAGGCGGTCCGCGCTCACCGGGTGGCTGCCCAGGCTCGCGACCCAGCCCACGACGGGGTAGAGGAACGGCGGGTATGCGCCGAGCGTCGTCGCCGCCGCGACGTCGCCCTCCGTGGTCCGGGCCGCCGTCGGCTGGCAGGCGGCCGTGGCCTCCGCGTGGAAGATGTAGCAGGCGTAGCCGGCCGGGTCGAGGCGGGCCGGAATCTCCACGATTCGGGTGATCGACGCGTTACGGACGTCGACGGGGTGGGCGGACAAGGGGGGCGCCGGGTTCGGCAGGCCGATGTCGAAGTGCGCCATCCCCAGCGCCTTGACGAGGTGGGCGTCCTCGTCGGGCCCGGCCATGGCCGGGTTGGCGAACACCCAGCAGAGTCCGAGCAGCACGTACGGCAGGACGAAGAGGGCGACGATGCGGCGGGTCGCGACGGCGGAGACGAGAGGACCGGTTGGGACCGGGGGATCGGGCTCGCGCGCGGGTCCGGTCACGCGGGCCAGCATCCCATCCGCCCCGTGAGTAGCCCGGGAACCGGCCGGGACGACGGGCTGCTCGCGACTGTTAGGCTCCCCGCCGTCAGTGCCCGTGGACGCCCGAGGACCCTTGCAAGGAGTGGACGTGGAGCCCGACGAGCCCGGCGCCGACGCGTCGACACCGGGGTACTTCGGCACCCGGCTCGCCCATGACCCCAACCGGGCCAAGGTGTGGCAGCACCTGACGGCGTACCTGAGCCGCTGGATCGCGCCCGACGCGCGGGTCCTCGAGCTCGGGGCCGGCTGGTGCGACTTCGCGAACCAGGTGCACGCCGCCGAGGTGGTGGCGCTGGACGCCGACGCCACCGTCGAGAGCGCCGCGCGTCCCGGCGTCACCGCGGTGGTCGGTGACTGCACGGACCTGTCGCAGTTCCCGGACGGCCGGTTCGACGTCGTCTTCGCCTCGAACCTCGTCGAGCACCTCGACCGCGACGCCGTCGACCGGCTGGTCGACGAGAGCCACCGGGTCCTCGCCGCGGGCGGGCGGCTGATCCTGCTCCAGCCCAACTTCCGGCTGGCTCCGGGGCGCTACTTCGACGACTACACCCACGTGTCGATCTGGACCGACCAGTCCCTCGGCGACTTCCTCCGCTCCCGGGGGTGGCAGGTCGAGGCGGTGTTCCCGCGGTTCCTGCCGCTGACCCTGAAGTCGCGCGGGGCCGGCCTGACCTTCCTCGTCCCGTGGTACCTCCGGTCGCCGGTCAAGCCGCTGGCCGGCCAGATGCTCGTGGTCGCCCGCCGATGACCTGGCGCGACAAGACCCTGTGCGTGGTGCTCCCGACGTACAACGAGCGCGACTCCATCGCCGACTGCATCCGCCGGTTCGAGGCCCTGCCCGAGGTCGACGAGGTGCTGGTCGTCAACAACAACGCCGCACCCGGGACGTCCGAGGAGGTCGCCACCACCGGCGCCCGCGAGGTGGTGGAGACCCGCCAGGGCTACGGCGCCGCGATCCAGCGGGGGCTCATGGGGACCGACGCCGACCTCATCTGCCTGTGCGAGCCGGACGGGACCTTCGACCCCGAGGACCTGCGCAAGCTGCTGGCGTTCATGCCCGAGTGCGACCTCGTCATCGGGTCGCGGACGGTGGCGACGTTCATCTGGGACGGCGCCAACATGGGCTGGTTCCTGCGGTGGGGCAACTGGGGGGTCGCCAAGTCGGTGGAGGTCCTGCACAACACGACCTCCCTCAGCGACGTCGGCTGCACGTTCCGGGTGATGACCCGTGAGGTGGCCCAGCGGGTGCTCCCGCGCTCGACCGTGAGCGGCTCGGCCTACGGCCTGGAGATGATGCTGCTGGCCGCCATCCTCAAGGTCCGGATGGTGCAGGTCCCGGTGAACTATCGGCCGCGGATCGGGGTGTCCTCGGTGACCGGCGACCGGCGGCAGACCCTCATCCTGGGGTCGCAGATGGTCGGTCACGTCGCCCGCAGCCGGCTCCGGGCCCGGTCGCTACGGCGCGAGCCCTAGGCTTACGGTCGTGACCGACGAGACGCCCGACGGCCCCGCCTCGCCCCCCGCCCCGACGATCGTCCTCACCGAGGTACCGCTGAAGGACCTGGACGTCACGCGGATCACCGCGCTGCACGAGGGCGACGAACCCGCATACCGGGTGCTCGTCCCGGCCGACACGAAGCGCAACGTGCTCGTGTCCGTCCTCAACCACCTGAGCCTGTTCGAGATGCGCGAGGCGCTCGAGTCGCTGAAGCCCATCAACCGCAACGCGGCGCACACCGACGCCGAGGAGACCCTGGCCGAGAGCCTGCGGGTGCTGGAGGCGGCCGGGGTCCAGGCGACCGGTGCGATCACCGACGACGACCCGCTGCCGACCCTCGAGGCCGAGGTTGCGCGGATCCAGGCCGGCGAGGTCATCATCGTCACCGAGCCGCACGCCGTGCAGGACACCTTCCACACCGACTGGGCCAGCGAGGCCCGCGAACGGCTCGGAGTTCCGGTGCTGCACGTCTACACGGGGGACTGGCGCCTCGGCTGAGCGGCACGCCTCGCTGAAGCAATTTGGCCGCCATACCGCCAGGCGGTAAACTCGGGCGCTGTGTCTGGACTCGTCCAGGCACCCGAGCAGGCGTGGGCCGCATCGAGGATCCGGAACGGATCGCGAGGCGAACCGGCTCCCGCTCACCTTCTCTCGCCGGGCAGTCCACACGAGGCTCGAGACGGACGCGAGTCCGTGCCGATCACGGGTGGGAAGTGCAGGGGAGAGCGCCACGACCGAGAGCCACCGACACACCCGAACGCGGGGGTCGGCGGCCGCCGGGAGTGGACACCACCAAGGAGCCCCGGACCGGCTGCGGCCGGCGGGACAGACCAACTAACGACGTACGGAGAACAGGTTGCCCACGATCAACCAGCTGGTCCGCAAGGGTCGCCAGGACAAGGTCAGCAAGACCAAGACCCCGGCCCTGAAGGGCTCGCCCCAGCGGCGCGGTGTGTGCACCCGCGTGTACACGACCACCCCCAAAAAGCCGAACTCGGCGCTGCGCAAGGTCGCGCGCGTCAAGCTGACCTCGGGCATCGAGGTCACGGCATACATCCCCGGTGTCGGCCACAACCTGCAGGAGCACTCGATCGTGCTCGTGCGTGGCGGCCGCGTGAAGGATCTCCCGGGGGTCCGCTACAAGATCGTCCGCGGTTCGCTGGACGCCCAGGGCGTCCGCAACCGCAAGCAGGCCCGCTCCCGTTACGGCGCGAAGAAGGAGAAGAGCTGATGCCTCGCAAGGGACCCGCTCCGAAGCGTCCGCTGGTCGTCGACCCGGTGCATAACAGCCCCCTGGTCACCCAGTTGGTCAACAAGATCCTCCTCGACGGCAAGAAGTCGATCGCGGAGACCATCGTCTACGGCGCGCTCGAGGGTGCCCGTCAGAAGACCGGCACCGACCCGGTCGCCACCCTGAAGCGCGCACTGGACAACATCAAGCCCTCCATCGAGGTCAAGTCCCGGCGCGTCGGCGGTGCGACCTACCAGGTGCCGATCGAGGTCAAGCCGAACCGGTCCACGACGCTCGCCCTGCGCTGGCTCGTCGGGTACTCGCGGCAGCGCCGTGAGAAGACCATGACCGAGCGCCTCATGAACGAGATCCTCGACGCGAGCAACGGTCTCGGCGCCGCGGTCAAGCGCCGTGAGGACACGCACAAGATGGCCGAGTCCAACAAGGCCTTCGCGCACTACCGCTGGTGACCCCACCGGCGGGTATGCCGGCCCTCGAGAGTTCGGGGGTACACGGGGGGAACCCCCGTGGGAAGGCATACCTGCCGGTCTCCCAGCGTTGACCTACCCGGCGGTAACCAACCGCGGAGACTTCACGCCTACAACCCTTGGGAATGAGCAACGAGTGGCACTCGACGTCCTCACGGACCTCACCATGGTCCGCAACATCGGCATCATGGCGCACATCGACGCCGGCAAGACCACGACGACCGAGCGGATCCTCTTCTACACCGGGATCAACTACAAGATCGGCGAGGTCCACGACGGCGCGGCCACGATGGACTGGATGGAGCAGGAGCAGGAGCGCGGCATCACCATCACGTCCGCCGCGACGACGACCTTCTGGAAGAACCACCAGATCAACCTCATCGACACCCCGGGTCACGTCGACTTCACCGTCGAGGTGGAGCGCAACCTGCGCGTCCTCGACGGCGCCGTCGCCGTCTTCGACGGCAAGGAGGGCGTCGAGCCCCAGTCCGAGACGGTCTGGCGTCAGGCCGACAAGTATGTCGTCCCGCGCATCTGCTTCGTCAACAAGATGGACAAGCTCGGCGCGGACTTCTACTTCACCGTGCAGACGATCGTCGACCGCCTCGGCGCGTCGCCGCTGGTCATGCAGCTGCCGATCGGCTCCGAGAGCGAGTTCATCGGTGTCGTCGACCTGCTGACGATGAAGGCCTTCGTCTGGCGCGGCGAGACCAAGCTCGGTGAGGATTACACCATCGAGGACATCCCGGCCGACCTGCAGGAGAAGGCGGAGCAGTACCGCCACGTGCTCGTCGAGCGGGTCGCCGAGAGCGACGACCACCTCATGGAGAAGTACCTCGAGGGCGAGGAGCTCACCATTGCCGAGCTCCAGGCCGGCGTGCGCGCCATCACCATCGCGGGCGAGGTCAACCCGGTGTTCTGCGGAACCGCGTTCAAGAACAAGGGCGTCCAGCCCATGCTCGACGCGGTCATCGCCTACCTGCCGTCCCCGCTCGACGTCCCCCCGATGATCGGCCACAAGCCGGGCGACGAGGAGGTCGAGATGACTCGCGCGCCGTCCACGACGGAGCCGTTCTCGGCGCTGGCGTTCAAGATCGCGTCGCACCCGTTCTTCGGCAAGCTCACCTACATCCGGGTCTACTCGGGCGAGGTGTCCTCCGGGGCCGCGGTCGTCAACTCGACCAAGGGCAAGAAGGAGCGCATCGGCAAGATCTTCCAGATGCACTCCAACAAGGAGAACCCCGTCGACCGGGCGTCGGCCGGACACATCTACGCGGTCATCGGTCTCAAGGACACGACGACCGGCGAGACGCTGTCCGACCCGGCCAACCCGATCGTGCTCGAGTCGATGACCTTCCCGGACCCCGTGATCTCGGTGGCCATCGAGCCGAAGACCAAGGGTGACCAGGAGAAGCTCGGCACGGCGATCCAGAAGCTGGCGGAGGAGGACCCGACCTTCCAGGTCCAGCAGGACGAGGAGACCGGCCAGACCATCATCAAGGGAATGGGCGAGCTCCACCTCGACATCCTGGTGGACCGGATGCGCCGCGAGTTCCGCGTCGAGGCCAACGTCGGCAAGCCCCAGGTGGCCTACCGCGAGACGATCCGCCGCACCGTGGAGAAGCTCGAGTACATCCACAAGAAGCAGACGGGTGGCTCGGGTCAGTACGCCAAGGTGCAGGTGACCATCGAACCCCTGGACACGTCCGAGGGCGAGCTCTACGAGTTCGAGAACAAGGTCACCGGTGGGCGCATCCCGCGGGAGTACATCCCGTCGGTCGACCACGGCATCCAGGACGCCATGCAGTACGGCGTGCTCGCGGGCTACCCGCTCGTGGGTCTCAAGGCCACGCTGCTCGACGGTGGGTACCACGACGTCGACTCGTCCGAGATGGCGTTCAAGATCGCCGGCTCCATGGTGCTCAAGGACGCGGTCCGCAAGGCCGACCCGGTTCTCCTCGAGCCGGTCATGGCCGTCGAGGTGCGTACGCCCGAGGAGTACATGGGCGACGTCATCGGCGACCTCAACAGTCGCCGTGGACACATCCAGGCCATGGAGGACATCAGCGGAGCGAAGATCGTCCGCAGTCTCGTCCCCCTGTCGGAGATGTTCGGCTACGTCGGCGACCTGCGGTCGAAGACCCAGGGCCGGGCCAACTACTCCATGCAGTTCGACTCCTACGCCGAGGTTCCCAAGAACGTCGCCGAGGAGATCATCAAGAAGACCCGGGGAGAGTGACGGAAACCTGGGCTCCCGGGTTCCCGTAGGCTGTCCCACCGAAAACCAAGACCAAACCAGCACGCCACGTCCCCGCCATAGGTCGCACGGCGTAGTACAGAAGAAGTCCTGAGGAGGACCACAGTGGCGAAGGCAAAGTTCGAGCGGACCAAGCCGCACGTCAACATCGGCACCATCGGTCACATCGACCACGGCAAGACGACGCTGACGGCGGCAATTTCGAAGGTCCTGCACGACAAGTTCCCCACGCTGAACCCGCAGTTCGCGTTCGACGACATCGACAAGGCGCCTGAGGAGAAGCAGCGCGGTATCACCATCTCCATCGCGCACATCGAGTACCAGACGGAGTCGCGTCACTACGCGCACGTCGACTGCCCGGGTCACGCGGACTACGTGAAGAACATGATCACGGGTGCTGCGCAGATGGACGGTGCGATCCTCGTGGTCGCGGCGACCGACGGCCCGATGCCGCAGACGCGTGAGCACGTCCTCCTGGCTCGCCAGGTCGGCGTCCCTTACATCGTCGTGGCGCTCAACAAGACCGACATGGTCGACGACGAGGAGATCCTCGAGCTCGTCGAGCTGGAGGTCCGTGAGCTGCTCTCGTCCTACGAGTTCCCCGGTGACGATCTTCCGGTCGTTCGCGTCTCGGCGCTCAAGGCGCTCGAAGGCGACGAGGAGTGGACCAAGTCGGTCATCGAGCTCATGGACGCGGTGGACGAGTCCATCCCGATGCCGGAGCGCGACGTCGACAAGCCGTTCCTCATGCCCGTCGAGGACGTGTTCACCATCACCGGTCGTGGCACAGTGGTCACCGGCCGGATCGAGCGCGGCATCCTCAAGGTCAACGAGGAGGTTGAGATCGTCGGCATCCACACCGGTCCGCCGGCCAAGACCACGGTGACCGGCGTCGAGATGTTCCGCAAGCTCCTCGACGAGGGTCGTGCGGGCGAGAACGTCGGTCTGCTCCTGCGTGGGACGAAGCGTGAGGACGTCGAGCGCGGCCAGGTCATCGCCAAGCCGGGTTCGATCACCCCGCACACGAACTTCGAGGGGAACGTCTACATCCTGTCCAAGGACGAGGGTGGCCGGCACACGCCGTTCTACGACAACTACCGCCCCCAGTTCTACTTCCGCACCACCGATGTCACCGGGGTCGTCAAGCTCCCCGAGGGCACCGAGATGGTGATGCCGGGCGACACCACCGAGATGTCGGTCGAGCTCATCCAGTCGATCGCCATGGAGGAGGGTCTCCGCTTCGCGATCCGCGAGGGTGGCCGTACCGTCGGCGCCGGCCGGGTCACCAAGATCACCAAGTGATCCCTCGGGGGCTGCGCCCCCGAGTACCCCCCGATCACGAGAAGGGCCTCGAGGCGAACCGCCTCGGGGCCCTTCCGTATGCCCCGGGCCTTATCCTCCGGTCGTGGAGCAGGAGATCCGGTTCACCGCGGCGACCGGGTCGCGCGTCGCCTGGGCGACCTCCGGTTCGCCGACGTTGCCCATGCTCGTCGTCGGGGGGTGGTGGTGCAGCCACGTGGAGCTCGACTGGCAGAACGCCTCGTTCCGCGCCTTCGCGGAGCGGTTGGCGACCCGGTTCCAGGTGGTCCGGTACGACCGGCCGGGCACCGGGCTCTCGGACCGGGACGTGCCGCCACCGCCGGACCTGGACGAGGAGATCGCGGTCCTCGACGCCGTCGTGCGAGCGGCGACGGACGACACCTCGGGACGCAGCGAGACCGGCGTCCTGCTCCTCGGAGTCTCGTCCGGTGGCTGCGTCGCGGTCCGGTATGCGGCGACCCACCCCGAACGGGTCCGTCGGCTCGCCCTCTACGGCAGCTACGCCGACGGACACGCCCTCGCGCCCGAGGCGGCCCGCCGGTCGTTGACCTCCGTGGTCGCGGCTCACTGGGGACTCGGGTCGCGCGTGCTCGCCGACCTGTTCCTCCCGGGCGCCGGCCCCGACGAACGCGACGCCTTCGCCCGGTTCCAGCGGCTCAGTGCCAGTGCGGAGGCGGCCGCGGCCTCGCTGGCCTCGGTGTACGCCATGGACGTCCGCGGCGACCTGCCGCACGTGACGGCGCCGACGCTGGTCGTCCACCGCCGGGACGACCACACCATCCCCGCGGCGCTGGGGCGGGAGGTTGCGGCCGGCGTCCCGGGCGCCACGTTCGTCTCGCTCGACGGTGTCGACCACCTGCCCTGGCGCGGCGACGCCGCCTCGGTGGCGCGGGCCGTCATCGAGTTCCTCGCCGACAGCGCGGCCGTCGACCCGGACCGGACCTTGCCGGCCGACCTCGCCTCGCTGTCGGAGCGCGAGGTGGAGGTCCTGCGGCTCGTCGCCGCGGGGCACTCCGACGACGAGATCGCGGGTCGCCTCGTCCTCAGCCCCCACACCGTGCATCGCCACGTCGCGAACATCCGCACCAAGCTCGGACTCACCTCTCGGGCGGCCGCCGCCGCGGCCGCGGCCCGCGGCGGTCTGGTCTGACCGTGGCCCGTGTGGGCCATCCGCCCGGGATGGCCGGTCCTCGCGATGCGCGGTTAGGCCGTCGGCGAGTGCACTGGGAGGCATGAGCATCCCGACCCGCGCCACCCCGTCCCCGACCACCCTCCACGAGTCCGCGTGGGGCGCCGTGGGCGCCCACATCTATGACGCGTTCATCGCCCTCGGCGAGCAGCGCGGAATGGCCGCGCGCCGGGCCACGCTGCTTGCGGACGCCGAAGGGGCCGTCCTCGAGATCGGTGCCGGGACCGGCGCGAACGTCCCCGCATACCCTCCTGTCGACCGCCTGGTCCTCACCGAACCGGCCGCGACGATGCGAGGAATCCTGGCTCGCCGCGTCGCGCGCGAGGGTTCCGACGCCACGGTGCTCGACGCCGGTGTGGAGGCGCTGCCCGTTCCGGCGGCCAGCGTCGACACCGTCGTCTCGACGATGGTCCTCTGCACGGTTCCCGACATCGACCTGGCGCTGACCGAGGTCGTGCGGGTCCTCAAGCCGGGCGGGCGGCTGCTGTTCATCGAGCACGTCCACTCACCCGCCGGCTCGCCGCTGCGGCGCTGGCAGGACCGGCTGGCCGAGCCGTGGGCGGCGTTCGCGATGGGTTGCCGTTGCGACCGCGACATCGTCGGGGCGCTGCGCCGCCACCTGGACGTCGAGGAGGTCCACGAGGACCGCTGGCTGGGGATGCCGCCCGTCGTCCGGCCCCTCGTCGTGGGGGCGGCCACACCGAAGAGGCGCTGACGCCCGACCCCTACAGTGGCGCGCATGTCGCTTCCCGACACCGACGCCGCCGTCCAGGGCCTCATCGACTTCGTCGACGCGTCGCCCTCGCCGTTCCACGCCGTTCTCACCGCCGGAGGGCTGCTCGAGGCCGACGGCTACGTCGAGGTCGACGAGACCGAGCCGTTCCCCACCGAGCCGGGCCGCTACTACCTCGTCCGGGGCGGGTCGCTGGTGGCCTGGTCCACCGAGGACCGTCCCCGTCGTCCGGTGCGGTCGTTCCGGGTCGTCGGGGCTCACACCGACAGCCCGAACCTGCGGATCAAGCCGAACCCCGACCAGGCCCGCGCCGGCTGGCAGCTGCTCGGGGTCGAGTCCTACGGGGGGCCACTGCTGGCGTCCTGGCTGGACCGCGACCTCGGCCTGTCGGGTCGCGTCGCGGTGCGCGGGCCGAACGGCCCCGAGGCGCGGCTGTTTCTCGCCGACGAACCGCTCCTGCGCGTCTCCGAGCTGGCCATCCACCTCAGCGAGCCGCCCAAGACAACGCTCACCCTCAACGTGCAGCAGCACCTGGCGCCGGTCTGGGGCCTCGGCGCGCTCCCCGGCGACTTCCGGGCCTGGCTCGGCGAGCGGGTCGACGCGAGCGCGGAGGACGTCCTCGCCTGGGACGCCATGACGCACGCCGTCGAGGCCTCCCGGCGGATCGGCCGCAGCGCCGAGCTGGTGGCGGCGCCCCGGCTGGACAACCAGCTGACCTGCTACGCGGGCGTGGCCGCCCTGCTGGCCGCCACTCCGGCCGACTCCACGCATACCCCCGTGCTCGTGCTGTTCGACCACGAGGAGGCCGGCAGCCAGTCCGAGCGCGGCGCCCTGTCCACCCTGTTGCCCAGCGTGCTCGAGCGCATCGTCTCGTCCAACGGCGGCAGCCGCGAGGACTACTGGCGCGCGCTGGCCCGCACCGTCATCGCGTCCGGCGACACCGCGCACGCCATCCACCCGAACTACCCCGACCGGCACGAGCCGCAGCACCCGGTCGCCATCGACGGCGGGCCGGTCCTCAAGGTCAACACCGCTCTCCGGTATGCGACGGACAGTCTCGGCGCCGCAGCCTTCGCCGTGGCCTGCGAGCAGGCGGGGGTGCCGATGCAGCGCTACGTCGTCCGCAGCGACCTGCCCTCCGGCGGCACCATCGGACCGATGACGGCGGCGATGACCGGTGCCACGACGGTGGACTTCGGCGCGCCGATCCTCTCGATGCACAGCAGCCGCGAGCTCTGCGCGGCCGTCGAACCCGCGAGGTATGCGGCCGCCCTGGCCGCGTTCCTCGCCCCCCACTAGCCGGTTCGTGCTCTGGACCGACGGAATTCCGGCTCCATCCACCACGAACCACAGGGGAGGCAGGGCCGTGGACGCCTACGACGTGAGGGTTCTGGGGCACGTCCGGAGCCCGCTGACCGACCCGGCCGACGCCCCGCGGCAGGGCGACGAGGGTGCCCCGGACGCGGTCCTCGAGCTGGACCCGGCGGTCGAGGGCGCGCTGGCCGGGCTCGTACCGGGCGACGAGGTCGTCGTGGTCACCTGCTGCACCTGGGGGACCGCACGACCCTGGCGGTCCACCCGCGCAGCGACACCAGCCGGCCGATGACGGGCGTGTTCGCCACCCGGTCGCCGGACCGGCCGAACCCGATCGGGCTGCACCGGTGCCGGGTTCTGGCGGTCGACGGGACTCGGCTGACGGTCGGCGGACTGGAGGCGATCGACGGAACTCCGGTCGTCGACGTGAAGATCGCCTGGGGCTGGAGCCACGCTCCACACGAAGCGGGGAGCGAGGACGTAGGGGACCGCTGACCAGGATTTGAGTCGACCCCGTCCGCTCTGGCACACTAGGGAAGTTGCTTGACGCGCGGTGTCGTCCCATGACGGTGCCGCCGCCCCTTGTCGGACTCAGTCCGGACACCATGTGTGGCCCGAGGGAAGCGCAGGCACCCGGGTAACCGGGAACTTCGGTTCACAACCCGGCGTCGGGCACGAGAGTGCCAGCCGTCGAACCGCGGAGCGGGCGCGACACACCCGAGCGCGGGGGTCGGGACCTCCCTCATGGGTAACCACACAGACCAAGCACGACCACAGCAGTTGTCCGGCGAGAGAGAGACCAGATCCAGATGGCGGGACAGAAGATCCGCATCCGACTGAAGTCGTATGACCACGAGGTCATCGACAGCTCGGCGCGCAAGATCGTCGACACGGTGACCCGTGCCGGTGCGACGGTGGTCGGCCCGGTGCCGCTGCCCACGGAGAAGAACGTGTTCGTCGTCATCCGGTCGCCGCACAAGTACAAGGACTCCCGCGAGCACTTCGAGATGCGGACGCACAAGCGCCTCATCGACATCATCGACCCGACCCCCAAGGCGGTCGACTCGCTGATGCGCCTCGATCTGCCGGCGGACGTCAACATCGAGATCAAGCTCTGAGGATCCAGCGATGACCAACACCATTGAGAGGACCGTCAAGGGCGTCCTCGGCGAGAAGCTCGGCATGACCCAGGTCTGGGACGATGCCGGCCGCCTGGTGCCCGTGACCGTCATCAAGGCCGGCCCCTGCGTGGTCACCCAGGTCCGTGACGGCGACACCGACGGCTACGGCGCGGTCCAGATCGCCTATGGCGAGATCGACCCCCGCAAGGTCAACAAGCCCATGAAGGGTCACTTCGAGAAGGCCGGGGTCACCCCGCGCCGCCACCTCGTCGAGCTGCGCACGGCGGACGCCGGCGACTACAGCCTCGGCCAGGAAGTCACCGTCGAGGCGTTCGAGGCGGGCCAGCTCGTCGACGCGAGCGGCACCACCAAGGGCAAGGGCTTCGCCGGTGTCATGAAGCGCCACGGCTTCCACGGCGTCTCTTCGTCCCACGGCTCCCACAAGAACCACCGCAAGCCCGGCTCGATCGGCGGCTGCTCGACCCCGGGCCGCGTCTTCAAGGGCATGCGGATGGCCGGCCGGATGGGTGGCGAGCGTCAGACCACCCAGAACCTCACCGTCCACGCCGTCGACGCCGACAAGGGCCTGCTCCTCGTCAAGGGCGCCGTTCCCGGCCCCCGCGGCGGGATCGTCCTCGTCCGGACCGCGGCCAAGGCCGCTCCGGCACTCACCGGCACGAAGGGAGCCTGACATGGCCACAACCGTCAAGGCCGATCTCCCCGCTGAGATCTTCGACGTGCAGACCAACGTCCCGCTGATCCACCAGGTCGTCGTCGCGCAGCTCGCGGCCGCCCGTCAGGGCACGCACTCGACGAAGACCCGTGGTGAGGTCCGTGGTGGTGGCGCCAAGCCGTACCGCCAGAAGGGCACCGGCCGCGCCCGCCAGGGTTCGACCCGTGCGCCGCAGTTCACCGGTGGTGGGGTCGTCCACGGCCCGACGCCGCGCGACTACTCGCAGCGGACGCCCAAGAAGATGAAGGCCGCCGCCCTGCGTGGCGCCCTCTCCGACCGGGCCCGCCACGACCGCGTGCACGTCATCGACGCGCTCGTCTCCGGCGACGTCCCCTCCGCCAAGCGGGCGTGGGCGGGGCTGTCCGGGCTGACCAGCCGTCCGAACCTGCTCGTCGTGCTCGAGCGCGGCGACGAGGTCTCGTGGAAGAGCGCGCGCAACCTCGAAGGCGTCCACGTCCTCGCGGCCGACCAGCTCAACACCTACGACGTCCTCTGCGCCGACGACGTGGTCTTCACCCAGGGCGCGTTCGACGCCTTCGTCGCGTCCGCCCGCACCACCGCGAAGCTCATCAAGATCGAGGAGACGGGCTCGTCCATGCCGACCCTCGCCGCCGCCGACGCCGAGCCCACGGACGGTGGCCACGGAACCGACTCGGCCGCTCCGCTCGCGGACGGCTCGGCTCCGTCGGGCTTCGACATCAAGGGCAACGCCGACTCGATGAAGTACCACCAGCCCGGTGGCCAGTGGTACGACGCGACCATCGCGGAGGTCTGGTTCCGGACGGCTGACGCCGCCGAGGCCGCCGGCTTCACCGAGGCCGGCCACACGAAGGACAGTGAGGACGAGAAGTGAGCATCCACATCAAGGACCCTCGCGACATCCTCATCGCCCCGGTCGTTTCGGAGAAGTCCTACGGCCTTCTCGACGAGGGCAAGTACACGTTCCTCGTCGACCCCCGGTCGAACAAGACGGAGATCAAGATCGCCATCGAGCAGGTCTTCAACGTCAAGGTCGACTCGGTCCACACGATGAACCGCAAGGGCAAGTCGCGGCGTACCCGCTTCGGCGTCGGCAAGCGCAAGGACACCAAGCGCGCCATCGTCACGCTCCGCGAGGGTTCCATCGACATCTTCGGCGCGGGCGCCTGACGCGGCCCAGGGAAGACACAGGGACAGACACATGGCTATTCGCAAGTACAAGCCGACCACCCCGGGCCGTCGCGGCTCGTCGGTCGCCGACTTCGTCGAGGTCACTCGGACCACGCCGGAGAAGTCGCTGGTCCGTCCGCTCAGCAAGAGCGGCGGCCGCAACAACGCCGGCCGGATCACCACCCGCCACATCGGTGGTGGCCACAAGCGCGCCTACCGCGTCATCGACTTCCGTCGTCACGACAAGGACGGCGTGCCGGCCAAGGTCGCGCACATCGAGTACGACCCCAACCGCACCGCGCGGATCGCGCTGCTGCACTACGCCGACGGCGAGAAGCGCTACATCCTCGCGCCGAACCGGCTGAAGCAGGGCGACACCGTCGAGAACGGTCCGTCGGCCGACATCAAGCCGGGCAACAGTCTGCCGCTGCGCAACATCCCCACGGGTACCACCGTGCACGCCATCGAGCTGAAGCCGGGCGGCGGCGCCAAGATCGCCCGCTCCGCCGGCTCGAAGGTCCAGCTCGTCGCCAAGGACGGTCCCTACGCTCAGCTGCGTATGCCGTCCGGCGAGATCCGCAACGTCGACCTGCGCTGCCGCGCCACGGTCGGCGAGGTGGGCAACGCCGAGCAGAGCAACATCAACTGGGGCAAGGCCGGCCGCATGCGGTGGAAGGGCAAGCGCCCGACCGTCCGTGGTGTCGCCATGAACCCCGTCGACCACCCCCATGGCGGTGGCGAGGGCAAGACCTCCGGTGGTCGCCACCCGGTCAGCCCGTGGGGACAGGCCGAGGGCCGTACCCGCCGTCCGCACAAGCCGAGCGACAAGCTCATCGTCCGTCGCCGTCGTTCCGGCAAGAAGCGCTGAGGAGCCCTGAACCACCATGCCTCGTAGCCTCAAGAAGGGCCCCTTCATCGACGACCACCTTCAGAAGAAGGTGGATGTCCAGAACGAAGCGGGCACCAAGAACGTCATCAAGACCTGGTCGCGTCGGTCGGTCATCAGCCCCGACATGCTCGGTCACACCCTCGCCGTCCACGACGGCCGCAAGCACGTCCCGGTGTTCGTCACCGAGTCGATGGTCGGCCACAAGCTCGGCGAGTTCGCCCCGACGCGGACCTTCAAGGGTCACGTCAAGGACGACAAGAAGGGACGTCGTCGCTGATGCCCGCCGCAACCATCGACACCGACGTGACGCTGACGCGCGCCTCTGCGCGCCACGTCCGCGTGACGCCGCAGAAGGCGCGCCGCGTCGTCGACCTCATCCGTGGCAAGCAGGCCACGGAGGCGGTCGCCGTGCTCCGGTTCGCCCCGCAGGCGGCCTCCGAGCCGATCCGCAAGGTGCTCGAGAGCGCCATCGCGAACGCCCGGGTCTCCGCTGACCGCAACTCCGAGGCCTTCGACGAGCGCACCCTGGTCATCCAGTCGGTGTTCGTCGACGAGGGCCCCACGATGAAGCGGTTCCGGCCGCGCGCCCAGGGCCGCGCCTCGCGGATCAACAAGCGCACCAGCCACATCACCGTCATCGTCGCCCCGACCGGTAAGGCCTCCGAGCCCCAGCCGCGTCGCGGAGCAAAGAAGGCCGCCGCGAAGACCACGGCGAAGAAGTCCACCGCACGTCAGGGAGGGACCCGCTAATGGGTCAGAAGGTCAACCCGCACGGGTTCCGTCTCGGCATCACCACCGAGCACGTGAGTCGCTGGTTCGCAGACTCCACCAAGGAGGGTCAGCGGTACCGCGACTTCGTCAAGGAGGACGTCGCGATCCGCAAGCTCATGGCCACCGGCATGGAGCGCGCCGGCATCTCCCGCGTGGAGATCGAGCGCACCCGTGACCGCGTCCGCGTCGACATCCACACCGCCCGGCCGGGCATCGTCATCGGCCGTCGTGGTGCGGAGGCCGACCGCATCCGTGGCGAGCTCGAGAAGCTCACGGGCAAGCAGGTGCAGCTGAACATCCTCGAGGTCAAGAACCCCGAGGTCGACGCGCAGCTGGTCGCCCAGGGCATCGCCGAGCAGCTCGCGGCCCGCGTGTCGTTCCGTCGCGCCATGCGCAAGGGCATGCAGTCCGCCCAGCGCGCCGGCGCCAAGGGCATCCGGGTCCAGTGCTCCGGTCGGCTCCAGGGCGCGGAGATGTCGCGCTCGGAGTTCTACCGCGAGGGTCGGGTCCCGCTGCACACCCTGCGCGCCAACATCGACTACGGCTTCTACGAGGCCCGCACGACGTTCGGCCGCATCGGCGTGAAGGTCTGGATCTACAAGGGCGACGTCACCGCTCGTGAGCTCGCGCAGCAGCAGGCGGCCGCGCCGCGTGCGCCGCGTGGCCCGCGTCGCGACGGTCCCGACCGCATGGACCGTCCGACCCGCGCCCGCCGTTCCGACCGCGACGCTCCCGAGTCGGCGCCGGCCGCGGCCACCGCCGAGACCACCGAGGCTCCCGCACAGGCCCCCGAGGCCACCGCGGCGGCCCAGAATGAGCAGGCCTGACCATGTTGATTCCCCGTCGAGTCAAGCACCGTAAGCAGCACCACCCGGGTCGCTCGGGCGCTGCCACCGGTGGTACCCGGATCGCCTTCGGTGACTACGGCATCCAGGCCCTCGAGCCTGCGTACGTCACCAACCGGCAGATCGAGTCCGCGCGTATCGCGATGACCCGGTACATCAAGCGTGGCGGAAAGGTCTGGATCAACATCTACCCGGACCGTCCCCTCACCAAGAAGCCCGCCGAGACCCGGATGGGTTCCGGTAAGGGTTCGCCGGAGTGGTGGATCGCCAACGTCAAGCCCGGTCGCGTCATGTTCGAGCTGTCCGGTGTGACCGAGCCCGTCGCCCGTGAGGCGATGCGCCTGGCCATGCACAAGCTGCCCATGAAGTGCCGTTTCGTCCGCCGTGAGGGTGGTGACATCTGATGGCCGTTGGAACCAAGGACCTCGCCTCCGACAACCTGCGCGGGTTCGACGACGACCGCCTGGTCGACGAGCTGAAGAAGGCCAAGGAGGAGCTGTTCAACCTCCGCTTCCAGTCGGCCACCGGCCAGCTGGACAACCACGGCCGGCTGCGCGCCGTCCGCAAGGACATCTCCCGGATCTACACCGAGATGCGTGAGCGCGAGCTCGGCATCGGGCTGCCTCCTGCCAAGCAGGTGGCCGCGGCGGAGCCGGCAAAGGACGCCAAGGCGGACAAGAAGGCCAAGAAGGCCGACAAGAAGCCGAAGAAGAAGACCGAGGACGAGTCATGAGCGAGCAGGAGACCGCGAGCGCGGCCGCCCAGGAGCGCAGCCACCGCAAGACGCGGCAGGGCTACGTCGTCAGCGACAAGATGGACAAGACCGTGGTCGTCGAGGTCGAGGACCGCGTGAAGCACGCGCTGTACGGCAAGGTCCTGCGGCGCAGCAGCAAGATCAACGTCCACGACGAGGCCAACGCGGCCGGTGTCGGTGACCGCGTTCTCATCATGGAGACCCGCCCGCTCTCGGCCACGAAGCGCTGGCGCGTCGTGGAGATTCTGGAGAAGGCCAAGTGATCCAGCAGGAGTCGCGACTTCGGGTCGCCGACAACACGGGTGCGAAGGAGATCCTCTGCATCCGGGTGCTCGGCGGTTCCGGTCGCCGGTATGCCGGGATCGGCGACACCATCGTCGCCACCGTCAAGGACGCGATCCCCGGCGGCAACGTCAAGAAGGGCGACGTCGTCAAGGCCGTCATCGTGCGCACCGTCAAGGAGCGTCGTCGGCCGGACGGGTCCTACATCAAGTTCGACGAGAACGCCGCCGTCATCCTCAAGCCCGACGGCGACCCCCGCGGTACCCGCATCTTCGGCCCCGTGGGCCGCGAGCTGCGCGACAAGCGGTTCATGAAGATCATCTCGCTCGCACCGGAGGTGCTCTGACTCATGGCTACTCATTCGATGCGCATCAAGAAGGGTGACCTCGTCCAGGTCATCTCCGGCCGCAGCCAGAAGAACGGCGGCGACCGGGGCAAGCAGGGCAAGGTCATCGCGGTGTACCCCGACACCCAGCGTGTCCTCGTCGAGGGCATCAACCGGGTCACCAAGCACGAGAAGGCCGGCGCGTCCGCTCGCGGCACCCGGACCGGTGGCCTCGTCCACACCGAGGCCCCGATCCACGTGAGCAACGTGGCGGTCGTGGACCCCGACTCGAAGAAGCCGACGCGGATCAAGACCCGCGTCGAGACCGTGGAGCGTGACGGTCGGCAGAAGGCCAGCCGCATTCGCGTGGCCGTGCGCTCCGGTAAGGACCTGTGATGTCACAGACCATGACGGAAACCGCCACGGAGACGACGGAGACCCGTACCTCTCCTCGCCTCAAGCAGCGCTACCGCGACGAGATCAAGCCGGCCCTGCGTGACCAGTTCTCCTACGGGAACGTCATGCAGATCCCCGGTGTCGTCAAGGTCGTCGTCAACATGGGCGTCGGCGACGCCGCCAAGGACAGCAAGCTCATCGAGGGCGCCGTGCGCGACCTCGGAGCGATCACCGGCCAGAAGCCGGTCGTCACCAAGGCCCGCAAGTCGATCGCCCAGTTCAAGCTGCGCGAGGGGATGCCGATCGGCGCCCACACGACGCTGCGCGGCGACCGGATGTGGGAGTTCCTCGACCGGCTCGTCACTATCGCGCTCCCGCGTATCCGTGACTTCCGCGGCCTGTCGCCGAAGCAGTTCGACGGCAACGGCAACTACACCTTCGGCCTCACCGAGCAGTCGATGTTCCACGAGATCGACCAGGACCGTATCGACCGCGTCCGCGGCATGGACATCACCGTCGTGACGACGGCCAAGAACGACGACGAGGGTCGGGCTCTGCTCAAGGCGCTCGGCTTCCCCTTCAAGGAGAACTGACATGGCGAAGACCGCCCTCGTCAACAAGGCGAACGCGACCCCGAAGTTCAAGGTCCGCGGCTACACGCGCTGCCAGCGCTGCGGCCGTCCGCACTCGGTCTACCGCAAGTTCGGCCTGTGCCGGATCTGCCTGCGGGAGATGGCCCACCGCGGCGAGCTTCCCGGCGTCACCAAGTCGTCCTGGTAATCACCCCACGAAGTTCTCCGCTCGTCCCTCGCTCCGATACTTCGCGGGGACCCCGAGATGCACACGATCCACTCACTCATCACAAACACCGAAGGTCACCACCCCCGCATACGAGGTATGCGCGGTGAAACCGCGGTGAGGAAGGGCCTGAAGCCCACATGACTATGACCGACCCGATTGCGGACATGCTGACCCGCGTCCGGAACGCCAACTCGGCGCATCACGACGACGTCTCCATGCCGTTCTCGAAGCTCAAGTCCCACATCGCCGAGATCCTCCAGGCCGAGGGCTACATCGCCAGCTGGAAGGTCGAGGACGCCGAGGTCGGCAAGACGCTGACCATCGACCTCAAGTACGGCCCCAACCGCGAGCGCTCCATCGCCGGCGTGCGTCGCGTGTCCAAGCCGGGCCTGCGGGTCTACGCCAAGTCGACGAACCTGCCCAAGGTGCTCGGCGGCCTCGGCGTGGCCATCATCTCCACGTCATCCGGTCTGCTGACCGACCGGCAGGCCGCTCAGAAGGGTGTGGGTGGGGAAGTCCTCGCCTACGTCTGGTAAGGGGAAGCTGACATGTCGCGAATCGGACGACTTCCGGTCACCGTGCCCTCGGGCGTCGACGTGACCATCGACGGCCAGGCCGTCACCGTCAAGGGCCCCAAGGGCTCACTCAGCCTGACGGTCCCCGAGCCCATCTCCGTGGACCGCAGTGATGAGGGAGCGGTCGAGGTCAAGCGCCCCAACGACGAGCGCGAGGCGCGCTCGCTGCACGGCCTGACCCGGTCGCTCATCAACAACATGGTCGTCGGCGTCACCGACGGCTACGAGAAGAAGCTCGAGATCCACGGCACCGGTTACCGCGTGGCCAACCAGGGCGGGAACCTCGTGTTCTCGCTCGGCTACAGCCACCAGATCACCGTGGAGGCCCCGCAGGGCATCGCCTTCGCCGTCGAGAACCCCACCCGATTCTCGGTGCAGGGCATCGACAAGCAGCAGGTCGGCGAGGTCGCTGCCAACATCCGCAAGCTGCGCAAGCCGGACCCGTACAAGGGCAAGGGCGTGCGGTACGCGGGCGAGCAGATCCGCCGCAAGGTCGGAAAGGCCGGGAAGTAAGCCATGGCAGTCAACATCAACGGCGTCATCAAGCGCGGCAAGAGCAAGGCCGCCGCGCGCATCCGACGCCAGGTCCGCGGCCGCAAGCGCATCAGTGGCACGACCGAGCGTCCGCGCCTGGTCGTCTCGCGCTCGAGCCGCCACCTGTTCGTCCAGGTCGTCGACGACACCCAGGGACGCACCGTCGTCTCGGCGTCGACGATGGAGGCCGACCTGCGCTCCTTCGACGGTGACAAGACCGCCAAGGCGAAGAAGATCGGCGAGCTCGTGGCCGAGCGGGCCAAGCAGGCCGGCGTCGAGGCGGTCGTGTTCGACCGCGGCGGCAACAAGTACCACGGTCGGGTCGCGGCGATCGCCGACGGCGCCCGTGAAGGAGGGCTCTCCCTGTGATCACCCCACGAAGCGCTCGCTGCGCTCGCTACTTCGCGGGGGCCCCGATCAGCCACACGCACACGCATACGAACACTGTTGAGATGAGGACCATCTGATGCCCGGACCACAGCGTCGAGGCACCGGCCCGGCCACCGCCGGCGGCGACCGGCCCGAGCGCCGTGGCGGTCGCGACGGTCAGAGCGGCCGTGGCGGTCGCGACGGCCGCGACTCCGGTGAGAAGAGCCAGTACATCGAGCGGGTCGTGACGATCAACCGCGTCGCCAAGGTCGTCAAGGGTGGCCGTCGCTTCAGCTTCACCGCCCTCGTCGTCGTCGGCGACGGTGACGGCACGGTCGGCGTCGGCTACGGCAAGGCCAAGGAGGTGCCCGCGGCGATCGCCAAGGGCGTCGAGGAGGCCAAGAAGGCGTTCTTCAGCGTCCCGCGCATCCAGGGCACCATCCCGCACCCCGTCCAGGGTGAGGCGGCGGCCGGTGTCGTCATGCTGCGCCCGGCGTCGCCCGGTACCGGTGTCATCGCCGGTGGCCCGGTCCGCGCCGTGCTCGAGTGCGCCGGCATCCACGACGTCCTCAGCAAGTCGCTCGGGTCGAGCAACGCCATCAACATCGTCCACGCGACGGTCGAGGCGCTGCGCAGCCTGGAGCGGCCGGAGGCCGTCGCCGCCCGTCGTGGCCTGGCCCTCGAGGACGTCGCCCCCGCGGCGATGCTCCGCGCCCAGGCTGCCGGCCGTGCGGAGCGCGCCGACAAGGCCGCTCTCTCCGGAGCGGGGTCCTGATGCCACGGCTCAAGGTGACCCAGACCCGATCGGAGATCGGGGGCAAGCGCAACCACCGCGAGACGTTGCGCAGCCTCGGTCTCAAGCGCATCGGTGACGTCGTCGTCAAGGAGGACCGCCCGGAGATCCGGGGCATGGTCCGCACCGTGACGCACCTCGTCGCCGTGGAAGAAGTGGAGTGATCCATGGCTGACAAAACAGCTGACAAGACGGCGGACGAAAAGAAGACGTCCTCCTCGGAGGGCACGACCCTCAAGGTGCATCACCTGCGCCCGGCGCCGGGGGCCCGCACGGCCAAGACCCGCGTCGGTCGTGGTCAGGGCTCCAAGGGCAAGACCGCCGGTCGTGGCACCAAGGGCACCAAGGCTCGCTACCAGGTGCCCGAGCGGTTCGAGGGTGGCCAGATGCCGCTGCACATGCGGCTGCCGAAGCTGCGCGGGTTCACCAACCCGTTCCGCGTCGAGTACCAGGTCGTCAACCTCGACCGTCTCGCGGCGCTCTACCCCGACGGCGGCGACGTGACCATCGACGACCTCGTCGCGAAGGGCGCGGTCCGCGACGGCCGCCCCGTCAAGGTGCTCGGCACCGGTGAGATCGACGTCAAGGTCAACGTCACGGTCACCAAGTTCTCCGGCTCCGCCAAGGAGAAGATCGAGGCGGCCGGCGGCTCGGCCACGACCGTCTGACCGGTCGCTGACCGACCACCTCGCAGGTATGCGGACGGCCGGCACCCCAGCACGGGGGCCGGCCGCACGCATACCGGGGTCCTCTCGCAGGGTATTCTCTGCGGGTTGGGCCGCTGGGTGACCGGGGCGCCCTTCAGCACCACCAGCAACAGCGGCAACTAGAGGTCGTCACGGCAGGAGCCGGCGCCTCCCAGGAGGATCAGTGCTCTCGGCCTTCGTTCGGGCGTTCAAGACGCCCGACCTGCGCAAGAAGCTGCTGTTCACGCTCTTCATCATCGCCATCTACCGGCTGGGCACCGCGGTGCCGACCCCGGGCGTGGCGTACACCAAGGTGCGCGACTGCCTCTCCGGCGCCGACCCCCAGGCGGGGTTCATCGGCCTGGCGAACCTCTTCAGCGGCGGAGCACTGCTCCAGCTGTCGATCTTCGCGCTGGGGATCATGCCGTACATCACGGCGAGCATCATCGTGCAGCTGCTCACCGTGGTCATCCCACGGTTCGAGGCCCTCAAGAAGGAGGGCCAGTCCGGTCAGACCAAGCTCACGCAGTACACGCGCTACCTGACCATCGGCCTCGCGGTCCTGCAGAGCTCCACGCTGATCACCTTCGCGCGGAACCCGCAGCAGATCTTCGGCCCCTCGTGCACGTCGATCCTCACCGACGACACCATGCCGACCATCGTCATCATGGTGCTGACGCTGACCGCCGGCACCGGCCTCATCATGTGGATGGGCGAGCTGCTCACCGACCGCGGCATCGGCAACGGCATGTCGGTCCTCATCTTCACGTCCATCGCCTCGGGCTTCCCGGGCTCGCTGTGGGCCATCCAGCAGAAGGACGGCCGGTGGGACGTCTTCATCGGCATCATCCTGCTGGGCTTCGTCATCATGGCGCTGGTCATCTTCGTCGAGCAGTCCCAGCGCCGGGTCCCCGTGCAGTACGCGAAGCGGCAGGTCGGGCGCCGGATGTACGGCGGCAGCTCGACCTACATCCCGCTCAAGGTCAACATGGCCGGCGTCATCCCGGTCATCTTCGCCAGCTCGCTGCTGTCGCTGCCCGCCCTCGTGGCCCAGTTCAACCAGCCCCAGGACGGCTCCCCGCCGGCGGCGTGGGCGCAGTGGATCCAGGACAACCTCACCCGCGGTGACCACTGGATCTACATGCTCCTGTACGTCGCGCTGATCCTCTTCTTCACCTTCTTCTACGTCTCGATCACGTTCAACCCGACCGAGGTCGCGGACAACATGAAGAAGTACGGCGGCTTCATCCCCGGCATCCGCGCCGGCCGCCCGACCGCGGAGTACCTCGACTACGTCCTCACCCGGATCACCGTGCCCGGTGCGCTGTACCTCGCCGTGATCTCCCTCATCCCGCTCATCGCCCTCGTGGCGGTCGGGGCGAACCAGAACTTCCCCTTCGGTGGCACGTCGATCCTCATCATCGTCGGCGTCGGCCTCGAGACCGTGAAGCAGATCCAGGCTCAGCTCCAGCAGCGGCACTACGAAGGGTTCTTGCGGTGAAGCGACTGATCATCATGGGTCCCCCCGGCGCGGGCAAGGGCACCCAGGCCGTCCGCATCGCCGAGCGGTTCGGGGTCCCGGCGATCTCGACCGGCGACATCTTCCGCAGCAACATCAAGGACGGTACCGACCTCGGCAAGCAGGTCGAGGAGATCCTCAAGTCCGGCGGCTACGTGCCCGACGAGATGACCAACGCGGTCGTCCAGGACCGGCTCGGCTGGGTCGACGCCGCCCCCGGCTTCCTCCTCGACGGCTACCCGCGCACCCCGGGCCAGGTCGACTTCCTCGACCAGGTACTCGCCGCTCACGGTCACGCCCTCGACGGGGTCATCGAGCTCACCGTCGACGAGGACTCGGTCGTCTCGCGCCTGCTCAAGCGGGCGGAGATCGAGGGCCGTGCCGACGACACCGAAGAGGTCATCCGGGAGCGCCAGGCGATCTACCACCAGCAGACCGCGCCGCTCATCGCGATCTACGAGCAGCACGGGATCCTCGTCAAGATCGACGGCATGGGCACGGTCGACGAGGTCACCGAGCGGGTCTCCAAGGCCGTCGAGAGCATGACCGGCTGAGCCGGCATACCTGATGTTCCGCCGTTCCCAGACCCCAGGCCGGACCGCCGAGCAGCTGCTGCTCATGCGGCGGGCGGGCCTCCTCGTCGGGCAGACCCTCGAGATGCTCCGCGGTGAGATCCGTCCGGGGGTGACCACGCTGACCCTCGACGCCCTGGCCGAGGACTTCATCCGGTCGCACCGCGGCGTCCCGAACTTCCAGCTCGTCCCCGGCTACGCGCATACCCTCTGCACGAGCGTCAACGACGAGGTCGTCCACGGCATCCCGTCGGAGGGTCGGGTTCTCCGCGAGGGCGACCTGCTGTCGGTCGACTGCGGCGCCGAGCTCGAGGGCTGGAACGGCGACGCCGCCTTCTCGGTCGTCGTCGGCGGCCGCGACGCCGCGCGTCCGGAGGACCTGCGACTCATCGACGTCACCGAGGACTCACTCTGGGCCGGCATCTCCGCGCTGGTCGTCGGCGGCCGCCTGTATGCCGTGGGCGAGGCGGTCGAGGAGAGCATCGAGTCTGCGTCCGCCGCCGACGGTCGCGACTACGGGATCATCGAGGAGTACGTCGGGCACGGGATCGGCCGGTCCATGCACGAGGACCCGCAGATCCCCAACTACGGGGTACGCGACAAGGGTCCGACGGTGCGAGCCGGGTTCACCGGGGCGATCGAGCCGATGGTGACTCTCGGCGGCAGCGCGACCCGTGTCCTCGCCGACGACTGGACGGTCGCCACCGTTGACGGGTCCCGAGCGGCCCACTGGGAGCACTCGGTCGCCGTGACCGAGGGCGGCCTGACCGTGCTGACCGCGGTCGACGGCGGAGCCGCCCGGCTCGGGGACTCGTACGTCCCCCTCGGCGACTGACCCGCCCGGCCCTCAGCCCGCCAGCGGGTCGACGAGCCGCAGGCTGGGGAACCGGCGGAACCCCCGATCCGTCGTCACGAGGTGGCCCCCCAGGTCGATGGCGAGGGCCGCCAGGTAGGCATCCGGGACGTCGTTGCCGACCAGTCGCAGGTCTTCGACCAGTTCGCGGAAGATGGGCCAGTGCCTCGATGACGGGGCGACTGCTCTGCACATGGGCGCGTCCAACAGCCGCTGGCCGAACTCAACGGCATCGCGCGGGGGCGCTGGACGATCGAAGATCCGGGCATCAGTCGTGATGCGAATCATCGCGGCGAGGATCTCGTTCGTGACGGCCAGCGAACGGCCTGCCGCCATGGCCGCGTCGAGCCACGCACGGGTTAACTGCGCCCGTTCTGATTGTTCGGGTCGGAACGCGTAGACCAGGATGTTGACGTCCAGGAGCAGCACGGTCAGCGAGGGCTTTCGATGCCGTCGAGGAGGTCCATGACGGCGTGCCGATCCTCGAGATCGACACCTGGTCGCAGGCCGGGCTTCGCGGGCGAGAAGGTCGGCAGGGGCGTGAACGCTCGCGAACGCCTGGCTTCGTCATCGAGGTAGGTCCTCAAGGCCTCTTCGAGGACGGAACCGACCGACCGGTGCGATCGCGCCGCGAGCTCCTTGGCGTGCCCAAGCAACTCGTCGTCGATTGTCACCGTGGTGCGCACGCGGGCATCATAACATCAGACCGATGGCATCAATGCATCACGCCAGGTGCTGCTGGAGGAAGGCCACGCTTCGCTGGATCGATGTCGTCCACGGGCCGGTGGTGAAGACGTGCGGTTGTCCGGGGTACGTGTAGTACTCGACGGACTTCCCGGCTGCCTTGAGGGCGTCGACGCTGGCCTGCGCCCAGTCGATCGGGCAGGAGAGGTCGGCGGTGCCCTGGTGGATCAGTACCGGCTCGGTGATCCGGCCGAAGTAGGTGCGCGGGCTGGTCTTGGCCCAGCCGTTGGGGTTCGCGGCCGGCTCACCGAGGGTGGCGACGACGCGCTGGGTCGTGGCCCGGTCGGGGCGGGTCCACTTCTCGAAGTTGTCGACCGAGTCCGAGCTGACCGGCGCGTAGGCGATGCCGGCCTTGAACAGCCCCGGCGCGGCGACCAGTGCGGTGTACGTCACGCCGCCGCCCATCGACCGGCCCATCAGGGCGATCCGGTCCGGCCGGACCCTGGGGTCCTGCTGGAGGGCCTTGGCCGCGTTGATGACGTCCACCGCGTAGCCGAGCCGCAGGGTGGCCTCGGCGTCCGGGTCCTTGCTGGACAGAGCATGGTTCCGGTAGTCGACGAGCAGCGTGACGTACCCCTGTCGTGCGAGGTAGTCCCGCTCCCGCGACATCTGGCTGGTGTTGTCGTAGACCGCCGGGTCCGCATACCCGTGGGCGAGGACGACCGCCGGGAACGGGCCGTTGCCGCGCGGCACGAGCAGCCGGCCGGAGATGGTCAGGCCGTCGCCGTCGAAGGTGGCGATGTACTGCAGGTATGCGGCGGTGCTGCCGATCTCGCGGACCTGCTGGAGGTTGCGGCCGTCGTAGGTCTTGGTGAAGAGGGCCTCGGGTGAGAGCGGCGGCGCCGGGGTGGCCGTCGGCGCAGGCGTGGTGGTCGGGGGCGCGGTGGTGCTGGTCGTGCTCGTCGAGGTCGCCGACGGGCTCGGCGCGACGCCGGTCTGGGCGGAGGTCTCCTGGACTACCGGGGGAGCGCTGGTGCACCCGGCCACGAGCGCTCCGGTGAGGAGGAGTCCGACGGCAACGAGACGCATACCCATCCCCTAGTGTCACCCGACCTCCCCGCCGGGAACACCCGTCAGTTCAGGTGGGTCTCCCAGTCATCGGGCACCTGGCCCTCCGGCCCGGGCACCGGCTGCGACTCGGGGTGGCATTCGGGCGGGGCGAGCTCGGGCCCGTTCAGCATTCGCGACGTGCGGTAGTCGAAGTACCACGCCTCGCCGGGCTCGAAGCTGCGGATGACCGGATGGCCGGTCGACTGGAAGTGGGCGGTGGCGTGCTGCGCGGGCGAGGTGTCGCAGCAACCGACGTGGCCGCACGCCGCGCATCGGCGCAGGTGGACCCACCAGCCGCCCGCGTCGAGGCACTCGGCACAGCCGGTACCGGACGGCGGCACGCTGGGGTCGATCTCGGTCTGGCCGGCTGCCTCCTGAGGGGTCACCCTCCGATGCTAGGCGCCCGCCCCGGCGGCCACCGGTTGGGCGGTCGTCGTTGCGGCCGCGTCGTCCAGCACGACGATCGTGCCGGCCGTCCCGTCGACGCGGACCCGTTGGCCGGTGACCAGCCGGGTCGTCGCCTCGTGGACGCCGACGACGGCCGGGATGCCGTACTCGCGGGCGACGACCGAGCCGTGGGTCATCATCCCGCCCACCTCGGTCACCAGCCCCGCGGCGCTGAGGAACAGCGGCGTCCACGCCGGGTCGGTTCCCTGGCAGACGAGGATCTCGCCGTGGCGCAGCTCCGAGTGAGCCGGGTCGAGGACCACGCGGACCGACCCCTCGACCGTTCCCGGCGAGACCGGAGACCCGACGATGACGCCCTCCTCGTCGGAGAGGTCGCCGAGCCCCTCGTAGAAGGCGCGGCCGTCACCGACGAGGACGCGCGGCACCTGGGTCCGCCTCGCCTCGCGTTCCATGGCGGCACGGCGCCCCTCGACGAGCCGACGCAGACCCGGGGTCGGGCCGTCGGCGAGGGCCTCGATCTCGTTCAGCCGCAACAGGAAGAGGTCGTCGGGCGAGTCCAGCAGCCCGGCCTCGACGAGGTCGTGACCGGAGGCGGTGAGCGCGGTGCGGGCGACACCCATCATCCGGATGATGGTGAACTTCGGCAGCTCCCGGCCACCGGCCAGAGCGCGGATCCGGCCCGCGACGAAGCCGATCAGCCGGCCCCTGGCACCGCCGGTCTGGGTGACGAGCTGGTCGATCGCCGCGGCGGCGGCCTGCTCACCGCGGACGAACTGCGCCGGTGGCGACTGGTCCTCCGGGATGTCCTGGTAGCGCTGCACCGTCGCCAGCACGTCGGCCGGATCGTCGCTCCACCGCGGGCTTCCGAGGTCGATCTCGCCGATGCCACGCATCCCGTACGCGGCGAGGAAGCCGTCCAGCGCGGCGGTCACCGCGGGGGAGAGCCCGCCCGACGCATACCGGTCCGCGAGCTCAGTGGGACTCAGGTCGGCGACGAGCCGGCTGGACTCCGGGTCGTCGCGGACCGTTCGAGCGACCTGCCAGAGGGCCAGGTCCATCTCGGTGGTGACGTTGTGCGGCAGGGCGCGGGTGACCTCGAGGACCAGGGGGGAGATGCCGTGGTCGCCCTCGTCGGTGGCGCCGGAGAGCCGGGTGAGCACCCGGAGCGCGAGGACCGGGCCCGCGATGACGACGCCCGCGTAGGGCACGACGGTGGGGAAGGCGTCCGAGAGGGTCTCGCGCAGGGTCCGCGCTCGCAGGGCGGCGCGGCGGAACACGTCCTGCTCGTCGCTCGTCGCGGCGAAGGCCGCGGTGGCGCGACGGACCGCCGCCTCGGTGACCTCGTCGAACTCGGCCCGGATGGTCTGCGGGTCGCGGACCGCGCGGACGAGGTTCCGGCCGGCGACACGGGCGAACCGGGCCAGCTTCGGGGCGACTGCTCGCATCGCCTCGGCGGGCAACGGCGTCAGGACGCCCTCCTCGCGCAGGTCCAGGAGAATCCGGCGGGCGCTCGGGTCGACCGCCTTGAGCAGCCCGGGCAGGACCCGGCTGCCGAGCGGGTTGCGCAGGGCACGGTCGAGCCGGATCCACAGGCGCTCGCCGGCCGTTCCGATGTAGGGGTTGCTCTCCGGCTCGAGCGACGAGCCGAACACGCTGGCGCCGCCGGCCATCACGCACCGGATCGCGTCGCCGCCGAGCGGAGTGATGGGCGCGAGCATCCCCTGAACCGCTCCGAAGGACAGGTAGACCGCGTCGTGGGGCGCGCCCTCGGGAATGGGGAACAGCGAGGTGATAGCCCGCGCCTGCAGCAGCGCGACCTCCCCGCCGGCGATCGCCCACTCGATGTCCTGCGGTGTGCCGTACTCCGCCTGAACGTCCCGGCCGAGGTCGACGAGCGCGCGGACGTCGTCGTCCGAGAGGGTGGCCTCGGCGCCGCGGTCGCTGTCGCGGGTCTCGACGCCGCCGCCGGGGAGCGGCGCCGTCGTGAGGGCCTTGGCGCCGAGGGCTCGGGCCAGGAGCCGACCGGTGGCGGCGTCGGCGACGTAGTGGTCGGGTTCGACCAGGCCCGAGACGAGCGCCTCGCCCAACCCGAACGTCGCGTCGATGGCCATCTGCCCGCGGTGCCCCGTGAGCGGGTTCGCCGTGAACAGCACGCCTGAGGTGTCGGCGGCCACCATCCGCTGGACGGCGACGGCGAGGGCGGCGGCCTCCTCGGGGATGCCGGCCCTGCGTCGGTACGTGATGGCGCGCGCGGTCCAGAGGCTCGACCAGCACAGGGCGACGGCCGCGAGGAGGGCATCCTCGTCGGTCACACCGAGCAGCGTGTCCTGCTGGCCGGCGAACGACAGGTCGGGCAGGTCCTCGGCGGTTGCCGACGACCTCACCGCGACCGCTCCACCGCCGAGCTGCCGGTATGCGTCGAGCACCGCCTGCGCGACGGGCTCGGTGAGGAGGGTGGTGACGGGCGCCTCGGAAAATGCGGCGCGGATGCGCGCCGACGCGGCGTCGACGGAGGCCGGGTCGTCGGGGTCGGCGCCGGCCAGGGCCTCGTCGACCTCGTCTCGCAGCCCGTGCGCGTGGACGGCCGCGCGGAACGCGTCGGTCGTGACGGCGAAGCCGGGCGGCACCGGGAAGCCGGCGCGCGCCAGCCGGGAGAGGTTGACGGCCTTCCCTCCGACCTCGTCCAGCGTCGACGGCTCGTCGAACGATCGGACCCACGTCATCGTCATCACCTCGAACAGCGCTATTTCCACAGTTGATGAATTAACCCACACGGTACCACCCGGACGCCTGGATGACACCAGCCGCACAGCGGCTTCCGAAGCGGCTGGATGGTTGTGACCACAACAGAATCGCCGCTACGCGAGCCGCTTCGATAGCGGCAGTGCGTCAGGCGGCGAGTATCCACAGGGTCCGCCGAACCCGCCCCTCGTCCACAGGGGCGGAAGCGAGCGAACGACTTGCCCCTCGTCCAGCCGAGACTGGCCCCATGTCGTTGCCCGCCGAGACTGCCGCTCTGGTCGCGCACCAGGGCGGAGTCGCTACGCGTCGGCAGCTGCTGGACGGCGGGGTGAGCGTCGGGCAGCTCCGATGGGCGATGGGCCGCCAGTGGCGGATGCTGCTTCCTCGGGTGATCCTCCTCGAACCCGGCCTGCCGTCAGTGGAGCAGCGGCTGACGGCGGCCCAGCTTTTCGCCGGCCCCGACGCGTGGCTCGGAGGAACGACTGCGGCGGCCGTCCATGGGGTACCCGGATGCGTGGTGGCTCCACCGGTGCAGGTCCTCGTGCCGCCCCATCGGACATCTCGGTCCGTCGGATGGGTCCGGGTGTCGCGTACCTACCTGTTGGACGAGCGGATCGTCACGCGTGGCCCTCTCAGGCTCTCCTGTCGGGCCCGAGCGCTGGTGGACGCCGCAGCCGGCTGCGCCGACCCCGCGGCTGCTCGCGCACTCATCATCGACGCGGTCCAGCAACGACTGGTCCGCCTCGACGATGTAGCTCATTGGGTCGAGGCCCGAAGCAACCACGGCCGTCGCCGGCTCCGCCAAGCTCTCGCGGAGGCGGCCATCGGGGCGTGGTCCGTACCGGAGGCCGACCTCCTGAGGCTGGTCAGCGGCCACGGCCGGCTGCCGGAGCCGTGGGCCAACCCGGTCCTCCACGACGCGGCCGGCCGGCGTCTGACCACGCCGGACCTGTGGATCGACGACGTCGCCCTGGGGGTTATGGTCCACTCCCGCGCCTTTCACAGCGGAGTGCTCGACTGGGAGGCCACCGTCGCGGCTGACGAGGACCTCCGGGCCGCCGGGATCGAGGTCGTCGCGGTGACGCCGGCCTCGATCGCCACGCAGCCGGAGCGGGTCCTGGCCCGGATCGACGCCGCATACGGACGGGCGGCGCGCCGACCGCGACCGACCGGGCTGGTGGCGCAGCCCCGAACCCACGCGTGGACGTCCTCCGAAGCGGCTTCCGAAGCGGCTGGATGGTCGTGAACACGACAGAATGGCCGCTACGAGAGTCGCTTCGCAGCGGTGGCCAGACCGTCCCGACGGCGGCTCTGACGGGGTGGGGCCGATTAGGCCAGACCAGCGGCCTGCCGTAAGATCGTCTGTTGGGCGTTCTGTGCTCGGACGCCCATTTTCACTGTTCTGAGCACGCATACGACGGATCGACGGAGGATATGGCCAAGAAGGACGGTGTCATCGAGATCGAGGGCACGATCGTCGAGGCTCTCCCGAACGCAATGTTCCGGGTCGAGCTGACGAACGGGCACAAGGTGCTCGCTCACATCTCGGGCAAGATGCGCCAGCACTACATCCGGATCCTCCCTGAGGACCGCGTGGTGGTGGAGCTCTCGCCGTACGACCTCGACCGTGGCCGAATCGTTTTCCGTTACCGCTGAGCACGACCGCTCAACACCCAACTCAGCAGAAGACACGAGGCAGATGAAGGTCCAGCCGAGCGTCAAGAAGATCTGCGACAAGTGCAAGGTGATCCGCCGCAACGGGCGGGTCATGGTGATCTGCGAGAACCTGCGCCACAAGCAGCGCCAGGGCTGACCAGATTCCACCCGGGCAACCGGACCAGCACGACTCGCCAGCACTTCGTGACGAGACAACAGAAGAGACTGCAGCACCCGGCCCCTGGCTCACGGGTTCACCCCGCTGAGAACACCCAGGACGTCACCCCCGGCTCGGAGGCCGGGGACCGGAGCTCCCTGAGGAGCTCGTGCCGACCAGCCCCGCTGGCCGCGCCGACCGGAACGGTGACTGCTCCAGACCTCCGAACAACCCGAAACGGGAGAACACCCACATATGGCACGACTCGTCGGAGTCGACCTGCCGCGCGACAAGCGCGTCGAGGTCGCCCTCACGTACATCTTCGGAGTGGGTCGCACCCGCTCCAACCAGGCTCTGGCCGCGACCGGGGTCAACCCGGACGTCCGCGTCAAGGACCTGACCGACCAGGACCTCGTCGCCCTGCGCGACTACCTCGAGTCGAACCTCAAGATCGAGGGTGACCTGCGCCGCGAGATCGCGGCCGACATCCGTCGCAAGGTCGAGATCGGCTCGTACGAAGGCATCCGCCACCGCCGCGGCCTGCCCGTGCGCGGTCAGCGGACCAAGACCAACGCCCGTACCCGCAAGGGTCCGAAGCGCACGGTCGCCGGCAAGAAGAAGGTTGGTAAGTAATGCCCCCGCAGAAGCGAGCGCAGGCCGGCGCCAAGAAGGTCCGCCGCAAGGAGAAGAAGAACGTCGCTCACGGGCACGCGCACATCAAGAGCACGTTCAACAACACGATCATCTCGATCACCGACCCCACCGGCAACGTGATCTCGTGGGCCTCGGCCGGCCAGGTCGGCTTCAAGGGCTCGCGCAAGTCCACCCCGTTCGCCGCGCAGATGGCCGCCGAGGCGGCCGCCCGCCGGGCGATGGAGCACGGCATGAAGCGCGTCGACGTGTTCGTCAAGGGTCCGGGGTCCGGTCGCGAGACCGCGATCCGCTCGCTCACCGCCACCGGCCTCGAGGTCGGCGCGATCAGCGATGTCACACCCTCGCCGCACAACGGCGTCCGTCCGCCCAAGCGCCGGCGCGTCTGAGCCAGTCGATACTGAGGAGATTCAGAACCTATGGCTCGGTACACCGGCCCCATCACCAAGAAGTCCCGTCGTCTCAAGGTCGACCTCGTCGGCGGCGACAAGAACTTCGAGCTTCGTCCCTTCCCGCCCGGCCAGCACGGCCGTCGGCGGATCCAGGAGAAGGAGTACCTCACCCAGCTGCAGGAGAAGCAGAAGGCCCGCTTCACCTACGGCGTCATGGAGAAGCAGTTCGTCCGCTACTACAAGGAAGCGGCGAACCGTCCCGGCAAGACCGGTGACAACCTGCTGACCATCCTCGAGTCGCGTCTCGACAACGTCGTCTACCGCGCGGGCCTGGCCCGTACCCGGCGGGCGGCGCGTCAGCTCGTCACCCACGGCCACTTCGAGGTCAACGGCAAGCGCGTCGACGTCCCGTCGTACCGCGTCGAGCAGTTCGACATCATCACGGTCCGGAAGCAGTCGGTCGAGACGTTCCCGTTCGAGCTGGCCCGCCAGACGTTCGGCGACCGTCCGATCCCGGCCTGGATGCAGGTCATCGAGGGCAGCCTCACCGTCCTCGTCCACCAGCTCCCGACCCGGGCGCAGATCGACACGATCCTCACCGAACAGCTCATCGTCGAGCTCTACTCGAAGAACTGATCCTCCGTATGCGGTGACCCACTCCCCAGGAGCGGGTCACCGCATACCGGATCTGCAGTAAACCCGGCCACGGACAGAGCTGGCCGGGCGCATCACGAGGCGTCATATAGCGGGCGCCCGTGGGAAGGAACAGAACCGTGCTCATCGCACAGCGTCCCGTGCTCAGCGAAGAGGTCGTGGCGGACAACCGCTCACGCTTCGTCATCGAGCCCCTCGAGCCTGGCTTCGGCTACACGCTCGGCAACACCCTCCGTCGCACCCTGCTCTCGAGCATCCCGGGTGCCGCGGTCACGTCGATCCGCGTCGACGGAGTCCTCCACGAGTTCCAGACCATTCCTGGGGTCAAGGAGGACGTCACCGAGATCATCCTCAACCTCAAGTCCCTCGTCGTCTCCTCGGAGCAGGACGAGCCCGTCGTCATGTACCTGCGCAAGCAGGGCCCCGGCACGGTGACCGCCGCCGACATCGCGCCGCCGGCCGGTGTCGAGGTGCACAACCCCGACCTGCACATCGCCACGCTCAACGGCAAGGGCCGGGTCGAGATGGAGCTCACCGTCGAGCGCGGTCGTGGCTATGTCTCCGCCGCCCAGAACAAGGCCGGCGACGCCGAGATCGGCCGCATCCCGGTCGACTCGATCTACAGCCCGGTCCTCGCGGTGAAGTACTCGGTCGAGGCCACCCGTGTCGAGCAGCGCACCGACTTCGACCGTCTCGTCCTCGACGTCGAGACCAAGAACTCGATGGCCCCGCGCGACGCCATGGCGTCCTCGGGCAAGACCCTGGTCGAGCTGTTCGGCCTGGTCCGCGAGCTCAACATCGAGGCCGAGGGCATCGACATGGGCCCGTCGCCGACCGACGCCGCGCTCGCGGCCGACCTGGCGCTGCCGATCGAGGACCTCGACCTCACGGTCCGGTCGTACAACTGCCTCAAGCGTGAGGGCATCCACACGGTGGGCGAGCTCGTCTCGCGCAGCGAGGCCGACCTGCTCGACATCCGCAACTTCGGTGCGAAGTCGATCGACG
>CAWAGH010000006.1:0-26435 GCA_963781465.1 uncultured Actinomycetota bacterium
CCTGCATGACGCGCTCGATCTCCTTCTCGCGCCCGATGACCGGGTCGAGCTTGCCCTCGCGCGCCGCCTGGGTGAGGTTGCGGCCGAACTGGTCGAGGACGAGGGACCCCGCCGGGGTGCCCTCCGCCTGTCCCTGGCCCTGGCCGACGCCTGCGCCGGCCTTCTCGCCCTGGCCGCCCTGGTAGCCCGCGAGCAGCTGGATGACCTGCTGGCGCACCTTGTTGAGGTCGGCGCCGAGCTTGACGAGGACCTGGGCGGCGACGCCCTCGCCCTCGCGGATGAGACCGAGCAGGATGTGCTCGGTCCCGATGTAGGTGTGACCGAGCTGCAGGCCCTCGCGGAGTGAGTACTCCAGGACCTTCTTCGCACGCGGCGTGAAGGGGATGTGCCCGGTCGGGGCCTGCTGGCCCTGGCCGATGATCTCCTGCACCTGTTCGCGCACGGCGACGAGGGAGATATCGAGGTTCTCGAGCGCCTTGGCGGCGAGACCTTCGCCCTCGTGGATGAGCCCCAGCAAGATGTGCTCGGTGCCGATGTAGTTGTGGTTGAGCATGCGCGCCTCTTCCTGCGCGAGCACCACCACCCGTCGGGCCCGATCTGTGAACCGTTCGAACATCGCCAAAGCTCCCTACCTTTGTGGCCTCTCACGTACTGCCGAGACATCCCGATGGTATGCGAGTTGCCTGTCAGTGCCCCTCGGCTTTCGATCCCTGGATGTCCCGTGATCGTGCGTTGAGGGGGCGATGGGAGGAACGCCCCGGCCTACGGGCCTGTTCCCGCCGTTGAGTCGGGTGGGCTCACGTTCGCCGTCGGCGAAACCGCGACCGGGTCAGGAGCGGTCCTGCGGGGTCCAGTCGGCGTTGCGCCGGAACAGCGGGAAGGCGT
Source organism: uncultured Actinomycetota bacterium (assembly GCA_963781465.1). GTDB lineage: Bacteria > Actinomycetota > Actinomycetes > Actinomycetales > Dermatophilaceae > Lapillicoccus. Next base: position 886 of record CAWAGH010000006.1, read on the forward strand.
TGAAGGTGCCGCCGGAGTCGAAGTTCACCGACCACTGGTCCAGCACCCAGCCGCTCGCCTCGACGGCGTCGACGCTGTCCATCCAGACGGTGGTCTCGCCCGCCGGCGAGCCCCACTGGGTCAGCTTCAGGCGGGCGATGAACGTCGGACGGCCCTGCTGGTAAGCGGCGTAGGCCTGCCCTCGCAGCGCCTCGAGGTCGGACTCCTGACTCATCCGCCAACCCTAGGTCGCCGGGTGCCCCACCAGAACGAGCCACCACCGGGAGGCTCACGATGGAGCGACATCAGCGTCAGGGCGCTGACTTTGCTCCACTCAGGCCGGTTGGGGCAGCTGACGGTCCGGAGTCGTCTGTGGCCAGGTCGTATACCCGGTCGTGAGCCGCCTTCGGTGGCTATGACGACCGGATCGGGCATACGACCGGGTATGCGACCGGGTATGCGACCGGGTATGCGACGTGGCGGGCCACCACTGCCGGGGTTCGAGTAGCGGGAACTGCACACTGGGGAGCGAATTCGGTGTACCAGCACCGATTTCGCTCCCCGTTGGCCCTCGTCGACCCCGATTCGGTCAGCGGCGGCGCTGGCAGCGGCCGCACCAGAACAGGTTGCGGCCGGCCACGACCTGGGTGCGCACTCGGGACCCGCAGACCCGGCACGCCTCGCCGGCGCGCCGGTAGACCCAGTAGCGCCGCTCCATCCCCGAGCCGCCCACCTCGGCACCGTCATCGTCCTCAAGATCGGCGTCGCGAACCGCGTCCTCGACGGCGCCCGCCTCGGAGGCGACCTCGGCCACCACACCGGCCGGCCCGCGCCCGATCCACCGCGCCGAGTCGGTCCAGGTCGACGTCAGCTCCGGAACCCGCTCGGCCGCGACCAGCTCGGTCGCCCTGTCGATCTGGTCGTCCATCGTGAGGATCTGGTTGAACGCCACCCCGAGCGGCATCAACCGCACCAGGTCGCCCCACAACGCGTCCCAGGTCCGCTTCCGGATCTCCCGACCCGGCCGGAACGGACTCACGCGATGCCGGAAGAGGACCTCGCACCGGTACACGTTGCCGACCCCCGCGAGCGCTGCCTGGTCCATGAGCAGCTCGGCGATGGTCCGCCCCGACCGCGAGATCTTGGCCCACGCGCGAGCTGGATCGGCGTCCGCCCGCAGCGGGTCGGGACCCAGCCGACCCAGGGTCGCGGTCACCTCGTCCGGCGTCACGACCTGGCAGATCGTCGCCCCGCGCAGGTCGGCCAGGTAGTTGTCGTTCACCATCCGCAGCCGCACCTGCCCCCAGACCGGTGGCACCGACGCATACCCACTGATCCGGTCGACCGCGAACTTGCCGATCAGCCCGAGGTGGACGTTGAGCCACGCCTCACCGGAGAACTCGACGAACAGGTGCTTTCCGTAGGCGGATGCCTCCACCACCGAGCGCCCGTTGAGGAGCGCGGCGCCCTCGGCGAACGGACCCTGGGGGGAGGACACCACCGGGGTGGTGCCGGCGAAGGCACCGTCCAGCGACTGCGCCAACCGGTGCAGCGTGTGGCCTTCGGGCACTCAGCTGGCCTTCTTCTTGGCAGCTGTCTTGGTCGTCGTCTTCTTCGCGGCGGTCGTCTTCTTCGCCGCGGTGGTCTTCTTGGCCGGCGTGGTCTTCGCGGCGGTCTTCTTCGCCGGCGCGGCCTTCTTCTCCACCGGCTCGCCGCGGGACGCCTTGGCGCGGTCGACCGACCGCTGCAGCGCCTCGAGCAGGTCCACGACCTCGCCGGTGTCCTCGGGCTCGGGGGCGTGCTTGACCTCGCCGCCCGTAAGCTTCGCATCGACCATCTCGTGGACGGCCTCGGAGTAGTCGTCCTGGAACTCCTCCGGGTCGTAGTCGCCCGACAGCGAGTCGATGAGCATCGTCGCCATCGACAGCTCGCGCTCGGTCGCGCTGCCCACGTCGCCGAGGTTGGCGAACTCGGCCGAGCGGACCTCGTCCGGCCAGATCATCGTCTGGAGCACGACGATGTTCTCCCGTACCCGGAGCACGGCCATGTTCTTGCGACTGCGAATCGCGACCGAGACCAGGGCCATCCGGTCGGCGGCCTCCAACGCGTCGCGCAACAGCGCGTAGGCCTTGGCCGCGCCCTTCTCGGGCTCGAGGTAGTAGGACTTGTCCAGCAGCATGGGGTCGACCTGCTCGGACGGCACGAACTTCTCGACCGCGATCTCCTTGCTCGACTGGTTCGGCAGGTTCTTCAGGTCGTCGTCGGTGATGACGACCATCTCGCCGTCCTCGGTCTCGTAGCCCTTGGCGATGTCGTCGTAGGACACCTCCTCGCCGTCGATCGCGCAGACGCGCTTGTAGTGGATCCGCCCGCCGTCCTCTCGATGGACCTGACGGAACGAGATGTCGTGGTCCTCGGTGGCCGAATAGAGCTTCACCGGGACGTTGACCAGCCCGAAGGAGACGGCGCCCTTCCACATCGCGCGAGGCATGCCCACACTCTCCCAGACCCGACCGACAACCGCAGCCGACAACCGCCGCTGACAACCACGGCTGACAACCACAGGGCCCCGATCCCGAAAACCCCACGACGACGTTCCCCTTTGGTGTTAACGTAGTTAATATGAAAATCGCCCGGACCTACGTCATGACCGAGCGCGCGCGCTCGACCGTGGCGACCGGCGAGCGGATCATGGACGCGACGGTCGAGCTGTTCGTCGAGCGTCCCTACGCGCACGTGACCCTCCGCGACGTCGCCGACCGGGCCGGCGTCACGGTGCAGACCGTCATCCGGCGCTTCGGTGACAAGGAGGGCCTCACCGCCGCGGCGGCCGACCGGACCCGCGTCCAGGTCCTCGCCCACCGCGACGCCGCGCCCATCGGCGACGTCGAGGGCGCCGTCGACAACCTCGTGACGCACTACGAGGACGTCGGTGGTCTCGTGCTGAGACTCCTCGCCGAGGAGGACTCCGTCCCCCAGCTCGCCGCCATGACTGCGGAGGGCCGTGTGGCCCACCGCGAGTGGTGCACTCGTGTGTTCGCGCCCTACGTCGCTCCCCTGCGCGGCGCCGACCGGACCCGTCGCCTCGCCCAGCTCGTCGCCGTCTGCGACGTCTACACCTGGAAGCTGCTCCGCCGCGACGCCGGCCTGAGCCAGCGCCAGGTCGCGACCGCTCTCGTCGAGCTGCTCGAACCCCTGACCACCCCTTCTGTCAACCGCGCGGATTCACCGAAAGGCCAGTGATGGCAACCATTCTCGCGTACACCTCGCCCGCGATCGGGCACCTCTTCCCCATGACACCGCTGCTCCTGGAGCTCCAGACCCGCGGCCACGACGTCCACCTGCGTACGGTCGCGTCCCGCGTGGACCTCATGCGCGACCTAGGCCTGCGCACCGAGGCGGTCGACCCCGCGATCCACAGGGTGGTCCATCCCGACTGGGAGGCGTCGAACCCCAAGCAGGCCCTCGAGGTCGCCATCTCGACGTTCTGCGAACGGGGCGCGATCGACGGCCCCGACTTCCAGAAGGCGCTCGACGAGGTCCACCCGGACACCGTCCTCGTCGACGTCAACGCCTGGGGCGCGCTCAATGTCGCCGAGGCCTGGGGCGGCCCGTGGACCGTGTTCAGTCCCTACACACCGCCGATCAGCTCCGCCGGCACGCCGCCGTTCGGACCCGGGCTCCTGCCTAAGCCCGGCCCACTCGGACGCCTCCGCGACGCCGTCGTCCGCCCCCTCGTCATCGGCGCCGCCGAGAAGACGATGACGCCGCGGATCAACGCCCTCCGCGCGGACTACGGGCTCGCCCCTGTCCATTCCGCCGACGAGTACTTCCGTCGCGCCCCGCTCACGCTCGTCACGACGGCAGAGCCGTTCGAGTACCCCCACGCCGACTGGGGCGACCGTATCCGGATGATCGGCGCCCTGCCCTGGGACCCGCCCGCGGAGCGACCCGCGTGGCTCGAGGAGATCGACCGGCCGATCGTCCTCGTGACCACCTCGTCGGAGTACCAGGCCGACGAGGCCCTCGTCCGGGCCGCCCTCGAGGGGCTCCGCGACGAGCCCTACGAGGTGGTCGCCACGATGCCGGCCGGGGTCCAGGGCCTGGGGACCCTGCCCGCGAACGCCCGCGTCCTCGACTTCGTCCCCCACCGCCACGTCCTGGACCAGACCGTCGTCGCGGTGACGCACGGCGGCATGGGCGCGACCCAGAAGGCCCTGGCGCGAGGCATACCCGTGTGTGTGGTGCCGTTCGGGCGCGACCAGCTCGAGGTCGCCGCCCGCACCGTTCACGCCGACGCCGGCACACGGGTACCCGCCAAGCGGCTCACGCCGGAACGCCTCCGCGACGCGGTCCGCGAGGCCGCGACCAAGCGGGCGGGAGCCGCCCGGGTCGCCGCCGGCTACGCGGCCGCCGGAGGGGCACCCGCCGGGGCCGACGCGATGGAGGCGCTGCTCACCCCTGCCCGGCGCTGACCTCGGCCAGACGGCCAACGAGGTACGCGCGCTCGGCCGGGTTCGCACTCAGCTCCACGGCGGCCCGGTACGCCTCGACGGCCTCCCCCACCCGGCCGGACCGCCGCAGCAGGTCGGCTCGGGCGGCCTGGTACGCGTGGTACCCGTCGAGCCCGTGAACCGCCTCGAGGGCGACGAGGCCGGCCTCCGGCCCGTCGCGTTCGGCCAGCGCGACGGCCCGGTTGAGCGCCACGACGGGGGTCGGCGTCACCATGTACAGCTGGTCGTAGAGGGCGACGATCTGTCCCCAGTCGGTGTCCTCGGAGTGTCCGGCATCGGTGTGGACCGCGTTGATGGCTGCCTGGATCTGGTACGGACCAGGGCGGCCCCGACGCAGGCACGCGCGGACGAGGTCATGCCCCTCGGCGACCAGCCCGGAGTCCCACAGCGTCCGGTCCTGCTCCGGCAGCGTCACCAGCACTCCGTCGGCGAAGCGAGCGGGTCGGCGGGCCTCGGTGAGGAGCATCAGCGCGAGCAGGCCCAGGACCTCGGGCTCGTCGGGCATCAGGGTCGAGAGCACCCGCGCCTGCCGGATCGCCTCGGCGGAGAGGTCGATGCGGACCTCGACGTCGGGCGACGACGGCAGGTACCCCTCGTTGAAGACCAGGTACAGCGTCGCGAGGACGCCGGCCAGCCGGGACGGCAGCTCGTGGTCGGGTGGGACGCGATAGGGGATGTGGGCGGCCTTGATCTTCTGCTTCGACCGGGTGAGCCGCTTGCTCATGGCCGCCTCGTCGACGAAGAAGGCGCGGGCGATCTCGGCCATCGTGAGCCCGCCGAGCAGCCGGAGGGTGAGCGCCACCTGGGCGTCTCGGGCGAGAGCCGGGTGGCAGCAGGTGAAGATGAGCCGGAGCCGATCGTCGGGGACGGAGCTCACGGAGTCGGGGTCCACGACGTCGTCGTCGAAGGGTCCGAGCATGGCGGCGGCCTGCGCGTGTCGCGCCTCGCGGGTGGACTCCCGGCGGAGCCGGTCGATGGCGCGGTTCTTGGCGGTCGTCGTCAGCCACGCCCCGGGGTTCGGGGGCGGGCCGGACTGCGGCCACCGGGACACCGCCTCGACGAACGCCTCCTGGGCGACGTCCTCGGCCAGCTCGATGTCCCCGAACCGCCGCACCAGCGCCGCGACGACCCGGCCGTACTCCTCCCGGAAGACCCGGTCGACCGTGGTGTCGGTCGAGGGTCTCCCGAGCGGCGCCGGGTCGTCGCGGGGTGCGGGAGTCTCCACGCGACGCGTCAGACGTCGTCCTGGAAGGGGCGGACCTCGACCCTGCCCTGACAGGCGGCGGAGCCCCGACGAGCCAGGTCGATGGCCGCGTCCAGGTCGGCCGCCTCGAGGACCCAGAACCCGCCCATCTGTTCCTTGGACTCGGCGTAGGGGCCGTCGGTGGTGACCACGTCACCGCCACGACCGTCCACGACGGTGGCCGTGCTGGAGGGGTGCAGGCCGCCGGCGAACACCCATGCCCCCTCGGCCCGGACCTCCTCGTTGAACCGGGCGACGGAGGCGTACATCTCCTGCACCTCATCGTCGGGCGGCATCGGATCGTCCTCGCGGCTCCACACGGACAGCAGGTACTTCGGCATCGTTTCTCCTTCGGGTACTCATGAGCAGCCTGTCAGGTGCTCCCACCATCACCACGAACGACTCGACGGCACCAGGACAACCGTCCGGGACGTTTCTTGTCAGGATGAGCCCATGCGCCCGATGCTCGCGATGCCGGCCACCCGGGTGCCGGCCGGCGCCGACTGGGTGCACGAGGTCAAGTGGGACGGTATGCGCGTGCTCGCCCACGTCGGGGCCGGCCGGGTGACGCTCACCAGCCGCACCGAACGGGACGTAACGGTGGCGTTCCCCGAGCTGGCCGGACTGGCCGACCAGTTCGAGGACATGCTCCTCGACGGCGAGATCGTCGCGATGCGGGCCGGCGTCCCCTCGTTCGCCGCGCTCGCCGAACGGTTCAACGTCACGAGCCACCGGCGGGCGGTGACCCTCGCCGCGCAGAACCCCGCCACGCTGATGGCCTTCGACCTGCTGCGGCTCTACGGCGTGGATCTCACCCAGCGGTCCCTGGCCGACCGCCGGGCCACCCTCGAGCGACTCGAGCTCGCCGGTCCGCACTGGCAGGTACCGCCGACCTTCACCGACGGCGAGCTGCTGCGCGACGCGGCCCGCGCCCAGGGCCTCGAGGGGATCGTCAGCAAGAAGCTGTCGTCGCGGTACCACCCCGGCCTGCGCAGCGAGGAATGGCTGAAGTTCCCCAACCGCCCGTCGATCTCCGTCCTCATCGGCGGCTGGCGGCCCGAGACCGACAGCATCGACCGGCTCGGAGCGGTGCTCGTCGGCGCTCCGGGCCCTGAGGGTCTGCGCTACCTCGGCCGGGTCGGCAGCGGCATCGCCGGCAAGGCCGGGATCGCCCTGGCCAAGGAGCTGGCCGGCCTCACGCTTCTCCACTCGCCGTTCGCCGACGTCGTTCCCCGGGAGGACGCCCTCGGTGCGACTTTCGTCGACCCGGTCCTCGTCTGCGAGGTCCAGGCGCTGGGACTCACCAACCAGGGCCGGCTGCGGCAACCCGCATACCGTGGGCGTCGACCCGACCTGACCCCCGACGACGTCAGACTGGAGGACGTGCCCGGTGCCTGAGAAGAAGCGGCAGGAGCGCGTCACCGTCGAGGTGGCCGGCCGCCGGATGACGGTGGTCAACCTCGACAAGGTCATGTACCCCGCGACGGAGACCACCAAGGGCGAGGTACTCAGTTACTACGCGCAGGTGGCGCCGGTCATGATTCCGCTGATCGGCCGCCGAGCCGTCACGCGCATCCGCTGGCCGCACGGCGTGGAGGGCCCGATGTTCTTCGAGAAGAACCTGCCCTCGGGAGCGCCGTCGTGGCTGCCTCGAGTCACCGTCTCGTCGCACGGGCGGGACCCCGATGCGCACCCGGAACGCGACCGCCTCACCTACCCCCTGGTGCTCGACCTCGCGGACCTTACCTACCTGGTCAACCTCGCCTCGCTGGAGCTGCACGTGCACCAGTGGCAGGTGGACACCGACGACCACCCGCTCAACCCGGACCGGCTCGTCATCGACCTCGACCCCGGGTCGGGGGCCGGACTCACCGAGTGCGCGCAGGTCGCGATGTGGGTGAAGCCACGGCTGGAGGAGATGGGTCTCGGGACGACCGTGCCCGTCACCAGCGGAAGCAAAGGCATGCAGCTGTATGCCGCGCTGCCGGGTAAGCATTCCGCCGACGATATTCGCGACCTGGCCCAGGACCTCGCCCAGGAGATGACGAAGAAGCACCCGGACCTCGTCGTGTGGAAGATGACCAAGTCGCTGCGGCCGGGGAAGATCTTTTTCGACTGGAGCCAGAACACGGCCGCCAAGACGACGATCTGCCCCTACTCGCTGCGCGGGAAGGCCGCTCCCTACGTGGCGGCGCCGCGCACCTGGGAGGAGGTCGAGGAGGGCGCCTCGAGCGGGCGACTGACCCAGCTGCTCATGACGGAGGTGCTGGACCGCCTCGACGATGTCGGCGATCTCGCAGCGGGTCTTGCAGCAAAACGCAAGAAATGACGAGAACTTGCACGAGGCGACCTGAAAAGGACACCTCGGATATCCGAAGTGTCCTTTTCGTGCCGACTTTCCGACCGGTGTCCCCCAGATCCGGCCGGATCGTCGCTCGGCGTGCGACCGGGCTCAGTGAGCCTTGTCGTACGCCTCCTGGACCGCGGCGGAGACGCGTCCCCGGTCGCTGACCTGGTGGCCGTTGGCCCGAGCCCACCCGCGGACGGCCGAGAGGTCCCGGCGGCTCGAGGTGCTGGACGAACCGCCGGCAGGGCGGCGGCCCGTGGTGCGGCGGCCGCCGGACCGGCGCGCATGGCCGATCCACGTGGCGAACTCGTCGCGGAGCTTTCCGGCGTTTTTGTCACTGAGGTCGATCTCGTAGTTCACGCCGTCAAGCCCGAAGGTCACCGTCTCGGCGGCCACCCCTCCGTCGAGGTCGTCCTCCAGGACGATCTGGACACGTTGTGCCATGGGGTCAGTTTCCTTTCGGTTACATCAGCAGGATTGATGTAGGTAACGTCCCGGACCGAATTAGGACCGGAACTGTCACAGCCTAATTCATTCACACCCGCTTTGTGAATTATGGGGACTTTCCCGGGGTGTCCCGCCCCGACTGCTTCTCCTGTTCCTTCTCCCATTTCGACTGGGCCAGCCGCTCGCGGCGGTCGCCCTCGAGAATGGTCTTGATGAGGAAATAGAAGAGGACCCCGACGGCGACGGTCGGCAGCAGCGCCGCGACGTAGGGAAAGAGCGCGTCCCACATGACGCGGCCTCAGGCCTCGGGCTTGAGCAGCGGGAAGAGGATCGTCTCGCGGATGTTCGCGCCGGTGAAGAACATGACCATCCGGTCCAGGCCGAGGCCGAGCCCGCCCATCGGCGGCGCGCCGTACTCGAGGGCCCGCAGGAAGTCCTCGTCGAGCTGCATGGCCTCCTCGTCACCGCCGGCAGCGAGCCGCGACTGGGCCGTGAGGACCTCACGCTGGACCACCGGGTCGACCAGCTCGGAGAACCCGGTCCCGCGCTCGACCCCGCCGATGATGAGGTCCCATGCCTCGATCAGCCCCGGAGCGCTGCGGTGCGGGCGGGCCAGCGGCTGCGCCGACGCCGGGTAGTCGCAGAGGAACGTGGGCTGGAGCAGGGTCGGCTCGACGAGCTCGCCCAGCAGCTCGGTGGCCACCTTCTCCGCGTGCCACGCCGGGTCGACCGCGACGTCGTGCTTCGCCGCATACTCCTGGAGCGTGGCGAGCGGGGTCTTGATGGTGACCACCTCGCCGACCGCCTCGCTGATCGCGTCGTAGACGGGCAGCCAGGACCAGGGGCCGTCGAGGTCGACGACGCCGCGCGGGGTCTCCACCTGGCGCGAGCCGAGCGCGTCGGCGACGGCGAGGTAGAGGTCGCGGATGAGGGCGGCGATCGTCGTCTGGTCGCCGTAGGCCTGGTACGCCTCGAGCATCGTGAACTCGGGGCTGTGCGTGGCGTCGACGCCCTCGTTGCGGAAGATCCGTCCGAGCTCGTAGACGCGGTCGACGCCGCCGACGACCGCCTTCTTGAGGTTCAGCTCCAGGGCGATCCGCAGGGTCATGTCCTGCTGGAACGCGTTGAGGTGGGTACGGAACGGGCGCGCGGCGGCGCCGCCGTGGATGAGCTGGAGGACCGGCGTCTCGATCTCGACGTAGTCCTGGCCGGCGAGCTCGTCGCGGATCGCACGGGTGATGGCCGCACGGGTGCGCACCATGTCGCGGGCCTCCTGGCGCACGACGAGGTCGGCGTACCGCTGCCGGACCCGCGTCTCCTCGGAGAGGTCCTTGTGGAGGATGGGCAGTGGCCGCAGCGCCTTGCTGGCCATCAGCCACGACGTCGCGAGCACCGACAGCTCGCCGCGGCGGCTGGAGATGACGCGGCCCTCGACGACGACGTGGTCGCCGATGTCGACGAGCGCCTTCCAGTCGGCCAGCGACTCCTCACCGACCTCGGCGAGGCTGACCATCACCTGCAGCCGGGTCCCGACCCCCTCCTGGAGCGTTGCGAAGCAGAGCTTGCCGGTGTTACGGACGAACACCACGCGGCCCGCTACGCGGACGACGTCGTCGGTCTCCTCTCCGGTCTCCAGGTGGCCCCACTGCTCGCGGACCTGCTGGAGGGTATGCGTACGGCTCACCTCGACGGGGTACGCGTCGCGTCCACTGTCGAGCAGCCGCTGCCGCTTCTCGCGGCGTACCCGGATCTGCTCGGGAACGTCGTCGACGGGCGGTTCGAGGGGCTGGCCGGTCACCGGTCAAGTATGGCCGAGCCGCCCTTTCCCGCTTCCAACCCGGGGTTGTGCCAAGTTTTCCGGTGCGAATCGGCCGAAAACTTGGCACAAGTCCGGGTGGGAAGTGGGAGACGGGGTCAGTCGGCGAGGTCCAGAGCGAGATCGAGGATCGGCGAGGAGTGGGTCAGGCCGCCGACGCTGAGGTAGTCGACACCGGTCAGCGCGCAGGCGCGTGCGACGTCGAGGGTGAGCCCGCCGGTCGCCTCGATCTCGACGTCCTCGGGCTGCTCCCTCAATGCGCGGACCGTTTCCGTGAGCAGTTCCACCGACATGTTGTCGCACATGACGAACCGGGATCCCGCCGCATACGCCTCGAGCGCCTCGTCAACGGTGGTCACCTCGACCTGGACGTCGACCTCCGGGTATGCGGCGCGCACCGACGCATACGCCGCGGCGACCGAACCGGCGGCCAGCTTGTGGTTGTCCTTGATCATCGCGACGTCGTAGAGGCCCATCCGCTTGTTGGTGCCCCCGCCCGCGCGGACGGCGTACTTCTCGAGGTGGCGCATGCCGGGCGTCGTCTTGCGGGTGTCGAGGACCATCGCCCCGGTTCCCTCGAGCATGTCGGCCCAGCGGCGGGTATGCGTGGCGATGCCGGAGAGCCGGCAGACGACGTTGAGCAGGGTCCGCTCCGCGATGAGAACGGTCCGCAACGGTCCCTGGACGCGAGCGACCACGTCGCCGCGGTCGACCTCCGCACCGTCGGCCACGAGGAGCTCGGTCTCGACCGCACCGGTGCCGACGAGGGCCGACACCTCGTCGAACACGAGCGGGACGGCCGGCAGGCCGGCGACGACTCCGTTGGCGCGCGCCACGATCTCGGCGCTGCGGACCTGCTCGGCGGGGATGGTCGCGAGCGTGGTGACGTCGAGGTGTCGCGGGCCGAGGTCCTCGTCCAGGGCCGTCCGCACCAGCCGGCGGGCGTCGTCGAAGGGGAAGTCGAGGTCGGGCCGGGTCACGCGGGCGCGCTCTCGGCGGGGACGGGTAACGGGTGGTACGACGTGGCGACGGTGCCGTCCGGGCGGCGAACGGCGTGGAGGTGGCCGAGCCAGTGCTCGTCGTCGCGCTCGGGGAAGTCCGACCGGAGGTGGCCGCCGCGGGTCTCCTCGCGCAGGGCGGCAACGGTGGTGAGGACATGGCCGAGGTGGAGGAGGTTCGTCGCCTCCCAGGCGGCGGGTTCCGGGTCGGCGCGGTCGGACTCGGTGGCCTTGGCCAAGGTGGCCAGCTCGTGGTCCGCTCCGGCCAGGGACTCGGCCGAGCGGACCACGCCGCTGCCGGCCGTCATCGCGCGCTGGACGTCGCGGCGGTGCTCGGCCGCGAGGAGGGCGGTCTCGCCGGTGGGCGCGGCGGGGGTGGCCGGCGCGAGCTCGCCGGCGGCGAACCGCGCGGTGATGTCGTCGGCGATGCGGTGGGCGAAGACCAGCCCCTCGAGCAGCGAGTTGGAGGCCAGCCGGTTGGCACCGTGGACGCCGGTGCACGAAGCCTCGCCACACGCATACAGGCCGTCGAGGGAGGAGCGGCCGTGGAGGTCGACCTTGACGCCGCCGCTCGCGTAGTGCTGCGCGGGGGCGACCGGGACGAGATCGGTGGCCAGGTCGAACCCGTGCTCGTGCAGACTCGCGACGATCGACGGGAACCGGCGCTCGACGAACTCGCGGCCGAGGTGACGGGCGTCGAGGTAGACGTGGTCGGTACCGGTCTCCCGCATCCGGGCGACGATCGCCCGCGCCACGACGTCGCGCGGCGCGAGGTCGGCCATCTCGTGGACGCCCTGCATGAACCGCACGCCGTCCCCGTCGACGAGGAACCCGCCCTCGCCGCGGACCGCCTCGCTGATGAGGGGCTGCTGGCCGTTGGCGGCCTCGCCGAGCCAGAGCACGGTCGGGTGGAACTGGACGAACTCGACGTCGGCCATGACCGCACCGGCGCGCAGCGCGATGGCCATCCCGTCGCCGGTGGAGACGGCGGGGTTGGTCGTCGCGGAGTAGAGCTGCCCGAGCCCGCCGGTCGCGAGGATGACGGCCCGCGCGTGCGCGGCGCCGACCCCGTCGACCTGGCCCTCGCCGATGACGTGCACCGTCACGCCGCATACCCGGGCGTCGTCGGTCTGGAGCAGGTCCACGACCAGCGCGTGCTCGACCACCTGGATGCCCGGGTCGGACTGCACGCGGTGCAACGCCTCGATGAGGGCCCGGCTGATCTCGCGGCCGGTGGCGTCGCCGCCGGCGTGCGCGATCCGGTCGCGGTGGTGTCCGCCCTCGCGGGTCAGCAGGATCTCGCCGTCCGAGTCGCGGTCGAACTCGGCGCCGAGCGCGACCAGCTCGCGAACCCGCGGCGGTCCCTCGGTGACGAGGGCGGTGACCGCCTCGACGTCGCAGAGCCCGACGCCGGCGACGAGGGTGTCGCGCAGGTGCTCCTCGGGCGAGTCCGCGGGGTCCATCGCCGCCGCGATACCGCCTTGCGCCCACGCGGTGGAGCCCTCGTTGAGGACAGTCTTGGTGACGAGCAGGACCGTGTCGACCTGCTCCCGGAGCCGCAGCGCGGCGGTCAGCCCGGCGATGCCGGAGCCGACGACGATGACGTCGACGTCGGTGGACCAGCCCGGTGCTGGGGCATCGAGCCGACGCGGGATGCGCAGGGCGTCGGTCACGTGTCGTCCTCCCCCGTCGCCTTCGGCCGGTCCGGACCCTCGGCGTCGTCGGTCTCCTGCAGGACCGCGAGGACGGACTCCGCGTCGGCCGCACGCAGGCGTCCTCGCTGTCGCGCCAGGTCGACGGTGGCGCGGGCCAGAGCCCGGTACGTCGACCTGATCTGGGGCTCGGTCGCGAGCTCCGCCAGGTGCTCGGCCACCGTACCGGCATCACCAGCGGCCTCGGGGCCGCTCAGGACGCCTCCGCGCAGGGCGTTGTCGAGGGAGGCGCCGAGCAGGGGCCCGAGCACGCGACCCGGATCCTCGACGCCGGCGTCCTCGAGGAGCCGGGTGGCCTGTGCGACCAGGGTGCTCAGGTGGTTCGCGCCGAGGGCGAGGGCCGCGTGGTAGAGCGGGCGGTCCTCCTCCTCGACGAGGATCGGCTCGCCGCCCATCTCCAGCACGAGCGCCTCGCCGAGGGGTTCGAGCTCCTTGAGCGTGGTGACGGCGAAGCAGGCGTCACTGAGCCGGTCGAGGTCGATCGCCGTGCCGGTGAAGGACATCGCCGGATGGAGGGCCAAGGGCAGGACGCCGACGAACTGGGCGGGTTCGAGGACGCCGACGCCGTAGCGGCCGCAGGTGTGGACGACCACCTGACCGGGCCGGAACGCGCCGACCTTGGCCAGTCCGCTGACCAGGCTGGGCAGCGTCTCCTCGGGCACAGCGAGCAGGACGAGGTCGACGTCCTTGACGACCTCCGGGACGTCGCGGATGGGGACGGCCGGGAGCAGCTCGGCGGCGCGCGCCAGCGACTCCTCGCTGACCGCCGCCACCGCCGCGACCTCGTGACCCGCGCGATGGAGCGCGGCACCGAGGACGGCGCCGACCCGGCCCGCGCCGACGACCCCCACGGAGAACCGCGGTGGGCGGTCCTCGCGCGTCGAGCCGTGGTGTGCACTCACGACGGACGAACCTACCCCGGCAGGATGGGCGCGTGAGCGAGCCGGTGCCGTGGCGGAGCGCGTGGCAGCGCGCGCTCTACGGTCCGGACGGGTTCTATCGGCGAGCCGAGGGACCGGCCGGGCACTTCACCACCGCGACGCACGGCGCCACTGGTCGGGCGCTGGCCCGAACACTCTGGGCGTGGGCGGACTCGTACGGGCTCGACGGGATCGTCGACGTCGGCGCCGGCAGGGGCGAGCTCCTTCAGCACCTGTATGCGTGGGAGCCGGAGCGTCCGCTCAGCGGGCTGGACGTCGTGTCGAGGCCGCGGCACCTGCCGGACAGAGTCGGATGGGTGGAGTCACCGGGCGGGGCGTCCCTGCGAGCGAACTGGAGTCCGTCGCGGGCGCTGGTCGTGGCGCACGAGTGGCTGGACGTCGTGCCGTGCACCATCGCCGAGGTCGCCCCCGACGGCACACTGCGCGAGCTCCTGGCGCCCCCCACCCCCGATTCGTGCTTTCAACCGTACGAAATTCCGGCTCCAGACACCACGAACCACTCTCTGGGGCCACCTCTCACAGGGGCTGATCTGGAGTGGTGCCAACGGTTCTGGCCGTCGGCCTTCACGTCCGAGGCCCGTCCCGGCGACCGCGTCGAGGTCGGTCGGCAGCGTGACGAGGCGTGGTCGGCGCTGCTGGACCGGCTGCCGTCCGGCTCGGTCGCCGTGGCCGTGGACTACGGGCATACCGTCGCGGACCGGCCCCGGGAGGGGACGCTGGTCGCCTACCGGGAGGGGCACGTCGTCGACCCGGTTCCGGACGGGACCTGCGACCTGACCGCCCACGTCGCCGTCGACTCGTTGCGCCAGACCCGGAGGCTGCGGCAGCGCGAGGCGGCGGACGCGGTGGGCGCCCCGGAGTACGCGTCGGCGGCCGTCGACCCGGCGGCCTACCTCCAGGCGCTGGCCGACCACAGCGCGGTGGCCGAGCTGCGGCGACCCGGCGGGTTCGGCGACTTCTGGTGGGTCATCGCGCAGGTCTGACCGCCAAGCGCTCGTACCCGCGGAGCACGAACGTCGGTCGGCGGACGGCGTCGACGACCTCCAACCGGCCGAACCGGTCGAGCAGCGCGGCAACGCTGGTCTGCATCTCCAGCCGGGCCAGCGGCGCGCCGATGCAGAAGTGGATGCCGGCGCCGAACGCGAGGTGCGGGTTCGGGTCGCGGTCGGGGCGGAACTCGTCCGGGGCGTCGAACACCGCCGGGTCGCGGTTGGCGGCGCCGAGCAGAGCGGCGATCTTCTGGCCCTCGGGGACTGTGACCTCACCGACCGTCACGTCGCGGGTGGCGGTCCGCTCGAAGAGGTGCAGCGGAGAGTCGTGGCGGAGCATCTCCTCCACGAGCGGTTCAGGGGCGCCGGGGTCGGCCCCGGATGCGAGGAGCGACGCGAGCCCGTTGCCGAACCCGTTGACGCTCGCCTCGTGGCCGGCGTTCAAGAGCAGTACCGCGGTGGCCACCAGCTCGTGGGTCGACAGCCGGTCGCTGCCGTCGCGAACGGCGACCAGGTCGGAGAGCAGGTCGGTCCCTGTGCCAGTAACTCGTTCTGCGGCAAGGCTTTCCACGTATGCGGCGAACTCGGCGCTCGCGACGACGGCCTCTGCCTCCTGTTCGGAAGTCCGGTTGAGCTCGTACATCTTGACGATCGCCTGCGACCACGGGCGGAGGAGGTGACGGTCAGCCTCGGGCCAACCGAGCAGCTCGGCGATCACGAGGACCGGCAGCGGTTCGGCGAGGTCGGCGATGACGTCGAACGACCCGGCGGCCGCGAGGTGTTCCGCGCAGTCGTCGAGCAGCCGGGCGGTCAGCTCCTCGATCCGGGGGCCGAGGCGGGACACGTGGCCGCGGCTGAACGCGCTCTGCACGAGCCGGCGCAGCCGGGTGTGCTTCGGCGGCTCGCTGTCGAGGATCGAGTCGGCGTGCAGCCAGTTGAACGTCTCCCACTCGTCCTCCGGCGCGCGCTCTCGGAAGATCCGGCCGAGCGCTCGCTCTCGGAGCACCTGGCTGCAGGCGGCGTGGCTCGTCGCGACCCAGATGCCGAGGCCGCTGTGCCAGGCGACCGGCGCCTCGGCCCGAAGGGTGGCGAACGCGGGGTACGGGTCGGTGACGACCTGCGGGTCCGACAGGTCCAGCAGCTGGGCGGCGTCCACGGGCACGACGCCAGGCTAGGCAGCCACGACCCTCGGATGGGCCGATCGGCCCATCCGACCCGTCCTCCGGATGGGCGCACAGCCCGATGAGGGCGACCGCGTGGCATACCTACCGTCGTCGGCATGAGCAGCGCGCTACCGCTGGCGGCGGGAACCATCGCGACGATCGTCTTCGCCGCCAGCACGCTGCCCATGCTCGGCAAGGCCGCTCGCAGCAGGGACCTGACGTCGTACAGCCGCGCCAACCTCGTGCTGGCGAACGTGGGAAACGCCGTCTACTCGGTCTACGTGTTCCACCTCCCCCCCGGCCCGATCTGGCTGCTGCACAGCTTCTACGTCGTCTCCTCAGCGCTGATGCTCTTCTGGAGCCTGCGCTACGCCCACCAGTCACACCGCCAACCACCGATCGTCAGGACGTGAGCCATGCGCACCCATCACACCGAACACATCGAGACCGTCGTCGTCGGGGCTGGCCAGGCCGGCCTGGCCACCGGTTACCACCTTCAGCGGGCCGGCCGCCCGTTCGTCATCCTCGACGGCGAAGCCCGGGTCGGGGACGGCTGGCGCCAGCAGTGGGACAGCCTGCGGCTGTTCTCCCCGGCGCAGGCGGACGGGCTGCCCGGTATGCCCTTCCCAGGTCCCCGCTGGTCCTTCCCGACCAAGGACGAGTTCGCGGACTACCTCGAGTCGTATGCCGCCCATCACCGGCTCCCGGTTCGCCCGCGCACGCGGGTCGACCGGGTCGCGCGCCGCGACGGCGGCTTCACCGTGACCGCCGGCGGGCGCGAGATCCACGCCGACAACCTGGTCCTCTGCACCGGCACCTTCGGGCGTACACCGCACGTGCCCCGCTTCGCCGACCAGCTCGACCCGTCGATCCGGCAGCTGCACTCGAGCGAGTACCGACGGCCCTCCCAGCTGCCTGACGGACCGGTCCTCGTCGTCGGCGCGTCGCACTCCGGCTGCGACATCGCGTACGAGCTCGCTGCGACGCATCCGACGGTGCTGTGCGGGCCGGACACCGGACAGATCCCCGTCAGCTTCGACTCGCCCCTGTTCAAGGTGGTCTTCCCCACCATGCTCTTCGTGTTCCGGAACGTCCTGAGGCGGACCAACCCGATCGGGCGTCGGGCGCAGGCGCACTTCCGGCACGGTGGTCCGCGCCTTCGGGTCCAGGAACGCGACCTGCGCCGGCGAGGCGTCGACTGGGCCGTCGGCCACGTCGTCGGCGCCCGTGACGGCAAGCCGGTGCTCGGCGACGGCCGCATCGTCGACGTCCGGACCGTCGTGTGGTGCACGGGGTTCCGCCAGGCCTTCGACTGGGTCGAGGCGCCGGCCTTCGGGCCGGACGGATGGCCGGTCGAGCTGCGTGGCGTGGCCGATGCCGTGCCTGGCCTCTTCTTCTGCGGCATCCAGTTCCAGTACGCCGGCTCGTCCATGCTCATCCAGGGCGCCGACCGTGACGGCGCGTACGTCGCCGCCCGGATCGCGGAGCGTCACACCGCCGTGGCCCAGCAGCGGCCCGAGCGCGCCCGGGCCGCGTGACGTGGGCACCCGCATCCGGGGCCCTCGCGACCGCCACGCGGGTATCCTCCGGTGAGGAGGATGCGATGGTCGCCGCAGCTGACCTCGTCGAGGGCCGGGAGGCCTTCGCCCGCCGGGACTGGAGTACGGCTTACGAGCGACTGCGCGCGGTCGGGACCACACACCTCGCCCCCGCCGACCTGGGGAGCCTCGCCACCGCGGCGTACCTGATCGGCGAGCGAGCGGTCACGACCGAAGCCCTGGAGCAGTCCTTCCACCGGAACCTCGAGGCGGGCGAAGCCCTGGCCGCGGCCCGCGACGCGAACTGGCTGACCTACGTCTACACCGCCAACGGCAGTCCCGCCGTCGGGGCGGGCTGGGCCGGACGGGCGCTCCGGCTCCTGGAGCCGATGCCCGAGGACCAGGTGGAGCGCGGCCGCCTGACGGTCCACGAGATGATGACCCACATCTACGCGGGAGAGTTCCCCGTCGCGCTGCGGCTCGCGGGCGAGATCCTGGAGATCGGCCAACGGTGGGACGACGGCGACCTCACCGCGATGGGTCTACAGGCCCGCGGCCGGCTGCTGCTCTACGCCGGGGAGGTGCGCCAAGGGCTGGCCCTGCTGGACGAGGCGATGCTCCTGGTCACCGGAGACGAGGTCAACCCGATCCTCACCGGCGAGATCCTCTGCTCGCTCATCGAGGCGTGTCAGGAGATCGGCGACTACCAGCGCATCAGCGACTGGACGCGCGCGCTGACCCGCTGGTGCGAGGCGCAGCCCGACCTCGTGCCGTTCACCGGACAGTGCGCGGTCCATCGTGCGCAGCTGCACCAGCTGCACGGCGACTACGCCGAGGCTCTGACCGAGCTCGCCGTGGCGAGCGAGCGCTACGCGGCCAACGGCCAGCCGCCCGCGACCGGCCTCGCCCGCTACGAGCGCGGTGAGGTGCTCCGCGTCCAAGGCGACTACGTCGGCGCCGAGTCGGCCTACGCCGAGGCGCTGTCCTTCGGCCACGAGGCACAGCCCGGACTCACGCTCCTCTGGATGGCTCGCGGGCGCACCGACGCGGCGCTCGCGACGGCGCGGCGACAGCTGGACGAGAGCCACAATCCCGTTGCCCGCGCCCGGCTGCTGCCCGCGGCGGTCGAGATCCTGGTCCGGTGCCACGCCGTCGAGGAGGCGCGAGCGGCGGCGGCGGAGCTCGAGGAGATCGCCGAACGGTTCGCGTGCGCGTCGCTGTCGGCTCGAGCCGCGTATGCGTCCGGCGTGGTCCTGCTGGCCGACGGTGCCGCCGGGCAGGCGCTGGGTCCCCTCCGCCGCGCGTGGAAGGTCTGGATCGACCTCGGGGCGCGCTACGAGGCGGCGCAGTCGAGGATGCAGATGGCTCTCGCCCTGCGGGCGCTGGGCGACGAGGACTCCGCCTCGTCCGAGCTGGGCGTAGCGGAACGGGCCTTCGCCGAGATCGGGGCGTACCCCGCGGAGGAGGAGGCCCGGCGTCTCAAGGACCGCGCGCTGCCCGGCGGGTTGACCCTGCGGGAGGTCGAGGTGCTGCGCCTGGTGGCGGCCGGACACAGCAACCCCCAGATCGCCGCGGCCCTGTTCCTCAGCCACAAGACCGTGCAGCGTCACCTCAGCAACATCTTCGCCAAGACCGGCGCGACGTCGCGCACCGCGGCCGCGGCGTACGCGTTCGAGCACCAGCTCGTGTGACGGTCGTCGGCCACCGCCTCAGGGGCCGGCGGGGGGCATACGGCAGACTGGCCGCCATGACCTCGACGACCGACGGGCCTGCCGTCGCGGGCGGCCGCGAGGTCACCGTCGGCATCGGGGCCGCCGGCCTGGCCACGGCCGACATGACCCTCAACATCGGCCCTCAGCACCCCGCCACCCACGGCGTTCTGCGGCTGCGGATCGTCCTCGACGGCGAGCGCATCGTCCGGGCGGAGCCGATCATCGGCTACATGCACCGTGGCGCCGAGAAGCTGTTCGAGGTCCGCGACTACCGCCAGATCCTCGTCCTGGCCAACCGGCACGACTGGCTGTCCGCGTTCTCCAACGAGCTCGGCGTGGTCCTCGGCGTCGAGCAGATGCTCGGCATGGAGGTCCCCGAACGAGCCGTCTGGGCGCGCACCCTGCTCGCCGAGCTGAACCGGGTCCTCAACCACCTGATGTTCCTCGGCTCGTACCCCCTCGAGCTCGGCGCCATCACGCCCATCTTCTACTCGTTCCGCGAGCGGGAGGAGCTCCAGGCGGTCATGGAGGAGGCCTCCGGCGGCCGGATGCACTACATGTTCAACCGCGTCGGTGGCCTCAAGGCGGACCTGCCCGCGGGCTGGCTCGGCCGGGTCGAGCACGCCGTCGCCGAGGTCCGCCGGCGGATGTCGGATCTGCGGAACATGTTGGTGGGCAACGAGATCCTCCTCGCGCGGACCCGCGGTGTGGGCATCCTCAGCCGGGAGACCGTCCACGCATACGGCGTCTCCGGTCCCATCGCGCGGGCCAGCGGAGTCGACGTCGACCTTCGCCGCGACCAGCCCTACCTCGCGTATGCGGAGCTGTTCGCCGAGGGCGGCCCCGGCCGGGTCGTCACCCGCACCGAGGGCGACTGCCAGGCTCGGCTGCAGGTGCTCCTCGAGCAGACCGAGGTCAGCCTCGACCTCGCGGACGCCTGCCTCGACCGGCTCCGGACCCTCCCGCCGGGCCCGATCAACGTCCGGCTGCCCAAGGTGCTCCGCGTGCCCGAGGGCCACCTCTACACCGCGACCGAGAACCCACTGGGCTTTAACGGCTACTACCTGGTGTCCCGCGGCGACAAGACGCCGTGGCGGCTCAAGCTGCGGTCGGCGTCGTTCAACAACGTCGCCGTCCTCTCCGAGATGCTGCCGGGCCAGGTGGTCGGCGACATGGTGGCGATCCTCGGGTCGATGTTCTTCGTCGTGGGGGACATCGACAAGTGAGGTTCGCCGGTATGCGTGCGGTGGGGGTCGCCGCGACGGGTCTCCTCTGCGCCGCGGGCCTCTCCGCCTGCGCGGACCGCGACCCACAGCCCGCCTCGACGACGCCACCCGCCACCACAGCGGCCACGGCCGTCCCCAGCCCCTCCACCACCACGAAGGGCAAGCCGCAGACGTCCACGACCACGGCGCTACCCGGAATGCCGGTACCGCTGTCGATCGGGTCCTCCCCCGTGGACCCGGCCACGCTGCGCTCGACGAACGACCTACCGTCGGTGTTCCAGTGCCCGACGGCGGTCACCCCGATCCGCATTCCCGCCGCGACGCCCGCGACCGGTTCCACGGCCCCGCCCGCTCCGGAGGCCGTCGTCTGCGCCAGCGCGCTCGCCGACAAGGAGGCGGTCTACCTCTGGTACACGCCGACGCCCGAGGCCAAGCTCGGCGCGCTCACCGTGGCCCTGGCCACGACGAAGTACGTCCACGGCGGCCCGAACTGGGTCGCGGCCGGGATGCTCAACCCGACGATGGGCACGATCGGAGGCGAGGTTTACCGATAGTCACGCCACGAAGTTCTCCCCACGCTTCGCTCCGATCTTCGCGGGGACCCCGACCACGCCGGCCACCTGGGCGTGCAGCGCAACGATGCGGTCCGCGGCCAGCCCGGGCCCGTCGACCTCGCCGAACCGACCGGCCCACGACGAGCTGCGGCGGGCTGTGCGACGCGCTCGGGCGGGTCGTGGCAGGACGTCAGTCCGCGTCGCGCTGATCCCGCCGGCCGTCCTGGAACGGGTCGTTCGGCGGCTCGTCGAGTCGACACCACTTCTGGACCAGCAGCCCGATCGCCGCCAGCCCGGCCGCGGCGACGGCGAGGATGCCGAGGACGACCATCTGCACCTGCTGCGACGGGATGTCCGCGTCCGGCAGGAGCAGCACGATCTGCGCGACGTACCAGCCGACGATCGCCGCACCCGCCAACGCCGCCGCCTGGGCCATGGCCAGGACCCGCGCCGCGTAGAGGGGGTTCAGCGGACGCGTCGCGCGACCGGCGACCAGCCGCTTGACCGGGCGCCCGGCGACGAACAGCCCCAGCCCCAGGGCAATGAAGATGAACACCGCCAGCCAGCTCGTCGACGGCAGCTCGCGACCGCCGCCGGCGACCAGCTTGAGGATCACCCACGACGCGCCGGCGACGACGATCGCGACCGCCACGAGGACCCGCGTCCGGATGCCGTCCGGCCGGCTCACCACGTCGGACTCCATTCAGGGCCGGGTCGTACGCCGCTGGTGTCGACCTCGCCGACGAGGTCCGCGATCGGCCGGACGCGCTCGGCGGTCCGGAGCGTCGCGGCCGGGTCGGCCTGCGACCACGGGACCAGGACGAAGCCTCGCTCGTGGGCCCGAGGGTGCGGAAGGGTGAGCGCGGGGTCCTTCGCCGCGGACCTCGGAGGCGGACCCGGGCATACCCACCTGGATGAGGTCGAGGTCGAGGGTCCTTGCGCCCCAACGGATCTCGCGCGTACGCCCGTGGTCGGCCTCGATCTCGTGCAGCCGGCGAAGCAGGTCGTCGGGGCCGAGGGTCGTGTCGCCGACGAGGACGGCGTTGAGGTATGCGGGTTGGTCAGGACCGCCGACGGGGTCGGTCTCGACGAGCGGGGAGACCGCGCGTACCCGCATACCGGGAAGGCCGGCGACCGCCCGGACCGCGCTCTCGAGGGTGGCGCGGGCGTCGCCGAGGTTGGCGCCCAGGGCGACGACGACCGGGACCCCACGGGTGCGGTGCACCTCGACCGCCACGTCCGAGAACGGGTGGCCGACCGGGGCCTGCGGCTTGTGGACCGTGACGGTCACGGCGTCGACGAGCCGGTGGCGCAGCACGTCGTCCGCGACCACCTCGGCCAGCCGCTCGATGAGGTCGAACGACGGGCCGGTGATCCGGGCGACCACCTCCCCGGCGATCTCGGCGTAGGACACGGTGTCGCCGAGCGCGTCGCTGCGCCCGGCGGTCGCGAGGTCGAGCTCCATGGCGACGTCGACGACGAAAGGCTGGCCGTCGCGCTTCTCGTCGGGCAGGACGCCGTGGTAGCCGAAGGCCTCGACGCCGCGCAGGTGGATTCGGTCGGTCATCGGTGCGTCGCCACCTCCTGAAGCACGGCGAACGCGTCCCGCGTTCCGGCGACGTCGTGGACCCGGACGCCCCAGACGCCGGCGCCGGCGCAGACCACGCTGGTCACGGCGGTGGCCACGTCACGGTCGGCGGGCGGACGCGGGTCCGCGCCGGCGGGGACCCCGATCCGGCCGAGGAAGGTCTTGCGCGAGGCGCCGACGAGCACCGGCTGGCCGAGGGACAGGAGGGCGTCGAGGTGGGCCAGCAGGGCCCAGTTGTGCGGTGCGTGCTTGGCGAACCCGAGCCCGGGGTCGAGGACGAGACGTTCCTGCGCGACTCCCCCGGCGACGATGGCGTCGCGGCGGTCGGCGAGCTCGGCGCATACCTCGCGAACGACGTCGTCGTAGAGCGCGCGGCTCTGCATCTGAGTGCTGTGACCCCGCCAGTGCATGGCGACGTAGGGACAGCCGCGCTCGGCGACCAGAGGGACCATGTCGGGGTCGGCGAGGCCGCCGCTGACGTCGTTGACCAGCGTGGCCCCGGCGTCGAGCGCCTGGACGGCGACCTCCGCGCGCATCGTGTCGACGGAGACCATGACGTCCTCGTCGCTGAGGGCCTCGACGACCGGCAGGACGCGGCGCAGCTCCTCCTGGACGCTGGGCCGCTCGGCGCCGGGCCGGGTCGACTCACCGCCGACGTCGACGAGGTCGGCACCCTCTGCGGCCAGGGCGCGCCCATGGGCGATGGCGGCGGCCGGTTCGAACCAGTACCCGCCGTCGCTGAACGAGTCCGGCGTCACGTTGACGACCCCCATCAGCACCGGCCGGCCCACGGCCGTGGGGAGACCGCTGTGGTGGCCGACCGCCTGGCCGGTCATCGACCGCCACCGAGCAGCAGCGACATCGCCTCGGCTCGGGTGGCGGGGTTGCGCAGCTGGCCGCGGACGGCCGAGGTGATGGTCCGGGAGCCTGGCTTGCGGACGCCGCGCATCGACATGCAGAGGTGCTCGCACTCCACGACGACGATGACGCCCTGGACGTGCAGCTGTTGCTCGAGCGCATCGGCGATCTGGGTGGTCAGGCGTTCCTGAACTTGCGGGCGACGCGCGAACAGGTCGACGAGGCGGGCGATCTTCGACAGGCCGGTGACCCGGCCGTCCTTGGCGGGGATGTACCCGACGTGGGCGACGCCGTGGAACGGGACGAGGTGGTGCTCGCAGGTGCTGTAGACCTCGATGTCGCGCACGATGATCATCTCGTCGTGGTCGATCGCGAACGTGGTCCGCAGCACGTGCTCGGGCGTCTGGTCCAAGCCCGCGAACGTCTCCGCGTAGGCCCGAGCGACCCGGTCGGGAGTGTCGCGCAGACCCTCCCGGTCGGGGTCCTCACCGACGGCGATGAGCAGCTCTCGTACCGCAGCAGCGGCACGGTCGTGGTCGACCGCCATCGAGGTCAGTAGTCCTCGGAGGGGTCGACCCGGCCGCCGTCCGGAACCTCGATCACCTGGGTCCGGGGCTCCTCGTCGGCGAGCGGATGGGCGCCCGCCTCCGCGGCCTGGTCGATCTTGTGCTCCATCTCCTCGTCACCGCTGGCGTCCTGCGGCGTGTGGCCGTTGGAGCCGTTCTGGCCGTTGGAACCGTTCTGGCCGTAGCCGTTGCGGTTGTAGGCGCCGTTGGACCCGTTGTGCATGGCGTCGCGCTCCGCGGGCGTGAGCACCGGCGGGAGGTCGCTCAGCAGCCGCGACTCGCTGGACAGCCACAGCGGCCGCATCGGCCGCTTGCGGACGTCCTGGAACATCGTGGCCAGCTCGGCGGTGCCGAGGGTCTCCTTCTCGAGCAGCTCGAGGACCAGCCGGTCGAGGACGTCGCGGTTGTCGTTGATGACGTGCCACGCCTCGTCGTGCGCGTTCTCGATGAGCTTGCGGACCTCCTCGTCGACGACGCCGGCGATCTCCTCGCTGTAGTCGCGCTGGTGGCCCATCTCGCGGCCGAGGAACACCTCACCGGAGCTGGCCCCGAGCTTGATCGCGCCGACGCGCTCGGACATGCCGTACTCCGTGACCATCTTGCGGGCCATCGCCGTGGCCTTCTCGATGTCGTTCGCGGCGCCGGTCGTCGGGTCGTGGAAGACCATCTCCTCCGCGACCCGGCCGCCCAACGCATACGCGAGCTGGTCGAGGATCTCGTTGCGGGTGGTCGAGTACTTGTCGTCCTGCGGCATCACCATCGTGTAGCCGAGGGCCCGGCCGCGCGGCAGGATCGTCACCTTGGTGACGGGGTCGGTGTGGTTCAGCGACGCGGCGACGAGGGCGTGGCCACCCTCGTGGTAGGCAGTCATCTTCCGCTCCTGGGCGGACATGATGCGGGTCCGCTTCTGGGGTCCGGCGATGACGCGGTCGATGGCCTCGTCAAGGGTGTGGTCGTCGATGAACTTCTTGCTCGTGCGGGCCGTGAGCAGCGCGGCCTCGTTGAGGACATTGGCCAGGTCGGCGCCGGTGAATCCGGGGGTACGCCGGGCGACGGCCAGCAGGTCCACGTCGGGCGCCATCGGCTTGCCCTGCGAGTGGACCTGGAGGATCCGGTTGCGGCCGAGCATGTCCGGGGTGTCGACGGCGATCTGGCGGTCGAATCGGCCGGGCCGCAGCAGGGCCGGGTCGAGGATGTCGGGGCGGTTGGTCGCGGCGATGAGGATGACGTTGGTCTTGACGTCGAACCCGTCCATCTCGACGAGGAGCTGGTTCAGCGTCTGCTCGCGCTCGTCGTGGCCACCACCGAGACCGGCGCCACGGTGCCGGCCGACGGCATCGATCTCGTCGACGAAGACGA
>CAWAGH010000007.1:0-441921 GCA_963781465.1 uncultured Actinomycetota bacterium
GCGGCGGGCCGGTCTGGGCGTCTGCCTGGTCGCCGCGCGAGGTGAGTCCCATGTCGGGCCCGACGACCATCCTCCCGTTCCAGCCAGCATCGATGTCGACCGCCCAGCTGGCGGCGGTGTCCTACTTGGCCCGCTACTCGGGACGAACCCACGCTCTGTACGCATTCCAGCTGAAAAATGGTTCGCCTGGTGCGACGCCAACGGGCTCGACCCCCTGATGGGGGTCCAGCGAGCTCATGTCGAGCTATATATCCGCCAGCTCGGCGACCACGGCTTGATGGACTCCTCGGTCAACACGATGATGCACGCGGTGCGCGGGTACTTCCGGTTCGCCCACATCGACGGCCTCATCGGCTCCGACCCCGCGGTCTACGCCCGGCTGCCCAAGATCCATCGCGACGAGTCCCGCACCCAAGGCCTGGACCGGCTCGAGCTGATCCGGTTCCTCCAGATCGCCCAGACCATCACCGTCCACCACGGCGCCCTCGCCTACCTGCTGGGCATCAACGCGCTGCGCGCCTCCGAAGCCGCCGCGGTGCGGATCGAGGACTACGCCGACACGCTGCGCGGCTACCGGGTGCTGCACCTGGTCGGCAAGGGCAACAAGCCCGCCACCATGCCGCTGACCGTCCCGGTCCTGCGGGTCCTGGAGGCCTGCCGTGGGCAGCGCGCCAGCGGGCCGCTGATCCTGCGGCCCGTCTCCGGACGGCCGATCGACCGGCGCGACGTCTACCGGATGGTCGCCCGGATCGCGAAGACCGCCGGCATCCCCCGGCACATCAGCCCCCACTCGCTGCGGCATGCGGCGATCACCAACGCCCTGGACGCCGGCGTCCCTCTCCGTGACGCCCAGATCCTGGCCCGCCACGCCGACCCGCGAACCACCGAGCACTACGACCGCGCCCGCGGAAACCTCGACCGCCACGGCGTCCACTTCCTCACCGCCTACGTCGCCGGCGTCTAACTCGCAGATCACCACCAGCACGATTCCGCGCACTGTGACGCACCCCGTTCGCACCTCCACAGGACAGCTGTTGCCGGTCATCGGGTCCCTGTCGGGCGGCGACCTCCAGGCGTGCGACTCCTCGGCACCTAGGTCGCGCGCATGATATAAAACAACAATAAGCGGCCTAACTGTTGTTTTATGAAACCTGAGAGGCGGGGCGATGGCCAGGCAAGTTCGCAAGATTCTACCCGCGACCCGGGATGCGCTGACAGTGTTGGGGGCGCAGGTGGCGGCAGCCCGTCGGGAACTTGGATGGACTGCTGTCGAGTTGGCTGAGCGGCTGGGGGTCAGCCCTCCGCTCGTCAGTCGTATGGAGTCTGGCCACCCTTCCGTCCAGGTGGGGACGATGTTCGACGCAGCGGTCTTATGCGGGGTGCGCCTATTCGCTGCCGACCCTGCAGAGCTCAGCAGATTGGTCGAGGCTGAGCGAAACCGTGTAGCACTGCTCCCCCGTAGGGTTCGCCAAGACCGGGTCGAGTTGAGCGATGACTTCTAGGACGCCTGAGCAGGCACCGGAATCAAATGAAGTGACTCCAGCGACCGCCTACGTGTGGGTATGGTTCCCCGGTCACATGCAACCGGTCGTTGCCGGGGCGGTAAGCCAGACCCGGCAGCGGTTCGGCGAGAACCCCGTTATTGCGTTCGTCTACGCCCGCACGTACCGGGAGCGCACAAACGCGATCTCACTGTTCGCGCCAGAGCTCCCTTTACGGGAGGGAACCTTCGAGCCACGCGACCTGCCGAGTCAGCCGGCCCCGCTGCCGACGGGAAACATGGAACGGTTGGCCATCGTGCGCGGAACGGTCACCGCAGGCTTTGGCAGGCTGCCTGAGAGACGCCTCACCTGATGCCTGGGGCCGTCGCGTCATCAACATGCGACTTGCATCGAACGCCGACGCCGAGTTCAGTGAGATGACGTACCTGCTGCAGGCCGGCAGTGACCGCACCGGTGCCTTGGACTTTCAGATGTCGGCGACCGACTACGTCCCCGAGGCGAGCCGGCAAGCCTGGATCAATTGGTGGCCGCGGCAGAGCTAATCCAACGGGGCATGCCAATCCCAGAGGAGCTCGCGGCCGCGGCCGGACATGGAACTCTCGGCGGCGCACGTCCAAAGGCTCTTCTCAGCGACGGATCAAGGCAGATGGTGGCGAAGTTCTCGTCAACGACAGACACTCGCCCGGTCGTGAAGGCCGAGGCGGTAGGCATGCTAATGGCCGGCCGCGTTGGCATCGACGTCCCGCGCGTAGAGGTGGTCGTGGCCAACGGTAAGAGGTTTTGCTGGTCGACCGGTTCGACCGTCCCACGGGCGGCGGCCGCCTCATGGTGGTCTCTGCGCTCACCATCCTGGGGCTTCGTGAGGAAGAGGCCAGGTATGCCACCTACGCCGAGTTGGCCTTGGCGATGCGTCATTCAGCTTGGAACAAGAGCGCTCAGCAGTTGCGCGAGTTGTTCACGCGCATGGTGCTGAACATCGCTATCTCAAATACCGATGACCACCTTCGCAACCATGCTGCCTTCTGGGACGGCGGTACCCTTCGGCTTACCCCGGCCTACGACGTCTCGCCACAGCCTCGGTCCACCCAAGTTGCCACACACGCGATCGGTCTCACGGCTGACGGTCAGCGCGCTAGTCAGTTCCGAGTCGCGCGCTCTGCGGCCTCGGAGTTCCTCATCGCGCCGAATGAGGCGAATGAGATCATCGACATGGTCGTCACAACCATTGAGTCGAGCTGGGACGATGTCTGCGACGAGGCACGGCTGACCAAGTCGGAGCGCGCTCAACTGTGGAACCGCGAGTTCCTGAATGACTACATCTTCTACTCGGAGCCATGAACCGAACTATGGGCATACCAGGACTAGGTACCCCTTCGCCAGCGAGCGGATGGACGACCTGCTGGACCTGTATGACACCCAGCCACGGCTTCCCCCGCTCAGGCATGCCAGCGACGAGATGGGCGACCCGGGACAACGACACAACCGAAGGCGGCGCGGCTTGACCCAGCAAGCGTCAGGGTTGCCACTCGAACGCGAGCCGGTCGGGCCTCGTCGAAGGCGCGCCGGGAGTTGGCTCTCTCTACGAGGGCCGAGCAGCGCCTCCATGCCCCCGGCGGCCGCTCCAGATTGAGCTCCGCTGCACGTCCTAACAACCCCGAGCAAGTCGTTGATCAAGGTGTCCCACTTCGCCGCGTTTGGCCAACGACTGCGCTCCTAGTCCGCCTTCGGGCGTTCAACGTCCCAGTCGGCCATGACTTCCCGCGAAGTGATTGCTTCGACGAACCAGTAGAAGTTCTGCCCATCAGGCCCCAGCCCACCGCAAGTCATCCGATTGGGCGTCTCACCTGGTCGCGGCAGGCGTGGCGTGATGCCGGGTGGTGTCGGATTGCCGGCTTGGTTACGCAGCCAGGAGTGTCCCGTGAGCCAGTGGCCGGCGTCGTTGCGCAACGGGCCGAGACGCGCCCACAGGAGACTGCGCTGAACCAAACCCTGCTCCGTAGGGCCAGGGATGGGAGTGTCGCCGAAGTATGCGTAGTCACGAAAACGCCGCCGCTGAAGATCCCGGCTCCATCGAAGCCTCACGACGTGGTAAGCATCAGCGCCAACCCTCGCGCCGCGGAAACCTATGCCCTTACGAGGTACGTAGGATTTGAGGAAGTACCCGCTGGCTCTGGCCACTGCGACCTTTCGTCGGTCGACGCGCAGGAAGAATCCAGGCTTGCCGTGTTTGCCTTGAGGTCCGTGAACCGAGATGTGCATGGTGTCGGCGATGGGGCTAGCATCTTCAAAGTAGAAGTCGTGGTTCTTCGCGGTGATGCGCCAGACATTGCCGAGGCAGTGCGACTGCCCAGCCGTCAGTGCCAGGAGGAGCTTGCTCTTCAGTGCCGGCTCGAACGTCACGATCGACGAAGGTACTCCCGGTTGGCCCAACGACTGAAGTTGCCTTAGGCGTTCAGCGAGCAAGTGTGCTTCGTCACACCGGGCACCCAGTCTTCGCTATGAGAGCGACCCCAATTAGCAGGCACTGAGGAGCTGGTAGTTGGTAATGACGAATGTCCCCCAGGCCTCGTGGACCACGCTTGGGCCAAGGGATGTCCGACAGTGAGTCGGGCTCAGGTCGCGGAGGATGGTGCCGCAGAGGATCCCTCACGGGCGGGGGCTCATCGATAAAGACCGCCAGGCAAGGCGGACTCGGCCTCGGCCCGCACCGTCGAGTTACTACCTTGGCAGCCGGATGCGTCTCAGGGGTTGTTGACGGGGTCTTGACGAAACCGCTCGAGCTCTGCTTGCCATGTTGCCACGTCGTCGGAGGTTCGGCCGGACCGCTCGTAAGCAGCTAGGCGAGCCTGAAGGTGCGAGGCCCACCGGTTGAACCTCCCGATAAGGTCTACGCGAGTCTGCGCATTGAACGCGCCGTGAGCCCCTTCGGTCTGCTCCTTGCTCCAGTTGACTTTTGCTCCGGTCCAAAGGAGACCCGCCTTGTAGTGTTCGGCTGCCAACCACTGGGCGACCCAAGGCTCGGATTTGGTGTCGACCTGGAGGATCGCTTGCTTCAAGTCGCCGAGTCGGCTCACGAACGCATCTCCCACCGTAAAATCGACCTCGTGCAGAGAGAGCCCTCGAAGGTGCTCGCGGAGGGAATCGAAGTTGGCACCGCTCATGGCCTTGGGATCTCCTAGCGAGTGACTGGTGAAGGGTTCGCCCGGGCCGAGACCACGGGGGGCGAGGCTGATCTTTACAGACACCGCACGACAAGGCTGCCGTTTGGGTAGTTGGGTCACTTCGCCGCCTGCGCGGCCGTCACCTTCCCGTACGAACGTCAACGCTTCGCGCCTGTCCGCAAGGTGAGCGAAGAAGGTGGCCCATCCCCACCAGCCGCGCTAGGCTCCGTGAAGCGCTGATGGTCTAGTGGCCCAAGATGCCCGCCTTTAACGCCGCGTCTGCGGCCTTCTTAAAGCGGGAGACGTCCGTTCAAATCGGACCAGCGCGCGTGTCTGCGCTTGCCCTAGTCCGAACTCCTGCGCTACGTCAGTTTAAGTCCCAGACTGGTCAGAACAATCACTTCATCATCACTATCCTTGTTGGGCTGCATCAAATCGAGCGCGAGGATGTGGCACCCGACCCCGAGTTCTCTACTCAATGGTCGCCTCGTGATCGCGTGAACTCCGCTCGACGCAGTCGCGAGTACACGCTGCAGTCTTCCTTGACGTGGTTGGTCGACCAACTCAACTCGCTACGTGCGGGGCTGTTAGCCACGCCGACGGCCTTCTCGCAAAGCGAGCGGCAGCGGGTGCAGTCAAGAGACACATCTCGAGACAAACTCGACGAACTGCGGAAGATGCTAAGCGTCGATGCAACCTCTGATTTTCGACTGTGCGAGCTGGCGATCACATGGCGCAATAGACTCGTTCACAGTGAAGACACTGATAGGAGAGTCTCTTCTTCGCTCAAAACCAACCTCTTGGCGCACGACTCGAAGATCCGAGCCAGGCATCGGGGACTCGACGTTGCCGATTGCATCTCGGCGTATAACCAAGGCCGCGCGCCCACTTTGAAAGCCGTTACCAGCTTTGTCCAAGCGGCGCAAGAGTTCGCAACTGCCCTTGACCAAGCCACCGTGCGTCGGGTGTCTGCTGAGGAGTTCGTCGAGGACGCGATCCGGACATGGGCGACTGAAAGCAAGGGTACGCATGCGATAACCAAGACGTGGGGAGGCACAGAAAGAGCAGACACGCAGAAGAATCACGCAACTACTCGGGACCGTGGGTATGCAGGAAGTCGATGCAAACAATCCCAAATCGCTGGACACCACCTACTTCCAGGGCCTCATTCACCTAAGTCCGTTAGACGCCAAAACTCGCTTCCTAGCAACGACTTAGGTTTGCCGGCGGCTCTTGCCGTCGAATTCGGGTTCCGAACGTGCGTCACACCCTCAGCTGGCGAGCGCACCGAGGGAGTCACTTCGCCGCAAGTCGGACGATCAACGAGGTGACCCACTCCGCCGCGAGAAGGGCTGCAACGTTCGGTCGACCCACGGCGCTGTGACCGAACAGTCCAGTGCCCAGCCCTCGTGATTCGACTACGCGTCCGCCTGGATCTGGGCGATGCGAAGGCCGCCTCTTCCAACCCCAACGGAGGACTGCGCAGGCGCGTTGGCGATTACAGCGTCGCGAAATGAACGCGCCTGGTCGAGGGTTTCGAACACGATAAAGGTGACGCTTTGGCCCACGTTCTCGACGTCAGTGGCCCAGAAACCTCGCACGAAACCAGGGTTCTGCTTCACCGACGCCACCAGCTCCGGCAGGGCACGGCGCTGCTCCTCCCCCTTCAACAGATCCATGGCCCAGGTTCCGGCTACGGCAAACAAGACACTCCCCTTCGTTGGTAGCGACATCCTCCCGCGCGAGCCAACCGCCGCCTACCGTCCACGCCGTGGCGAGGCGGCGTGACGTGCGTCCTAGCGCCGCGAGCCGGCTCACGAAGAGATTCGTGATGCCACGAGCGGTCAGCCCGTTGTCCGGCGGACGGTCTCGACGCCTGGCAGCTCGATGTGGGGTGTCCCGTCGCTCTCCCGGGCCAGCCGGATCCGGGCGCCGACATTGGGGCCGCCGGCCATGACGAAGGTGCCGTCGGGCATGACCAGCAGGGGAATCGTTCGGGGGCCGATGCGCAGCAGCAGCTCGCGGCCTTCCCGGACCAGGGACCAGCCGCCCTCGTAATATCCCAGATAGGGCTCGACTGCCTTGAGGTCCACCTTCGTGGCCTGTCGCCCGAGGTCGGCGAGGGCTGCCAGGGCTGCCGCAGCGTTCGTCAGCGTGGTCGCCCGCCCGGAGCCGTTGAGCCCGAAACGGTCGCTGAGGAGCTGGTCGAGGACGAAGAGGTTCCACAGGCTCCCGGTCGGGCCGGGATTGATATTGCTGAGCACGACCAGTCCGAGGTCGTGCCCGGGCAGGAACGCCATGTACGTCGTGAAGCCGTCAAAGCCCCCGGCGTGCCAGACCAGCCGCGAGCCGTCCTTGTACTCGTCGCTGAACCAGCCCATCGCGTACCCGGAGGTCTGCACATCCGGATTGGCGGCCCCGTAGATCAGCGGAGCGGTGACGTGGGGCTTCCAGCATTCGATGACGTTCGCCGCCGAGACCACCTGGCGGCCGGTGACCGAGCGACCCTGGCGCAGCTGCAACCGCACCCAGGCCGCCATGTCGGTCACACTCGCCCACGCCGCGCCGGCAGGGGCCCAGGCCCCGATCGGCGCGAACGGCAGCATCGTCGCCCTCGGCCTCAGGTCGAATCCGTACCCCTCGGCATACTCATCGACCAGCCCCCGCGGATCGGACCCGATCCGGACCCCAGCCATCCCCGCCGGGCCGAAGACTCGCTCCTGCATCGCCGTCGCGTATGCCGCCTCGAGGTCACCGGCAGCGACCCCAGCCGCCAGGAACGGCAGGTAGCCACCGACCGTCTGGACCGTGTTGTTGTAGACCCACGTCTCGTCCACCCGCGGCGCCACCACCGGCAGGTTGACCACCGACTGCAGTAGCTGCGGCGCGGTCAGGCTGTCGAAGTGCAGCTCCGACTGGATCGTCGTCGGCTCACCGAGTCCGGACGCCATCCCCAACAGGTCGCGCACCCGGAGACCCCGCGTGATCGCCTCGGTAGGGGCACGGAACCCCGACCATGCGTCCACGACCTTCTGGTCCCAACCAAGCCTCTGCTGGTCCACATAGGTGGCCACCAGTGCCGCTGTCATCGCCTTGGTCGTCGACCCCACCGCGAACCGGGTGTTCATGGTCACCGGCTTGCGTCCCTGCAAGGTGCGCGATCCGAAGGTGGCCGTGTGCAGCACCGCGTCGGCGCTGACCACCGCCACTGCACCGCCAACGTTCTGCATCTGCTCGAACGCCGACCCCACCACCTTGTCGAACGACGCCCAGTCCACCGCGGGGTCTGTCCTCTTTGCTGACGCCGCGCGCGGGTTGGCCACCACCGACCCGGCGGCCACGGCCGAGACAGCGACACCCTGAAGCAACGTGCGGCGGGGCAGTGCGCCAGGCATGCTGGTCTCCCTCTGTGGCAATCCGCGCCACACACGGAGCGCGTTACACATCATGGCGGAAGGACGCCGGGACAGCTGCGGTTCGGGTTTTGTTCCCCCTGCTGCAGCCGCGGAGATCGGGACCACCAACCCCCACGCATACTGCTCAGGTCTGGCTGCCGACCCCGACCTTGCCGGCGGCGCGGAGGATCTCCAGGAGGCCGTACCCGTCCGGCGCGTAGTAGACCGGCACCTCGCGCGGCGGGCGGGTGTTGCGCGGCTGCAGCTCCTCGTTGGAGACCGGTAGACCGTGCGACAGCACCTGCTCGGTCGGCGTGAGCTGCCGGATCGCGATGGCGTCGACGATCTCCGGCCGGGCCTCGGCGAAGTCCTGGTAAATCTTCGGGTCGTGCTGGCCGTCGTCACCGACGAGGAACCAGCGGATGTTGGGGAAGTCCTTGGCCAGCCGGTCGAGCGAGGCGCGCTTGTGCTCCTGACCGCTGCGGAACCAGCCGGTGTTGGTCGGCCCCCAGTCGGTGAGCAGGAGCGGCCCGACGGGGTACCCCTGGCTACGGAGAAACCGGTTGAGCGTGGGCGCGGTGTTCCAGGCGCCGGTCGAGACGTAGACGATCGGCGCGCCCGGGTGCTCGGCCAGGAGCTGGCGGTACATCGGCGCCATCCCGGGGACGATGCGGCGAGCCCCCTCGTGCTTCACGAAGGTGTTCCAGGCGGCGATCATCATCCGGGGCAGCGTCGTCGTGATCACCGTGTCGTCGATGTCGCTGACCAGGCCGCTGGTGACGTCCGGACTGACCACCATGATCTCGCACTCGATGTCCTTGGCGCCCTGAGCCGAGATCGTCACGCGGTGCCAGCCGGGCTTGAGCCCGTGGTCGCGGAAGGTCGCGTCGATGTGCCCGGAGCGGTCGCTGCGCGCGTGGAACGTCCGGTCGCCGGCGGTGACGGAGACCGGGACACCCATGGCCGGTGCCGTGACGAACGCGCGCCAGCCCCGGTCGCGCAGGAACGGCGAGCGCATACCGCCGTAGGTGGGGTCCGGCTCGTCGCTGTCCCCGCCCTCGTCGCGAGCCCGGCCGAGGAGGACCCGCCCGAACACCCGGATGAACGACGGAGAGCCGTAGCCCACGTGTCCGATGATCCGGTTCTCCCAGCCCCGGCGGCGCAGCCCGCGCTCCAGCTGACGGTGCCACGTGTCCTCGACGAGCGCGGCGACGTGCGGGCGCGACATGGCGTCAATCTATGGCACGCACGAGCGCCGCCCACCTCTGCGATCGGGTGGGCGGCGCCGTGGTGGTCCCGGACGGGTGAGCCGGTGCTCAGACCGAGCGGAGCGTGTGGCGTGCGGTGAGGGTGCCACTCGGACCGGACGGGGTCGAGGCGGAGCGGGTATGCGTCGGGCCGGCGTCGCGGCCGGAGGCCGCCCGCAGCTCGTCGAGAACCCGGAGGGTGTCGCGGTCACGGACGCGGTCGCGACGGTCGGAGGCGCCGAGGTCGGCGCCGAAGGGGGCGTGCCCCAGGCCGCTCTCGCGGCGGTGGGTGCGCTCCAGGAGGCCGACGACGAGGGTCGCGAGGGCCGCGACCACGACGACGACACCGGCGGTGTTGGCGATGCTGGCGAGGAGTTCGGTGGTCATGGCAGTAATCATGCGCTCATCGACTTCCCGCCAGAAGTGGCAGACAGGACACCTATCGACAAATTCCTGCCAATCGTGCCATCATCGGCGGTATGCCGCTCCGCACCGTCGCCGTCCTCCTCGCCGACCAGGCCGCCGCGTTCGAGTTCGGGGTGGTCCACGAGGTCTTCGGAATCGACCGCACCGCCCAGGGCGTGCCCTCGTTCGACTTCCGGGTCTGCACCGAGCATCCGGAGCGGCCGGTCGACTTTCAGAACGGTCTCACCCTCAACGTGCCCTACGGCCTGGAGGGTCTCGAGGGCGCCGACCTCGTCGCGGTTCCGGCCACTCACATCCGATCGTTCTCCGCAGGGCTTCTCGCGGCGATCCGCGCTGCCCACGACGCGGGCGCGATCCTGCTGTCGGTGTGCAGCGGTGCCTTCGTCCTCGGAGCGGCCGGGCTGCTCGACGGCCGGGCGTGCGCGACTCACTGGATGAGTACCGCGGAACTGGCCCAGGCGTACCCCCTGGCGCGGGTCAACCGCGACGTCCTCTTCATCGACGACGGCGACATCATCACCAGCGCCGGCACCGCGGCCGGGATCGACGCGTGTCTGCACCTCGTCCGCCGCGAGCTCGGCGCATCCGTCGCGACGACGATCGCCCGCCGGATGGTCGTCCCGCCGCAGCGCGACGGCGGGCAGCGCCAGTTCGTCGAGACGCCGATGCCCGAGTGCGCCTCCGACAGCCTGAGCACCGTGCTCGCGTGGATGGAGGAGAACCTCGACACCGAACAGCCGGTGGCCGTCCTCGCCCGCCGTGCGGCGATGTCCGACCGGACCTTCGCCCGCCGGTTCGTGCAGGAGACCGGGACGACCCCCGCGAAATGGCTGGCGCGGCAACGGGTCAACCGGGCCCGCGAGCTGCTCGAGAGCAGCGACCTCGGCATCGACCAGGTGGCCGCCCGCAGCGGCTTCGGGAGTGCAGCCCTGATGCGACACCACTTCACCCGCCAGGTCGGGGTCGCCCCGAGCGACTACCGCCGGACCTTCAGCCGCACCGAGAGGCCGCTGGCCGCGGCCGAGCTGAGCGCGTGACGGTCGACCTGCAGGCCCTGACGCCGGAGGCGCTGCGGGCCCGCCGGACCCTGAAGTGGGCCAGCCAGCCGGACGACGTCCTGGCGATGTGGGTGGCCGAGATGGACTACCCGACGGCTCCCGCCATCACGGCGGCGCTGCACCGAGCGGTGGACGCCGAGACCTTCGGCTACCCCCTCGACGCCGGGTCCTCCGGCGTGGCCGAGGTCCTCGTCGCTGACCTGGCCCGCTGGCACGGCTGGACCGTCGACCCCGCCGACGTGTTCCTCGTCGCCGACGTCATGCGCGGGATGTCACTCGCCCTGGAGACGTTCAGCGAGCGCGACGACCCGGTCGTCATCTCGACACCGGTCTACATGCCGTTCTTCGACGTCGTGGAGCTGTCCGGCCGACCCCAGGTCCACGTCCCGATGGTCGACGTCGACGGCCGCTGGACCTACGACCTCGACGCCCTCGACGGGGCCCTCGCCCAGGGCGCCCGCACCGTACTGCTCTGCAACCCCTACAACCCGCTCGGCCGCGTCCTCGACCGCGCCGAGCTGCTCGCTGTCGCCGACGTCGTCGAACGCCACGGGGCCCGCGTCGTCGCGGACGAGATCCACGCCCCGCTCGTCTTCGAGGGCCGCCACATCCCGTATGCGTCGCTGTCGCCGGCCACTGCGAACCACACGGTCACCCTGGTCTCGGCCAGCAAGGCCTGGAACCTCCCCGGTCTCAAGTGCGCCCAGGTCGTCACCAGCAACGCCGCGGACCGGGCCGCGTGGCGGCGCGTCCCGCTCTGGGCCAAGGTGGGCGTCGCCTCGCTCGGGATCGAGGCGACCATCGCCGCATACCGCGACGGCCACGAGTGGCTGGCCGAGGTGACGACGCTGCTGGCCCGGCACGCCGCCCTCGTCGCGGACGCCGTCGACGGGATACCCGGAGTCCGGCACCGACGGAACGAGGGCACCTACCTCGCCTGGCTGGACTGTACGGAGCTGGAGCTCGACGTTGACCCCGCCGACTGGTTCCTCGAGCACGCCCGGGTCGCGCTGAGCCCTGGACGACCCTTCCGCGCGCCGGCGCACCGGTTCGCGCGGCTCAACTTCGCCACGACGACGTCGATCCTTGAAGAGTCCCTCGACCGTATGCGCGTCGCCGTCGAGAAGCGTTGACCCGCAACGGTTCTCAGGTGATCGTCAGATCCACCGGCTCGCTGGCCATGACGAACGCCCCGCTCGTACCGCCCTGCGCGTTGTTCAGCGCGTCGCCGCCGTAGCCGACCAGCGCCCGCAGCCGATAGGCCCCCGGGGCGAGGGGCTGGCCGTCACAGCCCTTGAGCGTGATCTGGCTCGGCACGGTCTGCGCCGGCACCGTGGTGCCGCGGTTGATCGGCGTCGGCACGTCGGTTCCGGCCGTCCCGACCGCCCGGGCGACGACCGCGTCCCGGCCGAGGACCTCGAGCGCCGACCACTGCGGTCGAGCGATGACCCGCGGACCGTCCGAGAGCACGACGATCTCGGTCTTCACCGGCAGGACCGAACCGCCGGCCACCGTGGTCGACGACGTCGTCACGACGACGACCTGGCTGGTGATCGGGCCGCTGGAGAGCGACGTGGGCGGGCAACCGGTACCGCTCGAGGTGGTCGGGCTCGAGGTGGTCGGGCTCGAGGTGGTCGGGCTCGAGGTGATCGTGCTCGGCGTAGCTGCTCGCGTCGGGGTGTCGTCAGCGGAGGTCACCGGAGCTCCTGTCGGTGGCGCGGCCGAGCATCCGGCGCAGAGCACGGCCGCACCGAGGAGGGCCGCCGCAGCCGCTCCCTGCCACCGTCGACGGGTCTCCACGCGTAGCCGGCCTCCTCGCTGGTTGGTCTCCAGACCATGATGCGCCCCATCCCAGCGACGGTGAATCCTGTGAGAAACCTGGGAGTTCTCTGCCAGTTCCATGCGAACGGGTGAACGACCGCCGGTTGGGTGTTGTATCGCGCGAGTGGGTGACGGGGAACCGCCCGGACCCATGGCCTCGGGGGCCCCACAAGGACGGTTTTGGAGTCTCTCATGCGCGCTCGGTCCCGGTTCGTTCTCCCCCTTCTCGCTGCCGCACTCAGTGTCGGCATTGCTCCCGCCCTCATCGCCCCACCGATCGCGCATGCGGCCACGGCGGACGACACGCCGACCCTGCTCAACGTCAAGGGTGAGCACGAGACCGGCGACGACGAGTCGTCGTTCGACAAGCTCCGCGACGCCTACTACTGGAGCCGGCTGCTGGCCGGCGACGACGCGCTCACCGAGCAGCAGGCCGCCGCGCTGCGGACCAAGGCTTCGGCCCAGGCCGGCGCCATCGCGAGCGAGAGCGTCAAGGGCAACGCGCGGGGCGGGACCTGGCAGGCCCAGGGTCCGAACCCGATCGTGCAGAACGGCAGGACCACCAACGCCTTCCAGGCCGTGAGCGGCCGCGTCGGCGCTCTCGCCATCCGCAACGACGGGACCATCATCCTCGGCGCCGCCCAGGGCGGCATCTGGACCTACGACGCCACCGCCGGCACCTGGACCTCGCGGACCAAGGACGCCGACACCCAGTCGGTCGGAGCCCTGGCGATCGCGCCCAGCAACGACTCGATCGTCTACATGGGCTCCGGTGAGGGCGCCCTCTCCGGCGACTCCTACTACGGCGACGGCGTCTACCGGTCCACCGACGGCGGTGTCTCGTGGACCCACGTCTCGACCCTCTTCACCGGGCAGTCCACGTCCGCCCTCGCGGTCGACCCGACGAACCCGAACCACGTGTATGCGGCCACCCTCCGAGGCCGCGGTGGCAACCACCGCACCACCGCCCCGACCGAGCCCGCATACGGCATCTACGAGTCCACCGATGGCGGCGCCACCTGGACCCTCCGCAAGGGCACCCACGACCAGATCCACGGGGCGACCGACCTCGTCATGGATCCGCAGAATCCCAAGAACCTCTGGGCGTCCTTCTGGGGCGACGGCATCTACAAGTCCACCGACGGCGGCGCCACCTGGTCCTCGTCCCTGGGCAACCTGCCGGCCGGCAACTACACGGAAGGTGGCACCCGGTTCTCGCTCGGGCTGAGCCACCCCGCGGGACAGGCCAACCCGACGATCTACACCGGCTTCGACTGGTTCGACAACAGCAACGTCTACCACGCCTCGCGCGTCTTCAAGAGCGTCGACGGCGGCACGACGTGGACCGACGCCACCGGCTCGACGACCGGGTCCAACTCGGTGGTCGGCTACTGCGGCACGCAGTGCTTCTACGACAACGTGGTCAAGCCTGACCCGACCAACCCCAACGTCGTCTACGCGCTCGGCGTCTACGGCTACAACAACAGCCCGCAGTCGGGCGGCATCTACCGGTCCGTCAACGGCGGTGCCACATGGGTGAACCTCGGGTACGACCTGCACCCGGACTTCCACGCGATCGCGTTCCAGCCCACCAACACCCAGCACATCGCGATCGGCAACGACGGCGGCGTGTGGCAGTCCCAGCACCAGGGCGGCCGGCTCGTCCCGGGCTCTTTGCTCAGCACGACGGACTGGGAGAACCTCAACGGCACCGTGAACCCGACGACGGCGGCGCTCGTCCACGCGACCGGTCTGCAGATCACCCAGTTCACCTCGGCGGCAACGGTTCCGCTGGTCCCCGGGCAGTACTGGGGCGGCACGCAGGACAACGGCACGCTGCGCAAGTCGACGGCGAACAGCCGGTGGTTCGACCAGGCCAGCGGCGATGGCGGCCAGGTCATCGTCGACCAGACCACGAAGAACACGCTCAACCCGAACGTGCCGGCATATGTCTTCGGCATCGTACTTCTCCATCAGCCCGTACCGGTACGACCCCTCGGAGACCAACACGTTCTTCGGCAACGAGGCTATCGACGGCGGCATCAACCTGACCGACCGCTCCGAGTTCTACGTCCCGTGGGTCCAGAACCGCGGCAACGTCAACCAGATGTTCCTCGGGACGTACCGCCTCTACCGGACCGACAACGCCGAGGCGCCGTCCGCCGGTGAGGTCACCTGGTCACCGATCTCCGGCGACCTCACCAGTGGCTGCACCGGTGCCGCCCCCAACGGCGCTCGAGGCTGCCTCATCTCCGCGGTGGGCGTGGCCGACGGCGGCGACGGCGTGTGGGTCGGCACCGACGACGCCCGCGTCTCGGTCAGCCCGAACGCGACGACGTCGGACACCCCGACGTGGACCCGTGTCGGCGCGAGCGTGTTCCCGAACCGTCCCGTCGACCAGATCGCCGTGGACCGGTCGAACTGGCGGATCGCCTACATCGCGTTCGGCGGGTTCGGCGCGGCCACCCCGGGCAACAGCGGCCACGTCTTCGCCACCACCGACGGTGGCAAGACCTTCCGTGACGCCACGGGCAACCTGCCCGACGTCCCGGTCAACAGCGTCGTCATCGACCCGACCGACACCAACACGATCTACGTCGGGACCGACGTCGGCACGTTCGTGTCGACCAACGGCGGCAAGGTCTACAAGCGGCTCGGCGACGGCATCCCCAAGGTCGCCTCCTGGCAGCTCGACTACGACGCCACCAACGGCGTGCTGCTCAACGGCACGCACGGTCGCGGCGCCTACACCCTCCAGAACCGCGACGCCTCGGCCGCCCTCGTCGTCTCCAAGAGCGACTCGGGCAAGCCGGTCGGACCGGGCAGCACGATCGACTACACGATCACCGTGAGGAACATCGGCAACGCCACCGCAACGTCGGTCTCCATCACCGACCCGATCCCGAACGACACCACGTTCGTCTCCGCCGACAATGGCGGCAAGGCGGCCGGCCCGAACGTCAAGTGGACCGGCCTGACCATCCCCGCGGGCGGCCAGGTCCAGGTGCACTTCACCGTGCGGATCTCGGCCGTCGTTGCCGGCGTCGACGACGGGAATCGTCGACGACGGCCTGGTCGTCAAGGCGGCAGGGCTCTCCGTCACCGGGAGCCCGCACACCACGCCGATCGCGCCGGCCTTCGGCGTCTCGGTCGAACCGACCGAGCAGACCGGCGGCGCCAAGGTGGGGACCTCCGCGTCCTACACCGTGGACATCACCAACCAGGGCTACAAGGCCGACAGCTACACGCTGGCGACCTCCGGCACCTGGCCGACAACGGCCTACGACGCGACGTGCACCACGCCACTGACGACGACCGCGCAGGTCACCGCCGGGAGCTCGACGACGGTATGTGTCAAGGTCGCGGTGCCAGCCGAACGCCCAGGAGAACCAGCGTGACAACGAACAGCTCACGGTGACGTCCGTCGGCAGTCCATCGGTGTCGGCGGTCGCGAAGTTCACGACGATCGCCGTCGTCGCGGACAACCTCCTGGTCGACAACGACAACAACGCCCCAGACGTGGCCGGCATCTACAAGACGGCCATGGGCACCCAGCCGTACGCGTACTGGGACCTCGCCGCCGACCCGAACCTGCCGCTGAGCTACCTCAAGGCGCACAAGAACGTCGTGTGGTGGACCGGCAACGCCTACCCGGCACCGGTCACCCCGTACGAGTCCGAGCTGGCCTCGTTCCTCGACGGTGGCGGCCGACTGCTGATGTCGGGGCAGGACATCCTCGACCAGGCGGCCGGGACGACGGCCTTCATGAAGAACTACATCCACGTCAACTGGGACGGCAGCGAGGTCCAGAACGACAAGGCCACCTCGACGGTCACCGCCGTCGCCGGCAACCCGGTCACCACGGGCCTCGGAACGGTGACGATCAACCACGCCGTCCTCGGCGCCAACTTCGAGGACCAGATCACCCCGATCCCGCCGGGCGCGGCGGCGTTCAGGGACGCCACCGGTGCACCGGACGCCCTGACCGTGGCCACGGGGGCCTACAAGGTGTTCTTCACGGCCTTCCCGATCGAGGCCTTCGGGACGGCGCGCCGACCAGGCGACCCTGGTGGGCAACACGCTCAGCTGGTTCGCGCTGCCCTGACCTCGGCGAGTGGGACGCCGTCGTCCGCGAGCTTCTCGCGGTCGACGGCGTCTCGCGAGGCGATGAGCGCCTGGATGTCGTCCTGGACGTCCCAGACGTTGACGTTCATACCCGCGGTGACGCGGTCACCGTCAAGCCAGAAGGCGATGTACTCCCGGCCGTCCAGGTCGCCGCGGATGACGATGTCGTCCTCCCGGCCACCACGCCCGGAGTACTCCAGCCCGAGGTCGTACTGGTCCGAGTAGAAGAACGGGAGCTTGTCGAAGTCGCCGGGCTTCCCCAGCACGCCCTTCGCCACGGTCGGCGGCCGGTCGAGGGCGTTGGCCCAGTGCTCGACCCGGACCCGCTGCCCGATCGCCGGCGTCTCGGCGTTGGCGACGTCACCCACGGCGAAGATGTCGGGATCGCTGCTGCGGCCCTGAGCGTCGACGACGATCCCGTTGTCGAGCTCGAGACCCGCGGTGACGGCCAGGTCGGTGTTGGGGATGGCCCCGATCCCGACGAGGACCGCGTCGGCCGGGATCCTCGTCCCGTCGCCGAGGACGACGGCCCCCACCTTGTGACTGTCGGCGGCCGGTTCGATCGCCGCGATGGTGACGCCGGTCCGCAGGTCGACCCCGTGCTCCCGGTGCAGCTCGGCGAAGGACCGGCCGAGCACCGGGCCGAGGACCGCCATCAGCGGCTGCTCGGCCATCTCCAGGACCGTGACGTCAGCGCCCGCCTCGCGGGCCGCCGAGGCCGCTTCCAGCCCGATCCAGCCGCCCCCGACGATGACCACCTTGGCGTCCTTCTGGAACGCCTCCCGCAGCCTCTCGCTGTCCTCCACGGTACGCAGGTAGAGCACCCCGCCCAGGTCGGCGCCAGGCAGGTCGCTGTGCCGCGGCGAGGCACCGGTGGCGAGGACGAGCTTGTCGTATGCGGTCCGGCTGCCGTCCGTCGCGAGGACCTCGTGGGCGTCGGCGTCGACGGACGTCACCGCCGTGCCGATGCGCAGGTCGACGTCGTGCTCGGCGTACCAGGACTCGGGCAGGACGTCACCGTCCTCGGCGCTCTGCTCGCCCTTGAGGAAGGCCTTGGAGAGCGGCGGACGGTCGTAGGGAAGGTGCCGCTCCGCGGCGAAGAGGACGATCGACCCCGCATACCCCTCGTCGCGCAGCGCCTCGGCGGTCTTGGCCGCCGCGAGCCCGCCTCCGACGATGACAACCCGCTGGACGTCTGCTGAGGGCATGGGTGCGCCTTTCGTTCCTCGTCGTCGTCGATGTGAGGATGGGCGTCATGCGCCACCCGTCCCGAAACCTACGACAGCACTCGGCCGTCTGGGCTGTCGGGGCGCTTACGGTCGGGGCACTGCTCTCCGGCTGCGACATCGTCAACACACCACCCACGCCCGACCAGACCGCCAAGGCGCTGGCCGCCGGCCTCGCGGGTGGTGACCTCAACCAGGTGCCGTTCGACGGTGCGACGTCGGCGAACGTCGCGGCCTTCCTCTCGACGGCCGTGGGGGACCTCAAGGACGTCAAGCGCGCCGTCACGGTCAGCCAGGTCTCGGAGCCGAAGTCCAACGACAAGACGGCCACGGCCACGCTGGCGTTCACGTGGACGCTGCCGTCGGCCGCCCCCGCCTCGGCGACCGCGACGGCCACCGGGACGGCGTCGGGTACCGCGACCGCCACTGCGACCTCGCGCACGACCACGCCGTCGTCCTCGGCCACGACGACCGGAGTGGGCGGCGGCACCGACGTGGTCTGGAGCTACACCACGACCGCGAACCTCGCCCGCGCCCAGGACGAGACCTGGCACGTGACCTGGAACCCGGCGGTGTTCGCCCCGAACCTCACCGGTTCCGAGAAGCTGACCCTGACCACGGTCGCCGCCAAGCGCGGGGACATCGTCGGAGCCAACTCGACGCCGTTGATGACCCAGCGCGACACAGCGCAGGTGGGCATCGACAAGACCAGGGTGGGCGCGGACCAGCAGCAGGCGGCGGCCACCGCCCTCGCCCAGCTGGTCGGCACCGACCCGGCGGCGTACGCCAAGGCCGTCGCGGCCGCCGGCGCCAAGGCCTTCGTCCCGCTCATCACCGTGCGGGCCGACGACCCCATCCTCACGACGCAGACGGCGGCCGTCGCGGCGATCCCCGGGGCGGTGAGCATCCCCGGCAAGTCGGTCATCGGGCCGTCGCCGAACTTCGCCCGGTCGATCCTCGGCACCGTCGGCGAGGCCACCGCGGAACTGGTCCAGAAGTCCAACGGGGCCCTCAAGGCC
This sequence comes from uncultured Actinomycetota bacterium, assembly GCA_963781465.1. Classification (GTDB taxonomy): domain Bacteria; phylum Actinomycetota; class Actinomycetes; order Actinomycetales; family Dermatophilaceae; genus Lapillicoccus. Next base: position 18,981 of record CAWAGH010000007.1, read on the forward strand.
GGCGACGTCGTCGGGCTCTCCGGCCTGGAACAGCGCTACGACGCGCGGCTGCGGGGCACCCCCGGCCGGACGATCCAAGCCGTGGGGACCGACGCCGCGGGCAAGAAGACCAGCCGCGACCTCTTCACCTCGCCCGCCGTCGACGGGAAGCCGCTCGTCGTCACCCTCGACGCCACGGCGCAGACGGTGGCCGAGGCGGTGCTGCAGGGCGGCTCGACCAACACCCCGACGTCGCTGGTCGTGGTCCGGCCGTCCACCGGCGAGATCGTCGCGGCGGCCAACGGCCCGGGCAGCAACGGCCTGCCGGTCGGGACCACCGGCCAGGCGGCGCCGGGCTCGACCTTCAAGATCGTCACCGCCTTGGCGCTGCTCCGCGCCGGCCTCACCCCGGACTCGCCGGTCTCGTGCACCCCCACGGTCAACGTCGGCGGCCGGTCGTTCAAGAACTACAACGACTACCCGCCCAACAAGATCGGCACCATCCCGCTCCGGACCGCGTTCGCCAACTCCTGCAACACCGCGTTCATCTCCAACCAGGACAAGGTCTCGCAGGCCGACCTCGCGTCGGCCGCCGCCGCCCTGGGCGTGGGTGTCGACCTCGACCTGGGGTTCCCCGCATACCTCGGCTCGGTCCCGACCACCGCGACGGCGACCGAGCACGCGGCGTCGATGATCGGCCAGGCCAAGGTCCTCGTCTCCCCCATGGACATGGCCACGGTGCTGGCCTCCGCGGTCAAGGGATCCGTCGTTCGTCCCCGCCTCGTCGACGACAACCCGGCCGTGGCCGGCTTCCCGACCCCGGACAAGCCGCTCCAGCCCGCCGAGGCCCAGGCGCTGCAGTCGATGCTGGGCGCGGTCGTCTCCGAGGGCAGCGGAGCGTCACTGGCGTCCGACGGGGTGACGCAGGCCAAGACCGGCACCGCGGAGTACGGCACGGCGAACCCGCCTCTCACGCACGCCTGGATGGTCGCGGCGAAGGGCGACCTCGCCGTCGCCGTCTATGTCGAGAACGGCGACTCCGGGTCGAAGACCGCGGGGCCGCTGCTCAAGGCGTTCCTCGAGGCCTACTCGGGCTGACGGCGCTCCGCCTCGGCGTCACGCTTGGCGAGCACCTCGTCGGCCCGCTCCCGCGCACGGTCGCGGGTGTCCTTCTCACCGTCGCCCAGCCGGTCGTCCCCCACGGTGTCCTCGCCGGTCACCGTCTCGTCCGTGGTCTCATGAGTGGTCTCGTGAGCAGTCTCGCCCGTGGCCGCGACCGGCTCGGGCGTCACCGGCGTCACCCTCGTCTGGTCGTCGTCCTCGTCGACACCGCGCATGTTGCCGATGATGTGCAGAGGCTGACCTTGCTCGGCGTGAGCTTCGTCCGAGGAACCTCGGTCCGGCTCCGCGACCACGCCGCCGTCCTCGTCGAGGCCCCTCATGTTGCCGATGCGCCCACCAGTGGCGTCGCCGCCGGTGTAGGCGTGGGTGTGCTCGTGGCCGTGCTCACCGTGGGGCGCGTGGTCGTGGTCCGTGTGGTCGTGGTCCGTGTGGTCGTGGTCCCGTGCCGCTGACGAGGCCCCGAACCCCGTTGCGGCCCGCTCCGCGGCCGACGTCTCGGCCGGCGTCTCGACCGGCGTCTCGGACCGCGTTTCGACCGAGTCGCCAGTCGTGTCGAGGCGGTTGCCTTCCTTGTCGGTGCGCACATCCGGGTCGAGCGCGTCCGCGCGGCGCAGCTGCTCGGCGGTGGTGGCGGCGGCCGCGTCGCGGTCCATGCTCGCGCGCTGGGCGGTGACCTCCAGCTGCTGAGCCTCGGCCGCGCGCTGGTCCGCCTCGGCGCGGACCCGTCGGGCCTCGGCCTCGGACGCGGCCGAAGCGGCCTCCTTCTCGCGCAGCTCCAACTGGTGGTCGGCCGTCGGGTCGCGCAGCTCGGCCGCCTCGACGCGGCGGTTCTCACGCTGCCGGGAACGGGACATCACCAGCGCGACGACGATCGCGACGACGATGACCAGCAACAGGATCCAGACCCAGGCGTCCATGGTGGCGTACTCCTTGTTTCGGGGGTTACGGCTCGATGTCGAGCCGCTCGCCACGCTAGTGGTGGAGCCCCTGGCCCGCACGGCGAGAGACGCCGACGACAATCCCCGCGAGTTCGCCAAATTCCTCGCCCCAGGGGGTGGCGCCGGGGCGTCGGAAGGGGTGACATGGTGCCCTGGGCCCGAACCTGCAGTTCGCCGGCAGCGTGGCACGGCGGGGCCCGACCAAGGAGGCTCGAATGTCCGAAACCGCACCGAGCGAGGCGGTCGACGAGAAGACAGATCAGGTGGTGGAGATCGACACCGTGCTCCCGCACAGCGTCGCCCACGTGTGGCGCGTCCTCACCACCAACGACGGCGCACAGGCCCTGCTGGGACCCGGCGCCCGCCTCGGCGGTAAGGGCGAGCCGTGGCACGCCGACGACGGCAGCCACGGGGTCTGGCGCAGCTACCACCCCCTCGAACAGGTGCGGGTCTCCTGGCACGCGGACGCCGACGCCCCCCGGTCGCTGGTCGACCTCCACCTCGCCGCCGAGGGCGACGGGACGCGGGTGTCGCTGCGCCACGAGCCGGCCGGCCCTGACCGCGCTGCCATCGAGCAGCGCTGGTCGGCCGCGCTCGACCGCCTCGACGCGCTGGCCTGACCCCCTTCGGCTGTCGACTCCGTCCCGGCCTCAGCCGGCCGGGACGATGTCGACGTCGGCAGCGCGCACGTAAGCCACCCGGTGCCCCAGCGACACCTGGTAGTAGCCGTCCTGGCCCCTGATGTCCACATGGTCCGTCGGCGGCGTGCCGGCGAACGTCGTCGCGCGGTAGTAGTCCGTGCTGACGGTCGCGTCCTGCAGCGCGTACTGCTGCCCCGCGAGGATCGAGTACTGCAGCGGGACGACGGCCTGGACGGGCACCCCCGGGTATGCGGCGTAGGCCGCCGCCTCGGGGTACGCCCGGCCGTAGACCGGGACCGACGCCCGGCCGGCCTTGGGCACGACGACCGAGCCCTTGACCGGGATGGCCGTCGGCGCCGAGACGGGGTTCCTGAACCACGCCTTCTGACCCAGCCACCAGATCGCGGTCCAGTCACCGGCCCGCTCGGCCACCGCATACTCCACGCCGGCCGTGGCCCGGGCCCCGATGTCGGCCACCTCGGTCGTGCTGGCCGTCCCCGTGGGCCGGATCCCGATGTCGGTGACCAGCGGTGCCGAGCCGCTCGGCGCGGTGCGCAGGTAGACGAAGTTGGTGCCCTGCGGCTCGCACGCGACGGTGGCGGTGACGCAGCCGGTGACCGGCTGCACGTTGCCGTCGAACCCCGGCAGGATCCGCACCACGTCGGACGACGCGACGGCGTGCGCCTGGAGCGGCGCCCCCATCAGCTGGAAGTAGTGCTGCCAGTCCCAGTACGGACCCGGGTCCCAGTGCATGCCGGCCACATTGGCCGGGGTGATGCCGGGGACCTGGTCGTGGCCGAGGATGTGGCCGCGGTCCAGTGGGATGTCGTACTTGTCGGCGAGGTACTTCACCAGCTTGGCCGAGTTCCGGTACATCGGCTCCGAGTACCACGTCGCACCGGCGGGGGCGAAGCCCTCGTGCTCGATGCCGATCGAGTGCATGTTGACGTACCAGTTACCGGCGTGCCAGGCGACGTCCTTGGTCGGCACGTGCTGGGCGATCAGGCCGTCGGACGACCGCACCGAGTAGTGCCAGCTGACGTAGGTCGGGTCCTGGACCAGCTTCAGGGTGGTGTCCCAGCTGGCCTCGGTGTCGTGGATGACGATGTACTGCACCGCCGGGCCGGCCGCGGTGTCCCGGGCGGCGAGGTCGTGGTTGCCGTAGGCGCCCGGGGTGGCCCCGTACTGCACGTACGGCGCCGGGATCGACTCGCAACGGATGCTCTTCGGGCACTCGATGTTCGGGTCGGACTTGGGCTTGGCCAGCCCCAGCCGGTCGAGCTGGCCGCGCTGCGGTGTGGCGGGCTGGGCCGCCAGCGACACCGACTGTCCGTCGGTCGTCGTCCGCGCGGCTCCGGTGGTGAGGGCGGCGTATGCGGCGTCCGCGAAATCCGCGGCGCCGTCGGCGTCCGGCGCCCCGCTGACCGCCGCCACCGACGCGTACCACTGGCCCGCGTCCGACCCCGCGCCCGTCGGCAGTCCGAGGGCGGCCTGGGTGCTCGTGAGGAGGGCGGCGCCGCCGCGGATGTTCGCGGCCGCGTCGGTGCGCAGCGCGTCGCGGTCGACCCCGAGCAGCCGGGCCGCCTGACCGAGGCTGTCGAGCGAGGCCGGCACGGCCTGCGCGGATCCCACGCCGTCGCGCTGCTGGGCGACGTCCGCGGTGAAGACGGTGGCGTCGACGAGGTTCATCGGGCCGTACCCGCCGCTGGTGTTGTGCTCGCCCGCGTGGCCCTCCCAGCGGGTTTGGGCGTAGGAGACCGCCTCGAGCAACGGGGCGGGTACCCCGAACTCGGCCGCGGCGGCCGTGAAGGCCTGCTGCCGGGCGCCGGACCCCGAGCCGGCGGTCGGCGACGCCGCCGCCGCGCTGGTGGTCACGGTGGCGGTAACGGTGCCGAGGGCGAGAGCGGCGAAGGCCGCCACAGTACGAAGACGTCGTGACATGCGCTCCACTCTGCCGTCACTTCGTCACGACGTGGAGGTTCGGTGTGTAAATTTTTCACCAGAAGATCGGATCGGCCGTAACCGTCGCGGCACTCTCAGGGCGGCTGGCGATACTGGCCCGATGGGACGTCCCGCCGCGGGGTGGCGAGCGGTCGTGACCGCACTGGTCGCGGCCGCCGGGCTCGGCGCGTGCACGTCCACTGACGGCGCTGGGTCGGCGACCGCCACCGCCGGTAGCGGCCCGAAGCTGTCGTGGGCCACGGTCACCCTTCCCGCCGGGGTCGAGCCCAAGACGCTCACGACGATGGGCGACCGCCTCCTCGTCGGCGGGCTCAAGGCCGGCGACACCCCGGACACGCCGTCGCCGACGATGCTCACCATCGACGCCGCGGGGACCCAGACTCCGGTCCCGCTGAACCCGCAGTCCCCGTACGCGCCACTCGCCCGCTGGTACTCGGTCGCCACCGACGGCACCCGGATCGTCGCCATCGGCGGTGCGAACGGCGGCGCCCACGCCAACGTCCGCTGGACGACGTGGGCCGGCACGGCGGCCGGTGTCGACGAGCTGCCGCAGAGCTTCTACGCGTTCGGGGGCTGGGGCGCCGGTGACCTGGTCGACGCGGTCATCACCCCCACCGGCGACGCGCTGCTCGGCAGCTGGGGCGGTGCCAAGGCCGGCCTGGACGCCGCCGTCTGGACCTTCGCCGACCGGCTCTGGACCCGTCAGGACCCCGCCGGTACGGCCCTGGAGAGCACAGCGAACCTCCTCGTCGGACCGCGCGGAGCCACCCGTGACGGCGACGGCATCCTCGTCACCGGGTCGGCCCTGCACCTGGACCAGGGGGTCGCCCAGACCGCCGCGGTGTGGCGGTCGTCGGGGGTCAACACCGGCTGGCACCGCATCGACCTGCCGGACCACGGCACCCACAGCGAGGCGGTCTCGGCGCGAGTGCGCGAGCGCGGACTGGCGACTGCCTGGTCACCGGGCAGGTCGACGGTCGACTGGCTCTGTGGTCCGTGAACGGCGACACCGCGACTCGGCAGATCAACGTGCCCGCGGTCCCGGTCGGCGACCAGGACGTGGTCCCGCGCCCGATGGCCGCCGGGTCGCACGGCACCGTCGTCGTCAGCCCCTCGTCGACCGGGTCCGTGGTCCTCACCAGCGCGGTCGAGGGCTGGGCCACCTCGGCCGGACCGACCGGGCTGCCCGTCGCGGCCGCCCTGGTCGGCGACCGCCTCTACGTCGCGGCGCGACCGACCGCCGGTGCGACGGCGAGCCTCTTCGTGGCGCGCTGGCCGGGGTGAGGACAGGTCAGACCGCGGGCACCTCGGCCGGGAGACCGAACGTCTCGAACAGGCTCAGGTCGAAGTAGGCGGTGACCCGCTCGACGCCATTCGGTCCGAGGGTCAGCTGCTGAAGCTGGAACGGGCGCATCCGCCCGTCCAGACCGCGCATGTAGAGCCCGAACGCGGGCTGGCCGTTGGCGGTCGTCGGCACCATCCGCATGTCGCCGGCCTTGGTCGCCGGGCATTTGTTGGCGATGAGCTTCCCGATCTCCACGTTGCCCTGGTACCAGCCGGTGAACGGCGGCATGTCCCAGATCGCGTCGGTCGTGAGCATCTCGACGATGGTGTCGATGTCGTAGGCCTCGAACGCGGCGACGTAGCGCTCCAGCTTGGACTTGACCTCCGGGTCGTCGGCGTCGAGCTGCGACGACGCCTCCTCGGGCGGGGCCAGCTTCTCGACGTGGGCGCGGGCCCGCTGCAGTGCGCTGTTGACCGCGGCCACCGTGGTGTCGAGGGCCGTGGCGACCTCGGCCGCCCGCCAGTTGAGGACGTCGCGCAGGATGAGCACCGCCCGTTGCGTGGGGGTGAGGTGCTGCAGCGCGGCGATGAAGGCGATCCGGATCGAGTCGTGGGTGACGGCGGTGGCCTCGGGATCCTGCGGCGCGGTGCCCGCGACGAGGGTGTCGGGCATCGGCTCGAGCCAGGTGATCTCCGGCCGGGCCTCGAGGGCGCCGCCGGGGTCCGAGGCCGGGGCTCCGAGGCCGGTGGGCAGCGGGCGGCGGGCTCGGCTCTGCAGCGCGGTGAGGCAGGTGTTGGTAGCGATCTGGTACATCCACGTGCGCAGCGAGGACCGCCCCTCGAACCCGTGGAACGCCCGCCACGCCCGGATGTAGGTCTCCTGGACGAGGTCCTCGGCGTCGTGGACCGAGCCGAGCATCCGGTAGCAGTGGGCCATCAGCTCGCCGCGCATCGGCTCGACGAGGTCCATGAAGTCGCGGTCGGTCTGAGGCTGGTCGACGTCGGCCTGGGGCTTGGCTGTGGGCGTGCGGGTCTCGCTGGCCACCGGGATCATCACCCGAAACTACGCGACCCCGCCGACATCCGTAGAGGGTCGGCCGACAGATTTTCGCGCCCGCGAGAGTCTCACGGTGCATGAGGCGGATGATCTTCGTGAACCTGCCGGTGGCCGACCTGCCGACGTCGCGGGACTTCTACACCTCGCTCGGCTTCCGGGTGAACGAGACCTTCTCCGACGACCAGGTGGCCGCCATCGTCGTGTCGGACACCATCGTCGTCATGCTCCTCACCCGTGACCGGTTCGCCGACTTCGTCACCGGCTCGGTGGGCGATCCCCGGAACGGGCCGACGACGATCGCGTGCCTCAGCGCGGAGTCGCCGCAGGAGGTGGACCGCCTGGTCGGCACGGCGATCGCGTGCGGCGGATCGCCCTGGCTGCCCAAGATGCAGGAGGGCCCGATGTACGGCCACAGCTTCGCCGACCCGGACGGGCACGTCTGGGAGGTCCTGCACATGGACATCGGCGGCGTCGACGGGTCGACCCTCGCCTGACCCCGCCTGACCCGTGTCAGCCGCGCAACGTCGCGAGCGCCAACCGGATCTGGTGCTCGAACAGCGCCGCCGGCTGGGTGAACGTGTCGGTCCCGAACTGCCCGAAGACCTCGAGGCTGACCGCCCCGAACAGCACCGACCAGACCATCACGGCGCGGCCCACGACCGCCGAGTCGATCTCCACGCCGAGCTCGTCGCGGACCCGCGCCAGGTCGGTCCGCAATGCACGCGGCATCGGGACGACGGTCACCCCGTCCACGACGTCACCGTCCCGAACCCCCTCGGCGACCAGCGCGACGAGCGTCCGGATCACCCGGGTGCCCGGCTCGGTCGTCTGCTCGCCGGGAGCCTCGTACCCCGGCACCGGGCTGCCGTAGAGCAGGGCGTAGCGGGCGGGCTCGCGCAGCGCCCACTCGCGCACGGTCACGCATACCGCGAGGACCCTCGTGTCCCAGGCCGCCCGCGACAGCTCGGCCAGCCGCGCGTCGACCTCGTCGCCGAGCTCGGTGTAGGCGTCGACGACGAGCAGGGTGAGCAGCTCGTCACGGCTCGCGACGTAGCGGTAGACCGCCGACGACACCATGCCGAGGTCGCGAGTGACGGCGCGCAGGGAGAGCCCCGCCGCGCCGTACTCGACCAGGTGCTGTCGGCCGGTCTCGAGCACCCGCCGGGTGACGTCGTCGCGGCGCCGGGCGCGCACCCCTTCGGCCATGGAGGGAGTCTGTCACAAATTCGAGAGCACTGCTCTTGACTCCGGTGCCGGTCACGCGCATACTCGACACAAGCGAGAGCAGTGCTCTCCAAATCCACGAACGAGGAGAACGCCATGACCCAGCGGCCCGCCACCACCCGCTACATCCAGGCCACCCGCGGCGACGTCGTGTTCATGAAGGCCGTCCGCTGGCTCACCGAGCACGGCGTGAGCCTGATGGGCTCGCGGGTCCTCACCGTGCGCGGTCGCAAGACCGGGACCCCACAGTCGGTGCCGGTCAACCTGCTGACGCTCGACGGCGAGCGCTACCTCGTCGCTCCCCGCGGCCACACCCAGTGGGTCCGCAACGTGCGGGCGGCCGGCGAGGCCGAGCTGCGGGTCGGCCGGCGCGTCGAGCGCGTCCGGCTGGTCGAGGTGCCCGCCGCCGACCGCGTGCCGGTGCTCCGCGTCTACCTCGAGCGCTGGGGCTGGGAGGTCGGCCGCTTCGTCGAAGGCCTGACGAAGAGCTCCAGCGACGCCGAGCTCGCCACGGCCGCGCCGGGGATGCCGGTATTCGCGCTGCAGCCGCTCGTCGCGACTACCGTGGCGGCGTGAGGACGCAGGGGCATCGCTTCGTCCGTTCGGTATGCGCGGTGCTGGCCGCCGCGGGACTCGCCACCGCCCTCGGGGCGTGCAGCAGCTCGCCGCCGACACCCACGCCCGCGGCGAGCACCTCTTCGTCGGTGGCCTCGACCACCAGCGGATCGGCGACGTCTTCGGGCTCGTCCTCGACCAGTTCCACCGGCTCGCGCACCACCGCCGGCAACCTGTGCAAGGTCACGACCGCCAAGGCGGTCGTCGAGCCCGCCCCCGGCGGCAACTCCGCCGGACACATCGGCCTCCAGGTCACCGTGACCAACAGCGGCTCGTCCGCCTGCGTGGTCGAGGGGTTCCCCGGCGTCTCGCTGGTCACCGGAACCCAGGGCCAGCAGCTCGGGGCTCCGGCGAAGCGCACGACGGGCACGCCGACGCTCATCACCCTGGCGCCGGGCGCCAAGGCCAGCGCACCGCTGCAGCTGGCCCAGGCGGCGAACTTCCCGGACTGCGGCGTCACGCCCGCCATGGGGTTCCGGATCTACCTCCCGGACGACACGGCGGCCCAGTTCTCCCCGCAGACGCAGCAGGGCTGCTCCAACGCCAGTGTGGTCCTCATGGAGATCGGTCCGTTCGCTCGCTGAGCCGCTGCGGTTGCAGGTTTGTCCAGGGTTTGTAGAGTGTCGGTATGACCTCGGCTGCGGAGCGTGTGGACGCGAACGATCCCGGCGAGCTGGTCGGGGTCCGCATCGGTGAGCTGAGCCGACGGGTCGGGGTGAGCACCGAGCTGCTGCGGGCCTGGGAGCGCCGCTACCAGCTGCTCCAGCCGGCCCGTTCCCCCAAGGGATACCGGCTCTACACGGCACAGGACGAGCTGCGCATCCGCGCGATGCAGGACCAGCTGGCCCGCGGGCTGTCTGCGGCCGAGGCCGCACGGGTGGCTCGGCGGGCGGCTCCGGCCGAACCCGCATACCGGGCCGTCGACCTGGAACTCACGCCGACCGAGACCGACGCGGCCATGCCCCACTATCGTGCGCTGCAGCGGGCCCTCGACGCCTACGACGAGACCGCCGCCCAGCACGTCTTCGACACCATGCTGCGCGAGCTCAGTCTGACGACGGTGCTCCGCGATGTCGTCATGCCCTACCTCGCCGAGCTCGGCGCGCGGTGGGAGGCCGGCACCGTCGACGTGGCGCAGGAGCACTTCGCCAGCAACCTCCTGCGCGGTCGGCTCGCCGGCCTCGCGCTGGGATGGGGCCAGGGCGTCGGCCCACGGGCCGTGATCGCCTGCCCGAAGGGGGAGCTGCACGACCTGCCGCTCATGGTCTTCGGGATCGTTCTCAGCCGATGCGGTTGGCGGGTGACGTTCCTGGGCAACAACACACCTGTGAGCGATCTCGACAGCGCCGTGCACTACCTCGAACCCCAGGTGGTCGTCCTCTCGGCGACGACGAGCGAACCGTTCGAGGCCGACCTCGACGGGCTGCGCTCCCTGGCCCGCCGGGTGTCGGTGGTCCTGGCCGGCCTCGGGGCCACGCCGGACGTGCTCGCCGCCACCGGCACCACCGCCCTCTTGGGAGACCCGGTGACCGAGGCGATCAACCTGCCGGTGCCGCGCCAGTCCGTTGCGGCCGGGGCCGGCTCATGAAGGTCCTCGTCGCGGGCGCCTCGGGCTTCGTCGGCCGTCGCCTCTGCCCGGCGCTCGAGGAGGCCGGCCACGAGGTCCGGGCCATGACCCGACACCCGGAGTCCTACCAGGGCGCCGGTACCGCGGTCGGCGCCGACGTCCAGGATGCCGACTCGCTCGACGAGGCGATGGCCGGCTGTGACGCCGCCTACTACCTCGTGCACTCCTTGGACGACGACGACTTCGAGAACAAGGACGCCGCCGGCGCCACGACCTTCGGGGCCGCGGCCGAGCGGGCCGGGCTGAAGCGGATCGTCTACCTCGGCGGGCTCGGTGACGACTCCGAGGAGCTGTCCGCCCACCTCCGCAGCCGCCGCGAGGTCGAGTCGGCGCTCGCGGAGTCCGGTGTCCCGGTGACCACCCTGCGCGCCGGCATCATCGTCGGCGACGGCGGCATCTCCTGGGAGATGACCCGTCAGCTCGTCGACCACCTGCCGGCCATGGTGACCCCCCGGTGGGTCACGACCCGCACGCAGCCGATCGCCGTCGCTGATGTCGTCCGCTATCTCGTCGGCATCCTCGAGGTGCCCGAGGCGGCCGACGAGGCCCTCGAGATCGGCGGCCCCGAGGTGCTGCGCTACAAGACGATGCTGCAGCGGGTGGCGACCATCCAGGGCCGCGACCTGCCCATCGTCCCGGTGCCGCTGCTCTCGCCCCAGCTCTCGTCGCGCTGGCTGTCGCTGGTCACCGACGTCGACACGACGACCGGCCGCAACCTCGTCGACTCGATGACCAACGAGGTCGTGGTCAAGGACGACCGGATCCGCCGGATGGTCCCGTTCGACCCGATGAGCTACGACGACGCCGCCCGCACCGCGCTCCGCGAGCGCGCAGAGCGGCTGTCCGGCGAGGACACTACTGGTGGTCCGGCCGACACCATCCACCGCATCCTCGGGCGGCTGCCCAAGCCGTTCCATCTCCAGGAGCCCCGCGTCCCCGACGAGACCGAGGCGGTGCGCAACCGCCGGCGTCGGATCGTCCTCGGCGTCGGGGTCGCGGGCGCGACCCTGCTCGGTGTCTCGTTGAGTGCCGAGCCGGGTTCGAAGCGGTTCTACTGGCTGACCGGTGCGCTCGCAGCGACCTGGACGGCCGGTGCGGTCGCCTCCGGTCCCCTCCACCTCGGCTGGATCAAGAGCCGCGACGACAACCTGCGCCGCCCGATCATCACGCCGGTTGCGACCGGTGTGGCGGCGTTCGGCGCGTTCTACGGGGCAGCGCTCGTGGCCCGGGAGATCCCCGTCCTCAACCGCGCGATCGGCGACGTGCTGCGCTACGCCGACCAGGGCAGCACGCCGCTGATCATCCTCACCACGTCGGTCAACGGGTTGGCCGAGGAGATGTTCTTCCGCGGTGCGTTCTACACCGCCGCCGCGGACCGGCCGATCCTCATCTCGACCGCCGCCTACACCGTCGCGACCGCCGCCAGCCGCAACCCCGCGCTCACCGTGGCCGGCGGGGTGATGGGACTGCTGTTCGGGATGCAGCGCCGCGCCTCGGGCGGCATCCAGGCGCCGATGCTGACTCACGTCACCTGGGCCATGCTCATGCTGCGGTATCTACCGCCCCTGTTCGAGCGGTCGATCCGCCGGGAGGAGAAGCGGGCGTGACCCCGTCGGTCATGTGGTTCCGCCGTGACCTGCGGCTGCGCGACCATCCCGCTCTCGACGCCGCGGCCAAGGCCGGACCGGTCTGCGCGCTCTTCGTCCTCGACGACGTCCTGCTCAAGGTCGACGAGGGGCCGCGGACCGCATACCTCTACCGGTCGCTGCGCGCCCTCGACGAGGACCTCCGCTCGCACGGTGGGCAGCTCACGGTCCGGCGCGGACGTCCGGAGAACGTCGTCCCGCGGCTGGTCAACGAGATCGGCGCGAGCGAGGTCCACGTCAGCGAAGACTTCGCACCGTACGGCCGGGCCCGCGACCGTCGCGTCGAGAAGGCCCTCGGAGACGTGCCGCTGGTCCGCACCGGGAGCCCGTATGCGGTGTCGCCCGGCCAGGTGCTCAAGAAGGACGGCGACCCGTTCAAGGTCTTCACCCCCTTCTTCCACGCCTGGTCGGAGCGCGGCTGGCACCGCCCGTCGACGTCCGACCCGGCGGAGATCTCCTGGCACGCCGTGGACGGGATCGACATCCCGAAGGACCCGAAGGTCTCCGCCGAGCTGCCCGACGCGGGCGAGGCTGCTGCGCTGGCGGCGTGGCGAGAGTTCCTGGACGGGGACGTCGAGCGCTACAACCAGGAGCGCGACCGTCCCGATCTCGACAGCACGTCACGCATGTCGGTGCACCTGAAGTTCGGCGAGATCCACCCCCGCACGATGCTGGCCGACCTCGGCCGGACTGGCCCCGCATACCGGCGTCAGCTGTGCTGGCGCGACTTCTACGCGCAGGTGCTGCACCACTGGCCCGACAGCGCGCACGGGTACTTCCAGCCGGCGATGGCCCGCATGAGGTACGACACCGGTCAGCGCGCGGACGCACGGTTCGACGCGTGGCGCAAGGGCGAGACGGGGTACCCCATCGTCGACGCGGGTATGCGTCAGCTGCTGGCCACCGGGTGGATGCACAACCGGGTCCGGATGATCGTCGCGTCGTTCCTCGTCAAGGACCTGCACCTGGAGTGGACGCTCGGCGCCAGGCACTTCATGGAGTACCTCATCGACGGCGACCTGGCGAACAACCAGCACGGCTGGCAGTGGACGGCGGGTACCGGCACCGACCCGGCGCCGTACTTCCGGATCTTCAACCCCACCACCCAGGCGAAGAAGTTCGACCCGCAGGGCGATTACGTCCGCCGGTGGGTTCCCGAACTGAACTCGTTGTCCGCCAAGGAGATCCACGAGCCCTGGACCTTGGCCGACCCGCCGCACGGCTACCCCGCCCCGATCGTCGACCACGACACCGAACGCAAGGAGTCGCTGGCCCGCTACCAGGAGGTCCGGGCCGGCTGATCTAATCGCCGGACAGCCGCGTCCGGCACTTGCTACCTTCCGAGCGGCGTCGTGCGGCGCACCGCCGGATGCGTGACGAGAAGGTGTGTCGCTCTTCCAGCTGGACACCTGGGCCCTCGTCGTCGCCCTCTTCGCCGTGATCCTCGGCGCCACCTTCGGGGGCCATCTGCTCGGCCGGTCGATGCGCGACCGGTCCGAGGGCTCCGGGAGCCGTTGGGCGCCATCCAGTCGGCGATGCTCGGGTTCATGGCGCTGGTCATGGCCTTCGGTCTCAGCCTGGCGGTGGGACGCTACGAGAGCCGGCGGGCGGCGGTCGTCACCGCAGCCAACGCGTTGGGCACGGCTGACCTGAGGGCCCAGACCCTGGCCGAGCCGAACCGGACGCCGTCGCTCCAGCTGATGAGGCAGCTCATGGATGCCGCCGTCGACATCTCGGGGACCGTGCCGGGCAGTCCGGAGCAACAGGCCGCCCTGGCGAGCAGCAGCGAGGCGCTGCGTGGCCTCTGGGCCCAGGTCGGCCAGGCGATCACCGCCCAGCCGGCCGCGAGCGCACCCCGCCTCTACCTGGGCAGCCTCAACGAGGCCTTCGACGCCCAGACGACTCGGGTGGCCGGCCTCGCCAACCGGGTTCCGACGCCGGTCCTCCTGCTCGAGATGGTCGGGGCGGCGCTGGCCCTGGGGCTGCTGGCGCTCCATCTCGGGACCCTGGGCCGCGATCCGGGGATCGCCCTGCTCGCGGCCGTCCTCGTCGCCTCCACGCTGTTCATCACGTTCGACCTCGACCGTCCCGTGTGCGGCCTCATCAACGTGCCGGCCGACGCCCTGACCTCGCTGCGCACCTCCATGGACGCCCCACCCGCATACGCCGGCCCCAGCTGACCGGTCCGCCGCCCGGCGCCCCCCGCCCGGCGCCACGGTGAAGCGGCTCGCGTAGCGGCGAAAGCGTCGCGATCACGACGTGTTGGCCGCTACGCACGCCGCTTTGCGGACGTGGAGCTCGTCGGTCAGGCCAGCTGGTAGTCGAACCACACCCGGTGGGTGTCGTCGGCGTCGACGGACATCCCGCCCCCGCCGGAGATGCCGACCAGGTCCCCGACGCCGCTCCCCGGGACGATGACGAAGAGCTCGTACCGCCGGTCCGACCCGGTCGTCGTGGCCGAGTGCACGTAGGCGAACGTGCCCGGCCGGTCACCGAGCCGGCCGTCGAACGTCTCCAGCGCCACGTAGGTCCCGATCCCCGTCCCCATGTCGAAGGCCGAGGCGAAGATCGTCGCCGAGCGGCCCGACACGTCGCCCTCGTAGACCTTCTCCATGACGGCGGTACCGACCGGGATGCCCACCTCGATGGCCGCGGGCGGCGGGTCGATCTGGGCGGGGACGAACGACGCGACAGTGAAGGTGCCCTCTGCTCTCATGTTCGGACCCTAGCCGCGCCGCGAGGGCTACCGTCGGCCGCATGAAGGTGCTGGTGCTCGGCGCTGGAGGGGTGGGCGGCTACTTCGGCGGCCGGCTGGCGGTGGCCGGTCACGACGTCGCGATGGTCGCTCGCGGGCCGCACCTGGCCGCTCTGCAGGAGCACGGCCTGCGCCTGCGGAGCGTCAGGGGCGATGTCGACGTCCGCATACCCGTGGCCGAGGACCCGGCCGCGTTCGGCGCCGTCGACGTCGTCCTGTTCTGCGTGAAGGCCTACGACACCGCGTCGGCCGCGGCGGGACTGACACCGGTCCTCGGCCCCGAGACGGCCGTGGTCTCGCTCCAGAACGGCGTCGACAACGAGGACCTCCTGGCGACCGTCGTCGGACCCGGTCACGTCGTCGGCGGAGCCGCCTTCATCTTCTCGACCATCACCGAACCGGGTGTGGTCACGCATACGGGAGGCCCGGCCCGAATCGTGTTCGGCGAGCGGGACGACCGACGTACCGACCGGGTCGAGCGGCTGCTCGCGGCCTGCCTCGACGCGGGGATCGACGCCGACATCGCGCCCGACATCAGCGCCGTGCTGTGGACGAAGTTCGCCTTCATCTGTGCGACCGCGGGGATGACGGCGTCGGTCCGGCTGCCCCTGGGCGACATCCGCGACAACCCACCGGCCTGGGCGATGTTCCGGCAGATCGTCACCGAGGTCGTGGACCTGGCCCGGCTCGAGGGTGTCGCCCTGCGGGACGGCGTGGTCGAGCAGCAGGTCGGGTTCGCGGCCGCGCTGCCGGCCGAGTCGTACTCGTCCCTGCACCACGACCTCGTCACCGGGCGCCGGATGGAGCTCGACGCCCTGCACGGGTCCGTGGTTCGTCGCGCGGAGCGGTACGGGCTCCCGGTGCCGGCCTGCGCCGCCATCGAGGCGATCCTCACGCCGTGGGCCCGCCGCAACGCCGGCCCGTAGCCGAGTCCCTGCCAGCCCCCGGTGGAATCGGCGACCGTCCTGACCGACCGCCTGTCGGAGGTCTCGGTCATGCTCGGAGAATGACGGCGAGCGCCACGGTGAACCGCGTGACCATCCCGACCCGTGGGCCCTTCTCGCTGGAGGAGCTGGCCCTGTTCGGGTTCGGTCACCGCAACGAGCGGTCGTTCGACGGCGTCATGCGGATGGCGTTCCGCGTCGACCACGATCTCGAGACCGCGGTCGGTGTCGAGGTCCGCCAGCGCGGCGACCAGCTCGACCTGACGATCCACGGTGACGGCGACCCGGAGGCCGTCGCCGCCCAGGTGGCGCGGGTCGTCTCCTGCGACCACGACGGCGAGGGGTTCGCCGAGCTCGGCCGCCGCGACCCGGTCATCGGGGCCCTCCAGCAGGCCGCGCCCGGACTCCGCCCGGCGCTGTTCTACTCGCCCTACGAGGCCGCGGTCTGGTCGGTCATCAGCGCCCGCCGGGCGCGTGCCCAGGGCATCACGCTTCGCGAGCGCCTCAACGAGGCCCACGGTGAGCCCTTCGAGCTGGCCGGCCAGGCGGTTCGGGCGCTGCCCGCCCCGTCGAGACTGGCGGCGCTCACCGACCTCCCCGGGCTCCCGGCCGACCGCATCCCCCGCCTGCAAGCCATCGCCGCGGCGGCCCAGCGGGGAGACCTCGACGTCGACCGCCTCGTCGCCCTCGGCCCGGAAGCCGCCCAGCAGGCGGTCCAGGAGCTACCCGGGATCGGCCCGTTCTACAGCGCGCTCATCGTCGTCCGGGCGTGCGGGTTCGTCGACGTGCTCCCCACTGACGAGGCCCGCAGCCGCCAGTCGGTCCACGACCTCTACGACCTCACCACGCCGATGACCGACAAGGAGTATGAGACGTTCGCCGACCGCTGGAAGCCCTACCGCACGTGGGCGATCGTCCTCATCCGAGCCGCCGCGCACCGGCTCCCCGCCTAGCCGTCAGACGACGGCGGTCATGCCGCCGTCGACGTAGAGGACCTGCCCGTTGACGAACGCCGACGCGTCGGACACGAGGAACACCAGCGCGCCGACGAGGTCCTCGACGCTTCCCCACCGGCCGGCCGGCGTGCGCCCGCGCACCCACTCGCTGAACTCGGCGTCGTCGACCAGCGCCTGTGTCAGCTCGGTGTCGATGTAGCCGGGGCACAGCGCGTTGGCCTGGATCCCCTTCGGTCCGAGGTCCGCGCAGAGCCCGCGGGTCAGCATGACCACGCCACCCTTGGTCGCGCTGTACGGCGCGATACCCGGTCTCGCCAGGCGGCTCTGGACCGACCCGATCATGACGATCTTGCCGCTGCCGCGTTCGGCCATGCCCCGGCCGACGCGCTGCGAGACGAGGAACGCGCTCGTGAGGTTGGTCGCGACGAGCTCGTCCCAGTCGGCCACCGAGAAGTCGAGCACCGGCGCCCGGCGCTGCACACCGGCGTTGTTGACGAGGATGTCCGGCGTCCCCCACTCCGCCTCGATCCGGGCCACCCCTTCGTCCACCGATGCTGCCGACGCGACGTCGAAGGCCACGGGCAGCGTCAGACCGGTCCCTTCGCCGCCGGCCAGGACCGACGCGGCAGCGACCGCCCGGTCCTCGTCCCGGCCGTGCACCACCACGCGAGCACCGGCGGTCAGCAGGCCGCGGGCGAGCGCATACCCGATCCCCCGCGTCGACCCGGTGACCAGAGCGGTTCGCCCGGTGAGATCGAACAGACCGTCCGGCATGATTTACAGCATGCCCGAACTCGCACCCCGCGACGCGACCCAGGACGTCGACCGCGTGGGCGTGATCGGGCTCGGCGCGATGGGCCGACCGATGGCCGAGCACCTGCTCCGACGACCCGCGACCACCGTCGCGATCCACGGCCGCGGCCAGGACCGATACGCCGACCTCCTCGACGCCGGCGCCACGTGGCACGGGACGCCGCGGTCGCTCGCCACCGACGCGACCGTGGTCCTGCTCATGCTCCCCGACCTCCCCCAGGTCGAGGAGGTGCTGGCCGGGGAGGACGGCATGCTGGCCGCCCAGCCCGACGACCTGCTCCTCGTCGTGTCGTCCACGTCGTCGCCGACGGGGGTCCGCCGTCTCGGCGAGCGGTTGGCCCGCGAGACCGACGGCCAGGTCCGCGTCGTCGACGCCCCGGTGTCCGGCGGGGTCGAGGGCGCCGAGGCCGGGACGCTGTCGATCATGGTCGGCGGGTCGGATCTTGACGCCCGCCGGGCGATGGCAGTGCTCGAGGTGTGCGGCCGGGCCTTCCACCTCGGCCCGCTCGGGTCCGGCGAGGTCGCCAAGGCCTGCAACCAGCTCATCGTCGCGGCCGCGGTCCTCGCCCTCGGGGAGGCGGCGGTCCTCGCCGACCGCAGCGGGCTCGAGCTGGACACCCTCTTCGAGCTGTTCGCCGGCGGGTATGCGGACAGCCGGATCCTGCGGACCCGCGGGCAACGGATGATCACCGACGACGTCAACCCGGCGGCGATGGCTCGCTACGTCCTCAAGGACCTCGACTTCGCGACCGACGTCGCGACCGCGACACGCACCGACGCGGCCCTGCTGCCGGCGGTCCGGGCCGCGTTCGCGGACCTCGTGGCGCGCGGGATGGGCGACTCCGACATGGCCGTGACCAAGCGCTACACCGAGGAGCGGAGCCGCCGCCGGTGACCGCCGCAGCACCAGCCGGCCGTCGCCCCAACATCCTGTTCCTCCTCACCGACGACCACGCGGCCCACGCCATCAGCGCCTACGGGTCGGTGGTCAACACGACGCCCCACATCGACGCGATCGGCGAGGCCGGCGTCCGGTTCGAGAACCTCTTCGCGACCAACTCCCTCTGCGCCCCGAGCCGCGCGTCCCTGCTGACCGGCACCTACAGCCACGTCAACGGCGTGAGCACCCTCGACACCTTCATCGACGCCACCCAGCCCACCTTCGTCACCGCCCTGCGCGACGCCGGCTACCGCACCGGCTTCGTCGGCAAGTGGCACATGGGTGACGGCGAGACCGACGGGGTCAGCCACGACCCGCACGGCTTCGACTACTGGGACGCCCTCATCGACCAGGGCGAGTACCACGACCCGCGGTTCCTCTCCGCGGACGGGCTCCGCGTCGAGCCCGGCTACGCCACCGACCTCATCACCGACCTCGCGATCCGCTGGCTCGGGTCACTCGACGGGGACCAGCCGTGGTGTCTCCTGGTCTGGCACAAGGCCCCGCACCGGCCCTGGGAACCGGACGACGCGCATACCGGGATGTATGCGGACCGCATCATCCCGGTCCCGGGCACCTTCACCGACGACTTCGCCACCCGGTCCGACACCGCTCGCCGGGCGGCCATGAGCGTGGCCGACGACCTCACCGAGGTGGACCTGAAACAGCCTGTCCCGCAAGGGCTTTCACGTGAGGACGAGGCACTCTGGAAGTACCAGCGCTACATGGAGGACTACCTCGCGTGCGTCGCCTCGGTCGACGACAACGTCGGCCGTCTGGTCGGCTGGCTGCGTGGTCGCGGCGACCTCGACGACACCGTGCTCCTCTACGGGTCGGACCAGGGCTTCTTCCTCGGCGACCACGGCTGGTTCGACAAGCGGTTCATGTACGAGGAGTCGATCCGGATGCCGTTCCTCGTGTCGTACCCCCGCGCGGTGGCCGCCGGGACGACGCATACCGGCATCGTCAGCAACGTCGACGTCGCGCAGACCCTGCTCGAGGCGGCCGGTCTCCCCGCCGACCCCCGGATGCAGGGGCGGTCGTTCTGGCCGGACGTCGCCGGGACCCGCGACCCCGACCCGCCCCACGACGGCCTGTACTACCGGTACTGGATGCACGACGACCGCAGCCACCACGTCGGCGCGCACTACGGGTTCCGCACCGATCGCTACTGCCTCGTCTACTTCTACAACGACGGCCTCGGCGTGCCCGGCACGTCCGACGAGCGGTACCCGGCCGAGTGGGAGCTCTACGACCTGCACGAGGACCCCGCCGAGCTGAACAACGTCGCCGACGACTCGGCGTACGCGTCGATGCGGGCCGACCTCGAACGCCGGCTCTGGCGCGCGCAGGCCGCGGTGGGCGACGAACCCCACCCCGACCAGCCGAGGCCCATCGACGTCTGAGGACCCTCGGTTCCTATGACTGCGATATGAGTCGCTGTCTCGCACTGCCGCTCGCGCGCCGCCGAACGTACAGTCGGGAGGTGGCCCGCGTCATCGCCCCGCCCGAGGCGGACGCCGCTGGATCGAGCGGCGATGGCGATCCCGGCCGTCCGCGTGAGGACGGCGCCGGTATGCGGGTACGCCGGGCCGGCTCCCGCGTCGCCCGACCGTTCGTCGTCGTCTATGACCGGGCCCGAGCCGTCCCCGGCCGGGTCTGGGTCGTCGGCATCGTCGCGGTCCTGCTCCTCGCGGCGGTCGGGACCTACGCCCTGACCCGGCCGAACCCGATCGCTCCGGTCACCCAGCGGGACATCGACGCGACGGTGAAGAAGGGCATCGAGGACCGGGCCAAGGCCGAGGCCCAGGCACCGCCGGACGGGACCGTGGCCTACCAGACCATCCAGCCGTCGCTCGTCCTCATCAACGCGAAGCGGGGCGGCGGCAGCAGCGGCGAGTCCGGCAGCGGTGCCGGCGTCATCGTCAAGGACGACGGCACCATCCTGACGGCGCTCCACGTCGTCGGCGGCGCCGAGGCGATCACCGTCAGCTACACCGACGGCACCTCCTCCCCCGCGACGATCGCCAGCCAACAGCCGGAGAACGACATCGCGACGCTGACCCCGTCGATCCTCCCGCAGACCCTCGTCCCCGCGGTACTCGGTGGCGGCGTCCAGGTTGGGGCGCCGGTGTTCGCGGTCGGGCACCCGCTCGGGCTGACCGACTCGCTCTCCGCCGGCGTCGTCTCCGCACTCGACCGGTCGGTCAGCATCGGCAACGGCCAGAAGCTCGAGCACCTCATCCAGATCGACGCCGCGGTCAACCCCGGCAACTCCGGCGGCCCGCTGCTGAACAAGGCCGGTCAGGTGGTCGGGATCGTCACCGGCCTCGCCAACCCCAGCCAGCAGGGCTTCTTCGTCGGGATCGGGTTCGCCGTCCCCATTGCCGCGGCCGGCGGCGGCGCCGGAGCCCCCGCCCAGTGACCTCGCCCGTGACCGCATCCGTGACCGTGTCCAAGGAGCCGACATGACCGACTCGCCCCAGGCCAGCGCCGCCGCGCGGCCGCACCCGCTCGAGCAGGCCCTCTACGAGGTCAAGAAGACCATCGTCGGGCAGGACGACCTGCTCGAGCGGATGATCGTGGCGCTCCTGGCCCGCGGTCACCTCCTCGTCGAGGGAGTTCCAGGGCTGGCCAAGACCATGGCCATCAAGACGCTCGCCGACGCCATCGGCGGCGACTTCCAGCGGATCCAGTTCACGCCCGACCTCGTGCCCGCCGACCTGGTCGGGACGCGGATCTACAACCAGCGCGACGGCGAGTTCCAGGTGTCGCTCGGCCCGGTGTTCGCCAACCTCGTCCTCGCTGACGAGATCAACCGCGCGCCGGCCAAGGTCCAGAGCGCCCTGCTCGAGGTCATGCAGGAGCGCCAGGTGACCATCGGCCGCGAGACGTACCCCGCTCCGGACCCGTTCCTCGTCATGGCCACGCAGAACCCGATCGAGTCGGAGGGCACCTACCAGCTTCCTGAGGCCCAGGTCGACCGGTTCATGCTCAAGGTCCTCATCGGATACCCCACTCCGCCAGAGGAGTTCGTCGTCGTCGAGCGGATGATCGGCACCCTCGCCGCGACGCAGAAGGTGCTCACTGCCGACTCGCTCCGGGAGTACCAGCGGCAGGCCGCCCAGGTCTACGTCGACCCCGGAGTCATCGAGTATGCGGTCCACCTCTCCAACGCCACGCGCAACCCGGCGATCATCGGGAAGGCCGAGCTGGCCCGGTTCGTCACCTTCGGCGCCAGCCCGCGCGCCTCCATCAACCTGGTCCTCGCGGCTCGCGCGCTGGCCTATCTGCGGGGGCGCGAGTATGCCCTCGCGACCGACGTACGCGACCTCGCCCGCGACGTGCTTCGGCACCGCATCGTGCTCTCCTACGAGGCCCTGGCCGAGGACATGAGCGCCGACGATCTGCTGACCCCGATCCTGGCCGCCACCCCCCTTCCCCAGATCCCGTTGCGGGAGAGGTCTGCCCACGCCGTCTCGCCTGGTGACGCGCCGGGAGGATCGCCATGGACCAGGCCGCCTCGCTGACGCCGGAGCGTCTGCTCCGGCAGCTCGAGTGGCGGGTCGTCCGGCGGCTGGACGGACAGCTCCAGGGCGACTACCGCAGCCTGTTCCGGGGCAGCGGAATCGACTTCACCAACCTGCGCGAGTACGAGCCCGGTGACGACCTGCGCCACATCGAGTGGAACGTCACGGCGCGGATGGACACGCCCTACGTCCGCGAGTACATCGAGGACCGCGAGGTCACGGCCTGGCTGCTGCTCGACCACTCCGCGTCGATGGGGTTCGGGCCGGTGGACCGGCAGAAGGACCTCGTCCTCGCGGAGCTGGCGACCACGCTCGCCCTCGTGCTGACACGGCGCGGCAACCGGGTGGGGATGGTGGTCTTCGACCAGAACGTGGAGCGGGTGCTGCCGGCGCGGTCGGGCCGGAACCAGGTGCTCCGGATCGCCGACGTGCTCCTCGACCGCCGGAACGCCCGGGCCGCCGCCACGGAAGCCGCATCGAAGGACAAGCCGGGCCGCCGACGAAACCGTGACGAGAGCGGATCCGAGCGCCACGTCACCGACCTCGGCGCGATGCTGAACCGGTCCGCGGGGATGATCCGGCGTCGGGCCCTGGTCGTCGTCGTCTCCGACTTCATCAGCGAACCAGGGTGGGAGCAGGCCTTGAGCCGGCTCGCCCGGCGCCACGAGGTGGTCGCTCTGCAGGTCAGCGACCCCCGCGAGGACGAGCTGCCCGACGTGGGCTCGATCTACGTCGAGGACGCCGAGACCGGCGAGCAGATCTTCGTCGACACCTCTGACCCCGGGTTCCGCTCGCGCCTCAAGACCGCGGCCGACGAACGCCAGGCGGGCCTCGAGGAGGCCACCCGCTCGGCCGGCGTCGACCTGCACCAGGTGCGGACCGACGAGGACCTCGTCCGCTCGCTGCTGCGCATCTCCGAGCTGCGCCGCAGGCGGCGCCGATGACCCTTGCCTGGCCATGGGCCCTCCTGGGCCTCCTCGCCCTCCCGCTGGTCGTCGTCGCATACCGGCGGCTGTTGCGGCAGCAGTCCGAGCGCCGAGCCGACCTGGCCCGGCAGGGGCTCGTCGTCCCCACGGCCCGACGGGACCGGTGGCGCCACGTCGCGCCGGTCCTGCTCGTCGCGGCGCTCGCCGTGATGCTGCTCGCTCTGTCCCGGCCGGTCGCCGCCGTCGCGGAGCCGCGTCGCGAGGGCACCGTCATCCTCGCCTTCGACGTGTCCACCAGCATGGCGGCCAAGGACATGCAGCCGACCCGCCTTGACGCGGCCAAGGCCGCTGCCAAGGGGTTCGTCGACAAGCAGCCGGCCACGGTGAAGATCGGGGTCGTGGCCTTTGGAGGCAACGGGATCATCGCCCAGCAGCCGACGACCGACAAGGACCAGGTGCTCGCGTCGGTGAACCGCCTGACGCCGCAGGGCGAGACGTCGCTGGGACGCGGGATCCTCACGTCGCTGAGCGCCATCGCCGGGAAGCCCATCGTCAGCAACGGCGACAGTGAGCAGGGTGGCGGCGAGACGCCGATCGGCTACTACGGCGGGACCGCCATCGTCCTCCTGACCGACGGCGAGAACACCAGCGGCCCCGACCCGGTCAACCTCGCCGACCTGGCGTCCGCGGCCGGCGTGAAGATCTACACGATCGGACTCGGTAGCGCGGCGGGGACCGTCCTGGAGCTGGGTGGCTTCAGCATCGCGACGCACCTCGACGAGGACAGCCTCAAGCAGATCTCCGAGATCTCCGGGGGCAGGTACTACAACGCGACCGACGCCACCTCGCTGTCGCAGGTCTACGACTCGGTCCAGCTGAACTGGGTGTCGCGCAGCGTCCCCCACGAGATCACGTCCCTGGTCGCCGGTATCGCGACCCTGCTGCTGCTCGCCGGAGCGGTCGTCTCCGTACTGCGTCGAGGACGGGTGATCTGAGTGAACTTCGACCAGCCGTACCTCCTGCTCGGCCTGCTGGCCGTGCCGATCCTGCTCGCCGCCTACCTGTGGCAGACCCGACGCCGGAAGCCGGCCGCGGTCCGCTACTCGAACGTCGCCCTGGTCCGCACCGCGGTCGGCCCGAGCCGGCGCTGGCGGCGGCACCTCCCGGTCGCGCTCGTCATCGCCAGCCTCGGGCTGCTCGGCGTCGCCGCCGCTCGGCCACAGGTCAAGGCCGACGTGCCGATCTCGAGCTCGACGGTGATCCTCGCCCTCGACGTCTCGGGTTCCATGTGCGCGACCGACGTTGAGCCCAACCGGCTCGGCGCCGCGCAGGCGGCGGTCCGCAAGTTCGTCGAGACGCAGGGCGACGACACCAAGATCGGCCTCGTCCTCTTCTCCGGGTTCGCCCAGCTCGCGGTGGCTCCGACGACGAACAAGACCGACCTGCTCAACACCCTCGACGCGGTGACGACCGGTCGCGGCACGACCATCGGCGCGGCGATCCTCAAGTCGATCGACGCGATCGCCGAGCTCGACCCCAACGTGGCGCCCAGCTCTCCCGAGGACGCGCCCAACCCGGACGGGTCGTCGATCCCCAAGTCGCCCGAGAACGGTGACGGCTCCGGGTCGACGCCCACGCCGACGCCGAACGCCAACGGGGACAAGGCTCCCGAGATCGTCGTGCTGCTCACCGACGGCGCGAACACCCGGGGCATCACCCCCCAGGACGCCGCGGTCCAGGCCGCCGCCCGCGGTGTGCGGGTCTACCCGATCGGGTTCGGGACCAAGAACCCGACCCAGATGGTCTGCTCCGCCTCGCAGCTCGGCGGGATGACCCAGCAGCGGTTCGGCGGCGGCGGCGCCCGCGACTTCGGTGGCGGTGTGACGCCGGGCGGTGGCCGGAACTTCCTCGTCGTCGACGAGGACGCCCTCAAGACGGTCGCCTCGACGACCGGCGGCGAGTACTTCTCGGCGACCGACGCCGACCAGCTGCAGAGCGTGCTCGCCAACCTGCCGAAGCACGTCACGACCCAGCAGCAGGACGTCGACATCAGCGCCGGGTTCATCGCGGTGGCGGCCCTGGTCCTGGTGATCGGGCTCGGCCTGTCGATCCGGTGGAGCACCCTGTCCGGTTAGCGGCCCTCAACCCGACAACGCGGTGAGTCGTTCCCCCTGGGAGGGGTAGAACTCACCGCGTGACGAGGTCCCGCGCGGTGGGTCAGTCCTGATCGTCGTCGTTTCTCAGTCGGCCGGCCATCAACGGCGTCGAGTGCCGCCGCCACACCCGCCACTCTCCGTCGATCCGCCGCCAGAGGTCCGAGAGGACGAACACCCCGCTGCGGTCCTCCCCCATGACGATCGCCTGCATCCGCACCCGGCGGAGCACCGCACCGACGTCGCCGTCCACCTCGACGATCTGCTCCTCCACGTCCCACTCGCTCACGACGTAGTCGGCCAGCACCTCGAGCCACACCTGCCGGTTCATGACGTTCCGGACCGGTTGGACCAGCTCGAGGGCGAAGTCGGGGGCGAGCAGGTCGGCGGCCGCCGCCTCGTCCCGCTCGCGTACGGCGGCGTCCCACTCGGCGGCCCGCCGCAGCAGCTCGTCCGCTGTCGACGCGTCAGACTCGACGACGGTCACGGGTGACAGCTCGGTCTCGAGCTGCTCGTCGGGCATCACATCCACTGGCGTCCTCTCTGCTTGGGGTCCCCGCGAGGTATCGGAGCGAAGCGGAGAACCTCGTGGGGTGACTCGGCCCGAAGTGGGCGTCGTGACACCCTGCCGGGGTGTCGTCCATGCCCGATTCCGAGTCTGCCACCACCGCCCGGCGGTCCGCCTGGCGAGCGGTGGTCGGCGCCCTGTGGGTCATCGGTGCCGTGGTCTGCGCGGTGCTCAGCCGAGACTCGCTGCTCGCCAGCCACCCCGCATACCCCGTCACGCTCGTCGCGGTCGCGGTCGTCGGCCTGCTGCTCATCGACACCGGTCGGCAGCGGGTCCCTCGCGATCGACCGCGCCACCGCGTCGCGACCGTCGTCGGCCGGGTGGCCGCGGCCGTCGTGACGGTGGTCGTCCTCGGCGCCATCGGGTACCTGGTCCCGCTGGCCGCGGCGCCCGACGCCGTGGCCGCCATGTCGGGCGACACAACCGTCCGGGTCGAGACGTCGCCCACGCGGATCGTCCTCACCCCCGCCGTCGCCCCGAAGGCCGGCCTCGTGTTCCTGCCCGGCGCCAAGGTCGACCCGCGCGCCTACGTCCCGCTCCTGACCGAGGTCAGTGCGGCCGGGTACCTCGTCGTCATCGTCAAGGAGCCCTACGACATCGGGTTCCTCGCCACCGGTGAGCCGGCGAAGGTCGTCGCGGCCACGCCCGGCGTCACGCGGTGGGCGGTCGGCGGCCACAGCCTGGGCGGGGTCGCCGCCGGGATTTCGGTGTCACCGCGTGACTCCGGCCTGTCCGGGCTGCTGCTGTGGGCCTCCTACCCGCTCGGGTCCCTGGCCGACCGGACCGACCTCGTCGTCGCGTCCGTGTCGGGGACCTCCGACGCCCTGAGCACGCCGGCGGACATCGCCGACAGCCGGGCCAGCCTGCCGCCATCGACGGTGTTCACGGCGGTGGAGGGCGGCGTCCACGCGTACTTCGGGGACTACGGCCCACAGCCCGGAGACGGGACGCCCGGCGTCGACCGGAACACCGCGCAACGGCAGATCGTCGCGGCGTCGGTGGCGTTCATGGACACGGTCGCTCGGGCTGGTTGACGAGGGAGCAGCGAGCCGTAGACTCCCCCTGTGAATCGTTTCAGAGCGCGAGCGCGCGACGCCGCCTGGGGCGACCGTGAACCCGACGCGTACGCGTGGACCTGCGGCCCGTGGCAGGTCGAGGTGCGCGGCGACGAGCTCGCCGACATCCGGTATGCGGGTCGTCCGGTCCTGCGGTCGGTCCGGGGCGTCGTCCGCGACCAGGACTGGGAGACGGTCCCGGTCGTGGTGCGTGACGTCGTCGAGACCGAGGACGGGCTCGACCTCTCCCTCGACCTGGTCGGGCTGGGTGCGGACATCGACGGCCGACTCGGTATGCGTGCCGACGGGCGGACCCTGTCGGTGACCTTCGACGCATACCTGCGAGCGTCGTTCCGGCGCAGCCGGATCGGACTCGTCGTTCTCCACCCCGCGTCGCTGGCGGGCAGCTCGTTGACTGTGACATCCGAGAGCGGAGAGGTGACCGCCACCCGGTTCCCGGTCGACCTGCTCCCCCACCAACCGGCGGTCGACATCGCGGGGCTCGCGTGGGAGTCCGACGGTCTGTCGACCGCGCTGGCCTTCACCGGCGACGTCTTCGAGATGGAGGACCAGCGCAACTGGACCGACGCGTCCTTCAAGACCTACAGCCCGCCGTTGTCGCGGCCCTTCCCGGTCCAGGTCGAGGCGGGGCACGAGGTGCACCAGTCGGTGACGATCCGGTGCACGCGGCTCGCCTCCGTCACGCTGCGCGACACGGGTCGGCGGTGGCCGGCGATCGGGCTGGGCGCGTCCACCGCCGCGGGCACGAGCCCCGTACCCGTCATGCTCCCCATCGCGCACGTCGCCGTCGAGCTCGATGCCGGTGCGCGCGTGTGGCCGGCCGTCCTCGACCGGGCGGCGACCGAGGCCGCCGGTCGACCGCTCGACGTGCGCATCGTCGCGGAGCGCCCGGAGGAGCTCGCGCCGGTGCTCGACGCCCTGGCGGGTCGCGAGGTCGTGCGGTTGGGGGTCTACGACCGGCACAGCCAGGTCACCGAACCGCCGCTCTGGTCGGCCCTCGAAGAGGGTGCCACCGCCCGAGGTCTCACCGCCGAAAGGCACGGTGGCTCGCGGTCGCACTTCACCGAGCTGAGCCGCGCCCGCGACCAGCTCCCCGCCGACCTTCCCGGTCTCAGCTTCGCGCTCACCCCGCAGATGCACACGACCGAACGCGCACAACTCGTCGAGTCGGTGCCGATGCAGGAGCTCGTCACCGCCGCGGCAGCCGAACTCGCCGGCGGTCGGCCGGTCCACGTCGGCCCGCTGACCCTGCGCCAGCGGTACCCGACCGCGGCCGCCACCGCCCCCGAACCCGACCAGCGCACCGACGTCACCGAGGGCTACGGCACGGAGCACGTCCCTGGTGCGACCGACCCGCGCCAGGCCGCCCCGGCGCTGGCCGCCTGGACGCTGGCCGCCGGGATCGCGCACGCCCGGGGCGGCGCGAACAGCCTCACCCTGTTCGAGACGTGGGGGCCTCGCGGGGTGGTCGACGCCGAGGGAACGCCCTATCCGGCGGCCGAGGCCGTTGCCTGGCTGGCCGAGGCTCAAGGAGCCGACCTCTGGTCGCCCGACGAGCCCGTGGCGCCGGACGTCTGGGTGGCCGGAGCGCGGTCCGGGAGCGGGACCGTCCGCTTCGTCGCGAACCTCTCGGACGTCCCGGTCGTCGTCACCATGACCGTACCCGGCGAACCCGACTGGACCGTCGACGTCGAGCCGTACGCGGGTCGACGGCGACGGCCGGAACCCGCGACGCCTGTGGGCGGTTCGCCTCAGTCGACGGACCCGACCGGTGTCCTACGCTTCCACCACCACGACAGCGAAGGGGTACGCGAATGGCGGTGAGCGTGCGCGACGTCGCCGCCGTCGCGGCCGTCTCCGTGGGGACCGTCTCGAACGTGCTGAACCGCCCCGACAAGGTGGCGCCGGCGACCGCCGAGCGCGTCCTCGCGGCCATCGAGAGCCTCGGATTCGTCCGCAACGACGCCGCCCGGCAGCTGCGGGCCGGCCGCAGCCGCAGCATCGGACTGGTCGTCCTCGACATCCGGAACCCGTTCTTCACCGACATCGCGCGCGGGGCCGAGGAGCGAGCCGCCGAGAAGGGGATGACGCTCCTCGTCGGCAGCAGCCAGGAGGACTCCGACCGCGAGGGTGCCTACCTCGACCTGTTCCTCGAGCAGCGGGTCAGCGGCGTCCTCCTGTCGCCGGTTGCCGACACCCGAGACCGGCTGGAACGGTTGCGCAGCAACGGAGTTCCGGTGGTCCTCGTCGACCGTCAGTCCAAGGACCACAGCTTCTCGTCGGTGGCCGTGGACGACGTGGTGGGCGGCCGGCTGGCCGTCCGGCACCTCGTCGACGTGGGCCGCCGGCGGATCGCCTACGTCGGCGGCCCGCCGTCGATCCGCCAGGTGGCCGACCGGCTCCGTGGCGCCCGCCAGGCGGTGCGCCGCGCGCCCGGCGTCGAGCTCGAGGTGGTCCAGACCGACGCCCTCACCGTGCTGGCCGGCCGGGCCGCCGGCGAGCTGATCCGCGAGCGCCGGCCCGGTGGCCGGCCCGACGCGATCTTCGCGGCCAACGACCTGCTGGCCATCGGGATCCTCCAGGCGCTGATGCTGCCAGGCGGCCTGCGGGTCCCCGAGGACATCGCCCTCATCGGGTACGACGACATCGACTTTGCCTCGGCGTCGGTGGTGCCGCTCAGCTCGATCCGTCAGCCGGCCGGCGTGATCGGGCGGCGGGCCGTCGAGCTGCTCCTCGACGAGTCGCTGGCCGAGGGCGACGAGACCTTCCAGCCCGACCGGGTGCTCTTCCAGCCGGAGCTCATCGTGCGCGAGTCGACCCGCAGCGGGCCTCGGCGCTAGAGCGTCGTCGAGAAGCGGTGCTCCCCGCTCGCGACGACCTGTGGCGCGACGCCGGGCAGGTCGACCGTCGCCGTGGCCCCGGTCGGTACGGTCACGTCCACGGTGAGCTCGCCGCCGACCAGGGTCCACGCGATCGCCGCGCGACCGTACGGGGTCTCATGTGCCGCTGAGGCCGACGTCAGTCCGCCCCCGGGGCGCGGGCGCAAGAGGATCTCGCGGTAGCCCGGCGCCGCCGGCGCGAGACCCGCGACCACGCGGTGCAGCCAGCCGGCCACCGCGCCGAGCGCGTAGTGGTTGAACGACGTCATCGTCCCCGGGTTCACCGTGCCGTCCGGACGGAGGCTGTCCCAGCGCTCCCAGATTGTCGTCGCACCCTGCCGGACCGCATACAGCCACGAGGGTGCCTCCTGCTCGAGGAGCAGGTCGTACGCCGCGTCGACGTGCCCGGTCGAGGTCAGCGCGTCGCTGACGATCGGCGTGCCGACGAAGCCGGTGGCGATCCGGTGCTCCGACTCCTCGACCAGCTCGGCGAGCCGCGTCCCCGCCTGGTTCCTGGCGTCGGCCGGGACGAGGTCGAAGGCCACCGCGAGCGCGTAGGCGGTCTGCGCATCACTGGTCATCCGGCCGTCGGGCAGCAGGTATGCGCCGGTGAAGGCGGCGCGGATCTCCGCCGCCAGGGCGGCGAACCGGTCCGCGTCGTCGGTCCGCCCCAGGACCGTGGCGGTGTCGGCCAGCCGCTGCGCCGACCGCGCGAAGTAGGCCGTGGCGACGAGGTAGCGGTCGGTGCGCGCGTCGGCGGGGTCCTGAGGCGGCGCCGCAGGGTCCAGCCAGTCGCCGAGCTGGAACCCGTTGTCCCACAATCGGTCCGGGCCGGCCAGCTTCTCCACGAGCTCGACCCATGCCTTGGCGCTGTCGTACTGACCGGCGAGGATCTCCGCGTCGCCCGAGCTGGTGTAGAGATCCCAGGGTGTGAGCGTCGCGACATCTCCCCACGCGGCTCCCGGACGGATCGGCGTCCACTTCTCGTGCGCGGGGATGACCGGTACGTACCAGGGGACCGTCCCGTCGGGCAGCTGGTCGACGGCGACGTCGCGGAGCCACGAGGAGAGCATCCCCGAGACGTCGTAGAGGAAGGCCGCGGTCGGGGCGAACACCTGGATGTCGCCGGTCCAGCCGACCCGTTCGTCGCGCTGGGGGCAGTCGGTGGGGATGTCGAGGAAGTTGCCGCGCATGCTCCACACGACGTTCTCGTGCAGCCGGTTCACCAGCGGGTCGGAGCAGCTGAACCATCCGGTCCGCTGGAGATCCGAGTGGTAGACCCTTGCCACGATGTCGCCCGCGGCCACGGCCGCCTCGACGTCACCGGGCCACCCCGACACCTCGACGTAGCGGAACCCGTGGAAGGTGAAGCGTGGCTCCCACTCCTCGACCCGGCCGCCCGCGAGGACGTACTCGTCGGTCGACCGCGCGCTCCGCAGCGGGCGGGTGTAGATCTCGCCCTCCTGCATCACCTCGGCAGTGCGCATCACCACCCGGTCCCCTGCGGCGCCCGAGACGCGGATCCGCATCCGACCCACGAGGTTCTGGCCGAGGTCCAGCACCGTGGCGCCGCTCGGCGTCCGGAGCACGGCGACCGGCGCGACCTCCTCGGTGCACCGGACCGGCGGGCCCTGGGGAGCGACGAGAGTCGCCGGGTCGCGTTCCCCGACCGCCACCGGCTCCCACCCGGTGTCGTCGAACCCCGGCGAGCTCCAACCCGGTCGCTCCAACCGCGCGTCGTACAGCTCCCCGTCGTAGTTGCCGGTCCGCACGATCGGTCCGGTCGCCGCGCGCCACGACGCGTCGGTGGCGACGACGTCCACCGAGCCGTCGGCATACGTCAGCTCGAGCTGGGCGATGAGCGAGAGGTCGCTGCCGAACAGGTTACGGAAACCGCCCTTCCAGCCCATCCGGCCGCGGTACCACCCGTCACCCAGCCAGGCCCCGATCGTGTTGTCCCCCAACCGGAGCAGCGGCGTGACGTCGTAGGTGTAGTACCGCAGGCGGTGCTGGTACGACGTCCAGCCGGGTGACATGGTGTCGTCGCCGACCCGCTGCCCGTCGATCTCGACCTCGTAGAGCCCGTGGGCGGTCGCGTAGAGCCGCGCGCGGGCCAGTCCGTCCCGCACCGTGAAGTCGCGGCGCACCAGCGGCGGCACCCGGTCATCCGAGTCGGCGTCCTCCGGCCACGGCGCCCCCACCGGCCGAGCCGCCCAGTCCTCGGGCCGCAGCAGTCCGGTCTCGACGTCGGCCACCGGGCTCCACGGGGAGACCGAGCCGTCCGCGCCGGCGACCCGGACGCATACCGAGGCGTGTTGCCGAGAACGCAGCTCGGCCGCCGGCCAGGGCACCAGCACGCTGTCCGGGGAGCTCACCGGCTCGTAGGTGTGGTCGTCCACGCGCAGCTCGTATGCCGCCTGGGTCCAGCCGGCGGGGGCAGTGGTCCGCCACGAGACGCGGGGGCGGGACTCCCCGATGCCCAGCGCTCGGCGGTGGTGCTCGACGGTGGGCGGCTCGACGGTGACGGTCACGGACCACATATTGACACGTTTCAAGTTCTCGGAAAAGATGACCGCGGACGGCGCGTCTCTGCCGCGCCGTCCGCCCCCCACCGGAAAGGACCGTGCGTCGACGATGACCACGACACCGCGAGTCGCCCTCGTCGGAACCCTCGACACCAAAGGTGCCGAGTACCACTGGATGGCCGACCGGCTGAGTGACCTCGGCGTGGACGTGGTCGTGGTCGACACCGGGGTCCGGGCGCCGAGCGCCTTCACCGACGACGTCAGCGTGGGCCGGGAGCGCGTGGCCGAGGCCGCGGGCACCGACATCGACACCCTGGTCGACGGCAACGACCGTGGTGCCGCCGTCACGGCCATGGGCGAGGGGGCCGCCGTCGTGCTGGCCGACCTCGCGTCACGCGGCGACCTCGACGGCGTCCTGGCCCTGGGCGGCAGCGGTGGGTCGTCGATCGCCGCCCGTGCCGTCCGCGATCTGCCGATCGGCCTGCCCAAGCTCATCGTCTCGACGATGGCCTCCGGCGACGTCTCGCCCTACGTCGGTGCCTCGGACGTGACGATGATGTACTCCGTCGTCGACATCGCGGGGATCAACCGCCTGTCCCGGTCCGTGCTCGGGAACGCCGCCGGCGCGATCGCGGGGATGGCCCGTGAGCACGCCGGTCGCCGCGGCGAGGCCGCCACCGACGAACGTCCGCTGGTCGGTGCCTCGATGTTCGGCGTCACCACGCCGGCCGTGGACGCCGCCCGCGAGCGGCTCGACGAGCTGGGCTACGAGACCCTCGTCTTCCACGCCACCGGTTCCGGCGGCCGGGCGCTGGAGGCACTCGCGAGGTCCGGGATGCTGGCCGGAGTCCTCGACATCACGACGACCGAGCTGGCCGACGACCTCGTCGGCGGCGTCCTCAGTGCGGGACCCGAACGCCTCACCGCTGCGGGCGCGACGGGGGTGCCCCAGGTGGTCAGCCTCGGCGCCCTCGACATGGTCAACTTCGGCCCCGAGGACACCGTCCCGGCCGAGTTCGCGGACCGGCTGTTCTTCGTCCACAACCCGACGGTGACCCTGATGCGGACCACCCGCGAGGAGAACGCCGAGCTCGGCAGCCGGATCGGCACGAAGCTCGCCGCCGCGACCGGACCCACCGTCCTCGTCGTCCCGCGCGGCGGCGTCTCGCTGCTCGACGCACCCGGGCAGGCGTTCCACGACCCGGAGGCCGACGACGCGCTGTTCGACGCCGTGTCCAAGGGAGTCGACGGGAGCGACGTCACGGTGATCGACGACGACGCCGACGTCAACGACCCGGCGCTGGCCCGCCGTATGGCCGACGAGCTGCACGCCCTCATCACCGCGCGTACCGGTCACGACGTGGAGGGCTGAGGTGGACCGCGCCACCGCGCTCGGACGGCTCCGCGCCACGATCGCCGCCGGTAAGCCGGTCATCGGCGCCGGCGCCGGTACCGGCATCTCCGCCAAGTCGGCCGAGGCCGGCGGCGTGGACCTCATCATCATCTACAACTCGGGGCGCTACCGGATGGCCGGGCGCGGCTCGCTGTCCGGTCTGCTGGCCTACGGCGACGCCAACCAGGTGGTCGTCGAGATGAGCCGCGAGGTGCTCCCGATCGTCCGGGACACGCCGGTCCTGGCCGGCGTCAACGGCACCGACCCGTTCCGGCTCATGGACAAGTTCCTCGACGAGCTGAAGACCATGGGCTTCTCCGGCGTCCAGAACTTCCCCACGGTCGGGCTGTTCGACGGCAACTTCCGGCAGAACCTCGAAGAGACCGGCATGGGCTACGACCTCGAGGTCGAGATGATCCGGCTGGCCGCCGAGCGCGACCTGCTCACCGCTCCCTACGTCTTCGACGTCGAGTCGACCGTCGCGATGACCCGGGCCGGCGCCGACGTGCTCGTCCCGCACATGGGGCTCACCACCGCCGGGACCATCGGCGCCACCACGGCCGTCTCGCTGGACGACTCGGTCCGCAAGGTGCAGGAGATGCGCGACGCCGCCGTCGCGGAGAACCCCGACGTCATCGTGCTCTGCCACGGCGGACCCATCGCCGAACCCGAGGACG
Source organism: uncultured Actinomycetota bacterium (assembly GCA_963781465.1). GTDB lineage: Bacteria > Actinomycetota > Actinomycetes > Actinomycetales > Dermatophilaceae > Lapillicoccus. The sequence continues at coordinate 53,211 of CAWAGH010000007.1, forward strand.
CCGCCTACGTCCTCGCCCACACCACCGGCGTGGCCGGCTTCTTCGGCGCCTCCTCCGCGGAGCGCCTGCCCACCGAACGTGCCATCAAGGCCCAGATCGAGCAGTTCAAGGCGATCCCGCTCGACTGAGCGAGCCGCATACCCCGAAGGGAACCCGCATGTCCGACACGAGCACCCTCCCCACGGCCAAGCACGACCCGGCCTCCGTCCCGACCCGCGTCTTCGACTGGGGCACCATCAAGTGGCTGGTGACCCCGAACCTCGACGCCGGCATCGGGCTGACAACGGGCGAGGTGATCATCTACCCGGGCAAGGGCCACGACCCGCACGTCCACCCGGGCGAGGAGGAGGTCATCTACGTCATCTCCGGCGAGGGCACCCAGACCGTCGGCGAGGACGGGGAGCCGTTCACCATCAAGGAGGGCGACGCGGTCTACATCCCGAAGAACACCCTCCACTCGACCTACAACACGAACTGGCGGCCCCTGCGGCTCGTCGTCGTCTACACCCCCGGCGGCGCCGAGATCGGCCTCGACCAGCTGCCCGACGCGACGATCCTCGCGCCCGGCGTGGCGTCGGCCTGGAGCCAGTCGAACTGATGCCGGTGCTCCCGCCGGGCGCCTGGCTGAACCCGGACTCCCGCCCGTCGTGGTGTCAGGTCACGGCGGCCGGGCGGTTCGCCGTGCCGCGCGACGGGGGCCGGTTCGACCGGCACCACCACGACGACCACGAGCTGTGGTTCATCGCCGAGGGCAAGGCCAAGGTCCTCACCGACGGCGCCGAGCACTACGTCCAGGCCGGCGACATCGTGCTCACCCAGGCCGGCGACAGCCATGACGTCGTCGAGGTCTACGAGGACCTGCGCGGGTTCTTCGCCGAGACCGGCCACCCGACCGGCGGCCGCAGCGGCCACCGGCACGCGTCCGACGATGGACGCCGCAGGTCATTCCGTGCCGGCGCTCGCCGTGCCGACCGACTTCCCGGTGCGCTGACCGTGCGCGTCGCGGTCACCGGCAGCTCCGGCAAGCTCGGCTCGGCCACCGTGGAACGGCTGCGCGCCGACGGTCACGAGGTGGTCGGCTTCGACCGCGACGGTATGCCCGGGCGCCGGGTTCGTGCGGGTCGACCTGACCGACTACGGGCAGGTCCTCGACAGCCTCCTCGGCGTGACCGCGCGGCACGACGGCCTCGACGCGGTGGTGCACCTCGCCGCGATCCCGGTGAACGGGCTGGTCCCGGACGCGGCGACGTTCCACAACAACGTGACCGTGACCTTCAACGTGCTGCACGCCGCGCTGCGAGCGGGGATCCGCACGATCGTCATGGCGTCGAGCATCACGGCGATGGGGTTCCCGTTCGACGAGCCGCCGCCGTACCTGCCGGTCGACGAGGACGTCACGCTGGCCAACAACACCTACGGGCTCGGCAAGGTCGTCGAGGAGGCGATGGCGGCGCAGCTGGTCCGCTGGTACCCGGGTCTCGGGATCACCGCGCTGCGGTTCACCAATGTCGTGGCGCCGGGCGAGTACGACACGTTCGAGCGGGCGGACGACCCCGCATACCGACGCAACCTGCTGTTCTCCTACGTCGACGCGCGGGACGGCGCGGCGGCCGTCGCCCTGTCGCTGGCCCGTCCGGAGCCGGGACTGCGGGTCCTGTCGATCGCGGCACCCGACACCGGCAGCGCCATCCCGACCGCCGACCTCGTCGCGACCCACTTCCCCGGAGTGCCGGTCCACGGAACGCTCGGTGAGTTCGAGACGCTCGTCTCGATCGACCGGGCGCGGGAGCAGATCGGGTATGCGCCGGCGCACCTCTGGCGCGACGAGTACGCCCGTGGCCATGGAGGGCCCCGGGCTTCGGCTTGACGCTGAGTCGAGCGACTCGACTCGGGGTACACCGTGAGTCACGTCGCTTGACTCAGCGTCGAGTGAACGAATCGTGTGCTGGGAGGGGACGATCGGACTTGGGCTGGTCAGTCTGGAGCATTCACCTCACCCCGATGGGGTGGATCGTCCAGTTCCGTCGCCGTGGTCCGCTTGACTCCGAGTCGAGTCGCCGGAGCACTTCTGGCGCGACGAGTACGCCGCGTCAGCCGACGGTGAGGACGATCCCGAAGGTCGCCGGCTCGACCGGGACGCGATATCGCTCGGGCAAGGCCGGCCCGCAGGAGGCGCTTCCCAGCCCTTGCTGGGCGTGGTCGAGGTTCAGCCAGACGCGGCCGCTGTCGCGCAGATCGGTGGGGCGGCGAGCATTCTCGAGGTCCTCAGTGGTCCATCGCCGGGCGGTGAAGTCGAAGAGTGATCCCGCCGCACGGGCCTCCAAGATGGGTAGGTCATCGCCGACGAGGCGGAGCCACCGGGTCTCGACGTGGTTGCCGTTCTCCTCGGGGACGAGGTACGGCGTCTGCAGGTCGTCGATGCTTCGCGCGTAGCGGCCGACCAGCGCCGCTGCCGTGAAGTCGACGTAGGACTCCCCCGGACCACGGCCGAACCACTCGACGTCCGCATAGCCGCCGGGCAGTCCGAAGCGTAGGCCGAGCCGCGGGAGGGTCAACCGGTATGCGCCGTGTGGCGTCTCGTGCCACGCACCTTCGGGGGTCACGGCTATCTCGACACCCAGGCCGTCGCCGAGGTCGGTGTACGTCATCGTCCAGCGAAGGCCGAACCGCTGCGCCGCGGGACCGCTTCGGCCGGTGACGAGGACGCGGCCCTCGTCGTCGCGGCTGACGGTGTCGGTGCGGTGCTGGAAACGGTTCAGCCCGACCGCTGCCCAGGTGGCGGCCATCGTGTTGCGCGGGCCTTGGCCGCGGTCGTTCTCGGTGGGCGCCCGGGCGACGTCGAGGACGGGGCCGTCGAGGTCCAGGTCGCCGAGCCGGACCAGCCGGCCGGAGGAGGGGTCGAGCTCGGCGGCTCCCACGGTGAGCCGCTCGGTCCTCGAAGTCCTGCTGACCGCGGCGGTCGGCCGGGCAACGGAGACCGATTGGTCGAGGCGGCCCTGACCGACAGCGACGAGGTGGCCAGCGTCGGCCCAGGCGGTCGCGTCGGCGAGCACGGCCCGGACGGTCAGCCAGCGCTCGGTCCCGGCCGGGTTGGGGGCCAGGGCGCGGATCTCGTCGACGGTCGGCAGGGTCACCGACGAGCGGGCAGCGACCGGCGGGACGTCGAGGTGGCCGCTGCCGACCACTGCGCCGTCGTCCTCGACCGCCCACCCGAACCGGAGATGGTCGAGCTCGCGGACGTCGTACTTGTTGGTCACGGTCACGGTCACGGTCGAGGCCGCGGCGTCGACCTGGATCCCGACGGGTGCCACTACCGCCTTGAGCTCGGCGAGTCCCGGCCACGGCGTCCGGTCCGGGGCGACGAGGCCGTCGAGGCAGTACCGGCCGCCGTTGGGACGGTAGGCGACGTCGCCGCCGTGCAGGACGAACGATTCGCCGTCGGCGTCGAACGCCGTGAAGCCGTGGTCGACCCACTCCCAGGCGAAGGCGCCGCAGAACCGGTCGGAGGACTCGAGGATGCGCTGGTAGTCGGCGAGAGACCCCGGCCCGGCGCCCATCGCGTGCGCGTACTCGCAGAGCAGGAAAGGCAACCGTCGCCGGCGCGCGTCGTCGGTCGAGCCGGCCACCACGCCCTCAGGCGTCGGTTCCTCGCGTCGGCCGATCGCCTCCAGCCGCTCCAGGTCGGGGTACATGAGGCTGTAGACGTCGGAGTTGCGGTACGACGGATCGCGTTCGTACATCAGCGGTCTCGTGGGGTCGCGCTCACGGATCCACGCCGCGACGGCGTCGAAGTTCTCGCCGACCCAGCTCTCGTTAGCCAAGGACCAGATGACCACCGACGGGTGGTTCTTGTCGCGCTCGACCATCCGCTGCTCGCGCTGGAGCATGGCGTCCCGCCATCCCGGGTCGGCCGGCGGGTTGCCCTCCCAGCCGGCGTAGATGAAGCCGTGGGTCTCGAGGTCGCACTCCTCGACGACCCACATACCGAGCTCGTCGCAGAGCTCGAGGAACGCCGGGTGGGGCGGATAGTGGCTGGTTCGAACGGCGTTGAGGTTGTGCTGCTTCATCAGCACGAGGTCGTGACGCATCGTCGCGAGGTCCAGCGCGCGCCCGCGGTCCGGGTCGTGCTCGTGCCGGTTCACTCCGCGGAAGTACACCGGCCGACCGTTCACCACGAGCTGCCCGTCGACGACGGCCACGGTCCGGAAACCGACGGTCAGCGCGACGATCTCGCCGTCGGCGGGGTCACCGACCGACCGCAGCGTCCCCGCATACAACCGAGGCACTTCGGCCGACCAGGGCTCGACGGGGAGGGTGACCGCGGACCCGGTTGGCAGGTCGCGGATCCCGAGCTCGGGGACATCGACGAGTCCGGGTGCCGTCGCCTCGATGCGGAGCGTCCCGGCGCCGTTGACGTGGTCGTAGTCCGCCCGCACGACGACGTCGTCGAAGCCGCCCGGCGGACGTTCGAGCAGCTCGACCTCCCGGAAGATCCCCGGCAGCCACCACATGTCCTGGTCCTCGAGGTACGTCCCGCTCGACCACCGGTGGACGCGGACGGCCAGGACGTTGCGGCCGGGCCGCAGCACGGCGCCGACGTCGAACTCGAACGGCAGCCGGCTCCCCTTGAAGTGGCCGAGCTCCGTCCCGTTCAGCCAGACCTTCGCGCACGAGTCGACGCCGAGGAAGCGGAGCACCGAGCCGCCCCGGCGCCACTCCGGCGGCAGCTCGAAGACGAGGCGATGGTCGCCGGTGGGGTTCTCGGTCGGGACGTTCGGCGGGTCGAGGGGGATCGGCAGCGCGGTATTCGTGTAGAGCGGACCGTGGGCGGTACCACGAAGGGACCGCGGCTCGGTCTCGCCGGGCGGCGTGACCGGCTCGAGGACCCAGTGCGAGGGGATTCGCAGCGCGTCCCACGCCGAGTCGTCGAACCCGTCCTCGACGAAGGCCGGGCCGGTCCCTTCCGCCGTGGCGCAGAGCCGGAACCGCCACGTGCCCGAGAGGTCGAGGCTGCGGGCATTAGTGCGCACGTATGCGCGCGGCGTCCGGCCGCCGACGCCCTGGCTGCGGTCGGCGACGTACCCGAGGTCAGTCGCCACCGGCCGCCCTGTCGGGCACCAGCTCCAGCTCGTCGAGGAGGGCCGAGGGGATCTCCATGGCGACCAGCTCGTGCAGTCGGCTCAGGCGGGCGAGGCTGGAGACGCCGACCGCGGTGGCGTCGACGTGCTCGCTGTGGGTCGAGAACGCGAGCGCGGCCACGTCCATCGGCACACCGAACCGGGCGCAGATGCTCTCGACGAGCGCGACGCGACGAAGGATCTCCGCGGAGGCCGGCCGGTAGGCGTACGAGTCGCGATGGGTCGGCGAGCCGGCGAGGATCCCGCCGGCGAAGGGCGCGGCGTTGATCGTCAGCATCCGGCGCTCGCGGGCCGCCTGGAGGACCACGAGCGAGTCGCGGTCGACGAGGTTGTAGTGGCTGTGCGTCAGGACCGCGTCGAACACGCCCGTCCCGATGTAGTCGAGCAGCAGCGGCTGTGGCTCGCAGGCGATGCCGATGGCGTCGACGGCGCCCTCGTCCCGGAGCCGCACCAGCGCCTCGACCGCGCCGCCGGGGCTCATCGCCTCGGCGAAGGTGATCGTGTACGGGTCGTGGATCTGCAGCAACGGCAGGCGATCCAGGCCGAGGCGGGTGATGGACTCCTCGAACGAGCGCCGGACACGGTCGCCGTCGAACACTCCCGTCTCCGTGTCGGCATCCACCTTGGTGAGGACGACCGTGCCCTCGGGGAGCCCGACCCGGCCGATCGCGCGACCGAGGTACTCCTCGCTGTGGCCCGACGCATACCGGTTCGAGGTGTCGATCGCCGGGAAGCCCGACCGCACCATCGCGTCGGCCAGGTCGTCCGGGTCGGGCCGACCGGGCTGTCCCAGGGTGCTGGCGCCCAGCAGGACGGCATGCGGCGGCAGTTCCACGGCCGCAGGCTAACACTCCGGTTGACACGTTTCAATCATCCCTGCCAGACTGCACGCGTCATCGTCGATGAGGAAGGACCACCATGCGCCTCGAGGGCCAGCGAGCCGTCGTCACCGGAGCCGCCGGAGCCCTCGGCCGGGTCATCGCCGAGACCTTCGCCGCGGAAGGCGCGGACGTCGCCGGGCTCGATCTCGACGCCGCCGGCCTGGACGCCACGGGCGAGCTGGTCCGGGCCCAGGGTCGTCGCTGGACGTCCGCCGCCGTCGACCTCACCGACTTCGACGCAGTCCAGGAGGCGGTCGGGAAGATCGTCGGCGAGTGGGGCGGCCTCGACGTCCTGCTCAACGGCGCCGGGGGCGGCGCGGTGAGCCCGTTCCACGAGATGACCTACGCCACGTGGACGACCCAGATGGACCGCAACCTCAACTCGGTCTTCAACGTGACCCGCGCCGTCCTCCCGTCGATGCTCGACCAGCACCACGGCCGGATCATCAACATCGCCTCGATCGCGGCGGTGAGCGGTGGCCGGCTCGTGCGCAACGCGACAGCGTATGCGACGGCGAAGGCCGGGGTCATCGGCCTGACCAAGGCGCTCGCCATCGAGGTGGCCGACCAGGGCGTCACCGTCAACGTCCTGGCGCCGGGCGCGCAGGCGACCCCGGGCCGCGACCGCGACAGCCCGGAGCGCCGCGAGGCGCTGCTCGCGCAGATCCCGACCCGGCTGCTCGGCCAGCCGGCCCACCTGGCCGAGACGGTCGTCTTCCTCGCGTCGCCGGCGGCGGTCAACGTCACCGGCGTCGTCCTGCCGCTCGACGGCGGCCACTCGATCTGAAAGGCACACTCCATGGCGGACCGGCTCGCCCGCGGCAAGGCGAAGTTCGACGAGGTCTACGGCGAGGGCAGGTCCGAGGGCCTGGTCGCCATGCAGACCGGGCTCGCGCAGGACCTGGCGCGCTACGGCATCGAGTTCAACTTCGGCGACATCTACTCCCGGCCGGGCCTCACGCTGCCCCAGCGCGAGCTGCTGACCATCGCCGCGCTCGTCGCGATCGGCGGTCTCGAGCCGCAGCTGCGCGGCCACACGCGCGGCGCGCTCAACGTCGGCTGCACACCGACCGAGATCCTCGAGACGGTGATCCACACGGTGCAGTACTCGGGGTTCCCGCGGGCCCTGAACGCCATCCGCGTCGTCACCGACACCCTCATCGAGAACGGCGCCGAGATCCCCGAACCGCTGGGCCCCGACGCCTGACATCACCTCTGACGTCGGCCCGCTGCGCATCGGGACCGGGCGGCAGCGCGTCCCTTGCGACCGACCGAGGCGCCATGCGTCTCACGTCGGAGGGTTATGGCCCCTATGAGGGCACCAACCCTCCGACGTCCTACGCGTGGGTCGCATGGGGATGCCGGCAGCTGGATCGCCTCGTGGCCGGGACCCCGGCTCCTGCGACTCCACGTCGAGTCCCCGACCCTTGACATCACCATTGACGTCACGATGACTTGACAATGACGTCACTATGACGTCATAGTGGCGTCATGGATCTCAGCAGCTACGTGGACACCCTCCGTCACGAGCTCGCCGTCGCGGCGCGCTCGGCCGGACCCGACGCCGAGTCCCTGGCCGAGCGGCTCACCGCTCCGCTGGAGTCGGCCACCCGGCTGGTCCTCCAGGAAGCGGTGTCCGACGCCGCCCAGGAGATCAGCCGTGACCTCGCCCCCGGTTCGGTGGACGTCCGCCTGCGCGGCCGCGAGCTCGGCTTCGTCGTCGACCGCGGACCTCAGGACCGCGGTGCGCCGGCCGACCCCGCCGGCTGGCCCACCGCCCCCGCCGCGCCACCCCCGCCGCCCGACGTGCCGCAGGACGCCTCCGGTGAGGCCGGTACCGCCCGCATCACGGTCCGCCTGCCCGAGACCCTCAAGGCCCAGGTCGAGGCGGCCGCCGAGCGCGAGGGCGTGTCCGTCAACGCCTACCTCGTGCGGACCCTCGGCGCGGCCCTGCAGCCGGGGGCCGGCGCGACCTCGCCGACCTGGCACCAGTCCGGCAACCAGCTGAGCGGGTGGGTCCAGTGAGCGGCCCCCAGGACACGCCCCAGGACACGCCGCGCGACGCTCCGCAGGACGCGAGCCCAGGCGCCGCCGCCACCGCCGACGGCACGCATACCTTCGCCGCCGGCGCGCCGATCACCCTCGCTGTCTCCCTGGAGTTCGGCACGGTCCGCGTCCACGCCCAGGACACCGGCACCGTGACCGCACGAGTGTTCCCGGCCCGCTCGACCCGCCGGGTCGACGTCGAGGCCGCCGAACGGACCCGGGTGCACTTCGCCGACAACGCACTGGAGATCCGGGTGCCCGGAGCGACGCGTCGTTTCTTCGGCAGCCCCGGCTCGGTCGACGTCGACGTCGTCGTCCCCACCGGGTCGTCGCTGCGGCTCGACGCCGGGTACGCCGAGGTGGAGGTCACCGGCACGGTCGACGGCTGCGCGGTCAAGACCTCCTACGGCGACATCCGGGTCGACGACACCGGTCGCCTCGACATCGACAGCCAGGGCGGTACGGTCACCGCCGGCCGGGTCGCCGGTCCGGCCAAGGTGAGCAGCACCTACGGCCGGATCCGGATCCGCGAGGCACGCGGCCCCGCCGACCTCGCTACCTCGTCCGGCGACATCACCGTCACCCGGGCGGCCGCCGACGTCACCGCCCGGTCGGCCTACGGCCAGGTCACCATCGGCGAGCAGGTCCGCGGCTCGGCCTCGGTATCCGGGTCCTACGGAGCGGTGACCGTCGGCATCCCGACCGGCACCGCCGCATACCTCGACCTGCGGTCCGACCACGGCCAGGTCCGCAGCGAGCTGGACCGCACCCCCGAACCCCGTCCGGACATCGAGCGAGCGGCGATCCGCGCGCGAACGTCCTACGGCGACATCACCATCCGACGAGCCTAGAGAGAACGGACAACACCATGACCACCATTCAGATCCAGGAGCCTGCGATCCAGGTACAGGGCCTGGAGAAGTCGTACAAGGACCTCCACGTCCTCAGCGGCGTCGACTTCGAGGTGGAGCGGGGCGGCATCTTCGCCCTGCTCGGCTCGAACGGCGCCGGCAAGACCACGGTCGTGAGGATCCTGTCCACCCTGCTGAAAGCCGATGCGGGGACGGCCAGTGTCAACGGCTTCGACGTCGCCACGCAGGCGGCCGACGTAAGGCAGTCCTTCAGCCTGACCGGCCAGTTCGCCGCCGTCGACGAGATCCTCAGCGGCCGGGAGAACCTCGTGCTGGTCGCCAGGCTGCGACACCTCGACGACCCGGGCACGATCGCCGACGACCTGCTCGAGCGGTTCTTGCTCACCGACACGGCGGACCGCAAGGTGGCGACGTACTCGGGCGGTATGCGCCGCCGGCTCGACATCGCCATGAGCCTCATCGGCCGCCCGCCGGTCATCTTCCTCGACGAGCCGACGACCGGGCTCGACCCGCAGTCGCGCCTCGAGGTGTGGCAGAGCGTCCGAGAGCTCGCGCGGCAGGGCACCACCGTGCTGCTGACGACGCAGTACCTCGACGAGGCCGAGCAGCTCGCCGACCGGATCGCGATCCTCCACCAGGGCCGGATCCTCGTCAACGGCACCCTCGAGGAGCTCAAGCAGCTCCTCCCGCCCGCCACGGTCGAGTACATCGAGAAGCAGCCGACCCTCGAGGACGTCTTCCTCGCCCTCGTCGGCACCACCCACTCCGAGACCAGTAAGGAACAGCGATGAGCACGCACTTCATCGGCGACACCGTCGCCCTGCAGGGCCGGTCCCTGCGTCACATCCTGCGCAGCCCGGACACCATCATCACGACGGCGGTCATGCCGATCGGCTTCATGCTGCTGTTCGTCTACGTGTTCGGCGGCGCGATCAACGTCGGGTCGGACTCCTACGTCAACTACCTGCTGCCCGGCATCCTCATCATCACCATCGCGTCGGGCATCTCCTACACGGCGTACCGGCTGTTCCAGGACCTCCAGAGCGGCATCTTCGAGCGGTTCCAGTCCATGCCGATCGCCCGGTCGTCCGTGCTGTGGGCCCACGTCGGGACCTCGATGGTCTCCAACCTGATCTCCGTCGTGGTGGTCTTCATGGTCGCCCTGCTCATGGGCTTCCGCACCGGGGCCGGCCTGCTGGCGTGGCTCGCGGTCGCCGGGATCCTGGTCCTGTTCACCCTGGCGCTGACCTGGGTCGCCGTCATCCCCGGGCTCACCGCCAAGACCCAGGACGGCGCGATCGCCTTCTCCTACCCGCTGATCTTCCTGCCGTTCATCAGCTCCGCGTTCGTCCCCACCGCAACGATGCCCGGACCGGTTCGTTGGTTCGCGGAGCACCAGCCGGTGACGTCCATCGTCAACGCCATCCGCGCCCTGTTCGCACAGCAGCCGGTCGGCAGCGACATCTGGGTCGCCCTCGGGTGGATCGTCGGCATCCTCGTCGTCGGCTACGCCTTCGCGATGCTGGCCTACCGCCGCCGGATGGCATAACCACCCCACGAAGTTCTCCCCACCACGTTCGCCGCTTCGCGTCGATCCGTTGCGAGGACCCCACGCTTCGCTCCGATACTTCGCGGGGACCCCGGCGTAGTCACCCACGTAGGCGAGGCGGGCCTAGAGGCGGCTGAGCTCGGTCAGCGTGACGCTGCGCAGACCGCGATCGGCCAGCCGGGTCAGCAGCCAGTCGGTCGTCTCGATGACGTCGCGGCGAGCGGAGGTGCCCTCGTGGAGGACCACGACGGCACCTCCGCTGATCTGCGCGAGCAGCCGTTGCTCGCGCCACGAACCGGGTTCGGGGGGCGGTCCGTCGGCGACGGCGACCGTGCCCAGGACACACCGCAAACCGAGGGCATGGGCCTCCCGGACCATGGTGCGGGTGGTCCAGCCGGAACCCGGCCGCCACCAGCTCACGTCCTGGTACTCCGCCAGGAGGTCCCTGGCCTCGGTGAGGTCGCCGCGGAACCGGTTGCGCGAGAGCCGGATCGACGGCTCGTCGTGCATGAGGTGGTCGCCGACCTCGTGGCCCTCGTCCACGATCCGGCGGACAACGGCCTCGTTGCCGACGACGCGGTCGCCGATGAGGAAGAACGTCGCCCGCGCGTCGTGCCGGGCGAGGACGTCGAGGATCGCACCGGTCAGCTCCGGGTGGGGGCCGTCGTCGAAGGTCAGCCCGACCACCGGTTCGTCGGTCTGGCGCGCGCAGCAGACGGTCGGGAGGGCCACCCCGGTCGCCCACCGGGCGGACGCGTCCAGGGCATGACCGGCCGCATCCCCCGCCCACTTGCCGTTCATCGCGCGGCGGCCCGCCCGGCCTCGAAGAACGTCACGACCGCCTCAACGTCCGCGACGTCGCGAGCGTCCCGGCGAGCGCCGAACGGCGCGTTCCAGAACTCGCCCTCGCGGGGGGTCCAGGGGCCGACGTAGGCGTAGGGGCCGGTATGCGTCGAGTCGCCGGGCGACGCGCCGTAGTTCACCTCGTCGACCGCGAGGCCGACGTCGAAGTGCTCGGGCCAGAGGATCGGTTCGACGTCGGGGGCGAACGCTCTAAGCGCTGCGTCGCCGCGGACGAACCAGCCGAGCAGCCGCTCGAGCGCCTCGGCGTCGAACGTCAGCGCCTCGTCCGGGTCGACGCCCGAGCCGACCGCGTAGACGTCGGCGAGGTCCGAGACCTCCTGCCCCGATGCGGTGGCGAGCTCGCGGCAGGTGGCCGCCAACGGCGTACGCCCGCCGTCCCAGACCAGGTCGGAGCCGTCGACCCGTACCGACGAGAGATGTCCGCCGAACCCGCCCGGACGCACGCGCAGCTCGATCGACCCCTGGGTCCGGAACTGGGGCCCGGCGATCACCAGCTCGGCGACCCCGTGCAGCGCGCGCCGGGTCGCCACCAGCGCCTCCTCGGAACCGTCCATGATGACCTCCACCTTTCGCGTGTAACGCGCGGCGCCGCTCGCGCCACCGTCAGGGCACCGGTGTATCTGCCCGACAGGAGCGTTACATGACCACGATCCATCTGCCCGTCGCCCGCCTGGAGGACGTCCAGCCGGAGACCCCGACACACGCCGAGGCCGACGGGATCGACCTCGTCATTGTGCGCCAGGGTCCCGATGTGCACGTCTTCGAGGGTCGCTGCCCGCACCGTGGCGCCCTCCTCGCCGATGGCCGCCTCGAGGGACCGAACCTCATCTGCGGGCTGCACGGGTGGGACTACCGGCTCGACACGGGGATCTCGGCGTACAACCCCAGCGAGCGCATCTTCAAGTTCACCTGCCACGTCGAGGACGGCGAGATCCTCCTCGACAAGGCGGAGCTGCTGGAGTACCAGACCATGCGGCCCGCTCGGGCGGTGACGTCGACCTACGACCGGCTTCTTCAACGACCCGCACCAGGACACCGCCGAGGAGCCGTTCGTCTCGGAGATCCACGCGCTGGCCCGGGACGGTCTGAGTGGCCCGCACGGGGCCGTCGCGGCGATGGGTGTGCCTCGTACGGAGCTGCCGACCTGGGACGACCTCCAGGTGCTGACCGCGCAGCTGCACCGGTTCCCGCTGCTCGACGACGAGCCGGTCGACACGTCCGTGACCATCGGGCCGGCGGCGCGCCATCCGCTGCAGCTCGACATCCCGGTGTTCGTGTCCGACATGAGCTTCGGCGCGTTGTCGCTCGAGGCAAAGACCGCACTGGCCCGAGGCGCCGAAGGCGCCGGCACCGCGATCTGCTCCGGCGAGGGCGGGATGCTGCCGGAGGAGCAGGCGGAGTGCTCGCGGTACCTCTACGAGCTGGCGTCCGGCCGGTTCGGCTGGGACGAGGCCGTTCTCGACCGCGTACAGGCCCTCCACCTCAAGCTCGGCCAGGGGGCCAAGACCGGTACCGGTGGCCATCTGCCCGGCCCCAAGGTGGTCGGGCGGATCGCCGAGGTGCGCGGGCTGCCGGAGGGCACGCCGGCGGTGTCCCCCGCCCGGTTCACCGACTGGACGACGCTGCTCGACGCCCGGGCGCTCGTCGACCGGGTCCGGGAACGGTCGGGCGGCATCCCGGTCGGGGTCAAGATGTCGGCCCAGCACGTCGAGGACGACCTCGACGCAGCGCTCGACCTCGGCGTCGACTACGTCATCCTCGACGGCCGTGGCGGCGGGACCGGGGCGGCCCCGACCATCTTCCGCGACACCATCAGCGTGCCGACGATGGCGGCGCTGGCGCGCGCGCGGCGCCACCTCGACCTCGCGGGCGCGCGTGACGTGACGCTGGTCGCGACGGGCGGCTTCCGGCGGCCGCACGACATGGTCAAGGCGCTCGCACTCGGCGCGGACGCCATCGCCGTGTCCAACGTGGCCATCCAGGCCATCGGCTGCGTCGGGATGCGGGCCTGCCACACCGACAACTGCCCCGTGGGCATCGCCACCCAGAAGCCGCACCTGCGGGCCCGGCTGCCCGTCCAGCGGGCCTCGGAGCAGCTCACCCGGTACCTCGGAGCCGATCACCGAGCTGATGGTCGTGCTGGCCCGGGCCTGCGGCCACGACTCGCTCAGCCACTTCACCCCGCGCGACCTCACCAGCTGGAAGCGCGACGTCGCCGAGCTGGTCGGGGTCTCGTATGCGGGAGTCGCGCGATGACCTGGCACCGGATCGCCGAGATCCCCGACGAGGGCCGGGTCGCCACCGCCGTCGTCGACGGCCGCACCCTGGCGGTGACCCGCTGCGACGGCCGCGTCGGCGCGCTGGACAACCACTGTCCGCACCAGGGGGGACCGTTGGGCGAGGGGTCGATCGAAGGCGGTCTGCTGCGCTGCCCGTGGCACGGCTACGACTACGACCCGACTACCGGCATACCTCCCGAGGGCTTCGCCGACCGTCCGGTCGCCTTCGTCGTCGAGGAGCGTGACGACGGGGTGTTCGTCGACCTGCCCGACGCGACCCCGCGCCCGCGCAGCGTGTCCGACGTCCTCGTGGAGACCCTCGTCAACTGGGGCGTCGACACCGTCTTCGGAATGGTGGGGCACTCGAACCTCGGCTTCGCCGAAGCCCTTCGCGCGGCGGAGGAGCGAGGAGCGTTGCGCTACATCGGAATTCGTCACGAGGGGGCGGCGGCGTTCGCGGCGTCCGCATACGGGAAGCTGACCGGGCGGCCGGCCGCCTGTCTCGCCATCGCCGGACCCGGCTCGACGAACCTGCTCACCGGTCTCTACGACGCCCGACTCGACGGCGCCCCGGTCGTGGCGATCTCGGGGCAGGTGCCCTCGAAGGTGCTGGGGCGTGGGGCGTTCCAGGACGTCGACCTCTCGGCGGTCTTCCGTGATGTCGCGGTCTCGACGGTGACCGTGCACGCGGGGTCCGACCACGCGGACCTCGCGGGCTCGGCCGTCAAGCGCGCGGTGGACGCCCGTGGCGTCGCCCATCTCGTCCTCCCCGACGAGGTCCAGGACCTCCCGTCCGCGACACCCGCAGGGGTGCCGGACGGGCGGCGAGCGAACCTCGCCACGGCGCCGCCTCAGGCGACCCTCGAGGCGGCCGTGTCGATGCTCCGCGAGGCCCAACGTCCCGTCCTCATCGTCGGGGTCGGTGCTCGTGGTGCGGGGACCGAGGTGCGAGAGCTCGCCGAACGGCTGGGTGCGCCGGTGCTGACGACGTTCCGGGCCAAGGGACTGCTGCCCGACTCCCATCCCCTCGGCGGTGGTGTCCTTGGGCGTTCGGGCACGCCGGTGGCGTCCTGGCTGATGAACGAGGCCGACCTGCTCTTCGTCGTCGGGGCCTCGTTCGCGAACCACACCGGGATCGCCCCCTACAAACCGATCGTGCAAGTGGACGACGCGCCGAGCGCGATCGGCCGGTTCGACCCGGTCCGCGTCGGGGTCCTCGGAGATGCCGCCGTCACCCTTCGACTCGTCGCGGCCGCCCTCGACGACGGACCCCGCCCGGCCGCGCAGGACCAGCGGGTCGACGTCGCCGCCCGCTGGGCGATCTGGCGGGCGGAGAAGGCCCGACGGGCCTTGGACGACCGCGGCCACGGGGTGTCCAGCGCGGCCGTTTTCACGGCGCTCGGCGTCCACTGCCCGAGCGACGCGGTCATCGCGGTCGACGTGGGGAACCACGCATACTCCTTCGGCCGCTACTTCGAGAGCAGTGGACAGCCGGTCCTCATGTCGGGATACCTCGGATCGATCGGGTTCGGCTTCCCCGCAGCGATGGGCGCATGGGCGGCCGACCCGGGTCGACCGGTCGTGGCCGTGACCGGTGACGGAGGCTTCGGGCAGTACCTCGCCGAGCTCACCACCGCGGTGAAGTACGGAATCCCCGTCAAGCACGTCCTGCTCGACAACGGGTCACTGGGCAAGATCAGCAAGGAACAGCTCGCCGGACGGCTGCCGATCTGGCAGACGTCGTTGGTGAACCCGGACTTCGCCGAGTACGCGCGGCTCTGCGGCGCGGTCGGCATCCCGGTCCGGTCGGCGGCCGAGCTCGACGACGCGATGCGAGAGCTGTTCGCGACGGAGGGACCGGCGCTGCTCCACGTCCACGCGGACGGACAGCTCGTCTGACGTTCCGACGTCAGCGGTTCGTCATCGGCGAACCGCTGACGTCGTGCCCGCTTGTCCATACCGTTGAACGGTGATCGTCGAGGACGCGGACCTGGTCGAGCGGCTGCGGGCCGGTGACCCGCATACCTTCACCGCGGTCGTGCGGGCCTGGTCGCCGGCGATGCTCCAGACCGCCCGAGGGTACGTGCGCTCGTATGCCAGCGCCGAGGAGGTCGTTCAGGAGACGTGGCTCGGGGTGCTGCGGGGGCTCGACGTCTTCGAGGGGCGCTCGCAGCTTCGCACGTGGGTCTTCCGCATCCTCGTCAACATTGCGCGCCGCCGCGGCCGGCGCGAGGCGCGCGCTGTGTCCGAGCTGGGTGTCCTGCCCTGGGTCGACGGACCTCTCGACGACGCGCCCCACGCGGACCGGCCCGAGCTCTTCGCCTCCACGCTGGGTCCCGAGGCGGCGGCCCTCGCGGGGGAGCTCCAAGCGCTCGTCGCCCAGGCGCTGAGCCAGCTCCCTCGGCGACAGCGCGTCGTCGTCGAGCTGCGCGACCTCGTCGGCATGGAGGCTCCCGAGGTGTGCCAGATCCTCGACGTCTCCGCGGCGAACCAGCGCGTGCTGCTCCACCGCGGCCGGACCCGGTTGCGGACGCTGCTCTCCGTCGCCGTGGGCTGAGCCAAAACCGGCCTCCGGCCCCGGCGGCCTCTGGGACCATTCGGGCATGGCCTTCCGGCCAGCACCCAAGCGGCGGCCGTCTCTTGCGCACCGGCTGCTGGACCAGAAGACGGTCTGGCAGCGGGCGCTCATCGCCGTCACGGCCGTGGCCACGGCGATCACCGCGGTGGCCGGCGTGGTCGCCCTGCTCCTGCCGCTGTTCCGGGCCGGCCCGGACGCCGCCGCGCCGTCCACGCCCGGGCCGACACCGGCCGTGACGCGGGTCGACACCGGCGTCCCGGCCGGCGGCACGCTCGCCCCCGCCGGCGTCACCGAGATCCGCACGCAGACCGCCGAGGCCGATGCGCTGGTGCGGCGCCTCATCGACACCGCGGGAAGGGCGCCGGTCCTGCTGAACCACCAGATCCTCGGCGCACCCGGGCCCGCCGACGTGACGCTCCACTACGCGTGCGGCTCGACCGGGACGTGCAGCACAACGCGGATCCAGGCTCCGAACGTCGACGGCATGGCCGCGCTGACCGGTGGCCGCGGCGTCTGGTTCCAGGGGTGCTTCGCGGTGGCCCAGAAGGGCGCTGGGTACGGCGCGGACCACCTCGATCTCGCCCTCACCAAGGTCGGCGACGCCTGTCCGACCTAGCGACAGGGGTCCCGGCTAGCCTCCCTGCGTGGGGACCCGC
This sequence comes from uncultured Actinomycetota bacterium, assembly GCA_963781465.1. GTDB lineage: Bacteria > Actinomycetota > Actinomycetes > Actinomycetales > Dermatophilaceae > Lapillicoccus. The sequence continues at coordinate 70,074 of CAWAGH010000007.1, forward strand.
TGGAGCACCGAGCAGGTGCTGGCGCTCGCCCCGGACCCCGCGTCGCAGAGCGCCGGGCGCTCGCTGTCCATGCCCACACCGTGGTCGGGTACCGGCACGTTCACCACGCTGGTCTGGGGGCTGTGCCGCGGTAGCGGCTCCAAGCCGTACCAGACCGTCGTCGACCTGGACGGCCCCGCCTACCGGTGCAGCTGCCCGAGCCGGAAGTTCCCCTGCAAGCACGCCCTCGGCCTGCTCCTGCTCTGGGCCGCCGACGGCGTCCCCGACGCCGACGAGCCGACCGACTTCGCCGCCGCGTGGGCGGCGACCCGGGACGACCGCGTGACCAAAGCCGCGGAGCGCCAGATCCGTGGGGCCGCACCGAAGGACCCGGAGCAGGCCGCGCGCACGGCGGCCCGGCGCCAGGAGCGCGTCACGAACGGCCTGGCGGAGCTCGACGTCTGGCTGCACGACCAGGTCCGGACCGGCATCGCCGGGGCGTCGGCCGACGCGTACCGGCGGTTCGACGGCATGGCCGCCCGCATGGTCGACGCCCAGGCACCGGGGGTCGCGGGCACCCTGCGTCGGCTGCCCCAGGTCACGTCCTCGGGGTCCGGCTGGCCCGGCCGGCTTCTGGCCGAGCTGGCGCAGCTGCGGCTGCTGGTCGCCGCGCACCAGCGGCTGGCCGAGCTGCCCGATCCGCTCGCCGCCACGGTCCGCCAGCGGGTCGGCTACACCGTCGCGGCGGACGAGGTGCTCCAGTCGCCGCCGGTCCGCGACCTCTGGCACGTCCTGGGGTCGACGGAGTCCGACTCCGGGAACCTCATCACCCGGCGGACCTGGCTGTGGGCCGCCGACGCCGACCGGCCGGCGCTCGTGCTCACCTTCGGCGCCGGCGGCCGGGAGCCGGACCGGTCCCTGGTCCGAGGCACGGCGATCCCCGCGGACCTCCACTTCTACCCGGGCCAGCCGTCGCTGCGAGCGCTGCTCGGCCAGGTGCACGGCGACGTGGTGCACCTTCCGGGCGTGACGCCGTGCCCGCGACCGCGGACCGTCGCCCGGCTCCTCGACGACCACGCCGCGGCCCGGGCGCAGGATCCCTGGCTCACGGTGTGGCCGACGCTGCTCGACGTCCGGCCGGCGCGCGGCGGCGGCCAGTGGCGGCTGGTCGACGAGGACGGCGACAGCCTGCCGCTGCGCGGCGGCCGCGAGTCGCTCTGGCCCGTCCTGGCGGTCTCGGGCGGCGCGGTCGTCACCGTCGCCGCCGAACTGTCCGACGGCCGGCTCCTCCCCCTCGGCGCGTGGCCGAGGCAGGGGTATGCGCCGGAGCCGGTCCCGGTGCCAATTCCGGTGCCCGCCACTGGGACGGCGGTGGCCTCGTGAGCCGGACCAGCGTCGCGTGGGACGAGCTGGTCACCGCGGCGACGGTCGGCACGGGGACCCGGCCGCTCCCGCATACCGGCTTCCACCCGACGACCGTGACAGCTGGGGGCGACGAGAACGCCGACGGCGCTGCCCGCCTCCTCGCGCTGGCCGCGATGGAGACCGCCGCGAACGCCGTCACCGTGCAGCCGGCGGCGGCCACCCCCGTCGAGCCAGCCCCGGCCGAGAGCAGAACCGTCATGACCGACCGGCTCGCCGACCTGCTGCTCCTGGCCGTCCGGACGGACCGCGAGGTGGCGACGGACCTGCTCGACACCGTGGCAGGGGCGGGTCTGGTGCTCCCGCCGGCCGCGCTGCCGGCGTTCCTCGAGCTGGGCCGGGACAGCCGGATCGCACCGGTCCTCACCCACCTGGTCGGTGAGCGCGGTCGCTGGCTGGTGGACCTCGACGAGGAGTGGGCGATCTGCCTGCCGCCGCGACCTCGAGTAGCCGAGATCGCCGTGTTGCGAGTGACCGACCCCGCCGCGGCCCGCGCGTTGGTCGCAGCGGAATGGCCCAGCGCCTCGGCCGACGATCGGGTGCGGATGCTCGATGCGCTGGCGCAGGGGCTCGGCGTCGACGACGTGCCGGTCCTCGAGTCGGCCATGAGCGACCGCAGCGCCGCCGTGGCTGGCCGGGCGGTCACGTTGCTGACCCGGCTCGGCGGTCGGCTCCCGCTCGACCAACAACCCCCGTTCGGTGAGCGGGCGGTCCAGCGGGCCCGGCCGGTGGTCCGGTTGGTCCGTCAGGGCCTGCTGCGGTCGACGGCGCTGGAAGTGGTCGCGCCGGAGGCGTTGGACCAGGCCGCCCGCAGTGACCTGCTGTCCGGGCCGGAGCCGGGGTTTCGGAGGGGACAACGGGCTTGGTGGCTGGAGCAGATCATCCAACGCGCCCCGTTGTCGTTGTGGGAGAAGGAGTTCGGACGGTCGCCGGGCGAGCTGGTGGCCCTTCCGGTGGTCGGCGACTTCGCGCGCGAGCTCCATCCAGGATGGCGCGCTGCGGCGTGGGCCCAGCAGAACCTGGCCTGGGCCAGGGCCTTCCTCGCTCGCGCCGATGAGCCGGTCGAACCGTCCCTCGTGAGCGTCCTGCCGACCGGCGAACAGGTCACGCTCGCCATCCGCGTCCTCGACTCGGCGGAGGCCGGGGACGCCGTGGTCCTTTACCTCCTGTCGACGATGGACGGACCGTGGCCGGCCGACCTCGCCACGGCGGTCGCCGGCTACGTCGAGCGCCTGCTCGCCATGGCGCCGGTGCGGGAGTCGACGCCGCTCATGCAGCTGGTGGCGCGGCGGTTGCCGGTCCGTACTCCCGTCGCTATCGAGACCATCCAGGCTCGCGCCACGAGTGAGGACTGGGCCGACCAGCAGGCTCGGTCGGTCGGGTTCGACCATCCCTGGCGGGCCCTCCTCGCCTCCCTGTCCGCGACCCTGTCGGTGCGTGCCCGCGTCGACGACGAGCTCCGAAGGAGTGCCCCGTGACCGACTCCCTGGCCAGTGCGCCGGCCGAGAGCGAGCTGCTGCGGCCCCACGCGGAGCAGCTGTTCGCCGACGAGCTCACCGCGCTGGCGGCGGCCGACGACCGCCCCCGCCCGCCGTCCTGGCTGCTGTCGCCCCAGGCGGTCGTGACCTACCTCCTCGGCGGCGAGCTGGCCGACGGCACCGTCATCACGCCGAAGTACGTGGGGCCGCGCCGGCTCGTCGAGGTCGCCGTCGCGACGCTGGCCACCGACCGCGCGTTGCTGCTCCTCGGCCTGCCCGGCACCGCGAAGACCTGGGTCTCCGAGCATCTCGCCGCCGCCATCAGCGGCACCTCGACGCTCCTCGTCCAGGGCACCTCGGGGACCGCGGAGGAGTCGATCCGCTACGGCTGGAACTACGCCCGCCTGCTCGCCGAGGGCCCGTCCCCGGCGGCGCTGGTCCCGTCGCCGGTACTCACGGCGATGCGCGAGGGCAAGATCGCCCGCATCGAGGAGCTGACCCGGATCCCGTCGGACGTCCAGGACGCCCTCATCACGATCCTCTCCGAAAAGACGCTTCCGGTGCCCGAGCTCGGCACCGAGGTCCAGGCGGCCAAGGGGTTCAGCGTCATCGCGACCGCGAACAACCGAGACCGCGGCGTCAACGACCTCTCGTCGGCGCTCCGCCGCCGGTTCAACACCGTGGTCCTCCCGCTGCCCGCGACTGAGAACGAGGAGGTCCAGATCGTCGCCCGTCGCGTCGCCGACCTGGGCCGCGCACTCGAGCTGCCGGAGGTCCCGGCCGCCGCGGACGAGATCCGCCGCGTGGTGCGGGTGTTCCGTGAGCTGCGGTCCGGGGTGACCGAGGACGGCCGGACGAAGGTCAAGTCGCCGTCGGGCACGCTGTCGACCGCCGAGGCGATCTCCGTCGTCACCAACGGACTCGCGCTGGCCGGGCACTTCGGCGACGGGATCCTCGGGTCGTCCGACGTCGCCGCCGGCATCCTCGGCGCGGTCGTGAAGGACCCGGTCGCCGACAGCGTCGTCTGGACCGAGTACCTCGAGGCCGTCGTCCGCGAGCGCCCCGAGTGGTCGGACTTCTACCGCGCGTGCCGCGAGGTGAGCGGGTGAACGCTGCGGTCGCCGAACCGGTCGCCGCCGAGATCGCCGACGGCACCTACGTGCTCGGCGTCCGACACCACGGGCCCGGCTCGGCCCGCGGCGTCGTCGCCGAGCTCGACCGGATCGCCCCTGAGGCGGTCCTCGTCGAGGGTCCGGCCGACGCGGACTCGCTGGTCCGCTTCGTCACCGTCGCCGGCATGGAGCCGCCGGTCGCCCTCCTCGCCTACGACGCCACCCGACCCGCCCACGCGGTCTTCTGGCCGTATGCGGTGTTCTCCCCCGAGTGGCAGGCGCTGAGGTGGGCGGGGGACCACGGTGCGCTCGCTCGCTTCATCGACCTCCCGTCCGGTGCGGTGCTCGCCAACCGGCCGGCGGCACCGGTCGAACCCGACGAGCCCGACACACCTGACGACCCCGATGCCGACCCCGAGCCCGTGGTCCGGTCCGACCCGATCGCCCTGCTGGCCGGAGCCGCCGGGTACGACGACCCCGAGCGCTGGTGGGACGACGTCATCGAATCGCGTTCGGACGGTTCGGGATTCGAGGCCATCACCGAGGCGATGGCCTCGCTGCGCGAGGAGCCGGACCCCAGGCATACGCACCGGGACGAGCACCACGAGGCCCGGCGCGAGGCGTACATGCGGACCGTCCTCCGCGAGGTGCGCAAGGGCGGCGCCCGTCGGATCGTGGTCGTCTGCGGCGCCTGGCACGCGCCGGCGCTGACCGACCCGCTGCCCACCGCGGCGGCCGACGCGCGCGTCCTCAAGGGGATGCCGAGGACGAAGACAGTCATGACGTGGGTCCCGTGGACGCACTCGCGGCTGTCGTATGCGTCGGGCTACGGCGCGGGGATCGAGTCACCGGGGTGGTACCACCACCTGTTCACCACGCCCGACCACGTCGTGCCGCGGTGGCTGACCAAGGTCGCCGGTCGGCTGCGGGAGAAGGACCTGCCGGTGTCGTCGGCCCACGTCATCGAGGCGGTCCGGCTGGCCGAGGCCGTGGCGACGATGCGGGGCCGTCCCCTCGCCGGGCTCGCCGAGGTCACCGACGCGACCCGGTCGGTGCTGTGCCAGGGCGAGGAGCTGCTGGTCGAGCTGGTGACCCGCGACGTCGTGGTCGGCGAGCGCCTCGGCACCGTCCCGGGCGAAGCGCCGACCGTCCCGCTGGAGGCCGACCTCCGCGCGACCGCCCGACGTTTGCGGCTCGCGATGGACCCGCTCGACAAGGCCCTCGAGCTGGACCTGCGCAAGCCCAACGACCTCGCCCGCTCCCGGCTGCTGCACCGCCTCCGCGTCCTCGATATCGACTGGGGCACGCCCGCGCGCACGAGCGGGACCGGGACGTTCAAGGAGGGCTGGTCGCTGGCCTGGCGGCCGGAGCTCTCCGTCGACATCGCGGTGGCCAGCGTCTGGGGCACTTCGGTTCTGGACGCCGCCACGGCGCGGGTCGTCGACCGCGCCACGTCCGGGGACAGCTCGCTGGCGACCGTGACCCGAGCCATGGAGGCCTGCCTGCTGGGCGACCTCGCCGCAGCGCTGCCGCGCGTGCTCACCGCGCTCCGTGACCGGGCGGCCCTCGATGTCGACGTCGAGCACCTCATGGAGGCCCTCCCGGTACTGGTGCGGGCGATGCGCTACGGCGACGTGCGGTCGACCGACACCACGGCGCTCGGCGAGGTGGCGACGTCGCTGCTGGTCCGGATCGAGGCCGCGCTGCCGACCGCCGTGACCGGTCTGGGGGACGAGGCGGCGGAGACCCTGCGGGACCGCATCGAGGAGGTGCACGCGGCGACGGCGCTGCTGCCGGCCGAGCGCCGGACCGAGTGGCTGGACACCCTGGAACGGCTGACGCGGCGCAGCGATCTCCACGGGCTGCTGGCCGGCCGGTTCGTCCGCCTGTTGGCCGACGCGCAGGTGTTCGACTCCGAGGACACCGCCCGCCGGCTGCAGCGGGCGCTGTCGGTCGGCTCGACGCCCGCGGAGAAGGCGGCCTGGATCGAGGGGTTCCTCGCCGGCAGCGGCCTGCTCCTGGTCCACGACACGGCCCTGCTCGGGATGCTCGACGCCTGGCTGGACGGGCTGCGGCCGGAGGAGTTCGTCGACGTGCTGCCCTTGCTACGGCGGACGTTCGGCGGTTTCCAGCCGGCGGAACGGCGGCAGCTGGCCCACCAGGTCCGCCGGCTCGAGGCGGATGCTTCGGGGGTCGCGACGCGCACGGCGACCGAGTGGTCTGACGCCGATCTCGCGCGGGCCACGCCCGCGGTCGCGACGGTGGCGCGACTCCTCGGTCTGCCGTTCCCGCCCGGAGAAGCCTCTTGACCGCCGAACGGGACCGACGCTGGCGACTGACCCTCGGCGAGGACTCGGCCGATCCCTCCGACGGGTTCGGGCTGAGCGCGGACGACCGGCGGATGGACGAAGCGCTGGCCGCCCTCTACGGCGGCGGTGGCCGTCCGGGCGACGGCACTTCGCCGGAGCCGCGTACCGGTGGTCTCGGAGGGTCCGCGCCCCGCGTCGCGACGTGGCTCGGCGACATCCGGACCTACTTCCCGTCAACGGTCGTCCAGGTCATGCAGCGCGACGCGATCGACCGGCTCGGGGTCCGCGCGCTGCTCCTCGAGCCAGAGCTGATGGAGTCGCTGGAGCCCGACGTCCATCTCGTCTCGACCCTCATCAGCCTCGGCTCGGCGATCCCGGAGACGTCCAAGGCGACCGCCCGAAAGGTGGTCCGCACGGTGGTCGACGACGTCGAGCGGCGGGTCGCCCACCGCACCAGGGCCGCCGTGACCGGGGCGCTGAACCGCGCCGCCCGGACCCGCCGGCCGAAGCTGCGCGACATCGACTGGAACCACACGATCGCCAAGAACCTCAAGAACTACCTGCCCGAGCAGCGAACCGTGGTTCCGGAGCGGCTGGTCGGCTACGGGCGCCGCCGGCAGCACGTCGAGCGCGACGTCATCCTGGCCATCGACCAGTCGGGCTCCATGGCCGCCTCGGTCGTGTATGCGTCGATCTTCGGCGCGGTGATCGCGTCCCTGCGCGCGGTGCGCACCTCGCTCGTCGCCTTCGACACCGCGGTCGTCGACCTCACCGAGGAGCTGTCCGACCCGGTCGACCTCCTCTTCGCGACGCAGCTCGGCGGCGGCACCGACATCAACCGGGCGATCGCGTACTGCCAGGGCCTTGTCACCCGCCCGGCGGACACGGTGTTCGTCCTCATCTCCGATCTGTTCGAGGGCGGCGTCCGCGACGAGATGCTGGCCCGGGTCCAGCAGATGCTGGGTGCGGGCATCGTCGTGGTGGTCCTGCTTGCGCTGTCGGACGAAGGTGCGCCGGCGTTCGACCGGGCCCTGGCCGGAGACCTGGCGGAGCTGGGCGTTCCCGCGTTCGCGTGCACGCCGGACGCGTTCCCCGACCTGCTGGCCGTCGCTCTGGAGCGCGGCGACATCCGCGCCTGGGCCGCGAAGCAGGAGCTCGACCAGCGCGGGATGAGCGGGTAGACGGGCCCGCCTGCGGGTGGACGCCGCCCGTCGGACAGGCACACGCAGCGCGGCAACCCGGCATACCCCCAGAAACCGGACCATCGGCGTACCGAGTGCCTGTTGGCGGGGGCGATTCGGGAGGCCGGGCGCCCCGTTCGCGGCTGAGCTAGAGCTGCTCCAGCGGGCACCAGTACGTCGTGCGGCCGCCGACGGTCGCGCGAGCGACCTCCGACCCACAGCGCGGGCAGTGCCCGTCCCGGGTCCGGTGTGTCATGAACGTGCCGGTATGCACGCCGCCGCGCTCGCGCGCCCGTCGGGTCGCCGCGCGGAGGGCACGACGAAGGTGGGCCAGCTCGTCGGCCGAGAGCTCGTCGGCCGGGCGGCGCGGCGAGATCCGCGCCTGCCACAGGGTCTCGTCGGCGAGCAGGTTGCCGACACCGGCGATGACGGACTGGTCGAGCAGCCGGGCCTTGACGGCGGCGTGACCGCGGCCCAGCCGTTCGCGGAAGTCCGCCAGGGTGACCTCCTGCGCGTCCGGGCCGAGCCGCTCGCGGTTCGCGTCCAGGCGGACCCGGCCGAGCCGGCGCGGGTCGAACAGCCGCAGCTGGCCACCGTCCTCGAAGGTGATCGTGAACCGGTCCCAGGCCGGGTTCTTCGGGTTCCGCGCCGCCGCCCGGCGGCCCTCGGTCGCCAGCCAGTCGCCGCCCTCGGTGAGCTCGCCGTCCGCATACGTGACGAGGATGTGGCCGCTCATGCCGAGGTGGATGGCCAGCTCGGGGCCAGGGGTATGCGAGCGGCCCAGTCCCGAGGTGTCGCACCAGATCGACTTGCCCTGGCGATGGGCGGCCGTGAGGCTGCGGCCGACGAGGACCGCGCGGATCTCCCCGGGCCGGTGCGGTCGGCATACGTAGGTGTCGGAGTCGTCGACGTCGGCGATCCGGCGGTTCAGCGCTGCGCGCTCGATGGCCGCCCGGGCACTCTCGACCTCGGGAAGCTCGGGCACGACGTCAGTCTGTCAACGCCTACCCGCTCGTGCCCGTCGAGGGTCAGCGCACCCCGCCCATGAGGCGCTTCAGCCAGGGGGTCATCAGCGCGAGGATGATCCCGATGACGATCGCGATCCCGCCGAGAACCCCGAAGTACGGCACCTGGTTGTCGACCGAGTAGAACTCGGCCAACGTGCCGGAGAGGGCCGTGCCGAGCGCCACCGAGAGGAAGAACAGCGCGATCATCTGGGTGTGGAACGCCTCGGGGGCGAGCTTGGTCGCGAGCGAGAGTCCCACTGGTGACAGCAGCAGCTCGGCGATGGTGAAGACGAAGATGACACCGACGAGCCCGAGCAGCGGCGCCGAGTTCGGCTCGGTGCTGGCCATGGGGATGAACAGCAGGAACGCGATGCCCATGACGATGGTCCCGGCGGCGAACTTCAGCGGCGTCGGCGGCTGACGGTTGCCCATGGCGGTCCAGATGGCCGCGAACGCGCCGGACAGGATGATGATGAACACCGGGTTGATCGACTGGACCCACGACACCGGCATGGTCCAGCCGAAGATGTCGCGGTTCAGCTGGCTCTGCGAGTAGACGGTGAGCACGGTGAACTGCTGCTGGTAGAGCGACCAGAACGCCGCGCTCGCGATGAACATCGGGATGAAGGCGACAACCCGCTTCCGCTCCACGGTCGAGACGTGCGGACTCGAGAGGATCACGGCGAAGTAGCACAGGGTCGCGCCGACCGTGACGACGATGACCGCGGTGTCGAGGTTGCTGGCCTTGAGGATGCCGGTGGCGCCGAGGACGCCGACGACCGCCACCGCGCCGACAATGCCGACGACGTACCAACGCCGCTCGCTGCGGGGCAGCGGGTCGGGTACCTCGTTCGCGACCTCGGCGAGCCGCTTCCGGCCGATCGTGTACTGGATGAGGCCGATCGCCATGCCGACGGCCGCGGCGGCGAACCCGATGTGGAAGCCGAAGCTGGTCTGCAGCCATCCGGTCAGGAGCGGTCCGAGGAGGGCCCCGAGGTTGATGCCCAGGTAGAACAGCGAGAAGCCGGCGTCACGACGCGGGTCCTCCTCGCTGTAGAGGGTGCCGACGAGCGACGTGGCATTGGCCTTGACGCCGCCGCTGCCGAAGGCGATGAGGACGAGACCCACGCCCACGCCGAGCGTCCCCGGCAGCGCGGACAGGGCGATGTGCCCGGCCATGACGAGGACCGCCGAGTAGAAGAGCGTGCGCTCCGCGCCGATGAGCCGGTCTGCCACCCAGGCCCCGGCGATGGTGCTGAGGTAGACCAGCCCGCCGTAGGCGCCGACGATGCCGACCGCGGTGTCCTGGGAGATCCCCAGTCCGCCGTCCTGGGTCGAGTAGTACAGGTAGAGCAGCAGGATGCCCTGCATGCCGTAGAAGCTGAACCGCTCCCAGAGCTCGACGCCGAACAGGTTGGCCAGGACTGGCGGCTGGCCGAAGAAGGTCCGCTCGTGGTCCTTCGGCTTCTGGTCGACGTCGGTCATGCGGACCACGATGGCACCACGGGCGCGCGAGACGTCAGCACCGAACGGGCCATTCTCCGCGTGCCTTGCGCGTCGCGGATGGGCGAGGAGGCGGCGGTCAGAACAGCGGGCGGGACGACGTCAGCACGACGATGTCGGCGACGACCCCGGCGGCCAGCAGGACGACCACCACCCACCACGCCCACCGGGGTGGCTGACGGAGAAGCTGCCACACGAGCACCGCGATCGACCCGGCGAGGGCGACCCCGTTGATGATCGACGCCACAAGGCCGGGCCGGAAGATCGCCGTTCGCTGGATGATGCCCGCCGGGCTGGGCACCACGAAGGTCAACGTCGTCTGGCTGAAGGCATACAGGAAGAGCGCGGCGGCCAGGACGACGGCCAGGACACTCAGCAGCACCGCGTTCCGGCGGGGCAGGGCCATGCGCCCGAATGTAGCGGCGCGCGCGCGGATCGCCTGACGCCTCGCGTTGGTCAACGCGGTGGGTTGTCCGCCTCAGAGGGGGTGCGATCCACCGCCTTGGCAGATGCCGCCCTCACTGGGGGCTTCGGGAGCCGGCTCCTACCCGGCAGGCGGTCGGATACCCGGTCGGGTACCCAAGCGCGTTGTGATCACGACCGGATCGGTGACATGACCGGGTACCCGACTCCGCCACGGTCCGGCTGAGGCCTCGAGACAGCCAAGGCGGTGAGTCGTCACCCTCAGAGGGGGTACAACTCACCGCCTTGGCTGCTGTCCGGGCGCTAGCGTCCACGTGGATGAGTGCGTATCACCTCTGGAGGTCTCATGACCACTCCCACCGACGACCGTCGCGACCTGGTCACCGTCTTCGCCTCCATGCGGGCGGCGCCGGGCAAGGAGGACGAGCTGCGCCGGTGGCTGGTGTCGGTCATCGAGCCGACGACGCAGGAGGCCGGGTGCGTGAATGACGACCTGCACGAGGGGATCGACGACCCGGGCGCGTTCTACTTCTACGAGAACTGGGAGACGGCGGAACAGCTGGACGCCCATCGGGAGACGCCGCACATGACGGAGTTCGCCGCGGTCCTGGACGACCTCCTCGACGAGAGCGGCCTGATCGTCAACCGGACTCGCCGCATCGGGTAGCCGCGCCGGGACGCACAACGCGGAAGATCACACCCCTCAGAGGGGTGCGATCTTCCGCGATGACCGATGAGTTTCGTCGGTGCGCGAGGGGGGACTTGAACCCCCACACCCTTTCGGGCACTGGCACCTGAAGCCAGCGCGTCTGCCATTCCGCCACTCGCGCGCGGTGACCAGTGTGCTGCATGGCCCTGGCTCTCGCCAAACCGCTAGCCGGACGACTCCGGCGGCTCGGTGATCCAGCGCTGCGCCCGCGCGTCCCAGCGGAACCGCGAGCCGTCGCCGCTGGTCCACGAGCTCGACGCCCCTCGCCCGCCGGCCGCGGCGGCCACGTCCGGCGGCGGCTCCTCGGCCACGACGGGTGCCGCCGGCACTGCGGGACCGGCCGGCACCCACTCCTGCTTGTAGGCGTCCCACCGGAACTCGCCGACCGCGCCGAGGGCGGCCGGCTCGACGACGACCGGCTCGACGGCCGGCTCGACGGCCGGCTCCGGAGGAGGCGCCGGGACCCAGCCGCCAGTACGCCCGACCGTCGCCTCCGCGGCCTCGAGGGCCTCGTCGATCTCGCCGAGCTCCTCCTGCTCCGTCTCCTCCTCGAGCGCGGGGAGCGCGGGGAGCGCGGGGAGCCTGGGCGGGGCCCACGACGATCCGGTCACGGCCTCGACCTCGGACCCCTCGGTGACCTCCGACACCACCGGGACCCCCGGCACGATCCCCAGCCGCGCCTGCTCCTCGGCCTCGAACGCCTCCTGCTCCTCCGGCGTGAGATACCCGTACATCGGGTGCGTGGGCTGGGGCGGGACGTACCCCTCCGGCAGCTCGACACGCATACGACCAGGGTAAGGACTCCCGGGTCCGCCGCCCACCCACGTCGCGCTTCACCTGCGGGTATGCGCGTCACCGTTACGATGAACCGACTTCCGACCGGGACGTCAAACATCGAGGAGTAGGCGAGTGGGACTGTTCGACAAGGTCGAGCGTGGCCTGGAGCGAGCGGTCAACAGCGCCTTCGCGAAGGCGTTCAAGTCCGAGGTGCAGCCGGTCGAGCTCGCCTCGGCCGTCCGCCGAGCCATGGACGACCGCGCCGCCGTGATGGGCCACGGCCGGACGATGGTCCCGAACCTCTACACGATCGAGCTCTCCGGAACCGACTTCGAGCGGCTCTCCGGCTACGAGGAGGCGCTCTCCGACGAGCTGGTCGCGGCGGCGCAGGAGCACGCCGACTCGCAGCGCTACCAGCCCGGCGGCCCGGTCCAGATCACCTTCCACCGCGACGACGAGCTCGAGACCGGCGTGTTCCGAGTCCGCCCGGCGACCAGCCGCCGCTCGATCGCCCCCAGCACCCAGGCCCCGCGGCGCGAGACGGTTCCTCCGGCGCAGAACGCGCCCGTCGCGGCTCCGCCCCAGCGGCCCTCCGCCAGCCCGGTCGCCCGCCCGTGGCTGGTCATCGACGGAGAGCGCTACCCGCTCATCGGCGCCCACACGGTCATCGGGCGCGACGAGCTGGCCGACGTCGTCCTCGACGACCCGGGCATCTCGCGACGTCACTGTGAGGTCCGCGTGACCAACGACGGTCCGCACCTCGTGACGTCCATCCGCGACCTCGGCTCGACGAACGGCACGTTCGTCAACGGTGAGCGCATCACCAGTACCCGGCTCGACGAGGGGGACGAGATCACCATCGGGCGCACCCATGCGGTGTTCCGGCCCGGTAAGCGGTGACGCCTCGGTGAGCGAGCTGACCTACACGATCATCCGCCTCGGCCTCCTCGCCCTGCTCTGGGTGTTCGTCCTGTCCTTGGCGGCGGTGCTGCGGCGCGACCTCTACGGCACCCGCATCTCGCGGCGCGGCCTGCGCGACCGCCGGCCCACCCCTCCTTCGCCGGCCCGCGTCCCCGTCGCGGCGGGAGCCGCAGCCGGCGCCGCCGCCGCCCCCGTCCCGCCACCGAAGCAGCCACGGCGTCGTCGCGAACCCGTGAGTCTCGTCGTCACCGACGGCCAGATGACCGGCACCTCGCTCCCGCTCGGCCGCCAGGGCGTGCTCATCGGCCGCGGCCCCGAGTGCACGCTCGTCCTCGACGACGAGTTCGCCTCCAGCCGGCACGCGCGCATCTTCCCCCGGGCCGAGGGCTGGTTCGTCGAGGACCAGGGCTCGCGCAACGGCACCCAGGTCGGCGGGGTCAAGATCACCGGCGCCGTCCCGGTCGAGATCGGCTCCGTGATCCGGATCGGGCGCACCACACTGGAACTGCGGGGCTGACCGATGGCCATCGCCCTGCGCTATGCGGCGCGGACCGACCTCGGGCTGGGACCGAAGTCCCGCAACGAGGACAGCGGGTATGCCGGTCCGCACCTCCTGGTCCTGGCCGACGGGATGGGGGGCCACGCCGCCGGCGACGTGGCCAGCTCGCTGATCGTCGGGCAGCTCGCCCCGCTCGACGGCGAGAGCATCGGCGCCGAGCAGGCGCTGCCCGCCCTGGAGAAGTCGGTCCGTGACGCGAACTCCAGCCTGCGCCGGGCCATGGAGGACGACCCCAAGCTGCGCGGGATGGGCAGCACGACGATCGCCATGCTCCGTACCGGCAACAAGCTGGCCATGGCCCACATCGGCGACTCCCGCGCGTACCTTCTGCGCGACGGCACGCTCAGCCAGATCACCAAGGACCACTCGTTCGTCCAGCAGCTGGTCGACGAGCAACGGATCACGCCCGAGGAGGCGGAAGACCATCCGCAGCGTTCCCTCGTCACCCGGGTCATGACCGGCCAGGTGGACGACGAACCCGACCTGTCGATGCGCGAGCTGCGGGCCGGCGACCGCTACCTGCTCTGCTCCGACGGGCTCAGCGACTTCGTGCGGCGCGACATCATCGAGGAGATCCTCACCGAGGCGCCGAACCCGAGCGCTGCCGCGGACCGGCTGATCGAGGTCGCCCTCAAGGCCAGCGCGCGTGACAACGTCACCGTGGTCGTCGCCGACGTCGTCGACCTGCGCGAGTCCGAGGCGCCCAGCACCTCGCCCCAGATCGTCGGCGCCGCGTCGTTGCGTGACCGCGAGGGCAAGCGCACCCGCGGGCTGCCGATCAGCCCGGCCGAGAAGGCCGCCAGCCTGGCCCGCTCCGTCCGGACCGCCTCCCCGGAGGACGACGACGACGGACCAGTGCTGGCGGACGAACCGCGCTCGAAGCGGGTCATCTGGGTCCGCCGCGTCGTCCTCGCCTTCGCGCTCGCCCTGATCCTCGCCGGCGGCGGGTATGCGGCCTACGCCTGGACCCAGAGCCAGTTCTACGTGAAGTCCTCCGACGGCTATGTCGCGATCTGGCAGGGCGTCGGCCAGAACATCGGTCCCGTCAACCTGTCCCGCGTCTACCAGGTGACCGACATCCCGGTCGGCCAGCTGCCGACCTACGTCCAGGACGTCGTCAGCACCGGTACCCCGCTCGGCAGCCTGGCCGACGCCAACACCCGGGTCGGGACGCTACGCACGTCGGCCACCGACTGCCGCGCGCTGGCCACGGCGGGCACCCCGTGCGGCCAGAACCCCGTGGTGACCCCGTCGCCGTCCACGACGAGCGCGACCGTGCCGGCGTCGCCGACCGACAGTGCGACCACCCCGATCACCGGCCTGACGACGGGCTCGACGCCGTGAGGGCCCGATGAGGACAACCGTCGAGACGATCACGCCCCGCACCCGACGCGGGGTGGAGCTGCTGCTCACGGTCTTCGCGATCGGCATCACCCTGCTCGCGTGGATCAGCGTCGACCTCGGCGTGCGCGAGACGGTCCCGGCGCAGCTGCTCACCATCGGCGGCGGCCTGCTCGGGCTGGCGCTGGCGTTCCACCTGGTGGTCCGCTGGCGGGCCGCCTACGCCGACCCGCTGCTGCTGCCGATCGCCACGCTGCTCAACGGGTTCGGGCTCGTCATGATCCACCGACTCGATCTGGCCGGTGGCCGCACCGGCATCGACAGCGACGCGGGCCGGCAGCTGGTCTGGACCGCCCTCTCGGTCGTCGTCGCGGCGCTCGTCCTCATCCTCCTGCGCGACCACCGGCTGCTACGGCGTTACACCTTCACCGCGATGGCCGTCGGTCTCGTCCTCCTCCTGCTCCCACTGCTGCCCGGCATCGGCACGACCATCTACGGGTCGCGGATCTGGATCCGGTTGGGACCGCTCAGCTTCCAGCCCGGCGAGATCGCGAAGATCCTCCTCATCATCTTCTTCGCCGGCTACCTCGTCTCGGTCCGCGACGTCCTGTCGCTGACCGGGAAGAAGGTCCTCGGGTTCACCTTCCCGCGCGGCCGCGACCTCGGCCCGATCCTCATCGCCTGGCTGGTCAGCCTGGCCGTCCTCATCTTCGAGAAGGACCTCGGCTCCTCGCTGCTGTTCTTCGGCATCTTCGTCGCGATGCTCTACGTCGCCACCGAGCGGGTCAGCTGGATCGCCATCGGCCTGGTCCTCTTCGCGGCCGGCGCCTACCTCGCATACCGGATCTTCGACCACGTCCAGCAGCGCGTCGAGCTGTGGCTCGACCCGTTCTCGCAAGCCTCACTGGAGCAGTCTGACCAGCTGGCCAAGGGGATCATGGGGATGGCCTCGGGCGGGCTGTTCGGCACCGGACTCGGACAGGGCCGGCCGTGGCTCGTCGCCTTCTCCAACAGCGACTTCATCTTCGCCAGCTTCGGTGAGGAGCTCGGCCTGTTCGGGGTCGCGGCCCTGCTGGCCCTGTATGCGGTGTTCGTCGAACGGGGTATGCGGACCGCCCTCGGGGTGCGGGACGGGTTCGGCAAGCTGCTCGCGTTCGGGCTCGCCTTCTCGGTCGGCCTCCAGGTGTTCGTCGTCATCGGCGGCGTCACCAAGGTCATCCCGCTCACCGGCCTGACGACCCCGTTCATGTCGCTCGGCGGGTCGTCGCTGCTGGCCAACTGGGCCCTCATGGCGATCCTCCTGCGGATCTCCGACCAGGCCCGCCGGCCGGTGACCGACGACGCGACGCCGGCGCAGGAGAAACCGGCCGACAATGCCACCGAAGTGGTGGCGATGCCGTGAACGGGCCCCTGCGTCGTGTCTCAACCGTTGTCGCGCTGCTCTTCGCCGCGCTGTTCATCTCGACCACGCTGATCCAGGTGATCTTCGCGCCGTCGATCAACGCCCGACCGGACAACCGGCGGACGCTGCTCGACAACTACTCCCGCCAGCGTGGCGCGATCCTCGTCGGCGACCAGTCGGTCGCGGTGTCTCAGCCGACGCCGAACGAGGAGATCAAGTACCTGCGCAGCTACCCGCAGCCGCTGCCCTACAGCCATGTCAGCGGCTACTTCTCGTACACGTACGGGGCTGGCGGCGGCCTCGAGGGCTCCGCCGACGACCTGCTGTCCGGGTCGTCCAGCCAGTTCTTCTACACGCGGGTCACCGACCTGCTCACCGGGAAGCAGCCGGTCGGCGCCACGGTCCAGACGACGATCAACCCGAAGGCGCAGGACGCCGCCGACAAGGCGCTCGGCAACCAGCGCGGCGCGGTCGTCGCGCTCGACCCCAAGACCGGCGCGATCCTCGCCCTCATCTCGCACCCGCAGTACGACCCGAACCGGTTGTCGGCCCACGACCAGGGGGCCGTCGTCAAGGCGTGGAACGAGCTCAACGCCGACCCGACCCAGCCGCTCGTCGACCGGGCCATCGGCGGCAACCTCTACCCGCCGGGGTCGGTGTTCAAGATCGTCACCGCGTCGGCCGCCCTCGAGAACGGCAAGGTCGACACCACCACCCAGATCC
This sequence comes from uncultured Actinomycetota bacterium, assembly GCA_963781465.1. Taxonomy (GTDB): domain Bacteria; phylum Actinomycetota; class Actinomycetes; order Actinomycetales; family Dermatophilaceae; genus Lapillicoccus. The sequence continues at coordinate 86,920 of CAWAGH010000007.1, forward strand.
CCGCGCCGGGAGTCATGGAGCTGCCCCAGACGACCGCGGGCCTGCCGAACTACGACCGGCAGCCGTGCGGCCCCAACAACCAGACCACGTTGCAGCACGCCCTCGAGATCTCCTGCAACACCGCCATGGGCTATCTCGGTATGCAGGTCGGCGCCCAGGGCCTCGCCGACCAGGCGGCCAAGTTCGGGTTCGGGTCGACGCTGCGGATCCCCACCCGAGTCGAGCCGAGCCGGTTCCCGACGGGCATCAACCAGGCGCAGACCGCACAGTCCGCAATCGGCCAGTTCGACGTGCGGGTCACGCCGCTGCAGGTCGCCATGGTCAGCGCCGGGATCGCCAACGGCGGGGTCGTCATGAAGCCGTACCTCATCAACCAGGTGCTCAGCGCCGGCCTGCAGACCATCGACCGCACCTCCCCGGAGCGCCTCGGAACCGCGGTGTCGTCACAGACGGCGGCCACGCTCACCCAGATGCTCGTCGCGGTCGTCGACCAGGGCACCGGCACGCCGGCCAAGATCAACGGCGTCCAGGTGGCCGGCAAGACGGGGACCGCCGAGCAGGGCAACGGCAAGCCGCCGCACGCCTGGTTCACGGCGTTCGCCCCCGCGAACGACCCGAAAGTTGCCGTCGCCGTCGTCGTCGAGGACGGTGGCAACGCCGGAAACGAGGCCGCCGGGGGGCGCCTCGCAGGACCCATCGCCAAAGCAGTCATGGAAGCGGTGCTCAACCAGTGATCAGCGCATGAACCCCGAAGCAGGTATGACCCTCGGCAGCCGGTACACCCTCACCGATCGCATCGCGACCGGTGGCATGGGTGACGTCTGGCGGGCCACGGACTCGGTGCTCGGGCGCGAGGTGGCCGTCAAGGTCATGCGAGCCAGCACGGCCGAGGACCCCACGTTCGCCGAGCGGTTCCGAGACGAGGCGCGGCACAGCGCCGGGATGTCGCACCAGAACATCGCGACGGTCTACGACTACGGCGAGGACGAGGGCGTCGCCTACCTCGTCATGGAGCTGGTCGACGGTGAGCCGCTGTCCCAGATGATCGGGCGCGGCCCCATGAACCCCGACCAGGTCCGCGGCATCGTCGGCCAGGCCGCCCTCGCGCTCGCGGCCGCCCACGCGGCCGGCGTGGTCCACCGTGACGTCAAGCCCGCCAACATCCTCATCACCCCCGACGGCCGGGTCAAGCTGACGGACTTCGGCATCGCGCGCGCGGTCGACGGCGCGTCGCATACCCGGACCGGCGAGGTGCTCGGCACCCCGCAGTACCTCTCCCCGGAGCAGGCCCTCGGCAAGGGCGCCACCGGCGCCAGCGACCTCTACGCGCTCGGCATCATCACGCAAGAGATGCTCACCGGCCGCAAGCCGTTCGACTCCGGGTCGGCCGTTGCGACCGCGCTCGCCCAGGTCAACGACCCGCCCCCGCCGCTGCCGGACTGGGTGCCGTCGGACCTGCGTCGGATCGTCGACCAGAGCCTGGCCAAGGACCCGATGGACCGGCCCACCTCCGCGGCGGCCGTGGCCGCAGCACTGGGTATGCCGGTCAGCGGGCTCGCGCAGATCCCGCCGGCGACCAGCGTGGTCCACACCGGAGACACCGACCCGGACGGCACCCAGGTCATGGACGCGCCGACCGGCACCGAGCTGCTGGGCGCCGCTGCCTACCCGGCCAGCGGCTACGACCCGGGGTTCGAGGACGGGGTGCCTCCCTATGAGCCGTACCCGCCGCGGCACCAGGAGCCGGAGAAGAAGCGGGGCGGCATCGGCCTCTGGTGGATCCCCATCATCGTGCTGCTCGCCGCGATCGGGTTCTTCGCGTGGGCCTACGCCAGCAACAACGGCGGCGGCGGCGCGGTGGCCACAACCACGGTGACGGCACCGCCGGCCAGCACGTCGACCGCGACCTCGACCTCGGCGCCGCCGACGACGATCACGCCGTCGCGGACGACCACCACGACCACCCAGAGCACGACGTCGACGACGCCTCAGGTGGTCATCAACAAGAACGACTTCGTCGGCAAGTCCTACGACGAGGCGAAGGGCATCCTCGAGGGCGCGGGCTGGAAGGACAACCAGATCAAGCAGGACACCAAGCCGGGGAAGCAGCCCGCCGGGACGGTGACCGACATCAAGCCCACCGGGAAGGTCGACGTCGGGACTCCGATTACGCTGACGGTCTCCGACGGCAACTCGACGGCAGGCCCATGATCGGCTCGGAAGGCGGCAATGGCTCGGGAGACTGACCCGATGCGAGGTCGCGGGTGACGTTGCCTGCGCTGCTCGGGGGCCGGTACGAGGTCGGCGAGCTCATCGGACGAGGGGGGATGGCCGAGGTCCATCTCGGCCATGACACGCGCCTCGACCGGCCCGTCGCGATCAAGCTGCTGCGTTCCGACCTGGCCCGGGACGCGAACTTCCTGACCCGGTTCCGGCGCGAGGCCCAGGCGGCCGGCGGTCTCGCCCACCCCAACATCGTCGCGATCTACGACTCCGGCGAGGAGACGACGATCGAGTCGGGCGGAGCCACCGTACCGCTGCCGTACATCGTCATGGAGTACGTCGACGGCGAAACGCTTCGTGCCAAGCTGCAGCGCGAGAACGTCATTGCGCCGTCCGAGGCGGCGACCATCGTCGAGGGCGTGCTGGCCGCGCTGGCCTACAGCCACCGGATGGGCATCGTCCACCGCGACATCAAGCCGGCCAACGTCATGATCACGCGGGGGCGCGACCTCAAGGTCATGGACTTCGGGATCGCGCGGGCGGTGGCCGACACCTCCGCCACGATGACGCAGACCCAGGCGGTCATCGGGACGGCGCAGTACCTCTCGCCCGAGCAGGCGCAGGGCCTGCCCGTGGACGCCCGGTCCGACCTCTACTCGACCGGCTGCCTGCTGTTCGAGCTGCTCACCGGACGGCCGCCGTTCGTCGGCGAGTCACCGGTCTCGGTCGCCTACCAGCACGTGGGCGAGCGGCCGCAGCCGCCGTCGAGCTTCAACCACGACGTCCCGACGGCCTACGACAACATCACCCTGCACGCCCTGGAGAAGCCGCGCGAGCGCCGCTACCAGAGCGCGACCGAGTTCCGGAACGACCTCATCGCGGCGCGGGAAGGGCGGCCGCTCAGCGCAGCAGCGGCCGGAGCGGTCCTCGGCGCCGCTGCGGCGACCGCCATGGCCGGCGACGACGCGACCCGGATGCTCGGCGCCCGTTCCCGCCCGGACCTCGTCGCCATGGAGGACGTTCCCGTCGACGAGGACGACCGCCGGAAGCGACCGGGTTGGGTCTACGCCCTCATCGCCCTCGCCGTGGTGCTCGTGCTCGCCGGCGCGACGTGGGCGGGCATCGCCCTCTTCGCGCGGCAGACCCCGCAGCAGGTAGCCGTCCCCAACCTCGCCGGGCTGACCGAGACGGCCGCGCGTACCGCGCTGACGAACGCCCAGCTGGTCGCCAAGGTGGAGAACAAGCCCAGCCCGACCGTGATCAAGGGCCAGGTCATGGCCCAGAACCCGGCTCAGGGCACTCAGGTCAACACCGGTTCGACGGTCACCATCGACGTGTCCACCGGCCCGGACGCTGCCGCGATCCCGAACGTCGTCGGTTTCACCCAGGAGGCGGCGACCACCGCGTTGCAGAGTCAGGGGTTCACCGTCGGGACCATCCAGCAGGTCGACGACAACGCGCAGCAGAAGGGCAACGTGCTCGGCACCGACCCGGCCGTCGGCACGGTGAACCCGTTCGCTACGCCGATCACGCTCAAGGTCGCCACCGGCAAGGTCCCCGTCCCCGACGTGCGGACGAAGAACGTCGGCGTGGCCCAGGACACTCTGCAGAAGGCCGGCCTGAACTCGCAGGTCCAGCAGGTCGACGACGCCAAGGCCGCCGAGGGCACCGTCCTTGACCAGTCGCCGGCGTCCGCCACCGTGGTCGACGTGGGCAGCACCGTGACGCTCAAGGTCGCCAAGCGGCCCACGGCCCCGCCGTCGACGACCACCGTGACGGTCACGGTGCCGCCGACGACCCCGCCGCCCTCCACGACGACCACGACGACGTCACCCGTCCCGGCGCCAACCTCGACGACGAAGCCCTAGGCGGCGTCAGGCCACGGGCGTGACGAGCCCGTGGACCAGCGGGCTGAGACCGTGCGAGCGCTCGACCGCATCAGGCATACCGCAGAGCACCAGCCAGCTCGCGAGCAGCCGGTGGCCGCCAACGGTCAGCACGCTCTCCGGGTGGAACTGCACGCCGTGCAGCGGGAGGGTCGCGTGGCGGACGGCCATGATGATGCCGGTGTCGGTATGCCCGTTGGCCAGGAGCGTGTCCGGCCGGGTCGCGGGGTCGATGGTCAGCGAGTGGTAGCGGGTCGCAGTGAACGGTGTCGGCAGCCCGTCGAGAACGCCGGTGCCGTCGTGGTGGACCTGCGAGGTCTTGCCGTGCAGGAGCTCCGGCGCCCGGCCGACGGTGGCGCCCATGACCACCCCGAGAGCCTGGTGCCCGAGGCATACCCCCAGCATCGGCTGGGCCCGCTCGCCGCAGGCCTCGATCATCGCCATGCTGACGCCGGCCTCCTCGGGCGTACCAGGCCCGGGCGACACGAGGACCCCGTCGAAGTCCGCCCCGTCGGCCGGCGAGACGGCGTCGTTGCGGACGACCTCGCACTCGGCGCCGAGCTGCTGGAGGTAGCCGACGATGGTGAAGACGAAGCTGTCGTAGTTGTCGACGACGAGGATGCGCGCGGTCACGAGGTGGCTCCCGTGGTGGGCTCGATGGTGACGTCCTCAAAGGGTAGGTGAGGGGTGACGGCCGGGAAGACCCAGATGAAGAGGACGGCGACGACCACCGCGAAGAGCAGCAGGGCCTGGAGGGTCTTGGCCAGCCGGCCGCCGGGGAGGAGGCGCCACAGAGCCGCATACATCAGCCGTTCCCTCCTGGTCGGGCGAGGACGTCGGGGGGCAGACCCTGGGCCCGGGGGATGGAGCGGTCGAGCTTCGCGAAGACGATGAACCGGTTGGTGGAGCCGTACTTCGGTTCGCACGAGGTGAGGGTGAGCCACGCCTCGGTGGGGGTGACGCCGGGGCGGTCGGGTACCGGCGCGAGGACGTTGATGTCGGTCGGCGGGACGATCTCGGAGCGGTCGACGCGGTAGATGACGTAGGTGTCGGCGGTCTCGACGACGATCGCGTCACCCGGCCGGATGGTGTCGATGTCGATGAGCGGGTTGCCGTGGCCCGCGCGGTGGCCGGCGTAGGCGGTGTTGCCGACCTGGCCGGGCAGCTGGGTGTCGGGGTAGTGGCCGATCCCCTTGGCGAGGACGTCGAGCCCGACGCCCTGGTAGACCGGCTTGGCCCAGGCGCTGCCGAGGCGGGGGATACGCAGGATCGCGAAGGCGTCCCCGGGCGGCGGGACGGGGATTGCGGGCGTCGTCGGTGCGACGGTGGCGGTGGGGGTGTCGGTGGGTGCGGGGGTGGCCGGCGAGGTCGTCGGTGCCGGCGTCGGCTGGGCGAACTGGCGCTCGAGGCTGTCGACCGTGGCGGCCTGCGCGCGGTTGGTGGTGACCGCGACGAAGCCGAGCTCCCACGCGACGAAGAGGAGCAGCAGGACGCCGGCCGTGATGGCCAGCTCTCCGACGGCACCGACAACGGTTCGGAGGACTCTCACGCGGACCTCAGCCGCCGGTGACGCGGTCGAGGTCGATGGTGCCGGTGTAGGCGGGGAAGTCGGCCTGGTCGATGGTCGCGACGTCGTACCCGAGACCGACCGCGTCGACCCACTCGCGGTAGATGCGGACCTGGGCGTCGCGGTCGAGCGCGGCCCGGAGGGACGTGGGGTTGCCGATCGCCTTGATGACGTAGGGCGGCGAGTAGACGCGGCCCTGGAGGAGCAGGGTGTTGCCGACGCACTGGACCGCGGAGGTGGCGATCACCCGCTGGTCCTGGATCATCATCGCCTCGGCGCCGCCGGCCCAGAGCGCGTTGACGACGCCCTGCACGTCCTGCTGGTGGACGACGATGTCGTCCGGTCCGTAGGGCTTGGGCAGGCTGGCCGCGCTGCGGTGCGCGTCGTCGAGGGACACGGTGACGACGGGGCCGCGGACGGCCTGGGTGCCCACGAGCGGGGCGAGGACGGCGGCCTGGTCCTTGAGGCCGCTGATGCGAGCGTCGCCGGGGGCGGCCTTGGTAGAGAGCTGGTCCACTTCGGACTGCAGCGCCCGGACTTGTTCGGCCTTGGCGGCGACGTCGCGGTTCTGGTCGGCGATGAGGCCCGGGAGGTCACGGCCGACGCTGCGCAGCTCGGTGCCGTGCGCCGTCGCGTAGCTGGTCGCGAAGAGAGCGCCGGCCAGTCCCGCGACGAGAGGGACGACGAGGGCCCAGGCGGACGGTCGAGTGCGGCCTTCCGGCATACCCGCTCCCTTCTCGTCTGGCTGGGCGTACGGCGTGGTGCAACTACGCTAGATCAGACGTTGAACCACTAGCGCCACCTCGCGAGTTCCCCACCAAGGAGTCACCGTGCCCGAGTCGAAGGGCCGCGACAGTCGGTCTGGCCATTACACCCCGCAGCAGCGCGCCAAGAAGCAGGCGCCGAACCCGGAGTGGTACGTGCCGGTCTTCGTCACGCTGCTCCTCCTCGGGCTGGCCTGGATCGTCGTCTTCTACGTGTCGCAGGGGGCGTGGCCGATCCAGGCGTTCGGCTACGGGAACCTCGTGGCCGGGTTCGTGCTCCTGCTGGGTGGCTTCGGGATGGCGATGCGCTGGCGCTGACCGCGCCGAGGGGCCCTGGTTGCCCCCCCTTTCTCCACGACTCCCTCGAGAGTTTGCCCACTCCCTCCGTATGCGGTGGGAGTCGGCTGATTCTCGTGGGAGTCGCGCTTTCCACAGGCTTATCCCCACCCTGGGGACAAATGACACGGATGTAAGTCGACGCCCTCTCAGGCCGCTGCCAGCCGAAAGGCGGCCCGGACGAGAGCACCGACCCGTGCGGGGTTGGCCAGATCCGCCCAGGTGAGTCGCACGACGACATACCCCAGGCGGCGGATGGCGTCCTCACGACGTTTCTCCGCGACCAGGGCGAGCTGTCCACTCCGGGCCGCGCCGCCGTACTTCACCGCGCCGTCGAACTCCACAACGACCCGCTCGCGGCGAAAGAGGAAGTCGACGCGAGCCATGACCTCTCCCGCCTCATCACGAATAAGGCCCTGGAGCTCCGGCGTCGGCAGTCCTGCCTCCGCCATGACGAGACGCGCCCACGACTCCCCCGGCGACTCCGACCGTCCGTCGGCGAGGGCCACGACCCGCACCGCTCGTCGACGCCCGCGACCGACACGCGAGATGTCCAGGGCCGCTACCAGGTCGTCGCGGCCCACACCTCGCCGCATGGCGGCGTCCGCCGCGACCACTCCCGCGCGGACCCCTGCGCTCGCCGCCGCCTGAACCACGGCCACCGCGATCGTCACGACCGGCGTTCCGGCCATGTCCACGACCGCCCTCGAGGACAGCGGCGCGTGCACCTGGAGCTGTCCGTCGGACCGAGGCTTGCCCCGTTCGACGAGCGACAGATGAACCTTTCCGAGGTCCGAGCGCAGGACCGGGAGACCCTGAACGGCGACGCCGCTGAGATGGCTCACCGCATAGCCGTTGCCAAGGAGGCCTGCGACGGCTCGCGCGGCCATGACATGACGCATCACCGGTTCGGCCGAGGAGAAGCGCACCCCGTCTACGTAGACCCCGGCTCGAACTCGAACCAGCTCTCCGTGACTCACCATCCGGTCCAGCGCCTGACGGTCGACGTGCCGCCGGAGCTCAGACGTCGTGAGAAACCCGCGCGTCGCCAGTCCCACCGCCGCCAGCTCGTCCATCGCGCGAGCCTGCCCGAAGGGGCGGGGATCCGTCAGGCGACGGCGAGCACCTGTGGACGGTGGGACATTCCGCTCAGAGGCTGTGTACTACCGAAACATCGGCGGGATGGTGGCGTACTTGGCGGCCATCAGCGCGACGACCACGACGAGGACCGCGATCATCCCCAGCACCGCGTACCGGCGCAGGTTCTGCTTGTTGAGCAGGGCGATGATGCCCGCGCAGGCCAGTCCGGTGAGGAACCCACCGAGGTGGGCCTGCCACGCGATCCCCGGGTAGAAGAACCCGATCGCCGCGTTGATGAGGATGATGACGCCGATCCCGGCCGTCGAGCGGCCGAGGTGCCGGTTGAGGACCAGCAACGCCGCGAACAGGCCGAACACCGCGCCCGACGCCCCGACCACCCCGGTGTTCCACGACCCGAGCGGCTCGGCGGCGGTCGGCGGCGACGCGAGCAGCAGGAAGCCCGCCGACCCGCCGACCGCGGACACGAGGAACAGCACCAGGAACCGGAGCCGGCCCAGCAGCCCCTCGAGGTAGGGCCCGATCTGCCACAGCACCAGCATGTTGAACACGATGTGCAGGAACATCTGCGGCGAGTGAAGGAACGCCGCCGTCAGCGCCCGCCACGGCTCGCGGGCCCCGGTCGCCGGCGAGAACGCGAACCGCTGGAACACCGCCGGACTCACCAGCTCGGCGATGTAGACGACCACGCAGATCGCCATGATCGTGTAGGTCACGACGGCCCCGCGCGGGTTGACCCCACCGCCGAAGATCGTGGTGGCGGTGCGGCCCTCCCGCGCGCTCTGGTGCACGCAGTCGACGCACTGCACTCCGACCGCCGCGGGCCGCTGACACTCCGGGCATACCGGCCGCCCGCACCGCTGGCAGCGGACGTGCGACTCGCGGTCCGGGTGCCGCGGGCATACCGGAACGTCGACCGGCGTCTGGTACGCGGTGGGGTCGGTCATGGTCCTGGAAGAACGGGTATGCGCCGGGTCCGGTTCCGGTCAGCCCTCGCGGTCGATGGTGACCCTGTCGATGACGACGTCGTCGAGGGGCTTGTCGTTGCGGTCGGTCGAGACCCGGGCGATCTTGTCGACGACCTCGCGGCTCGGACCGTCGGCGACCTCGCCGAAGATCGTGTGCTTGCCGTTGAGGTGCGGGGTGGGGCCGACGGTGATGAAGAACTGGGAGCCGTTGGTGCCCTTGCCCATCCGCTTGCCGGCGTTGGCCATGGCGAAGAGGTAGGGCTTGTTGAACTGCTTGTCCGGGTGGATCTCGTCGTCGTACTCGTAGCCCGGGCCACCCGTTCCACGGCCCAGCGGGTCGCCGCCCTGGACCATGAAGCCGCTGATGATGCGGTGGAAGATCAGCCCGTCGAAGAACGGCGTGGGGTTGGTGCGGCCGGCGTCGTCGCGGTACTCCCGCTCACCCGTCGCGAGTCCCACGAAGCTGTCGACCGTCTTGGGCGCCTCGTTCGGGAAGAGCGTGACGACGATGTCGCCCTGGTTCGTGTGGAGGGTTGCCTTCATGGCGGTCATCCTTTCACGCGTACGAGCCGCGGATTCTGGGGTATGCGAGGTGGCCGGCGGGCCGTGTCGGGTGCCTGGTGTCGTGTCCGAGGGTGAAACACGGCAGGATGGGGCCGAAGTCGAACGAGCGATCTGCAGGCCAGACGCACTCAGGAGGCACGGTGTTCGGAAGAAACAAGCAGCCGACCGTCGGCGACTACGTCGACGTCGTCCGTGAACAGGCTTCGACGGCCGTCGACAAGGGACTCGACAAGGGTGCCGACCTCGCACAGACCTATGGTCCCAAGGCGCGGGAGCAGGCGCTCGCCGCCGCTGACGCCGCCGCGGCGGCGGCCCGGACCTACGGGCCGATCGCCCGCGACCGGGCCACCGAGGCCTACGAGGCGGCTCGACCACGCGTCGAAGAGGTCTACCGCGAGCGGCTCGACCCCTACGTGCAGGAGGCGCTCAAGCGCGCCGAGCCCTATCTGGACCGGGCCGTCGAGACCGCTGCCCCTCGGGTGCAGAGCGCCGTCGAGAACCTCGAGCCCAAGGTCGACAAGGCCCACGAGGTGATCGTCGACGCCTGGATCCCGCGGATCTCCGCGGCGATCGCCGCACTGGCTGGCGCCACGGCGGCGGCCAAGGACCAGGTGGTCGAGGTGTCCGAGCGGGCACCTGACGCCGTGGCGGTCCTCAAGGGCGACAAGGTGGCCAAGCAGCCGAAGGGTGGGAAGTTCCTCATCGGTCTCGGCATCGTCGCCGCCGTCGGTGCGGTCGTCGTCGTCCTGGCGAACCGCAAGCCCAAGGACGACCCGTGGGCCACGCCGTCGACGTCCTACACGCCCCCGGCCAAGACCTTCGGCGACCGTGTCTCGGTGGCCAAGGACACCGTGGCCACCGCCGCCGGTACCGCCGCGCACAAGGCCGGCGAGCTCGCGGACAAGGCCAAGGACGCCGCGGGCGATGCTGGGGACAAGGCCAAGGACGCTGTCGGTGACGCCGCCGACAAGGCCAAGACCGCCGCCAGCAAGGCGACCGGCGCAGCGAAGGACGCCACCGCTGGCGCGGCGGACCAGGCCAAGGACGCCGGGTCGGAGACGGTCGACGTCCTCGGTGACGTCGCCGACACCACCGCGGAGACCAGCGGCGACGTGGCGGCGGACGTCGCCGGTGCGGCCGCCGACGTCAAGGCCGACGTGTCGAAGGGCGCCTCCAAGGCCAAGACCCAGGTCGACGACGCGACCTGACGCGCCTACGCGACCGTAGGCAAACAACGCCACAACGCCCGGACCCCACGGTCCGGGCGTTGTGCTGTTCGTAAAGACTCCGTCAAGTCCCCGGTCTCATATGGCGGAAGTTCACAGCCAGTTCTAGGGTCCGTCACATTGTGTCGTTATAGGGGCGGGGGCCCTACCTGCTTCCTCGACGCCACAGTTTTCCCACGAGGAGGCAATGTGCGTAGGACCACGGCCGGGCTGCTCAGCCTGGCACTGGCGTCGGGGATCGGCGTCACATTCTCAAGCCAGGCCGCGTTCGCGGCTCCACCCGCCGACACTGGACCATCGTCGGCCAGCGCAAAACGGGCGGTGCCCGATGCGTTGCCCAATCCGCTGGACGAGAAGCGCCAGGCGCTTCGCAGCGAAGCGATCACGCGAGTCATCAACGGCGAAACCGCTCCTCAGAACATCAACGGGAGCACTGTCGTCAAGCTCGGTAAGGCGGCTGGGGGCTCGGCTTCCGACGTGGCCCGGGCCAAGGTGACCGGCCAGAAGGCCGGCGCCAACAAGGACCAGTACGTCGAGCTGAAGCGGGAGTCGACGGACCGGATCTTCGTCATCCTCGCGGAGTTCGGAAACCAGCGGCACCCGAACTATCCCGACCAGGACACCGACCCCGACACCCCCGGTCCGGCGGTCTTCGACGGGCCGCTGCGCAACAAGATCCCGGAGCCGGATCGCTCGGTGGACAACAGCACGGTCTGGCAGAAGGACTACAGCGCCGAGCACTACCGCCAGCTCTACTTCGGTACGGGCGCGGGAGTGGAGTCGCTGAAGACCTACTACCAGAAGCAGTCATCGGGCCGGTACACCGTCAACGGCGAGGTGACCGACTGGGTCAAGGTGCCCTACAACGAGGCGCGCTACGGCCGCAGCGACGGTTACCCCTGCGCCTCGAACGTCTGCAGCAACACTTGGGCCCTGGTCCGCGACGCCGCTAACAAGTGGGTCGAGGACCAGAAAGCGCAGGGACGGACCGACGCTCAGATCGCCGCCGACATGAAGTCCTTCGACAAGTGGGACCGCTACGACTTCGACGGCGACGGCAACTTCAACGAGCCGGACGGCTACATCGACCACTTCCAGATCGTCCACGCCGGCGGTGACCAGGCCGACGGAGACCCGAACCAGGGCGAAGACGCGATCTGGAGCCACCGCTGGTACGCCTTCGGCACCGACGCCGGGTCGACCGGCCCGGCGCAGAACCTCCTCGGCGGCACACAGATCGGCACTACCGGCATCTGGATCGGCGACTACACCATCCAGCCAGAGAACGGTGGACTCAGCGTGTTCGCGCACGAGTACGGCCACGATCTCGGTCTGCCGGACGACTACGACACCGCCACCGGTGGTGGCAGCCCGACCGAATGGTGGACGCTGATGTCGCAGAGCCGGCTCAATGCCGCCGGCGAAGCACTCGGCGAGCGCCCCGGCGACATCGGTGCCTGGCAGAAGCTGCAGCTCGGCTGGCTGGACTACCAGGTGGCGGTCAAGGGCAACAACACGACGATCGACCTCGGTCCGCAGGAGTACAACTCCGACAAGGCTCAGGCCGTGGTGGTCCCGTTGCCTAAGAAGTCGGTGACCACACAGCTGGGTGCTCCGTTCGCGGGAACCAAGCAGTACTTCTCAGGCAACGCCGACGACCTCGACAACACCATGACGAGGGAGCTCGACTTCACCGGCAAGACGTCTGCGTCCTTGACGATGAAGGCCCGCTACGCCATAGAGACCGACTACGACTACCTGTACTTCGAGGCGTCGCTGGACGGCGGGTCCACCTGGGTCCGGCTCGACGGCACCGTCGGCGGTAAACCGCTTCCGAAGGACAGCAGCGGAGCACCTGCGCTCACCGGTACCAGCAATGGTGCATGGGTCGACGTGAACATCCCCATGGACGCAGCGGCCGGCAAGAAGGTCCTGTACCGCTACCACTACAAGACCGACGGTGGCGTCTCTGAGGGCGGTTTCTTCGGCGACAACATCGTCATCAAGGCTGACGGTGCGACCATCCTCGAGGACGGCGCCGAGACCGCGACCACCTGGACCCTCAAGGGGTTCTCGGTTGTCGGTGCGACGTCGACCAAGGACTACGACAACTACTACATCGCGGGTCACCGCTCCTACGTGTCCTACGACCGGTACCTCAAGACCGGGCCGTACAACTTCGGGTTCGCCAACACCAAGCCCGACTTCGTGGAGCACTTTGCCTACCAGCAGGGCTTGCTCATCTCCTACTGGGACACCTCCCAGGTGGACAACAACGTCAGCCAGCACCCAGGTCTCGGACGCAACCTCTACATCGACTCGCGTCCGCAGACCCTCTACCGGCTAGACGGCACGCCATGGCGGACGCGTATCCAGATCTACGACGCGCCGTTCAGCCTCACCAAGGGCGACTCGTTCACGCTGCACGTCAACGGTCAGCCGAGCTACATCCGTGGGGTGGCAGGTAACCCGCTCTTCGACGACACGAAGAACTACTTCGACACGAACCAGCCGGAGCACGGCGTCAAGCTCCCGGCGGCCGGAGTGAAGATCCGCGTCCTCAGCGAGGACGGTACGTCGATGAAGATTCGCGTCTCCTGACGCCGGTCTGAGCGACACCTGCTGTATGCGGCGGGCCGGGAGCGTGTCTCCCGGCCCGCCGGGCAGTCTGGAACGAAAGGGCGGGCTCGCGGGTCTTGAGAGGTATGCGAGTCGTTGCGCGGGCTGGCGCCGTGGTCGGGCTGGGAGTTCTCCTGGCCGCCTGCGGGAGTGCTCGCGTACCTGAAGGTGCTGCCGGGTCCGCGGCGACCTCGTCGCCCGCCGGCTCGACCGGAAGCTCGACTGGAGGCTCGATGACCACACCACCGCCGTCGGACGGGGCCACGACTCCGCCGCTGAGCCAGATCCCGCCGCCGACGATGAAGCAGCCGGCTACCCCGCCCAAGTCGCCGTCGGACCTCTTCTCGCCGTTGACCCTGACCGGCGCAGCCGCGAAGCACGCGCCGACCGGGTGCATCCTGCTGACGACATCGGGCGGGGTCGTCGAGCTGGTCGGCTCCCTGGCCCCATCGGCGCTGGCGCACCCGCGGGTGACCGTCGTCGCGATGCCACACCCGGAGATCCCCTCCCCGTGCGACGTGGCGACGATGGAGGTCCAGTCGGTGGTGGCAGCTAGCTGACGACGAGCCGGCAGAGCAGGGCTTGGAGGCGGTCGAGGTCCTGGCGGTGCTGACGCCGGTACGCCGGGGCGAGTAGCCAGGTGAGCGGGGTGGACAGCCCGCGGAACCGGATGTCGACCTCGGCGGTGACGCTGGTCCCGGTTTCGGTCGTCTCCAGGAGCCGGCGGCCGCTGACCTGGACCTTGGTGCTGCCGCCCTCGAACCGGGCGCTGGTGTTGTCGGCGTCGACGATGTGGGTAGGGGTCGTGAAGTTGGCGCCGGCGAACCGCATCGTCTCGAGGAGGCGCTGGCCTCGGGTGGCGGGCCCTGGCGGCTCGGCGACCATGGAGGTGACGGCGGTGCGCCACTCGGGGTCGCGGGACCAGTCCAGGACCAGCGCTCTGGTCGTGGCGAGATCGACTGGGACAACACGGGTTTCGACGAACCGGGTCACGAGGCTGCGCTCCAGAACTCGTCGACCTCGTACTGGTCGCGGCTGTGCAGCCAGCTCTCGGCGACCAGGCCGTCCTCGAGTCGCGCGACGTGGGCGAGGTTGTTCTCGAGGTGTGCGTCCCCGTCCTTCGTTTGCCGCGTGGCTTGATAGGTCGCGAGGGCGACGCTCCACTCGCCGTCGTCGAGCACGCGGTGGACGGTCATCCGCAACGTGTTGCCGGTCGCCTGGGCGGCGCCGGCCACGAAGCCGATGACCGCCTCGCGTCCTGCGTAGGTCCCGGTGTTGGGGCTGCGGCCGGGCACGTGGAGGACGGAGTCCTCGGTCAGGAGCTGACCGGCGGCGGCCAGGTCACCCCGGCTCAGGTGGTCGTAGAAGAGATCCAACGGGCGTTCCACTGCTGCTCCTTCAGATGTGACTGTTTGACGTGAAAACGATGGTGACATACTGACGTTTCCACGTCAAACTGTCTGGGTGTCGGAGGATGCGGTGGACCGGATGGGTCGCGAGTGGCGGCGCGAGCGGCCGGACATCGATCCGGCGTCGATGGCGGTGTTCGCGCGGCTGAGCCGGGCTCAGGCGTCGGTTGGCGAGGCCATCGAGGCGACTCTGTCGGGGTTCGGGGTCAACCGTGGTGAGTTCGACGTCCTGGCGTCATTGCGGCGGTCGGGCGAGCCGTTCGAGCTGTCGGCCGGCGCTCTGGCGGCCGCGGTCGTGTTGTCGCCGTCGGCGATGACGAACCGTCTGAAGCGCCTCGAGGAGCACGGCCTGGTGACGCGGCGCCCGGACCCGGCGAACGGCCGCGTGGTCCTGGTCGCGCTGACCCCCGTTGGTCGACGGCTGGTTGACCGGGCGGTCGTCGCTCACGTCACTACGCTCGACGGGCTGCTGTCGGACTTCAGCGCGCGCGAGGTTCGCTCGATGTCGAGGCTCCTGGCCCGCCTCGAGGCAGGGCCTGGCTGACGGTCGCCGGAGACCGTCCGAGGAGCGCTGCGAGCCGGTCGAGCGGCGGCGCGTCAGGTCGGACAGTCCTGTGGCGTACCAAAGGGATTCCGGCCCTCGGGGATGCGGCCGAGCATCGGCTCGCTCCAGGCGTGGGCGTCAGCGATCGTGGTCTCGTCGAAGTCGATCGTCGTGCCGATGGCCTGCTGCAGGTCCCAGCCGTGGACGAGCGTCTCGGTGATCTTGAGGCCGAGCGCGTCGCTGCCCGGGAGTGGACCGATGGGCCACTGGGACACGCCCTGCATGACCGCCGGTCGGCCGAAGGCGTCGAGCACCTCGACGTTGGTCTGTTCGTACGCCTCGACGAGGTCCTTCGTCGTCGCTGTGCTGCGGTCGGGAGGGGGTCCGGGCTGCTCCCCCGCGAGCCGGACGACGAACCGCTCGTTGCCGGTGATCAAGTGGTCGACCAGCGCGCGAACGTCCCAGTCGGGACACGGGGTGCCCTCGGTCCACTGGTCCTGCTCAGCCCACCGCAACGCGGCGACGACGGAGTCCTGGGCGGCCTTCAACTGCGCAACGTCCATCTGTCGACCCTACGGTCCACGTAAGCCCGACTAGCTTCTCGACGCGGTACCGGCGAAGCTGCTGCTCATGAGCACGCCCGTAGTGCGATACACGCGAGCGCACCTGACCGATGCTGAGTCGATCGAAATGGACCGGGTCGACAGCCTGGCCGGTCAGCTACGAACACATCTCGACAATTCAGCCGAATCCATCAATCGCGTCCACATTCACGGCGCCGCCAGCAAGAGCGTTCAGAAGATCGTCGCGTCGCTGCTCTGTGACAAGTTGGGCTTTGCTCAGGAGTGGGTCGTCGACCGGCAATTGGGGTTTACCGGCCGGCCGCGCCCCGACTTCTACCTGCCGCTCGACAACGGACGGGGCATCATCGCCGAGGTGGAACGGGGCGGAACCACTACCAACAATCACGACCTGAAGGATCTGTGGAAAGCCCACCTGGCCGAAGCAGTGCAACACCTATTTCTTGTTGTGCCGCAGTCGAACTGGCGCGAAGACGGCACTCCGCGTGACCGACCGTTCGCGACCGTCAGCCGTCGGCTCCAGGCGTTCTTCGGAGACGAGCGACGCGAGATTGACCTCGTGAGCTGTCACATCTTCGGATACGGGACGACCACATTGAGTCTCCTTGAGCGCAAGTACGTCAGGGACACCGATGAACCACTCGCGAATGGCGACGAACGACCTAACGTGGGCGATTCTTGACCCCCTGGGGTCAACAATCGCCCACGTTCCGAAAGAGCCCGTAATCCGGACGGCTGCCGTGGAGCCAAGGGGACTCGAACCCCTAACCCCCTGCTTGCAAAGCAGGTGCGCTACCAATTGCGCCATGGCCCCTGGGTCGCCAGCCACATGGGCCGGCCTGAAGGGTCAGCCTGCGGAGGCCGGCTTCGGCGGTGCGGAGCGGACGTCGTCGGTGGCCTCGGCCCACAGCTCCTGCTCCGCGCGCTGGTCGCGGACCTTCTTCTGGATCGCGATGGCGCCGGCGGCGGCGATGGCCACGACGAGCAGCTTCTTGAACACGGGGCTCTCCTCCAGGATGACACGCGGTGGTGGGCCTAAGAGGACTTGAACCTCTGACCTCTTCCTTATCAGGGAAGCGCTCTAACCGTCTGAGCTATAGGCCCCAACCGCGCCGCGACAGGCTATCCCAGACGGGCCAGCCCGAACAAAACGCGGGGTGTGCGCTGGGTCAGTCGTCGGTCAGCGTGAGCTGGATCCCGCCGACGAGCGCCGAGCAGATGTTGTAGAGGAACGCCGCCAGCGTGGCCAGCGCGGTCATCAGGATGATGTCGATGACGCCCAGGACGATGCTCAGCGACACCACGCGCCCGAACCCGATGTAGTTCATCAGCGTGAAGGCCGTGGTGGTCGACGGCTGGATCTCACCGACGACCCGGTCGATGTCGGCGAAGACGCCCATGCCCGACAGGATCAGCCACAGCACCGCCGTGAGGACGACGCCGGCGATCCCCGCGGCGACCGCGAGGAGGAACGACATCTTCATGACGGACCACGGGTCGACCCGCGCGATCGCGAGCTTGACCCGGCGGGTGGTCACCCGACGCGGAGCGCCCTGACGCGGCGGCTGGCCCTGACCCGGACGACGCTGGGCGCCCTGAGGTCCGCTGCGCGGCACTCGCCCGGTGGCCTCGGACCGCGACTGCGGACGGGTGGCGGTCGCGGCTCCAGCCGCCCCGGCGGCAGCACCCACCGCGGCGCCGGACGCGCCGGCTCCGCTCGGGGCCACGCTCGGCCGGTAGGGGGTGGCGGTGCCCGGAGCATCGGACTGGCCACCGACCGGACCACCAGGAGCGCCAGGACCAGTAGGACCAATAGGACCACCCGGCCGCACGGTCGGCGTGGGAGCCGTTGGTGCGCTCCCGGACGGTGCAGCGCCGTTACTGGGAGCCCCCGAAGGTGCCCCCGCCGGCGTACCGGATCGTGTCGGCGTACTGGACGAGCCCGTCGACCCACCCACGGCAGTCCCAGGCGTACCGCCCTGTCCTGTCGAGCTCACTCCTGGCCTCCGTTGTCATCTTCTGGCTCGTTCGTCTCACCAGACGGTACGGCATCCTCCCCCGCACCCGACGAATCCGCGCCATCGTCTGAGACAGCGACCGGGGCGTCGTCCGCGACGATCTCCAGCTCCGCCTCGACCGCTCGCTCGGCGTTCCGGGCCACCGCAACGATCGCGTCACCGGCGTCCGGAGCGGCGAACTTCACCCCCTGGGTGTTGCGACCGGTGCGCCGCACCTCGTCGACCCGGGAGCGGACGATCTTGCCCTTCTCCATGACGACCATGACCTCGTCGTCCTCGTCCACGGTCAGAGCGCCAACCAGGTCGCCGCCCCGCTCGGACACCTGCGCCACCCGCACGCCGAGCGTCGCGCGCCCCTTGACGGGGTAGTCGGACGCCGGCGAACGCTTGGCCAGGCCGTTCTCGAACACGACGAACACGTCGGGGTCCTCGCCGTGCTCGACGACGGAGATCGACAGCAGCTCGTCGCCATCGCGGAACTTCATCCCGACCACGCCGGACGTCGCCCGGCCCATCGGCCGCAGGGCGTCGTCGTTGGCGTGGAACCGCACCGACTGGCCCTTGCGCGACACGAGGATGAGGTCATCGACCGCTGACGCGAGCCCGGCACCGACCAGCTCGTCGTCCTCGCGCAGGTTGACGGCGATGAGGCCACCGGTCCGCGGCGAGTCGTACTCCGACAGCTTGGTCTTCTTGACCAGCCCGCGCCGCGTGGCCAGCACGAGGTAGGGCGAGGTCAGGTAGTTCTCGATCGCCAGCACCTGGGCGATCTCCTCGCCCGGCTGGAACGCCATGAGGTTCGCGACGTGCTGGCCCTTGGCGTCCCGCGACTGCTCGGGCAGCTCGTACGCCTTCGCGCGGTAGACCCGGCCCAGGTTGGTGAAGAACAGCAGCCAGTGGTGGGTCGTCGTCGTGAAGAAGTGCTCGACGACGTCCTCGCCGCGGAGCTGCGCACCGCGCACGCCCTTGCCGCCGCGGCGCTGGCTCCGGTATGCGTCGACCCGGGTCCGCTTCGCATACCCACCGCGGGTGATGGTGACCACGACGTCCTCGACGGGGATGAGGTCCTCGTTGGTCATGTCGCCCTCGGCCAGCTCGATCGAGGTACGCCGCTCGTCGCCGAACTTGTCGACGATCTCGGCCAATTCGCTCGACACGATGTCGCGCTGCCGCTGGGGCTTGGCCAGGATGTCGCGGAAGTCGTCGATCTGGCTCTGCAGCTCGTCGTGGTCCTCGAGGATCTTCTGACGTTCCAGGGCGGCGAGCCGCCGCAGCTGCATGTTGAGGATCGCCATGGCCTGGATCTCGTCGATCTCCAGGAGCTCGATGAGCCCGTCCCGGGCCACCTCGACGGTCTGCGACGCCCGGATCAGCGCGATGACCTCGTCGAGCGCGTCCAGCGCCTTGAGGTACCCGCGCAGGATGTGGATGCGCTCCTCGGCCTGACGGAGGCGGTACTGCGTGCGCCGCTCGATGACCTCCATCTGGTGGTCCACCCAGTGTCGGATGAACCCGTCCAGCGGCAGCGTGCGCGGCACCTCGTCGACGAGGGCCAGCATGTTGGCGCCGAACGTCGTCTGCAGCTGCGTGTGCTTGTAGAGGTTGTTGAGCACCACCTTCGCCACCGCGTCCCGCTTCAGAACGACGACCAGCCGCTGACCGGCCCGTCCCGACGTCTCGTCGCGGATGTCGGCGATGCCGGCGACCCGGCCCTCGCGCACAAGCTCGGCGATCTTCTGCGCGAGCACGTCGGGGTTGACCTGGTACGGCAGCTCGGTGACGACCAGGCACTGCCGGCCCTGGATCTCCTCCACCTCGACGACCGCGCGCATGATGATCGAGCCACGGCCGGTCCGGTATGCGTCCTCGATCCCCTTGCGGCCCATGATCAGGCCGGCGGTGGGGAAGTCCGGGCCCTTGATGATGCCCATCAAGGCCTCGAGCAGCTCCTCGCGCTTGGCCTCGGGGTGCCGCAGGTACCACTCGGCCCCGGCGGCCACCTCACGCAGGTTGTGCGGCGGGATCTGCGTCGCCATGCCGACGGCGATGCCGGCCGACCCGTTCACCAGCAGGTTCGGGAACCGCGCCGGCAGGACGACCGGCTCCCTGCTCCGACCGTCGTAGTTGTCCTTGAAGTCGACCGTGTCCTGGTCGATATCCCGAACGAGCTCCATCGACAGCGGCGCCATCCGGCACTCCGTGTACCGCATCGCGGCCGCACCGTCATTGCCCCGGGACCCGAAGTTGCCCTGCCCATCGATCAGCGGGTAGCGCAGTGACCACGGCTGCACCAGACGCACCAACGCGTCGTAGATCGCCCCATCACCATGCGGGTGGTACTGCCCCATGACGTCACCGACGACGCGCGAGCACTTGTTGTAACCGCGGTCCGGCCGGTACCCACCGTCGTACATCCCGTAGATGACCCGCCGATGGACGGGCTTCAACCCGTCCCGCACATCCGGCAACGCCCGGCTGACAATGACGGCCATGGCGTAGTCGATGTACGACCGCTGCATCTCCGTATTGAGATCGACCAGCTCGATCCGGTCGGTGATAGGGACGACCGGACCCGCCTCGACAACCTCTTCAGTCGAGTCCACGACGTCCTCAGTCGAGTCGCTCGTGGGGTCGTCAGTGGGGTCGTCAGGCCCGTCGATGGGCGGCTGCTCACTCACAGGAAGTCCTTACAGGAGAAGGCGAGGAAAAAGGAGCGCGGCCGGTATGCCTCGCGCAGCGTGGCGGGCCTGGCGGGAGGCCGAGCTTGCGAGGCCGGATGGTAGCGGCGCGAGGCATACCGGCTGGGCGACGGAACGAAAGGCGAGGGGGCATACGGCTCAGATGTCGAGGAAACGGACGTCGCGGGCGTTGCGCTGGATGAACCCACGCCGGGACTCGACGTCCTCCCCCATGAGAATCGCGAAGATCTCGTCCGCCGAGGCGGCGTCGGCCAGGGTGACCTGGAGCAGCGTGCGCGTCTCGGGGGCCATGGTCGTGTCCCACAGCTCGTGGTAGTTCATCTCGCCGAGACCCTTGTAGCGCTGGATCGCGTTCTCCTTGGGCAGCCGCCAGCCGCGCTCCTTGCCGACGGCGAGCAGGCCGTCACGCTCGCGGTCGGAGTAGGCGAACTCGTGCGACGCGTTGCTCCACTTGAGGCGGTAGAGCGGCGGCTGCGCGAGGTAGACGTAGCCGGCCTCGATGAGCGGCCGCATGAACCGGAAGAGCAGCGTCAGCAGCAGCGTCCGGATGTGCATACCGTCCACGTCGGCGTCGGCCATGATGACGATCTTGTGGTACCTGGCCTTGGCCAGGTCGAAGTCCTCACCGATGCCCGTGCCGAACGCCGTGATGAGCGCCTGGACCTCGTTGTTGCCGAGGATCCGGTCGATCCGGGCCTTCTCGACGTTGAGGATCTTCCCGCGGATCGGCAGGATCGCCTGGGTATGCGGGTTGCGGCCGGCGACGGCCGACCCGCCGGCGGAGTCGCCCTCGACGATGAAGACCTCGGAGATCGAGGGGTCCTTGCTCTGGCAGTCCTTGAGCTTGCCGGGCAGGCCGACGCCGTCGAGGAGGCCCTTGCGGCGGGTGGACTCGCGCGCCTTGCGGGCGGCGATCCGCGCCGCGGCGGCCTGGATCGCCTTCTGGATGATGTCGCGGCCCTCCCGCGGGTGGGCCTCCAGCCAGTGACCGAACGCGTCGGTCATGGCCCGCTGGACGAAGCCCTTGACCTCGGAGTTGCCGAGCTTGGTCTTGGTCTGGCCCTCGAACTGAGGCTCGCCGAGCTTCACTGAGATGACCGCCACGAGACCCTCGCGGACGTCGTCGCCGGTGAGGTTCTCGTCCTTCTCCTTGAGGATGTTGTTCTTCCGCGCGAAGTCGTTGACCAGCTTGGTCATCGCCGAACGGAAGCCCTCCTCGTGGGTGCCGCCTTCGTGGGTGTTCACGGTGTTGGCGTAGGTGTGGACCGACTCGGTGTAGCCGTTGGTCCACTGCATCGCCAGCTCGAGCGCGAGGGCCCGGTCCTTGTCCTCGACCTCGATCGAGATGATGTCGGGGTTGACCGGCTCGGCGCGCTTGGACGCGACCAGGTGCTTGACGTAGTCGACCAGGCCGTCGTCGTAGCGGTAGGAGACCCGCTTGGCCTTCTTACTCGGCGTCGCCGCCTCCGCCACGGTCTGGACGTCGACCTCCGCGTCGGCGTTGTCGAGGTCGATGTCGTCCTCATCGTCGGCGCTGGGTTCGGGCCGCTCGTCGAGCAGGGTGATGGTCAGGCCCTTGTTGAGGAACGCCGTCTGCTGGAACCGGGTCCGGATGGTCTCGAAGTCGAAGACCGTCGTCTCGAAAATGGTGGCGCTGGGCCAGAAGGTGACCGTCGTGCCGGTCTGGTTCGGGTCGTCGAGAGCCTCGTCCTGCGAGAGCGGGCCGCGGGCGACACCGTCGTCGAACGTCATCCGGAACACGTGGCCCATCTGGCGGACCTCGACGTCGAGCTGGCTCGAGAGGGCGTTGACCACGGAGGAGCCGACGCCGTGCAGGCCGCCGGACACCTTGTAGCCGCCGCCGCCGAACTTCCCGCCGGCGTGCAGCTGCGTGAGCACCAGCTCCACGGCGGACACGTCCTCGCCGTTGCGCTTGCCGGTGGGGATGCCGCGGCCGTTGTCGACGACCGTCACGCCGCCGTCGGCGCGCAGGGTCACGTCGATATGGGTGGCGTAGCCGGCGAGCGCCTCGTCCACCGAGTTGTCGACGATCTCCCACACCAGGTGGTGCAGGCCGCGCTCACCGGTCGAGCCGATGTACATGCCGGGCCGCTTGCGCACCGCGTCGAGGCCCTCGAGGACCTGGATCGCCTGGGCGTCGTAGGCCGGGGAGGCCTCTGGCTCGCTGACCGGCTCACTCGGGGTGACGGCCGCGGGTACGCGAGCATCCGGAGTGTCTGCAACGGGGGCCGGGTTCTCGGGAGTGGGAGTCGTCCTGGTCGGTTCGGCCTCGGACACGCTGCTCCTTCGTGCACCGTCCCACCACGCGCCGCTCGGAGGTTTCCGGGGCGCTCACGTAGCGTGGTGCTGTTCATGACGAGCGGCCGACTCGGCGTCCCACATCACTCGCGTGACGCACGGACGACGGCTGGCCGCCTTTGACTCTTCATTCTACAGGTCCGTGCTCGGGACACTGGCCTCAGGAGGCCCGCAACGGCCGGTTTCCGGGTAAAGAACCGGTCAGCAGGTGTCGGGGGTCGTCCCCTGGCCCGTGACGGCGTTCTCGCGGCGTTTGCCGTCCTGACCCATCCTGCCCGGTCCCCACCGGTTGTCCCCAGGTCTGTCCACAGATCCTGTGGACATCATGGCCGGCTGTCCAAGGTTGGTACGCCCGGCTGGGCACCCAGCTCGGCCGGCCGCTGAGGGTCGTTCGACCACGCCGACCAGGAGCCCGGGAAGAGGGCGGCGTCGACCCCGAGGACCGCGAAGGCCAGGACGTCACGGGCCGCCGAGACGCCGGATCCGCAGTACGCCGCGACCGGCCTCTCGGGGTCGGTAGTCGGGCCGTAGGGCGGGTTCGAGCAGCTCGCGGAGCCGATCCTCCGCCGGCATCCGGCCGTCCTCGTAGAGCGTGGCGGCCGAGACGTTCACCGCACCAGGGATGTGGCCGGGGCGGGGGTCGAGCGGCTCCACCTCGCCGCGGTAGCGCTCACCGGCCCGCGCATCGACGATCACCCCGTCGGCGGCGAACCGTGCAGCCGCGGCGACGTCGATGGTCGGGAGCTGTCCGACCGTGAGGTCCAGCCGGGTCGGCTCAGCAGCCAGCGGTTCGGCGCTCTCCAGGGGCCGGCCCGCCGCGACCCACGCGTCGATACCACCGTCGAGCACCCGGGCCCGGAGCCCCGCCCACCGGAGCACCCACCAGGCGCGCTCGGCCGCGAACGACCCGGGCTCGTCGTACACGACGACGTTGTCGTCGGGCTTGATCCCGAGCGCCCCGAGCCCCTCGGCCAGCGCCGTCCGGTCGGGCAGCGGGTGCCGGCCATCGAGCGGGTCGCCGGTATGCGACGTCAGCACCTCCTCGAGGTCGAGGAACCGCGCGCCGGGGAGGTGACCGTCCGCATACCGACGCCGTCCCTCGCCGGGAGAGTCACTCAGCGCCCATCGGACGTCGAGCAGGCGGACCGTGTCGAGCCGGTCGGCGAGCTCGTCGACCGTGACGAGATGTGTGGTTCGGGTCATCAGGACCAGTCTAGGAAATCAGCCGTAGGTGTCCCGAGGGCCCCGTCCGGGCGCGCGACGGCGCCCCTTGGCCCAGGTCGGACCGCTCGGGCCGGTGACGACGATCTCGGTCACCGTGCCGGCACCGACCTCGGTGTCCAGCCGGCCCATGAGCATCGAGGTCAGCAGGCGCATCTGGGTCGCCCACGCCGTCGAGACTGCCCGCAGGGTGAGCACGCCCCCGTCGAACGACACCGGCTGCACGTGCTCGGCGACGTCGGGGCCGACGATCTGGGGCCAGCGCCCGATCACCGACCCGACGGCGACGTCGACCTGCCAGCCCCGGTCGGACACGAACTTCTCCAGCTGCTCCCCGAGCAGCAGCGGGTCGCGGGCGTCGGGAGCGCTGCCGCTCGGCGTCCCGGCGGGCTGGTCGGACGACCGGCGCTTCCGCATCGGACGAAGCCCGGGACGAAGTCCCTTGTCCGCAGCGGCTTTTCGCGCCCGAGCGAGTGCCAGGGACGCGGCCTCGGCGGCCGCCTCGTCCTCGTTCCGCTCGGGCGGCGGGTCAGGTTCCTCCTCAGGCGACACGGGTGACCTCGCCGAGGCTCACCGCGTAGGTGGTGCCGCGTTCCCGCAGCACCTCCGGCACGTCGGCGCCGACCGCCGCGGTGATGAGCACCTGCTCGCAGTCCTCGACCAGCTCGGCCAGCCGTTCGCGGCGGCCCGTGTCGAGCTCGGCGAAGACGTCGTCGAGGACGAGGACGGGGTCCTCGCCGAGGTCGGACCGGAGCAGCTGGTACGCGGCGAGCTTGAGTCCCAGCGCGAACGACCAGGACTCGCCGTGGCTGGCATACCCCTTGGCCGGCAGCTCGCCGAGGGTGAGGTGCAGGTCGTCGCGGTGCGGTCCGACGAGGCAGACTCCGCGCTCGACCTCCTGGGACCGGACCTCGGCGAGGGTGGCCAGCAGCTCCTTCTCGAGCACGTCGACGTCGGGGACCTCGTCCTCGGCGAGCCGGGCCGCGGCCTCCTCGCGCAGGCTGGAGCGGTAGACGACCCGCGCCGCCGAGGGGCTGGCACTGACCGCGGCGTAGGCCTCGCTGAGGTGCGGCCGGAGGTCGGCCAGCAGACGGAGCCGACCGTGCAGAAGCTGGGCCCCGAACCGGGCGAGCTGGCTGTCCCACACGTCGAGGGTGTGCAGCGCGGAGGCGCGGGCGTCCTCCACCGGCTCGCCGTAGGCGGTGACCCGCTCGGTGCGGCGACGGCCGCCGCGGCGGAGCACCGGGGCGGCTGACTTCAGCAGCGCGCTGCGCTGCTTGAGGACCTTGTCGTAGTCGGACCGCACCCCGGCCCAACGCGGTTGGCGTTGCACGAGCAGGTCGTCGAGGAAGGCGCGACGGCCGGACGGGTCACCCTTGACCAGCGCCAGGTCCTCGGGCGCGAAGAGCACCGAGCGCAGCGTGCCCAGGATCTCGCGCGGTCGCGGCATCGGCGACTTGTTGAGGCGGGCCCGGTTGGCGCGGCCGGGGTTGAGCTCCAGTTCGATGAGCGTCTCGCGGCCCTCGCGGATGACGACGCCCCGAATGACCGCGCGCTCCGCCCCGAAGCGGACCAGCGGCTGGTCGGTGGCGACGCGGTGGCTGGACAGCGTGGCGAGGTAGCCGACGGCCTCGACGAGGTTCGTCTTGCCCTGGCCGTTCGGGCCGACCAGGGTCGTCACGCCGGGACCGAGCGGCAGCTCGGCCTGGGGGTAGCTGCGGTAGTCGGTGACGCTCAGGTGCCGGACGTGCACATCAGGACTTGACGGCGGTCTTCTTCGCCGTCTTCTTCGCGGCCGTCTTCTTGGTGGTGGCCTTCTTGGCCACGCCCTGGGTGACCGACTTGCGGACGGCGGCCTTGGCTGCGGCGGGGGCGATGTCCCAGTCGCCGGCGATGCCCTTGCGGCGCAGGTCCTCGCCCTCCTTGAGGGTCATGACCGGGTGACCGCCGAACTGGCCACGCAACGCCGCGACCATCTGCATCGTCGGCGAGACGTCCTGGCGCGAGGCGAAGCGGGCGAACAGCGACGCGGAGATGACCGGCATCGGCACGTCGAGGGCGATGGCCTCCTCGACGGTCCACTTCCCCTCGCCGGAGTCGACGGTGTAGTCCGAGACACCCTCGAGCGTGGGGTTGGCCTCGAGGGCGGCCACCGCGAGGTCGAGCAGCCAGGACCGGACGACGGTGCCGCGACTCCACGCCTTGAAGGCGCCGGGGACGTCCTTGACGATGTCCTTCTTCTCGAGCAGCTCATAGCCCTCGGCGTAGGCCGCCATGAGGCCGTACTCGATCCCGTTGTGGACCATCTTCGTGTAGTGGCCGGCGCCGACCTCACCGGCGTGGACGAAGCCCTCTTCGCGCGGGCCCTCGGGGCGCAGCGCGTCGAAGATCGGCATCACCCGGTTGACCAGGCGGGTCTCCCCGCCGCACATGAGGCCGTAACCGTTCTGCAGGCCCCAGATGCCGCCGGAGACGCCACAGTCGACGAAGCCAATTCCCTTGGCCTTCAACATCTTTGCGTGCGCGATGTCGTCGGTGAAGCGGGAGTTGCCGCCGTCGATGACGAGGTCGCCCTTGTCGAGCAGGTCGCCGAGCTTGGTGATGGTGTCCTGCGTGGCGGGGCCCGCGGGGACCATCACCCAGACGGTGCGCGGTGCGTCGAGCGCCTTGACCAGCGCGGCCAAGGTACGTACGTCGGAGACCTTGGGATCGCGGTCGAAGCCGACGACCTCGTGGCCGGCGCGGCGCAGGCGCTCGCGCATGTTGCCGCCCATCTTCCCGAGACCGATGAGACCAAGCTGCATGGCTGACCCTTTCGAGACGAGCGACCGACGTGTGCCGGGCGACGGGACTGCGACCACAAATCACGAACCTGCAGGGTGGTGCGGCGACGCGGACTGCGGGGTCAGGCTACCGCCACGGCACGCATACGGAAGGGGCGAGCGCTACCGGCTCAGCTGGCGAAACGCACGGGCATGAGGACGTAGCGGTAGCTGTCGTCGGAGTCGCCCTCCGCCTCGGCCTGTCCGGTGAGGACCGCGGGCCGGCTCGGCTGGGTGAACGACAGTCGCGCGTAGGTGGTGCCGAGGGCGCCCAGCCCGTCGAGCAGGAAGTGCGGGTTGAAGGCGATCTCGATGTCAGGGCCGGTGAGCGTCGCCTCGACCGCCTCGGAGGCCTGGGCGTCGTCGCCGGTGCCGGCCTCGATGGCGACCTGGCCGTCGGTGAACTTCAGGCGGACGGGGGTGTTGCGCTCGGCGACCAGCGAGACGCGGCGGACCGCCTCGACCAGGGCCGCGGTCTCGATGACCGACTCGGAGTCGACGCTGGTGGGGAAGATCGAGGTGACCTTGGGGTACTCGCCGTCGAGGAGCCGGGTCGTCGTGCGCCGCTGACCGGCCTCGAACCCGACCAGCCCGTCGCCGCCGGCCGCGCCGCCCAGAGCCATGTCGACCGAGCCGCTGGCACCGAGCGCCTTGGCGGTGTCGGACAGGGTGCGGGCGGGGATCAGCGCGACCTGGCCGATGTCGGAGGCGGTGGGCTTCCAGGTCAGCTCGCGCATGGCCAGGCGGTAGCGGTCGGTGGCGAGCAGGGTGATCTTGTCGCCCTCGATCTCCATCCGGACGCCGGTGAGGATGGGCAGGGTGTCGCCGCGGTCGGCGGCGATCGCCACCTGGGCGACGGCCTGGGTGAAGACGTCGCCCTGGATGGTGCCGGTGGACTCCGGCGCCGAGGGCAGCGTGGGGTAGTCGTCGACCGGCATCATCAGCAGGCTGAACCGGGACGAGCCGCAGGTGACCTGGACCTTGTTGCCCTCGGCGACGACGTCGATCGGCTTGTTGGGCAGGTTGCGGGAGATGTCGGCGAGCAGCCGGCCCAGCACGAGGACCCGGCCCGACTCGGCGACGTCGGCGGGGACGGTGACCTTGGCGGAGACCTCGTAGTCGAACGCGGACAGGGTGAGGCTGCCCTCGTCGTCGGCCTCGATGAGCACTCCGGCCAGGACCGGCACCGGGGGACGGGCCGGCAGGCCACGGGCCACCCACGTCACGGCGTCAGCGAGCACGTCGCGGTCGATCCTGAACTTCACGTGGTCCCCGCCCTTCGCGGCCTGCATGAACGGGCAGCCTGAACCCGCTGCCTCATCGCGTCCGGCTGGGTCTGCCCGGCTCGGACTCCGAACCCTAGTGTCTCGGACCGACGCCCACCACAACTCTCCACCACGCCCGGTCCGGGCCTCTTTCTGGCGGTCAACTGTTCTCCACACCCGTACGCGGGGCCATCGGATCAATGGGAGGACTCGTCATCGTCATAGGGGCTGTGCACTCGGGGGACAACCGGCGTCCGCGCAGGTCAACCGGTGTCCACCCCTGTGCGACGGCCGGTGCACAAGCTGTGGACAACTCGGGGTCGCGGTGGACGGCGCCTGGACGTCCCCAAGGGTCGGTCGGCGCGAGGGGCCGGCTGCACCGGTCCCGTGGGCTTGTCCCCCGGTTGTCCACAGGGGGTGTGGACACCGTGGTTTCGTGCGCGGAGCGTGTGGTGGCCGAGGCCCTCTGGTGATCCACCGCCGTCGGTCCACAGAGTTGTCCACAGGATGTGGAGAACTGGCCGATATCCGGTGAAACCGGCACGACGCCTACGGGGACGGGCTGTGGACAACCGGGCGTCAGGTGGGGACAGCGCTACTTCTTGGATTGCTGCTTGATCCGGTTGGTCAGCTCGGTGACCTGGTTGTAGATCGCGCGGCGCTCACCCATCAGCTCGCGGATCTTGCGGTCCGCGTGCATGACGGTGGTGTGGTCGCGGCCGCCGAAGTGCTGGCCGATCTTGGGCAGCGACAGCTCGGTCAGCTCGCGGCAGAGGTACATGGCGATCTGGCGGGCCTGGACCAGCTGGCGCGACCGCGAGCTGCTGCAGAGGTCGTCGATGGTCAGGCCGAAGTACTTGGCCGTCTCGCCCATGATCGTCGAGACGGTGATCTGGGCCGGCTGCTCGCTGGGGATGAGGTCGCGCAGCACCACCTCGGCCAGGTCGAGGGTCACCGGCTGGCGGTTGAGGTTGGCGAACGCGGTGACCCGGATCAGCGCGCCCTCGAGCTCGCGGATGTTGGAGCTGATCTTGCTGGCGATGTACTCGAGCACGTCGTCCGGCGTCGACATCCGCTCCAGGGTGGCCTTTTTGCGCAGGATCGCGATCCGGGTCTCGAGGTCGGGCGGCTGGACGTCGCAGATCAGGCCCCACTCGAACCGGGACCGCAGCCGCTCCTCGAACCCGGACAGCTGCTTCGGCGGCAGGTCCGAGGTGATGACGACCTGCTTCGTCGCGTTGTGCAACGCGTTGAAGGTGTGGAAGAACTCCTCCTGCGTCTGCACCTTGCCGGCCAGGAACTGGATGTCGTCGATGAGGAGCACGTCGACGTCGCGGTAGACCGTCTGGAAGCGGGCCGTCCGGTCGTCGCGGATGCTGTTGATGAAGTCGTTGGTGAACTCCTCGGAGTTCACGTAGCGCACCCGCAGGTGAGGGAGCAGCTGGCGCGAGTACTCGCCGATGGCGTGCAGCAGGTGGGTCTTGCCCAGCCCGGAGTCGCCATAGATGAACAGCGGGTTGTACGAGCGGGCCGGTCCCTCGGCGACGGCGAGCGCGGCCGCGTGGGCGAACCGGTTGCTCGAGCCGGCCACGAAGGTGTCGAAGGTGTACTTCGGGTTGAGCCGGCTCTTGTCCGGCTCACGGGGTCGCTCGAGGGTGGCCCCGTCCCCGGATCCGTTGTGGAACCCGGTATGCGACGGGCCGGGGGGCATGGTGGAGAACCCGGGGCCGGAGGGCGGGATATGGCCGTTGGTCTGGCCGTTTCCGCTGGTCAGGGCGTCGGAGCCGGCGTCGTCGGTGAGCGCCGGCGGGTACTCCTCGGCCAGCTTCTCGTCGACCGACACCGACAGCTGCGCGATCTCGACGCCGAGCTGGTCGGAGAGCGCGTCGCGGACGGCGCCGCCGATCTGGTCCTCGATGACGCCCTTGGTCATGGTGTTGGGCGTGCTGATGATGGCCAGGTTCTGCAGCACGCCGACCAGGCGGCTCAGGCCGAGGAGCGCGCGACGGTGCTGGGCGACGCCCTGACCGTCGAGGGTACGGATGGTCTCCTGCCAGACCCGGCCGTAGTCAACCTCCGCGTCCGACATCTCCCCGCCCTTGTGTCGCCTGACCTACCTGCGCACTGCGCTCCCGGAGAGCACTCGGCACCCGAGCGGGACGAGATGTCCACACCGTTGTCCACATCCTGTGGACGGAACCGTCGTGAGGCGTGACGCTAACAACACTCGGGGGTAGCGATCAACCTCGGACGGCGCGGCGTGACGATAAATCCTGGACAGCTCGGCGTGTCGAACGGAGGCTAGCCGGGTCGGGTCGGAAACTGGAAGGTTGAGTTGCACGTTGGACCGGGAGTCGAGCCGTTCGGCTGATCCCGGGCAGGTTCACGGGGTCGGTCGGCTCGGTGAGTTTGACCCTGTCCGTAGCGCTCCCGTATCGTGGACAAGGCCTGTTTTTCGGTCGCTTTCGCCTGCCCGTGACGCGGTTCGCCAACGTCGTCGTCAGTCCGGGTTTCCGATGGCGCCCGAACTGGGCTCTCATCCCACTCGCCTCGAACCACTGGCACGCCAGGCCCCGACCGTCGGTCGCCCGGCAGCAACGGAGAACACCTCGTGAGCAAGCGCACCTTCCAGCCGAACAATCGCCGCCGGGCCAAGACCCACGGCTTCCGCCTGCGGATGCGCACCCGGGCGGGTCGCGCCATCCTGGCCGCTCGCCGCCGCAAGGGCCGCTCCGAACTGTCCGCCTGAGACGGCTCGAGCAGGGCCGCGTGCTCCCCGCCCGACACCGGCTCCGGACGGCGACGGACTTCTCCGCCACCGTGCGCGGGGCGGCCGGAGCACGCTCCGGTGGCCGGCTGCTCGTCGTCCACGCCCGGTATGCGGTGCCTGCTGATGTGCCCGCTGATGCTGACGACCGACCCGTCGACCACCCGGTACGGGTCGGTTTCGTCGTCTCCAAGGCCGTGGGCGGCGCGGTGATCCGGAACCGGACCAAGCGGGTCCTGCGCCACCTCGTGTCGGCGCGGCTGACCCGCATACCGACGGGGTGTGACCTGGTGGTTCGGGCCAACCCCGCCGCGGCCGGCGCGACCACCCCGGAGCTGGCGGCCGAGCTCGACCGGGCGCTGGACGCGGTGCTGCGCCGCCTCGATACTCGCGCGCCGGCCGCGGCAGAGGTCCCCTCGTGACCCTCACCCGGATGCTCGCCCTGCCGCTGATCTGGCTGGTCCGCGCCTACCAGCTCGTCATCTCCCCGATGACCCCGCCGTCCTGCCGCTTCTACCCCTCGTGCTCGGCGTATGCGATCACGGCCCTCGAGCGGTTCGGGCCGCTCACGGGGACCTGGCTGACCGTGCGGCGGCTGCTGCGCTGCCACCCGTGGAACCCCGGCGGGGTGGACCACGTTCCCGAGAGGTCGCCGTCGCGACCCGCCTCCCACTCTGCGCACGCGCACGCTCAACAGCAGTACTGACCCGTTAGGACGACTGTGTACGACTTCTTCGTCAACCTGCTGAGCCCCCTGATGTGGGGCGAGGCCTGGGTCATGACGGCCTGGCACCAGCTCTTCGTGATCCTGGGGATCCCGTACGAGAGCGGCTGGGGCTGGGCGCTGTCCATCGTGGGCCTCACCGCGGTCGTGCGGTTCCTCATGATCCCGTTGTTCGTCAAGCAGATCCACAGCTCGCGGCGGATGCAGATGATCCAGCCGGAGATGCAGAAGATCCAGGCGAAGTACAAGGGCAAGAGCGATCCGGAGTCACGTCAGAAGATGACGTCGGAGACCATGGACCTCTACAAGAGGACCGGCTCCAACCCGTTCTCCTCGTGCCTGCCGATCCTGCTGCAGTCACCGTTCTTCTTCGCGCTGTTCCAGGTGCTCAACAACCTGCCGCACGTCGCGACCGGCGCCCACCAGCCGATCGGGCCGATCACTCCGGATGTCGCCTCGGTCATCGAGAAGTCGACGATCTTCGGGGCCCAGCTGTCGTCGACGTTCGTCAGCTCGCCGGACCTCAACGTCAAGATCCTCACAGCCGTGCTCATCGTGCTCATGTCGCTGTCGACGTTCACCACGCAGCGCCAGCTGATGCGCAAGAACATGCCCGACGCTGCGCTGGACAACCCGTACATGAAGCAGCAGAAGATCATCCTCTACCTGATGCCGATCTTCTTCGCGATCTCCGGCATCAACTTCCCGATCGGTGTGCTGCTCTACTGGCTGACCACGAACGTCTGGTCGATGGGCCAGCAGTTCTACGTGATCCGGCGGATGCCGGCTCCGGGTTCGGCGGCCGAGCGGGCCTACGAGGCGCGGCAGAAGAAGCGCGGCAAGACGATCAAGAAGCTGCACATCCCCGGGCTCGGCGACACCACCACCGACCAGCCGGACGTCCAGGACGCGTTGCCGGAGGCCCCCAAGACGGGGCAGCGTCAGCAGCCGAAGGGCAAGAAGCGCAGCAAGCGCGGTCCGAGCGGTGGGCCTGGCGAAGGCGGCGCCGCGGGGGCCGCGGGGGCTGCGGGGGCTGCGGGGGCTGCGGACGAGGCGGGCTCGACGAACGGGTCCGGTTCGACGAACCGCTCGGGGTCCGGGTCAGGGTCCGGGGGCAGTACGCCGCAGGATGCTCCGGCGGACGCGCCGGCGAACGGATCTGCGGGTTCGGGTTCGGGCGGCGCGGCACGGCCGGCCAGCCAGCGCCAGCAGCCCAAGCGGCAGAAGCAGAAGCCGACCTCACCGCGCTCGAAGCAGCCCCAGGGCCAGGTCAAGCGCGAACCGAACTCGCCGACGACCCGGCGTCCCGACAAGAGCTCGCCAAGTCCCGACCCGGCGTGACCCCGACGACGGGTATGCCCGTCCGGACGAGCTCGCACCGCGCCCTTCGCGGCCGCTCGCCCTCCAGAACCAGTGAGACTGCGGGACCTGGTCCCGCTCGAGCAGATAAATCAGGAGTTTGCTGATGAGCGACGACACCGATGTGACGACCCGTCCGAACGACCTCGACGACCACTCCCCGAACGGCACCGAGGACGCGGCGGGTTCTCAGGAACTTGACCACCTTGACGTCGCGGCTGACGCCGAGCCCGCCGCCGAGCCCGACGAGGGTGAGCCCACCGAGCGGTTCAGCGAGGAGGCGGAGCGGGTGGACGTGGAGGCCCAGGCCGACGCCGACCTCGAGTCCCAGGCCGACGCCGACCTCGAGGCCGAAGGGGACGCCGACGACGTGATCGAAGGCGTGGGACCCAACGGGTCGCGGCGAGGCGGGGGCTCGCGCGTGCGGCTGCTCGAGCGTGAAGGCGAGGTCGCCGCGGACTTCCTCGAGCGGCTGCTCGACATCGCCGATCTTGACGGTGACATCGAGGTCGACATCGACGGAGACCGCGCCTCGGTGGCCATCGTCGACTCGGAGGACGGTCGCGTCCCCCGGCGGATGGTCGGGTCCGAGGGCAAGGTGCTGGACGCGCTCCAGGAGCTGACCCGGCTGGCCGTCCAGGCCGAGACCGGTGAGCGCAGTCGGCTGATGCTCGACATCGCCGGGCACCGCGCCGCGCGCCGGGCCGTGGTCGTCGAGATCGCGCAGACCGCGATCGCCGAGGTGAAGACCACGGGCGCCCAGAAGGCCCTGGAGGATATGTCGGCCTTCGAGCGGAAGATCGTCCACGACGAGGTGGCTGCTGCTGGACTCGGCTCCGAGTCCGAGGGCGTCGAGCCGCACCGCCACATCATCGTGTTCCCGGCCTGAACCACCACGGCCCTTCGTTTCACGTGAAACAACCGTCGGCCGCTGAGCCGGCGAGACCCGATCCAGCGAGCCCGCATCCGGCGAGCGTCGAGGAAGCGACCCCCACGACCCCGGCGACCGTCCCGCCCACCCCCGCGGTGGCGGCAACGGTCTTCGGTCCTCGGCTCGACGTGGCGGAGGCCTACGTCGCGCTGCTGGCCGACACGGGGATCTCCCACGGCCTGATCGGACCGCGGGAGGCTCCACGGCTGTGGGACCGGCACGTGCTCAACAGCGCCGTGGTCCAGCCGGTGTTCGCCGAGGGAGCGCGGGTCGCGGACATCGGATCGGGTGCGGGCCTGCCGGGGATCCCGCTGGCGATCGCCCGCCGCGACCTGCAGCTTGTCCTGGTCGAGCCGCTGCTACGCCGGACGGTCTGGCTCACCTCCGCGATCGAGCAGCTCGGCCTGACCAACGTCGAGGTCCACCGAGGCCGGGCCGAGTCGCTCTGGGGCGTGCAGCGGTTCCGTCACGTGACCGCCCGGGCCGTGGCCCGTACCGGCGGACTGGCCCGGATCACCCTCCCGCTGCTCGAAGCCGGCGGCTCGTTGCAGGCACTGAAGGGCGAGAGCGCCGCGACGGAGCTCGACGAGGACGCGGATCTCTTACGCTCCCTCGGGGCGAGCCGGTGGAGCGTGGCACGGTTCGGTGCCGGGATCGTCGACCCCGAGACGGTGGTCCTATCGGTCGAGGTCGACGCCGCCGTGAACGTCCCGGGGGCAGACCGGGGCGGCTCGCAACCGGCTGCGACAAGGGCCTCACGCACGTCGTCACGTCGCGTCGGGAAGGGTCCCGGCGCGCGCGGTCGACGATCACGGGACGATCGCTGATCCGTCGTCCACAACGCGGTGTTGCGACGTGAGGTAGGCCCGGTCCAGGTGGTTGGATAGGGCGTCATCACGAGCCGGACCGGTTCGTCGGGCGGTGGACGAAGGGTTGAGCAGGGTGATCGAGGACGGCAGGGTGCGGACTCGGTCCCTGAACCCCCTGATCGAGCGCTCCTCCTCGTTGGGCTGGCCCACCGACGTCCCCACTGCCGCTTCCGCGCGTGGACTTGGCTGGCCCGTTTCACGTGAAACAGCGTCTCCGGTGGGTGGTGTGGACGGCGTTTCACGTGAAACATCGGTCCCTGACGCCGACGCCGACGCCGGCCCGGTAGAGCCGGACCTCGACGCCGGTCCGGTGGAGGGGGACATCGACGGACACGACGAGTCGGTGGAGGCGGTCCACGTTTCACGTGAAACATCGGCCGAACTCCGCGACGAGCTGGTCGCCGCCATCCCGGAAGCGGGCGCCGACACACCGCTCGCGCAGACGCTGGCTCACGACGCGCGTCGCCGGATCGCGCTGACCGGCCGGCGCCTGCCGTCGCCGCCATCGACCCGCGTGCTGACCGTGGCGAACCAGAAGGGCGGGGTCGGCAAGACCACCACGACCGTGAACGTCGCGGCCGCGCTGGCCCAGTCCGGGCTCAAGGTGCTCGTCATCGACCTCGACCCGCAGGGCAACGCCAGTACCGCGCTGGGTGTCGACCACCACGCCGAGGTCCCCAGCGTCTACGACGTGCTCGTCGACGGCAAGGCCTTCGCCGAGGTCATCGTGCCGTGCCCGACGGTGGAGGGACTGTTCTGCGCACCGGCGACGATCGACCTGGCCGGCGCCGAGATCGAGCTGGTCTCGATGGTGGCCCGCGAGATGCGCCTCATGCGCGCGCTCAACGACCACCTCGCCACCAGCGACCTCGACTACGTGCTCATCGACTGCCCGCCGAGCCTGGGGCTGCTCACCATCAACGCCTTCGTGGCCGCGTCCGAGGTGTTCATCCCGATCCAGTGCGAGTACTACGCCCTCGAGGGCCTGTCGCAGCTGCTCAAGAACATCGAGCTGATCCGCGGCCACCTCAACCCCGGCCTGCACGTGTCGACCATCCTCCTGACCATGTATGACGGCCGTACCCGGCTGTCGTCCCAGGTCGCCGACGAGGTTCGCTCCCACTTCCCTGACCAGGTCCTGCGCACGAGCGTCCCGCGCTCGGTGCGTGTCTCCGAGGCGCCCAGCTTCGGCGAGACCGTGATGACGTACGACCCCACGAGCAGCGGCGCTCTTTCGTACCTCGAAGCGGCCGGCGAGCTCGCCTTCCGGGGCGCCGCGACGACAGCAGCGGAGAAAGAGGGAGCGCGATGAGCGAGAAGCGGCGAGCACTGGGGCGCGGTCTCGGGGCGCTCATCCCCACCTCTCCAGGCACGGCGCGACCGGTCGACGTCTTCTTCCGCGAGAGCACGCCGACGATCACGCTCGAGCCGGACCGCGGCAGCAACGGGCACGAACGTGACCACGACGAGCACCACGAGGACGGCCAGCACCACGACCACCCGGAAGCGCGCGACGGCAACTCCCACAACGGCGCGGACGCCGACCACCAGCAGCCCCACGAGACGGGACGCGCGGACGATAGCGATTCCGCTAGAGACGCTGAGACTCCCCAAGCGAGCACCTCACACAGCGACTTGGCCCCGGTCCCTGGCGCGACCTTCGCGATCATCCCCATCGCGTCGATCCGCCCGAACCCGCGTCAGCCGCGCACTGTCTTCGACGAGGACGAGCTGGACGAGCTGGCCGCATCCATCCGGGAGATCGGTGTCCTGCAGCCGGTCGTGGTTCGCCCGATCCCCGCGTCCGACGCGGACGGGCAACGCGGGGCCGCCGCACACGGCGAGCACCACGAGCCGTCCGGCCCGCGCTTCGAGCTCATCATGGGCGAGCGCCGGCTCCGGGCCAGCCAGCTCGCCGGCCAGGACTCGATCCCGGCCATCGTCAAGGAGACCGCCGACGACGACCTGCTCCGGGACGCGCTCCTGGAGAACCTGCACCGCAGCCAGCTGAACCCGCTCGAGGAGGCCGCCGCATACCAGCAGCTCCTCGACGACTTCGGCTGCTCGCACGAGGAGCTGGCCGCCCGCATCGGTCGGTCGCGGCCCCAGATCTCCAACACCCTCCGGTTGCTGCGCCTCCCGCCCCTGGTCGCCCGGCGGCTCGCCGCCGGCGTCCTGTCTGCCGGGCACGCCCGGGCGCTGCTCGGGCTCGAGGACGGCGCGGCCATGGAACGGCTCGCTCAGCGGATCGTCGCCGAAGGGCTGTCGGTCCGCAGCGTCGAGGAGATCGTCGCCATGGGTGGCGACGACCCCGCCGCCGTCCCGAAGCCCCGCCGCCCCCGCGCAGGGAACCGGCACCCGCAGCTGGACGACCTGGCCTCGCGGCTGTCCGACCGCTACGACACCCGCGTCACGATCGCCCTCGGCCAGCGCAAGGGCAAGCTCACCGTCGAGTTCGCCTCGGTCGAGGACCTCAACCGGATCGTCGCCCTCATGGACCGGATCTAGTCACCCCGCGAAGTTCTCCCCACGCCGGTCGCCGCTTCGCGTCGATCCGTCGCAGGGGCCCCACGCTTCGCTCCGATACTTCGCGGGGACCCCGACTAGCCGAAACGCTAGAGAAGGGCCAGCGCCGGGTTGTGCTCCGGCGGTACGACCTCGCCGTCCGGCACCGGCCCGGGCGCCGTACCGGTCCCGAACGGGCGACCGCCGAGGCGTTCCCGGTCCTGCGGCATCGCCCACTCCTCCAGCAAGGGGCCGTTCGGCACGATGCCGGTGGGGTTCACATCGTGCTGGACGACGTAGTAGTGGCGTTTGATGTGGACGAAGTCAACCGTGTCGCCGAACCCCGGGGTCTGGAACAGGTCCCGCGCATACGCCCACAGCACCGGCATCTCGGTGAGCTTCTGCCGGTTGCACGTGAAGTGCCCGTGGTAGACCGCGTCGAACCGCACCAGCGTGGTGAACAGCCGCACGTCGGCCTCGGTGATGGTGTCGCCCATGAGGTACCGACGGTCCGCCAGCCGGTGTGACAGCCAGTCCAGGCCGGCGCACAGCTGGTCGTATGCGGCCCCGTAGGCGTCCTGGTGGCCGGCGAAGCCACAGCGGTATACGCCGTTATTGACGGAACGGTAGACACGCTCCATGACGTCGTCCATCTCGGGCCGCATCGCCGCGGGGTAGAGGTCCGGCGCCCCGGGCCGCTGGTAGGCGCGCCACTGCGTGGACAGGTCCAGGGTGATCGACGGGACGTCGTTGGTGACCACCCGGCCCGACGGCACGTCGACCAGGCACGGGACGGTGATGCCCTTGGGGTAGTCCGGGAACCGCGCCAGGTAGGCGTCCTGGATCCGAGGGATTCGCAACACCGGGTCAAGGCCGTCAGGGTCGAGGTCGAAGGTCCACGAGCGCTCGTCGTGGGTCGGCCCGCAGATCCCCATCGAGATGGCGTCCTCGAGGCCGAGCAGCCGCCGGACGATGATCGACCGGTGCGCCCACGGGCAGGCCCGAGCGACGACCAGCCGATACCGGCCCGGCTCGACCGGCCAGTCACCCCCGCCGTCGGCGGTGATCCGGTCGTCGATGTAGTCGGTGTCCCGAGTGAAGCTCTCCTCGACGTAGGTGCCCATTCGCTCCACCCTCATCACGTCCCGCGTGCTTAGCATGTCGGGATGGAGGCCGTCTTCGGCTCGACCCGTCCACCCCGCCTGCATCGGCTGAGCCGGCGTGAGCTGCTGGTCGACCTCGGCTGGGGCGGCGTCGCGGTCGCGGTCCTCGCCGGTTGCTCGACCCCGAACCCCTCGACACCCCCGCCGACCACTACTTCGTCGGCCGCCACCAGCGGCGGCTCGGCCACTGCCGGGACCACCGCCACCACTGCCGCCGCCGCCGGAACCTTGACCTGGTCCCGGGCCAACCTCGGCTTCGTGTCCGCGTACGTCCTGGTCAGAGGCAGCCAGGCCGCCGTCGTCGACACCGGCGTGGCCGGCAGCGCCGACGCCATCGGGACCGCCCTGCAGAGCGCCGGGTCGAGCTGGGACGCCGTGACCGACCTCGTCCTCACGCACCACCACGGCGACCACGCGGGCAGCCTCGCGGACGTGGCTGCGCGGGCCACCAAGGCCACCGTGCACGCCGGCGAGGCCGACATCGGCCGGATCACCAGCCCCCGCGCGATCGTCGCCGCGGCCGACGGCTCCGAGATCTTCGGTCTGCAGGTCGTGGCCACTCCCGGTCACACCCTGGGCCACATCAGCGTGATCGACCGGGCCACCAAGGTGCTCGTCGCCGGAGACGCCCTCAACAACAGCACCGGCCTGACCGGCTCCAGCCCCCAGAACACCGCCGACGCCGACCAGGCGAAGGCCTCGGTGAAGAAGCTGGCCACCCTCGACATCGCCAGCATCCTCTTCGGTCACGGCGAGCCGCTGACCGCCGACGCGTCGGCGGCACTGCGTCAGTACGCCGGTACGCTCTAGGTCTCGGACGAGGAGGCCGCCGCATGGGACGCGAGGTGCTGCCCCTCACCGTGGACCGACTCGGCGACCTCACCGGTACCTGCGCCGACTGCGTCTTCTGGGAGCTGGGCCCCGCGCTCGCCGCCCGTCGCCGCCGACACCCGCGCGAGGACAAGGAGGGCTGGCTCACCGCCACCCTCCTCGAGTGGGGTTCACCCGGCCGGGTGGTCTACGTCGACGGCACGTTCGCCGGCTACATCACGTATGCGCCCGCGCACCTCGTGCCACGCGCGCTGGCCTTCCCGACGGCCCCGGTCAGCCGCGACGCCATCGTCCTCGTGACGGCCCGGATCGACCCCGAGTATGCGGGTCAGGGACTGGGCCGGGTGCTGGTCCAGTCGGCGGCCAAGGACGTTCTGCGCCGCGGCCACAAGGCGCTCGAGGCGTACGGGTCGGGGAACGGGCGCACCGACTGCCTGCTGCCCGCAGAGTTCCTCACTGCCGTGGGCTTCCGGACCGCCCGCGAGCACGTCACCTACCCGCGCCTCCGGCTGGACCTGCGGACCGCGCTGCGCTGGCGCGGCGAGGTCGAGCAGGCGGTCGAACGGCTGCTCGCGCCGGTACGCGGGCTCGGCCCACCCCAGCCGGTCGGCACGGCCCACCTGGAGAACCCGAACCCCAACTGAGCGAAGACCGGCTTAGCCCGCGAGCTCCTCCAGCACCTTGCGGAGGTCGCCGAGCTGGAGCACACCGGTGGCGCTGTTGTCCTGCTCGCCGAGGTAGAGCCGCTGGAGTGCGACGACGATGCCCTCGGCGATGTCGTCGCGGAACGAGGCCGCCCGCAGTCGCTCGGCGTCGTCGGGGTTGCTCACGTAGCCGGCCTCGATGCGCACGGCCGGCATCCGGGTGGCCTGGAGCAGCTTCCAGGAGCGGGCGTGGCTCCGGCAGTCGGTCAGCCCGGTGCGGGCGACGGTCTCGCGCTGGATGAGGTCGGCGAGCTGCTCACCGACGGCGCTCCAGGCTCCGAACCGCTTCTGTCCGAAGAAGAACGTGGCGACGCCGCTGGCGTCCTGCTGGTCGGCGGTGTCGCAGTGCAGGGACAGGACGATGTCAGCGCCGCAGTCGTTGGCGAAGTTGGCGCGCGCCTCGTCGTCGCCCGCGCTGGTGAACCGGGTCCGTGTGTAGACGACGTTGGCCCCGTGCGCGCTGAGGCGTCCTTCGATGCGGCGGGCGAGGTCGTGGACGATCTCCGCCTCGACGATTCCGTGGGCGACGGCGCCGGGGTCGTCGCCGCCGTGGCCCGGGTCGAGCACGATGGTCCGCCCGCCGAGGCTGTGCCCGGACCGGCGGACGTGCTCACGCTCGCGCAGTGACAACGAGGACCCGCCGGCGACGCTACGGCGCAGGTCGGTGAACGCCCGGAGCGTCGCGGGCCCGACCTCACCGTCGGCGTCGAGGCCGACGCCACGCTGGAACCCGCGGACAGCCGCCTCGGTGTCGGGACCGAAGAGCCCGTCGATGCGGCCGGGGTGGAACCCCAGGCCCAGGAGCCGCTCCTGCAGCTCGGTGACGTCGTCGCCGCGGGCCAGGTGCCCGGGGGAGTGCCGTAGCAGCCGGTCTCCGAGCTGCCACTTGGCCGCGTCGAGCGCGGCGTAGGTCCAGGGCCCGACGATGCCGTCGACGAGCAGCCCGCGTTCCTGCTGGAACGAGCGGACCGCGGCGTCGAGCTCCTCGTCGAAGATCTCGACGCTGCCGTTGGTCGCCCGGTCGGTGACCGCAGGCCGCAGTGCCCCCGCGGCCGTGAGGCTGTCCCGGAGGTCACGGACGACGGGTCCGCGGTAGCCGAGACGGGCCTGAAGGCCGGTACGCGGTTCGGTCACGTCCCTCCCCTCACGGAGCTCTCGGGAGACGGGCGGGCTGCTCGATGCAGGCTGCGGGCGGAGTGAAACTGTGCGAACGATAGCCGACGCAGGGGCGAAGAGCGCGCCGACGCATACGGGATTCAGAGAACCCGCAGTATGCGTCGGCGAGCCGCCACCGGATCTGACGGCGGACCGTCAGCTGGCGATGTAGTCCTCGAGCTCGCGCAGCAGGCGCGGCTTCGGCATCGCGCCGACGAGGGTCTTGACGACCTCGCCGTTCACAAAGACGTTCATCGTGGGGATGCTGACGACGCCGTAACGGCTGGTCACCGCGGGGTTGGCGTCGGTGTCGAGCTTGACCACGTCGACCTGGTCGCCGTAGGTGGCGGCGATCTCCTCGAGGATGGGGGCGACCGCGCGGCACGGACCGCACCACGTGGCCCAGAAGTCGACGATCACCGGCTTCGTGCTCTTGAGGACGTCCTGCTCGAACGTCGCGTCAGTGGTGACCTTGGTGGCTCCCATGGGGGTCCCTTCTGGGTACGGGTTGTCTGGTTCAGAGGCTAGCGGTGGCAGGCGACAGGCTCGGCTCGAGATCGGACGAGGGCTCGTCCATCGCCTCGTCCTGGGCCGCCGCCGCGACGGCGTGCTCGAGGTCCTCGAGCGACGCGAGGTAGTGCTCGGCGTCGAGGGCCGCGGCACACCCCGATCCGGCAGCGGTGACGGCCTGCCGGTAGGTGTGGTCGACGAGGTCGCCACAGGCGAACACGCCGGGTATGCGGGTGGCGGTGGAGCGGTGGGTGCCGTCGACGCCCGTGACGACGTAGCCGGCCGGGTCGAGGTCGACGAGGTCGCGGACCAGCTCGTTGCGCGGGTCGTGCCCGATCGCGACGAATAGGCCGGTCACGGGGAGCTCGCGCTCCTCACCGGTACGCGTGTGACCGAGGGTGATCCCGCTGACCCGCTCGTCACCGTGGATCGCGGTGACCTTGGAGTTCCAGGCGAACGAGATCTTCGGGTTCGAGAAGGCGCGCTCGGCCATGATCTTGCTGGCCCGCAGGGCCTCGCGGCGGTGGACGATCGTCACCGAGCGGGCGAACTTGGTGAGGAAGGTGGCCTCCTCGATCGCCGAGTCGCCGCCGCCGACGACGGCGATGTCCTGGTCGCGGAAGAAGAAGCCGTCACAGGTGGCACACCACGAGACGCCGCGGCCGGAGAGCCGCTTCTCGTCGGGCAGGCCGAGCTCGCGGTAGGCCGAGCCCATCGCGAGGATGACCGCGTGGGCCTGGTAGGTGTGGCCCTCACCGGTGGTGACCGACTTGACCTCGCCGTGCAGCTCGACGGCGGTGACGTCGTCGGTGATGATCTCGGTGCCGAACCGCTCCGCCTGGGCGCGCATGTCCTCCATGAGGGCCGGGCCCATGATCCCGTCGCGGAAGCCCGGGAAGTTCTCGACCTCGGTGGTGTTCATCAGGGCGCCGCCGGCGGTAACGCTGCCCTCGATGAGCAGCGGACGCAGGTTGGCGCGCGACGCGTAGACGGCGGCGGTGTAGCCGGCCGGTCCCGAGCCGATGATGATGACGTTGCGCACGTCGGTCACGAAGTCAACCCCTTGTGGTCCGCTGGGTGGCGAACCGCTAGATGCTGTGGCCGGGAGGCCCGAGGGCCCCAACATACCGGCCGTCGCCGAACATTCATGGGCGGTAACCGTCGCGTCGGCCGTGTTGTTCCCCAGGGCCGACAGAGGACCGTCAAGGGACCGGGACGGCGTCCTGGATGACCCCCGCGTCGCCGTCGCCGCAGTCGCGCTGGACCGCGTACACGGAGGTGGAGTCGGACCGCCGGACGACGACGATGGCCGCCGGCTGCCCGTCGTAGGTCGCCAGGTCGATACTCACGGCACCTGCGTCCGAGGCCCCCAGCGCGCTCACGCACGCAGCCGCGCCGGACTGGGTGACCAGCGGGCCGGCGGACGGAGCGTCGCCGACGCTGGCGTCCGGACCGGGGGAGGCGATGAGGGCCTGGGCGCCGGCGACGAGCCCGTCCTTGGTGTAGGCGGTGTTGCTGATCTGGACGTGGACCGACCCGGCCGACCCGGCGGTGCTCCCGGCCGGCGGGATCGCCGCGAGCCCGTTGTTGCTGCTGCGCTGCTGGACCACGAACGCGCCGGCGATGGCCAGGAGGGCCACGATCGCGGCCGCGACGCCGATCAGCGGCCAGCGACGCCGGAGCAGGGGTACGACGTTGTCGTCGGGGTCAGCGGCGTCGGGCTCGCCGGAGAAGACGATGACGTCGTCCGCCTCCTCGACGGAGTGGACGGCGTCCGGGTCGCTGAAGCCGAGCTCGTCGAACAGCTGGTCGTCGCCGGCCCGCACGACCGCGGCCTGCGCGAGGGACTCCTCGATCCGCCGGGCCAGGTCCGCGGGCATCGGTCCGGGGTCGGGGGCGCTCCGCAGCAGGGTGCGTACCGCCGACTGGACGGCGTCGCCGGCCGCGTCGAGCTCGGCGTCGGGGTTGGTGTCGAGGTTGGCGCCGGTCTCGGACGGGACGGCGCGCGGGTATGCGGGGTCGCTGGTGTCCGGGCCGGTCTCGGGGCGGGGGTCGGTCGGGTGCTGGGGATCCATGCGGTCTCCGGGTCGGGTGGTCCGGGTCTGGGTTCCGGGCCGAGTGCTACAGGTGGTTCGCTGCCTGAGCGGGGTCAGGGTGGTGCGGGCAGGGTTTCGCCGGAGGTCAGACGTCGGAGGGCGGCGGACGGTTCCCGCCGGGGTCGGCCGGATGGCGCTCGGTGCCGCTGCGCCGCTCGCCGGCGATGCCCAGCAGCTCGGCGAGCGCGGCTCGGCCACGGGCGCACCGGGACTTGACCGTCCCCTCTGCGACACCGAGCACCTGGGCCGCCTCCGCGACGCCGAGGCCGTGCATGTCCACGAGGACCAGGGCGAGGCGCTGACCCTCGGGAAGTCGGGCGAGCGCGGCCCGGACGTCGAGGGCCGACTCGGTGCTGGAGTGGTCGTCTCGGCCGTCGGCGAACTCGAGCGACTCGTACTCCGGCAGTGGGCTGGTCGGGCGCCGCCTCCGAAGCCGGTCGAGGCACGCGTTGACGACGATCCGGTGCAGCCACGTCGTCACGGCGGCGTCGCCCCGGAACGAGTCGGCCCGTCGGAACGCCGCGAGGAACCCGTCCTGGACCGCGTCGGCCGCGGTCTCCTGGTCGCCGCAGGTGCGGAGCGCGACGGCCCACATCCGGTCGCGGTGGCGCCGGAACAGCTCGCCGAAGGCGTCCGGGTCGCCGGCGCAGTGGGCCGCGAGGAGCTCGGCATCGGTGCG
Organism: uncultured Actinomycetota bacterium; assembly: GCA_963781465.1. GTDB lineage: Bacteria > Actinomycetota > Actinomycetes > Actinomycetales > Dermatophilaceae > Lapillicoccus. The sequence continues at coordinate 131,342 of CAWAGH010000007.1, forward strand.
CTCACCGGGGTCGAGGGTGCGGGACCCGGCGGCCGGACGCAGGCCGGCCGGAGGCATACCGGTGGCGGGAGGCATACCCGCGGTGCCCGTGCTGGGTTCGCTCACCGGACGCTCGCCTCGGCGACCTGGGCGCGGAAGTGCCCCTCGCCGTCAGGCCCGAGCGTGGTGAACCAGAGGATGACGTAGCGGCCCTTGACCGCCCCGTTGTTCGGTACGGCCACGGTGGCATCACCGTCCTGCTGCGAGACCGAGCCGATCGGGGTGGCCCCGTCGACCGTGGTCTGGTCGCCGACGTACACGGTGACGTCGGCGGCCCCCCTCGTCGTGAACCCGACCTGGTGGACGTCAGTCGGCTGGCCGAGGTCGAGCAGCAGGCCGGTGACCCGGCCCTTGTAGCCGCCGTACTGGGCCGTCGCGTACCACTTGGTCGAGCGCCACAGGGTGTCGCCGCTGCCGTCGAAGGCGGCCGCGCCGGTCTTGACCGCCTGGACGCCCCCGTCCTCGGAGACCTGGCTGGCCGCGACGATGGGGATCGGCCGGGCCTCGGGCGCGGTCGTGGGAGCAGCGCTGGCGCTGGGGCTCGGGGCGGCCCCCGACTCGCTGGGCGTGGCGGTCACGGTCGCCGTGACGACGGGCGGAGCGGCGGTGGTGCCGCTGCCCAGCCAGAGCTTGGGCAGGCCCCAGACGCCGATGATCGCGGCGATCAGGACGAACGCGGCGATGACGACCAGCGCGAGGCGGGACTGGTCCTTGTCGAGCGGCTCCTGGGCGGCGCCGGGGAGCAGGGGCAGGGCCGGCTCGAGCTGCTCGTCGGTGGGTTCGAGGGTGTCGGAGAGGCGGACCTGCTCGCTGAACAGCGGGTCCTCCCACTGCTCGGTCTGCCGCCGTTCGGCGCGGGTGGCGGAGCGCTCGGCGGCCCGGTCGGCGGCGCTGCGGGCCAGACCGCCCATGCGCCCGGTGGCCTTGGAGGCGAGCGAACCCGCCGCTCCGAACGCGGTCCCGAAGCCCTTGGCGACGGCGGCACCCGCCGCTGCGCTCGCGGCGACCGCCCCCGCGACAGCCGCTGCACCACCGGCCGTGGGTCGCGCCGTGCCGTCGTCGTACCCCTCGTCACCCTCCTCGTACGGCCCGTAGCTCGCCGGGTCGTCGGGCAGACCGTCGGCGTAGGCGTCGAGCGCGCCGGTGTCGTCCCCGCTCTCCCCGAGGGCGGGAGGGACGTCGCTGCCTCGCGTGTCGAGGTTCATGCCGAGGACACTGCGCGCTCCGCCTGCGCCACCCGATCCGGCGGCGGCGCCCAGCGCCGCACTGGCAGCACCGGTTCCAGCGACCGCGCCCAAGCCCGCACCGGCGGCCCGTGCCGCAGTGCCGCCCCGGGACGTCTTCGTGCCGGCCGAGCCGCCGCGGCCGCCGCGCGCCGACGCGGGCTTGGCCACCCCGCCGGTCACCCGGTCACGCTCGAGGGGCTCGGTGCGACCCCCCGAGAGCCGGCGGACCTCACGGACCTCGAGACCGGCACCGACCGGTGTCGGCGACCAGGGGCCGATCTGCTCGACCAGCTCGCCAGGGGTCTGCGGGCCGCCGTTCTCGGACAGCGTGTGCCGCGCGACGAAGTCGAGGTCCGGCGGCACGCCGGCGGCGATCTCCGAGGGGGCGGCGACCCCACCGATCACGCGTGGGGCGGCTTCGAGGCCCGAGTCCGGGCCGGGCAGCGGCCAGCGGCTGGTCAGCAACGCATACGTGAGCGCCACGAGCGAGATGGTGTCGCCGCGGGTGGCCTGGTCCGGCGGGATGTCGTCGGCCTCGACCAGCGCGGCCTCGGTCGCGAGCCCGCGGACCTTGACCGACCCGTCGGCCAGCCGGAACACCGACCGCGGGGTGAGGACGCCGTGGTGGAGGCCACGAGCACGGGCGCGCTCCAGCGCGGAGGCCGCTTCGCCGACGATGCGGCGGGCCTCCTCGGCCGGTAGTCCGCCGTCGGTGAGAACCGAGGTGACCGACCGGGCGCCGTTCAGCGACTCCTCGACGACGAACGCCGTGGCGTCGTCCCGGCCGACATCGAGGACCCGGACCAGCCGTGGCTCGTCCACACCTGCGGCACGACGGGCGGCGTCGAGGGCCGGTGACGCGACGGGGCCGTCGGCGTCGAAGCACAGGAGGACGACCTCGCGGTCCAGCGTCTGGTCCGCGGCGACCCACCGTTCGTAGCGGGAGTGCTGCGAGACCCGTCGCTGGACGAGGTACCGCCCGCCGAGCAGCGAGCCTGGTCCGACGCCCTGCATACCTCTCCCGCCGCCGATCGACAACCCGCATACCGCACCGACCCGCGTGGCGGCCCGTCGGGGTCAGGTCCGGTCGTCCGTCATCCTACGGGGCCCGGAGTCCGCCCCCGGTGCAGGCGAGGCCGGTGCGGGCGAGGCCGGTGCCGCCGCGGCCGAGTCGCCGCCGCCCTCCGGCGCGAGCTCCGCGCCCTCGACCCGGCCCGAAGGGGCGACGACCACCGGGGCGGCCGCGCGAGCGGCTGACCTCCGGGATCGTCGTAGGGAGCGGACGATGCCGAAGACGAGGATCAGCGCGAGGATCGCCCCGCCGACGATGTAGAAGAGGTAGCCCGGCGGGTTGGCCCGCACAGTGATGGTGCCCGGAACTCCGATCGGCGTGCCGTCGCTCGTCGTCAGCGTCGCGTTGATCGGGACCAGCCCGGCCGCAAGGGCCTCCGCCCGGACGGGGACGACCGCCTTGCTGTTCGCCGCGATCTGGATCGGTTCGGGCTGGCTGACGATCCGCAGTCGCGGGTTGGTCGGGTTGAGCAGCAGCCGGACGCCGTCGACCTCGATGCCGAGGTCGTTGACGACGGTGACCTGGAGGGTGCCCTCGTCGGCGAGGAAGTTCGTCGTCTGTTCGGCGACGCTGATGCCGCTCGTCGCCGAGGTGGCCGCCTCGTTGACCAGAGCGTCGAGCCGGTCCTGCTCGGCGGGGTTCGTGCGCCACCGCACCGACGGCAGCTGGTCGAGCATCGTCCACAGCTGGTTCTTGTAGGCGGCCCCGTTGCCGCCGAGGACGCTGGCGATCTCGCCGGTGGTCCGCCGCTCCTCGGTGATCCGGCTCAGCCGCGCGGGGTCGACCTGCGGGTCGCCGTACCCGGTCCAGGAGCCCTTCGACGTGCTCGCGACGGGATCCTGGGTCGCCGCCTGTTGCTGGAGCTCGGCGGTGGTGACCAGCTGGACCCACGGCGTCTGCGCGAGGGTTCCGAGGAGCTGGCGCAGGGCTCCGACGTCCGGGTTCAGGGTGCGCGGCATGGCGACGAGGAAGCTGCGAGCCGCGCCGGGGCTCTCAGCGAGGAGCGCGCCCGTCTCCGCCACGAACCGCTGCGTCGTCAGTGCGCCCTCGGCCGGCGTGGTCGTCTGGGTCGACAGCCGGCTGAGGACGTCGTCCCAGGCCAGCAGGGTCACGCCCGAACCGGTCCGTCGCGGCGCCTGACCGGTGAACCCGCTGGTCACCGGCAGGGCGGAGGACGACCCGACGACGGCCTGCAGCCCGACGCTCTCGTAGGCCTGTCGCAGCCCGGCCTCCCGGTTGGCCTCGAAGCTGCCGTCCACCGGCCAGGCGATGCCCATGGTCGTGGCGACCCCGAGCTCCTGGCCGAGGGCGGCGCTGGCCTTGACCTCGGCGGTGACGGTCGGGTCGCCCGGACTGCTGACCACGGTCGCCGCGAGGTCGGGGTCGGCCTGGGGAAGGGCCCAGAGGGTATGCCGCCCCGCGGCGGTCGCGAGCCGCGTCACGAGCGGGGCGACAACGGGAACGAGCGGGTCCGGACCGGCCGAACCGCCGGCGCTCGCGGCCGAGTCGGTACCCAGCACGCCGGGGTCGACCGCCCAGGTGACCGGTACCGGCCCGGCGGGCCCGTCGACGTCGGTCCCGTCGAGGATCCGGTTGATCCGGGAACCGGCATCGAGCTCAGCCTTCCAGGCCGCCAGCCGGGTGGCGGCGTCGGTGTCGAACAGGGCCGCGGACGGCGACAGGGTGACCGGGGCGACGAGCGCCAGCCGTACCGGCTCGTACTGCTTGCTCCGCTGCCAGCCGACGAACGTATGCGTGTACTCGCTGGTCGACGACGCGGCGTCCCGCACCTGGATGGCGACGGGGATGATCCCGAACGTCCTGTTCAGCTGGAGCCGCCCGGGCGCGATGGTGATGCTGAACGGGGCCGACGTGCCGACGTCGACGGCCCGGCCGATCCTCACGGTGCCGACCTCGATGCCGCCCGGGGCGGTGCTGCTCGCCGCCCAGGCCTCGACCGACGCCCGGGAGACCACCGTGGTCGCGCCGAGAACCACCCGCACGGTCGGGTCGTCGAGGCGCGCGGTCCGCGCGATGACGGAGCCGGTCACGGTCACCGTCACGCCGGGACCGGCGACGGGGGGCGTGATCGCACCGAGGGCGAGGACGGACGTGTCGGTGGCCGCGGCGGGCAGAGCGGTCGCGGCCGGTTCGCCGGTCGAAGCCGATACCGGACTCGACGCATACGCCCCCGGGGCCAGCGTTCCCAGCACTGCGGCGAGGAGGAGCAGTGCGAGGACGCGGCCCCGCCGTGGGGTCACGCGGTGCCTGCCAGCCGCTCCCAGGCGACCTGTGCGATGCGCCGTTCGTTGGGGAAGGTGAGGTGGTGGTGCACCTCCTGCAGCGGGAACCACGCGACCTCGATCGCTTCGTGGTCCGGGTCGTTGTCGATCGTCAGCTCGCCGCCGAGGGCCTCGAGGAGGTAGTGGTGCACGAACTTGTGCACCCGCCGGTCGGAGGTGGCGAACCAGTAGTCGATGGTCCCGAGCTCGGCGAGGACCCGGCCGGTGATCCCGGTCTCCTCGGCGACCTCACGCTCCGCGGTCTGGGGAAGCGTCTCCCCGGGCTCGATGTGGCCCTTCGGCAGGCACCATTCGACCCGGCCGGCGCGGTTGCGGCGAGCGATGACCGCCGTGCGGGCGGCCCCCTCGTGGACGTCGATGACGACCCCGCCCGCCGAGCGCTCCTCGACCGCGGGAAGCCGGCGTCCGCGCAGCGCGCCGCCGTACCTCCCCGGGGTGCTCGAGGTCGTGGCGCTCATCTGTCCACTCTAACCAGCGGGGTGCCCAGGCCTCTGTCGTCACGGTTACGTCTACGCTGACGCACCGTGTCACCGAGCGAGCTGCCCGACCTCCTGCGTGCCGCAGTGGCCCGGCTGGCCCCGGTGATCCCGGTCGGCCAGGAGCTCGGGGCGCGGTTCGCCGAGGCGGGTCACGAGCTGGCGCTGGTCGGTGGCCCCGTGCGCGACGCGTTCATCGGCCGGACCTCGCCGGACCTCGACTTCACCACCGACGCGACCCCGGACGAGACGCTCGAGGTGATCCTCGGCTGGGCCGACGCGCACTGGGAGATCGGCAGGGCGTTCGGGACGATCGGGCTGCGCAAGGGCAAGAACGTCATCGAGGTGACCACCTACCGCTCCGACGTCTACGACCGCACGTCGCGCAAGCCGTCGGTGACGTTCGGGACCACGCTGAGCGACGACCTGGTCCGGCGCGACTTCACGGTCAACGCCATGGCGGTCCGGTTCCCGTCGTTGGAGTTCGTCGACGAGCACGGCGGACTGGCCGACCTCGCGGCCCGCGTGCTGCGGACCCCGTCCACGCCCGAGGAGTCGTTCGCGGACGACCCGCTCCGTATGCTCCGCGCCGCCCGGTTCGCCTCGCAGCTCGGCTTCACGGTGGCCCCGGAGGTCCAGGCCGCGATGACGGCGTCCGCGGAGTCGCTGTCGATGGTCTCGGCGGAGCGGATCCGCGAGGAGCTGACCAAGCTGCTGATGTCGGACTCGCCGCGCGCGGGGCTGACCCTGCTCGTGGACACCGGGCTGGCCGAGGTGTTCCTGCCGGAACTGCCCGCCTTGCAGCTCGAGGTGGACGAGCACCACCACCACAAGGACGTCTACCAGCACTCGCTGACCGTGCTGGAGCAGGCGATCCGCCTCGAGGGGCCGCGCACCGTGCCGGGCGTTTCGGCGGCGGAGACGGTCGAGGGTCCCGACCTCGTGCTCCGGCTCGCCGCGCTGCTCCACGACGTGGGCAAGCCGGCGACGCGGCGGTTCGAGCCGGCCGGCGGCGTCTCGTTCCACCATCACGAGGTGGTCGGGGCCAAGCTGGTCGCCAAGCGGCTCAAGGCGCTGCGGTACGACAAGGAGACGATCGCCGCGGTCGCGAAGCTGGTCGAGCTGCACCTGCGGTTCCACGGGTACGGGACGGGGGAGTGGACCGACTCGGCGGTCCGCCGCTACATCACCGACGCGGGTCCGCTGCTGCCAAGGCTGCACCTGCTGACCCGGTCCGACTCGACCACGCGGAACGCCCGCAAGGCCCAGCGGCTGGCACGGACGTACGACGACCTCGAGGCCCGGATCGAGACGCTCAAGGCCGCCGAGCAGCTGGCCGCTGTCCGGCCCGAGCTGGACGGCAACCAGATCGGCGAGATCCTCGGCGTCCCGCCCGGTCGGGTGATCGGCGACGCGTACAAGTTCCTGCTGGGCGTGCGACTCGACGAGGGGATCATCGGCCCGGACGCGGCGCGGGAGCGCTTGCTCGCCTGGTGGTCCGAGCGCAACGGCTGAGGTCGCCGGCTGCGGGGCACGCGGCATACTGGCCGCACGCCAGGGACCGATGAGGAGGGGCACCGATGGAAACCATGGGCGGGGTCATCGCTGCCCTGGCCACGGACGTCGGCCGGGTTCGGGCGCACAACGAGGACGCGGGGCTGATCACGTCGGACCTCGTCGCCGTCGCCGACGGGATGGGCGGACACGCGGCCGGTGAGGTCGCGAGCGGCCTGGCCGTGGAGGCGCTGCGGGAGCTCGGCGAGTCCGCGGAGGCTGGCGAGCTGCGGCCCAAGGACGTGCTCGACGCGGTCCAGGCGGCCAACCGCGCGATCCTGCAGTCGGTCGCGCGGAACCCGGAGCAGACCGGCATGGCCACGACGCTGGCCGGGCTGGCTCGGGTGACCGTAGGCGGTTCGCCACACTGGGCGGTGTTCAACATCGGCGACTCGCGGGTCTACCGGGTCGTCGACGGTCGGCTCACCCAGGTCAGCAAGGACCACTCCGAGGTCGCCGAGCTGGTGTCCCTCGGGCTGCTCACGCCGCAGGAGGCGCTGGTCCACCCGGCCCGCAACATCGTGACGCGGTGCCTGGGCCGCGACCGGCTGGAGCCGGTGGACTCGTGGGTGTTCCCGCCGCACCCGGGGGAGCGGTTCCTGCTCTGCACGGACGGGCTCACCAACGAGCTGCGCGACGGGACCATCGCCCGGATCCTCGTCGACGGCGACGACCCCCAGGCGATCGCCGACCGGCTGGTCGCCGCCGCGGTCGACGCCGGCGGTCGCGACAACGTGACGGTGGTCGTGGTGCTGGGTTCGGTGGGGGCTGATGGTGGGTCGGAGCTCGACGCCGACGAGGCCGACGAGGAGACCGCGCCGCGGAACGGTTCGTCGGAGGGTTCGGCGTGACCGGGGCGACGATCGACGTCCAGCGGCCGCCGACGGGGTGGTCGCACCTGAGCGGGCCCCTGCTGCACGTGCTCGTGGCGCTGACGCCGGAGGATCCGCGGTATGCGGCGGCTTCTTCCGCTGCTCTTGGTGGTGACCTCGACGACGTCCTCGACGCGCTCGCGTCGGAGGGTATGCGTCGCACGCCGGCGTTCGTGGCGGTCGCCGGAGCGTCCCGGCCGCGCGTGGTGACCCACGCGGACGGGTACGCGGTCCTGACCTCGGCGCGGGGGACGCTGGAGGTCCGCGCGCACCACACCCGGGTCTGGTCCGACCTGGTGGCCGACGAGGACGTCGACACCGTGGCCCTGCGGGTGTCCCCGACCTGGGTCGCCCCCTGGCTCTCCGCCACCGAGCCGGCGGTCGCCCCCGAGCCCGCCACGTCGGAAGATCCCACCCCTGATAGCGGGACCAATCTTCCGGTTGCGCCGCCCGCCGCCCTCCCGGAACCCATTCCACTCCCCGCGCCCGAGCCGGAACCCGAGCCCGAGCCGGAACCCGAGCCCGAGCCGGAACCCGAGCCCGAGCCGGAACCCGAGCCCGAGCCGGAACCCGAGCCCGAATCCCAACCGGAACCCGAGCCCGCGCCCCAACCGGAACCCGAACCGGAACCGGAACCGGAACCGGAACCGGAACCCGAACCCGAACCCCAACCCGAGCTGCTGCGGCCGCCGAACCGGGCACCGGTGGTCGAACCCCCGCCCGAGGGCGGCACCGACCTCATCGCGGCCGTCCCGTGGCGCCGCCCCACCACATCGCCGAGAGGCCAACTTCTGTCCTCAACCGAGCCGAATGACGACAGAAGTTGGCCTCTCGGCGAGCCGGAGCCGGAGCCGGAGCCGGAGCCCGAGCCGGAGCCCGAACCGGAGCCCTCCGCTGAGCCGAGCGCCGAGCCCGACCGCGACCCGTCCGACCCGGACCGGACCGTCGACCGCGCCGCCCTCCTCGCCGCCGCCAACCCCGCCACCCCCGGACGCCCCGGCGCCCCCACCGGCCCGACCGTGCTGGCGGTCCTCTGCCTGCGCGGCCACCCGAACCCGCCGACCAGCGCGCTCTGCCGGATCTGCGGCCGCGAGGTACCGGAGCAACAGGCCTACGAGACCCCCCGTCCGCCGCTCGGCGTGCTGCGCCTCTCGACCGGCGACGTCGTGAGCCTCGACCGGGGCGTCATCATGGGCCGCGCGCCGCAGGCCCCGCCCGGCCTCCCGCCGGAGCTGCAGCCGCACGTCGTCCGGATCGCCAGCCCGCAGCGCGACCTCTCCCGCAACCACGTGCAGGTCGTCGTCGAGGGCTGGCAGGTGATCCTGCGCGACCTCGACACCACCAACGGCACGACCGTGACCCCGCAGGGCGGGACGACCACCCGGCTGCGCGGTGGCGACCCGATGGTCCTCGACCCGGGAACCGTCGTTTCCCTGGCCGGCGAAGTGAGCTTCACCTACGAGGTCCCCACTGAGGCCCAGCCGTGAGTCGACTCCAGACGACCGGCGCCCCGCAGCTGCCCGGCCTGGTCTACGTCCAGCCGCTCGGGTCCGGCGGGTACGCGGACGTCTACCTCTACGAGCAGCAGTCGCCCCGCATGCCGGTCGCCGTCAAGGTCCTGAGGTCGGAAGGCCTGACCGACCAGCTGCGCCGCCAGTTCGCCGAGGAGGCGGACACCATGGCCGCGCTCGGCGACCACCCCTACATCGTCCAGATCTTCCGCGGGGGCACCTCGGCCGATGGCCGCCCGTACCTCGTCATGAAGTACTACCCGCCGCCGAACCTGGCGCGCCGCGCCCGGCTCAAGCCGCTCACCGTCGACGAGGTCCTGCGCACCGGCATCCAGCTGGCCAGCGCCGTCGAGACCGCCCACCAGGCCGGCATCGTCCACCGCGACATCAAGCCGGCCAACGTCCTGGTCAGCAGCTACGGCGCTCCAGGGCTGACCGACTTCGGCATCGCCGGCCGCGGCGGCGTCGAGACGGCCACCTCGTTCGACTGGACCTCGACCAGCGAGAGCACCGACGCCGCTGACGTCGGGGTCTCGGTCCCGTGGGCGCCGCCCGAGGTCCTCTACGTCCAGAGCGGCACCGCCACGCCTCAACACCTCGCCGAGCGCGGCGACGTCTACTCGCTCGCGGCTACCCTCTGGCAGCTCCTCGTCGGGCGCTCGCCGTTCGAGGTGCCCGGTGGCGACAACTCGGCGTACGCGTTGATGCCCCGGATCCGCACGCAGCCGGTCCCGTCGACCGGCCGGGCCGACGTCCCGGCCAGCCTCGAGCGGATCCTCGCGCAGGCGATGGCCAAGGACCCCGCGCTGCGCCCGGGCAGCGCTCTCGAGCTGGCCCGCCTGCTCCAGGGCGTCGAGCAGGAGCTGCACCTCGCGCGTACGCAGATCGTCGTCCTCGACGACCGCGGCGGGGCGCAGGCTGCGATGCCGACCTCCGACGGGGCCGACGCGACGCGGGTGAAGAGCGTCCAGCAGGTCGACGCCCAGCAGCAGCGGGGTATGCGCGGCGCCGCCCCTGCGGCAACCGCCCCGGCCGTCGCCGGCGCCTTCGCCTCGTCGGGTGCCTTCGCCCCGGCGCCGGGTTCCGAGCTCGACGAGCGCACCTCGGTTGCCCGCCAGGGCCGACCGACGCCGACCAACCGCCGACCCCTGGTGATGGCTCTCGTCGCGGTCGGCCTGTGCCTCGCCGTCATCGCCATCCTGCTCACCCGCTCCCGCGACGAACCGGCCCCCACACCCGCGCCGACCAAGACCGCGGTCGCCACCCAGAGCCAGACCACCGACTCCGCGATCGGGGACGGTGTCTTCGCCGCCCCGGTGGTGGTGGCGAGCCCCAAGGTCGGCGCCGTCGAGTTCAGCTGGAGCTACTCCGCCCCGAAGTCCACCGACACCTACCGCGTCCACGTGGGCCCGACGCCCGACGAGGCGCAGGTCGCCGACCCGGTCACGCTGCCCAAGGCCACCTACTCGGTGAAGGCCACGAGCGGCTCCTCGGTATGCCTCATCGCGACCGTGGTCCGCGCCGGCCAGATCTCGCCGGCCTCGCCCGCCGTGTGCGGCACCGCCCGCTGACCGGCCCATTTACCCGTCGCATACACGGAACGATCTGGACACAAAGTTGCGTCGAACCGTCCGTGGCGGTCACCCTTGTCCGGGTTCAGCGCCGCCGGGGGTGCGCGGGATGAGCCGTTCGTCGACACAGGGGGCAGGTCCAGCATGGTGAGCGGGGTGTCGCGAGCGCGCCGGTTGGGGGCCGTGTCCACGGTCCTCGTCCTGCTGTTCGGCACCGCTCTCGTCTGGTTCGCCCTCCGCGCCGACGGCGACGTGGTTCGCAAGACGGACCTCTTCGACGGTGGCGTCTGGGTGACCAACGCCGAGCAGGCCCGGTTCGGCCGGCTCAACAAGCCCGCCGGGCAGCTCGATGCCGGCATCGCCTCCCCGGGTACCCAGAGCTCCGGCCTCGACGTGGTCCAGGACGGCGCCGCGGTCCTCGGGTTGAGCAAGGCGTCGAACCAGCTGCTGCCGATCAACCCCAAGACGGCGACCCTCTCCGACTCCAGCCAGATCACCCTGCCCGCGGCCCAGACCGCAGTGAAGGGCGCCGCGGCCCAGGCCGTCGTCGACCTGCGCGGCGGCTCGGTCGCGATCGCCGATCCGGCCAAGGGCAGCGTCTGGGCGCAGCGGATCGACACCCGCGCCGGCGTCGGCACCCTCGAACAGCTCCAGCCCTCGCAGAAGCCGCGCGCCGTCCTCGGCGGCGACACCGTCGTCGCGGTCGGCGCGGACGGCACGGTGTATGCGGCGTCCGGCACCAAGGGCGACCTCGCGACGTTCAAGGTCGGTCCCGGCGGCGACGACTTCGTCGACCCGGTGATGACCAAGCTCGGCTTCACGACCGCCGCCCTCCAGCTCACCGCCGTGGGTGGCCACTGGGTCGCCCTGGACGGCGCCACTGGCAACGTCTGGTCCGACGTCGGCGCCCAGCCGGTGGCCCTCGGCTCGATCAGTGGCGCCCCGGTTCTCCAGCAGGCCGGCCCCGACGCCGCGAGTGTGCTGGTCCAGACCGGTACCGCGCTCCTCGCCATCCCCCTCGCGGGGGGCACCCCGACCACGCCGGTCGCCGTCCCCACGGCGGGCGTCACCGGCCTCGTCGCGAGCCAGCCGGTCGTCCTCGGCGCGTGCCTGCACGCGGCTTGGGCCGGCCCCGACTCGGTCTGGTACGGCCGGTCCTGCACCACGGACCGGCGAGATGACAGCCAGGTGGTCCAGGGCGAGACCGGTCAGCAGAGCCAGCCGGCCGTCGAGCTGGGCAAGCTGACCAAGGGCGTCCGCACCGACGGCGTCAAGCTGCGCGTCAACCGCGGGCTCATCGCTCTCAACGACCTCGACTCCGGCAACGTCTGGGACGTCAGCGACAAGCCGGTCAAGGTCGACAACTGGGACTCGGTCATCCCGCCGCCGCAGCAGGAGGACGAGAACCAGAAGAAGGACCCGAACCAGCAGGACGACCAGATCGTCACGACGCCGCCGCAGGCGCAGCCGGACGAGCTCAACGTCCGCCCGGGCCGCACCTCCAGCCTGCACGTCCTCGACAACGACTCCGACAGCCAGGGCTCGATCCTCGGCATCTCCCCGGGCGATGTCAGCAAGCCGGACGCCGCCGACGTCAGCGCCGCCGTGTCCGTCGACGGCCAGACCGTGGAGGTGACCGTCCCGACGAACCCGTCGGCGACGACGTTCCGGTTCAGCTACACCGTGAACAACGGCTCCAGCGGCCAGAACTCGCGCGCCACCGGCAGTGTCGTCGTGCACGTCGTCGACGACTCGGTCAACTCACCGCCGTTCGTCCGCGGCGGCCAGGCCAAGCTCGCGCAGGCCAAGTACCCGGTGGTCCGCAACGGCCACGTCACCGTCGGCGTGGTCGCCGACTGGCGCGACGGCGAGAACGACCCGCTGTCGGTCGACTCCCCGGACCCGGCGGTCGGCGTCGACCCCTCCGGGGCTCTCGGCGTGACCGCGCCGGACAACCCCGGGACCTTCCCCGTGAAGTACTCCGTCGGCGACGGCCACGGCGCGTCCGCCGAGGGCGCGGCCAACGTCACCGTCCTCACCGACGACGCCCGCGCCGAACCCCCGCAGACCCAGCCCGACGTGGTCCGTGCCGTCGTCGGCAAGCCGGTCCAGGTCCAGCCGCTCGGGAACGACGTTCCCGGCGCCGACCCGACCGACCCCGGCGCTCGGATGCGCCTCGCCTCCGACGTCCGCGGCCCCGGTGCGCTGGTCATCGACAGCAACCTCGACACCAACGTCCTCACCGTCACCGGCAGCGCCCAGGGCACCTTCCTCGTGACGTATGCGGCGCAGGTCGGCTCCGCGGTCGCCGCCGGCCGGATCCGCGTCGACATCCTGCCCAACCCCAGCGACGACCAGCCGCCGGTCGCGGCGCCCGACTCGGCGACGGTCCGCGACCAGGAGCCGGTCATCGCCGACGTCCTGTCCAACGACTACAGCCCGCGCAGCGACGTTCTCGTCGTCCAGCGAGCGGTGTCCGACGTCACCTGGCTCCAGCCGTCCGTCGTTCAGGGTCGGTTCCTGCGGGTGCAAGCGGGCAGCCCGCTGACCAACGGCGACGAGCGGCGCGGCAGCATCGACTACACGATCAGCGACGGCACCAAGACTGCGGTCGGGCACGTCTCCGTGGTCCAGAAGGCCCGTCCCGACGTCTCGCCGATGCCGAGCGTCGAGGACGACCAGGCGGTGGTCCGGTTCGGCGACGTCGTGACCATCCCCGTCCTGGACAACGACACGATGTCCGGTGGCGTCCCGCTCAAGCTCGACCCGCAGGGCGTCAAGGTCGTCGCCGGCAAGGGCCAGGTCTTCACGTCGGGCAGCGTCGTGCGGTTCATCCCCGACGTCACCCCGATCACCGCCGACGACGTCGTCACCCTCGAGTACGCCGCGTACCCCGAGGGGAGCCCCGACCGGGCGGTCACCGGACGGGTGACGGTCACCGTCAAGCCGCTACCGACGCCGACCACCCCGAACCAGCCCCCCACCGCCAGGAGCTTCACGGCGAGCGTCACCGCGGGCGACACCCTCACCATCACCGTGCCCACGAGCGGCATCGACCCCGACGGCGACCTCACCTACGTCGCCGGCATCGTGGGGTCCGACGGCGGGCCGGTCGACCTCGCCCTCGGGCGGGTGGCGTCGTTCGGGGCGACCACCGTCAAGTACGAGGCCTACCCGCGCAGTGCCGGCACCGAGGTCATCCGCTACGTCGTCCGCGACCGGTTCGGGGCGACGAGTGAGGCGTTCATCCGGGTCGGCGTCGTGCAGCCAGGCGACCCGCAGCCACCGGTTGCCGTCCTCGACGATGTCGTGGCCGCGCCGGGGCGCACCGTCACGGCGGACGTCCTGGCCAACGACCTCATCTCACCCGACGACGAGGTCACCTACGTCGACCTCACGAAGATCAACGAGCCCGACGCCCTGGCGCAGTTCACCACGCTCGAGGACCAGACGTTCCGGGTGACGGTGCCCGAGGAGGGACCGGCCAAGGTCCTGGCCTATGGCATCACCGATGGCCTGTTCGACCCTTCCCGGGCGGCCTTATCGGTGCGCGGCCAGAAGGGCTTCAACAACCCGCCGACAGCGGTCGACGACACCGCCGTCCCGAAGCCGGGTGAGACCGCCACCACCGTCGACGTGCTCGCCAACGACCGCGACATCGACGGCGACCCGAGCACGCTGACGCTCGTGAGCGCCGTCGGCGAAGGGGTGCTGGTCGTGGGACGTCAGGTGCAGATCACCCTGCTCGACCACCCGCGCGTCGTCCCGTACGTCATCGCCGACGCCGACGGCGCCAAGGCGATGGGCCTGGTCTACGTGCCGACGGCGGACAACGGCGCGCCCTACGTCACGCCCGGCAAGGTCGTCCAGATGGACACCAACGGCTCCGCCACCGTCGACCTCGCCGACTACGTCACCGACCCCCGCGGACGCACCGTCAAGGTGACGTCGCCCGACACGGTGAGCACCTCGCCCAAGGACTCCCTCGCGTCCGACCCCAAGAGCGACGTCTCGATCGCCCTGACCGCGTCGAGGGACTACAACGGCCCGGCCGCACTGATGCTCCAGGTCACCGACGCGACGGGGGCGGACGACGCGACCGCGCTCACCGCATACGTGTCGATCCTCGTGCAGATCGGGCCCAAGGTGCCCATCCTGCGCTGCCCCGACTACCTCGTGAACCTCGTCGGCGGTGGCCAGCCGCGCACGGTCGACATCCCGAGGCTCTGCCACGCCTGGCTGCCGACCGGCCTCGACCCGGCGTCCGTCGAGTACACCGCCTCATGGGCCCAGGCGGTGCCGGATGTCGACCTCAAGCCCTCCGGGGTGGGCAACCGGGAGTTCGTCCTCACCGCGGCCCCGACCGCCAGCGGTGACGGCGCGGTGACCGTCGCCGCCACCGGCTCCAAGGAGTCCTTCCCGATCCGGGTGCACGCCACCCCGACCGAGGGCCCCAAGTCGACCCCACCGCCGGGGGCCCCACTGGCCCAACAGGTGCCGCCTCTCGTCGTGTCACCGATCACCGTTGCCGCCCTCAACGCGGGGTCCAGCGAGACCGTCAACGTCGGCCCCTATCTGCAGAGCCCGCTGACCAACCCGGCCTGCAGCCTGAACCCCACCGTCACGCTCCGCAGCGGAGCCGGGGTGACCGGCAGCGCCTCGGGGTGCTCGGTCACCGTCACCGCGGCCAAGGACGCCCGCGGCACGGCGACGCTCGTGTTCGAGGCCTCGGACGGTCCTGGCCGGCTGGCCAACGGCGAGGTACGCGTGACGATCCGTGGCGTGCCCGACGCGCCGACCCGGGTCAGTGCGGTCGCCGACCGGGTTGGTGGCGGGCTCGCTCGGGTCAGCTGGACGCCGCCGGCCAACGACGGCGGTCTGCCGGTCCTGCAGTACGAGGTGCGGTCGAGCACCGGCCAGACGCTGAGCTGCCAGGCCTCACCGTGCACGGTGAGCGGGCTCAAGAACGGCGTGCCGGTGTCGTTCACCGTGCGGGCCCGCAACGCCATCGACTGGTCGGCGCCCAGCGCCGCCTCGCAGGAGGTCACCCCCGACACCGCGCCGAGAGCCGTCGCGGTCGGTGCGGTGACCCCCGGGGATCGCACCTTGGCCGTCACGTGGGCCGCGCCGGCCAACGAGGGCAGCCCCGTCGACCAGTACCAGGTGCAGTGGGTCAACACCGCGGGCGGGGCGGGCGGCGGCACCCGCATCGTCGCCGGCTCCACCCTGACCACGACGTTGTCCGGTCTGGTCAACGACAACGCCTACTCGATCCGCATCCAGGCCCACAACGGGGCCGGCTGGGGTCCCTACGGACCGGCGGTCACCAAACAGTCCTTCGGCACCCCACCCGCCGTGGCCGCCCCCCGGCTCACCCCCCGGACGGCGAACGCCAACCAGTCCGACGGTCAGGTGACCATCGCCTGGGGCACGACCGACCCGAACGGGCCGCCGATCACGACGTACACCGTGTACCGCCGGGTCGGCGGCGGAGCGTGGACCTCGATCGCCTCCGTCTCGGGTACGGCCACGCGCACGGCGTCCGACACGATGAACTACGACGGGCGCACCTACGAGTACACCGTCACGGCCACCAACGGCGGCGGTAAGGAGTCTGCGAAGGCCAACGCGTCGCCCTACCGGGCCACCGGTATTCCCGCGGTGCCGTCGATCACCGCCTCCACCAACGGGTCGTTCGACGCCACCGCGCGGATCACCGTGCAGCTGACCGACTCTCGCGCGTCGAGCTTCACCTCGGTCAAATGGAAGTCGAGCACCGGCGACACGGGCACGTGGGCGTGTGGTGGCTGTGCGGACAACTCCAGCAAGGCGTTCTCGACGAGCAAGCTCGACACCAAGACGCAGAACATCTCGGTGTCCGCCTGTAACGACGCGACACCCGTGCAGTGCTCCGCCTTCAGCGGTGGCGCGCAGGTCGAACCGTACGGTCAGACCCAGCCGGTCTCCGGCTTGAAGTCGACCATCAGCGGCAGTGGTGGGAACTACACGATCACGTGGACCTGGAACAACGTCTCCAACGGGCGGGCCTACAGCAAGATCACCATCAGCGGCGCCATCGACCGCACCCTCGGCGGCGGCCAGGAGAGCGTCTCGATGAGCGCCGGCTACTCGGCCACGCGGTCGATCACCGTGGTGCCCACCGTCACGGTCGACGGCAAGAGCGACTCCGGTGCCGCGAGGTCCGACTCGGCCACCACGCCGAACCGTCCACCACCGACGGTCAAGGTCACCGAAGGCGGGTCGTGCACCGGTTCCGGCTGTGACTCGAGCGCCCCCGGCAACTGCCGCACGACCTGCTACTTCGTCGTGATCTCCTCCAGCAACTGGCAGGCGAACTCGATGACCTGCGACATCAGTGGCGCCAGCCAGGGCACGTTCTCCACCAAGACCGTGCAGACCAACGGAACCCACCAGACCAGCGCCTTCTACGGATACGGCGACGCCGTGACCATCCGCTGTCGCAACGGCGGCGAGACGGCCACCGACTCCAAGGCCAACTGGGGTGGCTAGCGCCGTGCCGATCGCCGCCCCACTGCATACCTGCCCGTCCGCCCTCTCGCTCAGGAGCCCCCACCGATGACCGCCCAGCCCAGCGGCACCCCCGGCAGCACGGCCACCCAGGAACAGGTCGAGTGGTTCCGGCAGACCTTCGACCGGCTCGTCGCGAACATCGACCGCGCCGTCCTCGGCAAGGACCACGTGACCCGGCTGGCTCTCACCTGCCTGCTCAGCGAGGGCCACCTGCTCCTCGAGGACTTCCCGGGAACCGGTAAGACCCAGCTGGCCCGGGCGCTCGCCGCCTCGGTCCAGGGGTCGAACAGCCGGATCCAGTTCACCCCGGACCTGCTGCCGAGCGACGTCACCGGCGTGACGATCTACGACCCGAACATCAAGAAGTTCGAGTTCCACCCGGGCCCGATCTTCGCGACCATCGTCCTCGCCGACGAGATCAACCGGGCCTCGCCCAAGACCCAGTCGGCGCTCCTCGAGGTCATGGAGGAGGGCCGGGTCACCGTCGACGGCGTCCCGCACAGCGTCGGCGACACGTTCATGGTGATCGCCACCCAGAACCCCATCGAGCAGGCCGGGACCTACCGGCTGCCCGAGGCGCAGCTCGACCGGTTCCTCATGAAGACCAGCGTCGGCTATCCCGACGCGGAGGCCACCATGCGGATCCTCACCGACGCCAAGGTCCGCGACCGGGCCCGACGCCTCCAACCGGTCGTCACGGCCGGCGTGATCGGCGACATGGCGGCGCTCGCCGACGAGGTCTACGTCGACCCGGCGCTGCTCTCCTACGTCACCCTCATCGCCGAGGCCTCGCGGCGGCACCCGTCGCTGAAGCTGGGCCTCTCGGTCCGCGGCTGCCTCGCCTACGTGCGCTGCGCCAAGACCTGGGCCGCGTCGCAGGGCCGCACCTACGTCGTCCCCGACGACATCAAGATGCTCGCCGTGCCCGTGCTGTCGCACCGGCTGCTCCTCGACGCCGAGGCCCAGTTCTCCGGCACGACGGTCATCCAGGTCATCGAGCAGATCCTCGGCGACGTCCCGCCGCCGGTCCAGGGCAGCGGTCAGGCGCCCGGTTCGGCTCCAGGCGCCGGTATGCATAGCCGCCGGTATGCCGGCCGCCGCCGGATCCGCTGGGTCCGCCGCTGCCGCCGGTCAGCCGACGCGACCCGACCCGGGGGAGCTGCTCTGGCCCGAGGAGAGCGACGACGAGGCGGCCGAGCGCACCCTGCACCGGACCCCGAACCCGGCCGGACTCGACCCCTCACGGCTCGACCCGCATACCCCGAACCCCGGTTCGAACGAAGGCCGCTGACCGTTCGTCATGACGTCCACCGCCACCCGAGCCGCCCCCGACGCCCCGGCCACCCGCCGGGCGCGTCGTGAGGCTGCCCGCCGCCAGATCGGGTTGAGCGGGCGGATCCGGCAGACCGGGCGGGCGCTGGCCGACCGCACGCGCCGGGTCTGGGGGCCGGTCGCGGGCGGCGTGCGCTGGGTGTCGCCGCTGGGCTGGGCGATCCTCGCGCTGGGCGTTCTCTGCTGGTACGTCGGCGTCCGGTTCGGCTGGGTCGAGCTGCTCGTCGTCGCGGCCGCGTGCGGTGTCCTCGTCCTGGCCTGTCTCGCGCTGACCATCGGCCGCGTCCACGTCGACATCCACAGCGAGGTCGACCCGCGGCGCGTCACCGTCGGCGACCCGGCCACCGGCCGCATCGTCGTGCGCAACCTCGCGCGAACACCGTTGCTGCCGCTGCTCGTCGAGCTGCCGGTCGGGGTGACGGCGGCCCGGTTCGTCATGCCGCCGATGCGCGCGGGCGCCGAGCACGAGGAGCTGTTCGTCGTCCCGACCCACCGCCGCGGCGTCATCGCCGTCGGTCCCGCACGGACGGTCCGCGGCGACCCGCTCGGCGTCCTGCGGCGAACGGTCGAGTTCTCGCAGGTCCAGGAGCTCTTCGTCCACCCGCGGACATCCCACCTGGAGTCGCTCGGCGCCGGCCTGTTGCGCGACCTCGAGGGCACGGTCACCGAGGACCACTCGATGAGCGACCTGGCCTTCCACGCCCTGCGCGAGTACCAGCCGGGCGACGACCGCCGCTACATCCACTGGCGGTCCTCGGCCAAGGCCGGCCGGCTGCTGGTCCGCCAGTTCCTCGACACCCGGCGCTCCCACGTCACCGTCCTGGTCGACTGCGACCCGCGCTCCTACACCGGCGGCGAGGACATCCTCGACGAGTGGACCGGCGAGCACACCGAGCCCCTCGTCGCCGCCCACAGCGCCCCCGAGATCCCTGACCTCGAGACGGCGATCAGCGTCGGCGCCTCGATCGTGCTGCGGGTCATGCGCGACGAGCAGGACACGACGATCGTCTGCGGCTCCCACGACATCAGCCGCAGCACCCCGCAGCTCACTCTCGACGTCCTGGCGCGGGTCGAGCCGGCGCCGGTCAACCTCACGTCGCTCGCTCTTCGGGCCGTCGACCTGGCCGGCGACACGAGCATCCTCTTCGTCGTCACCGGGCCGCACCGGCCGTTCGTCGAGCTGCAGCGGGCCGGCGCGCAGTTCGGTCCCGAGGTCCGCAACGTCATCGTCGTCGTCGACCCGGACGCGACCGCGGGCATCAAGCGCGGCGGCGGTCTCACCATCCTCACGGTGACGAACCTGGCCGACCTGCGCCGCGTCATGGCCGCGGGGGTGGGCGCGTGACCGCCACCCCGTCGAACGCGGGCAGCCGTTCCCGCGGCGCTCGCACCACCCAGATCCTGGCGCGCTGGCGGCAGTGGCTGCCGGCGGCCGAGGTGCGGGTCGACCTCGTCTTCTCCGCGGCCCTCGTGCTGCTCACGCTCGTCGGCTTCAGCACGACCTACTACGGGTACGCGTGGCTGGTCGTCGGCGGGATCGGCGTCGTTCTCGGGCTCCTGGTCAGCCATCTGGTCGTCAGCCGCCGCTGGCCCGCGGCGATCACCCTGCTGGCCCTCGCCGCGGTCTACCTGCTGCTCGGCGGCCCGATCGCGGTGCGGGAAGGGCTGATCGGCGGCGTCATCCCGACGCCCGAGGTCATCGTCGAGCTGGCGTCGACCGCGGTGCGCGGCTGGAAGACGCTGCTCACCTCGCTGCCGCCGATCGACGCGCGCGGACCGTTGATGGCGCTGCCGTTCCTCTTCGGGCTGGTCGGGGCCGCGGCGACCTACACCGTCGCCCGCCGCTGGCGTCGGTCGTATGCGGCCCTCCTCGTCCCGCTGGTCCTGCTCGGCCTGAGCATCGCGCTGGGCACCCTGACCCCGGCTTCCGTCGCCCTCCAGGGAGCGGTGTTCGCGCTCGTCGCGATCGGCTGGTCGGCGCTGCGCACCGGTCGCGGCCGGCCGACTCTCCAGGACGGTGGTGGCCGCCGCACTCGCGTCGCGACGGTCGCCGTACTGCTGGCCGTGGCCGTCGTCGGGGGGCTGTTCGTCGGACCGCACCTGCCCGGGTCCGACGACGCCGACCGCACCGTCTGGCGGACCGCGCTGGAGCCGCCGTTCGACGTCAGCCAGTTCCCCAGCCCGCTGGCCGGCTTCCGTAAGTACACCGAGCCCAACGCGTCGGAGCTGTTCGACAAGACCCTGTTCGAGATCTCCGGGCTGCCCGAGGGCACGCCGGTCCGGCTGGCCACCCTGGACACCTTCGACGGTTCCGTGTGGGGCGCCGGCAACGTCGCGGCCGGCGGTTCGACGACGGGCGCTGGAACCGGCGGGACCGGGGCCGACGACGCCGCGACGTTCCGTCGGGTCGGCAGCCACATCGCCGCCAGCGGTCCCGGCCGCGAGGTGACGGCGACGGTCCGGATCGTCCAGGACGGTTACGCCGACGTCTGGCTCCCGACCGCCGGCGTGGTGACCGGCGTCGACTTCGAGGGCGACGCCGACCGCGCGACCGCCCTCGGCGACTCCCTGCGATTCAACGTCGTCACCAACACCGGGGTCGTGCCGACCACGCTCCGTGGCGGCGACGCATACCAGCTCACCGCGATCGTCCCGAGCCTGCCGGCCGACCTGCCCTCCGCCGTCACCGTCGAGGGCTCGCCCATCGTCGACACCCAGGCGCTCGGGTTCATGGACGCCAAGCTCGACGCCTGGAGCGGCACGCAGTCCGACCCGTGGACCAAGGTCGTCGCGATTGCCAAGTCCATGCGGGCCGGCGCCTACACCGACGGCGGGCCGCCCGGGAACTACCAGAACGTCTTCCTGCCGGGCCACTCGCTCGCCCGGCTCCAGCGGTTCGTCCGGTCCGAGCAGCTGGCCGGCGACGACGAGCAGTACGCGGCGGCGCTCGCGCTCGCGGCCAACCGGCTGGGCATCCAGGCCCGCGTCGTCTTCGGCGCGACCCCGGAGGCGACCGGCGAGGTCAAGGGCTCCGACATCCACGCCTGGGTCGAGGTCCACACGGCCGACGGCACGTGGGCGCCGATCCTGCCGCGCGACTTCCTGCCCGATCGCAACAAGCAGCCCGAGCAGCAGCAACAGCGCTCGGAGGAGCAGAAGACCGGCGCCCAGGTCCCGCCGCCGGTCGCCAACAACCCGCCGTCCGTCCTCCAGGGCCCGGACCAGGCGCAGAACGCCACCCAGAACCGCAAACCACCGCCGAAGAACCCGTTCGACCCGAGCAACTGGCCGGACTGGGTCAAGTGGCTGCTCACCTACGTCGGGCTGCCCCTCCTCGTGCTGCTGCTCCTGTATGCGGTCGTCCGCGCGGTCAAGGCCCGGCGCCGCGTCCGCCGGCGCACCCGAGGCCCCGCGGGCGCCCGGATCGCGGGCGGCTGGACCGAGGTGGTCGACACTGCAGCCGACCTCGGGATCGCCTTGCCCCGCAACGCGACCCGGCTCGAGCAGGCGGTGTCGCTGGACACCCGGGTCGGCGCCGCATACCCCTTCCGTCCGCTCGCCGTCCGCGCCGACGCGCACGTGTTCGCCCCGTCGGCGCCGTCCCTCGACGAGGCGAGCGCCTACTGGGTCGAGGTCAAGGCGGCCCGGAAGGTCCTCCGTCGCCAGGTGCCCTGGTGGCGGCGGCTGCTCGCCGACGTCTCACCGAGCTCCGCGCGACGCCCGGGCGGTCGCCAGCCGGTGCGCCGGCGCTCGGCGCTGCGGCCTCGCCGCGAGCCAGTGACCCTGGCACCCTAGAAATTGGGTTGCGCCAGGGTGTATCAGTCGAGTAGCTGAGCCCGTCTTTCGGGTGCGGTTCAGACTTCGCGCGGGAAGGTCTCCGATGAGCCAGCTCGAACGGCACTCCGACCTGTCGGAACTGCTGACGGCTGCCTCGGAGGGTGACCAGGAAGCCTGGAACGTCATCACGGACAGGTTCACCAACCTGCTCTGGTCCGTCGCCCGGTCGTATCGGCTCAACCAGGACGATGCCGCGGACGCGGTCCAGAACACCTGGCTGCGCCTGCTCGAGAACCTGACCAGGATCGACAACCCGGAGGCGCTACCAGGATGGCTGTCCACGACCGCACGCCGGGAGGCGCTCGGGGTTCTCCGGAAACGAGGCCGGGACGTCCTCACCCGCAACGAGGACATCAGCTCGGACGTCGTGGACGTGGACGCGGCTCAGCTGGACGCGGCGCTGCTGGAGGACGAGCGCGATGTCCAGCTGTGGGCTTCCTTCTCGCAGCTTTCGGAGCGGTGCCAACAGCTCCTGCGGGTGCTGATGGCCTGCGACCGGCCGGTGTACATGGAGGTCGCCGCGACGTTCGACATGCCGATCGGCTCGATCGGCCCGACCCGGATGCGATGTCTGGAGCGGTTGCGGAAACTCGTGGTGGAGTCCGGGTACACCTTCGACGGAGACAGAGAGGCACGCAGCTGATGAGCGACCGAATGCGAGGCTCGTCCGAGCTCGACCAGGCCGACATCGAGCTCCTCGAACGCCTCGGTGCCATCGCCCAGGTCGTCGACCCGGTCCCCGACCACGTCCGTGAGCTGAGCCGGGCCCTGTTCGCCTTCCGGCGTCCCGACGCCGAGCTGATGGAGATCGTCGAGCTCGAGAGTGAACAGCTCGAGGCAGTTCGGGGAAGCGCCCCGACCAGCCGGATGCACTTCTTCGAGTTCGGCGAGCTGTCGGTGGACGTCGAGCTGACCGTCTCGGGCGGCTTCTGTGATGTGGTCGGCGTCGTGGCCGATCCGGGCGGTTCGGACGGCACGTCGGTGACCCTGGACACGATGT
Source organism: uncultured Actinomycetota bacterium (assembly GCA_963781465.1). GTDB lineage: Bacteria > Actinomycetota > Actinomycetes > Actinomycetales > Dermatophilaceae > Lapillicoccus. The sequence continues at coordinate 154,687 of CAWAGH010000007.1, forward strand.
CCGCGTCCTTCACGACGATCCCCGACGAGGAAGGGCGGTTCGACGTCCGGCGAGTCCCCGCGGGCATGGTCCGCCTCACCCTCGAGCGCGGTACGCGCGCCACGGTCGCGACTCCCTGGTTCGACGCCGGCTGAGTCGTTCCACCTAAGCCCCCCATGCGGTGAAGGCGGCCGCCGTTGCGCGAGCAAGGGGGTCCTTGGCGGCTCGCCTGGCTGCGAGCAGGCCGTCAGCAAACGTCCCGCCGTCGGCGAGGACCCCATGGACCGCCTGCATGGTGGCGTCCGTTGCCGCGTCGTTGACCGGCACGACGCTCGCGAGCACCGCCTTCACCCCATGGTCCAGGAGGCCGGAGACGAGTCCGATGGCTTCGTCCGCCCCGATGGGGTGGAGCCCACCGGCGTCGCACGCCGAGAGGACGAGCCGCTGGGGAGGGTGACGCAGACGACGGAAGTCGTGCACCATCAGGGGTCCGTCGGCCAGTGCCAGTGACGAGAAGAGCGGTGCGTCCGCTCGGAAGGTACCGTGCGCGGCGATGTGACCGATCCGTGCTCCTTCGAGCAGGTCCAACGTGGCCTGCACCGAGGCTGCGGCCGCTTCCAGGACGACGGCATCCGGATGCATGCTGCGGAGTCCCGCCACCTCTCGCTCCCGAGTAGTCAGGCCGGGTCCGGTGATCAGGGCAACATGTCCGGTTGACTGGTTCTCGTCACGGGTCGTGCGCCGCCACAACGTCAGCGATGGAGATACCGCGATGGCGCTGTCGGAGAAGACCGGGAGGAGGCTGAAGGGGACGGTCAACAGGTGGGCTGGCGGCACGATGAGGACCTGGGGCGCGCTCCACGACGCTGGAGGGTTGCCGAAGATGCTCCGTTGAAGGCGTTCTCCGGCGGCGTGCAGATCCGTCGATCGCCCGTAGGCGGCACGACGGAGAGTGAAGCGCGCGAAGTCTCCCTCGCGTGCGGCGATATCGAACGGGCCCAGATGTTGCAGGCTGAACCGCCCCTCGGCCACGGTCACTGCAGCGAGGCCATGTGCGACACGGGTCAGGTAGATCATGACGATGCCGTTCAGGGATTCAGCGAAATCGGCAATCGCCGGGACCGGGGAAACGGCGCTCGTCGCTCGTAGATGCCGATAACGGGACCGCACCGCGTTCTCGAGGCGAGTTCTCTCCCGTTCGAGGATCGAATCAGACTCCGCCATCGAGCTCCTACGGGTCACGTCCCGTAGAGCGGCGATGTCCTGCAGGAGCTCGGGATCGTCAGGGGGCGCGGTCGGCACCGGAGACAGTGATGTGCTCCGCCAGCGCTCGACCCACCAGACCAGGCCCCGGGGATCACCCTTGGCCAGCACGTCCGCAGCGGCGGCGACGGTCAGCTCGATCCCGTAAGCGGTCGCCAAGGCCCTCAGCTCCTGATCACCGATGACCCCCCGGTGCTCATCGACGGCATCCAGTCCGCGCCGACAGGCGTGCAGGAGCCCCCGTCGATCACCGGCGTCCTCGGCGAGCCGGGCGGCCGCGAGCCACCCTGCTGCTCTCGACAGTGGTGCCCCCGCATGTCGGCTCTCGGCCGCCTCGGCCAAGGCCCTCGCTCGCACTCGAGGGTGGCCCTCGACTTTGGCCAGTCCACCGAGTAGCAGGAGCGCTTCCGGGAGGGACGGGTCGCCGAGGACGCGAAGCATGCCCACCACGCGGCGCGCCGTCGGCGTGAGAGCGGGCCGCCCGTCCGGTTGGACGTAGCCCGTTCCGGGCGCTTCGCCCCGGTCGGAGTTCTGCGAGTACCGGGCCTCCAGAGCGAGGAGAGCGGACTGCGCCTCGCCTCGCCGGCGGCCCTGAGCGTGGTGCAGTCGCCGCGCCTCCAGGGCATCGGATGCAGCAGCATCCCAGTTCTCCCGCAGCAGATTTGCGCGAGCGGACGCCGTCTTGACGTCGGCGCGCCACACCGGGGCCAGATCAGAACGGGCCAGGACGGAGGCGGCGAGGGTATGCGCTTCTTCCGCCATCCTCGCGGCGATCAGCACGGTGAGGTGGTCGAGAATGAGCTCGATAGGGTCCACACCGAAGCCGCGGAAACGTGCTTCCGCCTTGTCGATCATGGCCAGAGACGTAATGACATCGCCGCGGGCGAAGGCCACCATCGCTCGGTTGTGGCTGGAGAGAAGCGCTTCAACCTGGTTGTCGATGGAGTTCATCAGCTCTTCGCTACGAACGTAGTCAGACTCCGCCTCGTCGAGTCGCCCCAGCGCTCGCAGAACGTCGGCCCGGTTGCCGAGGCTCCGGCCCTCCCACAGAACGTCCCCTAGGCGTCGACTCAGCCTGACGGCCAGACTGAAATCCGCGAGGGCTTCTTCGTAGCGGCCCAAGAGCCAGTAGCTGCACCCTCGAAGGTGCATAACTCGGTGACTGCTCTCCCGCGAGAGGTGAGCGGCCCGATCCAGCTGCACGAGGGCCTTTGCCGGGCGTCCGCTGAAGAGCAGTGTCGTTCCGAGGGTCGCCAGCGCCTGAGCCTCGCGATCGCGACCGACCCGACGGCCGCTGCGCGCTGCGGCTCGCGCCTGCGTCATGGCTGAGTCGAGTCGTCCACGGTCCCGTTCCACGATGGCGAGGGCGTGGTGTGCGAAGGACTGAGCCGCGTCGTCGGGAGAGGAATCCAGGAGTCGTCGGGCGCGTTCGGCAGCGGCCCCGGGCTCCGACGTCGCCAGAGCCAGCAACGCCTCACCGTCTCGGAATCCCGACGCTTCAGATGTATCAGGCCGCTTGATGGGTCCGTCTCTCTCAGGTTCGACCATCACGCCGACTCACGTTCCCCAGGGCCCCAGCCACGGAGGTCTCGGATGACAACTCGATGCGATCATGGCAGCAATTCAGCGGACACGGAGGCCAAGAGAATGAGAGACGAGATCTCGCCTGAGGAATCGACCGCAGAAGACGTGCGGTGGTTCAACCTGCAGGGAGCCGGTGAAATCGTTGTCGACCGCTCCCGAGTACAGGTCGACCTCATTGTCGCGGCTTTTCAGAGCGCCGGAGTGAGTCTCGGTGTGCACCTCGATGAGGACGGTGTCGCCGATTTCATGTACAACCCGAAGGTCGTGCTCACGCGTGCCCGTGATGCTCAGCGCGTCTACGCCGCACTGGGACTCGACGAGCCGATCCGCAACGAGAATCCCGAGACTCCTGAACACCTGGCCGGGCTCCACGTCGTTGTTCTTCCTGACGACCGAGATGCCATTGAGGTTCTCGACGATCTCGATGTGCAGCTGGGTCTCGGAGCGGCGGTACCGGATCACCTCATGCACGTGTGCTCGTGGTGGCCAACCATCACGTGGTGCAATGCCACCGAGCCCAGTCGCGGTGGAGGTGCGGCCTTCGCCGCAGTAAACCGGGATGAACTGGCAGACGGATCGCGCGCCCTCGTAGCCGTCGTCGACACCGGTGCCATTCAAGAGGTCATCGACGACAATCCCGACGTCATGACGGGCGTCATCGGCGAACCCGAGGCGGAGACCGTCGGCCACTACTCCGGACACGGCACCTTCGTGGCCGGGATCGTCCGTACCTATGCTCCCGAGGCGGACGTGAGGATCAAAGCGGCTTTCAGTATCGGCGGTGCCGTCTTCGAGTCCAGCCTCGCGCAGCAGCTGGGCCAGGTCCTCGACTGGAGTCCGGACATCATCGACATCTCCGCGGGGACTCACACCCGGCGCAATCTGCCGCCGCTGGCTCTCGAGGTCTTCTGGGAGGAGCGCCTGAGCCAGGTCTCCGGAACGGTTCTCGTGGCGGCGGCCGGAAACGACTTCGGTCGCCTGCCCTTCTGGCCGGCCGCGTTTCCCTGGGTGCTGTCGGTGGGGGCCCTTGACCGACCGGCCAGCAGCCCGGACAGCACCAGGGCGGCGTTCAGCAACTACGGGAGCTGGGTCGACCTCTACGCCGACGGCGTGGAAGTGGAGAGCGTGTATCCGAGGGGGACCTACACCTACCGGGAGCCGCCACGGGCCGGCGACACCGTTGAACTGGACGGACGCGCTCGATGGAGCGGCACCTCGTTCTCCGCACCGCAGGTCGCAGGTCTCGTTGCGGCGCGAATGACGTGGAGTGGGGAGTCGGGGCGCGATGCTGCGACGTCGCTGCTCGACGTCGCCAAGCTCAGTGCGATCCCCCATGTCGGCGCCGCTGTGGACGAGCGAATCGGCGCACGGCCGGCTGACCGAGGTGCGACACCCGAATCGACCTGACCCGGCAGCCGGAAACTCCTGGTGCCCTAGACCTTGGTCTTGAACCGGCCCCAGCCGTGCCACCGGTCGATGTCGACCCGGGCGGTGATGCGGGGCCGGTTCCGCACGCCGTAGGCCTCGCCGTCGTAGTGCGTGGAGATGCGGTCGATGTCGGTGAGGTCGGTGTCGGGGATCCACTCCGCGACGTGGCCGACGATGCTGACGTGGGTGACCCAGTTCTTCGGGTCCATCGCGCTCAGCGCCACCCGCGGGTCGCGGCGCAGGTGCTCGATCCGCTTCCGGCCGTCGTCCATGTTGACGACGATCTGGCCGTCCTCGAAGAGGTACCACGTCGGGTACGAGATCGGCTGGCCGTCAGGGCGGACGACGCTGATCGTCGCGTAGTTGGGCCGCGCCAGGAACTCGGCGACATCGGCAGGAACAGGAGGCTTCGGCATACCTCCCAACCTAGGCTCCGCCCGCCAAACAGGCACCACGACCTAGGTACGCCCGCACCACTCACCAGCGGACCTCCCCGCCCGCGTGGTGCCTGTTCGACGGCCTGTGGACAACGCGGCACAGGTCGTCGAGGGCAGCGGAAGGCTGAACCGGGTGGACCCGACCGTCGCGCTGACCCGCCTCGGCGGCTGCGCGTCGTGGGGAGAGCTTCGTGGCTGCTCCACGGCTCACGCCATCCGGTCCGCGGTGAGGCGCGGCGAGCTCGTCCGGTTGCGCCGTGGCCGCTACGGGCTGCCGAGCGTGGACGAGCACCGGCGAGAGGCGCATCGGCGCAGCGCCGTGCTCTCCCATCTCTCGGCCGCCGCCGCGCGTGGGTGGCCTGTCGCGTGGCCGGCCAGCCAGCCCTGGATCACCGTCCCTCGCAAGCGGCACCTCGTCCCGGGCGACGCCGACGACATCACGGTCGTCTACCGGGACCTCGATGCCGATGACGTGGAGGACGGCGTGACGTCATCGCTCAGGACGGTCCTCGACTGCGCCATGCGGCTGCCATTCGCCGAGGCGCTGGCGGTGGCCGACTCCGCTCTGCGTCTGCGAGCGGTGCGGCCCGACGAGCTCCGGGATGCCGCGAGCCTGCTGCGGGGCATCGGCGCTCCGGCGGCCCGTCGGGTGGCCCACGCGGCCGACGCTCGCTCCTCGAACCCCTTCGAGTCGGTCCTCCGAGCGATCTGCCTCGAGTTCGCGGAGCTCGAGATGACGCCCCAGAAGCCCATCGCCGCCGACGGGGTGTGGGCGGTCGTCGACCTGGCCGATGACCGGCTCCGGCTGGTGATCGAGGCCGAGGGGTTCGAGTTCCACGGCACCCGGAAGGGCCTGGTCCGCGACTGCCGGCGCTACACCGAGCTGACGGCGTTGGGCTGGACGGTGCTCCGGTTCACGTGGGAGGACGTGATGCTCCGTCCGGACTTCGTCCGGTGGGCCATCCGGACGTGGCTCGACCACCGTCAGGTGCCGACCGCCGAACAGGCACTCGCGGGCTGAGCGGACCCGCATACGCGAACAGGCACCGCCGCCCAAGCGGTGGTGCCTGTTCGAATGCTCAGAGAGCGAGGGTTCGTCAGCGCTCTTCGGTGCCGGCGATGTAGGCCTCGAGCTTGGCGCGGCCCTCGGTGTCCTCGCGCTGGACCGGCGGGGACTTCATCAGGTACGACGACGCCGAGACCAGCGCGCCGCCGATCCCGCGGTCGAGCGCGATCTTGGCCGCCCGGATCGCGTCGATGATGATGCCGGCCGAGTTCGGGGAGTCCCAGACCTCGAGCTTGTACTCGAGGTTCAACGGCACGTCGCCGAAGGCGCGGCCCTCGAGGCGGACGTAGGCCCACTTGCGGTCGTCGAGCCACTGGACGTAGTCCGACGGGCCGATGTGCACGTTCCGCGCGCCGAGGTCGTGCGACAGGTTCGACGTCACGGCCTGCGTCTTGGAGATCTTCTTGGACTCCAGCCGGTCGCGCTCCAGCATGTTCTTGAAGTCCATGTTGCCGCCGACGTTGAGCTGGTAGGTCCGGTCGAGCACGACGCCGCGCTCCTCGAACAGGTGCGCCAGCACCCGGTGCGTGATCGTCGCGCCCACCTGGGACTTGATGTCGTCACCGATGACCGGCACGCCGGCCGCTGCGAACTTGGCCGCCCACTCCGGGTCCGACGCGATGAACACGGGGAGCGCGTTGACGAAGGCCACGCCGGCGTCGATGGCGCACTGGGCGTAGAACTTGTCGGCCTCCTCGGACCCCACCGGCAGGTAGGACACCAGGACATCCACCTCCGCCGACCGCAGCGTCTCGACGATGTCGACCGGCTCGGCCGGGGACTCGTCGATGGTCATCCGGTAGTACTTGCCGAGCCCGTCGAGGGTGTGGCCGCGCTGCACGGTGATCCCGGTCGTCGGCACCTCCGCGATCCGAATGGTGTTGTTCTCGGACGAGTTGATCGCCTCGGCGAGGTCCTTGCCGACCTTCTTGTCGTCGACGTCGAAGGCGGCCACGAACTCGACGTCGCGGACGTGGTACTCCCCGAACTCGACGTGCATGAGGCCGGGCACGACGCCCTCGGGCGACGCGTCCTTGTAGTACTCGACGCCCTGAACCAGCGAGCTGGCGCAGTTGCCGACGCCGACGATGGCGACGCGGATGGATCCCATGGAGCTGCTCCTTAGGTATGCGGGGTGTTGCGTTCGGTGGTGATCAGTTCTTCCAGCCAGCGGACCTCGCGCTCGGCCTGCTCCTCGCCGTGCCGCTGCAGAGCCGCCGTGTAGGCGTCCAGCCGCTCCCGGTTGCGCACCGAGACCTCGCGGATCTGAGCGAGTCGCTCCTCGAGCCGCGACCGCCGGCCCTCGAGGATGCGCAGCCGCACCTCGTGGGTCGTGCGGGCGAAGAAGGCCAGGTGAACGGCGAACTCGTCGTCCTCCCAGGCACTGGGCCCCGCCTGGTCGACGAGCTCCTGGAACCGTTCCTTGCCGGTATGCGTGAGCTCGTAGACGATGCGGGCGCGCCGGCTACCGGAGCCTCCGGTCGCCTGCGGTGCCTCGGCGATCCAGTCCCGGTCGAGCAGGTCGCGCAGTGCCGGGTACAGGGAGCCGTAGGACAGCGCACGGAACGCCCCGAGCGCAGTGTTGAGCCGCTTGCGCAGCTCGTACCCGTGCATCGGGCTCTCGTGGAGCAGGCCGAGGACGGCGAACTCGAGCAGTTCGGCGCGACGCGCCATCGGGGCCACCTCCTCGAACGGTTCCGCGGAAGCCCGACCTGACATACTCGGGCTTTGTCCGGTCGGAACCGTAACACAGATATATCGCCACGATACATCGCGCGACACGCACACGATTGGGACAGGCGGCCCTCGACACCGCATACTGGTCCGTCGTGAGTGCTCAGACCCCCGACAGCCGCGCTGCGCGGCGCGCCCGCGCCGAGTCCGGCGGGTCCGGCAGCGGACCCGCCGGCGCCGCGGGCGACGGAACCGCCGACGGACCCGAGGGGCCCAAGCCCAAGTCCCGCGCCCGCCGGATCACCAAGTGGGTGCTGTTCACGCTGCTCAGCCTCATCGCGCTCGGTGCCGTGGCCGTCGCCATCGCCTACGCCACGATCAAGGTCCCGGCGCCGAACGACCTGGCCAACGCCCAGGCCTCGATCGTCTACTACGACGACGGCAAGACCGAGCTGGCCCGCCTCTCCGACGCCCAGGGCAACCGTGAGTCGGTGCCGCTGTCGAAGGTCCCGGACCCCGTCCAGAAGGCCGTGCTGGCCGCCGAGGACCGCGACTTCTACACCAACCCCGGCTTCTCCCCGACCGGCATCGCCCGCTCGGTGTGGCAGGCCCTGCGCGGCGCCGACGTCCAGGGCGGCGGCTCGACGATCACCCAGCAGTACGTGAAGAACTACTTCCTCACGTCCGACCGATCGCTGACGCGGAAGTTCAAGGAGATCATCATCTCCGTCAAGATCGACCAGCAGCAGGGCAAGGACCAGATCCTCGAGAACTACCTCAACACGATCTACTACGGCCGCGGCGCCTACGGCATCCAGACCGCGTCCAAGGCGTACTTCAACAAGGACGTCAGCCAGCTCAGCGTGGCCGAGGGCGCCACCCTGGCCGCCATCGTCAACGCACCGTCGCTCTACGACCCGGCGCTCGGGACCAAGCAGCAGGAGAACCTCAGGACCCGCGTCACCTACGTCCTCGACGGCATGGTGGCCGAGGGGTGGCTGAGCCAGGCCGACCGCGACAAGGTCACCGGCCCCGCCGAGACCGTCCCGCCGTCGAACAACACGGCGATCGCCGGCCCGAACGGCTACATCGTCGACGCGGTCCGCAAGGAGCTGGGCAGCACCCTCAAGCTCTCGGACTCCGACATCGACCGCGGCGGCCTGCGGATCACCACGACGATCAACAAGGGCAGCCAGGACGCCGCCGTCGCGTCGGTCCAGAAGTACCTGCCCAAGGAGGCGCCGGACGTCCAGGCCGGGCTCACCTCGATCAAGCCCGGCGACGGCGCCATCGTGGCCATGTACGGCGGCGCGGACTTCCAGAAGCGCCAGCTGAACTCGTCCACCGACGCGATCATGCAGGCCGGTTCCACGTTCAAGCCGTTCGCGCTGATCGCGGGCCTCCAGCAGGGCATCAGCACCAAGACCCAGTTCAACGGCAACAGCCCGATCACCGTCGGCAACGTCAAGGTCCCCAACGAGTTCAACCAGAGCTTCGGAATGATCGACCTGCGCCGGGCCACCGCCAAGTCGGTCAACACCGTGTTCGTCGGCCTCAACAACAAGGTCGGCCCCGCGAACACCAAGAACGCCGCCATCGCGGCCGGCATCCCCGAGAAGACGGCGGGTCTCGACGACACGCTCACCAACGTCCTCGGCACCGCGTCGCCGCACGTCATCGACGTCGCCAGCGCGTATGCCACCATCGCCGCCCAGGGTCAGAAGGCCACGCCGTACCTCGTCGCCGCGGTCACCTCGGATACCACCGACATCGACTACAAGGTCAACAAGCAGACCTCGGCGGCGTTCGGCGCCGACGTCGCGGCCGACACCATCGACGCCCTCCAGCAGGTCACCGCGTCCGGCGGGACCGGCGCGCGCGCCGCGGGCCTCGGCCGGCCGACCGCCGGCAAGACCGGTACCTCCGACGAGCACAAGTCGGTCTGGTTCACCGGTTTCGTGCCGCAGCTGGTCACCTCGGTCGGCATGTACCGCGACGTCAACGGCGTCCCTCAGCCGCTGGACAACATCCCGGGCCTCAGCGTCAGCGAGGTCGGCGGCAGCAGCCTCCCGCTGTCGATGTGGCTGGACTACATGAAGGCCGCCACCCAGGGCCTGGAGGTCCAGCAGTTCCCCAAGCGGGCCGGCATCGGTGACGACGCCGTGACGACGACGAGCACGCCGTCCACGACCACGACGACCGCCCCGTCGACGACCACGACGACGGAACCGCCCACCTCGACGACGACCGCGCCGCCGTCCACGACGACGACCACCGCGCCGCCGGTGACGACGACGACGAAGACCCAGGGCGGCGGCGGCAAGCCGACGACCACGACGGCGCCTCCCAACCCCGGGCCGTAGGCTCCCCGCGTGACCTCGCGCTGGGGGTCCGCCCCCACCGCGGACCCTGACCCGCTCGCGCCGGAGCGCGCCGACCTCGTCCGCTCCCCGACGCGGGGCGACGAGATCGCGTCGGCGGCCTCTGAGGTCATCGGCGGACCGGTCGGCCGGTATGCGGCGCGGCTGGCCCGCGGCTGGCGCTACTACGCGGCGGTCCTGGCCGGAACGTCGGCCGTCGTCTCCGGCCTCGGCGTCCTCCTGCGCGCTCCCTGCATCGACACCGGGTGGAGCTCGCCGGACCAGTTCTGGCACGCCTGCTTCTCCGACATCCCCGCGACCTACCGCGACGCCGGGCTGTCGGCCGGGATCGGCGCGTACCTCTCGGGCGGCTTCGGCGCACCGGCCCCGACGCAGCCGCCGCTGACGTCGTTCCTCATGACGTTGAGCGCCACCGTGGTCCCGTCGGGGGAGACCCCCGACCGGATGCGCTTCTACTTCGCGATCTGGACCATCGTGGCCGCGGTCCTCTGGGCGCTGACGACCTGGTGGACCGCCGCGACGGTTCGTCGGTTCCCGCTGCGTGCGGCCCAGGTGGCGCTCGCGCCGGTGGCCCTGCTCGTGCTGCCGATCGCCCCGGACGTGGTCGGCGTCGCTCTCACCGCGGCCGGCCTGTATGCGTGGACCCGTCGAAGGCCCGTCCTCGCGGGAGTGCTGCTCGGACTAGCGATCTCCGCGCGCACGTACCCCCTCGTCGTGATCGCCGCGCTGCTGTTCGTGTGCCTCCGGGCCGGGCGGATGACGGTGTGGCTCCGGACCGCCGGCGCCGCGGCGGTGGTGGCCGGCGGCATCCTCTTCGTGCTGGGGGCCCTGAACCCCGACGCGGCCTCCGCCGCATACCGGGGCTGGCTGGACTCCGGCGCCGGCTTCGGGTCGCCGTGGCTGCTCCCGCAGCTGGGAGGGCAGCCGCTGTCCCCGACGACGGTAACCGTGCTCTGCCTCGTCGGATGGGTCGTCGCGCTCGTCGTCGGCGCCGGCTTCACCCTGGCCATGCCGCGGCGGCCCGGGGTGGCCGAGGTCAGTCTCGTCATGCTGGCCATCGTCATGCTCACCGGGAAGTCGATGACCGTGCAGTCGGCGCTGTGGCTGGTGCCCTTGGCCGCGCTCGTCGGGCTGGCATGGAAGGACGTGCTGGCCTGGTCGGCGACCGAGGCGCTGCACTTCGAGGCGGTCTGGCTCTACCTGGCCGGCACCTCCGTCCCCAGCCGCGGGCTACCCGCCTCGTGGTACGCGGTGTTCCTCGTCGTCCGGCTCGGCGGGGTGCTCTGGCTGCTCGCCCGCACCTGGCAGCTCGCCCTGGCCCGCGAACCCGTCTACGACGAGGAGGGCGCCGTCATCGACAGCGCGTGGGGCGACGAGGAGAGCGACGAGCTCGCCGGGCCGATACACGGCGAATCGGACCGGCTCGTCGTGCGGTTCGGCTAGCGGCTCCGGAGCGTGCGCTGCCGGGCTCCGAAGGTGCGGTACCCCGCCCACATGAACACGGCGAAATAGAGGGCGGCGACGACGAGCCCGGCCAGGACCAGGGCGGCGATGGGCGCGCCCAAGGTGCCCGCGACGAGCGCCGCTAGGGCGCCGGCCACCAGGGTGTTGACGGTGCCCACGAAGAAGTTCGTGCTGCCGACGATGTGGACCAGCGGGTGCCGACGGACACCCAGCGAGTACGTCTGCATCAGCCCCTCCTCGTCAAGCCGCGTCGACGTGAGGAAGTGCTCGTCGATGCCGGGAGCCAGCTCGGTGTAGGCGGCTCGCAGCTGGTTCATTGCAAGGATCAGGCCCGCGTCCTCGTCGCTGGCGAGGAACACGCGGACGCTGGTCAGCGTGCCGAGGATCAGCCCCACCACCGCGAGTCCGATGGCCAGCACCTGGAACGTCGGACCGAAGCCCCCGGCCTGCGCCACCAGCCCGAGGATGACCAGCGACCCGGTGAGGACCGTGAGCAGGATGGTGATCCGGCTCATCACCTCGGACCACATGGTTCCCCGGGTGGCGAGCAGGCTCCAGTGCTCGGTGGCCAGCAGCTGCGCGACGACGGCCGGCGGGGTCTCGGGCGTTTCGGGCGCTTCTGGGGTCTCCGGGGTCATGAGGGCTCCTCCCTGGTGGCCCGATTGTCGCGTGCCGACGGCTCGTGTCGCCGTCGATTTCCGGCGCAGGGGTGGCCGCCGGTAGTCTTGGCCGGTTCGCCACCACGCGAGAGCGCCCTGTGGACGAACCCCGACCTACGTCGGTGGTTCGTGTGAGGGTGTCCTGGACGAGTTCCAGGCGGGTCGTGGCCGGACGCATACAACCCTCCTGTCACGGAGAGACCGTGACCGCCAAGACCAAAGGAGGTGGGTCAACGCATGCGTCAGTACGAACTCATGGTCATCCTGGACCCCGAGCTGGACGAGCGGACCGTCGCACCGTCCCTCGACAAGTTCCTCTCCGTCGTCACCAAGGACGGCGGCAGTGTCGACAACGTCGACATCTGGGGCCGCCGTCGGCTGGCCTACGAGATCAAGAAGAAGGCCGAGGGGATCTACGCCGTCATCAACATGACCGCGGAGCCCGCCACGGCCCAGGAGCTCGACCGCCAGCTCGGACTCAACGAGTCGGTGCTGCGGACCAAGCTGCTGCGCCCCGGCGCCTGAGCCCCGAACCACACGGAGAGGACTAGCTATGGCTGGCGACACCGTCATCACCGTCATCGGCAACATCACCGGCGACCCGGAGCTGCGGTTTACCCCGTCCGGCGCCGCCGTGGCGAACTTCACCGTCGCGTCCACCCCGCGCGCGTTCGACCGCCAGAGCAACGAGTGGAAGGACGGGGAAACCCTGTTCATGCGCTGCTCGGTCTGGCGTGACGCCGCGGAGAACGTCGCCGAGTCCCTCGGCCGCGGCACCCGCGTCATCGTCTCCGGACGCCTGAAGTCCCGGTCCTACGAGACCAAGGAAGGCGAGAAGCGCACCGTCGTCGAGATGGAGGTCGACGAGGTCGGCCCCTCGCTGCGGTATGCCTCGGCCAAGGTCACCAAGACCCAGCGCGGTAGCGGTGGCGGTGGCTTCGGCGGCGGACAGCAGGGCGGCGGCTCCGGCGGCCAGCAGGAGGACCCGTGGGCCACCGGTGCCGGCTCCTCCCAAGGCGGTCAGGGAAACCAGGGCGGCTGGAGCGGGAGCGGCAACAACGCCCCCGCACCGCAGCCCGCCGGTAACCAGGGCGGTAACCAGGGCGGTAACCAGGGCGGTGGCCAGCAGGGTGGCTGGGGCAACAACGCTCCCGGCTACGACGAGCCCCCGTTCTGATCCACATTCACCAGTAGCACCCCATCCCGGGGTCACTCCCCGGGCTCTCACCAGAAGAAGGAGAGCACCACGATGGCCAAGCCCGTTGTGCGCAAACCGAAGAAGAAGGCGAATCCCCTCAAGATCGCCAAGGTCGAGAACATCGACTACAAGGACACCGCGCTGCTGCGCAAGTTCATCTCCGACCGCGGCAAGATCCGTGCGCGCCGGGTGACCGGAGTGTCCGTCCAGGAGCAGCGGCTCATCGCCACCGCGGTCAAGAACGCCCGCGAGATGGCCCTGCTGCCGTACTCCAGCTCGGCTCGCTGAGGAGACACGCGGATATGAAGGTCATTCTCATCAACGAGGTCACCGGCCTCGGTACCGCCGGTGACGTCGTCGACGTCAAGGACGGCTACGCCCGAAACTTCCTGCTCCCCCGTCACCTGGCCACTCCGTGGACCAAGGGCGGCCAGAAGCAGGTCGACGCGATCACCACGGCCCGCGCCAGCCGCGAGGTCCGCTCGCTCGAGGAGGCCAAGCAGCTCAAGGGCCGCCTCGAGGCCGCCTCGGTCACCGTGCCGGCCAAGGCCGGCAACGCCGGCCGGCTGTTCGGCGCCGTCAGCACGGCCGACATCGCCGACGCGGTCAAGGCCGCCGGCGGTCCGGAGCTCGATCGTCGCCGGATCGAGGTCCAGGGCCACATCAAGTCGACCGGCACCTACCAGGCGCTGGTCCGGCTGCACCCGGACGTGCAGGCGACGGTTCCCTTCGAGGTCGTCGCTCGCTGACCGCCCCACCCAGCTGACCCGTTCGGGGTCGGAACGCGCCATCACGGCGAGTTCCGACCCCGAACCGCTGTCCAGAGGCCTTCCCGCATACTGCGGTATGCCTGCCGGCGAGCCCTCCGCCCAGCCGACCACGACCAGCCCTCCGGACCCGTTGCCGGGCTGGCTGGCGTACGCCCTGGTGTTCGGGACGTCAGCGGCCGTGCTGGTCCTCGAGATCACCTCGCTGCGGCTCATCGCGCCCTACGTCGGGATCACCCTCGAGACCAACACGTCGGTCATCGGCCTCGCCCTGACCGCGATCGCGTTCGGCGCGTGGTCCGGAGGCGCCGCCGCCGACCGGTTGCCGCCGCGGTCGATGATCGGGCCGTTGCTGCTCATCGGCGGCGCGTTCGTGCTCCTGGTGACACCGGCGATCCGGCTGGCCACGTCGGCCGCCGGTCCGGGGGCCGCCGCGCCCATCGCGCTGCTCGTCGTGACGGTCACCGTGTTCGTCCCGGCCGCGGTGCTGTCCGCCGTACCGCCGATGGTGGTCAAGCTCGTCCTGTCGACGCTCACCGAGACCGGGTCCGTGGTCGGCCGGCTGTCAGGGGTCAGCACGCTCGGCGCGATCCTCGCGACCTTCCTCACCGGGTTCGTCCTCGTGGCGTACGTGCCGACCAGCGTGATCCTCTTCGGTACCGGTGGCCTCCTCGTCGTCGGTGGCCTCGCGTTCGTCGTGGCCAACCGGAGGCGGGGAGTCGCGCCGCACATCGGGGTGACCGCGCCGCTCGCGCTCGCGCTGGTGGCCGGGCTGGGCGCGCTGCTCGTCCCGTCGCCGTGCCAGGTCGAGACGCGCTACCACTGCGCGTCGGTCGTCGCCGATCCGAGCCGCCCGGAGGGCCGGACGCTGGTGCTCGACACGCTGCGGCACAGCTACGTCGATCCGAGCGACCCGACCTACCTCGAGTTCGCGTACATGAAGGCCTTCGCCGCCGCCGTCGACACCCGGCCGACCGGCCCGCTGTCGGTGCTGCACGTCGGCGGCGGGGGGATGACCCTGCCGCGCTACCTCCTGGCCACCCGTCCGGAGAGCACAAACAAGGTCGTGGAGATCGACGCCGGCGTGGTCGCGGTGGACCGGACCCGGCTCGCCCTGCCCGACGACCCTCGGCTCGAGGTGGAGGTGTCCGACGGGCGGACCGCTGTCCATCGGCTCGGCCCCGACAGCTACGACGTCTACGTCGGGGACGCGTTCGGCGGCATCGCGGTGCCGTGGCACCTGACCACGCGCGAGACGTTTCGCGACATCGACCGGGTCCTGCGCCCGGATGGTCTCGTCGTCCTCAACGTCATCGACTACGCCCCGCTGAACTTCGCGCGGGCCGAGTTGGCCACCGTCGCCGCGGTGTTCGAGCACGTGGCGCTGGTGACCTCGGGCGGTGGGCTCGCCGGCGGCAACCTCGTCATCCTCGCGTCGCACGCCCCGATCGACCGGGACGCCGTGGCGGCCGAGCTGCGGACGAAGGGCGGTGGCATGGCCCTGCTCTCGGAGCCGGCCACGCGCTCGTTCCTGGGCGCGGACCCGCTCGTTTTGACCGACGACCACGCGCCGGTGGACCAGCTCCTCAGCACGGCTCGGTAGTTCGGCCCCTTCGCCGTCCGGTTCGCCCGCCGGACAGGCAGTGGTTGGTGAGCCGATGCGACACGCCGCTGGGGTGGTCGGACACGCCGACACCCGACAGGTCAATGCCTGTGCGACAGGCGCCGGCCCCCAGCACCCGGGTCAGGCGACGTAGGCCGCGAGGTGGTCGCCAGTCAGCGTCCCGTGGCTGGTGCCGGAAGTCGACGACCGGTTCCCGCGGCTCACGGCGGCGGACGCGGAGGGGGCGTTCGACGTCGAGCACGGGCCGGAGGAGTACCTCGAGCTGGCGGCTCGCACCGGGTTCGAGTTCGGGCTGGAGCGACTGCTCGACGGGATCGAGGCGTACCTCAGCCGGCCGTGACGGGGGTCAGCTCGAACACCGGATGATGGTGCGCCTCGTGGACGAACGCCTCCACCGGAGCACCCTTCGGCACGTCGAAGTACGAGCGGACCGCGGAGGCGGTCTGCCAGTAGTCCTTGAGCACCGATCCGGCCTCCAGCGGCGTCACCTCACGGACCGTGTACGCGGCGTCGGACTTCTCGCCGTCGACCTTGCCGCTGATCCGGACGGTGCCGGCTGCCCGGGCGTTGTGGACCCAGCCGACCGGTCCGTACGGCGCGACGAGGAAGACGTGCCCGCTGCGGTAGATCAGGGTGACCGGCGTGCGGCGCTCCTCGCCGGTCCTGCGGCCGACGGTGGTGAGCATGACGGTCCGCGGGACGAGGTTCCACGAGACCAGGCGGTCCATGACCACGTTGCCGATCCGCCGGCCCCTCGTCAGCTCGAGACGCTTGGCCGGCCAGGGGGACGTGCTCCGCTCGCCCACGTGCGCAGCGTATCCGCTCGACTGGCGTCGACCTCCTCCGACGGCACCGCCCGCGCCGGACGCCCGACGATCGCGCGGATCCGGTCCGGCTCCAGCTTCGGGGTGCGGTCGGCGGCCAGCAGGCCGTTGCGTTCCTGCTCGGTGTCGGTGAGCTGGGTGTAGCAGAACCCGGCGATCTCCGGGTTGTCCAGCAGGGCGTCGACCAGCCCGGCGAACCGCTCGAGGTACTCGTCAGCGGACTGGACCGTTCCGTACCCGAACCACTCCTCGCCCGCCTCGGGCGCCAGGCTCAGGCCGCCGAACTCGCTGAGGACGACCGGCTGGCCGCGGTCACGCTCGCCCTCGAGCAGCACCCGCCGTCCCCCCGGGCTCTGGTCTCCGACGGTGCGGTCGATGGCCTCGGCGTCCCGGTACCGCTCGGCCAACCGCTCGCCCCACGCGGCGTAGTCGTGGACGCCGAGGATGTCGCTGCGGGTGTGCTCCCAGCCGTCGTTGGAGATGACCGGCCGCGTGGGGTCGAGGGCCTTGGTCAGGTGGT
Source organism: uncultured Actinomycetota bacterium (assembly GCA_963781465.1). Lineage (GTDB taxonomy): Bacteria > Actinomycetota > Actinomycetes > Actinomycetales > Dermatophilaceae > Lapillicoccus. The sequence goes on from CAWAGH010000007.1 coordinate 171,555, forward strand.
AGAGCGCGGTGGCGTAGTTGCGCTGGGTGGCGTCCTGGGCGATCGTCGGTACGCCCCAGCTCTCGTTGAGTGGTACCCACGCCACGATGCACGGGTGGCTGCGGTCGCGGCGGACCGCCTCGGTCCACTCCTGGACGACGCGCTGCACGGCGGTGGGGCCGAAGGCGTACGCGCTCGGCATCTCCTCCCAGACGAGGAGGCCGAGCCGGTCGCACCAGGCGAGGAAGCGTGGGTCCTCGATCTTCTGGTGGATGCGGATCCCGTTGAACCCCAACGACTTCACCGCCTCCACCTCGGCGCGGAGCGCGTCGTCGTCGGGCGCGGCGAGGTGCGACTGCGGCCAGTATCCCTGCTCGAGGACGAGTCGCAGGTAGTAGGGCAGGCCGTTCAGGAGGAACCGGCCGTCGCCGACGCCCACGCTGCGGTACCCGAGGTACGACGTGGCCTCGTCGAGCACCGTCCCGTCCGGGGCCACGAGCGCGACTCGGGCGTCGAGGAGGTTCGGCCGCTCCGGGGTCCAGAGCAGGTCGCCCAGCTCCTGGCCGTGGTGCGCTTCCGCGAGGTCGAGGACGACCACCGAGTGAGTGGCGCCCACGCGCACCGCAGCCTCGGCCACGACCCGGTCGGGCCGGGTGAGGCGGACCTCGAGCCGGGTGCCCTCCACCGGCATACCGCTCAGCTCGGCCTCGAGCGTCACCCGGCCGCGGACCAGGTCGGGGGTCCAGTCGACGCGGGTCAGGTGCCGGTCGCCGACCACCTCCCACCACACCGGCTGCCAGATGCCGGTCGTGCGGTGGTACCAGATGTCGTGCGGCGCGGGTCGCCAGTCCTGCTTGCCGCGCGGCTGGGCGGGGTCGTCGACCGGGTCCTCGGCGCGCACCACGACGACCTGGTCGCCGCCGTGGTCAAGAACATCGGTGATGTCCGCGTGGAACGGCGTATGCCCGCCCTCGTGACGGGCGACCAGCTGCCCGTTGACCCACACCTCGGCCCGGTAGTCGACCGCCCCGAGATGCAGCAGCACCCGCCGGTCCGCGCCGACCGGGTCGATGCGGACGACGCGGCGGTACCAGACGACCGGGTGCACGGCCGGGTCGCGGATCCCGGACAGCCCCGACTCCGGCGGGTACGGCACCTGGATCGTCGCGTCGTAGCGTCGGTCGCCCCGCGGCCAGCCGTCGCGACGGCCGAGGTCCTCGTCGTCGTGAGCGAAGTCCCATGGCCCGCAGAGGTCTTGCCAGTGCGGTCGTTGCAGCTGCGGTCGCGGGTACGCCTGGTGCGACGTGAGGTCGGGCACCGGTCGACTGTAAAGGCGGAGCAGGGCGACGAGCCGACCCGATAGAGTAGGTCCATGAAAACCGCCGGCTCGACCGTGACGCCCGTATGCGCGCCGCGCGCGAGCTGGTGGCTGCCCTGACCGGGGCGGAACCCAGCACGACCACACCACAGCCGCCCCTCGACGGGCGGCTTTCGTGTGCACGGTGCACTGCCCGGCCGAGGGACGCAGGACGACAAGGAGCACGGAGATGACCACGCCCGTCACGACGTCCGCACCCTCGGACGGCACCCTCGAGGTGGCCGGCCGCCGCAAGCGGATGCTCACCGGCGACCGGCCCACCGGCAAGCTGCACCTCGGTCACTTCGTCGGCAGCATCGAGAACCGGATCCGGCTGCAGCAGGAGTACGAGGCGTTCTTCATCATCGCCGACCTGCACATGCTGACGACGAACAACGCCCGGGCCGACATCGACCAGGTCAGCACCAACGCCCGCGACATGGTCCTGGACCAGCTGTCCGCCGGCATCGACCCGGACAAGGCGACCTTCTACCTCCAGTCGGCGATCCCCGAGGTCAGCGAGCTCAACACGCTGTTCCAGAACCTCGTCACCGTGCCCAGACTCGAGCGGGTACCCAGCCTCAAGGACATGGCCCGCGCCGCCGGGAAGGACGAGATGCCCTACGGGCTGCTCGGCTACCCCGTGCTCCAAGCGGCCGACATCCTCTGTGTCAAGGGCGACGTCGTCCCGGTCGGCAAAGACAACCACGCCCACGTCGAGGTCACCCGCGAGATCGCGCGGCGGTTCAACAACCTCTACGGCGAGGTCTTCCCCATCCCGGAGCTCGTCGTCAGCGAGATCACGACCCTCGTCGGCACCGACGGCCAGGCCAAGATGAGCAAGTCGCTGGGCAACTCCATCCTGCTGTCCGATGACGCCGACGCGGTGCGTCGCAAGGTCCGTGGGATGTACACCGACCCGAACCGGGTCCGCGCCGACATCCCCGGCACCGTCGAGGGCAACCCGGTCTTCCTCTACCACGACGCGTTCAACACCGACCGCGACGAGGTGGCCGACCTCAAGGAGCGCTACCGCGCGGGACGCGTCGGCGATGTCGAGGTCAAGGAGAAGCTGGCAGTCGCCCTCAACGCGTTCCTCGAGCCGATGCGCGAGCGCCGGGCCACCTACGAGAGCCGGCCCGGCTACGTCGACGAGATCATCGTCGACGGAACCGAACGGACCCGCGTCGAGGTCAAGGCCGTCGTCGCCGAGGTCAAGAAGGCGATGGGCATCACCGGCACCTACAACCAGCTCCGGCGCAAGGCCGAGCAGGCCCGGAAGCGCCGCACCTGACCCGGTTCGTGCTCTGAACCGCGCGGAATTCCGGCTCCGCACACCACGACTCAATCGCCGTCGGCCGGCTCCGAGGCATATTCGCGTTCCTCCCGGCGGTCCTTGCGGACCTCGTAGACCTTCCACGCGATGGCGGCGACGATGACGACGCCGACCACCCCGAACGCCAGGCCGCGGCCCACCTTCTCCTCGACGACCTTGTACGAGGTGCCGGCCACGTGCCCGATGGTGACGAACAGGGTGCCCCAGATGATGCCGCCGAGGGCGTTCCAGAGCAGGAAGGTGCGGTAGGGCATCCCGGCGGCGCCGGCCAGCGCCGGCATCATCGCGCGGAAGAACGCCGTGAACCGGCCGAGGAACACCGCGCTCCCACCACGGCGCTGGAGGAAGTCCTCGGCGCGGGCCAGCTTGTGGCGGTGCTTGCCGAGCAGCCGGCCGTCGAGGATCCGCGGCCCGAAGACGTGCCTGCCGACCTCGTACCCGACCGTGTCACCGAGGATGGCGGCCGCGACCACGAGCACGATGGACAGGGCGAAGCTCGTGGTCCCCAGGCTCGATGCCACCCCGGCGAGCACCGCCGCGGTCTCGCCCGGGATGACGAAGCCGATGAAGATCGCGTCCTCGGCGAAGACCAGGGCGAAGACCACGAGATAGACCAGCGCGGGCGACAGCCCGAGCAGCGTGGTGAAGAACCCGTCGAGAAACCCGCTCACACCGACGAGTCAGACGCTGGTTCAGGCATGGTCGGGGTCGCCTGGCGGCGGGCTGTCGTCCTCGACGACCGTCGACTCGATCGCAGCCTCGTCCACGTCGTCGGACCGCTCCGACTCGTCGATCTGTTCGACGTCGCCCTCGGTGGGGCCGCTCATGCCCTGGTAGGCGTCGTCGTCGGGCTGGATCGCGTTCGGCATGGTGTGCAAGAGCTGGTCCTCGGCGTCGTGCGCCGCGTGGATCTTCTCCTCGACATCGTGCAGGTCGGGTACCTCGTGCTCCGCCATGGCCGCCTCCGTCGTCGTCTACCAGTGCCGCGTATGCCCGTTCGGCCCCTACTCTGCCGCGCCCATGGGCCTTCGGCCAGCGCATCTCGGGAGGGCCGCGCTAGCGTTGCCGCCCAGACTGCCCGCAGAGAGGAATCGTGCCATGGCTGGTTGGGTCTGGGGCGCCGCCGCCGTCCTGCTCGGGGTGGTGATCTTCCTGCTGCTCCGCACCCGCGGCCGCGGTCGGCACCGGGCGCCGGCCGTGGAGTACGTGCCGCCCCCCGAGGAGCAGCCATCCGACGTCGAACCCGACGAGCCGGACGAGCCCGACGAGCACCTCGAGCCGGACGAGGACCTCGAGGTGGGGGAGGACGTCGAGGAGGTGGACTCCGCGCCCGAGTGGGCCCACGGCGCGGCCGGGGAGGAGCTGACGCCCGCCCAGGAGGAGCAGGCGGAGCTCGAAGAGGACGCCGAGCTGCGCCACGACGAGGGCTACGTGGAGACGTTCGGCAACGATCGGACCGACGCGCCTGACGAACCGTTCCCCGCCGGCGAGGTCGAGGAGTCCGGGTACGGCTCGGGCTCGTCCGTCTCGCGGCGCGGTGTGTCCGGACCGGAGGGCTGGACGGTCAAGGGCAACGCGGACTCGTTGCTCTTCTACACCGAGGATGCGCCCGGCTACGCCCGCGCGGCGGCCGACGTGTGGTTCGAGACGGAGGAGGCCGCGACGACGGCCGGCTTCACCCGGTGGGACGCCCATCACCGCTGAACCCGCTCCGCTCACGCCGCGGTCCGGCGCTCGGACCGTCGAGCTGGACGTCCGCAACAACTCCCTCAACCTGATCCGACTCGGTCTTGCGCTGCTCGTCCTCGTCGCCCACGGCTACTACCTGTCCGGGGCCGGGACGGGGCCGTCGATCCAGGGCGAGAACCTCGGCGGCTGGGCGGTGTTCGGATTCTTCACGCTCAGTGGGTACCTCATCACCGCGAGCCGGTTCGCCAACCCCCTCGGCCGGTACCTCGTCCTCCGGGTCGCCCGCATCTACCCCGCGTTCGTCGTATGCCTGGTGGTCACGGCCGGCGTCTTCGCACCGGTCGCCTGGTCCGCGGAGGGGCGCGACTGGAGCGGGTTCCTCACGACGCCGACCAGCCCACCCGCATACGTCCTGGAGAACCTGGCCCTGCGGATCAACGCCTACGACGTGGCGGGCACGCCGTCCGCCGTGCCGTACCCGGGCGCCTGGAACGGGTCGCTGTGGACGCTCTACTTCGAGTTCCTCTGCTACCTGATCGTCGGGCTGCTGGTCTGCCTACCGGTGGTGCGGCGTCATCGCTGGCTGATCGTGGTGGCCTTCACGGCGTCCGTGGTCGCGTGGGCGACGGTCGGCGCCTGGGGACCCGGCGCATACTCCGACCTCGTCCTGCTGGCGAGGTTGCTGCCGGCGTTCCTCGGTGGCGCGGTGGTCTGGGTGGTGAACGGGCGGGTTCCGCTGCGGACGCCGTTCGCGCTCGTCGCCGTGGTCGTCGCCGTCGTGCTCGTCCTGACGGTCGAGCACTGGGGCGCGCAGGCGGCGTCCCCGCTCATCGCGTACGTGCTGCTCTGGCTGTCCACGGTGCTCCCGTCGCCCGCGGTGGCGCGGCGGCACGACATCTCGTACGGCGTCTACATCTACGCGTTCCCGATGCAGCAGCTGCTCGTGTATGCGGGTGCGCACCGCCTGGGGCTGGTTGCCTACGACGTCCTCGCGGCGCTCGCGACGGCGACCGTCGCGGTGGTCAGCTGGAGGCTGGTCGAGCGGCCGGCGCTGCGGTGGGCGCGGCACCGGTTCCGTTCGCGGGCAATGGTTTCAGCCCCGGGCGACCGCGTGCCGAATCAGTCGGCCGGCGGCGCTCCACTGCCGTCCCGCGACGACGCCGGGGAGCAGGCTGACGGCGTGCGCCCGTGAGGTGAGCCGCGCTCGCGCGCCGCGCTCCGCCGTGGTCCAGCCGAGGGCCCGCATCTGCTCGACGGCCATGGCGTAGTAGGCCCGCTCGTCGGCGAAGCGCGACCCGTCGACCAGCGTCGTCGACGAGGCGCTCCCGGCGTGCCGGCGGTAGAGGAAGCACACGGTGGGGTCGACGACGAGCGAGCCGCCGTGGGCGACGAGGTCGAGCTCGAGAGCGAAGTCCTGGATGATCGGCAGCTCAACCCGGAAGCCGATCTCCTCGACGGCGTTGCGCCGGAACGCGATCGAGGGCCAGTAGAGCCAGTTGCCGCGGAGCAACGAGGTCGCCAGCGGCTCGCCGGAGAGGACGGTGCGCCCGTCGCCCCGGGGCCGGAGCAGCCGTTGCTTGACGGTGTCGGCCAGCCCGGCCGAGGGCGTCCCCGTCTCGTCGACGACGCGAACTCCGGGCTGGACCATCGCCGCCTCGGGTACCGCTGCGAAGGCGTCGAGCACGACGCCGACGTAGTCCGGGAGCAGCACGTCGTCACAGCCGAGGAAGACGACGTGCTCCTGCGTCGCGCGCGCCAGGCCCTCGCGGTAGTTCGCCGTGATGCCGACGTTGGCGTCGTGCCGGACCACCGTGACGCGCGGGTCGTCGAGTCCGGCCAGCCACTCGGAGATCTGCGGGTCCGGGTAGGCGTCGTCGACGACCAGGAGGTGCCAGTCGTCCCGCTCCTGTGCGAACACGCTCTCGACGGTCTCGCGCATGAAGCCGGGATCGCCCCAGTACGGCACGAGGATGTCGAGCGCCACGGCCGACAGGCTATGCGAGCCAGGCCTAGCGGGCGGGTTCGGGTATCTGCGTCACATCGCGCGCAGGTTCGCACGTGCCCGCCGCGTCCCGAACCTGCCCGAACCGCGCTCGACCACGCGAACGAGCGGCACCGGGTCAGCGGGTGGCGCCGGTGACGAGCCAGCCGTCGGCCCGGAACCGCCACCAGAGGCCGATCCCGCGCAGCGCCATGAACCCGCCGCCGAACCAGACCCACAGCCCGGCGAGCGCCTGCCCGAAGCCGCCCGGTAGGAGCGCGCCGCCCGCACTGGCCCACAGCGTCAGCGGCACCCAGACCACTCCCGCGCCCACCATCGCCACGGCCAGCCAGACGGTGTCGCCGGCCCCCATGAGGACCCCGTCCACGACGAACACGAACCCGGCCAGCCATTGAACCAGCGCCACCACGAGGAACGCCCACCCGGCCGCCGAGACGACCGCCGGGTCCGGGCTGAACAGCCGCCCGATGAACGGGGCGAGGGGGATGAGGACCAGGCCGGTCACGACCCCCGCGCCGACGCCCCACCGCGCCATGGTCCGCGCGGCGGCGCGCGCCTGCTCGACGTCGCCGGCGCCGAGGGCCTTGCCGGTGATCGCCTGGGCCGCGATGGCCAGCGCGTCCAACGCGAACGCCAGCCCGTTCCACACGGTCGCCACGATCTGGTGGGCGGCGAGCACCGTATCGCCGTACCGCGCCGCCACCACGGTCGTCGCGACGATGACGCCGCGCAGCGCGAGGGTCCGAACCAACAGCGGGACGCCACCCCGCGCGGCGTGGAGGATCCCCGCGGTATGCGGCGACAGCGGCGCCCCGAGCCGGATCGCCTTGCGGAGCACGGTGACCACCAGCGCCACGGCCATCCCGGTCTGCGCGAGGACGGTGCCGATGGCCGACCCGGCGATGCCCAGGTTCAGGCCGTAGACCAGCGCGAGGTTGAGGACGATGTTGGCGCCGAACCCGGCCACCGCCACGACGAGCGGCGTCCGGGTGTCCTGGAGCCCACGCAGCAAGCCGGTCGCGCCGAGGACCACGAGCATGCCCGGTATGCCGATGGCCGAGATCCGCAGGTAGATGGTGGCCTGCTCCTGGACGGCGGGAGAGCCGCCGATCGCCGCGCACAGCCAGGGCGCCGCGATGCCCATCCCCACGGCGGTGAGGGCGCCGAGCCCTACCGACAGCCAGAGACCGTCGACGCCGGCCGCGATCGCCCCGGTCTCGTCACCGGCACCGAGCCGTCGGGCGACCACGCTCGTCGTGCCGTACGCGAGGAAGACGAACACGCCGGCCGCCGTCAGCAGGATCGTGGACGCGACCCCGAGACCGGCGAGCGGCTCCGTTCCGAGGTGGCCGACGATCGCCGAGTCGGCGAGCAGGAACAGCGGCTCGGCGACCAGGGCGAGAAACGCGGGGATCGCGAGCCGCAGGATCTCCCGCCTCATCGCCGCGCCACTCACAGGAGCCTAGCCACGCACCCCGACCGCCTTGGGACTGCTCAGGATCCGAGCGTGAGCAGTCCCCAGTACCGCCGGTAGCCGCCATCGCTCGCGGTGTGGTCGGCGACGTACCGTTGTTGCTGACCCGCGAGCGGATCCCGGTCTGGCTGCCGGCCGCGGGGTCCACGTCGCTGACGATGAGGTTCGCGCCGAACTGGGCACCGGCATACATCGTGGTCAGCCCACCGGCTTCGGGGAGCCGGATGACCGACCACGGCACGGCGGCCTCGACGGTGTACCCGTTCGACGATGTCACCGCCGCCGCCTTGACCGCGGGCGCGCTCCGACCCGCGTCGACGTCGAACGTCCGCCCGGAACCCACGGTGACGGCGGCCACGGCGCCCCCACCGCTGGGCCCGACGGAGAGCGAGACGTCGCCGGGGCTGAGGTTGCTGCCGTCGGCGTTGGCCCCTGAGGAGCCGAACTGGAGGGTCACCGCGTCGCCCTGGAACAGCCTGGCCGGGTTCGCCGCGTTGGTCGTCGTCAGCTCGGGGTCGAGGACCTGGGCCAGCAGGTCGAGGCTCTCGTCGTCCCAGCCGAGCGACCAGAGGCCCTTGAGGGTGACACTGCCAGTGCCGACCGAGTCGTCGCCGCGACCATCGACTGCTCGGGGCGGTACTCAGCCGCCGCGGGGAGAATTGGGGGCCCTCCACCGGGCGGTAGGTCACGGTGGCCGTCGCCACCACGGGCGGTGCGACGCCGCCCGGTGAGGTGGTGGGCGGCGAGGAGGTCGCTGCGGGCGTAGAAGCGGCGGCCGGCCCCGCCTCGGGCGACCCGCTCGAACCGGCGCGGGTCACCGCGAACACGACGACCGCGACGAGCACGGCGGCGACAGCCGCGGCGATCCCGATGAGGCGTCCGCGACCCGGCCGACCGGCCGGTGTTGGCGACGGGGTGGCAGGAGGGGCGGGCGGCGTAGACGGAGCCGGTGCGGGCCTAACCGGAGCCGGTATGCCGGTCGCCGCCGGGGTCCGCGGAGCCACCCCTCGAACACCTGGCCGTCGGGCGCGTTGAGGTAGAGCACCGGCGTGGCCCACTCGCTGGCGTACCCGGCCAGCAGGCCCTTGCGTGCGCTCGTGACGGCCTGGTCGACCGGCATACCGTCGGCGAGCGCCGCGTAGAACTCACCGGTGAACGCGGTGGCGGCGCCGTCGCTGATAGGGAACTGCATCGCGACGACCGCCGTGCAGTCCTGCTGGACGAGACGCTGGGCCATGCCGCTGAACGGGTCTGCGGCTCCGACGCCGGCCGGACTGGCACGCGGTGAGGAACACCAGCCGCAGCGGGTCGTGGTCGTGGAGGTACGGGCCGAGGACCGCGGGTGGGACGGCGACGCTGCGGCCGTCCTGGTCGCAGAAGTAGAGGACGCTCTCCTGCTGGCCCTCGTCGAAGTCGCCGTGCCCGATGACGTGCAGGACGTGCACCTCGTGCGAGCGCAGCCACGCCGCGAGGTCGGTCGTCGTGGGTGACGGCAGCCGGTCCAGCTGGACCGCGCCGGACGACACGCGGGTGGCGAGCATGTCCTGCATCCGCCGCCACTCGGCCTCGACGTCGAGCTCCGGCAGGTCGGTCGGTGACGAGAGGACGACGAGGATCCGCAGCGGCCCCTCGACGGTCAGCGGGCGCGGCGGGTGCGGTACCTCGAGGTAGCGGACGAGCGGAGTGCGTTCGGACTGCGCCGGGTACGAGTTCGTACGCCGGTCGACGAGCAGCTCCCACGGCAGTCCGGCGATCTCCGGAGCGTCGGTGAGCTGCAGCCGCAGCCGCAGCCCTTCACCTGTTTCACGCGTGGCGTCCTGGCTGCGGGTCCAGGCGAGGAGGACCTCCTCGCCGAACACCGCCTCGAACAGCGCGCCACCGAGCTCGGTCGACGCCTTGAACGCGGATCGGCGGTCGCGCGGCGCATCTGGGAGCGGCCCGGGTCGAGCTTCAGGAGCAGGTCTCCAGCTCGGTCGCGTCGAACGGCATCGCGAACGTCGCGGTCGCGCCGGCACCGACCGGGCTCGCCGCGACGCGGGAGCGGAAGGTGCCGTCGCCCGCGGACTCGACCAGCAGGTCGAAGTTCTCGTATGCGCGCGCGCTCATCCTGGGTCCTCACCGCTCGCGATCGGTCACGGCACCAGGGTCAGCGTGCTCCAGTGGTCCCGCCAGGAGCCAAGGCTGCCTGACAACGTGGCCGCTGGGTTGTTGGACACGACATCCAGTAGGCCGGCGCCGGCCTTGTCGCCAGCTTGTCGTGCGTAGAGGTTCATGCCCATCTGGGTGTAGTCGGCCGCGGCTGAACGGGACAGGGCAGACCAGGGAATGCGACCCTCGATGGTGTAACCAGACCCCGTCCCGGTACCGAAAACGTTGACGCCGACGATGGATAGCGCCGTCCCGAACGCCGATCCGGCCGGGTTGGCTCCGAGGATCTGGGTCACCGACTGGTTCGTCTTCTGGAGCGGGGTCGCGATGAGCATGACGTCCTCCGGCTCCAGACTGAGGTTGTCGTGCGAAGGCGTGGCGGTACCGAGGTCGAAGCTCACTCCCGTGTTCGCGAGAATGCGGTTGGCGTCGGCCTGGTCCGGCCCCAGCTGGGACCCCGAGACCGTGACGAAGAAGTACAGCGCGTTGTCGTCCCATCCGAGCTCCCAGGTGGAGGACGTCGTCGCGGCCGCTCCCAGGACCAGCTTGTCGGTGGTCACGGTGGGTATGCGCGGCCAGTCGTCGTCGCGGCCGTCGATGGTCGGCGGTGTCGAAAGATGGGCCGCGGTGATGGCCGGTCCCTTGAGCGTCGTGCCCGACCCCGGCGGAGGATCGGGGGTGAACGACTTCCAGATCGCGAAGACGAACCACCCGACGGACGCCGCGATCATGAGACCGATGAGGGCCCACGTGAGTTTGCCCCTCTGTCGAGGCGGCGATGGTGTACGCGCTGGGGGCCGGGTAGGTCCGGGCTGGGACAGTCCGGGCTGGGGTGGTCGGGGCTGGGGCGGTCGGCCTGGGTCGGGCGGTGCCGTCCGGGGTCCATCCAGCACCGGCAGCTCGAACAGGACACCGTCGTCGGATCGCAGGTAGAGCACCGGGGTGGCCCACTCGCGGGGAAAGTCCATGAGCAGGCTCTTACGCGCCCCGGCCATGGCCTGGTCGACGGGGTACCCCCTGGCGATGGCCCGGTAGAGCGCGCGGCTGAACGTGCTGGCGGCGCGGTCGCTGACCGGGAACTGCATCGCCGCGACCGCACTGACGCTGTTCCGCACCAGGCCCTGGGCCATGCCACCGAAGACGTCGTGCGCGTCGCCTCGTGCCGAGTGACAGGCGTTGAGGACCACCAGCTTCAGGTCATGGACGTCCTGCAGGACGGACCCGAGCCGGTCGGCACCGATGGGGTTCTTGGTGGAGTAGTTCGTGCAGAAGTAGACGACCCCCTCCTGGGTCGACTCGGCGAAGTCGCCGTGTCCGACGAAGTGGACGATGTGGACTGGTGAGTCACTGAGCCGCTCGAGGAGCCGACCCGGGGTAGCGGGCTGTGGGAGTCGCTCGAGCCGGACGAGGCCGCGCGCGACGAGCGGGGCGAGCTCCTCGTTGACGGCGCGCCACTCGTTCTCGAGATCGAGCTCCGGGAGGTCGGTGGGCGAGGCGAGCACGAAGAGAATGGTGAGCGGACCGTCGACCCGGAGCGCGCCCGAACCCCGATCGCCGAGGAAGCGGATGACCGGCGTCGCCTCTGACTGCGCGGGGTACTGGTTGAGTCGCGCGTTGTACAGCAGTTCCCAGGGCAGTCCGGCCAAGACTGGGGCATCCGTCAGCTTCAGCCGAAGGCGAAGACCGTGCTCCCGAGCCCGGACGTGTTCCTGGGAACGGATCCAGGCCTCGTGGACGTCCCCGCTGAACGCCGCCGAGTAGAGCGCCGCACCGAGCTCACGAGAGGCCGTCTCTCGTGGATCGCCGGAGCCCCCGCGCATGTCGCTTCGTCCCGGGTCGAGCTTGAGGAGCAGGTTCTCCAGCCTGGTCTCGTCCAGAGGGAAGGTGAAGCGGGCCGCGGGGGTCTCGTTGGAGGGACAGGCCGTGACGCGGGCCTGGTAGCCGCCGTGCTCCTCCTCGATGAGGAGGTCGAAGTTCTCGTACTGTCGAGAGGCCACGGTGCCTCGCCTCAGCCCTCGAGATGGAGCGTGCCCCAGATGCTGCGGAACGGGGCGTCGTTGCCCTTCCGTGCGGGGTTGTTGCTCACGAACGAGCTGAGCTCGCCCGCCTTGGAACCGGTCGCGACGGAGTCGCTGACGTTGAGGTTCATGCCGTACTCGTTGCCGCCGGAGATGTTCTCGGCGCCGAGGGTCGACCACGGGATGGCCGCCTCGAGGAGGTAGCCGTCGTCGGTCTTCGCGGTCGCCGCGCGCAAGCCCTGGATGGTGTTCGGGCCGCGGGTGAAGACCGAGCCGTTCGGCACGTTGATCGCGCTGATCACCTTGTCGTCGTTGAAGTTCGCCGGTCCGAGCAGGACGTGCTTGTCGCCGGTCTCGAGCGAGGCGTTCGCGTTCTTCGGCAGCGCGGTCCCGAACTCGAAGCTCACCCCGTCGCCCTTGAACAGCTGGGACGTGTCCGCAGCGTGAGTCTGCAGTTCGGTCCGGTCGAGGACGTGCACGATGGCGTACAGGTTCGAGTCGTCCCAGGCCAGCGCCCAACGGCCGAGCAGACCGGTGTCGCTTCCCGCGATGAGCACGTTGCTGTCGAAGGTCGGGATGTCGCTCGGCCAGTCGGACGCGTCCCCGTTGATGGTCAGGCCGGTCGACAGGTGGACCGCTGAGATCTTCGGTCCGGTCAGGGTGCTCGCCTCTCCGCCGTTGTTGCGCGTCGGGTCGACCTTCTCCGGCAGCTGCGTGCCGTACCAGTAGAGGCCGCCGAACACGACGGCCACGACCGCCAGGACGATGGTGATGATGAGGCCCCACCGAGGCTTCTTCGGGTTCGGCGGGTTCACGTACCGCAGCGGCGCCTGGCCGGGACCACTCTGCCGCGGAGGCTGCTGCTGCTGGGTCGGCACCGGTTGCGTCGGCTGCTGCGGCTGGTACGTGGGCTGCTGTGCTGGTAGGTGGGCTGCTGCGGCTGCTGGTAGGTGGGCTGCTGTTGCTGGTAGCTCGGCTGCGGCTGGTAGGTCGGCTGCGGCTGCGGCTGCTGATAGGAGGTCGGCTGCGGCCGCGGCTGCTGATAGGTCGGCTGGTATGCGGGGGCGCTGGTCGGAGGGGGCGTCGCCGTCGTCGTCGGCATGGCCTGGGTCACCGGCGGGGCGGTCGTGGCGCTCGTCGCCGCCACGCCGGCTGTGGTCGCGGCGGCCGCCGCAGCGGCCCCGCGGAGCGGGACGGGTTCCGGGGTGGGCTCTTCCGCTCTCGCAGCGGCCGGCTCAGGCTCGGGTGTGGGAACGACGGGCTTGAGCTCCTCGGGCTGCACGCCGACTGGCTTCAGGGCCGGCGGCTCGAGCAGGGCCTCCTCCGCGGACTTGCGTTTCGTCTCCGTCGTCTCCGCGTCGGTGGCCAGCGCCTCCTGGGCGCGCTCCTCGTCCTCGGCTTCGACCTCGGGCGCCGGCGTGGGAACGGCGGTCACCGCGGGCTGGGCCACGATGTGGTCGAACACGCGGCCGTCCGGAGCGCGAAGGAACAGCACCGGGGTGGCCCACTCCGCTGCATACTCCGCGATGAGCGCCTTGCGTGCGCTGGTGGCCGCCTGGTCGACAGGGAAGCCGTCGGCGAGCGCACCGTAGAACTCACCGGTGAACGCGGTCGCCGCGCCGTCGGAGATGGGGAACTGCATGGCGACGACCGCGGTGCAGTCCTGCTGGACGAGGCCCTGTGCCATCCCGCTGAACGGGTCGGTGCTGTCGACGCGCGCCGACTGGCAGGCGTTGAGCAGGACCAGCCGCAGCGGGTCGTGGTCGCGGAGGTAGGGACCGAGGACCGTCGGGCTGACCTTGGTACTACGTCCGTAGCGGTCTTGGAAGTAGACGACGCCGTCCTGGATCCGGTCGTCGTAGTCGCCGTGTCCGATGAAGTGCAGGATGTGAACGTCGTTCTGCCGCAACCACGCCGACAGCGCCTGGATCGTCGGTGCCGGCAGCCGGTCGATCTTCACCGTGCCCTGGGCGACCTTCGCGGCGAGCGCATCCTCTACGCGTCGCCACTCGGCCTCGACGTCCAGCTCCGGCAGGTCGGTGGGCGAGGAGATGACGACGAGGATGCGCAGCGCACCGTCGACCATCAGCGGCCGCGGCGGCTGGGGCACCTCGAGGTAGCGGACCACCGGAGTGCGTTCGGACTGCGCGATGAAGCTGTTGCCGCGCCGGTCGTAGAGCAGCTCCCACGGCAGGCCGGCGATCGACGGCGCGTCGGTGAGTCGCAGCCGCAGTCGCAGGCCGTCGCCGTGGTCGCGGGCGTAGTCCTGGGACCGCTGCCAGGTCAGCATGATGTCCTCGGAGAAGACGCTCTCGAAGAGCGGACCGCCGAGGTCCATCGACGCCTGGCTCTGTGGGTCGGAACCGGCCCGCCGGGTGCCACTGCGCCCCGGGTCGAGCTTGAGCAGCAGGTTCTCCAGCTGGGTGGCGTCGAACGGCAGCGTGAACTTGCCGCTAGGGCACTCTCCGAGTGGGCTCGTCGTCACCCGAGCGCGAAACGAATCGCCCTCCGCCGCTTCGAGAAGGAGGTCGAAGTTCTGATAGGTCCTGGAGGCCATCGCCGGCCCTTTCGCACGGTTCCGTCTACCTGAAATGGTGGAGCCGCGAGCTGACGCGATGATACCGCTGTAACCGCATCGGTATGTGGGCATTCGTTCCGTGGTCCGCCGCCCAGAACCCTTCCGCCGCGTCCGTCGCATACCGGACGATGACTACATCGAGGATGCCCGGACGACATGCGGGGTATCTGCCCCTCGCTCGACGACTCCGTGAGGATCGTGGGACCCATGCCAGGAGTGGACGCGTGGTGCGCGTTGGCCGACCAGGTCGTCGCCGCCAACGACCCCGCGATCGCGGACCGCGCGAAGACCGTGCTGGTCAGCCTCGGCGTGACCGACGACGAGCGCGCCGAGCTCGCGGCGACGATCCGCGGGCGGGAGGACCCGGCCGGCCTGCTGCTCGCGCACGTGGTGGGGAACGCGCATGCCGACCTGTCCGACGACGCACCGGTGACCAGCTCCGCGACGCCGGACCAGATGGACGCCGCCCTGGCGCTCTCGGGTCAGCTGCTCGCGGGTCCGGCCGCCACCATGGCGGCTCGCCTGGGTGCCGCCGCCCGAGACGTCCTGGCCCACCTGCCGGCCGATGCCGCCGGCTCGCTCGTCTCCGGCCTCGTCACCGCCTCGCTGTCGATGACCGACCCGGCGATGCGGACCGCAGCCCTGACCACGGTCGTCGACGCCACCAGCGACGTGACGATGGGCCGGCTCCCGGTGGCGACCGTGGTGACCGAAGTGGTGCGTGCGGCCCCGCCCGACGCGGACCGCGAGCTGGTGGCGAAGCTGCTGGCCCGCACGTCGTCGTCGCGGCTGCTCTCGGGCGTGCTCGACTCCCTGCGTGACGGCACCGAACCCCGGGCGGTCCTGGAGCTCCTCGAGCGGGTGGCCCTGCTGCGCGACACACAGGCACCACCGCCACCGACGGCGGCCGCCGACCGCGAGATCGACCTCGGCGCAACGCCGGAGCCGTCCGACGTCACCTTCCGCGGCCCGGGCGGCGGCCACGCGGAGATCGCGCCCAGGCCGCCGCCGAAGCCCGCCGAACCCGCGCAGGAGCAAGCGCCCGGCGGAGTCCTGCGGTCCGCATACCCGCGCATCGACGTCGACGCCCATCGCGAGGTCCGCCCTGAGGTCGTCGTCCTCGACGAACCGTTCGACGTGGTCGTGGGGCTGGCCAAGTTCCAGGACGCGACGATCACCCAGACCGGTGCCATGCGGTTCATGGCCGGCGCAACGACCGAGCTCGAGCTGGTCCTCGTCTACGACCCGAACTCCCTGAAGGCGCAAGGCGATACGCGGCTGACCGTCAACGTCAGCGACGCCGACCCGTACCCCACGGCCACGGTTTCGTTCGTCGCGACGTACCGGCCCGACCTGCCCAGCGAGCGGCGGATCGGCGTTCACTACATCGTCGGCGGCCAGGTGGTGGGCATCGCCTGGCGCAGCCTGATCGCCGTCCCCTACGCCAAGGACGTCGCGAACGCCCCCACGCCCCAAGCCGGTCCGGACGCACTGATGGAGCTCGAACCCCTGCTGGGCGTGGACCAACCCGAGCTCATCCTGTCGATCTGCGCCTCGGACGGTGCCGCCACGGGAGAGTTCATCTGGACGGCGTATGCGGCGGCCTCCGACGTGACGGTGCCGGACGCCCCGCGGTCCTCGAGGCTCGACTCCGACCTCCAGGGCTTCGTCACCGACATGCGGCAGACCGTCTCCCGCGCGCAGGGTCCGTACGAGGAGTACCTGTCGCTGGCCGGAGCGGCCATCCGCATGGGGCGGGCGGTTCCGGACGGGATCCAAGGCGTGCTGCGGAAGGTCGTGGAGGACCCGGCGCGCACCACGGCGCCGACGATCCTGCTCCTGACCGAGGAGGTGACGCTGCCCTGGGAGCTCGCCGTCTTCGACCCACCGCTCGACAGCGCGTGGGGCGGGATCTCGCCCTTCCTCGGCTCCCACGCGGCGATCGCGCGATGGCCGCTCAGCGAGAAGCGTCCACGGCCGACACCGAGGTCGGCGGTCGCCGTGAAGCGGGCGGCGGTCCTCACGGCCGACTACACGGGCGTCATGGGGTGGGGTGAGCTGAAGGAGGCCCAGGAGGAGGCCGACTACGTCACCACGTTGTTCACCTCGACGTTCCCGGTGATCCCCTCGATCGACGACGTCATCGACCTGCTCAGCGGGAACCCGTCCGCGGACGTCCTGCACGTTGCCCTGCACGGGCAGTTCGACGCACGAGGGGACGAGGGCGGCCTGGTCCTGCTCGCCAAGGACGCGGCCGGGAACCTCACGACGACCGCCCAGTTCCTCAAGCCGGACCAGGTCCTCAACGGGCGCCTCGACAACGGTCCGTTCGTCTTCCTCAACGCCTGCCAGGTGGGTTCCGACAAGCGGGTGCTCGCCGACAACGGCGGGTTCGCCTCGACGTTGCTGCAGATCGGGGCCACCGGGGTCGTGGCTCCACTGTGGAACGTCAACGACGTGACCGCCGCCGAGTGCGCCCGCGCCTTCTACGCCGCGACGTGGAGCGCGACCGGCGAGGGCGACGCGTCGACCCGGGTGTCGGCGGCGGAGGCGGTTCGGTCGCTGCGGGCGAAGTACACCCAGTCGGCCGCACAGACCGCGACTCCCGGGATCGACGCGACGCTGATCGCCTTCCAGGTGTTCGGCCACCCTCGGCTGCGCCTCGACCGAGGCTGACCACACTCACGAAGGAGCGCGATGGCTGAGAACCTGCGGCCCGAAGGAATCCCCGTCACCGTCGGGACCGTTCGGATCTCCACGCCCGGGCTGACCGGTCGCGTCGAGGTGTACCAACCGGGGACCGCCGGGATGCGCGGCGCGGAGAGCTCGACCGAAGCGTTCCGCCGGGCCCTCGACCAGGGCGGCGTGGTGGAACAGCTCACCGTCGAGATCACCGGCCAGCGCGAGCTGGACAACGCCGGTGGGAGCCGCGGCGGTGGGGGCGGTAGCGAGATCGTGGTCGAGGTCCCGCCCCCGGGCACCGGCAACGGCCAGCTGCTCCTGTATGCGGCCGAGGACGGTTCGCTCTCGTGGCACCTTCCGGACGACGTGCCACCGGAGCAGGTGGTCAGCCGCGGCGGAGACCGGCGCACGTACCGGCTGCCGCGGGAGGTGGTCCTGGCTGACCCGGCCTCAGCCGGTGGGCAGCGCGGCATCCTCGGGGCGGTCGGGTCGAAGCTGTTCAAGATCCTCGTGTTCCCGCTCATCGACCCGATCCTCGGCAAGGTCGGCGACTACTTCGCCGCTCGGTGGGAGCAGAAGAACCGGCGCAACCTCGTGCGGTGGTTCGACCCGGGCGACTACCAGCGCTCCGACGTCGTAGCCTTCGCGGCGCCGGACTGGACGCGGGTGAGCGGCGGCACGGCGCTCCTGTTCATCCACGGCACGACCGCGCAGTCCAACACGGCGTTCGACCAGCTCCCGGCCGAGACCCTGACCGAGCTTGGACGTCGTTACGGCGGAAGGGTGTTCGCGCTCGACCACTTCACCATCTCGGTGACGCCGCACGACAACGTGACGTGGCTGGCCGAGCAGCTCGCGGCGCTCGGAGGCGGTTCTCCGCTCACGCTCGACCTCGTCAGCCACTCGCGCGGCGGCCTCGTCGGTCGCGTCCTCGCCGAACGAGCCGCCGACGTCGGGCTGGCCGGCAAGGTCACGGTGCGCAACTTCGTCATGGTCGCCTCGCCCAACGCCGGAACGGCGCTCGCCGACAAGGCGCACCTGTCGCAGCTGATGGACCGCGTCACCGACCTCGCCCAGTTCATCCCCGACGCCGGCGTGACCGACGTCGTCGGGCTGGTGCTGTCGATCCTCAAGCAGCTCACCGTCGGCGCGTACGGCGGCCTCGAGGGCGTCATGGCGATGGACCCGCAGGGCGAGTACCTCAAGGCGTTCAACAGCACACCGGGCTCGACGGCGACCTACCGGGCGATCGGGTCGAACTACCAGCCGGCGCGCGGCGCGTCACTGGCCCGCATCGCCCGGAACGCCGGCACCGACTTCGTGTTCCAGAAGGCGGACAACGACCTCGTCGTCCCCACCAACGGGGCATACGAGGTCGACGGTGTGGTGGGGTTCCCGATCGCCGACCCCCTGGTCTTCCCCGCCGAGGCGGGCGTCGACCACGCGTCGTACTTCACCCGTCCTGAGGTCTCGGCGAAGCTCCTGGAGTGGCTCCCGGGGTGAGATGCCGCGTCGCCTCGCGTCTCGACAGGCCGGACAGCTCTCCGGCGTGGGTGTCGACGAAGGCGCGCACCCAGTCCGGCGCCACGCGGGCGTGATCGCGCAGTGCCCACCCGATCGCCTTGCGGATGAAGAAGTCCCGGTCGGCGAGGTTCGGCTCGATGGCGTCGGTGAGCAGGTCCTGGTCCAGCCGCTCCTTGCGCCCGACCTGGCCGATGATGGCGGTCCGGCGCAGCCAGAGGTGCTCGTCGACGGCCCACTCGCGCAGCCGCAGCCCCTCGACGTCAGGTGCGCCCTCGAGCACCTCGCGGACCAGGTGCGTCGCGACCTCGTCGACGACGTCCCACCACGCGCCGGTCACGACGAGATGCCGCCAGAGCGGCATGGACTCGCTGTCGAGCCACGAGCGGTAGGCGCGGTACCGCGCGAGGGCGATCGCCGCATACCACTCCTCGCGGTATGCGACCTCGTCCCACAGGGCGCGGATGGTCGCCTCCCACTCCTCCCGGCCGGCTATCCGGAAGCCGGGGTCGGCGAGGATCGGGCGCAGGACCGCGGTGAGCTGTGGCGAGGTGAGCCCGCGGTAGGGGAGCGCGGACTTCATATAGCGCTGCTGGCCCGAGGCCCTCTCAGGGTCGGCGTGCCGGGCCAGCTCGGCACGGATCGTCTCGACGAGGTCGTGGTGGACCACGTCAGGCGTAGCGCACCGCTGCCCGAGCGCGGGCCTTCTCGGCCTCGATCTCGCGGTTCTTGGGCGGGGCGGTGGTCGACAGGTGGTCGAGCAGGTGCTGCGTGGCGTGCGCGACCTCCTCGACGGCCTCGTCGAACGCGGCCTGGTTGGCCAACGACGGCTTGGTCGACCCGGAGACCTTGCGGACGTACTGGAGGGCGGCCGAGCGCACCTCGTCGGTCGTCGCCGGGGGCTCGAAGTTGTACAGCTGACGGATGTTCCGGCACATGCCTCGACTCTAGGCACCGCCGGTGGACACGCCGAAACTGGTTCGTGACTTTCTGTTGTCCACAGGTGGTGGACGACGATCCGGGCACGTCGCCCCGCACGAGCGGCGCCGAACCTGGGAGAACCATGCACCGGTCCTCCCCAGGTTGTCCCCAGGCTGTTCCGGCGTGGTGCACACCGTTGTCCACACCTGGTCCACAGGATGGGTTTGTACCTCGACCCCGGCACCCCTAGCGTGACAGCGCGCCAGCGTCGCCCAGCCCGAACCACCCTGATCCGGTGGCTGTCGGCGGTCGATGGTGCCATGAGTGGACACCAGTTCGAACGGCCAGCTCGGAAAGGAACGCGAGGCGCGGTGGCGACCAGGTGACCCTCACATGACGATCCAGGAGCTCTTCCCACAACGGACAGACGGGCCGACGGACGACCGGCTCCCGCCCCAGGACCTGCACGCGGAGCAGTCAGTCCTCGGCGGCATGCTGTTGTCCAAGGACGCCATCGCCGACTGTGTCGAGGTACTCCGGTCGGCCGACTTCTACCGCCCGCAGCACGAGGCGATCTTCGATGCGGTCCTCAGCCTCTACGGCCGGGGTGAGCCGGCCGACGCGATCACCGTGTCCGACGAGCTCGGCAAGCGCGGTGACCTCGGTCGGGTCGGCGGCCAGGCCTACCTCCACCAGCTGATCTCCTCGGTGCCGACCGCGGCCAACGCCGGCTACTACGCGCAGATCGTCGCCGAGCGCGCGGTGCTGCGGCGGCTGGTCGAGGCGGGCACCAAGATCGTCCAGCTCGGCTACGCCCAGGGTGGGGGCGACGTCGAGGACATCGTCAACGCGGCCCAGGCCGAGGTCTACGCCGTCGTCGACAAGCGGGGCGGCGAGGACTACCACCGGCTCGGCGACATCCTCGAGATGACCGTCGACGAGATCGAGGTCGCGTCCGGCAAGTCCGGCGAGATGACGGGTGTGCCGACCGGATTCACCGACCTCGACTCGCTCACCAACGGGCTGCACCCGGGCCAGATGATCGTCGTCGCGGCAAGGCCCGCTATCGGGAAGTCGACTCTCGGACTCGACATCGTCCGGTCGGCGTCGATCCGGCACAACCTCGCCTCGGTCATCTTCTCGCTCGAGATGAGCAAGACCGAGATCACCATGCGGCTACTCTCCGCCGAGGCCGGGATCCAGCTGCAGCACATGCGCAAGGGCACCATGCGTGAGGAGGACTGGACCCGCCTGGCGTCGACGATGGGCCGGGTGTCCGAGGCGCCGCTGTTCATCGACGACTCACCGAACATGAACCTCATGGAGATCCGGGCCAAGTGCCGACGGCTCAAGCAGCGCGACAACCTCAAGCTGGTCGTCATCGACTACCTCCAGCTGATGTCCTCCGGCAAGCGAGTCGAGTCGCGGCAGCAGGAGGTCTCGGAGTTCTCGCGAGCGCTCAAGCTGCTCGCCAAGGAGCTCGAGGTCCCGGTCGTCGCGATCTCCCAGCTCAACCGTGGTCCGGAGCAGCGCACCGACAAGAAGCCGCAGATGTCCGACCTTCGCGAGTCGGGGTGCCTGACTGCGGAGACGCGGATTTTGCGGGCGGATACCGGCGCCGAGATGTCGATGGGCGAGCTGCTGGCCAGTGGGGAGACCGACGTCCCCGTCTGGTCGCTCGACGAGTCGCTGCGCTACGTCCGCCGGCACCTGACCCACGTCTTCTCGACCGGTACGCGTCCGGTATTCCGACTGACGCTCGCCTCGGGGAAGCAGGTCCGGGCAACCGAGAACCACCCCTTCCTCACGTATGCGGGCTGGCGCGCACTGGGTGACCTGCGCACCGGCGACCGGCTGGCGGTGCCTCGTCACGTGCCCGCCCCGGATCGGTTCGAGCACCCGCTCAGCGACGAAGAGGTCCGGATGGGCGCCGTCCTGATGTCGTCTCGGACGACGGCCCGGGCATCCGCGCGGACGCAGGTCCTCGGCTGCCGCCTCGGCTTCGACGTCATGCCGGCGGCGTCGCGGCGGCTGCCGCCGGATATCGCATCGTTCCCCAAGCGACAGATCGCGCTGTTCCTCCAGAGTCTCTGGGCCGTCGATGGCCGGACCACCGTCAACACCGAAGGGACGGACGGACGCATCGTCTTGCGTGCGAAGTCACGCCAGCTCCTCGACGACGTCGTGATGTTGCTCTTGCGGTTCGGCATCTCGGGGGAGGTGTTGGCGCGTCGACAGGGCTGGGAGCTGCACATCCCCGGTGTCGACGACCAGCGTCGGTTCCTTCAGGAGGTAGCCGTCCATGGGGCGTTGTCGGAAGATGCCCATCAGCTGCTCGCCATCGTCCGGGCCAGGCGTGAGCGAGCGTCGGCAGTCGTCCGCGGCGCGGGCGGAGACGACGTTGTCGACCGTGAGGGCGCGGCGGGATGGCCACTCAGCAGCGACGACATCGCCGACGAGCTGGTCGAGGAGGGCGCCTTTGACCTCGAGCGAGCAGCCGAGCTCCTGGCGAGCCTGGATCTCGACCTCGAGGCCTCCAACGACGTGCTGTGGGACGAGGTCGTCGCCGTCGAGCCGGACGGTGTCGAGGAGGTCTTCGACGCCACCGTTGCGGGCGGCCACAACTTCGTGGCCAACGGGATCGCCGTGCACAACTCGATCGAGCAGGACGCTGACATGGTGATCCTGTTGCACCGCGAGGAGGCCTACGAGCGGGAGAGCCCACGCGCCGGTGAAGCCGACCTCATCGTGGCCAAGCACCGCAACGGGCCCACCGACACGATCGTGCTGGCGTTCCAGGGCCACTACAGCCGGTTCACCAACATGGCGCCCAGCTTCTGACGGCCTCCCTCGCGGACCCCGGAAGTCCGCTCCTCTGACGTGGCCGCCGACGTCCGGCACCGTGAGCGGGATCAGTTCCCGGCTCATCGGCATCGCCGTCGAGCCCTTCTCGTTCGGTTCTGCTCCATCGGGTCGTTCGCGGCGGCCGTGGCCCAGCCTCAGCCACTGTGGGAATCCTGGACGACAAGGTCGCGGTGGTGACGGGTGCGGCGCGCGGGATCGGACGGGCGACCCTCGAGGTGTTCCTCGAGGAGGGCGCCCGCGTCGTGGCGACCGACATCGACGGCGACGCGTTGAGCCGGACGGTCGCGGCGACGGGGCGCGGTACTGAGCGGCTCGTCATGGTCGTCGGAGATGTCTCGGTGGAGGCCGACGCCGAGGCGATGATCGCGGCGGCCACGCGGACCTGGGGCCGCCTGGACTGCCTGGTGGCGAACGCCGGGGTGATCCCGCTCAGCACCATCGACCAGACCTCGGTCGACGACTGGGAGCACGTCATGGCGGTGGACGGCCGCGGCATGTTCCTCACCTGCCGCGCCGCCATCCGGGTGATGGCCGAACGGGGCAGCGGAAGCATCGTGAACCTGTCGTCGATCAGCGGGCTGCCGGCCAGGCGGGCCAGGCCGCATACGGACCGGCGAAGTTCGTGGCCACGGGACTCACCAAGCACCTGGCCGTCGAAGGGGCCGGCCGTGGCATCCGGGTGAACGCCGTCGCGCCGGGCACGATCCGGACCGACGCGATCGACGAGATCCTCCGCAGTGCGTCTGGTCGTCAGTACGTGACCCAGATGGAGGCGCAGCATCCGATGGGTCGCCTCGGCGATCCTCGTGAGGTGGGTCAGGCCATCGCGTTCCTTGCTTCGGACCGAGCCAGCTTCATCACCGGCGAGGTGCTCGCCGTCGACGGCGGCTACCTGGCTCAGTGAGCCACGGCCGCGAGCCGGCGTCACGCGCGTACCTGTTTCGTCAGGATCGCCGCGACCCGGGCGGAGCGCGAGGACCATCGACCGGTATGGACCTCAAGCGGTGGTGGTGCGCGCTGACCACGCACACGTGGCGTCGCGAGCGCCGAGAGGGGATCGATCTGCTGGTGTGTCGCCGCTGCGGCTACACCACGGACGTCGCGAGTGAGGCTGAGGCTCGCCGGCGCGACAGCGCGTCCGGCGTGTGACCTGCGCCGAGTCAGAGCAAGGCAACCCGGTGGTAACCGCGGACGTCGGCGTCACCCACCTCCGCTACCCCGTGCGCCGGGCATCCTGAGGTCGTGATCCTTCCGACGATCCGCGATCCGCGCCTGGTGACCGTTCGCCGCGGCGGGACACTCACGGACGAGGACCATCGGATGCTCGCCCTGTGGGCGGCCACGTGCGCCGAGCACGTTCTCGACCTCTTCGAATCGGCCGAGCCGGACGACCCGCGACCGCGCGAGGCGATCGACCACGCCCGCGCCTGGGCGCGCGGAGAGGTCGGGATGATGCAGGCCCGCGCAGCCGGCGGACACGCGATGGGAGCGGCCCGCGACCTCCGCGGGCCCGCCCGGTGGGCCGCATACGCCGCTGGTCAGGCCGCGTGCGTCGCGCACGTCGCCGAGCACGATCTCGGTGCGGCTGCCTACGCGATCAAGGCCGTTCGCGCTGCAGCCCCCGACGGCGAGAGCGAGGCGGCCGGGCGACGCGAGTGCCAGTGGCAGCGGGACCAGCTGCCGGAGGCGGTTGGCGAGCTGGTCCTCGACGACCAACGGCGCCGGAACGACATCTGCTGGTCGGTGTTCGAGGTCTGAACGGTTCAGGCCTGCGTGCGGTCAGTCACGCGCTCGCAGGGAGTCCCTCATCGCGCGGGTCACGGCCCAGGCGTCCGCCACGGGACCCAGGTGCCCGAGCTTGTCCGGGTTGGCCACCGAGCGGATGGTCTGGATCCGGCCGCCGAGGACCTCCAGCGACATCGTGCCGACGACCCGGTCGCCCCGGTCCCGCATGATCGCGCCCGGATCGCCGTTCAGGTCGTGCCGCTCGACCGTCGCCTCGATGGCGGCGAGCCCCGGGAACAGCGTCGCGAGCACGCGCGCGACGTTGTCGGCACCGACCACCGCTCGCGCGAACGCCGGCGCCTTGCCTCCGCCGTCCCCGACCATCTGGACGTCGGCCGCCAGCAGCTCACGCAGGGCGTCGACGTCGCCGTCCCGGAGCGCGTCGAAGAACCGGGCGGCCAGCTCCTCGCGTTCGCGCCGGTCCGCGTCGAACCGGGGTCGCCCGAGGTCGACGTGGCGGCGCGCTCGGGCCGCGAGCTGGCGGCACGCCGCCTCCGACCGCCCGACCGCGGCCGCGACCTCGGGGTAGGGGAAGGCGAACACCTCGCGCAGGACGAAGACCGCGCGCTCGAGCGGGGTCAGCCGCTCGAGGAGCAGCAGCGCCGCCATCGACACCGAGTCGGCCAGCTCCGCGGACCGTTGCGGGTCCTCGTAGGGGTCGTCGAGCAACGGCTCCGGGAACCACTCCCCGACGTAGGTCTCCCGTCGCACGCGCGCCGAGCGGAGAACGTCGATCGAGATCCGGGTGACGACGGCGGAGAGGTATGCCTTGGGCGAGGTGGGCTGGGTCGGCGAGGCCTCGTACCGCAGCCAGGACTCCTGGACCGCGTCCTCCGCCTCGGTCACGCTGCCGAGGATCCGGTAGGCGATC
Organism: uncultured Actinomycetota bacterium; assembly: GCA_963781465.1. Classification (GTDB taxonomy): domain Bacteria; phylum Actinomycetota; class Actinomycetes; order Actinomycetales; family Dermatophilaceae; genus Lapillicoccus. Next base: position 196,781 of record CAWAGH010000007.1, read on the forward strand.
GCGAACAGCATCGACCGCAGTTCCTCGAACTCGTCGCTCTTGCTCATGTCAGCTCTTCCGCGAATCCTTGTCGCCACGACGGGTACCGGAGCTGCCAGCCGAGCTCCCGCTTGGCCTTGGCGTTGGCGAAGCCGCGTCCCTCGGTCATCATGCCCAAGGCCATCTCGCCGGCCACCAGCCGGGCCAGCCACCGCGGGACCCGGCGCGGCGGCTTCGCCCCGGCGCACTCGGCGAGGTACGGCAGCCACTCGCTGACCGGAGCCGGCTCGTCGTCCACGATGTTGAACACGCCCGTCACCTTCTGCTCCACCGCGAGGACAGTGGCGCTCGCCGCGTCCTCGACGTGGACCCAGGAGAAGTATCCGGTGCCCTCGCCGACGAGCGGGAACAGCCGTCGCCGCACCATCCGGACCTGGTCGTCGTTGGCGCCCGGACCGTAGAACCCGCCGTAGCGCAGCACCGCGCCGCCAGCTGCCACCACGGTCTCCTCCAGGCGGTTGATCGCCTTCGTTCCCTCGATCACCTCCAGCGGGTCCTCCTCGGTCTTCACCCACCCGCCGGTCCGGAGTCCGTTCATGCTGGCGTGGCCCTGCATGACGACATGGGACACGCCGGTCGCCTCGGCGGCGGCCAGCAGGTGGTCGACGCCCTCGCTGCGCAGACGGTTGGTGATGGCGAAGAAGCGGTCGGCTCTCCTCAGGTCGGGCTTGCCGGAATGCGCCTCGGACAGCGCCGTCATCTGGTTCACGATGGTGTCCGGCTGGGCCGCCGCGACCGCCTCACCGACCGCCGCGGCATCCAGCCCGTCCATGACGATGCCGTCGGCGCCCAGCTCCGCCAACAGCCCGAGCTTGTCGGCACTCGTCGTCGTCGCGGTCACCTCGTGGCCGTGGGCCACCAGCTGTGGCACCAGGCACCGACCGATGACCCCGCTCCCGCCGGCCACGAACACGCGCATCGCGTCACCCTTCTCGCTGTGGTTTAACCTTCCGTCCCCGAGACGAGACAGCCCGGTTGGCTGTGACAGCCGCTACCGGACCACCCGGAGGGTCGCGAGAGAGGGGTCCGTCGCATACGCGATCCGTACCCCGGCCGCCCGGGCCTGCGACAACGCGTCGAGCGCGGCCGCGGTGACCTCCTCGCCGGGCGCGAGGATCGGGATGCCGGGCGGGTAGGGCGCGACCAGCTCGACGGTGACGCGGCCGACCGCTTGCCCCATCGGGACGGTCTCGCTGGGCGCGAAGAAGGCGGCCCGCGGCGACATGACGGTCACCGGCTCGACGGAGTATGCGGCGCCGGCCACCACCGCACGTGGCCGGCCGCGGTGTCGCGTCAGCGAGGTCACGAGGGCGTTGGTGAGCCGGTCCAGCGTTACCCGGTCGTCGGCCATCGACACCTGCGCCACGATGGTGTCGCGTTCTGCCGCCTCGACCGGCAGCCCGGCGGCCAGCAGGTCGTCCTCGACGGCGATCCCGTCTGCGCCGGTACCGCCGAGGACGAGGGTCAGCTTCAGCGGGTCCACGCCCGGCCCGTCGAGCACGACGAGCCCCTCGACCTCGCGCAGCCGGTCCCGCGCGGCGGCCACGGCGGCGATCGCCTCGCCGAGCAGGGCCTCGCCGTCGCGCTCCAGCAACGCCCGCGCCGCGTCGATGCTGGCGAGGATGGCACCGGCGGGACTGGTCGTCTGCGTGGCCTCGACCCCGGCGTCCAGGCGGGCCGGGTCGATGCGGTCCGTCCGGGCCAGGACCAGCGCCGCCTGGCTCCACGACGGCAGCGTCTTGTGGGCGCTCACCACCATCGCGTCGGCGCCGAGCTGCAGGGCATGGCGCGGGAGAGACGGATGGAACCCGAAGTGCGCCGCCCACGCCGCGTCGACGACGAGCGGGACGCCGTGCGCGTGAGCCACCTCGGCCAGGCCTTCGACGTCACCGACGGTCCCCACGTAGGACGGGTCGGCCACGAGGACCGCGCGCGCGTCCGGAGCCGACGCCAGCGCATCGGCCACGGCCGAGGGCGGGACGCCGGTCGGCAGTCCGGTCGCGGGGTCGACGTCGGGGCGGAACCACACCGGCGTCAGACCGGCGAGGACCAGCCCGAGCAGCATCGAGCGGTGCAGCGTCCGGCCGACGACGACCCGACCACCGTCGCCACCGTCAGCCAGCGCCAGCGCGAGCGCCTGGTTCGCGTGAGTCGCGCCGCCGACCGAGAACCGGCAGGCGTCAGCGCCCCACAACCGGGCGGCGCGAGCCTCCGCGTCGGCCAGTACCCGGCGCGACAGCTTCATCGTGTCCAGCCCCGCGTAGAGCGGCACGTCGCCGGCCACGATGTCGCCGACGAGATCGCGGCGGTGCTTGTGGCCGGGGATGGTGAACGGCGTCGGCGCCTCTTCCTGGAACCTCAGCCACGCATCGAGTAGCGGCGCGTCTTCCCGCAGCCCGCGCGGGTCAGTGGGCACGCTGGGCGTCCGCCCATGCGCGCAGGACCCCGGGCAGCGCCTCGGCGAAGGCGCGCACCTGGCCCAGGTCGACCCACTCGTCGGCCGCGTGGAGACCGCCGCCCGATGGTCCGCATACCAGCGTCGGGCACACCGCCTGCCAGAGCGGTGCCTCCATCCAGTACGGGGCGGCGAACGTCGGACTCGTGCCCAGCGCCTCGGCCATCTGGGTCGCCAGGTGAGCCGCAGGGCCCTCGGCGTCGAGCTCCCAGGCCTCCCGGTATGCGTGGAGCTCGACGGTGGCGTCAGCCCCGGGGGGCAGGAGCTCGCCTACCTCGGCCAACGCCGACTCCGCGGACTCGCCGGGTACGGTTCGCCGCTCGACCAGGCACTCGGCCCACTCGGGAACCACGAAGGGCGAGTCGCCGCCGCGAGCGACCGTGACCATGAGCTCGCCGCCCCGGGCCCGGACCGCCAGAGCGCGCGCGTCGACCGACATGACGAAGCGCCCGAGGTGGGTGACCGCGTTGACGCCCAACTGGGGCTGCGAGCTGTGGGCTGCCCGACCCTGGAACCGCACTCGCACGACGGCGAACCCGCGCAGCGACCGGGCCGGCCCGAGATCGGTGGGCTCGGCGATGAGGCAGACGTTCGGACGGATGCCCAGGGACGGCAACGCGGCGATGACCGCCTCGCTGCCCTTGCTGGCGTCCTCCTCGTCGGCGACCAGTGCCAGGACGACGCGGACCGGCGCCGCCGATGCGGCGAGCGTCTCGGTGGCCACGACCATTGCCGCCACGCCGCCCTTCATGTCGGCCGCGCCGCGCCCGCTCAAGCGTTCGCCGTCCAGAGCCGGCGTGAACGGCGCCGGCATCCCCGTCACGCCGACGGTGTCGAGATGGCCGTTCAGGACGACGGTCGGATCAGCGGACGATCCCGGCCCGACGGCCACGAGGCTCGGCCGCCCGCCCGCTCCCTCGGCCTCGACGACGTGCGTGGTGAAGCCCGCCGCGTCCAGGCGGGCCCGCAGGTACGCCACGATCTCGTTCTCGCCGGAGGCGCCGGGCACCAGCCCGGGGTTGACGCTGTCGATGGCCACCAGCTCGGCGGTCAGGGCCACGGCAGCCTCGGCGACGTCGCTCATGAGACGTCAACCTACGCAGCCGGTGCCCGTGCGCCCCGTGACCGTCGGACTGGAGACGGACGGGCGTTCGGCCAAGATGGCGTCGTGGAGCACTTCGACACCGCGGCCCTCGCAGACAGCGGCGCCGACTTCCGACGCGTCCTGTTGACGGGAACGCATACTCAGCTGGTCGTCATGACCATCCCCGTCGGCGAGGAGATCGGAGCCGAGGTGCACGAGGCCAACGACCAGATCATGTCGTTCTTCAGCGGAGTCGGGGCCGCGGTCGTCGCCGACGAGACCCGCCCGGGGACCGTTCACCACACCAAGGCCGAGGCGGATGCGGCGGAGCAGCACGGGTAACTGGGGGCTCAGTCGAACAGGTCGCGCTCCATCGCGTCGACCACCCAGCTCCAGGCCAGCCGCTCCTGCTCCAGCCTGAGCGACGGCGCATACACGTCCTCGACGAGGTCCGTGTACAACGCCTGTTCGGCCGCCTGGAGGTGGTCGAGCCGAGCCCGGGTGGGCGACGACTCGGAACCCCACCGGTCTCGGTGCGCCAACAGGGTCGGGCGGTCCATCAGGAAGGAGCGGGTCTGGCGGACGCCCGCCCGCAGGGTGTTGAGGATCGCGAAGCCGTGGGTGTCGAGGTCGCCGGAGTAACTCACCCTGGGAGCCTCCCGGACCCACGGCACACGGGCGAGGCGGCCGGCGTAGTAGCCGGCGCCCCAGATCACCACGCCCTCGCGTGGAACCTCAACCGACAGGTACGTGACCTCGTTCTCGACCACCACCACGTGCTGGACCGCCACGTGGACCCGTGCCATCTCGTCGAGGCGAAGGGCGACCTCGCCGATCGGACCCGGCAGCCCGGTGAACCCCTGGTCGAAGCGCATCCGCACCAGCCGCGGCGGCTCCTCGAACCCGTAGCGCCGGGCGAAGCCGTCGCCCCGTGAGGCGTCCTCGGCCACCCGGTCCGCCGGCACCGTCAGGTCGAGGAGCGCCGCGATGACCCCACGATGTCGCGCCACGAACTTCGTGTCCACCCCGGGGGCCTCGATCTGCCTTACGTACAGCCCACGGCCGCCGTGCCCCGCCAGCCACCACACGGCGTCGAGGACGCCAGGCCACTCGGACGCCAGCTCGATGGCCCGGGCGGCGTGCTCGGCCACCCACGGCATCAGGTCCGGGTCGGTCCCCTCGGTGAGGGCGACAACCTGGTCCAACCGGCCCACCTCCGGCAGGACCCCGAGCACCCGCCAGGCCTGTTCGAACGTCGACACGGCGGCCCTCGCCGGAAGCTCGTTACGTCCGACTGCCCGCCCGCCGACGGCACGCATCGTCAGGGTGTAGGCCCCACCGGCCCGGCTGCCCTTGACCAGCGCGCGGTTCCACGCCTGCACCCGGCCCAGATCCGCGGTGATCTCTCCCGCCGAGGGGCCGCGGATCGGCACCTCGACGACCGGGCAGGGACGACCGGCTACGTACGCGCTGAGCAGGCTGCCGTCCACCCACCGCCGCCGCACACGGGCGGTGATGTCCTCAGGCGTCGTCCACGACGTCACTCGACGCCCTCGTCGCCGCCCCGCGCTGCTGCCGTGGTCGCGGCGTGCCTCTCCCGCCGCCGCCGGAAGTCCTCGATGGTCAACGTCTGCAACCGGGATCGCTCTCCGGAACGGTTCTCGACGAACCCGACCGTATGGACGTACGGCTCAATGACATGCACCTTCTGCAGCGGCGTGACGATGAGCAGCTGCAGGCCCAGCTTGGAGAACAGCTCGAGGGCGTAGCGCGTCGAGAGGTCCGACCCGCGGCCGAAGGCCTCGTCGATCACGGCGAACCGGAAGTCCTTGGAGCGGGCCACGCCCCACTCGAGCCGGAACTGGTACGCCAGCGACGCGGCCAGGATGGTGTAGGCGAGTTTCTCCTTCTGGCCGCCGGACTTCCCGTCGGAGTCGGTGTAGTGCTCGTACTCCTGGCCCGTCTCCCGCCACCGCTCCGAGGCCGCGAAGACGAACCAGTTGCGGACGTCGGTGACCAGATGGGTCCACCGCCGGTCCGCGTCGGTCTGCCCCTCGCGCCCCCGGAAGCGCTCGATGATGCGTTTCACCCGGAGGAACCGCTCCTCGGAGTACTGGTCGTCGTCCACCAGCGCATCGTCGGTGCAGGCGCGCAGCTCGTCGCGAAACGACCTGATCTCCTGGTGCGTCGTCGGCTGCACAAGCAGCGTGATGAGCCGTCCCGGGTTGTACTCGATCGCCCGCAGCGAGTCGTTGATCGTGTCGATCCGCTCCCGGATCTGCGTGGCGGTCCGGTCGAGCCAGGCGTGGAACCCGGCGATGTCGTTGATGACGTTAGTGTTCAGCTGCTTCTTGAACTCAGCCTCGAACCGGGGCAGGTCGTCGGTGGCGATCCGCTCCCGCAGCGCCCGGTATTCGGCGGCGGCGACGAGGTCGGCGTCCATCTCACCCGTCTCCGCCGGCCAGTCCTGGCGGAACTGCTGCATAGCGCGGACCACCCGCTCGCCGACCGACTTACGGCGATCGGCCAGCTTCTCGATCTGCTCGGTGAGCGCCGACACCTGGTCACGCTCGCGTCGGTCGCACTCGTCCAGCGCTGGCATCGGCCCGAGAGCGAGGTCCACGGCGGAGTATGCCGCCCGCAGCCGCTGGAGATCGGGCTCGCCGACGCTGTCGATGACCAGGGTCGTCGCGGCACGGGCGCGCGCGTTCTCGGTCAGCTGGCGACGGAGCTCGCCACCGCGTTCGGTGTGCCCGCGAGCCGCCTCCACCACCGCGGCGAGCTCCTCGTCGACCCGCTGGATCTGCACACTCAGCGCGGTCAGCCGCTGGTTGCCGTGCTCCAGCCGACGCTTCTCCTCCTCGAGCCGGGTGACGGCGCTGGCGCTGCTGTGCCAATCGAGGTCGGGCCATGACGCGTAGACGGACAGCTTGTCGAGCGCCCTGATGGTGTCGCGCAGCTCACTGTCCCGGCCTCGCACCGCCTCGATCTCCGTGTCCAGCCCGGTAAGCCGGCGTTGGATATCGGCGGCCTGTGCCATCAGCGCGTCGACCTTGTCTTCATTGGACCAGCCGAGCACCCATCGAGTGCGGTCATCAATGCGGAAGCGGTCGTCCTTCTCGTGCCGTCCGTCGGACTTGACGAGACCGAAGACGGTCACCGCCCGGCGGTGCTCGCGTAGCTCGTCGAGGCTGGCCGCGCAAACATGGTCCGCCCGACGGCCGAGCTCCCGCTGGACCCACTCAGCGAGTGGTCCCGGCTTGACCTCGAGCAGGTCGGCGAGTATCTGATGCGGGTTGAGCGGCGGCACCTCGCGGGTGATGCGTGGGCTCACCCGGTAGTAAACAAGCCGCCCACCGAGGTGATGTGAGTCGATCCACGCCGAGGCGGCGTCGTAGTGCTCGGCCGACACCAGGACGGACAGCGCGAACCCGCGTAACACGCGCTCTGCCGCACCCTGCCAAGCAGCGTGTTCGGGACGCACCTGGACCAGCTCACCGACGAACGGCAGCCCGGTCTCCGGGATCCCGACCGCCTCGGCGAGCCGCTCGCGGATCTCGAGGCTTCGCTGGTCGATGTTGGACTGGCGGCCGCGCAGGCTCCGGAGGTAGCCGCCCACCTCGGTGCTCTCCGCCCGCACCCGGTTCTGCTCGACGGCGAGTTCGGTATGCCGGTTGACCACTCCGTCGACGTCCTGCTCGGCTTCTCGACGGCGCTCGGCCGCCAGCGACGTGCCGCGGGCGAAGGAGGCCGCATCGGTGACAGCCGGCAGGGTGGCCTCGGTGACCAGGCGGGAGAACCCGTCGAAACGGTGGCGGCGCTCGTCGCGTCGGCCGGCCTCGTCGAGCAGGAGCCGCTCGAGCTCGGCGACCCGGGCGCCGCCGGCGCCGTCGCGCGCGAGCACGAGTCGTTCCCGCTCGGCGCGAAGCGCGGCGGCTCGCTCACCGGCCCGCGCCTCGTCGTCCACGGCGGCAGCGACGTCCGCCTCGACCCGCCTCTGCTCAAGGTCGAGCATGGTGAGCTTGTGCTCGGCCATCCGGTAGGGCAGCGCCTCTCGGACCAGGCGGCCGGACTCCATCTCGGCCTGGAGTGCGTCGTGGACGTCGCACATGCTGATGAGCGGCTCGAGCTGGGCCAGCTGGTCGCGGGCCCGCCGAACCGCATCGTGGGCCTGGGTGAGGTCGTCGAAGTGGCTCACCAGCGTGTCGATCCGGGTGGCCGAGTCAGCGCCCTCCAGCATGTGTTGGCGGACGAAGTCGGTGAGGTTTCCCACGGACTTCATCGAGATGGTCTGGTGCAGCAGGTCGAGAGCCTGCTCGGAGCTGATCCCGAGGAGTCGCCGAAGTCGAAGGCCGTATTCGGGGAAATGGTCCGACACGGCGGCCCCGCCGGCACGGAGCCGCCGTTTCAGCGCGCCGATCTCGGTGCCGAAGTCGGCGAAGTCCGCGGCGACGGACATCGCGCGTTCGGCGGTGACGAAGAACCGGTGAGGTTGACCCTGGCTGGTGTCTCGCATCCAGAACACCTGGGCGAGGGTCACCGCTGCGTCGTGGCCCTCGTTGGTGAAGACTCCGAGCACGACGCTGTAGTGGCGCTGGTCGCGAAGCCCGACGGGGCGCGAGGCGCCGGAGGACTCCACCCGCTCGGACTTGTAGTGCCCGAGGACGTAGGAGCGCAGGGACCGCTCGCGGGTGTCGGCCCCGGCCGCCTTGTTGTAGTTGATCTTGTTGGCCGGCAGCAGCAGCGTGGTTACCGCATCGACGAGGGTCGACTTTCCGGAGCCGATGTCGCCGGTCAGCAGGGTGTTGTCCCCACCCAGCTCGAGGCGGAAAACCCGGCCGTCGAAGGTCCCCCAGTTGTAGACCTCGAGGGCGTCCAGGCGGTAGCCCGGCCGCACGGCGCCGAACGGCTCGAGATCCACGGTCGGGAAGAGAGTGTCACTCACCGGTCGCCCTCCGGAGTCGCGCCGGTGGCCGCCGACGCGTACTCCGCCAGCCTTGCGTCCAGCTCGCCGAGCCACTGCGCGTCGACGAAGGCCTTGATGATGCGGCGCACCTCCCAGGCCGGCGGTGTGCCGGGGACCGGCCGGAGGAAGTCCAGCTCCACCGCCTTGGCGATCGCGCGGTCAATCTGGTCGACGACGCGCGCCTCGTTGGTGGAGCTGGCGAGGAAGGTCCGCAGGTCGTCGACGAGCCGGTCGCGGGTCACCACGAGGCGGCCCTCCCCGCTCGTCGCGTCGAACTCGGCCACCGCCTTGCGCAGCAGGGCGAGCAGGAGGCTCGTGTGGAACGACAGGCGGTGGCGGGGGACGAGGCGGGGGATCGGCAGGTCGGGGTCCTCGGGCTTCGAGCGCAGGTATGCGTAGCCCTCCGCCTCGTCGATGACGACGACCAGCCCCACCACGTCCATATGGTCTCGAAGCTGGTTCCGCAGCCGCAGGACCTGTCGCCAGACGGCGTCTTGCCCTTCGCGGTAAACCACACCCTTCATCAGCGCCACTGCCGCCATCGACAGCGAGGGGGCTTCCGGGGTCGCGCCGGGCGTCGTTGGGCTCGGGGTCATGGCCGGCCGCCGACGTCGACAAGGGCGCGTTGGCGAACCATGGTGACCACCGGCATGCGGACCACCCGGTCGGCGCCGGACGCGTCGAGGTAGGAGACGTGGACGTGGCGGGTCTCGTCGGTGACGACGTCGACGTCCTCCTCGGCGATGCTGAGGTACCCGACGATCTCGGCCAGACCGAGGCTCGGTGGGTGGTCGCGCAGGATCTCCTCCAGAGCGACCTGCTCGCGCCCGCGGAGCATGGTGCGGACCGTGCCCACGAGTCTGGCCATGTCGACGTGGACCTGGTCGAACAGCTCGGAGGTGTCGATGTCGTCGTCGTCCTTGGTGACATCGAGGCGCTCGAGCCCCTCGGAGCCCGCGGGCCAGTACAACGGGCGCTCCATGGGCAGCCCCACTCGGGGGCGGAGGGCATCGAGCGGCATGTGGAGGGCGGGTGCTGGCTGGTCGCGCAGCGCGAGCGCCGATCGCTCCACGGAGCGCAACAGGTCCATCACCCGGCGGTTCTCCAGCCACACCTTGTCGTCGAGAAACCGCCGCAGCTGTTCGGACAGCAGCCGCACTGTCTGCTGCGTGCGTTCGGCAGCGTCGAGCCAGTCGTGGTGGGCGTGTCTCAGCCGGCGGTCGACCTCGATCTGGTCCAGTGCGACCAGGCGCTCCAGCAGGTCGCTGAGCTCGTCCTGCCGGCGGCGGGACAACAGGAAGTCGTGGAAGGCCTGGAAGCTGCGGCCCTGGTCGGACGCGGCGATCGCGTGCCGGTCGCCGACGAGCTGGTCGAGCAGCTCGCCCTTGGCGCCGTCCCAGGCGGCGATCTTCTCGCGGGCTGCCCGGTCGAGAGCGCGGAAGTTCTCCTCGACCTCCCGGAAGTCGCTGAGCAGCTCCCGCGCGGTGCTGGCGAAGTGCTGGTAGCGGTCGAGGAGGGCGGCAGGGTCGAGCGGCGCAGACTGGCCCGCCCCGGCCAGCGCCAGCTCGGCATCGACCTCGGCCCGCCGGGCGTGGAGCTGGGTGATCCGGCTAGCGGGGTCGGTGTCGGCTCCCAGCACGATCTGGCGGAGGAGGTCGACCAGGGTGTGCAGCCGCGATTCCGTGCCCACGAACGCGCGAGCCTCGAGACCGGCGACCCACGCGTAGGCCTTCTCCAGGTCGGAGGTCGCATCGTAGTGCGCGTCCGTGGTGCCGTCCGGGTAGAACTTTCTGAGCCAACCCTGCTCGGGCTCGGCCCAGGACGCGACGTAATCCCGGGCGCTGCGCGGGTATGCCGGCCGCCCGGAGGTGTCGCCGAAGGCGGCGTTGACGGCGTGCAGGTCGTCGTCCACGCGGGAGACGAGGTCGTCCTCCGCGATCGACCGGACGTTGTCGGTGACGAAGATCGTCCCGAGCACGGCCAGCACCAGGGGTGCGCTGTCTGCTCGGAGCAGTCGCCATGCCGCCGAGTTGGCGCGTAGGTAGGCAACTCGTGCGTACTCCACCGTCGGCCTCCGGGCACCCACGCCGTCGACAGGCGTCCCGGGTGCTGCGGCCACCTTACGATCCCACCCCGACACCGAGGCGAAGGCTCCCTCCGGAGGGTTCAGCGGGGGTCAGAACACTTTCAGTCGCTGGGCATGGCGCGCGCCGTCCCGGACAGACGTGAGGACCTCGAGCCGTGAGAACGCCGGCCGCGACGGCTGACGACGACCAGATGCGTCGGCGCACCACGGACGCCATCCAGCGATATGGCTGCCTCGTCACTCATATTTCCGAGGACGGGCCGTGCGACGAGTCCGCGCCCTCGGCTCCAACCGGGCGCAACGTCGAGCCGACGCGCGGGCCGCTCGGCGCCGACACGGTGTCTCGACCCCAACGGCGTTCGCGTACACGGCCGGGCTACACGGGGTTGGCCACCCTGAGCTTCTGGTCTTCGGGCTGCCGATGGAACGGTTGCGTCGGCTGCTCACCGACCTCACCCATGGCGTACTGCACGGACGCGACCTCACGCCCGGCGAGCTCGTTGCCTCCGTGGGCCCGGGGCTGACCGACGTCCTCGTCGAGACGCTGCCGAACCCTGGGGAGATCCTCTTCGCCGCCAACGAGTTCTACGGTCGGCCATCGTTCGCCTCCGTCGACGCCCTCCAGCTGTCCTGGCCCGACGCCCTCGGCCGCTACCCGGGTGATCCGGGCTGCGTCGGCCCGGCGGCTCGCCAGCCTCGACCGGGGAGGTTTCGAGCCTGAGTGAGCAAATCAGATAATCTGATGACGTGCGAACGATGACGGCCACCGAGGCGAGTCGAGCCTTCTCCGCGCTGCTCGACGCGGTGGAGGCGGGTGAGAGCGTCACGATCGAGCGCGCCGGCCGCCGGGTGGCGGTGGTCGGGCCGGTCTCGAGCCCGAACGGGCGTCAGGTCAGGTCGCTGCTGGAGACGCGGGTCGACCGAGCATTCGCCTCCGACCTGAGTGCCGCGCGCCGCGCGGTGGAGACGGATCCGTGGCCGTGGCCCGACGCCTGATCGTCGACACCGGCGTGATGGTCGCGGTCGAGAGGTCCACCTCGTCACTTTCCGGTGCCCTGCGCGACGACGACGATGTCGCGATGGCGGCGGTGAGCGTGGCGGAGCTCTGGGCGGGGGTCGAGCTGGCGGACGCCAAGCATCGTGCGGCGCGCGAGCGATTCGTCCAGAGCGTCCTGCAGGTCGTGCCCGTCATCCCGTACGACGAGGGCGTCGCGCGACGACACGCCGTGCTCCTCGCTCACGTCCATCGCACCGGGCGACGCCGCGGGGTTCATGACCTGCTCGTCGCCGCAACGGCCGCGCGGACCGGACGCGCGGTGCTTACAGCCGACGCCGCGGCCCGGTTCGCGGACCTCCCGGACGTTGCGGTCATCAGCGGACCCTGACGGTCATGAACCGAGGAGGCGCGCCATCCATTCGTCGCGGGCGGCGGTCATGTCCTTCGAGAGGCGCGCATGGGGAGCGAGCTGGTCGCACGCGTGGAACCCACCCGGCCACACGTGCAGCTCGGCCTGGCTGCCAGCGGCCCAGAACCCGGAGGCATACGCGAGGTCCTCGTCCCGGAACACCTCGGCACTCCCGCACTCGATGAACGCCGTTGGCAGTCCGGCGAGATCGGTGGCCCGGGACGGCGCGGCGTAGATCGACACGGCGTCGGTACCGCGGCGCTCCCCAAGCAGGGCGTTCCAGCCGGTGTCGTTGCTGCCGCGGTCCCCACACGCCGACGCCCCCGCCGTCGAGGCCGATGTCCAGGCGGCGGTGCGCTACGCGGCCCAGCACGGGCTCGGCGTCGGCGTGGTGTCGACCGGCCACGGCGTCACCACCCGGTGCGACGGGGGCGTCCTCGTCAACACCTCCCGGATGCGCGGCGTTCGCGTCAACCCGCGGACCCGCCGGGCGACGGTCCAGGCCGGTGCCCGATGGACCGACCTCATCCCGGCGGCCGACGCCTTCGGTCTGGCCGGGCTCCCGGGATCCAGTCCGCACGTGGGCGTCATCGGGTACACCCTCGGTGGTGGGTTCGGTTGGCTGGGGCGGGCGTTCGGCCTTTCCGCTCACCACGTCACCCGGGCCCGGATCGTGACGGCCGACGGCGAGATCGTCGTCGCGAGCCGGTCCGAGAACGCCGACCTGTTCTGTGGCCTGCGTGGCGGGACCGGGAACTTCGGGATCGTCACCCAGCTGGAGCTCGGCCTCGTCGCCATCGACGAGGTGTACGCCGGGAACCTGTTCTACCCGCTAGAACGGGCCACTGAGGTCCTCGCGGCCTTCGCCCGCTGGGCGCCCACGACGCCGAACGAGCTGACCGCCGCCGTGACGTTCCGGGCATTCCCGCCGCTGCCGGCGGTACCCGAACCGTTGCGCGGCAAGCGGTTCGCCCTCGTTCGCGGTGCGTATGCGGGATCGCCGGCCACCGGCGCCCGGCTCGTCGACGAGGTGCGGACCGCGCTCGGACCGGCCCTGATGGACACGTTCGGGCCGATGCGGCCGGCCCACCTGGGGTCGGTCAGCATGGACCCGGTCGACCCGCTCGCCGCCGAGGGTCACACGGATCTCCTGCGCGACATCACCCCCGAGCTGGCCGACTCGCCGGTCGCCCTCGAGGGACCGGCCTCACCGCTCGTCATGCTCGAGCTGCGGCAGGTCGGCGGCGCGCTCGCCGGTCCGCCCGGTGCCCTAAGCCCGATGGCCCACACCTCCGCGGCATACAGCCTCAACGCGATCGGGCTCAGCCCAGGCCGAGAACAGCAGCGGGTGGTCCGCGACCACCTCGCCCGAGTCGCCACCGCCGTCCGGCCGGAGGCGACCGGCGAGGCATACCTCAACTTCCTCGACGCCGGCCCCGGGACCCCAGGCCGGGTCGACGCGGCGTACTCGCCGACCGACCGGCGGCGTCTCGCGCGGCTCAAGTGCCGGTACGACCCCCAGAACGTCTTCCGCTTCAACCGCAACGTCACCCACACCGAAGGACACCCGTCATGACCCGCATTCTCGTCATCGGCGCGACCGGCAACGTCGGCCGTACCGTCACCTCGCTGCTCGCCAACCATCAGGCCGTCCAGGTGCGCGCCCTCGCCCGCGACGCCGACGCCGCCGCGCGCTCGCTCCCGCGTTCAGCCGAGATCGCCGTCGGCGACTTCACCGACCGGGCTTCTCTCGACGCCGCGCTCGACGGTGTCGACGCGGTCTACCTCGCCTGCGGGAACGTCGCCGGTCAGGTCGACCACGAGTGCGCGGTCATCGACCGGGCCGCTGCGGCCGGAGTCCGCCGGCTGGTCAAGCTGTCGGCCCGCGGCGCGGAGATCGGGTCGCCGGTCGCGTTCTGGCACTGGCACGCCGTGATCGAGGCGCACTTGGTCGCGTCGGGCATCCGGTCCGTCGTCCTGCAGCCGAGCTTCCTCATGACCAACCTCTTCGCCGTGGCCGACGCGGTCCGCGACCACGGATTGGTGATCGCACCCGCGGCTCACGCCCGGATCTCGATGGTGGACCCGCGCGACGTGGCCGCCGCCGTCGCCGCCGCCTAGTCGGCACGGGCCGCGAGGGTCGCGCCCACGTCGTCACCGGCCCGTCGGCCATCTCCTACGACGTCGTGGCCGCATCACTCGCCGACGCACTCGGCCGGGACGTCGCCTACCTCGACATCTCCCCGGACGAGGCCCGCCGGTCGCTGCTCGGCCAGGGCCTGCCACCGTTCGCCGTGGACCAGCTGGGTGCCGTGTTCACAGCGCTGCGCCGGGGCGACCAGCAGACGACGACGGACGTCGTGGAAGCGGTGACCGGCCGGCTGCCGCGGTCGTTCCGTGAGTTCGCGGGCGATCACGTGGCCGCCTTCTCCGCCAAGGAGCTCGGCGTGCTCGCTACCGGGTAGCCGTTCAGGCTCCCCGGCGCCGACCACGCCGGGAGGCCGCCGGCTTGGCGACGGAGTCGCGCGCCCGGAACGGCATGGGCAGCAGCTCTATCCGGTTGCCCGACGCGTCGTCGAGGAGGATCTCGACGGCGCGTCGGCCCATCTCGTAATGGGGGATGGCCAGGCTGGACAGGCCGGGGTCCAGCCACCGCGCCAGGTCGGAGTCGTCGAACGACACCACCGACAGATCCCCGGGGATCGAGAGCCCGAGCTGCTGCGCCGCCTGGTAGACGCCCATGGCGACGCGGTCGTTCATCGCGATCACCGCGGTCGGCCGGTCCGCGGTCGGGTGGCCGAGCCGGCGCAGCATGGCCGCGCGGGCGTCGGTCGGCCACCAGCGACAGGCCAGGTGGCCGAGCAGGGAGGTGCCCTCCTCCTCGAGGGCCATCTGGATGCCCTCGAGCCGTTGCCGGGCGGGATAGGTAGTGGTCGGTACCTCACCGACGAGCAGGATCCGGTCACGGTGTCCGGCCCCCAGGAGCTCGGCGACCGCGACGCTGCCCGCCGTCATGTCGTCCGGGGCGATCGACGGAACGGTGCGCCGCCGGTCGATGCAGTTGAGCATGACCGTCGGCTTGCCGCGCAGGTTCGGGGGGAGGGTGGTCAGCCGCATGGCCATCGACGCGTAGAGGAACCGGGTCACCCCCCGGTCGACGAGTTCGCGACTTTCCGACACCTCCAGCCCGCGCAGGCCCTCGGTCTCGGTCATCAGCAGCGCGTGCCCGCGTTCGGTCGCGGCGGTGACGCAGCCCCGGATCAGCTCGCCGGCGAACGGTTCGGTGCCGACGGTGTCGGAGATCAGCCCGATCGACGGGGCCCGCACCGGCAGGGACGACCCGGCCGGGTGGCGCGGGACGTAGCTGAGCTCGCGCGCGGACTGGTGCACGCGTTCCTGGGTGGCCTCGGAGATGCGCATGTCGCGGCGTCCGGACAGGACGAAGGACGCGGTCGTCACCGACACGCCCGCCCGCGACGCCACGTCGGACAGCGTGACCTTGGCACTGCCCTTCCGCACCACGGCCGATCGGTCTCCTGAACACTCGCCGCTCGGCCACCGCCGTCGGGTCTCCCGAGGATACCGATGCGGCTAAACCCTCGTCGCCCCTTCTTCGCGCAACCGCGCCAACCGCCGGGCGAGGTACCGCTGCTCGGGCTTGCTCCGGGTGAGCTCGGCGGCCCGCGCGTACGCAGCCTGCGCGGCCTCCGCGTCGCCGGACAGCTCCAGCAGGTGAGCCCGGACGGCGTGCAGCCGGTGGTACCGCTCCATCGCCGCGTCGTCTAGGAGGGGCTGCAGCGCCTCGAGTCCCGCGCCCGGACCGGTCGACATCCCGATCGCCACCGCCCGGTTGAGGGTGACCGCCGGACTCGGTGCGACATCCTCGAGCATCGCGTAGAGCACGACGATCTGGGCCCAGTCGGTGTCCTCGGAGCGCAGGGCCTCGGCATGGACGGCGGCGATCGCCGCCTGCAGCTGGTATGCGCCGACGGGCCCTCTGGGGAGCACCACCTCGAGGATCGCCAGGCCCTCGTCGATGAGGCCGCGATCCCAGCGGCTGCGGTCCTGCTCGGCCAGCGGCACGAGGTCCCCGCGGGCATCGACCCGCGCTGCCCGGCGGGCGTCGGTGAGCAGCATGAGGGCGAGGGCGCCGGCGATCTCGTCGTGCCCGGGTAGGTATGCGTGCAGCTGGCGAGTGAGGCGGATCGCCTCTTCGGCCAGCGAGGTCTCGACGAGAGTGTTGCCGGAGCTCCGCGCATACCCCTCGTTGAAGACGAGGTAGAGCACGTCGAGGACCGCGGCGACGCGAGTCGGCAGCTCTTCCAAGGCCGGCGCCTCGAACCGGGCTCCATTGGCGCGCAACGTGGTCCGCGCGCGGCTGAGCCGTTGCGCCATCGTCGCCTCGGGGACCAAGAACGCCGTGGCGATGGCGGCGTTGGGCAGACCCGAGACGGCCCGCAGGGTCAGCGCCACCTGCGACGGCCGGCTCAGCGTGGGGTGGCAGCAGAGCAGCAGGAGCAGGAGCGCGTCGTCGCCGGGTTCGGTGTCCTCGTCGGCCGGCGGCGCGACGAAGGCGTCGGCGGCTTGGGTGGTGCCCACGGCCTCCTCGCGCGCCGCGCGGGCTCGGTCCGAGCGGACTAGGTCGATGAGCCGGCGGGACGCGACGCGGACGAGCCAGCCCCGGGGGTTGTCCGGCATCCCCTCCGTCGGCCACTGCTCGGCCGCGGCGGTCAGGGCCTCCTGGGCGGCGTCCTCACAGTCGGCGTAGTCGCCGTGCCGGCGGAGCAGCGCGGTGAGGACGTGCGGCGACTCTCGCCGCCACACGTCCTCGAGCTCGGTGCTCGTCACCACCCGGTGATCACTGGTCTTCGCCGCCGTCGGCCATCGACATCCGCAGCTCGACGGTCTCCCCTGGTCCGGACAGCCGCGCGGCGATGGCCTCGGCGCGCTCCTGCGTCTCGACGTCGACGAGGAAGAAGCCGGCGAAGTGCTCCTTCGCCTCCGAGTAGGGGCCGTCGGTGACGACCGGGCGTCCCGCTGCGTCCCAGCGGTAGAGCCTGGCGGTGCTCGGAGAGGCCAGCGCCTCGCCGCCGACCAGCTCGCCGCTCTGCGAGAGCTCAGTGAGCAGCGCCTCGAAGCCGGCGACCTCGGCGTCGCGCTGCTCCTTGGGTAGGGCCTGGTGCTCGGGAAGGAAGTCGCTGGTCGGGTGGCCCCAGGGCTGCGGGTTCGAATGGATGAGGATGACGTACTTCACGGTGTGCTCCTGTCGTGTGCGTCGGGCCCGGCCGGCCCGCTCACCAGAGACGTCGGAACCGGGAGCCCGTTCTCGACATCCTGGCCGACTGTGTCCTGTCGGGTGGGTGTGGTTCGTGGAGATGATGAGCGGTACCCGTCCGGGGTGCCCCGACCCGAGAGGACATCCCATGCGTAGCGTCATCGTCACCGAGTTCGTCTCCCTGGACGGCGTCATGGAGGCGCCCGGCGGGGAAGAGGGCTACCGCCACACGGGCTGGACCTTCGACATCGAGACCGACGACACGATGTATGACTACAAGTTCGACGAGGCCAACGAGGCGGGCGCGCTCCTGCTCGGCCGCCGGACCTACGACGGCTTCGCGGCCGCGTGGCCGGGACGGGACGGCGCCTTCGCCGACCGCTTCAACGAGATGCCGAAGTACGTCGTCTCCAGCACGCTCACCGAGCCGGAGTGGAACAACACGACCGTGGTTCCCGACGTGGACGCCGTGGCGACGCTGCGCGAGGGCGACGGTGGACCGCTGGTGGTCCAGGGCAGTGCCCAACTGGTCCACGAGCTGCACCGGCGCGGGCTGGTCGACGAGTGGCGGCTCATGGTGTGGCCGGTCATCCTCGGCAGCGGGAAGCGGGTCTTCCCGGACGACGCCGAGGACAAGGCCAAGCTCGAGCTGGTCAGCTCGACCACCTACGCGAACGGCGTCCAGCTGCAGATCTTCCGCCGGGCGGCCTGAGACATCGGCCGCTACCCGAGGGCCGCAGCGGCCTCGAGGGTCATCCATGCCTGCAGCTGGGTGGAGAGCTCGAGCCGCCCGTCCGCCGCCGCGGCCTCGTTCGCGTCGGCGGAGAACCGCGACGCGCCGGCCGGCCCGGCACGCCCGGACCAGAACCCCTCGGCGGTCGCGGCGACCAGCCGACGGGCCGTCGCGGCCGTGTCTGCGTCGACCGCCGGGTCGGCCGCCGTGAGCGTGAGGTACCGGACGAGGATCCCGGTGAAGAGGCCGCCGTCGTGGCCGCCGTGGGTGATGAGCACCCGGCGGTCACCGGTCGTGAGCCCTCGGTCAACCGCCTCGACGAGCGCGGCCGCCCGGAGGCGGCTCCCCTCGTCGGCGAGGGAGGTCAGGACGCCGAGCACGGTCCCCTGGTTGTAGGTGTAGACGTCGCGGACGACGACCTCCCGACCGTCGACCACGCGTACGCCGTCGAGGAAGAGACCCGACTCGGGGTCGAACAGCCGCGCATACATCCACTCGACGAGCGACCGCGCGGCGTCGAGGTCCCCGATCCGGGCCAGGTGCAGGGCGACCGGTCCACTGGCGGGGACGTTCTTGAAGTCGCGGTGCGTGTTCCAGAAGACGCCGCCGCCGAGGTCGTCGGTCACGGCCGACCGCAGCTGCGCCGTGAGGACCCGCTCGGACACCCGGAGCCGTCGCCCTGGTCGGGCCCGCCCGAGCGACGCGTGGAGGACCGCCAGCCGGCCGGCGGCGAGGACCAGCCAGGCCATGTCGTCGTAGAAGGCGTTGGGGAAGCGGCCGACGTTACGCAGCCGGATCGTGGCGAGCAGCCGGTCGCCGCGCCGGGCCCGCACCTCGGCGCCCTCGACATCGCCGAGCCGGAGCGCGCGCAGGCCGGCGTCGACGACGCAGTCGAGGTAGTGCGCCTGCCACCAGTAGTTCCAGTGGACGTCGGCGCGGCCGCGCGTGGGGTGCTCGACCCGCGCCAGGTGGGTACCGGGCAGACCGAGCAGGCGCCCGCCGAACCACGCCGTGACCGACCGTTCGGCCTCCGCGGCGCGCGCGTCGAGGTCGGAGTCGCCCATCGGGTCAGGTTACGGGTGGCCGGCTCCGGGCACGTCGACCTCCACCGCCACCACGGTGCTGTTGTGCTCGCCGACCGGTCCCTGCGGACCCCACTCGTTGGTGACGGCGTAGAGCGTGCGCCGCTCGGATCCGCCCAGCACGCAGGCGAACCCGCCGCGTCCGAGGTCCACGGTCTGGAGGATCTCGGCGCCCTCGGCGACCCGCACGCAGTGGGCGTGTGGCACATCCGCGTACCAGGCGGCACCCTCCGCGTCGAGGCAGATGCCGTCGGGGTTGTCCTCGCCGAGGTCCGCCCACACCCGGCGTCCGGACAGGCTCCCGTCCTCGTCGATGTCGTATGCGGTCAGGCAGTTTCCGTAGGACTCGGCCACGACCAGCGTGCGCCCGTCGGCGCTGACCGCCATGCCGTTGGGGAACATGAGGCCGTCCGCGACGCGACGCGCCTGACCGTCGGGGGGCACGAGCACCACCCATCCGGGCTGCATCTCACCCTCACCGAAGTCGAAGCCGATGTTGTTGACGTAGGCGTTTCCGCGGTCGTCCACGACGATGTCGTTGAACGGCGTCGTCCCGAACGCGCCGAGGTCGGCGTGGGGGACGAGCGTGCCGTCCGGCTCCTGCCGCAGCAGCGTCGGCCCGGCGACGAGCAGCATTCGCCCGTCGGGCAGGAAGTCGAAGCACAGCGGAAACGCCTCGGCCTGGGCCGCCACCTCGGCCGACCCGTCGTCGCCGACCGCCAGGACCTGGCCCGCACTCCAGTCGGAGACGTACAGCCTCCCGTCGTGCCACCGAGGCGACTCTCCGAAGGCGAGCCCGGTCAGGACGGTACGCAGCGCAGTCATAGAAGTGAGACTCGCACCGCATGCCGCACTCATCGGGCCTCTATCGTGAAGCGGTGCCGAGCTCTCGCTGGTCCATCGCGTCACGGGACTCGCTGCTGTCCATCGGGTCGGCCGGGTCGGTGCTGTCGATCGGCAGCGTGGGCTCGTGCCTGTCGATCGGCTGCAGCGGGTCGTTCCTCTCGATCGGCTGCGCGGGCTCGTCGGTCAGCCTCTTGTCGCTGCTCTCGTTCCGGTCGGTGGGCAGCATCCTGTCCAGCGGCGCGCGGTTCTCGGTGCTGTCGTCGAACGCGACCCGAGGATTCCGAGTGCGGGGCTGACGACAAACACGTCGACCGACGCGGGTCGGGATGACGACCGCGTCTGCCCCCACCACAGTGGCGACACGGAAGCTCTCCATCGACCCGCGCCGGTCGGCGCGGTGTACTGCTCCCTGCCGCTCGAGGGCCCTCGAGAAGCGGGGGGTTGCTGTGCCCCTTCAGGATCCCTCGCGGCGTCCTCCAGGACGGTCCGCCGGCCGGTGGACGCAGGGGATGAACGCCGTGTCCACCGATCGGGGGACCCGGACACTCACGCGCTCACCGATGCGAGGAGCGTCGTCGGGCGGGCCGCCCGCGGCCGCGACGACGATCTGCCGGCCGCGATGCCGCGACGACGACAGCAGGCCGACCTGGACCGCTCGGGTGGGCCGATGGGCGCCGCGACGGACCCCCTTCGGCGGGTTGCCGGGACGGCCGTCGTCGAGGTCCGCGTCCCCGACGTCGACGCCGAGGGACCGGCCGACCGGATCGCGGGTGGGGCCCTCCACCAGCTCGGGCGCGATGCCGGCGAGCGCTGCGCCACCGACGAGCACGGCGACGACACCCGTGGCCCAGGGGGCACGGGTTCGACGACGAGGTCGGCGTCGGAGGGTCACGGTCAGGGCTCCTGCGGGAACGGTGGGGCATGTCCGTCCAGCGTGATGTCACGGCCGGCCGCGCCCGGTCCACCGGGTGACCGACACTGCGGCGGACGGCGAACGGCCCGGGGAGTGGACCGACGGGTGGGGTCAGCCCCACCCGCCTTCCCGCTTCCAACCCGGAGTTGTATGCAGTTCTCCGGCTCGTCGAGCCCCGAAACTGAGCACAACTCCGGGTTGGAAGCGGGAAAGCGCTCAGACGCCGAGGCGGTGGGCCACCCGAGCGGCCTCCTGGCGCCCGCCGACGTCGAGCTTGCGCAGGATGTTCGAGACGTGCACGCTCGCCGTCTTCACGCTGATGAACAGCTCGTCGGCGATCTCCAGGTTGGTCCGGCCCGCCGACAACCCGGCGAGCACCTCGACCTCGCGCGGCGTCAGCCCGTACCTGTCCAACGCGTGCGGCTCGGCCTCGACCGGCTCCGCGACGAGGTCGATGCGGTGCCAGCCGGCGAGCCGTTCGCACTCCTGCCCAGGCGGGCGGCGCCCAACCCCAACGCCGCGGTATGCGCGTCCCGCAGGGCGTCGATGGCCGCCGCGTCGACCCCGGAGTCGAGGCGCGCCTCCGCCTCCCGCCAGCGCGCGTAGGCCTGGGGGAACGGCCGGCCCAGCGCGCGCCGCGCCGCACCGGTCTCGGCCCAGACGGCCGGGTCGCGGGCCAGGTCCAGCCGGGTCGTCTCGGCCCGCGCCCACGCGCGGACCGCCGCGTCCTCCGGCTGGTTGGCCGCGGGCCAGGTACGGGCGTCGTCGAGCGGCCGCTGCATACCGGAGAGGCGTTTGCGGGACTCGCGGTCGCGGTGCGCCTCGGCCTCCGTCGCGAGCGCCCGCAGCCCCAGGGCGACCAGGGTGCCCGCATACGCCGCATCGTCGGTGCCCCGGACGACGTCGAGGCCTTCGACGACGAGGTCGTAGGCGGCGACCGGCCGGCCGGCCCACAGCTCGACCTCCGCCTCGGTCTCGACGAGGTTGCGACGGTAGGAGTCGGGGGCGTTCTCCGCCTCGACGATGACGCGGGCCTGCTCCAGCCATTCCCAGGCCTCGTCGAGGTCTCCCCGCATCATCGCGACCCGGCCGGCTTGCCACAGGACCGGCACCGCCATGACCCCGCGGGGATGCTGCGACACCGCCTCGGCGATCACCCGGCCGGCCTCCGCGATCCGCCCCGCGTGGCCGAGGGCCTCGGCGAGGTTGGCCTTGAGGAAGCTGACCCGCTGGCGGGCGAGGCCCGTGCGGGTGAGGACGTCGGCGCCCTCGCGGGCGACCACCACGATCTCGTCGACCCGGCCGCCCAGGCCGAGGATGTGGGTGAGGTTGACGTAGGCCGTCGCCAGGTCGTCGGGATTGCCGACCTCGACCGCGATGGCCAGGGCTTGGCGCAGCAGTCTCGCGCCGGACTCGATGTCGCCGTGGGCCGACTCGACGAGCCCGGAGGCGTTGACCAGCAGCCCCTCCTCACGCCGGGCCCCCATCTTGCGAGCGACCGCGAGACCGCGCCGACACGACTCCTCCGCGACGTCGAGACGCGACCACGCCGCCCCGAACAGGGCCAGCCCGGCGTGGATCCGGGCCACGAGCACGCTCTCCTGCTCCGGGGGTAGCAGGGTCAGCGCTTCCCGGAGGCAGTTCTCGGCGAGGGACCCGCGGCCGGCGCGGTAGTGGATGAGACCCAGCCGGGTGAGCAGCGCGGCCCGGGAGGGCGGGTCCGTCGAGAGCGCCAGTGCCGACTCGACGAGCCGGACGGCCTCCGGGCTGTCCCCGACCAGGCTGGCGGCCTGGCCTGCGTGCTTGAGCAGCCGGACCCGGTCGTGGTCGGTCCCGGTGATCTGGTCCATCAGGCCGATGGCGCGGCTGAAGTTGGTGTACGCGTCGGCGAAGGCCTACATGCGCTCCGCCGCCCAGCCGGCCGCCACGGCCGCGTCCAGCGCGCGCTCCGAGTCTCCGGCGCCCAGCCAGTGCCGGGCCAGCTCACCGGAGACGGCGTCCTCCGCGACCGAGCTGCGCTGGCCGGTGCCGGACCTTCGGCGGGCTCGAGCGCCTCGGCGGCCGCCCCGTGAAGCCCTGCCGTTCGGCCGGCATCAGCTCCGCGTAGACGACCTCGCCGAACGCCGGGTGCCGGAACGCGATGGTGTCGTCGCGGCGGATCTCGACCACGTGCTGGTCGATGGCCGGCCGCAGAAAGGTCTCGGTCTGCTCGACGAGGGTTCCGGTCGTGGCGGCGAGCAGCGGCACTAGGGCGGGCCGGCCGATCACGGCGGCCGCGCGCAGCACCGACTGGGTGTCGTCGGGGAGCGCGTGCACCCGGGCGTGGAGCAAGCTCGTGCAGGGTGGCGGGGAGCAGGGCCGGGTGGCCCGGGTGCTGCGTGGCCTGCATGACGAGCTGCTCCGCGAACAACGGGTTGCCCGCCGACCAGTCGGCGGGTCACCGGCCTGGTCGTGTCCAGCGTGGACCGGCCCGGCAGCCCGCGGCGGCTGGAGGCGGACCTCGTCCGCTGCGACATCAGCTACGCGACCCGCCGGTTCCGCCGGCGTCCGGGCGACGCGGGGACGGCGCTGGCGATCCTCCAGCCGGCCAGCGCGGCCGTGCCCCGGTCGGGTGTCCTCATCGCCCAGGAGAACGACGAGTGGATCGCCGGGGCTCACGGGGTACCACGGCGTCCGGCCGCCCACCGAGCTGCCCGAGTTCCTCGCGTATGCGCGGACCCTCGAAGCGCCGGCCATCGCCGAGGTCCTCGAGCGGCTCGAACCCCTCGACGACGGGTGCATGTACCGGTTCCAGGCCAGCGTGCGGCGCCGGTACGAGCGGCTGCTCGACGTCCCGGAGGGGATCCTCGTCATCGGCGACGCGCTGTGCTCGTTCGACCCCGCCTTCGGCCAAGGGATGAGCACGGCCGCGCTCGAGGCCGTCGCGCTGCGGCGGCGCTCGCCGAGGGCCGGGAGGACCTCGGCCGTCGCTTCCGTACGCGTCCGCTCGCGTCACCGTCAAGCACGACGGTCCCGTCGAGCGGATGACCGTCGACGCGTGGGGGCTGCCGGCCAACACCGAGTTCGACACGTTCGTCATCCAGGTGCCCAATGCCCCGTTCGGCGTGTCGTGGTACCAGGGCCACCTGGAGACCAACCGGTGGGGCTTCGCACACCAGGAGTACGTCGGCCGGTTCAACCAGGAGACGTTCGCCATCGCGCTGAACACGGCGCCGGCGCCCTCGGTGCACTCCTCGCCGACGCCGGACGCGACGAGCAACCCCGCCTTCGGGCCGATCCGCACGTTCCACGTCGGCATCTGGTTCAACTCGCCGGCCGACGCCACCAAGGCCGGGTGCCCGGGCGCGACGACTCCGTTCAACGGGGAGCACAACGCCGGAGTCCTGGTCTTCAACACCGCCCAGTTCCCGGCCACCGCCGGCCCGCTGGGCAACCCCAAGCCCTGACCAACCCTTCCCGCGCAAGGTCAGGAACGGCGGCGGGACCATTCAGGGGTGGGTGGTTCCGTCGCCAACTCGGTTCGCCACGGCCCGGATCTCGTCCGCGCTCGCGTTGCCGCCGGTCACGATGACGGCGCAGCGCTGCGGACGGTCCGAGGCGGCGAGCAGGCCGGCCAAGGCGGCCGCGCCGGCGGACTCGGCGAGGGTATGCGCGTGGCTGGCCAGCAGGCCGGCCGCGGCGTCGAGGTCGTCGTCCGACACGAGGACGAAGTCGTCGAGGCGCCCGGCCATGACGCGCTGAGGTAGTGCGTAGCTGGTGCCCGTCGCCAGACCGCTCGACCGGGTCCGGCACGGAGCCTGAGCGGGTCGCCCGTCCTGCCAGGCGGTGTGGGCGGCTGGCGCCGCGGAGGACTGCACGGCGATGACACGGCAGCTCGGGGCCAGGACCTCCCGGACGACGCAGGCCCCGGACGCGCCGGTCCCGCTGCCGACCGGCACGTAGATGGCCTCGAGCTCCGGATGCCGTTGCAGCAGCTCGAGGTAGACCGTCGCGTGGCCGTGCACGATGGCCGGCTCGTTACCCGGGTCGACGTACCGCAGCCCTCTTTCGCCGGCGAGCCGCTTGGCCTCCTCGACCGCCTCGTCCATGGTCGGCCCGTGCACGACGACCTCGCCGCCGAGGGCCCGCACCGCGGCGACCTTGCTGGGCGGCGCCGACTCCGGGACGACGATGACCGCGGTCGCCCCGACCAGCCGGGCGCCGTAGCAGACCGACTGGGCGTGGTTGCCGGTCGAGGCGGTTACCAGCCCGGCCTCCCGCTCGTCGGCGCTCAGTGCGAGCGCGAGGTTGATCCCGCCGCGGACCTTGAACGCTCCTGTCGGCTGGACGTTCTCGTGCTTCACGACGACCGTCACTCCCGCGGCCTGGTCGAGCAGCGGGTACGACCACGCGGGTGTCGGCGGCAGGTGGGGGGCGATGGCCTCGGCCGCGGCCAGCACGCCCTCGTAGGTGACCTCGGCCGCGGTCGGGGCCGCCGGGCGCTGCGCAGAGCTCATGCGACCCACACTAAGCAGGTGACGTTGCACGACGGCCTCGAGGTGCTGGCCTTCGACGACCGTGCGACGCTCCGCGCGTGGCTGGCGTCGAACCATGCGACCCATCCAGGGCTGTGGGTACGCGTGGCCCGGTCGGGGTCCGGTCGGTGGTCAGTGACGTTCGGGGAGCTCCTCGAGGAGGGACTCTGCTTCGGGTGGAGCGAGAGCACCCGCCACGCCGGCGACGACGACGGCTACCTCCAACGCTTCACCCCACGTCGAGGCCGGAGCACCGCGTCGGAGCGCAACCGGCGCCTGGTGGAACGGCTCGGCGTCGAGGGGCAGATGACTGCGGCGGGCTACCGGGCCCTGGGGCTGCCGGTACCTCCGGAGCTGGAGACGGCCTAGGACCGGCCCGCGCTCATTTTCTCGACGGCGGCGGCGATGCGGCGCTCGCGGGTGGCCGCCGCCTTGGCCTCCTCGATCGCGGTGACGTGCGCCTTGCGGTGGCTCGGTGCCAGGGCGTCGAAGGCCGCCCGCAGCCCGGCCGTGTCCAGGGCGGCGGCGAGGTCGGCGGGGACCTCGACCGTCCGAGGCGCGGAGTCCAGCTCGACGTCGACGACGATGGCGTCGCCTCCACCGATCCCGGTCTCCTTGCGCTTGTCGGAGCTGAACGGGATGAGGAACCGGCCGCCCATCGACGCGAGGGTGGACTGGTACGCATACCCGTTGACCGTGACCGACACGGCGGCGCGCTTGCCGCCGCCGAGCGCCGTCACGACCTCCTCGGACACCGGGATCCCCGTGTTGTTGCCGCTTTGCGCCATGGTCGTCTCGAACCGCATGGCGGCAGTATCGCGCGATGATGGGCCTCGTGGCGCAGGAGACCGGTGTCGCGCAGGCGGTCCTCGTCTGCGCAGGGCTCGCCGACGCCGGCGTCCGGTTCTGGTTGGCCGGAGGCTGGGGCGTCGACGCGCTGGCGGGCCGGCAGACCCGTCCACACCGCGACCTCGACCTGCTCGTCGACGCGGCCGACGAAGCCATGACCCTCGAGGTGCTGGGCGACCTCGGCTACGTCGTCGAGACCGACTGGCGGCCGCTCCGCGTGGAGCTGGCCCGCCGTGTGGGCGATGGAGAGGGCTGGGTCGACCTCCACCCGGTGGTGTTCGACGCCGAGGGGAACGGCGTCCAGGCCGGACTCGACGACACCGAGTTCCACTACCCCGCGGCGATCTTCACGACCGGACGGCTCGGCGGGATCGTCGTGGGCTGCGTCGCCGCCGCCGCCCAACGGACCGCGCACGAGGGGTATGCGCCGCGTCCCCAGGACGAGCACGACCTCGCGGTCCTCGATGCCCTGGATCCGGCCGACTGAGAAGCCCGCCCCGACTGGATTGGGGACGACGCTGCGACCAGATCACCGACCTCGGCACGCAATCACCGTGGGAAGCGACCCACTCACCGCTTTGCCCCCCGTCAGGATGGCGTGGTGAGCAGGGCGCAGGCGCTCGAGTCGGGCCTCAGCCCGCGTCAGGTCGAGTGGCGCGTGTTCTCCGGGCGCTGGGTGCGGTTCAGCCCCACCACTCGGTCACGTCGCGGGTCATGTCGCGGCTGGTGTCGTGAATAACGACATCAGACGCGACATGTCGTGCGACTTGACATCGGCCGGCGCGCGTCATCGGGTCAAAGTGCGCGGCAAAGTGCATCCGGTGCTGCCATGACGACACCAACCGCACTCTGACCTGCACTCCGACCCGCCCTGAGGAACCCGCGAGCGCCCGAGCCCATCACTCGGTCACGTCTCGGGTCACGTCGCGGATGTCTGACAGTCGGAGGGATCGGTGCGGTGTGGGGGCAACGCGGCTGGACGGGCCAGGTTCGAACCTGCCGCCGTCGTGATTGCGCGGCGGGAGTCGCGCCGTCCTAGAGGCCGGCGCCGGGTTCGATCGGCCGGGCCTGACGCACACGGCCCAGCAACGCGATCGAGACCGCCGGCAGGATGACGACCGACAGCATCCCGGCGGCGACCATGGCCGCCGCGTCGGCGGAGCTGAGGTAGCCGTTCTCCGTGGCGATGGTCGTGATGACGACGATGAGCGGGAGCCCGGTCGCCGACATGACGGCGAGGGCACGGCGCTGCCCGCGGTCGAGACCGTTGCGGTAGACGAGGAAGGTCGGGATCGCGCGGACGACGATCATGAGCAGGAGGAACCCAGGGACGACCAGCGCCGAGGACGGCTGGCTGAACAGGGCCCTGAGGTCGAGCCGGGTGCCACTGACGACGAAGAAGATCGGGACGAGCATGCCGAAGCCGATGCCTTCCAGCTTGTAGCCGAAGATCGACGACGCGTCGGCGTCGTCCTCCTCGTCGTCGTGCTTCGCCGCCGGGATCCGGACGATCACACCGGCAGCGAACGCGCCGAGCAGGATGTCGATCCCGAACTCGGTGGCGATGGCGATGAGGCCCAGCATGAAGAGCAGCGTCATCCGCACGGGCAGCTGTGAGCTGGCCTGGAGCCCCTTGGCGATGAAGGAGACCACCCGCTCCCCCCATGGCCGGCTCGCCAGGAAGGCGGAGCCCAGGATGAGGAGGGCGAACGCGACCAGCACGAGGATCGACTGCACCGGGTCCGTTCCCGCGAGGAGGAGTCCCACGAGCACGATGGGCCCGAACTCCCCCACGCTGCCCAGCGCCATGGCATACCGGCCGAGCGGTGTGCCGAGTACCCCGGCGTCACGCAGGACCGGCAGCAGCGTCCCGAGCGCGGTGGTGGTCAGGGCAAGGGGGATGACGATCTCGCCACTGTGCCCACCGGACACGTGGACGCCGAGACCGACCACGGCGGCCAGCAGGACCGACAGGCCCCAGCTGATACCGGCCAGCCTCAGTGGGCGCCCACGGATGGTGTCGAGCTTCAGCTCGTAGCCCGCCAGGAACATCAGCATGGACAGGCCGAGGACCGACAGGCCATCGACGAGACCGGTCGGCTCGACGAGTCCGAGCACCTGCGGGCCGAGGATGATTCCGAAGACGATCTCGAGGACGACGGAGGGGACGGCGAACCGCCGGACCGTGGCCACGAGAAGCGGTGCGAGGACCGCGGCGGCGGCCACCAGCGCGAGCTGGTAGACGTCTTCGGGGGTCATGGCGCGACGCTACCGGCCGGGTGTGCTCAGCGTGTCGTAGAACGCGGCTTCGGCGTCCAGCGCGGCGACGATCCGCGGCGCTACCCCCCGCTCGACCGCGCCGCCGAACAGCGGCACGTCCACCTGGATGGTCAGGTCGGCGTCCATCCGGCTGCCGGTGCTGGTCGGGGACAGCACCGCGTTGCCCCGGCACGTGACGGGCAGGCCGGCGAACTCGAAGATCAGCGGGGTCCGCAGCCCGTCCTGGTACCGCATCCACTCCTCCATCCGCTCCACGGTCGGGCTGCCCCCGAGCCGGGAGGTGATCGCCGACGGGAGCCAGTCGAGCGGGATGTCCGTGGAGACGACGATCCGCACCGCGTCGTCGGACACCTCGTGCCTGACGATGCGCGTACCCAGCCCGTCGGCGTCCGAACGCCGCTGCACCACCTCGGGCTGGGCGAGCCCGGCGAGCAGCTCGTACGGGGAGACCGGCAGCTCGTACGACCGCTGGATCCGCTCCGCCATCCCCACCTGCCCTCGTTCGATGTGGTGGCCTCAGCGTACGTTGGGGCGGTGAGCAGCCGGGTCGTCGTGGTCGGTGCCGGCCTGGCCGGCCTGAGTGCCGCCTGCCATCTGGTCGGAGCGGGCTACGAGGTGACCGTCGTCGAGCGCGAGACGATCCCCGGCGGCCGCGCGGGGCGGATCGTCCGCGACGGGTACACGTTCGACACCGGCCCCACGGTGATGACCATGCCAGGACTGTTGGCGGACGTGGTCGGCGCGGCCGGGTCGCGGCTCGACGACCTGCTGCCGATGGTCCGGCTGGATCCCGCCTACCGCGCGTCGTTCGCGGACGGCAGCGAGATCCTCGTCCGCGCCGGGCACGAGGCGATGCACGACGAGATCGCCGCCACCTGCGGGCCGGCCGACGCCGCGGCCTTCGACGACTTCGTGGTCTGGCTGCGCGAGCTCTACGAGCTGGAGATGCCGCACTTCATCGACCGCAACTTCAACTCGCCGCTCGACCTCTTGTCCTCGCCGATGGTGGCGGCCCGGTTGGTGCGGATGGGTGGTTTCCGACGCCTCGGGCCGGTCGTCGCCGAGCGGTTCCGGGACGAGCGACTGCGCCGGCTGTTCAGCTTCCAGGCGATGTATGCGGGTCTGCCGCCGAGCCGCGCGCTCGCCATCTACGCGGTGATCACCTACATGGACTCGGTGGCCGGCGTCTACTTCCCCGAGGGCGGGATGGGGGCGATCCCCGTCGCCATGGCCCGCGCCGCCGAGCTCGGCGGAGTCGAGTTCCGTTGGGGGACAACGGTTCAGGAGATCCAGCGTGGACCGAACGGTCGGGTGGCCGCCGTGGACCTCGGTGGTGGCGAGCGGCTCCGGGCCGACGCGGTCGTCTGCACCCTCGACACTCCGGTCGCCTACGAGAGGCTGCTGCCGGGACTCCGCGGGCCGAGGGCGGTCCGGTCCGGCCGGTACTCGCCCTCCGCGGTGGTCTGGCACGTGGGTGCGCGGGGTGGACCGCCGGCCGACGCGGCGCACCACAACATCCACTTCGCGCAGGAGTGGGACTCGGCGTTCGACTCGCTCATCGGCGACCTCGAGCTGATGCCGGACCCGTCCCGGCTCGTCACGGTCCCGTCGCTGACCGATCCCTCGCTCGCCGCTCCGGGCGGTTCGACCCTCTACGTGCTGGAGCCGGTCCCTCATCTGGGTGGCTCGGTCGACTGGAACCGGGAGCGCGGCCCGATGCGCGAGCGGCTGCTGGGTTTCCTTGCGGCGCACGGCTATCCGACCGACATCGTCACGGAGGAGCTGGTCACACCGCTGGAGTGGAAGGCCATGGGGATGGCGTCCGGGACGCCGTTCGCGCTGGCGCACACCTTCCTCCAGACCGGCCCGTTCCGGCCGCCGAACGTCGAGCGCCGGATGCCGGGACTGGTCTTCGCTGGTTCGGGGACAGTACCGGGGGTCGGCGTGCCGATGGTGCTCATCAGCGGTCGCCTCGCGGCCGAGCGGGTCCGGGAGTACCTGCCGTCGCCGGATCGCGCGCCCACGGTGGTGGGGTCGTGACGACCGCGGTCGCGGCGCCGGATCTCCTGTCCGAGGGATACCGCCGGGCGGCCAGGATCACCCGCGACAACGGGACGACGTACTACTGGGGCACCATGCTGCTTCCGCCCGAGCGGCGCCGGCACGTGTATGCGGTCTACGCCTTGTGCCGGATGGCCGACGACATCGTCGACGCGCCCGCGGCAACGCAAGGCGACAACGTCCCCGAGACGACGGGCGTGCTCACGGCGTTCCGTGACGAGGTGGGCGCGGTCCTCGACGGCGCCCCCACCGACGACCCGGTGCTGGCGGCGATCGGCGACTCGTTCGCCCGGTGTGCGATCCCGCGCGAGAACGTCGACCGGTTCTTCGGGGCGATGGCCCAGGACCTCATGACAACGACCTACGAGACGTGGGACGACCTCGTCGCCTACATGGAGGGCTCGGCCGCCGTCATCGGCGAGATGATGCTCCCGGTCCTGCGGCCCCGGTCACGAGCGGCGTTCGAGCCGGCCCGGGCGCTCGGGTTCGCCTTCCAGCTGACCAACTTCCTGCGTGACGTCGGCGAGGACCTCGACCGGGGGCGGGTCTACATCCCGCAGGAGGACCTGCGCCGGTTCGGTGCGGATCCGTGGTCGCGAGAGGTGACGCCAGGGTGGCGGGAGCTGATGCGCTTTGAGATCGCCCGGAATCGGGAGCTCTACGCGCAGGCCGACGCCGGCATACCGATGCTGCCGCCGTCCTCCGCTCGATGCGTAGCGACCGCCCGGGAGCTCTACGCCCGGATCCTCGAGCTGATCGAGTCCCGGGACTATGACGTGTTCACGGGGCGGGCGCGCGTTGCATCATGGAGCAAGGCGACGACGTCGGCCCGGATCCTCGCGGCCGGGCCTCCCCAGAAGGCAGGACGGAAGGGCACCTTGTGACCGCATCGAGCAGGATCCGAGCCGAGATCCGCAAGCGCGTCCCGATCCAGAACGTCCCGACCGTGCCCCACGAGCATCTACGCAGCACGTGGAAGCAGGCGCGGCCAGGTCGGATCCGGGCGTCGTTCGACGTGGCACAGTCGCAGGACCCGGGCGGCTGGTACGTCGTCGGCCGCAGCGAGGACGTCGGGACGAAGCGATCCGTCACCCGGACCATCGCCGGCCGCGAGATCGTGCTCTGGCGCGGCGAGTCGGGCACGCTGATGGCCGGGCCCGGCACGTGCCCCCACCTCGGCGCCCTGCTCGAGGACTGCGAGGTCATCCGCGGCGACGTCGTCTGCCGGTGGCACGGCATGGCCCTCGGCGCGGCCGGACAGGCGGGCTGGAAGCCGGTCGTCGCCCACGACGACGGCGTTCTGGCGTGGGTCCGGCTGCCGACCCCCGGCGAGACGCCGACCGACCGGCCGACGCTCACGACGCGACCGCCGATCGATGCGTCGATCGCCGCCGTCATCGAGATCCCCGGGGTCTGCGAGCCAGAGGACATCATCGCCAACCGGCTCGACCCGTGGCACGGTGCGTGGTATCACCCGTATGCGTTCAGCCACCTCGTCGTCGACGACGATGCCAGCGACGACAAGGTCCTCGTCGTCGACGTGACGTTCCGGCTCACCCCGCGGCTCGGCGTCCCGGTGCGCGCGGAGTTCGCCTGCCCGGACGCCCGGACCATCGTCATGACCATCGTCGGAGGCGAGGGCGCCGGCAGCGTGGTCGAGACGCACGCGACACCGATCGCGCCGGACCCGTTCGGCCGGCCGCGGACGATGATGACCGAGGCGACCATCGCCCATTCGCCCCGGACCGGGTTCGGGATCGCGCGCTCGGTCGCCGCGCTGGTGAAGCCGCCGATGAAGCGCACCGCCGCCCGCCTCTGGGTGGACGACATGGCCTACGCCGAGCGCCGCTACCTCCTCCGCGTGCGAGGCGAGGTCTACGGCACCTGACCCGGCTTTGCCGCCTTCCAACCCGGAGAAGTATCAAGTTTTGGGCCCTCTACGCCCGGAAAGCTTCACACAACTCCGGGTTGGAAGCGGGTAGGCCGGGTCAGGGGAGGCGGGCGAGGGCCTTGCGCAGCGCGGGGACCGCCTGGTGACGCCCGGTCATCGGGACCGTCCAGAGGTCGTGTCCCGGTAGACCGAACCGGGACAGGTGGTGGTTCGCGGCCATCCAGCCGGTGGTCGCGGCGCGCTCCATCAGGGCGACCGGGTAGTCGCAGCGGATCCCGTCGCCGGCCAGCGTGATCCGCGGGTCCGGCGTGCGGACCTCGGGCCGCTCCCGCCACGGCTCGGTCCCCACCAGCGGGCAGTCGGCCCGGACCAGCCACTCCTCGTGGACGACGTTCGCCCCGTCGAGCTCGGGATGCAGGTCGTGCAGCCGGTTGCGCAGCTCGACGCGCAGCGCGGCCTCGTCGGTGCCGTCGGGCAGGGCGTACGCGTGCACCTCGACGACGCTGCCCTTCCGCTCCCGCGCCCACCGCCCCGCGCCCGACTCGAACAGGTGCACCGCCGAGACGTTGTCCAAGGGACCGAACCCACTCGTCGCGAGGAACGGCGGCGTCCCGTCGCGCATCGGCCGGTCGAACCACAGTCGCCACACCGCGAACGCCGGCGCCGGCCGACGCGAGGCGAGCCGCATACGCCACGACTCGCCACCGAACCACGGCGACGACTGGACCAGCCGCTGGAGCGGTCCCTGGTCCGTCGCCAGGACCACGGCGTCCGCCTCGACGGTCGTACCGTCCTCCAGCCGCACCGCCACCGAACCCTCGCGGTCCTCGAGCGAGGTGGCGGCGACGGGCATCACGACGCGGACGCCGAGACCCTCGAGGTACCGGCCCGACGGCGCCCACAGCGCCGTGTCGTAGTCGTCGTAGGGCACATCGAAGAGCAGCCCCTCGGCCGACCCGAGGAAGTACGTATGGAACATCGCGACCAGCTCGCCGCCGGAGAACTCCCGCGGGTCCGCGAAGAACGACCGCGCGAACACCTCGAGCGCGAGATGCCTTGCCCCATCAGGGAACCGGAGCTCGTCGAGGACCTCCGCCGCGCTGCGTCCCGCGTAGTCGTCGTAGGTCCGCGGGAACGCGACGTCGAGCAGCCCGAGGGCCGCGTCCACGTCCACGCGGGCGAGGTCGCGGAGGGTGAAGCTGGGGCTGCGCGCCACGAACGCCATGAGGTTGAGCGGCGGTCGGGTCGGCAGGCCGGCGAAGGAGTCGGTATGCCCGCCGGCCAGGACCAGGGGGTAGTCGGCCACCGGCCGCAGCCGGGCCATCGTCGGGTCGCTGCGTCGTAACAGCGAGCGCAGGTTGTAGTACTGCCGGAAGAACGCGTGGAACCCGCGGCTCATCGTCGTCGCTGTGCCGTCCGCCGCCACCGGCCACGCGCGCACCCGCCCGCCCAGAGTGGGCGCAGCCTCGACCAGCGTCACCGCCACCCCGCGCTCGGCCAGCCCAGTGGCGGCCGCGAGCCCGGCGATGCCACCGCCGACGACCACCGCGGTCGGTGCCCGGTCCAGCCGCACCTCGGGAACCGGAGCCGGGGCCGGCGGCGCGTGCCGGACCGCGTGCGGGTCGCGGCCCGGGACCCAGTGATCTCGCGAACGCCGCAGCGGCATCATGCGGGGCGGCGCCCGTGGAACGTGTGGATGATCCCGTTCTGCCAGCCGCGTACCGACCGGGTCCGCACGTCCTCGAACCCCGCGTCGACCATCCGCTGCATGACCGTCTCGAGCGGGTCCATGTCCATCACGCTGCGCCAGAGGTACTGGTAGAGCCGGGTGCGGCGCGACGTCAGCCAGCCGAGCGGCACGACCACGCCGCGGCAGACCGCCGTCCAGACGACCTCCGCGACCGGACGGCCCGCGACGGAGTACTCGTGCACGACCAGCGTCCCGCCGGGCCGCAGCAGGTCGTGCAGCGATCGCAGCAGCGCGTCGCGGTCGGGCACGTTGCGCAGCAGGTATGCGGCGAACACCCCGTCCAGCGGCTGGAACTCGGCGTCGGCGCATACCTCCTCGAGGGCCTCGGCCCGACCCTGCTCGAACCGGACCCAGCTCGGCCACGACTTCCTGCCCGCCTGCGCGAGCATCCCGGCCGACCCGTCGACACCGAGCACCTCGGCGCGGACCCCGGCACGGTTCAGCTCGTCGACCAGGGCGCGGGTCGAAGCCCCGGAGCCGCAGCCGAGATCGACGACGCGCGAACCGAGACCGGGGACCAGGCCGGCCACCAGTGACCTCGCGCTGTGTCGCAGGTGGGCGTGGTAGCCGGGGTTGAGCGCGACCATGAGGTCGTAGCGGTCGGCCACCTCGTCGAACGCCTCGGGCACCTCGCCGGTCGTCGCTGAGACGGCCCTCTGGTCAGTCGCCATGGCGACACGGTATGCGGTGGCTCGGCTCAACCCGCCGCGGGTCTCACGAACCCGATCAGCCCGACGGTGTTGCCCTCCGAGTCCTCGATGAACGCCTGCCACTCCTCGTGCCCGGGCGGTCCGAGGCGGTCGTCCTCGTGGGTGAAGATCGCGTGCGGCTCGGCCACGACCCGCACCTCGTCACGGATCGCGTCGATGGTGGCGTGGACGTCCTCGACCCCGAGGTAGATCAGCGCGGAGGGGGCGTTGCGGTCGAGCAGCAGGCGGGTGCCCTCGAGGTCGAAGAACAGCAGCCCCGGTGGGTCGAACCGGGCGCGCGGCTCGTCGCCGAGGAGGCGGGAGTAGAACGCGGCCGCCCGGTCGAGGTCGGCGGCGTGGAGCGCTACCTGGACGAGCCGCATACCGACCTCCGCGAGTCGTGATGGGTGACCAACCGTTAGCAATGCTAACGTTCGGTTCGTGACCGGACAAGGGGTCCATGACGCCGCCCGGGCCATGAACTCGTTCGCGATCCACCTGCTCCGCTCGATGAGTCGGGTGGACGCGGAGGCGGGACTCACCCCGGCAAGGCTGAGCGCCCTGTCGGTGGTCCACTTCGGCGGGCCGTTGCCGCTCGGTCGGCTGGCCCGGGCCGAGGGGGTGTCGAGCCCGACCATGTCGCGGGTCGTCGACGCACTGTGCGAGCTCGGGCTGACCGAACGCCGGCCGCACGACGTCAACGGCCGGGTCACCCTGGTGGCCGCGACTCCGGCGGGCTCCCTGCTGATGCGCCAGGCCGCGGACCGGCGGGCCGACGTCATCGCCGAGGCGCTGGCGGGGCTCTCGTCCCGTCAGCGGGACAGCCTGGTCCGCACCTCGGTCCACTACCCAGCGCTCGTCGCCGGCGTCCGGAAGGCGTCCGCGGTCAGCCGTAGCGATTGAAGAGCCAGCCGACCACGAACGAGATGTCGTTGGTCGCGAGGTGGGCCAGCGCCGGCGCGAGGAGGCTCCCGGAGCGCAGCCGCAGGTAGGCGAAGACCGCACCGGCGATCGCCGTCGACAGGACGTTGCCGATGACGACGAGCACGAGGCCGACCGGCGTGGACGCCAGCTGCTCCATGGCGCCGTTGCTCGCGGCGGTGGTCAGGGTCGGGAGGATGTGCCACGCACCGAAGAGCAGGGACGACCACAGCACCGACCGCCACATCGAGGTGTGGCGGAGGAACAGGGCGAGCAGCAGGCCGCGGAACGCGAACTCCTCGAGAACCACCGTCCCCAAGGGGGTGTTGACGGCGATCTCGTAGAACATGTCGACGAACGGCACCCTCAACCGAGGGTCGTCGAGGGCGCCCTCCGAAGAGCCGCTGACCTCCGAGAAGAGCGCGAACCCAACGACGACGGCCATGACCAATAGCAGGGCGCCGCCACCCCAGATCGCGCCGAGCGGATGGTGGTCGCGGTGCAGGCCGAGCTCGGTCGCGTCGACGCTCGACCACCAGGCGATCCCGCCGACCAGAAGGGCCACGCCGATGTTGGTGAACAGCTGCCACGACCCGGGGATCCAGAGCGTGCGGGTGACGTTGTACGCGGCGAGCAGGGTCACCGTGACGATCAGCGCCGGGGTGTCGCGCGCCGTTCGTTCGCGGTCCTCGTGGGTGGGGTACTTCACCCGCTTACTCGGTGACCCGGGTCAGGGCCTGAGCGAGACGGTCGGTCTCGGCGCCGGTCCAGCCCGAGGGCGCCACGAGCGCCGCCCACGCCTGGGCGAAGT
Source organism: uncultured Actinomycetota bacterium (assembly GCA_963781465.1). GTDB lineage: Bacteria > Actinomycetota > Actinomycetes > Actinomycetales > Dermatophilaceae > Lapillicoccus. The sequence goes on from CAWAGH010000007.1 coordinate 233,432, forward strand.
CGGGGTTGTAGTTGTGGCCATGGCCGGGCGACGCGCTGAACCCGTTCATGAGGTCGAAGGTCGCCTGTAGGAAGGACACCACCGGGAACCAGCTCGGCTCCTTCGGAACGTCGTCGCCGGTCGGCTGGTCCATCCAGGCCGGCTTGGCCCACAGCGTCGACCAGCTCCACCAGCCCACCGGGTCGGAGGGGTGCTGCACCCAGAGGACCTTGGGGGTTGGGGTGCCGGCGAGGTCCTCGCTGTGGTCGACCAGCCGGATCGAGCCGTCGCCGTAGACCGGCGACCACACCGGCGTGCCGGGCTGCCGGCTGTCCAGCAGGGCGTTCCACCCGACGTTGCCCCCGGTGGGCCCGACCCAGAGGATCGAGTCGGCGGCCGTCGAGGCCGCGGCCAGCGTCTCGGTGGGGGTGGCCCGCCCGAAGGTCGACTCGGAGCCGAACGACCCGAGGCTCTCGCCGAAGACCACGAGGCGTGGCCGGGTGGCGGCGGGCAGCTGCGCCCAGCGTTCGTGGACGGCGGTGTAGAGCGCCGTGCCGGCCTCGGCGGCCTCGTCCTTGTCGACGAGGAAGGAGATCCAGCTGGGCAGGTAGGAGTACTGCTGCGCGACGATGGCCGTGTCGCCTCCTGCGACGTACTCGACACCGGCGGCGGCCATCGGGTCGACCCAGCCCGTCCCCGTGACCGTCCACACGACGAGGTACTTGCGCTGGAACGCCCCGGTGCGCTCCAGCTCGCGGACCGCGAGGTCGGCCCGCGAGGCAGCGTCGGGAGCGTCCTTGAGGCCGACGTAGACCCGGATCGGTGCCTTCGCGTCGCTCGTCGGGCGCAGCGTCTTGAGGGCGTCGGTCGACACGGCGCCCGCGGTGAACAGCCGGCCCTCGGTACCCAAGGAGCCCCACTGGACCAGGGACCCGCTGCCCCCGGACACGGTCGCGGTCTGCGGGGCGAGGACGCCGGGCACCGGTGCGGCGTCGGCCTCGGCGTACTTCGCGTCGAGGAACTTCATCACGCCGAAGCTGAGGATGGCCATGACCGCGGCGGCGACGACGACCGCGAACGCCGCGCCGGCCACGAGGTGCCGGACCAGGCTCGGCCACCGTCGGGGGAGCTGCTCGTCGACCCGGATCACCGCGAGGCCGACCAGCCGGCCGATGAGGACCACGACGGCCACGAGGACCACCGTGACGACCCACAGCGTGACGGCGGAGCCGAGACCGAGCACCTCGTTCGGACCGACCACCAGCCGCTGGTCGTTCTGCCAGCGCAGCCAGAGCACGGTACCCACGACGGCGGTCACGACCGCCAGTACGACGACGGCCACGAGCGGCCAGGGTCGCGCCGCCAGGAGCGGGTCGCGCCGTCCGGTCCGGGCCCAGACCCGGTCCCAGATCTGGCCGACCAGGGAGCCCACGCCCCAGCCCACAGCGAAGGACACCGCGCCGATGATTCCCTGGAGGAAGGCCGATCGTGGAAGCAGTGACGGCACGAGCGCGGCCCACCAGAACCAGGTGCCGAACGCGATGGAGACCAGCCGCGGCTGCGCCCAGAGCACCTCGCGAGCGCGCCGGGACGTCGCCCGAACGCCGTCCGGGGCAGTGTCGAGGGTTTTCGTGCCCGCCACGACCCTCCGATCCCCGCGGCCGAGCCGCGGCTCCCGCTGCGTGGGGCGACGGTACCCCAGACTTCCAGGGTGACCGACGTTTCCGCGCCGCCCCAGAAGATCGCCGTCGTCCTGCGCGACGACCTCCCGTCCTGGCAGGCCCTCAACGCCACGGCGTTCCTCAGCGGCGCGGTTGCCGGACACCGGCCGGACCTGCTGGGCGAGGCGTATGCGGACGGCGATGGGACGGCATACCTCTCGACGTTCGGGATCCCGATCATGGTGTACGCGGGGTCTGGTACTGGCCGCACTGGCGCTGGTCGGGCCGCGCAACGCCGTCGACAAGAGCGTCAAGGGCGCGTTGCTGCACCCCTAGTTCGGCCCCTCGCCGCGGTCGAACACCTCGAGGTCCATCCCCTCCAGGGTGTCGGGGTCGGCCAATAGGGTGATCCCGGTGACGCGACCGCCCTGCACCAGGAAGTCGAAGACGACGCGGACCTTTCCCCCGACCGACCACACCGCGCCGGCGGCTCCGTCGACGAGGGCGCTCCGGGCGACGCGGGCGCGGCCGGCGAACTGATCCGCGACGGCGGCGGCGCCGACCCGGCGCTCGGCTCCGGTTCGGGCCGCGGCGGCGTCGACGTCGAGGGTCACGTCCGGGTCGAGGAGCCTGAGCAGGGTGGACAGGTCGCCGCCTCGGGCGGCCGCGAGGAAGGCCTCGACGACGGCGCGTTGTGCGGCGACGTCGCCCTCCGACTCCTGGTCCACGCCACGCACCCGCCGGCGGCCTCGGCTGGCCAGCTGACGGGCCGCCGTGGACGAGGTCCCGACGACGGGGGCGATCTCGTCGAACGCCACCCCGAACAGGTCGTGCAGCACGAACGCGATCCGCTCGCTGGGCTTGAGCCGGTCGAGGACGACGAAGAGAGCTACGCCGACCGTGTCGGCGAGCACCGCCTGCTCGGCGGGGTCCGGCGGCTGGGTGGCGGTGGGTGACACCGCATACCCGGGGTCGTCGGGGAGGTCGGTGAGGCTCTCGCGGCGAGCGGAGCGTGAGCGGAGCAGGTCGAGGCTGATCCGCGCGACGACCGTCGTGAGCCAGCCGTCCAGGTTGGCCACCTCGCTGGTGTCGCTGCGGTGCAGCCGCAGCCACGCCTCCTGGACGGCGTCGTCGGCCTCCTCGGGGGAGCCGAGCAGCCGGTATGCGACGCGCCGCAGGTGCGGTCGGACGCTCTCGAACCGCTCGGTCAGCTCGTCGGTCATGGCGTCATCCTCCGGCCTGGGTGCGTTCTCCCACCCTGACGAGCGCGACAGGTCGGATGTGACACCCTGCCGCGATGACGACCGTTGACCCTCCTCGACCGCTCGACCAGCGGATCGCCGACACCCGGCACCTGCTGGACACCACCGTCGACGCCTGGGTGTCCACCGCCGACCCGTCCACGGGCCGACCGTGGCTGGTGCCGCTGTCGTTCGCCTGGACGAGCTCGGTCGTGGTGCTGGGTACCGGGGCGGACAGCCGGACGGTTCTCAACGCGGTTGCGCAGCCGTGGATCCGGTTGGGGATCGGGGCGGTTCGCGATGTGGTCCTCATCCACGGGACCGCGGTGGTCGTGTCGATGGCCGACGTGGACGAGGCGGAGGCCGACCTTTTTGCCGAGCGGTCCGGTTTCGACCCGCGCGAGCTGTCGTCGCCGTATGCCTACGTTCGGGTGACACCTCGCCGGATCCAGGCCTGGCGCGAGGAGAACGAGCTGGCCGAACGCGGGATCATGCGCGGCGGCCGCTGGCTGGGCTGAGGAACCACCATGTCTCAGGCCCGCATCACCGTCCGGCTGTCGCGACCCGACCAGGACGACCTGCGCGGGCACGCTGAGCACGCCTCGGCCCTTCCCGAGCTGATGCAGGCGGTCGGCCTCGACGTCGGCCGGCAGGCGATCATCCGGCGCGATGTCGACACCTTCGCCCTCTACACGCTCACCCATGCGCAGACGGAGGTGTCGGCGGACACGGTGCGCATGGGGCGCGGTGGCCGCGGTCGGCTCGACGGGGCCGAGGAGCAACAGTTGTGGGCGCGCCTGGACAGTGTGGCCGTCGACCCGACCGCCACCGAGGAGGAGGCCCGTCGCGGCGAGAAGCTGCTGGAGCTCTTCGACGACGGCGATCGCCGGGGGCTCATCGTCATCGCCCCGCACGGCGGCGACATCGAGCCGTTCACCGACCACCAGGCCGAGCACGTCCAGGAGCTGCTCGGCGATCTCGGTGTGAGCTGCTGGCGGTGCAAGGGCTGGAAACCCGGTGGTGGGGCGGCTGCTCGCTGGCACATCACCTCCACCGACCTCAGTACCGCGACCTTCCCGCGGCTGGCTACGGCCGCCGCCGCCGGGTTCCGTCATGCCGTGTCGTTCCACGGGTTCGTCGAGGAAGGGCGCCCCGACATCCTCATCGGTGGGGCCGCGCCAGACGCACTCAAGCGGGTGATCCGGGCGGTGATCGCGGAGGCGGTCGCGGGGACCGGTCTCCGGGTCGAGATCGCGGGTGCGGACGACCCGCTCGGCGGCGCCGAGGAAGCCAACATCGTCAACCGACTGACCAGCGACCAGCGTCACGGCATCCAGATCGAGCAGCAACCCGGCGCCCGCTCGGGGACGATCCCCAGTTCGGATACGCCCCGCTGGCAGGCGATCGCGGCCGCCGTCGCCGACGTCTACCGGATCGTCCTCAGCTAGCTGCGGGCCGGCGGTCAACCCAGGATCTCAGTGAGCCCGTCCACGAGGCGCTCGACGTCGGACCGGTCGGTGTAGGGGGCGAGCCCGACGCGGACCCCGCCCTCGGCGCCGAGACCGAGGTGGTGGCTGGGCTCCCAGGCGTAGAAGTTGCCCGCCGGCGCGTTGACCCCAACCTCGGCCAGAGCGGCCCGGATCGCCTGGGGCCGAACGCGATCCGACGTGAACAGCAGGGTCGGCGTACGCCGCCGCGCGTTGCTGTAGACCCGCACCCCGGGAAGCGCACGGATGCGCGGCTCCAGCCACGGGAGCAGCTCGTCTTCGTGCTCCTCCAGCGCCGCATACGACGTGGCGAGGCGCTCGCGCCGTGAGGCACCCTGCGGCGAGGGAGCCAGTCCGGCCAGGAAGTCCACGGCCGCGGTCGTCCCGGCCAAGAGCTCGTACGGGAGGGTCCCCAGCTCGAACCGCTCGGGCACCTCGTCCGTCGCCGGCAGCAGCTTCTCCGGGCGGAGCGGCTCCAACGTCTCGGGCCGCGCGCCGAGCACCCCGAGGTGAGGGCCGAGGAACTTGTACGGCGAGCAGACCCAGAAGTCGGCACCGCTGGCTTCGACGTCGGTGAACACGTGAGCCGTGCTGTGGACGCCGTCGACGTAGAGCTGCGCTCCGACCGCGTGGGCGATCTCGGCGATGCCGCACAGATCGGGACGAGTGCCAATGAGGTTCGATGCGCCCGTGACAGCGATGAGCCGGGTTCTCTCGGACACCGCGTGCGCGATGTCGACGCCGGGCAGCTCGCCGGTCAGGGGCTCGAAGTCGGCGAGGGTCACGAGGGCGCCGGCGTGCTCCGCGGCGATCACCCAGGGTCGGACGTTCGCGTCGTGGTCGAGCCGGGTCACGACCACCTCGTCCCCCGGACCCCAGCCCTGCGAGAGGGTTCGCGCCACCATGAAGGTCAGCTCGGTCGCCGACCGTCCGAACACGATCCCCTCCGGTACTACCCCCAACAGGTCGCCCATCGCCGCTCGCGCCTCGTGGACGATCCGGTCGGCGCGGCGCTCGGCCGCGGTGACCGCACCACGGTTGGCCACGGCGGACGTCAACGTCCGAGCGACGGCCTCGGCGACCACGTCCGGTGTCTGGGTCCCACCCGGACCGTCGAAGTGGGCCGCGCCCTCACGCAGCGCGGGGAAATGGGCGCGGACGGCGGCGACGTCGTAGGACATGCGCCGACTATCCCAGCGACGGGCCGTCAGCCGTCAGCGGCCTTCTCGAGGTCGGCGACGATGAGCTTGCCCATCTTCAGCATCGCCTGCATGGCCCGGCTCGCTCGCTCCGGGTCCGGGTCGGCGAGCAGCTCGTTCATCCGGGTCGGAATGACCTGCCACGACAGACCGAACTTGTCCGTGAGCCAGCCACAGGGACCGTGCTCGCCGCCCTCGCCGAGGGCCGTCCAGTAGCGGTCGACCTCGTCCTGGTCGCGGCAGTCGATCATGAACGAGATCGCCTCGGAGAAGGTGAAGTCGGGGCCTCCGTTGAGCGCGACGAACTTCTGCCCGTCGAGCTCGAAGTCCACCGTCATGACCGTGCCCTCGGGCCGCGGGGTGTCCGGGCCGTAGTGGGTCACGTTGAGGATGCGCGAGTTGGGGAACACCGAGCAGTAGAACCGCGCCGCGTCCTCACCCAGCGTGTCGAACCAGAGACATGTCGTCGTCGTCATGCCAGGTGAGACACCGCGCATACCGGAAAGTCATCGGCCGGTCACGAGGACGGTTCGTTGGATTCCACGAACTCCTCGGGGTCCTTGTCCACCGGCTTCACCCCGGTCGCCCAGTGCTCGGCCTCGAACCGCAGGAACTGCACCGCGATTCCGTGCCGAAGGGCCAGGGTGGTCTGCTGGCGGAAGTCGGTGAGGTCCTGCCGCTCCTCCTCGGCCATGTGGTCGCTGTTGGCGACGTTGGCCTCGACCACGGCCTCCCACCACTTCTCGCTGCCCGTCTTGCAGCGCCGCACCGAGCGGATCGCCTCGCGGATCTCGTTGTGGTCCTTGATCGCGTCCTCGACCTCCTCCTCGACGGAGTCGGCGTCGCCCGCACCCTCGCCGAGCTTGACCAGCTCGGGGTAGAAGAAGCGCTCCTCCGCCTCGGCGTGTACCTCGAGGAGGATCTCCAGCCGCTTCCAGAGGGCGTCGAGCCCGTCCTCGTCGTCGCGCGGCCACTCCTCGAGCATGGTGAACATCCGCCGCTGCTCGGCGTGCTGGTGGAGGATGACCTCGGTGATGTCCATGCCGGCGAGTATGCCGGTGCGGACCATCCGTGCAACCTCACCGGCCGCCTATCGCGTACAACAGTCGACACCTGGTCGAGGGAGAGGCGTAGGACGGCGTGCGGGCGGACGAGCGGCATCGGCGAGACGCGGAGTTCACCGCGTTCGCGGCGGCCTCCTTCCCGGCGCTGCGCCGCACCGCCTTCCTCATGGTCGCCGACTGGCACCTGGCCGAGGACGTCGTACAGGCGGCTCTCATCGGCATGTACCGCCAGTGGGACCGGATCGAGCAGAGCTACGGACCGGGCCCGTATGCGCGTCGTGCGGTGGTCAACGCCGCGATCAGTGAGCTGCGCCGGCCGCACCGGCGGGAGAACCTCACCGGTGAGCCGCCGGAACGCCCCACCACCGACCAGACCGCGTTGGTGGTGGCAAGCCTCGACCGCCGAGTGGCCGAGGCCCTACGGGCGCTGCCGCCCCGACAGCGTGCGGTCGTCGTGCTCCGGTACGTCGAGGACCTCGATGTCGTCCGCACCGCCGACCTGTTGGGCGTCTCCGAGGGGACGGTGAAGAGCCAGGCCGCTCGTGGGCTCGCCACCCTCCGGCGGCACCTCGCGCCGGTGCCCACCACCACGGAAGGAGCCGCGTCGTGAACGCCATCCCGATCGACGACCCCGAGCTCGCCGAGATCGTCAGCATGTTGCGCACGGTCGACGCCGACGCGACACCCGCCCGGCTCGATGTCGAGGACCTGCTGGGCCGGGCCCGTCGCTCGGAGCGGCGCCATCGCGCCGGGTGGTGGTCGGCCGGCCTGGCCGGAGTGGCCGCCGCTTCGCTCGCCGTCGCGGTCCCCTCGATCGTTCGGGTCGATGATCGAGCGGGTGTCGCGGTGCCGGGTGGGCCGGTCGTGGCGACCTCGTCCGCCACCGTCGTGCCACCACCGCCGGCACCGGCGGTGTCACTGCCGAGCGTGTTCGGGCCGGACTGGTCGACGACGGGAACGGTGCCGGGTGGGTTCGGCGGGGATCTCGTCCTGGTCGAGAAGTCGCCAACGGCGACCGGCCTTCCGGGGGGTTATCGAGCGTCCGTACGCGCCATCACCTCGCCGCCGGCGTACTCGAGTATCGACGGGTTCTGCGCACCCATGACCGAGAAGAGCATGACGGCGTCCGGCTGTCGTGACGTCACGCTCGCGGACGGCACGGTCGTCCACCGGGTCGACATGGACGCGCCGAACTGTCCGGAGGGGACGTGGGCGACCTTGCGCCTCCTCTACCAGCGACCGGACGGGATCCTGCAGATCGTCGACGTCGTCGTGTCCCACGTCGGGGGCACGACGACCGCCGCTCAGCGATCCGCCGCCGCGGCGTGGATGGAGCGACAGCTCGCCGCGACCGGGCTGGCGGTCACGCGCGTGCAGCTTCCGGTGCTCGTCAAGAGCTGACCATCGGCCTCAGGCCGGTGCGGTCTCGCTGGTCCTCGCGCGATCGCCGGGAAGGCGCTTGTCGGCCCACATGGCGAAGGCCGCGAGCACGAGGAACAGCACGGCGATGCCGGCGCAGTTGACCAGCACCCGGCCCCAGCCGATGGAGTCGACGTTGAGGAACGGGTACGGGTACCAGTGCGTGATCGGCCCGAGGCCCAGCGTCGCGACCAGCCAGGCGACCGGCCAGATCAGCGACGGCAGGAGGTCACCGCGGGTCACGAAGCCCCTGGGGCCGAACGCGATCCAGCCGATGAAGGTCAACACCGGAACCACGATGTGGAGCAGCCGGTCGCAGATGAGGTTGGCCGTCGTGTAGTTCGGCGACGGTGGCAGAGCCACGGCGGCCACGACCCCGGTGACCGTGATGCCGATCAGCGATGTCAGCCGCACCACCCGGAACAGCTGGGTCCCGGTGCGCCCGGTGATCACCATGAACATCGCGATGGCGACGAGCAGGTTGGACTGGATCGTGAAGTAGCTGAGGTAGCGCCGGACCTGCTCGGGCAGCCCACTCGTCACCGACGACGAGTCGAGGATGTTCTGGCCGAGCAGGATGAGGATCAGCTGCAGCACCAGGGCAACGACCGCGACGACGAGCGTCACGATGTGCCAGGTCCGCCCGAGCGAGGACCGCGTCATAGACGCGAGGGTACGGCTCGCTGGCCTCGTTCCGGGCGAACCGCTATGCGCGTCAGCGGGTCGGGCTGAACGGCGCCAGCTCGGCGGGGGTCCGGCCGCTGACCATCTGGTCCGCGAGCAGCCGGCCGGTGGCCGGGCCGAGGGTGATTCCCCACATGCCGTGGCCACCCGCCGCATACACCCGCGGCGAACGCGTGGCACCGATGAGCGGCAGTCCGTCCGTGGTGCACGGCCGCGAGCCGACCCACTCGTCCTCGCGGGCGTCGAGGTCGGCGCCCTGGAGGAACGGGCGCGCGGCGGCCGCGATGGCCTGGACGCGCCGCTCGTCGAGACGCGCCTCGGGGGAGCGGAACTCCATCATCCCGGCGACGCGCAGGCGGTCGCCGAGCGGCGTGCAGGCGACGCGCTGGGCGGGTAGGTAGACGGGGCCGTCCGGGACGCGGTCGACGGGAACCGAGAAGCTGTAGCCGCGACCGGCCTGCACGACCGATCGCACGCCGAATCGGCGGGCCAGCTTGCCCATCCACGCCCCGGTCGCGAGGACGGCCGCGTCGAACTCCTCGCCGCCACCGATCGTCACGACGCGGACGCCGTGACCGGCGTCGACGATGTCGATGACTTCGGCGCTCGGACCGGTGATGAGCTTGCCACCGCGCGCGACGACGGCGTCGGCGAGCGCGTTCACGTAGGCGCCCGGGTTGATGAACCGCTGGCCGCGCAGCCGGATCGCGGCGCCGACCTCGTCGGACAGCACCGGCTCGATGGCCCGTGCCTCGTCCCCGGTGAGGACATCGAACTCGATCTCCTGGCCGGCGGCGTGGATGTGCTCGATCTCCTCGAGCAGGGTCCGACGCTCGTCGGCGGTGCGGTAGGCGGCGAGGAACGAGGACGTCTCCACGGTCTCCGCGCGGACGCCTCCGTCACGGAGGAGGTCGAAGCTCTCCAGCGCCAGCCCGTTGATCGGGACGAGCTTGCCCATCGACTGCCGCCAGTGGCTCGCCGTGCTGTGGCGGGTGAAGCCGGCGACGAACTTGAGGAAGGAGGGGTTGGCGCTCGGCGGCACGTAGACCGGCGAGTTCGGGCTGAGCACGGCGCGCAGGCCGTACTTGAGCACGGCGGGCTCGGGCAGCGGCGTGGTGATGCCCGGCGTCAGCCAGCCCGCGTTGCCCCAGGACGACCCGGCCGCAACGCCCTCCCGGTCGATGACCGTCACCTCGACCCCACGCTCCTGGAGGAACCAGGCGGTGGCGAGCCCGACCATCCCGGCACCGACGACGGCGACGCGCTGGGGAGCGTGGTGGGTGACGGAGCGTCCGGCGGCGGTGGCGGGCATCGGGACCTCTTTCGAGACGAGTGGGTATGCGGTGGGTTGCCTTCCAGGATGCCGAGGTCGTCGTCGACTGTCGTTGTACGCTCAGCACAATCGTGATCGATCAGACCGTACGGAGAGACCAACGATTGGAGCCGCCGTGGTCGCTGTGGCTGACGTCGTCGCCGCACTGGGCGGCGGCCTGCTGCGGACCCTCGTGCCCGCGCCGGGGACGACGGTCACCGACGTCGTCATCGCGGAGCCGCGCGACCGGGCCGCGGACCTCGCCGGTGATCTCGTGGTCGGCGCCGGCATCGCCGACGCGGCAGGGGCGGTGGACCTCGTCGAGCGGGCCGCTGCGGCCGGCGCCGCGGGCGTGGTCCTGCGGCGCGACGCGGCTCGCGCGCGTGGGGTCCGAGCCGCGGCCCGACGCTCGGGGATCGCGTTGCTGGAGCTCGACGAGTCGGCCTCGCTCGTCCACGTGGTCGGGGTCATCCAGGGGATCGTCGACCGTGCCGCCGGACCGGACTCCGCACTGGTAGACCCTGGTGGCGAGGCGGACCTGCTCGCGCTCGCCGACGCCGCCGCGGCGCTGGTCGACGGCCCGGTCACGATCGAGGACGCGCAGTCCCGCGTCGTCGCCTACTCGACCCGGCAGGACGTCACCGACACGGCGCGGGTCTCGACGGTGCTCGGTCGTCGGGTGCCGGCACCGCTCGTCGCCCACATGCGCTCACGGGGCGTGTTCCGCCGGCTGGCCCGCTCCGACGAACCGTTCCTGGTCCCGCCCGGTCCCGGTCAGGAGATGCCGCGCTACGTCGTCCCGGTGCGCGCCGGTGGGGAGTGGCTCGGCTCGATCTGGGCGGTGATCGACCGCCCGCCGCCGAACGACGCGGTCGCGGAGCTGCGGCGGACCGCCTCCGTGGTCGCCCTCCACCTGTTACGCAACCGCGCGCTCGCCGACCTCACTCGCCGGCTATCGGCCGAGCGGCTCCGCACTCTGCTCGGTGGCGGAGCGGTCGATCCGGCCGCGGCATCCTGGCTCCCACCAGGACCGTGGCGCGCGGTCGCCCTCGGCCCCACCGGTCCGTCGCCGGCCTCAGGAGGCGTCGAGGGCGACCTCGACGTGTGGGAGTCCCGGTTCCGCCGACGTGGCTGGCGGCAGCCGCTGCTCACCGACCTGGGTGACCTGCCCTACGCGCTGCTGACCACCGCTACCGAGCCGGGACGGGCCCCGGCCGCGGGTACCTGGCCGTGGCTCGCCGCGCTGGCGGCCGAGGCCGACGAACCGGACCGGTCGTCTCAGGCCGGCTGGGTGGCCGCCGGCGTGGTCGTCGTTTCCCCCGCCGACCTCGCCGCGTCCGCGCGCAGCGCCGCGCAGGTCGCCGGGCTCCGACGTGACGACCAGGCTCTGGGTCCGGCCCCGACCGCGGAGCACCAGTGGGCGACCCTGACGGTCAGCCGGGCGGTCGGCGCCCTCACCGGTGCGGGCGTCTCCACCACCGCGTTGGCCGGTCCGGTCGCCGTCCTGGCCGACCACGACCGCCGGCGACACACCGCATACCTGCTGTCGCTGGCGGCCTGGCTCGACCACCCGGGCGAGCCGACCGCCGCGGCGAAGTCCCTCGGCGTGCACGTGAACACGCTGCGGCACCGGATGGTCCGGATGAGCGAAGTCGCGCCGCTGCGGCTGGACGACCCGACCGAGCGACTGGCGCTACGCCTCCAGCTGGCCGCGCTGGGAGTGTGAGCGGTCAGTCCACCCAGACGTTGTCGTGGTACCGCATGAACTCGTCGTACTCGGCGTCGGTCATCGTCTCGCCGGACGCCCGGCGGGCGAGGCCCTCGAAGTACGCCTCGCGGGGAGCGCCCGGCGCGAAGTGCAGCAGCATCGTCGCTCCGGTGCCCTGCACGTTCCTGAACCCGTGCAGGCCGCCCGGCGGCACGTGGGCGAAGTCGCCGGACCGGGTCGTCACCCACCGGGTGCCGTCGTAAATCTCGACCTCACCGGTGAGGATGTAGAAGGACTCGGCGATGGTCCGGTGGAAGTGGGGATCAGGCCCGCCGACGCCTGGGCCGAACTCCCAGCGGTAGAGCCCGAACAGCCCCTCGGTCGCGCCGCCGGTCGCCAGGTGGTGCACGCGGGTGCCGTTCGGGTAGACCAGCTCCGGCTCGTGGTCGGTGGGCCGGATCGTCGCGGAGGCCTCGCCGGTCTCCCCGGTGTATCGGACAGGTGGGTATGCGGGCAGCTGGGTCATCACTCCTGCCTACCAGACCGGCGCGCCTCAGTGCCCGGTCCCTGTCGGTGCGGGCTCGTACGTTCGCGGTCATGGGCGCCTTCGACTTCTACGTCGGCACCTGGGACGTCGCGAACCGGCGGCGGGTGGACTACCTCGATCCGGAAAGCGCGTGGGAGGAGTTCCCGGCGGTGAGCGTGGCCGCTCGGCACTTCGACGGCGGCGCGAACATCGACGAGATCACCTTCCCCACCAAGGGCTGGGCCGGGCTGACCGTCCGGCTCCACGACCCGGTCACCGACCTCTGGTCGCTGTACTGGGGGTTAGCCGAGCCGCCCCGGTCATCACGACGCCGGTGACCGGACGGTTCGTCGACGGTCGCGGCGAGTTCACCAGCGACGAGGAGTGGGACGGCGTCCCGGTGCGGGTCCGGTTCCTCTGGACCGGAATCAGCGAGACGACGGCGCGGTGGGAGCAGGCGTTCTCGCGCGACGGTGGCGACACCTGGCTGCCCAACTGGGTGATGGAGTCGACCGAGCGCTGAGGTGCGCGGCGGGCTACTGCTCCGGGTCGCGGCCGTTGCCCTTCGCGAAGCCGGTCGCCTCGCCCACGACCTGTTCGACCATCTCGTCAGTCAGCTGCGCGCTCCGGCGCCGCACCGCCTCGGCGTTGGCCGGGTCGAACCGCGCCCACTCGGTCGCCATCCGTTCCTCGACGTCGCCGACCATCCGCTCGATGCGCGCGTCGCTCGCCTGGCGTTCGGCGTCCACCGCCTGCTGGACCACCTTGACCGTCGTGTCGAGGATCCGCCGTTCCAACAGCACCACGAAGCCGACCAGGAGGAGCGTCGTGCCGACCCCGGCGAGCACGCTCGCGGCATACGCCGTGCGATCGGTCGGCGCGACCAGGACGGACCCCGCCGCGATGCCGGCCAGCCCGAGCGCGATGCACCCGATGATCCAGCCCCAGCGCACTCGCGTACGAGGCGTCGACGTCGTCGATTCGGTCACCGGGCCAGCCTAAAACGGGGCGCGACAGAGACTGCACAGACCGCTAGGAACCTAGAACGGCGGTGGCCCGACGTCGGCGCTGCTCATCTCGGCCGGGCCGGCCGGGCGGGCAAGGGGGTCGTCGTAGCGGAACCGGTGGCTGAGGTAGTCGCGACCGGAGACAGTGGTCCATCGCGTGGTGCCGTCCGGGCGCGGATGGGCCCTCCACGTCCCTCGGGTCTTGTGGTTGTGGTGCCGCCGATGCCGAGACTTGAGGTTGCGGACCGTGGTCGTGCCGGTCGGCCACGGCACCTCGTGGTCGACATCACAGCGGTCGGCCGGGACGGTGCAACCGGGTGCCTGGCAGATCCCGTCGAGCGCGGCCACCTGCTGCGCCATCCGCAGCGTGGGGCGGTAGCGCGTCGTCGACAGCTCCAGCGCGGTCCCGTCGAGCGGGTCGGTGACGAGCCGCCGCCAGACCGAGCCGCTCGCCCCGGCGATGTTGCGCGCGACCGCCGCAGGGACGAACCCGTGACCGGGGATCTCGCCCGGCTGGTCGTCCAACCCGAGCATCGTGGTCAGGGCCACGACGAGCGTGACGTGAGCCGGGGGTGCCTGTCCGGCGAACGTCGCTCGGGCCGGCTCGGGCACCTGGTCGGGCGAGGCCCACCCGTAGAGAATCAGGTCCAACGTCAGGTCGGAGCGCAGCTGCTCGAGGGTGCGCGCGTCCCCGCCGGACCGGAGCCCGCGAGCCAGACCGTCGACCCGGTCGAGCGCGGCGGTGACGCGCGCCCCTTCGCCGATCACCGTCAGCCGGCCGGTTCCGTCCGGCTCGAGCCATCCGTAGGCGCACCGTCGCCGTAGCGCCTCCGCCCGCACCTCGGCGGGGTCTGACGTGTGCACCGCGACCTGGCGCCGCAGCTCGCGGACGAACGACCGATGCGAGCGGACCGAGCCGTCGGCCATGGGAGCCAACAGTCGCAGTGCGACGGCCCGGCAGACCTCGGGGTCGAGCGCCGACGTCGCCTGCGCGATGCGCAGCGACCGCTCGAGGTTCACGCCACCACTCGTCAGCGCCGCTAGCAGCGGGGTGAACCGCTGCTCAGCATCGAGCGCGAGCTCGATCCGTGCGGCGACGTGGCCCTCCGGCATCCCGGTCGCCAGGGACACCTCGTCCACCGCCGCCGTCATCGTCTCGGCCACCACTGCGCTGTGGGAGACCGCCCCGTCCTCGTAGATCGAGAGGACGTCGGCCTGCTCCTGGACCACCATCCCGACGGCCTCGTGCAACCGGCGTAGCGCGGCCAGCCCCTGGGCATCGGCCCACGCCTTGAGCGACTCGACGGCCTCGATGACCCGCAGCTCCTCCGCGACCCACGCCTGGGCGAGGTCGGTCACCGGCCGGTCGTGGAACGACGCCTCGCCGGTGGCCCAGCGCGCGCTCTCGGCGGGCGTCACCGGCGAGTCCTCGTCGTGCGGCACCGTGCGGAGACCCAACGCCGGCCAGCCGTCCACGATGCCTCCTCCGCCTCGAACTGATGTTCGAAGTCTACTTGGTACAAGCTGATCTCGTCAACACCTGGCGCCCCGAAATCACTTGGAAAACAACAGGATTCGCCAATCCTGCAGTCCGGAAATTCGCCGGCTCCTGGTGCCTTCTAGGGTGGGAACGTGGACTACGGGCAGGAGCTGAGGTTCGGGCTGTTCCCGACGCCGAACGCGGCCGACTTGGACCGGGTACTGCTGCTCGCCGAGGTGGCCGAGGTCAGCGGTCTCGACCTCGTCAGCATCCAGGACCATCCGTACCAGGCGCGCCACGCCGACGCCTGGACCCTGCTCTCCGTCATCGCGGCACGCTCCGCAACGCTCCGGGTCGCCCTCAACGTCGCGAACCTGCCGCTGCGCCCGCCGGTCGTGCTGGCCAAGAGCGTCGCCACCCTGGACCTCGTCACCGGCGGGCGGGTGGATCTGGGCCTGGGCGCCGGCGGGTTCTGGGACCCGATCGTGGCGGCCGGCGGCACCCGGCTCACCCCGGCGCAGAGCGTCGACGCCCTACGCGAAGGCATCGAGGTCATCCGCGGTGTCTGGCGAGCGGACGGCCCCGCGGTCCACGTCGACGGCGAGCACCATCGCGTCAAGGGACTGCACCCCGGCCCGGCCCCGGCCCACGCGATCGAGATCTGGATCGGCGCCTACAAACCTCGGATGCTGAGACTGACCGGCCGGTATGCGGACGGCTGGCTCCCGAGCATGGGCTACGCCGATCCCGAGGCCCTCCCGGACCTGAACGACGTCATCGACAAGGCCGCCACCGACGCGGGACGCGACCCGTCCGCGGTCCGCCGCCTCTACAACGTCTCGGGCTCCTTCGGCCGGACCCGCGGTCGCGGGCTCTCCGGGTCGGCCGAGGACTGGGCCGAGCAGCTCGCGACACTGACCCTCGACCACGGCATGAGCACCTTCGTCCTCGGCACCGACGACGTCGACGACGTGCGCCGGTTCGGCGAGGAGGTCGCACCCCGGGTCCGTGACCTGGTGGACGAGGCCCGCCGCAGCGGCGCGGTCACTCCCGCGGCACCCGCGACCCCGTCGGAGCCGATCACCACGAGTACCCCTGCGCCCCAAGGCGACTCACGGCTCGACGTCCATGCCACCCGGGACGACGGCGCCCGGTTCAGCGACCAGGCCGCCTGGGACGAGAGCACGCGGCCGACGTTCCCCGTGCCCAGCCAGTTCCGCTACTCCGCGCAACAGCAGGCCGCGCCCCAGCACCTCATCGACGTGCACGACTCGCTGCGGGCCGAGCTCGCGCGGCTGCGCGACATCGTCGAGCAGGTCCGGGACGGCCGGACCTCCGTCGGCTCGGCCCGCTCGGCGATCAACCGGATGACGCTGCGCCAGAACAACTGGACCCTCGGCGCCTATTGCGAGCAGTACTGCCGGATCGTCACGGGACACCACACGCTCGAGGACATCAGCATGTTCCCGCACCTGCGCCGCGTCGCGGGCGCCGCGCCGGTGGTCGACCGGCTGCAGGAGGAGCACGAGGTCATCGCCGACCTGCTCGACCACCTCGACCGGGCCCTGGTCGCGCTGGTCGCGGACGAGGAGGTCGGCACGGAGCAGCTGCAAGAGGTCCTCGACCTCGTCACCGACGCGCTGCTCTCCCACCTGTCCTACGAGGAGCGCGAGCTGCTGCACCCGTTGGCCCAGGCGGGTTTTCAGTGACCGGCGCCTCGGCGCAGCATCTCGTCGCGGACGGCGGCCGCACCGAGGTCGGCTGACCCGGCCAGCCCCTCGATGACCCCCGCCTGGTCGTCGTCGGACCGGTTCTGGCTCAGCTTGGCCTTGGCCTCGACACCGGTCACGGCCATCGAGACGCCGACAATGGCCTTCAGCTGGCCGTCCACGAACCGCGACGGCGCGTCGTCGACGTGCCACCGCTCGCCGCCCGTCGTGCGGTTCTCGTGGCGGTCGGTCAGCCGGGTCACGGCCTGCCGCAGCCATTCCGGGTCGTCGTGCACGGTGACCGGGCCCGTCAGATGCACCGCGGAGTAGTTCCACGTCGGCACCACCCGCCCGTGCTCGCGCTTCGACGCATACCAGCGAGGGGTGATGTAGGCGTCGGGTCCGGTGACGACGACCAGGCCGGGAGAGCCGTCGGCGATCCGTCGCCAGTGCTCGTTGGCGCGGGCCAGGTGGACGACCACCTCGTCGCCCTCCCAGAGGACCGGCAGCAGGCTCGCGTCGGGCGCACCGTCGGGTCCGACCGTCACGAGCTGGCCGACGTGGACGTCGTGGACCAGCGACCGGATCTCCTCCAGGTCCTCGACGGCGAAGTGGCGGGGGACGTACACGACGACCATTTAACCGGGGTCCCCGTGAAGTATCGGAGCAGAGCGGAGAACTTCGTGGGGTGGATTCAGGGGTTGGCGGCGAGGAAGATGTACGCCGCGAGCAGGACGAGGTGGACGCCACCCTGCAGCCGGGTCGCCCGGCCGGGGACGACGGTGAGCATGCCGACGATGACGGTGATGGCCAGCAGCACCATCTGGGTCGGGCCGAGGCCGAGCAGCAGCGGGCCGTCCAGCCAGATCGTCGCCACGGCGAGCGCCGGGATGGTCAGGCCGATGCTGGCCATGGCCGAGCCGAGCGCGAGGTTGAGGCTGATCTGCACCCGGTTGCGCCGGGCCGCGTTGACCGCGGCCAGCGTCTCCGGGGCCAGCACCAGGATGGCGATGACGACACCGACGAACGACGACGGCAGACCGACTGCAGAGACGGCCGACCCGATCGCCGGCGAGAGGATCTTAGCCAGCCCGACCACGGCGACGAGCGAGACAAGGAGCAGCCCGACGCTCAGCTTCCACGAGCTCCCCGGAGGAGGGGCATGACCCTCGTCGTCCTCGATGAGGCCGCCGTGCTTGTCGATCGGGAGGAAGAAGTCCCGGTGCCGCCGGGTCTGGGTCAGGACGAACAGGACGTAGAGCAGCAGCGACGCCACCGCGGCGAAGGTGAGCTGCGAGGTGGAGAACTCGGGCCCCGGAACCTTGGTCGTGAAGGTCGGCAGCACCAGGCATACCGTCGCGAGCGTCGCCACTGTGGCCAGCGCCCCGCCGGTGCCCTCCTTGTTGAAGACCACGAGACCGTGACGCAGCGAGCCGGCCAGCACGCAGATCCCGAGGATGCCGTTGCAGGTGATCATCACGGCGGCGAAGACGGTGTCGCGGGCCAGGGCCGTCGTGTCGCCCTTGCCGCCCACCATGAGCATGAGGATGAGCCCGACCTCGATGATCGTCACCGCGACGGCGAGGATCAGCGACCCGTAGGGCTCGCCGACCCGGTGCGCGACGATCTCGGCGTGCTGCACCGCGGCGAGCACAGCGGCGCCGAGCAGGACGGCCACGAGCACGAGCGGGACGGGTCCGAGCCCCTCCCGGCCCCACGTCGCCAACAGGGCGAGGATGGCGAGGACCGGGGCGAGCGTGGTCCACCGCAGATACACCGGCCGAACCCGCGGCTCCTCGGTCACCTCGGCCCCGTCGGTCATGGCGCAATCCTCTCAGGCGTGGGTGTGATGTCCGCCGAGACATCCGTTGGGGCCTTCGGAGACGAAGCAGACCTGTGACCGACCTCCGTACCCGCCCGGCCGCCTCGTCGGCCGAAGCCCCAACCGCACCGCGCATCCTGTATGCGGTGTGCGGCGTGCTGGCCGCGCTCGCGGGAATCGCGGTGGGTCACCTCGTGGCCGCCGTGACGAACCCCGCCGCGTCGCCGGTGCTCTCGGTCGGGTCCGTGGTGATCGACCTCACCCCGACGCCGGTCAAGGAGTTCGTCATCGCCCAGGTGGGCACGGCCGACAAGCCGATCCTGCTGGCCACCGTCTCCCTCGCCACCCTCGCGCTCGCCGCACTGGCGGGACTGCTCTCGCGCCGCCGCCCCGCCGTCGGTGCCGGCGTGCTCCTCCTGCTCGTGGCCGCGGCCGGTGGGGCGGCCATGACGCGCCCGACCGCGCGGCTGCTCGACCTGCTGCCCGCCCTGGCTACCGCTGTCGTCGGCGTCAGCGCGCTCCTCGGTCTCCACCGGCTCCTTCAGCCCGCCACGGCCGGCCTCCGCGGTTCGGGCGCCTCGCGCCGCACCTTCCTCGTCGGCGCGGCGGGCATCACCGCCGGTGCCGCGGTGGCCGGGGCCCTGGGCCAGCGGCTCGCCGAGCGGGCCACCGACACGTCCGGCCTGACGCTGCCCGCACCCACGAACCCGACCGCCCCGCTGCCCGCGGGTGTCGAGTCGACGGTCCAGGGCATATCTCCGTTCCGGACGCCCACCGCCAGCTTCTACCGCGTCGACACCAACCTCACCGTGCCACGGGTGAGCGTCGGCTCCTGGTCGCTCGAGATCGACGGCGACGTGCGGAGCCCGTTCACGCTGACCTACGACGAGCTGCTCGCCATGCCGATGATCGAGCGCGACATCACCCTCACCTGCGTCTCCAACGAGGTCGGCGGCGGCTACGTCGGCGCGGCCCGCTGGCTCGGCGTCCGGCTCACCGACGTCCTCGACCGAGCCGGCGTGGGGACGCAGTCCGACCAGATGCTCAGCACCGCGGTCGACGGGTTCACCATCAGCACGCCCCTCGCGGTCGTCCGCGACGGTCGGGACGCGATGATCGCCGTCGGGATGAACGGCGAGCCGCTCACCGACACCCACGGATTCCCCGCCCGCCTCGTGACGCCCGGTCTCTACGGGTTCGTCGGGGCCACCAAGTGGCTCACCAAGCTGACCCTCACCACGTATGCGGCGCAGCAGTCGTACTGGACCCAGCGCCAGTGGGCGACGAATGCACCGATCAAGACGTCGGCGCGGATCGACACCCCCGCCCCGCTCTCGACCGTCCCGCCGGGACGGACCGTGATCGGTGGCGTCGCCTGGGCGCAGCATCGTGGCGTCGGCAAGGTCGAGGTGCAGATCGACGGCGGTGCCTGGCAACCGGCGCAGCTCGGCCCGGACGCCGGCGTCGACTACTGGCGACAGTGGTTCGTCCCGTGGGACGCGACCACCGGCCAGCACACCCTCGCGGTACGCGCGACCGATCTCACGGGCGCGGTCCAGACCGACCAGCGCGCCACGCCGTTCCCCGACGGGTCGAGCGGCGTCCAGCAGGTCGTCGTCATCGTTTCGTGATGAAAACCCAGTGATATCAAGCCAATCCAACGGCTACGAAGCCTCGAATACCACTCGTAAGACACACCAAAGACTACGTCTGAAAGCAGGAATCATCATGAACGCACGGACCAGGACCGCCCGCCGGGCCACCATTTTCGTGGCCCTCGCGGCCGCGCTCCCGATCGGGCTGGCCGCGTGCGGCTCGACGGCCACGCCGGCCGCCAGCGGCGGCGCCGCTGCCGCACCGTCCAGCAGCAGCTCGGCCCCGACCACGGCGTCCAGCAGCTCGACGACCGCCGCGATGAGCCAGCCCTTCGGTGCTGCCTGCACGGCGGTCCCGAAGGACGGCAAGGGCTCGTTCAACGGCATGGCCACCGACCCGGTCGCCACCGCCGCGAGCAACAACCCGTTGCTCTCGACGCTCGTCACCGCCGTCAAGGCCGCCGGCCTCGTCGACACGCTGAACTCGGCCCCGGCCATCACGGTCTTCGCGCCGACCAACGACGCCTTCGCCAAGATCCCCGCGGACACCCTGAACAAGGTCCTCGCGGACAAGGAGACGCTGACGAAGATCCTCACGAACCACGTCGTGGCCGGGAAGATCGCTCCGGACAAGATCGCTGGTGACCACAAGACGCTGGCCGGCACCACGCTCACCGTCAAGGGCTCCGGCGAGATGTTCACCGTCGGCAAGGAGAACGCCAACGTTCTCTGCGGCAACGTCACCACAGCCAACGCGACGGTCTACATCGTCGACTCCGTCCTGATGCCCTGATCGTCGACAGACGGACGTCAATAGGCACAACGGAGTATGAGGCAGCAGAATGCCAGTCATGGCTGAGCTTCGGGCAGTGCCCTCCGGCGATGAGTCGCCGGAGGGCATGGACCCGAACGCTCGCTTGGCCGACCTGCTGCGACAGTCGTCGTGGGGCGACGAGGGCGCGTTCTCGCAGCTCTACGACGCCGTCGCCCCACGGCTCTACGGGATGGTCGTCCGGGTCCTCCGTGACCCGGCCCAGTCCGAAGAGGTCACCCAGGAGGTCTTCCTCGAGATCTGGCGCCAGTCGGCCCGGTTCGACCCGGACCGCGGGAGCGCGCTCGGGTGGATGATGACCATCGCCCACCGGAAGGCCGTCGACCGGGTGAGATCCGCGGCGGCCGCCGGCCGTCGGGACCACGGCTACCACGAGGCGAACCAGGACGTGGACTACGACTCGACCGCCGAAGCGGCGCAGGCCTCGCTGGAGGCCGAACGCGTGCGCAAGGCGCTGCAGACGCTGACGCCGGCGCAGCGCAGCGCGCTCGAGCTCGCCTTCTTCGGCGGCTACACGCATACCGAGGTCGCCGCGATGCTCGACCTGCCCCTGGGGACCGCCAAGACACGAATCCGCGACGGTCTCATCCGTCTTCGCGACACGCTGGGACTGAGCTCATGAACACCTACGACTCCGCAGACATCCACGCCCTCTCCGGCGCGTATGCCGTCGACGCCGTCGACGACATCGAGCGCGCCGAGTTCGAGCGGCACCTGGCCACCTGTGCGGACTGCCGCGAGGAGGTCGCCAGCTTCCGGGCCACGACCGTCCAGCTCGCCTCCCTGATGAACTCGACCCCGCCGGAGCGGCTGCGCGAGCAGGTGCTGCGCGACATCGCCAAGGTCCGTCCGCTCGCCCCCGCCGTCCGCCGGGAGGCCGGCGACCGCATCGAGGCCACCAGCCGTGAGCACTCGGGCGTCCAGGCCACGGACGTGCCGAGCCGGGTGTCCCGGCTCTCCGACGCCCGCCGGCGCCGGAACCGGTGGGTCGCCGCGGCCGCCGCGGTCATCGCGCTGGGGGGCGGTGGCGCCCTCGCCGTCAGCCAGCCGTGGAACTCGTCGTCGCAGGTCCAGAACACCATCGCCGCCCAGGTCCAGCAGGCACCGGACGCGCAGCGCTACCAGCAGTCCCTCGCCGACGGCAGCAGTGTGACCGTCGTGCGGTCGAAGTCGGTGGGTCGTGCCGTCCTCGTGACGAACAACCTGGCCTCCGCGCCGAGCGGCAAGACGTACCAGATGTGGCTGCAGGCCCCCGGAGGCGGCTTCGTCTCCGCCGGGCTGGTGCCGCCGGGCTCGAACGAGACCGTCGTCCTCGACGGCGACGCGGCGAGCGCGCAGGGTGCCGGGGTGACCGTCGAGCCGAGTGGTGGTTCGCCGCAGCCGACGACGACACCGATCGCGTTGTTCGCGTTCGCCTGAGCCGCCCTCGGCGCATCCGTTCGAGCGGTTGGTCACGAATCACCACTGTCAGGCCACCCGGCCCGACCATGCGCGACGTCCCCCCGACCCCCGATGGAGAACGACCACCATGGCCGAGTACGCCACCGGACAGCCCGAACGCCGGCGGATCGCCGTCGTCGGCTCCGGCGTCGCGGGCCTCACAGCGGCCCACGTGTTCCGTTCGGCCGGCCGCCACGTGACCCTGTACGAGGCCGACCACCGGCTCGGCGGCCACGCCGACACCCATCTCGTGGAGGTCAGCGGACGCACGGTCGCCGTCGACACCGGGTTCATCGTCCACAACGACCGGACCTACCCCACCCTGCTGCGGCTCTTCGCCGAGCTCGGCGTCGAGACCCGGGACTCCGACATGAGCATGTCGATCCGCGTTGACGGCAGCCCGACCGAGCGGGGGATCGAGTATGCCGGTGCGCTCGGCGCCCGCGGCCTCTTCCCCTCGGTCCGCAACCTCGTCGACCTCGCGTACCTGCGGATGCTGACCGAGGTCAAGCGGTTCCACCGTCACGCCACCGAGGTGCTGGCCTCTCCGGTCGACCCGGAGGGCGACGAGGAGACGCTCCGGGCGTTCGTCGCCCGGGTCGGCCTGAGCGAGTACTTCACCGCTCGCTTCCTCCGGCCGCTGGTGGCGGCGGTGTGGTCCTGTGACCCCGCTCGCGCCCTCGACTACCCGGCGCGCTACCTCTTCGCCTTCCTCGACCACCACGGCATGCTCACGGTGTTCGGCTCACCGACCTGGCGAACCGTCGTCGGCGGGTCCCGCTGTTACGTCGAGAAGGTCGCGGCCGGCCTGGACGAGGTCCGCGTGGGCCGTCCGGTGACCGGTGTGGTCGAGACCGACGACGCGGTGTGGGTGACCGACACGGCCGGCGACTCCGACGCGTACGACGCGGTGGTGCTGGCCGCCCACCCGCACCAGTCGCTGGGGATGCTCACCCAGCCGTCCGATGAACAGCGCGACGTGCTCGGCGCCATGACCTACACGACCAATCACGCCCAGCTGCATACCGACGAGTCCGTGCTCCCGACCCGTCGGGCAGCGCGCGCATCGTGGAACTACTGGCAGCGGCCCGACGACGCTCGCGAGCCGGTCCTCGTCACCTACGACATCTCCCGCCTGATGGGCATCGACGAGCCGGACCGCCGGTTTCTCGTCACCCTCGGCGGCGAGGACCGTGTCAACCCGGCCGCCGTGATCGACACGATGAGCTACGAGCACCCGCTCTACACTCCGGAGACCCTTGCGGCGCAACGGAAGTTGCCGAACATCAACACCTCGCGCATCGCGTTCGCCGGCGCCTACCACGGCTGGGGCTTCCACGAGGACGGGGCGCGGTCCGGCGTCGTCGCCGCTCGTCACCTCGGCGTGGAGTGGGCGTCCGCGGCCGATCGAGACTCGGCCGTGGCGGTGGCGTCGTGAGGATGGGCGGCGGAACCCGTCTGTATGCGACGACGATCCGTCACGCACGCACCGCTCCGGTTCGCCACGACTTCGCCCACCGCAGCTACTCCTGGCTCGTCGATCTCGACGACCTGCCGCGCCTGGGCTGGCTCTCGCCGTTGGCCGGGTTCGCCGCCCGCGACCACCTCGGCGACGCGGACGCGACGCTGCGCGAGAACCTCGACACGTTCCTCGCGACGCACGGGGTCGACCTGCGCGGCGGCCGGATCACCATGCTGGCCAACGCCCGCGTGCTCGGCTACGTCTTCAATCCGATCTCGCTCTTCTGGTGCCACCGCCCCGACGGCCGGCTCGAGTGCGTCGTCGTCGAGGTCCACAACACCTACGGCGACCGGCACGCGTACCTCGTCCAGCCGGACGCGTCCGGTCGCGCGTCGACGAGCAAGGAGCTGTACGTCAGCCCCTTCAACGACGTCTCCGGCTCCTACGACCTGCTCGTCCCGGAGCCGGGCCGCCGGGCCCACGTGGCGGTCACGTTGACCCGCCCGGGACACCCACCGTTCGTCGCCACCCTGGTCGGTGACGCGCGGCCCGCTACCGTCGCCGCCGTCCTGCGCACGGCGGCGACCCGCCCGCTCGAACCCCTCACCGTCATGGCCCGGATCAAGTGGCACGGCGTCCGCCTCTGGGCGCGCCGGCTGCCGATCCAGCCCCGACCCACCCACTCCCGACAGGAGGCCGTCCAGTGACCACGCTCTCACCCGACCAACGGAACCTTGGCGGCGGTTTCGCCGCCCCCCGCCTCGACACGAGCCACTGGCCGGACCTCACCCGGGCCCCCAGTGCCATCAAACGGACCGTGCACGCCCGCGTCGCGCGGCGGCTGTTCGAGCAGGCCGCCCGCCGTCTCGATGTGCGGGTCGAGCTGCCCGACGGCACTGCCCTCGGCCGAGCCGCCCACGTCCCGAACGCCCCCGTCATGGTGCTGCACCGCCCGGAGCGGTTCCTCGAGCGTCTCGGCGCCGACGCCCTCATCGGGTTCGGCGAGTCCTACATGGCCGGCGACTGGGACTCACCGGACCTCGGCGCCCTGCTGACCGTGTTCGCGGAGCGGATGGCGACCCTCGTCCCCGAACCCCTCCAGAAGCTGCGGGCCCTCTACGTGTCCCGGCTGCCGCAGACCGAGCGGAACACGACGAACAACACGCGCAGCAACATCAGCCGTCACTACGACCTGTCCAACGCGATGTTCGAGCAGTTCCTCGACGAGACGATGAGCTACTCCTCCGCGCTGTTCGACCCGTCGACGCTCGACGCACCGGCGTGGACCGACCTCGCTCCGGCGCAGGCCCGCAAGATCGAGCGGCTGCTCGACCAGGCCGGCGTCGGCGAGGGGACCCGGGTCCTCGAGATCGGGACCGGCTGGGGCGAGCTGGCGATCCGGGCCGCCCAGCGCGGCGCGACCGTCCACTCGGTGACGCTGTCGAAGGAGCAGCAGGGGCTGGCCCGCCGGCGGATCCAGGCGGCCGGCGTCGCGGACCGCGTGACCGTCGACCTGAAGGACTACCGCGAGGTCCGCGGTGAGTACGACGCGGTCGTCTCCGTCGAGATGATCGAGGCGGTGGGCTACGAGTACTGGCCGACCTACTTCCGGACGCTGGACGCGGTCCTGGCCCCGGGCGGCGCCGTCGCCATCCAGGCGATCACCATGCCGCACGACCGGATGCTGGCCACCCGGAACACCTACACCTGGGTGCACAAGTACATCTTCCCGGGCGGGTTCCTCCCGTCGACCGAGGCGATCGAGGAGGTGACCGGCACGCATACGACATTGCGTGTGGTCGACCGTCTCTCGATGGGCGACAGCTATGCGCAGACCTTGCGGCTCTGGGACGAGCGGTTCGTCGCGAACGCCGGCGCGGTGGGGCGTCTCGGGTTCGACGCGATCTTCCGCCGGATGTGGCACTTCTACCTGGAGTACTCGCGGGCCGGGTTCGCGTCCGGCTACCTCGACGTGCAGCAGATCATCCTGCGTCGTGACGGGAGCCTGGCATGACCGTCCTGGACCGAAGCGACACCCGTTCGACCGCCACCGACGGTGGGGTCGCGGCACGGCTCGCCGCCGCTCTGGCCCCCGTCGTCGGCGGGGAGCTGCCCGTCCGCCTCACCGCGTGGGACGGCAGCGTCGCCGGACCGGCCGACGCTCCGGCGGTCGTCATCAGGTCGGCGCAGGCGTTGCGCCGGATCCTCTGGCACCCGGGCGAGCTCGGCGCGGCCCAGGCCTACGTGACCGGCGAGCTGGACGTCGAGGGCGACCTCGACGCGGCGCTCACCCACGTCTGGCGCGTCGCCGCCGACCGCGGGCTCAGCGGGGTCCGCCCGGGACCCGCTCTGCTGGCGAACCTGCTGCGCGTGGCCAAGGACCTCGGCGTCCTCGGCCCGCCGCCGCCCGCGCCCGACAGCCAGGCCGTCATCCGCGGCCGGCTGCACAGCCGCGGCCGCGACCGCCAGGCGATCCACCATCACTACGACCTCTCCAACGAGTTCTACGCGCTCATCCTCGACCCGCACATGGCGTACTCCTGCGGGTACTGGCGGTCGGACGACCCCGCGTACACCGTCGAGGACGCGCAGCGCGACAAGCTCGAGCTGGTCTGCCGCAAGGTCGGCCTCGGGACCCCCGGGATGCGGTTCCTCGACGTCGGCTGCGGGTGGGGCTCGCTCAGCCTGTATGCGGCAGAGCACCTCGGCGCACAGGTCACCGGTGTCACCATCGCCCCCGAGCAGAAGCGGTTCATCGACGAGCGCATCCGTGAGCGGGGTCTGGAGGACCGGGTCGAGATCCGGCTGCAGGACTACCGCGAGATCACCGGCGGGCCGTTCGACGCGGTCGCCTCCCTGGAGATGGGCGAGCACGTCGGCCAGCGCAACTACGGCACCTACGTGAAGGCGTTGCGTGACAACGTGGTTCCCGGCGGTCGGGTCCTCATCCAGCAGATGTCGCGACGGGGTCGGTACCCCGGCGGCGGTCCGTTCATCGAGTCGTTCATCGCCCCAGACATGCACATGCGTCCGGTCGGCGAGACCGTCGAGCTCATCGAGTCCGGCGGCCTCGAGGTCCGGGACGTCCACGCCCTGCGGGAGCACTACGTGCGCACCGTGGACGCGTGGTACCGCACCTTCGAGGACAACTGGGACCGTGCGGTCGGCCTGGTGGGCGAGGAGGTCGCCCGCGTGTGGCGGCTGTACCTCGTCGGCGGCTCGATGGCGTTCCGCGACGGGCGGATGGGCGTGGACCAGATCCTCGCCGTCCGGCCCCGCGACGAACGCGACTCGTCGATGCCTCCGGTTAGGCTCCCCGAGTGGTCCTGACCGAGTTCTCGCTCTCCAACTTCCTTGCCGTCAGCGGCTCCTCACTGTTGGCCGTGGCGATCCTCATGGCGGTCACCGCCCTCGTCGGACGTCGCCAGGGTCGCGTCAGCGTCGTCGACACGGCCTGGGGACTGGGCTTCGTCGTCGTCGCTCTCGTGGCAGCGGTCGTGGGTGACGGTCCGCTGTGGCGACGGCTGCTCGTTCTCGTTCTGGTGGCGATCTGGGGCGGCCGGCTCGCCCGGCACATGCATACGCGCAACCGGGGCAAGGGTGAGGACCCGCGCTACGAGGCGATGCTGGCCGACCAGCCGGGAGACCCGTTCCTCGTCGCGATCCGCAAGGTCTACCTCGTCCAGGGGGCCGCGGTGTGGTTCGTGTCCCTCCCGCTCCAGGTCAGCGCGGCGTCCGGCGACGGGCTCGTCCTCGTGGCGGTGATCGGTGCGGTCGTCTGGCTGCTAGGGGTCGCCTTCGAGGCGGTCGGAGACGCCCAGCTGGCCCGGTTCAAGGCGGACGCCGCGAACAAGGGAACCGTCATGGACCGCGGGCTGTGGGGGTGGACCCGGCACCCGAACTACTTCGGCGACTTCGCCGTCTGGTGGGGCCTCTACCTCGTTGCCGCCAGCGCCTGGCCCGGTGTCCTCACCGTCCTGTCGCCGGTCGTCATGACGTACTTCCTCGTCTTCGCCACTGGCGCGCGGCTGCTGGAGAAGGAGATGTCGAAGCGGCCCGGCTACCCGGAGTACCAGCAGCGCACCAGCTACTTCTTCCCGCGGCCGCCGAAGCGCGCTTAGCCCGGGGTCCCCGCGAAGTATCGGAGCGAAGCGTGGGGTCCCCGCGGCGGATCGACGCGAAGCGGCGACCGCCTTGGGGAGAACTTCGTGGGGTGTGCTGGCTAGAGCAGGTGGAGCTCGCGGGCCCGCCGGACGGTGACGCGCCGGTCGTGGGTGCCCAGCTTGCGGTAGATCGACTGCAGGTGCCGGTGCACGGTGCGCTCCGAGCAGCCGATCAGGGCGGAGATCGCGTAGGCGGTGCGCCCCGTCCCCAGGGCCGTGAGCACCTCGCGCTCGCGTGGCGTCAGCCCGGCTCGACGAACCGGCCTGGCCGGCTTGCTCGTCGGGGTCCTGCGCCCGGCCAACGGGTGGGTGGCGCGGCTGGGCTCGACGGGCTGGTCCGTGGGCCGCTCGGCGGCCCGGTCCATCCGATCGAGGGCCTCGTCCGGGAAGTCCGGTCCGTCGCGGCCGAGCAGCAGCAGGTGCACCGTCTCGTCGGTCCGGCCCATGGGGACACCGAGCAGCTGGTCGACGCCGAGTGCGTCGCGGCAGAGGTCGTGCAAGGCGCTCGTGGTCCAGCCGGACGGGCCGAACTCGCGCTCCGCCGTCGTCGCGCCCTGACGTCCGATGAGGAAGCCGCCGACGAAGGGGTCCGGTTCCTCGCTGCGATGCACATGGTGGCGGACGCGGGCCGCCGTCACGGGGCCGGCGTCGGGCCCGGTGACCCAGATGTCACCGTTGCACAGGTCGACGGACAGCACGAGCGCCGCGGTGGCGTCGACAGCGTCGCGCAGGCTGGCGACGCCGGTCGTGTCCGATGCTGGCACCCATTCAGTATCGGAACCTCGGGTGGCGTCTGTCTCCCTGCGGTTGGTAAAGAACTGCTGTGGTCAGGCTGAACGCCGAGTGTCGTGCGAGGCCGCTCGCGGCTCGCGTCGGCACTCCACGCATACCTCGATGAGGACCGTGTGACGGCCCGACTGATGCTCGTCGGCCAGCGCCAGGCACGAGGGGCAGTGACCGCCCCAGCCGTCGCGGGGGTCGAACAGCTCGCCACACCAGGGGTTGTCACACCACGCCAGCACGGCGACGACCTCGTCCTTCGTCATGGCCACCTCCGTTTCCTCTCTCCCGTCCAGTCTCCTGCTCCCGGGACGTCCGGCTCGGGAGGACACGCGACCCACGAGTATCACGACGGAACGACAGTCCCTCTGCTTCGATGAGTCACGAGCAGTTCGGTCGAAGGGGCAGACCATGGCTGGAGTGGGTGTCGAGGCGGCACCCGTTCCGGCGCCGCCGGCAACCGCCACACCCGTGATGGGGCTCGGCAAGGGCATCACCGCCAGCCTCGTCGTCGCGCTGTTCGTCGCGCTGGGGGAGGTCAATCGGCTGTCGGGACAGGTCCTCGACGGGCAGGCCCGCTCGTGGTCGTTCACCGCGCTCATGGGGCCGGGCGCCTGGGGCGCGGTGGACGGCTGGTCGGCGACCTTCCCCGCCTACGGCAGCGAACGCGCGACCTGGCTGCTCCTGTACCTGGCCCTGGACGTCGTCCTCATCGTGATCTACGGGTACATCGTCGCGCGCTGGCTCGCCGAGCACGGCGCCGGCGGCCTGGCCTGGACCCTGCGGGTGCTGGCCCTCGTGGACGTCGTGGAGGACGGACTCGCACTCTTCACGGTGCACCACCCGTCGGAGGTAATGGGGCACGTCACCGCGGTGTTCTCCCTCGGGAAGTGCGCCCTCGTCGCCGTTGCCGTCGTCGTGGCGGGTTACCTCGCGTTGCAGCACAGGCCGGTCATTCGGTCGTGGCTCCGAGGGATCTACACCCAGCGCTTCTCGGTCATCGCCATCCTGCCGATCGCCGTGCTCACCGTGCCGGTCGGGTCCGACCTGCTCGACCAGCTTCCCGACGTGGAGCGACGGTGGTTCCAGAGCAGCTGGTACGGCGACGGGCACTTCTGGGCCGCCGTGGTCGCCGTGCTGCTCACGGCGGTCGGGCTGCTCGTCGTCGGCCGGCTCCGGTCGGGCGTCTTCTGGCAGCGGACCGAGTCGTCCGTCGTCGTCGAGGAGAAGGCCAACCTGTGGCTGGGCGTCATCGCGCCGCTCGTCCTCGGCATCGGGCTGGTCGCCGTCGCCGTGGTGTTCCGCCGGTGGCCTTGGGCACTGCCCGGCTTCGACCTCGTTCGGCTGCTGTTCTTCCTGCTGGTCCCCGTCGGGATCGTCGCGGCCTCGTTGCTCATCCGTCGCGGGCGCGACAAGGGCTGGACCTGGGCGACCTCGCTGTTCAGCCCCACAAACCACCAGGTGCGGTCGGCCGAGGACAAGGTGCGCATCTCGCTGGTCGGCGACGTTCTCGTGGCGGTCGCCCTGGTGGTGACCGGCTTGGGCCTGATCCGCGCGTACACCGCGGTGGTGGCCCTCGCGGTGGTCGACCTGGGCGGGTCGTGGTTCGGCCTGGTTCCGGTGGTGATCGGGTTCGGTACCGCCGTGGTGGCCTGGTTGCTCGCGCGTTGGGTCCAGGATCGGGTCACCGACGACGAGGTGGCCGAGATCCCCGTCGCGGACCGGACCACCTGGCAGCGCATCCAGGCCGGTCTCACGCCGACCGTCCCGGTCCCCGGGAACCTCGTCCTGCGACTCGGCGTCCTCGCCGCCGGGCTCGTTCTCTTCTTCGCGGTCGGGCTGTTCCCGGACTGGTTCGCCGACCACCTGGGCGTCATCGCGACCGCGCTCGGCGCCCTGCTGGCCGCCACGCTCGTCGTCGGCGGCTGCGTGGTGATCACCCAGGACCGGAGATCGCCGGAGGTCTTCTGGCTGAACGGCATCCAGCTGACCACCCTGCCGGTGGCGACCCTCCTCATCCTGACGATCGCCTGGACCACGAGCATCGGCAGCAATGTCGACATCCATGGCTTGCGGGGTCTCACCACCCAGGCGACCGCACCCGCCGGGGCGGCTGACCGACCGACCTTCGACGCGGCGATGACCGACTGGCTCGCCGCGACGCGAGGATGTGGGCGCTCGGTCACCGTGGGGTCGGTGACCTACCGGCTCCGGCCGATGTTCATGCTCGCCGCCGAGGGTGGCGGGATCCGGGCGGCGTACTGGACCGCCGCCGCCCTGGACATCTTCCGCGGGGCCGTGCCGGTCCAGGACGGGTCGGTCAGCTGGGGGACGCGTCAGCAGCCGAACCCCTGTGCCACCGCCCTCTTCGCCGGTGGCGCCAGCGGTGGCGCGGTCGGTCTCACGGTGGCGCGGTTCGCGGGTGACGGCCTGGCCCACGACGGTGCCGTCGCGATGGCCGCACCCGAGGCGCTCGGCGCCGCGACCAACGGCCTGTTCGTCCGCGACACCGCCTACGCCGCGACGGGCATCCCGTTCTTCGGTGCGCCGACCTACAGCGACACCGACGCCGAGCAGCCGCGCTGGCTCGACCGCGCGGGGCTCATCGAGCAGTCGTGGGAGCGAACCTCCGGCCTGTCCGGACCGTTCCTTCCCGGCTCGGCCGACCCGGCGACCTCGGCACCGACCGGGTCGCTGGTGCTGAACTCGACCCGCGTCGCCGACGGCTGCCGGATGTGGGTCAGCCAGATCCGCCTGGCCACCGGCGACCAGGACTCGTGCGCCTACTCGACCGGAACGCCGGCGGGCGACACCGTGGACCTCCTCGGCGCTCTGGGCTCCGGAGCCGACCCGACTCCTCCGGCACAGGTCCGGTGTCTGGGGTCGTTGACGGCGGCCACAGGGACCATGCTCGCGTCCCGGTTCCCCTTCGTCACGCCGTCGGGGGTCGTCGGACCGTGCGCCGCCCAGGACGAGCAGCAGCTGGTCGACGGCGGGTACGTCGAGAACAGCGGCCTCGGCACCATCGTCGACCTCGCGCCGCAGTGGCAGTCCGAGGTTCAGCGGCGCAACGGCGAGGCGCTGCGCCTGGGCGGACCGACGGTCGACCTGATCGTCCCGGTCGTCATGTACTTCGACAACGGGACCGGTGGAGACCTCGCCGCCAGACCCACGCCCGCGACGCCGGAGATCCTCGTCCCGTCGACCACCTCCGGTCGCGCGAAGGCCGCTCTCGTCGACACCCCAGCGCTGCTGCGCAACGGTGCCCGTCTCGTGGCGACCTCTGAACTGGGCGGACCCGGGGGCGCGCTGCCGGCTGACCTCGCCACAGAGATTGAGAAGCTGCGAGGTAGCAGCGGCGTGGTCGTGGTCCAGCAGTCCACCTTCCCCGCCGTGACCGCGCCGTTGGGCTGGGTCCTCTCGCAGCAGAGCATGGACACGATGGACCGAGCGCTCGGCCTCCAGGCCACGCCGACGTCCGTCTACGAGGTCATCCGGCCGCCATCGATCGCCGACTACGAGACCCTCGCGAAGGCGATCGAGATGACGCAGACCGCCGCCCCCTGAGGGTCGGGGCGGGCGGGTCAGCCGCTCTGTGCGACCTCGAGCCGGGACAGGACCGCTCGGGCGTAGGCGCGCTCGGCGTCGATGTCGACGAAGCGGCGGTCCTCGCCGTTCCCGGCCGTCGCTGTCACCGCATACCCGCCCGTCACCTGTTCGAGCCGGACGAACGCGGCGCCGAGCAGCTCACGGAGCTGCTCCTCACGCGGCAGCCAGACCACGTCGTCCTGTTCGACGCTGTCGAGCGCCCACTCGGTGGTGCCGTTGAAGCCGATGACGTTGCCGCTCTCGAACCGGTGCACGTCGGCCACGATGTTGCTGAGGATGAAGATCTCCTCCTGCATCTCGGGCAGGGGCAGGACGAAGCGGTCTCCGGGCACGGGCTCCCACGAGAGACCGGCGGCCCGCAGCTGCTGGGCGAGGGCGAGGTCGAGCACGCTCCCATCCTCACATCCGCAGCGGACTCCGCTCACACGAGACGGACCACGAGCTCCAGACCGTGGGACGGTTCGTCGGTCCGCGGGAGGATCAGGGTCCGTACCCCGAGGGCCGCGGCCCCGCCGTCGTCGCGCCACGCGTCGCCGACCATGAGGACGTCGGAGGCGGGCAGTTCGAGGATCTCGAGCGCTCGCTCGAAGATGCCGGGGTCGGGTTTCACCACGCCGACCGCGTAGGACATCACCGCGCCGTCGATGAGGGCGGCGACCCCAGTGCGCTCCAAGGTGGGGGTGAGGTCGAACCCCACGTTCGACAACATCGCGACGCGAACGCCCTTGTCCCGCAACGCCGTCAGCACCGGGATGACATCGTCGTAGACGTCCCACTGCCGGTGCATGATCGAGTAGAGCGCGTCGGCGAGCTCGAGGTCGATGCCGGAACCCTGCGCGATGGTCCGGTCGAAGACCTCGCGGTGGCGTTGGGGGTCGAGGTCCCGCTCACTGTCCGGGTCAACGGCCCGGGCGTGCTCCCAGAGCTGGTCGAGGAACGCCACGGCGGCGTCGTGCGCCGGCGGCCCGAGACCGGTGACGGCATCCCCGTCCCGGCCGAGGTCGGCCCAGGCCTGCTCGAGCCAGACCGCCGGGTCGCCCGCGTGCGCCAGGGTGTGGTGGAAGTCGAACACCACCCCGCGGATGGGTGGGGCGGGCGGCACCGAGGACATGCTCCGGACCCTAGCGGGGGGCAGTCACGCCGGCCGGTGCGCCCGCACGAGGACGTCGAGAGCGACCCCGGCCGGGACGACCCGGTCCACCCGTTCCGCGCGCTCCACGACGAGTCCGTTCCCTTCCAGGTCGTCCTCGACGTCGGCCGGGGTGAAGAGCACCGCGGGCTCCTGCGGACCACCCACCCCGTCGTGAAGGTTGTCCGCGTGGTGCGCGACGAGGAGGAACGTCCCGCCGGGGGCCAGTGCGGCCGCCGCCGCGCGGTGCGCGTGCCGCCGCTCCCGGGCGACCAGCTGCAGGTATGCCAGCACGACCAGGTCCGCGCTCTCCGGTTCCGGGGTCCAGGCCATCAGGTCCGCCGTCACTGCGGTGACCCGATCGGCCTCCGGGCCCAGCCGGTCGTCAGCCAGCTCTCGGATCCGTTCCGTCGCAACCGCCGAGAAGTCGATCGCGGTGACCTGCCACCCCAGGGACGCGAGCCAGATCGCGTTGCGGCCCTCACCGGCGGCGAGGTCCAGTGCCCGGCCGGGCGTGAGGTCCGCGGTCTCGCGGGCCACGACCGCGTTCGGGGTCGCCGACCAGACGAGGTCGGCAGCCGCATACCGGGCGTCCCAGCTGCTGGAGTCCACGCCGACCAGTGTGGCGATCTCCCGGCTCGGCGCGGAGGACGGCCCCTCGGCCTGGGTGGAGGTAAATCCGAGCGCCCTAGCGCTCGCAGGACTCTCCACTCGAGGAAGTCAGACGCGCCGAGGCCGATTGGGGAGACTACCGGCTGGTAACCGTATGCTGTGCCCGCTTCGGAGGTACGCCCCCCTGTCGCCTTCGAAGCCACCGGTCGTGCCATCCCCCGATGGGTACGACCCCGGGCGCGGCGGCGCATTCCCCCCAACGCGCCGCCGCGTCCACCCTTCCCGGGATGAGCCGCCCGTCTAGCGGGAGATCCCCGGCAGGGCCGACTCGCCGTCGCGCAGGGCCTGGAGCGCCTCCGGGTTGTGCTCGCTGAGGTGCCCGATGGCCTTGCGGCGGTACCGCCAGATCTGGAGCGCGCCGAACGCCCAGAACGGGAACTGCACGGCCATGGCCAGCCGGAACCCGTCCAGCGTGTAGGCGGTGGGACCACCAGGCGTGACCTGGTCGAGGACGATGCCGACCAGGGCCATGGCGGACAGGGACGCGACGAACCCGCCGACGTTGACCACGCCGAGGGCGCTGCCGATACGCTCCCGCGGGTTGAACGAGCGGGCCAGGTCGAAGCCCACCATCGATGCGGGACCGCCGAGGGCGGTGACGACGACGAGGACGACCAGCAACGCCAGCGGCGCGGGGCCCGGCCAGAGCAGGACCACGGCCCAGACGGTCGCGATGGCGCCGACGACCGCGAGGACGAGGTGGGACCGCTGGTACGGGTGACGGGCGACCACCCCGCCGAGGAGCGGCCCGAACAGGATCTGGGTCGCGGTCATGAGCACGAGGAGCACGCCGGCGGTCGTCTCGCTCAGGCCCTGGCCGCGGACGAGGAACGGGAACCCCCAGAGCAGGGTGAACACCGTCATCCCGAACTGGCTGGTGAAGTGCGACCACAGGCCGAGCCGGGTCCCCGGGGCGTCCCAGGTGCTCCGGAGCGAGCGCCCGACGGCCCGCAGGCGCAGCTGAGGGTGCTCCTCGCCCGGAGCGTCGCGCATGACGACCACGACCAGGACGGCGAGCACGACCCCCATGAGCGCGGCGGCGAGGAACGTCGGCGTCCAGCCGATGCCCCGCAGGGCGGCGGCGAGTGGGAACGAGGCCGCGATGGCGCCCACCTGGCCCAGCTGACCGGTCAGCTGGGTGATCAGCGGACTCTGCCGCTCCCCGAACCACAGGGCGACGACGCGGATCACGCTGACGAAGATCATCGCGTCGCCGGCCCCGACGAGGACCCGGGCGAGGACGCCGAGCTCGAACGTCCCCACCACGGCGAAGAGCAGCTGCCCGCCGGTCATCAGCGCGAGCCCGATGAGGATGAGCTTCTTGGAGCCGAACCGGTCGAGCAGGACGCCGACCGGGACCTGCAGCGCCGCGTACACCAGCAGCTGGAGCACGGTGAACGTCGCGAGCTGCGTGCCCGAGATCTGGAACCGCTCGGCCGCGAGGAGCCCGGCCACGCCGAGCGACGTGCGGTGGAAGACGGCGAGGATGTAGACCGACAGCGCGGCCAGCCAGACGGCGTACGCGCGCCGGCCGCCGAGGAGGCTGGTCACCGGTTCACCTGCAGCGCGGCCAGGGCCGTGTGGACGTGGGTATGAGTCTCCGCCACCAGCTCCTCGACCGTTCCGGTCCGCAGGATCTCCAGCAGCCTCTCGTGGTTGGTCACGGCCCGCTCGATCCGGTCCCCGCCGTGACGGAACTGGGCGGCGAGGATGGTCAGCTGCCGGTCCCGCAGCCCCTGGTAGGTGTGAGCGAGGACCGCGTTGCCGGCGGCCTGGACGACGATCTCGTGGAAGCGGCGGTCGTGCTCGACCAGACGGTCGACGTCCCCCGGAACCAGCGTGGCGCGCATACTCTCCAGCTCCGCCTCGAGGGCCGGGAGCAGCTCGGCCCGGCGTGGCCACACCGCTCGCGCGGCCCACTCCTCGATGACGATGCGGGCCTCGAGGACGTCCCGCGCGTCGTCGACCGAGGGCGGGACGACCAGGGCGCCCTTCTTGGGGTACAGGCGGACGAGCCCCTCGCCCTCCAGGCGCAGGAGCGCCTCGCGGACGGGGGTGCGTGAGACTCCCGACGCCTCGGCGAGGCCGCCCTCGGTGACGAGCGAGCCGCCGGGCAGGCCGCCGCCGAGGATGTCGCGCTTGACCTGGGCGTAGACGCGGTCGGCGGCCGAAGGAGTGGTGGTGGACATGTTGCATCCAAGATAGATGCAACAGCGGTCGAACCCCAACTCCGTCTCACAGGTCGTGCACAGCGTCGCGCCAAGGTCACCCCAGTACCCGTTCCTACGTTCCGAACGTCGAGATGAGGCCGGGTGTGGACCAGGCCCTGGCGGAAGCAGGTGGGTGCGTGTCCGTTGCTCAAGGGAGCCGCCGGGAGACCGAGGGCGAGGCGCCGCCGCCGCCCAGCCGCCGGTCGGCGACCGAACCGCCGCCCAGATCGCCCCGCCCGCGCCGGCGACGGACGGTGATCGCCGTCGTCGCGGTCCTCGTCGTGGTCGCCGCGGCGGCCGGGACCTGGTTCTACCTGCACCGGTCCAGCGCCGGCGGCACCGAGACGGCCACCACGCAGCTCGTCGCCGCGAGCACCGAGACGGTCAAGGAGACGGTGTCGGCGACCGGCACCATCCAGCCGGCCAGCCAGGCCAACCTCAAGTTCGCGCAGACGGGCAAGGTGACTGCGGTCGGCGTCAAGGTCGGTGACACGGTCACCGCGGGCCAGACGCTCGCGTCGATCGACGCGACCAACCTCCAAGCGGCGGTGACCCTCGCCCAGCAGCAGCTGACGGCAGCCCAGGCCCAGCTCACGGCGGCGACCGCCGCCGCGAACAGCGGCCAGATCGCCTCGGCCAACGCCCAGGTCACCTCGGCCCAGAGCAAGCTCACCGCCGCGCAGGACGCGCTCGGTCAGGCGTCGCTCACCTCGTCGATCGCCGGCACGGTGGCCGCGGTCAACGTGGCGGTCGGCGACTCGGTCACCGGAGGGTCGAGCACGTCCGGATCGACCGGGTCGACGGGGTCGACGGGGTCGACGGGGTCCGCAGGCGGGTCCGGCGGGTCAGGGGGCACCGGTTCCTCCGGGGCGGGCAGCACCTCGGCCTCGTCGGCGTCCTCGGCACAGGTCGTCGTCATCGCGACGAACGCGTGGCTGGTCAACTCCACGGTGGGCGCCGCCGACCTCGCCAAGCTGAAGAACGGGATGCAGGTGACGATCACGCCGACCGGCGCGACGCAGCCGATCTTCGGGACGGTCTCGACCGTCGGCGTCATCGGCACGACCAGCGGGGGCACCTCCACGTTCCCCGTCACCATCGCGGTGACCGGGTCCCCGACGGGCGTGTATGCCGGTACGACGGCGAGCGTCGTCATCACCGTCAAGCAGGTCCCCGACGTTCTGACCGTCCCGACTTCGGCCATCCACGAGGAGAACGGGCAGACCGTCGTCTACCAGATGAAGAACGGCGCCCAGGTCTCCACGCCGGTCACCGTGGGCACGGTCTACGGCGCCACGACCCAGATCACGAAGGGGATCAGTGCCGGTGACCAGGTGGTCGTCGCGGCCCGCGTCGGTCGGACCTCCACCGGCACCGCGACCGGCGGGACCGGGACGACGCGGGGCGGCACGGGCGGGTTCGGCGGGAACTTCGGCGGAAACGTCAACCCGGGCGGTGGCCAGGTACCGGGCCAGGTACCGGGCCAGGCCCCGGGGCAGGCGCCGGCCGGCCCGGTGGGCAACTGATGTCCGCGGCCACCCTCGACGACCTCGCGCCGATCGAGGCGGACGACCAGGACGGGTCCGACGGCTCCGAGCCGGCTCCGATCCTCGACCTCTCCCAGGTCCGCAAGACGTACTCGACCGGGTCGATCGAGGTCGAGGCGCTGAGGGGGATCGACCTCGTCGTCCCGGAGGGCGACTACGTCGCGATCATGGGCCCGTCGGGGTCGGGCAAGTCGACCCTGATGCACATCCTCGGGTGTCTCGACATCCCGACCTCCGGCACCTACCGCCTGGCCGGTGTGGACGTCGGCGTCATGGACGAGGAGGAGCTCGCGGACGTCCGGAACCGGCGGATCGGGTTCGTGTTCCAGCAGTTCAACCTGCTGGCCACGCTCACCGCGCAGCGCAACGTCGAGCTCCCGCTGGTGTATGCGCGGGTACCGCGCGCCGAGCGGCGCCGCCGCGCCACCGAGGCTCTCGAACGGGTCGGCCTCGGCGACCGCCTCGACCACCGCCCGACCGAGCTCTCCGGTGGCCAGCAGCAGCGGGTGTCGGTGGCCCGAGCGCTGGTCACCGACCCGGACCTCATCCTCGCCGACGAGCCGACCGGCAACCTCGACACCGCCTCCACGCTCGACGTCCTCTCCCTCTTCGCCGAGCTGCACGAGCAGGGGCGCACGGTCGTGCTCATCACCCACGAGCGGGAGGTCGCCAAGCAGGCGGCCCGCATCGTGCTCATCCGCGACGGCCACCTGTATCACTCGCACGAGGAGGAAGTGGCCGCGACCGAGGCCCTCGCCACGCTCGAGTCGGGCGCCGAGCCCGACCCGGCCTCACGCGTACCCCTGTGGGACCACGCGGCCGACGAGCCGGCGGAGGAACGACCGTGACCTGGGCGGACAGCTTCCGCACCGCGTACGAGGCGATCCTCGCCCGGCGGATGCGGTCGGTGCTCACCATGCTCGGAATCCTCATCGGCATCGCCGCGGTGATGCTGACGGTCGGCCTCGGCCAAGGCGCGCAGGAGCGAGTCGCCAGCGCCATCAACGCTCTCGGCTCCAACCTGCTCATCGTCACGCCGGGGAGCACGACGTCCTCTAGCGGCTTCCGGGGCGGGCAGGGTTCGGCGACGACCCTGACCATGGGGGACGCGCAGATGCTGGCCAACCCCACCATCGCCCCCGACGTGGCGGCGGTCGCGCCCGCCTCGACGTCGAACCAGGCACTGGCCGCGGGGTCGCAGACCTGGACCTCCTCGGTCGTGGGGACCACTCCTACGTGGCTGTCCGTGCGGGCCCGCACGGTCACCGAGGGCCGCTTCTTCACCGAGGCCGACCAGGCCGCCGGCAACACGGTCGCGGTCCTCGGAGCGACGACAGCCAGCGAGCTGTTCACCGGCAACCCGATCGGGCAGACGGTCACCATCAACAGCGCCCAGTTCACCGTGATCGGGATCCTCGACACCCAGGGCACGAGCTCCTCGACCAACCTCGACGACCAGGTGGTCGTCCCGATGACGACGTTCGCGTCGCGGATCTCCACGAGCGCCAACCCGGAGGCCGTGTCACAGATCTACCTGCAGGCCAAGGACCAGAAGTCGCTGTCCGCCGCCTACCAGGAGGTCAACGCCGCGCTGCTGACCTCGCACGGGGTGACCGCGGCCAGTCCGGACTTCACCCTGAGCAGCCAGCAGTCGCTGGTCGAGACCGCGACCAACACCGAGCACATCCTCACCGTCCTGCTCGGCGGGATCGCCGCGATCTCGTTGCTGGTCGGGGGAATCGGCGTCATGAACATCATGCTGGTGTCGGTCGCCGAGCGCGTCCGGGAGATCGGGCTGCGCAAGGCCCTCGGCGCGACGCCGTCGGTGATCCTGCGCCAGTTCCTCCTCGAGGCGAGCCTCCTCGGCCTGACCGGCGGGATCCTCGGGCTCGCGGTCGGCTACGCGGGTGCCGCCATCCTGCCCAACCTCCTCTCCCAGCCGGTCACCATCTCCGCCGTGTCCGCGGTGGGCGCCCTCGTGGTGTCCCTCGCCATCGGCCTGGCCGCCGGCGTGTACCCGGCCCAGCGAGCCGCCCGCCTCGCCCCCATCGACGCCCTTCGCAGCGAATGACGAAAGTGACCCGAACTGCCATGAGCTCCAACCAGATCCGCCTCCCACGCCCGTCCTCCACCGCGGTTCGTGCCCTCCCGTATGCCGGGCTCGCGGTGCTGACCGCCTTCGCACTCGCGGCGTGCGGACCGGCGTCGGCCTCCGGTGACTCGGGAGCCCCCGCGGCGGGGTCGACGCCGGCGCCGACCGGTACCGCCGGTGCCGGGGGAGCGGCCGGCCAGCGGCAGCCCGGCGTGAACGGGTTGATCGCGGCGGTGAACGGCTCGACGATGCAGGTCCAGACCCGCACCGACCAGACGGCGGTCACCTGGACCGACGCGACGACGTTCACCACCGTCGCCACCGCCACCCTCAGCGACGTGACCGTCGGGTCCTGCGTGACCGTGCTGGAGCCCGCGACGACCGGCACGGCGACCGGATCCGCCGGTTCGGCTCCGGCGACCCAGGTCGCCGCTGCCTCGGTGGATGTCCGCCCCGCGGCCAACGGCGAGTGCGCGGGCGGGTTCGGCGGAGCGGCCGGCGGTGCCCCCGGTGCGCCAGGAGCGGGCGCCACCCCGCCGGCCGGGGCTCCCACCGGTGCTCCGACCAGGACCGCCACGAACGGCACCGGCGGTCGCGGCGGAGCGGACTTCGGCCGGCGCGCCGTCGCCGGTCTGGTGACCGCGGTGAGCGGCGACACCATCACCGTCCAGGAGACGACGCGGGCCCGCGGGAACGGGACGGCCTCCTCGACAGCCACCGCATCGCCGACGACGACCACAGTGGCCGTCACGACGACGTCATCCACGACCTACACCGCGCAGAAGGCCGGCGCGGCCACCGACGTCGCCGTGGGGGTGTGTGCCAGCGCGCTGGGCAAGGCGGACGACACCGGAGCCGTGACGGCCACGTCGATCACCCTCCGTCCGGCGACGAACGGCGCGTGCACGACCGGGTTCGCCGGCGGGCCCGGTGGCGGCCGGGGCGGGGCGTCGGGTACCGCGACGACGACCGGAGGAGCGAATGGCTGATCCACTCAGCTCGGCGGCCCGGCGCCGGAGGCGCTGGCGCCGGCGGAGCGCCGTCGCCGCGGGCGCGGTCGTCGTGCTCGGCGCCGGCGGCTACGTCGCCTACGCCCAGGTCAGCAAGCCGGACACCGACGGCGCCTACCGCGTTGCCACCGCGTCGAAGGGTTCGGTCGCCCAGACGCTCACCATGACCGGGACGGTGAAGCGGGTCTCGCAGGTGACCGCCGCGTTCCCCGTGAGCGGCATCGTCACCGGTGTCCTCGTCAAGGTCGGGGACACCGTCACGCCCGGCCAGCAGCTCGCCACCATCGACCAGACCCCGCTCCAGGCGGCGGTCACCGACGCGCAAGCCACGCTGCTCCAGGCGCAGGCCCAGCAGACCACCGACCAGACCACGACCACGTCCAGCTCCACCGGGTCCACCGGCTCCTCCGGGGCCTCGGCCGGTAGCGGATCGACCGGGTCCGGCGCATCCGGGACGTCCGGCCGGACCTCGTCGTCCACGTCGTCCGGGTCGACGGGTTCGACGGGCTCGACCGGTGCGTCCACGGGCTCGACCGGGTCCACCGGGTCCAGCGGGTCCAGCGGCGGAGCGCGGGGAGGGACGTCCGGCTCGGCCGCGGTCACCATGCCCGACGCGGCGCCGATGCAGAAGGCGCTCGAGGCGATGAACGTGGCCGCGAAGAACGAAGCCACCGCCTGCGCGCCCGTCCTCGCGGCCGCGCCGTTGACCAAGGCCTCCGGGCCACCGGCGACGTCCTCTCCCACGACGACGACCACCTCGACCCCTACGGACTCGCCGACGACGGCCCCCACGACGTCGACGACCACCTCGTCCCCCACCGACTCGCCCACCACGTCTCCGACGACATCGCCGACCACCTCCCCGACGACGTCACCGACCACGTCACCGACCACCTCACCGACGACGTCGCCGACGACGTCGCCGACCGGCTCACCCACGACCTCGACTGGATCGCCGACGACGTACGACGTGACTCCGGAGCAGATCGCAGCGTGCGTCCCGGCCCTCCAGGCCTGGTCCAGCGCCCTGACGGCGGCGCAGAAGGCCGTCTCGAGCTACGCGACCGCGTTGACCGCGGTGCAGAAGGAGCTGGCCGCTCAGCAGAGTGCCGCCTCGAGCTCCAGCAACGGGTCGAGCGGTACCTCCGGCAGCACCGGAACGTCCAAGAGCACCGCGTCCGGTACCAGCGGAACGACGGGCTCGTCGGGCAGCTCCGGTACGTCCGGCAGCGGCGCCTCCGGCGGGCTGTCCACCGAGGCGGTCGCCGCAGCGCAGCAGGCCAAGATCCTCAGCGACCAGGCGAGCATCACCGCGGCGGACCAGCAGCTCACCGCCGCGCAGACCAACCTGGCCGCGTCGACGCTGACGGCGCCTATCGGCGGCGTGGTGGGCGCGGTCGGCCTCACCGCCGGGCAGAGCGAGTCCTCCTCGTCGGGCATCACCATCGTGGGGGACGGGGCCGCCACGCTGACCCTCGCGGTCTCGCTGGACAAGCTGCCCGCCATCAAGGTCGGGCAGGCGGCCACCGTCACCCCACCCGGGCTCGGCGCGCTCAAGGGCACAGTCACCCAGATCTCGATGCTGCCCAGCGCGTCCACGTCGACGGGCGGCGCCTCGAGCTCGACGGTGACCTACGACGTTACGGTCACGCTGCCGAGCACGCCGCAGACCCTGGCCTCCGGCACCTACGCCACCACGACGATCACCACCGCGTCATCGTCCGACGTTCTTACCGTGCCGGTGTCGGCGGTGCCGGGCGTCACCTCGGGCTCCGCCCGGGTCGGCGTCCTCACCAACGGTGTCGTCACCGAGAAGGCGGTCACCGTCGGTGCCGTCGGGGGCGGCCTCGCCGAGATCCGCACCGGGCTCACCGAGGGGGAGCAGGTCGTCATCGCCGACGTCCAAGCGGCGCTGCCCACCAACAACTCGCAGAACGTCCGCGGCGTGACCGGACCCACCGGGGCCGGTGGCGGCACGGTCCGCTTCACCGGCGCGGGCGGGGGCGGTGCGGCCGTACCCGGCGGCACGGGTGCTCGTCCCGGCGGCTGAGCGAGCACATTCCGAGGTCGACGACGTCCTACCCGCACCCTGCCCAAGACGGTCGTTCCGAACCGGCACGTCACGGCATACGGTGACGGCATGGTCGTCGTCGAGCTCGCGTTCACCGACAACCCGGCCCGTCTGGAGCTCCGCCCGCGGCATCGCGAGATCCTCACGGAGCTCCACGCCGCCGGCGAGGTGCTGCTCGCCGGGCCCTTCGACGACGGCTCGGGGTCGATGGTCCTCTTCACGACGACCCCCGAGCGGGTCGACGAGGTCCTCGCGATGGACCCGTACTACTCCGTCGACGGCGTGACCGTCGTCGGCGTGCGCGAGCTGACTCCGCTGTTTACCAACTAGGGGGCTGTCATGGGATTTCCGGAGAACGTCCTCACCAGCGACGAGAAGGTGGAGAAGACCCTTCATCCACACTGGCGCACCGCGTTCGGCGCGATCATCATCGGGCTCATCCTCATCGCGGCCGCCGTGTTCGTCGCTGTCATCACGCCCGACGACACCCGCGGCAACTGGATCCAGTGGATCACCGTCGGGGTGGCCGTGCTCCTCGCCATCCCGCTCGTGATCATCCCGTTCCTCGCCTGGCGCACGACGCACTACGTCATCACCACGCACCGCGTCATGGTTCGCAAGGGGATCCTCAACAAGAACGGCAAGGACATCACTCTGTCGAAGATCACCGACGTCAGCTTCAGCCAGACCCTGCTCGACCGCATGCTCGGGTCGGGAACGCTCAGCATCGAGTCCGCCGGCGACAGTCCCAACGAGGCCTTCGAGGCGATCCCGCGCAGTGACCGCATCCAGCAGCTGCTGAACCACCTCATCGACCAGGACGCCAACCAGCGGGCCCAGCGCATGGTCAACCGCGCCGGCTTCGAGACCGACCGGGAAGCCGCCGACCGGGTGCACGACGAGGAGAAGCGCCTGCACGAGGAGGAGGAGCGGCTGACGCAGGCCCGGCGGATCGCTCCCAGCGAGGAGGCGGCCGAGACCACCGCGGTCAAGGTCGAGCCGCCCACCAGCACGACACCGACGTCGGAGGCGCCCACCCGCTCCGAGACGGAACGATGACGGCCGGTATGCCGGCGGGCTCGCCCGCGACCGAGGCCTTCCGGGCGTCCCGCAACCAGCTCATGGGGTGGCGCGGCGACCACCGCGCCGCCGTCTCGGGGTTCCGGTGGCCCGACGTGGGCGACCGCTTCAACTGGGCGGTGGACTGGTTCGACGCCGTCGCCCGGGGCAACGAGCGCCCCGCCCTGATGATCCTCGAGGAGGCCGACGCCGCCGAGGGAAAGCGTGCACAGTCGTGGTCGTTCGACACCCTGGCTCGACGTTCGGACCAGGTCGCGGCCTGGCTCGCCCAGCAGGGCGTCGGCAAGGGCGACGCGGTCATCGTCATGCTCGGCAACCAGGTCGAGCTGTGGGAGACGATGCTCGGGATCATCAAGCTCGGCGCGGTCATCATGCCGACGGCCACCGCGGCCGGACCGGCCGAGCTCCGCGACCGGATCGAGCGTGGCGGGGCGACCTTCGCCGTGGCCAACGCGTCCGACACCGGCAAGTTCGAGGGCGTGTCCGGCGACTACGGCCGCTTCGTGGTCACCCGCGGCCAGGCCACGCCCGACG
This sequence comes from uncultured Actinomycetota bacterium, assembly GCA_963781465.1. Classification (GTDB taxonomy): domain Bacteria; phylum Actinomycetota; class Actinomycetes; order Actinomycetales; family Dermatophilaceae; genus Lapillicoccus. The sequence goes on from CAWAGH010000007.1 coordinate 277,956, forward strand.
GCTGGGCGTCGCTCGACGACGCATACCGGCTCGACGTCCCGCCGGCCGAGCACCCGGGCACGACACCCGAGGACCGGCTGCTGCTCTACTTCACCTCCGGCACGACCAACAAGCCCAAGCTGGTCGAGCACACCCAGGTGTCCTACCCCGTGGGGCACCTCACGACGATGTACTGGCTCGGCCTCGAGCCCGGCGACGTGCACCTCAACATCTCCTCGCCCGGCTGGGCGAAGCACGCGTGGTCGTGTTTCTTCGCACCGTGGAACGCCGAGGCGACCGTCTTCCTCTACAACTACACGCGGTTCGACGCGGCCGCCCTGCTCGGCGTGATCCGCGACAACGAGGTCACCTCGCTGTGCGCGCCGCCGACGGTCTGGCGGATGCTCATCAACGCCGACCTCTCCGGCGGCCCGGGCCGGCTGCGCGAGATCATCGGCGCCGGCGAACCGCTCAACCCCGAGGTCATCGAGCAGGTCAAGAAGGCGTGGGGTCTGCAGTTGCGGGACGGCTACGGCCAGACCGAGACCACGGCCCAGGTGGGCAACACGCCGGGGTCACTGGTGAAGGTCGGCTCGATGGGCCGCCCACTGCCCGGCGTTCCTGTCGTCCTCGTGGATCCCCTGACCGGAGAACGCGTCTCGGCGACCGACGAGGGTCCGGGCGAGGGTGAGATCTGCCTGGACCTCACCGAACGGCCGCTCCCGCTGATGACCGGCTACCAGGGCGACGACGAGCGCAACGCCGAGGCGATGGCCGGCGGTTTCTACCACACCGGCGACGTCGCGACCATCGACAGCGACGGCTACATCACCTACGTCGGCCGCACCGACGACGTGTTCAAGGCCAGCGACTACAAGATCAGCCCGTTCGAGCTGGAGTCGGTCCTCATCGAGCACCCCGCGGTGGCCGAGGCGGCGGTCGTCCCCGCTCCCGACGCGGTGCGGCTGGCCGTCCCGAAGGCCTACATCGTCCTCGCGCCCGGACACGAACCCACCGAGGAGACGGCCCTGTCGATCCTCGGGTATGCGCGTGAGCACCTCGCGCCCTGGCAGCGGGTCCGCCGGATCGAGTTCTCGGAGCTGCCGAAGACGATCTCGGGCAAGATCCGCCGGGTCGAGCTGCGGGGCCGCGAGGACGACCTCGCCGCCGAGGCCGGCGACGCACGGCCGGAGAACGAGTGGCGTGACGACCAGTTCCCGCAGCTGCGGTCAGGGGGCTGAGCCGCGCCGTCGGCACCCCAGCACGACGACGAGCGGGACGAGCGACTGAGCGCCGGCCAGGACGCGCTCGCGCAACCCGAGCGTCGCGCCGCCGGTGACGATCTCGGCGAACGTGAAGAGCACCAGCACGCCCAGTCCGATCGCGACCACCTGACCGAAGCGCGGGCGCAGGACGAGCGGCGCGTCCGGGCGGTTGCGCGCGATGACGGCCGGCCAGACGGTGAGGGCGAGGAACGAGAGGTACGCCGCGATCATGTGCCCCACCTCGTTGCGACCCCCGGTGTCGTTGGGGATCCACGCCGTCAGCAGGAGGGCCACTCCGCCCACCACCAGCAGCCCGCGCCCGGCGCCGTCGGCCGGGCGCAGGCCGGCCGCGGTGGCGATGTAGGCGAGACCGGTGATGACCAGCGCCGAGGTCATCAGCCAGTGGGTCGGCGCCGCGACGGCCGCAAGGTCACTGATGGTCTGGCGGATCGGGTCGAACCCCGGGGTGATGGCGCCGGCCCACGTCCAGCCGCCGATCATGGCGACGGGAGCGACCACGGCCGCCGTGGTGCCCCACCACGGGACGGGGTCCAGCGGGGGCGTAGTCACCGGCATACGTTTAACACATGAAGATCGGTATTCAGATCAGCGACTTCACCTGGCCCGACGCCCCGCGGAGCATCGGGCCGATGTTTGCGCGGATCGCGCGCGACGCTGACCAGGTCGGACTCTCCAGCCTTTGGGTGATGGACCACTTCTTCCAGATCGGCGTGAACGGTCCGCCGGAGCACGAGATGTTGGAGGGGTATGCCGCGCTCGCGTTCGCGGCCGGTGTCACCGAACGGATCACGTTGGGAACGTTGGTGACCGGCGTGACTTACCGCCACCCCGGGATCCTCGTCAAGACGGTGACGACGCTCGACGTCCTCTCCGGTGGACGAGCGTGGCTGGGTATCGGTGCGGCCTGGAACGAGTGGGAGCACCGCGGTCTCGGTGTGCCGTTCGCGTCGACCGGCGAGCGGTTCGAGCGGCTCGAGGAGACGCTGCAGATCGCTCAGCAGATGTGGGCCGGTGACGAGAGGCCCTTCGAGGGCCGGCACTATCGCCTCGAGCGGCCGCTCAACTCGCCCGCTGCGCTGTCCACCCCTCACCCGCGCATCCTCATCGGGGGTATCGGCGAGAAGAAGACGCTGCGACTCGTCGCGCAGTACGCCGACGCGTGCAATGTCTTCGACATGGGAGCGGACAAGGTGCAGGCGAAGTACGAGGTGATCCGGCGACACTGCGACGCCGTCGGTCGGGCCTACGACGACATCGAGAAGACCGTCCTCAGCCGGGTCGACTTCGCGACGGAGTCGGACGAGTCGATCGTCGACCGTGTCGGCCGGCTGCGCGAGGTCGGCACCGAGCACGTCATCTTCGGGGTGGCCCGCGTCTCGGAGCCGGGCTCCCTCGACCGGTTCGCTGCGCTGGTCGCCAAGCTGGGCTGACAGGATGGGGCCATGGCTGACGCGGACGCGGTCGTCGTCGGGGCCGGGCTCGCCGGCCTGGTGGCCGCCACCGAGCTGACCGGCGCCGGCCGGCGCGTGGTCGTCGTGGAGCAGGAGTCGCGGACCAACCTCGGCGGCCAGGCGTTCTGGTCCTTCGGCGGGCTGTTCTTCGTGAACTCCCCTGAACAGCGGCGGATGGGCGTCAAGGACTCTGTCGAGCTCGCCTGGCAGGACTGGCTCGGGACGGCCGGCTTCGACCGCCCGGAGGACCACTGGCCGGGCCTGTGGGCGCGGGCGTACGTGGACTTCGCGGCCGGTGAGAAGCGCGCCTGGCTGTACGAGCAGGGCATGCGGTGGTTCCCGGTGGTCGGCTGGGCGGAACGCGGTGACGGTCACGCCGGAGGGCACGGCAACTCGGTGCCCCGGTTCCACGTCACGTGGGGCACGGGCCCGGGCGTCGTGGAACCGTTTGTGCGCAAGGCGATCCAGGCCGAACGCGACGGGCTGCTGACCTTCGCGTTCCGGCACCGCGTGGACGACCTCGTCGTCGACGGTGGGGCGGTGACCGGTGTGCGCGGAGCCGTGCTCGCCACGGCGACCGAGTCCCGCGGCCACCCGACCAACCGTGACGTGGTCGGCGACTTCACCCTGACCGCCCCGGCGGTGATCGTCACGTCGGGCGGCATCGGCGGTAACCACGACCTCGTGCGGGCGGCCTGGCCGGAACGGCTCGGCTCGCCACCCGACCATCTGACGACGGGTGTCCCCGCCTACGTCGACGGGCGGATGATCGGGATCGTCGAGGCGGCCGGCGGCTCGGTCATCAACCGCGACCGGATGTGGCACTACGTCGAGGGCATCCACAACTGGGCCCCGGTCTGGCCGGGCCACGCCATCCGGATCCTGCCCGGACCGTCGTCGATGTGGTTCGACGGCAACGGACACCGGCTACCGGCGCCGTACTTCCCCGGCTTCGACACCCTCGGAACGCTGGCCCACCTTCGTCAGACCGGGCACGACCACTCGTGGTTCATCCTGACCCAGAAGGTCATCGAGAAGGAGTTCGCCCTCTCCGGCTCCGAGCAGAACCCCGACCTCACCGGCAAGTCGGTGCGCCAGGTGCTGGGTCGCGTCCGCCACGGGGCCCCGAAACCGGTGCAGGCGTTCGTGGACCACGGTGAGGACTTCGTGACCGCCACGACGATCCAGGGGCTGGTGGAGCGGATGAACACGCTCACCCCGAACGCGCCGCTCGACGCCGACGAGATCGAGCGGCAAGTGGTCGAACGCGACCGCAACCTCGACAACGGCTTCTCCAAGGACGCCCAGATCACGGCGATCCACGGCGCCCGGCGGTACCGCGGAGACAAGCTCATCCGCACCGCCACGCCGCACAAGTTCCTCGACCCCGCGAACGGTCCGCTCATCGCCGTCCGGCTGTCGGTCGTCACGCGAAAGACGTTGGGGGGCTTGCAGACCGACCTCGAGAGCCGGGTCCTTGGCGCCGACGGCGAGCCCATTCCGGGCCTGTATGCGGCGGGCGAGGTGGCCGGGTTCGGCGGCGGCGGGATGCACGGCTACCGGTCGCTCGAGGGCACCTTTCTCGGCGGTTGCCTGTTCTCGGGTCGCACCGCTGGCCGGGCCGTCGCGGCCGGGCGCTGATGGCGCTTCCCAACCGGCCGCGCCGCATCGTCCTGGTGCGGCACGGCGAGTCGCAGGGCAACGTCGACGACTCGATCTACGAGACCGTCCCCGACCACGCGCTGACGTTGACCCCCAACGGCGTCGAGCAGGCGACCGAGGCGGGGAGGCGACTGCGCGCATACCTCACGGACGAGCCGATCACCCTCTACGCGTCGCCCTACATCCGAACCCGGCAGACCGTCGAAGCCCTCGGCCTCGGGGTCCCGGTCGAGGACGTGCGGATCGAGCCGAGGCTGCGGGAGCAGGACTGGGCCAACTTCCAGGACCCGGCCGACATCGCGGAGCAGAAGCGGCTCCGCAACGAGTACGGCCACTTCTACTACCGGTTCACGCACGGTGAGTCCGGCTCGGACGTCTACGACCGGGTGAGCACGTTCCTCGAGTCGCTCTGGCGCTACATCGAGGCCGAGCCGGCCGACGCCGGTGGCCACCCGATGTCGGACCAGAGCCTCGTCATCGTCACCCACGGACTCACTATGCGGCTGTTCTGCATGCGCTGGTTCCACTGGAGCGTCGAGTACTTCGAGTCGCTGGAGAACCCGGTCAACGGCGGCCACGTCGTCCTGGCGCGGCAGACCGATCTCAAGTACAAGCTGGAGACGCCGTTCGTCCAGTGGAACCAGGCCTATGTGCCGACCGAGCGTGAGCGCTGCTCCTGGGTGTGACGCTGAGAGGCCGTCAGAGGTACTGACCCGTCCCGGCTGCTCCGGGGCTCTGCGGGCCACCCATCTGGCCGGGCACGCCCAGGCGCGGGTCCTCTGCGGCGGGGTGACCTGGGGGCAGGGCGCGCCGCATGCCCTGCAGCTGCTGCTGGGCGGCCATCTGCTGGGCGAAGAGCGCGGTCTGGATGCCGTGGAACAGCCCCTCGAGCCAGCCGACCAGCTGGGCCTGGGCGATCCGGAGCTCGGCGTCGGAGGGCGCGGCCGAGCTGAACGGCAGCGCGATGCGGTCGAGCTCCTCGACGAGCTCCGGCGCGAGACCGGCCTTGAGCTCCTCGATGGACCGGCGGTGGATCTCGGCCAGCCGCGTCCGCCCGGCCTCGTCCAGCGGGGCGTTGCGGACCTCGTCCAGGAGGTTCTTGATCATCGAGCCGATCCGCATGACCTTGGCCGGCTGCTCGACGAGGTCGGCCGGGTTGGTGCTCTCCTCGTCGGATCCGTCGCGTCCCGAGGACCCGGGAGCGGAGACGCCCATGCCGTCCTGGGTGACGACGACGATGCGGGCGGGCTCGTTCTGTTCGTCCGGCTGGCTGCCCTGTGGGCTCTGCTGGTCGGTCATCCGGACAGTCTGTCGCATGCGAGCGGCGGGGGCCTTTCGACCCCCGCCGCCCAGCGACCACCACAGGGGCAGGGCGGCGCCGACGGCGCCACACGGGCGGCCACTGACCTCATCATCGGTACTCCCGGAGCCGACCGGGATAGTCCGTCCGGATGGTCTCGGGTGGAATCTTTGCGACATACCCGAGTGTTTCGGGGCAGTTCAGACCCGCAGCAGGAGCTTGCCCACGTGGGTCGAGGCCTCCATCTCGCGATGGGCTCCCGCGGCGTCGCCGAGGGGGTATGCGGCGTGCACGATCGGGCGTACCCGGCCCGACTCGATGAGCGGCCAGACGTGCTCCCGCACCGCTGCGACGATCACCGCCTTCTCGGCCGCGGGCCTCGCCCGGAGGGTCGTCGCGATGAGGGCGCAGCGCTTGGCGAGCATCGCGCCGAGGTCGATCTCGGCGGTTCGCCCACCCTGCAGCCCGATGACGACCAACCGCCCGTTGACGGCCAGCAGCGAGACGTTGCGGGCGAGGTACTTCGCCCCGATGGTGTCGAGGATGACGTCCGCGCCGTGCCCGTCGGTGGCCTCGCGGACGACCGCCTCGAAGTCCTCGGTCCGGTAGTTGACGAGGATCGACGCCCCGAGCTCCCGGCAGACCTCGAGCTTCTCCGGCGACCCGGCCGTCACTGCCACCCGCGCGCCGACCTCGCGGCCCAGCTGGACGGCCATCGTCCCGATCCCCGACCCACCGCCGTGGACGAGCAGCACCTCACCGGGCTGGATGTTCGCCGTCATGAAGATGTTCGACCAGACGGTGCAGGCGACCTCCGGGAGGGCCGCGGCGTCCTCGAGGCTGACCCCGGCCGGGACCGGCAGCAGCTGGCCGGCCGGCACGGTGACCTTCTCCGCATACCCACCGCCGGTGAGCAGGGCGCAGACCTCGTCGCCGACCGACCACCCGTCGACGCCGTCGCCGAGCTGAGCGATCCGGCCGCTGACCTCGAGCCCGGGGTAGGCCGACGAGCCGGGTGGCGGGTCGTAGTGCCCCTGCCGCTGCATGACGTCCGCCCGGTTCACCCCGGCGGCGACCACCTCGACGACGACCTCACCGGGTCGGGGCATCGGGTCGGGCACGTCGTCGAGGACGAGGGCCTCGGGTCCACCAGGTTGCGGGAGCGTGATCGCCTTCACGTCGCGAGCCTATGGCGGGCGGCGGCGAGCGCTTCGGGGGTGTCGACGTCGAGGGAGTCGGCCTCGTCGAGGGGCAGGGTCGTGTGCGTGACGGCGAGCAGCGAGCGGGCGGGAGCGTTCGCAGGCGGGTCCGGGAGCGCGCCGCGCAGGGCCACGGTTCGGTATGCGGCGAGCAGCGGGTTCGGGCGGTCGACGGCGTCGACGGCGACCACGGCGTCGGTGGCCGCATCGGCCCGCAGGGTGGTCGCCAGCCGTACTGCGGCGTCGGCGGCGAACGGCATGTCGCCGGCCAGGACGACGACGAGCTCCGTGTCCACGAACGACAGTCCGGCGGCGACTGCGGCGACCGGTCCTCCTCCTGGCGGCGACTCCCGCGTCCACCGGACCGCACGTCGGGTCGGGCGCTCCGGACCGACGACGACGACCGACCAGTCACGGGGCAGGCCGTCGAGGAGGTGGTCGAGGACCGTCGTCGCACCCAGGGCGGCCGCGGTCTTGTCCGCGCCCATCCGTCGCGAGTCGCCTCCGCAGAGGACCAGGGCGGTCGCGACCGGGACGGGTGGCACCTGCGATCGCTGGGGCGACGGCACGGGTCAGTCGGCCTCGGCGACGCAGGCGGTCCCCATCCGCCGGAACCCGACCCCCTCGTAGACGTGGGCGACCGCATCGTCCTGGGCGGAGCAGAACACCGTGCGGACACCAGTATCGAGAGCGTGCCGCGCCAGCCGCGCGGTGATCGCGGCGGCCAACCCCCGCCGGCGGTACGCGGGGAGGACGCCGACCCCGACGACCTCGGTGACGTCGCCCCGCGGGTTGTGGCTGCCGCCGCCGACCGGCCCCACCTCGGGGTCGAACGCCCCGGCCAGGATGCCCAAGCCGGCCGTGATGAGGGCAGCGATCCGTTCCGCGGTCTCCGGGTGAGCCGCCGCGTCGGCGTCACGCTCGGCGACCGAGGCCTCGCCGATGCTGGTCCCCGCGGTGCCGAACCCCACGTTGAGCGCCGCTCGGACCAGCCCCAGCTGCGGGTCGTCGGCCGCGACGATCCGCACGCCGGCCTTCGGATCGGGCTCGGGCGGGTCCAACTCGAGGACGAGCAGCGGACACTCCTCGACCGTCATGCCGGCCTCGCGAGCAGCGGCCAGGAGCGACGGCGTCGTGTCGTGGACCCACTCGACCGCGCGAGGGACGTCGAGCTCGCGCTGACGAGCGAGGACCGCGGTCACGTCCGTGGCGGTGACCTCGCCGGCCAGGCCGAGGCGTGGTCGCGCGTAGTAGGGGAAGCCGGTGCGGGCCAGGAAGAGGGTCAGGGGGCCGAGCTCCTCCGTGTCGCACGTGGCGCGCGGGGCGGTGTCGTAGTAGCGCTCGAGGTCGGCCAGCAGTCCGGGGGACGTCACGCCCTCATCCTGGTGCCGCCGATCCGACGGGACAACGCGTTTGCCGCCGCCACGACCGCCTCGGCCAGCGTGGCCTCCTCGACCGGGTTCACGAGCCGCTCCTCGTAGGTGATGGCGAACGCCGCACTGGGGTACCCCGCGTGGTCGAGGGCCGCGGCCGCGACCGACCCGAGGTCCGGCGTCACCGTGCCGTGCTCGACCGCATACCCCCGCGCCCGCACGCCGGTGAGCAGGGATCGCAGCTGGGTCGACGAGGTCGGCCCCGTCCCGTGCCGCAGCACGAACGACGACCGCGACGGGTAGAGCGCCCGGACCTGGGCGCCCGGCAGGGCGGCGAGCAGGGCCAGCCCGCTGGCCGTCAGCTGCGCGGGCAGCCGGACGCCGACGTCGCTGACCAGTGAGGGTCGCCGCGGGGCGCGCTCCTCGACGAGGTAGAGGACGTCGTTGCCGTGGAGCACCGCGAAGTGTGCGTTGTGTCGCGTCTCGTCGACAAGGCGGCTGAGGATCGGGCGGGCGAGGCGCTGCAGCGGCGCCTGGCGCGAGTAGGCGGTCCCCAGCTCGAACGCCGCGACACCGAGCCCGTAGCGCCGCTCCTCCGGTAGGTGGACCACGTAGCCGTGCTCCTGGAGGACGCCCAGCAGGTGGTACGTCGAGGACCGGGGCAGGCCGAGCCGGCCGGCGATGGCGGCTGCGGGCATCGGTTCGGTATGCCGCGACAGCAGTCCCAGCACCTCGAGGGCCTGGGCTGCTGCCGGGGCGTTGGTCACGGCGAGCTCATAGTGCGCCGCTCACAGCCGGGCCTCTGCGAGGACGACTCCGCCGTGGTGATGACGATGCGCACGGTTCGAGTGTGCCACCTGTCTCGCATACGAGACACAATCACCGGTCCGGCCGTTGGGCGCGGGCCTCGGTGGCGCTCCAATGGAGGCATGACGCAGACGCATACCGCGCCGGTCGCCGCCGGGGTGGACCCCACGACGGTCACCGTCGGGGCCGGGCCGCTCACGTTCGAGGACGTCGTGGCCGTGGCCCGGTTCGACGCACCGGTCGTGATCGCCGACGCGGCCCTGGTCCGGATCGGGGAGAGCCGCCGGATCATCGAGGGGCTGGCCACCGACACCGTCCCGCACTACGGGGTGTCGACCGGGTTCGGGGCGCTGGCCACGAAGCACATCCCCCCCGACCAGCGCGCCCAGCTGCAGCGCAGCCTGGTCCGCTCTCACGCGGCCGGTTCCGGCCCGGAGGTCGAGCGCGAGGTCGTGCGGGCGCTCCAGCTGCTCCGGCTGGCCACCCTCGCCACCGGCCGGACCGGGGTCCGCGAGGAGGTCGCTCAGACGTATGCGGCGATGCTCAACGCGGGGATCACGCCGGTGGTCCACGAGTACGGCTCGCTCGGGTGCTCCGGCGACCTCGCACCGCTCGCGCACTGCGCGCTCGCGGCGATGGGCGAGGGGCCGGTCCGAGTGCGCGACGGTGCGCTGGTGCCCGCAGCGGCCGCGCTGGCGCAGCACGGGATCGCCCCCGTGACCCTCGCCGAGAAGGAGGGCCTGGCCCTCATCAACGGCACGGACGGGATGCTCGGCATGCTGATCCTCGCCATCACCGACCTGCGCCGGCTGGTCGCGACCGCCGACGTCACGGCGGCGATGAGCGTCGAGGGACTGCTCGGCACCGACGATGTCTTCGCCGCAGACCTGCAGGCGCTGCGGCCGCACCCGGGCCAGGCGGCGTCGGCGTCGAACCTGCGAAAACTGATGCAGGACAGTGAGATCCGCGAGTCGCATCGCACCAATGAGTGCACCCGGGTCCAGGACGCCTACTCGCTGCGGTGTGCGCCGCAGGTCGCCGGCGGCGCCCGCGACACCATCGACCACGCGACGCGCGTCGCCGAGTGGGAGCTCGCGTCGGCGGTCGACAACCCGGTCGTGACGCTCGACGGTCGCGTCGAGTCGAACGGCAACTTTCACGGCGCCCCAGTCGCCTACGTGCTCGACTTCCTCGCGATCGTGGCGGCCGACCTGGCCAGCATCTCGGAGCGACGCACGGACCGGTTCCTCGACCAGTCGCGCAGCAACGGCCTGCCGCCGTTCCTCGCCGACAACCCGGGCGTCGACTCCGGTCACATGATCGCGCAGTACACCCAGGCCGCCCTCGTGTCCGAGCTGAAGCGCCTGGCCGCTCCGGCCAGCGTCGACTCGATCCCGAGCAGCGCGATGCAGGAGGACCACGTGTCGATGGGCTGGTCTGCGGCGCGCAAGCTACGCCGTTCCGTTGACGCCCTGACCCGGGTCCTGGCCGTCGAGCTGGTCACCGCCGCCCGCGGCCTCGACCTCCGCGCGCCGCTGCGCCCGGCGCCCGCCACCGGCGCCGTCGTCGCGGCGCTCCGGACGACGGTGCCCGGCCCCGGACCCGACCGCTTCCTCGCCCCGGAGATCCAGTCCGCGGTGGACTTCGTCGCCGCCGGCAACGTCGTCCGCGCTGCCGAAACCGTCACCGGCCCCCTCGCCTGACCCACCCGCATACCCCCTTCCCGCTTCCAACCCGGAGAAGTACCTAGTTTTAGGGGCTCAAGATCCCGAAAACTTGGCACAACTTCGGGTTGGAAGTGGGAAGCCCGACCCAAGGAGACCCGACATGGATGGCGCCCGACCCGTTCGCGCCCCGCGCGGCACGACCCTGACCGCGCGTTCGTGGGCCGCCGAGGCCCCGATGCGGATGCTCATGAACAACCTCGACCCCGAGGTGGCCGAGCGTCCGGACGACCTCGTCGTCTACGGCGGCACCGGTCGTGCGGCCCGCGACTGGCGGTCGTTCGACGCCATGGTCCACACCTTGCAGACCCTCGAGGCCGACGAGACGATGCTCGTCCAGTCCGGCCGCCCGGTCGGCGTCATGCGGACCCACGAGTGGGCGCCGCGGGTCCTCATCGCCAACAGCAACCTCGTCCCGGACTGGGCCACGTGGCCGGAGTTCCGCCGCCTCGAGCACCTCGGGCTCACGATGTACGGCCAGATGACCGCCGGCTCGTGGATCTACATCGGTACCCAGGGCATTGTCCAGGGCACCTACGAGACGTTCGCCGCCGTGGCCGAGAAGCGGTTCGGGGGCACCCTCGCCGGGACGTTGACCCTGACCGGCGGGTGCGGCGGGATGGGTGGCGCGCAGCCGCTCGCGGTCACCCTCAACGACGGGGTATGCCTCGTCGTCGACGTCGACCGCACTCGCCTCGACCGTCGGGTCGAGCACCGCTACCTCGACGCCGTCGCCGACGACCTCGACCAGGCGGTCGCGCTGGCGCTGGACGCCAAGGCGAACCGGCGCGCGTACAGCGTGGGTGTGGTCGGCAACGCCGCCCAGCTGTTCCCCGAGCTGCTCCGGCGCGGCGTGGAGATCGACATCGTCACCGACCAGACCTCGGCGCACGACCCGCTGTCGTACCTGCCCGAGGGGATCGACGTCGCCGACTGGCACGACTACGCGGAGCGCAAGCCCGAGGAGTTCACCGACCGGGCGCGCGAGTCGATGGCGCGCCACGTGGAGGCGATGGTCGGGTTCATGGACCAGGGCGCCGAGGTCTTCGACTACGGCAACTCGATCCGCGACGAGGCCCGAAAGGGCGGGTACGACAGGGCGTTCGACTTCCCCGGGTTCGTCCCGGCGTACATCCGGCCACTGTTCTGCGAGGGGAAGGGCCCGTTCCGCTGGGTCGCCCTCTCGGGTGACCCGAAGGACATCGACACGACCGACCGCGCCGTCATGGACCTGTTCCCCGACAACGACCGCCTTCAGAAGTGGATGCGCGGCGCTCGCGAGAAGATCGCTTTCCAGGGCCTGCCCGCGCGCATCTGCTGGCTGGGGTACGGCGAGCGCGATCGGGCCGGCCTGGCGTTCAACGACCTCGTGGCGAGCGGCGCGGTGAGCGCCCCCATCGTCATCGGCCGCGACCACCTCGACTGCGGCTCGGTCGCGAGCCCGTACCGCGAGACCGAGTCGATGCTCGACGGCTCCGACGCGATCGCCGACTGGCCGCTGCTGAACGCCCTGGTCAACACCGCGTCCGGCGCGTCGTGGGTGTCGATCCACCACGGCGGCGGGGTCGGCATCGGCCGTTCGATCCACGCCGGCCAGGTCTCCGTCGCCGACGGGACGCCGCTCGCCGCGCAGAAGCTGGCCTGCGTGCTCACCAACGACCCCGGCATGGGCGTCATCCGGCACGTCGACGCGGGGTACGACCTTGCCGACCAGGTGGCGGAGGAGCGTGGCGTGCGGGTGCCGATGCGCGAGGACGCGTGATCAGTCGGTGACGTCGCTGATGTCCGCGACCTGCGCGTCGAGGACCCGGACCACGTCGTCGCCGTTGACGGTGAGAGCGACGCCGTGAGCGCCACCACCCAGCGAGACCGTGCGTCCGGCCACCGTGGCGTCGGCCACGACCGGCCACGCGCGGGTCGACCCGAACGGGGTGATGGTGCCGCGTTCGTAGCCGGTCACGTCCTTGGCGACGGCGGCGTCGGGCATCGAGAGGCGGTTCGTCCCGAGCAGGGCGCGCAGCTTGGGCCAGGAGAACTGGCGGTCGCCCGGCACGAGCACGAAGAGGAAGTCGTCGTCGGCTCGCCGGACCACGAGCGACTTCACCATGTCTCCCGGCTGCACGCCGCGAGCGGCGGCCGCCTCCTCGAGACTGCGCACCGGTCCGTGCCGAGTCACCGTGAAGGGGATGCCGGCGGCCTCGACGGCGGCCAGTGCGCGCGCTTCCCCGGGCATCTCCACGGACGACAGCCTAGGTTGGTCCCGTGAGCGCCGCCGTGGACGCCCAGCACTCTCGTGTCCCTGTGCCCGGGTCGGCGCTGCGCTCCTTCGACGCCATGTGGGCCGAGCTCTCGCCGATCGGCCGAGGCGCCTCGACCGGCGGGTACCGGCGGTATGCGTGGACCCGCGAGGACCACACGCTGCGGGAGTGGTTCGCCGGGCAGTGCGCCGCTCGGGGGCTCGACGTCGTCGAGGACCGCGCCGGTAACCAGTGGGCCTGGTGGGGCGACCCCGACGCCGTCCGCGCCGATGGGTCGACCGGCGGCGTGGCCGTCGGCTCGCACCTCGACTCGGTCCCGGACGGCGGGGCGTTCGACGGCCCGCTCGGGGTGGTCTCGGCGCTCGCGGCGGTCGACGCCCTGCGCGCCTCCGGGCTAGGACCGCGAGTTCCGTTGGCGGTGGCCTGTTTCGGCGACGAGGAGGGTGCCCGGTTCGGGATCGCCTGTGCCGGATCGCGCATCATCACCGGGGCGCTCACGGCTGAACGCGCGCTCGGTCTGACCGATGCCGACGGCACGACGATGGCCGAGGCGATCGCGGCCGCGGGCCGTGACCCGTCGAGCCTCGGCCAGGACCCCGAGGCGCTCGCCCGCGTGCGCACTTTCGTCGAGCTCCACGTCGAGCAGGGCCGCGCCCTGGCCGACCCCGACGCATACGACCAGAGTTCTTCCGCAGTGGGCGTGGGCAGCGACATCTGGCCGCACGGCCGTTGGCGGATCGACGTCCCGGGTACCGCGAACCACGCGGGTACGACTCGCCTCGAGGACCGCGACGACGCGATGCTCAAGCACGCTGCCCTCGTCCTCGCCACCCGCGCCGCGGCGACCCGGCACGGCTGCGTTGCGACCGTCGGCAAGGTCCGCGTCGAACCCGGCGGCGTCAACGCGATCGCCAGCCATGTCGCCACCTGGCTCGACGCCCGGGGCGCCGACGAGGCCGCTGTCCGCCGGGTCGTGGCCGACCTGCACGGTGCGGCCGCAGCGCACGGCGCCACGGTCACCGAGGAGTCCTGGACCGGAACCACCCGGTTCCACCCGGAACTGGTGCGGCGCCTGGCCACGACCCTCGGGCCCGACACCCCGGTCCTCGGCACGGGTGCCGGTCACGACGCGGGAATCCTTGCTATGGATGGCATCTCGTCGGCGATGCTGTTCGTCCGCAACCCGACCGGCGTCTCCCACTCGCCGGTCGAGCACGCCGATGCAGCCGACTGCCACGCCGGCGTCGCCGCCCTCACCGCGGTGATCACCGACCTGACCGGGGCCGCGTCATGACGACCTACTGGGCCGAGCACGCCTGGCTGCCGAACGGACCGTCCACCTCGGTGCGAATTACCGTGCAGGACGGGCGTTTCGGCACGATCCAGGCCCACGCGCACGCGCACCACGACGACGTCCGGATCCCCGGGGTCGTCCTCCCCGGGCTGGCCAACACGCACAGCCACGCCTTCCACCGCGCTCTGCGCGGGCGGACCCACGGGGGCAGCGGCAACTTCTGGACGTGGCGCGAGCAGATGTATGCGGTCACCCAGCGGCTGAACCCCGACACCTACTTCGCGCTGGCCCGAGCGACGTTCGCGGAGATGGTGCTGGCCGGCATCACTGTCGTCGGCGAGTTCCACTACTTGCACCACAGCCCGTCCGGAAAGCCCTACGCGGATCCGAACGCCATGGGCGACGCCCTGATCGCGGCGGCGGGCGAGGCGGGCATCCGGATCACCCTGCTCGACACCTGCTACCTCGCCGGCGGCCTGACCGGCGAGGGGCACACCGCGCCGGACGCCGTCCAGCAGCGGTTCTGCGACGGGTCGGTCGGGGAGTGGCTCGACCGGATGTCGTTGCGCAGCAAGCCGCCAGGCGCCACCGCCCGGGTCGGTGCCGCCGTCCACTCCGTCCGGGCCGTGCCGAAGCCGTCGCTCGAGGAGGTCGGCGCCTGGGTCGAGGGCCAGCCCATCCACGTGCACCTCTCCGAGCAGCCGGCCGAGAACATCGCCTGCGAGATGTTCTACGGCTGCTCGCCGACCGAGCTGCTCGCCGACACCGGGGTGCTGCGACCCGACGTGACCGCCGTCCACGCGACCCACGTCAGCGCCGAGGACGTCAAGCTGCTCGGAGCGGCGGACGCGCAGGCCTCGTTCTGCCCCACCACCGAACGCGACCTGGCCGACGGCATCGGCCCCGCACGGGACCTCGCCGACGCGGGGGTCAGCCTCAGCCTCGGCTCCGACCAGAACGCCATCGTCGACCCCTTCGAGGAGATCCGCGGCCTGGAGATGAACGAGCGCCTCTCGACCAACGAGCGGGGCCGGTTCCGCACCGACGAGCTGGTCCGGGTCGCCACGGCCAACGGGTACCGCAGCCTCGGCTGGTTCGGCGGCGGGGTCATCGCCGAAGGGGCGCTCGCCGACTTCGTCGTCGTTCGGGACGACACGATCCGCACCATCGGGAGCCGGGCCGGCCAGATCGTCTACACGGCGACGGGGGCCGACGTGGCGACCGTCGTCATCGGCGGCCAGGTGGTCGTCGACCGCGGTGAGCACCAGCGGCTCGGCTCGGTCGCGCCGCTGTTCCGCGACGCGTTCGACGCGCTGCGGGTCGAACGGTGACCGCCACAGCAACGACCCTCGTCACCGGCATCGGCGAGCTGACCACCATGGATCCGGACCACCCGGACGCCGAGGACGCCATCGGCACCCTCCACGGCGCCGCTCTCGTGCTCGGCCCGGACGAGGAGGTGCTCTGGGTCGGCCGCGCCACCGCGGGCCACGAGCCCGACGCCGATTGCCGCCTCGACCTCGACGGCCGAGCCGTCGTACCCGCCTTCGTCGACAGCCACACGCATCTCGTGTTCGCCGGTGATCGCAGTGCCGAGTTCGACGCGCGGATGACCGGCGCGGCATACGACGGCGGCGGGATCGCCAGCACCGTCGCGGCCACCCGGGCCGCGACCGACGACGAGCTGCGCCGCCTGCTGGCCGACCGGGTCGCCGAGATGCACGCGCAGGGCACCGGGGTCGTCGAGGTCAAGTCCGGCTACGGCCTGGACCTCGAGTCCGAGACGCGGCTCCTGCGACTGGCTCGCGAGGTCACCGACGAGGTCACCTTCCTCGGCGGCCACGTCGTCCCACCCGAGTTCCGTTTCCGTCGCGGCGACTACGTCGACCTCGTGACCGGTCCGATGCTCACGCAGGCCCGCGCATACGCCCGATGGGTCGACGTCTTCTGCGAACCGCACAGCCCCTACGCCTTCACCGAGGACGAGGCCGGGGCCATCCTCCTAGCCGGCCGAGCTGCCGGTCTGGGGCTGCGGGTGCACGGGAACCAGCTCGGTCCCGGCCCCGGCGTGCGGCTCGCCGTCGAGCTCGGGGCGGCGAGCGTGGACCACTGCACGTACCTCACGACCGCGGACGTCGACGCCTTGGCCGGTGGGGCGACCGTCGCCACCCTGCTGCCCGGTGTCGAGTTCTCGACGCGGCACCCGTATCCCGACGCGCGCGCCCTGCTCGATGCGGGGGTCCGGATCGCGCTGGCCACCGACTGCAACCCGGGGACCTGCTTCACCTCGTCGATGCCGTTCGTCATCGCGCTGGCGGTGCGGGAGCTGCGTCTCACCCCGCAGGAGGCCGTGTGGGCGGCGACCCGTGGTGCGGCAGACTCGTTGGGACGTGACGACATCGGAAGGATCGCCGTGGCTGCTCGAGGCGGTGTGACGGTCCTCGATGCACCCTCTCATCGGCATCTTGCGTATCGTGCAGGCGTGCCGCTCGCCCGACGTCTGTCCACTGCCCCCTGATGGCGGTCACTCCCCACTCGCTCGGGATCGTCCGGTCCGGTGAACGCGAGCCCACGCCGTGGAAGAACGGGCAGGGCGCGACGCGCGAAATTGCCCGTCGGCTCCTCGGCGTCCGCGGACCTCACTTCGTCTGGCGGCTCAGCGTCTCCGACCTCGACAAGGACGCCGACTTCGGGACGTTCCCGGGTGTGCAGCGGTCCGCCACCCTCATCCACGGAGACGGGCTGACCATCGACGTGGCCGGGACCGAGCACGAGCTGACGCCGTTCCAGCCGCTCACTTTCGACGGTGAGGCCGAGGCGCACGTGCGCCTCACGCACGGTCCGGCCAGCATCCTCAACGTGTTCACCGTGGCCAGTCGGATGAGCGCGGTGGTCCGCGTCGCCGACCTCTCCGACGGGCGACCGCTGAGCATCGCCGGGGCCACCGTGCTGGTCCTCCTCACCGGGACCGCCTCGGTGTATTCGGCGGACGGCGCCAGCGCGAACCTCACCGCGCTCGACGCCCTGGTCCCCCGCCCCCGGGTGCGGATCGTCTCGGGCACGGGCATGGCCGCCGTCGTCCGCATGGAGAACTACCGCGCCTGGCGGGCCTTCAGCTGGTAGCCGGTGGGCCGGCCTCGATGCGGCGTCGGTGCCTCGCGACGGCGTTGTCGCCCATCGCCCAGTCCGACTCGACCCAGAACGTCGCGCCGGCGTCGACCCACTCGGCCACGGTGGCCTCACCGGCAGGACCGGGCTCGCTGACGCCCTCGGCCACGACGTCGTAGCCCTCCCACGGGAGGTCCTTCGCTTCGCGAATCTCCTTGACCGCGGCCACGATTCGCGCGAGGGCGTCCGGCCGGGGCGCGGCAGCCTCGCCTCCGCCGACCGTGGTGGGGATGATCCCGTCCCACTGTGCGGCGCGCTCCATCGAGCGGGCGGTGGGGTAGGCACCGACCACCCACACGGGCACCCTCGGCTGCTGCACCGGCGGTGGCGGCGGGACGAAGTCGGTGGGCTCGACCGTGTAGTGGGAACCCGCATACGCGAACGGCTGTCCGCGCATCAGCCCGTCGTAGATCGCCAGACCCTCGTCGAGCTTCTCGGCCCGGACCTTGCGGCCCTCGTCACGCTCGAAGGCCAGCCACCCGGGGTGCAGCGCGCCCAGCCCGACGGCCAGCTGGGCTCGGCCGTCGGAGAGGTGGTCGAGGGTCGCGACCCGGCCGGCGAGGTCCCACGGCCGGATCCGGGGCAGCGGAGTGAGCATGGTGCCCAGGCGGATCCGGGACGTCCGCATCGCGGCGGCCGCGAGGGTGACCCAGGCGTCCTGACCCCAGACCGCCTCCCACGTGAAGATCGTGTCCCAGCCGGCGTCCTCGGCCGCGACCGCGAGGTCGGCGAACTCCCGCGGGGTGGCCAGACTGATGACCACCCCCGCGCGGAAGCCCGCCATGGTCAGTCGTTGACGGAGCCGGCGGACGGCAGGTGGCCGGTGGACTTGCGGTAGTACTCGGCGGCCTTGCGCTCCGCGATCACCCGGGCCGCCCCCACCGCCAGACCGAGGATCGCGGCATACAGGAGGGCCTCGCCCCAGCTGGTCTCGTCGACCTCGGAGGGGTCGGTCGGCGCGTCCCGGCCCGACACGGCCCGCCATCCCACGCCGACGACCTTGGTCGCGACCGCACCGGCGGCCAGCGCCGCCGCGGTCCCGATCAGCCGCCATCCCATCGTGCCCATGTGCGCTCACTTCCTGGCCTGTGTGCGAATCCCGCCGCTCGTCCGGACGACTCTCGCACGACGGGGGAGTAAAGTCATCTTCACAACGACAGGGGAGCGCCCCTTAGCGCTGAGAGTGCGGTTCACGCCGCAGACCCTCCAAACCTGCTCCGGTTAGCACCGGCGAAGGGAGTCGGTTTCATCTCAGGTGTGGCTTCGCATACGCCGTATGCGCGGACACACCTCCCCCGGGAACCCAGAAGGACCTGAACCCCCGGGAGACACGCATGAGCACCACCTCGCCCGACACGGGCCGCACCACCCGCCGTACCGTCCTCGCCACCCGGCCGCTGGCCCGGTGGCGCACCATCGACCTGCTCACCTGCGCCTTCCTCGGCGTCGCCTTCGGGGTGGCGTACTGGGCGTGGTACCTCCTCTACCAGGGCCCGAGCGCGGCGCTCGCCGCCGTCTTCCCGCCGCTGCAGGGCATCACCGGCGCGCCGTGGCTGATGGCCGGCGTGGTCGGCGGGCTCGTCATCCGCCGCCCCGGCGCCGCGCTGTTCGCCGAGGTCATCGCGGCGTCCGTCGAGGCGCTCATCGGCAGCTCGTGGGGGGCCGCGACGCTGGTCTCGGGGATCCTGCAGGGCCTCGGCGCCGAGATCGGGTTCGCGATCCTCGCCTACGGCTCGTTCGGGCTGGGCGCAGCATTGCTCTCCGGGGCGCTGGCGGCGCCGATGGAGGCGGTCTACGAGTGGTTCAACTACTGGACCGACTGGGACACCGGCTACAAGGTCGCCTACCTCGTCATCCTCACGGCGGCCGGCGCCCTCATCGCCGGCGGGATCGGCTGGCTGCTGACGACGGGCCTGGCCAAGGCCGGTGCCCTCGGGTCCCTGCCACCCGGTCAAGAAGTGCGGGAGGCGCGCTCTGTCTGACGCCCTCCGCGTCGCACCGTCGCCGCTGACGGCCGGCACCGGCGCACCGATCGAGGTCGAGGGCCTGACCTGGCGCCCGTACGGCCGGACCCGGCCGGTGCTCACCGACCTCACCCTGCGGATCGCCGCGGGGGAGCGGGTGCTGCTCGTCGGGCCGAGTGGTTCGGGCAAGTCGACGGTGCTCCGAGCGGTCGCCGGGCTCTTGCTGACCGCCGACGCGGGTGACCTCACCGGAACGGTGCTCGTCGACGGCGTGGCTCCCGGTGAGGCCGCCGGGTCGGTGGGCCTGGTGCTCCAGGCCCCGGGTGCCGCCGTGGTTGCGTCGTCCGTCGCGCGCGACGTGGCGTTCGGGCTGGAGAACCTCGGTATGCCGCGGGAGGCCATGTCCGCGCCGGTGGCCGCCGCGCTGGCCGAGGTCGGGCTCGGTCACCTTGCGGGCTCCAGCCCGCTGACCCTGTCCGGCGGCGAGCAGCAGCGGCTCGCTCTGGCGGGGGCCCTGGCGATGTCGCCTCGCGTGCTGTTGTTGGACGAGCCGACGGCGATGCTCGACCCTGGCAATGCGGCCTCGGTGCGTCAGGTCGTCGGGGACGTGGTCCGCGCGCGCGGGCTGACGACGGTCGTCGTCGAGCACCGGCTGGGCCCCTGGCTCGACCTCGTCGACCGCGTCGTGGTGCTCGGCCCCGAGGGCGACGTCGTCGCCGACGGTCCACCG
The DNA here is from genome assembly GCA_963781465.1 of uncultured Actinomycetota bacterium. Classification (GTDB taxonomy): domain Bacteria; phylum Actinomycetota; class Actinomycetes; order Actinomycetales; family Dermatophilaceae; genus Lapillicoccus. The sequence goes on from CAWAGH010000007.1 coordinate 298,151, forward strand.
TCGGTCGTCATGGCGGAGCGGGGCGTCGAGCTCGCGGCGATGGGCATCTGGGTACCCGGGCACCCGGACCCGGAGCCGGTGGACGTCTCCGAGGCCTTCGTGGCGGCGTTCGCGCCGCCTGAGGACTCTCCGGCCCCGGCGGTATGCGCGCGCGGGCTCTCCGTGCGGCGTACCTCCCATCCGCTCAACGGACCACCCCGGGCCACGACCGCCGTGGCCGACGTCGACCTCGAGGTCCGCGGCGGTTCGACCGTGGCCCTGGTCGGCCCGAGCGGGTCCGGCAAGTCGACCCTGCTGGAGGCGCTGGGCGGCCTGGTCCGCCCGTCGGCCGGCACCGTCCAGCTCGCCCCCCACCCGCCGAGAGGCCAACTTCTGTCCCTATCCGGCTCGAATGAGGACAGAAGTTGGCCTCTCGGCGGGAGGGGGCGGGACGTCGAGCCGCCACGGGACCCCTATCGGCGGTCGTCGCCGGACCTCGCCCGGGCCGTCGCCTGGGTACCGCAACGGGCGGCCAGCACGATCGTGCGGCGTTCGGTTCGCGATGAGGTGCTCGCGACGTCGCTGGCGGTCGGTCTCGACCCTGCTGTCGCGTCCGCCCGGGCCGACCTGCTCCTCGAGCGGTTGGGGCTTGCCCACCTGGCGACGGCCGATCCGCGGCAGCTATCCGGTGGGGAGCAGCGGCGGCTCGCCGTGGCCGCGGCGGTGGTCCACCAACCCTCCGTCGTCCTCGCCGACGAGCCGACCGTCGGCCAGGACCGGCTGACCTGGGCGGCGGTCGTCGGGATCCTGGACGCGGTCCGTAGCGCGGGCTCGGCCGTGGTCGTGGCCACCCACGACGACGCCGTGGTCGCGCGGGCCGACGCGGTGATGGCTCTCGAGCATCGGCCACCGGAGCCGGCAACGTCCGCGCCGCCGCGACGGTCGCTGGCCGCCCGGTGTGGTCCGCTCTCGCTGCTCCTCGCCTGTCTGGTCGTGCTCCCGATCCCGGCGCTGGTCTCCGGTTGGCGGTCGCTGCTCGTGGTGGTCGTCGTCGAGGCGCTCCTCGGTCTCGTGGCGCTCTGGGCGCCCGGAAGCGGCCCCGCCCCGGCGGGTCGCTGGCGTCGCCTCGGAGCACGGTCGGTGCCGGCCCTCATCGGCATCGCCGGCGTGATGTGGTCGACGTGGCTGCTCGGCGGCCACGACCTCGAGATCGCGCTCGGGGCCGGGTTGCGGGTGCTGGCCCTCGTCCTCCCGTCGGTCGTCCTGCTGCCCTACGTCGACCCGGACGCCCTCGGTGACCATCTGGCCCAACGGATCCATCTGCCGGCCCGCCCGGTGGTGGCCGCGACCGCCGCGCTGCAGCGGTTCCAGACGTTCGGCGCGCTGTGGACCGAGCTGACTCGCGCCCGGCGGGTTCGCGGCATCGCGGCCGGCCGGTCCCTCGTGGCCAAGCTCCGGGAGGCCGGCGCCACGTCGCTCGCCCTGTTCACGGTGGTCCTTGGGCAGGCCGCGGTGCTGGCCCTGGCCATGGACGCGCGCGGGTTCGCCGGCGCCCACCGGCGCACGTGGGCCGGGGCGGCCCCCTGGCGGCTGCCCGACACGCTCGTCGTGCTCGGCGCGCTCCTCGTCATCCTGACGGCGGCCGCTGCACGGCTCTGGGTCGTCTGAGCCCTCCACCCGAACAACTCGACTGGCACGAGTGACCGATCCGGCCCGAAAGCCGTCGTTCTCGGGCGGTGTGCCCGTCGAGCTGGCCGCCGCCTAGCCTGATCTGGTGCGACTGCTCCTCATCCGCCATGCCGAGACGACGGCCAACGCCCAGCGACTGCTCGACACCGCTCCGCCCGGGGCCGACCTCACCGACCTCGGCCGGAGCCAGGCGACCAAGCTCGTCGACAGCCTGGCCGACGTCCCGCTGGACGCGATCTACGTCTCCGACCTGGTCCGCACCCATCAGACCGCCGCGCCGTTGGCGGCCACCCGGGACCTCGTCCCCGTGGTCCGGTCCGGGGTTCGTGAGATCCAGGCCGGAGAGCACGAGATGGCGACTGGTGAGGCCTGGGGTCCCTACCTGGAGGTCCTCTACCGGTGGGCGGACGGCGAACCCGACGCCCGCATACCCGGTGGCGAGTCCGGTGCCGAGGTCATGGCGCGGTTCGACGAGGTGGTCGCCGAGGCGGCCCAGCACGAGTCCGCGGCGATCATCAGCCACGGTGCGGTGATCCGGGCCTGGACCGGCGCACGCGCCGCGAACGTCGACCGGGCGTTCGTCGCCGACACCCGCCTGCACAACACCGCGGTGATCGTCCTCGACGGCGACCCGGAGTCGGGGTGGCGGGTCGAGACGTGGGCCAACGAGCCGGTACCGCAGCTCGACTGAGCGTTCCCGCTTCCAACCCGGAGTTATGTGCACTTTTCTGGCTCGCAGACCTCGAAAACTTCACACAACTCCGGGTTGGAAGCGGGAAAGCCGTGGGTGGTTGCAGTTGTATAGGCAACCTATGTAAAGTCGTCGGTATGCCTGTGGATCTCGCCGTCCGGCCGCGCGCGGAGGCGGAGCAGCTCGGCTCCGACCTGCTGTCGGTGGTCGCTCGGCTGAACCGGCTGGCCACCCAGCGCGCCGGACTCGACGTCCCGTACGCGCAGGTCCGGCTGCTCGCCCAGGTGGAGGAGCAGGGTCCCGCCCGGATCTCAGCCCTCGCCGCCGCCGACCACTGCAGCCAGCCGACGATGACCACCCAGGTCCAACGGCTCGAGGCGGAGGGCTGGGTCACCCGCGAGACCGACCCCGCCGACGCGCGGGCCGTCCTCGTGACCATCACCGAGAACGGCGCCGACGCGCTCGGGCAGGCCCGAGCCCGTCGCGCCGACGTCGTCGCGCCCTACGTCGCCGCCCTCACCGGCCGGGAGCAGGACACCCTCGCGGACGCGGTCGAGATCCTCCGGCGGCTGCTCGCGGAGGCCGGCCCGGCGCATACCCCCCAAGCCTGAAACCCGAACCCCACCAAGGAACTCCACTATGTGGCGCCAACCGAAAGCCGTCTGGGCGGTCGCCTTCGCGTCCGTCATCGCGTTCATGGGCATCGGCCTGGTGGACCCGATCCTCAAGCCGATCGCCGACCAGCTGCACGCCACGCCGTCGCAGGTCTCGCTGCTGTTCACCAGCTACATGGCGGTCATGGGCGTGGCGATGCTCATCACCGGCGTCATCGCCAGCCGGATCGGCGCCAAACGCACCCTGTTGATCGGCCTGGTGGTCATCATCATCGGCGCTGGGCTCGCCGGGTCGTCCAGCTCGGTCATGGAGATCGTCGGCTGGCGCGCCCTCTGGGGCCTCGGGAACGCCCTCTTCGTGGCCACGGCGCTGGCGACCATCGTGTCGTCGGCGCGGGGGTCGGTCGCGCAGTCGATCATCCTGTACGAGGCGGCCCTCGGCCTCGGCATCGCCGTCGGACCGCTCGTCGGCGGCATCCTCGGCGGCATCTCCTGGCGCGGGCCGTTCTTCGGCGTCTCCACCCTGATGGCCGTCGCCCTCGTCGTCACCGCCTTCCTGCTCCCGAAGACGCCACCGGCGGCCAAGAAGACCTCGTTGCTCGAGCCGTTCCGAGCGCTCCGGCACCGCGGCCTCTTCGGCGTGGCCATCACGGCGCTGCTCTACAACTTCGGGTTCTTCACGCTGTTGGCCTTCACGCCCTTCCCTCTGGACATGAGCGCCCACGAGATCGGCCTGATCTTCTTCGGGTGGGGCGTCGCCCTCGCCTTCACCTCGGTGGTCGTCGCCCCGAGGCTCCAAGCCCGGTTCGGCACGGTGCCGACCCTGCTAGTGAACCTCGGCCTGCTGTCCGTGCTGCTCGCGGTCATGGCCGTCGGGACGAACAACAAGGCGTTGCTCGCGACCTGCGTGGTCGTCGCCGGGCTGTTCCTCGGCATCAACAACACCCTGGTCACGGAAACGGTGATGAAGGCCGCGCCGGTCGAGCGCGGCGTGGCGGCGGCCGCCTACAGCTTCGTCCGCTTCTCCGGTGGGGCCGTCGCCCCGTGGCTGGCCGGCAAGCTCGGCGAGGAGCTCAACGTCCACGTGCCGTTCTGGGTCGGGGCGTTCGCCGTCGCCCTCGCCGTCGGCGCCCTGGCGCTGGCCCGGCCCTACCTGCGCCACATCGACGACCCCGAGACGAGCGAGTCGAGAGCCACCGAGGCCGAGCGGGAGGCGCAGGCGGTCACGGTCGGCGACGCGTGACGACTCGACTCAAGTCACTGTCGTCACACGAAGGGTGATGGGAGGCTGGGTCTCGTGCGCCACATCGTCCAGAGCAAGAAGCTGCAGCACGTCCGTTACGACGTGCGGGGTCCGATCCTCCAGGAGGCCCACCGCCTGGAGGCCGAGGGTCACAAGATCCTCAAGCTCAACATCGGGAACACCGCCCCGTTCGGCTTCGAGGCCCCCGAGGCGATCCTCGTCGACATGGTCCAGAGCCTGCCCGACTCGCAGGGCTACTCCGACTCCCGCGGCATCTACTCCGCGCGTACCGCCGTCGCGCAGTACTACCAGTCCCGCGGCCTGCCGAAGACCGTCCCCGACGACGTGTTCATCGGCAACGGCGTCTCCGAGCTGATCTCGATGGTGCTCACCGCGTTCGTCGACGACGGCAACGAGGTGCTGGTCCCCGCGCCGGACTACCCGCTGTGGACGGGCGCCGTGTCGCTCACCGGCGGGATCCCGGTCCACTACCGGTGCGACGAGACCAACGGGTGGAACCCCGACCTCGAGGACATCGAGTCGAAGATCACCGAGAACACCTACGCGATCGTCATCATCAACCCCAACAACCCGACCGGCGCGGTCTACAGCGAGGACATCGTCAAGGGGATGGTCGACATCGCCCGGCGGCATCAGCTCGTCGTCATGGCGGACGAGATCTACGAGAAGATCATCTTCGACGAGCGCACCCACCACCACGCCGCGAGCTTCTGCGGCGACGAGGTCCTCTGCCTGACGTTCAGCGGGCTGTCCAAGGCCTACCGGGTATGCGGGTACCGGTCCGGCTGGGTGATGATCTCCGGTCCACAGCACCTCGCCACCGACTTCCTCGAGGGCCTCACGCTGCTCGCCAACATGCGGATGTGCGCGAACGTCCCCGGCCAGCACGCGATCCAGACGGCCCTCGGTGGGTACCAGTCGATCAACGAGCTCATCGTCCCGGGCGGCCGGTTCTACGAGCAGAGCAAGCTGGCGTCGAAGCTGCTCAACGACATCCCGGGCGTGACCTGCGTGGAGCCGCAGGGCGCGCTCTACTGCTTCCCGCGCCTCGACCCCGAGATGTACCCGATCGTCGACGACCAGCAGTTCGTCATCGACCTGTTGCGGGCCAAGAAGATCCTCGTGACGCACGGCACCGGTTTCAACTGGTTCGAGCCGGACCACTTCCGGCTGGTGACCCTGCCCGCGGTGCCGGAGCTCGAGGAGGCGATCGGCCGGATCGCCAGCTTCCTCGAGTCGTACCCCTAGCCCGTCGAGGCCCCGGCCGCGATCAGGAAGACGACCAGCGCCACCATCCCCAGCGCAATGAAGCCGAGGAACACGGTGCCGATGATGCCGAGCACCTTGCCGGCCATGGCGATGCCCCGGTTGCTGAACTCGCGAGGGTCGCGGTCGATCTCGCTGACCACCTTGTTGCCGTAGTACCAGCCGAACGGGCCGAGGATGCTCAGCCCGATCACCGAGAGCAGGCCCAGCACGAACGCCAGCGTGGCCTGCGGGTGCTCGACGGTCGGTCCGGGAGCGTGGAAGCGGACCTGGTCCGGGGCGCCCGGACCGTAGGCGGGCGGGTAGGACGGCTGCTCGTACGCCGGCTGCTGCCCGTATGCGGGTTGCCCGTACTGCTGCTGGCTGTAAGGCGGTTCGGCCGCCGGCCACTCCTGCGACGGCCGGTCCTGCGGGTAGCTCGGCCCCTCGTTGCTCACCGGTTCAGCCTAACCGCCGCGGGCGTCGCGCCTCGTGGCGATGACGAGGATCCAGTCGTCCCTGGCACCGGCGTGCCGCTCCAGGACGTCGACGGTCCAGCCGTGCTCGTGCAGCAGCTGCGTGAGCGGATCGGGACGCCAGTAGGTGAAGAACCGTGGGAGACCCAGCTTGTGGTCGCTCCACGCCGACCCTTCGCCTTCCTTGACCGACAGGGCCAGGGTGCCGCCGGGCCGCACCGCGGCGTGGATCCGGTCGAGGAGCGAGGCGAGCTCGTCGGGCGTGAGGTGCAGCAGCATGGCGAACGCGACGACGGCGTCCCAGGGACCGCCGAGGTCGTCGGCCAGGACGTCGATCCGCAGCGCCGACAGCGCGTCCCGTCGCATCGCCGCGACGAACGACGTCGCACCGTCGGAGGGCTGGACGTCGAGGCCGTGGCCGGCAAGATACCGGGCGTTCTCGCCCGTCCCGGAACCGAGCTCCAGCACCTCGGCACCTCGGCCGAGCGACGAGGCGACCCTGTCCAGGAACGTCATGTGCCAGTCCGGTGCCGCACCCAGGGCCGCGTCGTAGCGGTCCGCCCGGTGCTCGTAGACGTCGAGCGTGCGAGAGTTCGGCGACTCCGGGACGAAGGTGAACAGGCGACCTGGTCCCCAAGCCCGGTGGGGCGGCGCGACCAGGTCGGCAACCCCGACGGACGCCTCGCTGTCGACCAGCGCGATGAAGTCGACCTCACGGAACCCGTTGGTCGCGAACCAGGTTCGTACCCGCGGGGTCAGATCCGGTGCCCGGCGTGTCCGCGTCCAGATGACGCGGGCACCGGGAGCACAGAGAGCCGGCAGCAGGGTGATGGTGTGCTCGACGTCGGCGTCGGAGACGTTGCCCAGCACCCCGCAGAGGAGGACGAGGTCGGCGGGCGGCAGGTCCGCATACACGCCGGCATCTCCGGCATCGGCCGTGCGCACCTCGATGCCGGACCAACGGCCGGCTCGGTCGCGGGCCCGTCCGGCGAGGTCGGCGTCCAGCTCGACGAGGGTCGCCGTGATGCGGTCGGCGTCGTCGCGACCCGCGAGCACCTCGAGCAGGTCACGGCCGTCCCCGGCGCAGAGGCTGACCACGCGGACCGGTCGCGGCGCCGTCTCGTCGAGCCATCGGGCGACCTGGTCCTGGACGACGCGCAGCCGGCGGCTCAGCGACGAGTTCGGATCGGCGTACGCGCCGTGCCAGCTCTGCCAGTAGGTCACCGAAGGAGCCTAGGACGGTCCTTCTAGGCTCTGGGGATGGACAGCGAGCGACCGGCCGAGCTGCCGCCGGAGAAGCCGAAGCACCGTCACGTCAGCCTGAGGCGTGAGGAGACCGGCCGCTACACGATCACCAACGCCCGCGGCGGGACCCTCAGCGTGGGCGGGAGCGAGGACGACTTCACCGCGGTCGAGCTGCTGCTCTCGGCGATCGCCGCCTGCTCGTCGATCGACGTCGACTACGTCACCGGTCGCCGGGCGCAGCCGGAGGCGTTCGACGTGGACGTCGACGCGGAGAAGGTGGCCGACGAGCGGGGCAACCATCTCGACGACATCGTCATGACCTTCCGGGTGGCCTTCCCGGACGGCGACGGGGGCGACGCGGCCCGCCGGCTGCTGCCGGACATCGTCCGGAAGTCGCACGAGCGGCTCTGCACGGTGAGCCGGACGATCGAGCTCGGCACGGAGATCACCACGCGGGTCGAGTGACACGCATACCGAACCGGCCGCCACCCGCCGTGTCTCGCCGGAAATCGGGCCCGTCGCACCTACCCTCATGACCGTGACCAGCGTGACGAAAGGCAGCGCCGTGGACGCGTTGCCCGTCAACGTCTCCAACGCCGTCGCGCGCGTGGTCGAGGACTACCTCGACGACCTCGAGTCGACCGTCCCCGGCCTTGTCGCCGGCGTCTACCTGACCGGCTCGGTCGCGCTCTCCGACTTCCACCCCGCGTGGAGCGACGTCGACTTCGTGACCGTCATCAAGGACGAACCCGACGACGTCCAGCGGATGCTGCTCGCCGACATCCACGAACGCGTGGCGGAGCGGCACCCGACGCCGCGGCTCGACGGCCACTACCTGCGCTGGGCCGACCTGGCCAGCCCGCCCGACCGCCGAACGACCCTCGGTCTGCAGGCCAAAGGCGGGGTCCTGCACTTCGGGTCCAACTGGGTGCCGTCGATCCTCACCTGGCACGAGCTGGCCGAGCACGGGCTGCACGTCCACGGCCCGGGCTTGGAGAACCGTCGGATCGCCCGCGACGAGGAGATGCTGCGCGACTGGTGTCTGGCGAGCATCGCCAACCAGTGGACGCCCTGGTGGTACCGCAACGCGAACCTCTGGTCCCGCTCCGGGATGGGCAGCCTCGGTGGCTGGGCCCCGGCGTCCGGCGTCCTCGGGGTGACCCGGGTCCACTACATGCTGACCACCGGACGGGTCACCTCGAAGTGCGGCGCGGGCGAATGGGCCCTGACCGTCTGCGAACCCGAGTGGCGCCGTCTGCTCGAGGAGTGCCTGCGAATCCGGAACCGGCCGACGAAGCCGTCGCTCTACCGCGACCCGTTCACCCGACGTCGTCAGGCGCTCGCGTTCATGGACCTGCTGATGACCGCCGACGAGGAGACCTACGGTCGCTGACCGGTCGCCTACCGGCATACTCGGCACATGCCTGACGCCGTGCCCGACCCACAGGACGCCCCGCCGCTGACGTGGGGGATCATCGCCCCCGGCGGCATCGCCAACAAGCTGGCCGAGGCGGTCAACGACTTCACCGCCGGCACCGTGGTGGCCGTCGGCTCGCGGGACGCCGGCCGGGCCGCCGACTTCGCCGCCCGGCACGGGGTCGCCCGGTCCTACGGCAGCTACGAGGAGCTCGTCGCCGACGACGAGGTGCAGGCGATCTACGTCGCCTCGCCGCACTCGGGACACCGCGAGCACGCGCTGCTGGCGATCCAGGCGGGCAAGCACGTTCTCATCGAGAAGGCCTTGGCGCGCAACAGCTCTGAGGTCGAGGACATCTTCGCGGCCGCCCAGCGGCACCAGGTGTTCGTCATGGAGGCGATGTGGACCCGGCACCTGCCGCACATCGCCGAGGTGCGCCGCCGGATCGCCGACGGCGCGATCGGCGAGATCGTCACGCTCTCGGCCGACCACGGGCAGGCCCTGGACCTGCCGAACGACCACCGGCTGAAGAACCCCGAGCTGGCCGGCGGCGCGCTGCTCGACCTCGGCGTCTACCCGATCTCCTTCGCCGTCGACCTGCTGGGCGCCCCCCAGGACGTCTCGGCCGCCGGCCGGCTGACCGACACCGGCGTCGACGGGCACGTCTCGCTCGTGCTCGGGTACGGGCCGAAGACCCTCGCCCAGCTCGACACGACGCTGTGGACCAAGACGCCGACGACCGCGGTCATCTCCGGCACCGAGGGCAGCATCGAGATCGACGGCGACTTCTACGGGCCGAACACCACGCGGCTGCGCAAGGCCGACCGCGACCGGACCGTCGTCGAGGAGTGGGGCGGCCCGATCCCCAACGGTTTCCAGTTCGAGGTGGCCGAGGTCGCCCGCTGCGTCGCCGACGGGAAGCACGAGAGCGAGCGGATGACCTGGGCGTCGTCCCGCGCGGTCATGTCCGTCATGGACGAGGCCCGCCGGCAGGTCGGCGTCAGGTACCCGGGGGAGTGAGCGGCCGCACCGTCAGCGACTGTTCCGCGCGACCCACCGGACCCTCGACGTCGTAGAGGGTCGAGCTGGTCACCCCCAGCCCATCGGACCCGAACACCACCGTGGTGTCGAACCCGACCCAGCCGGCCACCGGCTTGCGGATCAGGTGCACCGTGAGGTCGACGTTCGGGAACATCCACGATCGCGGATCCTCGCGTACCGCAATGCCGTTCGCGGTATCTACTAGCCCAAGGTATGCGGCGGTCGGGCTAACGTCGACCCCCGCGACGAGGCGAACTCCGGGGTGGATCCAGCCGCGACCGCGCCCGGGCGAGTTCTGGGGATGGCCTCTCATATCCAGCGACGCGATGTAGCCGCCGCTCCACACCCGCCGCCCGTCCCAGGGTGCGAAGGTGTCCGGCGGGGGCAGCGGTTCCGGCAGGCCGCCGGCCACCGATGCCGTGTCGCCGCGGGCGATCCGCCAGGCCCGGGCGCGGACCACCGGACGTTCCCCGGCGACCAGGGTCGCCTCGACGAGCTCGATGGTCCGCCCGGGCCGGATGGTCTCCACCGTTACGGACGTGGGCTCGGCCGGGATGACGCCGAGGATCTCGTAGCAGATCCGCGCGAGGAGCATCTCGGGCCGCGGCTCGTGCCGGTCGATCTCGTGGGCGATGAGCCCCGACACCGGCCCCATGTGCTGTTCGTGGTCGTTCCACGCGCCCTGCACGTGGAGAGTGGGCTGGTACCGCCCGTCGGGCCGCCGGACGTAGTAGCTGCTCGCGTCGGGCTCCAGGCCGTTGCCGTCGGTCACGTCCGCCACCCTAGGCACCGGGTGGCGGATGGGCCTCGTCGTAGGCGCTCGCGACGCTCTTCGGCACGACCATCCGCCAGGCGTCGAGGACGAGCTCGCGCATCTCCTCGACGTCGAGGGCGGCCATCCGCGCCTCCACCCAGTGGTGGCGCAGGTTGCTCTCCTTCGGCAAGAGGAACGTGGCGGGCGCACTGGCCACCAGGGCCTCGCGCTCCTCCTTGGGGAAGGCGAAGCCCATCGTCGTCTCGTCGCGGGAGAAGGCGACCCAGACGATCTGGCCGACGCGGAACTTCACGCGGTCGTGGACGACCACCTCGTACGCGCGGGGCAGCTCCCGCGCGACGGCACGGACGTCATCGACGGTGACGGGCACGGGGCCAGCCCACCACGGACCACCGTCAGAACCGTCCCGGCCACCCGGGCGGCGATCTCCGCGGCACAGAGGTCGGGCTGACGCTCCGGCAGCCAGTGACCCTCGTCGACCTCGACGAACCGGTAGTCGGCGAGCACCATCGCCCCCGTCGACTCGGCCGCCTGGCGCCCGAGGAACGCGTCGTGCCGGCCCCAGACGAACGTCGTCGGGACGCGGCACCGGTGGACCGCCCCCTGCGAGTGGCGCATGGCGCGGTACCAGCCAAGCGCCCCCCGGAGGGCGCCGGGCTCACGCATCCGGCCGGCGTAGCGCTGGGCCTCGGCCTGGGGCATACCGGAGGAGATGAGCAACCCCTCCAGCCGCCGGACCAGGAGGCGTTCCGGCAGCCGCGGCAGCTGGAAGAACAGCATGTAGGCCGAGTGGGCGAACTGCCACGGCGTGCTGGTGATCGCCCGGCTGATCGCGGCCGGGTGCGGGGTCGAGAGCACCGTGAGGGTGGCGATCCGGTCCGGATGGAGGCCGGCCAGGGTCCACGCGAGCGCCCCGCCCCAGTCGTGACCCACCAGGTGGACCCGCTCGACCCCGGCCGCGTCCAACAGCGCGACGGCGTCGTCGGCCAGCTCGGTGAGCGCGTAGGCCTGTGGGTACGCCTCGCTCGGGCGCGCCCGCGGGCTGTAACCGCGCTGGTCCGGAGCCAGCGTCCGGAGCCCGGCGTCGACGAGCCGGTCGGCGACCGGCTCCCAGGAGTGCCGGTCCTCGGGGAACCCGTGCAGCAGCAGGACCGCCGGCGCCGACGGGTCGCCGCGGGCGGTGACGTCGAAGGTCAGCCCGTCACGGGCGTACTCGGTGATGCCCGCCGTGTTGGTGCTCACGAGACCTCATCCTGTCGTCTTCCCAGCCACCCCGCCCGGTGCCATCCTTCGGGAGTCGATATCGGTCACGAGACGGGGAGTCGAGCCATGGCGGTGTTCCTCAAGCTGGACGGCATCGAGGGCGAGTCCCGGGACGCCCGCCACGCCAAGGAGATCGAGGTGACCTCCTGGTCGCTGGGCGTGACGAACCCGGGTTCCGGCCATAGCGGCGGCGGTGGCGGTGCCGGCCGGGCGACCTTCACCGACCTCTCGGTGAGCAAGCTGGTCGACAAGGCGTCGCCCGCGCTCATGCTCGCCGTCGCGAATGGGCGGCACGTGCGCTCCGGCCGGCTGACGGTGACCGGCGGCGGACCGCACCCCGTCGAGTACCTCCTCGTCGACCTGGAGGATGTTCTTGTGACGGCCTGCCTGCTCGCCGACACGGACGACCCGGACCGACCCGCGGAGAACGTCGCGCTGGGCTTCGGGAAGATCCACGTCGCCTACACCCAGCAGTCGCCGAGCGGCGGGATCGGGTCGGTCTCCGAGTTCGGTTGGGACCTGGAGCGCAACGGCCCGACCTGAACCGGTTCGGCTCTGCTCTTGCGGAGAGCGCTCTCACAGGGGATATTTCCGACATGCGCAGACCCACGACGATGTGGTCCCTCGCCGGCCTCCTGACCGGCCTTCTCGCTCTCCTCCTGACCGGGCTCGTGGCCGGTCCGGTGTATGCGGCCCCGCCGGCCGCCCCGCCCGGCTCCGGGTCGGTCGACCTCGGACCGAACGTCAAGGTCTTCGACCCGAGCATGCCGACAGCCGAGATCCGGGCCGTCGTCGACGCGATCTACACCCAGCAGGTCGACAACGAGATGGGGAACCAGCGCTACGCGCTGCTGTTCAAGCCCGGGGTCTACGGATCGGCCACCGACCCGCTCATCGTCAAGGTCGGCTACTACACCGAGGTGGCCGGCCTCGGCCGCAACCCGGGTGACGTGACGATCAACGGCCATGTCGACGTCTACAACCGGTGCCTCGAGGGTGGCGGCACGTCCAACTGCATCGCCCTGAACAACTTCTGGCGGTCGCTGTCGAACCTCACCATCAACGTCGAGAGCGCGGGCCTCGACGGCTGCCGCGCGTCGGGCAACTTCTGGGCTGTGTCGCAGGCCGCGCCGATGCGCCGGGTCGACGTCAACGGAACGCTCACGCTGATGGACTACTGCACCGCCGGACCGCAGTTCGCGAGCGGCGGGTTCATCGCCGACTCGCGGATGCGCGGCAACACCGTCAACGGGTCGCAGCAACAGTTCCTCGTCCGGGACAGCCAGCTGAACGGCTGGTCCAACGGCGTGTGGAACCAGGTCTTCTCCGGTGTCCTGGGAGCGCCGGCCCAGGCCTTCCCGCCGATCACCACGCCGGACGGGACCACCGGTCCCTACACGACCCTCGCCGCCACCCCGGTGAGCCGGGAGCGGCCATACCTCTTCGTCGACGACTCGGGCTCTTGGCAGGTCTTCGTGCCCGCTGCCCGCACGGCCTCGTCCGGAACGACGTGGGCGGCCGGGTCGACGGCCGGCCGGTCGATCCCCCTCTCGGAGTTCTTCATCGCGTCCCCCAGCACCCCGATGGCCAAGGTCGACTCGGCCCTGGCCCAGGGCCGGAACCTGCTTCTCCTCCCCGGGGTCTACGACGTGAACCGCACCATCGACGTCAAGCGCGCGCATACCGTCGTCCTCGGTCTCGGCCTCCCGAGCCTGACCCCGACCGGCGGCAACGTCGCCCTGCAGATCGCCGACGTGCCCGACGTCGACGTCGCGGGCATCACCCTCGACGCCGGCTCGCCCGCCTCGCCCGCTCTCATGCGGGTCGGGACGGGCAAGGGCGGCCCGGGCAAGGACCGCAAGGCCAGCGACGCGAAGAACCCGACCGGGCTCCAGGACGTGTTCTTCCGGATCGGCGGTCCCCACGCCGGCTCGAGCACGGTGGCCCTCGAGGTCAACAGCGACCATGTCGTCCTGGACGACATCTGGGCGTGGCGGGCCGACCACGGGACGGGAGTCGGCTGGGACGTCAACCCGTCTGACACCGGTGTGGTCGTGCGGGGTGACGACGTCACCGCCACCGGCCTGTTCTCCGAGCACTTTAAGAAGGAGAACCTCATCTGGTCCGGGGAACGCGGAAAGACGATCTTCTTCCAGAACGAGTTCCCCTACGACGCACCGAACCAGGCGGCCTGGCAGCACGACGGGATCCTCGGGTATGCGGCGTACAAAGTCGCCGACTCGGTGAAGACCCACGAGCTGTGGGGCGGCGGCGCGTACATCTACACGAACGTCAACCCCACCCTCCACGCCTCCCACGGGTTCGAGGTCCCGGTGACGCCCGGGGTCAGGATGCACAGCCTCCTCACCGTCTCGCTGAACCACGCCGGCACGATCGACCACGTCATCAACGACACCGGTGCCCCGGTCACTCCGGACATGGTCGGGATCCCGAGCTACGTGGGCACGTACCCGTAGGTGCTCGTCACGTCCCGGTCGTTCGCGGAGTACGTCGCGTTGTTCGCGCTCGACCCGGACCGGCTTCCCCGCCGGGTGCTGGACTGCTCGGCGGGGACGTCCGGCTTCGTCGCCGGAGCCCGCGACCACGCGAGCGACGCGGTCGCCGTCGACCCCGCATACCGTCAGCCCCTCGTCGACCTGGCCGAGACCGGCCGGGCGGGTGCGGTCGGTGGGGCGTCGATGGTGTCCGACCACCGCGACCGGTTCTCCTTCGACTGGTACGGGTCCCTGGAGCGGCAACAGGAGCTGCGGACCACCGCGCTCGAGAGCTTCGTCGCCGACCGCGGTCGGCATCCGGGTCGCTACCCGGCCGCCGAGCTCCCGCAGCTGCCGTTCGCGGACGATTCGTTCGACCTCGCCCTCTGCTCCCACCTGCTCTTCACGTGGGCGAACGTGTTCGACCAGGCGTGGCACGAGTTTTCCCTGCGGGAGATGGCGAAGGCGGCGACCGAGGTCCGGGTGGTTCCGCTGGTCCACCAGGGTTCCGGGGAGCCGGTGGCCTTCCTCGGTGCGCTGCGGGAGCGCCTGACCGGACTCCATGCCCGAGTGGTGACCGTGCCGTACGCCTTCCAGGTCGGCGCCGACGAGATGCTGGTCCTCAGCGCGCTCTAGCATCGACGGGTGGCGTCGCTCCCGCTGTTCCCGTTGGGCGGCACGCTCATGCCCGGTATGCAGCTGCCCCTGCAGGTGTTCGAGGACCGCTACGTCGCGCTGCTGCGCCACCTCATCGACAGCGACGGCGAGGCGCTCGGGTTCGGCGTCGTCGCGATCCGGCACGGGTACGAGGTCGGCGAGCGGGTCAACGAGCTGTACCCGGTGGGGTGCCTCGCCGTGCTCGACCGGGTCGTGCAGGTCACCGAGGGGTTGTTCCTCGTCCTGAGCCACGGGACGCGCCGGTTCCGGCTGGACGGACTGGACGAGACGGCCGGCACGCCGTGGGCGACCGGCGAGGTGACGTGGCTGGAGGAGCTCACGGGTGACGAGACGCGAATTCCGGCGCTGAGCAAGGCGGTTCGCGAGGCGGTACAGGTGCACGGTGTCGCCCTCGGCCTCGAGCTGACCACGCCGCCCGACGAGCCGGAGCTGCTCGCATACTGGGCGGCGGAGTCCCTGGACCTGGACCGTGACGACCGGCAGCGGCTGCTGGAGGTCTCGGAGACCAGTGCGCGACTCGCCCTCGTCCGCCGGCTGGCCCAGCGCGAGTCCGCACTCGCCGCCGAGCTGGGGCTGGCCGCCGGCCCGGGGAACACGCCGCCCAGCCTCAACTGACCCGGCGGGTCTTGGTCAGCGCAGCGGGACGAGCGAGGACCAGTCGTCGCGCGGCAGCACGTCGGCGACGGCCCAGACCTGCAGCTCGTCGAGGGTGAGCTCGGAGCCGTTGTTGGTGAGGAACGCGGTGTCGGCCGCGTCGCGTCCGGTGGCGATGCGGAGCAGCGTCTGCCGGGGCGCGAGCCAGGTGGCGTCGACGACGTGCCAGGAGTCGTCGACCCAGGCCTCGCAGACCGCGTGGAAGTCCATCGGCGCCAGCCCCGGCGCGTACACCGAGACCAGCCGCGCGGGGACGTCGCGAGCCCGCAGCAGCGCGATGGTGAGATGCGCGAAGTCGCGGCAGACCCCTCGTCGCGCCAGCAGGGTCTGGACCGCTCCGTCGGTGGGCTGGCTGGAGCCGGACACGTAGGCGAGCTTGTCGTGGACCCATCCCGCCACCGCGGCCAGCAGCGCGTGCCCCTCGAGACCCCGGAACTCCGCGTCGGCGGTCGGGGCGAGGGTGTCGGACTCGCAGTAACGGCTCGGCCGCAGGAACGTCACGAGGTCGATCGGCTCGGCCCCGAGGGGGTCGGCCTGCCCCGTGACCGTCGCGGTGTAGTCGAGGGTGACGCGGGAGGCGCCGCAGGTGGTCTGGTGCAGCCGGCTGCCGTAGTGGTCGGTGAACGTGGTGGGTTCGACCACCTGGCCGTCGACGCGGATGCTCAGCTGCTCGTCCAGCGCCATTCCGGTCCCGGAGACGGCGGTGCTGAACAACAACGTCGCCGGACCCATGACGGTCACCGCCAGGTGAGCCGAGATGTCGCGTCGCATGCCCCATTCGAGCAGAGCCGGCGCCGTCTCAGCCGATCAGTCCACGCAGCGTCGGTTCGTCGATGAGGCCGGTATGCGTACCCGGGCTCCCGCAGGCCCACGCCCCCGCGACGGAGCCGGCCCGAGCAGCGTCCGCGTGCGAGGCGCCGGCCAGCCACGAGAAGAGGTAGGCCGCGGCGTAGGCGTCGCCGGCCCCGTTGCTGTCCACGGCGGGCCGGCCGGGGAGGTCGACCGCCAGGACGGTGAGCGGGTCCCCGTCGCGGCGGTAGACCGTGCTGCCGCGCGTTCCGTCGGTCACGACCACCGCCTCGGCGCGTCCGTCGCTCAGGACGAGGGCGGCCACCGCGCCCGCTTGGGAGCCCAGCGCAGCAGCGGAGAGGAACACGAGATCGGCCCCGACGGCGAACGGCCGGTGGTGCGGGTTCTCGCCGTCCCAGTCGTGCAGGTCGGTCGACGTGGTCCGGCCGGCCGACGCCGCGTCGGCCAGGGCAGGGGTCGCCCAGCCCATGATCGTCACGTGGACGTGCCGGGATCGGTCGAGCGGTCCTCGCCAGAGCGAGGCGTTGCCGCCCAGGTCGACCGGCGGCCTCGGGTCGTAGAGCGACATCCGGGATCCGTCGGGGGTGACGAGGTTGACGGCGCGGCGGGTGCCACTGGGGTGCGTGAGAATGGCCAGCTCGACGCCCGCGGCGGCGAACCGGTCCTCCACCAGCCGACCCTCCACGTCGTGGCCGATGACGTCGACGAGGGCGGTCCGCAGCCCCAGCGCGGCGCAGCCGAGGGCCACTCCGGTGCCGGTGTGACCGACCACGCTCTGGATCGGCGGAACGGTCATGGAGTCCCGAACCGGCAACGGCAGCAACGGAACTCGCACGATGTGGTCGACACCGGTCCCGCCGACGACGAGAACGTCGAGGTCGCTCGTCACGACGAGGGAGTGGCGACGCAGAGGTACCGCTCGTCCTCGACGGGGCCGCCCCAGAGCAGCGGGTCGGTGAGCGGCACGGTCCTGACCTTCGTCGCATACGGAGCCAGCAGCTGTCCCGTCTCGGCTGCGGTCAGTCCGCCGCCGGTCCACCAGCGACCCTCGACGAGCAGCAGCCGACCTCCGGGGCGCACCAGGCGGACCCACCGCGCCAGCGCGGCCGACGGGTGGGGCAGCGCCCACAGGACGTGCCGGGTGAGCACGACGTCGTAGGCACCCGCCCGGCCGGGCGGGTCCGAGGCGTCGCCGACCTCGACGGTTGCCGTGACACCCGCCGACGCGATCTTGGCGCGGGCGGCGGCGACCATGGCCGGGGCCAGGTCGACCCCGTGGACGCGGTGGCCCGCCTCGGCGAGGAGCACCGTGAGGCTCCCGGTGCCGCACCCCAGGTCCAGGACGTCAGTGGCCGCCTCCGGCAGGTGCGTACGTAGGAGCCGGTCCCAGGCCGCCCGGACCTCCGGGTCGCGCAGTCCGTGGTCGGCGGCCTCGTCGAACTCCGCCGCCTCGGCGTCCCAGTACGCGCGGGCCTCCGCTGCGGTCACGGGCCTTCCTGGTCGGGTGGGCGCGGGGCGCCACGCCGGCCCAGACCGCGCACGAGGAGCACCAGCCCGATCAGGGCGACCACCGGGCCGACCACCGCCCAGAGGGTCACGCCGGACATCACGCTGCCGGGCAGGTATCCGAGTCCCTGCATCGTCCACACGGCGCCCACGACGACGAGCAGCACCCCCACGATCGCCAGGACCGGTCGCCTCATTCGCTCCACCTCGCCACCGCCCGA
Organism: uncultured Actinomycetota bacterium; assembly: GCA_963781465.1. Classification (GTDB taxonomy): domain Bacteria; phylum Actinomycetota; class Actinomycetes; order Actinomycetales; family Dermatophilaceae; genus Lapillicoccus. The sequence continues at coordinate 316,214 of CAWAGH010000007.1, forward strand.
GCCTAACCCGCCGTCTAGCGTGGCCCGCGTGAGCGAGGGGGACGGGGGCGCCGAGGTCCTGGCCGACCGGTTGGCAACCGACCTGGCCGCGACCCTCGGTGACGACCGGCTCTCGTTGGCCGCCCACGGGTCGTGGGTCGCCGGCGACTTCAGCCCGGGGCGCTGCGACCTCGGCCTGCTGGCCGTCCTGGCCCGCGACCTGGACCAGGACGACCTGGACCAGGACGACCTGGAACGCCTCGAGCGCGTCCACGCCGCCGTCGAGCGCGACCACCCCGAGCGGGCGGGACGGGTGGAGGTCGCCTACGTGGGCGTCGCCGCCATCCGCGACATCGTCGCCGGGAAGGAGGTCGACCACCCGATGGTGCGGATCGCCCCGGGCGAGCCGCTCCACCAGCTGCCGGCGACCCGACACTCCTGCTGGACTGGGATGCGGCGCGACGGGCCGACCGGGCCCTGGTCGGGCGCCAACCGACCGACGTCCTCCCGGTCATCCCCGAAGCGATCCTGCGCCAGGTGCTGCTCGACCATCTGAGCTCCTGGCCCGAGTGGCTCAGCGAGTCGACGCATACCGGCTTCCAGGCCTATGCGGTCCTCACGGTCGCGCGCTGTCGGGTCCGCCTCGACACCGGCCGACCGCTCTCGAAGCGGGAGGCGGCCCGCGCCGCGGCGTCCGCCTACCCCGAGTGGTCCTCGCTCCTGGCCTGGGCCGAGCGCTGGTGGTACGCCGGGGGAGCGGACGACGACGTGGTGCCGTCGAGGGTCCCCGAGTTCGTCGACGCGATGGGCTGACCTGCCCGACACTGGGAGTCGACCACTCCGGACTCCCTGGGAGGCATCGTGGCCCGCTTCCTCGTCGCGACCCACCCCATCACCGGTCACGTGCTGCCCGGGATCCCCATCGTCACCGAGCTGGTCCGCCGCGGCCACGACGTGCACTGGTACGTCGGCGCGAAGTTCCGGCCCAAGGCCGAGCAGGCCGGCGCGGTGTTCGAGCCGTATGTGGACGCCCAGGACTACGACGACTCCGACTACGACGCGGCCTTCCCCGGGCGCCGGGCGCTGCGCGGTCTGCGTCAGCTGACGTACGACTTCCAGAAGCTCTTCGTCGAGCAGATAACCGGCCAGCACCGCGACGTCTCCGCGATCCTCGAACGGTTCCCCGCCGACGTCACGCTGGGCGACACCGCCATGATCGGGCCGTTCACCGTGAACGAGACGGGCGGGCCGCCGAACGCCGTCTACAACATCACCTGCCTAGGCCTTCCGGGCCGCGGCATCGCGCCGTTCGGTCTGGGCCTGCTGCCCGACGACTCGCGAAAGGGGTTGGTGCGCAACCGGATCCTCGCCTACTCGGCGGCCAATATCGTCTTCGGGCGGGTGTCGCACGAGCTCGAGCGACAATGCCGGGTCATCGGGGTCATGCCGCGGAAGTTCACCGGTCCTGCGGTCTCCGACTACCTGTACCTGCAACCGTCCGTGCCCTCCTTCGAGTACCGCCGCCCGGACCTCCTGCCGCAGGTGCACTATGTCGGCGCCCTGCTCCCACCACCGCCGGAGGACCCGGAGCTGCCCGCGTGGTGGCCCGAGATCGAGTCGTCCACCCGGCCGGTCGTCCTCGTCACCCAGGGCACCGTCGCGACCGGAGTCCGCGATCTCGTCGCCCCGACCCTGCTCGGGTTGGCCGACGAGGACGTCCTGGTCGTCGCGGCCGGCGTCCCCGACCTCGCCGCGCTGGGCATCCCGCGCGTCCCCGGGAACGCGCGAGTGGCCGCATACCTGCCGTTCTCGTCGGTGATGGAGCACGTATCGGTCTACGTCACCAACGGTGGCTACGGCGGGGTGCAGTATGCGCTCGCGGCCGGGGTGCCGATCGTCGCGGCCGGTACGACCGAGGACAAGGCCGAGGTCGGCAACCGGGTGGCCTACAGCGGCGTCGGACGCAACCTCCGGACCGCGACGCCGTCTCCGGAGCAGGTGCGAGTCGCCGTTCGGGCGCTCCTCGACGACCCTTCGTACCGGTCCGCCGTGGGCCGCGTCGCCCTCGACCTCGCGGGGCACGACGCGGCCGCGGAGTGCGCGGACCTGCTCGAACGGCTCGCCGCGACCGGTCGACCGGTGTACGCCTGACGAGCAGGCTTTCTGAGGGTCCGCGCGCCGAACCTGAGGTGGCCACCTCGCGGATCTGAGGGAGTTCCCCGATGCCGTGTCCCGGGACTCCCGGCGACGCTCAACACGTCGACATCGCCGATGTCGGCCGGGTCGGACGTGAGGGAGGTGACCCGCCGTGTCGTTCAGGAAACCGGCGTAGTCGCCGGCACGATCTCGACCACGTTGTTCGTCATCAGCTACCTGCCGATGCTCGTCCAGGCGGTCAAGACCCGGGATCTGCGCTCCTACAGCGCGGGCAACCTCGTGGTCGCCAACATCGGCAACGTGGTCCACGCGGTCTACGCGTTCAGCCTGCCCGCCGGGCCGCTCTGGCTGCTGCACGCGTTCTACCTCGTCAGCAGCGCGCTGACGCTGTTCTGGTGGTGGCGCTACCGATCACGCCACGACAGTGTCGTCCCAGCTGAGCCGGGAGCCGGTCATCCAGGCGGTGCCCTTGTCGGTGACGAGGTACCGGAACACCAGGGTCATCGCGGCCTCCTGGAAGCGGCGGCCCACCGGGCCGGGGGTCTTGGAGCTGCTGCTGCGCGCGCCCGCCTTGACGATGCGCTCGACCCGGGCGCGACGAGCCTGCTCGTAGGCGTGGAGCGCGGCCGGTAGGTCGGCAGCGGTCGGCGCGTGGTCGCGGACCGAGGTGGCCAGCACCACCGCGTCCTCGAGCGCCATCGACGCTCCCTGACCGGAGCTCGGCGACGGGGCGTGGGCGGCATCCCCGACGACGACGAGCCGGTCGCGGGTCCAGTGCGGCACGTGCGGCAGGTCGTAGGTGTTGTCGCCGGCCAGCTCCAGGACGCCCTCCGCGACCAGCTCGGCGGCCGGGCCGTCGTCACCGGCCACGAGGTCGAGCAGCCGTCGCTGCCACTCCTCGGGGCTCGTCGCGGCCCGGCGCTCGCGGCTGATCTCGGGCTCGGGCACGTTGACGAACCAGACGACGTCGCCGTCGGGTGTCGGGTGGGCCCCGAAGAACGCGCGGGCACCGAAGACGAAGTGCCAGGCCTCGGGACGCAGGGTCGATGCGAGCGGGGTGCCGCGGGTGATGCCGCCGAAGTTGGTGAGGCCGACATAGCGTCCCGCCGGCGCTCCGGGGTCGATGGCCAGGCGAACCTTCGAGCGCACACCGTCCGCGCCGACGACGAGGTCGCCGGTCAGCCGCTCGCCGCCGGCCAGAGTGACCGTCGCGCCGTTGGCGTCGCTGGCCACGTCGAGCACCTCGGCGCCCCGCCGGACCTCGATCCCGCGACGCTCGGCCTCGTCGAGCAACCGGGCGGCCAGGAGCGAACGCTTCGCCGTGAGCGCCACCGACCCGTCCCGGAGCGGCATACCCAGGCCGAGCTCGCCAAGCAGGCGCCCGGTCGCGCCGTACATGGCGTTCGTCGTCGACGGGAACCCGACCTCACGAGCGAGGTCCAGGGCGCCGAGCAGGTCCAGCGCGTCGAGGCCGTTGGGAGCGATGGTGAAGAACGAGCCCTCGGTCGGGTTGCGGTCGGTGCGGCGTTCGAGGACGACCGCCTCCACCCCAACGTGTTGAAGCGCCATGGCGGTCGCCGGTCCGGCGACACCACCTCCGACGATGATCGCGGTCATCCTGATACCCTCTCTTACCAAAATCTGATAGTTCGATAATCGAAAGAGTAACAGTCATGGCGGCTCGGGACAACCTGGTCGGCGGTCTGGGCCTGGCGATGCAGCGGTACCAGCGCAGCGTGCAGGCCTTCGACGACGCAGTCGGGCGACGGCTCGGACTCGGGCCGGCCGACCTGCGGTGCCTCGACTGGCTGGCCGACGGTCCGAAGTCCGCGGGCCAGCTGGCCGTCGCCACGGCGCTCACCCCGGCCGCGACCACGGCGCTGGTGGATCGGTTGGCGCACAAAGGTTTCGTCGAGCGCTACCGCAGTGACGAGGACCGCCGACAGGTGATGGTCCGGATGACCGACGCGGGAATGGAGCGGACCATGCGGCTCTACGGCCCGATGGTCGAGGAGGGCCAGGCGATGCTGGGCGGGTTCTCCGACCGCGAGCTGCGGCTGATGAGTCGACACCTCGAGGCGATCACCGAGCTCACCGATCGACACCGAACCCGCGTCGACGAGGGCCTCGGGGAGTCGTCCGCAGCCCATCGCACGTGAACCGTTGCCGCCGTAGGGAACCCATGCGGCGGAGTTGTGAGAGGTCATCCGTTCACCCGTAGAGTGCCGTGCGGGTTGCGCTCCGCTGTGGGGGCCGGGTGCAGCCGGTCAAGGAGTACTCGTGGGAAGACACTCCGCCGGGGCACCGCCCCAGCGACCCGCCGGCGCGGTGGTCGTCGTTGCGTTGGTGCTCGGTCTCGTCCTGGCGGGCGGGCTCTACTACGTGCTGCGCCAGGCGGACGACGGGCGGGAGCCGGCGGCACCAACGCCGTCCACGGACACCTCCGCGACGACGGCATGCGCGGCCGGCGAACCGGTTCGCGTCGCGGTGGCACCCGCGATCCTCGCGGTCGTTCAGTCGGCGGCCGGACGGGCCACGGCGGCGAACCCTTGCGCCACCTACGCGTTGACGTCCGCGGCCTCGGCTGCCGTCGCGGCCGCGTTCACCGGTGGCAAGGACGCCTCCACCGCCTGGGTCAGCGACTCGACCGTCTTCGTCGACGCGGTCCGGTCGGCCAAGCCGGCGGCCATCGACGCCGACGTGCAGGAGCTGGCGACCAGCCCGCTGGTCTTCGCCCTTCCGGCGACCGTCGCCGCCAAGGCCGGGCCGGCTCTGGCCGGTCTGTCCTGGTCCGCGCTGGCCGCTACCGACACGGTTCCGGTCCGGCTCCCCGACCCCGAGACGACGACGAGCGGCCGCCTCGTCCTGCTCAGCGCGCCAACGGCGTTGGGGGACAGCGCAGCCACCCGACTTGCGCTCGGCCGCACGCTGCTCGCCTGGTCGCCCTCGCGGATGCCGGCCGAGTCCGATCTCTTCGCGTCGGCCACGACCGACCAGGCGGCGATCTTCCCGACGTCGGAGCAGGCAGTGGCGACCGATCTCCGCCAGCACCCGGGAACGCTGTCGGCCGTACCCGAGCCCGCTGCCCAGGCCCTCGGACTGCTGGGCCAGCAGCTGACCAACGACACCGGTCGCGCGGCTCTCACCGCCGCAGGCTTCCGGCTGCCGAACGCTGACGGCTCCGGTCCCGGCGTGCCCGGTATGCCGCCCGGCGCCGTCACCTACCTGCCGGACCCGAGCGCGCTTCAACAGGCGGCACTCACGAAGACATGGATCGGCGTCAAGACCGACGCCCGCATGCTTGCCCTCATCGACACCTCGGGCTGGATGAAGGAGCGCGAGGGCGACAAGACCCGGATGGCCCTGGCCGGCGAGGCCGCACAGACCGCCGTCTCCATCTTTCCCAGCACCTCGCAGGTGAGCCTCTGGGCGTTCAGCGTCGACAAGGGCGGTCCCGGGCAGGACTGGCGCGAGGTCGTCCCGATCCGCCGGCTCGACGAGGCGGTAGGCGGCACCACGCAGCGGCAGGCCCTCGGTGCGGCCCTTCCCGGTCTGGTGTCCACCGCCTCGGGAGGGACCGGTCTCTACGACACCCTCCTCGCCGCCTACGAGCACATGCTCGCCTCGTATGCGCCGGGCCGGGTGAACTCGGTCATCCTCCTCCCCGACGGGCGCAACGAGGACGCCAACGGGATCTCGCTCGAGCAGCTCCTGGCCAAGATCGCCGCCGTGAAGGACCCCAACAAGCCGGTCGTCATCGTCACGGTCGGGATGGGTACCGGCGTGGACACGGCGGCGCTGTCGACAGTGTCGGCCGTGACCGGCGGCAAGACCTACGTGGCCCAGAACCCGCAGGACATCAGGCAGGTCTTCATCGACGCGCTGCTGTCGCGCGACTGCACGGGAGCGGTCTGCACGTCACGCTGACGCCTGGCCAGCCCTGAGTACCGGGTGCGGGTGATAGCGGTCGGAGTTCCGACCGCTATCACCCACACCGAGCTCAGAGCGCCCCGCGGATCTCGGTCAGGACGGCGCGCTGGAACGCCCTGGCCGCCTCGACGGGCGGACCCGAGCAGATGCCGAGGCGTCCGGCGATCGCCGCCTCCACGACGGCCGCGGGCTGGTAGCCGGTCGCCAGCACTCTCTGGGCCGCGGCGATCTTCGCGAGCCACCTGCCCTCGCGAATCCGCACCAGCGAGCGACACGCACCGAGCACCGCGTCCCCCGGGTTCCCCGGCTGTCCAAGCCACCACGTCAGCGCATCCACCAGCAGGGCGCGCAGGTCGTCCGGTTCCACGTCGGCGAACACCTCGCTCGCCGGCTGCCCGAGCAGTGCGCCGTCGATGCCGCTGAGGATGCTGCGGTCGAGCGCGTACCAGAACAAGCCGTCCGCGGCCGGGCGCTCGGCGGGGTCGTACGTCGCGCGGAACGCCATGGCCGGGCCGGTGTTGAGCTCCACCTCGAACCCGGGCTCCGTCGTTCCGGCGCCGGCGGTCGCCCGCGTGTAGACGACGAGCTCCAGCCCACGGGCCGGGACCGGCAGCGCCTCGTGCCGCAGGGCCGCCACCAGGTCGTGCTTCTCGGCCTCCTCGAGCGGCTCGGCGGTGACGAGCGCGACGTCGATGTCGCTGCGCCCCGGCTGGTACGCGTCGAGCGCCACCGAGCCCGCCGCATACGCCCCGACGAGGTTCCCGCCGAGGATGCCGCGAGCCCGCTGGATCAGGGCGGCGAGATAGGCGTCGGGTCCGTCGCCGTCCGCCACTAGAGGTCCTCGAACCGGACCCGGTCACCGACGGGATTGTCCTGCTCGGGGAAGGCGACCCGGCCGGCGGCGACGCACCACCGGGCGACGTCGACGCGGAACCGGCCGGCCTGAACGGCGGGGTCGGACTCGGCCAGCCGCCGGGCCTCGTCGATGGGGACGGTCCACACCGACATCCCGCGAAGGGTGGGGTCGGACTGGTCGCGCAGCGGGCCGTTCGCCGCAATGATCCCGCGCTCGATCAGGTCTGCGAGGTGGGCGAGATGGGCGTGATGCAGGGCGGTCGAGGCGTCCTCGTCGAGCTCCGGCGGGTGGTCGCCGCGGCGCAGGTAGACGACGGTACGGACGTCGAACTCCGCGGGCACCCCGGGCGGTCGCTCCATGGCCGGAGCCTAGGGCGCGCGATGGCCGGCGAGCAGCCCTCCGTCGACCGGGAGCACGACGCCGGTGACCCAGGCCGCGTCGGATGACAGCAGGTAGGCGACGGCCGCAGCGATGTCCTCCGGCTCACCAACCCGGCCGAGCGGGTACAGCGGGGTCATCCGATCCGCGCCTCCGGGCTGGCCGTCCCACACGCGGGTCCGGACGGTGCCCGGCGCGACGGTGTTGACCCGGACGCCGTCCGGCCCGAGCTGGACGGCGAGGTTCTGGGTGAGCGAGTGGAGGCCGGCCTTGGCGCTCGAGTACGGCTCGCTGCCGATCCCGGTCAGCCCGTTGACTGAGCTGACCATGACGATCGCGGGGTCCTGGTCGCTGCGCCTCAGGTGCGGGATCGCCGCCCGGCAGGCGCGGACCGTGCCGAGCAGGTTGAGGTCGAGCATCGCGCGCCACACCTCGTCGTCGGTTGCGTCAACGCCGGGGTGCGCCACGTCCCCGCCCGCCACGGCCACCAGACCGTCGAGCCGTCCGGCGTGCTCGACGAGGTGAGCCACCGCATCGTCCACGCACGTCCGGTCGGTGACGTCCATCCACACCGCCAGATGCCCGTCCGTGCCTGTGGCGTATGCCTCGTCGAGCTCGGCGGCGGTGCGCTCCGCCGACTCGCGGTCCAGGTCGGCGACGACGACCCGCGCGCCTTCGGCGGCGAGCCGGTGCGCGCAGCCGCGACCGATCCCGGACCCGCCGCCGGTCACCAGGACGACGCGACCGGCGAACCGTCGACACCCACCCACGTCAGCGCTCACCGTTGCGATGCTTGCACGTCATGTCGCACGTTATGTCGCGCATGGTGAGGTCAGCACGCCCCTAGCGGTGACATGACCCGCGACATGACCCCGGCGACATGACCCCGGCGACATGGCTCGACCGGGACTCACCACCGACCCGGGCCACGTCTCCTGGGCTCGCTAGCGAACCCGGCGGATCCGGCCCTCGTCGATGTGGTACTCGGCATCCGCCTGGTCGGCGCACCACGAGTCGTGGGTCGCCATGAGGACGACCGCCCCGGCGTCGGCCTCCGCGCGAAGCAGCGCGACGATCGGCTCGCGGGTCGACGCGTCGAGCTCGCTGGTCGGCTCGTCCGCGAGGAGGACGCTCTTGCGCAGGGCGAGGGCCCGGGCCACGGAGACCCGCTGCTGCTGACCACCGGAGAGCTCCTCGACGAGGTGGTCGCCCGAGCCGCCGAGCCGCACCTCGTCCAGTGCGGTGTCGGCCCGGTGGTGGGCGTCCTGCGACGGGACGCCGAGGACCATGAGGGCGACGACGATGTTCTCCCGAGCGGTGAGCGGGGCGACGAGCGCGATGCCCTGCGGCACGAGCATGATTCCTTCACGGGCGGCGGCCTCGCGGTCGGCGAGGTGACTGCCCGCATACGACACCGTGCCGCTGGTCGGCATGAGCGCCCCCGCGAGCACCCACAGGAGCGTCGTCTTTCCGGCGCCCGACGGACCGGTCAGCGCGGTGAAGGTTCCGGGAGCCAGGTCGAGACTCACGTCGTCGAGGATGCGGCGGCCGCCGATGTCGAGGGTGACGCCAGAGGCAGTCAGGGGGAGCGGGCGGCGCCGTTCGTCGGCGGCGCGGTCGCGCTCGTCCACCCGGTTGTCGGTCGGCACCTTTCGAACGCTACAGCGAGATCGGCTCCGTCGGCGGTGGCACGTTGTAGCGTGCGAAGGCGGGTCGCCGCGCACCAGTGCCGACCGGGAGGACACATGCTCGCAGCGCTGCGGTACCGCCGCGCGCAGACGCTCGTGGTCGTCGTGCTCGCGGCCCTGGTGACGACCTGCCTCGTCCTCGCGCCGCTCTACACGCGGGCGCTCGAGCAGGCGATGATCCGCACGATGCTGCGCGAGGCCACCGTGGCGCAGACCGGCCTCCGGCTCGGGTCGACGAGCCCGACGGCGCCGCTGGACGCACTGGACCCCGACGCGCTCGAGCAGCTCCTCCCGGAGAACCTGCGGGCCTTCGTCGGGTCGCCGACTCCCAGCACGGGCGTCGACGTGCGCAAGCTGCCGTTCGCCGCCCAGCCGGGTGGACGGCTGCTCAACCGGGACGGCATGTGCGACCACGTCACGTTCACCGACGGTCACTGCCCGTCGGCCCGCGGCGAGGTCGCCGTGTCGGCCGACCAGGTCAAGGCCTACGAGACACCGGTCGGTTCCACCATCGAGGTGGGCGAGTTCGACGGCGCGGTCAGCTCGCTCGAGGCCGCGCCGCGCACGACGGTCCGGATCGTCGGGGTCTACCAGCAGGTCGACGGCCCGTACTGGTTCGGCGACCGCCTGACCGGCTCGGCCGCGCAGAAGCTCGGCTTCGACACCATGCTGACCCCGCTGCAGACGCTGACCGACCCGGTGACCTCGCCCAAGGGCACGCCGGCGCCGTGGTTCCAGCTGGTCTACGGCCTGGACTTCCCGCTTCTTTCCGACCGGGTGGGCATCGACGAGATCGGGGCGATCGGATCCACCATCACCGGGCTCGTGCAGTACCCCATGGGGGTCGAACGGGCCGCCAGCCACGCGTCCGAGACGATCACGGTGCGCAGCGGCCTGCCGGCCATCGCCGACGAGGCCCGGGTGGGCAGCGAGCAGGCGGCGATCACCGTGCCGCTGCTCATGGCGCAGATGGCCCTGCTGCTCGTCTGCGTCCTCTGGCTCGTCCTTCTCTCGGCGGCCGACCAGCGCCGCGGCGAGGTCGCCGTCGCCCGACTCCGTGGCCGCGGGTCGCGCGGCGCTCGCCGGCTGCTGCTGTCGGAGACGCTCCCGCCGGTCGTCCTCGGCGCTCCCCTGGGGGCGCTGCTCGCCGTCGGTCTGTCGACGGTGGCCCGGAACACGGTCCTCACGTCCGACCCGCCGTTCGAGATCCCGGTGGCGGCGGTCATCGCGCTGGTGGCCGGCCTGCTGCTCATGGTCGGGCTGGCCGTCCTCTCGGTCCGGCGGGTGTGCCGCGACCCGGTGGCCGACCTCATCCGTAGCGTCCCGCCGCGGCGTACCGGCGTCCGGCTCGGCGTGCTCGAGGCCATGCTCGTCGCGGCGGCCGCTGCGGCCTTCATCGCCCTGGTGACCGGCTCGGTCCAGGGCCCGGTCGGACAGCTCGCGCCGACCCTGCTCGCCCTCGCCGTGGGGGTCGTGGCCGCTCGCGTCCTGTCGTACGGGCTCGCCGTCGGCGGGCGGTGGCTGCTGCAACGCGGCCGTCCGACCGCCGGGGCCGCCGCCCTCACGTCCAGCCGGCGCGGGACGACCCGCTGGCTCGTCCCCGTGGTCACCGTGGCCCTCAGCATCACGGTCGTCTCGGCCGACGCGCTCGCCGTCGGCGCTCGCAACTGGGCCGGTCGGGCAGCCGCGGAGGTGGGGGCGGCCACCGTGCTGACCCTGGGCACGGGCGACCTCGTCGCGGTGACCAAGGCCGTCCGGGCGGTCGATCCCAACGGCGACCACGTCACTCCCGTGGCCGTCGTCGCACCCGGTGGGCAGGGGACCACGACCGTGGGCGTGGTCCCGAGCGCCTTCCGCCGGATCGCGCTGTGGCCGGGGGTGGACGTCGGCGCGCTGGCGTGGGACCGACTTACGGCGCCGACCGTGCCGCCGCTGGTCCTCACCGCTACCCGCATCACGTACCACCTCGACGCACCGGCGTTCAACGTGGTGACGCCCGCGGTCCGGCCCGCCCCCACGTCGCTGGCGCTGGCCCTTCGGGTCATCCGCGCGGACGGGACCGTCGACACCATTCCGCTGAGCGTCCTGCCGGACAGCGGCGTCGTGGGTGACCAGGAGGCCACCGTGACCTGCGCCGACGGGTGCCGGATCACCGGGATCGGCATCCAGGCGCCGGCCTCCACAGCGGCGGTCACCGGCACGGTGACGGTCTCGCGGGTCACCGTCGACGGCCGCCCGGTCGAGCTCGGCGGGGCCGGGACCTGGCGTGACACGGCGGCGGAGGACGTCGTCGTGACGGGCACCTTCGCCAACGGCGGCCTCACGCTCCGGTACTCCAACAACGGCGCCGACAAGGCGTTCCTCCCGCATGCCTCGGTCCCCGAGGTGGTTCCTGCACTGACCACCCCGGCCTCGGCCCCGAGCGCGGCGGGAGCGACCTTCGGCGGGTCCTACGTCGACGGCACCGCCCTGCTGCTCAGCTCCGGCGGGAGCGTGCCGTTCGTCCCGGGCGGCCCACCCTCGGCCAGCATGGTCAACCTCGACAACCTGCTCGCCCAGGGCTGGCGTGGCCGAGGCTCGGCCGTCCTCTCCGCCTATGTCGACACCAACGACCCGGCCACGGTGGCCCGGGTGACGTCGGGGTTGGCCGCGCAGGGGGTGACGGTGACGAAGACGACCCACGCCGACGACGTGGCCGCCATGTACGGGCGGAGCGCCGCGGCCTGGAGCCTCCAGCTCGCCCTGGCCGTCGGCATCCTCGCGCTCGTCGTCGCCGCAGCCGGCATCATCGTGCTGGCCTCGACGTCACGGCGGGCCCGGAGCCGCGACTACGCCGTGCTGCGCCTGGTCGGTCAGCGACCACGTGGACTGTCCCTCATGGCCCAGCTCGAGACGGGGCCGGTCATCGTCGTCTCGGCGCTGCTCGGCGCCGTCGTCGGGCTCTGGGCGGCGCCCGCGGCGGTCGGCATGGTGCCCCTCTTCACGACCCCACCGCCGACCTTCCCGGTGGACCTGCATACCGCGTGGCTTCCGGCGCTGGTCGCGGGGGCCGTGGGCGTCGTGGCCCTCACGATCGTCGGCCTGGTCACCAGCCGGCGGATCGCCCGGCGGGCCAGCCTCGAGCGGCTGCGGGAGACGGTATGACCCGCGCGCAGGCGATCACGACCCTCGGGCTGGTCCACATCTACCGGTCCGAGGGGCAGGACGTCGCTGCCCTGTCCGGCGTCGACCTCAGCGTCGCCGCCGGCGAGGTGGTCGGCCTGCTCGGACCGTCCGGGTCGGGCAAGTCGACCCTGCTCTCCTTGCTCGGCGGGCTGTTCCGGCCGAGCGCCGGCAAGATCTTCGTCGGCGAGCACGAGCTGTCGGCGCTCACCCCGAGCCAGCTCGACGCCTTCCAGGCCCGCGAGACGTCCCTGATGCTCCAGGGCGCCCAGCGCAACCTCATCCCGTACCTCACGGTCCGCGAGAACGTCGCCTTCGCCCAGGTCGAGGCGCGCCGGCTCGGTGCGGACGTCATCGGGGTCGACCGTGGCCTGGAGCTCGTCGGGGCGACGGAGTTCGCCGACGCGAAGCTCGGCCGCCTCTCGCAGGGCCAGCTGCAGATGGCCGCTCTCGCCGTCGCCATGGCGCCATCCCCGGGCGTACTGCTGGCCGACGAGCCCACCAGCGCGCTCGACCGGGTCGCCCGCGAGCGGATCCTCGACACCCTGCTGCGGGTCAACGAGGAGCAGGGCACGACCGTCGTCGTCGTCACGCACGACCCCGAGGTCGCCGACCGCCTGCCGCGGACCGTGACCATCCGCGACGGCCGGATCGGCGGCGAGGGCCGCAGCGGCAAGGAGTATGCGGTGGTGACGGCCGACGGGTTCATCCCGATCCCGGTGCACATCCGCGACCAGCTGCCGCCGGGCACCCTGCTGCGGATCGAGCACGAGGAGGGCGGCTACCTCATCGTTCCTGAGGTCATCGGCCAGGACCCCGGGTCGGAGGCGCAGGACTAGACCGGTCGGCGTCGCTCTCCAGCGACGCAAGCCAGCGCTCGAGCTCGGCCGGTCGGCGGAACAGCAGGATCGGGACGTCGTCCGAGGTCGCCCACGCCCGCATCCGCGCCCGCTTCCGCGCGAACGAGCTGAAGTGCCAGACCACGATCGAGTCCCGGGAGAGGGTGCCGCGCAGGGTCTCGACGTTCCCGTTGCAGATCGGCCTTCGGTCGACGAGCCGGATGAGAGTGCGTCGCACGAGCCGGGCCAGCGACCGCCAGCGGGCGTAGTCCAGGCCCACGACCAGCTCGCACCGCGCCAGCACGAGGTCCTTCCACGTCGCGTATGCGGTGTCGAGGACCCAGGCGTCGGTCACCACGATCGCGGCGAAGCGCTCGCGCTGGACGTCGCCGTCCACCGGTACCCATCCCGGCAGCCAGGTCAGCTCATCCGCGAGGTGCAACGGGAGGCCCGTCGACGCCGCGATCCGCGTGGCTGCCGTGCTCTTGCCCGAGCCGGTGACCCCGTAGACGAGGATCCGCCGCTCGGTGAGCGGCAGGTCGCGGGCTCGTTCGGGCACGACACCAATGGTGGCCCCTCAGGCTCACGCGGGTGGTGGCCAGGTTCCGATCGAGGCAATGACACTCTCGACTAGGGCCCCCTGGACGCCGGGATGCGTGGAGAGGCCTTGCGGTCGCGATACGCACGGAATCCGCAGGCTGCGGCGCGATGGTGCGGTCGTCAACCCGAGGGTAAAGAGGTACCGGCCGCGGACACGGCTGGTCAACGAGGAGACCCGCGTCCAGGCCGAGCTGTCGATGCCCACGTCTCTGCCGAGCGACCTAGAGCAGCCCCTCGACCGGGGGCAGACCTCGGGCGGCCCGAGCTCGGTTGACGAGCTGGGTGACGAAGTCGCCCTTGGCGGTGGTGTAGTCGGCTCCCCACTGGCCCCGCTCGACCAGGGATCTCTTCAGCTCGGCATACCGGTCGCGGTCATCGGAGTGGTCGCGCAACCACTGGGAGAACAGGCGCACGTGGGCCTCCGGCCACTGCTCAGCCGTATAGATGTGCCCGATGGCTGATCGCAGGTCGTCGACGAGGAGGAAGGTGGCCGCGTGGTCACCAAGCTTTGCCGGCTGAGTCCAGCCGGCGTCGCTCAACGAGGCGGAGGCCTCCCGAAGGTGGGCCCCAGCCGGCATCCGCAGCGCGATGTCGATCACGGGCTTCGCGAGTAGCCCCGGGACAGAGGTCGACCCGACGTGTTCGAGATTCCAGTCGGCGCCAAGGGCCACAGTCAGGTCGCAGGCCAACTCCGCGTACCGACAGCTCCACGACGGGTCCGCCGGCACCAACTTGACCCTCGGGTACCGGTCCTCCCACCTCATGGAGGGACGCTAAGCCCGATGAGGACGTGCCCGCACTGCCGACCTGGGCGGAAACCGAAGTGTTCGAGAAGAGCGATCGCTGCGGGGAAGTTGGCAGCCAGTCCGTCGGTGTTGTGATCGTCGCTACCGAAGTGGGGAAGCGGTTGATCGTCTCAAGACGTTGTCTGAATCCTCGACAGGATGTTCCGTAAGGGGATCGCTCTGCGCGACTCGGTCGCCGCGGCTTCCGCACGTTCTTCCCCGAGTCACTAGGGTGCGCCGGTGATGCGGCGGAACCCCAGTTGCTCACCGAGGATCGGGTGTCGGCGAGAGTCGGCGGCGGTGAAACCCAGCTTGCCTAGCGGCCCGATCGAGGCCGCGTTGTCCGGGCTGACGGACGCCCTCACCCCAGTCACGCCGTGCGCGACAGCCCACGCCAGCAGCGCTGGAGTCGCCTCCTCGGCCAGCCCTCGCCGGCGTAGTCCGCGACGACCCGGTACCCGATCTCGACCCAGCCGCCGCGGGTGGCTTGCCACTCCAGCCACTGCCAGCCGTCGTCGCGCCATTCGAGCGGGAACGGGGTGCCGAGCAGATGCCTGGCCACCGTCCACTCTTTTTTCTGCAACACCGCCCGCACGAGCTGGCTCGACATCGGCACGAGCGCGAGGCGCACCGTTCGGATTGCCGCCGAACGCCCACCGTTATCGGCGCAGACATCAACACGCACCCATGCACTGTCACGCACCGTGACCACCGGTGCACGCCGTCGACGATCCCGGTCGCGTCGACGGGCTTCATGTCCGGAGGGAAGCCGCGAGTCCCGTGTGAGAACGGCGCGCGGTACGGCCACTCGAGAGCCGCTCCTCAGCGAGGTTCTCGCCGACCGTCTCGGGAACATTCGCCGCATACCTAGAGTTGAGCCAAGTGTACGCAACTTTGCGGAGTCTGGTTTTGACAACCGGTACCCCGCCCGGCATCGTGGGCAGCCGGACTTCTGAGCCCACCTGGACCACAACCAACACCCCAGCATCACAGGAGAGAGTCACCATGGCACGTGCGGTCGGAATCGACCTGGGCACCACCAACTCGGCCGTCGCCGTCCTCGAAGGCGGCGAGCCCACCATCATCGCGAACGCCGAGGGTGGCCGGACCACCCCGTCGGTCGTCGCGTTCAGCAAGAACGGCGAGGTGCTCGTCGGCGAGATCGCCAAGCGCCAGGCCGTCACCAACGTCGACCGCACCATCCGTTCGGTCAAGCGCCACATGGGCACCGACTGGAAGTCCCCGGAGATCGACGGCAAGCACTACACCGCGCAGGAGATCAGCGCCCGAATCCTCCAGAAGCTGAAGCGCGACGCCGAGTCCTACCTCGGCGAGTCCGTCACCGACGCGGTGATCACCGTCCCCGCGTACTTCGACGACCACGAGCGCCAGGCCACCAAGGAGGCCGGCGAGATCGCGGGCCTCAACGTCCTGCGGATCATCAACGAGCCCACCGCGGCCGCGCTGGCCTACGGCCTCGACAAGGGCAAGGAGGACGAGCTCATCCTCGTCTTCGACCTCGGCGGCGGCACCTTCGACGTGTCCCTCCTCGAGGTCGGCAAGGACCCGGACGACGGGTTCTCGACCATCCAGGTCCGCGCCACCAACGGCGACAACAAGCTCGGTGGCGACGACTGGGACGACCGGATCGTCCAGCACCTGCTCACCACGGTGAAGAACAGCAGTGGCGTCGACCTGTCCAAGGACAAGATCGCGATGCAGCGGCTGCGCGACGCCGCTGAGCAGGCCAAGAAGGAGCTCAGCTCCTCGATGAACACCAACATCAACCTGCAGTACCTGTCGATGTCGGAGAACGGCCCCATCCACCTCGACGAGCAGCTGTCCCGCTCGGAGTTCGAGCGCCTGACCGCCGACCTGCTCGAGCGGACCAAGGGCCCGTTCCAGAAGGTCATCGCCGACGCCGGCATCAAGGTCTCCGACATCGACCACGTGGTCCTCGTCGGTGGCTCGACCCGTATGCCGGCCGTCTCCAAGGTCGTCACCGAGCTCACCGGCGGCAAGGAGCCCAACAAGGGCGTCAACCCGGACGAGGTCGTCGCCATCGGCGCGAGCCTGCAGTCCGGTGTCCTCAAGGGCGAGCGCAAGGACGTTCTGCTCATCGACGTCACGCCGCTCAGCCTCGGCATCGAGACCCAGCACGGCCGGTTCACCAAGCTCATCGAGCGCAACACGGCGATCCCGACCAAGCGCAGCGAGATCTTCACCACGGCCGACGACAACCAGCCGTCCGTCCTCATCCAGGTCTTCCAGGGTGAGCGCGAGATCGCCCAGCACAACAAGGGGCTCGGCACCTTCGAGCTGACCGGCATCGCGCCGGCGCCACGTGGTGTGCCGAAGATCGAGGTCACCTTCGACATCGACGCCAACGGCATCGTGCACGTCTCCGCCAAGGACCAAGGCACCGGCAAGGAGCAGTCCATGACGATCTCCGGCGGGTCCGCCCTGCCCAAGGAGGAGATCGAGCGGATGGTCAAGGAGGCCGAGGCGCACGCCGAGGAGGACAAGAAGCGGGTCGAGGAGATCGACGCCCGCAACACCGCCGACCAGCTCGTCTACTCGACCGAGAAGTTCCTCGCCGAGAACGGTGAGAAGGTCCCGGCGGCGGAGAAGTCCGACGTCGAGGCGGCGCTCGCCGAGCTGAAGACCGCGGTCGGCAGCAAGGAAGCGCCGGGTACCGACGTCGAGGACATCAAGGCCAAGACGGCGAAGCTCAGCGAGGTCTCCCAGAAGATGGGGCAGGCCATGTATGCGGCCAGTGCGGCGGAAGAGGCCTCGGCCGGTTCCGGCGACGCCGGTCCGCAGGACTCCGCCGAGGCGGACGCAGGTTCCACCGGTTCGGCCGACGACGACGTCGTCGACGCCGAGATCGTCGACGACGAGACCGACGGCCCGCAGGACCGCAAGTGACCGACGAGCCGGTGGACCCGGTCGGCGAGGAGCCGACCGGTCCCACCGGACCCGCGGGCCACGGCCCCCACCGGGGTCGTCACGAGGCCGCCGGCCGGTCCGGTCAGGGCCGCCACGGCGGCGACGCGTCGTCCGAGCCGGGTGGTGAGGACGAGTACGACGTCTACATCCCCGACACGCCAGAGTCCTTGGTGGAGAACGAGATCGAGGGTGAGGTCATCGAGGAGGCGCCCGCGCGCCACGTCCACCCGGACACCGCGAAGGCGGCCGAGCACCTCGAGGATCTGCGTCGTCTTCAGGCCGAGTACGTCAACTACAAGAAGCGCGTCGACCGCGACCGCGACCTCGCTCGCGACCGCGGGGTCACCCAGGTCGTCGAGGCGCTGCTCCCGGTCCTCGACGACGTCCACGCCGCGCGCGAGCACGGCGACCTCGAGGGCACGCCGTTCGCGTCGATCGCCGACAAGCTCGAGGGCATCCTCGGGCGGTTCGGGGTCGTGACGATCGGCGCCAAGGGCGAGGAGTTCAACCCGGCCATCCACGAGGCCCTGATGCACGTGGAGGCCGAACTGCCCGAGGACGCCACGACGACCACCGTCGTCCAGGTGATCCAGCCGGGGTTCAAGATGGGAGAGCGGGTCGTGCGACCCGCACGGGTCTCGGTCGCCGACCCGCGGTGAGCACCCGCATACGCAACAGAGAGGAGGGACGCCGAGATGGCTAGCCAGGACTGGTTGGACAAGGACTTCTACGCCATTCTCGGCGTCTCCTCCGACGCCGACGCGGCGACGATCAAGAAGACCTACCGCAAGCTGGCCCGCAAGCTGCACCCGGACCAGAACGCCGGCGACACGGCGGCGGAGGCCAAGTTCAAGGAGATCGGTGAGGCGTACTCGGTCCTCTCCGACCCCGAGCAGCGCCAGCAGTACGACCAGCTCCGCGCCATGACGCGCGGCGGCGCCCGGTTCACCGCCGGGGGCGGCGGGTCGGCCGGCGGCTTCGAGGACATCTTCTCCGGCATGTTCAGCGGCGGGAACACCCGCACCCGCTACTCGACGAGCAACAGCTCGGCCAACGACCCCGACATGCAGGACCTGCTCGCCAGCCTCTTCGGGCAGGCCGGCGGCTCCTACCCCGGTGGCTCGACCTACGGCGGGTACGACACCTTCGGCGCGCCCCGCGGACCACGCAAGGGAGCCGATGTGCAGGCCCGGACGAACCTGTCGTTCCGCGACGCCGTGGCGGGTCAGACCGTGACGCTCGAGGCGGCCGACGGTCAGCGCATCACCACGCGGATCCCACCCGGCGTGCGCGATGGACAGAAGATCCGGTTGCGCGGCAAGGGTTCTCGCGGTGACGCGAGTGCCGAGCCCGGCGACCTGATCCTCACGGTCACCGTCGAGAAGCACCCGGTGTTCGGCCGGGACGGCGACAACCTGACCGTCGACCTGCCGGTCACCTTCCCGGAGGCCGCGCTCGGCGCGACGGTGTCGGTGCCCACCCTCGAGGGGACGCCGGTCCGGGTGAAGATCGCGCCCGGAACCCCGAGCGGGCGCGTGCTGCGCGTCAAGGGCCGGGGCGTGAAGCGGGGCGACAAGAGCGGTGACCTCCTGGCCAAGGTGCAGGTGGTCGTGCCGCAGCGACTGACCGACGCCGGGCGTGAGGCGCTCGAGGCCATGCAGGCCGACGAGGTCGGTCAGGACCCGCGGGCCGAGCTGTTCGAGCGGGCGCGGGCCTGAGCGGGGCACCCGGCATGGTCGCGCCTCGCAAGATCCCGACGGAGCCCTCGAGCTTCGGCCCGGACGACGACACCCCGGTGTTCGTCATCTCGGTGGCGGCCCAGCTCGCCGGTATGCACGCACAGACGCTACGCCAGTACGACCGGCTCGGTCTGGTCTCGCCCTCACGGACCCGCGGCGGCGGCCGGCGCTACTCCGGCCGCGACGTCGCGCTGCTCCGCGAGGTGCAGCGGCTGTCGCAGGAGGAGGGCGTCTCCCTCGCCGGCATCCAGCGGATCCTCGAGCTGGAGAACCAGGTCGCGGCACTGCGGGCTCGGATCTCCGAGCTCGCCGACGCGCTGACCAAGCAGGCCGCCCGGGCCGACGCACGAGCGCTGCTGGGTTCGCGGATCTTCGCCGCCGGCACCGGTGGCGAGATCGTGGCGGTTCGTCCGGGAGAGCGGCCGCCCCGGTTCGGGTCGGCGTCGCAGGCCCTGGTCCTCTGGCAGCCCGTCGCGCCCAAACGCCGCTGACCACGCGGGTCTGCCGGGCGCCGTGATGAGAGTCCCCTGGGAGCAACGCGAAACCGCCATCTCCTCCGGGTTCGACCCGGCCTCTCTGACCGAGCGTGCCGCTCGTCGGCGCGTGGGTGACGCCGGGCTCGGCCGGGAGGTGGCGGTGCCCGTGTACTTCCTGCGCCCACCCCGCTCGACGATCTCGGAGCCACCGCAGATCGGTGTGCTCGTCCGACTCTCCGCCGCCCGCGCCGCCGCCGACTTGGACCGCGTCATGCTCCCGGCCGACTTCCCGAGCGCTCCCCGTATCTGGGACGCCGCTCATCACGCGTCCGGTAGTGCCGGAGCCGTCCGTACGCGGGAAGGGTGGTCGCGGGTCGGCCTCGGCTCTGCCAGCGCGTCCGAGCTCCCCGTCGCCCTCGTCCTGCGCAGCTCCGACTGGGCGCTGTTGCAGGCCGCCCTCGCGCTGCGCGCCCGTACCGACCCTGGCCCTCAGGACGCGCCGGTCGAGCGCGTGGCGGCGCGGTTCCTGGGTCGTCTGGACGGCTTGGACGGGACGGCGTCGGCCGGGCTATGGGGACGGCTGGCCCTCGAGGTCGTCCAGGTGCGCCAGCCGGAACGTCTGGCTGACAGCGTCGCGCTGCGCTGGCGGGCCTCCTGGGGTCTCGGCGGCTTCGCCGCCGCTTCGGGCGGACGAGCCGAGGGGGTCGCGGGGTCCCAGATGGTGCTCGACCTCGCGCAGCAGCGGATCGGCGTCGACCGTCGGGTCTTTCGGGTCCGCACCCTTCCGGACTGGGAGCGCGAGCCGACGGCTCGCGACCTCGGGATGCCGCCGCTGACTGTCCTGGCCTGGCCGGTTGTCCCACTCTCGGACGTCCTGGCCTTCTTCGATGACATCACGCCGGCGCTGCTGACGCCACTAACCCCGCCGCGGGCCGAGCGGCCGCAGGACGCGCCGCACCAGCCCAGCGACCGCCGCGACCCCCGAGATCGCCGCGGCCCTCAAGACGCCCGCTAGCAACCGTCGAGAGGCCAACTTCTGCTGCTAAAACGCCGAAATGAGAGCAGAAGTTGGCCTCTCGGCGGGCGGGGGGCGCGTGGGGGGCGGGTGGCGGGCGGGTGGGGCGGGGGCGGGAGCGTGACGGTGGAACCGGGGAGGTCAGTGGCCGCCGAGGCCGTTGATCATCGTCCGCATCGCGAAGTCGAAGCGGTCGTGGCCCTGACCGGCGGTGAGCTCGGCCGCATACCGCTTGGTGAGCGGGTAGTCGTCCTCCGACAGAGCCTCGAACCGGCCTACCAGCGTGTCGTGCATGACCATCCACCCACCGGCGGACAGTCGCCGCTCCCACAGCCCGGCTTCGAGGCAGTACGCGTCGACGTAGAGGCTGAGCGCGTCGATCGCCCACGCCGCCGTCTGCGGGGACACGCCACCGGCCAGCAGGATGCCGAGCATCCCCTCGCTGATCCGTAGCGCCTCGGGGTTGGACGGCACCACGCCGAGCGCCGCCTGGGAGATGCCGGGGTAGCGCAGGTACTGGTCGCGGATCTGTGCCGAGAGGTCGAAGATCTGCTCGCGCCACGTCTCCGGATCCGGCTCGGGCAGGACGATGCGCGAGCAGAGGTTTCCGATGAGCAGCTCGTCGAGGTCGGCCTTGTTGACGACGTGCGCGTAGAGCGAGGCGGGACCGGTCTCGAGCGTGGCCGCCACCCTGCGCATCGTCAGCGCCTCGAACCCTTCGGCCGCAACGATATCCAGCGCCGTCTGCACGATCCGCTCGACACTGAGCGGCGGCTTCCTGGACTGCTGCGCGACCCGCTTCTCCAGCTTGCGGAGCTGCCGCTCGATCCGCCGGTCCACGGGCATACCGGGGACTCTACTTGACACGAACACCGTTCGTCGGTAGAACACTGTTCGTGAGCATCGAACAGCGTTCGTCCAAGACCTCAGCAGCCCCGTCCCTCGTCGCGCGGCACTACTGGATGGTCCTCGTCGTCGTCCTCGTGGCCGACGTCATGGACCTCGTCGACGCGACCGTCGCGAACCTCGCGGGCCCGTCGATCCGCGCCGACCTCGGCGGCGGTGATACCACCCTGCAGTGGGTGCTCGCCGCGTACACCACTGCCTTCGCCCTGGGACTCGTCACCAGCGGCCGCCTCGGCGACCTGCTCGGCCGGCGCCGGATGTTCCTCGTCGGCATGGCCGGCTTCACCCTGGCGTCGCTCGCCTGTGGGCTTGCGCCGGGGGCCGGCTGGCTCATCGTCGCGCGGGTGCTGCAGGGCCTGTTCGGCGCGGTGATGATCCCGCAGGGGCTGGCGCTCGTGAAGGTCGCGTTCCCGCCCGAGGAGCTGGGAAAGGCGTTCATCCCGTTCGGCCCGGTCATGGGGCTGGCGGGAGTCGCCGGCCCGATCCTCGCCGGCTGGCTCATCGACGCCAATATCGCCGGTTCTCAATGGCGTTCGATCTTCCTCATCAACGTGCCCATCGGGGTGGTGGCCTTCGCGCTGGCGTGGCGCTACCTGCCGCGCGAGACCGGCGAGAACCGCAACGCCCGGCTCGACCTCAGAGGCGTGACCCTGCTGACGCTGGCGTCGGCGATGCTCATCGTGCCGCTGGTCCAGGGCCGCGAGCTCGGCTGGCCGGCCTGGACCTGGGTCCTCATGATCGGGTCGCTCGGCGTCCTGGCGCTGTTCGTCTGGTCGGAGCGACGCAGCGACCACCCGGTCATCGAGCCGTCGCTGTTCCAGAAACGCAGCTTCGTCGTCGGGCTCGTCGTCATCGCCGCGTTCTTCACCGCGCTCACCGGGTTCACGCTGGCCTTCAACCTGCTGATGCAGCTCGGTCTCGGTTGGACGCCGCTGCACTCCGGCCTGTCACTCATCCCGTGGGCGCTCGGTACGGCGATCGGCGCCGGCCTCGCCGGGGCGTTCCTCGCGCAGAAGCTCGGCCGGGCCACCCTGCAGCTCGGCCTCGGCGTCGCCCTCGTCGGGATGATCGGCCTGTGGTGGTCGGTCGGACACTTCGGCACCGACCTCACGTCCTGGTCGGTGGCCCCGGCGCTGCTGGTGTCCGGGTTCGGATCGGGTCTGGTCTTCGTGCCGCTGTTCGGCTACATCCTCGGCGACGTGTCCGAGGCCGAGGTCGGCACCGGCTCGGGGCTGCTCAACGCCGTGCAGCAGTTCTCCGGGGCGATCGGCGTCGCGGCCCTCGGGACGATCTTCTTCCAGCGCGTCACCGCGGACGGCGGGTTCGTCGGGGCGACGCAGCTCGTCCTCGTGCTCGCGACGGTCCTGTATGCCGCGACGCTCGCCCTGGTCGGGCTGCTCCCCAAGGTCGCCCAGGAGGAACACGCCTGAGTTCCGAGCCCTCCTTGGCAGCCGCGCTCGGCCACCACGTTCTCGGGGCGCTCGAGGGCGACCGTCGTGCGGAGCGGAACCTCGCGGATGAAGATGACCGCCACCAGGGCGACGACCGCGACAGCGGCGGCGACGATGAAGATCTGGCCGGTCGCGTCGCCGTAGGCGGTGCGCACGATGGTCGCGATGACCGGAGGCATGCTCTTGAGGTCGAGCGTGCCCGACTCGCCGGAACCCGCCGCAGCGGTGACCGCCGGGCCGAGCGCGACGAGACCGTCGTGCACCTGGTTCTGGACCAGGTTGGCCAGCACCGCACCCAGGGCGGACACCCCGACGGCGCCACCGAGTGAGCGGAAGAACGAGACCGCCGCGGAGGCCGCGCCGATGTCGCGGACGTCGATGGTGTTCTGGACGGCGAGGACGAGGTTCTGCATGAGCGCGCCCATGCCGAGACCCATGACCGCCATCGAGACGCCGCTCTCCCAGGCCGGGGTGTCGTGCCGCAGCAGCGAGAGTCCGGCGAGGCCTGCCACGAGGAACACGCCGCCGCCGACGAGGAACGCCTTCCAGCGCCCGGTCCGGCTGATGATCTGGCCGGCGATCGTCGAGGACAGCATCGCCGCGACCATGAGGGGGATCGTCATGAGGCCGGCCTTGGTCGGGCTGTAGTCCTGAGCAACCTGGAAGTACTGGCCGAGGAAAGTGGTCCCACCGAACATCGCGATCCCGACGGCCACGCTGGCCACGATGGCGAGCACGGCGGTCCGGTTGGACAGGACCTTCAGCGGTACCAACGGTTCCGGAGCGCGCCGCTCGACGCGAAGGGTGATCCAGCCGAGGACCAGCGTCCCGACGACGAACGCCGCGGACGGCCACGAGAGCCACGCGAAGTCGGTGCCCGCGAAGGTCACCCAGAGCAGCGGCAGGCTGGCGGTGACGGCGATCAGGGCTGCGCCCAGGTAGTCGATCCTCGGCTGCCGCCGCACGGTGTGCAGGTGCAGCTGCGTCTGGAGCACGACGATCGCGGCGATGGCGAGCGGCACGCAGATGTAGAACGTCCAGCGCCATCCCCACGAGTCGACGACGAACCCGCCCAGCAGCGGGCCGCTGACCGTGGCGACGGCCATGACCGCGCCCATGTAGCCGGAGTAGCGACCGCGTTCCCGCGGCGCGACGATCGCGCCCATGATGGCCGCGGCGAGTGCGGTGAGACCGCCCATGCCGATGCCCTGGACAACGCGGCAGGCGATGAGGAACGGGACGTTGTGGGCCATGCCCGCGGCGACCGAGCCGAGGACGAAGACGACCGTCGCGCTCTGCACGAGGACCTTCTTGCTGAACAGGTCCGCGAGCTTGCCCCAGATGGGTGTGGTCACGGTCGTCGCGAGGAGCGAGGCCGTGATGATCCAGGTGTACTGGCTCTGCGTGCCCTGGAGGTCGCCGATGATCGTCGGCAGTGCCGTCGCGACGATGGTCGACGACAGCATCGCGGTGAACAGGGCCGCGAGCAGGCCGGTCATGGCGCGGAGGATCTCGCCGTGGTTCATCTCGCCGGGGACGGAGTCCACCCGGACGACGGCGGCCGCGCGGTGGCGACCCTTGGGACGTTCGGTGGTGATGGTCATGCGTACGCCTTCTGGTCCTGGTTCGTGGTGGTGTCGTCGGCGACGCTGTCGGCGAACGCGGTGGTCAAGGGATTTGAGAGGGGGTTCAGTGCCGGTATGCCGCCCGTCCGCATGTCCGCGACGGTGCGGCTGAGGGCGGTGTCCAGCTCGGTCAGGCCCTGGAGGACCTCGCGGGCCTTGGCGTCGTCCCATCCGTCGAGGACGGCGGCGACCCGACGGGCGTGCTCGCGGCGCTGCTCGGCGAGGAACTGGACGCCGCCGGTCGTGAGCGACAGCAGCGAGGCGCGGGCATCGGCCGGGTCAGGCTGGCGGACGACGTAGCCCAAGGACTCGACGGTGGCGACGGCCCGCGAGACGGCCGACGCCGAGACGCCGAGCGCGCACGCGATGTCGCCCGAGCGACTGGGCTCGTCGTGGAGGCGCTTGAGGATCGCGAGGGCGATGCCGGTCGGGCCGAGCTGCTCGTGGTGCAGGTGGGAGTAGGAGCGCGCCGTCCGGATCAGTCCGGACAGGGCGCCGACGATCTCCAGGGCGACGGGTTCGCTGACGGTCATGACGGGCTCCAATTGGTTGCTACGCGCAACTATAGCCCTAAAGGTTGACCAACGCAACGAATATTCCCGGCGTCAGGAGGCCAGGTTGTCGTTGAGCTGGCCGAGCAGCCGCGCGAGGTCGCGGACGTCGGACTCGGACCAGCGCTCGAGGATCGACGAGACCCGCGCGCGACGGGCGCTGATCGCCGCGATCAAGGAGGTCCGACCCGGTTCGGTGATGGTGAGCAGCCGGGCCCGGGCGTCGTCCGCGGAGGGCTCCCGGGTGACCAGGCCGAGCCGCTCCAGTACGGCGATATTGCGGCTCATCGTCGACTTGTGGAGACCCAGGGTCTCGGCGACGTCGATCGCGCGGACCCCGTTGGGCAAGGACCCGGACAGGTCGGAGATGGTGACGAGGACCGTGTAGGAGGCGACATCGAGGTCGGGGTGCACCTCGGCCGCGATGGACGTCGACGCCACCCGCGACCGCCGGAAGAACCGGGTCAGCTCACGCTCGAGGTCGTGCAGGTTGCTGCGTTCCGTGGTGCTCACGCCCCTAGCCTGCCGGGTCAACATCGTGAACGGTGAGAGCGCGGGCGAACTCGTCCAGAGCCGCGTCACCGAACAGGACGAACCGGACCAGCTCGACGCCGTCCCCGTGGCCCGGCCGGAGTGCGGCGGCCACGGCGATGTCGGCGACGACGGCCGGTTCCCATCCGTAGACGCCGGCGCTGACGGCGGGGAAGGCCACGGACCGCGCCCCGATCTCGGTAGCCACGTCCAGCGACCGGGTGAAGCAGCGGCGCAGCAGATCCGGGTCGCGCTGGCCGCGGTGCCAGTTGGGACCGACGGTGTGGATCACCCAGCGGGCGGGCAGGTCCGCGCCGGTGGTCGCGACCGCGTCGCCCACCGGAAGGCCGTCGGGGTATGCCTCCCGCACCTCCCGGCAGGCGGCCAGCAGCCGGGGTCCGGCGGCTAGGTGGATGGCGCCGTCCACGCCGCCGCCGCCCAGCAGCGAGGAGTTGGCCGCGTTGACGATGGCGTCCACGCGCTCCGTCGTGATGTCCCCGCGCACCGCCTCGACCCGGCGCGACGGGGAGTCCGCTGTACGCATACCGGAGCTCCTTCCACCCGGGGTTCCCAGAGTAAACCTGAGCGGAATAGACTCAACTTTGTCCGGCGTTGTCCTCAGAGAACCGGCATACCCGCATACCCGCTGAAAGAGGTACCCGCACTCCATGGATCTGCAGCTGACGACCAAGGCCAACGAGGCCCTAGCGGCCGCCACGCGCGCTGCCGCCGCGCACGGACATCCCCAGATCGAGACCGCGCACGTGCTCAAGGCGTTGGCCGAGCAGGCTGAGACGACCACCCCGGCACTGCTCGAGGCCGCCGGGACGACCGTCGCCGGGGCCGTGGCCGCGGCCGACCGAATGCTCGCGGCGCTGCCGTCGGTGTCCGGCTCGTCGGTCCCGACGCCGCAGCTGTCGCGCGGTGCGCTGGCCCTGCTGGAGAGTGCCCGCTCGCTGATGGCGTCGATGGGCGACACGTTCATCTCGACCGACCACCTGCTGCTGGCGCTTGCGCGCACCGGCGACTTCGGCCTCGACGCGGGAGCGATCGAGGCGGCCATCCCGTCGCTGCGCGGTGGGCGTCGCGTCGACTCCGAGCAGCCGGAGGCGACGTTCCAGGCGCTGGAGAAGTACGGCACCGACCTGACCGCCGCGGCCCGGGAGGGCCGGCTGGACCCGGTCATCGGCCGCGACGCCGAGATCCGTCGGGTCGTGCAGGTGCTCTCGCGGCGGACCAAGAACAACCCCGTCCTCATCGGCGACCCCGGTGTCGGCAAGACGGCGGTCGTGGAGGGGCTCGCCCAGCGCATCGTCGCGGGCGACGTCCCGGAGAGCCTGCGCGGCAAGTCGCTGGTCTCGCTCGACCTCGGCGCGATGGTGGCCGGCGCGAAGTACCGCGGCGAGTTCGAGGAGCGGCTCAAGGCCGTGCTCGAGGAGATCACCGGATCCGAGGGTCGGGTCATCACCTTCATCGACGAGCTGCACACGGTCGTCGGGGCCGGCGCGACCGGCGAGGGCACGATGGACGCCGGCAACATGCTCAAGCCGATGCTGGCCCGTGGCGAGCTGCGGCTGGTCGGGGCGACCACGCTCGACGAGTACCGCAAGCACATCGAGAAGGACGCCGCCCTGGAGCGGCGCTTCCAGCAGGTCTTCGTCGGCGAGCCGTCGGTCGAGGACACCATCGCGATCCTCCGTGGCCTCAAGGAGCGCTACGAGGCGCACCACAAGGTGGCCATCGCCGACGCGGCGCTGGTGGCGGCGGCGTCACTGTCCGACCGGTACATCACCGGGCGTCAGCTGCCCGACAAGGCGATCGACCTCATCGACGAGGCCGCGTCCCGGCTGCGGATGGAGATCGACTCCTCCCCTGTCGAGATCGACGAGCTCCGGCGACAGGTCGACCGGCTCAAGATGGAGGAGCTGCACCTGCAGGCCGAGACCGACGACGCCTCGCGCGAGCGGCTGGCCCGCCTGCAGCGGGACCTCGCCGACCGCCAGGAGCAGCTCGACGCGCTGAACGCGCGGTGGGAGGCCGAGAAGGCCGGGCTCAACCGGGTCGGTGACCTGAAGTCGAGGCTCGACGAGCTGCGCAGCCAGGCCGAGCGGCTCCAGCGCGAGGGCGACCTCGGCAGCGCGTCGGCGATCCTCTACGGCCAGATCCCTTCTGTGGAGCGGGAATTGGAGCAGGCGGCCAGCGACGAAGGGACGGCCTCGGGGGCCGACGTCATGGTCAAGGACGAGGTGGGCAGCGACGACATCGCCGACGTCATCTCGGCGTGGACCGGCATCCCCGCCGGGCGGCTGCTCGAGGGCGAGACCGAGAAGCTCCTCCACATGGAGCAGCACCTCGGCGCGCGGCTCATCGGCCAGGTCGACGCGGTGCGAGCGGTCTCCGACGCCGTGCGTCGGGCCCGGTCGGGCATCGCCGACCCGGACCGGCCGACCGGCTCGTTCCTGTTCCTCGGCCCCACCGGTGTCGGCAAGACCGAGCTCGCCAAGTCGCTCGCGGACTTCCTCTTCGACGACGAGCGGGCCATGGTGCGGATCGACATGTCGGAGTACTCCGAGCGGCACGCGGTGGCGCGGTTGATCGGTGCCCCTCCGGGCTACGTAGGGTACGAGGAGGGCGGTCAGCTCACCGAGGCGGTGCGACGTCGCCCCTACTCCGTGATCCTCCTCGACGAGGTCGAGAAGGCCCACCCGGAGACGTTCGACATCCTGCTGCAGGTCCTCGACGACGGTCGCCTGACCGACGGCCAGGGACGCACGGTCGACTTCCGCAACGTCATCCTTGTGATGACGTCGAACCTGGGTTCCCAGTACCTCGTCGACCCCCTGCTCACCCCGGAGTCGCGCAAGGAGGCGGTGCTCGGGGTGGTGCGGCAGACGTTCAAGCCCGAGTTCATCAACCGACTCGACGAGGTCGTCATCTTCGACCCGCTGTCGACCGAGGACCTCACCCAGATCGTCGACCTCCAGGTCCACGCCCTGGCGAACCGGCTGCACGACCGCCGGATCACCCTCGAGGTGAGCGAGGCGGCCAAGGAGTGGCTGGCGCTCACCGGGTACGACCCCAACTACGGCGCCCGACCGCTGCGACGGCTGGTACAGAAGGAGATCGGCGACCGGCTGGCCATGGCGCTGCTGTCCGGCGAGGTCCGCGACGGCGGCACCGTGAAGGTCGACCTGGACGCGGACGCCGACACGCTCGTCCTGCGCTGACATCGGAGGGTCGTGGCCCTGATAGGGGCCACGACCCTCCGATCCGATGGGCCTCTCAGCCGAAGAACGTGCGCAGGTCGCCGACGACCAGCTCCGGCACCTCGAGCGCCGCATAGTGACCGCCGCGCTCGAACTCGGACCAGTGCTCGATTCCCGTGTTGTCGCGCTCGGCCAGCGGCCGGATCGACTGGAAGTCGTCCTTGAACACGGCCACGCCGATCCGGCCGTGGCTGACCTGAGGCTCGGCGCCCGAGTGCCCTTCCGCGTAGTGGTACCGCCCCGCGTTCGCCGACGTGTTGGTCAGCCAGTAGAGCGACACCTGGGTGAGGACCTGCTCCGCGGACACCAGGGACGTCCCGTTGCCGAAGTTCTCCAACAACTCGTTGTAGGCCAGCTGGCCCACCGGCGAGTCGGACAGGGCCGCGGCGATGGTCTGCGGGCGGGTGCCGTTCATCGCGTTGTACCCGCCCACCGACTGGAACCAGCCGAGGAACTCGAGCGCGGCGTACTCCTTGGGTCCGAAGGCGTCCATCTCGCCCTCGGCTCCGGACGGGAACGAGAACAGCTGGAGCACGTGCGCGCCGAGGAACCCCTCGGGGTTGAGGACGGCCAGCTCACGCGAGACCATCGCGCCACCGTCGCTGCCGTGGGTGCCGTAGGACTCGTACCCGAGCCGGCGCATGAGGGTGTCGTATGCGCGGGCGACGGCGGCCATCGTCCAGTCGCCGCCGCCGGGGGCCGGAACCATCGGGGTGCTGAAGCCGAAGCCCGGCATCGACGGGACGACGACGTGGAAGGCGTCCTCGGCCCGGCCGCCGTGCGCGACGGGGTCGGTCAGCGGGCCGATCATGTCGAGGAACTCGGCGAACGAGCCGGGGTAGGTGTGCAGGAGGAGCAGGGGGGTGGCGTCGGCCTCGGCCGAGCGGACGTGGACGAAGTGGATGGTCTGGCCGTCGATGTCGGTGACGAAGTTGGGCACGGCGTTCATCCGCGCCTCCTGGGCGCGCCAGTCGAACCGCTGCCAGCGGGCGACCATGTCGCGCAGGTAGGAGACGGGGGTGCCGTAGGTCCAGGCGTCGCCGGCGGCGGGCGCCGGGTAGCGGGTGTGGGCGAGACGGTGCTGCAGGTCGTCGATCGCGTCCTGCGGGATGTCGATGGTGAAGGGCCGGATCTGGGTGTTCGTGGTGTTCGTCATGACCGCTACGCTAGAAAGGGTTCAGGAACGTTCCGTTCCTGTTAATCCGACGAGTGTCGAGAGGTTTCTGACGTGCTGGAGAGCTCGGCCCGGCTGCTGGCCCTGCTCGGGCTCCTGCAGTCCCGGCGCGACTGGACCGGGCCGGAGCTGGCCGAGCGGCTCGGCGTCACCGACCGGACCATCCGCAAGGACGTCGACCGGCTCCGGCTGCTCGGGTACCCCGTCGACGCGGTGCGCGGGCCGCACGGGCGCTACCGGCTCGGCGTCGGCGCCTCGTTGCCGCCGCTGCTGCTCGACGAGGACGAGGCGGTCGCGGTCGCCGTCGGGCTGCGGGCCGCGACGGGAATCACGGGCATCCAGGAGACCAGCGCGCGGGCGCTCGCGAAGCTCGACTCGGTGCTGCCGCACCACCTGCAGCGACAGGTCTCGGCGATGCACGAGGCCGTCGTCAAGGGGCCTGAGAACACCGGCTCCAACGTCGACGACCCCGTCGTGGATGCGGCTCTCCTCACCGCTCTGGCCGCGGCGATCCGCGACCACGAGGAGGTCCGGTTCGACTACCAGGGTGAGGCGCCCGCCGACCGACGGCAGGTCGAGCCGTACCGGCTGGTGTCGTGGCAGCGGCGCTGGTACCTCGTGGCCCGCGACGCGCATATTGATATGTGGGCGCCCTACCGCGTGGACTGGCTGACGCTGAAAACCCCTGGGGGACGGCGGTTCCGGCCGATGCCGTTCCCCGGCGAGGACTACACGTCGTTCGTCCTGCGCGAGGTGGCCTTCGCCGGCTGGGCGGTTCACGCGCGGGTCCTCGTCGACGCGCCGGCGGAGGAGGTCCTGGCTCGGGTCAACCCGACGGTCGGCGTCGTCGAGGCGGTCGACGACGGCCATTCGGTCCTGGTCACCGGCGGCGACAGCGTCGAGGTGGTCGCGGTGTGGATCGGCATGCTCGGCCTCGACTTCCACGTCGAGGAGCCGCCGGCCTTGGTCGAGGCCCTCAGGGTTCAGGCCCGGAGGTATGCGGCGGCAGTCCCGGGCTGACATCGGAGGGTTGTGGTCGTGCGGACAACACCAACCCTCCGCCGACATCCTGTGGATGAGTCCAGGCCGGTGAGTCGGCTGACGCCAGGCTGGTGGTGTGCCTCGATCGAGCGACGCCCCGCCGGACTTCCGAGTCCTCGGCGCGCCCAACCCACCCCGAGAGCCGGCTGAGCTGCACGCAACCAGTGCCGAACAGCGAGGCCTGCTGACGCGGGAGCAATGCCTCGGTGCCGGGCTGACGCCCGCGGCGGTCCGGTGGAAGGTCGAGAGCGGCGTATGGGAGCACGTGCACCGCGGGGTCTACCAGACCCGGCCGGGCAAGGACGACTGGTACACCGCCGCCCTCGCCGCCCAGCTCGCGGTCCCTGGTTCCGCGTGGTCGCACCGGACGGCAGGTTTCGTCGAGGGCCTGGTGGCCTCGCCGCCCCTGCTCGTCGACCTGATGGTGGACGAGCGCCGTCGGGTGGCGACTCCGGCTGGAGCCAGACTGCACCGTCGGGTCCACGCGGACGCCTTCGTCGACCCACTGCACTGGCCGTGGCGTGTCGAGGTGGACCACACCGTGCTCGATCTGGCTGGCGAGGGGTCGGAGAGTGACGCCCTGGCCTTGGTCGGGCGGGCCTTCTCTCGCCACCTGACCACCGAGGCGGCGCTGAGGTCACGCTTGGCCGCCCGTTCGCGGTACCCGCACCGGGCGCTCCTGGACGACGTCCTCGCCGATGTCGCCGACGGGGCGCAGAGCGTGATGGAGATGCGTTTCCTTCGCGATGTCCAACGGGCCCATGGCCTCCCTCAGGGCCGTCGCCAGGCCCCGACTCTGCTGAGAGGACTGCGACTGCACGACGTCGCCTACGACGAGGAGCGCGTCCTCGTGGAGCTCGACGGTCGTCTCGGTCACGAGGGTCCGGCCCGAGTCGGCGACGGGATCCGCGACCGGCGCAGTGCGACGCTCGGGTGGCTCACCATCCGCGCGTTCTGGGTCGACGTCGCCGTCACGCCGTGCGAGCTCGCCAGGGAGGTCGGAGTGATCTTGGGGTCTCGCGGGTGGACCGGCCGCCTGCGATTCTGCATGCGGCGCGACTGCGTCGTAGGAGCCTGAGACGTCGGAGCGCTAGAGCGGTCAGAGCGACCACAAACCTCCGACGTGAGCCTCGCGACTACGCGTTGACCTGCTGCTTGGCCAGCTCGGCCGGCATGTAGTCGTAGCGGAGCAGGGACCGGGTGAACAGGCCCGTCCCGTGCGACACCGAGCGCAGGTCGATGGGGTACCGCGACAGCTCGACCTGCGGCACCTCGGCGTGGACCACGGTCCGCCCGGACACCTCGGCCGGCTCGGTCCCGAGCACCGCGCCCCGCCGGCCGCGCAGGTCCGACATCACCGAACCGACGTAGTCGTCGTCCACCGTGATGTCGACCTTGTCGATCGGCTCGAGCAGCGACACGGTCGCCTCGTTGGCCGCCTCCTTGAGGGCCATCGAAGCCGCCGTCTGGAACGCCATGTCGGACGAGTCGACCGAGTGGGCCTTGCCGTCGAACAGGGTGATCCGCACGTCGACGACGGGGTACCCCGAGAGGACACCCTTCTCGAGCTGCGCCCGCGCGCCCTTCTCGACCGACGGGATGAACTGGCGAGGCACCGAACCACCGACCACCTTGTCGACGAACTCCACGCCACCACCGCGTTCCAGCGGCTCGATCTCGATCTGGCAGACCGCATACTGCCCGTGCCCGCCGCTCTGCTTGACGTGCCGGCCCTGCACGGTGCACTTGCGGACGAACGTCTCCCGCAGCGCGGTCCGGAACGGCTCGGCCTCGACCTCGACCCCGTAGCGGTCGCGCAGCCGCCCGAGGATCTCCTCGACGTGGGCCTGTCCCATCGTCCACAGCACGACCTGGTGGGTCTCCGGGTTGTGCTCCATCCGCATCGTCACGTCCTCGGCGACGACCCGTTGCAGCGCGCCCGCGAGCTTGTCCTCGTCGCGCTTGTTGGAGGCATGGATCGCGACCGGTAGCAACGGATCCGGCAGCACCCAGGGCTCGATGAGGGCGGGTCGGTCCTTGGCCGAGAGGGTGTCCGACGTCTCCGCGTGCGACAGCTTGCTGACCAGGACCAGCTCGCCGGCGATGCCGCGGTTGGTCGGCCGGGTGGCGTCGTCGAGCGGTGAGCTGAGCGGGCCGACGCGCTCGTCGTCGTCGTGGTCGGTATGTCCCTCGACCGGGACTCCGCCGCGCCGTTCGACGAACTCGCCCAGGTGCCCGGAGACGTGGACGACGTCGTCGGCCCGCAGCGTTCCCGAGAACACGCGAACCAGGGACAGCCGGCCGACGTAGGGGTCGCTGGTGGTCCGGATGACCTCGGCCACCAGCGGACCGTCGGGGTCGCAGGTCACCGCGGGCAGGGTGGCGCCGACGGGACTGTATGCGGTGGGTGCGGTGCGGCCCACGGGCGACGGGAAGCACTGCTCGATGACCTCGAGCACCTCCTCGAGGCCGACACCGGTGGCCGGGGAGATCGGGACCAGCGGGAAGAAGGTGGCCTTCGCGACGGCCGCCTTGAGGTCCTCGATGACGGTGTCGGTGGAGATGTCCTCGCCCTCGAGGTAGCGGTCGAGGAGGGTGTCGTCCTCGGACTCCTCGATGATCGCCTCGATGAGCGGCCCGCGACGGTCCTCGATCGCGGCGGCCTCGTCGCCGTCGGGGTCCCGCTCGACCCGCGACCCGTCCGACGAGTCGAACACCCGCTGGCTGAGCAGCCCCATCGACCCGACGACGACCTTCTCCGCGTCGTGGACGGGCAGGTAGAGCGCCTGCGCGTCGCCGAACGCCCGTTGGCAGCGCGCGATGGTGTCGTCGTAGTCGGACCGCGGCATGTCGAGCTTGCTCACGGCGACGGCCCGGGGCACGCCGACCGCCGCGAGCTCCTGCCACAGCAGCGCGGTCGCGCCGTCGATGTCGTCGGCGGCCGAGATGACGAAGATCGCCGCGTCCGCCGCACGAAGGCCCGCGCGGAGCTCGCCGACGAAGTCGGGGAACCCGGGGGCGTCGATGAGGTTGATGGTCACGCCGTTGCTCTCGAACGAGGCGACGGCCAACCCGACCGACCGGTCGCGCTCGCCCTCCTGGGGACGTCGCCCCGGGATGCGGGCCGCGACGAGATGGTCGAACAGCGTGGACTTACCGGCTCCGCCCGGACCGACGAGGACGACGTTGCGGATGTCCTCGGGGGTCCGGGGCTGGGGCGCAGGGGATGACTCGGTTTTCGCAGCGCCTTTGCTCACCACCCCACCCTGTCAACCACCCGATGCGGGCACAAGGCCGGGGTGGGGGCCGAGTCCGACGGTCAGGCCTTGGTGGCCGTGACGAGCAGGTACTCCCACGGCATGTGGCCGTCCTGGAGGTACCGGTCGCCGAGGTCCGCGAGGATCCGGTCGAGCTCCGCGACCCGGGCCGGGTCGTCGGCGATGTTGCGGTAGGCGGCGATGGTCGGGCCGTAGTAGGTCTTGAAGAAGTCCCGGAACTCGGCGCCCGTCGTGAACCGGTCGACGTCCAGCTCCTCCCGCTGGGCCGCGAACGTGGACACGCCGTCGCCGAAGAGCTCGCGGACGTGGGTCTCGTTGCCCCACAACGGACCTGGCGACGCGCCAGGCGGCGGAGCCGCGGCATACGGCTTCATCGCCGCGAACATCTGGCCGATGAAGCCCTCGGGGGTCCAGTTGACGAGGGCGATGGTGCCGCCGGTCTTGGTCACCCGCAGGAGCTCGTCGGCCACCGGCTGGTGGAACGGCGCGAACATGACGCCGACGAGCGAGAGGACCGCGTCGTACTCGCCGTCGTCGCACGGCAGGTGCTCCGCGTCGGCCTCCCTCCAGGTGATGTCGAGGCCCGCGGCCTCGGCGCGCTGGCGCCCGGTCTCCAGCAGCTCCGGCGTGAGGTCGGTGGCCCAGACCTGCCCGCCGGCGCGAGCGGCGGGCAGGCTGGCGTTGCCGGATCCGGCAGCAACGTCGAGGACGCGGTCACCCGGTGCGATTCCGGCCGCCTCGACGATCCGCGTACCGAGGTCCTGGATGACCTCGGTCGCGACGTTGTCGTAGTTGCCCAGCGCCCACATGGCGCGGTGCTTGGTCTTGATGGGGTCGAGCGTGAGGGGCGTAGTGGTCATGTGGACGACGGTAGGAACGACGGGTATGCGCCGGCATCGGTGCTGACGCGTAACCTCCGGCCGGTCGCGGCGGCCGGCGCGGCGGTGTGCGCGTAGTCGCCAGTCGGGGTCCTCGCGAGGGCTCGGAGCGAAGCGAAGAACCTCGTGGGGTGACTAGGCGGTGGTCAGCAGCCGGGCGACGGCCGCCGCCCGCGCCGACTTTCCCTGGACGTCGAGCTTCACGTAGACGTTCTGGAGGTGTCGTTCGACGGTGCGCACGCTGAGGTGCAGTGCCGTGGCGATGTCGTCGTTGTCGTAGCCCCGGGCGGCCAGGGTGAGCACCTCGCGCTCGCGCGCGGACAGGGACATCGCGGTCGCGGGCTTGGCCGACTCGGCCTCGCGGTCCGGGCCGAGGAACGCCTCGACCTCGTGGACGAAGACCGGCCAGGCGCTCTCGTTGGCCAGGATGATGTGGTTCTCGCTGTCGAGGGGCACCAGTCGCGCGCCCCGGATCGACGACGCGAGGAACCGGCCCTCGTCGAACCCGTTGATCTGCTCGTCGGTCGCGTGCAGGACGAGGGTCGGCACGTCGAGCCGCGGCAGGCACTCCTGGGCGCCGTGGTGGCGGCGTTCGTGCCGGGAGGCGTATGCCGAGGTCGCCGAGGCGGCGACCCGTTGCAGCTCGTCGAGCCAGCCCTTCTGCTCCTCGGTGGCCGAGGGGATGAGCAGCGAGGTGAAGACGCGCCGGAACGTCGAGTCCGGACGGGCCCAGCCGACCTTGATCATCTGGTCGAACGTGTCCTCGACCTCGGACTCCTCCGGCGTCTGGTCCCGCGCCGCGTCGGCGTAGCTGTTGTAGAAGAGCAGCCGGGTGACCCGCTCGGGGTGCTCCGCCGCATACCGGATCGCAACCGGTCCGCCCTGGGCCATGGCCATGAGCGCGAACCGCGGGTACCCGGCGTCCTCGACGACCGCCTCGAGGTCCGCGATCCGCATGTCCAGCGAGAAGTCGGTGACGTCCCAGTCGGACAGGCCGTAGCCTCGCTCGTCGAACCGGATGACCGTCGCGAACCGGCCGAGGTCGGCGAGGAAGTGGCGCCAGACCGGGCTCTCCCAGTCGAACTGGAGGTGGCTGAGCCAGCACGTCGAGATGACGAGCGGCGGACCGGAGCCGTGGACGGCATACGCGATCCGCACGCCGTCGGCGGACCGGCAGAACCGGACCTCCTGCGGCGGCGTGGAGGAGCGACCCGACGCCGGCACGTTGTGGATGCTACGCCGCGACCGTAACCGGACCCTGGGGGCGCGGCCGGCTCAGAACGCCATCGCCGCGGTCGGTGCGACCGGCGTCCGCATCGACTGCGAGAGCTCGCGGACCGCACCGGCACGGTGTTCGGTGAGGAGCCCGGCCCGGTGCTGGGCCACGAGGTTCCCACCGCCGAGGTATGCGGCACCGAGGGCCTGGATCGGCAGCGTCACGTCGGCGTCGGCGGACGTCCGCTCGACGGTGGCCTGGCCGGTGGCGTCGGCGTGGATCCGCCAGCGTCCTTGGTTCCAGGGGGCGTTGGCGTCCTCGACCTCGACGATGACGTCGCACGGCTGGGTCCAGGTTCGGGCCTGGAGCGCTTCGGGGAGGTCGACGAGGCGGACCCACAGGCTGTCGTAGGTGCCGACGTCGGACGTCGACCGCGGGCCACCGGCCCAGAGGACCAGCGGGTCGTCCACCCCGACCTTCCCGATCGAGACGCTGCCCATGAGGTCGAAGTCGACCAGCCGGCGCAGCAGGACCAGCTGGGCGACGGGGTCGCCGACGAGGAGCCACACCGCGAGCTCACCGGCCGGCCGGTACTTCTCCCACTTGTGCGACCGGCGGAACACCGCGAACCCCACGTCCTCGCCGCCACGCCGAGCGAAGAGGACCCGCCAGGACTCCTTGTCGCGCAGCTGCTCCGGCGGCTGGTAGCAGATCCGCTCGTAGTAGGCGAGGTCGCCGACGACAGCGCCGAGGCCGACGAAGCGGACGTGCGCCTCGCGCATCCGGGCCGGGACTTCCGGGTCGGAGACGGTGGTGAACTGGGTGGCGACGTCGGCGGCGGCGGTGTCGAGGCCCGGCGCCGTCAGCGTCGTCCCGCGGCCGAGCTCGACCTGCAGCTCCAGGGAGGCCAAGCCGTAGCCGTAGCGGGTGTAGATGACCGGCTCGCTCGCGTGCAGGGCGGAGATGTGGGTCTCGGGCTCCTCGTGGACCTGCTTCAGGTGATGCCGCATCATCGCCGAGAGCACGCCGCGGCGCCGGTGGTCGGGGTGCACGCCCACCCAGCTGAGGGCCGCGCACGCCACCTGGCGTGGCCCCGCATCGGTGCCGGGCACGGCCACGGTCATCGGGAAGACGCCGTAGACACCGGGGTAGGTCGACGCGTCGGCGCCGTCGATCTCGGCGGCGAACCGCTGCTCAACGGGGAGCCCCACCAGCTGCTGCTCGGCCGGCGCCGGGTAGACCTCCTGGAACCACACGGTCTGGTCCGTCGCGAGGAAGCGGTCGGCGTCCGTCGCGCGGCTGACGCGGATCGGCTTCTCGGTCGGGTTGTCGGTCATGGTGAGCAGCCAACCGTTGCGACCCTCGGACCTCAAGAGGTTTGCCCGTTCCGCCGATCGGAGGACCCCCCTGTCCTCCCGTCAGACCGCCGGTCGGCGGAGGGCCGGACGGGGCTGCGCTGGCGACACTCGAATAGGCGCCACGGTGACGGGAGACCGTGGCGCCGCCCATGCGGTGAGCCAGCGATCAGGAGCGTGTTGTGCGTCGAGTCACAAGGTCCTTCAGGGTGCGGCCGCGGGTCGAGCCGGTGGCGGACCGGTCCGTCGTGGGACCGAACCAGGTCGTCGCCGACGTGGTCGGGCTGGACGCCGAGCAGCTGGTCGTCCTCACCGGCTCGCGGGTCGAGATCGTGGTCCCGGGGACCGACGGCGCCCGCGTCGTGTCGTCGTTCGAGGCGGACGCGAGCGCATCGTGGCCGGAGTACGAGCGGCCGAACGCCGAGGCGCTGGCCTTTGCGGGCCAGGAGACGCTCACCTCCATCGGGCACGAGGCCAGCCGACTGGCCGTCGTCGGCCGGCGCATCGCCGTCAGCCGGGTCCGTCGCCTCCAACGTTGCCGGGGTGGCGAATGTGCTTGGGAGCGAGGCGGGTCCGTGATCGAGCTCTTCGAGCCGGACGGGACGCTCGTCGCGAGCCGGACCTTCCCTGACGACGTTGCCGTGACCGCGCTCGACGGGTACTCGTCCGGGGGCGTCGACTACCTCGCCGTCGGCCTCAACACCGGCGGCGTCCGGGTGGTCCGCGCTGACCGTCGGGGCCTGCCCGACCACCACGCCGTCCACGAGAGCTGGGGCGACACGGTCGTCGCCGTGAAGCTGGGCGCCAGCGACGACGGGATGGTCCTGCTCACCGGGCGGGCGACGCAGGACGGGACCGCGCTGGTCGCCACCCACGGTCTGTCCGGCCGACTGCTCTGGAGCGACAACCACCGCGCGGCCGGCGAGGCCCTCGACTACCCGGTGTCGATCGCCGTCGGACCGTTCGGCTCCGCCGGTGCGGCCACCGTCTCGGTGGCCTGGTCCGTGGACGGTCGCCTGACCCTGCACGACGCGAGCCGCGGGACTCGGCCCTACAGCGCGGAGGGCCAGCCGCAGAACCCGGTCACCGCGCAGCGGTTCGTAACGGGACGGAACGGACAGCACCTGCTGGCGGTTCAGCGTCTCCGCGACGCGCACGCCGTCCTGGTGTCCGGCGGTAAGCGCCACTCGCTGGCCTGACCGGGGCCGGAGTCGGCCCGAGCAAACCAGGTCAGTCGGACGTCGCCGGACCCAACTCCGCACGTACTGAACGTCTTTGGCTCGGACTTTGTCTCGCAGTGACCGGCATGAGCGGCCTCTCCCGCAGTAGTGTGGCGGCGCGCTCCTGAGCGTGCCGCATGTCGACTCCATCGTCGCGGGAAGCATCGATGGAGAAGAGGGTGGGCGTTCGAGGCGTGATGACCGACCGCCAAACCGACTGTGCCCCGGCCGGATCGGCGATCGCCCAGTTCATGGCGGCCTCGGCTCTCGTCCGCTGTTCGCGGCTGTGTCATCTGTAGTGCGGGAAGTGAACACGACTTGCTGACGGCTGTCAGCGGTCCATGCCTGTATGTGCCCTTGGGGGAGCACCAAGCCCGGAAGGAACGGAAGCTTCGTGCCGAATGTCATCAGAATGAATCGTCGTCGGACCCTGATGGGGGTCGCCGTCCTGTGCCTCACCGGTTCAGCGGCGGCCGTTGTGCAGGTCGTCACCGCCAGCCCCGCATCCGCCCACACCGCAGAGGTTCACGGAACGGCGGTCTGCCTCGACAGCGGCGCCCGCGAGGTCACGTGGACGGGCAGCACCACCAACGTTCCCGCCAGCGGGGCCGGCCATGTCGCCATCGGCACCATCGGTGTCGTCACTCCCGGCGGCTCCACGACCCTCTTCGTCGTCCCGGCCCCAGGCCGGGACGGGAAGGTACAGGTCGTCGGCAACACGACCTTCCGGCTGACGCAGACGATCCCGGCTGGGGCGAACGTGGCCGCCGCCAGTGAGGCTGCGGTCACCGTCTCCTTTGTGTGGGGCGACGGCAACAAGGACAAGGCCTACGGCACGACCAAGCTCCCGATGAACTGCCAGCCCTCCACGACGACGACCACGACACCGCCGCCTTCGACGACGACGACGACGACCCCGCCGCCACCGCCCCCGTCGACCACCACGACCCCGCCACCGCCGCCGTCGACCACGACGCCGCCGCCATCGACCACGACCACGACGCCGCCGCCGTCGACGACGACGACACCGTCGACGACGACCACGACGCCGCCGACCACCACGACGACCACGGCGGCCGTGCCGCCGCCGTCGGCGTCGGCCACGACGCAGGCCCTGTCAGTGGTGTCGGACCCCGCCGTGCTGGCCTCGACGGGTACCGACCCGACGGTTCCGTTGGTGGCCGCTTTCGTGCTCCTCCTCCTCGGCGGCGCGGCCGTCGGGCTCGCGCAGCGCAAGGGGTGACCGGTCCGGGTGCAGGGTCGGCGTCCGGCCCTGCACCCGCCCCGGACTCTACGAACGCCGGCGGCCGAGGTACCCGGTCACGAGGCGGTGCCGGACGGGCCGGAGGGGGAAGTCCCACTCGCCGACCATCTCGACCGCGTCACCGCCGAGCCCGGTCTTGAACCGCAGCAGCCCGAACAGCGGGTCGCCCGGGTCGAGGGTGTCCGAGATCCCGCGCAGGTCATAGACGTTCGCGCCGCCGGCGTGCGCGTCCTGCAACATCTGCCACTGCATCGCGTTGCTGGGCCGCCACTCGCGCCCGGCCGACGCCGAGGCGCCGTGGGTGTAGGACACCGCCGCCCCGACCCGCGTTCGCAGCCCCGCCGCGTACGCCTGCCCCTCCCGGGCGGCGAGGTAGAGCTCCAACCGCGTCGGGTCCTCGTCGCGCAGGGACCGCCACATCCGCTCGAAGAACTCCAGCGGCAGCGGGGGGAAGCCGTCGCGGGTGGCCGTCTCCGCATACAGCTCGAAGAAGGTCGGTAGGTCACCGGGGCCACCGGTCGTGACGACCACGCCGGAGCTCGTCGCCTTGCGGAGGTTCCGCCGCCACGGGGAGTCGAGCCGTTCGGCGGGGTCCGCGTCCGGGGCGAGCGGCACGTGCGAGCGGTAACGCGGGTGCATCTGCCCGCCGAAGCCCGGCCCCGGCGCCTCGTACTGCGTCCACCCCTGGTTGCTCAGGGTCGCCGTGACCGACGCGGCCACGTCGCCGACCTCGTCGGGCGGCACGTTCCGCAACCGTTCAGGGCCGGGGGAGCGGAGCACCGAGCGCAACGTCTCGATCCCCCACCGGCGGAGCACCAGGTCCGGCGCGACCTTGACCGAGAAGACCCCCTGCGTCCGCAGGTAGGCCAGCAGCGCCTCGAGAATTCGGTCAGGCCCCAGCTCGCCCCAGTCCACGACCGGGCCCTCGCCGAGGTATGCCAGGGAGCCCACCGCGGGAACGCGCCGGTAGAGCACCAACCCGACCCCGCGCAGCGCCGGGCCGTCGAACCACCCCACGCTCTCAGGGGTCCACCGTGGCGGCATCACGCCCCACGAGGGACATTGCAGGTACGACGCGCTCGCGCAGGAGCGGACGAAGTCCAGGTGCTCGGTCGCCGAGACGGGCCGGACGCTGAGCGGACCGGTCACCTCGTCATCGCCGCGTCAGGCGACGCCTCGTCGCGCGAACACCGTTGATGACGTTCCACTTCACCGCACCGGCCACCTCGCGTGCGTGCTCGACCCTGGTGAAGTCGCGGGCGTTCTCGGCGTCGGCCAGCGCGCGGTCCAGGTCGTGGTCGGCGTCCTGGAGCACCCGCCAGAAGTCGCGCCGCATCGGGCCGAGCGCTTCGTACCCGTACGACCGGTAGATCCCCGCGAACAGCGGCTGGAACAGCCGCACGCGCTCGTGCAGGCCGCTGGAGTAGGACATCGGGTTCTTGTGCCGCTTGAGGATGTAGTCGGGCAGCACGTCGGCGAAGGTGTGCCGCAGGATCCACTTCTCGTAGCCGTCGCGCATCTTCATCGAGGCGGGCAGGCGCATCGCCATGGTGAGCATGTCGAGGTCGAGGTACGGCACCCGCGCCTCGACGCCGTTGCCCATGCTGGTCCGGTCGACCCGCTGCAGCTCCGTCCGGCTCAGGTGCCGGATCTTGTGCAGGAACAACGCATTCGACTGCTCGGGCGAGATCTCGCGGTACATGTCGTAGCCGCCGAACAGCTCGTCCGAGCCGTCACCGGTCAGCACGATCTTGACGCCGCTGGCGTGCACCCGCTGGAACAGCTTCAGCGAGACCACGGCGTTGATGACGTCGCCGTACTCCGTCGCCTCGCTGACCCGGATCGCCTCGCGCACGTCGGCCAACCCGATGTCCCGGGGCCGCAGAGTGACCACCTCGTGCCGCACCCCGAGGTCGGCGGTGAGACGACGCGCATACGCGAGGTCCTCGCTGCCCTCGGTGCCGACGGTGAACGCGACGCAGTCCGGGTGCATCTCCCGCACGTGCGCGAGGGCGAGGGAGCTGTCCAGGCCGCCGGACAGGATGACGCCGACGGTGAGGTCGGTGTCGACCCGCATCCGCACGGCCTCGCGGTAGGTCCGGCGGACCAGGTCCATGGCGGTGTCGAGATCCTCGACCATCGGCTGACCCTCGCCGAGCCGGAGCAGGTCGATGTAGGGGTGCAGCTCGGGTTCCCCACCGGGCTCGGCCCAGCCGCAGTGACCGGGTGGCACCTCGTGCACGACGATGTCGCGGCCCAGCGGACCGACCAGGGACTTGACCTCCGAGGCGACGGCCAGCCGGCCGCCGGCGACCGTCCAGTAGAGCGGCTTGACCCCCGCGGGGTCGCGGGCCAGGAAGACGCGGCGGGTATGCCGGTCGACCAGGCCGAAGGCGAACTCACCGCGGAAGCGGAGCAGGGCGTCCTCGCCCCAGGCCAGCACGCCCTCGAGGGCCACCTCGGTGTCGGACGTCGAGCGAAGCTCGTGGCCC
Source organism: uncultured Actinomycetota bacterium (assembly GCA_963781465.1). Lineage (GTDB taxonomy): Bacteria > Actinomycetota > Actinomycetes > Actinomycetales > Dermatophilaceae > Lapillicoccus. Next base: position 359,015 of record CAWAGH010000007.1, read on the forward strand.
TCGGCCAGCAGCTGCTCGCGCAGCGTCTCGAAGTTGAAGATCTCGCCGTTGTAGGACAGCGCCCACCGACCGTCGGCCGACTGCCACGGCTGAACCGCGCGGTCCCGGTCGACGATCCGCAGCCGGTGCGTGCCGAGCAGGGCCTCGTCGTCGAGGAGGGTCTCCTCGACCTCGCCGCGCGGGCGAACCGTCTCGAGCATGGCCGCGAAGGTCGCGGCGTGCTCCCGGGCGCCGGGGCCGACGAGCAGGGCGATGCCACACATCTAGGTCGTCACTCGCAGTCAGTCGTTGTCAGGGTGAAGGGAGGGTCAAGGGAGGGTCAGGGAGGGGTCACGGTATGCGCTGACGTGCTCGGGGTTGAGGCACAGGTGCCATGCCTGCCCCTCGCCGATGACGTTGAGCACCCCGCGGTCCCGGTAGTGGGTGAGGATGCCCCGCAGGCTCTCGGCCGCGCCGAACGTCTCGAACCACGTCATCTCCACGTCGGCGCCCCAGCCGAGGCAGTGCGAGCTGGGCAGCAGCGCCGAGTAGCCCAGCTCGCTCAGGTGCTGCTGGTGCTCGACGCTGCGCACGATGCTGTTGACCCACAACGGGGGCGTGCCGGCCGGCGCCTCCTTGCGGAGCAGGTCGGCCACCTCGTTGAGGACGGCGACGATCTCCGGACGGGCGGCGAGGAACTTCATCCCCGACACCTGCGGTCGACGGCGCGGCGTCAGCCGGCGCTGGACGGCGTCGCGGCCACGGCCGACCAGCCCCTCGGGCTGCACCGCGAACCGGAACCGCAGCGCCCCGGCCTTCTCCAGCCGGGGGAGGGACACAAGGTCCGGCGCGTCCTCGACCGCCGCCTGGTCGGCATACGGCGTGACGTGCGACCACCACATGGCGTCGAGCTGGTGGAGGACGAGGATCCGGACGAGGGCCGACCGGCTCTTGGGGCTGGAGGGGAGCCGCATCTTCGGGTCCTCGAGCTCCCGGCGGGCGGCGAGCAGGAGCTCGCGGCGGGTCTGCGCCGCTCGGTCGATGACCTGTTGCGCGGCGGGACCGTGCAGCTCGCGGCCGAGAACGTCGAGCGCCGTGGCGTTGTCGTCGCCGGCGTCGAGGGCAGCCGTCATGGCTTCGACGGCGGCATCCACTTCGGAGTGGTAGGCCGACACCAGCGCGGGGTGCGCCGGCCTGCTGGTCGCGACCACGAGGAGCGACCTTATCCGCCGGGCAACGGCGTCGACAATTCGCCCCGGCAGGGAGAACCCGGTGAGTGTGCCGCTATCCGGCGAGCTCCACGAGGACCGGCGCGTGGTCCGACGGGGTCTTGCCCTTGCGCTCCTCACGGACGATCTCGGCGTGCTCGACGCGTGCGGCCAGCGCCGGGGAACCGAGGACGAAGTCGATCCGCATTCCCTGCTTCTTGGGGAACCGGAGCTGCTGGTAGTCCCAGTAGGTGTAGGTGCCCGGGCCCGGCGCATACGGGCGGACGACGTCCTGGAACCCCGCGTCGACGACCCCCTGGAAGGCGGCGCGCTCGCCGGGCGAGACGTGGGACTTGTCGACGTAGAACTCCATGCTCCAGACGTCCTCGTCGAACGGGGCGATGTTCCAGTCGCCCATGAGGGCAATCTCGGCGGTCGGGTCCTTCTCGAGCCAGCCGGCGGCGGCGTCGCGGAGCCGGGCGAGCCAGTCGATCTTGTAGACCATGTGCGGGTCGTCGATGTTGCGTCCGTTGGGAATGTACAGCGACCAGACCCTGATGCCGCCGACGGTGGCCCCGATCGCGCGGGCCTCGCTCTCGATCGGCTCGCCCCACCCGGGCATCCCGTCGAACCCGACCTCGATGTCGGTCAGCCCGACCCGTGAAGCGATGGCGACGCCGTTCCACTGGTTGAAGCCCACATGGGCCACCTCGTAGCCGAGCGCCTCGAAGGTGAGGTAGGGGAACTGGTCCTCGCGAGCCTTGGTCTCCTGGATGGCGAGGACGTCGAGATCGGCCCGCTTCAGCCAGTCCTCGACGCGGTCGATGCGGGAACGGATGGAGTTCACGTTCCAGGTCGCGATGCGCATCACCGAAACCTATCCGCCTAGGCTGACGCCCATGACGACCGCGTTGGTGACCGGGGCGACGACTGGTATCGGGTACGAGTTCGCCCGCCAGCTCGCCGAACGCGGCCACGACATCGTGCTCGTCGCCCGCGACCGGGTCCGGCTGGAGAACGTGTCCGACGAGCTGCGCCGCGACTACAAGATCCGGTCCGAGGTGCTCGTCGCCGACCTGTCCGACCGCGCGCAGATCGGGAAGGTCGCGCAGCGGCTCGCCGAGGACGCGCGCCCGGTCGACTTGCTGGTCAACAACGCCGGGTACGGCATGAAGAAGGGCTTCATCGCCAACGAGATCGAGGTCGAGGAGGCGATGCTCGACGTGCTCTGCACGGCGGTCCTCGTCCTGTCGCACTCAGCGGCGCGCGCGATGAAGACCCGTGGCCGGGGCGGCATCATCAACGTCTCCTCGGTGGCCTCGTATGCGTCGATGGGGACCTACTCGGCCGCCAAGGCCTGGGTCCGGTACTTCTCCGAGGGCCTCTCCCGCGAACTGACCGGGTCCGGCGTGACCTGCATGGCGCTCTGTCCGGGCTTCACGCATACCGAGTTCCACGAGCGGGGCCGGATGAACATGTCGCGGCTGCCCGAGTTCATGTGGCTCGACGCTGCGGCGGTGGCGCGGCAGGGCCTGGACGACGCCGCGAAGGGCAAGATCGTGTCGGTGCCGGGAGTCCAGTACAAGACGCTGGTCGGCGTGATGAACGCCGTGCCGCGGGTTCTCGTCCGCGACGTGTCCAGTGTCATTGCGCGGCGCCGGCGGACGCAGGGCAGCTGATCCCGGCCCTAGCATTCGCTGGTGGAGGTCCGGTTGGAGTGGGGGCCGACGGGAGCTGCCGCGCTCGCGCCCGAGTGCAACGTGGCCGTGGTGGTCGACGTGCTGACGTTCTCGACGACGGTCAGTGTGGCCGCGGACCGAGGCGTACGGATCCGGCCCTACCGATGGGCGGCGGCCACGGCCGGGGACGAGGCGCGACGGCTGGACGCGACCCTGGCGGTGGCCCGCGGCGTGGCCCAGCCGGGTGACGTGAGCCTCTCGCCGGCGACGTTCCGGACCGCGATCGACCTCACCCGGGTCGTCCTGCCGTCGCCGAACGGGTCCACGATCTGCGCCGTCCTCGCCGGGGCCGGCCTGGACGTCGTCGTCGCGGGCCTCCGCAACCGCCGGGCCGTCGCCGCCCATCTACGTGACCGTGGCGGACGAGTGCTCATGGTCCCCGCCGGCGAGCGGTGGCCGGACGACTCGCTGCGGCCGGCGGTCGAGGACCTCTGGGGCGCGGGCGGCGTCGTGGCCGCGCTCGTCGACGGCGACCCCACCGTCGAGGTGAGCGACGAGGCGCAGGCCGCCGCGGCCGCATACCGGCTGGTCGAGGGCCGGATCGGTGCGGCGCTGGCTGGGTGCCCGAGCGGGCAGGAGCTCATCGGTTGGGGGTACGCGTCGGACGTCGCCATCGCGGCCGAGCTCGACGCGAGCCCGGCGGTGACGACGCTGCGGGACGGCTGGCTCGAGCCTCAGTAGAGCCTGGCCAGAGCCTCAGTAGAGGCCTGCCGAGTAGGCCTCGCCGTAGTAGCGCTCGAGCTCCTCGATGGAGTCGTCCGGCCGTTCCAGCTGGGCGATGCAGGCGCGGGAGGGGACGGCGTCGGGGTTCCACGTCTCCGGCTTCCACAGCTGGCTGCGCAGGAACGCCTTGCCGCAGTGGAAGAACACCTCCTCGACGTGGACCTCGAGGGCGAGCACCGGGCGGTGCCCCTTGACGACCAGCCCGTCGAGCCACGGTGCGTCGCTGACGAGGCGGCAGGTGCCGTTGACGCGGAGCGTGTCGGTGCGGCCGGGGATGACGAAGATCACGCCGACGTGGGGGTTGGCGAGGATGTTGAGGTAGCCGTCGGCGCGCTTGTTGCCGGGCCGCTCCGGGATGACCACCGTCGCGTCGTCGAGCACGTGGGCGAGGCCGGCCGGGTCGCCCTTCGGGGACGCGTCCACGCCCCCGTCGGCGGCCGAGGTCGCCACGACGCAGAACGGCGACGCGGCGATCCACTGCCGGTGCAGCGGGGCGAGCCGGGGCTGGACCTTGTCGACCACGCGCTGGATCGGGTGACCGATGACGGCGCGCAGCTCGTCCTCGGTGGTCACGTACTCGGTATGCGTCGCGGGGGCGCCAGCCGTCATGCCGTCGAGGCTAGGCGAGGCGCCACCGTCCGTCGCCTAGATTTGTCACGTGAGCAACGACGAACGCCCCGACGTCGCGACCGCCCGAGCCAAGCTCCTCGACCTCATCAGGGCCAAGGCGATCGTCCACGGCAAGGTCACCCTGTCGTCCGGCCGCGAGGCGGACTACTACGTCGACCTCCGCCGGATCTCGCTCGACGGCGAGGCGGCGCCACTGGTGGGCATCGTCATGCGCGACCTGACCAAGGACCTGGACTACGAGGCGGCCGGCGGTCTCACCCTGGGCGCCGACCCGGTGGCCACCTCGATGCTGCACGCCGCGGCCACTGCTGGGGAGCGGTGCGACGCGTTCGTGGTCCGCAAGGAGGGCAAGGCGCACGGCCTGCAGCAACGCATCGAGGGTCCGTCGGTGGCCGGGCGCCGAGTGGTCGTCGTGGAGGACACGACGACCACCGGGGACTCGCCGCTCGCGGCGATCCGGGCCGTCCGCGAGGCCGGCGGCGAGGTCGTCGCGGTGGCGACCATCGCGGACCGGGCGACCGGCGCGGCCGCCAAGATCGAGGCGGAGGGCGTGGCATACCGGTTCGTCTACAGCCTCGAGGACCTCGGCTTGGTGTAGCCAACCTCTAGGCTTCCCCTATGGCCACCACCCTGATCATCATTCTCGTCATCGTCGTGGTGCTCGGGCTCATCTTCGCCGGGCTCTACAACGGGCTGGTCAAGCTGCGGAACGTGGTCCAGGAGTCCTGGGCGCAGATCGACGTGGAGCTCAAGCGCCGCCACGACCTCATCGGCAACCTCGTCGAGACGGTCAAGGGCTACGCCTCCCACGAGCGGGGCACCCTCGACGAGGTCACCCGGGCCCGCGCCGCGGCCATGGCGCCCAACCAGGGCCCCGCGCAGGCCGCGCAGTCCGAGGGCGAGCTGTCCCGCGCCCTGGTCAACCTCCAGGCGGTCTCCGAGGCCTACCCGGACCTCAAGGCCAACCAGAACTTCATGTCCCTCCAGAACGAGCTCAGCTCGACCGAGGACCGCATCGCCGGTGCTCGCCGCTACTACAACGCCAACGTCCGCGCGCTCAACACCAAGGTCGAGACGCTGCCGACGAACCTCATCGCCGGCATGGCCGGGGTGACCAAGGCGGAGTACTTCGAGACCGAGAGCATCGCGCGGGAGGCGCCGCAGGTCAGCTTCGGGACCAATGGTCCGGGGCCGTCGCCGTCGGTCGGTCAGGCTCCGGCGGCCGGCGGTCAGCTTCCGCCCGGGCCGCAGGACACGCCGCCGCCCCAGGGGTGACGGCGCCGGCGGGGTCTCGTTCCGTGCTGCGGCGGCTCACCGGCTTCACCGTCCTGCCGCTGCTCTCGCTCGTCACGCCGTTCCTCCTGCTGCCGGTCGTCGCGCGCGTCGCCGGCCCGCCGGGCTGGTCGAGCTTCGTCGCCGGTCAGGCGGTGGGGCTGGTCGGGGCGACCGTCGTGTTCTGGGGCTGGAACGTCGGCGGCCCCGTCCTCGTCGCCCAGGCGTCGACCGCGGTCGAGCGGGCCGAGGTGTATGCGGCGAGCCTCCGGACGCGGTACCTCCTGCTCCTCGGGGTGGTTCCGGTGGTCGCGGTGGTGAGCGCGGTTGTCGCGCAGCCGGGTCACCGAGTGGACGCGTCGGCGATGGCCGTGGCGACCTCGTTGCTCGGGCTGTCGCCGTCCTGGTTCGGGATCGGCGTGGGGGACCCGTGGCTGCTGTTCTGGTACGACACCCTGCCGCGCGTGGTCGCGGCGGTCGTCGGGGCCGGCGTGGTGTGGGCGACCGGGCTGGTGTGGACGTATCCGGTGCTGCTGGCTCTGTCGGTGGCCGTCTCGCTGGTGGCGTTCCGGAGGCGGGTCGTGGCGGACGCGAGTCGGGACCTCGCCGTTCCCGGTCTCGCGATCCGCGGGCGAGCTGCGCACGCACCTGGGGACGGCGGGGATCAACCTCGCGGCGACGGCGTATGCGTCGACGCCGGTTCCGGTCGTGACGGTCGCCTTCCGGCCGGACGTGTCCTCGCCGTTCGCGTCGGCCGACGCCGCATACCGGCTGGGGCTGTTCACGGTGACGGCGATGGGGAACGCGTTCCAGGGGTGGACGTTGGAGGCCACGGCGGGAGATGCCGAGCGGCGGTCGCGGCACCGGGCGGCGTTCGGGGCGCACCTGGTGCTGGGCGTCGTCGGTGGAGCTGCTGTTCGCGGCGTTGGGGCCCTGGGTGACGGGGTTCGTGTTCGGTCCGGACGTGGCGGCGCCGCGGGACGTGTGTGTCTGGTACGGCGTGGCGTTCCTGTTCCTCAGCGTCAGCACGCCGCCGATCCGCAACCTGCTGGTCCCCGCCGGGCGGGTCCGCCTGGTGCTCGGGTGGACGCTGGGTTCGGCCGTGGTGGGACTGCTGCTCATGGTCGGGGCCGCCGTGGCGGGGTGGAGCGCCGGCGTCGCGGCCGGGATGGCGGTCAGTGAGGCGGTCCTGCTCGCCGGGCTGCTCGGCCCCGCCCTCCGCGCCTCCCGATCGGCGACCCCATGACCGGTTCAACCCGCCCACACCTTCCCGTCCGAACTCAGATGTTTGCCGGTTTTCGGGCTCAGACCGCTGGAAACCGACAAACATCTGAGTTCGGACGGGGAAGCGGGCGGTGCGCGTCGTGAGTGGTGCACCCGATGACCTCCGGGTGGTGGCCGTGGTCACGGCGTACGACCCGGGGCCGGAGTTGGCCCGACTGGTCCAGGACGTCACGCCCCAGGTGGACGCCGTGGTCGTCGTGGACGACGGCTCCACCGGCGGGCTCGAGGTACTGGACGGCCTCCGGGGCGTCCGGCTGATCCGACAGCCGAACGCCGGTGTCGCCGCAGCCCTGAATGCCGGCGTCCGCACGGCTCTTACCGACGAGGGCGCCGACGCCGTGCTCACCCTCGACCAGGACTCGGGCCTCCCGCCCACCTACGTGCCTCGCGCCGTCCGGGCCTGGCAGGACGCGGTGAGCCGAGTCATCCCCGTCGCCTTCGTCTGTGCGGCGAGCTACAGCGGCCTGCGAACCCCGACCCGTGGCGTCGTCCAGGGCTACGCGCGCGCGTTCGACCCGATGCAGTCCGGGTCGTTGGTGCCCGCCACGACGTACCGCGACGTCGGTTGCTACGACGAGGGGTTGGTCATCGACGCCGTGGACTCCGAGTTCACGGTGCGGTGTCTCGCCGCCGGGCTCCAACCCCTGGTCGCTCCCGGCTGCGAACTCACCCACGGCATGGGCGAGCGCACCCCGGCGCGTGTGCTGGGCCGGGACGTCGCGTACAACCACCACTCGCCCGAGCGGGTCTACTACATGGCCCGGAACGCCACTCTGATCTCGCGGCGGCACGCCCGGGACGAGCCCGCGTGGGTGCTGCGGCGGCTCGCGGAGGAGGCTAAGGCGCATACCCTCCGCCTGGCCCTCGACCCGGCCCGCGCCGACCTGGCCCGGGCGGCCGCCGCCGGCCTCCGGGACGGCCTCAAGGGCCGAACCGGCCGCCGGCCGAACCTGCCGGACCCGCTGACCTAGAGCTGGTCGCGCCTGCCGGTCTCGAGCTCGTCCGGCGTGGGAGTGGTCTGCTCCAGCTCGGTGGCCGAGGGGCTGCGGTCACGCCGGTGACGCCACCACTCGATGCCGACCGGGATGAGGGACACGAGCACGACCAGCACGATCGCGATGTCGAGCTTGTCCTGGAGCACCGGGAAGGCCTGGCCGAGGAAGTACCCGAGCAGGGTGACCGTCAAGACCCACAGGGCGGCGCCGACCGCAGACCAGGTGAAGAACCGTCGCCGGTCCATCTTGCCGATGCCGGCGACCACGGTGATGAAGGTCCGCACGATCGGCACGAACCGGCCGATGACCAGGGCCTTGTTGCCGTGCTTCTCGAAGAAGTCGTGGGTCTGGTCCCAGTACTTCCGCTTGATGATCCGCCCGTCGTGGCGGTAGATCGCGGGGCCGACCGCTCGGCCGATCTCATACCCGACGACGTTCCCCAGGAACGCGGCCGCGAACAGCAGGATCAGCGCGAGCCAGAGGCTGATCGGCAGCTTGTCCGTGGCGATGAACAGGCCGATCGCGAAGAGGAGCGAGTCGCCGGGCAGGATCGGGAAGAGCAGGCCGCACTCGATGAAGATGATGGCCAGGCTGACCCAGATCAGGGCGGTGCCGTACTGGGCCAACAGGTAGTTGGGGTCCATCCAGCTCGGGCCCAGGGCGGGCAGCGCGGACTGGACCAAGGGCAGCATCACAGGGAGAACGGTATGCGCCAGGGCCCGGTTCCGTCGCATCCTGAGCGCGTCACGCGGGCGCATACGGTGTCCGGATGACTGAGGTGGGCGTCGGCCCGTGGCCCGGACCGTGGCCGGAGGGCGACCACTGGGACCCCGAGCTGCTCGCCGACGGCGACCGGCGCAACGTGGAGGACCGCTACCGCTACTGGCGGCACGACGCGGTCGTCGCCGACCTCGACACGCGTCGGCACCCGCTCCACGTGGCCGTCGAGAACTGGGGCCACGACTTCAACATCGGGTCGGTGATCCGCACCGCCAACGCGTTCAACGTGGCGGCGTTCCACATCGTCGGCCGCCGCCGCTGGAACCGGCGGGGCGCGATGGTCACCGACCGGTACCAGCACGAGATCCACCATCCGACCGTGGCCGACCTGGCGACCTGGTCCGCCACTCGCACGCCTCCCGCTCGTGGGAATCGACAACCTGCCCGGGTCGGTCGCCATCGAGGGGTACGCGCTGCCGTCGGCCTGCGTGCTGGTCTTCGGCCAGGAGGGGCCGGGCCTCTCGCCGGAGATGCGAGACGCCTGCGAGGTCGTGCTGCACATCACCCAGTACGGCTCGACCCGCTCGATCAATGCCGGCGCGGCCGCGGCGATCGCCATGCACACGTGGGTGCTCCAGCACGGCGGGGAGGTTCAGAGGCCGTAGACCCGGGCCGCGTTGTCGCGCGCCACCAGCGCCGACAGGTGCGCGGCGTCGTTCTCGCCCAGGTCCCCAGACCTCGAGCAGGCCGTCCACGACGTCGCCGAAGCCGCGCCGGAAGAGGAGGGCCCCGAGGAGGTAGAGCTCGGCCAGCCCGTAGGCGTCGGTGGAGAACAGCAGCTTGCCGAACGGCACCAGCTCGAGCGTCTCCCGGATCGGGCCGGTAGACAGCGCGCCGGTGTTGTGGACCGCCAGGCCGAGGTCCATGAAGGCGTGGTCGAACACCTGGGCGAGGTACGCGGCGTGCCGGTGGAACGGGTACGTGTGGAGGAGCAGGACCGGGACACCGAGGTCCTGGGTGCCGCGCAGGAACGGCGTCAGGCGCAACGGGTCGGCGGCCAGCAGGTCAAGGTCCGGGTCGCCGTAGCCGGTGTGGAACTGGAGGGGGAGCCCGAGCTCCAGCGCCGTGTGGGCGAGCCAGCCGCTGACCGTCCGGTCGACGACGCGATGGGGGTCGGCGCCGCGCAGGGCGGCGGCGAGGGCGTGCGGGCCCGGCTTCTCGGCGGGCAGGTCCAGCCCGACCCGGTACGCGGCAATGCTCTTCGCGGCGATGGCCCCGCTCGTGCGGAGCCGGTCCAGGACTGCTCCCGGCACGTCGTCGACCCCGTCGCCGAGCACTTCCTCGACGACCCGCTCGAGGCGGACGACCTCGTAGGCGTCGCTGCCGGCCAGTCCGGCCAGCTCGGCCGGGGTCGTGAGGGCGGTTCCCCCGGGACCGTCGAGACCGGTGTCGACGAGGAAGGCGCCGATCCCGGCCGCGGCCAGGAGCCGCCGGTTGACCTCCTCGGCGCCGATCTCTCGCCGCCGGGTGAGGTAGGCGTCGGCCGGCGCCAGCGGCTCGAGGTCGAGCACCGGCGCGCAGTGCCGGCGGATCGCGAGCCCGAGCATCGAGTCGAACAGCGACGTCCCGAGCGGTGAGGCGCGCGGCGCCTCGTTCATCAGCGCCTCGAACCCGTCACGGTCGAGGTCGGTCGTGACCAGGCCGTGGCAGTGGTGGTCGGTGAGGACGCCGAGCCGGCCGAGGTCGGCCGTCACGAGGCCGCGTCGCGGGCCGGCTCGTCCGGCGACTCGTCGAGGCGCCGGAACGCCGCCGACATCCGGTGGGCCAGCCCCGGGACGACGAGGACCACCACCGTGACGAGGAGCAGCCAGCCGAACGCGACCACGGGGAACCAGCGGGGCGGTCCCTCGTCGGGGTAGGGGAACACGTTGCGGTAGAGCGTGTAGACGAGCATCACCAGCGCCAGCACCGGGATGACGACCTCCCAGCCGGGGATGTCCATCTTCTTGTCGATCCAGATGAGCTTGATGCAGCCGATGGTCGCGAGGACGTAGGCGACGAGGAGGATCAGCGTCCCGATCGTCCCGCTCCAGAGGAACGTGTCGAACGGCTTGGCGCCGAATGCCAGCGCGCAGATCACCGCGATGACGGCGACCACGCCCGCGATGAGCCCCGCGGCGGCCGCCGGCGTCGCGCTGGCACCGGTCCGCGCGAGGACGCTGCGGGGAGCCATGTCGCGGCTGATCGCGAAGAGCAGCCGCGAGGCGCCGACGATGCAGGCCAGGCAGCAGCCGAAGGCGCTGACCGCGGCGCCCAGCGTGACGATGTCACCGACCCAGGCGCCGATGTACGACGTACCGAGGTCACCCATCAGGGCCGGCGAGGCGATGAACGCCTTGACGCCGTCCTCGGTCGGGGTGAACGCCATCATCTCGATCGCCGTGACGACGGTGAAGTAGACGCCGCCGAATATCGCGGTGCCGAGGATCGCCCGCGGGATGTCGCGCCGCGGGTTCCGGGCCTCCTCGCCGAGGGTCGCGGCGGCCTCGAACCCCGCGAACGACAGCAGGCCGAAGACGATGCCGAGGAACAGCGTGGACACGTCGGTCCCCGGTTCAGGCGAGAACACGCTGAGGGTGACGGTCGCGTTGTTGGGGGCGCTCCCGGACAGCAGCCGTACCAGGACGACGACGGCGATGATAAGGATGAGGGCCACGGTCGCGCCCTCGACGCTGAGCAGGACCGCGCCCGCCCGGCGCGCGGGGACCACAGCCAGGGTCAGGGCCAGGACCAGCGCGATGCCGCCCACGAGGAACCCCGCCCAGTCCGGCTGGTTCGTCCAGATGCCCATCGCCTCGAGGAACGCCGACCCGAAGATGCCGGCGGCCGAGGAGGTGACGAGGGCGTAGAAGACGTAGGTGCCCATGAGGCCGAAGCCCGCGACGGCACCCGCCCGGGCCCCGAGCGTGGCGCCCGCGAAGACGTAGACCGAGCCGGCGTGCCGGTAGTACTGGCACAGCCGGACGAAGACGTAGGCGATGAGCAGGACGGCGACCGCGGCGAGGAAGAACGCCAGCGGCGTCGCCCGGCCCACCTGTCCGGCGGTGCCCTGCGGGTTGATGTTCGCGGCCATGCTCGGCGCCATCAGCGCGACCGAGATGCCCACCGCCTGCCAGACCGAGAGGCTCCGGCGAAGGGTGGTGCGTTCCTGGGGTGTGGTGGCCATGCGCCCTCCTGTATGCGGATGGTTTCGACCTCACGGAAGTCTCGCGACGCACCTATTCTTTGTCCACCAGCCCTACCGCACACGCGCATACCAAGGTCGTTGGAGGACGCCCGTGGACCAGGCCGATCGGGACCAGCGGCACGCCCGCGCAACGGAGCTCGCACCGGCGCTCGCCGACCAGGGCGTCGTGGGCGTCGCGACGAGCTTCGTCGACAACGCCGGGATCTCCCGCGTCAAGACGGTGCCCGTGGCCAAGCTCCCCGACCTGGCCGCCTGGGGTGCGGGGTTCTCCACGGCGTTCGACTACTTCCGCGCCGACGACTGGGTCGCGGCGCCGCCGAGTGGCGCAGGGCCGGTCGGCGACCAGCGGATCATCCCCGACCTCGGCCGGCTGGTCGTGCTCGCCGCCCAGTCGGGATGGGCGTGGGCGCCAGGCGACCGCTACGAGCAGGATGGGCAGCCGCACGCCCAGGACAGCCGGCTGCTGCTGCAGCGCCTGGTCGAGGACTGGGCCGGGCGCGGCGTGACGTTCCGCTCGGCGTACGAGGTCGAGTGGGTGGCGTCCGCCGGCGACGGGGACGACTTCCTGCCGGCGGCGGTCGGACCCGCGTACGGGCTAGGAAGGCTGGCCGCTGCTTCGGACTACGGCCGAGACCTGCTGGAAGCCTTGGCGGCGCAAGGGATTCGGGTGGAGCAGTTCCACCCGGAGTATGCGCCGGGACAGTTCGAGGTGTCGGTCGCCGCGGAGTCGCCGGTGCACGCGGCGGACACGTCGGTGCTCGTCCGCGCGACGATCCGGGCGGTCGGGCTGCACTACGGGTTCCGGACGTCGTTCTCGCCGAAGGTCGACGCGGCCGGGGTCGGCAACGGTGGCCACCTCCACATCAGCCCGTGGCGGGTTGGCGCGAACCTCATGGCCGGTGGGTCCGGGCGCTACGGGATGACGCCCGACGGCGAGTCGTTCGCCGGTGGCGTGCTGGCGCACCTGCCGGCGCTGCTCGCGCTGGGTGCGCCGAGCGTCGCGTCGTACCTGCGGCTGGTGCCGCAGCACTGGGCCGGCGCGTATGCGTGCTGGGGGCTGGAGAACCGCGAGGCCGCCCTGCGGCTGGTCACCGGATCGACGGGAAGCGAGGCGTGGTCGGCGAATCTCGAGGTCAAATGCGTTGACCTGCATGCGAACCCGTACCTCCTGCTGGCCGGCGTCCTGGCCGCCGGCGCAGACGCGACGCCGCTGCCCGAACCGGTCGACGTCGATCCCGCGGCCCTCGAGGACGACGAGCTCGCGCGACGTGGTGTGGTCCGTTTGCCGACGACCCTGCGCGAGTCGCTCGACGCGTTCCTCGGGGACCGAGTGCTCGGCGAGGCGTTCGGTGCGCCGCTCGTCGAGTCGATCGCCGCCGTGCGCGAGTCCGAGCTGGAGGAGCTGGGCTCCTCCAGCCCGGAACAGGTGGCCGACGCCTCCCGCTGGGCGCACTGAGCCACCCCACGAAGTTCTTCGCTTCGCTCCGATACTTCGGGGGACCCCGACTGAGTCACCCCACGAAGTTCTCCCCACGACGTTCGCCGCTTCGCGTCGATCCGTCGCGAGGACCCCACGCTTCGCTCCGATACTTCGCGGGGACCCCGACTGAGCTACCGCCTGAGCGTCAGGCGTCCCAGACCTGCACGGCCGTCTGGTCGACGATGAGCCCGTCCTTGACCCGCGCGACGGCGATGCAGATCACCCGCTGGCCGCTGGGGTAGCGGCAGTGCTGGGTGAACGCGATCCGGTCGGGGGCAGCTACGCGGTCGGCGACGCGGTGGCCCAGGTTGCGGCCGCAGATGTCGCGGAAGTAGGCCTCGAGCTCGCCGGTGCCAAGGAGGATGGCGGGGTCGGCGGGCGGGTGGTCGCGGTCCAACAGGCTCAGGGTCGCGCCCGGGGCGTAGTGCGCCACGATGGCGCTGGCGTCGTTGGCCTCGATCGCGGCCGCGAGGGAGTCGAGCAGAGCTGAGGTCGTGGTCGTGGGCACAGTAGTGGTGGTCATGGCGTTGTCGTGGTCACCGGCGAACCAGGAATCGGCAAGAGCCTCCGGCTGGTCCTAGGCGTTCCGACTCGAGACGTCGCCCGGCTCTTCCTGGTGCCCGAAGCGACGATGGCCGCACGGCTCACTCGGGCACGAAAACGGTTGGCGGCGGCCGACTTCGGGATCCCGTCACCGGCCGACCTGCCGGACCGGCTCGCGGTCGTCGGACAGGTCGCGTACCTCGCCTTCACCACGGGGTCTGCGCCGGGCTCGGGTCATGACCACCTCCGGGCCGACGTCGCCGGGGAGGCGGTGCGACTCGCCCGCGTGGTCCACGACCTGCTGCCCGAGCAGCCGCTGCCCACCGCGCTGCTGGCGCTGATGCTCCTCCAGCACTCCCGGCGCGACGCCCGGGTGGGCCCGGACGGTCGACTGGTGCTGCTGCCCGACCAGGACCGCCGACGGTGGCGCGCCGATGAGATAGCCGATGCCCTCGGCCTACTCACGCCGCTGGTCGACGCGGACCTCGCGGTGGAGGCGCGGTCGTACCTGTTCCAGGCCCTCATCGCCGCCGAGCACGCCACCGCGGTCACCGCGGCCGACACGGACTGGCCGCGGATCGCCGCCCTCTACGGCGAGCTGGAGACGCGTACGGGATCGCCGGTCGTACGGCTGAACCGCGCGGTGGCCGTGGCCGAGGCGGCCGGTCCGGAGGCCAGCCTTACCCTCCTCGACGGGCTGGACGACGAGCTGCCCGACGGCCACCGGCTTCCCGCGGTCCGGGCCGAGCTGCTGATGCGCGCCGGTCGACCGGACGAGGCGCGAGCGGCCTTCGACCTGGCCATCGAGCGATGCGCCAACGAGGTGGAGCGAGATCACCTCAGTCGCCGCCAGGCTCGTCGTGAACACGGACCGGTTCCCGGGACCGGCGGCGATGGGGAAGGCCGTGCGGTTGATCGGCACGTGGGCGGCGTTCGCCCCGGTGGTTCGGTTGACGAAGCTCATCGAGCCGTTGTCCCCGCCGACGAGGAGTTAGGAGCCGCCGGGGAGCGACGCGGCCGCCGCCGACGGCCCGAACGCCACGCCGGCGAATCCGGTGAGGACGGCCAGGACGAGGACGCTGAGCGCCGTCGCCAACCGGTTCCGTCCGACCCGCAGCGTTCGTGTCGTCGCCATCGGTCGCGATCCTCCTGCTCCGCGCGGTCGGGTTGGTCAGGGCCGCGGTCGCGCAGAGTGCGTGCCGCGGTCTCGCCGCCGGAGGCCCGTCCGGTTGAGACGGTCTGGGCCGGCCCGTGGTGCCCGTGGAAGGATGCGAGCGGCTTTCACGGCCGGTCTGTCGTCGTCCCGAAGGAGCAGCACCATGCCCATCGCCACCCCCGAGGTCTACGCCGACATGCTCGACCGGGCGAAGGCCGGGTCCTTCGCCTACCCGGCGATCAACGTGTCCTCCTCGCAGACCCTCAACGCCGCCCTCAAGGGGTTCGCCGACGCGGGCAGCGACGGGATCGTCCAGGTGTCGACCGGTGGCGCGGAGTACCTCTCCGGCCCGTCGATCAAGAACATGGTTGCCGGGTCGATCGCGCTCGCGTCCTACGCGCACGAGGTGGCCAAGAACTACCCCGTCAACATCGCGCTGCATACGGACCATTGCCCCAAGGACAAGCTGGACGGGTTCGTCCGGCCGTTGCTCGCTGCGTCCACCGAGCGGGTCAAGGGCGGCGGACTGCCGTACTTCCAGTCGCACATGTGGGACGGCTCAGCGGTTCCGTTGGAGGAGAACCTGGACATCGCCCAGGAGCTGCTGTCGCTCTGCCAGGCCGCCAAGGTGATCCTCGAGATCGAGGTCGGCGTCGTCGGGGGTGAGGAGGACGGCGTCGCGCACGAGATCAACGAGAAGCTCTACTCGACGCCCGAGGACGCGATCGCCACCGCGCGGGCGCTCGGGCTGGGCGAGAACGGCTACTACATGACGGCCCTCACCTTCGGGAACGTGCACGGCGTCTACAAGCCGGGCAACGTCAAGTTGCGGCCCGAGGTGCTCAAGGCCGCCCAGGATGCCGTGCACAAGGAGTTCGGGACGCCCGACGAGAAGCCGTTCCACCTCGTCTTCCACGGTGGGTCCGGGTCGCTGCCCGAGGAGATCACCGAGGCGGTCGACTACGGCGTCGTCAAGATGAACATCGACACCGACACGCAGTACGCGTTCACGCGCCCGGTCGCCGGCTACATGCTGACCAACTACGAGGGCGTCCTCAAGGTCGACGGCGAGGTCGGCAACAAGAAGCAGTACGACCCGCGCGCCTGGGGCAAGGAGGCCGAGGCCGCCATGGCCGCTCGGATCGTCGAGGCCTGCGAGCACCTGCGCGCCGCCGGGACCCACGCGTGACGCTGTCCACCGACGGCGGCCTGCTCGGGGTTCCCGAGACGCGGCTGCCGGTCGATCCCGCCGCCGCGCGGCTGGGTGCCGGCGAGAGCGCGGAGACGGTGGCCGCCGCATACCCGACGTCCTCGTTGGCCTGGGCGCTGCTGGCCGAGCAGGCCCTCGGCGCCGACCATCCGGTCGAGGCCTACGCGTACGCGCGGACCGGCTACCACCGGGGCCTCGACGCGCTCCGGCGTTCGGGCTGGCGCGGCCAGGGTCCGATCCCGTGGTCGCACGAGCCGAACCAGGGCTTCCTCCGGGCGCTCGCCGCGCTGCATCGCGCGGCGCGGGCGATCGGGGAGTCCGAGGAGGAGCAGCGCACGGCGACGTTCCTGCGCGACTCGTCCCGCGAGGCCGCCCAGGCTCTCGGCGTCTGAAACACCCCACGAAGTTCTGCGCTTCGCTCCGATACTTCGCGGGGACCCCGACGACTGAGTCAGCCGACGTACTCCGTGGTGGCCTCGGCGGCCGACGCGACGTCGAAGAGGTTGCCGTGCGGGTCGCTCATGGTGACCCAGCGGAACCCCTCCTCGCCGCGGCGCTCGACCAGCGTGGCCCCGGCGGCCACCAGCCGGTCGACCTCCGCGTCGACGTCGGCGGAGGTGAGGTCGAGGTGGACCTTGTTCTTGCCGGGCGTGGGGTCGTCGACCTTCTGGAACGCCAGCATCACCGGCAGGCCGCCGCCCTTGAGCGTGACGAACCAGCCGTCGTAGGGGTCGTCCAGCTCACCACCGGTCTGGTCGGCCCACCACCGGGCGAGCTCGCGGGCGTCCAGCGTGTCGACGGTCACCATGCCAAGGGTCAGGGCCATGCCCGGACGCTAGCCGCCAGGTATGACACCCC
This sequence comes from uncultured Actinomycetota bacterium, assembly GCA_963781465.1. Taxonomy (GTDB): domain Bacteria; phylum Actinomycetota; class Actinomycetes; order Actinomycetales; family Dermatophilaceae; genus Lapillicoccus. The sequence continues at coordinate 376,059 of CAWAGH010000007.1, forward strand.
CGCGGACAGAGCGTGGACGGTTACCGACCCCGGAGTGTGCGCTTTCGTACACGTTGAGGGCGGAGCGATCCGGAAGCCGGGTGGAGCCGCGGCTCCAGGAGTCGCGGAGCGATCCGGAAGCCGGGTGGAGCCGCGGCTCCAGGAGCGCGGAGCGATCCGGAAGCCGGGGAATGGACCCCCGATGTGTCCATTCCCCGGCACCTGCCCCCCTTGTGGGCAGCGGATCACCGGCTAAGCCGTGCCGCGGGGCGTGCGGCGTCATCCCCAGAAGACGCCGAACATCCGACGTCATCCAATCACCTCGACTGACGTCGACAGTGGTCAACACCTGCCAATGTCCCTAAGATGCCACCGTGGCCCTCACCGACATGCCCGCCTCGGACCTGATCGACGAGGATCCGCGCGAGACGATCTCGCGCCTCATCGCCGACGAGGAGGAGCGGCTGCGCGTCCGTCAGGCCGATCTGGCCACCGCCCGGAACGCCCTCGTCCGCCTCCACGACCTCGGCGCCGCTCCCGCCGTCCCGATACTCACGCCGATCACCGTCGAGGTCGCTCCGGCCCTGCTGCGCAGCCTGCTGGACCAGACGTCCGGGCCGGTCCGCAACGCGGTGATGCGGATGGACGTGGGATCCGGGACCAGCGAGGACTGGATGAGCTACAACCTCCAGGTCGTGCGTGAGGGCAAGGAGCAGCGCACCCTCTACGACGACTCCGTCCTCGAGAGCCCGCTCCTCGCGTCCGAGATCGCCGAGTGGGCGGCGGCTGGGGAGCGTCAACGCGTGCTGGCCGGGGTACCCAGCGAGTTCGTCGTCTACGGCGACCACGCAGTCGTGGGTCCCGAGGTCTGGGGCGACCCGACGTCCCAGTACGTCGTCGTGCGCGACCGGATGCTCGTCCTGGCCTTCGTCGACCTCTTCGACCGGCTGTGGTCGGCCGCGTCACCCATCCCCGCCCGGCGCGGGTCCGACCAGGGCGAGGACGAGCACCTGCTGGACCTGCTGAGCCGCGGCTTCAAGGACGAGGCCATCGCGCGGTACCTCGGCTGGAGCCTGCGCACCGTGCGACGCCGGGTGGCCCGCCTCATGGACGAGCTCGGCGCGAAGACGCGGTTCCAGCTCGGGGCCGAGGCCGTCCGGGCCGGCCGGCTGAACGCCTCGGGAGCCGGCCCCCGCACGGTGGGGGGACTCGCCGCATACCAGGGTTCGGGAAGTACCCCGCTGCAGTTGGGTCGTCGGGAGCGCAGCGGATAGCCTCGCTGCGCGCTCGGCCGAAGCCGTGCGGACGGGCTCGAGGAGGTGCGCGGATGCCGGCCGTGGTTCTGGTGGGCGCCCAGTGGGGCGACGAGGGCAAGGGCAAGGCGACCGACCTGCTCGGCGACAGCTGCGACTACGTCGTCAAGTTCAACGGCGGCAACAACGCCGGCCACACCATCGTCATCGGGTCGGGGGAGACCGCCGAGAAGTATGCGTTGCACCTGCTCCCGAGCGGGATCCTCACCCCGACGTGTACGCCCGTCATCGGCAACGGCGTCGTCGTCGACCTCGCCGTCCTGTTCCAGGAGATCGACGGGCTGGAGGCCCGCGGCGTCGACACCTCCAAGCTCGTCGTCAGCGCGAACGCGCACGTCATCACGCCCTACAACCGCACCCTCGACAAGGTGACCGAGCGGTTCCTCGGCTCGCGGCGCATCGGCACGACCGGCCGCGGCATCGGCCCGACCTACGCCGACAAGATGTCGCGCACCGGCATCCGCATCCAGGACCTCTTCGACGAGAACATCCTTCGCCAGAAGGTCGAGGCGGCCCTCGACATCAAGAACCAGGTCCTGGCCAAGATCTACAACCGTCGCGCGGTCCTCGCCGACGACGTCGTGGGCGAGCTCCTCTCGTACGTCGAACGGCTCCGGCCGATGGTCCGCGACACCTCGTTGCTGCTGGAGGAGGCGCTCGACCGCGGCGACACCGTGCTGCTCGAGGCCGGCCAGGCGACCCTGCTGGATGTCGACTTCGGGACGTACCCGTTCGTCACGTCGTCCAACGCCACCGCCGGGGGAGCGTGCACGGGCTCCGGGATCCCGCCCACCCGGATCGACGCGGTCATCGCGATCCTCAAGGCCTACACGACGCGCGTCGGCGAGGGCCCGTTCCCGACCGAGCTGTTCGACGACCACGGCGAGTACCTGCGCAAGACCGGTGCGGAGTACGGCACGACGACCGGCCGGCCGCGTCGCTGCGGCTGGCTCGACACCGTGATCGGCCGCTACGCCACCCGGATCAACGGCGTCACGGACTTCGTCGTCACCAAGCTCGATGTGCTGACTGGCCTCGACACGGTGCCGATCTGCGTCGCGTACGAGGTCGACGGGGTCCGCCACGACGAGATGCCGATGAGCCAGAGCGACTTCCACCACGCCGTGCCGGTCTACGAGGAGATGCCCGGCTGGTGGGAGGACATCTCCGGCTGCCGGACGTTCGGCGAGCTGCCGCCCAACGCCCAGCGTTACGTCGAGCGCGTCGAGCAGCTGATCGGCGCCCGCGTCTCGGCGATCGGGGTCGGCCCGGGACGCGATGCGATCATCGAGCGGCACGAGATGCGCCAGGTCCGCGGGCGGGACGCCGAGTGAGCGAGCCGTCGCGGGCCGGTTTCCACATCCAACCCGCGAGGGGCTGGACCAACGACCCGAACGGGATGGTCTTCCGCGACGGGCGCTGGCACGTCTTCTTCCAGCACAACCCGGCCGCCGCGGTCCACACCGACATCCACTGGGGTCACGTCTCCAGCGACGATCTCGTGACCTGGCGGGAGCACCCGGTCGCGTTCGGCCCGCTCGTCGGCGGCCCTGACCAGGGCGGCTGCTGGAGCGGCGTCTGCCTCGACCTCGGTGATCGGGTGGCGGCCGCCTACACGGGCATCGTCACTAGTGCCGTCGACAGCACGGTCTGCGTCCGGTATGCGACGGATCCGGACCTCGACGCGTGGTCGGACCCCGTGGTGGTCGCGACCGTCCCGCGCTTGGGCGCCGGGGAGCTCCAGGTCCGCGAGATGCGAGACCCGTTCCTCTTCACCTGGGCCGGCCGCCGCTGGGCGCTCCTCGGCGCCGGCCTCACCGACGGCACCCCGGCGGTGCTCCTCTACTCGCGCGACGACCTCGAGGCGTGGCGGTTCGAGCGGGTCTGGCTCACCGGCGGCGACCCCGCGCTCGGCGCCCTGGCGCCCGCCGAGATCTGGGAGTGCCCACAGCTGGTCGAGCTGGACGGGTCCTGGGCACTGCTCGTCTCGCTCTGGCGCGACAACCAGCTCGAGCACACGGTGGCCCTCGTCGGCTCGATGTCGAGCGCCGGGGACGGTTCCCCGGAGCTCAGCGTGCGCGGCGGCGCCCGTATCGACGACGGACGGTCCCTGTATGCGCCACAGGTCGCCACGGACTTGGACGGCCCGTGGTTCCTCGGCTGGGTGATGCAGGTCGGCGGGGCCGATGAGGCGCCCGACAACGCCGTGGCCGGGTGCCTCACGCTCGTCCGCCGGCTCCACCTCGACGGTGACCGGGTGCTCAGCCGCGTCGATCCCCGACAGGCCGGCGTGCTCGGCGAGCCGGTCGTCGCCGAGGAGGGGGACCTTCCCGCATACGCGCACGTCGCTGCCGGCGGTGATGCGGTGACGCTGCGGGGGAACGAGCTGTCGGTCACCCTGCAGCGCGGCGCGGAGGCATGGTTGGACGGCGAGGTCCTCGAGGTCTATCCGCCGGACGCCCCGCCGCGCACCTACCGGGACCCCGGGACTGCGACCTGGCGCCTGACCGAGGGCGCGGCCGAGGCGACCGTGCGTAAAGTCCACGCGCGAGGCTGACGAGTCAGCGCAAGACGGTCATCCGGTGGGCCGCTCGGGTCATCGCGACGTAGAGCACCCGGACGCCACCGGGTGACTCCGCGACGATCGCGTCGGGGTCGACGACGACGGTCGCGTCGTACTCCAGGCCCTTGGTCGACATGGGGTCGGTGACCTGGACGCGCCCGTCGGGGCCGGCGCCCAGGGGTGCGAGAACGGCGGCGTGGTTCGACGGCGTGATCACCGCGACCGAGCCCTCGACCTCTTCCAGGAGCCGTTCGAGGGCCGCCGCCACCGACGCATACACGTCGGGGCCGAGGCTCCCGTCGACCGGTTCGACGCCCGTCTCGCGGACCGCCTGGGGGATGTCCGCGTCGGGGACGCTGCGCCGGATCATCGCCGCGGCGTAGTCGAAGATCTCGCGCGCGTTCCGGTAGTTCGTGTCCATGTGGAACAGCCGACGCGGCTGCGTGCCGAATGCCTCCTCGCGGGCGACCGCGGACTCCGCGGCGTCCGGCCACGAGCTCTGAGCGGCGTCTCCGACGACGGTCCACGACGCATACCGACCGCGGCGGCCGAGCATCCGCCACTGCATCGGGGAGAGGTCCTGCGCCTCGTCGACGAGCACGTGTGCGTAGTCCTCCGGACGGCCGATCCGCCCCTGTAGCAACCGTTCTCGCGCATCGTGGGGAGTCAGGGTGTATGCGGGTTCGACCCGGTCGGGGAGCGCTCGACCCCCGAGCTCGGAGACGCCGCGCGACGACAGGTCGTCGAGCTCCTCGATCTCGTAGAAGCCCCGCTCCTCGCGCGGCGCGTCCTGGACCGGGCCGAGGCGCGCGGCGAGATCGTCGATGAGCGCGACGTCGGCGACCGACCAGATGCCGGTCTCCAGTGCCAGCTGCATCGACGCGAGCAGCTCGGTCTTCTCCTCGTCGTCGAGGAGGCCCTTGGCGTAACGGGCCAGCCGGTCCCCGTCCGCGAGCCACAGGAGGGCCTCGCGCGGGTCGACCTGCGGCCACCAGTTCTCGAGGAAGGTCGCGACCTCGAGGTGGTCCTCGAACCGGCTGACGAAGTCCTCGCGCTCGGGGTGCCCGCTCTGGCGGTACGCGGCGTCGGCGAGCAGCTGGACAACGGTGTCGTGGGCGAGGTTCCGCTGGTGCTGCCGGAGCGCGCGCGACCGCACCTGGTCGAGGGTCTGGCGGGGGAGTCGTACCGCGAACCCGGCCACGAAGGCGCGGAACTCCTCGGGGCCGTCCGGCACCATGTCGTGGGCGGCCCGCGACAGCACCTGACGGATCCGGAGGCTGCCCTTGATGGCGGCCGCGGTGGGGGTGTCGAGGCGCTCGGTGCTGACGGCGTCGACGACGTCGCCGAGCGAGCGCAGTGTGACGGTCTCCTCGCCGAGCGACGGGAGCACCCGCTCGATGTACGAGGTGTACGCGGCGGACGGGCCGACGACGAGGATGCCGCCGGACTCGTAGCGGCGCCGGTCGCTGTAGAGCAGGTACGCGGCGCGGTGCAGGGCCACCACGGTCTTGCCGGTGCCGGGGCCGCCGGTGATCTCGGTGATTCCGCGGGCGCTGGCCCGGATCGCCTCGTCCTGGTGGCGCTGGATGGTGGCGACGATGTCGCGCATCCGGGTTCCGCGGGCGCGGGTCAGCGCCGCCATCAGGGCGCCGTCGCCGACGACCACGAGGTCCGGCGGGGCCTCGGCGACCATGAGGTCGTCCTCGATGCCGACGACGTCGGACCCCTTGCAGCGCAGCACCCGACGGCGCAGGACGCCCATCGGCTCGACGGGAGTCGCGCGGTAGAACGGCGACGCGGCGGGCGCTCGCCAGTCCATGACCAGCGGCTCGTAGTCGTCGTCCCGGACGCCGAGCCGGCCGATGTAGCGGACCTCCCGCTCCGGGTCGCCCTCGACGTCGGGCTTCGGCGGGTGGTCGATGTCGAGGCGGCCGAAGACAAGGCCCTCGTACTGGCTCTCCAGCGCGTTGCGCCGACGTGCGGCGTGGAAGACCAGGGCGTCGCGCTCGAAGAGCCCGGTCAGCTCCTCGTCGCGAGCCGTGCCGACCCGGTCCGTACGCCCGCGGGCCAGTCCGTCGGCCTCCACGAGACCGGCGCGGGTCCCCGCCTTGACCAGCTCCGCGTAGACGAGGTCCACGTGGGCCTGTTCGCCGGCGATCTCGTCAGCGACGAGGGCCGACGTCGAGTCCGCCCTGCTGTCCGAACCGGTCACACACTCCGCCTGGCGAGTCTCGTTGTCGGCGGTCTGGAACCTGTGCGAGGAGTCTCGCTCGGGTCAGGCCGCCACGATGGGAACGTGTGAGTCTAGTCCGGTCGGATGAGTGCTTCGGCCAGGCGTCCGGCTGGTGGAGCGGCGCCGCTCGGTCAGAGCCAGCCGCGGTGGACCGCCTGCACCCCGGCCTGGAACCGGGTCTGCGCGCCGAGCCGCTCCATGACGTGGCGGACCCGGCGCTCGACGGTCCGCTGGGAGAACCCGGTCTGCCGGGCGATCGCCGCGTCGGTGACGCCTGCGGCCATCAGCCTCAGGACGGTGGCGTCCCGGGCGTCGAGCTCACCTTCGGCGTCGTCCCCGATGGGGGTTCCGAGCTGCCAGAACCGGTCGAACACCCGGATTCCCGCCGAGACGGCCCCCCGCGCGTGCCCCTTGAGCCCCTGCGGGCCCCTGCCCTCGCTGGTCCACTCGACGATGCACGTGGTCTCGTCCACGACGACGACGCTGAGCGGGATGTTGGTCATCGAGCGCTGGACCTCGCCGCCATCCCGGCGGGCCGACAGCGCCGTGAGTGCGCCGGGCATCTCGAGGACCTGCGTGTCCCAGACGGTGAGCATGTCGACCCGCCGGCCGCCGGCGCCGACGGTCGGCTCGCGGTGCGACGCGAGGGGCGACGCCATGAGCTCGAGGGTTCGGGCCGTCATGCCGCGGAGGCAGCGGACCGAGTCCTCCGCCAGGGCCACGGCTTCGTTGGTGGCCGCCCCGACATGCTCGAGGTCGATGAGCACCTCGAGGGTGCCCCGAGGGTCGTCATCGGCCATCCGCGACGCGTTGTAGATGCGCGAGAGACCGTCGGCGGCGGCCCGGGCGGCGCTCGCCCGGCGCTCCAGGAGAATGGCGTGCTGGGAGAGGGCGGTGAGCGGTGGAGGGACGTCGATCGCCCCGCCGGACCGCAGGACGACGAGCCCGCGTTCGGCCAAGGTCTGCAGTGCCGGGTCCAACCGGGTGGCCGGAATTCCCTGCGCGAGGAGGAGCTCCCGCGTCGGCCGGGGTATGCGAATCACCGACAGGTAGATGCGGGTGGCGTCGTCGTTCGGGGACTCCAGCCAGGTGAACGATCGCGTGTCGGGGTCCGACTCGCGCCGGGATGCTGCGGCTTTTTCCGGCATGTCCGGCACTGGACGGCCCTCCACTCAACGTCGCAGGCCCCGAGCTGCTGGCGGAATTCCGCCACTGACTCTACTCCGACAGTTGACCTCTTTACTAAGGCGCGCTTGTTTGCCATTGTGGGCCGTGTCGGTTGCGATCGACATTGCCCCGATGCCGCGGGTCCCCCTCCCAGCGGCTCGGAGCGAGAAGCGCGGTGTTCCCGGGTGATTGTCCCCCCTGCCTCCCGGGAGCACCGCGCCCCGCTTCTCGGGCCCCGTGGGATTTCGGGCACCGTGCGCTGCCCGGGCCGATCACGGCGCGGTTCGGGCACCTTCGGGACGCTGCGGGCAGGTTCGTCCCTACCCGAGTGGTGACGGCGGTGCGCGAACCTGACGCGGCAGGCCCGATCGCGCCCCATAGGGTGGTGACGTGGCCGGCTGGGTAGTCCTCGTCCTCGGCTCCGGAGCGCGTGAGCACGCCCTGGCCAGGGCGCTCGCGGCGGACGACGCGGTCCACGCCGTTGTCGCCGCTCCGGGCAACCCGGGCATCGACACCATCGCCCGCTGCGAACCGCTGGCCGACGTCACCGACGCTGACGCGGTCCTCGCCATCGCGCAGCGCCTCGCCGTCGACCTCGTCGTCATCGGCCCCGAAGCGCCTCTCGTCGCCGGCGTCGCCGATGTCCTGCGGACCGACGGGTTCCTCGTCTTCGGCCCGTCCGCCGCCGCCGCGCAGCTCGAGGGCAGCAAGGCGTTCGCGAAGGAGGTCATGGCCGCGGCCAACGTCCCCACGGCCCGCGCCCACGTCTGCACCACGCCTACCGAGGTCGCGGACGCCCTCGACGACCTCGGCTCCCCGCACGTGGTCAAGGACGACGGCCTCGCCGCCGGCAAGGGCGTCGTCGTCACCGACGACCTCGACGAGGCCACGGCCCACGCCGCCGCGTGCCTCGCCAAACCCGGTGGCCGGGTCGTCATCGAGGAGTACCTCGACGGCCCCGAAGCCTCCGTCTTCTGTGTCACCGACGGCACCACCGTCCTCGCCCTGCCCCCCGCCCAGGACTTCAAGCGCGTGGGCGACGGCGACGAAGGCCCCAACACCGGTGGCATGGGCGCGTACTCGCCCCTCGACTGGGCACCGGCCGACCTCGCCGACCTGGTCGTCGAACGGATCGCCCAGCCGACCATCGACGAGATGCGCCGCCGGGGCGCCCCGTTCGTCGGCGCCCTCTACGTCGGCCTCGCCCTCACCTCCAAGGGCCCCCGCGTCGTCGAGTTCAACGCCCGCTTCGGCGACCCCGACGGCCAGGTCTCCCTCGCCAAGCTCCGTACCCCGCTCGGCACCCTCCTCCACGCCGCGGCCGACGGTCGCCTCGAGGAGATGGAGCCCCTCCGCATCGACCCGGCGTACGCGGTCAACGTGGTCCTCGCGTCGAACGGGTACCCGACGAGCCCGCAGACCGGCGACCCCATCGCCGGTATCGAGGCCGCCGAGACCCACGATGACGTCTACGTCCTCCACGCCGGCACCGCCCGTGACGTCGATGGCCTCCTCGTCTCCGCCGGCGGCCGGGTCCTCGACGTCGTCGCTACCGGCACAACCCTCGCGGAGGCGCGCGACGCCGCATACCGGGCGGTGGCGGAGATCGAGCTGGACGGCGGCCACCACCGCACCGATATCGCCCTCGCGGCGCAACGAGGAGAGGTCAGCATCGGATGAGCGCGCCCCCCCTGCCGGGCTACACCCACGTCTACTCCGGCAAGGTCCGCGACCTGTATGCGCCGGACGACGCCCCCGAGGACCGGCTCCTCCTCGTCGCCTCCGACCGGATCTCGGCGTTCGACCACATCCTCGACACCCCGATCCCCGACAAGGGCGCGGTGCTCACCCAGCTGAGCCTCTGGTGGTTCGACCGGCTGTCCGACGTCGTCCCCAACCACCTCGTCTCCACCGACGTCCCGGCCGAGGTGGCCGGCCGGGCCGTGCTGTGCCGCCGGCTGGAGATGGTCCCCGTCGAGTGCATCGCCCGCGCCTACCTCACCGGCGGCGGGCTGACGGAGTATGCGGAGAAGGGCTCGGTCTCCGGCGTCCCCCTCCCGCCCGGGCTGGTCGACGGTGACCGGCTGCCGGACGCGGTCTTCACCCCCACCAGCAAGGCCCCCGTCGGAGAGCACGACCTCCCGATGACGGCCGCCGAGGTCGCGGAGCTCGTCGGGGCCGACATCGGCGACTTCGCCGACGGCCTCACCCGGCGGATCCTGGCTCGGGGCAACGAGATCGCCACCGAGCGCGGCATCATCATCGCCGACACCAAGGTCGAGTTCGGCGTCGACCGGACCTCCGGATCGCCGAGCCTGGTCCTCGCCGACGAGGTCCTCACCCCCGACTCCTCCCGGTTCTGGCCGGCCGAGGAGTGGGAGCCGGGCCACCCGCAGCCCTCGTTCGACAAGCAGTACGTCCGCGACTGGCTCACCTCCCCGGCCAGCGGCTGGGACCGGAAATCCGGCGAGCCGCCGCCACCCCTGCCCGCCGACGTCATCGAGCGGACCCGCGCGAAGTACGTCGACGCATACCAGCGGCTGACCGGTCGCCGGTTCGGCTGAGCCACCTCGATAGCCTTCGCCCCATGGGACGGATCGTCGTCGACGTCATGCTCAAACCCGAGATCCTCGACCCGCAGGGCCAGGCCGTCGCCGGCGCGCTCCCACGGCTGGGCTTCGACGGGATCACCGACGTCCGCCAGGGCAAGCGCTTCGTCCTCACCGTCGACGGCGAGGTGACCGAGGACCAGCTCGCCCGCGCACGCGAGGCCGCCGAGACGCTGCTCTCGAACCCGGTCATCGAGGACGTGGTGTCGGTGACGGCGGAGGGCGGCTCGTGAGGATCGGGGTCGTCACCTTCCCGGGCTCGCTCGACGACCGCGACGCCGCTCGGGCTGTGCGGGCCGCAGGGGCGGAGGCGGTCGCCCTCTGGCACGCCGACCGGACCCTGCGCGACGTCGACGCGGTGATCCTGCCCGGCGGGTTCTCCTACGGCGACTACCTGCGCTGCGGCGCCATCGCCCGGTTCGCCCCCGTCATGGAGGAGCTGGTCCCCGCCGCCCGCGGCGGCCTGCCGGTCCTCGGGATCTGCAACGGGTTCCAGATCCTCTGCGAGTCGCACCTCCTGCCTGGCGCCCTGATCCGCAACGACCACCGCAAGTTCATCTGCACCGAGCAGGTCCTCCGCGTCGAGAACGCCTCCACCGCGTGGACCACCGACCTCGAGGTCGACAGCCACATCACCATCCCCCTGAAGAACGGCGAGGGCGGCTTCGTCGCCGACGCGCCCACGCTCGAGCGGCTCGAGGGGGAGGGCCAGATCGTCTTCCGGTATGTCGGTGGTAATCCCAACGGCTCTTACCGCGACATCGCAGGCATCACCAACGAGCGCGGCAACGTGGTCGGCCTGATGCCACACCCGGAGCACGCCGTCGAGGAAGGGTTCGGGCCGTCCACCGACGGGCTCGACTTCTTCACCTCCATCCTGAGCCGGGTCGCCGCGTGACTCAGGTTCTGGGGGGAACACGGGGGGCGCAGCCCCCCGTGGGTGTCGACACCGTCGAGGTTGCGGCGTCCGACGCGCGGTCCGACCAGCCGTGGAGCGAGCTCGGTCTCAAGGAGGACGAGTACGACAACATCCGCGAGATCCTCGGCCGCCGCCCCACGTCGGCCGAGCTCGCCATGTACTCGGTCATGTGGTCGGAGCACTGCTCCTACAAGTCGTCCAAGGTCCACTTCGCGCTCTGGGGCGAGAACACCACCGACGAGATGCGCGAGAAGCTGCTGGTCGGCATCGGCGAGAACGCCGGCGTCGTCGACATCGGTGACGGCTGGGCGGTGACGTTCAAGGTCGAGTCCCACAACCACCCGTCGTACGTCGAGCCGTACCAGGGCGCCGCGACCGGTGTCGGCGGGATCGTCCGCGACATCATGTCGATGGGCGCGCGGCCGATCGCGATCATGGACCCGCTCCGGTTCGGCAACCTGCACCACCCCGACACGCTCCGCGTCCTGCCGGGGATCGTCGCCGGCGTCGGGGGCTACGGGAACTGTCTCGGCCTGCCCAACATCGGCGGAGAGGTCGTCTTCGACGACTGCTACCAAGGGAACCCGCTCGTGAACGCCCTGTGCGTGGGGGCCATGCGGATCGAGGACATCCACCTCGCGTCGGCCCGCGGCCTCGGTAACAAGGTGATCCTCTTCGGGGCGAAGACCGGCGGCGACGGCATAGGCGGTGTCTCGGTGCTCGCCTCGGAGACGTTCGACGAGGGCGGCCCGACCAAGCGACCGGCGGTCCAGGTCGGCGACCCGTTCGCCGAGAAGGTCCTCATCGAGTGCTGCCTCGACCTCTATGCCGCCAAGGTGGTCGCTGGTATCCAGGACCTCGGCGGCGCTGGGTTGTCCTGTGCCACCAGCGAACTGGCGTCCAACGGCGACGGCGGTATGCGGGTCGCGCTCGACCTCGTCCCGCTCCGCGACGCGTCGCTCCGGCCCGAGGAGATCCTCATGTCGGAGTCGCAGGAACGGATGATGGCGATCGTCGAGCCGCAACACCTCGATGAGTTCCTCGCGATCACCGGCAAGTGGGACGTCGAGGCGACGGTCATCGGCGAGGTCACCGACGGCGACCGCCTGGTCATCACCTGGCACGACGAGACGATCGTCGACGTCCCGCCGCGGTCCGTCGCCCACGACGGGCCGGTCTACGACCGCCCGCTGGCCCGACCCGCGTACCTCGATGCGTTGCAGGAGAACGGAACCCACGGCCTGGCGCGTCCGGTCACCGGTGAGCAGCTGCGCGCGACCCTGCTGACGATGCTCGGCAGCCCGAACCTCTGCGACAAGTCCTGGGTCACCAACCAGTACGACCGCTTCGTGATGGGCAACACCGCCCTGGCCATGCCCGACGACGCCGGTGTCGTCCGCGTCGACGAGGAGACCGGCCGTGGCGTCGCGGTCTCCACCGACTGCAACGGCCGGTTCGCCAAGCTCGACCCGTACGCCGGGGCCCAGCTCGCGCTGGCCGAGGCCTACCGCAACGTCGCGACGGCGGGGGCCTCCCCGTTGGCCGTGACCGACTGCCTCAACTTCGGGTCACCCGAGGACCCGGGCGTGATGTGGCAGTTCCGCGAGGCCGTGCGAGGGATCGCGGAGGGCTGCAAGACGCTCGGCATCCCCGTGACCGGCGGCAACGTGTCGTTCTACAACCAGACCGGGGACGTGGCGATCCACCCGACGCCGGTGGTCGGCGTCCTCGGCGTCATGGACGACGTCGCGGCTCGGACCTCGACCGGCTTCCGCACCGACGGATCCTCGGTCTTCCTCCTCGGCACCACCCGCGACGAGCTGGACGGGTCGGAGTGGGCGCACGTCGTGCACGGGCATCTCGGCGGCCGCCCGCCGATCCACGACCTCGACCACGAGCAGCGGCTGGCCGGCGTGCTGGTCGCGGCCGCCCGTGAGGGGTACCTCGACGCCGCCCACGACCTGTCCGACGGCGGCCTGGCCCAGGTCCTGTGCGAGTCGGTGCTCCGCCACGGGGTCGGCGTGAAGGCGGCCCTCACACACGTCCACGAGGACCCGTTCGTCGCGTTGTTCTCGGAGTCGGCGGGCCGCGTCCTCGTGTCGGTCGTCCCCGGCAACGAGGACGAGCTCCTGGCCCTGGTCGAGGCGGCGGACCTACCCGTCGCCCGGATCGGGACCGTCGACACCGACACCGACGGGCTGGTCGTGTCGCTCGGGCGCGACGACCGCATCGAGGCCGACCTCGTCACCCTGCGCGACCGGCATACCGGCACCCTGCCCGCCGTCCTCGGCCGCTGACCCGCGCTTCCGGAAGCGGCTACTTCGTGGGGTTGGGGGTGAACTCGTGGCCCATGGCGGCCGACACGGCGACGAAGATCCGAGTCGCCGGGCTGGCGCACACCGCGGTCCGGGGGTCGTCGGTCAGCGTCGGCGACACGGGGCAGTTGCCGGAGTTGACGTCGCTGTTGACCGCGACCACCACCGTCGAGTCCGTTGTCGTGTCGTAGTAAAGGGTCGTGTTGTACCCCGGGAGCGTGCCGGCGTGGCCGACCCACCCGTCGACGCAACCCATCTGGAACCCGTACCCGGCCGGCCCGGGAACGAGGTTCAGCCGGGTCGCCTGGGTCTGCGCGGAGAGCACTCCCTGACCGGTGCCGACCGCGCGTCCGAAGGTGAGCATGTCGCCCGCGGTCGCGATGAGCTCACCGGCCGCACCCGACCAGGAGGGGTTCCAGTGCGTGGCGTTGACCGGCGTCTTCGGCGGGGGCTCGCCCTGCAGCGTGAACCCCTGGGGGTACGGCGTCGGCATCGCCGGGTCGCTCCCGGGGGCCGACGTGTTGGTCATGCCGAGAGGAGTGAACAGCTGGTCTTTGTACAGCTGCGCGAGCGGCTTGCCGGTGACCTTCTCGAGGACCTTGCCGAGCAGCAGCGTGTTGGTGTTGGAGTAGTCGAACTTCTCGCCGGGCGGGAACGCCGGTGACTTGGCGACGCCGTACGCGATCAGCTGGTCGGGCGTGTAGACCACCGTCTCCGGGTTGTCGAACAGCGTCTGGGTGAACGCGGGGTTCGTCGAGTAGCTGGCCACGCCGCTCTGCATGATGCCCAGCAGCTTGATGGTGACCGTGTCGCCGTTGGGGATTCCCGGCACGTACTTCGAGATCGGGTCGTCCAGCGAGACCTTCCCGGCCTCGATCTGCTGCATGACCATCGTCCCGGTGTACATCTTGGTCAGCGACCCGATCCGGACGTGCATGTCCGTGGTCATGGGCGCCTTGGTCGTCGGGTCGGCGAGCCCGTATGCCTGTGTCCAGGTGCCTTTCGGCGTACGGACCGCGACGATCGCCCCCGGAGTCGCGGCCTCCTTGAAGCCCGCCTGAGCAGCCGCATCGAGCTTGGTGACGAGGTCGCCGGGCAGCTTGTCGTACATCGTCGCCGACGGCTTGGTGGCCGCCACGGCGAGGGGGTCGGGTACGCACGCCTTCGCCGCGGACGTGCTGGCGCTGGCCGGCGCCGCGGCCGGTGCCGATGTCGATCCCCCCGACGGCGTCGCCGCCGAGCTGCATCCCGTGGCCAGCGCGAGCACCGCTAGCGCCGCCGCGCCCCCCGTTGCGCGCCCGAGCGCGCGCGTCGTCGATCCCCTGTTATCCATGGCTCGAGTGTCCGGGAACCAGCCTGCGGTGTCTGTGGGGCCAGGTCGCCTCTTGGCGTGGACCTAGGTCCCCACTTCGCTCCGCGCGGCTTCCGTGGGGTACCGGAACCACCCACCTCCGTCATGCTGGGGCCATGGCAACCGGGCGGGTGTGGCGATCTCGCTCGCTGGACCTGGCGCTGGTCATGCTCGGCGTGGTCGGCCTCGTGCTCACGTTCGTCGTGGTCGCGCTGACCGTCGAGAGCGGGAACGAGCCGCTCTGGGCCCTCCTGCTGGTCCACGCGATCGGCGTCGAGTACCTCGTCGTCGGCCTGCTCGGCTGGCGTCGACGCCCGCACAACCGGCTGGGCCCGATCATCGTCGTCGGCGCCATCGCCATCCTGTTGTCGGCGTTCGGCAACGTCACCTCCCCGTCGCTCGTGGCGGTCGGCATCGTGTTCGCGACCCTTCCCCTGGGGATGATCGTCCACCTGCTGCTCGCGTTCCCCTCGGGCCGGCTGCAGACGCCCTCGTCGCTGTTCATCGTCGTCGCGGGGTATGCCGTGTGCCTGGTCTTCCAGGCGCCGCTCTACCTCTTCGCCGCGGACGGCCCGGTACCCGGCGACCCGCTGGCGATCGCCGACCGACCCGACCTCCTGGCGATCGGGCAGACGGTGCAGTCGACGGTCGGTGCCCTCGTGATGGTGGCCACGACCGTCGTCCTCATCGGTCGGATGCGCGAGGCCACTCCCCGGCAGCGTCGCGTGCTGGCACCGCTCGACGCATACGGGATCGTTGCCATCCTCGCGGTACCCGTCACGAGCATCCTGCGCGGTGCCGTCAACCTGGACGCCAACCTCGTCACCATCATCCAGATCGTCCTGCTCGCGGGGATCCCGCTGGCGTTCACCTGGAGCATCCAGCGCGGGGGCTTCGCGCCGGCGGGCGAGATCGACGCGCTGGCCGTCCGCCTCGGCGCCGAGGCGGCCGGTGGGTCCAGCGTCGACCTCGCGCTCGCCCAGACCCTTGGTGACCCGTCCCTTCAGGTGATCTATGCGATGGCCGACGGGCGCCCGGTCGACGGGGCCGGTCGACCCTTCGACATCGCGAACCCGGGGCCCCGGCGTCGGGCGGCGGCGGTGCACATCGGTCCTCGGCCGGTGGCCTGGATCGTCTACGACGCCACGCTGATCGCCGACCCCGGGTACGTGGAGAGCGCCGGCCAGGTCGCGGCCATCGCCCTCGAGCGGGAACGCCTCACCGCGGAGCTCATGGTGCGCTCGCGCGAGCTGGAGCAGTCCCGCGCCCGCATCATCGAGACCGGTGACGACGAGCGCCGGCGGATCGCTCAGGATCTCCACGACGGCCTCCAGTCGCAGCTGGTCCTGCTCGCGCTGCGGGCCGGCCTGCTGACCGAAGTGGACGGCGCCTCGCCCGAGGTCGTCCGGCGCGCGACCCAGCTGCGCCGCGAGCTCGACACCGCGGCGGCGGAGCTGCGCCGGCTGGTCCACGGCCTCATGCCCGCCCTGCTCGTCGAACGCGGCCTGTATGCGGCGACCGAGGACCTCGTCGCGCTCACCCCGCTGCCGACCGACCTGATGCTCGAGGGTAGCGACGCCGGACTGCCCGACACCGTGAAGAGCGCCGCCTACTTCGTCGTCGCCGAAGGGCTGGCCAACGCCCTCAAGCACTCTCGTGCCGGTCGCATGTCCGTCGGCCTCGACCGGTTCAACGGGACCCTGCGGATCGAGATCTCCGACAACGGGATCGGCGGCGCGGTCGCCATGGGCGGAGCCGGGCTGCGCGGACTCGCCGACCGCATCGACGGCCTCGGTGGCCGGCTGCTCATCGACAGCCCTCCCGCTCAGGGCACGCGGCTGGTGGCGGAGGTCCCGTGCGCGCCGTGATCGCCGAGGACCAGGCCCTCCTGCGCGAGGGTCTGGTATTCGTCGTCGAGTCCGCGGGTTTCGAGATCGCCGGCACGGCGGACGACGGCCCGTCCCTGCTGGAGATCACCCGCACCGAGATGCCGGACCTCGTCGTCACCGACATCCGGATGCCGCCCACCTTCACCGACGAGGGCCTGGTGGCCGCTCTCGAGATCCGACGCACCCAGCCCACGACGTCTGTCCTCGTGCTCTCCCAGTTCGTCCAGCGCCGGTATGCGTTGGAGCTCGTCCGCCAGCGTGGGGCCGGTGTGGGGTACCTCCTCAAGCAGCGGATCTCCGACATCGGGACGTTCCGGGACGACCTGAAGCGGATCTGCGCGGGTGGCACGGTGCTCGACCCCGAGGTGGTCGCCCGGTTCATGGA
Source organism: uncultured Actinomycetota bacterium (assembly GCA_963781465.1). Lineage (GTDB taxonomy): Bacteria > Actinomycetota > Actinomycetes > Actinomycetales > Dermatophilaceae > Lapillicoccus. The sequence goes on from CAWAGH010000007.1 coordinate 392,782, forward strand.
CCCGGCCGACTCGGGCCGGGCCGGCCTGGAACGCATCACCCCCCGGCAGCGCGACGTCCTCGGCCTCATGGCGGCCGGGCGCAGCAACGCCTCCATCGCGCGGGAGCTGGTGATCACCGAGAAGGCGGTGGTTCACCACGCCTCGCGGATCTACGACGTCCTCGGGCTGCCGCCCAGCCCGGACGACCACCGGCGGGTGCTCGCCGTGATCCAGTACCTCACCAACTCGGAGTGACCCCAACTGTGCTCGCTTCGGTCACCCCGTCCGTGACCGCGTCGGTCACCGCAGGTTCCACGCCCTCAGGTCCGGTGGCGCGGGCGACGCCTCGGCATCGTCGTCGGTCAGCGGACGCGCTCCCGACACGAACCGGTCCAGCTCATCCGCGTGCCGGATTCCGGCGGGGAACGGCATCTTCGACACGCCCCGTCGGATAGCAGCGACGTTGAGCGGCGTCGCGCTCGCGACGACCACGGAGTTGCCGAACCGTCGGCCCCGCAGCACTTCGGAGGTCGCGAGGACCAGCCGGTCCGCATACCCCGCGGTCGGCAGCGTCGCGAGCACCCGCCCGAGGAACCGGCGCCGCGGCTCGTCGGCGACGTTGAGCAGCAGCACCCCGTCCGGACGCAGGACTCGGCGCACCTCGGCGAGGAACCCCGCCGTGGTGAGCTCCGCGGGGATGCGGCCCTGCGCGTAGGCGTCGACCACGACGAGATCGGCGCTCCCGTCGGCGAGCGCCTGCATACCGGACGCGCCGTCCACGGGCCGGACCCGGATCCGGTGCCGACGGGGCAGCGGCAGCTCGCGGCGCACGGCCTCGGTGAGCTCGGCGTCGGGCTCCAGCACGACCTGGGTGGACCCGGGCCGGGACTCCTCGAGATAGCGCGGGAACGTCAGGCCGGCGCCGCCCACATGGGTCACGGCCAGCGGTCCGGGCGGCAGCGCGTCGGCGACCAGGGCGAAGTGCTGGACGTACTCGAACACCAGCAGCCGCGGGTCGTCGGGCTGCACGTAGGACTGCGGCGTCCCGTCGACGACGACGGTCACGCCGCCGTAGGAGTCGCGGTCGAGCCGGATCCTGCGGACTCCCGGCCGCCGCGGTCCCGGAGTCCTTCGGCATCCGAGTAGCGTGGCACGGTGCGCTTCGGACTGGCGATCCTCCCGGAGCGGCCCTGGGCCGAGGCCGAACGGCAGTGGCGGTCGGCGGAGGAGCTGGGCTTCGACCATGCCTGGACCTACGACCACCTCGTGTGGGCCGGCCTGCCCGACTCGCCGTGGTTCGGGACGACGCCGACCCTGACGGCCGCCGCCCTGGTCACCTCGGGGATCGGCCTCGGGACCTTCGTCAGCTCGCCGAACTTCCGGCATCCCGCGGTCTTCTGGCGTGACGTCCAATCATTGGACGACCTCTCCGGCGGCCGGTTCCTGCTGGGCGTCGGCAACGGTGCGGACCTCGACTCGGGGATCCTGGGCGGGCCGGAGCTGGCCCCGCGCGAACGGGTGGACCGGTTCCAGGAGTTCATCCGGCTCCTGCTGCGGATGCGCGAGGACGACCACGTGACCTTCGAGGGTCGGTGGTTCTCGGCCAACGACATGCGCACGCTCCCGCGGGTTCGCCACGTGCCGCTGCTCCTGGCCGCGAACGGACCGCGGTCGGTGCGGTTCGCGGCGCGCCACGGCGACGGCTGGATGACCACCGGGCCGCACGGGGCGGAGAGTGTGGACGCCTGGTTCGACGGGGTCGGCGACTCGGTCACCACGTTGGACGAGGCCCTGACCGCGGCGGGGCGCGACCCGGGCGCATTCCCGCGCTACCTCAACCTCGACTCCGCGCCGCTGTACTCGTTGACCGACCCCGAGACCTTCGCGGCCCACGTCCGCCGGGCGGCGGAGCTGGGGTTCACCGACGTCATCGGCCACTGGCCCCGGTCGACGTCCCCGTACGCCGGCAAGGAGTCGACGCTGGAAACCGTTGCCACCCAAGTCATCCCGGAGCTGCGCTAGTGCCGGCCCGCCGCCGTGTGGATGCTGCGGCGGGGCACGAGGCGCTCGCGGTATGCGAGTCCGCACCCGACCTGTCGACGGTGCCTCGGGCAGTCGTCGCGACGGCGGTGCGCTTCACCCTCGAGGAGCTCGCGGCGCGACATCCGGGGCGGTCGGTCGAGGTCCGGGTGCCTCCCCACGGGGCCGTGCAGTGCATCGAGGGGCCGACGCACAAGCGTGGGACGCCGCCGAACGTGTTCGAGACCGACGCGCCGACCTGGCTGGGGCTGGTGACCGGCACGGTGGCGTGGACTGATGCGGAGGCGAGCGGCCGCGTACGGGCGTCGGGTCTGCGGGCGGACCTCTCCGCATACCTGCCGATGGCCGGCGTGTGACGTGACCACCCTGCACGTCGTCGTCGACGTCGAGGGGCTCCTCATCGCGGTGGCGCTCCGGACCCTGGCCCTGGGGGTGGAGGTGGTCCTCGACTTCGGGGTCTGGAGCCGCGACGAGCGAACCTGCCTGCGCCACCTCGCGACCGACGTCGGGGCGGCGACGCGGCTGCACTACCTGTCGGTGGAGCCGGAGCATCAGTGGCGACGGCTGGCGGCTCGCGACGACCCGGGCTCGTTCCGGATCGACCGGGCGGACATGGACCGGTACGCGACGATGTTCGAGGTGCCGACCGCCGAGGAGCTGGCCGGGGCGGACGACCGCCCCGACGACCCGGACTGGACCGAGTGGTCCCGGCGGCGGTGGCATACCCTGGCCGGGTGAGGCCGGCACCACCACGGACGCCCAACTACCTGCGGTTCATCGTGACCGGGGCGATCGTCGGGTTCCTGGCGGGGGCGATCTTCTCGCTGGTCGGAGAGTCGGCCACGGACTACTCGGCGGGTTCGCAGCTCGCCTTCTTCGGGGTGCTGTTCGCCGGGCTCGGTGCGCTGCTCGCCGGACTCGTGGCGGTCCTGCTGGAGCGGCGTCCCTGACCGGTGCGCACCGGTTGCTATGGGAGACTGACGGCGTGCCTCGCGGAGACGGACGACTCTCGCACGACCTCGACCCGCTGAATCCCTCCGACAAAGGTCCACAGGACGCCTGCGGCGTCTTCGGGGTCTGGGCACCCGGTGAGGACGTCGCCAAGCTCACCTACTTCGGCCTGTATGCCTTGCAGCACCGCGGGCAGGAGTCCGCCGGAATCGCGACCGCCGACGGCGACAAGATCCTGGTCTACAAGGACATGGGGCTGGTCAGCCAGGTGTTCGACGAGTCGGCGCTGGCGTCCCTGCGCGGCCACATCGCGGTCGGGCATACGCGGTACTCCACGACCGGTGGTTCCACGTGGGAGAACGCGCAGCCGACCCTCGGTGGTCTCGGGGACACGTCAGTTGCCTTGGCGCACAACGGAAACCTCATCAATACGATGGAGCTGCGCGACCTCGTCAAGGAGCAGCTCGGCTCGTCCGCGGGCAAGCGCGGCGAGCTCGGGCGGGGCAACACCTCCGACACGGCGCTCGTGACGACGCTGCTCGCGGCGGACCCCGACCGGCCCATCGAGACGGCGGCCCTCGAGGTGCTGCCGCTGCTCAAGGGCGCCTTCTGCTTCGTCTTCATGGACGAGAACACGCTGTATGCCGCGCGCGACGCCCACGGGGTGCGCCCGCTCGCGTTGGGGCGGCTGGAGCGCGGCTGGGTCGTGGCCTCCGAGACGGCGGCTCTCCAGACCATCGGCGCGTCCGTGGTACGCGAGATCGAGCCGGGCGAGCTGGTGGCGATCGACCAGCACGGCCTGCGCTCGCACCGGTTCGCGCCGGCGCAGCCGAAGGGGTGTGTGTTCGAGTACGTCTACCTCGCGCGGCCGGACGCCGTCATCCGCGGCCGCGTCGTGCACGAGGCCCGCGTCGAGATGGGTCGCCAGCTGGCCCGGGAGCACCCGGTCAGCGCCGACCTCGTCATCGGGGTGCCCGAGTCGGGGGTGCCCGCGGCCGTGGGGTACTCGCAGGAGGCCGGGATCCCCTACGGGCAGGGGTTCGTGAAGAACGCCTACGTGGGCCGGACCTTCATCCAGCCGTCCCAGACGCTGCGCCAGCTGGGCATCCGGCTCAAGCTCAACCCGTTGGAGCACACGATCCGCGGCAAGCGGCTGGTGGTCGTCGACGACTCCATCGTGCGCGGCAACACCCAGCGCGCCCAGATCCGGATGCTGCGGGAGGCGGGCGCCCTCGAGGTGCACGTGCGCATCTCGTCGCCGCCCGTGCAGTGGCCGTGCTTCTACGGGATCGACTTCGCCACGCGCGCCGAGCTCATCGCGACCGGGCTCGGCGTGGAGGAGATCCGGGCGTCGATCGGGGCCGACTCGCTCGGGTACATCTCCGAGGAGGGCATGGTCAACGCGACGGCCCAGCCGGCGACCGACCTGTGCACGGCGTGCTTCACCGGCGTCTACCCGATCGAGCTCCCCGAGGACGGCCGGATCGGCAAGCACGTCCTGGAGACCCTCCCCATCACCGTCCGCTCAGGCCACGACTCGAGCATCGACCTCCTCGCCCTGAACCCCTAGGGCGCCCTCCTGGCGCCCCCTCTTTCCCATTGGGGGTAAACGCGCGGTGGAAATCGCGGCGCTTTTACCCCCACCGGAAGCGATGAAGCGGTCCACAGGCTCTGGACGGTTAGTCACGTCATCCACAGGATGACGGCGGGTGACGTCGATGAGCGCTCCGTGACGGCACCGTGCCGTCATGGCCTCGACTCGCGACCGCTGGGCGTGCGCCGTGAGAGCGGCGGCGCCTTATGACGGCGTGCTCTCGCGGACCATGCTCCGACAGCTGGGCGTCGACCGGGCTGCCGTCCGCCGCGGGGTGGCGTCGTTGCGCTGGGCGGAGCACGGGAAGCAGACGGTCGCACTGCATACGGCACCTCTGTCGTCCGACGCCCTGCGCTGGCGCGCGGTCTGGGAGGTCGGTATCCGGATCGCGTCGCTCGACGGCGTGAGCGCCCTTCAGGCGATCGGCCTCAATGGCTTCACCGAGGAGCTCCAGCACGTCTCGATCGCGCACGCGTGCCGGCCCTTCGAGGTGCCGGGGGTCACGATCCACCGCGTGCGGAGATGGTCGCGAGCAGACCTCACGGGGGTGGGGGCGCCGCGGGTACGCGCCGACCTCGCCGCGGTCCGAGCGGCGCACTGGGCCGTCAGCGACCGACAGGCCGCGCTCATCCTGTGCCTTGCCATCCAACAACGGCTCGTCACGCCGTCGCGACTCGCGGCGGTCGCGCGCACGACTTCGGGTGGACGGGCCCGACTGGTGACCGCTCTGGTCGGCGACCTCGCCGGAGGAGTGCAGTCCCTCGGCGAGCTGGACTTCGCGCACCTCTGCCGGAGGCGTGGGTTGCCCGAACCGACTCGGCAGGTCGTTCGCCGTGGTCCGCGTGGCCGGATCTACCTCGACGTCGGTTGGGAGGATGTCGACCTCTACGTCGAGATCGACGGCGCGCAGCACCGGCAGGGACTGGCTCTGGTCGACGACAACCTCCGGCAGAACGCCGTCACGATGCGCCGCGGGATGGTTCTTCGGATCGGCGTCATCGGGCTGCGGATCGCTGAGGACGCCGTCATGAACCAGGTCGTCGAGGCCCACCGCACGCTCTCCGCCCGGTCCTCATCGAGGGCGGGGGTATAGACGGGCCGCAATCCACGACGTTTTTACCCCCATCCAGGGAAAACTAGAGTGGAGCACGTGGTGACATACGCCGAGGCCGGGGTCGACGTCGAGGCGGGCGACAAGGCCGTCGAGCTGATGAAGGACTCGATCCGCCGCGCCCAGCGCCCTGAGGTGCTCGGGGGACTCGGCGGCTTCGCGGGCCTCTTCGACGCGACCCGCCTCACCCGCATGACCCGCCCGGTCCTGGCGACCTCCACCGACGGCGTCGGAACCAAGGTCGCCATCGCCCAAGCCCTCGACAAGCACGACACCATCGGCTTCGACCTCGTCGGCATGGTCGTCGACGACATCGTCGTCTGCGGGGCCGAACCGCTGTACCTGACCGACTACATCGCCACCGGCAAGGTCGTCCCCGAACGCATCGCCGAGATCGTCAGCGGCATCGCCGACGCCTGCGCCGAGACCAACACCGCCCTCATCGGCGGCGAGACCGCCGAGCACCCCGGCTTGCTCGAACCCGGTGAGTACGACGTCGCCGGCGCCGCCACCGGCGTTGTCGAGTACGCCGACCTCCTCGGCCCCCATCGGGTCACGCCTGGAGACGTCGTCGTCGCGCTCGCGTCCAGCGGCCTGCACTCCAACGGGTACTCGCTGGTCCGCCGCGTCATCGCGTCCGCCGGCTGGAGCCTCGACCGCCATGTCGACGAGTTCGGGCGCACGCTCGGGGAGGAGCTCCTCGAGCCCACCCGGCTCTACACGCAGCCCGTCCTCGACCTCATCCGCCAGCCGGACATGAACGTCCACGCCCTCAGCCACGTCACCGGTGGCGGGCTCGCCGCCAACCTCGCCCGGGTCCTGCCCACGAACACCCTGGCCACCGTCGACCGGTCCACCTGGACCCCACCGCCGGTCTTCGGGACGGTTCAGCAGCTCGGCCGGGTGCCCCGGACCGACCTCGAACGCACCCTCAACCAGGGCGTGGGCTTCCTCGTGATCCTGCCCGCCGACCAGGCCGACCGCGCCGTGGCGCACGCGGTGAGCGCCGGCATACCCGCGTGGGTACTCGGCGAGGTGACCACCATCGACCGAACAACGACCACCGCAGAGGTGGTCAGCGGCGCCAAGGGCGTCGACGGAGGAGCAGTCCAGGTGCTCGGCGAGCACCCGGACGCTTGAAGGGAGTCACGATCGGAGAGCGCTAACGCTCTCCGGCGGCCCACTTCCCGTACTCGCCGTAACCGTCGTCGTCGTCCTCGACGGCGTCCGTCTCCGGCTCGTACCGTGTGGTTGACCCGTGAAGTTCTCGCTCAAGCGCACTCAGGTCCGTGTCGGGAGAGAAGTACTTCAACTCCCGAGCGACCTTGGTCTGCTTGGCCTTCGCCCGGCCGCGCCCCATGGCGTGACCCCCTCATGCGTCTGCCGGGGCGGCATCACTCGTGTCGATGGCGAAAGACGGTCATCGACCTTTGCGGAGCGGCCCCGGGAATCGTGATCTTCGTGGGGATAACGCTACCTCAGCGCGAGACGTTCCACCGAGTTGGGGGTCCCTGCGAAGTATCGGAGCGGAGCGGAGAACTTCGTGGGGTGACTACCGCCCCGCGGGCAGCCACACGCCGCCCGGCGTCGCGGCCGCGATCCGCTCCTCCGCGAGTCGGTTCGCCGCCTCCGCGGTGGTCACTCCCCGGGCCGTCGCCTCCCGCAACACGGCCAGCGTCGTGTCGTAGATCCCGGCCGTCCGCGCCCGGGCGCGGTCGAAGTCGAACCCCTTCAGCTCGTCGGCCACCTGGATCACGCCGCCGCCGTTGACGACGAAATCCGGCGCGTAGAGGATCCCGCGCTCCGCCAGCCGGTCCGCCGACCCGCCCGGACCCTCGACCGCCAGCTGGTTGTTGGCCGCGCCACACACGATCTCCGCCCGCAGGCGGTCGATGGTGTCGTCGTCCAGTGCACGGCCCATGGCGTTCGGCGAGAACACGTCCAGCTCCAACCCGATCAGCCCCGCCCGATCGGCCGCCACCTCCACCGACGGATGCTCGGCCACCACCGACGCGACCGCGTCCGGACTCACGTCGGAGATCACCACCGACGCACCGTCGCCCCGCAGCAGCTCGACCAGCCGGCGACCGACCTTCCCGACGCCGGAGATCCCGACCCGCCGACCGGCGAGCGACGGCGACCCCCACCGGTGCTCCGCCGCCGCACGCATACCTTGGAACACGCCGTATGCGGTGAGCACCGACGAGTCGCCTGCCCCACCGTGCGCCTCCGACCGGCCCGTAGCGAACCGGGTCGTCTCCGAGACGACGTCCATGTCCGCGACGTAGGTGCCGACGTCGGACGCCGTGACGTAGCGGCCACCGAGGCTCTCCACGAACCGCCCGTAGGCGCGCAGCAGCTCGGGCGTCTTGTCACGGCGGGGGTCACCGATGATGACCGCCTTGCCGCCGCCGTGGTCGAGGCCGGCGACCGCGTTCTTGTAGGCCATCCCGCGGGACAGGTCGAGCACGTCCGCGAGCGCGGCGTCCGCCGACGCATACGGGTAGAACCGAGTCCCGCCGAGGCCGGGGCCGAGAGCGGTCGAGTAGAGGGCGATGATCGCCCGCAGCCCGGTGGCCGGGTCGTGACAGAAGGCGACCTGCTCGTGCGTGAAGGGATCCGTCGTGGCGGATCCGGGTGTCGGCTCGGGGAGTGAGGACATGGATGGTGACTCCGCTTCGATCAAGATGCGCGGGGATGACCGCAGTTCGACCCTAATCGGGGGATTTGGGTAGACCTGCGCAAAACCCCCCGTTCGAGCGATGCCCAAGGTACCTTCGGAACTGTTGAACAGCGGACCGACCTGAGGGGGTAGGTCCACAACGGGGGTTCAACCAATCAGCGGGAATGTGAGTCACCACGAATGGGATCGTTCGAGCACGAGAGACTGTTGACGCCGGCCGAAGTGGCGGCGTTGTTCCGGGTTGACCCCAAGACGGTCACCCGGTGGGCGCAAGCGGGCAAGCTCACCGCCATCCGGACCCTGGGGGGTCACCGGCGCTATCGCGAGAGCGAGGTCAGCCGGCTTCTCGAAGCGGGCTGACCACGGCGAACGTGCCGGAGCCGTAGGCTTCGAGCGTGGGCGTCAGTGAGCGGTTCGGTCGGGGTTCCGCGCTGCGCCGGAAGGACACCGGTGCGGCGGGAGCCGACGGATCGGTCGCTGATGCCGTGACGTCGGCACCGGTGGAACCGGATCCGCCGATGCAGACCGAGACGACGCAGCCGCGACGCCCGGCTCCTACCGAGCCGGCCCACGGGCAGGCCACGTGGATCTCCATCACGCCCGCGAGCGCCCGGCGCACCGCGCTGATGGTGATCGGGTTCTTCATCGTCCTGTCGATCGGCATCTGGGCGTTCCAGGCACTGGGGACGTTCCTCTTCATCCTGCTGCTCGCGTGGCTGTTCTCCATCGCCATGGAGCCGCCGGTGCTCTGGATGGTGCGGCGGGGCGTGCGGCGAGGCCTGGCCACCGGGATCGTCCTCATCGCCGGGATCATCCTGCTGGCCGCCCTGTCGGCGCTGTTCGGCGGCGTCTTCGTCTCCCAGCTGTCCGCGCTGGGTAGCTCGCTGCCGAACGCCCTGACCTCGGTCGTCACCTGGGCCAACAGCACCTTCCACACCTCGTTCGACCTCAACAACCTCGCGTCGTCGATCCAGATCACCCCGGACAAGATCGGGGAGTGGGTCGGTCAGTACGGTGGTGGCCTCCTGGGCATCTTCGGCTCGGTGTTCGCTGGCATCTTCGACACCCTGACGATCCTCGTGTTCGCCTACTACTTCTCGGCCGACAGCCCGCGGCTGCGTCAGACCATCGGTTCCTGGCTGCCGCCGGCCTACCAGCGCGTCTTCGTCACGGTCTGGGAGATCTCGGTCGAGAAGACCGGCGGCTACGTCGTCAGCAAGGTGGCGCTCGCGGCGCTGTCGGCGTTCTTCCACGCGGTGTTCTTCGCGATCATCGGGGTGCCCTACTGGCTGCCGCTCGGCGTGCTCGCCGGCATCGTCGGGCAGTTCATCCCGACCATCGGCACCTACATCGGGGTGGCGCTGCCGGCGCTGTTCACGCTCGTCTCCGACAAGCCGATCAACGCCGTGTGGATCGCGATCTTCGCCACCGTCTACCAGCAGATCGAGAACTACGTCTTCACTCCGCGCATCAGCCGCCGAACCATGGACGTCCATCCAGCGGTCGCGCTGGGTTCGGTCATCGCCGGCGCAGCCCTGTTCGGACCCGTAGGAGCCCTGATCGGGATACCGCTGGCCGCGGCCGCCCTGTCGATTATCGACACGTTCACCCACCGGCACGAGCTGCTGCCCGAGCTCGCCTCGCTCGAGAACGTCGAGAACCGGCAGGACGAGGACGCCCGCGCCCAGCTGGAGCGACACAACAACAAGGCGCGGCAGGAGTAGCAGGAGGCGGCATTAGTAGCAGGAGGCGGCTGCCCCCGCCCACCTTCAGCCGATTCGTGCTCCAGACCGCACTGAATTCCGGCTGCATCCACCACGAACCAGCAGTCCCCACCCGGTGCCGGGCTCAGTGCTCGTGCAGGTTGTCCGGCTGTGATGCGTCGCCCGGGTGCTCGTACCCCTCCTCGAGGCGTACCCGCTCGTGCGTGGCGTGGGCCAGCCAACGGGCGAACGCCTCCAGCCGCGCCGAGGCCAGCAGCTGGTCGGCCGACCACACCGACCCGCCGTCGTCCGTGGCGGCGAGCCCGGCGGCCCGCCGTAGCCGTTCGGGGGTGATTGACACGTTGCCGGTGACGAGGGCCGCCGCGTCGGGCACCGCCGGGTTGTTGGTCCACGCGGCGGCGACGATCGACCCGAGCGCGGCGGCGTCCGAGCGGGTGGGCTCCAGAAGGCGCGGCGCCGATCGGTTCGTGGTGTCCGGCGCCGGAATTTGATGCGGTCCAGAGTACGAACCGGTGGTGGTGTGCTCGCAGAGGCGCTCCACCACCGCCACCTGCGCGACCCACCGCCGCAGCTGACGCCCTTCTCGTGAGTCGGCGGCCGGCAGCGAACCGGCCCGGTCCCGCAAACGGAGCCGGGCCAGCCGCTCGTCGACCTCCGCGGCGCCGATGGGCTCGCCGTCGACCCAGGCGGCGACGCTCATCCGCGCACCTCCAGCCGGACGGTCTCCGCGTACTGGGCCCGTCCGAACCACATCACCTTGGCCATCAGCCAGGCGTGCCCGGGCGTCGTGTCGGCCGGCGGCGCGACCTCGATGTCCACCGTGGTGGTCCCGCCGGCCGGCGCGGTGAAACCCCGGGTCGGGTTCGCCACCCAGTCCCACGTGCCCCACGGTGACGCGATCTGGATCTCGCCACGAATCTCCGAGAGCGTGCGGTTCCGCAGGCTCAGGCTGACCGTCGCCGAGCCCCCCGGCGCCACCACGACCGACGTCGTGTCGACGTCGACCTCGAGCCCGGTCGGCCGGCCCGCCTCACCCTCCTGAGCGCCGAGCTGGACGTTCCGGCCGAGGTCGGCCGTGCTGGGGCGCCCGAACCCCAGCGTCTCGTCGAGCGCCGCGGAATCACCGACGAACACCGTGACGACGTCCTCGACGACGCCCACCGCACCACCTCCCGCCAGTTCGGCGTCGTCCGGCGAGACGCGCGCCGCGACCGCGTACTGGCCCGGCGTTGCGCCCTCCGGCACCTCGATCCAGGACCGGAATCGCGCATACCCGCTCGCCGCCAGCACCGCCGGCGCCTCGGGCAGGGTGGCCGTCCAGCCGTCGGGCAACTCCAGCCGGCTGGCGACGGCGACAGGGCTCGACGCGTACTGGTTCGCGACGACCCAGCTGATCTCGAACCGCTCGCCCGCGGTGCACCGCGCGACCGTCGGCGTCATCGCCACGGCAACCGGCAGGAAGCCCATCGGCGCCGGTCCGCGGTTGTGCAGCCAGTACCGGCTGAACACCGGCTGAGCCGCCTCGTGGGCGAGGCCCAGGATGGTCGTCGACGGATCGCCACTGGCGGCGACCGTCGCGACGACCGTCTCGATCTGCTGGCCGTCGAGGTCGACCTCGAGCACCCCAGCCGCGACGCGGAGCGGCCGGCGCGGTACCTCGAGCAGGTCGGCCTGCGCGGCGGACTGGACCGGCGTGAGCGGGAGCGCGACGGTGGCCCGACGGGACGTCCCGGTTGCCTCCACGAGCCGGATGGTCACGCTGTGGCGCGGGTCGGCCGCGTCGTGCGCTCCGGACGCCACCGGGTTGCCCGCGGCCTTGACCGTCTGCACGAGGACGTCACGCGCGGGTTCGACGGTGAGGAGGCTCTGCGTCCCGGGCAGGTCCCCGGCCGTCGCTTCGGTCGGCACCGCGAGGAGCGGCGTGCTGAAGGCCTGTCCCCGAGCCGGGAGGTATGCGTCGCGCCAGTCCCCGGCGTCGCTCACCAGCGCGTAGTGGAACTCGTGCGTCCAGTGCTGCAGCTGGAACGACGAGCCGTCCGGCGTCGTGCGCCGCGGCGGGTCGATCCACACCCCCGACGGCCAGCCGGTGCAGGAGCGCATCAGCGAGAGGTTGAGACCGCCCTCCGGGTCGACGGCGAACCCCGGGAGGCCGTAGGTCAACAACGCGACCGTCCCGTCCGTATGCGCCTCGACGTCACGGCCGCCGGCCAGACGCGCGGTCAAGCGCCCCGCGGACACCGCCTCCACCGCGGCCGCCGGGTCGCGCAGGACGACGACCGGGAGCGCGTCGATGTCGCGCAGGTCGGCGTTAGGGACCCAGGTCTCAGCCAGCGGCTTCAGCGCGGGGACGAGGACGACGTCATCGTCGGGCAGCGACCCGACGCGGTCTTCGACCGCATCCAGGACGGAGTTGGGTCGGTCGGCCAGGACGAACCGGAGGTCGGGAAGGTTGGAGTCGACACCGAGATCGCCGTACCGCGATCCGGACGCCGTCGACGTGGTCGCTGTGACGCCACGACGGGCCAGGGCGACGACGAGGTCGCGGGCGTCGGCCGGATCACTGCCGTCGGGGACGACGACCTCGGCGACCGCGACGGCGCGGGTGCCGACGCGTTCGCCGGTCTCGTCGACGACGTCGACCGCCAGGGTCGTGCCGATGCCGAACCACGTGTTGGCCGGGTTGTCGAGGGTCCACGGCGCCTCGGCGGTGTCGGCGTCGATGAGGCCGAACCCGCGGCCGACGACGCCCGAGGCCACCTCGCTCACCGGCAGCCCACCCGGTTGGTCGACCGGGAACCGAACCCGGACCAGCCGGTCGGACGCCTCGTGGTCGAGGAACCGCGTCGTCAACTCCACGCGCTCCAACCCGTCGACGAGCGTCGTCACCTGTTCGTACTCGATCCCGTCGACTACCCCACGCGCGATCAGGCGCCGACCGATCGCACTCTCCTGCAACACAACTCGCGCCTCGGCGTCGGCCGAGTGGACGGAGCGGCCGTTGGGCAGGAGGTGCCAGGGACCCTCACTGAACCGGGGATGCGCCGCATACTCCTCGTGCACGCGCAGCTCGTTCCCCGGTCCGGAGAGCAGCTCGCGGCCACCTCGCCGGTCGAGGACGGAGGTCAGCGTGCCGCCGCGAGAGGGGTCGGCCGTGACCCGGTATGCGTCGTTCTCGACGGTCACGGCCCGCCGTCGGTTCGAGACGTCGGTCCAGCCATCGACGGTTGCTCCGGGGAGGACGCGGTAGGTCCGCCAGCCCATCGACGGCACGTCCCGAGCGACGAATCGCACGACACCCGGTGCCTCGGCAACCACAGGGACCACGGCGCCGGTGTCGTCGACGACGTGGACACCTCCGGCCGTATCGACCTCCGCGCGAACGAGATCGGTGCGGTCGAACGCCAGCGTGTTGAGGACGACCAGCGCCGTCCCGTCGCCCGTCGTGTCGATGCGGCGCACGATCGCGGTCGTTGCGGCGTCACGGGCGCCGGAGGCCAGGTCGTAGGCCTCGCGCCAGCCGGTGAGCAGATCGATGTAGACCTGGTCGGACTCGGAGCCGGTGATCGCGTCGTGGTGCGCGCCGAACGCCAGCTGCCGCCAGACCTTGTCGAGCGCCGCCTCCGGGTAACGCCCCTCGCCGAGCAGGACCGCGAACGTGGTCAGCTTCTCCGCGTCCGTGGCAGCCGTCTCCGCGGCACGTTGCGCTTGCTTCGTGTCGATGTAGGAGACGTCCTTGCCGGTGTAGACCGGGTTCATGTCGCGGCTCTGCGGCGAGGGCGTCCGGTGCTGCTCGGCGAGCCCCTCCCGGACGCGGTCCATGAACATCCGGGTGGTCCCGCAGACGAACCTCGGCCACACGTAGTTCTGGTTCCACCATCGGTGCAGCTCGGTCACCCAGTTGTTCGGCGGGCAGTAGTCCCCGCCGACGGGGAGCAACGTATTGCGAGTCGCGGCAACGGGTTTCAGCACCTGGAAGAGGTGGTAGGCGATGTCGCCGGCGGCCTCGACCGAGGGTGCGTGCTGGAGCTCCCACCCCGGGCCGTAGTGGTCGGGCATGTAGTGCGTCAGCACGCCGTCGCCGCTCGGCGAGATCCACTCGAACTCGCTCTCGAACTGCATGACGGTGATGTCGCCAGTGCGGTCCTGGTCCCAGTGCTGGCGCAGTGGTCCCCACTGGTGGTGCGGCCCGCGGGCCCACGCGCTTCCGGTCAGTCCGGCCTTGGCGGCGAGGCCCGGGAAACTGGGGGTCGTGGCCGAACGCGTCCAGCTGCCAGGCGGTCTGCGGGTCGCCGCCGAGAATGTCGCGCTGGAAGCCGATGCCGTAGACGAAGTTCCGGATCGTCGTCTCGCTGCTGGTGAGGTTGGTGTTCGGCTCGTTGTAGGTCCCGCCGACGAGCTCCACCCGGCCCTCGGCGAGCAGCCGCCGCAGCACCGCTCGCTGCTCCGGGTACGTGTCGAAGTAGGGCTTGAGGTAGTCGAGCTCGGCCAGGACGAAGTGGTAGTCCGGGTCGCGGACGGCCAGCTTGAGGTGGGCCTCGACGAGGGCGAACCCGTTGTCCACGAACGCCGGTCGCGTCGACCAGTCCGGCCCGACGAAGTCCCAGTCGGTCGTGTACGACGCCTGCGTGTTCCACCAGACCGGGTCGTAGTGGAAGTGCGACACCATGACCATCGTCCAGCCCGGTTCGGCGACGACGACGGTTCCGTATGCCTCGGCCGCGCCACCGCTGTCGCCGGCGGCGCTCACGCGGACGGCGATCTCGTCGCCGACCCCGGCGCGCTCGGGCAGGTCCAGCGGCACGTCCACGCGTACGGTTCGATCCCCAGGCGGCACGGTCAGGGTGCCGCGTACGTCGCCGGCGAAGGACCGAGCCCGGTGGCTCCACGCCGGTGACCTCGAGACGGATCTCGCCGTCCCGCATACTCCGCTCGATCGTCACGTGCAGCACCTGTCGTGGCTGTTCCTCTGTCCCCACGAACCGTTCGGTCGAGCGGACCTCGGTGATGGTGACGGGCACGAGCTCTCTCCTGACGTCGTCGTGAGTGGCGGTCCCACTCTTGTCCACCGCGGCGGACGACCACCACCCCGGGGTGGGGGATCCGACTTCCGGTCGAACCCGGACAAACCCGCGAATCCTCCCCGTTCACGTCTCATCGTGGCCCGTTCGGCTGATGGACAACGGAATTCGTTGTCGCGAGGCTGGTCAGGACACTCGGGGGAGGGTTCTACGTGGGTAGACATTGGCCACCCCGGCGCGACCGACGCGACCGGGGAGCAGCGGTGGTGGAGTTCGCGCTCGTCATCCCGCTGCTGATGGCACTGGTCCTCGGGATCATCGACTACGGGCTCTGGTTCAACGACTCGATCTCGGTGCGCCAGGGTGTTCGTGAAGCCGCGCGGAAGGCGGCCGTGCAGACCGCGTTCCCCGGCTGCTGGCGCCTCCAGTTCCGACTGGGATGGCGGCGGTCGCGTGCGGCGCAAAGCGATGTCGGTCACCAGCGGTGGCACGGCCTCCGCGCGAGTCTTCTCAGCCGAAGCCGACACGGCCGGCGCGCACGACCACGTGGACCAAGGGCGACCTCGTTGTCGTCTGCGTCGCGGTCAAGGCGACCAGCTTCACGAAGTTCGTTCCCCTGCCGGCGAACGGGGTCATCCAGTCCAAGACCGTGATGTCGATCGAGAACGGGACGGCCGCCAAGCCCGGTCGAACTACACGGCGGACGCCGACCCGTCCGGGAGCGAACTGGGCTTGGTGCACCGCTTCGGGGGCGCCGTGATCGGCCGTCGCATGCGGCGCGACACGGGCGCGGCCGCCATCATCACCGTCCTCCTGATGTCGGTCGTCCTCATCGGGCTGGCGTCGATCGTCGTCGAGCTCGGGCTGGCCCGGGACACCCGTCGACAGGCGCAGAACGCGGCCGACGCCGCGGCGCTGGCGGCCGGCAACTCGCTGACCTCGGGTGGCAAACGCGACGGCCATCACGGCAGCGAAGAGCCTGGCTGCGAAGAACTTCGGCACCACGACGCGCCGACTGGGCGCGTGCACGGACCCCGGAAAGCCGGCCGGGCTGGGTGCCGCCGGCGACACGCCAGTGCATCTCCTTCAAGCTCGAGCGCTGGCACCGTCGCAGGTCCGGGTGCTGGTGCCGTTCCGCCCCGTCAAGACGCCGCTGGGTGGCGTGTTCGGAAACCAGAACGTCAACGTCCAGGCGGTCGCCGTCGTCGGGCTGACGGGTTCGGCTCTGGGTCCGTGTGGACTCTGCGTGATCGGTCCGGGGAACCATGACCTCCAGAACGGCGACGTCGTCGTCTCCGGGGCGAACGTCATCTTCAACGGCACCCTGAGCGCGAACCCGAACGGCAGCATCACCGTCACCGGCGGCGGTCAGATCAACCTCGACGGGACGACGCCGAATAAGGGCACCTACTCTCCGGCGCCGAACCAGAACCAGCCGGCCATTCCCGATCCGTTGGCGAGCATGGCGATGCCCGACTACAGCGGGCTGACCGCGAAGACCAACGCCTGCTCTGCGGGGCCGGGGATCTACGGCTCGCTGAACCTGCCGAACGGACCCTGCACGCTGCAGCCCGGCCTCTACGTCATCTACGGGTCCAACCACGTCTCCGGGAACACCGCGATCACCGCTCTCGGCGTGACGCTGTACTTCGTCTGCTGCCACCGGAACCACGCCGCGAGCGTGCAACTCCTCCGGGGGAGGTCGGCGGCGATCTGCTCATGACCGGCAATGCCACGCTGCGCATCACCGCCCCTACGTCGGGCCCGACCCAAGGGACTGGCGGCAGTGTCGGACCGCAACAACACCTCTGAGTTCGGGTGGCGCGGGAACGGCACCAACACGAACACGGGCACGGTGTATGCGAAGAACGGCACCTTCGACTACCGCGGCAACGGCGCCGGCATCTTCGACGACTCGCTGATCGTGGTCGGCGACCTCGACTTCAGCGGCAACAACGGGACGATCCAGTCGACCTACACGCAGACCAACAACGTCGTGGTGACGACCCCGTCGATGGGGCTCACCCAGTAGGTCCTCGTCCGTTTGGTTGAATTTTGTCCAACTCTTCGGTGGCCGATGGATGACGTTTCATCCGATGTGGGCGGATCCGATCTGCTCAATTCTTTAGCCCGAGGCCACTGCGGCCTGGGTAGGACGAGTTGCGGCTGTGGGGGATTCGCACCCGAGCGTTCGTCTCGTTCTCCGAACTCACCATTTGAAGAAGGGACCCTTGCTGTGCGCTCCAAGATCTCCATGAAGAAGAAGTCCGCCGCGTTCGTCACCGCCGGCGTCATCACCGTCGCCGCCGCGGGCGGCGCGTACGCCTACTGGACCACCACCGGCTCCGGCACCGGCTCGGCGACGACCGCCACCGCCACCGGCCTCGCCGTGGCTCTGCGACGCCGCCTATGCCGAACGGCCTGTACCCCGGCGCGTCGCGCAGACGGTCACGTGCACCGTCCGACAACGCTGGCACCTCCAGCTTCGTCACGCGGTGACCGTCACGGCGACCGTGAGCGTCGACGCAAGCGCACCGGCAGCTGCGCTCGTGTCTGACTACGCCATCCTCGGCGACTACACCTCGACCACGACAGTCACCAGCTGGGGCAGACTCGCCGCCGCGGCCACGGCCCGGCACGGTCGACCTTGCAGCTGCAACAACCAGCACGAACCAGGACGGCTGCAAGGGCGCCATCGTGACCCTGACCCTCTCCAGCAACTAAGCACGATCGATGGTGGGGCGGCTCGTGATCGCGCTGACCACCCGGCAGGGCGGCTCATGCCGCCCTGCCATCGCGGCGACTGACGCCGCATACCGACGAGTGCAATTCAGGGGCATCCGATGAGGGCAGTGACGACAACCAGGCGACGTGCGCTGGTTCTCGTCGCTGCCCTCGTCGCCGTCGTCGGCCTCGTCACCGGTGCGACGGTCGCGGCCTCCAAGGCCGGCCTCGCCGCCCCCACCATCACGTCGGCGCCGGCCGCGAACAGCGGCTCGACGTCGGCGACCTTCGCGTTCTCCGGTCCGGGCGGTGCGAGCTTCCAGTGCAGCCTGGACAACGCCGCCTACACCAGCTGCACGAGCCCCAAGGCATACAGCGTTCTGGCACAGGGCTCGCACACGTTCGCCGTGAAGGCCCTGAAGGGCAGCGACGTCAGCGACCCGACCGCGTACACGTGGAAGGTCGACACCGTCGCCCCGCCGGCTCCGAGCCTGACGGCGAAGCCGAGCAATCCCTCGAACACCGCGAACCCGTCGTTCGCCTTCACCGATGCCGAGCCCGGCGTGACGTTCCGCTGTGGGCTCGACGGCGCGACCCCCGCTGCGTGCACGACTCCGAAGTCGTACTCGGGTCTCGCGCAGGGTTCGCACACCTTCGCCGTGCTGGCCGTCGACGCGGCCGGAAACGTCGGTCCCGACAACGACATTCACCTGGGTGATCGACACGATCGCGCCCGGCGCTCCGACGATCACGCAGAAGCCGACCGACCCGACCTCGAACGCGACGAACACCTTCGCGTGGACCGGAGCGGAGGCCGGCGTCACGTCTCAGTGCTCGCTCGAGAACGGCGCGTGGTTCACGTGCACTCGCCGTACACCTGGGTCATCGACACGACCAACTACGGGCAACACCAGTTCGCGGTCCGGAGCATCGACGCCGCCGGCAACATGTCGGCCGGGACCTACTACTCATTTAAGTACGAGAAGGGGCTGCCGACCTCGGGCATGCCGTTCCAGATCAGTGGTTCCATGACCGGGCTGACGCTCGGTATCTGGAGGCCCGTCGCAGTGACCCTCACGAACCCGAACCCGGTGCCGATCTTCGTCACCAGCCTGACGATGACCGTGAACGCGGCCAGGACGCCGGCGGCTGCGCGAGCGCGACGAACGTCGAGCTCGCCCAGTCATCCGCCTCGTCCACCCAGGGGTCCTCGTCCCGGCCAACGGCAGCGTCGTGCTGCCGGCGCAGGGCGTGACGGCGCCGCAGATCCGGCTCAAGGACCTTCCGACCGTCAACCAGGACGCGTGCAAGGGCAAGACCTTCGCGCTGAACTTCTCCGGGACGGCGAACAACTGACATGAGCACCCCTGCCTTCACGATCAAGGGCTTCGGCCGTACCTCCTCACCCGCAGTGTCGAAGCGCTTGGTGGTGCTCTGCGCCCTCCTCGCGGGGTTGCTGGCCATGGGCGGTGCGGCATTCGCGTACTGGACAACGATGGGCAATGGTTCGTCATCGGCCATCACGGGCACCCTCAACGCCCCTGCGTCGGTGTCGGCCTCGACGTCGGCAGGTTCCAACTCGGTTTTGGTGTCTTGGCCCGCGTCGGCCACCAGCCCCGGAGCGCCGGCCCCGAGCGGCTATTACGTCCTGCGGACGAACACCAGCACTGCCGCGGTCTCAACGGCCTGCGGTAGTTCGGCCGCGTCGCCGGTTGTCGGACTCTCCTGCACTGACTCCTCGGTGCCGGACGGCTCTTACTCCTACTCGGTGACGGCCGTCTATCGCAGCTGGACCGCCACGAGCCCCTCCAGTCCGACCGTCACGGTCGTCGGCACTGTGGCCACGACGACGTCGCTCTCCTCGTCGGCCAACCCGTCAGTCGTCGGTCAGACGGTCACTTACACCGCGACCGTCTCCGCTCCCTCCGGCACACCGACCGGGACCGTCACCTTCAAGGACGGCGGCACCCCCATCGCGTGTACGGGTGGCGCGCAAACCCTCTCCTCGGGCACCGCGACCTGCCAGGCCGTGTACTCGACGGTTGGGACGCACGCGATCACCGCCGCCTACGCGGGAACCACCGGCTTCGGGGCGTCGACGTCCCCGACCGTGACTCAGAGTGTTGGCAAGGCCACCCAGAGCATCACGTTTACCTCGACCGCGCCGGCCGGCGCCACCGTCGGCGGCGCCACTTACACCGTCTCCGCGACCGCAACCTCCGGCCTGACCGTGACTTTCACCTCCGCCACCACCGCCGTCTGCACAGTCTCCGGTGCCACCGTCAGCTTTGTCGGAGCCGGCACCTGCACCATCAACGCCGACCAGGCCGGTAACGCCAACTACATCGCCGCCCCCCAGGTCTCCCAGAACGTCACGGTCGGCAAGGGCAGCCAGAGCATCACGTTCACCTCGACCGCGCCGGCCGCGGCCACCGTCGGCGGCGCCACCTACACCGTCGCCGCGACCTCAACCTCGGGCCTGAGCGTCACCTTTACCTCCGCCACCACCGCCGTCTGCACCGTCTCCGGCTCCGCCGTGACCTTCGTGACCGCCGGCACCTGCACCATCAACGCGAACCAGGCCGGCAACGCCAACTACAACGCCGCCCCCCTGGTCCAGCAGACCTTCACCGTCGGCAAGGGCAGCCAGAGCATCAGCTTCACCTCGACCGCGCCCGCCGCAGCCACCGTCGGCGGCGCCACTTACACCGTCGCCGCGACCGCCACCTCCGGCCTGACCGTGACCTTCACCTCGGCCACCACCGCCGTCTGCACGGTCTCCGGCTCTACCGTCACCTTCCTGACCGCCAGCACATGCACCATCAACGCCAACCAGGCCGGGAACACCAACTACAACGCCGCGCCCCAGGCCCAACAGACCTTCACCGTCGGTAAGGGCAGCCAGAGCATCGCCTTCACCTCGAACCCGCCGGCCGCGGCCACCGTCGGCGGCGCCACCTACACCGTGACCGCCACCGGCGGAGCCTCAGGCAACCCGGTCACCTTCACTTCCGCCACCGGCGTCTGCACCGTCAGCGGCTCCACCGTGACCTTCGTCGCCGCCGGCACCTGCACCATCAATGCCGACCAGGCCGGTAACGCCAACTACAACGCCGCGCCCCAGGCCCAGCAGACCTTCACCGTCGGCAAGGGCAGCCAGAGCATCAGCTTCACCTCGAACGCGCCGGCCGCGGCCATGGTCGGCGGCGCCACCTACACCGTCGCCGCGACCGCCACCTCCGGCCTGACCGTGACCTTCACTTCGGCCACCACCGGCGTCTGCACCGTCAGCGGTGCCACCGTCACCTTCGTCGGAGCCGGCACCTGCACCATCAACGCCAACCAGGCGGGCAACGGCAACTACAACGCCGCCCCCCAGGTCCAGCAGACCTTCACCGTGTACACGCCGGGAACGACGCTGACCATCAGTCAGATCACGGTTGGCCCCGGTCACACGGTCACAGCGAGTGGTACAGCTGCTTTCGGAACGGCAGGAGACGCCACCACCATCACCGTGGTCTTCTGCAAAACCACCGGGACCTGCACTGCCGGGACCAACACGCTGGAGACCGCCACAGTCGCGGTGAACCCCACCACTGGCGCGTGGTCGGTCACGAGCGGAAACCTGGGCAACAACCAGGTTGTCTACGCCCGTGCCACCCAGACTCGGACCGCAGGTAACCTCACGAGCAACGTGGCGGGACCCGTCACAGCGTGACGAAGGCAGACGTGTGTGTCACCCGACCGGTCGCGATCTTCGACCTCCGCCTGGATGCTGGTATGGATAACGCCGACCCCAGTCGCCACGTCCCAGCTAGTGCAAACCGGTCCAGCACGGACACCGGTGGCTCGAGCCGCACCAGAACCGGCAGCGTCTTCTCGCTGACGAACAGCACTAACGGACGCGGCCGCCACGGCAGCAGCGTGCGCCCCAGCTTTCGTCCAGCAAGTGGTCGACGGTTCGGTCAGCACCACCTGATATGAAGAAAGAAAATCACTAACGCGATATAGCTTGACTTGACTCCTACGACGCGACATACTCCAGTCCGAGTATTCGGATCGGAGGTGAGAGTCGATGACACGTCGCCGGGTCAACAACCCGCTCGCGCTGGCCGTGCTCGAGCTGCCTGGCCGAGCGGCCGATGCACCCGTACGAGATCTCCACGACCCTGCGAACGCGGGGCAAGGAGAAGAGCATCAAGCTCAACTACGGCTCCCTGTACT
Source organism: uncultured Actinomycetota bacterium (assembly GCA_963781465.1). GTDB lineage: Bacteria > Actinomycetota > Actinomycetes > Actinomycetales > Dermatophilaceae > Lapillicoccus. Next base: position 414,831 of record CAWAGH010000007.1, read on the forward strand.
CCGTGGTCGACTCGCTGCAGAAGCACGGCCTCATCCAGCCGAAGGAGACGATCCGCGACGGCCGCCGCCCTGAGCGCACCGTCTACGCGATCACCCCCGCCGGCTACACCGAGTTCGAGGACTGGCTCAGCGAGCTGCTGGCCGTGCCGACCCGGGAGTTCACCTCCCTCGAAGCCGCCCTCTCGCTGATGGGCGGTCTGCGCCCCGGCGAAGTGGCCCGACTGCTGGAGGAGCGGGCCGGGCGCCTCACGATCGAGCTCCGCTCGGAACGCGCAACGCTCGACGTCGCCCGCGAGCAGGGCGTCCCGGACATGTTCCTCGTCGAAAGTCTGCTGCGAATCTCCATGCTCGAGGCCGAGCTCCGGTTCGTCGAGCAGCTCGTTCACGACATCCGGTCCGGTGAGCTGCCGGGCGTGACTACATGGGCGACCCTCCACGACCTGCTGGCCGATGGGCTTACGCCCGAGGAGATTTTCGCGGACCCCGTCCGGTACCTGGGGGAGGAGGGACGAGCACTGGCCGACCTGCCGACGGTCACACCGACCTAGCCAGACCCATCCGCCGGCGCGGCAACGCCTGCGGTGGGTCTGACCAAGCCATCACCTCGAGTCAACCGGTGGACGAGCCACCAGCGCCTTCGGATGCACCTGGCAGCCTACGGCAGCCCACCGGTCGACTCCCGCTCGCAAGGAGTCACCATGCCCGACCCCCAAGGTTCCACCGCCACGCGGAACCCCGAATCACCAAGCACCACAACACCTCTCGCCATCGAGGCCACCGAGCTCGTCAAGACGTATGCGACGGGTCGCGGTAAGCCTCCGGTCCAGGCGCTCGACGGTCTCTCCCTGACCGTCCGCCGGGGCGAGGTGTTCGGCCTGCTTGGACCGAACGGCGCCGGCAAGTCGACGACCGTGAAGATCCTCTCCACCCTCGCGAAGCCCGACGCCGGCCGTGCGGTCGTCGCCGGCCACGACGTCGCCAGTGACCCGGACGCCGTCCGCCGGGCCATCGGACTGATCTCGCAGAAGTCGAGCTCGGCGCCGATGATGACCGGGCGCGAGAGCATCCTTCTCGCGGCACGCATCCACGGGATGTCGCGCTCCAACGCGCGGTCCAGGGCCATCGAGCTGCTCGACCGGTTCGAGCTGACCGACGCGGCCGACCGCCTCAGCAAGACCTACAGCGGCGGCATGCTGCGCAAGCTGGACATCGCCGTCGGCCTGGTCGCGCGACCGACGGTCCTCTTCCTCGACGAGCCCACGACCGGCCTCGACCCCGAGGCCCGCACCCAGATGTGGGACGAGATCGCCCGCCTCGCCGCTGTCGAACAGCTGACGGTCCTCCTCACGACGCACTACCTGGACGAGGCCGATCACCTTGCCGACCGGCTCGCCATCGTCGACCACGGACACGTCGTCGTCGAGGGCACGCCGGACGAGCTCAAGAGTCGCCTCAACGGCGACGGTGTCGTCGTGGAGGTCGTCGACCAGGCGGCGGGAGCCATTGCCGCAGAACGCCTTTCGCACCTCGACGGGCTGAACAACATCACCCACGACGGCCGGGTCGTCCGCGCCCGGACCCTATCGGCGGCCGGCGTCATCCCCAGCGTCCTGGCCGCGTTGGACCAGGCCGGGGTGGAGGTCGACTCCGCCACGGTCTCCCGACCGAGTCTCGACGACGTCTACCTCCACTACGCCGGCCGCACTTTCGAGCAAGGAAACGACCGATGAGCGCTCTCCTCTCCCACTCCGCCCTGCTGACCCGCCGGTCGCTCACCGGGTTGGTGCGGCAACCCGCATACCTGCTCATCACGCTCATCCAGCCGATGATCTGGCTGCTGCTCTTCGGGCAGCTGTTCTCCAAGGTCATCGACATCCCAGGCTTCGCGAGCGACGGCCAGTCGTTCATGACGTTCCTGACCCCGGGCGTCGTCATGATGACCGCGCTGTTCTCGGCCGCGTGGGCGGGGACGACGTTCATCGAGGACATGGGTCTTGGCGTCATGGACCGGATGCTCGCGTCGCCGGTCCGACGAGGCGCCCTGATCAACGGGACGGTGATCTACCAGGGGATCGTCTCCGTGGGCCAGACCGCGGTCGTCCTCGTCGTCGCGTATGCGGCGGGCGCCCGGTTCGGGTCGCCGGTGGTCGGGGTGGTGCTCACCATGGCCGCCGCCGTCCTGCTGACCGTCGTCTTCGCGGCGCTCTCGAACGCCCTGGCCCTGTTGACCCGTCAGCAGGAGACGCTGATCGGCGTCAGCCAGCTGCTGAGCCTCCCGTTGACCTTCCTGTCCTCGGCGATCATGGACCCGCGGCTCATGCCCGACTGGATCCAGAACGTCGCGCGCTACAACCCGCTCGACTGGGCGGTCCTGGTCAGCCGCGAGGCGTTGTCGGCCACCCCGGACTGGGGCGTGATCGCCTGGCGTGGAGGGGCGCTCGTCGTGCTCGCCGTCGTCATGTCGTGGCTCGCCACGCGGGCGTTCGGGGCGTACCAGCGGTCGGTCTGATCCGGTGGGTGCCGGTGTCGGCCTGCGTGGCACAGTGAGCGCATGGCCGACACCGACACCCAGAAGCCCTGGCTGAGCGTCGAGGAGCTCAACGCCAACGGCGGCGCGCTCGCCGCGAAGATGGGCATCCTCTTCACCGAGGCGAACCAGGACCGCGTCGTCGCGACGATGCCCGTCGAGGGCAACACCCAGCCCTACGGAATCCTCCACGGCGGCGCCTCGGTCGTTCTGGCCGAGTCGGTCGGGTCGATGATGGCGGTCCTGTATGCGGGCGAGGGCCGGGCCGCGGTCGGTATGACCATCAACGCGATCCACCATCGGCCGGCGTCGTCGGGGCTCGTGACCGCGACCGGCACCCTGCTCCAGGCCGGGCGCACGACCGCCAGCGTCGCCATCGCCATCACCGACGAGCAGGGCCGCCGGGTCTGCTCGTGCACGCTCCTCTGCCAGCTGCGCGACGCGCCGCCGGTCGAGCGGTCCTGACGGTGGCGAGCACAGAGACACCGATCGCCGTCACGGGCGTCACCGGCGGTCTCGGCGGGATGGTCAGCGCTGCCCTCGCCGACAAAGGGATCCCGCTGCGCCTGCTGGTCCGAACCCCGAGCAAGGCGCCGTCGCTGCCTGGCGCGTCGGTCGAGACCTTCGACTACTCGGATCGGAACGGTTGCGAGACAGCGCTGTCCGGCGTGCAGACGCTGTTCTTCGTGTCCGCCGCGGAGGACGAGCACCGGCTCGACCAGCACCGCAACGTCGTGGAGGCGGCGGCCGCGGCCGGCGTCCAGCACGTCGTCTACACGTCGTTCGTCGGCGCCTCGCCCACCTGCACGTTCACCCTGGGCCGGGACCACTACGCGACCGAGCAGTTCATCCGAGACGCCGGGATGACGCATACCTTCCTGCGCGACAACTTCTACCAGGACCTGCTGCCCTTCTTCGTCGGCGACGACGGCATCCTCCGCGGCCCGGCCGGTGACGGGCGGGCGGCGTTCGTCGCACGGGTCGACGTCGCCCGCGTGGCCACCGCCGTGCTGTCGGACCTCGAGGCCCACGCCGACCGGACCTACGACCTCACCGGCCCCGAGGCGCTCACCCTCAACGAGGTCGCCACGGTGCTGACCGCCGGCCTGCGCCGGTCGGTCTCCTACGTCGACGAGACCGTGCCTCAGGCCTACGAGTCCCGCGCCTCCTACGGCGCCCCGGACTGGCAGGTGGACGCCTGGGTCACGACCTACACGGCGATCCGGGCCGGCGAGCTCGAGGCGGTCAGCGGTGACATCGAGGCCCTCACCGGCCGACCGGCGACCAGCCTCGCCCAGCTGCTCGCTGCCCTTCCCTGACTCAGCGGGGCAACGGGTCCGGACGCGCCCACGCCGGCAGCTCCAGCCACCACTGGAACGACGTCAGCCACTCCGGGCTCACGCCGTGGAGCGACGCCTGACCCGCCAGGTCCGCGAGGCGCTCGGTCTGTCCCCACATGCCGAGCAGGTATGCGTGGGCACGGGCCAGGCTCTTCGGATCCGGGTGCGTCCGGCGCAGCTGGTCGGCCGCGAGCGCGCTGGTCCGCGCCGTGATGCGGGCCGCGGTCCGCTGGGTGACCCGGGCGTTGCCGGCGGCCCCGGCGGCGGTGAGCGCGGTGATGGGGTCGGTGGCCGCCTGGAAGGCCAGCTCGACCAGCTCGTCGGCATGGCCGGGCTGGACCACCCACGACAGCGCGCCCAGCGCGTCGTCGATGAGGGTCGGCTCGTCGTTGAACCACGCCTCGGACAGCTGGGTGGCGTAGGCCGACGCGACCGCGGGGGCCTGAGGGGTGAGCATCAACACGGCGAGGGCCCGGCCGCGCTCCTCGTCGTGGGTGGTGGTCACGGCGGTGCGGACCAGCCGGTCGAGGGTGGCGCGTCCACCGCGTCATGCTCATCGTCTGGCGCAGCCGGATCTCGAGGCTGCGGGTCAGCGCGTCGACCTCGTGGTCGGCGACGGCACTGCCCTGCGCCACGATGCGGGCGATCCGCTTGCGGGACTCGGCGCTGAGGGCGTTGATGATCCGGCTTCGGGTGGGCGGGTCGATCCGGCGCAGCAGGTTGGCCGACTCGCGGTGGATCCGCACCGAGCGGGCCTCGTCGCGCATCAGGCCCATGGCGATCTGAGCGGCCTTCAGGGTCTGAGCCGGCGAGAGCAGACCGCGACGTACCTGCGTGGCCGTCGTGAACAGGCATACCCAGAGGCCCGACTCGGCGGTGGGGTTCTCCAGGTACTCGAGCAGCAGCGCGGTGCCGTCGGGATCCGCGGAGTGCTGGAGCAGCCCGACGATGTCGGAGTAGACCTGCGTGGTCGGGTCGTACAGCGCCCGGCGGGCCATCGCGGTGAGGGACGGCGCGCTGCGCGGGTGACCGGCGAGGCGCATCAGCGACTGGTCGCGCATTGTGAACTCGAGCCCGACGTGGATCGACACCTCGCGAGACAGGCGCCGGATCAGGGCCTCCCAGTCGACGCTGCGGATCAGCCACTCGTCCCGGTTCTGGAGGAACCCGGACAGCCGGTCCCAGTCCTGACCGGTCAGGGGCTCGCCATCGAGCGCGCGGTCGAACAGCGCCTGGGCGATCTCGCGGTCGCCCAGCGTCCACGGGGCCGACAGGTAGGGAATGGGGTTGTGCCGGTCGTCGAGCTGCGCGAGGTACTCCACGGCAGAGAGCAGCTGGCCGTAGCGCAGCCCGAGCACCGTCTCGTAGCGGCGGACGATGTCGTGGGTGATGGGCACCTGGCCGTGCTCCCACCGCACGACCGCGGACCGGTGGACCGGCTCGAACGCACCCGCGCGGGCGAAGCCGGCCGCCGTCTCCACACCGTCGACGCCGGAGTACTGCCGGGCGTTGGCCAGCAGCCAGCCGACGTCCTGGGCGAGGGTCGTCTCCATGCGTTGCATGAGACTAACCGCCGTGCAACACCGGGGCCTGTTGAGGTCGCGCTCTAGTGGGATGGAGGCAGGGCAGGGGAGTTCGCCGCAGATCGCAGTTGAGCAGGGGCTTAGAGCTGTCGCGGCGGGTTCCCCTGCTCCGCCGTGTCCGGCCACACTGAACCATGCCCGACAACGACTCGTCGATGAGCGGCTACGCGATCCAGGGCGGTGCGGCCGAGGAACACCGGCTCGCCGTGCTGGCCCACGTGATGTCGGGACCGACGACCCACCTGTTCGAGGAGATCGGTGTCGCGTCTGGCTGGGACTGTCTCGACGTCGGCAGCGGCGGCGGCCAGGTGACGACCGCGCTGGCCGGCCTGGTGGCGCCGAGCGGGTCCGTGACAGGGGTGGACACCGACGAGACGACGCTGCTCCACGCGGCGGCGTCGGCCAAGGACCAGGGCGTGGCGAACGTCCACTTCGAGAAGGCCGACGCGTATGCGCTGCCGTACCGCGACCGGTTCGACCTCGCGTACGCCCGGCTGGTGCTCTGCTACCTGACCGAGCCGGTGCGGGCGCTGCGCGAGATGGCGGCCGCGGTCCGCTCCGGAGGGGTTGTCGCGGTCGAGGACATCTTCACCGACTCCCTCCGGTCCGAACCCGCAACGCCCGCGCTGGACGACCTGCGACGCATCTACGGGGCGACCGTTCGCGCGCACGGTGGCGACCCGACCATCGGCCCGCGGCTCCCCGCGATGTTCAACGCGGCGGGGTTCGCCGACGTCCACACGTCGAGCGTAGGCAACGTCCTCCACACCTCCGAGGAGAAGGGCTTCCTCGTCGCCCTGGTCGACTCGATGCGCGCCGCGACGCTCGACGCCGGTGCGGCCTCCGCCGACGAGGTCGACGCACTGCGGGCGGGGATCGAGGCGGCCGCGGCGGATCCGAGCTGCACGTTCTACCAGGCGAGGGTCCATCAGGTGTTCGGGGTGCGGGCCTCCACCTGACGCGCGCCTCAGGCTTGGGGTTCAGCCGCGGTCGAGACGTGCGTGACCGCCTCGAGCACGACGTCCGCGAGCTCCTCCGGGTGCGTGTACGGGTTGTTGTGCGAACCGGGCAGCGGGCGCACGGTCACGGTCGGCGACCCGGAGGCGGCGGCGAGCCGGTGCATCCACTCCTCCGGCGCATACGAGTCGGCCTCTCCGGCCGTCAGGACCAGCGGGATGCGGAGCTTCTCGAGGCGCTCGTCGGGGCGGTCCCGCATACCGCTGCGGAGGACCGACCACACTCCCCGCAGGTCGCGCACGGCGGTGGGCACGACCATCAGCTCGGCGGGGGAGTCGCGCCGGTATGCCGTCAGGGTCGCCGCCCCCAGCGGGCCGATCCGCCGCTGACGCGGGGTGAAGGTCGGGCCGGCCATGACGAGGCCGAGCTGCGCGTGGGTCTCCTGCAACCGCAGGGCCGCCGCCAGTGCGGCCTGCGAACCGGTCGAGTGACCCAGCACGACGACCGGTCCCGTCACCGCCAGCGCCTCGACCCACTCGGCCGCCACCCGGCCGATGTCGCGGACGTCGGGCCGCGATCCGTGACGGCCCGCAGCGGCGAATCCCGGGAGGTCGAGGACAGTGCAAAGCACGCCACGACGGGACAGGGCCTCGGCGGTCGGGAAGATGTACGGCGGCAGGCCGAGGCCCGGCAAGATCACGACGAGGGGGGCGGCGGGCGGGTTCTGGTCGAGCGAGGGGTCCGAGACGAAAGCATGGACGACGTGATTTCGGGTCGTGGTCCAGGTCTCGTGCGCGAGGAAGGGTGTGGGCATCAGGCGCTGACCGTATGCGGAATCGGCCGGCTCGGCACGTCGGGTCCGCACGGGGCGGCGTCGCGAGGTCAGGCCGCGGTGCGGCAGGTCCAGGGCTTGAGGCCGAGCTTGGCGTAGAGCCGGTTCGCGGCCGTGATCTGCTCCTCGCGGGAGGCCAGGTCGGGCCGCGGAGCGAAGTCGAAGCCGGCGGCGATACGCCACGCGTCCATATTGAACTGGAGGCCGCCGTAGTAGCCGCTGCCGAGGTTCAGGTGCCAGCGCTGACCCGACTCGCACCAGGCGATCCGGTCCCACATGTCGGCCATGGCCAGGTTGAGCGGCGGCTTGCCGGTCGCCGGCGGCGGGGTCGGTGGGGTGGGGGTGGTCACGGGCGGTGTGGTCACGGGTTTCGGTGGGGCGGCCGCCTTCGCCGCGGCAGCAGCAGCGGCCGCCTGACGAGCGGTGGTGGCGGCGCGCTCGGCCGCCTCGGCCTGAGCCTTCTGCGCGGCCTGGTGTTCGGCCTCCTGCCGAGCGGCTTCCGCCGCGGCCCGTATGCCGGCCTGTCGCGCGTCCTCGTCGCGGCGGGCCTGCTCCTGCGCGGCCAACCCGTCCTGGCGGGCCTGCTCGAGAGCGGCGCTCGTCTGGCGCAGCGTCGCGAGCTGGGCGACGAGCTCGGTGGACTCCGCCTGGAGGGCAGCGAGCTGCGCGGTGAGGTGCTGAGCGTTCTGCTGGGCCTCGGCCGCCGCGCTGCGAGCCTCCGCGGCACTGTCGGTGCGACGCTGCTCGGCCTCCGTCGCCGCCTGGCCCAGCGAATCCGCGAGCAGGCGGGCCGAGTCCGCGTCGGTGGCCGCGTGCACGCGCTCGGCGGCCACGGCTTCGAGTCCGGCCGCCCGGTCGAGGACCGCCTGCGGGCCGTCGCCACCGAGGAGGGCGTCGAGCTGCACCATGCCGCCGCCCTGCTGGTACGCCTCGGCGGCGAGGAGGGAGAGCAGGAAGCTCGCGTCATCGGCGTGCTGGCGGGCCGCGTCGGCGGCCGTGCGGGCGTCACTGGCCTCCTGGGTCGCCCGCGCGAGGAGGGCGTCGGCACCGTGACTGGCCATGTCGGCCTCGGCCGCCTCGGCCTGCGCGGTGGCGACCGCATCCCGCGCGGCCGTGAGCCGGGCGTCGATGCTCTGCGCCGTGGCCTGTGCGGTGGTGACGGCCGACTGGGCCGCGGTCACCTGGTCCGCGGTCGGCGTCGGGTCGCGGTCGGCGGACGCGGAGGAGGTGATGGTCGCGACCAGGGCGAGGCCACAGACGGCGGCCGTGAGCGGGCGCAGCAGGATGGCGAGACGGCGACGCGGTGGCCGCATGACGCTCCTCCCGACTGCCCGACGGATGGGCCGAGGCTAGAGCGCACACGTCACAGGAAGAACACGGACAACAGTGGTTGCAAGGGCTTTCGGGGCTCGCTCGAATTACATCAATGTGTTTCCGCTGCTCGCGGGCGTGGTGGGCTCTCTGGCGCCGAAAGCCACGATCCGGTAACGAAATCCGGTGGCCGCCTCAGCTGGCGTTCGTCAGCCAGTGCACCGACCGCTCCAGCAGAGCCCGGTGACCCGGTGCGTCGTAGGAGCCCACGTGATGGCCGAGCGCGTCGTAGACCACCCGGCCGGGGCTCGCCTCCCGAACCCACACCAGCGGGTGCGTCTCGTCCTCGAACCGGTGCTCGTAGAGGACGGTCACGTCCGGCGTGGTCTCGAGGTAGCTGTACCGCTCGTCCACGATCGTGAAGTCGGTGAGGCCTGTGGTGATCGGGTGGGCCGCCGAGGTGATGGAGACGACGCACTCGTCCTGCGGCGGGTGCATGGTGCGACCGCGCACCCACCGGCCGCCGAGGATGCCCGGCCACTCGCGCATACCGGTGAGCGAGGTGGAGCTGCAGTGCACACCCAACAGGCCACCTCCGCCGGCGAGATGGCGAGCCAGGCCGGCGGCCGCCGCGTCCATCCGCTCGGGCGGGCGAGGCTCGGCGGGGTTGCCGATGTTGACGACGAGGAGGCGAGCGTCGCCCGGGTCGGCCAGCGCCGTCCTCGACGTCGCCGGTGACGTCGACGCGGTAGCCGAGGTCCTCGAGGATCGCGGCCAGCCGGGCCGAGGTGGCGCCGAAGTCGTGCCACGGATCGACGTACGGGCCGGCCCCGCTCACGACCAGGGCGTCAGGCACAGGGCATCCTGACATCGCCATGATCCTCATCGCCATTCCCGAACCCCTGCGCTCGCGCATCCTCCCGCCGTCGCTGGTCGAGCAGCTGCAGGAGGTGGCGCCGGTCGCCGTCGCGCCGACGCCCGACGACCTGCTGGCTAGTGACACCCGCGCTCTGCTGGCCGAGGCTCAGGTGCTCGTGACCGGGTGGGGTTCGGACCTCGTCGACGCGGAGGTCCTCGCTGCGGCGCCACGACTGCGGGCGGTCGTCCACACCGCCGGCTCGGTGCGACCCGTCGTCACGCGTGAGGTGTATGCGCGTGACGTCGCCGTCTCGTCGCAAGCCTGGGCCAACGCCCTGCCGGTGGCCGAGTACACGCTGGCGATGATCCTGCTGGCGGCGAAAGGCGTTCTGAGAGCACAGGATCGATATCGGGCGGCGATGGGCCCGGTCGAGGTGCACAGCGAGCTGGCGGGTTTCGGGACCTACGGGACCCAGGTCGGCATCATCGGGGCCTCGGCGATCGGGCGCCGGGTCATCGAGCTGCTCGCGCCGTTCGACCTGACCGTCGCGCTGTACGACCCGACCCTCGAGGCCGACGAGGCGGCGGCCCTCGGCGTGACGCTGATGAGCCTCCAGGACCTGATGCGCACGAGCCGCGTCGCGTCGCTCCACGCGCCGTGGCTCCCGAGCACCGAGGGGATGATCGGCGCGGCCGAGCTCGCAGCACTGCCCGACGGGGCGACGTTCATCAACACCGCCCGCGGCGCCCTGGTGGACGAGCCGGCGCTGGTTCGCGAGCTGCAGACCGGCCGGATCGAGGCCGTCCTCGACGTCACCTGGCCCGAACCGCCCTCGCACGACTCGCCGCTGTGGACCCTGCCCAACGTCGTCCTCACGCCGCACGTGGCGGGGTCGGCCGGCAACGAGCTCGAGCGGATGGGCGCCTCCGCGGTCCGTGAGGTGGCCCGGGTCCTGAGGGGTGAGCCGCTGCACCACGCGGTCGACTCCGACGCATATGACCGCTTGGCCTAGACCACGACTGGCCCCCTCGCGATAGGCGAGAGGGCCAGGTGGGTGGGCGCGCTAGTCGAGGACGTGCCCATCCGGCGCGATGAGGTGACCCTGCGCGGCCTTTCGGGCCTCGGTCTCGTCGCGGATCTCGCGGAACCGCTGGTCCGACAGCGGGTACTTCCAGAAGATCAGCATGGCGATCGCCGCGGCGAGAGCGGGGATCAGACCCATGGTGGCCTTGATGGCGAAGATCGCGGACTCGGGCTGGACCGGGTTGGGCACCGCCTGTGTGGCCGACAGGTAGCCGCCGACCGCGAGGGCTGCGGCACCGAGGGAGCCGCCGATGGACTGGGTGATCTTGCGGGTGAAGGAGAAGACTGCATACGTCGCACCCTCGGAGCGCTGGCCGGACTTCCACTCGCCGTACTCGACGGTGTCGGCCTCGAGACCGAACATCACCGTATTGATGAGTGCGGACCCAATTCCCTTGATGCCGAGGAAGATCAGGGCCGGAGCGATGACCCCGGTGGGGAGGAAGAACAGGGCGAGACCGCCGACGACCGTGAAGAGCCCGCAGTACTGGAAGATCGTCTTCTTGCCGAGCTTGTCGACGAGCTTGGGGATGAACGGCGCGCAGACGATCGAGATCCCGGTGTTGACCAATGTGATCGGGCCCAGCCACCTGATGTCACCGAGGACGTACTGGGCGTAGAAGGCCGAGGCGCCACCGACCGCGAAGAGGCCGATGAGGTAGAAGAAGCTCGCGGCGCAGAGGTAGCCGAGAGGCTTGTTGTGGCGAATCGTGTCCCAGGTCTCGCGGGCCGACACCCGGGGCTGGGTCCGGACGACCTGTTCGCGACACCAGAAAACGGTGAGGCCGTAAGCGATCGAGCCAACGAGGACGAAGAGCAGCGTGGTCTGGGTGAAGATCGACTGCACCTCGGCCCGGTAGGCCTCGGAGCTCAACGTCGCCTTGGCGCCACGGAGGTCGGAGATCTTCGGCGCGATGATGTAGGTGAGGACGATGCCGCCGATAGCGCTGCCGAAGAACCGCGAGGCGACGAGCTTGGCCCGTTGGTGGACCGACTGGGTCATCGCCGAGGCGAGCGAACCGTAGGGGATGTTCACCAGCGAGTAGGACAGCCCGAGGATCGCGTAGGTCAGGTAGGCGTACAGGAGCTTGGTGCCGGCGTCGAACTCGGCCGGCACATGGAAGGTCAGTGCGCTGAGGAACAGCAGCGGCACCCCGCCGAAGAGGATGAACGGACGGAACTTGCCCAGCCGCGTCATGGTCCGGTCGACCAGGCGGCCGGCGAAGATGTCGGTCACCGCGTCCCACAGCCGGACGACGAAGAACATCGTCGCGACCGCCGCAGCGGACATGCCCGCGACGTCGGTGTAGTAGTAGAGCAGGAACGTCGTTCCGAGGGTGAACGCGAGGTTGTTGGCAAAGTCGCCGAGCCCGTAGCCGACGATCGACCGCTTGGGCAGGCGCTCGCCGGCGATGGTCGGCGCCGCCGGGACGCTGTGCTGGATGGTGGCCATGGCTGGTGACTTCCTTGTCGTTGACAATTCAACTACTGCCGTGGTCTCAGTGAAGGGCACCGACCTCGAGGCGACAACGAGTTGCCATCTGTTGCCCTGCGGCAACTCATGGCAACCGTTAGAGGACGCCGGGCGGCGGCTGGCTCAATGAGTGAGCGGCCACCCGGGCATCCCCGGTCGAGGCCGTTCCGCGCCGGGCCTCGTCGGCCTGACCATCCCTACCGATCACTCGAAGGACCAGTCATGCTGCGACCCCAGGACACCGCCACCCGCGAGACGAAGCGCCTGGACGGGCGCTGGGCGTTCGCCCTCGACCCGGACGGTGTGGGGCGTTCGGAGGAGTGGTTCGCCGGACCGCTGCGTGACGCTCGCGTGATGCCGGTTCCCGCCAGCTTCAACGACATCGCCGCGGACGCCTCGGTGCGGGACTACTTCGGGGACGTCTGGTACCAGCGAGTGGTCCGGGTGCCGCGGGGGTGGGACGGTCAGCGGATCGTCCTGCACTTCGAGTCGGCCACCCACCGGGCGACGGTGTGGGTCGGGTCCACGGAGGTCGTCTCGCACGAGGGCGGGTACACGCCGTTCGCCGCCGACGTCTCGGCTGAGCTGGTGGCGGGTGACGAGGTTCGGGTGACCGTATGCGTGAACAACACGCTGTCGTTCCAGAGCATCCCGCCGGGGGTCATCGAGGACTCGCCGACGGGGAAGAAGCAGCTGTACTGGCACGACTTCTTCAACTACGCGGGCCTGCACCGGTCGGTCTGGCTGTTGGCCACCCCGGTGGCTCACCTCGACGACGTCACTGTCGTCACCGGACTCGAGGGTGCCACCGGCACCGTGGCATACGAGACCGTCTCCGTAGGGGCTGAGGGCCTGGACGTGCGGGTCGTCCTTCGGGATGCCGCTGGAGTGGAGGTGTCGTCTTGTTCGGGGGCGACGGGGGTGCTGACCGTGCCGGACGTGCACCGATGGGCGCCGGGCGACGGCTACCTGTACGACCTCGAGGTCCAGCTCGTCGACGGCGACCAGGTGGTTGACTCATACCACCAGTCGGTGGGTGTGCGGACGGTCGAGGTGCGCGGGGCTGAGTTTTTGGTGAACGGGGAACCGGTGTACTTCAAGGGTTTCGGCAAGCACGAGGACGTCGGTGTCATCGGTAAGGGACACAACGACGCGCATCTCGTCCACGACTTCGAGCTGATGACCTGGATCGGGGCGAACTCGTTCCGCACGTCGCACTACCCGTACTCCGAGGAGGTCCTCGACTACGCGGACCAGCAGGGTTTCCTGCTCATCGACGAGGTGGCGGCGGTGGGTCTGAACATGGGCCTCGGCGGCGGGATTTTCGGTGGGCAGGGGTACACGACGTTCTCGCCGGAGACGATCAACGACGTCACCCGCGAGGTCCACGCCCAGGCGATTCGCGAGCTCATCGCCCGCGACAAGAACCACCCGAGCGTCGTCCTGTGGTCGATCGCGAACGAGCCGGAGTCCGACACCGAGGGCGCGGAGGCGTACTTCGAGCCGCTGTTCCAGGTGGCGCGAGACGCCGACTCGAGCCGGCCGGTGGGGTTCGTCAACGTCATGCTTGCGCCCTACGGCAAGTGCCGGGTCTCGCAGTTCGGCGACGTGCTCATGCTGAACCGCTACTACGGCTGGTACGTCAACACCGGGGACCTCGCGGCTGCTGAGGTGGCCTGGCGTGACGAGCTCGAGGGCTGGGCCGGCGAGAACAAGCCGATCATCATCACCGAGTACGGCGCCGACACCATGCCCGGCCTGCACTCGCTCACCCCGCAGCCGTGGAGCGAGGAGTACCAGGTCGAGTACCTCGACATGAACCACCGGGTCTTCGACTCCATCGACGCCGTCGTCGGCGAACACGTCTGGAACTTCGCCGACTTCGCCACGACCCCCGGCATCATGCGCGTCGACGGCAACAAGAAGGGCGTGTTCACCCGCGACCGATCACCCAAGAACGCCGCCTTCGCCCTTCGCAAGAGGTGGGCGTCCCAGCTAGCCCTTCCCGGAGTGACCCGACCCGCCGGACGACCCGGAGCCGGTCGAGCCAGAGCCTGAGGACTCGGAGCTGGACAACCCAGAATCGTCTGAGCCGGGGAGCCCTTCCCTTTCCGCTCGAACTGCGGAACCGGGCGACGAGTGCTTCGCACCGCGCAAGAAACGTCCGGTAGACCTGAGTGTCCGACCGCCATCTCTCCCTTCCGTAGTCGAGTCGATCAGTCCGCCTCCCATGCCCTTCACCTGGCGACGACGCTGAGAACCGTGCGTGGACACGCCCTGGTCAGGCCACGATGGCGGGGTGGGAAGCGAACTGCGCACGATGACGCTGGACGACGGCCGCCGGCTCGAGGTCCTCACGGCGGGGAACCCGGGTGGCTATCCGTGGCTGTGGGTCCCCGGGACCCCGTCGGCGGCCGTCGACTACCCGCGGCTCGACGACCTGGCGTCGAAGCTGGACCTGCGCTTGGTGACGTGGTCGCGGCCCGGTTACGGGGGCTCTACCCCGCGACCACTCCCGCCCGCGGGACCACGCATCGTCGATGACGTCCCGGACATCGAGGCCATCCTGGACGCGTTGGGTATCGACGAGTTCGTGGTCGTGGGTTGGTCCGGAGGTGGGCCACGGGCGTTGGCGTGTGCGGCCCTGCTCCCGGATCGGTGCCGAGCGGCAGCAACGCTGGCGGGCGTGGCCCCGTTCGACGCCGCGGGCCTGGACTGGCTGGCGGGGATGGGACCTGAGAACGTCGCGGACTTCACCGCTGCTCTCCAAGGACCCGAGGCGTATGCCGCCTTCCAGGAGGAGTTCTTCATGCCCCTGACCACGGCCAGCGTGGCCGACGTCATGGCGGGGTTCGGCGAGCTGCTGACTCCGACGGACGAAGGTGGCGTTCACGGGGGACATGGCCGAGTGGCTGACCGAGATGATGCATCGAGCCGGCGCGCAGGGCGTGGTCGGCGTGCGCGACGACGGGTTGGCCTTTGCGGCGCCGTGGGGCTTCGATGTCGCCGACATCACGGTGCCGACGGCCATCTGGGCCGGTGGGCAGGACGCGATGGTGCCCTATGCGCACGGCAAGTGGCTGGCGGCGAACGTGCCGGGAGCCGTCGCCCACCTCCTCGATGATGCGGGTCACCTCACCCTGGTCGTCAAGCTCGAGGAGGTGCTCGTCGAGGTCCTCAAGCTTGGAAAGGTCTCCGGCACCTAGTCCGATCACCCGTAAGTGATGGGTGCGGACCCCCGCACACCGGATGGGCAGGGATTGGCCGGGTCGACCGCTGAATCATGGCCCCCGGAGCCGATCGGCCAGACCGGTCGCTCGCGCTGCTCGCTGCTCGACGGCAGCGACCACGGCCTCGCGAGACCCGAGTATGCGCACCGCCGACCTCGCGCGGGTGACCGCGGTGTAGAACAGCTCCCGGGTCAGCAGGGGAGAACCCGGTTCGGGCAGGACGACCGAGACCTCCTCGTACTGGCTGCCCTGCGCCCGGTGGACGGTCATGGCGTGGGCGGTGGCGACGTTGGCCAACCGGCTGAGGTGCAGGTCCCGTCCCCCGGACGACAGCCCGTCGGCCAGTACCGCATACAGGCCACCGGTAGTCGCCGAGCGAACGACGACGCCGGTGTCACCGTTGAACAGGCCCAGGCTGTAGTCGTTCTCGGTGACGAGGAGCGGCTGGCCGGGGTAGCGGCCGGGCAGGTAGTCGACCCCCAGCTGCTGCGCGAGCCAGGTGGCGAGCTGCCGGTTCCACCAGCGCGCCCCGAACGGTCCCGAGTTGTGGGCGCAGAGCAGCTGGTGACGCGCCAGTCGGTCGAGGGCGGCCTCCCGGTCACCGCGTTCGGAGGCCTCGTGGAGCGCGAGCACCGCGGGGAGCACGTGCGGTTGGAGGTCGTCGACCAGCGCCGCACTCGGGTCGTCACCGTCGAGGACCGCGAGCGCGGCCTCCGGCGTCACCGGCCCGCACCGCCTCGGCCAGGTCGGCGATCGCCCCCCGGAAGCGGTGGCTCGTCGCGAGGTGGGCCACCGAGTCGCTGTGCGGGCCCAGCCCGTCGACGAGGTCCCGGAGGACGGCGCCGGCCTCGACCGACGTCAGCTGGTCCGGGTCGCCGACCAGGACCAGGCGGGCGTGCGGAGGGGTCGCCTCGAGGAGGCGGGCCAGCAGGGTCAGCGACACCATCGACGTCTCGTCGACGACGACCACGTCGTAGGGCAGCAGGTGGTGCCGGTCGTGACGGAACCGGGTCCGGCTCTCGGGTCGCCAGCCCAGCAGCCGGTGCAGGGTTGTCGCCGTGAGCCCAGCCACGAGTTCCCTTGCTTGGGAGGGGAAGTCGGGCTTGGATGCTTCCGTCTGCACGGCCTGCGAGATGCGCGCAGCCGCCTTCCCGGTCGGTGCCGCAAGGGCCACGCGCAGGCCCGGCCCCTCGATGCCGGCGAGGGTCGCGATGAGCCGCGCGATCGTCGTCGTCTTCCCGGTGCCCGGTCCGCCGGTGACGATGCTGGTGCGGTGCGTGCAGGCCACCTCGGCGGCGACGCGCTGCTCCCGGTAGGCGGCGCCGTGGAACGCCTCGCCGAGCGCCGACCCCAGCGCGACCGGGTCGACGGCGACCGGCAGCGTGGCCCGCGCGGCGAGATCGTCGGCGACCTGACGCTCCTCGCGCCAGTACCGATCCAGGTACAGCCGACCCAGGTCGTGATGGACCACCCCGTAGGCGGCCACCCGGCTGCCGGCCACGGCGTCTCCCCAGCCCTCGGCCACCGGCCAGCCAAGACCGTCGTCGGTCGCGAGCGAGGCGAGGTCGACGCATACCGAGCCCTGCCGGGCCGCGCGCACCGCGAAGGCGACCGCGAGCAGCACGCTCTCGTCGGTCTCCCCGACCGCTGCCCCGACCCTGCTGGCGACGTGCGCATCGGCGGCCGTCAGCAGGCCGGCGCGGTTGAAGTCCCGCAGCATCCCGGTGGCGTACAGGGCGGTGTCCCGGTGGTACTCGCTTCGGGCCGCGTCGACAGTCACGAGCCCACCACCCGACCGCCGAAGAGGTCGGAGACCGCCTCGACCAACGCCTCGCTCGGCTTCCATGCGAAGACGCCGTAGGGCTGCCCGTCGGCCACCGGCGTGCTGGCTCCGCACATGCCGCGCAGGTAGAGGTAGAGCACGCCTCCGAAGTGCTCGTCGAACCGGTATCCCGGCTGCCGCCAGCGCAGGAACCTGATGCAGCGCAACGGAGTACACCAGGGCCTGCAACGGATAGCTCGAGCGCGACATCGCCTCGGCCAGCCCCCGCGGATGGTATGCTGTCGACGTAGTGCGGCTCGTCGTGGTCACCGATCCAGGTGGTCTTGTAGTCGGCGACGAGGTAGCGGCGGCGCGCGCCCTCCCCGACGCCGAAGACGAGGTCGAGGGACCCCGACAGGTAGCCGGAGAGGGACTGCTCGTAGGCCGGGTGGTCGAGGGTGTCGGCGTACCCGGCGAGCGGGTCGTCGGCCGGCACGTGGACGCGCCACAGCCGAGCGACGTCGCGGAGCACGGCGGCGGTCATCGTCGGCGAGCGCCGGTCACCACCGCCGAGCGGCAGCTCGAAGGTCAGCTCGGCGAGCCGGTCGGGGCGACCGATACGACGCAACGTCGTGTCCCCGGCGAGCGGACCGAGCGGGGTGTCGCAGACCGAGACCAGCGCCGTGGTGAGCACCTCCCGGTCGACGTCGACCGGCCACCAGACGCGTTGCTCGTCGACGAGCCGCCGCAGCTGGGCCCGCCAGGCGTCGTCGTTCGCGGCCTGGTCGGGGTCGGCGTGCTCGAGGACCGCGTGGACCAGCGACCCGAACGTCGCTCCCACCGGCAGGTCGGCCATCGGCGACAGGATCCGCTCCCCGTCAGCGCTGACGTACGCGCCGGAGTCCGGCAGCGGGGGCTCGTCCGCTCGGGGAGGGTCCTCGGGCTCGGTGACTGACCGGAGGCGGTCGGGGTCCTGCGCCTCGTGCTCCGCGGCCGCTCGGGCAAAGCCGGTGTAGGACGTCCGGGTCCAGTCGCGGTCCAGGGTCCGAGTGAAGCGGCGGACGGCGAGCGAAGGCGGGGCTGGCAGCGAAACCGGTGGTGAGGGCTGCGGATCCACCGTGCACGTCTCCACCGAGAACGCTCCAGCCTCCTGCCACGCCGCGGTGATCCGCCGTACCTCGGCGTCGTCCCGTTCCGGTGCGGATGCCGGGACCGTGGCGTCGCCCGGGCGTCGGCCGAAGACGAGTCGGTGCAGCGCCGAGGTCGTCGTGTTCCGCGCGCTCGGCACCCACCACACGACGAGCTGGGACTGGGCGCGGGTGGCTGTCGACGTAGAGCTTGCGCAGCTCCTCACCCGAGTCCTCCTGGGCCGCGAGCTCGGCGGCCTCGCGCGTACCTCCGTCGCCACTGACGTCGACACACCGCGCGCCGTCGCGGTCGTGGTAGAGCGGGTGCTCGTCGTGGCGCGGGTAGAGGTCGCTCAGCGACGGCGCGTAGACCACAGGGAACTGCAGCCCCTTGCTGGCGTGGATCGTCATGAGGTGCACCGCGGCGGCGTCGCTGTCCATCCGGCGGACCCGGTCCGCGGACACCGTGTCGAGGTCCTCGGCCCGCTGCCGGGCCAGCCAGGTCGCGAGGACGCCGGCCGTGGTCCGGCCCTCGGCGGCGGCCTCGTCCAACAGCTCGGTCGTATGCCGCAGGTCGGTGAGCAGCCGAGCCCCGTCCGTGCGGCCGAGGACGCGCGCGGCCAGCCGGCCGTCGGCGCCGGCCAGCTCGAACACCGCCGACGGGCCGCGTTGGCGCAGGACGTCGGACCATCCGCGCAGGGTCTCGGAGTCCTCCGCCGTCACGGCGTCGCCGCCGCGGTCGAGGTCCTCGGCGGATCGGCCGAGGAACGGGGTCAGGGCGGCCGCCCGGACGAGGGCCGAGCGGTGGGGCTGGGCCATCGCCTCGAGCAGGGTCAGCCAGGACCGGCCGGCCGGCGTGCCGAGGACCGAGCCGGAGCCGACGAGAACCGTGGCGACGCCTCGCCGTTCGAGCGCCGCCGCCACCACGGACAGCTTCGACCGGACGTCCGCGAGGACCGCGACGTCGCGTGGCTGCAACGGCCTTCCGTCGAACGTCGCGCCCGAGGCCAGCAGCCGGGCCACGTCGTCGGCGAGGTCCTCGGCGACGACCTCCCGCAGCCGTCCGATCGGGAGCCCCTCGTCCCCGGGGGCACCGAGCGACGCGCGGTCGACGACCCGCATACGGAACGGGTCCGGGTGGGGCGCACCGACGAGGCGGGAGCCCGGGCGGGCGGCGGTGACCGGCCGGACGAGGATCTCCGGGTCACCGAGCTCGGCACCCTGGAGCAGCGCGGTGAGCCGGTCGACGAGGGCGGCGTCGCTGCGGTGGTTCGTGGCGAGCGTGGCGCGCCGGGTCGCGGTGCGGGCGGCCGCGAGGTAGGTGACGACGTCGCCGCCGCGGAACGCGTAGATCGCCTGCTTCGGGTCGCCGATGAGGACCATGGTCGCGTGGCCGGAGAAGGCGCGGTCGAGGACCTGCCACTGCACCGGGTCGGTGTCCTGGAACTCGTCGACCAGCACCACCCGCCAGCGCTGCCGCATCCGGCTGCGGGCCGGCGCCGCCTCGTCGGCCAGCGCGTCGGCGAGCTGGCTCAGCAGGTCGTCGTAGCTCAGGACGCCGAGCCGTCGCTTGCGCCGGTCGAACTCGGCCCGCACCGCTCGCGCGAACGACACCCGCCGCCCGGCGACGGTGTCCCGGGTCGCCGTCGCGGGCTCCAGCCGGGCCTGCGGGTCACCGGTGGCGGTCGCGGCGATAGCGCCCGCCTCCGCGCGGTCGAACTCGGGAACCGTTGGCTGGCTGGCGAACCCGCGCACGTACATGTCGTCGACCACCTCGGCGACGAGCTCGTCGAGGTCCTCGACGAGCCGCGCACTGGCGTCGGTGTCGCCGGCGATCCCCAACCCGGTCAGCACCATCTGGCAGAACTGGTGGGTCGTCGCGATGGTGGCGCCGTCGAACGCCGAGAGGGCCTCGCGCACCCGCGCGTGACGGGCGGCGACCTCGTGCGGGCCGCCGGCGAGGAGCAGCCCCAGCAGTGGCTCGATGCGCGGGTCCGGGGTCGGTGGGGGGAGCGCAGGGTCGACCGCGAGGACGCGTTCGGCAGCGACCAGCTGCTCGCGGACTCGCAGCCGCAGCTCCTCGCTGGCCGCGCGCCCGAAGGTCACGACGAGCAGCTCGTCGAGACGGCAGTGGCCCTCGGCGACGTAGCGGGTCACCAGGGACGAGATGGTCCACGTCTTGCCGGTGCCGGCGCTCGCCTCCAGCAGCGTGGTCCCCGTCGGAAGTGGACCGGTGACGTCGAAGACCTCCATGGTCACAGGCCCCCCGAGGCGTTCACTCAGCAGCAGCGGTCCCCAGACCCGGACGGCGTATGCGCCCAGCCGGCTCCCCTGCCGGGTGGGGTCCTCGTCGTCGTGCGGAGTTCCGGAGATCCTGGAGAACGAACAGGTCTCGCCGAACACCGTGCCGAAGGCACGGTCGCGGTTCTCGGCGAACGGGTCGGCGTAGTCCTTTCCCTCCCAGGCCTGTCGCGCGCCGTAGAGCGGATGGCGACCCCGGTGGACGGCCTCGGCCCAGGCCGCGCAGGTCTTGACCGGCAGCGGCAACGGTTCGCGCATACCGGCGTCGTAGACGGCGACGAGGTCACGGAGCAGAGAGGACGCGGTCGCGTCGAGCGGGCCGATCCGCGAGGCCCGCGTACCCCGTCCCTGCCGGCCCACGGTCACCGCGGTCCACGGCCGGGAGGTTCGCCCGCGGCGAGACTCAGGAGGTCGACCCAGGTGGCCAGCCGGCGTCGCGGCGACACCGAGGAGTAGCCGATGCGAACGATCCGGTCGCCCCGGACGTCGGTGACGGTGCCCACCAGCCGTCGTCCGTCGCCGAGGTCGACGTCGACGGTGACCGCCTCGGCGGGTTCGGAGCGCAGGTCCGTCGTCGCGTCGACGAGGCGAGCCGCCTGGCGACCGACGTCGTCGAGGATCCGCGCGCCGAGCAGATCCGGGGGCAGGCCGCCGCGGCGGACCTCGGAGAAGAAGACGGGTTCGGCCTCCTCACCGGCCAGCAGCCGGCGCAGGACTCGGTCGCCGACGGCCCACTTCGCCAGCGGGTCCGGGTCGACCGGCATACCCTCGTCCGGCTCGTCGGCGTCGCCCGGTGCGGCGACGTCCAGTCGTTGGCGGAGGAACGCGCGGGCGGGGTTGCCGAAGAAGGCTTGGAGGTCGGCGAGGGCGACGGCGGTGGAGGGGGCGCGGTCGGTGAGCGGGGCGTCGAGGAAGGCCGGCGCGGGTCGGGTTGCGCGGGCGGCCTGGGCGCCGCTCAACGCGGCGGGGTCGAAGCTGAACGGCTCGTCGGGGACGAGCGCACCGGCGGTGACGTTGCGAGTGTCGTTGGGCTGCAACGGATGCCGCACCAGGATCTGCTCGCGGACCGGCCCGGCAGCCGTGGCGTCGAGGGCGTCCATGAGCTCGCCGAGGGGGACCGAGGGCGGGCGCTCCTGGCCGGTGCCGGGGTGGGCGGCGGTGTAGACGACGACGAGCTTCTCGGTGGCGGCCATGACCGCGTCGAGCAGCAGCTGCCGGTCCTGGCTGCGCAGGTCGAGCTCGCCAGTCACCGGGTCCCGGGCGAGCACGTCGTCGCCGTCGACCGCCTGGGTGCGCGGGAACGTCCCGTCCTCGAGGCCGAGGAGGCAGACGACGCGGTGGGGTACCGAGCGCATCGGGACCATCGTGCAGACGGTGAGGTTGCCGGTGCGGAAGTTGGCCCGGGTCGGCCGGGCGCCGCTCTCGACGTCGAGCATCCCGCGCAGGTCGGTGAGGCGGACCTCGGTCTCCGGACCGGCGTGCGCCTCGACGCCGGCCACCACGCGGGCCATGGTTCGCTCGAACTGGGCCAGCTGCCAGGCGTCGGAGGGCGCGGTGTCGCTGAGGGACAGCACCGCGTCGTGCAGCACGGTGAGGCGCTCGCGGACCGGGCCGGCGTCCTGGAGCTGTTCGACGCACGCGCGGACCCGCGCCAGGAGCTCCGCGAGCCGGCCGGCCAGGTCGATGTCGGCGCTCGAGACGTCGTCGAGCGGCAGGACGTCGCCGACCAGAAGCTCGTGCTCGGCCATCGCCACCCCGGTCATCAGCCGGTCCAGGCCGGTCTCCCAGGTGTTCTGGTCGAATCGGTCCAGCTGGTATGCGCGTCGCAGCGGTCCGCTGAGCCCCCACCGGATCCCCGCCTGCCGGGCCCACGTCTCGACGGTGGCGAGGTCGTCGTCGGTGAGCGCGAACCGGTAGCGCACCGGCGGTGACGCGGCGAGGGCGAGGACGTCGCTGAGGGTCGCGCGACCGGCGGCGATCCCGACCAGGTCGGAGGCGACCGCCAGCACCGGGTTGGTGGTGCGCGGGGCGCGGTCGGCGATCTGGACCCGGATGTGATGGCCGGGGTGGCCGCCGTCGATGACCGACCCGAGACCGAACGCCGCGGTGACCGCCGGCGCGTAGGCGTCGACGTCCGGGCACATGACGACGATGTCGCGCGGCTCCAGCGTCGGGTCGTCCTGGAGCAGCCCGGTGAGGACGTCGCGGAGTACCTCGACCTGTCGCGGGATCCCGTGGGTGGCATGGACCTGGACCGAGGTGTCGTTGCTTGCAAGATGGCGGGCGGCTCGAGTGTCGCGGTCCGGCACAGTGTCGCCGCGGATGTCGTGCTGGAGCCAGCCGAGAAGGGTGTCCGGGGCTGGGGCTGGGTTTGGTTCTCGCTGCGCAGCGCCGGAGCTCGCGAGGACCGACAGCGAGCGCTGCATCTCGCGAACGTCCCGGCCGAGCGCGGCGGAGAGCGGGTGACGGACGGCCTCGACCGCGGTGTCGTCGCGTCGCTTGACCGGTCCGTTTTCGACGGCCGCGGCCAGCGCGGCCCAGCCCGCGGGGGAGGGCACCGGAAGCCAGAGATGGACCTCGCGAACCTCCGCAACCGCAGCGACCAGCTCGAGCTCGGTCACGGCCAGCCGGGTGTAGCCGAACAGGGACAGTCGGTCCGGCAGGGCAAGCGTCGCCCCGGATCGGATCGCGGCCACCGTGGCGCGGTGCCGCTGCACGGGCGTGGGCGCATCGATCTCCGCGGCCACCCGGCGCCAGAGCTCCGGCTGCCACGTCAGGTCCGGGTCGACACGGCCGCCGGCCCCGTCACCGTCCCCGGCCGCCGCCCAGTCCTCGAGCATCCGCGGCCGGTCGCGCGCATACCCCGCGAAGAGCCCGGCGATCCGGCGGGCGACGGTCCACCGCCGTTCCTGGCGCAGCTCGTATGCGTCGCCCTCGTGACCCTTGCCGAGATGTCGGGCGAGCGGGTCGCACCACGGCTCGCCGAGGCTCGCATCGACGACCGAGAGCACCCGCCAGACCAGCCGTTCGGGATCCCACGGGTCAGCGTCGTCGGAATCGGTGAGCAGCCCGATGAGCGAGGCGGGGCGCACGAAGTCGACCCCCGCGCATACCCCGTTCC
Source organism: uncultured Actinomycetota bacterium (assembly GCA_963781465.1). Lineage (GTDB taxonomy): Bacteria > Actinomycetota > Actinomycetes > Actinomycetales > Dermatophilaceae > Lapillicoccus. Next base: position 438,338 of record CAWAGH010000007.1, read on the forward strand.
CGTGCTCGTCCGCCCCGAGCCGGTGCGAGAGACGTTGGGTCAGCCAGCGCTCGACACCCTTGGCGGGCACCACTACGAGCTCGCGGGAGAGAACGCCACCGACCGGCTCTCGTAGGAGCTCACCGAGCTCGTCGGCGAGCAGGTCCGTGCGCGTGTCGACGTGCACGGCCAGCCCCACGGCTCGACTGTATGCGTTCGGTCCGACGATCAAGGGCGGTTGTCATCGGCCACGGATCGGATGGTGTGGCGACACGTAACGGCCGTAGTGTTCTTGGAACTTGACCTTCCGATTTTCAGTCGTCAAAACCGACGCTCGTCAACCGCCAATTCCGTTGGTACGTGCGACAACTCGTGCGACTACCGCTTCCGAGGGCCATACCGTGCGACAAGCCGAGTGTCGCACAGTCGAGGTCGAGAGCACCAGCGTCCGGACCGGATTGCGCCGTAGGTCGCCGCCGCTGACCGTGCGACGCCGCGGTGTCCTGCCCGCGAATCGGCAAGCCGCCACCGTAGAGTCCCAAGCGTTATCGCGGATCGACGAGCTTCCCTCACCGGACACGCTCCCCCGCACGCCAGTCGTGCTGCCCGGGAGTCGCTCGTTGTCCTCGTTGTTGCGCCAGTCCGCCGAGGGGTTCTCGGTGCTCGAAGCGCGGCTGGAGGAGATGCTCGCGGACCAGATGGTGCACCAGACCGGTCAACGTCCGTCGCCTGGCGAGCCAGGCCTCTAGACGGTCGTCTCATCCGCGGCCTGGCCGACCAGCTGTCGGCCGTCCTCACGCAACGTAAGACCTGCGCGGCGAGTTCAAGGAACTCCTGGCCGTTCGTCCGCTCGCCAAGATCCTCACCCCGATATCAGGTGTCAAGGGCCATTGAGATCTGCCCAGGGGCGGTCGTGAGACCTGCCCGGTGACGGTCACGAGAACTGCCCGGTGGTGGCCATGGGATCTGCCCAGTGCTGGCCACCTCGGCTTGGGTGGTGGGGTCAGGTCAAGGGGCTCACCCCCTGTCCGGCGAGGGCTTGGGTCAGGCGGACGCTGTCGCCGGTGGTCTGACAGATGTGGGCGTGGTGCAGGAGCCGGTCGACGGTCGCGGTCGCGAGGGTCTTGGGCATCAGCTCGTCGAACGACGGCGGGGTGCAGGTTCGAGCTGATCGCGATGGACCGCTTCTCGTACGCGGCATCGACGAGCCGGTACAGGCCCTCGGCGGCGTCGTGCGCCACGGGTAGCAGGCCGATGTCGTCGACGACGACGACGTCCGCTCGCAGCACCCGGGCGATGGCGCGGGTGACGGTGTCGTCGGCGCGGTGGCGGCGCAGCAGGATCCCGAGGTCTTCGAGGGTGAACCAGGCGACCTTGAGCCCTTGCTCGACGGCGTGCTGGCCGAGGGCCTCGAGCAGGAACGTCTTGCCCGTGCCGGAGGGTCCGCACACGACGAGGTTCTCCCGGCGGTGGACCCACTCCAGGGTCCGCAGGGCCTGTTGGGTCGGGGCGGGGATCGAGGAGGCCTGCGGGTCCCACGCGTCGAACGTCTTCCCGGTGGGGAACCCGGCGGTGGCCCGGCGGGTCGCGAGGGCGGAGCGTTCCCGGCCGGCGACTTCCTCGCCGAGCAGGGCCCGCAGGACTTCGACCGGTTCCCACCGTTGGGCCTTCGCGGTCGCGACGACCTCGGGGGCGTGGCGGCGGATGTGCGGCAGCCGCAACCGCCGCAGCAGCGCCTCGAGGTCCTCGGGCAGCGGCGGCGGGGCCGGGACACCCAGGGCCGGGACCGCCGCCGCGGGTGCCGTCCTCGCGGGGCTCACGAGGTCACCTCCGGTCGACGGTCGCTGACCGTGACGGCGGGGTCGCCGCTCGGCGCCGTCGATGTCCTGAGGTCGAGGTCGAGGTCGGGGCGGCGCCGAGGGCGGCCCAGCTGGCGGTGCCTTGGGTCAGGGACCCGTCTTCCCCGGCGCGGCTGACCGCGGCGTTCCTGGTGGCGTGCTGATGGTGGTCGAGGATGGACGCGAGGTCGGCCTCGGCGAACCGGGCGTGGACCGCGGCGTGGCCCAGGGCCCAGTCGACATCCTTGGTGTCGAACAGCTTCGCCAGGGTCACGGCTTGGGCCATCTTGACCCGGATCTTCGTCGTGCCCGCGGCCGCGGCCTCGCTCAGCCACAGCCGGGCGCCGTCACCGATGGTGAGGAACTCGACCTCAGCCGTGTTCCGCGCCAACGGTTTCCGCTCGAGCGCCCCGACCGGAGCGTGGGGGAAGTGGTCGTCGTCGATCTTCGGGCTGCCCGGGGTGGCCCGGCGCGTGACGGGCGACCTCGACGGGCCCGGAAGGGCCGACGTGCACGAGCACGATCTGCTCGTCCGGCGCCCTTGCCCGTGGACGCGGACCCACACGGTCTGACCGAGCAGCCGGGCCGGGACGGAGTACTGCCCACCCTCGAACGAGACCATCGGCGTGCTCGGCGGCACGGTCCGGGTCACCCCGAACGCGACCGTGTGCGGAGTCAACGGGATCGGGTGCAGCCGGGCGAGCTCCTCGGCGAGCATCTCCACCGGTGCCCGGCGGGTGACCCGGTGCACCCGGGCGTTGACGTGGTCACAGAACTGCTCGCACGCAGCCTCGAGCTCCGCGAACGACGCGTACTGCTCGCGCAGGTTCGTGTCCTTCGGGACCAGGTCAGCCTTCGCGATCTTCACCGACGACTCCGACCCGCCCTTCGACGCCGGATCCGCGGGGACGCAGGTGTGGATCGTGACGCCATAGTGCCGGGCGAACGCGACGATCCCGGTGTTACGCACCGGCATCCCCGCGATGTGCTCGGTCGTGACGGTCTTCTCGTTGTCCGTCAGGACATACGTCGGGGCCCCGCCGAGCCGGCGCAGCGTGACGTCGAGCGCGGCCATCACCGATGGCATCGTCTTGTCCCGGATCGGCAGGACCACCCGGAACCTGCTCCACGCCAACCAGGCGATGAACAGGGTGGTCTTCACGCCGTCGATGACGGGGCCGTCGCCGAAGTCGTACTGCAGCCACATCCCCGGCTCCGTCACCCACGGCCGGTGCACGCGGACCCGACCGAGGCGGTAGTCCCTCTTCACCGCCGCGACCGCGCGCCGGGTGGTGCGCTCGGACCCGGTGTAGCCCAGCGCCGAGCAGCTTCTCGTGGGCGCGGTCCGCGCGCAGCTTGCCCTTGGACCGGTCGATCCACTCCTCGATCTTCGGCAGGAACTCGTCGATCAGCTGCGGTCTCGCGGCGGGACGGTCGGACAGGGCGCCCGCTTCGCGGGCGGCGACGTACCTACCGACGGTGTGGTGCGAGACCCCGGACAGCTCCCCGGCATCGCGCAACGACCCCGTCAGGTCGAATGCTTCCAACATGTTCATGATCTCCTCGGCAGACTTCACGGTGTCCCTCCTGGGGGCGGTCGGCGCTTCAGCACCGCCAGCGCACCCCAGGAGGGGCCTCAACCACCGGACGTGGTGAGGCCGACGAACTCGTGTCGGGCAGATCCCATGACCGCCAGTGGGCACTTTTCGTGGCCGCTACCGGGCAGCTATATGGCCGCCTCCGGGCAGTTTCTCGTGGCCGTCAACA